>NZ_OZ336860.1:787500-5587500 GCF_976987115.1 Pseudomonas fjordensis
CTGTGAAGGTGAGTTGAGAAGCTTGCTGGAGGTATCAGAAGTGCGAATGCTGACATGAGTAACGATAATGGGTGTGAAAAACACCCACGCCGAAAGACCAAGGTTTCCTGCGCAACGTTAATCGACGCAGGGTTAGTCGGTCCCTAAGGCGAGGCTGAAAAGCGTAGTCGATGGAAAACAGGTTAATATTCCTGTACTTCTGGTTATTGCGATGGAGGGACGGAGAAGGCTAGGCCAGCTTGGCGTTGGTTGTCCAAGTTTAAGGTGGTAGGCTGGAATCTTAGGTAAATCCGGGATTCTAAGGCCGAGAGCTGATGACGAGTTATCTTTTAGATAACGAAGTGGTTGATGCCATGCTTCCAAGAAAAGCTTCTAAGCTTCAGGTAACCAGGAACCGTACCCCAAACCGACACAGGTGGTTGGGTAGAGAATACCAAGGCGCTTGAGAGAACTCGGGTGAAGGAACTAGGCAAAATGGCACCGTAACTTCGGGAGAAGGTGCGCCGGTGAGGGTGAAGGACTTGCTCCGTAAGCTCATGCCGGTCGAAGATACCAGGCCGCTGCGACTGTTTATTAAAAACACAGCACTCTGCAAACACGAAAGTGGACGTATAGGGTGTGACGCCTGCCCGGTGCCGGAAGGTTAATTGATGGGGTTAGCTAACGCGAAGCTCTTGATCGAAGCCCCGGTAAACGGCGGCCGTAACTATAACGGTCCTAAGGTAGCGAAATTCCTTGTCGGGTAAGTTCCGACCTGCACGAATGGCGTAACGATGGCGGCGCTGTCTCCACCCGAGACTCAGTGAAATTGAAATCGCTGTGAAGATGCAGTGTATCCGCGGCTAGACGGAAAGACCCCGTGAACCTTTACTATAGCTTTGCACTGGACTTTGAATTTGCTTGTGTAGGATAGGTGGGAGGCTTTGAAGCGTGGACGCCAGTCTGCGTGGAGCCATCCTTGAAATACCACCCTGGCAACTTTGAGGTTCTAACTCAGGTCCGTTATCCGGATCGAGGACAGTGTATGGTGGGTAGTTTGACTGGGGCGGTCTCCTCCTAAAGAGTAACGGAGGAGTACGAAGGTGCGCTCAGACCGGTCGGAAATCGGTCGTAGAGTATAAAGGCAAAAGCGCGCTTGACTGCGAGACAGACACGTCGAGCAGGTACGAAAGTAGGTCTTAGTGATCCGGTGGTTCTGTATGGAAGGGCCATCGCTCAACGGATAAAAGGTACTCCGGGGATAACAGGCTGATACCGCCCAAGAGTTCATATCGACGGCGGTGTTTGGCACCTCGATGTCGGCTCATCACATCCTGGGGCTGAAGCCGGTCCCAAGGGTATGGCTGTTCGCCATTTAAAGTGGTACGCGAGCTGGGTTTAGAACGTCGTGAGACAGTTCGGTCCCTATCTGCCGTGGACGTTTGAGATTTGAGAGGGGCTGCTCCTAGTACGAGAGGACCGGAGTGGACGAACCTCTGGTGTTCCGGTTGTCACGCCAGTGGCATTGCCGGGTAGCTATGTTCGGAATAGATAACCGCTGAAAGCATCTAAGCGGGAAACTAGCCTCAAGATGAGATCTCACTGGAACCTTGAGTTCCCTGAAGGGCCGTCGAAGACTACGACGTTGATAGGTTGGGTGTGTAAGCGCTGTGAGGCGTTGAGCTAACCAATACTAATTGCCCGTGAGGCTTGACCATATAACACCCAAGCAATTTGACTACTCTAACGAGCATCAGATTGCGGTGTGTGAAGACGAAAATGAACCGAAAGTTCGACGCTCACAAAACACCGAGATCTATCACCTACCCAATTTGCTGAAGCGAGGCCAACTGGCCACGACTCAGTACCCGAATTTCTTGACGACCATAGAGCATTGGAACCACCTGATCCCATCCCGAACTCAGCAGTGAAACGATGCATCGCCGATGGTAGTGTGGGGTTTCCCCATGTGAGAGTAGGTCATCGTCAAGATTAAATTCCGAAACCCCAATTGCGAAAGCAGTTGGGGTTTTGTTTTGGGCGCTGAAAAGTGTCCACCTTGTCCCCGTCCATTTGTTCCCCCAAACCCCGACCTGACTACCCCGATAAATTTGCACAGTTATTTCTGAGCGACACCACTAGAATAGCCACCTAACCATTTTTAGAGTCAGAGCCCTATCTATGCCCGATCCGGTTGACGCCCGCGAGGTGTCGGATTTACCGCTGGACGACTTGGTGGCATGCCATGAGTGCGACTTGCTGATGCGCAAACCAACCCTCGCCCTCGGCGAAAAAGCCCAATGCCCACGCTGTGGCTACGAGCTATACGCTCACCGGCACAATGTGGTCGAGCGCAGCCTCGCCTTGGTACTGGCAGCCCTGCTGCTGTACATCCCCGCGAACTTTTTGCCCATCATGCAGCTCAATCTACTCGGGCAGTCCTCGGAGGACACCGTGTGGAGCGGCGTCGTCGGCCTGTTCGATACCGGTATGCAAGGCGTTGCCGCCGTGGTGTTCCTGTGCAGCATGGGCATCCCCTTGCTAAAGCTCCTGTGCCAATTGGCCGTGTTGCTCAGTATTCGCTGGAACATCGGTCGCAACTACGGGCTGCTGCTATACCGCATCTACCACCACATGAAGGACTGGGGGATGTTGGAGGTCTACTTGATGGGTGTGCTGGTGGCGATCGTAAAGCTCGCCGACATGGCCTCCATCACCATTGGCCTGGGTCTGGTCTGCTTCGTCAGTTTATTAATGGTCCAAGTTCTGCTTGAGGTGGTGATGTCGCCCCATCAGATCTGGCAAGCGCTGTCAGGAGAGGATGACCATGCGGGCGATTGATGCGGGCATTCTGATTTGTACCGAATGCCATGAGTTGAACAAGCAGGACGCGGATACCGATGAGCAGCTCTGCACCCGTTGCGGTGCATTGATCCATGCCCGTCGTCCCAATAGCCTCACGCGCACCTGGGCGCTGTTGATCACCGCGGCGATCCTGTATATCCCCGCTAACCTGTTACCCATCATGACGGTCAACTCCCTCGGCCAAGGCGACCCCAGCACTATCATGTCGGGTGTCATCCAGTTGGTGCAGCACGGGATGTTCCCGATCGCTGCCGTGGTGTTCATCGCCAGTATCCTGGTACCGACCTTCAAGTTGGTCGGCATTGGCCTACTGCTGTTCTCGGTGCAGCGTCACCAACCGCTGTCCGCGCAACAACGCATTGTGATGTATCGCTTTATCGAGTTCATTGGGCGTTGGTCCATGCTGGATATCTTCGTGATCGCCATCCTGGTGGCGGTCGTTAACTTTGGGCGACTCGCCAGCGTCGAGGCCAACCTCGGCGCTGCGGCGTTCGCCAGTGTGGTGATCTTGACGATGCTAGCCGCAGTAACTTTCGATCCCCGACTGATTTGGGATAACACGGAGTCGGACGACGACCATGAGTGATTTGCCTAAAGCTAAAACCCGCCCAGCTTCTAACTGGTCGGCCATTTGGGTGTTGCCCCTGATTGCCCTGATCATCGGTGGCTGGCTGGGGTGGCGTGCCTATTCCCAGCAAGGTATCGAGATTCAAGTTCGCTTTGAAAGCGGCGAAGGTATTCAGGTCAACAAGACCGAAGTGGTCTACAAAGGCATGACCGTGGGTAAGGTGAAAACCCTGGCCCTGGATGACGAGGGCAGCAATCGCGGGGTGATCGCCACCATCGAGATGAACAAGGACGTTGAGCAGTATCTCAAGACCAACACTCGCTTCTGGTTGGTCAAGCCCAGCGTCAGCCTTGCCGGTATCACCGGCCTGGAAACCCTGGTCTCAGGTAATTACATTGCCGCCAGCCCAGGTGATGGCGAGCCCACGCGCAAGTTCAAGGCGCTCTCCGAAGAGCCGCCGTTATCCGACGCCAAGCCCGGCTTGCACCTGACCCTCAAGGCCGACCGCCTGGGCTCGCTGAACCGTGGCAGTCCGGTGTTCTACAAGCAGATTCAGGTCGGCCAGGTCAAAAGCTACCTGCTGTCCGAGGATCAGAGCACCGTCGAGATCAAGGTCTATATCGAACCGACCTACGCCAACTTGGTGCGCAAACACACGCGTTTCTGGAACGCCAGCGGCATCAGTATCGACGCCAACCTTTCCGGTTTGAAAGTGCGCAGCGAATCCCTCTCCAGCATTGTCGCCGGGGGTATCGCCTTCGCCACGCCAGAGAATCGCAAAGACAGCCCGCCCACCGACCCGAGCCTGCCTTTCCGCCTATACGAAGATTTCGATGCCGCCGCAGCGGGGATCAAGGTCAAGGTCAAACTCACCGACTTTGAAGGCCTGCAGGCCGGGCGTACGCCGGTCATGTACAAAGGCATCCAGGTCGGCAGCCTGAAAACCCTGAAGATCGACCCGGACCTGTCCAGCGCCAGCGCCGAGCTGACCCTCGACCCATTGGCCGAGGACTATCTGGTCGAGGACACGCAGTTCTGGGTGGTCAAACCGTCCATCTCCCTGGCAGGCATCACCGGCCTGGAGGCCTTGGTCAAGGGTAACTACATCGCGATTCGCCCAGGCGATAAAGGTACCCCGCCACAACGCGAATATGTAGCCCGTGCCAAGGCGCCGCCGTTGGACCTGCGTTCCCCGGGCCTGCACATGGTGTTGCTCACCGACAGCCTGGGCTCGCTGGATGTCGGCAGCCCGATTCTGTACAAGCAGGTCAAAGTCGGTTCGGTGCAGAGCTACCAGTTTTCGCGCAAGAAAAAACAACTGGTGATCGGCGTTCATATCGAGAAGGAATACGAAAGCCTGGTCAACGGCTCGACGCGCTTCTGGAATGCCAGCGGCGTCACCCTTACGGGCGGCCTCACGGGCGGTATCCAGGTCAAAAGCGAATCCCTGGCCAGCCTGATGGCGGGCGGTATCGCCTTCGAAACGCCGGAACCGAACGTGCCATTGAAACATCGCATCCCGCGCTTCCGCCTGTACGCCGACCGTGATGCCGCCAACCAGCACGGCACGCTGGTGACCATCAAAGTCGAGCGCGCCGACGGCCTGAGCGCCGGCACACCAGTGCGCTTCAAGGGGCTGGATGTGGGCAAGATCGAGAGTGTCGACCTCAGTGCCGACATGCAGTCGGTGCTGCTCAAGGCGCGTATCACCCAGGTTGCGGACCGCATTGCGCGTACCGGCAGTCAGTTCTGGGTGGTCAAGCCGGAACTGGGGCTGATGAAGACGGCTAACCTGGAGACCCTGGTCACCGGCCAATACATCGAAGTGCAGCCGGCCGCAAAAAACGCCGGCCCGCAAAAGAGTTTTGTCGCCCTGCCCCAGCCGCCCGAAGCGGTGCATCAGGAAGCTGGCCTGAGCCTCACACTCAGCGCCGCCCGCCGTGGTTCCTTGAAGGAAGGCGTGCCGGTCACCTACCGTGAAGTGACGGTCGGCAAAGTCATCGGCTATGAGCTGGGCCAGACCGCTGACCGTGTGCTGGTGCACATCCTGATCGAGCCCAAGTACGCGCCGCTGGTACGCAGTGGCAGCCGCTTCTGGAACACCAGCGGCTTTGGCCTCGACTTCGGTTTGTTCAAGGGCGCGACCGTGCGTACCGAGTCCCTGGAGACATTGGTGGCCGGCGGGATCGCCTTTGCCACGCCGGATGGCGAGCGCATGGGCAACCCGGCACGGCCGCAGCAGACGTTCCCGTTGTTCGACAAGTTTGAGGATGAATGGCTGACCTGGGCGCCCAAGATTCCACTGGGTAAATAAACCGAGGCGCGGCCTTCGCGAGCAAGCCCGCTCCCACATTCGATCGCATCCCTACGGGGAAACTCGGTCAACTGTGGGAGCGGGCTTGCCCGCGAAGAGGCCCGCCAAAACACCACAAAACCCAAGCCGAAAAAAAGGCCGCGATCCAAAAGATCGCGGCCTTTTTGCCTTTCAGTACAGCCCGTCAGACTTCATCCAGCTCCGGCTCGTCCGCCTGCACATTCATCGTCGCCTTGACCACATCATGGCGACGGATGTACTTCCAGTCCGCCTCATCAATGTAGATCCCGTTCGGCCCGCTGCCGCCTTCCAGGTCGATCGCCACCTGGGCGGACACCTGCGGCTTCACACTGGCCAGGATCGGCACAAAGCCCAATTGCAGGCTGGTTTCCAACAGCGCTGCCTGGTTCTTCTCATCGATGTCTGCCGCTTCATCCAGGTAATACGGCAAGCGCACGCGACCGGCCTGGTCGCGGTCCATCAGGTGCAGCAACAAGTACATGTTGGTCAGCGCCTTGATGGTCATGGTGGTGCCGTTGGACGCAGCGCCGTCGATGTCGGTATGGATCACCGGCTGGCCGTGAACCTTGGTGATTTCGAACGCCAACTCGAACAAGTCCTTGAGGCCCAACTGGTTATGGTTGGCGGCTACCAGGCGAGCCAGGTATTCCTTGGCTTCTTCGTTCTTGTTGTCCTGTTCGGCGCTTTGGCTGAGGTCGAACACCGAGAGGGTCTCGCCTTCTTCATACTGACCGGCACTGTGGATGATCTGGTCGATATGCTTGAGCGCTTCCTTGTTCGGCGCCAGTACGATGCGGAAGCTTTGCAGGTTGGAGACCTGGCGTTTGTTGATCTCGCGGTTGAACAGCGCCAACTGGTGTTCCAGGCTGTCGTAGTCGCTGCGGATATTGCGCAGGGTACGGGCGATATCGGTGACCGCTGCACGGCGCGCCTTGCCGAGGGTCAGCGCTTCGTCGGTACGGTGCGCATAGGCGTTGATCAGCAGTTGCAGGCGACGCTCGACATCATCCTCACTGTCGAACTTGGCCACGCCCTTGAGGCGCACCTGGGCGTACAGCGCTTCGATCTGGCCATCGGCGCGCAGCAAGCCCTGCCAGCTGTCCTGATAGTCATTGAGCAGCGGCAACAGGTTGTCCATGGAGTCGTCGACCGGGTCCATGAACGGCGTGCCGAACGGCAGGTCCGCCGGCAACAGCTGACGACGGCGCAACGCGTCATCCAGCGTGCGCTGCTTGGCTTCCATGTCGCCGATCTGGCGACCGACCAATTGCAGCTTGGCCGACAGTTGCTGGACGCGTTCGGTAAAGGCATCGCTGGAACGCTTCAACTCGTCCTGGGCCGCTTCCATCTGCGCCAGGTTTTCCAGTTTCTCGCCTTCTTCGGCGCTCAGGGTCTGGGTGCGGCGGAAGTCTTCCAGGGCCTTCTGGGCATCCAGTACCTGCTGGTACAGCGCTTCGGTCTGGGTCTTGCTTGCGGCGCGGTCAGAGGCCACGGCCTGCTGGGTTTTCAGTTGCTTGAGTTCTTTTTCCAGGCGCTCTTTCTGGTCACGCAACGCGGCGCGGTCCGCCAGGGCTTGCAGGGCCGGCGGCTCGATGTGCGAGATGTCGATGGACAGCCCCGGCACTTCAAAGCGCTCGCCCTTGAAGCCATCGAGGATCTGCTCCAGGGATTTGACCCACTGGCCGTCTTCGTCCAGCGTGATGCCATGTTCGCCCAGTGGCAGGCTGAACAACGAGCTATTGAACAGGCGCATCAGGCGCTCGACATCCTGTTGCGAGAACTCTTCACGCAGCTTGGCGTAGCTGTTGTTGTCCGCGTGATCGAGCTGCTGCTTGACCGACTTCAAGCGCTTTTCCAGGTCGCGCAGGCGCTCTTCCAAGTCCTCGGCGCTGAACTGTCGCGACTGCGCCAAGGCGCCCGCCAGTTCATCGTGGGCGTCCTTGGCGGCGAGCAGTTGTTGCTCCAGCATCTTGACGTCATCCACCAGGGCAAAGCGGTGCTTGAGCACCGACAACTCGCCCAACCAACGCTGGATGCCACTGATTTCCCGCTCCAAGCGCATCAGCTCCTGGGTGCCGCCGCGCTGGTCGTTCTGCAGCGCGTCTTGCTCGTTGCGGTAGTGTTCGGCCTGGATGGTCAGCTCTTCCTTGCGCGCGCTGGCGTAGTCCGACCAGGTGCCCAGCAATGAATCCAGCAGCGGCGACAGGCGATGCAGTTTGCCGCGCAGGGCGTCGCGCTGTTTCACGCCATTGGCCAAGGCTTCAACCAAGGGGCCGGCTGCCACCAGCGAGTTGTAGTCCTGCTCCATGCGTCGCACATCGCGGAAGGCTTCTTCACAGGCCGCGATGTAATCGACACTGCCCGAACGCAGGCTGTGTTCGAAGGCATCGAGGAACAGTTGCTTGAGCTTGGCCGCGGTGATTTCGCGCATGTGCAGCAGGTTGATAAACAGCGCGCGGAACGTCTTCAAGCTCTGCTCGCTGGTGGAACGCAGCGGAATCAGGGTCAGGTCCAGCGGGATAGACGTATGCCCGCCCACCAGCAAGCGCCGCAGCTCATCGGGCTTGAGTTCATAGGCTTTCAGGCCCTCGCGCTCAAGGTTGGTGAACAGCTCTTTCTGGCGCAGGCAGGTGTCGTTTTTCTGGTAGTGGGCCAGGTCCAGCTTGCCCGCATAGGCAAAGAACTGGTGACCAAAGCCACCGCCCGGGCCGCGACCGACCACGCCGATGACGTGGGGGCCGTGGGGCAGGGAGACTTCTACCAGGATGTAGCTGGTGTCGGTGGCAAAGTAGAAGCGCCGCGATTGTTCCAGGGTGTACTTGCCGAAGCTCATGTCCGACATGCGTGCCAGGATCGGGAACTGCAAGGCGTTGATCGAGGCGGATTTACCCAGGTTGTTGGCGCCGTACACCGACAGCGGTTCTTCCAGTGGGAACAAACCCAGGCTGTAACCGGCGGTGTTCAATAGGGCGAAGCGGCGGATGCCGTAGCGTTCCTTACTCATGCGTCGGTCTCCTGTTCTTCGGCAATGGCGCGGGCCAGGGCATCTTCTTCGCTTTCTTCGGTGAAGGCGCTCAGATCCAGCGGGTCGTCGGTCTTCAGCAGTTTTTCATCGCTGTCTTCGTCGATGATCACCGGCGCCGGCAGCGGCAATACGCTTTGCACGCTGGCGGCAAGGTCGCGGTCTTGCTGCACCGACAGGCACACATCCAGGAAGCGGTGCATCGGCGGCAGGAAGCGGTAGATACCGTTGTCTTCGCTGGCAAAACCCAGTTGGGTCATGCGGCGCATGATTTTTTCTTCGAGCTCTTCCTGGGTCTGTACCTCGGCCTGGATAAACAGGTCGCGGTATTTCTCCAGCAACGAAGGCAGCTCATCGCGGCCCAGGCTGCCACCGTCGAGCACGGCAATCGGGTCGCGACCCTGGTCGGCCAGGTGTTCGACGATGATGAAGGTAAACAGGGCCAGGCGCTGGGCGGTCTTGTTCACCTGCGCGGCAGCCACGGCAGTGTCCGGCACGAAGTAGTAGAAGCCGCGGGTATCGCACACGAGCTCAAAGCCCAGGGCCTTGAACAGCGTGCGGTACTGGTCCTGGAAGTTCGACAATTGCGCGTACAACTCCGGGTCGCGACGACTGACGTGGTAACCCTTGAACAGCTCGCGAAAGATCGGCGCCAGCTGGGACAGTTCGGATAGATCAAGATGCATAAGGCGTGCTCGCAGAATTCTCGGTGGCATCGACGCCGGCCGGGAGCAGGGCGAAGGAGCGCAGGCTGACCTGGTGCTCGTGGGTGTGGTAATCGCGACGTTCCAGGCGCTCGCGCTTGAAGCGTTTTTCCCGGGACAGGCGCGAGAACCAGTACAGCAATTCATCGGTGGCGCCGTCCGGTTCCTGCTCCAGCAGCCAGGTCATCAGGTCGGGCATCGGCAGCGCGTCTTCGCAGCGCTCGAGCATTTCCTTGACCGTACGCGGTGCGCGCTGGGCTTCGCCTTTGTGGGACTTGTGCGCCTTGGGGAAACGCGCCGGTTTGGGTTCGAAATTGGCCAGGGCATACACATAGGCTTCGACCTGGCTGGCACTGCCCAGGAAGGTGCTTTGCGGCCGGGTGAACATCGGCATCGCCGCTTGCGGCACCGCATCCAGGCCTTTGCGGCGAATCGCCGACAGGGCCAGCGCCGCGCCGCGAGTCACGGCGTTATGCCGGCGTGCTTCTTCACGCAGCGGCAGCAGCAACTCCCGCGCATGGCGCAAGGTCAGCTGGGCGCTGGTTTGCATTTCGAGGATGCGCGCGTGGGTGCGCAGCAGCATGTCGTCATCCACCAGGTGGCCAAGACGCTGTTGCTCGGTGAGCATGCGCAGCAGCACGTTTTCCACCTTGCGTACGCCTTGCTCGAAGGCGCCGTCGGCGTTCACCAGCTGGATCATCGGCTCGACGTATTCGTCCCAAGTCGCCAATACTTCGGCGTAACGCTGGCGCAACGGGATCTGCCGGTCGCTGGTCTTGGCGCGGTCGGCCACGGCGGCGAGGGCTTGTTCATCGTTGGCGAGCTTTTTGAGCACATCGCGCACGCGCATATCCAACAGGCGCAGTTGCCGGGCCAGGTCGTGGCCGTCGCGGATGTCGAAGGCGTCCTGGATGTAACCGGCCAGGCGCTCCAGGTGGCGCAGGTAGGCTTCGATTTCCAGGCACAGGCCAAGCCGGTGCTCCTTGCGAAGATAGGCGAGGAAGTCGTGGATCTGCGCGTTGAGCTCGAAACGGTTCGGGCTCTTGGCGACAGGCACCAGGATATCCAGGCGAATCCATACGTCCAGCAGGCTGGTGATGTCCTGGGGCGTGCTGTCCAGTTGTTGGGCGGCCAACTGCGCGCGCAGCTCGGCCAGGCTCAGGGTGCCTTGGTCGAAGTGTTCGCACAGAGGCTCAAGTAAGGCCCAGTGTTCGGCGAGGGCGCGCAGGACGCGCTTGGGTTCGATCATGGGAATGGCCGGCTGGTTGGCGATTAAAAGTCGCGATTGTACTGCATCACGCGCGGGATTTATCCACAGCCGGTCAGTGCGCAGTGGGCGATTGTGGCTGAACAGCGGTAGAATCCCCGCTCTTTACTTATCCACAAGTGGCCGAGCTGTGCTTATCGAGTCCCGACGTCGCGCTTACTTGACCGCCATGCAGGTGGTCAACTGGCTGCCCCGCACCGAACTGCCGTTTGCCGCGCCGTCGCGGCCCGAGTTGTTGCAGGCGCTTGAGCCCTATGAGGCGTTCGAGCCGTCGGGAGAAGAAGCGGCCGCGCCCGTGGCGGTGGTCAAACCCACCCCTGAGGCGCGCCCGGCGGTCGAGCGGGCCAAGATCGAAGTGCCGCGCCCTGCGCCGGTGACCAAGGCTGCCAAGGTGATGGAGGAGGCTGCTCCCGTGGCCAAGGCGCCGGTGGTGCCGCCGCCACGCTTTGCCCTGCAATTGCTGCGGGCCGGACGTTGCCTGGTGCTGGTGGAACTGCCGACCGGCGAACGTTTCCAGTCCCGTGACCCGGCCTACCTGTTGCTCAAGGACATGCTGCGCGCCGCCGGCCTGCCCGACAGCCCGCAAATTGTCGGTGAGCCGGTGCGCTGGCCGCTGCTGGTGCGCGGTACCATGGACCAGGGGCCCGAGGCCGCGCGAGATTTCGTCCAAGGGTTTGTCTCGGCGCGCTTGGAAGACGAGCCCTGCGTGTGCCTGTGGCTGATCGGCCTGCCCGCCGTGCGGTTTGCCGGTGAAGCCAACGCCGAGGCCTGGTACCGCGAGCTGCAGGTTGAAGGCCTGGGTTCGGTGTGGGCCCTGCCGGGCCTGGAATTATTAATGGAAGAGCCACAGCGTAAGGCTGATGTCTGGCAAGCCATGCGCCGGCTGATGGCGCGCTGGAAAACAACTGATGAGTGAGGCTTTATCCTTCCGCCCGATGACCGAGGCCGACCTCGACGCCGTGCTGAAAATCGAATATGCAGCGTTCAGCCACCCCTGGACCCGCGGGATTTTCCTCGACGGGCTGGGCAAGTACCAGATCTGGCTGATGTTCGAAGGCGAGCAGCAAGTGGGCCATGGGGTGGTGCAGATCATCCTCGATGAAGCGCACTTGCTGAACATTACCGTGAAACCGGAAAACCAGGGCCGGGGCCTGGGCCTGGCGCTGCTGGAACACTTGATGTCCCGTGCCTATGCGGCCAATGCCCGGGAATGTTTCCTGGAAGTGCGTGACAGCAATACCGGCGCGTTTCGGTTGTACGAGCGCTATGGCTTCAACGAAATTGGCCGTCGCCGGGATTACTACCCGGCAGTCGGTGGCCGCGAAGACGCGGTCGTGATGGCCTGCACCCTCGTCGACTGAACAACCGTGAGCTGTAGGAGCGAGCTTGCTCGCGAAAAACGTCAACGATAACGCGTGCTTCCTGGATGAGCGCGGCGCCTGTGGGTTTTTCGCGAGCAAGCTCGCTCCTACACCTACATAGGGTGATGATCGATCAGCGCTTGCGGTTCAGCGGGTCCAGATCCGCCAGTTCCGCCTCATCCAAGCCATTCCCGCCCCCAATGTCATTTTCTCCCACGACGCTCAAGTCGTAGTCGGCGGCATTGTCTTCGCCTTGCTCCTGCGCATCCCGCGCGCCATCCTCACGGATCAGCGTTTCCGGGCTCATATCATCATCGGTAGCTTCATGATCATCCGTCGAAGCCCCGGTGAGCCCGGCTTCGCGTACCCGTTCGTCGGGCATCAAGTGGTCGCGTTCACCGCGCGGCAACTCGTCGCCGATTTCTGCGGTCTGGTCGGGCTCGTCAAAATCCAGCTCGCGCATCTCACCCATGCGGTCTTCGTTGTCATCGATCGGTTCGGGCTGTGTTGCGCCGTAGGGACGTCGTGATTCAGTCATGGCCAATCCTCATAATGTGGGGCTTATAGTGTGTGGACAGGCATGGCCGCCAAAAAATTCAAGCTAATTAGCGCCTGGCGTGACCCGGACGAGGGCTTGTCAGTCACAAAACTGCGCATCATTCCTGAGGCTTCCCTGATGAACGAACTACAAGACCTGCTTGATAACAACGAACGCTGGGCGGACGCGATCAAACAGGAAGATCCCGAATTCTTCGCCAAGCTCGCCCGCCAGCAAACCCCGGAATACCTGTGGATCGGCTGTTCCGACGCCCGTGTACCGGCCAACGAGATCGTCGGCATGTTGCCCGGTGATCTGTTCGTGCACCGCAACGTCGCCAACGTGGTGCTGCACACCGACCTCAATTGCCTGTCGGTGATCCAGTACGCGGTGGATGTGCTCAAGGTCAAACACATCCTCGTCACTGGCCACTACGGCTGTGGTGGCGTGCGTGCGTCGATGCAGGACCGCCAGTTCGGCCTGATCGACGGCTGGCTGCGCACGATTCGCGACCTTTACTACGAAAACCGCGATGTGCTGGCCCAATTGCCCACCGAAGAAGAGCGCGTAGACCGCATGTGCGAACTCAACGTGATCCAGCAGGTGGCCAACGTCGGCCACACCAGCATTGTGCAAAATGCCTGGCACCGTGGGCAGAGCCTGTCGATCCATGGCTGCATCTATGGCATCAAGGACGGCCGTTGGAAGAGTTTGAACACCACCATCAGTGGCTTTGAGCAACTGCCGCCGCAATACCGCCTGCGTCCGTTGGGCGAAGCCTAAGGTCGCTTGTGCTCGCGCCACCAGGCCATGAAGGCCTGGCCTTCGGCGTTCAGCGGCTCCTTGTTGCCGGTGATCCAGCCCCGGCAGTTCAGCTCGCCGCAATGGCAAGCGAACTGCCGGGCCAGCGTGTCTTCGGTGGTGGCGTAATCCAGGGTCAGCAGGCTGCCGGCGTGGATGGGTTGCACCGTCCATAGCTCCAGGTACGTGGTGTCCAGAAACACGTTCGGGTTGCAGGAGTGCTGTAACAGGCCGCAGAACCAGCAATCGTACAAGTGGATGCGGGGTGACAGTTGCAGTGTGTGCGGGCGACGTTCACTCACGGCATAACCGGAAACCTGGGCAATGCGCATGCGACTCTCGAAGGCCACGCGCGCCATGACCCTGGCTGCAACCCCTTCAGCCTCTTGCTTGACCTCAAAGTGCTCGGTCGAGGGGTAACCCTGTTCCACGAGCAGCGTCTTGAAGGGATAGAGGCAGTCATTCACAGCCGTTTTAGCCTTATCCATGGCTCGAGTTTTCATCACTCTCCTGAGCGGGGCTGCATGGACGTGCGGGTGTGATGGCCAGTCTTGCAGCAAATGGGCGCGGCCCCAGATTCGCCGAAGTGGGATCCTATTTCTACTGTCAAAGTTGACAGTAGAAGCGGTTTTTCGCCTTAAAGCGCGGGGGCTGTGACGGTGGGCGCGGGGGCGGCATTTCTCAGCTGTTTCAACTGTGCCTTGATGGGCGCTGTGGCGCACTTGGCGTTGGCCTGCTCGGGCGTCAGCTGGCGCACCGAGGTGTAGAACAGCTCACACGTTTGCTCCTTGCGCGTGACCTGCCACGTATTCAGGCAGGCCTTGAGCAATACATTGGCATCGCTGGCGGGTTTCTGGCCCATGCCGGCTTGCCAGCAGGCGGCGCTCAAGTCTTGGCCCATCACTTTCAAGCCGGCGTCGTCGGCCTTTTGTTCGTCACCGTCATAACTGTCGGGGCTGGCCGCGTACCAAATGTAGCTTGGGTGGTTGGCGCCCAATACCGCGACGGTTTTGCCGGGCTCCGGGCTGATCTGCGCCAGGCTCAGCACGCCCACGGTTTGCCCGTATTGTTGCTTGATCCAGTTACGCACCGGTGCGCCGAAGGCTACCATCGGCAACGCGCCGCCAGGGCGCAGGCTCAGTTCCTTGACCATGCGGGTCTGGTAGTCGGTGAAGTAGCCATAGACGGTTTCCAGATCTTTGCCGGCATTGGACGGCGCAGCGATGGGCGCGATATCGATGATGGTCTGGTACGCCGGCGTTTCCGTGGCCGGTACGCCGTTTTCGCTTAACAAGGTGGCCCAGCGGTCGGTGGTGGCCGATTCCAGGTAATCCTGGGCCTGGGTCAGCGAGTAATCTGGAGGGAAGTGCAACAGCTCGATGCTTTTGCGGTTTTCCAGGGCCATGCCCAGCGGCAGGAACAGGTACCAGTTGTAGGCCCATTTGCCGTCACTGTTGAGCTGGCGGGCACCTTGGTAAGCGAGATCGGCGGTATTGAGCAGCGTGGTCAGCGGCTGGCCGTAGCCCTCTGGCACGCCGCTGAAGGTCGCCGTGACCTGACCGTCGTGGGTCTTCACACTGACCTTGGCCCGGCTGTAACCGTCACGTTGCAGGCTCTGGTTCAAATAGTGTTCGGCGGTCTGCTCCAGTGACCATGGCCGAAAGCAGATCACATTGCAGTTGTTGGGGTACGCGAACAACTGGGTGACGCGCTGCGTGCTGCCCAGTGGCACCTCGATGTCGGCCTGTACGACCGCACTCACCAGCAGTGCGACGAGGGTGAAGGACAGCCTGGTCGGTTTAAACATAAGTCGATTCCTTGTCAGCGAAACCCGTCTGCGCGGGATGAAAGCCCACCTGCACACAGTAGCGGCTGACCAGGAAAATCGCGTGTTAAATCGCCCGGCATGTCGTTATTGGATAAGCCCCTACAGGCTGAACTGCAAGGCATTGCTCAGATCGCCCATGGGCTTCTGGCCGCGCGCGATCATCGCGTCATCGCGTTGCTTGAGGCCGTCCAGGGTCTCCAACTGGAACACGCGCGTGATCAAGCGCAGGATCGATGCCGTGTCGTACACCGTATGGTCCACCGTGCCTTTGCGGGCAAACGGCGACACCACCAGCGCCGGAACCCGCGAGCCCGGGCCCCAGCGGTCACCCTGGGGCGGCGCCACGTGGTCCCACCAGCCGCCGTTTTCATCCACGGTCACCACCACCACCATGTTTTTCCACTGCGGGCTTTCTTGCAGCACCTTCAAGGCGCGGGCGATATGGCGGTCGCCCGAGGCCACATCGGCATAGCCTGCGTGCATGTTCAGGTTGCCCTGGGGTTTGTAGAAACTCACGGCAGGCAGCTTGCCGGCCTGGGCGTCGGCGAAGAACCGGTTGGTGCTCGACTCATCGCCCAAACCGCCGTCGCGCAGGCGCTTGGCACGTTCTGCAGGGTTTTGCGGCCCTTGCTGCTTGAAGTAATTGAACGGCTGGTGGTGGTACTGGAAATTCGGAATCTTGGGGATGCCGCCGGAGTCCTTGAACTGCTCCAGGGTGGCTTGCCACGCACCGGCGTACCAGGCCCAGTCGATGTTCTTTTTCGACAGCTTGTCGCCAATATGCTCGTGGGTTTGCGGCACCAGCACATTGGGCAGGTCGGGCTTGGAATAATCCGGGTTTTGCGGGTCGCGGATCCAGGTGGGCCAGTAGGGTGGGGCCAGGGTGTTTACGCCGTAACCATCGGGAGTCAGCGCGCTGGGGCCAAATTGTGGCGGGCCGGTCATGGCGCTGGCCGGGGAGGTGTCCAAGGGCTTGAGGCGTGTGCCGCTGGGGTCATCGCTTTGCAGCGTGGCGATCTGTGCCTTGGCCACCGACTGCGCGGCATTGGGATAAAACGGCGCGGTGGCGCTGATCAGGTACTGGTGGTTAAGGAACGAGCCGCCAAACGCGCCCTGGAAGAAGTTATCGCACAGCACGAACTCCTTGGCCACGTCCCACAGGCGCAGGGCATAACGGCTCTGGGCGTAATGGCCCATCACCAGCCCACCGGAATCGCCCCAGGCGACAAAACCATCATTCTTGCCGCCGTTGATCTGCATCTGGTTCTGGTAGAACACGTGCCATAGGTCGCGTGTCACCAGGCTCAATGGCAAGTCTTCGCCCTGCGGGCCTTTGAGGGCGAAGGGGGCGTTGGGCAGGTTTTGCTGGAATTGCACTTCGCTTGGGTAGGTCACTCCGTCCACCGTTTGCGGCCCGACCTGCAACACACCGCCCCAGCTCGGTGGCAGGGCAGACAATACGCTGCCATCGCGGTCGCGCTGCTGGAAGTCCTTGGCGGTTAACGCCGATAGCGGTTTTTCCACTCCGGGGAAATCTGCGAACAGGTTATTGAAGCTGCGGTTCTCGGCGTAAATCACCACCACGGTCTTCACCTGCTCGCGCAATGCCTTATCCAACTCCTGGGGCGTGAGCGGCCGGGTCACGGGTGGGCTCGGTGCTTCGCTGGTATTGCCGCAGGCACTCAAAGTCGCACCCACCCCCAACACCGCCGCACCACCTAGGAAGCGCCGGCGGCTGGTGTCTACCGTCGGTTGGATGGCGGAATCGGAGGAGGGAAGGTCTTCGTGCTCATCACTCATTGCGGGGGAGTCCTTGGCGAGATGTTGCAAGATATTTCGCAGGACGGTAGCAACGGAATGTGACGGAACAAAGACAGGTTTAAGAGCGCTACAAAACAAACTGTGGGAGCGGGCTTGCTCGCGAATGCGGTGGATCAGTTAATGAATCCGCTGACTGACACTCCGCATTCGCGAGCAAGCCCGCTCCCACACCGACCCCTTTTAAGGCATCACAGGCGGCATATACTTCAACGTCGTCCCCAACGCCCACAGCAAAAACAACACCAGCGGCGTATGCACCAGCAACTGCACAAACGAAAACCCGATCAAATCCCGCGCCTTCAGCCCCAGCACACCCAGCAACGGCAACATATAAAACGGGTTGATCAAGTTCGGCAGTGCCTCGGCGGCGTTGTAGATCTGCACCGCCCAGCCCAGGTGGTATTGCAGGTCATTGGCCACTTGCATCACGTACGGCGCTTCGATGATCCACTTGCCGCCACCCGAGGGGATGAAGAAACCCAGCACCGCCGAGTACACACCCATCAGCAGGGCGTAGGTGTCGTGGGAGGCGATGGAGGTGAAGAACGTCGAGATGTGGTGCGCCAAGGTCTGGCCGTCGCCGCCCTTGACCACCGTCATCAGTGCGGCGATCGAACCGTACAGCGGAAACTGGATCAGCACGCCGGTGGTGGTCGGCACCGCACGGGCCACGGCATCGAGGAAGCTGCGCGGGCGCCAGTGCAGCAGCGCGCCAACCATGATGAACAGGAAGTTATAGGTGTTGAGCCCCGAGATAGCGCTGATCGCCGGCTTGGTCGAGAACTCATGGAACAGCCAGCCGGCCGCCAGCAACGCCAGCAGAATGGTCAGCAATGGGCTGTGTTCCAGCCATTCACCCGGGCGCGTCGGCGCTTGCGGCTTGGGCAGGTTGAAGGCCGGGTCAATGCCGCAGGCCTTGGCATCCCGGGCGCTGTTGGGGCCAGGTGCGGTGGCGTAGGCGATGATCAGCGACACCACGATCAGCGCCAGCAACAGCACGCCGGATTGCCACAGGAAAATGGTCTCGGTGAACGGGATCATCCCGGTGATCGACAGGATCGACGGCGGCAAGCTGGCCGGGTTGGCCTGCAACTGCGCGGCCGACGACGACAGCCCCAGCGCCCAAACGGCCCCAAGGCCCAGGTACGCTGCTGCCCCAGCGGCGCGGTAGTCCATGCGCAAGTCCGTGCGCCGGGCCAATGCCCTTACCAGCAAACCGCCGAATACCAGGGACAGGCCCCAGTTAAGCAACGACGCCACCATGGAAATCAACGCCACCCAGGCCACGGCCGAACGGCCATTCTTGGGAATGCGCGCCAGGCGGTCGATCAACTTCACCGCGGGCGGTGAGCTGGCGACCACGTAACCGCCGATCACCACAAAGGCCATCTGCATGGTGAACGGGATCAGGCTCCAGAACCCATCGCCAAATGCCTTGGCCGCTTCGGCCGGTGCGGCGCCCATGCCCAGGGTCGCCACGGCGACGATGATCACGGCGAGGGCGGCAAACACCCAGGAGTCAGGAAACCAGCGCTCGGCGAAGTTGGAGCAACGCAGTGCAAATCGGGCATAGCGGCTGTCTTCGATAGCATCGGCCACGAGTCTTTCCTCTTGTAGTTATTATGGGGTTTGGCAGTTTTACGGCATGTTCCTCTAAGCCCATTGATTTGGGAATGTAGTTATCTTCAACGATCAATGAGTAAAACAAATATATCCGTCGCGATTGCCATCGATGGGCTCAGCTCATAACCTGCACGCCATTTTGTTTGTCTGCCGAGCCTGCACATGACTGCCACCTTTTCCCCACGGGCGCAGCGTTTTTCCCGCTCCGACTACAAAACCCTGGGCCTGGCCGCCCTCGGCGGCGCCCTGGAAATCTACGACTTCATTATCTTCGTGTTCTTTGCGCTGACCCTCAGCCAACTGTTCTTCCCCCCAGAAATGCCCGAGTGGCTGCGCCTGCTGCAAAGCTTCGGCATCTTCGTCACCGGTTACCTCGCCCGCCCACTGGGCGGCATCCTGATGGCACACTTCGCCGACCACCTGGGGCGCAAGCGCGTCTTCAGCCTGAGCATCCTGATGATGGCCTTGCCCTGCCTGCTGATCGGCATCATGCCGACCTACGCGCAAATCGGCTATTTCGCCCCGCTGATCCTGCTGGCGCTGCGCGTGCTGCAAGGCGCAGCGGTGGGCGGCGAAGTGCCCAGCGCCTGGACCTTCGTCGCCGAGCACGCACCGCGTCATCATCGTGGCTACGCCTTGGGCTTTTTGCAGGCCGGCCTGACCTTCGGTTACCTGCTGGGGGCGCTGACCGCCACCTTGCTCGCGCAAGTCTTCACCCCGGCCGAAATCCTCGACTACGCCTGGCGCTTCCCCTTCCTGCTCGGCGGCGTGTTCGGCGTGATCGGCGTATGGCTGCGCCGCTGGCTCAGCGAAACCCCGGTGTTCCTGGAAATGCAGGCGCGCCGCCAGGCCGCCGCCGAAATGCCCTTGCGCACCGTGCTGCGCGACCATCGCGCCGTGCTGCTGCCGGCGATGATCCTCACCTGTGTGCTGACGTCTGCCGTGGTGGTGCTGGTGGTCATCACCCCGACCATGATGCAGAAAACCTTCGGCATGAGCCCCAGCCACACCTTCGCCCTGAGCGCCCTGGGCATCGTCTTCCTGAATATCGGCTGCGTCCTCGCCGGCCTGCTGGTGGACCGCATCGGCGCGTGGCGCGCGGTATTGGTCTACAGCCTGTTGCTGCCGGTGGGCATTGCCCTGCTGTACGCCAGCCTGATCGCCGGCGGCGTGTGGCTCGGCGCGGCGTACGCCGTGGCGGGCCTGAGCTGCGGCGTGGTGGGGGCGGTGCCGTCGGTGATGGTCGGGCTGTTTCCGGCGCAGGTACGGGTATCAGGCATTTCCTTCACCTACAACATTGCCTATGCGTTGTGGGCGAGCACCACTCCGTTGCTGCTGATCGCGCTGATGCCAACCAGCCCTTGGATCTGTGTGGGGTATTGCGTAGTGATGGGGGCGGTGGGGGTGGCGAGTGTGGCGCTGTTTGGCAAGCGCCACGCTATAGACGCTGTTACAAATGGCACCTGGGGCCATTAATTGACGGGTAGGTAGGTCGCTCCTATAGTCACGTCCATTCTTGACGAACACATTTACCCTATGTCCCAGACTGCCTATATCAACTCTGCAATCCTGTCCTGGTCTCGCCAGCGGGCGGGGCTGTCTCAAGAGCAGGTTGCTAAAGGTCTGATGGTCAAATTGGAAAAGCTGAAGGAGTGGGAGGATGGTCAGAGCCTTCCCTCTTTCAACCAGGCGCAAAAGTGGGCTGCACTTGTGCATGTGCCTTTTGGCTATCTCTTTCTCAGTACGCCCCCGCCCGAGCAACTTCCTCTTCCCGACCTGCGGACCGTGGGTGGCGTTTTTCCAGACAAGCCAAGTTTGAACCTGATGGACACCGTAAGGGACGTGCTCCGTAAACAGGACTGGTACTTGGAATACCTGCAGGATCATGAGCGTTCTGCTCTGTCCTTCGTAGGAAGTTTCAGTATCCGTTCGCCAATAAAAGAAGTGGTTGCAGATATTCGGCGCGTACTTGGCGTGGCGGATTCTTTTGCCCGAATGAGTTATGAAGACTATGTGAGGGCGCTGGTCAGCGGCGCGGAAGAGGCCGGGATTCTTGTAATGCGCAGTGGTGTTGCCTTAGGCAATACCCATCGGAAACTTGATGTCAGTGAATTCCGGGGATTTGCGGTCAGCCATCCTATGGCTCCCGTGGTTTTCATCAATAGCGCGGACGCGCCCACGGCACGTCTTTTTACATTGATGCATGAACTGGCGCATATCTGGATTGGTAGCACGGGCGTATCTGATGGCAGCAGTCAAGGCGCTCGTCAGGAGGAGGCCTTTTGTAATGCGGTGGCAGGGGAGTTTCTTGCGCCGGAGGATGATTTTCGGGCGCACTGGAATTCGGCTCTTCATTGGGAAGAAAACCTGGCGCCGTTGGCCGGACGCTTCCGTGTCAGCACATTGGTAATTGCCCGTCGTGCCCGTGATCTTGGCCACATCAGTAGTGAACAATACGGCGCTTACTACCGTCGGGTCCTGCAAGAGTATCGAGATAAAGGCGGCAGTGGCGGGGATTACTACCGCGTAGCGGCTATCAGGAACAGCACCCGGTTGAGCAAGGCTGTTCTTGCAGAAGCGCAGAGCGGGCGGATTTTGCTGCGAGATGCTGGGAAACTGCTGGGTGTGCAGCCGGCCAAGTTGAAGACTTACGGGATGAAGCTATCGGCATGAAGCATCTATTGGATTCGAATACGTTGATCGAGGCCAAAAATCGCTATTACGGTATGACGATTTGCCCAGGTTATTGGGCATGGATACTTCAGCAGCATCAAGCTTTGGAAATTGCCAGTATTGTCCCCGTCAGGGACGAGTTGGCTAAAGGCAATGACGAGTTGACCCAATGGGTGAAAGGTAATGCCAGCCTGTTTGAAGATTCGAATGATCAACGGACTCAAGCGGCCTATGGGAATATTGTCTCAAGAATTGCCCAGCAAGTACCGGTGATGAAAGTCGGTGCTTTAGAAGAGTTTCTTGAGGGCGCAGATGCTTGGTTGATAGCCAAGGCAATGGCTACAGGCGCCGTGGTTGTTACGCATGAAGTTTATAACCCTGACATCAAGCGTAAATTCACCATTCCCAATGTGTGCTCATTGTTTGACGTGCCTTACATGAATACTTTTGAATTGCTCGGTAAACTCGACGCGCGCTTCGTCTTGCATCACTGATAATTGAGGGGAGGAAAGTCTCCCCTCGATATGACACTCAAGTCAAAAAGTGCCAAAGCACCAGGGTACCCACCAACCCCACCACCGAAACAATCGTCTGCAACACCGACCACACCCAAATCGTCTGTTTCAACTGCAAGCCAAAGTACTCACGCACCATCCAGAACCCGGCGTCGTTGACGTGGCAGAAGAACACCGAGCCGGCGCCGATAGCCAGGGCGACCAATGAGCTTTGCGTTGCCGCCAACCCGGCCATCATCGGCGCGAGGATCCCGGCGGTCGTGGTGGTGGCGACGGTGGCCGAGCCGGTGGCTTGGCGCAGGGCCACAGCGATCAGCCAGGCCAGCAGCAGGTAGGGCATGTGTGCGCCTTCGGCGACCTTGCTGATGGTCTGGCTGACGCCGGCGTCCAGCAGGGTTTGCTTGAGGCCGCCGCCGGCGCCGATGGTCAGCAGCAGTACGGCGATGGGCGCCAGCGCTTTGCGCAGGGTGTTGCCGACGTCGGCGCGTGGCATGCCCGCCGCCCAACCCAGGCAAACCACCGCGGCGATCACCGCCAGGCCGAGGGCAACCAGCGGTTCACCGAGAAATTTCAAGCTCAGGGCGAGGGTGCTTTCCGGCGCCAGCGCGACTTTGGCCAAGGTGCTGCCGAGCATCAGGATCACCGGCAACAGAATGATCAGCAACGACACACCAAAGCTCGGCTGGCGCGGGGCCTTGGGCGGTGCGCTGAACAGCGCGCCGATATCGGCCGGTTCATCCACGTGCAGGCGCTTGGACAGCCAGTTGCCATACAGCGGCCCGGCCAGGATCACGGCCGGCACCGCCAGGCAAAAACCCAGCAACATGGTCAGGCCCAGGTCGGCGTGCAATGCGCCCACGGCAATCAGCGGCCCCGGATGCGGCGGCATCAGGGCGTGCAAGGTGGTCATGCCCGCCAGTGCCGGGATGGCGATTTTCAGCAACGGCTGGTTCGAACGCTTGGCCATCACAAAGATGATCGGCACCATCATCACCAGGCCCACTTCGAAGAACAGCGGCAGGCCGATGACCATGGCGACCAGCGCCATCACCCAGGGCAATGACTTGCCTTTGCCCAGCCCGAGCAACGTGGTGGCGATACGGTCGGCCGCGCCGGATTCGGCCATCAGCGCGCCGAGCATCGCACCCAGGGCAATGATGATCCCGGCTTCCCCCAGAATCGCCCCGGCGCCTTTGCTGAACGCCTTGGCCACTTCTTCCGGCGGCAGGCCGGCGCCGACCCCGGCGATAAATGTGCCGATCAGAATCGACAGAAAGGGCGGCAGTTTGGTCGCGCTGATCAGCACAATGATGCTGGCGATCGCCAACAGCACGCAGAACATGAGGCGGGTGTCGTGAACCATCCACGCGGCAGTCGATAACTCCAAGACGGGACTCCTTATCGAGCAGGTTGGCTAATATGTTTCTTTTTGTTTCAGCCTGAAAAGCATACCTGATAGCGCTCCCCCAACGCGTGCATGGGCGATTTTGGTGCGTTCGAAAGTAACGACGCTCTGGCGCGCAGATGACAATTTTGCAAACCATGCCCGTGGATCTGGCCTATAGCTCTATGATCCGCCCCATCCCAACCCACGAGGACATTTCATGAGCGCAGGACACAGCCACGCCCAAGTACGCGCCGGCCACGAACGCAAGTTATGGATCGCCCTGGGGCTCACCGGCAGCTTCATGCTCGCCGAAGTGATCGGCGCCTTTGTCACCGGCAGCCTGGCGCTGTTGTCCGATGCGGCGCACATGATGACCGACGCCCTGGCCCTGGCAATTTCCCTGGTGGCGATTCAGGTCGCCAAGCGCCCGGCGGATCGCAAGCGCACCTTCGGTTATGCGCGGTTCGAGATCCTCGCAGCCGCCTTTAACGCATTACTGCTGTTCGCCGTGGCGTTCTACATCTTGTACGAGGCTTACCAACGGCTGCAGGCGCCTGCCGAAATCCAGTCCACCGGCATGCTGGTGATTGCGCTGCTGGGGCTGGTGGTCAACCTGATCTCCATGCGTTTGCTCAGCGCGGCCAGTGGCGAGAGCCTTAACGTCAAGGGCGCCTACCTGGAAGTCTGGAGTGACATGCTGGGCTCCGTCGGCGTGATCATTGCCGCGCTGGTGATCATGTTCACCGGTTGGGGTTGGGTCGATTCCGTGGTCGCGGCCGCCATTGGTTTTTGGGTGTTACCGCGCACTTGGACGTTGCTCAAGGCGAGCATGAATATCCTGCTGCAAGGTGTGCCGGAGGGTGTGAACATCGAGCAGGTGGAGCAGGGCATTCGCAGCGTGCCGGGGGTCAAGGACGTGCACGACCTGCACATCTGGGCCCTCACCAGTGGCAAGAACGTGCTGAGTACGCACCTGGTCGCGGATGCGTCCCAAGGCAGCGAGCAACAGATCCTCAGCCGAGTGACGGAGTTACTGCACGAACAATTCGATATTTCCCACGCCACGATCCAAGTGGAGGGCGAGGGATTCACGCACGACGAGCATGACGAGGTGCATGCCTGAGCCTGGCTAACGGATTTGTAATCTTTCGCCCACGGCCCTGATAAGTACCGAAAGCTACATTGCCCCCGCTGGGAAACCTCAGCGACTTCATGGGCGTGGAACTCTCGTTATGGCAATTTTTGTTAGAACACTGTTGGGGGCGGCGGCATTGGCCTTGTGGATATCCGCAAACGCCGCCCAGGCACAACCCCTCACCCTCGATGCAGCCTTGCAAACCGCCTTCGCCAACAACCCGGACCTGGCGGCCGCACAATGGGAAATCGACATCGCCCAGGGCGGTCGCCAACAGGCCGGCCTGATCCCCAACCCGGTGGCCTCCTGGGACGCCGAAGACACCCGCCGCAACAGCCGCACCACCAGCATCAAGCTCAGCCAGACCCTGGAACTGGGCGGCAAGCGCGGTGCACGCATCGAAGTGGCCAGCCGTGCCCAAGATGCCGCCGCGCTGACCCTGGAGCAGCGTCGCAACCAGTTGCGCGCCGAGGTCATCGACAGCTACTACGGCGCCTTGCGCGCCCAGGAACGCCTCGACCTGGCGCAACGCTCCATGACGCTTGCCGAACGCGGCCTGGTGGTCGCCAACGGGCGCGTCACCGCCGGCAAGTCGTCACCCGTGGAGGCCACTCGCGCCCAGGTGCAGGTGTCGGAAATCCGCCTGGAATTGAACCGCGCCCAGATCGGCCTCACTGACGCCTACCGTCGCCTCGCCACCAGCACCGGCAGCGCCGCCACCGACTTCCAGGCCGTCGCTGCGCCAAGCACCTTGGTACCGGCGTTACCCGCCGCCGCGCCATTGCTGGCACGCCTTGAGCAAACCGCGGAATTGCGCCTGGCCGAACTCAATATTGTGCAGAACGAAGCCAGCGTGGGCCTGGAAAAAGCCCAGCGCATTCCGGACCTGGATGTGTCCATCGGCAGCCAATACGACGCCAGCGTGCGCGAACGGGTAAACCTGGTGGGCGTGTCGATGCCGATCCCGCTGTTCAACCGCAACCAGGGCAACATCCTCGCGGCCACTCGACGCGCCGACCAGGCCCGCGACCTGCGCAACGCCGCCGAACTGCGCCTGCGCACCGAAACCCGCCAGGCCCTGGACCTGTGGCAAACCGCGAATACCGAAGTGCGCGCGTTCAACCAGCAGATCCTGCCCGCCGCACAAAGTGCGGTAGACAGCGCCACCCGTGGCTTCGAGATGGGCAAGTTCAACTTCCTCGACGTGCTCGACGCCCAGCGCACCTTGATCGCGGCTCGCACCCAATACCTCGCGGCGACCGCCCAGGCCACCGAGGCCTGGGTACGCATCGAACGCATTTACGGCGACCTCGCCCGCTTTTGATTTTTCCTGGAGTCTCCTGATGAACAAAAAACATGGCATGGCGCTCGCCGTCGCCCTGGGCCTGATGCTATCGGGCTTCGCCCACGCCGAGGAAGAAGAAGGCAAGCTCGAACTCACCGAGCAGCAGATTCAAGCCGCCGGCATCCAGTTGGCCCAGGCGCAACCGCGCGCCATCAGCACCGTGCTGACGCTGCCGGGCGAGGTGCGTTTTGATGAAGACCGTACCTCTCACATCGTGCCCCGCGCAGCGGGTGTGGTGGAGGCGGTGAAGGTCAACCTGGGCCAGTCGGTGAAGAAGGGCGAACTGTTGGCGGTGATCGCCAGCCAGCAGATTTCCGACCAGCGCAGCGAATTGGCCGCCAGCGAGCGCCGGGTCGAACTGGCGCGCACCACCTTCCAGCGCGAGCGTCAGTTGTGGCAGGACAAAATCTCTGCCGAACAGGATTACCTGCTGGCGCGGCAAACCCTGCAAGAAGCCGAAATCGCCCTGAACAATGCGCGGCAAAAGATGACTGCGCTCAGCGGCAGCGCGGTATTGGCCGGCGGCAATCGTTATGAACTGCGTGCGCCTTTCGCCGGTGTGGTGGTGGAAAAACACTTGGGGGTGGGCGAGGTGGTCAGTGAAACCAGTAATGCGTTCACCCTCTCGGACCTGTCCCAGGTGTGGGTCACCTTCGGCGTGTTTCCCAAGGACTTGAACAAGGTGCGCGTGGGCAAACCGGTGAAAGTCAGCTCGACGGAAATGGGCACCGAAGTACTGGGCACCGTGGCCTATGTGGGCAACTTGCTCGGTGAGCAGACGCGCACCGCTACCGTGCGCGTGACGGTGCCCAACCCCGACGACGCCTGGCGCCCGGGCTTGTTCGTGGCCGTGCAAGTGGCCACCGATACCTACCAGGCCAAGGTGACCGTGCCGCAAACCGCGATCCAGACCGTCGAGGACAAACCCTCGGTGTTTGTGCGCACCGCGGACGGTTTTATCACTCGCCATCTTGAACTGGGCGTCAGTGAAAACGGCTACGTCGAAGTGCGCAAAGGCCTGGAGGCCGGCGCGCAGGTGGCGACGGCTGGCAGCTTCATCCTCAAGTCCGAACTGGGCAAAGGCTCGGCCGAACACGCCCATTGATCCTGCGAGTGATTCCCCATGTTTGAGCGCCTTATCCAATTCGCCATCGAGCAACGCATTGTCGTGCTGCTGGCGGTGCTGTTGATGGCCGGTGTCGGCATCGCCAGCTATCAGAAACTGCCCATCGACGCAGTGCCCGATATCACCAACGTGCAGGTGCAGATCAACTCGGCGGCGGCCGGTTTTTCGCCGCTGGAAACCGAGCAGCGCATCACCTTTCCCATCGAGACGGCCATGGCCGGCCTGCCGGGCCTGCAGCAGACGCGTTCGTTGTCGCGTTCCGGCTTGTCCCAGGTCACGGTGATTTTCAAGGACGGCACCGATCTGTTCTTTGCCCGCCAATTGGTCAACGAGCGCCTGCAAGTGGCCCGTGAGCAATTGCCCGACGGCATCGAAACCGCGATGGGGCCGATTTCCACCGGCCTTGGGGAAATTTTCCTGTGGACCGTCGAAGCCGAGGACGGTGTGCTCAAAGAGGACGGCACGCCCTACACACCCACCGACTTGCGGGTGATCCAAGACTGGATCATTAAACCGCAATTGCGCAACGTGCCGGGCGTGGCCGAGATCAATACCATCGGCGGCTTCGCCAAGGAATACCAGATTGCGCCAGACCCCAAGCGCCTGGCCGCTTACAACCTGACCCTCAACGATCTGGTCACGGCGCTGGAGCGTAACAACGCCAACGTCGGCGCCGGCTATATCGAGCGCAGCGGCGAACAGTTGTTGATCCGCGCACCGGGCCAGGTGGCGTCTATCGACGACATCGCCAACATTGTCATCACCACCTCGGACGGCACGCCGATCCGCGTGCGCAATGTGGCCCAGGTCGACATTGGCCGCGAGCTGCGCACTGGCGCGGCCACCGAAAATGGCCGTGAAGTGGTGCTGGGCACGGTGTTCATGTTGATCGGTGAGAACAGCCGCAGCGTGTCCCAGGCAGTGGCGAAAAAGCTTGAGGAGATCAACCGCTCGCTTCCCGACGGCGTGGTAGCGGTCACCGTCTATGACCGCACCAACCTGGTGGAAAAAGCCATCGCCACCGTGAAGAAAAACCTCTTCGAAGGTGCGTTGCTGGTGGTGGCGGTGTTGTTCCTGTTTTTGGGCAACATCCGTGCGGCGCTGATCACGGCGATGGTGATTCCGCTGGCGATGCTGTTCACCTTCACCGGCATGTTCACCAACAAAGTCAGCGCCAACTTGATGAGCCTCGGTGCGCTGGACTTCGGCATTATCGTTGATGGCGCGGTGGTGATCGTCGAGAACGCCATCCGCCGGCTGGCCCATGCGCAGCACCGCCATGGTCGGTTGCTAACGCGCAGTGAGCGCCTGCACGAAGTGTTTGCCGCGGCCAAAGAGGCGCGACGCGCGTTGATCTTCGGGCAGTTGATCATCATGGTGGTGTACCTGCCGATCTTCGCCCTCACGGGTGTGGCCGGGAAGATGTTCCACCCCATGGCATTCACCGTGGTGATTGCCTTGCTCGGCGCAATGATTCTGTCGGTGACCTTCGTACCGGCGGCGATTGCGTTGTTCGTCACCGGCAAGGTCAAGGAAGAAGAAAACTTCGTCATGCGCAGTGCGCGCCGGGTGTATGACCCGGTGCTCAACTGGGTGATGGTGCGTCGGCCCCTGGTGTTCGGCCTGGCCGCACTGACTATCGTCGTCTCGGGCCTGGTTGCCAGCCGCATGGGCAGTGAATTTATCCCCAGCCTCAGCGAGGGCGACTTTGCCCAACAGGCGCTGCGTGTGCCCGGTACCAGCCTGACCCAGTCGGTGCAGATGCAGCAGCAACTGGAAAAAACCTTGCTGGCCCAAGTGCCGGAAATCGAGCGGGTGTTTGCGCGCACCGGTACGGCGGAAATTGCCTCCGACCCGATGCCGCCGAATATTTCCGACAGCTACGTGATGCTCAAACCCAAGGACCAATGGCCAGACCCGAAGAAGTCCCGCGAGGCAATCATCGCCGATATCCAACGGGCCAGCGCGATTGTGCCGGGCAGCGTGTATGAGCTGTCGCAGCCGATCCAGTTGCGCTTCAACGAACTGATTTCCGGGGTGCGCAGCGACGTGGCGGTGAAGGTGTTCGGCGATGATATGGCGGTGCTCAACCAGACTGCCGGGGAAATCGCCGAGACCTTGCAGAAGCTCAACGGCGCCTCGGAAGTGAAGGTCGAACAGACCTCCGGCCTGCCGGTGCTGACCATCAATATCGACCGCGACAAGGCCGCTCGCTTTGGCCTGAATGTGGGCGATGTGCAGGACACCATCGCCGTCGCGGTCGGTGGGCGCCAGGCGGGTACGTTGTACGAGGGCGATCGGCGTTTTGACATGGTGGTGCGCTTGTCCGACACGTTGCGCACCGATATCGACGGCTTGTCACGCCTGTTGATTCCGGTGCCGGCGCTGGCGAGTAGTACCTCGGGGCAGTTGGGCTTTATCGCCTTGTCCCAGGTTGCCAGCCTTGACCTGGTGCTGGGCCCCAATCAGATCAGCCGCGAGAACGGCAAACGCCTGGTGATCGTCAGCGCCAACGTGCGGGGGCGCGATATCGGCTCGTTTGTCGAAGAGGCCGAGGCCGCCATCGCCACCCAGGTGAAAGTCCCCGCCGGTTACTGGACCACTTGGGGCGGTCAGTTCGAACAGTTGAAGGAGGCTTCTGACCGCTTGCGCATCGTGGTGCCGGTGGCGTTGCTGCTGGTGTTCGGCTTGCTGTTCATGATGTTCAACAACCTCAAGGATGGGCTGCTGGTGTTTACCGGCATCCCCTTCGCGCTCACCGGCGGGATCATGGCGCTGTGGCTGCGCGATATCCCGTTGTCGATTTCGGCGGGGGTGGGCTTTATCGCCTTGTCAGGTGTGGCGGTGCTCAACGGCCTGGTGATGATCGCCTTCATCCGAAACCTGCGCGAGGAAGGCCGCTCGTTATCGGTGGCGATCCACGAAGGCGCGTTGACGCGCCTGCGCCCGGTGTTGATGACTGCGCTGGTGGCGTCCCTAGGGTTTATCCCCATGGCACTCGCCACCGGCACCGGCGCTGAAGTACAACGCCCGTTGGCGACGGTGGTGATTGGCGGGATTATTTCCTCGACCTTGCTGACATTACTGGTGCTGCCGGCGTTGTACCAATGGGCTCATCGCCGCGATGAAGAGGCCGCCTGATACTTTGAGAACGCCGCAAAATAAAGGCTTGCCCTAATACCTGTAGGAGCGAGCTTGCTCGCGAAAAACTCATAGGCGCCGCGTTTATTCAGGAAACACGCGTTATCGTTGACGTTTTTCGCGAGCAAGCTCGCTCCTACAGAGCGCAAGCCCCTTGGGGAAACACCAGGCTGAACCGCGTAAAACGCCCAGGCTGGCTGGTGACATGAGCATGCCCCTGATGCAAATGCATGATCGACTTCACAATGGCCAAGCCCAACCCGGTGCCGCCCTCGGCGCGGGTACGACTGCTATCGGCGCGGTAGAAACGTTCGAACAGGTGCGGCAGGTGGTGCGCTTCAATACCTCGCCCAGGGTTGCCCACCGACAGCGATACGCTCTGCTCGTAGGTCTCCACCAACAGCAACACGGTGGAGGCCTCGGGTGTGTGGCGAATGGCATTGGAGAGCAAATTGGAAATCGCCCGCTGAATCATCAGCCGGTCTCCCGTCACCCAGGCATCGCCGCGCAGGCTCAGGGTCACGTGTTTGTCTTCGGCACTCAGGGCGAACAACTCCATCACGCGCTGGGCTTCCTGCGCCAGGGACACCTCGGTGAATGAGGCCCGCGCCGCCGGGTGGCTGACCTGCGCCAGAAACAGCATGTCGCTGACAATCCGCGCCAGGCGTTCGAGCTCTTCGGTGTTGGATTCCAGCACTGCCTTGTATTCCTGCGGCGGGCGCTGGCGCGACAGGGTCAACTGGGCCTTGCCCATCAGGTTGGTCAAGGGCGCACGTAGTTCGTGGGCCAGGTCATCGGAGAATTGCGAGAGTTGCTGCACCCCGGCATCCAGGCGGTCGAGCATCACGTTGATGCCGTGGGCCAGTTCACCCAGTTCGTGGGGCAGGTTGTCTACGGATAAGCGATGGGTGAGGTCTTGGGTGGTGACTTTCGCCGCCACCTGGCTGAACTGCTTCAACGGTGCCAGGCCGCGTTGCACCAGCCACCAGGCGCCCATGCCAATCAGTATCAACAGCAGCGGCAGCGCAATCAGCGTGGCGCGCAGGTAGGCACTGAGCAGCGCCTGGTCGTCCATCCGGTCCAGGGACAGCAGCACCCGCACGCGCTCACCGCTGGCCAGGCGCATCAGGCTGGAGGCACTGAGTATCTGGTTGCCGTAGCTGTCGACCCAATTGAGGTAGCCCAGGGTTTCCCGTGGCTTGAAGTCGGTGAGCAGTGGTTCCTGGGGCTTGCTGCCGACGTTGAGCAGCACGCTGTTATCGGGTGCGGTGCCGACGATGGTCAGGTGGAAGTTGTCGTGGCCCATCACCAGGTCCATCAGCGAGTGCGGGCGGGCGCGAATACCATGGGCGTCCAGGCCCAGGGCCAGGCTGTGCTGAATCTGCTCCATCTTGCTTTCCAGGTTCTTGCGCGCGAGTTTTTCCAGCTCATGGGTGAGGGCCAGGTAGGCCAGGGTCGCCAGCAGCAACACCAGGCCCGCGCCCATCAGGCTGACCGTGAGGCCCAGGCGCATCGACAGACTGCCGGTCTTCATGGGCGCGCCTCAAGCACATAGCCCACGCCACGAATGGTGTGGATCAGCTTGACCTCGCTCTGGTCATCGACCTTGGCGCGCAGGCGGCTGATGGAGACTTCCACCACATTGGTGTCGCAGTCGAAATTCATGTCCCACACCAGGGAAATAATCTGCGTGCGGGTCAGCACTTCGCCGGCCTGGCGCATCAGTACTTGCAGCAGGGCGAACTCCTTGGTGGTCAGGTCGATGCGCCGGGTGCCGCGATAAGCGCGGTGGCGGCGCGGGTCCAGTTCCAGGTCCGAGACGCGGAACACTTCCGGCTGTGGAATGTGCTCGCTGCGGCGCATCAGGGTGCGCACGCGGGCGAGCAGTTCGGGAAACTCGAACGGCTTGACCAGGTAATCGTCGGCGCCCATGTCCAGGCCCTTGATCTTGTCAGCCAGCCGGCCACGGGCGGTGAGCATCATCACGCGCTGGGTACCATTGCGGCGCAATTCTTCCAGCACTTGCCAGCCATCCTTGCCCGGCAGGTTGACGTCCAGAATCACCAGTTCATAGGCGTGTTGCCCGGCCAGGTGCAGGCCGTCGATGCCATTGGCGGCGCAGTCGACCACGTAGCCACTTTCATTCAGGCCCTGTTGCAGGTAGTCGGCGGTTTTCTGCTCGTCTTCAACCACAAGAATACGCATGGGGGGTTACCTCTTGAATTAGGGGAGAGAAGGCGCCTATTTCCCTATGGCGGCGGTTTCGGAAGTGGGAAAAGTCTGAAGGCTGAAGTAACTCTAGGGTCAACTGCGACCGTCGGTCGCATGCACCGCAGGCAAAAAAAACGCCCCAAGCGGGGCGTTAAAAATTCATCTCTTTCCAAAGGAGCTACACAAAAGCTTCAGAGATGAATGTGCTCGGGTGAATAAGTTGAAGCGAGTATAGAAAGCTCAACTTAACGGGAAGCTGAGGCCAATATTACAATTTTGATAACCGGCTATTTGTGAACAGATGTTAGTTAATCGCGAGCGAATGTAAGGGCTACAGCACGGCCAATGGGTATTCGGCAATAAAACGAACTTCTTCCAGGTCTGATTCGAACGCACTGGAGCGCACCGTGGCTTGGCGCAAGCGCAGGGACAAGTCCTTCAAACGCCCACTTTGCACCACGTACTTGGCTTCGATATCCCGTTCCCAGCGGCGTTGATCGGTCAAGGGGTTGCCCGCTGCATCGCGGCGCATATACACGGCATTGGCGTTGCTGTAGTCGGCGCCGGTGCCTTTGCCGTAGCGGGTCATGAACGACAGGCCGGGAATGCCGAACGCCTGCATGTCCAGGTCGTAGCGCACCATCCATGAGCGCTCCTTGGGGGCGTTGAAATCGCTGTACTGGATCGAGTTATTGAGGAAGATCGAGTCTGATTGGCGCAGGTAGTCGAAATCATCGTCGCCGTTGTTACGCTGGTGCGATACGGCCACGCTGTGGGCACCGACCTTGACCCCGAGCCTGGCGCTCCAGATGTTGTTGTCGAACTCACCGAGCCGTTTCTGGCCTTCGTCCACGGCCTTGTAATAGTTGAAGTCGCCGAACAGCGACACGTCGTCGGTCAACGCGTAATTGGCATTGCTGCCCAAGTAGTACTGGTCCCAGGCGTCCTTCAAACGGCTGCTGTAAAGGCTGAAACCCAGGTGGCTGTTGAGTTGGTAGTCACCGCCGAAGTAGGCGATCCAAGGCGAGTCGACCTTGCCGGCATAGAAGGTGGCAAAGCCTTTGTTCATGCCGCTTTCACTGGGCTGGCTCATGCCGCTCAGGCGTCCGCCTTGCAGGCTCAAGCCTTCCACGCTGGTGTTTTGCAGGGTGACGCCGCGAAAGCTCTCGGGCAACAAGCGAGAGTCGCCGTAGGCCACCACGGGGGTGAGTGGGAACACGTCGCCGGCTTTGATCACCGTGTCCAGCACGCGCACTTTTGCCGCGCCGCCGACTTTGCTGTAGCTGTTTTCCGGCTGGTTGTCGCTGTTTACCGGCAGCACGCCGAACGAGCCTTTGCCGCCGCTGCGGCCGCTGCCCGAGTCAAGCGTCAGGCCGTACATGGCGAACGCGTCCAGGCCAAAACCCACGGTGCCCTGGGTAAAACCGGATTCGAATTTACCGATAAAGCCCTGGGCCCAGGCTTCGGAATAACCATTGCCGGTGGGGCTGGACTGGCCTTTGCGGTCATCGCGGTTGAAGTAAAAATTGCGCGCCAGCACGTTGATGCGGCTGCCCTCGATAAAACCCTCGGGCTTGTCCTCCACCGCCATGGCGGCCATGGGCAGTGCAGCCATCAGTGAAAAGGGAAGGGTGTAATGACGAATGCTCATGATGCGCTCCTCGGTGATGGCAGTTATCGGCTTCTTATAGAGGCGGGCGTTTTTATTGATCTGGCCCTGGTTGATAGTTGCAAATGGCGGATAACAACTGCATGGCTTGCACATTACAATTCTGGAAACTAACGGCCATCTAACAAATAAGTAATGTTCTGGTGAACCTGGCGTCAGGGTTCACTGGTTACTCTCGACACTGAACTTTCCAGTCGAGGAACCTGTGATGAACTTTTATAAATTAGGCTTGGGTGTGTTAACCGCAGTCTTGTCATTTGGCGCACTGGCCGAAGGGGGTGGGGATCGCACCTTTGCCCTGATGATGGAGCGCAATGAGAAAGCCATGGCCGCCTACGCCATCAAAAAAGGCAAGCCGGTGCCCGAGGTGCAGGCCTACCGCTATGGCATGGACCTGGACATTGCCAAGGTCGTCAACGTGACGCCGCCGATCCGTTCGTGCAACGCCGTGCCGTCGCGCATGACCTACGAAGACTCCAGCGGCAAGCTCAATACCCTGGAATATCAGGTCATGGGCGTATGCCGTAACAATGGCGGTTGAAAATATAGTTGGGCCCAGGGCTCAAGCGCTCTTCAGAAAACCCCGGCAGCGCCGATGCAGGTTAGAACACCCACCTCACTTGCCTAACGGTGCCCCATGTTCAACACCCGCCTGAAGCAAGAGCTGACCGCTCTGCGCGAAGAATTGTCGAGCTTGCTCCAGGTGAAAGAGAGCCTGGAAAGCGAAATGCTCTGCCTGACCCTGGACCCTGAAGGCCGCGTGGAGTGGGCCAATGCCAACTTCCTGCAGGAACTGGCTTATTCACTCGGCGAGATTGTCGGGCGCGCAATCGAAGACCTGGTGCCGGCCCATGTGCGCCAGGACGAGTTCCAACTGCGCTTCAAGCAGGCGCTGGCCCGCGGCGAACACTTTGCCGGCGCCGTACGCCTGATGCGTGGCAATGGCAAAGAGGCCTGGTTGCGCTCAATCGTGCAGCCGGTGCGCAGTTCGGAGGGGCGCATCAGGCAGTTTTCGATGTTCTCCAGCGACCTTACCCGCACCATCGAGAGCTCGCGTGAACATGAAAACCTCATCACTGCGTTGATGCGTTCTACCGCGTTGATCGAGTTCGACCTGGAAGGGCATGTGCTCACCGCCAATGACCGCTTCCTCGGCGCCATGGGTTACAGCCTGGCGCAGATCGAAGGCAAGCATCACCGTATGTTCTGTGAACCGCAGGAATACAACAGTGCCGAATACCAACAGTTCTGGAAGCGCCTGAACGCTGGTGAGTTCGTCGCCGCGCGTTTCAAACGTGTGGACAGCCACGGCCGCCTGGTGTGGTTGGAGGCCACCTACAACCCGGTGGTGGATGCCAATGAGCGGCTGTACAAAGTGGTCAAGTTCGCCACGGTCATTACCGAGCAGGTCAACCGCGAGCAGGCGGTGGCCGAGGCCGCCAATATCGCCTACAGCACCTCTTTGCAAACCGACGACAGCGCCCAGCGCGGCACCACCGTGGTCACCCAGGCCGTGGACGTGATGCGCGACCTGGCCCAGCACATGCAGCAAGCCGGCGAAGGCATCGAGGCGTTGAATGCCCAGTCCCAAGTGATTGGCAGCATCGTCAAGACCATCAGCGGCATCGCCGAGCAAACCAACCTGCTGGCGCTCAACGCCGCCATCGAAGCGGCGCGTGCCGGGGAGCAGGGGCGTGGCTTTGCGGTGGTGGCCGACGAAGTGCGGCAACTGGCGTCACGCACCAGCAAAGCCACCGAGGAAATCGTCGGTGTGGTGCGCCAGAACCAGGACATGGCCCGCGACGCGGTGGCCTTGATGGCCGACGGTCGTGCGCAAGCCGAGCAGGGCCTGGCCCTGGCGGCCGAGGCGGGCACAGTGATCGTCGAGATTCAAGACGGTGCGCAAAAAGTGGTGAGTGCGGTCGGGCAGTTTGCGAATCAGCTGTCGAGCTGACCTGTCGGGCTTGTGCTTGAGGTATCGTAGGTCTTTTCTCGCTTGCAGAGCTGATCGACCATGAGCCCTACGTTCCGTCGCCCCGTCCCACTGTCCAAGGCTTACCGTTTGCTCAACCACGGGCCGACCGTGTTGGTGAGCGCAGCCCACAACGGCCAGCGCAATATCATGGCCGCTGCCTGGGCCATGCCGCTGGATTTCGAACCGCCGAAAGTCGCGGTGGTGCTCGACAAGGCCACCTGGACTCGCCAGCTACTGGAAGGCTCCGGCACCTTTGTGCTGCAAGTGCCTTGTGTTGCGCAGGCTGATCTGGTGCAGACGGTGGGCAATACCCGCGGCGTTGAAACCGACAAGTTCGCGGCCTACGGCTTGCACAGCTTCAGCGGTGAGCACACCGAGGCGCCGATGCTGGAAGGCTGTGTGGCCTGGTTGGAGTGCCGCTTGCTGCCCGAGCCGCATAATCAGCAGGCCTATGACCTGTTCCTGGGCGAAGTGGTCGCGGCCTATGCTGATGAGCGGGTATTCAGTGAGGGCCACTGGCATTTTGAAGGGCATGATGAACTGCGCACGTTGCACCATGTGGCGGGTGGGAATTTTCTGGCCATTGGCCAACCGGTTGTCGGGCGTCAGCTCTGACTGAGGCGGCATGTCCGAGTTAAGCGAACGCATGTTCAAAGCAACGAAGATCAAATGTGGGAGCTGGCTTGCCTGCGATGACGGCCTCACAGCCGGCCGCTATCTATCTGACGCCCCGCGATCAAACTGTGGGAGCGGGCTTGCTCGCGAAGGCGGCCTGACAGTCAACACAGTTGGACCGGGTACATATCCGTTATTTAGGTAACGGCCACTTAGGGTTCCGCCCTGACGGCGGGTCACTTTGGAAAAGCCCCAAAGTAACCAAAGGGCTCTTGCCCCACCACTCGGCACCTCGCCTAGGCTCGGTGTGCCCGTAATCCGCCAGTGATTTGGGGGGCCGCCGCCACGCGCCATCCATGGCGCGGGGCGGCTAAACCGGCATCCCTGCCGGTTTACCCCCAAATCCCTGTCGAATTCCGGCCAGCGTGGTTTAACGGGGCGCTTGAGATCAAGATCAAGAGCAGATCAAGAGCGGCTCGCTTCGCATCGTGGTTACAGGCGAGCCAGCTCCCACATGGGGGTTGTGGTGTCTTCAGGTTCGTGGCATGCACTCGATGGTGCGGTTTACCACGGTTTTGGCCATCTCCAGCAGGTGCCATGCGGCGTGGATTCGGGCGCGGTCGTGGGGTTGGAGGTGATCACAACAGTCCCACACCGTGGCCGATGCGCTGTTGATCAGATGGGAAATGTAGAGTTGAGCGTCTTCGAAGCTGAGCTCTTCATTGACGACGAGGCAATCCATGGGTGGATCGGGAAGTGCTTTGGTCATGGTGTAACTCCTATTAACTCAAAGGAGCCGACCCCGTCGCGACTAAACGTTGGGTGGCGGCTGTACGCAGGTTAGTCGACCGGCAAATAGGCAAAGTCCGGCGCACCCTAGGGCGCCCTGCGCACAGCCACCATAAAACCTCATGGAGGACCATGCGCCTATTAAATCCGGGCGACTAAACCCGATCACTGAAAAAAGCAGTGACGGGCCGAAGACTAGCCATCGATTCCAACAGGCACAAGGCGGCGGGGATTGTCTCGGAAACGTCCTGCAATTTAAAGGGACACGGCTTGCTGGCCCTTTACAAACCATGACCAAATGCCAGTAACACGACCACATCCAACTGTGGGAGCTGGCTTGCCTGCGATGGCATCAATAGGGTGTGCCTGATACACCAAGGTGTCTGCATCGCAGGCAAGCCAGCTCCCACAGTTTGAACGTATTCCAACCCAGCACTCAGCGTCCGAGCATTTTCACCCAACGCGACGGCGGCATGCCGTAGGTACTGCGAAATTGGCGGGTCATGTGGCTTTGGTCGGTGAAGCCTGCGGTCATGGCCGCATCCACCAACGATTGGCCTTGGGCCAATAAGTGGCGCACCAGGTCCAGCCGGCGCATGGTCAGGTAGCGGTAGGGGCTGGTGCCGAACAGCACGCGAAAATCCCGCGATAACGCCCAGCGGTCGCGGCCGGCGTGGTCGGCAATTTCATCCAGGGTGATGCTGCGGCCCAGGGCGCTGTGGATGAATTCACGGGCGCGTTCGGCTGCGATGTAGTCGAAGGATTTACGGTGGATGATGGCCCCGGACGCAGCGCTCAGCGCCTGGGCCAGGTCGAACAGGGCGTCTTGCTCTTGCATCGGGTCTATCGGGCAATCCAGGCTTTGCAGCAACACTTCGCTGGCGCGGTGCAGCCGTGGGTCGGTGGACAAGCCGCCGGGGATAAATGGCAATGGCTGCCCACCGAGGATCTGCTGGATCAGCGCCGGCTCCACGTAAATCATCCGGTACTTGAAACCTTCTTCGCTGCCGGCACGGCCGTCATGGGTTTCATCCGGGTGGATCACCATGGTGGTGCCGGGCAGGCTGTGGGTGGTGCCGCCGCGATAATGAAAGCTCTGCACGCCGAACAACGTGCGCCCGATGGCGTAGGTGTCATGGCGGTGGGGGTCGAAAGCGAAGCCGGCAAAGTACGCCTCGATACGGTCCAAGCCACTGGCGTGGGGCGCGCGGTGCAGCCAGTCGAGGGAGTGGGTGGGGTTGCCCATGGTGACTTGTCACAAAAGGAGGTGGAAACACGTTAACTGAGTCTGCACCGGTTGTCTGCCGGGGTCTTGTACGATTGTGCAGGTGCTGGGCAATGCACATCGGGTAGCGAATCGCTGACCACCCGTGGTAAGAAGCCTTACTTTCAACAGTGAGGCCGGTTATGAGTAAGGTGCGGGTAGGTATTATTTTTGGTGGGCGTTCGGCGGAGCATGAGGTCTCGCTGCAATCGGCGCGCAACGTTGTCGATGCCCTTGATCGCTCACGCTTCGAGCCGGTTTTGATCGGTATCGACAAGGCCGGCCACTGGCACCTCAATGACACCTCCAATTTCCTGCTCAACCAGGAAAACCCGGCGCTCATCGCGCTCAACCAGTCCAACCGTGAATTGGCCGTGGTGCCCGGCAAGGCCAGCCAGCAAGTGGTGGAAACCTCCGGCCAGGGCTTGCTGGAACACATCGATGTGATCTTCCCGATTGTCCACGGCACCCTCGGCGAAGACGGCTGCCTGCAAGGCTTGCTGCGTATGGCCGACTTGCCCTTCGTCGGCTCCGACGTGCTCGGCTCAGCGGTGTGCATGGACAAAGACATCAGCAAGCGCCTGCTGCGTGACGCGGGTATTGCGGTCACGCCGTTCATCACCCTCACGCGCGGTAACGCGGCGCGCACCTCGTTCGAAACGGCCGCTGGCAAGCTCGGTGTGCCGATGTTCGTCAAGCCCGCCAACCAGGGTTCGTCGGTGGGGGTTAGCAAAGTCAGTGACGAAACCGAATACCACGCTGCCGTTGAGCTGGCGTTGGGGTTTGATGAAAAAGTGCTGGTGGAGTCCGCCGTGCAGGGCCGCGAAATCGAATGCGCCGTGCTGGGTAATGACCAGCCCATCGCCAGCGGTTGTGGCGAGATCGTGGTGAGCAGCGGTTTCTATTCCTACGACAGCAAATACATCGACGGCCAGGCCGCCCAAGTGGTGGTGCCGGCGGCGATCAGTCATGAAGCCAGCGAGCGGATCCGCAGCCTGGCCATTGAGGCGTTTGAAGTGCTGGGCTGCGCCGGGTTGGCGCGGGTGGATGTGTTCCTGACGCAGGACGGCGAAGTGCTGATCAACGAGATCAACTCACTGCCCGGTTTTACCCGCATCAGCATGTACCCCAAGCTGTGGCAGGCGGCGGGCATGAGCTACAGCGAGCTGGTCAGCCGGTTGATCGAGCTGGCGCTGGAGCGGCATGCGGGGCGTAAGGGGTTGAAGATCAGCCGCCAGTGATTGGCCCGCACCAGTAACGCCATCAGGCGTTACTGAGCACTTCGCGAAAAACGTCCGGCCTTATGGCCGCAATATGCAGTAGCGAACGTGCTGCTCCGGAAGGTGCGCGACGCCCTTGTTCCCATTCTTGAAGGGTTCTTACTGACACGCCCAGAAGCTCGGCAAATTTGGGTTGTGAGAGCCCTGTCTTGCTTCTTGCTTCGGCAGCCTGAGTGACCTCAACGTGCTGCACAGCACCGTAACGTCCCGCTTTGACATCCTGAATGGCTGTCAGTAGTTCTTCGCCTATATTGCGTTTGGCGTCACGTTCCTTTCTTTATCAGTGAGTGGCATGGTTCATTTCCTTTGCGATTTTGTACAGGATATGTGCCGGAATATTCTCCGTGGCGCTCTTGCCGTAAATCAGTAGCGCGACTACTGCTCCGCACTCCAGTTGTGATTTACGACATAAGATTGCAGGTCTTTTTTTATAAGCCTGTACGGATAGGTCAACACCTTAATCACCCAACGCCTCACCTTCACGCCGAGGGTCAGCGCCGCCACTGAGCGTCACCTTGCCCTGGGCATCCCGTGTGCGCACGATGGCTTGCACGCCGCTGGTCATCTCGATCTCGCTCAGGGCGTGGCCCTTGTCCTTGAGCGCCTGTTTCAGCGCTGGGCTGAACAGTCCAACTTCCAACTCGGTAGCACCATTGCGGCTGCCAAAGTTGGGCAGGCTGATGGCTGCCTGCGGGTCGAGCTTCCAGTCGAGCATGGCGACCAGGGATTTACTCACGTACTCGATGATTTGCGAGCCGCCGGGGGAGCCGACGGTAGCCAGCAGTTCGCCCGTGTTGCGGTCGAACACCAAGGTCGGCGCCATGGCCGAGCGTGGGCGTTTGCCCGGTTGTACGCGGTTGGCCACGGGCTGGCCGTTTTCTTCGGGAATGAACGAGAAGTCGGTCATCTGGTTGTTGAGCAAAAAGCCCTGGACCATCACATGGGAGCCGAATGCCGCTTCCACCGTGGTGGTCATCGACACGGCGCCGCCCTGGTCGTCCACCGCCACCACCTGGGAGGTAGAGATGCGCAGCGGCGAGCGGTCTGGTGCGTACGCCACCTGAATACCGGCGGGTTGGCCGGGCTTGGCGACGCCCATGCTGCGCTCGCCGATCAGCGTGGCGCGTTGTGCCAGGTAACCTGGTGCGACAAGACCAGCAACCGGGACGGGGGTGAAGTCTGCATCGGCCACGTACATCGCGCGGTCGGCAAAGGCCAGGCGCCCGGCTTCGGCGAGCAGGTGCACGGCCTCGGGTGTCGGTTCAAACCCGGCCGGCGAAGCACTCTTGACCGGTGTCATCGGGGCGATGGCCAACTGCGGGTCGCGGGTTTCCAGGGCTTGCAGTGTCCCGAGGATCTGCGCCACGGCTATCCCGCCCGAGGACGGCGGTGGCATGCCGCAGACCTTCCATTGTTTGTAGTCGGTGCACAGCGGTGCGCGTTGCTTGGCGGCGTAGCCCTTGAGGTCGGCCTGGGACAAGCTGCCGGCATTGCGATGGCCCTGCACCTTGCGTGCGATCTCCTCGGCAATCGGGCCTTGGTACAGCGCGTCCGGCCCTTCCTTGGCGATGCGCTTGAACACGGCGGCCAGTGCCGGGTTTTTCAGCAGCGTGCCGGTGGCTTTTGGCGAGCCATCGGCATTCAGGAAGTACGCCGCCATGTCGGGTGATTGCGCGATAAAGCGGTCAGCGGCGATCAAGCTGTGCAAGCGCGGGGAAATGGCGAAGCCTTGCTCCGACAGGCGAATCGCCGGCTCGAACAGCTTGGCCCACGGCAAGTGGCCGCTCTTTTTGTGCGCCATCTCCAGGGCGCGCAATACCCCTGGCGTGCCCACCGAGCGCCCGCCAATCTGCGCATCCGTGAACGCCATCGGCGTACCGTCGGCCTTCAGGAACAGACGCTCTGTCGCCCCGGCCGGTGCTGTTTCGCGGCCATCGTAAGCCTGCACGTTGTGCCCATCCCACAGCATGATGAATGCACCGCCGCCGATGCCGGAAGACTGTGGTTCCACCAGGGTCAATACCGCTTGCATGGCAATCGCCGCATCAATGGCCGAACCGCCTTGGCGCAGCATTTCACGCCCGGCTTCGGCGGCCAATGGGTTGGCGGCGGCAGCCATATGGCGCTCGGCGTGGCGGGTGCTCAGGTCGGTGCGATAGCCCGAGCCCAACTCCGGGGCCGGTGGCTGTTCATTGACCTGCGTGTGGCAGGCGGCAAGGGCCAGGGCGGCGGCGATGACTGTCAGGCTGCGGCGGGAAATCAAAAACACGCGCTGAACTCCGTTCATGGTGAGAAGGGGCTGTTGTCCTTGGGCTACTGCGTTTTACAGGTAAATCGTGCCTTGCATGTACAGCACGGCCTTGCCGGAAATAATCACCCGGTCACCCTGGAGCTCACAGCGCAACTGGCCCTTACGCTGGCCGCCTTGCTCGGCGCTCAATTGCGATTTGCCCAGGCGCTCGGCCCAGAACGGTGCCAGCGAGGTGTGCGCCGAGCCGGTAACCGGGTCTTCGTTGACCCCCACATTCGGGCCGAACCAGCGCGAGACGAAATCAAACCGCGTGCTTTTGGCGGTTACCGCAATCCCGCGTTTAGGCAGGCCCTTGAGCCGCGCGAAATCGGGTGTGAGGGCCGCTACCTGGGCTTCATCTTCCACCAGCACGATGTAGTCGTCGGTGCCAAACACCTCGGCGGTTTCAAGCCCCAGGGCGCTCAACATGCCGTGGGGCGGCTCGCAGCGTTCGGGTTTCTTGGCCGGAAAATCCATCGCCAGCTCATCGCCGTTGCGCGTTACCCGCAACTCGCCGCTACGGGTGGCAAAGCGCAACACCTGCGGGGCGTCCGCCAACTTGTGGATCAATACCCACGCGGCTGCCAACGTGGCATGGCCGCACAGGTCCACCTCCACTTGCGGGGTGAGCCAGCGCAACTCATAGACGTCGCCACGGGGTACGAAGAACGCGGTTTCCGAAAGATTGTTCTCGGCCGCAATCTGCTGCAGTTGCTCATCAGGCAGCCACTCAGTGAGTGGGCACACTGCTGCCGGGTTGCCGCCGAAGGGATGGTGGCTGAAAGCGTCGACTTGGTAGATGTCCAGTTGCATCGTGGCACTCCGTGTTTAGGGGAGGCTGGACACTAACAGTGGGGGTGGGGGGCGTCAAAATACAGTTGGGGAGTTTTTTTGCGCGCATAAAAAAACGGCCTACCTTTCGGTAAGCCGTTTTTAGTACTTGGTGGCTACACAGGGACTTGAACCCCGGACCCCAGCATTATGAATGCTATGCTCTAACCAACTGAGCTATGTAGCCAAGTGGCGCGCATTATTCGCTTGGAACGGCAATGCGTCAAGCGTTTTTGTTGAAAATTTTTCTACGCTTTCAACTGTTTAAGCCAAAGCGCTGATTTTGGCGACGGGCGGTGGCGAATGCACCGTGGATGAGGGGGAGTAGAAGAAGCTCGGTGTCTTTGAAGGTTTACTCGCGGGCCAAGTCCGACAGTGTTGGGCAGATATCCCTGTCGCCCAACGCTTGACCGGCTAATTCAACTTACGGGTGCAGTGGGGTGTGGGTGACGCGCTTGAGCTGTTCGCGTGCCCGTGACAGGCGCGAGCGCACGGTGCCGATAGGAATGTCCAGTACGTCGGCGGTGTCCTGGTAGCTGCCGTCGGTTTCCAGCGAGGCATACAACGTCCTACGCATTTCTGTGGGCAAATGATCAATCGCGCTCAGGGTATTTTCCAGTCTCCGGTTGACCTCGAATTCCCAGTCCAGGCTGTGGCTTTCTTCCTGTCCGTGCCACAGCGACTCATCGAATTCGCAATGTGCAGGCTTGGCATACAGGCGTCGAAAGTGGTTGCGGATCAGGTTTTGCGCGATACCGCACATCCAGGTACTCAGCGTCGCGGTACCACTGAAACGCTCGCGATTGCGCCAGGCTTCCAAGTATGTCAGTTGCAAAAGATCATCCGCGTCTTCCGGGTTGAGAACCCGTTTGTGAATGAAACGTCGGAGTTTTTTCTGTTGGTCGTCTGTCAGATGGAGCATGAATTGAGGCGAACTGCCACCAAGGTGAACTAAGGCTTCAATAGGGATATTCATGATTTTTCCTTAAGGTAGACGCAGTCGAAATAGTTTCGGCGTTTACCTCTTTTGCACTGCCTGTGCCAAAGGAGAATCTGCACATAACCCAATGATTTATATATATAAATACTTTAATTTCGTGGCGCTTTTGTGCAGTAATTTGCAAAAGGCACCAGGGGCTTGTGCGGGTTTTTTCACCTTGTTGGAAGAGCGAGTTTCAATGGAACCATCTGGACGGGCCTAACCACACATTGGCACTCTCTTCCTGTACTGGCCTGCCCATGAAAGTCGAATCTACCCCCGAAGTGCCAATCACCCCGCGTGTGGAGCTCCCCACCGTTAGCCCGGCCGCCAAGCCTGAGCCAGGCCAAGGTATCGATGATCTTTTCCTGCACTTCAGTCAGGAGGTTGAATCCAGCAGCCGTACGTTGGACAAACGCAAAATTGGCGTACGTGTGCCTCCTGTCCAGGCGCTCGCGCAGCTCTATGAGCAGTTGGGGCATCCGGCCCAGGAAAGCTTTGCTGCGGTAGCGCGTCGAATCAGGCTGCAATTGCTGATGCAACCCAGCATCGATAAGTTGCTGGAGGCCACTGGCGGTGATCCGGCGCGCACCTTCGTGGTACTCAAGGCGGTGTGCGAGCAGGCCGAGGCTGACGTGCGCAGCTCCGAAGCCGACCTGGCGCGGGATGCTATTGCCAAGCTGGAGGTCCGTTTCAAAGGGCAGATCCAGGCGGGCCTGAATATCGCCATGGCCTTGCAGACGGCGGGTGGCGATCCACAAGAGCGCCAGGCGCTGCGCGCGCTGTACTACGCCAGTGTGGTGACACGGCAATCCCTGGCCACCATGATGCAGGCGCTGCTGGGCGTCTACGGTGACGACCGTTTTGCACATGGCTTGAATGTGATGTCCAGCGCCCTGACGGCTGACATCGCCGCCCATGTGTCCTCCGTGCCTACGGCAATGTTGCGCACCTTGCTGGTAGGGCTGCGCAGCTGCGGTGCATTGAGCGGGGTGTTGTGCAGCTGTCGTGAGCTGGTCCAGAACCTTGCAACCGAACTGCATGCGGTAAGCCTGCTGCAACGCCTGCTGGGTTATACAAGTACCGGCATCGTGACAAATGAAGTCATGCGCCTGGCCGAAGATATGGGGGCCGGCACGTCAACACTCGTGGCGCTCAATGCGCTTTATCCGCTGTTTCTGAAATTGCCTCTGGCTTTGTGGCCGGATAGCCAGTCACGCCAAGAGGCGCTGCACAACTTTCTACTGGTGATGGACCCGCTTGCCCGCCTCGAAGGCATAAGCCCAGGCTTTCCTAATTCGAGTGTCCTGGCGTGAGCGTGCTGTCCACCGTCAATGGCGTACTGCTCAAGGTAGCTCAGCGCGCCGAGGTCTTGGGCGCCGTGGTGATCATGGCCATTGTGTTCATCTTCATCGTGCCGCTGCCTACCTGGCTGGTGGACATTCTGATTGCGCTGAATATCTGTATTTCCTGCCTGTTGATCATGCTGGCGCTGTACTTGCCCGGGCCTTTGGCGTTCTCTTCCTTCCCGTCGATTTTGTTGCTGACCACCATGTTTCGCCTGGCATTGTCGATCGCTACGACGCGCTTGATTCTGCTCGAACAGGACGCCGGCGATATCGTTGAGGCCTTCGGCAACTTCGTAGTGGGCGGCAACCTGGCTGTTGGGATGGTGATCTTCCTGATCCTCACCCTGGTCAACTTTCTGGTGATCACCAAGGGCTCTGAGCGGGTTGCCGAAGTGGCGGCGCGCTTCAGCCTGGACGCAATGCCGGGCAAGCAGATGTCCATCGACAGTGACTTGCGTGCCGGTTTGATTGACGGTGTGCAAGCGCGCGACAAGCGTGAACAGTTGTCCCGCGAGAGCCAGCTGTTCGGCGCCATGGATGGCGCGATGAAGTTCGTCAAAGGCGATGCCATTGCTGGCTTGATCATTGTGGTGGTCAACCTGCTGGGTGGGTTTTCCACGGGGATGTTCCAGCACGGTTTGAGCGCTGCCGATTCGATGGCGCTGTATTCTGTGCTGACCATCGGTGATGGCCTGATTGCGCAGATTCCCGCGCTGCTGATTTCCCTGACCGCCGGTATGATCATTACCCGCGTGGCACCGGAAGGGCGCAAGGGCATCACGAACATGGGCGCCGAGATCGCACGCCAGATGACCAGTGAGCCCAAGAGCTGGATGATCGCCTCGGTGGCCATGCTGGTGTTTGCGATCGTGCCTGGCATGCCGACCCTGGTGTTTATCCTGCTGGCGATGATGACCGGCGCCTTGGGTTATTACCTCGACCGTCGGCGCCGACGTGAAGCGCAGCCAGAAGCTGAAGCCGTCGAAGCCATGCGGCCTGAAGAAAATGGCAAAGAAGACCTGCGCGGGTTTGATCCGTCCCGGCCTTATCTGTTGCAGTTTCCCTCGGCCCTGCGCGGCACGCCTGAGGTGACCGATCTTATTCACGGCATCCGCCAGGTTCGAAATTCCCTGGTTGCCAATATCGGCCTGACATTGCCGCCGTTTGAGGTCGAGATCGATGACTCGCTGGCCGATGATGAAATGCGCTTCTGCGTTCATGAAGTGCCAATGGTCAAGGCGTCGGTGGTCCAGCGCGTTGCCGTAGAGCGCAGCGCCCTGACGGTTGAGCCTGAGCATGGCATACCGGGATTGGCCGAGCGTAACGAGCAGGATTGGCTCTGGCTGCCACCTGACGACCCACTGCTCAATGACGCGCAGTTGGAGCGCTTCAATGCGACGAGCCTGATCGTCGAGCGCATGAAGAAGGCGATGATGCTCAGCGGGCCACAGTTCCTGGGGATTCAGGAGAGCAAGGCGATCCTCAGTTGGCTGGAGAACAATCAACCCGAACTGGTGCAGGAGCTGCAGCGCATCATGCCGATCTCGCGCTTTTCGGCGGTGCTGCAACGCCTGGCCAGCGAAGGGGTTCCGCTGCGCGCCGTGAGGTTGATTGTCGAATCGCTGATCGAATACGGCCAGCACGAACGTGAGCCCGAAGCACTGGCTGACTATGCGCGCATTGCCCTCAAGTCGCAGATCTACCACCAGTACAGCGAGGCCGATGGGCTGCATGCCTGGCTGTTGTCACCGCAGACCGAAAACGTGTTGCGCGAGGCACTGCGTCAGACCCAGACCGGGGTGTTCTTTGCACTCGACGGCGACAATAGCGCTGCGCTGATCAACCTGCTCAACCAGGCCTTCAGTGCACGCGCAAAAATTAAAAGCGTGTTGTTGGTGGCGCAGGATTTGCGCAGCCCCTTGCGAACCTTGTTGCTTGAGGAGTTCAACCATGTACCGGTGTTGTCTTTCGCCGAGCTGGGGAGCAATTCCAAGGTCAAGGTGCTGGGGCGTTTTGACCTTGGCCAGGATGAGTTGATGCACGGGACATTGGCATGAACACATCGCTACTTGCAGAGTACGGGGGGACGTACTGATGTTCGAACTCCGAGTGTTGGATGGTTCGCATCAAGGGGCCGCGCTGCCTCTGTTTGGCGAGCAATGGAGCCTTGGCGCCAACGCGGGCGCTGACCTCTTGCTGGATGACCCTGGTGTCGCCGAGCACCATGCCCGCCTGTTATTGCTTGAAGGGCGCTGGTCAGTGCAGGCTGAAGCGGGGTTGCTGAAAAACAGCGATGGGCAAATGTTGGCGCAGATCGGCGATCTGGCACTCAACACGCCGTTTGTGATTGGCTCTGTCAGCTTGTGTGTCAGCCCTGCCGATCATCCTTGGCGCCAGGCATCGGTGCTCAAACCGCCCCAGCCGGCAACGGAACCCTTGCCCCCGGCGCCACTGCCGCTGACGCTGTCTTCCATTTCCGCGTTGCAGCAAAAACGCCTGGTAAGCCTGGTGCTGCTATGCGCCGTGATCATCGCTGCGGTTGGCATTATCTTCAGCGGTGAGCGCGAAGCCCAGGCATCGCTGATGCCGGCGGTCATTCAGAAACCTGGGTTGGACTCACCCATTGAGGTGCGCCAGCAACTCATGAGGATGCTCAACGAGCGCGAATTGCTCCAGCGTGTCAGCTTGCAGATCGTCAATGGTCAGATTGCCCTCAATGGTGTTGTTTCCCAGGATGAAGTGGAACTGATTGCGCGCATGCTCGACCGTTTTGCCGAGCAATTCGACACGGTGGTGCCGGTAATCAGTCGCGTACGGGTACGCGATGGCAGGTTACCGTTCAAGATCTTGCAGATAGTGGGCGGTCCGAATGGCCACGTGGTGCTGGAAGAAGGAACCCGCTTATTCGTGGGTGATGAAGTGGATGGTCTGCGCCTGGTTTTGATCGATAACAGCAAAGTGGTTTTCGACGGCGAGCAACGTTATGAGGTGGGCTGGTGAAGGGGGCGCTGCAGGAGCGTCTGGAGGCCTGGCAACTGAACCAGTCACAGGCGTTGAGCAGCTTCGCACCGGTGACGATGCTCGGTCGTATTCAGCGCGTGAACGGCATGCTGTTGCAATGCCGATTGCCGCAGGCCCGTATTGGCGACCTGTGCCAAGTCGAAAAAGCACCGGGCGACTACATGCTCGCCGAGATCATCGGGTTCGATCAGCGCGATGCGGTGCTCAGTGCCCTGGGCAATCTGGAAGGCGTGCGTGTAGGGGCCAGCGTTGCGCGGTTGGGGGTTCCGCATCAGGTTCGGGTCGGTGATGAGCTGTTGGGACAGGTGCTGGATGGTTTTGGTCGCCCGATTGCGGGCGATGGTGTGGGCGCGTTCGTGGAAGCGGAAATACCTGGGGCGACCACCGTGTTATGTGAGGCGCCTCTTCCTACCGAACGGCCGCGGATCAACCGTGCACTGGCCACGGGTGTGCGCTCGATTGATGGCCTGATGACCCTGGGGGAGGGGCAGCGTGTGGGGCTGTTTGCCGGTGCCGGTTGTGGCAAGACCACCTTGTTGGCCGAGATCGCCCGTAACGTGGAGTGCGATGTGATCGTATTCGGTCTCATCGGGGAGCGGGGCCGGGAGTTGCGCGAGTTTCTTGATCACGAACTGGACGAGCAGTTGCGTGCCAAGGCCGTGTTGGTGTGCGCAACGTCCGACCGCTCAAGCATGGAGCGCGCGCGTGCCGCGTTCACGGCAACCGCGCTGGCCGAAGGTTTCCGGCGTAAGGGTCAGCGTGTGCTGTTGCTGATCGACTCTCTGACCCGTTTTGCCAGGGCCCAGCGTGAAATCGGCCTGGCTGCCGGTGAACCCTTGGGGCGCGGTGGTCTGCCGCCGTCGGTCTACAGTTTGCTGCCACGCTTGGTGGAGCGTGCCGGCTTGACCCGTGAAGGCGTGATCACGGCCATCTATACAGTGCTGATCGAACAGGACTCCATGAACGATCCGGTGGCGGATGAGGTGCGCTCTCTGCTCGACGGTCATATCGTCCTGTCGCGCAAGCTGGCCGAGCGCGGCCACTACCCGGCGGTCGATGTACTGGCCAGCCTTTCGCGGATTCTGAGCAATGTCGCCGAGCCCGTGCATATCCGTGCCGGTACGGCGTTACGACGCTTGCTGTCGGCTTACCAGCAGATCGAGCTGATGCTCAAGCTAGGGGAATATCAGCCCGGCAACGATGCGCTCACCGACCTGGCAGTTGATAGTCGGCAGGCGGTGGATGGCTTTCTGCGCCAGGACTTGCGCGAACCTTCGCCGCTTGCCGCCACCATGGATCAATTGGCTGAGCTGACCGCCCATGTCCCATTCTGAAGTGTTACCGGGTGAAATCGACACTCTGCGACGTTTGCGTCGACACCGCGCTGACCGTGCCGAGCGTGCGCTGCGTGAGGCAAAACGGGCGCAGCAAGCGCTGGTCGCGCACATCCTGGAGGCGCAAGAAGTCCTCGAACAAACCCGCCTGGAAGAGGCTCGGCAATGCGCCGAGTTGTTGAGTCTGCACCAGGGGCAGGTGGTGACGTTCAAGGCGCTGAAAAACTGGAATGCCACGGAGCGGCAATTATCGGCGGGTACCCGGCGTGAAGAAGGCCAGTTGTTGCAACTCAAAGAGCGGCAGCAAGAGCAGGCTGCACAGGTCGACCACGCGCAGAAACACGTCACCTTGTGCTTGCGCCAGGTGGAAAAAATCCAAGAGTTATCTAAGTTACTGACGCAGGAGCCGATATGAAACAGGTTTCAGTTAGTCCGCCTGAACGTCCGCGTCTGCGTGAGTCTCGTGATGACCGTGCGCCTGAATTCGGCGCCCTGGTGCCTTGGGAGCAAGGACGATTCTTCGCCCGGTTGTTTAACGATGGGGGCCAGGACGGCGGGGGATATGGAACGTCTCTGAACGCAATCAAAGCCTCGGGCGATGTGGCCATGATCGAGGCGTTGACCGAGCAGTTGGCGCCGCGAATGCTCGTCGGTTCGCAATGGCCGATGATGGCGGTTTTTCACCTGGGCCGCCTGGGACGGGTCAACGCCAGTATCCGCCGGGAGCAGGGGAGCTGGAATGTCGAGCTGGACGCGGAGCAAGACAACACGGCGCGCTGGCTCAGTGGCGTACGCCAACAATGTGAGCAACGGCTGGCGGCGAGCCTGCGCCAGCCCGTCAATGTGTATCTGGCAAAATCGGCGCAGGCATGATGCTGCCACCTCTGATATTTCCCACATTCAAAGCCGATATTGCGGTTGCCCGGCAGCGGTTGGGGCAAGGGTTGTGTATGCCGTTCGAGGTCGCCGGTTCGAAAGGCGAGTTGAGAATGGAGCCTGGTACTGCTCCGGTGGGCATCCAGCCGCTTTGCTTCGAAACCGCCTGTGGAGTAGTGGCCTTCAGTGAGCCAGGACCGCAGTTAAGCCTGATGGGCGAATGCCCGGTGACGTTCGCGCAGGCCGGCAACGATCCCGACGCCTGGTTCTGGGAGTTGTTTCAGCATCATCTGAGCCCTCAGGTGCAAGCGCTGTTTGGTTACCTGCGTTTGCTGCCCGGCCCCCGCCCCTTGAACTTTGGTTGTCGACTCTGCGTGACGCTCGGCGCCTCTCGCGTCACGGGCTATCTGTGGCTGTCTGTCGAGAGCTTTCTGGCGCTATGCAAGGCGGGGCCGTGGCGGCTCAAGGCTGAGCCAATGCCGGCGCAGTTTCAGCTGGCGGTGGACGTAACGCTCGGGCGCCTGCGGTTGTCCATGCACCAACTGCGCAGCTTGCGTGCCGGTGACGTGCTGGTGCTTGAACGAGCCTTTTTCAGTGCGTCGGGAACCGGCCACGTACAGGTTGGCAAACAGCGTCTGGTGGGCTGGATCGACGCTGGATCCGGGCCGACGCGTCTTACCCTTACTTCTATCGAGGATATGTTTGTGGACGAGGATTTTGCAACACAACCCTACTCAGGGCATGAGGATGAAACCGCGGTGATGGATGTGTTCGGGCATGAACCCTTCGACGAGCTGAGCATGGCGCTCAATGTACGGTGCGGTACGCTGAACCTGACCCTCGGCGAGTTGCGCAACCTTGCGCCCGGCGCGGTGCTGGGAGTCGCCGGCTATGCCCCTGGCACTGCGGGGCTCTACTACGGCGACCGCCCCCTCGGCCAGGGCCAGTTGGTTGAAGTGGACGGGCGGCTGGGGCTGCAGATGACTCGCGTGATCTTTTCTCGATGAGTAGTTTCCAGGGAATAGATCCGGTCGTCCTGGCAATATTTCTGGGGGCATTGTCGTTGATGCCCATGCTGTTGGTCGTCTGCACGGCGTTCCTGAAGATCGTGATTGTGCTGATGATCACCCGCAATGCCATCGGTGTGCAGCAGGTGCCTCCGGGCATGGCCATCAATGGTATTGCCCTGGCGGCCACCCTGTTCATCATGGCGCCTGTAGGCTATGAGATGGCCGAGATCGTCAAGGTGTCGCCCCTGGACCTGACCAGCGTGGGCACACTTCAGCAGACGGGAATGGAGGCGATCAAACCATTGCGCACCTTCATGCTGCGCAACAGTGACCCGGATATCCTTACCCACCTGTTGGAAAATGCCATGCGCATGTGGCCGGCACAGATGGCACAGGAGGTCCAACGTGAGGACCTGATCCTGCTGGCGCCGGCCTTTGTGCTGTCACAGTTGCAGGCGGGGTTCGAAATCGGCTTCCTGATCTATATCCCTTTCATCGTGATTGACCTGATTGTCTCCAATCTCTTGTTGGCGCTGGGGATGCAAATGGTCTCGCCCATGACCATTTCCCTGCCGCTCAAATTGCTCTTGTTCGTGATGGTCTCCGGGTGGTCGCGGTTGCTCGACAGCCTGTTCCTTTCCTATCTCTGAGTGGCCTATGGAACCCATCGTATTATTCAAGCAGGGCATGTTGCTGGTAGTGATGCTGACGGCGCCGCCGCTGATTGTGGCGGTGGTGGTGGGGGTCATGACCTCCCTGGTGCAGGCGCTGATGCAGGTACAGGACCAGACGTTACCCTTTGGTATCAAGCTGGTGGCAGTGGGGATCACCCTGATCATGACCGGCCGCTGGATCGGTGTGGAGTTGATCCAGTTGATGAACGTGACCTTTGACATGATCGGTCGCTCGGCCCTGCACTGAGGTCTTGCCTGTGCTGCTATATCTTGAGTATTTGCCCAGCCTGCTGGTCGCCATGGCGCGTATCTACCCCTGTGCCTTCCTCGTGGCGGCATTCTGTTTTCAACATATACGCGGCATGCTGCGGCACACCATTGTGATGGTCATGGCACTGCTGCCTGCACCTGCCATTCACGTCATGCTGGCGGGCCAGGAATACTCGGCGCTGATGCTCGGTGGGCTGGTCTTCAAAGAGTTGGCTCTGGGATTATTGCTGGGCGTGTTGCTGTCCATGCCGTTCTGGCTGTTCGAGTCGGTTGGGGCGTTGCTGGACAACCAGCGGGGCGCCTTGGCCGGTGGGCAGCTCAACCCCTCGCTTGGGCCAGACGCGACGCCAGCCGGGCACTTGTTCAAGCAATTGGCGATTTTTCTGCTGATGACCAGCATGGGCCTTGGGGCGTTGACGCAGGTGATCTGGGACAGCTATCTGCTCTGGCCACCGACGGTGTGGTTCCCGCTGCCCGCTGCCGATGGCTTCGATGTATTTGTCGGCCTGCTGGGCGATACCTTCACGCACATGATGCTCTACGCCGCGCCCTTTATTGCAGTGCTGCTGTTGCTGGAGTTCGGCATTGCCCTGCTGGGGGTCTACAGTCAGCAATTGCAAGTGAGTACGTTGGCGCCGCCCCTCAAGAGCCTGGCGGGTATCGGAGTGCTGTTGTTGTATTTTGCGTTGCTGCAGGACCTGATCGTCGGACGCATGGGCTTGCTTAAAGACCTCAAGCACTCCCTGGGCGTGTTTTTCGAGGTCTCGCTGTCATGAGTGATTCGGGGGAAAAGAAGCACCCCGCGTCAGCCAAGAAGCTGCGCGATCAGCGTAAGAAAGGCCAAGTCGCCCAAAGCCAGGATGTGGGTAAGCTACTGGTGCTGACAGCCATCAGCGAAATCGCCTTGTTCACCGCCGAGAGCAGCTTGCAACGTTTCCAGCAGTTGATGCTGCTGCCGATCTCGCGCCTGTCCTTGCCTTTCCCGCAGGCGCTGGAAGAAGTGATGGTCGAAGGCTTGATGGTGTTTTTCTCCTTCGCCCTGCTGATGGCCGCGGTGGCGATTATCACCAAGCTGGTCAGCAGCTGGATGCAGTTCGGGATTCTGTTCGCACCGGACTCCTTGAAGCTGGACTTCAATCGTCTGAACCCGCTCAGCCAACTCAAGCAAATGTTCTCTGTCCAGTCGGTAATGAACCTGTTGATGAGCATCGTCAAGGCAACACTGCTGGGCCTGATCCTGTACGTGGTGATCTGGCCTTCCCTGGGGGTGTTGATCAATATGGCCAGCAGCGATCTGCAAAGCTACATCCTGGGATTGATCGCCCTGTTTCGCTATCTGCTGCATGCCTGTCTTGGGTTATTGCTGGTGCTGGCGCTTATCGACCTGGCGATGCAGAAGTACTTCTTTGCCAAGCGCATGCGCATGACCCAGGTCGAGGTCGTGAAAGAGTACAAGGACATGGAGGGCGATCCCCACGTGAAGGGCCAGCGCCGCGCCCTGGCACAGCAATTGGCCCAGGAGGAGCCGAAGGTCAAGCTGCCCAAGCTGGAGGAGTCCGATATGCTGGTGGTCAACCCGACGCACTTTGCCGTGGCCTTGTATTACCGCCCCGGTGAAACGCCGCTGCCCCTGCTGGTGAGCAAAGGGACTGATGATGACGCCCGTGCGTTGATCGCTCGCGCCAAAGCGGCCGATGTACCGGTGATCCAGTGCGTGTGGTTGGCCCGTACGCTGTACCCGAACAAGCTGGGGGCGACCATTCCTCGTGAAACCCTGCAGGCCGTGGCATTGATCTACCGCACCCTGCGCGAGCTTGATGATGAGGCCAAGCGTGAAACCCTGGAATTGCCGGAGCTTGATCTGCGTTGATCAGCGCCGGGTACGCGCATCCAGGGTTTCAAGGTTGGCCAACGACAACATTCGGCTGAGGAGCCTGTTGAGCAGGTTGCGCTGTGGGGGCAGTGCATGCCAGATCACCAGAGCGTCCTGTGCATCAACGTAGATAAAGCAGCCATCGAATGCCACGGCTTGCTCGAAACGCCGCTCCAGCACGTTCTGCAATTGTGAAGCTTGCAGTGCCTCGCGAGCCACGTGCAGGGCCAGGCCCTGACGGGGTCCGGCTTGCAGGCTGCTGGCCGTTACCCCCGGGCCAAGTGTCAGGTGAGCGGCAGAGCCGCCCACCAGGCTGTCGAGGAATACCTGGCGTTCATCGGCCGGGGTTCCTTGGGCGCTCATCGTTCCAGCGACACTGTCTGATAGTCCGCGCGCTCCCCGGCAGGGCCGGGTTCGACGCGCATTTGTGGAGGCCACCAGATCACCAGCTTGTCCTGGGTCGATTGCGGACGTGAGCAGGAGTCGCCCTTGCAGGTGGGCGTACAGCCGGCGACAAGCAGCGCCGCGCCGATCAGGGTGACGTACAGCAAGCGATGTTTCATGGCTTGGCCTTTTGGGTTGGAGTGATCAGGGAGGGACGGGGCACGCTGACGTGTTCATCCTTGACCACCGGACGCATGGCGATAAACACTTCTGCTTCCTCGCCAGGCTTGAGCCAGGCGCGCGGCCAGACACTCACGGCCAGGGTTTGCGACGTACTGCATTCCTTTTCGTCGATACGCACATTGCGGTTGAACTGATTGCGCAGCACCACCACGGCTACGTTGTACTGCGGGCCGGCGTACCATTGGCTGCGCTCGGTGTTCAGCGCCAGCAAGTTGCGGGTGCTGCACAAGGTGTTCAACCCCAGGGGCATCGGCGCTACCTTGAACGCTTTGGGCACTTGCCCTGCGACCAGATGCGCCAGGGTACTGATAATGTCACTGCGCTTGATCTCCGGCTGGTGAGGGTCATAGCGCCTGACCAGGGGGGTGAGAGCGGCCTGCAATTGGGCCTGGTCTGCCTGGGGCAGGTAACGTGACGGGTCGGCCTGGTCGCCGATGACGCGTGGCGTGAGGATAAACAGACGTTCGCGCCGATTGTTCTGTCGTTCAGTCGAGGAAAACAACGCCTTGCCCAATAGAGGAATATCACCCAGCAGGGGCACCTTGCTGTGCTTGTCGATGCTTTCGGTGACGTGGAAACCGCCGATCACGAGCGAGCGTTTTTCGGCCATGATGGCCTGGGTGCTGACTTTGCCTCGGCGTACATCGAAGCTGCCGGGAGTAGGGTTGGCATCTTCGAAGTTACCGTCCTCGATATCTACCAACAGCTGGATCTGATGACCGCCACGGCTCGTGATGACGCGCGGCACGACCTGGAAGCCGGTGCCCACGGTGATCGGCAGAATCGTAGCGTTTTGCCGACCGCTGGTCAGGTATTGGGTTCGGTTGAAATCAATCACCGCCGGCTGGTTTTCCAGTGTCAGCACTGACGGATTGGATACCATGGTTGCCAGGCCCTTGGCTTCCAGCGCGCGTATCTCCGCGTCGAAACGACCACGGTTTTCAATTGTCAGTTGAGCGTTGCCGGAAATCAGGTTGGATGCGCCACTGAAGCGACTGTTCTGAAAGCCCCATCTCACCCCGAATTCGCGCAGTTGCGTGCGCTCGATGTCGAGGATGATTGCATCGATTTCCACCAGTTTGCGTGCCACGTCGAGTTGAGTGATCAGTTCGCGATACATCGCCTGCCGTTCCGGCACGTCATAAATCAGGATGGCGTTATTGCGCAAGTCGGCTTCGACGCGGATACGGGCTGGGCTGACCGGGGCACGTGGGGTGATTGACATGCCTGTATCGGTAGAGCCGTTCAGCCCGGTTGTCGCGGTGGAGCCGAGCATTTGCCCCAGCAACGGGTTGCTCAAGCGTGGAACCACGGGCGTAATGAACGCGGGCTGGGTGATGGAGCGTTGAGCCTGTGCCGAAGAGGTCGAGGTTGAGGTTGAGCGCGGTTCCAGAAGCCCTCGTAGCATGGTGGCTACACCGGGGATGGTGATTTTTTCGTTGCGGTATTCCATTTGGCGGTCCGCCGCGCTGGCGAATTTCAGTGGGTAGCTCAACACGCTCTGTTTTTCATCCGCGGAACGGCGCTGGCTGCTGAAACGCTTGATTTGTTCGATATAAACTTTCGGGCCGGAGACCAGCACAACACCGTCTTCCGGCAACTCGCCCCAGCCGAAACGACTGTCGAGCAAGCCTATATCGGTCAGCGCTTGCTTGAGGTCTGCGATGGTCTCGGAAGAGACTTCCAGGCGTGCGGACTCTTGCTGGTCCAGGGTGCTGATATAAAGGGTGTTGTTGTACATGTACCATTGGAAACGGTGTTCGACCCCCAACCGGTCGAGCAATGACTGTGGCGTATTCGCGCGTATCTTGCCGTTGACGTTACCTTCGAGCAGCCCTTCGACCTGAAGCTGAGTACCAAATGTCTGGGCAAAATCTTCCAGCACTTCGCGCACCGGTTTGTGCTGGGCTTCATAAGCGTAGGCCGTGTTTTTCCATTCGGGAGGAATTGCGGCCAGCGCGCTATCCAGTGGCAGCAGCCACCCAGGCAGCATGATGAGCCAACACCAGGCGGCGCGGTGGGTCGAAGCAGGTACGTGAGGGCGCAAGCGTTTGTGCTTGTCGTTTTTGTCAGGCATGGGAAAGTCTCTGATTAGTGCGATATCGAGCGCAGCGACGTGGGTATGAATGTGCGTACAGGCCGCGCCTGGCGCGCGACAATGGCGCGCCAGGTGTCGCGTTGGTTGAGAAGGGATTCGAGACACTTCGCCAGCTGCTCGCCGTGCCCCCTCTCCACACATTGAATAAGCCAAAGCGCACCGGTGGTCGGCGCCAATGCCACTGCGCCGTGAAAATAGCTCAGGCTGGGGCCTCCCAGACGCATCCAGGTGCGCAGCTGGGCTTTGTCTTCGTCCGCTTTGGTCAACTGAACCTTTACCAGCAGTCTGTTCGAAACGCGTTGAAAGATGATTTCGTCGTCGTTCTCAAACAAAGTCAGCTGCCCTTCGTGGCCATTCAGCCAATCGGCAAGGAGTGCTTGCAACTTATTGCACGCCGTCCAGCGCTGTTTTGAGCAACGTATGCCTGGAGCGCGTGTGTTCGTTGAACGCGATAAGAGAGAGCTTCTGTTGCTTCACGAGGTCGCTGAAATATTCGATATCTGCATCGAGCGCAACCGGATCTTTATAGGCTGTATTCACTCGCTTGATATCAGCCTGAACTTGCTTCAATAGATGGTTTTTCAGGTTTCCGTGAAAGTCCATGATTTTTACTCCAGATGTGTCTGAACTGTGTGGCGGGTTGTTTGCCACCAGTTCCATCGGCAGACATCTTTTTAAAGATATCGCCTGCCTCTACCGCTATGTCCTACTCGCCTGTAAACAATATTTCTCGCATCGAGGCCCAGTCGATACGAAAATCGCCTTCATCTGTTTCCAGTAGCAGTGATTGAGGTTTGATCTGGTCATCGGGGCGAAGCTTCCAGGGTGTAGAGCCCAACCGGGCCAAGGCTTGGGCTATCTGCTCATGCTCGCGCGGGTGGCAAACCAAGGTTGCCTTGATAGGTGGAATTTGCGTCGCTACCAACTGTTTGACCAATGCCGAAAGACGCTTTGGGGGAGGCACTTCTTCCAACAGGCAGTGGAAGGCTCGGTTGGCAATGGATGTTGCGTAGTGTTCGAGGCTGTCACACATCGTCTGGCGTTGGCGCTCCCACGCGCTGAGTTGCGCGTGGGCACGTGACCAGAAGTCGAGGCGGGCCTGCTCGAGCATTTCTTCGCGATGCTCAGCCGCCTGGCGCAGCAACTCTTCAGCTTGGGTCTGTGCGCTACCCAGCAACTGCGCGGACTGAACGCAATCGGCGAGCATCTCCCGGGTAATCAATACTTTTGGCTGCCCGCAAGCGCCGTTGTGCAATTCGATTTTGCGTAGGGTCAACATAGACAATGCTCTGGCGTGTTGCAGTTAACGACGATTTGTTTCGCTGCCCGTTGCTTCGATACGCCAGACAATCGCCTGCCACAGCGTATTGAGCCGGCCATGCGCGTCGTCGAGTGGCAGGTGAGTGGTTTCAAGCGCCTGCACCCGGTCAGGGGGCAAGCGCAGCCGAAGACGTTGCCAGACAGCAGGCTCAACCCACGCCCTCAGCAATTGCAGTGGATCATTCTCCGGCTGCAACAGGGCGTCAGGGTGCAGGGCCTTTGCAAGGCGCTCACACCACTTGCGGTGTTCATCGTACAAGGGGCTGTCGACGTTGGGATGGCACGTAAGCTCCAGTAGCGCTATCGCCAGATCGAACTGCTCTCGTGAAGCCAGGGCCAAACCAAGCACCGTTGCACAGGGAGGGGGAGGTAGGCACGGTTCGATGCCCAACGCTGCACACGCCAGTGCGGGTTGGCTGCGACACAGGGCGGGTAATGCGTGGTAGGCCTGGGCGCTGGTCGCATCCGGGTGCGAAAACCGCCACGGACTGGCCCACCATTGGGCCCAGGCCAGATGATCACTCATTCGGTAGATGCGCTGGGGCTGACAGGATCCTGCCTTGATCGTTGGCCTCGTATGCGCCAGAACAACGCAGCGAAGAGCGTCAGTATCGCGCCGATAACCAACAAGCTGACAGTGGTACGCCAAAAACCGATGTCTTCCTCGGGAACCAGGAACGGACCGAAATAGCTCAGGCGCTGTTGCTCTTGGTAAGCCGCTGCCGGCACAAAAACCACCGTGAGCTTCTGCGCGTTATCCAATGCAGTGGTCATGCCGGGAATACTACTGGATACCATCCTGCGTACGCGCGCCCGGATGCTGTCGGGCTCCAGTCGCGGGTCATGCTTGATGAACACCGAGGCGGAGGCGGGTTGGACGGGCTCACCGGGAGCCACGCGTTCGGGCAACACCACGTGCACGCGAGCGACGATGACGCCATCGATGTTTGACAGTGTCGCCTCCAACTCCTGGGACAGTGCATAGATATACCGGGCACGCTCTTCCAGTGGGGTAGAGATGACGCCCTCCTTGCGGAAGGTGTCACCCAGTGTGGCACGGGCGACCTTCGGCAATCCGACCGCTTCCAGTGTGCGAACGGCGCGGCTGATATCGGCTGCATTGACACGCACCACGACGCCGTCCTTGGCAGGCACTTTTTGTGCGCGTATGTGTTTGTCAGCCAGTTCTGCGATGACCTCATTGGCATCCTGCTCGGAGAGTTGGCGATGCAGTTCGACACTTTCGCCGCAGCCGCCCAGTATCAGCGTCAGCGAGAAAACTAATCCGATGGATAGAAAACGAATCATTTTTTCCTACTGCAGGTTGCTGACTTTTTCTAGGCACTGCGCGCCCTTGCCGACGCACTTCACCAGGGTTTGGGTCAGCAGTACGGAGTCTGAAAGATGGGAGGCATAGTTAAGCCGATTTTTCTCTTTGAACTCATTGTTGAAGTCTTTCAGGCCTCGACTCATGCCACTTCTTGCCTTGTCCAGATGCTGCAAAGCGTCGGTCAGGGCATTCGATGATGACGTGGCGGTGGCCCGTTGCATCGACGGTTCCAATAACGAGCTGAAAAAGCTCACGTCTTCGCCGTGGTGTGTAGGTTGGGTAGGGGGCCTGCGAGCTGTGAGGCCGTTTTGATATTCGTGTAATACATCGACTTCTTTTATCTGCATATAGACCTCCTGGGGAAACCGCCCTTTGGTGACAAAGGGCGGTAATGCTATTTAGCGCATCGCGTCGATGTTCTTTTTCTTCTCAGAGATCTTGAAGGCTTCAATACTTTCCTTCAGGGATTCGCGAACCGCTGCTTTCCTTTCTGCTTTAAGGTCTTCGTTTTCGCCGCCGCCGGAGCTTTGGACAGGGACTTGATAGGTTTGCGGGTTAATGCCAGAAACACTCATAGTGATACTCCAATATCTAAGAAATGGTGTTTGAGTCTTGATATGTAGTTGCAATATTGTTGCTTCCAATAGGCACTAAATATATCAGGCTCATCCTTGTGTGGTTCTGGGGCGAATATGGTTCCAGCTTTTACTTGAAGGGTGTATCTGGGGATTTCTTCGGTGCCTGTGGCCTGCGCAGCGGGTTACTGTATGTCTAGTTGTTTCATTCGATAGTAAAGCGTTCTCTTCGCCATCCCCAACTCTACAGCCACCTCGTCCACACAGTAGGTATGACGACGCAACGACTCTTCAATCAGAGCTTTCTCGATTTGTTGCAGGCGTTCTTTCAGGTTGATTGGCTCGTTTGTAACGTTCGAGGGGGAGCTTGATAACGGCGCCAGACCCAGCACGAAACGTTTGGCAGTGGAGCGCAGCTCACGCACATTCCCCAGCCATGGGTGGCACAGCAACTGTTGCACCAACTCGCTGCACAGGTTTGGGGCGAGACACTTATAGTGCTCGGCTTCCTCTTGAATCATATTCAGGAACAACGGGACGATTCGGTCACGGCGATTGCGCAGCGGAGGCAGATTGATATTTACGACGTTAAGGCGGAAATACAGGTCGCGCCTGAACCTTCCCTGCTCGACCATCTCATGCAGGGATTGCTGCGCAGAGGCGATGACTCGCATGTCTACCGGGATAAACCGGGTTGAGCCCAGCCGTTCCACACCCCTTGATTCCAGTACCCGTAGCAGTTTGGCTTGCATGGAGAGCGGCATACTGTCGATTTCATCCAGATACAAGGTACCCAGGTGAGCGGCTTCGATAAAACCCGCACGTGATTGCACTGCTCCGGTATAGGCGCCGCTGTTGACGCCGAACAGTTGGCTCTCTGCGAGGCTTTCCGGGATGGCGGCGCAGTTCACGGCGACAAAATGACCTCGTCGCCCCGATAAACGATGGATCCGTTGGGCCAAGGTATCCTTGCCCGTCCCCGTCTCTCCTAATAATAGAATGTCAATATCGAGCGCCGCAGTACTCTTGAGCGTACGCTCGATGTCCAAGGCTTCAACAGAGGGGAGGTATGTCTCATTTGTTATTTTGTAAGAGGCTGACATAGTCCGGGTACTCCACTATCGCTATCACTTCACTGTTGATAGAACGCTGTTGGCGTACGGCCAGTAGAACGCAAATAATCAAAAAAGTCATCGTGGCTGTGAGTATGAAAATGCTGCAGGAGAATGTGTGAAATATTAACTATGTCAGTGCGCTGTATTATTCAAGTGCTTTAGTGTTGGTTATTGAGCGTTTAGTGTAGGAGAAGACTTAAGAGTTGAGGGATTCATCGTTCAAATGGATCGCCGGATCTGGATGATTAAGGTTTCTATGTAGAGGGCCTTTAGTTGAGCGGTAGATAGAAATAGGAGGCAACAAAAAACCGACGCAATGCGTCGGTTTCTTGTATCGGGCAGGGTGTTCAGCTAACGCTTATACGTTGAAGCGGAAGTGCATCACATCGCCGTCTTTAACAATGTAGTCCTTGCCTTCCAGGCGCCATTTACCGGCTTCCTTGGCACCCGCTTCACCCTTGAACTGGATGAAGTCGTTGTAGGCGATCACTTCGGCGCGGATGAAGCCTTTTTCGAAGTCGGTGTGGATCACGCCGGCGGCCTGTGGCGCAGTGGCACCCACCTTGACGGTCCAGGCGCGGACTTCTTCGACGCCGGCGGTGAAGTAGGTCTGCAGGTTGAGCATTTCGTAGCCGGCGCGGATCACGCGGTTCAGGCCAGGCTCTTCCAGGCCCAGGGCCTCGAGGAACATGTCCTTTTCTTCGCCGTCATCGAGCTCAGCGATTTCCGCTTCGATCTTGTTGCACACCGGAACAACGATGGCACCTTCTTCGTCGGCAATGGCCTTGACCACGTCGAGCAGCGGGTTGTTCTCGAAGCCGTCTTCGGCAACGTTGGCGATGTACATCACAGGCTTGGTGGTCAGCAGGTGGAAGCCCTTGATCACGGCCTTCTCGTCTGCGCCCATGTTCTTCATCAGGCTGCGCGCTGGCTTGCCTTCGGTGAAGTGCGCGATCAGTTGCTCCAGCAAGCCCTTTTGGACCACTGCATCCTTGTCGCCGCCCTTGGCGTTACGCGCGACTTTCTGCAGTTGCTTCTCGCAGCTGTCGAGGTCGGCGAAGATCAGTTCCAGGTCGATGATCTCGATGTCGCGTTTCGGGTCGACGCTGTTGGAGACGTGAATCACGTTCTCGTCTTCAAAGCAACGGACCACGTGGGCGATGGCATCGGTTTCGCGGATGTTGGCCAGGAACTTGTTGCCCAGGCCTTCACCTTTCGAGGCGCCGGCGACGAGGCCCGCGATGTCGACGAACTCCATGGTGGTCGGCAGGATGCGCTTGGGATTGACGATGGCCGACAGTGCGTCAAGACGCGGGTCCGGCATCGGCACAATGCCGCTGTTGGGTTCGATGGTGCAGAAGGGGAAGTTCTCCGCCGCAATACCGGACTTGGTCAGGGCGTTGAACAGGGTGGATTTGCCGACGTTGGGCAGGCCGACGATGCCGCAATTGAATCCCATGGTGTTTCCCCTCGGTAAGAGTCAGGCCTTCTGGCTGTGCAGGTTTTTCATCGCACGGTTCCATTCACCGGCGAAGATATCCGGCAGCACGCCGAGGGCAAAATCGATGCTGGCATCGAGTTTTTCCTGTTCGGCGCGTGGCGCACGACCCAGGACGAAATTTGAAACCATACTGGCAACGCCTGGGTGGCCAATGCCGAGCCGCAGACGGTAAAAATTATTCTGATTGCCCAACTGCGCGATGATGTCGCGCAGGCCATTGTGCCCACCATGCCCGCCGCCGAGCTTGAGCTTGGCTACGCCGGGTGGCAGGTCCAGTTCGTCATGGGCCACCAGGATTTCTTCGGGTTTGATCCGAAAGAAGCCCGCAAGCGCCGCGACAGCCTGGCCGCTGCGGTTCATGTAGGTGGTGGGAATCAGTAGACGAACATCCTGACCCTGGTGCGAAAAGCGCCCGGTCAGGCCAAAATATTTGCGATCGGCCACCAGGTTGATGCCTTGGGCGTGGGCGATACGCTCAACAAAAAGGGCCCCCGCGTTATGCCGGGTCTGTTCGTATTCGGCGCCTGGATTTCCCAGGCCAACGATCAGTTTAATGGCAGTCACGACAGGGGCCCTTCCTTTGGAGTTGTGGATAACATCGCCGTACCCGTGTGCGGCGAAAGTGGACGACACTACATCATTTACTCAAGAGTAAACGCCGCGTTATCGCCCGCTTTCTCGCTACGTTTCGGTCCGCGATGTTTCCTCAAGCTCCGGCAATACAGAGTGAATTACTCTGCAGCGCCTTCTTCAGCTTCTTCTGGAGCAACGCGTGGAGCGTGAACGTTGGCAACAGCTTTGTCATCACCGTGAGCCAGTGCGACAAACTCAACGCCTTTAGGAGCCTTGAGGTCGGACAGGTGAACGATGGCGCCGATTTCCAGAGCCGACAGGTCGACTTCGATGAACTCAGGCAGGTCTTTCGGCAGGCAGGTCACTTCGATTTCGTTCAGGACGTGAGAGATCTCGCCGCCTTTCTTGACCGGAGCTTCTTCACCCACAAAGTGCACAGGCACGATGGCGGTCAGTTTCTGGCCAGCTACAACGCGAACGAAGTCAGCGTGCATGATGAACTGCTTGGAAGGGTGACGCTGCATCGCTTTAACGATGACGTTCTGCTTGGCGCCGTCGACGTTCAGCTCGATAACGTGGCTGTAGGCAGCTTCGTTTTCGAACAGCTTGGCGATTTCCTTGGCCAGGATGGTCACGGATTCAGCAGGCTTGTTACCACCGTAGACAACGGCTGGAATGTTGGCGGCGTGACGCAGGCGGCGGCTCGCACCTTTCCCCAGGTCAGTACGCGCTTGGGCGTTCAGAGTAAATTCGTTCATGTTGTATCTCCAAAATAGCCATCATCGGGGGGCGTTTGCGACCAGCGCCGAACTCGATATGGGCAAAAAAGCCCCGCCCCAGCGGAATGCTGGGGCGGGGCGCTTTTCGTCAGTGAGGTGATCCGTTGGTTTGACCCTTAACGGAACATCGCGCTGATCGATTCTTCATTGCTGATGCGGCGAACCGCTTCGGCAACGACCGGTGCAATATCCAGTTGGCGGATACGTGCACAGGCTTGAGCTGCGGCGGACAACGGGATGGTGTTGGTCACCACCAGTTCGTCCAGCACGGAGTTCTCGATGTTCTCGATCGCTCGGCCCGACAGCACAGGGTGTGTGCAGTAGGCGAAGACTTTTGCTGCACCGTGCTCTTTCAAGGCTTTCGCCGCGTGGCACAGGGTGCCGGCGGTGTCGACCATGTCATCAACCAGAATACAGGTACGCCCTTCGACATCACCGATGATATGCATCACTTCAGAGTGATTGGCTTTCTCACGGCGTTTGTCGATGATCCCGAGGTCCACGCCCAAGGATTTGGCAACAGCCCGTGCACGCACGACGCCACCAATGTCCGGGGACACGATCATCAGGTTTTCAAAGCGCTGGTCTTCGATGTCATCCACCAGAACGGGGGAGCCGTAGATGTTATCTACCGGAATATCGAAGAACCCCTGGATTTGGTCAGCGTGCAGGTCAACCGTGAGCACACGGTCGATACCTACCACGGTCAGCATGTCAGCAACGACTTTCGCGCTGATAGCTACACGTGCGGAGCGCGGACGGCGATCCTGACGGGCATAACCAAAGTAAGGGATTACAGCTGTGATTCGAGTCGCTGAGGAGCGGCGGAAGGCATCAGCCATCACGACGAGTTCCATCAGGTTATCGTTGGTCGGAGCGCAGGTCGGCTGAATAATGAAGACGTCTTTACCGCGGACATTTTCATTGATCTCGGCTGTAATTTCGCCGTCGGAGAATTTACCGACAGAGATGTCACCGAGAGGGATATGCAGCTGACGTACGACACGCCGAGCCAGATCGGGGTTGGCATTCCCCGTAAAGACCATCATCTTGGACACGCGCAGTACCTAGAGGCTGAGGGTAACCTGGATGAGTATTAGAAAATGGCAGGGGCGGCTGGATTCGAACCAACGCATGGCAGGATCAAAACCTGCTGCCTTACCGCTTGGCGACGCCCCTGTATCTGTTGCAACGAGTGCCTAACACTCGGTTCCTTTTAGAGCAGACTTTGCAGCTTGCGATGCAACATCGAAACGTTGCTTCCCTTTGCTACAAACCCTGTAAGGGTCTCTGTAAGAAGGGCCGAGACTTTATCAGCTTCAGCTTTGCTTGGGAAGCCCCCAAACACACAACTTCCAGTTCCGGTTAATTTTGCTTCGGTAAATTTACCTAACAAATTCAAAGCGTTACGTACCTCTGGATAACGCCTTGCTACAACCGGTAAGCAGTCATTTCGACTGTTTCCCTTGGGAACGGGGCGCACTTTAATGGGAGAAGAGTTACGTGTCAACAACGGATCTGAAAAAATTTCTGCTGTACTTACAGATACTTGCGGCACCAGCACGACATACCAAGGTTCTTCGGGCTCTACAGGGGTGAGTTTCTCCCCAACGCCTTCAGCAAATGCGGCGTGCCCCCGCACGAAAACCGGTACGTCGGCGCCCAGCGTAAGGCCCAGCGCAGCAAGGCGGTCGTGGTCCCAGCCCAGTTGCCATAAGTGATTGAGGCCTAACAAAGTAGTCGCGGCATTTGAGCTGCCGCCACCGATACCCCCGCCCATGGGCAGGATTTTGTCGATCCAGATATCGATGCCGAGTGTGCAGCCAGAGTGTTCCTGAATTTTTTTTGCCGCCCGCACAATCAGATTGCTGTCGTGGGGCACACCGTCGAATTCGGTGTGCAGCTGGATCACGCCATCGTCACGTACGGCAAAGGTCAGCTCATCGCCGTAGTCGAGAAATTGAAACAGCGTCTGCAACTCGTGGTAGCCATCTTCACGACGACCAAGGATATGCAGCATCAGGTTGAGCTTGGCCGGGGAGGGCAGGGTCAATTTTTGTGCGGACACGTTATTGCCCCAGCTTGCGCGGTTGCCAGTCCTTGATCACCAACGTGACATCCAGGTCGGTGCCATGCAGCTTGATCCGTTCCGGGAGCCAATAGCCGCTTTGTTCCACGTAGCTCAAATATTCGACCTGCCAGCCATCCTGCTCCAGGGTGGCGAGGCGGCTGTCGCCATTGAGGCTCAGACGGCTCTTGCTGTCCGGCGCCGGCAAGCCGCGCACCCACCAGACCAAATGCGAGACGGGCAGCTTCCAGCCAATCTGCTGCTCCAGCAGTTCTTCCGGGGAGGTTGCCTCGTAGCGGCCCTGGTTGGCCACTTCCAGGCTCACTTGCCCCGGCCGGCCAGTCAGGCGGGCTGCGCCACGGCCCAGGGGGCCCGAGAGGCGAATGTCGTAGTAGTCCTGGCGTTGCAGCCAGAACAGGGTGCCGCTGCCGGAGTCTTTCGGCGCGCGCACCCCGACCTTGCCCTCGATCTGCCAGCCATCGATGCTGCTGAGCTGGTCCTTGTGTTGTTTCCATTGGGCCGGGTTGCCCTGGCCTTCAACGGATTCACGGCTGCCGATGCCCGCGCAACCGGCGAGCAGGGCGATGAAGCTGAAAACAATAACGTGGCGCAAGAACATAAATTTAAAGGGTCTCGGATCCGGTCAGGCGCTTGATGGTGCTGCGCAGGATGGGGCTGTCGGGTTGTTCCTTGAGGAATTTTTCCCAGATTTGTCGGGCTTCGCGTTGCTTGCCATTGGCCCAGAGCACTTCGCCCAGGTGCGCAGCGACTTCCTGGTCCGGGAAACGCTCCAGTGCCTGGCGCAGCAAGCGTTCGGCCTCGTCGAGGTTGCCCAGGCGGTAATTTACCCAGCCCAGGCTGTCGAGCACGGCCGGGTCTTCAGGGTTGAGCGCATGAGCCTGTTCGATCAGCACCTTGGCTTCGGCGTAGCGTGTGGTGCGGTCGGACAAGGTATAGCCCAGGGCGTTAAGGGCCATGGCGTTGTCCGGGTCACGCTTGATGATCAGGCGCAGGTCTTTTTCCAGCTGTGCCAGGTCATTGCGTTTTTCCGCCTGCATGGCACGGGTGTACAGCAGGTTCAAATCGTCGGGGTATTGCAGTAACGCCTGTTGCAGCAGTTTCCAGGCACGTTCGCCCTGTTTGTTGGCCGATAAGGTCTCGGCCTGGATCAGGTACAGCTGGATCGCATAGTCCGGCTCGGCATCGCGGGCCGCGGCCAGGCGTTTTTCCGCTTCGTCGGTGCGGCCATTGCTCATCAGAATATCGGCCTGGCGCAACTGCGCTGGCAGGTAGTCATTACCGGGGCCAACCTGAGCATATTCAAGCAGGGCCGCTTGCGGGTCGTTACGCTCTTCAGCGATGCGGCCCAGGTTCAGATGCGCCGAGTCCACATGGCTGTCACGTTCGATCAGCTCTTGCAGGTAGCCCTTGGCCTCGTCCCAGGCCTTGGCTTCCAGGCACACCAGTGCCAGGGAATAACGCAGCTCGTCGTCGTCGGGGTATTGCTGGACCAGGTTGGCGAACTGCACTTTGGCGTCTTCCATCCGGTCCTGCTCCACCAGCATGCGCGCATAGGTCAGGAGCAGGCGCTTGTCGCCGGGGTATTTCTTGATGCTTTTTTCCAGCAGCGGAATCGCTTCCTTGCCGCGGTTAAGGCTTTGCAGCAGGCGTGCACGCAACAGGATCGGCGCGATTTCGCCTTCTTCCGGCGGGTTCTGTTCCAGCAGCTTGAGCGCGGCGTCGGCTTCATCGTCCTGTTGCAGCAGCAGGGCCTTGCCGAAAATCAACTGGCTGTTCTTCGGGTGCTTTTGCAGCAGGCGATCGAAACTCTTCATCAGCCCGTTGCGCGTGTCCTGGTCGGTGTCGGCGGCCGATAGCGCAAGAAAGTCAAAATGCGTGTCGCCCTTGCCCTGCAAAACCTTCTCCATATAGACCATGGAGTCGTCGTAGCGCCCGGCACGTGCCAGTTGCACGGCTGCGGCGCGCTGGGCTTCCAGGTCATCCGGGGCGTTTTTGGCCCAGATCAGCGAGGTGTCCAGCGCTGCCTGGTCGGCGCCCAGGTATTCGGCGATGCGAAACGCTCGCTCGGAAATCCCCGGGTCCTGGGTGTTGATGGCCTGGGTCACGTAATTATCCAGCGCAATATCGAAGCGATTGCGCTGGCCGGCCAGTTCAGCGGTCAGCAGGCTGTAGATCGTTTCTTCACTGAACGAGGAATAAACCTTGGGCTTTTCAGGGGCGGGAGTGCTGTCTTCCACCGGCGACGTAGCGTCCGGCGACACGGGGGCCATGGCCTGGCAGCCGCTGAGGAAGACAAAAGCGAGGAGCAACGCGGAAGATCTATTCATATAGGAAGAGGACGACTAACCTGCGGTCGGATCATCATGACACAAGCCTTCGGCCAAACATAACCGGGGCACTCGGAATACGACTATTGCTGCCTTTTGCCTTTTCCTTTGTAGGAGCGAGCTTGCTCGCGAAAAACCTGAGAGCGTCGCTGAGCGCCAGGCTTGCCGCGTTATCGTTGACGATTTTCGCGAGCAAGCTCGCTCCTACAAAAGCGCATTGATAGGCACAAGGTATAGGGACAATAGACGACGGTGGTTGTTCTGGATCTTTCGAAGTAGGACAATTGTCGGCTTCCCGACATCATCAGCGATATTGAATGGCCTTCCTCGCACTCGGTATTAACCACAAGACTGCCTCCGTAGACGTGCGCGAGCGCGTGGCGTTTACGCCAGAGCAGTTGGTTGAGGCCCTGCAGCAGCTCTGCCGGCTCACCGACAGCCGCGAAGCTGCGATCCTTTCGACCTGCAATCGCAGCGAACTCTATATAGAGCAGGAACATCTTTCAGCCGATGTCGTGCTGCGCTGGCTGGCCGATTATCACCATTTGAGCCTCGATGACCTGCGCGCCAGCGCTTATGTGCATGAAGAGGATGCGGCAGTTCGTCACATGATGCGCGTGGCGGCCGGTCTCGACTCGCTGGTGTTGGGCGAACCGCAGATCCTCGGCCAGATGAAGTCCGCTTACGCCGTAGCACGCGAGGCCGGCACCGTCGGCCCGTTGCTGGGCCGCCTGTTCCAGGCCACATTCAATTCTGCCAAACAGGTACGCACCGACACGGCCATCGGCGAAAACCCGGTGTCCGTGGCCTTTGCCGCCGTGAGCCTGGCCAAGCAGATTTTCAGCGACTTGCAGCGCAGCCAGGCCCTGCTGATCGGCGCCGGGGAAACCATCACCCTGGTGGCCCGTCACCTGCACGACCTTGGCGTGAAGCGTATCGTGGTCGCCAACCGCACTCTGGAGCGCGCCAGCATTCTGGCCGAGCAGTTCGGTGCCCACGCGGTGCTGCTGTCGGACATTCCCGCTGAGCTGGTACGCAGTGATATCGTCATCAGTTCCACCGCCAGCCAATTGCCGATTCTGGGCAAGGGCGCGGTCGAAAGCGCGTTGAAGCTGCGCAAGCACAAGCCGATCTTCATGGTAGATATCGCCGTTCCGCGGGATATCGAGCCTGAAGTCGGCGAGTTGGACGACGTTTACCTCTATAGCGTCGATGATCTGCACGAAGTCGTCGCCGAAAACCTCAAGAGCCGTCAGGGCGCCGCCCAGGCCGCCGAGGAAATGGTCAGCACCGGCGCCGAAGATTTCATGGTGCGCCTGCGTGAACTGGCGGCAGTGGATGTGCTCAAGGCGTATCGTCAGCAGGGCGAACGCCTGCGTGATGAAGAGTTGCTCAAGGCCCAGCGCATGCTGGCCAACGGCAGCGGCGCCGAAGAGGTGCTGATGCAATTGGCCCGTGGCCTGACCAACAAACTGCTTCACGCCCCTAGCGTCCAGTTGAAAAAGCTTACCGCCGAAGGCCGCCTCGATGCGCTGGCCATGGCCCAGGAACTCTTTGCCCTCGGTGAGGGCGCGTCAGACAGCTCTTCGGATAAAAAACCGCAATGAAAGCGTCACTGCTCAATAAACTGGACGTGCTCCAGGACCGTTTCGAAGAACTGACCGCCTTGCTCGGCGATGGCGAGGTCATTTCCGATCAAACCAAGTTCCGCGCTTATTCCAAGGAATACGCCGAAGTTGAGCCCATTGTGGCCACCTATAAAAACCTGCTGAAAGTTCAGGCCGATCTTGAAGGCGCCCAGGCCCTGCTCAAGGACAACGACCCGGACATGCGCGAAATGGCCGTGGAAGAAGTCCGCGAAGCCAAGGAAAAGCTCGCTGAGCTTGAGGGTGACTTGCAACGCATGTTGCTGCCCAAGGACCCTAACGACGGGCGCAACGTGTTCCTCGAAATCCGCGCCGGTACCGGTGGCGACGAGGCGGCGATTTTTTCCGGCGACCTGTTCCGCATGTATTCGCGCTATGCCGAGCGTCGCGGCTGGCGCGTGGAGATCCTCTCCGAGAACGAGGGCGAGCATGGCGGCTATAAAGAAGTCATCGCCCGGGTTGAAGGCGACAACGTCTACGGCAAGCTGAAGTTCGAATCCGGTGCGCACCGCGTACAGCGGGTGCCGGCCACCGAATCCCAGGGCCGTATCCACACCTCGGCGTGCACCGTGGCCGTGCTGCCTGAGCCGGACGAACAGGAAGCCATCGAGATCAACCCGGCGGACTTGCGCGTCGACACCTACCGCTCATCCGGCGCGGGTGGCCAGCACGTTAACAAGACCGACTCGGCGATCCGTATCACTCACTTGCCGTCGGGCATTGTGGTGGAGTGCCAGGAAGAACGGTCCCAGCACAAGAACCGTGCTCGGGCCATGTCCTGGTTGTCGGCCAAGTTGAACGACCAGCAGACCAGCGCCGCGGCCAACGCGATTGCCAGCGAACGCAAGCTGCTGGTGGGCTCCGGCGACCGCTCCGAGCGTATCCGCACCTACAATTTTGCCCAGGGCCGGGTTACCGACCATCGGGTCAACCTCACCCTGTACTCCCTCGACGAAATCCTTGCCGGTGGCGTGGATGCGGTGATCGAGCCGTTGCTCGCCGAATACCAGGCCGATCAACTGGCGGCGATAGGTGACTAAATGACCATCATTGCCAGCCTGCTGCGCGCCGCTGACCTGCCCGACTCGCCGACAGCGCGCCTGGACGTGGAGTTGCTGCTGGCCGCTGCCCTGGGCAAATCGCGCAGCTACCTGCATACCTGGCCGGAAAAAATCGTCAGCAGCGAAGACGCCCTGACCTTTGCCAGCTACCTGCAGCGCCGCCGCAGCGGCGAGCCGGTGGCGTATATCCTCGGCCAGCAAGGTTTCTGGAAACTCGACCTGGAAGTGGCTCCGCACACGCTGATCCCGCGCCCGGAAACCGAGCTGCTGGTGGAGGCTGCCCTGGAATTGCTGCCCGCCACGCCCGCCCAGGTCCTGGACCTGGGCACCGGCAGCGGCGCCATCGCCTTGGCCTTGGCCAGTGAACGCCCGGCCTGGCAGGTCACGGCGGTCGACCGCGTGCTGGAGGCCGTGGCCCTGGCCGAGCGCAATCGCCAACGCCTGCACCTTCATAACGCCACGGTGCTGAGCAGCCATTGGTTCAGCGCCTTGCAAGGCCACCGCTTCGATCTGATCATCAGCAACCCGCCCTACATTGCCGACAATGACCCGCACCTGGTGGCCGGTGATGTGCGCTTCGAACCGGCCAGTGCGCTGGTGGCGGGGCACGATGGCCTGGACGATTTGCGCCTGATCATTGCAGAGTCTCCTGCTCACCTGAACGACGGCGGCTGGCTGTTGCTCGAACACGGTTACGACCAGGCCCAGGCCGTGCGCGACTTGTTGCTGAACCAGGGCTTTGACGGCGTACACAGCCGCATCGACCTCGGCGGTCACGAACGCATCACCTTGGGGCGCCGCCCGTGCTGACCGACCAGGAGCTGTTGCGCTATAGCCGGCAGATTCTGTTGCAGCATGTGGACATCGACGGCCAATTACGCCTGAAGCAGAGCCGCGCGTTGATCGTCGGCCTGGGTGGCTTGGGCGCTCCGGTGGCGCTCTACCTGGCCGCTGCTGGGGTGGGCGAATTGCACTTGGCGGATTTCGATACGGTCGATTTGACCAACCTGCAACGCCAGATCATCCATGACACTGACAGCGTGGGGCAGACCAAGGTCGATTCGGCCATGGAGCGCCTGAAGGCCATCAACCCTGAAGTCACCCTGGTCGCCCATCGTGCCGCGCTGGATGCCGACTCGCTGGCCGCTGCGGTCAACGCAGTGGACCTGGTGCTCGATTGCAGCGACAACTTCTCTACCCGCGAGGCGGTCAACGCGGCCTGCGTAACCGCTGGCAAACCGTTGATCAGTGGCGCGGCCATTCGCCTTGAGGGGCAATTGTCGGTATTCGACCCCCGTCGCGCCGACAGCCCCTGTTACCACTGTTTGTATGGGCACGGCAGCGACACGGAACTGACCTGCAGCGAAGCCGGCGTCGTCGGGCCGTTGGTGGGGGTGGTTGGCAGCCTGCAAGCGCTGGAAGCGTTGAAACTGCTGGCCGGTTTTGGTGAGCCGTTGGTGGGGCGCTTGTTGTTGATCGATGCGCTGACTACGCGTTTTCGCGAGTTGCGCGTCAAGCGCGACCCAGGCTGCAGCGTCTGCGGGACACAACATGGTTAAGGGCGCGCCTATTGGTGTGTTCGATTCCGGCATCGGCGGCCTGACGGTGCTGGAAGAAATCCAGCAGTTGTTGCCCCACGAGTCGCTGCTGTACGTGGCGGACTGCGGGCACATCCCCTATGGCGAGAAAACCCCGGCGTTCATTCTTGAGCGTTCTCGCTCTGTCGCTGAGTTTTTCCGCGAGCGTGGCGCCAAGGCGTTCGTGATTGCCTGTAACACGGCAACCGTCGCCGCCGTCGCCGATTTGCGCCAGGACTACCCCGACTGGCCGTTGGTCGGCATGGAGCCTGCGGTCAAACCTGCTGCTGCTGCCACGCGCAGCGGCGTGGTGGGTGTGCTTGCCACCACCGGCACCCTGCAAAGCGCCAAGTTCGCCGCCTTGCTCGATCGCTTCGCCACCGATGTGCGCGTGATTACCCAGCCGTGCCCAGGCCTGGTGGAGTTGATTGAAGCCGGCGACCTGAATAGCCCCGCCTTGAGCGCCCTGCTGCAAGGCTATATCGAGCCGCTGCTTAGCGCCGGTTGCGACACCATCATCCTGGGTTGCACCCATTATCCCTTCCTCAAGCCACTTCTGGCGCAGATGCTGCCCCCCAGCATCATCCTCATTGATACCGGCGCCGCCGTGGCGCGCCAGCTCAAGCGCTTGCTCGGTGAGCGCGACCTGCTGGCCGCTGGCGAACCTGAACCTGCACAGTTCTGGACCAGCGGCGACCTGTATCACCTAAGAAATATCCTACCGACACTTTGGAAGCATCCTGGAGTTGTGCGAAGCTTTGGCTCGTGAAAATTTCGTGAAATAACACTGAAAAAAGCTGAACTTCTGGCTATGCGTCGGCTTCTATAGCCCGTTAGCCTGTACACAACCCAATTATTCCGTTTGCAAAGGATGTTTCACATGAAGCGCTTGTTCTGTTTGGCTGCGATTGCGGCCGCTATGTTGGGACACTCTGTTTCAGCCCAGGCCGCTGGCCTGGAGTTCGGCTTGGGGAGCACCAGCGATTCGACGCTGACCTACCGCCTGGGCCTGACCTCTGATTGGGACAAAAGCTGGATGCAGAGCAATGTCGGCCGACTGACCGGCTACTGGAGCGGCGCCTATACCTATTGGGAAGGGGATGACCGTGCAGGCGCCAGCAGCCTGTCGTTCTCGCCGGTATTTGTGTATGAGTTTGCCGGCGAGTCGGTCAAGCCCTACATCGAAGCCGGTATCGGCGTGGCGTTGTTCTCCCGCACTCGGCTGGAAGACAACAACATTGGCCAGTCTTTCCAGTTCGAAGACCGCCTGGGTTTCGGCCTGCGGTTCAACGGCGGGCATGAAGTGGGCATTCGTGCCACGCATTATTCCAACGCCGGCATCAGCAGCAATAACGATGGTGTAGAGAGCTACTCGCTGCACTACACCATGCCGTTGTAATCTTAAAAACGCTTGGCCCCCCTGTGGGAGCGGGCTTGCTCGCGAAAGCGGTGTATCAGCTAGCACATCCCTAGACTGACCCACCGCCTTCGCGAGCAAGCCCGCTCCCACACAAGCCCGTGATCATCACGCCATTCGGGGTCAGCGGTAGGCCGTGGTAATGCCTTCACGCTCTTCAAGGCATTCCGGTGCCCCCATCTCGAACTCCCGGCATATCAGCGGCCGCAGTTCATAGATCGTGCACATCATCGTGTCGCGGTCCAGCGCTGCGCACCAGCCGTCGTCCAGGCGCAGCATCACCTCACCGCCCCAATCGTCGGTATCGATAAAACGTTGCGGCACGCCAGTGTCGGTGATCAGCATGACTTCCAGCTGGCAGCAACAGGCCGCGCACGTCGAGCAGGTGACGGGTTCGGTGATTTGAATGTGAGGGATGTTGGTCATAGGCGCGCAGTGTAAGGCAAGTGCGCTAGACGCGTATGAATGCTCGGACGGGCGTCAATGCTCCAGCCTCTGCGCAATCCTGTGCAACAGCGGAAAGAGCATGGCCCATAACAGCGCCAGGCCGATCAGTGTTGGGATGGTGGCGTACCCAAAACTCACACCCGCCAATTGGCTGCCGGCGTAATAAGACAACGGCCCGCCCACCGCGCCTAGCAGGCTGGCCAGCCACCAGGGCTGTGCGCTCCAGGCCAGGCAATGGCGCAAGGTGGTGGCCAGCAAGGCCCATAACAGTATCAGCCACAGCGGAATCAGTGGCCCCGGCGTATTGAACTCAAACACGCCAAGCCCACGCAATGCCGTATCGACCAGTGTGCCCAGCGCCGTTACGGCCAGAATCACTCGCCCCTCCCTGGCCCAGGAACTTATCCACAGCAGGTGCGCGCCCAGCGCCGCGATGCCGATCAGCAGCCAACGGCTGTCGCCGCCGAGCACGCAGGCAAACCAGCCGCACTGAAACAGCACGGCATTGGCCAAGGATTTAAGCACTGAAACGCCCGAGCAGCGGTGGATTGATGGCCGCCGGTTTGGCCAGCAGCAATTGCGCGGTGCCGATGGTGCGCTCCATAAAGCCGCCTTCGCAGTAACACAGGTAAAACTCCCACAGGCGCAGGAAGTATTCGTCATAACCCAGTTCCGCAAGACGGCCATGGGCGCGGCGAAAATTTTCATGCCACAGGCGCAAGGTGCGGGCGTAGTGCAGGCCGAAGTCTTCCATGTGCAACAGGTTCATGTCGGTGTCGCGGCTGACGATCTGCAGCATGTTTTGTACACAGGGCAGCGCGCCGCCAGGGAAGATGTAGCGCTGGATAAAGTCGACGCTACGCTTGGCCTGTTCAAAGCGCTGTTCACGAATGGTGATGGCTTGCAGCAGCATCAAGCCGTCGGGCTTGAGCAACTGGGCACATTGTTTGAAATAGGTGGGCAGGAAACGATGGCCCACCGCTTCAATCATTTCGATCGACACCAGTTTGTCGTACTCACCGGTGAGGTCGCGATAATCGCTCAGCAGCACCGTCACTTGGTCTTGCAGGCCCAGCGCCTCAATACGCTGCGCGGTGTAGGCGAACTGTTCCTTGGACAAGGTCGTAGTGGTGACCCGGCAACCGTAGTGCTGCGCGGCATACAACGCCATGCTGCCCCAGCCGGTGCCGATCTCCAGCAGATGGTCGCTGGGCTTGAGCGCCAGTTTCTGGCAGATGCGCGCCAACTTGTTCAGTTGGGCTTGCTCAAGGGTGTCATCAGGCGTGAGGAACTGCGCCGCCGAGTACATCATGGTGGGGTCGAGAAATTCTTCGAACAGGTCGTTGCCCAGGTCGTAATGGGCGGCGATATTTTTTTGCGAGCCTTTGCGCGTGTTGCGGTTGAGCCAGTGCAGGCCCTGGGTGAACGGCCGGGCCAAGCGAGCGAGGCCACCCTCCATGGCGTCGAGCACCTCCAGATTGCTGACCATCACCCGCACCACGGCGGTGAGGTCGGGGCTGGTCCAATAACCATGGATAAACGCTTCGCCAGCGCCGATCGAGCCATTGGCGGCCACCAGGCCCCAAACCGCCGCGTCGAGAATCTGGATCTCGCCCAGCAGGTGCGCTTCCCGTGCGCCGAAGACTTGCCGCTCGCCATCCTCGATGATCACCAACTGGCCATGGCGCAATTGGCTGAGCTGGCGCAACACGCCTTTGCGCAACAGCGCAGCGGTCATGCCGTTGACGTTCAGGCGGTTAGCCTTGACCGATAAGCTAGGGGATTTCATGGTGGCGATCCTTGGTATACCCGACTGCGGTGCGAGAGGCGCCATCGGCGGCCTGATGGGAAAAAATCGGTGTGCGTTTGAGCAGCAGGCGCAAGGCTTGCCAGTAGATCGCAAGGCCGGTCTTGGCGGTCATCCAGGGAAAGCGCCACAAATAGCGATGCAGGCTGGCCCGGCTCAGTGCCTGTTTTTCCAGGCTCAAGGTGGCGTCGAAGACTTTTTGCGTGCCCTGCCAATTGGCCATATGCACGCCGAGCCGGGCGGCGGGCGGGCTGAAACTCATGCGGTATTCCAGGTCGCGAGGCAAAAATGGCGACACATGGAAGGCCTTGGCCACGGCGAAGTGCTGGTGCTCGTCGGCGCCCAGTGCCTGGGCGGGCAGCACGTAGTGATAGCGCTCGCGCCATGGGGTGTTGGTCACTTCACACAGGATCGCGGCCAGTTGCCCGTCAGCCTCGAAGCAGTAGAAGAAACTCACCGGGTTAAAAGCCAGGCCCCAACTGCGGGCCTGGGTCAGCAGGCAGATAGCGCCCTGGGGTGTTTGCCCCAGGGCCTTGCCGACTGCGTGGCGCACGGCATCGCTCAGGCTCATGCCGTGGCGCGTGAATTCACGCAGGTAATCCTGCTGGCGGAAACCGAAGGGCGCCAGGCGCCCCGTGCCGGCCAGCGGCGAGAGCCCCAGTACTTCATCCTCTTCGCTGAGGTCCAGGTACAACAGGCCGATGCGGTAGCGAAAGGCGTGGGCCTTGGGCGTAAACCGCCGATGGGCGATCCAGCCGCTGTACAGGGCGCTGTTCACAGGGTTTCCCCAAAAACCTGGGCCACACGCAGGGCACTGACCACGCCGTCTTCGTGAAAGCCGTTGGCCCAGTAGGCCCCGCAGTAAAAGGTATTGCGCACGCCGTTCAATTCTTCCCAGCGTGCCTGCGCCGCCACTGCGGCCAGGCTGTATTGCGGATGGGCGTAGGTGTAGCGCGCCAGGATCTTCAGCGGGTTGATCATCGGCGTCTGGTTGAGGCTGACGCAAAAGGTGGTGGCGCTGTCGATGCCTTGCAGGATGTTCATGTCATAGGTGACGGCGGCCTGTTGTTGCGTGTTGCCTGCCAGCCGGTAGTTCCAACTGGCCCAGGCCAGTTTGCGGTCGGGCAGCAGGCGCGTGTCGGTGTGCAGCACCACGTCGTTGGCGGCGTAGGGCAGGGCACCGAGGATCTGCTGTTCGGCCTGGCTGGGGTCATCGAGCAAGGCTAGGGCCTGATCGCTGTGGCAGGCGAATATCACGCGATCAAAGGTTTCGCTGCCGGCCGGGCTGTGGATAACCACACCCTCGTCGGTGCGTTGCACCTTATGCACAGGGCAATTGAGCCGTATCTGTTCGCGAAAGCTGCGGGTCAGCGGCTCGATATAACGGCTGGAGCCGCCTTCGATCACGCACCATTGCGGACGGTTGCTCACCGAGAGCAAGCCGTGGTTCTTGAAGAAACGCACAAAAAATTGCAGGGGGAACTTGAGCATATCGGCCAGGGACATCGACCAGATGGCCGCGCCCATCGGCACGATGTAATGCCGGATAAACCTGGGGCCATAGCCGCCAGCGGTGAGGTAATCGCCCAGGGTCATGTCGGCGCTGATGCGCTGCTCCTGCAAGTCCAGCGGCGCCTGGCGATTGAAGCGCAGGATATCGCGCAGCATGCCCCAGAACCCCGGCGACAGAATATTGCGGCGCTGGGCAAACAGGCTGTTGAGGTTGTTGCCGTTGTACTCAAAGCCGGTGCTTTGGTCGCACACCGAAAAGCTCATCTCGGTGGGTTTGAACTTGACCCCGATTTGCTCCAGCAGGCGGATGAAGTTCGGGTAGGTCCAGTCGTTGAACACAATGAAACCCGTGTCCACCGCATAGCTTTTGCCGTCGACCGTCACGTTGGCCGTATGGGTATGCCCGCCAATGCAGTCACTGGCCTCGAACAGCGTAATGTCGTGGCGACGGCTGAGCAGGTAGGCGCTGGTCAGCCCGGCGATGCCGCTGCCGATAATGGCGATCTTCACAGGTCGTCCTTCTTCGGTGGCGGGCTGCGCAGCATGCGTTTGCCGATGATCAGTTGCGCGCGGTTGGGCAGCTTCGACAGCGGCCACAAGGTGGCAATGAACATGGCCGGAAAGGCGATTTCCAGCGGGCGTTTTTCCAGCTTGGCGAAGATGTGTTTCGCCGCTTTGTCGGCCGGCCAGCTCAAGGGCATGGGGAAATCATTGCGTTCGGTCAGCGGCGTGTCGACAAAGCCCGGGCTGATCACGGTGACGTCGATGTTTTCCGGCGACAGGCCGATACGCAGGGATTCGAACAAGTAACGCAGGCCGGCCTTGGACGCGCCGTAGGCTTCGGCGCGGGGCATGGGCAGGTAGGTCACGGCGCTGGCCACGCCCACCAGATGCGGGGTACGCCCGGCGCGCAACAGCGGCAGCGCGGCCTCGATGCAATAACTGCTGGCCAGCAGGTTGGTGCGCACCACGTGCTCGATGATCGAGGCGTCAAATTGCCGGGCGTCCACGTATTCGCAAGTGCCGGCGTTGAGGATCACGGTGTCCAGTGAACCCCAGACCTCGCTGATACGCTCACCGATCTCGCGCACGGTCTGGCTGTTGGTCAGGTCGCCGGCCACCACCAGCACCTGGCCTGGATAACGAAGGGCGAGGGCATCCAGTGGGCCTTGGGTGCGGGAACTGAGGGCCACGTGGGCGCCGCTGTCGAGCAACTCCACGGCCAGCGCGGCACCGATACCACTGCTGGCGCCGGTCAGCCAGTAACGACGGGGCGGTGTAAGGCTCATCCCATTCTCCTTTTCAGCCAACGAATAACGCGACCCAGTAGGGGGACATGTTCATAGAGCAGGGCGCCGGCATCGAAATAGTCGCGATGGCGGTAAACCGTGTCGTGCCACATCAAATGGGAACAGCCTGGCACCTCGATCACCTGGCCGCCGGCCAGGCGTGGGTGACGAAAACGCATAGTCCAGCGCAGGTAGCCTTCGCCTTCGGCCACTGCATCGAAGCCGTGGAAGTCAAAATCCAGCTGGCTGACGTTGCTGTACAAGTCGGCAAAGTAGCGCCGCAATGCGGGCAGGCCCTGGACTTCATGCAGGGGATCGGCAAAGGCGATGTCCTCGCTGTACAGGCTGCCAAGCAGGTGCAGGTTGTGCTTGTCCAGTGTGGCGAAGGTGTGGGCGAACTGGCGCAGGAAGTCACTCATGTTCGGCCATCTCCTGTCGCGAAGGCAGCCGGCGAAAAGCGGCCAAGGCGCGCTCGCGGGACTGTTTCAAATCGACGATGGCACGCGGGTAATCTGCCACGCCGAGCAGGCCGCCAGCCGCTTCGGGGTTGTGCACTTGTTTTTTATTCAGTGCGGCCAGCTCCGGGAGCCAGCGTTTGATGAACACGCCGTCGCCGTCGAATTTTTCCGATTGGCTCAGTGGGCTGAATATCCGGAAATACGGCGCCGAGTCGGTGCCGGTGGACGAGCTCCACTGCCAGCCGCCGTTGTTGGCTGCCAGGTCGCCGTCGATCAGGTGGCGCATAAAGAAGCGCTCACCTTCGCGCCAGTCGATCAGCAGGTTCTTTGTCAGGAACATCGCCACCACCATGCGCAGGCGGTTATGCATCCAGCCGGTTTCCAGCAGTTGGCGCATGGCCGCGTCGATGATCGGCAAACCGGTGCGCGCCTGTTGCCAGGCGGCCAGGTCCTCGGGCGCCTTGCGCCAGGCCAGCGCTTCGGTTTCGGGGCGAAACGCGCGGTGGCGGGAAACCCGAGGGTAGCCCACCAGAATGTGTTTATAGAACTCGCGCCACAGCAGCTCGTTGATCCAGGTGATGGCGCCGATGTCGCCGCTTTCGAACTCGCCCTGGTTGGTTTGCAGCGCGGCGTGCAAGCACTGGCGCGGCGAAACCACACCGGCGGCCAGGTAGGCAGAAAGCTGACTGGTGCCGGGCTTGGCCGGGAAGTCGCGTTCATCCTTGTAATAGCTGATCTGCTGATCGGCGAAGGCATCGAGGCGACGGCGCGCTTCGTCTTCACCCGCTGGCCAGAGGGCACGCAAGGTTTCGCTGGGTGTCGGGAACCCTTCGACTGCTGTCGGCACAGGGTCGCTCTTCACGCCAAGTTCGGCCTGGGCTTTTGGCGTCGGCACCACGCGGGGCAGGGCGCTGTGCAGGCGGCTGTAGCAGACCTTGCGGAACTGGCTGAACACCTGGAAGTAGGTGCCGGTCTTGGTCAGCACGCTGCCCGGCTGGAAAAACAGTTGGTCCAGGTAGCTGTGGAAGGTCACACCGTCCGCTTCCAGGGCCTGGGCCACGGCGCTGTCGCGGCGGCTCTCGTGAATGCCGTATTCCTCGTTGACGTGTACCGACTCCACCGACAGCTCGCGGCACAGTTGACTCAGCACCGTCGGCGCCTGGTCCCAGGTCGCAGCGTGGCGGATTAACAGCGGGATGTTGAGGTTGCCCAGCGCCTGGCTCAGGTGCTGCAAGTTGCGCAGCCAGAAGTCGACTTTGCACGGCGCGTCATCGTGGGCCTGCCATTGCTCGGGCGTGATCAGGTAAACAGCCGCGACGGGGCCGCGCTGGCACGCGGCAGCCAGGGCAGTGTTGTCGTGCAGGCGCAAGTCGGTGCGCAGCCAGATCAGATGCATTTAGACAATTCCACGCTGGATCAATAATTGATGGGCTGACAACAGGTCCTCGGCCACGGACAACTCAGGGATGTCCTGGGTTAATACGCCCAACTCGGCGTGGTGGATGCACACCGTTGGTCCGGCAATCACGGTTGGGCAACTAATGCCGCCCAACAGTTTGCTGAGTGCCGGCACCTGCAGGGCCTTGCTCGAATACAGCAGCACCGCACGCGGTTGCAGGTGTTCCACCGCCAGGGCGAGTTCGCCGACCGGCAGCGGCCAATCGAACACTTCCACCGGGCAATCGGCACTGCTGGCCAGCCAGGCGCTGAGCCACAGGTGCGGTTCCAGGGGCAGGTCGGAATGATTGACCAGCAACAGCGGCGCGCCGTGGAGTTGACGATTGTTGTGATAGATCCGTGCGCCGAACTTGCTGCGCAACCAGGACAGGAAAAACACCCGCTCCATCTGCGCGCCGAACTGGCCCTGCCAGCGCTGTTCCAGCTCGTTGAGCAGCGGCAGCATCAATTGCTCGCACAAGGTGCGCGGCGGGTAGAGCGCCATGGCCTGGTTGAACGCGTCATCGACCCGGCGCTCGGCCAGTTCACTGATGGCACTCACCAAGTGCTGGCGCAGGCTCTGCCACTCGTTTTCCATCGGCTCCGGGTTGCCTTGGGCGGAGTCGATCAGCCCCTTGACCTGGCTGACCGGCACGCCGCGATTGAGCCAGGTGAGGATGGCCTGGATGCGTTGCACATGTTCGGCGCTGAACAACCGATGCCCTTTGGGTGTGCGCTGGGGCACGATGAGGCCATAGCGGCGCTCCCATGCACGCAGCGTCACCGCGTTCACGCCGGTCTGGCGCGCCACTTCGCGGATCGGCAACCAGCCGTTTTCCAGGGCCAGGGCGAGGTCTTCGCCGGGTTCGTCGAGCAGGGCAGGTTTCATGGGTTAGATCGCATTACGCAGGCTGAGGTTTTCCGGGTGCGGTTGCAGGTAGGCCTGCTGCGCGATGTAGCGGTCCGGGTGTTGGCGAAAGTGGTGCTTGAGCAGGGTCAGCGGCACCACCAGCGGCACGATGCCGTGGCGGTATTGGCCGATAACGGTCTGCATTTCCTGTTTGTCATCGGCACTGATGGCCTGCTTGAGGTAGCCACTGATGTGTTGCAGCACATTGGTATGGGTGCCGCGCGTCGCGCATTTTTTCAGGCCCGCCATCAGTTCGCTGAAATAGCCGTCGGCCAACGCTTGCAGGTCAATGCCCTTGCCCATGCTGCCGAGCAAGTGGCCCAGGCTTTTGTAATGTGCCGGGCTGTGGGCCATCAGCAGGTACTTGTAGCGCGAGTGAAACGTCAGCAAGCGGTGACGGGTGAGGCCGTCGGCCAGCAGTTGCTGCCAACTGGCGTACACGAATACGCGGGTAAGGAAGTTTTCCCGCAGCACCGGGTCGTTCAGGCGACCGTCTTCTTCCACCGGCAGGTTGGGGTGGCGAGCACAAAACGCCTGGGCGTAAATGCCGCGCCCGCCACCGTCAACGGGCGTGCCGTTGTCGCGGTACACCTTGACCCGCTCCAGGCCGCAGGACGGTGACTTCTGCATGAAGATGTAGCCGCACAGGTCGGTGTGTTCCCGGGCCATTTGCTGGCCGTAGTCGTCCAGTGGCTGCGTGACATTGAGCGCAGGGTTTACGCTGCCCACGGCCTGCGGATGGTCGGGGTCACCGACCAGGCGGATTGCTTGCCGAGGAATGCCCAGGCCGATGGCAACTTCAGGGCACAGTGGGACAAAATCGAAATAGTCACTGAGGGTCTGGCTGCACAGCAAGGACTGCTTATGCCCGCCGTTGAAGCGCACGTTCTCACCCAGAAGGCAGGCGCTGATGGCGATCTTCGGTTTCACGTGGCTGGACATAAGCAAACCTCTGCAAGAATCCTGTACAAGCCACAAAGCTTGTACAACTAAATCTCATCATAGGCCCGATGTTGTACAAGTCAAATAATTTGTACAGGTTTGTGCGGATGCGTTATTTCCAGCCGATTTTCCAGTCTTCAGCGTTTTTCAACGTCTCCCAGGGCAGGCGTTCGGCGCGCCGGGTGAGAATGGCCTGCAGTTCGATGTCCAGCACTGTGCCCTCGTCGTCACGGAACAACTCGGTGACCAGAAAGTGTTTTTCCTTGTGGCGAGGATGGGCTGCCGTCCATTTTGACAGCAGCAGTTTGGCGGGGTTGATGCGGTTCATTGCAGGTGCTCGATCAAGCGTCGCGCTGCTTCCTGGCCACTGAGCCAGGCACCTTCCACCCGACCGGAGAGGCACCAGTCGCCGCAGACGAACAAGCCCAGGTCGGCGTCGGCCAGCACACCGAACTCATGGCTGCTGGAGGGGCGTGCGTAGAGCCAGCGATGCGCCAGGCTGAATGACGGCGCGGGCATGGCGCTGTGCAGCAATTCGGCAAAGGCGCCGTGCAGGTGTTCGATCACTGCTTCCTTGGGCAGGTCCAGGTGGGCCTTGCTCCAGGCGCTGGTGGCGTGCAGTACCCAGGTGTCGAGGGTGGTGTCGCGCCCGGGTTTACTGCGGTTGCGCGCCAGCCAGTCGAGGGGGCTGTCTTGCACGAAGCAGCCCTCCATCGGCGTATCCAGGGGCTTGTCGAATGCCAGGGCGATGGCCCAGGTCGGGTCCATTTTCACCCCGGCGGCGGCGCTCGCCAGCTTGGGCGCAGCGGCCAGCAGGGCGGTGGCTTGCGGAGCCGGCGTGGCAATGATCACGTGACTGAAAGGGCCGTGATTGCCGCCGTCCGCGTCGAGCAGGTTCCAGTGCTGCGTGCCCTGGAAGACTTCGGTGATGCGGCAACCGAACTCCACTGGCAAGTCGTCGAGCAGTGCGCGGGTGATGGCGCTCATGCGCGGCGTGCCCACCCAGCGGATCTGCTCATCGGGGGAGGGCGTCAGTTGCCCGGACTTGAAGTTATACAACTGCGGCTTCCATTGCTCGGCCCAGCCGTTGCTCTGCCAGCGCTGCACTTCGTTGACGAAGCGCCGGTCGCGGGCGGTGAAGTATTGCGCGCCCATGTCCAGCGCGCCGGCGTCGCTGCGCTTGCTGGACATGCGGCCACCGCTGCCGCGGCTTTTATCGAAAAGTTGTACTGCGTGCCCGGCGTCTTGTAACGCTCGGGCGGCGGAGAGACCGGCGATGCCGGTACCAATGATCGCGATGGGGACAGTCATGGGAGGCCTCGTTTTACCGTTGGGTACAGACTACGCCGACACCAATAGCTGTACAATATTGTTTTTTGGTATAAGTTTTGGCGTGCCTGATTGTGTGGCGTGACCTATGGTTAAGCTAAGGCTTAAACCCCCGTCACGCTCAAATATCAAATTGATCCCTGCTTATAAAATAGACCAGTGAGCGGCGGCGAACGTTACATGAGGAGAGTCCCATGCATATTTTGCTGACCGGCGGTACTGGCTTGATCGGTCGCCAACTCTGCAAGCACTGGCTCGCACAAGGGCATCGCCTGACCGTATGGAGCCGGCAACCGGAAACGGTCGCCCAGCTGTGTGGTGCACAGGTGCTCGGGGTGGCGCGTTTGCAAGAGGTGATTGGCGCGGTGGACGCGGTAGTCAACCTGGCAGGCGCGCCTATCGCCGACCGGCCTTGGACCCACAAGCGCAAGGCATTGCTGTGGAACAGTCGCATTCACCTCACCGAAACCTTGCTGGCCTGGATGGAAAGCCTGGAGCAAAAACCGGCGGTGCTGATCTCCGGTTCTGCGGTGGGCTGGTACGGCGACGGCGGCGAGCGCGAACTGACCGAAGCCAGCGGCCCGGTGCAGGATGATTTCCCCAGCCAGTTGTGTATCGCCTGGGAGGAAACCGCCCAGCGTGCCGAAGCCTTGGGCATTCGTGTGGTGCTGGTGCGTACGGGGTTGGTGCTGTCTGCCGAGGGCGGCTTTTTGTCGCGCCTGCTGCTGCCGTTCAAACTGGCGCTGGGCGGGCCGATTGGCAACGGGCGGCAGTGGATGCCCTGGGTGCATATCAGGGATCAAATCGCCCTGATTGATTTTCTTCTGCACAAGCAAGACGCCAACGGTCCTTATAATGCCTGCGCGCCACACCCGGTGCGCAACCGCGAATTTGCCAAGACCCTGGGCCAGGTGCTGCACCGCCCGGCGTTCATGCCGATGCCGGCATTTGCGTTGAAGGTTGGCCTGGGTGAGTTGTCCGGCTTGTTGCTGGGCGGGCAAAAGGCTTTGCCTGAACGGCTGCAGGCCGCAGGTTTCACTTTCCAGTTCACTGAGTTGCGTGCGGCTCTGGACGACTTGTCCAGCCGCCTCTAAAGATAGGATGTTGCATGACCGATCACGCGTTGTTACTGGTCAACCTGGGTTCGCCAAAGTCCACTTCAGTGGCCGATGTGCGCAGCTACCTCAATCAGTTCCTGATGGACCCTTATGTGATCGACCTGCCGTGGCCGGTGCGGCGCCTGCTGGTGTCGCTGATCCTGATCAAGCGCCCCGAGCAATCGGCCCATGCCTATGCGTCGATCTGGTGGGACGAGGGTTCGCCGCTGGTGGTTTTAAGCCGCCGCCTGCAACAGCAAATGACCGCGCAGTGGACCCAGGGCCCGGTGGAACTGGCGATGCGTTATGGCGAGCCGTCCCTGGAAACGGCCCTGACACGCCTGGCCGCCCAGGGTATTCAAAAAATCACATTGGCGCCGTTGTACCCGCAGTTTGCCGACAGCACCGTGACCACGGTGATAGAGGAAGCCAAGCGAGTGGTGCGCGACAAACGACTGAATGTGCAGTTTTCGATCCTGCAACCGTTCTACGATCAGCCTGAGTACCTGGATGCGCTGGCGGCGAGTGTGCGCGCTTATGTGGAGCAGGATTACGATCACTTGCTGCTCAGTTTCCATGGTTTGCCTGAGCGTCACCTGACCAAGCTCGACCCCACGGGCCAGCACTGCTTCAAGGACGCCGATTGCTGTAAGAATGCATCCCCCGAGGTGCTTGCCACTTGTTATCGCGCGCAGTGTTTCAGCGTGGCGCGGGACGTGGCCGCGCGGTTGGGTTTGCCGGAGGGTAAATGGTCGGTGGCGTTCCAGTCTCGCCTGGGGCGGGCCAAGTGGATCGAACCCTACACCGAGGCGCGCCTTGAGGCGTTGGCCCAGCAAGGCGTGAAGAAGCTGTTGGTGATGTGCCCGGCGTTTGTCGCCGATTGCATTGAGACGTTGGAGGAAATTGGTGATCGCGGTCGTGAGCAATTTCGTGAAGCGGGGGGCGAGGAGTTGGTGTTGGTGCCTTGCCTGAATGATGAGCCGCAGTGGGCGGCGGCGCTTAATACCCTGTGCGAACGGGCGCCGGTTGCCTTGTAATCGAGGCCTGGGGTGAGCCAACTGTGGGAGCTGGCTTGCCTGCGATGGCGGCCTGCCAGCCGACGCCCATCTACCTGGCACCCCAACGATCCAACCGTGGGAGCTGGCTTGCCTGCGATGGCGGCCTGACAGCCGACGCCCAGCTACCTGACACCCCAACGATCCTACTGTGGGAGCGGGCTTGCTCGCGAAGGCGGCCTGGCAGTCAACACAGTTGGATTGTGTACATATCCATTGCTGCGGTAACGGCTGCTTAGGGTTCCGCTCTGACAGCGGGTCACTTTTGGAAGGACCCAAAAGTAACCAAAAGGTCCTCGCCCCACCACTCGGCACCTCGCCTAGGCTCGGTGTGCCCGAACGCAGGCTTGAATCCGTGGGCCGCCGCCACGCGCCATCCATGGCGCGGGGCGGCTAACCCGGCGTCCTGCCGGGTTACCCACGAATTCAAGCCTGCGTTCGGCCAGCGTGGTTTGACGGGGCGCCTGAGATCAAAAGCAGATCAAGATCAAGAGCGGCTCGCTTCGCATCGTGGTTACCGTTGATTGCGACAGCGTTGTGTCGATATCTATGGTCATCGCAGGCAAGCCAGCTCCCCCAATTTGACTGTATCTACAGATTAAGGGTCAGGCTAACCGTGAAGTTGCGCGGCTCGCCGGGGTTGACCCAATAGTTGCTATAAGACCGCTCGTAATACTTTTCATTGAACAGGTTGTTGAGGTTCAGCCCCACCGTCACGTTCTGCGTGGCCTTGTAATGGGCCAGCAAATCCACGGTGTGGTAGGCGGGCAGTTCGAAGCCTGTGCCGGCTTCGCCTGAGCGGTCACCCACATAGGTGAACGCTGCGCCCAGGTCTGAGCCACGCAATGCGCCGTCCTGGAATTCATACACGCCCAACACACTGCCGCTGCGCTTGGCCACGCCGAGGATGCGGCTGCCCGTAGGAATGGTTTTGTCGCCCTTGGTCACTTCGGCGTCGATGTAGGCCAAGGCGCCGATCACGCGCACGGCGTCGGTTACTTGCCCGGTTACTTGCAGGTCGAACCCCTGGCTGCGGGCCTTGCCCATGGCGCGGTTGAGGTTGGTCGCCGGGTCCAGGGTGAGTACGTTTTCCTTTTCGATATGAAAAGCCGCAAGCGTGGCGCTGAGGCGGTCGTCAAACAGCTCGCTTTTGATTCCCACCTCGTAACCCACGCCTTCTTCGGGCTTGAAGGACTTGCCGCCGGCATCCAGGCCGCTATTGGGCTTGAACGAGGTGGAGGCGTTGGCAAATACGCCGACTTCTGGCGTGAGCTGGTAGAGCAGGCCGGCGCGTTGTGTGAAGGCGTCGTGGGTTTGACGGCTCTTGACGTGGTTGCGGGTGAAGTCGTCGGTGCTTTGTTCGAAGTGCTCGAAGCGCGCACCGATCATGCCGCGCAGGCGGTCGGTGAAGATGATCTGGTCCTGCAGGTTCAGTGCGTGGCTTTTGGTTTGTTCGAAGAAGTCGGTGCCGGAGCGCTCACCATTGGGTTTAGGCTGGCCGTAGACGGGGTTGTAAATATCGATGGGGTAACGACTGCCGCCAATGGTGGTGACGCGTTCTTTTTTGCGGTAATCCTCATATTCAGCGCCCACCAGCAATTCGTGCTGCCAAGTGCCAATATCGAACAAGCCTCTGAGTTCAAGTTGGGTGATGCTGTCGTGCCAACCTGTGGAGCGTTCCCGGTAGCGGCGGTCGATGGTGTGACCGTTGGTATTCAATGCGCGATTTTCCGAAGCATCGCCCCACAGGCTACCTTGCTTGTAATGGCTGGCCAGGCGCAGTTTCCAGGCGTCGTTGAGGTGGTGTTCCAATGCCGCCTGAATGCGGTTGTTGTGGTTGCGGATATTGCCGTCGTTGGGCTCGCCGAGGAAGGTGGAATGGGACATGCCGGTATTGGCGACGATGCCTCGGTCGAAGGTGGAACTGTGGCGCACGAACTCGCTTTCCACCAGCAGGGTGGTGTCCGGGTCTAACTGCCAACTGAAAGAGGGCGCGACGAACACGCGCTTGGCGTCGACGTGATCGCGAAAGCTGTGGTTGTCTTCAACGGCCAGATTCACTCGCGTCAGCACGCGCCCCTCGCTGTCCAGCGGCGTATTCACATCCAGCGCGGTGCGGTAGCGGTCCCAACTGCCGGCGCTGGTCTGCAGCGTGGTGAAGGCCTCGGGCTGGGGTTTCTTGGTGACGATATTCACCGTGCCGCCGGGATCGCCACGCCCATAGAGGCTGGCGGCGGGGCCCTTGAGCACTTCGATACGCTCGATATTCGCTGCGTCCGGGGTGCTGGGGTAACCACGGTTGGCGCTGAAACCATCCTGGTAGAACTCGGACGTGGTGAAGCCGCGCACGCTGTATTCGTAGAGGGTCAGGCCGCCGAAGTTGTTTTGCTTGGACACACCGCCGGCAAATTCCAGGGCGCGCTCCACGCTGGTACTGCCCAAGTCCTTGAGCACCGTGGCCGGAATCACGCTGATGGATTGTGGGATGTCGCGCAAAGCCGTGTCGGTCTTGGTCGCACTGGCAGAGCGGGTGGCACGGTAGCCGTCGACTGGGCCGGTGGCGGATTCATAGGCGTCGGAGGTGACGCTGATGGTGTCCAGTTCCAGGGTGTTTTCTTCGGCGTAGGCAGGGTCGAGCAGCAAACCCAGGGCCAGGCCGGCCAAGGGCACAAACTTTCGAGACGACATGATAGAGCGTTCCAATAGCGATATTGAAACAATATAACATGACTAATGAGAATGAATTGCTAAGAAATATGGCCTTACAAGCGCCCGCGAACGGGCGCTTGGGTCGCGACGGTTATTGCTCTTCTTTCACCGGCGCGGTCGCCGGTGGTGGGCGCAGGCCGATTTCTGCCGACAGTTTGATCTCCTTGCCGTTGCGCATCACCAGGATAGCCACCTTGTCGGTCGGCTTGATCCGCGCCACCTGGTTCATCGACTTGCGCCCATCACCCGCTGGCGCGCCGTCGATGCTGAGGATCACATCGCCCAGCTGCAGGCCGGCTTTCTGCGCCGGGCCGTCGCGGAAAATCCCCGCTACCACGATGCCTGGGCGCCCGGTCAGGCCAAATGACTCTGCCAGTTCCTTGGTCAAGGGCTGTACTTCAATGCCCAGCCAGCCACGAATCACCTGGCCGTGTTCGATGATCGACTTCATCACTTCCATCGCCAGCTTCACCGGGATCGCAAAACCAATGCCCTGTGAACCGCCGGACTTGGAAAAAATCGCGGTGTTGATGCCGGTCAGGTTGCCATTGGCGTCCACCAGCGCACCGCCGGAGTTGCCAGGGTTGATCGCCGCGTCGGTCTGGATGAAATCTTCGTAGCTGTTAAGGCCCAGCTGGTTGCGCCCGGTGGCGCTGATGATGCCCATGGTCACCGTCTGGCCCACCCCGAACGGGTTGCCGATGGCCAGCGCCACATCGCCCACGCGCAAACCGTCGGAGCGGCCGAGGGTGATGGCCGGCAGGTTCTTCAGATCAATTTTGAGTACCGCCAGATCCGTTTCCGGGTCGCTGCCCACCACGCGGGCCAGGGTTTCGCGGCCGTCACGCAGGGCCACTACGATCTGGTCGGCGCCAGTGGTCACGTGGTTGTTGGTGAGGATGTAGCCTTCAGGGCTCATGATCACACCGGAGCCGAGGCTGGATTCCATACGGCGCTGCTTGGGGCCGTTGTCACCGAAATAGCGGCGAAATTGCGGGTCTTCAAACAACGGATGCGCGGGTTTGTTGATGACCTTGGTGGTGTACAGGTTGACCACCGCCGGCGCGGCAATGACCACGGCGTCGGCATAGGTCACCGGGCCCTGCACCACCGTGTTGGTCTGCGGTGCCTGTTGCAGGTTCACATCCAGTGTGGGCAGGCCCACCCACTGGGGATAACGCTGGATAATCAGCATCGCGATCAGCACGCCAGCCAACAATGGCCATCCAAAAAAACGCAGTGCCTTGAGCATCAAGTAAGTCCTGACAGGTTGCAGGGGGCGGGAGAGCGCCCATAATGTCGCGCATTATACGAGGCTGTGACGCCTGCGAACGGGATATTTAGGAGTCTTTTATGGCCGTGCCCCTTACTACCCTCGTCGAGGAAGCCGACCGCTACCTCGGCAGCGCCAAAATTGCCGATTACTGCCCCAACGGCCTGCAGGTCGAGGGCCGGCCCCAAGTGATGCGCATCGTCAGTGGCGTGACCGCCAGCCAAGCCCTGCTGGACGCCGCCGTCGAAGCCAAGGCCGACCTGGTGCTGGTGCACCACGGTTACTTCTGGAAGGGCGAAAACCCCTGCATCACCGGCATGAAGCAACGCCGTCTCAAAACCCTGCTCAAGCATGACATCAGCCTTCTGGCCTACCATTTGCCCCTGGACCTGCACGCCGATGTCGGCAACAACGTGCAACTGGCTCGCCACCTGGACATCACCGTCGAAGGCCCGCTGGACCCTGGCAACCCCAAAGTCGTCGGCCTGGTAGGCTCCCTGGCCGAGCCCCTGTCACCCCGCGACTTCGCCCGCCGCGTGCAGGACGTGATGGGCCGCGAACCGCTGCTGATCGAAGGCAGCGAAATGATTCGCCGCGTCGGCTGGTGTACCGGTGGCGGCCAGGGCTACATCGACCAGGCGATTGCCGCCGGTGTCGATTTGTACCTGAGCGGTGAAGCGTCCGAACAGACCTTCCACAGCGCCCGGGAAAACAACATCAGCTTCATCGCCGCCGGCCATCACGCCACCGAACGTTATGGCGTGCAGGCGTTAGGCGACTACCTGGCGCGCCGCTTTGCCCTGGAGCACCTGTTCATCGACTGCCCCAACCCGATCTAAAGCACAGCGCTGAACACGGTGGGGTGTGGCTTGCCTGCGAGAATCGTAGGTCTCCACACAACTCGATCAACGGTAACCACGATGCGAAGCGAGCCGCTCTTGATCTTGATCTGCTTTTGATCTTGATCTCAGGCGCCCCGTTAAACCACGCTGGCCGAACGCAGGCTTGAATTCGTGGGTAACCCGGCAGGACGCCGGGTTAGCCGCCCCGCGCCATGGATGGCGCGTGGCGGCGGCCCACGGATTCAAGCCTGTGTTCGGGCACACCGAGCCTAAGCGAGGTGCCGAGTGGTGGGGCAAGAGCCCTTTTGGTTACTTTTGGGGCTCTTTTCCAAAAGTGACCCGCCGTCAGGGCGGAACCCTAGGTGGCCGTTACCTAAATAACGGATATGTACCCGGTCCAACTGTGTTGACTGTTAGGCCGTCTTCGCAGGCAAGCCAGCTCCCACATTTGGATCGCGGCGCGTCAGCTAGATCAGCCTCGGCTATCAGTCCGTCGCGGGAGCAAGCTCCCTCGCCACAGTACGGCTTTCGCAGGCAAGCCAGCTCCCACACTGCCCAGATTGAAGCCCAAACCGGCCGGCATATTCATATATCGTTTCGGTCTAGCTGGTGCCCTAAATAGAAGAAGTTGCTGTGCTAGCATGCCTCGCTCGAACACGGCCCGCTGGCCGTCCATAAGATCGTTTTTCCGTGAGTAACCATGGTCGACAAACTGACGCATCTGAAACAGCTGGAGGCGGAAAGCATCCACATCATCCGCGAGGTCGCCGCCGAGTTCGATAACCCGGTGATGCTCTACTCGATCGGTAAAGACTCCGCCGTGATGCTGCACCTGGCACGCAAGGCCTTCTTCCCAGGCAAGCTGCCGTTCCCGGTGATGCACGTCGACACCCGCTGGAAATTCCAGGAAATGTACAAGTTCCGCGACAAGATGGTCGAGGAGCTGGGCCTGGACCTCATCACCCACATCAACCCCGATGGCGTGGCGCAGAACATCAACCCGTTCACCCACGGCAGCGCCAAGCACACCGATATCATGAAGACCGAGGGCCTCAAGCAGGCGCTGGACAAGCATGGTTTCGACGCCGCATTCGGCGGTGCCCGTCGCGATGAAGAGAAATCCCGTGCCAAAGAGCGCGTGTACTCGTTCCGCGACAGCAAACACCGCTGGGATCCAAAAAACCAACGCCCCGAGCTGTGGAACGTCTACAACGGCAACGTCAACAAGGGCGAGTCGATCCGCGTGTTCCCGCTGTCCAACTGGACCGAGCTGGACATCTGGCAGTACATCTACCTGGAAGGCATCCCGATCGTGCCGCTGTATTTCGCCGCCGAGCGTGAGGTGATCGAGAAGAACGGCACGTTGATCATGATCGACGACGACCGCATCCTCGAGCACCTGTCCGACGAAGACAAAGCCCGCATTGTCAAAAAGAAAGTACGTTTCCGCACCCTTGGCTGCTACCCGTTGACGGGTGCGGTGGAGTCCGAAGCCGAGACGCTGACGGACATCATTCAGGAAATGCTCCTGACGCGAACTTCCGAGCGCCAGGGCCGTGTCATCGACCACGATGGTGCAGGCTCGATGGAAGATAAAAAACGTCAAGGCTATTTCTAAGGGGCTGTCATGTCGCATCAATCTGATTTGATCAGCGAGGACATCCTCGCCTACCTGGGCCAGCACGAGCGCAAAGAAATGTTGCGCTTCCTGACCTGCGGCAACGTCGACGACGGCAAGAGCACCCTGATCGGGCGCCTGCTGCACGACTCCAAGATGATCTACGAGGATCACCTGGAAGCCATTACCCGCGACTCGAAAAAGTCCGGCACCACCGGTGACGATATCGACCTGGCGTTGCTGGTCGATGGCCTGCAGGCCGAGCGTGAGCAGGGCATCACCATCGATGTCGCCTACCGCTATTTCTCCACCGCCAAGCGCAAATTCATCATCGCCGACACCCCCGGCCATGAGCAGTACACCCGCAACATGGCCACCGGTGCGTCCACCTGTGACCTGGCGATCATCCTGATCGACGCCCGCTACGGCGTGCAGACCCAGACCCGTCGCCACAGCTACATCGCCTCGTTGCTGGGCATCAAACACATCGTGGTGGCCATCAACAAGATGGACATCAACGGCTTTGATCAAAGCGTATTCGAGTCGATCAAGGCCGATTACCTGAAGTTCGCCGAAGGTATCGCGTTCAAGCCGAGCACCCTGGCCTTCGTGCCGATGTCGGCGCTCAAGGGCGACAACGTGGTGAACAAGAGCGAGCGTTCGCCCTGGTACACCGGCCAGTCGCTGATGGAGATCTTGGAGACTGTCGAGATTGCCAACGACCGTAACTACACCGACCTGCGTTTCCCGGTGCAGTACGTCAACCGCCCGAACCTGAACTTCCGTGGGTTTGCCGGCACCCTGGCGAGCGGTATCGTGCACAAGGGCGACGAAGTGGTGGTGTTGCCGTCGGGCAAAAGCAGCCGCGTCAAATCCATCGTCACCTTTGAAGGTGAGCTGGAACACGCAGGCCCAGGCCAGGCCGTGACCTTGACCATGGAAGACGAGATCGACATCTCCCGTGGCGACCTGCTGGTGCATGCCGACAACGTGCCGCAAGTGACCGACGCCTTCGACGCCATGCTGGTGTGGATGGCCGAAGAACCGATGCTGCCGGGCAAGAAATACGACATCAAACGCGCCACCAGCTACGTGCCGGGTTCCATCACCAGCATCGTGCACCGCGTGGATGTGAACACCCTGGCCGAAGGCCCGGCGAGTTCGCTGCAGCTCAACGAGATTGGCCGGGTCAAGGTCAGCCTGGACGCCGCCATCGCCCTGGACGGTTACGACAGCAACCGCACCACCGGCGCGTTTATCGTGATCGATCGCTTGACCAACGGTACAGTGGCCGCGGGTATGATCATCGCACCGCCGGTGGGGCATGGCGGCGCAGCGCAGCACGGCAGCCTGGCGCATGTGGCCACCGAAGAGCGCGCCCTGCGTTTCGGCCAGCAGCCGGCCACGGTGTTGTTCAGCGGTTTGTCGGGCGCTGGCAAGAGCACCCTGGCCTATGCGGTCGAGCGCAAGCTGTTCGACATGGGCCGTGCGGTGTTCGTACTGGACGGCCAGAACCTGCGCCACGACCTGAACAAAGGGTTGCCGCAGGACCGTGCCGGGCGTACCGAGAACTGGCGTCGTGCCGCTCATGTGGCGCGCCAGTTCAACGAAGCCGGCCTGCTGACCCTGGCGGCCTTCGTTGCCCCGGATGCCGAAGGCCGTGAACAGGCCAAGGCGCTGATCGGTGCCGACCGCCTGCTGACCGTCTACGTACAGGCATCGCCGTTGGTGTGCGCCGAGCGTGACCCGCAAGGGTTGTACGCGGCCGGTGGGGATAACATCCCTGGCGAATCTTTCCCGTATGACGTGCCGTTGAATGCCGACCTGGTGATCGACACTCAGGCATTGTCGCTGGAAGACAGCGTCAAGCAAGTGCTGGAGCTGTTGCGTCAGCGCGGCGCGATCTAAACCTTGCGGCCATTAAAAAGCCCGCCATCGATCACTCGGTGGCGGGCTTTTACATGCTTGAGGCCTGGCTATTGCTTTCTGTAGGAGCGAGCTTGCTCGCGAAAAACGTCAACGATTACGTGTGCTTCCTGGATAAACGCGGCGCCTATGAGTTTTTCGCGAGCAAGCTCGCTCCTACAGAGTGATATTAAGGCAAGCCTGCTCCCCATGTTGATCAGCGGCTGGCCGGAAAGTCTTTGTGCAGTTGCTCCAGCAACGCATCCTTGTCTTGCCACAACCGGTTGATCCAGCCCTGGAACGCCAATCGATAGTCCCCATCCTGCTCATAATTCTTGCCGATGAACTCAGCCGGGATCTGTACTTCTTCAAAGTGCACCACCACGTCCTTCACATTGCCGCACAGCAGATCCCAATAACCTGGGCGCCCGCCGGGGTAGTGGATGGTCACATTCACCAGTGATTTGAGCTGCTCACCCATGGCGTCCAGCACAAACGCAATACCGCCCGCCTTGGGTTTAAGCAGGTAGCGAAACGGTGACTGCTGCTGCGCATGCTTGCCCGGCGTAAAGCGCGTGCCTTCGGCAAAGTTGAAAATCCCCACGGGGTTGTCGCGAAACTTCGCGCAGGTCTTGCGCGTGGTTTCCAGGTCTTTGCCTTTCTTCTCCGGGTGCTTCTCCAAATAAGCCTTGCTGTAGCGCTTCATGAAGGGAAAGCCCAGTGCCCACCACGCCAGGCCAATCACCGGTACCCAGATCAGCTCTTGCTTGAGGAAGAACTTCAGCGGGCGAATGCGCCGATTGAGCACGTACTGCAACACCATGATGTCGACCCAGCTCTGATGGTTACTGGTCACCAGGTACGAGTGCTGGTAGTCCAGGCCCTCAAGGCCGGTCAGGTGCCAGCGCGTACGCCGCACCAGGTTCATCCAGCCCTTGTTGTTGGTGACCCAGGCTTCGTGGGTGTGGTTCATCAGCCATTCGCTCAGGCGCTTGGCAAACGGCAGCGCCTTGAACAGCGCCACGATAAACAGGAACGAACACAGCAGGATCGTGTTCAGCGCCAGCAACAGCGAAGCGATCACCCCGCGCACGGCGGCAGGTAGAAAATCCAGCATTTAGATATCCATGGGTCGGTTGGCGGCTTGGATCGCCGTCAGGGCGATGGTGTACACGATGTCGTCCACCTGGGCGCCACGTGGCAGGTCATTGACCGGCTTGCGCAGGCCCTGGAGCATTGGCCCCAGGCTCACGCAATCGGCGCTGCGTTGTACGGCTTTGTGAGTAGTGTTGCCAGTGTTCAGGTCCGGGAACACAAACACGGTGGCCTTGCCTGCCACCTGGCTGTTGGGCGCCAGTTGCCGGGCGACGTTTTCGTTGGCGGCGGCGTCGTATTGCAACGGGCCGTCGATCAGCAGCGAGCTTTGTTGTTCGTGGGCGAGCAGGGTGGCTTCGCGGACTTTTTCCACTTCCTCGCCGCTGGCCGAGTCACCGCTGGAATAGCTGATCATCGCCACCCGTGGCGTGATGCCGAACGCGGCTGCCGAGTCGGCGCTTTGCAGGGCGATCTCTGCCAGTTCTGCAGCGCTTGGGTGCGGGTTCATCACGCAGTCGCCGTACACCAGCACCTGCTCGGGGAACAGCATGAAGAACACCGACGACACCAAGGTGCAGCCCGGCGCGGTCTTGATCAACTGTAACGCGGGGCGAATGGTGTTGGCGGTGGAGTGAATCACGCCGGAGACCAGGCCATCCACTTCGTCGAGGGCGAGCATCATGGTGGCGATCACCACGGTGTCTTCCAGCTGTTGCTCGGCCATGGGCGCGTTGAGGCTTTTGCTCTTGCGCAGGGCGACCATCGGCTCCACGTAGCGTTGGCGAATCAGGTCGGGGTCGAGAATCTCCAGGCCTTCGGGCAGGTCGATGCCCTGGGCACGGGCAACGGCTTCCACATCCGCAGGCTTGGCCAGCAGCACGCAACGGGCAATGCCGCGTGCCTGGCAGATCGAGGCGGCCTGTACGGTCAGCGGCTCACTGCCTTCGGGCAGCACGATACGTTTGTTGGCGGCCTGGGCACGTTGGATCAGTTGGTAACGGAACACCGCCGGCGACAGGCGCATCTCCCGTGGCGTGCCGCAACGCTGGTGCAGCCAGCGCGCATCGAGGTGGCTGGCGACGAAATCGGTGATGATTTCCGCGCGCTCGCGGTCATCGATGGGGATTTCCTTGTTGAGGCTATTGAGCTGGTTGGCGGTGTCATAGGAGCCCGTGCTCACCGACAACACCGGCAACCCGGCCTGGAAGGCGCCTCGGCACAGATCCATGATGCGCGGGTCGGGCAGGGTGTCGCTGGTCAGCAGCAGCCCGGCCAGCGGCACGCCATTGATGGCGGCCAGGCTGACGGCGAGGATGATGTCGTCGCGATCGCCGGGGGTCACCACCAACACGCCGGGCTTGAGCAGCTCGACGGTGTTACGCATGGTGCGCGCGCAAATGATGATCTTGGTCATGCGCCGGCTTTCGTAGTCACCGGCGTTGAGGATCTGCGCGCCCATCAAGTCGGCCACGTCGCGGGTGCGCGGGGCATTCAGCTCGGGTTGGTAGGGGATGCAGCCGAGCAGGCGGAAATCACCGCTGCGCAACAGCGGCGAATGCTCTTTGAGGCGCGCCGAGAAGGCTTCCATGCTTTCGTCGGTGCGTACCTTGTTGAGGATCACGCCCAGCACTTTCGGGTCTTTGGGGCCACCAAACAGTTGGGCCTGCAATTCCACGCGGCCGGAAAGCTCGGTGAGCACTTCGTTTTCCGGGGCCGAGACCAGGATCACTTCCGCGTCCAGGCTCTTGGCCAGGTGCAGGTTGACCCGTGCCGCATAGCTGGCGCTGCGGGTCGGCACCATGCCTTCGACGATCAGCACGTCTTTGCCTACGGCTGCCTGTTGGTAAAGGGTAATGATCTCTTCGAGCAGCTCATCGAGCTGGCCGTCGCCGAGCATGCGCTCTACGTGAGCCAGGCCAAGCGGCTGCGGCGGTTTCAGGCCGTGGGTGCGTGCCACCAGCTCGGTGGAGCGTTCCGGCCCGGTATCGCCCGGGTGTGGCTGAGCGATGGGTTTGAAAAAGCCGACTTTCAGGCCGGCCCGTTCCAGGGTACGCACCAGCCCAAGGCTGATGGAGGTCAGACCCACACCAAAATCGGTGGGCGCGATAAAAAAAGTCTGCATGCGAATTCTCTGGAGGTGCATGGCTTGGGTGGCGCTCTATGGGTGAGTGCCTACCGCGAATCAGGCGCCAAGGTTATCGTTATTCGTGCCCTTGCGCACACCAGCCGCACGCAAAGGCCTGGCCTATTTTTTCAAGGCGTTGCGCGGGGTCGAGCACCCAGGCGCGTGACTGCCAGGGCGGCTGGTGGCGCAGGTGCTGGGTGTGGCCGCAAGACAGCTCGGCCACCCAGTGCCCATCGTCGTCCTGATGAAAACCTGTGATCGTGACCGTTGATCGGCCCCGTCCGTCCGGGTTCCGTTCGCTTTCGGGCAAATCCTTGTTTAGACTTGTCCGTTCTTCATTCTTATGCAAAAGGTCTCGCCCCATGACGATCGCCGCTAACAAGGCTGTCTCCATCGACTATACCCTGACCAACGACGCTGGTGAGGTCATCGACAGCTCCGCCGGCGGCGCGCCGCTGGTTTACCTGCAAGGCGCAGGCAACATCATCCCGGGCCTGGAAAAGGCTCTGGAAGGCAAGGCCGTCGGTGACGAACTGACTGTCGCCGTAGAACCTGAAGATGCCTACGGCGAATACTCCGCCGAACTGGTCAGCACCTTGAGCCGCAGCATGTTCGAAGGTGTTGATGAGCTGGAAGTGGGCATGCAGTTCCACGCTTCCGCGCCGGACGGTCAAATGCAGATCGTCACCATCCGCGACCTGGACGGCGACGACGTTACCGTTGACGGCAACCACCCTCTGGCTGGCCAGCGCCTGAACTTCCAAGTGAAGATCGTGGCCATCCGCGACGCTTCCCAGGAAGAAGTGGCTCACGGCCACGTCCACGGTGAAGGCGGTCATCACCATTGATTGATGTTTTGATCAAGTGGTAGCAAGAACGCCCCGACTGGTTCGGGGCGTTTTTTTTTGCCCTGAACTCACTGTAGGAGCGAGCTTGCTCGCGAAAAACCTGAGAACCCCGCTGGGCGCCAGGCTTCCCGCGTCATCGTTAACGATCTTCGCGAGCAAGCTCGCTCCTACAGTTTTCCGGCGCACACAAAAATGCCCCGGACCTTTCGGTGCGGGGCATTTCTTAACTGTTACACAGCCTGAGCTGCGTTGCAGTTGTTACCACTTAGGCTGCAGCAGGAACGCTCAGAGCCTTGATGTGGCCATTCAGGCGGCTCTTATGGCGAGCGGCCTTGTTCTTGTGGATGATGCCTTTATCGGCCATACGGTCGATAACAGGCACAGCCAGAACGTAAGCTGCTTGAGCTTTTTCAGCGTCTTTGGTGTCGATGGCTTTGACTACATTCTTGATGTAGGTGCGAACCATGGAACGCAGGCTGGCGTTGTGGCTGCGACGCTTCTCAGCCTGTTTTGCACGTTTTTTGGCGGAAGGTGTGTTGGCCACCGTCGAGCTCCTCGAAAGACTTTTTAGGAAATAGCAAACAAAATAGGCCGCGAATCATGCCGATGACTTGACGGGTTGTCAAGGGCGGCTGATGCGAACTGCTGAGTGGTCGATCTGAAGAGGCGGGTGATTTATTTCCGGCGCTTGACCTGTAAACTCGCGAGCTTTGGCTCTGTGCTGTTGCAGGCGCGCAGTATCGCATAAGTGGGCGCGTAGTTCGCCTGCTCTTTATCTATAGGCGCAAACTCTTTCAATGAATCTGCTCAAATCGTTGGCTGCCGTCAGCTCTATCACGATGATTTCCCGGGTTTTGGGGTTCGTGCGTGACACCCTGCTGGCCCGCATCTTTGGCGCCAGCATGGCCACGGATGCGTTCTTTATTGCCTTTAAACTGCCCAACCTGTTGCGGCGGATCTTCGCCGAAGGCGCATTTTCCCAGGCGTTCGTGCCGATCCTGGCCGAATACAAGACCCAGCATGGCGAGGAGGCGACTCGTACGTTCATCGCCTACGTCTCGGGTTTGCTGACCCTGGTGCTGATGCTGGTAACCATCGTGGGAATGCTCGCCGCGCCCTGGGTGATCTGGGCCACGGCGCCTGGTTTTGCCAATACGCCGGAAAAGTTCGCGCTCACCACTGATCTGCTGCGCGTGACCTTTCCTTATATATTGCTGATCTCCCTGTCGTCCCTGGCCGGCGCGATCCTCAATACCTGGAACCGGTTCTCGGTGCCGGCCTTCGTGCCGACCTTGCTGAACGTCAGCATGATTATTTTTGCGCTGTTCCTCACACCGTACTTCGACCCGCCCGTCATGGCCCTGGGCTGGGCGGTGCTGGCCGGCGGCCTGGCACAGTTGCTGTACCAACTGCCCCACCTGAAAAAAATCGGCATGCTCGTACTGCCGCGCCTGAACCTCAAGGACACTGGCGTGTGGCGCGTCATGCGCAACATGCTACCGGCGATTCTCGGGGTGTCGGTCAGCCAGATCTCCCTGATCATCAACACCGCGTTCGCCTCGTTGCTGGTATCCGGCTCGGTGTCGTGGATGTACTACGCCGACCGCCTGATGGAATTGCCATCCGGTGTGCTGGGTGTGGCGTTGGGCACTATCCTGCTGCCGACCCTGGCGCGTACCTACGCCAGCAAGGATCGCCAGGAATATTCGCGCATCCTCGATTGGGGCCTGCGCCTGTGCTTTTTGCTGGTGCTGCCGTGCGCCCTGGCGCTGGGCATCCTCGCCGAACCGTTGACGGTCTCGCTGTTTCAGTACGGGCAGTTCGACGCCCATGACGCCTTGATGACCCAGCATGCGCTGGTCGCCTACTCTGTCGGCCTGCTCGGCATTATCGTGATCAAGGTGCTGGCGCCGGGCTTCTACGCCCAGCAAAACATCCGCACCCCGGTGAAAATCGCGATTTTTACCCTGGTCGTGACGCAATTGCTCAACCTGGTGTTTATCGGCCCGCTGGCCCACGCCGGCCTGGCCTTGGCGATCAGCGCAGGTGCATGCATAAACGCAGGCCTGCTGTTTTACCAATTGCGTAAACAACAGATGTATCAACCACAGCCAGGCTGGGGCGTGTTTGCGCTCAAGCTGCTGGTGGCGGTCGCCGCGATGTCGGTTGTGCTGTTTGGCCTGATGCACATCATGCCGGCCTGGGGCCAAGGCAATATGCTGGAGCGCTTCATGCGCCTGGGTGTATTGGTCGTGGCGGGCGTGGTGGTGTACTTCGGGATGTTGCTGTTGCAGGGTTTTCGCCTGCGCGATTTCAATCGCAAGTCGTTGGGATAGCGAGTTTGCCGCGATAAAACGATTGTTTTATCGATTCGACCCATTTGGCCTGCGCTGTTGCCTGTCGTCCGGGGCTGGGTGTGGTTATAATCGACCACTTTATGAGCAAGAAGCGCGTTATGCAGCTGGTTCGAGGTCTCCACAACCTGCGCCCCGAGCACCGGGGCTGCGTCGCCACTATTGGCAACTTTGACGGTGTTCACCGTGGCCACCAGGCTATCCTGGCTCGGCTGCGTGAGCGTGCGGTCGAGTTGGGCGTGCCCAGCTGCGTGGTGATTTTTGAGCCGCAACCGCGGGAGTTCTTTACCCCGCAAACCGCGCCGGCCCGCTTGGCGCGCTTGCGGGACAAGCTGCAGCTGTTGGCGGAAGAGGGCGTGGACCGTGTCCTCTGCCTGGCTTTCAACCAGCGTTTGCGCAGCCTCAGCGCCGCCGAGTTCGTCGACCGCATCCTGGTGGATGGCCTGGGCGTGCAGCACCTGGAGGTCGGCGACGACTTCCATTTCGGTTGCGACCGGGTCGGGGATTTCGATTTCCTGCAGCATGCCGGTGTCAATCAGGGTTTCACTGTCGAAGCCGCGCAAACCGTCGAACTGGACGGCCTGCGTGTGAGCAGCACCCAGGTGCGTAACGCCCTGGCCGCCGCCGACTTCGACCTGGCCGAGCGTTTGCTCGGTCGCCCGTTCCGCATTGCCGGGCGGGTACTGCACGGCCAGAAGCTGGCGCGCCAACTGGGCACGCCAACCGCCAACGTGCAACTCAAGCGCCGTCGTGTGCCGCTGACCGGGGTTTACCTGGTGAGCGTCGACATCGATGGCCAATCGTGGCCAGGAGTCGCCAATATAGGCGTCAGGCCCACGGTTGCAGGTGATGGCAAGGCCCACCTGGAAGTTCACCTTTTGGATTTTGCCGGTGATTTATACGACCGGCGTTTGACGGTGGTTTTCCACCAGAAGCTGCGTGAAGAGCAGCGTTTCGCCTCCCTTGAGGCGTTGAAAACGGCGATCAATGCGGATGTCGCCGCCGCCCGTGCACTAGCCGCACCTAGCGCCCATCGCTAACCGAAGAGCCTTAAATGACCGACTATAAAGCCACGCTAAACCTTCCGGACACCGCCTTCCCAATGAAGGCCGGCCTGCCACAGCGCGAACCGCAGATCCTGCAGCGCTGGGACAGTATTGGCCTGTACGGAAAGTTGCGCGAAATTGGCAAGGATCGTCCGAAATTCGTCCTGCACGACGGCCCTCCTTATGCCAACGGCACGATTCACATCGGTCATGCGCTGAACAAGATTCTCAAGGACATGATCCTGCGCTCCAAGACCCTGTCGGGCTTTGACGCGCCGTATGTCCCGGGTTGGGACTGCCACGGCCTGCCGATCGAACACAAAGTCGAAGTGACCTACGGCAAGAACCTGGGCGCGGACAAGACCCGCGAACTGTGCCGCGCCTACGCCGCCGAACAGATCGAAGGGCAGAAATCCGAGTTCATCCGCCTGGGTGTGCTGGGCGAGTGGGACAACCCTTACAAAACCATGAGTTTCAAGAACGAGGCCGGTGAAATCCGTGCCTTGGCCGAAATCGTCAAGGGCGGTTTCGTGTTCAAGGGCCTCAAGCCCGTGAACTGGTGCTTTGACTGCGGTTCGGCCCTGGCCGAAGCGGAAGTGGAGTACGAAGACAAGAAGTCCTCGACCATCGACGTGGCCTTCCCGATCGCCGACGACGCCAAGCTGGCCGAGGCGTTCGGCCTGGCAAGCCTGGCCAAGCCGGCCGCCATCGTGATCTGGACCACCACCCCGTGGACCATCCCGGCCAACCAGGCGCTGAACGTGCACCCGGAATTCACCTACGCCCTGGTGGACGTTGGTGATCGCCTGCTGGTGCTGGCCGAAGAAATGGTCGAGTCGTGCCTGGCGCGTTACGAGCTGCAAGGTTCGGTAATCGCCACCACCACCGGTTCTGCGCTGGAGCTGATCAACTTCCGTCACCCGTTCTATGACCGTCTGTCGCCGGTGTACCTGGCTGACTACGTCGAGCTGGGGTCGGGTACTGGCATTGTTCACTGCTCGCCTGCCTATGGTGTGGACGACTTCGTGATCTGCAAGAAGTACGGCATGGTCAACGATGACATCATCAACCCGGTGCAGAGCAACGGCGTATACGTGCCTTCGCTCGAGTTCTTCGGTGGCCAGTTCATCTTCAAGGCCGACCAACCGATCATCGAAAAGCTGCGTGAAGTCGGTGCGCTGATGCAAACCGCCACCATCCAGCACAGCTACATGCATTGCTGGCGTCATAAGACCCCGCTGATCTACCGCGCTACGGCGCAGTGGTTTATCGGCATGGACAAAGAGCCGACCAGCGGCGACACCCTGCGCGTACGTTCGCTCAAGGCCATCGAAGACACCACGTTCGTTCCGGCCTGGGGCCAGGCGCGCCTGCACTCGATGATCGCCAACCGTCCTGACTGGTGCATCTCCCGCCAGCGTAACTGGGGCGTGCCGATCCCGTTCTTCCTGAACAAGGAAAGCGGCGAGCTGCACCCACGCACCGTCGAGTTGATGGAAGTCGTGGCCCAGCGCGTTGAGCAAGAAGGCATCGAAGCCTGGTTCAAGCTGGACGCCGCCGAGCTGCTGGGCGACGAAGCGCCGCTGTACGACAAGATCAGCGACACCCTGGATGTGTGGTTCGATTCGGGCACCACTCACTGGCACGTGCTGCGTGGCTCGCACCCGATGGGTCACGAGACCGGCCCGCGCGCCGACCTGTACCTGGAAGGTTCGGACCAACACCGTGGCTGGTTCCACTCGTCATTGCTGACCGGTTGCGCCATCGACAATCACGCGCCGTACCGCGAGCTGCTGACCCACGGCTTCACCGTCGACGAGACGGGCCGCAAGATGTCCAAGTCGCTGAAGAACGTGATCGAACCGAAAAAGATCAACGACACCTTGGGCGCCGACATCATGCGCCTATGGGTGGCCTCCACCGATTACTCGGGTGAAATCGCCGTGTCGGACCAGATCCTGGCCCGCAGCGCCGACGCCTACCGTCGTATCCGCAATACCGCGCGCTTCCTGCTGTCGAACCTGACCGGTTTCAACCCGGCCACCGACCTGCTGCCGGCCGAAGACATGCTCGCCCTGGACCGTTGGGCCGTGGACCGTACCCTGTTGCTGCAGCGCGAGCTGCAAGAGCACTACGGCGAATACCGCTTCTGGAACGTCTACTCCAAGATCCACAACTTCTGCGTGCAGGAGCTGGGCGGTTTCTACCTCGACATCATCAAGGACCGTCAGTACACCACCGGCGCCAACAGCAAGGCGCGCCGTTCGGCGCAGACCGCGCTGTACCACATCAGCGAAGCGCTGGTGCGCTGGATCGCACCGATCCTGGCGTTCACCGCCGACGAGCTGTGGGAATACCTGCCGGGCGAGCGTAACGAGTCCGTCATGCTCAACACCTGGTACGAAGGCTTGACCGAACTGCCGGCCGACTTCGAACTGGGCCGCGAGTACTGGGCAGGCGTCATGGCCGTCAAGGTTGCAGTGAACAAGGAGCTGGAAGTCCAACGTGCGGCCAAGGCCGTGGGTGGCAACCTGCAAGCCGAAGTCACCCTGTTTGCCGAAGATGGCCTGACCGCCGACCTGGCCAAGCTGAGCAACGAGCTGCGCTTCGTGCTGATCACCTCCACCGCGAGCCTGGCACCTTTCGCCCAGGCCCCGGCAGATGCCGTGGTCACCGAGGTGCCGGGCCTGAAGCTCAAAGTGGTGAAGTCGGCCTTCCCTAAATGCGCCCGTTGCTGGCACTGCCGTGAAGATGTGGGTGTGAACCCTGAGCACCCGGAAATCTGTGGTCGTTGTGTCGACAACATCAGCGGTGAAGGCGAGGTTCGCCACTATGCCTAATGCAGCCAGTCGTTTCGGACGTCTGGGCTGGCTCGTACTGAGCCTGCTGGTGCTGGTCATTGACCAGGTCAGCAAGGCTCACTTCGAAGGCTCCCTGGAAATGTTCCAGCAAATCGTGGTGATCCCGGATTACTTCAGCTGGACCCTGGCCTACAACACTGGCGCCGCCTTCAGCTTTCTGGCTGACGGCGGTGGCTGGCAGCGCTGGCTGTTCGCTGTGATCGCCGTGGTGGTGAGTGCCGTGCTGGTGGTGTGGCTAAAGCGCCTGGGCCGCGACGACACTTGGCTGGCCATCGCGCTGGCGCTGGTGTTGGGCGGCGCGCTGGGTAACCTGTATGACCGCATCGCCCTGGGCCATGTGATCGACTTTATCCTGGTGCATTGGCAGAACCGCTACTACTTCCCGGCGTTCAACTTTGCCGACAGCGCCATCACCGTTGGTGCAATCATGCTGGCGCTGGATATGTTCAAGAGCAAGAAAACCGGAGAAACCGTCAATGACTGATCAGGTATTGGCTGAGCAACGCATCGGCCAGAACACGGAAGTCACTTTGCATTTCGCATTGCGCCTGGAGAATGGCGACACGGTAGACAGCACTTTCGATAAGGCCCCGGCAACCTTCAAGGTGGGCGACGGTAACCTGCTGCCTGGTTTTGAAGCAGCATTGTTCGGGTTCAAGGCGGGCGACAAGCGCAACCTGCAGATCCTGCCGGAAAACGCCTTCGGCCAGCCCAACCCGCAAAACGTGCAGATCATCCCGCGTTCGCAGTTCGAAGGCATGGACCTGTCGGAAGGTTTGCTGGTGATCTTCAATGATGCGGCCAATACCGAATTGCCCGGAGTGGTTAAAGCCTTCGATGATGCGCAAGTGACCATCGACTTTAACCATCCGTTGGCCGGTAAAACCTTGACGTTTGATGTTGAAATCATCGACGTTAAAGCGCTCTAACTGACGAAACCGGTTCCTGTGGGGCTGGCTTGTGTGGGAGCTGGCTTGCCTGCGATAGCATCACCTCGGTGTACCTGATACATCGAGTCGTTTGCATCGCGGGCAAGCCCGCTCCCACAGACGCTTATTCTATAGAGCTGAGTTGATCCAATTTCTTGGCCTGCAAGGCACGAGGCACAGCATGCAAATCAAACTCGCCAACCCCCGTGGCTTCTGCGCTGGCGTGGACCGGGCGATCGAAATCGTCAACCGCGCCCTGGAAGTCTTCGGGCCGCCGATTTACGTGCGCCACGAAGTCGTGCATAACAAATTCGTGGTCGAAGACCTTCGCGCACGCGGTGCGATCTTTGTCGAAGAACTCGACCAGGTCCCCGACGACGTTATCGTCATCTTCAGTGCCCATGGCGTATCCCAGGCCGTGCGTACCGAAGCGGCTGGCCGTGGCCTTAAGGTGTTCGATGCCACCTGCCCGCTGGTGACCAAGGTGCACATCGAAGTAGCGCGTTATAGCCGCGACGGCCGCGAATGCATCCTGATCGGCCATGCCGGTCACCCGGAAGTCGAAGGCACCATGGGCCAGTACGATGCCAGCAACGGCGGCGCCATCTACCTGGTGGAAGACGAAAAAGACGTTGCCAACCTGCAGGTGCACAACCCTGATCGCCTGGCTTTCGTCACCCAGACCACCTTGTCCATGGACGATACCAGTCGCGTCATCGACGCCCTGCGCACGCGTTTCCCGGCCATTGGCGGCCCCCGCAAGGATGACATCTGCTACGCCACGCAAAACCGCCAGGATGCGGTCAAGCAACTGGCGAATGAATGCGATGTGGTACTAGTAGTCGGCAGCCCTAACAGTTCCAACTCCAACCGCTTGCGCGAGCTGGCCGAACGCATGGCCACACCGGCGTACCTGATCGACGGCGCCGAAGACATGCAGCGCAGCTGGTTCGACGGTGTCGAGCGTATCGGCATCACGGCGGGTGCCTCCGCTCCGGAAGTGCTGGTGCGCGGCGTGATCCAACAGTTGCAGGCCTGGGGTGCCACCGGCGCCGATGAGCTGGCGGGTCGTGAAGAAAACATCACGTTCTCGATGCCCAAGGAGCTGCGGGTCCGCTCGCTGCTCTGACGGCCAGGGTGCTGGAATAACCTCGGCATAGTGCCTGTTCGGTCTTGTCACTGCGCAGGCTGATGCGCCCGCTGGGGGCCAGCACGATCTGATACAGGCTCTGTGCATGGGCCTTGTCACACACGTGCACGGTGCCGGCACGAAATCCCCCGCCGGCGAACACCGGCTCCCCCAGGCCGCTGAAGCGCACTTGGCTCGTCACCGGGCCATTACCGGCGACCGGCACGCGCCCACTGCCCTCACGCTCCAGCAATACTGGGTTGTCGTCATCCAGGTGGCCGCGCCCACTCACATCCAGTATCACGCGCCATCCCAGGCTCCAGTCCTCACTCTTTGCATGAATCACCACCGCCCGGTTGCGCGCGATGGCCTCGGTACGTGCGTAGCGCAGCCCGGAGGCAAGTGATTGGGCAACGTTTTGTCGTTGCTGTGATTCAAGCAAACCCTTGAAACCAGGTACGGCCAGTTGTGCGAGAAAACTGGTGACGATCAGCCCCAGCAGCATTTCAATCAGGGTGAATCCTCGTTGTTTCATGTGCGTTCCCTCCTTGGGCACGAGTGGGTTTTCTAGGTATAGCGCTTGGTCCTTGGCCCTGGATGATGGCCTTTATGTCCAAAGTATTTCCCTTTATTCCGGGAGCAGCGCGGCTCGAAAACCGACGCTAGTCTTGGGTCGCACAGCAGGCTTTGCCTGCTTTTTTAACCGGCCTTCGACATGGATGAGGACGCAAATGCCAGCCTGCCAGAACCGATTTTTCCTGCGCGCTGCGCGCTCGCGCCAGTCCGGCATGACGCTGGTCGAAGTGCTGGTAGCGCTGTTGATTTTGGCGATCGGCCTGATGGGCGCTGCGGTGCTGCAACTCAACGCGCTCAAGTACACCAACAGCGCGAGGATGACCAGCCAAGCGAGCTTTATTGCCTACGACATGCTCGACCGTATTCGCACCAATGCTGGCGCGGATTACACATGGGGCAGGGCAGAGCTGGCACCACCCAACACTGCCACCGCCAGCGTGCGTGACCTGGACCTGCACGATTTCGAAGCCAATATCATGGGTTTTGCCGGCGAGGATGCCAAAGGTTCAGTGGTGGTGAACGGGCACGAGGTCACCATCAGCATCAGTTGGGCGGATGCCCGGGCAGCAAACCGCCCAGGGGCGCGGGAAACCTTCACCCTGACCAGTCGTATCAGCAATGAACAAGGAGTGTCGCAATGAAGCGTGTTGTGCGAGGTTTCAGCCTGGTGGAAGTGCTGCTGGCGCTCGCCGTCGGGTTGGTTTTGATACTTGGAGCGAGCCAGATACTGGTCAGTGCGCGGTTGACCCATGCCAGCCAGCAGGCCGCCATGGTGCTGCAGGATGATGCGCGGTTTGTGCTGAGCAAGATCACCCAGGATATTCGCCAGGCAGGCATGCTGGGGTGTTTGGCCGTGGCCGCTATCGATAATGCTCCAGCTGCCTTTGATCGGCCGATAAGCTGGGAAGGGGCGGGGAGTGCGAAGTCGCTGACGCTGGTGACCGCGAATGTCGGCGATGGCGTCGGCAAGCCCGACTGGACGGTGCTCTCCGACTGCAAGGCGGTGGCCCGGGCTTATGCCGGCACACCACCCCTTGTCGAACCCGGCCAGCTTCGCTTTGGCATACGTCAACTTACCTACACCTACGAATCGGGTCAGTTGAAGATCAGTACTCCGGCAGCACCGGCCAGGGCGGTATTGATGGATAACGTACGGGCATTCGATGTCAGCTTCGGCATGGCGGCGACCTCGGCATCAACGGGTGTGGTGCGCTACGACAGCCATCCCGCCGATGAGTCGCTGATACGTAGCGTGCGCATCCTCATGACCCTTCAAGACCCCGCTGGGCGGGTGAAGGACCAGACCTACAGTGTCGTGGCGGCACTGCGGAATCGGCTGGGGTAGGGGCAATGACCATGCAGGGTGGTATTCGTGTACGGCAGGCTGGGATGGTGCTGCTGATCAGTCTGGTGTTTCTGTTGGTGCTGTCGCAGGTGGGGCTGTCTTCGATACAGGCTGCGGTCTCCCAGCAAAAAGTCGCGAGCAGCCTGTGGCATGGCAATCAATCGTTTCAAGCTGCCGAAAGCGGGCTGAGGTGGGGAGAGTCGGCCGTGCAAAGGGCTGGCCAGACGATGCCTGTCTGTCACTCGATCACCCGCTGTGCGCCGCCTGCTGAAGCTTTTTCCTTGACGGCGGCCGGGACGAACCCTGTTTCGGCGGTCACCTGGCTTGCGTTGAAGGATGGGTTTTATGGCATTCAATCCCTCGGGGAGGGTGAAGGGCTGGCTCATTTGCCGCCCCGTTCCCCGGCCTCGCTTTTTCGTGTCACCTCGGTCGGGCTCGCGGGGCAATCGCGCACGGTGCTGGAGACGGTCTATGCACGGGTGGAGGAGGGCGGCCGTGTCAGGTTTCGACGGGTCTTATGGCGGCAACTTCAATAAGGAGCAATCGGATGGGCAAGGAGAGCCAGGGTTTTACCCTGATGGAGTTACTGATCGTCGTGGCGATCATCGCGTTGCTGGCCGGGATTGCGTATCCCGGGTACCTCGGGCAGGTAAAAAAGGTGTACCGGGCGCAGATCGTCGCGTTGTTGAGCGAACAAGCCCAGCATCTGGAGCGTTCTTACACGAGGAATGGCACTTTTATTGATGCGGGCGACGTCAGCGCGGGCAATGATCACTATAGAATCAGTGTCGTCCTGAACCCCCAGGATTTTGACCTGCTCGCCACACCTGCTACGGACTCGGTCATGGCGAACGACGCGTGCGCAGCCTTCAGCTTGACCAGCACTGGTAAGCGCAGCAACCCGGGAGCGGTGCCTGAAATGTCGCCCAAGGTCTGCTGGGGGCAAGGATGAGCGTACTTGAAACGTGGGCGCCGGGCGCGCCTTTCCCTGTTTATCGGCTGGATCAAATGATGGCTAAGCAACAGCAAGTGGTGATTGTCGGCGGCGGAGTAATCGGGCTGTTGACGGCGTACAACCTCGCCAGTGAGGGCCAGGCGGTCACGCTGCTGGAGCGCGGTGGGCTTGGGCAGGAATCTTCCTGGGCGGGCGGTGGGATTGTTTCGCCGTTGTATCCGTGGCGCTATAGCCAGGCGGTCACGGCCTTGGCCCATTGGTCCCAGGATTTTTACCCGCAACTGGCGCAACGGCTGTTTGCAGCCACAGGCGTCGACCCAGAGGTACATACCACCGGTTTGTATTGGCTCGACCTGGATGACGAAGCGGATGCACTGGCCTGGGCTGCCCGTGAAGGGCGGCCGTTGAGCAAAGTGGACGTGTCGGCGGCCCATGACGCGGTGCCGGTGCTGGGGGGCGGCTACGCCCAGGCGATCTACATGGCCGACGTGGCCAACGTTCGCAACCCGCGCCTGGTCAAATCACTGAAGGCGGCGCTGCTGGCGTTGCCGAACGTGACGATTTACGAGCAATGCGATGTGTCGGGCTTTGTGCTCGGCGACGACAGGGTGGTGGGTGTGAATACCGCTACCGGCCAGGTTTTGGGAGATCAGGTGGTGCTTGCGGCCGGGGCCTGGAGCGGGCAGTTGCTGGGTACGCTGGGCTTGGGGCTGCCCGTGGAGCCGGTCAAGGGCCAAATGATCCTGTACAAATGCGCGTCCGACTTTTTATCCAGTATGGTCCTGGCCAAGGGGCGCTATGCGATCCCGCGGCGGGATGGGCACATCCTGATCGGCAGCACGTTGGAGCATGAAGGATTCGACAAGACGCCAACCGACATCGCGCTGGAAAGCCTCAAGGCGTCTGCGGTGGAACTGATTCCCGCCTTGGCGGACGCCGAGGTAGTCGGGCATTGGGCCGGTTTGCGGCCTGGCTCACCCGAAGGTATACCGTTTATCGGTGAGGTCCCTGGCTTCAAGGGGTTGTGGCTCAATTGCGGGCATTACCGCAATGGCCTGGTACTCGCACCAGCCTCTTGCCAGTTGTTCGCCGACTTGCTGCTGGCGCGGGCTCCGATCATCGATCCAGCGCCTTACGCCCCCGCAGGTCGCCTCAACGCTGGATAGACTTTGGCCCTTGTTCCAGGTGCGCCTGGGTGCAGTACCATTGCTGGCGTGAGCTCAGTGCGCGGTCCTGCGGCAGGTGCACGCCGCAGTGGGCGCAACGCACCATCAGGGCCGCATCCGGCTCGGCAGGCCGTTGCTGACGGGCGGCAGGGTTTTTGAATTTGCGCCAGAACCATACCGCGGCGGCAATGACGGCAATCCAGAACAGTAGACGAAGCATGATGGGCATTTCTCGACAAGGAATGCGCCAGTTTAGCCAAGGTGATCACGGCCGCACAGGGCAATAAATACTCGCTCATAAAAAAGGGAGCTCCTTGAGAGCTCCCTTTTTGCGTTGCGTCGAACAATCAGTCGAACACACCGAAGGTCATGTAGCTGAACCACGAACGGTCCTGGTTATCGCCCAGGGCTTGCGGCTCTTCTTCTTCGATCACATCGCCGTTCTCGTCGTGCGGCTTGAGCTCCGAAGGAATGGCGTCCTTGGCGTCCTGGTACATCTTGATCACGTCCTGGTTGGCGCGGGTTTCACCCGGCGGGAGCGGTGGACGGGACTCGATCAGGCCCAGGGTGTATTTGCTCAGCCACGAACGGTTGTCCGCTTCGGCAACCTGAGGCACGAACTGGCCGTCCTTCAGGCTCGGGTGGTCAGGGTAGTTGAGCTTCAGGGTTTCCAGGCTGGTGGTCGCCAGGGTGTCCAGGTGCAGGCGCTGGTAAGCCTCGGTCATCACGGCCAGGCCGTCGCCCACGGATGGGGTTTCCTGGAAGTTTTCCACCACGTAGCGGCCACGGTTGGCGGCGGCCACATAAGCCTGACGGGTCAGGTAGTAGTGGGCCACGTGGATCTCGTACGAAGCCAGCAGGTTGCGCAGGTAGATCATGCGCTGCTTGGCGTCCGGCGCGTAGCGGCTGTTGGGGTAGCGGCTGGTCAGCTGGGCGAACTCGTTGTAGGAGTCGCGGGCAGCACCCGGGTCGCGCTTGGTCATGTCCAGCGGCAGGAAGCGCGCCAGCAGGCCAACATCCTGGTCGAACGAGGTCAGGCCCTTCATGTAGTAGGCGTAGTCCACGTTCGGGTGCTGCGGGTGCAGGCGGATGAAACGCTCGGCAGCGGACTTGGCAGCTTCCGGCTCGGCGTTCTTGTAGTTGGCGTAGATCAGCTCAAGCTGGGCCTGGTCGGCATAGCGGCCGAACGGGTAACGCGACTCCAATGCCTTCAGCTTCGCTGTGGCGCTGGTGAAGCTATTATTGTCCAAGTCTGTCTGAGCTTGCTGGTACAGCTCGACTTCGCTCAGGTTTTCGTCGACGACGTCCTTTGTTGACGAGCAAGCAGCAGTCATGGCGAGGATGGCGATCAGCAGCAGGTGTTTCACTTGCATGGCGGCTTGCGTCCCTATGACGGCCGCTGTCTTGGGCGGGGCCGTCCTGTTATGATGAGCGCCCCGTTGAAAGCCTCGGGGCAAAAGACGCCGTATTTAACCACAAGCGCGCAGCCGAAACCAAAGGCTACGCCACGCCTAGTCTGAGCATGTCCGATAAAATTGAACTTCGCGCAGAGGTGCCGTCCGAATTGGGCGGCCAACGCCTCGATCAAGTCGCCGCACAATTATTCGCTGAGCACTCGCGCTCGCGCCTTTCCGCCTGGATCAAAGACGGCCGCCTGACTGTGGATGGAGCGGTTATCCGCCCGCGAGACATAGTCCATGGCGGTGCGATTCTTGAGCTGACTGCCGAGCAGGAAGCCCAGGGAGAATGGGTCGCCCAGGACATCGAGCTGGATATCGTCTATGAAGACGACGACATCCTGGTCATCAACAAACCCGCAGGCCTGGTGGTTCACCCGGCCGCCGGGCACGCTGATGGCACCTTGCTCAATGCCCTGTTGCACCACGTGCCGGACATCATCAATGTGCCGCGCTGCGGCATCGTGCACCGTCTGGACAAGGACACCACCGGCCTTATGGTGGTAGCCAAGACCATTCAGGCGCAGACGCAACTGGTTACGCAATTGCAGAGCCGTAGCGTCAGCCGCATCTATGAGTGCATTGTGATCGGCGTTGTTGTGGCCGGTGGCAAGATCAACGCACCCATTGGTCGTCACGGCCAGCAGCGCCAGCGTATGGCGGTGATGGAGGGCGGCAAGCAAGCCGTCAGCCACTACCGTGTGCTGGAGCGTTTCCGCTCCCACACCCATGTGCGGGTCAAGCTGGAAACCGGCCGTACCCACCAGATCCGCGTGCACATGGCGCACATCAACTTCCCGTTGGTCGGCGATCCGGCCTACGGTGGTCGCTTCCGTATTCCGCCAGCGGCCAGCCAGACCATGGTTGAATCGCTCAAGACGTTCCCGCGCCAGGCACTGCATGCACGCTTCCTGGAACTGGACCATCCGACGAGCGGTAAGCGCATGAGCTGGGAATCGCCACTGCCGGACGATCTGGTCTGGCTGCTGTCGCTGCTCAAGCAGGATCGCGAGGCGTTTGTCGGATGAGTGACTGGCTGATACCTGACTGGCCCGCGCCGGCTCGGGTAAAAGCCTGCGTCACCACCCGTGCGGGCGGCGTCAGCCTGGCGCCGTTCGACAGCCTCAACCTGGGCGATCATGTCGAGGACAGCCTTGAGGCCGTCCTTGAAAATCGCCGTCGCCTGAGTGACGCCTTCGATATCCAGCCTGCCTGGCTGCGCCAAGTCCACGGCACGCACGTGGTTGAGGCCAATCCGAGCCGTACTGTCGAGGCCGATGGCAGTTGGACCAGCACTCCTGGCATCGCCTGTACATCCATGACCGCCGATTGCTTGCCGGCGCTGTTCTGTAATCGAGCGGGCAGCCGAGTTGCCGCAGCCCATGCCGGTTGGCGTGGCTTGGCGGCTGGTGTGCTGGAAGCCGCGTTCGAACGCCTGGATACCGCCCCTGAAGAGGTTCTGGTCTGGCTCGGCCCTGCCATTGGCCCACAAGCCTTTGAGGTCGGCCCGGAAGTGCGTGAAGCATTCATGCAGCAACTGCCGGCCACCGCCCAAGCCTTTGTTCCCAGCCACAACCCTGGCAAGTTCATGGCCGACATCTACCAGCTGGCGCGCCTGCGCCTGGCAGCGTGTGGTGTCACCGCTGTGTATGGTGGCGGTTTGTGCACTGTGACCGACCCGCGTTTCTTTTCTTATCGCCGCAGCCCGCGTACGGGCCGATTCGCCTCCCTTATCTGGCTTGAACGCTAGACTGTCCTGACCTGTATCAACCGTCCGCCGCTTGAAACGCCCAGAATCCACCCCATCTATAAGGGTATCTGGCAGGTTTCTTCATTCAGGATGTGTTTGTTCATAGCTCCGGCCTGCTCAAAAGGAAGGTGACTAATGCGTATTGATCGTTTAACCAGCAAATTGCAGTTGGCCTTGTCTGACTCTCAATCCTTGGCGGTGGGCCTCGACCACCCGGCCATCGAGCCTGCGCACTTGATGCAGGCGCTCTTGGAACAGCAAGGTGGTTCTATCAAACCCTTGCTGATGCAGGTGGGCTTTGACGTCAACAGCCTGCGCAAGGAGTTGAGCAAAGAGCTCGACCAACTGCCGAAAATCCAGAACCCCACCGGCGACGTGAATATGTCCCAGGATCTGGCGCGCCTGCTCAACCAGGCCGACCGCCTGGCACAGCAGAAAGGTGACCAGTTCATCTCCAGCGAACTGGTGTTGCTCGCCGCCATGGACGACAACAGCAAACTCGGCAAATTGTTGCTCGGCCAGGGCGTGAGCAAGAAAGCCCTGGAAAACGCCATCAACAACCTGCGTGGCGGCGAAGCGGTGAACGACCCCAACCACGAGGAGTCTCGCCAGGCCCTGGACAAATACACCGTCGACCTGACCAAGCGTGCCGAAGAAGGCAAGCTGGACCCGGTGATCGGCCGTGACGACGAGATTCGTCGCACCATCCAGGTGTTGCAACGTCGCACCAAGAACAACCCGGTGCTGATCGGTGAACCTGGCGTGGGTAAAACCGCGATTGCCGAGGGCCTGGCCCAGCGCATCATTAATGGTGAGGTGCCGGACGGCCTCAAGGGCAAGCGCCTGCTGTCTCTGGACATGGGCTCGCTGATTGCCGGTGCCAAGTTCCGGGGTGAGTTCGAAGAGCGCCTCAAATCCTTGCTTAACGAATTGTCGAAGCAGGAAGGGCAGATCATTCTGTTTATCGACGAATTGCACACCATGGTCGGCGCCGGTAAGGGCGAAGGCTCCATGGACGCCGGCAATATGCTCAAGCCCGCCTTGGCGCGGGGTGAGCTGCACTGCGTCGGTGCGACCACGCTCAACGAATACCGTCAGTACATCGAAAAGGACGCGGCCCTTGAGCGTCGCTTCCAGAAAGTCCTGGTGGAAGAACCGAGCGAAGAAGACACCATCGCGATCCTGCGTGGCCTGAAAGAGCGCTATGAGGTTCACCATAAGGTGGCGATCACCGACGGTGCGATCATTGCGGCGGCCAAGTTGAGCCACCGCTATATCACTGATCGTCAGTTGCCGGACAAGGCTATCGACCTGATCGACGAAGCGGCCAGCCGCATCCGCATGGAGATCGACTCCAAGCCGGAAGTGCTGGATCGTTTGGATCGACGCCTGATTCAACTGAAAGTCGAATCCCAGGCGCTGAAGAAAGAAGAAGACGAAGCGGCCAAGAAACGCCTGGAAAAACTCCAGGAAGAAATCGTCCGCCTGGAACGTGAGTATTCGGACCTCGAAGAAATCTGGACCTCGGAAAAAGCCGAAGTACAGGGTTCGGCGCAGATCCAGCAAAAAATCGAGCAGTCCCGCCAGGAACTGGAAGCCGCGCGCCGTAAAGGCGACCTGAACCGCATGGCCGAGTTGCAGTACGGGGTGATCCCGGACCTGGAGCGCAGCCTGCAGATGGTCGACCAGCACGGCAAGCCTGAAAACCAGTTGCTGCGCAGCAAGGTGACCGAGGAAGAGATCGCCGAAGTGGTCTCCAAGTGGACCGGTATTCCGGTGTCGAAGATGCTCGAAGGCGAGCGCGACAAGTTGCTGAAGATGGAAAGCCTGTTGCATCAGCGCGTCATCGGCCAGGAAGAGGCAGTGGTGGCGGTGTCCAACGCGGTACGGCGTTCCCGGGCAGGCTTGTCCGACCCTAACCGTCCAAGCGGCTCGTTCATGTTCCTGGGCCCGACCGGTGTGGGTAAGACCGAGTTGTGCAAGGCGTTGGCCGAGTTCCTCTTTGATACGGAAGAGGCCATGGTGCGGATCGATATGTCCGAATTCATGGAGAAACACTCGGTGGCTCGCCTGATCGGTGCTCCACCAGGCTATGTGGGCTATGAAGAGGGCGGTTATCTGACCGAAGCCGTGCGGCGCAAGCCTTACTCGGTGATCCTGCTGGATGAGGTCGAGAAGGCGCACCCGGATGTGTTCAACATCTTGCTGCAGGTGCTGGAGGATGGTCGCTTGACGGACAGCCACGGGCGTACGGTGGACTTCCGTAATACAGTGATCGTGATGACCTCCAACCTGGGCTCGGCACAGATCCAGGAATTGGTGGGTGATCGTGAAGCCCAGCGTGCGGCGGTGATGGACGCGTTGACCACGCACTTCCGTCCGGAATTCATCAACCGGGTCGATGAAGTGGTGATCTTCGAGCCTCTGGCGCGGGATCAGATCGCGGGCATTACCGAGATCCAGTTGGGCCGCCTGCGTAGCCGCCTGGCTGAGCGCGAGCTGGACCTGGAGCTGAGCGGCGAAGCGTTGGATAAGCTGATCGCGGTCGGTTACGACCCAGTGTATGGCGCACGGCCACTTAAACGTGCGATCCAGCGCTGGATCGAGAACCCGCTGGCGCAGTTGATCCTGTCGGGCAGCTTTATGCCTGGTACTCGCGTCACGGCCACGGTGAAAGACGACGAAATCGTCTTCCATTAAGCCCAGCGCTTGGCGTAAACAAAGAAGGCCCCGCATTGCGGGGCCTTTTTTTTCGATAGGGCGTTGAACTGTAAGGCAAAGGCTTGTAAAGTGCGCCCCGCAGCAACGTCAGCCCACGGGTTTCTTCTCCCCAAGAAGAAATCAGAAAGAAGCGCAAATCATTGTCTTAAAAGCAATTTAAAGGGTTGACAGGGGTTTTTAAGATTGTAGAATAGCGCGCCTCAGAGACGCTAACGTAGCGATACGGACAGGGTCGAAGAGGAAGCAACACAGCAGTAACTTTGAAATATGTAGTTCCGTGATAGCTCAGTCGGTAGAGCAAATGACTGTTAATCATTGGGTCCCAGGTTCGAGTCCTGGTCACGGAGCCAATTTCAAACCGGGGTATAGCGCAGTCCGGTAGCGCGCCTGCTTTGGGAGCAGGATGTCGGGAGTTCGAATCCCCCTACCCCGACCATATTTGGGTCGTTAGCTCAGTTGGTAGAGCAGTTGGCTTTTAACCAATTGGTCGTAGGTTCGAATCCCACACGACCCACCATTTTCAAAGCGGATGTGTGTTAAGTAGGGCGGAGTTGAGCAGTATCTACTCGATCGACATGCAGCCGTCTGCGGCAAACAGTAGTTTTGTTGTCGCATGATGTCAATGTGCAACGGCTTTTCGTTGCACATGCCGGGGTATAGCGCAGTCCGGTAGCGCGCCTGCTTTGGGAGCAGGATGTCGGGAGTTCGAATCCCCCTACCCCGACCATTTCCGCTGAAAAAGACGCCTTTTAGGCGTCTTTTTTTTGCCTTTTTTTTGTGCGTTCATATTTTTTGCGCGCAGATGCCTCTACCAACGCGATGTTGGCATGCGCGATACGTGCTTGTAAGCAGTAGGGCGCTGCTGCTCCGCCGGCGCGCTTAACCCTGATCGGTTGTCATGGTGATAATTTGGTTGGTCTCGCTAACTCAGCACTCGAATACCCTGATGCCACGCTTGGCCTTCTGATTGCAGAAGACATGAGAGCAGCTAGGGTATTCATTTCTGCAGGCGGATGTTCCTGATCGCGCTGAGGTTCCTGTATTTCACCAAAGTAATTGGCTACGTGATTCAAAGCTTGCTTAAGCGTTGGATTCGTCGACAGTTCCATGGCTATGGCTATTTCTTCCAAGGCTTTGGAAGAGGGCAGCTTCACAGTCGGTCTATCTAGCCTTCTGACCGTCCCATGTGATCGTGATGACGCTCCGCTCGTGTCTTCGCGCCGGATACGTCTTAATGCCCCTTGCATCACGCTACGCTCATGCAGGACCGTGCGCATGTGGCTGTAGTCGACCTCGACATAGCTCATCGTCGTCGCGATGTTTGAATGATTCAGCAGGTTTTTCGTGAGATGAATATTTCGATCTGGTTCTTTCATCAGATCTGTGGCCAAGGTATGACGAAAACGATGGGGGGTGATTCGGGCTCCAAATTTTTGGGTCAGCTTACGGTACATTGCTTCGACCTGATCCGATGTCATTACTCGCCCACGGTAATGCATTGAAAAACGGTTTACGTTGAACAATTGATCATCTGGGGTGAAGCCAGCGCGCTTCGCTTTATCCAAAATTAGTTTTAGGTGGGGCGCGAGACCTTCCATGATGGGCACAGAGAACTCTCGATGTGTTTTTTCCGTTTCACCACGGATTAGAATCATCTGCTTATCAAGATCGACGTCTTTGTAGCGCAAATGCAATAAAGCATTCAGTCGTATGCCGGTGTAGTAGAAAACCTCGAATACAGCAAGCCAAAACCAAGCGGGTGTGACTTGGCTGCGCTCATTTGTGCAGCGCTCTTGTGCCTCTAGCGTGTCGAGCCAATTCCGAGATCTTTGAATTAAATTTGCATCGAGTATTTTGCTAGGGCGTTTTGGGGGAATTACACAGGTTTCTATGAATGGGTTGACCGTCGTATGTTTAAGCATTTCGTGCTTTATCGCATATTTCCATACAGTACGAAGGTGACTCGAATAAGTATTCCAACTGCGTTTTGCCTTACCATTTGCCAGAAACTCCTTTCGCCACGCGAGGATCGACCGATGATCAATCTGTTCGATTGGGGTGGTCCCAAAATGTGCGAGCATCGCTTTGGTTGAGGATAGATAAGTCTTTGCAGATGCAGGTCGAAGGTCACGCGCAAAGATGTATTCCTCCGTAAGTAGCAAGGCGGTGGTCATTGTTGGGACTCCATTGATTCTAATTTTAAAGAAAGGCTTGCGTTATCGAGAGGTACTTCTGAGAAAATCGTGAGGGGGTCCAATAGTAAGTAACCCTTCAGCTGTTTTGATTTGCGAGGGCCGATTACGTCGCAGTTCCAGATATTCAGGCTCTTCAGGGTTTTACGATGAAGTTTTTGCTTCTCGAAACTTCGTTGAACCAACTGCCAAGCGTTGACTTGCTGTGCTTTGGCTTGCTGTTCAATGTGGGGGAACTCAAGGACGTAGCGCTTGAATATTCCTGGCGTCACCAACATAGCGGTCCCGGCTACTGTATGGACCAGTGCTTTGGTGTCGTTAATAATGATTTTTCGAGAGGCGATCCCTTGTTTAAGCCATTCAACGAATCCCTGGCCGAGCTCGGTGTTGCTGGGCATTGAAATGACTTCTTTATCAGTTGGTGAAGGCACGCCTCCTGGGTTAGGAGAGTGAAGGGGCTCGCTATCATCCGGTTTCGCCGACACGCTCTGTATTGGTGACAAGGGGCTGTTTTGGGTTTCCTCTAGTGGCTCATTGACATTATTTAGTAGTGCCAATAGCGCGTCAAATTCAGCTGGATCATTCGAAGGGCGCTGTGGTGTATCAGCGGATGCCGTTGGTGACGGCGTTAATGGCGCTGGAGCAGCATTAGCTTCAGTCGCTTTAGGTGAGCTTTTCACTGGAGCAGCGCTGGGACTTTGCGCCTCAAGCTCATCCACTGCATTGCCAGCCTCAACCTCAAGGGTGCCTGCGTAAACGGTGGGCCGTTCGTTGGGATCACTCCAAATCAGTGAGGGTGAAAGCTTGAGCAGGGTGAAGGTATTTCGCCAGCCGCGACCGTTGTCGATTGTTGCTTTCCAGATGGCCTTATCCTGGGCATTGGTCTGGATAACACCCTGGTCCTGCAGCATGTTGAAGAAGGGCGCGTTCGAACTGGGTACGCCTTCAACGCCTTGGGTCAGCAAGTAAGCGCGTAGTTGATCGGCAATCGGTTTGCTGACGAGCCATAGAGCCTCTTGTGTCAGCCACCCATCTGAGGGGCCATCAGGCTGATTCAGCTTGAACGTGTCACGCACCAGGTAGCGCAAACCGTCCGCCAGTTGACGTTGCAAGGACTGTTTTGGCGCTGACAACGCACGAGCAGGGTTACCGCCGAGCTCCTGCGCGACCGAGGCTTGGTCGGCCTTGACCACAATCTCGCCCAATATGCCGGCGTGCTCATACTGGCCGGCCAGCACAAAGATCAGTTGCGACCAGGCTTCGGGGAACCCGCTGAGCCAGTCCAGGATTTCCGAGGAAAGGATCTGCGCGTAGATCAGTGCGGCAGCGGCCCCGTGCAATTGGTAGTTGCGTCCTTTCACATAGCGAAAGCGATAAGGGCGGTTGATTGGGCCATGCCATGGGTGCCAGGTTTTACCTCCCTCCAGTTCGATGTGCACGTCGACGGCAATCTTGCCGAGGTCGTGAATCAGAGCGCCATAAGCAGCTGCGGCCGTCCACGCTTCGGCCTGGGCCGATTGAGACTCCGGAGGTGCGCCGATGGGTAGGAGGTAGGTCTGTCGAATCTTCAGCGCATAGGCGACGATCTCTAAGCCGTGATCAAGCATCCCGCCTGGGTGTGCATGGTGGTGGTTCTGCGAGGCAGGGAGCTGCTGGACCAACTCTGCGTAGCGCTCCAGTGGGCGCCGATAGAGCTCCACAAACTGTGAGCGTGATAACGAAGCACGCTGCCAGATGTTCTCCAGCAATTTTTGACGCCGTGGGGTCGCCAGCAGATCCTGTCCCTGGGCAGGTTTCAGAAAACCGTTTGGTGAAGGGGCGGCAGCAGGCAAGGGTTTGCTGCGGCGGAAAAATGAGAACATCACCAGCTCCATCAATGAATCATGGACTGGCTTTTCCGCTATCTGGTGGGTTTACTTCAATGGGAAAAGGTCACCGGCTGCGTTAGGGTATTTCGAGAGGCGTTACGCCATCAGTGTGACGCTCCATGTGATTTCGCCTGCGCAGAACAGTTGCACGACGAGGTTCCGAACCCTTTTTTTATTGAGTGTCGCTCCATGAGTTGCAACGAACAGCAGGTGAGGGCGACGACCTTTTTGCGTAGCAAGCCCTTTCGGGTAGGGCTTTTACCCTTGTGAACCATTCCATTCGCTTTTAGAGACCATTTACCCTTTTGGGCCATTTGGCGGTGGGTGGGGGTAGGGCGTCCGCGAACTCATGACGGCGCACCCGTTTATCCATTGGCCTTGCGGCAGCGCGAAATCAGGATTATAAATAATGTCAAAGCGCCTCCAGTTTAAGGAGGGCTAGGAGAAGCATGATGACCGCATACACCTCACAGACCGTTGCAAGCCGCTTGGGCTATAGCCTTGGTCGTGTGGTGCGCTTCTTTCTGCATGATTCGAATCTAGTGCTTCGTTGGTTCAAACGGCTGACGTTGTTATCAGTAGTGCTTTTTTTCTCGGTACCACTGTTCAACTGGATAATTGGCCTGTTGACTGCAGTAGCTTTCATCGCGACTACCGCGCTGATCATGGCTAAGGTTGATAATCAAGAGACTGTTAATGTTCAAAGCAAGTCTCAGAGTCTCTGGGATCGGAATGGTCCAAACAGTTTGTGGCGTCGTGAAGACGAAAGCCAAAAGTGGTGAGGCATGAAGTGTTGTGCATTGTCTACATCCCTCACTTTGTAATTTTGCTTTCTGCTGTTTGACCAACTTTCTCTCCAGCACCTCGAACGGCTAGTGTTCCACTCGTAAGTCCCTCTAGCGCCTTACCTGCACTAATACCCGCCCATCCAAGTGCTCCTATCCAGAACAACGGTAGGATGATAAACATCGAACCCATCACGAAATTCAGGATTGCATCCTGAGTCGTAGCGTTCAATCCCATGACAGGGTCAAATGACAAATGGGGTGAGCCTGCTCCATACAGGGCGTCCAGGATAGTTGTATCTACCCACCGTGCCAGTTGAAACCAAAAGTCCACGAAGATCAGCGCAAAAAATACCACTGTCATGGTCATTGCTACTTTCAACTGATAAGCGCCGACGATCAGTACCAGCGGGATACAAATCACCATCGCCATCTTCAAGAACGCCATGACCATTGGTAGCGCCTGACGAACCATGTCCATGGCAGGGAAGTAGGCCATGGATCCCAGTGCAACTCCAAGAGTGCCGGCTGCCCGAGCTGCGCCATTCCACACCGTCCCGTTAATTTGCCCACCGTAGTCCGTATAAACATCTCCTTTCACCTGGTTCGACGGTGAGACCAGTTGCCGAACAAGCGAGTCGGTTACTTCGTCCTGGGACAACCACTTCGCCCAACCAAGCATTTTTGTCATGAGGTCAGGTGATACCTGATCTTTGATACGATCTCGTAAGCCTACTCCGCTATCGGACCACCATTGTTTACAGGTTGGATATCCTCCACCTCCGCTAACCTGAGGCAACCCCACATCACGCGAAGCACTGTATGGCCAGGAAGTTCTGGGAGTCTTGGAGTAGTCTGTGTCGTAGTAGCCCGAGGTGTTCAGCAAGAAGTGGGAGCCGATCCAACTAAGGTCCTGCAAGAACTGGGGGTCATTGGCTTTCGTGCCCACATCTGGTTGACGCATGAAAAGTCGGGCGCGTGAAGGTCCGTAACAGTCGTGGGTAAAGTCGCCGATCTCCTGGGCCAGCAACGGGTTATTGATCTTGGTGTTGTTTACGTCCATTCGCATCTGTCGCAGATCGGTCCCGCAAGGTATGGCTGCGACCGCACCACTGGTCAACCCTTTTGACAACGCATGCATAAACGCCCACCACATTGGCATCTGCGCACTCTTTCCAGCCAGAGAGCTAAATGTCGTGTTCCAGCCGGTGTCAGCTGGTTTGGGTAAGTTGTACTGGCATTGCTGGGCTCTACTTTGATCGAACGCCAAGGTATCGAAACTCACATTGACGGCAGGGACTGCGAAGAATGCGACGACGACGTAACCAACATAGATGTTGGTCTCGATCCGGGCCAGTGAAAGCACGCCTTTGTTACCCTCATCAGCCCCTTCACCACGGACCTTGAGCCATTCTCGAATCACGATTATGCAGAAGGGCAGGGCGAACAGACCGGTATCCGAAATCATGTCCCAGATGCCGTTGTTGATGATCCAGCCCACCAGGGTGAGGTAGTACTCCAGATAGTCATTGGTGTAGAGGGTCACTGGACACCTCCTGCTTGATACAGCACTTTGCTCATCTCAACCATGGCAAACAATAAAACCACCATGACCTCGATCTTCAGCAACCCTTTGCGCCTCGATTGCGTCAAACGAGCCTTGAGCTTGAGCCAGGCAACCGTCAACGCGATATAAAGCATCAGTCGCCAGGTGAAGAGCGGCCAGTAGTTTTCGACACGCCATGCTTGCCATTGCTCAGCACTGTCGAACACGCTCATCAATACGGCGCTGAGTAGCACTACGAGGGCGGTAGTAACAAGTAGAGTGCCTAGCACAAGTAGAATGCCCCACCCGACACGTCTAGTCAGTGAGCGGTTGGGGGCGGCGACAGGATCTTGAATATCAGTCATTGCCTACACCTCACTATTTGCTCTTGGCAGGTGATTGCAACTGATTCAGGCGATCCGTTTCTGGATCTCCTGGAAATACGCCGCGTGAGTCTTCGGCCCGAGCTTTGCCGCGTTCAATGATGGTCAGTGGTGAGTTCTTCGCGAGCTGCTGACGCATGTCCAGCTCCATCTTCAGGTTGCCAATTTCCTGTTGCAGCGACGAGCTCTGCTGACCGACTGCCTGCACGGCCAGGTCGTTAGCCGCGACGTTTGGTTCTCGGCTACCTGCCATCAAGGTACGTTGAAGGGTCAACGCTTTCTCCAGTACGTCGGACAGCGCGACTTCGGAGGCAAGTCTGCGAGCGAGTACGTCTTGATCTCGCTCATCCTTGAGAGCCGCCACAACACCACGGGTGATGGGCAGAGAGTTGCTACTTGCAGCCTCAAGGTTCTCGACCGATAGACTTTTTCTTCCAGTCAGCAGCTCCTGCAGTGCTTTAAGCTTAGTGTCGTATGTTTCCTGGATCAGCGGCGTGAGGCCTACACCTGCTGCTGTCACCGTTTTAGGGCAACTGTCACAGGTTTGTTGTTGCTGTTCTCCCAGCACGCGATTGGCGAATGTGGTCGCTTCTTGGGGCGATGACCAGACATTGCAGACCATGCCGTTGTTGCAGCTGTCTTTGCTGATCGTGCCGGTATCGCCGGCCGTGCGTTTGTTCAGCAGGTTGTAACCCGCTTTGGTGACGTCACCGACAATGCGGATTGGCTTCTGGCCGGAACCTCCTGCTCGATCACCCCCAACCCAGGTGACGCCATCGTTGCCACCTTTCTTTTCGACCTGCTCCACAGCCGACACTGCGTCCGTGTTGGACGTCAGCGCCTGGCTCATTGCTTGACCTTCAGCAAGCTTGCCCCAGCCCATTTGATTGCCGGCGATATCCGCCATTTTTTCGCCAATGGCCCTGCAGGTGCCTTTGGACCGGTCAAAGTCCAACCGAGCCTGCAAGATGCCATTCGTGATGAGGTTGTACAGCGCTGGGTTTGCGCGTTGGAGGATCAAGGCTGGCAGCGAGGCGACGGCGCTGGTGGCGTTCTGCACCACCGAGCTCATGATGTTCTGGAATCCAGAGGTGGCACCATTCAACTGGTTTTGCAGGGTGTTGCTCATGCTCATGTTTCCGCAGACCAGGTTGTTGTTCCAGCCACCGCCGACGGAAATACTGTCCATATTGCCGGCGCTCCCCATGGTCACGGCGTTCCCCCCGCCGATGTTGTAGAGCACGTCGTCACCAATGACGCTGCCAGAGGAGGAGACGTTGATTGGGTCAGCAGATTGCGCTACTGCGCTGCTAAAACAGCAGATGAGGCAGATCGCCAAGGGGGTGAGTTTCATGTAGTGCTCCAGTCGCTGAAGTTCATTGGAAGTCCGTACTGCCGAGGAAAGTCTGGCCACGACGTTGGCAGCACGAATACGGGCGCCAAAGCGCCCAGGCGTAGCCACCGTCCTGGGCATCGATGTTGGGTCCGATGGTGGGAAATGTTGCGCAGGTGGGATTGAGCACCGGGGTCAGTTCCTGCCATTTGCCGGTGGAGGCGTCACCTTCGCGCAGTGGTCCCGCTGGCCAGTAACCTGGATAGGGAAGGGCGAGCATCGGCAGGTAGACGTGAACTTGACCGAGGCGAGTGGTCACATCGCCTGCACGTTGTGCAATGACGGCACCGGTCTTGTAGTCATCGGTCTGGTTGAGAAAGCCGCTACGGGGGTAGACATTCCCCCAACTGCTTGCAGTGAGCAGGCTACCGACCTCACGCATCCCTGGGATAAGCGCCTCGGGGTATACAGCTTCAGGTACGCCGTACCGCCAGGCTATGGGGTCCAGGGTGCTAAGGAAGTAGGGGACTAGTGGTAACGTTGCGCCTTTGCAGACATAGCCAGAGGCGCTGGCGAACTGACTCAGTGCCGCACCACCAGGATGGCCGATCACATCGGCTTCCTTGAACTTGATCATGTTGTTTTCGGCGACGTGGTTGGTGGTGCCATCGTTACCTGCTTGAGCCATCGGGTTAGGTGTGCCGAGAGGCGACATCTCTATCCAGGGGTTCATCCCCGTATTTGAGTATGCAGACACCACGGCGTCCGGGACGTAGTGACGAACCTTGGTCGAAGTTTTGACCTTGCAGCCGAAGGGTGTGCAGAGCAGCCAATAGCAAATGCCGACGACTTTGTATTCCAGACAGGTCGGCGACAGCGTCGAAGCAATGATTGTGGCCGAAGTGATCGCAGCTGATGCGCTGAAGGACAAGCTGAAGGCGATGGCCAGTGACAGTGGGCGGATCGCTAAGCGTGAGCGTCTCATCGTGACAGGCTCCTAGCTCGATCAATCTGCGCTATGGCTTTTGCCACGTCCGCCTCCCCGTACACAACGTAGTGGCGGTCGACGACAACTGCGGGGATTTTTTCAACCCCCACACTCCAGGCATCTGTAATGCCCTGCTGTGCTTGAACCAGGTCGCTTTGAAGACGTTTGCCGGCTGGACTTGCTAAGTAACGTTGAATGGTTGCTTCAGCCTGGCGTTGATCGTTAGGAAGCTGTTGAGACAGCAGCTCTTCGAGGCGTTGCTGGTCGTCGAGACGAATGATGCGCACGCCAGTAGGTACGGACACAGGATGTGCGTGATCAGTGATGACCCACGTTTCCGCGTGTGCTGTGGCAGACAGTAACGTTAAGGCCATGGAAGCAAGCCAATGCTTCGTCGTGCGGGAAGGCTTATGGATAGGGGGCATCGCACCGTACCTAAAGTGAGTTCAGGTACAGGAAACCGGATGGCCGCGTTGAGTGCAGTAAGAAATAGGAGTTCGAGTGATATAGGTTTTCCGCAGGGCTCAATTCAGGTCGGAGGGCATTTGGTCGGCTCAAATTGACGAGACTTCTGCGGCGCAGTTAACTGTGTATCCATACAGTTATTTGTTCAGGCTAGGTTTATGAGCGTGACCCTTCTTGGTCCCATTGCCAGCGGTGGTGTATCACTTCCACTGTATTCCTCCCAGGTGTCTGCCGGTTTTCCATCGCCGGCAGCCGATCACCTTGAAAAATTGATCTCGCTCGATGAGCTGTTTGAGATCCGAGCCCCCCACATGTACCTGGCCAAGATCCAAGGCGACAGCATGCAAGGCGCCGGTATTTTCAGCGGTGACCTGGTGGTGGTTGATCGAAGCAAAACGGCGCGGCATGGCGATATCGTCATTGCGGCACTCAATGCAGAGTGCGTGTGCAAGCGTCTGCACAAGCTGGATGATCAGGTGGTGTTGATGGCCGAAAATCCCAAATTTCCGCCCAGGTACGTCATGGAGGGGGACGAACTGGTTATATGGGGTGTGGTGAATTACAGCGTTCGCAACCATGCACGTTAAAACTGCGCTCTACGCGGGCTTGCCCGTGTTCGGCCTGGTAGATTGCAATCATTTTTACGGCGCGGTTGAGCGTGTTTTCCGGCCAGACCTCGCCCACACCCCCATTGTTGTTCTCAGTAACAACGATCTGAGGGGTAGAAATCGTTAGTAAATCCTGTAGAGTCCGCGCCACCTTCTGAACCCCTTTGGAACAATAGTTTCCAGACTTCATAAGGCAATCCATTGGTGGTGGTTTAGGGCAGCGGCATGAGGCTGGTATTCGCAACAAAAGACCTAGCATTGGCAGGTCGATCCTTTGAAGGCTTTCCTTTGCTGATCGGGTCAGAGGGATGGCCAGTCGAGCCAGCCCAGTCCTTCCTTTGGCACACGCTCATCGAGTCAGGTGAGGCCCTAAGCGATTTGACTTGGGAAGCCTATGGGCGGCGTCTGTACGATTATTTCGCCTTCCTGGAGGCCAATGGTTTGGCCTGGAACGAGGAAAGCCCGGCCCATGGTCTGAGCATCCTGTCGAGGTACAGGGATTGGTCTAGCGGAGAATTAGCGCTTGATCCCAAAACGGTGAACAGTCGCTTGGCCCTGATTGTGAAGTTCTACCGATGGGCCAAGCAGCGCAACCTGATAACCGTGCTGCCCTTCGGGGAGAAAAGGGTCAGGGTGGCTCCACATTCCGGTCTTCTCAGTCATGTTGCTCAACCCGGAGCCGAGAGCACGAAGGCTTCGGTGATGGTGCGTGACCGAAAGCGCCTGACCAAATTCTTGACCAAGGATCAAGTCAAGGTATGCGTTGCCTTGGATACTGATCCAAGCCACCAGATATTATTTCACCTCATGGTGCGTACAGGGCTTCGCTCCTGTGAGGCCAGGTCTTTTCCTCTCAAATATGTGTTCAACCCTAGGTTAAAAAATGGACTGCGCCCAAGGCAAATGGTCAGCGTTGCTCTTGATCCTTCAGACATGCATATCAAGTACGACAAGCCCAGGACTATCGATGTGCCATGGTCGCTGATGGAGAGCATGTGGTCTTATTCCCTTCACCAGCGAGAGGTTCGTAAGTCCAATGGTGATGGAGGTGTAACTGCGCTACTCCTAACTAATGAAGGCAGGCATTATTCAAAGGATTCCGTAGTGGACGTTATGAAGTCCTATGAGCGAAAGTGCGGCTTCTATGTTCGGGCTCATATGCTACGCCACACTTACGGGACTTATACCTTGCTTGCCCTTAGAAAAAGCAAAGAATTTGAAGGTGAGCCGCTGTTGTATGTCAGAGACAGGTTGGGGCATTCAGATGTTCAAACAACGATGATCTACTTGCACCTCATCAACCAGCTGGAGGCTCAATCCGTTCTTGCGCATGAGGACGAAATTGACATGATGTTCACGGCTGACTCCACTAAGCGCACCTGAGGTAGTTACGTTGGCCCGGCAAAAGAACTATAAGGCGGCCCTGCAATCCGTCACGAAAGGATTCGAGGCTGTCGAAGATAGCATCAAAATTGATTTGCCGAGAAACCCGAGAAATCATAGGCAGCTCGACCACTCTCAATACCTAGGTTCGGGCTTCGACGCCTGGGCAATTCAAAGCATTTACGTTATCAGGGCGTTGCTGCAAGGAGGAAACTTCTCCGTAGCCACTTTGATTGGTTACTCTGTGAACGGGTTGAGGTTCTTTCTGAGTTTCTTAGGTGGAGGCTCGGTCGAGTCGCCACCCACAACGCCGAACGGCCTGACCAAACGTCATTTGGAACGTTATATCTCTTGGCTAAAGCTAAAGTACCCCAATGGCTCGACGGCTAAGAACTACTACACCAGCTTTAAGTCATTGGTCATTGTTCTAGCTGATTATGGATTTGTAGAAACCGATACTGACGATCTCTTGCCGCCAAATCCATTCCCCAACAATGCGCGGAATACGAAAGACGCAGATCCGCTCACCATGGGGGAAATGCAAAGGCTACTCGGGGCATTAAAGTCCGACCTTGTTGCTATCCATAAGGGCACGTTCCTTGGCAATGGAGCAGAGGCCATGGCAGTGATGCTACTAATCACGGCGGCAAGATCAGGTATTAATACCACGCCACTTTTAGAAATGACGAGAGATGCCCTAAAGCCTCACCCGTTTGTGCCAAATCTCAGATTGATAACTACTATCAAGCGGCGGGGCAAAGGTGCGCAGAGTAAAACAATACGTCAAACTAATCTGCTAGACGATTACAGCGCCATTCCGCTCGATGGGGTTGCAGTCTTGAATAAGGCCCTTGAAATCAGCAAGCCACTTGTGGCGCTGGCATCCGAGGAGATTTGTTCATATGTATGGTTGTATCGCTCAGGGCAACGGGGTGGGGCGAACAATATTGTTACCCTTACGCCCGGCGCTTTATACGTGACTACCAAAAATATTTGTGAGCGTCATGCACTTCAAGACGATCTAGGTAATCGACTGCATGTCACGCTTAGTCGGCTGCGGAAGACTATGGAAAGCCGTTTGTGGAAGCTGAGCGGTGGAGACATTTTAGAAGTGTCCTCTGTCATGGGCCATACGCCAGGCGTTGCGGATAATCACTACTTAAAAATTAATGATGAAATTAAGACCGAAGGCGCAACTTTTGTCGGGGAGGCTTTTCCAGACAAGCTACGGGGCATCCACGTCACACCTACCCCGCCAGGCGGCTGCAAAGATAGCCTTTATGGTAGTCGGGCGCCCAAGGATGGCGTAAATCACTGTTCGGAGTTTATTCACTGCCTCGGTTGTCCCAGCTATGCGATTGTAGGCACACAGGAGGACTTATACCGGCTGTTCAGTTACCAACAGTTCCTTTACGCCGAAGTCGAATATTTTCTCACTGATGAGTGGGAGGCATGGCGTAGGCGGCAGTTTGACTATATTAAACTTATCAATGAGTTCACTTCACGAAAATTTGATGCCGCTTTGGTTAAGCGAGCAAAGGCAAAGGCTGAATCATCTCCGCACTTGTTCTGGGCTAAAAAGATCGAGTTCATGAAGAAAAGAAGGGGCGGCGGGATTTGAACATAAGAAGCACGAATGCGTTGTTGAAGGCATATGATGTCCTCATTGCGCAACCGGTGACAGCCAATGGTCTGAGTCCCGCAGAACGAAATGCTATTGTGATCAGTGCCATCGTTAATGACCGTGGGGAAACTCTGGTGCTTAGCAGGTTTGGCGATGCGCAGTGGGATCTTCGTCCGTTTTTTGATCAGGCCAATGTTGCCCATTCCTATAAATTTATCAATTGGGATATGAGCATGCCTCGGGCGCTCATTGATGACTGCAAAGCTGTTGCTTACGCATGGTTTAAGCGAGGTCTACCTAGCTCCAAGCCTCCTATCGCACGGGGTATCACTACTTTCGCTGTTGCAAGTGTGATGCCCTTTATTCGTTGGTTGAACAATCTGGGAGTTTCAAGGTTTGCGGATGTTCGTCCGATCCATATCAGTAATTATGTTTATCATTGCAAGAATGAATTAAAGTTAAGGCCGCTCCCGCTCTATGGACGGTTACGGGTTATTGATTTCCTTTGGGTATTTGCTGCTGATACGATTTTTCCCCTTCAGAGTGATCCTTGGGGTAACTCTAAATTATGGCGAATTTGCGGAGTTAGCAAAGTAAAAGGATCGGCTTCTGCTAATAAAAACGTTGGGCGGACGGATATTATTCCTTCTGGTGAACAATCTAAAATTTTCAACTATTGCGAAAGTATCGTTCGGGAGATGAAAGCTGAGTTAGCGGTCAGTGGTATAGGATATCATCCTAGTGATGAGCGAATGTCGATTCGATGCAGAGATGCTGTGCTGTATATAGTTTCAATCACTAGCGGCATGCGTAATGACGAGGCCATTGGGATTGAGGTTGGCGCTTGGCGTAGAGAGATCAAAAATGGAGTTAAATTTTGCTGGGTATCCACAATAGAACATAAGACGGGCAAGGGGCGCGTAGAGTATCTCGTCCCAGAATTGACTCTAGATGCACTGGAGCTTTTGGCCAAATACTCGGTTCCTATCAGGAAAGAACTGGAACTAGAGATTAGAAATCTTGCAAGAACTATCGATCCCAGTAATCCCACCGAGCACCTTCTGAGGCTGGAAAAGGCTCGCAGGGACTCGAAGAAACTATTTTTGGGGCGACACGCCCAGGGCGGTAAACTTCAGGATAAACATGTTGAGGCGCTTAGCGGGCAAGCATCCAATGCTGCGTTTGACCGTATAGCTAAAGCCGCTGGAAGTGATTGGCCATTGAGGACGCACCAATGCAGGCGAACCTATGCAAGGTGTTTTGTTGAGTCCCGTATGGGTCGCACTTCGTTAATCTACCTAAAGTGGCAGTTCAAACACAGTAGCATGAGCATGACTCAACTCTATGCATCCAATCCGCAGCAAGACCTGACGCTTTTTGATGAGATCTTTCAGCAGATGACAGAATTTAAAATCGATCTGATCGAATCATGGCTCGGTGACCAGCCCTTGGCTGGGGGCGCAGGCGAAAAGATTGTGGAATTGCGGGCGATCCCAATCAAGGATAGAGCAGCTCTACTTGCCCAGACCGCTCCACATGCCAACATTCGTGCGACTGGACACGGATGGTGCATTGCCACGGAGCGGGGCTGCGGAGGTGCTGGTCTATATGAGGCCACACGGTGCCCAGGGTGCAAAAATTCAGTCATCGATGAATTCTTCGCTGGCACCTGGCAGGACATTTATATCCAGCAGCAAGAGTTGATTAAGATCGAAGACGCGGGCCCTGCCGTTACGCAGCGAGCAGCGCGCGATTTGCAAGTCGCACTCGACGTCATCACCAGTTTGGGGCTCTCTCCCATAAACGATGAGACGGACGAGGCTGTAAATGGTGAATAAGTCTACTCAGGATCAGACACCAGCCCGTTCAAGGTCGAAGACCCTCGCCGCGCTAGATAAGGTCATTGATGGCCTCGTCGCAGGCAACGAAAAGCTCTCCATTGCTTCGGTTGCCCGAGCAGCAGGTGTTACGCCGGGTCTCATTCATAATACCTACCCAGCGGTGGCGGAAAAAATTCGCACTCTCATGGGCAAGTCGGTGCGCGCCCAGCGAGACTCGAAGCACCAAGCACTGATGAGTGAGAAGGAGAAAAACAGGGCGCTTCGTGCGGAAAACGACCAGCTTTTGGCGGAGCTTGCCCGAATCGCTTCTGTAAACCAGCGCCTCCTTTTCGAAATGGCTGAGTTAAAAGCGGTCTCCAGCGGAAAGGTTGTGGCTCTGACTCAGAAGCCCAGCAGATAAACGGCCTTTCTGCCTGTTCAGAAATACCGTGGTCAATCCAATCGAGGCTATTTGGCTATTGCGGCACCTGCGAGAACACTGCTACGGCTAAGAACTATGATGCCGCCAAACGCAGCCAGGATCGAACCGATCAAGACCCCAACTTTGACTTCATCAATCAAGTGAGCTGATCCGGCAAACGCCAGGTTGCCAATGAATAGGCTCATGGTGAAGCCAATGCCACACAACAGCGCCACGCCGTAAAGCTGAGTCCAGGTGCTTCCTTCTGGTAACTTGGCCAAGCCCAGACGAATGGCTAAGGCCGCCAATAGGAAAATGCCTATCTGTTTGCCCACCAACAAGCCGAGCGCAACACCCAGCGGAACTGGATCGACCAGGTTTTCCATGGAAATACCTGCCAGTGAAACCCCAGCATTTGCGAAGCCAAAAATCGGCACCACAGCGAACGCTACCCACATGTGCAGCTTTTCTTCTAGGAACAGCAGTGGAGACCGGGCTTCCTCTTCAGGCTTGCCCATTGGGACGCACAGCGCTACAGCGACACCAGCAAGGGTGGCATGCACCCCAGATTGCAGCACGAAGAACCACAGCACACCACCGACAAGCAAATATGGGAGCAATCGTCTGACGCCCAATCGATTCATTGCGATCAGAATGACCAGAGTTGCGAGCGATGCCAGCAACATCGGCATGGAAAGACCAGTGGTGTAGAAAAAAGCGATGATGACCACAGCCCCCAGGTCGTCAATGATCGCCAAGGCAGCGAGAAAAACCTTCAGCGAAGTCGGGACTCGCTTACCCAGCAGCGACAAGACGCCCAGGGCGAATGCGATGTCGGTAGCGGCTGGGATGGCCCAGCCCTTCAAGGTCTCAGTATTACCCCAGTTTATTGCGATGTAGATCAGCGCAGGCACAACCATGCCGCCTATAGCACCAAATCCCGGCAAGGCACGCTGGCCCCAGGTGGAAAGCCCACCTGCCAGCACTTCTCGTTTGATCTCCAGGCCGACCATTAGAAAGAAGATGGCCATCAGGCCATCGTTGACCCAATGCTCGACAGACATGCCCAACCAGACACTGTGCAAGGCTGCGAAGTAACCTTGGGATAGAGGCGAATTAGCGACAATCAGCGCAGCCAAAGCTGCCCCCATCAACACAAGACCTCCAGCGGATTCCGATGACAGGAAGCGAGCCAAGATTGCAGCCGCTCTAGGGGTTTCTGCGGAAGTTCTATTGTGGGTCATCAGTTTCCTTGCGCTTTGATCTAAAGCGATTATTTTAACATCCGAGGTTTATCAATATGGCTGAGCAAATAGCCTGTAACAGTTATTGTCCTAGGCTAAGATAAGACTCAACCTATCCCCTAGGGCTCTGGAACGCGTGGTACAGAGTTATGCTCCGAGCAGAACATTGACTTGCAGGCTAGTCAGGGCTTTTTAGCTATGACCAACAAACCTGCCACGATCAAGCCCGCACCGGCGATCATGCGCAACGTGATGATCTCTCGAAGCACCAGGCCGGCGAGCAGCATGGCAACGACCACGCTACCTTTATCGATCAGTGCCACCGTGGCGACATCCCCGACTTTCAGTGCCTTGTAGTAGAAGATCCATGACAAGGCAGTGGTGACGCCAGACAGTCCTAGCCAATACAGATTTCGGCTTGTGATGTTGGCCACTTCCTGTGTCGGAACAGCCCAGGCGGCGAATACGAGTACAAAGGCACACACGAACAGGGTTCGAACTGTTAGACCAAGCTCAGCTGAAATGCCTGCGAGTCCCATCTTGGCGATCACAGAAGTAAACCCGGCAAAAAACATTGAGATGAAGGCATAAGCCACCCATTTTTCCATGCGCGTGTTTCCATCGATATTTAATGTTCCGGGCGACTGAGAGGCCAATTACAAATCACGCGCCCCTCAGTTCGACTCCCGGCTGAATTCCAACTGGCGGAAGAGCTATTTGGGGATATATGCAGCTACCGATTTGCGAATCTCTTCCCGCGCCTCATCTGAGCTCCCCCAGCGGCCCATCTTCACCCACTTGCCTGGCTCCAATGTTTTATAGTTTTCGAAGAAGTGCTGGATCTGCGCGAGGAGTAACGCAGGGAGGTCTGAGCACTCCTTGACGTCGCTGTACATAGAGCTGAGTTTTTCATGAGGCACTGCGATCACCTTGGCATCCGCTCCGGCTTCGTCAGTCATGTACATCACACCAACCGGGCGACTGCGGATTACAACACCAGGTGAGACGGGATATGGGCAAATCACCAGAACGTCGAGAGGATCGCCATCGTCGCTCAGCGTGTTCGGGATAAACCCGTAGTTGGCCGGATAGAACATCGGTGTGCTGAGGAAGCGGTCAACAAAAATTTGTCCGCTCGGCTTGTCCACCTCGTACTTAATCGGCGAGTGGTTTGCAGGAATCTCGATAACGGTGAAGAAGTCATCGGGGATTGCGTTACCAGCTGGAATGTCCGCGTAGCTCATGCTCATATCTCCAAGCGTCTATGAAAGGCTAAGGCCGCTGACTTTTTTGCCAACGGATACACGTGATTCGATTTTTACGCTGACCAAACCAACAGATTTCCCGGCTGCAGGACGAATGACTTCCTGATCGCATCCAAGTCAGTCCATGGTCGCGGAGATTTCGAGCTGTCCTCATCACAGTCAAAGTGGTGTGCGAACGGTTGGCGCCGCACTCCAAGGTGACGTCGACTTCAACGGTAGGGTTGCCGCGTGAATCGAGAATTTCACGTGCATAAATGGCCTGAATTTGCGTTTTCATAGATCTTCTCCAAGTAACGATTCGGGAACGTCATTAACCATGTGAAACCGTTGAGAGGCCTCTATGTCGGACGTCAGCTCTCCATGAGTATCCTGAACAGCTGCACTGCCGACACCGCAATTGCGGGAACCAAGAAGCCTCCAATAATTAGTTCAGGAATCTCTCCCACCAAGGGTATGAACTGCCCTCCCTTTGCCATCTGGAAAAGCTCCATCATTTGGTTTGAAGCAACCATTACAGAGCAGCAATACGCCGTTTGGGCTTGTAGCCTGGCGCGCCTTTGATTTAGCAGATAAAAGGTCAGCAAGGACACTCCAACGCTTACGATGAAAAGCGCGGCGAACTCATAGACAGATCCTGTGAAAAACCTGCCCATCACAAGCCCGAATACGATGCTCAGCGTCACTGCGCTCATGTGGTCTCCCAATTCTCTAAAATGATTTTGATGAGCCGACGTCGGTGAGCTCCATTTCGCGATCTCATCTTTGGATTGCCAACCGCCATCGCGCTCAATGTTGCTGTGCTCTCAGCTCGTAGCCCGGTACGCAGGTCTGGGCTACGTCGGCCTTGCAGGACTTCTCACTGGGCATACGCATCGTGACCAATGCGCCTTCGAGCGAGGTGACGATGTACCACCCCTCGCTCGAGACCTTTTGACTGCCTGCGATGCCGGCCAGAAAAAGTGACCAGAAAACCAGTCCTACGAGAAGCGTCTTGTTGTCACGAGCCCAGTTAGCAGGGGCTGGCTGTGGACGTAGGTTATAAACTCGGTACATGGCGTTATCCTTTTTATTGGTTGTCCAACAAGGTGCGTTTTTTAGTTTTTCGCCTGGCCCACTCGACCGTATTCGATGGGCAATTTGATATAGCTCAGTGAAAACGACTCCTTGGCCAATGCCTCCAGCAACCTGTCGCACCCAATTTCATCAGTGGATATAGTCACCGTGACGGGATGATCGGCACCGCTGAGGGAATGCGCCGTATGCAAATGCCCCAAATGATCTAGCCCCTCCGTACCGCTCACCAACGTCGCACCCAACGCGCCCTCTCGCTTGGCGAACTCGACCAACCACTCTCCCAGTGGAAGGTGCTGGTAGTTGGTACTCTGTTCGGTGAAAAACGTCAGCTGAAAGCCGTTCATAGCTACATCCTCTAATGTGGCGAGTGACCGACGCTTCGGTCGGCCTTACTTCTTCATTTCCGAGCTGTTTTCAAACTGAATTACGACGCGTTAGTGAGCGGTAACTCACATAAGAGAAGAACTGCTCGCACCTTGCGTAACTCGTCAGCGTGGTCGCGCAGGAATGCGCGCAGCTTGTCCTCTGTATCTAGCAATTCCAGACACTGGGGATGACGCATATCGCCAAGCTCCGGGTGATGATGGGAGATGCGATGGCCTGGCAAATAACCTGCAGAAATCGTCTTGAGCATGACCTGCTCAATTTTTGCTTTTTGAGCAACTTTAAGGAGGTGCTGGGCTAGTGCAGGTGCGCTTAGGTGGTGCCAGAAGCTGGTCACGCGAGCCCGGCTAGCGCCAGGAAAATAGAGTTGCAAAGCTGTCAGGCGATCTTGGTGATGTTCAATCATTTCTCTTCCCCCACAAGAGTCACTTTCCGCTCGCTGGCGGATTCACTTTGAGCATGAAATTGCTTGATATCAGAGAGCCGGATTTCCTCCGGAAGAGGACGGTGATGCTTGCTGTGGCCGACGCGCTGGGCGTGATAGATCCCGGTGTGTCCGGATACGAGGTAACTTGCGATACAGGCAATGGCTGCAAGCGGAGCAATTTCGGGCCCGAAGAGCTCCATGGCCATAACGATGGTTGCCAGTGGCGTATTAGCTGCACCGGCAAAGACGGCGACAAAGCCGATACCAGCCAGCATGCCGAAGGGAAGGTGCAAGAGGGGAGCCAGCGCATTCCCCAAGGTGGCACCGATGTAAAACAGCGGTGTCACTTCACCGCCTTTGAATCCAGTGCCCAAGGAGACAACGGTGAACACCATCTTTCCAAGCCAATCCCAAGGGGCCATTGGCATTTGAAAGGATTGGACGATGCTCGGAATGCCTAGCCCGATGTACTTATCAACGTCGATGTAATGGTTACTACCGAGCGCCCACACTGCGACTGCGATCAGCAGGCCGCCGGCAAAGGGTCTTAATGGTGAATAGGTGATAAGCCGCTTAACGAAGGCTCCGAGCTTGTGGGTCGCTGTCGCGAATAGCAGGCCGGTAAGGCCAAAGACAATCCCAGCTACCACCACAGCCATGACACTCCACAGCTGCACCGGAACCACTTCGCCAATGACGTAATGCGTGTGAACCACGCCCCAGGCTTGCCCCACCTGGTCAGCAACGATTGCCGCAACCACGCAAGGGAAAAGCGCGTCGTAACGCATACGTCCAATGGCCAATACTTCAAGTCCGAATAAAGCCCCGGCAAGAGGGGTGCCGAAGACGGACGCAAAGCCAGCACTAATACCGGCCATGAGAATCACCCGACGGTCTTCGCGGCGCAGACGGAAGACATGCGTCAGTTGATCGGCAAGGGCACCGCCCATTTGCACCGCCGTCCCCTCACGTCCCACAGATGCACCAAAAAGGTGGGAAACCACGGTTCCGATCAGCACCATCGGTACCATGCGCAAAGGCACGATCTTCTTAGGATCATGGATCTCATCGATGATCAGGTTGTTTCCGGCATCAACGGGTTTGCCTATCAAGTGATATGCAAGTCCCACAGCAAAGCCGGCCACTGGCAGGAGCCAGATCACCCAGGGATGGGTTTCTCGCCACTGGGTGGCATGATCCAAAGAAAGGAGGAATAACGCAGAAGCAGAGCCTGCCAAAAGAGCTACAAGACCAGCAAGCGCAAGCCATTTCGCTATATAGGGCAGTAAGTCGAGTTGTTCAGGTCGTCGAAATTTAGACATTTGGCCAGCCACAAAAAAGTAAGTGGGCCTGACCAAAAAGGGAATCTGAGCGCGAACGCCTACAGACCTGATTGATCAGGTTTCTGTAGGCATCATCAGCTGCTACGGGCGCAGCGGTTGGTTAATGGAGGAATGCCATCTCCAATCCGTCGATCTTAGCTAGCTCCGCTCAAAATGTAAAATCATGTTACGGAAACAACAAGCACAGGAAGATCTCTTGAAGCCTAGCTTGGTAAAAGGATGCCGGACTAGGTGGTTTTTTTGCCGACGAAGCCCATTTCAATTGGAGTCTTTATGTAAAACACCGAGATTTCCTCAAGCTCCAATCGTACGAACAACCGTTCAGATTCGTCCTCGGTGATAGCCATGCGAATCTCGGTAGGCTGATCCGCCAGTTCAAAAAAATGGGAGGAGTGCAGCCGACCGGTATGCCCAAAACCCTCGATACCCGTAGATAGGGTCGCACCACGTAGTCCCATTTCTTTCGCCAAATCAACGATCCAGTCGCCGAGCATCTTGCCCTGATAACGACGGTTCTGTTGGGTAAAGAAAATCACCAGGAAACCTTTCATTTTCATCTCCTCAGCGCGTACCGATAATTTGATAGGACAGAAGCCCGGCAGCCGTCATCGTCAGCGAGCCCACGACGTGTAATGAAATTGAGCCGAACGCCCAGAGCAATCTGCCTTCCTGGATCAGGGCAACTGTTTCTGCCGAAAACGTAGAAAAGGTGGTGAGCCCTCCACAGAAACCCGTGATGATCAGCAGGCGCCACTCAGGGCTCAGAGTCGGGGATGCGGCCAAAAACGCGATTGCTAAGCCGATGATGTAGCCCCCGATCATGTTTGCAATCACAGTGCCTGGGGGAATCGTGGGGAACAATGCGTTTAGCTTCATACCCAATAGCCAGCGCAACCAGGCACCGAGTGACGCGCCAACGGCGATAACCAAAAGTGATTTCAGCATGGTGGGCTCACCTCGTCAGACCTAGGCCAAATAGGTAACAGGTAAGCACAAAAAAAGAGAGGCGACTGGGGTCGTAGGATCATAATCCTGTCCTAGCTCAGGGACAGGGAGCGGATACACCTACGCACCCTGTCCAGGGTTCACGTAGGCATCATCAGCACTAGGCGGTTAAAGGAGGAATGCCATCTCCTGAAATCATCGTATATCAGCCCCCTCAGAAGTATCAAGGCATACCAAACTTGAATTCAAGGAATACATCGGGGATATCGCGGCGGTGGCGGCTCTCGACAAGGTGGTGCTCAGACTCCGTCGTGTATGTGCGCGGTCGACATCATTGGCATGAACCAAGCGACCTCCATGCTGGTGGATCGGTTCGGCGTCCATGACAAACCTGACGTCATCGATACTCTGATGCGTGATATCGAGGCCTGACTTCGACGAATAACTCTCGATGTGCGCCTCCAGGACGGACGCCACGAGCGTCAAACTATCTATGCCGAATTGCCTTCGTCTGTGTGAATCAAAAGGCTTATTTGATCCCGCTGAATCGCCAAAACCATAAAAAATGTTAGTGGTGTATTTTCAATATAAATCAATATGTTATCTTCCGCTAACTGTTAGTGTCATTCAGATCAAACGACGGCTGCGTGATCGCCCGTACTTACGACGCCAAACCTTACGTCAAAATGGGCGCGCCCTATTTCCAGATCAAGGACACGTTGCGCCGGCACGGAATTGTGGCTTTCAGCAGCAATTACGCGCTGTACGGTCAAATGTCCGAAAGGGTGATGACCCTCATAGAATCAATGGTTTGCGACAGCGAAGTGTATTCCATCGATAAGAATAAGTTGCATACTGTGGACGCCCAAAGTTAGATAGGGTTCCCATGGACATTGGCGCTTTTTCTTACAGAGATATCCCTTGGCTACCGTTGAGCACATCCACTTCAGTCCGCATGACCTTTCTGTCAAAGACCGCCTGATTACCTACTCGTCGAATAGCTCCCGGGTAGTAATCGAAGGGCTACCACAAATTTTCTGGGTAAACGGCTTGCCCTGGAGAGAGGCGAACCTCTGGGCTATGGAGCGTGTCACCAATGGGGAAGCAATCCTAAAGACCGTTTCCAGCAACGTTAATGGACTGCTGAACTACGCGAAGTTTTTGGAGAGCCGCAGACTTGAGTGGTTTGAGTTCCCGTCTCGAAAAGCTGATCGGTGTCTCGTTCAGTACCGTGGGGCGCTTATTAAGGCGCGAGATGCTGGTCATATCAGCCCAGCAACGGCCTCCGAGTACATGCGCAACTGCATCAGTTTCTATAGGTGGGTCAGGAAGCGTGGGCTTCTATCTCCGCTGTTGCCACTATGGAAAGACAAGCGCTTTTTCATCAAATACTTTGACCAGGTTGGTTTTGAACGAACCTTCGCTGGCACTACTACCGATCTGGGGATTCCCAACCGGAAACGCATCGGGATCACTTTGGAAGGCGGGTTGCTTCCTGTCACCTCATCTGACCGCGACGTCATTCTCGATTTTGCAAAACGTAATGCCTCGCCTGAGCTGTACCTGATGCTAGCTCTAGGCTTTTTCACGGGTATGCGACTGGGAACAATCTGTGACCTTCGTATCGGCGCGTTGGAACGTGCGATACCTGATCCGTCCGCTAAAGGCCTGCTTAGGATATTTGTGGGGCCAGGTGCGTCCCCGCCCGTGCATACCAAATTTGGAGTAACTGGCCAGGTATGGATTCCCGAAGCTTTGTGTTCAGAAGTTTTGGAATATTCCAAGGGGCTCCGCAGGTTAAGTCGCGAGGCATCTGCTGCCGATGAGAATCGAGACCTAGTTTTCTTGACTCGTTTCGGTAATACCTTCGGACGGCGCAGCAGCGATCAGTCTTCGGCCATAAACGTTGAGATGTCATCGCTTAGAAAAGCAGGCATCACAGCTGGCGTTAAGGTACTCAGGACATTTCGCTTCCATCAGTCCCGGTGCACCTTTGGAACTGAGCTAGCCAAGCTGGCTTTAGCAAATTGCGATGATGTGGCGATAGTGATTGCGACTGTTAGCAATGCATTGCTTCACGGTCGAAATTCGGAGGCTACTACCTTCAAATACATCAAGTTTGTGCAAGCCACACCCGCTAAGCAGGCCATTGCGAACAGCTTCATGGCTGCGTTTACAGGGATTTCTTCCAGGCACGGAGCGAGCAATGAATAATCGGACGTCTTCAGACCTAACGTTTCCAATGCTTGAGTACGCGAAGAACGAGACGCCTTGGGATCTGACCCCATTTTTATACAGCGGTGGTGCAAAGGCAAAAGTGAAGACTGTACGCAATGAAATCACATCAGGTGTTTTAGGGGATCCTTTGCTGGAACGGGTAGAGCTTGTAAAGGAGCTCCACGAGTGTTTGGCCGACGACCTTGTAGGCGGGGGGAGCCGCTTTTCGGCGAATAACAAGATCGGTTCGTTGCGGCAGTTTTTTCGGTGGGCGGATCAATCCGGACGCCAGTTGAGCATTGACAAGGTTGCGCAAGCTTACCTGGGGTGGGCAGAGCATCTTTTACACCGTCACCGTGTGGAAGGATATTTAACTGCCGGATCGTTATACGACACTGCAAGTTTGACAGCGACGATGCTTGATCGAGTGCTAGGCCGAAGCTCGACACTTTTGTACAGCACACGAATTCGCAAACCCAGAGGCAACGGACGGGTTAGAAATGGGAGCGCTGATAAGCAAAGTGTGGAAGAGAGCTTTTCTTTCGGGCAGTTAATTGCCGACCTCTGTACGTCACTCACTTATGAGGCTGTGGCGGGACCACTCCCCATCCAAGTGGCATTGAGATCGGGTACAACGCTACCTATCTGGTGCGGCCTTCGCGATACAGAGAAAGAAGCGTCACGACGGGTTCGACCTCAAACCAAATTCCAGATTGCGGCCATCCTTCGACACCGAGAATTCCGGGACTCTGACGTTTCAATCGAGACTCGATACCCGGCAGTAAATCTGAGAATCGAAGCCGAGATGCTTATGTTCATCGCGCAAACCGGCATGAATTTGTCGCAGGCGCATCAACTTCGGATCGACCAATACCACTATACGAGTCACCTTGATGGTTACCAAGTCAGGTCTTACAAAAAGCGTCGTCAGGGCGAAGTGCTATTTGAAGTTTTCTCAAGCTACAAGGAGTGGTTTGAACGCTACATTGAGTGGCGAAACACGTGGTTTCCGGACGACCTAGAGGGGCTTCTTTTTCCTCTCGTCCGTCTTGGGGGACGTCTCGTTGTAGAAGCTCCTCAGTTCACAGCTCTAGTGCGCCTCTGTACCGATTCCAATATTCGATTCGTTCGACCACGTAAGCTACGGGGTGCTCGTATTAACTGGTTGTTACGTGAATCGCAACGCCCTGAACTGGTCGCGGAAATCGCACAGCACACAGCTGAAACGTTGATCCGTGTGTACGCTGAGCCCAATCCGCAAATTGCGATGATTGAAATTACTCGATTTCACCGGCAATCAGATCCCGTCATTTGCTCACCTGCTCCAGGTGCTTGTGCGACGTCCTTGCCAGAATCGGTCGTAGATGCTCCGACGAATGCACCTGATCCCGATTGTATCAACGCTGCTGGTTGCCTCTTCTGCGTCAATCATCGGGATATTGAAAGCGAAGATCACGTCTGGTCGCTAAGTAGTTTGCGCGTGCTCAAGAGCTTGGAGCTAACTAGATATCGTCCAGCTTCCACGGATAGATCTGAGGAGGCTGACCATCCTGCAATGCTTGCGATTGAGCGTCTGAGTGCGAAGCTGCGGTTCTTTCAAGAAAGTAGCGAGGTGCGTCGGCTTTGGGTTGAGGAGGCACTGGCTCGCATAGCTGAGGAGAGTTATCACCCAGCTTGGGACGGATTTATTCGGCTGGCGGAAGTTACAGCGGGACCTTCCTTATGAATATCCTCACGACGTTAGGGCTTTCTATTGAGTCGCCTCTCGCCGTTCCCGGAGCGCCAAATTACCGTCCTGAGAGCTGGCCTCCGCCACCTGATTGGCCTGTCGTAATTGATGCACAGGGCAAAGTAGTAAGCCGTTGGGGCGACCCAGTTTGGAGGCTTGACCCATGGGCCAAGAAGGCGTTAACGCTAAATTTCGGGGATGGCCCCGCCACAAAAGTCGCGGCGCCCATTAGCTCGGCGAACGCTGATCTGCTTCGTATCATCACAGGCTGGTGGCTATACGGGCCGTACGGCGCTCGCGGCTATCGATCTCTAAAGACGCGGTTCGATCAGATGCGGCGGTTGTTTGTTTTGTGTGAAGAGGCAGGAATACTGGCCAGCGAATTGAGCCGCTTTCCACGCGTATGCGAGGAAATCCCTGCCTTTCTTCATGCCTCAAGAAAGACTGAGTTTCTGTCGTTAATGCATGAGCTATACGCGTCTCGCAGCGCCGTAGGGTTTACTTTGCTGGATTCGGGCTCGCTAACCCGTCTGGCTGCGCTGTTTCCACCCCACCAAACAGCTCAAACACCGTACATTCCTCCACGTATTTGGCACTACCAAGTCACCAGGCTGCGAGAGTGTCTTGATGACTTCCTATCCCATCAACAACAAGTTGAAGCTTGTTACCGGTTCAGCATTGAGGCTTACGAACATAATCATAGAGTTTCAAAAAGAGTGGCGTGCGCAAACGCACAACCTTTTTGCGGCCATAAGATGCATTTATCAGGCGCTAAAACGGGGCTTCGTTTTCTCGGAGCGTTTGCAGATACCGCGAAACGCTTCGGCATTTTTGAGCTACTTGAACGTTGGGTGGGGCGCAGTGGTGAATTGCAAGTAAGAACGCTGACTAGCTATCTGAAACTGGTCAATAGCGCAGGTTTAGCTTACATCCTTAACTTCAGCCTCATGCGAGTCGAGGAAGCTTGGAATCTTCGAGCGGGATGCCTTGAGGTCGAGCACGACAAGAATTTCGGCGACATTTTTTTGTTACGTGGACAGACGACGAAAACGCAGGCCGATAGCGACGCCCTGTGGGTCACATCCCCATCTGTAAAGGTCGCAGTGAGGGCGATGGAGGTCATTGTTAATGGCCAATTAAACTGACCCACCTCTGGCCAACAATTTTGACCCACCCATAGTGGCATTGGCCACCGACCATGTAGCGTCACCCGCCTTATGCACAGGCCGGGGACAGATCATTGAAGGAGTGGGTTGTGATTCACAAGATCAAGGGGTTGTATGACCAGGGCCGAGGCCTGTCGGTCCGTGCCATCAGTCGTGAGCTGGGGATTTCCCGGAACACCGTACGCAAGTATCTCCACCTGGATGAGATGCAGATCAGCGCTACCATTGCTGACCCTTCACGCACCAAGGTGCTCGACGAGCACCGCGATTATCTGATTAATCAGTTGGGTCAGTTTCCAGCCCTGAGCGCAGTCAAGCTGGCCCGTCGCCTGAGGGAGCGCACCACCGAGCTGGCGGTGTCAGACCGGAGCATTCGCCGCTATGTGCAAGCGCTCAAGCAGCAGGTTGCCAGTGGCCAGTTGCGCTATTACGAGCCGGTCGTTGAGTCAGTGCCTGGCGTGCAGTGTCAGGTCGACCCCGGTGAGCTGCGAGGCGTCATGATTGGCGGCCTGGAGCGTGTCGTTCATTTTGTGGTGTTTGTGCTGTCCTGTTCACGGCTGATGTATGTCGGTCTGAACTTCCGGCCGCTGGATACCGAACGGTTTATCCAGATGCACGACGAGGCCTTCCGCTACTTCGGCGGCGTCACCGAGGAGTGCATCTACGATCAGACCAAGATGGTGGTGATCAACGAGCAGTACCGTGAGCTGACGCTGAACCAGCGCTTCCACCAGTATGCGACTACCGTCGGGTACCGCATCCATGCCTGCGAGGGCTATGACCCGGAGAGCAAGGGCAAGGTGGAGGCCGGGGTCAAGTACGTCAAGCGTGACTGCTTCTACGGCGAGCACTTCCAGGACGAGGCCGCCGTCCGACAGCACCTGAATGATTGGCTCGAGACTGTCGCCAACGCACGCGTGCACGGCACGACGGGGCAGCATCCAAGAGCGCATTTCGAGGCACTGGAGCGTAGTCAGCTCAAGCCCTATCTCGTCCCGCAGAACCTGCTGCACGTGGCGCCGACAAGGGAGACCCGCAAGGTCGACAAGACCGGCTTGATCTCATGGCAGGCCAACAAGTACTCGGTACCCATGGCCTGGCAGCAAGCCCGTGTCGGTGTCAGCGCACAGGACAACCAGTTGCTGATCCATGACCTGGAGAGCGGTGAACTCATAGCCACCCATGACCTGTGCAAGGCCAAGGGCCGGATGATCAAGAACAACAACCATTACCGAGACCATGCCCAGCGCATTACCGACCTGGAGCGCGGCATCGACTCGATCCTGCCCGATGCCCTTGGGGCAACCCTGTGCCAACTGCTCAAGCGTACTTCGCCGCGTATCTACAAGGATCAGCTGGTTGCTGCACGCGACCTGCTCATGGCCCATGCGCCGGTTGATACGGCGTTGCTCGGCGAGTTGTGCGAGCGCAGTGAACTGACCGCCACCGGGCTCAAGCGCTACCTCGAAGCATGGCAGCAAGCCAAGGCGCGGGGCCGGATCATCGGCGACCATGACTATGCGCCAGAGGCCGGTAGCCAGGTTAGTCACGCCGACCTGAACGCTTATGCCCGCATTGGCCAGTCGACTGGCCACGGGGTGACCCAATGAGCCTGCTCGACAGCACTATCGCGCAGTACCGAAGCCTGCGCCTCAGCGCGACCGCGGGTGAGCTGGCCACCCTGCTGGCCAGAGCCGAAGCCAATGAACTGTCCTACCTGAGCTTCGCCCAGTCACTGGTCGAGCATGAGCTTAACGCCCGCTCCAGTAGCCGCGTAAGCCGCAACCTCAAGCAGGCGCAGTTCCCCTCGGAGAAGCATCTGGAGGCCTTCGATTACCGGCACCAGACCACCATCACCAAGCGCCAGGTCAGCACCTTGCTGGACTTCAGCTTTATCGACAACCGCGACAACCTGGTGTTCATCGGACCACCGGGTGTGGGCAAGACCCACTTGGCCATTGGGATTGGCCACAAGGCGGTTCAGGCGGGCTACAAGGTGCTGTTCCGCACGGCTCTGGCGTTGGTCGAGGATCTGGAGCTGGCGGAAATGAAGGGCGAGCTGAAGAAGCGCCTTAATCAGCTGAGCAAATACGACGTGCTGATCATCGATGAGCTGGGCTACCTGCCGATGACGCGCCAAGCCCGGTACAACCTGTTCCAGTTAATCAACAACCTGTACGAGTACCGCTCGGTCATCCTGACCACCAACAAGGACTTCACCAGCTGGGGCGAGTTCTTCCATGACGACAACGTGGCCGTGCCCATCATCGACCGCGTGATCCACCATTCACACATCTTTATGCTGGGAGGTGAGAGCTATCGTTTGAAGCAGAAAACCGGCGGTTAGCGGTGAGCAAGTGGGTCAATTCTATTGGCCAAAAGTGGGTCAAAATTAATGGCCATTGACAGTCATTTCTCTGTTTCGGTCATTATACGCACCTCATGTAGCTGCGAGCGGGCTCACGGGGCGTTTTTTAACCTCGTTTTCTTACGAACCGTGGGCCCCATCGAGCAAGAAAAATGATCACTCACTGAGACCAAGTATTCCGTCATATTCCGACCTTTTGAGCCACTACGGCAAGGTGTTTGACTTGGAGCGTTTGCGTATCACGAGTGAGGATTTGAAATTGGCCCGGCTAGCTACTCCTACATTGCCGGAGGACTATCAAGTGGGCGCGGTATGGCCGTTAGCATGGCATCAGTTGCGTAGAACTGGTGCAGTAAACATGCAAGCTTCCGGGCTCGTAAGCGATGCCTCGCTTCAGTACCAACTCAAGCACGTCACCCGAGCGATGAGCCTTTACTACGGACAAAATCACTCGCAGATGCGTCTAGAGGATAAGGCTCACACGCTGTACGTTCGCACGATGTACGAGACGCTTGGTAGAGAGTTACAGCAGCTTACGAGTGAGCGTTTTGTAAGTCCCCATGGAGATAAACGTAAGGCTGAGATCGTTCGGCTGATCACGCCAGAGGATGCAAAGAAGATGATCGGTTTGGCGAAGAAGGGTGCCGCAGCATGTCGCCAAATCCTTCTTGGCGTTTGCTCGAGTCGCAAGCCTTGTCCGTACGGAGGAGTCGACAACATTGCTCATTGCGGGGGCGGTGATTCGGAGGATGAAAAACCTTGCCCTGATGTGCTGTATGACTCAGAACGATTGGACGCAGTCGATGATCTTGAACATGTCCTCAAAGAGCGGCTTGTTAATGCTCAGTACGGAAGTCCGCTAATGGAGTCCTTAATCGCTCAACAACGAAGCGTAGAGAGCTTCCGGCGAGTCATAGGGGGAGCAAATGGACGTTGAACTCACGGCGCGTCGCAGCGCGGCCGATCAATATCGCGAGGCTTTTGAGCGCTTGAAACTCAATAAGCCGCAGCTTCTAACGAAGGGGACACCGGTTACTCAAAACAACGTGGCCAAAGAGGCCGGGAGCGATCCGTCGGCACTTAAGAAATCACGTTTCCCGAGTCTCATCGCAGAGATAAAAACCTACATCGAACAACATGCGGAGGAGCGACCTCGTTCGTTGAACCAGATAAATCATCTTGCCCGTCAGAAAAGCCGCGCCTTGCGAGATCGGATTGAGCAGGTTGCCCGACAGCGCGACCAGCTAGCAAGTTTATTGAGCGAGGCGGATGCGAAAATCATAGAGCTGTATGACCGTATTGCTGAGCTTGAACGACAGTTACCTGCGTCCAACATACTATCGTTGGATCCACGCGGGCCCAGAAAGCTTTGAGATGGCAGTCGTGGGGGTACACGATCCGCAACTAGCCGCAAGGCTAGGGGCGATACTCAATGAGCGTGTTGTGAGGCTATGCTCAACGAGCGTCCGCTTTGGCTGACCTTGCTGACTGACCAGGGGGACGAGACGACACCTGGAGTATCGTCGAGGCGGATCATCACGACAGTCGCGGTGGATTTAGAGAATTAAAACTGTCGCTGCGAAGCCCGGCTTTCTGGGGCTTCAAGCCAACTCTGGAGGAAACGCAAAACTGTCGCAAACCCTCAAGTCTCTGCTGTGGAGCGGAGGCCTAGAGAATTAAAACTGTCGCGACCACCCGATTAGGCATGTTGCAACTGTTCAGCGAGTCACGCCTGCGCAATTGCCGACCTGAGCGGGTAGATGAATTCATCCTTCCATCTACGTTCACACATTACAGACTCAACCCAGCCGTCCTTTCTGCTCATTCTCCAACTCGGTGTGACGCTAAGAACAGAACGCGCATCGACGGTAGTGGCGACGGGGACCGGGCACATCGACAGGGCTACATTCTTTGGTAAGCCCCGCGTCAGCGGTTCAGGCGTGCTGGTGCAGGTCGGGCAGCTATAGCTTCGCTCCCATACCCGAATGCCTGATTTTGAGTTTCCAAAGCGCCCGTAACGATGCCAGACCTCAGATGGCCGTCCAAACCCAACGCCATATTTTTCGGCGCTAACTTTCACGGCAGACATGCCCAGGTCAAAATATCTTTCCACCGCCCTCATTCTAGCTGTAGGTAGAAGCCCCTTTCCCACCCTGCTTGTCCTAAAGCAACTAATGAACATTGGGGCAGTTTCACCGGAGATTCTGTTGAGAAGCAAAACACAGCCGAACGGGTAGAGCCATCTGTCTCCGCATGCACAGTTTATGAGCAGCGCAACTGGTCTTGCTGGCGTTTGCTGGTAGTGCGACAAGTCATCGTAGAATGCTTGGCCACGACACACTGCACTCGCTATATCGGCTGCATCCAGTGGTGTTTTTGCGACGAACACGGGGTTTGTTCGTGCTAGATCCTCGTTGATAACGCCCGTCAGGCCGATACTGCCGAATATCCAAAGAGTCGGAACACCAGAGCGATTGCGTTGTTCAGTGCGCTCATATGTCCGCTGCGCAGACTGAGGCGAAATCTGCACTTCTATTGCTAGGCGCGGAGCAAAGGCCGAGTCGCCAACCAGAATGTCAGCCCGCCAATCGTCTACGCCGTCTTCAAGCTCGGCTTGAATGCCTAGAGCAACCAGCTTCTTGTAAATGGCCACCTTCATGGCGATATGGTCTGGGCTTTCAGTGCTGGAGTAGCCCTCAGGGCTCTCTCCAGGAAAATGGGAAAAGTACCTGGTGATGCCTCCATCCCGTCTGAGGGTTTTGGCCTGTGCCGGAAGTTTCGTATCCGGCATGAGCACCTGGCGGCCTTTCGATATTTTCACTACTTTCTTCCAATCTTCATCGCTAAGCACTGAGGCCACAGTACGACAGCCGTTCACTAAACCCACGCAAGCCAAGGCAACCTCCTTTTCCAAAGACGCAGTTCAGATTCACAACAGAGTCAGTATTTGATCTTTAGTAATCTGAAACGTCTGTCAGGTACGACGCCTGGAGAATACTTATTTGGCAGCGACCCGTCACAACGGCGACCAGCCTGCGACAGATTTTTATACCCTGCGACAGTTTTAATTCTCTGAATTTAGCGGGGACCATCGCAGGATGTACTTATGCTTGTGGTCGTGCGCTAACGTTTTAGATCGTTTTGGTTACGAGACACAAGCCCAGTGAGTACGGCACGGGCCCTTTGACGTCGCAAACAATCCAGTGAGCATGAGATGCTGCTATCATCCAGGGTTCAGCGGGGGTGAACGTAAACAAAGGTGATTTGCGGAAGCGTAGTAAGCGTCTAGCCAACACACCTTACTGACCCCAAAGCATACTCCGAAGCTACCAACAAACACCTGAACACCGCTTCTCCAAAGGATAGGCGCTGCGAAATATGCCCGATCCTCGTAGAGACTATTCAAGCTCTGGCTAGAATCAATTATTGTCGATGCCGAGGTTCCAACCATGACCCTAGCCCAACTCCTCCTATTTCTCCCCGCAGCAGCAATCGTTGCCGTCTCACCGGGCGCCAACAACCTGCTTGCATTCGCAAATGGCAGCAGGCAGGGTTTGCTGCCTACAGTGGTCGGTCTGTCAGGTCGGTGTACGGCCTTTGCATTGATGATCGCAATGGTGATTGTCGGTTTAGGCGCATTGCTAGAGGCGTCTGAACCCGCTTTCCAGATTATTAAGTGGGTAGGTGTCCTTTACCTCGCCTATCTCGGCGTAAGAATGATGATAGGCCGTGATTGTCACGAAGATGGGGCTTCGGTATTCCAGCCTGTCGATGCCTACTCCTTGGCACGCAGGGAGTTCATGACTGCCATGACCAACCCCAAAGCAATCTTGCTCTTCACTGCTTTTGTTCCCCAATTCATTGTTGCTGGTACTGGCGCCTCCTTCACTGCCCAGTTCGTCGTTTTAAGTGCAATCTACATTGCGGTCGAGTTTATCGCCGCTATAGGCTGGGCCCTTGCTGGCAGCATCATTCGATCTCTGCACCCTTCGAAGCGGAAATTGTCGATCATCAATCGCATAACGGGTGCAATGATGCTCGGCGCAGCCGCCTTATTGGCTACAGCCAGACGAACTTAAGTGTGTACGTCCGAGCGTCACCCTTACATGATTAAACGGGCTCCCACTTATGCGGAAGCAACTGCTTGATTTCACTCACCCGCTGCGTCGGCAGGCGTCTGAGAACGTCTTTCAGATAAGCATACGGATCATGACCATTCAGCCGTGCAGACTGGATCAGGCTCACGATCGCTGCCGCACGTTTACCGCTGCGCAGCGACCCTGCAAAGAGCCAGTTCTTCGGCCCAAGAGCCCATGGCCTGATTTGGTTTTCGGCCCATTTGTTGTCTATGGGTACGGCACCGTCATCAAGGTAGCGCGACAGCGCTGCGGCCGTGTAAGACCCGACTTGCTGTGACAATGCGCTTTCTAGACTGGCGCTCACGACTAGACAAAATCCATGTTCGAAGGCAAGTCTGAAAGTGGTGGCGACGTAGGGATGGGCGTTAACTTGGGTAAACCAACTCAGACGGCCTATGGGTCACAATTTATTGGTATAAAGGACGGTAAGGAGATTCGCTCCTCGAAATATTGCGATCCTATTATCTAAAATCGGGCGTGTAAGCCCGTCACAGGAGAGGCGATGTCAAAATCCTATGTGATTGGGATTGCAGCTGCAATTTTCGCTACGTTCAGCTGGGCGCTTAATTTTCTGTCTCCTTACATGATGGGAGATTTTGGACCGGTTGATTTTATTACATTGAGATTCATCATCTCTGGCTGCATTGGTCTTGTTGTTATTCGTGTTTATTGGCCTGGCGATCCAGTTTTAAGCTGGCGTTCAACTATGATGGCCGGGCTGCTTGGCGTCCTAGGATATGCTCTTTACATAGGATGCATTATGGGAAGTGTACTTCACGGTGGGGCTATAATCGCACCCGCATTTTTGAGCGCTACGCCGGTTATAGTTGCCATCACAGGCAATTTGATCAACCGAACAGTTTCCTGGAGCAGCTTCTGTGCACCCATAATTCTGGCAGTTTTTGGTTTGGTTGCAACGAATTATGGAATTTTGGTCAGCGTTTTAGATGGAGGCGCGCCCTCGTACCTTGTGGCAGTAGGTTATGCGTTAGGCGCAGTATTGGCTTGGTTAATGTTCAGCATATTAAACCAAAAGATATTGGCAAAAATTCCCCAAGTACATTCAGGTCTTTGGACTGGACTAATGATGAGTGGAGCAGGTGTCAGCGTCCTGCTTTTCTTACCTTTCGGGCTTGTGTTTGGGGTATATAGCTACCCGCACATTGACCTACGTTTGGACAATACTCTACCGGTTTTCGCCGCAGCATCAGCGCTGGCATGTTTTGCCTCCGTTGGAGGGGCATGGGCTTGGAACATTGCAAGCCAGCGGTTACCCATGGCCCTGTCTGGGCAGCTCATTTCTGTAGAAACGATCTTCGCCGCTGCGTTCGGCCTTATCGCCGAAAACCGTCTACCTACCGGTCTTGAGATGCTGGGAGTAATAGCCCTGTTAACAGGTGCCACAATCGCAATAAAGGTCATGACGCCAAGTTACCGCGCAGGTTCGAGTGTACAGGCGTGATTTGCTCTGAAAGCCCATCGGAGAAAGTTCTTTGGTAAGCGTCGTTTGGAGTCACCTACACAAACCCAGCTATAAGCGCGATGGTGTTCATTTTAAAACCGGAGACACCGTGGCGCTTAATGCCGGAGCTTGGAAGATGTGTTGGCTGGACACCGCTGACAGGACGCATACGTCAGTGCGCATTCCACGAACTGGCCGTCGACCGCTAGTGAGCAGGAACCGGGAAAATCGTATACTAAGGTTTTCCGACCTGCCGTAGCGGCCTGAATTTTCCATCTTCCAGTTTGTGGCTCTGCCGCCACACGTAATCGCCTGTCAGGTTGATGTGCTACCAGCCCAACGGCGACAGGTACTGATACAGATCTGTATTCACCGGCTTTCCGGCGTCGGCTGACCTTTGGGCTGCCCGCTCGAGAAACACCGTGTTCCACAGCACAATGGCTGCGGTCAAGTCCAGCAAAGATGGCTAGACACCCGTGTGCACCGGGGCGACATTACAATGTGTGATGCCCGGTGCTTGCGCATTATCACAAAGCGACACGTCCCCCTTTCGCGGAGTATACCTATGTTCAGTCACGTGCACGTCGGAGCTAGGGATCTTGAGTGTTTGGTAGTCTTTTACGACGCCTTGCTGGCGAAACTAGGCCTTATCCAGATGCCTGAAGGGAACGGTGGGGCTGCTCGCGGCGTAGGCTGGCGATACCCCAATAGGCGATGGCCCCAGTTCTACGTCCAGCACCCTATAAATGGTCTTGCAGCCACTTGGGGGAACGGTGTTCAAGTGAGTTTTCTGGCAGCTTCGGAGGCCCAGGTTCGTGAGGTCTGGGCGCTTGCTATTGAGATGGGAGGAACCAATGAGGGTAAGCCGGGCTTTCGAGAATATGCTTCAGATTTCTATGCAGCATATTGTCGGGATCCAGAGGGGAATAAGCTTTGTTTTGCATATGCTCCGGATCCCTAAGCGTAGCTTGAAACTTTGAACAGTCGAGAATCGAGGGCGCAGCATTATCTATCGGGAAGCAAGGCGTGTTCGCCGGACGGATACGGCAGTGGAGCTGCCGTCAAATGCGAGCATCACCTTTTCGGGCTTTTTATAGCTGCTAGCTGTGATCAGGATAGGCCGGTGAATTGTTCGCACCACAGCTTCTATCTGGCTGCCAAGGCTGTGCGCGTTGCGTGAGTTGTCTTCACCCACTCTTCCTATCACCAACAGTCGAATCCTCCTGAAGGTCGCTCAGATTTCTACCAAGTGTCCGTGGCGCTGCTTCAGCTCAGGAAACGCAGCGCCGGAAATGGCCGTTCGCTCCCTGGCCTTTTCCAGCATGTGTTGGCCATGCTCCAAGGCCAGTTTTGCACGCTGCGCATCCAGCGTGGCCAGATCTTCCAGTAGATGTTCACTGCTGCCGAGACCGATATTGCCGCTGAGGTCAGCGGATGCAGGATATTTCTCCTTATCCAGCACATGAAGCAAGGTCAGGGGGAGCGCTGAGACGTTGCGAAGCCCATGCTGCGTAATCACAGACCGCCAATGCGGATTGTGAGTTATCTGCATGCCATTACGTGGGTCATTGTCGTCCTCCTTAGTGGCTCATGAGCTTGTCGATGGCACCGGGTTTGTCATGCATACCGAAGCGGTCAACGATTGTTGCGCTGGCTTCATTGAGACCGAGCACTTCAACCTCAGCGCCCTCACGGCGGAACTTGATCACGACCTTATCCAGCGCTGCGACGGCGGTAATATCCCAGAAATGCGCCTGTGTGAGATCGACGGTGACCTTTTTCAGCGCTTGCTTGAAGTCAAAACCCTCAGTGAACTTGTCTGCAGAGCTGAAGAACACCTGGCCCACAACGTAATAAGTCCGATGCGATTGCGCCTCTTGCAGAGTGCTCTTGATGTCCAGATAGTGTCCGACCTTGTTGGCAAAGAACAGGGACGCCAGCAGCACACCGACCAATACGCCGTAGGCCAGGTTGTGAGTGGCCACGACGACCACGACGGTCGCCACCATGACGAGGTTGGTCGACAGCGGATGCTCTTTCATATTGCGCAAGGAATCCCAGCTAAAGGTACCGATGGACACCATAATCATCACTGCCACGAGTGCCGCCATCGGGATTTTAGAGAGCCATTCGCCAAGAAATACCACCATCAGCAGCAGGAAAACGCCGGCACACAATGTCGAGAGGCGGGTGCGGCCACCAGATTTCACGTTGATGACTGACTGGCCGATCATCGCGCAACCTGCCATCCCGCCGAGCATGCCAGCGGCGATGTTGGCCACACCCTGACCTTTGCACTCGCGGTTTTTGTTGCTGGTGGTATCCGTCAGACCGTCGACGATGGTCGCGGTCATCATCGACTCCAATAGGCCTACAACTGCCAGCGCTGCGGAGTAAGGAAAGATGATGCGCAGGGTTTCAAAGTTCAGCGGCACTTCAGGCCACAGAAAAATCGGCAGTGTGTCCGGCAATTGGCCCATGTCACCCACGGTACGGATGTCCAGCCCGAGGTAAAAGGCAAGTGCAGTCAGTGTCAGGATGCACACTAATGGCGAAGGAATCAGCTTGCCAATCACAGGTACATACGGAAACAGGTAGATTATCCCTAGGCCCGCTGCGGTCATGGCGTAGACGTGCCAGGTCACGTTGGTCAATTCAGGTAACTGCGCCATAAAAATCAGAATCGCTAATGCGTTTACAAAACCCGTGATCACAGAGCGAGAGACGAAGCGCATCAGCGAACCTAGCTTCAGGTAACCCGCGAGGATTTGAAGTACCCCACAGAGCAACGTGGCTGCCAGCAGATACTGAAGTCCGTGCTCTTTAACCAAAGTAACCATGAGCAGTGCCATGGCGCCGGTAGCCGCCGAGATCATGCCGGGACGACCGCCGACGAAGGCAATAACAGCACAGATACAGAAGGAGGCGTAGAGACCAACCTTGGGGTCGACGCCGGCAATGATCGAGAAGGCAATGGCCTCCGGGATCAATGCCAGGGCGACTACGAGACCTGCTAGCACGTCTCCACGGACGTTGGAAAACCACGTTTGTTTGAGCGATTGCAGCATCAGAATATCCAAGGCAAAGCATCGCGCACGCCAAAGGAATGGCGAACGAATCGATACAAGTTCAAATTTTGAGGATTTTTTGCTGTGTGCTTGAGGTGCAAAAACCAGGCGTACAGCAGTGTGCGCCCGCGAGCGAGACTAGCGGAAGCAGGTGTTGCGAGGGGGGCGTAGCGCTAAGGCGGCGTAGGCTGCCAGTAGATCGTTTGGAGTACAGTCATGCTGATGTTCCTGTGCTCAAGGGGTATGCGGAACCGAAGTATACAATGAAGCCGTCGCCGATTGCGACCCGTTGCCAAGCTCTGCATGAGCTACGTCAGATATAGGCTTAGTCAATCGGTATACCTGCGGGCAAGACTTTGCTTTCCATTCATTCCTGTTCGAGCTGGTCTGTGTGCTGAGCGGTGAGTTGGCCAGACGGTTACTGTTAGCTGCCTTCGTGGCCGACCGGAGGCAGTTCTGCTCGCGTTTGATCGTCCAGGCTTATCGTCATGCTGGCGTGAACCTAGTGTCGGATGCGGACTTCTGCCATCCGGGGTGTTCCGGAAGGCGGCCGAGAGAACCCGGAAAAAACGTACGCTAACCTTTTGGTTTCTTCTAACCACAAGATACCGGCGCACTGAGCGCAGCGTAGGATGTCCAGCTGTTCCGCACGTAATAGTGTAGCAATGCACACTCTGCTATCATCCAATTTGCTCCCTGTGCGCGAGGCCATAGAAAAGTTCCAATTTTTTTGGGGCATTCCATCGAACCCGAGAGCACAGCTACTGGCCTTATTCCTGTGAGTGCACACTATGAACACCGTGACTCATCCCGTCAGTTCTAGTAAGTCCGCTCAAGAGGAAGCGCTCAGGATGAACGCTGTTCGCAGGTACGCCATCCTAGACACGCCTCCGGATGGCGCATTTGATCGTGTGACCGCGATAGCAGCTCGTCTTCTTGGAACTCCGATAGCAATCGTGAGCATCGTCGATACAGACCGAATCTGGTTCAAATCTCATCACGGACTCGACGTAAAACAAATTCCCCGCAATTCAGGCCTTTGTTCTTCCGCGATCCTCCAGGCAGAACCTTGGTTAGTAACGGACGCTAGACACGACCCTCGTACGCTCGTTAATCCCCTCGTCGCAGGCGAATTCGGGTTACAGTTTTATTTGGGAGTACCGCTTCATACCCACGACGGTTTCAATCTTGGCACGCTATGTGTTTTGGACACGCAGCCGCGTACGGTCACCCAAGACCAGCTAGACACATTGACGGATCTTGCAAGCGTTGTGATGGATCAACTGGAGCTGCGCCTGTCTGCTATGCGATCCATCGCGGAAAAGGAAGCGGCGCTGAATCATTCCCACTTAATGGCCGAAGAAATCGACCATCGTGTGATGAATAGCCTTCATCTGATTGTGTCGATGTTGAGCATTCAAAGTGCTCAGCTGGGCAGCTCTGAAGCGGCTAAGGAGATTTCCAGAGCGGCAACCAAGATATTTGCTGTAGCCAATGTGCATAAACATATTAATGTCGGCAAGGCAGCCTCTACGCTGGATAGTGCTGACTATCTCGTCCAATTGTGCGCTGGCTTATCTACGATGCTGGGATCTGAAAGCCAGATGGTAATCTCAGTCGACGCCGTCCCACTGGCGTTGGATAGTGAACAACTCAGCCGAATCGGTCTGATTGTTAACGAATTGGTGACCAATGCATTGAAATATGGAGCCTCTAAAATCAACGTTCATTTAACACCATATCAGCACCAATGCTGCTTGACTGTGAGCGACAATGGCAGAGGCCTCCCGACTGACTTTGATGTACATAAAATGTCGGGGCTGGGAATGAAGGTGATCACTGAACTGGTAAAGAACCTAGATGGTTCGCTAAGTCATGAGCCCAACGCAGACCTTGGAGGCACCGCGTTTCAGATAATTTTTTCTCCTGTGTTCAAGACTCGCCTCCCCGCAAGGCTGGTTCCTGATGGTCTTCTGAGATGAGCAGGGAGACCGTAACGTACAAGGACTTTAATGGAAACGGTCTGCAACTTCATCTCGGCGAGCGCTCTGTGTAAGGTTAATCTGAAACCCGTGTCGGGCAATGGATTGTCAGATATCGTATCCCTCGGATGCTCAAAAAGCCCGCCCAGCGTAGGCTTGAATGATTGGCGCTATCCAAGAGCAGCAATTATCCGCCACTGCTCATTACTGTTTTGTAGAGGTAACGACAGAGCTGCTCTTGCTGGGTTCTGTATTGGATTTCAAGACACACCACTGCTTCCATCTGACCCAGCCAAACGTCATCTGAAACGTGTTGCAGGTGATTAACCGTATCCCGCCAAGCAATGCGAGCCAGCTCAACGGCTTCCACCAATTCCACCAGGTACGAATCTGAAGCCAGCGTAGAGACTGTGTGCATTTAAAAAATCGCCACCCATGAGCCCTTCAAGGGCGCTGGCAGCGATCCCGCTTCGTGGTGCTCAACGTAAAATTCCAGCCAGCCAACGTACGTTCGGAGATTTTGTTCATTAAGTTGAGTGCCAAAATTTAAGGAAAATATTCGCTACGAATATGGCTTTCTCACGATAAGCAGCTACCGTAAAGTTGCCAATAAAATCTAACTGTGCTTTGTCCCTGCCTCGCAAGAGTCACGGCTGCTCCATGGAGGGGTAAATGGGCTGCTTGATATGCGCTCAAAAGACTGGTTTGCAACGGTCAATTGGCGATTGGGAGGAGCGTCACTGTGCTACCTGCGGGCATTACCGAATCTCAAGAAACTTTCTCGTTCTTATGGAAATACAGGGTCTGAAATTCAATATCGAGGAAACGAGACTCTGGCTGTCAACTCTGAGGAGAACTGATCCTCTCCCTGGAATCGTCGCGGAGAATGCGATTTGTGTTAAAAATTTATCTATCGGTTCTCGCGTTTATGCCACACGCGCAACAGGTAGACGATAGATCCCGTAATTTCGTAACGCATCTCGTAGTGGCCAATCAGGATTCGGCGCACATCGCTAGGTTCGAACTCATCTAGCCGCTCACCGATGCGTGGATTTGCCAGCAACGTTGTCGGGGCAACTGTTAGTTGCTGTACAGTACGAGCAGCGGCAGGCTGATCCACCACCGTCGCCAGAAATTCATATAGGCGAGCAAGGTCAGAAAGCGCTTTGCTGGTGCAATTCAACTCCATCAATTCGGGATTGCTAATGGCGATTCGGTGTTGGGGCTGTCGGCCCAGGCTTGGACAGCTTAGTGGTCAATCACATGACCAGCGTCTACATCGGCCAACGCTTCGCGTGTCAGGCGACTGCGCCCCCCTTCTTGGTCTATCCAAGCAGCCAGAGTCTGCTTGACGATCCAATTCTTGGAGCGCTCCAGCCGCTCAGCCATTAAATCTACCTTTTCGGCTAACTGCATAGGTACATGAGCGGTGACGGATCGAGTTTTTGCGGTAGTTGCCATGAAGACTGCTACTTCTAACCAATTGGCTGCACAAGGTGCATGCCTTGCCGGCGTTCAATCACAGCAGCTTCCGATGCCGCTTGGCGTAACGTAATGGCACGTTCGCTGGCTTGGCGTGCTTCGGCATAATCGCCATTTTTTCTGAGTTCATTGGCGCGCCATTCCGCCGCTTCGGCAGAAGCAAGCAACGCCAAAGAGTGCGGCACGTTTTGCTCTGATTTTTGATTCAGTTCTTGCGTGCTTCGATGGCGCTCGATCACGTGCGAGGCCTCGCGGGCCGCATTACGCAATTGGGTACGGGCAATATCGTAACTGTCATTGGGTACAGCTTCGAGGGTTTGGAGGCAATTATGCAACGACTCCACTGCCGTCAGCAGCTTATCAATTTTCTGTAACAGCTCAACTGTGTCAGGATGATTTTTCATGAAGCGTCACTTCTCTCGAATTGGTACGGTGGGGTTCGAGTGAGGAATGTCATCAGCAGCCGGTGGAATGACATGTGATTGAGCCTCTCATTCTACGCCAGCGTCCAAAAAAAATGATTCAAAGTAATCATAACTAATAATATTATGTTGACAAGCTGCGGTGTCAGGCTGGGCTATACCCTAACCTGATGTCAGCTCCTGCTGCTCGCAGTCAACAGCGGCTTTCGGTATGGACAGATTAGGCTCTGAAAGCGCTTCGTAGGTGGATATCCATGGTCATGGTGTATTCAGCGGGAAACTAGAGTTGGCGTGGGCTTCACTCATGTCCATGGGTTGACATCTTTCCTTTACATCGACGAAATATTCTGTGACCTCTCCGGCATGCCCGGCGACCTGACCGAATTCGGGCGAACGATCCGTGCCAAGGTCCTAAAACACACCGGAATTCCAGTTGGTGTGGGCATTGCCCACACCAAAACCCTGGCCAAGCTGGCCAACCACACCGCAAAGCGTCTGCAGGCGCAGACAGGCGGCGTCGTGGATCTGTGCGACCCCTTTAAACGCGATTGGGTGTTGCGTAATACGGCCGTTGAAGAGGTGTGGGGCATTGGTCGACGTATGACGGCGCACATGCATGCCCTGGGTATTCACACTGCCATGGACCTGGCCAAGGCCGACCCCGGGTTGCTCGGCCGTAAATTCAGTGTGGTGCTGGAGAAGACGGTGCGTGAACTCGCCGGCACGTCGTGCCTGGCCCTGGAAGATGCGGCACCTGCCAAGCAGGAGATCTGCTGCAGCCGAATGTTTGGCGTGCGCCTCGAAACACTTGAGCCAATCAAAGAGGCGGTTGCCACCTACGCGCAGCGCGCCTCAGAAAAGCTGAGAGCCCAGCATTCGCTGTGCAAGAAGATCCGCGTGAGCATTCGCACCGGCATGTTTAACCCGGACGAGGCACGTTACGCTAACGGCGTGCTAGTCGAGCTTCCCTATCCCACCAATGACGTACGCTTGATCACCAAGGAAGCCACGCGGGCAGTGGAACGCCTGTTCCGACGTGGGTTCCGATACAGCAAGGCCGAGGTGTTGCTGATGGATCTGCGTCAACCAGGTGAGTTTACCGATGACCTGTTTGCGCACACACAACCGGCCACGGCCGACAAGGTGATGAGTGTCCTGGACGAAATCAATAATCGCTGGGGTCGAGGCACGCTGCGTACCGCCGCTGTGCCGGCGGCGCCGGCCTGGGCGATGCGCCGTGAGCTGAAAAGTCCGAGCTACACCACCAGGCTTGACCAGTTGTGGACGGTAAATGCCAATTGATGCATCTGGATCCGGAGGGAGTTTGTGTATGTGCAGTCATTACGAAGCGCCGTCGCCGCAGCGGGTGGCCGAAACATTTGGCGTTGAGCCGTTCGAGCAGGGTAAGTTGCAACTATACCCAGGCTATACCGGGCCTTTCATTCGCCGTGCGGAGCACGTCGACGAGGAATCGCCTGCGTTGCTGGAAGCGCTGACAGGCGCGTTCGGGCTGATTCCAACCTGGAGCAAGGACACCAAAATCGTACGCAGCACCTACAACTGCCGATCGGAGACGGCCAGTCAAAAGCCGTCGTACCGCACAGCTTGGCGAAAGGCCCAACACTGCATTATCCCTGCCGCGGCCATTTATGAACCTGACTGGCGAACGGGTAAACCGATTGCAACGCGGATTGTGCGGGCAGACGGTGAGTTAATGGGCATAGCGGGCCTGTGGGAGCAATGGCGCGATCCCGGTACCGGGGAGGAACTGCACAGCTTCACCATGCTGACCATCAATGCGGATGGTCACCCGTTCATGCGCAACTACCACAAGCCCGAGGACGAAAAGCGCATGCTGGTGATTTTGCCTCGGGGGCTGTATGGCGATTGGTTGAATGCCGGCGCCGACGACAGCATGGAGTTTATGCGTCAGTATCCGGCAGACCGGATGGCAGTTGCTGTATGATTAACCTACCAGGCCAGTGCGCCTAAGAAGCTGACTGGCTAGCTTTAGGGCTGGTTTTGAGATGGGTTTGTGGGCTGATCGGGTGTGATTCTGCGTGAACCACGATGATCAAAAATGATTGATGGGGCTTGTATTTGCTTGTAGTAACTTGCACAATGAATTCACTACTCAGCCCCGTACGCAGTGATTCAGTTCGCTGGCAGTTGGGGTGAAGAAACCGGCCCTGAGCCGGTTTTTTCGTTTCTAGGGATGGAGAATCTTGCGTACAGCTTGCTTTGTAGACGGCTACAACCTGTTTTACGGCCTGTTGGCGGGCACCCAGTATAAGTGGCTTGATCTTCCGGGACTGCTGGCTCACATAATACGTGTCGAGCACCCAGAAAATACCCTCGATGCCGTCAGCTTTTTCACTTCCGGCGTCAAACCCTCCTTGGCCACCCGTGGCATTGCTTCTAAAGAAGCTCAAGATACGTACCTTCGTGCATTGATTGCACTCGATGTAAGCGTGTTTTATGGGCGTCACCAGCTTGAATCGGGTAAAGCTCCGCGCTTTATCGATAAGTACACTCCAGCGTCCAGGACTGATCAGGTCGAGATCTGGAAGCTTGAAGAAAAAGAGACAGACGTACATATCGCTATCAGCATGTACCGCCTAGCAGCTCGGCAGGCGACTCTGCCACCTGAACAACGTATAGAGCAGCTCGTCTTGGTGTCGGCTGATACCGACATGACCCCGGCGCTGCGGGCGCTCCGTGAAGATTTCCCAGAGCTAAACCTCGGAGTGATACTTCCTCACAGGGAAGGCATTCAGCGAGCGGTTCCAGGATCGTTGAAGCAGTATGCGACCTGGATGCGGCATGTGGTGAAGAACGTTGAACTGGCCCAGCATCAATTACCGTCTCGCATACCCACACGAAAAAAACCAATCGATAAACCAGACTACTGGTAATTTATGCGTGTCCTGTAGACCTCGCCGCCAAGCCTGCCGGCCATAGTTACCTTGACGCAGGCTTGAGGGCAGCAATGGTTGCCATAAGCGAGGGGATCGAGGAAATATGCTGCATACGACCTGCCTAAAAGTTCCTTATGCAGTTCCAGGCTCCGCTCTTAGCTCTTAACAATCGAGGGAATGACTTATGAGTGTGTCCACATGCCGCATCTGCGGGCTTCTTTATGTGCCTTCACTGGAAGAGGATCGTAAAACACACGCTGCTAGACATAAACAATTGGCTCGCGGCTCGCAACCCCAAAATGTCCGCGATTTTTCCAAAGCGTTCGGATGGGCTGTCGCCTTTAACGATGGTGGTCTTGAACGCTTGAAGGACGATTATGATCCCGAGCTTGGCAAGCTTGTGGTTGTTTTTTCGTGGTGGAGCCGTGCTCTTGCGAACGGAGTTCCAGAGAAAGATTTTGACCGCTATATGGATGCTCATTTGACCTTTGCTGATTCGCTTGTAAGCGGTATCGGTGAGGACGAAGCAAGAGCAGGAATAAAAAAGTGGGGGCAATACGCAGGTTAATTATGCTCTCCAACAGCAAACTCATAGGAAAGTCAGGTGCAGGACTCACTACCGATAGCTCTTTTCACGGTTGGTCTTTTGGCCGGATTACCCGTCAACGCTTTGGTTGTCAGTATTCCTGCTTTCTTGGAAAGACAATGGAGTTTGGACGCCGCCCAGATGCTGGGGCAAGAATCGCCTACTGAGCAACGTCCGCGTTCGTCCGTGTCATTACTGCCTGATCAAATAAACGCTCGATTCAGTATGACGCTACTGGTCATGGGAGGCCTTTCAAGCTGGGCAGCGCTGCACTACGGTGTTGGGGCAAGCGGCCTGGCCGCCTTGGTGTTGGTCGGTGGCTTGCTGACCCTGAGCTTGATTGACCTCGATCACCAACTGCTGCCCGACGTGCTGGTGTTGCCGCTGCTGTGGCTGGGCTTGATCGTCAACAGCTTCGAGCTGTTTACAACCCTGTCCCATGCCCTGTGGGGAGCTGTGGGTGGCTACCTGGTGCTTTGGGCCATTCGTTTCCTTTCCAGGTTGATCACCGGCGATTACGGTATCGGCCAGGGCGATCTGAAGCTGTTGGCCATGCTCGGCGCCTGGGGTGGCTGGCAGATCTTGCCAGTGACGTTGGTGCTATCGTCACTGGTATTTGCTGTGGTAGGAAGCACGCTCCTTGCGTTGGGCAAAATAGAGCGGACAGCGCATGTTCCTTTTGGTCCGTACCTGGCTGCTGCAGGTTGGCTCGCTCTACTCTACACACCGGCGTGGTCGGTCGTTTAAATCGCCTATGCTAGAAACAACCAACATTTCACCTTTCGCACATGAGTGGCGGTTGCTGGCCGCGTGTGCACATAGTGAAAATATGGTGCAGAGCTAGTTATCTTTCTGAATCAACAAGTCAATTGCCGACAGCAACATCACATCATTGGCAGGACCTTCCAGCTTTAGAGACCTGCCGGTTTTGTTGTCTCTAATCAGCACGGTGGGTGTCGCTGTGACCCCAGACTTAAGGGCTTCTTCTGCCTGCCTACTGATGCGTAGAGAGATCTGTTTATTGTTTGCAGCACAGGCCATCAGTGCCTGGTGACCAACGTCGTTGATGTCCAACTGACCATCAAAGCCTAGGCCGTTGCTACGAGTTCGTTCAAAGACCTGGTCGACGGCTTGCCAGAATGCCGGCGCTCCGCCCAACTCTCCTGCGCACTCAACGATTCTGGCTTCGTGAATCGCGGCCGAACCGTGGAAATCCAGTGGCAGGTGATGCCACTGAAGGTTTACGTTCTTCTGCTGCTGGACCCAGGCTTTGAGAGCCGGTGTGTAGATCTTGCAATACGGGCATTCCAGATCCGCAAACTCTGTCACAGTCCAGCGAGCATTAACCTGCCCAAACGTCCAAGGGCCTGGATGTTGTCGTGTTTGCACCTCGCTTTTGAGGACGGCGTAGCCGACAGTAATCAAAAAAAATACTAGAAAACCCACTACCCCCATATACCGAATCATGTGTGGAGCTCGGCCGTAGGCTTCGATGACAAGAGTGCTTGAATACGCAGTGCTTCAAGGAGGGCGTGTTCAGCACTCTCGGGCTGAGGGTGCTGTCGAAGCCAGTTGGTTAACACCGTTTGAAGCTGGGACTCGATGTCACGACGGTCCACGGCACGTATCAAAACCTGTTGCAGTTCCTCTATCAGGACGGGGGCGCAAACCTCCAAAGTCTGCAAAGCATCCTCACCAGGCTGTTCAAGCAACTGGGTCAGACTTTCAATCAGGTTCTGGGTCAAGGAATTCAGTGTTCTCATACGTGGCGCTCCAAGGCCGTGACTTGCTCGGGAAAAGTGATGATGTGAGGTTCGATACCGCGATAGCGGTCTAGCGTTGCGGCAACTTCAATGGCCGCGTCGAGCTCGTTGCAGCCTTTGGCCTGCATGATGTCGTAGCGTTGTTTCTTCTCTTCCGGTTCCGTCATGGCCAGGGCCAGGTACAAGCTAGGCGGTACCACTCGGAACAACATTTCCATGCTTTTGGATAGCACTACGCCCTCGGTAAACTTCCCGCTTTCCTTGCGTGCGGACAGCATCATCGATTTCTGAGCTGGGGTCAGTTCACGAAAGCGTGCGATCTTCTCCACCTCATCAGGCGGCATATTCAAGCAGATCCACCACTCAATCATGTTGAGTAAGGCCGATGCCTCTGGTGGCACGTCGTCAACGTTTTGAGTGGCCATCCAGAACCAGGCTCCCAGCTTTCGCCACATTTTGGTGATCTTGACGGAGTAGGGGGACAGCAGTGGAACCTTCAACTGGATGTGGCCTTCGTCGGTGAAAAAGATCAGGGGGCGGCCTTTGAATTGATCCCGCTCTGCGATGTTGTTGACTGTGTTGAGTAGCGAAATGTAGGCGATGGCCATCTGTGCGCTGTAGCCTTCTCGGGCATACGTAGCCAAGTCGACAATGGTGATATCCGCTTCTGGCCATGGCGTGCCTGGGCGGTTGAACATGTCGCCCTCAGTGCCCATGCAGAACATGGACAAGGCTTCTGCCATCTCCAGAAAGCGTGAGCTTCGAGCAGCCGGGATACCCGGTTCATGCCCCATCTCTCGCAGTGCATCACGGATGTCTTCAGGGAGTACGATGCGTTGTTCCGCTACACATTTTTGTGCCGCATTGAGAATGCATTGGCGGATGGCGCTGCGATCAGCCCGGGTAAGGCGCGCATCTTCTTTATCCTCCCCGCCAGTGATCATCAGCCTGGCTGTAATTTCCATCTCTCCCAGGATGTCGCGCTGTTCGTCTTCGGTTTGGCTTGCCAGGTGTTCGTCCGAGGCCTCGAGGTCATCAGCCTTGAGAGTTTTGACGTTTGCGGTGGGCTCAATGAGTTTTTCAGCATCGGCGAAGGGCGCTAAGCTAACCCCTGATCCTGGCGCAAGCCGGACACGGTTAACCGTCAAACCGAGCTTCTTGGCAAAGTCACCCAGCAGACCAAAACTGTTGCCGGCTTCAACGATGAAAAGTCGCGGCCGATAGATGGCAACGATCTGACTGAGGATATTCGTTGCGCTGGCTGACTTTCCTGAACCTGTAGGTCCGAAGATGAAAAGGTGCGCGTTCATCTGGCGGTCCAGCTTGTTCAGCGGATCGAAGGTGATCGGCGCTCCCCCACGATTAAACAGCGTGATGCCTGGGTGACCGGTTCCGGTCGACCGTCCCCAGACGGGAGCAAGGTTTGCAATGTGTTGAGCGAACATGAGTTGCGCATACCACTCCAGTGCTTTGCGCTCATTGGGATCAAAATTGCCGGGCAACCATCTGAGGTACGAGTTTAAGGGGGCAACCTCATCCCGAGGTTCCACGGGTTCCATACCCGCTCCTAGCAAGGCACTGCTCAGTTGCAAACTGCGCTCCTGCAACTCCAAATCGTCTTTGCCGCGTAGGTAAAAAGCTACGCTGCCCCGGTACAGCTTGTGCTTGCGGCCGAGCAACTGGCGGGCGACAGCAACGTCTTCGCGGGTCAGGATCGATGCTTGGGTATCACCAACGGCCTTGCGTGAAAGCTGCTCCAGGTGGCCTTCAAGTATGTCCTGCGGAGTGATCACGAGCGTGATACAGAGAATGGTGTCCTCTGGCATTTTGTCGAACAGCGCATTGAGCGCATCACCGCCCTTGCGTGTTTCACCGGTCAGGTGTCCCGTCTTAGGCGCTTCCCGCAGACGATCGAGCATCACTACGCGGTGGGGCAGGCCGTCGAAGTACCACAAGCCTTTCTCTGTATCCGACAGCGGTTCGCGGTAACACAGGTTTTGCGAAAAGTCGGTCCCGCTGGCCAGCGGCAACTCGCCTTCCTCAGTTGCCGGCACCTGCTTGCAAACCACCTCATAAAATCGACGGATATCAGCGTCTGCAGGGCCGAGATGGTCAGGCCGTGGATTGAACCAGTGAATCAGCCAGTGTCGGATAGCATGGCCATCCATACGATGGGTTTTAATGCCGGCGTTAGCCAACCCGCCTACCAAGCGATCACAGATGATTTTTAAATAGGGGGCAGGTGCTTGGCCGCGCACGTCAGCTTGAGCCCCCTGAGTACGTCGGTAGACGACAATGCGGACACGGCGTTGCTGGCCCCTCCAAGGCAGTTGGCTGACCTTGGTGTCTTCAAACAACCCGCCTGGCTTGGAAATAGCCTCCAGGTGCTGCTTGATCAACTTCAGGTAAAGCTCGGTGAAGTCACTGCCCTGTGCCCGGGGTTGGATATAGTCGTGCAACTGCTGCAGGTAGTTGTCCCAACTGGTTTCGTCCTGAGCGTACAACTGCACGACCCACGGGGAGGTTTCCAGCTCATCGAAAGAGTCTTGCAGGGCGTTTTCCAAGGCATCCCGGGCTTTGCGCAACCAGTCGGGATCTCGACCTTCGGTGCCGATCGGTGTCAGCTCGAAGAACGCAGCACGAGACACGCCGTCTTCCAGCAGCATGGCTCTTTCCGCCGGCAGATAGTCCACCCACGGCAGAAGATCCACGAAAGAGGGGTTCACGTCATACATGCGGTCTACGTCAGCGGTAGTCGCTGGTTTTTTCTTTGGGTTGCGCCAATCACTCGGCGAGGGAATGCCCATGGCAGCGAGGCGTGCGAAGTAGCGTTCGGTCGCTGCCTCCAAAGATTCAGTGGCTGATGCCTGCACGTCGACATGCTCGGTAGCATTAACTGCGAGCTCCGGCTCGACTCGGTCTGAGCCACGTCGTGTTTTAAACCGCTCAAAAAACCTCATTAATAGGACTCCGTGCGTTCGCCAGGCATGGCGTATTGCACGCGCTGGTACAACGGGAACACTGTGGTGTAGCCCGGGATAGGGGCTGGATCAGAGCCCGCCAGATGGGGAAAGACATACATGACCAGGTCCGGATTGGGCAGACGCTTAAACTGGCTGTAGATCTCGTTTTGGGCTGTGCGGGTGAATTTGGCGTTGTCTGTTTCACCCGTCTCCAGAGGTCGCCGAAGGTTTTGGCGCGCATCGAGCAACTGGCGGCTACTCGTGCTATTTCCTGAACCACTGGCACCTTGATCCCAAACGTCCATCATCGTGCTGTCGCCATGGGGGAGCAGCTCGTCCTTGCTGGTGGAGCAGCCAGTCCCGAGCATTGCGATCACCAGGTAGGTTCCGATTTTTAAAGAATGATTAGTCAAGCGCAGTCGAAGCATGACGGGCTCCTGAGCGATAGTTGACCTTGCGGCCTTGGAGTTCGTAGTCGATGGTCAGCTGCTGGTCTAGGTGAACAGCAACTTTCGCCCCGGGCTGCACGTACACTGCCGCGAAGGCTTGCCCGTAGAGCTTGTTCACCCAACTGGACACATCATTGACGCCTTGGCCGATGATCTTGCCCATGGCGTCACTGCCTGAGCCGCCAACTGAACCTATGGTCCCGGACTGCGGATTTATAAATGAACTGCTGTTTCCATCCGATTTGATTAGGGAGGCAGCGCCGGCGCCGGCCGCGGTAATCAGTACCTGGGAACCGATGTATTGCGAGGCGTTGCTTTTACGATCGCCACTGATGCACGGAATACCGTAGGCATCGCTGATCCAGCCCAGGCCTCCCTGTATGGTGTTCTGGTTGCCATTGTTCTGGTTATTGCTGTTCTGACTGCCATTCGTTTCTTCTTGTGGCTGTGGCAGCGTCCGTACCGTGCCGTCATTGAAGACAAAAGTCAGGCTTTTGATCTGCCCGCGTACGCAAGACAAAGTCCAGTCGCCGGACGCTGTTCCGCTGGCCACGGCGCCGGCAACATCGGGCAAATCGATACCGTTGGCGGTGAGGTTGTCCGGGCCTATCAGTACTTTGAAGGGGTAGGGGTCGTTGACCGTGCCGTCGATGGGCACCCGGCCGATCAATGCGGACATCGCGACAGAACCCATCAATGTGGAGTTCTGTGGCAGCGTATAGACCTTGCGCACCTGTTTGCGGGCCTCCTGTGGCGAGATCTCACTCGCAACGTTCTGAGCGCTCGTACGAAGAGCATTTTGCCCACGGTCTACGGACTCGCCGAATGAGGTTGGGAAGTTAAATCCCGAGGCGGTTTGATTGGAACCGGCCGCAATGGGCTTCCCGTTGATATCGACAGGAGTAGCGTCCTGCGGCTCGATCCATACGACATCCGGTCCAGGCGCGCCTTTGAAGTCCTGCCCATCACCAGGCTGAACGCCGAATCCGATCGGCAAATCCGATCCAGACTGATTGCTGCTAGCTGATTTGCTGCTCAGTGTGTTGTATTGCTGCTGCAGCGTATCCAGGATGGTCTGGCTCTGTTGTTGTGACTCCTGTTTCATTGTTTGCTGGGCGTTTTGCAGCTTGCTGTCAACGTTGTCGTTGATCGACTGCAGGCGTCTTTGTAACTCCTGGTTTTGTTGCTTCAGCTCATCATTGTTCTTCAACGCATTGGAGACCTGGTCTTTGAGCTGTCTGCTTTCCACGACGATGGTGCGCAGCGTGTCGCCGGGGGTATCGCCGTCAACGCCAAGCTTTTTTGCTTCACCCGTACTGAGCACGAGCGTTTCTGGAGCCTGAGTCTGTTTCTCAGAACTGTCCTTACTGAACAGTTTGACCACCATGAATAACGCCAGGATCGCGAAAGGGATGACCAGGAATTTGACCAGAGGATTACTCTTCATGGTGACCTCCTTTCGGATCGATCTGGCTGACGGCCGCCGGCAGTAACGATTCGGCCAAACCATGGCCGCGTGTCACCAGATAGACCGTTGTGGTGTCACTTGCTTCACCCTTGGTACCGAGGTAAGGGTGCTGAAACGTCGCCGTGATGAAGTCTCCCATCAGCTCCCGAGGATCCAGTGCAAGGTGCTGAGTGCTGGTGTTGCGCAGTTTCACTGCCGTCACCCAGTAGTCGTCTAACCGCCATGCACCTAAAGCAGAGGCCTCGACCGGCAACGTCGGCAGCAACGTGGTGAGGTTCAGGCCCCGCTTAAGATTGACCTGGGCGATACCGTCTACAGGCTCCACGGTGCGCAGAGGGGCATAGAGCATCTGTGCGGCATAGCGTGTAATGACCACAGGCAGAGGCGACTCGCGGCGCGGAGTCGGCGGATCCTCGTCTTGAACGTTGGGCTCCGACGTGGGGACCGGAGCGCGACTGCTCGTCGGCTTAGAACTTGCCTGCCCGTAACGAGGCGAGGAACCTTCACCTGCAACAATTTTTGCAGGCTCGGGCGCGGGCTGATTTGGTTTACCTTCTGTAGCAATGATGTCCACCAACATGATTTCGCCACTGCTCATATTTTGGAGCTGCAGGCGAGTTGGAGGTATGGGTTCTTTGGCCAGGAGGTACAGTGCGCCACCGGTGCTTTGTACGCGCAGCTTATCAACCAAATTCCGGGGCAGACCCACTCGAACATTTTGGTCGACAAAAACAATGCGTTCCTGGCCGACGATCAAAGGCAGTGCAAGTGGAATTCGGTCCCAGCGTAAAATCTCAACTGCGTTGGCCATGCTGAAGAAGTTGAGCATGAGCATTCCGATAATCAGCAGCCGACGCATCATCATTTGCCTCCCGATCGGGCAGGTTCTGCGGAGACTTCGATGCGCTGAGGATTGCTGCTGTAGCAGTCCCAGGCGAGTCCAAAAGGATTCTTCTCGGGGTCAATGTCGGATCGGATGATGTGCAGCGGGTAACGCGCTAGTGCCCGTTTCACGCGTTCGCCGCCGTAGTGCTCGTCAGCGGTGATATCCAAGTTGACCGTCCAGTCGTTGATGCTGTGCTGCTCAATATGCTGTTCTGTTTTATCGTCAATTCCTCGGCCTGGAATCTCGAATACACCGCGCTCGCGTTTGCGCAACTCCCCACTGTTGCGGCGCAGCTCGAAGTCTTTTTGCAGATACGCTTTGCAACTGGGCGTCAGGTAGCCACCCAAACGGGCGATGTTGTCTTCGTAGTCGGTTTCACCGTCGACGGGCCAACGATTCATCTGCTGGAATATATACAACCCAAAGGCATACACAGACTCTGGGGGGACATCCCACCACTGTCGGGTGCTGCCTGACCGGAGGTCAGGCGGTACATGGATAGTCAAATCACGCGGTGCGCTCTGCCAGCCATAGGCCATGTACAGCCCCAGGGCGATCAGCAGGCCAATGACCAGGCGCAGGCTGTTGATATGGGACAGTTGGGCGTCCACTTTTTTTCGATAAGTCATTGAGCCCCCGTTCTACGGCAGGTCCACGCACCCGTGCGTGTGATCAGGTGGGCCTTGTTCCAGGTAGGAAGATATCGTGCAACGCTCAGTTGCATCTGGCGGTAGAGCCAGGTGTCCGGTCGGCCGCGTTTCCAACGCCGTAAAAAACGGCTGGAGAGGGTCAGCCCAAGGATCGCAAAGAGCATGGCTGTGGCGATAATCAGCGCCCAGATATGGGTCAAAATTGCTGCCAGAATCCCAATTACCAATCCTGAGCCGGCACTGATCGCTAGGGTTGCCCACATTTCATCGGCAGTGAGGCCGCCCATGATGACCGGCTGATTGTTCAGCCGCACCGGTAGGAAAATTAGCGTCCCATCGTCAGAGAGTTCTGTCATGGTCAAGGCTCTTTAAAGAATGTTAGTTGCCTTGGTGATCAGGAAGATGGCGACACCCAAGATGGCCACACCGACAGCGGCCGTCGCTCCAAGATCAGCCCATTTCTTCTTGCCGTGTTGGATCTCGTGGTAAACGCCGAAGGCGTGCCACGCTACCCCGGTGAAAATGACGGCGCAGACGATCAGACCCATCAGCGACATGCCGTCAAAGGCGTAGTTCTGCATGGTTTGCATCAGGTTAGAGCCCTCACCTCGAGTCGGAGGTTGGGACTGGGGGAGGGCAGCCATGGACAGTTGTGGAAGAGCAAGCATGCCGATCAGCATGTAGCGTGTTTGTGAAAGCAAATTCATGGTGAGTCTCCAATACGATCAACTGAGTACAAAGGTGGTGAGGATCATGCAAAGCAGCAGGATGCGAACCAAAGAGGTCGAAGCAATCGTTCGGTCAAGGTTGCCGGTGGCCCATCCTCGGTAGCAGCTCCAGACGGCCCAGGCCCCCCACACGAACGTGATAGCCACGGCCACGCCGACGAAAAATAGGTAGCTCGACGAAGCCGGGAAACCACTCGCCGCTTGAAAGGCGGACGCCTGAGCGCCGTTCATGCTCATGGCTTGCGACCTTCGGTGGTGTATTGGCCCGAAAGCTCGGCTGGATCCCGAGGTTGGGCTCGGCTTGGCGTCAGGTAGCCCTCCAAGCCATGGCGGATTCGGGCGATGTCACCCGCCAAGCGCTGGTAATCGAAGAAGTACCGTTTGCCCGGCTCGTCTGCTACTTGAGCGCTACGACGTGCTGTGTCCTCCAAGGCATTCAACTGGCGGATCATGACGTCCAGGTTGGCCTGTTCGGAGGCAGAAGCAGCTACCGCTTGGGAGGTAGACAGAATGATCCCGAAAAGCGAGATCAGTCCTGTCAATAAGAATCGGCATGTAAGGGCGGGTAGGCGCAGTGTCTGGATCACGGCTAGGCTCAAGTCATTCCTGTTGCCGTCAGCTTGCCGTGATCACACTATAGTCGCCGCAAGAAAACCATATTCCGGGCCGTTAGGATTTCTTCGTACGGTAACTGCACCCTCAGTCTCGTTGGATCGAGCGTTTGAAGAAAAGAAGATAGCCGGTGGGCAAGGCAATGCCGTATGCCCAGCCCTGGGCATTTTGATTGCCAATCTGGACTTCGCCCCTGACTACGGGTTGAACGCTGATCAGTTCCCAACCCTCTTGGCCTAGCTGAGCAAGGCGCTGCTGGTGTTCCGGATCCTGCAGGAAACCTTGAATGTCAGGTTCGGTAGATGGCTCTTCGGACTTGAACATGAAGAGCTTTTTGGTTCGGACGAGATAGTTCAGCGGGGCGAATTCGGTATGGTATTCAAATGCCTGGCGACTCATGGCGACATCCTTCATGTGTGGAGCTGCCAGGTTTTCAGTATTGAGGATGTGCAATCAACCGGAAATACTCTGCGACTGAATCGGTGATTTTCGTTGCTTGGCGAAGCTGACGTTTAAGCCTGGTCGGTGTAGCATCTTAGTGAATCTCATTACTACGAGCGTCTTATGACGGCCTATCAAAAAGATTTTCGACGTTTTCAGTTTCCTGGATATGATCACATAGGTACTTGTTTTTTAAGGGTGCGAGTGAATTCAGATGGAACGTCTATATTTCTATGTTCCCAGCTCAAAAATTACACCGGCACATCCGTGACTAATGTTGTTGAAGAAATTTTCGTAAAAGCCGTGAGTGAGTTGCAGAAATCTGGCCTATTCAAAATAAAGCGTCCACATTGGTACAGTCTCAAGCGCGAGTTGAGCTTTTCAGAAATTTTAGCCCGCAGCTCATGGGTGGAGCATTACCCCAAGGGCGTGGGCATTTCATCCGACAAAGATACATATGCGTTGGTAAGTTTTGATCGCGATCTTAAACCCGCTTGGGACTACGTCTCATTAGAGCGTGCGATAAAAATATGCGGCGTTGAAAAAGATTTCTTCCACATCTCGCAAGAAGATCTCGATTATGAGCAGAAATTGGAGTCTCCCTACTAGCCGTCTATGAGCCGCTAACAGAGGTATCAAAGACGCTCTGCTGGGTGCGAATTCCCTTTTAGCGTACTTGCCCTGCTAGAGATGTTCTTGCATCCACATAGCGCTGCATGATGGATAACACCATCGAGTTTAACGCCAGTATCTTCATTGCCCGCGTCACGGCCACATATAGCAGATTCAGTTCGTCGTCTTTGCGACCCTGATCGATATCGGGCGACAGCGGGTCAGCGCTGAAGTCGTCATACAGGCTCACAAAATCCCATTCTAACCCCTTGGCTTTATGCCCTGTGGTCAGTGTAATCGTGGCATCCAGCTCGTTGTCTACTGACCGAGCCCGCAGTGTCCGGATGCGCTGAGGCAGATCGGGATAGGCAGCTATGATCTTGATCGATCGCAGCATCTCCGAGTCTTGGCTCACCTCGGCAATTTCAACGTATTGCGAGAAGTCCCGGTAATCACGCAGTAACTTACGGTTTTGCACGGATTGGTTTTGGTTGCGGCTGAACAGATACAAGTCTTCCAGGTCGCGCAATGAATAACTGTCGATGCCACCTACCCAATAGATCTTAGGCTTGCTCGCTACCAAGCTAAGCGCGTTCTCTATGACGCCGGTAACCGTGCGATGGATGTATGTGCGATGCGGGAGGTCTTCAGGAAGCGCACGTTTAACCTGGGTTTTGGGGCCTAACCCTTGCAGCTTTCGAGTTTCACCCTTGTAAAAAAGGATGATGTTGGCCACATGCGCGACTGCTGGACCGAAGCGAAAGCTCTGGGTCAGGTAGTGGCGCTCTGCATCGGCCATCCAATCGCTGTTGAGAGCGTCTTCGGCACCACGGAAACGGTAAATCTGCTGGTGAGGGTCGCCGACGGTGACTTTGCAGATGCGCTGTATCCTTACCAAGTCGGCAATGACCGGGTTCACGTCTTGACCTTCATCGAGCAGAATCGCCTTAAATCGCTGACTCAGGTCAGGTTTACTCAACTGATACAGCTTTAAATATCCATCGTGGGTGATCAACATTCCCGTGTCCTGCAGGTCGATCATCCGGTTCCAGATAGTTCTGGCGACACCCAGTGCACTGTCCAGAAATCGTTCCTGCGCGCTGGTGAGCATTCGTTGACCCTGAAACCTGGGAAAGTGTCCGCGGCCGAGCTCGTTATCGGCGCTGGCCATGAAGTTGTTCAGCGTACTCAGTACATCTCGTACCAGCTCCCAGTCCTGGGTATTGATGGCTCTGGCGATATCGGTGAGGCGTAAGTTATTGGTCTGTTTGGCGGCGTATTGGCTGCCATAGACCGCATAAGCCAAGCCATGCGCCGTCTTGCAGACCACATTGCGAGGAAAGCGTCCCTTGGCTGCGAGCTCGACGGGTTTGTTGTAGCAGAGATAAAGCATTTTCACCGAGGCGTGGTGGGTGGCATAACCAACCAGTGTTGTGGTTTTGCCTGTGCCGGCGAAGGCTTGGACGAGTAGCTTCTCTGCTGTTGAATCGACGATGGGCTGCTGTTCTTGTGTCCACTGCATGGGCAGCTCCTAGAGGTATTTTTTGAAACTGGAGACAGTGATGTAAACCGATACGCCCAATAACAACGCGCACGGCAGCAAAATAAGCAGGGGGCTGACGCTGATCGGGATAGCCAGGTAAATTGTCCATGGCACGATGGCCAGCGGAATAATGGTTCCGCGTGCTTTGTGATACAGGTAGCTCGACTCACGGCCGGAGCCGAACTTGCGTAGATCACGTCGCACCAGGCCATCCACCAGGCCCGTAAACGCCGCCAGTGCAAACAGTGGGATTGTCAGTGTCAGGATGACCATTCGTACGCAAAAGGTGAGCACGGTATAAAGCATGGCCAAGCCGTAATCCTGGAACTTGATCATGACCCGACCGAGTTCGTAGCGCAGGTCGAACATGCCGGCGTGCTGCGGCGACGTGGAGCGAGCGTATTGGGTCAATGAGTTAATGCTGTCTTGCAGGCCGCTTTTTACCATCAGCCAATCATAGGTCGTTTTTGCCAGCCAGGTTGCGGTGCGCCCCGGTTCTTTGATGACAACGCTATGTAACAAGTCCTGGGACAGCCAGCCCAGCTCATGTTCAAACATCTGCTGGGCGTGCCTCCATCCAGCTTCCGGCCAGAACACGTACATGCACAGCCACTCAACGAGGATGGCGCCCAGCAGTGAGCCGAACATCACCCCCAGAAAGTGGAAGGGCGCTGAGATCACCATGCCCAGAAAGGATTTTTGCCCTTCCTGCTGTTGCTGGGCTTTTTCCGCGATATCGGCCATCGCTTTGCTCCTTTACGCTAAGCGACTTTGTCGTCGTTGGCCATAAGGCGGAAATCGTCGACCAGGTCTTCGGGTAGCGATTCGCTTAGTGACTGATATCCCGGCGCTTGCCACCATTCGCTGTTGGTTCCTGATCCTTTACGCATTCCTTCAACCAGGGCCTGCAGATCCTTGGGCATCACCTCGTCGGGATCACTTGCCGGCAACGGCATACGGATTTTCCAGAGGTTGCCGCCTTCGATCAGGGCAAAGCATTGCCCCTTGGGCAGAGCAACCACATGCGCCGGCTCGATCATTGGCACGCTGACGCTTTGGATCTGGTCGTGGGTGTTGGAGGTAAAGGCCGTCTTGCCGTTGATTGCGTCATTGGCGCTGCTGGCCGGTGTGCTGGTAAACACCTGAACCTTGGGTAATTGATTGGTCAGCAGCTCGGCAGTGGCGGTCTCGCGCACACGCAACATAAACAGGTTGTTGAAGTTACCGATGACCTGGCCAGCTTTTGCCCTGTTACCGATCTTCGCTTCAATGTCGCTCATGGTCTGGGTATAGGCGGTGACTTGCATGCCGGCGCCGCCGCCTTTGTTGATCATCGGGATAAATTCTTCGCCCATCAGCTCGTTGAACTCATCAGCATGCACGTTGATCGCCACCTTGGCGCCGGAGGCACCGGGCAAGCCGTCGTCGATACCGAACTTGTAGATGTGACCTGCGACTGACACCAGGTCGCTGAACATGGAGTTCCCAACGGCGGCAGCCACTTCGGTATCCGACAGTGCATCCAGTCCCACATAGACCACCGCTCGTTTACGGATGACCTGCATCCAGTCGAAGATGGGTCGCGGATCTTCAAGATCCATGTAGTCAGGCGAAAGCAGCTCAGCAATGCGCCCTGTGGTCAGCTTCTCCAACAGCGGCAGCAGGCTGGCAACGATCTTGTCGAAATAGGTTTTGTCATAACGAACTGCTGATCGCAGCCCCTCCATCACAGGGTCGGATATGCGTTGCTGAGTCAGGTACATGTCCAAGGCCACCACGCGCAGCGGGCGGTCCTTCATGGCGAAACTGAGGTTCTTGCGATCGATCTTGCCCTCAAGCTCAACAATGGTTTGCCAGGCTCTAGGGTCGTGTTCTGCGAAGTGCTTCTGCGCGTACTCAATGAACAGCGCATCGATGTTGGTGACGTGCTTGAGGATCTGCTCGTAATCTGGCCGACGGCCGAGGGCCACCAAGGCACGTGCGATAATATTGACGAACCGCCAGGCAAACTCGCGAAATGCAGCTGAGTTGCCTTCCCCCGACAATTGACCGGCAATCCGGGTGGCCACCTCTGAAATACGGCCAAAGCGGCCCACGGCGTTGTAACGTGCGGAGTAGTCAGGCCATCCCAGGTGGAATACATAAAATTCGTCCAGTCGGCCGGCACGCATGCATTCGATGTACATGCGTTTGAGAAGGTCGGCATCGCCTTTAGGATCGAAGACAATCACCACCTCTCGATCAAGGTTCATCTCTTCGTTTTGTGCCGCTGTGCGCTGGCTTCGATGGACTGGCTGAACGCGTCGACCCATCTGAACGCGGCGCCGAGACCGGCTACGGGTGCGTCTGATGTCCTGGGTGATAAACAGTTCCGCCAGGCGGGTCTTACCCACCCGCGTCGTACCCAGCACCAGGGAGTGACCAACCCGTTCACCCAGCGGTAAGCTAACGTCAATTTCATGGGGTTCTATACCGTGTAAACGCGGTAATCCACCCACTGGCGGCAGTGGCCGCACCGGGTTAATCGCTACGTTCCACGAGGTGGCTTTGGTCAGGAGTCTGAGTGGAAAAGGGGCGAACTCCAGCCGCTCCTCGATGCGCCGTGCCAAGGAATAGATCGAGGTTGGCTCGACATACTCGGCGTATTTGGGCAGATAGGTGTCCATCAATCGCTGGGTGTGTTTCTGAGTCCAGCGGAAGCCCTTACCGATGAACAGACGTTCATTACTGACCGGCATGTCCTTGCTGGTCATGGTGTAGTGGGGGAGACGCCGAATATTGCGTCGATACCGCAATACGACCAACGCCTGTCTCAGGCGCACATATCCAAGAATCAAAAAGCCAAAGGCGGAAACCGTTCCAAATAAGGGAGTCAGTGCAAAAGCCCAGGGCGCAAAAATACAGATCAGTGCTGCAGCGGCGCAGACACAGACCGTGTAAAGCTCGACGGCAGGACGGAGCAATGCCTCAATGGTGAAAGAACCGGCCATGGTTGGAGCCTTCTATCGTTAAGTGGTTTTCAATGGGAACTGTTCGTCCAGCTCCTGGCTTACTTGTGATATCTCGTGTGAAGCCAATCGATCAGCTAATTTCAAGCGCATTGCGATGGCATCACCTTGTTCTGTGGAGGTCACACGACCGCCATACAGCCAGACCAGATACCTCACTTGCTCCAAGATGAGCTGGCATGTTCGCGGGTCTTCCGGTTGTCTGATCACCACGGTGAGTGACTGAGGTGGTGGCATCCTTGCCTCCTATTGCTGAATGGCTGTTGCAGTGATGAGTAGCGGGTAGTGCTTGATTCCAAGACGTTGCGCCAGATCATTCGAGGGGGCTGGGACCATCTGAAGACCATCCGCCCAACGCTGCACCTCGGCAAAGCGTTCGGCGCTGACAACGTTGACCACCAGTCCGACAGCGTTTAGGTGCTTAAGCTGTTCGGTTCGTTGTGATAGCCAAACCCTTGAGCTTTCATCGTCACCCACTAGAAACAAGGGTTGCAGGCCTGGCGCATTGATTACTCGACCCTGAACCTGACCAGGTGACAGTTGGTCTGAGCGCACTGGAAACGACCCTTGACCGCGCACTCCGATATTTTCTAACGGTGCAGACTGGCCTGTAGGTTCTGGGACCAGGTCTTGGTAATAGGGCAGGGCGGAAACGCCACCACGGTCTTCAACCACAATCAATGAGCTGGCATTCGCCACAATGGGCGAGATCGAACACAGCAATAGCATTAAGCTCAAAGATCTTTTCATGGGTTGTTCGCCATTAGGTTGATGCCGGTTACGCGGCTAAGGTGTTTGGCAAAGGCACGTCGGTAGCGTGCGGCAGGTTCACCTCCAGCCGGTCGGTGGTACCGGCCGGCGGCAGTGATCCAGTCACCGCCCTTGGCTTTTTGTTCTGCCAGGATCTGGGCGGTAACCGAGAGGTTCTTATAGGGATCCAAACCTTCGCAGGGAGAGCTGTAACGGTGGCCATTGGCACCTATGTTGGTTTGACCTAGACCAACGTCGACCCGACTGGGACCAGCGGTTTGAAGCGCAATCATCAAAGCCCTGCACGCATCGCTTCGGGTCGCAAACCGGTAGCCGGCGCCGGCGACATTCAATGTCCATGGCCAGGGCACTATTTGGCCGCGTAGTCGCGTCCCGCTCTCCTGCAGTGCGACGGAATAGAGCACCTCGGACGGAACGCCGGCAGGCAGGGCAATCAATTGATAGGCCGGTGGAGGAACCTCCGCACTGTTGGCCAACGCCGCGGCCAACATAAAACAGGCAGCCAATACGGCGCGTACTACTGTCGCTGCCATTGCCCATTCACCTCGCGCACCACAGCAGGTAGCTCGCCGCCGAGCCCAAGGCCAAGCCAGCGGCCGGCATCGTGATTCAGTGTTATCTGGCGGCTGCGTACGCTGGTTGGCTCGATGCCAGCCAGGATTGCCCAGCGGCGGATGGTCTCGTCGTCCCCTTGGCTGCCCACGAAGTAGAGATCGAAGGGTTGTTTCTGAGCCTGGAGGTCTTTCACCCGGGCAATACAGCTGGTGCAACTGTCTTGAACAAAAACGGCTAATCGACCTGAGCCTTTGAGAGCATTTGCCGCGCCGGAGGTTTTTGGAGACAGCGGCTCTGATGAAATTTGAATGACTTTTTCGTTGGGGTATAGGCGAGCGAAGGCTTGGTCATACGCCTTTTGATAAGCCAGTTCCTTGTCGATGCGTTGCCGTTCAGCTTGCACCTGCAGTTCAGCGTAACGCCGGCGTTCTTCCGCTGATTTAGCTTCGATACCCAGTGCAGTCAGAGGATCCAGTCCTGGTGAATAGATGCCCCGGGGACCTTCCATGACGGTGCGATAGCGACTCCACTCTTGGGGTGTTAATCCCCACTCGCGGGCCAGTTCTGTCTGGCTGGCCCCTTGGGAAGAGTTCTCGGTTTCGCTGTTCTGCGTGCTGGTGATGGACGTTGAAGGCCCAGGAGCAGCTGAGCAACCATAAGCCATCACAATGGCTGCCAGACCAATAATCAACGAGGCGTTTGTAGCGTTCATTTTCTTTGAGAGAGTGAGAAGGCCAAACATAAAGGAGGTCCTATTGCGCGACGGTTATGGTTTGCGGCGTTCCGGCCACCTCGAATCTTGCGGATTTGCCGTCCAGAGCGTTTAGGCGCCAGGCCGTACCCGCCACGGCATCACCCGGTCGGATGAGATAGATCTGGTTTAACTGCGTGCTGCCAGGCGGTGCTACGGACAAAAAACGCTCACCGCCCCGGTACTCAATACCGACGATGGTGAAAGGCGGCGCTTGCGGTGTGATAAGGCTGGTACTGGGCTTCTGGGCGGGACGAGGCTTGCGTACAACAGCTTTGGGCTTAGACGGTGGGGCTGAAGGTTGCTTGATCTGGGCTTGGCTTAATTCGTGAACACGGCTATCGAGCGTTTCGACATTTGCCTTGAGCACCACCAACTCACCAGAAGACGCGACATTACGAGAGAGATCCTGCACTGATTCGGTTGCTTGCTTCGCAAAGGCCTGCGCGGCATCGATCCGATTTGACAGCGCTTGTTGTCCGGAGCGGAAGTCATCGTTGCTGACCCACTGCTTGCCATCCACAGTGTCCAACCGTTCATCGACTTTGCTCAGGCGCGTCAGCATTGCGTCCAGGGATTCTTTATCAGCAGTCGTAGACATGCTGATCCTGAGTAGGGACAGCTGATGATGTTCATAGGCCAACATGCCTGTCAGGGCGACGAGGCAGAGGCTGAGTATCACAGTGGTTCGGGTAGGGCGTGGTAGGTTCATGGGCGTCCTCGCGCAGAAGCGAAGACACCCTCTCAAACCGGCTATTGGTGTGCAGCAGGAAATAGGTTTTCCAGACTGCTTTGTTTTTAGGGCATGCCGTTGTGAACGGTTTGCCTACGGACAGCTAGGTTGCACCGCAGTGACGGACACCTACTTTGCGATATTTCTGAACAAACCCTTTAACTGTAGATTGCCCGAGTCAACCAAGTGGTTGTCATCATAGTACAAAGCCACTCCATTTTTAGATCCCATGCATTGCCCATTTGGGCAAAGGTAAGAAGTCGGATCAATAACTGTGGCGTTACACTGTTTCGCAGCAGCGTCTATTGCATTGTTGGCGTCGTAATTCCGCTTCTGATAGCTCAGAAGAGAAATCGAGATGTCTGATTCATGTTGAAAAATACGCTTATGCAAATTTAATCCTTTATAAACGCTAAAAGGCATTTCAGGGATAGGTCTAACGATGTATACAGGATGATTTTTAGCGATAGAGCAAACAGTTTTTGCATATTCTGAAGTGTAGGCATTGATAAATTTCTGACCTTGAAGATGCTCTTGTCCTGCTATATAGGTGCGATAGTTATTTCCACGGCTTGTGTCCAAATACATCGCTGCCCGGCTAAATAGGATAACGGGAATACCCTGGTAGGATTTAGCCAGTGTATCCAACTTTTCACGCATAAAACCATGGCATTTATCAGTTAGCTCTTTGTCATGCATCTCAAAGTTTTGCAGTATCGGGCAGCCACCACGAGCCCAAGACAAAGCCGCTTGTTTATTCTCCATTTGCACTGCTGCTGCAGTTGATTCTGCGTGACTGTCACCGAACAATATTACAGATATTTCTCCAGAGCCAAGCTTGCAATCAGCAGCACCATAAGGGTTGGGGTAGCATTTTCGATCATAAAGCTTGCTTGTGTATTCAGGTCGACCTAAGTCGACGTAAGCAAACCTTACTTCAGGATGATCTTTGACTACTGAGGAGGTAATGGCAGATATACCAACCGTGACCACAACTAGACTTATGTATTGTATTGCTGCTTTGCGTGAAGCTGTATTTTTGTTTGTTTTCGATTCAACGAAGTAAAAGGATAGGGTTCCCATTATAAAGGAGAGAATTATCGCGCCTACCACATGGGGTAAGCTATTCAATAAGCCACAGGTGTATACGAATACAACTAGTGGCCAATGCCATAGGTACACGGAGTATGAAACTGTGCCCGTAAATTGTAGTGCTCGATTATTGCCAAAAATCGATTGCGAATTAGCTGAAATTACAAGGGCTGCTCCGAGAACAGGAACCAAGGCTAGATAACCCGGCCAAGGATCTTGCTCAGTGAAGCAAAAAATACTCATGAGAATAGCTGCTAGGCCAAGGCCCTCACACGCATATCCCAGTCGTCTATTGAAGTGAAACGGGTACAAAAATACCAATCCGCCGACGATTAGCTCCCAAGCACGAGTAGGTAGCATATAGAACGCGAAGACCGGGTCAGTATTCGAAATATAGATCGAAGTTGCCAGAGAAGCTATAGCGAGAAAAATCAAAGATATTTTGGTTTTTTGAGTGCCAAATAACTTGTGAAGGCCCATTAAAATGAGTGGGTAAACGAGGTAGAATTGCCATTCGACAGATAGCGACCAGGTATGCAGTAGCCAATTTTCGTGCAGTGGTGCATCAAAGTAGTTGCCAGTTTTGGCAAACATAAAGTTTGAGCTAAAGAAAAGACTGCTTTTAATTGACCGAATTGTTTCGCGGTAGTCATCTAAAGGAAGGTATATGAACCCAAATATCAGCAGTGCTGCGCATAGTGCCACGAGTGCCGGAATAATGCGGCGAGCTCTCGATACATAAAAATTTATAATGGAAAAGTTCTGTGCCTGCAAACCTTTGAAGATAATTCCGGTCATCAAAAAACCGGAAATCACAAAGAAAACGTCGACTCCTACGAATCCCCCAGCAAATCCACTGATCTGGAAGTGAAAAAGCACTACGGATAGAACCGCCAGTGCTCGTAGTGCATTTATACTTTTCCGGAATTGCATCTTCGCGTCCATGGTCACCTACATTGTGGGGTGGCATTGTAGTGGCCATGGAGTCGCATTTGAACAAGAAATTGGTGTTCGAGGTCAGTAGCTTTTATCGGAGATGTCTCTGGATTAGAGGAGGATCGTCCGCATAGGCATTTTGCACATGACAAGCTGAGATTAGCTTCTGAACAAAAATGGCCACCCGAAGGTGGCCATGCAGTCATGCAGCAATCAATTGTCTTGCGAGTGCCATTTCAACCGAGTCCCCATCCTGGTTTAACGAATCAAGGCCCGAATCAGGAACATCTCCCGACGTGCTTTGCGCCACGGCGATCTTTTTGGCCATCAGCTGCAGACAGGTGATCTGAGAGCTGTTGGCATAGCCAAAGAAAATCACCCGCACGGCTTGCTTCTGCCCAATCCGCCAAGACCGTCGAGCTGCCTGTTGAAGGGTGTACACGTTGTACCCCGTCTGCAGGAACGCGATGGTCGGAAAGTCGAGCAGATCCAGACCGGTCTTAACCAGCTCCGGGTTAGTGATCAGCACATCGATCCCACGATCTACCTGGTCGAGAATCCAATCCTCGCGCCTGGCGGTATCGACTGACGCCCTTAACACCGCCACCTTCAACCCGGCCTGTTCCAGCAACCGTTTGAGACGTGAAGTGGTGTCACGAGTGCCGCTGTACACGGTGTAGACCAAGACTTTGCGGTCTTTGGCTTTTTCCGTGAGGCAGAGGTCGAGTAGTGCCTGTTCCTTGGGCATACGTTGCCCATCTGCAAAGATCGACGGCACAAAAGCCAGCGTGTCCTTGCTGCGTGGATGTTTGACAATCTCCGGCCGGAAGCAACAGTCTGGCCAGGCCAGCAGTACGTTAAGTACGACCCCCAGAAGGGTCGTATCTCGGCGTGCCAGTGCCTGGCGAAGCTCCTGGGTCAGTTTTCCTGCCAACTGCTGATAGGCCGAAGCCTGTTCAGCAGACATGGCTATGTCAATAAACTCCTCTTGGTACGCCGGCAACACGTTCCCACCGATATCTTTGAGTTTCAGGAACACGGTGAACGGCAGCACGAAGCGGTGAATGCCTTTTGGGCCAAAGCCTGGGGCCTTCACCGTACGCACTGAGAGTTTTTTACCCTTGGCGGTTTTATGTGACTCGTTATCTCGCTCGGTGTAGATATCCTTCAATACGCCGTGATCCCGCATGAACGACATGGCCGCAGGGGCCATGCTGCCGCGTGCGTTTGGTCGATAACCGTCCTCGATCATGCGGCGGGTAAGGATCCGAAATAACAGATAAAACAAGTCGTCGGCATAGCCGCCCATAAGCGTACCGGTCAGCAAAACACACTTGCGTGCTTTAGCTGCCAGTACGCCCATGGCCTGGCCCTGAGCAGAACCACTATTTTTGTACTCATGGCCTTCGTCCACCACTAGTAGGTCGAAATACCCATCAGGCAACTGGCGCTTGATGAACTCCGTGGGTTGGTAACCGCCTTCACCAAAGCCAAACTCGATGTTGGCCATGGCACGTTCCATGCGTTTGGCCTGACGGTCGCTGAAGATGAAATTGCCTTGAGCGTCCATCAGGTTGATGAACTCGCTGACGTTATCGATCAGCATCGAGGCGAGAAAGTCTTCCCCGAAGTCGTTCAGCAGTCTGTCAGCGCGCACCGGGCCAATGGTCGGAATCCGGCACATTGATTTCAAGATGGTTGCTCGGCGTGTTCCGCTTTCAGCTTTGCCTGGGCGCATCAGCGTCCAGAGTGGGCCTTGGCAATGAGGGCAGCTACGACGGCGTTCCTCTTGGTGAAACTCTTCGACGGTTAGCCGGTTGCCTTCCTGATCCTCCAGCAGCCGTCCGCAGTCGGGACAACCTGCAAGGTGATGGTTACCACCCGCACGGCGCGGCCAACACACCGAGCGCCAGTGAAACCCCATCCGCATGCGCACGCGCCCGAGGATGAAGAACTCCTGCCGCCCGTCGTAAGGCTCTTTCAGTTGGTCGCGCAGCTTGAGCAGCTTGACCAGGCTGTCAGGTCCATTGAGTACCCAGACGCGTGCGTCTGGGATGGTTTCGAGAATCTCTCGCCGCCACTTGTAGACCAGGTGTGGAGGCGAAACGATCAAGGTGCGGCGATAGCCGGCTTTGTGCATGACGGCGGCTACAGCGATGGCCATCATGGTTTTGCCAGTGCCCATCTCTGCGTTGATCACTGCAGCCTGCTCGTTACGATCCAACAATAACGCTGCAACGGCTTGTACCACTTCGGCCTGAGCTGAAAAGGGCTGACGTTTGAGTTCATCCATCACCCGTTGCCGGGCTGGGTTGATGTGACCGGCGTAGACCGGTGGGTTTGATCGGTTGAGTGAGTCCAGCAGCTCATCACCGAACTCGTCGATGAATTCGGTCAAACCGATGGAAAGTGGTGAAAGTGGGGTATGTGATAGGTCGTTCATGGTTGTTTCTCCTGGAAGGATAAACAGGGCATGCACGACACCCCTAGGGGTATGGTGAATACCCTGAGGTTTGGATAAGGGAATGCCTTATTGGTAGCGGGTCAGTAGTCCGATGGCAGCAACAAGGTTGTTACGCTTCGGTCGGCTTCAGTGATGATCCAGAGCCGGGTTTCATCCTCGGCGTCGATGTCGTAGCTAGAGAACAGACGCTCTCCAGTAGCCAGGGCTCGTTGGTTACTGCTCCAGTCTTCCTGGGGCAGCTCTCCCCAGTCACCGGAGAAATGCCGTCGCAAGTAGGTGCTTGGGTCGAGATGGCCGTGCTCCACCAGGTGGTGTACCGATTGGGTCAGTACCAACTGTCCAGCTTCAAACGTCACGCGTGAGGTGGTGTCCGAGACCGCCGGTGCAATCGGCTCGTCAGTTTCAGGTTGTCGATCCGCCGAAGAGGTGATGGTGATAACGCGTCCTTGGTTGGCAGATCCCGGCGTCATGTCCCATGCCCGAATGATAGGCACGAAACGATCGGTCAGGATCCTTACCTCAGAAACGTTACCGTCCTGGTCTTCGGTAAACTCGGTCTTGCGAACCTTGTCTTTGTAAGTATCGCCTTTGAGCACCAGCACTCGCCCGGACTTCGAGGTAACGACGCCCGATATTGCGCCGGCAGCCAGGGCTAATGCCAAGTGCCACCGGGACAGCTCACGTACTGGTGGTCGTGGTTGAACACCCGTTTGACCAAAGTGCAGGGTGAAGTCTGGCCACATGCCGCGAAGCTGTTTGACTTCAGCGCTTAGCTGCTCCGGTTCGAGGCTGATGCGATAGAAGTGCTCCAGTTCGCTGGTCGACGACAGGACCCTATAGGGCTCCCAAGACCAACTCTCAGGTAACACTTCTGCATTCAACGTCCCGGCGCCAATCGCCTGAAGGCGTGCGCGTACGTATTTGACTTCTTGCGGTCGAGCCAGGTCTTGGCGGCGGATTCGTATACCGAATATCACCACCTGTTTGAAGGTTGGATCAGCGGCATTGTAAATCCGCAGTTCAGTGAAGTGATTGCATAGCCAACTGCAGAGTTCGTCGTCCAGCACATAGTGTGGAACGATGAACACCAACACCCCGCCGTACTGCAGCAGTGGAAGCGCCCGTTGATAGAACATTTTCTCCAGACGCCGGCGACCGCTACCTTGGTACTGTGAGGCACCTGCATGGTCAGCGACCAGGTCACCGTAGGGCGGGTTAAGCCAGAGCAAGCCAAAGGCCTGGCGGCTGATCATGGTGTCCATCAGATCGCTATGCAGCACACGATCCAGGAGCGTCCTGCAATGCGCAGCACGCTCCTGGTCGTATTCAACTGCGAATGTGTCTGTGCGGTCTCGCCCAAGAAAATGTGCTGCTTCGGCCAGGGCAACCCCTTCGCCGGCACATGGATCGCAGATCCGCATTTTGCCGGTGGGAGAGGGGGCCAATGCCTGCAGGGTCCGTTCCAGAGTCGTTTCGTCGGTAGGGTAGTAGCCATTGCGAGCGAAGTTGCGCGCCAAGCGTGGGAACATCAAGGCCATGATGAAGCTCCTGAATGAAGGCTCAAAACTGAGCGTGGGTTGAGAGAAGCCCCTGGCGGATCAGATCACCCAGGGCGGGTTCGAGTACGTCGAGCTGCAGCGACAAACGCCAGGCCGAGATAGCACCTAACGATCCCGGTAGGGACTGCAACATGTCGTGTTGGGTGAGCACTTCCATAACTTCGTTATGCCAATGCGGTAGCAGCGGTAATGGGCATGTATCCATGACCAGGGGCCAAAGCTTTTGAAGAGGCGATTGCCCGTCCTGTAGAAGGGCATAGGAGAAGTGGTTAGCCCGGTCGGGCTGCGCGCAGCGCCGGTCGAACAGCCAGAGGTGTACTAGGCTGCCGAATAACGTCCCGCGAAATTGCCGGGTGGTTCGTTTTTCCAGCAGGTCGACGTTGGGGAAGACAGGAAGGCTCCGGCCGTCGGAGACGATATGAAACTGGTCAAGACCGTTTTCAGCGGAGCCGAGGGTCAGTCTGGCCAAGAACTCCTGCAGTGCCGTGTCACGGCCCCAGGCCGAGAGAAACACTAAGTTGCGCTGCGCGTCGCAGGCACAGGCATCGACGTACAGATCAGGACATTCGTCAACCTGATACAGCCGTGTGAGAGAAGATGTGGACATTGAGCATCCTCCGGATCGGAGGGCGGCCCCGCCCAGAAGGGGCAGGACACTGCCCCTCGGGGTTAATGGTTGGTGGGTTATCGATCGCGCTTGAATGAGCGGGTGTGTGGATCGAAGCTTGTGGTCGTGTCGCCCTGGAACAACGGCGATTGACCTATCATGTAGAGGTTGACCCGGTACAGAGGGCGCAGTTGTAAGGCAGCGTTCGCTTGCGTTTCTGTCAGTCCGATTTCGATGAAGTGCTCGCGCATCTCGTCATCATCGGACACGTCGTTGTTGGTCAGTTGGTCTTCGACGGTCAGCAGAATGTGCTCACCGATGTCTGAAAAAGTCGGATTCATGGAGTGCTTCCTTGGTGGTGGAGCTCCCGCAATGTGGGAGATTGGCAGTTCCAGGTTTGTTGCTTGAAGTCCAGCACATAGCCAAGCTCGCCGAGGCGAGTGCATTGCTGACGTAGGCGCTGACGGTCAACGGTGGTGTCAAGTTTTACCGCATCCCCCAGTGGCCAGATCGTGCCAAACAGTACCGCGTCTAGCGCTGTGGCATTTTCCGAGCTGGGTAGTGGCATCCCAAAGGGGGCATCCTCTGGTGATGACGGTTTGTCGACGTTGCTTACAGTCGTTGTGATGGGGAGCGTTTTGCGCTGTCGCGCTGGCTTTGTTTGAGTTGAAGACGATTCTTCATCTATGGGATCTGGCTCGCTTGGTGAAAGCTTGGCAGCGTCTTCCGCCGTCAAGTTGTCTACGTCATCGAGGCTCATGCTTTCGAGCTTGGCCCGGATCTCAACCACTAACCGGCCGGCGGTTGAGTAATACGAGGGGCGTATTTCAGTGATGAGGAAATCGCCTCTGTATTTGCCTTCATCATATTGGTCGAGAAGCGCGTCTTTGATAACGAACTCGCCGATTGAAGTGGATAGCCGCCCGACGTTGAAGTCGCCATTGCGGCCGCTGATAGTGCGGATGGCCAACTGGCCTGGGATGTTGATCATGGGCAGCTCCACACTGCATGGGTGTAAGGCTACGAGCATTACTCGCACAATGAAAAAAGCCCGACAGTGTCGGGCTTGGGGTGGTGCAGTGAGTTCAGAAAGGTTTATGGGCAGGAGGTATGGGTTTCTTCCTTGAGTGAGATGTACAGATAGAATGAACCTGGTGGCGATTCTATGCGGTCAAGTTTTAGGTCCAACCAGACACGATCCGAGTTGTCGCCGGCAGGCAGCAATCGATAGAGCCCGAAATGGATTTGTGTACAGTCAGGCTGCATATGCAGTTCTCGGTAGGCCTCCAGGACGACATCGCCCAGTCGGTTACTGATGACTGATACATCCTGTGGGTTTTCGATATGCACCGCTTCTTGCCAGGCCCGAGGCGTTAGAACGACCGGGAGTTTGAGCAAGTCAGACGATACGAGGTTATTGGTGGTAAGCATGTAAATCTCCAGGTGCGAAAACCACCTGGCCCGTTCGGGAGATGGTTTCCCGATGGGTCTTTATGCTGATTTGGAATCAGCTTGAGAGTCAGCCAGTGTTTCCTGGCGGGTTAGTAGTATTCGGGGTGCATAAGCTCATCTTCCAACTCCCAACGAGCCCTCCGATATTCCTTGAGAAGTCCGAACTCAGACAACATTGGGCTGTTTACGGGATTGAATTCATCTCGATGGTCCATCTTTGCCAATGTGATCACCCCATCCAGTACTTCTAACCAAAGATCAGTAGTAAGGGTGTAGCGCGGGTCTTCATCGGGATCGAGTGTCGGGTTGCTCGGCAGTAGCTTATCCAACTTGCTGTAAACACTAGCTTGAGCAGCTAAAAGACCGATTTCGGTCAGCAGCGGCAGTCGTTGAGGATTCATCATCATGGTTTATCTCCAGCGTTCGGAAATCACCAATCCCGAAGGGAGGCGTTCCCTTCGATATGAATATTGAAAGGCGCCCAGGGGGGCGCCATGATTTCAATCATGCTGATTGACGTTGTTCAGGATCTGGCTGTCCTTGGCCGTTGTCATCCGAGTCATCTACAGCAGCACGATCCTGGGCAGGAAGGGGCTCAGCAGAATCTTTCGGTTTGACTTGGTAGACAGTATCGCCATCGACCTTGATCCAGCCGATAAAAAGAAGACGTCCTTTGAGGCTTGCCCCAGGTTGACCCTTCTTATCGCCCTTTTCATAGATAAAGCAGTCGGTCCAGATGTCACCGATACGGAAGCTCACAAGGACCTTCTTTCCTGCATCAACTGCAGCTTGGCTACGACGAATCAGCTTTTCAGCTTCGGCGCCGACGACATTGCAGTCGATGTAGGAGTACTCGGTGTCGTCAGACGAACCGCGTAATGCAGCAACAGTGACAGCCATGAATGGCTTGCCCTTGCCGCGTGGTTTCACTTCACGGATACGGTTAAGGTAACCAATACCGGTGGTGTGCAGGTCGAAGAACTTGGCTTCGTTGGTTTGAGTAGTGCTCATGGTGATTCTCCAATTTCGAAATAGCAGAAAGCGGAGAAACACTTCGCCCTTGGGGGAAAGTATTCCCCGCGAGGGTGGGTAGAGCAAAAGGGTTTGCTTAGTGCAGCATGAACTTCACTGCGGTGATAATCACACCGGCAGTAAATGACATCATGACGCCCATGCGCAAAGTGAGTTTGAGTTCGACCTGAGCGATATCAGATTTCAGTTCAGTTCGAAGAGCGGCAATATCAGCCTTGGTTGCGAGTAGCGATTGCATGTCGGTCTCCAAAGCTTCAATAACAGCATTTGCTTTCTGTTCCGGAACGTTGATCGAAATCAGCGCTTGGTAGAGAGCCAGTTCGGTTTTCATCAGACCTCCAAAAAAGTGAGAGGCCTGCCCTGACGGGAAAGGCCCGTCATGGGTGGGAAAGGTGCTTCCATCGACAAAGTCGACTGATCGCGCTACCGGAAGCTATGGCGATCTTGGGAGTGGATCAATGCGGTAAACCGCATCGTAGTCTTTCGGATCCAGACTACATGGGCATGTTGCTGACGACGTCAGCTATACATGGACACAGCATGAAAATCCTGTTGCTGATTGTCAAGCCCCAGCTGAAGGGTTTCAGAGAAACCTCCCCAGCGGGAGGTTTCCCTGCTGGGGTGAATGAGGAGAGGTTTAGCAAGCAACAGGTGTCAGCTGTTGAGCCTTGCCCCGGGAACGCGGTTTGCGCACCGGCTTTTCGACCTCACGAGTATTAGCCTTGTACCAAAGATTCAGATCAACACCTTTGGCACGGACCATGGCTGGCAAGTGATCCATTTCACGCACCATGCTGTCAGAAACGCAGGGTGGTGGAAGCTGCCCGTGAGACTTCGCCTGCGGCTTATCTGCTGGACGTATGTTCGATTTCTTCATGGCACGCAAAAACTCTCGGGCAACAACGCCGAGTGCGAAACCGAAGTTATAAGTGAGTTTGGACATGGTGATTCTCCTGCAGGTTGAGATGCGGAGAAAACACTGGCCCTGTCGGGGAAGTGATTCCCCGCGAGGTGAGTAGCATAAGGTGCTTCTATCGACGTTTGTCGACCGACCGCGCTACCAGAAGCTCAGCGGTCTTGGGCGAATCAACACGATTGACGTGTCGCAACCTTAAAGATCCTGGTTGCCTGGGCATGATGCTGACGACGTCAGCAAAACACGTCCATATCATCGAAGGGGGGATAGTGATGTGTCAAGCGGGGAGGGATATTTCGGGGAGGTCAAAGCAGATCGAATTTTGCAGGAGAAGCTACCGAGAGTAGCTGGGTCAACAGTCACTCTCGGATGTAGTACTAAGCGTCTTTCAGAAAAAAATACCACCTGTGCGGGATAAAGGCGTCATCGATCCCTGGGCTGTGATCTGAACGTCTCACTTCCTACACCTGGCCGATTATCGTGGCTGAGGCCAGCAAACATAAGGCACGCATCCGCGCACAAAGGGAGCCCTGCGTTTCGCCGGCGGGCCACCGGCAGGGAAAAGCAGCTACCAAAGGGTAGCCTGATAATCCTTCGCAAGATCATCAGGCTACCCTTTGTGTGAGCTTTAAAAAATGTGGGCCACAACACCAGTGTGGCCCTGAGATTACTGTGCTTCGAACCTCATCAAAGCCCTATGTGCCTTTGAACTCGCAATTCACGAGTTAGACGGCTGCGTGTCTGGCTTGAACAGGGAGACACAGGGAGAGCTTTGAACCAGATCCGCACGCCCTTCCCGGAGCTCAGCGTGCTTTGGGGATGGAGATGAGGCGAACCGCATCTCCGGGCGCTACTGATGACCGCCAGTAGCCAACGGGGTGGAAACGTTGTTGCGTGCATTATGTTGTTAGGCTGGGCGATATGCAACATAGCCAGTGTTGACCTGGGCTTTGATCAGTTCACTGCAGTGACGGCACCGTCAGGTATTACAGATGGAATGGGGATACCGGTCACTCCCGCTTTCGGGGAGACAAGCACTCCCGCGCGATTTACGCCAACGGTAGTCGACTGCGTCAGATCGACCAGCGTCGCTGGCATCCCCGCCGGCGCCGTGCCGTTGTAAAAGGTGTAGGTTGTTCCGGCATTGATGTAGGCCTCAATACCGAGCGGTTTCACAAACCATGTCGGCAGGTTCAGTGCAGTGTCGTCAGGCTTTCCAGAGAAGCCAGGATTGGACTGCGCAAACCCGGCGGCTGCCGATCGGTAAATCAGAAAGCTCCGTCCTAGCGAATCAACGGAGGCGAAGTCGGAGACGGTTTGGGCCTGTTGTTGGGTTTCCATAACGATCCCCGTGGCAATGATTAGAATCATCAAGACAGCCCATTGCAGTGTCATATCGGTGATCTCTTTGGTGTACGACTTAGCTACGTGAATGAGAAGGCTGAAAATGGCTCATTCATCTTTGTAGCAAGAGTAAGAGACGCACGGATTGCAGCCTCCGATGGCAATGGCAAACTGATTATTGGCCTTGTAACCGACAGGACAACTGCATGAACCTGTATATGGATTTGGCCCTGGGCAGCCGCCAGCCGTGTGCGAGGCTGTCCAAAATGAGCCGCCCCATCTGCCAGCGCCTCCAACGCCTTTCCATACGCCGTTCTGACAAGAGAGCACTATTCCCACTGCACTCTTTGCGATGAGCGTGCGATCGCTGCAGGCGGAACCTTCTGTAGCAAGACCACCGACGGAGATGAATTCGTTGGTAGCGATTCGATCGTAGGCCGTTATTTTGCCGGTTGAAGTGATCTTCCCACCCCAGAGCTGGCCGCCGGTTGAGAAGTTTTTGTCGTTGTATACCTGGACCCAATCGGGGCTGTTCTGATAGATACCACCTCCCCATTTTTCGCTGTACCAGCCAGTGTCACCCCGAGTTCTGAACCATCCACCCGTGTACGTTTCGCCCGTGACGTTCGCGGTCGCCGCGTTCACATTCGCGGTGGCTGTGACATTGCGCGCTGTCACGTCGGCACCAGTCGTAACGTTGCCAGAGGCGGAGATGCTCCCCGCATTATTAATGTTGTGGTTGCCCATACCGAGATCAGTATTCATTGTGTTGAGCTCGGGATGGTTTGGCACAGCATTTCGATACAAGTAATCGTTGGCCAAGGCGCCGTCCATGAGAAACAGTGCACTGGCAGTGTGGCCTGGCCCAGGCGCAATGGAGTAATTACTCAGCGCGACTTGCCAGCCGCCGCGGATGCCTTGAACGACGTTAGGGTTGGTTGTAGATATAAAACCACCAGGTCCTCCAAGGTTTTCAGCAATGGCACGCACACTCATTTCCGGAAGCGTCTGTCCGCCCCTGGTGACCACAATCGCTTCTAGCTGATTGGGATTGGGTTTACGGGCAAGGCCAAGGATGGTCTGCCCGAAAACATTGGTGGAACTGTAACCTGCAGGCAGGTAATTAGCGTTGATGAGCATCGGCACCGTAATTTGCACTGGCACTGTCGCCGACGCGTTGGCGAGCACTACGTTGAAATTGTCTTTCAGGTACTTGGCCTGTGCCTCTGAAATAGTGCGCTGTTGATCGGCCGCAATTCGATAATCCTGGGCATCCATTTGTTTGATTTGCCAAACCATCGCCAAGGTCACAACGACACCAAATACGAGCAACCCGATTGCCATGTCCAGGCTCAAGAAGCCCTGTTGTTTAGTTTTACTGGTCATTCCAGAGGCTCCTTGATGATTGGTGAGCGATATCTTGTTCCAGCAGTGTGATTTTCCCTGCATGGACTTTCTCTCGAATGCTGGCACTGTCAGAACCCGTAAAGAGCAGGCTCTGCAGTGTCAATCGACGAGTGCCCTCACTGCCCGACGACAAAGCCTGGTGAACGACGGCTACAAGCCCTTTGGAAAGTAATTCACGGGCGTTACTCAGCAGGGGCTGCGCTAGGGCTGATATACGCTCAATACCTTGGGTGACGCTGCCGGCATGGCCGGTGCAAATAATTAGGTGCCCGTTGATGGACGCCTGAATGACTTGTGCGGCGGTTGCACTGTCGCGAATTTCACCGACAAACAACAAATCAGCTCGGGTGCGCAATGCCAATATCAACGCCTCCTCGTAGCCGCCCATCCTGCGTGAGACTGGAACCTGGATGCAGCGTCCTTTGCCGTGTTGACCGTTCAAATAGGGTTCCGGTGGGTCCTCTACAGCGACACAGATTCCCCCCCAGGTTTCAAGACGCGCTTTTACCAGCGAGGCCGCGCTGGAGGTTTTCCCAGAGTCCATTTCGCCGCAGATAAAAATCAGGCCACGGACTGTTTCACTCATCAGTTCGTCCTGGAGGTAATCAGGCAAGCCCAACATGTCCAAGGGACGGATCTGAACCGATGATTTGCTCAGGATGAAAACGGGCTTTGCGTTCAAGTCCAGCAGATGGGTGACGCGAAGGACTACTCCATCTTCAATCAGAGCGAACTCAGGATCCTTTGTCTCAGCGTATTTCGCTTCACATTGCACACGTAAGCGGTCAAGCGCTGTCCGCCACTCGACGGGTGCTTCAACCCTTCGCGCCTGTCCCGGTAGGCCTTTGGCATCGGCAAAATCGTCACCTAGGTACAGGTCGACGAATTCTGCTTCGGAGATCACGCTCACACAGGACTCCTTAGTACGAGGTCCAGGCGATGGTGTTGGCATCCGAAGAGCAACTAGTCGCAGCGGCCACCGCTGTGATTTCGCCGGCAATGGCAGTACCACCGTTGATCGCCGTTGTGGTCTGTTTGTCCTTGGCCATGTTGGACGCAAGCGTGATGCAGGCATTCTTCGGAAGGTTGGATTCGGTGATGGTGAAGGTCATGCCGTTGCTGGTCACAGTAACGGCTCCGTTCCAACGGTTGGATAAGGCGTTGCCGTTAATGCTCATACCACCTGTGGCCTCCAGGTTGATCAAGGACGGGGCCAGGTTGGTACCGGCTGTTGCGTACCCTGTTGTGCTTTTCAGCCTTTTGGTATTGCTCAGCAAGGTGCCCAGGTTGCTCTGTTCAATGGTGACGTCCGAGCTACCGAACGTTCTATACCCCATGAACACGATGAAACCGAGTGCCACGGCGATCAGCATCAGCCAGAACATCCCGTCCAGGGAAAGAAATCCGCGTTGGTTTTGGCGGGTATTTGTTCTCATCTTTACGACCTCATTTGGGTTTATTTAAGCGTTTCTGTCACATTGCCGGCCAACTGGAAGATGCCGATCACCACCAGAATCATCATGATTCCCATGGCCATCGAGGACACCCCAATAAGCGACTTCGCGATGGCCTCGACGCGCTGGAGCGTTTGCTCCAGCCAACGGTTGGAAAACCTTTCCATCGATTCGGCGAAGCCTTTGCGGGTGGCGAGCACTTCAAGAAAATGCATGGCCATTGGGTCTGGAAATTCATGGCCAGCAAGTTTCAAGGCGGTACCGAAGTTTTTGCCGGCACTGACACCGTAATGAATGGCGCTCAACCGTTCCTTGAGCCATGGAGATGCGTTGCGCTGCAGCGACTTCAATGCGTCGAGCTGGTTGATGCCTGAGCGCAACATCACGGCCATGTTGAGCAAAAAGATGGAACCGTGAAGCGCCTTGTAGACCGACCAAGGGGGAAGGCGCTCTGCTCGGACTCTCAGGACCTGGAGCAATTTGTTCAACTGTAGCTTCCATGACGGGCTGGCGGCCGTGATCTGAAGCCCGCAAAACACCGGCAGCGTGAAGATTGATACGAGGATGAAGATAACGACCGCGATCAGGGTCACCAGTCCGTAGTGGGTCACGAAATTCGATAGGGCGTAGAGAAACGCCGGCACACCTGTCCAGGCATCGGGATTGGAGCGCTTTGTCATTGAAGGCACCATCCACGCGGCGATCACATACAGCAGCGCTGCCATAACGCTCCACACGACCGAAGGGTAAACCGTGGCTGAGGCCACCAGCTTGCCGATCCTCTGGCGTACTTCAATAATCCTCACGCAATCCCTAAAGGCCTGCACCAGGTTGCCGGTCTCTTCCCCGGAAGCGATCAGTGAGTTTTCGTCATAAGGCACCCAGCCTTCGCATGAAACGCTGAACGACTTTCCTCCTTTGACCGATTGCGCGATTTCACGACAGGCAATCGATACAGGGTGGCGTTTCTGGCCGTTATCACTGAATGCCCGCGCAACAGTATTCAGGGCATCTTCAAGTGAAACGCCATCCCCGTGGATGCCCATAAGGCTTTCATAAAATTGAATTCGCTCGTTCTTGCCGAACTGTTTGGCGTAGAAGGTTTCTGCCCAGCGGTTTAGCACCGCTCTGACGTCACTCAGCATGGGCGAGCTCCAGGGTTTGCCGGTCAAAGTCCAACGGCCCCACCATCATTTCGGCGTGACGTGGATCTACCAATCCTTGTTTGAGCTTGAGGATTGTGTGGGCAGTTTTGGTGATACCGCCCATTTCCTTCACCCAGTAACGACGTGCTGCACTGGCCCCTTTTTTATTAAAAACGTGCATGAAATTGTTGTCGGTGATGAGCGCCTCCGCGGCTACCGTACGATCAACGACACTCAAACCTTTGCAGTGTGGGCACCCAGGACCTTTGAGGTAGGTCAGGTCGACCGCGTCCAGGCCGCGCAGGCGTTGCACCAATGCACCGTTGAGCTGGTCCAGATGAGCAGCGGCAGGTACACGACAGTGAGGGCATAGCACGGGAAGCAAGGACTGATTGACGATGCTGGTCATCAGTGCGGGATCTGTCACGAGGTAGCGGTCTACCCCCATGTCGATTAGCCGCTGAAGCCCTGCCACTGAGTTATTGGTGTGCAACGTGGAGGACACCAAGTGCCCGGTCATCCCACCACGGAAAGCCGCTTGGGCCGAGGCCAGGTCCCTGATCTCCCCATACATCAGGACGTCCGGATCGAGGCGCATCGTGTTGGTGATGCCGTCGCTCCAGGTTTCTCCTGAGCCCAAAGGGGACTGGTTGGCCATGATTGGATATTCGGGCGGATCCTCCATGGTCAAAATGTGTTTTGTGCCACCGCACTCTTCATAGAGCAGGTTCAGGTTGACCTGCTGAGTCTTAGATTTGCCGGATCCTGTGGGGCCGGTAACCAAGTTCACGCCATAAGGAAAGCTGCGGATACGGCTAAACGCCTCAATTTGCTCGGGGAGAAAACCGAGAGCCTCAAGGGTCATTTTGGTTTTGTCGTCATACAGCAGACGCAGAACCATCAAAGGACCCTCTACGAGCGGCCTGGTGGCAACCCGGGCACCGAACAGACCAAGTTGATCCACGTAGGATCGTTTTATACGTGCGTCCTGGCTGACTTGTGGCTGGTAGTGGTCTTTCGCAACATCACACATGCTGTTGTAGAGGGATGAGCAGAGCTCAAGGCCCACCTGACTTTGATGCTGCTCCGCCTCCCACAACAGTCCGTGGATGCGAAAGAAGATCCTGGTGATGTCGTGACCCACCACAAAGTGAACATCGCTGGCATTATCCCGATGGGCTTTGCCTAGCAGCTGCACCACCTGCGCCTGGCGTTTGGTCTCGGTGGTCGAGAGGGCTCTGCCATTGGCGTCGTCATTCGCCTGGTAGAGCGCCTTGATCGTGCTCATAGGGCAGATCTTGACTGCAAACTGATGATTCTTGTGTTCCAACTCATCCTCGAATGCCATGACATAGGCATCCGTTTGGTGCTGGGCGGACACATACAGAATTCCATCGCTGGTCAATGCGCACAGCTGACGTAACTCCGGTTTCAGCTCGAACGATCCGCCAGGCGCAGTGAGCAATTGCTGATGCGAATTCAGCAGCGCAGCAGCGGCTTCATCGAGGACTGGTTCTGCTTCAGTTTGTATTTCAGTCAAAGTCGTCATTGGCTCGTACCTTCACCGCTGTCCTTGGATCAACCCGGGCAGCGAGGTGGCTGACGGGATGCTGCTGGAGACCGGGTTGCTACTACTGGAGGCGCTTCCCGGTGGAATATTGGAAAACCCGAGCGGGAAGCGCTTGCCATCACGTTCCAGTGTCACGCTGTCCAGGGTGAGGTTCGCCACGCGGTAGCCGCCTGGGAGTTCCCGCGACGAGGCGTCAGCGTCCACTTCAAATCCGCTGCTGTAGAGCAACGTGGCACGAAGCCGCCTTGCGGAGCCGAATATGGCTTTAACGACAGGTAGTTCTTGCTGGGTATCAGTGGCGCGTGTGACGGTGATAGGGGGTGGGAGTAGGCCTTGAGGTACGAATGAGGCTGAAGACTGAGCGGTTGAATGGTTGTCTTCGCCATTGATCGACCGCTGAGCCTGAGCCCTTTCCGCCTGCGCCTTGAGGAGGATCGTCTGACTTTGAACGATGGCCAGCTCTCCTACGTTGACACCAGAGACACTGTTTTCCGCTGCCCAGCCAATAGAGGATCCGGCAGCAATAACCAGGCAGAAACACGGCAGAATTTTACTTCGCATAAAGGTCACCTATAACTGACCACTCAAGATGGTCGGCTTTGTAATCTGCTTTGATTTCTGTAAGACGAAGCCCCTGACTTGGAGCACCGGATAAAGAGTCGATTGGTGTAATACCAGTGGTGTAGCGCAGCTCGAATTGCTTCCATTGAGGCTGTGGTGGGGGGGGGGAGCAGGTTGACCAGGTAATGCCGGCTGGATGGGCACTACGACCGGCACCTCTTTCAAAACGGGGCTTTGGCCGAAGCTGTGCAGCCAGGAAGACAAATTCGCCAGCATGACGATCGCTTCCTTTAGCGGTTCATCACCGGCTGCTGGCAAGGAAATGTCGAGTTTCAACGTGGCCGAGTTGCCGTCGTCAAAGAAGACCGGCCGATCAGCATAGTGGCCCTGAGTGGCCTGTATCAGTTCGTCGGCCGTGCTATTGCCCGTGCGTCTGTAAGATGACAAGACCTTTGCACCATCGCAGACGGCACTTGTGAACAACCAGCCTTCAATGGATAGGGGCGATTGATAAATGCCGCGGCTGCATCCCTCAATGAAGTCTGTGACCGAAGGGCGCTTGGCCCAAGGGTGCTCCAGAGCCTGAGGCAACTGTTCCACGCCAGACTCTTGCTGCAGCCTGGCTAATTCTGCCAGGCGAAGTTGTTCAGCCTGGAAAGCTGCTTCTTTGGCTATCCGGTCCTGATGACTCTGCCATTGAACCCACGCGATGATGCCGGCAGCGATCAGCGCACCAACCATCGTCAGTTGCACCAACTCTGCTTTGGATAACCCAAAGACAAGTGGCCTCAGTCGATACTCACGTTTCAAATGCGAGGGTTGGAGCAGCTCGTCAACGTCGAGCGGTTGGCCACCCATTTCAAATTCTGAAGGCAGGTACTCCTGGCTGAACTGGATGCCCCGACTGCGCTGCTGAACGACTCTCCGACGCACCTCGGCACCGGTGCCGATCATGTCGCAGCCAGAGATCACGCCTCCTTGAAACACCGCGACAAGGGCGTATTGGTCAAGGTCAGCGTCCGTTCTCCAGGCCGCAATCCACGAGTCCCCCAACTGGCCTGCCAGGGTCGCTGCGAGCGAGTACATGCCTTTGGTGACTTCGTCACTGCGCGCAACGAAACCCGCCTGGATGATGGCCGGTGTTCTGCGAATGGCGACGATGTCTAACTGGTGTTCACGGCCGTACTGCCGTGCTTCCTTCATGTGGCCGGTGACGCTGCCCAATGGATGCCAGCGTAGACCTGTTACGAACGATCTCCCTCTGTGCTGCAGGACCTGGACTCGTGCTGAGCGTGTGCTTTTTGCGATTTCCGCGACCATGGCTTAACCCTTGAATGCGCTGCAACGCAGCAAAGGGCTTGGGCAAGAGCCCCACGGATCATTGGCTGCAGGAATACTCAGGGCGCTAGGGCTTCCAGTGTCGCTATCAACAACAGGTGTAATCAGCACGACCAGCACGTTGTGATCCGTGCTGCGGATGCGACTACCGCCCAGGCCGAAGAATCCAGGATCACCGACACCGGACTTGGTCGCGTTTTCGCTGTTCTCCTCAAAGCCGGTCAGAACCAACGTTTGGCCGCTGCGCAATTTGACTTTGGGAGACAGGTTCCTGGTGTCGTAATCGACTGTCTGAACGCTGGAGCCGTTGCTGGTGAACGGGGTGAAGGTGGGTTTGCTGCTCATGCTCAAAGTGACCATCAGCAGCAGGTTGTCCTGGTCGATAATGCGAGGAAGCAACATCATGTTGAACCCGCTGGTGATCGTTGCGGGAGTCAGTGATGTGGACGACCCGACCGAGGCCGTTGTGGTAGTAGAGCTCGAGGCAATATAGCTTTGCACGTTACCGACTTGGATAGGTGCAGGCTGTAAGTTCAAAGTTGTGATCGAGGGAGATCGGACGTTTGAAACTCGATATTGTTCAGATAGCGCTTTGATGATCAGATTCGAGCCAGCCCAAGGTGACTTGGAGGTATCTAAAACATTGAACGAGCTGGAGACCGCATTAGTGGTAATTCCAGTGGTGGCATTTTTTAGGGAAAAACCCCACTTGCTGCTCAGATTAGTGTAAACCGCAGACCAATCTAGGCCTGTTTGATCCTTGTCGGTGAGGGTTACTTCAAAGACTTTGACATTGAACAGCACCTGGCGTGTGATGCTCCGGTTGAGGGAGGTCAAGTACTTCGAAACGTTGGAAAGTACCTCTGGGCGATCGCTTACCGTCAAGGTTCCAGTGGACCGAGAAAGGAACATACGACCCTGGGGCTGCTGGCTTAGCATCGCTTGGACGTTTTTTTCAATGTCCCCAATCAGTGATGTTTTGATTGAGACGGTGGTGCTCTGGTTGCTGCCAGACTCCCCCGACGCGCCTGATGATGAAGATCCGCCACCCCCTCCGGAGCTCCCGCTGCCGGTGGATGTCAGCAAACCGGATTTGACAGTGCTTTCAATCACCTGGTCATCACCAAAGGCCCAGACATCGAACGTTTTGGTATCGAAGTAGGTGACGTGCACGCTGCGATCATCGGATAAATAGTTCCATGCCAGGCCCTGTTGAGCGGTTACCTGATTCAACAAACCAGAAAGCTTGCCGCTGTACTTAACTGGGAATGTACGAGGCGCGAAGAGCCCATCCATACCCGAAGGTCGGGCGTTGCTCTGCATGTTGCCGATGACACCGGCTGGCATGAAACTGGACAGATTATCCGGCGAGGCCATAACCGGAGGCGAATTAGATCCTGCGTTACCTTGATTACGAACGGATAGGACGCTTGGATCGATCGCATCTGGAGCCACGATGACTGGAACGCCACACTCGCTCGTGATGTAGTTCGCGACCTCTGCGATCCCAACGTTGTAAGAAGGGCGATAAGTAATGTCGCAATCCATGGCCAGCGGCAAACCGCGCTTGGCGACCATGGGTTGTTTTGAGACCCACGGCTTGTCACTAAAAACGACGGTTTCGCGTGCCGGCTCTTGTTGCTGATTTCGCAAGAAGCGGCTGTATTGGGAGGCGGTCGCTGCGTCGTTTTCGGCACGGCTGGCCGACTCATTCACGCGCTGCAGTGAGCAGGAGCTGATCAGAGCCATGACCAGTAATGAGGCTGTGCCTCGAATCCAGAGGCGTACAGTCATCATTTTTTCCTCTCTGCGATGTAAAGCACCAACTGTGCTGGGCTGCCGTCAACGACGAATGACCGAGGGGCTGAGTCGTACAGCGGAAAGATCTCTTTGATAGCCTCTTCAAAGCTGCCTTCGAATCGAAGCGGTGCGTCAATCGGGTAATCCAAGTCGTCTGCCTTCCAGATCAGCGTCCACTTAGCCCTAGCTGCCCAGGCTTCCACGGTTTGCCGAAGTGTTGAGCCAGTGGTCGCCGTCCATATCTGGGCCAGCGGCTTTGGAGGGGTTACCACCGCGAGAGCAGGCTTTGGCGCGACGGAGGTACTTGGGGCAATGTTTCCAGACGTCCCAATGCTTGCAGGCTGAGTGGTGGTAGCGTTAAGCGGCGAGGTGACTGCCGGGCTCGATGTGGTTTTCCCGGAAGAGGTCGTAATAGAGCCATCCTTGGCGGGCACTGCTGGGGTAGATACTGGGGTTGCAGTTGCAGGTGCTGCAGTAGCGGTTTTGATCGGCGCCGGTGAGGGTACGGCGGCGACCACAACGGTGCTGGACGTTTCGCCGCTGGTAGTGTTTTTCGTTGTCGGTGAAGTCAGTGGAGTGGAAGGTGTGGTGGTAGCTGCCACTTGCATTGGAGCAGTGCGCGATGATTCCGGGAGCTGGTAACCAGGACGCAGTACGTAACACACCTGGCGATTCACTTCGTCCACCTTCACCTGCCAGGCCGGACCTGCGAGTACTTGCAGCGTGTTGCGCAGTGTCATGGGTCCAAGCTTGTACTGGGCTGCGGGGAGTGGTCGCGTGTAAAGGATGTTGACGTGGCCGGTGTCGGGCGAGCAGAGCGTGTAGCCGGAACGGTCCACGACGTATTGCATGGCATCGCGCACATTGGGGTGCATGTTGGCAGGAATGCTGATGTCAATGATCTGAGCCATTAGGTCACGCTGACCCGAGTCAGGCAAGGTACTGACCAGGGTGTAACGCCCATAGCGTACGACCGGTTCTTTTTCAGGCACGGCGCCGCTGGGGTAGAGGTCCGGCGTCAACATGTCCGGGTTACGGCTGCTATCAAACGCCGGTTTAGGCGCGTGTGGCGTGTGGGTTGCGCAACTGGCGACGAGCGCGAGCAGGGAGAGTGTGGTGAAGTGCCTGATCATGTGCCGAAAGGCCCCCTTTGATGATGGAGGCACAGTGACAGCCAGTCATTGACGATGCAGCAGGAAATAGAGAACTGCGTCTTAGGGTTTTTATGCGAGCGCTAAACTAAGCCGTTTGCCATAACATTGTGATATTCAGTCTTGGAGAAAGCCTATTGAATTGCTCACAAGTAATTCACCAGTTCGGATCTAGCGTTGGCCGCTGCATCCGGCTCTATCAGGTCGCTCGCTAGTTGTCGTTTATCCATCAGCATTTGCCATAGCATCTGATCAATGGTGTTCTCCACCAGCGGGATTTTCACCACAACCATGCGTAGCTGCCCATTCCGGTAGGCTCTATCCTCAGCCTGATCTTGTAATCCTGGTGTCCAGGGTAGTCCCAGGAACATGACATAGTTGGCTGCCGTCAGGTTATTTCCGGTACCGGCGGCAGAAGTGGTCGCAGCGAACACTCTGGTGTCAGGATCACTTTGAAAACGGTCGATCGCTTTTTGGCGTTTGCCGAGGGAGTCACTGCCTACCACGGTAACGCAACCGTATCCGGCTTGCTCGCACTCAGTACGCAGCGTGCTGACGGTGTCCTTGAACTCACAGAACAAGATGACTTTGTCTTCCACATCCAGTTCGCACAGCAGCTCCATGACGACCCGAACCTTCACCTGCTCCAGCAACTGGCGCAGCGAGCCTAGCCTGGCAAGACTTGGTCTGTCTTCAAAGCGTATCCGGTCGTATTCACGACGTTCCTCGACTGACAGCTCTACCGGCAAAGTCTGCCGTTGCTTACCCTTGAGCTCCGTGAGCACGTCTTTGCGGCGCCTAAGCATCCAGTCGCCAATCGCCTCTCGAAGGTTCTTGCGAAACTCTGGGCTGCCGGCGAACTGTTCGCAGAACTCTTTGAGTGACAGCTTCCCAACGGGATGGCCGGAAAGCCGCAATAGCGTGTGAAGTTCTGACTCTCGATTCAGGACGGGTGTACCAGTCAACAAATAGCGATTGGGTACCTTGGCGGCAATGTCGAAGCCATGACGTGTCCACGCCGCGGTGGGCTCTTTCAGGCGGTGAGCCTCATCGATGATCATCACTTCAAAATGGCCGGCCTGCAGGACATAGTCGCCCAAGCGCTCGTAGTTAATGATGGTCCACTGTAACGAGGGATCGAAGACCTGCTGGCCTATTCTGGCCTCGGGATACACCATCTGGATTTCACGTTGCCAGTTGATAATCAGGGTCGACAAGGTGATGACGAGGATGGGTCCGTCTCCCGCTCGAATAGCGGCGGCGATGATGGCCTGACGTGTTTTGCCTAGGCCCATGTCATCAGCGAGTAAAGCGCTCGTTCGTTGCAACAAATGCCGGATGCCTGCCGGTTGATGGTCCAGCAATGAATGCCCCGTCAACGCCTGGTCGATTTGCTCGCTAGTGAACTCGGTCCGCTCGATGGATGGCACAGCGGCAAGGTAAACGTCTGTTGAGACTTCCTCCTGCCCGACTGGGGCTGCGCGCTCTTGCGGCGGGCCTCCGAGGCTGATGCGGGTGACTTCATCAGCGGGAACAATGGAACCGTCGGTCAGCAGCTCCTGCACGGTGTCCAGGATCTCGAACTGATCTTCATAAAGCCCCAGCTCAAGGATGAGGTTGGAACGCACCAGTTCGGCGGTCGAATCAATGCGCCAAGACTTGGACTGGCCAAGGAACACGCCGTGCATACGCCGAGATACCGCGACGGCTCCAGGGTGATAATCGCCCGACAGCAGAATGCCTCCCTGAGCCAGTGGAGCAATTCGAAACGTTAGACCCCAGGTGAATGCTTGCCGGTCTGGTGATTGTTGTGCTGCTGCAAGCTTTGCAGAGAAGGTCTGCCAGCTCTCGTTGAAACGGCCTTCCGTCAACTCCATCAGACGGTGGAAGAGCAGATCCAGGTCATCCAGCAATTTACCCTTGGGCATTCGCCAGTAGCGATGTTGAGGATGCTCCGCACGGCGTATGTAGAACCCATCACGCTCAAGAAACAGGCGGTTGGCCCCCTCGACGTACTGCAGCAGAATCCCGAAGTCATAACCGTCGAAAATAACCTTCTCGACCAGATGGGGCCGACTATTCAAAAGGCGCGGACGGCTCATGTTTTACTCAAACGCTGGTTGATCCATTCTGTGCACGCTTGAGCGTGCAGCTTTTTCCGGTTTCGATTTGTATAGCGGGGCATGGATAGTGTGTGGTCGGGCCATTCCAGGTTGACCTCGATCTCACCTGATTTGATCTTTGCCCAAAACCATTGGTAAGCCCGGTCAACCCTTGAGCCCGACCTAGGTGTGCGATTGCGGAGCCCTCTCAGCTGTATCGTGACCAAGTGTTTAGAAGTCAATTTTGCCGGTGTCTTGCCCCAGGCACTCTCATCCATTTGGATTTCGGCAGAGGCCAATGATTGTCCGTTTTCGCGTACTGAAAAAAGACGGCAGTTGCCTCGATAAGCGCTGTAGTCGTAACCATCAATGCAATGGCCTAGCGCTCGATGTTCTGCATCAAGGTCCGCTGGGCATTTCAGCTCGACAATTTGCAGCCCATTCGGGCTTACGAGAAGTGTGTCGTTCGAATTAAGCAGCGTCCTCCAGGGCGTTGAAGAGTCCGCTTTTGTTTGGGGATCTGCGGCATCAAGAGCTTCACGTATGTCTATCAGTGCCAGGTGAAAGCCATCCACTAAGTTGGCGATCTGGTGATAGGTAGCAGTACCTATGAAGCTTTTGAGTTTTTGCAGTGCGTCACGGGCGTCGGGTCCGTCGCTTTCATCAACGCTATTAAAAACATCATTCAGATCTTGCAGCCTATCAGCAATTTGAAGCCAATCAGGGTTGGACCACTCTGTCGGACATCCTGAGAACAACCTGCTCCAGTCTTTTGTCTGCTCCAAAAGTTGATAGGGAATCTTATCCAGCAATGCAAAAAAGGTTTTCCAGTGCGTCTTAGTCGAAGGGCGGCGGTTGACCATTGCTGCTCCAAGCAGCAATCGATGCCACGGAGTATCCGGACCTTCACGGCTTATTCGCGTCAATGCGCTGCCGGTATCAAAAACGCGTTGTTGGCCCAAGTACCGAACTGATGTTCTTGGAGCTTGTAAGAGCCATGCCAAGATGTCGTTCAGGGGGAGGCCAGCGTCCGTGATACGGCCCACTAGGCATTCCCTGGATTCCACGCAGTAGTCGTCGTCGCGCAAGATAGGTCGAAACTCTTGAAGTTCATCCCATGGGCTTTCCAGGAAAATCTTTTGCTCTTCGTCCCATGGCCAAGGCCATTGGTTGGCCAAAACTAAGAGAGGGATTAGCACCGGTTGAACCTTGAGGGCTTGTAGTCGACGTACGCGGTCCCCTTGAGCCAGCCAGTTATAGAGCTTTGGGGAAGGGCACTGCGCTGAACGAATAGCGAATAGAAGTTCCTGGTCCAGGCACTGGCAATACTGCTTCAGCGTGCTGCCGATCTGTTTCAAGTAAAACTGCGTGCGCGGGTTGAAGTAACGATTGTTGCTTACCGACGCATCCGAGCCTTTGGAAATAAAACTACCCAGATCCTCAACCGCGAGCGCAACTGCTGCCGCTCGTGCAGACTTGCAAAACGACGTCAGAAGCACATCAGCAAACCAACGCCCCTTAAATCTCAGCAGCAGCTGCTGGGCTACCTGGACGGACGGCTTTTTTTTATGTACGCGATCTTTAGTTACGATCTTGCAGGCCATTAATTGCTGGCCGTCGAAGTACTGAAGCTGGTTGCCGATCCTGGCCAGAACCTGGCGCGTTTGAGCATTGGTACTGTCCCATGCCACACACCAGCAGCGGGAGTGGACATTAGAGTTGAGGTAGTGCTCGATGAACGAGGTCAGGAGGGAAGGTGAGATCTGAAAATGCAAAGCCCAAGTCTGGGCCACTTCAATCTGGCGATCTGAGAACTTTTCCAGCTTCGGCGCTAAGATGCGCAGTCCCAACACCGATTGTCTTTTCTGTTCGCTCACCCGTGACCTCCTCCGCTATTCGCAGAGGAATGTCAGGTACGGAAGAGGTAGGTTCCAGCGTTAATGCATAACACCGTTAGCAGTGAATTATGCTCTCGGTAGTAAGAGTTAAACCCCTCTGGGTTTATCGAAGTCTGGTTTGCCATTCAGTGAGGGAAAGCTGACTTTGCAGCCGTTGGACCTGTACCCGGTGCAGCCCCAGAAGTCATAGCCGCCGTCCCCTTTTTTCTGACGCCTTGCGAGAGGCTGATTGCATTTGGGACAGTTGAAAGCGCCACCGGCTGTGGCTGGGCGTGGAGCTGACGCCATTGGCACACTTGGCATACCACGTTGCTGAGACAGTTCCTCTTCCAGGCGCTTATGCAGACGTGCAACGACGGCGCCGTAGGTGTCTTGGCCCTGGGCGATTTTGTCCAGGTCGCGCTCCAATTCCCGCGTAAAATCCAGCTCCACGAAACTGAAGAACCCTTCGAGCTTCGCGATCGTTTCCTCCCCCAGAGGCGCCGGTACCAGTTTGCGGCTCTTTTCCTCGATCAGTCCTTTGCTGGTGATGTTCTTCAAGATGGAGGCGAACGTACTTGGACGACCGATACCGCGCCGTTCCATTTCTTTGATCAGGCTGGCCTTGGTGTAGCGTGACGGTGGTTGAGTTTTCTTCTTCAGCAGTTCGCCGCTGTGGACCGAAAGAATCTGTTTTGGAGTGAGCGCTGGCACAGGGTTGTCTGCTTCTGCGTCTTCCTCTTCATCCGTATCATCGCCCTTGAGCACCTTCATCCATCCCGGATGGCAGAGTGTTTTGCCCGATGCAGTGAAGCGCAGGGCTTTGCCGCCTGGACCAACAGCGAGCAGTTTCGCAGTACGCACGTCGTAGATAGCGGCCTCAAGCTGGCTGGCCAACGCCCGAACCCAGATCAACTTGTACAGGGCCAGTTCGTCATCTTTTTCACCGGCGGATCTTTCGGACCAATAGGTCGGTGTAATGGCAGGGTGACCTTCCTGCGCGCCTTCGGCCGCTTTAAACGTGCGCCGTTCATCTACGGCGTTCAATCCAAGAGCGTTGGCCACCGTTCGAATATCCTCCATGGCTTCGTCTGGGACATTGGGGTTGTCCGTCCGGTGATAAGTGATCACGCCTTGCTCGTACAAGCGCTGGGCCACCTGCATGGTTTTGTCCGGATCCCATTTCAAGGCGTTGCTAGCAGCTTGTTGAAGGGTCGAGGAGATGAATGGTGCGGGAGGATGACGCTCGGCCTTGCGATCCTCGCAGGACTCGACAACGATGTTGCGCGTGCCGGCGACGAGTTGGGCCAGGTTGATATCCTGAACGTAGGGGACGTCCTTGCTTGCGAAATCCGGTACCGGTTGCCACTCGGCATACCAAGTGGTGCCCCGACTCACGTCGGCAAAGAACAGACGCACGCCAAAGTGATTGATCACCTGAAAGTTGCGGATCTCGCGTTCGCGCAAGACCACGAGAAACACGGCGGGTGATTGAACGCGGCCAGCGGAAGTAGGTTTGCCCATCAGGCGCCGCAACTCTTGGGTCACTAGGTAACCCACTAGGCGATCCAGAACACGCCGGCATTCCTGTGAGGCAACCCTGTTCAGATCGATTTGTCGTGGATTGGCCAGTGCTTCTTCAACGCGCTTGAGAGTGATCTCGTTAAAAGTAATGCGTTTGTAGTTTTTGACCGCCAGTACCTGCTGGATGTGCCAGCTGATGCTTTCACCTTCACGATCAGGGTCGGTTGCGAGGTAAATTTCACTGGCCTGTTTCGCTGCGGCCTTGATCGTTTTGACGGCTCTGCCGCTCTTATCCAGGATCTCGTACACCGGTGTGTAGTTTTTACGTACTCCGGTGGTGATCATGCTGTCGTCCTGACCTTTGGCCGGCAGGTCGCGGATGTGCCCACCACTGGCAACCACCTGCCAGTCTTCGCCTGGGCGTAGCTTCTTCATCATTGGCTGGAGCTTTTTCAGCTTACCAGGTGCCTCGATGATCAATAGCTTCACGGTGTGTCCCTCTCAAATAATCAGAGTGGGACTGTTGCGTCAGGCAGGTAGGGCTTCAATAGGAAATGGTCAATGCGCGGGGGAGGGCATTAAGCGGCTATAGGTCCAGCGAGAGCTGCTGTGCCTGGGCAAAGCCCTTTAGCCAAGACGCACGCATAGCGGGATGTTGGTAAGGGCAGTCATACACCCGTAGCCCTTTCCGCGCAGCGGCCGCACCAGTGGCAAAAACCGTCAGGTGAGGATTGTTGCAACGTCGCCTGTCAGTGGCTTTAGGCAAGAAAGCGTTATCACCCATGGCGGTTGCTCCACGATGCTCAAATTCATCTTCCAGCAGATCCGCGCTTGGCGCGATTTTTTTACGGGAGGGTGTTGCAGCCAGGTGCCGGGATGTCGAACCAATTGGTGGCCCTTAGCCAATGCACGAAGAACTCAACGGACTGACCACTTCGTCGTTGAAAATCGTGTAAATCGCCATGAAGCTCAAGATCCTCAGACTCATCATCCCAGTTAAAAAGTTCGAAATAGTTGGTGTCGTAGCGATCAGGGTTCAAAAGCTCTTGTATGAATCTTCGTGCAACGAATGAGCTCATGTCACTGTAGTCATCAGCCCAGACGTCTTTATCACGCCAACCAGCTTTTATCCAGGAGGCGAGTCGAATGTTGTCGGTGATACCGTAGAAGTCTGCTGCGTTGACGTCGCTCTCATCACAGTACCGCCAGTACAGCCGTCCCAACGTGGGGTGATCCGCTGCTACCAGAAGCCAGCCATCTGGACTCCTCACCTCATCATCGTCCCGCATTGTCATACACCTTAAGGCTTCACGATTGGGGAGGGAAAGACGTTGATGTTTTTCCCTCCACCACGAGCTTCACGATTGGGGGGCCGAAATTAAGCCCCTGCAATCAGAACTGACGGTCGGGGTCCGGGTAGTCGTCGAAATCAGGGGCAGGTTGCGGACTGGATTGATCACGTGACGTGCTGCCTTGGCTCTGTGACGGTGCCAGGGTCACGCTCGCAATCCTGTGCGGCAAGATGGCGACCCGCGAGGCTTGAACCTTCAGAGCCGCATTTTCCTCACCGTCTTTTTCCCAGCGATCCATTACGGCTCGGCCGGAAACGATCACGCGCATGCCCTTCTGAAACAGGTGCGAGTAGTGTTCAGCGTCTTTGTGCCACCACTCGACATTCGCCCAGAATCCCCCTCGATCTTCATACCCGCCTTTACCGTCCGGAATCGAGTTGTCGAAGTAGACGTTGGCGCGCATGAGCCTCCGTGGGTCCTTGTTGCCGTTGGCGAACTCTTTGAATTCCGGGGTGGAGCCGATATTGCCTTCCCAGCCTTGTACGGGTGTGGACATGAGTATTCTCCGACGTTATGGATGTTGCGTTTGATTGGTGAGCTGCTGCAGTCGAGCGGTGTACACGGCCTCTGCCTGGCCCATTTTTTCGGCGCACTCGGCGGCCTGTTTGGCAATTGAGTGCATCAAGCTCATTTGCATGTTCAACGTGATGCGCTGCAGTTCCATTGCGTACAAGTCCTGCAGCATGGCTTCCGGTGTTCTGGATGAACCCATCATGTCTGCCCAGACACCTACGCCCATTCGGCGGTCCGTCACCTGCTGCCATCTCAGAAATTGGGTTCCTGCCTGGGTGTTCTGTTCTGTCAGTCGAACTGGCACAAGGGTGAATGGATACCGGCGAGCCTGGCTCAGCACTTCCTGGGCAAGTGCTTTCAATTCCGATTCTTGAACCCGGCATAGATCGGCAAATTGGCTCAGTTCCCCCTTACCTTTAAAAGGCTTTAAAAGGCCTTTTAGTGAGGCAGCCTGTTGCAGTCGTTGGAAGGCATCCTGTTGCAGTGGTCGGAAGGCGGTCTGTTGCAGCACGCCGTCTTCTGAGGACGTCTGGCCCATGACCATCAGCCTTCCTCGGCATCATCAAAGTGATCACTCGCCTCGGATTGCTGTTGGCCGCGAATGATGGGGGGAGCAAAGTTGGAGCGGCGGGTGCCTTCCAGGATGTCCTGCGGCAGTTCTCCGTAACGCTCATACATTTTGCGGGCTGCTTCAGCCTTGGCATTGTTGGCGGCGAAGTCATCGCGTGCAGCGCCGGAGTATTTATAGATCTGGGCCAGACCAAAAAGTCTGCGCAGCACGGCTGCGCCTTCATCGATCCAAGTTTCCATGTCGTGACGACCGACCAGACCGACGTGCTGGGCCAGCAAAATGCGCCTGACAATTTCGTCGTAGTTGGTCAGTAGGTACACGGCTTGGAAGCCGAGTGGATTGGCGATGTATAGAGGGAGGCTGACAGGCTGGATGGACAGGTTCTCGCTGATACTGATGGCCGGGGGGAGGGAAGCCATGGCTGTATCGAGACGATCTTCGATGGTTTTGAGTGCCTCCTTTGAATCGCGGATCTTCTCTTCAAGCTGGATCATCCACCAGTCTGAATACGGATCATCCTGCTGGGCGCCACGTGACATGCGGTTGACTACAGTGCAGAAGCCCGACAATCCGATGATGCCGACCTTGAGATCGTTTTTTGGGCGTCCCATCCAGATCCGTGCAGCATGATGGGTGTGAAGGGTGAGCTTCACATCGCTGCGTAGTGAGCCAATATTGAGCCGGTAATTGTCAGCCATGGTGCAGTTATTCCTTGGAAAGAGGATTGACATGGCCATGCTGCAATTGGGCTGCTACGGACGCAGCATTAAATCCATAGTCAGACGGAAGGGGATTTGTTGAGGCGTCTATATATAGAAGGAGAGAAGCAACATTGTCTGTCTGACTGCCGTCAGCGATCCGGGATCCCTGGTAAGTGTTGTGGGCCACAGCACTGAGCCGACGGCCACCACAGATTACGGATCCTGTCAGGGTGATGCGGTGCGCATCATCCAGTCGGTAGTTATGTGGCCCACATAGCTTCGAGTTGCCACCTGGAGTTTCGAATCCCTGTTGAGTGGTGTGGGCCACAGCACTTAGCCGACAGCCACCACAGATTACGGATCCTGTCAGGGTGATGCGGGCCGCATCATCCAGTCGGTAGTTATGTGGCCCACATAGCTTCGAGTTGCCACCTGGAGTATCGAATCCCTGTTGAGTGTTGTGGGCCACAGCACTGAGCCGACGGCCACCACAGATCACGGTTCCTGTCAGGGTGATGCGGGACACATCATCCAGCCGGTAGTTATGTGGCCCACATAGCTTTGAGTTGCCACCTGGAGTATCTGATCCCTGGTGAGTGGTGTGGGCCACAGCACTCAGCCGACGGCCACCACAGATTACGGATTCTGTCAGGGTGATGCGGGCCGCATCATCCAGCCGGTAGTTATGTGGCCCACATAGCTTTGAGTTGCCACCTGGAGTATCTGATCCCTGGTGAGTGGTGTGGGCCACAGCACTCAGCCGACGGCCACCACAGATTACGGATTCTGTCAGGGTGATGCGGGCCGCATCACTTGGCTGAATGCCTCCACCGATATCGAATCCTGGCTGGGTGTTGCGGGCAGCAACACTCAGCTCGGCTATGCCGCTGACCTGGGATCCTGGTTGAATGATTCGGCCCGAATCACTCAGCTCTCTGCCATAACCGGTATCAAGTCTGGTCAGCGCCATGCGGGCGGCATAGCTTGGCTGACTGACATTTCCGTCCGGAGTCATGAATGTGTGCTCCGATTGGGCTTTAGCAGGTGCAGCATCTCGCTCAGTGTTTGATTGGCGGTTTGTATCGATTCCGGATTGCGTGGAGTCACCATCGCTTTCACCGGTTGAGCAACTTCAACGGTGCTTGAGCCCGTCGACGGGCTACCCGTGTTCATGTGGTTGAGACGTGGTTTGTCGTCTGGCTTCCAATTGCTGTTGAAGTCACCTCGTACCGCCGTGGCGACAAGCGTCATCAGATACCCAAAAGGGTTTCGAACGCCTCCCGTATCACAACGGTGCACCCATTGCTTGATGAGCGCAGGCTTCACCTCTGGTGGGACTTTCTGCAACGCCACAAGGGCACTCTGTTTTTGATCCGTGGGCAGCCGGTGCAGGGCATCCAGGAGGTCTGCAGCCGTGTCATCTGACGTGGGCGGTACATGTACAGAGCTTTTACAAACATCTTTGTTTGTATCTGTATACGTACTATATGAGTTCGGATTCCGAACTGAGTCCGAACTCAGTGATTTACGGCTGAGTTCGGATTCCGAACTCAGCTCAAAAGCGATTCGCTTACCGCTGGATTCACTGAGTTCGGATTCCGAACTCAGTGTGGAGGCAGCTATATTTTGCTGAGTTCGGATTCCGAACTCGGGAGCAGTCAAAGGCTGAAGGGCTGTTGCCTGAACCCATGGCTGACTGTTCAAGCGAGCTTCGATGATGTTCAACCGAGTCGGTAATCGCTGACCAACCTCCGGATCTGCGGCGAACTCCTTCCAGGCTATTTCAGCAACTTCACGAATCGCCTTGGTCTGATGCTCCATCGATTGAGCGAGTAACTGCAGATAGTCTTTGTCGAACTCCAGCGCTTCACCAGGCGTTACAGGTTCATCGTGAAGAAGGTAGACGTTGCCTTGAACCTGACCACTGAGGTCATTACGCACGCGACGACCGAGGCTGAGCCAGCGAGTCAGGCGAAGGGTGACCAAGGCTTTTGATACCGTTTCACGGGACGCCGGTCTGCCGGGTAGCATGCCCAGGTATGGCCGTAGCTGCTCATAGGTGGGGAACGCCGTCAGGCCGTCGTCATTGATCAGTAGGCGAAATACCTGCCAGGCGTTTCGTTCAAGCGGAGACAGTCGATCATCCAGAAGCAATCGACGAGGAACTGTCTCATGAGGGTTACCGCTGAAAATAATGCCGGAGTAGGGCGCTGAGCCCTCAATCCCCGGGGGCATCGACTCTTTTTTCTGACGCAGATGAGCCTCAAGATGCCCTGATGCAGAGTCCAGAAGTGTCGAGAAGGGGAGCCGGGACAACTTCATAGGTCGTTGTCACCTTGCCCCAGTGTAACTACTGGTAGGGCCAACTGATGGTTGGCCGATGACACCAGCTTCAAACCTTTTGTAAATCCAGCGCTTGGATGCGAAGGCGGATAAAGGCCGTCTCTGATCCATGACTGAACGCGGTGCCAGATTATCGCTAAACTGAGGTTTTCCGTGCCTTCAGTTGAGTCGGCGCCCTGTGGAGCATTGAGTTCTTCTGCCACCAGCATGGCCACGTCCAGCAACGCCAGGCTGTCATCCAGCTCAACCTGATGCTCTTTCATCAGATGGGTCCAGCGGTACCAAAGCTGAGCATCCATCTCTTCGCTAAACTCTCGCCACCGGCCACGGCGTGCTGTTACGCCAATCACCAGGCGTTGAAGGGCAACATCTTGGGGGGATAAGCCAAAGAACTGTTGCAGCATCTGTGTCGTTGCCCCGAGTCGAAGAGCACGTTCAATCATGCGCACTTCCTCGTCTGATCGTTGAGCCCCGGTCAGAAGCTTTTTCACCATGTCTCCATCTATCGTGACACTGCACCAGGAAACGGGAGTGTTAAGCAGCAAGCTCAGCACCGAAGGTTGTTGAAGCTGGGCCAAGATTTCGGGCTCCAATCCCATCTCTATGCAGCGACGGAGTTGGCCGTTGCGCATGTGGTGCAGCACCTGAGACAGGATGGCTTCATTGATAGGTGTTTTGGACATACGACTCTCTCCCTGCCATCGACCCAATCAGCTAGGTGAACTCGGATTGTTGTTGGCCATTGACTTGATTTCTAAGTCGATCAAACGTCTTGCGAGACGAATAATTCGAAAGAGCTTCACCAGCGCGCCATCGCTCAGACGATTCGTGTTCTCTGGAGATTGATCCTTGGCATAGGGCTGACCCAATAGGATCTGGCCGAGACCTGCAGCAAATTCGAAATCGGCAAGTGAACCAGCCTGTTCAGGCTGTTGCTGAATCATCTTCAGCGCGATGGCGATTGAGCCGCTCAATGATTGGAGCAGCGTCAAAGTGTGCTGGGCTGTAGCGGTGACTTCGACGTCTTCAGTTGGATGTCGATAGCTAAAGCCCACCCCTCCGTCGAGGTCCAGGAATTCACCAGGTGCATTGACTGTGGTCGCAACTTCCCGTGCCAACTGAGCGATATGCTGGCGCAGGGTGACGGGATTATCGATCTCGCGTTCGATGTACCAGAGGTCAGAAATGGGATTCAGTCCACCGGCTTGAACCGGGATGGCCACCAAAGCATTGGCCGCGAAGTCAGGCAGAATCTCCCCATCAAGCGCCGCGACTTCGCGCCTCATCTTTTCGACCCTGGCAGATGTTTTCACCGGGCTCGCAACGTGCCCGTCTAGCCGGCTCTTCTGTTCCTCCGGACTCATTTGTTCCAAGGGCGGAGGCGTGAGCTGCGGCTTGATTGGCTCTTTGCTTTTTTGTGGTGTTGTGCTCGTTTTAATCCATCCCCCGGTTTGGTGGGAGGGCGATTGTGGTACCGGGTTTTGAGGGGGATTGTTACCGCCCTCGGTCGAGCTACCGCCCTGCGACACACTGCCGAAGGTTATGGTGGGCTGAGGCAGTTCGAGTATCGGTGTGGATCTGCGCAATTGGTCCTGATTCTGGGTAATCTCCAGCAGGATTTTCTCGTACCCGAGATTCAGCGGCTTTTGCAGTTGAGCTATCAACTCGTCCTGGAAGCGCTGAAACAGAAACTCTTCGGCATCTCCCTCAAACTGAGACAGAACATCTTGGAAGACTGTTTCGAATTCAAGAGGCAGCTCGTTTCCATGCTGCTGATAATTACGCTCCCAGCACTGAAGGGCGGTTTTTCTCAAACCTAACAGTTTTATAACTCGATCAAATCCGAGGCCGGAGTACAACATTGCAGGAATTACAGGAAGCAAGTAGCGAATAGCATCTTGCATTCTGCTGATGTGGGGCTGAGAGATCGGATACCCGTCAGCTTTCAAACGTCGAGAGAGTTCACTTTGAGATATCGATCCGCCTGCTTCCTCCTCATATAGCGCTCTTGCCTTATCGACACCAATTGCCCGCTCGATGAACAGCAGTTGCCCCTGCAGATCGTTTTCGGCCAAGTGCCCGGTGAGAGAAATAATCTCCCCCCGGACTGCATCCCACGGACGAAACAGGCAGTGGAACCTGAAGAATTTCTCGTCCCCAGTCTCACGGTACAATTCATTCAGAATCGCGAGACGAGTGTTGCCGCCGTTCCTGATCCGGAACTTCTCCTCACCAGGCTTACGGGTCACGGGCGGAGGCGTATCCAGGCCACGCTGACGGATCGACTCCTTGATGTCGTCGTATTTTGGGTTGCGCGTAGTCCGTGGGTTTTCGTCATACGGCAGCGTCTCATCCAATGTCAGTAACATCGGTGTGTCGACGATGGGGTCGCTCAAGCGAGCAGCAGCTGGCGACTTGGATTCAAATCCAGGAAGCTGCAGCTTTTCTTTCATAGTCTGGGCCAATGACGGTTTCATACTCTTGCCCCAGCTTGCTCATTGGCCGGAGCTGCAGCCAACAGTTGGTCAATGATCTTGTGGGCTCGATCCAAAGCGGCTTCAAGCCCCGCGGTCGCTTCCAGGCGGTGAACGATTTCCGAGTTCATTGACCGGGTGTTTTCACGTGCCTGCAGTGCGATTCGCTCGCGCATTCCGTCCGGAAGGCGGACTACGAATTTTTCTTCGAGCTGACGTTTGGTTTCATTGCTCATAGCGTTCTCCATTACTTATCGGGCAGGGGTATGTTCAGCGACGTTTCAACTGATCACTGAGTTGGGTAGGCAAACCTTTGATGGTGAGCGTGCTTGAAGCCTCGTCGTACTCGATCTTGTCGCCCAGGAGGTGCGCTTCGAAGCTGATGGATAAGCCTTCGGCGCGGCCGGTGAAACGGCGGAACTGGTTGAGGGTGCGCTTATCCGCCGGGATTTCCGGCGACAGGCCGTAATCCTTGTTGCGGATATGGTCGTAAAACGCTTTTGGCCGATCTTCATCGATCAAGCTCGACAGTTCTTCCAAGCCAATGGGCTCGCCAAGCTTGGCCTGGCTGCTGGCATAGTCCACCAGGGTCTTGGTTTTCTCGCGTGCGGATTCGTCCGGCAGGTCTTCGCTTTCAACGAAGTCGCTGAAAGCCTTGAGCAGGGTGCGGGTCTCGCCCGGGCCGTCGACGCCTTCCTGGCAGCCGATGAACTCGCGAAAGTACTCCGAAAACTTCTTGCCGCTCTTGCCCTTGATAAATGAGATGTATTGCTTGGATTGCTTGTTGTTCTGCCACTGGGACACGTTGATCCGCGCTGCCAGGTGCAGTTGGCCAAGGTCTAGGTGACGCGATGGGGATACGTCCAAATCGTCCGTCACCATGACGCCTTCTCTGTGTTGCAGCATGGCGATCGCCACATAATCGGTCATGCCTTGTTGATAGTGCGCGAATAGAACGTGGCCACCCGTGGACAGATTTGACTCTTCCATCAATCGTTGCAGGTGCTCGACTGCCTCCAGGCTAAACTGCGTGAAGTCCTGGTTACCGTCGAAGTACATCTTTAGCCAGCCACTGAAAGGGTATGCGCCGGACTCTGCATGGAAGAAGCCCCACGCTTTACCTTGTTTTGCGTTGTAGGCTTCGTTGAAGTCGGACAGCATATTTTCTAGGGCTTGCGACTTCGCCAATTCGTGTTGGCTGGCATCCAGGACCGCAGGTGTGCCGTCGGGCTTCTTGTCGATCAAGTGAACGATGCAATGACGAATAGGCATTAGATGGCTTCCTGAGTACGTTGAGGTTGAGTCCGATCAGCGCGACGAAGTCGGGCCTTAGCGTTGAGGCCTGAGCGGTGATCGCTTGAGGTCGACGAGGTGTAAATGGACCCAAGCCCAGCTTTGGTGAATTTGATGTGGCCACCGTGAGTTCGAGAGACGGTCCAGCCGTTAGCCTCAGCAAACTCCACCAAATAGCGAAGGTTCTCGTGCTGTCCACGTAAACGGCTGACGGTCATTGGTCAACATCCTTGTCTGCCAGAACGTTGCCGGCCTGAATCGCAATGATTTCAGCCTGATCACCAGGAAACTTGGTACCCAGCTCATGTAGAAATTGACGTGTTGCTTCACGTGCGCCTGGCACGCGGAATACAACGCTGCAGTGTTGAACTGGCTCTGGATGTTGCAGGTGGGACATCACAGCCACTTTCAACGAGCAGCTTTGGAGATGACGGGGAACCCAAACCGACCAGAAGTAGCTTGAGAGCAACGCACCTGCGCAGAGCAGTTCGACGGTAAGCGTTGAGCTTGCTGTTTCGGATACCTCGATGTAGCCGAGTTCCTGAAACTCCAGAAGATCGCCTCGCATACTCAACGGGACTACTGTGCTGTGGTCACGAGCAAGGCGACCAATCGATTGAGCAAGAGCGTCCAGTTCAACGGGGTTGATCCCCGTTTTATGAGCGTGAACCACGGCCGAGGCTTCGAACCCGGCACCGGCATGAATGCTTGGGAAAAGGGAGACGTTACTGTGCATCTGACACCTCCAGAAGCTCCTCGATGTCATAGCTATTGCAGGTTGGGCAAATCAGCACGTCCACTTCACCGTCAGGGGAGGCCGGTACAACTCCACTCACCTGATGTATCGGATGGTGACCGTCACAATGACGGCACCAATGAGAGATAGCGGGAGTATTTTTCATGGCTGAACCCCTTGCCAGCCACTGCTGGCACTGAGATTTGCAAAGCGGGTTTGGTGTGGAATAAAGGCGGTGCGCACCGTTCCGGTCGGGCCGTTACGAGCCTTGCCGATGATGATTTCTGCAATGCCTTTGTGTTCGGTCTCCGGGTGATATTTCTCGTCGCGGTACACGAACATGATCAGGTCCGCGTCCTGTTCGATGGCGCCGCTATCACGCAAATCGGCGTTGATAGGGCGCTTGTTCGGGCGGCGTTCCAGTTCACGATTGAGCTGAGAAAGAGCGACTACAGGGCAGTTCATCTCCTTGGCCAGCGCTTTAAGTGCTTGGGAGATAGCGCTGATTTCATTCGCCCGGTTTTCTTGACCTGGGCAGCGCATGAGCTGCAGATAATCGATAAGGATCAGGCTCGGGTGGCCGAACCGGCGAGCCGCACGGCGGGATTTGGCCCTGATCGCACCAGGTGTAAGACCTGATGAGTCGTCTATGACCAAGCGCTCACCGTAGCTATTGATGCGCGAAACTGCGGCGGTCAGTTTTGGCCAGTCTTCGTCATCGAGCTTGCCCTTCAATAGCTTGCCAAGGTCGAGATGGCCAAGGATGGCCATCAATCGATAGAGCAGCGCTTTAGCGGGCATCTCCATGCTGAAAACCTGGACCGTACGATCAGGCTTTGCCTGCAGCGCTGTATCCACAAAGTTCAAGGCCAGAGATGTTTTACCCATCGACGGACGTGCGCCGAGGATGATCAAGTCGGCTTCCTGGAAACCAGACGTCATCTCGTCCAGATCGTCCAGACCTGAAGGCACGCCGGTCACCACTACATCACCATTGAAGTGCTCATCGATTTGCTCGACGACCGCCGTCAGGCACTTGTTGATGTTGACGAACTCCGACGCGCTTTTACCTTCCCCCAAGGCGAAGAGTTGCTGCTCGATGGACTCCTGAACTTCCGTGGCGTCGGCCTGCGGATCTGTAGCTTCGCGAGAGCACTGGTAGCCCAGGGTCATGAGCTGCCTGAGCTGAGAGCGGTTACGTACGATGAATGCGTAGTGCTCTATGTTGGCCACTGACGGTGTGTTTTTGGCTAATTCGCCGAGGTAAGCGAGACCACCCGCTTCGTCGGGATTCTCCAATGCGTCATGTACGGTCACGATATCGAATGGAATGGCTTTGTCGGCCAGGCTGGCAATAGTCCCGAACAGCAACCGATGGTCGTGCCGAAAAAAATCCGAGTATTCCAGCTTGTCTGCGACGAGATCCCAGGCGTTATTGTCGAGCAGCAGCCCGCCTAATACGCCTTGTTCTGCCTCGACGGAGTGGGGGGGGGAGAGGTCGAGGTGGTTCATTTCAAGGGCTCCTGACCAATCTGCATAAAGCCGCTTCCACTAACCGCGTCCAGAGCCTTCACCATCGCCACTTCGACCTTGGCCGAATTGATCATCACCTGCGCAACTTCGGCCACGGCTTTGGCGCGATCAAGTTCCATTGGTTTGTCGGGGTCGAGCAGGCCTTCAATAGTGACGAACAGGTGATTGCGGAGATCCTCAATCTTGTTTTTCATGTTCAGCCTCACGAATGGTGCGCTTGAGTTTGCCGATGGCGCGAATGGCGGACTTCAGCTCTTCCGGATAGCGATGGATGGTGTTACGGCGCATACGCTCCGCTCGTGTGAGCAGCTCTAGATTGTCGAGAGCGATATGGGCCTTATTACCGTCCTTGAAGCACACGCATTGGTTGATGGGCACGGGACCGTAGTGCTCTTCCCACAACAGGATGTGCACACCTTGCCAGTCAACTGGTGGGTAACCGGTGTCAGTGATTTTTCGCTGCAGATACCCATCTTGTGTTGTGCGCAGGCTGCCAACGGGGAGCCAGTTCTCGGGCCGGTTTCCTGCTTTGAACTGTGTTGTTGCCATGCGGCCGACTGAGGGGAGTCCCTTGACGCCTTTGTTCCAAGGGGTCATGCCTTTGGCAAAGCGGTGCTCCGTGCCTGAGCTACCATCAAATCGGCCACAGAGATTGCTGCTTAGGAATTCAGCGCTCTTGGATATGCCAAGGCGTTTGGCCTTGGCATAGACCTGATAGACGCTGAGTCCGATTTCATCGGCCAGGGCCTGGGTCGTTTCGTTGGGATAGCGGGCAATGAGCATGCGCTCCTCAGCCTCACTCCAAATATGATGCTTTTGATCCGGCATCAGCCCCAATTGGGAGCGCGCATGCTCCAAGGTCGCCTTAGCAAGAGGGGATAGACATTGACGTGTCATTGCCCACCTCCGGTAATGAGAGCGGTGTGGCCTGTTTTCCCTACACCGTGGTGGAGCCGAACGTTTTGCCCTTGATTCCAACCTGCGGTTAGCGACCCGGTATCGTGGCCTTTGGCTTCACGGGACTGGATCTCGAAGGTTTTCAGCATTGGATGGTGGTGTTCCAAGTAAGTGCTGATAGCTTTGCTTGTTTCACTGTCCATAGAACCGGCGAATTCAGCCACTTTGTAACTCACGGCGTTTATCCAACCTTCGGCAAACAGAGCGCCGCGACGACGCTTGGTTTTCAGTTGGCATCGCTTTTGTTGGGCCACATGCTCGCGGCGTGCTGCCACCAATTGGTGAAGCAGTGCGGAATACGCGTGTGCAGCGAGCTCTGGCGAAATACCTTTGCCAAGGAACTTGAAAGACCAACCCTGTAAAGGGTTGTAATAGGCAATGTGTTGGCAATCGAACGCTCGCGCACAAGTCTGGGCGAGCAGGTGAAGCCAATCCTGGGGAGCCCGGCGGGTATGTGTGGCAACGCTCGCTTCATCTACCGTATGAGCCGCAACCTCGATGGCTTCGAGGTTGTACTGTTTCATCAGGTTTCGGGCCTGGCGAAGCGCTGTTTCAACTTCATTAGGCGATGCACCGTTGGAGTTGGCCAGTGCAAAGCATTTAGCAACTTTTTCAAGAACTCGTTGCTTATCCATCACTCACCCCCTTCGTGCTGGGTACGAGGGGAGAGCGCCTCTGACCAAAGACGCAGTGTTTCCTCTTCATCCACAGAGAGGTAAACCTGGGCGCGACAGTCCGAAACCTTCTGTTTCAGCATATTTAGACGGTCCTGGACGCTGGAACCATCGTCGTAAGCAATGTCCTGCTCGATAGCTTGCACAACGTCATTGCGCAGGGAGAGCACCGTGCTTATCCAGAACGCACTTGGGCTGGTCCAGCCGATGAGCTTTCGTGTGCGGGCAGGCGACAGGTAATCACGCAGCCTGAGATTGAACTCACCAGGGGAATAACCATTCCTGAAAACGTCTGCGCGGTTGAGCGTCAGCGCTGTTTTAAGAATATCCAGGAGTGGTTCCAGAGCTGCTGGGTCAGGGACGAAAGGTTCCAGATATGTTTCAGCTACAAGGCGCTTCGCTTCCGCATCTCGTGCTTGTTGACGCCGCTTGGCCACGTTTTCGTCGCGGCCGCGCTTCTCCTTTGCGTGCCGTATGTTTGAATTTACTGACTCAATAAGCTTCGCGGCGTCCTGCAAAAGCTGACGCTGTTCAAAGCTCAAGTGAGCGCCTATACGGCCGGGTAGATGCGTACCACTTGTCAGGGAATGGATGTCACGAGCGGTACCACTAAGTTTGGCTTGCAAGCTGCGTAATTGTTGAGCGCTGTAGTACTTGCCAATCTCAAGGATGACGTCTGCAGAAATGCTGCGAGCATCGGTGATAGAGGGCTTTGCCATCTCAACGATCCTCCTTCACCAATTTGGCCACCTTCTCTTCGTTCATGGCCTCGAAGCGGTCGCGCCATTCTGGAAAGAGCTCAATGGCCAATTGCCGGATGACGACTAGGGCTGCTGGGGATTTGCGGTTGGAAGGCTGGCGATATTCCAGGCGGTGTGCTGGAACGCCTTGGGACGCAGCGCTACGAAACACCACTGCAGTAGGAATAATGCTGTCCAAAACGCTGATTTCTTCATTGTCTTGGAATATTTCGCGGACTGACTGCTCGATCACCTGCGCGTCGGTGGTTTGATCAAGGTTGTTTATAGCGATCCGCACGGGAGGGATTTTCATACCCAGGCGCCCATAGGCACGGAGGCCATCCAACATCTGCATGGTCCCACGGCTGAATTCGCGTGCGGCGAGCATGTTGGGTGGAAGAGGGGATATGACCAAGTCAGACGCGAGAACTACCATTTCCAACATGGCCGATCTGGCACCTTGGGTGTCAATCAGTACCAGGTCAAAATGGCCTTCGAATGCCGGCATCAGATTAGCTAGTCGCAATCTGCCGTCCGGTGCCTGCAGGAGCAAGCTGTTCAATTGGTTATTTACGTCGTTCGAGATCACCAGGGACAGATTAGGAATCGTCGTGCTGGAGATGATCTTGAGGGAGTCGGTGATATTGAACGCGAGCAGGTCATAGATGCCGCCCTGAGCTTCCTCGACCAATTGGTAATACGAGGAAAGCGAAGGCTGGGCGGGATCCAGATCGATTAGGAGGGTGCGAAGGCCCGCGTCCGCGCAGAATGCGCCGAGGTTGGCCTCAATGGTGGTTTTACCAACGCCGCCTTTGGTCGAAACGACCGCAGTGATTTTCATGGTTTAGAGCCTCTAATGTGAATTCATTAGAGGCTGCATCGAAAATCGGGTAGATTCTGACCCATAACCAATTGGTTTCGAGACCTGAAAACCAGTTGGCTTTTAACCAATTGGTCGTAGGTTCGAATCCCACACGACCCACCATTTTTGAGACCAGTTAACGCTGGAATCGAATCTTAAGATCAGAGGCCAAAAGCGCTGATCGAAGAAGGCGACTGAAAGGTCGCCTTTTTATTACCGGGGTATAGCGCAGTCCGGTAGCGCGCCTGCTTTGGGAGCAGGATGTCGGGAGTTCGAATCCCCCTACCCCGACCATATTAAAAATCCTCGTATCGAAAGATACGGGGATTTTTTTTGCCTGTTGTTGTAGGAGCGAGCTTGCTCGCGAAAAACTCACAGGCGCCGCGTTCACTTAGAAAGCCCGCGTTATCGTTGACGTTTTTCGCGAGCAAGCTCGCTCCTACAAGGGGCAAGATTCGCTTAACTTGCCCCCCACAGGTGTTATGCGTTGTTAATGCAATTTAAGGCGCGGCTCGGTGCCGCGGCCGATCTTGCTGCCCAGCATCAGCATCGCCGTGCGGAAGAACCCATACAGCGCCATCTGGTGCATGCGGTACAGCGACACGTAGAACATCCGCGCCAGCCAGCCTTCCAGCATCACACTGCCCGTCAAATTGCCCATCAGGTTACCCACCGCGGAAAAGCGCGACAGCGAGATCAGCGAGCCGTAGTCGGTGTACTTGTAGGTCGGCAGCTCCTTGCCTTCAATCCGCAGCTTGAGCGATTTGGCCAGCAATGACGCCTGTTGGTGAGCCGCTTGGGCCCGTGGCGGTACATTGCGGTCGGTGCCCGGCTGCGGGCAGGCGGCGCAATCACCAAAGGCGAAGATGTTTTCGTCGCGGGTGGTTTGCAGGGTTTGCAGGACTTGCAGCTGGTTGATGCGGTTGGTTTCCAGGCCGTCGATGTCCTTGAGGAAGCCAGGTGCGCGAATACCGGCCGCCCAGACCTTGAGGCTAGCCGGGATCACCTGGCCGCTGCTGGTAATCAAGGCGTCGGCGGTTACTTCACTGACTGCCGAGTTGGTCAGTACCGTCACCCCTAGTTTCTCCAGGGTCTTATGCACTGGCCCACCGATCCGCTCCGGCAGGGCAGGCAATACCCGCGGGCCGGCTTCGATCAGGGTGATGTGCATGTTTTCCGGCTTGATACGGTCCAGGCCATAAGCCGCCAGCTCATGGGCGGCGTTATGCAGCTCGGCGGCCAGCTCAACCCCGGTGGCACCGGCGCCGACGATGGCGACGCTGATCTGTTCAACGGCGTCGGTTTGGCCTGCATGGGCGCGCAGGTAGTGGTTGAGCAGTTGCTGGTGGAAGCGCTCGGCCTGCTTGCGGGTGTCGAGGAACAGGCAATGTTGCGCCGCGCCCTCGGTGCCGAAATCGTTGGTGGTGCTGCCTACCGCAATCACCAGGCTGTCGTAGCCCAGCACGCGGGCGGGCACCAGTTCGCGGCCTTCTTCGTCGAGGGTGGCGGCCAGCTGGATTTTCTTCTGTTCACGGTCAAGCCCGCTCATACGGCCCAGCTGGAACTCGAAGTGGTTCCATTTGGCTTGGGCGACGTAGTTGAGTTCGTCTTCCGAGGAATTCAGCGAGCCGGCAGCCACTTCGTGCAGCAAGGGCTTCCAGATGTGGGTCAGGTTGGTGTCGACCAGCGTGATGCTGGCCTTGCCACGCTTGCCCAGGGTCTTACCCAGGCGGGTAGCCAACTCCAGGCCGCCGGCACCGCCGCCCACGATAATAATACGATGGGTCATGGGGATATCTCGCAAGGCTAAAAGAAATCGGAGCAGTTACCCTCGCGAGCGCCAGGCGGCTCATAGCGTCAGGTAACTCAATAGGCGGCTCAGCGCACCGAGCCCGATCACCACTACCAGCACCACGCAGAGGAGCAGCCACGGCCGGAAAGGCTTGCGCTCGACTCTGTTCTGGGAGAGTTGCAGGTACTCTTCGACACGCTCTTGGTCATCGGGTTTCAGGCGGCTGGTCATAAAGGCCTCGTCAGGTAGACGTTGCAAAGGGGCGCCACGTTACAGCCAGGGGCATCACAGGCTGATGCCGACATCAAACACTATGCTGCGGCCCAGGTTGTTGCGCAAGAAGTCCGGCGCGTCGGGATGGGCGAACAGGACCCGCGCGAATGTCGGCCCCACCAGCGATAGCGAGCGCCAGCCCTGGCGCAGGTATTCGGTCGGCGGCGGAAAATGGCTGTTGAGGTCCAGCACTTCGCGCTTGAGGCTGGTAAACGCAATGAGGTCCAGCTCCCCCAAGTCCATGCCGCGTTCTTTGTAGTTGTGAGCTTTTTTACGCAGTGTGGGGGCCAGGCGCAGCAGGAACTCATGGGCGGGGATGCGCCGTGGCTTGGCTTCGCGCCGTACCAGTTGGCTCAGGGAGAAAGCACTGCGCCTGCGCAGCAACTCATCGCGCCACTCGTCGTTCAGGCGACGCCCCTCGTCCAGTACAAAAAAGACCTCGAAGCTGGCGTCGCGAAACAACACGTCGGGCGGCTCCTGGCCCGCCGCGTGAAATTCTTCGACACGGTAGGGCACGTTCAAGCCTTGCAGCAGGCGCTGGCAGACCCAACGCTCACGCTCCCACTTGCGGGCATTGGACAGGAATGCGTTGGCTTGTTCGGCTGCTACGGTGAGCAGGCGCAAATAATCTGAGTCATCCATAGTCGCAGCTTAGCGTTCAAATGATGACCACAGGAAGTCTTGCCTTAAAACGCGGGTGTAGAATGCTCACGTGAAACAGGCCAGGGACGAGGTGTGTGATGAGTTTTTTAGTAAAGGCAGAGCGTCCGTGATCAGTGCAGCGGTTCTGGCACCCCAGACCCTCGGTATCGGCTGGCTGGTGTATGCGCCCGTGGTGATATGGGCGATCCTGCGCTCGCCCTGGGTGGAGCTGTTTGCCGACCGGCGGCGCCAGCATTTGCTGTTCGGCACGGTGTTCGCACTGTTCATGCTGTGGCTGGTGCGGCGGGATTTCGATACCGGTGTTTCCTATCACTTTATCGGCATGACCGCCGTGACCTTGCTGCTCGATTGGCCGCTGGCAATCGTCGGTGGCTTTGCCGCCCAGCTTGGCTTGATGCTGTTGGGGCGCCAGGATCTGGCCGCGCTTGGCGTCAATGGCCTGCTCCTGATCGTGCTGCCGGTGCTGGTCACCGAAGGGTGCGCGCTGTTGGTAGAGCGGGCGCAGCCGCGAAACCCCTTTGTGTATATCTTCTGTTCGGGCTTTTTTGCTGCCGCACTGTCGGCATTGCTGTGCCTGTTGGCCGGCCTGGGCCTGCTGTGGTTCGACGGCCTTTTTGCGATGCCGCAATGGCTGGAGGATTTTGTCGGTTACCTGTGGCTGATCATCTTTCCCGAAGCCTTTATCAACGGCATGGTCATCAGCGCATTGGTGGTGTTTTGCCCCGATTGGCTGGAGACCTTCAACCGCACCCGCTACCTCTCGGCGCCCTGGAAGGACGACGATTCGCAGCGTTGATCCAGGTCAAATGCCGGGCAGCGGCGCAGGTCCATGCTCTGCAAAATTTTCAGGAGCACGAATCATGAGTGTGTATGAATGGGCACGGCAGGAGTTGCGCAGAAGCCAGGACGCAGCGCAGGAAATCGGGTTTGACCCCGGCTTGACCTTGCGCGCCATGCTCAGCGCAGTGGTGCAGCAAAGCAAGGGTGTACGCAGCTTTGAAGACCTGGCCGACGAGTTGCAATACCTTGCAGAAAACCTCGACGACCAGCAGGAATATGCCTTTATGCGGCCTTAGTGGCGCGGCGGCAGGTCTTCGGAAAACAGTTCGTCTTCGGCGTCAGGGGCCACGGGAATCTTGTGTTCTTCAGCGGCCCAGGCACCCAGGTCGATGAGTTTGCAACGGTCCGAGCAGAACGGCCGGTTGAGGTTGGTCGCTTTCCATTCCACGGGGGCACCGCAGGTTGGGCAGTCGACGGTCAAGGGTTGGCTCATGATCGGCCTCCACGCAAAGTAAGGTAAAAGTGGTGCAGTCGCTCGACCTCGCCGTGCAGCCAGGCCAGGTCCTTATCGTTGACCAGCACGTCATCGGCATGGTTCAGGCGGTCTTCGCGGCTGGACTGGGCCTTGAGAATCGCCTGCACCTGTTGTTCGCTGATGCCGTCGCGCTGCAGGGTACGCTGAATCTGCAGCGATTGCGGCACGTCGATCACCAGGATGCGCTGGGTCATGCTGTACTGTCCGGATTCGATCAGCAGCGGTGACACCAGGATCGCGTAGGGCGACTGGGCGCGTGCCAGGTGGCTGCGAATTTCCTCGGCGATCAGCGGGTGCAGCAAGGCCTCCAGCCACAGGCGCTCTTGTGGGACCTCAAAAATCAGTTTGCGCAGCGCGGCACGGTCCAGTTGGCCGTCGGCTTGCAGCACGCCACTGCCGAAATGTTCGGCAATGCGCGCCAGCGCCGGGCGGCCCGGCTCGACGACCCAGCGCGCGGCGTGATCGGCGTCCACCAGGTCGATGCCCAGCTTGATAAAGTGCTCGGCCGCAGCGCTTTTGCCGCTGCCAATGCCGCCCGTGAGCCCAAGAATCCAGGGTGTTGCAACAGAAGTGGTCATCTGAAACCGACAGACTGCAAATAGAAGTCGGTTATTTGACCACCCCAGAGCAATGCAATCCAGCCGGCAATTGCCAGGCAGGGGCCAAACGGCATCGGCGCTGACACCTGGGCCTTACGCAAACGCAACAGAATCAACCCGGCAAACACGCCCAGCAGCGAGGCCATCAGCAGGGTCATCGGCAGAATCTGCCAGCCGCCCCAGGCTCCCAGCAAGGCCAATAATTTGAAGTCGCCATGGCCCATGCCGTCCTTGCCAGTGGCCAGCTTGAAGAGCCAGAACAGGCTCCACAAGCTCATGTAGCCGATGACCGCGCCCCATACTGCATCGGGCAGGGGCGTCAGCAGGTCAGCGCTGTTGAGGATCAGCCCCAGCCATAGCAGCGGCAGCACCAGCACATCCGGCAGCAGTTGGTGGTCCAGATCAATCAGGCTCATCCCCAGCAAGCCCCAACTCAACAGCATCACCGCGCCGGCTTGCCAGCCGAAGCCGAAGTGCCAGGCGACAGCGGTTGAGATCAGCGCGCAGGCCAGTTCGGTGAGGGGGTAACGCAGGCCGATGGGCTCGCGGCAGTGGGCACAATGCCCCCGGAGCAGCAGGTAGCTGAGCACCGGGATATTTTCCCAAGGCCGAATCGGTTGATTGCAGTGCGGGCAGCAGGAGTTGGGGCGCATCAGGTTATAGGCCGGTCCATCGGGCTCGGCTGGCAAGTCGAGAATCTCATGGGCCTGGGCACGCCACTCCCGCTCGAGCATTTTGGGCAGGCGCCACACCAGCACATTGAGGAAGCTGCCGACGATCAGGCCCAACACCAGCGCCAGGCCAACAAACGCCCAGGGATGTTCGCCCAGCAACAGGCTCAAAACGCCGTCCCCAATTGGAATACCGGCAAGTACATGGCGACTACCAGCGCGCCGACAATCCCCCCCAATACCACCATGATCAGCGGCTCCATCAGGCTGGTGAGGTTGTCGACCAAGGTGTCCACGTCTGACTCGTAGTGGTTCGCGACTTTTTCCAGCATGCGGTCCAGGGTGCCGGACTCCTCACCGATTGCGGTCATCTGGATCGCCATGCCTGGGAACAGGCCGCTGTTATGCATCGATTGATTCAACTGCATGCCTGTGGATACATCGTGGCGCATACGTTCGATTGCCTGTTTGAAGGGGCCATGACCGACGGCGCCAGCCACCGAACCCAATGCCTGTACCAGAGGAACGCCCGCCGCAAACGTAGTGGATAGCGTGCGAGCGTAGCGGGCGACCGCGGATTTGTGCAGCAGTTTGCCTGCCACGGGCACTTTCAACAAACCTGCTGCCCACCCATGGCGAAACCCCGGGTGAGTCCGGTAGGCGTGGCGACCCGCGCCCAGCGCCGCGCCCACACCCAGCCCCAGCATCCACCACGCCTGTTGCAGCAGTTCCGACAGCGCGATGACCCCCAGGGTAAACCCCGGCAATTGGCCGTTGACCCCGGCGAACAAGTTCTGGAATTGCGGCACCACATGGATCAACAGCACTGTGCTCACCCCTGTGGCAATTACCAGTACTGCGATAGGGTAGGTCATGGCTTTCTTGATCCTGGTTTTGAGCCGTTGGCTATTTTCCAGATGAATCGCCACGCGCTCCAGTAGGGTTTCCAGGGCGCCGGCCATTTCGCCAGCCGCCACCAGATTGCAGTACAGCTCATCGAAGTAGCGGGGATATTGACGCAGGGCAGCAGCCAACGGGTGGCCGCTGGCAATATGCTGTTTCAGCGCCTTCACCAGTTCGCGCAGTTGTGGGTTTTCGACGCCTTCACTGATGATGTCGAAGGCTTGCAGCAGCGGGATGCCGGCCTTGAGCAAGGTGGCCAACTGGCGAGTGAACAGGGCGATATCTGCGGGCGTTATGCGCGTTTTGAAGGTCGGCAGTGCACAAGACTTCTTGCGCACACGCTCAGGGCAGATCCCTTGCTGGCGCAATTGCACCTTGATCAACGCAAGGTTATGGCCGGCGATTTGCCCGGAGACCCGGCGCCCTTTGCGGTTGATGCCCTCCCAGGCATAGATTGTTGGAGTGTCGTTCATGTGAGGTTGGCGCACCCAGGTCGTGAAGAATTTATAGCTTAGTCAGGTGGCGGAGTCGGGCAGGCTGGTGCTGGGCGATAAAATGTCAGATTGTGCGTCTTGCAGGCGAACGGCTGCGTGGGGATGAGTACACTGGCGCCGTTGCACACTACGGGGCGCAGGACGCGCCTTGTCATGGTTCTATTCTGGAGAGTGAAAGAGATGCGTCAAAAAGGTTTTACCTTGATCGAGTTGTTGATTGTCGTGGCAATCATCGGCATTTTGGCCACCATCGGTCTGCCCATGTACACCAAGCACCAGGCCAAGGCCAAGTTCACCGCGGGGTTGGCTGAAATCAGCGCGTTAAAGGCCGGCTACGAGGACGCTATCAATCAGGGCGAAGTGCCGAAGCTGCCGCTGATCGGTGGAACCAGCCCTACCGCCAACTGCACTATCGAAGTGACGGGCGATGTGGCCTCGGGCGTCGGTACTATCCGTTGTGAAATCCTCGATGCGCCCGCGCCCGTGCTCGGCAAGACCATCACCCTGACCCGCAGCGCCACCAGCGGCTGGAGCTGTGCCACCACGGTAGAGCCTCAGTATGCTGCCAAGGGTTGCGGCGCCAACGGCGCGTGACAGTCGCCGGGCGGTGAGCGAGCAAGTTGCTGCATGCCCAATGCAGTGCTAGCTTTAGCCCACCGCCCGTGTAGCTCAGCCGGTAGAGCAGCGCACTCGTAACGCGAAGGTCGCAGGTTCGATTCCTGTCTCGGGCACCACAGGCACCGCTGTTTCAACGGCAATGTTTTCAGATGATCCCAGAATGGTTCTGAAGGCCAGGTGAGCCGGGCATTTGCGCCCGCTCTTTTGTATCTGCGCAACCTTGAAGACCCAGATGCATTCCCATTCCTCGATCTAAGAGAACAACATGACCACGACTGAAATGACCCAGGAAGCGCGGCACGAACAAGCGCTCAAGCACTACCTTGAGGACACGCCGCAGCTAAAAGAAGAGATCAAGGACCTGAGTGCCGATGATCAGCGCGACCAGATTCAGTGGGCATTCGAGGACGAGGCCGAGAGCCAGAGCCTTCAGCCTTGGGAGCTGACCCTCAAGTACACCACGACACCCGAAGAGTTCGAGGCCGCGCGGTTGGCCTTGCACAAAGAGGCGGCCGAGGTGCTGGGTGTCGATTGGGACGAGTACTGCGAGATGAATAACCTCGTCGTCTAAAAGCAGCCTGTAGGAGCGAGCTTGCTCGCGAAAAACTCAAGACCACCGCGTGCCCCCAGAGGTACGCGTTATCGTTAGGGTTTTTCGCGAGCAAGCTCGCTCCTACAGTTACGGCATCTTCAGATACTGAGGCGCATCGACAGGTCCACCGCCTTCACATCCTTGGTCATCGCCCCGATGGAGATGTAGTCCACGCCGGTCTCAGCGATAGGCAGCAAGGTGGTTTCATTGATCCCGCCGCTGGCTTCCAGCTTGGCTTTGCCGGCGTTCAGGCGCACGGCTTCGCGCATGTCGTCCAGGCTCAGTTCATCCAGCATGATGATGTCGGCACCCGCCGCCAGGGCTTCGCGCAATTCCTCCAGGCTTTCCACTTCGATTTCCACCGGCTTGCCCGGGGCGATCTTTTGGGCGGCCGTAATCGCTTGAGCGATACCACCGCTGGCGGCGATGTGGTTTTCCTTGATCAGGAACGCGTCATACAGCCCGATACGGTGGTTGTGGCAACCGCCGCAGGTCACCGCGTACTTCTGCGCCAAACGCAGACCTGGGAATGTCTTGCGGGTGTCCAGCAGTTTGACCTGGGTGCTCCCGACAAAGTCCGCCAGGAACTGCGCTCGGGTGGCTACACCTGACAGCATCTGCAAAAAATTCAGCGCACTGCGTTCACCCGTGAGCAGCGAGCGTGCCGGGCCTTCAAGGTGGAACAGCGCCTGGTTGGGGCTGACACGTTCACCGTCAGCTACCTGCCAATGCACGGCGACCCGTGGGTCCAGTTGACGAAACACTGCATCCACCCAGGCCGTACCGGCAATCACGGCCGCTTCACGGGTAATGATCGTTGCCTTGGCCAGCCGTTCGGCCGGGATCAACTGCGCGGTGATGTCACCACTGCCGATGTCTTCCAGCAGTGCGCGGCGCACGTTGGCTTCGATTTCGGCGGTGAGGTCGGCAAGACGGAGGTTCGGCATAACAGGCTCCACAAACAAAGTGCCTCGATTATAGGGCCAGCGTGCGTTCTAACCCAGGCTCGCCACTCATTTACCGCACAAAGTCAGAGTGTGCTGGCGCAACTGCCCTCGTTTGCAAGATAATCTCGCGCCTTGCAATTGGCGTCATAGCTTTGACGTCTTGGTGGTAACCGGGATATTTGCAGGGCCTGCCGGGCCTGCTCCCGGTCTATCCACCTCTCAAAACCGCCGTTTCAGGAGGCCAGGATGCACAATGACGGGAAGGTGGTGCCTATCAACAGGGCACAGGCCACGCCATCGCCGCTCGCGCGCCTGCCGGTGGTGTTGCTGCAGGTGCGTGACAAGGCTGCGCAACAGCTGCAGCAGGGTTTGCAGGAACTGTTCGATAACGCCGACGACACCCTGTTTGAAATGGCCGAAAAGGCCCGTAGCACCGTCGACCATCATATTTTTTTCGAGGCCATGCGCGACCTGCGCCTCAAGCGCAAGAACTTCGAACGCGTGTTCATGGAGCAGTTGTTCGTGGCGTTCGCCAACCTGGGCCAGGCCCGGTGCAGCGGGGCGCACCTGGTGCCGCTGGTGTCTTATGAGGCGGTATCCGGCACCAGCGCCGATGACGTGGAAAAAGCCGTGGCCCTGGAAGCGATGCTCGGTCGGGTGCGCCACCGTGATGGCTTGGCGCTGGGGCAATTGAACGCGCGCTTGAGTGAACTGCTCGGCAGGCGCCTGGATGATCCGGAAAACCCCTTGGGCCCGGCGCGGCTGTGTGAGTTTTTCCTGCAAGCAGGACGAAGCCTCGGGGTGGAGATCCGCGTCAAGCTGGTCATGCTCAAGCTGTTTGAGAAATACGTGCTCAGTGACGCCGACCTGTTGTATGGCGAGGCCAACCAATTGCTGATCGCCACGGGCGTATTGCCGGAACTCAAAGCGGTCCCGTCCCGTCGAGCCGGCGGGCGTGCGGCCCGGGAGCATCAGGACTGCTCCGGCCAAGCGGTGGCCGACCCGCCGCTGGATAAAAGCGGCCAGCAAGCGTTCAGCGCCTTGCAGACGTTGTTGGTAGCCGTGCGTGGCAGCGTGGCCCCGACCCTTGAAGCCAGCGCCGAGCCGCAACCCATTGCCACCCGCGATCTGCTGCGGCTGCTGTCGCATTTGCAGCAATATGTACCGGAGCCGGAGTGCGAGGACGATTTCGACCTGCGCAGCCAGCTTGAACAGTTGCTCACCCGGGTCAGTGTCAAAAGTGGCAAGTCGCGGGTGTTGGAAGAAGCAGACGAAGATCTGATCAATCTGGTGGCCATGCTGTTCGAGTTCATGCTCGATGACAGCAGTGTGCCGGACGCTTTCAAGGCGCTGATCGCCCGCTTGCAGATCCCGCTGCTGAAAGTGGCGGTGCTGGACAAGAGCCTGCTCAGTTGCACGCAGCATCCGGCGCGGCGCTTGCTCAATGACATCGCGAGCGCCGTCATCGGCTGGAGCCCGCCCCATGACCACTCACGGGACAACCTCTATCTGTGTATCGAGCAACTCGTACAGCGGTTGCTGAATGAGTACGTCGAAGATCCGGCGATTTTCTCCCAGTTGCTCACCACGTTCAGCGCATTTACAGCCCAAGAGCGCACACGCAGTGAACGTCTTGAGCGGCATACCCGTGACGCCGAGCAAGAGCGCCTGCATACCCAGGTGGCGCGTCAACGTGTGGCGCAGGTGCTCAATCGGCGGCTCGCGGGCAAAACCTTGCCGGCATCGGTGCTGCAATTTGTGCAGCAAGCCTGGAGCCAGGTGCTGTTAGTGGCCGTTCTCAAGCACGGCGAACAATCGCTGCAATGGCAGACGGCGCTGCGCACCCTGGATGAATTGGTCTGGAGCGTGGGCCTGCGTGAAGACACCGAAGCCGGCCGGCGTTTGCTGGAGCAATTGCCCGGGCTGCTCAAAGCATTGCGTGACGGGTTGGCCGGTGCGGCGTTCGATCCTTTCAGTACCCGCGAGTTTTTCCTGCGGTTGCAGGCTCTGCATGTTCAGCCGCTCGACGGCGAGGTGCTGGTCGAAGCCCGCGAGCCTTTTACCCTGGACGCTGGCCCGCCGGCCGCCGACGAATCAATGCCCCCTGACGATCCCGACCTGCTCAAGGTCCAGCAGTTGCGAGTCGGTGCCTGGGTTGCGTTGCAGCAACATGAAGCCGGTACCCTGCGCTGCAAGTTGACCGCAATCATGCCGCCCGCCGATACCTATATTTTTGTCAGCCGCACGGGCCTCAAGGTCCTGGAGAAAAGCGCGGGCCAGTTAGCCCTGGCGTTCAAGCAGGGCGTCCTGCACAGCTTGGACGATGGCCCGCTGTTCGAACGTGCGCTGACAGCCGTGGTGGGTAACCTGCGGCAACTCAATCGCGGCAAGTGATCGCAACCGCAGGGTGGAACGCGGCATACTGGTCACACCTCGTCTCACTCAAGGAGCCTGTATGCAGTTGGACCCCGCCAGCGGTTGGTGCCAGGGCATTCGTCATTGCCCTTCGCCCAACTTCAACGAGCGCCCTGAAGGCGAAATCTCGCTGTTGGTGGTGCACAACATCAGTTTGCCTCCGGCGCAGTTCAAGACCGGCAAGGTGCAGGAGTTTTTCCAGAACCGCCTGGATATTTCAGAGCATCCCTACTTTGAAGGGATAGCCAGCCTACGGGTGTCTGCGCATTTTCTGATTGAACGTGACGGCACTGTGACGCAATTTGTTTCGTGCCGCGACCGGGCCTGGCATGCCGGTATCTCCTGCTTCAAGGGGCGCGAGGTGTGCAACGATTTTTCCCTTGGGATCGAGCTGGAAGGTACGGACGACCTGCCGTTCACCGATGCCCAGTACGCGGCGTTGATCGACCTGACGCGCCAACTGCTGGCCGCTTACCCAGATATCACCTACCAAAATATTTGTGGTCATAGCGACATCGCTCCGGGGCGCAAGACTGACCCGGGCCCCGCTTTTGATTGGACGCGCTTTCGCAGCGCCCTGCAGGATGGAGGACACGAACGATGAGTTTCCTGGTGTTGGTGCTGGCGGTATGGATCGAGAAGTTCTCGGCCTTGCGCCTGCGGTTGCAGCGTGACGGCGGATGGCTGCGTGAACTGGCCAAGCTGGAATCGAGCCCGCGCATGGGCAAGCGGCCCTGGTTGATCCTGCTGGTATTGGTGCTGTTGCCGGTGGCATTGCTGGCCTTGCTGTTGCTGGTGCTGGAGCCAGTGGCCTATGGCCTGTTGGCATTGCCGGTGCATTTGCTGGTGGTGATCTATAGCTTGGGCCGTGGCGACCTATTGGCAGGGCTGGGGCCGTTTCGTGATGCCTGGCGGCGCGGTGATCTGCAAGCGGCCGAGCATGTGGCCGAACGCGACCTCAAGCTTGGCGCCGACAGTGGCGAACAACTGCTGGAGCGCGTCCAGGGCTACCTGCTGTGGCAGGCGTACCAAAGCTTCTTTGCGGTGATTTTCTGGTATTTCCTGCTGGGCCCGGTGGCCGCCCTGGCGTACCGCCTGTTGGCGCTGGCCAGCGAACACAGCCAGAACCCCTTGGTGGCCGAGCGCGCTACGCAATTGCGTCACGCGTTTGACTGGTTGCCGGTACGCCTGCTGGCGGCCAGCTTTGCCTTGGTGGGCAATTTCGTCGGGGTCAGCCGGGTGATGCTCCACGAACTGCTGAGCTGGGACATCAGCGCGGCACAGCTGGTGGAAAAAGTCGGCCTGGCCGCTGCGGAAATCCCGCCGCCAGTGGTGGGGGCCGATGGCATCAACAGCCTGGATCGCCTGTGGGAACTGCTGCTGCGTGCGGCGGTGCTGTGGTATGCCGGGTTTGCCATCTGGACGGTACTCCCCTGATTTGTAGGAGCGAGCTTGCTCGCGAAAAACCTCAACGATAACGCGCGCTTCCTGAATAAACGCGGCGTCGTTAAGTTTTTCGCGAGCAAGCTCGCTCCTACATGGCGTTAGGGCCTCCAGACACGCCGTTAACCTTACGTTACAAAACTCCCTTTCGAATTGAGCTATACAGATAGAGCGCCAAATAGTGGCTATCTGCCGCCGCCCTGCGCCTCAATAAAAATAAAAGAAGGGGAGGTCACCTGTGAAGAGCTTGCTCTATCCCGCCGTCGCGCTGATGAACCGCCTGAGCTTCGGCATGAAGTTCAGCCTGATCAGCGTGCTGTTCCTGCTGCCGATGCTGGCGACCAACTATTACCTGGTGCGCGACTCGTGGCGTGAATACCAGGGCACCCGCGTCGAACTGCAAAGCCTTGACCTGCTCGGCAGCAGCCTGGCGTTGCGTCGCGAGCTGGAAACCCTCAACAACCAGGTTCAGATCAACGCGACCCTCGGCCAGTCCGGCAAAGCGGCAGACCTGGAGACCAGAATCAGCGCCTTGGAAGCGAGTGTAGTGGAGCGCTTGCAGGGCTTGCGCGCCATTGCGACCCAGCCCGAGCAAGTTGCCGTCTTCGACAGTAAACGCGACGAACTGATCGCTGCGTTCAAGGCCCAGCAGCAGGAAACCTCGCTGCTCAACAAAGCGGCGTTGATCGGCAAGTTACTCAACCAGGCCCAGATGTTCAGCCAGATCATTGCCAGCCAAGCCGGTTTGAGCCGTGATCCGCAAAGTGATCTGCGCCAGCTCAGCGACCTGGTCACCACCGTCACCCCTCAAGTCACCCAAGCCTTGGGCGAAGGCCGTGCCATGGGCGCGTACTCCCTGGGGCAGGGCTTTATCAATTCGTCCTCCAGCACCCGTTTTGACGAACTGCTGCAGCAACTGGAAAAACTCCACGGTGAATATGGCTTGAAGCTGCAGGACGCGCTGGGCGCCAGCAAGGCTGCGCACGCCGCCCTCGACATCTCGGCGCAAGCCAGCCAGGCGAGCCTTAAGCAAGGCAGTGAGTTTTTCGAAGAGCAGGTGGTGATGGCCGAGACCCTCGACGCGCCTTGGCAGGGCTTTTATGACGGCGTCAGCCAACTGATGGCCAAGACCTATCAATTGGATGACGCCACCCTGGCGTTCCTCGGGCAGCAGTTGCAGCAGCGCCTGGCGCAGAACCGTTTGCATATGGTGTTGCTGGTCACGGCCCTGGCGGCGGTGTTTGCGCTGATTTTCTATCTCTATGCCGGTTTCTTTGTCTCCACCCGCACCACCTTGCGGCGCCTGGGGGCGATGATGGACAAAGTGGCGGCAGGTGACATGACGGTCACCTTCGTTGCGCAAAGCCGTGACGAACTGGGCGACCTGGGCCAGGTGTTCAATGGCACCGTGGCCAAGATTCATGACCTGATCGAGCGTGTTGGGCATACGGTCAGCCAGGTCGAGTTGCAGGCCGGCCAGGTGCAGGCGGTGTCGGCACAGAGTAACCAGGCGGTGTCCGGCCAGCGCAGCCAGATCGAGCAAGTGGCGACGGCGATGAACCAGATGTCCGCCACCGCCCAGGAGGTGGCGCGCAGCGCGGCGGCGGCGGTCAGCAGTGCTCAGAGTGTCAACGATGAAACCGTCAGCGGGCGTGCGCTGGTGCAATCCCAGCAAGGCGGCATCGCGCGCCTGGCGGCGGAGATCGACGAATCGGTGCGGGTGATCAACCAACTGGCTACCGACAGCCAGTCCATCAGCAGCGTGCTGGAGGTGATCAAGAGCATCGCCGAGCAGACCAACCTGCTGGCGCTCAACGCGGCCATCGAAGCGGCGCGCGCCGGTGACCAAGGGCGCGGGTTTGCGGTGGTGGCCGACGAGGTGCGCACCCTGGCTCGGCGCACCCAGCACTCCACCGAGGAAATCGAGCAGATGATCCTCCGCTTGCACAGCGGCGTCGGTGCAGCGGTGAAGGCCATGGGCAGCAGCCATGAAATGGCGAATGGCACGGTAGGGCAGTCGGAAAAAGTCCAACAAGCCCTGGAAAATATCCTGGGGGCGGTTGGGATGATCGTCGATCAGAACCAGCAGATCGCCGCCGCCGTGGAGCAGCAAACGGCGGTCGCCCACGACATCGACCAGAACATTGTCGAAATCAACCGCGCCGGCGAGCATGCGGCGCAGGGCGCGCAGCACACGGAAGCGGCCAGTCGGCAACTGGCAACCCAGGTGGTTGAGTTGAAGCAATTGATTGGCGCGTTTCGGGTGTAGGGAGGTTCTGAAGGACGAAGCGGCGGGCCATGTGGCTTATGTCCTGATTTACCGATGCGTGTTTTATCGGGGCGTGAATAGGTGAAAATTTATTTCATCCGTCACGGTCACGAGGGGACAAAACGATGGCCGCCGCAATCGGTATCAAAGGGCATTGCGCCCAATGCAACATGACGTTTGAGCTCAAGCCCTGGCAACTGAACGCCATTGCCATTGATATACCGTTTGATTGTACGTATTGCCACTGCGGGTTGCAGTTGGAGTGCGTCAAGCAGTTGCGCCAATTCAAGGCCCTGGACCACTGGGCGCTGGTGCGGCCGAGCATGATCATGCTGACGTGCGCAACCTTGCTGATGGCCTTGGTCGCTGAATGGTTGGGGCTGCTCAGTGTGATCGGGCAACTGAACATTTCGCTGGTCGCCGTGCTGAGCCATTTGCTGGTGGTGCGCTATGCCCGCCATCGACAGACAATGACCTTGAAGTTGCAGGTCATCAACCCGCTACCAGTTGAACAGCTCGCACGCATTGCGTGTGCTCGCCTCAGCCAGCAATAAAGGGCTGATACCCATGCGCTCGGCCAGGGCCGTGCAGATCTGCGGCAGGTGCTGCGGGCTATTGCGCTGGTTGGGGTACATGGCTGGGGCCATATCCGGCGAGTCGGTTTCCAGCACCACGGCATCGAGTGGCAACTGCGCCAGTACCCGGTGCATGCGCAGGGCCTGGGGCCAGGTGGCAGCGCCGCCCAGGCCCAGTTTGAACCCAAGCTTGATGTACTCGCGTGCCTCTTCAGCGCTGCCGGCGAACGCATGGATGATGCCGCCTCTGGGCACGCGGATGCGCTTGAGGGTGGCAATCACGGCGGCGTGGCTGCGGCGAACGTGGAGCAAAGCCGGCAGTTGGAAATCCACCGCGAGTTTCAGTTGGGCTTCAAACAGCCGTTGCTGGCGCTCGTGGTCCAACTGTTCCAGAAAGTAATCCAGGCCAATTTCGCCCACGGCGCACAGTTGCCGGTGGCCATGCAGGCGCGTCAACCAGTCGCCCAGCTCCAGCAGGTCGGCAGGGCGATGCTCATCGAGATACACCGGGTGCAAGCCGAAGGCGGCGAACAGGCCCTCGTCCTGTTGCACCAAGTCCCACAGCCGCTGCCAATTTTTCTGGTACACCCCCAGCACCACCAGGCGCCGCACGCCGAGTTCACGGCTGTGGGCGAGGACGTGCGAGCGATCCTGCTCGAAGTCCTCGAAGTCCAGGTGCGTGTGGGTGTCGATCAGCTCCACGCTCAGGCCTCGTGGATACGCTGCTTGAAGGTCCGGCCAATCGCATGCACGCCGGGTTGGTACTGTTCCTCTTCAATGGCGGCCAGGGCCAGGCGCAGGGCGGTTTCGGCAATCAACTGATGTTGCTGGGCCATGGCGTTGACCGGCAGCGGCAGGAAATCCAGCAACTGCGTATCGCCGAAGGTGCCCAGGCGCAGGGGCCGTGACTTGAGCGGGAAATCATGCAGCGCATCAAACACGCCTTGCAGCAGTACGTAGGAGGTGGTCACCAGCGCGTCCGGCAGATGCCCCAGGCGTTGCAGCAGTTGCTCCATCAGCTCTCGGCCGCAGTCACGGCTGAAGGCTTCGCCCTGTTCGATAATCACTTCGCCCGTGAAGCCTTGCAGCGCATCCCGGAAACCGGCGGTACGTGCCTGGCTGATGCTCAGTTCGGGCCGCGCGCCAATCAGTGCGATCTGCTTGGGCAGCGGTTGTAGCAGGCTGCTGGTGAGTTGCTGGCAGGCCTGGTGGTCGTCGCTGACCACGGAACAGAACTGGTTCGGCTCCATCTCCCGGTCGATGGCAATCACCGGCAGCCCCTTGGCCTGCAGCTCGCGATAGCTGTCATCGCTGGCCGGCAGGCAACTGGCGACGAACAACGCATCGCAACGCCTGGCACGGAACAGTTGCAGCAGTTGGCGTTCGCTGTCCGCTTCATCATCGGAGCTGGCGATCAGCAACTGATAGCCTCGCGCCCGCGCACCTTGTTCCAGCAATTTGGCGATGCGTGCGTAGCTGGGGTTTTCCAGGTCTGGCAGGATGAACCCCAAGGTGCGCGTGTGCCGGCTGCGCAGCCCGGCAGCTTGAGGGTTGGGGGTAAAGCCATGGGCCTGGACCACGGCACGCACACGCTCAACGGTTGCGTTGCTGATGCGCTGCTGTTCGGCCTTGCCATTGATGACATAGCTGGCGGTGGTAACGGACACACCGGCCAGACGTGCGATATCACTGAGTTTCAAACCGGGATTTCCTTGTTTTTTGGCGCTCGCCCCGACATTTTGTCCAATCGTAACCGATTCCAGCATTCGACCCATGTCCCACAGCAAGCGCCGAGTGGCCCTTCAAGCTTGCGCAATTAACGCGTAATCTGCCATAAATTCTAGATTAAACGTTTCAGCAAGCGTATTTTTACGATGTTCGCCGCTGAGTGACCACTGCCAATTGACCGCTCAGTCAGTTAATTTTGAACATATTTACCTACAACAATACCTAGTGCGCCCGTCGCACTAACTAGGAGAACGGCATGCTTGAGCTCACCGTAGAGCAGATATCCATGGGCCAGGTGGCTGTGGATAAATCTGCTGCCTTGCACCTGCTCGCTGACAAATTAGTGGCCGATGGCCTGGTTGCCGAAGGTTATCTCAGTGGCTTGCAAGCCCGTGAAGCCCAAGGCTCGACCTTTCTCGGCCAAGGCATTGCCATTCCCCATGGCACGCCAGAAACCCGCGACCAGGTGTTTTCCACCGGTGTGCGCCTGCTGCAGTTCCCCGAAGGGGTGGACTGGGGCGATGGCCAGATCGTCTACCTGGCGATTGGCATCGCGGCTAAATCCGATGAACACCTTCGCCTGCTGCAACTGCTCACCCGTGCTCTCGGTGAAACCGACCTGGGCCAGGCCTTGCGCCGTGCTGGCAGTGCCGAAGCCCTGTTGAAACTGTTGCAAGGCGCGCCCCAGGAACTGGCGCTGGATGCACAGATGATCAGCCTGGGCGTGTCGGCCGATGATTTTGAAGAGTTGGTGTGGCGCGGTGCACGCCTGCTGCGCCAGGCCGACTGTGTGAGCAATGGCTTTGCCGCCGTGTTGCAGCAGGTCGACGCGCTGCCCCTGGGCGATGGCCTGTGGTGGTTGCACAGCGAGCAGACGGTCAAGCGTCCGGGCCTGGCCTTTGTGACGCCGGACAAACCCATGCGCTACCTCGGCCAGCCTTTGCACGGCCTGTTTTGCCTGGCGAGCCTCGGTGAAGCGCACCAGACCCTGCTTGAACGCCTGTGTGCCTTGCTGATTGAAGGGCGCGGCCAGGAGTTGGGGCGCGCCACCAGCAGCCGCGCGGTGCTGGAAGTGCTGGGCGGTGAACTGCCACCGGACTGGCCCAGCGCCCGCATTACCCTGGCCAACGCCCACGGGTTGCATGCACGCCCGGCGAAGATCCTTGCCCAATTGGCGAAAAGTTTTGATGGCGATATCCGCGTGCGGATCGTCGATGGCGCGGTGGGCGCCGTGTCGGTCAAAAGCTTGAGCAAGTTGCTCAGCCTCGGCGCACGTCGTGGCCAGGTGCTGGAGTTTGTGGCCGAGCCGACGGTGGCCGGCGATGCATTGCCCGCCCTCTTGGCCGCCGTGCAAGAGGGCCTTGGCGAAGAGGTCGAGCCTTTGCCCACCGTGAGCGCACAGCCAGCACCGGTCGACATCGAACCCGTGCTTAGCGCGCCAGTGAGCGGTAGCCAACTCCAGGCCATTGCCGCCGCGCCGGGTATCGCCATCGGCCCGGCCCACATCCAAGTGCCACAGGTGTTCGATTACCCCTTGCGCGGCGAGTCTGCCGCCGCCGAACGCCAGCGCCTGCACACGGCCTTGAGCGACGTGCGCACGGATATCCAGGGCCTGATCGAGCGTAGCCAGGCCAAGGCCATCCGCGAGATTTTCATCACCCACCAGGAAATGCTCGACGACCCGGAACTCACCGACGAAGTCGACACCCGCCTCAAGCAGGGCGAAAGCGCCGAGGCCGCCTGGATGAGCGTGATCGAAGCTGCCGCCAAGCAGCAGGAGGCGTTGCAGGATGCCTTGCTGGCCGAGCGTGCTGCCGACCTGCGTGACATCGGCCGCCGCGTGCTGGCGCAGTTGTGCGGCGTTGAAAGTGTGCAGGAACCGAGCGAACCCTACATCCTGGTGATGGAAGAAGTCGGCCCTTCGGACGTGGCGCGCTTGGACCCGGCCCGCGTTGCCGGCATTCTCACCGCCCGAGGTGGCGCCACCGCTCACAGTGCCATCGTCGCTCGCGCCCTGGGCATTCCGGCCTTGGTCGGTGCTGGCGCTGCGGTATTACTGCTCAACGCCGGCACGCCGCTGTTGCTCGATGGCCAGCGCGGTCGCCTGCATGTCGACCCCGACACCGCCACCCTGCAACGCGCTACCGTGGAGCGCGACAGCCGCGAACAGCGCTTGCAAGCTGCTTCGGCCCAACGCCATGAAGCGGCGCTGACCCGTGACGGCCACGCTGTGGAAGTGTTCGCCAACATTGGTGAAAGCGCCGGGGTGGCCAGTGCAGTGGAGCAGGGCGCCGAAGGTATCGGCCTGTTGCGCACCGAACTGATTTTCATGGCCCACCCCCAGGCACCGGATGAGGCCACCCAGGAGGCCGAATACCGTCGCGTACTCGACGGCCTCAACGGTCGCCCGTTGGTGGTGCGCACCCTGGATGTGGGCGGCGACAAGCCCTTGCCCTACTGGCCGATCGCCGAAGAAGAAAACCCCTTCCTCGGTGTGCGCGGCATTCGCCTGACGCTGCAACGCCCGCAGATCATGGAAGCGCAACTGCGCGCGCTGCTGCGTGCTGCGGATAACCGCCCGCTGCGCATCATGTTCCCCATGGTCGGCAGCGTGGATGAGTGGCGCGCCGCCCGGGACATGACCGAGCGCCTGCGCCTGGAGATCCCGGTGGCGGACCTGCAACTGGGGATCATGATCGAAGTGCCTTCAGCCGCGTTGCTGGCGCCGGTGCTCGCCAAGGAAGTCGACTTCTTCAGCGTCGGCACCAACGACCTGACCCAGTACACCCTGGCCATCGACCGTGGCCACCCGACCCTGTCGGCCCAGGCCGATGGCTTGCACCCGGCAGTTTTGCAACTGATCGACATCACCGTGCGCGCCGCCCATGCCCACGGCAAATGGGTGGGCGTGTGCGGCGAGTTGGCGGCGGACCCGCTGGCGGTGCCGGTGCTGGTCGGCCTGGGTGTGGATGAGTTGAGCGTGTCGGCCCGCAGCATTCCCGAGGTGAAGGCGCGGGTGCGTGAGTTCAGTCTGAGCGAGGCCCAAGGCCTGGCGCAACAAGCACTGGCGGTGGGTTCGCCTGCCGAAGTGCGTGCCCTAGTGGAGGCCGTGTAGATGGCGAATATTCTGACTCTGACGCTGAACCCGGCGTTGGACCTCACGGTACGCCTGGCGCACCTGCAACCCGGTGAGGTCAATCGCAGTGAGGCGATGCTCACCCACGCGGCGGGCAAGGGCGTGAATGTGGCGCAAGTGCTGGCGGACCTGGGCCATTACGTCAGCGTGGGCGGGTTCCTCGGCAGTGCCAACCCCCAGGCGTTCAATGCGCTGATCAAGCGCCGTGGGTTTGGCGATGCCTTCATTCGTGTCCCCGGCGAAACCCGTAGCAACATCAAGATTGCCGAACAGGATGGGCGGGTCACCGACATCAATGCACCGGGGCCGCTGGTGACTGAAGAGGCGCTAAAAGCGCTGCTCAAGATGGTCGCGATCATTGGCCCGGAGTTCGATGCGGTGGTGGTGGCCGGTAGCCTGCCGCGCGGCGTCAGCCCGCAGTGGTTTAAAGGTCTGCTGGAGGCGTTGAAAGACCTCGGGTTGAAAGTGGCCCTGGACACCAGCGGCGAAGCGCTGCGCCTGGGGTTGGAGGTTGGCCCGTGGCTGGTCAAACCCAATACCGAAGAGTTGGCCGAGGCCCTGGGTAGCGCCACCGATGCCATCAGCCGCCTGCATCAGCAAGGTGTCGAGCATGTGGTGGTCTCCGACGGGGCCGCAGGCGTGACTTGGTACCGCCCAGGTGCGGCGCTGCACGCCACACCGCCCAAAGTGGCAGTGGCCAGTACCGTGGGCGCCGGCGACTCGCTGCTGGCCGGGATGCTCCACGGTTTGCTCAGTGGCGACACGCCGGAGCACACCCTGCGCCGGGCCACGGCAATTGCCGCGATGGCAGTGACACAGATCGGTTTTGGCATCAGCGATGACGCGCAGTTGGCGCGTCTCGAAAGCGGCGTCGATGTGCGCACGCTGACAGAACAATAAGAGGGTTTGTGATGAAGTTAGCCATTGTTACCGCCTGCCCGAACGGCATGGTCACCAGTGTGCTGTGCGCCCGCTTGCTGGACGCCGCCGCCCAGCGCATGGGCTTGCACACCAGTGTTGAAGTCGTCGATGTGCAGCGCCCGGAGCGCCAGTTGTCCCAGGCCACGATTGATGATGCCGAGTGGGTGCTGCTGGTCAGCAGTACCCCGGTGGATATGCAGCGGTTTGTCGGCAAGCGCGTGTTCCAGAGCACGCCGGCCCAGGCGTTGGCAGATGTCGAAGGCGTATTGCGTCGGGGGGCTGAAGAGGCCCAGGTGTATGTCGCCGACGCTGCCCCGGTGGCGGCCAAGGCTGCGCCGCGTATCGTTGCGATTACCGCGTGCCCCACTGGCGTGGCCCACACATTCATGGCCGCCGAAGCCTTGCAGCAGACCGCCCAGCGCCTGGGTTATGACTTGCAGGTCGAGACCCAAGGTTCGGTCGGCGCCCGCACGCCGTTGAGCTCGCAAGCGATTGCCGATGCCGATGTGGTATTGCTCGCGGCCGATATCGAAGTGGCCACCGAGCGTTTCGCCGGCAAGAAGATTTACCGCTGTGGCACCGGCATTGCCCTCAAGCAATCCGAAGCCATCCTCAACAAGGCCCTCGCCGAAGGCGCAGTGGAAAGCGCGGCCAGCGGTGCAGCGGCCAAGGCCGAGAAAACCGGGATTTACAAACACCTGCTCACCGGCGTGTCGTACATGTTGCCGATGGTGGTGGCGGGGGGCTTGCTGATCGCCTTGTCGTTTGTGTTCGGCATTCATGCCTTCGAACAGCCCGGCACCTTGGCGGCGGCGCTCAAGTCCGTGGGTGACCAGGCGTTCCTGTTGATGGTGCCGCTGCTGGCGGGCTACATCGCCTACTCGATTGCCGACCGTCCCGGCCTGGCACCCGGCATGATTGGCGGGCTGCTGGCGGGGACGCTGGGGGCTGGGTTTATTGGCGGCATCCTCGCCGGTTTCGTCGCCGGGTATTGCGTCAAGCTGATCAGCCGCGCGGTGCAACTGCCCCAGAGCCTGGAAGCGCTCAAGCCGATCCTGATCATTCCGTTATTGGCGAGCCTGTTTACCGGCTTGGTGATGATCTACCTGGTGGGGCCACCGGTCGCCCGCTTGCTCACGGGCCTGACGGATTTCCTCAGCACCATGGGCACCACCAACGCGGTGCTGCTGGGCATTCTGCTCGGCGGCATGATGTGCGTGGACTTGGGCGGGCCGATCAACAAGGCGGCCTATGCGTTCTCGGTCGGCCTGCTGGCCGCCTCGAGCGGCGCGCCGATGGCCGCGACTATGGCTGCCGGCATGGTGCCGCCGATTGGCATGGGCATCGCCACGTTGCTGGCCCGGCGCAAGTTCGCCCAGACCGAACGCGAGGCCGGTAAGGCGGCGATGATCCTGGGGCTGTGCTTTATCTCCGAAGGCGCGATTCCCTTCGCCGCCAAAGACCCGCTGCGCGTGATTCCAGCCAGCATCGCCGGTGGCGCGTTGACCGGCGCACTGTCGATGTACTTCGGCTGCAAACTCGCCGCGCCCCATGGTGGCTTGTTTGTGCTGGTGATTCCGAATGCGATGAACCATGCGTTGTTGTACTTGTTGGCGATTGTGGCGGGCAGTGTGTTGACCGGCTTGGTGTATGCCCTGCTCAAGCGACCGGAAGCGGCCGAGCTGGCCGTGACTGCCTGACCCAGTAAAAGTGTGGGGGCAAGCCCAAATACCCTGTAGGAGCGAGCTTGCTCGCGAAGAACTCGCAGGCGCCGCGTTCATTCAGCAAGCCCGCGTGATCGTTGACGTTTTTCGCGAGCAAGCTCGCTCCTACAGTTGTAGCCTGTCATCTGCGCTTCATCCCATCATGCTTAAGTGGCCCTTTTGATACTCAAGAGGGCACCTGCATGAGCCACTTCGATCTGGGCCGCCGCCGTGTGATGCAAGCCGTAGGCGCTGGCCTGTTGTTGCCGGGCCTGGCGCCGGCGGTGATCGCTTCGGTGAAGGACCGGCCGCAACTCACTGACGGCGTGCAATCGGGCGACCTGCAGGGCGACCGCGCCATGATTTGGAGCCGCAGCGACCGCCCGGCGAAGATGGTGGTGGAGTGGGATACCCGCAGTGTGTTCAGCAACCCGCGCCGGTTCGTCTCGCCCCTGGCCGACAGCCGCACCGACTTTACCGCCCGTGTCGAACTCACGGGGCTGCCGGTCGACCAGGCGATTTTCTACCGCGTGCATTTCGAAGACGCCCAGAGCGGCATTGCCAGTGAGCCCTGGTTCGGCCACTTGCGCAGCGTGCCGCAACAGCGGCGCGATATCCGTTTTGTGTGGAGCGGCGACACCGTCGGCCAAGGCTTCGGCATCAACCCCGACATCGGTGGCATGCGCATCTATGAAGCTATGCGCCTGCGCCTGCCGGACTTTTTTATCCACAGCGGCGACACCATCTACGCCGACGGCCCAGTCCCCGCGCAGATCACCACCGAAGGCGGGCGCATCTGGCGCAACATCACCACCGAAGCCAAGAGCAAGGTTGCCGAAACCCTGGATGAATATCGCGGCAATTACCGCTACAACCTGCTGGATGAAAACGTGCGCCGCTTCAATGCCGAGGTGCCGCAGATCTGGCAGTGGGACGATCACGAGGTGATCAACAACTGGTCATCGAGCAAGCAGTTGGATGAGCGTTACCAGACCCGCGACATCAACACCCTGGTGGGCCGTGCCCGCCAGGCCTGGCTGGAATACTCACCCATGCGCCGACAGAGCGCCGACGCTGGCGGGCGCATTTATCGCAAGCTCAGTTATGGGCCGCTGCTGGATGTGTTTGTGTTGGATATGCGCAGCTATCGCGGGCCGAATGACGATAACCTGGGCGCTGAAAAGCCCTTCCTGGGGCGTGAGCAGTTGGACTGGCTCAAGCGCGGGCTCAAGGCGTCGCAAGCGCAGTGGAAGGTGGTCGCCGCCGACATGCCCATCGGCCTGGGCGTGCCCGACGGTGAGGTCAGCCCCGGCGTGGCGCGTTGGGAAGCCGTCGCCAACGGCGACCCTGGCCCGGCGCAAGGGCGTGAGCTGGAGATTGCCGATCTGCTGGGGTTCCTGCATGAGCACAAGGTGCGCAACCACGTGTGGCTGACGGCCGATGTGCATTACTGCGCGGCGCATCACTACCACCCAGACCGCGCGGCGTTTCAGGATTTCGAGCCGTTCTGGGAGTTTGTGGCAGGGCCGTTGAATGCCGGAAGCTTCGGGCCCAACCCACTGGATAAAACCTTTGGCCCGCACGTGGTGTTCCAGAAGGCGCCACCGGCACAGAACACCTCGCCGTTTGCGGGTTTCCAGTTTTTTGGTGAGGTGCAGATTGATGGGCAGACGGCGGAGTTGACGGTGATGCTGCGGGACTTGGATGGGGTTTCCGTGTTCGAGCAAAAACTGCAACCCATCTGATTGGAATGCAATCAAAACTGTAGGAGCGAGCTTGCTCGCGAAAAACTCACAGACGCCGCGTTATTCAGGAAGCCCGCGTTATCGTTGACGTTCTTCGCGAGCAAGCTCGCTCCTACAGAAGGCAGGCATTAGCGGGGTCAGTAGACATCCCGACGATAGCGGCCCTGTTCGATCAGGCGCTCCAGCGCCTCATTGCCCAGGATGTCTGCCAGTGCCTGATCCACCCCCGTCGCCATCCCTTGCAAGCTGCCACACACATAAATCGCCGCGCCATCCGCCAGCCATTTACGCAGCACATCCGCTGACTCGCGCAAACGGTCCTGTACGTAGATTTTCTCCTCCTGGTCCCGGGAAAACGCCAGGTCCAGCAGGGCCAGATCTCCATTGGCGAGCCAGCCTTGCAGTTCCTCCTGGCACAGGTAGTCGTGGGCGATATTGCGCTCGCCAAACAGCAGCCAGTTGCGCTGCTGGCCGTCGGCAATACGCGCCTTGAGCAAGCTGCGCAGGCCCGCCAGGCCGGTGCCGTTGCCCAGCAGAATCAGCGGCACAGGCGCGTCGGGCAAATGGAAGCCGCTGTTGCGCCGCAGGCGCAGGCTGATGGCCGAGCCGAGGGCGGCGTGTTCAGTCAGCCAGCCGGAGCCAAGCCCCAGGCTGCCGTCGGGGTGGCGTTCCTGGCGCACGATCAACTCCAGCACGCCGTCGCTGGTAATCGAGGCGATGGAGTATTCGCGCATGCCCAGCGGTACCAACGCGTCCACCAGTGCCTGGGCGTGCAGGCCGACCAGGTGCGTGCGGTTGTCCGGCAGTTGGCGCGTGGCCAGGGCCTGGTCGAGGGTATGGGCGACGCCGTCGATTACCACGCCGTCGCTGCCGACCAAGCCCAGGCCGGCCAGGAAGTGTTCGATAGCCCACGGGCAATTGCGCGGCAGAACTTCCACCAGGTCGCCGGCCAGCCAGCTGTGCGCAGACGTGGATGTGAGGCCCAGCAGGTAGACGGGCGAGCCGACACTGTCGGGGTTGAGCAGGGTGCGTTGGCTCAGGGTCCAGTTTTCGTACTGGGCCGTCGGCCAGGCCGCTGCCGGCGCATGCCCGGTGAGCTGGCCCAGTTGTTGTTGCCAGGTCTGCAACGCCAGGGTGTCGCCGCTGTCGACTTCCACCGGGGCAAACAGGGGGTTGCCGCCCTGGTTGGTCAGCCAGAAATGCAGGCGCCTGGCAAAGCCGCAAAAATGCTCGTACTGCCGGTCACCCAGGGCCAGCACCGAGTAGTTCAAGCCTTTGAGGGGCAGCGCCTGGCCGAGCACGCTGCGCTCGAAACCACGGGCGCTGTCGGGCGCTTCGCCGTCGCCAAAGGTACTGACCACAAACAGCGCGTTCTGCGAGTGGCTGAGGTCGTCAGGGCTGACACTGCCCAGGGGCTGCACCTTTACCGCCAGGCCCGCAGCCTGCAATTGCCCGGCCGTTTGCCAGGCCAGTTGTTCGGCAAAACCGCTCTGGCTGGCGAAGCCGATCAGCCAGGCCGGGGCATCGCTGTGGTTGTCTGTCAGACCTTTACGGGCATCGCGTACCTGGCGTTTTTTGCGGCGTCGGTCGAGGTACAGCAGCCAGCCAGTGATGAAAAACAGCGGCATAAGCAGTGAGCTGACGGTGAGGACAATCCGCCCGACCAGGCCGAAATAGCTGCCGGTGTGCAGCGCATACACACTGGTCAGCAACTGCGCCTTGAGGCTTTTGCTGGCGTAGCGCTCGTGGGATTTGACCTCGCCGGTGGCCGGGTCCAGGTTGATCTGGTTCAGCGCGCGGTCATGGGGCGATGAGTTGAGCAGGTAATACACAGTGGCCGGTTGCCCGGCAACCGCCGGCATCCGAATGTTGTAGGCGCTCAAGTCGGGACCGGCGTTGCTGTAGATGCTGCTCCAGATCGCGTCGTAGTTGGCCACCGGAGCCGGGCCAGCGGGGGCAGGGCCGCGCTTGCGCATGCGCTCGTTCTGCGGCGCGTCGGACAGCAGTTTGGTCACGCCACGGTTGTACCAGTCGTAGGACCAATACAGCCCGGTCAGCGCCGCCAACAGATAAAACAGCAGGCACCAGGTGCCGAATACCGAGTGCAGGTCCCAATTGAAGCTGCGGCCCTTTTTGCGCCAGTCCAGGGTCAGCCAGACGCGCCAGCTTTTCACCTGGCGCGGCCAGCGCAGGTACAGGCCGGAGAGGCAGAAGAACAACAGGATCAGGGTGCAGGCGCCGGTGATATTGCGCCCGGTGTCACCGATGGCGAGGAAGCGGTGCAGTTGCAGGATAAAGCCGAACAGGTCCTGGCCGACCGCGTCGCCCATGTAGTCGCCGGTGTACGGGTCAAAGTAGCGCATCTGGCCACGGCGCTCGCCCGGTGGTGGGGTGAAGGACACGCGGCCAGCGTTGCCGCTGTCGCTTTCTACCCACAGCATGGCCACGGTATTGCCTTCGGCCGCTTCCAGCTTGCGTACCAGCTCGGCGGGCGGCAGTACACCGGTCTCGCGTTTTTGCACGCTCAACACGGTGGGGTTGAGCGCCCGCAGGATCTCGTCCTGGAACGAGTACGCGGCCCCGGTGACCCCCATCAAGGCCAGCACCAGCCCGGCCGTGATGCCGAAGAACCAATGCAACTGGAACAGGGTTTTCTTCAACACGTCGGAGCGCCTCGCTTAGCTGGATATCTGATCACGGCGCGCATTATGCCGTGAGTTGCCGAAAAACACGCAAAAGCCCCACGCATTCGATGTGTGGGGCTTCTGGCTGGAACTTTACCGCTTTTAGAAGTGGAAACTGGTGGTCAATAACGCCGTACGACCGGCCGCCTGGTTGGCGAAGTGCGCCGAGTAGGCTTTGTCGTAGTAGGTCTTGTCGGTCAGGTTCTGCACGTTCAATTGCAGGTCGACGTTTTTGGTCAGCTTGTAGCTGGCCATGGCGTCGTAGCGGGTGTAGGACGGCACATACACGGTGTTGCCGGCATCGCCGTAAACCTCATCGACGTAGAAGGCGCCGCCGCCGACGGTCAGCTTGGGCGTGATGTCGTAGGTGGTCCACAGGCTGAAGGAGTTCTTCGGCGTGTTGGGCATTTGGTTGCCTTTGTTGGAGCCGGCACTGACTATGCCGTTACGCCCGTTGAGGCCGGATTTGACCAACTCGCTGTCCAGGTAGGTGTACCCGGCGAACACTTGCCATTGATCGGTGAGCTTGCCGCTGGCCGACAATTCCACGCCATCGACCTGTGATTCACCCGCGTTTTCGTAGGTGAGTGCATCCACCAGAATGCGCGTGTTCTTCTTCTCGGTACGGAACACGGCAGCAGTCAGGGACAGGCGATCGTGGAACAGGTCCCACTTGGTGCCCAGCTCGTAGTTGACGGTTTCTTCTGGCTGCAAGTCGCTGGTGGCGGCACCGGCGGATAGCTGATTGGGATCGGCGCCTTCGCCTACCAAACCTCCAGGAGGTGTGGCTGAAGTGGCATAGGACGCATAGATACTACCGTTCTCCAAAGGTTTCCAGACCAGGCCGGCCTGCCAGTTGAAGAACTGGCTGTCGTCTTTGATCTTGCTGCGGGCTTTTACCGTCGCGCTCGGCACTGCGTTGGTGTTGGCTACGGTGTCAAAGGTGTCGTAGCGCAAGCCCACGTTCAGCAGCCATTTTGGATCGAGTTCGATGGTATCGAACACATACACGGCACGGCTGGTGGCTTTGGTGTTGGTGCCGTTGTAGTTGCGGGCGATGCTGCCGTTCCAGGCATCGTCGGGGTTCGGGTTGCCGAGCGAAGTACAGTTGCCGCCGCTGCTGCCGACTACGCTAGGCGTGCAGCCGTTGGGTTTTGGGTTACTGTTTGGAGTAACGGTGTAGCCACTTACGCGGGTTTCTTCGCCCGTGAATTCCAGACCGGTGGAATAGGAATGCTTCATACCTGCCAGTTGGAAATTACCGAACAGATCGGTCTGGTTAGTGGTCGTTGTGGTGGTGGAAACACGGCTGTTGGCACGACGCCATACGGTCCCAAACTGATTGACGTTGTGCTGGCTGTCATCAGGTTGCGTCAATACATAATCCTGACCGGTGCTGCCATGACGCAGGGTGTTTTTCAGGGTCATGTTGTCGTTCAGGTCGTGCTCGATGGAGAACGTGCTGATGTCGGCGCGGGTCTTGCGGAAGTCACGGCTTTTCAAACCATAGAAGTTACTGCTGTCGCCGCCATCGGTCGGCTTGTCGTGAACGTGCACCGCATTTGAGGCTGCGCTGCTATAGCCATACGGAATCCCCGAATCCGGCAGGTCATCACTTTCCATATGGTAGTAGCTGAGGTTGACGCGGGTCGGCGTGCCCAGGCCAAACGTCAGCGACGGTGCCACGCCCCAACGGTCGTAGTTCACCGCATCGCGGCCAGCCACGTTTTGTTCATGGCTCATCAGGTTCAGGCGGAATGCCGCGCTGTCGTCGAGGAACTGGCGGTTCACGTCGAGCACGTAGCGGCGGGTCTGGTCGGAGCCGTAGGTAAAGCCGCCGTTGGTGAAGTCCCGCGCTTGTGGGGTCTTGCTCACCAGGTTGAGGCTGCCACCGGCCGAGCCACGGCCGCCGAACGAGGAGTTGGGGCCTTTGCTGACTTCGATGGACTCGATGTCGAAGATCTCGCGGCTCTGGCCGCCGGTATCGCGTACGCCATCGAGGTAGGTATCGCCCTGAGCGTCAAAACCACGGATGAACGGACGGTCGCCCTGAGGGTTGCCACCTTCACCGGCGCCGAAGGTGATACCCGGTACGGTGCGCAAGGCATCCTGCAACGAGGTGGCGGCGGTGTCCTTGAGTACTTGTTGCGGCACCACAGTGACCGAACGCGGCGTGTCCACCAGCGGCGCGGTGTACTTCTGCGACGAGGCTTTTTCGACCTGGTAGGAGGTGTTGTCCTGCTCTTGCCCTGTGATGTTGGTGGCGCCGAGGGAGATAGGGTTGCGCTCGCCTTTTGGCTCGGTATTTTCAGCCGCCTGCGCCAGGTGGGCGGCGGAGCCGGCACTCAGGGCAACGCCGATGGCCGAAGCCAGCATGCGTGGTGAACTGACCGGTATTTTTAGAATAGTGCGCGACATGACGTGTCCCTTCCCCAAGGATGTGAGGCCGCGGAATATAGGGCCAACAAGACTTTGTATCAATTGCGAGATATTGCTATTCGCATCAAATTTACATTCTTTACACTTTTTTGTTACGGAATTTGCCTTCTCGTTCGTCCCCGTGTTTTACAGGGCGGATAAGAATCAATACCATTGACGCCTCTCTGATCGCAGGTATTGCCCCATGTTGCTGCACATTCCCGGCCTGTTCTCTCGCGAGGAGGTGCTACGCATTCGCCAGGCCCTGGAAGAGACCGAATGGGCTGACGGCAAAATCACTGCCGGGCACCAGTCGGCCAAGGCCAAGCACAACCTGCAATTACCCGAAGGTCACCCCCTGGCCAAGGAAATCGGCGCGGCGATGCTGGAACGGTTGTGGAGCAACCCGCTGTTCATGTCGGCCGCGCTGCCGCATAAAGTCTTCCCGCCACTGCTCAACTGCTACACCGCAGGCGGCAGTTTCGACTTTCATATCGACAACGCGGTGCGCCAACCCAAAGGCAGCCACGAGCGCGTGCGCACCGACCTTTCGTCCACGTTGTTCTTCAGCGACCCCGACGACTACGACGGTGGGGAACTGGAGATCCAGGACACATTCGGCGTGCAGCGAGTCAAGCTACCCGCCGGCGACATGGTGCTGTACCCCGGCTCCAGCCTGCACAAGGTCAACGCGGTGACCCGTGGCGCGCGCTATGCCTCGTTCTTCTGGACCCAAAGCCTGGTGCGCGAAGACAGCCAGCGCACCTTGCTGTTCGAGATGGACGGCGCGATCCAGCAACTGACCCGCGACGTGCCCGACCACCCCGCGTTGATCCAGCTCACCGGCACCTACCACAACTTGCTGCGCCGCTGGGTCGAGGTCTGAGCATGGGCTTTTTATTGCGCCGCGAAGAAGTGCTCAACGTCGAGCAATTACAAAGCATGCTCGATGATTCCCCGGTGCGCGCCGCCCAGGCCATCCTCATCGCCGCCAAGGCAGGCGTGGTCGATGCCCAGGCCCTGCTCGGGCAAATCCTGCTGGAAGGGCGCGGCATTGCGCGCGATGAAGCCTTGGCGCTGCGCTGGTTCCAGATTGCCGCGCAGGGCGGGCACCTGATGGCGCGCAATATGATCGGGCGTTGCCGGGAGCATGGTTGGGGCTGTGCCGTCGATGAAGCAGCGGCAGCCCGGGAATATCGGCTGGCAGCCGAAGGCGGGTTGGATTGGGGCCAGTACAACTACGCCAACCTGTTGGCTACCGGTCGCGGCATTGAGCAAGACCAGGCCCAAGCGCTGATGCTTTATCGCCAGGCCGCAGGGCAGGGCCACGCCAAGTCGATGAACCTGCTGGGGCGTTATCTGGAAGACGGCCAGTATTGCCCCAGGGATCTAGAGACAGCCGTCGAATGGTACCGACGCTCCGCCGAAGCTGGGGATTTTCGGGGGCAGTTCAGCTATGCAGCGGTGCTGGCGGACAGAGGGCAGATCGACGCTGCGCTGGAATGGCTGCGCAAGGCGTTGGCGGCTGGGAATTCCAAATTCCTGCGAACGGCGCACAAGGCGCTGGCACTGGCCAATGACCCGCAGATTCGCGCCATGGCCGAGGCTTATCAAGGGCACGCGGACCAATTGGAGAAAACGCTGTAGGAACCCGTTTCTACATATTCACGTGTTCCGGTTTGTCGATGAACGGCAAGGATCGAAGGTTGAAGCTCTGGCTTAAGTCGCTATGATTAAGCTTGAATCATTTTTAATCACCTGCTTGTCATTTATCCGCAGAGAGAGTTTTCATGGGTGCCGAAACCAAAGTAATGACAGCTCATATTCCCACTGCCCTTGCTCAGAAAGTTGACCAGATGGCCGCGCGAATGGATCGCTCACGCGGATGGGTGGTGAAACAGGCCCTCGCTGATTGGGTCGATCAAGAAGAAGAGCGCAGCCGGCTGACGCTTGAGGCTATGGCAGATGTAGATGCGGGGCGCGTGATCGATCACCAGGCAGTGCAGGCCTGGGCAGATAGCCTGAGCACCGATTCGCCGCTACCGGTACCGCGCTGATGGAGCTGAGGTGGACAAGTAAAGCCTTATCCGACCTGGCTCGATTATATGACTTCCTCTCTGTTGTAAACCGCGAAGCTGCCGCCCGCATCGTGCAGTCACTGTCTCAAGCGCCTGACACGCTGCTCGATAATCCGCGCATCGGTGAGAGAATTGAAGAGTTTTCACCGCGCGACGTAAGAAGACTCTTAGTCGGCCATTACGAAATGCGCTACGAAATTCAACAGTCGACACTCTATATTCTACGGTTATGGCACGTTCGCGAAGATCGCTGAGGGCGCGTACCACAGACAGAAAAAAGCCCATGAAACGCCATGGGCTTTTTAGTTATAACCGTCTTATTACACGTAGAACGACTTCAACGGTGGGAACCCATTGAACTCAACCGCGCTGTAGCTGGTGGTGTAGGCACCGGTCGACAACCAGTACAAACGATCACCAATGGCCAGGTTCAATGGCAGGCCGTACTTGTAGTTTTCGTACATGATATCGGCGCTGTCGCAGGTCGGGCCGGCGATGACCACTTCTTCCATCTCGCCTTTCTTCTCGGTCCAGATCGGGAACTTGATGGCTTCGTCCATGGTTTCGATCAGGCCGGAGAACTTGCCCACATCCGTGTACACCCAACGCTCGACCGCGGTACGGGACTTGCGCGCCACCAATACCACTTCGCTGACCAGGATGCCGGCGTTGGCGATCAGCGAACGGCCAGGTTCCAGGATGATTTCCGGCAGGTCGTCACCGAAGTCTTCCTTGAGGAAACGGATGATTTCTTCAGCGTAGGTTTCCAGGCTGTTGGTGCGGGTTATGTAGTTGGCCGGGAAGCCACCGCCCATGTTGATCAGCTTCAGGTGAATGCCGTCTTCTTCTTTCAGGCGTTCGAAGATCACCTTGACCTTGGCGATGGCCGCGTCCCACACGCTGATGTCGCGCTGTTGCGAGCCTACGTGGAACGAGATGCCGTACGGCACCAGGCCCAGGTCGCGGGCGAGGATCAGCAGGTCCATGGCCATGTCGGTCTGGCAGCCGAATTTGCGCGACAACGGCCAGTCAGCGGTGGTCGAGCCTTCGGTGAGGATACGCACATACACTTTCGAACCCGGCGCGGCCTTGGCGATGTTGCGCAGGTCGGCTTCGGAGTCGGTGGAGAACAGGCGCACGCCCTTCTCATAGAAGTAGCGGATGTCCTTGGATTTCTTGATGGTGTTGCCGTAGCTGATACGGTCGGCGCTGACGCCGCGGTCCATGACCTTGTCCAGCTCGTAGATCGAAGCGATGTCGAAGCTCGAGCCTTTGTCTTTCAACAGGTCGATGATTTCAACGGCCGGGTTGGCCTTGACGGCGTAATACACCTTGGCGAATTCGAAACCGGCGCGCAGGTCATCGTAGGCCTGGCTGATCATCGCGGTGTCGATCACCACGAACGGGGTTTCTTGCTTGTCGGCGAACGCCTTCATTTTGTCAAAAGTGGCGCGCGCGAAATAATCTTCGACCTGGATCGACATGCTGGGAACTCCTAAGGGCAAACTAATTTGATCAATGGGTGCAAATGAACGTCCTCCGTATCCCCACTTTGGTTCGCCTACTTCCCAAGGCATGTCGCCGAAAGCAAAAAGGCCACGGGGTAAGCTGCCCTTGGCCTTGCTGTCTCGTCGTCAGTACTTGAGCCGGATGGATCGTTTCCAGCATGGACGTTCGGCGCGAACTTTAGGGCTTGGCGGGCGTGGGATCAACTAAAAATGTCGCGTTTTTGCACGCGTTCGTCGCGCGGCCGCGTGCAGCTACTTATGTAACCGACCGGTGTGACGGATTGATGTTCCCCGAATGGGGAGATTTGAGGTGTTTCAGACCCAGTGAAGGTCCAATGTGGGAGCGGGCTTGCTCGCGAATGCGGTGCACCAGTCAACCTATCTGGCGACTGACACTCTGCATTCGCGAGCAAGCCCGCTCCCACACTTTTAAGCCAGGGCTGTCTCGGCCGGGGAGACGATACTGGTCTTGCCCCCACGGGACTTACCGGAACTCAGGTACTCGGCAATCGACTCCTGGGTCACTTCCCCAAGGAACACCCGCTCCGCATCCATCACCGGCAACCACGAACGGTTGAACTCGTACATGCGCGACAGCAGAATGCGCAAATGCTCGTCATACGCCGCCGTGGCGTTGAACTCGCGCAGGTACTGGCCGCAGGTGCCGGCCTGGCGGTGCAGGTCGCGGCGGCGCACATAGCCCAGCGCTTTGTTTTCGGCGCAGGTGACCACCACGTACCGGCGGTCATGCTCGTCCATCAATTCCAGGGCATCGGCCACTGGGGTTTCCGGGCTGACCGACGGGGCGTTGTCCGCCGCGTCTTCGGCTTTGACCAGCAGCAGGCGCTTGAGGGTGCTGTCCTGGCCCACGAAATTGCTGACGAACTCGTCGGCCGGGTGCGCCAGCAGCGTGTCCGGGTGGTCGATCTGCAGCAACTTGCCGGCGCGGAAGATGGCGATCTTGTCACCCAGCTTGATGGCTTCGTCGATGTCGTGGCTGACCATGATCACGGTCTTGTTCAGTGCGCGCTGCATCTCGAAGAACTCGTTCTGGATCATCTCGCGGTTGATCGGGTCGACCGCGCCGAACGGCTCGTCCATCAGCAGCAACGGTGCGTCAGCCGCCAGGGCGCGGATCACGCCGATGCGCTGTTGCTGCCCGCCCGACAATTCACGCGGGTAGCGATGCAGGTACTGCTTGGGCTCCAGCTTGATCATGCTCATCAACTCGCGGGCGCGGTCGTGGCATTTCTGCTTGTCCCAGCCGAGCAGCTTGGGCACCACCACGATGTTCTCTTCGATGGTCATGTTGGGGAACAGGCCGATCTGCTGGATCACATAGCCGATGTTGCGGCGCAGGGTCACCTCGTCGAGGTCGGTGGTGTCTTCGCCGTTGATCAAGATCTTGCCCGAGGTGGGCTTGATCAGGCGGTTGATCATTTTCAGCGTGGTGCTCTTGCCGCAGCCCGAGGGCCCCAGGAATACGCAAATCTCGCCTTCATTGACGGTCAGGCTTACATCGTTGACGGCGGTGACGGTCTTGCCGTTGCTTTGAAAAGTCTTGGACAGGTTTTGAAGTTCGATCATTTGAGCAATCCTTTTGGAGTCAGCGAGCGTTGCAGCCACTGCAGAAGCAGGTCGGCGAAGATGGCCAGGAGGCTGACCAGCACGGCGCCGACGATCAGCATCGACATGTCACTGCGGCTGATAGAAGCCAGAATCAGTACACCCAGGCCACCGGCACCAATGGTGGCGGCGATGGTCATCACACCGATGTTCATCACCACGGCGGTGCGCACGCCAGCGAGGATCACCGGCACCGCAATCGGCAGTTCGACCATGCGCAGGCGCTGGCCGAAGGTCATGCCGATGCCGCGTGCGGCTTCGCGAATGCCTGGCTCTACGCCGGTCAGCGCGAGGTAGGTGTTACGCATGATCGGCAGCAGGGAGTAGAGGAACACGGCGGTGATCGCCGGCATCGGCCCCAGGCCCTGGCCGAACTTGGAGTAGAACGGCAGCAGCAGGCCGAACAGCGCAATGGAGGGCACGGTCAGTAGCACCGTGGCGCTGGCTTGCAACGGGCCTGCCAGGGTAGGGAAGCGCGTCATCAGAATGCCCAGGGGCACGCCGATAAAGATCGCCAGGATCACGGCGATGCCGACCAGGGTGATGTGCTGCCAGGTCAAGTGCAGGACTTGGGCCCAATCAAGATGGGAAAAGGCGTTCAAAAATTCCATGTCTTCTCCTTTTTAGTTGATTGGATGTTGGCGCAGGAAATCGGCGGCAACGGCGGACGGGCTTTCATGGTCGACGTCGACCCGTGCATTGAGCTGACGCATGGTTTCATCGTCGAACAGGTTGGCCAACGGCTTGAGCTCGGCAGCCAGTTGCGGGTGCTTGTCGAGGTATTCCTGGCGGATCACCGGGGCTGCGGTGTAGTCGGGGAAGTAGTGCTTGTCGTCTTCCAGCAGCTTCAACTTAAAGGCGTTGAGGCGCCCGTCGGTGGTGTAGACCAAACCTGCAAACACCTGGCCGTTACGTAGCGCGGTGTAGACCAGGCCGGCGTCCATCTGCCGGGTGTTCTTGCGTGTCAGGTTCATGTCGTACAGCTTGACCATGCCGGCCAGGCCATCGGAGCGGTTGGCGAACTCGGTGTCGAGGGCGACCAGGCGGTGCTCTTTGGTCTCCTGAGCCATGGCTTGGGTGAGGTCGCTGATGCTGTTGATCTCGGGATGTTCCTGCGCGACTTTCTCCGGCAGTGCCAGGGCGTAGGTGTTGCTGAAGCGCGACGGCGATAGCCAGACCAGGCCTTTTTTCGCGTCGAGTTCTTTGACCCGAGCGTAGGACTGTTCGCTGTCGAGCTTCTCGTCGATATGGTTGTAGGCCACCAGAGACACACCGGTGTATTCCCAGATCAGGTCCAGTTGCCCGCTTTCCTGGGCACTGCGCGCCAGGTTGCTGCCCAGGCCGCCAGTCACACGGGCGTCGTAGCCCTTGGCGCGCAGGTACTGGGAAGTGATTTCGGCGAGCAGGGTCTGCTCGGTGAACACCCGGGCGCCGATGCGGATCACGGGTTTTTCGGCGGCTTGTGCAATACCTGCAAGCAGCAGGACGCAGCCTAATATCAAGCTCAGTTTTTTCATGTGAATTCCTTTACCGGGCTTAAGACGGGCGCAACCCGCGTTCCAGCCAGAGGCGGCTGGCCATGGTTACCAGGCCGTCAAGCAGCAACGCCAGCAGCGCGGTGCAGGCGGCGCCGAGCAACAGTTGCGGCTGGTTGTTCAGGGCGATGCCGGGGAAGATCAGGCTGCCCAGGCTGTTGGCGCCAATCAGGAAGGCCAGCGGCGCGGTGCCGACGTTGATCGCCAGGGCCACGCGCACACCGCCGATGATGATCGGCACGGCGTTGGGCAATTCCACGCGAAACAGCACCTGACGTGGAGTCATGCCGATGCCGGTGGCGGCTTCTTTCAGGGAACCCTGAACGTTTTTCAGGCCTTCGTAGGTGTTGCGCACGATGGGCAGGAGCGAGGCGAGGAACAACGCGAAGATGGCCGGGCCGCTGCCGATGCCGAGGACGCCGAGGGCGATGGCCAGTACGGCCAGGGGAGGGACGGTGTTGCCGATGTTGAAGATCTGCATGAAACGTTCTGCGCGCCCGACCATGTTGGGTCGGCTGAGCAGGATACCGGCGGGGATGCCCACAATCAGGGCTGCCAGCATGGAGACTAGGACGAGAATCAGATGAGCTTGCAGGTAAAACAACAAATCGTCGCGGTACAGTTCGATCGTGTTGATGCCGATCCAGTGGACCAGCAGGGCCAGGAGAGCGACGACAACCACTGCTCCTATCAGCCCTTTGCCATAGCGAATAGCCACAGGCGGACTCCTTTTTTTCTTCTGTCGGCGAACACATTTCCGAGCGGCAGGGCCATGACTGGCTGCCTTGGAATGGGTTCGCGAAAAGCAACTCGCCGATACTGGCAATGCAGTATGCGATCGAGCCATGAGCGCAGCCTCGTCAGGCTAACTTGCTGATTTTTCAGCCCCTGTTCCGAGTGCGATAGCAGGGGAGTGGACGTCTCTACCTTTTAAAAGGTTCCACACTTGGGCGTATTTAGCCACCCCCAATGGGCTCAACGGTGGTCCGTACCCTCGCGTTTGCGCTATACTCGCCGCCCTTTTTTGACTCACCTGCCAGGCGATTTCCCATGACCCACCAGGCCGCCGAAGTCGCGAAACGCCGCACTTTCGCCATTATTTCCCACCCCGATGCCGGTAAGACCACCATCACCGAAAAGCTGTTGCTGATGGGCAAGGCGATCGCGGTAGCCGGCACGGTGAAATCGCGCAAATCCGACCGCCATGCCACCTCCGACTGGATGGAAATGGAAAAACAACGGGGTATTTCCATTACCACGTCGGTCATGCAGTTCCCGTATCGCGAGCACATGATCAACCTGCTCGACACCCCAGGGCACGAAGACTTCTCCGAAGACACCTACCGCACCCTCACCGCGGTGGACTCGGCGCTGATGGTCCTCGACGGCGGTAAGGGCGTCGAGCCACGCACCATCGCGCTGATGGACGTGTGCCGTCTGCGTGACACGCCGATTGTCAGCTTCATCAACAAACTCGACCGCGACATCCGCGACCCCATCGAGCTGCTGGATGAAATCGAAGCCGTCCTGAAGATCAAGGCCGCGCCGATCACCTGGCCGATTGGTTGCTACCGCGACTTCAAGGGCGTGTACCACCTGGCCGACGACTACATCATTGTCTACACCGCTGGCCACGGTCATGAACGCACCGAAACCAAGATCATCGAGAAGCTCGACTCCGACGAAGCCCGCGCCCACCTGGGTGACGAGTACGACCGTTTTGTCGACCAGCTGGAGCTGGTGCAGGGCGCCTGCCATGAGTTCAACCAGCAGGAGTTCCTCGACGGCCAACTGACGCCGGTGTTCTTCGGTACCGCGCTGGGCAACTTCGGTGTCGACCACGTGCTCGACGCCGTCGTGGACTGGGCGCCAAAACCCCTGGCCCGCGTCGCCAACGAGCGCACCGTGGAACCGGTCGAAGAGAAATTCACCGGCTTTGTGTTCAAGATCCAGGCGAACATGGACCCCAAACACCGTGACCGTATCGCCTTCATGCGCATCTGCTCCGGCAAATACGAAAAAGGCATGAAGATGCGCCACGTGCGCACCGGCAAGGACGTGCGCATCGGCGACGCCCTGACGTTCTTCTCCTCCGAGCGTGAGCAGCTGGAAGAGGCGTTTGCCGGCGACATCATCGGCCTGCACAACCACGGCACCATCCAGATCGGCGACACCTTCACCGAAGGCGAAGCGCTGGGCTTTACCGGTATCCCGCACTTCGCCCCGGAACTGTTCCGCCGCGTGCGCCTGCGTGACCCGCTCAAGTCCAAGCAACTGCGCCAAGGCTTGCAGCAATTGGCCGAAGAGGGCGCCACCCAGGTGTTCTTCCCCGAGCGCAGCAACGACATCATCCTCGGTGCCGTGGGTGTGCTGCAGTTCGACGTGGTCGCCAGCCGCTTGAAAGAGGAATACAAGGTGGAGTGCTCCTACGAGCCGATCACCGTGTATTCGGCGCGCTGGATTGATTGCAGCGATAAGAAGAAGTTGGAAGAGTTCTCCAACAAAGCCGTGGAAAACCTGGCGATCGACGGCGGTGGTCACCTGACCTACCTGGCGCCGACCCGGGTGAACCTGGCGTTGATGGAAGAGCGTTGGCCGGATGTGAAATTCCGCGCGACCCGCGAACACCACTAAGGTTTGAGCGGTTAAGAGAAGGGCGAAGCTGTGATGGCTTCGCCCTTTTTATTGGTCGCCCAAAGGCTAAGTGTGGGAGCGCGCTTGCTCGCGAAGGCGGTGGATCAGCCGACGCATCTGTTGAATGACGCCCCGCATTCGCGAGCAAGCCCGCTCCCACAGTTAATCTCGATTTGACCAGAAATTGGCGCAAACCCTTGATCAGAACTAGCTTCAAAGACTGGCGATGGTAATGGGTCTGTCGCGTGGGCTTTACCTACTGACTGGACGGAATCGATCATGAGTATTTTTCAACGAATAGTGCTGTTGATGAAGGTGCTGGTGTTGTTGTCGTTGGGGATGTCGACGGCCTGGGCGCATAACCCGGTGCATGGCTCAGCCAGGGTGACGAGTAGCCAGAGCCCGGACTTGCAGTTGGCCAAGTCCGAAGCGGAACCCGGCGATAAAGGCCAAGGTGGCACTGAGGGGGATGATGACTCGACCACCGAAGAGCCCGACAGCGACGACGCAGACGAAGGCGATAGCCAGACGTAGGCTCGCCCAGCAATGTAAAGCGCTTCAAACAATGCCTTGGATGGGGTTTCCAAGGCATTGTTATTACTGGCCGTCCACTTTCCTCAGAACGAAGTGGTCACCGACGCGAAGTAAGCCCGCCCTGGCTCATTATAGGTCTGCGCCCCCGCATCCTCGGCGTTGCCTTTGCGCGACAAACGCTTGTCCAGCAGGTTGTTGATGCCCACTCGTACGCTCAGGTTTTTATTGAATTCGTAGCCGCTGCTCAGGCCCATCAGCCCGTACGGGTCGACGTCCTGCTGGGCGCTGCGATCGTAACTGCTGGCGCTGCGTGAGTTGAGCGTCGGCGCCTCCTGCTTGCCGTAATAAGTGCCGCTGACCTGGAAAGACAGCTTGTCAGTGGCTTGCCAGTCCAGCGTGGTGTTGACGGTGTACTTGGGGATGATGCTCAAGGGCTCGCCGGTGTCCTTGTCCTTGGAGTCGATCATGTAGGTCAGGGTGGTGTTCAAGTCCAGATCATCGCGCAGGCTGATGAACAGGTTGCCTTCAACGCCCTGCACCAAGGCTGGGCCGCTGTTTTCCCACTCCAATACACGTCGGCCATTGCCTAGACGGAACGCCGCCTCGTTACTGGCGTTGATCTTGTTCTTGTAGTCATTACGGAAATACGTCGCACTGGTGCGCCAGGTGCCCTTGTCCAAAGCCAGGCCGATTTCCTTGTTGACGCTGATTTCCGGCTTCAGGTCCCGGTTGCCCACCAGGTAGCAACCGCCCATGTTGGCTTCGCTGGCGTTGCAGCCATTGCCACGGCTGTAGAGCAAATAGTTCGGGTTGGACTGGTACAGGTTGGGGGTTTTGTAGGCGCGGGCAATGCCGCCCTTGATGCTCAGTTCATCGGTCAACTGGTGCGAAGCGTTGAAGCTGGGGCTCCAGTTGCCGCCGTATTCCTCATGATCGTCGAAGCGCAAGCCAGGCGTGATGACAGTCTTGCTGCCCAGTTCGATGTTGTCTTCGGCAAATAAGGCGTAGCTTGAGGCGGTGGTCTTGGTGCTGTTGCGGCTGATGCCCGGGATGGCGGGGACGCCGCCGGTGCCTGGGTCATAGCTTTGCGGGCGCAACGAGCCAGGGTCGTTCATCGACTCGTAGAGGTATTCGCTGCCCAGGGTCAGCACCTGTTCCGCACCCACGCTCAGGGGCAGGTTGACCTCGGCAGTGGCCCGGGTATTGCGCAGGCGCGACTCGAAACGACCCGCGCTGGCGGAGGGCGCGCCTTCGCCGGAACCGGCCAGGCCTTCGTTGAGGCGCTCGTTGCGGGTCAGGTCGTGGGTCAGCGTGGCCAGGGTCGAACCCCAGTCGAATTCGCCGCGATGGGTGGCAGAAAAGCTGCTGCGTTGAATCACACTGGTTTCCTTGCCGACCAGGCTTTCCACGAACGCGCCACCGCCGTTGAGCATGGTGTCGCCGGCGAAAATATTGCCCTGGCGGCTGTAGCTGGCTTCCAGGTCGAGGGTTTGCTCGGGGGTGAATTGCCAGCTCAGCAAGCCATTCACGTCTTTATTGCGCACACCTTCGCGGCCGGCTACCAACGAGTCCGGCGTCGCTTGGGCTGCGCGGTTGATATCGGCGTCATCGGCGTCGGTCTTGTTCAGGCCGCCATAGACGCGGAACGCCAGGGTGTCGGTCAGCGGGCCGCTGAGGTTGAAGTTGGTACGCTTGCTCGCGCCTTCGGCATCGTTTTCGGGGAAGGCGGTGTAGGCGGTCAGCGAGCCGTGCAGTTGGTCGGTGGGGCGTTTGGTGATGATATTGATGACACCGCCCATGGCACCGGAGCCATAACGGGCGGCGGCCGGGCCGCGCAGGATTTCAATGCGTTCGACCTCTTCGGCCGGTACCCAGTTGGTTTCGCCACGGGTATCACGATCACCACTCCAGCCGTAACGCACAGCGTTGCGGGAGGTGGACGGCTTGCCATCGATCAGGATCAGGGTGTTTTCCGGGCCCATGCCGCGCAGGTCGATCTGGCGGTTATTGCCACGGCTGCCGCTGGAACTGTTGCCGGTCAGGTTCACACCCGGCTCTCGGCGGATGATTTCCGACAGATCGTTAGTGGGCGGGCGTTTCTTGATGTCTTCGGCGGTGATGATCGACACGCCGGGCGCTTGCTTGAGTTCTTCGGCGGCGGTGCCCAGTACACGTGTCTCGCCCAGCACCAGGGCTTGGGGCGTGCCATCCACAGGCAGGTCTGTCGCTTGGATCGGCACTTTGTCGCGCTCTTTTTCCACACTCTGCGCCAGTAGCGCGGGGGACGAAAGGGTAGCGATAAACGCCAGCGAGAGATGGCTGAGCCTGAATTGAGACGACATGTCCACAAAGTCCTTTAGGAGGGGCGATTGAACGAGAGGCGTCTGAATTTTTTTAGTGCATCCAGCGCTCTCCGTGCGCCGTAATGGTATTGATTCTCAAACAGAAGTAAATTGCATTTACAATCTATACACTTTTTGAAATGCTCTGGCTCAATGTTTTCAGGGCTTTGGGCAGGGGTTCAAACGGTATGTTTTTTTGTTACAACCGCGCAAAAAAAAGCCCCTCCGGCCAGACTGATGCGCAATCTGGCGGGAAGGGCGATGGAACTCATGCAACGAGATCATCCCCACGCTCTGCGTGGGGATGGATCCTGTGACGCTCCGCGTCACTCTTGCGCAAGGCTTGAGCTGGCGGACGCAGAGCGTCGCCGACGGCGTTCCCACGCAGAGCGTGGGAACGATCCCACACAGGGCGGTTGTGTTGCTTCAGGCCACAAATTGCTCCGCGTAATGGCAAGCCACCTGCCGGTTATCCAAAGGACGCAACAGCGGCTCCTCACTGCTGCAACGCGCCGTCGCATACGGGCAGCGCTTGTGGAACGCGCAGCCAGGCGGCGGGTTCAGTGGGTTGGGCAGTTCGCCGACGATCTTGATCTTCGGCTTGCTCGGGTCCGGGTGAATGGTCGGGGTGGCCGACAGCAGCGCCTGAGTGTAAGGGTGCAAGGGGCGTGCGTAGATGTCTTCCTTGGGGCCCACCTCAACCGGGCGGCCGAGGTACATCACCATCACATCGTCAGCGACGTGTTGCACCACCGCCAGGTTGTGGGAGATGAACACGTAGGCGGTGTTGAATTCCTGCTGCAAATCCATGAACAGGTTAAGCACCTGGGCCTGGATCGACACGTCCAGCGCCGAGGTCGGTTCGTCCGCCACCAGCACTTTGGGTTGCAGCATCATCGCTCGGGCCAGCGCGATGCGCTGGCGCTGGCCACCGGAGAACATGTGCGGGTAGCGCTGATAATGCTCAGGGCGCAGGCCCACTTGCTTCATCATCGCCTGCACTTTCTCGCGGCGCTCAGCGGCCGACAGGTTGGTGTTGATCAGCAACGGCTCGGCCAGTTGATCGCCGACTTTCTGGCGGGGATTCAACGAGGCATAGGGGCTCTGGAACACCATCTGCACGTCTTTGCGCAACTGCTTGCGCTGGGCCTTGTCGGCGCCGGCCACTTCTTGCCCGGCGATTTTCAACGAGCCCGACGAGGGCTCTTCAATCAGTGTCAGGGCGCGGGCCAGGGTGGACTTGCCACAGCCCGACTCGCCCACCACGGCGAGGGTCTTGCCGGCTTCCAGCTCAAAAGACACGCCATTAAGGGCACGCACGGTGGCATGGCCCTTGAACAGGCCACGGGACACTTCGTAGTGACGGGTGAGGTCGCGGGCGGTAAGTACGACGGCCATTACGCCACCTCCTGGTTCAGCGGGTAGAAGCAGCGGGCAAGGCTGTTGCTTTTCGGATCGAGGCCCGGCCGCTGGGCGCGGCAGGAGTCCTGCACGTACGGGCAGCGCGGCGACAGCAGGCAACCCTGTGGGCGGTCATAGCGACCCGGCACGATGCCCGGCAGCGTGGCCAGGCGCGTAGCACCGAGGCTGTGCTCGGGAATCGCCTTGAGCAGCGCTTCGCTGTACGGGTGTGCCGGAATGTCGAACAACTGCGGCACCTGGCCGACTTCCACCGCTTGGCCTGCGTACATCACGCACACGCGCTGGGCGGTCTCAGCCACGACCGCAAGGTCGTGGGTGATCAGCACCAGGCCCATGTTCTGCTCTTTTTGCAGGGCCAGCAGCAGTTCCATGATCTGCGCCTGGATGGTCACGTCCAGTGCAGTGGTCGGTTCATCGGCGATCAGCAGTTTGGGCTCGCCGGCAATTGCCATGGCGATGGCCACACGCTGGCTCATACCGCCGGACAGTTGATGCGGGTAGGCGTCCATACGGCTTGCGGCGCCTGGGATCTCGACCTTTTCCAGCAGCTCGATGGCGCGTTTGCGTGCTTGTTTGCCGGACATTTTCAAATGCAGGCGCAGCACTTCTTCGATCTGGAAACCCACGGTGTAGCTGGGGTTCAGCGCGGTCATCGGGTCCTGGAACACCATCGCCAGGTCTTTGCCGACGATCTGGCGGCGCTGGCGGTTGCTCAACTTGAGCATGTCCTTGCCGTCGAAGTTCAGGGCGTCGGCGGTGACGATGCCAGGGTGCTCGATCAGGCCCATCAGCGCCATCATGGTCACGGATTTACCCGAGCCCGACTCGCCAACGATCGCCAGTACTTCGCCCTTGTCGACGGAAATGTCGAGGCCATCGACCACCGGCACGGCGGTCTTGTCGCCGAAGCGCACGTTGAGATTCTTGATTTCTAACAGTGACATGGGAATCTCCTCAGGCGGCGTTCTTGAGTTTCGGGTCCAGCGCGTCGCGCAGGCCGTCACCCATCAAGTTGATTGCCAGCACGCTGAGCAAAATGGTCAAGCCAGGCAGGCTCACGACCCACCAGGCGCGTTCGATGTAGTCACGGGCCGAAGCCAGCATGGTGCCCCACTCAGGGGTTGGCGGTTGTACGCCAAGGCCAAGGAAGCCCAGGGCCGCGGCATCGAGAATCGCCGAGGAAAAGCTCAAGGTCGCCTGTACGATCAGCGGCGCCATGCAGTTAGGCAGTACGGTGATGAACATCAGGCGTGGCAGGCCGGCGCCGGCGAGGCGGGCGGCAGTCACGTAGTCGCGGTTCAGTTCGCCCATCACGGCGGCGCGGGTCAGGCGCACATAGGACGGCAACGACACGATGGCGATGGCGATCACGGTGTTGATCAGGCCAGGGCCGAGGATGGCGACAATCGCCACGGCCAGCAGCAACGACGGCAGGGCCAGCATGATATCCATCAAGCGCATGATGGTCGGGCCGAGCAAGCGCGGGAAGAACCCGGCGAACAGGCCCAGCAGGATGCCCGGGATCAGCGACATCACCACCGACGACAAGCCAATCAGCAACGACAGGCGCGAACCCTGGATCAGGCGCGAGAGCAAGTCACGGCCCAGTTCGTCGGTGCCCAGCAGAAATTGCATTTGCCCGCCCTCCAACCACGCCGGTGGTGTGAGCAGGAAGTCACGGTATTGCTCGCTGGGGTTATGCGGGGCAACCCACGGGGCGAAGATCGCGCAGAACACGATCAGCAACATGAACAGCAGGCCGGCGACCGCGCCTTTGTTCTTGGAGAAGGCTTGCCAGAATTCTTTGTACGGGGACGGGTACAGCAGGCTCTGATCGACTGCTGACACTTGATTAGGTGTGGTCATGGTCATGATCTCAGCGCTGGTGACGGATGCGTGGGTTGGCGAAGCCGTAGAGGATATCCACCACGAAGTTCACCAGGATCACCAGGCAGGCGATCAGCAGAATGCCGTTTTGCACCACCGGGTAGTCCCGCGCGCCAATGGCTTCGATCAGCCATTTGCCGATGCCGGGCCACGAGAAGATGGTTTCGGTCAGTACCGCACCGGCCAGCAGCGTGCCGACTTGCAAGCCGACCACGGTGAGCACCGGGATCAGCGCGTTGCGCAGGCCGTGCACGAACACCACGCGAGCCGGCGACAGGCCCTTGGCCTTGGCGGTACGGATGTAGTCCTCACGCAGCACTTCGAGCATCGACGAACGGGTCATGCGCGCGATCACCGCCAGCGGGATGGTGCCGAGCACGATGGCCGGCAGGATCAGGTGGTGCAACGCATCCCAGAACGCGTCCGGCTCGTCGGCCAGCAGGGTGTCGATCAGCATGAAGCCGGTGCGTGGCTCGATGTCGTAGAGCAGGTCGATACGCCCGGAAACCGGGGTCCAGCCCAGGCTCACCGAGAAGAACATGATCAGGATCAGGCCCCACCAGAAGATCGGCATCGAATATCCCGCCAGGGAGATGCCCATCACCCCATGGTCGAACAGGGACCCTCGCTTGAGTGCCGCGATCACCCCGGCCAACAGGCCCAGGATACCGGCGAACAACAGCGCGGCCATGGACAGTTCCAGGGTCGCGGGGAAGAGGGCGGTGAACTCGGTCCACACGCTGGTGCGGGTGCGCAGCGATTCGCCAAGGTCGCCCTGGGCGAGCTTGCCGACATAGTCCAGGTATTGCGCATACAGCGGCTTGTTAAGGCCAAGGCGCTCCATTGCCTGTGCGTGCATTTCGGGGTCAACCCGTCGCTCGCCCATCATGACTTCTACGGGGTCGCCTGGAATCATGCGAATCAACGCAAAGGTCAGCAACGTGATGCCGAAGAACGTGGGGATCAATAACCCCAGTCGGCGGGCAATAAAACTAAACATCTTGGTGTGTACCTCAATCAGCCGGTTAGGCAGGTCCGGCACCGTCAGTGTCGACGGTGCCGAGCGTTTTTCTTATTTACTTCACCTGGGTGGTGGCGAAGTTATTTGTACCCAGAGGGCTTTGGGTGAAGCCTTCTACGTTCTTGCGCATGGCGGTGAACAGTTTCGGGTAAGCCATTGGAAGCCATGGCTGGTCCTTCTCGAAGACATCTTGTGCTTGTTCATAGAGCGCAGCCCGTAAGGCCGGTTCCTTTTCCGCACGAGCCTTGTCGATCAAGTCCTGAAACTCTTTGTTACACCAGCGTGCGTAGTTTTCGCCGTTTTTCGCCGCATCGCAACTCAGGTTCGGAGTGAGGAAGTTATCCGGGTCGCCGTTGTCACCGACCCAGCCCGCCGAAACCATGTCGTGCTCGCCGTTTTTAGCGCGTTTGAGCATTTCGCCCCATTCCATGACTTTGATATTGACCTTCAGGCCAACCTGCGCCAGATCCGCCTGCATACGCTGGGCGCCGAGCATTGGATTGGGGTTGGTTGGGCCGCCGCCGTTGCGGGTGAACAGGGTGAATTCTGTGCCTTCCGGTACGCCGGCTTCCTTGAGCAGGGCGCGGGCCTTGTCCAGGTCACGGGGTGGGTTCTTCAGTTTTTCGCTGAAACCCAGCAAGGTCGGTGGGTAGGGGCCGGTGCCGACTACCGCGTTGCCTTTGCCGAACAGGGCTTCGGTGTAACCTGCCTTGTCGAACGCGATGTTAATCGCATGGCGTACCCGGGCATCGCTCATGTATTTGCGCGTGGTGTTCAATGCGGTGTAGCTGGTGGTCATCGCAGCCAGTTCATCGACTTTCAGGTTCGGATCTTTCTTGATGCTTGGGATGTCATCCGGCTTGGGGAACAACGCGATCTGACATTCGTTGGCCTTGAGCTTTTGCAGGCGCACGTTGTTATCGGTGGTGATCGCCAGAATCAGCGGGTCGACCGCCGGTTTGCCGCGGAAGTAGTCCGGGTTGGCCTTGAAGCGCGCCTGGGCATCTTTCTGGTAGCGATTGAAGACGAATGGGCCAGTGCCGATAGGCTTGGCGTTGAGGTCTTCAGTTTTACCGGACTTGAGCAACTGGTCGGCGTATTCCTTCGAGTGGATTGAAGAGAATGCCATGCCCAGATCGGCCAGGAACGGAGCTTCTGGGCGGGTCAGGGTAAAGACGACGGTGTGATCATCGGTCTTCTCTACGCTCTTGAGCAGTTCCTTGAAACCCATGCTTTCGAAATACGGGTAACCCACGAGAGATTTGTTATGCCACGGATGATTCGGGTCCAGCTGGCGCTGGAAGCTCCAAAGCACATCATCGGCGTTCAGGTTGCGCGTGGGTTTGAAATAGTCGGTGGTGTGGAACTTGATGTCGTCACGCAGGTGGAAGGTATAGGTCAGGCCATCGGCGCTGATTTCCGGCAGGTCTTTGGCCAGGGCAGGCACCACTTCTGTGGTGCCGGGCTTGAAGTCCACCAGGCGGTTGAACATGGTTTCAGCGGCGGCGTCAGCGGTCACGGCAGTGGTGTACAGGACCGGGTCGAAACCTTCCGGGCTGGCTTCGGTGCAGACCACCAGCGGTTTGGCCGAAACGCCGATCGCCACGCTCAACAGCGCAGCGGCCATGGCGGCTTGTAGTGGGAGCATTTTCATTCAGAGCCCTCTGCAATCGATGGAGCCAGAAAAGCGTAGGCGACGGGCTCGTCCTGAGCTCGCCGCCTGCCTGGCACTAATTAAAGGATGTTGAAGGGGATGGTGGTAACCAGACGGAACTCTTTGATGCTGCCGTCGGACTGGAACTCGCTGCCACGGTGCTCAACATAGGTTGCACGCACGGTGGTGGCTTTGAGTGGGCCGCTCTGCAGCGCGTAAGAGGCGCCTACACCGTATTCCTGGTGCTTCTCGCCGTCCTGGGACTGGATGCCGTCATAGGCAAACTTGGCCCGGCCGTTGTTGCCGGTGTAGTGGGTGCCGTCGATGCCCCAGCCGCGTGCCGAGTAGGCGTTGAACTTCAGGCCAGGTACGCCGTATTCAGCCATGTTGATGGCATAGGCGATCTGGAAGGATTTCTCGTTCGGGCCGTTGAAGTCAGACGTCAGGGAGTTGGCCAGGTAGATACCGTTGGTTTCGTGCAGGTAGTCGAAGTACTCGTTACCGTTCACTTGCTGGTAGCCGAAGGTCAGGCTGTGTGCCTGGTGAGTCAGGCCCAGGGAGAGGGAGAAGGTATCGTTGTCGATTTCCCCCATCTCTTTTTTGCCTTCGTCGACAGTCTTGTAGTAGTTGAAGCCGGTGGTCAGGCCCAACTGCTGCGCGTCGCCCAGTTCGTGGGTGGCGCCGAAGTAGTACTGGTTCCAGAAGTCCTTCACGTTGGCGGCGAAGAAGCTGGTCTTCAGGCTTTTCAGCGGCTGGTAGTTCACACCCAGGGTCGACACTTTGTCGGTTTCTGCGCCGTTGCCGTATTCGCTGCGGAATTTCGACAGGCTCTGCTCGCTACGTGGCGAAACGCGGTCGAACACGCCACCCTGGAACGACAGGTTGCTGAACTCTTCGCTGTTAAAGCTCACACCCTGGAAGCTGGAAGGCAGGGCACGGTTGCCGATGGTGTCGACGATGCCGCTGCTGAAGTTCTGGCGACCGGCGGTCAGTGTGGTGTTGGACACACGGAATTGCACGTTGGCCAGGCCCAGTTTGCTCCACTGGTCGACGGCGTCACCGTTGGAGTCGGCCAGGGTACGGTTGGAGCCGCCTTTGATATCACGCTTGCTGCGGTCCAGTACCAGGGCGTTGTACACCGCCACTTCAGTCTTGACCCCAACGGTGCCCTGGGTGAAGCCCGAGCTGGCGTTGAGGATGGTGCCTTGCACCCAGTTGGTACGGTTGCGGTCGGTCAGGGTCTGGCCGTGTTTCTGGTACGAGAAGGTGCCCCCACGGTATTTGCTTTCATGGGAGTACCAGTTACGCGTGGTGCCGCCCAGGCTGAAATCTTCGATAAAGCCTTTGGCCTCGCTTTGGGCGCTGGTGCCGGCCAGGGTGGTAGGAACGAAGTCCTGGCTTTGCGTTTCAGCGTAGGCGGTGGCCGTGATGCTGCTGATGGCCAAGGCCAGAAGCGCTTTGCTGCTCAGTTTCATGGGTGAAGCTCCTTTGGTTCTCTTTTTTAATGCCGGTCTTTTTGGGTGATCCGGCTATTGGGTGTGGAACTCGTTCAAGCTATTGCAAACGTTTGGCGTAGGAAATTTCCCAACAAAAGCCGCACGTTTGCCGGGGAGCCGATTTCGCTCCCCGCCATCCGGTTATTGTCTTATGGGTTGATGCTGACGCCCGAGAACACGTTGCGGCCGAAGGGGCTTACCTTGAAGCCTTCGACTTTGGCGCTTAACGGCTGGTTGACCGTCGAGTGGGCGATAGGCGTGATCGGCACCTGCTGCTTGAGCAGTTGCTGCGCCTGTTTGTACAGAACAGTCCTTTGTTCGCGGTCGGTCACGACCTTGGCTTGCTTGATCAGCTTGTCGTACGCCGGGTCGCACCACATGGAGTAGTTGTTCCCGCCGATGGCGTCGCAGCTGTAGAGGGTGCCGAGCCAGTTGTCCGGGTCACCATTGTCGCCGGTCCAGCCGATCAGGCTGACATCGTGCTCACCGTTTTTGGTGCGCTTGATGTACTCGCCCCACTCATAGCTGACGATCTTGACCTTGAGGCCGATCTTGGCCCAGTCGTTTTGCAGCATCTCGGCCATCAGCTTGGCGTTGGGGTTGTACGGGCGCTGTACCGGCATGGCCCACAGAGTGATCTCGGTGCCTTCCTTGACGCCGGCGGCCTTGAGCAACTCCTTGGCTTTTTCCGGGTTGTAGGCGGCATCCTTGATGCTGTCGTCGTAAGACCACTGCGTCGGCGGCATGGCGTTGACCGCCAGTTGCCCGGCGCCCTGGTACACGGCGTTGAGAATGCTCTGCTTGTTCACCGCCATGTCCAGCGCCTGGCGTACTTCAAGCTGATCGAACGGCTTGTGGCGCACGTTGTAGGAGATATAGCCGAGGTTGAAGCCCGGCTTGGTCAGCAGCTGCAGGTTCGGGTCGGCCTTGAGGGCTTCGACATCGGCGGGGCGTGGATGCAGGGTCACCTGGCATTCGCCGGCCTTGAGTTTTTGCACGCGTACCGAGGCGTCGGTGTTGATGGCGAAGATCAGTTGGTCCAGCTTGACGCGGCTCGGGTCCCAGTACTGTTTGTTGCCCACGTAGCGGATCTGCGAGTCTTTCTGGTAACGCTGGAACACGAACGGGCCAGTGCCGATCGGCTTCTGGTTGATGTCGCTGGGCCGGCCTTGCTTGAGCAACTGCTCGGCGTATTCGGCCGAAAGGATCGCGGCAAAGCTCATGGCGATGTTTTGCACGAACGCGGCGTCGACCGTGTTCAGGGTCATCACCACGGTGTAGGGGCCTGTTTTCTCGACCTTGGCGATGTTCTTGTTCAGGCTCATCCCGTTGAAGTACGGAAACTCGGTAGGGTAGGCCTTGCGAAACGGGTGGTCGGGGTCAAGCATGCGGTTGAAGGTGAACAGCACGTCGTCGGCGTTGAAGTCCCGCGTCGGCTTGAATTCCTTGTTGCTGTGGAATTTCACCCCTTCACGCAGGTGGAAGGTGTAGGTCAGGCCATCCGGGGAGATATCCCACTTGGTTGCCAGCCCAGGGACGACGTCGGTGGCGCCTTTTTCGAACTCCACCAAACGGTTATACAAAGGCTCCGCCGCATCGTTGTCGGTGGCGGTGGTGTATTGCGCAGTGTCAAACCCTGCCGGGCTGCCTTCGGAGCAGAACACCAGGCTCTTCTTTTCGGCGGCTTGGCCCATCGTGGCCACGGCCAGCAGGCTGGTGGCAAACAGAGCGGATACAACGGTTGTATGGCGCATGACGTTCCCGGTCCTTGTTTGTAGTTATCAACAGCGAGCCTTCCTGCTGGCGTGCAGCCAGGCAGACCTCACTGATCCCACACACAGCAAGTGCCCTTCACCAGAATGATGCCGCTGCTGTCCTACGACCTTATGGGGCGCTGACCTTGCAGTAAATGCGTCAATTCTGACTGACCTTGTAGGCAACGGAGGCACGGGTCGCAGTTCATTGCTGTAGGACGGCAACGCTTGCAAACGTAGTCTGTTTCCTAAGGTCCAGGCGGATGGAATAACGGCGACGTTATGAAACGTCGCCGTTATTGATCCTTACTTGCCGCTGACGCTAACGCCGTAGAAGGAGTTCAAGCCAAACGGGCTGATCTTGAAGTCCTGTACGGTATTACGCATGGGTTGATACACCGTCGAGTGCGCGATAGGTGTCATCGGGACTGCATCTTTGAGGATATGTTGCGCCTGCTTATACAGCTCGGTGCGTTTGGCGACATCCGATGTGGCCTTGGCTTCTTTCACGATGCCGTCGAATTTCTTGTCGCACCACTTGGAGAAGTTGTTGCCCGACAGCGAGTCGCAGCCGAACAGCACGTTCAGCCAGTTGTCCGGGTCACCATTGTCGCCGCTCCAGCCAATGATCATGGCCTGGTTCTCGCCGCCCTTGGAGCGCTTGATGTACTCGCCCCACTCGTAGCTGACGATGTTGACCTTCAGGCCGATCTGTTTCCAGTCGTTCTGCAGCATCTCGGCCATCAACTTGGCGTTGGGGTTGTAGGGGCGCTGAACCGGCATGGCCCACAGGGTGATCTCGGTGCCTTCCTTGACGCCAGCGGCCTTGAGCAGCTCTTTGGCTTTGGCAGGATCGTACTTGGCATCCTTGATGGTGTTGTCATAGGACCACTGGGTCGGCGGCATGGCGTTGACTGCCAGCTGGCCGGCACCCTGGTACACGGAGTCGATGATCTGCTGCTTGTTCACCGACATGTCCAGGGCTTCACGGACGCGCAGGTCAGCCAGCGGGTTCGCGGCGGTCTGGCCCTTGAGTACTGGCATGACGTTATAGGCGATGTAGCCCAGGTTGAAACCGGCCTGGTGCGGCAGTTTCAGGTCCTTGTCCTCACCCAGCGCCTTGAGGTCGGCCGGACGTGGGAACAGGGTGATCTGGCATTCGTTTTTCTTGAGCTTCTGGATACGCACCGACGGGTCAGTGGTGATAGCGAAGATCAGGTTATCGATCTTCACGTCTTCAGGTTTCCAGTAATCCTTGTTGCCGGTGTAGCGAATGTTCGAATCTTTCTGGTAGCTCTTGAACACGAACGGGCCAGTGCCGACCGGCTTCTGGTTGATGTCGGCAGGCTTGCCTTCCTTCAACAGCTGCGCAGCGTATTCGGCGGACTGGATCGAGGCGAAGCTCATGGCCAGGTTCTGGATGAACGCGGCGTCCACGGTGCCAAGGGTGAACTTGACAGTGTGGTCATCGACTTTTTCGATGTTCTTGATGTTGGTGTCCATCCCCATGTCCGTGAAGTACGGGAACTCGGTGGGGTAGGCCTTACGGAATGGATCGTCTTTATTGATCATCCGGTTGAAGGTGAACAGTACGTCGTCAGCCGAGAATTCACGAGTAGGCTTGAAGTACGGGGTGGTGTGGAACTTGACGCCTTCGCGAAGGTGGAAGGTGTACGTCAGGCCATCCGGGGAAACGTCCCAGCTGGTGGCCAGGCCAGGAACGACGGCAGTGCCGCCACGTTCGAACTGGCTCAGGCGGTTGAACATGGTTTCGGCCGAGGCATCGAAGTCTGTTCCGGTGGTGTACTGGCCTGGATCAAAACCGGCCGGGCTCCCTTCGGAGCAGAACACCAGGTTAGTTGCCGCAAGGGCTACGGGGGCTGCGGCCATAAGGCCAGCGCTCACTAATAACGGAAGGACTGCGTGTTTAAGCATGTTGGCCTCATGATTTGTTGTCATTTTTGGTGGTGAGGGCGACCTCGTGAGTCGGCCTGCGGATACTTATGCAGGCGCCATACCCAATGCAAGATGCAGAGCGGTTGCAAAGGGAAAACTGTGGTACGAACGTACAGGAATGTCGCAATTATGAAAGTTTCGACACAAAAGTGCTTGTTTGGAGGGTTTTTTCGGTGCAAATGGCGCACCAAAAAAGCCCAGCCGAGGCGTCTAGCGCACTCGGTTGGGGCGCGGCTGTTACTTATCTAGACCCACACCGTAGAACGGCGTTAGCCCAAACGGGCTGATCTTGAAGTCCTGCACTTGCTTGCGCATAGGCTGGAAAACCGTCGAGTTCGCAATAGGCGTTATAGGTACTTGTTCCTTAAGGATTTTCTGTGCCTGTTGATACCACTTGATGCGCTGCTCACGGTCACTGCTGACCTTGGCCTGCTGCACCAGCTTGTCGTAGGCCGGGTTACACCATTTGGCGTAGTTGCTGCCCTTGACCGCGGCACAACTGTAGAGCACGCCCAGCCAGTTATCGGGGTCGCCGTTGTCGCCGGTCCAGCCATAAATCATTGCATCGTGCTCGCCATTTTTGGCGCGCTTGATGTATTCGCCCCACTCATAGCTGACGATGTTGGCCTTGATGCCGACCTTGGCCCAATCCTGTTGAATCATTTGTGCGGACATCCGCGCATTCGGGTTTGAGGCGCGTTGTACGGTCATTGCCCACAGGTTGATGGTGGTACCTGGTGCAACCCCTGCTTCTTTTAGTAGCAACCGTGCCTTGGTCGGGTCGTAGGGGGCGTCCTGGATGTTCGGGTCATAAGACCACTGCGCGGGAGGCAGTGCGTTCTGCGCCAATTGCCCGGCGCCCTGGTACACGGCCTTGATGATCGCGGGCTTGTCGATGGCCATGTCCAGGGCCTGGCGCACCTTGAGCTGGTCCAGCGGCGGGTGAGTCACGTTATAGGCCAAAAAGCCCAGGTTGAAGCCTGCTTGTTGCAACACGCGCAGGTTGGGGTCTTGCTTCATCACCTCGATATCGGCGGGGCGCGGGTAACCGCTGACCTGGCATTCGCCGGCCTTGAGTTTTTGCAGGCGTGCGGCGGCGTCCGGGGTGATGGCGAACACCAGGTTGTCGAGCTTCACGTCCTCGGGTTTCCAATACTGTTTATTGGCCACGTAGCGGATCTGCGAGTCCTTCTGATAGCGCTTGAACACAAACGGCCCGGTACCGACCGGTTGTTGGTTGATCTGTTCGGCCTTGCCCTCTTTCAGCAGTTGGGCGGCGTATTCGGCCGATTGCACCGAGGCGAAACTCATGGCCAGGTTTTGCACGAACGAAGCATCGACCGTGTTCAGGTTGAACCGCACGCTGTGCTCGTCGAGTTTTTCGACGCTCTTGATCGTGGTGTTCAAGCCCATGTCGGTGAAGTAGGGCGACTCGGATGGGTAGGCCTTGCGAAACGGGCTCTGGGCATCGAGCAGGCGATTAAAAGTGAACAGCACGTCATCGGCGTTGAAATCGCGGGTCGGGGTGAAGAAGTCGGTGGTGTGGAACTTGACGCCTTCACGCAGGTGAAAGGTGTACGTCAGGCCATCCTTCGAAACATCCCAGCTCGTCGCCAGACCAGGCTCCACCTCGGTGCCACCGCGCTTGAACTGGGTCAGGCGGTTGAACACGGTTTCGGCGGAGGCATCGAAATCGGTGCCACTGGTGTACTGGCTGGGGTCGAAGCCGGCGGGGCTGGCTTCGGAGCAGTAGACCAGGGTCGTGGCGGCCTGGGCCATCGGCATAAAGGCCACAAGGCTTGCGGCGAGGAGTAGTGGCTTGACGGCGATTCTTTGCATAAAGACCCCTGAAATGGCGGGCATATTAAAGCTGCCCAAACGAAAACGGCGGTCACCGAGGTTACCGCCGTTCAGCTGGCTTAGGTAGGAGATACGTTTATGCGGGGGGAGACTTCTATCCGGATGGGAGCCGATTTGTCGATTGTAACGGGCTGGCCATCTATTTCATTACTTTCACGAAGGGTGAACGTTCGAGTGGCTGTTATGTTCACGTCATCGGCGAGGGTGGACTCACCTCTAACCGCATATTTCAGGTGCCATTGGGTGGTTATGGTGACCTCTGTTTCATTTTTTAAAGGGTTGTAGTCGATGACGTACCGCCTTTTGCCAACGTTGCTGCTAAAGCCGGGCTTCACTCGGGGAGGCTGCAATTCAAACCACACAGGAGCGGACGAGCCTTGATGAGCAACCTCTGAAATTGCCGCTCGCATGTCAGGATCGGGCACGATGTGCTCAAATTTATCGATCCCGTCCCTTATAAGCCCCTCACGAATCGGCTCTTCTAAGTTATTGGGGATAGTCATTCCTGCTATCTGCCGAGATATGTCGATTTCAACGTTCTCCAGGCCAGGGCGCCTTATTGTGTAAGGGTCTCGGTTGATGTCTTTGATAAATTGTTCGGAGTAATTGCTGGTACCGAACGGGGATGAGGAGGCTCTTTCCGATGCGGATACCGTGAAATCCCCGCTGTCGGCTGTCCAAGAAAAGACAGGGCGATTCTTTAAAACACCGTTCTCCTCCTCGACGCTGATGCCATATTTATAGTTCGCTTGCTCTTCAACGTTGAAATACTTGTCGAATATGTCAGCGCCTTTCATTTTGGTACCGTCTAACTCAATAAAATTATCCGATACCTGTGCAGGGGTTTTTATATCGTTACTGAGTGTCGGGGACTCAGTTCGCGGCCACGGCCACTGCCACTTCACCCCGCCATCGCCCGGCGCACGGGCCCACTCTCCATCACGCCCGGGTGTGATGATCATCAGTCCCGCGCCGTTATCAGGGTTGATGACTCTGGCAAACACATCGCCGGTGCGGTAACGCCCCGATATCTCAAATACCTTGCTCGCCCCCGTCTCATCGGTAAGGCGCACGAATTGGCGCAGTGCTCCCTGGCTGTCGGATATTCGGTAGACACCCAGCGCGTCGCGGGGCGCGTCCTTTATCAACTGTTCACCCTCGGGGACAGCATAGGGCGCCATCGGCAGTAGGGGGCGGGATTTTGGCGCCGGAGCCCCCGCGTCGTTGACCACCTGAGTACCATTGGATGGCCCGGGTTTCGGTTCTTCAATTTCGGTGACTTGTGGTTGAACAAGCGGGTTTCTCACCGGCAGTTCTTTCTTCGGCGGCAGTGCAAAAGGATCTTCAGGGACGGTACTCGCCCCGATGGAAAATAATGTGTTCAGCACACCATCGAGTGCTCGGGAGGCCCCGTTGTCGCGTTCCGCCTCGGTGTCTCCGGACGCGGATTGTTCGAACCCCAGCCCCAGTTCGGTCAGCCCGGCAATTACTGCGGCACCGGTGACCGGTGCTGCGATGGGAGCAAGCTTGGCCAGTAACCCCGCGGCCACGGTAATGTCATTGAGCCATGTGTCCCGCGTCACTTCGCTGTTGGATTTGACGACAACGTCGGTATCACTCGTCATGCGTTGTTTGGCAGCGGTTGCCAGGGTGGAAAACACGTCCCCCTCGATCTTTGACTGACTGCTTTTATTCAGCGGTGTTTTCAGAGCGTCGGCGGCCATTTTCTTGAAGAGGGCGTCCAGGCCATCTCGCGTGTCGCCAATACCTGTAAAGCTCCCGCCCGGTACGAACCCGCTTGCCAGTTGTATGAGAACGCCAGGCTTACGGTTCTGACGATCAGCCAACGAGAAGTGCGCGAGCAGCGACTGGCTTTTTTTCGGGTCCTTGGTCTGGTCAATCACCCATTGATTGAGCTTGTCCAAGGAGTCGAAGCGCAGAAATGCCGGTTTGGCTCCAGGTAGGTAAAGCACTTGCCGGCCAGCGTCGTCGTTGCTGAATCGAAGAATGTCGCTGGATATAAAACCGTGGATATCAAGGGCATGCACTTGGGGGGTGCTGTTTACTGGCGCTTTAGCCTGCAGCTGTTCAAGGCTCAGGGGGGTGTTTTCGTCGAGTGGAATATTGTTTGCCGCCGCCATTACCAGGCTGTAGTCGCCACGGGTGAACTGATGTTCGGGGGCTTGTAACGCTCGCTCAGCAGATGACCCGGCTTCGGCGCTCTTCAGTTGTTCTCGGGCCTGGGAAACAAACTCGCCCTTGATTACCGTCTGGTAGTCATCGGTATGCGCGCTCCAGAACGCGTCGAATTTCTGGGTCATCTGGGTCTGAAAGTCGGTTTTCCAGCTTTCATGCATCACTTGGGACGGCTTGAGGTCGATTTGATTGTGTTTTCCGTAGCCGCCGTTTTCGCTTTGCCCGGCAGGCTGGGTATACAAACCCGCGTCGAGGTCGAGGTTGCCAGGCACCCAGTCGTGCTCGGAGAAGTTTTTCAGCAGGGCGTCGGGCAAGCGCAGCGAAGACCAGGGCTCCTGGAATGTGTGTTCCCAGCCGGTCGCCGTGTCCGCGCTTTCGCCGCCTTTGAAGCGATTCAAGTAGACGGTGTCGGAGTCGATAGGTTTGCCCGTGAGTTTGAGCAGCAGGTCATCCGCCCACTTCTTGGCTTCTGCCCGCGTATTGGGCAGGTTGTTGGCGACCTCAACCGCCAGGCGCTTGTAAGCCAAGGCCTGTGGTGCGGTGCTGTAGTACCTGGCGGCGTTGTGTTGTTGCACTAGCAGCGCCTGTGCCGAGCGGCTGCTGGCAGGGCGCAGGTGGTCATCGGCGGGGATAGGGTCGAAGGTGTCTTTATGTTCCAGGTGCCTGATTTGCGCACGGGCCTGTGTCAGTGTTTGCGGCAGGGAAACGCCTTCAAAGTTGGCCACCACTTTTGCGCTGACCTGTATGGAGTCCTCGCTCAGCCTCACACGCAAATCACCGTTATTGCCAGGGGCGATAACTTTTGCGGCGTCCAGCAATGGCCCTGAAATTTGCCCCCAGCCTGAGGTATCCGACAGTTGAAAGGTTTTGGTTTTACCCTCGACCTCGGCCGACAAGGTACCGGTAGAGGGGTTGATTGAAAGCAGGGTGTCTGGAGCGAAGTGTCGTTCGCGCAGCCAGCTCTGGACAACGGTGTTTTCCAAAAGCCTGCGATACAGCCCAAGCCATTGACCCAGGGTACTTTGGGGCGGGACGGTTATAAGCCCGGCATTGCCGTGTAACACCTTGCGCTGTGCGGCCTCGAGGTAGGCCTTGAGCAGTGCTGTTTCGTCGGGTTGGACGGGATTGGCTGTTGGCGGGACTGCGGGTGGCGTCTGCGCTTGAGTGCTCGGTGTCGGATGCAGTGATGCAGAGGGTATTGGATTGATTGATAGGGACATGAATTCGGCTCTCATTGTGTGAATAAATGCCAGCACAGCCCTCCCTGGTAGCTATGGCAGTAATGAGTCGTGAAAGCCGGGCACTTGATTCCTGCCAGATATGCTGCTGGATATGACGTGGCGCCAACGCAAAAAAAAGGCGCACGCCCCGTGGGGCTGCGCCTCTGTCCTGTCTAAAAAAGTTACTGTAAAACTTCGATCACGCCGTCGGCACTCATAGTGACCTGGCTGGTGCCGGCTTCCACTTCAGGCGTCGGCGCTGAATCGGCCATGGCGGCTTTCATCATCATGCCGCCATTGCGGGCGTAGGGCATCGGGTAGCCATTGGTGTTGAAGTTCAGGTTGACGATCTTGTAGCCCTTGCCGCCGAGTGCATCGGTAGCCAGTTGCGCGCGCGCCTTGAACGCCGCCACCGCGTCTTTGAGCAGCGCATCTTCGCTGGCCTTGCGGGTGGCGTCGGCGATGGCGAAGTCCATGCTGTCCATTTTCAAGGTGTTCAACAACTCGCCGGTGAGTTTGGACAGCGCCGGGAAGTCCGCGCTTTCCAGGCGCAGCTCGGCGCGTTCACGCCAGCCGGTGATCTTCTGGTTCTTGCTGTCGTAGATCGGGTAGCTGTTGCGGCTGCCCTGGCGCAAGGTCACGCCTTTGACTTCGCGCGCCTGGCCCAGGGCCTGGTTCAGGGTGGTGGTAATTTCGGCGGCGAGCTTGGCCGGGTCGGCGTTTTGCGATTCGGTGTAAAGGGTGACGATCATCTTGTCGCGGGCCACTTCCTGGCTGGCTTCGGCGCGCAGGGAGATCTGGTTGTAATGCAATGCATCGGCGGCCATGGCCGGCAAGCTGGCCAGGGCGCTGGCGCTGAGGGTAATGATGGCTGCACTGCGAATGAAACGAGACATGGAAGCTCCTTGAGATAGTCGTGCTCGGTAAGACTGTAGACGTTGGCACTGGGTTCTTCGGGTTTACACATTACCTACAAGTTATGCGGGCGCCGACGAACGGTCATTTGCCCGGCCTGCGTCAAAGAGCCACACGCGCCGTGCCAGCCGGTCTGCTTCGTTTATACTCGTGCCGATCCGCCTGCAGCGCTCAACGGGAGAGCTCATGCTCGCCGCCGTAAAACTGACTTCCGCCACTCGCCAGAACCTCTGGCGCCTGACGTTCATTCGCACCCTGGTATTGGCCGCACAGGCCGGTTCCGTCGGGCTTGCCTATTGGTTCGACCTGCTGCCGCTGCCCTGGCTGCAACTGGCTGTGACCCTGGGGTTTTCCACCGTATTGTGTGTGTTCACCGCCATTCGATTGCGTACCACCTGGCCTGTGACCGAGCTGGAGTACGCCCTGCAACTGGCCTGTGACCTGTTTATCCACAGCGTGTTGCTGTACTTCTCCGGTGGTTCTACCAACCCCTTCGTCTCGTATTACCTGGTGCCTTTGACCATCGCCGCCGTGACCCTGCCGTGGCGCTATTCGGTGGTGCTGTCGGGCATCGCGCTGACGCTGTACACCTTGCTGTTGGCGCAGTTCTACCCCTTGCAGACATTCCCCATCGCCCGGGAAAACCTGCAGATCTACGGGATGTGGTTGAGCTTCGCCCTGTCGGCGGCAGTCATTACCTTCTTTGCCGCGCGCATGGCCGAAGAACTGCGCCGCCAGGAAGAACTGCGCGCCATTCGCCGGGAAGAGGGCCTGCGTGACCAGCAGTTGCTGGCCGTTGCCACCCAGGCTGCCGGCGCCGCCCATGAGTTGGGCACGCCGCTGGCGACCATGAGCGTGCTGCTCAAGGAAATGACCCAGGACCATCACGACCCGGCCCTGCAGGACGATTTGAGCGTGCTGCAGGAGCAGGTCAAACAGTGCAAGCTGACGCTCCAGCAACTGGTGCGCGCCGCCGAAGCCAATCGCCGTCTGGCGGTCGAAATGCAAGACGTCACCCAGTGGCTCGATGAGGCGCTCAACCGCTGGCACCTGATGCGTCCCGAAGCCAGTTACCGTTTCAACCTGCTGGGCCAAGGCAGCGTACCGCGCATGGCGCCACCGCCAGACCTGACCCAGGCGCTGCTCAACTTGTTGAACAATGCAGCCGACGCCTGCCCTGAAGGCCTCGGTGTGCAGTTGGACTGGGACGCCGAAAACGTCACCATCAGCATTCGTGACCATGGCGCGGGCGTGCCGTTGGCCATTGCCGAGCAGATCGGCAAACCCTTCTTTACCACCAAGGGCAAAGGCTTCGGTCTGGGCCTGTTTTTGAGCAAGGCCAGCGTGACCCGCGCGGGCGGCTCAGTGAAGCTCTATAGTCATGAGGAAGGTGGCACGCTCACCGAGCTGCGCCTGCCCCGTGTCGCACGAGGAGATATCGATGAGTGACGAGATCCAAGTCGAAGGCGAAGAACTGCCGCACCTGTTGCTGGTAGATGACGACGCGACCTTTACCCGCGTGATGGCACGCGCCATGAGCCGGCGCGGTTTTCGCGTCAGCACCGCAGGCTCTGCCGAAGAGGGCCTGACCATCGCCCAGGCCGACCTGCCGGACTACGCCGCCCTGGACCTGAAAATGGACGGCGACTCGGGCCTGGTGCTGCTGCCCAAGCTGCTGGAACTTGACCCGGAAATGCGCGTGGTGATCCTCACCGGTTACTCCAGCATCGCCACCGCCGTCGAGGCGATCAAACGCGGCGCCTGCAATTACCTGTGCAAGCCGGCGGATGCCGACGACGTGCTGGCTGCCTTGCTGTCCGAGCATGCCGACCTCGACACCCTGGTGCCGGAAAACCCGATGTCGGTAGACCGCCTGCAGTGGGAACACATCCAGCGTGTGTTGACCGAACACGAAGGCAATATCTCCGCCACCGCCCGCGCCCTGGGCATGCACCGCCGCACGCTGCAACGCAAGCTGCAGAAGCGCCCGGTACGACGCTGAACGGCGACTGAACAACCCGCTTCAGGCTGCACGGACGCACGAACCGATCACCTATGATCGGTTCAAACGCCTGTCATTCTTTTCCTACCGAGCCTGAACGATGAATCAGAACGCTGAATACCGCGCGGTCAACGACGCGGTGCGTGGGCAATTCTTCCGCCGAACCTGGGCGATGATCACACCCTATTGGCGTAGTGAAGAGAAGGGCAGGGCCTGGCTGCTTCTAGCCGCAGTGATTGGCCTGTCGCTGTTCAGCGTGGCGATCTCCGTGTGGATCAACCACTGGTACAAGGACTTCTACAACGCCCTGGAGAAGAAGGACACCGCGGCCTTCTGGCAACTGATCGGCTATTTCGGCGGGATCGCGGCGGTGGCGATACTCGGTGCGGTGTACCGCCTTTACCTGACCCAGATGCTGACGATCCGCTGGCGCGCCTGGCTCACCGAAAAACACTTCAGCCGGTGGCTCGCCCACAAGAATTACTACCAGCTGGAGCAGGGCGGCTACACCGACAACCCGGACCAGCGGATCTCCGAAGACCTCAACAACTTCACCTCCGGCACCTTGAGCCTGGGCCTCGGCTTGCTGCGTAACGTGGTCAGCCTGGTGTCATTCTCGATCATCCTGTGGGGCGTCTCGGGCAGCATCGAGGTGTTCGGCGTCACCATCCCCGGCTATATGTTCTGGTGTGCGTTGCTGTACGCCGCCGTGGGCAGTTGGCTGACGCACCTGATCGGCCGGCGCTTGATTGGCCTGAGCAACCAGCAACAACGCTTTGAGGCGGACCTGCGTTTTTCCATGGTGCGGGTGCGTGAGAATGCCGAAAGTATCGCCTTGTACAACGGCGAGCCGAATGAAAGGCAACGCCTGAGTTCGCGCTTCGGCAAGGTCTGGCAGAACTTCTGGGACATCATGAAAGTGTCCAAGCGCCTGACCTTTTTCACCGCCGGCTACAGCCAGATCGCAATCATCTTCCCGTTTATCGTCGCCGCGCCGCGCTACTTCACCGGCAAGATCGAGCTGGGCGAGCTGATGCAAATCAACTCGGCGTTCGGCAACGTACAAGAGAACTTCAGCTGGTTTATCAACGCCTATTCGGAGCTGGCGACCTGGCGCGCCACCAGCGACCGTCTGCTGAGTTTCCAGCAAGCCATGAGCGACAACGAGCAGCGCACGCCGGCGATCGACGTGCGCCCTGAAGGCGAGCGCCTGGTGATCCAAGACCTGGGCATGGACCTGGCCGACGGCCGCCATTTGCTCACCGACGCCGACATGACCGTGGAGCCTGGCCAGCGCGTCATGCTCAGCGGGCGTTCCGGCAGCGGCAAGAGCACGGTGCTGCGGGCGATGGGGCATCTGTGGCCCGCCGGGCATGGCAGCATCCGGCTGCCGGCGACGCGCTACCTGTTCCTGCCGCAAAAGCCTTACTTGCCGATTGGTACGCTCAAGGCTGTGTTGAGTTATCCACAGGACGACAGCGTCTATGCGTCAGAACGTTATGCACAGGTGCTGGAAACCTGTCGCCTGCCCCATCTGGTCAGCCGTTTGGATGAAGCCAACCACTGGCAACGCATGCTCTCGCCCGGCGAGCAACAGCGCCTGGCCTTTGCCCGTGCGTTGTTGTTTGCGCCGCAATGGCTGTACATGGATGAAGCCACTTCGGCGATGGATGAAGAAGACGAGGCAACCCTGTACCAGGCGTTGATTGATGAACTGCCGGGACTGAGCATCGTCAGCGTTGGCCACCGCAGCAGCCTCAAGCGTTTCCACGGGCGGCATGTGCGCATTGACGGTGGGCGGTTGCAGGAACAACAACCCACTTGAGTGCCTGCTCGCTCAATGTGGGAGCCGGGCTTGCCCGCGATGGCGGAGTGTCTGAGGCAGGTGTGTCAACGGGCACACCGCTATCGCAGCATAGGTATCTACACAACTTTGGTGAGACGCTGGACCTGTGGCGAGGGAGCTTGCTCCCGTGACGACTGGATAGCCGACCCTGTTCTAACTGACGCACCGAGAGTTAAATGTGGGAGCTGGGTTGCCTGCGATGGCGGCCTGGCAGTCAACACAGTTGGACCGGGTACATATCCGTTATTTAGGTAACGGCCACCTAGGGTTCCGCCCTGACGGCGGCTCACTTTCGAAAAGCGCGAAAGTAAGCAAAGCGCTCTTGCCCCACCACTCGGCACCTCGCCTAGGCTCGGTGTGCCCGTAATCCGCCAGTGATTTGGGGGGCCGCCGCCACGCGCCATCCATGGCGCGGGGCGGCTAAACCGGCATCCCTGCCGGTTTACCCCCCAAATCCCTGTCGAATTCCGGCCAGCGTGGTTTGACGGGGCGCCTAAGATCAAAAGCAGATCAAGATCAAGAGCGGCTCGCTTCGCATCGTGGTTACCGTCGGCTGCTACAGGCTACAAAGTTGTGTAGATACCTATGGCCATCGCAGGCAAGCCAGCTCCACAGGGGGCGGGGTTGTCTGGTGGTTCAGGCACCCAACAAAAAAGCCCGGCTGATCATCGATCAGCCGGGCTTTTTTATTGCTCGAAGAAGACTTACTTCTTCAAGCCGTAATGCTCATCCAACATGCCTGGGGCGTTCGGCGTTTTTGGCGCGTAGTCCCGTGGTGGCTCCTGGTTTTCCCGTGGCGGGGTCAGGCGTTCCCGTGGGGGTTGCGGTGCATCGGAATGCAGCGCGGCCAGCAGGCGCTGGCGGGTGATGTCGTCGAGGGCCAGGCGGTTAGCGCCATCGGCGAGATGATCCTGTACTTCCTGGTAGCTCTGGGTGAGCTTCTTGACCAGGGTCGCGGTGCTGTTGAAGTGGGTAACAACCTCGTTCTGATAACTGTCAAAACGTTCCTGAATGTCATCCAACTGACGCTGCGTGCGGTTAGGCGCGGCATTCGGCAGCAGGCGGGCAACCAGGAAACCAATGGCGACACCGGCAACCAGGGCAAGAGTCGGCAACAACCAAACTAAGAGCGAGTGTTCCACGAGTCCTTCCTCTATAAACGGCTTTGCTTTACGTTAACGGCTCAAACCTGCGCTGTATACCGCGATTAAGCTCGCAATGATGCCATGCACAGACTTTTAGCTAGACGAGTCGACCCCTTGAGAGGTCACGGAGTTCATCCTTGCTCATGCGTGAAACCCCCGTTTTGATCGATGGCCCGGTGGGCCAATTGGAAGCCTTGTACCTGGATCACCCCGAACCACGTGGCCTGGCGCTGGTTTGCCACCCTAACCCGGTGCAGGGCGGGACCATGCTCAATAAAGTCGTCTCGACCTTGCAACGCACCGCCCGCGACGCGGGTTTGATTACTTTGCGTTTCAATTACCGGGGCGTCGGTGCCAGTGCCGGTACTCACGATATGGCCAGCGGTGAAGTCGACGATGCTGAAGCGGCCGCCACCTGGCTGCGGGAAAAACACCCGGACCTGCCGATCACCTTGCTGGGTTTTTCCTTCGGCGGTTACGTGGCTGCCAGTCTCGGCGGGCGTTTGGAAGCCAAGGGCGAGAAGCTCGCACACCTGTTCATGGTGGCTGCGGCGGTGATGCGCCTGGGCGAGTCGGACGTGCTGCCCCAAGGCTGCCCGTTGACCCTGATCCAACCGGAAAGCGACGAAGTGGTCGATCCGCAAGTGGTCTACGCCTGGTCCGCCGCCCTGAAACGCCCCCATGAGTTGCTGAAAGTGGCAGAATGCGGACACTTTTTTCACGGCAAGCTGACCGATCTCAAGGATCTGGTGCTGCCACGCCTTTCGAATTGATGACAAGCGATCACCCATGACGACCCGTACCCGTATCCTCACCGGCATCACCACCACCGGCACGCCGCACCTGGGCAACTACGCCGGTGCGATTCGCCCGGCGATCCTCGCCAGCGAAGACGCGAATGCCGACTCCTTCTACTTCCTGGCCGACTACCACGCCCTGATCAAATGCGATGACCCGCAGCGCATCCAGCGCTCGCGTATGGAAATCGCCGCGACCTGGCTGGCCGGTGGCCTGGATGTGAACCGGGTGACGTTCTACCGCCAGTCGGACATCCCGGAGATCCCCGAGCTGACCTGGCTGCTCACCTGCGTTGCCGCCAAGGGCCTGCTCAACCGCGCCCACGCCTACAAGGCCTCGGTGGACAAGAACGTCGAAAACGGTGAAGACCCGGATGCGGGCATCAGCATGGGCCTGTACAGCTACCCGGTGCTGATGGCGGCGGACATCCTGATGTTCAATGCGCACAAGGTGCCGGTGGGCCGCGACCAGATCCAGCACGTGGAAATGGCCCGCGACATCGGCCAGCGCTTCAACCACCTGTTCGGCAACGGTAAAGAATTCTTCACCATGCCCGAGGCGCTGATCGAAGAAAGCGTGGCTACTTTGCCAGGCCTGGATGGTCGCAAGATGTCCAAGAGCTACGACAACACTATCCCGTTGTTCACCAGCGCCAAGGACATGAAGGATGCGATCTCGCGGATCGTCACCGACTCCCGCGCCCCAGGCGAAGCCAAGGACCCGGACAATTCGCACCTGTTCACCCTGTACCAGGCGTTCGCAACCAAGGCCCAGGAAGCCGAATTCCGTGGCGAGCTGCTAGAAGGCCTGGGCTGGGGCGAGGCGAAGAACCGTCTGTTCCAACTGCTCGACGGCCAGCTCGGCGAAGCGCGCGAGCGTTACCACCAACTGATGTCGCGCCCATCGGACATGGAAGACCTGCTGCAGGTCGGCGCCAAGAAGGCCCGCGCTGTGGCGGCACCGTTCTTGGCCGAGTTGCGTGAGGCGGTGGGCTTGCGTTCGTTCGTCAACCAGGCGGCGGCGCCGGTCGCCACCAAGAAGAAAGCGGCAAAGGCTGCGCGGTTTGTGAGCTTCCGTGAAGCTGACGGCAGCTTCCGCTTCCGCCTGCTGGCCGCTGATGGTGAGCAACTGCTGCTGTCGCGCAACTTTGCCGATGGCAAAGCAGCCGGCGCGGTGACCAAGCAACTGCAAAGTGGTGATGCGCTGGACGTGCGCGCCGAGGCTTTGAGCTTCAGCGTGTGGCTGGACGGCGCCGCAGTCGCTGACAGCGCCGAGTACGCCGACCAAGCTTCGCGTGACGCGGCCATCGAAGCCTTGCGCGCTGCGTTAGCCCCAATCGAGGATTAACCCGACCAAGGGTTGATTGCCATTATCCAGGGCCGTCGTTACAGTGTCGGCCCGTTTTTGTTGCCTTGCTAACGAAATTATGACGCCCCTAGAACGATATCAAGCTGATCTGAAACGCCCCGAGTTCTTCCACGACGCGGCCCAGGAAAATGCCGTGCGTCATTTGCAGCGCCTGTACGAGGACCTCGTGGCCGCGTCGCAAAGCAAACCAGGGATGTTCAGCAAGCTGTTTGGCAAGAAAGACCACACGCCGGTCAAGGGCCTGTATTTCTGGGGCGGCGTGGGCCGGGGCAAGACTTACCTGGTGGACACCTTCTTTGAAGCACTGCCGTTCAAGGAAAAGGTACGTACGCACTTCCACCGCTTCATGAAGCGCGTGCACGAAGAGATGAAGACCCTGCCGGGCGAGAAAAACCCGCTGACCATCATCGCCAAGCGTTTCTCCCAGGAGGCCCGGGTGATCTGCTTCGATGAGTTCTTCGTCTCCGACATCACCGACGCCATGATCCTTGGCACGCTGATGGAAGAACTGTTCAAGAACGGTGTGACCCTGGTGGCCACGTCGAACATCGTGCCCGATGGCCTGTACAAGGATGGCCTGCAGCGTGCGCGCTTCCTGCCGGCCATTGCGCTGATCAAGCAGAATACCGATATCGTCAACGTCGACAGCGGCGTCGACTACCGCTTGCGTCACCTGGAGCAAGCCGAGCTGTTCCACTTCCCGCTCAACGAAGCTGCGCACGAAAGCCTGAAGAAAAGCTTCCGTGCGCTGACACCGGAATGCACCCAGGCGGTGGAAAACGACAAGCTGATGATCGAGAACCGCGAGATCATCGCGCTGCGCACCTGCGATGACGTGGCCTGGTTCGATTTCCGCCAACTGTGCGATGGGCCGCGTAGCCAGAACGACTACATCGAGCTGGGCAAGATCTTCCACGCCGTGATCTTGAGTGGTGTGGAACAGATGGGCGTGACCACCGACGATATCGCGCGGCGGTTTATCAATATGGTCGATGAGTTCTACGACCGTAACGTCAAGCTGATCATCTCGGCGGAAGTCGAACTCAAGGACCTCTATACCGGCGGTCGCTTGAACTTCGAATTCCAGCGCACCCTGAGCCGCCTGCTGGAAATGCAGTCCCACGAGTTCTTGTCGCGCGGGCACAAGCCTTAAGCACGCTATAAATCAAATGTGGGAGCGGGCTTGCTCGCGAATGAGATCTGTCAGTTGATGAATAAGTCGACTGACAGTCCGCATTCGCGAGCAAGCCCGCTCCCACATTTTTTTCCGCGTTCAACCAGGGTCAGGCGGCTTGCTGGAATTGCTGCCTGTACTGGTTGGGCGACAACTCCGTGTGCTGCCTGAACAACCGCGCAAAGAAACTCGCATCGTCGTAACCCACCTCATAACTGATGGTCTTGATGCTCTTGCGGCTGCCCGAGAGCAGGCCCTTGGCGGTCTCGATACGCAGGCGTTGCAGGTAATGCAGCGGCTTGTCACCGGTGGCGGTCTGGAAGCGGCGCATGAAGTTGCGGATGCTCATGCCGTGTTCGCGGGCGACGTCTTCAAAGCGGAACTTGTCGGCAAAGTGCTCTTCAAGCCAATGCTGGATCTGCAGGATGATCACATCCTGATGCAGCTTCTGCCCGCCAAACCCGATCCGCCCCGGTGAATAGTTGCGCTGCACTTCATAGAGAATGTCGCGGGCTACCGCCTGGGCGATGTTGGCGCCGCAAAAGCGTTCGATCAGGTAAATATAAAGGTCGCAGGCCGAGGTAGTGCCGCCGGCGCAATACAGGTTGTCGGCGTCCGTGAGGTGCTTGTCCTGATTGAGCTGCACCTTGGGGAAGCGCTCGCTGAAGGCATTGAAGAAGCGCCAGTAGGTGGTCGCCTCCTTGCCATCGAGCAGCCCGGCTTCGGCCAGCCAGAACACCCCGGTGGCCTCGCCGCACAGCACAGCCCCGCGAGCATGTTGTTCGCGCAGCCACGGCAGCACCTGGGGGTAGCGGGTGCACAACACATCGAAGTCGTCCCAGAAGGCCGGCAGCACGATGATGTCGGCGTCTTCGAGGCCGCCGTCCACCGGCATGATCACATCGCTGAAGCTGCGCACGGGCTGGCCGTCGGGGCTGACCAGGCGCGTTTCGAACCCTGGGGTCAGGCCCAGGCCTTGCTGTTTGCCATGGCGCAGGCTGGCGAGATGGAAGAAATCCTTGGCTTGCATGAGGGTGGAAGCGAATACCCGATCAATGGCCAAAATGCTGACGCGCCGCAACGGCGTGGAGATTTGGTTAGACATAATTTCATTTATTCTTATAGGGGAAAGTGGTCACCAGACGGCTGGATCGTCTTATTTTTTGTCGCATGTGTCCAGTGTCCCGTGACGCCTTCGGGGCATAGGCTCTGTGGTCTCGTCTTTGTCCGACAATCCACGCAGGTGACCCATGATCCCCAGAACCTTGTTCAGTTCGGAGCACGAACTCTTCCGTGAGAGCGTGCGCACCTTCCTCGAAAAGCACGCCGTGCCCTTTCATGGGCAGTGGGAAAAGCAGGGCTATATCGACCGTAACCTGTGGAACCAGGCGGGGGAGGCGGGCATGTTGTGTTCCCACCTGCCAGAGGAATACGGCGGCCTGGGCGCGGATTTTCTCTACAGCGCGGTGGTGATCGAAGAGGTCAGCCGCCTGGGTTTGACCGGCATCGGCTTTTCCCTGCATTCGGATATTGTCGCGCCGTACATCCTGCATTACGGCAGTGAAGCACTGAAGCACAAATACCTGCCCAAATTGATCTCTGGGGAAATGGTCACGGCCATTGCCATGACCGAGCCGGGCGCTGGTTCCGACCTGCAGGGCGTCGAGACCACAGCGGTTTTGGACGGTGATGAGTACGTGATCAACGGCTCCAAGACCTTTATCACCAACGGCTACCTGGCCGATCTGGTGATCGTCGTCGCCAAGACCGACCCCAAGGCCGGTGCCAAGGGTACCAGCCTGTTCCTGGTGGAAGCCGATACGCCGGGCTTCGACAAGGGTAAGCGCCTGGAGAAAGTCGGCATGAAGGCCCAGGACACCTCGGAGCTGTTCTTCCAGGACGTGCGCGTGCCCAAGGAAAACCTGCTGGGCCAGGCGGGCATGGGCTTTGCCTACCTGATGCAAGAGTTACCGCAAGAACGCCTGACCGTGGCGATTGGTGCGCTGTCCTCAGCCGAAGCGGCGTTGCAGTGGACCCTTGAGTACACCCGTGAGCGCAAGGCGTTCGGCAAGGCGATTGCCGATTTCCAGAACACCCGCTTCAAGCTGGCGGAGATGGCCACCGAGATTCAGATCGGTCGTGTTTTTGTGGACAAGTGCATGGCTATGCACTTGGAAGGCAAGCTGGACGTGCCTACCGCAGCGATGGCCAAGTACTGGGCCACAGACCTGCAATGCAAGGTGCTCGATGAGTGCGTGCAGTTGCATGGCGGTTACGGGTTCATGTGGGAATACCCGATTGCCCGGGCCTGGGCGGATGCGCGGGTGCAGCGCATTTATGCGGGGACCAATGAGATCATGAAGGAGATCATTGCGCGCGCGCTTTGATTGATCGTTCCCACGCTCCGCGTGGGAACGCCTCATGTGACGCTCCGCGTCACGACTCTGAGAGCGGACGCAGAGCGTCCAAGGCGGCATTCCCACGCAGAGCGTGGGAACGATCAGTGCGCGACAATCAAGGCGCTGGATTCGGATGATCCTTCTGAATCGCCTCAATCCCTTCCAACACTTCTTTGGACAATTTCAGATCGGCACTGGCGATGTTGCTGTCCAGTTGTTCCAGTGAAGTAGCCCCAATAATATTGCTGGTCACAAACGGCTGCTGCGTCACAAACGCCAGCGCCATCTGCGCCGGGTCCAGGCCATGTTCCCGCGCAAGAGCCACATACCGGCTGCACGCCGCTTCCGACTGCGGGTTGAAGTAACGGCTGAAGCGGCTGTATTCAGTCAGGCGCGCCTTGGCCGGGCGTGCGCCATTCTCGTACTTGCCACTGAGCATGCCGAACGCCAAAGGCGAATAGGCCAGCAAGCCGCACTGTTCACGAATGGCAACCTCCGCCAGGCCCACTTCAAAGCTGCGGTTGAGCAGGTTGTAAGGGTTCTGGATCGACACGGCGCGCGGCCACCCGCGGGCTTCGGCCAGGGCGAGGAATTTCATGGTGCCCCACGGCGTTTCGTTGGACAGGCCAATGTGACGGATCTTGCCGGCCTTCACTTGTTCGTCCAGGGCTTCGAGCGTTTCCTCCAGTGGGGTGAGGTCGTCTTCGTCCTTGTGCTTGTAGCTCAACTGGCCGAAGAAGTTGGTGCTGCGCTCCGGCCAATGCAGTTGGTAGAGGTCGATCCAGTCGGTCTGCAGGCGCTTGAGGCTGGCGTCCAGGGCTGCGCCAATGTGCTTGCGGTTGTGGCGCAGGTGGCCATCACGGATATAGTCGATGGTGTTGCCGGGGCCGGCGATCTTGCTGGCAAGCACCCAGTCGGCGCGGTCGCCACGGCTTTTGAAGTAGTTGCCGATGTAGCGTTCGGTGGTGGCGTAGGTGTCGGCCTTGGGCGGTACAGGGTACATTTCTGCGGTGTCGAGGAAGTTGATCCCCGCGGCCTTGGCCCGTTCGATCTGCGCGAAGGCCTCTGCCTCGCTGTTTTGCTCGCCCCAGGTCATGGTGCCCAACGCGATGGCGCTGACATTCAGATCGGTGCGGCCCAGCTGTCGGTAATCCATCGGGTACTCCTTCGGGGGAAAACAATCATAAAAGCAGGTTGAATTTTTTTTCGCAATCTGCATAATTGCCCACCTCTTTCTGCAGTGGAAGTGATGCGCCGCCTGCCGAAGAATCTTGCCGTTGAACGGACGCGCCGACCCGAGCCCCCGATAGCGTCTGTATCCGGCTGCCTTTGACCTTGTCAAAGTACGCACTATTCAGTAAGATCCGCCGTCTAAATTTACAGGCGGCCCCTGAGGCTATTAAAGAATGACAACTTTTACTGCAAAACCGGAAACAGTTCAGCGCGACTGGTTTGTCGTCGACGCCGCTGGTCAGACCCTGGGTCGTCTGGCCACTGAAGTCGCCAGCCGTCTGCGTGGCAAGCACAAGCCTGAATACACCCCGCACGTTGATACCGGCGACTACATCGTCATCATCAACGCTGAGCAGGTTCGTGTAACCGGCAACAAAGCAAGCGACAAAATGTACTACCGTCACTCCGGTTTCCCAGGCGGTATCAAGTCTTCCAACTTCGAAGGCCTGATTGCCAAGAAGCCTGAAGCCCCGATCGAAATCGCGGTCAAAGGCATGCTGCCTAAGGGCCCACTGGGTCGCGATATGTTTCGCAAGCTGAAAGTCTATGCGGGCGCTGTACACCCTCATGCTGCTCAGCAGCCCCAAGAACTGAAGTTTTAACGGAATAGTTCATTATGTCGGCGACTCAAAATTACGGCACTGGCCGTCGCAAAACCGCAACCGCACGCGTTTTCCTGCGTCCGGGCACTGGTAACATCTCGATCAACAACCGCTCCCTGGACAACTTCTTCGGTCGCGAAACTGCCCGCATGGTAGTTCGTCAGCCGCTGGAATTGACCGAGACCGTTGAAAAGTTCGACATCTACGTCACCGTTATCGGTGGCGGTGTAAGTGGTCAAGCTGGCGCAATCCGCCACGGTATCACTCGCGCTCTGATGCAGTACGACGAAACCCTGCGTGGCGCTCTGCGCAAAGCTGGCTTCGTGACTCGCGATGCTCGTGAAGTTGAACGTAAGAAAGTCGGTCTGCGTAAAGCGCGTAAGCGTCCGCAGTACTCGAAGCGTTAATTCGCTTTACGTTCCACAAAAACGCCCAGCCTCCTCACGGAGCTGGGCGTTTTTTATTGCCTGCGATTTATGCACATTTTTCGCCGTGACAACTTGCCACATCCGTAGACCCCCTATACTACAAGGCCTGGAGGCGGAGCTCCGGGCAATTCCCTTGTCATACGTGGGGCTTTTCATTACCATCCGTCAAAATTTTTATAAGTAAAGATTCAACACTTAGTAGACGCCTGATTTAACAGGCCAAAAAGCTGATGGGAGAGGACTGAATGAGCAATGACGGCGTGAATGCAGGCCGGCGTCGCTTCTTGGTAGCAGCCACATCCGTGGTGGGTGCTGCAGGAGCGGTGGGGGCTGCGGTCCCGTTCGTGGGGTCATGGTTTCCCAGTGCCAAGGCGAAAGCCGCAGGTGCACCGGTGAAGGTGAATGTCAGCAAGATCGAGCCAGGCCAGCAGATGATTGCTGAGTGGCGCGGCCAGCCGGTTTTCATTGTTCGTCGTACCGAGGAAATCCTGGGGAATCTGAAGAAGATCGAAGGCCAGTTATCTGACCCGACATCCGAAAAGTCCGACCAGCCCGCCTACGCCAAGAACGAAGCGCGTTCGATCAAGCCAGAGATTCTGCTGCTGGTTGGTCTGTGTACCCACCTGGGTTGCTCACCTACCTTCCGCCCGGAAGTGGCGCCTGTCGACTTGGGCAAAGACTGGGTCGGCGGTTATTTCTGCCCGTGCCACGGTTCCCACTATGACCTCGCTGGCCGCGTCTACAAGTCCCAGCCCGCGCCCCTGAACCTGCCGGTTCCTCCTCACAATTACGAATCTGACGACATCATTGTCATTGGCCTCGACAAGGAGAACGCGTGATGAGCAAGTTCATGGATTGGGTGGATGCGCGCTTCCCCGCCACTAAAATGTGGGAAGACCATCTCAGCAAATATTACGCGCCGAAAAACTTCAACTTCTTCTACTTCTTCGGCTCCCTGGCCCTGTTGGTGCTGGTCAACCAGATCGTCACTGGCGTGTGGTTGACGATGAGCTACACGCCGTCGGCGGAAGAAGCCTTTGCTTCTGTCGAATACATCATGCGTGACGTCGAGTACGGCTCGATCCTGCGCCTGCTGCACTCCACTGGCGCGTCGGCGTTCTTTATTGTCGTGTACCTGCACATGTTCCGCGGCCTGCTCTACGGCTCGTACCAGAAGCCTCGTGAGCTGGTGTGGGTCTTCGGCATGTTGATCTATCTGGCGCTGATGGCCGAAGCGTTCATGGGCTATCTGCTGCCTTGGGGCCAGATGTCGTACTGGGGCGCCCAGGTGATCATCTCGCTGTTCGGCGCAATCCCGGTGATCGGCAACGACCTCACCCAGTGGATTCGCGGTGACTACCTGATCTCCGGCATCACCCTGAACCGCTTCTTCGCCTTGCACGTGGTGGCCTTGCCGATCGTGATCCTGGGCTTGGTAGTACTGCACATCCTGGCGCTGCACGAAGTGGGTTCCAACAACCCGGATGGCGTGGACATCAAGAAGCACAAGGACGAGAACGGCATCCCGCTGGATGGCATTCCGTTCCACCCGTACTACACCGTGAAAGACATTGTCGGCGTAGTAGTGTTCCTGTTTGTGTTCTGCTCGATCGTGTTCTTTTTCCCGGAGATGGGCGGTTATTTCCTGGAGAAGCCTAACTTCGAACAGGCCAACGCCTTCAAGACACCTGAGCACATTGCCCCGGTCTGGTACTTCACGCCGTTCTACGCGATTTTGCGCGCAATTCCCGACAAACTCATGGGCGTGATCGCCATGGGCGCGGCCATCGCGGTGTTGTTCGTGCTGCCGTGGCTCGACCGTAGCCCGGTCAAGTCGATGCGCTACAAAGGCTGGCTGAGCAAGATCTGGCTGTGGGTGTTCTGCATTTCGTTCGTGATCCTGGGTGTACTGGGTGTATTGGCACCTACCCCTGAGCGGACGTTGCTCTCGCAGGTCTGCACCTTCCTGTACTTCGCCTACTTTATTCTGATGCCGTTCTATACCCGGCTCGAGAAGACCAAACCGGTTCCGGAAAGGGTGACTGGCTGATGAAAAAATTACTCGTTGCATTCGTGCTTGCGGCGCTGCCGCTACTGTCCTTCGCTGCCGAGCATGGCGCGGAGCTGGAAAAAGTCGATATCGATGTGTCTGACAAAGCCGCCATGCAGGATGGGCTGCGTACATTCACCAACTACTGCATGGGGTGCCACAGCGCCAAGTTCCAACGGTACGAGCGCGTTGCCGATGACCTGGGCATTCCCCATGAAGTGATGCTCAGCCACGCGGTGTTCACCGGCGCCAAGATCGGCGATCACATGAACATCGGCATGCAACCGGCCGACGCCAAGACCTGGTTCGGCGCTGCACCGCCCGACCTGACCCTGGTGGCTCGTGTACGCGGTACCGACTGGCTCTACGGTTACCTCAAATCCTTCTACGAAGACCCTGCGCGCCCCTATGGCGTGAACAACAAAGTCTTCCCGAACGTCGGCATGCCGAACGTTCTGGTCGGCCTGCAGGGGCGCCAGGTGGTAGGATGCAAGCAGGTTCAGGTCGTTGAAGACGGCAAGAAGCAATATGATCCGCTGACCGGCACGCCGCTGACCCATGAAGCGTGCGATCAACTGACCATCGTGCCCAAGACCGGTACGCTGAACGAAGAGCAGTTCGACGAGAAGGTCAAGAACCTGGTGACCTTCCTGGCCTACTCGGCCAACCCGGTCAAACTGCAGCATCAGCGCATCGGTACCTACGTCTTGCTGTACCTGGCTTTCTTCTTCGTATTCGCTTATTTGCTCAAGCGTGAATACTGGAAGGATGTGCATTGATCCAACCGTAAGCAATTGCTGTTAATCTTGCGCGCCCAGCGGCATCTCTGAACACGTAGCGCCGGTTTGAACCGGTCGTTACAGGGATGCTTTCTGGGCGCGCTCGTTTTTGAGCTTTCGATAATTTCAACAAGCGAGGAGGACCGCCATGGGCGTGACCAATCGGTTGGCCTGTTACTCCGACCCCGCCGACCACTATTCCCACCGAGTACGCATCGTGCTCGCAGAGAAGGGTGTCAGCGCCGAGATCATCAGTGTGGAGGCGGGCCGTCAGCCGCCGAAGCTGATCGAAGTGAACCCTTACGGCAGCTTGCCCACCCTGGTCGATCGTGACCTGGCGTTGTGGGAGTCGACCGTGGTGATGGAATACCTGGATGAGCGTTACCCTCATCCGCCTTTACTGCCGGTGTACCCGGTGGCGCGTGCCAACAGCCGCCTGCTGATCCATCGGATCCAGCGTGACTGGTGCGGGTTGGTGGATGTGATCCTGGATTCGCGTTCCAAAGAAGCCGCTCGTGTGCAGGCGCGCAAGGAATTGCGCGAGAGCCTGACCGGCGTTTCGCCGCTGTTCGCCGACAAACCTTTTTTCCTCAGTGAGGAACAAAGCTTGGTGGATTGCTGCCTATTACCCATACTCTGGCGCTTGCCGATTCTGGGCATTGAACTGCCACGGCCGGCCAAGCCGTTGCTTGATTACATGGAGCGCCAGTTTGCGCGTGAGGCTTTCCAGGCAAGTCTGTCTGGTGCCGAACGCGATATGCGCTAAGGCTTAAGGAGCCGTTGATGAACTCCAGTCGACCTTACCTGGTCCGCGCGCTCTATGAGTGGATTGTGGACAACGATTGCACCCCGCACATGCTGGTCAATTCCGAATTTCCTGCGGTTCAGGTACCTCAGGGTTTTGCCAGTGATGGACAAATTGTGCTGAACGTATCGCCCAGTGCCGTGCGCCACCTGCACATGGACAACGAAGCGGTGAGCTTCGAAGGGCGTTTCGGCGGTGTGCCCCATACGCTGTTCGTGCCCATCGGTGCCATCCTCGGGATCTACGCCCGGGAAAATGGCCAGGGCATGGTGTTCGATCTGGAGTCGCCTTTAGAGGATGACGAAACGATCGAAGGCGAAGACGGTGATGATGTACCGCCACCGGATGCCGAGCCGCCGCGCCCTAGCGGTCGGCCAAGCTTGAAAGTGGTGAAGTAAGCGGATTTCGCTTACAGACCCATCTAGAAAATGCCTCGACATCTGTCGGGGCATTTTTTTTGCGTGAAGGATATGGATGAAAGTCGCGCCAGAACGGTGATCGTACAACCACCATGGGCTATGATGCGGTCTTTAGTTCGTCGAGAAAGATGGTTCATCATGGAAAACGCCAGCGCCGCCCCACGTCTTCCCCGCAAGCGCCGCAGCCTTGCCCAGGAATTGGTCACGGTGTTGTCCGAGCAGATCCGCGATGGCCAGCTCAAACGCGGCGACAAGTTGCCCACCGAGTCGGCGATCATGGACGCCCATGGCGTCAGCCGTACCGTGGTGCGTGAAGCCATCTCGCGGTTGCAGGCGGCAGGGCAGGTCGAGACTCGCCACGGTATCGGCACCTTCGTGCTGGACACGCCAAGCCCCAGCGGTTTTCGCATAGACCCGGCCACCGTGGTGACCTTGCGTGATGTGCTGGCGATTCTGGAGCTGCGTATCAGCCTGGAAGTGGAGTCTGCGGGCCTTGCGGCCTTGCGTCGCAGCGATGAGCAGTTGGCGGCCATGCGTGCGGCCCTCGATGCCTTGAATGAAAGTGCGGCCCACGCTGGCGATGCGGTGGCGTCGGATTTTGCCTTTCATCTGGAAATTGCACTGTCTACCGGTAACCGCTACTTCACCGACATCATGACCCACCTGGGCACCAGTATCATTCCGCGTACTCGCCTGAATTCGGCCCGTTTGGCCCATGATGATCAACAGCATTACATGAGCCGCTTGAGCCGCGAACACGAAGAAATCTATGAGGCGATTGCCCGCCAGGATTCGGATGCGGCACGTGCGGCCATGCGCCTGCATTTGACCAACAGCCGTGAGCGGCTGCGTCATGCCCATGAAGAGGCAGAGGCGCAGCGGGGCTGATCGTTCCCACGCTCCGCGTGGTAACGCCTCTATGGACGCTCCGCGTCCCGATGCGCGTGGATTTTCAAGCCCTACGCAGGGTGACGCGGAGCGTCACAGGCTGTATTCCCACGCAGAGCGTGGGAACGATCATGCCAGCCGTTAGTTGGCGGGTTGGTTTGGCTTGTAGTCCTTAAGCAGCAAGTACGTACTCCATCCCCACCAATCATTGGTCCAGTGCTTGTCGTTCAAATCGTTGACGTCCTTGCGCCGCAGCACCTTGTCCCCCTCCATCTTGAACAGCGGCGAGAAGTTATTTGCCGGGTTTTGCGCGGCGTTCAGGTCGGGCACATACAGCGGTGCCTTGAACTCGGCCGGGGAGGGTGCGATGCCGCTGATGAAGGTTTCGAAGATTTCATCTGCCGAGGCCTGTACGGCCCCTTTGACCTGCACGCGATTGTCGGCGTCGATGCTGTCGAAGTAGCGCTTGTCGCCGTAGGCATGCCACTGAGCGCCCATGGCATTGCGCACCTTGAGCCCGAATTTACTGTCTTCATCGTGCATAAAGCGGCTGATCAGCGAGCCGAGTTCTCCTGGCGTCACCACTGCCGCCAGTTGTTTGCGCGGTACCCGCAGGTGGCCGGCGGAAAACAGGTCGGTCAAAAAGTGATCGGCAAAGCTGTTCATGGCGTAGGCCAATTCCAGGGCCTGGTCGGTGCCGGTCTGGTGGGCCACCACTGCTTGTTGCAGTGCTGCCGTATGGCCGGCCATGTAGGCGGACAAGGCCCACTCACCGAAGTGGTCGGCGTTGTCCGCTGCCAGTTTCAGGTAGCGGCCCAGCGGCACGAGTGCCGAAACAGCGCTGCCGCCGCCGGTGATGCGGTTCCACTCCTCGGACAACGTATCACCCAGGGCGTCGTAGGCTTCGTGCGGCTGTTTGCCGTCCTTAATCGCCTGGTTGACGGCGTTGATCTCCTTTTGCATCACCGCCAGGATCTTCTGCGCTTCTTGCCGTGAAGCGGGCAACACGGCAAGAGAATTGAAGGCCGCGGTGAAGCGTTGCACGCGCTCGGCCGGGGAGTTGCCATCGCTGATCGGTTGGCCGGGGATGCCATAGAAGTCGCCGCCCAGGGCGATCACTTGGCCATAGGTCAGCGCGAGCCCGTTGGGCAGGTGCAGTTCGACTTGGCGTGCAGGGATGGCCGGGGCGTCCTTGCTGAAGCGAAGCAGGGTGTCATCGCCGATGGCGGTGTGTTCACCGCCTTCGAAACGCAGGGTAGGCGGTTTTTTTTCGGGTGCTGCGAGTTCAAGACCTGACATGTTAGCTCCTTGCTATGTCGTGGGAATCTTCCTTAATAACTGTATGTATATACAGTTACCTGGATCATAGGTGAGGAATTTCCTACGTCAAGAGCCGCGTCTTAAGCCTTCGCCGGATTACACCGGATGAATTGCAGTTGACGAATTTATTTATAGTTGTACGATGACGTACGACATCATCAAAACCAACAACAACCTTTCGTAAGAAAGTCTTCGCCCAGGGTGTTCGAATAATGAATCCACAAGAACTGAAGTCCATCCTCTCCCACGGTCTGCTGTCTTTCCCGGTGACCGATTTCAACGCCCAGGGTGATTTCCACCAGGCGGGTTACATCAAGCGCCTGGAATGGCTGGCCCCTTATGGCGCCAGCGCCTTGTTCGCCGCGGGTGGCACAGGTGAGTTTTTCTCCCTGGCGGCCAGCGAATATTCCCAGGTGGTGAAAACCGCTGTGGATACCTGCGCGTCCAGCGTGCCGATCCTGGCCGGTGTGGGCGGTGCCACCCGCCAAGCCATCGAGTACGCTCAAGAGGCCGAACGCCTCGGCGCCAAAGGGTTGCTGCTGCTGCCGCACTACCTCACCGAAGCCAGCCAGGACGGGGTTGCCGCCCACGTTGAAGCGGTGTGCAAGTCGGTCAAGATCGGCGTGGTGGTGTACAACCGCAATGTCTGCCGCCTGACCGCACCATTGCTGGAGCAACTGGCCGAACGCTGCCCGAACCTGATCGGCTACAAGGATGGCTTGGGTGATATCGAGTTGATGGTGTCGATCCGCCGTCGCCTGGGCGACCGTTTCAGCTACCTGGGTGGTTTGCCGACTGCTGAGGTTTACGCCGCGGCCTACAAGGCCCTGGGCGTGCCGGTGTACTCCTCGGCGGTGTTCAACTTCATCCCCAAGACGGCGATGGATTTCTACCACGCCATTGCCCGCGAAGATCACGCCACTGTCGGCAAGATCATCGACGACTTCTTCCTGCCGTACCTGGATATCCGTAACCGCAAGGCCGGTTACGCGGTGAGCATCGTCAAGGCCGGTGCGAAAATCGTGGGTTATGACGCCGGCCCTGTGCGTACGCCACTGACTGACCTGCTGCCGGAAGAGTACGAAGCCCTCGCTGCGCTGATCGACAAGCAAGGCGCGCAATAAATTATCCACAAGGCCGCTGAGCAATCAGCGGCCTTTTGCGTCAGGAGAAGATTCGTGTCCCAAGCAAAGCGTTTTGAGAACTACATCAATGGCGAATGGGTAACCGGCGCCGACTACTGCACCAACATCAACCCGTCGGATGTGTCCGACGCCATTGGCGAATATGCCAAAGCGGACGTGGCCCAAGTCAACGCGGCCATCGACGCTGCCCGCGCCGCGTTCCCGGCGTGGTCCACCTCCGGTATCCAGGCGCGTCACGATGCGCTGGATAAAGTCGGCAGCGAGATTCTCGCCCGTCGCGAAGAACTCGGCACCCTGTTGGCCCGCGAAGAGGGCAAGACCCTGCCCGAAGCCATTGGCGAAGTGACCCGCGCCGGCAATATCTTCAAATTCTTCGCCGGTGAATGCTTGCGCCTGTCGGGCGATTACGTGCCTTCTGTGCGCCCGGGCGTCAATGTTGAAGTAACCCGCGAAGCCCTCGGTGTGGTGGGCCTGATTACCCCGTGGAACTTCCCGATTGCCATCCCCGCGTGGAAAATCGCCCCGGCGCTGGCCTACGGCAACTGCGTGGTGATCAAGCCTGCCGAACTGGTGCCGGGCTGTGCCTGGGCCTTGGCGGAGATCATCTCCCGCGCCGGCTTCCCTGCCGGTGTGTTCAACCTGGTGATGGGCAGTGGCCGTGTGGTCGGCGACGTGCTGGTCAACAGCCCGAAAGTCGATGGCATCAGTTTCACCGGGTCTGTGGGTGTTGGTCGTCAGATCGCCGTCAGCTGTGTCTCGCGCCAGGCCAAGGTGCAGTTGGAAATGGGTGGCAAGAACCCGCAAATCATCCTCGACGATGCCGACCTCAAACAGGCTGTCGAGCTGTCGGTACAGAGTGCGTTTTACTCCACCGGCCAGCGTTGCACCGCGTCGAGCCGCTTGATTGTCACTGCGGGAATTCACGACCAGTTTGTCGCGGCCATGGCCGAGCGCATGAAGTCGATCAAGGTCGGCCACGCGTTGAATAGCGGCACCGACATTGGCCCGGTGGTGTCCCAGGCCCAGTTGGATCAGGACATGAAATACATCGACATCGGCCAGAGCGAAGGCGCCCGGCTGGTGAGCGGCGGCGGCCTGGTCACCTGCGACACCGAAGGCTATTACCTGGCGCCCACACTGTTTGCCGACAGTGAAGCGGCGATGCGCATCAGCCGTGAAGAGATCTTCGGCCCGGTGGCCAACGTGGTGCGCGTGGCGGACTACGAGGCGGCGCTGGCCATGGCCAACGACACCGAGTTCGGCTTGTCGGCGGGCATCGCCACCACCTCGCTCAAGTATGCCAACCACTTCAAGCGCCACTCCCAGGCTGGGATGGTGATGGTCAACCTGCCGACGGCGGGGGTGGATTACCACGTTCCATTTGGTGGCCGTAAGGGTTCATCCTACGGTTCGCGTGAGCAAGGTCGCTATGCGCAAGAGTTCTACACCGTGGTGAAAACCAGCTACATCGGTTCGTAACACGCAGCACCCTGTGGCACCGGCTTTATGTGGGAGCTGGCTTGCCTGCGATAGCATCACCTCGGTCTCGCTGACACACCGAGGTGCCTGCATCGCGGGCAAGCCCGGCTCCCACAGGAAAACAAAAAATCATTACCCGCAAAAAAAATAATTAGTGGGAGTACTTCTACATGCAAGCGACCAAGCCGACCCACGTCCGCTATTTGATCCTGCTCATGCTGTTCCTGGTGACCACGATCAACTACGCCGACCGGGCCACCATCGCTATCGCCGGCTCCAGCCTGCAAAAAGACCTCGGCATCGACGCGGTCACCCTCGGTTATATCTTCTCTGCATTCGGTTGGGCCTACGTGGCCGGGCAAATTCCCGGTGGCTGGCTGCTCGATCGTTTCGGCTCGAAAAAAGTCTATGCCTTGAGCATCTTCACCTGGTCGCTGTTCACCGTGCTGCAAGGCTATGTCGGTGAGTTTGGCGTCTCCACTGCAGTAGTCGCGCTGTTTATGCTGCGCTTCATGGTGGGCTTGGCCGAGGCGCCGTCGTTTCCGGGAAATGCCCGTATTGTTGCGGCGTGGTTTCCTACGGCTGAACGCGGCACTGCGTCGGCGATCTTCAACTCGGCCCAGTACTTCGCCACCGTGCTGTTCGCGCCGTTGATGGGCTGGATCGTCTATCGCTTCGGCTGGCAGCACGTGTTTATCGTGATGGGCGTGATCGGCATTGTGTTCTCGCTGATCTGGCTGAAAGTTATCCACAGCCCGCGCCAGCATCCGATGATCAACGAGGCCGAGTTCAATCACATCGCCGCCAATGGCGCGATGGTCGATATGGACCAGGACAAGGGCAAGGGTAAGAAAACCGACGGGCCGAAGTGGGATTACATCCGCCAGCTTCTGACCAACCGCATGATGCTCGGCGTCTACCTGGGCCAGTACTGCATCAATGGCATCACCTACTTCTTCCTGACCTGGTTTCCGGTGTACCTGGTGCAGGAGCGGGGCATGACCATCCTCAAGGCTGGTTTCATTGCTTCGTTACCGGCGATCTGCGGCTTTATCGGCGGGGTGCTGGGCGGGGTGATTTCCGACTACCTGCTGCGCAAAGGCCATTCGCTGACCTTCGCGCGCAAGGCGCCGATCATCGGTGGCCTGCTGATTTCCAGCAGCATCGTGGCCTGCAATTACGTGGATATCGAATGGATGGTGGTGGGCTTCATGGCCTTGGCCTTCTTCGGCAAAGGCGTTGGCGCACTGGGTTGGGCGGTGGTGTCCGACACCTCGCCAAAACAAATCGCCGGGCTCAGTGGCGGCTTGTTCAACACCTTCGGTAACCTGGCGTCGATCACCACGCCGATTGTGATTGGCTACATCATCAGCACCACCGGCTCGTTCAAATGGGCGCTGGTGTTTGTTGGCGCCAACGCGCTGGTGGCGGTGTTCAGTTACCTGGTGATTGTCGGCCCGATCAAGCGCGTGGTGCTCAAGGAGCCGCCTACCCAGGGCCCTGAGTTGACCAACCTTTCTCAAGCGCATTCCTGAGGTTCGTGTGATGCAGTTGATTGAACATGCCGACTCGCCGCGCTCGATCCGTTTGCACGAGCGCGACAATGTGGTGATCGTGGTGAACGATCAAGGGGTACCCGCCGGTACCGAGTTTCCCGACGGCCTGGTCACCGTGGATTTCATCCCGCAGAGCCACAAGGTGACGCTGGAAGACATCCCCGAGGGCGGCCAGATTATTCGCTACGGCCAGACCATCGGTTATGCCCTGGCACCGATTCCGCGCGGCAGTTGGGTGCAGGAGGACCAGTTGCGCATGCCCACCGCACCACCGCTGGACAGCTTGCCGCTGTCCACCGAGGTGCCTGAAACCCAGGCACCCCTGGAGGGGTTTACCTTCGAGGGCTATCGCAACGCGGACGGCACCGTGGGCACGCGCAATATCCTCGGCATTACCACCACCGTGCAATGCGTTACCGGCGTGCTGGACCATGCGGTCAAGCGCATCAAGGACGAGTTGCTGCCCAACTACCCGCATGTCGATGACGTGGTGGCGCTGACCCACAGCTACGGCTGCGGCGTGGCGATTACGGCGACGGATGCCTACATCCCCATCCGCACCGTGCGCAACCTGGCGCGTAACCCCAACCTGGGCGGCGAAGCCTTGGTGATCAGCCTGGGCTGCGAAAAGCTCCAGGCCGGCCAGGTGATGCACGACAACGACAGCTCCGTGGACCTGAGCGAGCCATGGTTGTATCGCCTGCAGGATTCCAGCCACGGCTTTACCGAAATGATCGAGCAGATCATGGCCCTGGCCGAGGTGCGCTTGAAGAAACTCGACCAGCGCCGCCGCGAAACCGTGCCGGCCTCCGAGCTGATCCTGGGCATGCAGTGCGGCGGCAGCGATGCGTTTTCCGGCATCACCGCCAACCCGGCGCTGGGCTATGCCTCGGACCTGTTGCTGCGCGCCGGCGCGACGGTGATGTTTTCCGAAGTGACGGAAGTGCGCGATGCGATTTACCTGCTGACTTCACGCGCGCAAAACGAAGACGTTGCCCGCGAGCTGGTCAGGGAAATGGACTGGTACGATCGTTACCTGGCCAAGGGGGAAGCAGACCGTAGCGCCAATACAACGCCGGGTAACAAGAAGGGCGGGCTGTCGAATATTGTCGAGAAGTCGCTGGGTTCCATCGTCAAATCCGGCAGCAGTGCGATCACCGGCGTACTTGGCCCTGGCGAGCGCTTCAAGGAAAAGGGCCTGATCTTCTGCGCCACACCGGCCAGCGATTTTGTCTGCGGCACCTTACAACTGGCGGCGGGGATGAACCTGCACGTGTTTACCACCGGGCGCGGCACGCCGTACGGGCTGGCGATGGCGCCGGTGGTGAAGGTTTCGACCCGCACCGAGCTGGCCCAGCGTTGGCCGGACCTGATCGATATCGACGCCGGGCGCATTGCCACGGGGCGCGCGAGTATCGAGGAGTTGGGCTGGGAGCTGTTCCACTTCTATCTGGATGTGGCCAGCGGCAAGAAGCAGACCTGGGCGGAGCGGCACAAGCTGCATAACAACATCACGCTGTTCAACCCGGCGCCCATTACCTGAGACCCGGCGCTAACCCTGTAGGAGCGAGCTTGCTCGCGAAAAACGCCAACGATAACGCGTGTTAACTGAATGAACGCGGCGCCTGGGAGTTTCTCGCGAGCAAGCTCGCTCCTACATTTGAAGTGCGTTGCCCACACGAACCCGCTCGTACTGGCTTATCATTAGCCAACTAACGACGCCCACCAAGGTTCTCCCCGGCATGCTGGCAATCTTCCTCACCACCCTCACCATCACCGCGCCGGTGTTTGCCATGCTGTTCCTGGGCGTGTTCTTAAAGCGCATCAACTGGATCAATGACAACTTTATCCACACCGCATCGTCCCTGGTGTTCAACGTGGCCATGCCGGCGCTGCTGTTCCTGGGCATTCTGCATGCCGACCTGCACTCGGCGCTCAAGCCGGGGCTACTCATCTACTTTTGCGTCGCCACCCTGGTGAGCTTTGCCATGGCCTGGGGCTGGGCGATCTTTCGTTGCAAACGCGAAGACCGAGGCATCTACGCCCAGGGCGCGTTTCGTGGCAACAACGGGGTCATCGGCCTGGCGCTGGCAGCCAGTATGTACGGCGACTACGGCATCTCCCTGGGCGCGATCCTCGCCGCGCTGGTGATCCTCTTTTACAACACGCTGTCGACCATCGTGCTGGCGGTGTATAGCCCGGTGATCAAGTCCGACCCGTGGAGCATCTTCAAAAGCGTAATGGCCAACCCGCTGATTATCAGCGTGATCGTCGCCACGCCGTTCGCGTACTTCCAGATCGGCGTGCCCGGTTGGCTTGAGAAATCCTTGCAGTACCTGTCCGACACCACGCTGCCGTTGGCATTGATTTGCATCGGTGGCACCTTGTCCATGGCCGCGCTGCGCAAGAGCGGCAACATGGCCTTGAGCGCAAGCCTGATGAAGATGATCTGGCTGCCGGTGATCGCCACCCTGGGCGCGTGGTTGCTGGGGTTCCGAGGGCCGGAGTTGGGGATTCTGTTCTTGTATTTCGGCGCACCGACTGCGGCCGCGAGCTTTGTGATGGCTCGGGCGGCGGAAGGGAATCATGAGTTGGCGGCGGCGATTATCGTGATCACCACGCTGATGGCGGCGGTGACCACGAATATCGGGATTTTTGTGTTGCAAGCGGGTGGCTGGATCTAAGTTTTGCGCGGTCTTCAGGGCCATTCGCGAGCAAGCCCGCTCCCACATTCGACCGGATTCTCATGCTGAAACTCGGACAAATGTGGGAGCGGGCTTGCTCGCGAAGGCGATCGGGCAGTCACTGCTGATCGGCTTGATACGCCTCAATCACTTCCTGCGCCGCCCGAAACGCATCAATCGCCGCCGGCACTCCGGCATACACCGCGCAATGCAGCAGCGCTTCGCGAATCTCCTCGACCGTACAGCCATTATTCAGCGCACCGCGCACATGGCCCTTGAGTTCCTGCGGGCACTTGAGAGCGGTGAGGGCGGCGAGGGTGATCAGGCTGCGGGTCTTGAGTGGCAAACCTTCGCGGTTCCAGACGCTGCCCCATGCGTGCTCATTGACGAAGTCCTGCAGCGGTTGGGTGAACGCCGTTGCATTGCCCAGGGCGCGGTCGACGAATACATCGCCCATGACCTGGCGACGCACTTCAACCCCGGGCTTTTTCTGATCGGTCATTGCGATTCCCTCTTGTGTTGGCGGTGCCAGGCGCGCAGTGAGGTGAACAACAGCAGAGCGCCTAACGCCGGCAGGACGTAATACAGCATCAATTGTTCAAGCTTGTTGGCCAGCGGCATGCCAGTGGTGAAGGCCATGACATGCAGCCCGTAGGCCAGGTACAGCCCCAGCAACACCAGCCCTTCGATGCGCGTTACCCGGTAACCGGTATAAAACACCGGCAGGCACAGGATGATGGCGCCGAGCATCACCGGTAAATCGAAGTCCAGGGCGTTGGGCGAGACCGACAGCGGTGTCGGCGCCACCAGGGCGGTAAAGCCCAGCACGCCGAGCAGGTTGAACAGGTTGCTGCCGATCACGTTGCCCACGGCGATCTCTCGTTCGCCACGCAAGGCGGCGATCAGCGAGGTGGCCAGGCACGGCAGTGAAGTACCGACGCCGATCAACGTGAGGCCGATGACGCGCTCCGACAGGCCCAGGTCGCCCGCTACCTCCACCGCTGCGCCGAGCAACAAATGCCCGGCCAGCACCAGTACCAGCAAACCACCGAGCATCAGCAGCACACTGCTCAGCCACGGCGCCTTGGCCACGGTGTCGAGGGTGCGCGGGCGGCGGGAATGGCGTGTCTGGTAATGCAATACGCCCAGGTAAGCCAGCAGCGCCACCAGCAGCACGGCGCCATCGAAGGGCGTCAGCATTTCATTGGCGGCCAGGATAAACACCAGCAGGCCGGCGACGATCATCACCGGGATATCCACGCGCACCAGCTGCCGCGAGACTCGCAGTGGAATGATCAGTGCGGACAAGCCCAGGGTCACGAGGATATTGAAGATGCTGCTGCCAATGACGCTGCCCACGGCAATGTCCGTGTTGCCAGCCAGCGTGGCCTGCAGGCTCACGGTCATCTGCGGCGCACTGCTGCCGAAAGCGACGATACTCAAGCCGATGATCAGTGGCCGCACCTTGAGGCTGGCCGCCAGGCGCACCGCAGCGCGCACCAGGATTTCAGCGCCGACGATCAGCAATATCAGGCCGCCCACCAGTTCGAGCAGGCTCCAGGGCGAGAGGGCGTTCAATCCGAAAATGCTCAAGGCTGCCTCGATCAGTTGTTCAGGGCTTGCACGCGAACCCGCGCGGTGCCGCTGCTCAGCATGCGCAGTTGCTCGGCAGCCTTGCGTGAAAGGTCGATCAGGCGCCCACGGGTATGCGGGCCGCGATCATTGATACGCACCACGACAGAAAGGTTGTTGTCGAGGTTGGTCACCTTGACCTGGGTGCCGAAGGGCAGGCGCCGATGGGCGGCGGTCAAGGCGTTCTGGTTGAAAGGTTCACCGCTGGCAGTTCTCTTGCCATGGTGCTTGGCGCCGTAATAGGACGCGGTGCCGGTTTCGTCGTAGCCGTTGGGGTCGATGAGGCCGCTGGCGCAACCGGCCAGCAGGGAGGACAGGGCCAGGAGGCCGAGTAGACGCTTCATTTCAGATATGCCCCGGTAGCAAATGTGGGAGCGGGCTTGCTCGCGAATGCGGTAGAACATTCAACATATATGTTGGCTGTCAGTCCGCTTTCGCGAGCAAGCCCGCTCCCACAGGAGTTAGAGCCAGAATTTGGATTCTGCTCCAACCATTTCACTGCAATCAGCCTTCGAGCTTGCTTTTGAGCAGTTCGTTCACCTGTTGCGGGTTGGCTTTGCCCTTGGAGGCTTTCATCGCCTGGCCGACAAAGAAGCCGAACATCTTGCCGCGCTTGGCTTCGTCTGCCGCGCGGTATTGCTCGACCTGCTCGGCATTGGCCGCGAGCATTTCATCGAGTACGGCCGAGATGGCGCCGCTGTCGGTGACTTGCTTGAGGCCACGCTTTTCGATGATCTCGTCGGCATTGCCTTCACCGGCGGCCATCGCTTCGAACACGGTCTTGGCAATTTTGCCGGAGATGGTGTTGTCCTTGATGCGCAGCAGCATGCCACCCAGTTGCTCGGCGGTGACCGGCGCTTCGTCGATTTCCAGGCCCTGTTTGTTCAACAGGCTGCCCAGCTCGACCATCACCCAGTTAGCCGCCAGCTTGGCGTCGCCGGCAATGCTCACGACTTTTTCGAAGTAGTTGGCTTGTTCACGGCTGGAGGCCAGCACGCTGGCATCGTAGACGGAAAGGCCGAACTGCTCCTGGAAGCGCTCGCGTTTTTGCTGCGGCAGTTCGGGCAGGGTGGCGCGGATATCATTGAGGAATGAATCCTCCAGCACCACCGGCAACAGGTCCGGGTCGGGGAAGTAACGGTAGTCGTTGGCTTCCTCTTTACTGCGCATGGCGCGGGTTTCGTCTTTGTTCGGGTCGTACAGGCGCGTTTGCTGGATCACCTTGCCGCCGTCTTCGATCAGCTCGATCTGGCGACGCACTTCGCTGTTGATCGCCTTCTCGATGAAGCGGAACGAGTTGACGTTCTTGATCTCGCAGCGGGTGCCGAACTCGACCTGGCCCTTGGGGCGGATCGACACGTTGCAGTCGCAACGCAGCGAGCCTTCGGCCATGTTGCCGTCGCAGATGCCCAGGTAGCGCACCAGCGCGTGGATGGTCTTGACGTAGGCCACGGCTTCCTTGGCACTGCGCATGTCCGGCTCGGACACGATTTCCAGCAGCGGCGTGCCGGCACGGTTCAGGTCGATACCGGTGGCGCCCGGGAATTCTTCGTGCAGGCTTTTGCCGGCGTCTTCTTCCAAGTGCGCGCGGGTCACGCCGACGCGCTTGATGGTGCCGTCTTCCAGGGGAATGTCCAGGTGGCCCTTGCCGACAATCGGCAGTTCCATCTGGCTGATCTGGTAGCCCTTGGGCAGGTCCGGGTAGAAGTAGTTCTTGCGCGCAAACACGTTGTGCTGGCCGATCTCGGCGTCAATCGCCAGGCCGAACATCACCGCCATGCGCACCGCTTCCTGGTTCAGCACCGGCAGCACGCCGGGCATGCCCAGGTCTACCAGGCTGGCCTGGGTATTGGGCTCAGAGCCGAACGTGGTGGCGCTACCGGAGAAAATCTTCGATTGGGTGGCGAGCTGGGTATGAATCTCCAGCCCGATCACAACTTCCCATTGCATAGTGTTCTCCTCAGAAGCCGGTAGGGGTGCGGGTGTGCCAGTCGGTGTTCAACTGGTACTGGTGCGCCACATTGAGCAGGCGGCCTTCCTGGAAATACGGGGCGAGCAATTGCACGCCCACCGGCAGGCCATCGACGAAACCTGCGGGCATGGACAACCCCGGCAAGCCCGCGAGGTTGGCGGTGATGGTGTAGAGGTCTTCCAGGTACTCGGCGATCGGGTCGCCGGTCTTGGCGCCGATCTTCCAGGCCAGGTTCGGCGCGGTCGGGCCGAGGATCACATCGACTTCTTCAAAGGCGGCCATGAAGTCGTTCTTGATCAGCCGACGGATTTTTTGCGCCTTGAGGTAGTACGCGTCGTAGTAGCCGGCGGACAGGGCATAGGCGCCGACCATGATACGGCGCTGCACTTCACTGCCGAAGCCTTCGCCACGGGAGCGTTTGTACAGGTCGGTGAGGTCTTTCGGGTTCTCGCAGCGATAGCCGAAGCGCACGCCGTCGAAACGCGACAGGTTGGAAGACGCCTCTGCTGGCGCGATCACGTAGTAGGCGGGAATCGCGTGCTGGTTGTTCGGCAGGCTGATTTCCTTGATCACGGCACCGAGCTTTTCCAGCTCTTTGATGCTGTTTTGCACCAGCTCGGCGATACGCGGGTCGAGGCCGGCGCTGAAATATTCCTTCGGCACGCCGATGCGCAGGCCCTTGATCGAGGTATTCAGGCTGGCGCTGTAGTCCGGCACGGGCTCGTCGATGCTGGTGGAGTCCTGTTTATCAAAACCTGCCATGCCTTGTAACAATATTGCGCAGTCTTCAGCGGTACGTGCCAACGGACCGCCCTGATCCAGGCTGGACGCATAGGCGATCATGCCCCAGCGGGACACGCGACCGTAGGTCGGCTTCAGGCCGGTGAGGTTGGTGAAGGCGGCTGGCTGGCGGATCGAACCGCCGGTGTCGGTGGCGGTAGCGGCGGGCAGGAAGCGCGCGGCCACGGCCGCAGCCGAGCCACCGGAGGAACCACCCGGCACGTGTTCCAGGTTCCACGGGTTTTTCACCGCGCCGTAATAGCTCGATTCGTTGGCCGACCCCATGGCGAATTCGTCCATGTTGGTCTTGCCCAGGGTCACGGCCCCGGCAGCGGCCAGCTTGGCGACCACAGTGGCGTCGTAGGGCGCCTTGAAGTTGTCGAGCATCTTCGAGCCGCAGCTGGTGCGAATGCCCTGGGTGCAGAACAGGTCCTTGTGGGCGATCGGTGCGCCGAGCAGCGCGCCGTTCTCACCGTTGGCGCGACGGGCGTCGGCGGCCTTGGCCTGGCTCAGGGCCAGCTCCTCGGTGAGGCTGATGAAGCTGTTGACCTTCGGATCGAGCGCGGCGATACGCGCCAGCAATGTCTGGGTCAGCTCTTCGCTGGAAAACGATTTGTCGGCGAGACCGCGGGCGATCTCGGCCAGAGTCATGTGATGCATGAAAGGCTCTTTCCCTTTAGTCGATGACTTTCGGAACCAGGTACAGGCCGTTTTCGACCGCTGGCGCGATGGACTGGTAGGCCTCGCGATTATTGCGTTCGGTCACGACGTCTGCGCGCAGGCGCTGGCTGGCTTCCAGTGGGTGAGCCAGGGGCTCGATGCCGTCGGTATTCACGGCTTGCATTTGGTCGACCAGCCCGAGAATGCTGTTCAGGGCTGCGGTGGTCTGTGGAAGATCGGCATCATTAAGGCCAAGCGAGGCCAAATGTGCGATTTTTTCCACGTCGGAGCGTTCAAGCGCCATGGGATTCTCCAGTGGAAAACAGAACGGAGGGCGTCCGTGTGTTAGATTGTCGGAACACTACCGCATTTCTACGGTCATAAGGCCGCGATTGTGGGGGTTGGTGCACAGAAAGTCGGCCAATTTAGCACATTGGCGCCTTGCCCAAAATCCCTGTCGTTGTTAGAGTTTGCCGCACTTTTTTACCCACGCGTTGCCTAGGGTCCTTTCCCCATGTTCAAGAAACTGCGTGGCATGTTTTCCAGCGATCTCTCCATTGACCTGGGCACTGCCAACACCCTTATTTACGTGCGCGAGCGCGGTATCGTTCTGAATGAGCCATCGGTTGTGGCCATTCGGACCCATGGTAATCAGAAAAGTGTCGTTGCCGTTGGCACCGAGGCCAAGCGCATGCTCGGCCGTACACCAGGCAATATTGCTGCCATTCGTCCGATGAAGGATGGCGTGATCGCCGATTTCAGCGTCTGCGAAAAGATGCTGCAGTACTTCATCAACAAAGTTCACGAAAACAGTTTCCTGCAGCCCAGCCCTCGCGTGCTGATCTGTGTTCCGTGCAAGTCCACCCAGGTTGAGCGTCGTGCCATCCGTGAATCGGCCCTTGGCGCCGGTGCCCGTGAAGTCTTCCTGATCGAAGAGCCGATGGCCGCTGCGATCGGTGCCGGCCTGCCGGTTGAAGAAGCACGCGGTTCGATGGTGGTGGATATCGGTGGTGGTACGACCGAAATCGCCCTGATTTCCCTGAACGGTGTGGTGTATGCCGAATCCGTACGCGTGGGCGGCGACCGTTTCGACGAAGCGATCATCACGTATGTGCGTCGTAACTACGGCAGCCTGATCGGCGAATCCACCGCCGAGCGCATCAAGCAGGAAATCGGCACCGCTTACCCAGGCGGCGAAGTGCGCGAAGTCGATGTGCGCGGTCGCAACCTGGCCGAAGGCGTTCCACGTGCCTTCACCCTGAACTCCAATGAAGTGCTGGAGGCTCTGCAAGAGTCCCTCGCCACCATCGTTCAGGCCGTGAAAAGTGCACTGGAGCAATCGCCGCCGGAGCTGGCTTCCGATATCGCCGAGCGTGGCCTGGTACTGACCGGTGGTGGCGCCTTGCTGCGCGACCTCGACAAGTTGCTGGCCCAGGAAACCGGCCTGCCGGTGATCGTCGCCGAAGACCCGCTGACCTGTGTTGCCCGTGGCGGTGGTCGTGCGCTGGAAATGATGGATAAACACACCATGGACCTGCTCTCCAGCGAATAAGATTGCCTGGATGGTTCATGCTTGGTCGGCAGGCAGCACTTTGCAGTGCTGCCTGTTGGCGTTTATCTTCTTCAATCTGCATCCAGGCCGGTTTGATGCCGTATGAATAAAGAGAACATTTGCCTGGGAGGAGCGGCTTATTAAACCGCTTTTCGCCAAAGGCCCCTCATTGGGTGTGCGCTTATTGGTGCTGACCGTGCTTTCGGTCGCGCTGATGGTGGTCGATGCCCGCTTTGCACTGCTCAAGCCGGTGCGTAGCCAGATGTCGCTGGTGTTGATGCAGACCTACTGGATCACCGACCTGCCGCAACGTCTATTCCAGGGTGTGTCCAGCCAATTTGGCAGCCGCACCGAACTGGTCGCCGAGAACGAAAAACTCAAGACTGAAAACCTGCTGTTGCAGGGGCGCATGCAAAAGCTGGCGGCCCTCACCGAGCAGAACGTTCGGCTGCGCGAGTTGCTCAATTCTTCCGCGCTCGTCAACGAAAAGGTCGAAGTGGCCGAGCTGATCGGCATGGACCCCAACCCCTTTACCCACCGCATCATCATCAACAAGGGTGAGCGCGACGGTGTGGTGCTTGGCCAGCCGGTGCTCGACGCCCGTGGCCTGATGGGCCAGGTGGTGGAGTTGATGCCCTACACCTCGCGGGTGCTGTTGCTGACGGATACAACCCATAGCATTCCGGTACAGGTCAACCGTAACGGCCTGCGCGCCATTGCCAGCGGCACCGGCAACCCGGAACGCCTGGAGCTGCGCCATGTGGCCGACACCGCCGACATCAAGGAAGGCGACCTGTTGGTCAGCTCTGGCCTGGGCCAGCGCTTCCCGGCGGGTTATCCGGTGGCGACGGTCAAAGAGGTGATCCACGATTCCGGCCAGCCGTTCGCTATCGTTCGGGCGGTACCGACTGCCGCGCTGAACCGCAGCCGTTACCTGCTGTTGGTGTTCAGCGACAACCGTACCCCGGAAGAGCGCGCCAACGACGCCGCCCAGGCCCAGGAAGCGGAAGACCAGCAGAATGGCACCGCGCCCATCGTGCCGGCCACGGTGCCAAAACCGGCTTTTGTTGGTCCCCCTGCACCCGCGGCGACACCTGCACCAGCACCGGTGGCAACGCCCGCTCAACCGGCAGCGCACACGGCGCGCCCGGCTAAGCCGGCTGTAGCTAAACCGCCGACCGCGACCCCTGCCGCCGCTCCGACCACCACACGGCAGAGGGAGCAATAATGGCCGGTACTCATTCACGCAATGGCTGGATCGTCTGGCTGACCTTCGCCATCGGCTTGCTGCTCAGTGTTTCGCCGCTGCCGCAGTTCATGGAAATCCTGCGCCCGCTCTGGCTGGCCTTGTTGCTGGCGTTCTGGTCATTGAACCTGCCGCACAAGGTGGGCATGGTCACAGCGATGTGCCTGGGGTTGGCCGAAGATGTGCTGTATGGCACCTTGCTGGGCCAGAACGCGTTGATCCTCACCCTGATAACCTTCCTGGTGCTGTCGTTGCAGCAGCGCTTGCGCATGTTCCCGATGTGGCAGCAGTGCCTGGTGATCCTGGTGATCTTCGGCCTGGCGCAGTTGGTGCAACTGTGGCTCAGCGCGTTGACTGGCAACCGCCAGCCGACCCTGGCGCTGGTCTTGCCGGCGCTGGTCAGTGCCTTGTTATGGCCCTGGATCAGTTTTGGCCTGCGTGGGCTGCGTCGTCGCTATAAAATCAATTGAATGGATTGCGAGGCTCTGCCTGGTTATCGAACCCCACAGGGAGAGGCTGCAATGAATTCGCTTTATCTGGCCTCGGGCTCCCCGCGGCGACGTGAACTGCTGGCCCAGATCGGTGTGCCCTTCACCCTGGTCAGCGCCGCTATTGATGAAACGCCTCTTAACAACGAACCTGCCGTTGCCTATGTCGAGCGCCTTGCGCGGGGCAAGGCGACGGCGGGTTTTGTTGCGCTTGGCCACACCTCAAACACCTGCGTACTAGGGGCTGACACGGCGGTGATCGTGGATGGGCGGATCCTGGGCAAGCCGGTGGATCAGGCCGATGCGCTGGCCATGCTGATGGCACTTTCCGGCCGCGAGCATGAAGTGCTCACCGCCATTGCCCTGACCGACGGCCAGCAATGTGAAACCCGATGTGTCAGCAGCCGTGTACGTTTCCGCGAGGTTTCTGTGCAGGAGGCTACCACCTACTGGCACAGTGGCGAACCGCAGGACAAGGCTGGCGGCTATGCTATCCAAGGGCTGGGTTCGGTGTTTGTGGCCGGGCTTAATGGCAGTTATTCCGCCGTGGTGGGCCTGCCAGTCTGCGAAACCGCGCAACTGCTCGCCCAATTCGGCATACCCTGTTGGCAAAACCTTACCGTGTGCTGAACGCCGTATTCCAGCGCCAAGCCTTAAGCGACCGGTCACTATTGTGAAAACGCCTGAACGAGACCCAGCCATGAGTGAAGAGATTCTGATCAATATCACGCCGATGGAATCGCGCGTGGCGGTGGTAGAGAACGGTGTTCTGCAAGAAGTGCATGTCGAGCGCACCCAGAAACGCGGAATCGTCGGCAATATCTACAAAGGCAAGGTGGTGCGCGTATTGCCGGGCATGCAGGCGGCCTTCGTCGACATCGGCCTGGACCGTGCAGCGTTTATCCATGCCTCGGAAATTTCCCTGCGCGAAGGCCCTGCGGTGGAAAGCATCAGCGCCCTGGTGCACGAGGGCCAGAGCCTGGTGGTGCAAGTCACCAAGGACCCTATCGGTTCCAAAGGCGCCCGCTTGACCACCCAGCTGTCGATTCCCTCGCGCTATCTGGTGTACATGCCGCGCACCGCCCATGTGGGCATTTCCCTGAAGATCGAAGACGAAGCCGAGCGTGAGCGCCTGAAGAAGGTGGTCAGCGACTGCGTCGCCGCCGAGGGCATCAAGGAAGCGGGCGGGTTTATCCTGCGCACCGCCGCAGAAGGCGCTGGCGCGGATGAAATTCTCATGGATATTCGCTACCTGCGGCGTTTGTGGGACCAGATCGATGCACAGATCAAAACCATCGGCGCGCCCAGCGTCATCTATGAAGACCTCGGCCTGGCGCTGCGCACGCTGCGCGACCTGGTCAGCCCGAAGATCGAGAAAATTCGCATCGACTCGCGGGAAACCTTCCAGCGCACCACGCAATTTGTCGCCGAGTTGATGCCAGAAATCGCTGATCGCCTGGAACACTACCCTGGCGAGCGGCCGATCTTCGACCTGTATGGCGTCGAAGACGAAATCCAGAAAGCCCTGGAACGTAAGGTGCCACTCAAGTCCGGCGGCTACCTGGTGGTAGACCCGGCAGAAGCCATGACCACCATCGACGTCAATACCGGTGCATTCGTGGGCCATCGCAACCTTGAAGAGACCATCTTCAAGACCAATCTCGAAGCGGCCACGGCTATCGCCCGTCAACTGCGCCTGCGCAACCTGGGCGGCATCATCATCATCGACTTCATCGACATGGAAGATGAAGAGCACCAGCGCCAGGTGCTGCGCACGCTTGAGAAGCAACTGGAGCGCGATCACGCCAAGACCAACATCATCGGCATCACCGAGTTGGGCCTGGTGCAGATGACCCGCAAGCGCACGCGCGAAAGCCTCGAGCAGGTGCTGTGCGAGCCGTGCAGCAGCTGCCAGGGCCGCGGCAAACTGAAGACCCCGGAAACGGTTTGCTACGAGATTTTCCGCGAGATCCTGCGCGAGGCGCGCGCCTACCAGGCCGAAGGTTATAGAGTACTTGCCAATCAGAAGGTGGTGGATCGCCTGCTGGACGAAGAGTCCGGTAACGTCGCCGAACTGGAAAGTTTTATCGGTCGCACCATTCGCTTCCAGGTCGAAACCATGTATTCACAGGAACAATACGACGTGGTGTTGCTCTGATCCCCAGCTGTGCACTTTCTTCGAGACCGGCAGACCTTGATCTGCCGTCCGCTAACTGTTTTTTGAGGGTCGCCTGACATGGAGCGTCTGATACGCTTTTTTGCCGCTTTGACCCGTTGGGGCCTGGGCCTGTGCGCCTTGTTGCTGGTATTGGCAGCGGTGTACGTGAGCCTGGGGCGCGAACTCACCCCGCTGGTGGCCGAATACCGCGCCGAAGTCGAAGCCAAGGCTCAGGCTGCGCTGGAGACGCCGCTGCATATTGGTAGCCTTGAAGGCCGCTGGAGCGGGTTTGCCCCGGTATTGCTGGCCCATGACGTCATGGTCGGCGAGGGTGGCAGTGCCTTGCGCCTGGACCAGGTGGAAGTGGTGCCGGATATGTGGGCCAGCCTGTTGGCCCGCGAAGTGCGCATCGCTCATCTGCAAGTCAGTGGCCTGCAACTGAGCGTCAAGGAAGGCCAGGACGGCCGCTGGACGCTGCAAGGCTTGCCGGTGCAGGACGATCAGCCGTTGGACCCGCAACAGTTGCTGACGCGCATGCAGATGGTCAAGCGCGTGTCGGTGCTGGACAGCCAGGTGACCCTGCAACCCTTCGACCAGGCGCCGGTGACCGTGACCTATGTGGGCCTGAGCCTGCATACCGGCATGAGCCAGCAGCGCCTGGACGCTCGCCTGACATTGCCCGACGGCCAACCGTTGGCGGTCAGCCTGCGTAGCCGCATTCGCGCCAGCCAGTGGCAAGACGCTGAGGTCGATGCCTACCTGAGCCTGCCGCAAAGCGACTGGGCCAAATGGATTCCCGCCAGGCTGACCCAGCAATGGAAGCTGACGCAATTGAAGGCCGGCGGCGAGTTTTGGCTCAGTTGGGCCAAAGGCACGGTGCAAAGCGCGGCGGTACGCCTCAATTCGCCCCAAGTGAAGGGCAGCTACGCCGACCGTAAGCCGGTACACCTCGAAAACCTGGCTCTGACGGCTTACCTGCAGCGCAGTGACACTGGCCTCAAGGTACTGTTTGATTCCCTGGCGATGAACATCGGCGAAACCCGTTGGGAATCGCGCCTGCAATTGCAGCAAAGCCTGGCGACCGACAAGGAACAGGAAGTGTGGAAGTTGCAGGCCGATCGTCTCGACCTCACGCCCATCACACCGCTGCTCAACGCCTTGGCACCGCTGCCGGACGGTTTCGCCAAGGCCGTCGAACACCTCAAAGCCACCGGGCTGTTACGCAATGTGCTGGTGGACTTCCGGCCGCAAGACACCACCGACCGCAAACTCAGTTTTGCCGCCAACCTCGAGCGTGTCGGCTTCGATGCGTACTTCGGCGCGCCGGCCGCACGCAATGTGTCCGGCAGTATCAGTGGCGACCTGGGCCAGGGCGAATTGCGCATGGACAGCAAGGACTTTTCCTTGCATCTGTATCCGATCTTCGCCAAGCCATGGCAGTACATCCAGGCCAATGCGCGCCTGACCTGGAAGCTGGACAAGCAAGGCTTCACCCTGATCGCCCCGTATATCAAGGTACTGGGCGAGGAAGGCAAGGTGGCGGCGGATTTCCTGATTCGCCTGCATTTCGACCACAGCCAGGAAGACTACATGGACCTGCGGGTCGGCATGGTCGATGGTGATGGCCGTTTCACCCCCAAGTATCTACCGGCCGTGTTGAGCCCGGCGCTGGATGAATGGCTGCGCACGGCGATCCTCAAGGGCGCGGTGGACGAAGGCTTTTTCCAGTACCAGGGTTCGCTCAGCCACAATGCGCTGCCGGCGTCGCGCAATATCAGCCTGTTCTTCAAGGTGCATGATGCCGAACTGGCCTTCCAGCCGGGCTGGCCTCATGTGAACAAGGTCAATGGGGAAGTGTTCGTCGAGGAGAGCGGTGTACGCATTCTGGCGAGCAAGGGCCAATTGCTCGACACCCAGGTCAAGGATGTCTACGTCAATATCCCCCACGCCCCAGCGGGCGGGGACAGTCATCTGCTGCTCACGGGTGGGTTCTCCGGCGGTTTGGGCGACGGCCTGAAGATCCTTCAGGAAGCCCCGATCGGCACGGCATCTACGTTCGCTGGCTGGAAAGGCGAGGGCGACCTGCAAGGTAGCCTGGACTTGGACGTACCGCTGGCCAAAGGCACTGAGCCCAAGATCGTGGTGGACTTCAAGACCGACAAGGCGCGCCTGCAATTGGCGGAACCGCCGCTGGAACTGACCCAGCTCAAAGGTGATTTTCGCTTCGACAGCGCCAAGGGCCTGAGCGGGCAGAAGATCTCGGCCCAGGCGTTCGACCGTCCCATCACGGCGCAGATCTTTGCCGAAGGCAAGCCGGGCAATATCAGCACTCGCGTGACCGCCAATGGCCAGGTCACCGTCAAGCGCCTCACGGACTGGTTGAAAGTCAGCCAGCCGCTGCCGGTCTCCGGCGATATCCCGTACCAATTGCAAGTGATCCTCGACGGCGCAGACAGCCAGTTGATGGTCAATTCCAACCTCAAGGGTGTCGCGGTGGACCTGCCGGCGCCGTTTGGCATGCCGGCCAGCCAGGGCCGTGACAGCACCTTTCGCATGACTTTGCAGGGTGCTGAGCGCCGTTATTGGTTTGATTACGGCGAGCTGGCGAATTTCACTTTTGCCGCGCCGCCGGACAACTTCAATGATGGCCGCGGCGAACTGTTCCTTGGCGATGGTGATGCGGTGCTGCCGGGGGCCAAGGGCCTGCGCATTCGTGGCGTGCTGTCGGAGCTGGATATCGACCCCTGGAAGAAACTTGTGGATCGCTACGCGGGCAATGATCCCGGTGGCAATGCCAAGCAACTGCTCAGTGGCGCTGATTTCAAAGTAGGCAAACTGACCGGGTTTGGTACCCAGTTTGACCAGGTCAGCTTGCAGCTTGATCGCAAACCAGCGGCCTGGGGCCTGCAACTCGATAGCCAGCAAGCCAAGGGCACGGTGAACCTGCCGGACGCCAAGGGCGCGCCGATTGCGGTCAACCTCAAGTATGTGAAATTGCCTGCGCCAGACCCGACCGCGCAGGCGGACGAAAACGCGCCGGACCCGCTGGCCGATATCGACCCAAAAAGCATTCCGGCCCTGGATATTGCCGTCGACCAATTGTTCCAGGGTTCGGACCTGATCGGGGCCTGGTCGCTGAGGATCCGCCCGACCGCCAAGGGCCTGGCCTTCAATAACCTCGACCTTGGCCTCAAGGGCATGCTGCTCAAGGGCGCCGGGGGTTGGGAAGGTGCGCCAGGCGCCAGCAGCAGTTGGTACAAGGGCCGCCTCGATGGCCGCAACATTGCCGATGTGCTCAAAGGGTGGGGTTTTGCGCCTACGGTGACCAGCGAAGACTTCCACCTGGACGTGGATGGCCGCTGGCCGGGTTCGCCGGCCTGGGTCGGGCCCAAGCGGTTTTCCGGCAGCCTGGATGCCGCGTTCCGTAAAGGTCAGTTCGTCGAAGTGGAGGGCGGGGCCCAGGCATTGCGCGTGTTTGGCCTGCTTAACTTCAACTCCATTGGCCGGCGTTTGCGTTTGGACTTTTCCGACTTGTTCGGCAAGGGCTTGAGCTACGACCGGGTCAAAGGCTTGTTGGCCGCCAGTAATGGCGTGTTCGTGACCCGCGAACCCATCACCATGACCGGGCCTTCCACCAATCTTGAGCTTAACGGCACCCTGGATCTGGTTGCCGATCGCGTCGACGCCAAGTTGCTGGTCACGTTGCCCGTGACCAACAACCTGCCGATTGCAGCGCTGATTGTCGGCGCGCCGGCCATTGGTGGTGCATTGTTTTTGATCGACAAGCTGATCGGTGACCGGGTTTCGCGCTTTGCCAGTGTGCAATACAAGGTGCAGGGCCCCTGGAAGGATCCGAAAATCACCTTCGACAAGCCATTTGAAAAGCCAAACTGAGAGCCTGTGGAGTAGCATGGCCCCATGCCCTGTATGGAGTGTCGGCCCATGTCCTTTGCGGTAATTCAAATGGTCAGCCAGAGTGACGTGCTGGCCAACCTCGCCCAGGCGCGTCGCCTGCTGGAACAGGCGGCGGCCGGTGGCGCGAAACTCGCGGTGCTGCCGGAGAATTTCGCGGCCATGGGGCGCCGTGACGTGGCCGACATTGGTCGCGCCGAGGCGTTGGGCCAAGGCCCTGTGCTGCCCTGGTTGAAACAGGCCGCCCGCGACCTCACCTTATGGATAGTGGCCGGCACATTGCCGTTGCCGCCCAAGGACCAGCCCCACGCCAAACCCAATGCTTGCTCGCTGCTGATCAACGATCAGGGTGAAATCGTCGCTCGCTACGACAAACTCCATCTGTTTGATGTGGACGTAGCGGACGCTCGCGGTCGTTATCGCGAATCTGACGACTATGCTTTCGGTAGCCAGGTGGTGGTGGCGGATACGCCGGTGGGCCGTGTGGGGTTGACGGTGTGTTACGACCTGCGTTTCCCGGAGCTGTACAGCGAGTTGCGCGCGGCGGGGGCTGAACTGATTACCGCGCCTTCGGCTTTCACGGCGGTGACTGGGGCTGCGCACTGGGATGTGCTTATTCGTGCGCGGGCCATTGAAACCCAGTGCTACCTGCTGGCAGCCGCCCAGGGCGGTGTGCACCCAGGCCCACGGGAAACCTTTGGCCACGCGGCGATTGTCGACCCTTGGGGCCGAGTGCTGGCGCAACAGGATCAAGGCGAAGCGGTGTTACTGGCCGAACGCGATAGCAGTGAACAGGCGTCGATACGGGCGCGCATGCCGGTGACCAATCACCGGCGCTTTTTCTCGCAGGGCGCGCAGCGGCCTGCTTCAGAACGATGAATTTAAGGCCAAACCTATGAGCGAGTTGTTGTCCTCAGTCAGTGATCACCTCCTGGCACCCGGTGGCGTGACCATCGAAAGCCTGCAAACCGTGCTGGGCGATCTGGCCGGGCCGGGTATCGATGCGGCTGACCTGTATTTCCAGGGGCAGATTTCCGAGTCCTGGGCGCTGGAAGATGGGATCGTCAAGGAAGGCAGTTTCAACCTTGACCAGGGCGTAGGCGTTCGCGCGCAATCGGGTGAGAAGACCGGCTTTGCCTACAGCAATGCGATCACCCTGGAGGCCTTGGGCCTGGCGGCGCGTGCCGCCCGTTCGATTTCCCGTGCCGGCCAGAATGGCACGGTGCAGGCATTCAGTACCCAGGACGTGGCCCAGTTGTATGCGCCGGATAACCCCTTGGAAGTGATCAGTCGTGCGGAAAAGGTCGAGCTGCTCAAGCGTATCGACGCCGCTACCCGTGCCTTGGACCCGCGTATCCAGCAAGTGACTGTGAGCATGGCCGGCGTGTGGGAGCGCATCCTCGTGGCGTCCACCGACGGTGGGCTGGCGGCGGATGTACGGCCGCTGGTGCGTTTCAATGTGAGTGTGATCGTCGAACAGAACGGGCGCCGCGAGCGCGGTGGTCATGGCGGCGGCGGGCGCACCGACTACCGTTATTTCCTCGCTGACGACCGTGCCATGGGCTATGCCCGTGAGGCGCTGCGCCAGGCATTGGTCAACCTGGAAGCGATTCCGGCACCGGCCGGTACCTTGCCGGTGGTGCTGGGTTCGGGCTGGTCTGGGGTGTTGCTGCACGAAGCCGTGGGCCATGGGCTGGAAGGCGATTTCAACCGCAAGGGCAGTTCCGCTTACAGCGGGCGCATGGGCGAAATGGTTGCGTCCAAGCTGTGCACCATTGTCGATGACGGCACCCTGGCCGGCCGCCGTGGTTCGCTGAGTGTCGATGACGAAGGGACGCCGACCGAATGCACAACCCTGATCGAGAACGGCGTGCTCAAGGGCTACATGCAAGACAAGCTCAACGCCCGCCTGATGGGCGTGGCGCGCACCGGTAATGGTCGTCGTGAATCCTATGCGCATTTGCCAATGCCGCGCATGACCAACACCTACATGCTCGGTGGCCAAAGCGATCCGGCAGAAATCATTGCCTCGGTCAAACGCGGTATCTACTGCGCCAACCTCGGCGGCGGCCAGGTGGATATCACCAGCGGCAAGTTCGTGTTCTCCACCAGCGAGGCGTACCTGATCGAAGACGGCAAGATTACCGCGCCGGTCAAAGGGGCGACGCTGATTGGTAACGGGCCGGAAGCCATGAGCAAGGTGTCGATGGTCGGTAACGACCTGTCGCTGGACAGCGGCGTGGGCACGTGCGGCAAGGATGGGCAGTCGGTGCCGGTAGGTGTCGGCCAGCCAACCTTGAAAATTGATGCGATCACCGTGGGTGGCACGGGGTCGTAGGAACGCAAGCTTCGGGTGGCGAAGACCGCCACCCGGGGAAGAGGATCAGCGCAGGCCGCGTTGAGTCTCGTCCAGCTCACGGATGTACTTGAAGATTTTACGGCTGGTGGCTGGCGCCTTGTTATGCGCCAGCTCGTGCTGGGCCTGACGGATCAGGGAGCGCAATTGCTGGCGGTCCGCGTCCGGGTAGTCCAGTACGAATTTCTCCAGCACCGCGTCATCGCCCGAGATCAGGCGGTCACGCCAACGTTCCAGGTTGTGGAAGCGTTCGTTGTACTGGCGAGTGGAGGCATCGGTTTGATCGAGCAAAGTCAGAATGGCGTCAATGTCTTGGTCGCGCATCAGTTTGCCGATAAACGAGATATGCCGTTTACGCGCGATATTCGCGGTGTGCTTGGGCGCATCGGCCAGGGCCCGACGCATTTCGTCGGTCAGTGGCAGTTTGGCAACCAAATCCTTTTTGAGCGTTGTAAGGCGCTCGCCAAGGTCAACCAGAGCATGCAGCTCACGTTTGACCTGGGTTTTGCTTTTCTCCCCATCGAGGGAGTCGTCGTAAGAATCAACCATGGTGGCAGTCCGCAAAGAAACGCCGCCATGATAACCAGTCGGGGGCCGCTTGTCCGGCCCGGTCGCTCGATGGCCTTAACCGAAAGCAGAATTTGAGTGGAGAAAACCATGAGTGCAGCCCAAAGCGTCGGTCCACAAGCGTTACCGGCACTGCAGGAACAAGTCGAGCAGATCCTTGCCGAGGCCAAGCGCCAGGGGGCCAGCGCCTGTGAAGTGGCGGTGTCGCTGGAGCAAGGGTTGTCGACTTCGGTGCGCCAGCGAGAAGTGGAAACGGTTGAATTCAATCGTGACCAAGGGTTTGGTATTACCTTGTATGCCGGCCAGCGCAAAGGCTCGGCCAGCACTTCCGCCAGTGGCCCTGAGGCGATTCGCGAGACCGTCGCCGCGGCACTGGCGATTGCCAAGCACACCTCCGAGGATGAAAGCTCGGGCCTGGCCGACAAAGCGCTGATGGCCAAGGATGTGCAGGATTTCGACCTGTTCCATGCCTGGGATATCACCCCTGAGCAAGCCATCGAGCTGGCATTGACCTGCGAAGCGGCAGCCTTCGATGCCGATGCCCGCATCAAGAATGCGGACGGCACCACCTTGAGCACCCATCAGGGCTGCCGCGTCTACGGCAACAGCCATGGCTTTATCGGTGGCTATGCGTCCACGCGTCACAGCCTCAGTTGCGTGATGATCGCCGAAGCCAATGGCCAGATGCAGCGTGATTACTGGTACGACGTAAACCGCCAAGGCGAGTTACTGGCAGACCCTGCAAGCATTGGCCTGCGTGCGGCGCAACGGGCTGCAAGCCGCCTGGGCGCGCGCCCGGTGCCGACCTGCGAAGTGCCTGTGCTGTTTTCCGCAGAGTTGGCCGGTGGTTTATTCGGCAGCTTCCTGGGGGCGATTTCCGGGGGCAACCTGTATCGCAAGTCTTCGTTCCTGGAAGGCGCCATCGGCCAGAAGCTGTTCCCTGAGTGGCTGACCATCGACGAGCGCCCGCACCTGATGCGCGCGATGGGCAGTTCGTCGTTCGACGGCGATGGCCTGGCAACCTATGCCAAGCCGTTTGTCGAGAAGGGTGAGTTGGTGTCCTATGTGCTGGGCACTTATGCCGGTCGCAAGCTGGGCCTGCCAAGCACCGCCAACGCGGGCGGCGTGCATAACCTGTTCGTGACCCATGGCGATGAAGACCAGGCCGCGTTGTTGCGGCGGATGGGGCGCGGGTTGCTGGTGACGGAATTGATGGGCCATGGCCTCAACATGGTCACCGGTGACTACTCGCGCGGTGCGGCGGGCTTCTGGGTGGAGAACGGCGAGATTCAGTTCGCCGTCCAGGAAGTGACCATCGCCGGCAATATGCGCGATATGTTCAAGCAAATCGTTGCCGTGGGTAACGACCTGGAACTGCGCAGCAATATCCGCACGGGTTCGGTGCTGATCGAACGCATGACGGTCGCTGGCAGCTAATCCCTCCAGCACGTCCCCAAAAGGCGCGCCATCGCAAAGATGGCGCGCCTTTTTTATTGCAGCTCTTTTGTGGGATCAATGGGCTACTCTTGTTTTGATTCTCAATATCATTTAATAATAAATATCATTACCGAATGAGTGTGGCTCATGAGTTCTGTCCTGCATGAGGATCCCTATCTGGAAAGCTGGCGTTGGATGAGCCGCCAGATTCGCTGTGGCCTGGATCCCAATGAACCCCGCCTGATCGAGCATTACCTCAACGAAGGTCGGTACCTGGCGTGTTGCACCGCAACCCATCCGTGGACGATCGCCGAAACCTCATTTCGCTTGTTGATCGACACTGCCAGCGATATCGCCTTGCCCTGGCATTGGCGCTCCCTGTGCCTGGACCAGGCCTGGCGGCCACTGCGCGACCTGGAAAAACTCTCCCACTGTGCCTGCCGCCTCAAGCGCTGGCAGACCTTTGCCTGGCAATTGGCGAGCTGCGAATTACTGCCTTCGATTTCCGTTTCTGACTTGGTGCAAGGATCTAATGATGAGTGACACCCGTATCGAACGCGACAGCATGGGCGAACTGCGTGTGCCGCAAGACGCTTTGTATGGCGCGCAAACCCAGCGTGCCGTGAATAATTTTCCGATCAGTCATCAACCCATGCCGGCGCAGTTCATCCGCGCCCTGATCCTGGCCAAGACCGCCGCCGCGAGGGTCAACGTCGACCTCAAGCAAATCAGCGAAGGGCAGGGCAAGGCCATTGTCGATGCCGCCCAAGGCTTGCTGGAAGGCGACTACATGCAGCATTTTCCGGTGGATATTTTCCAGACCGGCTCTGGCACCAGCTCCAATATGAACGCCAACGAAGTGATCGCGACCCTTGCCAGCCGTTTGCTCGGCGAGACGGTCAACCCAAATGACCACGTCAATTGCGGCCAGAGCAGCAACGACATCATCCCCACCACCATCCACGTCAGTGCCGCGTTGGTGCTGCACGAGCAAACACTGCCGGCCCTGTTGCATCTGGTGCAAGTCATCGAGCAAAAAGCCGAGGAGGTTCATCCGTTCATCAAGACCGGCCGCACGCATTTGATGGACGCCATGCCGGTGCGCATGAGCCAGGTGCTCAACGGCTGGGCGCAGCAGCTCAAGGCCAATATCGGCCACGTGCAGGACTTGCTACCGGCGCTGCAAGCACTGGCCCAGGGCGGCACGGCGGTCGGTACCGGGATCAACGCGCACCCCGAGTTTGCCGGGCGCTTCAGCCAGCAGCTGAGCCTTTTGACCGGCGTGAAGTTCACCCCCGGCAAGAACCTGTTTGCGCTGATTGGCTCCCAGGACACCGCCGTTGCAGTCTCTGGCCAGTTGAAAGCCACGGCGGTGTCACTGATGAAGATCGCCAATGACCTGCGCTGGATGAACTCCGGCCCATTGGCCGGCCTCGGTGAAATCGAACTGGAGGCGCTGCAGCCGGGCTCGTCGATCATGCCGGGCAAGGTCAACCCGGTAATACCAGAAGCCACGGCCATGGTGGCCGCCCAGGTTATTGGCAACGACACAGTGATCACCGTGGCCGGCCAATCGGGCAACTTCGAGCTGAATGTGATGCTGCCGATCATTGCCCAGAACCTGCTCAGCAGCCTGGAGTTGCTGGCCAACTCCAGCCGGTTGCTGGCGGACAAGGCCATTGCCAGCTTCAAGGTCAACGAACCCAAGCTCAAGGAAGCGCTGTCGCGCAATCCCATCCTGGTCACCGCACTTAACCCGATCATCGGCTACCAGAAAGCCGCTGAAATCGCCAAGAAGGCGTATCAGCAAGGCCGCCCGGTGATCGATGTCGCCCTCGAACACACCGACCTGCCTCGCAGCCAACTGGAAGTCCTGCTGGACCCGGAAAAGCTCACGGCTGGCGGCGTGTAATCAACGACCCTGCTTTGGAGGCTCACCATGGAGCACTGGAAACGCACGATCGAACGGGCCAATCGCTGCTTTATGGCGGGTGAGCTGGTTGACGCTCGCGAGGCCTATCTGCAAGCCCTGGCCCTGGCCCAAGTGTTGTTCGAACGCTGGGCGGATGCTGACGAAGCAGTGGCGGCTTGCGTCATTTCCCATCACAACCTGGCGGACCTGCACTTGCGCCTGAACCAGCCTGAGGAAAGCGCGGAATACCTCTGCGCTATCCACCAGCGCCTGCTGCAGACCATGCAGGACCCGCGCCTCAGTCCGTCATTGCGCGAGGCCGCGTTGCGCCAGAGCAGCAAGACCTACGTCGAGCTGCTGAATTTCATCAGCGATCACGGCGAATACCCACGCACTCATCGGCTGCTGGGCAGTGCTGCGACGCCAACGTCTACGTCCCACTATGGAGCACATTGATATGACTTATACCTTGCCGGCCTTGCCTTACGCCTACGACGCCCTCGAGCCGCATATCGACGCGCAAACCATGGAAATTCACTACACCAAGCACCACCAGACCTACATCAATAACCTCAATGCCGCGGTCGAGGGCACTGAGTTCGCCGGCTGGCCGGTGGAGAAGCTGGTGTCCAGCGTCCAAACATTGCCGGAGAAATTACGCGCCGCCGTGGTCAACCAAGGAGGCGGGCATGCAAACCACTCGTTGTTCTGGGCGGTCATGTCACCGACAGGGGGCGGCAAACCCGAGGGTACGCTGGGCAAGGCCATCGATGAACAACTTGGCGGCTTCGACAGCTTCAAGGAATCCTTTACCAAGGCGGCGTTGACGCGTTTCGGCAGCGGTTGGGCCTGGTTGAGCGTTACGCCACAAAAAACGCTGGTGGTGGAAAGCAGCGGCAACCAGGACAGCCCGCTGATGAGCGGCAATACACCCATCCTTGGTCTGGACGTCTGGGAACACGCTTACTACCTGCAATATCAAAACCGACGACCCGAGTACATCAATGCATTTTATAGCGTCATCAACTGGCCGGAAGTTGCCGCGCGCTATCAGGCGGCCTTGGCCTGACACTCACTCCATAACAAGATCTAAGGCCGACTATGGGCACTCAAACACTGGCGATCGGTAGCGTGCGGATGTTTCGTTATGCGTTTGGCACGCTGCTGCTATTGGCAGGTACTGCGTTATTGGTGGCCCATGGGCTGGCCTGGTTGAACCTGGAACCGCGCATCTTGCGTGCTTTGCAGGGCGGGGCGATCTGCGCGCTCGGCACCGCGCTGGGGGCGGTGCCGGTGTTGGTGATTCGGCGCATGCCGATGGCGCTGAGCGATACCCTGCTGGGCTTTGGGGCTGGTGTGATGCTGGCGGCGACCGCGTTTTCCCTGGTCGTGCCGGGTATCGCTGCTGCTGAAAGCCTGGGGCTGTCGCCCTGGGGCGCCGGTGGCCTGATCAGCTTCGGCATCATGCTCGGAGCGTTCGGCCTTTACCTGGTGGACCGCAAGGTCTCTGGCGCCAGCCCGGAAATGCTGGTGGGTACACCGGATAAACCGGTTATCCCGCCGCGTATTTGGTTATTCGTGTTTGCCATCATTGCGCACAACATCCCGGAAGGCATGGCCGTGGGTGTCTCTGCGGGCGGAGGCATGGCGGATGCCGACAGCCTCGCCATGGGCATTGCATTGCAGGATGTCCCCGAAGGGCTGGTGATTGCGCTGGTATTGGCTGGAGCGGGAATGTCGAGGGCCAAGGCCTTCCTGATTGGCGCTGCATCAGGCTTGGTTGAACCGGTATTTGCGGTGCTCTGCGCATGGCTGGTGAGCCTTGCCGAAGTGTTGTTGCCGTTGGGTCTGGCGCTGGCCGCTGGGGCCATGTTGCTGGTGGTGACTCATGAAGTCATCCCCGAGTCGCGCCGCAATGGTCATGAAAAGCTCGCCAGCCTTGGGCTGTGCCTCGGGTTTTGCCTGATGATGGTGATGGATACGGCGTTGGGCTGAGGATGGCTTTATCTATGTAGGAGCGAGCTTGCTCGCGAAAAACCTGAGAGCACTGCGTTAAACCAGGATGCCCGCGTATCGTTGACGTTTTTCGCGAGCAAGCTCGCTCCTACAGTAGGGGTTATTCGCCTTCGTCGAAGTAGTTGTTAATCAACTCGACCAGTGCGGCCATTGCTTCGTCTTCTTGCTCGCCTTCGGTGCTCAGGTGGATCTTGGTGCCTTTGCCGGCCGCCAACATCATCATCGCCATGATGCTTTTGCCATCGACCATGGACTCTGGCGTGCGCCCTGCACGGATCTGGCAGGGGAACTGCCCAGCTACGCCGACGAACTTAGCCGACGCCCGGGCGTGCAGGCCCAGCTTGTTGATGATTTCAATTTCCCGAGCCGGCATCGCAGTGGTGTTCCTTTCAGCTTAGGTCGCGGTGGCGAACCTGGACGTTCTTGAGGGTTTGTTGCAGCACCTGGCCCAGTCGTTCAGTCAAATAGACCGAGCGGTGGTGGCCACCGGTGCAGCCAATGGCAATGGTGACATAGGCCCGATTGCTGGCGGCAAAGCGCGGCAACCATTTGAGCAGGTAGCTGGAGATGTCCTGGAACATCTCTTCTACGTCCGGTTGCGCGGCCAGGTAGTCGACCACAGGCTGGTCCAACCCCGACTGATCGCGCAGTTCCGGCTTCCAGTAAGGGTTGGGCAGGCAGCGCACGTCGAACACCAGGTCGGCGTCTACCGGCATGCCGCGCTTGAAGCCAAAAGACTCGACCAGGAACGCCGTCCCCGGCTCAGGCTGGTTCAGCAGGCGCAGCTTGATCGCATCGCGCAACTGATACAGGTTCAGGTTGGTGGTGTTGATCTTCAGGTCGGCCAGGTCAATGATCGGCCCCAGCAGTTTGGTCTCGTCCTCGATGGCTTCGGCCAGAGAGCGGTTGGCACTGCTGAGGGGGTGACGTCGACGGGTTTCGGAGAACCGCTTGAGCAGGGTTTCTTCGTCTGCATCCAGGTACAGCACGTCGCAATGAATGTGCTTGGCGCGCACTTCTTCCAGCAGTTCCGGGAACCGCGAAAGGTGGCTGGGCAGGTTGCGCGCATCAATCGAGACAGCCACCAGTGGCTGTGCCAATTCGGTATGGATCAATGCACGTTCCGCCAGCTCTGGCAGCAGGCCGGCCGGCAGGTTGTCGATGCAATAGAAGCCGTTGTCCTCAAGCACATTGAGGGCGGTGCTCTTACCGGAGCCGGAGCGACCGCTGACGATGATCAAACGCATGATTACTGCCCGTTTTGTTCATCCAGGACAACTTGGTACAACGCTTCATTGCTGGAGGCGCTGCGCAGTTTGTCGCGTACATCCTTGCGGTCCAGCATGCTGGCGATCTGCCGGAGCAGTTCCAGGTGCGCATCGGTGGCGGCTTGCGGGACCAGCAGAACGAACAGCAGGTCAACCGGGGCACCGTCGATGGCGTCGAAGTCGATGGGTTTTTCCAGGTGCAGCAGCGCGCTGACCGGGGTATCGCAGCCTTCGAGGCGGCAGTGAGGAATGGCGATGCCGTTGCCAAAACCGGTCGAGCCGAGTTTTTCACGAGCAATCAGAGCTTCGAAAACATCTTGCATCTCCAGCTCAGGCACTTGGCTGCTGATCAGGTTGGCAATTTGTTCAAGGGCGCGCTTTTTACTGCCGCCCGGCACGTTCACGAGGGAACGGCCGGGGGTCAGGATGGTTTCAAGTCGGATCATGGGGGGAGAGTTAACGACCTGTACCTTGCATCAGGTGCAGATTCTTTTCCTTATGCTTTATGAGTTGGCGGTCGAGCTTGTCGTAGAGCGAGTCGATTGCCGCGTACATGTCTTCATGTTCCGCATTGGCGACGAGCTTGGCATTCGGTACGTGCAGGGTGGCCTCGATTTTCTGCTTGAGCTTATCGACCTCCATGATGACCTGCACGTTGGTGATCTTGTCAAAATGCCCCGCAAGCTTGTTCAGTTTGCTCTCGGTGTATTCACGCAGGGGCTTGGTGACTTCCAGCTGGTGTCCACTGATGTTGACTTGCATACAGCTTCTCCTTCGTTGCCAGTGCATAAAGCGGTGGGCAGGAATACCCACCACTGGAACGCTGTGGCCCGCCCGTCACATCAAACGCTTACGCTCGCTGGAAGGCGCGATCCCTAGGGACTCGCGGTACTTGGCGACGGTTCGACGGGCGACCTGAATGCCTTGTGCCTCCAGTAAACCAGCGATCTTGCTGTCACTCAACGGCTTTTTCTGATTTTCCGCGGCAACCAGTTTTTTGATGATCGCGCGGATCGCCGTGGACGAGCATTCGCCGCCCTCGGAAGTGCTGACGTGGCTGGAGAAAAAGTATTTCAGCTCATAAATACCCCGTGGGGTATGCATGAATTTCTGCGTGGTGACCCGCGAAATCGTCGATTCATGCATGCCAACGGCTTCGGCGATGTCGTGCAGCACTAGAGGCTTCATGGCCTCGTCGCCGTATTCCAGGAAACCGCGCTGGTGTTCGACGATTTGCGTCGCGACTTTCATCAGGGTTTCGTTGCGGCTTTGCAGGCTCTTGATGAACCACCGCGCTTCCTGCAACTGGTTGCGCATGAAGGTGTTGTCGGCGCTGGTGTCAGCGCGGCGCACAAAACCTGCGTATTGCGGGTTGACCCGCAGGCGCGGTACCGACTCCTGGTTCAGCTCCACCAGCCAGCGCTCGTTGTCCTTGCGCACGATGACGTCGGGGACCACGTATTCGGCTTCGCTGGATTCGATCTGCGAGCCCGGACGCGGGTTGAGGCTTTGCACCAGCTCGATGACCTGGCGCAAGTCATCTTCCTTGAGCTTCATGCGGCGCATCAGTTGGCTGTAGTCACGACTGCCCAACAGGTCGATGTAATCACTGACCAGGCGTTGCGCTTCGGTGAGCCATGGCGTCTTGGCGGGCAGTTGGCGCAGTTGCAGCAACAGGCACTCGCTGAGTGTACGGGCACCGATGCCGGCGGGTTCGAATTGCTGGATGCGGTGCAGGACGGCTTCGATTTCGTCCAGTTCGATGTCCAGTTCCGGGTCGAAGGCCTCGAGGATCTCGTCGAGGGTTTCGTCCAGGTAGCCTTGGTTGTTGATGCAATCGATCAGGGTGACCGCGATCAGACGATCGGTATCGGACATCGGCGCCAGGTTCAGTTGCCACAACAAGTGGCTCTGCAGGCTCTCACCCACCGACGTGCGGGTGGTGAAGTCCCACTCGTCATCATCGTTGCTCGGCAGGCTGCTGGCGCTGGTCTGGTAGACGTCTTCCCACGCGGTGTCCACGGGAAGCTCGTTGGGAATGCGTTCGTTCCAGTCGCCTTCCTCCAGGTTATCCACCGTCGGGGCGGTTTCCTGATAGGAGGGTTCCTGCACGTCGGGATTGGGTTTTTGCTCGATGTTGTCGGCCAGCGGATCTGCGTTGTCGAAGTCGTCGCCTTCTTCCTGGCGTTCGAGCATCGGATTGGACTCCAGGGCCTCCTGGATTTCCTGTTGCAGGTCCAGGGTCGACAATTGGAGCAGGCGGATGGCCTGTTGCAGCTGCGGTGTCATCGTCAGCTGCTGGCCCATTCTCAGGACTAGCGATGGTTTCATGGCAGGGGCTTAACACCTTATTCGCCGGCGCAATGCGCCATCCACGACAGGGCGCGTGAGCGCCAAACATAAGCAAATTATATGCCTGATCTCGGGGCCTTTGCCTAGAGCGCGGTAACAATAAAAAAACCGAGGTTTCCATTGACTCCCGCGCGCTCCAGGGAAAAGCGCGATACCCCTGTGTTTACAGGCGGAACTCGTGACCCAGGTACACTTCCTTCACCAGCTCGTTAGCCAGGATCGTCTCGGCATCGCCTTCGGCAATCAGTTGGCCATCGTTGACGATATAAGCGGTCTCGCAGATATCGAGGGTCTCGCGCACGTTGTGGTCCGTGATCAGCACCCCAATGCCCTTGGCCTTGAGGTGATGGATGATCTGCTTGATATCACCCACCGAAATCGGGTCGACACCGGCAAAGGGTTCATCCAGCAGGATGAATTTCGGCGCGGTCGCCAGGGCGCGGGCGATTTCCACGCGACGACGTTCACCACCGGACAAGCTCATGCCGAGGTTGTCGCGAATATGGTTGATGTGGAATTCCTGCAGCAGGCTTTCCAGCTCTTGGCGGCGGCCATCGCGATCGAGTTCCTTGCGGGTCTCGAGGATCGCCATGATGTTGTCGGCCACCGACAGTTTGCGGAAGATCGACGCCTCCTGGGGGAGATAGCCGATACCTGCCCGTGCGCGACCGTGCATGGGTTGGTGGCTGACGTCCAGGTCGTCGATCAATACGCGACCCTGGTCTGCCTGGACCAGCCCGACGATCATATAGAAGCAGGTGGTTTTGCCGGCACCGTTAGGGCCGAGCAAACCGACGATCTGGCCGCTGTCGATCGACAGGCTGACATCGCGTACCACGTGGCGGCTTTTATAGGCCTTGGCCAGGTGCTGGGCTTTCAGGGTTGCCATTACTCGGCCTTCTTCTTCGGCTGGATAACCATGTCGATGCGCGGGCGCGGTGCGGTGACCTTGTTGCCGTTGGCGCGACCGGCGTTGGCGATCTGCTTGACGGTGTCATAGGTGATTTTTTCACCTTCGGTCGAGTTGCCGTCGGGGCTAAGTACCTTGGCCTGGTCGATCAGCACGATACGATTCTGCTGGGCGTGATACTGGATGGTCTTACCGTAGCCCTTCATCGGGCCGGTGTCGGTGGCGGACTGCTTCTGCTCGAAATAAGCCAGGTTGCCCACCGACGTCACCACATCGATATCGCCGGTCTTGGTACGCGTCAGGGTCACCGTGTTGCCGGTAATCTTCATCGAGCCCTGGGTGATGATCACGCCGCCGGTATAGGTGGCCACACCTTGCTTGTCATCGAGCTGTGCATCGTCAGCCGAGATGTGGATCGGTTGCTGGCTATCGTTCGGCAGAGCCCAGGCGCTCACGCTTCCCAGTGCTGCGCCCAGACCGAGCAAAATAGGGAGGGTTTTAACGAGCCTCATACTGTCCTCTTACGTTCGATAGCAGGTGTATCCTGCTTTCTTTCAAATACGCTTTCATTCCCTTGCCAGTCGATACACCGCCAGCGCCGTCGATTCTAACGTCTTGCTCGGTCTGCGCATATTGCTTCTGTGGGAATACGGTCATGCGACTGCTGGTAATGATGGTATCGCGGTTCTGCGCGTCTGTACGTGCGACGCGAACCGAGTCGATCAGTTCAACTTCGGTGCCGTCCGGGTTCACCTCGCCACGCTTGCTGGTGACGTGCCAGGGAAATTCGGTGCCGCGATACAGGTTCAGGTCCGGATTGGTCAGCAGGCTGACTTCGGAAGCCTTCAAGTGCTCGACCTTGTCCGATGTCATCTCATACTGCACCTTGCCATCGGGCAGGTACTGAATGCTGTAGGCATTGGTGGCGTAATAGTCGATAAGGCCTTCGTCAACCTGCGCAACAGGCTTGTCGAGAAAGCGCTCCGGGCTGATATTCCAGTAGCCCACCGCCAGAAGCAGCGCGGCGATGACCCCGAATAACAGGAAGTTGCGAATCTTTTTGCTCAGCATATAACGCTCTATAGGTAGGCGGCGTGGGCCGCTTCAAGACTGCCCTGGGCACGCAGGATCAACTCGCAGAACTCGCGGGCGGCACCTTCGCCGCCACGGGCGGTGGTGATGCCATGGGCGTGTTCGCGCACAAACGCTGCGGCATTCGCGACGGCCATGCCCAGGCCCACCCGGCGAATCACCGGCAGGTCTGGCAGGTCGTCGCCCAGATAGGCGACCTGTTCATAGCTTAGGTTGAGTTGGCCAAGAAGCTCGTCCAATACCACCAGTTTATCCTCGCGGCCCTGATACAGGTGAGGAATACCGAGGTTTTGTGCGCGGCGTTCCACAACCGGTGTTTTTCGACCGCTGATAATTGCGGTTTGCACGCCCGCTGCCATCAGCATCTTGATGCCTTGGCCGTCGAGGGTGTTGAAGGTCTTGAATTCGCTGCCGTCTTCGAGGAAGTACAGGCGGCCATCCGTCAGCACGCCGTCAACGTCGAAAATCGCCAGTTTGATGTTTTTACCGCGTTGCATCAGGTCGCTGGTCATTTACATCACTCCTGCGCGCAGCAAGTCGCCAAGGTTAAGGGCCCCGATCGGTCGATCATCGTGGTCGACCACTATAAGAGCGCCTATCCGGTGGTCTTCCATGATTTTCAACGCTTCGGCCGCGAGCATTTCGGCGCGGGCGGTTTTGCCGTGAGGGGTCATCACGGCGTCGATGGTGGCGGTATGGATATCAATGGTGCGGTCCAGGGTGCGACGCAGGTCGCCGTCGGTGAATATCCCGGCCAGCCGGCCATCGGTCTCGACGATGGCGGTCATGCCCAAGCCCTTGCGGGTCATTTCCATCAGCGCATCCCGCAAAAGGGTACCGCGTGGAACGCTCGGCAGCTCGGCGCCGCTGTGCATCACGTTTTCCACTTTCAGCAACAGGCGACGGCCCAGTGCACCACCGGGATGGGAAAATGCGAAGTCTTCAGCGGTAAACCCGCGAGCCTCCAGCAGCGCCACCGCCAGGGCATCGCCCATCACCAGCGCGGCGGTGGTGGAGGAGGTGGGCGCCAGGTTCAGCGGGCAGGCCTCGTGGGCCACGTGCACGTTCAGGTTGACGTCGGCGGCCTTGGCCAGCGTTGACTCAGGGTTGCCTGTAAGGCTGATCATCTGGATGCCCAGGCGCTTGATCAGCGGCAACAGGGTCACGATTTCGTTGGTGGTGCCGGAGTTGGACAGCGCCAGAATCACGTCATCCTTGGTGATCATGCCCATGTCGCCGTGGCTGGCTTCGGCCGGGTGCACGAAAAACGCGGTGGTCCCGGTGCTCGCCAAGGTCGCGGCGATCTTGTTGCCAATGTGGCCGGACTTGCCCATGCCGACCACCACAACGCGGCCCTTGCTGGCCAGAATCATCTCGCAGGCGCGCACGAAATCCGCGTCGATATGCGCCAGCAAGCCTTCTACGGCTTCGAGCTCAAGGCGTATGGTGCGTTGCGCGGATTGAATAAGGTCGCTGGATTGGCTCATGTCTGAAATCGTATAGCCTGACGAAAAGTCGGCGATTATAGCGGTAATGATCAATTCCCTCACACAAGTTCGTCAGGCTTTGTGCGCCGGATAACTGAAAAGCACCGTCGGTAACATAGCAAGCAACGTTTTTTCCCTGTCTCAAATCTGAACCAGCGCTGTTCCGGCCTTGGGCGCTCTGTACCAGCAGTGATATAGTTCGCCGCCAGTTCGGTCCGCCCAACCCATGTGCCTTATTATTGCGCATCAGTTGAAAACCAAAGTCGCACACATGGTGTCTGAGTGAAAGGCTGCATCCCAAGGAGATTAGATGAGTGCCGATAACGCCTACGCGGTCGAGCTGAAGGGCCTTACCTTCAAGCGCGGTACGCGCAGCATCTTCAATAACGTCGATATTCGCATTCCTCGCGGCAAGGTCACGGGCATCATGGGGCCTTCCGGTTGCGGCAAGACCACCCTGTTGCGCCTGATGGGCATGCAATTGCGCCCCAGTGCCGGGGAAGTGTGGGTCAACGGCCAGAACCTGCCGACGCTGTCGCGCAGCGATCTGTTCGATGCGCGCAAGCATATGGGGGTGCTGTTCCAGAGCGGCGCGCTGTTCACCGACCTCGATGTGTTCGAAAACGTGGCCTTCCCGCTGCGGGTGCACACCCAACTGTCCGACGAGATGATTCGTGACATCGTGTTGCTGAAACTGCAGGCCGTGGGCCTTCGCGGTGCCATCGACCTGATGCCAGACGAGTTGTCCGGCGGCATGAAGCGCCGTGTAGCCCTGGCGCGGGCCATTGCCCTCGACCCACAGATCCTCATGTACGACGAGCCATTCGTGGGTCAGGACCCGATCGCCATGGGCGTGTTGGTGCGCCTGATCCGCCTGCTCAACGATGCATTGGGGATCACCAGTATCGTGGTGTCCCACGACCTGGCCGAAACCGCGAGCATTGCCGACTACCTCTATGTAGTAGGTGATGGTCAGGTGCTGGGGCAGGGTACGCCTGAAGAGTTGATGAACGCCGATAACCCGCGCATTCGCCAATTCATGACCGGCAACCCCGATGGCCCGGTGCCTTTTCACTTTCCGGCAGCGGACTACCGCTCAGATCTTCTGGGGAAGCGCTGATGCGCAAGACATCTCTTATCGAGAAGGTTCGCCTTTTCGGTCGCTCGGGCATCGACATCGTCGAAGTGCTGGGGCGTTCGACCATTTTCCTGTTCCACGCCTTGCTGGGGCGCGGCGGCATCGGCGGCGGCTTTGGCCTGCTGGTCAAGCAGCTGCACTCGGTGGGGGTGATGTCCCTGGTGATCATCGTGGTCTCCGGCGTGTTCATCGGCATGGTGCTGGCGCTGCAGGGTTTCAATATCCTGTCCAGCTACGGCTCGGAGCAGGCGGTAGGGCAGATGGTGGCCCTGACTCTGTTGCGTGAGCTTGGCCCCGTGGTCACCGCCTTGTTGTTCGCGGGGCGTGCAGGTTCGGCGCTGACTGCTGAAATCGGCAATATGAAGTCCACCGAGCAGCTGTCCAGCCTGGAAATGATCGGCGTGGACCCGCTCAAGTACATTGTTGCCCCGCGCCTGTGGGCCGGCTTCATTTCCCTGCCATTGCTGGCGATGATCTTCAGCGTGGTAGGTATCTGGGGCGGTTCGTGGGTGGCGGTTGACTGGCTGGGGGTCTACGACGGCTCCTACTGGGCCAACATGCAAAACAGCGTGACCTTCACCGGTGACGTGCTCAACGGCATCATAAAGAGCATTGTCTTTGCCTTTGTGGTGACCTGGATTGCCGTATTCCAAGGCTATGACTGCGAGCCCACTTCAGAGGGGATCAGCCGTGCCACTACCAAGACCGTTGTGTACGCCTCGCTGGCGGTACTGGGCCTTGACTTCATTTTGACCGCCTTGATGTTTGGAGATTTCTGATGCAAAACCGCACTGTGGAAATCGGTGTCGGCCTTTTCTTGCTGGCTGGCATCCTGGCTTTACTGTTGTTGGCCCTGCGAGTCAGCGGCCTTTCGGCCAGCCCTACCGCCGATACCTATAAACTTTACGCGTACTTCGACAATATCGCCGGTTTGACGGTCAGATCCAAAGTGACCATGGCCGGTGTCACCATCGGCAAGGTCACGGCAATCGATCTGGATCGCGACAGCTTTACCGGCCGGGTGACGATGCAACTGGACAAGAAGGTAGATAATCTGCCGACTGACTCCACAGCATCTATCCTCACTGCGGGGTTGCTGGGCGAGAAGTACATCGGTGTCAGCGTGGGCGGGGAAACAGCCCTGCTCAAGGATGGTTCGACCATCCACGACACACAGTCGTCGCTGGTGCTTGAAGACCTGATCGGAAAATTTTTGCTCAATACGGTCAATAAAGACGCCAAATGAGGAATCTGTTCATGATCTCTACCTTGCGACGTGGCCTGCTGGTACTGCTTGCAGCATTGCCGATGATGGCCAACGCGGCAGGTTCTGCCCACGATTTGGTGCAGGACACCACCAGCAGAATGCTGGCTGACCTCAAGGCTAACAAAGAACAGTACAAGCAAGACCCTTCCCAGTTCTACAAGGCGCTTGACGCCATCGTTGGCCCTGTGGTCGATGCTGAAGGTATTTCCAAAAGCATCATGACGGTCAAATATTCGCGCAAGGCTACGCCTGCGCAGATGCAGACGTTCCAGGAGAACTTCAAGAAGGGTCTGTTCCAGTTCTACGGCAACGCCCTGCTGGAGTACAACAACCAGGGCATTATCGTTGACCCGGCCAAGGACGAGACTGGCGACCGCGCCGAAGTCGGGATGAAAGTCTCCGGCAGCAATGGTGCCGTTTATCCAGTGTCCTACACCCTGACGAAGATCAACGGCGAGTGGAAACTGCGCAACGTGATCATCAACGGTATCAACATCGGCAAGCTGTTCCGTGACCAGTTCGCTGACGCGATGCAGCGCAATGGCAACGACCTGGACAAGACCATCAATGGTTGGGCCGGTGAAGTGGCCAAGGCCAAGGAAGAAACCGACAAAGCTGCCGGGAAGCCTGCGCAATGACCGAGTCGGCTGTTCGTATCGGCGACGCCGGCGAGCTGTTCCTCAGCGGCGTGCTGGATTACCGCACCGGGCCTGACCTGCGCAAGCAGGGCCAGGCGCTGATCAAGGCCAGCAAGGCGCCAGAACTGGTGCTCGATTGCTCGGCGGTGACCAAGTCCAGCAGTGTCGGCCTGTCGTTGTTGCTGTGCTTCATGCGTGATGCCGAGGCGGCGAAAAAACCGGTCAGCATCCGTGCGTTGCCGGAAGACATGCGTGAAATTGCCGAAGTTTCCGGTTTGACCGAACTGCTGGCGCATCCTTAATACACATTATTAGAAAAGCCCCCCGTCAGAGTCCTGCTATGCGGGGTTCGCAGGCGCGGGGCTTTTTTGTATGATGTGCGACCCGTGCGCACTGGGCGCCGATAGAGGTTGAGCATGCAGGCCCTAGAAGTTAAGAGCTTCCTTGAAGGAAAGCTGCCGGAAACGAACATAGAAGTTGAAGGCGAAGGCTGCAATTTCCAGCTGAACGTGATTAGCGATGAACTGGCGGCATTGAGCCCGGTCAAGCGTCAGCAGCAGATCTATACCCATTTGAACCCATGGATCGCCGATGGCAGCATCCACGCGGTCACTATGAAATTTTTCAGCCGCGCGGCCTGGGCCGAGCGCACCTGAGCCCCCAAGGCGTCGAGATTCTTATGGATAAATTGATTATTACCGGCGGTGCCCGCCTTGATGGCGAGATCCGCATTTCCGGTGCGAAAAACTCCGCCTTGCCGATCCTGGCAGCGACCCTGCTGTGCGATGGCCCAGTGACTGTGGCCAACCTGCCGCACTTGCACGACATTACCACCATGATCGAGCTGTTCGGTCGCATGGGCATTGAGCCGGTGATCGACGAGAAACTGGCCGTCGAAATCGACCCGCGCACCATCAAGACCCTGATCGCACCGTACGAACTGGTGAAAACCATGCGTGCGTCGATCCTGGTGCTGGGCCCGATGGTTGCCCGTTTCGGCGAAGCCGAAGTGGCCTTGCCTGGCGGTTGCGCCATTGGTTCGCGTCCGGTCGACCTGCACATCCGTGGCCTTGAGGCCATGGGCGCAGTCATCGATGTCGAAGGCGGCTACATCAAGGCCAAGGCGCCGGAAGGCGGCCTGCGGGGCGCGAACTTCTTCTTTGATACCGTCAGTGTGACCGGTACCGAGAACATCATGATGGCCGCTGCCCTCGCCAACGGTCGCAGCGTGCTGCAGAACGCCGCGCGCGAGCCGGAAGTGGTCGACCTGGCCAATTTCCTCAACGCCATGGGCGCGAAGGTTTCCGGCGCTGGCACCGACACCATCACTATTGATGGGGTAGAGCGCCTGCACACTGCCACCTACAAAGTCATGCCTGACCGCATCGAGACCGGCACCTACCTGGTTGCCGCCGCCGTGACCGGTGGCCGTGTGAAGGTCAAGGACACCGATCCGACCATCCTTGAAGCCGTCCTGGAAAAACTCAAGGAAGCCGGCGCAGAGATCACCACCGGCGAAGACTGGATCGAGCTGAACATGCACGGCAAGCGGCCGAAAGCTGTCAACGTGCGTACCGCTCCGTACCCGGCGTTCCCGACCGACATGCAAGCGCAGTTCATCTCCCTGAACGCGATTGCCGAAGGCACCGGTGCCGTGATCGAGACCATCTTCGAAAACCGTTTCATGCACGTGTATGAACTGCACCGCATGGGCGCCAAGATCCAGGTCGAAGGCAACACCGCCATCGTCACCGGCATCGACAAGCTCAAGGGCGCGCCAGTCATGGCCACCGACCTGCGTGCTTCGGCCAGCCTGGTAATCTCGGCACTGTGCGCCGAAGGCGACACCCTGATCGACCGCATCTACCACATAGACCGTGGTTACGAGTGCATCGAAGAGAAACTGCAGATGCTCGGCGCAAAAATCCGCCGCGTACCGGGCTAACCCCCACTGCACTGTAGGATGTAGGAGCGAGCTTGCTCGCGAAGAGCTCATGGTCACCGCGTGAAGTCTGAATAAACGCGTTATCGTTGACGTTCTTCGCGAGCAAGAACTAGGCGTCCCCCTCGCTCCTACAAACACTGGTTTGTTTCAAATCGAGGCTGTCATGGCCTCGATCTGTGTCTGGCGCCGTTTGCGACCGGACAGCAATAGCCTGATGAAGGACTGACATTTCCCATGTTGACCATCGCACTGTCCAAGGGCCGCATCCTTGACGACACGTTGCCGCTTCTGGCTGAAGCGGGCATCGTGCCGACCGAGAATCCGGACAAGAGCCGCAAGCTGATCATCCCCACGACCCAGGACGACGTGCGCCTGCTGATCGTGCGGGCTACCGACGTGCCGACCTACGTTGAACATGGCGCCGCCGACCTGGGGGTTGCCGGCAAGGACGTGCTGATGGAATACGGCGGCCAGGGCCTCTACGAGCCCCTGGACCTGCGCATCGCCCTGTGCAAGCTGATGACCGCCGGCCGTGTCGGTGACGTCGAGCCCAAGGGCCGCCTGCGGGTCGCCACCAAGTTCGTCAACGTTGCCAAGCGCTACTACGCCGAACAAGGCCGTCAGGTCGATATCATCAAGCTCTACGGCTCCATGGAGCTGGCACCGCTGATCGGCCTGGCCGACAAGATCATCGACGTGGTCGACACCGGCAACACCCTGCGCGCCAACGGTCTGGAACCCCAGGATTTCATCGCCGACATCAGCTCCCGTCTGATCGTCAACAAGGCATCGATGAAGATGCAGCACGCCCGTATTCAGGCGTTGATCGACACCCTGCGCAAGGCAGTGGAGTCGCGACACCGCGGTTGACTCACCCGCGTAGCTGAAAAGCTGCGCCCGTCTATCCGCCTCATAGCCAGAATTCTCAGGTGCCCAAGCGGAAACGACTGCTAGTTTAGGGCGCCTGAGTTTTTGCCAATTCTATTGAGGCCCTCGCTATGACCACGTCCACTGCAATTGCCCGACTCAACGCTGCCGACCCGGATTTCGCCCATCATCTGGATCATCTGCTGAGCTGGGAAAGCGTGTCCGACGACTCGGTCAACCAGCGGGTGCTCGACATCATCAAGGCCGTGCGCGAGCGCGGTGATGCGGCGCTGGTGGACTTCACCCGCCAGTTCGACGGGCTGGACGTAAAGTCCATGGCCGACCTGATCCTGCCGCGTGAACGCTTGGAGCTGGCGCTGACGCGCATTACCGCACCACAGCGCGAAGCCCTGGAAGTCGCAGCGGCGCGGGTACGCAGCTACCACGAAAAACAGAAGCAGGACTCCTGGAGCTACACCGAGGCCGACGGCACGGTGCTGGGCCAGAAGGTCACGCCACTGGACCGCGCCGGCCTGTACGTGCCGGGCGGCAAGGCGTCGTATCCATCGTCGGTGTTGATGAATGCGATCCCGGCCAAAGTTGCGGGCGTGACCGAAGTGGTCATGGTGGTGCCGACCCCGCGTGGCGAAATCAACGAGCTGGTGCTGGCTGCCGCCTGCATCGCCGGCGTCGACCGCGTGTTCACCATCGGTGGCGCCCAGGCCGTCGCGGCGCTGGCCTATGGCACCGAAAGCGTGCCGAAGGTCGACAAGGTGGTTGGCCCTGGCAACATCTACGTCGCCACCGCCAAGCGCCATGTGTTTGGCCAGGTCGGTATCGACATGATCGCCGGCCCTTCGGAAATCCTTGTGGTGTGTGACGGCCAGACCGACCCGGACTGGATCGCCATGGACCTGTTCTCCCAGGCGGAGCACGATGAAGACGCCCAGGCGATCCTGGTCAGCCCCGATGCCGAGTTCCTCGACAAGGTCGCCGCCAGCATCAATAAACTGCTGCCGACCATGGAGCGTGCCGAGATCATCGAGAAGTCGATCAACGGCCGTGGTGCGCTGATTCTGGTGCGTGACATGGAGCAGGCCATCGAAGTGGCCAACCGCATCGCACCGGAGCACCTGGAACTGTCCGTAGCGGACCCTCAGGCCTGGTTGCCGTCGATCCGTCACGCCGGGGCGATCTTTATGGGGCGCCACACCAGCGAAGCCCTGGGCGACTACTGCGCCGGCCCCAACCACGTGTTGCCAACCTCCGGCACCGCGCGTTTCTCGTCGCCGCTGGGGGTGTACGATTTCCAGAAGCGCTCGTCGATTATCTTCTGCTCGCCACAAGGCGCTTCCGAGCTGGGCAAGACCGCCTCGGTGCTGGCCCGTGGTGAATCCCTCAGCGCGCACGCACGCAGCGCCGAATACCGCATCGTCAAGGGAGAGTAAGGCATGAGCAAATTCTGGAGCCCTTTCGTCAAGGACCTGGTGCCTTACGTACCCGGTGAGCAACCGAAGCTGACCAAGCTGGTCAAGCTCAACACCAATGAAAACCCCTACGGCCCATCGCCCAAGGCGCTGGCGGCAATGCAGGCCGAGTTGAATGACAACTTGCGCCTATACCCAGACCCCAACAGCGACCTGCTCAAGCAGGCCGTGGCCAAGTATTACGGGATCGACGCCGGCAAGGTGTTCCTGGGCAACGGTTCCGATGAAGTCCTGGCGCACATCTTCCACGGCCTGTTCCAGCACGATCTGCCGCTGTTGTTCCCGGACATCAGCTACAGCTTCTATCCGGTGTACTGCGGCCTGTACGGCATCACGTTCGACGCGGTGCCATTGGACGAGCAGTTCCAGATTCGCGCCGCTGACTACGCCAGGCCCAACGGCGGTATCATCTTCCCCAACCCGAACGCGCCCACCGGCTGCGTACTGGCGCTGGACGCGGTAGAGCAGATCCTCAAGGCCAGCCCGGATTCGGTGGTGGTGGTCGATGAAGCCTATATCGACTTCGGCGGCGAAACTGCCATCAGCCTGGTCGACCGTTACCCGAACCTGCTGGTGACTCAGACCCTGTCCAAATCGCGCTCACTGGCCGGTTTGCGCGTAGGCCTGGCCGTGGGCCACCCAGACCTGATCGAGGCGCTGGAGCGGGTCAAGAACAGCTTCAACTCCTACCCGTTGGATCGGTTGGCGATTGTTGGCGCGGCGGCCGCGTTTGACGACCGTGAATACTTTGAGAAAACCTGCCAGTGGGTGATCGACAGCCGCAACCAGGTCGTCGCGCAATTGCAAGGCAAGGGGTTTGAGGTATTGCCGTCGGCGGCGAACTTCATCTTCGCGCGTCACCCGCGGCATGACGCTGCAGGGCTGGCCGCCAAGTTGCGTGAGCAAGGTGTGATTGTGCGGCACTTCAAGCAGGAGCGGATTGCCCAGTTCCTGCGGATCAGTATCGGGACGCCGGAGCAGAACCAGGCGCTGATCGACGGCCTCGGCGAGCTCTAATTTTTACAGGCTGTAAGGGCCTCATCGCGGGCAAGCCCGGCTCCCACAGGATGCTGCATTTCCCTGTGGGAGCCGGGCTTGCCCGCGATGAGGCCATCAGCTACACCAGAAAACTTAGATCAGCGGCTCATCATCCGGCTTCTTGTTCTTCCAGCCATCATTGCCCGGCAGCAGCAAGTTCAAGCCAATCGCTACCACCGCACACAGGGCGATGCCCTTGAGGCCGAAATCATCCGGGCCGGTGCCGGTACCCACCAGCACACCGCCAATCCCGAACACCAACGTTACCGACACAATCACCAGATTGCGCGCCTCACCCAGGTCGATCTTGTGGCGAATCAGCGTGTTCATCCCCACTGCGGCAATCGAGCCGAACAGCAGGCATAGAATCCCGCCCATCACCGGCACGGGGATGCTCTGCAGCAGTGCGCCGAACTTGCCGATAAACGCCAGGCTGATGGCAAACACTGCCGCCCAGGTCATGATCTTCGGGTTGTAGTTCTTGGTCAGCATCACGGCGCCGGTCACTTCGGCGTAGGTGGTGTTCGGAGGGCCGCCAAACATGCCGGCAGCCGTGGTGGCGATACCGTCACCCAGCAGCGTGCGATGCAGGCCAGGCTTTTTCAGGTAATCGCGGCCGGTCACGCTGCCTACCGCGATCACGCCACCGATATGCTCGATCGCCGGTGCCAGGGCCACCGGGACGATAAACAGGATCGCCTGCCAGTTGAACTCCGGCGCGGTGAAGTGGGGCAGGGCGAACCACGGTGCCGCGGCGATTTTCGCCGTGTCGACCACACCAAAGTAGAACGACATGGCAAAGCCCACCAGCACACCGGAGATGATCGGCACCAGGCGGAAAATGCCCTTGCCGAACACGGCCACGATCAAGGTGGTGAGCAGCGCTGGCATCGAGATCAGCATCGCCGTCTGGTAATGGATCAACTCGGCACCGTCGCCGGACTTGCCCATGGCCATATTGGCGGCAATCGGCGCCATGGCCAGGCCGATCGAGATGATCACCGGGCCGATCACCACGGGCGGCAGCAGCCGGTCGATAAAACCGGTGCCCTTGACCTTCACGGCCAGGCCCAGGAACGTATAGACGAAACCCGCCGCCATCACGCCGCCCATGGTCGCCGCCAGGCCGAACTGGCCCTTGGCGAGAATGATCGGGGTGATGAACGCGAAGCTCGATGCCAGAAATACCGGCACTTGCCGCCCTGTCACCACCTGGAACAACAACGTGCCCAGGCCTGCGGTGAACAGCGCGACGTTTGGATCAAGACCTGTGATCAGCGGCATCAACACCAACGCGCCAAATGCTACGAAGAGCATTTGTGCGCCAGACAGGATCTGGCGCCAAAGCGGGTCGTTGAACTCATCCTGCATGCTCACGCGTCCTTCTGCTTGGTGCCGAAGATCTTGTCACCGGCATCGCCAAGGCCCGGGATGATGTAGCCGTGTTCGTTCAGGCGCTCATCGATGGATGCGGTGTAGATCTGTACATCCGGATGGGCCTTCTCGACGGCGGCGATGCCTTCGGGCGCAGCCACCAGCACCATGGCGCGGATGTCCCGGCAACCGGCTTTTTTCAGCAGGTCGATGGTGGCGACCATGGAGCTGCCGGTGGCGAGCATCGGGTCGATGATCATGGCCAGGCGTTCGTTGATTTCCGGGACGAGTTTTTCCAGGTAGGTGTGGGCCTGCAGCGTTTCTTCATTGCGGGCCACGCCCACGGCGCTGACCTTGGCGCCCGGAATCAGGCTGAGTACACCTTCAAGCATGCCGATACCGGCACGCAGGATCGGCACCACGGTAATTTTCTTACCGGCGATTTTCTCCACCTGTACGGGACCGGCCCAACCGGGGATCTCGTAGGTTTCCAGGGGCAAATCCTTGGTGGCTTCGTAAGTGAGCAACGCTCCGACTTCCTGAGCAAGCTCACGGAAGTTCTTCGTGCTAATGTCGGCACGGCGCATAAGGCCGAGTTTGTGTCGGATCAGCGGGTGGCGGATCTCGCGAGTGGGCATAGGAAAGGCTCCGGCGGCGGGCAAAAAAACCGGCCTAGATTAATCTATCCGAGGGTGTTGTCCTATAGACATCAAGTACGTTAGTCCATAAAGGCTTGATTGGAGCGCACGAGAAGCGTACCTTCGCCCGCTTTTCTTGCCACAGCACCCCCTTGGAGAGCGCCATGTCTGCTGATCTCGAGCATATCCGTCAAATCATGCACGAGGCTGACTGCCTGTACACCGAAGCGCAGGTCGAAGCAGCGATCGCCAAGGTCGGCGCGCACATCACCCGCGAAATGGCCGACACCAACCCGGTGGTCTTTTGTGTGATGAACGGTGGCCTGATCTTCGCCGGTAAATTGCTCACCCACCTGCAATTCCCACTGGAAGCCTCTTACCTGCACGCCACCCGCTATCGCAATGAGACCAGCGGCGGCGACTTGTTCTGGAAGGCCAAGCCGGAAGTGTCGTTCATCGACCGCGATGTGCTGATCATCGATGACATCCTCGATGAAGGTCACACCCTGGGTGCGATCATCGACTTCTGCAAACATGCCGGCGCACGCAAAGTGCACACCGCCGTGCTGATCGACAAAGACCACGACCGCAAGGCGCGCCCAGAGCTCAAAGCCGATTTTGTCGGGCTGCCGTGCGTTGACCGTTATATCTTCGGGTATGGCATGGACTACAAGGGCTACTGGCGTAATGCCAATGGCATCTACGCCGTTAAAGGAATGTAATCGATGGCCCGCTTTCTTGATCAGACGCTGTTTGCCGAGTTGGCCGAGAAAGCGGCCGCCAATCCCCGTGGCCGTCAAAACGTTAACTTCCATGAGATGCAAGAGCCTTGTCATCGCATGGCGGTCGGCTTGCAGCCCAGCACCTATGTGCAGCCTCACCGTCACCTGAGCGCCGATAAGGCTGAGACCTTGCTGGTGCTCAAAGGGCGCCTGGGTATCCTGATTTTCAGCGAGACAGGTGAGGTGTTGAGCACGCGTGTATTGCAAGCGGGCGGGGAGTGCCAGGGCGTTGACCTGTCGCCCGGCGTGTTCCATGGCCTGGTAGTGCTTGAGCCGGACAGCATCATGTTTGAGTGCAAGGCTGGCCCTTACCGCGCTGTCGGTGAAGGTGAACTGGCCGACTGGGCGCCCCGCGAAGGCGAGGCTGGTATGGCTGAGTATCATCGCTGGATGCTTGCCCAGTTCGGCTGAAATCCAGATGTAGGAGCGAGCTTGCTCGCGAAAAACGTCAACGCTAACGCGTGCTTCCTGAATAAACGCGACGCCTTTGAGTTTTTCGCGAGCAAGCTCGCTCCTACAGGTATTAGGGCAAGCCCCCTCCCACATCCGGCGTCGCGCAGGTAGACTTCAAGCCCCGTGTAAATGTCTGCAGGCTGGAGTCGGTAATGCGTAAAGATAAGAAACAGGTGATTGGCGACGAAATCGGTGACGACCAGATCAAGTTGTTCCTGGACTTCGAGCCGGTTGATGCGACGTCGCCGTCCCTGCACAAACTGATCAAGGCTTATCGCGGCCTGCGTATCGACGACTTCGAGCGTTTCCTGGGCTTTTTCAAAGAAGCAGGCCTGGACCTGGATGGCCAGGACGAGCATGGCCAGACCTTCGTCGACCTGATCAAGGACCAGCGCAACGCCGCCGAATACATCGAGCTGATCGACAACGCCCGCGGCTGATTATCAAAGCCACAAAAAAACGCCCCGGCCTCATAAGAGTCCGGGGCGTTTTGCTTTTACCTGTAGGAGCGAGCTTGCTCGCGAAGAACCTGAGAGCGCTGCGTTAATCCACTTGCGCTGCGTTATCGTTGACGTTTTTCGCGAGCGAGCTCGCTCCTACAGGGTCCACCAGCTCAAGGCTGATGTTGTTTTGCGTGTTGATCTTGCGATACAGCTCGGCGTCCGTCTCCAGCACTTTCTCGCGTGCCGGGAAGATCTCGTGCAGCTTGGTAGCCCATTCACCGGCAGCTTTCTCCGGGAAGCAGCGCTCGATCAGCTCGAGCATGATCGAGACGGTCACCGAGGCGCCTGGGGAGGCACCCAACAGCGCCGCAAGCGAACCGTCCTTGGCCGCGACCAGTTCGGTACCGAATTGCAGCACGCCGCCTTTCTTCGGGTCTTTCTTGATGATCTGTACGCGCTGGCCGGCCACTTCCAGGCGCCAGTCTTCGGCTTTCGCCTCGGGGTAGAAGCGACGCAGGGATTCCAGGCGCTGTTCCATGGACTGGCGCACTTCGCTGACCAGGTACTTGGTCAGGTCCATGTTGTCGCGGGCCACGGCCAGCATCGGGCCGATGTTGCCGGCGCGAATCGACATCGGCAAGTCAAGGAACGAGCCGTGCTTGAGGAACTTGGTGGTGAAACCGGCGTATGGCCCGAACAGCAGGGATTTCTTGCCATCCACTACGCGGGTGTCCAGGTGCGGCACGGACATCGGTGGCGAGCCCACGGCAGCCTGGCTGTAGACCTTGGCCTGGTGCCGCTTGACCACTTCCGGGTTGTCGCAACGCAGCCACTGGCCGCTCACCGGGAAGCCGCCGAAGCCTTTGCTCTCTTCGATGCCCGAGGCCTGCAGCAACGGCAGTGCCGCACCGCCAGCGCCAAGGAACACGAACTTGGCGTCGACGTCACGGCTGTTGCCGCTGTTGACGTCCTTGATGCTCACGGTCCAGCCCGCGCCGTTGCGCTTGAGGCCGGTCACGCGCTTGCAGTACTTGACCTGGGCGTCTGGCGAACTGGTCAGGTGGCTGAGCAGTTGGTTGGTCAGGGCGCCGAAGTTGACGTCGGTGCCGTTCATCACGCGGGTGGCGGCGATTTTTTCGTCGAGCGGGCGGCCGGGCATCATCAGCGGCATCCACTCGGCCATTTCACTGCGGTCTTCGGTGTAGTGCATGTCCGAAAACGCGTGGTGCTGGCTGAGGGTCTCAAAGCGCTTCTTGAGGAAAGACACGCCTTTGTCACCCTGCACGAAGCTCAGGTGCGGCACCGGGCTGATGAACGACTTGGACGAGCCAAAGGTGCCCTTCTTGGTCAGGTAAGCCCAGAACTGCTTCGACACCTCGAACTGGGTGTTGATGTGCACGGCTTTCTTGATGTCGATGGAACCATCGGCGGCCTGCGGCGTGTAGTTCAGCTCACACAGCCCCGCGTGGCCGGTACCGGCGTTGTTCCACGGGTTGGAACTCTCCGCGGCACCCGAATCCATCAGCTCAACGACTTCCAGCGTGAGGCCGGGGTCGAGCTCTTTGAGCAGTACGGCCAGGGTGGCACTCATGATGCCGGCCCCTACCAGTACTACGTCGACTGCTTCGTTATGCGCCATTTAACGCGTCTCCAAAATCTGCAGCACCAAATTGTCGGCATGGCTGCCAGGAGTGACGGGGCGGTTCACGTGTTGCCCCAGGTTACCCATGGCCAGGATCGCCATGTCCGATTCGCAATTCTTTGCAACTTCAGCACACGCTTCCTGCCGGGCTAATCTGCCTATGAACGCATTCATGGGCGCCTGTGGCAATTCGACTTATGGTCAAAGCGTGCGATTCGTGCAACCAATCCGTAGCGGACAGGCTCAAGCTCCGGTTTTTGAGGCGTGCTCGGTCCTGTGTAATGGGGCTGTTCCAGACGCTGATGGTGCTTGTACAAACGCCAAACTATTCATTTGCTCGCCACACTCTTGTGAAGTTGTGAAAACCCGTTTTTTCACGCTCTTTTGAAGACGTGAACCTCAAAAAAGGGCTGCCCCAGCCTGGCACCTGGCCCGCAAACCTCTGCCGACACGCGGCAAAACGGGCAAACAACTCAAGTGGCCGAGCGCAATGGCAGCTCTGGCAGATTCGATAAAAGACGGGGTGGTTTGCAAAGGAAACAGCAAGCACGCCAGCTTCACTCGATCTGTGTGGGCGGCTCTCTGTGGGCGATTTTGGGGGCTAATGCCTGGGCATTAACGATGCTGCGAGGCCCGATCAGGAGACGTCCTTATAATCGGGGGGAGATTGTAGCGAAGAACGCCAGGGAAATGGGCGTGTTTTATGACTTTTATTAGGGCGCCGGTCAGGAGGCCAACGCTTGCCGGTGCCGTGGGCGAAAAACCTGTGGGCTGACCCGGGCGCTGGCCGGCAGTGGACGGTGCATCCAGCCCAGGTGAGTCTCGGTCACTTCCACCCAGCCTTCACCGACGGGCGGCAGGCTGCATTGCTTGAAGGCCAGGCAATGACCGTGGGCATCGAGCAGGGCAAAGTGGCGATGACGGGCGTGCGACATGAACAGGGTCTTGAGAAGGCGCATGGCTTTGTACCTGGTGTGTTACATGCTTGAAGGTTGCCAGTGTGGCATGACACTGGGGTGACGAATTTATGCGAATTTGTAATTTGCGCAGGGGCTTCAGCCGCCGTTCAGGATCGCTGGTGAGTGGCGCGCGTGCACCGTTATACTGGCGACCTGTCTGCACCTAGTCCTGGAGAAATGCGATGTTGCAACGCCTGTTGTTCGGTTTGATCACTGTGACCAGTTTGACCCTTGTCGGCTGCGCCAACAGCCCGCAACAACTCAGCCCGCAACCTAAAGTCACCGCGCCGTTGGCTGCGGTAGGCCACGGCCAGCCGGTGTCGGTGCGCGTGGTCGACGGTCGTCCGTCGCCAACCCTGGGCTCGCGTGGCGGCCTGTACCCTGAGACCGCACTGATTTCGGTGACCGGCCAGGATGTGCTGCCCAAGTTGCAGGCCCAGGCTGAAGCCGCCGTGCGCTTGTTGGGCTTTACGCCGACCAACTCGCCAGGCGTGCCGCAACTGACCGTGACCCTGGCCGAGCTGAAATACCAGTCGCCCAAAGACGGCTTGTACGTGACCGAGGCTTCCATCGGCGCCACTTTCAAGTCTGACGTCAGCGCCGGTACCCGCCGCTACAGCGGCCGCTACGCTGCCTCGCTCAACCAGCGTTTCGGCATGTCGCCCAACCAGGAAACCAACACCAAGCTGGTCAGCGACGTGCTCAGCGATGCCTTGACCCGTCTGTTCAAGGACCCAAGCATCGGTCAACTGCTCAGCGCGCAATAAGCCGCATACAAAAAACCGGGCTCATCGCTGAGCCCGGTTTTTTTGTGCCTGGCGTGTGGTCATGCCGCCGTATCGACATAAAAGTCCAGCATGCTCACGCCGGTGAGCAAATCCAGCTCCGGCAGGTCGGCATGCTGGTGCCCGCCGAGGGCGCAATACACCAGCCAATGGCGGTCCTGAACGTTGAACGCGAGGCTGCCGATCAGCGCCTCCTGTTCCTCGCTCTGGGCGATCAGGTACAGCCGATCCTGGTTTTGCGCATGCAACATGACAAGCTCCTCAAGCGTCGAAGGGCAACAGAGTGGCTTGTTAAGGTGACGTTCAGGTGACGGCGTAAATTACTGGATACATTAGCCGTCCATGGGGAAGGAGCATTAAAGGCGCAGGAGGCGACTGTCGTTCAGGTGTGTATCTGGACCGATACCCGAATACTGATTCACCGAGGTTTGCGATGGCGCTGCCCGCACTGCTCATTAATATTGTTGCCCTGTTGGTTGCCTGCTCGGGTGCATGGGTGCTGTTCATCACCCGCCTGCATGCGCAACGTGCGATGGCCGACCTGGCCCTGCGCAGCGAAGAGCGCGCTATCGACCAGCCGATGCTGTTTCTGGATACGCGCACCGAACGGGCGCATCGCCTGGCGTACCGCGTCGGGTTTGCCTGCCTTGGCCTGGCCCTGGCCATCTCCTGGCTCAGCACCCACCTCTAATTCCACTGCAAAACCCAATGTGGGAGCGGGCTTGCCCGCGAAGGCGGCGTATCAGCCACTGAGTCTTTAACTGAACCACCGCTATCGCAGCATAGTATCTACACAACTTTGTAGGCTGTCGCAGCAAACGGTAACCACGATGCGAAGCGAGCCGCTCTTGATCTTGCTCTTGACCTGCTTTTGATCTTAGGCGCCCCCCCAAATCACTGGCGGATTACGGGCACACCGAGCCCAAGCGAGGTGCCGAGTGGTGGGGCAAGAGCGTTTTGCTTACTTTTGCGCTTTTCAAAAGTGAGCCGCCGTCAGGGCGGAACCTTAAGTGGCCGTTACCTAAATAATGGATATTTACCCGGTCCAGCTGTGTTGACTGTTAGGCCGTCTTCGCAGGCAAGCCAGCTCCCACACAAGCCTGCTCACCTATTGGGTTGGGTGTTTACAGCGGGATCCCAGCCTTGACTCGGTATTGGTTGCGTACCGGCGTCGCATACTGCACCACCAGGTAAGGCCGGTGCTCCGCCGGGCACTCGTTCAAGCGCCGTTCCCATTCCGCCTTGGCCTTGGCCAGCTCATCGGCCGGGAACACATCCGCCGCCTTGGGCACCTGCAATTGCGGGTCAGCATCATCCCACTGCGCGTACGCCAAGTAGTGCACCGGGAACAACCGATAGCCGCCCAGGATCTGCCGGTCCATTTCCGCTGCCAGCAGCTTGGTGTCTTCAAACCGCTCGGTGATCGGCGGCGCAAAGTTCACGTGTACCCGGCCTTTATAGCCGGTAATGCCCAGGGCAATGCTCACATCATCCTCGCCCGGTGCCTTGGTGTAGGTGCCGGTGGTGGCGCGGATATACAGCTCGCGGGCCTTGGCGGCATCGCAAGGGTCGTATTCGTAGCTGATGGACACCGGCGTCAGGTTCAACGACTGGATGACCTCGGCAAACGGCTCGTCCTTGCGGCTGACGTGGAACATCTTGAGGATCGCCGATTCGGTCCGGTCATCGCCATCCTTGGCCCGGCCTTCAGCCTGGGCGATCCAGATCGACTGGCAGTCGTTGCGGATCGAATGGTTGATGTAGGCCGACAGCAGGTTGTAAGCCGCCATCTTCTCCTTTCGCCCGGTGATCGAACGGTGCACGATGAAGCTCTTGTTCAGGCGCATCAGGTCGCTGACAAACGGCTTTTGCAGCAGGTTGTCGCCGATGGCGATGCGCGGCGTCGGCAGCCCGGCGTGGTACACGGCGTAGTTGACGAAGGCCGGGTCCATCACGATGTCGCGGTGGTTGGCCAGAAACAGATAAGCGGTGCCGGATTTCAGCTGCTCGACGCCGGTATAGGTCACGCCGTCGGTCGCCCGGTCAATGGTGTGGTCGACGTAGTACTCGACTTTGTCCTGCAGCGTGGCCACGGTGGTGACGCCGGCGAACTCACGGCGCAGTTTGCGCGCGATCATCGGCTTGAGCAGCCAGCCCAGGGCGCCGGCAAAGCGCGGGAAGCGGAAGTGGGTCAGGATGTCCAGAAAGGCCTTGTCACTGAACAGACGCGCCAGCACTGCCGGGACTTCGCTGTCGTTGTAAGGTCGGATGGTATCGAATTCGCCCATCATGCTCTCTTGTTAGAAACGGCTAGGGTAAGTAAAGGAAATAGCAGGGGCGGCGTGAGTAAACTGGCTCTGCCGGAAATAGCCCTGTAAATAGACCGGCGATTATACGCACAAGTCACCTTGGAGACTGCGATGCTGGAAACTGCGATGTACGATTGTCCTTATTGTGGCGAAGCGGTCGAGACAACGGTGGATTTGTCTGGCGGGGACCAGACCTATATAGAAGACTGCCAAGTGTGTTGCCGGCCGATCACGTTCGACCTGCAAGTTCATGGTGAAGAGTGGATGCTTGAAACCCGCAGCGAAAATGAATAGCAGGTAAGCCCCATGCAGCGAATCTACGAACCGGAAAACCTCATGGAGGGCGAGTTGCTGCAACAGATGCTTGCCAGTGAAGGCATCGAGGCGCATCTGGTGGGGCGTCACTTGCTCGGCGGCACGGGCGAGTTGCCGATATTCGGCTTGCTGGGGCTGGAGGTCGACAACGACCAGGCCGCCTGCGCCCGCGAGCTGATTACCGCCTATATCGGCGCGCAACCGTTGCCCGGCGACGAACCCGACAGCTTCCCCGACGTATTGGTCTGTTAGGCTGTCGGTCGGTTTACCCCAAGAGTCGTGTTGCCCCATGTGTGGACGTTATGCCCTGTTTCGCTGGAACCCTGCCTTTGCTGCCTTGCCGGGCTTCCCCGCCGACCAGCAGGCCCAGTGGAATATCTCTCCCAATGATTCGGTGCTGATCCAGCGCCTGAGCGAAGGCCACCTCACCCTGGCGCGTGCCCGCTGGGGCCTGACGCCGCCCTGGCTCACCGACCTGTCGCGCACTCCGGCCCACGCCCGCGCCGAAACCCTGGCCGAACAGCCGATGTTCCGGGAAGCCTTCCGCCAGCGCCGGTGCCTGCTGCCCGCCAATGGCTTTTATGAATGGCGCGGCACCCAGCGCAAGCGCCCGTACTGGCTCACACCGGGGGAGGGTTCCACGTTGTTCTTTGCCGCAGTGTGGGAAGCGTATCCGGTGCAGGAGCAGGTATGGCTGAGCACGGCGGTGGTTACCCAGGCGGCGCAAAGTCAGCGCCGGCCATTGATCCTGGACGCGGCAGGGCAAGCCGCCTGGCTCGACCCCGAGACACCGCTGCCTGTGTTGCAGGCCCTGTTGGCGGCTGAGCCTGCCGTGTTGCGCGAGCGGGTGCTGGCCAATATGGTCAACGATCCGAAGCTCAACGGGCCGGAGTGCCTGACCCCGGCGTGAGCATTGCCAGTCGTTCCTCGTTCGGATATATCTGAAATTCAGCGGTTAAACGTCTTGTGTATCTGGCGCAGATACAAATGACCGCCTACGATACGCGCCATGTTTTCAGGGAGCGTGTTCATGAAGAAGTCATTGGTGGTAAGCGGTTTGGTTGCAGCGATGCTGCTGGCGGGTTGTCAGTCGGTCAATACCACCAGCGGCGGCGCCGTTGGGGTAGAGCGCAAGCAGTACATGTTCAGCATGCTGTCGAGCCAGGAAGTCGACCAGATGTATGCCCAGTCTTATCAGCAGACCCTGGGTGAAGCCAGCAGCAAAGGGGTGTTGGACAAGACCAGCGCCAACGCCAAGCGTGTGCAGGCCATTGCCAAGCGCCTGATCGCCCAGGCTCCGACCTTCCGTGCGGATGCAGCCCAGTGGAACTGGGACGTAAACCTGATCAAAAGCGATGAGATGAACGCCAACTGCGGGCCTGGCGGCAAGATCCTGGTGTACAGCGGCTTGATCGACAACCTCAAGCTCACCGATGACGAACTGGCTGCGGTCATGGGCCATGAAATCGCCCACGCCTTGCGTGAACACGGCCGCGAAGCCATGTCCAAGGCCTACGGTATCCAGATGGCCAAGCAGGGCGCCGGGGCGATATTCGGTCTCGGCCAGGACAGCCTGGCACTGGCCGATACCGTGGCCAACTACGGCATGACCTTGCCCAACAGCCGCAGCAATGAAAACGAAGCCGACCTGATCGGCCTGGAACTGGCCGCCCGCGCTGGCTACAACCCGAACGCGGCGATCACGCTGTGGAACAAGATGGCCAAGGCTTCGGAAGGCGCACCGCCGGAATTCATGAGCACGCACCCGGCTTCCGACAGCCGCATCGCGTCGTTGCAGGCGGCGATCCCGAAGGTAATGCCGCTTTACCAGCAGGCCAAGAAGTCCTGATCGACGCCGTGTAGGAGCGAGCTTGCTCGCGAGAAACGTCAACGATAACGCGTGTTGCCTGAATAAACGCGGCGCCGGTGAGTTTTTCGCGAGCAAGCTCGCTCCTACAGGCAGTGTTCGGCTTAGATCCAGCCGCTGCTTTGCATGGCCTTGTACACCGCAATAATCGCCAGCACGAAGAACGCCGTAGCCGCCAAGCGACGAATCAAGGTCAGCGGCAGTTTATCCGCGGCAAAATTCCCCGCCAGCACCACCGGTACGTTGGCAATCAACATGCCCAGGGTGGTACCGATAATCACCAGCCACAGTTCCGGGTATTGCGCCGCCAGCATCACCGTGGCGATCTGGGTCTTGTCGCCGATTTCGGCGAGGAAGAACGCAATCAGGGTGGTCAGGAAGGGCCCGAACTTACGGGTAGTACTGGCTTCGTCATCATCGAGTTTGTCCGGCACCAGGGTCCACAGCGCTGTGGCGCAGAAGCTTGCGGCGAGGATCCAGTGCAGCACCGCATCCGAGAAGAAACTCCCGAACCAGGCGCCCACGGCACCGGCCGCCGCATGGTTGGCCAGGGTCGCGGCGACAATGCCGGCGATGATCGGCCAGGGCTTGCGAAAGCGAGCAGCAAGGATGAGTGCGAGCAGTTGCGTCTTGTCGCCGATTTCGGCCAAGGCAACGATTGCGGTAGGTACGAGTAGTGAATCCAGCATCAGGTAGTTTCCAGGGGCGGGTCGACACGGCTATGACACGTACAGCCTTCCCGCCCCGGGTAAGGTGTGCGTGTCATAGGTCTTGTCAAACCCCGGTCCGTCTGTGCGGACTCCTGGGTCGCATACGCCATGGTCTGCTGACCAAGTATGTTGACGTATGCCGGACGAGCATGGCGCTCGTGGGAGACTACTCCCCTAGGACGCTGCGGATTCTGCCTAGGCAAAACCCATTCGGCAAGCGTTCTTTTTCAAACGCCCATCAGGGGCGCTTGGCCCGGTAGATGCGAAAACCATTGCCTTCGGCCTTGATTGCGCAGATGCCCAAATGCTCTTCGATCAGAGGTTGGTACTTCAGGAAGCTATTGGCAACCAGGCGAAGTTCGCCACCTTTTGCCAGGTGTTTCGCCGCTTTTCGCAGCAGGTTCTCTGTAGCGAAATAATCGGTGTGCACACCGACGTGAAAGGGCGGGTTGCTCAAAATCGCGTTCAAACCCATGGGCGCTGCGTCGATACCGTCACCGGTCAACACCTCGGCTTCCAGGCCGTTCGCTGCCAGCGTCAGGCGACTGCTGGCGGCGGCGAAGGCATCCACATCCAGCATCGTCACGGTGTTATGCGGGTAGCGGCGTTTGACCGCCGCCCCCAATACGCCGGCGCCGCAACCGAAATCGAGCAGGTTGCCGCTGGGCAGTTTGTCCAAGTGCTCCAGCAACAACTCGGTGCCGCGGTCCAGGCGACCATGGCTGAACACACCTGGCAAGCTCACGACCTTCAGTGGGCCTTCGGCCAGCGGTACCTCGAAAACTTGCGCCAGGCTCTCAAGCGCCACGGCTTGCGGCGCGTTGGCGACGGTGACCTGCCACAACTGACAATGCCGTGCGCTATCGAGCTTGCGCGGTTTGCCGAACGGAGCCATCTGTTTGGCGGCGCTTTCGATACCACCCTTTTTCTCGCCCACCAGAAACAACTCGGCACCCGGCAGGCGCGCAGCCACAGCGTTGAGCAGGTAGTCGGTGAGGTCCTTGGACTTGGGCAGGAAAATCACCGCCGCATCAAAGGCGCGCTCGGGCACCGTCACGCCAAACTGGCTGCGTTCGGCGAAGCGTGCATCGAGCGCCGCCTGGTCACCGGCATGCCAGCACCAGCCGTGGGCGTTGGGCAGGCGCCCAAGCAAATCGTCGGCAGGCAAACCTACGAGCAGCAGGTTGCCTTGAAAAAGTTCGGCCTGGCGAAGCAGTACTTCACTGCGCGGATCCATAGTCTGCTCCTTGAAAAGGGGCGCAGTTTATCAACTGACGACGCGCAGCGGGGCGCCGCTGAAAAAGCCCAGGGCGTTTTCCGTGAGTTGGCCGACGATGCGCTGGCGTGCTTCGCGACTGCCCCAGGCGTTGTGGGGCGTGACGATCAAGCGTGGAATGTCTTCAGCCAGTAGCGGATTACCCGTGACTGGCGGCTCGACACTCAGCACGTCAGTCGCCGCGCCGCCAAGGTGACCACTGCGCAGCGCGTCGGCCAAGGCCTGTTCATTGATCAAACCACCGCGTGCGGTGTTGACGATAAACGCGCCAGGCTTGAGCAACGCCAGTTCACGAGCGCCGATAAAGTCGCGGGTGTGCTCGTTGAGTGGGCAATGCAGGGTCAGCGCATCGACCTGGGTCAGCAATTGATCCAGCGGCACACGGTCGGCGCGGGCAGGGCGCCCAGGTATCGCGCCGAGCACCACACGCATGCCAAACGCTTCAGCCAGGCGCGCCACGGCACTGCCCAGTTCACCATGGCCGAGCAGGCCGAGGGTTTTGCCTTCCAGTTCGACGATTGGATGGTCCAGCAGGCAAAACTGTTTGGCCTGCTGCCATTTGCCCGCGGCTACATCCTGTTGGTAGTCCTTCAAGCGTGTGGCGAGGTTGAGCAACAGCATGATCGTGTGCTGGGCCACCGACGGCGTGCCATAGCCCTGGCAATTGCTCACGGTAATCCCCTGGGCACGGGCAGCTTCAAGGTCGATATTGTTGGTGCCGGTGGCCGATACCAGGATCAGCTTGAGCTCGGGGCAGGCGGCCAGGGTGTGGGCCGTGAGCGGGATTTTATTGCTGATGGCGACATGGGCGCCCTGCAAGCGCTCCTGCACATTTTCTGGCGTGGTCTGTTCAAACAGCTGCAACTGGCTGAAGCAGTCATGCAAACCGCTGAGGTCGAGGTCGCCCAAGTCCAGGGAAGGGTGGTCGAGGAAGACGGCGCGGCGATTGTTCATGATCAACTGTACCTTTTGCGACGAGGTTCGAAGGCGTAATCTGCCGAGCCTATCAGATGAAATAATCAGTTACTTAATGGAGTGAGCATGTACGTCGCCGAGTTTTTGACCGTAGCCTTGATTCACTTGCTGGCGGTGGCCAGCCCCGGCCCGGATTTCGCCGTGGTGGTGCGTGAGAGTGTGACCCATGGCCGCCGCGCCGGCACATGGACGGCACTGGGCGTCGGTTCGGCGATTTTCCTGCATGTGGGGTACTCGTTGCTGGGTATCGGCTTGATCGTGTCCCAGTCCATTGTGCTGTTCAATGCGTTGAAGTGGGCGGCCGCGGCATACCTTTTGTACATCGGCTTCAAGGCCCTGCGTGCCCAGCCGGCCAAGCCTGCGGCCGAGGGCGAGTTGCACCGTGAAGCGGGTGAGCGCACGCCGCGTGGCGCGTTTACCGCAGGCTTTGTGACCAATGGCTTGAACCCCAAGGCCACGCTGTTTTTCCTGTCGTTGTTTACCGTGGTGATTAACCCGCACACACCGCTGGCGGTGCAGGCCGGTTATGGGGTGTACCTGGCGGTGGCGACGGCGTTGTGGTTTTGCCTGGTGGCCATGCTATTCAGCCAGCAACGCGTTCGGGCCGGGTTTGCAAAGATGGGTCATTGGTTTGATCGGACCATGGGCGCGGTGTTGATTGCCATTGGGGTGAAGTTGGCCTTCACTAGCATGAAGTAAGCGCGTTCATTCAAGCGGGCAGGGACAAAATGTGGGAGCTGGCTTGCCTGCGATGACGGCCTGCCATCCGACACCTACCTGGCGCCCCACGATCCAACTGTGGGAGCGGGCTTGCTCGCGAAGGCGGCCTGATAGTCAACACAGTTGGATTGTGTACATATCCATTCCCACGGTAACGGCCACTTAGGGTTCCGCCCTGACGGCGGCTCACTTTTGAACAGCGCAAAAGTAAGCAAAACGCTCTTGCCCCACCACTCGGCACCTCGCTTGGGCTCGGTGTGCCCGTAATCCGCCAGTGATTTGGGGGGTCGCCGCCACGCGCCATCCATGGCGCGGGGCGGCTAAACCGGCATCCCTGCCGGTTTACCCCCCAAATCACTGTCGAATTCCGGCCAGCGTGGTTTGACGGGGCGCTTGAGATCAAGATCAAAAGCAGATCAAGAGCGACTCGCTTCGCATCGTGGTTACTGTCGATTGCTGGAGCGCTATGATGTCCAGATAGTGGCGCAACGCTAGCATTTACTGGCCCCTGCAAATCATTCCTTTGGCTGATTTGGCTGAAACATAAGCGCTCTACAGTGCAGGTCTTCAAGCCAAGACCGTGCAGTCATTAAAGGGATTCTTATGTTGCAGACCCGTGTTATCCCGCCCGCCGAAGGTGCGTACCAGTATCCGCTGTTGATCAAGCGCCTGTTGATGTCCGGGACTCGCTACGAGAAGACCCGGGAAATTATCTACCGCGACAAGCTGCGCTACAGCTACCCCACGCTGATCGAGCGCGTCGCGCGCCTGGCCAATGTGCTGACCGAAGCCGGGGTCAAGGCCGGTGACACGGTGGCGGTGATGGACTGGGACAGTCACCGTTACCTGGAGTGCATGTTCGCCATCCCGATGATTGGCGCGGTGATCCACACCATCAACGTGCGGCTGTCGCCGGAACAGATTCTGTACACCATGAACCACGCCGAAGACCGCTTTGTGCTGGTCAACAGTGAGTTCGTGGGGCTCTACCAGGCGATTGCCGGGCAGCTCACTACTGTCGACAAGACCTTGTTGATTACCGATGGTGACACCCACACCGCCGAGCTACCCAATCTTGTCGGTGAGTACGAAACCCTGCTGGCCGCCGCCAGCCCCAGCTATGACTTCGAGGATTTTGACGAAAACTCGGTCGCCACCACCTTCTATACCACCGGCACCACCGGTAACCCTAAAGGTGTGTACTTCACCCACCGGCAACTGGTGCTGCACACCATTGGCGTGGCGACCATCATGGGCTGCGTCGACAGCGTGCGGCTGCTGGGCACCAACGACGTGTACATGCCGATCACGCCGATGTTCCACGTACACGCCTGGGGCTTGCCGTATGTGGCGACCATGCTCGGGCTCAAACAGGTGTACCCCGGCCGCTACGACCCGGAATATCTGGTGGAGCTGTGGCGCAAGGAGAAGGTGACGTTCTCCCACTGTGTGCCGACCATCCTGCAAATGGTGCTCAACGCCAAGGCTGCGCAGAACGTGGATTTCGGCGGTTGGAAAATCGTCATCGGTGGCAGCGCCCTCAATCGTTCGCTGTACGAAGCCGCCAAGGCTCGGGGCATTCAACTGACCGCCGCGTATGGTATGTCCGAGACCGGGCCGCTGGTGTCTTGTGCTCACCTCAACGAAGAGCTGATGGCTGGCAGCGAAGATGAGCGCACCACCTACCGCATCAAGGCCGGTGTGCCGGGGCCGTTGGTTGAGGCGGCAATCATGGACACCGACGGTCGTTTCCTGCCCGCCGATGGCGAAACCCAGGGCGAACTGGTGCTGCGCGCGCCGTGGCTCACCGAGGGTTACTACAAAGAGCCGCAAAAGGGCGCCGAACTCTGGGCCGGTGGTTGGTTGCACACCGGTGATGTGGCCACGCTGGATGCCTTCGGCGTGATTGATATCCGCGACCGCATCAAGGATGTGATCAAGACCGGCGGCGAATGGATTTCTTCCCTGGCTCTGGAAGACCTGGTCAGCCGTCATCCGGCGGTGCGGGAAGTGGCGGTGGTGGGCATTGCCGATCCGCAATGGGGCGAGCGCCCCTTCGCGTTGTTGGTGGTGCGCGAAGGGCAGGTGATCGACGCGCGAGAGCTCAAGGAGCACCTCAAGCCTTTTGTCGAGCTGGGGCATTTGAGCAAGTGGGCGATCCCGAGCCAGATCGCCGTTGTTACTGAAATTCCCAAGACCAGTGTCGGCAAGCTCGACAAGAAACGTATCCGTGTCGACATCATCGAGTGGCAGGCCAACAACAGCACGTTCCTCTCCACGCTCTAAACCCTCTCGCCGCGTCCGTTCGGGCGCGGCAATGCTCTATATCAAGCCTTTACTTGTGATTTGCCGAATTTCAGCCATCCTTCCCGCGTCGACCTTCGTCGGCGTGGCGAAAGGGTTGTGGCAGACAGGTTGGTGATGCAAATCACACTTTAGAGGGATCAAGCACTACCCCCCTCTGGCTATAGTCCCTTTCAGAGTTTTTCGCGGATGTTGCGCTTCGAGCCATGGAGGCTCGGTGGCGATGCGGCATTGGAATCGTTGTATCCCGGCCGTTACATCTGAAGAAAGGGCTCACTGCCATAACAATAAAATATGCACATGGAGTAGCGTCGATGACCTCAGTAAACCAGTTCTGGCGCCGGGCAAGACTGCCCCTGGCCGTCAGCCTCGCTTCTACGCTCGCCGGGCCGGCATTCGGCGTCAGTTTCAACATTGGTGAAATCGAAGGGAGCTTTGACTCGTCGCTTTCCGTGGGCGCTAGCTGGTCCACAGCCAAACCCAATCGTGACCTGATCGGTGCCAACAACGGCGGCAAGGGCCTGTCCCAGACCTCCGATGACGGCCACCTGAACTTCAAGCGCGGCGAGACCTTCTCGAAGATCTTCAAGGGCATCCACGACCTGGAACTGAAGTACGGCGACACCGGTGTGTTTGTGCGAGGCAAGTACTGGTACGACTTTGAACTCAAGGACGAAAGCCGTCCGTTCAAGGACATCAGCGACAACAACCGCAAGGAAGGCGCCAAGTCTTCGGGCGGGCAGATTCTCGACGCCTTCGTCTACCACAACTACTCGATTGCCGATGCGCCGGGTTCCGTGCGTTTTGGTAAGCAGGTGGTGAGCTGGGGCGAAAGTACCTTCATCGGTGGCGGCATCAACTCCATCAACCCGATCGACGTGTCGGCGTTTCGTCGTCCGGGGGCCGAGATCAAGGAAGGCTTGATCCCGGTGAACATGTTCTACGTGTCCCAGTCGCTCACCGACAACCTGTCGGCCGAGGCGTTTTACCAGCTGGAGTGGGACCAGACCGTTACTGACAACTGCGGCACGTTCTTCTCGCAGCCGGACGTGATCTCCGATGGTTGCAGCAATAACCTGCGGGTACTGAACAAGCGTTCCACCATTCCTGCTGCTGCACTGCCGACCTTGGGGGCCTTGGGTGTGGACGTGAACAGCGAAGGCGTATTGGTGCGCCGTGGGCCGGACCGTGATGCACGCGACAGCGGCCAGTTCGGCGTGGCCATGCGCTACAACTTCGAACCGCTGGATACCGAATTCGGCGCCTACTTCATGAACTACCACAGCCGTGCGCCGATCTTCAGTGCACAGGGCGCGCCATCGGCGGCCTACACGCGTCCGCTGGGGCCACTGGGAGCCTTGCGGCCGTTGATTGTGGCGGGCAGCTCGAATTACTTCGTCGAGTACCCGGAAGATATCCGCCTCTACGGCCTGAGCTTCTCCACCACCCTGCCTACCGGCACCGCCTGGAGCGGTGAGTTGAGCTACCGTCCGAATGCGCCGGTGCAGTTGAGCACCACTGACATTCTGTTCGCCGGTGTCACGCCGATCCCGGGCTTTGGCAATGCGTCCGTGCTCAAGGGCTCGCCGGGCCAGGACCTGCACGGCTACAACCGCAAGGAAGTCACCCAGTTCCAGACCACCTTCACGCACTTCTTCGACCAGGTCATGGGCGCCAGCCGCCTGACCACCGTCGGTGAAATCGGCGTGACCCACGTGGGTGGCCTGGAAAGCAAATCCCAGGCCCGTTACGGCCGCGACCCGGTGTTCGGTCCAGGCACGCTGCCAGGTGGGTTCTGCAACGCCCTCAACAACTCCACCGCCAACGGCGCCGGCTTGCCCAACGCTGCAGGCCTGAACACCAACTGCAATAACGACGGCTACACCACCGCAACGTCATGGGGCTACCGCGCCCGTGCCATCTGGGAATACCCGGACGTGTTCGCGGGCGTGAACCTCAAGCCTAACGTGGCCTGGTCCCATGACGTCAAAGGTTACTCGCCAGGCCCTGGCGGCAACTTTGAAGAAGGTCGCAAGGCGGTCAGCCTGGGCCTGGATGCCGAGTACCAGAACACCTACACCGCGAGCCTGGCGTACACCAACTTCTTTGGTGGCAAGTTCAGCACCGTGGATGACCGCGACTTTGTCGCCTTGAGCTTCGGCGCCAACTTCTAAGCACACTCTTTTCAAGTGGCATGTATTCAGGAAGACCAGAGCATGAAAATAACAAAAAGTCTGTTGCACGTGGGTGTGCTTGGGCTGTCGATCCTGGCGAGTAACGTCATGGCGGCAGTCTCGGCAGATGAAGCCGCCAAGCTCGGCACGACCCTGACCCCGATGGGCGCCGAGATGGCCGGTAACGCGGCCGGCACCATTCCAAAATGGTCGCCATTGCCGACCAACGCCGGCGCGGTCGACGCCCGTGGTTTCCTCGCCAACCCGTATGCCAGCGAGCAACCGCAGTTCACCATCACCGCGCAGAACGTCGAGCAATACAAAGACAAGCTGGCGCCCGGGCAATACGCGATGTTCAAGCGTTACCCGGACAGCTTCAAGATGCCGGTGTACCCGACCCATCGCGGCGCCACCGTGCCAGCTGAGGTGTTTGCCTCGATCAAGAAAAACGCCACCACCACCAACCTGGTGTCCGGCGGCAACGGCCTGGAAAACTTCGAAACCGCCGTCCCGTTCCCGATTCCCAAGAGCGGCGTTGAAGTGATCTGGAACCACATCACCCGTTATCGCGGCGGCAGCGTGACCCGTCTGGTCACTCAGGCCACTCCGCAAACCAATGGCTCCTACAGCCTGGTGTACTTCCGCGACCAGTTCGTGTTCCGCGACAAGATGAAGGACTTCGATCCGAAAAACCCAGGCAACGTGCTGTTCTACTTCAAGCAGCAAGTGACTGCGCCAGCGCGCCTGGCCGGTGGTGTACTGCTGGTGCACGAAACCCTGGACCAGGTCAAAGAGCCGCGTTCGGCCTGGGTCTACAACGCTGGGCAGCGCCGCGTGCGTCGGGCGCCGCAAGTGTCCTATGACGGGCCGGGTACTGCCGCCGATGGCCTGCGCACCTCCGACAACCTCGACATGTACAACGGTGCGCCGGACCGCTACGACTGGAAGCTGGAAGGCAAGAAAGAAATCTACATTGCCTCCAACAGCTACAAGGTCGACGATCCCAAGCTCAAGTACGCCGACATCATCAAGGCTGGCCACATCAACCAGGACCTGGCTCGCTACGAGCTGCGCCGTGTCTGGCACGTGGTCGCTACCTTGAAGGAAGGCCAGCGCCACATCTACGCCAAGCGTGACTTCTACATTGACGAAGACACCTGGCAAGCCGCGGTGATCGACCACTACGACGGTCGCGGCCAACTGTGGCGTGTCGCCGAAGCCCATGCCGAGAACTACTACGACAAGCAAGTGCCGTGGTACGCCCTGGAAACCCTCTACGACCTGCAGTCCGGCCGTTACCTGGCACTGGGCATGAAGAACGAAGAGAAGCAGGCCTATGACTTTGGCTTCACCGCCAGCACCAGCGACTTCACCCCGGCGGCCCTGCGCCAGGACGGTGTTCGCTAACCTCTGCTGATGCTCGCTCCCACGCTCTGCGTGGGAGCGCTTCCTGTGACGCTCTGCGTCACGCCTCACGCGCCCATCCTGAATGGGCGCGTTGTTTTTGAGCCCTTCGCGAGCAAGCTCGCTCCTACTTCTTTCCAGGAGGCTGGAAGGGATATTTCTTGTCGCAGTTCTTTTTCAGGCATTTGTTGCAAAGATCTACAATCCCGCCGCTTTTACCGCTAGTCTGCGGACATCTGCAATGCCGACAACAGCCTTCTACAAGAGCCCGGCGATGACTGATCTGTCCCGAACCCATGGGCCTGCCAGTGTGGTGATGCCGACCCTGGAAGGCCGCTTCTACAGGCCGCCGCTGCCTGACGGCTACGTGCTGCGCCCGCGCCTGTGCGAACGCCTGAATGCCGGCCTGGAGGGGCGGCTGTTGCTGGTCAGCGCGCCCGCGGGGTTCGGCAAGAGTTCGTTGGCGGTGGAGTTCTGCCAGGGCTTGCCAGCCCAGTGGCAAAGCCTGTGGTTGGGCCTGAGCCCACGGGACAGCGACCCCGGCCGTTTCCTGGAGCGGCTGCTCGACGGCTTGCAACAGTATTTCCCGCAACTCGGCGCCCAATCCATGGGCTTGCTGAAAATGCGCCAGCGTCACCAACCCTTTGCCTTCGAAGAATGGCTCGATGGCCTGCTCGACGAGCTGGCCGTGCACCTGTCTGCGCGCTCGCCGTTATTGCTGGTACTGGATGACTATCACCTGGCCCAGGGCCCGGTGCTGGATCGCTGCCTGCAATTTTTCCTCAATCATTTGCCCGATGGCCTGGTGGTGCTGGTCACCAGCCGGCAACGTCCGGACTGGCACCTGGCACGCCTGCGCCTGTCGCGGCACCTGTTGGAACTGCATGAGCAAGACCTGCGCCTGACCCACGACGAATCCCTGGCGGTGCTGGATGGGCACGGCAACGCATTGCGCGGTGAAGCGTTGGAAAACCTGATCCGCCGTAGCGAGGGCTGGGTCGCCGGCCTGCGCTTCTGGCTGTTGGCGGCCTCCGAAGCCGGCAGTGAGGGCGCCTTGCCCCAAAGCCTGCACGGTGGCGAGGGGCTGATTCGCGACTACCTGCTCGAAGAGGTTATCGACTGCCTGCCTGCGGAGGTGCAAGCGTTCCTCTACGACACTGCACCGCAGGAGCGCTTTTGCAGCGAATTGTGTGACGCCGTTCGCGAGGCCCATGACAGCGCAGAAATCCTGCGCTATTTGCAGGCTCATCAAGTGTTCCTGGTGCCGTTGGATGAGCAAGGGCACTGGTACCGCTATCACCATTTGTTCTCTGACCTGCTGCGCACCCGCCGCGAGAAAAGCGCCACCTTGCCGCCGGCCAGCTTGCACTTGCGCGCTTGTCGCTGGTTTAACGCCCAGGGCTTGATCGACGAGGCGGTGGAGCAGGCGCTGCGGGCCGGGCACCTGGATGTAGCGGCGAATCTGGTGCAGAACCTGTCCGAAGAGCAACTGCTGGCAGAGCAGAACATCGGCATGCTGCTGCGCTGGAAGATGGACCTGCCCGACAGCCTGCTGATCAGCACGCCGCGTTTGATCGTGCTGTACAGCTGGGCGCTGGGGCTCGCATGCCAACTGGATGCGGCGCAGGAACTGTCCAGTTACCTTAGCCGCTTCCTGCCGGCGCCATCGGCCACCGCGCAAAAATCCATGTTGGCCCAATGGTTGGCGTTGAGCGGGATCATTGCCCGTGGGCGCGGAGACCGTGAGCTGACCCAGCGCTATTGCCAAGAGGCGTTGGAAAGCCTGCCGCAAAAGCGTTACGGCCAGCGCCTGGTGTGCCTCTCGACTCTGTCCAACCTGGCAATCGCCGATGCCGACCTGTGGCGCGCCCGTGGCCTGAACCGCGAATCGTTGGAACTGGCGCAGCGCGTCGGTAACCCCTTGTTTGAAGCCTTAGCCCATTACGACCGGGCCCGGGTGTTGCAGTCGCGGGGTGAGATCCTGCGGTCTTTGGATGAAGTTCGCCATGGCCTGGAGCGCCTGCATGGGCTGGCACTCCAGCGCCTGTACGCCGTGCGCGCACGGCTGTCGCTGTACGAAGGTTACCTGCTGCTGGTGCGTTGCCAGCCCGAAGCCGGCCTTGCGCGTTTGCGCGCCGGCCTGGCCGAGGCTCGCGCCTGCCGCGATATCAGTGTGCTGATCGGGCACTGTGTCATCGCCAGCTTCGAAGGGCGGCGCGGGGAGTTTGCCAATGCCTTTGCCGAACTGGCCGAGGCCGAGCGCTTGATGCACATCTGGGATGTACCGCCGATCTATTACCTGGCGATGATCACCCTGATCAAGTGCGAGCTGTGGCTGGCCCAGGGGCGCACTGACCTGGCCGACGCCTGGCTGGCCCGCCTGGGGCAGACCTACAACGGCGAGCACGCCGCGGCCGCCCCTGAGTTTCATCCGCACCTGCCGCAACATATCGAGCTGCAACAAGCCGCGCTTGATGTCACTCGCCATCAACCCGACAGCGCGCTGCAACGCCTCGAAGCGTTGGCCCAACAGGCCCATGACAGCGGGCGCCAGATGATTGCCCTGATGGCGCTGGTCCAGCAGGTGCAGTTGCTTCTGGAGAATGGCCAGGAGGCCAAGGCCAGGCCGGTATTGGCCCGTGCCCTGCAAGCCGGCTCGGGCGGCGCGTTGCAGCCGTTTCAACGCTTGTTGGAGGGTTACCCGCAGTGGATGCGCGAGCAGTTGGGCAAGGACCCCCATGGGCTGCTGAACCAGAGCTTGCTGGCGTTGCTGCCCCAGGCCAGCGCGGTTGAAGCCTCACCTCAACAGGAAACCCTGAGCAACCGAGAGTTGGCGGTGCTGCAGCTGATTGCCCAAGGCTGTTCAAACCAGGAAATCAGCAACCAGCTGTTCATCTCCCTGCATACGGTGAAGACCCACGCCAGCCATATCAACAGCAAGCTCGGCGTGGAGCGTCGTACCCAGGCAGTCGCGCGGGCCAAGTCCATGGGCTTGCTGGCCTGAGCCCATGGCTCAAGGCGCGGTCGGGCAGCCTTTGAGTGAGGTGTCGACGGTCTGATTGATCAGCGCCGCGAACCGCTTGAGGTTGTTCTGATGCGCCACCACCAGCTCGTCGATGCTCGGCCCGGCGGGTGATTGCAAGGTGGTGCGGCAGGTCAACGCTGGGCGGTCGCCATTGACTTGCCTCAGGCGCCAGCGCACATCGAGCAGCGCGTACTGTCCGGGGACCGAGTCAAAACGCTGCACCTCTACGCGCAAAGCCACGGCTTGCCGGGCATTACTGTTGGCCAATTGATCCACCAGCGCGCTCCTCAGCTCATCGGCGAGGGTGGCGGCCCACCACTGGGTTTCAAGAATCGCCAGGCCGCTGTCGCCCTGGCGAATCACTATTTGCGCACGGTCGACCTGAGGCGGCACGCTGATGCTCTCAAGGCGTACACCACCGGCCTCTGCTCGCGTACTCGGGCTCAAGTGCGCCGGGGTCAGGGTGTGAAAGGCGATGGGTTCACTGCGACAGGCACCGAGCAGCAGCAGGGTGGCCAGCAATGTGATCTTCAACGGCAATGTCATGGCGGCTCCAATGGTCATTTGCGGGGTGGCCCTTGCAGGTCCGTCGGTGCGGCGTTATCGGGGCGGCCGCGAATCAGCGACTCCGGATGCCGGCCCAGGTAATCCGAAAGCTCGCGCAGGGAGCGCGACATGCGCCCCAACTCGTCGAGGGTCTGGGTCAGTTGTTCACGCTGCGGCGAGTCTTCGGCCAGGGTTGAACTGGCCGATTGCAGGGTCTTGCTCACGTCGCCCAAGGTCGTCTGCACACCCGGCAGCGTCTTGGCGTTGAATTGCGCCAGGCCCTTGCGCAGTTCGACCAGGCTGGCGTCGAGGTTGCCGGCAATGCGCTCGACAGGCAGTTGGCTGATCTTGTTGACGATGCCTTCGAACTTCTCTTGCAGTTGTTCCAGGTTGCCCGGGATCGTGGGGATGCCCACCGGGCGCTGGTTCGGGTCGAACGCGACTTTCTCGGCCTTGGGGTAGAAGTCCAGGGCGATGTACAGCTGGCCAGTCAGCAAGTTGCCGCTGCGGGCCTGGGCGCGCAGGCCGTTTTCGATGAAGGTGCCGATCAGGCGTACGCCGGCTGCCTCATCGTCAGGGTTATTGTTCATGGCCTTGAGCAGCTTGGTGTGGGCCTCGCCGAGCAGTTGCGGGTAGATCACGATGCCGACATTGACCGGGAAGGTGCGTTTCTTCGCATCGAAATCCAGGTTGATCGATACAACCCTGCCGAACTCCACGCCAAGGAACTCCACCGGTGCGTCGACCTTCAGCCCGCGCAGGGCCTGATCGAAGCGCAGGACCATGTATTGCCCCTTGCCGTTGGGTGGGGCGAGGGCGCTTTGCTGGTCTTCGAACAACTCAAAGCTGCGACTTTCTTCGGCCGGTTTGTCATTGGGGTTGTAGGGCGGCGCCTGGAAAGCGATCCCACCCATCAACATGGACGACAAGGATTCGGTTTTCAGCGCGAAGCCATTGGCGCCGACGCTCAAGTCGACGCCACTGGCGTTCCAGAACCGTGTGTTTTCAGTGATGTACACATCATTGGGCGCATGCACGAAGATCTCGACATTCACGCCCTTGCCCTCGTTGTCCAGCTTATAGGCCACCACCTGGCCCACGGGGATTTTGCGGTAATAGACCGGCGAGCCGATGTCCAGGGAGCCCAGGGCCTGGGTGTGCAGCGTGAAGCGCTTGCCCGGTTCGCCGTAAGTGATGGGCGGCGGGTTTTCCAAACCGGTGAAGTGTTTGGCGCGGGTCTCGGATTGGCCGATGTCTGCGCCGATGTAGTCGCCGGACAGCAACGTGTCGATGCCCGACACGCCGCCTGCGCCAATGCGCGGGCGCACCACCCAAAATTTCGAATCTTCGCGGGTGAAGCTTTCGGCCTGTTTGACCAGCTCGACGGTGGCGTTGACGCTTTTCTGGTCATCACTCAGGGCCACGGCGGTTACCTGGCCGATCACCACGTTGCGGTATTTGACCTCGGTTTTGTTGGCAACCAGCCCGCTGCCGGTCTTGAAATTGAGGACGATGGTCGGCCCTTGTTGCATGACGCTGTGAATCACCAGCGAGATCCCCACCAGCACAGCGACAATCGGCACGATCCAGACCAGCGAAACGCTGAAACGACGCGTCTTGATCACGGGTTGCCCCGCAGGGGTGTCAGCCTTGGATGAGCTCATCCGAGGTCTCCTCGTTAGGTGGGTTTTCCCAGATTAGCCGGGGATCAAAACTCATGGCCGCGAGCATCGTAAACACGACCACCAGGCCAAAAAACAGAATACCCAGGCGCGGTTCGATCGTGCCCAGGGCTTGAAACTTCACCAGCGCGGCCACCAAGGCGACCACGATGACATCCAGCATCGACCAGTAGCCGATCAGTTCGATAAACCGAAACAGCTTCGAGCGCTCTTTGCGCGCCCACTGGCTATTGCGCTGCACGGTGACCAGCAACAGCCCCAGCGATAAGAACTTGATGCCCGGCACGGCAATGCTGGCGATGAAAATGATCAGCGCGATGTCCCAGGCGCCATGCTGCCAGAACTCCAGCACGCCACTCATGATAGTGCTGTCTGCACCCGAGCCGAGCATGGTGGTGTTCATCACCGGCAGTAAGTTGGCCGGGACATAAAAGGCGAGGGCGGTGAGCATGTAGGCCCAGGTGCGGGTCAGGGACTGCACCTTGCGCCGATGCAGCGCGGCGCCACAGCGCTCGCACTCGGTGGGTTCAAGGCGCATGTCGCAGGGCTGGCCGCAGGTGTGGCACAGGCACAGGTTCAGCTCGCGGGCGGTAGGCGGTGAGTTCATACGGTGTCCCACAGGTCACGCACATCGCGCCCGGCAATGCGGATCAGCAACAGGCTCAGGGCAGCCAAGGCAAACAGGCCGGTACCAGGAATAACGTCCAGCATGCCGGCCAGCTTGAACACCGCAACCATCGCGCCCAACAGGCACACCTCCAGCATGCTCCAGGGCCGGAGTGCTTCGAGCCAGCGCATGCACAGCTTGAACGCCGGCGAGCGCCGGCCGGCCAAGGCGAAACTCAGCACCCAGATCAGCAACAGCAGTTGAAACACCGGCGCGATAATGATGGAAATCGCCGCCACCAGTGCAATGAACGTGATCGGCCCCAGGCTCAGCGCAACCACCGAGTCCCAGAGGGTGGCGCTGTTTTTCAAGCCCTGCAGGCTGATGCTCATCACCGGATAGAAGTTGGCAAAGGTCCACAGCACTGCGGCGGTCACCGTCAGGGCCAGACGTTGTTGCACCGACAGGCCGTTATAGCGCTGCAGCACGCCAGAGCAGCGTACGCACAGGGCTTTCTGATGTTTGGCGAGCGTGACTTTCTCGTACACGCAGTCGCAGTGTTCGCAGATGATCTGTTGATTCGCCATGGGTGTTGCTCCAAATGCGACTGACTGCAGCAGGGGGATTTCAATGGCGCTTGTGTAGCTTAGCAGCGGATAGGCCGCGCAATCGATGCCTTCCAGAGCAGGGGCAAGCTACACCATACTGCACTTGGAACGCGCCAGAGAGCTTGCAGGACACCCATGACTATTGAAAAACAACCGTTGATTCGCGAAACCTTCCCTGTCGGGCCGTTGCAGTGCAACTGCACCATCATTGGTGACCCGATCACTAAAAAAGCCATCGTAGTCGACCCCGGCGGCAATCACGAGTTGATCCTGGCGCGCCTTGATGCGCTGGGCCTGAAGGTGGTGAGCATTATCCACACCCATGCTCACCTTGATCATTTTCTGGCCTCCGGGCAATTGAAAGAAAAGACCGGCGCCACGCTGCACCTGCACAAAGAGGATCAATTTCTATGGGACAACCTGGAAATGCAATGCCAGATGTTTCGCGTGCCCTACGTCCCGGTGCCGTCTCCGGATCGCTGGCTGGAGCATGACGAAGAGCTCGCCTGCGGCTGCGGCGTAGCCTTGCATACTCCTGGGCATACACCGGGCTCGATGAGTTTCTGGTTTGCCGACGCCAAGCTGTTGATCGCCGGCGATACCTTGTTTCGTCGTGGCGTAGGGCGTACGGATTTATGGGGCGGCGACCAGGCGACGATTGTGCGGTCGATCAAGCAGCGCCTGTATACGCTGGACGAAGGCGCGACGGTGGTCACTGGGCATGGGCCGGATACGTTGCTGGGCGATGAGATGCGGGAGAATCCTTTCGTGCGTGCGTGATGGGTTGTCGGCTCTGATACAAGCCGGTACAGACACACAGGCGCAGGCCCGAGCCAAAGACAGCTATGCTTTACGCACCCCTTCACGGAATTTTTGCCGTTTGTCGCGTTCCAAACTCGGCACAGGTCCATTGCCAATGTCCTCTGCATCACAGAATGCAAAAGTAGGAGCTTCCTTCATGTTCACTCCGCGTCGTCTGCTTGTTGTCGCTACCGCCGTAGCCCTGTTGTCTGGCTGCGCCTCACCTAACCCTTATGACGGCAGCCAGGGACAGGCCAGCAATGGTTCCGAAAGCGGCATGAGCAAAACCGCCAAGTACGGCGGCCTCGGTGCGCTGGCTGGCGCCTTGGCCGGTGCGGCCATCGACCATAACAACCGTGGCAAGGGCGCGCTGATTGGCGCAGTGGTTGCGGGTGCCGGTGCGGCAGGTTATGGCTACTACGCCGACCAGCAAGAGAAAAAACTGCGTGAAAGCATGGCCAACACCGGGGTTGAGGTGCAGCGCCAGGGTGACCAGATCAAGCTGATCATGCCCGGTAACATTACCTTCGCCACCAACTCGGACGCGATCTCCAGCAGCTTCTACCAGCCGCTGAACAACCTGGCCAACTCCCTCAAGCAGTTCAACCAGAACACCATCCAGATCGTTGGCTACACCGACAGCACCGGTAGCCGCCAACTGAACATGGACCTGTCCCAGCGTCGTGCGCAGAGCGTGGCCAACTACCTGACCTCCCAAGGTGTCAACGGTGCCAACCTGAGCGCACGCGGTGCCGGCCCGGATAACCCGATTGCCAGCAACGGCGATGTGAACGGCCGTGCCCAGAACCGTCGAGTCGAAGTCAACCTCGGCCCGATCCCTGGTCAGCAATACGGCCAGCCTGGCCAGCAGCAGGCGCCACAGCAGAACAACCAGTTCCAAGGCAACCCGTACCAGCAATACCAGTAAACGCTGGGCATTAAAAAGGGCGCCGTGCAGTCAATGCACGGCGCCCTTTTTTGATCGTTCTCCCCGCTCTGCGTTGATCGTTCCCACGCTCTGCGTGGGAATGCCCGCTCTGACGCTCCGCGTCCCACTGATGGCGCAAAAGTCGCGGCCTGTGGGGTGGTGACGCGGAGCGTCACGGGATGCGTGCCCACGCAGAGCGTGGGAACGATCAAGGACTCTACATCAGTCGATGTATTCGAACACCTTCACAATCTTCTGTACGCCCGACACACCCTGTACCAAATTGGCTGCACGGGTGGCTTCGGCCTGGGTCAGCAGGCCCATCATGTAGACGATGCCGTTGTCGGTGACGATCTTGATCCGCGAACCTGGCACAGCACTGTCGGTCAGCATCTGAGCCTTGATCTTGGTGGTCAGCAGGGCATCGTTGCTGATGGCCAGCAGGGTGATCGGGTCCATGACCTGCAGTTCGTTGTGGACCTTCTTGACGCGTTGCACGCCGGCGGCGGCTTGCTCGGCCTGGGCCTTGAGATCGGCGCGCGGGGTTTGGCCTGCCAGCAGGACCACACCGTTGAAGCTGGTCACCACAATGCGCGAGGCCCCGTTGCCCAGGTCGGTGGCCGCCTTGGCAACGTTGACCTTGACCTTGGTTTCGATCAGCGAATCATCAATGGTGCTGCCGAAGGTGCGCGTGCCCCGGTCGTCCTGGATAGGGGTGTCCCGTGTAGCGGTGATAGCCGAGCTGCAGCCGCTGATGGCGACGCACAGCGTGATGGCCAAAAGACTGAGGCGATTAACGGTCATTCTTCACTCCCGAACAGTTGGCTGTCGATCAGATCGCACAGGCAGTGGATCGCCAGCAGATGAACTTCTTGGATACGTGCAGTGACATTGGCCGGGACGCGAATCTCCACGTCCTCAGGCAGCAGCAGCGAAGCCATGCCGCCGCCGTCGCGACCGGTCAAGGCTACGACAATCATTTCGCGATCATGTGCGGCCTGGATCGCTTGAATAATATTCGCCGAGTTGCCGCTGGTGGAAATCGCCAGCAACACATCGCCGGGCTGGCCGAGGGCGCGGATCTGCTTGGAGAAGATTTCGTTGTAGCTGTAGTCGTTGGCAATCGAGGTGATCGTCGACGAATCGGTGGTCAAGGCAATGGCCGGCAGGCTCGGGCGCTCACGTTCGAAGCGGTTGAGCAGCTCGGAGGAAAAATGCTGGGCATCGCCAGCCGAACCGCCATTGCCGCACGAAAGCATTTTGCCTTCGTTGAGCAAGGCATTGACCATCACCTGGCTGGCTTGCTCGATGTGCGGTGCAAGTACGTCCATCGCCTGTTGCTTGGTGTCGATGCTGGCCTGGAAAAGCTGGCGAATTCGGGATTGCATGTCCATCTGTGTGACCTTAAGTAGCGCGGCTGTTTGGCACAGGTAATGTGCAGCCCGCAAAGCAAAGAGCAAAAATGAGTGGTGGAGGTACCCGGCGAATCAGCTGTCGAAGGCATTTTTGAGCCAAGTCAGATCAGCTGTGCCTGACGGGGTGCTTTCCATGGCAACCACATCGAAACGGCAGGGGCAGTCAGCCCAGCGATGCTCTTTTTGCAGAAAAAACTGCGCAGCGAGTATCAGCTTTTGACGCTTGCGCCCGTCGATACTGGCGAGCGCGCCACCCCATTGTGCGTGTTTTCTGTAGCGGACTTCGACGAATACTACTGTATCGCCGTCAAGCATGACCAGATCAAGCTCGCCGCGTTTACATAACCAGTTCTGCGCCAGAAGGCGCAGACCCTGTTGTTGCAGGTAGTTGAGAGCATGCAGTTCGGCATCCTTGCCGCTTTGTGCGCTGGACCGCTCGGGCATCAGCGTGGGGTATCGGGCAGGCGCTGAATGTCGCCGCCAACGAACTTCGCCCACGGCATCTGGCGATCGACGCGCTGGTTGGCGCTGATGCCCAGGTTGCCCGAGAGGCCGTCGACACGGGTGTCCGGCAGTGCCTTGAGCTGGCCCAGGCGTGGCGCCAGGCGGTAGGCATCCACGCCCATTGCGTAGAGGCGGCCCAGGCTGCCATTGGCTTGCGGCCATTGCGCGGCGACCTGGTTGCGCAGCGGGTCGGTGGTGTTAAGCAGCCAAGGGGTTTCGCAGAACATCACATTGGTCATGTCCAGGTACTGGTTGCGGTCACCGCTGGCACTGAACACGTGAGAGGTCGCGTACACCGGCACATCCCCGGCGTACTGGAAGTTCAGGGTCGGTTTGATCTGCTGGGCCAGTTGCGGCGTTACGGCCAGGAAGATGAACTCGATGTCCTGGCGACGCGAAGGCTGGGCGGCAACGTCGGTGCCGACCGTGCTTTGCAGGCTCTTGGCGCGGCCTTCGCTCTTGCGCAGTTGGAACAGATCGGCGATCTGCTGGGCCAGGGCCACAGGCTGGTCGACATACTCCACGCCCATGACGGTGCCGCCATTGGCTTCCCAATCCTGGCGGAACGCCTTGTATACACGCTCACCCCATTCGCCACGGGGCACCATGGCGGCGGCGCGGTGCAGGCCATCGGCACGGGCACGGCGCGATACTTCGCGGGCTTCGTCTTCAGCGGCCAGGCCGAACTGGAACAACTGCGCGGGGCCTTGATCGGTCTCGCTGTAGTTCAGGGCCAGGGTGGTGATCGGCAACTGCGGGCGTGCGCTGAGTTGCTTGACCAGCGGTTTTTCCAGCGGGCCGACCACCAGTTGCACGCCGGCGGCCTGGGCCTTGGCGTAGAAGTCGTCGAGGGAGGTCAGGCGCGAACTGTCATAGAACTCGATAACCGGTGGCTTCTGCCCGGCTTGCTCAGCCTGGTAGTGAGCCGCCATGAAGCCTTCGCGCAGCGCTTTGCCCACAGCGGCCAGCGGGCCTTCCTGGGGCAGCAGCAGGGCGATCTTGTTCAGGGGCTGGCTGGCCAGTTCCTTGAGTTTGGTCAGCGGCGCTGGCAGTTGCACCGCCGCCGGGTGGCCCGGGTTCTGTGCGCGCCAGGTGTCGATGGCGGCTTGTTGTTGCTCCAGCGTACCGGCGCCCTTGACCGCCTGGGCCAGGGTGATCCAGCCATCGAGTGTCGGGTTGCCGGTGGCTTGCAGCTGTTCGGCTGGCAGCGCGGCAATCAATACCCAAATGGCTTCGTGGTTGCTGCTGGCAGCCTCACCCGTCAGCAGCGGCGCCATGGCCACGCGCTCGCGAGCGGCGGCGAGGGTCTGGCCGTCGGCTTCATAGGCGCGCGCATGTACGGTACCGGTGCGGATCTGCTGGTCGGTCGGCAGTTCCTTCAGGCTTTGCAGGCTGGGGTGGTTCAGCGCTGCCAAGGCCGCCTTGGGCTGGTTGCGGCCCATTGCCAGTTCTGCGGCCAGGGTGCTGGCAAATACTTGCGCGGCTGGCTTCAGGACATCCAGGGGCACTTGCGCAAGGATCTGCGAGGAGCGGCCGGGATTGTTCTGCTGGTAGGCCAGGTCTGCCGCGCTCAGGCGCAGCAACGCGGCTTTTTCTGGCGTCTTGGCGTTCGTCGCCTGTTCGAGCAGTTGCTCGATACTGGCATCGGGCGTGCGTGGCAGTTCGCCAAGACTGGAGGAGGGCGAACTGGCGCAAGCAGCCAGCAAGGCAGCGAGGCAGAGGGCGGAGAGCAGCCGCAGGCAAGCGATCATGTAAGTGTTCCTGATACCGATCAAATTAGCGTGGAAGTGTACCCAAGCACTGGCCCAGGCGCGATGTTCATGGCGTTAAACCGTGGATTTAGGTCGTGCAAATGTTGCTAATAGCTGACGGTGGCTGAAACGGCATCGGCCGTGATGGCATATTTTCAGGGCGTCTACGCGCTACAATGTGGCTTTTGCCAACCATCGAGGTGTGCGCTTTGACTGCTCCAGGTCCTTTGAATTCCACTGCTGGCTCGCTTTTTGTGGTGGCGACGCCCATTGGCAACCTGGACGACATCAGTGCCCGGGCGCTGAAGGTGTTGCGCGAGGTGAAATTGATCGCGGCAGAAGACACGCGGCACTCCCAACGGTTGATGCAGCATTTTGGTATCAGCACGCCATTAGCCGCCTGCCACGAACACAACGAACGTGAAGAGGGTAGCCGCTTTATCACGCGTCTTTTGGCGGGTGATGACGTCGCACTGATTTCCGACGCGGGCACGCCGCTGATTTCCGATCCGGGTTACCACCTGGTCCGCCAGGCGCGCGCCGCTGGTATCAATGTAGTGCCTGTTCCAGGAGCCTGCGCGCTGATTGCTGCATTATCGGCCGCCGGGTTGCCCTCGGACCGCTTTATCTTCGAAGGCTTCCTGCCCGCCAAGGCTGTAGGTCGTCGGGCGCGTCTGCAGGCACTTAAAGAAGAGCCGCGCACCTTGATCTTCTATGAGGCCCCGCATCGCATCCTTGAATGCCTGCAAGACATGGAACTGGTGTTTGGCGGCGAGCGCCTGGCCTTGCTGGCCCGGGAGTTGACCAAGACCTTCGAAACCCTCAAGGGGTTGCCGCTGGAGGCGTTGCGGGCGTTTGTCGAGGGCGACAGCAATCAGCAGCGCGGCGAATGCGTGGTGCTGGTAGCCGGCTGGACCGCGCCGGAGAATGAAGACGCGGTGGGCAGCGAGGCCATGCGCGTCCTCGATTTGTTGCTCAAGGAAATGCCACTCAAGCGCGCCGCCGCCCTGGCTGCCGAAATTACCGGGGTGCGCAAGAATGTGTTGTATCAGGTCGCGCTCGATAAACAGAAGGCCGAATAGTTCCGGGCCCAAAACTGTATTTCGTCTGAACGTGATGGCAATGCTGCACTTTTAATACTTGTCCTCAAGCCGCCGTGCCGTTAACCTTCGCGGCGGAGAGTCGATTGGACAGTCGCTGCCCTCTATGAAAATTAGGGGGGGGAGGAAAGTCCGGGCTCCATAGGGCGAAGTGCCAGGTAATGCCTGGGAGGCGTGAGCCTACGGAAAGTGCCACAGAAAATAACCGCCTAAGCACTTCGGTGCCGGTAAGGGTGAAAAGGTGCGGTAAGAGCGCACCGCACGACTGGCAACAGTTCGTGGCTAGGTAAACCCCACTTGGAGCAAGACCAAATAGGGTCCCAAGGCGTGGCCCGCGCTGGGACCGGGTAGGTTGCTAAAGATGTCCAGTGATGGCCATCGTAGACGAATGACTGTTCAAGACAGAACCCGGCTTACAGATCGACTCTCCACCTTTTTTCCTTGCGTTCGAATCTCGTGCGCAAACCCGGTAGTAACGCAAGAATCCCTCCCTGCCAAATCATTGGCAGATGCATCTTCGTAATACCAAAAAAATCTTACTCTTAATAAATTACTTTAACTTTAAGCCCTAGCTCTTTGAGCTGTTTGCTGTTGTTGAGTCAAAAACATCGCAAAACTCTCGTTTCTCCTCCCTTTACCTTCCTAAATCTCCGTTCTGTAAGGCTTTTCCTTGAATACGCGCCTTGACGGTGTGGTGGGCGCATTCCTATAGTGTGCGCAAGTGGCGGAAAGTGGCACAAAGTGGGTTTTTTGAACGTAAAACGCTAAAATTTGGAGAAACGCATCTGTGTTTCGCGGAGCTAACGCTATCAGTCTCGATGCAAAAGGCCGTCTCGCCATGCCGAGCCGGTATCGTGACGAGCTCATTTCGCGAAGTTCAGGGCAGTTAATCATCACGATTGACGCCGTTGACCCTTGTTTGTGTGTTTACCCTCTCGACGAGTGGGAGTTGATTGAAACCAAGTTGCGCGCGCTGCCTTCATTGCGTGAAGAAAACCGCCGCCTTCAGCGTTTGCTGATCGGTAATGCCGTCGACCTTGAGCTCGATGGCAGCGGTCGTTTCCTGGTGCCTCCGCGGCTGCGCGAGTACGCCAAGCTGGACAAGCGCGCAATGCTGGTAGGCCAACTGAACAAGTTCCAATTGTGGGACGAAGATGCCTGGGATGCTGTGTCTGCAGCGGACCTGGCTGCTATTCAACAACCGGGCGCCATGCCTGATGAACTGCGTGATTTGATCCTGTGACTATTGATAGCGGCTTTAACCACATCACCGTACTGCTTGACGAAGCCGTTGAGGCTCTCGCCGTACGTGCCGATGGCTGCTATGTCGATGGCACATTCGGCAGGGGCGGGCATAGCCGGTTGATACTCAGCCAACTCGGGTCCGACGGCAAACTCCTCGGGTTCGACAAAGACCCTCAAGCGATTGCCACCGGGCAAGCGCTAGCGGCCGAAGACGGCCGCTTTGTCGTTGTGCAGCGCAGCTTTGCCGAGCTGGGCGCCGAAGTTGCCGAGCGCGGCATGGCGGGCAAGGTGGCCGGGGTTCTGCTCGACCTGGGCGTGTCTTCGCCGCAGCTCGATGACCCGGAGCGCGGCTTCAGCTTCATGAACGACGGCCCCCTCGACATGCGCATGGACCCTACCCGTGGGGTCAGTGCTGCACAGTTCATCGCCACCGCGCCGGTCGAAGAAATCGCCCGTGTGTTCAAGGAATACGGTGAGGAGCGCTTCGCCGGTCGCATGGCGCGTGCCGTGGTCGAGCGCCGCGAAATCCAGCCGTTCGAACGCACCGCAGACCTGGCCGAAGTGCTGAAAGTCGCCAATCCGGCCTGGGAAAAGGGCAAGAATCCGGCGACCCGTGCGTTCCAGGGCCTGCGCATTCACGTCAATAATGAATTGGGCGACCTGGAAGCCGGTCTCGAAGCCGCTCTGGATGCTTTGGAAGTGGGCGGTCGCCTGGTGGTGATCAGCTTCCACTCCCTGGAAGACCGTATCGTCAAACTCTTCATGCGTCGTCTGGTCAAGGGCGAATCCGACAACCTGCCGCGTAACCTGCCGGTGCGTTTCGAAGCCTTTGTGCCGAAAATCAAAATCCATGGCAAAGCGCAGTTCGCTTCCGAAGCCGAACTCAAGGCCAACCCACGTTCCCGTAGCGCCGTCATGCGTGTTGCGGAGAAGTTGCGGTGAGCAAGCTTTTCGCCAAACCCCTGCCGGGCGGCAGCTTCTTTATGTTGCTGCTGTTTGTCGGCGTGCTGGTATCCGCGATTGCGGTGTCCTACAGCGCCCACTGGAACCGTCAGTTGCTCAATACCCTGTACGGGGAATTGAGCGTGCGTGATAAAGCCCAGGCAGAGTGGGGCCGGTTGATCCTTGAGCAAAGCACCTGGACGGCCCACAGCCGTATCGAAGTGCTGGCCACCGAACAGTTGAAGATGCACATCCCTGGCGCGGCGGAAGTCCGCATGGTGGCGCCATGATGAAGCTCGAAGGGGCACTCTACCCATGGCGCTTCCGCCTGATGCTCGGCTTGCTGGCATTGATGGTGGGCGCGATCGTCTGGCGCATCTTCGACCTGCAGGTCGTCGACCGCGACTTCCTGATCGGCCAGGGCGACGCCCGCAGCCTGCGGCATATTCCGATTCCTGCACACCGCGGCTTGATCACCGACCGTAATGGCGAGCCCCTGGCCGTCAGTACCCCGGTGACCACTCTGTGGGCCAACGCCAAAGAGCTGCAAGTTGCCAAGGACAAGTGGCCTGAACTGGCTGCTGCTCTGGGGCAAGACCGCAAGGCCCTGACCGAGCGCCTGGAAGCCCAGGCCAATAAAGAATTCATCTATCTGGTTCGCGGGCTTACCCCTGAGCAAGGCCAGCAAGTGCTCGACCTTAAAATCCCCGGTGTCTATGGCATCGAGGAATTTCGGCGTTTCTACCCGGCCGGTGAAACCACCGCGCACATGGTCGGCTTTACCGATATCGATGACCACGGCCGCGAAGGGGTCGAACTGGCCTATGACGAATGGCTGGCTGGGGTTCCGGGCAAGCGGCAGGTCATCAAGGATCGGCGCGGCAGGCTGATTAAGGACGTCCAGGTCACCAAAAACGCCAAGGCCGGCAAGCCTCTGGCGTTGTCGATCGATTTGCGCCTGCAATACCTGGCCAACCGCGAGCTGCGTAACGCGATCATCGAGAACGGCGCCAAGGCCGGCAGCCTGGTGATCATGGACGTGAAGACCGGCGAGATCCTCGCCATGGTCAACCAGCCCACCTACAACCCGAACAACCGTCGCAACCTGCAGCCGGCGATGATGCGCAACCGCGCAATGATCGACGTGTTCGAGCCGGGTTCGACCATGAAAGCCATCTCCATGAGCGCTGCCCTGGAAACCGGCCGCTGGAAACCCAGCGACAAGGTCGAGGTTTACCCAGGCACCTTGCAGTTGGGCAAATACACCATTCGTGACGTATCCCGCACTGAAGGTCCGGTGTTGGATCTGACAGGCATCCTGATCAACTCCAGTAACGTGGGCATGAGTAAAGTTGCCTTCGATATCGGCGGCGAGACCATCTATCACCTGGCGCAAAAAATCGGCCTGGGGCAACCCACCGGTCTCGATTTCCCAGGTGAGCGCGTGGGCAACCTGCCGAACTACCGCGAGTGGAGAAAAGCCGAGACTGCAACGCTGTCCTACGGCTACGGCCTGTCGGTGACCGCCATCCAGTTGGCCCACGCTTTCTCGGTATTGGCCAATAACGGCCGCATGGTTCCACTGAGCCTGATCCATGTCGACGAAGCGCCAAAAGCCACCCAGGTGATCCCGGAAAAAGTCGCCAAGACCATGCAAGGCATGCTGCAACAAGTGATCGAAGCACCGCGTGGCGTTTTCCGCGCCCAGGTGCCGGCGTACCACGTTGCGGGCAAGTCGGGTACGGCGCGTAAGACTTCGGTGGGCACCAAGGGCTATGCCGAAAACTCCTACCGTTCGCTGTTCGCCGGCTTCGGCCCGATGAGCGACCCGCGCTATGCCATCGTCGTGGTCATCGACGAGCCTAGTAAAGCCGGCTACTTCGGTGGCCTGGTTTCGGCGCCGGTGTTCAGCAAAGTGATGTCCGGCACCCTGCGCTTGATGAACATCACGCCGGACAACCTGCCGCCGACCCAACAAGCCAACGCCGGCCCACCGGCCGCCGCTGTCAAAGCCAATGGAGGGCGCGGCTGATGTCTCTTAGCCTGAACAAGATTTTTGCCCATGCCGGCCACGATCTGCTGATTCGTGAGCTGACCCTGGACAGCCGTAATGTGCGCGCCGGTGATCTGTTCCTGGCGGTGCCTGGCGGCAAGCTCGATGGCCGTGCGCATATCGCCGATGCCCTGCAACGTGGTGCGGCTGCGGTTGCCTATGAAGTGGAAGGCGCCACCGTGCTGCCGATCACCGATGTGCCGTTGATTCCGGTCAAGGGCCTGGCTGCGCAGCTTTCTGACATCGCCGGGCGTTTCTACGGTGACCCGAGCCGCCAACTCAACCTGGTGGGCGTGACGGGCACCAACGGCAAGACCAGCGTGACCCAATTGGTTGCCCAGGCGTTGGACCTGTTGGGTCAGCACTGCGGCATCGTCGGCACCCTGGGCACCGGTTTCTATGGCGCGCTGCAAAGCGGCCTGCACACCACGCCGAACCCGATTGCCGTGCAAGCGACCCTGGCCGACCTGAAAAAGGCCGGCGCCAAGGCGGTTGCCATGGAAGTGTCGTCCCATGGCCTGGACCAAGGGCGTGTCACTGCCCTGGCCTTTGACGTGGCGGTGATGACCAACCTGTCCCGCGATCACCTCGACTACCACGGCACCATGGAGGCGTACGCCGCCGCCAAGGCCAAGCTGTTTGCCTGGAATGACCTGAAGTGCCGGGTCGTCAATCTCGACGACGCATTTGGCCGCCAACTGGCGGAGCAAGACAGCGATGCGCGCTTGATCAGCTATAGCCTGCAAGATGCCAGCGCCTACCTGTATTGCCGCGAAGCCCAATTCAATGACGAAGGCGTGCGCGCCACGTTGGTGACGCCGCAGGGCGAGCACCACTTGCGCAGCACCTTGCTCGGGCGATTCAACCTGAGCAACGTGCTCGCCGCTATCGGCGCACTGCTGGGCCTGGATTACGCCCTGGATGAAATCCTGCGGGTACTGCCGAAGCTGGAAGGCCCGGCCGGTCGCATGCAGCGCCTGGGTGGCGGCACGCAACCGTTGGTGGTGGTCGATTACGCCCACACCCCGGATGCCCTGGAGAAAGTCCTCGAAGCCCTGCGCCCACATGCCAAGGGCAAGCTGCTGTGCCTGTTCGGGTGTGGCGGTGATCGCGATCGCGGCAAGCGCCCGTTGATGGCCGAGATTGTCGAGCGCTTGGCCGATGGCGTACTCGTCACCGACGACAACCCGCGCAGCGAAGACCCGAGCCAGATTTTCGACGACATCCGTGTCGGCTTCAAAGATGCCTCCAAGGTCACCTTCGTCGCGGGCCGTGGCGCCGCCATTGCGCAGTTGATCGCCAGTGCCGGCGCGGACGACGTAGTGGTGCTGGCGGGCAAAGGTCACGAGGACTATCAGGAAATCAACGGTGAGCGCTATGCCTTCTCCGATCTGGTCGAGGCGGATCACGCCCTGACCGCCTGGGAGGTCGCCCATGCTTAAAGCGATGACATTCAGCGAGCTGGCCCAGGCCCTGTCGGCCCGTGTGCTGTCGAGCGACTGCACATTCAACGGCGTGAGTATCGACAGCCGTAACATCCAGCCGGGGCAACTGTTTGTCGCCCTGGCCGGCCCGCGTTTCGATGGTCACGACTACCTCAACGACGTTGCCGCCAAAGGTGCCGTCGGTGCCTTGGTACAGCGTGCAGTGGCCGACTCTGCCTTGCCGCAATTGCTGGTAGCCGACACCCGCCTGGCCCTGGGCCAACTGGGCGCGCTTAACCGTGCCGCTTTTGATAAGCCGGTGGCGGCCATTACCGGTTCCAGCGGCAAGACCACGGTCAAGGAACTGCTTGCCGGCATCTTGCGTACGCGCGGGCCTGTACTCGCCACCCGTGGCAACCTGAACAATGATTTCGGCGCACCGCTGACCCTGCTCGAACTGGCCCCGGAACACACGGCGGCAGTGATCGAACTGGGGGCTTCGCGCATCGGCGAAATCGCCTACACCGTGGCGCTGACCCAGCCGCACGTGGCGATCATCAACAACGCCGGTACCGCCCATGTCGGCGAGTTCGGCGGCCCGGAAAAAATCGTCGAAGCCAAGGGCGAAATCCTTGAAGGCCTCGACGCTTCGGGCACTGCGGTACTGAACCTGGATGACAAGGCCTTCGAGACCTGGCGTGTACGCGCCGCCGGTCGCAAGGTCCTGACGTTTGCCGTGCTGAATGCCGCAGCCGACTTCCATGCTTCCCACATCAATGTCGATGCCCGTGGCTGCCCGTCCTTCACCTTGCACACCCCGCAGGGTGACGAGCACGTGCAGTTGAACCTGCTGGGCAATCATAACGTCGCCAACGCCTTGGCCGCCGCCGCTGCCGCCCATGCCCTGGGTGTGTCGCTGTTCGGTATTGCCACAGGCCTGGGCGCGGTGCAGCCGGTCAAGGGCCGCACCGTGGCGCAACTGGCCGGCAACGGCATGCGCGTGATTGATGACACGTACAACGCCAACCCGTCCTCCATCAATGCCGCTGTGGACCTGCTCAAAGGCTTTGAGGGGCGCAAGGTGCTGGTGCTGGGCGACATCGGCGAATTGGGCGATTGGGCTGAACAAGGTCACCGTGAAGTCGGCGCCTATGCCGCTGGCAAAGTGGACGCGCTCTACGCCGTTGGCACGAACATGGCCCATGCGGTCAACGCTTTCGGCCCTGGCGCGCAGCATTTCGCCAGCCAGGCCGAGCTGATCCAGGCGTTGACGGCGGCTGAACATGACAAACACACAACCATTTTGATCAAGGGATCGCGCAGCGCGGTGATGGAAAACGTCGTCGCAGCCTTGTGTGGCTCAAGTACGGAGAAACATTAATGCTGCTGCTGCTGGCTGAGTATCTGCAACAGTTCCACAAAGGCTTCGCGGTCTTCCAGTACCTGACCCTGCGCGGGATCCTGGGTGTGCTGACCGCGCTGTCTTTGTCGCTGTTTTTAGGGCCGTGGATGATCCGCACCCTGCAGAACCTGCAAATTGGTCAATCGGTTCGTAACGACGGCCCGCAGTCGCACCTGTCCAAGTCCGGCACGCCCACCATGGGCGGTGCGCTGATTCTGTCGTCCATCGGCGTCAGCACCTTGCTGTGGGCCGACCTGCATAACCGCTACGTGTGGGTGGTGCTGCTGGTGACCCTGCTGTTCGGTGCCATCGGCTGGGTGGATGACTACCGCAAAGTGATCGAGAAAAACTCCAAGGGGCTGCCAAGCCGCTGGAAGTATTTCTGGCAGTCGGTGTTCGGCCTGGCCGCCGCGATCTTCCTGTACACCACCGCGCCAAGTGCCGTGGAAACCACCTTGATCATCCCGATGCTCAAGGACGTGAGCATCCCGCTGGGTGTTGGTTTTGTGGTGCTGACCTACTTCGTGATCGTCGGCTCCAGCAACGCGGTGAACCTGACCGACGGCCTCGACGGCCTGGCGATCATGCCGACGGTGATGGTGGGCGGCGCGCTCGGCATCTTCTGCTACCTGTCGGGTAACGTGAAATTCGCGGAATACCTGTTGATTCCTTATGTACCGGGCGCTGGTGAACTGATCGTGTTCTGCGGCGCGCTGATCGGTGCCGGCCTGGGGTTCCTGTGGTTCAACACCTACCCGGCACAAGTCTTCATGGGCGACGTCGGCGCACTGGCGCTGGGCGCGGCCTTGGGCACCATCGCGGTGATCGTTCGCCAGGAAATCGTGCTGTTCATCATGGGCGGCGTGTTCGTGATGGAAACCCTGTCGGTGGTCATCCAGGTGGCTTCCTTCAAGTTGACCGGGCGCCGCGTGTTCCGCATGGCGCCGATTCACCACCACTTTGAACTCAAGGGCTGGCCTGAGCCACGCGTGATTGTCCGCTTCTGGATTATCACCGTGATTCTGGTACTGGTCGGCCTTGCCACCCTGAAACTGAGGTAGAAACGAGTGTCCCTGATCGCTTCAGACCACTTCCGCATCGTTGTCGGCCTCGGCAAGAGCGGCATGTCCCTGGTTCGCTTCCTGGCGAACCGGGGCACGTCGTTTGCCGTGGCCGATACGCGGGAAAATCCACCGGAGCTGGTCACGCTGCGCCGTGACTACCCGCACGTGGAAGTGCGTTGTGGCGAGCTGGATGTCGAGTTTCTGTGCCGTGCCGATGAGCTCTACGTGAGCCCGGGCCTGGCTTTGGCGACACCGGCCCTGCAAGCGGCGGCGGCCCGTGGCGTGAAGCTGTCTGGCGATATCGACCTGTTCGCGCGCAACGCGAAGGCGCCGATCGTGGCCATCAGCGGTTCCAACGCGAAAAGCACTGTCACCACCCTGGTGGGCGAGATGGCGGCGGCGGCGGGCAAGCGTGTGGCCGTCGGCGGCAATCTTGGCGTGCCGGCGCTCGACCTGCTCAGCGACGACGTCGAGCTGTACGTGATGGAATTGTCGAGCTTCCAGCTGGAAACCACCCACGACCTGGGCGCCGAAGTGGCGACAGTATTGAACGTCAGCGAAGACCATATGGACCGCTACAGCGGCCTGCCGGCTTATCACCTGGCCAAGCACCGGATCTTCCGTGGCGCCAAGCAATTTGTAGTCAACCGCCAGGATGCCCTGAGCCGTCCGCTGATGGGCGAGGGCATGCCCTGCTGGACTTTCGGCCTGGGCAAACCGGACTTCAAAGGCTTCGGCATTCGTGAAGAGAACGGCGAGAAGTACCTGGCTTTCGAATTCCAGAACCTGATGCCGGTACGCGAACTGAAGATCCGTGGCGCACACAACCAGTCCAATGCCCTGGCGGCCTTGGCGCTCGGTCACGCGGTTGGCCTGCCATTCGACGCCATGCTTGCCAGCCTGCGCACCTTTGCCGGGCTTGAGCATCGCTGCCAGTGGGTGCGCGACCTCAATGGCGTCAGCTATTACAACGACTCCAAAGCCACCAACGTCGGTGCTGCCCTGGCGGCCATCGAAGGCCTGGGTGCCGATATCGACGGCAAGCTGGTGCTGATCGCCGGTGGCGATGGCAAGGGTGCCGACTTCAAGGACCTTAAAGCGCCAGTGGCCGCCCATTGCCGTGCCGTGGTGCTGATGGGCCGCGATTCGGACCTGATCGCCGCCGCCCTCGGTGACGCTGTACCGCAAGTACGCGCAGCTTCCCTGGACGATGCGATTGCCCAGTGCAAAGCCCTGGCTCAGCCCGGCGATGCGGTGTTGCTGTCGCCCGCGTGCGCCAGCTTCGACATGTTCAAGAACTATGAAGAGCGCGGCCACCTGTTCGCCCGCGCCGTGGAGGCTTTGGCATGAGCCTCAACCTGAGAAACATCATCAAGCCATACCCGTCGCCGATCATTACCGGGCGCGGCATTGACCTTGATTTCCCTATGCTCGCCGGTTGCCTGGCGCTGCTCGGCCTGGGCCTGGTGATGATCACCTCGGCGTCCTCCGAAGTGGCTGCCGTGCAGTCGGGTAACACCCTGTACATGATGATCCGCCACTTGGTGTACCTGGTGATCGGCCTGGGCGCCTGCATCGTCACCATGATGATCCCGATTGCCACCTGGCAGCGTCTGGGGTGGCTGATGCTGATCGGTGCGTTCGGCTTGCTGGTGATGGTGATCGTGCCGGGCATTGGCCGCGAGGTGAACGGTTCGATGCGCTGGATCGGCTTCGGCGCGTTCAACGTGCAGCCTTCGGAAATCGCCAAGGTGTTCGTGGTGATCTACCTCGCCGGTTACCTGGTGCGCCGTCAGAAAGAAGTACGCGAGAGCTGGATGGGCTTCTTCAAGCCGTTCATCGTGCTGCTGCCCATGGCTGGCCTGTTGCTGATGGAGCCCGACTTCGGGGCCACGGTGGTAATGATGGGCGCCGCCGCCGCGATGCTGTTCCTGGGTGGCGTCGGGCTGTTCCGCTTCACCTTGATGGTGGTGCTGGCGGTCGCGGCGGTGACCATCCTGGTGCAGGCGCAGCCCTACCGGATGGCGCGTTTGATCACCTTCACCGACCCCTGGTCCGACCAGTTCGGCTCCGGCTACCAGTTGACCCAAGCGCTGATCGCCTTCGGTCGCGGCGAGTGGCTGGGCGTGGGCCTGGGCAACAGTGTGCAGAAGCAGTTCTACCTGCCGGAAGCCCACACCGACTTCGTGTTCTCGGTATTGGCCGAGGAGCTGGGTGTGGTGGGTTCGCTGTGCACCGTGGCACTGTTTGTATTCGTTTGCGTGCGCGCCATGTACATCGGCTTGTGGGCCGAGAAGGCCAAGCAGTTCTTCGCTGCCTACGTGGCTTATGGGTTGGCCTTCCTGTGGATCGGCCAGTTCCTGATCAACATCGGCGTGAACGTCGGCCTGTTGCCGACCAAGGGCCTGACCTTGCCGTTCCTCAGTTACGGCGGCAGTTCGTTGGTGATTTGCTGCGCCTGTCTCGGCTTGTTGCTGCGTATCGAGTGGGAGAGCCGTACCCATTTGGGCAGCGAAGAGATGGAGTTCAGCGAGAGCGACTTCGCCGAGGAGCCGACCCATGGGCGCTAATGTGCTGATCATGGCAGGCGGCACCGGGGGCCATGTGTTCCCGGCCCTGGCCTGCGCCCGTGAATTCCAGAACCGTGGCTACAGCGTGCACTGGCTGGGTACGCCCCGTGGCATCGAAAACGAATTGGTGCCCAATGCCGGTTTGCCGCTGCATTTGATCAACGTCACCGGGCTGCGCGGCAAGAGCAAGTTGTCATTGCTCAAGGCGCCGTTCGTGTTGCTCAAGGCGGTCATGCAGGCGCGCAAGATCATTCGCGAGCTCAAGCCAGTGTGTGTGCTCGGCTTTGGCGGTTATGTGACCGGCCCCGGTGGCGTCGCGGCGAAACTCGCGGGCGTGCCGGTGATCGTTCACGAACAGAATGCCGTCGCCGGTACCGCCAACCGCCTGCTGGTGCCATTGGCCGCGCGGGTGTGTGAAGCCTTCCCGAAAACCTTCGCCGCCTCCGACAAGCTGCGCACCACCGGCAACCCGGTGCGTACCGAACTGTTCATGGCCATTGCGCGTGACGCGCTGGCGGGGCGCAAGGCTCACCTGCTGATCCTGGGCGGAAGCCTGGGCGCGGAGCCACTGAATAAATTGCTGCCTGAAGCCGTTGCGCAACTTCCTGAGGATGTGCGCCCGGAGATCTTCCACCAGGCCGGCAAGAACCACGATGAAGTCACCGCCGCGCGTTATCGCGAGGCCGGTGTAGAGGCCAATGTACAGCCCTTCATCAAAGACATGGCCCAAGCCTATGGCTGGGCCGACCTGGTGGTCTGCCGCGCTGGTGCGCTGACCGTCAGTGAACTGGCGGCCGCCGGTCTGCCGTCCTTGCTGGTGCCTTTGCCCCACGCTATCGACGATCACCAGACCCGCAACGCCGAATATTTGGCCGGGGAGGGCGCTGCCTTCCTGCTGCCGCAAAGAACGACTGGCGCCGCCGATTTGGCCGCACGCCTGACCGAGGTTTTGATGCAACCGGAACGACTCAACAGCATGGCGAGCACCGCAAGCCGCCTGGCCAAACCTGACGCAACCCGCACCGTGGTCGATATCTGCCTGGAGGTGGCCCATGGTTGAGAATCAGAAAGCCATGCCGCAACCCGAGATGCGCCGCATCCGTCGTATTCACTTCGTCGGTATCGGTGGCGTGGGCATGTGCGGCATCGCCGAAGTGTTGCTGAACCTGGGCTACCAGGTGTCCGGCTCGGACTTGAAAGAGTCGCCGGTCACCGAGCGCCTGAAGTCCTTCGGCGCACAGATCTTTATCGGCCACCGTGCCGAGAACGCTGCCGAGGCCGATGTGCTGGTGGTGTCCAGCGCCGTGAACACCTCCAACCCGGAAGTGGCCACCGCCCTTGAGCGCCGTATCCCTGTGGTGCCGCGTGCCGAGATGCTCGCCGAGCTGATGCGCTATCGCCACGGCATCGCCGTCGCCGGTACCCATGGCAAGACCACCACCACCAGCCTGATCGCCTCGGTGTTCGCCGCCGGTGGCCTGGACCCGACCTTCGTCATCGGTGGCCGCCTGAATGCAGCCGGCACCAATGCCCAGCTAGGCACCAGCCGCTACCTGATCGCCGAAGCCGATGAAAGTGATGCGAGCTTCCTGCATCTGCAACCGCTGGTCGCCGTCGTCACCAACATCGACGAAGACCACATGGCCACCTACGACGGTGACTTCAACAAATTGAAGAAAACCTTCGTCGACTTCCTGCACAACCTGCCGTTTTATGGGTTGGCGGTGGTGTGCCTGGACGACCCGGTGGTGCGTGAAATCCTGCCCCAGGTCAAGCGCCCGACCGTGACTTACGGCTTCAGCGAAGACGCCGACGTGCGCGCAATCAATGTGCGCCAGGAAGGCATGCAAACCTTCTTCACCGTGCTGCGTCCTGATCGCGAGCCGCTGGACGTGTCGGTGAACATGCCGGGCAACCACAACGTGCTGAACTCCCTGGCGACCATCTGCATTGCCACCGATGAAGGCGTCAGCGATGAAGCCATCGTCGAAGGCCTGTCGCGCTTTGCCGGTGTGGGCCGTCGCTTCCAGGTCTACGGCCAGCTGCCGGTTGAAGGCGGTGACGTGATGCTGGTGGACGACTACGGCCACCACCCGACCGAAGTTGCGGCTGTGATCAAGGCCGTGCGCGGTGGCTGGCCGGAGCGCCGCCTGGTGATGGTGTACCAGCCGCACCGCTACAGCCGCACTCGCGACCTGTACGACGATTTCGTCAATGTACTGGCCGATGCCAACGTCCTGTTGCTGATGGAAGTCTACCCGGCCGGTGAAGAACCGATCCCGGGCGCTGACAGCCGCAAGCTGTGCAACAGCATCCGCCAGCGCGGCCAGCTGGACCCGATCTACATCGAGCGTGGCGTGGACCTGGCGCCTATCGTCAAGCCGCTGCTGCGTGCCGGCGACATCCTGCTGTGCCAGGGCGCCGGTGATATCGGTGGCCTTGCGCCCAAGTTGCTGGCGAGCCCGCTGTTTGCAGCCGCGGCCAAGGGGAAGTCGAAATGATCACTGACTACGGCTCCCTGTTTTCCACCCTTGCGCCTGCCGACTTCGGTCGCGTCGCCGTGCTGTTCGGCGGCAAGAGCGCCGAGCGCGAAGTGTCGCTCAAGTCCGGCAATGCGGTGCTTGAGGCGCTGCAAAGTGCTGGCGTGAACGCGTTCGGTATCGATGTGGGCGATGATTTCCTCGCCCGCCTGCAGGCCGAAAAGATCGACCGCGCCTTTCTCATTCTTCACGGCCGCGGCGGTGAAGACGGCAGCATGCAAGGCCTGCTCGAATGCGCCGGCATCCCTTACACCGGCAGCGGCATCCTCGCCTCGGCCCTGGCGATGGACAAGTTGCGCACCAAGCAGGTGTGGCACAGCCTGGGCATTCCGACCCCGCGTCACGCCGTATTGTGCAGCGAAGACGATTGTATTTCTGCGGCCAAGGAACTGGGCCTGCCTTTGATCGTCAAACCTGCCCATGAAGGCTCCAGTATCGGCATGGCCAAAGTGAACTCGGCCGCCGAATTGATCGACGCATGGAAAGCGGCAAGTACCTACGATTCGCAAGTGTTGGTGGAACAGTGGATTTCCGGTCCCGAGTACACCATCGCCACCCTGCGTGGCCAGGTATTGCCGCCCATCGCTTTGGGCACGCCCCACACCTTTTATGACTACGACGCCAAGTACCTGGCTTCCGATACTCAGTACCGGATCCCCTGCGGCCTCGAAGCAACCAAGGAACAAGAATTGATGGACCTCACGGCGAAAGCCTGTGAGGCGCTGGGTATCGCCGGTTGGGCGCGGGCAGACGTGATGCAGGATGACCAAGGGAATTTCTGGTTCCTTGAAGTCAACACCGCACCGGGCATGACCGACCACAGCCTGGTTCCCATGGCGGCCCGTGCCGCCGGTCTGGATTTCCAGCAGTTAGTGCTGGCGATCCTGGCCGACAGCATTGAGCCAAGAGGCTAAACACATGAACGGCGCATCGCTTCGTCATCAGCCCCCACAAGCACCGAGCCGCAAGCCGGTGCCACGGGGTGCAAGCCGAATGGTGGCTAAAGAGCCGATGTCTTCGCGCCTGCCAAAAGCCAACTTTGGTTTTATCAAGGCGCTGTTCTGGCCGGTGCTGCTGGTGGTGTTGGGCTTTGGTACGTACGAAGGCGCGCAGCGCCTGTTGCCGTATGCCGACCGGCCGATCACCAAGATCAGTGTGCAGGGCGACCTGAGCTACATCAGCCAGCAAGCGGTACAGCAGCGCATCGGCCCATACCTGGCGGCGAGCTTCTTTACCATCGACCTGGCGGGCATGCGCTCGGAGCTGGAACAGATGCCGTGGATCGCCCATGCCGAAGTTCGCCGTGTATGGCCGGACCAGGTGACGATCCGCCTGGAAGAACAACTGCCCGTGGCCCGTTGGGGCGATGAAGCGCTGTTGAACAACCAGGGCCAGGCGTTCACCCCGCGTGAGCTGGCCAACTATGAACACCTGCCGCAGCTGTTCGGGCCGCAGCGGGCGCAGCAGCAAGTGATGCAGCAGTACCAGGCCTTGAGCCAGATGCTGCGGCCACTGGGCTTCTCCATTGCACGCCTGGAATTGCGTGAGCGGGGCAGTTGGTTTTTGACGACCGGGGCAGGCAGTTCCGGCCCGGGCATCGAGTTGTTGCTGGGACGCGACCGCTTGGTGGAAAAGATGCGCCGCTTTATTGCCATCTATGAAAAAACCTTGAAAGAACAGATTACGAACATTGCGAGCGTCGACCTGCGTTACGCCAACGGCCTGGCCGTCGGCTGGCGTACACCGGCTGCGCCCACGGCAGCACAACCCGCTGTCGCGAAGAATTAAGAAGAGGCAGGACCCATGGCAAACGTGCAAAGCGGCAAAATGATCGTCGGTCTCGATATCGGCACCTCCAAGGTGGTGGCGCTGGTGGGCGAGGTCGGGGAAGACGGCGCGATCGAAATCGTCGGTATTGGCACGCATCCGTCCCGGGGCCTGAAGAAGGGCGTGGTGGTGAACATCGAGTCCACCGTGCAATCGATCCAGCGCGCTATCGAAGAAGCGCAGCTGATGGCCGGTTGCCGGATCCACTCGGCGTTCGTCGGCGTGGCCGGCAACCACATCCGCAGCCTGAACTCCCACGGCATCGTGGCGATCCGCGACCGTGAAGTCAGCTCGGCCGACCTTGAGCGCGTGCTCGACGCTGCCCAGGCCGTGGCGATCCCAGCGGACCAGCGCGTGCTGCACACCCTGCCGCAGGACTACGTGATCGACAACCAGGAAGGCGTTCGCGAGCCCCTGGGCATGTCGGGCGTGCGTCTGGAAGCCAAGGTTCACGTGGTGACCTGCGCCGTCAACGCTGCACAGAACATTGAAAAATGCGTGCGTCGCTGCGGCCTGGAAATCGACGACATCATTCTCGAGCAGTTGGCCTCGGCCTACTCGGTCCTGACCGACGACGAAAAAGAACTGGGCGTGTGCCTGGTGGACATCGGCGGCGGCACCACCGACATCGCGATCTTCACCGAGGGTGCGATCCGTCACACCGCCGTGATCCCGATTGCCGGCGACCAGGTCACCAACGACATCGCCATGGCGCTGCGCACACCGACCCAGTACGCCGAAGAAATCAAGATCCGCTACGCCTGCGCCCTGGCCAAGCTGGCCGGTGCCGGCGAGACCATCAAGGTGCCAAGCGTGGGTGATCGTCCACCTCGCGAGCTGTCGCGCCAGGCCTTGGCCGAAGTGGTCGAGCCACGCTACGACGAACTGTTCACCCTGATCCAGGCTGAACTGCGCCGCAGCGGCTACGAAGATTTGATCCCGGCCGGCATCGTGCTGACCGGTGGCACCTCGAAGATGGAAGGCGCGGTCGAGTTGGCCGAAGAGATCTTCCACATGCCGGTGCGCCTGGGCGTGCCCCATGGCGTGAAGGGCCTGGGCGACGTGGTGCGTAACCCGATTTATTCCACCGGTGTGGGCTTGCTGTTGTACGGGCTGCAAAAGCAGACCGACGGCATTTCCCTGTCGGGCCCGAGCATCCGTGACAGCTACCGCAGCGACGACGAGGCGAAAGCGCCATTGTTCGAGCGGCTGCAGGCTTGGGTAAAAGGCAATTTCTAAAGATTTACCGCGACACCGCAACACCCGCAACAAGCAGTAGGCGAAAAAACTAGAGAAAATGAAAGGAGAGGGAACATGTTCGAACTCGTAGACAACATCCCCGCTAGCCCGGTTATCAAAGTAATCGGTGTCGGCGGTGGCGGCGGCAACGCTGTCAACCACATGGTCAAGAGCAACATTGAAGGCGTTGAGTTCATCTGCGCCAACACTGATGCCCAGGCGCTCAAAAGCATCGGCGCGCGGACCATCCTGCAATTGGGCACCGCGGTGACCAAAGGCCTCGGCGCTGGCGCCAATCCGGAAGTCGGCCGTCAAGCCGCTCTGGAAGACCGCGAGCGTATTGCCGAAGTGCTGCAAGGCACCAACATGGTGTTCATCACCACCGGCATGGGCGGCGGTACCGGTACCGGTGCGGCCCCGATCATTGCCGAAGTGGCCAAGGAAATGGGGATTCTGACCGTTGCTGTCGTGACGCGTCCGTTCCCGTTCGAAGGCCGCAAGCGCATGCAGATCGCCGACGAAGGTATCCGTCTGCTGTCTGAAAGCGTCGACTCGTTGATCACCATCCCCAACGAGAAACTGCTGACCATCCTGGGCAAGGATGCCAGCCTGCTGTCCGCCTTCGCCAAGGCTGACGATGTACTGGCCGGTGCCGTTCGCGGTATCTCCGACATCATCAAGCGCCCAGGCATGATCAACGTCGACTTTGCCGACGTACGTACTGTCATGAGCGAAATGGGCATGGCGATGATGGGCACTGGCTGCGCCAGCGGTCCGAACCGTGCGCGCGAAGCCACCGAAGCGGCCATCCGCAACCCGTTGCTCGAAGACGTGAACCTGCAAGGTGCACGCGGCATTCTGGTGAACATCACCGCAGGTCCCGACCTGTCCCTGGGTGAGTACTCCGACGTGGGTAGCATCATCGAAGCCTTCGCTTCCGAGCACGCCATGGTCAAAGTCGGTACCGTTATCGATCCGGACATGCGCGATGAGCTGCATGTAACCGTGGTCGCTACCGGCCTGGGTGCGAAAATCGAGAAGCCTGTGAAGGTCATCGACAACACCCTGCACACCACCCAGGCCAGCCAGGCAGCTGCCGCTCCAGCCCCTGCTCGCCAGGAACTGCCGTCGGTGAACTACCGTGACCTGGACCGTCCGACCGTGATGCGCAACCAGGCTCAGGCCGGTGCTGCGGCGTCCCGTAGCCCGAATCCGCAAGATGACTTGGACTACCTGGACATCCCGGCATTCCTGCGTCGTCAGGCCGATTAATGGAATGTATCAGGGCTATGAAGGTGATTGGTGTTCAGCAAAGGTCTGGTCTGCTATTATCGCCAGCCTTTGTTGATACCAGTTCGCAATTTGCGCTGAAGCGGTCCAAGCCATGATTAAACAACGCACCCTGAAGAATATTATTCGTGCCACAGGTGTAGGTCTGCACTCCGGGGAGAAGGTATACCTGACCCTCAAGCCTGCACCTGTCGACACCGGCATCGTGTTTGTGCGTGCCGACCTGGACCCTGTGGTGCAGATTCCTGCTCGCGCGGAAAACGTTGGCGAAACCACTATGTCGACCACATTGGTCAACGGTGACGTCAAAGTAGACACGGTGGAGCACTTGCTCTCGGCCATGGCTGGCCTGGGCATCGATAACGCCTACGTCGAGCTCTCCGCGTCCGAAGTCCCGATCATGGATGGCAGCGCTGGCCCCTTCGTATTCTTGATTCAATCTGCCGGCCTGGAAGAACAGGACGCAGCCAAGAAGTTCATTCGCATTCTGCGGGAAGTGACAGTAGAAGACGGCGACAAGCGCGCCACCTTCGTCCCGTTCGAAGGCTTTAAAGTGAGCTTTGAGATCGATTTCGATCACCCGGTATTCCGTGACCGCACCCAAAGTGCAAGCGTGGATTTTTCCAGCACTTCGTTCGTAAAAGAAGTCAGCCGCGCCCGCACCTTTGGTTTCATGAGTGACATCGAGTACCTGCGCAAGCACAACCTCGCACTCGGCGGCAGCGTGGAAAACGCCATCGTGGTCGACGCGGATGGTGTACTGAACGAAGACGGCCTTCGCTATGAAGACGAATTCGTGAAGCACAAGATCCTCGATGCAATCGGTGACCTCTACCTGCTGGGCAATAGCCTGATAGGCGAGTTCAAAGGCTTCAAGTCGGGCCACGCCCTTAACAACCAGCTGCTGCGCAAGTTGATTGAGCAGACAGACGCTTGGGAAGTCGTGACCTTCGAAGATGCCAGCACCGCACCGATCTCTTACATGCGTCCCGTCGCGGCGGTGTAAGTAACAACTCTCTTTCTTTAGTTTTGAAAGGCTGCCTTCGGGTGGCCTTTTTTTATGTCCGACGTTTGCCCCCTGTAGGAGCGAGCTTGCTCGCGAAAAACCTGAGAGCACCCTGCGCATTCAGGAATCCCTCGTTATCGTTGACGTTCTTCGCGAGCAAGCTCGCTCCTACAGGGGGTGGGTTGTGGCATCCATTGTCCGGTTACGGCCGCTGTGCTTGGCCTGATACAACGCCTGATCAGCCTTGAGCAGCAGGTCTTCAAGAGAAATACGGCTGTGCTTCTGCCAGGTACTCAAGCCGATGCTTACGGTGATCGGTTGCTCGTCCCCGGCCACTCTCGGCAAGTGCTGGACCCCCTCGCGGATATGCTCGGCGATCACCCAAGCCCCCTTGGCGTCGGTATTGGGCAGTACCACCGCGAATTCTTCACCGCCATACCGCGCCGCCAGGTCGGCAGGGCGGCGGATATGGCTGGCGATCACCTGCGCAACTACACGCAAGGCCTCATCGCCGCCCTGGTGACCATGGCGGTCGTTGAAGGCCTTGAAGTTGTCTACATCGATCATCAGCACGCTCAACGACTCGGTGGAGCGTTGTGCCCGGTCCCATTCCAGCCGCAAGCGTTCGTCCAGGGTGCGGCGGTTGGCCAGGCCGGTAAGGGCGTCGGTGGCTGCTAGTTCTGACAGCACCTGTTCGGCGCGATGGCGACGGCGCAGCTCCATGCACAGCGCCCAGGTCAGCCATAACAGGCCCACGCACAACACTCCGGTCGCGATGCTGACCAGCCACGCGGCACGCCGCCAGGGTGCGAACATTTCATCGCTGGACAAGGCCACTGCCACGATCAGCGGCAAGTCGCCCACATTAGAAAAGCTGTAGAGCCGTGCCTGGCGATCCACGCTGGAGATGCTTTGGAAGCTGCCATCCCGTTCGCGCAGCATGCGCGCCACATTCGGGCGCTGGCTCAGGTCCTTGTCGATGATATCCACTTCCAGCAAAGGCTCTTGCGCCAGCAGGATGCCTTGGTGGTTGAGCAGGTTGATGGTGCTGTTGTTGCCAATGTTCAAGCTGCTGAATAACTGATGAAAGTACGACAGGCGCATGGACGCGACCGCCACGCCCAGAAAACGCCCATCCGATGACGAAACGCGACGGCTGAACGCGATGCGCCAGGGGTCGGCACACTGGCAGCGCGCCATGAACGGACGGCTGATATACAAGCCCAGGTCGGGGTTGGTGCGGTGTGCCTGAAAATAATCCCGGTCGGCAAAGTTACCCAGCTTGGGCGTCAGCAGGGACGAATCGGCAATCACCTCGCCGGCCGGGTCCAACAGTAGGATATCGCCCTTGTAGGGCGCTGCTGCGGAACGATCGAACAGCACCAGGTGCCGGATGCTTTCGGAAACGTCCTGCAGGTCAGTGCGCTCGGTGGCGGTGATCAAGCCTTTGAGGGCCATGTCGTACAGTTCAACATTGCGCAGCACGTCAGCGTCGATCAATTGCGTGATGGTGTTGGCGGTGCGCTTGGCCGTCTGCAGGGTGTTGGCATGTTCACGAATCAGCAGCGCAGTGACGACCCCCACGATCAGCAACACCGTGAGCGTGCTGCCCAAGATCAGCAGGCGCTCCGGGCGGCGGTTGGGGCGGGTAGGGCTTGAACTCATCGGGCACACTTTTGCGTTGAGAATGCCCTTAGCGTAGTAGCAACTCTTAAATATGGCTGTAGGAGCGAGCTTGCTCGCAAAAAACTCACAGACGCCGCGTTTATTCAGGAAGCACGCGTCATCGTTAACGTTTTTCGCGAGCTAGCTCGCTCCTACCTGTATTCAGAACACGTTGATTGGGTAGTCCACGATCACGCGGTACTCATCCACATCGCGGTCCACCGCCGAGTAGCCATTGCTGCCGCGGTTGGTCGCCCATTGCAGGCGCACGGCCAAGTCCTTGGCCTTGCCGCCCTGCACCACATATTTCAGGTCGATATCGCGCTCCCAGTGCTTGGCATCTTTGCCATCGGCGCTATACCAGTTGCTGTAGCCGCGACTGTTGGGGTCGACCTTGGTCAGGTCGGTCTTGCCGCTGATGTACGACACGGCGGACGTCAGGCCAGGCACGCCGAGGCCGGCAAAATCGTACGCGTACTTGAGCTTCCAGGAGCGCTCGTTGGGCCCGTTGAAATCCGAGTACTGCTGGGAGTTGTCCAGGTACACGCTGTCGCCCTGGGTGATGTAGTCGAACGGCGTGTTGCCGTTGACCCGCTGATACGTCGCCGTGACGCTGTGGTTGCCCACGCCCACGGTGAAATGCAGGCTGTAGGTGTTGTTGTCGATATCCCCCAGCAGCGATTGGCCGGTGTCCTGGGTATGGTAGTAGTGAAGGCCGGGGGTCAAGCTGACCAGGTCGTTCAGGGCGTAGGTGTATTCCAGGTCGTAGTAATACTGGTGCCAGACGTCCTTGAGTTCGGAGGCGTACAGGTTGCTGGTCAGCCCCTCGATCCCGCTGAATGAAACGCCAGCCCAGTTCAGGTGCTGGCTGTCGGTGTTGGCGGGCAGTGTGCCGTAGCTGGTGCCGATGCGCCGGTGGCCGCTCTGGTTGTAGAGCTTGGTGAAACTGGCCTGGCCACCTTCGAACATCCAGCCGTCGAAGCTGTGGTTGGTCAGGTTCACGCCACGGAAAGTCTGCGGCAACATGCGCGTCATGCCGCCGGCGATCACCGGGTTGTTGAGGAACAGGTCGCCGGCTTTCAGTTCGGTGTCGAAGGCGCGCAGCTTCAAGGTGCCGCCGGCCGTCGAGAACGAACCTGGCGCCTTGCCGTTGCCGCTGCCATACGGAAGGATGCTGGAACCATCCGTACCGCCACCGCCGTCGAGCTTGAGGCCGAGCATGGCGTTGACATCCAGGCCGAAGCCGACGGTGCCCTGGGTGTAGCCGGATTCGAAGGTACCGATAAAGCCCTGGCCCCATTCCTTGCTGTCATCCTGGTGAATATCGCGTCGGTCGCGGTTCATGTAGTAGTTGCGGGTGTTGATCGTGAGGTGGGAGCCTTCGACGAAACCGTCGTTGGGGGTAGTGTCTGCCGCGTGGGCCAGCGGGGCGATCGTTGCTGCAATCGCGAGGAATAACGGGGTGAACGTCAGCGAGTTCTTCACCGGTAAAGCTCCTTTGGTCAATCCATAACGGCCAGTGTCGTGAGGGTATGCCCGGCCTTTTTTTACGGCAAAAAAAAGCCGCTGAAAGTCAGCGGCTTTAAGACAGATTCCCAGTGTAGAGCCCTGGAAAAAAGTCGAGGGAAATTCGGGTAAGCGGGTCAGCTGTCTTTGCCGTCGCGCTCATCGATGCGTCAAAGTAACGCAGGCGAGCGGTGCGATACAGAGTGTAACAAGATAATAACTATTGCCCAAATCGCAACAGTGCGGATGTACGTCGATCTAAGTGTGGGAGCGGGCTTGCTCGCGAATTCGGTGTGTCAGTCAATATATCTGTAACTGATACACCGAATTCGCGAGCAAGCCCGCTCCCACATGTGACTCAAGCGTTCTTACGATTTAGACCGGCAGGGTAATACCAAAGGTATTGCCACCGCCCTCACTGCGCACAAACACATCCCCCCCATGCATCAACGCAATCGCCTTGACGATCGCCAGCCCCAGCCCGTGATTGGCCCCGCTGTTGCTGCGCGAGGCATCCACTCGATAGAAGCGTTCGAACAGGCGTGGCAAGTGTTCGCTGGCAATCGCCTCGCCGGGGTTGGTCACGCCAATCGTCACCTGGTGTGCCTGCATTTCAATGCACACGTCGATGACGTGCCCCGGCGCGGTGTGTTGTACGGCATTGCTCAGCAGGTTGATCAGTGCGCGACGCAGGTGGGCTTTTTCGATCTGCACCACAGCATCGCCGTGCACGCGCACTTCGACCTGGGCGTCTTCGAGGATGAAGTCGAGGTAGTCGAGGGTGGTGGCCACTTCATCGGCCAGGGCGCTTTCGATCAGCTTGGTGGCCTTGCTGCCTTGGTCGGCGCTGGCGAGGAACAGCATGTCATTGATGATCGAGCGCAGCCGTTCCAGCTCTTCCAGGTTCGATTGCAGCACCTCGAAATATTGCTCTGCCGAACGGCCGCGAGTGAGGGCCACCTGGGTCTGGCCGATCAGGTTGGTGAGCGGCGAACGCAGTTCGTGTGCGACGTCGGCGTTGAACGACTCCAGGCGCGAATATGCCTGCTCGACCCGGTCGAGGGTGGCGTTGAACGAGTTGACGAACTGGCTCAGCTCGGGTGGCAAGGGCGACAATTGCAGGCGCCCGGAGAGTTTCGGCGGCGCAAGTTTTTGCGCCTCATCGGAGAGTTTGCCCAGGGGCTTGAGGCCGATACGCGCGACCCAGAACCCCAACAGCGCCGCCAGTATCACACCCACCAATGCCAGGCTGATCAATGCCACCAGCAGGTGATGCTGGGTGGCGCGGAAGTTCTCCGTGTCGATGGCGATCATGAAACGCAACGCCGGGCGCTGGTCCTTGGCGGCAAACTGGCTGACCAGCACCTTGAACGGATAATCGTGACCCGGCAGGCGCAGGTCGCGCTTACCCGTGGCGCCCTCGGCAAAGGCGCGAATCTGCGCATCTGGCTCACCGTATTCGTAGCTCGGGTCGCTGCTGACCACCCAGAAACGGATGCGCTTGTCTTCTTCGCCCAACAGCTTGAGCTTGGACCTGATCTTGGCCCAATGCTCCGGCGTGCCGAAGCGATTGATCGACGACTCCAGCACGCTGTAGCGCGCATCCAACTCGGCCCCAGGCAACAACCCCAGGCCACGGTCGACCTGCTGGTACAGCGCGCCGCCGATCAACAGAAAGATCAGCAGCGCCACCAGGGTGAACATGCCGCTCAGGCGCAGGGCGATGGAATTAGCGACCACTGGGGTTTTCCTGCATGCGGTTCTCCAGCACATAGCCCATGCCACGTATGGTGTGCAGCAGCTTGTGTTCGAACGGCCCATCGAGCTTGGCGCGCAGGCGCTTGATCGCCACTTCCACCACGTTGGCATCGCTGTCGAAATTGATGTCCCAGACCATCTCGGCAATCGCGGTCTTGGACAGGATCTCGCCCTGGCGCCGCGCTAATACGCTGAGCAGCGAGAACTCCTTGGCGGTCAGGTCCAGGCGCAGGCCGTTGCGGCTGGCCTTGCGGCTGATCAGGTCGATCCACAGGTCGGCGACGGTGACCTGCACCGGTTCATGGCCGCCGCTGCGACGGGTCAGGGCTTGCAGGCGGGCCACCAGTTCCAGGAACGAAAACGGTTTGCCCAGATAATCATCGGCACCTTCGCGCAGGCCGCGGATGCGGTCTTCCACGCGCTCGCGGGCGGTGAGCATGATCACCGGCGTCTGCTTGCGGGCGCGTAAGGCGCGCAATACACCGAAGCCATCCAGGCCGGGCAGCATCACGTCGAGCACGATCACCGCGTAATCGTTCTCCAGCGCCAGGTGCAGGCCCTCGACGCCTTCACGGGCCACATCGACGGTGTAGCCTTGCTCGGTCAGGCCGCGGTGCAGGTAGTCCGCGGTTTTTTCTTCATCTTCAATAATCAGGACGCGCATGACCGCCTCAGTGTGTGGTCGCCAGCGCCAGCGCTGGTTTGGGCCTGTGGAAAAAACGTTCAAGGTACAAGTATATGACCGGCGTGGTGAACAGCGTCAGCGCCTGGCTCACCAGCAAGCCTCCGACCACCGCGATGCCCAGCGGCTGGCGCAGTTCCGCCCCCGGACCTGCGCCGAGCATCAACGGCACCGCGCCGAGCAACGCGGCAAGGGTGGTCATGATGATCGGTCGGAACCGCGTGACGCAGGCTTCATAAATCGCATCCTCCGGCGGCAACCCGCGCACACGTTGGGCCTCCAGGGCGAAGTCGATCATCAAGATACCGTTTTTCTTCACGATGCCGATCAGCAGCACCAGGCCGATCAAGGCCATGATCGAAAAGTCCTGGCCCAGCAGCCACAGCATGATCAGCGCACCGAGGCCCGCCGAGGGCAGGGTGGAAATGATCGTCAGCGGGTGCACAAAACTCTCATACAGCACGCCCAGGATAATGTAGACCGCCACCAGCGCCGCGAGGATCAGCCATGGCTGGCTGGCGAGCGAACTCTGGAACGCCTGCGCCGCACCCTGGAAGTTACCGATGATCGTGCTCGGCATCCCGATTTCGTTCTTGGCCTGGTCGAGCATAATCACCGCGTCGCCCAGGGCCACGCCGGGCGCGAGGTTGAACGACAGGTTGGCAGCAGGGAACATGCCGTCATGGCTGATGGACAACGGCCCGACCGTGGGCGGGTCGACCCTGGCCAGTGCCGACAGCGGCACCATTTCGTTGGTCAGTGGCGAGCGCAGGTAAAAATAGTCGAGGCTTTCGGCCTTGCCGCGCTGTTGGCTGTCCAGTTCGAGTATCACTTGGTACTGGTTGATCTCGGTCTGGAACTCGTTGATCTGGCGCTGGCCGAAGGCGTCGTACAGCGCCTGGTCGACATCGGTTGCGGTCAGCCCGAAGCGCGCGGCGGCCTGACGATCGATACTGATATGGGTGATGCTGCCGCCCAGTTGCAGGTCGTTGGACAGGTCACGAAACGCCGGGTTGGCGCGCAGTTTTTCGGTGAGGCGTTGGGTCCAGGTGTTCAGCGTCGGGCCGTCGTTGCTCTTGAGCACATATTGGTACTGGGCGCGGCTAGGGCCGGAGCTCAGGTTGATGTCCTGGCCGGCGCGCAGGTACAGCACGATGCCCGGCACCTTTGCCAACTGCGGGCGGATGCGGTCGATGAACTGGCTGGCGGACACGTCGCGCTCACTGCGGTCTTTCAAGGCGATCCAGAAGCGGCCGTTGGCGATGGTCTGGTTGCTGCCGGTGACGCCGACCGAATGGGAAAACGCCTGCACCGCCGGGTCGGCCTTGACGATCTTGGCCAGGGCCTTGTGCTTGGCGACCATGTCCTTGTACGACACATCGGCCGCCGCTTCGCTGGTGCCGAGCACGAAACCGGTGTCTTGCACCGGGAAGAACCCCTTGGGGATGAACACATAGCCGACCACCGCCAGCGCCAGGGTCACCACGAAGATCGCGGCCATGCTGCGTTGGTGCGCCAGGGCACGGCGAAGGTTGCGCGTATAGCCGGCCAGCAGGCGTTCGCTGAAGCTGGGCTTGGCGTGGGCAGGGTGGGTAGGGGCACGCATGAACAAGGCGGCCAGCGTCGGTGCCAACGTCAGCGACACCACCACTGAAATCAGAATGGTCGCGGTGGCCGTCAATGCAAATTCCTTGAACAATCGCCCGACCACGCCGCCCATGAACAGCAGCGGAATAAACGCCGCCACCAGCGAGAAGCTGATGGACACCACGGTAAAGCCAATTTCGCCGGAGCCCTTGATCGCTGCTTCGCGCTTGCCCAGGCCAGCCTCCAGGTGCCGATGGATGTTCTCCACCACCACAATCGCATCGTCCACCACAAAGCCCACGGCGATCACGATGGCCACCAGGGTCAGGTTGTTCAGGCTGAACCCCATCACATACATCAGGGCGAAACTGGCCACCAGCGAGACACCCAGCACCGCAGACACAATCAGCGTCGCCGACAGTTGGCGCAGGAACAACGCCATCACCGCCACCACCAGCAGGATGGCGATCAGCAGGGTCATTTCCACTTCATGCAGTGAAGCGCGGATGGTCTTGGTGCGGTCGGTCAACACGCTGACCTGCACCGAGGCCGGCAACATGCCTTGCAGGCGCGGCAACTCGGCCTGGATGCGGTCCACGGTGTCGACGATGTTGGCGCCGGGCTGGCGCGAAATCACCAGGTTCACCCCGGGGGTATCGCCGGACCAGGCTTGTACGTAGGCGTTTTCCGAGCCGTTGATGACCTTGGCGATATCGCGCAGTTGAACCGGCGCACCGTCCTTGTAGGAAACGATCAGTTGGCCGTATTCCTCCGGGTGAAACAGCTGGTCGTTGGTCGACAGGGTGGACACGCTGTTTTCGCCATAGATCGCGCCCTTGGCCAGGTTGAGGCTCGACTGCTGGATGGCCAGGCGTATATCGGCGAGGGTCAGGCCGATGGCCGCGAGCTTGTCGGGGGACGCCTGCACGCGAATCGCCGGGCGTTGCTGGCCGGTGATGTTGATCTGGCCGACGCCGTCGATCTGGCTGATCTGGCGTGCCAGCAGGGTTTCCACATAGTCGCTCAGCTCGGTGCTGGGCATGCTGCTGGAACTGACGCTGAGGATCAGCACCGGGCTGTCTGCCGGGTTGACCTTCCTCCAGGTGGGCAAGCTCGGCATGTCGCTGGGCAACTTGCCGGACGCGGTGTTGATCGCGGCCTGCACTTCCTGGGCGGCGGTATCGATGCTTTTTTCCAGGGTGAATTGCAGGGTCAAGAGGCTGGAGCCCAAGGCGCTGCTGGAGGTCATCTGGGTCATGCCGGGGATGGCACTGAACTGCACCTCCAGAGGCGTGGCCACCGATGAGGCCATGGTGTCCGGGCTGGCGCCGGGCAGTTGCGCGGTGACCTGAATCGTCGGGAATTCCGCTTCCGGCAATGGCGCGACGGCCAGGTTGGGGAAGGCAATAATTCCGAGCAACACCAGGGCGAAGGTCAGCAGCAGGGTGGCGACCGGGTGATCAACGCACCAGGCCGAGGGCGACCGGCTGACGCTCATGGTTGCACCTGGGCGTTGGCGGTGTGGATCACTTGTGGCGGCTCCTTGAGCACCTCCACCTGCGCACCGGCCTTGAGCCGCGATTGCCCATCGCTGACCAGCACATCGCCGGCCTGCACGCCTTTGATGATGTTGATAGCGCTGTTCTGGTAGGCGACCTGCACCGGCACCACCTCGACTTTGTCAGCGCTTACGCGGTACACGAAATGTGTGTCAAGGCCGCGCTGCACCACGGTGGGCGGTACCACCAGGGCGTTCTTGTCGAGGGCCGTCTGGATCTTGATGGTCACCAATTGCCCCGGCCATAGCTTGTGCGCCGGGTTGCTGAACTCGGCCTTGGCCCGCAGGGTGCCGGTGGTGGAGCTGATCTGGTTGTCGATCAGGCTCAGGTGGCCTTCGCCGAGCAGGTCGCCGGTCTGGCCATCGGTGTCGGCGCCCAGGTAGGCGTCGACGGTGGCCGGGGTGGGGGCGGCGATCAGGCCCTGCAAGGTCGGCAGCATCTGCTGTGGCAAGGAAAACTCAACGGCAATCGGGTCGAGCTGAGTGACGGTAAACAGCCCCTGGGTATCGCTCATGCGCAGGAAGTTGCCTTCGTCCACATTGCGGATGCCCACGCGGCCGCTGACCGGAGAGCGGATCTGGGTATAGGAAAGTTGTACTTGAGCCGCATCAATGGCCGCTTGATTACCTTGCGCCGTGGCCTTGAGCTGGTTGACCAGTGCCTGTTGCTGGTCATAGGTCTGTTTGGACACGCCGTCGTCGACGCTCAGCGCTTTGTAGCGCTTGAGGTTGACCAATGCCACTTGCAACTGCGCCTGGCTTTCACCGAGTTGCGCCCTGGCCTGGTCGAGGTTGGCGCGGATCGAGCGGTCGTCAATGGTGGCCAGCAGGTCGCCGGCCTTCACCGATTGGCCTTCCTTGACCAGCAGTTGGGTGAGAATGCCGTCGATCTGCGGGCGAATCACCACGCTGTGCAATGACAACACCGAGCCGATGCCGCTGACAAACCGAGGCACATCCTGTTGCGTCACGCTCACCACCCGCACAGGAATGGCGGTAGGCGCTGCCAGGCGGGCCTTGGCCGGCCGGGTTAACGCCCAGGCTGCAACGGCCAGTATCAGGAGAGCACCCAGCATCAGGGCCACGTTTCGTTTGATCTGCATAGGAGGACGCCGGCGGAAACTGCACGTTGGAGTTCGGAACGTCCTTTATAGCGCTGTTCCGCCGTCAGCACGGTGACGGCAAACTGACAGCCGTGACAGCTAGGCCATGTGAGCTTGTCGCTTGAAGTTACTGCTGGCAGCTCAGGCCCCGTATACTCGCGCTTTTACACCTATTAGCTGTGCCGGAGCCCTTATGACTTCCCCAACCCAACCCGCTGTCGACGCGGCCGACCTCGTCGATCCGGCCACCGCCGACGGCGTTGAAAAAGCCGAGATCCCGGCGTTCAAGTTCCCTTTCAACCCAGGTGAACTGGCTGGCGCCAAGCATGCCAGCCAGCCTTGGTACAAAGGCGGCGCCAAGAACGGCCATACCAAGACGCCAGGCATGGCGCCGCCGGGCACTCGCCGCTCGATGGGTAAACGCTGAGATTAAAGCGTTGAGTGCGTTATAGGCAGTTGCCTACATCGTGCGTAGACATTTCTGCTTGTAGGGCCGTCACCGATTCTTGAAAGCTGCACAGCGTTTGCTTCGTCCCGATGACGCTCATCGGGGCGTGGCGAGTCAGCTTTCCGGAAAAGGACATTCCCGTGGCCCTGATACACCTCTGTGCAGTGCTTGCTCTCTTGCTCTCGACGAGTGCCGTCGCCGCCGACGTTCAACCGCGGCGTGAAATCCGTTTCGCCGTTGCTGCGCATTTTCCGCCCTTTCAAAGCCGCAATGCCCAAGGGCAATTGGTGGGGTTGAATATCGAACTGGGCAATGCCCTGTGCGAGCAGCTCAACGTGCGCTGTACTTGGGTTGACCAAATTGTCATGGAAAACTTCCCGGCTCTCGAGGCCAGGCAGTTCGACGCGATCATGGGCATGGCGACCACCTGCCGTCGGCGGCAACGGGTGAGCTTCACCGATGACCTTTACCCGATCACTACCCGGCTGGTGGCGCGTAAAACCTCGGGCCTGCGCCCTGATCGACGGTCCCTCAAGGGCAAGCGTGTCGGGGTGCTGGTGCGCAGTAATCGTGAAGCTTTTGCCCTGTCGCAATGGGCGCCGGCGGGGGTGATCATCAGGAGTTTCTGGCTCAACGACCAACTGGTGCAGAGCCTGGTTTCGGGCGATATCGACGCGACCCTGCAAGGCGCGGTGGAGATCCGTGAAGCCCTGCTCGACACGCCCCAGGGGCTGGACTTCGATTACATGGGGCCGCCTGTGTCGTCGGGCTTGCTGGGTAATAGCGTGGCGATTGCGGTGCGAAAAACCGATACGGCGTTGCGTAATGAGCTTAATCATGCGCTTGAGCAATTGATGCAGAATGGCGAGTACCAGCGCATTCTCCAGCCGTATCGGCTCGATGTATTGCCGCCCCATTCATGATCGCGAATGTGTGAGTGCCGTTCTGCACCCGTTAGGCGCCTATCTACCTGACACAGCGGGATCCAAATGTGGGAGCTGGCTTGCCTGCGATGACGGCCTCCCAGCCGACACTTCTCTACCTGACACCCCACAATCCAACTGTGGGAGCGGGCTTGCTCGCGAAGGCGCCTGACAGTCAACACAGTTGGGTTGTGGGCATATCCATTGCTGCGGTAACGGCTACTTAGGGTTCCGCCCTGACGGCGGGTCACTTTGGAAAAGCCCCAAAGTAACCAAAGGGCTCTTGCCCCACCACTCGGCACCTCGCTTAGGCTCGGTGTGCCCGTAATCCGCCAGTGATTTGGGGGGCCGCCGCCACGCGCCATCCATGGCGCGGGGCGGCTAAACCGGCATCCCTGCCGGTTTACCCCCCAAATCCCTGTCGAATTCCGGCCAGCGTGGTTTGACGGGGCGCCTGAGATCAAAAGCAGATCAAGATCAAGAGCGGCTCGCTTCGCATCGTGGTTAGCGTTGGTTGCTGCGAACTACAGTTGTGTCGCTCCCTATGCCGCCATGAGGCCCCAGCGGCCTAAGCCGCTCTCAACGAGATAAACGCATAATTGGCCGGCACTTCGGTGGCAATTTGTGCCCCGGCATCCAGCACCTGTTCGGCGATGTCCATCCCGGACACATGAAACACCCATTCATTGGCCACTGCTGGCTGTTCAATCGCCTGTTCAATGGCCTGGGCAAACGCCTGCATGTCCGGCAAGTACGCGGTAAAACCGTCGCCCTTGAGGGCGGTCGTGCGGATGCCGAGCAACGCGCATACGGCTTCCTTGGTCTGTACGTCATCACGGTCGGCTTGGCGCGAACGGTGAATCAGTTCGGCCAGTTGCGCGTCCATCAACTCGCCACCGACGATCAGCGCGGGGCCTTGCTCCCAGGATTCCGGCGGGCAGTCTTTGGCGCTTGGGTTCAGTGGGATATGCGGGTTGATCTCCATCGGGTAAATGCGGCACACCAGCGGGCGCCGTTCGTAGATGCGGCAGCGGTTGTCTTCGTCAAGATTCCGGCAGCGTCCGGCGTTGTAGGCGGCAAAGGTGATTGCCACAAATGCCTCGGTAGTGCCGCTGGGCACGATCACTGAACGGCGCTCGGCGTGTTCCCGTTGTTGCAGGGGCAGGCCCAGGCCGTTGCCAAGAAAGCCCTCGACCAGAACGATGACGTTGCCGCCGTCCGCCGCCCAGCTGCGGGCTTCTTCGAGGGTCAGGGGCACGTGATGGTCACTGCAGCATTTGCCGCAACCGACGCAGGAAAAGTGTGTGTTCATGGCGGATCTGTCACCAGGCAAGGTCAGAGGGCACGCTTGAGGGGTGACGGGTTTTTACCTCTATCGACCGCTCAGGGGCTCTGGAAGCAAGTTATGCGCCAGTGAGGGTCAGCCGTTGGATAGGATGTCGCGCAGCACAAACCCCATGCCCGCACTTTCATACAGGCGCCGGGCGCGCAGGTTGCTCTCCAGCACCTTGAGGTCCACATAGGGTTCGCCGCGCTGTTTGAACACCTGGAAGCTGTGCAGCAGCAAGGCGCGGCCCAGTCCTTGGCCTTGGGCACAGGGGTGGACAGCCAGGTTCTTGATAAAGGCGCTGGTCCAGCATTGGGCCACGCCGAGAATACCGTCGCGGTTACTGGCCACCAGGCACAGCGTCGGGTCGTACTCGGCATCGGTGACGAACTGCCGGCGCCACTCATCCAGATGGCCGACACGGCCGCCGCCTTGGTCCTGGGTCATGCGCAGTACGGCATGGATCGCCGGGGCCAGTTCATCGCGATAATGATCCAGCCGGGTATCCGCTGGCCACTGCGGGGCGGGCAGGCTACCGGTGAGGTCGCGACGCAGCAGCTGGTAATACTCGGCCAAGGCTTACAGGCCCTTTTTCGCCACGGTTTGCGCGGCGATGACCAGGCATTTGGTCAACTCCGGGGATGAGAATTTGGTGAGTACCGAGTCGGCACCGGCCAGGCGTGCTTTTTCGCTGTTCATCGCGCTGTCCAGGGAGGTGTGCAACAGCACGTAGAGATCCTTGAAATCCGGAGTTTCGCGCAAGGTGCGGGTGAGGGCGTAGCCGTCCATCTCAGACATCTCGATGTCCGACACCACCACGTTGATCTGTTCAACCGTGCCTTGCAGCTCCAGCAACACGTCGATGGCTTCCTTGGCGCTGCGGGCGGTGTGGCAGGTCAGGCCGAGGTTGCGCAGGGTGTGTACCGATTGCTGCAAGGCCACCTGGCTGTCGTCCACCACCAGGATGCGGGCGTTGCCCAGCACTTCGGCTTCTTCCATGGTCAGGTCGGTCGGCGCCGCTTCAACCGGTGCCGGGGCGATGCCATGGATGACTTTCTCGATATCCAGCACCTGCACCAGGCCACCTTCCACCTGAGTAACCCCGGTGATAAACGCCCGATTGCCGCCGGAGCCGTAGGGCGGTGGGCGGATATCGGTGGTCAGGCAATGCACGATCTTACTCACCGCCTGCACATGCAGGCCCTGCTTGGAACGGCTGACATCGGTGACGATCAGGCAGCCGCCGTCCGGGTCTTGCAAGGGCATTTCACCCAGGGCGCGGCTCAGGTCGATCACTGACAAAGACGCGCCGCGCAAGGTGGCGATGCCTTTGACGTGCGGGTGTGACTCCGGCAGCTTGGTCAGCGGCGGGCAGGGGATGATCTCGCTGACTTTCAACAGGTTGATGGCCATCAGCTTGCCGCTGCGCAAGGTAAAGAGCAGAAGCGAGAGTGAGTCTGCGCGGGCTTTGGTGGTGGACATAAAAACCTTCTGTGGATCAGGAATGACGATCTATAGAGAGTTATCGACTTGGCTGGCCGGGGCTTTAACCGGATTTTGTGTCGGCCACTGTTTATGTGCAAGCCGGCTTGCCTGCGATGGCCATAGGTATCTACACAACTGTGCAGCTCGCCGCAGCCACCGCTAACCACGATGCGAAGCGAGCCGCTCTTGATCTGCTTTTGATCTTAGGCGCCCCGTTAAACCACGCTGGCCGGAATTCGACAGGGATTTGGGGGGTAAACCGGCAGGGATGCCGGTTTAGCCGCCCCGCGCCATGGATGGCGCGTGGCGGCGGCCCCCCAAATCACTGGCGGATTACGGGCACACCGAGCCCAAGCGAGGTGCCGAGTGGTGGGGCAAGAGCGTTTTGCTTACTTTTGCGCTGTTCAAAAGTGAGCCGCCGTCAGGGCGGAACCCTAAGTGGCCGTTACCGCAGCAATGGATATATACACAATCCAACTGTGTTGACTGTCAGGCCGCCTTCGCGAGCAAGCCCGCTCCCACAGTGGGATCGCTGTGCGTCAGGTAGATAGGTGTCGGCTTTCAGGCCGTCATCGCAGGCAAGCCAGCTCCCACATTAAGTCCAGTATCAGCCCTTCCAAACCTGTGGGTTCACCAGGTCCTGCGGGCGTTGGCCCAGCAGCGCGCTGCGCAGGTTGTCCAACGCGCGATTGGCCATGGCTTCACGGGTTTCATCGGTGGCTGAACCGATGTGCGGCAGGGTCACGGCATTGCTCAGCTGGAACAACGGCGATTCAGCCAGCGGTTCCTTTTCATACACATCCAGCCCGGCACCACGAATCCGTTGGGTTTGCAGGGCTTCGACCAGCGCCGGCTCATCCACCACCGGCCCACGGGAGATATTGATCAGGATCGCGCTGGGCTTCATCAACGCCAGCTCCCGCGTGCTGATCAGGTGACGAGTCTTGTCGCTCAACGGCACCACCAGGCAAACGAAATCCGCCTCGGCCAGCAGCTGATCCAGGCTGCGAAACTGCGCGCCCAGTTCTTGCTCCAGCGCGGTCTTGCGGCTGTTGCCGCTGTAAAGGATCGGCATATTGAAGCCCAGGCGCCCACGCCGGGCCACGGCTGCGCCAATATTGCCCATGCCGACAATGCCCAGGGTCTTGCCGTGCACATCGCAACCAAACAACGGCGCGCCCACGCTGGCTTTCCATTGGCCGGCCTTGGTCCAGGCGTCCAATTCGGCCACGCGGCGTGCGCTGCTCATCAGCAACGCAAAGGCCAGGTCGGCAGTGCTTTCGGTGAGCACATCGGGGGTGTTGGTGAGCATGATCCCGCGTTCGTTGAAGTACGGCACATCGTAGTTGTCGTAGCCCACCGACACGCTGGACACCACCTCCAGCTTGCTCGCGCTTTCAAGCTGCTCGCGGCCCAGCTTGCGGCCCACGCCGATCAAACCATGGACATGGGGCAGGGCTTCGTTGAACTGAGCATTGATGTCACCCAGCTTGGGGTTGGGCGCGATCACCTCGAAATCCTGTTGCAGGCGTTCGATCATCGGCGGGGTGATGCGGCTGAAGGCCAGGACAGTCTTTTTCATGGCAGGCGGGCTCATCGACTACGGGAGAATGCTGAGCACGCTAACATTTATCCCCTCAGCACAAAACCTGTAGGAGCGAGCTTGCTCGCGAAAAACGTCAACGATAACGCGTTGATCCAGATTGAATGCGTTGCCCTCAGGTTTTTCGCGAGCAAGCTCGCTCCTACAGGGGTTGTTAAAGGGGTTGTTAAAGGGGTTGTTAGGTCGCCATCCGCACGCCACCCACACCACCACTCAACTCATACGCCACCAACTCCGCCTGGTGCGCCGCCAGAATCTCCGGCAACGAACCGCGCAGGTATTCCACCCAGGTCTTGATCTTCGCATCCAGGTATTGGCGCGAAGGGTAGATGGCGTACAAGTTCAGCTCCTGGGAGCGGTAGGTCGGCATCACCCGTACCAGCGTGCCGTTGCGCAGCCCTTCGATGGCGGCGTACACCGGCAGCAGGCCGACGCCCATGCCGCTGGTGATCGCGGTTTTCATCGCGTCGGCCGAATTCACCAGAAACGGCGAGCTGTTGATTGCCACGCTTTCCTGGCCTTCCGGGCCGTTGAAGGTCCATTTGTCCAGCTGGACCACCGGGCTGACCAGGCGCAGGCACGCATGGTTGAGCAAATCCTGGGGGCGTTGCGCGCAGCCCTTGGCCTTGACGTAGTCCGGCGAGGCGCAGGCGATGCTGTAGGTGATGCCCAGGCGCTGGGACACGAAACCTGAGTCCGGCAGTTCGCTGGCCAGCACGATGGACACGTCGTAGCCCTCGTCGAGCAGGTCCGGCACGCGGTTGGCCAGGGTCAGGTCGAAGGTCACGTCGGGATGGGTGCGGCGGTAGCGGGCAATTGCGTCAATGACGAAATGCTGGCCGATGCCGGTCATGGTGTGCACTTTCAACTGCCCGGCGGGGCGTGCGTGGGCGTCGCTGGCTTCGGCCTCGGCTTCCTCGACATAGGCGAGGATCTGCTCGCAGCGCAGCAAATAGCGTTTGCCGGCTTCGGTCAGCGCGATGCGTCGGGTGGTGCGGTTGAGCAAGCGGGTTTGCAGGTGGGCCTCAAGGTTGGAGACCGCGCGCGAGACGTTGGCCGTGGTGGTGTCCAGTTGCACGGCGGCGGCGGTGAAGCTGCCGGCCTCGGCCACACAACTGAAGGCGCGCATGTTTTGCAAAGTGTCCATGGAGTGTTCTCAAGGGAGATAGCAAATTGTGACAGAAAGTTACGCTTTGAGTGATCCCTACCAACGGATTATCGCCTGAACGGTAACAAAGATTCACAGGAATGCCAGCTTATCGTCCTCCCTGCCGCCGCCTAGAATTGCGCCACCTCTTGCGCAACACCCTCTCAGGAATTCGCTTGCCGTGCCGCGTCGCATCAGCAGAGAGCTGAAGACTCTCAGTGTTTGGGCTTTAACGTCAGTCATCAGCGGTTGCATCGGAACCGGAGGAATCGCCCCCCAAGGCCAGGCGATCAACGCCACTACCCTGGCCACCGACGCCGCGATCCAGAGCGCCGCCCGCGACGCCCACTGGCCCACCGCCCAATGGTGGCAGGCCTACGGCGACCCGCAGCTCAACCGTTGGGTCGAACTCGCCACCCGCAACAGCCCCAGCCTGGCCGTGGCCGCCGCCCGCGTGCGCCAAGCCCGGGCGCTGGCCGGGGTGGCCGAGTCGGCCGAGTCGCTGCAGATCAACAGCGACACCACCCTCAAGCGCCACAACTGGCCCAAGGATCAGTTCTACGGCCCCGGTGAACTGAGCGGCGCCAACACTTGGGACAACAATTCGTCCCTGGGCCTGAGCTACGCTCTCGACCTGTGGGGCCGGGAAAGCAACAGCACCGAACGCGCCGTCGACCTGGCACACGTGAGCGCCGCCGAAGCGCGCCTGGCCCAGCTCGAACTGCAAAACAATGTGGTGCGCGCATACATTCAGCTGTCGTTGCAGTACGCCAACCGCGACATCGCGGCCGCCACCCTGGCCCAGCAACAGCAGATCCTGGACCTGGCCAACAAACGCCTGAGCGCCGGGATCGGCACTCACTTTGACGTCAGCCAGGCCGAAACCCCGCTGCCGGAAACCCACCGCCAACTGGATGCCCTGGACGAGGAAATCGCCCTGAGCCGTAACCAACTGGCGGCGTTGGCCGGCAAAGGCCCGGGGGAGGGCGCGCAATTGCAGCGCCCGACCCTGGCTCTCGCCGCGCCGTTGAAACTGCCCTCCAGCCTGCCCGCGCAGTTGCTCGGCCAACGCCCGGACGTGGTCGCCAGCCGCTGGCAGGTAGCGGCCCAGGCGCGGGGTATCGATGTGGCTCATGCAGGCTTCTACCCCAACGTCGACCTGGTCGGCAGCCTCGGCTACATGGCCACCGGCGGCGGTATGCTGGAATTTCTGGCCGGCAAGAAATTCAACTACAACGTCGGCCCGGCGATCACCTTGCCGATCTTCGACGGCGGCCGCCTGCGTGCGCAATTGGGTGAAGCCAGTGCCGGCTACGACATCGCGGTGGCCCAGTACAACCAGACCCTGGTCAATGCGCTCAAGGGCATCAGCGACCAGTTGATCCGTCGCGATTCCATGGACAAGCAATCGGCCTTCGCCGCGCAGTCGGTGGCCTCGGCGCAGAAAACCTACGACATCGCCATGATCGCCTATCAGCGTGGCCTCACGGACTACCTCAACGTGCTCAACGCCCAAACCTTGTTGTTTCGTCAGCAGCAGATCGAACAACAGGTGCAGGCCGCACGCCTGAGTGCCCATGCCGAACTGGTGACCGCCCTGGGCGGCGGCCTCGGCGCTGGCGACGATGTGCCCACGGCTGCCAAGACACGCCCAAGCAAGACCCCGGCGGCGCTCGCCGTGTTTGATCACTGAGTAGGATTCGATGACTCCCTTGCCTGCACCGCTGCGCTGGCTGCATTCCCTTGAGTGGCGCCGTGGTTTCTTCGACTGGGCACGCAGCGATGGCGTGACCTGGGTGTATATCTTCAAAGTGCTGGTCGCCGCGTTCCTGACGCTGTGGCTGGCCATGCGTCTGGAACTGCCGCAACCGCGCACGGCGATGATCACCGTATTTATCGTGATGCAGCCCCAGAGCGGCCAGGTGTTCGCCAAGAGTTTTTATCGCTTCCTCGGGACCTTGGCGGGCTCGGCGGTGATGGTGCTGTTGATCGCCCTGTTTGCGCAGAACACCGAACTGTTCCTCGGTGCGCTGGCGATCTGGGTGGGCATTTGCACCGCTGGCGCCACGCGCAACCGCAACTTTCGCGCCTATGGGTTTGTGCTCGCCGGCTACACCGCGGCAATGGTCGGCCTGCCGGCCCTGGCCCTCCCGGACGGCGCCTTTATGGCGGCGGTGTGGCGGGTGCTGGAAATTTCCCTGGGGATACTGTGCTCGACACTGGTCAGCGCCGCCATCCTGCCGCAGACTTCCAGCGCCGCCATGCGCAACGCGCTGTACCAGCGCTTTGGTGTGTTCGCGCTGTTCGTGACCGACGGCCTGCGCGGGCGCAGCCAACGCGAAGGCTTCGAGGCCAGCAACGTGCGCTTTATTGCCGAAGCTGTGGGCCTGGAAGGCTTGCGCAGCGTCACCGTGTTCGAAGACCCGCACATGCGTCGGCGCAACGGGCGGCTCAGTCGCCTCAACAGCGAATTCATGAGCATCACCACACGCTTCAACGCCCTGCACCAGTTGCTTGAACGCTTGCGCGCCGATGAGGCCGACCATGTGGTGGCAGCGATCAAGCCCGGCCTGCAAGACCTGGCCGAAGTGCTCGACAGCTTCTCTGGCCGCGCCCTCACCAGCCCCGATGCCGCGCGCCTGGTCAACCAGCTGAGCGCCTACAAGGACGGCCTGCCCGCCAAGGTGCGCAGCCTGCGGGCGAGCTTTCAGGAAGACAACCCGACGGACGCCGAGCAGTTGGATTTCCACACCGCCTACGAGCTGCTGTACCGCTTCGTCGACGACCTGCACAACTACGCGCAAACCCACGCGTCCCTGGCCGACCATCGTCATGCGCGGGAGGATTGGCACGAAGCCTACACGCCAAAAACCAACTGGCTGGCCTGCGCCGCGGCCGGTGTGCGTGCCTCGTTTATCCTGGTTGTGCTGGGCAGTTACTGGGTGGCCACAGCCTGGCCCAGCGGCGCCACCATGACCTTGATCGCGGCGGCCACGGTGGGCCTGTCTGCCGCCACGCCCAACCCCAAGCGCATGGCGTTCCAGATGGCCTGCGGCACCTTGATCGGCGCCTTGGTCGGCTTTGTCGAAATGTTCTTCGTGTTCCCCTGGATCGACGGTTTCCCGCTGCTGTGCGTGATGCTCGCACCGGTGATTATCTTCGGTGCCTTTCTGTCGTCACGCCCCCGATACGCCGGCGTGGGCGTGGGCCTGCTGATTTTCTTCAGCACCGGTTCGGTGCCGGATAACCTCACGGTCTACAACCCCTACACCTTTATCAACGACTACATCGCCATGGTCATTGGCATGCTGGTGTGCGCGGCGGCGGGGGCGATCATTCTGCCGCCCAACAGCCGCTGGTTGTGGCGCCGCCTGGAGCAAGACCTGCGTGAGCAAGTGGTGTATGCCATCAGCGGCAAGCTCAAGGGCCTGGCGTCGAGCTTTGAAAGCCGTACCCGCGACCTACTGCACCAGGCCTACGGGCTTGCGGTCGGCCAGCCGCAGGTGCAGCGCGATTTGCTGCGCTGGATGTTCGTGGTGCTGGAGGTCGGCCACGCGATCATCGAGTTGCGCAAGGAGCAGGCGATTTTGCCGGTGCACCCGGCGTATGCCGAGTCCCAGCCGTGGCGCCAGGCGATCCGTGTGATGGGGCGCTCGTTGGTGCGGCTGTTCCTGCAACCCAGCGCCAGCAACCTGGAGCGCGGGTTGATTGCTGTCGACCATGCGATCAGTCGCGTGCAGGCCACCGACGAACCCTTCGCCCCGCACTTCGACACCTCGGCCCTGCGTCGGGTGAAGAGCTACCTGCACTTTATTCGCACCTCGTTGCTCGACCCGCAATCGCCTCTGGCCGCCCTCAAAGGTGCCACGCAAGGAGCCATGAATGCCTCGTGAAATTGCATTCCACGGCATCTATATGCCGACCATGACCCTGATGTTCCTGATCGCCGCGGGGCTGGCCTGGGCGGTTGACCGCTTCCTGGCCGGGTTCGACCTGTATCGGTTTTTCTGGCACCCGGCGCTGCTGCGCCTGAGCCTGTTCGCTTGCCTGTTCGGCGCCCTGGCGCTGAGCGTCTACCGTTGAGAATGCCCCGATGAAAAAGTTTTTCAGCCTGCTCGCCACCTTGCTGGTTCTGGCCTTGGCGATCTGGATTGGCCGCACGTTGTGGGTGCACTACATGCAAACGCCGTGGACCCGCGATGGCCGGGTGCGCGCCGACATCATCAATGTGGCGGCTGACGTCACCGGTGAAGTGGTGGACGTGCCGGTACGTGATAACCAGTTGGTGAAAAAAGGCGACCTGCTGATGCAGATCGACCCCGAGCACTACCGCATTGCCGTCAAGCAAGCGCAATCGCTGGTGGCTTCACGCAAGGCCACCTGGGAAATGCGCAAGGTCAACGCCCACCGCCGTGCCGACCTGGACGCTTTGGTGATCTCCAAGGAAAACCGCGACGACGCCAGCAACATCGCCGACTCGGCTCTGGCCGATTATCAGCACGCCCTGGCGCAACTGGAGGCCGCCGAACTCAACTTGAAACGCACGCAAGTGCTGGCGGCGGTGGACGGTTATGTCACCAACCTCAATGTGCATCGCGGCGACTATGCGCGTATTGGCGAGGCGAAGATGGCCGTGGTGGATATGAATTCGTTCTGGGTCTATGGCTTCTTCGAAGAAACCAAGCTGCCCCATGTGAAGGTGGGTGACACAGCCGATATGCAATTGATGAGCGGCGAGACCTTGAAGGGCCATGTGGAAAGCATCTCGCGTGGCATCTACGACCGTGATAACCCCGAGAGCCGTGAACTGATCGCCGATGTAAACCCGACCTTTAACTGGGTGCGGTTGGCCCAGCGTGTGCCGGTGCGGATTCACATTGATGAAGTGCCGGAGGGCGTGTTGTTGGCGGCAGGCATTACCTGCACTGTCATCGTGAACCCAACGCAAAAATAAACTGTGGGAGGCTGGCTTGCCTGCGATGGTGGCCTGACAGCCGACACTGATGTACCTGACACACCACCATCCAAATGTGGGAGCTGGCTTGCCTGCGAAGACGGCCTGACAGCCGACACTGATCTACCTGACACACCACCGTCCAAATGTGGGAGCTGGCTTGCCTGCGAAGACGGCCTGGCAGCCGACACTGATGTACCTGACACACCAGCATCCAAATGTGGGAGCTGGCTTGCCTGCGAAGACGGCCTGGCAGCCGACACTGATGTACCTGACACACCAGCATCCAAATGTGGGAGCTGGCTTGCCTGCGAAGACGGCCTGGCAGCCGACACTGATGTACCTGACACACCAGCATCCAAATGTGGGAGCTGGCTTGCCTGCGAAGACGGCCTGACAGCCGACACTGATGTACCTGACACACCACCATCCAAATGTGTGGGGCTTGCCTGCGAAGACGGCCTGGCAGCCGACACTGATGTACCTGACACACCACCGTCCAAATGTGGGAGCTGGCTTGCCTGCGAAGACTGCCTAACAGTCAACACAGTTGGACCGTGTACATATCCGTTATTTAGGTAACGGCCACCTAGGGTTCCGCTCTGACAGCGGCTCACTTTTGAAAAGCGCAAAAGTAAGCAAAACGCTCTTGCCCCACCACTCGGCACCTCGCTTAGGCTCGGTGTGCCCGTAATCCGCCAGTGATGTGGGGGGCCGCCGCCACGCGCCATCCATGGCGCGGGGCGGCTAAACCGGCATCCCTGCCGGTTTACCCCCCAAATCCCTGTCGAATTCCGGCCAGCGTGGTTTGACGGGGCGCCTGAGATCAAAAGCAGATCAAGATCAAGAGCGGCTCGCTTCGCATCGTGGTTACCGTTGCCCATCGCAGGCAAGCCAGCTCCCACATTTGACTGCGTCAGGCTTTGATAAAGGTCTCGTGCAAGTGCCGCCAAAGCAGCGCGCCACTGGCCTGTTTCTCAAACACCACCGTGGCGCGACGGTCGGTGTGGGTGCCGCTGTCGTCAATCTGATGCTCGCGATACGTCACCGTGGCGCCGCGTGCATGGCGGTCGATGCCGGTCATTTCGCTCAAGGTGATTTTCAACCCCGGACGCATCCCGCCCAGGCGCGTGAACAACGCATTGACCCCAGCTCTGTTGACCCGCGTTCCGGTGGCGGGCGCGACCATGCTGAACTCGGGTGAGAAGCGCGCGAGCAGATTTTCCAGCGTGCCCTGAGGCGCAACCCCGGCAAACCATTGCTCGATCTCGACGTGGGTCTGGATCACTTCTTCAAAAAAATCGCTGTAGTCAATCATGCTTGGGCTCGCTGCAAGGGTGAAGCAGCGCGCGTACTCTGGAAGCATCCAGGCGCAACACTGCGAAAAGCGGCAACAGGGTCAGAGCTGCCGCCATCGTGAAGGTTATGGCGAAGGAATCCAAGGCCGACAGGATTGCACTGAGCACGGCGGCGCCGACGCAGAAGCTTACTTGACGGTTCATGTTCCACAACGCGCTGGCGTGGCCCATGCGCTCGGCGGCAATATCCAGAAAGGCCAGGGTTTGCGCGGTGCTGCTGCACAGGCTGCCGCCCAGGCCCATCAAGACGTAGGCCGCAATAATCAGCGCGGGCTCGTTGAGCAACAGGATCCCAGCGCATTGCAGCGCCATGCCCGCCAGCAACAGGGGTTTGGGGCCGCAGCGATTGAAGAGTTGCTTGCTCAGGTAGATTGCCACTGCCGAGGCCAGCGCCCAGGGCAACATCAGTGCGCCGGTTTGGGTGGCGTCATAGCCCAGGCTGCGCACATAAAGGATGGCGATCAGGCTGGTGCCGATAAACACGCCGGGGATGCATAGGTAGACCAGCATCGCCACGCGCAGCATCGGGCTGGCAACCTGTTTGAAGATACTGCTCAGGTCCAGAGGTGGGCGCACGCGGGTGGGCGTGTCGGGTTTTATCCACAGCAAGGCCAGCAGCAGGGTGATCAGGGCCAGGGGCAGGTTGGCGTAGAAAATCCAGCGCCAGGACACACTGTCGACGATCACTCCACCCAACGTCGGCGACAGCGCTGGCACCAGCAACGCCACCGACATCACCCGCGCCGTCAGCTGGCTGCGCTCGGCGGCGGGGAAGTGCCGGTACGCCATGGCCTGGCCCACGGGAATCAGCAAGCCGCCGCCGAGCCCTTGCACCGCGCGCCAGCCTATCAACGCCTCGATGGAACCGGCCTGGCCCACCATCACCGAGGCGCCGGCGAACAGCAGCAGGCTGGTGGCGATCAGCGTGCGTTCGCCCATGATCGCTGCCAGCCAGACACTCAGGGGAATGATCAGGGTCAGCCCGAGCATGTAAGCGTTGCTGATCCACGCCAGTTGCGTGACCGAGGCGTGCAGCTCGCGGGCGATGTCCGGGTAGGCGACGGTGGCGACAAACATGTTCACCAGGTCCAGGGCAAAACCCAATAAAAAGATCCAGGCGACTTTCGAACGGTAGGTCATGAACGCGTTCCTGCGAGTGAAGCCGGCAGGGTAGGCCGCACGCAGGGGTTGGGATACGTCGGTTTGCCTGCTAGTTTGTCAAAAATATTTTGACAAAGGAGGGCGTCCACCATGGTCAGCCTGGACCGTTTTGACACCTTCAAGGCCGTGGTCGAGGCCGGCTCGCTCACCGCCGCCGCGGACCTGCTCGGCCAGACTCGCGCCGTGGTCAGCTTCAACCTCAAGCGCCTGGAGGCGGAACTCGGCGTCACCCTGCTGACCCGCAACACCCGCCAACTGGCGCTCACCGACGCCGGCGAACGCTTCTACCTGCGCTGCACGCGCATGCTTGAAGAGGCGCGCCTGGCGGTAGAAGAAGCCCGCAGTGAGCATGCCCAACTCAAAGGCACCCTGCGCATCACTACCACTGTCGAATACGCCCTGGCCGTGGTCGCCCCGGCCTTGGAAGCGTTTCGCCGTCTGCACCCGGACCTGAACATCCACTTATCCACATCTTCCACCCACGCCGACCTGATCTCCGAGCGTTTTGACGTGGCGATACGGCTGGGGCGCTTGATGGATTCCAACCACCGCGCCGTGCAGTTGTCGACGTTCGAGGTGTTTGCCGTCGCGGCGCCGCAGTTTGCCGGGTTGCAGACCCTGGAGGAGTTAGAGCAGGTGCCCAGGCTGGGCCATGGCCGTTTGAGCGAATTGAGCGTGACCGACCCGGCAGGTCTCGAACACCCTTATCGAGCCGGCCCGGCAGCCTTGGTGGCCGACAGCGCGGCGGTGCTCCAGGCGTTTGCGGTACGTGGCCACGGTGTGGCGGTTTTACCGCAATGGTTGGTGCAGGAGGATCTGGACGCGGGACGCTTGGTGCGCCTGTTGACTGACCACCGTTTTGCCCCGCAAGGGGTTTACGCGATGTATCCGGACACGCGGCATTTGCCGCTGAAGGTGCGGGCGTTTATTGATTTCATGAAGCCTTAGAGCGTACCGCCCAGGCCAAAGCGCTTCTTCAACACCTTCTCCAACAGCCCCTTGGGCAACAGCGCCGCCATCAACGGCAGCGCCCGGCTGCCGTTGCCCGAGCGCAGCAGGCGCGGTGGTTGTCCTTGCTGCACCGCCTTGAGCACGTCTGCGGCAAATTCACTGGCTAGAGTGGGTTTGTCCTGGGACGCCTGGCTGCGTGCACGAATGCCCTCGCGCAATGGCCACCATGGCGACTGCTCGTGGATCAGCAATTCGGCCTGGGCGCCGGCATTCTTTGCAAAACTGGTATTGATCGCACCCGGCTGGACTTCCATCACGCGCACGCCAAACGGTGCAAGCTCCATGCGTAGGGCGTCGCTCAAGGCATGCACAGCGGCTTTGGACGCGCAGTAGGCGCCGGCGAACGGCGTTACCAATACCCCGGAAACGCTGCCGATATTCACCACAATGCCCTTGCTGCGACGCAAGGCCGGAAACAACGCCTGAGTGACGCCGACGATGGAAAACACATTGGTCTCGAATTGGCGCTGCATCGCCTCGGTGCCGCCGTCGAGCAATGGGCCCATGGCGCCGTAGCCGGCGTTGTTGATCAGTACATCCAACTCGCCCCACTGCTCGGACAAGCGTTGCAGGGCGGTGCTGTCGTTGACGTCCAGTTGTAGGGCATTAAAGCCTGCGGCGGTAAGCGCGGCGACGTCATCGGGTTGGCGGGCGCTGGCCCATACCTCGAAGCCTGCGGCTTTAAAGGCGTCGGCGAGGGCACGGCCGATGCCGCTGGAGCAACCGGTGATCAGTACATTGGGCATGGGTCCATCCTTTGTCAGTCCGAGAAACTGCCTTGCAGGTGCTCGGCGCAAAATTCCAGGGTTTGTGGGCGATAGCCAGGGCGCAGCGGCGGGGTGGGCAGGCAGTCATCCCAGGTGGCACCTGCCTGCAACTCGCCGGGGCCACGATAGCGCGGGGCGGCGTAGACATTGTCGGCCAGGTTGACCGTATCGCCCGGTGCATAGGCAGCGACGCGCCAGCGCAGTTCGGTGAGCGGTACGTCGTTGCCGTTGTTGAGGGTCAGTTTGAGCGGTCGGTCGGCGGGGCAGTCTTGCGGCGCGTAGGTGATGCGCAGCTCAAGGCGCGCCAGTTGCGACGCTTCGCGGTTGTCCAGCCATACCACCCACACTGCGACAAACCCCAGGCCGACGGCAGCGGCCAACGATACCGGCAGCGCCTTGGCGGGGTAGCGCAGCAGCAGGACCAGCCAGGTGATGATCAGGAGAACGCCGAAGAACATGGAGACCACCTCGAATAGGGAATGAGCATCCTAACTTAAGCGTAGGTGGGATTGGTTACCTTGAGCATTGTGTTGGCCGGGCGGACGCTATCGCAGGCAAGCCAGCTCCCACATTCGACCGCATTCTAAAGTGGGGGCGCGGTCAACTGTGGGAGCTGGCTTGCCTGCGATGACGGCCTGGCAGCCGACACTTATCTACCTGATGCCCCGCGATCCAACTGTGGGAGCGGGCTTGCTCGCGAAGGCGGCCTGACAGTCAACACAGTTGGATTGTGTACATATCCATTGCTGCGGTAACGGCCACTTAGGGTTCCGCCCAACGGCGGCTCACTTTTGAAAAGAGCCCAAAAGTAAGCAAAAGGCTCTTGCCCCACCACTCGGCACCTCGCTTAGGCTCGGTGTGCCCGTAATCCGCCAGCGATTTGGGGGGGCGCCGCCACGCGCCATCCATGGCGCGGGGCGGCTAAACCGGCATCCCTGCCGGTTTACCCCCCAAATCCCTGTCGAATTCCGGCCAGCGTGGTTTAACGGGGCGCCTAAGATCAAGATCAAGAGCGGCTCGCTTCGCATCGTGGTTACCGTTGAGCGCTACAGAGTTGTGTAGATACTGATGCTGCGATGAGGCCTGTAAAGGCACCACAAACCCCAAAAAAAAGCCCCCACCCAACCCACTGCGGATAGGGGACGCAATGGGCTGGGCGAGGGCTTCTTGTACGACTGTTTTACTGCGCGATAGTTTTCACCGATACGCCACGTTCAACCGGTGTCGAGCGGCCGTAGATATCTTCGAAGCGCTCGATATCGTCCTCGCCCAGGTAGCTGCCCGATTGCACTTCGATGATCTCCAGCGGGATCTTGCCCGGGTTGCGCAGGCGGTGCACCGAGGCGATCGGGATGTAGGTGGACTGGTTTTCGCAGAGCAGGAACACGTTCTCGTCACAGGTGACTTCGGCAGTGCCGCTGACCACGATCCAGTGTTCGGCGCGGTGGTGGTGCATCTGCAGCGACAGGCACGCGCCCGGCTTGACCGAGATGTGCTTGACCTGGAAACGCCCGCCCATGTCCACCGAGTCGTAGGAACCCCACGGGCGATAGACTTCGCAGTGGTTCTGGGTTTCGCTGCGGCCTTGCTCGTTGAGGGTGTTGACCATCTGCTTGACGCCCTGGACCTTGTCCTTGTGGGCAATCATCATCGCGTCCTTGGTTTCCACCACCACGATGTTATCCAGGCCGATCACCGATACCAGTTTGCCGTTGCCATGCACCATGCAGTTGCGGCTGTCCTGGATCACCACGTCGCCTTTGCTCACGTTGCCGTTGGCGTCTTTATCGTTGACCGCCCACAGCGAAGCCCAGCAACCCACGTCGCTCCAACCAGCAGCCAATGGCACCACGCAGGCGCGTTGGGTTTTTTCCATCACGGCGTAGTCGATGGAATTGTCCGGGCAGCAGGCGAAGGTGGCGTCGTCGAAGGTCACGGTGTCGGCGGTCTGCTCGCTGCGCTCCAGGGTCAGCACGCAGGTGTCGTAGATATCCGGATCATGCTTTTTCAGCTCTTCGAGGAAGCGGCTGGCGCGGAACAGGAACATGCCGCTGTTCCAGAAGTAGCCGCCGCTTTTGACGAACTCGACCGCACGTTTTTCATCGGGCTTTTCCACGAACTGCTGCACTCGGCTCACGCCTTCAGGCAGCAGCGAATCGTTGGTGGACTTGATGTAGCCGTAGCCGGTTTCCGGGCGGGTGGCCGGCACGCCGAACAGCACCATCTCGCCACGCTCGGCGGCCACGGTGGCCAGGGCCAGGGCGCGTTGCAGGGCTTTCTGGTCGTCGATCACGTGGTCGGCGGGCAGCACCAGCATCAAGTCGTCACGGCCTTCGTTGACCAGCATCATCGCGGTCAGGGCCACGGCCGGCGCAGTGTTGCGGCCGAAGGGCTCCATCAGGATGCGTTGGCAGTCGAGCTTACGCGCGCTCAGTTGCTCGTTGACGATGAAACGGTGGTCTTTGTTGCAGACCACGATGGGGGCGTCCATGCCTTCGAACACCAGGCGCTCCAGGGTTTGCTGGAACAAGGTGTGCTCGCCGGTCAGAGCCAGGAACTGCTTGGGGAACTGTTTACGCGAAAGCGGCCAAAGACGTGAGCCGCTACCACCGGAAAGGATTACTGGGATCATGGGTGTTTCTCCTTGAATCAGTTTGGGTCAGAGCTACGAAGGTTTGTCGTTTCACTCTTGTTTTTGTCTCGGTCCGAACTGAAAGCCCTGCCCCCTGTAGGAGCGAGCTTGCTCGCGAAGCACTTCCAGTCAACGCGTTCATCCAGAATGCCCGCGTCATCGTTGGCGATTTTCGCGAGCAAGCTCGCTCCTACAGTGGGGGGGCGTTCAGTCCGGGAAATAGTTAGCGGGTCGACACTGGGCGTTTCACCCACACTGGCGACAGGCTTGAACCAGAACCGGTGACATACAGCACCGCCGCTTCACCGCGTTCCAACGCAACCGGCTTCACATCGCCGACTTTCTTGTCACCGTCATACAACGCCAGGCTCACTTTCACCGGGTTGATCTCACGCTCGCCACGGCCCTTGGCGGCCACCGACTTGACCACATCGGTCTTGCCGTCGGCAGTCTTCAAGGTCAGGGCCTTGTCGCTGAGGTTCTGTACGCGCACCAGGGATTTTTGCTTGTTCTTGAACGGCGGTTCTTCGATCAACTGCGGCTGGCCGCTGCCGCTGTTGACCAGGGTGTAGTAGTGGTCGGCGGCCAGCTTGACCGGCAGGGTCTGGCTGCCGACCTTGGCGCTGTAGTCACCGCCGGGCATGAAGCTGAAGTCGCTGCTGGCCAGTGGCGCAACGTCGCTGAGGTTGGTGCTGCCGACGGTGGCGCTGACTTCCTGGTTGCTGGCGTTGTAGATACGCACAAAGCTGGAGCCTTTTGGCGCGGTCGGGCCGTACAGGGCGGCGTCACCGGCCGCGAAGGCCGACAGGGATACGAAGCTCAGGCCCGCTGCGATAGCCAGGGTTTTAGCGAGACGACGAGGAGTAGTAGTGAAAGTCATTGTGAGTTACCTCTCTTTCAGTTTTGCGCCCGGTCGGGCGTCTCGGATTTAGATGTGTTGATTGCCATGTTCTGTTGGCGCGAACCGGCTTGTTTAAGCTGCGCAACCCAGGCCGGGTCGGCATCACCGATTTCGTTGTTAACGGGCAGATAACGTTCAGGAAACTCCCAGATCAGCACCTGCGGCGGGCTGTTCTTGAAGTCATCACTTTTGAGGTAGCTGAGCATCGGCAGGATCGGGCCGTGGCCGTCTTCGGCGTAGCTGACCACGTCGCTGTGCAAGGCTTGCTTGAGCGCACCGACGAAGTTCCAGTTGGGGTTGGCGCTGTAGCTGGTGCCCACCAGCGCCACCGGGGTTTCGCTGTCGCTGAACAGCGCGTCGTCACCTTTCTCTTCGGCCAGGTGGGTGACGCGTTTTTCCAGCGGCTCTTTAGGCGGCATCAGGTTTTCGAACAGCGGGTCCAGGGGCAGGAACAAACGCAAGTCGCCTTTATGCGGCTCGGTTTTCTCGGCTTCGGTGACAAAGCGCTGCGGCTCGCCGCTCAGTGGGGTCTTGTCGGCAATCGCCTTGGCCAATTGCTTGGCGGCGACTTCGGCACCGTCTGGGGTCCAGTGGGTGTCGGTGCGCAGGAACACTTGCTTGCCACTCAGCTTGGCCTGTTGCAGCGGGCCAAGCAGGTCCGGAGCCGGGATGTTATCGGCAGCCACTCGGGCGTGGAAATCCTGGTACAGATTGGCGTGCACGCTGGCCGGTTTCACTTCCCCCAGATGCTCCGGATACAGGCGCACCTTGGCCGGCACGATCGCCATCACCAGTTGGATACCCTGAGCCTTGAGCTTCTGGCGCACGCCTTCGACCAGCGCGTAGTTGCCTTGCAGGTTCTGGTCCTCGTTGACGGCTGGGTTGAATTCCTCGTCGCTGTACAACCAGTGATCACGGCCCAGCACCACGCCAGGACGGCCTTCATTGAACAGCTTGTAGTCCAGCGCCGCCCACAGGTTGGTGCCCAGACGCTTGATCGGGAACTCGTCGTCGTAGTGGGTCTCGACGGCTTTGGTCCAGCGACCATTAAGCACGGTGGCATCGGCGTTGGTGCTGAAGCCAAAGAAGCTGCGCAGCGACCAGGCGCCAAGTGCCAGCAACAGCACCAGGAACAGGCTTATGTAGAGGACGCGTAATGAACGGGTCATGGTCGGCTCCCTCAGAATTGGAAGTAAAGGAACGGCGAGAAACTCTGCGCCGACAGTTTGAGAATCGACGCCACGAACAGCAGCAGCACCGCGCCGCGCATGGCGTAGCGTGGCCAGTCAGCCGTCCAGTAGGCCGGTTGCACGGCAGCGTCACGGCCCACGCTGAAACCGGGCTCGTGGATGCTGCCAGGGTTGTCGCCGGGTACGGCCTTGATCAGGCTCGGGTCGGCTGGCTTGGTCTTGTCGGCAGGGCGGTTGGTGTAGAAGTCGCGCAGGCCGAAGAACGCCAACGTTGCATAGGCCACCACCAGGGTTGCCACTTGCAGGCCGGTGAGGTTGGCGCGGTTGAGTTCCGACAGCGACCATTCGCCAAAGCTGAACATCGCACCGTACATACGCCCGGCGACGTGCAGGTTTTCGGCGCGGAAGATCACCCAGCCCATCACCACCAGCAGGAAGGTGAAGGCCCAGCGCAATACATTGAAACTGCGCGGCGCGGTGTTCAGGCCGATGGCTTTTTCAATCGCCAGCCACATGCCGTGCCAGGCGCCCCACACGATGTAGGTGATGTTCGCGCCGTGCCACAGGCCACCGAGCAGCATGGTCAGGAACAGGTTGCGGTAAGTGGTCAGCGTGCCTTTGCGGTTGCCGCCCAGGGTGATGTACAGGTAGTCACGCAGCCAGGTGGACAGGCTGATGTGCCAGCGCCGCCAGAACTCGGTGATCGACTGGCTGATGTAGGGCTGCTTGAAGTTTTCCATGAAGCGGAAACCCATCATCAAGCCCAAGCCAATGGCCATGTCGCTGTAGCCGGAGAAGTCAAAATACAGTTGCGCGGTGTAGGCCAGCGCGCCAAGCCAGGCATCGCCCGTGGTGGGGTTTTGCAGGGCGAAGCAATGGTCGGCCACCACCGCGAGGGTGTCGGCAATAAAGACCTTCTTGATGAAACCCTGCATGAACCGCGTGCAGCCCTCGGAGAATTTATCCAGGGTGTGGGTGCGGTTGTTGAACTGGTCGGCCAGGTCGCGAAAGCGCAACACGGGACCGGCGATCAGGTGCGGGAAAATCGCCACGAACGCCGCAAAGTCGATCAGGTTGCGGGTCGCCGGGGTGTCACCACGGTACACGTCGATGATGTAGCTGATGGACTCGAAGATGTAGAACGAGATCCCGATCGGCAACAGCACGTGGGTGAGGATGAACGGCTCCAGGCCCGCCGACTTCATCATCACGTTGATGCTGTCGACGCCGAAGTTGGCGTACTTGAAGTAGCCGAGGATGCACAGGTCGACCGCCACGCCGAGCAACAGCCAGCGCTGCGCCGGCTTGGTGCGAACGCCCGCGGCACCGACCTTGAGGCCGATCCAGTAGTTCCACAACGTGACGGCCGCGAACAGCGCCAGGAAGTCCACTCGCCACCAGGCGTAGAACACGTAGCTGGCAATCAGCAGCAGCAGATTGCGATAGCGTTGCCCGCTCAAGTAATACAAGCCGAGAAAGATCGGCAAGAACAGAAACAGGAACACATTGGACGAGAAAACCATCCCGATCTCTCCATGTTTAACCAACAGTCAAGGGCCAGAGCCCCCCCAAACCCCCCCACGATTTCGGGGGAGGCTGTATTGCATTTCTACTGACGAAACCGGTTCAAACTGTGGGAGCGGGCTTGCTCGCGAAAGCGGCAGTTCAGTTACAGATGTGCCGACTGACACACCGCTTTCGCGAGCAAGCCCGCTCCCACATGGGGAACCCATTTCTTCAATTAATTTGTCAGGAACCTTTGTTGCCTTTTTCATGCGCCGGGTCGTAGACCTTGGTCAGGTCACCCCCCAGGCGGAAGGTCTTGAACGGTTGCATGCCATGCTTGCGTTCGATCACATCCGGCGCGCAGGTGTAGAGGGTGCAGAAGGGCTCAAGCCAGGCAAATTTCATGTCCTCCTTGAGGTCCTTCATGTCCTGCTCTTTGCCGTTCTTCTGTTCGAAGATGTCCGGGTCTTTCACGCCGGCCAGCACCTTGTCACCCAGGCGCTTGAGCGCGCTGTTGTTTTCCTGGCGCAGGTCCACGCCGTTGACCAGGGCAAAGCTGGCGATCATCGACAGCGGCGGCAGCGCGTAGTTGTGGTACGACAGGGCGCGTTGCTGACGCTTCAATTCGTTCGGCAGGAAGCCCTGGTCATCGACCTGGTTCACGCCGACCTTGTATTCCTTCACTGCCCAATCAAACAGGTCGCGACGGTTGGTGGCGATGGACGTTGCCATCACCGACCAGGCGGCCCAGTAGGAGTGGTTGTTGGTTTTTTCCAGGGGCAGGTTGTCCCAGTCGCTCACCACCTGGTCGGCCAGCTTGTTGAACCAGGCTTCGATCTGCTGGGCTTCCTGCGGGTGCTTGGCCAGTGGCTGCGACTCGGAGAACTTCAAGCGCACGTAGGCCGAGGCCATGCTGCCCAACGCCCATTTGCGCATCGACTTGCCGGTGTGGTTGAAGTCCTTGGACATCAACGCATCGGCCTTGGCCCATGACACCAGCCAGTTGAGCGTGCATTCAAGCTGCTGCGGGCGACCGTCACGCATGAACTGCATCACGCGCTTGCTGGTGTCTTTTTCCAGCTTGGTGATATCGGCGGTGCTGTCGCGAAAGGCTTTTTCCGACTGCACATTCAGGGTCGAACGGGCCTTGTCGGAGCCTTCGTACTTGCTGCGAAACTGCAACGGCCCGGTGTAGGGCGTTGGCATGGCGTCGCAGTTTTCCTTGAAGTCGCCGGTCTTGAACGCTTCGATCGGTGCGAAATAGCCCTGGGGCGGACGCAGTGGCGCCGCCGCATTGACGGAACCTGCGAACATGGCCAGGCCCAGCAGGCCAGGGAGCAATAACTTTTGCATAGGTAACCTCACTTCCCGAGTTGGGCGGTCTGCTGACCACCGCTTGGAAATACGTTGCGTGTGCAAATTTTCGCTTCAACCTTCTGCGCTGCAGCGCCCGCTTCAGGGCCCTGCACTTCCACGGCCAGCAAGTTCTGCGAGGCCCAGTCTTCATCGGTGCGCAGTTCAAAGGCGAAACGCCCGTCTGTATCGGATGTTTCGGGTTTCTCGATCTTGATGTCCTCGTGGCGCCCGTTCATGTACCAGAGGGTGGCTTGCAAGGTTTTCACCGATGGATCGGCGAAGCGGATATCCACCTGGTGGTTGGCGTTGCGCAGGTCTTTGTTGGCGCTGTTGACCATCAGTTCGTTTTTGCCGGGTTTGAGCGTGGTGCTGGCCGACATTTGCGCGGTCTTGCCTTCGCAGCCGTTGTCCAGCAGCGCCATCATCTGGCGGTAGATGGTTTCCTGGTCGAGGCGGTACAGCGGCGAGAATTCCCAGATCAGGATCTTCGGTGGGCTCTTCTGAAATTCATCGCTGCCCAGGTACTGCAGCATCGAACCTTCCAGGCCACCGCCGGGGAAGGCGACGTTGAGGATGTCGGCACCGATTTCTTCTTCCAGGAAGCCGGCGAAGTTGTAGTTCTTGCCGCTGTGGCTGGTGCCCACCAGGGTGATCTGCGGGTTGCCCGAATCGCCGAACAGGTCGCCGTCACCGGCTTCGCCCTTGGGCTCGGTGGTGAACTGGTCCATGTACTGGATCGCGTAGCTGGTGCCACACAGTTGCCCGGCCATGTTGTGCAGGGTGCCGGTCTTGCCCATGCGGCCCGAGCGCTTGGTCTCGAATTCACGCTTGGGAATCTCGGCATATTCCGGCATCTGCTTGACCTTGGCCGCGACGATTTTCGCGGTGCGCTGGGCGCCGTACGGGGTCCAGTGCTGGTCGCCACGGAAGTAGAAATCGTGGGCCGGCAATTCATCCGGCAGTTGTTCGTTGGTCAGCGGCGACAGGTCTGGCACCACGTAGCCCATCTTGGCGAAGCGGCCGAGCATGGTCTTGTAGTTGCCCAGGGCCTTGTCGAAATCGAACGCGGCTTTCTCCGCCGGGTTGAGCTTGTTGCGGTTCACCAAGCCACGGGTTGGCTGGTAGACCACCACCAGTTCCACGCCCTTGCTCTTGAACGCATCGTGCAACTGTTGCATGCGCTTGTAGCCGGCCGGGGTGGTGTCGAACTCGGTGCGCAGGTCTTCCTGGGTACGGAACAGCCAGTCGCCCTGGGCTTGTACCAGGGTGGTGAAGTTCTGCTGGTAGCGCGTGGTGTAGTTCTTCGCGTCATGGGCGGCCGGGCACAGGCTGCAGCACGGTTCGGCGGTGAAGGTTGGGGCTTTGACCTCATCGGCGCGTACGCCCTGGCTGGCCGCCAGCAGGCCGAGGGTCAGACCCGAGAGGCTCAGCAGTTTGATCATGTGTGGGTGCATAAGGGTCATCCTCAGTCCTGCAATTCGGTCTGGCGTTCGACGGGGTCGATCAGCACGGCTTTCTGCTGGCGTACCAGCAGGTCGAGAATTTCTTCCTGGCGGTCACCCAGGATGCCGGAGAAGCTGATGCCGCTGGATTTGGTCGGCGCCAGCATCGACACGCGATACAGCTCGATACTCAACGGCGAGTCGATAGACAGCGGCCCGCTGCCGTTACCCGCCAGTTCCCCGCCAACCACGATCAGCGAGACCTTGGCATCGAACGGGTCGAGGGCGATGTCGCGGTCGGTGTCGGTCAAGTCTTTGATGTGGCCGTACACGCCGGTCAGCCCGTTGGCCATCGAGGTGTTTTCGTAGAGCTTGATGTTCACGCTGTTACGCACGCGGATCCCGTGGCGACGGTTGCTGATCACTTTGTTGCCCCACAGCAGGTTGTCACCGCTCTCATAGAGGGTGATGCCGTCGGTGTGGTTGCGGTAGATCTCGTTGTCGGCGATCAGGTTGTTGACGCTGTTACGGTCGATCACCAGGCCCGACAGCTTGTTGTCGTAGCTGCGGTTGTTGAAGATGAAGCTGTCGTTCACTTCCCGGGAAATGATGATGCCGTGCTTCTTCTTGGTGCCGTACACGGTGTTGTCCGCGATGATCAGGCCGTGGGAACGGTCATGGGGGTCAATGCCGTAGACGATGTTGTCTTTGTAGGTATTGCCCTTGATCACAAAGCCTGTGGTCTCGTAGCAGTAGAAGCCGTACCACATGTCCGAGAACTCGGAATCGATGATCCAACCGGTCGGCTCAGGGCGCTTGAGCACTTTGGCCATGTTCGGCGTGTACTGGGAAATACTCACCCCGTACGACTTACTGTTGGCGTAACCGAAGCTGGCCATCTTGGTTTTGGAGATATAGGTCTCGGTGCCGCCCCAGGCCAGCAGGAACGGGCGGAACTCCTTGGCCGACTTGAACAGCGCCGGGCCGTTGGCTTTTTCGTCCCAACCGGTGACCTTGGTATCGCGCACGAACAGTTGGCCGTCGTTGATCAAAAACGAACCGGCTTGCTGGGACAGGCGCAGCTCCTGGGTGTTTTTGTCGATATCGAGGATGCCTTTACGGCCTACCACGATCGGCAACTTGGCCAGGAACACCCCCGGCGACGTTTCGCTGAAGTACTGCTTGGGCACCTTGCCCAGCAGGTCCTTGAGGTTCATGTAGCCGTCGTCGACGAAGATCGCCTGGGGAATGCCGTGCTGGCGCACCACCCATTCGGCCATCTTGTTATCGCCGCCGATAAAGTCCTTGAGCGCGTCTTCCTGCATCATGCGGCGGATGCTGATTTTGCCCGTCTTGGTCTTGACGATCTTCTTTTCCATCGCCTGCGCGGTGTAGCCCGACAGGTCGGGCAGCGCCGGCTTGGCCATTTCCAGCGGCGCGGTGGGTGGGCTGGAAATGGTGTAGGTCTTGGCCTGTTGCAGTTCCTTGGCGATGGTCGGCGCCTTGGCCGCCGTATCGGCGAACGCTGTGGCGCTGGCCATCAGCATTGCCGCGACGAGTAGGCTTTGAGCATTCATGGCGCGGGCTCCCATCAGAATTTCCAGACCACGTCGACAAACGCGCGGTGCATGTAGGAGTCGACCTGGCTGCCATAGGCATCGCCGGGCTTGAACACGCCGGCACGCAAGCGCACCAGGGCCGATGGCTCGTCGATCGACTGGCTCAGCGCCGCAGGCAGCAAGCCTTTCTTGAAGTACTTGGTGACCACCAGGTCCATCTCTTGGCCGAGGTCTTTCTTGCCGTCTTCCAACGGCAGGGAGGTGCTGGAGAGGATCGCGCCGGTGACGTCATCGGTGTTGTTCTGCACCGCGTCGATACCGTTGCTGCCCACCGGCTTGTTGCCATCCACGCGCCAGAACTTGTGGTACACCAGGCTGGCGTCGTAGTCCTCACGCAACTGCCAGGAACCGAACAGGCTCATGGACTGCATGTTGTTCATCTCGCCGCGAAACGCCTCACCGAAGCGATGCACGCGGGACTGGGTGCCGGTCCAGTTCGAGCGGTTGCTTTGCAGGCCGTTCTGCTCGTACTCGGCACTGGCGCGCGAATAGGCCGCGCCGACTTGCCACTGCGGGTCCAGGCGCAGGCGCACGCCGATGTCGGTGGCCCAGCCGCTCAGGTCATCGCTGCGCTTGGCGCTGGTAGGACGCGTGCCGTCGGCGTTCAAGGCGTTGACCTTGTCGCGGTCGCCGCGCATGCCGGTGATGCTCGCCCAGTAGTTGACGGTGTTGGTGTTGCGCCAGTTGTAGGCATCGCTGTTGGCTTCGATGCCCAGCCAGGTCAGGTCGCCGTTTTCGCGCTTGTCCAACGGGTCGCTGGCCACACCCGGTTCGGCGTAGTCGAGCTTGCCGTCGTCGTGGGTGTGGTGGCCGCGCACGCCGATCCACTGGCCCGGCGTCCACTGGTAGGCGGCGTCGGCGTAGAAGTGCTGGCGGTCTTTGTCGACCGGTGACAGTTCCTTGAGGTCGGTGCGGTATTCGCTGAAGCGTTCGGCGGCGCCGACATTGGCCTTGAGCAAGGTGGTGTCAAAGGTCCAGTTCAACGCTTCGATGTTGGTGTCGCGCCATTGGCCGTCGTCATTGCGCAGGCGCTGGCGGCCGAACTTGAGGATCTCGCCGGGGTAGGGCGTGAAGCCGCTGTAGCCGACCCAGAACTCACGCAGGGCCAAGTAGTTTTTCTTGGCCTTGCGGTCGTCGTTGCTCGACTGCTGTTCGGTGGTGTCATCGGTCGACTGTTGCAGGGTGTCGGTCTCGATGATGTCGCTGGACACCACTGCCTGGCCCATGGCGTAGGCGCTCCACGCGCCGCTTTCGCCGTAGATCCAGGGGCGCAGGTCGAGGCCGATGCCGTTGACGTCGCCGCCTTTCTGGGTGCCGAGGTCGCGGTCATCTTCAGACTGCGCGGTGGCTTTGACTTCCAGGCCGAAGTTCTTCGCTTCGGTGAGCGCGGCCAGGGTCGGGCACGACCACAGCAGGGCGAAGGACAGGCCGATGCCGGCCTTGACGAATGGGTTGAGCTTCATAGGGATTCCTCGCCGTCTTCTTCTTGCAGGGCGTGCAGTTGCAGCGTGCTTTGGGCCAGGGTGCCGCGGGCGGCCAGTTCCTGTTGCACCAGGCGTTGGCCTTCGGCGCGTTGCGCAGGGGTCAGCGGCGCTTCGAGCTGGGTGGCCAGGTCATTGGCTTCTGGCGTGTCCTGGGCCTTGGCCAACTGGCTGAAGACATAGGCGTTCAATGGGTCGGGCTTGGTGCCCTTGCCTTGGGAAAACAGTTGGGCGATGGCGAAGTCGGCGCTGTTCTGGCCGTTGCGCGCTGCGGTCAGCAGGTGGTCCAGGGCTTTTTGCGGGTAAACCTTGCCCAGGTAGCCACGGCGGTAGATCTGGCCGAGGTAGTAATCGGCGGCCACTTCACGGCCCACGGCTTTCTCGAAATGCGCCTCGGCGGCCTTGGCATCGGCGGGCACCCACTTGCCTTCGTAGTAGAGCTTGCCCAGCAACAATTCGGCGCGTGGTTGGTCGGCGGCGCGGCCGTTGTCCAAGTACTTCATCATCTGGTCGACGTCGCCCAGTTCGGGGAAGTCGTAGAGCAGTTGCGCCAGGCTGACCCAGGACGCCGGGTAGCCGGGGGCGATTTTTTCAAGCAACGCCTGGGCGGTTTTCTCGTCCGGGGTGCCAAGGGTGGCATCGCCGAGTACGCGGGCGACGCTGTCGACGCGCTGGGCGGTGACGGTGCCGCGGCTGTAGCCTGCTTCCATCTGCTTGAGCAGTTCGGCCTGTTGTTCCGGCTGCTGTTTTTTCTGATAGACCGTGGCCAGCTCGACGTAGCAGATATCCGTGGTGTTCAGCGCGGCTTTGCAGATGCGCTCCACATCATCCAGATGCTGGTCGTAGGTACCCTGGGTGCGATACAGCAGCACCTGGGCCAGGCCGGCTTCCGGGTAACCGGCTGCCTGCCATTGGCTGATCTGCTGCTGGACATTCACGTTGGGGAAACTGTGCGGGTATTGCAGGTACAGCATCGCCAGCGGGATCAAGGTATTGCCTTCGCCATTGGCAAAGGCTTTTTTCAGCAGGCTTTCGGCTTCATGGTGTTCGGCCTCGGTGGCGCCGGGCTTGGCTACCAATAGGCGACCGAGACGCGCCTGGGCGCGGGGCGAGGTGTCTGCCGCTGCACGGTAGGTGGCTTCGGCCTGCTTGATTTGCGCCGGGTCGCGGGTGCCGACCTGGATATCGGCCAGGCCCACTTGGGCCTCGCTGTAACCCAGTTCTGCCAGTTGCTGGTAATTCTGCTGCGCGGTGGCGGTGTCGCCGCGTTTCAGCGCTTCATTGGCCAGGCGTTGGTCGGGCAGGCCGGCGCAACCGGCCAGGCTCACGGCCAGTGCCAGCGCGCAGTACGCAGAGGCCAAGTGAAATCTGCTCTGTGTGGGAGCTGGCTTGCCTGCGATGGCATCGCTGCGGTGCAACTGATGCACCGAGTCGCCTGCATCGCGGGCAAGCCCGGCTCCCACATGGGTCAACGGTGTATTTGGAAGAGTCACAGGCATGTCCTCGCTTACAGACCGTGAGCCATGGCTTTGTCGATCAGCCAGTTCAGCGATGGGCCACGGTCGCTGGTGACTTCCACCGGGCGGCCGGCGTAGGTGCTGTCCAGCGGTGCGTCAGGCTTGATCTGCACACGGATGTCAGAAGACAAGTCGGCGCTGTTCAGGCTGGTGCTGCTGACGATGGTGCCGGTGCGCACCTGTTCTTCGTCGGCGACCTGGAAGTTCACCTGCGTACCCGGGCGCACATCACCGAACTGGCGATAGGTGAAGCGTGCTTCCACGTTGGCCTGGCTGCCGCGTGGCACCAGTTGGAAGATTACATCACCCTTGCTGGCGTACTGGCCGTCGGCGACCAATTGCTGGGCCACCACGCAATCGCACGGCGAGGTCAGGGTGCCGGTCATTTGTTTGCCGAACAGTTCTTCGACCTTGGCCGGTTGCAACTGGTCTTCATCCAAGTGGCCCTTGAGCACATCGAGCATGCTGGTGCTGAAGGTCGCCAGTGGCGCGCCTTTGGCCGCTACCGAATCACCTTTGAGCAGGCTTTGCACGGTGCCGTCACGGGGCATGGTCACGTTCATGCCCGGTACGCTGACGAGGCCGGCCTGGGCGTGGCTGACGAAGTACATGCCGTAGAGCGACTTGACCACAAAACCGAAGGCCGCAAGGCCCACCAAAAAGATCGCCAGGCTGAAGGTCACGGCGCGCAGGCGACCGAACGCGGTCATGCCGCTGCCGCCGTCCTTGACCTTGCGTGCCTTGGTGAAGTTGTCGCGTTGCAGGGTCGCGAGCACGTCGCCCATGGTCACGATGTCGCCGGACAGGTGCGAGGTGATCAGGTGGCGCAGGGTGGAAATATCCTGGGCATCGAGGTTCTGGAACTGGCAACCGGTGCGGCCGGTCTGGCGGTCGTAAGAGCGAATCTGCAGCTCCACGTCCATGGCCAGGCCGAGGTTATCGATCACGAACTGCAGGCGGCCTTTGTGCACTTGGCCGATGGTGAGCGGCTGGGTAGCGGTGAAGGCCAGGCCGCCGGCGGACAGGTCGATAACCTTCGCCTCAGTCGGCGTGCGGTCGCTGTTGAAGAAGCGAAGCTTGGCCGGGATTTTCACCCGGGCGTGTTGGCGCTGAGCTTCGGATTCATGGACAACGTTGGCGTTTACTTGGCTATTCATCGGGTGTAATTCCTAGGTTAATTCAGGCTTGGCTGGGTCAGACCATCATCAGCAACACGGCAACGAAGATGCTGCCGGCGGAGAAGGTCATGGTCCGAGACGACCAGGTGTTGAACCAACGTTGAAAGCTGGCCAAATCGCGGGTCAGTTTGGTGTCCTGGCGGGTCCAGGACTGTTGATCAAGGCGGAAGAACACGTAGATCTTCACCAACGCGCCCATGATCTGGTTGTAATAGAGAATCAGCGGGTAGGCCGGGCCGATCTTGTGGCCGGAGCACGACAACAGCAGGGTGAGGATCAGGCGGGTGATGCCGATCCACAGCAGGTAGGCGAGGATGAACGCGCCGCCGTACTTGAAGGTGGCGATCATGGCCACGGTCAGGCCGAGCAAGGAGGTCCACATCGACACGCGCTGGTCGAACAACACCACGCTGGTGAACAGGCCGAGGCGACGTACGCCCAGGCCGAGCGCGCGGGAGTTCTGGCGCAGGTTGTTGCCGTACCAGCGGAACATCAGCTTGCGGCTGGCCTTGATGAAGCTCTTTTCCGGCGGGTGTTCCACGGTGTTGATCGCCGCATCCGGCACGTAGAAGGTGTCGTAGCCCAGGCGCATCAGGCTGAACCAGCTGGACTTGTCATCCCCGGTGAGGAACTTGAACCGGCCCAGGCGCCAGTGTTGCAGCGAGTCACTTTCCACGTCGGCGATAAAGCCCGGGTCGGTCACTACGCTGGCACGGAACACCGACATGCGCCCGGTCATGGTCAGCACGCGCTTGGACAGGGCCATGGAGCACATGTTGATGTGGCGTTGGGCGAAGCGCAGTTTGTGCCATTCGCTCATGATGTAGCCGCCGCGCACTTCGCAGAATTCGTTGGTGGTCAGGCCACCGACATTGCCGAACAGCTGGAACCACGGCACGGTTTTGCGCACCACGCCTTCGGCCAGCACGGTGTCGCCATCGATCACGGCGACCACGGCGCGGTCGTCGGGCAAGTGGCGGGAGATGGCGCGGAAACCAAACGCCAGGCCGTCACGCTTGCCGGTACCGGCGATGCGCACGAAGTCGAGCTTGACGTGAGCCGGCGGGTTGAGCTTTTCCCAGAGGCTTTTGACCAGCAGCTCATCGGACATTTCTACCAGCGAGCACACCACGGTGGTGGGGAAGCCGCAGTCGATGGCTTCGCGAATCACCGAGCTGTAGACCTGGGCGGTGGTCAGCGCGTCGATACGAAAACTGGTGACCATCAGGAACACATGGGACGGGTCGGCGGCTTTGCCCAGCTTGCGCACTTTGCGGCGCAGGTGCGGGTACACCACGTACAGGAACAGCATGCCGCGAAAGAAATGCGTCGCGCCCATCGAGTAGCGCCAGATACCCACGGCACCAATCAGGAAAATAAAATTCTTCGATTGCGAATCGAAGGTGCTCGCCGGCAACAGCAGGGCGAGACCCATCAGCAGGCTGAGAAAGAACAGCCAGCCGGCCGATTGCAGAAATACATGTTTTAACTTGGACATAAGCGTCATCCGCAAGGTGAGGAGGCTTCAGGCTGCAAGCGCTGGGGATAAAGCCACTTGCAGCCTGAAACTTGCCGTTGCTGTTACCAGCAAATACCTTCGGTACGGCCGCTCACGCTGGTGGCCTTGGACATGAAGCCCACCAGGTCGACCACTTGTTTGCCTTCCGGAGCGTTATGCGCCAGGGCACGGAACTTCTCGTCACGGTTACCGAGGATGATCACGTCGGAGTTGTTGATCACATCATCGAAATCCGAGTTGAGCAGGGACGACACGTGGGGGATCTTGCCCTCGATGTAGTCCTTGTTCGCGCCGTGTACACGGGCGTACTCGACGTTGCTGTCGTAGATGCTCAGGTCGTAGCCCTTGCCGATCAGCATTTCTGCCAGTTCTACCAGCGGGCTTTCGCGCAGGTCGTCGGTGCCGGCCTTGAAGCTCAGGCCCAGCAGCGCAACTTTGCGTTTTTCGTGGCTGGAGACGATGTCGAAGGCGTTCTGTACCTGGGACTCGTTGCTGCGCATCAGCGAGTTAAGCAGCGGCGCTTCCACGTCCAGGGAGCCGGCGCGGTAGGTGAGGGCGCGCACGTCTTTTGGCAGGCACGAGCCACCGAAGGCGAAGCCTGGGCGCATGTAGTACTGGGACAGGTTGAGGGTCTTGTCCTTGCAGACCACTTCCATCACTTCGCGACCGTCGACGCCGACAGCCTTGGCAATGTTGCCGATCTCGTTGGCGAAGGTGACTTTGGTGGCGTGCCACACGTTGCAGGTGTACTTGATCATTTCGGCGACGGCGATGTCCTTGCGGATGATCGGCGCATCGAGTTCTTCGTACAGCGACTGCAGGACATCGCCGGAGGCGGTGTCGAACTCACCGATGACGGTCATCGGCGGCAGGTCGTAGTCGGCGATGGCGGTGGATTCACGCAGGAACTCCGGGTTGACCGCGACGCCGAAATCAACGCCGGCTTTCTTGCCGGAGCAGTCTTCGAGGATCGGGATCACCACGTTGGCCACGGTGCCTGGCAGTACGGTGCTGCGCACCACGATGGTGTGGCGGGTGGTCTTGTCACGCAGTACAAAACCGATTTCGCGGCATACCGATTCGATGTAGTTGAGCTCCAGGTCGCCGTTTTTCTTGCTCGGCGTACCCACGCAGATCATCGACAGGTCGGTGTCGCGGATGGCTTCGGCGAAGTTGGTGGTACCGCGCAGTCGACCGGTTGCGATGCCTTGGCTCAACAGTTCGCCCAGACCTGGTTCAACGATGGGGGATTTACCCGCATTGATCAGGTCGATCTTTTCCTTGGAGATGTCTACGCCGACCACTTCATGGCCACGGGCAGACAGGCAACCGGCACACACGGCGCCAACGTAACCCAAACCAAATATGCTGATGCGCATCGCAATTACCTCTATGTTTAAATCATGCCATTAGATGGCCGGAGTTCATGTTTGCAAGCGTCACTGATGCCGCGAAAGTTAGGCGAATAGACGCCGACTTACCGCGTGCAGGCATGTTAAATAGCGAGTGACTAACTATTGCACTCAAGTTGTGCGCAACGTGGCCTTGTTATTGGGGCTTGCCCTGAAATGCAGCCGGTTTTCCGTGGCGGAAGGGTCCGGCGCCAGTGCCGCTGGGCTTTGATACAGGCAAGAAGCCTTTTGATATCAATGCCTTGGGTGTTAACACTGGCTCATTTAGGTCAGCGCTGCCTTGGCCTTTAGGGGGTTGGCAATGAGTCCTTATCGCCGCCCTCAACTCAATCAGTTGATGATATGACCCTCGAGCCAAAGTGCTTTATGACAACTTGGCTACTTCCATTGGTCGGTATGTAAGTCATCTCTTACGTAAACAGAGAATTTCGTTACCGGTGGTATGAGCGGTGCTTCAGGACGAAGTTCCGGGCCGCTCATCCCCTTTCCGGAAATTTTTTGAAATATTAGAAAAGATGGCACTGGTACTATATTGATAGCACTTGCTATTTAGGCCAGTAGTTATGGGGAGTTGGTGCGAGAGGATAGTTTTGTGCCACTACCGTTAAAAAAAAGTGGTGCCACTACGAAAAAAACCGACGAGTGTCGAGTGAAGAAATTGTTAGGGATGTGTCTGGATATTTTTTGACGCCAAATAAATGACGATCCCGGGGCTGAAATGCAGACAAAAATGTGGGAGCTGGCTTGCCTGCGATAGCGGTGTATCAGCAACAGGTGAGTCGGATGACCCACCGCTATCGCAGGCAAGCCAGCTCCCACAGTTGATGTTGGTGGCTGTACAGGCCTTATTCCGGTGCGTGATCGCGCAAAAACACCAAGTTGTCCGGCTTGGACTGCTCCGCATTGAAGCGGTAACCCTGCACATCGAACTGCTTGAGCTTCGCCGGGTCGTTGATGCGTTCTTCAATCACAAACCGGCTCATCATGCCTCGGGCTTTTTTCGCGTAGAAGCTGATGATCTTGTACTGACCGTTCTTCAGGTCCTTGAACTCGGTATTGATGATCCGCGCCTTCAACGCCGTGCGCTTGACCGCCGAAAAATACTCATTGGACGCCAAGTTGAGCAGCACATCGTCGCCTTGCTCGGCCAGTGCTTCATTCAACCACTCGCTGATGCGCGTATCCCAGAAGGCATAGAGGTCCTTGCCACGGGCATTGGCCAGCTTGGTGCCCATCTCCAAGCGGTACGGCATCATCAAATCCAACGGGCGCAGCAAGCCGTAGAGCCCCGAGAGCATGCGCAGGTGGTCCTGGGCGTAGCTGAAATCGGCATCGCTGAACGTCTCGGCATTCAGGCCGGTATACACATCGCCCTTGAACGCCAGCAGCGCCTGCTTGGCGTTGTCTGCAGTGAAGGCCGGTGTCCAGCTGCCGAAGCGCGCGGCGTTGAGGCCACCGATCTTGTCGGAGACGTGCATCAACTCACTGATTTGCGCCGGGCTCAGTTCGCGCAGTTGCTCGATCAGTTCCTGGGAGTGGTCCAGGTACTGCGGCTGGGTGAAGCGCGCAGTGACCGGCTTGGACTCGAAGTCGAGGGTTTTGGCGGGGGAAATCACCATCAGCATGAAGTTGGCTCCTGGAATCGTGGCGTGTAGCGTGGGCGCGATTCTAGGGGTTGGGGCGATTTGACTCCACCTATGATGGTGATAGGTGTGCCGCGCCCCGGCAGTGCTCGATGAATCGAGCGGGTTGAGGAGCAATCAGGTCTGCACGTAGAAGTGATAACGATGAGCGACGGTCAATTCTTCCTGGCCGGACGTGGGGTTTGCCTGAAATGCACCAAAGAAAAACAGGTAGGTTTTGTTGGCCAGTGGCGTCTGGTTAGTCAAATGCTTAGCCAACGCTTGGCCGGCAGTGCTTGAGTTGAGGATGGCGGCATCGATGATGACAACCTTAGGTGTATTGCTCGCCGTTTGCTCTTTCAGGTGAATATGAAAGTCGCCGTTGGATATCTTTCCAGACGCTATGGAAGCCGTATGGATTTTCTCCCCAATTGGCACCATTGTTTGCGTATTTAGATAGTCGAACGGGTAGAAGGCGGACGCATAGGTCCCTCCGGTGTTCCAAGCGGCTCCCAGTGGCTGTGCCTTGCGGGCTTGTTGTGTCAGTTCGAGCCAGGCCTTGGCGAACCTTTCGACCCGCTGCGACTGGCTCTGGCTGGTGCCGGCCCCTACCCGGGATTGCCCTGAAGCAGATGTGCCCGATGGATTTACCTGACCAGGGGAGCCAGGTTTTGAGCTACCCGTACCTTTGGAGGTGCCGACTGGGCCGACCCATACCACGGGTATAGTGCTTTTAAGCGGGTTGGCGGGTAGCGTGGGGGATACATTGGCTGGGGCCTGGGCTGCCTGCGCAGGCTTGCGATCACATCCGGAAATGTGCGATCCACGAAAATGGGAGGACGGTGTTTTTTTTCTGCCCAGCTTGGCGCGTGAAATGATGGCAATACCGACTTTGGCGTTGCAGTCCGCGTTGGCACACGCAACTTTTACTGCATTATTCGCATTCGCTGAGGTCGAGTAGATCTTCTCGATGTCTTCAATGGAAACCAGGTCGCCAACTTGACCCAATGTTGCATGATCCCTGGTCAATCTTGCTTGTTCATGCATTTTCTAAAATCCCTTAGGTGTTCAAGTAGGCGCCCTGGGGCGCGTTCGACGAGTTGGGTAGCCATTGACTCTACCGGGCAAAGGCGTCTGCGCGCCACTGTGTGGCTGACCAACGGGCATGGCAGGGCTCTGGTTCCACAGCGTCTTGGAAGGGTGGTTGATCAGCTATAGTGCCGTTCGTCTTTGGAGAGGGGGAGGCCGGTTGTGCGAATTGCGATTTTATTATGCGCCTGTCTGTTATGTCTGAATGCTAACGCCGCGCCGGTTGATGTAGCCAGCCTCGACCGCAGCACCTGGCCGGAAAAACTCAGCAGCCCGGCGCTGTTCGATGTGGCCTCGCGGGCGGAAATCCTGATGTTTGCCCATGGTTTAATCGCCAGCGAAGCCCAGGACGAAACCGCGCTCAAGCAACGGCTGGGTCTGAAGATCATCAACCTGGCCGCCATCGATGATCTGCGTCGCCAGCTCTGGCAACGGCTGTTGGAGAACTACACATTCGCCCAGCAGAGCTGCGAAGAAGACGCCTCGTTCTGCTACCTGGTGGAAAACATGGACGACCTGCGTGAGCAGGCCGGCAAGTTCGAGGTCAGTGACAACTCTTTCTATATAGGCTGGGCCGCCCCCAGCCGGCACTTCCACGAGCGCTATCTGGACGAGCTGTTGCGCAAGGCTGCGCTGTTTCCGCAGATCAGCAGTGAAGTGGCGCGCTTTGGCGATCATGAGCGCAACGGTGATGAACTCAATGACCGGATGTTTTTGCTGACCTTTGACGGTGGCCCTGCACCTGTCAGCGGCAATACCGACTGGCTCACCGATTACCTGCGCAAGCAAAAGATGAACGCGACGTTCTTTGTCCTTGGCAGCAGCTTGCAAACCCGCGTGGAGCGCAGTTCCGCCGCCGATGTGCAGGCGCTGTACCAAGGGCAGTGCGTGGGGCTTCAGGGCTGGCAGTACCGCTCCCACAGCCATTGGGTCGACTGGCAAAGCTCCATCACCCGCAGTGCCGGGCTGGTACAGAACCTGATGCCGGAAAATTATGTGCCCTTGTTCCGCCCACCGTATGGGCAGCGCCGCGCAGACAGCCAGGGCTTCTTCCAGCAACAGGGCCTGCAAGTGGCGTTATGGGACATCGATTCCCAGGACGAGCCGGGCAAGCTCAAGGCCGATGAGTCGGCGCAACGGGTGCTGACGTTGATGCTGCTGTGGCGCAAAGGCGTGATCGTGTTTCACGACACTCAGGACAAGGCGCGGGTGGCATTGCCGATGGTGTTGCAGGCTACGGCGCAGAGTGGCTTGGGTTGGCAGGAGTGTCGCGAGGCATTTCGATGAAGTGCCCGGCTTTGCTAGGGATGGGGTGTTTTCGGGGCGATTTGCTGCGACATTTCGATGCAGGCGGACTTCCGACTTTAACGGGGTACATGGCACTCGGCTAGTGCTATTCGTCATCCTGAAAAATAAACTTCAAAAAAGCGTCAAAGTGCTTTTTCCTGTCATGGGTTTTGCGGTATTACGAAGTCAGATCGCCGAAACCTGCAGCACAGGTGGCGTCTTCCAAGACTCCTCCTGTGGGCACTGCACTTGACCTTACTCAAGGTGCAATCGGTGGTCGAATCGAGGCGCAGCACCGCCCAGGTATTGCGTCGAATGGCTCCCACAAAGGTGACCGAGTATGGATGATCATGGACGTAACCCTTCTTCCGACCAGCCAATCCTTTATGTGCTTGATACCAACGTATTGATCCACGATCCAAACGCACTGCTGAACTTCGAAGAACACCACGTCGCCATCCCGATGATCGTGCTTGAGGAACTCGACAAACTCAAAAGCGGCCACCACAGCGTTGCCGCCGAATGCCGCCAGGCCATCCGCCTGATCGACAAGACCCTGGGTGAAGCCTCGCCCGAGGACGTCGAGGTCGGCGTACCGATCCAGCGTGGCAAGGGCGGCCCGAAGGGCTTGCTGTCGATCCTGATGAGCAAGCGCAGCGAGCCCAACAGCCTGCTGCCGGAAAACCTGAACGACAACAAAATCATCAACCAATTGATCGACCTGCATGCGCGCGACAAGGACCTGCGCGTGGTGCTGGTGACCAAAGACATCAATATGCGCCTCAAGGCACGAGCGTGTGGGATCGCTGCCGAGGACTACAGCACCGACCAACTGGTCGACGACGTGTCGATGCTGTCCCGTGGTTATCACATGATGACCGGCTCGTTCTGGGACCGTGTGAGCAAAGTCGAAACCCGTCAGGACCACGGCCGCACCTGGCACCAGGTACAGCTGATCGACAACCTACCGGCCGTGCATATCAATGAGTTCATTGTCGATGAACAGGGCTTTGTGGGCTGGATCAAAGAGATCCAGGTCGACAAGCTGCTGATCCTCGACCTGCATCAGGAACCCCTGTTGCACCAGGAAGCCTGGGGCCTGAAACCACGCGATATCTACCAGAGCCTGGCGCTCTACGCGCTGCTCGACCCGGACATCCACCTGGTCAACCTGACCGGCGCCGCAGGTTCAGGCAAAACCATCCTGGCCCTGGCTGCTGCCATCGAACAGACCATGGTCACCAAACGCTATCGCCGCATCATCGCCACCCGCAGCGTGCAGGGCCTGGACCAGGAGATCGGCTTTCTGCCCGGTACCGAGGCGGAAAAAATGGAGCCGTGGCTGGGGGCGATTACCGACAACCTCGAAGCCTTGCACATGGATGACGAAAACACCCATGGCAGCGTCGACTACATCCTCAGCAAAGTGCCGTTGCAGTTCAAATCCCTCAACTACATCCGAGGTCGCAGCTTCCAGCAAAGCCTGATTCTGATCGATGAATGCCAGAACCTTACGCCGCACCAGATGAAAACCATCATCACCCGTGCGGGCGCCGGTTCCAAAGTGGTGTGCCTGGGCAACCTGGCGCAGATCGACACCCCTTACCTGTCCGCGACCAGCTCCGGGCTGACTTACCTGACGGAACGCTTCAAAGACTTCCCGAACGGCGTGCACATTGCGCTGCAAGGGGTACCCCGTTCGATTCTGGCTGAATACGCCGAGTCCCATCTGTAACTACAGCGAACCTGCGACGAAAAGCCCCGGATTTTTCACGAAGTCCGGGTTTTTTGTTTTGTGCGACATTTGCCTGCGTTAACGCGTCCCGGGTGCTTGTGGTCTCTGTAATTATTTTGTTACATTTTTTCTTGCGGTAAAAACTATAAGAACACTGCAAGACCCCGTCGGAACACCACCTCCTTGATTCGACGAACGTTTAGAAAACCTGTCCAGGGTTTTCACCGTGACCCTGCCTATTACAAAAGCCCGAAACACCGCTCATTGATGACGCACATATCCAAAGGGAAAGGAAAATGGACGTAGCAGGTAATGGCTTCACTGTGTCGCAACGCAATCGCACCCCCCGTTTCAAGACCACACCCCTCACACCCATAGCACTCGGCCTGGCCTTATGGCTGGGCCACGGTTCCGTGGCCAGGGCAGACGACAACCCTTACACCCCGCAGGTGTTGGAATCGGCGTTCAGGACAGCCGTCGCCTCATTCGGCCCTGAGACTGCCGTGTACAAAAACCTCAGGTTTGCCTACGCCGATATCGTCGATCTTGCGGCCAAGGACTTCGCGGCCCAGTCCGGCAAGTTCGATTCGGCCCTCAAGCAAAACTATGAGCTGCAACCCGAAAACTTGACCATTGGCGCCATGCTCGGCGACACCCGTCGGCCACTGGACTACGCCTCGCGCCTGGATTACTACCGCAGCCGGCTGTTCAGCAACAGCGGCCGCTACACCACCAATATTCTGGACTTCTCCAAGGCCATTATCGCCAACCTGCCGGCCGCCAAGCCTTACACCTACGTCGAGCCGGGCGTGAGCAGCAACCTGAGCGGGCAGTTGAACGCAGGCCAGTCTTGGGCTGGCGCAACCCGTGACTGGAGTGCCAACGCGCAAACCTGGAAGACCCCGGAAGCTCAGGTCAATTCCGGCCTGGACCGCACCAACGCGTATTACGCCTATGCCTTGGGCATCACCGGCAAGGGGGTGAATGTCGGCGTACTCGACTCGGGCATCCTCACCGAACACTCCGAGTTCCAAGGCAAAAATGCCCAGGGCCAGGACCGGGTGCAGGCGGTGACCTCCACGGGCGAGTACTACGCCACCCATCCGCGCTACCGCCTTGAAGTACCCAGCGGCGAGTTCAAGCAGGGTGAGCCTTTCAGCATCCCTGGGGAATACGACCCGGCGTTCAACGACGGGCATGGCACGGAAATGTCCGGGGTGCTGGCTGCCAACCGCAACGGCACCGGTATGCACGGCATTGCTTTTGACGCCAACCTGTTTGTCGCCAACACCGGCGGCAGCGACAACGACCGCTACCAAGGCTCCAACGACCTCGACTACAACGCATTCATGGCCAGCTACAACGCCCTGGCGGCGAAGAACGTGGCGATCGTCAACCAGAGTTGGGGGCAGAGCTCGCGCGATGACGTGGAGAACCACTTCGGCAACGTCGGCGACAGCGCCGCGCAAAACCTGCAGGACATGACCGCCGCCTATCGCCCGTTCTGGGACAAGGCCCACGCCGGGCACAAAACCTGGATGGACGCCATGGCCGATGCGGCCCGGCAAAACACGTTCATCCAGATCATCTCGGCGGGCAACGACAGCCACGGCGCCAACCCGGACACCAACGCGAACCTGCCGTTTTTCAAGCCGGATATCGAAGGCAAGTTTCTCTCGATCACGGGCTATGACGAGACCAGTGCCCAGGTCTACAACCGCTGCGGTACCTCAAAATGGTGGTGTGTGATGGGCGTGTCGGGCATTCCATCTGCCGGCCCCGAGGGCGAAATTATCCCGAATGCCAACGGCACCTCGGCCGCCGCGCCGAGCGTTTCCGGCGCCTTGGCGTTGGTGATGCAGCGCTTCCCCTATATGACACCCAGCCAAGCGCGGGACGTGTTGCTGACCACCTCCAGCCTGCAAGCGCCGGATGGCCCGGACACGCCGGTTCGCACGCTGACCGGTGGCCGCACCTACGACAACCTGCAACCGGTGCACGATGCGCCGCCGGGTACGCCGCAAGTGCCCGGTGTGGTCAGTGGTTGGGGCTTGCCCAACCTGCAAAAAGCCATGCAAGGGCCGGGGCAGTTCCTCGGTGCGGTGGCAGTGGCGTTGCCCAGCGGTACCCGCGATATCTGGGCCAACCCGATTTCCGATGAAGCCATTCGCGCCCGTCGCCTAGAGGACGCTGCCGAACAGGCGACCTGGGCCGCCACTAAAGCGCAGAAAGGCTGGCTCAATGGTCTGCCCGCCAATGCCTCGGCCGATGATCAGTTCGAATACGACATCGGTCATGCTCGCGAGCAGGCAACACTCACCCGCGGCCAGGACCTGCTCACTGGCAGCACCTACGTCGGTAGCCTGGTCAAGTCCGGGGATGGCGAGTTGGTGCTGGAAGGCCAGAACAGCTATTCGGGCAGCACTTGGGTACGCGGTGGCAAATTGTCGGTGGACGGCGCGTTGACCTCTGCCGTGACGGTAGATGGCAGCGCCGTGGGCATGCGCAATGCCGATAACGGCGTGATGACCACACTGGGCGGCACCCTGGCCGGCAACGGCACGGTGGGCGCTTTGACCGTCAACAACGGCGGGCGCGTGGCCCCGGGGCATTCGATTGGCACGCTGCGCACCGGCGATGTCACGTTCAATCCGGGTTCGGTGTATGCCGTCGAAGTCGGCGCTAATGGTCAGAGCGACCAGCTCCAGAGCAATGGCGTGGCGACTCTCAACGGTGGTGTGGTGAACGTGTCCCTGGAGAACAGCCCCAATCTGTTGACCGCCGCCGAGGCGCGCAGCTTGCTGGGCCAGCAGTTCACTATCCTCAGCGCCAGCCAAGGCATCCAGGGGCAGTTTGCGGCGTTCGCCCCCAACTACCTGTTCATTGGCACTGCGCTCAACTATCAACCGAACCAGTTGACCCTGGCGATAGCCCGCAACCAGACCACCTTCGCCAGCGTCGCGCAAACCCGCAATGAGCGGTCGGTGGCGACGGTGGCCGAGACATTGGGCGCTGGCAGCCCGGTCTACGAAAGCCTGCTGGCGTCGGATTCCGCCGCTCAGGCGCGGGAAGGGTTCAGGCAACTGTCGGGGCAACTGCACTCGGATGTGGCGGCGGCGCAAATGGCCGACAGTCGCTACCTGCGTGAAGCGGTCAACGCTCGCCTGCAACAGGTGCAGGCACTGGACTCCAGCGCGCAGATCGACAGCCGTGACAACGGCGGCTGGGTACAACTGCTCGGGGGGCGCAACAACGTCAGTGGTGACAACAACGCCAGCGGCTACTCCTCGTCCACCAGCGGCGTACTGCTGGGCCTGGACACCGAGGTGAACGACGGCTGGCGCGTGGGCGCGGCGACCGGTTATACCCAAAGCCACCTCAACGGCCAGTCGGCGTCGGCGGACAGCGACAATTATCACCTGTCGGTCTATGGCGGCAAACGCTTCGAGGCGATTGCCCTGCGCCTGGGCGGTGCCAGCACCTGGCACCGTCTGGACACTTCGCGACGGGTGGCCTATGCCAATCAGTCGGACCATGCCAAGGCCGACTACAACGCGCGTACCGACCAAGTGTTTGCCGAGATCGGTTACACCCAATGGACCGTGTTTGAACCCTTCGCCAACCTCACGTACCTGAACTATCAAAGCGACTCGTTCAAGGAAAAAGGCGGTGCCGCAGCCTTGCATGCCAGCCAGCAAAGCCAGGACGCGACACTCTCCACCCTGGGCGTGCGTGGCCATACCCAGCTGCCGCTCACGTCCACCTCGGCGGTGACCCTGCGCGGTGAGCTGGGTTGGGAGCACCAGTTTGGTGATACCGATCGTGAAGCTTCTCTGAAGTTTGCCGGCAGTGACACGGCCTTCGCCGTCAACAGCGTGCCTGTGGCCAGGGATGGCGCGGTGATCAAGGCCAGTGCGCAAATGGCGCTGACCAAGGACACCCTGGTGTCGTTGAACTACAGCGGCTTGCTGTCCAACCGTGGTAACAACAACGGGATCAATGCCGGGTTTACCTTCCTGTTCTAACCTTGAATGTAGGAGCGAGCTTGCTCGCGAAAAACGTCAACGATAACGCGTGCACCCTGGGTAAACGCGGCGCCTTTGAGTTTTTCGCGAGCAAGCTCGCTCCTACAGGGTGGGATAAACAGCCCTGCGCAAATTTTGACCCACAGGTTTACAATCGCTGCTCCTGATCAGGAGTATCCCTGTGCTGACTCATCTCGATTCCCAAGGTCGCGCCCATATGGTCGACGTCACCGACAAAGCCGTGACGTTCCGTGAGGCGGTGGCCGAAGCGCGGGTGCGCATGCTGCCCGACACCCTGCAAATGATTGTCGACGGCGCCCACCCCAAGGGCGACGTGTTTGCCGTGGCCCGCATTGCCGGGATCCAGGCAGCGAAAAAAACCAGTGACTTGATCCCCCTGTGCCACCCGTTGATGCTCACCGGCGTCAAGGTGGAACTGCGTGCCGACGGCGCGGACGCTGTGCATATCCTTGCGCGCTGCAAGCTCTCCGGCCAGACCGGCGTGGAGATGGAAGCCCTGACCGCCGCCAGTGTCGCGGCGCTGACCATCTACGACATGTGCAAGGCGGTGGATCGCGGCATGACCATTGAGAGTATTCGCCTGCTGGAAAAGCTGGGCGGTAAGAGTGGGCATTTCAAGGCGGATGAACAATGAGTATCAACGTGCTGTTTTTTGCGCGCTACGCTGAAGCGGTGGGCTTCGATTCGCTGGAAATGGAAGGTGAATTCGCCACCGTTGATGCCGTACGCCTCGCGCTGGCTGCTGACCCGGAGTTCGCCGTGCTCAACGAAGCGAGCCTGATGTGTGCGCGCAACGAAGAGCTGTGTAGCCTCGACGAGCCGGTGCAAGCCGGCGATGAAGTCGCCTTCTTTCCCCCCGTGACCGGAGGCTGAACATGGCCATTCGTGTGCAGGTCGAAGCCTTTGATCCCGGTGCCGAAGTCAACGCCATGCACGCGGCCAACGTGGGCGTGGGCGCGGTGGTGAGCTTTGTCGGCTATGTGCGCGACTTCAATGACGGGCGCGACGTGTCAGGGATGTTCCTGGAACACTACCCCGGCATGACGGAAAAAGCCTTGGCCAAGATTGCCGTGGAAGCCGAGCAGCGCTGGCCGTTGCTCAAGCTGGAGGTGCTGCATCGTATTGGCGCGCTGGAACCGGGTGAGCCGATTGTGTTTGTCGGCGCGGCCAGTGCGCACCGGCAAGCGGCGTTTGAGGCGTGTGCGTTTGTGATGGATTACCTGAAGACGCGGGCGCCGTTTTGGAAGAAGGAAAATACCTGCGAGGGGCCGCGTTGGGTAGAAGGGCGCAGCAGTGACCACGCCGCAGCGGATCGCTGGAAATAGGACCTGAGGCTATTGGAGGTCCACATGTGGGAGCGGGCTTGCTCGCGAAAGCAATCTGTCAGTTAAAGATGTACTGACTGGTTCACCGCTTTCGCGAGCAAGCCCGCTCCCACATTTTTACCGCATTTCAGCTTAAGGCCGCTTGCGCTCCACCGCCCGCAACAAATGCGTCGGCGGCGTCTCACAGCTGATCTTGCGCCCCAGCAACGCCTCGATGGACGGCAACTGGTACGAGTCATCTTCGCCCGCAAAGCTGATCGACACACCCGCAGCCCCAGCACGCCCGGTACGGCCGATGCGGTGTACGTAGTCGTCCGGCACTTCCGGCAGGGTGAAGTTGATCACGTGGCTGATGCCGTCGATGTGAATACCACGACCGGCCACGTCGGTGGCTACCAGCACGCGGATCTTGCCTTCACGGAAGCCCTCCAGGGTCTTGATGCGCTTGTGCTGCGGCACGTCGCCCGACAGTTGCGCGGCGTTGACGCCGTCGCGCACCAGGCGTTCTTCGATGCGGCGCACTTCGTCCTTGCGGTTGGCGAATACCATCACGCGTTCCCAACCGTTGTCGTTGACCAGGTTGTAGAGCAGCTTGTACTTGTCGGCACCGGCGACGGCGTAGATATGCTGCTCGACGTTTTCGCTGGCGACGTTGAGTGCTTCGATCTCGACGATGGACGGGTCTGTGGTCCACTGCTTGGCGAGGTTCATCACGTCTTCGGTGAAGGTCGCGGAGAACAGCAGGGTCTGGCGCTCGGTTTTCGGCGGGGTCTGGCGAATGATCTGGCGTACTTGTGGGATAAAGCCCATGTCGAGCATGCGGTCGGCTTCGTCCAGCACCATCACTTCGACCATATCCAGGTGCACGTCGCCGCGCTGGTTAAAGTCGAGCAGGCGGCCAGGGGTGGCGACGAGGATGTCGCAGTGACGGGCTTCAAGGTGCTTGAGCTGCTTGTCGAAGTCCATGCCACCCACGAACGTCATGACGTTGAGGCCGGTGTACTTGGTCAGGTCGGCGGCGTCCTTGGCGATCTGCACCACCAGTTCACGGGTCGGCGCGATGATCAGCGCACGCGGTTCACCCATGTAGCGCTCTTTGGGCGGCGGCGTTTGCAGCAGTTGGGTGATGATCGAGATCAGGAACGCGGCGGTCTTGCCGGTGCCGGTCTGGGCGCGGCCGATGGCGTCTTTGCCCGCGAGGGTGAAGCCCAGCACTTGCGCCTGGATCGGCGTGCAGTACGGGAAACCCAGGTCCTGGATGGCGTGCATCAGTTCCGGGGCCAGTTTGAAATCGTGGAAGCGGGTCTTGCCTTCCTGAGGTTCGACGACGAAGTCTTCGAGCTTCCATGGGGCCACGGGCGGCTTGGGCGCACGTTCGCGACGGGGCTTGGCCACAGGCATCGGGGCCGGCTCGGCAGGCTTTACCTGTTCAGGCGGCGTCACCGTGGTTGTGTTCGGTGAGGCGGCGGGCGCGTTCCGGCCGGGCTGTTGACCGTCATTGCGGTTGCCGGGCTTGGGGGCAGGTGCACTGGGAACAGGCGCGAGCGGCTCAGCCTCGCTTTTGCCGAACATCTTCTTGAGTGCTTTGAGCACGGTCATCTCATTAATTGATTAAGGAATGTACGCCGGCCAGTGTAATGCAAGAATCGGGCGCGGCGTAGTGCGTCTGTCATACGGCTACATAAACACGGGGTTCAGCGCAGGCGTTCAGTCAGCCAGGTGCCGATATCGTGTATCTCTCGGGGTAACACTTCGTGGCCCATTGGGTATTCCTGCCATGTCACGGTGACACCACGGCCCTTCAAATGTTCGTAGGCGCTGCGGCCCATGGCGTTCTGCACCACTTCATCGTACTGGCCGTGCAGGCACAACGTCGGAATACGCTGCTGGCTGGCGGATAACTCCAGTTCATTATCGAAGGTGGGCGCATAGGTGGAGAGGGCGATCACACCGCCCAAGGGTCCCTCCCATTTCTTGAACGCGGTGTGGAAAACCACCGCGCCACCTTGAGAAAAACCGGCGAGGAAAATTCGCGAAGTGTCTATTCCGGTTCTCTGTTGTGTCTCGATCAGGTCTGTGACCATTTTTGCCGACGTTTCCAGTTCTTCCAGGCTGATCGAACGGGCCGGGCTCATGGCCTTGATGTCGTACCAGCTCGGCATCTCGTAGCCGCCATTAATCGTCACCGGACGCGTGGGCGCTTGCGGCAAAACAAAGCGGGTGCTCAGCAAGGTTTCCTGCAGGGCTTCAGCCACCGGCAAGAAGTCGTAGCGATCGGCGCCCAGGCCATGCAGCCAGATAACGCAGGCGTCTGCGGGCTTGGCAGGCTGAAGAATCAAGGGTTCGGTCATGTTTGCTCCATAGATGGGCGGGCGCTCCGATTAGGTGCGTCGGAACGGTGCGCGACAGGTTGATCTGTTAAGAGAATGTCGCAAGGCTGAATCTTTTGCCATTGAACCGCAGTTGCAGCCACTCGGCCAAGACTCTGGTACGCGCCTTGCTATGTGTATCTCGATGTCAGAACTCTCCTAGGACGGTAACACTATCAGTGACTGCCGCTCGTGGGAAAGCAACTGGAATTACCGCAAAAACCTCATGCTGCTTGGCCCCAAAAAAAACCAACACGGGTCGATATCGCCTCATAAGGGTGCGCTGAGGTTGGAGCTCCGACACAACAAGAGCAATTGGAGGTTTGTAATGAAGGTATTGAAATCCACCCTGGCCATCGTCACTGCGGCGGCTGTACTGGGTGTCAGTGGTTTTGCCCAGGCGGGCGCCACCCTGGACGCCGTGCAGAAGAAAGGCTTCGTGCAGTGCGGTGTGAGTGACGGCCTGCCGGGTTTCTCGGTGCCGGATGCCAGCGGCAAGATCCTCGGGATCGACGCTGACTATTGCCGCGCTGTGGCGGCTGCCGTGTTTGGCGATGCCACCAAGGTCAAGTTCAGCCAGTTGAACGCCAAGGAGCGTTTCACCGCGCTTCAGTCAGGCGAAGTCGACATCTTGTCGCGCAACACCACCATGACCAGCTCCCGCGACGCGGGCATGGGCCTGAAATTCCCGGGCTTCATTACCTACTACGACGGCATCGGCTTTCTGGTGAACAACAAGCTGGGCGTCAAGAGCGCCAAGGAACTGGACGGTGCAACCATCTGCATCCAGGCCGGTACCACCACCGAGCTGAACGTTTCCGACTACTTCCGCGCCAACAACCTCAAATACACCCCGATCACCTTCGACACCTCCGATGAAAGCGCCAAGTCGCTGGAGTCCGGGCGTTGCGACGTACTGACGTCCGACAAATCCCAGCTGTTCGCCCAGCGCAGCAAGCTGGCTTCGCCGAAAGACTACGTGGTGCTGCCGGAAACCATTTCCAAGGAGCCACTGGGCCCGGTCGTGCGTAATGGCGACGACGAGTGGCTGGCCATCGTGCGCTGGGTGGGCTACGCCATGCTCAACGCGGAAGAGGCCGGTGTGACCTCCAAAAACGTCGAAGCTGAAGCCAAGTCCACCAAGAACCCGGACGTTGCGCGTCTGCTCGGTGCCGACGGCGAATACGGCAAAGACCTGAAAGTGAAGAAGGACTGGGTAGTACAGATCGTCAAGCAAGTGGGTAACTACGGCGAGATGTTCGAGCGCAACCTGGGCAAGAGCACGCCGCTGGAAATCGACCGTGGCCTGAACGCCCTGTGGAACAACGGCGGCATTCAATACGCACCCCCTGTGCGCTGATCGCTGATGGTTCTGTCACCCGGTAGGCCAACTGTCGGGTGATGTTCTGTTCCATTATTTTCGGGGCACTTCATGCAAAATCAAATCGGCGCACCCAAGCAGAAGCTCAGCTTCAGCGACCCCAAAGTGCGTGCGTGGCTGTTCCAGATCATCACGATCGTGGCAGTGGTCTCGCTGGGCTGGTACCTGTTCCATAACACCCAGACCAACCTGCAACACCGGGGCATCACCTCGGGTTTCGACTTTCTTGAGCGCAGTGCCGGCTTCGGCATCGCGCAGCACTTGATCGACTACACCGAATCGGACAGCTATGCCCGGGTGTTTGTGATCGGCCTGCTCAATACCTTGCTGGTGACCGTCATCGGTGTGGTGCTGGCAACGCTGCTTGGCTTCATCATCGGCGTGGCGCGCTTGTCGCCCAACTGGATGATCAACAAGCTGGCGACGGTGTACGTGGAGGTGTTCCGCAACATTCCGCCGCTGCTGCAAATCCTGTTCTGGTACTTCGCGGTGTTCCTGACCATGCCAGGGCCGCGCAACAGCCATAACTTCGGTGACACCTTCTTTGTCAGCAGCCGTGGCCTGAACATGCCCGCAGCGCTGGCGTCCGACGGGTTCTGGCCGTTTGTGGCCAGCCTGGCGGTCGCCATCGTTGCCATCGTGCTGATGACCCGCTGGGCCAACAAGCGCTTTGAAGCGACCGGGGTTCCTTTCCATAAATTCTGGGCGGGCCTGGCGCTGCTGGTGGTGATCCCGACGCTGTGCGTGTTGCTCTTCGGCACGCCGCTGCATTGGGAAATGCCCAAGCTTGCGGGCTTCAACTTTGTGGGTGGCTGGGTGCTGATCCCGGAACTGCTGGCGTTGACCTTGGCGCTGACGGTGTACACCGCGGCGTTCATTGCCGAGATCGTGCGCTCGGGCATCAAGTCCGTCAGCCATGGCCAGACCGAAGCGGCACGTTCACTGGGCCTGCGCCCCGGGCCGACGCTGCGCAAGGTCATCATCCCGCAAGCGTTGCGCGTGATCATTCCACCGCTGACCAGCCAATACCTGAACCTGGCGAAAAACTCGTCGTTGGCCGCCGGTATCGGTTATCCGGAAATGGTTTCGCTGTTTGCCGGCACGGTGCTCAACCAGACCGGCCAAGCCATTGAAGTCATTGCCATCACCATGAGCGTGTACCTGGCGATCAGCATCAGCATTTCCCTGCTGATGAACTGGTACAACAAGCGCATTGCGCTGATCGAGCGGTGAGGACACCCCCATGACTACGCATACGTTCAAACCTGACATGCCACCGCCGAGCAAAGTCTTCGGGCCGGTGGCCTGGATGCGCGCCAACTTGTTCTCGAGCTGGCTCAATACACTGCTGACCTTGCTGGCGATCTACCTGGTGTACCTGGTGGTGCCACCGATCCTGCACTGGGCCATCCTCGATGCCAACTGGGTGGGCACCACCCGCGCCGACTGCACCAAGGAGGGCGCCTGCTGGGTGTTTATCCAACAGCGCTTCGGGCAGTTCATGTATGGCTATTACCCCGTCGACCTGCGCTGGCGCGTGGACATGACGGTATGGCTGGCCATCGTCGGCGTGGCGCCGTTGTTCATCTCGCGTTTCCCACGCAAGGCGATCTACGGCCTGGGCTTTCTGGTGTTGTATCCGATCATTGCCTACTGCTTGCTGCACGGCGGCGTGTTTGGCCTGAGCAACGTGGCGACCAGCCAATGGGGCGGCCTGATGCTGACCCTGGTGATCGCCACCGTGGGCATCGCCGGCGCCTTGCCGCTGGGCATTGTGCTGGCGCTGGGACGGCGTTCGAACATGCCGGCCATTCGGGTGGTCTGCGTGACCTTCATCGAGTTCTGGCGCGGCGTGCCGTTGATCACCGTGCTGTTCATGTCGTCGGTGATGCTGCCGCTGTTCCTGCCCGAGGGCATGAACTTCGACAAGCTGCTGCGGGCGCTGATCGGGGTGATCCTGTTCCAGTCGGCCTATGTGGCCGAAGTGGTGCGCGGTGGTCTGCAGGCGATTCCCAAGGGGCAATACGAAGCCGCTGCGGCGATGGGCCTGGGCTACTGGCGCAGCATGGGCCTGGTGATTTTGCCGCAGGCCTTGAAGTTGGTGATCCCTGGGATCGTCAACACCTTCATTGCCCTGTTCAAGGACACCAGCCTTGTGATCATTATCGGCTTGTTCGACCTGCTCAACAGCGTCAAGCAAGCCGCCGCCGACCCCAAATGGCTGGGCATGGCCACTGAAGGCTACGTGTTCGCCGCTTTGGTGTTCTGGATTTTCTGTTTTGGTATGTCGCGCTATTCCATGCATCTGGAACGCAAGCTCGACACTGGCCACAAGCGTTAGGAGTTTTTTGATGAGCGAAGCAATCAAACAGCCTGTGAGCCCTGAAGGCATTATCCAGATGCAGGGCGTCAACAAGTGGTACGGCCAGTTCCACGTGTTGAAAGACATCAACCTCAACGTCAAGCAGGGCGAGCGCATCGTGCTGTGCGGCCCGTCGGGCTCGGGCAAGTCCACCACCATCCGCTGCCTCAACCGCCTGGAAGAACACCAGCAAGGCCGCATCGTGGTCGATGGCGTGGAGCTGACCAACGACCTCAAGCAGATCGAAGCGATCCGCCGTGAAGTCGGCATGGTGTTCCAGCACTTCAACCTGTTCCCGCATTTGACCATCCTGCAAAACTGCACGCTGGCGCCGATGTGGGTGCGCAAGATGCCCAAGCGCAAGGCCGAGGAAATCGCCATGCATTACCTGGAGCGCGTGCGCATTCCGGAGCAGGCCCACAAGTTTCCGGGGCAGCTTTCAGGTGGCCAGCAACAGCGCGTGGCGATCGCCCGCGCGCTGTGCATGAAGCCAAAAATCATGCTGTTCGATGAGCCGACGTCGGCGCTGGACCCGGAGATGGTGAAAGAGGTACTGGACACCATGATCGGCCTGGCCGAAGACGGCATGACCATGTTGTGCGTGACCCACGAAATGGGCTTTGCCCGCACCGTGGCCAACCGCGTGATCTTCATGGACAAGGGTGAGATCGTCGAGCAGGCGGCGCCGAATGACTTCTTTGACAACCCGCAGAATGAGCGGACCCGGTTGTTCTTGAGCCAGATACTGCATTGATGGAGCGTTAAAAAATAAACCCGGCCTGGTAGCCTAATGCCGTTCAGTCAAGGATTTTTGTAGGAGCGAGCTTGCTCGCGAGAAACTCACAGGCGCCGCGTTCAATCAGGAAACACGCGTTCTCGTTGACGTTTTTCGCGAGCAAGCTCGCTCCTACACGGCATGGTTCAGGAGGCTTGGGCCGCCATAAGGTTTTCTACTTTTCCATAAGACACCTGCGTCCAATAATTACCCTCTGAGGGTAATTTTCAATCGAAAATACTGCTCCTTTTCCTGCCTAAGAACCCTAGTGCGTTGCCTTTGTAGGCAACTCCGAATAGCCTGTAGGAAAATTCATCCTATGATTGGACGAAAGCGCAAATCCCATGACAGACATCGCCCCGCTGATCAAACGCTCCCTGGTTGACCAGGCCCTGGAGCAACTGCGCCTGCGCATTTCTCAGGGCGTATGGGCGATCGGCGAGCGCCTGCCCACCGAGCCTGAGTTGTCCGCCGAGCTGGGGATCAGCCGGAACACCGTGCGTGAAGCCATGCGGGTGTTGGCCTTTTCGGGCTTGATCGACATTCGCCAGGGCGACGGTAGCTATTTGCGTTCGATGACCGATCCGCTGGGCACGATGCGGGCGCTGTCTCATTGCACGCTGGAGCAAGCGCAGGAGACGCGTCAGATTCTGGAAGTGGAGGCCATCGGCCTTGCGGCATTGCGTCGTACCGAAGCGGACCTTACGGCATTGCGCAAGGCGCTCGCTCTCAGCGCCGAGCGGTATCACGGTGACCTGGAGGCCTATATCAGCGCCGACCTGGCGTTCCACCAGCACGTGGTGGACGCGGCGCACAACCCGGCCTTGAGCGAGCTGTACCACTATTTCTCCGCCATTGTCGGCGCGCAACTGCGCCAGACCCTGAACCGCTCACCGCGACGCCAGGCGGTGTTCGACCTGCATGGAGCGCTACTCGATGCGGTGGAACAACAAGACCCGGACCGCGCCAAATCCCTCTGCCGGCAGTTGATCAATGAACCCTGAAACCCCACGCAAGACCGAACTCGAAGAACTGTTGATCGACGCCGAAGCTGACGACGACAGCGTGCAGCAGGCGCCGCCGAGCGTGGTTCGGCCATGGCTGCTGTTGCTGGGCCTGGTGTTGGTGGCCTTGAACCTTCGCCCGGCCTTGTCGAGCCTGTCGCCGTTACTGGCAGAGGTTTCGAGCAGTTTGGGCTTGTCTGCCGCCAAGGCCGGTTTACTGACCACCTTGCCGGTGCTGTGCCTGGGCCTGTTTGCACCCACCGCGCCGATGCTGGCACGACGTTTCGGCGCCGAGCGCGTGGTGCTCGGTATCCTGCTGACCCTGGCCGCCGGAATCATCCTGCGCAGTTCGTTCGGTGAGGTGGGGCTGTTCCTCGGTAGCCTGGTTGCCGGGGCGAGCATTGGCATCATCGGCGTGTTGCTGCCGGGTATCGTCAAGCGCGATTTCGCCCGGCAGGCCGGGGCCATGACCGGTGTTTACACCATGGCGTTGTGCTTGGGCGCCGCCATGGCGGCTGGCGCCTCCGTACCTCTGAGCCACGCCTTTGGCGACAGTTGGAAAATCGGCCTGGGCTTCTGGATCCTGCCGGCCCTGGTGGCGGCCCTGGTCTGGTTGCCCCAGGTCGGGCAGAAGCACGGAGCCCATCGTGTGGCCTATCGTGTAAAGGGTTTATTGCGCGATCCCCTGGCCTGGCAGGTCACCCTGTACATGGGCCTGCAATCGTCTCTGGCCTACATCGTGTTCGGCTGGTTGCCGTCGATCCTGATCGGCCGTGGCCTGAGCGCGACCGAAGCCGGGTTGGCGCTGTCGGGCTCGATCATCGTGCAACTGCTCAGCTCCCTGGCCGCACCGTGGCTGGCGACGCGCGGCAAGGACCAGCGCCTGGCGATTGTGGTGGTGATGCTGCTGACCCTCGGCGGGCTGTTCGGTTGCCTGTATGCACCGCTGGAGGGCCTGTGGGGTTGGGCGATTGTGCTCGGCCTGGGGCAGGGCGGTACCTTCAGCCTGGCACTGACCTTGATCGTGTTGCGCTCGCGCGATTCCCATGTGGCGGCCAACCTGTCGAGCATGGCCCAGGGCATCGGGTACACCCTGGCGTCGATGGGCCCGTTCGCGGTCGGCCTGGTGCATGACTGGACCGGCGGCTGGACGGCCATTGGCTGGATCTTTGCGGTGATCGGCCTGGGTGCCATCGTGGCCGGCCTGGGCGCCGGGCGTGCGCGCTATGTGCAGGTCACCAGCGAGAAGGTCTAGAGATACACCACTTCCAGCGTGGCCGAGCCATCGAGCGGGGTTTCCACGCTCAGGTCCAGGTTCTGGCGGGCATTGATCACGGTCTGCACCGTGACATTGCCCCCCAGGGTACCGATGGCCGTGGGCCCACTGACGCTGCCCTCCACGTCGGTAAAGCCCAGGTAGCTTCGCGAGCCAATATCGATGGGGTTGAGATTGGAGGTGCGCCACGCCAGGCCACCGGTGGTGGACTCGGTGCCATAGACCTGCGCGGTGTTGCTGGCCTGGGTTTGCCGCGGGTCGAAGGTCATGGAGTAAACCCCCAGGCGGTTGCCGCTGCTATCAAACCCCAGCCCGTAGTAAATCTCGCTGTTGACCATGGCCGAACCGTCGCGGTTGTCGCGCATGCGAAGGGCGTAGCGGACGGGGCCATTGCAGGCGATGCCGACATGCAGCGTCTTCAAGGGCAGGCGCGTGGCGGTCTCCAGGTTCAGGTCTTGCTGGGCAACCTTGCCGTAGTCGATCAGGCCACCGCTGGAAAGCTGCGGCATGCAGGCGGCGGGGACGATCAGGCCGTGGACGCTCAGGTCTACCGTCGAGGCGGCCAGCACCGAGGGCGCGCAGGCCAGTGACAACAGGCTGGAAAGGATGCGGGTTTTCATGGGAGGGACTCCTTACAGGGGGCTCAGGGGTAGACGATTTCGAGCGTGCCGGAACCGTTGATGTGCACCACGTCACGCAAGTCCAGGGTTTGCATCGGCGCCAGGTACGTCTTGATGCGCATCGTGCCGGTCAGGGTCTGCAGGGCGACTGGCCCTGTGGTAACGCCGGTTTTGTCGCTAAAGCCCATGATGCTGTTGGCCGCCATGGGGATCTGCCGTGCGGTGGAACTGCTCCACGCCACGCCATTGCTGGTGGAGTCGGTGCGGTACAGCGTGGGGAAGGCATCGGCGCTGAATTCGGCCGGGTCGATGGTCAGGTAAAAGCGCCCGATCTTGTTGCGGCTGGCATCCAGGTCCACTCCATAGGCCGTTTCATCGGTGCCGCCCGTGGCCGAACCGTCGCGGTTGTCCTTCATGCGCAGGGCGAAGCGGATGGGCGCGTCGCAGGTCACGTTCAGGCGCAAGGTGCGGGTGGGCAGCGGTGTTTCAGTGCTGGCGTTGAGGTCTTTGGCGTACAGGGTGCCGTAGTCCACCACGCCTTGGTCGGACAAGCTCGGCAGGCAGGCGATAGGCGCGAAGTGCGCACGCAGTGTCAGTTCCCGGTAGCGCCCGTGGCGCGGGCCATACAACATGCCGGCGACTTCCCAGGTGGTCGCATCGCGTACTTGGGTGGCGGCAGGGTCGGCCCAGGCGCGCAGGGTCAATTGCAGCGCCAGGGTTTTTCCGTTGAGCACCACGCCCCGTTCCACCGGTGCGATGCCGTGGTCGGGTCGCCATTGCATGACGCTGCCGGTGGCTACGGGCGCCTGCCCCACGGCGGGCAGCACACCCAGCTCCACCGCGCGGCCGTCGAGCAGCGCATTCCCGACTTCAATGGCGTAGCTGCCGTGCTCGGTAAACTGCCAGCGCTGTGGGTTGGCAGCTTGCGCCCGGTAGAACAGGCTGAGGTCTTCGGCCTGGGGGCAACTGACGGTCACACTCAGTCGACGCTCGCCGAGCAGGCGTTGCGGTGCGCTGTCGTTCTGGGCCAGGCGGCTCATCAGGCCCAAATCCAGCAAGGGTTCACTGACGTTCAGTTGGCATTCTTCAAAAGCCTGGGCTGTGCCGGCGACGCCGACCAACAGCCCCAGGCACAGTTGACGCAAACAGCTTGCAAGGGGCATGGCGGGAATCCTCAAGGTGCGTGACAGCGTGCGGGGGCCGTTTCGAAGTACACCGAGGGGTCGGCTTTTTCCGGCAGCGAATAACGCAATTGGCAACGACTGCCCTGGGGCGTAGTTATCCACAGCGTCGATTGGCCCAGCACATTGGGTAGAAACACCTGGCTGCCTTCCTGCACCAGGGTGATGAACTCGCCGTCGGCACTGCTGACCGAGGCACCCGCCGGCAGCGGCGCGCCCTGGTCGTTGCTGACGGTGAGCAGCAGGCGGCGGGTCAGGCCGACACCGAACTCGACGCGGTCCACGGCGCCACGGCCGGCCGAAATCATGGCCAGGCCGTTGTTGATATCGGCGTTGCGCGGCAATGAACGCGTTTGCACTTCCACCGGGCTGCGCCCGTAGGCGGCGACCTGCGGCACCACGGCCTGGCCTTGCCAGTCGGTCCACACCGGGCCGCTGGGGGTGCTGAGCTTGATGCCGCTCATGTCGCCGACCGACACCAGCGCGAAGGTGTCGCGCACCGGGTAGGGGGAAAAGGTCATACCGTCGCCATGCAGCACCACACCGCCGCGCGCACCGCCTTGATAGCTGGAACGCTCGGCGTCGGAGCGGCTGTAGCTGACATCCAGCTGGCTGTAGCGTGGCAGCGCGGAGATGCCCAGGGTGGTTTCCACTTGATGGTCGCTGCTGTCGTGTTCGGCGCTGACGCGGTAGCTGAGTTGGTCGTCGATCTGTTCGGTGAGGCCCAGGCCGGTGCGGTTTTCGCCGCCGGAATTGCGCACCCAGCTGCGCAGCCGGCGACTCTCGCCCAGCGGTACGCTGATATTCAGGTACACCGCGTTGTCCTGCTGCTGGTCGCCGCCCATTTGCCATTCGGCGCTGGCCGACAACGACACCGCACCGATGCTCGTGCCCCAGGAGGCCAGCGCACGGCTGCTGCTGTCACCGGCAAAATTGGCCGAGCGCGAAACCCCGGCGCTGAACGCACCCAGACGTGGATGGGACCAGCCCAGGTTGAGGCTTTGCTGGTCGCGGTAGCGCGAATCCCGGTTGTTGTCGTCGCGCGCGTAAGTGCTTTCTTCAAGTTCGCGATAGCCGATGCTGCGCCAGGAATTGGCGGCGCTGATCGACCACTGCTCACCCAGGCGCTGGGACCACGACAGATCGGTCTGTACGCCGGAGACTTTTTCTTGCGCCTGGCTGTTGGACACTTGCGTGGACAGTTGGATCTGACTGTCCAGCCACGGCAACCAGCCCAGGCTGGCGCCCACCGAGCGGTATTGACTGGCCGCCAGCACGCCCGTGCCGAGGGTCAATTGCGGGTGCAAGGTGCCGGTCCAGCCGCCACTGACTACCCACGGATCCTCGCCTTTGGCATCGCTCACATTACGCACTCGGCCCGCTGCCACGGAGTAACCCGGGGCTGGTAACCCGAGCCCGAGCATGGCCGCTGGCACGGTGAAGCGTCGTTCAGCGCCGACGCTTTCCTTGACCGTGACTTCAACGTCCGAGCGGGTGTTCAAGCGACGCACATCGGTGAGGGTAAAGGGCCCGGCGGGCACCACGGTGGAATGAATCAACGCGCCGTTCTGGCGAACCTCTACCTGGGCCGGGCTGTTGGCGATGCCCTGGATCAGCGCGCCCTGGCCCTGTTCTTGAAGGGCGTGCTCGGTGAGCACTTGCACGCCGGTGATCTGCGCGCCGGACAGCACCGGGTTGTACAGGTTGATTTGCCCGGCTTGCAGCACCGTCTGGTGGCTGGCGAAGGTACGTTGGGCATAGGCTTCCAGGTGGGTGCTGCGTGACAGGCCATCCTGCCAGGTCTGCACTTGGCGGCTGCGCACGATCCAGTCGCCGGCATTGAACCCCACCTCGGTATTGGCCGAGCCAAACCGGCTGGCGTCATCGCCGAAGCGGTTGTAGAAGCCGCTGAGGTCGTAGTTGAGCAGCCCGGCAAAGCCGCCGGTTTCGTAGCCGGAGATATCCTGCTGCACGGGGCGCAGGGCGTCGGTGGGCACCACCAGCGACACCGTCAGTGTCGACGGGTCTGGCTCCACAAGGGTTTGCGGGTAGCGCGCAAGAAAATCATCGCAGCCCTCGATTTCACCGAGCGGCAGCAGATTGGCGGCGTCCAGCAAGGCGCGGTCAAAGCACAGCTTGCCTTGCTGATCGAAGTTCACCGCCAGCCGGCCACGGCGCTGGCCGTTGACGCGCAGGTTGACGGTGTGTTGCCCGGCCGCGTAACGCGGTGCGGAGAGCAACAGGCTGGCCAGCTGTGGGTCGATACCACGTTGTTGCAAGGTCTGGGCATCGAAGCTGGACGGGCTGGAAACTTCGGCGCACACCTTGGCCGGTATGAGCGCACACAGCAGCAACGCCAGCACCAGGGCAGGGCTGGCAGAGGGAGCGGGCACGGCTTCGCCGTCACGGTAACTCAATACTGTTTTCACGCAAGGTACTCGAGTAGTGAACGCACAGGCCTTGTGGGCCGGGCGTTCTGGTGACGATCAATAAGCCGTCACTTCGTTACTCAGGCGGCGCAGGGTGGTACGCCGCCTGGGGTGTTCGGTCAGAAGCTGATCGGTGCGTCGTAAGCCTTGACCGCAAACCCGTACACCGTGGCCGGTTGCAGCCTGACCGTCTTGGCCTGGCTGCTGCTGGCCGGCACGCTCAAGGCTTCGCCGGGCAGCACATACGTACGCGGCAGCAGGGCCTTGCCGTCGCCTGGCAGCAGTAACAACTCCTGCGCCAGACGCACCACGTACGGCGTGTCGTTGCGCACCTGCAACTGGCCGTCGCGCAGTGTCCAGGTCAGGTCGGTCCAGGGCGTGCGGTTGGGCGCCAGGCCCTTGGGGTGCACGATCACCGGCAGGTTCTGGCGCACGGTCACGCCCACGCGGGCATGCCCGGCGGCGGTGGCGGCGCGGCCCTGGGGCATGCCTTCGAACACCGCGCGTTTAAGCCGCTGGGTCAGTAACGGTTGCTGGTTTTGCAGAATGAAACGCACCAGCTGGGATTTGGACGCTTCGACGCGTGACAGCGGCGGTGTCACCACCAGCAGCGGTTCGGTGTCTTCCGGAATGTCCTGCAAGGTCACATGCAACAGGGCGAGTTGGCTGTCGGTGTTGGTCACCGACACGGCCGCTTCGCCTTCGGCCTCGTGCACGATCACCACGGAGGTGTCCGGGACCATGCCGTCGGCTTTAACCTGGTCGCCGAGCATCAAGAGCAAGGCAATCAGGCCGACAGCGGTGTTTGAGAATGTCGTCGTCATGACGGGTTTCCATTAGCCAATAAAGAGGGGCGGTCAGAGGTAGCGCAGGTCCAGGACGATGGCGCCGTCGAGCGGGACTTCCTGGTCCAGGGTCAGGTACTGGGAAAAGTTGATGGCGGTGCTCACCTGAAGCTGGACGGTCAGTTGGCCGATGAAGTCCGGTTGGCGGTCGCCGACTGGCGCAAAGGCCATGTAGGTGCGGGGGTAGGCATTGGGCTCCTGGGACCAGGTTTCACCGTTGTCGCTGGACGCCATTACCTGCATGGCCTGCGCATCGCCCACCGCGTTGCGATAGGCCAACGCCACAGAACCCAGGCGCTCTTCGGGGACGTGGATGTTTCTGCCCAGTCCGTAGAAATAAGCCGGGGCCGACGAGGAGTCGGCGCGCTCGTCAATGCCCACCAACGCAAACAGCATGGGCCTGGCGCACTGCACACGCAGGTCGAGCGTCTGGGTGGGCAGCACGGTGAACTCGTCGGCGTTGAGGCTGTGAGCAGGAATCTTGCCGTGATCGACGGTGCCGTCATGGGTCAGCTCGATATGGCAGGCGTCCGGGGTGACCCGGCCGGTAACCGTAAGGTCGACAGCCGACGCTGCGTGGGCATCGGTCATCGCGGCCAGGCCAAGCACCATGACCACATTTCGCCCCCATGCCATCAGCACGGGCAACGCCAGACGCCGCCCATGCCTGCCACTATTCAAGGACGGGGCGGCCATGGGTCAGAGGTACTTCACTTCAAGGGTGGCGGAGCCGTCGATGGTGACTTCGTTGCTGAGGTCCAGGCCGGCAGTGCCCATGATGAAGGTCTGTACTTGCAGATCGACCAGCAGGTCTTTGACCGCCAGCGGCTGGCTGTCGTCGTCCATTGCGGCGACCGACATGTACAGGCCCGGATCCCAGAACGTTTCTTTAAACCAGGTATTGCCTTGGTCGTTCGATGCAATGGGTTGCACCACTACGCCATCCTCGGCAATCGGGTTGGCAAGCGTGAGGCTATATCCACCTAATTTCTGGGTATCGTTGACAAAGCCCAGGCCGTAATTCGACGTGATACCTGAAGAGGCGCGGTTATCGATCGAGTGCACGGCGAACTGGATCGCAGCGTCGCAATTGACCGCCATGACCAGGGTATGGTTGCCGATAACTGTCGGGTTGTCCGGGTTCAGATCCTTGGCGGAGATCTTGCCATGGTCGATCACGCCCCCACCGGACAGGCTCGGCGTACAGGCGCTGGGCACGATCAGGCCTTTGACAGTCAGGTCCACGCTGGAGGCGGCGAAGGTGGCGGCCGAGTGGAGCAGCAGGGCGCTGGCGGCCAGGGTGGTCAATCGGGTTTTCATCGGGAGGCTCCTTAGAGGTAATTGACTTGCACAGTGGCGTGGCCGTCGATGGGCACTTCGTCGGTCAGCGTCAGGTTGCTGGCGGGGGCGATGTGGGTAATCAGGCGTATTTCGGCGTCCAGTTCCTGGATCGCAATCGGCGCCAGGCCGTCGCTGTCGGCGACGGCCGTCAACAAGGTGTGGCTGAGCATCACCGAGGGGATCCAGGTCACGCCGCCATCCCGGGAGGTGATGGTGCGTACCGGTACTCCATCGGCCACCGGGCTATACAGGCCAAGCCCGGCATCGCCGACTTTTTCATCACTGGGCGTCATCCCCAGGCCGTGCCAGCTGAAGTGGCTGGCGGCAGTGCCCGCACGGTTGTCGATGGTGTTCAGGGTGAAAATGGTCGGCCCTTCGCAACGCACACTCAGCAGCAGGGTTTCCCTGGGCAGGTCGGTGTAGGTGTCGGCATTGAGGTCTTTGACCGATACCTTGCCGAAGTCGACGGTGCCGCCGCCGGAGACCACGGGCGCGCAGGCGCTGGGGGTGATGACCCCTTTGACCGTCAGGTCCTGGCTACTGGCGGCCCATACCGGGCCGGCGCCGATCAGCAACAATGTCGCGGTGAGGGTGGTGAGGGGGCTAACCATGGGTCACGTCCTGTGGGTGGGTTGGCGGTTACAGGTATTTCACTTCAAGGGTGGCGGAGCCGTTGATCGGCACTTCTGTGCTCAGGTCCATGCCGCCAGTGGGAGCGATGAGGGTGTGCACCATCAGGTCTGCCGTGACCTGCTGGACCGGGGAGGGTGCCCAACTGCCGGAGGAGCGATCGCCAAACGAAGCGTGGGAGGTAACCGGCCAGGCGTCACCTGGGTAACTTTCATGCCAGGTGAGACCGTTATCCACAGATTCAATCGTGGAGATCACCGCGCCGTCAGCCATAGCATCACTGAGCGTCAGTAGGTATTCGCCCAATTTCTTGTCGCCGACCAACTCCAAGCCATAGCTGTTTCGTGAGTCAAACGCGTTACCGATATTATCGATGCCCTTTAGAGCCAACAGGGTTGGCGCATCACAGGTAATCGCCAGTTGCAGGGTGTGGTTGTCCAGCATTGTCCAGTGGTCGGGCTTCAAATCCTTGGCTGCGACTTTGCCGTGGTCGACGAGGCCGCCGCTGGAAAGGCTGGGCGCACAGGCGCTGGGCGTGATCAGGCCCTTGACGGTCAGGTCTACGCTGCTGGCGGCGCACACGGCGTTGGACAGGGCGAGCAGCAGGGCACCGCCCAGCAGGGGCATGCAGGTTTTCATGTGGGAGGCGTCCATTTACAGGTACTTGACTTCAAAGGTCGCGGAACCGTCGATCGCGACTTCGTCGGTCAATGTCAGGTCTTTTGCGGGGTTAATCGTCGCTTCGAGCGTGACATCCATGACCGCGTCCTTGATCGGGTGAGGCGCCCAACCGCTGTCGCCCCGACTGCCCAGCGCCACCAGTACGTGGGGGCCAATGACTTCGTCAGACAGCAACGTCACCCAGAACCCGTCAGCGTTGTACATGGCCAACAGGGTGGAGGGGGTTTCGGCCACCGGGTTGGTGAACGCCAGCAGATACCGCCCCAGCTTCTGGTTTTCGTTGGTCATGCCCAGGCCAAAGTAAAACCTGTTAACCGCAGAGCCGGCTCGATTGTCGATGGGCTGGATGGCAAACAGCGTTGCTGCATCGCAGTTCACGCTCAGTGGCACGGTCTTGCGTTCAAGCAAGGTACCGGTGTCGATATTCAGGTCTTTTGCCGCGATTTTTCCGAAGTCGATATCACCTGGCAGGCTCGGTGTACAAGCGCTGGGCGTGATCAATCCTTTGACACTCAGGTCGACGCTGCTGGCGGCAAACACCGAGGATGTCATGGCGAGCAGCAGGGCACCGCTCAACAGGGATGCAGGGGTTTTCATTTCCAATTGTTCCATTGCAGTCTGGCAGATAGAGACGCGTACAGGTCAGCGCTCGGCCCTATGTGGGTGAGTGGTTGGCGTGGTGGCGTTCTCACTGTTTTTTTGCGTTGCCGGGAAGTGGCAAGCCGTCCCTCTTTTGGGGTGGGCACAATTTAGCGAGGGGGCTTTGAGGGGGAAATACAACTAATACGACATTGGCGGGTTGGGCTGTAAACGCGGTGCGGGACGGTAGATTTTCGCGGCGTTTTTCGTAGTTGTTGTATCGGCGTAAGGCCATTCAAAAGGTTATAGGTTGAAAGCCGATAACAATCAAAAGGGTGCGCCTGGCATTGCTGTATCAGTGCCCTGGATGGCTGCCGAATTAATCACCACGAAGAGGTACTGATGGGTTCGCCAGGAGGTTCAACCGCAGGAGCGAGCCGGACAGTCAAACCGCCTTTTTCTCCCCCGCCTCATTGGCAGGACTTGAATGTTCTGGTCGTGGAGGATCATTCAGCCTATCGCCTGTTGCTGGGTTGGTTGTTGCAAAAACTGGGGCTCGGACACGCGTTGGCCACCGATGGCTTTATGGGATTGGACGCCTTTACCAACCGGCCCTTCGACCTGGTGATCAGTGATTGCCGGATGCCCTTCATGGACGGTTACAGCATGGCCCGTGCGATTCGCCAGCATGAGCGCAAGCACGGGTTGAAGCGGGTGCCCATCATTGCCTTGACCGCCAACCTGCAAAACGACAGCCCCCAACGTTGCTGCAAGGCCGGCATGGATGCCTGGCTGCTCAAACCCCTGACCCTTGAACAACTGCACGCCGTGCTGGTGCGCTGGTTACCAGGCGGGGAAGGCCGTTCTGTCGAGCCATACGCTGCTGCTGCGGTGGCGAACTGGCCCACCCGTGCCACGCTTGTGACCACGTTTGGCAGCGACCTGGTCGTCGACCAAATGCTGGAAACCCTGTTGATGGAGGCCTGGGAAGACCAGCGGGTGTTACGTCATGCCCGTGTGACGTTGAACGCGCCATTGACCGCCGAGCGCCTGCATCGGCTGGTGGGCAGCCTGGTATTTCTGGGCGGCACGGGGTTGGAATCCAGTGCCGTGAGCTTGATCGAACAGGTCCAGGCCGAGGGTGTCGCTACGCATAAGGCGCAACTGGAAGTGTTTGAAGCACGGCTGTGCGCTTATCTGGAGTATCTGTCTGAGTTGTGAAGAATGCTGTTGCAGAGCGTTTTACCTGGTCGTTGGTCTAAGTTTGGCTGTAGGTATTTTCCTATTGTGTTGTAGTCCAAAAAACAGCCGCTACTGAACATTGGGTTCGGCCGCAAGCGCCTCTTTGTTAGCAGTTGTTGATGATCGCAGGCAGAGGTATTTTGCGCGGATTCAAGTTGCCATCATTCGTGGGTGCCTATGCTTCGAGTAATTATTGCTGACGATCACCCTATTGTCCGGGTCGGACAGAAAGTTGTGATCGAGGCGAATGGCAAGTGCAAAGTGGTCGGTGAGGCCGACGGTCCCGATCAGTTACTCGACGTGCTCAGTCGCACGCCGTGCGACGTACTGGTCACGGACTTCGCCATGCCAGGCGGCCAGCAGGCCGATGGCTACTGCTTGTTGGGCCTGTTGCAGCGCCAGTATCCGCAGTTGCCGGTGGTACTGGTCACCATGTTCGCCAACGTCGCCACGTTACGCGCAGCCTTTGCCCACGGCGCCAGGGCAGTGGTCGCCAAAAGTGCTTCGGCCAAGGAGTTGCCCTTGGCGATCAAGGCGGTGTGTGCTGGCCAGACCTTCGCCAGTGAATGCCTGCGGGTACAACTGGTGGAAGCCGGCACTGGCGATCAATCCCAGGAGCCGCAGTTGTCCGGCAAGGAACGCGAAGTGGTGCGCATGCTGGCCAGCGGCATGACCGTCAGCCAGATTGCAGCCCAGGTCAACCGCAGCATCTCCACCATCAGCAAGCAAAAAAGCACGGCGATGCAGCGCCTGAGTATTTCCACCGACGTTGACTTGTTCGCCTATGCCCGCAGTACCGGGATAGCGCCGTAGCGCGCTTATTTGCGTGGCGAATGACAGTAGCCATGACGGCCTGGGCGGCTTATCGTGCGCCTACTCTTTTGACGCCTGCGGAGCCTGCCCATGAGTGATGCCCATAATGCCCTGATCAGCCAGTTCTACAGCGCCTTCCAGCGTCTGGATGCCGAGGCCATGGTCGCCTGCTACAGCGATGACGTGGTGTTCAGCGACCCGGCCTTTGGCGAACTGCGAGGCCGTGACGCAGGGGACATGTGGCGCATGCTCACCACCCGTGCCAAGGATTTTTCGTTGACCTTCGACCAAGTGCGCAGCGACGAGCGCACCGGCAGTGCGCATTGGGTAGCCACCTACCTGTTCAGTGCAACCGGCAATACGGTGGTCAACGATATCCAGGCGCGCTTTGTATTGCGTGACGGCAAGATCTGCGAGCACCACGACCACTTCGACCTGTGGCGCTGGTCGCGCCAGGCGTTGGGCACCAAGGGCCTGCTGTTGGGCTGGACGCCGCTGGTACGCAACGCCGTGCGCGCCCAGGCGAACAAAGGCCTGAAGGCATTCCAGGCCAGTCGTTGATAAACTGCGCGCCCCTTTGCCTTGCCGAACCTGTCCGTGAGTACGCCTGAACCCAAGCCTTGGTATGTCTACCTGGTGCGCGCCGCCAATGGCGCGCTGTATTGCGGCATCAGCAACGACCCGGTACGCCGGTTCGCTTCGCACCAAAGCGGCAAGGGCGCGCGGTTTTTTCTGTCCAGCCCGGCAGTGGCGCTGGTGTACACCGAGCAGTGTGCGAGCAAGGGGGAGGCGTTGCGTCAGGAACGCCTGATCAAAAAGTTGAAGAAGAGCGCCAAGGAATGCCTGGCCGCAAATGGCTCATCACTCTGACTGATAGGTTCCCATCACGCAGTCAGGACCGTTTGCGCGGTAATCTGCTCGCTCACTCGCCAAGCGGAAACCCATATGTCTGAGCTCATCCTGCACCATTACCCGACCTCACCCTTTGCGGAAAAAGCGCGGCTGTTGCTGGGCTTTAAAGGCCTGTCCTGGCATTCCGTACACATCTCGCCGGTGATGCCCAAGCCCGACTTGACGGCCTTGACCGGCGGCTACCGCAAAACTCCGGTGCTGCAGGTGGGAGCGGATATCTATTGCGACACCGCCCTGATCGCTCGCCGCCTGGAGCAGGAAAAGTCCTCGCCGGCCCTGTTTCCGCTGGGCCAGGAAATGATCACCCAGACCTTCGCCACCTGGGCCGACAGCGTGGTGTTCGCCCATGCCGTCAGCCTGGTGTTCCAGCCCGAGTCGGTGGCGGTGCGCTTTGGCAAGTTACCGCCGGAGGCCATCAAGGCCTTTATCGCTGACCGCGCCGCGCTGTTCAGTGGCGGCACGGCGAGCAAGCTCCCGGCTGAACTGGCCAAGCATCAATGGCCGGCGATCATGGCGCGGTTGGAGCAACAGTTGCAGCGGGAGTCCGGCGACTTCCTGTTCGGCGCGCCGTCGATTGCCGACTTTGCCTTGGCCCACTCGCTGTGGTTCCTCAAGGCCACGCCTGTCACCGCGCCTTTGGTGGATGCTTACCCGGCTGTGCTGGCCTGGCTGGGGCGCGTGCTGGGTTTTGGTCATGGAACCGCCAGTCAGATGACCGCGGAGCAGGCTTTGGATATCGCCCGCAATGCTACACCGGCACCTTTGCCGGATGAGGTGTTCGAGGATTTGAACGGCTTTAAGGTGGGTCAGGAGGTGACCATTGCGGCTATCGACTATGGTGTTGATCCGGTGGCCGGGGAGTTGCTGTTCGCTGGGCGTGAAGAGCTGATCCTGCGTCGCACGGATGAGCGTGGTGGTACGGTGCATGTGCATTTTCCGCGCTGGGGGTTTCGTATCCAGGGCATCGCTGCCTGAAGGGTGAACGAATCACCCCTGTAGGCACTACGTGGCCAGTGTGGGAGCTGGCTTGCCTGCGATGGCGGCCTGACAGTCAACACAGTTGGACCGTGTACATATCCATTGCTGCGGTAACGGCCACTTGGGGTTCCGCCCTGACGGCGGCTCACTTTTGAACAGCGCAAAAGTAAGCAAAACGCTCTTGCCCCACCACTCGGCACCTCGCTTAGGCTCGGTGTGCCCGTAATCCGCCAGTGATTTGGGGGGCCGCCGCCACGCGCCATCCATGGCGCGGGGCGGCTAAACCGGCATCCCTGCCGGTTTACCCCCCAAATCCCTGTCGAATTCCGGCCAGCGTGGTTTGACGGGGCGCCTAAGATCAAAAGCAGATCAAGATCAAGAGCGGCTCGCTTCGCATTGTGGTTACCGTCTGCTGCTACAGCCCAGAAAGTTGTGTAGACACCTATGCTGCGATAGCGGTGGCAGCCAGATGCAGTAAATAAAAATAATTGCCAGCAGAGGTGAGGTAAATCGCCGGCCCATTCGTGTAGTGCATGAAACTGCGATCAATTCGCATTAACAGCGTTTTCTACACGGGTGCTCACAGCATGAAATCGACAGCGGGCGGTTGGGTCAAACAGTGGCTGGGAGCCTCGGTATTCACGGTGTCTGGGTTGGCCTTGCTGCCCCTGGCGATGGCGCAGGCGCAGGAGCAGCACAGTGCCCAGTTCAATTTTGCCCTGGCGGCCAAGCCGTTGCCCCAGGCGTTGAGCGATTTCAGCCGGGTTACCGGGATCAGTGTGATCTACACCGATGAAGCGCCCTACGGCATCAACGCCCCGGCGGTCAGTGGGCAGATGAGCGCGAGCCAGGCCCTGCAACGTCTGCTGGGCCGTTCCGGTTTCACCTTTCGCCAGATCGACGCCCGTACTCTGGCGCTGGAACCGGTGCCCACCGATGGCGCGGTCAATCTGGGCGCTACCACCATCAGCGGCATCGACTTGACCCAAGCCAGCACCAGCTACCAGCCTCCGCCCACCAGTTCGGTGATGCGCTCCCGTGGCTTGCTGCTGGAAACCCCGCAAACCGTGAATGTGGTGCCCGCCCAAGTATTGCGCGATCAACAGCCGCGTAACCTGGATGACGCCCTGGGCAATATCAGTGGCATCACCCAGTCCAACACCCTCGGCAGCACCCAGGACGCGGTGATGCTGCGTGGCTTTGGCGACAACCGTAATGGCTCGATCATGAAAGACGGCATGCCGGTGGTGCAGGGCCGGGCGTTGAACGCCACCGCTGATCGTGTCGAAGTGCTCAAGGGGCCGTCTTCGCTGCTGTACGGCATCCAGGACCCGGGTGGCGTGGTCAATATCGTCAGCAAAAAGCCTGAGCTGGTACAGTCCACGGCTCTGACCGCGCGTGGTTCAACCTTCGGCAGCGGCAAAAACGGCAGTGGCGGCAACCTCGACACCACCGGGCCCCTCGGTGACAGCGGTTTGGCCTATCGCCTGATCGTGGATCATGAAGACGAAGACTACTGGCGCAACTACGGTACCCATCGCGAGACGCTGGTGGCGCCGTCCCTGGCCTGGTACGGCGATACCACCCAGGTGGTTGTCGCCTATGAACACCGCGAGTTTCTCTCGCCCTTTGACCGTGGCACGGCCATCGACCCCAAGACCCGCCACCCGCTGAACATCCCCGCGACCCGCCGCCTGGATGAGCCGTTCAACAATATGGAAGGGCGCTCCGACCTGTATCGCCTGACCGTCGACCACGACCTGAATGACGACTGGAAAGCCCACTTCGGCTACAGCTGGAACCGCGAAACCTACGACGCCAGCCAGGTGCGCGTGGTCAAGGTCAACCCCAACGGCACCTTGACCCGCAGCATGGACGGCACCCAGGACGCGCTGACCACCGACCGTTTCGCAACCGCAAGCCTTGAAGGCAAGCTGAATGTGGCGGGTATGCAACACGACCTGGTGTTCGGCCTGGACGACGAGTACCGCAAGATCTACCGCGCCGACCTGATCCGTCAGGCACCGCGCGGTGTCTTCAATTACAACAACCCTGTGTACGGCAACGAAGTGGCGGGCTCCAACGTCAGCGCGCCGGACAGCAACCAGACGGACCTGCTGCGCAGCGACTCGCTGTTCTTCCAGGATGCGATTCATCTCAACGACCAGTGGATTCTGGTCGGCGGTGCACGCTATCAGATGTACGATCAATACGCCGGCAAAGGCGTGCCGTTCACCGCCAACACCGATGGCAACGGCCAGAAATGGGTGCCGCGGGCCGGGCTGGTGTACCGCTACACCGATGAACTGTCGTTCTACGGCAGCTACACCGAGTCGTTCAAACCCAACTCCACCATCGCGCCGCTGGCCAACAAAACCGTGCTGGATGGCAGCCTCGACCCTGAAGAGTCCAAGGCCTGGGAGCTGGGCACCAAGTTCGACCTGCCGGGGCGTATCACCGCCAGTGCGGCGTTGTTCAACATCGACAAACGCAACGTGCTGGTCCAGGTGGGCGAGGGGCTAACCTCGGTCTACAGCGTGGCGGGCAAGGTGCGCTCCCGTGGCCTGGAGCTGGATGCCAGCGGGCAATTGACCGACAAGTGGAGCCTGATCGGCAGCTATGCCTACACCGATGCCGAGGTCACCGACGACCCGACGCTCAAAGGCAAGCGCCTGCAGAACGTGGCGAAAAACACCGGCTCGCTGTCGGCGGTGTATGACTTCGGCACTATTCTGGGTGGCGATCAACTACGGGTCGGCGCCGGTGCGCGCTATGTGGGCGAGCGCGCAGGGGATGCGGCCAACAGTTTTGAACTGCCGAGCTATACCGTGGCGGATGTATTTGCCAGCTACGACACGCAACTTGATGGGCAGAAGGTCAAGTTTCAGCTCAACGTGAAGAACCTGTTCGACCGCACCTATTACACCTCTTCGGTGAATACGCAGTTCGTGTCCATTGGCGATGCGCGGCAGGTGTCGGTCTCAAGCACGTTGACCTTCTGATTCCTTGTTGGTGGCATTCTTCTGTGGGAGCTGGCTTGCCTGCGATGGTCATAGGGATTTAACAACTCTGAAGCTATCGACGGTAACCACGATGCGAAGCGAGTCGCTCTTGATCTTGATCTGCTTTTGATCTTAGGCGCCCCGTTAAACCACGCTGGCCGGAATTCGACAGGGATTTGGCGGCGGCCCCCCAAATCACTGACGGATTACGGGCACACCGAGCCTAGGCGAGGTGCCGAGTGGTGGGGCAAGAGCGTTTTGCTTACTTTTGCGCTTTTCAAAAGTGAGCCGCCGTCAGGGCGGAACCCTAAGTGGCCGTTGCCTAAATAACGGATATGTACCCGGTCCAACTGTGTGGACTGCCAGGCCGCCTTCGCGAGCAAGCCCGCTCCCACATTGGGACCGTGGGGTGTCAGGTAGTAGGCGTCGGCTGGCAGGCCGCCATCGCAGGCAAGCCAGCTCCCACAGGAAAGCGGATAGCATTCAGTGCCCTCGCCACATTGATAGCGAGCTGTTAGCGTTGCCGCCATTGCAGGCTTATGGAAAACGCTACTGATGCACTTTGGAAAATGGTTGCACACCAGCACCCTGCTGGTCGGCTTGAGTTTTTTGCTGGGCGGCTGCGCCAGCGTCTCCCAAACCACCCCGGCAATCCTGGATAAGCTGTTGAGCGACCCGGCGCTGCACGGCGCCACGGTCTCGCTGATGGTGCGTGACGCCCTCACAGGCACCACGCTGTATCAGCACAACCCACGCACCCGGCTGGTGCCCGCGTCCAACCTCAAGCTGTTGACCACGGCGGCGGCCATGGATGTGTTGGGGCCGCACTACCGCTTCGCCACCCAACTGCTGAGTAATGGCATACGCCAGGGCGACCGGCTGACTGGCAACCTGTACCTGCGTGGCTTGGGCGACCCGAGTATTCAGTTTGCCGACTACCAGGCGCTCGCCGCGCAATTGGCCAGCCAGGGCGTGCGCCAGGTGCAGGGTGACCTGGTGTTCGACGATACCTGGTTCGATGCCGAGCGGCTGGGCGTGGACTGGTCCCATGATGATGAAACCACTTACTACGGCGCGCAGATTTCAGCGTTGACCGTGGCGCCCAATACCGACTTTGATGCCGGCAGCGTGCTGGTCACCGCCAAGGCGCCGTTGCGCGTCGGCTCGCCGGTCGGCGTGGACATCTACCCGCCCACCGATTACCTGCAACTGAATAACCGCGCCGTCAGCGGGCCGGGTAACAGCTATGGGATCAACCGTCGCCATGGCACCAACCTGCTGCAGCTCAGCGGCGCGGTGGCGCCGGGCCGGCAGAGCCAGCAATTGATCAGCGTGTGGGAACCGACGCAACTGGTGGCCAACCTGTTTGAGCAAGCCTTGGCGCAGCAGGGCATCAAGGTGCTGGGGCATCGGGTGATGGGCGGGGCGAGTCCTGCTGGGGTAGCGGTGCTGGCTGAACACCAATCGGCGCCGTTGCAGGAACTGATCGTGCCGCTGCTCAAACTCTCGAACAACGCCATGTCCGAAGCCTTGCTCAAGGCCATGGGTCGCCAGACGGCCAACAATGGCACGGCGGCGGCGGGCGCCGTGGCGGTGGCCGGCTTTCTCAAGCGCCAGGGGCTGGACACCAGCGCTTTGAGCCAAGTGGACGGCTCCGGCCTGTCGCGGCGTAACCTGGTGTCGTCGCAAACCCTCACCGACCTGCTGCTGGCGGCGAGCAAACAGCCGTGGTTCGACGCCTGGTACAACGCGCTGCCGGTTGCCGGCAATGCCGACCGCATGACCGGCGGCAGCCTGGGTTACCGCCTGCGCGGCACCCCGGCGGAAAATAACCTGCATGCCAAGACCGGCTCCATGGCCGGCGTGTCGTCATTGAGTGGTTACATCACCGATGCTCACGGGCGCAAGCTGGTGTTCGCGATGTTGACCAACAACTATGCGGTCGCTGGCGCGCAGGTAAAAGCCGTGGAAAACCGCGTCGCCGTGGCCCTGTCCCGTAGCGACGATTGATTCAGGGCTGATAGCCCATGCGCCAACTCACGGCCCGGGTCGCCGCCAGCAAGCGTTGCGCCGCCGGGCCATCTTCATCGGCATGGAACAGTGAGGTCGGGCCGACTACGGTCATCACCGCCGCGACGTGCCCGACCGCATTGAACACCGGCGCTGATAATGCATCCACGCCAGGCATCAGCAGCCCATGGACGAAGTGCAGGCCGCGGCTGCGGATTTGCTCGCACACGCTGGCATAGGCCTGATCGTCCGCCAAGGTGTGGGCGGTGCCGGCTTGAACCTCGCGCTCGCGCAGTTCCACGGTTTCCCGCGACGGTAGGTAGGCGCTGAACACCAGCCCGGTGGACGAGCTGAGCAGCGGTAATACCGAGCCCAATTGCGTCACCACGGTGACGGCACGCACCGCCGGCTCGATGTGCACCACCGTCGCGCCCTGGTTGCCCCACACTGCCAAAAAGCAGGTTTCATTCAATTCATCGCGCAGCTCGGCCAGGGGCAGGGCGCCGACCTTCAACACATCCAGGCTGCCCAGCGCCGCCAACCCTACACGCAACGCTTCGCGGCCCAGGCCGTAATGGTTGGTGGCGCTGTTCTGTTCGGCAAAACCCGAAGCGATCAGGGCCTGCAAATAGCGGTGCACCTTGCTCGCCGGCATCTGCACATGTTCGGCCAGGCGTGACAACGAGGTGGCCGGGGACAGTTCGGCCAGGGCCTTGAGGATATCGGTGCCGACTTCCGCCGAGCGGACTTTCTGTTTACCGGTGTCGCGGGGCTTTTCCATGGAAGGGCGAGAATCCGAGAGATGAATGGGCGTCTTTATAGCTTGACGGTCGAGAGTGATCAAATTACGTTATGCGTAACTGGATTACGATAAATACAACTGACCCTTAGAGGACGATCCATGAACCTCGAATACCTGTCGGGCTTCGGCAATGAATTCGCCAGCGAAGCCTTGCCCGGCGCGCTGCCGGTCGGCCAGAACTCGCCGCAAAAAGCCCCTTACGGGCTCTATACCGAGCTGTTTTCCGGCACCGCCTTCACCATGGCTCGCAGCGAAGCCCGTCGCACCTGGCTGTACCGCATCCAGCCGTCGGCCAACCACCCGGCATTCGCCAAGCTTGCGCGGCAATTGGCCGGTGGCCCTCTGGGCGCGGTAACGCCGAACCGCTTGCGCTGGAACCCGCTGGATATCCCGAGTGAGCCGACGGACTTTATTGACGGCCTGGTGGGCATGGTCGCCAATGCGGGGGCAGAGAAACCTTCGGGCATCAGCATCTATAACTACCGCGCCAACCGCTCCATGGAGCGCGTGTTCTTCAATGCCGACGGCGAACTGCTGATCGTCCCCGAGCAGGGCCGCCTGCGCATCGCCACCGAGTTGGGTGTGCTTGACGTCGAGCCGCTGGAAATCGTGGTGCTGCCCCGTGGTCTCAAGTTCCGTGTCGAACTGCTGGACACGCAAGCACGCGGTTACGTCGCTGAGAACCACGGCGCCCCGCTGCGCCTGCCCGACCTGGGCCCTATTGGCAGCAACGGACTGGCCAACCCGCGCGACTTTCTTACGCCGGTTGCCCACTACGAAGACCTCAAGCAACCGACCACGCTGGTACAGAAATTCCTCGGTGAGCTGTGGGGCTGCGAGCTGGACCACTCACCGCTCAACGTGGTCGCCTGGCACGGTAACAACGTGCCGTATAAATATGACCTGCGCCGTTTCAATACCATCGGCACGGTGAGTTTCGATCACCCGGACCCGTCGATCTTCACGGTTTTGACCTCACCTACCAGCGTGCACGGCCTGGCCAACCTCGACTTCGTGATCTTCCCGCCACGCTGGATGGTGGCCGAGAACACCTTCCGTCCGCCGTGGTTCCACCGCAACCTGATGAACGAATACATGGGCCTGATCCAGGGCGCCTACGACGCCAAGGCCGAAGGCTTCCTGCCGGGCGGCGCATCGCTGCACAGTTGCATGAGCGCCCACGGCCCGGATGGCGAGACCTGCACCAAGGCCATCAACGCCGACCTGGCGCCGCACAAGATCGATAACACCATGGCGTTCATGTTCGAGACCAGCCAAGTGCTGCGCCCGACCCAGTTCGCCCTGGAGTGCCCGCAACTGCAACCTGCTTACGACGCGTGCTGGGCCGCGCTGCCCGCCACCTTCAACCCGAACCGGAGATAACCCATGACTCAACCAACGCAGACCCGCAGCTGGGTATCCTCGGCCAATGGTCACGCGGATTTCCCCCTGCAGAACTTGCCCCTGGGCGTGTTCAGTATCAATGGCTCGGCACCGCGCAGTGGCGTGGCGATTGGCGATGCGATTCTCGACTTGCATGCCGCGCTGGACGCGTTTGAAGGTGAAGCCCGGCGCGCCGTTGAAGCCACTGCGGGCGGGCAGTTGAACGCGTTTTTCGAACTCGGTCGCGGCCCCCGCGTTGCCCTGCGCGAGCGCCTGCTGGAACTGCTGGCCGAAGGCAGCGAGCTGCAAACCCGCGAAGCGCAAGTACTGCACCGCGCTGTCGATTGCCAGATGCACCTGCCGGCCAAGATCAATGACTACACCGACTTCTACGTCGGCATCGAGCATGCGCAAAACGTCGGCAAATTGTTCCGCCCCGATAACCCGCTGCTGCCGAACTACAAGTACGTGCCCATTGGCTACCATGGCCGTGCCTCGACCATTCGCCCCTCGGGTACCGAGGTGCGACGCCCTAAAGGCCAGACCTTGCCGGCCGGCCAGACCGAGCCGACCTTTGGGCCATGCGCACGCCTGGACTATGAGTTGGAACTGGGCATCTGGATCGGCCAGGGCAATGCCATGGGCGATGCGATTGCCATTGGCGATGCCGCCGAGCATATCGCTGGTTTCTGCTTGCTCAACGACTGGTCGGCGCGGGACATCCAGGCTTGGGAATATCAGCCGCTGGGGCCGTTTTTGTCGAAAAGCTTTATCACCAGCATCTCGCCGTGGGTGGTGACTGCCGAAGCTTTAGAACCTTTCCGCAAGGCCCAGCCGCCGCGCCCCGAGGGTGATCCGCAACCGCTGCCTTACCTGCTGGATAAGCGTGATCAGAACGCGGGCGCCTTTGATATCGAACTGGAAGTGCTGCTCACCACGGCCTCGATGCGTGAACAAAACCTGCCCGCCCATCGCCTGACCTTGAGCAATACCGAGCATATGTACTGGACCGTGGCGCAAATGGTGGCGCACCACAGCGTCAACGGTTGCCAGTTGCAGGCCGGCGACCTGTTTGGTTCGGGCACCTTGTCTGGCCCGCAGCCTGGGCAGTTCGGCAGCCTGTTGGAGATTACCGAAGGCGGTAAAAAGCCGATTGAATTGGCTTGCGGTGAGGTGCGTAAATTCCTTGAAGATGGCGACGAAATCATCCTGCGTGCCCGTTGCAGCCGCGAGGGCTTTGCCTCCATCGGCTTCGGCGAATGCCGCGGCACCGTGGTCGCGGCGCGCTGAGAGGGCAGGGCCATGGAACTCTATACCTACTACCGCTCTACTGCGTCGTATCGAGTACGTATTGCCCTGGCCCTCAAAGGCCTGGATTTCACCGCGCTGCCGGTCAACCTGCTGGTGCCGGCCGGCGGCGCCAACCGCCAGCCTGACTACCTGGCGATCAACCCCCAAGGGCGCGTGCCGGCGTTGCGTAGCGATGAAGGGGCGTTGTTGATCCAGTCACAGGCGATCATCGAGTACCTGGAAGAGCGTTATCCACAGGTGCCACTGCTCGCCAAGGATTTGGTCGCCAGGGCCCATGAGCGGGCGGTGGCGTCGATCATCGCCTGTGATATCCACCCGTTGCATAACTCCAGCACCCAGAACTTGCTGCGCAAGTGGGGGCACGACGAGGCGCAATTGCTGGAGTGGATCGGGCATTGGATCAGCCAGGGCCTGGGCGCGGTGGAGCAGTTGATTGGCGACACCGGGTTTTGCTTTGGCGAACAACCGGGCCTGGCCGATGCGTTTCTGATCCCGCAGTTGTACGCGGCCGAGCGTTTCAAGGTGCCCTTGGCGGCATACCCACGCATCGGGCGGGTGGCGGCGTTGGCGGCCCAACATCCGGCCTTCATGCAGGCACACCCCGCCAATCAACCTGACACCCCCTGAACCACCTTTAATGATCGTTCCCACGCTCTGCGTGGGAACGCCTCATGTGACGCTCCGCGTCACGGTTCTAAAAACGGACGCGGAGCGTCCAGGGCTGTATTCCCACGCAGAGCGTGGGAACCATCATAAAAAAAACAGGTACCTTGCGATGCACAATCAGATTGCCAGCTTTCGCGCGGCACTCGACGCCCGTCCGGTGTCGCGCTATCAATGGTTGATTCTCCTGCTGCTGGCACTGCTACTGGTCACCGATGGCTATGACGCCCAGGTGCTGGGCTATGTAGTGCCGGCGCTGGCCCAGGACTGGGGCCTGGACAAATCCGCGTTCGGCCCCGTGTTCAGCGCCAACCTGCTGGGCCTCACCCTCGGCTCGCTGTTGGTGACACCGCTGGCGGATCGGTTTGGTGTGCGACGCATTCTGCTGGCGTGCGTGCTGATCTACGCCAGCCTCACGGTATTGATGGTGTTCGCCAATTCCCTGACCACGTTGATGGCGGCGCGATTTATCTGCGGGATCGGCATGGGCGGTGCGATGCCCAGTGCCATGGCGTTGATGTCGGAGTATTCGCCACCACGCCTGCGCACCTTGATGGTGACGCTGGCCGCCTGTGGCTTTTCGTTCGGCGGCGCGGCGGGTGGCTTTGTGGCGGCCGGGTTTATCGACAGTTTTGGCTGGCAGGCGGTGTTCCTGGCGGGTGGTGTGACGCCGTTGCTGCTGTTCCCGTTTCTGGTATGGCTGTTGCCCGAATCCTTGCCGCGTCTGTTGCGCGATGCGCCGCCCTATCTGCGTTTGCGCAGAGTCACGGCGCGGATGCTGCCCGACTGGCAGCCACCGCCCGCGACCGAAGCGGAAAACTTGAAGGAGCAAGGCAGCAAACTGACGGTGGTGGAGCTGTTTCGCAACGGCTACGCGCGCCCGACGCTGCTGATCTGGGCGACTTTCTTTGTCAGCCTGATCCTGCTGTATTTCATGATCAGCTGGCTGCCTTCGCTATTGCTCGAAAGCGGCCTGGCGTTGAACGAAGCCAACCTGGTCACCTCCATGTTCCTGTTCGCCGGCACCTTGGGCGCCATTCTCATGGCCTGGTTTGCCGACCGCCTGAAAAGCAAAGTACGGTTGCTGTCCGGCGTGTTGGCGGCGGCAGCGTTGTGCACCATCTTGCTGGGCTTGAACCACGACAACCCACGCTACCTGGTGGCCTGCGTGTTCGCTGCCGGGTTCTGCATCATCGGCGGGCAACTGACCCTCAATGCCTTCGCGAGCAACTTCTACCCGGCGCACGTGCGCGCCACCGGCACGGGCTGGGCGTTGGGGGTGGGGCGATTCGGGTCGATTCTGGGGCCGCTGTTTGGCAGCCTGTTGCTGGCGATGCATATACCGGTCGAGCAGATTTTCTTCTTCTGCGCGATTCCGGCGGTGATTGCAGCGTTGTTGATTATTCAAGTGCGGGCGCCGGGAGCTAACACGCTGCACAGCGACGTTCTCAAACCCTCACTGTAGGAGCGAGCTTGCTCGCTAAGCACGTCAACGATAATGCGGGCATCCTGGTTTAACGCGGTGCCCTTGCGTTCTTCGCGAGCAAGCTCGCTCCTACAGTTGGGAGTTGGGTCAGTGCATTACTGAGTTGGGCGGCAGGTGCCCGAGCCGCTCGGTCAGGCGCAGACGCTGGATCGGGTCATCGCTGAGCATCAGGGCGTGTTCCAGGTCGAAGCGTTCGGCGCTGGGGCAATCCAGGCGTTGATACAGGCTGGCGCGCGCCAGGTAGTCGGAGGCGCTGGCGTTGCCCAGTTCCAGTACGCGCTCGGCGTCCACCAGGGCCGCCAACGGTTCGTCGTTGGCAAGGTAGAGTTGGCGCAGGTTGCGCGACAGCCGTTGCAGGATCGCCCGTGGCTCGGCAGTCAGCAGGTGGTCGGCCTGCAATTTCAGCTTCTCCCCGTATTGGCGCGCCAGCAACTCGCGACAGTCGTTAGGGTACAGGCGCCGGCCGCCGCAAGGGTCCAGCAGGTGATCGGCACCCGGTACCCGCAGCAGGAAGTGCCCGGGGAAGTTCACGCCGACCATGGGGATATCCAGGCGTCGTGCCATCTCCAGGGCGATCAGGCCCATGGCCAAGGGTTGCCCGCGTTTGCGTTGCAGCACCTTGTCCAACAGCGCGGCGGCGGGGCGCAATGGCGTATGGTCATCCTGAGCAAACCCAAGGTCATTCATGCGTCGCAGCAGCGGCTGGCCGAGTTCATCCGCCGGTAGCAGGGGCATGCCCAGGCTGACCTGTTGTTGCAGCGCGCCAAGCTCGTGCAGGATCAGCGCCGGCTGCACGCTGGCGTCATGCTCGGCAGCAATCCACAGCGCGGCTTCGAACAGCGCGGGGGGTGAACGGTCCAGGCAGGCGAAAAAAGCTGTGCGGGGGTTCATCGAGTTCTCCGGCGTATGCCCCCGTTTTAGCCTTGCTGAGAATTTTCGTCCAGCACCTTGAGAGATATCCCACGCGCTTATGTCGTAGATCCCACGAAAACGCGCGGCTTATTCCAGCGCAATCCAGCAGTTTTCTGCCGCAAGCCTATACTTGGCCCACTACCAGAAGTGATTCGGGAGCTCATTGATGTTTGCGCTCATGCACAGCACCCGCCTTGAATCGCTGCACCTGAGCGTTGATCCGGTGACCGGCTTGAAGGCGATCATCGCCATCCACAACAGTCGCCTGGGCCCAGCGTTGGGTGGCTGTCGTTACCTGGCTTACCCTAATGATGAAACCGCCGTAGCCGATGCTGCGCGCCTGGCGCAAGGCATGAGCTACAAAGCCGCACTGGCCGGGCTGCCGGTGGGCGGTGGCACGGCGGTGATCATCCGCCCCGTGCACGTGGAAAGCCGTGCGGCGCTGTTCGAGGCGTTTGGCCGTTGTGTGGAAAAACTCGACGGCCGCTTCATCACTTCGATCGACAGCGGCACCTCGGTCGCCGACATGGACTGCATCGCCCAGAACACCCGCTTTGTCACCAGCACCACCGCCGCCGGCGACCCCGCGCCCCATGCTGCCATGGGAGTGTTCGCCGGTATCCGCACCACCGCTATGGCGCGCCTGGGCAGCGACAACCTCGAGGGCCTGCGCGTCGCGGTACAGGGCCTGGGCAATGTCGGTTACGCCCTTGCCGAGCAACTGCATGCCGCCGGTGCCGAGCTGCTGGTCAGCGACATCGATCACGGCAAGGTGCAACTGGCCATGCAGCAACTGGGCGCCCACCCGATTGCCAACGACGCCTTGCTCAGCACCCCGTGCGACATTCTTGCGCCCTGCGGCGTCGGCGCAGTATTCAACCGTAACAGCGTCGGCCAGCTGCGTTGCGCCGCCGTGGCGGGTTCGGCCAGCGCGCAACTGACCAACCTGGACATCGCCGACCAATTGGAAGGCCGCGGCATCCTCTACGCACCGGACTATGTGATCAACTCTGGCGGGCTGATCTACGTCGCCCTCAAACACGCCGGCACCGACCTGCCCGGCATCACCGCGCACCTGTCAAACATCGGCAGCCGCCTGACCGAAATCTTCGCCCACGCCCAAGCCGAAAAACGCTCGCCCGCACGGGTGGCTGATGAGCTGGCCGAACGCCTGCTGTACAAATAGGCCAGGCATTAAAAAGGCCCTGAATCCATGATTCAGGGCCTGTTCAATTCGGGCTTTACTCCGCCGCCGGGTTCAGCAACTCGGACAATGCGTCCGGCTGGCTCTTGAACGCCTTGGCAAACACATCGCGGTTCTTCGCCATGTAGATCCCGGCTTCTTCCACCTGCTGCTCGCTCAACGACGGCACGGCTTTTTGCAACACCTCTGCCAGCAACTCAGCGAGTTCAAGCATCTTGTCATGACGGTCAGCTTCGGCTTTATCCATGAACAAACGCTCCAGATCTCGGCTGCTGCGGTATACCACTTCGACGGCCATTCACCACCTCACATGCCTTCACGATAGTTGTCTTTTGCGACTACTGTATTTATATACAGCGAAAAGGATAAGCCAAACGTTGGGGTTTGGATAGTAGGTTTTTAATGTAGTTGGGAAATGGGGGTTTGCTACACCGGAAATTTCTGACAACTTGCCGGGGTTGCGCTGGAATTGTCCGGTGGCTTACCTTCCTTGTGCGCTGCATTTGCAGCGAGCGGGCTTGGCGGCCCACCAAGGAAGCGCAACGACCCCCTATGAGATTGCTGGGTTTTTACACGGCACTCTTGTTTTTATGGCGGGTTGCGCATGGACCCTTCGGGGTGCCGGGTTGTTCCTTACCGGTCCGCCAACCTTGTGCAATCCGTCACCCAATCTGCTTGGCGGCAGACGGTGATGGTTTCTTAACTAAGGAACTAGGCCATGAAAAAACACACACCCAGCCCCCCGTCTACCGAGTCAGTGCTATTCAGTGTCACACCTGAAGCTGATACAGAAACCTTGCTGGCAAACGCCAGCGAAACCTTGAACAGCGCCCGTGAGATGGCCAGTACTCTGGCATTCGACCTTGATGGTCCACAGCGAAGCTTGGTCCTGGCGATTCATCAACTGATTGAAATGGGCGGTCTGCTGGTCGATCGAGCGCTGGAGCAAATTGCACCAGCTTGATGCCATGACCTGATCGTTCCCACGCCTGTGGGGACGGTCTAAAAAGTGAATGGTGAACACGGATTTTTTCTGTTACTCACTTCATCGCCGGGAGCACGACAGCGAAAACGCTAGCGACTAGACTCCTTTTACATCAACAACGGAGGTTTTTATGGACAATTCCTTTTCCTCGGGTACACAAGCAGATACCGAAGAGCAGGCTGACAGCTACGACCGCTGGTTTCGCGCCAGAGTGCAAGCCGCTCTTGATGACCCAAGTCCAGGCATACCTCACGACGAGGTGATGGCCGAAATGCAAGCGCTGATCGAATCTAAACTCAAGAAAGGCGATGCTGATTGAATGGCTGCCCGCAGCGCGGGTAGAACTCCGGCAAATTATTGAGTACCTCAGTCATCGTAATCCTGTAGCAGCGCTTGAGCTTAAGCGATCAATCGAAGCTTCAGTGCTTGCCCTCTCGCGCAGACCCCATCTTTACCGCCCAGGCAGAATCGGCGGAACACGAGAGATGGTGGTACATCCGAATTATCTGGTTGTATACAAAGTGACAGACAACATTCGGATTCTCTCGGTTTTACACGCACGCCAGCAATATCCTTGAAATTTTCGTTTTTCGGATGAGCAAAAGATCTACTCTGCTCATCCTCCTGCGTGCCTCATGCTACCTAGCCATCATCTCATGCCTGCCCCCTTGGCCTTTTTTCTGCATGCAGAACAACCGTCACGTCCACCCCGCATTATCCGGTCGAGCCGACCTAAGGAAGCATCATCGTGAAAATCAACTGGGCCGAAAGGCTGCGTCAGCAAGTACATGGGCTGGCCGAGTCGCTGGGTAATCTGTTTGTCGAGTCGTTCCATTACCTGGCGCTGTTCGCCATTGGTGCGGTGACCGCCTGGGCGGCGGTGATGGAGTTCCTGGGGATGCTGGAGAACGGGCACATCAAGATCGATGACATCTTGCTGCTGTTCATCTACCTGGAATTGGGCGCGATGGTCGGGATTTACTTCAAGACCAACCACATGCCGGTGCGCTTTTTGATCTACGTGGCGATCACCGCGCTCACGCGTTTGCTGATCTCCAACGTGTCCCATCACAACCCGCCAGACCTGGGCATCATCTACCTGTGCGGCGGGATTCTGCTGTTGGCGTTCGCGATCCTGGTGGTGCGCTACGCCTCGTCGGCCTTCCCTTCGGTAAAGGTCGAAAGCCCGCGTCGCAAGGGCGAGGCGAGCCTGGAGACCGAGAAGGGCGAGCTTTAAAGCCCGACGCTGAAGGGCAGGGTACGGGCGGGCGGTCGCTGCAGGAGTTTGTGGCTGTCGCCGTCCGTCATCAGCTCCAGGATTTGCACGGCGCTGTGGCCCTGTTCGATGGCGATGCCGAACTGGATGCTTTGCACCAGACGCTTGAGGCGTTGCGGGTCGTTGCGTTGTTCGGCGCTGATCATGCGCTTGGCCACTACACCGGTCTCGTCAGAGAGGGTGAGCATGATGCTGCCGTCCAGCCGTTGGATACTCAGGTTGACGCGGTATTGGGGGCTGAACGTGTCGGTGATGATCTGAAAAGGATTGTCCATGGTGCGTTACCGCCTGATAAGAACATGCAGTCATTGACGGCCGGTGTCGGGATTAGTTCGCATTGCCTGACCACCGGCCAAATTCCGTTTTCCTCAAAAACTCTACAGCAAGGGCCGTGCCGTACAGCGATTTACCCGGCACAGAAATCCAAATGTGGGAGCGGGCTTGCCCGCGAAGGCGGTGTATCAGCCAACAAATACTTGGCTGAAGCACTGCATTCGCGAGCAAGCCCGCTCCCACATTATTTTTGGTTGTTTTTGAGATCAGTGAGCTAATTCAGGGCATCACGGAAAAAACGATCGCAGACAGCGCAATCAGCCCGATGACCACCACAAATACATTCGATGCCTGGCCTGAGTACTGGCGCAAAGATGGCACTCGGCGGATCGCGTACATCGGCATCAGGAACAGCAGGCACGCGATGATCGGCCCGCCCATGGTTTCGATCATGCCCAGGATGCTCGGGTTGAAGGTGGCCACGGCCCAGCAGGTCAGCACCATGAACAACGCGGTGCAACGCTCCAGCCATTTGGACGACATCGAGCGGTTGCGCCCACGCAGGGATTTGACGATCAGGCCCTGGAAGCCTTCGCTGGCGCCGATGTAGTGGCCCAGGAAGGATTTGGTGATCGCCACCAGCGCGATCAACGGTGCGGCGTAGGCGATCACCGGCGTCTGGAAGTGGTTGGCCAGGTACGACAGGATCGAGATGTTCTGCGCCTTGGCCGCGGCCAGGTCAGCCGGTGACAGCGCCAGCACGCAGCTGAAGCAGAAGAACATCACGGTCAGCACCATCATGCCGTGGGCGGTGGCCAGGATGCCGCTGCTTTTGCGCTCGGCCTGGGCGCCGTAGACGCGCTTTTGGTCCACGGCAAAGGCGGAGATGATCGGTGAATGGTTGAACGAGAACACCATCACCGGGATCGCCAGCCACAACGTCTTGAAGAACAGCGGCAGCGGCATGCCCTCGCTGGCCGAGGCGAAGAACGCGCCGTTCCAGTTGGGGATCAGGCTGAATGCAAGCAGTAGCAGGGCGGCCACGAAGGGGTACACCAGCACGCTCATGGCCTTGACGATCACGCCCTGGCCGCAACGCACAATAGCCATCAGGCCGAGGATCAGCACCAGCGACAGAATCGCCCGGGGCGGCGGCGCCATGTGCAATTGGTGCTCCATGAAACTGCCCAGGGTGTTGGTCAGCGCCACGCTGTACACCAGCAGGATCGGGAAGATCGCAAAGAAGTAGAGCAGGGTGATCAGCTTGCCGGCGCCGACACCAAAGTGTTCCTCGACCACTTCGGTGATGTCGCCGGATTTGCCTGACAACACAAAACGCGTCAGCCCACGGTGGGCGAAGAAGGTCATCGGGAAGGCCAGCAGTGCCAGCACGATCAGCGGCCAGAAACCGCCGACGCCGGCATTGATCGGCAGGAACAGGGTGCCCGCGCCGATGGCGGTGCCATAGAGGCCGAGCATCCAGGTGGTGTCGTGTTTGGTCCAGCCGGTGGTTACTGTGTTTTCTCTGACATCGGGATTTTCGGCAGCAGGTGTACGTACATCAGTCATCGGTATTGCCTCGTTATTATTTTTGCGCGGGCTCACGTTGGGGCGGGTAGCAGTGCTCCGATCAGCACTCCACCCAGCTGACCGCCAGGCCGCCCCGTGAAGTTTCTTTGTATTTGTCATGCATATCGGCGCCGGTATCGCGCATGGTGCGGATCACCCGGTCGAGGGAGATGAAGTGCTTGCCGTCACCGCGCAGGGCCATCTGCGTGGCGTTGATCGCCTTGACCGCCGCGATGGCATTGCGCTCGATGCAGGGCACCTGCACCAGGCCGCCAACCGGGTCGCAGGTCAAGCCGAGGTTGTGTTCCAGGCCGATTTCGGCGGCGTTTTCCAGTTGTTCCGGGGTGGCGCCGAGGATATCGGCCAGGCCGGCAGCGGCCATGGCGCAGGCCGAGCCTACTTCGCCCTGGCAGCCGACTTCGGCGCCGGAGATGGAGGCGTTTTTCTTGCAGAGGATGCCGACGGCGGCAGCGGCGAGGAAGAAGTTGACCACGTCGTCGTCCGACGCGTCGGCGTTGAACTTCATGTAGTAGTGCAGCACGGCGGGGATGATCCCGGCCGCGCCATTGGTCGGCGCGGTGACCATGCGCCCGCCGGCGGCGTTTTCTTCGTTGACGGCGAGGGCGAACAGATTGACCCACTCCATGGCCGACAAGGTCGAGGTGATCACGTTGGGCTTGCCGATTTCCAGCAGGCTGCGGTGCAATTTCGCGGCGCGACGCGGCACATCCAGGCCGCCGGGCAGGATGCCTTCATCGCGCAGGCCCTGTTCCACGCATTCGCGCATCACCGACCAGATATGCAGCAGGCCGCTGCGGATTTCTTCGTCGCTGCGCCACGCCCGTTCATTGGCCATCATCAGTTCGGATACCCGCAGGCCGTGCTTGTTGCACAAGGCCAGCAGTTCCACGGCGCTGGAAAAATCATAGGGCAATTGCACATCGCTGGTAGGCGCAACGCCTGATGCGGCTTCAGCGGCTTCGATGATGAAACCACCGCCCACCGAGTAATAGGTTTGTTCGCTCAGCAGGCCGCTGTCGCCATAGGCATGCAGGGACATGGCGTTGGGGTGGTAAGGCAGGCTTTCGTCCAACAGCAACAGGTCGGTGTGCCAGTTGAAGGCAATGTCCTGTTGGCCGGCCAGCAACAGCCGGCCGGACTCGCGCAATTGCTGGATACGCCCGTTGATCGAGGTGGGGTCGACGCGGTCTGGCCATTCGCCCATCAAGCCCATGACACAGGCACGGTCGGTGGCATGGCCGACGCCGGTAGCGGACAGCGAGCCATACAGGCGCACTTCGACGCGACGGGTTTGGCTGAGCACATGCTGGTCGGTCAGGGCTTGGGCGAACGTCGCGGCAGCGCGCATCGGGCCGACGGTGTGGGAGCTGGAAGGACCGATGCCCACCTTGAATAGATCGAAAACACTGATAGCCATGCTAAAGCCTTACAAGCAATGGAGTAGAAATCGCTGCCATGTTTTGTAGAGCAGGCGGAATTGGCGCGATACTGAGCCTCTGGCTCGGCACTGACCAACGAATTATCCTAAGACACCCTTTAGCAGGACTAAACGCTATGACCCGCCCCCTCCACGGCCAGACCTATGTCTGGTTGCACGTGTTTTCCTGCGCTGCACGGCATCTGTCGTTCACCCGCTGCGCCGAAGAACTGCACATCACGCCGGGAGCGGTGAGCCAGCAAATTCGCCAGTTGGAGGAGCGCCTCGGCTTTCGGCTGTTTCATCGGCGCGCGCGGGGGGTGGAACTCAGCGCCGAGGGGCAGCGCCTGGCGGCCGTGGTGGGGGAGGCTTACGGCAGCATTGATGCAGAGTTGCAGCGCCTGGACGCCGGGATGATCAGCGGTACCTTGCGCCTGCGTTCGATCCCCTCGTTTCTGGGCAAGTGGCTGACCCCGCGTCTGCCGCGCTTTCAGCAACGTTTTCCGGACATTCAACTGCGCATGGTCGCCGAAGACAGCAGCATCGCCCTGCATGAAGGCGACTTCGACCTGGCCATCGACCTCAACGACGGCAGCTACCCGGGGTTGTTATCCACAGCCCTGTTGGATGAACAGATATTCCCGGTGTGCGCCCCCAGCCTGTTGCGTGGCCGCCCGCCCTTGCACGGCCCGGCGGACCTGGCCCATTTCCCGCTGCTGCACGACATCACGGCCTGGCGTGGGAGTTATGAATATGCCGAGTGGGAGTTTTACCTCAATGCCATCGGTTATCACGGTGCCGACGTACGGCGCGGGCACACCTTCAACCGCAACCACCTGACCATCGAAGCCGCCATCGCCGGCATGGGCGTGGCGATTGCCCGGCGCACCTTGCTCAACGATGAACTGGAGCGCGGCACCTTGATCGTGCCGTTCGGCCTGGCGGTGCCCAACCATAAACGCTACGTGCTGCTGTATGCGCCGGGCGCGTTGAACCATCCGGGCGTGCGCGCGGTGCATGACTGGCTGGTGGAGGAAGCGGGGATTTTTCGCGGATTGCACCCGTTGGGAGAGGGGCAATTGTGAGTTTCGCAGAGGGTAAGAAGATGTAACTAACTCCCCACCCTAACAGCGTTTTTGCTCGTCGTCAGGGTTAATTTGTAATGTAGGATTTATCTTTGCAAAGGACTTGAATTGTTTCAGCAGGTGCTCAATTGTGTAATCAAGAGGTCATGGTTTCACCACCCCGGTGTTGCAGTTTGTGACCTCTGGCGAGCTAGCTGAAATAAGGGAAGAACTATGCAAATCCAAGTCAATAGCGATAACCATATTGAAAGCAGCATCCGACTGGAGGAGTGGGTACGTACTACCATTGAGAGCACGCTCGAACGCTACGAAGAAGACCTGACCCGTGTAGAGGTCTACCTGCGGGACGAGAACGGCGACAAGCCCGGCCCCCACGATTTGAGTTGCCGTCTGGAAGCACGGCCAAAGGGCCATCAACCAGTTTCCGTGTGCCATAAAGCCGATACGCTGGAACAGGCGATCGATGGCGCCGCAGTCAAGCTCGACCACGCACTGGAACATCTGTTTGGCAAACTGCAAGGCAAGCCGCGCGCTGCCGGTAAAAACCAGCCAATCAACAAAGTGAACGAAGACGCGTTGGAAGAGGAATTCCTGGAAAACGAAAACGCTGCCATTAACGGCTGATTGTTTTTTCATTCCCCCACTGAAAACGGGCCTGCATTTGCAGGCCCGTTTTTCGTTCAGCGCTCGCGCCGGAAGAAATGCCGGCTCAACAGCGCCAACCCGCTAGCGCCCAAGCCCGCAAACAGCATGGCCCAGCCGGCGCCGCTGCGTAGCGCTGTTTGCGCATCATGAACGGTCAGCCCCGGCGCATCCAACTTGCCGGCGGCAATATGCTGGCTGAGGCTTGCCCACTCCAACGTCGTGCTGGCAGGCAGCACATGGGCCAGGTGATGGCTGATTCCCAACAACAGCACCAGGCCCATCAGCGCGATATTGAGCGCGAGGGTGATCAGCCGTGCGCTGAAGTCGATGCCCGAGGCCATGCCGGCGCGGTCAGCCGAGACTGAACCGGTGGTGGTATTGGTGGTGGGGGAGTTCGTCAGCCCCAGTCCTATGCCTGCTATCACGCAACTGAGCAGCACCAGCGCGATGCTGGGTTGTTCGGCAACATTGACGATGGCCATTGCCACGAATCCCGCGCCCATCGTGCCCAGGCCCAGGGGGATGATGCGTTCGGCGCCAAAACGCAGGGCCAGGCGTTCGGCCAGCGGTGGCACCAGCAAAGTGGGCAAGGTGTACGCGAGCAAGGCGGCGCCGGTGATCAGCGTGTCGTAACCCAGGCCCGCCTGGAAATACAATGGCAGGTAGATCATGAACGGCCAGAAGCTGAAGTTCATGCCGATCGAGCCCATCAACGCGCCGTTGAAACGTTGGATGCGCAATACCGAGAAGTCAAACATCGGGTGGGCACTGCGCCGCTCAATCCAGATAAACAGCAGCAGCCCGAAGACCGACAGGCCAGCCCAGCCGAGCATCGCCGAGGTGCCAAAGCCGATTTCGCTGCCCTGGGTGATGAAATAGACCAGCGCAAACACCGTGAGTGTCATGGTCAGCATGCCGGCGATGTCGAGGCGATGGCTGGCCGGGTCGCGGGATTCCTGCACGCTGATGTGCAACAACGCCAAGGTGAACAGGGTCAGCGGCACGTGCACCAGGAACACCCAGCGCCAGTCCGCCACGGCCAGGATCAACGCCCCCACCATCGGCCCGAAACCCAGGCCCACGCCAGCGATCACGCCCCATATCGCAAAGGCCCGCGCACGCGCCGCCGGTTCGCGGAACTGGTGGGACAAGATCGCGAACTGGCAAATCATCATTGCTCCGGCGCCGATACCTTGAACAAACCGCGCCACGATCAGCGTGGCGGCGCTGTCGGCCAGCCCACAGGCCAATGAAGCTAGCCCGAACAGCCATAGGCACACCACCAATACACGCCGACGACCAAAGCGATCCGCCAAGGTGCCCGCCGCCATCAGTACGCTGGTACAGGCCAGGGTGTAGGCATTCATGATCCATTGGGCGTCTTGAAAACCCGTGCCCAGTTCCTGCTCCAGCGTCGGCAGGATCACCGGCACGCTGGAGATTTCCAGGCCGAACATCAGGGCCACCAGGCAGACAGCGGTGAGGGCCATGCCGTTCCTGGCGGTACGCGGGGGAGTGAGGGCCGAGAGTGCGGCGGCGCGGGGCATACGACATTCCTTTCGAGAGCGGGAGGGGCTATTCTCTCGGGAATAAGGTTCTTTATTGGCGACAACTTTTCCATTGATAAGGGAATAAAGGGCGACAATTAAGCATGGCTACCCCACGTTTTGATGGCGTCGAACTCTTTTTGCAGATTGTCGAAAGCGGCAATCTCACCGAAGCCGCCGAACGCCTGAACCTCACGCGCTCGGCGGTGGGCAAGGGCCTGGCGCGGCTGGAAGCGCGCTTGGGCACTTGCCTGTTACAGCGCTCCACTCGGCGCCAGCGGTTGACCGAGGACGGGCAGGCGTACTACGAGCATTGCCTGCGCGCATTGGCGGAGCTGGAGGCGGCCGAGTCGGTGTTGGAAAGCGGCCGTCAGCAACCCCGCGGGCGTTTGCGAGTGAGCGTACCCCTGGCGTTTGGTCATCACTATGCCGCGCCAGCGTTGTGGGCCCTGATGGACAGCTATCCGGAACTGGAAATCGACCTTTGTTTTTCCGACCGCATGATCGATCTAGTGCAGGAGGGCTTCGATATTGCCGTGCGCATCGGGCCGTTGCCCGACACCGACCGCCTGAGTGCACGGCGCTTGGGAGAGCAGGCCATGGGGCTGGCGGCGTCACCGGCGTATTTGCAGCGCAAGGGCGCCATTGAAAGTATCGAAGACCTGGCCGTTCATCGTGGCATTGCTTACCGCAGCAACACCGCGCAGTGTTCGCGCCTGGCTTCGCCCTTGATCGTGGACGACCTCCAGGCCGTGGCCGATGCCGCCATCGCGGGCGTGGGCCTGGCCTGGTTGCCGAGTTGGTTGATTGCCCACTATGCGCTACGTGGGCAGTTGCAGGCCGTGCTGCCCAGCTACCGTGAGCAACCTGCGCCGATCCATGTGATCTGGCCGACGGCGGCGCATATGCCGGCCAAGACGCGGTGTGCCATTGACGCGTTGGTGGCCGCTACCCCCAGTTGCCTGGCGGGCAGTTAGATCCTGAACACACTGAAAACCATCTGTAGGAGCGAGCTTGCTCGCGAAAAACATCAACGATAACGCGTGTTTGCTGAATGAACGCGGCGCCTGTGAGTTTTTCGCGAGCAAGCTCGCTCCTACAAAATGCGGTCAGAACGCGATAGAAGTTTGCACATACACCGTGCGCGGCTCACCCACGTACTTGCCCTTGTTATTGTCATCAAACGAGCGGGTGTAGTACTGCTTGTTGAAGATGTTCTTCACCCCCACCGCCACATTCAAATCCGACAACTGCGGGCCGAAGTCATAGGCTGCGCGGCTGCTGAACAGCATGTAGCCGGGGATGCGGCCATTTGCACCGTCGGCACTTTCGGCCTGGGTGTTGGCGTTGTCGGCGAACTGGCTGCTCTGGTAGCTGCTGTCCACATTCAGCTTCCATGGGCCTTCGGTGTAACCCACGCCGAGGGTACCTTTGTGCTTGGAGGAGAAGGGCACGCGGTTGCCTTTGTTCGGGCCGTCTTCGCGGATGGTCGCGTCGACATAGGCGTAGGTGGCGTACACATCAAACCCTGCCAGCGCCGGGGTCAGGCCGTCGAGGGCGTAGTTGATGCTCGACTCGATGCCTTGGTGACGCGTTTCACCCCGGGCGATCACGGTGTCGTTGGTCTGGTTGCTGTCGTACTGGTTGTCGAAGTTGATCAGGAACGCGCCGATTTCCGCGCGCAGGTTGCCGTTGTCATAGCGCGTGCCGAGTTCCCAGGTGCGGGCTTTTTCCGGTTTCACTTCGCCGCTGTTCACGCGGTTGGGCATCTGGCTGTATTGCACGCTGCCGAACGAGCCTTCGGTGTTGGCGTAGAGGTTCCAGTCATCGGTGAGGTGGTAGAGCACGTTCAGCGCCGGGAGTGCGGTGTTGTAGTCGCCCTTGTATTTGACGTTGCTCAGGTTGTTGGTCTGCTGGGACTCGATCATCTCGTAGCGAATGCCTGGGGTGATGGTCCACTTGCCGATGTCGATGCGGTCGTCGATGAAGAACGCATTGGCTTCGGTGCCGCCCCGCGTGTCGCGGTCGTTGCGGCTGTTGGTGGTGGGGATCTGCTGGTTGGCGGCAATCGGCGTGCGGTAGCGCAATTCGTGACCAGCCTCATTGATGTAGCGGTAACCCACGCCGACTTCATGGCTGGTAGGGCCTAGGTCAAAGCCTTGGGCGAAACGGGTTTCCAGGCCGCGTACCCAATATTCCCGTGGCGACAGCGACAGGAAACTGCCTTGGTCCAGGTAACCGCTGCGCAGGGTCTTGGTGAAGAAACTGTTAACCGTGAATTCGCGGCGGTCCTGTTCGTAGCGATAGCCCACATTGAACAGGGTGCGGCGCCCCCAAAACTTGTCGTAAGGGCGAGTGGACTGGTACGGATCGGCCTTGTAGTCCTTGACGTTCAAACCGCCCGGCATGTCGGCCTGGCCTTCGTAGTACTGAGCCATGGCGTTGAAGCTGTTGGCGTCGTCCAGCTGGTATTTGCCCTTGAGGATCAGGTCGTCGATGCGCGTGTTGCTGTTTTCACGCCAGTCGCCACCGCGGGTGCCGGAGTACAGCAGCGCACCGCCCAAGCCATTGTCGGCGGTGCCGCCCGCCAGCAGGTTGCCCGTGGTCTTGAAACCGTCGTGGCTGGAGGAGGGGCTGGTCTCGGTCTGCAAGCCACCCTTGACCGTCGGCGCATCCGGGATGGCACGGGTGACGAAGTTGACGATGCCACCCACGTTCTGCGGGCCGTAGCGCACCGCACCGCCGCCGCGCACCACATCCACCGCGTCCATGTTGCCCATGCTGATCGGCGCAAAGGAAAGTTGTGGCTGGCCGTAAGGCGCGAAGGGCACCGGGATGCCATCCATCAGCACCGTGGAGCGCGACGCCAGGCGGGGGTTGAGCCCGCGAATGCCGAAGTTCAGCGCCATGTCGTGGCTACCGGTGCCGTTGTTGTCCGGGGCGTTGACGCCGGGGATGCGGTTGAGCACATCGCGGGCCTGGGTGGCGCCCTGGCGTTCGAATTCTTCGCGGCGGATCACATCACGGGCGCCGGGGTGCTCGAACACGTTGGTTTGCGCCGCATCACCGAGCCAGTCGCCGACCACGTTGGAGGTCTGCAGCTCCAGGGTCGCAGGGGCGCCGGCCGGTTGCAGGCTATAGGCGTTATCACCCTCGGCGCGGGCTTGCAGGCCGGTGCCTTCCAGCAGTTTCTGCAGGCCTTCGGCTGCGCTGAAGTTGCCGGACAAACCGGGGCTTTGCATACCGGCGGTCACTGCCGAACCGAAGGACACCAGCACACCGGCTTCACGCCCGAATTGATTCAAGGCCGCTTCCAAAGTGGTTGGCGCAATGTGGTACGCCTTGGCATCGGCCGCCATCACCGCCGGCAGTGCGGTCAGGCTGAGGCTGGCACCGAGCAGGAGTTGGCGCAGTGTACGGGCGAGAAGCGTCGGTTGCTGGGGCATGAAGGGCGGTCCTGAGAAGGAAGGATCAAGGGGGCTTTCCTTCTCTGTCACGCCAGGTGCGGAAAACGGCTCACAGTTGCAAAAAATATTTCAAGTTCACTGCCACTGTAGGAGCGAGCTTGCTCGCGAAAATCGTCAACGATAACGCGGGTTGTCCGTTTAACGCGGTAGGTTGGGGGGGCGCGAGCAAGAAAGCGCTATGCATCACGCACGTGCCTGCACGGTCACCCAATAACGGGTAAAGCGCCGCACTTTCACCGGCAGGGTGATCTCCAGCAGGTCGAGGATGCGTTCGCTGTCATCCAATGGGTAACTGCCGGACAGCAGCAGGTTGGCCACTTGTGGATCGCAATGGAGCTGGCCGCGACGATAGCGCCCCAGTTCACTCAAGAAGTCTTCAAGGCGCATATGTGCGGCCACCAGCATGCCGTCGGCCCAGGCGCCGCTGTTGGCGTCGGTGGCGCGCGGGGTGTCCCAGCCTTTGCGGGTGAAATTGACTTGGTGCGCGGCGTCGACGTTCAGCGCCAAGCCGTTGTAGCGGTTGGGCATTACCTCGACCTGGCCGGCCAGCACCGCCAGTTGGGTGTGGTCGTTGAACTGGCGCACATTCAAGCGCGCCGCCTGGCTGCTGAGCAGGCCCTGGCCGGTCAGCACGTGCAACGGCGCCTGGCCTGCGCGGGCGGTGAGCAGGATTTCACCTTCAAGCAGGCGCACCAGGCGCTGTTGGCCATCGAAATGCACATCCACCGCGCTGCCGGTGTTGAGCTGCAACTGGCTGCCGTCGGCCAATTGCACTGTGCGGCGCTGGCCCACCGGGCTGCGATAGTCAGCCGTCAGCGGCGGCAGGATATGTTGCTGGTGCAGGCTCCAGGCAGCGGCTGAACCGGCACCCAGAATCAACAGCAATTTAAGCGCCTGACGCCGGCTGCTGGAGGTGGGCGCGTTCAACGCCGCATGGGCCAGGGGCGAGGGCACGCCGCGTAGGCGTTGGTTGACGCGCTGGATCTGCTCCCACGCGCGTTGGTGTTCGCTGTGGGCATTCAACCATTGCTGCCAGGCCGCCTGCTGGCGTGGGTTGAGCGCGCCTTGCTGCATTTCCAGCAACCAGTGCACGGCTTGTTCGGCGACTTGGCTGGAGACGTTCATAGGGCGAAGTAGCAGCGCATGGCCGCTTTGGTCAGGTGGCGTTTGACGGTGGCGATGGAGATGCCCAGTTGCGCGCCGATTTGCGCGTAGGTCAGGCCGTCGAGTTGGGCCAGCAGGAAGGCGCGTTTGACCTGCTTGGGCAAGCCGTCAAGCAGTTGGTCCAGTTCCAGCAAGGTCTGCAGGATGATTGCGCGGTCTTCTTCCGACGGCGCCACGTGTTCGGGCATCTGCGCCAAGGTCTCGAGGTAGGCGCGTTCCAGGTCCTGACGGCGGTAGAAGTTGAACAGCACACGCTTGGCCACGGTGGTGAGGAAGGCGCGCGGCTCGATCAGCGTTGGCGCTTCCCGGGCACTGAGCACGCGGATAAAGGTGTCTTGCGCCAGGTCGGCGGCGTTGTCCGGGCAGCCGAGCTTGCGTCGCAACCAGCCGGTGAGCCAGTGGTGATGGTCGTTGTACAACACTTCGACGGGATTGGACGGCTGCAACGCGATCACTCCGCAAGCATTCGATATGCTTTAGAGAACAAGAATTGTTCGCATTGTAGGGCCCGTGACCAGGTTCGGCAATCGGCCAAGGCAGGTGATTCATCCGTTCTCTTTTGCATATGAGAATATTTATCATTAATATTGCGCGCTGATGAACCAGGCGCCTGCCGCATGAAAAGTAAAACCTCATTGCCCGCTTCCTACCGCCTCGCTGTCACCTCGCGCGTGCTGGCGGCGGTGATTGGCGGTTACCTGATGGCCTCACTGGCCGCCATTTGCCTGGCGCTGTGGCTGCCCACTACCCGTGCCGATGCGGTGGTCACCGGCATGATGAGTTCCTTTGTGTTCTACCTGCTGGCGGTGCTTTGGTGTTTTGCTTGCCGCACGGCATGGCGCGCCTGGGCAGGGGTGATGGTGCCGAGTGCGCTGTTTGCCACCCTGGCCGGCATTGGTTTCTGGATGGCTCGCACATGAAAGAGGGCTTTCGCCAGGCCATGGCCTGGTTGCACACCTGGGCGGGCTTGATCTTCGGTTGGCTGCTGTTCGCGATTTTCCTGACCGGCACCCTGGCCTATTTCAAAGACGAAATTACCCATTGGATGCAGCCCGAAGTGCAGGCCCATCCCCTGGACGATGGGCGCAGCCTCGCCGTGGCGCAAAATTACCTGCAACAGCAGGCACCCACCGCCGCGCGCTGGTTCATTACCTTGCCAACCCGACGCGACCCCGGCCTATCGGTAATGTGGCAAGACAAGCTCGAGGCCGGCAAGCGCGGCACCTTTATCCAGAAAGTCCTCGACCCCGTCACCGGCCAACCGGTGCAGGCGCGCGAAAGCAAGGGCGGCGAGTTCTTCTATCGTTTCCACTTCCAGCTGCAAATGCCTTACCCGTGGGGCCGCTGGCTGTCGACCATCGCCGCCATGGTGATGTTCGTCGCGCTGATCACCGGCATCATTACCCACAAGAAAATCTTCAAAGACTTCTTCACCTTCCGCCCGCGCAAAGGCCAGCGCTCCTGGCTGGACGGGCACAACGCGGTGGGTGTGCTGGTATTGCCGTTTCACCTGATGATCACCTACAGCAGCCTGGTGATTTTCATGAGCATGGTCATGCCTGCGCCCATCGTGGCGTCCTATGGCGACGACAGCCGGGCGTTCTTCAGCGAGTTGTTCCCCGCTACCGACAATCCGCCGGCCCTCGGCCAGCCGGGCAAACTGCTGCCGTTGATGCCGATGTACCAGCAGGCGCGGGAACAGTGGGCGGGCGGGCATGTGGGGCGCCTGGCGGTCAATAACCCCGGCGACGTCAACGCTTCGGTCAACGTGTCGCGCGCTGGCTCCGACAGCGTGGTGCATGCCTCCGGCAGTACCCTGTCGTTCAACGGCACCACCGGCGAGCTGTTGCGAGGCAGTGCCGAGCCGTCATTGGCGACGGCCATCGGTGGCAGTTTCTACGGTTTGCACATGGGCCATTTCGCCGGCCCGGTACTGCGCTGGCTGTACTTTATCTGCGGCCTGGCGGGCACGGCGATGATCGGCACGGGCTTGGTGATCTGGCTGGGCAAACGCCAGCTCAAACACGCTAAGGCCGCGGTCATGCCCTTTGAACTGCGCCTGGTGGAGGTGCTGAATATTGCCAGCATGTCCGGATTGATGATCGCCATTGCGGCGTTTTTCTGGGCCAACCGCCTGTTGCCGGTAAGCTTCGCTGCGCGTTCCGACTGGGAAGTGCAGGCGTTCTTTATCGCCTGGGGCCTGAGCCTGTTGCACGCCTTGCTGCGGCGCGGTCGCCAGGGTTGGGTTGAGCAACTGAGCCTCGGCGCGCTGTTGTTTGCCGCCATTCCACTGCTTAACGCCATCACCACCTCGCACCACTTGGGCGTCTCCGTGCCAAGCGGCGACTGGGCCATGGCCGGCTTCGACCTCACCTGCCTGGCCAGCGGCATGTTCCTGGCGTGGGCGGCGTGGAAGATGCACCACCGCACCGCGCCGCAACCCAAGGCTGAACGTGCCCGCGGGTTGGCACTCAAGCAGCAGGCCCACTGATGCTCCTCGCGCTATTGATGTGCTACGCCGGGTTTACCGCGCTGTGTTTGTCCACCGACCGTCACCACGGCGAATTGCTGCACAGCAAACCCACGCCCACGCGGCGTCTGGGGCTGCGGGTGGGCGGCTGGTTGCTGCTGGCCGTGTCGATCTGGCCGGCGGTGCTTGGCGCCGGTTGGGGCCAGGGCCTGGTGGAGTGGTGCGCGGTGTTGATGCTCAGCGCCTTGCTGCTGGTGTTGCTGCTGCCGTATCGGCCAAGGCTGGCCTTGATCCTGGCGGGCCTCGGCCTGTTGGCCAGCCCTGTTGCGGCGTTCGCCCTATCTTGAGCCGGCCATGATCAGGATCAACCCACCGCCCAATCCCCAGGATAATCCGCACGCGGAGGCGGCCGGTGGGCGCGCGCACTTTTTGCAGGTGTTTTTGTCCCAGCGTTCGCAAATGGAGGCGTTGGTCAGCCGCCGTGTCGGGTGCCGCGCCACGGCAGCCGACTTGGTGCAGGATTTGTTCCTGCGCTTCTGGCGTCGCCCGCTGGTGCAGGTCGAAGAGCTGAGCACCTACCTGCTGCGCTGCGCTGGCAACATCGCCATCGACCACCTGCGCAGCGAAGGCGCACGGGCACGCAGCAGTGAAGGCTGGCTGCCCGAGCAGTCAGACAATCAAGGCTGCGAACCCCAGGCGGCGCTGGAGGCGGGCAATGATCTGCGCCATGTGGAAGCTGCCTTGCGCAGCTTGCCCGAGCGCACCCGCCAGATTTTCCTGCTTAACCGCATCCACGGCCGCAAGTACGCCGAAATCGCCAAGGCCATGGGCCTGTCCCAAAGTGCCGTGGAAAAACATATGATGCGCGCCCTCGAAGCCTGCAAGGCCAGCCTTCGCGAACCCTCGCCGCCACGCACGCCAGGGAAAGCCCCGTGAACGTCACGCCCACGCCCGCCCAGGAGCAGGCCGCGCTCGACTGGTTGTGCCTGCTGCATGACCAGCCCAGCAGCGGCGACCAGGCCACGTTCAGCCGCTGGTTACGCGCAGATCCCGCACACGTGGAGGCCTACTCCCAAGCCCAGGTGCTCTGGGAGTTAAGCGAAGTGCCAGCGCGCCAACTGGCCGACGAGGACGCACTCGCCTTGCAGGGCTACCTCAATACGATCAACGCCTCCAAACGCTCCCGGGTAGCGCGTTGGTCCGGTGCCTTGGCCGTCGCCGCCTGCCTGCTGCTGATGGTATCGATGGGCGCCGGTTGGCAGCCGTCACGCTGGGTCGATGAGTGGGGCGCCGATTATGTAACGGCGCCAGGGCAGGTGAAGACCTTCACCCTGGCCGATCAATCCAAGGTCACCCTCGACGCCGACAGCGCCATTGCGGTGGATTTCAGCCAGGGCGAACGGCACATCCAACTGCGCCGTGGTGCAGGTTTTTTCAGCGTGACCCACACCGGCGACCCCTTCGTGGTGGAGGCGAGCGGCGGTGAAACGCGGGTACTGGGAACGCAGTTTGAAGTGCGCCTGCAACCTGACGGCGCCGAGGTCACTGTGCTGTCCGGCCGTGTCGGCGTGACGCCCTCCAAACAGGGCCAGCAACAGGTGCTGACCGCGGGCCAGCAAGTGGCCTACGCCCATGGCATTGCCGCTCCTTTGCATGGCGTCGACAGCGCCTCACACCTTGCCTGGCGCGAGGGTTGGCTCACCTACTACAAGGCACCCCTGGCCGAGGTGGTCGAGGACCTGCGGCGTTATTACCCCGGCCGCATTCTTTTGCTTAACGAAGACATGGCCGCCAAACGCGTCAGCGGCAGCTTTCCGAGCCAGGACCCAGTCGCGGTCTTGAACGCCTTGCAAGCGGTGCTGGGCTTTGAACAGCACACCCTCTTAGGTCGCATGATTGTGCTGCGCTAGGCCCGCAGCGCCTTCATCGAACCTTCATCGCAATCACCAAAACCTGTCACCAAACGGTTACACGTGCCGTGGATCATCCCTGGTTCCTGAACAAGTGGTCAGGAAGCTCGCATCTGCCCCATACAACACAACAATGTCAGTAAGGGATCTACACGTGAACGACAACACTCTTTATGCCCTGCTTCTGGCATCGGGCCTGGGCGGCTTTGCGCCGCTGGTTTTGGCCGATGATGCCCAGGATGTCGGCTCGGTGAACATCGCCGGCAAGCAAACCCTTGGCAGCGGCCACATGATTCTCGAAGAAAGCGCCAAGGCGCGCTCGACGGTGACCAAGCAAGCCATGGACGAAATGTCGGCCACCGCCAACGCCATCGACAAGCTCAAGTACACGCCGGGCATCAACGTTTCCAGCGATGACGCCAGCGGCACCAGTGGCACCAGCTTCACCATGCGCGGCATGAGTTCCGACCAGGTCGGCGTCTCGGTGGACGGCGTGCCGATCAACGACTCGGGCAACTACAGTGTGTACTCCAACCAGTTGGGCGACCCGGAAAACCTGGCCGAAGTGTTCGCCACCCAAGGTTCCTCCGAGGCCGACGGCCCGCACATCGGCTCCAGCGGCGGCAACATCGGCATGATCACCATTCGCCCGACCAAGGACGCCGGGGTGTTCGCCAAACAGATCGTGGGTGCCAACGCCCTGCGCAAGACCTTCGTGCGAGCGAACACCGGTGATCTGGGTGGCCTGCTGGGTATCGGCGTCGCACCTGGAGGGTGACAAGTGGCGCGGCAAGGGCACTCTGCGCAGTGACAAAATCGAGTGGAGCAGCCTGTTTGAAGGGGATAACGGCAACTCCACACTGGCCACGATCAAGTACAACAAGCAGGAAAACTACAACTACAACAGCCTGAGCAAAGCGCAGTTCGACACCGAAGGGCGGCGCAAGGATTACGCGCAAAGCCCGGTGTATAAGGCCGGTTTGCTGTCGGCGTCCTACAAGCTCAACCGCAACCCGTTCGAAAGCGTCAACGCCACGCTGACCCAGCGCTGGCAACTGCAGGACAACTTGTCGCTGACACTCACGCCGTACTACTACTGGGCCAACGGTGGCAGCTTCAGCGGCCAGACGGCTTCCAACCTGGGGCCAAAGTCCGACAAGGCCGGCAATTACGACCTGAGTAACCTGCAATCGGCCAACTATTACCGCCCTTCGTGGACCGAAACCTGGCGCCCCGGCTTTACGGCGAAAATGAAATGGGACATCAACGAAGAACACAGCCTGGACTACGGCTATTGGTATGAACGCGCACGCCAGCGTCAGACTCAGCCGTTTATCGGCATCAACAACGAAGGTGCCCCCGACGATGTGTGGGGCGATTACAACAGCGGCGGCCAGGTGGTCGACAAAAACGGCGCTACGGTCCAGGGCCGCCACTACTACACCGTCACCCCGGCGCAGAAACTCTGGGTACAGGACAACTGGCAAGCCACACCGGACCTGAGTTTTGTTGGCGGCGTGGCCTACCAATATGTCGAGCGTGACGGCAACAACCTCGGCAGCCTGTACGACACGCCGGAAAAACGTAACACCCGTTACCACCAGTTCCTGCCCAACTTCAGCGCCAAGTACCAGGTCGATGAAAGCAACCAGGCGTTCTACAACGTCACCCGCAATATGCGCACGCCACCCAACTACGTGCTGTACAACAAGGGCGACTCCGTGAGCCTCAAGTCCGAGCTGAGCTGGAACCAGGAGCTGGGCTGGCGCTACACCGCAGACGACATGGCGTTGAGCGCGACCCTGTTCTACATCAGCTTCAAGGATCGCCAGGTCTCGACCACCGATGCCAGCGGTGACTACATGGTGCTCAACGTCGGCACTGTCGATAACAAAGGCCTGGAATTGGAATGGAGCGGCCTGTTGCCGCACAACTTCAACTACTACGCGTCCTATACCTACACCCAGTCCGAGCAGAAGGACGACTTGCTCAGCAAAAACGTCCTGTTGCCGACCTCGGGCAAGCAATTGGCCAACGTGCCGGAAAACATGTTCAACCTGGTGCTCGGGTATGACGACTCGCGGTTCTACGGCAACATTGCAGGCAAGTATGTCGGCAGCTTCTACGGCGATTTGACCAACAAGGAGAAGATCGAGGGCCGCACGGTGTTCGACCTGAACGCGGGTATTTATTTACCGGTGGATAAGAAGGTCATCAAGTCGGCCGCGCTGCGGTTTTCGATGCTCAACGTGTTCGACAAGGAGTACTTGAGCTCGGCGCGTACCGTGGCGTTCAACTCGGCCCCGGTCAACGGGTTGGGAGCGAGCACGGCGTATTACAACGTGGGTGAAGAGCGTACGGCGATGGTGTCGCTGGAGGCCAACTTTTAAGCCCACCCCAAAGCCCCAATGTGTAGCGCTGACTTGTGTGGGAGCTGGCTTGCCTGCGATAGCCATAGGTATCTACACAATTTTGTAGGTTGCAGCAGCCAACGGTAACCACGATGCGAAGCGAGCCGCTCTTGATCTTGATCTGCTTTTGATCTCAAGCGCCCCGTCAAACCACGCTGGCCGGAATTCGACAGGGATTTGGGGGGTAAACCGGCAGGGATGCCGGTTTAGCCGCCCCGCGCCATGGATGGCGCGTGGCGGCGGCCCCCCAAATCACTGGCGGATTACGGGCACACCGAGCCTAGGCGAGGTGCCGAGTGGTGGGGCAAGAGCGTTTTGCTTACTTTTGCGCTTTTCAAAAGTGAGCCGCCGTCAGGGCGGAACCCTAAGTGGCCGTTACCGCAGGAATGGATATGTACTCGGTATAGCTGTGTCGGCTGGAAGGCCGTCATCGCAGGCAAGCCAGCTCCCACATTTGGATCCTGGGGTGTCAGGTAGAGATGCGTCGGCTGTCAGGCCGTCACGGGAGCAAGCTCCCTCGCCACAGGTCCAGCGTCGCCCCAAAGTTGTGTAGATACCTATGGCCATCGCAGGCAAGCCAGCTCCCACATTTGATTGTGTTACTTCAATGCGGCCATGATCGCTTCAGGGTTGTAGTCGCGAATCAAGGTGCCGTTCACATCCACAAACGGAATCCCACCACCGCCCAGCGCCTCATACGCCTTGCGCGCCTGGGCATCCTTCTCGATATCGACGGCCTGGTACGGGATACCCTTCTGGTCCAGAAAACGCCGGATCTGCTTGCAGTACCCACACCACTCGGTGGCATAGAGCACCACCCGCGCAGAGGCGCGTACCTGCTCCGGTGCCACCTGGGACGGGTTGAACAGCCGCTCAACCTTGCCCCAGTTCTGGATCGCAACCACCACCAGCAACACCAGCAGGACTTTCTTGAGCACCCCGCCCAGCATCAGTTACGGCGCTTGAGCTGGTCGGTCAGTTGGGTCGGCAGGCCTTTGATGATCAAGGTGCCGGCAGCTTCGTCGTACTCAATCTTGTCGCCCAGCAGGTGCGCTTCAAAGCTGATGGACAAGCCCTCGGCGCGCCCGGTGAAGCGGCGGAACTGGTTAAGGGTGCGTTTATCGGCCGGAATCTCCGGCGACAGCCCGTAATCCTTGTTGCGGATGTGGTCGTAGAAGGCTTTTGGCCGGTCTTCATCAATCAGCCCGGAGAGCTCTTCCAGGCCCATGGGTTCGCCGAGCTTGGCCTGGCTGCTGGCGTAGTCCACCAGGGTCTTGGTTTTCTCGCGGGCGGACTCGTCGGGCAGGTCTTCGCTTTCTACGAAGTCACTGAACGCCTTGAGCAGGGTGCGGGTTTCGCCCGGGCCGTCGACGCCTTCCTGGCAGCCGATAAAGTCGCGGAAATACTCCGAGACCTTCTTGCCGTTCTTGCCTTTGATGAAGGAGATGTACTGCTTGGACTGCTTGTTGTTCTGCCACTCGGAGACGTTGATACGCGCCGCCAGGTGCAACTGGCCCAGGTCCAGGTGGCGCGAGGGCGTCACGTCCAGCTCGTCGGTCACCGCCACGCCTTCGCTGTGGTGCAGCAGGGCGATGGCCAGGTAGTCGGTCATGCCTTGCTGGTAGTGGGCAAACAGCACGTGGCCGCCGGTGGAGAGGTTGGATTCCTCCATCAGCTTTTGCAGGTGCTCAACCGCCGTGCGGCTGAAGGTGGTGAAGTCCTGGCCACCGTCAAAGTAGTCCTTCAACCAGCCACTGAACGGGTGCGCGCCGGACTCGGCATGGAAGAAACCCCAGGCCTTGCCTTGTTTGGCGTTGTAGCTCTCGTTGAGGTCGGCAAGCATGTTCTCGATGGCGGCGGACTCGGCCAGTTCCGTGTCGCGGGCGTGAAGAACTGCGGGTGTGCCGTCGGGTTTTTTGTCGATCAGGTGGACGATGCAATGACGGATCGGCATAGGCTTCTCGGCTGGTTGAAGGGGGAGCGGTTGGCCTCCCCGAAAAGTCGCCCAGTGTACCGCACCCATTGGTCAAGACGTGCCTCGAACGGCATTTTGCACGCCCTCCGACTGGCCATATGCCTTTTTTTCACGGTTTAGAGCGATAAAGCTGACCAAATGGGTATGTTGAGGCGGATATTTCCCCGTCTCTGTGCTAGTTTTGCCCCGTCTTACGCCACGTCTCGGCGTTAAGCGTGCATTCAGCATTTGTCAGGTCGAACCAATCCCCGTTTCAAGCATCTATAACCCCGATCTCCGTGGTTATGGCCGGGGATGCCAGGCCATGACGGTCGGGCTCGACGGCTGACACTGCACTCTGCAATCCATATGAATTTGATAGGGAAGGAACACCACAATGGCTATTACTAAAGACCAACTGATCGCTGACCTGGCTGAAGCAGTAGACGCACCGAAAACTACCGTGCGTGCTCTGCTGGACCAACTGAGCCAAGTTGTTGCTGATCAGCTGGAAAATGGCGGCGAAATCACTCTGCCAGGCGTTGGCAAACTGAAAGTGACCGAGCGTCCTGCCCGTACTGGCCGTAACCCTTCGACTGGCGCTGCCATCGAAATCGCTGCCAAGAAAGTTATCAAGCTGGTTGTGGCTAAAGGCCTGACCGACGCTGTTAACAAGTAAGACGCAGCAAAAAAAACCGTGCTTCGGAGTGATCCGGGCACGGTTTTTTATTGCCTGCGATTTTATTGTGTGGCGGGCTTATCGAACCCAGCGCTGGCGCCAGATCTGCTGCTCGTTCTTGGTCTGGAACGTCCAGGCCACAAAGCGGCTCTGCTTTTGCCCCTGGGACATCTCCACCACCTGGCTTTCCAGCACGCCGGCTTTTTTCAGCGCCGTTTCGATCGCCGGCAGGTTGGAGGCTTTGGACACCAGAGTGCTGAACCACAGCACTTTATGCGCAAAGTGCGCGCTTTCGGCGATCAACTGCGTCACAAACCGCGCCTCGCCGCCTTCACACCACAGTTCGGCCGATTGACCACCAAAGTTAAGCACCGGCAATTTGCGTTTCGGGTCGGCCTTGCCCAGGGCGCGCCACTTGCGCTCGCTACCTTTGGTGGCTTCGTCCATGGACGCATGGAAGGGCGGGTTGCACATCGTAAGGTCAAAGCGCTCACCCGGCTCCAGCAGGCCCAACAGGATCTGCTTGGGGTTGGGTTGCTGGCGCAGTTGGATGACCTTGCTCAGGTCGTTGGATTGCACGATGGCCTTGGCGGCGGACACGGCGATCGGGTCGACCTCCGAGCCGAGGAAGTTCCAGCGGTACTCCATATAGCCAATCAGCGGATACACGCAGTTGGCGCCCATGCCGATGTCCAGCACCTTGACGATCGAGCCCCGCGGGATCTTGCCGTCGTTGACGCTGGCGAGCAGGTCGGCGAGGAAATGCACGTAGTCAGCACGCCCCGGCACCGGCGGGCACAGGTAATCGGCCGGGATATCCCAATGCTGGATGCCATAGAACGACTTGAGCAACGCCCGGTTGAACACCCGCACCGCATCCGGGCTGGCGAAGTCGATGCTCTCTTTGCCGTAGGGATTGATGATCACGAATTTGGCCAATTCAGGCGTGGTCTTGATCAGCGCCGGGAAGTCGTAACGGCCCGTGTGGCGGTTGCGCGGGTGCAGGGTGGCCTCTTTGCGCGGCGCGACGGGTTTGGCCGTGGCGGCGGTTTTAGGCTTCTTGCGCGGTGGTTTGGGCGTAGTGGGGGCGGTCATGATGATTCTGGTGTTGGCTCAAAGTGGTGGGCATTGTCACACATTCTTGAACACAACTCGGCCAAATGTGGGAGCTGGCTTGCCTGCGATGCAGGCGACTGGGTGTATCAGGCAGACCGAGGTGATGCTATCGCAGGCAAGCCAGCTCCCACAGGGATAGGGTTCAGAGTCGGAAATGGTGTCGTTTTGCTGGACAAAAAAAGAGGCCCGAAGGCCTCTTTCTCTACACGGCTTCCCCTTACAGGCTGGAAATCCGCGCATGTTGCTCCGCCAGCTTGCCCAAGGCCTGTTCAGCCTCGGCCAGTTTGGCGCGTTCTTTCTCGATCACCTCAGCCGGCGCCTTGTCGACGAACGCCGCGTTGGACAGCTTGCCGCCCACTCGTTGCACTTCGCCTTGCAGGCGCGCGATTTCCTTGTCGAGACGCGCAAGTTCCGCACCCTTGTCGATCAGGCCGGCCATTGGCACCAGCACTTCCATTTCACCCACCAACGCAGTGGCGGACAGCGGTGCTTCGGCACCGGCAGCCAATACGGTGATCGACTCCAGCTTGGCCAGCTTCTTGAGCAGCGCGTCGTTTTCGCTGAGGCGACGCTGATCTTCGGCACTGGCGTTCTTGACGAACACGGCCAACGGCTTGCCCGGCCCGATGTTCATCTCGGCGCGGATGTTGCGCGTGCCGAGCATCAGGGTCTTGAGCCATTCGATATCGCTTTCGGCGGCCTCATCGATGCGCGCTTCGTTGGCCACCGGCCAAGGTTGCAGCATGATGGTCTTGCCTTCGATACCGGCCAGCGGCGCCAGGCGCTGCCAGATTTCTTCGGTGATGAACGGCATGAACGGGTGCGCCAGGCGCAACGCCACTTCCAGCACACGCACCAGGGTGCGACGGGTGCCGCGCTGGCGCTCGACCGGCGCGTTTTCGTCCCACAGCACCGGCTTGGACAGTTCCAGGTACCAGTCGCAATACTGGTTCCAGATGAACTCGTACAGGGCCTGTGCGGCCAGGTCGAAACGGAACTGGTCGAGCTGGCGGGTCACTTCGGCTTCGGTGCGCTGCAACTGCGAGATGATCCAGCGATCCGCCAGGCTCAGTTCAACGGCTTCGCCGTTCTGGCCGCAGTCTTCGCCTTTGTCCAGCACGTAGCGCGCGGCGTTCCAGATCTTGTTGCAGAAGTTGCGATAGCCTTCGACGCGGCCCATGTCGAACTTGATGTCGCGACCGGTGGAGGCCAGCGAGCAGAAGGTGAAGCGCAGGGCGTCGGTGCCGTAGCTGGCGATGCCGTCGGCGAATTCGTCGCGGGTCTGCTTCTCGATCTTTTTCGCCAGTTTCGGCTGCATCAGGCCCGAGGTGCGTTTCTGCACCAGGGTTTCCAGGTCGATGCCGTCGATGATATCCAGCGGGTCCAAAACGTTGCCCTTGGACTTGGACATCTTCTGGCCCTGGCCGTCGCGTACCAGGCCGTGTACGTACACGGTCTTGAACGGTACCTGCGGGGTGCCGTCTTCGTTCTTCACCAGGTGCATGGTGAGCATGATCATCCGGGCAACCCAGAAGAAAATGATGTCGAAGCCGGTGACCAGCACGTCGGTGGAGTGGAATTTCTTCAGGAACTCGGTCTGCTGCGGCCAGCCCAGGGTAGAGAAGGTCCACAGGCCCGAACTGAACCAGGTGTCCAGTACGTCGTTGTCCTGTTGCAGCGCGATGTCCGCGCCGAGGTTGTGCTTGGCGCGCACTTCGGCTTCGTCGCGGCCTACATAGACCTTGCCCGATTCGTCGTACCAGGCCGGAATACGGTGGCCCCACCACAGCTGACGGCTGATGCACCAGTCCTGGATGTCACGCATCCACGAGAAGTACATGTTTTCGTACTGTTTAGGCACGAACTGGATGCGGCCATCTTCGACGGCGGCAATCGCAGGCTCGGCCAGCGGCTTGGTGGACACGTACCACTGGTCGGTCAGCCACGGCTCGATCACGGTGCCGGAGCGGTCGCCCTTGGGTACTTTGAGGCCGTGGTCGTCGACGCTGACCAGCAAGCCGGCGGCGTCGAAGGCGGCAACGATCTGCTTGCGCGCTTCAAAACGGTCGAGGCCTGCGTATTCAGCCGGGATCTTGCCGTCGATGCTGTCGTTGAGCGAGCCGTCCAGGTTGAACACCTGGCAGGCCGGCAATACGGCGGCATTTTTGTCGAAGATGTTCAGCAGCGGCAGGTTGTGGCGCTTGCCGACTTCATAGTCGTTGAAATCGTGGGCCGGGGTGATTTTCACGCAGCCGGTGCCGAATTCAGGGTCGCAATAGTCGTCCGCGATGATCGGGATACGGCGGCCAACCAAGGGCAGTTCGACGAACTTGCCGATCAGCGCCTGGTAGCGCTCGTCGTTCGGGTTAACGGCGACGGCGGCATCGCCGAGCATGGTTTCCGGACGGGTGGTGGCAACGATCAGGTAATCGTTGCCTTCAGCGGTCTTGGCGCCGTCGGCCAGCGGGTACTTGAGGTTCCACAGGAAGCCTTTCTCGTCGTGGTTTTCCACTTCGAGGTCGGAAATCGCCGTGTGCAACTTGGTGTCCCAGTTGACCAGGCGCTTGCCGCGGTAGATCAGGCCGTCTTCGTGCAGGCGCACGAAGGCTTCTTTTACGGCTTCGGACAGGCCGTCGTCCATGGTGAAGCGCTCACGGCTCCAGTCTACGGACGACCCCAGGCGACGGATCTGACGGCTGATATTGCCGCCGGACTGGTCTTTCCATTCCCAGACTTTCTCCAGGAATTTCTCGCGACCCAGGTCGTGACGGTTCTGGCCGGTGGCTTCCAGTTGGCGTTCCACCAGCATCTGGGTGGCGATACCGGCGTGGTCGGTGCCCGGTTGCCACAGGGTGTCGCGACCCTGCATGCGGCGGAAGCGGATCAACGCATCCATGATCGCATTGTTGAAGCCATGGCCCATGTGCAGGCTGCCAGTGACGTTCGGTGGCGGAATCATGATGGTGTACGAGTCGCCCGCACCTTGTGGGGCGAAATAGTTCTCGGACTCCCAGGTGTTGTACCAGGAAGTTTCGATAGCGTGGGGCTGGTAGGTCTTATCCATGCGCGGCGGGACCCTAGTTGGCATTTATTCAGGAAAGCCGGCAAGTATAACGGGGGATAGGGGCGAGGGCGAGGTGAAGACGGTTTAAGGTCGATGCAGAATTAATGTGGGAGCTGGCTTGCCTGCGATGGCGGTGTTTCAGTCAGCATCTTCGCCGGCTGATGCGCCGCCATCGCAGGCAAGCCAGCTCCCACAGGGGTTGGGGCATCTTCAGTTCTGGTATTGGCTGAGCAACCGCTCCATCCGCGCATCCATCCGACGCTTGATCTCAGCCTCGATATGCGGCGCAAAGTCATCGATCACATCCTGCATGATCAATTGCGCAGCGGCGCGCAGTTCGTTGTCCAGGTGCAGCAACAGCGCGTCCGGGGCTTTTTCGGCGGCGGGAGCGGGTTCTGCAACCACAGGAGCAGGGGCGGCAGGCTTGCCGCCGACCATGTCGAACAACAGCGGAATCTGTACCTCGCCCTCGACCGTGTCGGTCAGCAGCGGCGGTTGCAGGTTGTCATCACCCAGCAACTGACGGATCGACTCCAGGTCATCCAGCAGGTGGTCGTCTTTTTTCAGCGGGTTGGGAGTGTCCATCATGTACTCAAAGTCGTTGTAGCCGGTGATCTTGCAGAGGATAGCCCTGTTCACGGTAGAAACGGAAACTCTCCCGCGCGGCCTGACGAATAGCCGGGTCTTCGACCACCACTTCCGCCACACGGGCGAACGCTTGGGCAAAGGCCGGTACTTTCAGGTCGAGGTTGACCAGCAAATCATGGTGATCGCCGCAATTATCCCCCAAGCCCAGCACCACCAGGCTTTCGGGTTCGGATTCGGCGGGGCCGTGGGGCACGAAGCTCTCGCCCTTGAAGCGCCACAGGCGGGCATCGAGTTCGTCACGTTGGGCGGCATCGCTGCAGTGCAGGTAGATGCGATGGCCCATGCGCCAGGCTTTTTCGGTGAGTTTGCAGGCAAAGTCCAGGCGCGCGAGAGGATCGGCGCTGGGCAATATATAGAAGTCGACTTGGGGCATTGGAAATCCTGGGGGGCGCCAGTCCTGTAGGAGCGAGCTTGCTCGCGAAAAACCTGAGGGCAGCGCGTTCATCCAGGATGAACGCGTTATCAAAGGCGATCTTCGCGAGCAAGCTCGCTCCTACAGAAGGGCCGGGGCCGCTTAAGCTTTGGCGCGATCCAGCAGGTATTGGGTCAGCAGGGGTACCGGACGGCCAGTGGCGCCCTTGTCCTTGCCGCCGCTGGTCCAGGCCGTGCCGGCGATGTCCAGGTGAGCCCAGTTGAAGTTCTTGGCAAAGCGCGACAGGAAGCAGGCCGCGGTGATAGTGCCGGCTTTCGGGCCACCGATGTTGGCGATGTCGGCAAACGGGCTGTCGAGCTGTTCCTGGTACTCATCGAACAGCGGCAGTTGCCAGGCGCGGTCGTCGGCGGCCTTGCCGGCGCTGAGCAGTTGCTCGATCAGTTCGTCGTTGTTGCCCAGCAGGCCTGAGGTGTGGGAGCCCAGGGCCACGATGCAGGCGCCGGTCAGCGTGGCGATGTCGATCACGGCCTGGGGCTTGAAGCGCTCGGCGTAGGTCAGGGCGTCGCACAGCACCAGACGGCCTTCGGCGTCGGTGTTGAGGATCTCTACAGTCTGGCCGCTCATGGTGGTGACGATATCGCCCGGGCGAGCCGCACCGCCGCTCGGCATGTTCTCGGCACAGGCCAAAATGCACACCAGGTTGATCGGCAGCTTGAGCTCAAGCACCGCACGCAAGGTACCGAACACGCTGGCGGCGCCGCCCATGTCGTACTTCATTTCGTCCATGCCGGCGCCCGGCTTGAGGCTGATGCCGCCGGTATCAAAGGTGATGCCTTTACCTACCAGGGCGTAAGGCTTCTCGGACTTCTTGCCGCCGTTGTATTGCATCACGATCAGGCGTGGCGGCTGGTCGCTGCCCTGGCCCACGGCATAGAACGAGCCCATGCCCAGGTCCTTGATCTTCTTCTCGTCCAGTACCTCAACCTTCAAGCCCTTGAACTCTTTGCCCAATGCCTTGGCCTGTTCGCCCAGGAATGTCGGGTGGCAGATGTTCGGCGGCAGGTTGCCCAGGTCGCGAGTGAACGACATGCCATTGGCGATGGCCTGGGCGTGGGTGACGGCGCGCTGGACTTCAGCCTGGGCGGCCTTGATGGTCAGCAGGGTGATTTTCTTCAGGGCGCGGGGTTCGGCTTTCTGGCTCTTGAACTGGTCGAAAATATAGCCGCCGTCTACCAGCGACTCGGCCAGCAGGCGGGTCTTGCCGTAGCTGTCGCGGCCCTTGACCACGATTTCATCGAGTGCCAGCACCGCATCGCTGCCGCCCAGGCCCTTGAGGGTGGTGAGGATGCTGCTGACGATCTTGCGAAACGGACGGTCGCCCAGTTCGGCATCCTTGCCCACGCCCACCAGCAAAACGCGCTCGGCCTTAAGGTTGGGCAGGCTCTGCAGCAGCAGGCTCTGGCCGACTTTGCCGGCCAGGTCGCCGCGCTTGAGCACAGCGCTGATAGCGCCGCCGCTCAGTTCATCCAGTTGCTTGGCGGCGACGCCGAGTGTGCGGCCTTCGCCGACAGCGACCACGAGGGTGGCGGTTTTCAACGTTTCGGGGCTAACGCTTTTTACAACCAATTCCATTTTCGGGTCCCTTATCAAGGTCTGTGAGCCGGGAGCTTGTACTCCGGCTTTAAAGCTCGGCAGCGTTGTAAACCGCCAGCGACAAAGGCCGCAGTTTGAACCTCGCCAGCGGAGCCTGACAACCCTTGGCGCACGCTTTGTGCGTGCGCATGAGTAAGCTCCGTGACAGGCGCGGTCAATCACAGGATAATGCGCCATCTTTTTAGCCGGCCCGTGGTAAACGGGTCGACTCGGTATGCTTGCTTGTTTGGCCGCCTTAGCCTGACAACCCTGGAGTGTCTGGTTTGATTGTCTTCCGTTATCTGTCCCGCGAAGTCCTGTTGACCCTGAGTGCCGTGAGTGCGGTGTTGCTGGTCATCATCATGAGTGGTCGTTTCGTCAAGTTCCTGGCCCAAGCCGCCGCTGGCGCCCTGGATCCGGGCTCACTGTTCCTGATCATGGGCTACCGGATGCCCGGCATGCTTCAGTTGATCCTGCCGCTTGGCCTGTTTCTTGGCATATTGCTGGCCTATGGCCGGCTATACCTGGAAAGCGAAATGACCGTGTTGTCGGCCACCGGCATGAGCCAGCAGCGCCTGCTGGCCATGACCATGGTGCCTGCCGCCGGTGTCGCCCTGGTGGTGGCCTGGTTGAGCATGAGCCTGGCGCCCCAGGGGGCCATGCAATTCCAGCTGCTGCTGAACAAGCAGGATGCGATGACGGAGTTCGACACCCTCGAGCCCGGTCGCTTCCAGGCGCTCAGCGACGGTTCGCGGGTGACCTACACCGAAACCATGACCGACGACCGTTCCAACCTGGGCGGCGTGTTCATTTCCCAGAAGAACCTCGGCCAGAACCAGAAAGACCGTGGCATTACCATCCTGGTGGCCGACAGCGGGCGCCAGGAAATCCGCCCCGATGGCAACCGCTACCTGATCCTGGAAAACGGCTACCGCTACGACGGCAGCCCGGGCCTGGCGGATTATCGCGCCATCAAGTACGACACCTATGGCGTCATGCTGCCCAAGGCCGAGATCAGTGACGAGGTCACCGACCGCGACGCACTGCCCACCTCATCGCTGTTCGGCAGCCCGGAACTGCGCTCCATCGCCGAGCTGCAATGGCGCCTGTCCCTGCCGCTGCTGGTGTTTATCGTGACCCTGATGGCCGTGCCGCTGTCGCGCGTCAACCCGCGCCAGGGGCGCTTCCTCAAGTTGCTGCCGGCGATCCTGCTGTACATGGCCTACCTGACCATCCTGATTTCTGCCCGTGGCTCCCTGGAGAAGGGCAAGTTGCCGCCGGCCCTGGGCCTGTGGTGGGTACACGGGGTTTTCCTGATGATCGGCCTGGGGCTGCTCTATTGGGAACCTATCCGTTTGAAAATGAAGAGCCGTCGTGGCCTGAAGGAGTTGGCTCGTGGCTAAGCTTGATCGCTACATCGGCATTAGCGTACTGATCGCCATCCTGGCGGTACTGGGCATCATCCTTGGCCTGGCCTTGCTGTTTGCCTTCATTGATGAAGTGGGCAACGTTACCGACACTTACACCGTCACGGACGTGCTGAGCTACGTGGCACTGACCGCGCCGCGTCGTCTTTACGACATGATGCCAATGGCCGCGCTGATTGGCTGCCTGATCGGCCTGGGCACCCTGGCCAGCAACAGCGAGCTGACCATCATGCGCGCCGCTGGGGTTTCCATCGGCCGTATCGTCTGGGCGGTCATGAAACCGATGCTGCTGCTGATGGCGTGCAGCGTGCTGATCGGTGAATACGTTGCGCCACCGGCCGAAGCCACCGCCCAGGCCAATCGCGCCCTGGCCCAGGGTTCGGGCGATGCGCAAAGCGCCAAGCACGGCCTGTGGCACCGCCAGGGTGACGAGTTCATCCACATCAACGCCGTGCAACCGGGTGGCTTGTTGATCGGGGTGACCCGCTACACCTTCGACAAAGAGCGGCACATGTTGTCGTCCAGCTTCGCCAAGCGCGCGCAGTACGGTGGCGAACAATGGCAACTGAGCGACGTCACCACCACGCACTTTCGTAACGTGGGCCAGGGCACCCAGTCCAGCACCGAAGTGGTGAATGTGCCGACCGAACAGTGGGATATCGCCCTCAAGCCGGAATTGCTCAATACCGTGGTGATGGTGCCGGAAGCCCTGCCGATCTCCGGTTTGTGGAGCTATATCCACTACCTGAAGGAGCAGGGTTTGAACAATGGCCGTTACTGGCTGGCGTTCTGGGTGAAAGTCTTGCAACCAGTGGTTACCGCCGCCTTGGTGTTGATGGCGATCTCCTTCATTTTCGGGCCATTGCGTTCCGTGACCCTGGGCCAGCGGGTATTTACCGGTGTGCTGGTGGGCTTCACCTTCCGCATCGCCCAGGATTTGCTCGGGCCTTCAAGCCTGGTATTCGGCTTCTCGCCGCTGTTTGCGGTGCTGGTGCCCACGGCCATTTGTGCTGTGGCCGGGTTCTGGCTGCTGCGCCGGGCCGGTTGAAGCCGCGCTCGCATAATGCCCCTCCCTGTAGGAGCGAGCTTGCTCGCGAAAATCTACGAAACGCCGCGTTTATCCAGGATAAGCGCGTTATCGTTGGTGATCTTCGCGAGCAAGCTCGCTCCTACAGTAACAAGCCCCGTGGAAACGGGGCTTTTTTGTATTGGTCAGCAAAGATGACGTCTGGCCTGAGCATCAGGTACAATTCCCGGCTATTTTTCAGCGGGCAATCTGCCTGCAGCCTTTTTGAGTGTTGATCCGTGAGTGATTTGAGTCATATCCGCAATTTCTCCATCATCGCCCACATTGACCATGGCAAGTCGACGCTGGCCGATCGATTTATCCAGATGTGCGGTGGCCTTGCCGAGCGTGAAATGGAAGCCCAGGTACTGGATTCCATGGACCTCGAACGCGAGCGCGGGATCACCATCAAGGCCCACAGCGTTACTCTGTATTACACCGCCAAAGACGGTATCAAGTACCAGCTGAACTTCATTGACACCCCGGGCCACGTTGACTTCACCTACGAAGTCAGCCGTTCGCTGGCGGCCTGCGAAGGCGCGTTGCTGGTAGTGGACGCAGGCCAGGGCGTTGAAGCCCAGTCCGTGGCCAACTGCTACACCGCCATCGAGCAAGGCCTGGAAGTGATGCCGGTGCTGAACAAAATCGACTTGCCACAAGCCGATCCGGACCGGGTGAAGGAAGAAATCGAAAAAATCATCGGTATTGACGCCACCGACGCCGTCGAGTGCAGCGCCAAGACCGGCCTGGGCGTCGACGAAGTGCTCGAGCGCCTGGTCAAGACCATTCCGGCCCCCACCGGCAACATCGAAGATCCGCTGCAAGCGTTGATCATCGACTCCTGGTTCGACAACTACCTGGGCGTTGTCTCCCTGGTACGTGTGCGCCATGGCCGGGTGAAGAAGGGCGACAAGATTTTGGTCAAGTCCACCGGCAAGATCCACCTGGTGGACAGCGTCGGTGTATTCAACCCGAAACACACCGCCACCGTTGACCTGAAAGCCGGTGAAGTAGGCTTCATCATCGCCGGTATCAAGGACATCCATGGTGCGCCGGTCGGTGACACCCTGACCTTGAGCTCCACCCCTGACGTCGATGTGCTGCCGGGTTTCAAGCGCATCCAGCCTCAGGTCTATGCCGGTCTGTTCCCGGTCAGCTCCGATGACTTCGAAGATTTCCGCGAAGCCCTGCAAAAACTGACCCTCAACGACTCGTCGTTGCAGTACACCCCGGAAAGCTCCGACGCCCTGGGCTTCGGCTTCCGCTGCGGGTTCCTGGGCATGCTGCACATGGAAATCATCCAGGAGCGCCTTGAGCGCGAATACGACCTGGACCTGATCACCACTGCACCGACCGTTATTTTTGAGCTGGCGCTGAAAACCGGTGAAACGATTTACGTCGACAACCCGTCCAAGCTCCCAGACCTGTCTTCCATTGAAGACATGCGCGAGCCCATCGTGCGCGCCAATATCCTTGTGCCGCAGGAACACCTGGGCAACGTGATTACCTTGTGTATCGAAAAGCGTGGCGTACAGCACGACATGCTGTTCCTCGGTACCCAGGTGCAAGTGACCTACGATTTGCCGATGAACGAAGTGGTCCTGGACTTCTTCGACCGTCTCAAGTCCACCAGTCGCGGCTATGCTTCGCTGGACTACCATTTCGATCGTTACCAATCGGCTAATCTGGTGAAACTGGATGTGCTGATCAACGGCGACAAGGTAGATGCCTTGGCACTGATCGTGCACAAGGACAACGCGCACTACAAAGGTCGCCAACTGACCGAGAAGATGAAGGAACTGATTCCGCGCCAGATGTTCGACGTCGCGATCCAGGCCGCCATTGGCGGGCAGATCATTGCGCGGACTTCCGTCAAGGCTCTCAGAAAGAACGTACTGGCCAAATGCTACGGCGGTGACGTAAGCCGTAAGCGCAAGCTGCTTGAGAAGCAAAAGGCCGGTAAAAAACGCATGAAGCAAGTAGGCAACGTGGAAATTCCACAAGAAGCCTTCCTTGCGGTGCTCAGGTTGGATAGTTAGGTCCTATGTCACTAAATTTCCCGCTGTTGCTGGTCATTGCCGTTGCCGTCTGTGGTCTCCTGGCGTTGCTCGATCTGGTGTTCTTCGCCCCGCGTCGTCGGGCGGCCATCGCTTCCTATCAGGGCAGCGTCAGCCAGCCCGATGCGGTGGTGGTCGAGAAGCTGAACAAAGAGCCCTTGCTGGTTGAGTACGGCAAGTCGTTCTTTCCGGTGTTGTTCATCGTGCTGGTACTGCGCTCGTTTCTGGTAGAGCCGTTCCAGATCCCTTCGGGGTCGATGAAACCGACCCTGGACGTGGGCGACTTCATCCTGGTGAACAAGTTTTCCTACGGCATTCGCCTGCCGGTGATCGACAAGAAAGTCATCCCGGTGGGTGACCCGCAGCGCGGCGATGTGATGGTATTCCGCTACCCAAGCGACCCGAACGTCAACTACATCAAGCGTGTGGTCGGCCTGCCGGGCGACGTGGTGCGCTACACCAGCGACAAGCGCCTGTTCATCAACGGTGAGTCGGTGGCCGAGAAACTGTTGGGCGCCGAGCCGAATACCTTGGGCAGCGCCGAGCTGTACCAGGAAAAACTCGGCGCGGTGGAGCACCAGATCCGCAAGGAAATGAGCCGCTACCGTGCGATGCCGGATGGCCAGTGGAAAGTGCCTGCCGGGCACTATTTCATGATGGGCGACAACCGCGACAACTCCAACGACAGCCGCTATTGGGATGACCCCAACATTCCCAAGGACCTGCTGGGCATGGTGCCCGACGAGAACATTGTCGGCAAAGCCTTCGCGGTCTGGATGAGTTGGCCGGAACCCAAGCTCAGCCACCTGCCGAACTTCTCGCGGGTCGGGCTGATCAAGTAATACAAGCGGCGCTGTGAACACAGCGCCGAATGCTTTTCTGGGGCTTGGACATTTTCCGATGCCCGGTACCCATCAGGATTTTAATTTGAACACTGCGTCAATCGTCGATGGCCGCCGGTGCCATCAACTAGATATGGATAAACCGTGACCGTTTCTCTAAGTCGTCTCGAGCGTCAGCTCGGCTACACCTTCAAGGACCAGGAATTGATGGTCCTTGCCCTCACACACCGCAGCTTTGCAGGGCGTAATAACGAGCGCCTGGAATTTCTCGGTGACGCTATCCTCAATTTCGCCGCCGGCGAGGCGCTGTTCGAGCGCTTCCCCCAAGCGCGAGAAGGCCAGCTTTCGCGCCTGCGCGCACGCCTTGTAAAAGGCGAGACCCTGGCCGTGCTGGCCCGAGGCTTCGGCCTGGGCGAGTACCTGCGGCTGGGTTCCGGCGAGTTGAAAAGCGGCGGTTTCCGTCGCGAGTCAATCCTGGCTGATGCCCTGGAAGCCTTGATCGGTGCGATCTACCTCGATGCAGGCATGGAGACGGCCAAGGAGCGCGTTGTCGCCTGGCTGGCCTCGGAAATCGAAAGCCTGACGCTGGTCGATACCAACAAGGATCCCAAGACCCGCCTGCAAGAATACCTGCAGTCGCGCGGTTGCGAACTGCCACGCTACGAAGTGGTGGATATCCAGGGAGAGCCCCATTGCCGGGTGTTCTTCGTGGAATGTGAAATCACCTTATTGAACGAAAAAAGCCGAGGTCAGGGTGTGAGCCGTCGTATTGCCGAACAGGTAGCGGCCGCTGCAGCACTGATTGCCCTGGGCGTGGAGAATGGCCATGACTGATTCAACCGCAACACGCTGTGGCTATGTTGCCATCGTCGGCCGCCCGAACGTGGGCAAGTCCACGCTGCTCAACCACATCCTCGGCCAGAAGCTTGCGATCACCTCGCGCAAGCCCCAGACCACCCGCCACAACATGCTGGGCATCAAGACCGAAGGCAACGTGCAAGCGGTGTATGTCGATACCCCTGGCATGCACAAAGGCGGCGAGAAAGCCCTGAACCGCTACATGAACAAGACCGCCTCGGCGGCGTTGAAAGACGTCGACGTGGTGATCTTCGTGGTCGACCGCACCAAGTGGACCGACGAAGACCAGATGGTTCTCGAGCGTGTGCAGTACGTGACCGGCCCGTTGATCGTCGCGTTGAACAAGACCGACCGTATCGAAGACAAAGCCGAGCTGATGCCGCACCTGAGCTGGCTGCAGGAACAACTGCCGAACGCCCAGATCATCCCGATCTCGGCCCAGCACGGCCACAACCTCGAAGCCCTGGAGCGCGTGATCGCCGAGCACCTGCCGGAGAACGAGCATTTCTTCCCGGAAGACCAGATCACCGACCGCAGCAGCCGCTTCCTCGCCGCCGAACTAGTGCGCGAGAAAATCATGCGCCAGATGGGCGCCGAACTGCCGTACCAGATCACCGTTGAAATCGAAGAGTTCAAGCAGCAGGGCAAGACCTTGCACATTCATGCGCTGATCCTCGTCGAACGTGACGGCCAGAAGAAGATCATCATTGGCGACAAGGGCGAGCGCATCAAGCGCATCGGCACCGAAGCGCGCAAGGACATGGAGTTGCTGTTCGACTCCAAGATCATGCTCAACCTGTGGGTGAAGGTGAAGGGTGGCTGGTCCGATGATGAGCGTGCGTTGCGCTCCCTGGGCTACGGCGACCTGTAATCGGCCTCCAGTCACACAGCAGGACGAAAAATGTGGGAGCGGGCTTGCTCGCGAAGACGGTTCTTCAGTCGGTACATGTATTGGCTGACCCACCGCTTTCGCGAGCAAGCCCGCTCCCACATTAGGTTTATGTTGTTGTCACAATCGCATTCCAGCAGCGAGAGCCTATGTCCTCAACTCAACCCCCCAGCCAACTCGCCTACGTCCTGCACAGCCGCGCCTACCGCGAAACCAGCGCGCTGGTGGACTTCCTCACGCCCCAAGGCCGCCTGCGTGCAGTCTTGCGCAGCGCGCGCGGTAAGGCTGGCACCTTGGCGCGGCCGTTCGTGGCGCTGGACGTGGAGTTTCGCGGCAAGGGCGAGCTGAAAAACGTCGGCCGCCTGGAAAGCGTCGGCACCTCGGCCTGGCTGAATGGCGATGCGCTGTTCAGCGGCCTTTACCTCAATGAACTGCTGATCCGCCTGTTGCCCGCCGAAGACCCGCACCCGGCGGTCTTCGATCACTACGCTGCCACCTTGCTGGCCCTCGCTGAAGGCCGTCCGTTGGAGCCGTTGCTGCGCGCTTTCGAATGGCGTTTGCTCGACGACCTTGGCTACGGCTTCGAACTGGCCAACGACTTGCACGGCGAGCCCATCGCCGCCGATGGCATGTATCGCCTGCAAGTCGATGCGGGGCTTGAGCGTGTGTACCTGCTGCAGCCCGGTCTGTTCCAGGGCACCGAACTGTTGGCCATGAGCGAAGCCGACTGGCACGCTCCCGGCGCGCTGTCTGCGGCCAAGCGCCTGATGCGCCAGGCCCTGGCCGTGCATCTGGGCGGGCGGCCGCTGGTCAGTCGCGAGTTGTTTCGAAAGCCCTGACATCCCCGTGTATGCTGTGCACCGATTCTTTCCCTTTTCAGGAGCGCTTCCGTGACCACCAGCAATCGCATTCTTCTTGGCGTCAACATCGACCACGTCGCCACCCTGCGCCAGGCCCGGGGCACCCGTTACCCTGACCCGGTCAAGGCCGCGCTGGACGCCGAAGAAGCGGGCGCCGACGGCATCACCGTGCACCTGCGCGAAGACCGCCGTCACATCCAGGAGCGTGACGTATTGCTGCTCAAGGACGTGCTGCAAACCCGCATGAACTTCGAAATGGGCGTCACCGAAGAAATGATGGCGTTCGCCGAGCGCATCCGCCCGGCGCATATCTGCCTGGTACCGGAAACCCGCCAGGAACTGACCACCGAAGGCGGCCTCGACGTCGCCGGCCAGGAAGCGCGGATCAAGGCTGCGGTGGAGCGCTTGTCGCGGATCGGCAGTGAAGTCTCGCTGTTTATCGACGCCGACGAACGCCAGATCGAAGCTTCCCGCCGTGTCGGCGCCCCTGCGATCGAGCTGCACACTGGCCGTTATGCCGATGCCACCACGCCGACCGAAGTGGCCGACGAACTGCAACGCATCATCGACGGCGTGAACTGCGGCCTCAACGAAGGCTTGATCGTCAACGCCGGCCATGGCCTGCACTATCACAACGTCGAAGCCGTAGCCGCAATCAAAGGCATCAACGAGCTGAACATCGGCCATGCGCTGGTGGCCCACGCGCTGTTCGTTGGTTTCAAAGGCGCGGTGGCCGAGATGAAAGCCCTGATTTTGGCCGCTGCCAAGCATTAATAACCAATGAAGATCAATGTGGGAGCTGGCTTGCCTGCGATAGCGGAGTGTCAGTTGACGCATTCGTAGCAGGCCCACCGCAATCGCAGGCAAGCCAGCTCCCACAGGATGAGCCGTCGTGTTTTTGGCATGCGGCAATGCGAAGCCTTACTGTTTAGCCGGCGCAGGTGTATCGTATCTGCCCTTTGCGGGCCCTTGGCCTGCGGCAGATACGCGAGGTTGTTGTGTCCCGATCCTTTTCCCGTCGACAAATCCTGGGTGGTCTTGCTGGCCTGGCCGTAGTAGGCGTCGGTGCCGGCGGTGGTTACCGCTACTGGCTGGGGAAAGTCGCTGAGTCCGAGGCCGGGCACGATTACGAGCTGATCGCCGCCCCCCTGGACGTAGAGTTGGTGCCGGGGCACAAGACCCAGGCCTGGGCGTTCGGTCCTTCGGCGCCGGGCACTGAGTTGCGGGTGCGCCAAGGCGAATGGCTGCGGGTACGCTTTATCAATCACCTGCCAGTCGCCACCACCATCCACTGGCACGGTATCCGCCTGCCGTTGGAAATGGACGGCGTGCCCTACGTCTCGCAATTGCCGGTGCTGCCTGGCGAATACTTCGACTATAAATTCCGCGTGCCCGATGCCGGCAGTTACTGGTACCACCCCCATGTCAGCAGCAGTGAAGAACTCGGCCGTGGCCTGGTCGGCCCGTTGATCGTGGAAGAGCGCGAACCCACCGGTTTCAAGTACGAACGCACCTTGAGCCTGAAGAACTGGCACATCGACGAACAGGGCGAGTTTGTCGAATTCAGCATCCCCCGTGAAGCGGCGCGTGGCGGCACGGCCGGGCGCCTCTCGAGCATCAACGGCGTGCCCCAGGCGGTCATCGATCTGCCTGCCGGGCAAATCACCCGCGTGCGCCTGCTCAACCTCGACAACACCCTGACTTATCGTCTCAATATTCCCGGGGTCGAAGCGCAGATCTATGCTCTGGACGGCAACCCCATCGAGCCGCGCCCGCTGGGCAAGGAATATTGGCTGGGCCCGGGCATGCGCATTTGCCTGGCGATCAAGGCACCGCCGGCGGGCGAAGAACTGTCGCTGCGCAACGGCCCGGTGCGTCTTGGCACCTTCCGCTCGGTCGCCAATACCGACGCGCCTACCGTGTGGCCGCCGGCATTGCCGGCCAACCCGGTTGCCGAGCCAGACCTGGCCAATGCCGAGAAACTCAACTTCAATTTCGAATGGGTCGGCTCGGTGTCGGTCAATGTCGAGAACGGCAAGCCGCCGAGCCTGTGGCAGATCAACGGCCAGGCCTGGGACATCACCGACAAGACCTGCGCCGACCGCCCGATTGCCAAGCTGGAAAAGGGCAAGAGCTATATTTTCGAATTGAAGAACATGACCCAGTACCAGCACCCGATCCACCTGCACGGCATGAGCTTCAAGGTGCTCGCGTCCAACCGCCACAAGGTGATCCCGTATTTCACCGACACCTACCTGCTGGGCAAGAACGAACGCGCCCGCGTGGCCTTGGTGGCGGATAACCCCGGGGTGTGGATGTTCCATTGCCATGTGATCGACCACATGGAAACCGGCCTGATGGCCGCCATCGAGGTGGCGTGATGCGCCAGATTCGCCCCGCCGCGATTATCGACCGCAGCCGCGACCAAGACTTTATGCGCGAAGCCCTGGCGCTCGCCGCCCAAGGCGCGGCATTGGGCGAGGTGCCGGTGGGCGCCGTGCTGGTGCAGGACGGTGAAATCATCGGCCGCGGTTTCAACTGCCCCATCAGCGGCAACGACCCCAGCGCCCATGCCGAAATGGTCGCGATCCGCGCCGCTGCGCAAGCGATCAGCAACTATCGGCTGGTGGGCAGCACGCTGTACGTGACGCTGGAACCGTGCAGCATGTGTGCGGGGCTGATCGTGCATTCGCGGGTGGCGCGGGTGGTGTATGGCGCGTTGGAGCCGAAGGCGGGAATCGTGCAGAGCCAGGGGCAGTTTTTTACCCAGGGTTTTCTTAACCATCGGGTGTTGTTTGAAGGTGGGGTGTTGGCCGAGGAGTGTGGGGCTGTCCTCAGCGAGTTCTTCAAAGCCCGCCGAGCCAAACCACAATCTAACTAACGCTGAAAAAACCCATGTGGGAGCGGGCTTGCTCGCGAATGCGGTGTTTCAGTCACATTATCTTTGACTGACACACCGCATTCGCGAGCAAGCCCGCTCCCACAGTTTGATCTCCCTTTATTCAAGAAGATCGGCGGGTTATTTGCGCGCGATGATCACCGCTCGCATCGGCGCCGGCAGCCCTTCGATGGTCTTGCTGTGATCTTCAGGGTCGAGGAAGTCACTGAGCGACTGATACTTCATCCACTCTGTTCCACGCTGTTCCTCAACCGTGGTCACGCTCACATCCACACAACGCACATCACTGAAACCGGCGCGGCGCAGCCATAGCATCAACGCCGGCACCGACGGCAGGAACCACACGTTACGCATCTGCGCGTAACGGTCTTCCGGCACCAGCACTTGTTGCTGATCGCCGTCCACCACCAATGTTTCCAACACCAGCTCGCCGCCCTTCACCAAGGTGTCCTTCAGCGCCAGCAAATGCTCGATGGGCGAGCGGCGGTGGTAGAACACCCCCATGGAAAATACCGTGTCAAAGCCTTCCAGGTTCGCCGGCAAGTCTTCGAACGGGAACGGCAAGTGCCAGGCCTTGGGCTCGGACAGGTAACGCTGCACCGCCTGGAACTGGCAGAAGAACAGCCAGTTGGGGTCCACGCCAATCACGCTGTCGGCCCCGGCGCCGAGCATGCGCCACATGTAGTAGCCGTTGCCGCAGCCCACATCGAGGATGCGCTTGCCTTTGAGGTTCAGGTGCGGCGCCACCCGCGACCACTTCCAGTCCGAACGCCACTCGGTGTCCACATGCACGCCGAACAGATGGAACGGCCCTTTGCGCCACGGGCTCAGGCCCATCAAGGCGGTGTGCATTTGCTCACGGGTGGCGTCGTCGCAATCAGTGTCGAGCACCAGGCCATTCAACAGGTCGACTTCGCTGGGCTGGATCTTCGGCAGTGCATCCAACGCACTCTGCCAGCGCTCCAGGTCGCCATGACCCTTTTCCATCTTGCTATCGAGCTGCGCTTGCAGGCCCTGGGCCCACACGGCCAGGGGAGTGCCGACCAGATGGCGGGCGAGGGGGGACAAATCAATCATGGCAAGGCAATCAACGAGGCAAAGTTAAGACACTGGAACCACGGCACGACTTTCGAGAACCCGGCCGCCAGCAGGCGTTCGCGGTGTTCTTCGAGGCTGTCGGGCTTCATGACGTTTTCGATGGCGCTGCGCTTCTGGGCGATTTCCAGTTCGCTGTAGCCGTTGGCGCGCTTGAAGGCGATATGCAGGTCGGTCAGCAGTGCGTGCTCTTCAACATCGTTAAAGCGCAGCTTTTCCGACAGGATCAACGCCCCGCCCGGCAGCAGCGCCTGGCGAATGCGCCCCAGCAACGCCAGGCGCTCCTGGGGGGCGATAAATTGCAGGGTAAAGTTCAACGCCACCACCGAGGCAGGCTTGAATTGTAAGGCAAGGATATCGCCCTCGATCACCTCCACGGGCAGCAACTCCTGGAACATCGAGTCTTGGCCATTGAGGTATTCGCGGCAGCGCTCGACCATCGCGGCCGAGTTATCCACAGCGATTACCCGGCAACCCTCGGTGCGTACATGGCGACGCAGGGCTTGGGTCACGGCGCCCAGGGAAGAACCCAGGTCATACAGCACGCTACCCGGCTGGGCAAATTGCGCGGCCAGCACGCCGAGGTTTTCGACGATGGTGGGGTAACCCGGCACCGAGCGCTTGATCATGTCCGGGAACACCCGCACCACATCCTCGTTAAAGGCGAAGTCCGGCACCTGGGGCAGGGGCTGGGCGAATAGGCGATCGGGTTCTTTGCTCACGGCTGTTCCGGCGACGATGGGGGAAAGGCCGGCATTTTAGCCAAGTTGCTCCTCGGATGCGCGGGTTGTCTGATGGAAAGCCGAGGCGGTGATGCCCCACTGCCCGAGCCAGTAGGTGGCGATCAGTAAATACGGCGCTGCCTCGAACGCCAGCACGAACCGGTTGATGCCGATCAGCGCGTCGGATACCACAAACGACACCGCACCCGCCGCCGCCAGCCATGCCGAACGTTTGGGCACCTGGCTGCCCAGTCGCGCCAACGCACGCCAGAGCATGGCGCTGATCACCAGTGCGTAAACCACCACGGGTATCAGCAATTCTCCGAGGCCGTGGGCGATCAGGATGCTCAGCAAGATTGCGCCCACGCCGAGGGCCAGCACCAGTGGCAGCAAGGCTAAGCGCCGACAGTCACTGAAATAGGCTTTGAGATAGGCCAGATGCGCGAACAGAAACGCGCCCAGGCCAAAGATAAACAAGTCGCCCGGCCAGGCGAGCAACACGTCGCCCACCAGGGAGAAAATCAACCCCAGGCTGATCCAGCGTCGATATTCGGTGGGCGGCGCGTCATGCAGCCAACCCAGCAGCGCCAGCACCGGCAGTGGCTTGACCAACAGGCACAGCAGCGTCGCGTGGGTCGCCAGGCCGTAGACAAAGGTGCCGGCGCTCATCAAGGCAAGGATCAGCCAGGGCATATCAGTTCACCGTAATGGTGCAGTCAAAGGTTTCGACAGGTTCGGCCTCCGGCTCCCAAGGTTGCTGGGACGTCAGGCGCAAACGCCCTTGCCCTTTGGCAAACGCCTGGAAGCGCCAGGTGGACTGGCCGCCACCGCCGATCACGCCGGATTCGGTGCTGCTGTAGACCTCGGGGCTCAAGGCGCGCAACACGCCGCCCGCGGAGTCCTGGATGGCCCAGCGGTAACCGGTGGTGGGGTTGCTGGGCAGGGTGAGGATCAGGTTTTGCCCGTTTTCAAGCTGGAGCGGGCAGGCGCTCTGGTTGTCCACGCTGACGTTTTGCTTAGGGGCACTGGCGCATCCGGCCAGCAGGGCAAGGCTCAAGGGGAGAAACAGGCGGGCAGCGGTCATGAAGGCTCCGTTAATACACGACGAAGGGGGAGCATAACCGAAGATGAGACAAGGTGTGACAAGGCGGGGTTTTGCGTTGATCTGGCTGGCCTCTTCGCGAGCAAGCCCGCTCCCACATTTGATCGCATTCCAAATGTGGGAGCGGGCTTGCTCGCGAAAGGGCCAGCTCAGGCACTACATACCCGTCAGAAGAGCACCTTCGCCACATCCGCAAACCGCTTGGCAAAGTGCACCGTCATCCCTTCCTTCAAATAGTCCGGCAACTCTTCAAAGCTGCCACGGTTGGGCTCCGGCAAGATCAATTCGTGAATCTTCTGGCGCCGCGCCGCGATCACCTTCTCGCGCACGCCGCCAATCGGCAGTACATGCCCGGTCAAGGTCAGTTCGCCAGTCATCGCCACGCCTTTTTTCGGCGGTTGGTTGCGGGCCAGAGACAGCAACGCACTGGCCATGGTCACGCCGGCACTCGGGCCGTCTTTGGGGGTGGCGCCTTCCGGTACGTGCAAGTGCACGAAGGCTTCATCGAAGAACTTCGCATCGCCGCCAAACGACTTCAGGTTGGAGCTGATGTAGCTGTAGGCGATTTCGGCGGACTCTTTCATTACCTCACCCAACTGCCCGGTGAGCTTGAAGCCACGGTTGAGCGTGTGGATGCGCGTCGCTTCAATCGGCAAGGTGGCGCCGCCCATGCTGGTCCAGGCCAGGCCGGTAATCACGCCGGTGCCGGACAGCACTTGCTCGTTACGGAACACGGGCGTGCCCAGGGAGCTTTCCAAGTCTTTGTTGCCGATCTTGATCACCGAGTCCGGTTCATCCAGCAGCTTGACCACCGCCTTGCGCACCAGCTTGCCCAGTTGCTTCTCCAACTGACGCACGCCGGCCTCTCGCGCATAACCGTCGATCAACGCGCGCAAGGCGCCGTCGCTGATGGTCAGGCTGTTTTTAGCCACGCCGGCTTTTTCCAGCTGCTTGGGCCACAGGTGACGCTTGGCAATGGCGACTTTTTCTTCGGTGATATAGCCCGACAGACGAATCACTTCCATGCGGTCCAGCAACGGGCCCGGGATCGAGTCCAGAGTGTTGGCGGTGCACACGAACAGCACTTTGGACAGGTCCAGGCGCAGGTCCAGGTAATGGTCGAGGAATTCGACGTTCTGCTCCGGGTCCAGGGTTTCCAGCAACGCCGACGCCGGATCGCCCTGGAAGCTCTGGCCCATCTTGTCGATCTCGTCGAGCATGATCACCGGGTTCATCACTTCCACGTCTTTCAACGCCTGCACCAGCTTGCCGGGCAGGGCACCGATGTAGGTGCGGCGGTGGCCCTTGATCTCGGCCTCGTCGCGCATGCCGCCGACGCTGAAGCGATAGAACGGCCGCCCCAGGGATTCGGCGATGGACTTGCCCACACTGGTCTTGCCCACGCCCGGCGGGCCCACCAGCAGCACGATGGAACCGGCGACTTCGCCCTTGTAGGCGCCCACGGCGAGGAACTCGAGGATGCGGCTCTTGATGTCATCCAGGCCCGCATGGTGCTTGTCCAGCACCTTGCGCGCGTGCTTGAGGTCGAGTTTGTCTGCGCCGTACACGCCCCACGGCACCGAGGTGGCCCAGTCCAGATAGTTGCGAGTGACGGCATACTCCGGCGAACCGGTTTCCAGGATCGACAGTTTGTTCAGCTCTTCATCGATGCGCTTCTGTGCCTGGGCCGGCAACACCTTGCCTTGCAGGCGTTGTTCGAACTGTTCGACGTCGGCGCTGCGGTCGTCCTTGGTCAGGCCCAGCTCCTGCTGGATGACCTTGAGTTGTTCCTTGAGGAAGAACTCACGCTGGTGCTCGCCGATCTTGCGGTTCACTTCGGCGGAGAGTTCTTTTTGCAAGCGCGCGACTTCCACCTCTTTGCGCAGCATCGGCAGCACTTTTTCCATGCGCTTGAGCATGGGCACGCAGTCCAGCACTTCCTGCAGCTCATTACCGGTGGCCGAGGTAAGGGCGGCGGCGAAGTCGGTGAGCGGCGACGGGTCGTTGGGGCTGAAGCGGTTGAGGTAGTTCTTCAACTCTTCGCTGTACAGCGGGTTGAGGGGCAGCAGTTCCTTGATCGCATTGATCAGCGCCATCCCGTAGGCCTTGACCTCATCGGTCGGCTCGCTGGGCTGGTGCGGGTATTCGACTTCCACCAGGTACGGTGGGCGGTGGTGCTTGAGCCAGGTCTTGATGCGCACGCGGGTCAGACCCTGGGCCACGAACTGCAGCTTGCCGTTCTCGCGGCTGGCGTGGTGCACCTTCACCAGGGTGCCGTACAGCGGCAGGGCGGAGGTGTCGAAGTGCCGTGGGTCTTCGGGCGGCGTGTCCATGAAAAACAGCGCAAGGGAATGGTGGTCGGATTTGCTCACCAACTCCAGGGTTTCGGCCCAGGGTTCTTCATTGACGATCACCGGCAACACTTGGGCCGGGAAAAACGGCCGATTGTGGATCGGGATGATGTAGACCTTGTCCGGCAGGTTTTGCCCAGGCAGCGCCAGGCCAGTATTGGACGAGGGGGCTTCAGCGTTTTCGGGGTCGGCGTAATCGTTGAGGTCGTAATCTGGAAATTCTTGCTGGTCGCTCATGGGGCACCTGCATCAGTAAGTATGCAGGTTAGATGGGGCGGGGTTGCGGTGGTTTCAATGGCGGGGCGTCGTTAGCAACAATTTGCATGAAATAACGGGAGAGGTGCGGCCAAGGTGGGGGAGGGAGCAAGCCTCACTCACCTTCTCAGCTGATTTTGTGCAGGTAGGCAGGCAGCGGTTGTTCGGGGAGTACCGAGAGCACTTTCAGGCGCTGCAACATGCGCTGGCTGGCCCGCTGCAAATGCTCGCGCAGGTTCAGCGCCGCAGCATCAAATGCCCCATGCAGCAACAGCTCAAGTATCAGCCGATGTTCGGCCAACATGGCAGGATCGGCGCCGATCCCCAGTAAACGGTAGAAGATTCGACTGATGATCATCGGGCTCTGGCCCTGGCGGATCAGTGCGGCGATCTTGCGGTTTTGCAGGCCGGCCAGGCAGCGCTGGTGCAAGTCTTCTTCAATTTGTTCGATGGCTTCCAGTCTGCAATGGGGGCTGGCCTGGGCGTCGAGTACGCGCTGCAACATTGCCTGGAGCAGGTCGCGGTCAAGGTCAGGCGCGCTCTGGCGCAGGGCTTCGGGCTCCAGGCAGGCACGCAGCTCGTAGTCTTCGGTGACTTCGCGGGCGGTCAAGGGCCCGGCCAGCCATTGGGAGTACGGCTCCTTTTCTACCAGGCCGCGGTCGCGCAGGCGCATCAGCGCTTCGCGCACTACGGCGCGGCTGACGCCGTAGTGGTCAGCCGCGGCTTGCTCGTCCAGGCGGTAATGGCCGAACGCGATGCAGGTGGACAGCGCCGCGCCGATCTCCTCGACAATTCGCTCGCCCAATGGCCGGGTGTCCACCAGCTCATCATCGTGGTTGAGGCCCAGGTGCCCATGACTCAAGGGCAGGCGCAGAGGCTCCATGTTTAGGCCGTCAGGATTGATCAGGTAACCGCGGCCATTGAAGCGGCAAATCAGCCCTTCGGCATGCAACAGGTCCAGCGCCTTGCGCACCGGCACACGGCTGGTGCCGAACAGTTCAGCCAGCGGCGCTTCAAGCAATACCAACCCGTGACGGGCGGTGCCGTTGACGATCGCGTCGCGCAAAATCTGGTGAATCATCGCGTAACGGGAGGCCGAGGCGGACACTGTTTTCATCTGTTTCTCTAAGTAAAAAGCTCTGGGCTTGCAGGACGCTGGCCGGGGATTCTCTCATAGATGGGCTGTCACTCTGCGCCACGTCGGCGGCACATTTTTGGGGCTGTGCAGGACAGGATGTTACTTTTCTGCACCAAAATGTATTTTATAATAAAAGATACATTATTTCATTCGGGACGCATGTCCATCCCTTCGTCAATTTTTTTCACCTTATCAAAAGGTATCTAGCCCGTACCTCAGCAGATAAAACCTGAAGCGTGGGGACCACGCCTTGATGAGACTGGCACGAAAGCTGCCTTTATAAAATGTACATTTTATTAATTTGTACGTTTTAGAGGGTCATCTTGATGTCAGATGCCACTTCCATGGCCGAAGCCTTCGCCAGTGGTCGCAGTGATCCGGTGCAGGTGCTTGAGCAAGCCCTTCTTCATGCAAGCATGGCCCCCAGCGTTTTCATCTCTCTGACGGCTGAGCGTGCTCGGCGTGAGGCTCAAGCATCCGCCGCACGCTGGCGCGCCGGGCAGCCTTTGAGCCAGTTCGACGGCGTGCCTCTGGCTTGGAAAGATTTGTTCGACATGGCCGGCAGTGTCACCACGGCCGGTGCTGCCTACCGTCGCCATGCGCCGGCTGCCGTGCAAGATGCGCCCTGTGTTGAACGGTTGTGTCGCGCCGGTATGGTCAGCCTGGGCAAGACCAACCTCAGCGAACTGGCCTACTCCGGTCTGGGCCTGAACCCGCATTTCGGAACACCCCATAACCCGAGCAGCAGCGATCAGCCACGCATTCCCGGCGGTTCGTCCTCGGGGTCGGCGGTCGCCGTGGCGGCGGGCATTGTGCCGATTGCCATGGGCACCGACACCGCGGGCTCGATCCGTATCCCTGCGGCACTCAATGGCGTGGTGGGGTATCGCAGCAGTTGCCAGCGCTACAGTCGCGAGGGCGTTTTTCCTCTGGCGCACAGCCTCGACAGCCTCGGGCCGCTGACGCGCAGTGTGCGTGATGCCTTGGCCCTCGACGACGTGCTCCATGGCCGAAGCCAGCGCCATGTCGCCACTAGCCTCAAGGGCCTGCGCCTGGTCTTGGAGCAAGGCGCGCTGGAAGGTATCGAGCCGGCCGTGCGCGATAACCTGCTGCACGCCGCCGACCAGCTGAGGGCGTCTGGTGCGTTGATCGAGGTGCGCCCATCCGCCACGTTCCAGGCCACCCTGGCGCTGATCAAAGAGCACGGCTGGCTCGGTTCATTCGAAGCGTTTGCCCTGCACGAAGCCTTGCTGAAAAGCACCGACGCCGAGCAACTCGACCCCCGTGTGCGCCGCCGCCTCGAAGCCGCACGCGCGCTGCCGGCCAGTCAACGCCTGCACGTGATCGACGCGCGTCGGCGGCTGCAACAGCAATTGCTCGATGACCTCGACGGTGCCCTGTTGATAACACCGACCGTCGCCCACGTCGCCCCGCCTTTGGCAGCGTTGGAGGCCGACGACGAGCTGTTCGTCACCACCAACCTCGCCACCCTGCGCCTGACCATGCCGGGCAGTTTGCTCGACATGCCAGGCGTCAGCTTGCCCAGCGGCCGCGACGCCCTGGGCTTGCCCACCGGGTTGCTGCTCAGCGCCCCGACTGGCGAAGACGCACGCCTGTTAGGCGCGGCGTTGGCCGTTGAATCCGTACTGACTCGTTAAGGAGACACACCATGGCTAAAGATATTCTCTGTGCATTTGGCGTTGACGTGGACGCCGTCGCCGGTTGGCTCGGTTCCTATGGCGGCGAAGATTCGCCCGACGACATCTCCCGTGGCCTGTTCGCCGGTGAAGTCGGCGCGCCGCGCCTGCTCAAATTGTTTGAACGCTACGGCTTGCGCACCACCTGGTTTATCCCGGGCCACTCGATGGAAACCTTTCCCGAGCAGATGAAGGCTGTGGCCGACGCTGGCCACGAAATCGGTGTGCATGGCTACAGCCACGAAAACCCCATCGCCATGACCGCCGAGCAAGAAGAGATCGTGCTCGACAAATCCATCGACCTGATCACCCAGGTCACCGGCAAACGTCCCACCGGCTACGTTGCGCCATGGTGGGAATTCAGCAAGGTCACCAACGAGCTGCTGCTGAAAAAAGGCATCAAGTACGACCACAGCTTGATGCACAACGACTTCCACCCCTACTACGTGCGCAAGGGGGATAGCTGGACCAAGATCGACTACAGCCAGCACCCCGACACCTGGATGAAGCCTTTGGTGCGCGGCGAAGAAACCGACCTGGTGGAGATCCCGGCGAACTGGTACCTGGACGACCTGCCGCCAATGATGTTCATCAAGAAAGCCCCCAACAGCCACGGCTTCGTCAACCCGCGCCATCTGGAAGAAATGTGGCGTGACCAGTTCGACTGGGTCTACCGCGAACACGAACATGCCGTGTTCACCATGACCATCCACCCCGACGTGTCTGGCCGCCCGCAAGTGCTGTTGATGCTGGAGCGCTTGATCGAACACATCCAGAGCCATGCCGGCGTGCGCTTCGTCACCTTCAACGAAATCGCCGACGATTTTATTCGCCGCCAACCGCGTACCTGACGTCCACCCGGTAGGCGCGAGCTTGCTCGCGAAGGTCGTCAACGATAACGCAGGCCACCTGGTTTTACGCAGTGCCTGTGCGTTCTTCGCGAGCAAGCACGCTCTTACAGAAGGGCAACCCCTATCCCTTGAGGCGCGATTCATGTCTATCTACAACAAGCTTGACCTGACTGGCTGGAAACCCCGGCAACTGACATCCAAGGAAGTGCGCTTTGCCACCTGGATCGCGTTTTTTGCCTGGGTGTTTGCGGTGTATGACTTCATTCTGTTCGGCACCTTGCTGCCGGAAATTGGCCGGCACTTCGGTTGGGGTGAAGTCGAGCAAGCTGAGATTGCGACCTGGGTGGCAGTGGGCACGGCGGTGGTGGCCTTTGCCATTGGCCCCGTGGTCGATAAATTGGGGCGGCGCACCGGCATTATCTTCACCGTGGCCGGCTCCGCGTTGTGCTCGGCACTCACCGCCATTGGCGGCGCGTGGGGCAAGTCGCCGCTGATTCTGATCCGTTCGTTGGGCGGCCTGGGTTATGCCGAGGAAACCGTCAACGCCACCTACTTGAGCGAACTGTATGGCGCCTCAGAGGATTCGCGGCTGACCAAGCGGCGCGGGTTTATCTACAGCCTGGTGCAGGGCGGCTGGCCGGTCGGTGCATTGATCGCCGCAGGTTTGACCGCGCTGTTGCTGCCGATTGTCGGCTGGCAGGGCTGCTTTATCTTCGCCGCCGTCCCGGCCATTGTGATCGCGATCATGGCGCGCAAGCTCAAGGAGAGCCCGCAGTTCCAGATCCACCAGCGCATCAGTCAACTGCGCAAAAGCGGTGCGGTAAAAGAAGCACAGAACGTCGCTGAAACTTACGGCGTGGACTACGACGAGCACAGCAAAGCCGGCCTCAAAGCCGCGTTCCGTGGCCCGGCGCGCCGTGCCACCCTGGTGATCGGTGCCGCGCTGCTGCTCAACTGGGCGGCCATCCAGGTGTTCAGCGTGTTGGGAACGTCGGTCATTGTCAGCGTGCACCACATCTCGTTTGAGAATTCGCTGATCATCCTGGTGCTGTCGAACCTGGTGGGTTACTGCGGCTACCTCAGCCACGGCTGGATGGGCGACAAGATCGGCCGCCGCAATGTGATCGGCCTTGGCTGGATGCTCGGCGGCCTGGCGTTCGCCGGCATGCTGTTTGGGCCCAGCAATATGCCGATGGTGGTCGGGCTGTATAGCCTGGGCCTGTTCTTTTTGATCGGACCGTACTCGGCGGCGCTGTTTTTTATCAGCGAAAGTTTTCCCACCAGCATCCGCGCCACCGGCGGCGCGATCATCCATGCCATGGGCCCGATTGGTGCAGTGATCGCAGGCTTTGGTGCCACCCAAGTATTGGCCGCCGGCAGTGACTGGCAGACCGCCGCGCTGTGGTTCGGTGCGTTGCCGTGCTTCCTGTCCGGAGCCCTGATGTTCTCCGCGCGCCACGTACGCCCGGAAACTGTCCAGTAAGGAGTGTTCGATGAAACGCAAAGTTGCCTTGATTACCGGTGCCGCCAGCGGCATCGGCCAAGCCCTCGCCGTGGCATATGCGCGCAATGGCGTGGCGGTGGTGGGCGGGTATTACCCGGCTGACCCCCATGACCCGCAGGACACCGTGTCGCAGGTGCAAGCGGCGGGTGGCGAGTGCGTGATGCTGCCCTTGGACGTGGGCAATAGCGCCTCGGTTGACGCCCTGGCCGAGCAGGCCGTGCAGCATTTCGGACGCCTGGATTACGCGGTGGCCAACGCTGGGTTGTTGCGCCGCGCGCCGTTGCTGGAGATGACCGACGCGCTGTGGGACGAGATGCTCAATGTCGACTTGACCGGGGTAATGCGCACCTTCCGCGCCGCGACTCGGCACATGAACGAAGGCGGTGCGCTGGTGGCGATATCGTCGATTGCCGGTGGGGTGTATGGCTGGCAGGAACACAGCCATTACGCGGCGGCCAAGGCCGGCGTGCCGGGGCTGTGTCGTTCATTGGCGGTGGAGTTGGCGCCCTTGGGGATTCGCTGCAATGCGGTGATTCCCGGCTTGATCGAGACGCCGCAGTCGTTGGATGCGCAGAACTCGTTGGGGCCTGAGGGCCTGGCGAAAGCGGCGCGGGCGATCCCGCTGGGGCGAGTCGGGCGGGCGGATGAGGTGGCGTCGCTGGTGCAGTTCTTGACCAGTGATGCGTCGAGCTACCTGACGGGCCAAAGCATTGTGATCGACGGTGGCCTGACCGTGCGCTGGCCGGACTGACGTGCTCAACCTAAATGTGGGAGGGGGCAAGCCCCTCCCACAGGGAACCGTGTTTTTTCAGGAGTTTTTATGAGTCAACTCACTCACCGCCGCGCCGTCATCACCGGCGCCGGCAGCGGCATCGGTGCCGCCATCGCCCGCGCCTACGCCACTGAAGGCGCACGCCTGCTGCTGGCCGACCGTAATGCCGCGAGTCTGGCTGAAACCGCGATCACCTGCCGCAACCTGGGGGCCGAGGTGGTCGAATGCCTGGCCGACGTCGGCAGCGTCGAAGGCGCCCAGGCCAGTGTCGACCGCTGCGTCGAACACTTTGGCGGCATCGACATCCTGGTCAACAACGCCGGCATGCTCACCCAGGCGCGTTGTGTCGACCTGAGCATTGAGATGTGGAACGACATGCTGCGCGTCGATCTCACCAGCGTCTTTATCGCCAGCCAGCGCGCCTTGCCGCATATGCTTGCGCAGCGCTGGGGGCGGATCATTAACGTTGCCTCGCAACTGGGTATCAAGGGCGGCGCCGAGCTGACCCATTATGCTGCAGCCAAGGCCGGGGTGATCGGCTTTACCAAATCCCTGGCATTGGAAGTGGCCAAGGACAATGTGCTGGTCAACGCCATCGCCCCCGGGCCCATCGAAACGCCGTTGGTGGGCGGCATCAGCGACACCTGGAAACGCGCCAAGGCCGCCGAGCTGCCGCTGGGCCGCTTCGGCCTGGCGGATGAAGTCGCGCCGGTGGCGGTACTGCTGGCCAGCGAGCCCGGCGGCAACCTGTTCGTGGGCCAGACCCTGGGGCCGAATTCCGGCGACGTCATGCCATGAGCGGGGTGTAGCCATGTGTGGACTCTGCGGGCTGTTGGGTGAAGACCTGCATTGGAGCGACCCTTTGGGCGACGCCTTGCCGCGACGGCGTGAGCGCCTGCGCCGCATTGCGGCGATCAACCAGGTGCTGGCGGTGTTCCGGCTCAAGGTCGAAGACTTTCAAGGTGCCTCTTACCTGCTAATCGGTGCCACCGGTAAACAGGCACTGGCGAGCGGTTTAGACCCACTCTGGCAAGCAGCTGAAAGCATGCTGGGGCGGCCCTTGGATCCCCTCGATCCCACCCTGCTCGACCATTTGGAACACAACCCATTGTAGGCGCGAGCGTGCTCGCGAAAAACGTTAACGATAACGCGCTGCCTGGATGAACGCGGCGCTCTCAGGTTTTTCGCGAGCAAGCTCGCTCCTACAGTGAGTGGAGGTAGAAAATGAGCATCGCCCTGAATGTAATCACCGGCTTCCTCGGCAGTGGCAAAACCACTTTGCTTACCCGCCTGCTGCAAGGCGAGAGCCTCGGTGACACCGCTTTGCTGATCAATGAATTCGGCGACGTCGGGATCGATCATCTGCTGGTGGAAGAGGTCGCGCCCGACACCGTGCTGCTGCCCAGCGGCTGCGTGTGCTGCTCGATTCGCGGTGAGTTGAAAGATGCGCTGCTTGGCCTGCTGCAGCGTCGCGAGCGCGGGGAGATTCCGGCGTTCAAACGGGTGATCCTGGAAACCACCGGCCTGGCCGACCCGGCGCCGATCCTTGCAACTTTGAACAACGACATGCAGTTGCGCGGGCGCTTTCATATCGGCCTGGTCATCACGCTGGTCGATGCCAGCCATGCCGCTCTGCAAGAGCGCCTGCACCCGGAGTGGTTGGCGCAAGTGGCGGCAGCGGATCGTTTGCTGCTGAGCAAGACCGACCTGGTCGACGACTGCGAGCCCCTGCGCACGCACCTGCGGGCCCTCAACGCCGGTACTCCGATCCTCGATACCCAGGCTGTCCACAGCGGTGAGCAACTGCTGCTGGGGGAAGGCTTGCGCAGCGCCGAGCCGGCCCTGGAAGTCAGCCGCTGGCAACTGCATCAAACCACCACGGCCTGCCACGGCGCCGCGCAGGTGTGCTGTTTGACCTTCGATCAGCCGCTGGACTGGGTCGGTTTCGGGGTGTGGCTGTCGATGCTGCTAAGATGCCACGGCGAACGAATCCTTCGTGTCAAAGGGCTGCTCAACGTGAACGCCAGTAACGCTCCCATCGTCATTCATGGCGTGCAGCACTGCCTGCATACCCCGACCCATTTGCCCGCGTGGCCGGGAAGCGACCGGCAATCGCGGTTGGTGTTTATTTTGCGCGGCCTTGACCCGGCATTGTTGCGCCGCTCCTTTGAGGTGTTCTCCCGGCGGTTCGCGGCATGATCACCTTACGCGTCCTCGGCACTTCCGTGACCCTGCTCGAAACGTTGCGTAGACGCGCCGAGCAGGAGTTGGGCATTCGCCTGGTGTACCAAGTGCATGACGTCGAGCAGGCCCAGCGCATTGCAGTGATGCAGCCCGATAGCTACGACCTGTATGACCAATGGTTCCATAACGTGGACTTTGTGTGGCCGGCGCGGGCGATTCAGCCCATCGACACGCGGCGTATCGCCCTGTGGCACGAGATCAATGACCTGCCCAAGCGCGGCCGCCTCTCGGCCGATGACCGCCTGGGCGGCGGCAGTGTGCCCAGTGAGCGGCTGTTCGTGCAGCACGATGGCAGCCTGGGCAGCACCGTCACTGAGCGCATCAGTATGTTGCCGTTGACCCACAACGCCGACAGCTTCGCCTACCGCCCTGAACGTTTGCCCGATGGTTTCTGTCATGGCAATGAAAGCTGGGGCTGGTTGCTCGACCCGGCCTGGGGCGCCCGCACTGCGCTGCAAAGCGACGCCGCCATCGGCGCCCTGGATGCAGCGTTGGCAGTGCAGGGCGCCGGCCTCGCCACGTTCAAGGACATCGGCAACATGAGCATCGAAGAGATCGACGTGCTGGCCGACATTCTGGTGCGCAAGCAGAAACAAGGGCACTTCGCCGCGTTCTGGTCGGATGATGAAGAGGCCGCGCAATTGATGCTCAGCCCGAGCATCGATATCCAGAGCCTTTGGTCGCCGACCTTGATGCGTCTGCACCGCGCGGGGGTGAAATACCGCTTGGCCGTGCCTCGCGAGGGCTACCGCGCCTGGTTCGGCGGCCTGTCCCTGTCACGGCATGCCAAGGGGCCGGTGCTGGATGCGGCCTACGCATATTTGAATTGGTGGCTGTCCGGCTGGCCTGGCGCGGTGATGGCCCGCCAGGGTTACTACATCGGCAACCCGGCGCGTACGCGAGACCACTTGAGCAGTGCCGAATGGGATTACTGGTACGCGGGCAAACCCGCGCGCGAAGAGTTGCTGGGCAGCGATGGCTTGCCGTTGATTGATATTGGAGAGGTGCGCGATGGAGGCTCTTATGAGCAACGCATGGGGCATATTGCGGTGTGGAACTCGGTGATGGATGAACACAACTATCTGGTGAGGCGTTGGGGGGATTTCATGCGGGCACGAGGTAACTAGTCGGCTTGGTGAAAATCGAGTCAATAATGTGACGCTAAACCCCCTCTATTTATTGGGTTTACTTATCCCCAGTCCCAGCTAACCTGCTTTAATAAAATCCCCCATAAAAAAGGATGTTTTTTTGACGCCGGTTAGCAGTCGGCAGGGACGCGTATGACATCAGGAAAGCACGGCCAAGAGCGACGAGCACGGCCCGAGGGTACGGCCATGCACTGGCGCCACACGTTTCAGACCCGCATAGCCGGGGTGCTGGCGCTGTTGTTGCTGGTGGTCGTGGTCGCCACCTATTTTGCCGTGAAGGCCGCCACCACTCGCGCGGTGGAGAACCAGGCCGACGTGCAGCTGAACACGGGGCGGCAGGTGTTCGAGCGCCTGCTGGACCTGCGCGGGCGGCGCTTGCAGTACGGGTTGGACTGGCTCACCGCCGATGGGCCGTTCAAGCAGGCGGTGGCCGGTGGCCGCACGGTGCCTATCCTGGAGGCGCTGGGCACCCATGGCACCGGGGTCAGTTCCAGCGAAGTGGTGGTGCTGGGCCTGGATGACAAGGTCATGGTCAGTACCCTGCTGGTGCAGACGCGCGGCCAGTTGTTCCCGTATGCCGATGCTTTGCGCAAGGCGCGGCGCAGCGGCCAGCAAATGTTGATCGTCGCCATGGCCGGGCGCCCCTATTTGCTGGTGCAAAAGGATGTGCTCGGGCCTGTGCCTATCGCCCGCGTGGTCATGGGCTTTCCCATGGACACGCAATTCGCCCATGAACTGCGCTCCATGAGCAACCTGGAGGTGTCGTTTCTCAGCGTGCAGGACGGCCATCTCGGTCAACTCTTCACCACCCACCCTGGCAATTGGCGCCCAAGCATTATCAGCCTCTTGCATGGCACGCAGGTCGATCCTGAGGCGAAGATCCAGCTGTTCCATGGTCAGCGTGTGCTCAGCCAGGTATTGCCCTTGGCCAACAGCGGCGAAGGCGATGAAGTGCGCGTGTTGCTGCAAAGCCCGCTGGACCATGCGCTGGAATCCTTCGCGCCGCTGGACCGGCAGTTCATGGGGATTGCCCTGGGGGTGCTGCTGGTGTCCCTGGCGGTGGCGTTATTCCTGGCGCGGCGCGTGTCACGCCCGCTCAATGCGCTGGTGCAAGCCGCTGAACGGATCGGGGCCGGTGACTACCGCACCCCGGTGCGGGTGCGTAGCCACGACGAGTTCGGCCTGCTGGCGCGTGCGTTCAATGCCATGCAAAGCGGCATTGCCCTGCGTGAGCGGCAACTGGCCCACAATGCCTTGCATGACCCGCTCACCGGCCTGCCCAACCGCGCCCTGGCCATGGAGCGCCTGGGCAGTGCGATCAGTGCGAGGCGGCCGGTGGTATTGCTGTACGTAGGCATTGAAAACTACCGGCTCATCAACGAAGGGTTTGGCCCTGAAGGGGTCGAGCACATGTTGTGCGAGGCCAGCCGCTGCTTGTCCAGCAGCCTGTTGGCCAGCGACACCGCCGCGCGCATCGCCGGCAGTGAGTTTCTGTTGTTGCTGGAAAACACCGAGATCGACTCTGCCGTAGCCCGCGCCGACCAGTTGCATGGGGCATTGACCGAACCCCTGCGCATCGGCAATGACGAAGTGCGCCATGAGGTGAGCATCGGCATCGCCGCGTACCCTGCTGACGGGCAGCAGGTGGAAGAATTGATCAACCGCGCGGCCATCGCCCGGCACGACGCGGCCAACCTGCCGGGGCATTTGCAGATCTACCAACCGGACCGCGACCTCGCCTACCAACGCCAGATCAGCCTAATTCGCGACCTGCGCCGCGCCGTGATCGAAGGCGAGTTGTTCCTGTGCTACCAGCCCAAGCTTGACCTGCGGCACGGGCACGTGAGCCAGGCCGAAGCCTTGCTGCGCTGGCAACACCCGACGCTGGGGCAAGTGTCCCCCGGGGAGTTCATTCCCCTGGCCGAACGCACCGGCAGCATGGGCGCGCTAACGCTGTGGGTGATCGAGGAAGCCATCCGCCAGATTGCCGAATGGGCGCAGCGTGGGCTGGTGATCCAACTGTCGGTGAATATCTCGGTGAACGACTTGGCGGATGACGACTTGGCCATTCGCGTCACTGCGCTATTGGCCCAATACCACGTGGGCGCCGAGCATTTGATTTTTGAAATCACCGAGAGCGCCATCATGCACAACCCGCAGCAGGCCCTCAGCGTGCTGGAGCAGTTGCGCAACTGCGGGATCAGCCTGTCGGTGGATGATTTCGGCACCGGTTACTCCTCCCTCGCACAGCTGCAGCGCCTGCCGGTGCAAGAACTGAAGATCGACCAGTCCTTTATACGCAACCTCGACAGCACCAGCGGCGACGGCGTGATCGTGCGTTCCACCATCGAGATGAGCCATAGCCTGGGGCTCAAGGTGGTGGCCGAGGGCGTGGAGTTCGAACACAGCCTCACCTTGCTCAAACGCTGGAACTGCGACACCGCCCAGGGTTACCTGATCAGCCGGCCGCTCAATGCCATGGCGTTCGAGCGGTGGATGCGGCGTGAGCGGGTGCCTACTTAGACCAGTGTTTGCAGTCGCGCCCACAACCTTTGGACATGCTGGCGTTCGGTGCCCAGCGCGCCGATGGACACCCGCACCATCCAGCGCTCATCGAGGAGGGCGGGGGTGACGTAGGCATCGCCTGACTGGTTGAGTTTTTCTGCCCAGGCTCGGGTGTGAGTATCCAGCGCCTGGCCATCCAACCCCGGCGGTTCGTGGCGAATGCACAGGGTTTGCAAGGCGGGCGTGGCCACCAGTGTCCAGTGTTCAGTGGCTTCGATCTGCTCTGCCAGCCAGCGCGCATTGGCCAGGTCTCGCCGCAGCCGCGCTTGCAGGCCGCTGACGCCTTGCTCGCGTATCAGGAACCACAGCTTCAAGGCGCGAAAGCGGCTGCCCAGGGAGATCCGCCAGTCACGGTAGTTTCGCACTTGGCCGTCTGCGCTGGACTGCAGGTAGCTCGGGTTGGTGGTCATGATGCGAATCAAATGCTCGGGGTCACGTACAAAATACACCGAGCAATCGAAGGCCGCGCCCAGCCATTTATGCGGGTTGAGCACCAGCGAGTCGGCCTTTTCGATGCCATCCCACAGGGCCCGGCATTCCGGCAGGATCATTGCCGCGCCAGCCATGGCCGAGTCCACGTGCAGCCACAGGCCATGGCGTTGGGTGAGCTCGCCAATCGCATCCAGAGGGTCGATCGCCATGGCCGCCGTGGTGCCGGTGGTGGCAATCACCACGCAGGGCGTGTTGCCGGCGGCCAGGTCCTGTTCGATGGCGTGCGCCAGTGCCTGGGGCGACATTGCATTGTGTGCATCGGTGGCGATGGTGCGGATATGGTTCTGGCCGAACCCGGCCAGGATCGCCGCCTTGTTGACCGAGCTGTGGGCATGGGCTGAGGTGTAGACGATCAGGGGCGCGCCGCTGTTTTGCAGGCCGTTGTGCATCAGCGCGTAATCGGAGCTGCGTTCCCGGGCGCTGATAAGCGCCACCAGCGTGGAGGTGGACGCCGAGTCCTGAATCACACCGCTCCATGTGTTGCCCAGGCCGAGCATGTCGCGCAGCCAGTCGGTGGTGACTTCCTCGATTTCGGTGAGGGCTGGGCTGGATTGCCAGGACAACCCAATCACGCCCAGGCCGGTGCTCAGGCAATCGCCGAGCACTGAGGACAGTTCCACATTGGAAGGGAAGAACCCGAAGAAACTGGGATGCTGCCAATGCAGCAAGCCGGGCATGATCAGTTTTTCGACGTCGCCCATGATCTGTTCGAAGGGTTCGGCGGTGTCAGGCGGGCTGGCCGGCAGGGCAGCTTTGATCTCGCCAGGCTGGGTGGTGGGCTGCACGCCGCGTTGTTCGATGTTCTGTCGGTAGTCTGCAATCAGGTCGATCATGGCATAGCCATGTTGGCGGAATTCTTCGGGGGTCATAGATAAACGTCCATGTGCACGAGCGATAAAAGTATTAGCACCAGAAGTAAAACGGTTCACCGGGGGTATAGCCGATAAACGACTGCATGCTGACGCGTTTTCCCGAATCGAACCCGCAGATGGCGTGGGGGCGGCGGGTATTGATCAGCACCAGTTCGTTCTGGCGCGGGCGGATGCGCAGCGGTTTTTGTAAACACTGTTCGGGCAGTTGGGCACCCTCGAAGCGCTGGACCTCGTCATAGCTAAAGGCTTGGGTATCCCAGATGATCAATTCGCCTCCCGAAGGCGGCGTTTCAAGATAGATATTGGCGCTGAATTGCTGCTGCAACTCAGCGATTGAACGGGGCAGACAATCCACATGGGGCACCGTTTCCGAGAGGTGCGCCGTCTCCGGGAACATGACGCGGATGATCCCGCAAAACATCGGTTGGCCCTGGAACGCAGCGGCTGTTACACCTTGCGGCCAGAGCGCCTGGAACTGTTCCATCAGCTGTTGAATGGGCGGTTTTTGCGGTGCACAGAGGCTGTCGATAAGGCCACGCATACGGGCCGCGTCAGCATAATATTTCTCTTGGGCATCACTGCCGGCGGCCTTGCCGTACGTGGAGTTGAACGGGGTGCCCCAGCGATGCACACCATAGAAGTGCTGAACCACGCGCCCCTCTTCGTAGGTTTCATGGCCGTAGTGTTCCAGGGTGGCGGTGTCGTCGATGGCCTGAATCAACCGTGCGCTGGTGGTTGCGTTGGCAAATTCAGGTACGCGAATGGCGAGCACTTCACCACTGATGAGTTTTTTCAAACTGGCAGTAGTGAGGTGTTCAAGTTCCAGGATTTTTGTGGGGGTGGAAAAAATCGGTTTTGTAGCGACATGGTCCGTCATGCAGTGAAGCTCCCTTTAAAGTGTTATCCGTACGCCTTTTTGTATTACGCAGGGCGTGCGCACTAAATTAGTTTTAAAGGGCTGAGGGGAGACCGCCGGGGCATTTTCGACAGGCAAAAAAAAGCGGCTGCCCATTCGGGGCAGCCGCCTTTTATACCGCCAGTACTACTTAATCTGGCAGTTTGAACGCCATTACATAATCACCCTGCTTGGTGCCCAGGGAGCCGTGACCGCCCGCCATGACCAGCACGTATTGCTTGCCGTCCTTGCCGGTGTAGGTCATCGGGGTGGTTTGCGCGCCTGCAGGCAGGCGGCCTTCCCACAGTTGCTTGCCGTTTTTCACGTCATAGGCACGCAGGTACTGGTCCAGGGTGCCGCTGAGGAACGCGACGCCACCGGCGGTGGTGAACGTACCGCCCAGGCTAGGCACGCCCATGGTCAGCGGGATTGGAACCGGCGAGCTGTCACGCACGGTGCCGTTTTTGTGCATCCAGATGGTCTGGTGGGTGGTCAGGTCGACCGCGGCCACGTAGCCCCAGGCCGGTGCCTGGCACGGCAGGCCCATCGGCGACAGCAACGCCTCAAGGATCACACCATACGGCGCGCCTTTGTTCGGCTGCACGCCTTCGGTTTCGCTGACGCGTGGGCCTTGCTTGGCGATGTCGGCCGCCGGGATCAGCTTGGATTTGAACGCCATGTAGCTTGGGTTCACGAAGGCGATCTGGCGCACTGGGTCAACCGAGATGCCGCCCCAGTCGAACACGCCGAAGTTGCCTGGGTACACGATCGAACCTTGCAGGGACGGCGGCGTGAACGGGCCGTCGTAGCGCATGGATTTGAAGTCGATCCGGCACAGCATCTGGTCGAACGGTGTCACGCCCCACATGTCGCGTTCTTTCAACGGCGGCGGCATGAAGTTCAGGTCGGACTTGGGTTGGGTAGGGGAGGTGCGGTCGCCCGCCACTGCGCCCTGTGGCACCGGAATCTCATTGACGGGCACCACTGGCTGGCCAGTGGCGCGGTCGAGCACGTAGATGCTGCCTTGCTTGGTCGACGCCATCACGGCCTGCTTCACGCCCGCAGCGGTCTTGATGTCGATCAGCGAAGGCTGGCCGCCCACGTCCATGTCCCACAGGTCGTGGTGGGTGAACTGGAAGGTCCACTTCACGTGGCCGGTGTCGATGTCCAGGGCGGTCAGGCCCGCGGCGTACTTCTCGGAGTCATCGGTACGGTCGCCGCCGTACTGGTCGGGCATCTGGTTGCCCATCGGCAGGTAGAGCATGCCGAGTTTTTCATCCACGGCGAACATGGACCACATGTTCGGCGAGTTGCGGGTGTAAGTCTTGCCTTCGGCCAACGGGGTGGTGTCGTCCGGGTTGCCGCTGTCCCAGTTCCACACCAGCTTGCCGGTGTGCACGTCGAACGCACGGATCACGCCGCTTGGCTCGTCGATGGAAACGTTGTCGGTGACGTGACCGCCGATCACGACCAGGTTCTTGGTCACGGCCGGTGGCGAGGTGGAGTAGTAACCGCCTGGGGCGAAGCTGCCGATGTTGGCACGCAGGTCGACCTGGCCTTTGTCACCGAAGTCTTCGCACATCTTGCCGGTGTCGGCGTTCAGGGCGATCAGACGGGTGTCTGCGGTCGGCACGAAGATGCGTTTCGGGCAGGCATTCGGTGCGGCGGCCGGGCTGGCTGTGCCAGTCGGGCTTTGCTCGGAAGCGTAGGCAGCGTCATCGTGGTACGACACGCCACGGCAGGTCATGTGCGCCCAACCTTTGAAGCTCTCAGCACCCTGGGTGGTGATCTTCGGGTCGAAACGCCAGATTTCCTTGCCGGTGTCCGGGTCCAGGGCAATCACTTGGCTGTGCGGTGTGCACACATACAGCATGCCGTTGACTTTCAGCGGGGTGTTTTCCGCAGTGGTTTCACCGGGGTCGCCTGGGCCAGGGATGTCGCCAGTGCGATAGGTCCACGCCGGCACCAGTTTGTGGGCGTTTTCCGGGGTGATCTGTGCCAGTGGCGAGTAACGGTCACCGAAGGCCGAACGGCCATAGGAGTTCCAGTCGCCATCGGCTTGAGTCGGCGCAGCACTGGCCATGCCCGGTACCGCGTCGCGGTCCAGTTGGCCGGTCTTGACCATTTCACCTGGGTTGGTGAATTGGCTGGCCAGGGCAGTAGCGCCCGCCAGCACCACGGCCACGCTCAGCGCGCCAGTGCCCAGCGGCGCGGCTTGGCCACGCAGCAACGGACGGCGAAACCACGGCAGCAGCATGACGATGCCCAAGGCGAACAACAGGGCCAGGCGCGGCACCAACTGCCACCAGTCCAGGCCGACTTCCCACAGTGCCCACACGGTGCTGGCGAACAACACCAGTGCGTACAAGCCCAGCGCAGCGCGGCGGGTGGCCAGCAGCAACACGCCGGTCAGGGTGATGCCGATACCGGCGAGCAGGTAGTACAGCGACCCGCCGAGCATGCTCAGCTTGACGCCGCCAGCCAGCAAGGCCAGCCCCATGATCAGCAGCAAGACGCCTAGCAGCCTGGGCAGCAGGCGGCTTGGGCTTGAAGCACCATCAGTGCTCATAGTGTGTTTCTCCGTGACGTTGGAATAATTATGTAACCCCGTGCTTCACTGTAGATGACGATTCAGCACGGGCTTGGTTCATCGTTATTTTCGGGTTTTTCTGTGGATAACCGGGTTATCCACAGGCGGGCAACAGATTCCCCGGCGCAGGTCGGTTTAAGACAGCGCTGTCTTTGCGTGCAGGGAAATTCAGCAAATGGGATCGACCCGGAGGTGAAGCGTTTCAGATTGTTGCGAAGGATAATGCGGCGGGGCGTTTTGAGAAAGGGTGAATCGCAAGATGCATCATTTCAGTTTTGGTAACAGTGACAGATAGTCGCTGCAAAAATAGGGGTTGGGCACGCCCCCCTGTAGGAGCGAGCTTGCTCGCGAAAAACTCACAGGCGCCACGTTTATTCAGGAAGCGCGCGTTATCGTTGGCGTTTTTCGCGAGCAAGCTCGCTCCTACAGGGGGTTGAGGTGACGGTTAGAAGGTGGTGCGAACGCCGAACTGCACACTGCGCCCCGGCGCCGGCGCGATGTCGCGCAGGATCGAGCTGGCATAGCGCACGGTCTGGTTGGTCAGGTTTTCACCGTTGACGAAGGCCAGCCACTGGCTGCTGCCCACATTGAAGCGATACCCCGCGCTGGCGCCAAGGGTGGTGTAGCCGTCGGTGCCGCTTTCGTTATCCGGCACACGCCCCTGGCCTGCCGCATGTTCCACATCGATACGCGCCTGCCAGCGGTCCAGTTCCCACAGCAAGCCGCTGCTCATGCGCAGGGGGGCAATGCGTGGCAAGGCTTCGCCGGTGTCCAGGTTGGTGGCACGGGTGTAGTCGCCCGACAGTTCCAGCGCAAACTTGCCGTAGGCGCCTTCGCCGAGCTTCCAGTGATCCTGGGCTTCGAAGCCGGCAAAACGTGCGCGCACGCCAGAATATTCATACTCGGGAATACCACCCGCGTCCTCTTCGCCTTCATCGTTCAAGGTGCGACCCGTGCCCAACAAACCGATGTAATTGGAGAAGCGGCTGTAGAACACGCCGAAGCTGCCCTTGTGGGTGCCATTGTCAAAGCGCAGGGCCAGGTCGCTGGACACGGCCTTTTCTTTCTTCAGGTTGGCATCGCCCAACTCATAGGTACCGGTAGCGACGTGGGCGCCGTTGGCGTACAGCTCGTAGAAGGTCGGCGCACGTTCGGTGTAGCCCAGGGTGGCGGCCAGGGACCAGATCGGCGTGAGGGTGTACACCGCGCCGGATGACAGGCTGCCGGCGGTGAAGTTACTGCTCTTGTCGGCATTGGCAAAACGCTCGTTGCCTTTGGCGTTCGGGTCGACGCTGGTGTGTTCCAGGCGTGCGCCGAGGCTGAGTTTGAGGCGCTCGGTGGTTTGCATTTCTTCGAGGATAAACAGCGCGCCGGCGTTGGTGTCGGTCTGCGGTACGAAGGCTTCTTCGCCCAAGGCCGAGAACTCGTTGCGGGTCACTTGGGCGCCGACCACGCCATCGAACGGGCCAATGGGCTGGTGACGCGCTTCTACCCGCGCTTCATAGCCTTTGTTCTTGAAGGTGGTGCCGGTTTCGCCGCCTTCGATTTCGCGGTGTTCGTAGTCGGTGTAACCGGCGTCGAGTTTCACCGAGGTAAACGGCCCTTGCAGGTTGCGGATCTCGGACGCAAAGGCGTAGTGGTCCTGTTTCATGCGGATGCGCACATCCTGCTCTGCCGGCGAGCCGTAGTTACTGTCGTAATTGCTGTAGGACAGCCCGGCATAACCATCGTCCCAGGTGTAGGAGCCGCCCACCGCACCGCCGTCCTGGCGCCCATTGCTGTTGCCCAGGCGCCCGTTTTTGCCGGGGCCGTTCTCGCTCTCCGGGGCATGCCGGCTGCGCGCATAACCTGGGATTTTCAGGTCGTTAAACTCGCGCGCATTGGCGTCCAGATGCAAGGCGAAGGTGCCGTTGCCGGCTTCCAGCTTGCCTGCGCTGCTGCGAGTGGTGTCGGCGCCGCCGTAGCGCAACTCGCCCGCGCCATGGATGCCCTCGATGGCTTCGGTGGGGATGCGGTTGTCGAAGGTATTGACCACCCCGCCGATGGCGCTGCCGCCATACAGCAGGGCGGCCGGGCCGCGCACGATTTCAATGCGGTCAACGTTGACCGGGTCCAGCGGCACCGCGTGGTCATAGGACAGCGACGAGGCGTCCAGCGCGCCCACACCGTTGCGCAGGATGCGAATACGGTCGCCGTCCTGGCCACGAATGATCGGGCGGCTGGCCCCCGGGCCAAAGTACGAAGACGACACGCCCGGCTGCTTGTTCAGGGTTTCACCGAGGCTGCCTTTTTGTTGCAGGGTCAGGTCATCGCCTTCCAGCACGGTGGTGGGCGAGGCCAGCTGTTCGCTGCCCAGCGGGTTGCCGGTGACCACTTGGGGTGGCAGTTCCAGGGCATGGGCCTGGGAGCCGATCAACAGGGCGGCGGCGAGGGGCGACAAGCACCAGAGAGAAGGCAGCGACATCGGATATTCCTAGGCAAAAAGGTTGTTAAGTAAAGTTACAATATAACATCTCTTTTTTGCGAAAAAGGGGAACTTTTCTTCACTGGCTATATTCAATGCGATGCTTCCACCTGCAGGCCTCGTCGGCTAAGGTGCGCGGCTGTGTTTCCTCTTTTTGCAAAAGGCCCGGCATGACCGCGACAAGCAACGACCCGCTCCACGGTGTGACCCTGCAACACGTGCTCACCACCCTGGTGGACCATTACGAGTGGAGCGGCTTGGCCGAGCGCATTGATATCCGCTGCTTCAAGAGTGACCCGAGCATCAAGTCGAGCCTGACCTTCCTGCGCAAAACCCCTTGGGCGCGGGAAAAAGTCGAAGGCTTGTACGTCAAACTGATGCGTACCAAGCGCCCCCTGGATTGAAAGCATGAAGCGCTTTGTCGCGGCGGCCGCCTTGGCCGGTTGGGTGGGGTTGGCGATCCAGCAATACCTGATTCTCTATTCGCGCTGGACCAGCGGCGCGAGCTTGCTGGGCGGCTTGATCAGTTTTTTCAGCTTCTTCACCGTGCTGACCAATACCCTGGTGGTCGTGGTGCTCAGCTACTCACTGGTCGAGCGCGACTCTGGCGCCAAGCGGTTTTTCCTCGCGCCCCGCATCAGTAGTGCGATAGCGGCGAGCATCGTGGTGGTGAGCCTGGCCTACAACCTGCTGCTGCGGCATCTGTGGAGCCCGCAAGGCTTTCAATTTATCGCCGATGAGTTGCTGCACGACGTCATGCCGTTGCTGTTTGTGGTGTATTGGTGGCGGTGTGTGCCCAAGGGCACCTTGCGGTTCAAGCACATTGCCGGCTGGGTGATTTACCCATTGGTGTACTTCGGTTATGTGCTGCTGCGCGGGCATATGCTCGGGCAGTATCAGTACCCGTTCATGGATGTGGACAGCCTCGGTTATCCACAGGTGTTTGTGAATGCCGCAGGTATTTTGGCAGGGTTCATCGTCATCGCGCTGGCGATCATTGGCCTGGACAAGCACCTCAAATCCCCCTCGATTTAAAGTGAGCACCATTAATGTGGGAGCTGGCTTGCCTGTGATAGCCATAGGTATCCACACAATTCTGGTGCGACGCTGAACCTGTGGCGAGGGAGCTTGCTCCCGTGACGACCTGACAGCTGACACTTATCTACCTGCCGCCCCGCGATCAAACTGTGGGAGCTGGCTTGCCTGCGATGACGGCCTGGCAGGCAACACAGTTGGATTGTGGACATATCCATTGCTGCGGTAACGGCCCCTTAGGGTTCCGCCCTGACGGCGGCTCACTTTCGAAAAGCGCGAAAGTAAGCAAAGCGCTCTTGCCCCACCACTCGGCACCTCGCTTAGGCTCGGTGTGCCCGTAATCCGCCAGTGATTTGGGGGGCCGCCGCCACGCGCCATCCATGGCGCGGGGCGGCTAAACCGGCATCCCTGCCGGTTTACCCCCCAAATCCCTGTCGAATTACGGCCAGCGTGGTTTGACGGGGCGCTTAAGATCAAAAGCAGATCAAGATCAAGAGCGGCTCGCTTCGCATCGTGGTTACCGTCGGCTGCTAAAGCCCACAAAGTTATGTAGATACCTATGCTGCGATAGCATCACCTCGGTGTAACTGATAAACCGAGGTGTTTGCATCGCAGGCAAGCCAGCTCCCACATTATTTATTCTTCCTCGCTGCCCTCGGCACGCCAGTAACCCACGGCCTTGAGGTATTGCTCGTCGACCTTGTGCGTGTCCAGCAGCACCCGCCGTACCTGGCGCGACAGCTTGGTTTCGGTGGCGACGAAGCTGTACAGCGTGCCGCTGGGCAGCGTCAGGTTGCGCACCACGTCGAGCAGGTCATCCTGGCCGCGCAGCACCCAGATCACTTCCACCTTGGCTGCGCTGCTGAGCACCTGCTGTTCCGCCGCATCCGCGATTTCAATCACCGCCAATACCTTGCGCCCCGCGGGCAGCTCTTCCAGGCGCCGAGCGATGGCCGGGATCGCCGTTTCATCACCAATCAGCAGGTAGCTGTCGAAGATATCCGGCACGATCATCGAGCCACGTGGCCCGCCTATGTACAGATGCTGGCCGACCTGAACCTGCTCGGCCCAGGTGGAGGCAGGGCCATCGCCGTGCAGCACGAAGTCGATGTCCAACTCGCCAATGCTCAGGTCGTAACGCCGTGGCGTGTAGTCGCGCATCGCCGGTTGCGGGCCGTCGCCCTTGATGCTGAAGCTCGGGCTTTCCAGCGCTGCTTGCTCTTGGGCGTTCTGCGGGAACAACAGCTTGATGTGGTCGTCGCTGCCCAGGCTGATAAAACCCGCCAGTTCCGGGCCGCCCAGGGTGACGCGGCGCATGCGTGGGGTGATATCAACTACCCGCAGTACTTGCAGGCGGCGGCGTTTGATTTCGTGGGTTACGCGATGAATGGTTTGAGTGTTCATTGGTCTGTCCCGTCGGCAATGGCTTGGGCGGTGCGATTGAGCAGCGCCGCGACACGAATGATTTCTTCCGGGCTCCAGTGCCCGTTATGCGAATGCAAGGCGTGACGCAGGTTGTGCACCGCCTCATGAATCTCGGGTGGGCGGTCGTGGCCACGCAGCGAGCGCTTGCTGACATCCAGGCGCATGCGCACACCGTCCAGGGCAACGGCTTGCTCGCTCAAGAAGAGACGACCGGGGTCGGTGATTGTGTAGCGTTTTTTTCCGCCATCGGCGTCGCCGCTGATCAGCTCGCTCTCTTCAAGGAAGGTCAGGGTGGGGTAGATCACGCCGGGGCTGGGGCTGTAGGCGCCGTCGAACAGGCCCTCGATGCGGCGGATCAGGTCGTAGCCATGGCAAGGTTGCTCGGCGATCAGTGACAACAGCAGCAGCTTCAGGTCCCCAGGGGCGAACACCCGTGGGCCGCGGCCGCCGCGTTTTTCAAACTCGCCGCGATGTTCGTGTTTCATGGGCAGGTCCTCTGTGCAGGTTTAGATATAACGTAAGATATATCTTAATTCCAAGGATAGTGCCTGGCGACCAACGGTCGTTGGCGGCTGCACAGGCTTGGTCCACGAAGCAACTAACAACTATTGGACCTGATTGAATTTTAGAGCTATAACTTTAATTAGAGTTGTGGCTCGAATTTATATCTGAACTTGTTATCTGGCAGGCGCTGCTTAGTCTTGTGGTACGCTTCTTACAGCAACTTCTTTAGCGTATTTTTAGCGTGTAGCTTATTTCCTACGGATACTTTTAAAGTTTTGGCGAAATGCCATCTTTTTCGCTCAAGCCCTGTTTACAAGGGCTACGTGCGTATTCGAATGTGCCTGCATACCTGCTTTTAGTTTCGGTTGATCATTGTCTGGCAGTGCGTAGTTCAACTAACCACGCCTGCTAATTCTTTGTTAGGGACCTCCTTGGCAATGAACCACTCAATGTTGTCAACTACAGGTATTGACCATGTTCAAGAAGTTTGCTGTCGCTGTTCCCCTGGCTGTACTCGCGCTGTCTTCCTCGGTAACGGCTATCGCTGCCGGTGAAGCCAGCCACACCGTCAACCTCAAGGCAAACATCCCCACCACCGTGTTCCACGCCCAGCCACGTGACCCGAACTGGGGCCGTGACGAAACCATGACCTACAACCTGGTCAGCGGTGAGTTGGCGCCGCTGAGCGCTATCTACGACGTCAAGAACACCAACGGTTCGGTTGCTGCCTACATCGAAGGTGGCCCGGCTGTACTGTTCAACGGTGATGCCGCGCAAAACATTGCGCTGACCACCACCTTCAATGGCGTGACCCTGACCGGCTCCCCGCAGGAAGTGGTCAACGAAGCCGACTCCACCCCAGGTATTGGCGCTGAAATGCGCATCGTCGCGGCCAAGCCTTCGGCGAATCAACGCGGTTCCTACACCGCGGTGATGCCGGTGGTATTCGACGCGGTATTGCCAACGCCTTGATGCCAATGAATGCCCGTTGAACACGGGCATTTACTTGCAGGTCGGCTGACTTTCCCTCCTCGGTCCGCCGGCCTGATTTTCTCTCCAGTCTTTTGGCATACAGAGTGTTCCGTTCATGTTTCCGATGACGCCTATCGCGGCTGCGCTTGCGCTGTTGATGTGTACGAGTGCCCTGGCCGCACCTGCTGCCTCGGGCGCTTTGACGACGGGCAGCCTGCTGAGCCAGGCCCAAGGCCTGCCGGCTGGTTTTACCGATCACTTTTTCGACGTGCCGCTGGCCGTGCGCATAGACCTTGACCAGCAGTTGCTGGGCGAGGCGCTGATTGTGTTGACCCGGGATGATCGCGTCACCTTGCTCGAATTCACCGACACCGCTGACAGCAAAGTGCCCGCCGCTACCCGCGACACCTGGCAAGCACTGTTGGAAAAAGGCGTGGCGCTGGGCACCTGTACCCAGTCCTGCCCGGAAAAAATGCTCTCGGCGTTCTACAACCTGGAAAACTCCCAGTTGGCGATCATCACCCAGAATGTCGAGCTCAACGACGATGCACCGCGCTTCTACGCGCAACCGGAAGGCGGCAGCCTCGGGCTGATCGTCAACAACCAGCTCAACCTCAACGGTGGCCAGGACAACAAACTGGGCGGGCGCTACGGGTTGCAAGCCAGTTCCAGCGTCGGCAACTGGAGCCAGGTATTCAACCTGCAACTGGCGCGACAGAGTGGCGATAACGAACAGATGCGCCACGCGGTCCATGAGCTGTACACCCAACGAGAAATGCAAGGGCAGTTTTTCCGCCTGGGCCATTTCACCCCCAATTCCGATGGCCTGACCCGTCAACTGCGCAGCTTCGGCGCCAGCCCCGATACGGCGCTGGGCCTGATGTATGGCAGTTCCGACAGCCTGGCCATCAACAATGCCAAGCCCAGCGTGTACCCGATCTACGTCACCGCCAACCGCCAGGCGGCGGTGGAGATCTACCGCAACGGCCTGTTGATCAACACTCAAGCCGTGGCGGCTGGCCTGCAAACCCTCGACACCCGGACACTGCCCGGCGGCATCTATGAAGTGGAAGTGCGCCTGGTAGAAGATGGCCTGACCACCAGCACCACCCAGGAGCTGGTGTACAAGCCCAGCAACTGGCGCAACGCCGAAGACCCATGGCGCTACAACCTGTTCGCCGGGCGCGAGACCAAGCTGTTCAGTAACTGGGACGAACAAGCCTCTGGCGCAATGACCGCCGGTGCCTCCATCAACTACCTGCTGCACCCACGGGTGATCCTCGGCCTGTCGGCGCGCCAAGTGCGTGAACAATTGCAATACGGCGGTTCGGTGGACTGGACGGTGGCCAACAACACCAGCCTCTACACCAACCTGTATCAAACCCAGGACCACGGCACCGGCATGGACCTGCAAGCGCTCTACACCTTGGGCGCCACCAACCTGGTGTTCAGCCACAACCGCAGTTGGCTCGACACCCGCGACACCTACGAAACCCTGCCGGACGGCACCCGCCTGCGCCGCAATACCTTCGTGGGCGAGGCCAGCAACACGGCGCTGTCGGTCAACCACCGGCTCGATGCGAAAAACACCCTGAACATGCGCCTGTCCCACAGCGAAGGCAATGTCGAGGGCGCCGGTATCGACCTGGGCTGGAGCCGCCACGACAACCTGTTCGGCAGCGATGCCAACTGGCGTTTCTCGGTGTTCGACCGGCCCGGCAGCGCGGGCACCAACGACCGGCGCAACCGAGGCGTGGATGTGAGCGTCAGCGTCAATCTGGGCCGTGACGGTCGGCAGATCTCCGGCAGCATCGGCACCCGCACCGCCCGTGATGGCGGGCGCGACAACAACGCTTCGGTGACCCTGCGCCAAGACCTTACCGACCACTTCCTGCAAAGCGTCTCGGCCACGGCGATCACCGACACCTATGGCGTTGGCCTGTCCGGCATGGCCAGCTTCAGTACGGACGCGGTCAGCGGCGACGGTTTTGTGCAGCGCAGTTCCTTCAACGGCGACCTCAGCGGCGGCTTGAACCTCAACAGCACCCTGGTTGCCGGGGCCGGCAAGGTATTGCTGAGCAGCCAGTACCAGGGCAACGGCGCCGGCATGATCATCGATGTAGAAACCGACCTCGACGAGATCGCCCTGCGCGCCGACGACATGGGCGGCGGCAGCACCCTGCTGAGGCCTGGGCGCAACTACGTGCCGGTCTCGGCCTACAAGAGCAGCAGTGTGGCGTTCGACTTTGAAGGCAACCACCCACCGGCGGCCAATATCCAGCCGGCACGTTCCAGTTACCACCTGAACAAGGGCGGCGTGGACTATCGCAAGGTCAGCGTGATGAAAACCGTCACCGTGCTGGGCCGATTGCTGGATGAACGCGGCGCACCCTTGCGCGGCCATCACGTGATCAACCATGCCAGCCGCGGGGTCAGCGAAGTGGACGGGTTCTTCTCCATGGAAATGAGCTCCAGCTCGCCCACCCTGCAAGTGCGCTACCAGAACCAGTTGCTGTGCCAGTTCCGTCTGGACCCGAGCAACGTGCCGAGTGAAAGCGACGTGTTGATGATCGGTGATCTGCGCTGTACGCCGGATACCTTGGCCGAAGTCGCCCATGCGTCAGAGGCGGCCGGATGAATTTTTCACCCACAACAACCTGTGTTCGCAGCAACGAGTTGATCAGCATGAACAAGCCTGGCAACACAACGTGGCGCGCTGTCGTATTGGCCGCTTTGTTGTGTTCGTTCATCCCTTTGAGCCTTGCGGCCACGCAAGACATCACCGCTGAATTCCGACCGGATCCCAGCAATCCCATGGTGAACAGGTTCACCAATACCACCCCACAGAGCGGGGTGTGCCCCGGGCATATGCCGGCACGCTGTGAGGCGTTGGGGATTTTCAGTATCCGCACCTGGGACATCAACTTTGTCGCCAGCGGCCCGATAGCCGCCAACCATGCGGATCCGCGTCAAGGCCTGATGTTCAAGGTTCCCTCCGAGTGGCGCAGTTTCGAGGTGGTCTCACCCAAGGGCGACCGCAAAACCGTGGAGATGCGCATCTCTGGTATTGGCAGCCGTTTCAATACAACCAACCCTCCGGGCGTGCATGCCTGGAGTTCGTTACCCGCCAACTGGACGCATGCACCTTCCCCGTGCCAATACACCGGCATGTGGGCGGCGGCCCCCACATTTAGGCTGTGGTTCTGGCTGGTACCGGAAGGTGCCGGTGCGTGCAATTTAGTGACGCCGTTCGATGTTCCCTCCTCCAGTTTCAGCATGCTTGAGTACACGTATGAGCTGAGGACGCCTAATCCTCTGGACATGGACGCTGGGCAATACAGAGGGTCGATTACTTACGGAGTCGGGCCGCATCAGGATTTCGATTTTGGTGACATTTACCAGCCAAACGATGATGTGTTGACCTTCAACTTCGACCTTCGGGTAGAGCACAACCTCAAGGTGGACCTACCACCGGGGGGCAACCGTGTCGAGCTGTTGCCCGAGGGGGGCTGGCAGGCGTGGCTCAATCGCGGGCGGCAACCGGCGCGGCTGTTTCGCGACCAGACCGTCGTCATCTCCGCCAGTACCCGCTTCAAGATGCAACTGGAATGCAGCCTGGCCATCGGCAACACCTGTGGCCTGCGTAATGACGCAGGGGATGAGGTGCCGTTGCAGGTCGGCGTGACCCTGCCTTTCGGCCTGCGTGATCAGTACGGCCAGGCGGTGGACAAGCTGCCCCTGCGCCTGGACGGCAGCGGCTCCGAGCTGTTCCAGCCCGGCCACTACGTTAATAACCGCCCGGCCAGCCTGCACTTTGCCGTGGAGCGCGACGACGTCAAGGAGATGCTCAAACACCCGGGCAGCACCTACAACGGCGTGGTCACCGTGATCTGGGATTCGGAAGTCTAGGCGGGCATTTACCGCATATCAGCCCCTGGGCTGGGTTCAATCATTGAGGCGTAATCAAACATGAAACATGCAGTGTTATCGGTCGGGCTGTTGCTGCTGTCGTTGACCGCTCAGGCGGGGCCGGCAATCAATGTCGGCGTGGTGTATGACTACCTGGAAGGTGATCGCAGTTCCTACCTCAAGCGTGTCTACAACGGTGGCACCAGCACCGCGTTTATCAAGGTCAATGTGCTGGAGATCGTCTACAACGCCGATGGCACGTCCAGGGAAGTGCCCGTTGCCTCGATGACCGACGCCAAGGGCGCCGCCACCAACCGCGACGGCCTGATGGCCAGCCCGGCGCGGCTGATCGTGCCGGCCGGCGGGCGCCAGGGCACGCGGTTGCTGTACATGGGCCAGCGTGACAAGGAGCGGTATTTCCGCGTGCGCTTCATTCCGGTGGTGCCGGAAAAAGAAGACGACTTTGCCGTCACCGACGAAGAGCGGGCCGATTACAAGGACGCGCTGGCGGCCGGGGTCAACGTCATGGCCGGTTACGGCACGGTGTTCTTCGTACGCCCACAGAACACCCGTTTCGACACGCAGATCAGCCAGACCGCCAACCAGTACACCTTGCGTAACGCTGGCAACAGTGTGGTGGTGCTCGATGAATTCAGGGATTGCTCGGTGGTGAAGAAAACCGACTGTGAAGCCACCACCAAGCACCACATCCTGCCCGGCCGCCAGCTGGTGTTCGAGAAAAAGCCCGAGCGCCAGTTCAGTTTCCAGCTGATCGAAGGCCGCGACAAAAAACCGATGACGGTCAACAGCAACGGGTGATGACAATGTTCAAGCAACTGACGGCACTGGCGGTACTGATGACCCCTGTGTTCCTGGGCGAGCCGGCGCAGGCGTTCCAGGAGCGGCACAGCTTCGATGTGTCGGTGACCATCCCGATCGAAGAGGCCTATGTGCTGCCCTCCGAACCTGACTGGATGGGCCATGACCAGGTTTTGGCGTGGGACTTGGCGACGGCGCGTCTGGGCCGCCTGCGCAAGAATTTCGACGTCAAGAACATCAATGGCGGCGTGACCGCGCGCCTGGGCGACATGCCGTATTTGCTGAGTGGGCGCAACCGTATCGACTTGCAGGTGCTGTTCAATCGGGTGCCGTTGACGTTGGACTCGACCCAGGTACTCAACGCCGACGAGGCGCGCACGGGCCGGCGCGCCGAACTGGAGATCTCAGCCATCGAGCCGCAGGACGGTTACAAGGGCGGGGATTATTACGGCACGGTGCACTTGATGTTCGATTTCCCCGCGCCGTGAGCCCGGTGTGTGAAACCCCCAGCGCCGCAGATTCGGAGTGTTTATGCAGTTGATCACCGCAACCAAAAAATGGCTGGGGCCTTGGGCGCTGGCGCTAGGCGTCGGGTGGGCGAGCCTGCCCGTGCAGGCGCTGGAACAAAATATCTCGGCGGTGTTTCGCCCGGACCCGACCAACCCCATGGTCAATAAATTCCAGAACACCACACCCCATAGTGGCATCTGCGCCTGGCACGTGCCGGCGCTTTGCGAGTCACTCAACACCTTCAGTATTCGTACCGACGCGTTGGCGTTCGACTCGATCGCGCCCATCGAGGCGAACCATGAAGACCCGCGTAAAGGCGCGTACTTCAAGGTGCCCTCTGCCTGGCGCGACGTGCAGGTGCGCCACGTCGCGACCGGCGAAATCGAAACGGTGCAGGTGCGCATCGCCGGCTTCGGCGGCCGATGGAGCCTGGGCGGTGGCGCCAGGGTGAGCGTGTGGACAAACAATGGGTACGCTTGGAACTATCCCTGGCTGTACGGTATGGGGCCTTGCCAGGGTGTCAGGTACATCGCCGCTGCCAGTACTTACGCGCTGTATTTCTGGACCATTCCGGAAAATGCCGGAGCGTGCAATGTGGTCCCAGGCGCGCCTATTCCGCGGATGAGGTATAACCCCGTCGAGTATGGCTATGAGCTCAAGACCCCCAACCCGTTGGGCATGGCCAGTGGTGAATACCGCGGTTCGGTCACGTACAGCATCGGGCCAGGCGGGGACTTTGACCTCGGCGATGTGATGATGCCCAACGACAATACGTTGACCTTCAACTTCACCCTGTCGGTCGAGCACAACCTCAAGGTAGATCTGCCACCGGGAGGCAATCGCATCGAACTACTGCCCGAAGGCGGCTGGCAAGCCTGGCTCAATCGCGGGCGACAACCGGCGAAACTGTTCCGTGACCAGACCTTCGTCATCTCCGCCAGCGGACGTTTCAAGATGCAGCTCGAATGCAGCCTGGCCATCGGCAACACCTGCGGCCTGCGCAACGGCGCGGGCGACGAGGTGCCGCTGCAGGTCGGGGTGACCTTGCCTTATGGCTTGCAAGACCAGTACGGCCAAGCCGTGAACAAGCTGCCCTTGCGCCTGGACGGTAGCGGCACCGAGCTGTTCCAACCCGGCTATTACGTCAACAACCGCCCCGCGAGCCTGCATTTTGCCGTGGAGCGAGATGACGTGAAGGAAATGCTCAAACAACCCGGCAGCACCTACACGGGGGTGGTCACGGTGATCTGGGATTCGGAGGTCTAGGTTTGAAATAGTGCGGTGGCTGATCCATCGCTTTCGCGGGCAAGCCCGCTCCCACATTGGTTTTGTGTCGTGCCTAAGATTGGCGGCGCACACGGTCCCTGTGGGAGCGGGCTTGCCCGCGAAAGCGGTCGCCCGGCCAATCACTGACTTGACTGACACATCATCCCACCCGACCCTTGCAGATAAGGCATCAACATCGGCGCCATGCCTTTGAGCACTTGCACCGGCAACGCCGAGGTGAACTTGAAACCTTGCGCCGAACTGCCAGGCACAAATGCGGTGAGCGTGCCGAAGTGATGGTCACCGATAAAAAACACAAACGTGGCAGTGCGGTTGATCGACTTGGAACTGATCAAGCGCCCGCCCGCGCCCATTGCCTGGATGCGGTTATCGCCCGTGCCGGTCTTGCCGCCCATGGCCATTGGCGTGCCGTCGGCCTGGGTGAAACTGCCCGACACGCGCTTGGCCGTGCCAGCGTCCACCACCCGTGACAACGCCCCGCGCAAGGCACTGGCGACTTCGGACGGCATCACCCGTTTGCCGGGGTCGGGTGTGTTGACCACGCGGGTCTCGTAAGGGGTGCCGGCGGCAAAATGCAGGCTGTCGATGCGCAGCACTTTGCCGCGCACCCCGTCGTTGAGGATGATGCCCATCAGTTCGGCAAGCGCGGCGGGGCGGTCTCCCGAGCTGCCAATGGCGGTGGCCAGTGACGGCACCAGATGATCGAAAGGGTACCCCACCGCTTGCCAGCGCTGATGAATGTCCAGGAATGCTTCGACTTCCAGCATGGTGCGGATCCGGCTGTCACGCGCGCCTTGATGACGGCTCTTGAACAGCCAGCTGTACACCTCCTGGCGCTCGAACTGACTGGCCTTGACCACCTCGGTGAAGGTGGCTTGCGGATGGTTGAGCAGGTAGCCGAGCAACCACAGGTCCAGGGGGTGGACCTTGGCGATATAGCCCTGGTCGGGCAGGTCGTAGGTACCGGGGCCGTAATCCTTGTACAGGCGTTGCAGGCGCTCGTCGCTGAGGGCAGCGGTGGTTTTGACGCCGGTCAGGTGGGAGCGCACGAAGCGGTTGAAGGTGTCCGGGTTTGCCTCAGGAAACAGGTAGCGATGCACGGCCGCCAAGCGGATCGCGGTGGGATGCAGGCTGTCGAGGAAGGTTTCCAGGCGCGCCTGGGTGTCTTTTTTCTGGTACTTCTTCCAGAACTTGAGCAGGAAGGTGGTGCCTTCGCGGTCGGCGAATCGGGCCAGGTATTCCTGGCGGCGTGGGTCGCCGTCATCCTTGAGCAATTGTGCGCTGTTGTTGGCGCCCGCGTAGGTGACGTAGCGCGTCAGGTCGCGCATGAGGCGAATGAACGGCAGGTTGATCGACTCGCGCAGCGCGTCACGCAATGTGGGGCTGCGGCCGTTGTCTTCGTTGCGAAAGTTGTGGAAGTAATGCATCCCGCCACCCGTGAAAAACCCTTCGTTAGGGCTGGCTGAATAGGTGCGGTCCAGGGCCGCCTCTAGCATGGCTGCCAGGGATTTGTCCGGGGCCTGCAGCAAGTAATCGATGGCCCAGCGACTGAGCCGGTCCTGCTCGGCGATATCGGCTTTTTTCAACGCCGCCGGGGTTTGGGTGGCGTAGCGATCATGCAGTTCGCTGATGATTTGCAGGTAGGTGGTGAGCACCCGCAACTTGGCGGTGGAGCCCAGTTCCAGCTTGCTGCCTTCGTTGATATCGAAGGGCTGGTCGGTGTTGTCGGTTTGCACCCGCACCCGTGAGCCGTCGGCGGTGCGTTCGAACAGCGTAAAGCTGTAGCGCACTTGCGGCGTGCTGGCAGGCGTCAGCAGGCGTTCGCCGAGCAGGCCGATGTTGCCCGCGAATACCGGGTCGGCCAGTTGCTTGAGGTAGGCGGTGACCTGGGTTTGCAGCTCGGCCTGCAAGGTGCTGGTGGCTGCGAGGTCAAGGCGGTCGAGGTCGTACAGGGGCCGGTTGAGCAGGGCCGCCAGGCGGCTGCGGGCCACGCTCACGCCCTTGTTGCTGTCGATCGGTTGCAGTGTGGGCTGTTGCAGCCAGTCGCGATAAGTGACGCGCGCGGCCAGGGCGGCCTTGAGCAGCGGCGGGTCGATCACCGCGTTCTGCGCCAGCAGCCGCAGGTGGCTGTCGGTAAGTTGCTTGAGTTCGTCGCGACCGTTGGCCAGGTAATGGGAAGGGCGGCGCTGGGCGATCATCAACGACAACACCTCACGCAGCGCCAAGCCCCGCGCCGCCAGGCTGGCCGGTGTGGTGGCGGTGTCCTGAAGAGCGCGGTTGACCTGGGCGAAATCGGCGCCGTACCACACCCGCAACCCTTCGGCCATGCCATGCACTTCGCCATGGCCCGGCACGGCCGACAGAGGCACGCTGTTGAGGTAATCGCGCACTATGTTGCGCCGCGCCGCAAGCGTATCGGGGCCATGCTGGTAAGCGCGCACGCTGGCGGAGAGCATCTGGCGGATTTTTTCGCTGCCCGACAGGGTCAGGCCGTCGGGCGAGTGGCGGTACTTTTCCAGCTGGGTGGCCAGGGTGCTACCGCCCGCCGCCTGCCCCGGCAGGTGCAACTGGCGCGCCACCTGCGACCACGCCGCCTTGGCAAAGCGCGGCCAGTCCACGGCCGGGTTGGCTTGCGCGGGCTCGGGATCGAGCAGCGTACGGTTTTCGATAAACAGCAGGCTGTGGATCATCAGCGGCGGAATGTCATCGAAGCGGGCGTAAAGCTGGGTCGGGTAATTGAATTGATACAGCGGTGCTGCGCGGCAATCGGTGAGGGTCAAGCCGGCCTGGATTTTCTCGGCGTAGGGGATAAACAGGCCATGACGGCTGTAGTCCATCAACGCCTCGGAAAAGCGTGCCTGGGACTCGATCATGTAGTTGCGCTTGAGCAAGCGCGGCAGGAACTCGCCCAGTGCGCTATAGCCCAGGCGCTGATCGAAGGGGCCTGCGCCTGGGTACACGATTGCATCGCTGGCGCCGGGGGCCACCTGGTAGGTCAACTTCGCCGCCCATTCGCTGAATACGCGGGCCTGCCAGCGTGAGGTCTGCACCTCCCGATGCACGGCGAAAGCCAGGGCGACCAAGGCCATCAACACAATCAGCCAGCCCACGCGACGCCAGGGTCTGTTTTTTTTCGGCAAAGGCGCTGGTGACGGGCTGTCGGGGTCGAGGTCAGCCTGGGTGGCATTGGTGTGCTGCAGAGCGCCCATAGTCGATTGATCCATTCCTACAGATTGATCGGACTTGTCTGAAGCGTAGACGCAGTTTGCCTGCGTCACGAGGTTTGTCGGGCAGAGGATTTTTCTGTGGGAGCGGGCTTGCTCGCGAAGGCGGCCTGCCAGCCGACACTCATCTACCTGCCGCCCCGCGATCAAACTGTGGGAGCTGGCTTGCCTGCGATAGCGGCCTGACAGCCAACGCTTATCTACCAGACGCCCCGCGATCCAACTGTGGGAGCGGGCTTGCTCGCGAAGGCGGCCTGACAGGCGACACAGATACCGAGTACATATCCATTTCTGCCGTAACGGCCACTTAGGGTTCCGCCCTGACGGCGGCTCACTTTGCAAAAGCGGCAAAGTAAGCAAAACGCTCTTGCCCCACCACTCGGCACCTCGCCTAGGCTCGGTGTGCCCGTAATCCGCCAGAGATTTGGGGGGGCCGCCGCCACGCGCCATCCATGGCGCGGGGCGGCTAAACCGGCATCCCTGCCGGTTTACCCTCCAAATCCCTGTCGAATTCCGGCCAGCGTGGTTTAACGGGGCGCTTAAGATCAAGATCAAAAGCAGATCAAGAGCGACTCGCTTCGCATCGTGGTTACCTTTGAGCGCTGCAGAGTTGTGTAGATACCTATGGCTATCGCAAGCAAGCCAGCTCCCGCAGTGGTCATGTATGGCTCACAAAATTAGCGCCTGGCATATCTCTCACAGCGCTAACTGTTTACAGCCGTCAACGCTGCGCCAGCCAGTAGCGTCTGCGGTTTAGCCGCATACCGAGCCCTCCATGATGCCCCCCGATACTTCTGCAGACTCACCCCGCCAAACCACCCTCGAGCAAATCGAAACCCTGTTTCGCGAGCCGCCCTCATTGCTAGTGGTTGCGCAAGACAGCGCCCAGGCCTACTTGGACCAGCACCTGGGTAGCGGCATATGGCGAGCCGGCCTGATCTACATCGGCACTCCCAACGACAGCGACGGCACGCTGGCTTACCAATCCCTGGCCGAGCGTGTGGTGCAGCGGCTGGCCAGCGCGAAAACCATGTTGCTGGTGCCGGAGTTTCATAAGGTCGTGCAGCGGCGTCGCGAGGTCTTCGAGCCGGGCGGGCCGGCCCTTGCGCAGCTTGAGCCGCTGATCAACCGCTGCGGCGCGCTCTTGCTCGGCGCCTATGCGCAACGGCTGCAAGCCTGGTGGCGTGAAGCATTGCCGGTGGAGATGACGCGCTGGGGTTACCTCTCGGACGACCTGCTGGCCTTGCTGTACGACTCACCCAAACCGCCTGGCTTGAGCCAAGTGCAATTTGCCACGCTGTTCCCCAGGCATCTGCTGCACCCCGTGCGGCCAGACCGACAATGGAATGCTCAGGGTGAAGCCTTGCGCGTACAGGCGTTGTACCAGCCAGGCCCGGACGGGCCGCAGATGCTGCCGGTGCTGGTGCTCAGCCATGGGCAGCAAGCCCTGGTGTTCAGCCCCGCCAGTGGTATCCACCCGCTAGCCCGCCTGGACGACGTCGCCGCGCTATTACCGGCCTATGGTGCGGTAGGCCAATGGTTTGTCCAGGACGTTGAGGGCGATCCCTTCGATGCCCTGGCGGCCAGTTACCTGGCGCAGCAATTGCGCGACATCGACAGCATCGACCGCCACCAACCCCTGTTGTCGGGGCAGCATCAGAGGCTGTTGGACCACATCACCGACCCACGTCGCTGGTTCGTTGCCAGCCTGACTCCCTTGCAACAGACCCTGCGCAGCGCCATGCCAAACTGGCTTGCCCAGGCCGACGATGCCGACAGCATCGCCTATGCGCGCCTGCTCCAGAACCTGGTGCTGGCCCGCCAGCGCAGCAACGGCCAGCACTTTCTGGACGGCATTGACTCGATCCGGCAGTTTGCCGACAACGCCTTGCAAACCTGTCTGCACACTGAGCCCGCTGCCCAGAAGCTGCGCGCGCAAGATATCCAACTGACATTCAATCGCGTGGTTGCCGCCGCCGTCCCGGTGGAGGGAGGCTTTATCGCCGGCGAAGTGGACCCGGTCACCCTGACCTTGACCGAACTGGCCCTGGAAAACCTGGCCGGCTTTCCCCATACCGCCAGCGACATCACCCTCAAGGGCGCCAAAGCTCCCAAGTGGCTGACCTACAGCCTGCTCCAACGCTGTGTGACCAAGGCCGACGTGGGCCAGGCCTACCCGGACCTGCTGAAGAAAAAACTGCTGGATGACCCGCAAGAGTCGGCGCGCCGTTTGCAGTTGTTCCAGGCCCAGTTGCGGGTGCAACTGCCGATGCTGGCGCTGGCGTTGAAGATCAAGGCCGAACAGGGCCTGACCGAAGCTGGCTTTCAATGTGTGCACGCCGCGTTGCAAGCCTCGGCTGCTCAACGCAAAGTGCAAGGCCGGGCCATGGCCGTGTGGCCGTTGGCGTTCAAGGCTGCGCCCGGTGCGGTGACGGACGAGGTGACCAACCAGTTCATCATCGGGCCTCGGGATGAAAGTGTTGGCGTGCACCTGTTGTACCGACCTTTGCTGACGCCGACGCTGCAGGCGTTCGTGTCCATCCGGGCACTGCTTGACGCGATCAAGGCCCCGGGTGCCTTGCAAGACCAGGTACTGGCGTGGCTGGCCCCGGCGCGGCAAGCGGTGTATGCCCACGGTGGTTTCAACGAGCCGCATATCCGCCACTTTTTGCCTGGCGATGAGTTCACCGCTTATGAAAAACCGGCGCCGGTGCAACTCAGCAAGCAACTGAGTACCGAGGACCCCGCCCGCCTGATTTTCCACTGCACTGCCAAGGCGCTGGTGGCGTTGGCCGACCGGCAATCGGTGTCGAATGCCGAGCAACGCTGGGCGCAGTTGAAACAGGCCGGCTGGTTGCTGTTGGGTGCCGTGCTGCCGTTTGCCGGCGAGCCGTTGATGCTGGGCGGGTGGTTGCTGCAATTGGTGGACAGCCTGCAAAGCGATATCCAGCGCCTGGCCAGCGATGATCCGCAGGCCAAGAGCGCGGCGGTGATGGATGTGTTGACCAACCTCATGGTGATCCTCGCTCATCAGGCGGCGCCCCACGACCCCCTGCGGCCTCTGCAACTGGAGGCGCCGGTGTTTGCCTCGCTGGCGCGGCCAGAATCGAGCCCGCCGGTGCCGACGCAGGTGCCGGTGCCCATGCGCTTCACTGCGCCGGCCGGCTGGGCCAATGCCCGCGGCAATCTGAATGCCGCACAGATCGCACGGGCGCGCGGCCTCAGTCTCCGGGCTTTCTCCGGTTCATGGGCCGGGGCCGAGCAAAGCGGACCGCAGCGTGGCTTGCTGCGCGATACCTCGCACACCCCGGCGCAGTGGCAGGCGCTGATACGCGGGCACCTGTACCGCGTCACGGTCAAAGCCGGTGCGGTGCGGGTAGTCAGCGCCGATGGCAGCACCCTGGGGCCCTGGTTGAAACCTTTGGGCGAGGGGCAATGGGATTTCGATGGGCAGTTGCGCCTGGCGGGCGGCAATGCCGACGCCGCCGTCGACGCCAAGTTGAAGGCCGGCGAGGCGTCGCTGTCGAGCCTTGCGCAGCAATACCGCGAGGCAGGTCGCAGGCGGGCAAGGGCCAACGCGACGATGGAAGTGGCACGTCATCTGGCGCGGGAGACAACCAGCAAGGTCAGCGAGGAACAACGGGCCACGTTGCGCGAGCGTTACCGCAAGGAGCTGCAAAACAAGGTGCAATGTTCCCAAGAGGAGCTGCAATTGCTGATGCGCATGCGTGAAATCAAGCCACGCCCCCATTATGAGCAGGAGCTGTGTGAAGTCCTTGAGTCGCTGATTTTGAGCCTGCGTTTGCTGGATGTGCACATGCGTGAGCAGATGGCGCAGATCAATGATCGCATCAAGCCGCTGCTGGAGGTGCTGGAGAACGAGAGCGAAGACGAAGCCGGCTCCGACCTCAACCGCCAGGCCCACGCCGACCTTGACTTGCGCATGCGTGAACAGGTCGACGCCGAAGAGTCTGCGATCCATTGGCGCACCCTGGAGCGCGCCTACCTGGACCAACTGCAAGCGGTGCCACGCCTGGGGCGTAACAAGGCGCGTGCGCTGGCGGCGGATGTACCGGCGCGCCCATCGATCCTCGACCTGCAAGCCTTGCAACTGGTCACCTTGTGGGGCATCACCATCAGTATCGAGGGCCCGCCCTTGGAGGAAGAGTTTTTCGACAGCTTTAACCAGGTGATCAATCGTGCCCGCTGGGCCAGTCGCTCCCTGGCCGAGCTGGAAAACATGCCCGCCACCCGTGAAGAGCGGGTCGAGCTGCTCAAGAGCTTCAGTCATGTCTATGCCACGACCGATGATCATATTCATTTCTGGCGCGCCATGGCCCCGGACACCTTCGACCTGGCTAACCTGGAAAAACTCCAGGCCTTGCTGGCCAGCCTGCATCAGCATGTGGAGCAAGCGCTGGCCGATTTGCTCGCGCCGCCACCAGGCACCAGGCCGGCTAAGCCAGCCCAGGCGACGGGTGCACGACAGAAAAAGATCATTCGTACCCGCAACCGTGATGTGTACGTCGCCCGTATCAAAGCGCCGACCCAGGTCGGCGACACCGGCACGGCGGAACTGGTGGATAACAAAGGCACTGTGATTGCCACCTTCACCGAGGCGCAGGACGGTGTATGGGAGCCGCTGGAGCCGCCGGCCAGGCCGCGTGTGGCCAACCCGCAATTGGGTGCGTTGATGAACAAGGGGCAACGCTTGCTGGCAGATGTCGACAAAGCCATCGACAACGTGCAGGCCATGACTGGCAAGTGCGAGCCGCAGTCGCTGCAGGCCTTGCTCGTGGCGCAGGCCAACAGCCGGCGGATGCTCGCCGCCGATATCGACAGCAAACTGCGCCAGTTGGACGTGTCGAGGTTGGCGGCGACGCAACAGGCCAACGCCCGCGTCCGAGCCAGCGACCTTCGGGCCGCGGCGGTGCGCCTGGATGCAGCGGGTGTACAGGCGCGGGTGCATGCCAGCAAGCTCAAGTTGAGCAGCGCGGAAGATGTGGATTTTCTGCACTCACTCAATGAGGTACGCATTGTGAGGCAGGGCGCACGTGTGCCGATCAAAGGCAAACCTCGGGACTTCTTACAGGTGTACGCCGTCGTGGACAGCCACACCGGCCAGCCACTGTGCTACGCGCATTTTCACTACGACAGCCGCGTAGGACCGGACGACCATTACAAAGACGATGCTGCCCACCTCAAGAGCCCCGAGCAGGAACGGTTGGGGCGCCAGGCCCAGGCCGAGGTGGAAGCGCAGGCGTTTGCGCGCATCCGCACCGGCCAGACCGGGCGCGTGCGACAAACCCTGGAAATCGAGCGTGCAAGCATTTCCCGACGCTTGGCCAGGCGCCTGTTTTTCAGTGTGGACTGAGGCGCGCTGGATAAGCCTGTGTTTTTAAAGTTATGTAATACTCTGCGCCGTTTTGCCCTGGCAGGGCCGGTCTAGACAGCGGGAAGCCGATCCGTCGAAGCCGATTTTTCCGGGGCTTATCGCCAAATTTTGCCGTTTATTGAGTGAAAAGCCCTATCGGTAGCTTTTTATACTGCACGCCCCGCTGTCCTGGCCGAGCAATTGCGCCAGGCGGGTTTGCCCACGAGGCAGGCCCGGTCCGGCCGGTGTATGAGCCCACCCGCTGATACGCCTGAGACTCGGTGGCTAAATCCAATAACAAAATGAGGTTGTATCCCTATGCCTGTTGGCAAACCACTGCCCCCTGGCGAGACCGCTCAAGGCGGCCCGCTCAAACGTGAACTGGGCGAGCGCCACATTCGCTTGATGGCCCTGGGCGCCTGTATCGGTGTCGGCCTGTTTCTCGGCTCGGCCAAGGCGATCGAAATGGCCGGCCCGGCCATCATGCTCTCGTACATCATTGGCGGCCTGGCGATCCTGGTGATCATGCGCGCCCTCGGTGAAATGGCGGTGCACAACCCCGTAGCCGGTTCGTTCAGTCGTTATGCCCAGGACTACCTGGGCCCCCTGGCAGGCTTTCTCACCGGTTGGAACTACTGGTTCCTGTGGCTGGTAACCTGCGTCGCAGAAATCACTGCCGTGGCGGTGTACATGGGCGTGTGGTTCCCCGACACGCCACGCTGGATCTGGGCCCTGGCGGCGCTGATCAGCATGGGCACCATCAACCTCATCGCAGTCAAGGCGTTCGGTGAGTTCGAGTTCTGGTTCGCGTTGATCAAGATCGTCACCATCATTGCGATGGTGATCGGAGGCGTGGGCATCATCGCCTTCGGCTTCGGCAATGACGGCGTGGCACTGGGCATTTCCAACCTGTGGACCCACGGCGGCTTCATGCCCAACGGTGTGCAGGGCGTGTTGATGTCGTTGCAGATGGTGATGTTCGCCTACCTGGGCGTGGAGATGATCGGCCTCACCGCCGGTGAAGCGCGCAACCCGCAGAAGACCATTCCCAGCGCCATCGGCTCGGTGTTCTGGCGCATCCTGCTGTTCTATGTGGGTGCGTTGTTCGTGATCCTGTCGATCTACCCGTGGAATGAAATCGGCACCCAGGGCAGCCCGTTTGTGATGACCTTCGAGCGCTTGGGCATCAAGACCGCTGCGGGCATTATCAACTTCGTGGTGATCACCGCCGCGTTGTCGTCCTGCAACGGCGGGATCTTCAGCACCGGGCGCATGCTCTACAGCCTGGCGCAGAACGGCCAGGCGCCGGCGACGTTCGGCACCACCTCCAGTAACGGCGTGCCACGCAAGGCGTTGCTGTTGTCGATCTTTGCCTTGTTGCTGGGCGTACTGCTCAACTACCTGGTGCCAGACCAGGTGTTCGTGTGGGTGACTTCCATCGCTACCTTCGGTGCGATCTGGACCTGGCTGATGATCCTGCTGGCCCAGCTCAAATTCCGCAAAGGCCTGAGCCCAGCCGAGCAAGCGGGCCTCAAGTACCGCATGTGGTTGTACCCGGTCAGCTCCTACCTGGCGCTGGCGTTCCTGGTGCTGGTGGTGGGCCTGATGGCGTACTTCCCCGAGACCCGTGTGGCGCTGTATGTAGGGCCTGCGTTTCTGGTGTTGTTGACCGTGTTGTATTACGCGTTCAAGTTGCAGCCGAGCGATGCGGCGGTGCGTTCCGCTGACTGATGCCGGCCTGGCCTCCGGAGCATCGGTATCTACATAACTTCGGTATGACGCCGAACCTGTGGCGAGGGAGCTTGCTCCCGCGATGGCCTGACAGCCGGAGCTGATCTAGCTGACGCAGCGCGATCCATATGTGGGAGCTGGCTTGCCTGCGATGGCGGCCTGACAGCCGCCCCATATCTACCTGATACCCCACGATCCAACTGTGGGAGCGGGCTTGCTCGCGAAGGCGGCCTGGCAGTCAACACAGTTGGACAGGGGACATATCCGTTATTTAGGTAACGGCCACTTAGGGTTCCGCTCTGACAGCGGCTCACTTTTGAAAAGCGCAAAAGTAAGCAAAACGCTCTTGCCCCACCACTCGGCACCTCGCTTAGGCTCGGTGTGCCCGAACGCAGGCTTGAATCCGTGGGCCGCCGCCACGCGCCATCCATGGCGCGGGGCGGCTAACCCGGCGTCCTGCCGGGTTACCCACGAATTCAAGCCTGCGTTCGGCCAGCGTGGTTTAACGGGGCGCTTCAGATCAAGATCAAAAGCAGAGCAAGATCAAGAGCGGCTCGCTTCGCATCGTGGTTACCTGCATCAAAGACAGGGCTGCGTGCTTGCTCGCGACGGTTATGGCTTTGGTTTTTTAGTCGTGGTGAGTAACAACCGCAACCAGTCCGGGTGATTAGCCCGCTCCCAGCGATAGGCTTTCCCGTCGTAGAAAAACACCAGGATATCTTCCAGGTCCCAGGTAATCATCTTGATCTCCAGTGTCCTCATGTAGTCCTTTGCCGGGCAAGTGATGGCTGCCCAAGGGTCGCTGATCCATAGATCGGCCCACCCGGTCTCCTGGAAGTCCAGCGTCTGGCTCAAGCCTGTGGGGATCGTGCCCACCACCACAAAGGTATGAACCTGGCAGACCCAGACCTGGGCCGTACCGCCATTGGTTCGAATCATTTCACAGGCAACATGGGCCATCTGGTCGCAGTTGCCGGCGCCGGTCTTGAGGATGATCTCCGTGTAGTTCGGCTGGCCGATCTTGCTGTACTCCCACATCACCACCGATTGTGCCTCTTGCACCCGGCGCAGTTCGTCCAGCGTGGGACCCTGGACATTGGCGGACTTGAGCTGGGTTCTCTCAACCAGCGCCGCGGTGCTGGCGTTGGCTTGTTCGGCCAGGTAGCGATTGATTTGCGCGGGGCTGGGATGTGGCGTCGTGCCAGGCCGCGGTGGCCAGATGTCGAGCTGCACAGGCCGGGATACGAAGTTGATGTTCAGGCTGCGGCCTTGATCACTGAGGTTGAGCAGCAACTCGCGTTGCTTGATGGTTCGAAGGCCGCTGACACGCTTACGCAAGAGGGCAATTTTTTCGGCGCTGAAGCCACGGTGAGCTAACTGTCGATACAGGACTTCCAGCGTCGGCAGTGCCACCAACGGCTGGTCGGGTATGAGCTGTGCAGCCTTCAAAAACTGATTCTTGCGCTCACCGAAGGCATCGATCAGTGCGACGTGCTCGCCACCGACGCTGTAATCCAGTTGTTCAAAGTGCACAACGCTCGACCCTGTGGTTGTTGCGGGCGCTCGGTAAAAGACCCCAACATCGGCTTCGACCACCCAATGATCCGTACCCGGCACACTGACCAGCAGCGCTCTGAGGGTACGGCTGTCGTTGATGCCATCAACGATGCCAGTGAGTTCCACCACCTGGGTCTGTCGGCTGAGCACGTTGTCGAAGTCGTCTCCGGGCAGGCCGAACTGGGGCTCGTTATCAATGCGCCTGCCGATGACGTTGGTTTTGTAGGTCAGGGGCGTCGACGCAGGCAGGGGTGTCAGTTCGAACTCGGTAACGCGCGGTGTGACTTCATGAATGCGTCGGTGATAGACCAGCTGGCGCTTTTGTCCGTCGATCACCGGGGCTGGTATCAGTCGAACGTGGTCCAGTGCCTGGACCCGGCGCAAGTGAATCGAATGTGCAAACTCATACAGGCGTTTGGTGAAGCAAACGATGGGGATGAGGCTGCGTTTTTTTCTGCGGATCGCACACAGGTGATCGAAGGTGTCTACTTGCCAGGCATGTACCGGGGAGGTGAGTTCGTCCATGTGCGTTTGTGCGTCGTGGGGCAAGCGCCATACACGATTTTGGTCCAGCAGATCTGTAGCGTTGGCGCGCTGAATCAGCAGCGCAGGTTTTTTGAACAGCGGTTCGGTGATTCTGGCCTTATAGCCACCCACCGATTGGTGCGGGATGACCGTTATCGCCGTGTCCAGCCGCAGGTCTGCAAGCGGCGGCCCGTAAGGTCTTGCGCTGAAAGGGTCGAAGGCGTACCAGGCGCTGGAGCGTTTTATCGCCAGCACCTGCGCCACCCCATCGGCACGCGTCAGGGTGGCCGGTGCGATGTCGGCGCTGTTGAGCAGGCGGGTGTAGTCAACGCTGGGGCCTGGGTTCAGCCGCAGGCGTGTATGTCGGACCGCTCCCTCCAACGCACGCATGCCGGCCTGATTCAGGTGTACCAGACCATGGCGGCCCAGGCGTAGCAACGACGGCAAGCTGTCGAAAGGATTGAATACTGCATTCAGGTACGTGGCACCGAGCTTGGTCAGTTGCAGCAGCTTGATGTAGGCAGGTGCGCCTTTTCCCAGGCGCGCGATGCTGGAGAGCAATAAACCTTTGGTGGGTGCGAGCAGGCCAAACACATCGAAGAAGCATCCATAGGCGCCCTCGATCATGCGCTTGGTATCGCCCGAGGCCAAGTCCCGAGTGCATGACCACAGCGGGATCAGGCCCAGTAAAGCCTGATACACCGCTTCAGCAGTCTTTTGCCGGTCTTCCAGCAGGGTTGAGCCTCTGGCTTGTGCCACCAGGGTGTCGATGTCCTGGAAGAAGTGTTGATTGACGATGGCCTTCGCCAGGGTCAAGGCTCTTGGCGAATCGAAAGTCAGCGCCTGAGTGGTGGCCTCTGTGGCCTCGACACGCCACAACCGATCGATGATTACGCTTGAAGACTGATCTGCTCTGGGTGGGCTGCCGGTCAGGTAGGCTGTTTCGTCAAGGGCCAGCAAGCTGCCGATATGCAGCTGCGAGGTCGGCTGTGTGCTGTGGACATTGCCAGTCTGGATGGTAAATGGAGTGCCTCCCAGCTCCAGTGTGTGTGGAAGGCGGAGGTTTTTATACGCCAGGTTCAACAGCGGGAACAGTTCGTAGTCATGGTGACCGTTCAAGGCCTCACACCGCAGGATCACGCCGAAGCGGCCGGTACGGGCCATTTTCTCCCCCGGTTGTTCTTCGATCTGGGGTTTGTTCGCCGGTCGCCTCACCACCAGCAGTTGCACGGCGGCCTTTTGCAAGTGCTCGCGGTCCGCCAAGGGTAATTGTGCGAGCAGGTAGCGGATGACGGTGGTGTAGGCCTCTTTGAGCTGTGCGACATGAGCGATGCTGGCTTCGTTGAATAAGGTGTTGACGTCGCCAAGGCGGCGAAAGTGCTGTTTCATTTCGGCCAGGTCCAGCGCCGGGTCTACAGAGTTCCACTGCTCGGCCAAAGGCTGTAATGCGCCACTCATGTGCAGGTCCACCAGCGATTGCAGGTGGGCGCCGGGGGCCGGAAGGTGAGAAGGTCTGCGCTGTGGCCCTTGTGCCCAGCGCAGGCATTTCTTCTTCAGTAGCCGGTTTCCCCGGAATATTTTTTTCAGGTCATTGAGCGCAATACGGCGGCGTGTAATGAGAGGGGTTCGTAAGGTTCTGGACGCGGCCCCCAACGTGTCGACACGTTCTATGAGCGTATTTTGAAGCGTGTTGATGCTCTGAAGGCTGTAAGTGCTGTGTTCATTCACAGGTGACAGTTGGCCTTGTGCGACAGCCCAGTCAATCAACGTGCTGGTGGTGTAGTGAGTACGCCACAGGGGTTGTTCGGCGGCGTCCAGCTCCTGGGTGGCGAGCGCTACGATATCGCTGAACCGCAGGTGCCGTGATGAGCCGCAGACGAGCGCTTCTGCGAGCATCACCCCTTGTTTTAAAAGCAGCCAGGCATGGGAGGTCATGAAGTAGAGCGAGTCTGGGAGCTGACCTACCAGAAACTCCGGGGCGATACCTGCCAGCAACAGGTGCGCGGCCAGTGCGGTGGAGCGCGAAGTGGCGACACTGCTCTGGATCAGGTGCAGTTCTACTGTGCGACGAAGGTCCGCATAGCGATGCCCCCAACAGTCGCTCTGATTGAGGTTGAGGCCAACGATGGTGTAGCGGCTCTGACCGGCCTGGGGGTCGAGATCCAGGATCAGAGCGCTCAGGAGCAAGGTGTCACGACTGGACCGGTTGGCCAACTGACCAGGGGCATGACCGTACCATTGCAGCGCGTCGATTAACTGATCAGCCAGTTTTTGCGCGGTTGGGTGGGCCAATAGCTGCTGCAACTGTTCATCAGGTGGGGCGGGTAACGGGTCGGTGATCAACAGTTCGAGCAGCCCTTGATTGGGCTGTGGCAGAAACTTGCGGGTGATGTTCATCACCGTGAGGCGTTGCTCGGCCGAAAGCGTCAAGGCGCCGGGTTGGGGCAGGCCCAAGCCTTCCCAGTAATTGCCCAGGCGAGGTTTTACCGGCATGGCCCATTCGGGCTGGCTGCCTTGGGCATTGGCCAGGTTGTCGCGTTCATATTGCGCGGCGAACCATTGCCGATGCTCCTGTATGGCCATGTCGGAATCGGCCTGGTCGTCTATCGGCGGAACGTTGATGGGGGGCGGGATGCGTAATTGTTCTATCAGGTCCCAGGCCGCTTCGCGGGTATCGGGTAAAGGCAGTTCATGCAGGGTGAGCAGTTGAGCCAGGTTGAATTTTCCATCCAGGGAGATGGACAGTTGCATGGCGTTTGCGAGGTCTTGCAAACGTTCAAGGGCACCTTCCAGAGGCAGCTGTGCCAGTTGCTCGTAGTGGATTTCGAGCGGCGTACCACTGGGCCCGGCCCCTTTGATCGACTGTCGGCTGACATCAAAAAAATAGTGCCCCGGGACCAGGTCCTGGGTTTGATCCAGGGCCAGGAACTGTGGATGTGCGGTAATGCCCTGGAGCAAAGCTGCGGCGGCTTCCATGCTCCTCGCCCAGAACGAGCCTGAGGTCAGCCAGCATCGGGTGCGGTACAGCGTGAACAGGCTGAATGGCCGGTCGTCCTCATCCTGCGCAGTGATCCCGGCCAGCAACTGTTGCGCCACTGTCTGACGGTCCTGTTCCAACTGCTGGAACGCTTCTGACAGAGGGGGTTCAGCACGCCAGAAAAACGATTGAAGGTGGCTCAGGGCATCTATCACTGCACCTCGTTGGGCACGGGTGTTTGGCTGTGGGTAACCGTAAAACCGCAGGATGTGCCGAACGCTCAATGCCAGGTGTTCGTCGGGAACGGGCAGCCCCAGCGCATCGGGGTCGAGCACCTGGGCGATAGCCAGGACCGGCGGTGCGAGCCGGTACCAATCACTCTGGTCGTCAAGGGTGAAGGTTTTGCCTTGGGTATGCAGTGTGCCGTTGCGTACCCTGAGGTCGGCCAGGTTCAGCGACTGCCGTTGGGCCCAGTCCAAGAATCGTGGACGCTCCAACGCTTGGCGGTACACCTGCCACCAGTTGCCCAGCGAGCATTGTGTGGGGATCGTTAGCGTCTCGGAGGGCGTGGAGTGGGGGGTCTTGAGATGTTCGATCAGGGCGGTGGTCATCAGCCTGTCGCCATCCTGGCGCAGGCTTTTGCTCAGATTCAGCGGGGTCATCCGTGGGTTTCCTGTCCAGAAGGGCAGCCCTCTTGGCTGCCCTTTCACTGCTTAAATGGACAGAAATGGAAACACCCCGGTGGATGGGCCAGGCGCTAATTATGTAGCGGGAGACTGGGGCAAGGTGGCTCGCCGCTGGTCCAATTGCTTGTTGAACTCCAGCCACGCGGCAAACAAGCTCATCACGGCGGCCCCCACCAGCGCTGTGAATACCTGCATGGCGAAGGTATCGCCGGTCAGGGCATTGACCATGTCCGCCAACGGCGCCAGCACCACACCCAGGCAAAACACCTCCAGGGAGTAGCGTCCCATCCGCACCAGTTGTCGCGCCAGCCCGTGTTGCGTCCAGCCGACACCGGGGAGCAGTTTGGCGGTGACGTAGGCCAGGGCCAGAAAGTGCAGCAAGCGCACCGGTGACAGGTCGGTCTTGCTGATGGGGTACAGCCATTCGCCAATCACGCGCGGCATCCAGGCGTCGTGCAACTCGGGCCAGCGCCACGAGAGGGTGATCACGCAGGTCGTCAGCACATACGCCGCAGCCGCTATGAACAACGGTTGGCGAAGCAGTGGCTGTCGTTCGGTAGGGGGCGTCGAACGCAAGGCCGCTGCGCCGCCGAGGATAAACAGGCACTGCCAGGTGATGGGGTTGAAGTACCAGACTCCGCCGTTGCTGGCCGGCAGGTTCCAGCCCTGCCATGGCGCCAGCAGGTATACGGCCAGCGAGATCGCCACGGTGATCGTGGGCGCACGCAACAGTAACGGCAGCGTAATGGGCAGGCTGAGAATCAGCACGATATACAGCGGCAGCGGGTCGGTCAGGTTGGGTTTGAAGCGCAGCAGCAACTCATCGACCAAGGCCTGTTGGGTATTGTTGAGGAAGTACTCCAGGCCCATCTCCTGCACCAGGTCGCGGGTTTCGATATGACTGTTGGCGAAAATCACGATGCCCATCAACAGCGCCAGCAGGAAAATGTGCACCACGTAGAGCGTCCACACCCGGCGCAGGATTTTCAGGCAGGCAATGAAATAGCCATCGCGCTGCAGGATCTTGCCGTAGGCCAACACGGCTGCATAGCCGGCCAGGAATACGAAGATTTCCGCGGCGTCACTGAACCCGAAGTTCTGCACGGTGACGTTGGCCAAGGGGTTATGGGGCACGTGATCCCAGAAAATGAAGATCAACGCCAGGCCCCGAAAAAAATCGATGCGCGGGTCGCGTCCGTTCAGCATGGCAGCGGGCTCTTGAACAAGTAGTGGAATGACGATAGGTGAGCGCGGGCGTCGCCGCACGTCGGGCGGGCGCAGGTTGGCGGTATTTGTAAGCAATTGCAAAGGCTGGGTATTGCTGAATGTCTCAATTGCGCTGGGGGATAGCCGCGTTTCCTTGGGCCGCTACTTGCTGTTCATGACCTGCATGGGCGGCTTGAGCGTGGCCGTGGGATGGCTGGGCGACCATCTGCATATGCCAGGGATTGTCGCTTTGCTGGTGTTTTCGCTGGTCAGCCTGGTGCGCGTTTTACTGCGCGCGCAATGGGCAACGCCGGTGGGACAGACTGCCCGCAATAGGCAACCCGCGCGTATCGCTCACCTCGAAATGCGCCTGGTTGGTAGTCGCCGAATCCGGCCCAACGAAGACGGTAAAACTGCCGGCCTCGACCTTCGGCGAAAAATGCTCGTCGAGCAAGGCAAAGTCCGGTTGGCCCAGGGTAAAGCTGACGCTGCGGCTTTCGCCCGGTGCTAAATGAATTTTGCGAAAACCCCGTAACCGGCGCCCTGGTCGAGTGACGCTGGCAATATCATCGCGCAGGTACAACTGGACGATTTCATCACCGGCGCGTTTGCCGGTATTGGTGACGGTGACTTCAACCGCCAGCGTCTGGGTGGCGGTCAGTCGAGGGCTACTCAGGCGAGGAGAGGAGTAGACGAACGAGGTGTAGCTCAAGCCGAAGCCAAACGGATACAGGGGTGTCCAGGGCACATCAATGTAGGCGGATGCGTAACTGCCATCACCGCTGGGTGGGCGGCCGGTATTCTTATGCGCGTAGTAAATCGGTATCTGGCCCACATGACGTGGGAACGTCATTGGCAGCTTGCCGCTGGGGTTAACGTCACCAAAGAGCACATCGGCCACGGCATTCCCGGTCTCGCTGCCCAGGAACCAGGTTTCGAGCAAGGCAGGCGCTTGTTGGACTGACTCATCGAGCACCAGCGGGCGGCCATTCATCAGGACGATGACCAGCGGCTTTCCTGTGTTCAGCAATGTGCTTAGCAGCGCATTCTGCCCACCCGGCAGGCCGAGTTCGGCGCGACTATGGGCTTCGCCGCTCTGTTCTGCGGTTTCTCCGAGCACGGCGATGATCAGGTCGCTTTCACGCGCCGTGTGTTCGACCTGCTTGATGTCCTGGACATGCGGGCTGCTGGGCGAGGCGCCGGGCAGATAAACAATCTCGGTGCCGGGTGCGACTGCATTGCGCAGTCCTTGCAGCACTGTGACGGACTCTTCGGCGCGTCCGGCCCCGGCCCATGGGCCGATCGTGGCGCTGGCGTCCGAAGCGAGGCTGCCGGTCACCAATACCTTGCCCGGCTGTTTGGAAAGCGGCAGCAACGGGCCGCTGTTTTTCAGTAAGACGATGGATTTCTGCGCCGCTTCTCGAGCCAGGGCGCGGTGTTGTGGCGTGAGCTGGTTGGCCCGCTCGCGGGCTTCGTCGCTGTACCGATAGGGGTCATCGAACAGCCCCAGGCGTTGCTTGGTCTTGAGTACGCGACGCACCGCGTCGTCCACGCTTTTGCGCGATACCTGACCGTTGCGCACCAGCGTCGGCAGGTGTTGGCGATAGGATTGACTGGCCATCTCGATATCCACCCCGGCAGTGAACGCCAGCCGTGCGGTGTCGGCTGCCGTGGCAGCAATGCCTTGTGGGCCCAGTTCCCAGACAGCATTGAAATCACTGACCAGCAAGCCGGTAAACCCCCATTGTTTGCGCAACAGACCGGCCAGCAGGGCGGTATGGCGGTGCATGGGAATGCCGGCCAACTCGTTGAAGGACGGCATGATTGCATCGACGCCGGCCGCGACGGCGGCCTGGAAGGGAGGTAAGTAAACCTCTCTCAACGTACGTTCCGACAGGTCGGCAACGTTATAGTCTCGACCGCCTTCGGCAGCGCCGTAGGCCACGAAATGTTTTGCCGTCGCGAGCATCGACGAGATGTCGGGGGCACCTGCGCCCTGAAAGCCATGCACGAGGGCAGCAGCCAGTGCAGAACCCAGAAACGGATCTTCACCTGCGCCTTCCACCACGCGCCCCCAGCGCGGATCACGGGTAACATCGACCATGGGCGCAAAGGTCCAATGCACGCCACTGGCGGTGGCTTCTACGGCTGCTGCGCGTGCGGTTCGTTGTGTCAGGTCCGGGTCCCAGGCCGAGGCTTGCGCCAATGGCACTGGAAACACCGTCCGAAAACCGTGCAGTACGTCATAGGCGAATAACAAGGGGATATGCAGGCGAGAGCCGTTGACCACCTGTTCTTGCAACTGGCGGGTCTGTTGCGCGGTACTCGCCCCCAGTACCGACCCCACCAGGGTGACGGGCATCTGTGTTTGCGTGCCTTGATCAATGGCGGGGCCGGTGGGCGTAGCCTGGATGCCAAGTTGGCTGAGCTGGCCAATTTTTTCTTCAAGGGTCATTTGCGTCAGCAAGCGTTCAACCGGATCGTCTTGGGCTAGCGCCAGCAGTGGGAGGCAGGCGAGCAGCAATGAAGCAACATGTATAGGCATGGTTCACCCGTCCATGGGTAAGGTTGATGCCTTCAAGTGTTTTGCATCAGAGCAAAATCATCTACTGTCAGAATTGACAGTGCGCACCCGTTTCAGACAAGCGGGGTATTCTCAGACAGCGTCCATCAGCAAGACCCTGCACGGTTTGGCTTGATACGCATTGATCTGCGGTACCAAACGGGTGAAGTGCTCGGTCTGGCAATGCGCATCCAGCGATGACTTTCAACATGCTAGGTGTCCTTTAGGCCGCAGCGATTTCATGGGGCTCAAAACTATCCGCCCGCGCCATCTGCCACATCCGCGAATAAAACTCGCCGTTCACTTCTCCGGTGAGCAACTCGCCGGGCTTCAAGAACACATGCAGTTGTGAAAACAGCTTGATCTCCGTCGCCGACATGCGCCGTACCAAGTGCTTGGCCGACAATTGCGACGGATGCTCCAGCCCTGCGGCGGCAAGCATTTCTGCCAGGGCGTGCAGGGTGTTGCGGTGGAAGTTGAATACGCGCTGGGCCTTGTCCGGTACCACCAGGGCGCGTTGACGCAACGGGTCTTGAGTCGCCACGCCGGTCGGGCATTTGTTGGTGTGGCATGACTGAGACTGAATGCAGCCGATGGCGAACATAAAACCACGTGCCGAGTTGGCCCAGTCGGCGCCGATGGCCAGGACGCTGGCGATGTCGAAGGCGCTGACGATCTTGCCGCTGGCGCCGAGCTTGATCTTGTCGCGCAGGTTCAGGCCCACCAGGGTGTTGTGCACGAACAGCAGGCCCTCACGCAGCGGCACGCCGATATGGTCGGTGAACTCCACCGGCGCGGCGCCGGTGCCGCCTTCCTTGCCGTCGACCACGATAAAGTCCGGAAGGATGCCGGTTTCGAGCATGGCCTTGGCGATGCCCATGAATTCCCACGGGTGGCCTAGGCAGAACTTGAAGCCCACCGGTTTGCCGCCCGACAGTTCACGCAACTGGGCGATGAACTGCATCAGCTCGATAGGCGTGGAAAACGCGCTGTGGCGCGACGGCGAGATGCAGTCTTCACCCATCATGATGCCGCGGGTGTCGGCGATTTCCTGGGTGACCTTGTGCTTGGGCAGAATTCCGCCATGGCCGGGCTTGGCGCCTTGGCTCATCTTGATTTCGATCATGCGCACTTGCGGGTCCTGGGCCTGCACGGCGAAGCGTTCGGGGTCGAAACGGCCGTCGCTGGTGCGGCAGCCGAAGTAACCGCTGCCCAGTTCCCAGGTGAGGTCGCCGCCGTTTTCTCGGTGGTAGGGGCTGATGCTGCCTTCGCCGGTGTCGTGGGCAAAGTTGCCGAGCTTGGCGCCGTGGTTGAGTGCGCGGATCGCATTGGCGCTCAACGAGCCGAAGCTCATCGCCGAGATATTGAACACCGACGCCGAGTACGGCTGCGTGCACTGCGGGCCGCCGACCATCACGCGAAAGCTGCTGGGGTCGCTCAGCGGCGCAGGGCGCATGGAGTGACCGATAAATTCGAAGCCTGACTGGTAAACGTCAATCAGGGTGCCGAAGGGTTTGTCTGCTGTTTCGTTTTTAGCCCGCGAATACACCAGCGAGCGCTGGGCACGGGAGAAGGGCAGGGCGTCGCTGTCGGACTCCAGCAGGTACTGGCGAATTTCCGGACGAATGGTTTCCACCAGGTAGCGGATATTGCCCAGGATCGGGTAGTTACGGCGCACCGCGTGGGGCGTTTGCAGCAGGTCGAAAATGCCGATCAGGCTGAGTACACCGGTGACTATCGTGATCGGCCACAGCCATTCATGTTCGATAAAGGGGAGGCTGGCGAGGGTGAAAATGACACACACAGCGAAGAAGGCGTAGCGGCTTAACAAGGACAGGCTCATACGGTTTCCTTGGGTTCGGACTCTTCAGGTCGATTGCCCATTCTGCACCTGTCGTCAAAGCACGGACAAGGATTGATCGCCCAGTCGTTTTTTTATACTTCGGCTTATTTGTACAGACAAAAATATCTATCAGCTTGATAGAGGAACGTATGACGCCCCCGACACCATTCATTGGGTGTCTGGTTGTGACCGGGCATTGGGAAAGTAAGGACACTTTTATCAAGACGGAATTTGTAACGGCAAGAGTGAGTAACTTACCTATGACGGCATCGATAGTGGCAGCGAATATTTTTTCCAGTGTCTGGAGTTCTGCGCCTTCCAGTCACGACTGGGATAAGCGCCAGTTAACCGGCTCGCAGCGCGAGCAGATCGCCCAAGAACATAAACAAATGCAAGGTATTGAGAAACCTGAGCAGGATGTGAGCCGAAAGCCGGAATTTGCCACGGGCCGTCCACCGGGTGATAACCGCATTGCGGAACAAATCATCAACGACAATCCGATCCTCAAAAACCTCGGTCATCAAAAAGATATTAATCGTCCATTGGCCTATAAACTTCTGGGTGATTGGACGAGCAATAACAAAGCCCCTGAAGCACGAGCGGATGCCGCCTTCAACGCTGCGCGGGTGCTCAACTATATTGATACGTCCTTATCGGCTGACGGCGAACATCGAGGCAAAGCCCATGGCAATGGCGACCTTGAAGGAATCACCCGTAGCGGTGATGCCCGGCGCGGAACTCCGGCTGGTATGTGGAAAGATTTTACGGAGCAGGGTTATTACGCCTTGCGCGACGATCACCGCCTGGATAGCACCAGCGATACCCATGTGAGGGCCGACGGCACCAACAAAGACAACCTGCAGTGGGTTGCCAGCGCAGCTGGAAAGAGAACCTGGTTTATCCCAGGGCTCAGCAATATTCTTCTGGGCATCGGCAATGCAGACCAGGGGGTGGCCGGGGCCCTCAAGGGGGCCAAGGATGGTTTTGACAAAACCCGGGTCGATGGTTTTGATCAAGCACTCGACAGTGCTGCGCGGGGAAATATCTGGGGTGTCGTAAAAGGGTATGCCAGTGCTGTGAACAAAAATGAGGCCACGCCGGAACAGGTCAAGACTGTGTTGAATAAGGTGGGCAGCTGAAATCGGAGGGGGCTTAACCGTTGGCGTTCAACCAGATGGCTTTGATTCTTGGAAATTGATTTCCTACAAGCCCGATAAGTCCGTAGATATCTACACAACTCTGTAGCGCTCAACGGTAACCACGATGCGAAGCGAGTCGCTCTTGATCTGCTCTTGATCTTGATCTCAGGCGCCCCGTCAAACCACGTTGGCCGGAATTCGACAGTGATTTGGGGGGTAAACCGGCAGGGATGCCGGTTTAGCCGCCCCGCGCCATGGATGGCGCGTGGCGGCGGCCCCCCAAATCACTGGCGGATTACGGGCACACCGAGCCTAAGCGAGGTGCCGAGTGGTGGGGCAAGAGCGTTTTGCTTACTTTGCCGCTTTTGCAAAGTGAGCCGCCGTCAGGGCGGAACCCTAAGTGGCCGTTACCGCAGCAATGGATATGTACACAATCCAGCTGCGTTGACTGTCAGGCCGCCTTCGCGAGCAAGCCCGCTCCCACAAGTTTAACCGCAGGGTGTCAGGTAGATAGGTGTCGACTGGGAGGCCGTCATCGCAGGCAAGCCAGCTCCCACATCTGGATCGCGGGGGGAGATACCTATATCCATAGATCTGCGCAATCTATTCTTATTGCAATAGGTTCTCGTTTGGCTGCTTGATATTGTGTTACTGTATAACAAATCAACCACGCCCAAACGCCCCGGAGGCCTCATGAAAGCTGGTATCCACCCCGACTACCGCACCGTGCTGTTCCACGACACTGCCGCCGACGTGTTCTTCCTCATCGGCTCCACCGCCGACAGTGATCGCACTCATAAACACAGCGACGGCAACACCTATCCCTACATCCCGCTGGACGTTTCCAGCGCCTCGCACCCGGTCTACACCGGCCAGCAGCGCAAGACCCAGGCCGAAGGCCGGATTGCCGGGTTCAACAAGCGCTTTGCCTCGTTTGGATCGAGCCCGAAAAAAGCGGATGAATGAGCATGATTCGGCGGCGTGTCCTACGCCGCCGTCTGCCGAATCGGCAGTACCACCCGAAACTTCGTACCCTTGCCCAGCTCACTGCTGACGCTGATATCGCCACGGTGTTTCTTGACGATCCCGTAGGACAACGACAACCCCAACCCCGTACCTTCGCCCACTGGCTTGGTGGTAAAGAATGGGTCGAATATCTTCTGCACGGTTTCAGGCGCAATCCCACAGCCGTTGTCCGCCACTTCCAGCCATACGTGTTCGCCTTCCACCCCGTTGCTGATGGTAATGGTGCCGCGCTCCGGGCCCATGGCTTGTGCGGCATTGATGACCAGGTTCATCACCACCTGATTGAGTTGGGAGGCCAGGCATTCGATTTCCGGCAGCGGCGCGTAGTGCTTGACCACATCGGCCTTGTACTTGAGTTCGCTGGCGACGATGTTCAGCGTCGAGTCGATGCCTTGCTGCAGGTTGGCAAATTGCCAGGTCTGGTCGTTATCCACCCGTGAGAAGTTCTTCAGGTCCTTGACGATCTGCACCACACGGCCGATGCCGTCTTTAGACTCGCGGATCAGGATCGGAATGTCGTCCTTGAGAAAATCCAGGTCCAGCTCGTTGCGCAAGGCCGTGAGTGGGTCGCGATGTTCTGGCTCAGCAATATGCGCTTCGCTGCGCTGGTAAGCATCGAGCATCTGTTGCAGCTGTTTGAAGTAGCCGTCGAGGGTGCTGAGGTTGGAGGAAATAAAGCCCACCGGGTTGTTGATCTCATGGGCGACACCCGCCGCGAGTTGCCCCAGTGAGGCGAGTTTTTCCGACTGCACCAGTTGGCTTTCCAGGTGCTTGCGCTCTTCAATTTCCAGTTGCAGCGCTTGGGTGCGCTCTTCCACCAACCGCTCCAGTTGCGAGGTTTGCAGGGAGGCGCGGCGGGCCATGTCCCATTTGTTGGCCAGGGTGTTGGCCATTTGCTGGACTTCGATGTTGTCGAATGGTTTTTTCAGGATCAGCAGGCGGTCGTGGGCGTGCAGGCGAAACAGCAGGTCATCCCAGGAATAGTCCGAGTAGGCGGTGCACACCACCACTTGCAAGTCGGGTGCGACTTTCCACAGTTCTTCAATGGTCTTGGCGCCGTCCCAGCCCTGGGGCATGCGCATGTCAACGAATGCCATCGCATAGGGGCGTTCTTGCGCCATGGCGCTGGTCAGCAAGCCCAGGCCTTCTTCGCCGCCATACGCGCCGTGCAGCTCGAATGCCTGGGCTTGAGGTTTGGCCGCGTCGCCGAACAGTGCCGACTCCATCTCATCCAGCGCCTGGGTGGAGGCTTCGTCGGGCATCAGGATCTTGCGAAAGTCCTCATGAATGGACGGTGTGTCATCGATCAGCAGGATGCGCCGGTTGGGAGGTTGGTTCATGAGCTGCTTCCGGCAAGGGTCAGGGGGATGGTCAAGGTGAAGACGGCGCCGAGGCCCGGCCCGTCGCTATGGGCGCTGAGTTGGCCGTTCATTTCCACGGCGGCCAGGGCGCAGCTGTGCAGGCCGAAGCCGTGGCCTTCCTTGCGAGTGGTAAAACCGTGGGTGAAGATGCGTGCCATGTTCTCGGGCGGTATGCCTTCGCCATCGTCCTTCACACTGATCTTCAGGGTCTCGTCGCCGACCGATTCCACCGCTAGGGTGATTTGCCGTGGCCGTTCAGACAGTTTGTCCATGGCGTATTTGGCGTTGCTGATCAGGTTGACCATGATCAGCAATAACCTGTGCTTGTCCGCCAAGATCTCTGGCACCGGGGAGTACGCCTTCACAACAGTGACATGGTGACGGCTCAGCGCGCCGGCGTTCATGCGCAGGGCGTCGTCCATCAAGGCGCTGATATTGACCGGCTCCAGCAAGGTAGACGCACCCGCATAGGATTGCTGGGTCGAGACGATGTCCTTGATGTGGTCCACGCTTTTGCTCAACTGCGCCAGCTCATCGCTCATGCCTTGCTGTTCGATGGCAATCGCTTCGACCAACTGGTTGAGATAGCCCGGCAGCAATTTTCCCTTTTCATCTTCGGTGAAGAAGGTGCCCAGGTCGCCTTGATGCGCATTGATCAGTTGCATGGCCTTGCCCAGGCCGAGCGCCTTGCTGGCGCGCAGTTTGCGGCTGACCAGGTCGGCAGAGATATTCACACTGTTGAGCACGTTACCGACGTTGTGCAGCACGTTGGTGGCGATCTCTGCCATGCCGGCCTGGCGGGCGCTGTCCATCAGCTCGCTCTGGGCATCCTTGAGCTGTTGCGTGCGCCGCTCCACCCGTTGCTCCAGGGTTTCGTTGGCGGCCTGCAACGCGCGGTTGACGCGGTTGATCTCGGCAAAACTGCGCAACAGGCGCACCGCCAGGTAAAGCAGTAGCACCACCAGCAAGGTCGAGAAGATCAGCAGGTAGCGATGGTATTGGTGGTCGATGAGGTCAGCGGCTTGCTGGTCCTGATCAACGTGGGTGGTCAGGTCATCCAGGTGTTCGGCCACCGGCACGGCGGCAATTCGCTCGAGCAGGCTGTTGACCAGTGGCTGTTCGCGCAGGATCAGCGAAATATGGTTGCTGAGAATCTCTACCGGTGCCTGGAACTCACTGGGCAGGCTCTGTTGGTTGATGGCCAGTTTGCCCAGGCCCACCAGGATATCAGCGGCACGTTCGTCGCTGGTGACCTGGGCGAACTCCAGGCTGCTGAGCAGCAGGTCGTAGGTGTCGGTGGCCACGCTTTGCAGTTGCAGCCGGCCTTCATCGGTCATGCTGTTGAATTGGGCCTGTATGTCGTCTTCGGCCGTTGGCAAAAATGCCAATGAGTTACGCAGCACTGCGTTGTGGGATTTGAACTGGTCGACCAACCGGGCTTTTTCTTCGATGGCCTTTAGATACGCGTCATGGCTGGCTTGCCAACCGGGCAGGTCGGCAGCGCTGTGATAGGTGTTGCGGCTCTGCAGTTCAGCCCCGATGCGGGTCATTTCGGTCAGCGGTGTGACCAGTGGGTCGTAATTGTGGGTAATCGCGATGCGGGCCTTGAGCACTTCGCTGTCCCATTGGGCATTGAGCTGCTGGAGCTGGCGGATCAAGTCGCGCGACTGGGTATACGTGGCCGTCTGGTCGCGCGAAGACTTGAGGTACAAAAACACCAGTGTGGAGGCCAGGAACAGGGTGATAAGGCCTAGCAGGATTTGGCTGGTACGTCGGCGTGACAAGGGTCTCATAGTGGCTTGCCCGCCCATTCGCCAGTCAGGGTCTTGAGAAACTGGATAATCAGGTCCTTGTCTTCCTGGGACGGGTTGCGCCCCAACTGGTACTTGAACATCACGTCAACCGCCTCTTCAAGGGTCTTGGCCGAGGCGTCGTGAAAGTACGGCGCAGTGCCGGCCACATTACGCAGGCTGGGCACCTTGAACACATGGCGGTCCTCTTCATCCTGGGTCAGCAGGTAGCGCCCCAGGTCCGATTCCAGCGGGTTGCCGCGGGCCTTGAAGTAGTCGCCCATCACGCCGAACTTCTGGAACATATTGCCGCCAATGTTCACGCCCTGGTGGCAGGCGATGCAGCCGTAGTCCTTGAAGCGTTGGTAGCCGTATTTTTCCTGGGTGGTCAGGATATCAGTGTCGCCCAGCAAGTATTGGTCAAACCGCGAGTTGGGTGTCAGCAGTGTGCGCTCGTAGGTGGCCAGGGCGTTTTGCACATTGGAGGCGGTGACGCCATCGGGGTAGGCCTGCTTGAACGCGTTCTGGTAAGCGGGCAGGGCGGAGAGGTTGTGCACCACGGTATTCCAGTCGCTGCCCATTTCCACCGGGCTGATCACCACCTGCTCGACCTGGGCCTCCAGCGTGTCCACTCGACCGTTCCAGAATTGTTTGAAGTTCAGGCTGGCATTGAACACGGAAGGGGTATTGATCTGCACCGGTTTGCCGTCAAAACCAATGGAGAACGGCTTGTTGTCGGCGCCGCCGCTGGTCAGTAGGTGACAGCTGGCGCAGGACAAGGTGTTGTTGACCGACAAGCGCGGCTCATTGAACAGCTGGCGACCCAACTCAACCTTGGCCGGGTCCAGTACGGGAACCGCCGGCAAGGGCTTGAGCGCTTCGTTCAGCGGCGCGGCTGCGAGCGGTGCGGTGCCCAGGCATAACGCCAACATCAGGCCAGAACGGTAGTTTACGACGTTGCTCAAGCGAGCACTCCTTGCAGGCCTAGGGCTATTTATTTTCTTGATCGGGCATCAGTGTCGCGCTATCCGTTTGCAGCAACTGCACAAAATCTTTCGAAGGCAGCGCCTTGCTGAATAGAAAGCCCTGGCCCTCTTCACACCGCTGGGCTTTGAGGAAATTCAGTTGGTCAATGGTTTCCACGCCTTCGGCAATGATGTTCAGCTCCAGGCTCTTGCCCATGCCGATGATAGCGCTGATCAGCTGTTCGTCCTGGCTATTGATGCGCAGGCCGCGCACGAAGGATTGGTCGATCTTCAGCACGTCGATGGGAAAGCGCCGCAGGTAGCTGAGGCTGGAGTAGCCGGTGCCGAAATCGTCCAGGGCCAGGCGGACGCCCATGGCCTTGATCTTTTGCAGGGTCTCCACGGTTTCATCGACGTTCTGCATCAGCACGCTTTCGGTGATTTCCAGTTCCAGTTGGGTGGGCGGCAGGCCTGTTTCTTTAAGGATGGCGGCCAGGTTGTCGACGAAGTCCCGTTGACGAAAGTCGATCGCCGAGATGTTCACCGACATGCGCAGGGGCGCCAGGCCCATCTCGCGCCAGGCTTGTGCTTGTGCGCAGGCTTGGCGCAGTACCCATTGGGTCAGGCGTACGATCAGGCCGCTGTCTTCGGCCACAGGAATAAAATCCGCCGGGCTGACCCAGCCCGACTGGGGTCGAAACCAGCGTGTCAGCGCTTCCGCGCCGACGATGCGCCCGGACTCCAGCGCCAGCTTGGGCTGGTAATGCAGCACAAACTCATCGCGGTCCAGCGCCTGGCGGATCGCGCTTTCCAGGTTTTGCTGGTGCTGGGCGCGCAGGTTCATGTCTTCGGTGTAAAAGCTGAAATCCCCCGGGCCGCGTTCTTTGCTGGTGCGCATCGCGGTTTCAGCGTGCTTGAGCAAGCCCACGGCGTTGTCGCTGTCATTGGGGTAAATACTGATGCCCAGGCTGGCGCTCACACTCAGGTCATGCCCGGCGACATGGCGAGTCGCGCTGACGGCATTGAGCACTTTTTGCGCAATGTGCTGGGTTTGCGGGGGATGCTGGATATCGTTGAGCAGCACCACGAATTCGTCGGAGCCATAACGAAACACCGAGTCCGACGCCCGTATCGCCGCCACCAGGCTCAGGCTCACCTGCGCAAGCACCTCATCGCCTGCCGGATAGCCCAGGGCGTTGTTGATGCGCTTGAAGCGGTCGAGCCCCAGAAACATCACCGCCAGTTGCGTGTCGTGCCGCCGGCTCAAGGCGATCGCCTGGGTCAGGCGGTCGCCGAGCAAGGTGCTGTTGGGCAACTCGGTCAGTGCGTCGTATTGCAATAAATGCGAGACCTTGAGCAGCTCCTGCACGCGTTCCTCGATGGTGCGCTCCAGGCTGATCACCTTGAGGGCCGCGTCCTGGGCCAGTTGCCATTTCCAGGTCAGGGCGCTGGCCATCTGGCGGATTTCCAGGTGGTCGAAGGGCTTTTTCAGGATCAGCAGTTGATCGTTGTATTTCAGGCGCGCTTCGATGGCCTCGAAGGAATAGTCGGAATAGGCCGTGCAGAGGGCGATTTGCAGGTTGGGGTCCACCTCCCACAGCTGTTCGATGGTGTGCAGGCCGTCCCAGCCAGGAGGCATGCGCATGTCGATAAACACCATGGCGTAGGGTGAGTGGGCGTCCAGGGCTTTCTTGACCAGTGCCAAGGCTTCCTGGCCCTGGTAGGCGGAATCCAGGTCAAACGCCTGGCGCACCGGCGCCGTGGTGCCGAACAGGGCGGACTCCAGAGTATCGAGGGAGGGCTCGCCGTGCTCGTCGGCACAGAGGATCTTGCGAAAATCCTGGTGGATCGAAGCGGTGTCGTCGACGATCAGGATGCGCCGGTTGGCCCGGCCAGATTCCGTCTTCATGGCGCACTCGGCACATGCAAAAGGCTTGATGGCATGACAATTCCTTCCCTGGTTCTACAACTGAACGGGGCGCGAGTATGCAATGCAGCATAGTTGAGTTCCCTTGATATCGACGGCCAGTTGGCGTCAAATCAATCGCGCTTTGTATTGCGCGGATTCAATTCAGCTTAACTTCGTTTAATTTGAAGGCAGAGTCGCCATGGATGAACAACTCGCTACGAAGTCCGCTGTTTTGCTGGTCGACGATGAAGAGTCGATCCTTAACAGCCTGCGCCGCCTGTTGCGCGGCCAGCCCTATGACGTGGTATTGGCCACCAGCGGCGCCCAGGCGCTGGAGATCATGGCGACCCGGCCCATCGATCTGGTGATGAGCGATGCGCGCATGCCCGGCATGGACGGCGCCACGCTGCTGGCCGAGGTTCACCGCTTGTATCCCGCCACCAGCCGTATCCTGCTCACCGGTTACGCCGACCTCACCACCATCATCAAGGCGATCAACGACGGGCAGATCCACCGCTACATCAGCAAACCCTGGAATGACGAGGAGTTGCAGCTGGTGTTGCAGCAAACCCTTGAGCACCAACGCCTTGAACGCCTGGCCCGAGACCAGACCGAACAGCTCAAGCTGCTCAACGCCACCCTGGAAAAACGCGTGGCGGCGCGTACCGCCGAATTACAACAAACCGCCGACATGCTCGACCTGGCCTACGACGAGCTCAAGCGCAGCTACGTGACCGGCACCGAAGTGTTTTCGCTGCTGGCCAACCTGCGCTTGCCCAAAGACAAACAGACCAACCGCGCGTTGATCGAGTTGATCCGCGTGTACTGCGCCGCCCAGTCCATGGACGAAGCCAGCACCCGCGACCTGACCATGGCCGCCGCGTTGTACAACATCGGCAAGTTGAGCTGGACCGACAGCATGATGGTTGCACCGTCGGACAAACTGCATAGCACCGACCGTGGCTTGTACCGTGAGTATCCGGGGCAGAGCGAGTCGCTGCTGATGACCCTGGAGCCGATGAAGGACGCGGCGCGGATCATTCGTCATCACCAGGAACGCTGGGACGGCACGGGATTTCCCGACCACCTCAAGGGCGATACGATCCCGCCCGGTTCACGGCTGCTGAAGCTGGCGGTGGACTTTATCGAATTGCAAAAAGGCCTGATCCTGGAGCGGCACCTCAACAGCGACGAAGCGCTGTTGTATATCCGCAAGTACGCCGGGCGCCTGTATGACCCGGCGTTGGTGGAAGATTTTGTGCAAGCCTGCGCAACCTTCCTCAGCGACGTGACCCTGGGCGATCCTACGGTCAAAGTCCTCACCACCCGTGAGCTTGAGGCCGGTATGGTGCTGGCCCGCAACCTCAACGCCGATAACGGCATGCTGCTGCTCAATGCCGGCAAGGTGCTGAACTTGCCGCTGGTGGACAAGCTGATCGCGTTCGAGGCCATGGAGGGCGCCAAGTACAGCGTGTTTATCAAGACGCCCGACGAGGTGTCGCCACTCCTGTAGCTATACGCCCCAGGCTACGTGCTTGCTGCCGTGGTAATCAAAGATGCCCCTGATGATGTAGACATCTTTGCCACCTTCTTTGCCGTTCTGTTCAATTGCCACGCGCCAAAGACCGCGGCCCGAGCCGGCCTGTACTTGGGGTAAATCGACATAGGTGTAGTTGCCTATTCGCTTGCGGCTGAGACGTCCGGCTTGGATATCCTGGGTGATTTGCTCAAGTTTGGCCGTGGCGGGGGCGGGCATGAGTTTTTTCTGGGTGTGCGCCAGATCATCGAGCTTCACGATGTTGATGTGCGGATCGCGAGTGGGTAGGGGCAGGACATCCGGGGCTGGGGGCACGGACGGCTCTGGCCTTTGGCCTCGGGTTGGAGGGCGGGGTTGCTCAAACTCCAAGGGTGTAGAGAATTTGGGCAGGGCTTTTTCAAATGCTGTGACGTCTTTGCTGTCCACCATGGCTATGCCAGCGTCTGCCCCGTGCTGGCCTCGGGACAGGGCGATATAGGGAACGCCGGATTTTTTGAAATCCTCTGAAAAGGAGGTGACTTGAAGCCTGGTCATTTTCGCCTTGAAGGTATCCTTCATGAAGGCATCCAGGGTGCTTTTTGTCTCAGGCAGCAACAAGAATCGGCGTATCGCCTGCTGGTGTGTAATTCCTTGATCGGAGGCGAGTTGATTAATACGTCGTAGGTGTTCGGGCTTGTTTGCAAACACCGTCAGTGCAGCCTCTCGCCAAGTAGAAAGTTCATATTTTGCCGCGAATTTATCCATCGCGGTCTGATGTTTATTCGTGATGGCATACCCGACAAATTGTGCCTCTGTATCGGGGTCGAGAACGGCAATCGATGTTCTGATTTGTTTGTCTAAATTGTCGTTTTTGCCAATGAGCCTTTTGACTTTCTTAAACAGTTCCTCCTTGTCCAGCGCAGACAGATGTTGCGCAAAATGATGGGTCGACAGGTGTATATGTTCAAGCGTGGCCAGTTCGGACCGCAGGTTTAACACGCTATTGCGCAATCTCTCTTGGTGGGTCCGGCTCAGGCTTTTCGGGTTCGATACCCAGCGGCGAAATTCAGCTTCATCCAGGGGGCCGAGCTGTTGTCGGGCGTGAGTGATCAAGTTGAGTTTCAGGGCCGCGTCGGTTTGTTCTATGACGCGCTCGAAATCGCGCATTTCCCCTTCTGTTGCGAAAAGCCGCATGGCCGCGATCATGTCCGCGTCCACTTGCTGTTCAGGGGTCAGAGAACGCAGGGCGCCCAGAACGGAACCTCCGCCTACAGCATTTCGTTCGAAACGGGGCTTCCAGCTCTTTGCGTCTCCTGGCACGACCATAAAATCCACCTGGTTACCGGCCGGGTCTTTTACATAGCGTGCGCCGTCCTCTACATAGGACTGATACAAATGATAGCGGCCTGTAGCGTCGCGCATCGCGATGAACTGGTTATTGTGTTTATCAAAAAAACACGGTGCGCTGCCCGACCGGCGCAACAGACGGTATCGGTGGGTGCGGGCAAACTCAGCGACGTCAAAGTGCGGTGTTATCTGCTCAGGCAGCCGATACGGGGCCGCATTGACCCAGGCGGGTTCCAGCGGGCGGACTGAAGCACCGGTCTGTACGATGCCGATGTTCCTGCCCGTACCGACTTTACTGGCCAGTCCCGGAATGCGCCGCCCAAGCTGTTTGGCCACGTCTAACCCACGGTTGATACCTCGACGCAAAAACGACAGGGCGGTTTTGCCGGGTATCAGCCCGAGCAGAAAGTCAGCTGCGTCCACTCCAAACATAAAGGCGTTCACCGCCGACTCGCGGAAAATTTGCGCATTGCTCCGTGAACGGTAATCGGCGTGCGCGAGCTGAAAACCCAGTTGCGCCGAATACAGGTAGGCGTGGAAATTACCGGTTATCGGGGTCAAGGTGTAGCGGTACACACTGCGCGTATCGTTGAGGATCCGCGTTATCTCGGTCGTATCCTTTGTGGCCATTTGGGAGCTGAAGTAGGTCTGCCATTCGGGTTTTGCTTTCAGCGTGTCCAGCTCTGCCAACCCGTTGACCAGTTCCCTGAAGGGCCCGCCATCTGGCGCATCCGGGGTATACAGCACACTGACCCCATCAGGCTTGGTGCCTTTTCGATGAATGACCAGGACGCGATGCATGACCTGTCCGCCTTGACCCCTTTCCTGCGCGGCACCCAATACCAGTAGGTTGACCTCTATCTCGAACTCGCTGACCCGGGGCCGGGTAGTTGAGTCGGGGTGCTCGGTAACTGCCTTTATCCAGTCAAGCCCACTGCCTGGCGTCTTGAATGTAAACAGCTTGGCGGCGTCAGGGTTGAGACGGCTCTCAAGGGCGTCCTTGTTCATTCTTGCCGCGTTGGCGCGCTGCCAGGCTGCCGCAAAGGTGCTTGTCCCGCCGCTCTGCGAGAAGGCTGAGCGCAGGTACGTATCGTATTTTTGGCCAATGTCAGCCTCTGTGGCGAGGGCACGCAAATCGTCGTTCCCGAGTTTTCCGTGATGGTTGCCGGCCGTGTCGACGATGTTGACGGTAGCGCTGATTATTCTGTGTATGCCATGCACCGACCAAGGGTCGACATTACGTTGGGTGTAATTTCCCAGTGTGCGCAAATCCACCACGGCTTGGGTACGCCAGGTGCCCCACATAAGTTTTTGGCCCGGCAGGCACTGCGGGATATGGATCTTGCGGTCTTCGCTGATGTAGACAAGGGTGGCCGCCTCGTTACGATACCCCGTCACCTCGGCGGACCGGGAGGACGTTGTCACGCGCAGATGAACCAGGCTTCTATAAGGGTCAATATCCACATTGGCATACGCAGGTTTCTGTTTTTTCAGCACCCGGTCGGTCTCCTGCTGGGAGAACGCTTCCAGTGTCAAGATCCTCTCAAGATGAGGCGCAAGCTCTTCATTGCTGTCAATCAGTTCCTGCTCCAGTTGCCTGTACCGGGCCTGGTCTTGCTCGTTGGAGGCTTTCAACCATGCGGGTTCGGTCGTCAACAAGCGTAGGGTGCGTGCCATAAAGGCATTCGCGACATCCAACTGTGGCGTCAGGTCTGCGGCCAGGTCGAGTTCGCCTGTGGTGGGTAAGGGCTCCCTGTGCAAGCTATTGCGGACAGAGAAATGTTGCCTGACTCGCAATGCGCGAACACTGTCAGCAATCACGTCAGCGTGTATCGGTGACGGGGCCGTCGTCAGTACGGGCAAGCCGTTCAGCGCGGCGCGGGCGGCCGTCGGCAGGCTTGCGATCAATAGCTTGCCTGCCGCTGAGCCGTCTTGTATGCGGGTTGCGACGGTGTGATTCAAGCGCGCCAGGTTTTCAAACTCCTCAAACTCCTCGCTTGGGCTATAGAGCATCACTTTGCCCGTCAGAGGGTTCGTGCCCGTGGGGGCCAGAATGAATGCGCCGGCGAATTCACTCCCATCCTCCAGTGCCAGCCGGTACACCGTGGGCCTGTTGTCGAGGGTAAACACCTGATTACGTGCCGCAGCACTTGGGTACTTGAGCACGTTCTGCGCCAGCGTTTGTGCATGCGCCGACAACGTGCCGTCCACCGAGCGCAATGCCAGTTGATGGGCCAGCACTTGTCGTCGCAGTGCGACCAATTGCCCCTCCGTGTCGGCTTGGGAGGGCTCGCCAGTCCCCCAGAATGTATTCAGGCTCAAGGTGATGGCAATTTCCAGCCTGGCGGCCAGGGTTGTCATCGAGGCAGTGGGAGAGAGGCGTTTATCGGCGTCCAGGGTGTTGCATTCGCGGTAGAAGGCGCCGCTCTCTTCGGTCAGATAAGACGCTGCGCCAGGCGCGCGTAAGGTGGCCAGCAGCGAGCCCAGTGGTTCGCAGGACAGCAGGTGCTTTTGCCCTTTCTGGTCTTCGCGATAGCGAGTGAAAAAAATCTGGTTGGGATTGATGGGCAGATGTACATCGGGAAAGATGTCGGCCAATTGCTGCTGGTACACACGGCCGACACTCGGCTGTCGCCCTACCAGCTCAGAGGTCTGTGCATTGAGTTTGTCGAGCTCACGGGTGAGGTGAGCCAGCTGTTCTTCGGCAGAAAGTGAAGCCGGCGGCACGACCGCAAGCGTCATCGGTTGCACGGTAGTGGTTGACGTGCTGTCGGCCGGCAGCGGTTGCGGTTCGTCAGTGGATGATTCTTTGAGGGCAGGCAATGAATTGTGCATGAGTAAACTCTTATAAAAGGGCACGGCGCATCGAGGTGCAGCGAGCCCTGCTGAATATGAGTTTGCGAGTTTAGGGTGGCCGAAACTGGACCCTGCGGTGTATGTATGTCGGAAAAAATCGCCCTGCGCGCGCGAGTTGCGTGTGCAGAATGCGCGTGGGATCCTTGGCCGCTTTTCAATCCCAGAGAGGGCGTTCCATGTCCAAGACTATCCGCATTGCAGCCGCGCTGTTGATCCGTGGCGACGGTCAAACCCTGCTGGTGCGCAAGCGCGATACCCTGGCTTTCATGCAACCGGGAGGCAAGATCGACGCCGGCGAGCAACCTGCCGAGGCGCTCGTCCGTGAGCTGCGCGAGGAGCTGAACCTGCGCATTGACCCGAGCGAAGCCGTCTATCTTGGCCAGTTCTCGGCGCCCGCGGCCAACGAGCCGGGCTTTACCGTACAGGCCGAGCTGTTCAAGGTGCAGATCGACGTTGCCGTCACCCCCGCTGCAGAGATTGAAGAGGTGCGCTGGATCGATCCCATGGCCGAAGGTGACTTGCACCTGGCGCCGTTGACGCACGATTTGATCCTGCCGTTCTATCGCGATGGGCTGGCTACCGCATGATGATTCGCCCGCTGGACACTGACGATGCGCAAGCCTATCGCGCGCTGATGCTCGAGGCTTACGGCGCTTATCCCCAGGCGTTCACCTCCAGCGTGGCCGAGCGTGCTTCGATGCCCTTGAGTTGGTGGGAAAAACGCCTCGGCAGCCCCCTGGACCGGCTGTTTGGCGCCGTCGACGGCGATCAGTTGGCAGGTATTGTTGGGCTTGCATTCGAGCCGCGGGAAAAGGCCCGGCACAAGGTCACCTTGTTCGGCATGTACGTGACCGAGGCTTATCAACAGCAGGGGCTGGGGCGGCAACTGGTGCAAGCCGCACTGGAAGAAGCCCGTCGCCACCCGCGCCTCAAACTGATCCAACTGACCGTCACCGCTGGCAATGACGCCGCCTTTGCGCTCTACCAGCGCTGCGGTTTCATTCAATACGGCCTCGAGCCGTTGGCCGTGCGGGTTGGCGTCGAATACTTCGACAAGATCCACATGTGGCGTGAGCTACGTTGATCGCTCAACGCACCGCGCTGACGCCATCCAGCGTGGAAAACGAGGTGTCCTTGGCCGTCAGCAAAAAGTCGCGCATATAAGGCGCATCCAGCATGTCGGCCCGAATGCCCGCATACAACGTTGCAAACAACCCTTTCTCGCCCAACCGCTTGGCCTTCACATACCCGCGTGAGCTGTATTCATGCAGCGCCCAGTGGGGCATGCCGCACACCCCACGGCCGCTGGCCACCAGTTGCATCATCATCACCGTCAGCTCCGAAGTCCGTACCTGGGCCGGTTCGACGTCGGCCGGTTCCAGGAAGCGGGTGAAGATGTCCAGGCGGTCACGTTCCACCGGGTAGGTGATCAGGGTTTCGGTCAGCAGGTCTTCGGGCACGATGTAGGACTTGTTCGCCAGCGCGTGTTGGTTGGCCACCGCCAGCATAGCTTCGTAGGTGAACAGCGGCACGTAGGTGATGCCTGGCAGTTCCAGCGGGTCGGAAGTCACCACCAGGTCCAGGTCACCACGGGCCAGGGCCGGCAGCGGCGCGAAGGCAAAGCCCGAGGCCAGGTCCAACTCGACTTCCGGCCAGGCATCGCGGAACTGGTCGATGGTCGGCATCAGCCACTGGAAGCAACTGTGGCATTCGATTGCCATGTGCAAGCGCCCGGCGGTGCCGCCGGCCAGCCGCGCAATATCGCGCTCGGCACCGCGCAGCAACGGCAGGGTGGCGTCGGCCAATTGCAGCAGGCGCAGGCCGGCGCTGGTGAAGCGCACCGGTTTGGTCTTGCGCACGAACAGCGGCATGCCCAGGCGCTCTTCCAGCTCTTTGAACTGGTGGGAGAGGGCGGACTGGGTCAAGTGCAGGCGCTCAGCGGCTTCCACCAGGCTGTCGGCTTCGCGCAAGGCGTGCAGGGTTTTCAAGTGACGGATTTCGAGCACAGGCGCTCCATGAAGAAAATTTGCGACGAAAACGGATTGCTTGATTTTGTCTCATGTTGTGGGGCGTGTCGACCACGACCACTGGGCACTCTTCATCAAACTGTCATCGAACTGTGGCAGCGCGCTTGAACAAACTTCATCAGACTCGCGCTCTACTGGGGTTCTGCGTTTTGGTGTTTTTCATGCGTGCGTTGTTTTTAGTGGCCGCTCTCCTGTTCGGCCTGCCGTCCTTTGCGGCTTCTCGATGTGATGTCAATGTCCCGACCCAAACGGTCGACCTGGCTCAGGTGAGCATCGCCTATCAAAGTATCGGCCGTGCCTCCGACCCTGCGTTGCTGCTGGTGATGGGCCTGGGCGGGCAGCTGATTCACTGGCCGGATGAAGTGGTGGTGGCTTTGTGTGAGCAAGGCTTTCGGGTGATTCGCTACGACAACCGTGACGTCGGCCTGTCCACCTGGCGGCAGGCGCCGGCGAGCGCCAACCTGACCTTCGAAGTGCTGCGCTACAAGCTCGGCCTGCCGGTGGCGGCGCCCTATACCTTGACCGATATGGCCGACGACGCCCTGGGCTTGATGGATGCGTTGCAGGTGCAGCAGTTTCACGTACTCGGCGCGAGTATGGGCGGCATGATCGCCCAACACCTGGCGGCCATGGCGCCTCAGCGCGTGGAAAGCCTGACCCTGATCATGACCAGCTCCGGCGCCGAGGGCCTGCCCGCGCCGAACGCGGCGCTGGTGCAATTGCTGTCGCGGCGCAGCGCGCCCAACCGTGAGGTGGCGCTGGAGCAACAGGCGGATTTGCTCGCGGCATTGGGCAGCCCGGATATCAAGGACGATCGCCAGGCGTTGCTGCACCAGGCGGCGCTGTCCTATGACCGTGCCTTCAACCCCGAAGGCGTGAAGCGTCAGATCATGGCGATCCTGGCCGAGCCAAGCCGTGTGCCCTTGCTCAACCAACTGCGTGTGCCTGCGCTGGTGGTGCATGGCACCGCCGACCCGTTGTTGCCGGTGATGCACGGCGTGCACCTGGCCGCGCATATCCAGGGCAGCCAGTTGAAATTGATTCCCGGCCTGGCCCACCGTTTTCAGGAAGCGTTCAAGGCGCCCTTGCTGGCGGCGGTGTTGCCCTACCTGCAAGCCCATCGCCAGGATGCCGCGCACTGGGCGCAGATCGATTTGAGCGAGCCTTCGAAGGTGCTGTGAAGGTGGTGTATCGTGCAACCTTTATGCGCATGATTGCCCGCGAGGTTGCCTACCATGAGTACTCCCCTGAAAATCGATTTCGTCAGCGACGTATCCTGCCCTTGGTGCATCATCGGCCTGCGCGGCTTGACCGAAGCCCTCGACCAGCTCGGCAGCGAAGTGCAGGCCGAGATTCATTTCCAGCCGTTTGAACTGAACCCGAACATGCCCGCCGAAGGTCAGAACATCGTCGAGCACATCACCGAAAAGTACGGCTCCACGGCTGAAGAGTCCCAGGCCAACCGTGCGCGTATCCGTGACATGGGCGCCGCGTTGGGCTTTGCTTTTCGCACCGACGGCCAGAGCCGTATCTACAACACCTTCGACGCGCACCGTCTGTTGCACTGGGCCGGGTTGGAAGGTTTGCAGTACAACCTCAAGGAAGCGCTGTTCAAGGCGTATTTCAGCGATGGCAAGGACCCTTCCGACCACGCGACCCTGGCGATCATTGCCGAGAGCGTCGGGCTGGACATTGCGCGCGCCGCCGAGATTCTGGCCAGCGATGAATACGCCGCCGAGGTCCGCGAGCAGGAGCAGCTGTGGGTTTCCCGTGGGGTGAGTTCGGTGCCGACCATTGTCTTCAATGACCAATATGCGGTGAGCGGTGGGCAGCCGGCTGAAGCCTTCGTGGGCGCGATTCGCCAGATCATCAACGAATCGAGATCCTGAGGCCGAGCACGGAGCAAAATGTGGGAGCTGGCTGTCAGTTGCAAATGAGGTGGCTGATACACCGCCATCGCAGCATAGGTATCTACACAGCTTTGGTGTGATGCTGGACCTGTGGCGAGGGAGCTTGCTCCCGTGACGGCCTGACAGCCGGCGCTTCTCTACCTGATACCCCACAATCCAACTGTGTGGGAGCTGGCTTGCCTGCGATGGCGGCCTACCAGCCAACGCCTATCTACCTGACCCCCGCGATTCAAATGTGGGAGCTGGCTTGCCTGCGAAGGCGGCCTACCAGCCAACGCCTATCTACCTGACACTCCGCGATCAAACTGTGGGAGCGGGCTTGCTCGCGAAGGCGGCCTGACAGGCGACACAATTGGATTGTGTACATATCCATTGCTGCGGTAACGGCCACCTAGGGTTCCGCTCTGACAGCCATCCCTTTCAAGGTCTTCGGTAAAATCCCCTGAAATTTCATTCAGGGATCCCAAACGATGTGGGCCGATGTTCTAGCGCGTTTCGAGAAAAAAGCACCTGCCAGCGTCATGGCCAAATTGGCGCTGGAACAAGCTATTGCCCCTGAGTGGGTCGATCAGGTCTTCGAAGAACATCGGCAACGGCAGTATTCTCGTGAACTACTGTTCTCGACCATAATCAAGCTGATGTCCCTTGTTTCATTGGGTTTGAAGCCATCCCTGCACGCCGCCGCGCGGCAACTGGAAGATCTCCCTGTCAGCTTGGCGGCGCTTTACGACAAGATCAGTCGTACTGAACCCGCGCTATTGCGCGCTCTGGTCACCGGTAGTGCGCAACGACTGACTCCAACCATCAAAGAACTGGGCTGCACGACGATGCTGCCGGACTGGCAGGTTCGCGTGGTAGACGGCAATCACCTGGCATCCACTGAGAAGCGTCTGGGGGCTTTACGCCAGGAGCGAGGTGCGGCTCGTCCCGGTTTTTCGGTAGTGGTCTACGATCCCGATCTCGATCAGGTCATCGACCTTCAGGCATGTGAGGATGCCTACGCCAGCGAGCGTGTTTGCGTGTTGCCTCTGTTGGCTAATGCTGAACCTGGCCAGGTGTGGCTGGCTGACCGACTCTACTGCACGCTTCCGGTAATGGAAGCTTGTGAGCAGGTCCAGACGTCCTTTGTCATTCGCCAGCAAGCCAAACATCCACGCCTGATTCAAGAGGGTGAGTGGCAAGAACCCGTGCCTGTGGAAACAGGCTCTGTGCGTGAGCAGATCATCCAGGTCAGAGGCGGTTACCAATGTCGGCGCGTCGAACTGACGCTTCATTCGCCAACAGACTCGGGTGACAGCAGCTTGATGTTCTGGAGCAACCTGCCTGAAAGCGTCAGCGCTGAGCAGATCGCGCAACTCTATCGCCGCCGCTGGAGCATTGAAGGTATGTTCCAGCGACTGGAAGCGATCCTGGAAAGTGAAATCGAAACTCTCGGCAGCCCAAAGGCCGCCTTGCTCGGGTTCACTACGGCAGTGTTGGCCTACAACGTCCTGGCCGTACTCAAGCGAAGCGTGGAGCAAGCCCATCGGGAGACCCAGCCTGATGGCTGGGAAGCCTCGATCTATCACTTGGCGGTCCAGGTCAGGAGTGGTTATGAGGGAATGCAGATTGCACTGCCCTCGGAATATCTTCCCGCCATCCCTGTGGAAAAGTTGGCCCAGCGTTTGTTGGAGCTGGCCAGAAACATCCAACCCAAACAAGTTGCGAAAAGCCCCCGCGGCCCCAAGGTGCCTAAACCCAAGACATGGGTGCAAGGCAAGGCGGTGAATGCGCATGTTTCAACGGACAGGGTAATCAAGGCTGCCAAAACGAAAAGACCTTGAAAGGGCTGGCTCTGACAGCGGGTCACTTTTGGAAGGACCCAAAAGTAACCAAAAGGTCCTCGCCCCACCACTCGGCACCTCGCTTGGGCTCGGTGTGCCCGAACACAGTCTTGAATCCGTGGGCCGCCGCCACGCGCCATCCATGGCGCGGGGCGGCTAACCCGGCGTCCTGCCGGGTTACCCACGAATTCAAGCCTGCGTTCGGCCAGCGTGGTTTAACGGGGCGCCTGAGATCAAGATCAAAAGCAGATCAAAAGCAGATCAAAAGCAGATCAAAAGCAGATCAAAAGCAGATCAAGAGCGACTCGCTTCGCATCGTGGTTACCGTTTGCTGTTACAACCCACAAAGTTGTGTAGATACCCATGGCCATCACAGGCAAGCCAGCTCCCACATTCGATCTGTGTGGGCATTAAGAGAAGCGCTGGCCCATCCCTTGCATTACCCCCCTAAAGCCCAACCGGCCTGCGGTTGGGCGCTGCCATTAGGGGTGTAACTTACCTTGAATATTCTTGACCTTGACCACAGCCTCACCGGTCAGGCACCGATTGCCCGGCGTTTGGCCAGCGGTCGGGCCACGCGCCTGGACCTGCTGGACCTGGGCCCGAAATTGCGTTTGTGGTCCACCGAAAAAACCTGGAAGCGTTTCGTCGAGCGCCTGGCCCAACGGCCACGGCCCCGTGACGCGCGCCCGGAAATCCTGTTTGTCGGCTCCGGCGATTATCACCACCTCACGCCGGCATTTTTGGCCGACCTCAAAGAGCCTGTCAGCCTGATCCACTTCGACAACCACCCCGACTGGGTGCGCTTTGCGCCCAAGCGGCACTGCGGTTCGTGGGTCAACCGGGCGTTGAAGATGCCGGCGATCCAACGCATCGTCACCCTCGGCCCGTGCAGTGATGATCTGCATAACCCGCAACTGCGCGGCGGCAATCTTGGCGCCCTCAAGCGCGGGCGTTTGCAGTTGTTTCCCTGGCAGCATCCGCCGTCCAAGGTCTGGGGCCGAGTGGGTGACGGCGCCGGCCACCAGCAACAGGAAAACCACTTGCACTGGCGCAACCTGGCGGACCTGGATTGGGCCGCCTTCCTCGACCAGATGATTGCCAGCCTGCCCACCGAGGCGATCTGGATCACCATCGACAAAGATGTGCTGGCCAGTGAAGACGCCGCCACCAACTGGGACCAGGGCGGCATGCGCCTGACCCATTTGCTCCAGGCTCTGCGGGCATTGGCGGGGGGTAAACGCATCATTGGCATCGACGTTTGCGGTGAGTTCGCTACGCCGGCATTCAGCAACGCGTTCAAGCGCTGGGAGGCCAAGTCCGACCAGCCGCCACCGGAACGCTGGAGCCCGCAAGACTTGCAGCGTAACGCCGCAACCAATGAAGCCTTGATCGACCTGTTTGAGGAGCTGTTCCCGTGACCCTGACCGTGGTGCTGTTACTGGCGTTTTCCATCGTCCTCGATGTGATTGGCCAGCTGTGTTTCAAACTGGGCGTGGACCGTTTGCCGCAACTCGATGGCGGTTTTCGCCTGCGTGCGTTCTGGGGCCAGGTGTTCAATGCGCCGCTGCTGTGGGCCGGCGTCGGCGCCTATGTCATTGAGTTTTTTGTCTGGCTCGAAGCGCTGTCCCGCGCGCCCTTGAGTCTGCTGTTTCCGCTGGCGGCGTTGGCTTATTGCCTGGTGGTGCTGGCGGGCAGGGTGGTGCTCAAGGAAACCGTCAGCCGACGCCGTTGGCTGGGCACGTTGGTGATCACGTTGGGTGTGATGTTGGTAGCAATCGCGGGGAACCAGGCATGACAACGCAAACAATCAATACCGGCTGGCTGCATGGGCGGCTTGGCACCCTGGTGCTGTGGGCACTGCTGATCGCCACAGAAAGCGCTGGGCAGCTATTCACCAAGGTAGCCGGTGATCAATTGGGGCCGATGGACTTCAGTTGGCAATGGCTGGCCGACGTGGCGCGCAACCCGGGAATTCTGGCGGCGATTGCCAGCTATCTGGGTGCGTTTTTTGTGTGGATGCTGATTCTGCGACGTAGCAGTTTGTCCCTGGCGTTTCCGCTGAGTTCGCTGGTGTTTGTGGCCGTATTGCTGGGTTCTTGGCTCGGGCTGGGGGAGCACATCAGCGTGCTGCATTGGGTGGGCGTGGTGGTGATTATCGGTGGTATCGCGCTGTTGGCTGAAGGCGAAGAACACTGAAAGTAGTGCTATGAAGCACAGGCCCAATGTGGGAGCGGGCTTGCCCGCGAATGCGGTGGATCAGTTAAGTATTAGCTGACTGACGCACTGCTTTCGCGAGCAAGCCCGCTCCCACAATTTTGCTCCCGTGTAATTCAGTCGAAGGTGTAGCTGATCGCCGTCTGCACCTGGCCCTGATTCACCTGACCAGCCTCCTTGACGATGCTGCTCTTGGCCGCCGACCCCACCAGGTGTACCCAGCTGGCGCTGGTCAGCAGTGACCAATGGGGCGCCAGGGGAAAGGCGAAGCTCTGGCTCAGCGTCACGTTCTGGAAGCCGCCACTCGCGTTATAAGGCCGCAGGCCTGAAGCGACGGCTTCGTTGTTGTCCACGCCGAAGAAGGTATTGGTCTGGCGCGCATCGGCAAAATGCGCAACCAGGCCACTGCTGCCGATAATCCCGCCACCCACGGGGTAACCCAGTTCACCGCCGATTTTACCCAAGGCGCCGCTCTGGGAGTGCCCGCCGCCCACGGCCTGGCCCAATTGCGCGTAGACCCGCCAGAAATTGGCCGGGGCGTATTGGACGAAACCGCCCACTTCAGCCATGTCCGACACGTTGCGCAGGCCTTGCAACTCACCGTTGGAGGTACGCCCCGCGAGGTAGTTGATATAGGGGCCAGCGGTAAGGCCGTGGGTGTCCAGGGCGCTCCAGGTGAGGCCGTCATCGGTGCTCAGGCTGACGTTGCCCCAATCCAGGTCCAGGTAGGGCACGGGCCGGGTTTCGTAGCGGCTGCCAGTGGGGTCGTGGGGCTGATAGCTGAGGCCCGCGCCCACATCGCCCGTAATGCCCTCTGCCCATGCGGCCCCGCAAAGGCCCCACCCTCCAAGTAAACCGGTGAATACAGCAGCAGCAAGCTTGGACATGGGGACGTTTCCTGAAGGTGGGCAGGCGCGCATGAACGCGCAAACCGACGCGCCTGCGCAAGCACTCATGTTGTTTGTAGCAAGCTACAAAAATTGTAGCTCCTGCGACATATATCGCTGCGCATTTCGCCCAAACCCCCAGCCCTGCGGGCTTTTGGCCAGTTGGCACAGTCCCTGCTCTATCCCTTGGCAAGCGCAGACAGCGCGCTCCTCCAAGGCCCTTTACCTAAAGGAAAGGCAGATGATCAACTGGCATATCGTGTGTGACTTCGACGGGACCATTACCCCCACCGATGTCATCGACAACGTCCTCCAACGCTTCGCCGGCCCCGAGTGGGAAACCATTGAGCAGGAATGGCTGGATGGGCATATCGGTTCACGCGAATGCCTGAGCCGCCAACTGGCGCTGATCAAGGCCACCCCGGCTGAACTGCTGGCGTACTTCGACAGCGTCGAGATCGACCCGGACTTCCCGGACTTTGTCGATCACGTCATGGGCCTGGGTGCCTCCATCGAAGTGGTCAGCGACGGCATCGAGCAGGGCATTGCCCGCATCCTTTCGCGCAACTACGTGACTTTGTTGCCGATCCTCGCCAACCGCCTGCGCCAGGTCGACCAGGACAGCTGGCGCATCGATTTCCCGTATGCCAGCGATGCCTGCCGCGCCGCTTCGGGCAACTGCAAGTGCAAATCCACGCCGCGCAACAAGCGCGTGCTGGTGATCGGCGACGGCAAGTCCGACATGTGCGTGGCCTCCACCGCCGACTTCGTGTTCGCCAAGGGCAGCCTCGCCGACTACTGCGTCGCCCACCAGATTCCTCATGCGCGCTTCGACACCTTTGCGCAAGTGCCGGCGTTGCTGGCCAAGCTGCCACAAGGCCTCGCTGCCAACGCCACCACCTTCAACACCTCTTCTGACCATCAGGAACTCTTCCATCATGTCTGATATCCGTATCGCTACCGCCGAAGACCAGGTGCTTCTGGATAAAGAAGCCAAGTACTGCTCCTACGGCGACACCGTTCACTACATCGAGCCACCGCGTATCTTCAGCCGCTGCGAAGGCTCCTATGTGTGGGACACCGAAGACCAGGCCTACCTCGACCTGCAAATGTGGTACTCGGCCGTCAACTTCGGCTATGCCAACCCGCGCCTGAATAACGCGCTGAAAAAGCAGATCGACACCCTGCCGCAAATCGCCAGCCAGTACCTGCACAAAGGCAAGATCGAGCTGTCGGAAATGATCGCGGTCGATGCCAAGAACAAGTTCGGTCTCGATGGTCGCGTGCACTTTAACGTCGGCGGCTCGCAGTCCATCGAGGACTCCTTGAAAGTGGTGCGCAACGCCAGCAACGGCAAAAGCCTGATGTTCGCCTTCGAAGGCGGCTACCACGGCCGCACCCTCGGCGCCTCGTCGATCACCTCCAGCTTCCGCTATCGTCGTCGCTACGGCCACTTTGGCGAACGCGCCAATTTCATCCCATTCCCTTACCACTTCCGTGGCCCGAAGGGCATGACCAAGGAAGAGTACGGCAGCCATTGCGTGCAGCAGTTCGCCCGCTTGTTCGAGACCGAATACAACGGTGTCTGGGACCCTAAAACCAACCAGTGCGAATACGCAGCTTTCTATGTCGAGCCGATCCAGGGCACCGGCGGCTACGTGATCCCGCCGATGAACTTCTACCGCGAGCTCAAGCACGTATTGGATCAGCACGGCATTTTGATGGTGTCGGATGAAATCCAGATGGGCTTCTACCGCACCGGCAAGCTCTGGTCGATCGAGCACTTCGACGTCCAACCGGACGTGATCGTGTTCGGCAAGGCGTTGACCAATGGTCTCAACCCATTGGGCGGTATCTGGGCCCGTGAAGAGTTGATCAACCCGAAGGTGTTCCCGCCAGGTTCGACTCACTCCACCTTCGCCTCCAACCCGTTGGGTACCGCGGTGGGCCTGGAAATGTTCAAGATGACCAGCGAAGTCGACTACGGCGCCATGGTCATGGCCAAGGGCAAATACTTCCTGGAAGGCCTGCAAGACTTGCAAAAACGCTTCCCGATCATCGGCGATGTGGACGGCCTGGGCCTGGCGCTGCGCTGCGAGATCTGCGGCCCGGATGGCTTCACCCCGGACAAGGCGACCCTGGACTACATGGTCGAAGAAGGCATGAAAGGCGACATGGTGGTAGACGGCCAGAAACTCGGGTTGATCCTCGACGTGGGCGGTTACTACAAGAACGTGATCACCCTGGCGCCGTCCCTGGAGATCAGCTACCCGGAAATCGACTTGGGCCTGAAGTTGCTGGAGCAACTGCTGGTGCGAGCGACCACGCGGTGAATGCTCAAGGGATCGACCTCGGTGAAGGCACTGCCGGTTTCGTTCTCGGTGATGGTCCGGTCGGGATCCTGTTGATCCACGGCCTGACCGGCACGCCGACCGAGTTGCGCCAGGTCGCCAAGGGCCTGGCCAAGGCGGGCAACTGCACGGTGTATGTGCCGACCCTGGCCGGGCACTGCGGCGACAACAGCGACTTGCAAGCTACGGGGTGGCAGGACTGGTACGAAGGCGTGCGCAACACCTTCGTACAGGTCAAGCAGCGCCACGCCCAGGTGTTTGTCGGTGGCTTGTCCATGGGCGCGGTGATGTCGATGTATGTGGCGTCCGAACACCCAGGGCAAGTTGCCGGGTTGCTGATGTATTCCACCACCTTGAAGTACGACGGTTGGAGCATCAACAAACTGGCGTTTCTCACGCCCTTGCTGATGAAGATTCCGTTCGGCGTGCACATTTGTAGCTTTGAGGAGAAGCCGCCCTACGGCATCAAGAACGAGCGCCTGCGGGCCATTGTCGAGCGGCAGATGAAGGAAGGCGAAAGCAGCGAGGCGGGGTTGCTGACCATGGAAGGCATCACCGTGCGCGAGCTGCACCGCATGAACGCCGTGGTCAAGAAACGCATGCCGCAGATCAAGGTGCCGGCGCTGGTGCTGCATTCCATCGAGGACGACATCACCAGCCGCTGGAACGCCGATTACGTAGAGCGCCACCTCGGCGGGCCGGTGACCAAGATCCTGCTGGACAACTGCTACCACATGATCACGGTCGATTTACAGTACCGGCGGGTGATCGAGTTGAGTGCCAGGTTTGTCGAGCAGCACGCAGTGCAACTCAATCGTGTGGCGTGATTAGTTACTTGTAGGAGCGAGCTTGCTCGCGAAGGTCGTTAACGATAACGCGTACTGCCAGGTTGAACGCGGTGTCTGTTCGGTTTTCGCGAGCAAGCTCGCTCCTACAGTAGAGCGGTGTTGATAAGGAAAAACTGTGATAACCACCCAAGCCTACCCGACCATCCGGGCTATCCAGCGCGATGCCTGGAACGATTGTTTTCCCGGTGCCCTGGAGGATTGGGACTATTACCTGGCCGTGGAAAACGCCGCGATCGATGACTTTCAGTGGCGTTACCTGGCGGTCTTTGAGGACCAAACGCTGGTGGCCGTGGCGGCCGCGTTCGTCACCCATTATCGCCTCGACACCACCGTGTCGGGGGCTGGCAAGCGCTTGACCCAGCGCCTGGAGCGGCTGTGGCCGGGGGCTCTGCAACTGGCCTTGTACGCCATCGGTTCGCCGGTGGCTGAACGCTGTGATGCCGGGGTCGCCAGCCATGTGCCCGAATCCCGGCGCGCGTTGCTGTTGCAGCAGTTACTGGCGGCTGCGCGCAGCGATGCCGATGCGCTCGGTATCGGCTTGCTGGCGGTCAAGGACGCGCCCACCAACGACCCGCATTGGGCCCAGAGCTGCCTTGCCGCAGGTTTTCAAAGCATGCCCAGCTTGCCCACGGGGGTGTTGCCGCTGCCTTATGGCTCGGTGGACGCCTACCTGGGTTCGCTGGGCAAGTCCACGCGTAAGGACCTGCGCCGCAAACTGCGCGCACCGGGGCCGCGGGTCGAGTGGCGGCGTAATATCGACGACGTGCTGCCCGAGGTCATGCGCCTGTATGAAGCCACGCTCGCGCGCGCAGACTTGCAGTTCGAACGCCTGCCCGCCGGTTACTTCACGGGCGTGCTCGAACACCTGCACGAGCGGGCGGTCTGTGTTCTGTACTGGGTGGACGAGCGCCTGGTGGCGTTCAACCTGATCCTGCTGGACGAGCATCGGCTGGTGGACAAGTTCTTTGGCCATGACCTGGAGTTCAGCCGTGAATACAACCTGTACTTCCGCAGCTGGCTGACCAATGTCGACTACTGTATTGAACACCGTATTGCGCTGTACGAGTGCGGCCAGGCCGGGTATGCCAGTAAACTGCGCCTGGGGTGCGAGTTCGAGGGCAACAGCCTGTTCTTCCGTCACCGCAACCGGCTGGTCAACGGCCTGCTCAAGCTTGTAAAACTGTTTATTCGACCGGATCGTTCCGACCCTGCCATGGCTGCTGCGATAAGCGAAACCTGATGATTACCAAGACCCGCCAGAAAGCCCGCCCCTTTGCCATTTCGCGTTGGAGCGTCCAGCGCAAGCTGGTGCTGGCGTTCTGGCTGGTCAGCGTGATTCCCACCATGATCGCGGCTGAACTGGCCGCCACCACGCTGTCGCAGATTTTCGATAGCAACGTGCGGATCTGGCTGCAAGAGTCGACCAAGATCGTCAAGGACGAAATCGGCGACATCCTTCACGACAACGCGCGCATGGCCAAGCTGTTCCTGCGCTACACCAGCCCGCCGTCGTCCAAAAATGCAGAGAAGCATGACCGGCTCACCGCCGACATTGCCGATGCCACCGATATCGACGTGGTCGCGCTGATTCGCACCAGCGACCGCAAAGTGATGTTCAGCACGGCCGCCGATGACATCGTCAGGCAGATCAACCTCACCAGCAACGCGGTGCTGCAAACCGTGCAAGTCGCCGGGGTGAGCACGGGCCTGGTGGTGTCCACCTTCGAAACCAGCCGTGACGGCGTGGATTACCTGTTGCTGGTCGCCACCTACCTGGACAGCAGTTTCCTCACCAGCGTGGCCGATGTGCATTCCCTCGACCTGCGTCTGTACCTGGCCAACCCTGCCGGTTTCTCCGAGATATTTTCCACCCAGCGCTTCGCCAATCACCCCTCGCGCATCCCCAAGAATGTCGAGGCCTATCTGCGCAGTACCAAGCAGCCCAGCGAGCAGTTCACTAACCAGTACAGCGGGCTGTATTGGCCGATTTTCAATGACGCCGGCGAGTTGCAAGGCGTGATCTTCAGCGGCCTGCTACGCCATACCAGCCTGGTGGGGCTGGTGAACCAGAGCAACCTGTTTGTGCTGATCTTCCTGGTCAGCTCGGCGCTGTCACTGGCGGCCGGGTTGTTGGTGTCGCGGCGTCTGACCAAGCCCCTGCGCGATTTGTCCCAGGGCGTGGATGCGGTGATCTCGGGCAGTTATGCGCATCGTGTGGTGGTCAGTGGCGGTGACGAACTGGCGCAATTGAGCAGCACCTTTAACCACATGACCGAACGCCTGGGCGAGTTGCACCACTTGGAAGCCCAACTGCGTCGGCGTGATCGCTTGCATGCCCTGGGTGAAGTCGCCATGGGCCTGGCCCATGAAATTCGCAACCCTTTGGGCATCATCAAGACCGCCACCCAACTGTTGCATCGGCGCGCTGACCTGGCGGAAACCGACAAGCGCCACCTGGAATATGTCATCAGCGAGGTCAGCCGCATCAACGAGCTGATTACTGAGTTCCTCGATTTCGCCAAGCCCAACCCGCCGATACGCGTGCAGCAACCGGCACGCGCCCTGGTGGAAGAAATCCTCGGTTTCTGCGGCCCGGAGCTGAGTAGCCATCGCATTGATGCCCAGATTGACGACCAGGCGCCTGGCGCGACGATCTACGCCGATGCCAAGCAGCTCAAGCAGGCGTGTCTCAACCTGATTCTCAACGCCATCGACGCGATGCCCGACGGCGGGCGCCTGACCCTGGGCATTCGCAGCGTGGGCGACAACACCGTGATCAGCATCGCCGATACCGGCGAGGGCATCCCGGCGGACATGGTCGAGCGCATTTTCACGCCATTCGTCACCACCAAGGCCTCGGGCACGGGCCTGGGCCTGGCCAAAGTCTATTCGATCATGGAAAGTCACGACGGCAGCATCGAATGCGCCAGCGAGAAAGATGCCGGCGCGACCTTCAGCCTGTACATTCCGGCTGACGGTGAAGACGACGGTGAAGATGAGGACGGGCATGACGCATAACGTATTGGTGGTCGACGACGAGCCCAAGCTCTGTGATCTGCTGACCCAGGCCCTGAGCCAGAACGGCATCCAGGTGTTCAGCGCGGGCAATGGCCTGCATGCGCTCAAGGTGCTGGGGGAGGAGGATATCGACCTGGTCATCAGCGACTGGCGCATGCCGGGCATGGACGGGCCGGCGTTGCTGGCCGAGATCAAGGTGCGTTATCCGACTTTGCCGGTGATCGTGATGACGGCCTATAGCACGGTAAAAAATGCCGTGCAGTCGATGCGTAACGGTGCCTATGACTACATTGCCAAGCCGTTCGACATTGACGAACTGGACATCACCGTGGCCAAGGCCCTGCAATTTCGCGACATCATGCGCGACAACGCGCGCATGCGTGCCGAGCTGGACGAACATGCGCAGTTTGACAGCCTGGTGGGCGACAGCCCAGCGTTTCGCCAGGTGCTCCAGGCGGTGGACTCCGTGCGCGACAGCAACGCCACCATCCTGCTGACCGGTGAAAGTGGCACCGGCAAGGAAATGGTCGCCCGCGCCATCCACAAGCATGGCAGCCGTGCCGACCAACCCTTCGTGGCGGTCAATTGCGCGGCCATTCCTGAAGGCCTGCTGGAAAGCGAAATGTTCGGCCATCGCAAAGGCGCGTTCACCGGGGCTGTGGCTGACCGGGTAGGGCGCTTCATGCAGGCCGACAAGGGCACGCTGTTTCTGGATGAAGTCGGTGATATGCCCTTGGCGTTGCAGGCCAAGATTCTGCGCGCCTTGCAGGAGCGGGTTATCGAGCCGGTAGGCGACCCCCGCGAGCGCAAGGTGGATGTACGTGTCATTGCCGCCACCAACAAGAACCTGCTGGATGCGGTGGCGGCCAAGGAGTTTCGCGAAGACCTGTATTACCGCCTCAATGTCTTCCCGATTCCGTTGCCGTCGCTGCGCGAACGCGTGGAAGACATCGCGCCCCTGGCGCGCCACTTCGCCCATACCCTGAGCGCGACCACCGGCAAACGCATCACCGGTTTCAGCCCCGAGGCGTTGCAGGCCATGGCGGCGTATCACTGGCCGGGCAACATCCGCGAGCTGCAAAACTGCGTTGAGCGCGCGACCATCGTGGCGGCTTCATCGGTGATCGAGGATATTGATTTGCCGGGGTATCTGTTTGCTTCCAAACCGAGCGAGGGCGATGTGACCGCGATCCTCAGCGACGGGCCGGGGGTGCCGCGGGATTTGGATGCGGCGCTGGCTGAGGTGGAGAAGGCCTACATTCTTGCGGCGTTGCAGGAGAGCAATGGGGTGCAGGCGGCAGCGGCGCAGCGGATCGGGATTTCCGAACGCAGCTTTTGGTATCGCCTGAAGAAGCTGGGCATTCAGGTAGACAAGATCGTGCGCTGATCTGAGTGTGGGAGCTGGCTTGCCTGCGAAGACGGCCTAGCAGTCAACACAGCTGGACCGGGTACATATCCGTTATTTAGGTAACGGCCACTTAGGGTTCCGCCCTGACGGCGGCTCACTTTTGAAAAGCGCAAAAGTAAGCAAAACGCTCTTGCCCCACCACTCGGCACCTCGCTTAGGCTCGGTGTGCCCGTAATCCGCCAGTGATTTGGGGGGCCGCCGCCACGCGCCATCCATGGCGCGGGGCGGCTAAACCGGCATCCCTGCCGGTTTACCCCCCAAATCACTGTCGAATTCCGGCCAGCGTGGTTTGACGGGGCGCCTAAGATCAAAAGCAGATCAAGAGCGGCTCGCTTCGCATCGTGGTTACCGTCTGCTGCTACAGCCCAAAAGTTGTGTAGATACCTACGGCTATCGCAGGCAAGCCAGCTCCCACATTGGTCATGTACTACCCACAAAATCTGCGCCTGGCACAGATCCCCTGTGGGAGCGGGCTTGCTCGCGAAGACGGTGTGTCAGTCACTGAATCTTTAACTGAACCACCGCTTTCGCAAGCCAGCTCCCACCTGTTTAACCGCGTTGTGTCAGGTGTGGAGGCGTACCCATACGCTGACCAACACCGTCGCGGCCATCAACCAGGCCACGGCGGCGACTGCCAGCGATGCCTCCAACCGCAGCCGATCGACCATCACATACAACGTCGCCAAATACACAAAGTACGGAATGATCGACCACATCCCGAACAGGATCGTGGTCTTCAAGTCCGCGACCGTTCGGCCTTTGCCGACGATGTAGTGGGCGATCAGCGCAAAAGTGGGGAACAGCGGCACCAAGCCTGCGATGTAATAGTTTTTGGTCTTGGCCAGCGCCGCCAGAATCAGCACCACGGCGGCGCCAAGTGCGGCTTTCAAGAACAGATCCATCAGTGACTCAACCCGTATTTCTTGACCTTGTCGAACAGGGTGGTCTTGGCCATCCCCAGTTCCTGGCTGGCCTGGGTCAGGTTGCCGCCGCTGCGTTGCAGGGCATCGTTAAGCAGGTTGCGCTCAAAGGCTTCCACCGCCTCGGTAAAGGCAACCCCTTGGTTGCCGCTGCTGGCGCCGCTTTTCTTGAAGGCGGGCAGGCCCAGGGCGAAGCGTTCGGCGACGTTGCGCAGTTCGCGCACGTTGCCTGGCCAGTCGTGGCTCATCAGGCTGGACAAGGTCTGGTTGTCCAACTCCGGCACGGCGCGGTCGAAGCGTAGCGACGATTGCTGCAGGAAGTGTTCGAACAGTTGCAGGATGTCTTCACGCCGCTCGCGCAGGGGCGGCAGTTCCAGGGTGACCACGTTGAGGCGGTAGTACAGGTCGCTGCGGAACTGGCTGGCGCGGCTCAGTTCGTCGAGGTCGGACTTGGTGGCAGCGATGACCCGGCAATCCACCGCCACGCTCTGGTTCGAACCCAGGCGTTCCAGGGTGCGCTCCTGCAGCACCCGCAGCAGCTTGATCTGCAGGTTGATCGGCATGCTCTCTACTTCATCGAGGAACAGCGTGCCTTGATGGGCATGCTCGATCTTGCCGATGCGACGTTTGCCAGCGCCGGTGAAGGCGTTGGCCTCGTGGCCAAAAATCTCGCTTTCAAACAGGTTTTCCGGCAGGCCACCGCAGTTGAGCGCGACGAACTGGTGGGTGTGGCGCCGGCTGAAATCATGCAGGCAACGCGCGACCAGTTCCTTGCCGGTGCCGGTCTCGCCTTCGATCAGCACGTTGGCCGAAGTGTCGGCGACATTGGCAATCAGTTCGCGCAGGTTCTGCATGGCCGGCGAGCGGCCGATGATGCGGCCTTCCAGCGAGTCGCGCTCGGCCAGTTGCCGGCGTAGCGACCAGACCTCCCGCGCCAGCCCGCGTTGTTCCAGGGCGCGGCGTGCCACGTCCACCAGGCGTTCGGGCGAGAAGGGTTTCTCCATGAAGTCGTAGGCGCCGTTACGCATGGCGCCCACCGCCATGGAGATATCGCCGTGGCCTGTGATCAGCACCACCGGCAGGCTTTTATCCAAGGCCTTGAGGCGGGTCAGCAGTTCCAGGCCATCGATGCCCGGCAAGCGGATGTCGCTGATGACGATGCCGGCAAAGTTTTCGCCGATGCGCTTGAGCGCTTCTTCGGCGCTGCCCACGCCGACGCTGGTAATGTCTTCGAGCGCCAGTGCTTGCTGGCAACCGAGCAGTACATGGGGGTCGTCCTCGACGATCAGGACGGTGAGGTCTTGGGCTTGTGTATTCATGTCGACTCAGCTCGTTGAGCGCCCACCAATGGCAGGTTCAGGACAAAGGCGGTACCACCATTGGCCGGATGTTCCACGGCCAGGCTGCCGCCGGTGGCGGCCGCGAGGCTTGCGGAAAGGGTCAGGCCCAGGCCCAGGCCTTGTTCGCCGGGCTTGGTGGTAAAAAAGGGTTCGAACAAATGCTTGCGCGCCTCGGGGTCGATGCCGTGGCCATTATCACGCACCAGCAGGCGATATTTGCCGTCGCTGCTCTGGCCTTCCAGCCACAGCTGCGGCGCCGCTTGGGCCTGCATCGCATCGAGGGCGTTGCCGATCAGGTTGACCAGGATCTGCTCCAGGCGGGTCTGGTCGATCTGCAGTTGGGCATTGGCAAAGTCACGGTGCACGGTCAACGGCAGGCTGTCCAGGCGCGCGCCGAGCACTTGGAACGCGGCGTCCACGGCTTTGCCGAGGCTGGCTTCGCCCTGGTCGTCACCGCGCCGGGCAAAGGAGCGCAGGCTGGCGGTAATGCGGCCCATGCGGTCGATCAGTTCGTTGATGGTCTTGAGGTTGGTGCTGGCGGTGTCCAGGGCGCCGCGCTCAAGGAAGCGGACGGTGTTGCCCGACAGCGTGCGCAACGCTGCCAGTGGCTGATTCAGTTCGTGGGCGATGCTGGTGGACATCTGGCCAATGGCCGCGAGCTTGCCGGCCTGCACCAGTTCGTCCTGGGCGTGGCGCAGGGTTTCTTCGGCCTGGCGTCGTTCGCGAATCTGGCCCTTGAGCCGTTCGTTGCTGGCGCGCAGGTCGGCGGTGCGTTCGGCAATCCGACGCTCAAGCAGGCTGTTGGCTTCCTGCAAGGCTTCCCGTGCGGCGAGGCGGGTGGCGATGACCTTGCGCCGTTCGTTCCAGGCGATCAGCAGGAAGGCGACCAGGCCAAAGGCGACGGCCACCAGGATGCCTTGGTTGATCGCGGCGCGGCGCAGGTCGTTGAGCGGGGTGAGCAGGGTAAAGTTCCACGGCGTGTCGTTGAGCGGGCGGGTCTGCGCCAGGTAGCTGACGGCGTGCTGGTCGTTGACCACTTCGGTGTTGGCCGGGAAGGTCAGTTTCTCGGTGCCTTCGTTCAGGCGCTCACGGGCCAGGGGTTGCAGTTCATTGAGCGTCGCCCAGTAATATTGCAGGCTGTGGGCCAGGCGGTCCTTGGTGTCATCGCTCAAGGGGCGTACGGCCTTGAGGCGGCGTGCCGGGTCGCTGGAAAGAATAATGATGCCGTTCTCATCGCTCACGAAAGCTTCAAGGCGCGCACGCTGCCAGCGCTCTTCAAGGGCTTCGAGGCGCACCTTGACCACGGCGACGCCGATGATCTTGCCGTGCTCTTCCAGGCCGTGGGCCAGGTAATAGCCGGGCTCGCCGTTGGTGCTGCCGATGCCGTAGAAACGACCGGGCTGGCCGCGTACGGCATTCTGGAAATAGGCGCGAAAGGACAGGTCTTCACCTTGGTAACTGTCGGCATCGCGCCAGTTACTGGTGGCCAGCACGCGGCCGGTGGTGTCCATCACATAGATGGCGCGGCTGCGACTGCGGCGGTTCAGGCCTTCGAGGTAGTCGTTGACCGTCTTGCGGGTTTCCTGGCTCGGGTCGGCGAGCAATTGGGAAACACTGGACTCCAGCTCCAGCAGGCTGGGCAGGTAGGTGTACTTGCTCAGTTCGCTTTCGACGGTACGGGCGTGCAGCTCCAACTGGCGTTCGCCGTTGTCGCTGAGGGTGCGGATGCCGTAGTAGTCACTGACCCAGAAGCCGATATAACCCAGGCCGACCATCAGGGCGATGATCAACGGCGGCAGGAACAGTTGGCGTATCAGACGAGGCTTCACGGCAAGTGATGGCGGCGCGGCGCGATATTGATTGGGGTCGCATTTCATCACAGATGCCTTGGGTCAGCTACTTCTCGCCTGCCAACTGTAGGAGCGAGCTTGCTCGCGAAAAACTCAAGGGCAGCGCGTTAATTCAGGATACACGCGTTATCGTTGTCGTCTTTCGCGAGCAAGCTCGCTCCTACAGGGCAGGAGCGAGTTGCTTTTAGTGCTGCAGAATTTTCTCAAGGAAGTGCTGCGCACGCTCGGAGCGGGCGCTGATGTCGCCGAAGAACTCTTCTTTGGGGCAGTCTTCGATGATCTTGCCGGCGTCCATGAAGATCACGCGGTCGGCCACTTTGCGCGCAAAGCCCATTTCGTGGGTCACGCACATCATGGTCATGCCTTCATGGGCCAGTTGCACCATCACGTCGAGCACTTCGTTGACCATTTCCGGGTCCAGCGCCGAGGTCGGTTCGTCGAACAGCATGACGATCGGGTCCATGGCCAGGGCGCGGGCAATCGCCACACGTTGTTGCTGGCCGCCGGAGAGCTGGCCAGGGTGCTTGTGGGCGTGCGCCGACAAGCCCACGCGGTCGAGCAGTTGCAGGCCCTTCTTGGTAGCTTCTTCCTTGCTGCGGCCCAGCACCTTGATCTGCGCGATGGTCAGATTTTCGGTGATGGTCAGGTGCGGGAACAGCTCGAAGTGCTGGAACACCATGCCCACGCGCGAGCGCAGTTTTGGCAGGTTGGTCTTCGGGTCGGCGATGGAGGTGCCGTCGACCACGATATCGCCCTTCTGGAACGGTTCCAGTGCGTTGACGCACTTGATCAGGGTGGATTTGCCCGAGCCGGATGGCCCGCACACCACGATCACTTCGCCTTTTTTAACCTCGGTGCTGCAATCGGTCAGCACCTGGAAGTCGCCATACCACTTGTTGATGTTCTTGATAGAGATCATACGGCAAACCTTTTTTGCAGACGCTTGACCAGCAGCGAGGCGGAAAAGCTGATGATGAAGTAGACGACACCGGCAAAGATCAGGAACTCGTTGGAGCGGCCGATGATGTCGCCGTTGGAGCGGGCGGAGTTGAGGAAGTCCACCAGGCCCACGGTGTAGACCAGGGAGGTGTCCTGGAACAGGATGATCGACTGTTGCAGCAGCAACGGTGTCATCTTGCGAAACGCCTGGGGCAGGATGATCAGGCGCATGGTCTGGCCGTAGGTCATGCCCATGGCTTGTGCCGCCGCCATCTGGCCCTTGGGAATCGACTGCACACCGGCTCGGACGATTTCGCAGAAGTACGCGGCCTCGAACATCATGAACGCCACGACGCAGGAGGTGAACGCGCCAATAGGGGTGTCTTCACCGGTGATCCAGCGCAACACGAACGGCACCGCCAGGTAGAACCAGGTGATCACCAGCAGCAACGGGATCGAGCGGAAGTAGTTCACGTAGGCGCCGGCCACGCGGGACAGCAGTTTATTGGACGACAAGCGCATCAGGGCCAGGATAGTCCCGATGATGATGCCGCCGACCACGCCCATGACCATCAGCTTCAAGGTCATGACCATGCCGTTCCACAGGCCTGGAATGGCGGGGATGATGCCGCTGAAATCGAATTCCATTATTTGCCCCCCACGGAGATCAGGCCGGGCACTGCGACTTTCTTCTCGACCACGCGCATCAGCAGCATCAGGCTCATGTTCAGGGTGAAGTAGATCAGCGTGGCCAGGGTGAAGGCTTCAAACAGGTTGGCCGAGAACTCGGCGGTCTGTTTGGTTTGCGCCAGCAGTTCCATCAAGCCGATCAAGGACGCCACGGAGGAGTTCTTGAACACGTTGAGAAATTCCGAGGTAAGCGGCGGAATGATGATGCGGTAAGCCTGGGGCAGCAGCACGTTCCAGTAGATCTGGGGCAGCTTGAAGCCCATGGCGCGCGCCGCGGATTCCTGGCCGCGTGGCAGCGCCTGGATACCGGTACGCACTTGCTCGCACACACGGGCGGCGGTGAACAGGCCCAGGCACACCACGACACTCAGGTAGGCCGAGGTGGTCGGGTTCAGGTCTTGTTTGTACCAGTCCTGCAGGTTCTGCGGCAGCATGTCCGGTACCAGAAAGTACCAGATGAACAGCTGAACCAGCAGCGGCACGTTACGAAACAGTTCCACGTAGCAGGTCGCGATGCCCGATACGAGGCGGTTTGGCACAGTGCGCATGACCCCCAGAATGGAGCCCAGCAGCAAGGCGATAATCCATGCCACGATAGCGATGGCGATGGTCCAGCCCAGCCCGGAGAGGTACCAGTCGAGATAAGTCTCGCTGCCCACGCCGGTGGACTTGAAGAACACGCCCCAGTCCCAGTTGTAATTCATTAGGGTCTCCCCTCGAGATCGATCGATGTACAAGCACCCGCTTGGGGAAGATCCGTTCCCGCCTGACGTTGAACGCCAGGCACACACGATCGGCTCGAAAACCGCCAGGTCGAGTGTTCCAAGTTAAAGCCAGCAGGTAATTACAGACGCCTGAGGGAGGGTTGGCTCCCTCAGGACATAAGCTTAGTCAGGTATCAGATTTTTACTTCTGGCGCTGGTTTGTCGCTAGGGTTAGCGATCAGCTCCTTAACCTTGTCGCTCATCGGGAAGTTCAGGTTCAGGCCCTTTGGTGGGATCGGGCTTTCGAACCATTTGGCGTAGATCTTGTTGATCTCGCCGGACTTGTACAGGGCGACGATGGCGTCATCCACGGCTTTCTTGAAGTCCGGGTCGCCTTTGCGAACCATGCAAGCGTAGGCTTCGAAGGACTGCGGAGTACCGGTAATGACCCAGTCGTCCGGCTTCTTGGCCTTGGCTTCTTCACCGGCCAGCAGGGCGTCGTCCATCATGAATGCAACGGCGCGGCCGCTTTCGAGCATCTGGAAGGATTCGCCGTGGTCTTTGGCGGAGATGACGTTCATGCCCATCTGCTTGTCGGCGTTCATCGCCTTAATGATGCGCTCGGACGTGGTGCCGGCGGTGGTCACCACGTTTTTGCCTTTCAGGTCGGCAAAGTCAGCGTAGGACGGCTTGCCTTCCTTGTCTTTCTTGACCAGCAAACGGGTGCCGATTTCGAAGATGTTGACGGTGAAATCAACTTGCTGGGCGCGTTCGGTGTTGTTGGTGGTGGAGCCGCACTCCAGATCCGCGGTGCCGTTCTGGATCAGCGGGATACGGGTTTGCGAGGTCACCAGGTTGTACTTGGCTTTGAGGTCGGGTTTGTTCAGGTCTTTTTTCAGCTGCTCGACGACGGCCAACTGGATGTCGTGGGAGTAGCCCACGGGTTTGCCCGAGCCATCCGCGATGTAGGAAAACGGAATGGAGCTGTCGCGGTGAGCGAGAGTGATGGTGCCGGAGTCGTTGATTTTCTTCAGTGTGCCGGTGAGTTCGGCGGCAAAAACTGGAGTGCTGATCAGAGCAGCAGCGATAGCTGCGCCCAGGATATGGGGAACGATGCGCATCAATACTTCCTCGACATTTGTTTTTTTTATGAAGCCAGCTGAACGGCTCTCTTGTATAGCGACTGCCCGTGACGGCTCCTAAGGCGCCTCAGGCAATCGTTGAAGAGTGTAGAGCATGAGTCGTGCCATACCGAAAACAAAAGGATAACTTCATGATTTATATGGAAATTAACTTTTTGTTTCGGCGATATTTTCGGTCGATAGTCCGGCAAACCGAATAGGGCAGAGGGGCGTGTTCGGAAAACCGAATAGTCCGTAGGGGCGAGCTTGCTCGCGAAAAACGCAAAAGCGCCGCGTTTATGCTGAATAAACGCGGCGCTCTCAGGTTTTTCGCGAGCAAGCTCGCTCCTACACGGTAGGGCGGTCAGGCGGCTTCGATCTTGCCGCGGCTCTGCTCGACCTTGGACAGGTAGCGTTGCAGGTTTTCCTGTTCCTGCTCGGTGGTGAACAGGCCAAGCTTGGTGCGGCGCCACAGCACGTCCTGCGGTTGTGTCACCCACTCTTCGGTGCACAGGTAGTCGACTTCGCGGGTATAGAGGCCGCCACCCAGGTGGTCACCCAGGTCGGCCAGCGATTGCACTCCTTCCAGCAAGCGCCAGGTGCGGCTGCCGTAAGTGGTGGACCAGCGGCGGGCGATCTCGCTCGGTACCCAGTCGAACTTGGCGCGGATGGCGTCGGCCAGGGCTTCAGGGGTGCTCATATTTTCGCCGCCGGGCAGGCTCGCCGTGGCAGTCCAACTTGGGCGCATCTGGGTGAAGTACGGCGCCAGTTGGGCCATGGCCGACTCAGCCAGTTTGCGATAGGTGGTCAGCTTGCCGCCGAATACCGACAGGATCGGCGCTTCGCCGGTGCCGCCGGACAAGGCCAGGGTGTAATCACGCGTGATGGCCGATGGGTTATCCGACTCGTCGTTGCACAGCGGGCGCACGCCGGAGTAGGTGTGGACAATATCGTCACGGCTCAGTTGTTTCTTGAAGTGCGCGTTGACCACCTTGAGCATGTAGTCGGTTTCACCTTCGGTGATCGCCACTGCAGCCGGGTCGCCGGTGTATTCGCGGTCGGTGGTGCCGATGATGGTCAAGTGGTTCAGGTACGGAATGGTGAAGACGATGCGCTGGTCTTCGTTCTGCAGGATGTGCGCATGGGCGCCTTCGTACAGGCGCGGCACGATCAGGTGGCTGCCCTGGATCAGGCGGATGCCGTAGGGCGAGTCCAGCTTCAGGTCGTCCTTGATGAATTTGGCCACCCAAGGGCCGGCAGCATTCACCAGCGCGCGGGCGCGGATCGAGAACAGGCTGCCGTCGGCACGCTCCATGTTCATTTCCCACAGGCCGTTGCTGCGATGGGCGCTGACGCAACGGGTCTGCGTGTGGATGTGCGCGCCTTTCTCGCGGGCTGCCATGGCGTTGAGCACGACCAGGCGGGCGTCATCGACCCAGCAGTCGGAGTATTCGAAGCCTCGGGTGATTTCACTTTTCAGCGGGCTGTCGGCGCCAAACTTGAGGCTTTTGGAGCCTGCCAGTTTCTCGCGCTTGCCCAAGTGGTCATACAGGAACAGGCCGGCGCGAATCATCCACGCTGGGCGCAGGTGCGGGCGGTGCGGCAGTACGAAGCGCATTTGCTTGACGATGTGCGGCGCTTTGCCCAGCAGCACTTCACGTTCTGCCAGGGCTTCGCGCACCAGGCGGAATTCGTAGTGTTCCAGGTAACGCAGGCCACCGTGGATCAGCTTGCTGCTGGCCGATGAGGTGTGGCTGGCCAAGTCATCCTTTTCGCAAAGGAATACCGACAAACCGCGACCGGCTGCGTCTGCTGCAATCCCGACGCCATTGATCCCGCCACCAATTACGGCAACGTCATAGACTTCGGCAAGCGGTGGAGCAGGCAAGGTGGAAGGGTTCATCGGCTAGCCTCGCGATCTTTTCGTCTTGGAATTCGAACATTAATGTTCATTTGCGAAAATGGTAGCTGATAATTGCGAGCACAGCCACCCGACTTCGATTGAAAAAACTCATCGAAGGGTGGGGAAAGGAAAATTTGTGAACATGAGCCTGTGACAGGCTTGAGGTATGGGCTATTGGATAGATCGCTTTCGCGAGCAAGCCCGCTCCCACATTTGACCGCATTCCCATGTTGGAACTCGATCAAATGTGGGAGCGGGCTTGCTCGCGAAGGCGGCGGTACAGGCGCTACACGACCTCCAGCCGCACCTTATGCTCATTCAACACCTGCACCAACGCCGGCACCGGCTGTTGGTCAGTCACCAGGCAGTCCACCAGGCTGATCGGCCCCAGGCGAATCATGGCATTGCGCCCGAATTTGCTGGAGTCTGCCGCCAGAATCACTTGTCGCGCATTGGCGATAATGGCCTGGGAAACCCGCACTTCCTGGTAATCGAAGTCCAGCAGGCTGCCGTCCTCGTCGATACCACTGATGCCCACCAGGGCAAAGTCGACCTTGAACTGGTTGATGAAGTCGACACTGGCCTGGCCCACCACACCACCGTCACGGCGCACATTGCCGCCGGTGAGCAACACATCGAAGTCGTCCTTGGCACTGAGCATGGTGGCGACGTTGAGGTTGTTGGTGATGATTTTCAGGTGGCTGTGATTGAGCAGCGCACGGGCGATGGATTCGGTGGTGGTGCCGATGTTGATGAACAGCGAGGCGTGATCGGGAATCTGTGCGGCAATGGCTTCGCCGATGCGTTGCTTCTCGTCGCGCATCTGGTCGGCACGCATGGCGTACGCGGTGTTCTCGACACTGGAGTCATAGGCTGCGCCGCCGTGGTAGCGGCGCAACAGGTTGGCGTCCGCCAGCTGGTTGATATCGCGGCGGATGGTTTGCGGGGTGACAACGAATAGCTGCGCCATTTCCTCGATACTGACGTAGCCGCGTTCGCGGACCAGTTCGAGGATTTGTTGTTGGCGGGGAGGCAGATTCATGGGGCGTCCTTTGGGCTGCCATACAAAAGTGGCCCATGATGACGCAGGAATCCGCTCCCTGCCAGTTACAACCTTATTCAGCGCCTTCGTGCGGCTCCCAGTCACGGGTGCGGCTCACGGCTTTTTGCCAGCCGGCGTAGAGTTTCTCTTTGGCCGCCTCATCCAACTGTGGCTCGAACTCGCGCTCGATTACCGCCTTGCCGCGCAGCTCGTCCAGGCTGCCCCAGAAGCCACACGCCAGGCCGGCCAGGTAGGCCGCGCCGAGGGCAGTGGTTTCACGCATTTGCGGGCGTTCTACCTGAGTGCCGAGGATGTCGGCCTGGAACTGCATCAGGAAGTTGTTGGCGACCGCGCCGCCGTCCACGCGCAGGGCCTTGAGGCGTTCGCCGGAGTCCTGTTGCATGGCGTCGAGGACGTCGCGGGTCTGGTAGGCAATCGACTCCAGGGCTGCGCGAATAATGTGGTCGACGCGTACGCCACGGGTCAGGCCGAACAGTGCGCCACGGGCATACGGGTCCCAGTAGGGCGCGCCGAGGCCGGTGAAGGCGGGTACCAGGTACACGCCGTTGCTGTCCTTGACCTTACCGGCAAAGTATTCCGTGTCGTGGGCATCGTTGATGATTTTCAGCTCGTCACGCAGCCATTGCACGGTGGAGCCGCCGTTGAAGACTGCGCCTTCCAGGGCGTAGGCCACCTCGCCGCGTGGGCCGCAGGCGATGGTGGTGAGCATGCCGTGCTTGGATTTGACCGCCTTGTCGCCTGTGTTCATCAGCAGGAAGCAGCCGGTGCCGTAGGTGTTCTTGGCCTGGCCCGCTTCCACGCACATCTGGCCGAACAGGGCGGCTTGCTGGTCACCGGCAATGCCGCCGATAGCGATACCGCTCTTGGTGCGGCCATAGATTTCTGACGACGACTTCACTTCCGGCAGCATTTCCCGCGGAATGTCGAGAATCTCCAGCATCTTCGCATCCCACTCCAGCGTGTGAATGTTGAAGAGCATGGTGCGCGACGCGTTGGTGTAGTCGGTGACGTGGGTCTTGCCGCCGGTAAATTTCCAGATCAGCCAGCTGTCGACGGTGCCGAACAGCAGTTCGCCATTGCGCGCGCGTTCGCGGCTGCCTTCGACGTTGTCGAGGATCCACTTGAGTTTGGTGCCGGAGAAGTACGGGTCGGTCACCAGGCCCGTGGTGTCGCTGATGTATTGCTCATGGCCGTCGCGCTTGAGCTGCTGGCAGATCTCGGTGCTGCGGCGGCACTGCCAGACAATGGCGTTGTAGATCGGGCGGCCGGTGATCTTGTCCCAGACCACGGTGGTTTCACGCTGGTTGGTGATGCCGATGGCGGCCACCTGGTCATGGTGCAAGCCGGCCTGGGCCAGCGCTTCGACCATCACCGCGCTCTGGGTGGCGAAGATTTCCATCGGGTCATGTTCGACCCAGCCAGCCTGCGGGTAATGCTGGACGAATTCACGCTGGGCGGTACACACCACGTTGGCGTCACGATCGAAGATGATCGCCCGGGAACTGGTAGTGCCCTGATCAAGGGCAATGATGTAGTTCTTATTCTGAAGGTCGGTCATGTCAATTGCCTTGGACGAAATAAGGAAGTCAGAAATCAGCCTGGGCCGCGAAGGGCAGGGGACCAGGCTGGCGCTTTCAGGAAATACGAGTCTTGCCGTTGACAGCCGTGTCAGGTGTTTCTTCAGCGATAGCCGGTGCGGCGCTCGGCAGGTGGCGAGCAATCAGCCCGCGATAGGCTGCAGCACCGAGGCATGCGCCGACAATCGGGGCGAAAATCGGTACAAGGAAGTAAGGAATATCGCGACCGCCAGTAAAGGCCATTTCACCCCAACCGGCGAAAAAGGTCATCAGCTTGGGACCGAAATCCCGAGCCGGGTTCATCGCAAAGCCGGTCAGCGGGCCCATGGCGCTACCAATCACCGCGATCAGCAAGCCGATCAGCAGGGGCGCCAGCGGGCCGCGTGGCAGGCCGTTGTTGTCATCGGTAAGGGCCATGATCACGCCCATCAGGATGGCGGTGATGACCATCTCCACCAGGAATGCCTGGGCCGTGCTCAGCAGTGCATGGGGGTAGGTTGAGAACACCGAGGCCAATTCCAGGCTGGCTTGGGAGCCGCGGACCATGTGGTGGGTTTGTTCGTAATCGAAAAACAGGTTGCTGTAGAGCGTGTACACCAGGGCGGCGGAGCAGAAGGCGCCGGCGACCTGGGCGAGAATATAGAAGGGCAGTTTGCGCTTTTCAAAATCGGCAAAGATGCACAGGGCGATACTGACCGCCGGGTTGAGGTGAGCCCCGGAAATACCGGCACTCAGGTAGATCGCCATGCTCACGCCGACCCCCCAGATGATACTGATTTCCCACAAGCCAAAGCTCGCACCCGCGACCTTGAGCGCGGCGACGCATCCTGTACCGAAGAAGATCAGCAGCGCGGTGCCCAGGAATTCGGCCATGCATTGGCTCGAAAGTGAAGGCTGTTGAAGAGCAGTTGTCATGGAAAACCTCAATTGTTGTTCTTGTCTTGCGCACCGCCTCAACGGGCAATTGCGCGATATTCACCGCGACAAGGATCCCCATCCTGGATCGCGGCTTACTGCGGAGTACCAGAGGATTATTCCTACGGTATTCGGAAACGAAAAAATATAGACAAGAATGACCGCTGTCAAAGGTCGAAAGTGAACCATTGGTCATTTCCGAACTATTGGTGTGGTGAATGATCATGGGCAGGGCGAGTCGCTTTAGCGGTAATAGGGCTGTGCTAGAGCGTTTCAGGCGGTCTTGGCCTAGAATTGGCCATCAGTTTGCCCGCCAGGAGCCGCTATGACCCCCGCATTGGACTTGTTGAAAAAAGTTCGCGCCGAACATCGTATCCATAGTTATGAACATGATCCCAAGGCGGCATCCTATGGGCTGGAGGCCGCGGAAAAATTGAGCCTCGACCCGGCCCAGGTGTTCAAGACGCTGCTGGCGTGCAGCGAGAAGGGGGAGTTGTTGGTGGCGGTGGTGCCGGTCGTCGGAAGTCTGGACTTGAAAGCCCTGGCTCATGCTGCGGGTGTGAAGAAAGTCGAAATGGCAGACCCGGCAGCAGCGCAGCGTTCCACGGGTTATCTGTTGGGCGGCATCAGCCCGTTGGGGCAGAAGAAGCGGCTGCGCACGTTTATTGATGAAACGGCGCAACCCTTTGCAGCGATTTTTGTCAGCGCGGGTAGGAGGGGTTTGGAAGTTGAATTGCCGGCGTCGGTGTTGGCGGAACACACCCAGGCCAAATTTGCACCGATCGGCCGGGCCTGATAAGCATTTTTTGAAGGCCATGGCTCTCAAATGTGTGGCTTGACAGAGATAGGCATAGGTATCTTCATCGCTTTGGAGTGACGCTGAACCTGTGGCGAGGGAGTTTGCTCCCGTGACGGCCTGCCAACCTACGCTGAACTACCTGGCACACTGCTATCCAATTGTGGGAGCTGGCTTGCCTGCGATGACGCCCTCCCAGCCGACACTTCTCTACCTGACACTCAGAGATCAAACTGTGGGAGCGGGCTTGCTCGCGAAGGCGGCCTGACAGTCAACACAGTTATACAGCGTACATATCCATTTCTGCGGTAACGGCCACCTGGGGTTCCGCCCTGACGGCGGCTCACTTTTGAAAAGAGCGCAAAAGTAAGCAAAACGCTCTTGCCCCACCACTCGGCACCTCGCTTAGGCTCGGTGTGCCCGAACACAGGCTTGAATCCGTGGGCCGCCGCCACGCGCCATCCATGGCGCGGGGCGGCTAACCCGGCGTCCTGCCGGGTTACCCACGAATTCAAGCCTGCGTTCGGCCAGCGTGGTTTAACGGGGCGCCTGAGATCAAAAGCAGATCAAGATCAAGAGCGGCTCGCTTCGCATTGTGGTTACCGTCGGCTGCTATCGCAGGCAAGCCAGCTCCCACAGTTTGATCCGGCTTTATCAGTGAGCGACGCTGTGGCGGCGCACGCCTGACTCAACGGCGGGAATCTGCGCCGCTGTGCTGCCGGATGCCTGGAACAACACCAGGTGTTCAGCCGCCACACGAATCCCCACCTCTGCGCCCACTTGGTGATCGGCATGGCTGGGGAAAATCGATTCCAATTGCGCGCCGGTCGGCAGTTGCAATCGGTACAAGGTCGAGGCGCCGAGGAAAGTCTTGCCGACGATCCGGGCTTTCAACGCGCTGTCCGGCGCATACACGATGTCATCCGGGCGCAGCAGTACATCCACCGCAGCACCGGTTGGCAAGGTATAGGCTCGGTTGCCGCGCAGGTCGCCCAGTTCAGTGCTGACCGATTCCGGCGAGTTCAGCCGGCCACGGATGAAATACCCCTGGCCGATGAAACTGGCGACGTAAGGCGTTTGCGGTTCGTGATAGAGGTTGTAGGGCGTGTCCCACTGCTCTAGTCGGCCTTCCTTGAAGACCCCCACGTGATCGCTGACGGCGAAGGCCTCTTCCTGGTCATGGGTCACCAGGATCGCGCTGGTGCCGCGAGCTTTGAGGATGTCGCGAACTTCATGGCTGAGCTTGCGGCGCAGTTCGCCATCGAGGTTGGAAAAGGGTTCATCCAGCAACAGCAGTTGCGGCTCCGGCGCCAGGGCGCGGGCGAGGGCGACACGTTGTTGCTGGCCACCGGAAAGCTCATGGGCAAAGCGCTTGCCCAGGTTCTTCAGGTTGACCAGTTCGAGCAACTCGGCGACCACGCGCTCTTTTTGCGGGTGTTTGCGAATGCCAAAGGCGATGTTGTCAGCCACGCTCAGGTGCGGGAACAACGCGTAGTCCTGGAACACCATGCCGATGCGACGTTTCTCCGGTGCCAGGGTGAAACCGGCACGGGAGATGACGTCGCCCGCCAGGCTGATTTCGCCTTCATGCACCGGCTCAAAGCCCGCAATGGCGCGCAGGGTGGTGGTCTTGCCGCAGCCCGAAGAGCCGAGCAGGCAACCGATATCGCCGGCGTTGAGGTGCAGGTTGAGGTTCTGCACCACGCGTTGGTCTTGATAGCCGCATGCCAGATTGCGCAGGTTCAGCAGTAATGGCTGGCTCATGCGTGGTGGTACGACGGTGGTACGAGGAATTCGAGCAAGGCTTTTTGCGCATGCAGGCGGTTCTCGGCCTGATCCCACGCGACTGAGCGCGGATCGTCGAGCAGGTCCTGGCTGATTTCTTCGCCCCGGTGGGCGGGCAGGCAGTGCATGAACAGCACGTCCGGCGCGGCCAGGTCGAGCAACGCGCGAGTCACCTGGAACGGCGCGAATTGGGCCAGGCGCTTGGCGGTTTCGTCTTCCTGGCCCATGGAGGTCCAGACGTCGGTGCTGACCAGGTGCGCGCCGATCACTGCGTCTTTTGGATCGCGCAGCAGTTGCACTCGACCGTCGGCCTTGGCCATGAACTCGGCGCTGGGCTCGTAGCCTTCAGGGCAGGCGATACGCAGGTGGAAGTCAAACTGGATCGCCGCTTCTATATAGCTGTTGCACATGTTGTTGCCATCGCCGATCCAGGCCACGGTCTTGCCTTGGATCGAGCCACGGTGTTCGAGGAAGGTTTGCATGTCGGCCAGCAACTGGCAGGGGTGCAGGTCATCGGACAGGCCGTTGATCACGGGCACACGGGAGTTGGCGGCAAATTCGGTCAGGGTGCTGTGGGCGAAGGTACGGATCATCACGGCGTCGAGCATGCGCGACATCACGATGGCGCAATCGCTGATCGGCTCACCACGGCCCAATTGGGTGTCGCGCGGTGACAGGAAGATCGCCTGGCCACCCAGCTGGATCATGCCGGCCTCGAACGACAGGCGTGTGCGGGTCGAGGACTTTTCAAAAATCATCCCCAGTACACGGTTTTTCAAAGGCTCAAACAGTACGCCGCGGTTACGCAGGTCTTTAAGCTCAATGCCTCGACGGATCACGCTGACCAGCTCTTCGGGCGTGCAATCCATCAGGGAGAGAAAGTGCCTTGCGCTCATCATTAACTACCTTTTGCAACAGACCGCAGATACTCAAAGCCTTGTTTATTGCGACAACGGGCGAGACCTGCGGCGAAAGCCGCACGGGGCGACGAAATAGGGGAAGACGCGATATTGACATTAAATGTCGCGTTTTACCAATAGGGCTACGGTTTTAGGGGTGTTCAAGCAGGGCGCTGGCGCGCGTTTGAAGACGATTTCCTGACAGCAGCGAGCCATTTGTACACTGGCGTCCAGGCCTTTTGCAATGCGCGGGGGCGGGCTTGGGCCAGGTCGCGTCGGTTTCAGCGCCTGTGGGCAAGGTTTCTGAAATATTTGCTCATGCTTAGCCATGCCCTGGCCTATGCCCGTCGATTCACAACGCGAAGGTTGCTGGCGCCCCACGGGCGTGCGGCCCATAGTTGAGCCAAAGCCCCTATAAAAGAGACTGGCCATGACCAAGACTCTCCACCACCGTGCCTGCCACCTGTGCGAAGCCATCTGCGGCCTCACCTTGGAAACCACCCAAGCCGAAGACGGCAGCTTGGCGATCACCTCGATCAAGGGCGACCCTCTGGACAGTTTCAGTCGCGGCCACATCTGCCCCAAGGCCGTGGCCCTGCAGGACATCCAGAACGACCCGGACCGTCTGCACCAACCCATGCTGCGGGTGGGCAGCCAATGGCAGCCGATTGCCTGGGATGACGCCTTTGCCCTGGTGGCCGAACGGCTGGCGGGCATCCAGGCGCGGCATGGCCAGAACGCGGTGGCGGTGTATCAGGGCAACCCCAGCGTGCATAACTATGGGTTGATGACCCACAGCAACTACTTTCTAGGGCTGTTGAAGACGCGCAATCGTTTCTCCGCGACCTCGGTAGACCAGTTGCCTCATCACCTCACCAGTCACCTGATGTACGGCCACGGCCTATTGCTGCCCATCCCAGACATCGACCAGACCGATTTTATGTTGATCCTCGGCGGCAACCCGCTGGCCTCCAATGGCAGCATCATGACCGTGCCCGATGTGGAGAAACGCCTCAAGGCCATCCAAGCACGGGGCGGTAAAGTGGTGGTGGTCGACCCTCGGCGCAGTGAAACGGCGGCCATCGCCGACCAGCACCTGTTCGTACGCCCCGGCGGCGATGCGGCGTTGTTGTTTGGGGTGCTCAACACTTTGTTCTCCGAAGGGCTGACACGCGACAGCCATTTGCCGGTGCAAGGCCTGGATGATGTACGCAATGCGATTGCCGGCTTCGATGCTGAGGCCATGAGCCGCCAGTGTGCGGTGCCTGCCGAACAGATTCGCCAGTTGGCCAGGGACTTCGCCGGCGCTGATAAGGCTGTCTGTTATGGCCGCATGGGCGTCTCGACCCAGGCGTTCGGTACGCTGTGCCATTGGCTGGTGCAACTGATCAACCTGGTGACCGGCAATCTGGATCGCGTCGGCGGCGCGCTCTGCACCAGCCCAGCGGTGGACCTGGTGGCCTCCACCGGCGGCGGCCATTTCAACCGCTGGCAGAGCCGCGTGTCCGGGCTCCCGGAGTACGGTGGAGAACTGCCGGTGTCGGCGCTGGCTGAAGAAATGCTCACCGAGGGGGAGGGCCAGATCCGCGCCCTGGTGACGGTGGCCGGCAACCCGGTGCTGTCCACGCCTAACGGTCGCCAATTGGAGCAAGCCCTGGACGGGTTGGAGTTCATGGTCAGCATCGATCTGTATATCAACGAGACCACGCGTTATGCCGACCTGATCCTGCCTTCCACCTCGGCGCTGGAAAACGATCACTACGACACCACTTTCAATCTGTTCGCGGTGCGCAATGTCACGCGCTTCAATCGTGCCATCCTGCCCAAGCCTGAGGGCGCGTTGCATGACTGGGAGATCTTTGTCGGCCTGGCCAAGGCATTTGCGGCGCACACTGGTGCGGTGCTCAAGCCCACCGTGCCACCGGCGCAGATGATCGACTTCGGGCTGCGAGCGGGTGCCTATGGCGACGCATCCAGTCATAAACTCTCGGTGGCCATGCTGGCGGATCATCCCCATGGCGTGGACCTGGGGCCGCTCAAGCCCAACCTCGCGGCACGTTTGAAAACCGCGGATGGCAAGGTGCAAGCGGCACCGACGGTGATCCTGGCAGACCTGGCGCGTTTCGCCGCGCAGCCGGTGCCGGTGGCCGACGAACTGTTGCTGATTGGCCGACGGCATGTGCGCAGCAATAATTCCTGGATGCATAACTATCACCGGCTGGTGAAGGGCAAGCCACGCCATCAACTGTTGATGCACCCCGACGACCTGACCCGTCGGCAGTTGAGCGATGGCCAGCGGGTGCGAGTGAGTTCGCGCACCGGCATGATCGAAGTGGAAGTGGTGGCCAGTGCGGACATGATGCCGGGCGTGGTCAGCCTGCCTCACGGCTGGGGCCACGGTCGCCCGGGCGTGCAGATGAGCATCGCGAACAGCCAGCCGGGCGCGAGTGCCAATGACTTGACCGACGAGCGGCAATTGGATGAGTTGTCGGGTAATGCGGCGCTCAACGGCGTACCGGTGAAGGTGGCGGCGGCCTGAGCATCCTGCTGGATTTTTGCGTTACAATGCGCCACCGTGCCGACCCGTGAGTCGCAAAGTTCCTGCAGAGGTGTTCCATGGATATCATCGAAACGATCAAAGAGCAGATTGCCAACAACACCATTCTGCTTTACATGAAGGGCGCACCTAACGCGCCTCAGTGCGGTTTCTCCGCAAAAGCGTCCCAGGCCGTCATGCAATGCGGCGAGAAGTTCGCTTACGTGGATATCCTGCAAAACCCTGAAATCCGCGCCAACCTGCCAAAGTACGCCAACTGGCCGACTTTCCCGCAGCTGTGGGTAGCCGGTGAGCTGGTTGGCGGTAGCGACATCATCACTGAAATGGCAGCTGATGGTTCGCTTCAAGAGCTGATCAAGGACGCGGCGCAAAAAGCAGCGGCCAAGACTGACGCCTGATTGGCGAGCAATAAAAAGCCCCGCTTCTCACAAGAGAGCGGGGCTTTTTTTGAGCTTTTCTGTAGGAGCGAGCTTGCTCGCGAAGGTCGCCCAGGCAACGCGTTAAATCAGATGCGCTGCGTGATCGTTGACGTTCTTCGCGAGCAAGCTCGCTCCTACAGTGATAACAAACGCAGTTATTCGCCCATCTGCGATTGCAGGTAATTCTCCAGGCTGACCTTGTCGATCAGGCCCAGTTGAGTTTCCAGCCAGTCGATATGCTCTTCCTGGTCTTCCAGGATATCTTCCAGCAGTTCACGGCTGCCGAAATCGCCCTTGGTTTCGCAGTGGGCAATCGCGGCTTTCAGGTCGCTGTGGCTCTTGCGCTCAAAGCCCAGGTCGCTGCTGATCATTTCCTGGGTGTGCTCGCCGATGTTCAGCTTGCCCAGGTCTTGCACGTTCGGCAGGCCTTCCAGGAACAGGATGCGCTTGATCAGCGCGTCGGCGTCCTTCATGGCTTTGATCGATTCTTTGTATTCACGCTTGCCGAGCTTTTCCAGGCCCCAATCGTCGTACATGCGTGCATGCAGAAAGTACTGATTGATCGCGACCAGTTCATTGGCAAGGATTTTGTTGAGTTGCTGGATGACTGAGATGTCGCCTTTCATGACTGGGGTCCTGCCCTGTAATAGCTGTGTATAGGGCAGAGTCTGAGCGGTGAAAATCCTAGTGTCAAACCTAAGTTATTGAATAATAAATGAAAATTAATCGGAATAAGAATGTTTGTGTTCCGCGTCTAAGCGCTAACTAGTTGAATTAATGGCATAAAAAAACCGGACACTAGGTCCGGTTCTTCAAAACATGCCTATTCAGGCGTGTTTAAATTCTGCTGGGTAGGGGAGCGCGGCCTGGGCTGTCTGCAGCTGCGTCAGGGTTTCCCGTACCACTTGCTTGGCCAGGCAAGCACATTTGCCACACTGGCTGGCAACGCCGGTGGTCTCACGTACTTCCTTATAGCTGCAGCAACCTTCGTAGATTGCTTCGCGGATTTGTCCGTCGGTGACGCCAGTGCAGAGGCAGACATACATAAGTGAGAACCGTCGCGGGTTTATGGCTTAAGTGCGATGGATCTTAATGTTAACGAGAATGATTGTCAAAATAGTTTCATCGACAATCCAGCGCGCATCGCCCATGCGCTGACGAACGGTTTTTTCGGTGTATGATGGTCGGTCTTTACGAAGCGTGATTGCGTCATGTTTCTGTCGATTTTGACCGGCAGACTCGACCTGTCCTTTTACTTCAATCGTCACCCCCTACATCAGGAGATATCCAATGAGCGTACTCGTCGGTAAACAAGCCCCGGATTTCGACGTACCAGCCGTCCTCGGCAATGGCGAAATCGTTGACAGCTTCAAACTGTCTGAAGCCATCAAAGGCAAATACGGCCTGGTGTTCTTCTACCCGCTGGACTTCACCTTCGTCTGCCCTTCGGAGCTGATCGCCCTGGACCACCGCATGGACGATTTCAAGGCGCGCAACGTTGAAGTGGTCGCGGTTTCCATCGACTCCCATTTCACCCACAACGCCTGGCGCAACACCGCCATCAATGATGGCGGCATCGGTAAAGTCAAATACACCATGGCTGCCGACATGAAGCACGACATCGCCAAGGCCTACGACGTTGAGTCCGAAGGCGGCGTGGCGTTCCGTGGCGCGTTCCTGATCGATGACAAGGGCGTTGTGCGCTCGCAGATCATCAACGACCTGCCGCTGGGTCGTAACATGGAAGAGCTGATCCGCCTGGTCGACGCGCTGCAATTCCACGAAGAGCACGGCGAAGTCTGCCCTGCCAACTGGAAAAAAGGCGACAAAGGCATGAACGCTTCGCCAGAAGGCGTTGCGGCTTACCTGACCGAGAACGCTGGCAAGCTGTAAGCCAACGTCACGGTATAAAAAAACCGGCCTGAGAAGGCCGGTTTTTTTGTGGGTGGGGACTTGCTCCCATGACGGCCTGACAGCCGACGCTGATCTAACTGACGCGCCGCGTTCTAAATGTGGGAGCTGGCTTGCCTGCGATGACGGCCTACCAGCCGACACTTTTCCACCTGACACCCCACAATCCAACTGTGGGAGCGGGCTTGCTCGCGAAGGCGGCCTGGCAGGTAACACAGTTGGATTGTGTGCATATCCATTGCTGCGGTAACGGCCACTTAGGGTTCCGCCCTGACGGCGGCTCACTTTCGAAAAGCGCGAAAGTAAGCAAAGCGCTCTTGCCCCACCACTCGGCACCTCGCTTGCGTTCGGCCAGCGTGGTTTAACGGGGCGCCTGAGATCAAGATCAAAAGCAGATCAAGAGCGGCTCGCTTCGCATCGTGGTTACCGTGGGCTGCGACAACCTACAAAATTGTGTAGGTACCTATGCTCATCGGGGGCTCAGTCGTTGAAGTCTTCCCAGCCACCCATCTGTTTCCAGCGATTGACGATGCCGCAGAACAGCTCGGCAGTCTTCTCGGTGTCGTAGCGGGCCGAGTGGGCTTCACGCCCGTCAAAGTCGATACCGGCGGCCTGGCAGGCTTTGGCCAGAACGGTCTGACCGTAGGCCAGGCCGGCAAGGGTGGCGGTGTCGAAGCTGGAGAACGGGTGAAATGGGTTGCGCTTCATGTCCAGTCGCGCCACGGCGGCGTTCAGGAAGCCCAGGTCGAAACTGCTGTTGTGGCCGACCAGGATCGCGCGTTTGCAGCCATTGGCCTTCAACGCCTTGCGCACGCCACGGAAGATATCGGTCAGCGCCGCTTCTTCACTCACCGCCATGCGCAGGGGGTGGTCGAGCTTGATCCCGGTGAACTCCAGGGCAGCGGCTTCGATATTGGCGCCTTCGAAGGGCTCTACGCGAAAGAAATGCGTGTGCTCCGGGTACACAAAGCCTTGTTCGTCCATGCCGATGGTGGTTGCGGCAATTTCCAGCAAGGCATCGGTGGCGCAGTTGAAACCACCGGTTTCTACGTCGATGACGACCGGCAGATAGCCGCGAAAACGCTCGGCCATCGGATGGCGCGAGCCGCCACCGCCGTGCTCTTGTTCGTCGTCGTAATGGTCTTCACTCACTTGCTTTCCTCCAGCAGGCGCCAGCGCAGTGTTTCACCGGCGCGCAGCGGGATAACGGTCAGCTCGCCAAAGGGCAGGCTGGCAGGGGCGGTCCAGTCTTCACGAACCAGGGTAATGCGGTCGGTATTCGCCGGCAGGCCGTAGAAACGCGGGCCGTTGAGGCTGGCGAAACCTTCGAGCTTGTCCAGCGCGTTACGCTGTTCAAACGCTTCGGCGTACAACTCGATGGCGGCAAACGCGGTGTAGCAGCCGGCGCAGCCGCATGCGGCTTCCTTGGCGTGCTGGGCGTGGGGCGCCGAGTCGGTACCGAGGAAGAACTTCGGGCTGCCGCTGGTGGCGGCATCCAGCAGGGCTACCTGATGGGTGTTGCGCTTGAGGATCGGCAGGCAGTAGAAGTGCGGCCGAATCCCGCCCACCAGCATGTGGTTGCGGTTGTAGAGCAGGTGATGGGCGGTGATGGTCGCGCCAACGTTGGCCGACGCCTCGCTGACGAACTGCACGGCATCGGCGGTGGTGATGTGTTCAAACACCACTTTGAGCGTGGGGAACAGCTCGACCACACGACGCATGTGTTCATCGATGAAGATTTTTTCGCGATCGAACACGTCCACATCGCCACGGGTGACTTCCCCGTGGATCAGCAACGGCATGCCGACTTCCGCCATGGCTTCGATCGCCGGCAGGATCTTGTCGATACTGGTTACACCGGAATCGGAGTTGGTGGTTGCGCCTGCCGGGTACAGCTTGGCGGCGTGCACATAACCGCTGGCCTTGGCTTCGCGGATTTCTTCAGGCTGGGTGCGGTCGGTGAGGTAGAGCACCATCAACGGTTCGAAGCGGCTGCCGGCCGGTCGTGCAGCGAGGATGCGCTGGCGATAGGCGTCGGCCTCTGCGGCATTGCGCACCGGAGGTACCAGGTTAGGCATGATGATGGCACGGCCAAACGTGCGGGCCACGTCGGCCACGGTTTGGGGTAACGCAGCACCATCGCGAAGATGAATATGCCAGTCGTCGGGACGCAGCAGGGTCAGGCGGTCGGACATTGGGGATTCCAGGCGGGTCAATCTGGTGGGAATGCTACCGGAAAAGACTCTTGCAGGCACTCGCTATCAAGTTTTGCCGGATGCTACCGATATCTCCGGGTATGCCTTAACGATGTATGACGCTGTGAAGTGTTGTAGAAACCCATGGAGCCTCCCGTGCGCCAGTATTATCTAGCCCTGCTCAGTGTGTTCGCCAGCCTGCCTGCGGCGGCCCTCACGTTCCAGACACGTCTGGAGAATATTGAGTGGAAGGTAGAGGGCGATCAGTTCGAGTGCCGCTTGACCCAGCCGATCACCGATTTCGGTTCCGGTGAATTCGTACGCCGGGCCGGCGAACAGGCGACGTTTCGTCTGAAAACCTATGGCAGCAGCCTCGGCGCCGGCTCGGCAACCCTGTTGGCCGCTGCTGCGCCGTGGCAACCGGGCCGAGGTGATATCAACCTGGGGGCCGTGCGTGTCGGCAGCGGCGACGTGCTGTTCAATAGCTCCCAGGCCCAGGCCGGTCGCCTGTTCACCGGCTTGCTCGAAGGGCGCAGCCCGACCGTGCGGCATTACGGGCGTGAAGGCGGTTACTCGGAAATTCGCCTGTTGCCGGTGAAGTTCAACAAGGCCTATAACGATTATCAGCTGTGCACCACCAAGCTGCTGCCCATGAATTACGATCAGGTCAAACAGACCGAAGTCGGCTTCCCCGGTGGTGGCATTGAGCTGGACGCGGCGGCCAAGAAGAAGTTGTCTGTGATTCTGGCCTTCATGAAGGCCGATCCCACGGTCAATCATGTCGAGTTGAATGGCCATTCCGACAACAGTGGCAACCGTCTGACCAACCGCGACGTGTCGCGCCGCCGTGCCCTGGCGGTGATGGACTACTTCAAGGCCAACGGCATTCAGGAATCGCAGATCACCATGCGTTTTCATGGTGAAAGCTATCCCTTGGCGCCCAACACCAATGCTGCCAACCGTGCGCGTAACCGCCGTGTGAATATTCAGCTTGAGCGCGTGGCTGCCCCTGAGAAGCCGGCGCCCCAGGCCACTGCGCCTAGCAACCCGGCGGCTACCTCGTAAGAGCATGGGTAACTACGCAACTTCGGTATGACGCCGAAACTGTGGCGAGGGAGCTTGCTCCCGCGAAGACCTGTCAGCCGGCGCCTATCTACCTGAGGCACTGCGATCCAAATGTGGGAGCTGGCTTGCCTGCGAAGGCGGCCTAATAGTCAACACAGTTGGACCGGGTACATATCCATTATTTAGGTAACGGCCACTTAGGGTTCCGCCCTGACGGCGGCTCACTTTTGAAAAGCGCAAAAGTAAGCAAAACGCTCTTGCCCCACCACTCGGCACCTCGCCTAGGCTCGGTGTGCCCGAACACAGTCTTGAATCCGTGGGCCGCCGCCACGCGCCATCCATGGCGCGGGGCGGCTAACCCGGCGTCCTGCCGGGTTACCCACGAATTCAAGCCTGCGTTCGGCCAGCGTGGTTTAACGGGGCGCCTGAGATCAAAAGCAGATCAAGAGCAAGATCAAGAGCGACTCGCTTCGCATCGTGGTTACCGTTGAACGCTACCAGGGTGTGTAAATACCTATGCTCCATCGAGGCGACCATCGGTCGCCCACTCGACATAATCTGTCGCTTTATCTTCATTTGCTGTCGCGCCCCTGTAATTTCACGGTTTTGATCGGTAGAATCGTCGCCTTTCCGTACAACCCCGTGGAGTGATGGCATGGCCGACGTAAACAAGGTCGTTCTCGCGTATTCCGGCGGCCTGGACACTTCGGTGATCCTCAAGTGGCTGCAGGATACTTATAACTGTGAAGTGGTGACCTTCACCGCTGACCTGGGTCAGGGTGAAGAGGTCGAACCTGCACGTGCCAAGGCGCAAGCCATGGGCGTGAAAGAGATCTACATTGACGACCTGCGCGAAGAGTTCGTCCGCGATTTCGTCTTCCCGATGTTTCGCGCCAACACTGTCTATGAAGGTGAGTACCTGCTGGGTACCTCCATCGCACGTCCATTGATCGCCAAGCGTCTGATCGAGATCGCCAACGAAACCGGCGCCGACGCCATTTCCCATGGCGCCACCGGCAAGGGCAACGACCAGGTCCGTTTCGAACTGGGTGCCTACGCACTCAAGCCAGGCGTGAAAGTCATTGCGCCGTGGCGTGAATGGGACCTGCTGTCCCGTGAAAAACTGATGGATTACGCTGAAAAGCACGCCATCCCGATCGAGCGTCATGGCAAGAAGAAGTCGCCGTACTCGATGGACGCCAACCTGCTGCACATTTCCTATGAAGGCGGCGTGCTGGAAGACACCTGGACCGAGCACGAAGAAGACATGTGGAAATGGACCGTCTCCCCGGAGAACGCTCCAGACAAGGCGCAGTACCTGGAACTGACTTACCGCAACGGCGATATCGTCGCGCTGGACGGCGTTGAAATGACCCCGGCCACCGTACTGGCGACCTTGAACCGTATCGGCGGCCAGCATGGTATCGGCCGTCTCGACATCGTCGAGAACCGTTACGTGGGCATGAAGTCCCGTGGCTGCTACGAAACCCCAGGCGGCACCATCATGTTGCGCGCGCACCGCGCCATCGAATCCATCACCCTGGACCGCGAAGTCGCTCACCTCAAAGACGAGCTGATGCCCAAGTACGCCAGCCTGATCTACACAGGTTACTGGTGGAGCCCAGAGCGTCTGATGCTGCAACAGATGATCGACGCCTCCCAGGCTCACGTGAACGGTGTCGTACGCCTGAAGCTGTACAAGGGCAACGTGATCGTCACCGGCCGCAAGTCCGATGAGTCGCTGTTCGACTCCAACATCGCCACCTTCGAAGAAGACGGCGGGGCCTACAATCAGGCGGACGCGGCAGGCTTCATCAAGTTGAACGCACTGCGCATGCGCATTGCTGCCAACAAGGGCCGCTCGTTGTTCTGAGTCGTGCGCCTGTTGTGAAAATGGCCCCTTGCGCAAGGGGCCATTTTTTTGCCTGGGTTTTTATGGGCGCTTTAAAAGCAGAGCTGTTTATTAATGTTTAGCCTGTGTTTAAGGATTTTTTTTCGTAACTTGCGCAATTATTTTCCGTTTTTGTCATTTGTTTTTAAGTTTGAATGATTTTTTACATCTGGGGAGGAACTATGTCTGACAGAAAATTCACTCATGTAGTTGCAACGGATATGTGAATTGTTGAATTTTCTGTAGGAATTATGGAAGTGCTGAAATATGTTAAATGGAACTAATGGGAACGGTTGTTCCGGGTTGGTTTGTGCGCGTCATGGCGACAAGCAAGGGGCATTTCCTGAAAGTCTTGTGCGGCACGTTTACTTTCAGGGGCTGATGGGCACGATATTTCACTCAAAATATGTGCGCGCCGAGAAAGGTCTGAAAGCAACCATAAAGCTCCAAGCATCTAAGTTGGCGATTTTTTGTAGGTTAATTCCTATCTTCTTGTGGGTTGGGTCTCTGCCTGCTCTTGCTCGGGGTGGAATGCTATGCCAACTAGTAATCGACTAGGCTATTGTGTTTGCTCTAAATAATTCGAACAGCGAAATTGGACTTTCTCATGAATAAAGTGCTGATCGTGGATGATCATCCCGTCATTCGTCTTGCTGTGCGCATGCTAATGGAGCGTCATGGTTATGAGGTCGTTGCCGAGACCGATAACGGTGTCGATGCGTTGCAACTTGCACGGGAACATATGCCGGATATCGTGATATTGGATATCGGAATCCCCAAGCTCGACGGCCTGGAAGTTATTTGCCGGCTGGCTTCAACCAAGCAAGCCGTCTCGTTCAAGGTGCTGGTACTGACGTCCCAGGCCCCCGGCCATTTTTCCATGCGCTGCATGCAGGCGGGCGCCGCCGGCTATGTGTGCAAGCAGCAGGATCTGACAGAGTTGCTCAGTGCCATCAAGGCAGTGCTTTCCGGCTATAGCTATTTCCCGAACCAGGCGCTCAATTCGGTGCGCTCAACCATGGGCAATGCCAGTGAAGCCGACATGGTCGAACGCTTATCGGGGCGGGAGATGATGGTGCTGCAGCAACTGGCCCGTGGCAAAACCAACAAGGAGATTGCCGATGGCATGTTCCTCAGCAACAAAACCGTCAGTACCTACAAGACGCGCTTGCTGCTCAAGCTCAATGCCCGATCCCTTGTGGACCTGATCGAACTGGCCCAACGCAACGGCCTGGTCTAGGGAGGATATTGCACCCTTTGAATACCCGTGTAACCGGCAGAAAAAAGCCTCCGTCAGGGAGGCTTCCGGCCGTCAACGGCTCGATCAGAAATCGAAGTCGTAATCGGCCAGCTGTTTTTGCAAGCGTCGCTCTTCCAGAAGATTGTCGATAGTGCGGCGTTTGCTCAAATTGGTCTTGGCCACCTCTGGTGCAGGTGCCTCTAGATCATCGTCCTCCGACTCAACGAGGTCGTCTTCCACTACCAGGTCTTCTTTGCTGCCAGCGCTCATAAGGTCAACTCCAGGCTAAGACTGCCGTTGGGGCTCCTTATAGCGATAATCCGCGGACGGGTAAAAAAGATTTTTTCAATCGCCTGATCACAAAAATCAATAATCGCTCAATCGTCGGAGGTCTTGTCCTTGTATTCGCACAAGTCTTCGATACGGCAGCTGCCACAGCGCGGCTTGCGGGCCTGGCAAACGTAGCGTCCGTGCAGGATCAGCCAATGATGGGAGTCGAGCAAATAGGGCTTGGGCACGAACTTCATCAATTGCTTTTCTACCTCAACCACATTCTTGCCCCGTGCAATGCCGGTTCGGTTGCTGACGCGGAAAATGTGCGTGTCCACTGCCATGGTCAACTGCCGGAAGGCCGTATTGAGCACCACGTTCGCCGTTTTGCGGCCCACGCCTGGCAAGGCTTCCAGGGCTTCGCGGGTTTGTGGCACCTCACCCCCATGCAGCTCCAGCAACAGGCGGCACGTCTCGATCACGTTCTTGGCCTTGCTGTTATACAGGCCGATGGTCTTGATGTATTCGGACAGGCCTTCCACACCCAGGGCGTAAATCGCAGCGGGTGTATTGGCTACGGGATACAGCTTGGCCGTTGCCTTGTTGACGCCAACGTCCGTGGATTGAGCCGAGAGGATCACCGCAATCAGTAACTCGAACGGTGAGGAGTAGGCCAATTCGGTTTTCGGTTCCGGATTGTCTTCGTGAAACCTGCGGAAAATTTCCAGGCGTTTTGCGGCATTCATAGGGGCAGGGGTTTCCTTGCAGGCGGTCGGCGTGATGTTGGCAATACACAGTGCAGTGGGTCAGCCGTTGGCCTCGGCATCCTGCAGCGTTTGCTCGGCGGCGTTCAAGGCGGTTTTCAAGGTTGCGATTTCATGCGCGTCAGCTTGCTGATCCTGAGCCTTTTTCAACGCGGCCCGGCGCATGGCCAACTGGATCTTTGCGCGCTTGAACTCGGCGCTTTTAGCGGCCGTCTTTGGTGGCTGTGGTGAGCTGTTGGCCTCCAGTGCGGCAAGCGCCTGCTCGGATGCCTCGAACTGTCGCTGCAGCATAATCAATTGCGACTGCTGCTCAAAGGTCGGCGGATGCCCAAACGCTTTCAAGGATTTGTGCAACTGAGCGCGACTCATGGCGACGTTGGTTTTGGCCTGCTTGATCGCGGCGTCCTGAGCGGCCTGAGGGTTATTGACCGGGGCTACCTCCATCGGCGCTGTGCGCTTGGCTCGTGCCACGCGTTCGGCGAGCTTGCAAGCCTCTTCACGTTGCAGGCGGGCGTTACGTTGCTCGAAGCGCCGCCGCGCCCGGTCGCGTTTGAGGTCGCGTGCACGCCGTTCGTCATCATTGCGGGCCAAGTCACCGACGATAGGCAAAACCTCAGCGAGCGGACGCATCTCGATGCAGTCAACCGGGCAGGGCGCCACACACAGGTCGCACCCGGTGCACTCATCGACAATCACGGTGTGCATCAGCTTGGCGGCGCCCACAATGGCGTCCACCGGGCAAGCCTGGATGCATTTGGTACAACCGATGCATTCGGCCTCGCGGATATAGGCGACTTGCGCAGGCGCATCTCCACGACTGGTGTCCAGGTCCAGTACCGGCAGGCGCAGCAGTTGCGCAAGCCCGGCAATGGTTTCCTGCCCACCGGGCGGGCACTTGTTGATGGCTTCGCCTTTAGCGATGCCTTCTGCGTAAGGTTTGCAACCCGGGTGCCCGCACTTGCCGCATTGAGTCTGCGGCAGCAGCGCGTCGATACGTTGAATGAGGTTCATGCTGTGATCATAGCGTTGACGCCCGGCCCAGGGAGAAGGGCAAGCTGAGAGGCCCCGCCGTAGCGACAGCGGGGCATTTTGCAGAGGTTACTTGATGCGTTGACCCGGCTTGGCGCCGCTGTCCGGGCTCAGCAGGTAGATTTCTTCGCCGCCAGGGCCGGCCGCCATCACCATGCCTTCGGAAATGCCGAACTTCATTTTCCGTGGCTTGAGGTTGGCGATCATCATGGTCAGGCGGCCATCGAGCTTGGACGGGTCCGGGTAAGCGCTCTTGATGCCGGAAAACACGTTGCGCTGTTCGTCGCCGATATCCAGCGTCAGGCGCAGCAGCTTGTCGGCACCTTCCACGGCTTCGGCTTTGATGATCAGTGCCACGCGCAAATCCACGGCGGCAAAGGCGTCGAAATCGATTTCCGGGGAAATCGGGTCCTTGGCCAGCTCGCCATTACCCGCCGGCGCAGATTGGCCGGTATCGGTCTGGCTGGCGACCAGGTCTTCTTTCGAAGCGTCGGTCATGTCCTGGACTTTCACCGGGTCAATACGGGTCATCAGGGGCTTGAAGGCGTTCAACTGATGATTACCGAGCAAGGTGGCGTGATCATTCCAGGTCAACGGCGCCACGTTGAGGAACGCCTCGGCATCGGCGGCCAGCAATGGCAGCACCGGCTTGAGGAAGATCACCAACTGGCGGAACAGATTGACGCCTGTGGCACAGATAGCCTGCACCTCGGCTTCCTTGCCTTCCTGCTTGTTCAGCGACCACGGTGCCTTGTCGGCGATCCAGGCGTTGGCACGGTCGGCCAGGCCCATGATCTCGCGCATGGCGCGGGCAAAGTCGCGGGCTTCATAAGCGTCGGCGATGCTCGGTGCGGCGGCCAGGAAGGCGTCGGTCAACTCCGGTGCGGCGTTCTCGGCTACCAGTACACCGGCGTTGCCCTTGTGGATAAAGCCGGCGCAACGGCTGGCGATGTTGACGACTTTACCCACCAGGTCCGAGTTGACCTTCTGTACGAAGTCTTCCAGGTTCAGGTCCAGGTCGTCGACGCCACGGCCCAGCTTGGACGCGTAGTAATAGCGCAGGTATTCCGGCGACAGGTGGTCCAGGTAGGTGCGCGCCTTGATAAAGGTGCCACGGGATTTGGACATTTTCTGGCCGTTGACCGTCAGGTAGCCGTGTACGGCGATGCCGGTCGGCTTGCGGTAGCCCGAGCCTTCAAGCATTGCCGGCCAGAACAGCGCGTGGAAGTTGACAATGTCCTTGCCGATGAAGTGGTACAGCTCGGCGGTGGAGTCCTTGCCCCAGAACGCGTCGAAGTCCAACTCTGGGGTGCGGTCGCACAGATTCTTGAAGCTGGCCATGTAACCGATCGGCGCGTCCAGCCACACATAGAAGTACTTGCCCGGCTCGCCCGGAATTTCGAAGCCGAAGTACGGCGCGTCGCGGGAGATGTCCCACTGCTGCAGGCCACTGTCGAGCCATTCGGAGAGTTTGTTGGCCACGGCGTCCTGCAAAGTGCCGCTGCGCGTCCAGGTTTGCAGCATTTGCTGGAAATCCGGGAGCTTGAAGAAGAAGTGCTGCGAGTCCTTGAGTACCGGCGTGGCACCGGAGATCGCTGACTTGGGGTCCTTCAAGTCGGTTGGTGCGTAGGTCGCGCCGCATTTTTCGCAGTTGTCGCCGTACTGGTCTTCGGTGCCGCATTTCGGGCAGGTGCCCTTGATGAAGCGGTCGGCCAGGAACATTTTCTTTTCCGGGTCGAAATACTGGGTCACCGAACGTTGGTCGATGTGCCCGGCTTCTTTCAACCGCAGGTAGATCTGGCTCGACAGCTCGCGGTTTTCATCGGAGTGGGTCGAGTGGAAGTTGTCGAAGTCCACCAGGAACTCGGCAAAGTCGGCGCTGTGTTCAGCCTGCACATTGGCGATCAGTTGTTCCGGGGTGATGCCTTCCTTTTCGGCGCGCAGCATGATGGCCGAACCGTGGGCGTCGTCCGCGCAGACATAAATGCATTGATTGCCGCGATGCTTCTGGAAGCGCACCCACATATCGGTCTGGATGTACTCAAGCATATGGCCAAGATGGATAGAACCATTGGCATAGGGCAGGGCGCTGGTGACGAGGATCTTGCGTGGCTCGGACATGGGGCTCGGCTACTTGATGAAACGGAGGTCGGCCACTATAAAGCGCCGGGAAATTTATTTCACCCCGTGACGCTGTTTCAGAATCTTCCACGTCTTCGAAAGCATGCCGTTCAGCGGCTGGAACGGTTAGGATAGCCGCCTGTTTCAGTCAGTCTTTTTTCGGGAGTAGCCCATGAGCGCCGTCAATCGCGCAGCGGTGGAAGCCGTTCTTCGCCAGTACACCGACCCTTATTTGAACCAGGACCCGGTCAGTGCCGGCTGTGTGCGTGCCATCGAGGTCCAAGGCGACCAGGTGTCGGTGCAGTTGCAACTGGGTTATGCCGCGGGCCTGTTCAAAAGCGGTTGGGCGCAGATGCTGCAAATGGCCATCGAGGGCCTCGACGGCGTGAGTTCGGCCAAGGTCGACATCCAATGCGTGATCGCACCGCACAAGGCCCAGGCGCAGATCCCGGGCCTGGCCAACGTCAAGAATGTGGTGGCGGTGGCTTCCGGCAAGGGCGGCGTGGGTAAATCCACCACCGCGGCCAACCTGGCCCTGGCCCTGGCGCGGGAAGGTGCGCGCGTGGGTATTCTCGATGCCGACATCTACGGGCCGAGCCAGGGCGTGATGTTCGGCATCGCCGAAGGCACACGGCCGAAGGTCAAGGATCAGAAATGGTTTGTGCCCATCGAGTCGCTGGGTGTGGAAGTGATGTCCATGGCCTTCCTTACCGATGACAACACGCCGATGGTCTGGCGCGGGCCGATGGTCTCGGGTGCGTTGCTGCAACTGGTCACACAAACAGCGTGGGGCGACCTTGACTACCTGGTGATCGACATGCCGCCAGGCACCGGCGATATCCAACTGACCCTGGCGCAGAAAGTGCCGGTGGCCGGTGCGGTGATCGTCACCACGCCCCAGGACCTGGCGCTGCTGGATGCCCGCAAAGGTGTGGAGATGTTCCGCAAGGTCAACATCCCGGTGCTGGGCGTGGTGGAAAACATGGCGGTGCATATCTGTTCCAACTGCGGGCATGCCGAGCATCTGTTCGGTGAGGGCGGGGGCGAGAAGCTCGCTACTCAGTATGGCGTTGAACTGCTGGCATCGTTGCCATTGGCGATGGAGATTCGTGAGCAGGCCGATGGTGGCAAACCTACCGTAGCGGCCGAGGCTGATGGGCAGATTGCGATGATCTATCAGGAATTGGCCCGTCATGTGGGGGCGCGGATTGTATTGCAGGAAGCGGCGGCGCCGGCGATGCCGACCATTACCGTGAGCGACGATTGATTAGGCTTTAACGGATACGCGAAAAGCCTGACGACCAGTGGTGGTCTCGGGTTTTTCGCGAGCGAGCTCGCTCCTACAGGTGGGGGGCAATAGGGCTTGTTGCTATTTTGCGTAATGGGCGTGTAAGCATTCGCTTACTTTTTCGTAAGTGTTTGGTTTTTTTAGCGGTTGCGTACGTCTTGAAATGACGAGGCTATTATCTATCTTATTGAAAGATAACGATTATTTTCAAGAGTGAGAGCGGTAGAGTTTGTCAGACCGCTGAGGGCATCGCGTTGAACTTCCCCCGGAACGCTCTAACATCAGCCCTGTGTCCACGGATTGGCACAGCCATCAAGGAACGATGGTTTGAAGGAACGTCGCAGGATGCGATTCATCAGGATGATGAAAAGGAATACAGGGACTAGGGAAAAAATGTGGGCGGGTCATACCGCCCCTTTTTTTGCCTGTAGAAAAGTGAACGCAGGCACCCGAACGCAAAAAAGGCCCTCAAGGGGCCTTTTTTTGTTGGGCAGCGGCGCTTTAGCGCTCTAGTTGCTCAATTTTGTTGGGCTTGCCATCCCATTCAGCGGCATCCGGCATCGGATCTTTGCGCTCGGTGATGTTTGGCCACACTTCGGCCAGTTCGACGTTCAACTGAATGAATTGCTCCATGCCCGCAGGCACTTCGTCCTCGGAGAAAATCGCGACGGCCGGGCATTCTGGTTCACACAGGGCGCAGTCGATGCACTCATCCGGGTGGATAACCAGGAAATTCGGGCCTTCGTAGAAGCAGTCCACCGGACAGACTTCTACGCAGTCGGTGTACTTGCACTTGATGCAGTTGTCGGTGACGACGAAGGTCATTTCTAATTTTCTCCTCAGGCGGCGGCAGCGAAACCCCTTATGGTGGGGTTCGCGAGGTTTGAGAGCGATAGTCTGCGGACCAGGCTAAAAGCCCGCAGCATCCCAAACCGCGCGAGATTCTATCAGCTTGCAAGCGTCTGCGTTATATCCGAGTCTTCAGTGCATATAACATTTCGAGCGCTTTACGCGGCGTCAAGTCATCCAGGTCAAGCTTTGCCAACTCATCCAGCACCGGATGGGGCAGGCTGGCGAACATATCGCTCTGATGCGGCGCGGCAGGTTTCTTGCTGGCCTTGGCAGGGCTGGTGACCACAGTTTCATGGGGCAGCGCCGTGGTTTCCAGGCGGCTTAAGTGTTCACGGGCGCGGGTGATCACCTCGTTCGGCACTCCGGCCAATTGCGCTACGGCCAGGCCGTAGCTCTGGCTTGCCGGCCCTGGCAGCACATGGTGCAGGAACACGATGCGCTCGTTGTGCTCGGTGGCATTGAGATGCACGTTGGCCACCAGCGGCTCGCTTTCCGGCAGCACCGTCAGCTCGAAGTAGTGCGTGGCAAACAACGTGTACGCACGCAAATGCGCCAAGCGTTCAGCCGCCGCCCAGGCCAGGGACAGGCCGTCGAAGGTGCTGGTGCCGCGGCCCACTTCGTCCATCAGCACCAGGCTGCGCTCGGTGGCGTTGTGTAGGATGTTGGCGGTCTCGCTCATTTCCACCATAAAGGTCGAACGGCCACCGGCCAGGTCATCGCTGGAGCCGATCCGCGTGAAAATGCGGTCCACCAGGGACAACTCGCAACTGGCTGCCGGTACGAAGCTGCCGATATGCGCCAACAGCACGATCAACGCGGTCTGACGCATGTAGGTGGATTTACCGCCCATGTTCGGACCGGTGATCACCAGCATGCGGGTATCGTCGTCCAGCGACAGGTCATTGGCGACGAACGGCGTGGTCAGCACTTGCTCCACCACCGGGTGACGACCTTGCACGATGCGCATGCACGGTTCGCTGACAAACCGTGGGCAATTGAGGTCCAGGTTCAGCGCACGTTCGGCGAGGTTGCTCAACACATCCAGCTCCGCCAGGGCGGCGGCGGTGTCTTGCAACGGCGCCAGGCGGCTGATCAAGTCTTCGAGCAAAGCTTCGTAGAGCATCTTTTCCCGAGCCAGGGCGCGGCTTTTGGCCGACAGCGCCTTGTCTTCGAACGCTTTGAGCTCGGGGGTGATAAAACGCTCGGCGCCTTTGAGGGTCTGGCGACGTTGATAATCGATAGGCGCCGACTCGGCCTGTTTGCTCGGCAGCTCAATAAAGTAGCCATGCACACGGTTGTAGCCGACTTTCAGGTTAGCCAGGCCCGTACGGGCTTTTTCGCGGGCTTCCAGATCGATCAGGAACTGCCCGGCGTTTTCGCTCAGCGATTGCAGCTCATCCAACTCGCTGTCATAGCCGGTTTTCAACACGCCGCCGTCACGAATGATCGCCGGTGGGTTGTCGATGATGGCCTTTTCCAGCAGCGCCGCGAGGTCCGGGTAAGTGCCAGCGGTGACGGCAAGCTGTTGCAGGTGCGGCGTGTCCAGTTCGGTCATCGCCACTTGCAACTGCGGCAGCGCGCTCAAGGCATCACGCAGGCGCGCCAAGTCACGGGGCCGCGCATTGCGCAGGCCGATCCGCGCCAGGATGCGCTCGATATCGCCGATTTCTTTCAGTTGCGGTTGCAGCTTTTCAAAGCGATAGCCGTCGAGCAGGCAGGTAATGGAAGACTGGCGCGCTTGCAGCACCGTCAAATCCCGTAGCGGACGGTTCAACCAACGGGTCAGCAAACGGCTGCCCATGGCGGTCTGGCAACGGTCCACTACCGATTGCAGGGTGTTATCACGCCCACCGGCCAGGTTGGTGTCCAGCTCCAGATTGCGACGGCTGGCGCCATCGAGCACCACGGTATCGTCCAGACGCTCATGGCGCAGGCTGCGCAAGTGCGGCAGGGCGGTGCGCTGGGTTTCCTTGGCGTAGCTGAGCAGGCAACCGGCGGCGCCGATGGCCAGAGTCAGCGTCTCACAACCAAAGCCTTTAAGGTCCTGCACCGAGAACTGCTGGCAAAGACTTTTCAGCGCCGAATCACGCTCAAAATCCCACGGCGCACGACGCTTGGTCCCACGACGTTTCTCCGCCGGCAAATCCTTGGGCCAATCATCCGGAATCAACAACTCCACCGGATTGATGCGCTCCAGCTCCGCCAGCAGGTTCTCCCAGCCCTTGATCTCCAGCACGCTGAAATTGCCACTGGTGATATCCAGCACCGACAGGCCGAACAAACGCTCATCGCCCAACACCGCCGCAATCAGGTTATCGCGACGCTCATCCAGCAACGCCTCATCACTCACCGTGCCCGGCGTAATAATGCGCACCACCTGGCGTTCCACTGGCCCTTTACTCGTGGCCGGGTCGCCGATCTGCTCACAGATCACCACCGACTCGCCCAGCTTCACCAGCTTGACCAGGTAGCCTTCCAGCGAGTGGTAAGGAATCCCACACATCGGAATCGACTGCCCCGCCGACTGCCCGCGCGCGGTCAGGGTAATGTCCAGCAGCTTGGCGGCCTTCTTCGCGTCTTCGTAGAAGATCTCGTAGAAGTCGCCCATGCGATAGAACATCAGCTGATCAGGGTGCTGGTTTTTCAGGCGCCAGTACTGCTGCATCATCGGGGTGTGGCTGGAGAGGTCGGTCATACGGGGGTTTCAGCTCTGCCTGTCTATTTGACGATTAACATCTGTCTAATACTACAGGGATTTAGCACCATGCGCAGGGACGCCCTGCGGGTGAAATCCGACACGTGGCGTATGATTTTCCGATTGCAGGGTATAGAATCTCGCACCCGAAAAGTGAGCGTCATACGGACATGAGTCATCTTGAAGACTTGCAGATGGAAGCTGCGCTACTTTTCGCTAAGGCAAACAAGAAGCGTATTGCCCGGGAGTTTACCAACCCAGCTATCTATCTCCCTGATCGCTCACCGGTTTCAGTCTTTATGTCAGGATGCGCAGGCGCCGGCAAAACCGAAGCGGCCAGTGAGCTGATCAGCGAAATCGATGACAACTCTGGATTCCGCACCATGCGCATCGATCCAGATGATCTACGTCATCATTTCGAAGGCTATGTGGGTACGAATTCATGGATGTTTCAGCGGGCTGCGTCAATTCTTGTTGACAAGATTCATGACATGGCGTTAGAACAGAGTCAGTCTTTCGTTTTGGATAGCACGTTGTGCAATTTCGATAAGGCTGATCTGAACATAGCTCGCTCCCTTAAGAAAGACCGTAAATGCGTCATCATGTTTGTCTACCAAAAGCCTGAATTGGCCTGGAGGTTTGTACAGGCTAGAGAGCGCAAGGAGGGCCGTAGAGTCCCTCCAGAAGTTTTTGTTGAGCAGTTTTTTACCGCAAAAGATGTTGTGAACGCCTTAAAGGTCAAATATCGCAACCGTTTGCAGGTGAATCTGCTCATAAAAAACACTGATGCTTCCTTGCAGATCACTGAGGAAGACATAGACTCAATCCATGGCGACCTGCACGTCGGTTACGACCGTCAGGGCCTACTAAAGCACCTCAAGGCTGGGGCAATGTTATGAAAAAAGTACAAGCCGCTCGTTCGACTCCGTTTTCTGAGTTTTTCCGTAGCGCATCGACTGACAAGAAGAAGCGTGTGTATGCAGTTGTGCTGCAGCGTGCTACCGAGCGTCAACTGAATGTGTTGAAAGCTGGATAAGCTTTCGCTCAGCCCAAAAAAGCCGCAGAGATGCGGCTTTTTTTATGCTTTTAAATCAGCCTTTTGCGGCATTCTGGGTGGCAGTCCAACGTTGATTTTACGCAGGCGCAGATATCTCTGCGTCATCTTTGCGTCCGTGTGACCGCCCAGTTTCTGAGCGTCGTTGCCCTGGTCGTCGGTATCGGAAAGCGACTTGGCACGCAGGTCGTGGAGGCTCGCATCCTCGATGCCGGCCTTCTTGCAACTGATGGCGAAGGCGTCCTTCACCGAGCTGTAGTGCACCGGCTTCCCTCCGCGCGGGGAGCAGAATAGGGTGAGCCCACGGATCTTCCGGGGCAGGGCCTTGACCCGCGCTATCAGCTCTTCCAGGTCGGGCGTCATCTGCACCAACAGTCTGGCGTTCGTCTTCTCCTGCTTAAAGGCGATTCCCGCCGCGCTGATATCGGCCAAGCGGATGGCCAGGACGTCGCCGATGCGTTGGCCGGTCAGATAGCACATCTCGTAAATGACGCGCATGTTGTCACTGGAGTTGGCGCAGATCGCTTGGAATTCACTGTGGGTGATGTAGCGGTCGCGCTTGTGCTCCAAGTGGCGTCGCACGCCTATGCAGGGGTTCGAGTCGACGATCTGCTGTTCCAGTGCATAGGCGAAGACCGCACGCAGTACCGAAATAACCCGGTTCGACATATTCGGCGTGTCCGCCATGTGAAGCTTGAGCGCGACGACGTGCCGCTGTAGCACCTCGCGGGGCTCGAAATCGGCGAAGTTTTCCTTGAGGCGTTCACATGCCGCTTCGTACTGCTTCAGGGTGTTCGGCTTGAGGGGCGGCTTTGTCCTGGTGCGCATTTGTTCGAGCGCATCGTCGATCAGCTTTGGCATTCCACCCTGGCTGCCCTTGTCCAGGAGCTTCGCGTATTCCGCCAGCGATGCCTGAAAGTCAGTGCCCAGGCGCTTCCACTTGCCCTTGCGGACCAGGTAGTAAGCTCCGTGCTTCTGGTACATGCACGCCGGCAGGTGCCGGTCCTTCTTGCGCGGACGCATCGATCTTCACCTCAACTCAGCCGAAGCTCCGGCCCCTTCCTTGATTGAATACCACCCAGCCGCCCGATGACAACCTGGCGCAGCACCTTCGGGTGCCCATCACCACCTACCGCGAACCCGTAGCGTTCGGCGGTCAGCCACTTTATCTGCGCCCCTGGCTTCTTATAGCCGGTCAGGTCGGCTACTTCCTCTGCTGTCAGAAACATACCTACCCCCTGTCGTGTCGCGACACGTTTTCGTTTTCCGTGGTTGGTGTCGCTACCTCATCAGTCCCGCCAAGGATCGGAGTCTTGCGATAGCACTCAGCAGGGAATCCGTAATCACGGCAGGCGCAGGCCTCGCCACACTCGTCCTCGCGCTGCTCGATCCGCAGAATGCCGTGCTTCACCGCGATGTCTTGTATATCGCCGCCCTCAAAGCCGCCGCCCTCAAAGCTGGCGTTGATCATCTCGACGGCGAACGCTTTGAGCTGATCGCGCTCGGTTTCGAGTTTTTCGATTCGCTTCTTCAGGCGGATCGCAAACGAATGCTTCATGCCATTTCGCGCTTCGTCGAGATCAGCGAGTAGAGTCTGGGCTCTGGCGTAGAACTGTCGGCGGGATATCTCGCTGCCCATTGCCAATTCAAAGGGCATTGCTATGACTGCACTGGTCATATCTTCACTCATTGCTTGCGCCCCGCTGAAAATGGTCAGCCAGCACCCGGCGTGCGTCGATACCGCAAGAAGCCGACATTGCGTAAATCTGGCCGAAGGTGGTTTCCCTGCGCTGCAGGGCGTTGAACAGTTCGATCAGGCGCCGGCCCTTTGTTCCGTTTAGGCGACTCATAGCTGGAGCCCCTTTTCCTGTGGGAGCGGGGTGGCGGTCAATTGCCCTTTTTTACCCACGGTATTCGCCAGAGAGGCCCGTGCCGCCTGAGTTTCGTCGGTGGATGTGCTGGCGGGCACCTGTAGGAGCGAACTGTCCGGCAGGCAACTGATCCCGGTGTTATTCAATATCCAGCAGGTGACGCCACGGACGCTGTCGTGCTGAACGTCGATCAGTTGCTCATCGGCCGAGGCCTGGCCAGCGATAAGCAGCAGGATCGTGGTGATGATGATTTTCATGGTCGAGCCTCCCCGGCGATCATCGCCAGTTGCGCGAGCAAGTCATCCGTGCGCCCGTAGAATCGCCCGGTGTCCTCGTTGATGAACTGGCCTAGGACCTCGGCCACCGCCGGGCTGGCGGTCAAGCCTTGCAGGTCGACCTGGGCGGCGATCTTCTCGATGGCCCGCGCATCACTCGCCGGGTCGTGCACAAAGGCGTCGGCCTTGATCTGCAGCACCTTCACCGGGCGGATGCCCTTGCATTGGCTAACCCAGTTGCTGTCCGGATAGCTCCACGGAAGCATGTGCATGCACCAGGCCGTGGCCGACCCTTCCTTCTGTGTACTGGACCAGTAGGTATGGGTGCACGCGAATGCATTCGGCGCGTCTTTTATCGGCCCCAAGCTATCGCGTCCCCAGTCCTCAAGCTGGAGCAGGTTGGAGCGCAATAAGTTCAGCTCCTCGATAGATGGAATGTGCCAGCCCCAGGAGCCGCGCACGTTCATCCCCAGCACCTTGTGGGCGATAGCACTGCCTTCTTCGGCCATGGCCTTGGTGTTGGCCATGCCGTCGTAACGGCTTTGGGTGCCACGGATTCGAGGCTTGGGGCCCTCCTGATCCCACCAGTGAGCGGTGGTTTCGAACTCGCGGCCGGCGTCGATGAGTGCGAACTCGGCGCCATCGAAGTAGATCCGGCCGGCGTAGAAGCCGCCCGCGAAGGGCTGGCCGATCGCGGGGAGGGCAGAGGGGGATATCTGGCGGCGCTTCATTGCTCAACCTCCGCCCAGCCTGGGTATTCTGTCATAGCCCGCTCAATATCAGCGTCGAGCTCGGCACCGACCAGCATGGTTCCTTGGTTATCGCGAGGCACCAGATCCTGGCGCGGGGTGTTGTATGCCGTATCGCGAAGCCATACGTAGCGCCGCGCATCAGCGGCCATCCTCACGCGATCGTCAATGTGCATCGTGTTGACTGACATGGGAGTGGTGACGGTGTTGGCCAGCGCGTCGAGCAGGATCTGCTGGCGGTTCTGCCCATCCAGGTACTGGCGCACGGCCTGGATGAAAACACTGTTCATGCTTCGGTCGCCGGTATTCGCTGCAGCTTCAATATCGGCGCGCAGGCCGTCGGGCAGGCGCACCACAAACTTGTCGGCGGTGCGGGAATCGTAATTCGGTGAATTCATGGTGTTCTCCCGGCCGATGGCGCAAATATGCTCCATCGGCACTGTGGACCGATCAAATGGGCTTTGACTTACCAGCCATCAGCACCACCAACAGCAGGACAACCAGGACCAGGTCGCCCACCATTGAGAGGATGCGGCTGGCCGAGTCGACGAAGACAACGCTACCGGCGAGCCCGTAGGCCGCCAGCGAACGTGCCCGGGTGCCGAACCTGGCCAGCATGGTTACAGGTGGTCTTTCAGGTTGAGGCCCAGCAGCTTGGCGCTACGCTCCAGGGCGGTCATTTCCTGGGGTTCGATCTCACCGTCAGCCTCGGCCACCGTCAGCATCACGTTGAGAACCGTCAGCGCCTCGGCCGGCGAGTGCGCCAGGTCACCCAGCTCTTTCTCCGCGTTCTGGCGAAGGATGCGGGCGCCAGACTTGAAGTCGGTCTTGGCGCGGTCGATGGTGTTCGAGAGTTCCGCGCCGAACCCTTGAAGGGCCGGGTTGTTGCTGAGGATGGTCTCGATCTTGGAGAGCTCGCTTTCTTCCAGCTCACCATCTGCCGCAGCGACGTAAATGGAGCCGTAGACCACAGCCTCCATCAGGTCACGGTTGGCCAGCTTGGCTACCGCAGCGCGGGCCTGACCAGATTTCTTGCCGAACAATTTACCGAGCATGATTACTTCCTTTCAGTGGGTGCGCTTTTGCGCGGGGGTTGAATTACGTAAATCGCGAGAGAGGCGGTGACGATCATCCAGACGCAGATGCCGAACACGCCGCCGATAAGCCCGAAGTCGCTGGGGTTATCGAAAATCACCGGCACGGCCTCGGAGAACCAGATCAGCGTTGCGAACAGGTACAGCACGAACGACAGCAGGTACTTGAACAGCTTCATTTCACTTTCTCCTGGCCGAACGAATCCCGGCCGCGTTGTTGGCTTTCGCAAAAATCAGGTTGGGTTAGGCGGCTTGAGCGGCCTCGATTCGGCGGACGGCTACGCGCGTTTCAATTCGGCGCTCGCCTGGGCGACGGATTCGGTTGAATGAGTTGTCGTTGGTGGCAGACTGGCCCACGAGAATCGCGCACAAGGTGATGATCATCGGACTGATCAATCCGCGGCGGAATGCTTCAGCTACGAGCGCTGGACGCTTATACACGCCGAGTTTGTGCATGCAGGATTCAATTCGACCTTTGATCGAGCGGGGCGATAGACCGTCCTGCTTCGCGATTTCTTTGTCGGTATGGCCGGCGGCCACCGCGAGCAAACAGGAGAGCTCGCGCTCAGCTAAACCGAGACCAAGATTCCCTTTCCATCCCGCGAAGCAAACTGTCTGATTCATCATAAGTACCAATGGTCCGTTCTGTCGGCGCAAGAATGGACTGGTCAATGCGTACTGTCAAGAACCATTGGTACGTTCTTTGGGCAAAATAATAGCGCCGGGCGGCGCTATCTTATTCAGTAAGTCAATGAAAGGCTGCGGACCAGAATACACGACCAAGGATGGTGATGCCTTGCTCAGCCATTTCGGCAGAGCTGTACTCTTCATCAGGGTGCTCATCACGGTTAAAGCTACGCATCCGTACCCCGCCACCAGGAAGACGATAAAGCGTTTTTACCCTGAGCTGCCCGCCATGAGCTATGGCGTAAATCTTGCCATCAATGATGTTGGTCGCGCCTTTGTTGATAGCAACGGTTGACCCATCCGGCAATACTGGCTCCATCGAGTTGCCATGCACCGGTACGCACACCGCCTGGTCAAACTGTACGCTGTGCTTACGCAAGGTGAACTTCCCGAAGCGCAACTTCGCTCGATCGCTCTCTTGGATGACTGTTCTCCCGGTTCCCGCTGAAAGTTCAACCTCGCGCAAGAACGGAACCTCCACCTCATCATCATCAACGGGCGTCTCGTCGTCCCATACACTGATTTGAATCATGTCGGGGTGACGAAGGCCTGAAGCCTCTTCGTTTGCTTCTTCCTGAATGGTGCCCGGTGCCGTCTGCCCCAAAACTTTTATTTCTCCGGAGGAATCTGTGTAAACAGTGCGTTTTGGGCGCACCTGCACTCCATCGAACACGCCTCGTTTCCGCTCACCCCATAACAGCCACTCTGGGTCCACTCGGAGCAGATACGATAGGTCGCCCAGTCTCTGCATCGTAGGCAATGACAGTCCTTGCAACCATTTCGAGACGGCCTTAGGAGTCACCTTCAGCTGGCGCGCTAATTGTGCGGTGGCGCCATAGCCTCCGTACCCTGCGTCCATCATGGCAACACGCAGTCGCTCGGCAAAATCTTGAGAATTCGTATTAGTAGATACCATGGGTCCATTCTGCCTGTGCTTGACGGATGCTGTCAGTCCCTTCTACAGTGCGTACCAATAGTCCCAATTGGTACGAATCATGAACCCGATTAAACGCGCTGTCACCGCGGTGGGTGGCGCCTCCGTTGCAGCAAGGCTGTGTGGCGTTTCGGCTCGAGCGATCAACAAATGGGTTGCGGCGGGCAAGTTACCTAGAACCGAATACACCGGCGAGACTCGTCACGCTGAAAATCTCGCAAAAGGTTCTTGCGGCCAGTTTACAGCTGGGTGGCTGAAAGATGCCTCGGCGTCCGCTTATCAGCTACCTAACCATGAGCAAGATGATACGTCTTTGAGAACCTTGCGTTCAGCGCCAGAAGTACCTGTTCACACATCCAGTGTTCAGCAGGCATCCCCATGAACACCCGCAACTCCTCCCAGTTTTTGCTGAGCGGCTGACTTTTCGGTCGCCCACAAAAAAGCCCAGCCTGAGCTGAGCTGAGCTTCTTAGTTGCTACCAGGTACGAACTGGTGGCTTTGGCACCACTTTGTCTTTCGAAGGGACAAAACATGCAAACGAAAAATAGCAACAAACCATCTGTAGCGCAAGAGGTGCTGCTTACCACTTTCTCGGATTTCTACCATCAAGACGTTAGTGCTGACGGCATTCACTCGCGCCCTCTGTTTGCTGTTCAGCCTGGGCAGGACTGTGAGGAAGCGTTGAATTCCGCCTCAATGCTGCTTGGCTCTGTCGAGGAGATTATGACCGCTCTCACTGACGAAGGGCTTGAGACGAACGCCATCTATGGCCTTCGCTTTCTGATTGAGAGCTCAAGGGCGTTGATGGATTCGACTATCAGCTCCGTGATGGCGGCTAAACGCCAAGGCGGTGCCCGATGATCACCGCAGAGCAATTGCAATCAGTTGTTCTCAAGCGCGTCGACTTCGGCGGCATTGATCACAACCTGTTCCAAGTCCATGCGGGCGGGGATATGGAAAAGACACTCGGCCTCGCCGTGGACTTCAACCTCGCCCTGGCCTCCCTCTGTGACCGCCTGGACTTCAGCACCAACAACAACGGTGATCCGGTGACCTGTGCCGAGCTGCGGGCGTTGGCTCATATTTCCGCCACTGCATGCGCTCTGATTCAGTCGGCTCGTTACGGCCTTCGCTCTGAAATTGAAAAGGAGGACCAGGTATGAAAACTGAACCTCTTCTCACCCTTGAGCATGAGTTTCATGTGCATGGGAATTACGCTGTCTTGGCAGCGGCTGGTGGCGTGCCCGTCCATGAGTCTCTGGATGCTGCGACAAGTCTGCTGGAGTCGGTGGCGGCAGGCTTGCGCGATCTCATGACGGAATCGGCTGTATCACAACAAGCAACCCTCGTGTGGTTCGCCTGCGAAAGCGCGCTGGCTCTGGTCTATGCGGCCCACGCTGCGGTAGATCCTGATGCCGGGGGTGACCTATGAGCAGGCCATCCATTCTCACCTCGCTTACAGCCGCGACGGATATTGCTGGCGAAGCAATTTTCTCTCTCGGCGCCGCCCGGAAGAACTTTGCCGAGTTTGAAGCTCTGTTTCGCGCCATAGGCAGTGCTGCAGAAGAACACTCTGACTTGGCCAAGCTTGCAAGGCTTGGCGAGTTTTCAGCCATGGATCATGGCAATGGCTACGACTGTTTGCGCGAAGAATATAAGCTGCGCCTCGAAAAATGTACGCCACAAAACACGCAACCCGAAAACGTGGCGCGCATTCCGCTTGCTGAGTTCGCAAAACGGCGTCAGCACGCTGCGGCTCTTGAGCTTGGCGTTCAACAGGCCGCAATTAGCAAGGCCCTTCGGGTTGGCCGAGAAATATTTGTAACTAGGAACCCCGACGGGACGGTCACCGCTATCGAGGTTCGACCTTTCCCGTGCGTCACAGTTGAAGGGGGCGTCAAATGACCATCGTCATCATGAAAGACGGCGATGCCGTCACCACCACCCTTGCCATTGCCGAGGGCACTCAGAACGACCACGCCAGCGTCATCAAGCTCGCTCGCACCTATCAAGCCGATCTGGAGGAGTTTGGACCAGTTGGATTTGAAATCCATGTGGCGACGCGTCCACAAGGCGGTGGCACACCGACTGAGTTCGCCATCCTCAATGAGCCCCAATCAACCCTGCTGCTGACCTACATGCGGAACACGGACATCGTCCGGGCGTTCAAGAAGAAGCTGGTGCGCGAGTTCTGGGAGCTGGTCCAGCAGCGTAACCAGCGTGCCCCGTCATTGCCCACTGACTACATCGGCGCCCTGGAACACCTGCTTGCATCGAAACGCTCCGAGAAATTGGCGATAGAGCAGCGTGACCACGCCATCGAAACCAAGGCTGAGATCGGTTCGCGGCGTGAAGCGACTGCAATGGCCACTGCGTCGGCGGCTGTTCGGCAGGCCAACCAACTCAAGGAAGAACTCGGGCGCGGACTACGCCAGGCCACGGTCACTGCCGTGGAGAAGGTCTCCAAGCGCAAGTTCGGCAAGCAGGGTTTCCGACCGCTGAAGAATTGGTGCGCAGAAAACGGTGTGCAAGCCCCGAAAGTCCACGATCCGCGTTACGGCTGGGTTCGCTCCTGGCCCGCAGCTGCCTGGGCAGCCGTTTACCAAATTGATCTGGCCGACCTGTTTGGCGCCGACGGAGAACAAGCATGAAAAAGAAACCTACCCAAGAACAGCTCATGACCCTGATCGCCGAGGCAGCCATTGACTTCCAGCAAGCCGAGATCCTGCGCAACTCGCTCAAGCGCGAGCTGAGTTTGATGTATGCGACCTATTTCCGCGCCCACGGTCGCCCAGGCAACGGCGAACGCACCCGCTTCGACTTCGAAGACCCGGCGTATCGCGGGGTAGTGGAGTTCACCCAGGGGGCCTACAGCCGCTGGTTTGATCAGCGCGCCCTCACCACACGGCTCAAGCGTAAGTTGCGCAATCTGGTCGAGCGTCTGGAGCGTGCCCAATGACCAACGTTATCGATTTTCCGGCTCCGCTGACCATGGAGCATATTGATGAGGCGCTCTTTGAAAAAAACAACGACGCCGCGCTGCTGCTGAAGTGCTTCGAAGTGGTCAAGGACGCGCTGGAGGTGATCGACGAACCTGAATATTCCATCGAAAAGGAGGATGACACCCACATCGACCTGATCCGTGCGTTCTATGCATTGAAGGTATTGTTCCGCCGCAGGACTGGTCACGACGCAGATCAGGTTGCCAAAGACCACTTTGACGCAATGAGTCGCCATCTGCTGGGGGGAGAGCCGCGCCCCGAAAACAAGATTCCCGTCGTCGTGTACCCGGCCGAGTGCCTGTCGGACGAAGCGTTCGACGGCCTGACTGATCAACAGCTGGCTTGCGCGGCGTTCAACTACAGCGACCGTGTTCGACGACTGCTCAACGAGCATTCTCCTACTGGCCTGGCGCTCGACGAGGCTCGCACGTTCTCCATTGACTCCACCACCGCCCTGCGCCTGCTGGTGTTGCGCCTGTCTGGCGGCTCGGTGGAAGCCATGGGCGCCGGGATATGCCGCAAGCCCGGGGAGACGCTGCAATGACCACTCCCATGGAATCAAATACCCGGAATCCCGGTGATTTGCCCACCACTGCCGAAGTGGTCGCCGGCCCCTGGCCCAACTATTCCAATTGCCGTCACCTGCCTGAGCGCGACCGCTGGGAGGTCTACGCCATGGCCAAGGCCTCACGCGTCGCGCTGGAGGACCGTGGTGTCGTCATGACCGAGACCTATGACGCGTTCATCGCCCGGATCACGCGGGAGTTGAACCTATGAGCATTCAATCCATGGTGTGGGCGCTGGAGCAGCAAGAGATCAAAGACTCTACCTGCCGTCATGTGTTGCTGTGCCTGGCCAACTACGCAGGCAGCGATGGGCGCGGGGCTTTCCCTTCAGCATTGACTCTGGCGGTCGACACCGGTCTTTCCGAGCGCACGGTGCGTTACAAGCTGGACGCCCTTGAGGCTGCTGGCCTGATTCGCCGCGGTAATCAGTCGATCGCGGCCGCTTACATCGACCGTCACGATCGTCGCCCGGTGGTGTATGACCTTATCGAAAAACGGGGTGCACCAGATGCACCCCGCTCCGAACGGGGTGCAAATGAAGACGCTACGGGGTGCAGCTCAGAACAGAACGGGGTGCAGATGAAGACAGAACGGGGTGCAGCAGCTGCACCCAATACGTCATCTACCCGTCATCTATCCGTTAATAAACCAAAAGAAGGCGCAGACAAGTCTGCTGGCCCACGAGGGAAGTCGGGCAAGTTCGATCCGTTGACTGCCAAGCCGGCAAACGCATCGGAACAAGCCTGGGCTGACTTCTGTGAAATGCGGAAGGCCAAGCGCGCACCACTGACCCTGCGAGCCTGTGAGTTGATTGCCAAGAAGCTGGCCAACCATCCAGAGCCCGATGCGGTGCTGGATAAGTCCACCACCAGCAGCTGGTCGGACATCTACCCAGAATCGGTGCTGGCTGGTGCTGGTGCCAAGAACGGTAAACCGTCGGCGTTCAACAACCTGCCCACCCACACCTCGGATATGTACCAAGGAGGCGAAGATGGCCCAGCGTTCTAATTTCCGCCGCCAGCCTGAGCAGCGCACCTTCGCCGGCGACTGCCCGGTCCACGGCGCGGTTGATCGCTCCGAGGTTGAGCAGTTCGACGGCTCTCTGGCAGTCCGCCCATGCAAGCAATGCCAGTTCCACGGCCTGCGCGTAGCGCCACGGGGGAGCGACGAACATTCGCAGGCGCTGGCCAACCTGCAAGCCGAAAGCGTCAACAGCGCGCTTGTAGGCTCCGGCATAACGCCACGGTTTGCCGATAGCACTCTCGCCACCTACCGCGCCACCACCCCATCCATGACCCTGGCGCTGGAAACTTGCCAGGGCTATGCCGACAACTTCGGCGAACACTTCCAGGCGGGTCGCAACCTGTTGCTGTGTGGGAACGTCGGTAACGGCAAGACGCACCTGGCCAGCGGCATCGTCCAGCACGTCATTCGTCAGCACCGGGCTGTGGCAGTGATCACCAGCGCTGCCGAGATCATCCGGGTGTTCAAGCGCTCGATGGATCGCAACGCCGGTTATACCGAGGGCGATGTGATCGACGAATTGGCGTCCTTCGACCTGCTTGTGATTGATGAGGTCGGCGCCCAGGCCGGCACTCACTACGAGCTTTCGGTTCTGCATGAGGTGCTGGACCGCCGCTACAACCTGGTTCGCCCTACGGTGGTGGTGTCCAACCTTAACGCCAAGAGCCTGGGCCAGTATATCGGCGAGCGTGCCCTTGACCGCCTGCGCGAGAACAAAGCGCTTCTGGTCGGTTTCACCTGGGAATCGGAACGGGGGCGCAAATGAACCACGAGGACAAGTATTACCGCCTCGAATCCGAGCAGGGCGTGCTAGGCGCGATCATGATCGCCTCGCTCAACGACAGCGCTGGGATGTTGGATGAGATTCTTTCACAGATGAAGTCGGGTGACTTCTGGCACCAGGACAATGCGGCACTGTTCGATGTGATCTGCGACTGTCATGCGCAGCGTATGCCTGTTGACGCGGTGACGCTGGGCTCGATTCAGCGCTATCTGCCCAGCGGGACATCCACTCTGCAATACACCATCGACCTATGCCGAGGCGTCCCATCGGCGGCCAACTGGAAGAGCTATGCCCAGCAGGTTAGGAAGTGGGCGCTGGTGCGTCAGTTTCGCGACCTTGGGCGAATCGTTGACAGCGGCGTTTATGACGATCTGCCAGCAGATGAAATCCTTGATCAGTGTGATCTGGCGCTGGCTGACCTGCGTGACCTGAAGGCATCTGGAAAAGCAGGTTACAAGCGTATGAGCGATGTTTTGCCGATGGTGCTGGATCACATGGATGACGTGCTCAACGATAAGGCGCCTCCGAAGCTCTCTACCGGCCTGGCGGATCTGGACAAGCTGATTGGCTTTCTGCGCCAAAAATCAATGGTGGTGATTGGAGGTCGACCGGGCGGAGGCAAGACAATGCTGGGGCTGCAGATCATGAATCACGTTGCTACTCGCGGCCACGGCGTAGGGCTGGTGGTAAGTCTTGAGATGCCTGGTGAACAACTGACACTGAGGACCATTGCGAGCCTGGGCGGCGTAGACCTGCGTCGGATGGATGAGGTCAAGTGCCTGGAGCAAGAAGAGTGGAACCGGATAGGCGTCGCGGCCGGAAAAATCAAGGAGGCAGAGCTCTACCTGCTCGACACTCCAGGCCTGACGATGCCAGCCATCCGAGCCGAGGCGTTGAAGCTCCAGCGCGAGGTTGGGCTCGACATCCTGATGATCGACTACGTGCAGATTGTCGGGACTGACGGCAAGTCACAGAACCGTGCTGACGCCGTGGCCAAGGTATCGATCGCCATCATGAACCTGAGCCGTGAGCTTGGGATTCCGATCTTGGTGCTGGCGCAACTCAATCGAGGCCCGGCCAATCGGCCAGGCAAGAAACCACAGGCCAGCGACCTCAAGGAAAGCGGCCAGATTGAGCAAGACGCGGACGCGGTGATCCTGGTGCATTACGACCGAGATTCCGAGATGGGCCAGCAGGGCGTCACCGAGTTGATTCTGGACAAGGGTAGGCAAGCCGAAGCCGGCTCATGCCTGGTACAGCGTCAAGGCCAGTTCGGGCGGTTCGTCAACTTCGCCGGACGCGAGCCCACCCAGGAAGAGGTGGAGATCAACCGCCCCTTCTCCGAACAGTACAAGGGGAGAAAAAATCATGGTTAACGTCACGGCGGCATTGCCGCGCAAGGGCCTGACCTCTGACGAGCGGGATTTTCTGAAGCAGGGCAACCGGTTGCTGCTCGATAAGCCCAACGGGAGAATTGCAGCCGCCGCGCTTATGGATCTAGTCGCCGACTGGGGGAATCATCGAGGTAGCCTCGGATTCCAGGACTACGCCCGACGGTGGATCACCGAAGGGCATGCCAAGAACAAAATTGCCGACAAGATGCTCCGTGAGCTGTTCGGCCTGAACGAACCGACCCCGAGGAAAGCGGCATGAACACAAGAAAACCTTCGCGTCTGCCGCTTGGCGATACAGAGTACATGCTTGAGCAGTGGGGCTTCTGGCGCATGGATGGCATGGGCGTCCCGAGCTACGCGTCACCGTCCTGGGCGATAATGAGGGATATGATCCCATCGACTAGCAAGTCCTACGTCATCACGGATGAACTGGCCAGCGTCGTTGATGGTGCGGTCGCCAGGCTTTGCAAGCGTGCGCCAGAAATGGGCGACTTCATTTGGCTCTACTATGGAGCCAAGTGGCCAGCCAAGCGGATTGGCAACAAGTACGACATGAGCGAGGCCAAGGCCAGGGAGATCATCAAAACGGGCGTAGGATGGATAGACTGCTCACTGGAAAAACTCATCGAAGCCGCATAAAAAACTTGCACACGCGGAATAGCCCTGTTTTCATGGCACCGTGTTCAGCTTTTCAAGCGCGACACCACATCGAAAGCCCGGCCATTGCGTCGGGCTTTTTTTGTGACCAAAATTTAGCAAGCCCGGCCACTGTGTTGGGCTTTTCGTTTCTGGAGGCCGCATGGCAAAGCTTGAGATGGAAGTGAGCGTAGAAGGCCTTCAAGACCTGGTGCGCCCACTGGTCGAGGCTATGCAGTCACTTGAACATTTTCCCGAGTTGCCGCTTCAAGTCTTCCGTGACCTTGTCGCCAACAGCCTTCATGACATTGCCGTAAGTTTCGACGGCGCCGCACTTGCCGCAGGTGATCTTCGAGGAGTTTGTCGGCCTGGCCGGAATCTCGAACTTGTCACTGCCGCACTTCTTGCACTTAACGCTTACCTTCATCGCTGATGCTCCATGGATTGTTCGGTGTGGAAATTGAACGATAGCACGGGGCCATATAGGCGTTGACGAAACACAAGTTTGTTGCGTGAGCCATAGCCAGGGTGGGCCTTCGGGCAGGGCCTGGACGCGGTATCGCCGGTCGTCACGCGTTACGAAAGAACACCGGCAGCATGAGCAGCCCAAACCTGTGTGCTATTGGGGCTGGCTCAAGCGGGCAGCGTGGGAAGACACGCACGTTATGCAGGTTATCGCCCAGGCAGCTGGGCTAAGTCGGTAGAGGCGTCGTCTAATCCCGTGCGGACAATGGGCGGCTACGCGATGAGAGGGCAGGGTACGTGACCCGGCGATCTGCCCCGCCAGAGCTGGAGAGTTGCACCAGCCACCTGCACCTATTTCGAGGCTCGCCATATCGGCGGGCCTTTTTCGTATCTGGAGCACAGTAATGACCGATCAAGCGAAACGCGACAAGCAGGCTGTCATCGATGCAGTAGTGGGTGGCGACCTCGCCATGCTTGCCACGGCATTGAAGCGTCTCTCGAACAGTGATCCCTCGGGATTCCTCTACATTACCAGCGACCTGCTCAACACCAATCAGCGCGAGCAGTTCTCGATGATGGGCTTTGGCCGTTTGCCCGACGCCTACCATGCTGATGGGGTTGTGTATGGCGTCATGTATACCGATGGCTCTTTCCTGTCAAAGCGAGCCCATCCTGCCGGTGTCGGACTACCCATTGACGAGGTAAGCCAGGCTGTCGCGAAGGCCCGCGCCGAGTATGAGCAGTCTGTGTTGAACGTGGTGCATAGCCTTGGGAGCACGATGGAGCTGCTGGACAAGATGCTCGCCGGCCACTCCTCCGTTGATACCAAGCTGGCCAGTCTCGCTCATGTCGAGCTGTTGAAAGGTAAAGCGCTGCTGGTTGCTGCACTGAATCCAGCGACCCGCTAATCCATTCCTTCACTCCCTAACCGGGAGGATACCGAGATGAACCTGATGCCTGAGAAAAACCCCGACTTCTGGGCCCAGGTGTGGCTGGTCCTCTCGAACCCACTGTGGCAGGGCGCAATTATGGCCTTCACGATCACGCTGTTGCGCGTGCTGTATGACGCCAAAGAGCCGAACTACTGGCGCACCTTGTTCGAGGCGCTGCTGTGTGGTGCCTTGAGCCTGTCAGCCAGCAGCATCATCGAGTGGATGGAATGGCCGCCGAGCTTGTCAGTCGCCGCCGGCGGCGCCATCGGCTTCATTGGTGTGACAGCTATCCGTGACCTGATCATCAGGTTCCTGGGCAGAAAGGCGGATTCAGCATGAAGGCGATAGCAGTGGCAATCATCGTCGCCCTGGTGGGCTTGTTGCTCGTCGGCATCCAGCAGATGCGGGTCGAGGATCTGCGAAACGAAAAGCTCGTTGAGACCCAGGCGAAGGTGGACGCCATCAAGGCTAACACCGAAAGCCAGGTCACCATCACAACCCTGCGGGCCGAGGCCCAGCGCAATACTGACTACCTGAAAGACTTGAAAAACCGCATCAGGGCCAGCGAGAAGAAAGCCGAGAAGGCGAGGAAAGACTTTGAAGAACTCAAGCGCAACAGCAAGCCTGTTCGTGACTGGGCTGCTCAGCCTCTGCCTGACGGCCTGCGCGGCAAAGCCGGCGGTGGTTACAAAGACCCAGGCCGTAAGAATTGAAGCGCCTGAACTGATCCCATGTGAGCGGGTGGACCAGGACGAGGCCGGCCTCCGCTTCAACGGCGATGTATGGGAGCTGAAGGACAAGGCCATCAAGTTGCTGGATACCTGCGCTGACCAGGTGGACGCCCAGATCGTTCGCAGTCAGAGCAAGTAATCCGCGCCACGTTTTCGAATGCGTCAAATCGTGGCGCGCAACAAGGGCCACACCATGAGCACAGTAAGCGCCGAGTACTACCAGATCAAAGGCATGGTCAGTGACATGCCAGCAGATGAGCAGGCCGAGGTCGCCCGTGTTGAGGCCCTGGTGATTGAGCTTGCCAAGTCGTCCCAGGCTGCCGCGCTCGGCGTGATCCTGGGCTCGATCAAGCTTTCACTGGAGCCTTGACGATGGATCACACATTCGAATGTCCGAAGTGTAGGGTTGTGAAGACTGAAGTAGTGCCTTACTACGGTAGCGGCCTGATGTGCCACGACTGCCGCCGCGCGCTGCTTCCGCCACCTACAACCGAGCAACGCGGATTGCCACCACCACCGCCAATGCGAACACCTGACACATCCGTTGCGCCCAGCATCGGCTCGCTTCTGATCGTGCTTGTGTTCATTGCAGGTGTAGCAGTCGGCGCAAAGATGGTCGGAGGTTGGTGATGGCAAAGATATCCAGCCTCAAGCCCAGGCTCATGCCGGTCACTACCCGCAAGGTCTCGTCGGTTGCTGAGGTCGCCGGTGCTGACAGCTGGGGCACGGGCCGAGGTGGCAGGCCATGGCGCCGAAAGCGTGAAGCGATCCTGATCCGTGACAACTACACCTGCCGGGTGTGCGGGCTGACCACCAAAGACCTTGAGGTCGACCACATCATCAACGTCGCCCAAGGCGGTACCGATGACGAAGGCAACCTCCAGGCGATATGCATCCCATGCCACAAAGCCAAGACGGCGCTCGAGTCGACTGCGCACCGGTGCTGATTGCTGGTCCTGCATGTCAATGGCGTGCCACACGGTGCAAGTGACGTGCTACATCGGGCCACTGGCGTGCCACAAGGGGGAGGGAGGGTCTAAAGTTCACGACCTTTTGTATCGGACACCACTCCCCCTCTCACGCGCAGATTTTCTCCCACTTTTGAAAAAGGAATTCAGCAAATGGCAGGCGTTAAAGGCAAGAGCGGGGGCGCTCGCCCCAACTCTGGCGGCGCGCGGCCTGGTGCTGGAAGGAAGAAGAAGGTCGAGCCGGAATCAGCAAATTCCTCGGCGGTCTCTGTGGAGTTTGAGGCACAACCTCACGGCGGCGCGTTGAAGCGCGAGAGGGCGGTGCCGGTGCCAGCGCCAGAGATGGATATGCTGGCCCTGCTGACCAAGATCGCGCTCGGTCAACTCGACGCGAGCCCCATTCAGGTCAGGGCAGCGATCGCAGCAGTCCAATATACCCACGTCAAAAAAGCGGAGGGCGGCAAGAAGGACGGGAAGCAAAAGGCGGCTGAAGAGGCTGCTGGAAAATTCAACCGGCAGGCCCCGCCCAAATTAGTAGCAGCTAACGGTAAGCAGGTTTAACTATGGAATGGTCGACCGCATGTCCTGACTGGGAGCAGCGCCTGATCGACCATGAATCGATTATCCCTCCCCCGATTTTTGTAGAAGAAGCGGAGCGTGCACTTCAAATATTCAAGGAGCTCCGCGTTCCAGATCTGCCGGGCAAGCCAAGGATGGCCGACTGTTGCGATGAGTGGGTACTCGACTACGTTCGCTGCATCTTCGGCGCTTACGATGCTGAGACCGGCAAGCAAATGATCCGCGAGTTCGGCTTACTGATCAGCAAGAAGAACACGAAGAGCACCATCGCAGCCGGCATCATGCTCACTGCCTTGATTCTCTGCTGGCGCGAGGAAGAGGAGCATCTGATTCTGGCGCCGACCAAGGAGGTTGCGGACAACGCTTTCAAGCCAGCTGCCGGGATGGTTCGCGCTGATGAAGAGCTTTCAGCGATGTTCCACATCCAGGAACACACCAGGACCATCACGGACCGAACCACCCTGAACTCATTGAAGGTCGTTGCGGCCGACACTGACACCGTTTCCGGCAAGAAGTCGGGCAAGGTGCTGGTCGATGAGCTTTGGGTGTTTGGCAAGCGCGCAAATGCCGAGTCGATGTTCATGGAGGCCCTAGGCGGACAGATCTCCCGCGAAGAGGGATGGGTCATCTATCTCACCACTCAAAGTGATGAGCCGCCGGCAGGGGTTTTCAAGGAGCGCCTGAGTTACTGGCGCGATGTTCGTGATGGAAAGGTGGTGGATTGCAAGACGCTGGGGGTTCTTTACGAGTTCCCGGTCCGGATGGTCGCTAACAAGCAATACCTGAATCCAGAAAACTTCTACATCACCAACCCGAACATCGGGCGCTCCGTGAGTGCGGAGTGGCTAGAAGACCAGCTCAAGAAGAGGCTGGGCACTTCAGATGGATCCTTGCAGAAGTTCCTGGCCAAGCATCTGAATATCGAAATTGGTCTGAACTTAAGGACCGACCGGTGGGCGGGGGCTGATCACTGGGAAGCCGCCGGCGACAAGTCGCTCACCTTTGATGAGCTGCTGCGGCGCTCCGAGGTGATTGTGGTAGGCATCGATGGCGGAGGTCTTGATGACTTGTTGGGCCTGAGTTTGATTGGCCGCGAGCGTGAAACTCGGCGCTGGTTGCACTGGGCGCACGCCTGGGCCCACCAGATCGCACTCGACCGCCGCAAGGATATCGTTTCAAACCTGCGCGACTTCGAAGCTGATGGCGATCTGACCATTGTCGAGCGGCCAGGTGATGATGTCCTGCAGGTCGCAGATATCATCTGCGAAGTTCGGGACGCTGGATTACTTCCTGACAAGCAGGCAATAGGCGTCGATGCGGCCGGTATCGGCGATATCGTTGATGAGCTGACTACGGAAGATCGCGGTATCACGATGGAGCAGATCGTTTCGATCTCCCAGGGCTGGCGCCTCAACGGTGCAATCAAGACCACTGAGCGAAAGGTCGCCGGTGGTGAGTTCGTTCACGGCGGGACACGGCTGATGGCCTGGTGTGTCGGTAACGCCAGGACGGTGGCGGTAGGCAACGCGATTGCAATCAACAAGCAAGTGAGCGGGTCGGCAAAAATTGACCCGCTCATGGCTACCTTCGACGCAACAACGCTCATAGCGCTGAACCCTGTGGGTTGCGGTGATCTACAGGGCTTTTTCGACAATCCAATTATGGTGGGGCTTTGATGGCGCGCGAAAAGAAACCCGGGCGAATCAAGGCCGCTCTTCAAGATTGGCTTGGTGTTCCCATTGGCCTGAAAGATGGTTCTTTCTGGAAAGAATGGTTCGGCAGTTCCGTCAGCGGCCAGCACGTGTCCGTCGACAAGGCGATGCAGCTGTCAACGGTCTGGGCTTGCGTCCGTTTGCTTTCGGAGTCGGTGTCGACTTTGCCGCTGAAGCTTTACCGCCGCCTGCCTGATGGATCAAGGGCTCCGGCAACTGACCACCCTCTCTACCGCTTGCTTTGCAGGGTGCCTAACTCAGAAATGACCCCGCAGCGCTTCATGCTACTGTTGGTGGCCAGCATCTGCCTTCGCGGTAACGCCTTCGTCGAAAAGAAGATGATCGGCAATCGGATTGTTGCGCTGGTACCGCTTCTGCCCCAGTGCATGCGGGTCAAACGACAGGAAAATGGCCGTCTCAAGTACACCTACACCGAGAACGGAGTTGAGCGCGATATTCCTGAAAAGACTTTGATGCACATCCGTGGCTTTGGCCTGGATGGCGTCTGCGGGATGCTTCCAGTTTCAACCGGCAAGGAAATCTTCGGGTCTGCCATGGCGGTTGAAGAGGCGGCCGCCAAGGTCTTTGCTCAGGGCATGCAAGCCTCAGGCATTCTGACCAGCGACAAGGTGCTCACCCCGGCGCAGCGGGAGCAGCTCAGGAGCAGCCTCGGTTCGTTCATGGGTTCCAAGAACGCCGGCAAGATCATGGTTGCTGAAGCGGGCCTGAAGTACCAGGGGATCACCATGAACCCCGAAGCCTCGCAAATGCTGGAGTCACGTTCGTTCAGCATTGAAGAGATGTGTCGGTGGTTCCGGGTGCCGCCCTTCATGGTCGGACACATGGATAAGCAGTCCAGCTGGGCCAGTTCGGTGGAAGCGCAGAACCTGCACTTCCTGACCAACAGTTTGCGCCCGCTGCTGGTGAACATTGAGCAGGAGATCACCCGATGCCTGATCGGTGAGGCTGACGCTGACGAGTTCTTCGCTGAGTTCGCTGTTGAAGGCCTGCTGCGCGCCGACAGCGCCGGTCGTGGCGCCTGGTACAACACCGCTCTGCAAAACGGATGGATGTGCCGCAACGAGGTGCGGCGTCTGGAGAACATGGCTCCAATCCCTGGCGGCGATACGTTCACTGTTCAGTCGGCGCTTGTGCCGCTTGACCAGCTCGGCAAGCAGTCAGCCGGCATGTCGCCGGCGGCTACCGCCTTTATGTTGCGCATCACTGCGGCAAATCAGAGCGGGGACAAGGAGGCAATCAAGGAAGCCTTCGACATGGCGACCAAGGCGCTCGATGCCGGAAACCCCGATGGGCCAATGATGGCCCACGCACTGATATCTCTACCTCGGCTTCTCGCCGCTTGATCCTGGAGTAACCAATGACCCTAAAGACCATTCCGGCGGCGCCGGAGGCTCGGCCGCGCGCGCAGGTTCACTGCGACCTGACGCCGAAGGCCTTGGAGCGGTGGAATCCATCGATCAAGGCGTCAAGCACGGATGACAACTCCATCACGATTTACGACCCGATTGGGTTTGATTGGTGGACGGGCGAAGGCGTAACTGCAAAGCGGATCAGTGCCGCGCTTCGCTCTATCGGTGACAGCGATGTGACCGTGAAGATCAACAGCCCAGGTGGCGACGTGTTTGAAGGGCTGGCCATCTACAACCTGCTGCGCGAGCACAAGGGCAAGGTGACGGTGCAAATCCTCGGCCTCGCCGCCTCGGCCGCCTCGTTCATCGCTATGGCGGCTGATGAAATCCAGATCGCGCGCGCCGGCTTCCTGATGATTCACAACAGCTGGACCATGGCTGCCGGTGACCGCAACGACATTCGAGAGGTCGCCGACTTCCTCGAGCAGATTGACGGAACACTCGCCGATATCTACGCCGTACGCACCGGTGACCCCATTGACGCCATGCGCAAGCTCATGGACGTCGAGACCTGGATGGGCGGCGCTGTTGCAATCGATGCGGGGTTTGCAGACAGCCTTCTGGCGTCTGACGCAGCAGTCGAGGATGCCAGCGCCTCGGCGCCTCACCAGGTCGCTGCCCGCCGTATGGATCTGATCCTGGCCAAACAGGGCATGCCGCGCTCCGAGCGCCGCGCGCTCATTCAAGAACTCAAGGCTGGTACGCCTGGCGCTACCACCTCCGGCAAGCAGAACGCTGCCGCAACCCCGGCCAACCTGGCCGACCCCATTGCCGAACTACAGGCCGCGCTTTCGCGGTTCTCGGCAGCAGCTATTCAAACCGGAGAAAAACCATGAGCGACACTACTGCCGAGCTGTTGAAGAACGTCTCCAACGAGCTCAAGAAGGCCACTGACGAATTCAGCAAACAGGCTGAAAACGCGCTGTCGGAAGCCAAGAAAGCTGGCTCGCTTTCTACCGAAACCAAGGCCGCTGTCGATGAGATGGCCCTGAAGTTCAACAGCCTGACCGAAGCCGAGAAGCAGCTGAAGGCTCAGCTCGGCGAACTGGAACAGGAGTTCGCCCGGATTCCTACCCAGGCCGCCGCCGCTCAGCGCGAAACCCTCGGCGGCACCGTCATCAAAAGCGAAGCTCTGGCCGAGTTCGCAAAGAGCATTCAAGGCAACCGCCGCGTAAGCGTGCCAGTTCACGCCGCGTTGCTCAGCACCGGCGTTGCCGAAGGCGTAGTGGAGCCACAGCGCCTGCCAGGTATCGATGTGATGCCGAAGCAGCGACTGTTCATCCGTGATTTGATCGCGCCGGGTCGCACCACTTCCCCGGCGATCTTCTGGGTGCAACAGACCGGCTTCACCAACGCCGCACGCGTTGTCGCTGAAAACACCCAGAAACCGTACAGCGACATCCAGTTCAACACCAAGATCACGCCGGTTACCACCATCGCGCATATGTTCAAGGCCTCGAAGCAGATCCTGGACGACTTCGCCCAACTGCAATCGACCATCGACGCAGAAATGCGCTACGGCCTGAAATACGCCGAAGAGTCGGAGATCTTGTTCGGCGACGGCACTGGTGTTCACCTGCACGGCATCGTCCCGCAAGCAGAAGCTTATTCGGCAGCGTTCGAGCCTGACGCTATGACCCAGATCGACCAACTTCGCCTGGCTATGCTCCAGTCGCAACTGGCGCGCTTGCCGGCCAGCGGTCATGTGCTCCACTTCACCGACTGGGCGAAGATCGAGCTGACCAAGGACACCCTGGGGCGCTACATCATCGGCAACCCGCTGAGCCTCGCCGGTCCCACTCTGTGGGGGCTGCCAGTTGTTGCAACTGAACTGGCGGCGTTCCTGGGCAAGTTCCTGACCGGTGCCTTCCAGACTGGGGCACAGATCTTTGATCGCGAGGACGCCAACGTGGTGATCTCCACCGAGAACGCCGACGACTTCGAGAAGAACATGATCTCGATCCGTTGCGAAGAGCGTCTGGCGCTGGCCGTTAAGCGTCCGGAAGCTTTCATCTACGGCACCTTCGCCACTCCAGCCCCTTGATATAGCGGGGCCGCCAAAAATAGGCGGCCCCCGGAGGTCAGAAATGAAACTGAAGACCCTCAAGCCGCTTTACTTGGGCGGCAAGACGCTGACAGAGGGGTCGCTGTTCATCACAGATGAGCAGCACGGTCGCCAGCTCCTTCAAAAAAACTATGCCGTGGAGTGCGATGACGACGGCGAGCCCATGGTGGACCTGACTGAGCAGGAAGACTCACCCGATCCGCTGAGCAGGGAAAAGGCAGCAGGCAAACCGGGCGGAAAGAAGAAAGGCGCCTGATATGACAGTCATCCCGATTGAAGTAGCAATGCAGCACTTGCGGGCCGAGGTCGAGGATCAGGCCTATGTCGCGCTGGTGCTAGAGGCTGCGGAGGATAGTGCGGCGCAGTACCTGAATCGTCGCTTCTATGCCGATGCTGATGCACTTGCTTCCGCCGTGCTGGCTGGAGACGCGGGGACTGATCCGATCCTAGTCAACCCGTCGATCCGTGCTGCTTGCCTGTTGATTGCTGGCAACCTCTACGGCAATCGTGAGGATGTCGTGGTGGGCACCATCTCTTCCGAGTTACCGATTGGGTCCAGGTCTATGTTGATGCCTTACCGCGTCGGGCTGGGTGTGTAATGAGGGCCGGTCCGCTTCGACACTCTTGCATGCGCCGCGGCTACATCGACGGCAGGGATGCCCTCGGCCAGCCCTCGAAAGTTTGGGGTGACCTCGGAAAGCTATGGGCGGAGATCAATATTCCTTCCGGCCGCATGTACGAGGCAGCGTCCCAGATGCAGGTCACAGTCACCGCCGAGATCAACATTCGTTACCGCAAAGACGTGGTGGCGGGTCAGCACCTGGTGCACGACGGCACCACCTACGAAATCATCGCGCCGCTGGCCACGAACCAGCGCGACATGCTGAAACTCATGTGTAAAACGGTGAAGCCAAAATGAGCAACGGATCGCTGACAGTTTTGGGGCTTGGTGAGCTGCAGGCCGATTTCGAACGCCTGGCCAAGTCAGTAGGCAACAAGATCGCCAGGGAGGCAGTTATGGCTGGTGCCAGGGTGGCCAGGGACAAGGCACGAAGCACTGCACCAGTTCGCACGGGCAAACTGAAGAAGAACATTATTGCTGTCAGTGTGAAACAGGCTGACACGCCTGGCGGCGCTACTGCCGGTATCCGCGTAAAAAATCCAACGGGCAAACAATCCAAGGCGCTCAAGCGTCCCGGCAAAAAAGGGCGCACCTCGAAAACGGATTACGAATCACCGTTCTACTGGAAGTTCCTGGAACTGGGCACATCGAAGATGCAGGCCCATCCATTCATTCGACCATCTTGGGACGGCAGCCTGCCTCAGATCGAAAAGGCCGTTGCTGACAAGCTGGCCGAAGGCATCGACAACGCCATCACCCGGTAACCCCAATGATTGAGAAATCCCTCATCGACAGGCTTTCGCCTCTGGTCGACGGGCGAGTGTACTTCGGCGTTGCGCCGGTGGACGCCGCCCAGCCACGCCTGGTGATTCAAACGGTAGGCACCACCACCGGTTTCACGCTCGCCGGCTGGGATGGCTCCAGCGACCTCACTATTCAGCTCGACGCATGGGGGGAGAGCTTCCTCGAGGCGCTCACGCTTGCTGGTCAGGCCTTTACCGCGATGACCACGGATGACGCTGACTTCACCACCGGCAGCGCAGACCGCCTGGCGGATGTGTTCGAGAACGACACCAAACTTTTCAGCGTGAGCTGGGAATACACCCTGCAACCATAGGAGGCCACATGGCCGTTCAAACTCCAACGAAAGCGAAGTTCGTCAAAACGCAGGGCACGGCTCTCAGCGTTTCCAAAGCCACCACGCTCGACCCTAAGGCAGTCGGCATTGAATGGGCCGATCTGTCAGTAACGATCAAACAACCGCAGTTCCAGGGTGGGCAGTCGGATGAGATCGAAGTAACGGTGCTTGCCAGTGAGGCGAAAGAGTTCACCGTAGGCCTGGCCGACAACGGCACCTTCAGCATGTCCGGCAACTGGAAGGCCGACGACGAAGCCCAGACCGTGCTGCGTACTGCTCGTGATGATGGTGAGCCGCGCGCCTTCAAGTCGCTGTTCAAGGACGGATCATCTTCGAGCTTCCTCGGTCTGGTGACCCAGTTCACCTGGGACGCCGCGCCAAACGGCACCGTCAACGGCACGTTCAACGTGCGTATCACTGGTGCCGTATCCTTCGACCTGCCTCCGGTGACTCCATAATGGCGCGCACGAAGATCGGCGCCGGTGTGGATCTGCGCTCCATGGCACTGGACCCGATGCGCAACTTCAAGCATGAGCGCCTCACCATCGACGAGTGGGAGGGCGCCCAGGTGGTGGTCAGGGCGTTGAGCGCTGGTGACTGGGTTGAGTATCGCCGCCGCGCCGCTTTGGCGGTTGCTGAGGCCCGTCAGGATGCTGGGCTTCCGGCTCAGTCTCCTGCCGCCGATAGTGCTGATGAGGCGCCGCTGGAGCCGCGGGTGGAGATTCATTCCTCGCCGCTCTATGCATTCGTCCTGGTGCGGGCCTTGCTCGATGAGAACAATGCTCGAGTGTTCCAGGATGAGGACGTGCCTTCCGTAGCTGATGCCTTCAGCCCAGTGCATGACCGGCTCGTCGGCAAGGTATTCGAACTGAGTGGCGTAGCGGCCGGAGCTGGCGCGCAAGACCCGGTGGATGCCGCGGGAAACGACTGACGGAGGAGCCGGAGTTGGCGTTTATGCTGACTCTTGCCCTCCGGCTTGGCATGACGCTTCAGGACCTGCGCTCACGGATGAGCGCGGAGGAGCTATTCCTTTGGATGGCCTACAACCAAGAATCTCCACTGAGCGATACCCGCGGCGATATTCAGGCCTCGATCATTGCCGCTTCGGTGTTCCAGGCCCAGGGTGCGAAAGTTTCTGCTGTGGACCTGATGCCTAAGTGGAAGGATGAGGCGGCTGCGGTGGTTGATGAGGCGGCGGAGGCTGAGGAGGGAGAACAGCTCTTCAAGGCGTTCTTGATGGTCAAGTCATCCGAGTGACGTAGGTAACCCGCCGTCCGAGGTCCCATCCTCATGCTAGATTCTCTCTTTTGCAAGGAAGATGGTCATGAGGAAGTGCGCGGTTTTAGTTGCTGTCGTTATCGCAGGCTGTGGAAATTCGGAAAGGCCGGACTCAGAAGTTGTGATCGATGAGTCCGCTCTTTCAGTTTACTCCAAAGAGCATTACCCGAAGACTTATCAGCAGTGGGGCGATGATGGCGTTGAGCGAATAAAAGTCGCTGAGCGAGCGGCGCTGATAAAGTCAGCCAAACAGATGAAATGCGACAAAGTTGAATACGTGGGGCTCTCTGAGCAGATGAGTAGCCCGCCTAATAAAATAGTTGTTTTTGCCGACTGCCTGAATCGATGGCGTTTCTACATCGATCAGAATTCTGAAATTCTCAGTAGTGAGAGAACCAAATAACCCGCCAAGGCGGGTTTTTTAATGTCTGGAGAAAAGCATGGCAGGGCAAACCCTTCGCTCCCTGATCGTCAGCGTCTCAGCCGAAACGAGCGCATATCAGCGTGAAATGGCAAGGGCTGGCCGCATGGGGCAGAGCTATCTGCGAACCATCACTTCTGGAAACCGTGATGCGACTAGTTCGTGGAGATCCCAGGAGGCAGCAGTTCGAGCCCAGGGCTCTGCGATGCAGGCGCTTACATCTTCAGTGGGAGGCTACGCAAAGGCCATGGCCGGCGCTCTTGCTGTGGGCAATGTCATTCACCAGGCTGACAGCTGGAATCAGGTAAATGCTCGACTGAAGCAGGCCTCCACGAGCACTGAGGATTTTTCTGTAAACCAAAAGGCGCTATTTGAGATCAGTCAGCGCACCGGTACTGCCTTTGCCGACAACGCGGGTCTATTCAGTCGTTCGTCCGCATCGATGCGCGAGTTTGGCTACTCATCGAGCGAGGCTTTGGGTGTCACCGAAGCGTTGGCCCTTGGGCTTCAGCTTTCCGGCGCTGGTGCAGCAGAAGCCTCCTCTGTTATCACGCAGTTCTCCCAAGCTTTGGGTCAGGGTGTATTGCGCGGCGAGGAGTTCAACTCAGTTAACGAAAACGGTGATCGCGTAATCCGGGCGCTTGCCACCGGCATGGGCGTTGCCCGTAAAGACCTCAAGGCAATGGCAGACCAAGGCCTACTTACCATTGACAAAGTGGTGCCGGCACTGATTAGCCAGCTTGGTACCCTTCAGGGGGAATTCAAGGATCTACCTGGCTCGGTTAGTCGAGCCACTACAACCGTCAGCAACTCATTCCAGGCTTGGGTGGGCGGGATGGACGGCGCGACCGGCAGTACCAAGATTCTTGCCCGTGCCGTTACCTTTGTTGCCGAAAACATGGACGTACTTGCGGCGTCGGCGCTTACTGTTGGTGCGGCGTATGGCAGCCTGAAAGCGGGTGATTTGATCAAGAGTCTGTGGGCCCAGGTTACTGCTATTCGGGAAGCAAACTCAGCTGAAATAGGGCGCTCTAGGGCTCAGCTTGATGCCGCCAATATGGCGGTCAGACGGGCAGCAGCCGAGACGGTGGCTGCAAATGCGCAAGTTGCGGCGACAAGGTTTACTGATGGGCATGCAGCCGCTCTCAGCCGCTTGCGGATCGCCAGGCTTGCAGATGCGCAGGCCGCCGCTGCGCAAACTGCGGCTCAGTCCGCCCAATCAGCAGCGACGTCGCTGGCTGGGCGTGCTGGGGCGGCTCTTCTTGGGGTTATGGGTGGGCCTGTCGGACTTGCACTGACCGTCGGTGCCGTGGCTGCCAGCTACCTTCTGTTCAGTGATAACAGCGATAAAGCCCGCCAGGCTACCGTCGATCTCAAACGGCCCGTAGAGGAGTTGCGCAAGGAGTTTGCGGCACTCGGTAGAGAGCAGGCTCGATACAAGCTCGGCGGCGTTATCCAGCAGCAGGCCGATGCGCAAGTGGCGGCACAGAAGGCGTTGCGCGAGATCCGCGCCGCTGCCCAAGGCAATGACAAGTGGGGCGATACCTACTCGGCCAACCCATTCCAGCGCGACAGGGCGGTGACGGACTTCAATCGCCGCATTGCCGGCGGCCTGGATATCGACTCGGCTAGCCAGCAGTTGGTCGCGGCAATCGGCCCAAACGAGGAGATGACCAAGGCTATCAATGCTTCTGCATCAGCGTACGGCGAAGCGATCAAAGCCTCTGGCGATTACGGCGACGTCGCCAATATGCTCACCGCTCGCCTGAACGATGTGGCCACCGCAGCCGGCCAGGCTGGCGCCGGACTGAAGAAGATCGCGGGGCCCGACAAGAAGACTATTGAGGGCTGGAACACCTACACCAAAACCCTCGTTGAGCGCTTGAACTCCGTCAGGGATGGCGGCGACCTGGTTGGCGAGGTGAACCGGAGGATTGAGCGGGAGGGCGTTGACCCCGGTACTGCCGAGGGCTGGCGCATCCTAGCCGGCGCGATCAAGGGTTCTGAAACGGCGGCCAAGGCTTCTGAGGAGGCCCAACAAAAAGCCAAAAAAGCCTCGGAGGACATCCAGCGGCAAGCTGAGCAGCTCAACAATGCATACAAGCAAACCCTGGACAACCTTACCCAGCAGGTCGAGCTTTACGGTGAAACCACCGAGATAGGGCGTCTTCGCTACGAGCTCACCACGGGCGAACTGTCGAAGCTTTCGGAAAAGAATAAGGTCATGCTTCAGGGCAAGGCCATCGAGCTCGACGCGCTCAACGCGAGAAAGGCCTATGACGGCCTGATGTCTAGCCTTCAAACCAAAGAGCAAGCCCTGCTCGCAACGACGAAAGAGCGGATGCAGGTGCTTGAAACGGCCAACCGTGCCGGCAAGCTATCGTCGGACGACTATCGCGCTGGCGCTGATGCCATCTCGAAAGCCACGGTTACCGAGGCGCCAGAGTTCGGCGGCATCGACTCCTCGGTAGGTGGACCCTCCGGGGAGCTTGTAAAGATCGCCGAGGCTGAAGCAGCGCTCAAAAAGTGGCACGACAAGCAGCTGTCCATGCAGGCAGATCTGCGCGATCAGATCCTGGCCGACCAGCAAAGCACCAACGAGCAGAAGCTCGCCGCCGAGCAGCAGTACCTGGACCGAGTCGTCGAGATCAATCAGACGAACCAGGCGCGGCTTTCTGACATTCAGGGCGCCTATAAAGTGGCGGTGATCGGCACCTTCAGCGAGTTGTCAGGCCAGGCCGCCGACATGGTTGGCAAGATCGCTGGGGAGCAGTCCGGCGCGTACAAGGCATTGTTTGTAGCGCAAAAGGCGTTCGCGGTGGCTTCGATCATCATGAACGCGCAGATCGCTGCGGCCAAAGCGCCTGCCGAACTAACCATCTTGGGTGGTATCCCGGTCGGCGCAGCGCTCCTTGCTGCAGGTTACGCCAATGCTGGCATGGTCGCCGGCATGGCGCTGGCCGGCTTCTCTGAGGGTGGCTATACCGGCCACGGTGGCAAGTTTGAGCCGAAGGGGGTGGTTCACGGCGGCGAGGTCGTCATCCGCAAGGAAGTGGTCGATCAGCCCGGGATGAAGGATTACCTCATCGGCCTGAACCGTAGCGGTAAGCCGGGTTATGCAACCGGCGGATTTGTCGGAAGCCCAGGTATCTCGCCAGCCTTCACCGCTCCATCTGTCGCAGCCGCCGCCGGCTCAGGATCTGCGCCGGAGATCCACTTGCACATCAATGGCGACGGATCGGGCGGGGCGGTCAACGCTCCGGAAGGTTACGAGAAAATGGGCCTGGCGCTGCTGGCCACCGCTCGTTCCGAAATGCCAAAGATCGCCCGGCAGGTGATTCAGCAGGAGAAAGGCCAGAACGGCCTGCTTGATCCAAACAATCGGAGAAACAGCTGATGGCAGAGGTATTCAACTGGTCTCCACGGGTAGGCTCGTCTGGCGACGAACAGACAGACACGCTTGAGTCCAAGTTTGGCAATGGCTACAGCCAGCGATTGTCGGTCGGCATCAACAACGTGTCTGGCGCCTATGTCGTGTCGTTCACGGGCAATGAAGCCTACATCGCAGAGATCAAAAAGTTCTTCAAGCGGCACAAGGGCGCAAATCACTTCCTTTGGACACCGCCGCTTGAAACACAGGGCGCTTACATCACCACCGGTGGCTGGCAACTGCAAACCCACGGCAACAAGAAATACACCCTTAGCACCACTTTCGAGCAGGTATTCAACCCATGATTACGTTGGACGACCAAAAGCTAGAACCCGGCGCGATAATCCAGTTGATCGAGCTGGACGGTGAGGCGAGGGGCATGGGCATCTTGCGGTACCACGCGCACCAGCAGTCCACGCCGATCATCTGGAAGGGTGAGACATACCTGCCCAGGCCTTACGAAACGGGCGGCTTTGGGCGCAGCGTTGAGGGCAACAACTCCACGCCCATGCTGAAGATCAGCAATATCGACGGCACGATCACCGCACTCTGTCGACGCTTCCAGGGGATGAGCGGGGTAAAGCTGACGGTTCGACAGACGTACGCGAAATACCTGGATGCAGCGAACTTTCCAGAGGGCAACCCTACGGCCAGCACCATGGAAAGGCTCGACATCTCCTATATCAACCAGGTCACCAGCCTGTTGCGTGAAGAGGTAGTGTTTTCGTTGGCCCCTCCGACTGCTGTTAAAGGTCAGAGGTTGCCGGGCGGCCTGATCATGAACCGGTGCGAATGGTGCCTTTGGGGCGAGTACCGCGGCCCGGACTGCAACTACACCGGGATCAAGATGTTCGACCTCGACGGCAACCCAGTGGACGACCCGGCACTGGATCGCTGTGGCGGCCGGCCAAGTGACTGCGAAATCCGCTTTGGCAAGGGCAACCCATTGTCGTTCGGCGGCGCCCCTGGCGCTGCGCTTATTGGATAGACCCCATGAACAAGACGATGCTGAAACAAATTCAGGCCCACGCTGAGGCGGAGTTTCCGAAGGAAAGCTGCGGCGTGGTGATTCGTGAGGCTGGGCGGCTGAAGTACGTTCCCTGCCGCAACGATGCCAAGACGCCGAGTGAGCACTTCATCATCAACCCCGAGGATAAGTGTGACGCTGAGGACCGTGGCGAGGTGACGATGATCATTCACTCTCATCCCGACGTGCCGCCCGTGCCGAGCATGACCGATCGTGTCAGCTGCGAAATGCATGAAAAGCCGTGGGGCATTGTGAGCTGGCCGTCTGGCGAGTACTTCGAGTTCAAGCCTGATGGTTACCAGGCCCCGCTGGTTGGCCGCGAGTTCGGCCATGGTCTGCTGGACTGCTATGCCCTGTGCCGCGATTACTACGAGCGCGAGCATGGGATTGAATTGCCGAACTACCCACGCCGGGACGGCTGGTGGAACGATGGTGAGAGCCTCTACGAGAAATACTACGAGGAGGCCGGTTTCTATCCGGTTTCGATGCCGCGCAAGGGCGACATGATCGTCATGCAGATCAACGCCGCTGCACCGAACCACGCAGGAATCTATCTGGGTGACGGTTTGCTGACCAGCGCCCCGGAACTACATCCGGCCCCGGGCACCTTCCTGCATCACCGCTACAACAAGAAATCCACCCGCGATGTGTATGGCGGCATGTGGGCTGATTACACCGTGCTGATTCTTCGGCACCAACGAGTGTCGGAGGTTGACTGATGGCCATGAGAGCAACGGTTCGCCCCCAGCCCCTGGTGGTGTTGGTGATGCTTTACGGAGTACTGGGCGCACGATTTGGCCGGGTACACCACTTGGCGGTCGCATCGTGCGCTGAGGCGGTCCACGCCCTTTGCGTGAAGATTCCTGGCTTCCGACGGTTCCTTCGCTTTTCGGAGGAGCGCGGCCTGACTTACGCAGTCTTTCGCGGAAAGAAGAACCTGAGCGAAACCGAGATTGAGATGCGCCAGGACACCGTTGAGCCGATCCGTATTGCGCCAATTGTGATCGGCAGCAAGGGAGGCGGCCTGTTCGCCACCATTGCCGGTCTTGCCCTGGTGGTGATTGGCGCGATCACCCAGCAATACTACCTGGTGGCTGCTGGTGCTGGCCTGATGATCGGCGGCATCGCCATGAGCATGTCTCCGTCACCGGTTGGCGTGTTGGACAAGGAGGGCGACGGCAACAGGCCTTCCTATGCGTTCGGCGGCGCGGTCACCACCACGGCCCAGGGCCGCTGCAAACCACTTCTGTATGGCGAACGCGATATCGGCGGCGCTCTCATCTCGGCTGGCGTCTTTTCGGAAGATCAGCAGTAAGGAAAACCCATGTCCAAAATCGCAACAGCGCCTGCTGCAAAGCGTAGGCGCCGGCCTACTGCTGCCCGCGTTTTGGGCGCCAAGGGCGGCGAGCAGAAGCCATACACGCCCTACAAAGCACCCGACACCGCGCTTTCTGTCGCGACCGTGAAACTGCTCTATGCCTTGAGTGAGGGGCCAATTGTAGGCTTGGTGGATGACAGACGGTCGGTAAAACTCAACGGTACGCCGCTGGTCTCGCCTGATGGTAGCGAGAACTTTCCCGGTACCGTTTGGGATTTCCGCCCGGGCACTGTGGATCAAGAGCACATTCCAGGCTTTCCGGCCATTGAGAACGAGGCGTCCCAGGGACTGCCGGTTGAGCTGAAATCGGATAACGCCTGGACGCGCGCGATCACTGATCAGCAGTTGTCGGCTGTGCGCATCCGGTTGTCCTGGCCGCAAATTTGGCAGGTCAAGACAAACGGTGACCAGATCGGCTACCGCATCGACTACGCCATTGATCTTTCTGTAGATGGTGGAAGCTATCAAACGGTTTTGTCGGCGACCCTGGATGACAAGGGGACAACCGAATACGAGCGCACCCATCGAATCGACCTACCCGAAGGTTTCACGAGCGCACTGGTTCGCGTGCGCCGGCTCACCCCTAACCGCAATGACTCCAACTTTGCAGACCTGATGCGCATCAAGGGGCTGACGGAGGTAATCGACAAGAAGCTGCGCTATCCGAACCTGGCGCTGGGCGGCCTGCAGTTCGATGCAAAGCAGTTCCAGGACACGCCGAAGGCCAGCTTCCTGATGCGCGGCCGCATTGTGCAGGTGCCGACCAACTACAACCCGGAGACTCGAACCTATACAGGTGACTGGAACGGCACTTTTAAGCTTGCCTACACCAACAATCCTGTCTGGGTATGGCGCGACCTGTTGTTGCATCGTCGCTACGGCCTGGGCCGTCGCATCACCGCCGACATGGTGGACCATTGGACGCTGTACGAGATCGGCCGCTATTGCGATGTGATGGTTCCAGACGGGAAGGGCGGCATGCAGCCGCGCATGACCACCAACGTCTACATTCAGGATTCGGTTGAGGGCTATGCACTCCTTTCTGACCTGGCCAGCGTGTTCCGTGGCAGCAGTTGCTGGAATGGTTCTCAGGTCACCATGGTGGCGGACATTCCGGGTAATGAGGACGGCTACGTCTTCACGCGCTCGAACATCATCGGTGAATTTGAGTACGTCTCCGCAGCGCTTCCTGATCGCCATACACGGGCGAAGGTGGCTTGGGACAATCCTGAAAACGAGTTCAAGACACAGCCGGCCCCCGTTACCAACGAAGAGCTGATCGGCGAACTCGGCCACCGGATGCTGGATATCTCGCGTTTCGGCTGTACCGTGGAGGGAGAAGCAATCCGCCACGGTATCTGGGCGCTCAAGTCTGAGCAGTATGAGGAGTGGTCGGTAAGCTTCACCACCGGCATGGAGGGCCGCAACGTCGAGCCCGGCCAGATTATCTGCGTGGCTGATGAGTTGTTCTCGGGGCGCGCAAATGGTGGGCGTATCAGCGCCGCGACCAGGCGTGTGATCACGCTCGATATCGATGCCGAGGTGCACGAAGAGGATCGGCTAATCCTCAACCTACCCAGCGGCAAGACCGAAGGGCGCATCGTTAAGTCCGTCTCTGGCCGCTTGGTCACCGTCATGGCCGACTATTCGGAGCTCCCAGAGGCTGAATGCAGTTGGTCCGTGGAGAGCGCTGACCTGGCCGTGATGCGCTTTCGTGTGCAGACCATCGAACCGCAAGGACTCCACCAGTTCAAAATAGCTGCCACTCAACATGAACCCCTGAAGTACCAGGCGATCGACACGGGTGCACGGATTGACCCGCAGCCAACGAGCATCATCCCGCCCGGGGTAATGTCTCCGCCGGAGAACATCGGCATCGAGGCGCGCAGCGTCGTGTCGCAGGGCATTGCTGTCACCAGTATGCGTATTACGTGGGATTCGGTGCCGGGGGCTATTGCGTACAACGTGGAGTGGCGCAAGGACAGCGGTAACTGGATCCGCTTGCCGCGCACTGGGAATCTTGGCGCGGACGTTGAGGGCATTTACAGCGGCCGCTACGTTGCGCGTGTCAGTTCGGTCAACGCCATGGACGTGGCCTCTATCTGGGGTACTAGCCCTGAGGTAGTACTGACCGGCAAGACCGGCCTGCCGCCGGCGGTGTCGTTCCTGACCACAACCAGCGAGCTGTTCGGCATCGGCATCAAGTGGGGCTTCCCTGCTGGCGCCGAGGATACCCAGCGCACCGAGCTTTGGTACGGTCCGGCGAATAACCTGCCGGCCGCGACGAAGCTGGCCGACCTGGCATACCCGCAGGCCGACTATCGGATGCAGTCTCTCCTGCCGGGCGCAACGCTGTTCTTCTGGGCGCGCCTGGTGGACCGTACCGGCAACATCGGTCCGTTCTATCCGGTGGTGAATGGGGTGATGGGGCAAGCCAGTTCTGATGCTGGGCCGATTCTTGAGCAGATCAAGGGGCAGATTGACGAGACATCCCTCGGGCAGTTGCTCAATGAGCGCATCAACCTTATCGACGGCAATGGCCCTGGCTCGGTCAATGGACGCATCGAAGCGGCCAAGGATGAGCTGGAAGGGCTGATTGACCAGATCGTCGACGCGCTGGAGTACGACCCTGCAAAGGCATACGCGCTTAACGATATCGTCCGCATGGGCCAGCACCTGTATCAGGCCAACGGCCCGATACCGGCGAACAACCCACCACCGAACGCAACCTACTGGACCGACATCGGCACGGTAACGCAGACGGTGAATGCCCTGGTAACGCAGGTTCAGCAGAACTCGGCGACGATCAACCAGCAGGGGCAAGACATCACCGCCCAGGCGCAACAGCTCAATGCGGTGAAGGTGACGGTCAACGACCCAGTCACCGGCGTGAACGCTACGGCCAGCGGGTTAAGCACCCTCAAAGCCACGGTAACCACGCTCGACGGCAAGGTCACCACCACGGCGCAGCGGGTCGACGGCATTTACTTGCAGGTCAACCCACCTCTTCAGGGTGATGACACGGCGCTAATCGGTTCGGACGAGAAATACGTTGGTGTCTGGTCTGTTCAGTCTGCCCTGATCGAGGGTGACCTGGTGCAGGGACAGCGAACTGACACAGTGGAAGTGAAGGTGGCTAACAATGCCGCCGCAGTTGTCGCCGAGCAAACTGCCCGCATCAATACCTACGGCGCTCTGTCGTCCAGCATCGAAACGGTCAAAAACTCGGTGAACGGCAATACCCTGGCCATTCAGACCAACACCACGGCAATTCAAACGGTCGACGGCAAGGTTACCGGTAGCTGGTCTGTTCGCTTGCAATATGAGGCCAGCACGGGCGAGTACAAGTGGGCTGGCGTTGGCCTTGGTCTTGAAAACGGCCCTGGTGGACTTCAAACGAAGTTCGTCATTGATGCTGATCTCTTCGCCCTCGGCCAGGGCGGAACCGTGCCGTTCGCCGTACAAGGCGGGCAGACCTTCATCAAGTCAGCGTTCATCCAGGACGGCACGATCACCAACGCCAAGATCGGTAACTACATACAGTCGAACAACTATGACCCAGGCAAGGCTGGCTGGAAGCTGTTCTTCGACGGGACTTTTGAGATCAACGGTGCATTCGGAGGTGACGCCCGGCAAGTTATCAATAATCGCGGCGGGAAAGTGTTTGATGAAAACAACGTCAAACGATTCCAGTGGGGGGATTTGTCAGCATGAGCTACGGGATAAGGGTATGGGGGTCGACTGGTGCATTAGAGCTTGATGAAACCTCGTTTACAGTGAGGATCATACACTCGTCACTAATCACAAGATCGCCTCCTAATAACTCAGGACCAAGGAACACGTTTATAGCGTTGCCTGGAGTAGAGCCGAGCACCCACTCGGCTATATGTATTCCAGCGGGTGCATATCCCAAAGACCCAAACGCCCAAGACTCTTATGCGGTTCAATTTGATACTCAGGTCGTCTCAGGCGGGGTTTATGTTTGGTTTGCCAATCGGTCCCACCCGACTGCGACTATGGCGTTAGGTACTCAGCGATTGATGGTGATGAGGTACAGATGAATGGCATACGGCATGGAGTTCAGGAATGGATCCGATGTAGTTACATTGGATTCAGAATATTCGAGACTGTCTATTCTACAAAAAGGCAGGTATTCAGGCGGGGCCACCTTCTCGCCCGCTATCACCACTCAAGAGCCTCCTTTGGTTTTTGTTAGGCCGGACGCAACAAGCACATTCAGTTATGTAACGATCCTTGGAACTCCAGGCAACTGGACAGGATTTTCATTCCTGGTCGACGGAGCTGGAAGCTTCTTCGTTGCAGCCTTTCAGGCTAGACCTGTCGCAACCTATGGGTTCAGGCTGTGGGGACCATCTGCCAATCTGTTAATTGATAGCGGTACTCCATGTGCCCAATTCACCAGGACGATTACCGATTGGACCTACCTAGGATCTTCATCCACTGGACAGGGTACAACTAAGTCGAGCTGGACTGCCACATCGCCATTGAATACCGGTGATTACATGCTGGTAAACAACATAGGTATGGATGTGGGGGGAGCTTCTACCAGATTCTGCAAGCTTTATTGCACCTGGGATTACCAGAACAACAGAATCGTTCCTTTTGTTGAGGGGGTAGCAAACTCAATATATCTATATATCTCAGTTACATTTGCTAAGCCGATCACGTGATATTGGTTTTTTGTAAGGTTCTCGAGTTTTGATGTGTAACCCACCCAGGAGGCTTAAATGCCAAGGCAAGAAATAAACATCGGCACGGCCCCAACAGGCGCTGGCGGCGACACTACTCGCAGTACTGCCGTAAAAATTAACGCTATGACCCAGGAGCTTTACAACAGGAATTCTCTGTTGGGCACTGCATCCAATAGAAATGTAGGCGTGAATGAAGGTAATGTAATGGAAGTAGCTGCTTCTGCGGCTGTTGTGGGCAACTCTTCTTTCGCGCTTGATGGCAGCCGGTTCATCTCCCATCTGGACGGCACTACTACAGGCGGCGCACCTGGCGCACCTAACGCGGTTGGGTTTCGCTCAAGGTTTGCGGATAACAGCCTTTGGGCTGTTGACATCGTTGCTGGCGTTTACCAGACCGCCGCCGGTCTGTACTGGCGCCAGGTGAACGCAAGTGGCATCCCGCTTGGGTGGCGGCAGATATACGACACAACAAATACCACCCGTGCCCAAGATGGCACCCTCAAGGCGATTTAATCATGGCAAGAGCAGCAATTAATATCGTGGGCGAGACCGGCGCGAAGTTCGATCTGACCTCGCTGGGCGGTACAGACGTCGACAGCTACCGCTCTGGTGTTGGGGTGTATTGCGTCACGGGCACCTTGGGCATGGTTCCTTTTCCGCCATTGGACCAGGGCTGGGGCTACTCGCTGCATCCTTCGGAGAACACCGCCAAGGTCGATATCGCTTTCGTTGAAGGCCTATTGACCGTGACCGTCACGATGGATGGCGAACCCTACGACCTGAAAACGATGGTCACGCTTCACATCCTTGTGCCCGATATTCCGCTGGAACAAGTGCCGGCCCTTCCGCCGATTGTCGTTAACCCACTGGAAGCTGCCCAGGCCGAGCTCATCCGTCTACGAGCCATAGCAGACTACGCCGTCGCGCCGCTGCAGGATGCGGTCGATGTGGACGAAGCCACTGACGCCGAGATTGCCTTGCTCAAGGGCTGGAAGAAGTACCGCGTTGCGCTGAGCCGGGTGCCCGAGCAAGAGCATTACCCGGGCGCTATTGAGTGGCCTGTGCTTCCGGCCTGACTGCCGAGCTAAATACCACCGCCGCCTTGTGCGGTTTTTTTTCGCCTGGAGAAAATATGAACGCAACTGAAAAAGATCGGGACATCCTGGCGCGCACGCTGTGGGGTGAGGCCCGTGGGGAGGGACTGGCCGGCCAGATCGCCGTGGCGTGGACCATCCGCAACCGTGTGTTCGACGGCAAGGCCAAGTCCTGGTGGGGTGAGGGCTACGCCGGGGTGTGCCTGAAGCCCTGGCAGTTCAGCTGCTGGAACCAGAACGACCCGAACTACGCCTACCTGAGCGGTGCCAAGCAAATCCCGGCCGCGCAGTTCGCCCAGGCCCAGCGTGCGGCTGACCAGGTGATGTCGGGCGCGGTACCGGATCCAACCGGGGGCGCCACGCACTACTACGCAACCACGATGCCCAAGGCCCCGGCCTGGGCGGCGAAGGCCAAACAGACCCTGCGCCTCGGTCACCATGTTTTCTTCAAGGATGTGCCGTGATGACGCCCGTACAGAAGCTGATCGGCCTGGGGCTGGCAATCCTGCTGGCGCTGGTCCTCGGCTTTGGCGGGGCGTGGCAAGTCCAGGACTGGCGCCTGGGCAAGAAGATGGCTGAGCGTATCGCGGAGCAGGGCGCCCACCACCAGAAGGAACTGGATGCAATCACTGGTGAGGCGTGGCGTCAGCAGTCGGACGAACTGGATAAGCGCCTGGCCACCGAGGAAAAGCTCGCGCTCCAGGACCAACAACACACCAAGGAATTATCCGATGCCCAGCGCAACCAGGCTAGCCTGCGTGACCAGCTTGCTACTGCTGATGTCCGGCTGTCAGTCCTCATCGAGGATTCAGCCAGTGGCTGCAACGTGCCTACCGCCCCCGGCGCCGCCGGCGTGGTTCATGCAGTCCGTCGAGCCCAACTTGACCCAGCGCATGCGCAACGAATTATCGCCATCACCGACGACGGGGATAACGCCGTGATCGCGCTGCGGGCGTGCCAGGCGTATGTCAGGGCGATTGCGAAGTGACCTACATTCGTGGTCGTGAAAATTAGCATGAACCTCAATTCACGTAGGAAAAGCGTAGCAGGCGCACCATTCGGACCGAATCCCGTTATCTGGATTTGGCGAAGGAAAATCCCGTTATGGCGAATTCGGGGTTTTGTCAACCTGACTTCCTTGCTGATCCGTCGATTTGTCAACCTGCGCAAAATCGCAAGCTGGCTCAAGGAACGACAAAAAAGAAGCGAAATATTCCTGAAATTATTCCAGAAGTAGTTGGAGCTGTGTTCGGTCGGCAGGACGCAGGGTAACGTAAATCTGCGCCACGTTTTATTGAGTCGCAAAACGTGGCGCGAAAAGGCAAAAAAGCTGTCTAAAACTACCTCGATATATCCAGCATTAATTGACCAAAACAGCAGCTAAATGACGGTAGAGTTTTAGACAGTGGATCGCTGCAAGGCACGCGGTCAGCGGTGTTCGCCCATTTCCAGCCCATACTGCTGCATCATCGGGGTGTGGGAGGACAGATCGGAGGTGTTTTTACTCATTGGGTAATAGGCAAATTCGTTGAAAGTGATGGGGCAAAGGGGGCGCGTGGTCCAGTGTCGATCAGTTTAGAAAGGCGCCCGTCAAAACAAAGCAGGTCGAATGTGGGAGCTGTCGAGCTTCAGCGAGGCTGCGATGGGATCACCGCCCTGTACCGGCGGGCCGAAGCACCCGCATCGCTGAAGTTCAAAGCTCCACACCTTGCCCAATCGTGGTCGCTTAACTGATCGGCATTGGGCGCTTGGCCCAGCATTTTTTGCGATGGGCGCAAGGTTAACATGCGAAGTCGACCCTTCGCAGGTCGCAAACGACCCGGTAGAAATAGAAGGAGGGGCGGCGCATTTATCAAAATACGCCGCCCCCTTCTTTTTATCGCCCCTTTACTGAATGTTGCCGGGCGAATCCAACACCTTCACCACATCATCAACTACCGCCTTGACCATCTCCTGCAAGTAATGCGACGCCCACGCATAACGGTCCGTCTCCTTGGTCATCGCCGCATCTTCTGCGAGCAGCTTGGCGACATGGAGAAGATCGGAGGCGTGGTGCAGGGCTTCTTGCAGGGAAACACCGCTGTTGACGCGGAATAGAGGTTGGTCGGAGTGAAAGGAGAAGGGGGTGACGCCGAGGGTGGTTAACGCAGGCGGATTTGTAGCGTTCATCGGTAAAACTCCCATATCAAGTGAGAGCTACCACGTTCGTTATCAGGCGAATGGGGTGGCAGCTGTGCGCAGGCTGATAAACCGGAGATACAGGAACCCGGCAGACCCGAAGGTCTCCCACGCACAGCCGCCATTGCACGAAATGAGGGGCGAAAAAAAACGCCTGCAAATCGGGTTTGGTGGCGCTTGTTGCGCCTGCATCTTGACGGGTTATCAGGCCCGGTCGCTGAATTGGCAGCGACGAATGGAAGGGTAGCGTGGTGATAGGGAGGGTGCAACTGGGAAACTGTGTCCTGGAAATAAATGCGTCCGCTTTTCTCCAGTAGGCAGCATTGGAGAAACAAGCCTCCTAGAACGATGTGGCAGGTAATATCATGATTCGACTAGTTTGAACTTCGCAACCTGGAAAATTTATGACGAGTACCCTGAAGTATCAGATTCTTGCTGGGCTACCGGGCGAAGGGCCTCTTCCTTTGCAGTTCAGCGCTACCGGCCAAGGGCACCATAGTGAAGGATTCGTCATCAGGTTCTCGCCAGAGGCTAAGCCTTCTTGGGTGGGGAATTTTCAACCGGGTTTTTGCCGCTTCAGTTGCGTTCTGACGCTGGGTTCAACTTTTCATGTGATGATAGTTGCCGGTGGTCAGGGTTATATCGTGGACATTCGTAGCGGCGTTCTCTTGAAGCATTTCGGTGGCGATATCGAGTACTTGGTCAGCATTCCAGAATTAGACAGCATCCTTGTTTCAAATGGGGTGTGGCTCAGGCTTGTTAAAGGCGAGGCTGAGGTCTGGTGCTCTGAGCGCCTGTCTCTGGACGGGATTAGAAATATCCAAATCTCGCTCGCGGATGGGATCATTACAGGGGAGGGATGGTATGTGGACGATTGCTGGTATCCGTTCAAAGTCTGCATCTCCTCGGGGGAGGCTACGGGAGGAGTTTTCGAGTCGCTTGACTTCAGCTAAGTCCATTTCTGCGTTTCTGAATGATTAGCTACCGGCCGCTCTGGAAGCAGTTCGCGCCGAATCACCAAGCAGTAACACCGCCATAACTCAGCGATTTATCGCTCTGATCACTCTTTTTTCCAGCGCCATTTTTACAACCTGTCACGTTGGGATAAGGCAGGCAGACCAGAATCATTTTACTCTTCGGTTCAAAGCCGATGCGATCAATGCCGAGATGATCTGGCTTTTTCGCAGCATATTAACCCTTCAAAGTTGGAATGACTGCGCGGTCCAACAGTCTATTTAGACCTACGCCCACTAGCCGGAAACAACCCTCGGATCACCCCAAGAAACGCCGCAAACAGATTGATAGAAGTTGCCGTAGTGATAGCAATCAACACATTATCCGAGAACGGCGCTTTACCCGAGTAATACGTCGACCACCCATTCCACACCAGTAAAACCGCCCAGAAGATCACACCACAAGCGGCAAACCAAAACGCCCGACCCGCATATTTCTTGCGCAGTTGCCTTTCGGCCTTCTGGTCTTTGAGGTTCTGGTTTCTTTCATCGTCGGTGCCTATGGCTTGCTCGCCACCGGCTTGGGTGTCCTGGTCAGGCCCTGCCGCGGGGGGCAGGGTGAGTTCCAGGTTGTCGAGTTCTTCACTCACGGATGCGGCTCTTTGGGTGAATGAGTGTTGCCATGTCTTCCCAGTCGATGGCGGAACCGTCGGCGCCCTTGAGGGCCCAGGCTGTGCCGTCCTCGTGGGAGAGGTTGGACAGTTGGGTGCCAGACCACTTGCCGTATTTGTTGATGATCCGGTCAATCAAACGATGGGTGTAGGTGTCGCTCTCAGGCACTCTCGGTGTCACGAACACAATATCTTCGGCGTCGGGCTTCAGATTGCTGAGCAACGACGTCACCGGACGATTACCGTAGGATTTCAACTCATGGTAAAGCGACGGGATGACCGGACCATATTGCCAGCGGGCAAAGTGATCATCCATAAGGGGCTGATCCCGTTCGCGCAAATGCCAGGACTGCGTATAAAACAGCAGTTTTTGCAGCTTCATGGGCGTCAGGCCCGAAAGCTTGCCTTCCTTCGCACGTTCAATGAAGGCGTTAGCGACAGCTAGCGCTGAATAAGCCATGAGCACCTCCGTCGTTGCTGGCTACGTTGTCCAAGAGTTTTATACATAGGCCTTGAGTTGTCGACATGCAAGGTGTCGACCGGCAGCAATACCAAGCTGTCGGAATAATAGGGTGTCGATAGCTGGTTGCATATACAGTATTTTGATTCGAATTAAGTGAAGTTCGGATGTTCAATGCATAAATATGCAAATTAGCATTTGCCAACCCCTAAAACTCCCGTCACTATCCGCGCTATGCAAAAACGCAACGTTTCTATCGTCTTAAGAGAGCTGCTGGACCGCGACCGGATCTCCCCCACGGAGCTTCACCGACGCACTGGCGTGCCTCAATCCACACTATCCCGGATCCTCAGCGGCAAGATCGTTGATCCGTCGGATAAACACATCTCCCGTATCGCCGAGTATTTTCGCGTGAGCACTGATTACCTGCGCGGGCGCTCGGCAGTGGGCGCTTTGCGCGATGACGGGCGCGACCCGATGCATTCGGAACTCAAGGACATAAGCCTGTGGGACGACGACACCCCCGTCAATGATGACGAGGTGTCGATCCCCTTTCTGCGCGAGGTTGAATTGGCTGCTGGATCAGGAAGATTCGTCATCGAGGAAAGCGAGAAGGCCAGCCTGCGGTTCGGCAAGCGCAGCCTGCGGCATAACGGTGTGCAGTTCGACCAGGCCAAGTGCGTGACGGTGCGCGGCAACAGTATGTTGCCGGTGTTGCGCGACGGTGCCACGGTGGGGGTGAATGCTGGCAAGAGCGGCATTGGCGATATTGTGGATGGCGACTTGTATGCCATCAATCACAACGGCCAGTTGCGGGTTAAACAGCTCTACCGCCTGCCTTCCGGCATTCGCCTGCGCAGCTTCAATCGTGATGAGCACCCCGATGAGGACTACAGCTTCCAGGAAATTCAGGATGAGCAGATCAGCATCCTCGGTCATGTTTTCTGGTGGGGCATGTACGCCCGCTAACCTCCACGCGTAAGAAGAAACCCGCCCATGTGCGGGTTTTTTTTCGCCCCTAGAAAACCGGCCAAGCCCAAGCCCGTAAGGCTTTCAATGCATCAATGCATTTCCACAGCAAAAATAAATGCATCTGTGCATTGACTGTATATGCATACATGCATATTCTTCATCTCAAGCCAGCCAACAAGGCTTGGTGGAGGCGGCAAGGATGCTGCCAAGGAAGACAAGGAAGGCACGCAACATCGGCAAGGACGCCATCGAAGCGATGGCAGGGATGCCAGGCAACACCGGCAAGGATGCCGACGCTCTTTAGTTTTAACGCTTCAACAACAGGCAGCGATGAACCGGCCTTAACGGTTCAGAGGGTTGGCAACTGACCCGGGTGTGCAGCGTAAAGCACCAGAAGCAGTTATCCGGCAGACAGGGATCGTGGTCGGAAAAACATCGAGGAAAGGACCGTACCGCGCCAGTAGCGCCGAAAGTCCGAGGACAGCATTACTGAAAAGCCCGGGCGACCGGGCTTTTTGGAATGCCTACCTACCCAAGCATTTGTAAATGAAATACGGACTATTTATTGCTCAGCCAGGAGGCGTGACATGACAAATGAACAGCAAGCGTTAGCGGAAATGCCTATCTGGCTGGTGATCGTATTGGCGGTGATCGGCGGGGTCTCAGGTGAAATGTGGCGCGCCGATAAAGAGGGCGCACGTGGCTGGTCGCTGATCCGCCGATTGGCCCTGCGTTCCGGGGCGTGCATGGTCTGCGGGGTGTCGGCCTTGATGCTGTGCTACGCCGCCGGCATGTCGATCTGGACCGCCGGCGCCATTGGTTGCCTGACCGCCATGGCCGGTGCCGACGTGGCCATCGGCCTTTATGAGCGATGGGCGGCCAAGCGCATCGGGATCAACCAAGGCTCCGGCCAGGACCCGCACTAATCGTTGCAAGGACGCGACTTAAAATGACGTTTATCGAAAAGCCATCCCAACTGCCCCAGGCCATCGGCGCGGTGCTGCATGCGGCCTTCCCGGACATCAAGGTCGGCAGTCACCAGGACTTTCAAGGCGATGCTGAACAAACCGGCGTAATGGTTACGGTCGAAGGCAATGGCCCGGGCATTCGCTCTCGCGAGGGGCGCAAGGCCCACGTTCTGGCCATTTCACTCAGGGCCATGGTCGCCCCCGGTGCATTGCCGTTCGACGCCTGCGACCTGGCCAGCCAACTCATGGACCTGGTGCTGGATAACCGTTGGAACCTGCCCCAGGCACAGTGCGATTTGCCGGCGAATATCGTCGCTGCGCCCGCTGTGCGCACGTCTGTGCAAACGGACTACGACACCTGGACGGTTTCCTTCACGCAAACCCTCTATCTGGGGCCGACGTTACTCGACGATCCCACAGGCCAACCGCTATTTGCCTGCACCTGGGACGTCTCCAACATCGACGACCCGGCCCAATACAAGCCACTGGCGGAGTAGCCCATGTTCGACGCGCTGTTACGCATGCAATTGGGACCGATCGTCGAACGCCTGGCCGAGATGGAGTCCCAGCTCGAGGACCTCTACCGCCGCGCCGAGAGCTTCTGCCGGATCGGTATTTGCCAGCAGGTCGATGCGGCCAGCAATACCTGCAAGGTCAGCCACGGTGACCTTCTCACCCCGGCGATCCGTTTTTTCAACCCCAGTGCCGGTGCACAAACCGAAACCCGCATCCCCACCGTGGGTGAGCAATGCCTGCTGCTCAACTACGGCGGGGGGGAGGGCGGTGTGCAATCCGTGGCCCTGTTCGGCCTTAACAGTGATCGCTTCCCGCCAGTCTCCAGCGTTGCGACGCTGACCCGGCGCCGACATCAAGACGGCACCCAAAGCGACTACGACGACGCCAGCCATACCTTCAACTGGGTCAACGGCCCGACCACCTTCAGCGGTTCCCGCGAACAGGTTGACGTCAAAGTCGGCGCCGCCAGCCTGACCCTCAGCGCCCAGGGCATCACCCTGCAAGTCGGTGGCACCAGCCTGTTGCTGGATGCCGGCGGCGCGCACTTCAGCGGCCCGGTGGTGGACCATCAAGGACGCGTCATCAGCCCCCGATAAGGACACCCCATGCTCGGAATCGATAGGAACACCGGGGCGGCCGTCGACGACTGGCTGCAATTTGTGCAGCGCGCCACCCGAGCGCTGACCACCCCTGTGGGCACTCGCCAGAAGCGCCCGTTGTACGGCTCGCTGATCCCGCAATTGCTCGGCCAAAACCTCGGTGACGACCTGTTGATCCTCGCCCAGAGCCACGCCGCGCAAGCCTTCTACAACACCCACAACGGCATCGGCGACTTCGACCCGCAGGTCATCGTCGCCACCCGCCAAGGCGCCGGCCTGCTGCTGCGGTTTGCCGGCACCTGGAAAAACCGCCATCAATCCTTCGAGGTCGTGACATGAGCATGCTGATCCCCGGCCAGAACCAACTGGCGGAACCGGCCATCATTAAGGTCGATGAGTTCGAACCGTTGCTGGCCGAATTCAAAGCGTTTGTCATCGACTATGTTGCCACCCGCGCGCCGCAAAGCGCGGCCAAACTCCAGGTCAGCCTCGACAACGAAAGCGAACTGCTGACCCTGGCCCTGGAAGCCTTTTGCGTGCGCCTGCAAACCCACGAGCGCAAATACAACGCCCGCATCAAGCAGATGCTGGCGTGGTGGGCCACCGGCAGCAACCTGGACGCACGCCTGGCCGACATGGGCCTGGAACGCCAAGTACTCGACCCAGGCGACCCGGCCGCGTTTCCGCCGGTGCCGCCCACCTTGGAAAGCGACGACGACGCCCGCCTGCGCTACTACCTGGCACCCCACGCCCCAGCGGCGGGCTCGCGCATGCAGTATCGCCGCGAAGTGTTCACCTTGGGCGAGCGCCCAGCGGTGAAAGTGCAAAGTGCGACGCCCGGTGTGGTCACGGTGACCTACACCTTCGACCCGGACGGCTATGCGGCCCAGATCAAGGACGGCAACGCCCGACGCACCGCACCGGGTGAAGTCATGGTCACTGTGCTTTCCAGGGAAGGTGACGGCACGCCATCTGCCGACTTGCTTGACGGTGTACGTCGACATTTTGCACGGCCGGATGTACGGCCCGAAACCGATCTAGTCAGCGTTCAAGGCGCACAGATTCAACCTTATAAAATTCGCGTGGTGGCCAAGATCAACGCCGGCCCGGACTCGGGGCTGACCCAAGTGGCGGCGCAGAAACTGCTGCAAGACTACGCAGAGTCCTGCCACCGCCTGGAAGGGCGGGTGGACCCCAGCTGGATCGACTACGCCATCCACAGTGCTGGCGCTGCGCAACTGCACATCCTCGAACCGCTGGCGCCGATTGTCAGTACCGCGTTCCAGGCCCCGTACTGCACGGGCGTCGAGGTGGAGGTGCGCACACTATGAGTGAACCCAACGCAAGTTTGCTGCCGGCCAACAGCTCGCCGCTGGAAAAGGCCCTGGACCTGGGTTTCGGCAGATTGCTTGAGCGCGTCACCCCGCCGTTTCCGGCGCTGATGAACCCGCTCTATACCCCTAGCGAATTCCTACCTTACCTGGCCGCCGACCGCGGCGTCAGCGAATGGGATGCCGAGGCCAGCGAAGCGGAAAAACGCCTGACCGTGGCTTTGTCCTGGCAGATCCAGCGCCAGGCAGGTACGCCCAAGGCGCTGAGCCACGCGGTGGAATCATTGGGCTTCACGCCCAATATCAGCGCCTGGTACCAGCAACATCCGCTCGGCGTGCCTTACACCTTCGACGTGCAGGCGATCATCGGGCGCAGTTGGTCCAGCGGCGACCACAACCGGCTGATCCGTCGCATCAACGCGGCAAAAAGTGAGCGCGATCAGGCGACGATCACCATCGTGCATGAAACCGAAGGCCAACTCGCGCTCACGCAAGTGCTCGACGCGCCTTTAAGCGACGGCGAGTTCTACCTGAACGGCGCGTTGCCGGAATTGGCGCTGGTAGCCCGGCTCAACAGTGCCGGGGTTGCCCAGCACTACACCATTAACGATTACGACCTCAGGGCGCAGCCATGACAGATGAAATCACGCGCCTGGTGCGCTTCACCTCCAAAGGTTTGGATGAAGTGCTACAGGCAAAGAACCAGGGCCTCAAAGGCGAAATCACCCACATCGGCGCCGGCACCGGCCGCTACAACCCCGACGGCACGGAAGTGGCCTTGCGTGACGAGCGTCAACGGGTGGCCATCGTCGATTACGAAGACCTGGGCGAACGCCAACTCAGGATGGCCGCGCTGTTTGACGGCGACGGCGAGTATGAGATTGGCGAGTTCGGGTTTTACCTCGCCAGCGGCACCTTGCTGGCGGTGTATTCCGTGGCGGGGAAGTTGCTGACGTATAAAGCGGCGGCGGCGCGGGTGCTGCAGAAGTTTACGCTGGATGTTTCGCCGTTGCCGGCGGATAGCGTGACGATTGTGGTGGGGAGTGAGAACTTGAATCTGTTGTTGGCGGAGGAGATCGCGATTATGGCGGCGGCTTCGGTTGGCAATATGTCCCGCCACGTTGATTTGATGTTTCGGGTTATGCAGCTCGAAGCGAAGTAGTAGCACTGACAAAAGTGCGGGAAAGATTAACTGACAGGGAGTTGATGATGGGACTTGAAACGACTATCACGAAAGTTGTGGATGCATGTAATAAGCTTACGGAGACGGTTACCAACCAAATTGGGAAGATTGATGCGCGGGTAGAGGCCGCTTCGAATCAGTTTACTGCTTGGCGTAATAGTGTGCAGGCTAAGGATATTAATGGCCGTGCCTCTTATACACAAACAATTGATCTTACGGGACTTTCTACCAATATTTTTTATCCTGTCTGGTGGCGTATGCCAGGTAACGAGAGAGGTATGTCGGAGATCATAATTTCCAGAAACTATGGCTTGGACGCAGGCCTCAATCCATTCAACAACAATTTTGAGCCACATGTCGCCGGTCTAAATCTGCAAATGGAGGGCTGTGGGATCCCATGGAATGGGGACGCTAATTTTTTGACTATCAAGCGTATCTCTCAAACCTACCGAGAGACCGTCCGTCGTGCTCAATTCGGGATGTGGTCGTACGTCCGTCCGGTCACTGGCTTGAAGCCCATCTGGCTTAACCAGATACCAGGCACATTGGTCTCGTCCCCGCAGGAATCTGGCTGCTATTTGCGTGGCGGGCTGACGTATATCGTCACCAAGAGCTTTGAGGAGCCTGTGAAGTACAGTCGCTCAGATGCTGAAGTGGAATTGAGCCAAGCAGTGACCCCTGAATATGAAATTTGCTGGAAGGTGAAACCGTTTGCGATAACCGCCACCGAACTTGGAGAAATTTATCCGGAAAGCCGCTTGGCTTATACGTTGGATAACGATCTGCGTTACACAGCAAAAGGGGTATGAAGATGGTTGGATATATCAAAACACTACTGCTTCCCTCCGGAGAGACGCTGATCAATGTTCCTGCGGACCGCCCAACATTGGTGGCATTGGGATTTGACGAGGTTCGCGCAGATGAACTCGTCATGCAGGCGGAAAGCAATGCCAAGTTGGAGAGCGTTATCTCTGCGCGTCGTACGTTGTACGTAACTGAAGCTGATCCATTGTTTCTGGAATGGCAATACGACGAAACTCCAGAAAAAGAAAAGGCCTGGCGTGACAAAGTCGCCGAAATCAAGGCGCTTTACCCCTTGCCTGATCGCAACTGACCCCCACCGCGAAAGCGGTTTTTTTTCGCCTCCCCAAAGCCCCTCCCCGCAGGGGCTTTTGCATTTTCCACCCGGAGATTTCCACCCATGCCCACCCGCCAAACCTACACCGTCCTCATCCCATTCCCCATCGGCAACGGCCATTGGTCCACCGCCGGCGAGGAGCTGGAACTGCTCGACGTCGAAGCATCCGCCCTGCGCACCGCTGGCCGCCTGGAACTGACCAGCGTCCTCAACTCCACCCCCAAGAAGGCTGAATAACCATGGCAGAAGTCCTGAACTTCGAGCACAACGGCATCACTGTGAATGCCACTGAATCCCCCGAGGCCATGGGTGGCCTTGGCGATAACGTCATCGGCCTGGTCGGCACTGCACCGAATGCCCATGCGTCGATCCCGAAAAACGCGCCGTTTCGCATCAACAGCTTCACCGCCCAGGCGCTGCTGGACCCTACCGGCACCGAGTCGGGCACCCTGTTCCAGGCGGTGTACCAGATCCTCAAAGTGGTCAAGGTGCCGGTCTATGTGGTCATCGTCGAAGAAGGCGCTACCCCGGCCGACACGATCAACAATGTGATCGGCGGCAACGACCCGGTCACCGGTCGCAAACTGGGCCTGGCGGCCCTGAGCAGCGTGCCAGAAGACCTGACCATCATCGGCGCTCCAGGCTTTACCGGCACCAAGGCTGTGGCCGGTGAGTTCGCCTCGTTCGGCAAACGCATCAAGGCCCGTGTGGTGCTCGATGGCAAAGACGCTTCCGTTGCCGACCAAGTGACCTACAGCGGCGAGCTGGGCGGTGCCGACCTGGGCTTCGACCGTTGCCTGCTGGTACACAACATGCCGTCGGTGTACTCCAAGGCCGCGAAGAAGAATGTGTTCCTGTCGCCATCCTCGCTGGCCATCGCCGCACTGGCCAAGGTCAAGCAGTGGGAAAGCCCGGGTAACCAGGTGACCTTCGCCGAGGACGTTTCCCGCGTGGTCGAGTACAACATCCTCGACACCTCCACCGAAGGCGACCTGCTCAACCGCTACGGCGTGAGCTATTACGCCCGCACCATCCTCGGCGGTTTCTCGTTGCTGGGTAACCGCTCCATCACCGGTAAGTTCATCAGCTACGTTGGCCTGGAAGATGCCATCAGCCGCAAGCTGGTCAAGGCCGGCCAGAAAGCCATGGCCAAGAACCTCACCAAGTCCTTCATGGACCAAGAGGTCAAGCGCATCAACGACTGGCTGCAAACCCTGGTGGCCGACGAAACCATTCCCGGCGGCAGCGTGTACCTGCACCCGGAGCTGAACAGCGTAGAGAAGTACAAGAACGGCACCTGGTTCATCGTCATCGACTACGGCCGCTACGCGCCGAACGAACACATGGTTTATCAACTCAACGCCCGCGATGAAATCATCGAGCAGTTCCTGGAGGACGTTCTCTAATGTTTACCAACCGAGTCAGACAGGCCATTGCGGCCACCCTTCAAGGCCTGCCGTTGTCCGCAACGGTGGAAGAGTTCACCCCGCCGAAGATCGAGTTCGACATGGAAGCCATGTCCGGCGGGCGCTTTATTGCCGAGGAAATGGCCAAGAGCGGCAAGGTGCTCAATGCCAAGCTGGTGCTGCAAGGTGCCGGCCCGGAAATCATGCTGGCCCTGGGCGTGCGCATGGGCGACGACATTTTGCTGAACGTGCGTGAAGCCGGCCAGGACCAGGACGGCAAGACCTACTTCACCTACCACACCGTGGGCGGCAAGCTCAAATCCCTGGAGGAGGCGAAGCTGAAAATGGGCGACAAGGCCACCACCACGCTGGAGCTGTCCTGCCGCACTTACAACCGTCTGGAAAACGGCGTTTCGGTGATCGACATCGACGTACGCACTCAGAAGTTCGTGCTCAACGGCGTCGACATTCTGGGCGATGCCCGCCGGGCCGTGCTGATGCCTTAAGGGTCGGCGCAATCTGAAGCGAGCACGGTCAAGGTGGGAGCTGGCTTGCCTGCGATACAGGCGACTCGGTATCCCTGGAGTATCGAGTGGATGCCATCGCAGGCAAGCCAGCTCCCACAGGGGCCGTGCTCAGGTTTAGATTTTTTGCACTTTTCAACACCGCTCAACAAGGAATTGCCCCATGGCCTGGATGCCTCCGTTGCACATCCTGCTGTCCCCGATCACCGCCGATACCGGTGCGACGATCCAGCAGGTTCAGCTCAAACCGTTGTTCTACGCCGCGCAAAAAGACGCGCTGGCCCGGGCCGGTGACGACGAGGACGATCAGTTTTTTGAACTGGCCAAACTCGCCACCGGCCTGTCGGAAAAAGAGCTCGACCAACTCAAGCGCCCGGACTACGTGAGCATTGCTCAGTACGTACACGAAATGTCGACCCGGCCAGCGTCGTTCTTCCTGAAGGCACAAGACGTGACGCCCCACGACCAACCCGTCCCTCTGCTCTTGCCCTTGGAAGCCGCTGGCCGAACCTTCACCGAACTGCCCCTGGAAATGCCCGCCCTGCGCGCTACCAAGGTGATGAAGAAACTCGCCACCAACAAAGAGCGCGCCGAGTTCATCACGGCCCATTGCACCGGCCTGATGATCCCCGACCTGGCCGGTTTGACCGTGCCCGACTGGACGGAACTGCAGGAGCGTATCGACGATTTTTTAAATCAACCGGCGGCCTTCTTTCGCAGCGCGACATCGAAGTAATCCTCGATGTGGTGCCGCTGATCTACTCGGTCAATGAGGCGGAGATCCTCGACTGGGACGCCGGAAAAGCATTGCGCCGCTACGACATCGCGATCACTCGCCTTGGCGTCAAACAGGAGTAAGCGGGATGCAGGACAATTATTCGCTCGCCTATGCCGTCGCCAGGAATGGCCGGGATGCGTTCGGCAGTACAGGCGGCGCACGTGACGCCGATATCCTTAGCCCTGGCGCGTTGTCGGTTGGCAGCTCTACCCCGTCAACAGATTTGGCTGACTTGTCCGGAACCGTTGCCGCACTCACCAACGCAACGCTCAAACTTGATGAGCTCGCACTGTCGCTCGGCTCATTGCGTGAGGGTGTGGATTCTCTCGACACGGCGCTGTCGTCGCTGAGGGCCATTGAGGTGCGTTCACCCAAGCTGGGTGAGCAGGCAGAATCGAAGAGGGTGTCTGAATCCGCCTCGACTACCTCAGAGAATTTGCGCCATACCCGCGAGGCCATGACGCTGGGCACCGCGCAAATAATCGACCTGGCAAGTGCGCTGCAGCATTCAGGCAGCCAACTGAAGTTTGATAAAACCGCAACGTCGGAAAAGTCGATCAAGGTGCTGCGCGAGGAGTCCAGCGAAAGCGGCAAACGTTTCTCTACGACCCTGGATGCCACGCCGGTATTGGGCGAAGCGCTTTGGCTGAAAGCCAAGGCGGGCCTGATGGACAGCGCCAGTGACGTGGCTAAAGATTCACCGGCTCTGGCTGGCGCGATTAAAACGGCTGGAGCCATTACGCCGGTGTTTTCCAGCTTTTTTTCAAGTGTGGGAGACACGATAAAAACCCGCGTTGCTGGCAACGTGGTTGATGCGACGCTGGGTAAGCTTCCCGGTGTTGGCAAGCTGTTCAAGGATGGCGGTTCTGCGAAAGATAAATCGTGCTGTTGTGCGACGGCCACTCAGCACCCCATCGAAAGTCCTCGTTCGCGCTCGCAGGGCTCGCGCGGGAAAAAGAGCCCTCGTCAGTCGAAGTCGCAAAAAAAGCAGAGCGTTCAAAACACTCAGCGCGCGCAGATCAGGCAGCAAAAACAGCCGCTAGTGCCCAAGACAGCCTCGACCAAACGATCGCCTGCCAGCAAAAAAGGCGGTGTATTTTCGAGGCTGCTAACCAGCCTCGAACGTGATGCAAAGGCATTGTTACCTGCGCCGTTCTTAGGCTTCGATGCGGGGCGGACGGCTCAAAGGTTGCAACCGCGTGCGGTCGTGGCGAACCGTCCAAGCAAGAGCAGGTCTTCAGGCCAGTCGACAGCGAGCAGAGGCCCTGGGTTGATCGAGGCAGTAGAGCGCAAGCTTATCCCCTTGCCTTCCGAAGGCCGGGTAACTGCTGCTGCGCCCCATACTCTCCATTTCAGTCGTGAGGCTTTGCCTGGCCCGCTGAAGATGCCTTCCAACCCGCTGGAAACAGTGAGCAAATTGGGAGTGGCCGGTGCTCGCCGCCTTGGCCCGATGAGGTACGCCGACACTGCTTTTGATGTGATTCAGGGCGTACGCAACGGGGATGCCAAGGCGGTCGGGACTGGCCTGAGCAGCGCCGGTGGCGCCTGGGCTGGAGCGTCCGCCGGTGCCGCGCTCGGTACCCTGGTTTTCCCCGGTGTCGGCACCGCAATCGGCGGCGCCATCGGTGGCCTGCTGGGCAGCGAGGCGGGCAGCTGGCTGGGTGACAAGGTGTTTGGCGCAAATGATCGCCTACCTGCGCCCAACGCGCTGAGCAAGGAACTCAACAGTGCCCGTACCGACAATGTCCAGGTCACGCTCTCACCGAGTATCCAGATTACCGGCGTTAACCCGGCGGATGCCCAGCAAGTGGTCAATCAAGTGATCCAGGCCCTGCAGTTCCAATGCGTGCCGATGGTCACCGATTCCCTGGGCATTCGACGCAACGCGGCATTGGCCGATCCAGGAGGTGATTGATGCGACAACAAATGGTACTGGGCGACTTTATTTTTGGTTTATCCCGAGGGTTCGCCTATTCAACACTGACCCGCAACAGCGATGGTGGCTGGAGCGACCTGGCGATTATCGCCAGCAAACCCCAGTCGCGGCAGAACGGCCAGAAGCTGGAAAAACTCACGTTCAGCGGTACAGCCATGCGCGCTATCGGCATGCAGCGCCTGGACCAATTGCGCGCTCTGCAAAATGCGCGAGCGCCTTTGCCGCTGGTGGATGGCATCGGCCGCAACTGGGGCCTGTGGCGTATCAATTCGGTAGTGGAAGCCCAAAGCAATGTGATCGATGACGGCACCGCCATGGTCATGAATTGGACCCTTGAGCTGGAGGAATTCGTCAATGCGTAGAGTGCGAAGTATTGCCGGTGACTCGGTCAACCTGTTGCTCTACCGCGAGTTGGGCCGTTGCGATGACGCCGCCGAAGAAACCCTTTGGCGCTTGAACCCCGAACTCGGCGAATACGGCCCGGTACTGCCAGCCGGTGTCTGGGTGATCGTGCCTGAGATACAAGCACGACCGGCCGCCATGCGGCCCGTTCTGGCCTGGGATTGAGGAGGCTGCATGGCACAGGAATTTACGCCGATCGTGGAGTTCTACGGCGCCAACGCGGCGCTGCTCAATCAACGCCTGATGCACTGGAGCCACACCGACGCTGCAGGCATCGAGACCGATCGACTGGAACTGACCCTTAATATCGAAGGGTTGGAAGGCTTGCCCAGCCTCAGTGGCAAGATCGGCCTGCGCGTCGGCTATCAGGAAACGGGGCTGGTGGAAAAAGGCGAGTTTGTGGTCACCCAGCGAACCCCGGTGCTGTTTCCGATGCGCCTGATGATCGTCGCCACCGCCGCGCCCTTCAGCGTGGTGGATAAAAGCGGCTACCGCCAGCGCCGTTCCGCCAGCCATGGGCCGACCACCTTGGGCGCCTTGTTTCGCCAACTGGTCAGCCGTCATGGTTTTTCACCGCGTGTGGCACCGACGTTGGACGGTATTGCGATTGAGCATATCGATCAGTCAAACGAAAGCGACATGGCCTTCATCACCCGCCTGGCCAAGCGTTACAACGCGGTCACCAAGCCGTTCAACGAGCTTTATGTGCTGGCCGAAGCGGGGCAGGCCAAATCACTCACCGGCCAGCTATTGCCCGAAGTGAAGTTATCCGTGACACGCGACAACCGCCCGGGAGAGCAGGCCTTTATCACCGCCAAACTTGATGAAAAATCACGCTCCAAATACATGGGCAGCCGCGTCAGCTGGTGGGACGCCGCCGCCGGCAAGCAGCGGGTGGTCCAGGTCGGGATCGCCCCGTTCAAGACCTTGCGCCAGCCCTGCCAGAACGAAGCCGAAGCCCGCGCCGTGGCCGAAGGCGAACTGCGCCGCGTGGGCCGTGAAGGCTTGAAGTTACAGATTGATTGCCCAGGCAACCCGTTGCTGGCGGCCGAAGGGTTGCTGGTGCTGGATGACACCTGGCCTGTGTACATGCAGGGGCGCTGGTCGATCACCAAGGTGACCCACGTTGGGGACCCTGCGACGGGATATCGCAGTTCGATCCTGGCCGGTGGCTTGGCGTCGTGATCACCACCGCTGCACGTTCACCACTGACTCGCTACAGGAACCAGGATGCCTATGAATGACGAAGAATTGGCCGCGATCAACCGTTTGATCGCCGCCCTGCAAACCCAGACCGATGGCCAGGTGGCGCTCAATGCCGCCATTCGGCTGTTGGCCCAGAGCAACCAGGCGTTGGTCGACGTGATCAAGAGCCGAGAACCGGACCCGAATGCACCGCCTTACCTGGACGGCAAACCGGCGCCCTGATCCCGTCTCGACCTGCCTTGTACGCAGCACCATAGCCGTTGCACCCCACAACCCGCCTTCGCGGGTTTTTTATTGTTCATGGAGAACACTCGATGTCGATTCTTACCCAAGGTACCCAGATTTTCGCCCTCGTTCCGCCGGTCTCCGGCACCGGGCCCTATACCGTGCTGGAAGTCGAGCACGCCACTTCGTTCGAACCGGGCGGCGCGCCGGCCGAGCAGATTGAAGACACCAGCCTCAATGCCGAAGAGCGCAGCTACAAGAAAGGTTTGCGCACCCCTGGCACAGCGAGCCTGGGCCTGAACGCCGACCCCACCAATGCCAGCCACATCCGCCTGCACCAGCTGTCGGAAGCCAAGGGCGATACCGGCGTGAAGTGGGCCGTGGGCTGGTCCGACGGCAAGGATGTACTGCCGACCGTCAACGCTAAAGGCGATGGCTTTGAACTGCCGGCGACGCGCACCTGGTTCACCTTTGACGGCTACGTGTCGGACTTCCCGTTCAACTTCGCACTGAACGCGGTCGTGACCACCACCGTCACCATCCAACGTACCGGCGCCAGCGCCTGGATCAAGAAAGCCTGAGAGACGCCATGAACCTCAAACAACTGAAAGCCAAGGGCGGCATCGTCGATGGCCAACTGGTGAAGAAGGAAATCAGCTGGACGCACCTGGACAGCAAAACTGGCAAGGAAGTGACTGACACGTTCACGTTGCACATTCGCCGCCAGTCCTTCGGCGTAATCGAGCGTCTGTTCAGTCAGGGCGAATCGGCACAGAGCCGTAACGCCAGCTACCTCGCCGCCTCAGTGTCGTTGGGTGCCGAGGGTGATGAAGCCCTGAGTTATGACGATGCCTTCGGCCTTGAGCCGTCATTGGGGTTTGTGATGCTCAATGCAGTCAATGAGGTCAATGGCACCCAGGGTGGCGGCGCAAAGAACTGACGGTCGCCGATGAGTTCTGGCACGAACTGGTGCTGAACGGAGTCGGCGGCCGCACGATCGCCGAAGCCAAGGAACGCATGACCTACCACGAAGCCCTGGCCTGGGGACGCTATATCGACCGATATGGCTCCCTGCACGCCGGTAGGCGGCTGGAGGCGGGCAGCGCGTTGATAGCGCTGCAGACCCACCGGCTGGGCGGCGGCACGGCCGAGATGATTGACTTCATGCCCCATGAGCTGCGCCGGGGTGTGTCGCTCGAACGTGCGATGAACGAGTGGCGTTAAGGACGACGCCACTTTCTTTGAAACCCGTTTCGACGGGTTTTATCCATGACCCGGAGAAACCTATGGCAACTGCTACCCAGGGTAATCTGACGCTCAACCTCGGCAGCCTGGAGCAGGCCCTGGCGAAGGCGTCACGGATTACCGAAAACAGCATGCGCGAGATGCAGCAGAAGATCGAGGACGCCGGTAAAAAGGTCAGCGCCTCTGCCGCAGCGGCGCTACAGGTTACATCCGGCCAGTTCAAGGGCTTTCAACGGGCCTATGATCCGGCCACGGATGCGGCGGAAAAATTTATCCAGAAAAATGCGCAACTGGTGCAAGTGCTCAAGCAGAGCCAGGGGGCGCAGAATGATTTTTTTGGCGCGTTGGATGCGCAGTCCAGTTACACCGAGCGGGCCGGGCTGAAGTTTCCAGTGGGTGGGCCGTACGCAGAGGCTGTACCGACGCCTTCGGGTGACGACGCGGCGATGGCATTTCTGGACGACGCAAAGACCCGGCAGGTAAAGAGCAACTTCGCCGAAATGACGCAGTTGCTTGATGACTGGCGCCAGGGTGCGAACAGTGCGTTCGATGAGTATTCGAATAAGGCAGGCACGGCAGCCGAACAATCGAAGGCAGTGTTTACCAGTGCTTTCGAGAAAATGGACCAGGCGGTGCTGACGTTCGCCACCACGGGCAAATTCAATTTTTCGGATTTTGCCACGTCAGTGCTCAAGGACATGGCCACGATGGCGGCCAAGACCGCGGCATCCAGTGCGCTGAGTTCGTTGTTCGGGCTGGCCAGTTCGGCGGTGAGTGCCTGGTTGGGCAGCAGCACGCCGACTCCGACAACCACCAGTGTAGGTGCTAACAGCTACACCTTTAACCCTCAGCTCAACACGGCGGGGATTCATTACAACGCGAAAGGGAGCGCTTGGAACTACGGTGTTCAAGCCTTTGCCAATGGCGGCACCTTCACCAACTCCGTCGCCACAGGCCCAACTTTGGCCCCAATGGCCCTCTTCGGCGAAGCCGGCCCCGAAGCCATCATGCCTCTGAGCCGTGGTTCCGACGGCTCCCTGGGCGTGCGCGCACTGGGCGGCAGCCAAGCAGGCAACACCAGCAGCAACCAAGTGGTGATCCAGCAAACCATCAACGTTGCCGACGGCCAAGGCTCAGGCACCGACACCAACGCCCAGAACGTCGCCCGCGCCTACGCCGGCTCAGCCCGCCAGGGCGCCGCCGAGCAGATCGCACGCGACCTCAAGCCGGGCGGGCAAATCTGGTCGGCCATCAACGGCCGCTGATCATCAACGGCTTACGCCTGGAGAAAACATGAGCACAGAAACTTTCACATGGGTGCCCAAGGTGGAGCCCGTCGGCAGCGTCGAGTTTCGCCTGAAGACGGCCAAGTTCGGCGATGGCTACCAGCAAACGGCCGCGGACGGGACCAACAACAAAACCCAATCCTGGCCACTGACGTTCGTGGGTGACGAAGCGCGCATCAAAGCGATCGTTGCTTTCCTTGATCGCCATGCTGGCGCCAAAGCGTTCAGTTGGACCGCACCACTGGCAGGAGCTGCGTTGTATCGCTGCAAGGGTTACCAGCCAACGCCCATGGGCGCCGGGCTCTACTCCCTGACGGCGACGTTCGAGCAAGCCTTCCACCCCTAGCGCCGCCTCCACCCCGCCACAGTGCGTAATGCCGTTCAGTTAAGCGTATATCGCCTCTGTAGGAGCGAGCTTGCTCGCGAAAAACGTTAACGATAACGCGTGTTTCCTGATTGAACGCGGCGCCTGTGAGTTTTTCGCGAGCAAGCTCGCTCCTACAAAAAGCCTTAACTGAACGGCATTACGCCACAGTGCGGGGTTTTCTTTGCCCGGAGAATCATATGTCCATCACCGCAGATATCCAGACCCTGGAGCCCGGGGCCTGGGTGGAGCTTTTCGAGCTCGATGCCACTCCCCTGGGCGCCGAGCTGTACCGGTTTCACGGTTACCCCCAGGAATCATCGATCTTCTGGCAGGGCCACGAATATTCACCCTGGCCGATCCAGGCCGAAGGCTTTGAAATGTCGGGGCAGGGTACCCAACCGACGCCGACGCTGGCCGTAGGTAACGTCGGCGGTTTCATCACGGCGCTGGTGCTGTATTTCGAAGATCTGGTAGGCGCGCGGCTGATCCGCCATCGCACCTTGGGCAAGTACCTCGACGGCCAACCCGAAGCCGACCCTGAAGAGGAACTGCCGCCGGACATCTGGTACGTCGAGCGCAAAGTCGCGGAAAGCAGCGAGACGGTGAAGTTTGAACTGGCCAGTGCGCTGGACTTCAACGGCGTGCAACTGCCACGTCGACAGATCGTCGCCAACGTGTGTTGGTGGCTCAGTTGCGGCGGTTACCGCGGCCCTTATTGCGGCTACAACGGCGGGCCGGTGGCGGATGCCAATGACGTGATCGTCACCGACGCTGCCAAGGATAAATGCGGTGGGCGGCTGACTAGCTGCAAGCTGCGTTTCGGCGAGAACAACCCACTGCCCTACGGTTCATTTCCAGCGGCGGGCCTGTTGCGGAGTTGAGCATGAACAAGACCAACCTGGCGGTGATTGCCCGGCACGCCGTGGCCGCGTATCCCCATGAGTGTTGCGGCTTGCTGATTCGTGAAGGGCGCAAGCGTGTGTATGTGCCTTGTCGAAATACGGCGAGCACACCCAGCGAACACTTTCGGCTGGCGCCCGAGGACTATGCCGCCGCGGAAGAACGCGGCGAAATCCTCGCTGTAGTGCACAGCCATCCGGATTGCCCGGCGACACCCAGTGAAGCAGACCGCGTGGCGTGCGAAGCCTCCGGGTTGCCTTGGCACATCGTTGAAGTACGCACCGACGACGACGGGCAGGTGCGCACCGGTGAATGGGCCAGTTGCACGCCAAACGGCTACCAGGCGCCCCTGATCGGTCGCGCCTTCGCCCACGGCGTGCATGACTGCCTGAGCATTATCCTTGACTACTACCGCCGCGAGCTGGGCATCGAGCTGGGTGACTATCAGCGTGAAGACGGTTGGTGGGACAAGGGCGGCAACCTCTACCTGGACAACCTGCCGGCCGCTGGCTTCGTGCAGGTCAGCCAACTGCAACAGGGCGATATCGTACTGATGCAGATCCGCTCGCCAGTGCCCAACCATGCTGCGATCTACCTGGCCGACGGCGTGCTGCAAAGCGAACCCGAACATTACCCGGCGCCAGGTTCGATCCTGCACCACCTGTATGGTCGCGACAGCAAGCGCGACACCTACGGCGGCTACTGGGGTGAGGTGACAGTGAGCTATTGGCGACACGGCCTGCGGGCCAAACATTAACCACATCGGCGGATCATTCGCCGGGAGGATGCCATGCATCATGAAAAAGTCAGGACGGTGCGCCTCTACGGCAGCCTCGGCGCGAGCTTCGGGCGCGTGCATCGACTGGCGGTGAGCAACGCCTCGGAAGCGATCCATGCGCTGTGCATTCTGGTGCCGGGGTTCGAGCGCTTCCTGATGGAATCCAAGGACCGGGGCGTGACGTATTCGATCTTCCTGGGCCGGGACAACATTGGCCAGGATCGCCTCAAGGCACCTCCAGGCGCTGCGGATATCCGTATCGCACCGGTACTGGTGGGCAGTAAGCGCGCAGGGTCGATGCAAACCATTATTGGCGTTGCGCTGATTGTGGCGGCGTCGTACTTCTCAGGCGGTCTGGCCTCGGGGAGTTCCTCTGCCTTGATCGGTGCTTCATCCACCACTGGCTGGACCTTTGCCGCGAGCATGGGGATTTCCATGGCCATGGGGGGCGTCGCGCAGTTGATGTCGCCGATGGCCAAGGGCCTGGGCACCATGGACCGTCCGGAAAACCGTGCGAGTTACAGCTTCAATGGGCCGGTCAATACCAGTATTCAAGGCAGCCCGGTGGGTCTGCTTTATGGTCAGTTGACGGTAGGCAGCGCGGTAATCAGCGCGGGCATTTATGCACAGGACCAACTATGAGGAAGATTGCGGTGACTCCCAATTCCCAAACGTGTGTGCCAGCCATACAACAAACTGCTGCCGAAAAGGTGCGCACGGTTCGCCTGTATGGCGTGCTGGGTGCGCGCTTTGGCAGAGTGCATCGATTGGCAGTCAGTAGCGTTTCAGAGGCCATACATGCCCTGAGCATCCTCCTGCCTGGCTTTGAACGTTTCCTGATGGAGTCCAAAGACAACGGGCTGACCTATTCGGTGTTCACGGGCAAGGAAAACATTCCCCAGGAGCGCCTCGGTGCCCCGGTCGGCAATGACGACATCCGCCTGGCGCCAGTGCTGATCGGCAGCAAGCGCGCGGGCGCCCTGCAGACCATTGTCGGCGCGGTGCTGATTGTCGTTGGCGCGATTATCACAGGCGGTACCTTTGGTGCCGGCGCACCGTTTGGTTCAGGCATGATCATGATGGGCGCCTCCATGGTAATGGGAGGCGTGATGCAGATGTTGTCACCTGTACCCAAGGGGCTGGCGGCACAAGATGGCCCCAATAACCGCGCCAGCTACAGCTTCAACGGACCGGTCAACACCAGTGCCCAGGGCAACCCGGTAGGCCTGCTTTACGGCCAACTGATCGTGGGCAGCTCCGTGATCAGCGCCGGGATCTACACCCAGGATCAACTCTAACGTTCCTGCTCTTCAACCAGCCCGCCGAGTGCGGGCTTTATTTCGCCTGAAGGAAAGCCATGACTGACTTCACTCTCGCTGGCAGCAAAGGCGGCGCGTCCAAGCCCCGTCCCTCCGTGGAGGCGCCAGACAGCCTGCAAAGTACGGCCTATGCCCGTATCCTCGATCTCGTCAGCGAAGGCGAGATTGTCGGTTTGAAAAACGATAAGCGCTCGGTGTTTCTCGACGAGACCCCGCTGGCCAACGCCGATGGCAGCCTCAACTTCAGTGGCGTGACCCTCGACACCCGCAATGGCAGCCAGGACCAGTCACATATCCCTGGCTTCCCGGCAGTGGAAAACGAAAGCCCGGTGTCGATCGAGCTGCGCAGCGATCAGCCCTGGACCAAGTCCTATTCCAACCTGCAACTGTCGGCGGTACGGGTTCGCCTGGCCGTGACGCGGCTGTCGCAGACCAACACCAGCAACGGCGACACCAACGGTTATACCGTGCAGTACGCCATTGACCTGTCCACCGACGGCGGCGCATTTACAGAGGTGCTGGCCGCCGCGTTCAGTGGCAAAACCACCACCAAGTACGAACGTTCCCACCGTGTCGACTTGCCACCCGCGAAAGTCGGCTGGACCTTGCGCGTGCGCCGTATCACGCCGAACTCCACCAGTGGCGCGATTGCCGATACCACCACCGTGGAATCGTCCACCGAGGTGATTGACGCCAAGCTGCGCTACCCGGGCTCGGCGCTGATCGGCCTGCAATTCGATGCCGCGCAATTTCAGTCGATCCCCTCGCGTTCCTTCGAACTGCGCGGGCGCATCATCAAGGTGCCAAATAACTACGACCCGCAAACCCGCACCTACAGCGGTGTATGGGACGGTACGTTCAAATCGGCCTGGACCGACAACCCGGCGTGGATCTACTACGACCTGCTATTGCACCAACGCTATGGCCTGGGCCACCTGCTCAACGCCGGCCAAGTGGATAAGTGGGAGCTTTACCGCATCGGCCAGTACTGCGACCAGCCGGTGTCCGACGGCAAGGGCGGCACCGAACCGCGCTTCACCTGCAACCTGTATCTGTCGGTACGTGCCGATGCACTGAAGGTACTGCAAGACCTGGCGACCACCTTCCGGGGCATGGCCTATTGGGGGGCCGGTTCCGTGATGGCCGTGGCGGATATGCCGGAAGACCCGGTGTACACCTACTCCAACGCCAACGTGATCGGTGGCCAGTTCATCTACGGCGGTTCGGCGAAAAAGACCCGCTACACCGTTGCCCTGGTCAGTTGGAACGACCCGACGGACTTCTATCGCCAGAAGGTGCAATACGTCGACGACGCCGAGGGTATCGCGCGCTATGGCATCCAGCAAACCGAAATCAGCGCCACCGGCTGCACCTCCCAGGCGCAAGCCCAGCGCATCGGCAAATGGGCATTGCTGACCAACCGCCTGGAAACCGAAAGCGTGACCTTCGCGGTCGGCCTCGACGGCACCCTGGCGCGGCCCGGCCAGATCATCCGCGTGGCCGACAACGACCGCGCCGGCCGCCGCATTGGCGGGCGCCTGCGTGCCGCCACCCTCGACACCCTGACCCTGGACGCTGAAGTCACCGCCACTGCCGGCGACACCATCACCTTGGTGATGCCCAACGGCAAGGCTGTGTCCCGAGAGGTCAAATCCGTCAGTGCCTCAGGCGCGGATGAGCAGTTGGTTACGCTGCAAACCAAGCTCGACGACATGCCGCCGGCTCAATCGATCTGGGCCATCGACTCCGCGACCCTGGCTTTGCAACAGTTCCGCGTCCTGTCGATCTCCGAAGACTTCTCGGATAACGAAATCAAATACAGCCTCAGCGCGGTCAAGCACGTACCGAGCAAATTTGCCGCCATCGACAACGGCGCCAAAATCGACAGCCCACCGATCACCGTAATCCCACCGAGCGTACAAGCGGCCCCGACCGGCGTGAGTGTCAGCAATGACCATTTCGTCGAGCAGGGTAGCGCGGTCAATGTCATGACCATCGAATGGCAGCGAGCGGTCAATGCCATTGCCTATGAGGCTTACTGGCGCAAGAACGACGGTGAATGGATCTACGCTGGCCGCACGGGCGGCAGTTCTATCGAAGTGTCCGGCATTTATGCCGGGCGTTATGTGGCCAAGGTACGGGCGATCAACGCGCTGGATATCGGCTCCCTGTATAGCGAGTCTGTAGAAACTGTACTTAACGGCAAGACCACATTGCCGCCGACCGTGGCAGCGCTGACGACGGAGTCGTTGGTGTTTGCGATCAAGGTGAAATGGCTGATTCCGCAGGGAGTGAGCACGGCGGATTTGCAGCGTACGGAAATCTGGTACGGGAAGACCTCCGACTTGGCGCAAGCGACCAAGCTCGGGGATTACGCGTTCCCGCAGACCGATTTGACCATGATGGGGCTGGCGGCGGGGGCGTCGTTGTTTTTCTGGGCGCGGCTGGTGGATCGTACGGGGAATATCGGGCCTTGGTTTCCAAACGGATCGGGCGTCAACGGGCAAGCGAGTTCGGATGCATCTCCGATCCTGGATCTGATCGCCGGGCAAATCAGCGAGACGGAACTGGGTAAGCACTTGCTCGACCGTATCGAGCTGATTGATGGATCGGGCGCGGGTTCGGTCAACGACCGATTGGACAATACCCGTAAAGAACTGCAAGCACTGGTTGATCAAGTCACGGATGCGTTGCTGTACGACGCGGCCAGGGCATATGCCAGTGGCGAGTTTGTACGCCAGGAGAATCATCTTTACCAAGCTATCCAGGCAGTACCGGCTAACAGCCCACCGCCTAACGCGGCTTATTGGCTGGACATTGGCTCCCTTGTGCAAACCAGCAATGCATTGGCGTTGCAGATCCAGCAGAACAAAACGGCGATCGAGACGGTGGACGGCAAGGTCACCAGCACTGCCCAGAAAACCGACGGGGTGTATGCCCAGGTCAACCCGAAGATGGCAGGTGATGAGCAAACCTCATTCGCGGGTGATGACGTTTCCATGGCTGGCACCTGGTCGGTGATGTCAGCGATTGTCGAGGGTGATATTGCTCAGGCGATGAAGACCGATGCGTTGGAGGTGAGGGTCAGTCAGAACCAGGCCAGTATTACCAACGTAGACAGCGCTTCTGCTTCCCGGGATGAGGCCCTTGCCCAGCGGGTTACGCGGCTGGATGCAAGGGTCAGTCAGAACCAGGCCAGTATCACCAACGTAGACAGCGCTTCAGCTTCCCGGGATGAGGCCCTTGCCCAGCGGGTTACGCAGCTGGATGCAAAGGTCAATAACAACTCGGCGTCGATTGATACGCGACTGACGACCTTGGCCACAGCGGACAAAACGCTGGCCCAAAGTATTGAGACGGTGCAGACCAAAGTTAACCAACAGTCAGTGAGTATCCAGACCAATGCCTCGGCGATTGCGGATACCAATGGGAAGTTGGCGGCGAATTGGTCAGTGCGGATGCAGGTTGCCGCAGGCGGAGGGTACAAGTTCGCCGGTATTGGGTTGGGTATCGAGAATGGTCCAGGTGGGTTGCAAAGTCAGTTTCTGATTTCGGCGGATCAGTTTGCGATTTATAACGAAAATACGCCGGGTAAACCTTCGACACCGTTCGCGGTTAGAGGTGCTGAAACATTTATCGATAGTGCATTCATTCAGAACGGCACGATCACTAACGCCAAAATTGGTCAGGTTATTCAGTCCAATGATTATCAGCCGGGTGTCAGTGGTTGGAAACTTGATAAGGCTGGTGGGTTGGAACTTAACGGCGTGGGGGGCGGTGGTCGGATGACCATCAGCAATCAGTTGGTTCAAGTATTTGATGCTAACCAAGTGTTGCGTGTTCGATTCGGGATCTGGGGTTAGTCACCCATCCACCAACAGGAGAGAGGGTATGGCAGCAGGATTTCAAGCGTTCAACGCGCAGGGCGAAGTACTGGTCGATGTAAACAGTCGGCTTGCCCGGGTAATTGGCAGAATAAGTAGCGGAACGGGAGCAGGGTCATTGGTGGTTGATGCATTCGCTCAAGGTCGCCCTTGGTATATGGTCACACTTGAGGCCGGCATCAATGTCACTGATGGGCCCCAATGCAGTATTTCGCAGAACACGTTGATGTGGAGTGCCTGTGTCAATCCAGGGATTATTACTTACGGTATTTCATGATGGCTATTGGTTTTCAAGTTCTAAACGATGACCGTAGTGTGCTACTCGACCAAAACTTTAAAACCTATGGTTTTGTGAGTAAGACAACTCAGGTGAGTACCGCCGCCAGCAGTAACCCAGCATGGGGGCAGTACTTGGATGTCTGGATACCGGATGCCGAGGAAATTGTGGCTGTACGCGCTCAGAATGAAGCTCACTCAGTGTGCTTGGCGAATGTATCGCGCAGTGGAGGCGGTTACATCCAGCGTTACGTCACGGATGGTTCAACGATCGTCAACCTGGACGTTTATCGTTTCCGGCCGGGCGTGTCTGCGGGAGGAGCCTTTGGCATGCAGATATTCAATGACCATGGCGAGTTGGTGTATGACGCGACGACGCCTCAGTTAATTGTAAGAGACGTATTGGTAGGGACGGATAATTTTGAGGCGGTGGTCGGCGATCATAATTATGAGACAGGCAAGAAATATGCAGTTGTGTTTGGAGGTCGATGTGGGCGAAGTTGGCGTACCACGCAATTTACGGGTGGTGGTGGAAACTTCAGGATTAATGAATATGCGAGCACTAACTTCTTCACTCATGGTCCAGGTAAAATAAATTTTAAGGTCAAATATTATTATTACTATGGGTATACCAAGCAGCATCAGGTGAAAGAGTTCAATTATCGAGCTGAAGCCTACAGCTACCTCGTAGTCGATGTGAGCGGGATATGACTGCAAGTGATAATAAGATAAGGAACTTGCTGAGGTTGAAATGGATTTTCAATTTGGAGGTTAAGGATGTCTCGACAAGAAATTGATCTCGGTACGCGCCCCAGCGGTGTGGGCGGTGATACACCGCGCAGCGCCATGATCAAAATCAATGCAATGACCAACGAGTTGTATAAAGGCGATGCACTGGCAAAAGCCAGTGGTTGGGGAGGGAATGTTCCCTTCGCTATGCAACCCACCGACAGCGCCGATGGCCTACCCGTGATAAATGGGCTGTTCATGTTCGGCAATGGTGGTGTCTCCCTGCCATACCCTTACGTATTCATCATTCAGGTGCTCTCGGGATCGGGGGGATATGTGCGGCAAATTGCCTATAGCCTTTTAGAGAACGTGACTTGGGAACGTCAGTTTTTGCAAGGAGCCGCTGCGGGCAAAGCCTGGACGCAGGTTATCAAGGCGGGTGATTTTGGCGTAGGCGGTGTGGTCAAGATACTCACCACCAGTGCGGACGCAGTGGCGGCCACCGGAGAGTACTACGGCAACAATATTCCCGGTCCCAATGGCCCCAACAGCTATGGCTTTTTGTCGCACAAATATTTGTCGGCTGTGTACTCCACTCAGGAGTGGGTCAACCCCGACACCACGAACACCGCGTTCAGGCGAGTCAATGCCAACGGCACGTGGACGCCATGGGCGCGTCTGTACACCGGTGCCAACGCCGAGGGCGACCCGGCATCCGGAATCGGGTTGATGAGTAAAACGGTGGTCGGTGGCTGGAACATCAGCAAGTACATCAACGGCCAAATCTGCGTTCAGGGCGTCAGCGCGGTCAGTGCGGTTCTGCCACCGAATCAGCCGACGGTGGTGACGGTTTCGTTGCCCGTGGCAATCGTTTTGGGAAGTGGCAGTGTTTACGTGAATCCGCAGCCACAAATGACTTATGAACATTTCGGTGCGGTGAACTGCTATGTCAATGGAACCAGTGCGGTGGACATCATCATTAGAAATGGCTCGACAGCTCAAAGTTTCCAAAACGCCGTGACTGTATGGGGAGCCTGGAAATGATCAGGATCAAACTGTTTCCCTTTTTGACGGATGAGCCGCTGAAGGTCTCTGTGCGCGATGAAGTGATCACGGTTAATGGTCGGGCTTTTGATCTTTCGGTCATCCCGGACGGTTATCGCATTCTGGCCAGTGCAATGGGAAGTGACTGCTTTGTCGATGCCGTCGTACGTATCGACGGCGAGCTGACACTGACGCTTAAATTGCCGGTCAAGTGGGATGATCCGCCGTCACTGCGCAACCCGGTTGAGCCTACGATCATTGAGGTGAGCTCCAATGGGCCAGTTGAAATACCCACCTCTGCAATAACTGAAGAACGTTCAGCACCCTCCCAGGAAGAGGTGATCCATGATTGATGTCAGCCAATTGCAAAAAATAAAGAGCGCCCAGGAGCTGGAGGAGGATCTCGCCCTTGATCAGGCCCATGGCTACCTCAGGGACAGTGACTGGTATGCGTTTGCGCAGATGGAGGAAGGCACCCCGATGCCTGCGGATATCAAAGCCGCTCGCAATGCGGCACGCGCCACGATCTACAGGCTTGCTGAAAAACGCCTGCCCTGAAAAATGCACAGACATCCCGTACCCGCTTTTTAACGGGTCTTTTATTGCCCAGACTATGGAGAGTCCCCATGGCACGACAGGAAATCAATATTGGTGCGGCACCCACTGGCGTCGGCGGCGACACACCGCGCAGCGCCAGTATCAAGATCAACGCAATGACCCAGGAGTTGTTCGCTCGCCAGGCTCAGTTGGGCACAGCAGCCACTCAAAACGTAGTGACCGGCAGCGATGACTTCACCCCTGGCCGGGTGTCAATGATGGGGCATGCGGGCTGGGGCGCCGAGCCCATTTCGAAACAGCCGACCGACGACGCCAATGAGTTGCCGCGTGTCAGTGGGTTGTTTCAGTTCGGTAATGGAGGGCTGAACCTGCCCAATCCTTACGTGCAGATCCTGCAAATTGCCAATTCAGGCGGCTACGTCTGGCAAACGGCGAAGGCCATGCTTGATGAGTCCGTGTATATGCGGGGGCGACGGGGTGATGGTGCCTGGTCTCCATGGCGTGCCGATATCAATTCATCGTTGTTTGCGATCGGTATAGGGCAAGGTGCCGCTGCGGGGGAACTGATGGGGTTGTCATCTGCACAATCCGCGTCTCCGAATAAAGCCAACACGGGTCTGTACAGCTATTACGGCCACCCGGATGGCGTGCCAGGCTTCGGGGCAATCAGCGTACTGTCTCAGGCTTGGGGACATGACCCACAATGGCGAGCGCAATTGTCGATGGCTGTATCGGGGGATGGTATTCACTTCCGCCAGTTCAGCGTTAACCCAGGTGCAGCTGCGCCCAACTGGCGAAGCATTCTTCATAACGGCAACGCGATATCCGGGGTGCTCAATGCTGGCCCTTCGGGCGCCTTGCCGATTAATTCGGGGCTCATCGAGCGCGGTGGTTCGCTTGATAACTGGTATTTCCGCTTTGCCGGTGGCTTGCAAATTTGCCAGCAGCGGTTTACCGGCTACACCGCTGGTGTCACGCGTAACGTCGCGTGGCTGGCGGCTTTTGCGGACACCCCTGTGGCGGTGTTCCCCAACATTTACCCGTCGGTTGACTGGGACATGTCTGCCAGGTGCTACGGCAACGTCGGTTCCTACTTCTTTATGTCCGACCGGACGCTGAACAATATCGTGACAGTGACGGCAATCGGGAGATGGCACGCATGATCATTCACCACGTTCCTTTTCGGCCTCTTGGCGCCGCGACTCCCACGACAGCCTTTGTCGAGGGTGAAACATTGATCCTGAATGACCAAAGGATTGACCTTTCGCTGATCCCTGAAGGGATGACCCTACCCATGTCCGCCATCGGACATGAGTTGTTCGCAGGGCCCGTCAGCCGTCGTAACGGCGAGATCGAGTTGACCTTGAGACTGGCCGTCAATGCGGATGCGCCAGCTTACATGTGGCAGAACGGCAGGCTCCAGGTATCGGCCGGGCCGGTTCCCTTTCCGGTCGAGCCGATTGATCTGCCCAACCACTCAGCCAAACCTGCGGAGGACTTGAGCGATGTTTGATTTGTCGAAGCTTGAAAAAAACCAGACACCCCAAGACCTCCAGGCACAAGCTGATTCGCGTGAGGCCCTTGCTTATCTGGCGTCTACCGACTGGTACAGCTTGCGGTTCCTTGAAGAGAATACGCCCATACCCGAAGCGATTCTGGCAGCCAGGGCGGTGGCCCGTGGCAAGGTCATCCCATGACGCTCACGCAACTTCAGCAAGTCTTCCCACGCGCCCGCTCTCTAGCGGGCGTTTTCATATCCTCACTCAACTTGGCAATGCGGAATCGGCAAATCAACACTCCCCAACGCGCCGCTGCCTTCCTCGCTCAAATCGGTCACGAGTCCGGTGAACTGCACTACGTGCGCGAACTGGGCAGTGATCAATACCTGAGCAAATACGACACCGGCGTCTTGGCGGCGCGCCTGGGTAACACTCCCGAAGCGGACGCAGATGGACAAAAGTATCGTGGCAGAGGGCTGATCCAGATAACCGGCCGCCGTAATTACCTTGCGTGCAGCCAGGCACTTTTCGGCGATGATCGCCTGCTGCTCCAGCCGCAACTGCTGGAACAACCGCAATGGGCCTGCGAATCCGCCGCCTGGTTCTGGCAAAGCAACGGTCTCAACGAGCTCGCCGACAAAGGCCAGTTCACCACCATCACCCGGCGCATCAATGGCGGCCTCAATGGCCTGGACGACCGTTTGCAGTTGTGGGCGCGGGCGAAGGCGGTGCTATGCGTTTCCTAGGCGCGTTTGGCTTGATCGGTGTGTGTCTGCTTATGGCGCTTGTGTGGCAGGTGCAGGCATGGCGATACGGGGCGCAGTTGGAGCTGCAATCAGTCCGACATGCACAGGCGCTCAGCCAGCAAAACCAGGCAATCCTCCACCAGCAACAGGCCGAACAGACCAAACGCCAGGCCCTTGAACAACAGCTCTCTACTAGTGACCACCAACATATTCAGGAATTGAACGATGCCCAAGGCAACCAAGCTGCTCTGCGTGACCGCCTGGCCACTGCTGATGTGCGGTTGTCAGTCCTTCTCGACACCGTCGCCAGTGGCTGCACAGTGCCTGCCGCCCCCAGCCCCGGCGGCGTGGTTCATGCAACCTCGCGAGCCCGACTTGACCCGGCGCATGCTCAGCGAATTATCCGCATCACCGACGACGGCGACAACGCCCTGATCGCCTTGCGTGCTTGCCAGGCCTACTTGCAGGCCGTCGCGCATTAGTCTCTTGATGCACTCTGTGTCTTGCATGGTCGATGGGCTCCTGTAGGGTAGGCAAACCCCCGCCCATTCCTGGAGACGACCGTGAAGGAAATCACTCAACTGGCTGCCGAACTGGGGCGCCGTTTGCAGGTGCTCAGCGCCCACGTCACCACTGCCGAGTCCTGTACCGGCGGCGGTATTGCCGAAGCCATCACGCGGATCCCGGGCAGTTCGGCCTGGTTCGAGGCGGGCTATGTCACTTATTCCAACCGACAGAAGACCCGGCAACTGAATGTGCCGGAAAAACTGTTCGCCAAAGTCGGGGCCGTCAGCCAGGAAGTGGTGGAAGCGATGGCCCGGGGCGCGCAGGAAAAAAGCCTGGCCCGATTTGCCGTGGCGGTCAGCGGTGTGGCCGGCCCCGATGGCGGCTCGCCGGACAAGCCGGTGGGCACCGTTTGGCTGGCCTTTGCCGTGGGCGACGAAGTCACGGCCGAGCTTGCGCACTTCCCCGGCAACCGCGACGAGGTCCGCCGACAAACGGTAAAAGCCGCGCTGGAGGGCTTGTTGCGACGAGCTGCAGCAGAAATAGACAATCAGGGGTAGGCGATCACCGATCTTTGTGGAACAATACTGTCTACTTATACAGGTGTTGGCCGTCAGGCCTTATTGATTACGTGAGGACTTTAATGGACGACAACAAGAAGAAAGCCTTGGCTGCGGCCCTGGGTCAGATCGAACGTCAATTCGGCAAGGGTGCCGTAATGCGTATGGGCGATCACGACCGTCAGGCGATCCCGGCTATTTCCACTGGCTCTCTGGGTCTGGACATCGCACTCGGCATTGGCGGCCTGCCAAAAGGCCGTATCGTTGAAATCTACGGTCCTGAATCTTCCGGTAAAACCACCCTGACTCTGTCGGTGATTGCCCAGGCGCAAAAGATGGGCGCCACCTGCGCGTTCGTCGACGCCGAGCACGCGCTGGATCCTGAGTACGCCGGCAAGCTGGGCGTCAACGTTGATGACCTGCTGGTTTCCCAGCCGGACACCGGCGAGCAAGCCTTGGAAATCACCGACATGCTGGTGCGCTCCAACGCCATCGACGTGATCGTGGTCGACTCCGTGGCTGCTCTGGTGCCCAAGGCTGAAATCGAAGGCGAAATGGGCGACATGCACGTGGGCCTGCAAGCCCGCCTGATGTCCCAGGCGCTGCGTAAAATCACCGGTAACATCAAGAACGCCAACTGCCTGGTGATCTTCATCAACCAGATCCGTATGAAGATCGGCGTGATGTTCGGTAGCCCGGAAACCACCACCGGTGGTAACGCGCTGAAGTTCTACGCTTCGGTCCGTCTGGATATCCGCCGTACCGGCGCGGTGAAGGAAGGCGACGAGGTTGTGGGTAGCGAAACCCGCGTCAAGGTTGTGAAGAACAAAGTGGCGCCGCCATTCCGTCAGGCCGAGTTCCAGATTCTCTACGGTAAGGGTATTTACCTGAACGGCGAGATGATCGACCTGGGCGTGCTGCACGGTTTCGTCGAGAAGTCCGGTGCCTGGTATGCCTACAACGGCAGCAAGATCGGTCAGGGTAAGGCCAACTCGGCCAAGTTCCTGGCGGATAACCCGGATATCGCTGCCACGCTTGAGAAGCAGATCCGCGACAAGCTGCTGACTGCCGCGCCAGATGTAAAAGCGGCTGCCAACCGTGAGCCGGTTGAAGAAGTGGAAGAAGCCGACACTGATATCTGAAGCAAACGATGACTGTTGTACTGGATACGCTCGTCGCCGTTCGGCGCACGGCAATGGACCTGCTCGCTCGCCGCGAGCATGGTCGAGTCGAGCTGACGCGCAAGTTGCGTCAGCGCGGTGCAGAGCCTGAGATGATCGAAACAGCCCTCGACCGGTTGACGGAAGAAGGGCTGTTGTCGGAAGCCCGTTACCTTGAAAGTTTTGTGTCTTACCGCGCACGCTCCGGTTATGGCCCTGCGCGGATTCGCGAAGAGTTGAGCCAACGTGGCCTGCAACGTGCCGATATCGACCTCGCGCTACGTGAGTGCGGTATCAGTTGGCAGTCGCAATTGGAGGAAACCTGGCGTCGAAAGTTTGCGGGCCACCTTCCAATTGATGCCAGGGAGCGTGCGAAGCAAGGTCGCTTCTTGAGTTATCGCGGGTTTTCGATGGACATGATCAGCCGCTTGTTAAGCGGTCGGGATATGGACGACTGAACGCCAAAAAACAAAAGGCCCACTATGAAAATAGTGGGCCTTTTTTTTCGCCTGTAAAAAGTCACGCCGTCTCTGGCGTCATCCGTTGCTGGGCCTTGCCCTGAGCGTGCGCCCAGTTCTCCGGCAGGTTGATGTAATCCACCAACTCCCGCAGCCGCCCCTGATCGCGACCGTTGAAATTGAATACCAGGCGCGTCAAATGGCTGAACCGCGGTTCGTCATGGTCTTCGCCTGTATAGGCGAGTTGCTGGAATTCGCCACTGAGCCGCAGGCTGGCAAACGCTTGCTGCATATGGGCCAGGGCGCGCTCACTCAGGGGATGATTCATGCGCACCACAAACTCACGTTTCAACCAACGGGTGGAGTGGAAGTTGGCGTAGAACTGGTTGATTTCGTCTACCGCCTCTTCAGCGCTGTAGACCAGACGGACCAGTTTGAGGTCGGTGGGCAGGATATAGCGATTGGCTTCCAACTGGTTGCGGATGAAGTCCAGGGCGCCTTGCCAGAACCCACCGCCCGGCGCATCCAGTAGCACTACCGGCACCAGCGGGCTCTTGCCGGTCTGGATCAGGGTCAGCACTTCCAATGCCTCGTCGAGGGTGCCGAAACCGCCAGGGCACAACACCAGCGCGTCGGCTTCCTTGACGAAGAACAGCTTGCGGGTAAAGAAGAAGTGGAATGACAGCAGGTTGTCGGTGCCATCAATGGTCGGGTTGGCGTGCTGTTCAAAGGGCAGGGTGATATTGAACCCAAGGCTGTGCTCCAGGCCCGCGCCTTCGTGGGCTGCGGCCATGATGCCGCCACCGCCACCGGTGATGACCATCAGGTCGGAACGTGCCAACGCCGCACCCACCTCTCGGGCCAGCGCATACAGGGGGCTTTCCACTGGCGTACGCGCCGAGCCGAATACTGTGACTTTGCGCCGGCCCTTGAACTGTTCGAGGACGCGAAAGGCATGGTCCAATTCGCGAATGGCGCGCAGGGTAATCTTGGCGTTCCAGCGGTCACGGTCGTCCTGTGCCATGCGCAGGACGGTGAGGATCATGTCTCGATAAAGAGGAATATTCGGACTGTTGGGGGCGATCAACTGAATTTGTGCGTCGACCTGCTGAGTGAGGTCGGTCCCGTTTTTTTCAAAATGACGAAGCAGCAAGTCATCTGATTCATAAGGCATTCAATTTCTCCTTCTTTACAGGGCCTGGGTCGTCGACGAAAACGTCGCCTGGGCCACGACACTGCTTGTGTCGCGGCATGCCGCAGGAGGGCAGGCCTTTTTTGCCCTGAAAATATGACAGAACAGCATTAGAAGCTGTGGTGGGCGGGCATCTGGGATGAATTGATCATGGGCCGAAAAACCCTTGGCTGGCAACCGCTTATTGGTGGCTCATTACGCAGTTTAGTCGTTGGTGGCAAACGCAGAGCAAGCGTGCGCGCCGCTGGGAAGCAGCGCGGGAGGGTCAAGCAGAGGTTACTTTTTCTTCTTCGCTGGCGCCGGGCAATCGGACTCTGCGAACTTGACCGAAGCCACCGGGCGATTGGTCTTGTTCTCGGTGATTTCATAGCGCATCACTGCGCCCTTGGCCATCAGCTCGCGATAGCCTGGGTTGGTGCACACGCTGCGCCCCAGCTGGAAATACACAGCCTTGGGGTTGGCGCGCATCTGTTCGGCACGGTCGGGCAGCACGCTGAGGTGATCGATCAGCTGCATGCCTTCAACGGTGTAGGCGACTTCCAGGGTTTTTTCATCGATTTCCCGGGGCAGGTCTTTGTTGCTTTCAGCCGCGACGCTTTGCAGCTTCTTGTTCATTTGAGCCTCCAGCAGCGAGGCCGCATGGGCGCCCATAGGCAAGACCAGCGCAAGGGCGACGGATGGGGCAACAAGGCGCAGCATGGAACGCAGCATGAAACTCTCCTGATTCGGTTACTGGTGCATAGACCAGCCACTGGGCTGTGCGTTCAGTGGCGCGCAATTATAGGTGAGCCCTTGCCACTACAGCCAGGCGTATCGCTGGTAAACTGCGGGACTTCTGTTTTTCACGAGTTTGTTCCGTGTTGATTTCCTTTTCTTCGCCGCGTGCCCGATGAGCCACGCCGTCTCCCGTTTGCGTACCCAGCGTCTGGCGCGTGCCGTCAGGCCGTTTCTCAATCGGGGTTCGCGTGCTGAGCGCTGTCCCGGCTGTCGGGTCATTCCTGAGTATTGCCTGTGTGCCTGGCGGCCGCAGGTAGAAGCCAAGTCCGCCATGTGCCTGTTGATGCATGACGTTGAACCGATGAAACCCAGCAACACGGGTTGGCTGATCGCCGATGTCATACGCGACACCACCGCGTTCGCCTGGTCGCGCACCGAAGTCGACCCTGAGCTACTCAGGTTGCTGGCCGACCCGCAGTGGCAACCGTATATCGTATTTCCCGGTGAATTCGTGGCGCCGCAACGGGTGGTCAGTGAAGTGTGCGTGGAGGAGGGCAGGCGCCCGCTGTTCATTCTGCTGGACGGTACCTGGAGCGAAGCGCGCAAGATGTTTCGCAAAAGCCCCTACCTGGAACATTTACCCGTGCTGAGCCTGGCGCCCGAGCAGCTGTCGCGTTACAAGCTACGGCGCTCCAAGCGTGATGATCATTTCTGCACCGCCGAGGTGGCGGCGCTGTGCCTGGAGCTGGCCGATGACCTCGCCGCCAGCGAAGTGCTGGATGCCTACCTTGATGTGTTCAGCACCCATTACCTGGCTGCCAAGTTTCAAATGCCACTGGATGCAGCGGATACCGTGCATACGCGCCTTGCACCCTACATCCCGGCGGGATAACCAGACGACGTTTGCATGATGGCACTGTAAGCCCGCAACCCGCTAAAATCCCCACGGGCGTAGTGCTTGACCCTCCAGGCTACGCTGGGCATGCTGTGCGCCGATTGGGTGCAACCGTGAATTATCGACGTCGTTTCATGTGTTTTTGACGTTGAACGGGCCCTGTGGCGATCGCTGCCTGGCCGTCGCCTCGTGTATTGGTGAACCCTGAACCCATCAGGGCTCCCATAAAAAACAGGATCATTTAACCAATGGCCACATACGAAATCCTGATTGCCGATGACCACCCGCTGTTTCGCAGCGCACTGCATCAGGCCGTAACCTTGGGCCTTGGCCCCGATGTACGTCTGGTCGAAGTGGCCAGCATTGCCGAACTGGAAACCCGCCTTACCGAAAAATCCGACTGGGACCTGGTGTTGCTTGACCTGAACATGCCGGGCGCCTACGGTTTCTCCGGGTTGGTGCTGCTGCGTGGGCAATACCCGCAAATACCGGTGGTGATGGTCTCGGCCCAGGAAGAAGCCGATGTGGTGGTGCGCTCCAAGGAGTTTGGCGCCAGCGGTTTCATTCCCAAGTCCAGCGCGATGGAAGATATCCAGAAAGCTGTGCGTACGGTGTTGGACGGCGATGTGTCCTGGCCACCCCAGGCGTTTGAAGAAATCAATGTGTCCGATGAAGCCAAGGCCGCCCGCGATGGCCTGGCCAGCTTGACGCCCCAGCAGTTCCGGGTATTGACCATGGTCTGCGAAGGGTTGTTGAACAAGCAGATTGCCTACGAGTTGAGTGTGTCCGAAGCGACCATCAAGGCCCACGTTACGGCGATTTTCCGCAAGTTAGGCGTGCGTACGCGCACCCAGGCGGCGTTGCTGTTGCAGCAACTTGAGTCTATTTCGCAACATTAAGTTACAGCCGCTTCACGCTTTTTTGACTTTGCGTGATCTAGCTTCCCCACTTCTTTGGTTCAGTTGCCTACATCTATGTCGCCTTTCAAGGGTCAAACCGGTATCAAACGTATCTTCAACGCAGGGGGCTATTCCCTGGATGGCCTGCGTGCAGCTTTCACTGGCGAGGCGGCATTCCGCCAGTTGGTGTTGCTGAACGTCATCCTGATCCCCGTGAGCTTTTTCCTGCAGGTCAGTCGGGTTGAACGGGCGTTGCTGATTGCAGTGTGCCTGTTGGCGCTGATCGTCGAATTGCTCAACTCAGCGGTAGAAGCGGCCATTGACCGTATTTCCCTGGACCGTCACCCGCTGTCCAAGAATGCCAAGGACATGGGCAGCGCCGCGCAATTCGTGGCGCTGACCATGATCACCCTGGTATGGGCCGTCATCCTGATCTGAGGATCACGCGATACTCGGCAGCACGATCTCGTCGCTGCGCTGCACCCCTGCGGTGAAAGCGCGGCACAGTTCGAGAAACTCGCGCATCGCCGAGGTCTGGTACTTCTGCTTGTGCCAGATGAAGTAGAACTGCCGGGCCAGGTCCAGGTCCGGGGTTTCCACCGGCACCAGGCTGCCACGGCGGAACGCATCGCGCAGCGCCAGCCGCGAAATGCAGCCAATCCCCAAGCCCGACTCTACTGCCCGTTTGATCGCCTCGGTGTGCTCCAGCTCCAGGCGGATATTCAGTGCGCTGCGGTGATGACGCATGGCCTGGTCGAAGGTCAGGCGCGTGCCCGAGCCTTGTTCCCGCAGGATCCACGCTTCGTGGGTCAATTCGTCCATGGTGGCCACGCCGCGCTTGGCCAAATGATGCTGAGGGGCGCAGAACACCACCAGCTCATCTTCTACCCAGGTTTGCACCTCGATATCCGGATGGCTGCAGTCGCCTTCAATTAGACCCAGGTCAATTTCGTAGTGCGCCACCTGGTGCACGATATGCGCAGTGTTCTGCACATGCAGCTTTACCTGGCTCTCGGGGTGTTGCTGCATAAAGCTGCCAATCAACAGCGTCGCCAGGTAATTGCCGATGGTCAGCGTCGCCCCGACCGCCAGCGAGCCGAAGCCAGACTTGCCGTTGAGCAGGTCTTCGATTTCCTTGGCCTGGTCCAGCAATGCCACAGCCTGGGGCAATAGCTGGTGACCGAGGGCGTTGAGGCTCAGGCGTTTACCGGCGCGGTCGAACAATTGACAGCTGGATTGACGCTCCAGCTCGGTAATTGAGGTGCTGGCGGCGGATTGAGATAAGGCCAGAAGGCCAGCAGCGCGCGAGACGCTTTCCTGCTGGGCGACGGCGACGAAAACTTGCAGTTGACGGAGAGTAAATCGCATATCGATATAACCGATAACCCTTATCTTAATAATCCAGTTAACAGATATTGTCGCCGCCATTAGAATGCTGTGCAATTGCGCATCCTTACCTTTGGCGCAGACCCATTTCCAGGAGTCCCCCGTACATGAGCAACATGAACCACGAGCGTGTCCTCAGTGTTCATCACTGGAACGACACTCTGTTCAGCTTCAAGTGCACCCGCGATCCGGGCCTGCGCTTCGAGAACGGTCAGTTCGTGATGATCGGCCTGCAACAGCCCAACGGCCGCCCGCTCATGCGCGCTTACTCCATTGCCAGCCCGAACTGGGAAGAGCATCTGGAGTTCTTCAGCATCAAGGTGCCCGATGGCCCGCTGACTTCCCAGTTGCAGCATCTGAAGGAAGGCGACGAGATCATCATCAGCAAAAAACCGACAGGCACCCTGGTGCTTGACGATTTGAAGCCGGGCAAGCATCTGTATCTGCTCAGCACCGGTACTGGCCTCGCCCCATTCATGAGCGTGATCCAGGACCCGGAGACCTACGAGCGTTTCGAAAAAGTCATCCTGTGCCACGGCGTGCGCTACGTCAACGAAGTCGCCTACCGCGAATTCATCACCGAGCACCTGCCGCAGAACGAGTTCTTCGGCGAGGCCCTGCGTGACAAGTTGATCTACTACCCGACCGTAACCCGCGAGCCGTTCGAAAACGAAGGCCGCCTGACCGACCTGATGCGCAGTGGCAAGCTGTTCAGCGACATCGGCCTGCCACCGATCAACCCCGAGGACGACCGCGCCATGCTGTGCGGCAGCCCAAGCATGTTGGATGAGACCAGCGAAGTGTTGAACAGCTTCGGCCTCAAGGTTTCGCCACGGATGCGTGAGCCGGGTGACTACCTGATCGAGCGCGCGTTCGTCGAAAAGTGACTTCGGGTCACTTGTAGGAGCGAGGGGGACGCCTAGTTCTTGCTCGCGAAGACCGTCAACGATAACGCTGGCATCTTGACTGAACGCGGTGCCTGCTCGTTTTTCGCGAGCAAGCTCGCTCCTACAGTTGAATGTGTTGCAAAGAAAAGCCCGCGTTGCCTGTGAAGGCAGCGCGGGCTTTTGCGTTTCTGCGATTTACTGCGCCGGAACCACTTCCAGCACACAAATCATCCCCGGCTCCGGGTAGTGCCAGCGCACATCCACGTCCCAGAACCGCACACCGTATTCACGCTCAGGGCCGGGCGTTTGGTAGGCCGGTCGCGGATCTTGCGCCAGGCACTGATCAATCAACTCTACCAACGGTTCACCAAGGCGCTGGGCATGGCCTTGCGCCTGTTGCAGCGCTGCCTTGAGCCATTGCACGCCGATCAGCGCGGGCGCATCGCTGGCGATGTGGTTGGTGGCCGCATCAACGCTATCGGCATACGGCACATACGGCTTGATATCCAGCACCGGCGTGCCATCGAGCAAATCTATGCCGGAAATCCACAGCCGCCCCGGCTCCACCTTGTCCAGCTTCACCACCGACTGGCCGATGCCATTGGGACGATGGGTCGCACGGGTAGCAAACACACCCATGGAGGTATTGCCCCCCAGGCGTGGCGGGCGCACTTTCAGGCGCGGCTTGTCTTCCAGGGCTTGGTGGAACAGGAACAGCAGCCACACATGGCTGACCTGCTCCAGCCCCTGCACCGCCTCACCCTGGTCGAACGGCGCCACCAACTCCAGCACGCCGCGGGCAGCCGGTGCCAGTTGCGGTTGGCGCGGGATGGCGAACTTCTCCTTGAAGCAGGAACGCACGAAGCCGACCGGTGAGACTTGATAGCTCATGGCTTAAGCACGAACCCGCAGGGTCAAGCCCTTGAGGAAGTTGCGCAGCAACTGGTCGCCACAGGTGCGGTAGTTGGTGTGGCCGAACTTGCGGAACAGCGCGCTCAGCTCTGGCTTGGACACCGGGAACTCCGCCGCCTTGAGGATGGCATGCATGTCGTCTTCCTTCAGTTCGAAGGCCACACGCAGCTTTTTCAGGATGATGTTGTTGGTCACCGGGGTTTCGATCGGCTGCGGCGGGCGGCTTTCGTCCTTGCCGCGCTTGAAGATCACCAGGCCATCGAGGAAGTGGGCCATGACTTCATCCGGGCAGAACACAAAGCCTTCTTCCTCGTCTTTCTTGAGGTAGGTCAGCAGGTCTTCCTTGGTCACGTCCATGCCGCCGAGCTTGATGATCTCGACCATCTTGTTGTCGCTGATGTCGAGCATGTAGCGCACGCTGCGCAGTACGTCGTTGTGAATCATGGTGGGCAATCCTGGTATTCAACGGATGACACCGCCGGAATCAGGCGGTGTCGGGAAAAGGGGAACGGCTTAAAACTTCTCTTTGCCGGACAGGTAACGCCATTGGCCCACTGGCACCTTGCCGATGGACACGCCGCCGATGCGGATGCGGCGGATGGCGATGACTTTCAGGCCAACGGCTTCGCAGAACAGCGCGATCACGCCCGGTTGCGGGTTTTTCATCGCAAAGCGCAGGCGGTTCTCGTTCTGCCAACTGGCTTTGACGGCAGGCAGCTCTTTGCCTTTGTAGGTCAGGCCGTGGTTCAGGCGGTTGAGGCCGTGGGCAACCATGTCGCCTTCGACTTCCACCACGTATTCCTGCTCGATCTTGGCGGCATCGGCGGTCAACTTGCGCAGAATCTTCCAGTCCTGGGTGAACACCAGCAGGCCACTGGCCTTGGCTTGCAGGTCGGCGCTGGCGCTCAGGCGCAGGAAGTGGCCCTTGAGCGGGCGCTTGCCGAAGCGGTGTTCTTCAGAGAGGGTATCGGCGCTGATCGAGGCCATGGCGGTTTCAGCGTCCACGCCTGCGGGGGCGTGCAGCAGGATAGTCACCGGCTCTGGCGCGGTGGCTTTGGCTTCTGGGTCCAGCTCGACTTTTTCGTCAGTGACCTTGAACTGCGGCTCGTCGATCACTTCGCCGTCCACCGAGACCCAGCCGCCTTCGATAAACAGCTCAGCCTCCCGACGGGAGCAACCGACCAGTTCGATAAGGCGTTTGGAGAGGCGTATGGGGTCAGTCATGACAAGGGCCGTAACAAAAGGGGGCCACTATTGTACCTGTCTGGCGCCGGTTAATCCCGGCTCCATTTCAGCGCATGTGCCTTAACAATATTTAACTGACGCGACACGGGTCAAATGTGGGCTGGCTTGCCTGCGAAGGCGGCGGGTCAGTCTACCTATCGGGCGCTGGTATACCGCCATTGCAGCAAACGGTAACCACGATGCGAAGCGAGTCGCCCTTGATCTTGATCTTAGGCGCCCCGTTAAACCACGCTGGCCGGAATTCGACAGGGATTTGGGGGGTAAACCGGCAGGGATGCCGGTTTAGCCGCCCCGCGCCATGGATGGCGCGTGGCGGCGGCCCCCCAAATCACTGGCGGATTACGGGCACACCGAGCCTAGGCGAGGTGCCGAGTGGTGGGGCAAGAGCGTTTTGCTTACTTTTGCGCTTTTCAAAAGTGAGCCGCTGTCAGAGCGGAACCCTAAGTGGCCGTTACCGCAGGAATGGATATGTACACGGTCCAACTGTAAGGCCGTCTTCGCAGGCAAGCCAGCTCCCACAGTTTGTACGGTGTGCTTTCAGGCATTACGCGCCTGTTGCTGCTGGCGCAGACGCAGGTGCAACAACGGATAAGGCTGCCCAAGCCCATCATGCTCTGTGCGCCCGATCACCTCGAAGCCTTGCTTGAGGTAAAACCCCAAGGCCTGGGGGTTCTGTTCGTTGACGTCCAGTTCATCGGCATTCATGTGTTCGATCGCGTAACCCAGCAATTGCCGGCCCAGTCCCTGGCCACGGTAGTGCGGGTCGATAAACAGCATCTCCACCTTGCCCGCCGACACGCCGGCGAACCCGTTGATGCGTTGGCGCGAGTCCTTGGTGCAGATCAGCATCACCGCATCGAGGTAGCGGGTCAGCACCAGGTTTTTCAGCAACTCGATATAGCTGTCCGGGAGGAAGTGGTGGGTGGCACGTACCGAGTCCTCCCAGATCTGCACCAGGCGCGCGTAGTCGCTGGTTTTAGGTGTGTGAATCACCGAATGCTGACGCATACCCGCTGTCCCTTGCTGTATTCGGGGTTGATGGGCAATACGATAGACCTAAAAAAGCCCCGCATCTTCTCAGAGGCGGGGCTTTTTTATCATCGGGCGATCAGTCGCGCTTTTCGGCCCACAAGTCGTACTCGTCGGCGTCGGTCACGGTGCACCACACTTTGTCACCCGGCTTCAGGCCGCTGGCATCGTCGATAAACACGTTACCGTCGATTTCAGGGGCGTCAAAGAAGCAGCGGCCCACCGCGCCTTGCTCGTCGACTTCATCGATGAGCACTTCGATTTCCTTGCCGATGCGCAGTTGCAGGCGTGCCGAGCTGATGGCCTGCTGATGCGCCATGAAGCGCTCCCAGCGGTCTTGCTTGACGTCGTCCGGCACCACGGCCAGGTCCAGCAGGTTGGCCGGAGCACCTTCCACCGGCGAGTACTGGAAGCAACCGACGCGGTCCAGCTGCGCTTCGGTCAGCCAGTCCAGCAGGTACTGGAAGTCTTCTTCGGTCTCGCCGGGGAAGCCGACGATGAAAGTGGAGCGGATGATCAGCTCCGGGCAGATCTCGCGCCAGTTCTTGATGCGTGCCAGGGTCTTGTCTTCGAACGCCGGGCGTTTCATCGCTTTGAGCACTTTCGGGCTGGCGTGCTGGAACGGGATGTCCAGGTACGGCAGGATCTTGCCGGCGGCCATCAACGGGATCAGCTCGTCCACGTGCGGGTACGGGTAAACATAGTGCAGGCGCACCCACACGCCCAGGCTGCTGAGGGCTTCGCACAGTTCGGTCATGCGGGTTTTCACCGGCGCGCCGTTCCAGAAACCGGTGCGGTATTTCACATCGACGCCGTAGGCGCTGGTGTCTTGGGAGATCACCAGCAGCTCCTTGACGCCAGACTTGACCAGGCGCTGGGCCTCGTCGAGCACGTCACCCACCGGGCGGCTCACCAGTTTGCCGCGCATCGACGGGATGATGCAGAAGCTGCAGCTGTGGTTGCAGCCTTCGGAAATCTTCAGGTACGCGTAGTGGCGTGGGGTCAGCTTGATGCCTTGAGGCGGCACCAGGTCGATCAGCGGGTTGTGATCCTGGCGTGGCGGCACCACCTCGTGCACAGCGTTGACCACCTGCTCGTACTGCTGCGGGCCGGTCACGGCCAGCACGCTCGGGTGCACGTTGCGGATATTGCCTTCTTCCACGCCCATGCAGCCGGTCACGATGACTTTGCCGTTTTCCTTGATGGCTTCGCCGATCACTTCCAGGGATTCGGCCTTGGCCGAGTCGATGAAGCCGCAGGTGTTGACCACCACCACATCGGCGTCCTGGTACGTGGACACGACGTCGTAGCCTTCCATACGCAATTGCGTGAGGATCCGCTCGGAGTCGACAAGCGCCTTCGGGCAACCCAGGGAAACAAAGCCAACCTTGGGGTTGGCTTTTGCGATGGTGGTGGACATGTCTAACCTCGGTATTGAATGACGCTGCCGGTCGTGCACGACAAGGCAACGGATGGGCGCTTGGTGCGCCTCTGATCAAAAAGTGCGCAATTCTATCGGTGGGCAACGCAGTTGACCAGCTTTATGCAGGGAAATACGACGAGTGCTGCGCCGGGTCATCCCCATAGCCACACTGGCGCGCGCTTAAGCCTGGATGTCTTGTTCGGTTCGGTGCGATACCACTTTAGACATGCCCACACCTAACGCCTGGAGGACTTTAAGCAAAGTAGAGAGCTTAGGATCGCCGCCGACGCCGATGGACCTGTAGAGGTTTGCTCGATTGAGTCCGGTGTTCTGCGACAAGCTGAGCATCCCACCACGGGCTTCCGCCACTCGACGGATAGCAACAAGGAAAGCGTCCTCGCCACCGGCTTCATCTATTTCCTCAAGCGCGACAGACAAATATTCGAGGGCAAATGCCTCGTCGTTGCGAAGCATTTCCAGAACGCTATCTTCGTGCGGGCGGGTACGAATGGTCATTTTTGCTGCACCTTGTAAGATTTCCAGAGAGCCTTGGCCTGATCGATATCGTTCTGCTGTCTGGCCTTCGAACCACCGCCCAATAGGAAAATGATTTTTCGATCCTGGACTGCGTAATACACGCGAAACCCCGGGCCGAAATCGAGCTTCATCTCAAAGACCCCATCACCCACTGGCTCGGTAATGCCAAAGTGACCAAGGGACGCCCGATCCACTCTGGTGGTGATTCTTGCTTTCGAACGCGTGTCCTGCACTGTATCCAGCCAAGCCTGGTAGATATCCACGCCGTTGATTGACAGTACGTGTTTCACTTCGTACATGAGGAATGTACCTTAAAAGAGACAGCTCGATAATTGAGTTTTTATATCGACTGCGCGCCATGCGAATGCACGATTGACCGATCAGGTAATCCGGCAAGGCGCTCCTGCTCACACCACCCAAGCAGCACGACTGAGCCGGGCCAGGAATATACGGTTGGCCGTAAATGTGATCAATGCAGGCAAAAAGGCGCCAAAGTGCTGCTGTGGCCTCTATGACTGATTGCCTAAAACGACACCCCGTTCACTTGAACGGGGAAATACGACGAGTGCTGCGCTATGCTTCGCGCCGTTACGCACGGGTAAAGCCCTTGGGTCAATAAAACGTCTGTTACGAGAAGTAAAACAGCGCATGCTAGGGTCAGCTTAGAAGCGCTGTTTATAAAAGACCTCAGGTCAAAGGGCAGGAGTGGTTGATGGGTCAGGCAAGTAGTCAGGCAGCAGGTGCCGAGCATTCAAAAGCCAAGCCGATTGGCATGCTGGTGGCGGCGGTCGGGGTGGTTTATGGCGATATCGGGACCAGCCCGCTCTACACCCTTAAAGAGGTGTTCAACGGTGGTTATGGCGTGCAGGTCAACCATGACGGTGTTTTGGGGATCCTGGCGCTGATCTTTTGGTCGCTGATCTGGGTGGTGTCGATCAAGTACGTGCTGTTCGTGCTGCGTGCCGATAACCAGGGCGAGGGCGGGATCATGGCGCTCACCGCGTTGGCGCGGCGAGCCGCCGGCACGCGGGCCAAATTACGCGGTTTCTTGGTGGTATGTGGCCTGTGTGGCGCGGCGCTGTTCTACGGCGACAGTATGATCACCCCGGCGATTTCAGTGTTGTCGGCCATCGAAGGCTTGGAACTGGCGTTCGATGGCCTGGAAAAATGGGTGGTGCCCATTGCCCTGGTGGTGCTGGTGGCGCTGTTCCTGATCCAGAAACACGGCACCGACCGCATCGGCAAGCTGTTCGGCCCGGTGATGGTCACCTGGTTCCTGGTATTGGGCGGCCTAGGTGTGTACGGCATCCTGCAGCAACCCGAAGTGCTCAATGCGCTCAACCCGGCGTGGGGCGTGCGCTTCTTTATGGTTCACCCGGGTATTGGCGTGGCGATCCTCGGCGCGGTGGTGCTGGCCTTGACCGGCGCAGAAGCGCTCTACGCCGACATGGGCCACTTTGGCCGCAAACCTATCGCCCGCGCTTGGTTCCTGCTGGTGCTGCCGGCGCTGGTGCTCAACTATTTCGGCCAGGGCGCGATGCTGCTGGGCGATCCGGAGGCGGCGCGCAACCCGTTCTACCTGTTGGCGCCAAGCTGGGCGCTGGTCCCATTGGTGGGCTTGTCCACCATGGCCACGGTGATTGCTTCCCAGGCGGTGATTTCCGGCGCGTTCTCGTTGACCCGCCAGGCGATCCAGTTGGGTTACATCCCACGCATGCATATCCAGCACACCTCCAGTGCCGAACAGGGCCAGATCTACATCGGTGCGGTGAACTGGTCGCTGATGGTCGGCGTGATCCTGCTGGTGCTGGGTTTCGAATCCTCCGGTGCCCTGGCCTCGGCCTACGGCGTAGCTGTTACAGGCACCATGCTGATGACCACCATTCTGGTATCGGCGGTCATGCTGCTGCTGTGGAAATGGCCACCGGTGCTGGCCGTGCCGCTGTTGCTCTGCTGCCTGTTGGTAGACGGCCTGTTCTTTGCGGCCAACGCGCCGAAGATCCTCCAGGGCGGGGCCTTCCCGGTGTTGGCGGGGATCGTGCTGTTTGTGCTGATGACCACTTGGAAGCGCGGCAAGCAATTGCTGGTCGGCCGTCTCGACGAGGGTGGCCTGCCATTGCCGATCTTTATCAGCAGTATCCGCGTACAGCCGCCCCATCGCGTGCAGGGCACGGCGGTGTTCCTCACCGCGCGGCCCGACGCCGTGCCCCATGCGCTGTTGCACAACCTGTTGCATAACCAGGTGCTGCATGAGCAGGTGGTGCTGCTGACCGTGGTCTACGAAGACATTCCACGGGTGCCAGCGGCGCGGCGCTTCGAGGTGGATGCCTACGGCGAAGGCTTCTTCCGGGTGATCCTGCACTTCGGGTTCACCGATGAACCGGACGTACCCGAAGCGTTGAAACTGTGCCACTTGGATGATCTGGACTTCAGCCCGATGCGCACCACCTATTTCCTTAGCCGTGAAACGGTGATCGCCTCGCGCATCAAAGGCATGGCCCGTTGGCGCGAAGTGTTGTTTGCCTTCATGTTGAAAAATGCCAACGGCAACCTGCGGTTCTTCAAACTGCCGGTCAACCGTGTGATCGAGCTGGGCACCCAGGTCGAGATGTAAGGTGCTGCCTACCGGGAGCCGGCAATCGGCTCCCGCTTTCCTTTCTGAACCCTGTGCAAACGATGGTTGTCGACTAGGCTGGTAGGAGCGAGCTTGCTCGCGAAAAACGTCAACGATCACGCGTTAATCCTGGATAAACGCGACCCCTGTGAGGCCTTCGCGAGCGAGCTCGCTCCTACAAAAATGCCTATGAAGCCCAGAAGAGGTGCGCCATGAGTCAGCTGCTCGAACCTTACACCCTGCGCCAATTGACCCTGCTCAACCGCATCGCGGTTTCACCCATGTGCCAATACTCCAGCGACGATGGCCTGGCCAATGACTGGCACCTGGTGCACCTCGGCAGCCGAGCCGTGGGCGGCGCCGGGCTGATTTTTACCGAGGCCACGGCGGTGACCGCCGACGGCCGCATCACCGCCCAGGACCTGGGCCTGTGGAACGACGCCCAGATCGAACCGTTGCGCCGCATCACGCGTTTTATCGCGGCCCAGGGCGCAGTGGCCGGGATTCAGTTGGCCCATGCCGGGCGCAAGGCCAGCACTCATCGGCCATGGATCGGCAAACACGGCAGCGTCAAACCGGAGGAGGGCGGCTGGGTGCCAGTGGGGCCCTCGCCGATTGCCTTCGACCCCAATCACACCCAGCCCAAGCCACTGGACGAAACACAGATCCAGCAAGTGATCGCCGACTTTGTCGCCGCCGCCAAGCGCGCCTTGACCGCAGGCTTTGAAGTGGTGGAAATCCATGCCGCTCACGGGTACCTGCTGCACCAGTTCCTCTCGCCGATCAGCAACCAGCGTCAAGACCACTACGGCGGCTCTTTCGAAAACCGCATTCGCCTGGTGCTGGAAGTGACCAAGGCCGTGCGTGCCGTGTGGCCTGAGGAGTTGCCGCTGTTTGTGCGCGTGTCGGCCACCGATTGGGTGGAAGACGGCTGGAACCCGGATGAAACCGTGGAATTGGCGTGCCGCCTGAAAGACCTGGGGGTGGATCTGATCGACGTGTCCTCCGGTGGCACCGCCGCCAATGCCGAGATTCCTACTGGCCCCGGCTACCAGACGCGCTTCGCCGAGCGCGTGCGCAAGGAGTCGGGCATGGCCACTGGCACCGTCGGCATGATTACCGAACCCGCCCAAGCAGAGCACATCCTGCGTACCTGCCAGGCCGACATTATCTTCCTGGCCCGCGAACTGCTGCGTGACCCCTACTGGCCACTGCACGCCGACGATGACTTGGGTGGGCGCAAGGCAACCTGGCCTGCGCAATACCAGCGGGCGACCCATCGGGACCAGCCGATTCATGAGTCGGACCTGCGGGATTGATCCTGCTCACCTCTGTGCCAAACCCACCCTGACACGGTGGGTTTTTTCTTGCGCGCGTTGTAGGCGTTGCGCAGCCGATATCGGCCACTGCGTGAGCAATCGCTGTAGGTTTTTATTACCGACGTTATTTTTTAAGTTAATACTCTAAAAAAATCCCACGAATGGTGAGATAGTTTCTACGCTAAGGGTAAGCCCGACTTCTGGCCCAGGGAGACAGGCGGTTGGTCCGCGAAGCCGTTGCGCTTCTCGGGAGTTGGGAAATGGGCACCAGGAGTATTTGACTGATATCAGGAGTAGCGGTCCATGGCCAAGTCCTATGGCGTAGCGGGTGCGGTGGCGTCTTTTCTGAGCCGCCGGATGTCCTTGCGGGGTCGAAGGTTGAGTTCAGATGAAATGGAGTTGCTGGCGCAATATCGGGCGCTGACCGAGAGTGATCAGGTGGCGATGCGCTATCTGATTGGCGCGATGAAAAGCGTGTCGCGGTTCTGAGCCAAATCCGATCATTCCCACGTTATTGCGTGGGAATGATCGTGCAGTGTGGCATTAGGTGTACTTGCGTTGCTCTGGCGCAGGCGGGAAGTACTGATAAAGCCAGGTTTCACTCAGGGTGCGGTCCTGGGTGCGAATAAACAGGCGTAGCTCGACCGGCTCCACGCTGTCGCTGGTGGGGTACCAGTCGAACAGGATGCGGTAACCCTTGATGTTATCCAGCACCAGCACGCTGAAATCCTTCACCTCACCGTGGGAACAAGTCACCACCGGCTCGATGCCGGTGCCCGCCGGCAGGCGATCAAGGCCGCCGCCCTTGAAGTCCACGGCAAAACGCCGCGCCCATACCTTCGGATAATGCTCCCCGGGTGCCCAGCCTTCGGTAAAGCCGCCCATGCCCGAACGGGTCGCGTCGACCTGTGCCAGCGGCGTGCTCACTGGCGGCAGTGCGCTCCAGTACAGCTTGTAGCCATAGTTGAGCGAATCACCCGCGGCCACGGGCTTTTTCGGGGTCCAGAAGGCCACGATATTGTCCAGGGTTTCCCCGGTGGTAGGGATTTCCAGCAGGTCGATCGAGCCTTCGCCCCAGGCCGTGGTCGGTTCAACCCACAGGCTTGGGCGTTTGCTGTACCAGTCGACGGTGTCCTGGTAGCTGGCGAACTCATGGTCGGTCTGCACCAGGCCGAAGCCTTTGGGGTCGGTGTCGGCGAACGCGTTGAATTGCAGCTTGGCCGGGTTGTTCAGGGGCCGGCAGACCCATTCGCCGTTGCCGCGCCACATGGCCAGGCGGTCCGAGTCGTGGATTTGCGGGTGAATGGTGTCGCACATGCGGCGCTCATGGGTGCCGCAGCTGAACATACTGGTCATGGGCGCGATGCCCAGTTGTTCGATGGCGGTGCGCGCATTGATGTGCGCGTCGATCGCCATCACCACTTGGTTGGCCTGGCAGTCGATGTCGAAGCGATAGGCGCCAGTGGCGCTTGGCGAGTCGAGCAGGGCGTAGACCACAAAACGCGTGGCGTTCTTGTCCGGGGTTTCGAACCAGAACTGCGTGAAATCAGGGAATTCCTCGCGTTTTTTCGCGTAGGTATCAATCGCCAGGCCACGCGCCGAGAGGCCGTACTGGCCGGTGGAATCCACTGCGCGAAAGTAGCTGGCGCCCAGAAACGACAGCACGTCATGGCGGTCCAGTTCCGGCGCCTTGAACAGCTTGAAGCCGGAGAAACCCAGGTCGCCGGTTAATTGCTGGGTGTCCACCGTGGTTTTTTCATAGTTGAACAGCGAAGGGCGAAAGTGCACTTCGCGGGCTTCACGGGTCTTGGGGTCGACGCTGTGCATGCGCACCGGCGTCTTGAAACCCATGCCGACGTGGAAGAACTGCACGTCCAGTTGGCCGTTCAACTCCTTCCACAGCGAATGGTTACGGTCATAGCCGATGGCGTTGAAATTCTGCGGGGTCATGGTGGCCAGGGTCGGCGGCAGCACCTGCTTAGTGTCCTGGTAGCCACGGGTGGCCAATTGCTTGGCCTGGGCCTTGAGCGATTCGAAATCGAACGCCACGGCCTTGCCATCGGCAGCCCGGTTTCCTGCCCAGGCCTGCGCGGCCAGCAGGCCACTGGCCGACAAACCGGTGTAAGCCGCAATGGCCATGGATGCTTTGAGCAAATTCCTGCGGTGCATAGAGACAACCTGTCGTGAGCAAATCCCGCGCCGTTCCTGGCACGTAACGGATCAGAAATAACGGTTCGGACATGCCTTCGGCCAAACGCAACGGACAATAAACAGACGCCGGATAGCTTAAGCGGTTCGATGAGCGAGGCAAATTGATTGATGGCGGGATGATGGCGTTGCATGTGCAACAAGACATTTCCAGCATCGCAACTGAGCGTTACATCTGGAAGCACTCTAGATCACGGCTTTTTGGCACTTAGTTTTACGCTGGAGGCCTATTGGTCCTACGAACCCAAGTGTCTGGAGGCTACGAATGAATACCCGTGGATTGCTCGATCAACTGCTCAAGTCTGGCCAGGACATGTTGCAAAACAAGGCCGGCGGCCAACGCAAGTCCAATGACAAGGGCGCCCTTGGCGGCTTACTCAACGGTGGCGGGCTCGGCAGCATGCTCGGTGGTGCCGGCGGCGGCGCCCTGGCAGCGGGAGCCATGGGCTTGCTGCTGGGCAACAAAAAAGCCCGCAAATTCGGCGGCAAGGCGCTCACCTACGGCGGCTTGGCCGCACTCGGTGTGATTGCCTACAAGGCTTACGGCAACTGGCAAGCCCAGCAGGCCAGCGCGCCCCAAGGCGAGCCGCAAACCATCGACCGCCTGCCACCGGCCCAGGTCGAACAACACAGCCAAGGCATTCTCAAGGCACTGGTGGCCGCAGCCAAGGCTGACGGGCATGTGGATGAGCGCGAGCGCGCCTTGATCGAAGGCGAATTTACCAAGCTGGATAACGACCAGGAACTGCAACACTGGCTGCACGCCGAACTCAACAAACCCCTGGACCCCACCGACGTCGCCCGCGCCGCCAGCACCCCGGAAATGGCCGCCGAAATGTACATCGCCAGCGTGATGCTGGTAGACGAAGAAAACTTCATGGAAAAAGCCTACCTGGACGAACTGGCCCGCCAACTGAAACTTGAACCAGGCTTGAAGCTGGAGTTGGAAAAACAAGTACGGCTAAACGCCTAAATAGGGCCACACCCCAGTCAAACCTGTGGGAGCGGGCTTGCCCGCGAATGCGCTAGACCAGTCACTCTATTTCCGACTGACTCACCCCATCGCGGCATAGGTACCCACACCGTAACCACGATGCGAAGCGAGCCGCTCTTGCTCTTGATCTGCTTTTGATCTTAAGCGCCCCGTCAAACCACGCTGGCTGTAATTCGCCAGTGATTTGGGGGGTAAACCGGCAGGGATGCCGGTTTAGCCGCCCCGCGCCATGGATGGCGCGTGGCGGCGGCCCCCCAAATCACTGGCGGATTACGGGCACACCGAGCCTAGGCGAGGTGCCGAGTGGTGGGGCAAGAGCGTTTTGCTTACTTTTGCGCTTTTCAAAAGTGAGCCGCCGTCAGGGCGGAACCCTAAGCGGCCGTTACCGCAGAAATGGATATGCAGACAATACAACTGTGTTGACTGCCAGGCCGCCTTCGCGAGCAAGCCCGCTCCCACAGTTGGATCGTTGGGGTGTCTGGTAGATAGTTGTCGGCTGGGAGGCCGCCATCGCAGGCAAGCCAGCTCCCACATTTAGATTGTGGGGGGGGCAGGTGGATAGGCGTCGGCTGTCAGGCAGCCACGGGAGCAAGCTCCCTCGCCACAGGCCCCGCGTCGCACGCAAAATTGTGTAGATAGCTGTGGCCAACGCAAGCACATCTGCATTCTGTGCACTGCACATCAAAAGCCTTGATAAAAGCGCGCAGCCGCTCAGCTATACTCCCCTCCATTTGAATGGCCCTGCGAGGAATTACTGTGAAGAACTGGACCCTGCGCCAAAGGATTTTGGCGAGCTTTGCGGTAATTATCGCGATCATGCTCCTGATGGTCGTAGTCTCGTATTCACGCCTGCTGAAAATCGAAGTCAGCGAAAACTCAGTTCGCGACGATGCAGTGCCCGGGGTATTTTTCAGCTCGATGATTCGCAGCGCCTGGGTCGACAGCTACCTGCAAACCCAGGAGTTGATCGGGATCCACAAGAACCAGGGCATTTCCGAAGTCGACAAGCAAGACTACAAGTCGTTTGAATCACGGCTCGAACAGCACATGGCCAGCTATGCTGGGACGATCAATATCGATCAGGACCGTACCGAGTTCGATACCTTCGAAAAGCTCCACCAGAACTACAACCGGATTCTCGCCCAAGTCCTGGAAGCCCATCAGAGCAACAACTCAGCCGAAGCATTGAAGTTGTTCGACGAACAACTGACCCCCGCCTGGACCGCAGGCCGCATGAAGCTCAACGACATTATCAACGAGAACAAACAGGTCGCCGACAACGCCACCGCCGCCATCGATGATGCGGTAGCGGCCGCGAAGATCAGCATGGGCGTCTCGCTGCTGCTGGCAATTCTCGCCGCCGCGCTGTGCGGCCTGTTGCTGATGCGCGCGATCATGGCGCCGATGCAGCGCATCGTTCAAATCCTCGAAGTCATGCGCACCGGCGACCTGAGCAAGCGCCTGAACCTGGAGCGCAAGGACGAATTCAACGCAGTTGAAACCGGCTTCAACGACATGATGACCGAGCTGACTGCACTGGTGTCCCAAGCGCAGCGTTCATCGGTACAGGTCACTACCTCGGTCACCGAGATTGCCGCGACCTCCAAGCAGCAACAGGCCACCGCGACAGAAACCGCGGCGACAACCACCGAAATCGGCGCCACATCCCGCGAAATCGCCGCTACGTCCAAGGACTTGGTCCGCACCATGACCGAAGTGTCCACCGCCGCCGACCAGGCCTCGGTGGCAGCAGGTTCCGGCCAGCAGGGCCTGGCTCGCATGGAAGAGACCATGCACTCGGTGATGGGCGCCGCCGACCTGGTCAATGCCAAGCTGGCGATCCTCAATGAGAAGGCTGGCAACATCAACCAGGTGGTAGTGACCATCGTCAAGGTGGCCGACCAGACCAACCTGTTGTCCCTCAATGCGGCCATCGAGGCAGAGAAAGCCGGTGAATACGGGCGCGGCTTTGCCGTGGTTGCCACCGAAGTGCGTCGCCTGGCCGATCAGACCGCCGTGGCGACCTACGACATCGAACAGATGGTGCGCGAGATCCAGTCGGCGGTGTCGGCGGGGGTGATGGGCATGGACAAGTTTTCCGAGGAGGTGCGCCGGGGCATGTCTGAGGTGCAGCAAGTGGGCGAGCAACTGTCGCAGATCATCCATCAGGTACAAGCTTTGGCGCCGCGGGTGTTGATGGTCAACGAAGGCATGCAGGCCCAGGCCACCGGCGCCGAGCAGATCAACCACGCGCTGGTGCAATTGGGCGATGCCAGCAGCCAGACCGTCGAATCCCTGCGCCAGGCCAGCTTTGCCATTGATGAACTGAGCCAGGTTGCGGTCGGTCTGCGCAGCGGCGTCTCGCGTTTCAAAGTCTGATGAGCGAGCTCGCGGCTAAACGCGGTGCCGTCCCGGCAGCGAAAAAGGCGTTGTTCCTGGTGTTTCGCATCGGCAATGAACGCTTTGCCCTCAAGGCCACCGAAGTGGCCGAGGTGCTGCCGCGCCTGGCGCTCAAACCTATCGCCCAAGCGCCCTTATGGGTGGCGGGTATCTTCGCCCATCGTGGGGTGCTGGTGCCGGTCATCGACTTGAGCGCGCTGACCTTCGGCACTTCGGCCCAGGCGCGTACCAGTACGCGCCTGGTGTTGGTCAATTACCAGCCGCAGCCCTGGAGTGAGGCGCGTTGGCTAGGGCTGATCCTGGAGCAGGCCACCGACACCCTGCGTTGCGACCCCGCCGAGTTCCAGCCTTATGGCCTGGACAACCAGCAGGCGCCGTACCTGGGGCCGGTGCGTGAGGATGCCCAGGGCTTGATGCAGTGGATTGGCGTCGCGGATCTGTTGACCGCGCCAGTGCGCGCCTTGTTGTTCTGCGCCGAGTTGAGCCTATGAGCAATGACCCGCGGTTTTTCGCGTTCTTGAAAGAACGCATCGGCCTGGACGTCGCTTCGGTGGGCGAGGCGATCATCGAACGCGCGGTGCGCCAGCGCTGCCAGTCGTCCCAGTCGCCGTCGGCAGAGGCTTACTGGCAGCACCTGCAAACCTCCCATGACGAGCAGCAGGCGCTGATCGAAGCGGTGATCGTCCCCGAGACCTGGTTTTTCCGCTATCCCGAATCCTTTGCCACCCTGGCTCGCTTGGCCCAAGCACGTTTGGCCGAGATCAATCAGATGCGCGCCCTGCGTATTCTCAGCCTGCCGTGTTCGACCGGCGAAGAGCCCTATTCGATTGCCATGGCTTTGCTTGATGCGGGTTTGGCGCCCCACCAGTTCAAAGTGCAGGGCATGGATGTCAGCCCGCTGTCGGTGGAGCGGGCGCGGCGGGGTGTGTACGGCAAGAACTCGTTTCGCGGCGCCGACCTTGAATTTCGCGACCGCCACTTCACTGAAGACGCAGGCAGCTATCGCATCGCCGACCGAGTGCGCGAACAAGTGCGCCTGCAAGTCGGCAACTTGCTGGACCCGGCATTGCTGGCGAACGAGCCAACCTACGATTTTGTGTTCTGCCGCAACCTGCTGATCTACTTCGACCAGCCGACCCAGAAACAAGTGTTTGATGTGCTCAAGGCATTGACTCACGTGGACGGCGTGCTGTTTATCGGCCCAGCCGAGGGCAGCCTGCTGGGGCGCCACGGTATGCGCTCCATCGGCGTGCCGCAGTCCTTCGCTTTCAGTCGTCATGTAGAACCGACCCCGCCGCCAGCACCTGTGGTCAAACCGACGCCCGCGCCGCTACCGCAGCGCAGGGCGGCGCCGATACCGCTCAAGCCGCGGCCGTTCAGTACGGTCAGCCCCAGCGTGCCACCGGTCAAAGGGGTGCCTACCGATGCCGGGGATTTGCTTAGCCAGATCGCAACCCTGGCCAACGAGGGCAAAAGTGCCGAAGCCCGTGCGGCCTGCGAGCGCTATTTGAGCAGCCACCCACCGGCCGCCCAGGTGTTTTATTGGCTGGGGCTGCTCAGCGATGTGGCTGGCAGTGCCCTGGAGGCGCAAGGGTATTATCGAAAAGCCCTGTATCTGGAACCGCAGCATCCCCAGGCCCTGATGCACCTGGCCGCTTTGCTCGAGTCCCAGGGCGACAGTGCCGGCGCGCGTCGTCTTCAGGCACGCGCCGCCCGTAGCGAGCGAGCTGACAGTGAGTCCAAACGATGAGTAGCCCTGACGTGCTCGACACCGCAGGCCTGGACCTGACGCTGACTGACACCCAAGCCATTGACGACTGTTGGAACCGCATCGGTATCCATGGCGACAAGTCCTGCCCGTTGTTGGCTGAGCACATCCACTGCCGCAATTGCTCGGTGTATTCCGCCGCTGCAACGCGCCTGCTTGACCGCTACGCGCTGCAACAGGACGACCATCACGCGCAGGCAACTGCCGAAGCGGATAACGAGGTGGTCACCCGTTCGCTATTGATGTTCCGCCTCGGCGAAGAATGGCTCGGTATAGCCACCCGCTGCCTGGTGGAAGTGGCGCCGTTGCAGCCAATTCACTCGCTGCCGCACCAGCGCTCCCGGGCGCTGCTGGGCGTGGCCAATGTACGCGGGGCGCTGGTGGCATGCCTGTCACTGGTGGAACTGTTGGGCCTGGACAGCACCAGTACCGGCGCGAGCGGCGGGCGGATCATGCCGCGCATGCTGATCATCGCTGCCCAGGACGGCCCGGTCGTGGTGCCGGTGGATGAAGTAGACGGCATCCACGCCATCGATGAGCGCACCCTGCAGGCCGCGTCGGTGTCCGGCACCCAGGCCAGCGCCCGCTACACCCAAGGCGTGTTGCAGTGGAAAGGCCGCAGCCTGCGTTGGCTGGACGAAGCGCAATTGTTGTCCGCCGTGACCCGGAGCCTCGCATGACCCCCGACCAGATGCGCGATGCCTCGCTGTTGGAACTGTTCAGCCTGGAAGCCGATGCGCAGACCCAGGTGTTGAGCGCAGGCCTGCTGGCGCTGGAGCGCAACCCGACCCAGGCCGACCAGCTCGAAGCCTGCATGCGCGCCGCGCATTCACTCAAAGGGGCGGCGCGGATTGTCGGCGTGGATGCCGGGGTCAGCGTGGCCCATGTCATGGAAGATTGCCTGGTCAGCGCCCAGGAGGGCCGCCTGTACCTGCAACCTGAACATATCGACGCGTTGCTGCAAGGCACCGACCTGCTGATGCGTATCGCCACCCCGGGCAACGATGTGGGGCCGGCGGATATCGAAGCGTACGTAGCGCTGATGGAGCGCTTGCTCGACCCCTCGCAGCCGATTGCCACGCCGCTGCCAAAACCCGAGCCCCTCTCTGTGCCGCAGGTAGACGCCTTGCTGCTGGAGCCTGAGCTGGAGCCCGCCCCAGCGGTCAGTAGCGAAGCCCCGCGCCAGAACAAACGCATGACCGAAGGCGGCGAGCGGGTGCTGCGGGTCACAGCCGAGCGCTTGAACAGCCTGTTGGACTTGTCCAGCAAATCCCTGGTGGAAACCCAGCGGCTCAAGCCGTACCTGGCCAGCCTGCAGCGGCTCAAGCGCATTCAGAGCAACAGCTTGCGTGCCCTCGACGCCCTGGATGGCCAGCTCAAATCCCTGGATCTGAACCTGGAAGCCCAGGAAGCCCTGGCCGATACCCGTCGCCTGCTGAGTGAAGCCCAGGCTCTGCTGGCGGAAAAAAACGCCGAGCTGGATGAGTTCGGCTGGCAGGCTGGCCAGCGTGCCCAGGTGCTTTACGACACCGCATTAGCCTGCCGCATGCGGCCGTTTGCCGACGTGCTGGCCGGGCAGGTGCGCATGGTGCGTGACCTCGGTCGTAGCCTGGGCAAGCAGGTGCGCCTGGAGATTGAGGGCGAAAAGACCCAGGTCGATCGTGACGTGCTGGAAAAACTCGAAGCACCGCTCACCCATTTATTGCGCAATGCGGTCGACCACGGCATCGAAACCCCTGAGCAGCGCGTGCTGGCGGGCAAACCGGCCGAAGGCTTGATTCGCCTGCGTGCGTCCCATCAGGCCGGGCTGCTGGTGCTGGAGCTGAGCGATGACGGCAACGGTGTCGACCTCGAGCGCCTGCGCGGCACCATCGTCGACCGGAATTTGTCGCCGGTGGAAACGGCCCTGCGCCTGAGCGAAGAAGAACTGCTCACGTTTCTGTTCCTGCCGGGGTTCAGCCTGCGTGACAAGGTCACCGAAGTGTCCGGGCGCGGTGTGGGCCTGGACGCGGTGCAGCATATGGTTCGCCAGTTGCGCGGCGCGGTGGTGCTGGAACAGACAGCAGGGCAGGGCAGCCGCTTCCACCTGGAGGTGCCGTTGACCTTGTCGGTGGTGCGCAGCCTGGTGGTGGAGGTCGGCGAAGAAGCCTATGCCTTCCCCCTGGCGCATATCGAACGCATGTGCGACCTGGCCGCCGACGACATCGTGCAGTTGGAAGGCCGCCAGCACTTTTGGCACGAGGGCCGGCATGTCGGCCTGGTTGCCGCCAGCCAGTTGCTGCAGCGCCCGCCGGGGCAGACCCCGTCAGATACCTTGAAAGTAGTGGTGATCCGCGAACGCGATGCCGTGTACGGGATTGCCGTGGAGCGTTTTATTGGCGAGCGCACCCTGGTGGTGTTGCCGCTGGATGATCGCCTGGGCAAGGTCCAGGACATTTCCGCCGGGGCCTTGCTCGATGACGGCTCGGTGGTGTTGATCGTCGACGTCGAAGACATGCTGCGCTCGGTGGACAAATTGCTCAACACCGGCCGCCTGGAGCGCATCGCCCGGCGCAGCCAGCAGGCCACCGAAGCGCCGCGCAAACGTGTGCTGGTGGTGGACGACTCACTGACGGTACGTGAGCTGCAACGCAAATTGTTACTCAACCGTGGTTATGAAGTTGCCGTTGCGGTCGATGGCATGGATGGCTGGAACGCATTGCGCTCCGAGGACTTCGACCTGCTTATCACGGATATTGATATGCCTCGCATGGACGGTATTGAATTGGTCACACTTTTGCGCCGTGACAGTCGCCTGCAATCGTTGCCGGTGATGGTGGTTTCTTACAAGGACCGTGAAGAAGACCGCCGCCGTGGCCTCGACGCCGGGGCCGACTATTATTTAGCCAAAGCCAGTTTCCATGACGACGCCTTGCTCGACGCCGTGGTTGAACTGATTGGAGGCGCCCGGGCATGAGGATTGCGATCGTCAATGACATGCCCCTGGCCGTAGAGGCCTTGCGCCGCGCCCTGAGTTACGAGCCCGCCCACGAAGTGGTGTGGGTGGCCAGCAATGGCCTGGAAGCGGTGCAGCGTTGCGCCGAGCTGACCCCGGACCTGATCCTGATGGACTTGATCATGCCGGTGATGGACGGCGTGGAAGCTACCCGCCAGATCATGGCCGACACGCCATGCGCGATCGTGATCGTCACCGTCGACCGCCAGGCCAACGTCAGCCGTGTATTCGAAGCCATGGGCCACGGCGCCCTGGATGTGGTGGACACCCCGGCACTGGGCGTGGGCAACCCCAAGGATGCGGCGGCGCCGCTGTTGCGCAAGATCCTCAATATTGGCTGGCTGATCGGTCAGCGTGGTACCCGAGTGCGTGCCGAAACCCCGCCCCAGCGGGTCACCGGCAAGCGTCAACGGCTGGTAGCCATTGGATCTTCCGCCGGTGGGCCGGCGGCTCTGGAAGTGCTGCTCAAGGGGTTGCCCCGGGATTTTCCCGCCGCCATCGTGCTGGTGCAGCATGTGGACCAGGTGTTTGCTGCTGGCATGGCCGAGTGGTTGAGCAGCGCTTCCGGCCTGCCGGTGCGCCTGGCCTGTGAAGGCGAGCCGCCTCAACCCGGCGTGGTATTGCTGGCCGGAACCAACCACCATATTCGCTTGTTGAAAAATGGCACGCTAGCCTATACCGCAGAGCCGGTGAACGAGATTTACCGGCCCTCCATCGACGTGTTTTTCGAAAGCGTCGCCAGCTACTGGAACGGTGACGCCGTCGGCGTGTTGCTCACCGGCATGGGGCGCGACGGCGCCCAGGGCCTCAAGCTGATGCGCGAACAAGGATATTTGACCATCGCCCAGGACCAACAGAGCTCGGCGGTGTATGGCATGCCCAAAGCGGCGGCGGCGATTGATGCTGCTGTTGAAATTCGCCCACTGGATAGAATTGCGCCCCGATTGCTGGAGGTCTTTGCAAAATGAACAAGAATCTCCCGCCGTGCTGGCTTGCAGGTAGTAATTCAGGTGACTGCACATGAATGATTTACAGCTCGACGACTTCAAGACCGACGAAAACGCCGCCATGGTGTTGCTGGTCGACGACCAGGCCATGATCGGTGAAGCCGTGCGGCGTGGCCTGGCCCATGAAGAAAACATCGACTTCCACTTTTGTGCCGACCCGCACCAGGCCATTGCCCAGGCGATCCGCATCAAGCCCACGGTGATCCTGCAAGACCTGGTGATGCCGGGCCTGGACGGCCTGACCCTGGTGCGCGAATACCGCAATCACCCGGCCACCGCGAATATCCCGATCATCGTGCTGTCCACCAAGGAAGACCCGCTGATCAAGAGCGCGGCCTTTGCGGCCGGGGCCAACGATTACCTGGTCAAGCTGCCGGACAACATCGAGCTGGTGGCGCGCATCCGCTATCACTCGCGCTCCTACATGACCCTGTTGCAGCGCGACGCGGCCTACCGCGCATTACGGGTCAGCCAGCAACAGTTGCTGGATACCAATCTGGTGCTGCAACGCCTGATGAACTCCGACGGCCTGACCGGGCTGTCCAACCGCCGCCACTTCGACGAATACCTGGAGCTGGAATGGCGCCGCGCCATGCGCGACCAGACCCAGCTGTCGTTGCTGATGATCGACGTGGACTTCTTCAAGACCTTCAACGACAGCTTCGGCCACGTCGAGGGCGACGAAGCCCTGCGCAAAGTCGCCAACACCATCCGTGAAGCCAGCAGCCGTCCTTCGGATTTGCCGGCGCGCTACGGCGGTGAAGAGTTCGCGCTGGTCCTGCCCAACACCTCGCCGGGCGGCGCACGCCTGGTCGCGGAAAAACTGCGCATGGCGGTGGCGGCGTTGAAAATCCCGCACATCGCCCCGGCGGAAGGTGCCAGCCTGACCATCAGTATTGGGCTGTCGACGTTGACGCCGGTCCAGGGCACCGATTGCCGGCAGCTGATCATGGCGGCGGACAAGGGCTTGTACACGGCCAAGAACAATGGGCGTAATCAGGTGGGCATCGAGTAATCCCCAGCGCCGCCCAACCCCCAATGTGGAAGGGGGAAGCCTTAATGCCCGTCAGTTAAGCGCAGATCTCCTGTGTGCGGGCTTGCTCGCGAATGCGGTGGGTCAGTCAACGCATTTAGTGACTGGTATCGCGCTTTCGCGAGCAAGCCCGCTCCCACATTTCAATCTTCATCGGTTTTGGGATCGTGTACAAACCCCCGCCTTTTCGGCCAAGCGGGCTGCCGTTTCCAGCCGTTTGCCGTTATACTCGCCGGCTTTCAAAAGTTCGCCAACGAGTGCTGCCCGCCATGGAAATCAACCCGATCCTTAACACCATCAAGGACCTGTCCGAGCGCTCCGAAACTATTCGGGGGTATCTTTGACTACGATCAAAAGCATGAGCGTCTGACCGAAGTCAATCGCGAGCTTGAAGATCCGAGTGTCTGGAACAAACCTGAATACGCCCAGGAACTGGGGCGCGAGCGCGCTGCGCTGGCACAGATCGTCGATACCCTCGACGAACTGAACACCGGCCTGGGTGATTGCCGCGACCTGCTGGACATGGCCGTCGAAGAAAACGACGAAGGCGCAGTGGGCGATGTCGTCGCCGAGCTGGCCCGTCTCGAGGAAAACCTCGCCAAGCTTGAATTTCGCCGCATGTTCAGCCATGAAATGGACCCGAACAACGCCTACCTGGATATCCAGGCCGGTTCCGGTGGCACCGAGGCCCAGGACTGGGCCAACATCCTGCTGCGCATGTACCTGCGCTGGGCTGACAAGCGCGGTTTCGACGCGACCATCATGGAACTGTCCGCCGGTGAAGTGGCCGGTATCAAGGGCGCGACCGTGCACATCAAGGGCGAATACGCCTTTGGCTGGCTGCGCACCGAGATCGGCGTGCACCGCCTGGTGCGCAAGAGCCCGTTCGACTCCGGCAACCGTCGCCACACCTCATTCTCTGCGGTGTTCGTCTCGCCAGAGATCGACGACAAAGTGGAAATCGAGATCAACCCGGCCGACCTGCGGATCGACACCTACCGTTCCTCCGGTGCCGGTGGCCAGCACGTAAACACCACTGACTCGGCCGTACGTATTACCCACGTACCGACCAACACCGTGGTCAGCTGCCAGAACGAACGTTCCCAGCACGCCAACAAGGACACCGCCATGAAAATGCTGCGGGCCAAGTTGTACGAGCAGGAAATGCAGAAGCGCAACGCCGCTTCCCAGGCGCTGGAAGACACCAAGTCGGATATCGGCTGGGGTCACCAGATCCGTTCGTACGTGCTCGATGCCTCGCGGATCAAGGATCTGCGCACTAACATCGAACGCAGCGACTGCGACAAGGTACTCGACGGCGATATCGACGAATACCTGGAAGCCAGCCTGAAATCCGGCCTCTAATACCCCTGTAGGAGCGAGCTTGCTCGCGATCCCCAGCCGAAGGCTGGGGAAAACGTACCTGTGATGGAATTTCAAAAGACATGAGCGACCAACAACTCGACCCGCAAGCCCTGCAACAGGAAGAAAACTCCCTGATCGCCCTGCGCAAGGAAAAGCTTGCTGCCGAGCGCGCCAAGGGTAACGCCTTCCCCAACGACTTCCGCCGCGACAACTACTGCGATGCCTTGCAGAAGCAATACGCGGACAAGACCAAGGAAGAACTGGCAGAGGCTGCGATCCCGGTCAAGGTGGCAGGTCGCATCATGCTCAACCGTGGCTCGTTCATGGTGATCCAGGACATGACCGGTCGCATCCAGGTCTACGTCAACCGCAAGACCCTGTCCGAAGAAACCCTGGCCTCGGTGAAAACCTGGGACATGGGCGACATCATCGCCGCCGAAGGCACCCTGGCCCGTTCCGGCAAGGGCGACCTGTACGTCGAGATGACCAACGTGCGCCTGCTGACAAAGTCCCTGCGTCCGCTGCCAGACAAGCACCACGGCCTGACCGACACCGAACAGCGCTATCGCCAGCGCTACGTTGACCTGATCGTCAACGAAGACGTGCGCCAGACCTTCCGCGTGCGCTCGCAAGTCATTGCCCACATCCGCAGCTTCCTGATGCAGCGTGACTTCCTGGAAGTGGAAACCCCGATGCTGCAGACCATCCCCGGTGGTGCCGCAGCCAAGCCGTTCGAAACCCACCACAACGCGCTGGACATGGAAATGTTCCTGCGTATCGCGCCGGAGCTGTACCTCAAGCGCCTGGTGGTTGGCGGCTTCGAGAAAGTGTTCGAGATCAACCGCAACTTCCGCAACGAAGGCGTCTCGACCCGTCACAACCCAGAATTCACCATGTTGGAGTTCTACCAGGCCTACGCCGACTACGAAGACAACATGGACCTGACCGAAGAGCTGTTCCGCGAGCTGGCACAGCTGGTGCTGGGCAGCACTGACGTGCCGTACGGCGACAAGGTGTTCCACTTCGGCGAGCCCTTCGTGCGCCTGTCGGTGTTCGACTCGATCCTCAAGTACAACCCCGAGCTGACCGCTGACGACCTCAACGACATCGACAAGGCCCGTGCCATTGCCAAGAAAGCCGGCGCCAAAGTGCTGGGCTTTGAAGGCCTGGGCAAGCTGCAGGTGATGATTTTCGAAGAGCTGGTGGAGCACAAGCTGGAGCAGCCGCACTTCATTACCCAGTACCCGTTCGAAGTGTCGCCGCTGGCCCGTCGCAACGACGACAACCCGAACGTCACCGACCGTTTCGAGCTGTTCATCGGTGGCCGCGAAATCGCCAACGCCTATTCCGAGCTTAATGACGCGGAAGACCAGGCCGAGCGTTTCATGGCCCAGGTGGCCGACAAGGACGCGGGTGATGACGAAGCCATGCACTACGACGCCGACTTCGTACGGGCCCTGGAATACGGCATGCCGCCCACTGCCGGTGAAGGCATCGGTATCGATCGTCTGGTGATGTTGTTGACCAACTCGCCGTCGATCCGCGACGTGATCCTGTTCCCGCACATGCGGCCACAAGCGTAACCGTAGCGAAATCCGAAGCCGCCTTTTATAAGGCGGCTTTTTTATGTGGCCTGTTCAAGTGGTGTTCGTCAGTGATCATTCCCACGCTCTGCGTGGGAATGCACCCTGTGACGCTCCGCGTCACCTCTAAAGGAAGAAGTGTGGTGAACCGCGTAATAGCTCAAGAAGGTGCCGCCGGCATTGCTGCTGCCGTGGCTGAAAGCGTTCAGTACCAGGGCCGCAAGGCCAGTCGGCGGGGCAGCGAGCAACGCCGGCAAGACATTCTCGATGCGGCCATGCGTATCGTCGTGCGCGATGGCGTGCGGGCCGTGCGTCACCGGGCAGTGGCGGCAGAGGCGGGGGTGCCGCTGTCGGCCACCACCTATTACTTCAAAGACATCGACGACCTGCTCACCGACACCTTCGCCCAGTACGTGGAACGCAGCGCCGCGTTCATGGGCAAGCTGTGGGTGCGTAACGAAGGCCTGTTACGCGAAATGGTCGCCTATGGCGACGGCAGCCCGCAGTCGCGCTCGCAACTGGCCGATGACATCGCGCGCCTGACCGCCGACTATGTGCTGCGCCAACTGACCAACCGCCGCGAATACCTGATGGCCGAACAGGCCTTTCGCCAGGAAGCCCTGCTCAACCCACGCCTGGCCGAGCTGGTACGCTCCCATCAACAGATCCTGTTGCAGGGCACCGGGCAGTTTTTCCAGGTATTGGGTTCCCGTGAGCCGCAGCAGGATGCCAAGGTGTTGACGGCTATCATCAGTCGGATGGAATATCAGGGCCTGTTGGGCGGCGCAGAGCCTCTGACCGGGGAAGAGATGCTTGAAATCCTCAAGCGCTATATGCACCTGGTATTGGCCTCGGTCTGACAGCGTTCGATAAAAGCCTGATAACGTTCAACGTTTAAAGAGGAAGCACCGGGTGGACGATTACCAGCAGACGATACGCACCTTGTCCGATCGCATTGTGCTGGCGCAAACACCGATCCGCGTCCTCGATGCGGTGAAATGGGACGAGAACATTCGCCAGGGATTCCTCAAGGCCAAAGGCAAGGCGATGCCTGCCGTAGACCGTGATTACTACCTGAACCGGCCGCTGTCGTTCGATTCCAGTGCGGTGAAGCTGGAGTTCCAGAACATCGAGCGCGACATTACCCGTCGCCTTGGGCAATTCAGTCCGGTGGGGCAGATCATGCGGCGCATGTGCCGCGAATACCGCATGGTGGTGCGCATGCTTGAAGCGCGCGGCACCGAGGACTTCGGCCTGATTTCCCAGGAGCTGTACGGCGCCGCCTCCGATGCGTTCCACGCCGGTGACCCGACCCTGGCCGACCTTGGCCTGATGCTCTCCGACTACCTGAACAACATCGACGGCCGGGGCGACCTCAAGGACGAAGCCAAGACCCTCACCGCCAAAGATGCGGTCAGCCTGCTGCAAACCCGCCTGAACAAGGTGTTTGGCGAGGCGGAAGAAACCATCCGCGTATTCGAGTCCGACGGCATCGTCGCCGACGCGGCGGCGGGCGCCGACTACATCAAGATCCGCGCCGACGCGATGTTCAACGACCGCGACGTGCGCGCCCTGGAAGTGCATGAGGGCCTGGTGCATGTGGGCACCACCCTTAACGGCCAGAACCAGCCGATCTGCACGTTCCTGTCCAAGGGCCCGCCGTCGTCCACCGTTACCCAGGAAGGCCTGGCGATCCTGATGGAAATCATCACGTTTGCCTCCTACCCCAGCCGCTTGCGCAAACTCACCAACCGGACACGCGCCATCCATATGGTGGAGGAGGGGGCCGACTTCCTGCAGGTGTTCGAGTTCTTCCGCGAGCAAGGCTTTGAAATGGCCGAAAGCTATGGGAATGCCAGCCGGGTTTTCCGTGGTTCGGTGCCCACCGGTCTGCCATTTACCAAGGATTTGTCCTACCTCAAGGGCTTTATCATGGTCTACAACTACATTCAGCTCGCCGTACGCAAAGGCAAGCTGGAACAGGTGCCGCTGCTGTTCTGCGGCAAGACCACCCTTGAAGACATGCGTACCCTGCGCCAATTGGTCGACGAAGGCCTGGTGGTGCCGCCCAAGTATTTGCCGGAGCAGTTTCGCGACATGAACGCGCTGGCGGCCTGGATGTGCTTCTCCAACTTCCTCAACCACTTGAGCCTGGACCGGATCGAAGCGGATTACTCCAATATCCTTTAACTGACGAAACCGAATCAAAATGTGGGAGCTGGCTTGCCTGCGATAGCGGTGAGTCAGCCAGCACTCATTCAACTGATAGACCGCTATCGCAGGCAAGCCAGCTCCCACATTTGATCTCCATGGGTCTTCAGAACTTTCGCGAGGCTTCAACGGATGAGAATCCTCGGCATTTTATGCCTGCTACTCACATTGAACGGCTGCAGCGCCTTGCTGTTCTACCCCGAGCCCGGCCTGCCCTTCACCCCGGAAAAAGCCCACCTGCAATACCGCGACGTCACGCTCAACACCGCAGACGGGGTGAAGCTGCACGCTTGGTGGCTGCCGGCCAAAGCCGGTGTACCGCTCAAGGGCACCATCCTGCATTTGCACGGCAACGGCGGTAACCTCGCCTGGCACTTGGGGGGAAGTTGGTGGTTGCCGGAGCAGGGTTATCAAGTGCTATTGCTGGACTATCGTGGCTATGGGCTGTCGGAAGGCAAGCCATCGTTGCCGGCGGTCTACCAGGATATCGACGCCGCCTTCGGCTGGATCGACAAGGCGCCTGAAACCCAGGGTCAACCGCTGATTATTCTTGGGCAAAGCCTGGGCGGTGCACTGGCGGTGCATTACCTGGCAGCCCACCCGGAGCGTCAAGCCCAACTCAAAGCTCTGGTACTGGACGGCGTGCCAGCCAGTTATCGTGACGTAGGACAATTCGCCTTGAGCACTTCCTGGTTAACCTGGCCGTTGCAGGTGCCGCTGTCGTGGCTGGTGCCCGACGCCGACAGTGCGATCAATGCCATGCCTCGGTTGACCGGCGTGCCCAAGCTGCTGTTCCACAGCCTGGATGATCCCATCGTGCCGGTGGCCAATGGCATCCGCCTGTATCAGGCCGCACCGCCGCCCAGGGTGTTGCAACTGACCCGTGGCGGCCATGTGCAGACTTTTGCCGACAAAACCTGGCAGACCGTGATGCTGCGTTACCTGGACGACCCGCAGCACTTCAACGGCTTGCGCCGCCTGGGCGAAATTCCGAATTACCCTATTCCTAAAGTTGATTCATCAGAGAGCCCGCAATGAGCGAAGAACGCAACATGATCCCGCTGATTCTCACCGGCATCGGCACCATCATCGGTACCGTTGGCTGCCTGTGGTACTACGGCTACCTGCACTTCGCCAAGCCGGAAGATGCGTTGCTGCTCAGCGACTTCACCATGCTCAAGACCGTGCCGGGTGAGGATTACAAGGTCTCCCTGACCCCGGCGGCGCAAGTGGCGCAGTGCGTTGACGGCGTGTTGGTGATGTTTGATACCGAACAGAAAGGCTTGAGCGGCGTGCTGGTGAACAATAAGAAGCAGGCCGTGCGTTGCATGGGCCAGGAAACCCCGCAGTTGCAACAGTGAGCCTGGGTTTTTGCGTGGTATGAAACATACCGTTGAGTTTCCCGGTTCGGGTGGCTCCGGTGGTTCCCAAGGCGCTGGCGGGGATGAGAGTCTCGAAAAACTACAGAAGCGGCTGGCAGAAAAACAGGCGGCCCAAGGTGCGCAAGGCGGTGAAGGTGGCGCATCGGGCCAAGGCCAAATTCAGATTGGCGGCGCAGAGAGTCAAGGCTCGATCAACTACTGATCGGCATCCCTCCGATAGCCCGCCTTTTAGCGGCGGTTTTTCATATCAGCGGCCCTACAGACATCATCGACGAGCCAGGATCTCGTAACGAAATTGTTTGGAACCCAATTGCGTCTGATGCCACAAAGGGCAATGTAATTACGCGAAGTGGGGGCGGGAAGGCAGTGATAAGAATTGATGCGATATGCAATATGCTGGCTATGGTCAGGGCGCATCAGGCGTTGGAGCGGGCGGATGCGCAAGAACAGGCGCGTAATCAGTTGGCAGGTTGCTCAACTGATTCCTCCCGTCATAACAAAAAGATAACGCCGCCGGATGAAGATACTGATCGCAAGATCAAGTTTCCCTAGTCAAAAAAACCACCGTTTCCGGTGGTTTTTTTTTCGTTTCAATTTTATCCATCAACCATAGGCGACCTGCTTGGGATACCAACAGGCGAGCCCCTACTTGTTATCAGGATTATACCGTGGGGAACTGATAGAAGTAGGCGACCACTCTATAGCTGCCAGGAGTTTAAACCTGGGCATGTGGGAAAATCATTTGGAGTCAAGGAATGAGGTTAGATTCATTTGTCAATACAGCGCTCGTGAATACCATGGGGGTCATGTCCAATACATGGAACGCTGTCACGGGGCAGCGTATGGGTTGGCGATACCCTCAAGTGGGTAAAACCTATAACTACAATAGCTATCAATCGAGTCGGCGTCCAAACTATGCCGGTACTCAAACCTTGAATCGTGGAACCGTTCGCTACATGGGGCCGCCACCTCGTACTCAGCCGTCAGCTTCACAGCCGCCTACGATCAACTACGTGACTTATGTATTCAATACTAATTATGTGACGGTCGGAGGCGTAAGGTCGGCGCAAGTGGGTGTGCATATCAATAACGGTAATAACAGCATGAATGACGGTAACTTCGGCAATTACGGCAATAACGGTAATAGCGGAAGCCACAGTGGCTATTCCAATCACGGCAGTAACGGCAATCGTCAATTGCCCACAGGGCATAGGCCGGTCGGCAGTGGCCATGCTCGGCGCCTTCAAGGTTGAAACAAGCAATGCGACTGCGTTGTCGCGCATATTTTGACGTGGTTTTTAGAGTCTTAGTAGTGGAACTGCTCGCAGCGATTCCCCACTTAAATGGGCGACACACCAGGCAGCACGCAGCTTAGGTGTCGTAAATCCACACACTCTTATTTCAGTTTGACAGGGAAGATAAAATGACTCATCTATTTGGTTCGCGACCTGCACAGTACGTTACTTGGCATCCACGTTATGCTGAAGAGCAACCCCGCCACTCCACATCAGGTCAGCGAGTGTGGGGGAGTGGCGGCAGTAATGGCAATTATGGTAACTATGGCAATAACGGTAATAGCGGCCGGTGCAGCCACTATGAAAATCATGGGCACAACGGCAATGACATGATGGGCCAGATGATGAGGGGGGCGGGCAACTACCGTCACTCTGAAGGCTTCACCAGCTATGGCAGTTACGGTAACTATGGCAACTACGGAAATAACGGCAACTCGGGCGATTCCAGCCGTTACATCAACTCTGGCCAGAATGGCAACCGCAGCACCTTCAGATACTTCAATGACTAAAGCCTGAACACGCGTTCATGGACCGTAACGAAAAAGCCCCGCCTAATAAGACGGGGCTTTTTACCAGGCTATTGATCAGTTAGCGACGGAAGACCGTGGCTTGACCGGCTGGTTGTCGTTGGAGATGGTCACTTCAACGCGGCGGTTCATGGCGCGGCCGGAAACGCTGCCGTTATCGGCAACCGGATATTCCTTGCCATAACCCTGGGTCACGATGCGCGAGATATCCACGCCTTGCTGAGCCAGTGCACGTTGAACGGAAGCGGCGCGACGCTCAGACAGGCTCTGGTTGTACGAGTCCGAACCGGTGCTGTCGGTGTAGCCTTCGACGATCACTTTACGGTCTGGGTTATCACGCAGGAACTGAGCCAGCTTGGTGATGTTCACCAGGCCGCTGGATTTCAGGTCGGACTTGTTGGTGGCGAACAGCACGTCACCGAACGTCACCAGGGTGCCGCGATCGGTTTGCTTGGCGTTCAAACTGTTTTGCAGTTGCTTGATTTGCGCATCACGAGCGTCCAGCAGGGCGCGGGCACGTTCGTCACCGGCGTTTTTCAGCTTGGCTTCGGATTCGCGCAGAACGATGGTGTCTTTGGCCACTTCAACGCGCTGGTTGGTCAGGTAGGCCAGTTGGTCGACTTTCTTCTCGTCTTCTTTGTCGCGGTAGGCCTTGTCAGCCTTGTCCAGCCAGTCGCTGGCGTCTTTGGTTTCCAGCGCGGCCAGCTTGGTGGCTTGCGGGTTGGTTTGCAGGGACGAGAAATTGGTCCGCGCATTTTCCAGGTTCGCGTTAGGCGGGGTGGAGCAGGCCGCCAAGGCAACGCTCATCGCCAGCAGGGCAGGGATCATCAATTGTTTACGCATAGTCGTGTCGTCCTTTCAATTCGATATCAGGTGCGATGCAGTCAAGAGGCTGCGGCTTACTTCTGCATGATTGCAGCTGGGCGCATGCCTTCTTTACGCAGTTCGTCAACAGCCTTCTGGGAGTCCTTCACAGCCTGTTGAGCCTTGGCAGCCTGGGCTTTACGCTCAGCGACGCGGGCATCCCACTCGGCTTGTTCAGCCAGTTGGCGAGCCTTGTCGTAGTTCTTGTCGTGCATGGCAATCTCAGCTTCTTTGAGCTTGTCCTGGGCCGACTTCATTTCCACCGCCGCGTACTCGGTGCCGCCGGCGCTGACTGCGCTGTTGACGGCCGATTGTGTCACGGCGTACTGCTCGGTTGGAGGGTTGCCGGCGCAGCCAGCCAGAACGAAGCTGGTGCCGATTGCCAGCGCGGCCAATTTGAGCCCGCGCAGATGGTTAAACGAGGATTTGGCAGTGCTGGTGTTCATCGTCTTCAACTCCATTGGATAACTCCTGAAAAACATCAAAATCCATCGGGGCGTATCGATTTCGGGCCCGTCGATAAAGCACATGGCGTCCGTTCAAACGACCGTTCCACACGTGATGGCTACTGGCTGTGACCGGAGGCTTTTTTCAAAAGTTCAGCGGATATGGCGATTTGCCTAAAAAAATATCTGACTGACTGGTCAGTGTTTAAAAAATGGAACTTTCGCGGCGCGCGGCGGTACTTCCGGGCCTGTAAAAGGCCCGGAATACGTGGGTTTAATTGACGTCAATAAATGTTTATCAGTGCTTTTGTTCGTCAGTAGCGGCCGACAAATCATGCAAGTGGCGACGGGATAAAGTGAGAAAACGTGGGGTGGGGCCGACGTCTTCATACAGCGGGTCACCCTCTTCATCGGTGGCAATCACCTGCTGGCCCTGGATGTAAGGAAAGCTGGCTTCCAGCTCTTCCAGGGCGGCGCCAATCAGCTCGCCGAGCAGTTCTTCAACGTGGCGCTTGGGGTACATCTCGGCAATGGCCGCCAGCCGGGCAGCGGCTTCTACATCCAGATGAATCGCGTACTCAGTCTTGGTCAAACGACCCTTGGCGGTTTCTTCCCAATGCTGGGCCAGTTCTCGAATTTTCATGGCTACCTCAATAAAGCCTGCGAGGGCAGGCGGTGATGAGTGACCAGCCGCCTGCGTGAATAACGCGGCGACTCACCGTTGAGACTAGCTGTAAGCGCCAAGGTTTAAAGTCGTTTGCGTTCGGCCTTGTCAGAAACCGACGTCGGCGGCACTCTGAACCCCCTGCGCGTCCCGGATTTCTGGCTGGAGATTGGCTGATGAGTGATATCGATGCACGCTTGCGTGAGGATGTTCACCTGCTGGGTGAGCTGTTGGGCAACACCATTCGAGAGCAGTACGGCGAGGCTTTCCTCGAAAAGATCGAGCAGATCCGCAAAGGCGCCAAGGCCGACCGCCGTGGAGCCGTTTCAGAGAAAACCGCTGGCGATGAGCTGAGCGCCAGCCTCAACCAGTTGCAGGAGCAGGAGTTGCTGCCGGTGGCCCGGGCCTTCAACCAATTCCTCAACCTGGCCAACATTGCCGAGCAATATCAGTTGATTCATCGGCGCGATGAATCGCAACCTGCGCCGTTCGAATCCCGGGTCTTGCCAGAATTGCTGGCTCGCCTGCAAAACGAAGGGCACAGCAATGAGTCCCTGGCCCGGCAGTTGGCGCGGCTGGACATCGAACTGGTGCTTACCGCCCACCCCACCGAAGTGGCCCGCCGCACGCTGATCCAAAAGTACGACGCCATTGCCGCGCAACTGGCCTTGCAGGATCACCGTGACCTCACCACCGCCGAGCGCGAGCAGATCCGCGAGCGCTTGCAACGCCTGATCGCCGAAGCCTGGCACACCGAAGAAATCCGCCGCGTGCGCCCCACGCCCGTGGATGAAGCCAAATGGGGCTTTGCGGTGATCGAGCATTCGCTGTGGCACGCCATCCCCAATTACCTGCGCAAGGCCGACCAGGCCCTGCACGCCGCCACCGGCCTGCGCCTGCCCCTGGAGGCTGCGCCGATTCGCTTTGCTTCGTGGATGGGCGGCGACCGTGACGGCAACCCGAACGTCACCGCGCCGGTCACTCGCGAAGTGCTGTTGCTGGCGCGCTGGATGGCGGCGGATTTGTATCTGCGCGACATTGATCAGCTGGCTTCCGAGCTGTCGATGCAGCAGGCCAGCCCGGCGCTGCACGCCAAAGTCGGCGACAGTGTCGAGCCCTATCGTGCCTTGCTCAAGCAACTGCGTGAACGCCTGCGCGCCACGCGTCAGTGGGCCCACACCTCGTTGACCAGCACCACCCCGGCGCCGGCCGAGGTGTTGCAAAACAACCGCGACCTGCTCGACCCACTGCAGCTGTGCTACCAGTCGCTGCACGAATGCGGCATGGGCGTGATCGCCGATGGCCCGCTGCTCGACTGCCTGCGCCGTGCCGTGACGTTCGGCCTGTTCCTGGTGCGCCTGGATGTGCGTCAGGACTCCAGCCGTCACTCGGCGGCCATGACTGAAATCACCGATTACCTGGGCCTGGGGCGTTATGAGGACTGGGATGAAGAGGCGCGTATCAGCTTCCTGACCCAGGAACTGACCAATCGTCGGCCGTTGCTGCCGGGTTACTTCAAGCCGTCGGCGGACACTGCCGAGGTGCTCAATACCTGCAAGGAAATCGCCGCCGCACCGGCCGCATCACTAGGGTCGTATGTCATCTCCATGGCCGGCGCCGCCTCGGATGTGCTGGCAGTGCAACTACTGTTGAAAGAGTCGGGCGTACAACGGCCGATGCGCGTAGTGCCGTTGTTCGAGACCCTGGCCGACCTGGATAACGCAGGGCCGGTGATGGAGCGTCTGCTGCAACTGCCGGGTTACCGCGCGCGCTTGCAGGGCCCGCAGGAAGTGATGATTGGCTACTCGGACTCGGCCAAGGACGCCGGCACCACGGCCGCCGCCTGGGCGCAGTACCGTGCCCAGGAACGCCTGGTGGATATCTGCCGCGAGCAACAGGTGGAGCTGTTGTTGTTTCACGGTCGCGGCGGCACCGTTGGTCGCGGCGGTGGCCCGGCGCACGCGGCCATCCTGTCGCAGCCGCCGGGCTCGGTGGCGGGGCGTTTCCGTACCACTGAACAGGGCGAGATGATTCGCTTCAAATTCGGCCTGCCGGATATCGCCGAGCAGAACCTCAATCTCTACCTGGCTGCGGTACTGGAAGCGACCTTGTTGCCGCCGCCGCCTCCCGAGCCTGCCTGGCGGCATCTGATGGACGAATTGGCGGCAGACGGTGTCAGCGCTTACCGCGCCGTGGTGCGGGAAAATCCGCAGTTCGTCGAATACTTCCGCCAGTCCACGCCGGAGCAGGAGTTGGGCCGTTTGCCTTTGGGCAGCCGCCCGGCCAAGCGTCGTGCGGGCGGGATTGAGAGCTTGCGCGCCATCCCGTGGATCTTTGGCTGGACCCAGACACGCCTGATGCTGCCCGCCTGGCTAGGCTGGGAAGCGGCACTGAGCAAGGCGCTGGAGCGCGGTGAAGGTCAATTGCTGGGGCAGATGCGCGAGCAGTGGCCGTTCTTTCGCACGCGCATCGACATGCTGGAGATGGTGCTGGCCAAGGCCGATGCCGATATCGCCCGTCTTTATGATGAGCGCCTGGTACAGCCGGACCTGCTGGCATTGGGTGCGCACTTACGCGACCTATTGTCGCAGGCGTGCGACGTGGTGCTTGGCCTGACCGGCCAGTCGCAGCTGCTGGCCCATAGCCCCGACACCCTGGAGTTCATCCGTCTGCGCAACACCTACCTGGACCCCTTGCACCTGTTGCAGGCCGAGTTGCTGGCACGTTCGCGTCAGCAGGAGGCTGCCCAAGACAGCCCTCTGGAACAGGCGCTGCTGGTGTCCGTGGCCGGTATTGCGGCCGGTTTGCGCAACACCGGTTGAGGTTTTTTGCGTGTACTCAATGGCTTGCGGATAAACCGCGACGACCGCCCGGAAACGGGCGGTCGTCGTTTGAGGGGGTGGGTTGCGCTCAGGCACACCCCGGCGCTGACGCATGCGCGGCGCGGGTTTCTCCTACTTTTGGCGGCTTGTATGGTGAGGGCCCGCTGTGTATCTTGATCAGCCTTTGGCCGTTTGATCGGCCTAGAACCACATTTTTACGAGATTGGCCCCACGCGGCGAATCCGAGCGTCATCTCTATAAAAAATTGAGGAGCACATCGATGCGCGTCATTCTGCTGGGAGCTCCCGGGGCCGGTAAAGGTACTCAGGCAAAGTTCATCACTGAAAAATTCGGCATTCCACAAATCTCCACCGGCGACATGCTGCGTGCGGCCGTCAAGGCTGGCACCGAGCTGGGCCTGATCGCCAAGAGCGTGATGGACAGCGGCGGCCTGGTCTCCGATGACCTGATCATCAACCTGGTTAAGGAACGCATCAGCCAGGACGACTGCAAGAACGGTTTCCTGTTCGACGGCTTCCCACGCACCATTCCCCAGGCTGAAGCCCTGGTGAAGGCGGGCGTGGAGTTGGACGCCGTGGTCGAGATCGCAGTTGAAGACGAAGAGATCGTTCAGCGTATCGCTGGCCGTCGCGTTCACGAAGGGTCGGGCCGCGTGTACCACATCGTCTACAACCCGCCGAAAGTCGAAGGCAAGGACGATGTCACCGGCGAAGACCTGGTGCAGCGTAAAGACGACACCGAAGAAACCGTGCGTCATCGCCTGTCGGTCTACCATTCCCAGACCAAGCCCCTGGTGGACTTCTACCAGAAGCTGTCCGCAGCTCAGGGCAAGCCGAAATACAGCCACATCCCAGGTGTGGGCTCGGTAGAGGCCATCACCGCCAAGGTGCTGCAAGCACTGAGCTGATCCTGTGATCGGCGGCACAGACAACGGCCCGCTTGCGGGCCGTTGTTGTTTATACTGGCGCACTTTTTTCCGACTTGGACACCCACACCGATGAGCACCCTGCTGGCCCTGGACACCGCGACTGAAGCTTGCTCCGTTGCCTTGCTGCACGATGGCAAGGTTACGAGCCACTACGAGGTGATCCCGCGCCTGCATGCGCAGAAGTTGTTGCCGATGATCAAGCAACTGCTTGAAGACGCCGGTACCACCCTGGCGGCCGTGGACGCCATCGCGTTCGGCCGTGGCCCCGGTGCATTCACCGGCGTACGCATCGCCATTGGCGTGGTGCAGGGCCTGGCCTTTGCCCTGGAGCGCCCGGTATTGCCGGTGTCCAACCTGGCGGTACTGGCCCAGCGCGCGTTGCGTGAACACGGTGCGTCGCAAGTGGCAGCGGCGATTGATGCGCGCATGGATGAGGTTTACTGGGGTTGCTACCGGGAGACTGCGGGCGAAATGCGCCTGGTCGGTACGGAAGCGGTGCTGGCTCCCGAAGCGGCGCAGTTGCCCGCTGACGCCAACGGCGATTGGTTCGGTGCCGGCACAGGCTGGGGTTATGGCGAACGCATCAAGGTGACGTGTGCCGAGCAGGACGCGGCGATGTTGCCCCACGCCGAAGACCTGCTGGCGTTGGCACGTTTCGCCTTCGAGCGCGGCGAGGCAGTTGCAGCGGACCAGGCAGCACCGGTGTACCTGCGCGATAAAGTCGCACAGACCAAGGCCGAGCGCGGGATTATTTGACGCCAGAAATGTGGGCATTGCGCGGCAAATTTCGCCAATCGTCAGAATTTGCCTGGGTTTTTAAACCTTTTACAAATTATGTGTTCTAGTTATCACCAGAGCATTTGCGCGCCATGGAAAGTGCCGCTAAATTGCCATCATTGATACCGAGTCTGCATGTATGCGTATAGACGGTTTTTCCTCACAGTCCTACCCCCTCAAGCGTAAGCCGCGCAAGGCGAGCGTGACGGTAGACGAATCCGTCGAGGATTCACCGGACTTCATCGAAGTACACTCCGATACGCCTTCCAAAGCGCAAGGCGCCGCGAGCGCACGCATCAGCGGCGTTCCTGCCCGTCAGCAAGACATGGTCTTTCCCCGTTCAATGAGCAAAAGCGTTGCCACCGCCTTGGCCAGCTACCTGACCACTGCCGGCTTTGTCGAATGGGATATGGAAGTGCTGGGTCTCGATATCCATATCTGATGCGTTTGCCTTATTACATCGGCTGCCCGTCCTGGAGTGAAAACGCCTGGCGCGAGTACCTGTATCCGGTTGATGCACGTTCCAACGATTACCTCGGGCTCTATTCCCAGGTCTTCAACGCCGTTGAAGGCAACACCACTTTTTACGCTCGCCCCTCGGCCGCCACTGTGCAGCGCTGGGCCGAAATCATGCCTGATGATTTTCGCTTCACCGCCAAATTCCCCGGCGATATCAGCCATGCTGGCGATTTGCGTGAACAGTTGCCGGCGGCAGAAAGCTTTGTCGGCTTGATGAGCCCTTTGGGTGAGCGCGTTTCACCGCTGTGGTTGCAACTCTCAAAGGGCTTTACGCCGCAGCGCCTGGCGGAGCTGGCTGGATTTCTCGATGGCATCGATCGGCCGCTGGCTGTGGAAGTGCGTCATGAACAGTTCTTCGCCAAGGGTGATGCTGAGCGCAGGCTCAACCGCCTGTTGCGCGATCGCGGTGTCGAGCGCATCTGCCTCGATCCGCGTGCCCTGTTCAGCTGTACCTCTACTTCGGAGGCGGTGCTGCATGCCCAGTCCAAAAAGCCCCGGGTGCCACCGCGCCCAGCGGCATTGACGCAGTTTCCCCAGGTGCGCTTCATCGGGCATCCGGACCTTGAGGCCAATGACCCGTTCCTGATTCCCTGGGTGGAAAAGATTGCCAGTTGGATCGAAGAAGGCCGCACGCCCTATATGTTCCTGCACACGTCGGACAACCGTCTTGCGGCACAGCTGGCGCTGCGCTTCCACGCCAAACTGATGGTGCGTCTGCCAGGGTTGCCGCCGCTGCCCACCTTGCATCGAGAACCCGTGGCGGAGCAGCTCGGGCTACTTTGAGGATTGAGCCGTGGGTGTGGTCAAGGCGTTGAGTGTGTTGCTGTTGTTGATGGGCGCCGTTGCGCTGGCTGTCTGGCGCGGTTGGGTGCCGATGCCGGCCGAGTGGAACCCCTGGGCGCCCTTGGATGTGCGGGCCAGCCCCAACCTGTTGACGCGCTACAAGCTCAGTCGCTTGCAGGACGATCCAGCGTTGTGTGACCAGGTACTGAACACCTCCGGTCTGCGTGTGAGTCGCCAGGCTGATACATCGGCCGATGCGGCGTGCCCCTTGCGCAATGTCCTGCGTGTGCAGGGTGCTGACGTGGCGTTGAGCAGCAGCTTTCTCGCCAGTTGCCCGCTGGCGGTGGCGTTCGCGTTGTTTGAGCGCCACAGCCTGCAACCGGCGGCCCAGGCCGTATTTGGCCAGGCGGTGAGCCGCGTCGAGCATTTGGGCAGTTTTGCCTGCCGTAATATCTACAATCGCGCCGACGCAAGGCTCAGCCAGCACGCCTCGGCCAATGCCCTGGATATCGCCGGTTTTCGCCTGGCGGATGGGCGCAGCATCAGCGTGCTCAAGGATTGGCCAGGGCAGGGCGACAGCGCGCGTTTCCTGCGTTTGGTACGCGATGGCGCCTGTGATGATTTCAATGTGGTGTTGAGCCCGGACTACAACGCCGCCCATCGCAACCATTTCCATCTGGACATGGGGCGTTGGTGGGTGTGTCGCTAAGGCTCAGGCGGCCAGGCGCAGGTTGTGGGTCACCAGCGGGCGCGCCCAGTAGTAATCGAAATCCAGGGCCTTTTGCTGCGCCAGCAATTCTTCTTCAGGGTATGGCGTGGCGGCCGGTGGCAGCAGGTCAAGCTCGAATTCGGCAATCGGCAGGTGCAGTGGGCGTGGCTGTGGCGCCGGGCCTGGCTCGGGTAGCGGTTGGCCGGCGCTCAGCACGATGGGGCGCACCCACTCGCTCTCAAACGCTTGCTGGCATTGCTGGGCGACTATTTCTTCTTCCGGGAACGGCGTCGCGGCCGGTGGCAGCAGCTCGGTTTCGAACTCGGCAATCGGCAGGAACAAAGGCTCCGGCGGCGCGATCTCGGTGTCTTTCACATCGCACTCACGCTGGGTGAGAATCTGCGCCAGCAGGTCGGCGCCTTCGCGGGGTTCTACCGCCGGGTCTGCCGGGGCAGGCGCCTTGGCGGCGAGCGCGTCTGGCGTTTCACCCAGCTGTTCGGCCAACGCACGGGCGAAGAAGTCCTGCCACACATGACTCACCCCGGCCAGCGCTTGGGTATTGCGCAGGCCGTAATGGTTGTGGGTCGGCAGTACACCGATGGAAAGGGGAAGAATGTCTGACATTTTTCTCGGTCGACGCTCAGCTCTGGCAAAATACCTGACTGTGATTTTTATCGGCCGTTGTTTGCCGATCCTTAATATTTTTGAGCGTGGCGATTGATGAACGAACAACCAGCGGCCAGCCGCATCCAGGTCCAAGCCTTGGCTGACAGCTTCCAGGCCCGCGCTGAACAGTGGGCTTCGCTGCTGGGGTTGCCTCTGCAGGTGGCGGATGCGGATTTTTCCCTGCAAGTGGGGGAGCACGGTTTGCAGTTGCAACAGCTTGGGCCTGATGCGCCGGGGCCGGTGCGGGTCGACTTTGTCGAAGGCGGCGCGGCGCATCGGCGGTTGTATGGCGGCGGCAGCGGGCAGATGATCGCCAAGGCGGTGGGCATCGCCCAGGGCGTGCGCCCGCGGGTGCTGGACGCTACGGCGGGCTTGGGCAAGGACGCGTTCGTGCTGGCTAGCCTGGGGTGTGAGATGAGCCTGATCGAGCGCCAGCCGTTGATCGGCGCCTTGCTCGAAGATGGCCTGGCCCGCGCTGCCGAGGATTTTGAGGTGGCGCCGATTGTGGCGCGCATGAAGTTGCTCAAGGGTAACTCCATCGACGTGATGCTCAATTGGCAGGGGGAGCCGCCTCAGGTGATCTACCTGGACCCGATGTTTCCGCACCGTGAGAAAACTGCGCTGGTGAAGAAGGAAATGCGCCTGTTTCGGCCGTTGGTAGGGGATGATCCGGATGCACCGGCATTGCTCGCGGCGGCTCTGGCGCTGGCCAGCCATCGTGTGGTGGTCAAGCGGCCGCGCAAGGCACCCTGTATTGAGGGGCCGAAGCCGAGCCATGCGTTGGATGGCAAGTCCAGCCGCTACGATATTTATCCCAAGAAGGCGCTTAAGGCGTAAGCGGCAGTATTCATCTTGCGGGTGCGGCGAGATCCAATTGTGGGAGCTGGCGTGCCTGCGATGACGGCCTCCCAGCCGACACCTATCCACCTGACACCCCACGATCAACCTGTGGGAGCTGGCTTGCCTGCGATGACGGCCTCCCAGCCGACACCTATCCACCTGACACCCCACGATCAACCTGTGGGAGCTGGCTTGCCTGCGATGGCGGCCTCCCAGCCGACACCTATCCACCTGACACCCCACGATCCAACTGTGGGAGCGGGCTTGCTCGCGAAGGCGGCCTGGCAGTCAACACAGTTGGATTGTGTACATATCCATTCCTGCGGTAACGGCCACTTAGGGTTCCGCTCTGACAGCGGCTCACTTTTGAAAAGCGCAAAAGTAAGCAAAACGCTCTTGCCCCACCACTCGGCACCTCGCTCACGCTCGGTGTGCCCGAACGCAGGCTTGAATCCGTGGGCCGCCGCCACGCGCCATCCATGGCGCGGGGCGGCTAACCCGGCGTCCTGCCGGGTTACCCACGAATTCAAGCCTGCGTTCGGCCAGCGTGGTTTAACGGGGCGCTTAAGATCAAGATCACAAGCAGATCAAGATCAAGGGCGGCTCGCTTCGCATCGTGGTTACCGTTGGTCGCTACCGCCTACGCAGATGTGTCGAAACCCTGGATGCGATAGGCCCGCATAAACAACCTCACCACGTCCTGCACATGCTCTTCGGCCTCTTGCGCACTCAATTGCCCGCCACACCCGTACAACAAGCGAAAGTTCGCCGTGCCTTTGAGCAGGCAAAAGAAGTGTTCGGCGGCCTTTAGCGGTGTGTCGATACTCAAGGCGCCGCTCTGGTGAATCTTGCCGAGCAGGCGCTCCATGCCTTGCAGCATGCGCATGGGGCCGGCGTTGAAGAAGATCTGGGAGAGTTTCACGTCCTGATTGCCGGTGGTCATCATCAGGCGATGCAGGTTTACCGACTCTTCGCTGTTGATCAGTCGATGAAAGCCGCGGGCGATGTTAAGCAGTACCGTCTCGACGGGCATGCCTTCGGGGAGTTCGAAGTACATCACCGGCAATTGCTCTTCGCATTTGGCCACCACCGCAGCGGTGAACAGCGTCTCCTTGTCGGTGAAGTGGCTGTAGACCGTGAGTTTCGATACCCCGGCCGCCAGGGCAACGGCGTCCATGCTGGTGTTTGCATAGCCCTTGCCCAAGAACAGCGATTTTGCCGATTCGAGGATTGCCTGGCGTTTTGCCATGTCCTTGGGACGCCCGGGGCTTGCGGTGTTCAGAGGATTGTCGGACATTTTCACCTTTAATACTGGACTGGTGAGTTTGGTATTAATAACATACCGGCCAGTATAATTATTCCAAGCTCTATTTGCGAAAGGTCCTTCAGCATGCGCAGCGCTTTCCTGCCCCTTGCTTTGCCTGTCAGCCTGATCTTCCTGTTGGCCGCTTGCGGCCATGAAGAAGCGGCCCAGACCACCGTGCGCCCGGCCATGGTGGTGCAACCGCAGCCTTCGGCACAGGCGATGGACAGCTACCCCGGTGAGGTGCGTGCCCGTTATGAGCCGGACCTGGCCTTTCGCATCGGCGGCAAAGTCAGCAAGCGCCTGGTGGAGGAGGGCGAGCGGGTCAAGGCCAACCAGCCGCTGGCCGAACTCGACCCCCAGGACGTGCGCCTGCAACTGGAAGCCACCCGTGCCCAAGTGGCCGCCGCAGAGGCCAATCTGAGCCTGGTACGTGCGGAGCGGGATCGCTACAAGACCTTGATGGACCGTCAGATGGTCAGTCGATCCCAGTACGACAATTCCGAAAACCTCTACCGAGCCGGTGAAGCACGCCTGAAGCAGATCAAGGCCGAGTTCGATGTGTCGAGCAACCAGGCCGGCTATGCCGTGCTGCGCGCGCCTCAGGACGGTGTGGTCGCCAAGCGTGCCGTCGAGGTGGGGCAAGTGGTCTCCGCTGGCCAGACCGTGTTCACCCTGGCCACCGATGGCGAGCGTGAAGTCTTGATCAGCCTGCCCGAGCAGGGCTTTGGCCGCTTCAAGATCGGCCAGTCGGTGTCGGTGGAGTTGTGGAGCCAGCCAGAGCAACGCTTCGCCGGGCGCATTCGTGAACTGTCTCCTGCCGCCGACCCCAAGTCTCGCACCTTCGCCGCGCGCGTGGCCTTCACCGGCGGCAAAGTGCCCGCCGAACTGGGCCAAAGCGCACGGGTTTTCATCCAGGCCGAGGGTGTCATTCCCCTATCGGTACCGCTGTCTGCCCTGAGTGCCGAGAACGGTGCGTCCTACGTTTGGCGCGTACAACCGGACAACACCCTTAAACGCACGCCTGTACGCATTGGCGCGTTTGGCGAAAATACCGTGCCGGTACTCGAAGGCTTGGCCGCCACCGATTGGGTGGTGGCCGCAGGCGTGCATGTGCTCCATGAGGGCCAGCCAGTGCGCCCGGTGGATCGCTCCAACCGTGTAGTGAATCTGGCGGCCAAGGAGTAGTCCCCATGGGTTTCAATCTTTCCGAATGGGCGTTGCGTAATCGCCAGATCGTACTGTTCCTGATGATCCTGCTGGCCGTGGTTGGCACCTTGTCCTACACCAAGCTGGGGCAAAGCGAAGACCCGCCCTTTACCTTCAAGGCCATGGTGATCAAGACCAACTGGCCCGGGGCCACGGCCCAGGAGGTTTCGCGCCAGGTCACCGAGCGCATCGAGAAAAAACTCATGGAGACCGGTGAGTATGAGCGCATCGTGTCGTTCTCGCGGCCCGGTGAATCCCAGGTCACCTTTATTGCCCGTGATTCGATGCGTTCGGCGCAGATTCCCGAGCTTTGGTACCAGGTGCGCAAGAAAATCAGCGACATCCGCCACACCTTGCCGCCGGATATCCAGGGGCCGTTTTTCAACGACGAGTTCGGCACCACCTTCGGCAATATCTACGCCCTGAGCGGCGACGGCTTTGACTATGCGGTGCTCAAGGACTACGCCGACCGTATCCAGATCCAGCTGCAACGGGTGCCGGATGTAGGCAAGGTCGAGCTGCTCGGCTTGCAGGACGAGAAGATCTGGATCGAGCTGTCCAACCTCAAGCTCGCCACCCTCGGCTTGCCTTTGGCCGCGGTACAGCAGGCGTTGCAGGAACAAAATGCGGTGTCCACCGCCGGCTTCTTTGAAACCCCCACCGAGCGCGTGCAACTGCGCGTTTCAGGCAATTTCAAGACGGTGGAGGAGATCCGCAACTTTCCGATCCGCGTGGGTGATCGCACCTTCCGCATCGGTGACGTGGCTGACATTCACCGAGGCTTCAACGACCCACCGGCACCGCGCATGCGCTACATGGGCGCAGATGCCATCGGCTTGGCCGTGGCCATGCGCGACGGTGGCGACATCCTCGTATTGGGCAAGGCCCTTGAAGCGCAATTCGCACGCCTGCAAAAGAACCTTCCGGCAGGGATGGAACTGCGCAAAGTGTCGGACCAACCGGCAGCGGTAAAGACCAGCGTCGGCGAATTCGTCCAGGTGCTGGCTGAAGCGTTGGCGATTGTTTTGCTGGTGAGCTTTTTCTCCCTCGGCGTGCGCACCGGCATGGTCGTCGCCCTGGCGATCCCGCTGGTACTGGCGATGACCTTTGCCAGCATGTATTACCTGGGCATCGGCCTGCACAAGATTTCCCTTGGCGCCTTGGTCCTGGCCTTGGGCTTGCTGGTAGATGACGCGATCATCGCCGTGGAAATGATGGCGATCAAAATGGAGCAGGGCTACGACCGCCTCAAAGCCGCGAGTTTCGCCTGGACCAGCACCGCATTCCCCATGCTCACCGGCACCCTGATCACGGCCGCTGGCTTCTTGCCGATTGCCACCGCGCAATCGAGCACCGGCGAATACACCCGCTCGATTTTCCAGGTCGTGACCATCGCACTGCTGGCCTCCTGGGTGGCGGCCGTGGTGTTTGTGCCGTACCTGGGAGAAAAACTCCTGCCCGACCTGGCGAAGATTCACGCCGCCAAGCACGGCACCGACGGTCCAGACCCGTACGGCACACCCTTCTACCAGCGTGTAAGACGTTGGGTGGAGTGGTGCGTGCGGCGGCGTAAAACCGTGATCGTGCTGACTTTGCTGCTGTTTATCGGCTCGGTTGCGCTGTTCCGCTTCGTGCCGCAACAGTTCTTCCCGGCTTCCGGCCGCCTGGAGTTGATGGTCGACCTGAAACTGGCCGAAGGCGCTTCCCTGAGCAACACCGCCGAGCAGGTCAAGCGCCTGGAAGCGTTGCTCAAGGAGCATGCCGGCATCAACAATTATGTCGCCTACGCGGGCACTGGTTCGCCGCGGTTTTACCTGCCCCTGGACCAGCAATTGCCCGCTGCCAGCTTCGCCCAGTTTGTGGTGCTGGCTGACACTATCGAGGAGCGCGAAAGCCTGCGCACCTGGCTGATCGAAACCCTCAATGAGCAGTTCCCCGAACTGCGTTCGCGGGTCACGCGCTTGGAGAACGGCCCGCCCGTAGGCTACCCGGTGCAGTTTCGCGTGACGGGCGAGCACATCGAAGAAGTCCGTGCCCTGGCGCGCAAAGTAGCGGCCAAGGTTCGCGAAAATACCCATGTGGTCAACGTGCATTTGGACTGGGAAGAACCGAGCAAAATCGTCTACCTGAATATCGATCAGGACCGTGCACGCGCCCTGGGTGTGAGCACCGCCAACCTGTCGAAATTCCTGCAGAGTTCCCTGACCGGTTCCAGCGTCAGCCAGTACCGGGAGGACAACGAATTGATCGAGATCCTCCTGCGCGGCACCGTGCATGAGCGTAGCGAACTGTCGCGCCTGCCGAGCCTTGCCGTGCCCACCGACAATGGTAAAAGCGTGGCGCTGTCGCAAATTGCCACCCTCGAATATGGATTCGAAGAGGGCATCATCTGGCATCGCAATCGCTTGCCCACGGTGACTGTGCGGGCCGATATCTATGGCAAGGAACAGCCGGCGACCCTCGTGCAGCAGATCCTGCCGACGCTCGCTGATGTGCGTGCCGAACTGCCGGACGGCTACCTCTTGGAAGTGGGCGGTACGGTGGAAGATTCTGCCCGTGGGCAAAACTCGGTGAAGGCCGGCGTGCCGCTGTTTATCGTGGTAGTGTTGACCTTGCTGATGCTGCAACTGCGCAGCTTCTCGCGCACGGCGATGGTCTTTCTCACCGCGCCTTTGGGGCTGATCGGCGTGACCTTGTTCCTGCTGGTGTTCCGCCAACCCTTCGGTTTCGTCGCCATGCTCGGCACTATCGCGCTGTCAGGGATGATCATGCGCAACTCGGTGATTCTGGTGGACCAGATCGAACAAGACATCAAGGCTGGCCTGGCACCTTGGCAGGCAATTATCGAAGCCACGGTGCGACGCTTTCGCCCGATTGTGCTGACGGCGTTGGCTGCGGTGTTGGCGATGATTCCGTTGTCACGCAGTGTGTTCTTCGGGCCCATGGCCGTGGCGATCATGGGCGGGTTGATCGTAGCGACGGCGTTGACGCTGTTGTTCCTGCCGGCGTTGTACGCAGCGTGGTTCAGGATCAAGAAGGAGGAGTAGATCAGTGAGCGTTTTTGGCAGGCCCGGTGGGAACCATTTTTCAAGGCTTGCCACACAGGGTTACCTGTTCGCAGGTACGTTATTCGGGGGTTTTATCACCTGGATAACGTTTCCAGAACGTTCATAGAGGCGAAATAGATATGCTCCTACAAGCATTGGGACAACTTTACACGGGGGTCGGCATGATGCTGGGCGGCGGTCAAATGGGCGGCGCTTGCGCCAAACATTCCCATAATGACTCCGTCAGTCGGCGTGAGCTTTCCGACGCGCTCAAATCGTTCAAATACGATTTTCCCCAGCCGACCAGTCATATCACGATTAACAACAGTGTTGCCAACGCGAACAACAACGCGAATAGCAATGCAAACACCCAAATCGGCCGCTGAATGCGCTGATGTCTGCTATTGGGCCATTGCAAACACTCTGCATCCGCGGAGTGTTTGCTGCGTAAGGCTCAGTGACTGCCGAGGGCTTACAGCGCCCCAAACACCTTCTTGGCCAAGCTGGTGGCCGCCGCCGCTGGGTTCTTGCGGATGGTTTCTTCCTGCTGCGCGATCATCTTGAACAGGCCATCCAGCGCTTGCTCGGTCACGTAGTTCTCGACGTTGGCGCTCTTGGCATCCACTGCGCCAAAGGCCGCGGCCTTGCCGGCCAGGGCATTGTACTGCTGGGCCACGCCGACTTTGTCGGTGGCGGCCTTGACGATAGGCAGGAACTTGGCGCGAATCTCTTCACGGCTGCTTTTGTTCAGGTACTGGGTGGCGGAATCCTGGCCACCGCTGAGAATGCCCTTGGCGTCGGTCACGCTCATGTTTTTCACGGCGTTGACCAGGATCGGCTGGGCCTGGGTCACGGCGGTTTCTGCCGCCTTGTTCATGCTGGTTTCCAGTTGCGTGACCTGGTCCCCCATGCCGAACATTTTCAGCTTGTCGGCGACTTTGCCGAGTTTGCCCGGCAGGCCGATCTTCACGTCCGGGTTGTTGCTGAAACCACCGGGCGTCCCGAGTTGTTTCACAGCAATCTGTGCACCTTGGGTCAAGGCATCCTTGAGGCCGCCGCTGGCGTCGCCCTGGGACAGGCTGCCCAGATCCAGGGCCATGGCGTTGGCGCCGAATAACAAGCCAGCACACAGGGCAGTGAGGCGAAGAGATTTGCGGAGCATGGGCGCTTCCTTATGAAGTGGGAGTGATCAGTGTGCCGCCGCATCCACCCGCAGGCGCAGCGGTTGTGGGTCCTGGCCATTGAGTTGCACAGTGTGCCGCTCGGTGGTGATAAACAGTAGCTTGCCGTCCAGCTCGATGCGAGCGCTGACCGAATAGGTGTGGCCCGGTTTGACCTGGGCCGGGTCATAGCTCAGATGAAACGGCAGCGGCACCTGGCCTTTGACCGGGCCTTTCTGTTCGGCGAGGGTCACGGCCGGCGCGTCCATCAGGGACACGTCCTGCAGGCTGACACTCAAGGTGGCGGCTGGCGGCAGGGCGATGCGTTGCAGGTAGAACACTTCGCCGTCCAGGCTTGCCTTAGGGGTTGGAGCCATCGATTGGCAGGCTCCAAGCAGGGCGGTCAGGCCCAGGAGGATGAGTTTTTTCAAGGTGCAACTCCTTTTCAACGGCGCCGGAATCCGCCCGGCGCCTCATTCAATCTAGCGGTTTTCTTCAGGGTTGGCGGCAACCGGTTCGGCGGCGGCCTCGGCTGCACCGTCCACACGGTGCAAGGCGACCTGGCGGATCGACAGGCGAATATCCGCCGGCAACACACGTTTGGCCGCGCCTTCGGCCAGTTCGCCGAGCAGGTCGTGATAACCCAGCTTGCCGGCTTCATCGCGGCGCAGCACATCTTGCTCCAGCAACGTCTGAATAAAATGTCGGAAAAGACTCTTGTCGAAGAACTCCGGAGCGTTGAGGCCGTGCAGGATCGACAGGCGCTGGGCCATGATCGTGCACAGGTCTTCCAGCTCCTCGGCGCTGATGCTGTTCTGGCCGCTGTTGAGCAGCAACGAGATCGCCATGTAGAAGCGTTGCAGGGTCTGGGCGATGCTCTTGGACAGCAGCGTCAGCAGCACAAAATGCCGCGAACTCGGCGCCGGGCGCAGGTACACGGCATTTTCGAAGCGCAGCAGGCCTTGTTCAACGAAGGCGTCCAGCCATTGGTCGACCACGCTGTCCAAGTCTTCCTGCGACCAACGGATAAACAGCTCCGATTGCAGGTACGGGTAGAGCGCGTGGGTGTAGCGCAGGATCTGTTCGCGGGTCATGCGCGAGCTGCTCTGAAAGAAGCTCGCCAGCAAGGCCGGCAGGGCGAAGATGTGCAGCACGTTGTTGCGGTAATAGGTCATCAGGACAGCATTCTGCTCATCCAGGTAAACGATTTTACCCAGGGCATCGCTCTGCTCCGACAACAGGTTCATGTCCTTGACGTGCTTGATCAGCGCCAGGCCATCGCCTTCCGGCAGCGTGGTGTGGGGCGAGTAGGGCACTCGGCGCAACAGCGCCAGATACAGGTCCAACTGGCGGGCCATGGCTTGTTCATCCAGGGCCAGGCGGGTGGTGGACAGCAGTGCCAGCGCCACCAGGTTCACCGGGTTCACCGCAGCGGCTTCGTTCAAGTGGCGCGCCACCTGTTCGCCGAGGCGATTGGTGGTCTCATTGAGCCAGGCCGGTTTGTAGTTCGGCCCCAGTTCCTGGGCGCGCCAGTCCGGTTGTTCGGCGTCGAGGAATTCTGCCAGCTTGATCGGCTCGCCGAAGTTGACTGCCACTTGGCCGAAGCGCTGCTTGAGCGCGCCGACCACTTTGAAAATGTCGAAGATCGACTCTTTCTTCTTGCTCGCGCCACGTAGTTCGCCCAGGTAGGTACGGCCTTCGAGCACGCGCTCATAGCCGATGTACACCGGCACGAACACGATGGGCATGCGCGAGGAGCGCAGGAAACTGCGCAGGGTGATCGCCAACATCCCGGTTTTCGGTTGCAGCATGCGCCCGGTGCGCGAGCGCCCGCCTTCGACGAAGTACTCCACCGGGAAACCCTTGGTAAACAGGGTGTGCAGGTATTCGTTGAACACCGAGGTGTACAACGGGTTGCCCTTGAAAGTACGGCGCATGAAAAACGCACCGCCACGGCGCAGCAGGCTGCCGATCACCGGCATGTTGAGGTTGATGCCGGCGGCGATGTGCGGCGGGGTCAGGCCGTTCTTGAACAGCAGGTACGACAGCAGCAGGTAGTCGATATGGCTGCGGTGGCAAGGCACGTAGATCACCTCGTAGCCCTGGGCCACCTTTTGCACGCCTTCGATGTTATTGACCTTGATGCCGTCGTAGATCTTGTTCCAGAACCAGCTCAATACCACTTCCAGGAAGCGGATCGCGGTGTAGGTGTAGTCCGAGGCAATCTCGTTGCCATAGCGCAGGGCCAGGGCCTTGGCTTTTTCCGGGGCGATCTTTTCGCGTTCGGCTTCATCCGCAATGGCTTGGCGCACCAGCGGCATATTCACCAGGCCCTTGACCAGATTACGCCGGTGGGACAGGTCGGGGCCGATCACCGCCGTCTTCAGGTTACGAAAGTGCACACGCAAGATGCGCTGGGCCATGCGCACGGTACGTTCGTGACCTTTATTGTGCTCGATCAATTCACGCAGGTTGATAGGCGCGGAGAATTGCACGCGGGTCTTGCGCCCCAGGATCAGGATGCTCAACAACCGGCGTAGACGCCCGGTGACTGCCCAGCTGTCGGCAAATAACAGCTTCCACGGGCTGGACTCGCTTTCGGGGGATTGGCCCCAGAACACGCTGACCGGAATGATTTGTGCATTCTCTTCGGCGTGTTCGGTGAGGGTATTGACCAGGCGCGTCAAGGTGGGCGGCGCGCCACGCTTGTCTTGGCGCCCGAGCCAATCCGGATCCGGCGTGAGATAGAAGAACGCCGCAGGCTCCATCAACGGCCCTACCGACACCGGCAGCACTGGGCGCGGCAGGCCGGCCTTGGTGCACTCGGCATCGACCACCGCCAACTCGGTGAGGGAAGGTGATTGCAGGACGTAGAAAACCGGCCGACTGCGGTCCAGGTTAAGGGTGAGGGACGACTGGTTGATCGTCTCCGAGCGAACCCAGAGGTACAACAGTCGGCGCAAGGTGCCAAACACCAGACGGCGGAACGGGGAGCGGGTCATAGGCGAACTGCTTCAAGTGGAAAAAACCGAGCAGGCGCTCGGGCGGGTAGTGTGCCGTATTCGCCGAAAATCGGCAAAAAAGCAGCGATGTAAAGTTGAGTTGATGGTTTTTGAGCCTGTCTTATACTCGGCAGTTCAATGCGAGCGACTCAACAATAAAAAAACCAGTGGGAGTGAACAGATGACAACGCGCGAAACCGGCAATGTGAAGTGGTTCAACGATGCAAAGGGCTACGGCTTTATCCAGCGTGAAGATGGCAAGGATGTGTTTGTGCACTACCGCGCCATTCGCGGTGAAGGCCACCGCTCGTTGGCCGAGGGCCAGCAGGTGGAATACGCCGTGGTGACCGGCGAGAAGGGCTTGCAGGCTGAGGATGTGGTGGGCCTGTAACCCCTTTGTTTTGCTAACCCAATCAACTGTGGGAGCTGGCTTGCCTGCGATGCAGACACCTTGGTCTATCAGTCAGACCACAGTGATGCTATCGCAGGCAAGCCAGCTCCCACATTGAGTGGGTTAGCAATCCGCTGTCAGGCAGTTTTCCAGGTGATCTCTTCTTCACCATCTGCGCTGATGCGAATCCAGCGATCAGCGCTTTCTTCACCCTCTTCTTCAACCCAGGTGCCCGGTGCGCAGCGCACTTCGACGTTCAGCGCGGCAAACGCGGCGCGGGCGCAGGCGATGTCGTCGTCCCACGGGGTCTGGTCGCTTTCCAGGAACAGGCTGTTCCATTTGCCCACCGCTTTGGGCAGCCAGGTAACCGGCACGTTGCCGGCCTTGCACTTGTAGGTCTGGCCTTTCTGGACCCAGTCGGTGCACGGGCCCAGGGCGGCGCCCAGCCAGGCGGCGATGGCCTTGTGGTCGACGTCGGCGTCCTTCAGGTAAATTTCAATATCAGGTTGGCGCATGGATGTTCCTCGTTGCGGGATTCGAAAATCCATTCGCGGATGGGTGAAAGTCGGTCATTGAAGCACGAAATAATCGTAGCGCATCGACACCGTGACCTGCAGCGGCTCAGCCGCCTCGATCACCTCGTGGCGGCGTTCGGCACTGGCCCGCCAACCGTGGGGCGTCATCGCCAGCAGGTTGGCGCGGTCCTTGGGCTCGGCCAGGCTCAGGGTGAATGCCAGGGTCTCAGTGTGCGCCAGGCTCATGCCATCCGGCACCAGGGCCAGGTGTTTGTCGTCGGTGTATTCGCGCACTTCGTCGTACAGGCGCTCGCGCAGTTCCATCAAATGACCGCTGGTGGGGCCGACTTTCATCAAGCCGCCGCCGGGGCTGAGCAGGCGCTTGGCTTCCTGCCAGTCCAGCGGGCTGAACACACTGGCGAGGAACTGGCAGCTGGCGTCGGCCAATGGCACGCGGGCCATGCTGGCGATCAACCAGGTCAGCGCCGGGTTGCGTTTGCATGCGCGCTTGACCGCTTCCTTGGAGATATCCAGCGCGTAGCCATCGGCATCGGGCAGAGCCTGGGCGATTTGCGCGGTGTAGTAACCCTCGCCACAGCCAATGTCCACCCAGCGCTGTGGTGCGCGTTCGGCGGCCAGTTCGGCCAGGCGCTTGGCCACTGGCGCATAGTGGCCAGCGTTGAGGAAGTCGCGGCGCGCCTCGACCATGGCCAGGTTGTCGCCCGGGTCGCGGCTGTTCTTGTGCTGCACCGGCAGCAGGTTCAGGTAACCCTGGCGTGCGCGGTCGAAGCGGTGCCCGGCCGGGCACGCCACGCCATTGTCCACGGTATTGAGCGGTGCGCTGCAAATGGGGCAGGCGAGCATCAGGCGAGCAACTTGATCAGGGTCTGGTAGTAGATTTCGGTCAGCACATCGAGGTCGCTGGCCAGGATGCGTTCGTTGACCTGGTGGATCGTCGCGTTGACCGGCCCCAGTTCGACCACCTGGGTGCCCAACGTCGCAATGAAGCGGCCATCGGAGGTACCGCCGCTGGTGGACGCCTTGGTCTCACGCCCGGTGATCGCCAGGATGCTGGCCGACACCGCATCCAGCAGAGCGCCTGGCTCGGTGAGGAACGGCAGGCCCGACAGCGCCCACTCTACGTGCCAGTCCAGGCCATGTTTGTCGAGAATGGCCGCGACCCGTTGTTGCAGGCCCTCGACGGTGGATTCGGTGGAAAAACGGAAGTTGAACACCGCCGTCAGGTCACCCGGGATCACGTTGGTGGCGCCGGTACCGGAGTTGAGGTTGGAAATCTGAAAGCTGGTCGGCGGGAAGAAGGTGTTGCCGTCATCCCAATGTTCGGCGGCGAGTTCGGCCAGGGCCGGTGCGGCCAGGTGGATCGGGTTCTTCGCCAGGTGCGGGTAAGCCACGTGGCCCTGTACACCGCGCACGGTCAAGGTGGCGCCAAGGGAGCCACGGCGACCGTTCTTGACCACGTCGCCCACCAGGCTGGTGCTCGACGGTTCGCCGACGATGCACCAGTCCAGGCGCTCCTTGCGTGCGGCCAGGCGTTCGATCACGGCCTTGGTGCCATGGTGCGCCGGGCCTTCTTCGTCGCTGGTGATCAGGAAGGCGACCGAACCCTTGTGGTCCGGGTAGTCCGTGACGAAACGTTCCGCTGCCACCAGCATCGCCGCCAGGCTGCCTTTCATGTCCGCCGCGCCACGGCCACAGAGCATGCCGTTGTCATCGATCAACGCATCGAACGGGTCGTTCTGCCAAGCCTGTACCGGGCCAGTCGGCACCACATCGGTGTGACCGGCAAAGCACAGCACCGGGCCTTCGTGCTTGCCGTGGGTGGCCCAGAAGTTATCCACGTCTTCAATGCGCATCGGTTCAAGCGCAAAACCGGCGTCGCCCAGGCGCTGCATCATCAGCTTCTGGCAATCGGCATCGATGGGCGTGACCGATGGGCGACGGATCAGGTCGATGGCCAGTTGAAGGGTCGGCGAAAGGTCGGCATGGGCCGTCATGGGGGAACTCCGGAAATCGAGGCGGCGACGTTCTAACTGTAGGAGCGAGCTCGCTCGCGAAAAACTCAAGGGCACCGCGTGCATTCAGGATGCCCGCGTTATCGTTAACGATTTTCGCGAGCAAGCTCGCTCCTACAGTGATGGGTGTAAGACACGCAAAAGGGCCGTTATCTTATAGCAAAACGGCGGCCAAGGGCCGCCGTTTAGTGCATTGCGTGACTTTTTACGCCGCCGGTGCGGCCTCGGGCGCCGCCGAAGGTTTGGGCAGCGACGACAAGAACGCCATGATCAGTGCCGCCACGTACGGCAGCGACTGCACCAGCAACATCACCACCCAGAAGCGAATGTCATTGCTCGGCAGGCCTTGCACCAGGTAGATCCCCAGCGCCGCGCCCCACAGCAGCAGCATGATGAACATCTCTTCCCGGGCTTCGGAAATCGCCACCCAGAAACCGTGGTTATCCGCGTTTTTCGGTGTACGAAAGAACGGAATACTGCTGGTGAAGAAGCCGTACAACACCGCCTTGGCGATGGTGTGGGACAACGCCAACCCGGCCAGCGCCGCGCAGAACGCGTCTTTCAAGTTCACGCCTACCGCACGACGGTAGAGGAAGATGATCTTGCCGACTTTGAACACAAACAACGCCAACGGCGGGATCGCGAAAATCAGCAACGGCGGGTCGACCCGGGTCGGCACGATGATCATCGCGGCGGACCACAACAGGGCGCCGACGGTAAAGAAGATGTTCATGCCATCGGCCACCCACGGCAACCAGCCCGCGAGGAAGTGATAGCGCTGGCCGCGGGTCAGCTCGGTGTCTTTGCCACGTATCAGGCTGGCGGTGTGGCGCTTGATGATCTGGATCGCGCCATACGCCCAGCGGAAACGCTGTTTCTTGAAGTCGATAAAGGTATCCGGCATCAAACCCTTGCCGTAGCTGTCGTGGTAGTACGCCGCCGACAAGCCTTTTTCGAACACGCGCAGGCCCAGTTCGGCGTCTTCACAGATGCACCAGTCGGCCCAGCCCAGCTCTTCGAGCACCGAGCGGCGGGTCATGGTCATGGTGCCGTGCTGGATGATCGCGTCACGGTCGTTACGGGTGACCATGCCGATATGGAAGAAGCCTTTATATTCGGCGTAGCAGAGCTTCTTGAAGGTACTTTCGTTCTGGTCGCGGTAATCCTGGGGCGACTGCACCACGGCGATTTTCGGGTCGGCGAAGTGCGGCACCATATGCTTGAGCCAGTTCGGTGATACGCAGTAGTCCGAGTCGATCACCGCAATCACTTCGGCGTCCTTGGCGGTGTGCGGGATCAGGTAGTTCAGCGCGCCGCCCTTGAAACCGGCCAGGGGCGCAACGTGGAAGAACTTGAAGCGCGGGCCCAGGGTTTCGCAGTAGTCGCGCACCGGTTCCCACACCGCCGGGTCCTTGGTGTTGTTGTCGATGATCAGGACTTCGTAGTCCGGATAATCGAGGGCGGCGAGGGCGTCGAGGGTCTGTTTGACCATTTCCGGCGGCTCGTTGTAGCACGGCACATGGATCGACACTTTTGGACGGTAGTCCGAGTCGCCTTCCACGGGCAGGAATTCACGCCGACGCTTGTGGGTCCACACTGCTTCTGCCAGTTCGTGGGCTTCGGTCAGCAACACGATAAACACGCCCAGGGCGCCGAGTGCCAGCAACACGCCCACTGTCACGCTGAACCAAGTGCTGTATTGCTGGCTGTAGTCGTAGCCGATCCAGACCAGCACCGACCCGCACAGAAACGCAATAAAGGTCAGGAAGGTACGGCCACGCTGGCGCAGGGCCGAGCCATCGATCATCAACAGGGTCAGGGACAGCAGTGCAAGCACCACCGAGCCAATGGCCAGTACCCGCCATTGCGGAATCGCCACCACCGGGCCGTCAAAATTGAATTTCTGCTGGCGCGCAGCGTTGAATACACCCCAATACGCGCCCGCCGACCCCTCGTCGCTGACCTTCCACGGCTGGTCGAAGGCCTCGATCACGAAGTAGTTGTAACCCTGGCGGTTGAGCTTGTTTACCAGCGTACGCAGGTAAATCGCCTGGTCGGCCGGCGACGATTCATTGCCACCGCGCATACGGCCATTGCTCGGCCAGCCCACTTCCGACAGCAGCAGGGGCTTTTTCGGGAAGGCTTTTTTCAGGTCCTTGGCGCGGTCGAGGACGTACTGGCCGGCCTTGTCCATCGGGATGTATTCCCAGAACGGCAGGATGTGCGCGGCGATCAGGTCGACGTGCTTGGCCAATTGCGGGTTCTTTTCCCAGATGTGCCATTGCTCGGAGGTGGTCACCGGCACCTTCACGGCGGCGCGCACGCGGTCGAGCAGTACGATCAGGGCTTCGGGGGTGATTTCTTCCCGGAACAACGCTTCGTTACCCACCACTACGCGTACGACACTGCGCGAGGTGTTGGCGATCTCGATAGCGCGCTGGATCTCCCGCTCGTTACGTTCCAGGTCCGGGCTGATCCAGATCCCCAGGGTCACGCGCAGGCCGAACTCTTCGGCCAGCTTGGGAATATCCCCCAGGGGGCCGTCCACCGAGTAGGTACGGATGTTGTCCGTCAGCTTGCTCATGATCGCAAGGTCCTGACGCATCTGTTCGTCGGTAGGGTACTGGTCTTTCTGCGGATACTGGCCTTGCTGGAACGGCGAGTAGGAAAAACCGGAGATCTGATCGGGCCAGTTGGGAGCGGTGACCGGGCGGTTGATCAGCGCCCAGAAACCGGTGAACAGCGCGGCAATTGCCAGCACCACCACCAGGTTGAGTCCAAATTTACGCGATGCCATGGTTATGTCGGGTTCCAAAGGGTGCGGAACGAAAGAGGTGTCGGCCTACGCCGAACGGCGCGCATCCTACACCGGCCCTTCCCTGAGCGTACAGCAGACAGAGAAAAGCCGGACGTTAGTCTGCGAAAGTCCGCTTAAGTTCTTTACTTGTAGCTGCAAGCGTCGAACTTGTCGCGGCGTAGCCCTATAATGCGCGCCGGTTTTTGGGGTAATGATGATGAGTACAGAAGATCCGCGGTTTGCAGGCGTCGCCCGCTTGTACGGCCTTGAGGGCCTGGAGCGCTTGAAAGCCGCCCATGTGGCGATTGTCGGCGTCGGCGGCGTAGGTTCCTGGGCGGCGGAAGCGATTGCCCGTTGTGGGGTGGGCGAGATTTCGCTGTTTGACCTGGACGATGTCTGCGTCAGCAACAGCAACCGCCAGTTGCATGCCCTGGACAGCACCGTGGGCAAGCCCAAGGTCGAAGTGATGGCCGAGCGCCTGCGCGGTATCAATCCTGAGTGCACCGTGCACGCGGTTGCAGATTTCGTCACCCGCGACACCATGGCCGAGTACATCACCCCGACTATCGACTGCGTGATCGACTGCATCGACGCGGTCAACGCCAAGGCGGCGCTGATTGCCTGGTGCAAGCGCCGCAAGATCCAGATCATCACCACTGGCGGTGCCGGCGGGCAGATTGACCCCACGCTGATCCAGGTGTGCGACCTGAACCGCACCTTCAATGACCCGCTGGCCTCGAAAGTGCGCTCTACCTTGCGCCGCGATTATGGCTTCTCGCGTACCGTGACCCGCCACTACAGCGTGCCGTGTGTGTTTTCCACCGAGCAGCTGCGCTATCCCAAGCCTGATGGCAGTATCTGTTTGCAGAAGAGTTTTGTCGGTGATGGTGTGAAGCTGGACTGCGCGGGAGGGTTTGGCGCGGTGATGATGGTCACGGCCACGTTCGGCATGGTGGCGGCGACCAAGGCGGTGGACAAGATTGTGGCGGGAGTGCGTCGTCCCTCAGAACGCATCAAGCCGACCTAGATCTCACCACTCGACAGAGATCCAAACTGTGGGAGCTGGCTTGCCTGCGATGGCGGCCCGCCAGCCAACGCATCTCTATCTGACACCCCCGCGATCCAAATGTGGGAGCTGGCTTGCCTGCGATGACGGCCTCCCAGCCGACATCTATCCACCTGACACCCCACAATCCAACTGTGGGAGCGGGCTTGCTCGCGAAGGCGGCTTGGCAGTCAACACAGTTGGATTGTGTACATATCCATTGCTGCGGTAACGGCCACTTAGGGTTCCGCCCTGACGGCGGCTCACTTTTGAAAAGCGCAAAAGTAAGCAAAACGCTCTTGCCCCACCACTCGGCACCTCGCTTAGGCTCGGTGTGCCCGTAATCCGCCAGTGATTTGGGGGGCCGCCGCCACGCGCCATCCATGGCGCGGGGCGGCTAAACCGGCATCCCTGCCGGTTTACCCCCCAAATCCCTGTCGAATTCCGGCCAGCGTGGTTTAACGGGGCGCTTAAGATCAAAAGCAGATCAAGATCAAGAGCGACTCGCTTCGCATCGTGGTTACCGTCGGTTACCTATGGCCATCGCAGGTAAGCCAGCTTCCACATTATTTCTATGTACGCGTCAGGTCTCGCATGCGTTGCAGTACGGCATTCAAACCATTACTGCGCGACGGCGATAGCTGGCGCGACAAGCCCAGTTGATTAAACCAGTCAGGCAGGTCAACCGCGTGCAATTCATCTGCCGACAACCCATTGACCCGCGCCAGCAGCAACGCCACCAACCCACGAATCATCCGCGCCTCGCTGCTCGCAGCAAACTGCCAATGGCCGTCCTGCAAACGCCCCACCAGCCACACCAGGCTTTCGCAACCGTGCACCAGGTTGGCGTCGACCTTTTCCTCATCAGCCAGGGCGGGCAAGCGTTCACCCCATTGCATCAGCATCCGCGCGCGCTGTTCCCAACTGCCTACGGCCTGGAAAGCTTCCAGTGCGGCGTGTGCCTCCAGCGGCAAGCTCATCGCAGCATGTCCAGCGCCTGGTCCAGCGCTTCAAAAAAGCGCTCCAGGTCGTCGGAATCGTTGTAGAGCGCCAGGGACACCCGGATTGCGCCTGACAGATTCATCGCCTTCAACAGCGGCATTGCGCAGTGATGACCGGCACGTACGGCAATGCCTTGCTCGGTCAGCAGGTGGGCGAGGTCGGCGTTGTGCACGCCCTCTACCACAAAACTCACCAGCGCCACCTGCGGCGAGCCCAGCACGCGCACGCGATTGCGAGCCTTAAGCCCACGCAGCAGGTAGTCATGCAGGGCGGCTTCGTGGGCGATTACCGCCGAAGCATCCAGCGAGCTCAGGTAATCCAGGCTCGCGCCCAGGCCGATCACGCTGGCAATCGGTGGAGTGCCGGCTTCGAAACCCAGTGGTGCAGGACGGAAGCTGGCGCTGTGGTAGTCGGCCTGTTGCACCATCTCGCCGCCGAACTGCCAGTGGCGCAGGTGATGCAGCGCTTCATTACGGCCATACAGCACGCCCACGCCGTCCGGGCCGTAGAGTTTGTGGCTGGAAAATACGTAGAAGTCGCAGCCCAGGGCCTGCACGTCGTGGCGGCCATGGACGATGCCTTGGGCGCCGTCCACCACCGTGAGGGCGCCGTGTGCCTGGGCCAGCTTCAGCAAGGCTTGCAGCGGCTGCCAGGCACCGAGCACGTTGGACAACTGGCTCACCGCCAGCAGGCGCGTGCGTGGGCCAATCAAGCTGGCGGCGGCGTCCAGGTCGATCACGCCGTCAGCGTCCAGAGGCAAGACCACCAGCGTGAGTGCGCGGCGTTTGGCCAATTGCTGCCAGGGCAGCAAGTTGGCGTGGTGTTCCAGGGCGCTGATGGCAATCTCATCGCCCGCATTGAATAAGTGCTCCAGGCCATAGGCCAGGAGGTTCAGCGCAGAGGTTGCGCCGTGGGTAAACACGACCTGCCCGCTGTCACCTGCGTTCAACCACTGCGCGACCTTGCTGCGGCTGTCTTCAAAGGCCTGGGTCGCATGGGCCCCGGGCAAATGCTGGGCACGGTGCACATTGGCTGCGCCATTGGCGTAGTAATGACTGATGGCATCCAGCAGGGCTTGGGGTTTTTGCGTGGTGGCGGCGCTGTCCAGATAGGTCTGGTCTTGCCGTTGCAGGGTGGCGATGGCCGGGAAGTCGGCGCGCCAGGGGGAGGGCACAAGCATGGTGATCAAGACTCGTATAAGCGAGCCGCCCCGAAGGTGCGGCCCGCTAGTGGCATCGAGTGGCTGCTTAGTTGTGAGCGTGCAGCGCTTCGTTCAATTCGATGGCCGATTTGTGGGTTTTGCACTCCACGGCACCGGTCTCGGAGTTACGACGGAACAGCAGGTCTGGCTGGCCAGCCAACTCGCGCGCCTTGACCACCTTGACCAGTTGGTTCTGCTCATCCAGCAGGGCAACCTTGGTGCCGGCGGTGATGTACAGGCCCGACTCCACGGTGTTGCGGTCGCCCAATGGGATACCGGTACCGGCGTTGGCGCCGATCAGGCAGCCTTCGCCCACCTTGATCACGATATTGCCGCCGCCCGACAGGGTGCCCATGGTGGAGCAACCGCCGCCCAGGTCCGAGCCCTTGCCGACGAATACGCCCGCCGAGACGCGGCCTTCGATCATGCCCGGGCCTTCGGTGCCGGCGTTGAAGTTGACGAAACCTTCGTGCATCACGGTGGTGCCTTCGCCCACGTACGCGCCCAGGCGGATACGTGCCGCGTCAGCGATACGCACGCCAGCCGGTACGACGTAGTCGGTCATTTTCGGGAATTTGTCCACCGAGAACACTTCCAGCAGGTCGCCACGCAGGCGCGCTTCCAGTTGGCGCTCGGCCAGCTCGTTGATGTCGATGGCGCCCTGGCTGGTCCAGGCCACGTTCGGCAACTGCGGGAACACACCGGCCAGGCTCAGGCCGTGGGGCTTGACCAGGCGATGGGACAACAGGTGCAGCTTGAGGTAAGCCTCAGGCGTGGAGGTCAGTGCGGCGTCTTCGGCCAGCAGGGTCGCGACCAGCGGCGTGTGGCTTTCAGCCAGGCGGCTGAGCAGAGCGGCCTGGGCGGTATCGACGCCTTTGAGCGCGTCGGCCAGTTGCAGGGCCTGGCTCACGGTGAAGGTGATCGCCTGGTTGCCTTCGGTGTAACCGAGGATCGGTGCGATGGCGGCAACGATTTCAGCCGACGGGTTGAGCAAGGGTTGTGCGTAAAACACTTCCAGCCAAGCACCTTGGCGGTTCTGAGTGCCGACGCCGAAGCCCAGGCTGAACAGGGAATTGGACATGCTGTTACCTCTACAAAAATGGAAGGCTGGCCTACTTGAGGGCCGCCGAATAACTATCTGGCTTGAAGCCAATCAGGGTTCTGTCACCGAGATCGAGCACCGGGCGCTTGATCATCGAGGGTTGTGCGAGCATCAATTCAATGGCTTTCGACTGATCGAGATCGGCTTTGCGTTCGTCTTCGAGTTTGCGAAAGGTGGTGCCCGCACGGTTCAAAACCACCTGCCAACCGTGCTCATTGCACCATTGGGTCAAGTGTTCGCGGTCGATACCGGCCGTTTTGTAGTCATGGAACTCATAACTCACCCCGTGCTCATCGAGCCAGGTGCGCGCCTTTTTCATGGTGTCGCAGGCTTTAATGCCGAAAAGGTGCAAGGTTTTGCTTGAAGCACTCAAGGAATTGCCCCCCTTTGGACCTATGAAAATGAAAGATCGAGGATTATGCCACGACCAGCGGGTTTCGGCGCCGCTCGTCAACAGCGTGCGACTTTTGTGCAAAAGCCGGTGCGCAGCCTAGGCGAGTAACATAGCCAGGTAATATGGCACTTCAACGGCCAGTTGTTGCCTGATGTGTCGTTGCAAGTCGATTGTCCGGGAAACCCGCGTTATGCAAACCGCCTACACCGTTCTTATCCTGCTGATGCTGGTCAGCTTTTCGCGCCTGGTCGGGCGCATCATCCCACTGCCGTTGCCCCTGGTGCAGATCGCCGCCGGCGCCTTGCTGGCGTGGCCCACATTGGGGCTGCATGTGGCGCTGGACCCGGAGCTGTTCCTGTTTCTGTTCCTGCCGCCGCTGCTGTTTTCCGATGGTTGGCGCATGCCCAAGCGCGAGTTGTGGCGCCTGCGTGGCCCGATCCTGACGTTGGCGGTGGGGCTGGTGCTGTTTACCGTGGTGGGCGCCGGCTATTTCATTCATTGGTTATTGCCAACCATTCCGTTACCGGTGGCCTTCGCCCTGGCGGCGGTTTTGTCACCGACGGACGCCGTGGCGGTGTCGGCCATTTCCCAGAACCGCTTGCCCAAGCCGCTGATGCACATGCTCCAAGGCGAAGCCTTGATGAATGACGCGTCGGGCCTGGTGACGTTCAAATTTGCCCTGGCCGCAGCGTTGACCGGGGTCTTTTCCCTGGCAGATGCCAGCCTGACGTTTGTACTGGTGGCGGTGGGCGGGCTGGCGATCGGCGTGGCGTTGAGCTGGCTGGTCGGCCGCCTGCGCGCCTGGATGATCGCGCGCGGCTGGGATGACCCGGCGACCCATGTGGTGTTCATGTTGTTGCTGCCTTTTGCTGCGTACGTACTGGCTGAGCGCCTGGGCGCGTCCGGCATCCTCTCGGCGGTGGCAGCGGGCATGATGCAAAGCTGGCTCGACCTGCTGCCGCGCCAGACCAGCACGCGCTTGCTCAACCGCAGCGTATGGTCGTTACTGGAGTTTGCCTTCAACGGCTTGATCTTCCTGCTGCTCGGCCTGCAACTGCCAGACATCATCAAGGCCGTGGTCAGCCATGAAACCACGTTGTGGCCCACCTTGATGTATCGCTGCCTGGATGTGGTGGCGATCTTCCTGGTGCTGGTGGTATTGCGCTTTATCTGGGTGCAAAGCATTTGGCGGCTGTCGGGGTTGCTGCGCCGGCTGCGTGGCAAAAGCGCGCTGACCCTGGTGCCGACGGCTCGTTCCTGCTGGTTGTTGACCGTCGGCGGTGTACGCGGTGCGGTGACGTTGGCGGGCGTCATGTCGGTGCCCTTGCTGCTGGCGCCGGGCCAGGATTTTCCCGAGCGTGACCTGCTGATCTTTATCGCTGCCGGGGTGATCCTGCTGTCGCTGGTCGCGGCCTGCATCGCGTTGCCGTTACTGCTGCGTGGCGTCGAAAAAGGCCCGGATGAAAAACGCCACAACGAAGTGCGCGAGGCCTGGAAAAAGACCGCAGTGGCGGCGATCCATGCGTTGGAGGCCCAGGAGCCCGCCGAAGCCGAAACCCCGGATGCCGCTCAAGCGGCACTGGCCACCGAGCTCAAGGCGCGGCTGATGGCGGAGTATCGTCACCAGTTGGACGTGTTCAATGACTCGGCCGAAGCCCAGGCGCTGGCGCTGCAGATGGACCAGTTGGAGCGCAAGTTGCGGCTCAAGGCCCTGCGTGCGCAGCGGTTGGAGTTGTATAGCTTGAGCCGTCATCACCAGATTGGTGATGACGTGTTGAGGGAGGTGTTGGCGGAGTTGGATATGAGCGAGGCGAATTTGGGTCACATGAAGTGACCCATCAGCCCTTAACGGCGACGCTGGATAAAGTCGCGAATCCGCTTAGCCGCTTCCACACACTCGGCCAGCGGTGCAACCAACGCCAGGCGCACACGCCCCGCGCCAGGGTTGAAGCCGTCCACTTCCCGCGACAGGTAAGAGCCCGGCACCACTGTCACATGTTCTTCCACGAACAAATCCCGGCAAAAAGCAGCGTCGTCGCCTTGCACATTCGGCCACAGGTAAAAGCCGCCATCCGGGCTTTGCACGTCCAGCACCGGCTTGAGAATCGCCAGCACGGCGTCGAACTTTTCACGGTACAGGTCACGGTTGGCCAGTACGTGGGCCTCGTCCTGCCAGGCGGCGATGCTGGCCAGCTGGGTTTGCACGGGCATCGCGCAGCCGTGGTAGGTGCGATACAGCAAAAAGGCCTTGAGGATCTCGGCGTCGCCGGCCACGAAGCCTGAGCGCAGGCCTGGCAGGTTGGAGCGCTTGGACAGGCTGTGGAACACCACGCAACGCTTGAAGTCCTGGCGGCCCAGCTCGACGCAGGCGCTGAGCAGGCCCGGCGGCGGGGTTTGCTCGTCGAAGTACAGCTCGCTGTAGCACTCGTCGGCGGCGATGACGAAGTCGTATTCATCGGCCAGGGCGATGAGTTTTTTCAGGGTGTCCACCGGGATCAGTGCGCCAGTCGGGTTGCCGGGTGAGCACAGGAACAGGATCTGGCAGCGTTTCCAGATATCCGGGGAGACGGCGTCGAAGTCCGGGTTGAAGCCATTGCTGTCCAGGCACGGCAGGTAATGCGGCTTGGCCCCGGCCAGGAACGCAGCGCCTTCATAGATCTGGTAGAACGGGTTGGGGCTCACCACCAGCGCGTCGTCGCCACGGTTGACCACGGTCTGGGTGAAGGCAAACAGCGCCTCGCGCGTACCGTTGACCGGCAGGATGTTGCGCGCCGGGTCCAGCCAGCCCTTGGGCACGTTGAAGCGGCGTTCGCACCAGGCGCCGATGGCTTCACGCAGTGCCGGGATACCCAAGGTGGTGGGGTACACCGCCATTTGATCGAGGTTATTGCTCAAGGCCTCGGCAACGAAGGCCGGCGACTTGTGCTTGGGCTCGCCGATGGACAGGGCGATCGGGCGCTTGTCCGGGTTCGGCGTCACGCTGCCGAGCAGGGCGCGCAGTTTCTCGAAGGGGTAGGGCTGCAACTGGTTAAGGGCGTTGTTCATTGCAAATCTCGTTCAATTCGTATGTGGGCATGCGGCCTGCCGGGCAAAGCAGAGCCAAGTGTGGGAGCGGGCTTGCTCGCGAAAGCGGCGTGTCAGTCGATGCAGCTGCAGCAGGTACACCGCTTTCGCGAGCAAGCCCGCTCCCACAGGTAATCGGTATTTTCAGATTGTTAGCCGCGTCAGCTCGACGCCGGGTTCCTGGCTCACGCTCAATTGCTCCACAATTGCCGCTTGCAAGCGCAGGCACAGCTCCGGGTCGGACAGTGGCTGGTTGTCGGCGTCGGTGATAAAGAACACGTCTTCCACGCGCTCGCCCAGGGTCGCAATCTTGGCGTTCTGCAACGACAGGTCGAACTCTAGGAAAATCCCGCCGATACGCGCCAGCAGGCCCGGGCGATCCGGTGCGCTGAGTTCCAGCACCGTTACCGGTCGCTGGGCGTCGTTGGAAATGGTCACCTGGGGCGCAAAGGCAAAGTGCTTGAGCTGGCGCGGCACCCGGCGCTGGATGATGGTGGGGTAGTCGTCGGGGTTGCGCAGGGCTTCGGTGAGGCCCTCGCGGATCTTTTTCACCCGCGCCGGATTGTCACCAATCGAGTCGCCGTCGGTGTCGAGCACGATGTAGGTGTCGAGGGTGAACTGGCTGCTGGAGGTGATGACCCGGGCGTCATGGATGTTCAGGTTGAGCTGGTCCATGGCCGCCACGGTCACGGCGAAGAAGTCGTGCTGGTCGGGCGCGTAGATGAAGATCTGCGTGCCGCCTTCGAATTCGCGCTGGGTGGTTTCCTTGATCAAGACCAGTGGGCCACCATCGGCGGGTTGCTGCAGGATTGCGTCACTGTGCCAGGCCACGTCGCCGGCGGTGTGGCGCAGGAAGTAATCGTCACCCAGTTGCGACCAGAGTTGCTCGACGTCGTCCGGGTCGTTACCGCCGCGCACCAGGATATCCAGGGCTGCGCTTTGGGTGCGGCGGATCTGTTCTTCGCGGTCCACCGGGTTCTCCAGGCCACGGCGCAGGGCGCGCTTGGTCTCGGTGTACAGTTGGCGCAACAGGCTGGCGCGCCAGGAGTTCCACAGCGTCGGGTTGGTAGCGTTGATGTCGGAAACGGTCAGCACGTACAGGTAATCCAGACGGGTCTCATCGCCGACGATGCCGGCAAAGTCGTGGATCACCTGTGGGTCGGACAAGTCTTTGCGCTGGGCCGTGGTCGACATCACCAGGTGGTTCTGCACCAGCCAGACAATCAGACGGCTGTCCCACAGCGGCAGCTGGTGGCGCTGGCAGAAGGCTTCGGCATCCACCGCGCCGATCTCCGAGTGGTCGCCATGCCGGCCCTTGCCGATGTCGTGATACAGGCCGGCCAGGTAAATCAGCTCGGGCTTGGGCAGCTTGGCCATCAGCTTACTGGCCAGCGGGAATTTCTCTGACACTTGGGTGTACTGCAACTTACGCAGGTGTTTGATCAGGTTCAGGGTGTGGGCATCGACGGTGTAGATGTGGAACAGGTCGTGCTGCATCTGCCCGACGATAAAGCCGAACTCCGGCAGGTAGCGCCCCAGAATGCCGTAGCGGTTCATGCGCCGCAGGTTGCGATGGATGCCGATGCGGCACTTGAACAGTTCGATAAACAGGCTGGTATTGCGAATGTCGTTGCGAAAATCGTCGTCGATCAGGTGACGGTTTTCCCGCAGCAAGCGGATGGTATCGGCACGCACGCCTTTGATCTCCGGCTGCTGGGCCATCAACACGAAGATTTCCAGCATGGCGAACGGCGTGCGGCGGAACACGTTGTCGTTGCGTGCTTCGATATAGCCGTCGTGCAACTGGAAACGCGCATTGATCGGCTGCGGTGGCGCTTCGTCTTCGGGGGCCAGGATCACTTCTTCGAAGTGCTGGATGATCAAGTCGCTGAGCTGGGCAATGCTCATGACTACCCGGTAATACTGCTGCATGAAGCTCTCGATGCTGGTCTTCGCATCTTCGCCTTCAAATCCCAGAAGGGTAGCGATAGAGCGCTGGTGATCGAAGAGCAGGCGGTCTTCGGAACGACCGGCCAGCATGTGCAGGGCGTAGCGCACCTTCCACAGGAATTCCTGGGACGAGGCCAGCAGGGAATTTTCGCTCTCCACCAGAAAGCCTTCGCCGGCCAGGGCGCGCAGGTTCAGCGTGCCGTATTGACGGCGCGCCACCCACAAGATTGTCTGGATATCCCGCAGCCCACCGGGTGAGCCTTTGACGTTGGGTTCCAGGTTGTATTCGGTGTCGTTGTACTTGTGGTGCCGGGCTTTTTGCTCGGCGCGCTTGGCCAGGAAAAAGTCTTTGCTTGGCCACATGTGTGCGGTACTGGTGACTTCGAGCATGCGCTGGCGCAGGCGCTCGGGGCCGCAGATGGTGCGGCTTTCCATCAGGTTGGTGACCACCGTCAGGTCGGCACGGGCTTCTTCGGCGCATTCGTCCACCGAGCGTACGCTCTGGCCGACTTCCAGGCCGATGTCCCACAGCAACGTCAGAAAGCGCTCGATGGAATCGCGAAAGATCTCGTGATCGGCCTGGTCCAGCAGGATCAGCAGGTCGATGTCGGAGTAGGGGTGCAGTTCGCCGCGACCGTAGCCGCCGACCGCCACCAGGGCGATATCGGCGTCGAAACTCCAATTGAACTGCTCCCAGGCCTTTTGCAGGATGTTATCGACGAACCAGGCGCGGTCTTCGATCAGGCGGCGAATATCCCGGCCGCTGCGAAAGCGCGCATCGAGCACCTCGCGGGCTTGGCGGATGGCCTTCTTGAAGGCGGCGATGGGGCTTGCCTTCAGTGCCAGCTCGGCCTGGAATTGGCCACGGTCGAAGAGTTCGGGATCCACCTGGGGCATCGTTCGGCTTTCCTTTCTATCTATCAGTCAGTCACAACACGTTGCGGGAAAACCTGGGCGACCTTCAGGCAGAAACGCGTGGGATGGTGTCGTCAGCGCGCAGGGTGAAGATCTCGTAGCCGGTGTCGGTGACCAGCAGGGTGTGCTCCCACTGGGCCGAGAGCTTGCGGTCCTTGGTGATGGCGGTCCAGCCGTCGCCCAGCACCTTGGTGTCGGCCTTACCTTGGTTGATCATCGGTTCGATGGTGAACGTCATGCCGGCCTTGAGTTCCATGCCGGTGCCGGCGCGGCCGTAATGCAGAATCTGCGGCTCTTCGTGGAACACCTTGCCGATACCGTGGCCGCAGAACTCGCGCACCACCGAGAAGCCGTTCTTTTCCGCGTGCTTCTGGATCACTTCACCGATGTCACCCAGGCGGCAGCCGGGCTTGACGATCTCGATGGCCTTGTACATGCATTCCTGGGTGACCTGGGACAGACGCTCGGCCCATACCGGCACATTACCGACGTGGAACATGCGGCTGGTGTCGCCGTGGTAACCATCCTTGATCACCGTGACGTCGATGTTCAGGGTGTCGCCGTCTTTCAGTGGCTTGTCACCGGGAATGCCATGGCAGACCACGTGGTTGATCGAGGTGCAGATCGACTTGGGGAAGCCTTTGTAATTCAGCGGGGCAGGGATGGCTTTTTGCACGTCGACTATATAGTCGTGGCAAATGCGGTCCAGCGCTTCGGTGGTGACGCCGGGCTTGACGTGTTCGGCGATCATTTCCAGCACGTCGGCAGCCAGTTTGCCGGCAACGCGCATGCCTGCGATGTCTTCGGCGGTTTTCAAGGTAACGGTCATACAGGCTCTCTCTAGCGCGACGCGCTGAAATCAATACGGTTCACGGGGAGCGCGACAAAGGGGTACAGCATTCGCGCAAGTCCCAAAAAACGCGATTCTAACAGACGATGCTGGCAAATCATGCGCGTCTGGTGATCGCTTCTCTCTATGAGGTAGAGGCATGTTGGCTGTATTCAAGGGCTTACGCAAAGACGACGACCGGCAAGTGTGATTGCGGGTTTCGTTTTTGCCGATGCTGTGGTATAAAATGCGCCGCTTTCCGGGGATACCCCGCAAAGCTTAAATCCACACACGTGTCGACACGATGACCTGGGTGCCGGAGGCCTTGATGCCGCTGGTTGGTCATTGGGATACGTGGAGGCCAAACCCGACTTATTAAGGAACTATCATGTCCCAAGTCAACATGCGCGATATGCTGAAGGCCGGTGTGCACTTCGGTCACCAGACCCGTTACTGGAACCCGAAAATGGGTAAGTACATTTTCGGCGCGCGTAACAAGATTCACATTATCAACCTTGAAAAAACCCTGCCAATGTTCAACGAAGCGCTGACTTTCGTAGAGCGTCTGGCCCAGGGCAAAAACAAGATCCTGTTCGTCGGCACCAAGCGTTCCGCTGGCAAGATCGTTGCTGAAGAAGCAGCACGTTGCGGTTCGCCGTACGTCGACCACCGCTGGTTGGGCGGCATGCTGACCAACTTCAAAACCATCCGTGCTTCCATCAAGCGTCTGCGTGACCTTGAAGTACAAGCCGAAGACGGTACTTTCGCCAAGCTGACCAAGAAAGAAGCGCTGATGCGCTCCCGTGACCTGGAAAAGCTCGATCGTTCCCTGGGTGGTATCAAGGACATGGGCGGTCTGCCTGACGCACTGTTCGTTATCGACGTTGATCACGAGCGCATCGCGATCACCGAAGCCAACAAGCTGGGCATCCCGGTTATCGGCGTAGTCGATACCAACAGCAGCCCGGAAGGCGTTGACTACATCATCCCAGGCAACGATGACGCAATCCGCGCTATCCAGCTGTACATGGGTTCGATGGCTGACGCTGTAATCCGTGGTCGCAACCACGTTGCTGGTGGTACCGAGCAGTTCGTTGAAGAAGCTCCGGTAGCTGCCGCTGAGTAATTGACGCCCTGGCGTTGACTCAGTAAGCAAAAAGGGGGCTTGGCCCCCTTTTTGCCACCTCGAAAACCATTTGTCGGCAGCGCAGCTACATCATTTGTAACGTGCAGCGGCCTACAACGGAGATTCGGGAAGAATTGATCGCCCGTTTGATCGGGTGGAATGGTTGAAAACCTATCCAAGAGGATTTTGAAATGGCAGAGATTACTGCAGCGTTGGTTAAAGAACTGCGTGAGCGTACCGGCGAAGGCATGATGGATTGCAAAAAGGCCTTGACCAAGGCCGGCGGCGACATCGAAAAAGCCATTGATGACATGCGTGCTTCCGGCGCCATCAAGGCTGCCAAGAAAGCAGGCAACGTAGCTGCTGAAGGCGCTATCGCTCTGAAAGAAGACGGCAAATCCGCCGTTCTGCTGGAAGTGAACTCCCAGACCGACTTCCTGGCTCTGCAGGACGACTTCAAGGCATTCGTTGCTGCCAGCGTTGAAAAAGCGTTCGCCGAGAAAATGACTGACGCCGCTCCGCTGATCGAAGCTCAAGAAGCTGATCGCCTGGTACTGGTCGGCAAGGTTGGCGAAAACGTCAACATCCGTCGCCTGGTTCGCGTTGAAGGTGATGTGGTTGGTGGCTACCTGCACGGCAACAAGATCGGTGTTGCAGTTGTTCTCAAAGGCGGCGACGTTGAGCTGGCTAAAGACATCGCAATGCACGTTGCTGCAAGCAACCCTGAGTTCCTGCTGCCTTCGGAAGTGTCTGCCGACGCAATCGAACGTGAAAAAGCTGTGTTCCTGAGCCTCAATGCCGACAAGATCGCCGGCAAGCCAGAGAACATCGTTGAAAACATGATCAAGGGCCGCATCAGCAAGTTCCTGGCTGAAGCAAGCCTGGTTGAGCAGGCGTTCGTCAAGAACCCTGAAATCAAGGTTGGCGAACTGGCCAAGAAAGCCGGTGCTGAAATCGTTTCCTTCACTTACTTCAAAGTAGGCGAAGGCATCGAGAAGCCGGTCGACAACTTCGCTGAAGAAGTTGCTGCCCAGCTGGCTGCCGCCAAGCAATAAGACAGTTCCAAACTGTCGCCGAAAGAGGCTGCCCGCTCACGCGCGCAGCCTCTTTTCAAATGGGAAGGCCAATTTTATTTGGTTTCCTCTCGGAACTGGCTTACAAAGCCGTGTTCCGATGGCGCTGTGACAGCGTCCAGCTAGAGTGAACGCAAGCCGTAAACGGCTCGCCAAGAATTTTTTAAAAAATACGCCGCAGGAGAGATTCGCAATGGCTCAGCAGGGCAGTGGTTATCAGGCTCGCTATAAACGCATTCTACTCAAGCTCAGCGGCGAGGCCCTGATGGGCTCGGAAGAGTTCGGGATCGACCCCAAGGTGCTTGACCGCATGGCGCTGGAAGTCGGCCAATTGGTCGGTATCGGCGTGCAGGTCGGCCTGGTGATTGGTGGTGGCAACCTGTTCCGCGGTGCGGCGCTGAGTGCTGCCGGTATGGACCGGGTTACCGGCGACCACATGGGCATGCTGGCCACTGTGATGAACGCCCTGGCCATGCGCGACGCCCTGGAGCGTGCCAACATCTCGGCCATCGTGATGTCGGCTATTTCCATGGTTGGCGTGACCGATCACTATGATCGCCGCAAAGCCATGCGCCACCTGAACGCCAAGGAAGTGGTGATCTTTGCCGCCGGCACCGGTAACCCGTTCTTCACCACCGACTCGGCCGCATGCCTGCGTGCCATCGAAATCGATGCCGACGTGGTGCTGAAGGCGACCAAGGTGGATGGCGTATACACTGCAGACCCATTCAAAGACCCGCATGCCGAGAAGTTCGATCATCTGACCTACGATGAAGTACTGGATCGCAAGCTGGGTGTCATGGACCTGACCGCTATCTGCCTGTGCCGCGACCACAAGATGCCGCTGCGCGTATTTAACATGAACAAGCCCGGCGCCCTGCTGAATATCGTACACGGCGGCGCAGAAGGGACTCTGATCGAGGAAGGCCAACAATGATCAACGAAATCAAGAAAGACGCCCAGGCGCGTATGCAAAAATCCCTGGAATCCTTGAGCCACGCCTTTGGCCAGATCCGTACTGGCAAGGCCCACCCAAGCATCCTGGGCAGCGTGATGGTGCCTTACTACGGTTCTGACACCCCGCTGAGCGGTGTGGCCAACGTGACCGTGAAGGACTCGCGTACCCTGCAAGTTGTTGCCTTCGAGCGCAACATGCTCGCTGCCGTCGACAAAGCTATCCAGAGCGCTGGCCTGAACCTCAACCCGACCAACCTGGGCGAGTTGCTGCTGATCTCCATGCCTGCGCTGACCGAAGAAACCCGCAAGGGCTTCACCAAGCAGGCGCGCAGTGCCGCTGAAGATGCGCGCGTTGCCGTGCGTAACATCCGCCGCGATGCGTTGGGCGACCTGAAGAAGCTGGTCAAGGACAAGGAAATCAGCGAAGACGAAGAGCGCCGTGCCGTCGCTGATATCGACAAGCTGACCAAGGACGCCGAAGCCCAGATCACCAAGGCGACCGAAGAAAAAGAAAAGGACCTGATGGCCGTATAAGGGGTCAGGACGCCTTCATGGAAAAGACCAAGCAGACTGTGCCCTCCGTGGTGCCGCGCCATGTCGCGATCATCATGGATGGGAATAATCGCTGGGCGAAAAAACGCTTTATGCCGGGTGTTGCCGGGCATAAAGCGGGTGTTGACGCGGTAAGGGCGGTGATTGAGGTGTGCGCCGAGGCCAAGGTCGAAGTGCTGACCTTGTTCGCGTTCTCCAGTGAGAACTGGCAGCGGCCCGCCGATGAGGTCAGTGCCTTGATGGACCTGTTCTTCAAGGCTCTGCGTCGTGAGGCCAAGCGCCTCAACGACAACAACATCAGTCTGCGCATCATTGGTGATCGCTCGCGGTTCCATCCGGAACTGCAAACGGCCATGCGCGAAGCTGAGGCCATCACTGCCGGCAGTAACCGTTTTGTGTTGCAGATCGCAGCCAACTACGGCGGCCAGTGGGATATCGCCCAGGCTGCGCAGCGGCTGGCCCGCGAAGTGCAGGCCGGCCATTTGCGCCCGGACGACATCACGCCCGAACTGTTGCAAACCTGCCTGGTGACCGGCGACCTGCCGTTGCCGGACTTGTGCATTCGTACCGGTGGCGAGCATCGCATCAGCAACTTCCTGCTGTGGCAGCTGGCCTACACCGAGCTGTATTTCTCCGACCTGTTCTGGCCGGACTTCAAACACGATGCCATGCGTAATGCGCTGGCCGATTTCGCTTCCCGTCAGCGTCGCTTCGGTAAAACGAGCGAGCAGATCGAAGCTGGAGCCCGGGTTTAAATGCTTAAACAACGAATCATCACGGCGCTGATCCTGCTGCCGATTGCCTTGTGCGGTTTTTTCCTGCTCGACGGTTCCGGCTTTGCGCTGTTCATCGGCCTGGTCGTGACTCTTGGTGCCTGGGAATGGGCGCGCCTGGCGGGCTTCGTCAACCAGTTGCCGCGCGTGGCCTATGCCGCCGTGGTCGCGCTGTTGTTGTTCTTCATGTACATCCTGCCGGATATCGCGCCTTGGGTACTGGGTGCGGCAGTGTTGTGGTGGGCGTTGGCGACATTCCTGGTGCTCACCTATCCGCGCACCAGTGGCCAATGGTCCAGCGTGGCCTGCAAGCTGGTGATTGGCCTGGCGATCCTGTTGCCGGCCTGGCAAGGGCTGGTGGAGATCAAGCGTTACCCGCTGGGCAACGAATTGATCCTGGCGGTGATGGTATTGGTGTGGGGTGCTGATATTGGCGCCTACTTCTCGGGTCGAGCCTTTGGCAAGCGCAAGCTGGCCCCGGCCGTCAGCCCAGGCAAGAGCTGGGAAGGCGTGTACGGCGGCCTGGCCTTGACGCTGCTGATCACGCTGGTGGTCGGTGTGGTGCGCGACTGGTCGGTAAAGGAAGTGCTCCTGGCCTTGCTGGGTACGGCTATCGTCGTGTTCATCTCGGTGGTGGGCGACCTGACCGAGAGCATGTTCAAGCGCCAGGCTGGCATCAAGGACAGCAGTAACCTGCTGCCAGGTCATGGCGGTGTGCTTGACCGTATCGACAGCCTTACCGCTGCGCTACCGATCTTTGCCGTGCTGTTGTGGATGATCGCTTCGTGAGCCGCCTGCAGCAGGTTACGGTGCTGGGCGCGACCGGCTCGGTCGGGCTCAGTACCTTGGATGTCATTGCGCGTCACCCCGATCGCTATCAGGTTTTCGCCCTGACCGGCTTCACGCGTTTGCGCGAGCTGCTGGCCTTGTGTGTGCGTCACTCGCCGCGCTTTGCTGTGGTGCCAGAGGCGGCTGCGGCTCGCAGTCTGCAGGATGATCTGCGGGCTGCCGGGTTGGCCACTCAGGTGTTGGTAGGCGAGGCGGGGTTATGCCAGGTCTCGGCCGATGCGGACGTGGATACCGTGGTGGCGGCGATTGTCGGTGCGGCGGGTTTGCGTCCGACCTTGGCGGCGGTCGATGCAGGCAAGAAAATCCTGCTGGCCAATAAAGAAGCCTTGGTCATGTCCGGTGCTCTCTTTATGCAAGCGGTGCGCAAGAGCGGCGCGGTGTTGCTGCCTCTGGACAGCGAGCACAACGCAATCTTCCAGTGCATGCCCGGTGATTTTGCCCGCGGCTTGAGCCAGGTCGGCGTGCGCCGAATTCTGCTGACGGCATCTGGCGGACCCTTCCGCCAGACTCCGTCGGCCGAGCTGGAACATGTATCTCCCGATCAGGCGTGCGCCCACCCGAACTGGTCCATGGGGCGCAAAATCTCGGTGGATTCGGCGAGCATGATGAACAAGGGCCTGGAGTTGATCGAGGCCTGCTGGTTGTTCGATGCGCGGCCGGACCAGGTTGAGGTGGTGATTCACCCACAAAGTGTGATCCATTCCCTGGTCGATTACGTGGATGGTTCGGTGTTGGCGCAGCTGGGTAACCCGGACATGCGCACACCGATCGCCAACGCCTTGGCGTGGCCGGAGCGCATTGATTCCGGGGTAGCACCGTTGGACTTGTTTGCAATTGCGCGTCTGGACTTCGAAGCCCCGGACGAGCAGCGTTTCCCGTGTTTGCGCCTGGCGCGGCAAGCGGCCGAGGCGGGCAACAGTGCCCCGGCGATGCTTAACGCGGCCAATGAAGTGGCCGTGGCGGCGTTTCTTGAACGGCGCATCCGCTTTCCGCAGATCGCGAGTATCATCGAGGACGTCCTGGCGCTTGAGCCAGTGGTGGCGGTGAATGATCTGGAGGCGGTGTTCGAGGCCGACACCAAGGCCCGAGCCCTGGCCGGGCAATGGTTGGATCGCAACGCGGGTTAGGCTGCGGGCAGGTTTGAGTCTTCAGGCATTGGATTGAAATGCGGAGAAATTAGATGAGTGCGCTCTACATGATTGTCGGCACCCTGGTTGCTCTGGGTGTGTTGGTGACCTTCCACGAATTCGGCCACTTCTGGGTGGCGCGTCGTTGCGGCGTCAAGGTATTGCGCTTTTCCGTCGGTTTCGGCATGCCGTTGTTGCGCTGGCATGACCGCCGCGGCACTGAGTTTGTCATTGCGGCTATCCCATTGGGCGGCTACGTCAAGATGCTCGATGAGCGCGAAGGCGAAGTGCCTGCAGACCAGTTGGACCAATCTTTCAATCGCAAGACCGTTCGTCAGCGTATTGCGATTGTTGCGGCGGGGCCGATTGCCAATTTTCTGTTGGCGATGGTGTTCTTCTGGGTTCTGGCCATGCTGGGTAGCCAGCAGGTGCGTCCGGTCATTGGTGCGGTTGAAGCGGACAGCATTGCAGCCAAGGCTGGCCTGACGGCTGGGCAGGAAATTGTATCCATTGATGGCGAACCCACCACGGGCTGGGGCGCGGTCAACTTGCAGTTGGTACGTCGCCTGGGCGAGAGCGGCACCGTCAATGTGGTGGTGCGCGACCAGGATTCCAGCGCAGAAACCCCGCGGGCATTGGCTCTGGACCATTGGCTCAAGGGCGCTGATGAGCCCGATCCGATCAAATCTCTGGGGATCCGCCCTTGGCGTCCGGCCTTGCCGCCGGTGCTGGCCGAGCTCGATCCGAAAGGCCCGGCCCAGGCTGCTGGCCTGAAAACCGGCGATCGCTTGCTGGCCCTCGATGGCCAGGCGCTGGGTGACTGGCAGCAGGTGGTCGACCTGGTGCGTGTGCGCCCTGATACCAAAATTGTGCTGAAAGTTGAGCGCGACGGTGCTCAAATCGACGTCCCTGTGACCTTGTCGGTGCGAAGCGAAGCCAAGGCAGCCGGGGGTTACCTGGGAGCCGGGGTCAAGGGTGTCGAATGGCCGCCATCGATGGTGCGAGAGGTCAGCTACGGGCCTTTGGCCGCGATTGGCGAGGGTGCGAAACGCACCTGGACCATGAGCGTGCTGACCCTCGAATCCCTCAAGAAAATGTTGTTCGGTGAGCTCTCGGTAAAAAACTTGAGTGGACCGATAACCATTGCTAAAGTGGCGGGCGCTTCTGCCCAGTCGGGTGTCGCGGATTTCCTGAATTTCCTGGCTTATCTGAGTATTAGCCTTGGGGTTCTGAATTTGCTGCCCATTCCAGTATTGGATGGGGGGCATCTGCTGTTTTATCTGGTCGAGTGGGTGCGTGGTCGCCCCTTGTCGGATCGGGTGCAGGGTTGGGGGATACAGATCGGTATCAGTTTGGTGGTCGGGGTGATGTTGTTAGCCTTGGTCAACGATCTGGGACGTCTGTAACGCTTCGCTGAATTGCGAATCTGCCGCATTTTGCGGCAGTTTGTTTATTGCCAGTTGGAATAAGAAAGGACTTCATGAAACGTCTGCTGCTAACTGCGGTTCTCACCGTATTGATGATCGCCGAAGTTCACGCCGAGTCCTTCACCATCTCCGATATTCGCGTCAACGGCCTCCAGCGGGTTTCCGCAGGTAGCGTCTTTGGTGCCTTGCCGTTGAACGTCGGGGAACAGGCGGATGATTGTCGCCTGGTGGAATCCACTCGTGCGCTGTTCAAAACCGGGTTCTTTCAAGATATCCAACTGGGTCGCGAAGGCAACGTCCTGGTCATCACGGTCGTCGAGCGACCTTCCGTCGCGAGTATCGCGATCGAAGGTAACAAGGCCATCTCCACTGAAGACCTGATGAAGGGCCTGAAGCAATCGGGCCTGGCCGAGGGCGAGATCTTCCAGCGCGCGACCCTTGAGGGTGTGCGTAACGAGCTGCAACGCCAGTACGTTGCCCAGGGCCGTTATTCCGCGACGGTGGAAACCGAAGTGATCCCCCAGCCTCGTAACCGTGTGGGCCTGAAGGTCAACATCAACGAAGGCACCGTGGCCGCCATCCAGCACATCAACGTCGTGGGCAACACCAAGTTCCCTGATGAAGACCTGGTTGACCTGTTCGAACTCAAGACCACCAACTGGTTGTCGTTCTTCAAGAACGATGACAAGTACGCCCGTGAAAAACTCTCCGGTGACCTGGAACGTCTGCGCTCCTACTACCTGGACCGTGGCTACATCAACATGGACATCGCTTCGACCCAGGTGTCCATCACCCCGGACAAGAAGCACGTCTACATCACCGTCAACGTCAACGAAGGCGAGAAGTACAAGGTTCGTGACGTCAAGCTCAGCGGCGACCTGAAAGTGCCTGAAGACCAGGTCAAGTCCCTGCTGCTGGTGCAGAAGGACCAAGTGTTCTCGCGCAAGCTGATGACCACCACCTCTGAACTGATCACCCGTCGCCTGGGTAACGAAGGCTATACCTTCGCCAACGTCAACGGCGTGCCGACCCCGAATGATGAAGACCACACCGTGGACATCACCTTCGTCGTCGATCCAGGCAAGCGTGCCTACGTCAACCGCATCAATTTCCGTGGCAACACCAAGTCTGCGGACGAAGTGCTGCGTCGTGAAATGCGTCAGATGGAAGGTGGCTGGGCTTCGACCTACCTGATCGACCAGTCCAAGACCCGTCTTGAACGCCTGGGCTTCTTCAAGGAAGTCAACGTCGAAACTCCGGCCGTACCGGGTGTGGATGACCAGGTTGACGTGAACTACGCCGTGGAAGAACAAGCCTCGGGTTCGATCACCGCCAGCGTCGGTTTCGCTCAGAGCGCCGGTTTGATCCTGGGTGGTTCCATCACGCAGAACAACTTCCTGGGTACCGGTAACCGTGTGTCCATCGGCCTGACCCGCAGCGAATACCAGAGCCGATACAACTTCGGCTACACCGACCCCTACTGGACTGCAGACGGTGTGAGCCTGGGCTACAACGCCTTCTACCGCACCACCGACTACAAAGACCTCGATGTTGACGTTGCAAGCTATGCGATCGACAGCCTGGGTGCCGGTGTCAACGTGGGTTACCCGATCAGCGAGACGTCGCGCCTGACCTTCGGCCTCACCGCGCAGCAGGATGAGATCAAGACCGGTGTGTACACCGTGGACGAAATCTTTGACTTCACCCGTCGTGAAGGCGACAAGTTCCTGAACTTCAAGGCGTCTGCCGGCTGGTCCGAGTCGACCCTGAACAAAGGCGTACTGGCAACCCGTGGCCACTCCCAGAGCCTGACTGCGGAAGTCACCACGCCGGGCAGCGACCTGTCGTTCTTCAAACTCGACTACCGCGGCCAGTTGTTCCAGCCGTTGAGCGATAACTACACCCTGCGCCTGCACACAGAGCTGGGCTATGGCGACGGTTATGGTTCGACCGATGGCTTGCCGTTCTATGAAAACTACTATGCTGGTGGCTTCAACTCGGTACGTGGCTTCAAGGACAGTACCCTGGGCCCGCGTGGTACCCCAAGCCGTGGTTTTGGCGTGACGGGTAACCGAGGCACCACTGCTGATTCGGACAATGACCCGTTGCCATTCGGTGGTAACGTGCTGATTCAGGGTGGTGCAGAGGTCCTGTTCCCGCTGCCATTCGTGAAAGACCAGCGGTCGCTGCGTACTTCGGTCTTCTGGGACGTGGGTAACGTTTTCGACTCCAAGTGCGATCAGATCACCAACCCAAGTGGCGTGAAGTCCAACACCCAATGCAACGACGTGAGCCTCAGCAACCTGGCAAGCTCCGTGGGCGTGGGTGTGACCTGGGTGACTGCGCTGGGCCCGTTGAGCTTTGCTCTGGCCATGCCGATCAAGAAACCGGATAACGCTGAAACCCAGATTTTCCAATTCTCCCTCGGCCAGACGTTCTAAGCGTCTGACCTAAGATAACGACAACGGATTCTGTAGGAGTACATCGTGCGTAAGTTGACTCAATTGGTCTTGCTGGCCACTGTGCTGGTCACCACCCCGGCCTTCGCCGAAATGAAAATCGCCGTTCTGAACTATCAGATGGCCCTGCTGGAATCCGATGCGGCCAAGCGATACGCCGTGGATGCCGAGAAGAAGTTCGGTCCGCAACTGACCAAGCTCAAGACCCTGGAAAGCAGCGCCAAGGGCATCCAGGACCGCCTGGTAGCCGGTGGCGACAAGATGCAGCAAGGCGAGCGCGAGCGTCTGGAGCTTGAATTCAAGCAAAAGGCCCGTGACTATCAGTTCCAATCCAAGGAGCTGAACGAAGCCAAGGCTGTGGCCGACCGCGAAATGCTCAAGCAGCTCAAGCCTAAATTGGACAGCGCTGTGGAAGAAGTCATCAAGAAAGGTGCCTTTGACCTGGTGTTCGAGCGTGGCGCCGTGATCGACGTCAAGCCTCAATACGACATCACCCGCCAGGTGATCGAGCGCATGAACCAGCTGAAGTAAACCATGACAGCGACTATCAAACTCGGCGAGTTGGCCGAGTTCCTGGGAGCCACCTTGCGTGGCTCCAAGGAGAAAGAAATCACTGGGCTAGCCACCTTGCAGGAGGCTGGCCCAGCTCAGTTGAGCTTCCTCGCAAATCCTCAATACCGTAAATACCTGGTCGACTGCCAGGCCGCAGCCGTGTTGCTGAAGGCCGCTGACGCCGAAGGGTTTATGGGAGATGCGCTGGTGGTGGACGACCCGTACCTGTCGTACGCCAAGGCGTCGCACCTGTTCGATCCCAAGCCGAAAGCGGCCGGCGGTATTCACCCGTCTGCCGTGATCGCCGAGGATGCCCAGGTTGACCCGGCGGCCAGCATCGGCGCGTTTGCCGTGATCGAGAGTGGGGCGCGTATTGGTGCAGGCGTCACCGTGGGTGCCCACTGTTTCATCGGCGCGCGCTGCGTAATTGGTGCTGATGGTTGGCTGGCTCCTCGCGTAACCCTGTACCACGATGTGCGTATCGGTCAGCGAGTGGTCATCCAGTCGGGCGCCGTGATCGGCGGTGAAGGCTTCGGCTTTGCCAACTCCAAAGGTGTCTGGCACAAGATCGCCCAGGTCGGTGGCGTATTGATCGGCGATGATGTGGAGATCGGCGTAAACACCGCTGTGGATCGCGGGGCCCTGGCCGATACCGTGATCGGTAACGGTGTAAAGCTCGATAACCAGATCCAGATCGCCCACAACGTGCAGATTGGCGATCACACCGCCATGGCCGCCTGCGTGGGTATTTCCGGCAGCACCAAGATCGGCAAGCATTGCATGCTCGCCGGTGGCGTAGGGCTGGTGGGCCATATCGATATTTGCGACAACGTCTTCATCACCGGCATGACCATGGTGACCCACTCGATCACAGAGCCAGGGGCCTATTCGTCCGGTACCGCGATGCAACCTGCGGCCGAATGGCGCAAGAGTGCCGCGCGTTTGAGGAAGATCGACGACATGGCACGACGTATTAAACAGCTTGAAAAGCGCGTCGGGGACGTGACCCCTGGCGGCAATGCTTCATCAGAAGGCTGATACCATTTCCATATCAAGTGTGCGCAGCCGCTAGACGGCCTCCTTGATTTGCTAGCGGGGCGTGCGCCTGGTGCGCCCGCCCCCAATCTTTATTACAGGCTTCCCCCCGAAATGATGGACATCAACGAGATTCGCGAATACCTGCCTCACCGTTACCCGTTCCTGCTGGTGGATCGCGTAGTGGACCTCAACGTCGAGGAAAAGCGCATTCGTGCCTACAAGAATGTCAGCATCAACGAACCATTCTTCAACGGTCACTTTCCTGCGCATCCAATCATGCCAGGTGTGTTGATCATCGAAGCCATGGCCCAGGCTGCCGGTATCCTTGGTTTCAAAATGCTCGACCTCAAGCCTGCCGACGGCACGCTTTACTATTTCGTGGGTTCGGACAAGCTGCGTTTTCGCAACCCGGTCACCCCGGGTGACCAGTTGATCCTGGAAGCCAAGTTCATCAGTTGCAAGCGCCAGATCTGGAAGTTCGAATGCCAGGCCTCGGTAGATGGCAAGCCGGTGTGCTCTGCCGAGATCATCTGTGCGGAACGCAAACTATGAGTTTGATTGACCCTCGCGCAATCATCGATCCGTCGGCCGTACTGGCCGCCGACGTTGAGGTCGGCCCTTGGTCGATCGTCGGCGCAGGTGTGGAAATCGGCGAGGGGACTGTCATCGGGCCACACGTGATCCTTAAAGGTCCGACCCGTATTGGCAAACACAATCGTATCTACCAGTTCTCCTCGGTAGGCGAAGACACCCCGGACATGAAGTACAAGGGTGAAGAAACACGCCTGGTCATCGGTGATCACAACATCATTCGTGAAGGCGTCACCATTCACCGTGGCACCGTGCAGGATCGAGCCGAAACCACCTTGGGTGATCACAACCTGGTGATGGCCTATGCGCATATCGGCCATGACAGCGTGATCGGCAACCATTGCATCCTGGTCAACAACACAGCCTTGGCAGGCCATGTGCACGTTGATGACTGGGCGATCCTCTCCGGTTTTACCCTGGTGCATCAGTACTGCCATATCGGCGCCCACAGCTTTTCCGGCATGGGCACCGCCATCGGCAAGGATGTCCCGGCGTTCGTGACGGTATTTGGCAACCCTGCCGAAGCCCGTAGCATGAATTTTGAAGGCATGCGTCGTCGCGGTTTCAGCGAAGAGGCCATCCACGCCCTGCGCCGTGCCTACAAGACGGTGTACCGCCAAGGGTTGACCGTGGAACAGGCCCTGGCCGAGTTGGCCGAACCTGCCACGCAGTTCCCGGAAGTCGCGGTGTTCCGTGACTCTATCCAGACCTCGACTCGCGGCATCACCCGCTGATCATGGCCACTTTGCGTATTGCGCTCGTGGCCGGTGAAGCTTCCGGCGATATCCTGGGTGCTGGCTTGATGCGGGCGCTCAAGGCCCAGCATCCGGCGGTGGAATTTATCGGGGTCGGTGGCCCGTTGATGCAGGCGGAGGGCCTGAGCTCCTACTTCCCCATGGAGCGGCTGTCGGTCATGGGGCTGGTGGAAGTCTTGGGGCGCCTGCGTGAGTTGCTGGCTCGCCGCAAGCTGCTGATCAAGACGCTGATCGAAGAAAAGCCTGACGTCTTTATCGGCATCGATGCCCCGGATTTCACGCTCAATATCGAACTCAAGTTGCGTCAGGCCGGGATCAAGACCGTGCACTACGTCAGCCCATCCGTATGGGCGTGGCGCCAGAAGCGCGTGTTGAAAATCCGCGAAGGCTGCGACCTGATGTTGACGTTGCTGCCATTCGAAGCCCAGTTCTACGAAGAGAAGGGCGTTCCGGTGCGGTTTGTCGGCCACACCTTGGCTGACGCCATTCCCTTGCAGGCTGACCGTGCTGCCGCGCGTGCCGAGCTGGGCTTGCCCGATGGCCCCTTGGTGGCGTTGATGCCGGGGAGCCGTGGCGGCGAGGTGGGGCGCTTGGGCGCGTTGTTTTTTGATGCCGCCGAACGTCTTCAGGCGCAAAAGCCGGGAATCCGCTTTGTACTGCCCTGCGCCAGCCCGCAACGCCGTGTACAGATCGAAACCCTGCTGGAAGGTCGCAATCTGCCGTTGACCCTGCTCGATGGCCAGTCCCACCTGGCCTTGGCAGCCTGCGATGCGGTGTTGATCGCCTCGGGCACTGCCACGCTTGAGGCCCTGCTGTACAAGCGGCCGATGGTCGTGGCCTATCGCCTGGCGCCACTGACCTTCTGGATCCTTAAGCGCATGGTCAAGAGCCCTTACATTTCCTTGCCCAACCTGCTGGCCCAGCGCCTGCTGGTGCCGGAGTTGTTGCAGGACGATGCAACGCCCGAAGCGCTTGCAAAAACCCTACTACCCTTGATCGATGGCGGCGAAGAGCAGACCCGTGGTTTCGACGACATCCACCGCACGTTGCGCCGTGATGCCTCGAACCAGGCGGCCGACGCCGTGCTGACCTTGATCGGCCATAAACAGGAAGCCTTATGACCATGCAAATGGGCCTGGATTTCAGCCTCGTTGCCCAAGCCCACGAACTGGTGGCGGGTGTTGACGAAGTCGGGCGCGGCCCGCTGTGTGGCGCGGTGGTCACGGCGGCGGTGATCCTTGATCCGAACCGCCCGATCCTGGGGCTCAACGATTCGAAGAAGCTCACCGAAGCCCGTCGCGAAAAGCTCTATGACGAGATCTGTGAAAAAGCCCTGAGCTGGCATATCGCCCGGGCTGAAGTCGAAGAGATCGACGAGCTGAATATCCTGCACGCCACCATGCTGGCGATGCAGCGCGCTGTGGAAGGGCTGCACATCACCCCGAAAATGGCGATGATCGACGGCAACCGCTGCCCCAAGCTGACGATGCCGTCCGAAGCGGTGGTCAAGGGCGATAGCAAGGTTCCCGCCATTGCCGCCGCCTCGATCCTGGCCAAGGTCAGCCGCGACCGTGAAATGGCCGCGTTCGAATTGATCTACCCCGGCTACGGGATTGGCGGGCATAAAGGCTACCCGACGCCCGTTCATCTGGAAGCCCTGGCTCGGCTTGGCCCCACTCCGATCCATCGCCGCTCGTTTGCCCCGGTACGCCAGGCTTATGAGGCCCGTGAAAGTCTGATCGAGGTTTAGCAGCAAGGCTGATGTTTTTACCCAGGCCCGGTACAATCCGGGCCTTGTTGTTTTCATGTATCAAGACAGGATCACTATGCCGGCTTCATTCGTTCATCTACGCCTGCACACTGAGTACTCCCTGGTCGACGGCCTGGTACGGATCAAACCGCTGGTCAAAACCCTGGTGGGCATGAACATGCCTGCGGTCGCGGTTACCGACCAGAACAACATGTGTTCCCTGGTCAAGTTCTACAAGAACGCCATGGGCGCCGGCATCAAGCCGATCTGCGGTGCCGACCTGTGGCTGTCCAACAAAGACCCGGATAACCCCCTGAGCCGCATCAGCCTGCTGGCGATGAACGGCGTCGGTTATCGCAACCTTACCGAACTGATTTCCCGTGGCTTTATCGACGGCCAGCGCAACGGCTCGATTATCATCGAGCGCGAGTGGGTGGCCGAAGCCAGCGAGGGCCTGATCATGCTCTCGGCGGCCAAAGAGGGTGAAATCGGTATCGCGCTGCTGGGCGGCAATCCCCAGGAAGCCGAGGTGCTGGCGCGCGAGTGGATGCAGGTATTCCCGGGCCGTTTCTACCTGGAAGTGCAGCGCACCAATCGCCCCAACGATGAAGAGCATTTGCACGCTGCTGTTGCCCTGGCCGACAAGCTGGGTGCGCCGCTGGTGGCGACCAACGATGTGCGCTTTATCAAGAAAGAAGACTTCGAAGCCCACGAAACCCGCGTGTGCATCGGCGAAGGCCGGGCCCTGGATGACCCGCGCCGTTCGAAGAACTACAGCGAAGAGCAGTACCTCAAAAGCGCCGACGAAATGGCGGAGCTGTTCAGCGATTTGCCCGAGGCCCTTGAGAACTCCGTCGAGATCGCCAAGCGCTGCAACATTGAAGTAAAGCTGGGCAAGCACTTCCTGCCCAACTTCCCGATTCCCGATGGCATGACCATCGACGAATATTTTCGCAAAGTGTCGTTCGATGGCCTGGAAGAACGCCTCAGCGTCCTGCTGCCCAAGGACACCACTGAGGACTACGAAGCCAAGCGCCAGGTGTATGTCGATCGGTTGAATTTCGAGCTGGATATCATCATCCAGATGGGATTCCCCGGTTACTTCCTGATCGTAATGGACTTTATCCAGTGGGCCAAAAACAACGGCGTACCGGTAGGTCCGGGCCGGGGGTCAGGTGCTGGCTCGCTGGTGGCCTATGTACAGAAGATCACCGACCTTGACCCGCTGGAATATGACCTGCTGTTCGAACGGTTCCTGAACCCGGAACGGGTTTCCATGCCCGACTTCGACGTCGACTTCTGCATGGATGGCCGTGACCGCGTGATTGAATACGTGGCCGAAAAATATGGCCGCAACGCGGTAAGTCAGATCATCACCTTCGGTTCCATGGCCGCCAAAGCGGTAATTCGCGACGTGGCGCGGGTGCAGGGCAAGTCCTACGGTTTGGCGGACCGCCTGTCGAAGATGATCCCGTTCGAAGTCGGCATGACCCTGGAAAAAGCCTACGAGCAGGAAGAAATCCTGCGCGACTTTATCAAGGTCGATGAAGAAGCCGCCGAAATCTGGGACATGGCGCGCAAGCTCGAAGGTGTGGTGCGTAACGTCGGTAAACACGCCGGCGGTGTGGTTATCGCGCCGACCAAGCTCACCGACTTTTCGCCGATCTATTGTGATGAAGAAGGCGACGGCCTGGTCACCCAGTTCGACAAGGACGACGTGGAGGCGGCCGGCCTGGTGAAGTTCGACTTCCTCGGCCTGCGGACCCTGACGATCATCGACTGGGCGCTCAAGACCATCAACCGCGACCGTGCCAAGGTCGGCGAAGAACCGCTGGATATCGCGTTTATCCCGCTGGACGACAAACCGACCTACAGCCTGCTGCAAAAAGCCGAAACCACCGCGGTATTCCAGCTTGAATCCCGCGGCATGAAAGAGCTGATCAAAAAGCTCAAGCCCGACTGCCTGGAAGACTTGATCGCACTGGTGGCCCTGTTCCGTCCGGGCCCGCTGCAATCGGGCATGGTGGATGACTTCATCAACCGTAAACACGGGCGCGCCGAGCTGGCTTACCCGCACTCCGACTACCAGTACGAGGGCCTCAAGCCGGTACTGGCGCCGACCTACGGCATCATCCTGTACCAGGAACAGGTGATGCAGATCGCCCAGGTGATGGCCGGCTACACCCTCGGCGGTGCGGACATGCTGCGTCGCGCCATGGGTAAGAAAAAACCCGAGGAAATGGCCAAGCAGCGCGGCGGTTTCATTGAAGGCTGCGCGACTAATAACATCGATGCCGACCTGGCCGGTAACATCTTCGACCTGGTAGAAAAATTCGCCGGTTATGGCTTCAACAAATCCCACTCCGCCGCCTACGGCCTGGTGTCGTACCAGACCGCCTGGCTGAAAGCCCATTACCCGGCGCCGTTCATGGCGGCGGTACTCTCGGCGGATATGCACAACACCGACAAGGTCGTGACCTTGATCGAGGAAGTGCGCACCATGAAGCTGCGCCTCGACGCGCCGGACGTGAACGCTTCGGAGTTCAAGTTCACGGTGAACGACGAAGGCCGCATCATCTATGGCCTCGGCGCGATCAAGGGCGTGGGCGAAGGCCCGGTGGAGGCCATTACCGAGGCGCGTCAGGACGGGCCGTTCAAAGACCTGTTCGATTTCTGCGCGCGGGTGGACCTCAAACGCATCAACAAGCGTACCCTCGATGGCCTGATCCGCAGCGGCGCACTCGACCGTCTTGGCCCGTACTTCCATGATGAGCCGAAGGCTTACCAGGCCAATATCGACCGCAACCGTGCGGTGCTGCTGACCGCCATGGAAGAGGCGATCAAGGCTGCCGAACAGACTGCCCGTACCCATGACAGCGGCCACGCCGACCTGTTTGGCGGGCTGTTCGTCGAAGAAGATGCGGATGTCTACGCCAACCACCGCAAGGCCAAGGAACTGACGCTCAAGGAACGCCTGAAAGGTGAGAAAGACACCTTGGGCCTGTATCTTACCGGCCACCCGATTGACGAGTACGAAGGCGAAATCCGCCGTTTCGCCCGTCAGCGCATCATCGACCTGAAACCGGCGCGGGATACCCAGACCGTCGCCGGCATGATCATCGCCCTGCGGGTGATGAAAAATAAGAAGGGCGACAAGATGGGCTTCATCACCCTCGATGACCGTTCGGGCCGCATCGAAGCGTCATTGTTTGCCGACGCGTTCCACTCCGCCCAGTCGCTGCTGCAAACCGACGCCATGGTGGTGGTGGAAGGGGAGGTCAGCAATGATGACTTCTCCGGTGGCCTGCGCCTGCGCATCAAGCGGGTGATGAGCATGGAAGATGCCCGCACCAACCTGGCCGAGAGCCTGCGCCTGAAGGTCAAGACCGAAGCGCTTAAAGGCGATCAGCTACGCTGGTTGGGTGACCTGCTCAAACGCCACCGTGGCGCGTGCCCGGTGACCATGGAGTACACCGGCAGCGATGCCAAGGCCATGTTGCAGTTTGGCGAGACGTGGCGAATTGATCCCGCTGATGGCTTGATTCAAGCTTTGCGTGACCAGTTCGGGCGAGACAACGTCTTCCTCCAATACCGTTGACGGTCAGATGAGTCTGATCTCGACTAAACATTTAATCTCGACCTAAACGCGCCTCTCCCTTAAGGTAGGGCGCGAATAGACAACCGGCTGGCCAGGCACCCCTTGGCCGTCGACCCAAGACGGACGCTTATGAACCCGAATTTTCTTGATTTCGAACAGCCGATCGCTGACCTGCAAGCCAAGATCGAAGAGCTGCGCCTGGTCGGCAATGACAATTCGCTGAATATCGGCGATGAGATCGCTCGCCTGCAAGACAAGAGCAGCACGCTCACCGAAGACATCTTCGGCAAACTGACCAGCTGGCAGATCGCGCGCCTGGCTCGCCACCCGCGCCGTCCCTACACCCTGGACTACATCGAGCACATCTTCACCGAGTTCGACGAGTTGCACGGCGACCGTCACTTCTCCGACGACGCGGCCATCGTGGGCGGCATCGCTCGCCTGGACGACCAGCCGGTGATGGTGATCGGTCACCAGAAAGGCCGTGAAGTGCGCGAGAAAGTACGCCGCAACTTCGGCATGCCGCGTCCGGAAGGCTACCGTAAGGCGTGCCGCCTGATGGAAATGGCCGAGCGTTTCAAGATGCCGATCCTGACCTTCATCGACACGCCGGGTGCCTACCCAGGTATCGACGCCGAAGAGCGCAACCAGAGCGAAGCGATTGCCTGGAACCTGCGTGTCATGGCGCGCCTGAAAACCCCGATCATCGCCACCGTGATCGGTGAGGGTGGTTCCGGCGGTGCGTTGGCCATTGGTGTCTGCGACCAGTTGAACATGTTGCAATATTCCACCTACGCGGTGATCTCGCCGGAAGGTTGCGCCTCGATCCTGTGGAAGACCGCCGAAAAGGCGCCGGACGCTGCTGAAGCCATGGGCATCACCGCCGATCGCCTCAAAGGCCTGGGTATCGTCGACAAGGTCATCGCCGAGCCACTGGGCGGCGCCCACCGTGACCCGGCTGCCGCTGCTGCGACCATCCGTGCCGAGTTGGGTTCGCAACTGGCGATGCTCAAGAAGCTGGATAACGAAGCGCTGCTGGCTCGTCGTTACGAGCGCCTGATGAGCTACGGCCTCTAAGCCGACGCGGTACCCAAATGTGGGAGCGGGCTTGCTCGCGAAAGCGGTGTATCAGACACATATACAGTGGCTGACAATCCGTATTCGCGAGCAAGCCCGCTCCCACATTTGTTTTGTGTAAGCTGGTTTATTTCATTCCAGATGAATGGCGGTACTTTGTCATGACGCCCAGCTTATCCGCCAAACTCCTGCAAACCCTCATCCCCTGGCGTAACGCCCCGGCCTGGCACGTCGCGTTCTCGGGTGGCCTCGATTCCACTGTGCTGCTGCATCTTCTGGTCACTCTGGCAAAGTCCGAAACATTACCTCCCCTCAGCGCGGTCCATATTCACCATGGCCTGCAGGCTGTCGCAGAGGTATGGCCTGCTCATTGCCAAGCGGTCTGCGACAGTCTGGGCGTGCCCCTGCGGGCCATGCGCGTGCAGGTGCAGCCTGGCGCCAGTCTTGAACGGGCTGCCCGTGATGCACGCTATACGGCGTTTGCCGAGGTGACCAATGTGGGGGAGGTGATGCTCACCGGCCAACACCGCGACGATCAGGCTGAAACCCTGCTGTTTCGCCTGCTGCGTGGTGCCGGCGTGCGAGGGTTGGCAGCTATGCCTGAGCATCGCCCCTTAGCGCAGGGCCACGTGGTACGGCCGTTGCTGGCGTTCTCCCGTAGCGAACTGGAAGCCTACGCCCATCAGCATCAGTTGCCGTGGATCGAAGATCCCTCCAATGCTGATCCCCGGTTTTCCCGCAATTACCTGCGTCACCGCGTATTCCCAACCCTGACGGAACGCTGGCCCCAGGCGATCTCCAGCCTGGCTCGCACGGCTGAACATATGTCTGAGGCTCAAGGGCTGCTCGACGAATTGGCGCTGATGGACCTGCAGCGCGCCGATCAGCCTTCTGCGTTTCCCTGGTTGCCTCTGCCGTCTCTGGCGCTTGAACCATTGCGTGAACTATCCGATGCCCGCCAGCGTAACGCCCTGCGGCATTGGCTGATGCCACTGACCCGTTTACCCGACAGCGACCACTGGGCTGGTTGGCATGCCCTGCGCGATGCCAAGGGGGACGCACAGCCTCTGTGGCGTCTGGCCGACGGTCAAATGCAGCGTAGCGGTGAACGCATCTGGTGGTTGCCCTCAGCATGGTCGGAGTTTTCCGACGCATCGGTGAGCTGGCCCGATGCGCAAAATCCACTAGAGTTAACGGGCAATGGCCAACTGAAGTTTATCGGCAAGACTCCCGAAGGCCCGCTGCAGGTTCGTTATCGCCAAGGTGGCGAAATCATCGACGTACCGGGCCGAGGCCGGCGTGATCTCAAGCGTCTGCTGAATGAAAGCGGCATACCGGGCTTCGTCCGTGGCAGATTGCCGCTGGTCTATCGGGGCGAGCAATTGCTGGCTGTGCCAAGCGTTGCGGGGGCATGGGCCCGGTCGATGGGTGAGGTGCAATTGGATTGGTTGCCACAGACCTGCGATCAAGGTTTGAGCTGATAGCGCCTTTCCGGTAGACTACGCTCCCTTCTTGATACAACTTCTGTGGATTCGCCTGAATCGCAGTCGTTGCCGATTACCAAGCAGTCTTTGCTGGGCGATTCCAAAAAATGTGTAGCGATCAACGTACCGGTGTTTCATTGCTGGTCTGTCACAACGCGGCGGTTTTTTTGAAAGGTGCACTGTGATTAATGCAGGTGATCGGGGGCTTCGGCCTTCCTTCGCTTTCCCCGGCGGCTCGGACCGCTTTAACGCAGACTTCTAGGGTTTTTCATGACGCGCTACATATTCGTCACGGGCGGTGTTGTTTCTTCATTGGGGAAAGGCATTGCCTCCGCTTCATTGGCGGCCATCCTGGAGGCGCGGGGACTTAAGGTCACCATGCTCAAGCTGGACCCGTACATCAACGTTGACCCGGGCACCATGAGCCCGTTCCAGCACGGTGAAGTGTTCGTCACCCACGACGGCGCCGAGACCGACCTGGACCTGGGCCACTACGAGCGGTTCATCCGCACGACCATGACCCAGAACAACAACTTCACCACCGGCCGTGTCTACGAGCACGTGCTGCGCAAAGAGCGCCGTGGTGACTACCTGGGTGCAACCATCCAGGTGATCCCGCACATCACCGACGAAATCAAGCGCCGCATCATCAAGGGTGCAGGCGATGCCGACGTGGCGATGGTCGAGATCGGTGGCACCGTGGGTGACATCGAGTCCCAGCCGTTCCTCGAAGCCATCCGCCAGTTGCGTTTCGAAGTCGGCGCCAAGCGCGCGATGCTGATGCACCTGACACTGGTGCCGTACATCGCCACTGCCGGCGAAACCAAAACCAAGCCTACCCAGCACTCGGTCAAGGAACTGCGTTCCATCGGCCTGCAGCCGGATGTGCTGGTATGCCGCTCCGATCACCCGATCGACATTTCCTCGCGCCGCAAGATCGCGCAGTTCACCAACGTTGAAGAACGTGCGGTAATTGCCCTGGAAGACGCCGACACCATTTACAAGATCCCGGGCATCCTGCACTCGCAGGGGCTGGATGATTTTGTGGTCGAGCGTTTCGGCCTGCAGTGCGGCGGTGCCGACCTGTCCGAGTGGGAAGCGGTTGTCGACGCCAAGCTCAACCCGGAGCATGAAGTCACCATCGCCATGGTCGGTAAGTACATGGAGCTGCTGGACGCCTACAAGTCGCTGATCGAAGCCATGAGCCACGCCGGTATCAGCAACCGTACCAAGGTCAACCTGCGCTACATCGACTCCGAAGACATCGAGAACCAGGGCACCGCGCTGCTCGAAGGTGTTGACGCGATCCTCGTTCCCGGCGGTTTCGGCCTGCGTGGCGTGGAAGGCAAGATCACTGCCGTGCAGTACGCCCGTGAAAACAAGGTGCCGTACCTGGGTATCTGCCTGGGCATGCAAGTGGCCGTTATCGAGTTCGCCCGTAACGTGCTGGGCTGGAAAGACGCCAACTCTACCGAGTTCGATCACAGCAGCGGCCATCCAGTCGTGGGCCTGATCACCGAGTGGGAAGACGCCACTGGCGCCGTTGAAACCCGTACCGAAAGCTCCGACCTGGGTGGCACTATGCGCCTTGGCGCACAAAACTGCTTGCTGGAGCCGGGTTCGCTGGTTCATGACTGCTACGGCAAGGACGTGATCGTCGAGCGCCACCGCCACCGTTATGAAGTGAACAACAACCTGCTGCCGCAGATCAAGGAAGCCGGCCTGAAGATTTCCGGTCGCTCCGATGATGGCAAGCTGGTTGAAGTGGTTGAAGCACCGGATCATCCGTGGTTCGTGGCCTGCCAGTTCCACCCGGAGTTCACCTCGACGCCGCGCGACGGTCACCCGTTGTTCAGTGGTTTCGTCAAAGCAGCACTGACGCAACACCAGAAGAAGGCGTAAATCAGATGGCCCAGAAGATCATTCGCGTAGGCGACATCGAGATTGCCAACGACAAGCCCATGGTGCTGTTTGGCGGCATGAACGTGCTGGAAAGCCGCGACATGGCGATGCAGGTATGTGAGGAGTACGTGCGGGTCACCCAGAAACTGGGTATCCCTTATGTCTTCAAGGCCAGCTTCGACAAGGCCAACCGTTCGTCCGTGACCTCCTATCGCGGCCCGGGCCTTGAAGAAGGCATGCGGATCTTCCAGGACATCAAGCAAGCCTTCGGCGTGCCGATCATCACCGACGTCCACGAGCCTGAGCAGGCTGCCGTGGTCGCCGAGGTGTGCGACATCATCCAGTTGCCGGCCTTTCTGTCGCGCCAGACCGACCTCGTGGTCGCCATGGCCAAGACCGGCGCTGTGATCAATATCAAGAAAGCCCAGTTCCTCGCCCCCCAGGAGATGAAACACATCCTGAGCAAGTGCGTGGAAGCGGGTAACGACCAGTTGATCCTCTGCGAGCGGGGTTCGAGCTTCGGCTACAACAACCTCGTGGTGGACATGCTCGGTTTCGGCATCATGAAACAGTTCGAATACCCCGTGTTCTTCGACGTGACTCACGCGCTGCAAATGCCCGGTGGTCGTTCGGACTCCGCTGGCGGGCGACGTGCCCAGGTGACGGACCTGGCCAAGGCGGGCATGAGCCAGTCGCTGGCTGGCCTGTTCCTTGAAGCTCACCCAGACCCGGACAACGCCAAATGTGATGGCCCATGCGCCCTGCGCCTGGACAAGCTGGAGCCATTCCTGGCCCAGCTCAAGCAGTTGGACGAGCTGGTCAAGAGTTTTCCGACGGTAGAGACCGCGTAACTGGCATTTCTCCGGTAGAATTTCCCACGCTTTACGCTCAGGCCCCCGGGCCTGAGCCTTGTCGTCTGCAAGCCTGCCCCGTTGTTCCACCCTTGCGGTCGGTCAAAAGATTTCCTTCAGCTGCGTCGTTTTCGTCAACTTTGGAGTGTTTACAACAATGGCAAAAATCGTCGACATCAAAGGTCGTGAAGTTCTCGACTCCCGTGGCAACCCCACCGTCGAAGCCGACGTGCTTCTCGATAACGGCATCATCGGCAGCGCCTGCGCGCCGTCCGGTGCTTCCACCGGTTCGCGCGAAGCGCTGGAACTGCGTGATGGCGACAAGAGCCGTTACCTGGGCAAGGGTGTACTCAAGGCTGTAGCCAACATCAACGGTCCGATTCGTGACCTGTTGCTGGGCAAGGACCCGCTGGACCAGAAAGCCCTGGACCACGCGATGATCAAGCTCGACGGCACTGAAAACAAAGGCAGCCTCGGCGCCAATGCCATCCTCGCGGTGTCCCTGGCAGCTGCCAAGGCGGCTGCGCAGGACCAGGACCTGCCGTTGTACGCACACATTGCCAACCTGAACGGCACCCCTGGCGTCTACTCGATGCCGGTGCCGATGATGAACATCATCAACGGTGGCGAGCACGCGGATAACAACGTCGACATCCAGGAATTCATGGTGCAGCCGGTTGGCGCCAAGTCCTTCTCCGAAGGACTGCGCATGGGCACCGAGATTTTCCATCACCTCAAGGCTGTACTGAAGGCCCGCGGCCTGAGCACTGCCGTGGGTGACGAAGGTGGTTTCGCGCCGAACCTGGCCTCCAACGAAGATGCACTCAAAGTCATCTCCGAAGCCGTCGCCAACGCTGGCTACAAGCTGGGCACCGACGTGACCCTGGCCCTGGACTGCGCCGCCAGCGAATTCTATGAAGACGGCAAGTACAACCTGTCCGGCGAAGGCCAGGTGTTCAACTCCGAAGGTTTTGCTGAATACCTCAAGGGCCTGACCCAGCGCTACCCGATCATCTCGATCGAAGACGGCCTGGACGAGTCCGACTGGGATGGCTGGAAAATCCTCACCGACAAGATCGGCGAGAAAATCCAGCTGGTGGGCGACGACTTGTTCGTGACCAACACCAAGATCCTGAAAGAAGGCATCGACAAGAAGATCGCCAACTCGATCCTGATCAAGTTCAACCAGATCGGCACCCTGACCGAAACCCTGGAAGCCATCCAGATGGCCAAGGCTGCGGGCTACACCGCCGTGATCTCCCATCGCTCCGGCGAAACCGAAGATTCCACCATTGCCGACCTGGCCGTGGGTACTTCGGCGGGCCAGATCAAGACCGGTTCCCTGTGCCGTTCCGATCGCGTGTCCAAGTACAACCAATTGCTGCGCATCGAAGAGCAATTGGCAGGTAAAGCCAAGTACAACGGTCGCGGCGAGTTTCGCGGCTAAGCAGTAAATGGTAAAAAGTCGGCGGATTACGTCAGAAATCTCACGAAAGTGTGAATTTCGGCGCTAATCTGCTGACTGACAAGCGCAAGCCTGGTTTTACCAGGCTTTGTGCTATCAGTTGCTGCAAAAGGTTTGCATGACTGTCTTTTTTCACTGGATACCCGGATTTCGATGCGCAGTCCCAATTGGTTGTTCCTCGTCTTGCTCTTGTTGCTGGCTGGCCTGCAGTACCGCCTATGGGTCGGTAATGGCAGCTTTGCGCAGGTAGAAGAGTTGACCCAGCAAATTGCCGACCAGCGTGCCGAAAACGAACGCCTGCTGGAGCGCAACCGCGTCCTCGACGCTGAAGTGCTTGAGCTGAAAAAAGGCACGGAGACCGTTGAAGAGCGGGCTCGTCATGAGTTGGGCATGGTCAAGGAGGGCGAAACCCTCTACCAGTTGGCCCAATGAGCCACGATTTACCGGCCTTCTGGGCCGTGATTCCTGCCGCGGGCGTCGGTGCCCGTATGGCTGCGGACCGTCCCAAGCAGTACCTGCAACTGGGCGGGCGCACTATTCTCGAACACAGCCTCGGCTGTTTTCTCGACCATCCCTCCCTCAAGGGCCTGGTGGTCAGTCTTGCAGTTGATGATCCTTATTGGCCCAGCTTGGCATGCGCCAACGACCCGCGTATCCAGCGTGCCGACGGGGGCTCGGAACGTTCCGGCTCGGTTCTCAATGCGCTGCTGCAACTCAATGCCCTGGGCGCCAGTGATGACGACTGGGTGTTGGTGCATGACGCTGCGCGGCCTAACCTGAGCCGTGATGATCTCGACAAGCTCCTGGCCGAACTGGCCGATGATCCGGTAGGCGGCCTGCTGGCAGTGCCGGCGCGCGACACCCTCAAACGTGTCGACAAACATGGCCGTGTGGTGGACACCATTGATCGCAGCCTGATCTGGCAGGCTTACACGCCGCAGATGTTCCGCCTGGGCGCCTTGCATCGCGCCTTGGCCGACAGCCTGGTGGCCGATGCGCTGATCACCGATGAAGCCTCGGCCATGGAATGGTCCGGGCAGGCGCCGCGCCTGGTTGAAGGGCGTTCGGACAATATCAAGGTGACTCGGCCGGAAGATCTGGAGTGGTTGAAATTGCGCTGGGCTAACCGGCGGTAACCTGTCCGACCGAGTTGGCCTCATCGCAGTATAGATATCGACACAACTTAGAGCCGACGCTGGACCTGTGGCGAGGGAGCTTGCTCTGGTGACAACCTGACAGCTGACGCTTATCTACCTGACACTCCACGATCCAACTGTGGGAGCTGGCTTGCCTGCGATGACGGCCTCCCAGCCGACACCTATCTACCTGATACCCCACAATCCAACTGCGGGCTTGCTCGCGAAGGCGGCCTGGCAGTCAACACAGTTGGATTGTGTGAATATCCATTGCTGCGGTAACGGCTACTTAGGGTTCCGCTCTGACAGCGGGTCACTTTTGGAAAAGAGCCCCAAAAGTAACCAAAAGGGCTCTTGCCCCACCACTCGGCACCTCGCTTGGGCTCGGTGTGCCCGAACGCAGGCTTGAATCCGTGGGCCGCCGCCACGCGCCATCCATGGCGCGGGGCGGCTAACCCGGCGTCCTGCCGGGTTACCCACGAATTCAAGCCTGCGTTCGGCCAGCGTGGTTTAACGGGGCGCCTGAGATCAAGATCACAAGCAGATCAAGATCAAGAGCGGCTCGCTTCGCATCGTGGTTACGGTCGCTACAGAGTTGTGTAGATACCTATGGCTATCAGGTAAGCCACCTCCCACATTTGATCGCTGCCATAACAAACAACTCAGCCAACTGTGGGAGCCGGGCTTGCCCGCGATGAGCATAGGTATCTACATAACCTTGTGGGCTGTAGCAGCATGCGGTAACCACGATGCGAAGCGAGTCGCTCTTGATCTTGCTCTTGATCTTAGGCGCCCCGTTAAACCACGCTGGCCGGAATTCGACAGGGATTTGGGGGTAAACCGGCAGGGATGCCGGTTTAGCCGCCCCGCGCCATGGATGGCGCGTGGCGGCGGCCCCCCAAATCACTGGCGGATTACGGGCACACCGAGCCTAAGCGAGGTGCCGAGTGGTGGGGCAAGAGCCTTTTGGTTACTTTGGGGCTTTTCCAAAGTGACCCGCCGTCAGGGCGGAACCCTAAGTGGCCGTTACCGCAGCAATGGATATGTACCCGATAAACTGTGTCAGCTGCCAGGCCGCCTTCGCGAGCAAGCCCACTCCCACAGTGGGATCATTGGGGTGTCAGGTAGATAGGTATCGGCTGTCAGACCGCTATCGCAGGCAAGCCAGCTCCCACAGTTGGATCGTGGGGTGTCAGGTAGATAAGCGTCGGCTGTCAGTCCGTCACGGGAGCAAGCTCCCTCGCCACAGATTTAGCGTTGTGCCGTAGTTGTGTAGATACCTATGCCGCGATGAGGCCGGTGCAGGCCACCTCAATTCAATGCTTGTACTCCGGCCTTTCAGCCAACCCCACCTTCAAGAAATCCACCAACTTCCTCACCTTCGGCGACAAATGCCGCTGCTGCGGATACAACGCCCAGACCGCAGTATTCGGCGGTTGATGAGCCTGAAGCAACGACACCAACGCCCCGCTGTGCAGATGCTCCAGCACGTAGTAGTCCGGTAACTGGCACAAGCCCATGCCTTGCAATGCCGCATCCAGCACTGCTTGCCCACTGTTGCAGCGCCAATTGCCTTGCACGCGCTGGGAAAATTCCCGCCCGTCCTGGGCCATTTGCCAGATATCCGAGCTGCCAATCAGGCAGTTGTGCCGGCTCAACTCCGACAAGCTGTGTGGCCGACCGTACCGCTCGAGGTAGGAGGGCGACGCACACAGGTACATGCGCCGAGGCGCCAGGCGGCTGGCAACCATGCGCGAGTCCTGCAAACGTCCCAGGCGGATGGCCAGGTCGAGGCCTTCGTGGACCAGGTCCAGCGAGCGATTGGTCAACTCGATGTCCACGCGCAGTTGCGGATAGTGCGCCATGAACCGCGTCACCAGCGGCACGATAAAACGCTCGCCATAGGCCACGGCGCAGGTCATGCGCAACATGCCCTTGGGTTCGCTGGTCAAGTCGCCCACCGCGCGCAAGGCCTCCTCGCGACCGTCCTGCAGGCGTTGGCAGTGTTGCAGGAAGGTCTGGCCGGCTTCGGTCAGCGTCACCTTACGTGTGCTGCGGTACAGCAATCGGGTTTGCAGGCGTTCTTCCAGGCGCGCCACTTGCCGGCTGACGTGGGAGGAAGATACCCCCAGTCGCTCCGCCGCCGCCGTGAACTGGCTGCATTCGGCCACCGCGACAAACTCGTCAATGCCTTCCCAGCGGTTCTCCAGCATATTGATTGTCCCTGTACGGCAATAATGTTTTGCTTTTGCCTGGATTATTCATCAATAGGCGATGTTTTACACTCACCGTCTCAGTTTTTAACCCGATGGAGAAACCCGGATGATCAAGTCCCGTGCCGCCGTAGCCTTCGAAGCCAAGAAGCCCCTTGAGATTGTTGAAGTGGATGTCGCCATGCCCAAGGCTGGCGAGGTGTTGCTGCGGGTGGTCGCGTCCGGCGTGTGTCACACCGACGCCTACACCTTGTCGGGCGCCGACCCGGAAGGCATTTTTCCGTCGATCCTCGGCCATGAAGGCGGCGCAGTGGTGGAAGCCATTGGCGAGGGCGTGACTTCGGTCGCTGTGGGCGATCACGTGATCCCGCTGTACACCCCGGAATGCGGCAAGTGCAAGTTCTGCCTGAGTGGCAAGACCAACCTGTGCCAGGCCATCCGCGCCACGCAGGGCAAGGGCTTGATGCCGGATGGCACCACGCGTTTCTCCTACAAGGGCCAGCCGATTTTCCACTACATGGGCACCTCGACGTTCTCCGAGTACACCGTGCTGCCGGAAATCTCCGTGGCCAAGATTCCTAAAGAAGCGCCGTTGGAAAAAGTCTGCCTGCTCGGTTGCGGTGTCACTACCGGTATCGGTGCGGTGATCAACACTGCCAAGGTCAAACCGGGCGACACCGTGGCCGTCTTCGGTCTGGGCGGTATTGGCCTATCGGCGATTATCGGTGCAGTCAAGGCCAAGGCCGGGCGCATCATCGCCATCGATATCAACCCGGCCAAGTTCGAAATCGCCAAGCAACTGGGCGCTACCGATTGCATCAACCCCAAGGACTACGATCGCCCGATCCAGGACGTGATTGTCGACCTGACTGACGGCGGCGTGGATTTCTCCTTCGAGTGCATCGGCAACGTACAACTGATGCGTGCGGCCCTTGAGTGCTGCCACAAAGGCTGGGGCGAGTCGGTGATCATCGGTGTGGCCGGTGCTGGCCAGGAAATTGCCACTCGCCCATTCCAACTGGTCACCGGGCGCGTCTGGCGTGGTTCGGCGTTTGGTGGCGTGCGCGGTCGTACCGAATTGCCAAGCTACGTGGAAATGGCCCAGACCGGCGAAATCCCGCTGGATACCTTCATCACCCACACCATGGGCCTGGAAGATATCAACAAAGCGTTTGACCTGATGCATGAAGGCAAGAGCATTCGTACCGTCATTCACTTCTGAGGTCGGCCATGAGTCTGGAAAACCTGTCATGCCAGAAGAGCTTCGGCGGCTGGCATAAACGTTACAAGCATCATTCCGATGTGCTGGGTTGCGACATGACCTTTGCCGTCTACCTGCCGCCGCAAGCGGAGCAGGGCGGCAAGCTGCCGGTGTTGTATTGGCTGTCCGGGTTGACCTGTACTGACGAGAACTTCATGCAGAAGGCCGGCGCCCAGCGCATGGCTGCCGAACTGGGCTTGATCATCGTCGCGCCAGATACCAGCCCCCGTGGCCCTGGCGTGCCGGGCGACCCGGACAATGCCTGGGACTTCGGCCTCGGCGCCGGCTTCTACCTCAATGCCACCCAGGAACCCTGGGCCAAGCACTATCGGATGCATGACTACGTGGTGCAGGAATTGCCGGCACTGGTGGAAGCGCATTTCCCTGCGTCGGATAAACGCGGCATCAGCGGCCACTCCATGGGCGGTCACGGTGCGCTGGTCTGCGCATTGCGCAACCCTGGACGTTACCTGTCGGTGTCGGCGTTTTCGCCGATCAACAACCCGATGGACTGCCCGTGGGGCCAGAAAGCCTTTTCCCGTTATTTGGGAGAAGAGCGTTCGAAATGGCGCGAATGGGATGCCTGCGTGCTGATCAGCGAAGCCTCGGAAAAGTTGCCGCTGTTGGTGGACCAGGGCGATCGCGACGATTTCCTTGAGGTTCAACTCAAGCCCGAAGCCTTGCAGCAAGCGGCCAAGGCAGCCAACCATCCGCTGGAACTGCGCCTGCAGCCTGGCTACGACCACAGCTACTTCTTTATCGCCAGCTTCATCGAAGACCATTTGCGGCATCATGGTCGTGCTTTGCTCGGTTAATCCGAGGCAAAAGTAGGTAGAATCACGCCCTGAATTAAATCGGGGCGTTTTTTTATGCGTATTGGCCACGGCTACGATGTGCACCGTTTCGCTGAAGGCGATTTCATCACCCTGGGCGGCGTGCGCATTGCACACCACCATGGGTTGCTGGCTCATTCCGACGGCGACGTGGTCTTGCACGCCTTGAGCGATGCGTTGCTCGGCGCGGCGGCATTGGGCGATATCGGCAAGCACTTTCCGGACACCGATCCCACCTTCAAGGGCGCCGACAGCCGTGTGTTGCTGCGCCATGTGGTCGGCCTGATCCACGCCAAGGGCTGGAAGGTTGGCAACGTCGACAACACCATCGTCGCCCAGGCGCCAAAAATGGCCCCCCATATCGAAGCGATGCGCGCTGCTATCGCAGCAGACCTGCAAATTGAATTGGATCAAGTCAACGTGAAAGCCACCACCACCGAAAAGCTCGGGTTTACCGGTCGTGAAGAGGGCATTGCGGTGCACTCCGTCGCCTTGTTGCTGCGCGCATGAACGACCTGCAACTGCTGGGCCCGCGGGCCTATGGCGAGGCCCTGGGCAGCGCGGTACTGAAGGCCACGGCCGAAGACTTCCAGGTTGATGAGGTGCTGGACATCCCGCTGACCGGCGATGGCGAGCACCTGTGGCTGTGGGTGGAAAAACGCGGCTTGAACACCGAGGAAGCGGCACGGCGTATCGCCAAGGCGGCTGGCGTGCCATTGCGCACCGTCAGCTATGCCGGGCTCAAGGACCGTCAGGCCCTGACCCGCCAGTGGTTCAGCGTGCAATTGCCCGGCAAGGCCGACCCGGACATGAGCGGCGCAGAAAGCGACACCCTCAAGATCCTGAAAACCGCCCGTCACAAGCGCAAGCTGCAGCGTGGTGCCCATTCGGCCAACGGCTTCACCCTGCGCCTGACCCAACTGGCCGGCGACACCGCTGCCATCGACGCACGTCTGCAGTTGATTGCGCGGCACGGCATCCCCAATTACTTCGGCACCCAGCGTTTCGGCCACAACGGCGGCAACGTGGTGGATGCTCGCGAGTGGGCCGCCCGCAAGGCCCTGCCCGAGCAGCGCAACGTGCGCTCGCGCTTGCTGTCCACGGCTCGCAGTTACCTGTTCAACAAAGTGTTGGCGGCCCGTGTCGCCGACGGTTCATGGCAGCGAGCCCAAGTCGGCGATCTGCTGGCGTTTACCGACAGTCGCAGTTTTTTTCCGGCCGGGGAAGCTGAGTGCAGCGACCCGCGCCTGGCGATTTTGGACCTGCATCCCACCGGCCCGCAGTGGGGCGAGGGCGATTCGCCGGCGAAAGGTCTTACATACGAGCTAGAACAATCTGTCGCCGCTGGCGAAGCTGACCTACGTGATTGGCTGGTGAAGGCGGGAATGAGCCAGGAACGTCGCATTCTGCGACTGCCCATTGGCGGGTTGACGTGGCATTATCCCGGGCCTGACATTCTGCAATTGGAATTCGTCCTGCCGGCCGGATGCTTCGCCACTGTCTTGGTGCGCGAGCTTGTTGATCTGGTGCCGGTGGGGCAGACGGACAGCCCATGCGTATTCTGATATCAAACGATGACGGTGCCACCGCACCCGGTCTTGCCGCGCTCCATGCTGCGCTGCAGGATTACGCCGAGTGCGTGGTGGTTGCCCCCGACCAGGACAAGAGCGGCGCCAGCAGTTCGCTGACGCTCGACCGTCCGCTGCACCCGCGGGTCCTGGCCAATGGCTTTATCAGCGTTAACGGAACCCCCACCGACTGCGTGCACCTGGCAATCAACAGTTTGCTGGAGCATCAGCCAGACCTGGTGGTCTCGGGAATCAACCTGGGCGCCAACCTGGGTGACGACGTGCTGTATTCCGGCACCGTGGCGGCGGCCCTCGAAGGGCGCTTCCTGGGCCGCACCGGCTTTGCCTTTTCCTTTGCTTCGCGGCAATTGGATAACCTGGCGACGGCGGCCTACTACGCGCGCAAGTTGGTGGAGGCCCATGCTTCCCTGGACCTGCCGCCGCGTACGGTGCTCAACGTCAATATCCCCAACTTGCCCCTCGACCATATTCGCGGTATCCAGCTCACGCGCCTGGGCCATCGCGCCCGTGCGGCGGCGCCCTTGAAGGTGGTCGACCCACGCGGCAAGGAAGGCTATTGGATCGCCGCGGCCGGCGACGCCGAAGATGGCGGCGAGGGCACGGACTTTCATGCGGTGATGCAAGGCTATGTCTCCGTTACCCCGTTGCTGTTTGATCGCACCTTCAGTGATGCCTTCAGTGGCCTTGATGGCTGGCTGGAGGGACTGCGTTGATGGCTCGTGAACAAGACGACTTGTTGCGCCGTGGCATCGGGATGACCTCCCAGCGCACCCGGGAGCGGTTGATCCAGCGCCTGTATGAAGAAGGTTTGTCCAACGCGCAGGTGCTGGAAGTGATCCGGCGTACGCCGCGGCACCTGTTTGTCGATGAAGCCCTGGCGCATCGCGCCTATGAAGACACGGCGTTGCCCATCGGCCACAACCAGACCATCTCCCAGCCCTACATGGTCGCGCGCATGAGCGAGCTGCTGCTGGCGGCGGGGCCTTTGGACAAGGTGCTGGAGATTGGCACCGGCTCCGGTTACCAGACGGCCGTGCTGTCGCAATTGGTAGAGCGGGTGTTTTCGGTCGAGCGCATCAAGGTGCTGCAGGACCGGGCCAAAGAGCGTCTGGTGGAGCTGAACCTGCGCAACGTGGTATTCCGCTGGGGCGATGGCTGGGAGGGCTGGCCGGCGCTGGCGCCCTACAACGGTATCATCGTCACCGCCGTGGCCACCGATGTGCCGCAAGCCTTGCTGGATCAATTGGCACCTGGCGGGCGGCTGGTCATCCCGGTGGGCTCCGGCGAAGTGCAACAGTTGATGCTTATTATCCGTGAGGACGAAGGCTTTTCCCGGCATGTACTCGGTGCCGTGCGTTTCGTACCTTTGCTCAACGGCCCGCTGGCCTGATCATTTATTCGCGTGCAGTGAATTCTGTAAGCGTGGATGTGTCTTACGGCGGGGTCTATTGAATCAACATGCCTGGCAGCACGATTAAACATGATGAATTTTTCCTTTCAGTCATGTGCCAGTAAAAAGCCAATGCCCAGTTATACTTGCGTCATATTTCAAGCCTGATCCAGGCGTTAACGTTCAGCCACCACAAAGGGAGCGGCGGGTGAGTCTCACAGGTCCTGCGCAGCGAATGAGTAAAACAAGCTTTCAGCGACTGGTGCTTGGCCTTGTCTTGAGTTCCTTATTGGCAGCCTGCTCGAGCACGCCATCCGGCGGTGCGCGGGTCGTTGACCGTACCAACGCAACTCCCCAAAGGCCCACGGTGACCACTGGGCAATACGTGGTGCGCAAAGGCGACACCCTGTTCTCGATTGCCTTCCGTTATGGCTGGGACTACAAGGCGCTGGCCGCCCGTAACAACATTCCTGTGCCGTATACGATCCATCCTGGGCAGACCATTCGTTTCGATGGTCGCTCAGGTTCTGCACCTACGGCAGTTGTGACAAAGTCGGGATATTCGCCATCGTCCTCGAGCAAGACCACCATCATTACCCGGCCTGCAGGCAGCGCCGCGCCTACGGTTGCGAGCAAGCCGGCACCCGCGCCGTTGCCACCCGCCGGGCCTGCACCGACCGGTTGGGGATGGCCTTCAAACGGAGTGTTGATTGGAAAATTCTCTTCAAACGGTAGTTTGAATAAAGGCATTGATATCGCCGGGGATTTGGGACAGCCTGTTTTAGCTGCGTCTGATGGGACAGTGGTGTACGCCGGGAGTGGTTTGCGGGGCTACGGCGAGCTGGTCATCATCAAACACAGCGATACCTACGTCAGTGCCTACGGTCATAACCGCAGGTTGTTGGTTCGGGAGGGGCAGCAGGTCAAGGTCGGACAGACGATTGCCGAAATGGGGTCAACGGGCACAGACCGGGTGAAACTGCACTTTGAGATTCGCCGCCAAGGGAAGCCTGTAGATCCGCTGCAATTCCTGCCCCGTCGTTGATGTGTTGCACAGCCTGTTCCCTCACGTAGAAGGAACAGGCTCCAGCGTTGCCAAGGATAGAGGCGTCGCTTGAGCTTGAGGTCGAACTCACCAAAGGACTATAACAATGGCTCTCAGTAAAGAAGTGCCGGAGTTTGACATCGACGATGAGGTTCTCCTTATGGAGGCCAGCATCGATTTGGAAACGATGTCAGATAATGAAGGGGTATCACCACCTTCAGTTCGCACCAAATCCAAAAATGCTGCCGCGTTGAAGCAGCACAAGTACGTTGATTACACGCGGGCGCTCGACGCGACCCAGCTGTACCTCAATGAAATCGGCTTTTCCCCTCTGTTGACCCCCGAAGAAGAAGTCCATTTTGCGCGTTTGTCGCAAAAGGGCGATCCGGCTGGGCGTAAGCGCATGATTGAAAGCAACCTGCGCCTGGTGGTGAAAATCGCCCGACGCTACGTCAATCGTGGGCTGTCCCTTCTGGACCTGATCGAGGAGGGCAACCTGGGCTTGATCCGGGCTGTGGAGAAGTTCGACCCTGAGCGGGGCTTCCGTTTCTCCACCTACGCCACCTGGTGGATTCGCCAGACCATCGAACGGGCGATCATGAATCAGACCCGCACGATCCGGTTGCCGATCCATGTGGTCAAGGAGCTCAACGTCTACCTGCGGGCGGCGCGTGAGCTGACGCAAAAACTCGATCATGAACCCTCGCCTGAAGAAATCGCCAACCTGCTGGAAAAACCGGTAGGGGAGGTCAAGCGCATGCTGGGCCTTAACGAGCGTGTGTCTTCGGTGGATGTCTCGCTGGGGCCGGATTCGGATAAGACTCTGCTGGACACCCTGACCGATGATCGTCCAACAGACCCTTGCGAGCTGTTGCAGGACGATGATCTTTCCCAAAGTATTGACCAGTGGCTGTCAGAGCTCACGGACAAGCAGCGTGAAGTGGTGATTCGCCGCTTCGGCCTGCGCGGCCATGAGAGCAGCACCCTGGAGGATGTAGGCCTGGAGATTGGCCTGACCCGTGAGCGGGTGCGGCAGATCCAGGTAGAGGGCCTCAAGCGCTTGCGCGAGATCCTGGAGAAGAATGGCTTGTCGAGTGAGTCGTTGTTCCAGTAACAACGCAGCTTGAAGGTTTGAATGTGGGAGGGGGCTTGCTCCCGAATGCAGTGTGACAGTCGCTGATGTGTTGACTGATACACCGCATTCGGGAGCAAGCCCCCTCCCACATTTTTTTGTCCGACATTACATCGGTGTGCTGATCGATCCCACGCTCTGCGTAGGCATGCAGTCGTGACGCAGAGCGTCACAAGAGGCATTTCCACGCGGAGCGTGGGAACGAGCGCATAAAAAAACCCCGCTTTTAAGGGCGGGGTTTTTTCGACTGAGTCAGTACAAGTTAGATAACTTGAACTTCTTCAGCTTGCATGCCTTTCTGACCGCGGGTAGCGATGAAAGAAACCTGTTGGCCTTCTTTCAGGCTTTTGAAGCCGTCGGATTGGATAGCTTTGAAGTGAACGAACAGGTCGTCACCGGATTGTGGAGTGATGAAGCCGAAGCCTTTTTCATCGTTGAACCACTTAACGGTACCAGTTTGGCGATTAGACATGGTGTATCTCCTTGGACAAAGTTAACTGCGACTCAGGAAAAGCCCTGGCCGAGACTGAGTGCAAAGAGCAGGAAAAATTCTTGGAGATGGTTGGATCGAAATTCAACATATCGTGTAGAGATTCTCAGTGACACAAGCAGCACAGTGGCGCCACCTTAACCCTTTTTCCGGAACGTGCCAATGGTATTTCCGAAGGTTTCTCTATTTTCGTGACTGGCGGTGGTATTTACAGTCATTGATGCCGGCCATCCGGGCCCCGGCCACGCTGGCTGCGGCTTATAGCGGGCGGTGCATTCATCAAGAAAACCCGTACGGCCTTTGAACCCCAACGCCGGCCCCGGTAAGATGGCCCACAGATTTTTTTCGCCTCGCTATTCAGGACACCGCCATGAGCATCAAATCGGACAAGTGGATTCGCCGCATGGCGCAGGAACACGGCATGATCGAGCCGTTCGTCGAACGCCAGATTCGTGGTGAAGGCGACGAGCGCGTGATTTCGTACGGCGTTTCCAGCTATGGCTACGACGTGCGTTGCGCCGATGAATTCAAGGTGTTCACCAACATCAATTCGGCGATCGTCGATCCGAAAAACTTCGACGAAAAGAGCTTCGTCGACGTCAAGAGCGACGTGTGCATCATCCCGCCCAACTCTTTCGCCCTGGCGCGCACCGTGGAATTCTTCCGCATTCCTCGCGACGTGTTGACCATCTGCCTGGGTAAAAGCACCTATGCCCGCTGCGGCATTATCGTCAACGTCACGCCGCTTGAGCCTGAGTGGGAAGGCCACGTGACCCTGGAATTCTCCAACACCACCACTTTGCCGGCGAAAATCTACGCCAACGAAGGCGTGGCACAAATGCTGTTCTTGCAGTCCGACGAGGCTTGTGAAGTGTCCTACAAAGACCGTGCGGGCAAGTATCAGGGCCAACGCGGCGTCACTCTCCCACGCGCTTGATCTAAAGCTCCTACGGGCAAAGGGAATTTGTCTGCAGAAAGTGACTCTATCTAGGTGTACTGCTTCGGCGCGTGTGAAACGCGCCGGGCCATACTTGAGGAGTACCCTATGAAGATCGACCCGCGAATCAGCGCAGAACTCGCCCGGCTTGAACCCAACCAGATTGGTGTTCTGGCCTGGTCCTTGATGGCCAACCCCGCGCACGCGGGCGGCATCCCCGGTCAACCCGAACCTGATTACCCGCAGCCTACCGAGCCGGGTGAGCCGACCTTACCGGACGAGCCACCACCCGCGCCTGTTGCCTGATACCTGAGCGGGCCTTCATCGATTCATTGAATCGGCCAGACCTGGTGATCGCCAATCACAAAGATTCGGTGGTCTTGGGCCTGCTCCACGGCATAACCCCCTGTAAACGCGCCAAAGGCTGGCAGCAGGCTAACCTGAGCGCCGATCTGGAAGCACGGCAAGCGCAGCCGCTGGCGCCCTTTGCCTCGCAGGTGGTACACCGGATGCACATGCCCCGCCAGTACATGGTGGCTGGCGTGTGCGTCGGGCTCATGTTGCAAGGCGAAAGGGCCCATCAGCAGAGGCTCCGCGACCACATCGATGCCCAGATCCAGCGGTGGGTCGCCGGCCCGTTTGTCGTGATTGCCGCGAATCAGGGTCAAGGCCAGTGGGCGATTGCGCTCGCGCCAGGCCCGAATTGCGTTCAGGGTGCCGCTGGCGTGAGAGCCAGGGCCGTGCAGGAAATCGCCGAGAAAGATCAACTGCGCGCAGGGCAGCGCCGTTAACAGCCTGTCCAGGCGTTCCAGGTTGGCCGTAGTCGTGCCCTGTGGCACCGGTTGCCCCAGGCTGCGATAGGCCGACGCCTTGCCAAAATGCGCATCGGCAATCAGTAGGCATCGACGTGCGGGCCAGTACATGGCCTTGTCCGGCAATAGCCATAGCTCTTCGCCTTCCAGCATCAGTGGGTAATGCATCAGCCTTGCCCTTTGTCGGCGACTTTTTCCAGGTCCTTGACCATCCGCGCGATGCGCTCCGAGAGTTTTTCCGAGCTCATGCTTTCGCGCATCCGTTCTACCAGCAGCGGAAAGGCCAGCGGTGTGGGCCGCTGGATCGTGTGCAAGTCCAGCTTCAGCGTCGACAGATGATTCAGCGTGTGTTCCAGCCGGCGAATATCCAATTCATCACGCAGAACCTCTTCCCCGGCCTGGGCCAGCAGCAGGTTCTGCGGGTCATATTGCTTGAACACCTCAAAGAACAAGCCGCTGGAAGCCTGCACTTGTCGCGTGCTTTTCGGCGCGCCGGGATACCCGGCAAAGACCAGCCCGGCGATTCGTGCAATCTCGCGAAAGCGGCGCAGGGCCAGTTCGCCGGCATTGAGGCTGGCGATCACGTCAGCCAGCAGTTCTTGGGGGCTCAGCAACGTAGCGTTCAACAGCTGGGGCCACTGCACCTCGGTGGCGCTCAACAGCTCCAGGCCATAATCATTCACCGCAATCGAGAAGGTCAGCGGCTGCTGTTGGCTGACCCGCCAGGCCAGCAAACTGGCCAAGCCCAGGTGTACCTGGCGGCCAGCGAAGGGGTACAGAAACAGGTGCCAGCCTTCCCGCGACCGCAGGGTTTCAGCCAGCAAATGCTCACGGGTCGGCAGGCCGGACCAGCGCAATTGGGTGTGCAGCAGCGGTTGCACCGCCTGCATCTCCGGGCCGTCGAAGTGCCCATGCGCAGCGGCATCAAAACGCTCGACCACCGCCTGGGCCAGTTCGTTGGAAAGGGGCATGCGCCCGCCATTCCAGCGTGGCACGGCGGCTTTTTTCGCGGTGCTGCGGCGTACATAGGCGGTCATGTTTTCCACCCGCACCAGCTCCAGCAAGCGTCCGGCGAATAGAAATCCATCCCCCGGCTTGAGCCTTGCAATAAAGCCTTCCTCGACACTGCCCAGGTTCTTGCCGCCGCCGCCTTTGCTCCAGAACTTGAGCTGGATACTGGCATCACTGACGATGGTGCCGACACTCATGCGATGGCGGCGTGCAAGGCGTGCATCCGGGACACGCCAGATACCGTGTTCATCGGGCTCCACCCGGCGGTAATCCGGATAAGCGGTAAGTGACAGGCCGCCATGGCGCACAAACCCCAGGGCCCAGGTCCAATCCGCTTCGGTGAGGTCGCGATAGGCCCAGGCGCCGCGCACTTCGTCCAACAGTGCTGCCGGGGTAAAGCCGCCGCCAAGGGCCATGCTGACCAGGTGTTGTACCAGCACATCCAACGGCTTGTAAGGTGATTCCCGCGCTTCGATGCGCCGTTGGGCGATTGCATCCTGGGCGGCCGCCGCCTCCACCAACTCGAGGCTGTGGGTTGGCACCAGGGTTACCCGTGAGGGCCGCCCTGGCGCGTGGCCGGAGCGCCCGGCGCGTTGCATCAGCCGCGCTACGCCCTTGGCGGAGCCGATTTGCAGCACCCGTTCCACCGGCAGGAAGTCCACGCCCAGGTCCAGGCTGGAGGTGCACACCACCGCCTTGAGCTGCCCGTCTTTCAAAGCCCGCTCCACCCAGTCGCGGGTTTCGCGCGATAACGAACCATGATGCAGGGCAATCAACCCGGCCCAGTCCGGACGCGCGTCCAGAATCGCCTGGTACCAGATCTCCGATTGCGCACGGGTATTGGTAAACACCAGGCAACTGCTGCTGGCCTCTACTTCGGCTACCACCTGCGGCAACATCTTCAAACCGATGTGCCCGGCCCAAGGGAAACGCTCGGTGACCGCTGGCAACAGGGTGTCGACCTTCAGCGCCTTCGCCGTTTGCCCCTGCACATTGACCCCGCCACCCTGTGGTACCAGAACCTCCAACGCGTGGGCCTGATTGCCCAAGGTCGCTGAAATGCCCCACACCATCAACTGCGGATGCCAGCGCCGCAAGCGTGCCAGCGCCAGTTGCAACTGCACGCCGCGCTTATTGCCGATCAGTTCATGCCATTCATCCACGATGACCATGCGCAGGTGCGCCAGGCTGGTCTCACTGTCGGCACGGGCCAGCATCAACGTCAGGCTTTCCGGGGTGGTGACCAGGGCGGTGGGTTGGCGACGGGTCTGGCGCGCGCGTTCACTGCTGCTGGTATCACCGGTGCGCAGGCCCACGCTCCAGGGAATCTGCAACGCCTCCAGCGGGGCTTGCAGGGCGCGTGCGGAGTCGGCGGCCAAGGCGCGCATGGGGGTGATCCACAGGACGGTCAGCGGCTCGGCAGGCGGTTTGCGTTTGCCTGCGGCGGGCGGGCGGGTGATGGCGAAACGGTTGAGGGCGGCAAACCACAGGGCATAGGTTTTACCCGCCCCGGTGCTGGCATGCAGCAACCCCGACTGGCCGGCCTTGACCGCGGCCCATACCTCTTTCTGAAAGGCGAATGGCTTCCAGCCTTGGGTGGCAAACCATTGCTTGGCGAAGTCGTGGGTTTTTGCCATGCGGCAGCGGACGCTCTGGAGGGGTTAGTTCAAAGACCCCGTAGGCGCCGCCGACGTTCAACTGTAGGAGCGGGCTTGCCCGCGAAAAAGGTTCAGGCGCCGCGTTTAATCTGGATGCCCGCGTTATCGTTGACGATTTTCGCGAGCAAGCTCGCTCCTACTTCAAGTTGCCGCTCAAAAATTGTTGCAGGCGTTCGCTCTTTGGATTGCCCAGCACATCCTCTGGCAGGCCTTGCTCCTCCACCAGGCCTTGGTGCAGGAACAGCACCTGGCTTGAGACCTTACGCGCAAAGCTCATCTCGTGGGTCACCATGATCATGGTGCGGCCTTCCTCGGCCAGGCCTTGGATCACCTTCAACACTTCGCCCACCAGCTCCGGGTCCAGGGCTGATGTGGGTTCATCGAACAGCATCACCTCCGGTTCCATCGCCAGGGCGCGGGCGATGGCGACGCGCTGTTGCTGGCCACCGGAGAGGAACGCCGGGTATTGATCTGCCACGCGCGCCGGCAGCCCGACTTTGTCCAGGTAGCGGCGGGCGCGGTCTTCGGCGTCCTTCTTGCTGCAACCCAGCACGCGGCGCGGGGCCATGGTGATGTTTTCCAGCACGCTCATGTGGCTCCACAGGTTGAAGTGCTGGAACACCATCGCCAGCCGCGTGCGCAGGCGTTGCAGCTCGGCGTCGTCGGCCACGCGCATGCCATGGCGGTCGCTGACCATGCGGATCGCTTGGCCGTCCAGGGTCATGGCGCCATCGTTGGGGGTTTCCAAAAAGTTGATACAGCGCAGGAAGGTACTCTTGCCTGAGCCACTGGCGCCGATCAGGCTGATCACATCACCGGTCTTGGCCTTGAGCGACACACCTTTGAGCACTTGATTGTCGCCATAGCTTTTGTGCAGGCCTTCAACGGTCAGTTTGTACATGGGGCGTGCATCCTCAAGGCGAAAGTAGATAACCGCTACGGTAGGCCTGTGTGCCGGCGACATGGCAGATCACCATGCCGGCCGTGGCCATGCGGCGTAGCGAGCGGGCGTAAAGCAGCCCGGCGTGCTGGCAGTGCACAGGCGTTACGCGGTCTGTAATGGGGTCGATGATGTCGGCGACCCATTGCCCGGCTTCCAGGTATTCGCCTGGCAGGGCGTTGAATACCAGCAAGCCACCCACCGGGGTGGTCACCGGCTCCACCGCCGCCAGCGGCGTAGCCGGGTACGACAGGGCCGGCAAGGGAGCTGCATCGCCGTGAATGGCGCCGAAATGGATCAAATAATCAATGATGGCCTGGCAGTCCAGCGCGGCGAGGCCGTGGTTGACATCGCCCTGGCCGCGCAATTCGACGGTCACCGACAAACTGCCCATGGGGATCGGGTAGCGTTCGCCGAAGCGTTGCTGCAATTGCCACCACAGCAGGGTGAAACATTCGTCAAAAGACTGCCCGCCGGAATCGGTAGCCAACAGGTTGGCCTCCGAACCCAGGTAGCGCGCCAACGGTTCTACCTGTGGCCAGGCGTCGGGCGTGGTGTACAGGTGGGCCACGGCTTCGAAGTCGCAATGCAGGTCCAGCACCACGTCGGCATCACAGGCCAGGCGTTGCAGTACCAGGCGTTGGGAGTGCAACTGGGTCTGGGCGGTGTGCGCGGCCAGGGCGTGGGACAGTGCGCTGCGGATCAATTGGGCATTGCGCTGCGGATCATCGCCCAGCAGGCCTTCGACCTGGTTGCCGACGTCTTCACTGAGATCGACGAACAGGCGATTGAAGTTCTGCCCGCTTTCCAGTTCGTAGCGGCCCAAGGGGATGTCCATCAACACCTGTTCCAGGCCCACCGGGTTGGCGACCGGCACCAGCACGATTTCGCTGCGCAAGCGTCCGGCCGCTTCAAGCTCTGCCAGGCGCGCCTTGAGATGCCAGGCCACCAGCATGCCCGGCAATTCATCGGCATGCAGGGAGGACTGGATGTACACCTTGCCTTCGGGCTGCTGCGGGCCGAAGTGAAAACTGTGGATCTGCCGCGCCGTGCCGGGCACCGGCGCGATCAGGTCATGTAGCTGATGGTGCATGCAAGCTCCTTAGTGGCTCGGCCCGAGGAAAGCCAGCCAACGCCGCTCCGCCAGGCGAAACAGGCCGACCAGGGCGAAGGTCACCGTCAGATAGATCAGTGCGGCAATGCCGAATGACTGGAAGGTCATGAAGGTGGCGGAGTTGGCATCCCGCGCCACCTTGAGGATGTCCGGGATCGTTGCGGTAAAGGCCACCGTTGTCGAGTGCAGCATCAGGATCACTTCGTTGCTGTAGTAGGGCAACGAGCGTCGCAACGCCGAAGGCATGATTACATAGGCGTACAGCTTCCAGCCGCTGAGGCCGTAAGCCTTGGCCGCCTCGACTTCGCCGTGGGCCATGCTGCGGATCGCCCCGGCGAAAATCTCCGTGGTGTAGGCGCAGGTGTTGAGGGCGAAGGCGAGGAGGGTGCAGTTCATCGCATCGCGAAAGAACGCATCCAGCACCGGTTGCGCCCGCACGGCGGCAAGGCTGTAGATGCCGGTGTAGCAGATCAGCAACTGGATATAGAGCGGCGTACCGCGAAACAGGTAGGTGTAGAACTGCACGGGCCAACGCACCAGGCGCTTGCGCGAAACGCGGGCGATGGACAGCGGGATCGACACCAGAAAGCCGATCACCAGTGAGCCACTGAGCAACCACAAGGTCATGGCCAGGCCGGTGATGTGCTGGCCGTCGCTATAAAGAAAAGGGCGCCAGTATTCCTGCAATAGCTCGATCATCGCACGGCCTCCCGGGCGCCTGCGGAGTAGCGACGTTCAAGTCGGCGCAAGACAAAGTTGGAGGCGCTGGTGATCAACAGGTAGATCAGCGCCGCCAGTACCAGAAAATAAAACAGTTGATAGGTGCTCTTGCCGGCGTCCTGGGCGGCTTTTACCAAGTCTGCCAGGCCGATGATCGACACCAGCGCGGTGGCCTTGAGCATCACCATCCAGTTATTGCCGATGCCCGGCAGCGCAAAGCGCATCATCTGCGGGAAGGTCACGTAGCGAAACCGCTGCCCGCGCTTGAGCCCGTAGGCAGTGGCGGCTTCGAGTTGGCCACGGGGCACGGCGAGGATCGCGCCGCGAAAGGTTTCGGTGAAATACGCACCGTAGATAAAGCCCAGGGTGATCACCCCGGCGCTGAATGGGTCGATCTCGATGTATTCCCATTCCATGAAGTCGGTAAAGCCGCTGAGCCAGGTTTGCAGGCTGTAGAAAATCAACAGCATCAGCACCAGGTCCGGCACCCCGCGAATCAGGGTGGTGTAGAGCTGGGCGGGGATACGCACAATGGTCAGGCTGGACAGTTTGGCGCTGGCGCCGAGCAGGCCCAGCAAGACGCTGACGGCCAGGGACAGCACCGACAACTTGATGGTCATCCAGGTGCCTTGCAGCAACAGCGGGCCGAAACCCTTCAGGCTGAATGCGCTCAGCCCGAGGGTTTGCAACAGATCTTCGAACATAAATCAGGACCTATGGCGATAAAAAAGCGCCCCACCCGAAGCAGGGCGCCCCAGGCATTATTTGCCGCTGTACAGGTTCAGATCGCCAAAGTGTTTCTTCTGGATAGTGGCGTAGGTGCCATCATCGTGTAACGCTTTGATACCTTTATCCAAAAGCGCCTTGAGTTCAGTGTTACCTTTTTTGATACCGATGGCGGTTTTCGACGGCAGCAGCGGGTCGTCGATCGCGGCACTCACTTCATAGCCGGCACCGGCTGGCGACTTGAGAAAGCCCAGTTCGGCTTGCAGCATGTCCTGCACGGAAGCGTCGAGGCGACCGGAGGTGAGGTCGGCGTACACCTGGTCCTGGTTGGCGTAAGCCTTGGTGGTCACCCCGGCTTTATCCAGCACAGCCTTGGCGTAGGCTTCCTGGATGGTGCCTTGCTCGTAGCCGACGGATTTGCCCTTGAGGGATTCTGGCGTCGAATAGCCAGCGCCTTTCTTGAACACCAGGGATGTCGGGCCGGAGAACAGCTCGGTGGAGAAGTCGATGGCCTTCTCTCGCACTGGGGTCACGGTCATCGACGAAATCACGCCATCGAATTTATTGGCTTTCAGGCCCGGGATCATGCCGTCGAAGTCACTTTCGACCCACTTGCACTTGACCTTCAGCTCCGCGCAGATCGCATTGCCCAGGTCGATATCGAAGCCCACCAGGCTGCCGTCGGCGGCCTTGGATTCGAACGGTGCGTAGGAAGGGTCGACACCAAAACGCAATTCCTTGTATTCCTTGGCCGTAGCAACACCAGCAGCCATGCACAGAGCCAGTGCAGAAAGGGTCAGCAATGCTTTTTTCATTAGGTAATCCCTGGAAACCAAGATAAGCGCTTGTGGCGCGATTAGGACTGTTACTGAACGGTGTCAGACCCATCACAAGTAGCAATTTCTGCACCATAGTTCCGGATGGGCTTTTTAAAAGGTGGGATAAGGCCGTTTCAAGTGTAGGCGGTGCCCGAAAGTGGGCATGGAATTTCCAGTGCACCATTGTGGATCGGTTGCTGATCAAAAGGTGGGAGCTGGCTATATCAGGTCAGCAGGTCTTGTAGCGTGGCCAGGTTGTCCGCTTCTTCCACCGCCTTATCCTGGCGCCAGCGCAGCATCCGCGGAAACCGCACGGCAATCCCGCTCTTGTGCCGCTTGGACAGGGCAATCCCCTCGAAACCCAGCTCAAACACCATGCTCGGCGTCACGCTGCTGACCGGGCCGAATTTCTCCACCGTGGTTTTGCGCACAATGGCGTCGACCTTGCGCATTTCCTCGTCGGTCAGCCCGGAATACGCCTTGGCGAACGGCACCAGGGTGCGCTCGCTGCCCGGCGGGCCGTCCCATACGGCGAAGGTGTAGTCACTGTAGAGGCTGGCGCGCCGACCATGGCCGCGCTGGGCGTAGATCAACACGGCGTCGACGCTGAAGGGGTCGACCTTCCACTTCCACCACAGGCCCATGTCCTTGGTGCGGCCCACGCCGTAGAGGCCCTTTCGATCCTTGAGCATCATGCCTTCCACCCCCAGGCTGCGAGAGGCTTCGCGCTGTTCGGCCAAGGCTGCCCAGGTTTGGCCTTCCAGCAATGGCGAGGGCAATAACACCGGTTGGTTGCACGCCGCGATCACCTGTTCCAATTGGGTGCGACGTTCAGCCTGGGTGTGGTTGCGCCAGTCGTCGCCCTGATATTCCAGCAGGTCGTAGGCGAGCACCGCCACTGGCGCATCCTCTAGCACTTTTTTACTCAAGGTCTTGCGGCCAATGCGCTGTTGCAGCAGCGCAAAGGGTTGCACCGAATCTTTCCACACCACGATTTCGCCATCGATCACCGTACCGTCGGGCAGGCCACTGACCAAGCTATGAAGTTCGGGGAAACGCTCAGTCAGCAACTCTTCACCGCGAGACCAGACCCACAGGCGCCCCTCGCGTTTGACCAGTTGTGCGCGAATGCCATCAAACTTCCATTCCACCTGCCAGTCGGCGGGCGGACCGAGCAGCGTGTCGAATTGCTCCACCGGTTGCGCCAGCCCGTGAGCCAGAAAAAACGGATAGGGCTGCCCGCCACGTTGCGCGTGTTCGTCGGATGATTCGGCGGCGATCAGCTTGAGGTAGCCCTCGGCTGTCGGACGGTTCGACAGGTCGGTGTAGCCCACCAGCCGCTGTGCTACGCGTTTGCTGTCGAGGTCGGCCATGGCGGCGAGGGCGCGGGTCACCAGCAGTTTGGACACCCCGACCCGGAAGCTGCCGGTGATCAACTTGATGCACACCATCAGGCTCGGTTGGTCCAATTGCGCCCACAGCGCGGGCAGCCGTTCTGCCAGGTCCAAGGGCGGCAGGCCGCGCAGGGGCAGGAGTTTTTCTTCCAGCCATACGGCCAAGCCGTCTTCGGAGGTGTAGGTGGATTCTGGCAGGAGCAGGGAGATGGTCTCGGCCAAGTCACCCACGGACTGGTAGCTCTCTTCGAACAGCCAGGGTTCGATACCGGCCGCTTCGGTGGCCATGTCCCGTAGCAGACGTGTGGGCACCAGTTGGCGCGGCCGCCCACCGCTGAGAAAGTACACGGCCCAGGCCGCATCGGCCGGCGGCGCCTGCATGAAGTAGGCTTGCAGGGCGGCGAGTTTGGCATTGCTGGAGGTGGTGGCGTCGAGGTTGGCGTACAGCTCGGCGAAGGCTTTCATGCCGTGACCTCTTCTTCGTCATCGCCGTACTCGGTGCTGAAACCTTGGGCATCCAAGCCCTTTTCCCGCAGGTGACGTACCAACACACCCACCGAACCATGGGTGACCATCACCCGGTGTGCGCCGGTTTGTTCGATGGCCCACAATAAACCAGGCCAGTCGGCGTGGTCCGAAAGCACGAAGCCACGGTCCACGCCGCGCCGCCGCCGTGTACCGCGCAGGCGCATCCAGCCGCTGGCGAAGGCGTCGCTGTAGTCGCCAAAACGGCGCATCCAGGTACTGCCACCGGCAGAGGGCGGGGCGATGATCAGGGCTTGGCGCAGCAGTGGGTCGGTTTTTTTGAAGTCGCCGGCATACAGGGTTTCGGGGATGTAGATGCCCGCTTCGCGGTACACCCGGTTCAACGGTTCGACCGCGCCGTGGCTGAGGATCGGGCCGATGCTGGCGTCCAGCCCATGGAGGATGCGTTGGGCTTTGCCGAAGGAGTAACAGAACAGCACGCTGGCTTTGCCACTGGCGATATTGGCCTGCCACCAGTCATTGATCCCGGCAAAAATCTGCGCCTGGGGCTGCCAGCGGTAAATCGGCAGGCCGAAGGTGGATTCGGTGATAAAGGTGTGGCAACGCACCGGTTCGAAGGGCGCGCAGGTGCCATCGGGCTCGACCTTATAGTCGCCAGACGCCACCCAGACTTCGCCCTGGTATTCCAGGCGTACCTGGGCCGAACCCAGTACATGCCCGGCCGGATGAAAACTCAGGGTCACGCCGTGATGCACCAACCGTTCGCCGTAGGCCAGGGTTTGCAGGTTGATGTCCTGGCCCAGGCGCCAGCGCAGGATACCTTCGCCGGGGGCGGCGGCCAGGTAGTGTTGATTGCCGGTGCGGGCGTGGTCGCCGTGGGCGTGGGTGATGACTGCGCGTTCCACTGGGCGCCAGGGGTCGATGTAAAAATCACCGGCAGGGCAGTAGAGGCCTTCGGGGCGGGCGATGACGAGGTCCATGGGGTTGCCGGGGCGGTGGGCTTGTTAGTTATGAGGCGGGGCTGGGGGGAGAAGTTCTATTTGAATGCGGGCAGTGCAAAGGTGGGATGCCTTCGATGTTGGCCTGATGCCCCGCGATCCAACGGTGGGAGCTGGCTTGCCTGCGATGACGGCCTCCCAGCCGACACCCATCTACCTGACACCCCACAATCCAACTGTGGGAGCGGGCTTGCTCGCGAAGGCGGCCTAACAGTCAACACAGTTGGACCGGGTACATATCCGTTATTTAGGTAACGGCCACTTAGGGTTCCGCCCTGACGGCGGGTCACTTTGGAAAAGCCCCAAAGTAACCAAAGGGCTCTTGCCCCACCACTCGGCACCTCGCTTGGGCTCGGTGTGCCCGTAATCCGCCAGTGATTTGGGGGGCCGCCGCCACGCGCCATCCATGGCGCGGGGCGGCTAAACCGGCATCCCTGCCGGTTTACCCCCCAAATCCCTGTCGAATTCCGGCCAGCGTGGTTTAACGGGGCGCCTAAGATCAAGATCACAAGCAGATCAAGATCAAGAGCGGCTCGCTTCGCATCGTGGTTACTCGGCTGCTATCGCAGGCAGGCCCGCTTTATCTGGTTTCGTCACTGGAAACCGGTTTACTTACCGGGCGTCAGGGTCAACCTGGTCTTGCCGTACACCTTCTCAAAATTCTGCGGCTGCATCGGAAAGCTCAGGTATTGCGCCTTCAGCGACGGGTCGATGCCGTTGGCATAGTTCGGGCTGGCCGGGTTGCCGGATTGGCCGATGCCGCCCTGGCCCATCATTGGTTCCGCCTGGCCGAAGTCGATGATCATGCGCAGCGCCGATACTTGGGTCGTGTTGAAATCCTGGCCCCAGGTGTACGGCGCCGGGTTCAGGGTGTTGTGATCGCCACCGCTGGCGAAGGGGCCGCGGATAACCTGGCCGCTGGTGTTTTTCCACGTGGTGCTGTGCAGCTTGCCCCACTGCCAGGCCTTGTGATCGGCGCCCAATTGGCTGTCGCCAGTAGTGATGGCGGCGGCTAGGGTGCGGGCCAGGATCGCGGGTTTGTCTTCTTTTTGCGCGGTACGCGTGTCATCCCAGAACGGGCTGTCTTCACGGCCCAGCAGGTGATCGGCGATGGCCGAGTAGGACAGGCTGGCGTTGCTGACGAAGGCTTTCCAGCTGGCGCTGTTTTCCGGGCCGAGTTTGTCGAGGAAGATCTGCCGGGCGCTTTCTTGCAGGAACAGTTCATAGATCGCCGCGTCAGCCGAGGTGGTCGCCAGTCGACCATCGAAGGCCATCAGGCGCTCGAGTGCTTCGCGGGCCTTGGCGCGTTCCGCTGCCGGCAATGCATCGATGGCCTGCTTGAGGGGCTGGGCCATGCCCGGCGCCTGGAACATGTTCTTGAGCTTGGCGGCGAAGAGGGTGGTCTGGTCGTATTGCATGGCAATCAGGCTGCGGCTGTCATGCTTGCCGGCGTTGGCCAGTTGCGCCAGGCGTTCGCTGCGTTCCGGTGCATCCCAGGCGTTGGACAGTTGCATGCCGTAGCCACGCGGCGCGGTGCGCTGGTTGGCGGTGCCGATCCAGCCCTGGGCCGGGTCTTGGTCGTACGGGTGCAACATTGCGTCGGCGTAGCCGTCCCAGTCAAAGCGCGTGTCCCAGCCCGGCGATGGCAGCAGGCCTTCGCCTTCGCGGCGGTTGGGGAAGCGGCCGGTGACTTGCCAGCCGATGTTGCTGGCGTCGGCGAAGATCATATTCAGGGCGATGGCGCGAATCTCGCGGGTGGCATCCGAGGCCTTGCCGGCGTTTTGTGCGCGGGACAGGTCGAAGAATGCATCCAGGCTCTTGTCGTCCTTGAAGTCGGCGGTTTGCAAGGCCAGGCCAAGACCGCTGGTGAGCGCCTGGCTGCTGTTGAGCAGGACGCCGTGGCGGGTTTCGTACACCACTTCGCGAATCGAGCGCTGGCCCTTGATGAAGAAGGTTTCGTTGCGCACGCCGGCCGGCAGCCATTTGCCGTTGTTCTCGTAGTACAGCGCGCTGCCCTGGCGTTTGACCTTCTCCAGGAACAGGTCCTGGGTGTCGCCCTTGACCGCACTCATGCTCCACGCCACTTTGCCGTTGAAACCGGAGAGCAGGGTCGGCAAGCCGGCAATCGAAGCACCGACGGCCTGGTATTTGGGCGCACGAATCTGCACGTAGTTCCACGGCGACGGTGCTTGTGGCTGCGCGGCGATGTCGTTGGCCAACAGGCTCTTGCCGCTGCGGCTGCGTTGCGGACCTATGGCCCAGTTGCTTGAGGTGGTGACGCCCAGGGCGTTGAGGCTGCGCAATTGCTGACCTACCGTTTCCAGCCCGGCGAGGCCTGTGATCTGGCTCAGGTTGACGCCCTTGAGCTTGTCGGCTTCGGCCAGCGGGACGGGTTCGTCCGGTGCGCTTGGGGTGAGCCAGGCGAGTTTGTCGACCCCGACCTTTTGCGCCAGCACCAGGGACGAAAGCTCCTCCTGCAGGTTGCTCGACTGGCTGAAATTGAGCAGGCAGAACAGCAGCGCCGAATCTTCCGGTTTCCAGTACTCGGGCTTGTAGCCGCTCTGGGCCAGGTCCGCCGGCAGCTTGTCGCGGTAGCGGAACAGGTAGGCGTTGACGCCTCGGGCATACACTTCAAAGAAGCGTTTGAGGCGTGGCGATGAGGCGTTGTACAACTCGCCAGCGCTTTTCTTGAGGTTGACCGCCCGCATGAATCGGTCGACGTCCAGCACTTGCGGCCCCGACATTTCCGCCAGACGGCCCTGAGCCAGCAGGCGCAGGGTGACCATCTGGGTGATGCGGTCGCTGGCGTGCACGTAACCGAGGCTGAACAGTGCGTCGTGGAAGGTGTTGCTTTCGATCAGCGGTATGCCTTGGGCATTGCGGCGCACCGACACATTCTGTGCCAGGCCCTTGATCGGCTGCACGCCAGCAACGGGCGGCAGGGTGTCCTGGGTGTTCTGGAGCTGGCAACCAGCCAGGCCCAAGGCACTGACCACTGCCGCGGCAACGCCGAACCGGGGAAGAAAATGTAAGAGGGCTGGCGAGGCCATGGCAAAGCTCCTGCGGGGGGTAGCGTCAGTAAAGGCGCTACGTTAGTGAGCGCGGCGAAACGACGCAAGCGGGAGTTTTGGCAATTGCGTGAGAACTTGAAACAGCCATCCATCGAGGTGGGGGCTGGTTTAAGGCTTTGTAGGAGCGAGCTTGCTCGCGAGGAACCGATAGGCGCTGTGTTTATTCAGGAAACACGCGTAACCGTTGACGTTTTTCGCGAGCAAGCTCGCTCCTACACGTGCGGTTTAAGCACCGTGGCACTTCTTGAATTTCTTCTCGCTGCCGCACGGGCAGGGATCGTTGCGACCGACGTCCTTCAACGCATTGCGCACCGGCTCTTGGTGAGCGTGGCCGCAGTTCGGGCCGTGGACATGGCCGTGGTCGTGATCATGGTGGTCATGATCGTGGTTGCAGTCAGGACCATGGACATGGGGTTGCTGTGTCATCGATGTTGCTCCGGAATAAAATCGCCGGGGATTATCTCGCCATTGTGTGCCACCTGCACGTCATTACCGATGAATAATCCGGTTTTCAGTTCGCCCTCTAAACGATAAGGCACGGGCCGGTCGGGATTTTTCAGCATCTGCACCACCTCACGCACCTGTGGCCAGAGGTTGGTGCGCACCGAGACCTTGAAGAATTTATGCCCCCGTGGCGGTACGGTCAGCCACTCGTTGGACTCGCCTTCGGTCAACACCAGGTTGCCCAGGCTGACCTTGTAGACCAGGCCGCGCACGGTCAGGTCGGCGTCGTCGCGGTTGTCCACGCGAAAGTACAGCTTGAATTTCTGTTCCAGCAGCTTGGCTCGCACCACTTCGACCTTGACCAGGGACACGTGGGGCGGCGGCGCGTCATCTTCGAACCAGGACGCGCAGCCGGTCAGGCCCAGGGTCAACGCCAGCATCAAGCTATACATCCGAAGCATGGCGTTATCCCCGTCAAGTGATTAGAAGTAGCTGGAACAGCACTTCTTGAATTTCTGCCCACTGCCACACAAACAGGCGTCGTTACGTCCGGCCTTCACTTCTACTGTAGGGTCGATGAAGTACCAGCGCCCCTCATTCTGTACGAAAGAAGACTGCTCGCGGTGACTATGTTCGCCGGTAGCGTCATGCCAGCGCGCGGTAAAGGTGACAAAGGCGTGTTCCGGTTGCCCGCCGAACACCTCGGAGCTTTCCACCTCAAGGCCCAGCCAGGTGCTCTGGGCACTCCAGGCGGCAATGGCGTCGCGGTCCAGGCCGGCCTGTTGCGCAGGCAAGGTTGTGGCGACCAGGTAATCGACCAGGCCCAGCACATAGGCGCTGTAGCGCGAGCGCATCAACGCGCTGGCGCAGGGGGCTGGGTGACCGGCGTGATAATGGCCGCAGCAGGCATCCAGCAGATTGCCGCTGCCGCACGGGCAAATGGATGTACTCATCGGGTTACCACCAATACTTTCCGAAATTTTCCGGGTTGGCCCAGAAGCGGGCGTTGAGCCAGTCCGGCACCTGTTTATAGTCAAGCAGATCATAGGTAAACAGCGTCAGCACCTGATCATCGCGTTGGAAGCGTTCACCGGCTTGCAGGGCCAGGGAGAAAAAGTCGGTGTCCTTCCAGTCGCAGGCGCTCAGGTCGGCCAGCACGGCGATGCGGCTGGCGTTGAGGTTACGAATGCCACCGAGCAGGGTCAGGCCCTGGGGTTTGGTCAGGTGCTCCAGGCAGTCGACCACCAGCGCGAGGTCAAAGCGCTGCACCGCGAGGTTTTCCGGCAATGGCCCTGGCGGGGCATAGAACACCTCGGTATCCGGGTGCGCAGCTTTGAAGGCATCCAGCGCCGGAAATTGGCTGGCGCCCACTAATAACAGGCGTTTTGGCCTGTGAAGGTCCAGCAGGGCCGCCAAGGCTTGTTGGGGCGTACGGGCAGAAATTCCAGCGGTCATTGCAGATCCTCGCATCAAGACCGTAGAGACTAGCGCGGCTGGGCGCGTGGGCCTAGAGCGCGGCGGTCGATAGCCGCCGGGGGAGAACTGAAGTTTTTTGATCCTTCACTGGCAAATCGCCTGTAGAAGTCGTTACTGTGCGCTCAAAGAAAAATTTGAAAACACTCAGGAGCCCCATGATGCGTAAGGTTTTTCTGCTGGCCCTGTTGGTCAGCCCCGTTGCCCTGGCCCAGAGCGTCAGTGTTGAAACCAATTCGTTGATGCGCTTGCCCAGCAGCACCAGCGTGTTGCAGCTCGAGCGCCTGGACGTGGCGGATTACGGCACCTTGCTGATTCCGGCCACCATCAGCCAGGTCACGGTGGATGAGCTGCACTTGGGGCGCGACGCGCGTATCACCATTGTTCCCGGCAATACCGCGCTGCAGATGCAAGTGCGCGATGCGCAGTTGGAGCAAGGTAGCCAGATCACCTCACGGGGCGCTCCCGGTACCCACGAAAAACCCGCCAAGGCTGGGCGTGACCTGACCTTGCGCATTAACTCGCTGACCGCAGACGCGCTGTTGGTGGATGCCCGTGGCGGCGCCGGAGCCCAAGGTTATGCGGGCTTGGATGGTGCCAACGGCGTGGACCCGGGTTGCACTTGGGGTTCAGCCGGGCGCGGTTTTAATGGCGATAACGGCGGCGATGGCCGGCCAGGGGCGGCGGGCGCGCAGGTACGCCTTGAGTTGCCGCAGGCGTTCCCGGCGGAACAGATCAAGGTCTGGGTCGATGGCGGGGCGGGAGGCCTGGCAGGTGTTGCGGGTAAACCCGGCAAGGGCGGGCAGTCCAAGGGCTGCCTGGTGTACCGCGCGGACGGCGGCGAAAAGGGCCGTCCAGGGTTGGAAGGGCAACCGGGGCCGGCTGGGCCTGCGGGGGCTGTGACTATCCAGCGGCTCTGAGTCGCCTGGCCTTACGCCATCGCGGGCAAGCCGTAGGTATCACACATTTTCGGCGCGATGCTGGACCTGTGGCGAGGGAGCTTGCTCCCGCGACGGCCTGACAGTCGACACAGTTGGACCGGGTACATATCCGTTATTTAGGTAACGGCCACTTAGGGTTCCGCTCTGACAGCGGGTCACTTTTGGAAAAGAGCCCCAAAAGTAACCAAAAGGGCTCTTGCCCCACCACTCGGCACCTCGCTTGGGCTCGGTGTGCCCGAACGCAGGCTTGAATCCGTGGGCCGCCGCCACGCGCCATCCATGGCGCGGGGCGGCTAACCCGGCGTCCTGCCGGGTTACCCACGAATTCAAGCCTGCGTTCGGCCAGCGTGGTTTAACGGGGCGCCTAAGATCAAAAGCCAGATCAAGATCACAAGCAGATCAAGATCAAGAGCGGCTCGCTTCGCATCGTGGTTACCGTTGAGCGCTACAGAGTTATTTAGATACCGCCACGATAGTGTCAGCAAGAACAGCTCAGAACATCGGCCGAGCCGAAGCCACTGCCACCACCACCAACCCGACAATCAAGTTAATCCCCACCAACTTGCGAATCTGTCCCAGCGCAGCCGCGCCTGCCGGCCAATCTTCAGCCGCCACCGCTGCCTTCAGCTCCGGGAATTTCAACGCTTGGATGCGGATAAACAGCGCCGTCATCACCAGATACAAACCCATCATCACCTGCACATAGCGCGGCGCGGTTTCAAAACCACTGAAGCGCAGGTGCAGCAAACCCATGCCGCTGATCGGCAAAAGCACCACCGCCACCCATACCCATACAAAAAAACGTTGAAACACATTTGCCCATAGCTTGAGCCGGGCAGGGCCCTCAAGCGCCGCCATGGCGGCGGGGCGCAGGATCATCCAGGCGAAAAACATGCCGCCGACCCAGATCAAGGCGGCCAGTACATGCAGGGTATAAGCGAGGCTAAACGCGGTCATTGTGGTACTCCGTTCTGCGCGGGATTAATTAGCGGGGTATGATAGCGGCCGATCCGAACCACTGAAAATTTATCCAGCGTTTTTTGCGCCCGACTATCCATGATCAGCACTGAACTCAAAACCACGATCCAGGGCGCCTATTCGCGTTTTCTCGAAGCCAAAAGCTTGAAACCGCGCTACGGCCAACGCCTGATGATCGCCGAAGTGGCAAAAGTCCTCGGGGATATCGACACCGACGACGAGGGCCGCCGCGAGGGTGAGCCTGCGGTAGTGGCCGTCGAGGCTGGTACTGGTACCGGCAAGACCGTGGCCTACAGCCTGGCCGCGATCCCCACGGCCAAGGCCGCTGGCAAGCGCCTGGTGATCGCCACCGCCACCGTCGCGCTGCAAGAGCAGATTGTCTACAAAGACCTGCCCGACCTGATGCGCAACAGTGGCTTGAACTTTACCTTCGCCTTGGCCAAGGGCCGTGGCCGCTATATGTGCCTGTCCAAGCTCGACGTATTGCTGCAGGAAGGCCACGCCCAAACCGCCACCGCCTCCTTGTTCGAAGAAGAAGGCTTCAAGATCGAGGTGGATGAGGTCAGCCAGAAGCTGTTTACCAGCATGATCGAGAAGCTGGCCGGCAACAAATGGGACGGCGACCGCGACAGCTGGCCCACCGCCCTGGAAGACTCCGACTGGGCGCGCCTGACCACCGACCACAGCCAATGCACGAACCGCCACTGCCCCAACTTCGGCCAGTGCGCCTTCTACAAGGCGCGCGAAGGCATGGGCAAGGTGGACGTCATCGTCACCAACCACGACATGGTGCTGGCTGACCTGGCCCTGGGTGGCGGCGCGGTACTGCCCGACCCACGCGACACGCTCTATGTGTTCGACGAAGGCCATCACCTGCCAGACAAGGCCATTGGCCATTTCGCCCATTACACCCGCTTGCGCTCCACGGCCGACTGGCTGGAAACCACTGCCAAGAACCTCACCAAGCTGCTTGCCCAGCATCCGTTGCCCGGCGACCTGGGCAAGTTGATCGAGCAAGTGCCGGAGCTGGCGCGCGAGATCAAGACCCAGCAGCAGTTCATGTTCAGCGCCTGCGAGCAGGTTGCGGACTTCAAGCCCGGTGAAGACGTCGAGGGCCGCGAGCGCCCGCGCCATCGTTTTGTTGGCGGGATGATCCCCGAGCACATGCGCGAAATGGGCATCGAGCTGAAGAAAGGCTTTTCACGCCTCACCGACCTGTTCACGCGCCTGACGGACTTGCTCAAGGAAGGCATGGATGGCGAGGTCAATATCGGCATCGCCAGCAACCAGGCCGAAGAGTGGTACCCCTTGTTCGGCAGCCTGCTGTCTCGTTCCCAAGGCAATTGGGAGCTGTGGACCGCCTTTACCGTCGAAGACCCGGAAGACAACCCGCCCATGGCCCGCTGGCTGACGCTGTCGGAAAGCGGTGCGCTGTTCGATATCGAGGTCAACGCCAGTCCGATCCTCGCCGCTGAAATGCTGCGTCGCAACCTGTGGAACGTGGCCTACGGCTGCCTGGTAACCTCGGCCACGCTGACGGCCCTGGGCACTTTTGACCGCTTCCGCATGCGCGCCGGCCTGCCGAAAAAGGCCGTTACCGCCGTGGTACCCAGCCCGTTTCATCACGCTGACGCCGGCGTGCTGCGGGTGCCAGACCTCAAGGCCGACCCACGGGACGCGGCCGCGCACACGGCGGCGATCATTCGCGATCTGCCGTCGCTGGTGGAAGGCTCCCGCGGCACCCTGGTGCTGTTCTCGTCGCGCAAGCAGATGCAGGACGTGTTCGACGGCCTCGACCGCGACTGGCGCAAGCAGGTGTTTATCCAGGGCAACCTGTCCAAACAGGAAACCCTGAACAAGCACAAGGCGCGGGTCGACGGTGGGGATTCCAGCGTGTTGTTCGGCCTGGCCAGTTTTGCCGAAGGCGTCGACTTGCCCGGCGCTTACTGCGAACACGTGGTGATCGCCAAGATCCCGTTCTCGGTGCCGGATGACCCGGTCGAGGCCGCACTCGCCGAATGGATCGAAGCCCGGGGCGGCAACCCGTTCATGGAAATTTCGGTGCCGGATGCTTCACTGAAGCTGGTGCAGGCCTGCGGGCGTCTGCTGCGTACCGAAGAAGACCGCGGCACCATCACTTTGCTCGATCGGCGCCTGGTCACCCAGCGCTATGGCAAGGCGATCCTCAATGCCTTGCCGCCGTTCAGGCGCGAAATTTCTTAAGCCACAGTGGGCGAAATCGCCCACTGCGTGGTCTATCTCATCACTATCGTCAGGCCAGTCATCGGCCGTTTGGGAGAACCTTGTTCGTATGATTCGCACGCTGCCCGCTCTTTTTGCCCTGCTGTTCGCTGCGCCGCTGATGGCTGCGCCCGAGGGGCAACAAACGCTGTTCAACTTCGTCCGGCCTGCCGATGTGGTCAAGGTGGCGACCCAGGACGCCAGCCTGCCGCAATACAACGCCGAACAAACGCCCGAAGGCGAGGTGCTGCGCCGTATCACCTTCAACCCGGCTGCCGAGCCGAGCCTGGTGCTCAGCCCGCAGACGGGTACCTGGGACTGGTCGCAATCGAGCGCCATGAGCCTGCGTATCCAGAGCGCGATGAACTGGGCGCTGACCCTTTACGTCAAGGTGAAAAGCGCCGACGGCAAGACGCTCGTCAGCCGCATCGACCTGCCGGCCGGCCCGGCCCAGACGTTACTCGTCCCGCTGCAAGCCAACGCCCCCCTGAGCCAGGGCATGAAGGCCGGCCCGCCGATGCCAATGACCGTGGATGGCCAACGGGTGTTGCTGGCCGCCAGCGCCGGGGAGATCGACCGCAGCCAGGTGGTCTCGGTGACCCTGTCGATGCTCAAGCCCAATGCCGCCCAAAGTATCCTGCTGGAGCGCTTCGGCGTGCAGGACAGCGAGCCGGTATTGAAGGCCGCCTACACTGAACTGGTGGACGCCTATGGTCAGTCCACCCGCGCACGCTGGCCGGAAAAGGTCAGCAGCGACGAGCAGCTCAAGGCATCGGCCGCCAAGGAACAACAGCAGCTCAAGGCCTGGCTGGCCGAGCGGGACAAGTCCTCCCTGGATCAATACGGCGGCTGGAAAAAGGGCCCGGCCTTCGACGCCAGCGGTTTTTTTCGCACTCAGAAGCGCGACGGTCGCTGGTACCTGGTGACGCCGGACGGGCATCCGTTCTACTCCCTGGGGGTGAACACCGTGGCGCCGGACAACAGCCAGACCTACGTGGCGGGGCGCGAGTGGATGTTTGCGGCGCTGCCCAAGGCCGGCGAACCCTTTGACAAGTACTACGGCAGCGACGACAGCCGCACTGGCAACGGTGCCGGCGAAGGTCGCGGATTTGGCTCGGGGCGTTGGTACGATTTCTATGGCGCCAACCTGCAACGCACTTACGGCGGTGAGTTGGACCAGCCACGCTGGGTGACCCATACCCTCGATCGCCTGCAAGCCTGGGGCTTTAACACCGTCGGCAACTGGAGCGATCCGGACCTGGCCACTGCCGACCGGGTGCCGTACACCTTGCCGCTGTCGATTGTTGGTGACTATGCCAGCATCAGCACCGGCACCGACTGGTGGGGCGGCATGCCCGACCCGTTCGACCCACGCTTTGCCATGGCCACTGAACGCGCCGTGGCCATCGCGGCCCGTGACCACCGCGACGACCCGTGGTTGATCGGTTTCTTTGCCGACAACGAATTGGCCTGGGCCGGCCCCGGCGACGATGCCAAATCCCGTTACGCCCTGGCCTACGGCACCCTGCGCATGACCACCGACGTGCCAGCCAAGCGCGCCTTCCTCAAGCAACTGCGCGACAAGTACCGCAATGAAGAGGGCCTTTCCAAAGCCTGGGGCATTCACCTGGCCGGTTGGGAGCTGATGGAAGACCCGGGCTTTGAGCCGCCGATGCCCAGCCCTGAACACCCGGAGATCGAAGCCGACTTCAAGTATTTCCAGAAGACCTTCGCCGATGCTTACTTCAAGACCATCTCCGACTCGCTGAAGTGGCACGCGCCCAACCAGCTGTTGCTGGGCGGTCGCTTTGCGGTGAGCACGCCGGAAGCGGTCGCATCGTGCGCGCAGTATTGCGATGTGCTGAGCTTCAATATGTATACCTTGAAGCCTCAGGATGGTTATGACTTCGCCGCGCTGCGTGCGCTGGACAAACCGGTACTGATCACCGAATTCAACTTTGGCTCTGCCGACCGTGGCCCGTTCTGGGGCGGCGTGACGCAACTGGCCCGCGAAGAAGACCGTGGCGCGGCGTATACGACCTTCCTCAAGCAGGCGGTGGCCGAGCCGTCGATTGTCGGGGTGCACTGGTTCCAGTACCTGGACCAGCCGGTCACCGGGCGTCTGCTGGATGGTGAAAACGGCCATTTCGGCCTGGTCGGCATCACCGATGTACCCTTCCAGGGCTTTGTCGAGACGGTGCGCAAGAGCAACCTGGCCGCGCTCGACCAACTGGGCCGTGAGGCGCAAAAAGCCAAGGCCACCCAAGCGACGCGTGAGAGTGACGCCGCCAAACCTGGGCGTGACGGCAAAGGCGCGGGGCAGGGCGCCGGGCACCCTGGCGGGCATGCTGGGAATGGGCATTGATTCATCGTTGACGGGTTCACAAAACCCACAATGGCTGAAAGAATGGCGACCACTTTTCATGGTGTTTTCCGAGGGGACTTAGGTGCAGATTCAGGGTCATTACGAGCTGCAGTTCGAAGCGGTGCGCGAAGCCTTCGCCGCCCTGTTCGATGATCCTCAGGAGCGTGGTGCCGGGCTATGCATCCAGATCGGCGGGCAAACCGTCGTCGACCTGTGGGCCGGTACTGCCGACAAGGACGGTGCCGAGGCCTGGCACAGCGATACCATCGTCAACCTGTTCTCCTGCACCAAGACCTTCACGGCAGTGACTGCCCTGCAACTGGTCGCCGAAGGCAAGCTCAAGCTCGATGCGCCGGTGGCCGATTACTGGCCGGAGTTTGCCGCGGCTGGCAAGGAAACGATCACGCTGCGCCAGTTGCTCTGCCACCAGGCCGGGCTGCCCGCCATCCGCGAAATGCTGCCCATCGAAGCCCTGTATGACTGGCAATTGATGGTCGATACTCTGGCGGCCGAGGCCCCGTGGTGGACTCCGGGCCAGGGCCATGGCTATGAGGCGATCACCTACGGCTGGCTGGTTGGCGAACTGTTGCGCCGCGCCGATGGGCGCGGGCCGGGGGAGTCGATCGTGGCGCGGGTGGCACGCCCATTGGGGCTGGACTTTCATGTGGGCCTGGCAGATGAAGAGTTTTATCGCGTCGCCCATATCGCGCGCAGCAAAGGCACTATGGGGGATGAAGCCGCGCAACGGTTACTTCAAGTAATGATGCGCGAGCCTGCGGCGATGACTACCCGTGCATTTGCCAACCCACCGTCTATTCTGACCAGCACTAATAAGCCCGAATGGCGACGCATGCAGCAGCCTGCGGCGAATGGCCACGGTAATGCGCGCAGCCTGGCCGGGTTTTATAGTGGTTTGTTGGACGGTAGTTTGCTGGAAAGCGACATGCTCGAACAATTGACCCGCGAGCACAGTATCGGGCTGGATAAAACCTTATTGACCCAAACCCGCTTCGGCCTGGGCTGCATGTTGGATCAACCGCAGTTGCCCAATGCCACGTTCGGCCTTGGGCCCCGTGCATTCGGGCATCCAGGGGCAGGGGGCTCAGTCGGCTTTGCCGACCCTGAACATGATGTAGCCTTCGGTTTTGTGACTAATACCCTGGGGCCTTACGTACTTATGGACCCGCGTGCCCAGAAGTTGGTCGGAATATTGGCCGGTTGTCTATAAACCCCTTGCTGTTTCACAATTTTTTGTTACAAAGGCAAGTATAAAAAAGATGCTGAACGACATGTTGTAACTTGAATGTTCTTTTAGCGTCTGTTTAACGGGTCCCGCGACCCCCTGTTTTTTCTCATTTTGTGGATATCTCATGTTATCGAACAAGTCTTTGGCACTGGCGCTGTGTCTCACTATTACGGGTTGTGCACAAACTCCACAAAATGATGCCGAAGGTGGGCATTGGTGGTCATTTGGATCTGACAAAGCGGCAACCAAGGATCCAGTGGCCCAGACCGACGCCAAGCCGGATGCCAAGCCCGACGCCAAGCCGGCCGCGGGTGCCAAGCCTGTTGAACCTGTCGCCGCTGCAGCAGCGCCTGCCAAGGCTGACACCGGTTACAGCTGGTGGCCGTTTTCCACCAAGAGCGCCGAAGAAAAAGCCGCCGACGCCAAGGCTGACCTGAAAGCCGACCTCAAGGCCGCAACCCCGGCCTCTGACGCAGCACCTGTCGTCGCCAAGACCGACAGCGAGCCGCGCTGGTGGTGGCCGTTCGAAAGCAAGCCAAAGCCGTTGGCCAAGGTCGACGTGACCAACGTGCCGATGCCTGATCCGAAAGTCACCCAAGCCTGGCTGGACGAATACGAACCACGCCTGCGTGCGGCTATCAAGGACAGCAACCTGCAACTTGAGCGCCGTGACAACACCCTGGTGGTGATTGCTCCGGTAGACGGCTCCTACAACCCGAAGCGCCCGGCCATGTTGCTGCCGGTGACCCTGGGCCCGTTCACGCGGGTGGCCAAGGCCGTTGAAGCTGACCCGAAAACCGCCGTACTGGTGCTGGGCCACGTTGATGCCACGGGCAGCGCTCCTGCCAGCCAGGCGTTGAGCAAGGAACGTGCGCAGTCCATTGCCTCGATTTTCAGCCTGAGTGGTCTGAAACAGGATCGCTTGATGCTGCGTGGCATGGGCGACCTTATGCCGCGTGCCGCCAACGACAGCAATCAGGGGCGTGCGCTGAACCGTCGCATGGAAATCATGTTCACTCAGCGTACAACGATGTTGGCACTGCTGAGCAAGTACAACTCGGGCAAGACCCCGCCCGTAGCTGAAATGGTCGCAGTGCAGAATGTGCCTGCGCCAGCGCCGGCGGCAAAAGCACCTGCCAAAAAGGCCACGGCCAAGAAAGCGGCGGCCAAGCCAGCAGCTAAAAAGGCTGCGGCCAAGCCGGCTGCCAAGAAGCCGGCGACTGCCAAAGCCAAGGCGGCACCTGCTTCGAACGACCAGGCAAAAAACTGAGCTGTTGAACCACAAGGATAAAGCCGCATGACCCAGGCACTGGCCGATATGCGCCGTGACTATACACGGGACGGTTTGAGCGAGGCCCAGGCCCCGGACGAGCCGTTTGCGTTGTTCCACCAATGGTTTGGCGATGCGGTTAAAACCGAACAGCCGCCAGTGGAGGCCAATGCCATGACGCTGGCGACAGTCGACCAGGACGGTCGCCCGCACTGCCGCATCCTGCTGCTCAAGGGCCTGGATGCGCAGGGCTTTACCTTCTTCACCAACTATCAGAGCGCCAAGGGTGAACAACTCGCGGCGCGACCGTTCGCGGCCATGACCTTCTTCTGGCCAACCCTGGAGCGCCAGGTACGCATTGAAGGGCGCGTGGTCAAGGTCACGCCTGAAGAGTCGGATGCTTATTACCAGGTGCGCCCGTTGGGCAGCCGCCTGGGCGCCTGGGCTTCTCCGCAGAGCAAGGTGATTCGTGATCGCGAAGAACTGCAGGCGCTGCTCAAGGCCACTGAAGAGCGCTTCAGCGATACCCAGCCCGATTGCCCCGAGCATTGGGGAGGGTACCGTTTACTGCCCGAGCGCATCGAGTTCTGGCAAGGCCGCGCCAGCCGCCTGCATGATCGTCTCAACTACCGTTTGCAAGACGGCCAATGGTCCCGCGAGCGTCTGGCGCCCTGAGCGTCACCTTTCGTCATCCCACCTGAATCAACACCGTTGCGCCGAAGTCTCTGTTCAAGAGGCTCCGGGCGCTTTCGGCTGTGCGCTACACTGATCGAGCCGGTTATGGCATCGTTCTGTACCCTGGCTTGGTTACCGTTCGTCGAGTTCTCTGGTGCTGGCAGTCTGTACTCAGGCTGAATGAAAGCAAGTTTCTGCCTGGCGCGCCGTGACACGCGCCAAGCCACAGCGTTTAATGAATACCTGTCCTTTGGAGTTGATGCTATGCGTAAGTCCGTTTTACTAGTTGCCTGCTTTACCACCCTGTCGTTGTTGTTGGGTGGCTGCGCCTCGAGTCTGACCGGCGACTCGTACTCTCGTGATGAGGCGCGTCGTGTACAGACCGTTCGCATGGGCACCATCGAATCCCTGCGTCCAGTGAAAATCGAAGGCACCAAAACCCCAATCGGCGGCGCTGCGGGCGCAGTCATCGGCGGCGTTGGCGGCAGCGCCATCGGTGGCGGCCGTGGCAGCATCGTTACCGCGGTGATCGGCGCCGTTGCGGGCGGCCTGCTGGGCTCGGCCACTGAAGAAGGCCTGACCCGTACCCAGGGCGTGGAAATCACCGTGCGCGAAGACGACGGCAGCATGCGCGCCTACGTACAAGCCGTGCAGGAAAATGAAATCTTCCGCATTGGCGACCGCGTACGCATCATGACCGTCGACGGTACCAGCCGCGTGACTCGCTAAGCCTTAAACTACAGGCGAAGAAAAACCCCCAACCGGGTGACCGGTTGGGGGTTTTTTGTAGGAGCGAGCTTGCTCGCGAAAAACGTTAACGATTACGCGTATTCAATGAATGAATGCGGCGCCTGTAAGTTTTTCGCGAGCAAGAACTAGGCGTCCCCCTCGCTCCTACTTCAATCATGCAACGACGGCTTTCTTGCGACTCGCCATTGCCGTCACCGCATACCCGATAAAGGCCGCCAGGATCGACCCGGTCAGAATCCCCATGCGATCTTCACCGGCAAACTCGCTGGCGCCTGGCACAAACGCCAGGGAGCCGACGAACAGGCTCATGGTGAAGCCGATCCCGCACAATATCGCTACGCCCAATACCTGGCCCCAATTGGCGCCGCTGGGCAGTGAGGCGATGCCGGTCTTGATCGCCAGCCAGGTGAGGCCGAACACACCGACGGTCTTGCCGATCAACAGGCCTGCGGCGATGCCCATGGGCACGGAGTGGGTAAAGCTTTCCAGGCTGACGCCCGTCAGAGAGACCCCGGCGTTGGCGAACGCGAACAGCGGCAGGATGGCGTAGGCCACCCACGGGTGCAGGGCGTGTTCCAGGCTCAGCAGCGGCGAGGTTTCGGCATTCTTGGTGCGCAGTGGAATGCAGAACGCCAGGGTCACGCCAGCCAGCGTCGCATGCACACCGCTCTTGAGTACGCACACCCACAGGATCAGGCCGATGATCATATACGGCCCCAGCTTGATCACGCCCAGGCGGTTCATCGCGATCAGCGCAATCAAACACGCCCCCGCGCCCGCCAGGGATGCGGTGGACAAGTCAGCGGAATAGAACAGGGCAATGACGATGATGGCCCCGAGGTCATCAATGATTGCCAAGGTCATCAGGAACAGCTTCAGCGACACCGGTACGCGCTTGCCCAGCAGGGCCAGAACGCCCAGCGCAAAGGCAATGTCGGTGGCCATAGGGATCGCCCAGCCAGCCAGGGCGGCGGGGTTGTCCTTGTTCAGCGCCCAGTAGATCAGCGCCGGCACCACCATGCCGCCGATGGCCGCTGCGCCAGGCAGCACCACTTGGGAAGGCTTGGACAGGTGGCCATCCAGAAGCTCGCGCTTGACCTCCAGGCCGATCAGCAGGAAGAACAGGGCCATCAGGCCATCGTTGATCCATAGCAGCGCCGGCTTGGCGATTTTCAGCGCGCCAACCTGTGCAACCACTGGCGTGTCGAGAAAGGCGTTGTACAGGTGCGACAACGGTGAGTTGTTGATAATCAGCGCCAAGGCAGCAGCGGCGATCAACAACAGGCCACTGGCGGCTTCCAGCTGGAAGAAACGGGTGAAAGTGCTACGCAGAGGCAAGGGATGCTCTCCAATCCAGGTTCAATAGGTGGGTACCCTAACCCGTACCGTTAGTTGTTAAAACAAAAGTTATATTCTTATTTGTTATAAGAGATGGCCCGGGACATCGGTGAGCCAAAGACTAGCAATTGTGTGTCCAATTGCGTCGTCACTGTATCTGTGTGGAGTGTAGGAAACATCTTAAGATCACCGTTGAAAACCTTTAGAGAAGCCAGCATGAGCGACCACCGTACCTGGGCCCGCGAAGCCATTCGCATCATTGAAGCGGACTTCCAGCGCAGCGCCGATACCCACCTGATCCCGCTGCCATTACCGGGTTTGCCAGGCATCGAGTTGTACTTCAAGGATGAGTCCAGCCACCCCACTGGCAGCTTGAAACACCGGCTGGCGCGCTCGCTGTTTCTGTATGCGCTGTGCAATGGCTGGCTCAAGCCGGGCGCTCCCGTTATCGAAGCGTCCAGTGGCTCCACGGCGATCTCGGAAGCCTACTTCGCGCGCTTGCTCGGCTTGCCGTTTATTGCCGTCATGCCCGCTACAACGTCTCAAGAGAAGATCGCCCAAATTGCCTTCTACGGGGGCAAAAGCCATCTGGTCCAGGACCCGACGCAGATCTACGCCGAATCCGAACGCCTGGCCCAGGAAAGCGGTGGTCACTTCATGGACCAGTTCACCTACGCCGAACGTGCCACCGACTGGCGAGCGAACAACAATATTGCCGAGTCGATCTTCCAGCAGATGCGCTTTGAACAGCACCCGGAGCCGAGTTGGTTGATTTCCAGCCCTGGCACCGGCGGCACCACCGCGACCCTGGGCCGCTACGTGCGTTATCGCCAGCATTGCACCCGGGTGCTGTGTGCCGATGCCGAACGCTCGGTGTTCTTCGACTTCTACCAGAGTGGTGACGCCAGCCTGCGCCTGGACTGTGGCTCGCGGATTGAAGGGATTGGTCGCCCACGGGTGGAGGCATCGTTTCTGCCGGCGGTGATTGATGCCATGGTCAAGGTGCCAGATGCGTTGTCCCTGGCGGCCATGCATTACCTGGCGCAGCGTTTAGGGCGACGGGTTGGTGGTTCCAGCGGGACCAACCTGATCGGTGCGCTGATGGCGGCGCAACAGATGAAAGCGGCGGGGGCGTCGGGGTCGATTGTCGCGATCTTGTGCGATGGCGGAGAGCGTTATGCCACGACCTATTATGATCAGGCGTGGTTGGCGGGGCAGGGCTATGAGCTGGAGGGTTTGATCGCGGCTGTAGCAGCAAGTGTCGAACGTGGTGAAGCGCTACCCGATAGCATCCTGCGGGCCAATATCTGACACCCTGCGAAACAGTGTGGGAGCCAGCTCCCACCTTTGAATGTATTCACACATTAAATTCTGAAACCCGTTTAACTGTGGGAGCTGGCTTGCCCCCGAACAGGCCCTCCCAGTCGATACACCTCTAACTCTCCTGCGCTCTGTAGGCCCCCGGGGTCAACCCCGTCCACTTCTTGAACGCCCGATGAAACGCCGACGGTTCGGAAAACCCCAATTGTTCGGCGATCTCCTGCAAAGACAAATCCGCCCGCCCCAAGTGGTAAATGGCGATATCCCGGCGTAACTCATCCTTCAATGCCTGAAAACTCGTGCCTTCTTCGCGCAGATGCCGGCGCAGGGTCTGTGGGCTGATGTGCAGGTGCTGGGCAACGGCTTCCAGGTCTGGCCAGGGCGTGCGGTCGCGGCTCAGCAGGCGGCGCAGCTGGCTGCTCAGGCTGTCGCCTTCATCCGGCCGGGATAACAAGTCGGCAGGGGAGCGCTGCAAGAAGTGCTTGAGGGTGCGTTCATCCTGCAACAGCGGCAGGCTCAGGTAACGGCTGGGAAACACCAGGCTACTGGTCGGCGCACCGAACGCCTGGGGGCAGGGGAACAGCAGGTCGTATTCACCGGCATGGGCCGGCATCGGGTAACTGAAGGTGGCCTGCTGCAGCCGGATACGCTGGCCGATCAACCAACTGCCCAGGCGATGCCAGATTACCAGCAGGCATTCACTGAGAAAGTGGTCCGGGTCCCATAACTGCGAGTCGTCCAGGCTCAGGCGCGCCATGTCGCCTTCTTTGGTCAGCTGCCAGCGCGGGCCTTGGGGGAACAGGCTATAAAACAATAAGCCGCGCTCCAGCGCCTTCTCCAGCGTGCGGCAATGAATCAGCGCGTGGCACATCATGGCAAAAGTGCCACGTTTGCTCGGCCCTTCGGCAAACCCCAGGTATTCGTCATCCAGCTCCAGCCAGAGCATTTGCAACAACCGGGTAAATTGCTCTGGAGCGATGCGGGCGCGGGGCTCGGTCAGCAGTTCCGGGGTAATGCCCACCTGCTGCAACACCCCCGAGTAGTCAAAACCGGCCCGGCGCGCACCGCCGAGGGCTGCTCGGGCGTAATGGCTGGCGATGGTACGTTCACGCATGCAAGGGCCTCATCCATGGAGTGGCGGATGGTAGCCATCACCCGGCGGGGCGACAAGGCGGATATCCGCCAAATTGTAGGACGAGACAGGGTGAGTGGGCGGAAATCCGCCACCTTGTTGCGCGTCTCGGAGTCGCCCGTAAACCCCAAGCCCTGATGTCTAAGGGCCTTCAGCGCGTTTAAGCAAAGTGGCACGCTGTTTGCGATAGGGGTTACAGCGCAGGCTTGTTCCTACAGGCTTGGCAAACAACAAATCCCTCCAGTGCAGGAGGGTTCGCAATTCAAGTGCCGTGGGCAATGGCGGATATTTGCCACACGGGACGATTGAGGAACTTTGCAATGACGACTCGTCAGCCAATCTACAAATCCCTGTATTTCCAGGTGATCGTTGCAATCGTTATCGGTATTTTGCTCGGCCACTTCTACCCGCAGACCGGCGTGGCCCTCAAGCCACTGGGTGACGGCTTTATCAAGCTGATCAAAATGGTCATCGCCCCGATCATCTTCTGTACCGTGGTCAGCGGCATCGCTGGCATGCAAAGCATGAAGTCGGTGGGCAAGACCGGCGGCTACGCGCTGCTGTACTTCGAAATCGTTTCTACCATCGCCCTGCTGATTGGCCTGGTCGTGGTCAACGTGGTGCAGCCGGGCGCCGGCATGCACATCGACGTCGCGACCCTGGATGCTTCCAAAGTGGCGGCCTACGTCACCGCCGGTAAAGACCAGAGCATCGTCGGCTTTATCCTCAACGTCATCCCGAACACCATCGTCGGCGCCTTCGCCAACGGCGACATCCTGCAAGTGCTGATGTTCTCGGTGATCTTCGGTTTCGCCCTGCACCGCCTGGGTGCCTACGGCAAGCCGGTGCTGGACTTCATCGATCGCTTCGCCCACGTGATGTTCAACATCATCAACATGATCATGAAGCTCGCGCCAATCGGTGCCTTGGGCGCCATGGCGTTCACCATCGGCGCCTACGGTGTCGGTTCCCTGGTGCAGTTGGGCCAATTGATGATCTGCTTCTACATCACCTGCATCCTGTTCGTGGTGTTGGTGCTGGGCGCCATCTGCCGCGCTCACGGTTTCAGCGTGTTGAAGCTGATCCGCTACATCCGTGAAGAACTGCTGATCGTACTGGGTACCTCGTCTTCCGAATCCGCACTGCCACGCATGCTGATCAAGATGGAGCGCCTGGGCGCGAAGAAGTCCGTGGTCGGCCTGGTGATTCCAACCGGTTACTCCTTCAACCTCGACGGTACGTCGATCTACCTGACCATGGCGGCTGTGTTCATCGCCCAGGCGACCGACACCCACATGGACATCACTCACCAGATCACCCTGCTGCTGGTGCTGCTGCTGTCGTCCAAAGGCGCTGCTGGCGTGACCGGTTCGGGCTTCATCGTACTGGCCGCCACCCTGTCGGCCGTTGGCCACCTGCCGGTTGCGGGCCTGGCGCTGATCCTGGGTATCGACCGCTTCATGTCCGAAGCCCGTGCCCTGACCAACCTGGTGGGTAACGCAGTTGCCACCATCGTTGTGGCCAAGTGGGTCAAGGAACTGGACACCGACAAGCTGCAAAGCGAGTTGGCGTCTGGCGGTACCGGTATCTCCGAAACCCGCGAGCTCGATGACCTGGGCGTGGCTGAAGGCCCGGCGCCTGTCGTCAAATAAGTGGCTGCTGGCGTGAACTGACGCCAACGCTATCGGCAAACGCCCCGACTGGTTCGGGGCGTTTGCGTTTCTGGCGGGATGCTACGGATATTTTTGGTTTACAGTGAACGCGACAGTACTTACCGGAGGCCTGATGGACAGTGTGGATCTGAACGTCCTGCGCAGCGTGCTGCAATGGCGCCGCGCCGGGCAGCGCGTGATCTTGTACAGCGTGGTGCAAACCTGGGGCAGCGCGCCGCGCCCGCCGGGGGCAATGCTGGCCCTGCGCGGTGATGGCGTGGTGATTGGCTCGGTGTCGGGCGGTTGCATCGAGGATGACTTGATCGCACGCCTGCAAGATGGCCGCTTGCCTGCTGACGGCCCGCCTGTGCAGTTGGTGACTTACGGCGTCACTCGCGATGAGGCCGCACGTTTTGGCCTGCCCTGCGGTGGCACCCTGCGGCTCACCGAGGAGCGCGTGGACGAGTGGGGTTGGGTCCAAGCGCTGCTGGCGCGTTGTGAAGATCATCAGATTGTCGCTCGCGAGCTGAACCTGGCCACCGGCGAGGTGACGTTGAGCGCCGCCAGCAAGACCGACGTGGTGAGCTTCGACGGTGAACGCTTGCGCGCCATCTACGGCCCGCGCTGGCGCCTGCTGCTGATCGGCGCCGGGCAGCTGTCGCGCTACGTAGCGGAAATGGCGCGCCTGCTGGATTTCGAAGTGCTGATCTGCGACCCCCGCGAAGAGTTCGTCTACGGCTGGGAAGACCAGCATGGCCGCTTTGTGCCGGGCATGCCCGACGAGGCGGTGTTGAATATTCATACCGATGAACGCACGGCCATTGTCTGCCTGACCCACGATCCACGTCTGGATGACATGGCGTTGCTGACGGCGCTGAACTCCACGGCGTTCTATATCGGCGCCCTGGGTTCGCAGGTCAATACCCAGAAACGTCGGGAGAACCTGGCCGCGCTGGGCCTGTCGGCGGACGCCATCGCGCGCTTGCACGGGCCGATCGGCCTGCACATCGGCAGCCATACGCCGGCGGAAATTGCGCTGTCGCTGATGGCGGAAATTGTTGCGATCAAGAATGGCGTGGCACCGATGCAGAAAAAGCCGTTGGCAGTGGTGGCCGAGTGACGGTGACCGCAATTGTGCTGGCGGCGGGGCAGGGCAGTCGTTTTCGGGCTGAAGCAGGAGCTGATCAAGACAAGTTGCTTGCCGCTTGTGTGGGGTTGGATGGCGTTACCCGTCCGGTCATCGAGCAGGTGCTACGCAATTTGCCTCTGCGTGTCGAAAAGCGCTGGTTGGTGACTTCGCCGGAGCGCGCAGAGGTTATCCGTCTGGCAAAGGCTTATGGCTGTCAAGTTGTGCTGCTGGATTCGAGCGGGATGGGCGACAGCATTGCGGCGGCGGTCAAGGCCAGCGGTGCGGCGGATGGGTGGCTGGTGGTGTTGGGGGATATGCCGTTTATTCAGTCATCGAGTATCGAACGGGTGATTGCCAACGTGGAGGGCGTCACTGTGCCGGTATCTGCCGGGCAGTACGGGCATCCAGTGGCTTTTGATCGCACGTTTGGCCCGGCGCTGATGGCGCTGAGTGGGGATCGCGGAGCCAAGCCGTTGTTTGCGCGAGCACAGGTGCGGGAGATGCAGATGGATGATCCCGGTGTGCTTTGGGATGTGGATGTGCCGCAACGGTTGAGTTTTAGCGCAGATTAAAGGTGGGAGCTGGCTTGCCTGCGATTGCGGTGTGTCAGCCACATCCAGGCTGACTGAATTGACCCTATCGCAGCATAGGTATCTACATAACTTTGTGGGCTGTAGCAGCAGGCGGTAACCACGATGCGAAGCGAGCCGCTCTTGATCTTGATCTTAGGCGCCCCGTTAAACCACGCTGGCCGGAATTCGACAGTGATTTGGGGGGTAAACCGGCAGGGATGCCGGTTTAGCCGCCCCGCGCCATGGATGGCGCGTGGCGGCGACCCCCCAAATCACTGTCGGATTACGGGCACACCGAGCCTAGGCGAGGTGCCGAGTGGTGGGGCAAGAGCGTTTTGCTTACTTTTGCGCTGTTCAAAAGTGAGCCGCCGTAGGGCGGAACCCTAAGTGGCCGTTACCGCAGGAATGGATATGTACCCGATAAACTGTGTCAGCTGTCAGGCCGCCTTCGCGAGCAAGCCCGCTCCCACAGTGGGATCATTGGGGTGTCAGGTAGATAGGTATCGGCTGTCAGACCGCTATCGCAGGCAAGCCAGCTCCCACAGTGATTGCATTTCAAGTCGAGATAGCCAGCCATAAAAAAGCCCCGCCTGATCACTCAGGCGGGGCTTTTTAGTGGCGGTTGGAATCAGACGAGGGGTTTAGGCTCGTGCTCTGCTTCCGGGGCCTTGTGATCTACCGCCTGGGCTGCGGCTGCGGCTGCAGCAGCTTCGGCTTCCTTGCGGCGACGACGCACTTCACGTGGGTCGTTCGGCGCACGGCCGTTTTCGGTGAGGGCGCTTGCAGGTGCAGCTTCAACCACAGGGGCGGCCACTTCGGCAACCACCGAGGCTTCGACTTCAACCACGGGCGCAGGCTCCGCAACCGGCGTCGGCTCAACCACTGGGGCTGGCTCGGCGGCGACTTCGGCAACCGGTGCCGGCGCTTCTTCTACCACTGGGGCAGGTGCTGGCGCTTCAACCGGTGCAGCCGGTTCGGCAGTCCACTGGAAGGCGGTCTGTTCTTCGCGAACTTCACGCACGGCCGGGGATGCTTCTTCGACCACCGGAGCTTCTACGGTCGCTTCTACTACTGGCTGAGGCTCAACTACCGGAGCCGGTTCAACGGCAACCGCTTCGGTTTCTGGCTGTGCATCGCGAACCGGGGCAACTTCCACTTCCGGAACCACTGGGGCTTCGACAGGGGTTGTGGCTTCAACGACTGGCGCTTCAACAACCGGCGCTTCGACCGCTGGGGTTTCGGCGGCTGGCGCTTCTACGGCAACAGTGTCTTCGACGGAAGCGGTAGCGCGTTCGGCTTGCTCGTGGGCCTGGGCTTCAGCGGGGGCGCTGATGACCGAGCTGGCAACGGCAGCGGTAACGGCCAAGCCGGCAGCCAGTTCGGCGCCTGTTGGTTCGTTGTTGGCAGCTTCTGGGTTTTCGCCGGTTTCTTCCGAACCTTCGATCACGTTGCCGTTGGCATCACGCTGACGCTCACGACGGTTGCTGCGACGACGCTGGCCACGGGAGCGGCGGCGTGGACGATCGCCTTCGGCGTTGTCCTGGCCGTCTTCCTGCAGTTGCTCTTCGCCGGTCAGTACTTCTTCTTCGCTGGCAGCAGCGGCTTGCTCGGCGCGTGGTTGACGCTCTTCACGTGGCGGGCGCGGTTGGCGCTCTTCACGGGGTGCGCGCTCTTCACGCGGCTGGCGGGCCGGGCGTTCTTCGGTGGTAACGGCTGCGGCAGCGGCAACGGCAGGTGCCGCGTCCAGAGGCTCGCGCAATTCACGCACACGTTCTTCACGCTCGCCACGTGGCTTGCGGTCTTCACGTGGAGCGCGTGGGGTACGTGGGGCGCGCTCTTCACGCGGTGCACGTTCTTCACGGGCGACGGTCGGGGTGTCTTCGCGGGCTTCGCGAGGCGCACGTTCTTCACGTGGTGCGCGTTCTTCACGCGGAGCACGTTCTTCGCGAGGCTTGCGCTCTTCGTCGCGGCGGCCATTGCGGTTACGGCTCTGCTGGCGACCGTTGCGACGTTCTTCATTGCGCGCCGGGCGCTCGGTGGCAGGTTTTTCAACCACAACCGGGGCAGCAGGCTCTTCCTTGGTGGCGAACAGGCTGACCAGCGACTTCACCAGGCCCTTGAACAGGCTTGGCTCAGGCAGGGCGGCCGGCGCGGCAACCGGGGCGGCAGCTTCGGTCGGTACCGGTGCGTTAGCGCGGGCCGGCGCAGTCTTGACGGCCGCTTCCTGGCGAACCAGGGTGCGGGTCGCAGCGGCTGGCTGGACTTCTTCGACTTCGGCGGCAGCCGCGGCGATTTCATAGCTGGACTGGCCGCTGTGGGCTTCCGGGCTGTCATCACGCAAGCGCTGGACTTCGAAGTGCGGCGTCTCGAGGTGATCGTTCGGCAGGATGACGATACGGGCACGGGTGCGCAGTTCGATCTTGGTGATCGAGTTGCGTTTTTCGTTGAGCAGGAAGGCCGCAACCGGAATCGGCACTTGTGCGCGAACTTCGGCGGTACGGTCTTTCAGGGCTTCTTCTTCGATCAGGCGCAGGATCGCCAGGGACAGCGATTCAACGTCACGGATGATGCCGGTGCCGTTGCAACGTGGGCAAACGATGCCGCTGCTCTCGCCCAGGGATGGACGCAGGCGCTGACGGGACATTTCCAGCAGGCCGAAGCGCGAGATGCGGCCGACTTGCACGCGAGCGCGGTCAGCTTCCAGGCATTCGCGGACTTTCTCTTCCACGGCGCGCTGGTTCTTGGCGGGGGTCATGTCGATGAAGTCGATGACGATCAGGCCGCCGATGTCACGCAGGCGCAGCTGGCGGGCGATTTCTTCAGCCGCTTCCAGGTTGGTCTGCAGGGCGGTTTCTTCGATGTCGCTGCCTTTGGTCGCACGCGCCGAGTTGATGTCGATGGACACCAGGGCTTCGGTCGGGTCGATCACGATGGAGCCGCCGGAAGGCAGTTCGACCACGCGCTGGAAGGCGGTCTCGATCTGGCTTTCGATCTGGAAACGGTTGAACAGCGGCACGCTGTCTTCGTACAGCTTGATCTTGCTGGCGTACTGCGGCATCACCTGGCGGATGAAGGTCAGGGCTTCGTCCTGGGCTTCAACGCTGTCGATCAGCACTTCGCCGATGTCCTGGCGCAGGTAATCGCGGATGGCGCGGATGATCACGTTGCTTTCCTGGTAGATCAGGAATGGCGCGGAACGATCCAGGGACGCTTCTTTGATAGCGGTCCACAGTTGCAGCAGGTAGTCGAGGTCCCACTGCATTTCTTCGCTGCTGCGGCCAAGGCCGGCAGTGCGCACGATCAGGCCCATGTCGGCCGGTGCGATCAGGCCGTTCAGCGCTTCACGCAGTTCGTTGCGCTCTTCGCCTTCGATGCGACGGGAAATACCGCCGGCACGTGGGTTGTTCGGCATCAGTACGAGGTAACGACCGGCGAGGCTGATGAAGGTGGTCAGGGCTGCGCCCTTGTTGCCACGTTCTTCTTTTTCGACCTGGACGATGACTTCCTGGCCTTCGCTCAGGACGTCCTTGATGTTCACGCGGCCTTCGGGGGCTTTCTTGAAGTATTCGCGGGAGATTTCTTTAAGGGGCAGGAAGCCGTGGCGCTCGGAGCCGAAATCGACAAAGGCAGCCTCAAGGCTTGGTTCGATGCGAGTGATACGGCCTTTATAGATGTTGGCCTTTTTCTGCTCGCGTGCACCGGATTCGATGTCCAGGTCGTAGAGGCGTTGGCCATCTACCAGTGCAACACGCAACTCTTCGGGTTGAGTTGCGTTAATCAGCATTCTTTTCATGTTGTACCGTCGGTTTCCGGGCTGCCGGAAACGGCGTTCGGCACACACGACTTCTCACGGTCGGTGTCAGGTGCGTCAAGAGTGGTTGGCCACTCCAGTGTCCAGCAAAATCGGCCAATTGGGCCGGTATCGCGACGGACGCGTCCTGCTCGTTAGCGGTGGTGACAAAGGCACCACTTCAACAAAAGCTAAGGTCAGGAGGAGGAATCAACCGGCGACTGTGGACGAGATGAAGCGTCTAAAACAAGCCTAGTGCTACACAGTCCGACGGTTGTGCATCTCCACCCTACACGTATCCCTGATAATTCGGGTGCTGCCGCGCGCAGAATCCGCAGCGGGTTGGCATTTACCGTGTTCTCCAATGGGGAGTCCACGCTCATGGCTAAACAAGACTAGGTGTGGGCGGTTGCGCTCTCACTCAGCTCTTAACAGGCGTTGTTTCCGAAGCATTCGCCATGGTCTGGCTCAAAACTGACTGCACTTTGTGAACTGGCCGTAAATATCGGCGCAAAAGGCGAGTATTCACTCTGCTTTCTGCACTCGCTTCAGGCCTCATGTCACCTGCGCTTGTTACAGTCTTGAGCCTCCCAAGGTGGCAAAAGCCCCGTAGGACGGCCTCGCGTCCTGATGAATTGCGATGGTCAGGGCCGGCAGTTTGCCGCATGTCCTCTGTCCAGGCCGCTTTTGGCGGCGTTCGCGACTATAGCAGTAATGATTAAGTGCTTCAATTCCATAAAAAATTGTTATCATCGCCGCCATGACGACTACCGCCCCCCCGACCCCCAGCGTCCAGCTGCTTGAGGTCTCGCCGGAATATGCCGGCCAACGCATCGACAATTTTCTCCTGGCCAGGCTCAAAGGCGTGCCCAAGACCTTGATTTACCGCATCTTGCGCAAAGGCGAAGTGCGCGTGAACAAGGGGCGCATCAAGCCTGAGTACAAGCTGCAGGCGGGCGATATCGTCCGTGTGCCGCCGGTGCGCGTGCCTGAACGCGACGAGCCGGTGCCGCTGGCCCAGGGGCTGTTGCAGCGCCTGGAAGCGTCGATTGTGTTCGAAGACAACAAGCTGATCGTGATCAACAAGCCCTGTGGCATTGCGGTTCACGGCGGCAGTGGCTTGAACTTCGGCGTGATCGAAGCCTTTCGTCAGTTGCGCCCCGATTGCAAGGAGCTGGAGTTGGTCCATCGCCTGGACCGCGACACGTCTGGCCTGCTGATGATCGCCAAGAAGCGCAGCATGTTGCGCCACTTGCACACCGCCCTGCGTGGCGATGGCGTGGACAAACGCTACATGGCGCTGGTGCGCGGCAACTGGGCCAGTTCGATCAAGAGCGTGCGTGCGCCGTTGCAGAAGAGCAACCTGCGCTCCGGCGAGCGCATGGTCGAAGTGGACGAGGAGGGCAAAGAGGCCCTGACCCTGTTCAAGGTGCTGCGTCGCTTCGGGGACTTTGCCACCATGGTCGAGGCCAAGCCGGTGACCGGGCGCACCCACCAGATTCGGGTGCACACCCTGCATGCAGGTCACTGCATCGCCGGTGACACCAAGTACGGCGACGAGGATTTCTCCAAGGAAATTCGCGATCTGGGCGGTAAGCGGCTGTTCCTGCACGCCTACATGCTCACCGTGCCGCTGCCCGATGGCGGCGAGTTGAACCTGCAGGCGCCGGTCGATGAAGTGTGGGCCAAGACCGTGGAGCGTTTGAGTGTCGCACCTTGACTACAAGCTGCTGATCTTCGATTGGGACGGGACGCTGGCCAATTCCATTGGCCGCATCGTCGAGTCCATGCACATGGCCTCGACCCGCTCGGGCTTTGACTTGTGCACGGACCTGGCAGTCAAGGGCATTATCGGCCTGGGTTTGCCTGAAGCCATTCGCACCCTGTACCCCGACATCAGCGACGCCGAGCTGGTAGCGTTTCGCGAGCACTACGCCGACCACTACATTGCGCTGGAAGCTACGCCTTCGCCGCTGTTTGAAGGTGTGGTGCAATCGCTGGAAGCGTTTCGTGCCCAGGGTTATCACCTGGCGGTCGCCACCGGCAAGGCTCGTCGCGGCCTGGACCGTGTGCTCAAGGCTCACGGCTGGGAAGATTACTTTGATATCACCCGTGCTGCGGATGAAACCGCCAGCAAGCCCCATCCCTTGATGCTGGAACAGATCCTTGCGCACTGTGGTGTAACGCCACGCGAGGCATTGATGGTGGGCGATGCGTCTTTCGACCTGATGATGGCGCGCAATGCGGGCATGGACAGCGTCGCGGTCAGCTACGGCGCCCAGTCGGCCGAGACATTGCAGCAATACGAACCGAGACTGACGATTGATCATTTTTCCGAACTGCAGGCCTGGCTCAGCCGGGCCCGATAAGTCTTTGCTGGGGTTGATGGCATGAGTGACGAGTGGAAAGCGCCTGAAAAGGCCGAGAGCAGTGATGATAAAAGCTGGAAGCTGCTGGAGAAGACCCTCCTGGCCAGTGTCCAGGAGCAACGCCGTTCGCGGCGCTGGGGGATTTTCTTCAAGCTGCTGACCTTTGTGTACCTGCTTGGGATGCTGGCGCTGTTCAGTCCGTTGATGGACATGGAAAAGAGCGCCACCCGTGGCAGCCATTACACCGCCTTGATCGAGGTGCGCGGCGTGATTGCCGACAAGGAGCCTGCCAGTGCCGACAATATCGTCACCAGTCTGCGCGCGGCCTTTGAGGACCCCAAGGTCAAAGGCGTGGTCCTGCGCATCAACAGCCCAGGCGGCAGCCCGGTGCAGTCGGGCTATGTGTATGACGAGATTCGTCGTCTGCGCGCCTTGCATCCGGATACCAAGCTCTATGCCGTGATCTCCGATCTGGGTGCCTCGGGCGCCTATTACATTGCCAGCGCTGCGGACCAGATCTATGCCGACAAGGCCAGCCTGGTGGGTTCCATTGGTGTGACCGCGGCCGGTTACGGTTTTGTCGGTGCCATGGAAAAGCTGGGGATAGAGCGTCGCACCTACACCTCGGGTGAGCATAAGTCGTTCCTCGACCCATTCCAGCCGCAAAAAGCCGATGAAACCCAGTTCTGGCAGGGCGTCCTCGACACCACCCATCGTCAGTTCATTGCCAGCGTCAAGCAGGGGCGTGGTGACCGTCTGAAGGATAAGGATCATCCGGAGCTGTTCTCCGGCTTGGTCTGGTCGGGTGAGCAGGCATTGCCGCTGGGCCTGATCGATGGCCTGGGCAGTGCCAGTTCGGTGGCGCGGGATGTGATTGGCGAGAAGGAGTTGGTGGATTTTACGGTCGAGGAATCGCCGTTTGATCGCTTCTCCAAGAAGCTTGGTGCCAGTGTGGCGGAGAAGCTAGCTCTGTATATGGGCTTCCAGGGGCCGTCCCTGCGCTGAAATTCCAAGCTTGGTGTAGGTCAACTGTGGGAGCGGGCTTGCCCGCGATAGCGATGGATTAGTCGATATAAGTGTCGCCTGGTACACCGCTATCGCAGGCAAGCCAGCTCCCACATTGTTTTACGATGGTTTCAAGGGATCTGTACGCCTTCGGTCAGTAGCATGTCCACCAGCCGAATCAGTGGCAGCCCTATAAGGCTGGTCGCATCCGGCCCGTCCGTGCTCTGGAATAAGCTCACACCCAGTCCCTCTGCCTTGAAGCTGCCCGCACAGTCATAAGGCTGCTCGATCCGCAGGTAGCGCTCAATACGTTCTGCATCCAGTTCGCGCATGTGTACGGTAAACGGCACGCAGTCGACCTGGCAGTGCCCAGTCTCGCTGTTGAGCAGTGCCAGGCCCGTGAGGAAGCTCACACGCTTGCCGCTGGCAGCCAGCAGTTGCTCGCGGGCGTTTTCGAAGGTGTGGGGCTTGCCGATGATCCGGCCTTCCAGTGCAGCGACCTGATCCGAGCCAATGATTAAATGGCCAGGATGGCTGGCGGCGAGGGCGCGGGCCTTTTGCTCGGCCAGGCGCTTGACCAGTTCGATGGCGGACTCATCCGGGCGGTGGCTTTCGTCGATATCCGGCGAGCTGCAGGTGAACGGCAGGTGCAGGCGGCTCAGTAATTCCCGGCGATAAACCGAGCTGGACGCGAGTAATAAAGGCAGCATATACGTCTCCTCAAGGCAGTCGCCGATTCTAGCGACGTGACCGGCTGACGCACAGGGCTGAATTTCCTTTGACATGGCCGGGTGCATCCCTATAATGCTGCGCCTATGTTGAATGACCCGATTCCACCTCACGTTGACCCGCGCAAATTGGCTGATCGTGGCACCACCCTTCAAGGTGAAGTGCTGCTGGCCGATTTGGAGAGACTCTGCGACCCGCTTTCCGACACTGTCGGTACGGTGCAGGCACAATTCGTTTTTGAACGAGATGAACGTAAATCTGTGGTAATCCACAGCGTTATCGACACCGAAGTCAAAATGGTTTGCCAGCGTTGTCTTGAGCTGGTCACCCTGCCGATCCACAGCGAATGCAGTTATGCTGTGGTGAAAGAGGGTGCGAATACCCAGTCGTTGCCGAAAGGTTATGACGTGCTGGAACTGGGCGAAGATCCATTGGATCTGCATGCACTGATCGAGGAGGAGCTTTTGCTCGCCTTGCCCATTGTGCCTGCTCATCATCCGGAAGAATGCCAGCAGCCGGAGGGTCTCGATGACGAGGCCGAGCCGAGCGAGGACGAGGTAACGCGGTCCAACCCGTTCAGTGTATTGGCGCAGTTAAAGCGTGACCCAAACGTTTAGGAGTTAATCAATTATGGCTGTTCAGCAGAACAAAAAATCCCGCTCCGCCCGTGACATGCGCCGTTCGCACGACGCTCTCGAGGCTAGCACCCTGTCTGTGGAAAAGACCACTGGTGAAGTTCACCTGCGTCACCACGTATCGCCAGAAGGCGTATACCGTGGCCGTAAAGTGATTGACAAGGGCGCTGACGAGTAATCACTTGTCTGCTCAAGTCATCGCGATTGACGCAATGGGCGGGGACTTCGGTCCCCGCAGCATTGTTCAGGCCTGCATTGCCAGCCTGTCTGCCACGCCCTCGCTGCACCTGACCCTCGTCGGTCAACCCTCCCTACTTGAAGAACTGATTGCCAGCCATCCGGCGGTGGATCGCGCGCGCCTGACGATTACGCCAGCCAGCGAAACCATTGGCATGGATGAAAAGCCGGCGGTTGCCCTGCGGGGCAAACCTGATTCTTCAATGCGGGTGGCCCTTGAGCTGCTGCGTGATGGCAAGGTGCAAGCCTGTGTCAGTGCCGGTAATACAGGCGCGTTGATGGCGTTGTCGCGGCATGTGCTCAAGACCTTGCCGGGTATTGATCGGCCGGCCATGGTGGCGGCGATCCCGACGCAGAAGGGCTATTGCCAACTGCTGGACCTGGGCGCCAATGTCGATTGCAGCGCCGAGCACCTGTTGCAGTTCGCCGTAATGGGTTCGGTGGCCGCCGAGGCGCTCGGCGTAGCCCGACCCAGGGTGGCCCTGCTGAATATTGGCACCGAGGACATCAAGGGCAACCAGCAGGTCAAGCTTGCCGCCACCTTGTTGCAAGGCGCGCGGGGTTTGAACTACATCGGCTTTGTCGAGGGCGATGGTTTGTACCGTGGCGAAGCTGACGTGGTGGTGTGTGATGGCTTTGTCGGCAATATTCTGCTCAAGTCCAGCGAAGGCTTGGCGACCATGATCGCCACGCGTATCGAAGCGTTGTTCAAACGCAACCTGGCGTCACGCATGGTGGGTGCCTTGGCGCTGCCCTTGATGCGACGCTTGCAGGCCGACCTGGCGCCGGCACGGCACAACGGTGCAAGCTTTCTTGGCTTGCAGGGCATTGTGGTAAAAAGCCATGGCTCGGCCGGTGTGCTGGGCTTTCAAAGTGCAATTGCGCGGGCCCTGATCGAGATTCAAGAGAACCTGCCGCAACGCTTGCACGGACGTCTTGAGGATCTGTTGCCTTAGGCGAATTGGCCCGGGAGTGCTTAAATGTGACCGGCCAGTTCAATTGACCATCCAATCTGTCAGTTTCGTTCGCGCCCACCGTAGGCGCGAGCATTTTTGACGACCAGATCATTAGGGGCTTGTTACATGTCTACATCCCTCGCATTCGTCTTTCCAGGGCAGGGTTCGCAGTCCCTCGGCATGTTGGCCGAGCTGGGCGCGCAATACCCGCTGATCCTGGACACCTTCAAGGAAGCTTCCGACGCCCTGGGTTATGACCTGTGGGCACTGACCCAGCAAGGGCCGGAAGCGCTGCTCAACCAAACCGATAAAACCCAGCCGGCCATCCTGACCGCTTCGATCGCCCTGTGGCGCTTGTGGCTGGCAGAAGGCGGCGCACGCCCTGCCTTTGTCGCGGGTCACAGCCTGGGCGAGTACAGCGCCCTGGTGGCCGCGGGCAGCCTGACCTTGGCTGAAGCGGTCAAGCTGGTCGAGCGTCGTGGTCAACTGATGCAAGAAGCCGTTCCGGCCGGGCAGGGCGGCATGGCCGCTATCCTGGGCCTGGAAGATGCGGATGTGATTGCTGCTTGCGCCGAAGCGGCCCAGGGCGAAGTGGTCAGCGCGGTGAACTTCAACTCCCCAGGCCAGGTGGTGATCGCCGGCGCCAAGGCGGCTGTCGAGCGTGCCATCGAGGGTTGCAAGGCCCGTGGCGCCAAGCGTGCCCTGCCATTGCCGGTGAGCGTACCGTCCCACTGCGAATTGATGCGCCCGGCAGCCGAGCGTTTTGCCGAGTCCATCGCGGCCATCAACTGGCAGGCGCCGCAGATCCCGCTGGTGCAGAACGTCAGCGCGGCCGTGGCCGCCGACCTCGACACCCTCAAGCGCGACCTGCTGGAGCAACTGTACAAGCCAGTGCGCTGGGTTGAATCGGTCCAGACCCTGGCGGCCAACGGTGCCACTGAACTGGTCGAGTGCGGCCCGGGCAAAGTCCTGGCCGGCTTGAACAAGCGCTGCGCCGACGGTGTGTCGACCGCCAACCTCAATACCCCTGAAGCCTTCGCTGCCGCTCGCGCGGCACTGGCCTGAATCCCGTACTTAGGAGAAGCCTGCATGAGTCTGCAAGGTAAAGTTGCACTGGTTACCGGCGCAAGCCGTGGCATTGGCCAGGCCATCGCCCTGGAACTGGGCCGTCAGGGCGCCGTTGTGATCGGCACTGCCACCTCCGCCTCGGGCGCCGAGCGTATCGCCGCGACCCTGAAGGAAAACGGCGTGCAAGGCACCGGTCTTGAACTGAATGTGACCAGCGATGAGTCCGTGGCTGCCGTACTGGCCCAGATCACTGCTCAGTTCGGTGCGCCGGCTATTCTGGTGAATAATGCCGGGATCACCCGTGACAACCTGATGATGCGCATGAAAGACGACGAGTGGTACGACGTGGTCGATACCAACCTGAACAGTCTGTTTCGCCTGTCCAAGGGCGTTTTGCGCGGCATGACCAAGGCGCGTTGGGGTCGAATTATCAATATTGGCTCCGTAGTGGGTGCCATGGGCAACGCAGGCCAAGTAAACTATGCCTCTGCCAAGGCCGGCCTGGAAGGTTTCAGCCGCGCACTGGCGCGTGAAGTCGGCTCGCGGTCGATTACGGTCAACTCGGTGGCCCCTGGGTTCATCGACACCGATATGACCCGCGAACTGCCGGAAGCACAGCGCGAAGCCTTGCTGACGCAGATTCCGCTGGGCCGTCTGGGCCAGGCCCAAGAGATCGCGAATGTGGTCACTTTCCTGGCATCTGACGGTGCGGCATACGTGACTGGGGCTACAATCCCGGTTAACGGCGGGATGTACATGAGTTAAATTGTGACGGATCGCTTCAAAAAAATGTCATACGAGCTGTCTAAAATCCGTTATAAAGCTGCAACTTAATTTATAGGCAGGTGGTCGACCGGGTACAGGGTGAAGCTTTCAGTTGAAAAGCTGAAATGGCTTTCTATACACTTACCCACTGGCCAGCTGCCTGAATTTGTCCATTAGGAGTTAAACAAGGTATGAGCACCATCGAAGAGCGCGTCAAGAAAATCGTCGCCGAGCAACTGGGCGTTAAGGAAGAAGAAGTGGTCAACACTGCTTCCTTCGTAGAAGACCTGGGTGCCGATTCCCTTGACACCGTTGAGCTGGTGATGGCTCTGGAAGAGGAATTCGAGACCGAAATCCCGGACGAAGAAGCTGAAAAAATCACTACTGTTCAAGCTGCCATCGACTACGTTACTAGCCACCAGGCGTAATAGTTTGTAGTCGTCGCTTGCTATCAGGGAAAAACCGCACTGCTGTAACGGCGTGCGGTTTTTTCTTTAGCGGCGATGAAAAAGTGTCGTCATTAGAAAAAGGAGAGTGCTGTGTCGCGTAGACGCGTCGTAGTCACCGGTATGGGTATGTTGTCGCCACTGGGTACGGATGTGCCGAGCAGTTGGCAGGGCATTCTGGCTGGCCGCAGTGGTATTGGTCTGATCGAACATACGGACCTTTCTGCCTATTCCACCCGTTTTGGCGGCTCGGTAAAGGGCTTCAATGTCGAGGAATATCTCTCGATCAAAGAGTCCCGCAAGCTCGACCTGTTCATTCAGTACGGCCTGGCTGCCGGTTTTCAGGCAGTGCGTAACGCCGGCCTGGAAGTCACCGACGCCAACCGTGACCGCATCGGCGTGGCCATGGGTTCGGGTATTGGCGGTCTGACCAATATCGAAGAAACCAGCCGTACGCTGCATGAGACTGGCCCACGTCGAATTTCACCGTTCTTCGTACCGGGCTCGATCATCAATATGATTTCCGGCTTCCTGTCCATCCACCTGGGGGCACAGGGACCTAACTACGCAATCGCCACGGCGTGCACCACCGGCACCCACTGCATTGGCATGGCGGCACGCAACATCGCGTACGACGAAGCTGACGTGATGATCGCCGGCGGCGCCGAAATGGCCGCGTGCGGCCTGGGCATGGGCGGCTTCGGCGCGTCCCGTGCGCTGTCGACCCGCAATGACGAGCCGACCCGTGCCAGCCGTCCGTGGGACAAGGGCCGTGACGGCTTCGTGCTGTCCGACGGTGCCGGTGCGCTGGTGCTTGAAGAGTTGGAGCACGCCAAGGCGCGTGGCGCCACCATCTACGCCGAACTGATCGGTTTTGGCATGAGCGGTGACGCCTACCACATGACCTCACCGCCGTCCGACGGAGCGGGTGCTGCGCGTTGCATCACCAATGCCCTGCGCGATGCGAAGGTCAACCCCGACCAGGTGCAGTACATCAACGCCCATGGCACTTCGACCCCGACTGGCGACCTGGCGGAAGCCGAGGCCATCAAGTCGGTGTTCGGTGAGCATGCCTACAAGCTGGCAGTCAGCTCCACCAAGTCCATGACCGGCCACCTGTTGGGTGCGGCGGGCGCGGTCGAGGCGATCTTCAGTGTGATGGCAATCAGGGATCAGGTCGCTCCGCCGACCATCAACCTTGACGAGCCTGACGAAGGCTGCGACCTGAACTTCGTGCCCCACGAAGCGCAACCCATGCCGATCGACGTGGCGATTTCCAACTCGTTCGGTTTCGGTGGCACCAACGGTTCCCTGGTGTTTCGCCGGTTCGCCGAATGATGCACAGCTGGGTCGACGGTCAGCCAGCGGACAACGTGCCCCTGAAAGATCGCGGCCTGGCGTATGGCGATGGGGTATTCGAGACCATCGCCGTCAAGGCCGGGCAGCCGTTGCTGCTCGACCGTCACCTGCAACGCTTGGAAGAGGGTTGCAGGCGTTTGGCATTGGCGGTGGATCACGGGTTGATTCGCCACGAAGTGCTGACCTTCGCTGCCGGCCTTGGCGACGGTATTCTCAAATTGATCCTTACCCGTGGCGACAGCTTGCGCGGTTATGGCATCAACCCTGGCGCACCGGTGCGCCGCATCTTGCAGGGCAGTGCGCCCGCTGTTTACCCACCCACTCATGAAGTCGAAGGCGTGCGCCTGTTTGCGTGTGCCACGCGTTTGGCGCAGCAGCCGCTGCTGGCCGGTATCAAGCACCTCAATCGTTTGGAGCAGGTGATCGCGCGTGCCGAGTGGCAAGATACCGAACATGCCGAAGGCCTCATGCTGGACATGTCTGGTCGGGTGATCGAAGGGATATTCAGCAATCTTTTCCTGGTGCGCAATGGCTTGTTACTAACCGCTGATCTGAGCCGTTGTGGCGTTGCCGGCGTAATGCGCGCCGAAGTGCTGGCCCAGGCACAAGCGCTGGGCGTCCCGGTGGCCGTGGCCGACATCAGTGTGGAGCAGTTGCAACAGGCCGATGAAGTCTTCGTTTGCAACAGCGTATATGGCATTTGGCCGGTGCGTGGCTGCGCTGCGATGAGCTGGCCGGTTGGGCCACTCACCCGTAAACTGCAGGGCATTGTTCGCGCGCTATTGGATATTTGAGTTGATACGAAAACTGGTGTTACTGCTGCAGATCAGCCTGGTCTCGGCGGCGTTGCTCGTGGGCTTTTCGGCCTGGAAACTCGACTCTGCCCTCAAGCAGCCCCTGAAGCTGCCTCAGGAGCAGTTGCTCGACGTACCCGCTGGCGCGACGCCGACGGGCACCTTCAATCGTCTGGAAGCCGACGGCGTGCTCGACGATGCCTTTTGGCTGCGTCTGTACTGGCGCTTCAACCTCGAAGGCCAGCCGCTGCACAGCGGCGAGTACCGCATGAGCCCGGGCCTTACCGCCGAGGGTTTGATCGGCCTGTGGCAGCGCGGCGAAGTGGTGCAGTACAGCCTGACCTTGGTGGAGGGCTGGAGTTTCCGTCAGGTGCGCACCGCCCTGGCCAAGCATGAAAAGATCGTGCAGACCCTCGCGGGCCTGACGGACAGCGAAGTGATGGATAAGCTCGGCCACCCAGGTGTGTTTCCTGAAGGGCGGTTCTTCCCCGACACCTACCGTTTTGTCCGCGGCATGACCGATGTCGAATTCCTGAAAAAGGCCTACAACCGCCTGGACGATGTACTCGCCCAGGAGTGGAGCAAGCGTGCCGCCGACGCGCCCTACACCGACCCTTACCAGGCGTTGATCATGGCGTCCCTGGTGGAAAAGGAGACCGGTGTGCCCCAGGAGCGCGGGCAGATTGCCGGTGTGTTTGTGCGTCGCCTGAAGATCGGTATGCTGCTGCAGACCGACCCCACCGTGATCTACGGCCTGGGTGAGCGCTACAACGGTAAATTGACCCGTGCCCACCTCAAGGAAGCCAACCCCTACAACACCTACATGGTCGCCGGCCTGCCGCCTACGCCCATCGCGATTGTCGGCCGCGAGGCGATTCATGCCGCGCTGAACCCGGTGCCGGGCAGCAGCCTGTATTTCGTCGCCCGTGGCGATGGCAGCCATATATTCTCGGATAACCTGGATGCGCATAATGCTGCCGTGCGTGAGTTCCAGCTCAAGCGCCGTGCCGATTACCGTTCCAGCCCGGCGCCGGTGGTGAAACCGCTGGAAGATTCGGCACCTTCCAGCGATGCACCTGCCCCCGACGCACCGATCGAGCCCGCGCCGGACACTACCGCGCCGCAAAGCCCGCAATGACTCTGACTAAGGACTGCCTGTGACTGGCTTGTTTATTACCCTGGAAGGCCCGGAAGGCGCCGGCAAAAGCACTAACCGTGACTACCTGGCCGAGCGCCTGCGGGCGCAGGGAATCGAGGTGGTGCTGACCCGGGAGCCGGGCGGTACGCCGTTGGCCGAGCGCATTCGCGAAGTCCTGCTGGCTACGGGTGACGAGTCGATGAACCCGGACACCGAATTGCTCCTGGTATTTGCGGCCCGTGCCCAGCACCTGGCCGAAGTGATTCGCCCGGCCCTGGCGCGGGGTGCCGTGGTGATCTGCGACCGGTTTACCGATTCCACCTACGCCTATCAGGGCGGGGGCCGGGGTTTGTCCCTGGAGCGTATCGCCACCCTGGAAACTTTCGTGCAAGGCGATCTGCGCCCCGACCTGACCCTGTTGTTCGACCTGCCGGTGGAAGTGGGCATGGCCCGCGCCAGTGCGCGGGGCCGCCTGGACCGTTTCGAGCTGGAAGGCCAGGCCTTTTTTGATGCGGTGCGCAGTGCTTTCCTGCAGCGCGCCAAGGCTGAGCCCGCACGTTATTACCTGTTGGACGCCGCCCAGCCGCTGAACCAGGTGCAGCAGGCTATCGACGCGCTGTTGCCCGCCCTGTTGGAGCGTAGCCGTGGCTGAGTCCTACCCGTGGCAGGACGGCCTCTGGCAGCAACTGGCGGGGCGCGCACAGCACGCCCACGCCTATCTGCTGCATGGGCCGGTGGGCATCGGTAAACGCCACCTCGCCGAACGCCTGATGGGCAGCCTGTTGTGCCAACGCCCGGTCAATCTGGAGGCATGTGGCGAGTGCAAGTCCTGCCTGTTGCTCAAGGCTGGCAGTCACCCGGACAACTATGTGCTGGAACCCGAGGAAGCGGACAAGGCCATCAAGGTCGACCAGGTGCGCGACCTGGTCAGCTTCGTGGTGCAGACCGCGCAGATGGGCGGGCGCAAAGTGGTGCTGATCGAGCCGGTCGAGGCGATGAACATCAACGCGGCCAACGCCTTGCTCAAAAGCCTTGAAGAGCCGTCCGGCGATACCGTGCTGTTGCTGGTGAGCCACCAATCCAGCCGCTTGTTGCCGACCATTCGCAGCCGTTGCGTGCAGCAGGCTTGCCCGTTGCCCAGCGAGGCCATGAGCCTGCAATGGCTGGCGCAGGCCTTGCCCGAATGCAGCGCAGAAGAGCGTGGCGAGTTGCTGACCCTGGCGGCCGGTTCGCCCTTGGCGGCGGTGAAGCTGCAGGCCCAGGGCGTGCGCGAACAGCGTGCACTGGTCGTGGATGGCGTGAAGAAGCTGCTCAAGCAGGAACTGTCCGCCACGCAACTGGCCGAAAGCGCCTGGAAGGACATTCCGCTGTTGCTGCTGTTCGACTGGTTCTGCGACTGGTCCAGCCTGATCCTGCGCTATCAGCTTACCCAGGATGAGAGCGGCCTGGGCCTGGCGGATATGCGCAAGGTCGTGCAATACCTGGCGCAAAAAAGTGCCCAGGACAAAGTGCTGAACATCCAGGACTGGATCCTCGCCCAGCGCCAGAAAGTCCTCGGCAAGGCCAACCTCAACCGCGTGCTGTTGCTCGAGGCATTGCTGGTGCAATGGGTAGGCCTGCTCGGGCGCCGTTAAATTCCGTGGCCGACGGGTGTATCGTTGGCCCTACCTCTTTTGTGACTTAAGCCCTGATTCCTATGCTCGTAGATTCCCATTGCCACCTTGATCGCCTCGACCTTGCCCAGCACGGCGGCTCCCTCGACGCCGCCCTTGAAGCGGCCCGCCAGCGTGGGGTAGGGCACTTCCTGTGCATTGGCGTCAGCGCCGATAACGCCGCCGACGTCAAAGCCCTGGCTGATCGCTACGCCGACGTCGATTGCTCGGTGGGCATCCACCCGCTGGACCTCAAGCCTGGCGAAGCCCCGGCGCTCGATTGGTTACTGGGTGAACTCAACCACCCGCGGGTCGTGGCCATTGGCGAAACCGGCCTGGACTACCACTACGAGCCTGAAGCTGCCGAGTTGCAGCAGGCCTCGTTCCGCCTGCACCTGCAAGCCGCCCAGCAGACGGGCAAGCCGGTGATCGTCCACACCCGAGGCGCCCGTGCCGATACCCTGGCCTTGCTGCGTGAAGCCGCGTTGCCGCAGGCTGGTGTGCTGCATTGCTTTACCGAAGACTGGGACATGGCCAAGGCCGCTCTGGACCTGGGGTTCTATATTTCCCTGTCGGGCATCGTCACCTTCCGCAATGCCGACGCGCTACGCGATGTGGCCCGTCAGGTGCCCGCCGACCGCCTGCTGGTGGAAACCGACTCGCCGTACCTGGCCCCCATCCCCCATCGCGGCAAGCCGAACCTGCCCGAATATGTACGTGACGTGGCTGATTACCTGGCGATGCTGCGCGGTGAGCCTTACGAGCGTTTTGCCGAGCAGACCACTGAAAACTTCAAGCGCCTGTTCCCGCTGGCCCACGTAGCCGGTTAGAGCGGCTGAATCGCAGGCAAAAAAAACCCGGGTTCTGGGGGGTGAATCCGGGCTAAGACCATTAGGAGTAAAACAAGGGCACGCAGTCCGTCGGTACCCAGGTCGACGCGTCACTTGGGGGAGATGTCGCGCCGACAGTTGAAGTATTGACCACTATCCCATTCAGTCCAGTCGCGATTGATCGTTTTTTAAACAGATTTGGAATACGCCGCCTTCGCTTGAGTTCTCATTGCGCTGATGGGCAGGTTCAGGTGTTGCGTATTATTTCTGACTGATAACCAAGAAATCGTTGGCGCATTGAAAGTTATGTGCCTGACGGGTTCACATAGACATTGCCCAACGACCGTTCAGTCGGGATAATCCCTCGCATCGGGTAAATCGTATCGCCACGTATCCATGGCGCTGCGCAACCCTCCCTATTTCCGACCTTTGCAGACTCTTCCTCATGCACAAAGAACCCCGTAAGGTCCGTGAGTTTCGCCGCCGTGAGCAGGAAATTCTCGACACCGCGCTCAAGCTGTTCCTCGAACAAGGTGAAGACAGCGTCACCGTCGAGATGATTGCGGATGCCGTGGGTATCGGCAAAGGCACGATCTACAAACACTTCAAGTCCAAGGCCGAAATCTACCTGCGCCTGATGCTCGACTACGAGCGCGATTTGAACGAGTTGCTGCACTCGGCCGATGTCGACAAAGACAAGGAAGCCCTTTCCCGCGCTTACTTCGAGTTCCGCATGCGTGACCCGCAGCGCTATCGCCTGTTCGACCGCCTGGAAGAAAAGGTGGTCAAAGGTCACCAAGTGCCGGAGATGGTCGAGGAACTGCACAAGATCCGCGCCTCGAACTTCGAACGCCTGACCCTGTTGATCAAGGGCCGTATCAGCGAAGGCAAGCTTGAAGACGTGCCACCGTATTTCCACTACTGCGCCGCCTGGGCCTTGGTGCATGGCGCCGTGGCGCTGTACCACTCGCCGTTCTGGAGCAATGTGCTGGAAGACCAGGAAGGTTTCTTCCAATTCCTGATGGACATCGGCGTGCGCATGGGCAACAAGCGCAAGCACAGCCCGGAACTGCCGGGCGCCGAGAAGAGCGGCGAAACCCCTGCCACCTAAGTCATTCGCCACTGTGATGGCGCAATGATTTACTGCCAGGCGCAGTAACCCAGGAATATACTCAGGCAAGGACCTTGCTAAAAGCTGAGTTATGAGTCAGCTTTTAGCGCGCCCGAATTATCCTCTGCCGGAGTGATCCATGATCGTTGATCGTCAAGGCAGGCGTTTTCGCAATTTGCGGATCAGCCTGACTTCAGCCTGCAATTATGCGTGTACCTATTGCGTGCCCGACGGCAAGCGGCTGGTGGCTGCCCAGGATGAACTGTCGGCCCAAGCCATGGCCCGAGGCGTGGCGTACCTGATCGAAGCGGCGGGTATCGAGCGCTTGCGCATTACTGGCGGTGAGCCGTTGGTCAGCCCCAAGCTGGAAGCCTTCATGGGCGCGGTAGGGCAGATGGGCCTGAGCGACATCAGCCTGACCACCAACGGCCAACTGCTGGCGCGCAAACTGCCGTTGCTGGTGGCTGCCGGCATTCGGCGCATCAATGTCTCCCTCGACACGCTGGATGCCGAAGCTTTCCGCAGCATCGCCCGTGGCGGCGACCTGGCCACCGTGCTCGATGGCATGGATCAGGCCAGTGCTGCCGGGATCAAGATCAAGGTCAACATGGTGCCGTTGCGCGGCCAGAACCTGGACCAGGTGATGCCGCTGCTCGATTACTGCCTGGAGCGTGGCTACGAGCTGCGCTTTATCGAACTGATGCGCATGGGGCACCTGGCCAAAGACTCCAACGCCTTCCTGCAACAGTTCGTCAGTTTGCAACAGCTGCTCAGCTTGATCGGCGAACAACATGAATACCTGCAAGCCAACGCGCCCGTCGATGCGACAGCGGTACGTTATGAAGTGCCGGGCAAGGGCTTCTTCGGCGTGATCGCCAACGAGAGCGTACCGTTCTGCCGCACCTGTTCGCGGTTGCGATTATCCTCCACCGGTTGGCTGCATGGGTGCCTGTCGTCCAGCAATCGCCATTATGTCGGTGACTTGCTCGATCAACCGCGTCACCAGGCGTTGCCGGCGTTGCAGGGCTTGTTGATGAAAGCCTTGGCTGACAAGCAGGAAGTGGCGTTTTCCGGCGGTGCCACGATCATGAAGATCATCGGCGGCTGATGCCGTTTTAATTCGGTTGCACATCAGTGGTAGGAGCTGGCTTGCCTGCGATGCTTATAGATCCTTGCAACTTTCAAGGTTATAGCCACCGACGGTAACCATGATGCGAAGCGAGCCGCTCTTGATCTGCTTTTGATCTTGATCTCAGGCGCCCCGTCAAACCACGCTGGCGGATTACGGGCACACCGAGCCTAAGCGAGGTGCCGAGTGGTGGGGCAAGAGCCTTTTGCTTACTTTTGGCTGGGCCGGCATTCCGGCTCTTTTCAAAAGTGAGCCGCCGTTGGGCGGAACCCTAAGTGGCCGTTACCGCAGCAATGGATATGTACTCGGTATAACAGTGTCGACTGTCAGGGCGTCTTCGCAGGCAAGCCAGCTCCCACAGTTTGATCGCGGGGCGTCAGGTAGATAGGCGTCGGCTGTCCGGTCGCCACGGGGGCAAGATGCCTTGCCACAGGTGGGCTACGGTGCGCTTGGAACATAAAAAAAGGTGCGGCCCTCGCGGATCGCACCTTTTTTATTGCCGGCTGGCTATCAGTTGCCCAATGCCTTGGACGCCAACCAGAACAACCCGGCCGAGAGGCCTACGGTCGCTGGCAAGGTCAATACCCAAGCCATCAGGATGGTCTTGACCGTGCCACCTTGCAGGCCGCTCTTGTTGGCAACCATCGTGCCCGCCACGCCAGAAGACAGGACGTGAGTGGTGGACACTGGCAGGGCGAAGATATTGGCAAAGCCGATCATGGTGGCCGTGGTGATTTGCGCCGACATGCCCTGGGCATAGGTCATGCCTTGCTTGCCGATCTTCTCACCGATGGTGAGCACCACGCGCTTCCAGCCCACCATGGTGCCCAGGCCCAGGGCCAGTGCGACCGCGAGGATCACCCAGAACGGGGCGTACTCGGTGGTGGCGGTCAGGTCTTTGCGCAGCTTGTCGAGGTCGGACTTCTCACGGGAGTCCAGGCCTGGCAGCTTGCCGACTTTCTTCGCGGTGTCATCCAGGCAGAGCAGGTAACGACGCACTTCGATGCGGTGGTCGGCGGTCAGCGAGTGGTAGTCCGAGACGCCCTTGAGGGTGCCCAGCAGCGCGTTGATCGTCGGTTCGGTCTGCTGCGGGTTGCAGCGGAACTTGCCCGGCAGATCATCCTTCACGCTTTTGCCCAAGGCCAGGAACTCACCGAGGGTCTCGTGGTTGCGCTGGTAGAACTGGTTCAGGTGCAGGGTGGCGTCGCGGGTACGTTCGATCTGGTAGGTGGTGCTGCCCAGGTCCAATACGAACTGCGCCGGCACGATACCGATGAGCACCAGCATGATCAGGCCGATGCCTTTCTGGCCATCGTTGGAGCCGTGCACGAAGCTCACAGCCATGGCCGAAATCACCAGCACCAGGCGGTTCCAGAACGGCGGGTGCTTTTTGTCGTCAAGCTTGCGGCGCTGGTCTGGGGTCTTGTGCATCTTCGACAGCGGGCGCCACCACTTCAGGCCGATCAGCACCAGGGCGGCGACCAGGAAGCCCGCCATCGGCGAGAACACCAGCGACGCGCCGATATCCACGGCCTTCTGCCAGTTCACACCGTCAGCCAGGGGGATGTCGTTGATCAACGCGTTGGCCAGGCCGACACCGAGGATCGAGCCGATCAGGGTGTGGGAGCTGGAGGCGGGGATACCGAAGTACCAGGTGCCCAGGTTCCAGGTGATTGCCGCCGCCAACAACGAGAAGACCATTGCCAGGCCATGGCCGGTGTTCACATTGATCAGCAACTCCACCGGCAGCAAGTGCACGATGGCGTAGGCGACACCGACACCACCGAGCAATACGCCGAGGAAATTGAACACCCCGGAGAAGAACACGGCCAAGTGTGGCGGCATGGCTTTGGTATAGATGACTGTGGCCACCGCGTTAGCGGTGTCATGAAAGCCATTGATGAACTCGAAGGCGAGGACAAAGGCCAGGGCGAGCAACAGGCTCACGAGAACCCAAGCATCCAGTCCGCTGAATAAATCGATCATGAAGGTTTTCTGACCCGGTCGTAAGGGGGCGCGATTATGCCAGAAAACATCAGTAATCGATGCATTAGCTGCTCATCGGTAACAATCTTCCTGGAAAAAAATGCGGCAAGACGCACGCATCCCAGGGTTTTCGGGGCTTTGGCAAGTCTTTGATTTATAAAGCGCAGGCCGCAGAAAGCGGGCTTTTGTCATGAAAATGCCATGCCTGAAACATTTGTATGAAATTTCGTAGGTGGATGTAGGTTACTGACCAGCGGACGCTAAAGCAGGTGCCCTCTGCCAGTACTGCACCGGCAGAGACAGCACGACCCTTGAAGCTCGAACCGAAGCGCTTATGGCTCCTCGGTCTTGAGTTCCTGCTCGATCTTTTGGATTTCCTGGGCAAATGCCTGGTCCAGCAGGCTGGCACGTTTACGCCATGGCTTGCGTTCCGGCTCGGGTTGCGCGGCGTAGGTGGTGACTTCCCCGCCGTAGACATCCTTGTAACGTTGCTCCTGGCGCTCAAGTTCCGCGCGCAGTTCATCTTTCGTCACAGTATTACCTAATTGAGTTGAGTTTATTGATTGCGCAGCGTCATGCCTGAAAGTCGTGCTCGGGCGATGCCAAATAAAACAGTCGAACCGTTCAAGTTGGTACACGGGCCTGAGGGCCGTTCTTTTAAGCGAGTACTTGTGACCGGCGCTGCCTGAAGCCTGCAATGCCTGGTGAGCTCCACTCCCGATGGTGATACCGGGCTGACCTCTGCACAGGTTGCATTATAGCGGCGCATTTGAATAACACTATCATCATGAAGTTAAAAAGCGTCAACGACGTGTTTGGAGTTTGTTACATACCGCCGCATTATTTGTGAACACCGTCATCTTCATGTCTGTATTCATTCTGTTGGCAGGGTAAGTGTGGGCACTTTGCAGGGGCATCAGGCAAATCTGAAACGTGAGCGGGTGGGGCTGCGCCAAATTGCGATAATCGCATGATCGTCCGATAATCGCCCAATGTTGCCGCCGCTGGCTTGTGCGGTGCGACCGGCACGGCTTGTAATAGCCGCCAACCCTCCCGTGGTGATAACAAGAGAAGGCCCTTTGAAATGAACGATCAATTGCGCAACTCCTTTGCATCAGTGGCGCCGCCGATCGTGGCTTCACCGGCCAAGCGCATCCAGGCATTCACCGGTGATCCGGATTTCATGACGTCCCTGGCCCGTGGCCTGGCCGTGGTGCAGGCATTTCAGGAGCGCAAGCGTCACCTGACCATCGCCCAGATCAGCCACCGCACGGAAATTCCCCGCGCTGCGGTGCGCCGTTGCCTGCATACCTTGATCAAGCTCGGCTACGCCACCACGGACGGGCGCACCTATTCGTTGTTGCCCAAGGTGCTGACCCTCGGTCATGCCTATCTGTCGTCCACACCGCTGGCTGTCTCGGCCCAGCCTTATCTGGACCGCATGAGCGAGCAACTGCATGAAGCCTGCAACATGGCGACCCTGGAGGGCGATGACATTCTCTATATCGCCCGCTCCGCCACCACCCAGCGCCTGATCTCGGTTGACCTGTCGGTAGGCGGGCGCTTGCCTGCATATTGCACGTCCATGGGCCGCATTCTGCTGGCCGCCCTCGACGATGCCTCGCTGCAGGATTACCTCGACCATGCCGACCTGCAAACCAAGACCAGCCGCACCCTGACCACGCCGCAAGCGTTATTTGAATGCCTGCAACAGGTGCGTCAGCAGGGCTGGTGCATTGTCGACCAGGAACTGGAGCAGGGCCTGCGTTCCATCGCGGTGCCGGTGTATGACGCGTCTGGCCAGGTGTTGGCCGCGCTGAATGTCAGCACCCACGCCGGCCGGGTCAGCCGCAGCGAGTTGGAGCAGCGCTTTTTGCCGAGCATGCTCAGCGCCAGCCGTGAGCTGAGTGCGCAACTGTTTGCCTAAGCTGTTCGGTGACCGCACAGATCCCGGCTGGCTCGATTGACGGTGTTTCCCTTGGCTTATTAATGTGCGGCAGCGCTCTGAGGAGCTGCCCAATAAGAACGACGGCCCCAGGCCGTCAGCCCGCCATCGGTGTGGAATAAAAATAATGAATCAGCCTTCTGTCGGTACCACCTTGGACGTACAGTCCTTTATCAACACCCAGCCACTTTCGCGCTATCAGTGGCGCGTCGTGATCCTGTGTTTCCTGATTGTCTTTCTCGACGGCCTCGACACGGCCGCCATGGGCTTTATCGCGCCCGCGCTGTCCCAGGACTGGGGCATCGACCGCGCCAGCCTCGGCCCGGTGATGAGCGCCGCGTTGATCGGCATGGTGTTTGGCGCACTCGGTTCCGGCCCGCTGGCCGACCGTTTTGGCCGCAAAGTCGTGCTGGTCGGCGCGGTGTTGGTGTTTGGTGCGTTCAGCCTGGCGTCGGCTTACAGCACCAATGTCGACCAGTTGCTGGTACTGCGCTTTCTCACCGGCCTGGGCCTGGGCGCCGGCATGCCGAATGCCACCACCTTGCTCTCTGAATACACCCCCGAGCGGCATAAATCCTTGTTGGTGACCAGCATGTTCTGTGGCTTCAACCTGGGCATGGCCGGCGGTGGATTTATTTCGGCCAAGCTGATCCCCGCGTTCGGCTGGCACAGCCTGTTACTGATCGGCGGCATCCTGCCGTTGATCCTGGCGGTGGTGCTGTTGGTTTGGCTGCCGGAGTCGGCGCGTTACCTGGTGGTGCGCAATCGCGGTACCGACAAGGTGCGCAAGACCCTGGCTCCTATCGAGCCAAGCATCGTCGCCCAGGCCACTCACTTCAGCGTGCCGGAGCAAAAAACCGTCAAGGCCCGCAATGTGTTCGCGGTGATTTTCTCGGGCACCTACAGCGCTGGCACTTTGCTGTTGTGGCTCACGTATTTCATGGGCCTGGTGATCGTTTACCTGCTGACCAGTTGGCTCCCGACCTTGATGCGCGACAGTGGCGCGAGCATGGAGCAGGCCGCGTTTATCGGCGCGCTGTTCCAATTTGGTGGGGTGCTGAGCGCGGTGGGCGTGGGCTGGGCGATGGACCGGTTCAACCCGCACAAAGTGATCGGCACTTTCTATCTGCTGGCCGGGGTGTTTGCCTACGCGGTGGGGCAGAGCCTGGGCAACATCACGCTGTTGGCCACCCTGGTGCTGGTCGCCGGGATGTGCGTCAACGGGGCGCAATCGGCGATGCCATCCCTGGCGGCACGTTTCTATCCTACTCAGGGCCGTGCCACCGGGGTGTCGTGGATGCTCGGCATCGGCCGCTTCGGCGCGATCCTGGGGGCGTGGATGGGCGCTACCTTGCTGGGCCTGGGCTGGAACTTCGAGCAGGTGCTCACGGCGCTGGTGATTCCGGCGGCATTGGCCACGGCAGCGGTGGTGATCAAGGGCATGGTCAGCCATGCCGATGCCACCTGAAACCGATCACTACCCCTATGGGAGCTGGCTTGCCTGCGATAGCGGTGTTGAATCCACAGGTGCCATCGCAGGCAAGCCAGCTCCCACATTGCCCCTGTTCTTGCAGATGATTAGTTAAGTAACAATCGGTTCGATAATCGAACACTCAGTCGATTATCGGATTGTTTGGCCCATTTCCCCGGCTTAATCTTCAAGCACTTCGGCGCCACCTCAGCGCCTTTTTCGATCAACACCGGGAGCCCAACCCCATGGCTGAAATCCTCACCCTGCGTGATGCGGTCAAGCGCTTCGTGAACGACGGCGATACCGTCGCCCTCGAAGGCTTCACCCACCTGATCCCTACGGCCGCAGGCCATGAAATCATTCGTCAGGGCAAGAAAGACCTGACACTGGTGCGCATGACGCCTGACCTGATCTACGACCAGTTGATCGGTGCCGGCTGTGCACGCAAGTTGATTTTCTCCTGGGGCGGCAACCCGGGTGTGGGTTCCCTGCATCGCCTGCGTGACGCGGTAGAGAAACAATGGCCGCAAGCGCTGGAGATCGAAGAGCACAGCCACGCCGACCTGGCCAATGCCTACGTCGCCGGTGCCTCCGGCCTGCCGTTCGCCGTGTTGCGTGCTTACGCAGGTTCCGACTTGCCCAAAGTCAACCCGCTGATCAAGACCGTCACCTGCCCCTTCACCGGCGAAGTGCTGGCGGCGGTGCCATCGGTGCGCCCGGACATCACCGTGATTCACGCGCAGAAAGCCGACCGCAAAGGCAACGTGCTGCTCTGGGGCATTCTGGGGGTGCAAAAGGAAGCGGCGCTGGCGGCCAAGCGCTGCATCGTCACCGTCGAGGAAATCGTCGACGACCTGAATGCGCCGATGAACAGCTGCGTGCTGCCGACCTGGGCGCTGACAGCGGTGTGCCACGTACCCGGTGGTGCGCATCCGTCCTACGCGCACGGCTACAACGAGCGGGATAACCGCTTCTACCAGGCGTGGGACCCGATTGCCCGTGACCGTGGGACCTTTACCGCCTGGATCGACGAATACATCCATGGCACTGCCGACTTCAGTGAATTCCAGGCCAAGCTGGCCACCGCGCAGGAGGCTAAGTAATGGCTTACTCCACCAATGAAATGATGACCGTCGCCGCCGCACGCCGCCTCAAGAACGGCTCGGTGTGCTTCGTCGGCATCGGCCTGCCATCGAAGGCCGCCAACCTGGCGCGCCTGACATCGTCGCCGGATGTGGTGCTGATCTACGAGTCGGGCCCGATTGGGGCCAAGCCCAGCGTGCTGCCGCTGTCCATCGGGGATGGCGAGCTGGCGGAGACTGCCGACACCGTGGTGCCCACCGGTGAGATCTTTCGCTACTGGCTGCAGGGCGGGCGCATTGATGTCGGTTTTCTCGGCGCGGCCCAGGTCGACCGTTTCGGCAATATCAACACCACCGTGGTCGGTGATTATCACCAGCCCAAAGTGCGTTTGCCGGGTGCCGGTGGCGCGCCCGAAATCGCCGGTTCCGCCAAGAGCGTGCTGATCATTCTGAAGCAGTCGTCCCGTTCGTTCGTCGACAAACTCGATTTCATCACCTCTGTGGGGCACGGCGAAGGTGGCGACTCACGCAAGCGTCTGGGCCTGCCCGGCGCCGGCCCCGTGGGCATCATTACCGACCTGTGCATCATGGAACCGGAGGAGGGCAGCCATGAGTTCGTGGTCACTGCGCTGCATCCTGGCGTGACCCGCGAGCAAGTGGTCGCCGCCACCGGCTGGGCGATTCGCTTTGCCGACCAGGTGAGCACCACCGCTGAACCCACCGAGATCGAACTGACCGCATTGCGTGACCTCGAAGCGCGCACCGCGGCTGCCCATGGCCAAGCACCGGGAGAAGCCTGATGCGCGAGGTTTATATCTGTGATGCCATTCGCACGCCTATCGGCCGTTTTGGCGGTGGCCTGTCCACGGTGCGTGCCGACGACCTGGCGGCGCTGCCGATCAAGGCGTTGATCGAGCGCAACCCATCGGTGGACTGGAGCGCCGTAGACGAAGTCTTCCTCGGCTGCGCCAACCAGGCCGGTGAAGATAACCGCAACGTGGCACGCATGGCGTTGCTGCTGGCGGGGCTGCCGGAAAGTATTCCTGGTGTGACCCTCAACCGCCTGTGCGCCTCGGGCATGGATGCCATCGGCACCGCCTTTCGTGCGATTGCCAGCGGTGAAATGGAGCTGGCGATTGCCGGTGGCGTCGAGTCGATGTCCCGTGCACCGTTTGTGATGGGCAAGGCCGACGCGGCGTTCTCGCGCAACATGAAGTTGGAAGACACCACCATTGGCTGGCGCTTTATCAACCCGCTGATGAAGGCCCAGTACGGCGTGGATGCCATGCCGCAGACCGCCGATAACGTGGCCGACGACTACCAGGTTTCCCGCGCCGACCAGGACGCTTTCGCCCTGCGCAGCCAGCAACGCACCGCCGCCGCCCAGGCTGCCGGGTTCTTCGCCGAGGAAATCGTACCGGTGCGGGTCGCCCATAAAAAAGGCGAAACCCTGGTGGAACACGATGAACACCCACGGGACACCACCCTGGAAGCCTTGGCCAAGCTCAAGCCGGTCAACGGCGCAGACAAGACCGTCACCGCCGGCAATGCCTCGGGCGTCAACGACGGCGCTGCCGCGCTGATCCTCGCCAGCGCCGAGGCCGTCAAGCAACACGGCCTCACCGCCCGCGCCCGTGTGCTGGGCATGGCCAGTGCCGGTGTCGCCCCGCGGGTGATGGGCATCGGCCCGGTGCCGGCGGTACGCAAGCTGGTGGAGCGCCTGGGGTTGGCGGTCACTGACTTTGACGTGATCGAACTCAACGAAGCCTTCGCCAGCCAAGGCCTGGCGGTGCTGCGCGAACTGGGGATTGCCGACGATGCGCCGCAGGTCAACCCGAACGGCGGCGCCATTGCCCTCGGCCATCCCCTGGGGATGAGTGGTGCGCGGTTGGTGCTGACGGCCCTGCACCAATTGGAAAAAACCGGCGGCCGCAAAGGCCTGGCGACCATGTGCGTGGGCGTCGGCCAAGGCCTGGCCCTGGCGATTGAACGCGTCTGATAACTAAAAGAGGATTGCTCCATGAGTGACAAGCCCGGTTACCGGCGCCCGCAAGCGGGCACCCAACCTGATTACCTGCACCCGGCCTACCAGTCGACGAACCTGCGTTCGCCGTCCCAGCCTTTGGTGTTCCTGCCCCATTCCTTGTCGGAAATCACCGGCCCGACCATCGGCGCCGAACGTATCAACGACAAGGACAACGACCTGACGGCCCAGCATGGCGGCGAGCCGCAAGGCGAGCGCATCATCATTCATGGCCGTGTGCTGGACGAAAACGGCCTGCCGGTGCCGGGCATTCTTGTGGAGATCTGGCAGGCCAATGCCGCCGGCCGCTACAACCACAAGCGTGACCTGCACGATGCGCCGCTGGACCCTAATTTCACCGGCACCGGGCGCACCGTCACCGACGCCGACGGCTGGTACCAGTTCCAGACCATAAAACCCGGCGCCTACCCGTGGGGCAACCACCACAACGCCTGGCGCCCGGCGCATATCCACTTTTCGCTGTTTGGCCCCAGTGTGCTGACGCGCTTGGTGACGCAAATGTATTTCCCGGGCGACCCGTTGCTGGAGTACGACCCGATCTACAACTGCGTGCCGGACACCAGCGCCAAGCAACGCTTGATCGCCAGTTTCGACCTGGAAAAAACCATTCCTTCCTATGCCCTCGGTTACCGTTGGGACATCGTCCTGCGCGGCCGCGACGCCACGCCGATGGAGAAATGAGATGACACTCAACGCGACCACGTCCCACACCGTCGGGCCGTATTACCACATTGGCCTGACCTGGCTGAACCGTGAAGACCTGACCGTCACCGCCACCCTTGGCGAACGGATGGCGATCAGCGGGCAAGTGGTGGACGGCAACGGTGATGTCGTCAACGACGCCATGCTGGAAGTCTGGCAGGCCAACGCCGCCGGCAAATATGCCCACCCCGAAGACGAGCAGGACAAAGCGCTCGACCCGAACTTCGAAGGCTTCGGCCGCGTGCCGGTGGATGCCGAAGGGCGTTTTCGCTTTACCACCATCAAGCCGGGCAGTGTGCCGGGGCTCAAGGGCACCACCCAGGCGCCGCATTTGGTGGTGCTGGTGTTTGCCCGTGGGTTGGTGAAGCACTTGCTGACGCGGATTTATTTTGACGGTGAGGCGCTCAATGGCGATGACCCGTTGCTGGCGTGTGTACCGGCGGAACGTCGTAGCACCCTGATTGCCAAGGCGGATGCGGACGGGGTTTATCAGTGGAATGTGATTTTGCAGGGAACAGATAAGGAAACGGTGTTCTTCGACTACTGAGTTGACGATCGTTCCCATGCTCTGCGTGGTAATGCATCCGTGACGCTGCGCGTCACCCGCGAACGGCAGGACGCGGAGCGTCCCATGCGGCATTCCCACGCAGAGCGTGGGAACGATCATCCAGGCTCCACCTATCCAAAAGTCTGCTTGCGGAACAGGGTTGTTGCAAAGTATGTCTAGGCTATAACCGTTCCCACTGAGTAAAAAAACATGACAACAAAAACCAGCCACTACACCGGAGAAGAACGCAGCAAACGGATCTTTGCGATTGTCGGTGCTTCCTCCGGCAACCTGGTCGAATGGTTCGACTTCTACGTCTATGCCTTCTGCGCGATTTATTTTGCCCCGGCGTTTTTCCCCTCGGACGACCCTACGGTGCAGTTGCTTAACACCGCCGGTGTGTTTGCCGCCGGGTTCCTGATGCGCCCGATCGGTGGCTGGTTGTTTGGCCGGGTGGCCGACAAGCACGGGCGCAAGAATTCGATGATGATTTCGGTGCTGATGATGTGCGGCGGTTCCCTGGTCATCGCCTTCCTGCCCACCTATAACGACATCGGTGCCTGGGCCCCGGCGTTGCTGTTGGTGGCGCGGCTGTTCCAGGGCTTGTCGGTGGGCGGCGAGTACGGCACCACGGCCACCTACATGAGTGAAGTCGCGCTCAAGGGCCAGCGTGGCTTCTTCGCCTCGTTCCAGTATGTGACCCTGATCGGCGGCCAGTTGCTGGCGGTGCTGGTGGTGGTGATCCTGCAACAGATCCTCACCGAAGAAGAACTGCGTGCCTGGGGCTGGCGCATTCCGTTTGTGATCGGCGCCATAGCTGCGGTGATCTCCCTGTTGCTGCGTCGCACCCTCAAAGAAACCACCAGCAAGGAAATGCGCGAAGACAAGGACGCCGGCAGTATCGTCGCGCTGTTTCGCGACCACGGCAAAGCCTTCATCACGGTGCTGGGCTACACCGCCGGCGGCTCGCTGATTTTCTACACCTTCACCACCTACATGCAGAAGTACCTGGTGAACACTGTGGGTATGCACGCCAAGACGTCGAGCTACATCATGACCGGCGCGCTGTTTCTGTACATGTGCATGCAGCCGTTGTTCGGCATGTTGGCCGACAAGATTGGCCGACGTAATTCGATGCTCTGGTTTGCTGGCCTTGGCACGCTGTTCACTGTGCCGATCCTGCTGACTTTGAAAACCGTGACCAGCCCGTTTCTGGCCTTTGTGCTGATCACCCTGGCCTTGGCGATTGTCAGCTTCTACACCTCCATCAGCGGCCTGGTCAAAGCGGAGATGTTCCCGCCCCAGGTGCGTGCCTTGGGCGTGGGCCTGGCGTATGCGGTGGCTAACGCGGTGTTTGGTGGTTCGGCAGAAGTGGTTGCGCTGAGCCTCAAATCCATCGGCATGGAAAACACCTTTTATTGGTACGTCACCGCGATGATGGCGGTGGCCTTCCTGTTCAGCTTGCGCCTGCCGAAACAGGCGGCGTACCTGCATCACGATCTGTAAGGGATGAGTTATGACGCTGCGCACGAGCAATCAACTGTTCGACGCTTATTTCACCGCTGACAGCATGGCCGACGTGTTCTGTGACCAGGGGCGTTTGCAGGGCATGCTGGATTTCGAGGCCGCACTGGCCCGGGCGCAGGCCCGGGTCGGGTTGATTCCCCAGGCCGCCGTCGCGCCGATTGCCCAGGCGTGCCTGGCGTCGCTGTATGACGTGGATGCCCTTGGCAGCGCAATTGCCACGGCGGGCAACTCAGCGATTCCATTGGTGAAGGCGTTGGGCAAGTTGATCGCCAGTGAGGACGCCGACGCCGAGCGTTATGTGCACCTGGGCGCAACCAGCCAAGACGTGATGGACACCGGCCTGGTGCTGCAACTGCGCCGTGGGGTGGCGCTGATCGAGGCCGACCTGGCTCGCCTGGGGGATGTGTTGGCCGCCCAGGCCCAGCGTTATGCCACCGTGCCTTTAGCCGGGCGCACCTGGTTGCAGCACGCGACGCCGGTCACCCTGGGGATGAAAATCGCCGGTTGGCTGGGCGCGGTGACGCGCAGTCGCCAGCGCCTGGCCGAATTGAAGCCGCGCCTGCTGGTGCTGCAATTTGGCGGCGCATCAGGCACGTTGGCGGCGCTCGGCGAACACGCCATGCCGGTGGCCGAAGCCTTGGCCGCCGAGTTGCAACTGGGTTTGCCGGAACAACCCTGGCACACCCAGCGTGACCGTCTGGTGGAGTTTGCCAGCCTGCTAGGCCTGATCGTCGGCAGCCTCGGCAAATTGGGCCGCGATATCAGCCTGTTGATGCAGACCGAAGCGGCGGAGGTGTTCGAGCCTTCGGCGCCGGGCAAGGGCGGTTCGTCCACGATGCCGCACAAGCGCAATCCAGTGGGCGCCGCGGTGCTGATCAGCGCAGCCACCCGTGTACCGGGCCTGGTGGCAACGATGTTCAGCGCCATGCCTCAAGAGCACGAACGCAGCCTGGGCTTGTGGCACGCCGAATGGGAAACCTTGCCGGAGATTTGCCGCTTGGTGTCCGGTGCCTTGCACCAGGCAATTCTGGTCAGTGAAGGGCTGGAGGTGAATGCCGAACGTATGGCACACAACCTCGACCTGACTCAGGGCCTGGTACTGGCCGAAGCGGTGAGTATCGTGCTCGCCCAACGCTTGGGCCGCGACACCGCGCACCATCTGCTGGAACAGTGCTGCAAACGTGCGGTCGCCGAGCAGCGCCATTTGCGCGCGGTGCTGGCGGATGAGCCGCACGTCACCGCCGAGTTGTCAGCGGCTGAACTGGACCGCCTGCTCGACCCGGCCCACTACCTGGGCCAGGCGTCCACCTGGGTTACGCGTGCAGTGACCGAACATTTTGCTTTGACTGCCTGAGGAGAACGCTGTGGCTTTTGTACAACTCGCCGAGGGCGAACTGCATTACCAACTCGAGGGGCCCGCCGACGCACCGGTATTGGTGCTGTCCAATTCCCTGGGTACCGACCTGCATATGTGGGATATCCAGATTCCGGCCTTCACCGAGCATTTTCGCGTACTGCGCTTCGACACCCGCGGCCACGGCCAATCCCTGGTGACCGAGGGGCCTTACAGCATTGAGCAACTGGGCCAAGACGTGATCGCACTGCTGGATGCGCTGGAGATCCAGAAGGCGCATTTTTGCGGATTGTCCATGGGCGGCTTGATCGGCCAATGGCTGGGCATCCATGCCGGCGAGCGTCTGCAACGCCTGGTGGTGTGTAACACCGCGGCCAAGATCGGTACGCCCGAGGTATGGAACCCGCGTATCGAAATGGTCCTGCGTGATGGCGCAGCCGCGATGGTAGCGCTGCGCGATGCGTCGATTGCGCGCTGGTTCACCGCAGATTTCGCCGCCGCCCACCCGCATCAGGCCAAGCAGATCACTGACATGCTCGCGGCCACGTCGCCCGAGGGGTATGCCGCCAACTGCGGCGCCGTGCGCGATGCGGATTTCCGTGAGCAATTGTCCTCGATCAAGGTGCCGACCCTGGTGATTGCCGGCACCGAAGACGCGGTGACGCCGCCAGCCGGTGGCCACTTTATCCAGAGCCATGTGCAGGGTGCCGAGTATGCCGAGTTCTATGCGGCGCACCTGTCCAACGTTCAGGCCGGTGCTGCGTTCAGCGTCCGGGTGATCGAATTTCTGCTGGCCCGCTGAGGAGCTATTTGTGGACGAGAAACAACGTTACGCCGAGGGCCTGCAGGTGCGCCGCGAAGTACTGGGCGATGCCCACGTCGACCGCAGCCTCAATGCCCTGACCGAGTTCAACAGCGAGTTCCAGGAAATGATCACCCGCCACGCCTGGGGTGACATCTGGACCCGCCCAGGCCTGCCTCGGCATACCCGCAGCCTGATCACCATCGCGATGCTGATCGGCATGAACCGCAGTGAAGAACTGAAACTGCACCTGCGTGCTGCCGCCAGCAACGGCGTAACCCGCGCCGAGATCAAGGAAGTGTTGATGCAGAGTGCGATCTACTGCGGGATCCCGGCAGCGAATGCGACGTTTCACCTGGCGGAGTCCGTGTGGGATGAGTTGGGCGTGGAGTCTCGCCAGCAAGGCTGAATATGAAATGCAATCAAATGTGGGAGCTGGCTTGCCTGCGATTGCGGTGGGCCAGTCAATATTGGGCTGACTGACAGATTGCTATCGCAGGGCAAGCCAGCTCCCACAGGGGATCGTCACACGTTTGGGGTGTCAGTGGGAATCAGCATCCCACAGCCAATTCCACACCCCCGGCAGATGCACCGGCTCGTTCACAGCCTTGACCCTACGGGCCAACGCCGCACGTTCCAGCGCGGCATGGTCGGTATAGAACGGCTCTGCCGCGGTCTTCAATCCGTTGACCCGCGCGCTGTCCATCAGGATCTGCAAGTACTCCTGCATATGCCGCGCGGTGTAGCGGTTGATGTCATGGAAGGTCACCACAACCGGTATCACGCCCTCCACCGTCGGCAGCTCACCCACGGCAATACGCTCGCGCACCACCGACAATTGTCGATACAGGTTGGCCCGCCGACGCGGGCTGGCGTTGAAACCCCAGATCTTGCCGTCATTGGCACTCAAATCCGTCAACAGTACCTGCATGCCGTGGCGTTGGTAGGCGGCGAAGGTACGCTTGTCGTAGTTCCAGAAGGGCGGACGCACCAGTACGGGGGGAGCGCCCGTGATGGCGGCAATGTCCGCAGCACCTTCGGTAAGGGTGTGTTCCAGGGTGGCATCGTTCAGCCAGCGATGGTTGGTGTGAAACGCCGTGGCGGTGTGGAAGGCCAGTACATGGCCAGCGGCGAATTCACGCTCCATGGTCTTGCGCCCCCGGGAACTGCCGCCTGAGCGAGCGGCCTCGGTCTGCAGGAAAAACACCGCCTTGATCCCCGGCAGCACCGGGTTATTGGCCAGGTCGGCCACTACCGAGCGGCTCGGGTTGTTGTAGCCGGAGGCGCTAGGGCCGTCATCGAAGGTCAGCAGAAAGCGGATTGGCGCCTGGGTTTGCAGGCGCTGTTCGGTTTGAGGCGTCAGGGCGATGGGAGCGCTGATGCAGCCCGCCAGGCTCAAGGCCAGGGCAAACAGTGCGATTGCTGTAGCGAAGGATTTCATGCCGTGCAGGGCCCGAGTAAAGGCCGCTGCTGGGGGGATCAGCAGCGGCAGGCGCGCACCATACAGTAAGTGCTATACCGGGTTACAGCAGACTGATCGGATAGCTGACGATCAACCGGTTCTCATCGAACTCGTTGCTGCTGTAGTCCCTGCGCATGCTCGAATTGCGCCAGCGCACGTTGAGGTTTTTCAGCGTGCCGCTCTGCACTGTGTAGCCCACTTCGGTCTCGCGGCCCCACTCCTTGCCGTCGGTGATAGTGCCGGTGTGCACGTTGCTGCCGCTGATATAGCGGTTCATCAACGTCAGGCCCGGTACGCCGAGGGCGGCGAAGTTGTAGTCGTGGCGAACCTGCCAGGATTTTTCCTGTGCGTTGTCGTAGCTGGAGTTGTAGCTGTCGTTGGCCAGGGTGCCGCCGCTGGTGCCGTTGACGCGCATCCAGGCGCTGTCGCCGGTGAGTTTTTGCAGGCCGACGTAGAAGGTGTTGCCACCGTACCTGGCCGAAAACAGGCCGGACCAGGTTTTGTTGTCCAGGTCGCCGGCGCGGGCACTGCCGTCGTCCTTGCCGTAGAAAAAGCCCAGGTTGGCGCCCAGGGTCCAGTCGCCCACAGGCTGGCTGTGGATCAGGTTGACGAACTGCTGGCTGTAGATGTCCTTGAGCTGGGCATTCCACACGCCGATTTGGGTGCGTTTGTCGTTGAAGGCATATTCAGCGCCCTGGAAGTTGAAGCGGTCGGAAGTGAAGGCGGTTTTACCGAACATCGACATGTCGCTCATGCTGCCGTCGTCCCGCGGGCTGTTGGCGCGGAACTGGCCGCCATACAGGGTCAGGCCGTCGATTTCCTTGGAGGTGATCTGTCCGCCACGCAGGGTTTGCGGCAGGGAGCGGCCGTCATCGGAACGCAGGATCGGCAGCACCGGCATCCATTCGCCCACCTTCAACTCGGTCTTGGAAAAGCGCGCCTTGAATGCCACGCCCAGCCGGCCGAATTCATCGGCTGGCCGGCCGTCATGGTCCAGCGGCAGCAACTGCGTGCCGCCCGTGCCACGGCCGCCATCGAGCTTGAGCGAGTACAAACCCAGCACGTCCACACCAAAACCGACTGTGCCTTGGGTGAAACCGGACTTGGCGTCGAGGATGAAACTTTGCGTCCACTCCTGCGCGCCACCCTGGGCTTTGGTCGGGTTGGTGAAGTTGCGGTTGAAGAAGAAGTTACGCAGGTTGAGGTTGGCGCTGGCGTCTTCGAGAAAGCCGTGCTCCTGGGCGAAAACGGGCAGGGCAGAACTGGCGACAGCAGCCGCCAGCAGCAGCTGGCGCGGTTGGAAAGTGCTCATGGTGTGGACCTGTTGTTATTGGGTTTATGCAGGTGACGGCCATGGTGCGCGGCGGTGCGGGGGCGATGAAAGTGGGGGAGGGCGGGTTGTGGGCGATGATCGAACGTAACTTGTGAGGGCAATAACGCAGGCATAAAAAAACCGCTTCCGGTAAGGGAAGCGGTTTTTTCACACCCGCGCTATCAGAACAACTTCAACGGCGGTGCTTGTTCTTTCAACGGCTCGTTCTTCGCGGTCTGCTCGTTCCAGCCACCGCCGAGGGCCTTGTACAGGTTGACCTCGCTGGTGAGCTGCGCCAGGCGGTCGGTGATCAGCGATTGCTGGGCACTGAACAGTTGGCGCTGGGCGTCGAGGAAGGTCAGGTTGCTGTCGACACCAATGCGGTAGCGACGCTCGGCCAGGCGGTAGTAATCCTGGTTAGCCTCGACGAAGCCGCGCTGGGCATCCAGTTGCTGCTTGTAGGTCGCACGCGCGGCGAGGCCGTCGGAGACTTCCTGGAAGCCGGTCTGGATGGCCTTCTCGTAGTTGGCCACGTTGATCTCTTTCTGGATCTTCGAGTAGTCCAGGCTTGCGCGCAGGCTACCGGCGTTGAAGATCGGGATGTTGATCTGCGGGGCAAACGCCCAGGTACCCGAACCACCTTTGAACAGGCCGCCCAGGGTAGGGCTGGCGGTACCGGCGCTGGCGGTCAGGCTGATGCTCGGGAAGAACGCCGCACGGGCCGCGCCGATATTGGCGTTGGCCGCCTTGAGGTTGTACTCGGCCTGCACAATGTCGGGACGACGTTGCAGCAGGTCCGATGGCAACCCGGCCGGCACTTCGCTGAGCAGGTCATCGGACAGCGGCTTGCTGGCGATATTCGCTGGCAGGCCGGTGCCCAACAACAGGGTCAGGCTGTTTTCGTCCTGTGCCACCTGGCGGGTGTAACGGGCCAGTTGCACACGGGCGTTTTCCACCGAGGTGCGCGCCTGGCTGAGGTCGAGGGCCGAGGCCACGCCGACTTCATTGCTGCGCGAGGTGAGCTTGTAGCTCTGCTCGAATGCGGCCAGGGTGTCCTGGGTCAGCTTGAGCAGTTCCTTGTCGGCCTGCCAGGTCAGGTAGGCATTCGCCACGCTGGCCACCAGGCTGATTTGGGTGCTGCGGCGCGCTTCTTCAGTGGCGAAGTACTTTTGCAGCGCTTCTTCACTGAGGCTGCGCACGCGGCCGAACAGGTCCAGCTCATACGAACTGATGCCAAGGCCCGCCGAGTACTGGCTGGCGATGGTCGATTCGCCGGTCTGCGACAGCTTGGCCGGGGTGCGCGAACGGCTGCCGTTACCGGTGGCCGATACCGCCGGGAACAGGTCGGCACGCTGGATCTGGTATTGCGCTGCATAGGCGTCGATGTTCAGCGCCGCGACACGCAGGTCACGGTTGTTCACCAACGCGGTCTGGATCAGTTGTTGCAGGGCAGGGTCATGGAAAAACTGCTTCCAGCCTTGCTCGGCAGCGGCCTGGCTCGGCGCCTGGGCCGACGAATACGCCGGCCCCTGCGGGAACTGCGCGGCCACCGGCGCTTCGGGACGCTGATAGTCAGGTATCAGCGAGCAGCCACTGAGCACGAATGCGGTGACGGCTAGGGAAAGTAGCGACTTGCTCATTGGCCAGCCTCTTTAGGAGTTTCAGTAGTGTCTTTCTTTTTGCGTTCGCCAGCAGCGGATACCGTTGCGTAGAACAGTGGCACCCAGAAGATCGCCAGCACAGTGGCCGTGATCATACCGCCGATAACGCCGGTACCGATTGCGTGCTGGCTGCCTGAGCCGGCGCCGGTGGAGATTGCCAGCGGCAGTACGCCGAGCATGAACGCCAACGAGGTCATGATGATCGGGCGCAGACGCATGCGGGACGCTTCGATAGCCGCCTCGACGATGCCTTTGCCTTGCTCATGCAGTTCCTTGGCGAATTCCACGATGAGAATGGCGTTTTTCGCCGCCAGGCCCACCGTCACCAACAGGCCCACCTGGAAGAACACGTCGTTGGACAAGCCGCGCATGCTGGTGGCGATCAGTGCACCGATCACACCCAGTGGCACAACCAGAATCACCGCGATCGGGATCGACCAGCTTTCGTACAGTGCTGCCAGGCACAGGAACACGACCAGCAGCGACAACGCGTACAGCGCTGGCGCCTGGGAACCGGAAAGGCGTTCTTCGTACGACAGGCCTGTCCAGGCGTAACCGACACCGGCCGGCAGCTCTTTGGCAATGCGTTCGACTTCGGCCATCGCATCACCGGTACTGTAGCCCGGTGCCGGGGTACCGAGGATTTCCATCGCCGCTACACCGTTGTATCGCGAAAGCTTGGGCGAACCGTAGATCCACTGGCCCGACGAGATAGCCGACAGCGGCACCATCTTCCCGTCGTTGCTGCGCACGAACCATTTGTCCAGGTCTTCGGGCGACATGCGGCTGGCGGCGTCACCTTGTACATACACCTTCTTCACGCGACCACGGTCGATGAAGTCGTTGATGTAGCTACCACCCAAGGCAATGGCCAGGGTCTGCTGGATATCGGCGAGGCTGATGCCCTGGGCACTGGCCTTCTCGTCGTCAACTGTCAGCTCGTACTGCGGCTCATCGTTCACGCCGTTAGGACGTACGCCGGCCAGCACCTTGCTTTGTGCCGCCGCGCCCAGGAACTGGTTACGTGCAGCCATCAGCTTGTCGTGGCCGACGCCACCCTGGTCTTGCAGGAACACGTCAAAACCGGTGGCGTTACCCAGCTCCAGTACCGAAGGCGGCACGATGGCAAATACCATGGCGTCCTTGAAGGCCCCGAAGAAGTAACCCTGGGCACGCTTGGCCACTTCGAACACCGATTGGGTCGAGTCACGCTCATCCCACGGCTTGAGCATCACGAACGCGAGACCCGAGCTCTGGCCACGGCCAGCAAAGTTGAAGCCGTTCACGGTAAACACCGACTTCACCGCCTTGCCTTCGCCTGGCTCGCCTTCCTTGTCGTTCAGCAGGAAGGCGCGCATGTCGTCGACGACTTTTTGCGTACGTTCAGCCGAAGCGCCGACCGGTGTCTGCACCTGGGCGAAGATCACACCCTGGTCTTCCTCAGGCAGGAACGCGCTTGGAATACGGGTGAACATCCAGATCATGCCGACCAGGATCAGCGCATACACCAGGAACGCCGGGATCTTGTGTTTGATCATGCCGCCCACGCCGCGCTCGTACTTGAGTACGCCACGGTCGAAGGTGCGGTTGAACCAGCCGAAGAAGCCGCGCTTGGGTTGGCCGTGTTTTTCCGGATCAATCGGCTTGAGCATGGTGGCGCACAAGGCCGGGGTAAAGATCAGGGCTACGAGTACCGACAATGCCATCGCCGAAACAATGGTGATGGAGAACTGCCGGTAGATCACACCGGTGGAACCGCCGAAGAACGCCATCGGCAGCAGTACCGCCGAGAGTACCAGGGCAATACCCACCAGGGCGCCCTGGATCTGGCCCATGGACTTGATCGTTGCTTCCTTGGGTGACAGGTGCTCCTCGGCCATTACCCGTTCGACGTTTTCCACCACGACGATGGCATCGTCCACCAGCAAGCCGATGGCCAGGATCATGCCGAACATGGTCAGGGTGTTGATGGTGAAGCCGCACGCCGCCAGGATCCCGAAGGTACCCAGCAATACCACCGGTACGGTCATGGTGGTGATGATGGTGGCGCGGAAGTTCTGCAAGAACAGGAACATCACCAGGAACACCAGCACGATCGCTTCGACCAGGGTGTGAACCACACCGGAGATCGATTCGGTCACCACCGGGGTGGTGTCATAGGGCACCACCGCCTTCATGCCAGGCGGGAAGAACGGCTCCAGGGACTTGACTGTTTCGCGGATGGCCTTGCCAGTGTCCAGTGCGTTGGCACCGGCCGCCAGCTTGATCGCCATACCCGAAGCCGGCTTGCCGTTGAACTGTGCACTGATGCTGTAGTTCTGGCCGCCCAGTTCGATACGCGCGACGTCACCCAGGCGAACCTGGGAGCCGTCGGTGTTCACCTTCATCAGGATCTTGGCGAATTCCTCGGTGCTTTGCAGGCGCGTCTTGCCGATGATCGTGGCGTTCAGCTGGGTGCCTGGCAGGGCAGGCAGGCCGCCCAATTGGCCGGTGGCCACCTGTACGTTCTGGGCCTTGATGGCATTGCTGACGTCCACTGGCGTGAGCTGGTAGTTGTTCAGCTTGGCCGGGTCGAGCCAGATACGCATGGCGTACTGCGAACCGAACACCTGGAAGTCACCCACCCCCGCAGTACGGGAGATCGGGTCCTGGATGTTGGACACGATGTAGTTGGAGAGGTCGTCCTTGGTCATGCTGCCGTCTTCCGACACCAGACCGATCACCATCAGGAAGTTCTTCACCGACTTGGTCACACGGATACCCTGTTGCTGCACTTCTTGCGGCAGCAGTGGGGTGGCCAGGTTCAGCTTGTTCTGTACCTGAACCTGGGCGATATCCGGGTTGGTACCCTGGTTGAACGTCACGGTGATGGTCATGCTGCCGTCGGAGTTACTGTCCGAGGAGACATAACGCAGGTTGTCGATACCGTTGAGCTGTTGCTCGATGACCTGCACCACGGTGTCCTGCACGGTTTGTGCGGACGCGCCTGGGTAGGTCACCTGGATATCAATGGCCGTTGGCGCAATGGCCGGGTATTGGTTGATGGGCAACTTCAGGATCGAGAGTGCCCCGACCAGCATGATCACCAGGGCAATTACCCAGGCGAAAATGGGACGGTCGATAAAAAATTTCGACATGGATTACTCCCCTTGACCAGCAGCGGCAGCAGGCGCAGCAGCGGTACCGGCGGGTTTGGCGTTGGAGGCTTCCGTGACCTTCACCTCGGCGCCCGGCTTGACGTACTGCAAGCCTTCGGTGATGACGCGATCACCGGCATTGAGGCCTTTTTCCACCAGCCAGTAGGCACCGGCGGTACGGTTGGCAACCAGTTCGCGTTGCTCGACCTTGTTGTCCTTGTTCACGATCAGCGCCGTCGGAATGCCGCGCAGGTCACGGGTCACGCCTTGCTGCGGAGCCAGGATGGCCTTGCTGTTCACACCGGCCAGCAACTGGGCGTGCACGAACATGCCCGGCAGCAGCACGTGGTCAGGGTTGGGGAACACGGCACGCAGGGTCACGGAACCGGTGGTCTGGTCGACCGACACTTCGGAGAATTCGAGCTTGCCGTCCTGGGCGTAGGCCGTGCCGTCTTCCAGGGTCAGCTTGACCTTGGCAGCGTTGTCGCCGGCTTTTTCCAGTTGGCCACTGGCCAGGTCGCGGCGCAGCTTGAGCATTTCAGCCGAAGATTGCGTGACGTCGACGTAGATCGGGTCCAGTTGCTGGATCACCGCCATGGCGTCGGCCTGGCCGTTGCTGACCAGTGCGCCTTCGGTCACCGCAGAACGGCCGATACGCCCGGAGATCGGCGCGTACACCTTGGTGTAGCGCACGTTGATCTGGGCGGTTTGAACGTTTGCCTCGGCCGTCATGCGGTTGGCAACGGCGGTGTCGTATTCCTGGCGGCTGACGGCTTGCTCATCGACCAATTGCTTGTAGCGATCGGTGATGGACTTGGTCTGGGTCAGGCTGGCTTGCGCGCTTTTGAGCGTGGCCTCATACACCGACGGGTCGATCTGGTAGAGCTGTTGCCCTTCCTTCACGTCGGCGCCTTCCTTGAACAGGCGCTTGAGAATGATGCCGTTGACCTGCGGCCGAACTTCCGCAATGCGGAAGGCCGTGGTGCGGCCTGGCAGCTCGGTGGTCAGGGTATAGGCTTGCGGTTGAATGGTGACCACGCCGACCTGAGGGGTTTGAGCGGGCGGTGCCGCTTCTTCCTTTTTACATCCGCTGAGCAGCGATGCCAGGGCGACGGCAGTGACCAGAGCGGTAACAGCTGGCTTAAGTTGCATGAAGATCCTCGGGTCAGGCGCGCAGAGTGCGCACAAGAAGTGTGGAAGGGTAAAAAACAAGCCGTGAGTGGATAAGTAGCTTGCTACGCAATATACTTACGTTCATGGTTGTTTGTAAACTCTTGACAGGCTTCGCGCAATGCTGACAAAGCACCGCCGCAAGCCTCGATTCTAGTACGTTCGGCGCCCATGACGGCGTCGTCCCACAATTATTCAGATGGTGGTCAAGTACCATCCACAGTGTCCTGATTGAGGTTTTACTGCCATGGTTCGTCGCACCAAAGAGGAAGCTCAGGAAACGCGCAGCCAGATTCTCCAAGCCGCCGAGCAAGCCTTTTATGAGCGTGGTGTGGCGCGCACCACCCTGGCGGACATCGCCGCGTTGGCGGGCGTCACGCGTGGGGCTATCTATTGGCATTTCAGCAATAAGTCCGATTTGCTCCAGGCCTTGCTCGACACGCTGCACGAACCCCTGGACGAATTGGCCCGGGCAAGTGAAAGCGAGGATGAAGTCGACCCGCTGGGCTGTATGCGCAAGCTGCTGATTCATCTCTACCATGAAGTGGCCCTGGACCCGAAAACCCGGCGCATCAACGAGATTCTGTTTCATAAGTGCGAGTTCACCGACGAAATGTGCGACATGCGCCGCCAGCGCCAGACCCACAGCCTGGAATGCAACCTGCGTATCAGCCTGACGTTGCGTAACGCGGTCAATCGCGGGCAACTGCCTGAAAATCTCGACACCACCCGTGGGGCTGTCTGCTTGCATGCCTTTATCCACGGTTTGATCGGCCAGTGGCTGCTGGTCCCCGATAGCTTTGAACTGCACCAGGACGCCGAGCGCTGGGCTGATATAGGGCTGGACATGCTGCGCCTGAGCCCCAGCCTGCGCAATTGAAACAAAATGCGTAATTGCAACCCGTTGTGTCAACAGTAAAGCCTAAAGACGGTCAATCGTCCTTCTGCCTGATTTGTGGGGTGACTTTATATACGGCATGGCGGGCGGTTGATAGGTAGCCGGCTAAGTATTTTGTAGCGATATTGTTGCGGTTCTGTGAAGCGATGTTTCCAAGAGGCTACCCCTGACACTGTAGGAGCGAGCTTGCTCGCGAAAAACGTTAACGATAACGCGTGCTTCCTGAGTGAACGCGGCGCCTGTTAGTTTTTCGCGAGCAAGCTCGCTCCTACAGTATTGGGTTTGCGGGTTACGTTAGATCGGCAGCGTCGGGTAGTCGATGTAACCCACCGGGCCTTTGCCATAGAAGGTTTCCGGGTGCGGCTCGTTCAACGGCGCATCGGCCTTCAGTCGCGCCGGCAGGTCTGGGTTGGCGATGAAGGGAATACCAAAGGCCACCGCATCCGCCTTGCCCGCCGCCAGCCAGGCATTGGCGCTGTCTTTGGTGAAACGTTCGTTGGCGATGTACGCACCGCCGAAGGCTTTTTTCAACTGTGGGCCCAGGCTGTCCGCGCCTTCTTTTTCGCGCGAGCAGATAAAGGCGATGCCGCGCTTGCCCAGTTCGCTGGCGACGTAGGTGAAGGTTTCAGCGAGGTTGTCGTCGCCCATGTCATGCGCATCAGCACGCGGTGCCAGATGCACGCCCACGCGGCCGGCGCCCCAGACTTCGATGGCGGCGTCGGTGACTTCCAGCAACAGGCGCGCACGGTTTTCCAGGGAGCCACCGTACTGGTCGGTGCGCTGGTTGGTGCTGCTTTGCAGGAACTGGTCGAGCAGGTAGCCGTTGGCGCCGTGGATTTCCACGCCGTCGAAACCGGCGGCCTTGGCGTTCTCGGCGCCGGTGCGGTAAGCGTCGACGATGTCGGCGATTTCAGCGGTTTCCAGGGCGCGCGGGGTAGGGTAGTCGGCCAGCGGGCGAACCAGGCTGACGTGGCCTTTAGCCTGGACTGCACTCGGGGCCACCGGGGTTTCGCCGTCCAGGTAGGACTCGTGGGAGATGCGGCCAACATGCCACAACTGCAGGAAGATCTTGCCGCCCGCACCATGCACGGCCTTGGTGATGTTGGCCCAGCCGCGCACCTGATCGTTGGACCAGATACCGGGGGTGTCTGGGTAGCCCACGCCCATGGGCGTCACGGAAGTGGCTTCGCTGAGGATCAGCCCCGCGGAGGCGCGTTGCACGTAGTACTCGGCCATCAGCGCATTGGGCACGCGCCCGGCATCCGCGCGGCAGCGGGTCAGCGGCGCCATGATGATGCGGTTCGACAGCTGCACGTCGCCCAGTGTGATCGGATCGAAAATAGTCGTCATGGAAAAAACACCTTCTCTTTTAAGTTGATCAGTGGGTCGCGGGGGCCAGGTCGGCATTGCCGCCCTGACGGAAAGTGATCAGGGTCACCAGCAGCGCGAGAATCGCCAGTGCGGCGGCCGCCAGCGGCACGCTGGTCAGGCCGAAGCCGTGGGCAATCACGCTGCCGCCGACCCAGGCGCCGAGGGCGTTGCCAATGTTGAAGGCGCCGATGTTCAAGGTGGATACCAGGTTCGGCGCGGCCTTGCCGAAGGTCACCACGTTGATTTGCAGCGCCGGCACTGCGGCGAACGAGGCGGTGGCCCACAGGAACAGGGTGATCTCGGTTGGGATCACCGCAACGCTGGTCCAGCTCAGCAGCGTGGACACCACCGCCATGCTGATGAACACGCCGATTAAGGTGGCCGCCAGGCGCTTATCTGCCAGTTTGCCGCCGATGATGTTGCCCACGGTGAGGCCCAGGCCGATCAGCAACAGGGTCCAGGTCACGCCTTTGGGCGATACGCCGGTGACATCGCCGAGCAGCGGTGCGACATAGGTAAAGAGGGTGAACATGGACGCGGCAAACAGCGCAGTCATGCTCAGCGACAGCCAGATACCGGCACCCTTGAGGGCGGCCAGTTCGGCGCGCATGTCGAGTTTTTCTTCGTCACGCTTGGCGGGCAAGAAGCGAATAAGGCCGATCAAGGCAATCACGCCAATCACGGTCACGGCCCAGAAGGTCGAGCGCCAGCCGGCTTCCTGGCCCAGCGCCGTACCCAGGGGCACGCCCAGCACGTTGGCCAGGGTCAACCCGGTGAACATCAGCGCCACCGCCGACGCACGTTTGTTGGCCGGCACCAGGTTGGCCGCCACCACTGAACCAATCCCGAAGAAGGCACCGTGGCACAACGCCGTGACCACACGGGCAAACATCAGCACGTTGTAGTCGCTTGCCAGGGCACAGAGCAGGTTGCCGATAATGAAAACACCCATCAACGCTACCAGCGCCGCCTTGCGTGGCAGCTTGGCGGTAGCCAGTGCCATGAACGGTGCGCCGATGGCCACGCCCAGGGCGTAGCCGGTCACCAGCCAGCCGGCGCCGGGAATTGACACACCCAGGTCCGCCGCCACATCGGGCAGCAAGCCCATGATGACGAACTCGGTGGTGCCGATGGCGAAGGCGCTCAGGGCCAGTATGAGTAGCGAGAGGGGCATGGGGCGTGTCCTTGGTGATTACGGTGCGCTGAGTTCGGTAATGAGCGCAGCGAGAAAGGCTTGGACCACTTCCTCATTGCGCTTGAAAAAGTGCCACTGCCCGGCCTTCTGGCTGCTGATCAACCCCGCCCGTTGCAAGGTGGCCAGGTGGGCCGACACGGTCGACTGGGACAAGCCGCAGCGCTGGTCGATCTGCCCGGCGCAGATGCCGTATTCGTGGTTGTGCAACTGCTCGGGGAACTGCACTTTCGGGTCTTTGAGCCAGGTGAGGATGTCTCGTCGTACTGGGTGCGCCAGGGCTTTTATTATTTCGTCGAGGTCGATGGACATGGCAGGGTGCTCGGTGTCGTAAAGCGTTATATCGCGATGAGGCGAACTTTAAATCGTCATATCCCGATATACCAATATGATTTTGATCTGAGGTCAAAGCGAATCGGTATATCGGGTTATAACGATATGTTGGTGGCAGTGGTAGACTGCGCGGCATGAATTATCTCGCACATCTGCACCTGGGCGGCCAACTTCCTGGGCAATTGCTGGGCAGCCTCTATGGCGACTTCGTCAAAGGCCGCCTGCAGGGCCAGTTCAGCCCGCAAATCGAAGCGGCGATCCAGCTGCATCGCTCCATCGACCGGTTCACCGACAGCCACCCCTTGGTGGGGGAGGCGTTGTCGCGTTTCAGCCAGACCCGCAGGCGCTATGCCGGCATCGTCCTCGATGTGTTTTTTGACCATTGCCTGGCGCGCGATTGGGCGCTGTATGCCGACCAGCCCCTGGAGCGTTTTACGTCCCAGGTGTATCGGGTGTTGGCGGCCGAACCCGCGTTGCCGGGGCGGCTGGCGCAGATCGCACCCTATATGGCAGCCGATGATTGGTTGGGCTCGTACCGCGAGTTTGCGGTGATGGACCAGGTGCTGCGGGGGATTTCGCGGCGGCTGACACAGCCTGAAGAGTTAGGGTATGCGATGCAGGAGTTGCGGGTTTTGTATGAGCCGCTGAGTGAGGACTTTCGACTGTTCTACCCAGAGTTGCAGAAGTTTGCACAATCTCAACTGACTACATGAGATCTGAATGTGGGAGCTGGCTTGCCTGCGATAGCGGCCTACCTGTTGAGAATGCTGTGGCTGACCCACCGCCATCGCAGGCAAGCCAGCTCCCACATTTTAGAGGGTGTTCACATTGCTTCAGGCGGCGAATGCTGGCCGAGCAGCCACTTGCTCAGTCTCCGGCACCGGCCCGAACAACGCCTTCTGCACCGCCTGCTGCGCCTGATACGCCAACGCCGCACGTTCCTGCCCGGCGCAGGCAATCGGCTTGAGCACATGAATCTCCACATCGCCGCGGTCATTGGAAAACAAGCGCATCAGGTGCGAGAGCAAATCATCATCGCCAATAAAGGGCGCCAGCGGGTCGACTTGGCCGTCGCGCAGATACCGAATCGCTACCGGCTGCAGTGACACATCCGCATCGATCGCGCTGGCCAGCAAGCGCCCATGAAACGTGCGCAGGCCGCGCCCGTCGGTGGTGGTGCCTTCAGGGAACATCAGCAAGGGATGCTGTTGCTCCAGATGACGGGTCATCTGCTTGCGGATCAACTGGCTGTCACCTGAACCGCGACGAATAAACAGGCTGCCCGCCTTGGCCGCCAACCAGCCCGCCACCGGCCAGGTACGCACCTCGGCCTTGGACAAAAACGACATCGGCGCCACCATGCCCAGCAACGGGATATCCGTCCAGGACACGTGATTGCTCACCCACAGCATCGGCGTTTGCGGCAACTCGCCGTGCACCGTCACGCGAAAGGGCAGGGCGTTGGTCAGTCGCGCCATAAAAAAGCGCGACCAACGCTGGCGCCGCACCATCGAGTTAGCCACCCCCAGGCGCTCGAACAGGCCAAACACACTGGCCATGCTCAACCCCAGCGCCACCACCAACAACACGCGGGCGATGCGCCCGTAAATGCGCAGGCGGTTCATCACATGGCCGCCTTGAAGTGGCGCGCATAACGCGGGCACAACTCGTCGCGCTTGAGCAGGATAAACACGTCGGCCACCTGGAAGTCTTCATCCCAGCACGGCTCGCCGCAGATCTTCGCGCCCAGGCGCATGTAGGCCTTGAGCAGCGGCGGCATTTCGGCGATGACGTTGGACGGCAGGTCCAGGGCCGGCAGCGGTTTTTTTGGTTCGGCGCGCAGGTGTTCGTTGCACAGGTAGCGCTCGCGCAAGCGCTGCATGATCGCGTGGGCCTGGATGCCGCCATCGTGCATCGGGATGCTTGCGCAACCCATCAGGTAGCTGTAGCCGCCCTGGTTGAGCACCTCGGCCAACTCGCCCCAGAGCACCGCGATGGTGCCGCCGTTGCGGTAGGCCGGGTCGACGCAGGTACGGCCGATTTCCAGGATCGGGCCCTGCAAGTGCAGCAGGCCATGCAGGCTGAATTCTTCTTCACTGTAGAACCGGCCCAGGGTGCTGGCCGCCTGGTGGTCGAGCAGACGGGTGGTGGCGACAAGTCGGCCGCTGTTCAAATCCCGCACGCCGATATGGCTGCAGTGAACATCATAGTCATCCATGTCCAGACCCAGTTCCGCGCCCTTCAGCTTGGCGTTGAACTCGCCGCTGAACACGTTGAACCGCAGGGCCTGGGCTTCCTGCAATGCCTGTGCGCCTACCAGGCGTTCGGCTTGCAGACGGCGTTCATTGCCTTTGTCGCTGATGCGGGCGATCTGAGTCATAGCGAGTCTCCGGGTGCCGGCCAGGTTGCGGCCAGTCGACTTTGTTGTCCAAAGTCAGGCTATGTAGCCTCGGTGTCAGCTCCATGAAGTTACGGTGACGGTTGGATGACAGGCCCCTTGTCGCAAATCTGTCACTGGCGTGGGCTAGGCTCGCGGGCTTGAATGCCCCCTTGAGTTCGCGTCCATGGTCCGAGGCCTGTTGTGCGTTGCCCTGCTGTTTGTCACCGTGAATGCCCGCGCTGAAATCTGGCCTGAAAAGGAGTGGGCCATGGGCACGCTTCTCGCCGGTCCCGCTGTCGATGCCCTGGACGCCTACGCTTTCCCACCCCGCGACGATGCCACCCGCACCGGTATTCGCACCGATGCGTTGCTGGTCATTCGTGACGGCCAAATCATTTATGAACGCTACGCCGCGCCCACCACTGCGAGCACGCCGCACCTGACCTGGTCCGTCAGCAAAAGCCTGATGGCTACCGTGCTGGGCGTGGCCTATGGGCAAGGCCGCTTCAAACTCAGCGACCCCGCTGCACGTTTCTATCCGCCGATGAAGCAGCATCCCAAGGTGAGCATGGCCGACCTGCTGCACTGGGCCTCGGGGTTGGATTGGCAGGAAGACTACGAATACGCCCCATTGAAATCTTCGGTGGTGGCGATGCTTTACACCCGTGGCCACACCGACATGGCGCAATTCGCAGCGGATACCGATGCGGTCGCCGCCCCTGGCCAGGCTTTCCGTTATTCCAGTGGCGACAGCACTATCCTGTCCGCCGCGCTCAAGGGCATGCTCGGCCACAAGGCCTACATGACCTACCCGTGGGACGCGCTGTTCCAGCCCCTGGGCATTCGCGACGCAACCTGGGAAACCGATGCCGATGAGACGTTTGTCGCGTCATCCTATGCCTACCTCACGGCCCGCGATCTGGCACGAGTAGGGCTACTGATGGCGCGAGATGGGCGCTGGGGCGAGCGGCAACTGCTGCCCCAGGACTGGGTCGCCTTCAACCGCAGGCCCTTCGACCACTACAAAGCCGGCCAGGATGAAGCCGTGCCGGGCGGCCATTGGTGGCTCAACACCGGCGCCCCCCGACCCTGGCCCGACGCACCGGCCACCACCTTCGCCGCGCTGGGGCACTGGGGCCAGGCGCTGTTTGTGTTGCCTGACGAACACTTGGTGATCGTGCGCTACGGCGATGATCGCGATGGCAGTTACCGGCATAACGAACTGCTCCAACGCGTGCTGGCGGCGGTGCGCTCATGATCCGTCGTCATCCATTTATCAGCGTTTTACTGGTGTTGTTTATCGCACTCTTGGGCTGGGTTTGGCATGAACGCGTCAACCTGCAAGCCTTCCCCGACATCATCGCGGCGTACACCGCCAAGGAGTACTGCTCGTGCCGGTACGTGGCCAACAACCCGGCGGACTATTGCCTCGGGTATGTGAAGCAGTACGTGCCCATCAGTGCGTTTATCGATAAGCCGGAACGCAGTGAAGTGACGGCGAGTGGGTTGGGGCGTACGCATACAGCGCGATGGATGGGCAACCGCCAAGGCTGCCGCCTGACTCCCTGACACCCCCATCACCCCCTGTGGGAGCGGGCTTGCTCGCGAATGCGGTGGGTCAGTCAACACATGTATTGGCTGGTATTGCGCATTCGCGAGCAAGCCCGCTCCCACAGGGGATATGCGCTGGCAGTTAGATCCGGGGACGCAATGGCGCTGGTTTTTTGCTGATGTCGGACCTCTGCTGAGGCCCGTTTGAGCTACCTGAACTTCACAAGCATGGCGGCAACTACCCCCCATGTGAATGACGTGAACATCAGCGTCATATTGACGATCAGACGTCGTTTCAGACGAGCTGGAAATGTTTCGATATCAGCAGGGTTTACATCACCGGTAAGAACATAAGCCCTCGGCCACACGACCATCCCCGCGATTTTTGATATTTCCAAGAGTGACCAAATCAAGCCCCGTTTTCCCAGGCTATCTCCCCAGAGGTAGATATACCGACTGTTTTTCAAAGCGTCCTTTAATGCGTCCAGATGACGGTGGCTCAGGTGCAAACTATGAGCGATCCCGGCAACTGAGAGCAGACCTGGGGCCCCCAAAACAATGATTGCAGCCCAGGGAGGCCAAGTGTCGATACTGGTCATGGTTGAGTCATTTCGTAAATTTTTTCTCCGATAGCTTCGCCAGTCATACTACCAACAGTCGTACCCATCCATGCGCCTGTCCCTACTATAGCTGCGATGCATACAACACCTCCGATACCTCCAGTGGCTACGCCAATCGCTAGGCAGATCGGACCACTGGCAGAACTAGCCATCGCGCCACCTGCAACGCCGAGGGCAGTTGAAAGCCCAAATTTTCCGCCTTCAGTAAACTTGACCTTTTCGCAAGCTGGTCCAGATTCGCCGTTACACACCTGCTCAATAGCCGTCAGCGAAGACACTCCGCCAATCCCAATCGCGATGTAACCGCCCGCCTTCATGTATCTGGTAGCGCGGCTGGTCGCTTCCACGTGGGCGGAATAACCCGGAATCTGCCCTGGCGTACCGGCTTTGTCCCAATGATGCACCAAGCTGCGACTGGAAATGCCGAGGGCTGTTTTCAACTTGGGGTGGTCGCCCAGGGTGGTTTGGCCGCGCAGTCGAGTGGAGTTCAACAGATGGGCATCCAGCTGGTTCATAAGACGCTGTCGATCCGCGAAGAACTGGGGCGATTTAAGGTGACCGTGCTGACGATAATTTTGTTGATGCAGGCGCTCGATGGCTTGGAGGGTGTCGCGTAGGTTGTTCATGTGCGTTTCCATCACCACCGCACTGACGCCGAGCCAGGTTGAGGTATGGCCGATAAAGCCAGCGATCTCGGCACCGTGGCGATAGAGAAAGTCAGCCTCGTCCGGCGTCAGCTCATCCAGTGATGCGCTGACGTGTTGAGCCGCCTGCATCAGTTGCGCTTCCTGATAGGTGCAGGAGGTGTTGTTCGGGTCGCTGAGCACGATCATCGAGCCGGCTTTGACGGGCCCTGTGTTGGGATTCAGCGATTGAAACTTGCGCATTACAGCCGGGTCGAGCGTCGGAAAAAGTGTGGCTTCCAGCGCCTCGCGGCTCATGCTTTTGGGCACGATGTAAAAACCCGGCTCTTCGCCTATGAGCGCTTTAAATGCGGCAAATGCGGATTGGGGCGACTCACTTGGCGAGGTGGAGGTGCGTTGAGAGGACGCTGCCCAGTGGGTTACTGGCTGGACCGGCTCAGCGGCCAGTCTGTTGGCGCTTACGACCGAGCCACCTCTGCCATGGTACTCGCCGAATAACGCCAAAGGAATCAGCTCGGCTTTACAGGGACAGCCGCTGTAACTATCCACCGTACCGGCAACAAGCCGGCCATTGCTCTCCATGAAGGAAATGCCGCCGATGATCTTGTACGTTTGCCCATCCTTGCCGCAGGTAACTGGGTCACCTTCGCAGGCACGAAGACGGCCATTCATGTGGGTTGTTTGATCTACGCCCAGCACTTCCCCGCCGCAACTGGTTTTGTCACCTTGACAGATGAAATGACCTACGCTCATTTTTTCGCCTCTTATCCATGTTTTTTTAGCCGTGCTTTCCTGCTCGTCTCGATAAGAAAACTGACGCGTGGCGCCTTTTAATCGAGGTAAACGAGTAAGGAAAAGTCACGTAGCAAGCCAAACTCTGGAGAGGGATTTACTTAGGGTAAAGTCAGACGATTCCGTGAGTTTCGTCGTATAAATCTGATAGGTCTGCGGCGCCACTTGTGGCGAGGGAGCTTGCTCCCGGTAGCGGTGGGGCAGTTACAAATGTTTGGCTGACACTCCGCCATCGCAGGCAAGCCAGCTCCCACCTATGGATGTGTGTGGGTCCACGGAAAAAAGCTCGACCCTGAGGTTCCACAGAGTGGAACCACCTTTGATTGTCCTCACGCGCACATCGCGCTTAGCTGTCGATGTGTCGCCAACAAGAACGGGACCACCCGCCTGTGAGGAGAATCACCATGCGCCCGCACCAGCACATCCTGGATTGGCTCAGTGACGTTGCCAGCGACTTGCACGCTGTGCGTCACGATATCCACGCCCACCCCGAACTCGGCTTTGAAGAGAACCGCACCTCAGCGCTGGTCGCACAGTCACTCAAGGAGTGGGGTTACGAGGTGCACACCGGCATCGGCAGGACCGGTGTGGTCGGTGTTTTGCGCAATGGCAACAGCACGCGCACGCTTGGGATTCGCGCCGACATGGACGCCTTGCCCATCATCGAAAATACCGGCGCGGCCTACACCAGCCAGCACGCCGGTTGCATGCATGCCTGCGGCCATGACGGCCACACCACCATGTTGCTCGGCGCTGCGCGTTACTTGGCGGCGACGCGGCAATTTCACGGCACGTTGAACCTGATTTTCCAACCCGCCGAAGAAGGCCAGGGCGGCGCCGAGGCGATGTTGGCGGACGGTTTGCTGGCGCGTTTTCCCTGTGATGGGCTGTTCGGCATGCACAATATGCCAGGCTTGCCGGCGGGGCATCTGGGCTTGAGAGTGGGGCCGATGATGGCCTCTCAGGATCTGCTTACCGTGACGCTTGAAGGCGTAGGTGGCCACGGCTCGATGCCGCATTTGACCGTGGACCCGCTGGTGGCGGCCGCCAGCATGGTCATGGCCTTGCAGACGGTAGTGGCGCGCAATATCGACACCCAGGAAGCCGCCGTGGTTACGGTCGGCGCCCTGCAAGCGGGGCAAGCCGCCAACGTGATTCCCCAGCAAGCCCTGCTGCGCCTGAGCCTGCGCGCACTTAACCCCAAGGTACGCGAACAGATGCTGGAGCGGGTCAACGCAATCATCCAGACCCAGGCCGCCAGCTTCGGCTGCACCGTGCAGATCGAACACCGCCCGGCCTACCCGGTACTGGTCAACCACGCCGAAGAAACCGAATTCGCCCGCCAGGTCGGCGTGGCCTTGCTCGGTGCCGACGCCGTGGATGGCAACACCCGCACGTTGATGGGCAGCGAAGACTTCGCCTGGATGCTGCAACGCTGCCCCGGCAGTTACCTGTTTATCGGCAACGGCGTGTCGCGGCCGATGGTGCACAACCCCGCCTATGACTTCAACGACGACATCCTGCTGACCGGCGCCGCCTACTGGGGCGCGCTGGCCGAGAGCTGGCTGAAGCCAGCCGGCTAACCCAAACCCTTGTAGGAGCGAGCTTGCTCGCGAAAATCGTTAACGCTGACGCAGCGCTTTCAAGTAGCCCGTGTTGCCTGCGCGTTTTTCGCGAGCAAGCTCGCTCCTACAGTAACGTCTTTTTCTGCCGCTGGACCCTTTCCCTGATCGGTTGAATGGAGTGCTCCTCATGCAGACTGCAAAACCTGGTGTCTCGCGCACCCGCCAAGTGGTGGCGGCCGTGATCGGCAACGCGTTGGAGTGGTATGACTTTATCGTCTACGGCTTTCTGGCCAGCATCATCGCCCGGCAGTTCTTTCCCTCGGAGGACGAGTACGCCTCGCTGCTGATGGCGCTGGCCACCTTCGGCGTGGGCTTTTTCATGCGCCCGGTGGGCGGCATCCTGTTGGGTATCTATTCTGATCGCAAAGGCCGCAAGGCGGCGATGCAGTTGATTATCCGGCTGATGACCGTGTCCATCGCGCTGATCGCCTTCGCGCCGAACTATGCCGCCATCGGCATGGGCGCGCCGTTGTTGATCGTGGTGGCGCGCATGCTCCAGGGCTTTGCCACTGGCGGTGAGTACGCGAGCGCCACGGCATTTCTGGTAGAGAGCGCGCCAGCCCATCGCAAGGGCTTGTATGGCTCCTGGCAATTGGTGGGGCAGTGCCTGGCGGTGTTCGGTGGGGCGGCGATGGTGGCGTTGGTCACGCATTTCTTTTCGCCCGAGACCCTCGACCTGTGGGGCTGGCGCCTGCCGTTTGTGCTGGGCTTGTTGATCGGCCCGGTGGGGTTGTGGATCCGTCGGCACATGGAAGACCCGGAAGAATTCATCGAAGCGCGCAAGCAAGCCACCGGCCCGGCGCCGAGCCTGATGCAAGTGCTGCGTGAGCATCGGCGCAGTATCTTGGTGTCGATGGGCCTGGCCTGCGGGGCGACGGTGTCGTTTTATGTGGTGCTGGTGAACATGCCGACCTTCGCCCACAAGAACCTCGGCCTGCCGCTGGACCAGGTGTTGATGGTGCAGATGTTTGCGGTGGCGCTGATGACCGTGGTGATCCCCTTGTCCGGCCTGCTCTCGGATCGGTTGGGGCGGCGGCCGGTGTTGATGGCCTTCACCCTGGCATTTTTCGTGATGGTCTACCCGCTGTATGTGTGGGTGGCCGCCGCGCCGTCCATCGAGCGCTTGCTGGTAATGCAGGTGATGTTGTGCACGGCGATTGGCGGGTTCTTCGGGCCAGCGCCGACGGCATTGGCTGAGCAGTTCCCCATTGAGGTGCGCTCCACCGGCGTGTCGGTGGCCTATAACGTGGCGGTGATGGTGTTCGGTGGTTTCGCGCCGTTGATCGTGACCTGGCTGAGCAAGGTGCTGGGCACACCGGTGGCGCCGTCGTTTTATGTATTGTTTGCGTGCGTGCTGACGCTGCTGGGCACTTATTGCATGCGCGAGGCACCGCGTGCGAGCAAGCCGTTGCCGTTTTCCAGAGAGGTGAAGCCTTGAGTATTGTTGATTGGGATGCCACTGAGCTGTCGCGAGCCATTCATGGGCGGCAGGTGTCGTGCGAAGAGGTGATGCAGGCATACCTGGCGCAGATCCAGCGCTTTAACCCTGGCGTGAATGCGCTGGTGTCACTGCGCGACAGTGAGGCCGTGCTGGCCGAGGCGAGGGCCTGCGATCGGGAGTTGGACCAGGGCCACTCCCGTGGCTGGATGCATGGCATGCCCCAGGCCATCAAGGACCTGGCGGCCACCCAGGGCTTGCGCACCACCTTGGGCTCGCCGCTGTTCGCCGAGCATGTGCCGGGCGAAGACGCCATCAGCGTGGCGCGGGTTCGGGCCAGTGGCGCGATCATCATCGGCAAGACCAACGTGCCGGAGTTCGGCCTGGGCTCCCACACCTACAACACGCTGTTCGGCACCACCGGCAATGCCTATGACCCGCGCCTTGCAGCTGGCGGCAGCAGTGGCGGGGCGGCGGTGGCTTTGGCGCTGCGTATGCTGCCGGTGGCCGACGGCAGCGACATGATGGGCTCGCTGCGCAACCCGGCGGCGTTCAACAACGTGTTCGGCTTGCGCCCCTCCCAAGGGCGGGTGCCCCACGGGCCGATGCCGGAGCTGTTCGTGCAGCAACTGGGCACCGAAGGCCCGATGGGGCGCAGCGTCACGGATGTGGCGCGGTTGCTGAGCATCCAGGCCGGTTACGACCCCCGCGCGCCGCTGTCCTCCCAGGCCGATCCGGCGGTGCTGGGCCAGCCGTTGCAGCGCGACTTCAAGGGCGCACGCCTCGGTTGGCTGGGGGACTACAACGGTTATCTGCCGATGGATGATGGCGTGATGAGCCTGTGCGAGGCGGCGCTGGACGATTTCGCCAGGCTGGGCTGTGAAGTGCATGGCTGCCAACCGGACTTTTCCATGGCGCGCCTGTGGCGCTGCTGGCTGGTACACCGCCATTGGCTGGTGCACGGCAACCTCGGCGCGGCCTACGCCAACCCGCAAAAACGCGCACTGCTCAAACCCGAAGCCCAATGGGAAGTGGAGGGCGGCCAGGGTTTGAGCGCTCAACAGGTGTACCAGGCGTCGGTGGACCGCAGTGAGTGGTACCGCGCCTTGGCCAAGTTGTTTGAACGTTACGATTTCCTGCTGTTGCCCACCGCTCAGGTGTTCCCTTTCGATGCACAACAGCCGTGGCCACGCCTCGTCGGCGGGCGTGAAATGGACACTTATCACCGCTGGATGGAAGTGGTGATCGGCCCGACCCTCGCCGGTTTGCCGAGCATGAGCATCCCCGTGGGCTTCAACCCCCAGGGCTTGCCCATGGGCCTGCAAATCATTGGCCCGGCCCAGGCCGACAGGGCCGTGCTGCAATTGGCCTACGCCCATGAGCAACTGACCCAATGGGTACAACGCCGGCCGCCGGCGTGCCTTGCAACGACCCGCTGAGCGCTGACCGGGCCTGTATCTTGCTGTGAAAAAAAGATCATCCACCGGCAACAGGGAGATCGAACATGGAGACAGGCACCGTACGCTCGGTTGAGCGCGCACTGGCAATCGTCGAGTTGCTGGGCGAGCACCAGGCCCTGGGGCTGGAAGAGCTGCACTACCTCACGCGCCTGCCCAAGGCCACGGTGTCGCGCATGTTGCTGACCTTGCAGGAGCAGGGTTGGGTCTATCGGGGCCTGAGTGATCGACGTTACCGCCTGCGTGCCCGGCGCTTGTTCGGCGATACCCAGCAACGCTTCAAGCGCCAGGTGGTGGAGAGCGCCGCGCCCTGGTTGCTGGAACTCAGCGAGCGCACCGGGCTGGTGGTGGATTTGTCGTGCTTCGATGGCGAGCGCCTGGAGGTCATGGAGAGCGCCATTCCCAGCGTGTTGCGCAAGCTTTACCCGAACAACTGTCAGATCGTCGGCCAGTACGCCAGCCTGTTCCACTCGGCGATGGGCAAGGCGTGCCTGACGCAATTGCCGGCCGAAGAAGTACAGCGCCTGGCAGGCCGCAATCATATGGCGGCGGACGAGCACTATCGCGCCTGCGAGCAAACCCAGCACCAGGGCTTCGGCCAGCGTACCGAGGGCTATTGGGAATATCCTGTGCGTTTGCCGTTCCTGATCCGGGCGGTGGCGCTGCCGGTGCGCGCCAATGGCCGCCTGGTGGGGAGCATGGCGTTGCATTGGCCGATGCATCAGGCGCCGGTGGAGCGTGTGCTGAATTTGCATATGGGCAGCCTTGAAGAAACGATCTGCGAAGTGCAGCGAACGTTGGTTTGATAGTCACCGCCGAATAAATGTGGGAGCGGGCTTGCTCGCGAAGGCGGTGTATCAGCTACACATGTATTGACTGGCACTGCGCTTTCGCGAGCAAGCCCGCTCCCACAATGAATTTGCGCCGTTCATGAGATTGCGCTTATGGTTCGCTCAGGTTTTCCCCCGCGAGTCTTCAATGTCAATCAAACCCTTGGCCTTCACCCTTTTGGCCGCTGCAGCAGTGCCCGCCCACGCCGACTGGTACCTGGATAATGAATCCTCACGCCTGTCCTTCGTCACCACCAAAAACACCGAGATTGCCGAAGTGCAGCGCTTCCTGGTGCTGCACGGCAAGGTCGATGCCAAAGGCGCGGCTCAGTTGGAAGTGGAACTGGAGTCGATCAACAGCGGCATCCCGCTGCGCGACGAGCGCATGCGTAGAGAGCTGTTCGAGATCAAGACCTTCCCCGAAGCGCAGATCAGCGCGCAGATCAATCTGCAACCCATCAACGACCTGGCGTCCGGCGCGCAGTTGGAATTGCGCCTGCCCTTGAGCGTCACGCTGCACGGCAAGACCCAGACCTACAGCGCCGAGCTGTTGGCCACGCGCCTGGATGATCGACGCTTCCAAGTGGTGACCCTGGAGCCTGTGGTATTGCACGCTGAAGATTTCGACCTGGCGCCCGGTGTCGCCACCTTGCGCAAGGCGGCAGGGCTCAAGTCGATCAGTTTGTCGGTGCCGGTGGGTGCGGTGCTGATCTTCACGGCGCGCTGACATGAGCGGCGCGGTGTTCCCATGGCGCAGCGCCAATCAGTTCGAATTGCTGATCGACGGGCCGAATTTCTTCCCGCAGATGCTGGTGGGCATCGCCCGGGCCGAGCAGCAGGTTGACCTTGAGTTGTACCTGGTCGAAGCCGGGGCCTGCGCCGAAGCGATGGTGCAGGCACTGGTGCTGGCCGCCGAACGCGGCGTGCACGTGCGTTGCCTGTTCGACGATTACGGCAGCCTGGCGTTTACCCTGGGGCTGCGCAAGCGCTTGACCGATGCCGGCGTGGAGTTGCGCTTTTACAACCGCCTGAACTGGCGGCGCTGGATGCGCAACCTGTATCGCGATCACCGCAAGTTGCTGCTGATTGATCAGCGTGTCGCCGTGGTCGGTGGTACGGGCGTCACCGACGAATTCTGGACGCCGGGCCAAGACACCGCCGACTGGCACGAAGTGATGGTGCAAATCAGCGGCCCGCTGGTGCTGGACTGGCAGGCCCTGTTCGACCGGCAATGGCACGCTAACGCCGCGCGCCGAGAATGGAAACCGGCGACCCATTTCGGTTTGCCCCGCTTGCCCAAGGTTCCCGCTACCGGGCCGGGGCTGGGCCGCGTTGCGTATGCCGATGCGCGTCAGCACCGCGACATTCTGCAATCGTTGATTCGCGCCTTGAACAGCAGCAAATCGCGTATCTGGCTGGCCACCCCGTACTTCCTGCCCACCTGGAGCGTGCGCCGTGCCTTGCGCCGGGCGGCTGGGCGCGGTGTGGACGTGCGTCTGTTGCTCACCGGGCCGCGCACCGATCACCCGTCGGTGCGTTACGCCGGGCACCGTTATTACCCGCGCCTGCTGCGTTCAGGCGTGCAGATATTTGAATACCAGCCGTGCTTTTTGCACCTGAAGATGGTGCTGGTGGATGATTGGGTGAGCATTGGCTCGTGCAATTTCGACCACTGGAATCTGCGCTTCAACCTGGAAGCCAACCTGGAAGCACTGGACCCGCAATTGACGGCAGCGGTGGTGGGCAGTTTCGAAGCGGACTTTGCCCAGAGCCAGGCGGTGAGCCTGGAGGCATGGAAGGCGCGGCCGTTGTGGCGGCGGGTGAAGCAGCGGGTGTGGGGCTGGATTGATCGGCTGGTGGTGAACCTGCTGGATCGACGCGGCTAGGCGGGCCACCTCAACCCCAATGTGGGAGCTGGCTTGCCTGCGATGGCGGTGGTGAATATTCCACCGCTATCGCAGGCAAGCCAGCTCCCACCCAGACCGTGTTTACAGCTTCAGATCAGAGCAGTTCGAAGGTTTGTTGCTGCACGTCCTGGGAGTCCAACCCGATCTGCACATTGAACTCACCCGGTTCGGCCGCGTACTTGAGCTGGCTGTTGTAGAACTTCAGGTCGTCCTCGGTGATGGTGAAGTGCAGCGTGCGCGCTTCGCCGGCCTTGAGCATGACCTTCTGGAAGTTCTTCAGCTCCTTGATCGGGCGGATCATCGAGCCGGCCACGTCCTGGATATACAACTGCACAACCGTTTCGCCATCGACCTTGCCGGTGTTCTTCACGGTGACGCTGGCGTCGAGCTTGCCGGTCTTGTTCAGGGTGGTGGACGACAGCGCCATGTCCGAGAGGCTGAACGTGGTGTAGCTCAGGCCATAGCCAAACGGAAACAGGGGGCCTGTGGTGTCATCGAAGTACTGCGAGGTGTAGTTGCCCGGCTTGCCTGGGGTGAATGGCCGGCCGATGGTCAGGTGGTTGTAGTAGGTCGGAATCTGCCCAACGGAGCGAGGGAAGGTGATCGGCAGCTTGCCCGATGGGTTGTAGTCGCCAAACAGCACATCGGCAATGGCGTTACCGCCTTCGGTACCGGAAAACCAGGTCTCCAGGATCGCATCGGCCTGTTGGTTTTCTTCCAGAATCGACAGCGGACGGCCGTTCATCAGCACCAGCACCAGCGGCTTGCCGGTGGCTTTGAGGGCCTTGATCAAGTCGCGCTGGCTTTGCGGGATGTTCAGGTCGGTGCGGCTCGACGACTCGTGGGACATGCCACGGGACTCGCCCACCGCCGCGACGATAACGTCGGCGTTGTTCGCCGCCTTCACCGCTTCATCAATCAGCACTTGGGCAGGGCGCGGGTCGTCCACCACTTCCGGGGCGTCGAAGTTGAGGAAGTTGAGGTAGTCGAGCACCGCCTTGTCGCCGGTGATGTTGGCGCCACGGGCGTAGATCACTTTGCCTTTTTCGCCGATCACGGCGTTCATGCCGTCGAGCAGGGTCACCGATTGCGCAGGCCGGCCGGCAGCAGCCCAACTGCCCATCATGTCGATGGGGGCCTTGGCCAGCGGGCCGACCAGGGCAATGGTCGCGGATTTTTTCAGCGGCAGGGTGTCGTTGTGGTTTTTCAGCAACACCAGGCTGCGGCGCGCAATGTCGCGGGCCTCGGCACGGTGCAGGCGGCTGTCGGCGTAGGTGTCGACCGGGTCATCCTCGGCCTTGCCGATGCGCAGGTACGGATCCTTGAACAGGCCCATGTCGTACTTGGCGCCGAGCACTTCGCGCACGGCGTTGTCGATGTCGCTCTGCTGGATTTCGCCGGACTTGAGCAGCCCAGGCAGCTCCTTGCCATACAGCGAGTCGTTCATGCTCATGTCGATGCCGGCCTTGATCGCGAGCTTGGCGGCTTCACGCCCGTCCTTGGCCACGCCGTGCTTGATCAGCTCGAAGATCGCGCCGTGGTCGCTGACGGTCAGGCCCTTGAAGCCCCAGTCTTTGCGCAGCAGGTCGTTCATCAGCCAGGTGTTGGCAGTGGCGGGCACGCCGTTGATCGAGTTGAGCGCCACCATCACGCCGCCGGAGCCGGCCTTGATCGCCGCGTGGTAGGGCGGCAGGTAGTCCTGGTACATCTTGACCGGGCTCATGTCGACCACGTTGTAGTCGCGCCCGCCTTCCACCGCGCCATAGAGGGCAAAGTGCTTGACGCTGGCCATGAGGCTGTCGGCATTCGCGGGGCTGGTGCCCTGGAACGCCTTGACCATCACTTCGCCAATGCGTGACACCAGGTAGGTGTCTTCACCGAAACCTTCGGAGGTGCGGCCCCAGCGTGGGTCGCGGGAGATATCGACCATCGGCGCAAAGGTGATGTCGAGGCTGTCGGCAGCGGCTTCCTGGGCGGCGATGCGCCCGGAGCGGCCAATGGCGTCCATGTCCCAGCTGGAAGCCAGGGCCAGGCTGATCGGGAAAATGGTGCGGTGGCCGTGGATCACGTCGTAGGCGAAGAACATCGGGATCTTCAAGCGGCTGCGCATGGCCGCGTCCTGCATCGGCCGGTTTTCCGGGCGGGTGATGGAGTTGAACGTGCCACCGATGCGGCCGGCGGCGATTTCCTTGCGGATCAGCTCGCGGGGCATTTCCGGGCCGATGCTGATCAGGCGCAATTGGCCGATCTTCTCATCCAGGGTCATTTGCTTGAGCAGGTCGCTGACAAAGGCGTCCTTGTCGTTAAGCGCAGCAGGCTTTGTTTCTGCCCAGACGGGGTGGGTGGCCAGCGTGGCAACAAGGCCGAGCAAACACAGCTTTTTCATGAATATCCTTGTTCGGCTACTGCGCAGCATTCAAAGCGATGCTGTCGGCCAAAATGTGGGGAACGTCTATTGTTGTTCGGGTGTTGTTCAGATAAATGCAGCACACTCTGAACTCTTTTTCGCGCTGGGCATCTTTGTAGCTGATTGGCTCGAAGCATTCCAGTGGTGGCGGATTATGCCCCAAGCGCGTGGTTTATAGGGTTAGTCGTCACATTCCATCCAGATTGGGCAGGAGAAACACCATGCAAGCAGCACACACTTATCGCTGGGGCTTCAAGGCTGCGGCGCTGTTACTGATCAGCAGCGTGCTGAGCGGTTGCGGCATCAACAACATCCCGACCCTGGACGAACAGGCCAAGGCCGCCTGGGGCCAGGTGCAGAACCAGTACCAGCGCCGTGCCGACCTGATCCCCAACCTGGTGGAAACGGTGAAGGCGTATGCCGCCCACGAACAGGAAACCCTCACCGCGGTGATTGAAGCGCGGGCCAAGGCCACCTCGATCCAGGTGGATGCCAGCACCCTGGACAACCCCGAGAAACTCAAGCAGTTCCAGCAAGCCCAGGATGGCCTGAGCGGCGCACTCAGCCGTTTGATGGTGGTGTCCGAGCGTTACCCGGACCTGAAGGCCAACCAGAACTTCCTGGCCTTGCAATCGCAACTTGAAGGCACCGAGAACCGTATTGCCGTGTCTCGCCGTGACTTTATCCAGGCCGTGCAGGCTTACAACACCGAGATCCGCACCTTTCCGGGCCGCCTGTGGCACAGCGTGATGTACAGCGACTTGCCGATCCGCGCCACGTTTGAAGCCACCAGCGCCGATGCCGATAAAGCGCCGCAAGTGAAGTTCAAATAAGGCTGCACTGAGGTGTCGATGCGTTTATTACGGATAGGCCTGGCGCTGTGGCTGTTGGCCTGCGTGGGCGTGGCCCAGGCGGCGCTGACCTTCCCGGCGCTGACCGGGCGGGTGGTGGACAGCGCGCAGATGATCGACCCGGCGGTGCGCGAGCAACTGACCCAGCAATTGCAGGCGCTGGAGCAAACCTCGGGCGACCAGTTGGTGGTGGTCACCGTGCCCGACCTGCAGGGCGTGCCCATTGAGGACTACGGTTATCAATTGGGCCGCCAGTGGGGCATTGGCCAGAAGGGCAAGGACAACGGCGCGCTGTTGATCGTCTCCCGTGATGACCGCCAGTTGCGCATCGAAGTCGGCTATGGCCTGGAAGGCGTGCTGACCGATGCGCAATCCTGGGTGATCATCAACCAGGTGATCCTGCCCAAGTTCAAGGCCGGCAATTTCAGCCAGGGCATCAGCGATGGCGTGGCCGCGATGATCCAGGTGGTGGGCGGTGAGCCCTTGGCGGTGCCGGCCCATGTGGCGGATGCCAACTTCGCCATGGATAATCCCGGTTTTTCCATCGGCCTGTTTATCCTGCTGATCGGCGTGTTGTGGTTGTGCAACCGCATGGGCTTGCCGGTGGGTGCCATTCTGCTGGCGATTCTCAACAGCAGTGGACGCGGCGGCGGTGGGGGCGGCGGTGGCGGTGGTTTCCGCGGCGGCGGCGGGGGCTTTGGCGGCGGCGGGGCTTCGGGCGGCTGGTAATGACAATAACGAAAATAGAGCATCTACAACCATGGCATTACTGACTGAACACGAGCAGCGCCAAGTCGCCGAAGCGATCGCCCGGGTCGAGAAAACCACCGACGCGGAGTTGGTCACCGTGCTGGCGGCGCGCGCCGACGACTACGCCTACATTCCGTTGCTGTGGGCGAGCTTGATCGCGTTGGTGGTGCCTGGCGTGGTGCATTACCTGTCGGGCTACCTGACCATGTACACCTTGCTGGTGGCGCAGTGGGCGACGTTCATCGTGCTGTGCCTGGTGTTCCGTTTGCCCAAGGTCACCACCCGGCTGATCCCGCGCTCGGTACGCCACTGGCGTGCATCCAACCTGGCGCGGCGGCAGTTTATGGAGCAGAACCTGCACCACACAGTGGGCAGCACCGGGGTGCTGATTTTTGTCAGCGAGGCCGAGCGTTATGTGGAGATCCTGGTGGATGAAGGGATTTCCAAGCGCCTGGATGACAGCAATTGGGACGCCATTGTCCAGGCGTTTACCCAGCAAGTGAAACAGGGGCAGACGCTGGCCGGGTTTATCGCTTGCGTTGAAGCCTGTGGCGAGTTGCTCAAGGTGCATGTGCCCGTTACCCAAACCCGCAACGAGCTGCCCAATCGCCTGGTCGTACTCGAATAACCGCTTTTTTGTAGGAGCGAGCTTGCTCGCGAAAAACTCATCGACGCCGCGTTCATTCAGGACACCCGCGTTATCGTTGACGTTTTTCGCGAGCAAGCTCGCTCCTACACAGGGCAGCTGATTGACCGTTGATCAAATAACCCCGTGCCCTCAACCCCCATCCCGCCTAAAATGCCCGGCATTCTTTACCCGAGGCGTTTTTGTTCATGTCCGTCACCGCTCAACCTGCCCGCCCTGCGCCGGATCATCATGCCCAGTTCATCGAACTGTTGAGCGCAAGCCTGGCGCAGAACGCTTTTATCAAGCTGGTGCTGGCCAAGTACGTCGGTGAAGAAGCCGAACTGCAGCGGCTGATCATCAAGCCGGTGGTGGTCAAGGAGCAGCCCTGCCTGTCGTTCGTCTATCGCTACAAGACTCGCGACATCACCAAGAACTTTCCCGTGGCCGACGGCGTGGCGGCGATTGCCGAGCTGTTGCCCAACTCGTTCAAGAACGCGCACTTGCTGGCGCTGACCGACGAAGCCCAGTTGGAATACAGCAAGAAGAACAAAAGCTCGTTGTTCAAAAGCAAACCGCAGCAACTGCGCGAGGCGCCGTCGGCCGAGCATAACCGTGAAAAAAATCGCTTCCTCGACCTGAGCCGGCCGTTCCTCGCCGACCTGGGCGTGACCGACGCCAAGCAGGCGCTGATCCCCTCGATGTCGCGCAAGTGGAAGCAGATCAACAAGTTCATCGAAGTGTTCAGCCATGCGCTGACGTCGTCGCCGTTGCAGCTCGACCGCCCGGTGCGTGTCGCCGATTTCGGCTCGGGCAAGGGCTACCTGACCTTCGCCATCCACGATTACCTGCGCAATACCCTCAAGGCCGAGGGCGAGGTTACCGGTGTCGAGTTGCGTGAAGACATGGTCACCCTGTGCAACAGCGCCGCCGCACGCCTTGAACACCCGGGGCTGGTGTTCAAATGCGGCGATGTACGCAGCGTGGCGCCCAGTGAGCTGGACGTGATGATTGCCTTGCACGCCTGCGACATCGCCACTGACTACGCGATACACACCGGCATCCGTTCCGGCGCGTCGATCATCATGTGCTCGCCGTGCTGCCACAAACAGATCCGCCTGCAGATCCAGAGCCCGGCGCTGCTCAAGCCGATGCTGCAATACGGCCTGCACCTGGGCCAGCAGGCGGAAATGGTCACAGACAGCCTGCGTGCGTTGTTCCTTGAAGCCTGTGGCTATGAGACCAAGGTGTTTGAGTTCATCTCGTTGGAACACACTAACAAGAACAAGATGATCCTGGCGGTCAAACGTGCCGAGCCTGTGGACAATGCGCAGCTATTGGCGAAAATCCAGGAGCTCAAGGCGTTCTATCACATCACTGAGCACTGCCTGGAAACCCTGTTGCGCGGGGATGGCTATCTGGCCTGAAATGGGCGCGGTTCGCTGTGGGAGCTTGCTCCCGTGACGGCCCCGGCGGCCAGTGCATATCTACCTGACGCCCCGCGATCCAAATGTGGGAGCTGGCTTGCCTGCGATGACGGCCTGCCAGCTGACACTTATCTAGCTGACGCCCCGCGATCAAATTGTGGGAGCGGGCTTGCTCGCGAAGGCGGCCTGGCAGTCAACACAGTTGGATGGTGTACATATCCATTGCTTCGGTAACGGCCACTTAGGGTTCCGCCCGACGGCGGCTCACTTTTGAAAAGCGCAAAAGTAAGCAAAACGCTCTTGCCCCACCACTCGGCACCTCGCCTAGGCTCGGTGTGCCCGTAATCCGCCAGTGATTTGGGGGGCCGCCGCCACGCGCCATCCATGGCGCGGGGCGGCTAAACCGGCATCCCTGCCGGTTTACCCCCCAAATCCCTGTCGAATTCCGGCCAGCGTGGTTTGACGGGGCGCTTGAGATCAAAAGCAGATCAAGATCAAGAGCGACTCGCTTCGCATCGTGGTTACCGGTGGCTGCGGCGAACTGCACAGTTGTGTAGATACTTATGGCTATCGCAGGCAAGCCAGCTCCCACATTTGGAATGCGTGTGTGCTTAGAAGAACCGCGTCACGCTGATCTTCGCATCACGCCCTTTGGTGTACGCCCGGTCGCCGCTCAAGGCTGGGCGGAAGTTTTTGTTGAACAGGTTGTCCACGGTGAAGTTCACCTCGGTGCCTTTGAGGTACGCCTGCTGCGGTGTCCATTTGGCGAACAGGCCCTGGGTGTTGTAGCGCTTGTTGCCGTATTGGTCGTAGAACAGATCGCCAATGCTGGAGCCTGGGCCGCCGGAGTATTTGTCGCTGGGCAGGCGGTCGGTGGCGCCGATGAATTGGCCCATCCAGCCCACTTGGGCATCCCAGGCCGGGATGTGGGTGCCCAGAACCAGCACCCATTTGGTCGGCGGGATGTCTCGTGCGGCTACGTCCGGGCCCCAAGGGTTGGTGTAGGCGCCTTGGTGCTGGCCCTTGGCATAGGCGAACGACACCGAGCCAAACAGGTAGGTGGAGTTATAGATCGACTCGAGTTCGACACCCTTGATGGTCAGGCTGCCGATATTGCGGTAGTTGGACATCGGCCCAGGCGGGCACGCTGAAGCGATGCTGCCGCCGTTGACAGCCTGGTTCTGGCAGCCCACGCCGGTGGCCTTGAAGATCTCGTCTTCGACCTTGTTGTGGAACAGGGTGGTGCGCAGTTGCAGGTTATCGTCCTGGGCGATCAGGTTGTCGAAGCTGGTGATGTTGCCCAGGGTGATCGAGGTAATGCGCTCCGGGTCCAGGTCGACGCTGGTGGCGGTGCGGCTGCCCACGCCCTGCACTTCGTATTGTTCGTCGATCACCGGGGCGCGCCAGGTTTGGCTCCAGTTGGCGAACAGCCCCACATTCGGCGTCACGGTCCAGAACAGCGCCAGGCGTGGCGACCAGCCGGTGTAGGTGCGGTCGCTGTAGTCGTGACCCACTGCCGGGTTGGGGTTGTTGTAGTAGGGCGCATCGTTGCCTTCGCCGCGGTTGCGCACGTGGTCATAGCGCAGGGACGGTGTGATCGTTACATCGCCCAACGTCACCGCGTCCTGGATAAAGAAACTGTTGGTATCGACCTTGCCGTGGGGCATGAAACCCGGCTGGAAGTGCCCGTAGTTGTAGCGCGGCGTGTTGTAGGTGGCGCCGGGCATCCACATTTCGGTTTCGCGGGTGTGCTTGCGCACTTGCCCGCCGACCGTCACGGCATGCTGCAAAGGGCCGGTGTCGAACAGGCTGACGTTGCGGATATCCAGGAGCTTGTCGGTGTAGGCGGTGTCCATCTTGCGCCCACCGGTGGCCAACTGGAAAAACGCTGTGGCGTCACGCTCATCGGTCTGCTCGGTGTTGGACTGGGAATACTTGATGGTCAAGTCCACCAACGGGTTGTCCAGCGGCTGGTATTCATACTTGCCCGACCAAGTGGTGTCGACCGTGTCGCGATGGGCGAGAAAACGCTTCAACGCGCCTTCGTAGCCATAGCGGTTGATGTTGAACTGGGTCGGCGGCGTGGGGTAGCTGGCGGCGGAAAACGGGGTCCAGCGGTTGCTGTGGGAGCGCGAGTACGACAGCCCGACACTGTGCTCATCGGTAAAGTGCGCGTTGACCTTGAACAGCTTGCCGTCCACATCCTGGGCGCTGTTGGGCAGGCGTTGGGGGTTGATCGGGTACTCATTGTTGTCGTTAGGCAACTTGGCGGCCACTTTCATATCGCCGCCGTCGCGTTGGGTCAGGTAGGCCAGCGCATCGAAACGGCCATCGTCGGTACGGCCGTATACGGCACTGCTGTAGACCTGTTCATGGTCGTTGCTGGAGTAACCATATTTGAGCATCGCACCGCTGTTGCGGCCGTCCTGGAGCAGGTCCGGGGCGTCCTTGGTGACCATGTTGACCGTGCCGCCGAAGCCGCCATTGCCGGTGAACGGCGAGTTGGGGCCTTTTTCCACTTCGATGCGCTTGATCAGCTCGGGCTCGATAAACACCGTGCCTTGCTGGTAACGCTCAAAGCCTGTCTTGGTGGCACCGTCAACGGTCAGCGGTACGTCTTCGGCATCGCCGAAACCACGGATGTTGATGGTCTGGCCACCGGGTTTCAGCGAGCCGCCCTGGCTGACACCGGGCAAGGTCTGCAACAGGCTGGGGATGTTATTGGACTGGTAGCGGTCGATGTCGGCCTGGGTCAGGGTGGAGCGGTTGACGGTGCTGGCGTTCACCTCATTGCCGGTGCCGATCACGCTCAGGGTGTCCAACTGGATCGCGCCACCGCTGGTGGTTTTGCCCGTATCGGGGCGCACCACGTAGGTACTGCCGACCTTGAGCAGGATGAGTTCACCGTTCTTGAGCAGGGAGCGAATGGCTACTTCCGGGGTGTAGTCACCGTCAAGCGCCGGCGCCTGCACGTTCTTGAGCAGGGTTTCATCGAACAGCAGCTGGATTTTCGCCTGCTGGGCCACCTGGCTCAAGGATGTGGCCAGCGACTGGGCCGGCAGGTGCAGCTTCAACGACTCGGCCTCGGCGCTGAGGCTCAAGGCCAGGCACGTAGCCATGAGTGTCGGTCGAAGAAACAGGTGCGAAGCGTGGCAAGGCGCGCGAAACATGAAATCCCCCGGAGCGGCTAAATAGCCAAAAAGGTGTGCGTATCAAACACAGACAGGAGGAAGACGGGGCAGGCAAAAAAAACCACACATGCGAATGCAAAATATTCTCATGTGTGAGGTTGCCGTCTATTTGCTCGGCTCGATTCTTATCGTGCCATCGGCCGAGAGTACGGTTTTCACCGGCAACAACGCGGGCAATGCCTTGAGCAGGGCGTCTGGGTCATTCACATCAAGGTTGCCCGATACCTTGAGTTGCGCCACGGCCTTGCTCACCTGCAACGACGTCTGCGGGCGGTACAGGCTCAACTCGTCGATCAGGCTGGCCAGTTCGCGATTGCGAAATGCCAAGTGCCCGCTGCGCCAATCGGCGACCTCTTCGGCGCTGAGGCTTTGCGGTTGCACGGTGCCTTTGGCGTAGTTGTAGGAGGCCCGCTGCTGGGCGCCGAGCAGGGTGGCGGGGCTGTTGCCATTTGGCGCGAAAGCGACCTGGCCATGGGCAACGCTGACCACCAATTGCTGCTGCCCGCGACGCACATCGAAAGCAGTGCCCACCACCCGTACGCTCGACTCGCCGGCTTGTACGTAGAGGGGGCGTTCCTTGTCGGCCGCCACTTCGATATACAACTGGCCTTTGTCCAGGTGCAGCACCCGTTGATGGGCGTTGAAGTCCACGCGGATATGGGTGTTGGCATTCACATACAAGGTACTGCCATCCGGCAGATTCAACGTGCGCATGCCTTTGGCATGGGTGGCCACCTGGCTGTGATACAGCTCGCGCGGTGTGCCGATAGAGGTCGCCAACACCGCGCAGAGCACGGCGGCGGCCACCGCCAGGGCAGGGCGCCAGAGGCTTAGCTTACGCTTGGGCAGTGCCACTGGTTTATTTAGCTGTTGCAACTGGGCGAGGTCGGCCCACAGCTGTTCGAATTCGGCATAGGCGCGCGCATGGGCGGGCACCGCCTGCCAGGCGGCAAAGGCTTTACGGTCGGCGCGGCTGACTTCGTTGCGGTTGCGCGCAAACCAACTGGCGGCCTGGGCGTCGATGCAATCGCTCGCTTGGCTGTCCAGCGCGTTGGTGTCGCTCGGGCGGTTCATTCTGGCTGCTCCGTGCCGGTGTCGGGTTGAAGGCGTCGCTTGCAGTGCAGCAGGGCAAAGGCGATGTGCTTTTCCACCATGCTGGTGGAGATGCCCATGCGCGTTGCGATCTGCGCCTGGCTCAAGCCTTCGAAGCGGTGCAGCATAAGGGCTTCTCGGCGGCGGGGCGAGAGTTCGGCGAGGACTTCTTTCAACTGCTCCAGGCGTTGCAGGCGCAGGGCGGCAGCCATGGGGTCGTTGTGCTCGTCAGTGACCGGCTCGGCATCCATTTCGGCATGATCAGGGTGGATGGTTTGTCGTACTTTCTGTTTGCGCCAATGATCGCGCAGCAGATTGCGCGCCATCTGGAACAGAAACGCCCGTGGCTGCTCGACCTTGGCCCGGTCGCGGTAGCCCAGCCATTGGGTAAACACATCCTGGGCCATGTCCGCCGCGTCGCTGGCGTTGTCCGTGCGTTTACGCAGGAAATACAGAATGTCTGCATAAAACCCGCGACAGGCATCGGCCGACGACGGGTCGGGCTGGGGACGAGACATGGATATCCTTCTTGACGAAGCACGGCTTGGAAAAGTCGTGAATGATATCGAGAACTATTGTCATTTGTCTCTATGCAAGTGCCATCTTCTGTAGAGGCGAACTTGCTCGCGAAAAACCAACAGGCGACACGAACACCCGATGGGCTGCGTTATCGTTGGCGTACTTCGCGAGCAAGCTCGCTCCTACAGGGGGCGGGTGTTTACGTCAGAAGTGTTTTCAGTTGCTCGATCCCTGCTTCGCCCAGAGGGAATACCGGGAGGCGTGGGTTACCCACTTCCAAGCCGGTCAAGCGCAACCCGGCCTTGATCGTCGCCGGCAGTCCGCCTTTGAGGATGAATTGCAGCAAGGGCAACTGTCGGTAGAACAGCTCGCGTGCCTTGTTCAAGTCATCGGCCAGTACGGCCTGATACAAGCTCAGGTTCAGTTGTGGGATCAGGTTAGGCGCTGCGGTGCACCAGCCTTTGGCACCCGCCGCGAAGGCTTCCAGTGCCAGCGGGTTGCAGCCGTTGTAGAACGGCACGTCACTTTGCAGTTTCAACTGGTGCATGCGCTGGATGTCGCCAGTGCTCTCCTTGACCATGGTCACATTCTCGACCTGCTTGAGAATCCTCAGGATCAGCTCCACCGACATGTCGGTGCCGCTGGTGGCCGGGTTGTTGTAGAGCATGATCGGCACGCCGATGCTGTCGCCGATCGCGGCGTAGTGGGCGAGGATTTCCGCCTCACTGAGTTTCCAGTACGAGGCCGGCAGGACCATGACCACATCGGCGCCGTGCTCTTCGGCATAGCGGGCGCGGCGCACGGCCTTGGCGGTGGTGAGGTCGGACACGCTGACAATGGTCGGCACGCGCTTGTCGACCTTCTTGATGCTGTAGGCGCTGACTTCATCCCACTCGGCATCACTCAGGTAAGCGCCTTCGCCCGTGCTGCCCAAGGGCGCGATGGCGTGGACGCCGCTGTTGATCAAGCGGTCGATGGAGTGCCCGAGGGCGTCGAGGTCAACGCGTTGGCCGTCGGCACTGAAGGGGGTGATGGTGTAGCCGATGATGCCGTGAATGGTTGGGCTGGACATGGGGAAAACTCCGGTCGAAAAAGGGGGCAATCAGTTCAGGCAATCGGCGTGCTTGCGCAGGTTTTGCCGGGCGTAGTAGTTGAACGCGGCGCCGTGGCGCTTGGGCTTGGAGATCCAGTCATGGGCCTCGCGCCCCAGCTCCGGCAGGATCGGTTTGACGCTGCCCGCAGACATCGCCAGCAACTGCAACTTGGCAGCCCGTTCGATCAACTGCGCAATCACGCAGGCTTCTTCGATGTTGGCCCCGGTGGACAACTGCCCGTGGTGCGAGAGCAGGATGGCGCGCTTGTCGCCCAGGGCCGTGGTGATGATTTCCCCTTCTTCATTGCCCACCGGCACGCCGGGCCAGGCCTCCAGGAACGCGCAGTCTTCGTACAGCGGGCAAAGGTCCATGTGCGACACCTGCAGCGGTACTTCCAGCATCGACAGCGCGGCGATATGCGTGGGGTGGGTGTGGATGATGCAGTTTACATCCGGTCGGCCGCGGTACACCCAGGTGTGAAAACGGTTGGCGGGATTGGGAATGCCGTGGCCTTCCAGCACCTCCAAGTCTTCGTTGACCAGCAGCAGGTTGCTGGCGGTGATTTCGTCAAAACCCAGGCCTAGTTGCTGGGTGTAGTAGGTGCCGGGCGTCGGCCCGCGTGCGGTGATCTGCCCAGCCAGGCCGGAGTCGTGGCCGTACTCGAACAGGATTCGGCAGGTCAGCGCCAGCTTTTGCCGGTCGGTCCACGTATTATCTGCCAGGCTGTTTTGCATCTGGCTCAGTGCTTGCTTGACCAGTTGGTCTTTTGGGAGTGCTAATGTCTTGGCCATATCGGTGTCCTTTGGGTGGTTCAATGGACGTCGGATTTGCTGGTCGCCCGCTGCTCGCAAGGTCGTTGGGTGAATGCAAATGACACTAAAGATGCTATATGACACTTTGTGTCATTGGCAAGCCTGTCTCATCGCTTTCTGCATGGATTAACCGCAGCAAATGTCTATCCGCTTGAAAATATTAAGAAAAAAACTTGGCGTAACCCTGGAGGCCCTGGCCGAAAAATCCGGGATGACCAAGAGTTACCTGTCGAAAGTCGAGCGCGGGCTCAACACGCCGTCCATCGCTGCGGCGTTGAAACTGGCCAAGGCATTGAACGTGAAGGTCGAAGAGCTGTTCAGCGAAGACAACGTCAGCCTCGACAGCTACAGCCTGGTGCGCAGCCATGAGCGGCCCGACACCTCGCCGGGTTATGCGGTGCTGGCCCATCAAGTCAGCGAACGCAGCCTGTTGCCGTTCATCATCTACCCGCCGGCTGAGTTCACCGACAAGACCTTCAAGGAGCACCTGGGGGAGGAGTTTTTATTCGTGCATGAAGGCCAGGTGGAAGTGGATTTCATGAACGAGCGCGTGCTGCTGGAGCGCGGCGATGCGCTGCATTTCAACGCGCAGAAACCCCACCGGATTCGCTCGGTGGGAGAGGTGCAGGCACAGCTGTTGGTGGTGGTGCACAGCGCTGAGGAGTGACCCTTCTTACTCATTGAAATGCAGTCAATGTGGGAGCAGGCAAGCCAGCTCCCACATTTTGATCAGCGTTCCACAGGGACTGACAGTGCCGGATTGCCCAGCGGATGAGTGCGCGCCGCAAAGAATTTCAGCGTTACGCCACTGCCCTCGAACAACTCCGAATACCGCCGCTTCTGCTGACGAATAAACCCATCACTGCGCCCCGACACCGAGATCGCCAGGGTGCTGATGCTGGCCTGGCCAATAGCATCCACCAGGTGTTTATCCTGCGGCCCCAAGTCATGGCCGAAGATGCACAGCGCGCCTTCGTGGCTCAACAGCTGTTCATAACAGAACGACAAATAATCCGAACTGCGGATACTTTTGAGCTTCTCCTGCACCTTGCCTTCACTGACGAACAGCGGCACATCGTCGAGGGTTTTGATCGTGTTATTGATGGCAAAACTGCTGAGCAGGGTGCTGTCAGTGGACGGCAATTTACGCGCCGTGCCGTCAAGGTTACGCACCAGATGCAAGCCGCCGTGCAGGTACAGGATGCGGGTGATGTCGGTGCGCGTATTGCGCAGGTCGAAGCTTGAGTCGGCGCTGCGAAACAGGTCGTCGATACCCGGTGCGTGCAGGGTCGCCCAGTAGTTGAGCAAGTCGTAGTTACTGGTGAAAACGGTGGCGTAGGTGGCCAATTCTGCGTGGATCGTCGCCAGCGTCGACGGCTGCACCAGGCGCCAGGGAATGTGCACGGTATGGATGGTGTTGATCAGCGCTTCCTTGATCGCGTAGTAGCGGTTACGCGGCGCCGCCGAACTGACCGCCAGGGCCTTGTTGACCCGGCTGGTGGTTTTCAAGGCGCCCAGGGCTTGCTCGAAACTGCGGGTTTGCAAGGCGTCGAACACGCTGAGTTCGGAGGGGCTCAGGGGTTTTTCTTCGACGGTACGGGCGTTTTCGAACAGCGAGTCGTAGGCGAAGTCTTCCCAAATCGTGCGGCTGGCGCCGTTACCGATCAGAATCCCGCTGAAGTCGACGGCAGCGCGCAGGGCACTCCAGTCTTCAAGGTGGGCGTCAATATCCTGGAAATCCTTCATTGCGGCGGGTCTACTCGAAATCGGCTGGGGGGTGACTTTATCACGAGCCGGCATTGATCCTGATCAAGATGCGCCACGCGGTACAGGTTGATTCTGTCGGCATAAAGCCTTTGAGGATTGACCATGAGCAGCACGTTTTTCATCCCCGCCGTCAACATCATGGGCATCGATTGCCTCGACGAAGCGATGACCGCCATTCGCAACTACGGCTTCGGCAAGGCGTTGATCGTCACCGACGTCGGCCTGGCCAAAGCCGGTGTGGCTGGCATGATCGCCGAGAAGCTGGCGATGCAGGATATCGACTCGGTGATCTACGACGGCGCCAAGCCCAACCCCAGCGTGGAAAACGTCGAAAAAGGCCTGGCGTTGCTGCAACAGAGCGCCTGCGATTTCGTCGTGTCCCTGGGCGGCGGTTCGCCCCATGACTGCGCCAAGGGCATCGCCCTGTGCGCCACCAACGGCGGGCGTATCGGCGACTATGAAGGCGTCGATCAATCGAGCAAGCCACAACTGCCGCTGGTGGCCATCAACACCACCGCTGGCACGGCCAGCGAGATGACGCGTTTTTGCATCATCACCGACGAAAGCCGCCACGTAAAAATGGCCATCGTTGATCGCAACGTCACGCCGCTGCTGTCGGTCAACGACCCGGCCCTGATGGTCGGTATGCCCAAGGGCCTCACCGCCGCCACGGGCATGGATGCGCTGACCCACGCCATCGAAGCCTACGTGTCCACCGCTGCGACACCGATCACCGACGCCTGCGCGATCAAGGCCATCGAGTTGATCAGCGCCAACTTGCGCCTGGCGGTCCGCGACGGCACTGACAAGGCTGCACGGGAGAACATGGCCTATGCGCAATTCCTTGCAGGCATGGCCTTCAACAATGCGTCCCTGGGTTTTGTGCATGCCATGGCCCACCAATTGGGCGGCTTGTACGACCTGCCCCACGGTGTGTGTAACGCGGTGTTGTTGCCCCATGTACAAAGCTTCAACGCCAGTGTTTGCGCCAAGCGCCTGAGCGATGTGGGCCGGGCCCTTGGTGCGGATATCAAGGGCATCACCGTAGAAGAGGGCGCCCAGGCCGCGATTGCGGCGATTCGTCGGTTGTCTCAGGACGTCGAAATCCCTGCTGGTTTGCGTGAGCTTGGCGCTAAGTTGCAGGACATTCCGTTGCTGGCCAGCAATGCGTTGAAAGATGCCTGCGGGCTCACCAACCCTCGGCGGGCGGACCAGCGTCAGATTGAGGAGATCTTTCGGAGCGCTTTTTGATAGGCATAGGTACCTACACAATGTTGGCGCGATGCTGGACTTGCTCCCGTGACGCCCTGACAGCCGACGCTTATCTACCTGCCGCCCCGCGATCAAACTGTGGGAGCTGGCTTGCCTGCGATGGCGGCCTGACAGTCAACACCAATCTACCTGACACCCCGCAATCCAACTGTGGGCTTGCTCGCGAAGGCGGCCTGGCAGGCGACACAGTTGGATTGTGTGTATATCCATTGCTGCGGTAACGGCCACTTAGGGTTCCGCCCTGACGGCGGGTCACTTTGGAAAAGCCCCAAAGTAACCAAAGGGCTCTTGCCCCACCACTCGGCACCTCGCTTTGGCTCGGTGTGCCCGTAATCCGCCAGTGATTTGGGGGGCCGCCGCCACGCGCCATCCATGGCGCGGGGCGGCTAAACCGGCATCCCTGCCGGTTTACCCCCCAAATCCCTGTCGAATTCCGGCCAGCGTGGTTTAACGGGGCGCCTGAGATCAAGATCACAAGCAGATCAAGATCAAGAGCGGCTCGCTCCGCATCGTGGTTAGCTTCGGCAGCAGCAACTCTTTGTGTAGATACCTATGTTTTGATAAGGGCAGCCTTCAGCGGCACGCGTTAAGCTACACGCCTAATGCATTCAAGCATCAAGCGTGCGGCGTGCCGCTGAGGTCCTTTCATGAGAGTTCTGTTATTCGGCGCCACCGGCATGGTGGGCCAGGGTGTGCTGCGCGAGTGCCTGCTGGCGGCCGATGTGCAGGAAGTGGTGGCCGTGGGCCGCACGCCCTTGACCCAGGAGCACGGCAAGCTGCATCAGGTGTTGCACAGCGACATGCTGGATTTCCAACCCCTGGAAAACCTGCTGCAAGGTTTTGATGCGTGCTTCTTCTGCCTCGGTGTTTCGTCGGCGGGCATGAAGGAAGCGCGTTATACCCACCTCACCTATGATCTGATCCTCGTGGCGGCCAGTACCCTGGCGCGGCTCAATCCGCAGATGACGTTTATCTATGTGTCCGGCGCCGGCACGGACAGTTCCGAAGCCGGCAAGTCGATGTGGGCGCGGGTCAAGGGCAAGACCGAAAATGCCTTGCTGCGCCTGCCGTTCAAGGCGGTGTATCTGTTCCGTCCGGGGATCATCCAGCCGTTGCACGGTGTGCGTTCGAAGACGCCGTTGTATCAATCTTTCTATAGCGTGCTCGGGCCGGTGCTTTCGTTTGTGCGGCGACTAAAGCCGGGCTGGGTGGTGAGCACCGAGACCGTCGGCCGTGCGATGTTGCAGGCGGCCAGCCAGGGCGCGCCGCAGCCGGTGGTGGAGCAGGCGCAGATCAATCGCCTGGCGGCTGAGCGCCGCTGAACTGAATCAATGCCACGCCGCCGATCAGCAGCAATGCGCCCAGTACCCGCGAGGTTGTCAGCTGGCGTTCCACCAGGCCGAACAGGCCGAAATGGTCCAGCAGCAACGAGGCAAGAATCTGCCCGGCCATGGCCAGCGCAATGAAGCCTGATGCGCCGAGCTTAGGCAGCAGCATCAACGCCAATGAAATGAAACACACGCCAAAGGCACCGCCGGCCCACATCCACAATGGTGCCTTGCTGATAAAGGCCAGGCTCGGCAGAGGCAAACGCAGCGCCACAATCACCGGCAGCAGCACGATGATGCTTACCAGCAACGACGCCAAGGTGGCCCACAAAGGATGGCCGAGCCCGCGCCCGAGGTTGGCGTTGATCGCACTTTGAAACGGCACCACTGCACCGGCGAACGCCGCCAGCGCCAACAAACCTACCCACTGCAACACAGTCATTTCGACGCTCCCAGAAGTTTTGCTGGACTCTAGGTTATTCGTCGCGCAAATTTAAATTCCAAATTCTTATGCTGGGCATGCAGCTGATGAATGATCTGCGCCGCATCGACCTTAACCTGCTGGTGATCCTCGACGCCTTGCTCAGCGAGCAGCACGTCACCCGCGCCGCCGAGCGTCTGCACCTGAGCCAGCCGGCAGTCAGCCATGCGTTGGCGCGGCTGCGCGATATGCTGGGCGACCCGCTGCTGATGCGTCAGGGCGGCACACTGGTGCCAACCGCGCGCGCCCTGGAGTTGGCGGCACCCTTGGCCGAAGCCCTGGCTCAAGTGCAGGCATTGCTGGCGCCGAATCGTTTTGATCCCACTTCTGCCAAGCGCCGCTTTCGCGTGGCGATGTCTGACTACAGCGCAGCGATTTTCCTGCCCGGCTTGGTTCGCGTCCTACGCCAGGAAGCGCCCGGTATCGACTTGCAGATCATCCAGGCCAGCCGCGAAGGCATGGTCGACGGTGTGCTCAATGGCGACCTCGATCTGGCGGCGGGTGTATTCCCCGACATGCCCGCCGAACTGCGCACTACGCCGCTGTTCGAAGAGCATTACACCTGCCTGGTCGACCGCGACAGCCTTGCGCCCAGTGGGGTGCTGGACCTGCCGGCCTACCTGTCGCGCCCCCATGTACTGCTGGAGATGCGTGGCAGCGGCACGCCGGAAATCGAACGGGCACTGACGGCCATTCGTGAACGCCGGCATGTGGCGATCAGCCTGCCGCACTGGGGCGTGGCGCCGCAGTTGATCCAGGGCACAGATTTGATTCTGACGGTGTCGTCCCGGGGGTTGCTGAATATCGATGCTCGACAATTGCTGGCCGTGCCACCGCCGTTTCATATCCCTTCGTTTGCCTTTGAGCTGGCCTGGCATACGCGGCGGGGTGGGGATGCAGGGTTGCAGTGGTTGATTGAGCGGGTGGTGGGGCTGGTTGATTAGGCTCCTGTTACCAGGCTTTCGGAGGTTGACGACGTGTATGAAAAATCCGCATTACTTGTAGTCGCCCCTCTCGAATTCGGTAAGGAACAATGTAGGGCCATCGGGATACAACCCACTCGCGAGTCCCCGGCACTCGCCCCTCTTTCCCCATCGCGGGAAACGCGGCGACCTGTTCCAGACCACTTAGAATTGCCTGGACAAATTCATGGGCTGCTTTGGGGTTTTCTTCGGCAATATAAGCCGCTTCATCGTCAAGGTTTCTGAGGGCTGCCCTCAGCCACTCAACCTGCATTGGCGCGCCATTTATCAGCGACAGCCTTTATCTCGGCAGCCGTGGCGAAATCCCCCGCATCCGCTTCTTTCACGGCTTTTTGGATTTCTTCGATTTGCCAGGCTTCGCGGGCCAGGTATTCGCGTAATGCGTCAACGGCCAGAAAGGATTTGCTGCGACCGGTAGCCTTGGCGAGACTGGCGAGGGTATCGGCGACGTCTTCCGGTATCCGTAGGGACATAACAGACATATGAACCTCGATGTAGTGATGTGTAGTGCAACATACTACATCGTCATTACCGCCACGGTTTGCCCCGCTCGTCAGGCGTATGACGATCAAGGAGAACAGTCATGCTTTCTGGATTCAACCACCTGACCCTGGCCGTCACCGATGTACCGCGCAGCGTCAGTTTCTATCACGACCTGCTCTGCCTGCAGCTCGATGCAACCTGGGACAACGGTGCCTACCTCTCACTGCCTGGGCTTTGGCTGTGTCTGTCGCTGGACCCGTTGCGTTCGACTACTGCGGCGGTGGATTACACCCACTATGCCTTCACTGTCGATGCTGCTGATTTCACTGCCTTGGTCGAACGCCTGCGCGCCGCTGGCGTACAGGAGTGGCGAGACAACCGCAGCGAAGGCGCGTCGTTTTATTTTCTCGATCCCGATGGCCATAAGCTGGAGGCTCATGTCGGCGATCTGGCCTCGCGCCTGCAAGCCTGCCGTGCCAAGCCCTATGCCGGAATGAAGTTTTACCCACCGCGCTGAAACATGCAGAATCGATCATCTTTAAGCGTCTGTCGGAGCGTCTATTTATGACCCCATCCTTGCTGTTCGCCGTGCTGGCTTCGGGTTTTATTTACGGCATTACCCCAGGCCCCGGTGTCCTGGCCGTATTCGGCATTGGTGCGGCCCGTGGCCGGCGTGCAGGGGCGGGTTTTTTGTGCGGGCATTTGCTCGGGGATGTGGTGTGGTGCAGCACGGCGCTGATTGCCATCGTCGGTGCGCGGGAAGTCGGCAGCAGCGCCTTTGATGTGCTTGGCGTAATCAGCGGGGTGTATCTGTTCTGGCTGGGCTGGCGTGCGATCCGTACCCAACGCCGCAGCAGCGATGCCCCTCAGGGCGCCGCGCGGCACCCGTTCTGGCACGGCATTCTGTTTGGCTTGACCAACCCCAAGGCCTATCCGGTGGCCGTGGCGACCTTCACTGCGTTGCTGTCCAGCCGGGCCGAGCTGTTGACCTGGTCGATGCTGCCGACCTTGATTCTGCTGAGCTTTATCGGTGGCTTGCTGGCCTACGCGATCCTGATCGGCGTGGTGGGTGCCCAACGGGTGCGCACGCTGTATCAACGCCATGAAATTCTGATCACCAAGCTCTGCGGCGTGATGTTTATCGGCTTCGCCCTCAATGCCTTGGCGCACGCATTGCCGGGTCTGTTCGGCAGCAAAGCGGCCTGAGGCGGCGACGACCGTTCGTCGCACGGGGAAGTTTTTTCTAAACCTTTGCCGCCCTGAAAATTCGAATTCAGGGCGGGGTGTATGCCCACGCACCTATTTTTGCCCTGGAGGAACCCATCATGAGCCGCATGGCTATCCGGTTACGCACCGCCAGTTTCGCGATGCTGCTGGGCCTCGGCGCCAGCAATGCTTTCGCCCAGTCGCCTGCAGAATTCATCGAGCAGGCTTCGGCCAAAGGCATGGCCGATATCGAAACCAGTCGCATGGCCCACGCCAAGACCTCATCCCAGGAAATCAAGGACTACACCATTGAGGTCATCAACGAGCGCACGCTGGCCAACCAGCACTTGGCGGCGATCGCCAAGAAGCTGGATTTGCCAGTGGCCCCGCGAGAGAAGATCGTCGATAAAGCCGAAACCCTGATGCCAGAACTCAAGGACGGCGATTCCTTTGACGCTGCCTATACTGCGCAGCAGGTCAAGGAGAACGAAGACGCCATCGCCTTGTTCCAGAAAGAGGGCGCCGCGTCGGATGTGCCGGAGATAAAGGCACTGGTGGATGAGACGCTGCCCAAGCTTGAAGAGCGCCTGCAAAAAGCCCGCGCCCTGGCCTCGACCTATGGCAAGGGCCATCAAGGCGACGGCTGAGGCCTGCCTTATATGAAAAGCGGCGGTTGGAGAGGATCCAGCCGCCGTTTTTTATGCCGAGTTCAGGCCCGTTCTGGACGCGGCCTATAACGCCAGTTCACCTTGACCGGTGCCTTCCAGCGCCAGCAAATACTGCTTGGCCGCCAGCCCGCCCGCGAAACCGGTCAAGCCGCCAGAAGCCCCAATCACCCGGTGGCAGGGCGCGATGATTGAGATCGGGTTACGCCCATTTGCGGCGCCGACAGCGCGCACGGCTTTGGGGTTGCCGATCTGCTCGGCGATTTGGCTATAGCTGCGGGTTTCGCCGAAGGGGATGGTCAGCAGTGCCTGCCAGACCTGCTTCTGGAAGTCGGTGCCGGTGAAGTCCAGCTCCAGTTCGAACTGGTTACGCGTTCCGGCAAAGTATTGCTGCAGTTGGCGTTCGGTTTCCAAAAGCACCGGGCTGTCATGGGCCTCGATCAATTCACCCAAGCGTACGCGGTTGGCGCGTTCTACTTCCCAGAGGATGGCGCTGAGTTTGCCATCGCGCGCCACCAGGGTGAGTTCACCGACAGGGGAAGGCATGAGCTTGTAGTGGTAAGTCATCGGCAGGCTCCTTGAGGGGAGTGAAGGGGGACGACGTCACTGTAGTTCCATCAGGGCGTCTGGAAACTACGTTTCTTGCGGTCAAACTAGAAGTTCCAGTAAACCCAGCTTGAGTAATAGGGGTACACGTAGAGCCAGGCGATGATGCAAAGGGCCTTCAGGACTGACGCCGTACTTAACATGACCATAGAAACGACGTTGAGCAGGGTCAAAATCAAAGCGAACATAGCCACACGTGGGGTTGCGTGACGCCACGCAAACCTTACGCCATACCCTGACGCGACAATCACTCCTAACTCCAGCAATACTCTAAAAGGGAAGGGGAAGGGCAGACGCACAAACGAGATCAGCAGTGGTAAAACCAGTACCCAGCCCGCCACTTGGCGTAGGATGATTTTGGGTGTGGGTGGCTTGGTTCTCAGCATTGCCTGCTTCCGGTCTCTGGGGCGACGAGCCTGTATCATCGCGATGTTTAGCCCTCATCGCAGTAAGATTTTACTTAGGCGCAACTACCGCTCCTGCTGTAATACCTTGAGCGCTGCCGACGCCAGAAACCCCGAACGGCTTTTTTCCTGTGGATGATTCAACACGTACTCATCGATGCGATTCAACAGATAGCCGGGCAGGGTGATGTTGAGCTTTTGAGCTTTGCCCAGGTATTTGGTCACGTCGATGTCCACCACAGCCCACGTGCAACCGGCGTACTGAGGGTTGGCGGCGTGCACGGTGACTTTCTGCGCGCTGGGGATCGGCGCGCCATCTTCTGCCAGGATCTCGAAGTGCCCTTCGATGGCTTCGCGGGCCATGGCCATGGCGTCATCTAGGTCCTCGCCGGCCGAATAACAGCCAGGAATATCCGGGACTTCCACGCCCCAGGCGTGGTCCGCGTCGCCCGTTGAAATTGCGATGGGGTAAAGCATGTTCTTGCCCTCCTTTTGGTGGGTTTTGGTGGTTACTATACCCACAGCTATAAAGTTATCAACACTCTACCTACCAACGGTTGATGTCCGAGATTTCGATAGGTGTTGAATGAAGTGTATGGGCGCGCGGAAATGACGCCGTTTGGAGGTATTGCGAGATACTTCACGTCCTCAGGCACGGCTTCGAGCAGCAGAACAACGCTGAAGACCGAATCCAAGGCATAAAAAAACCGGTCACCAAGGACCGGTTTTTTGTGCATCTTGCGCCAGAACCCTCCTGGCGCAAGTGCAAATCTGAGTGGAGCGGGTAGAGGGAATCGAACCCTCAACTAAAGCTTGGGAAGCTTTCGTTTTGCCACTAAACTATACCCGCTCAGAGCGGCTGACTTTGTACCAGATGTTCGGCTGGATTTGAAGTTTTTCTTTGAAAAATGTGAGAGTTGCGTGTGGCGAGCAAGCTTGCTCGCCACAGTGTCAGGCTTGATTTCAAAGCGCCCATGCATGCTGCGCCTGGCCTTGGCTATATCGCAACGGGCTGGCGGGCCGCTGCCCTTTCAAGAAGCCCACCACGGCCTCACGGCTATCGCGGCATGCGGCTTTATGTTCCATGTCCAGGAAGTGTCCCGTCGCCTGGATGGTGCTGAAGCTGCTCTTGGCCACATGCTGGCCAAACAGCTTGGCGTCGTCTGCACTGGTGTATTCGTCCCATTCGCCGTTCAAGAACAGCACCGGAATGTCGATCTGTCTGGCGGCCTTGAGGTAACACTGCCGGTCGCTGTTGAGCACGTGGCTGATGTGAAAATGCATTTGCCCATATTCGTGCGCGGCCAGGCTGCTGACATGGCGGTAGTTGAAGCGCTTGAACAGCGACGGCAGGTGCTTGCCGATGGTGCTGTTGACCAGGTGGCCGACACGGTCGCGGTCGAGGTTGCCCAGGTAGTCGACGCCCCGTTCCAGGTAGTCACGCATTGGCGCATTGATCACTGGCGAGAATGAGCTGATCACCGCTTTTTCCACGCGACGGGGCCGGTGCGCAAGGGCGACCAACGTGGCGGCGCCGCCCCAGGAGAAGGACAACACGTGTTCAGCGGCGAAGTGGTCGAGCAGTTCCAGGAGGATCTGGCCTTCGACTTCCTTGGTCAGCATGTGCTCATGACGGTTGTGGATTTTGGAACGGCCAGCGTAGGGCTGGTCGTACAACACCACATTGAATTGCGGGTACAGGCTTTTCACGGTTTGAGCGAAGGACGCTGTGGTCGCCATGGAGCCGTTGACCAAGACGATGGTCTTGGCTGCTGCGTCCGCGCGATAGAACTCCGTGTACACCCGATACTGACCCTGTATATCCAGCACAGCGATTTCTGGCCTCATGTCGTAAGACTCCTGGCAAGCGGGTAGTGCGCGCAAATCACTCTGCACGAGCTTTATGACAGGTAGGCATACGCCTGGAAAATGAGGGCCCATGTCGGTCCGATGACGGCTGGCCGGCGGGTGTTGTTATGGCGGGCTGTTTGCCGGGAGGGCCCGAAGATCAAGCGCGGGCGAGGCAAGGTGTTTCTTGGAGGTTATAGGGCGACTCGTCAGTCATCATCTGGCTGACGCCTTGATTCAAGCAGCACCGAAGGCAGGTCGCAAGGCAAGCGGCTGGTTTTTTGCCGTCACCGGCTGAACGGTCGTCAGACTTGTCGGATCTCGTCGTCAGTCAGTGGCCGATACTGACCCGGCGCAAGCGACGCATCCAGCACCAAAGGGCCCATTCGCTCGCGGTGCAGGCCGGTCACCTTGTTATCAAAATGCCCGAACATGCGCTTCACCTGATGATAGCGGCCTTCGATGATGCTCAACCGGGCCGTTCTAGGGCTTAGCAGTTCAAGTTCGGCAGGTTGGGTAGTGAGATCTTCAAAAGCGAAATACACGCCTGCCGCGAACGTCTGCGCGTAATGCGGGCCGATGTCCTGTTCGGTTTGCACGTGGTACACCTTGGGCAACTTGGTCTGCGGTTGCGTGAGGCGCCGCGACCATTGGCCGTCGTTGGTGATCAGCATCAGGCCGGTGGTGTTGAAATCCAGGCGCCCGGCGATATGCAGGTCGGCTTTGTCCGGTTCGTCCAGCAGGTCCAGGACCGTGGGGTGTTGCGGGTCTGATGTGGCGCTGACGCAACCCTGGGGTTTGTGCAGCATGAAATAACGCGCCGGCTTGCCCGCTTGCAGGATTTCACCGTCCACGCAGACCTGGCTGAATTCCCGTACGTCATGGTGCGGATCGCTGACCGCAACACCCTCGACGGTCACCCGACGCTCCACCAGCAACAGGCGCACTTGCTTGCGATTGAACTGTGGCAGGTTGCTGAGGAAGCGATCAACGCGCATGGCGGGTACGCAACTGTTCGTCCACTTGGGCGCAGCGCGGGCACAGGCAGGCTTTATTGCGCAACTCATCCGGCAGGGCTTCAAGTACCTCCGGGTCGATGGTGACGCTGTAGCACCAGCAGGCCTGATCGGCTGTGCGTGGGTCGGCCAGGGAGCAGTCGTTGCGGGCACCGCAGGCGGGGCAGAGGGTCGGTGTGGTCATGGGTCGGTTCAGAAGGGAATCGGGTAGGGCGCGTTAGTTATTGCACGATACAGCGCGGCTGAGCGGCATTCCATCATCATGGCTGTTTGGCGGGGCTTCACTTCGTCTGAAACAGATGTTTTCACTTGTGTCGCGAACGCACCAGATTCTGTTTTTGATGTCAGATGTTTCGTCATTCAGTGAAGGCTGAATGCCGCTCGCCAGCGTCGCTGGAGGAGCTCTTCCGCGGTCCAGGAGGCCGCCATGTATCGACGACTGCTGCTTATCGCTTTGCTCGGCCTGACCCTTTCAGCCTGCGTGCCCTACTACGATGGAGGCGCTACCTACTATCGCTCCGAGGTCTACACCGCACCGGCGCCCGCCTACTACTACGGCGGCCCGCGTTATTACCCTTCCGGGCGCAGCTATTACGCGCCAGCGCCCCGTTACTATGCACCACAGCCTCGCTATTACTCGGCGCCGCGCTACTACCAACCAGCCCCGCGTTATTACCCCCGCGCCGGCTACCGGCCCTCCCAAAACCATGGATGGGGCGACCGCTGGGGCAACGGCGGGCGTGGCCGTGGTTCCGACCACGGAGGTGGCCGCGGCGGGCACCGTTAAATATCTTGAAAAACAAGCGGCGCATCATGCGCCGCTTTTTATGGGTACCGTACGTCCGTACTGTCAGATTTAACAGCTATCTTTGAGTTGCTAGCTGTATTTCACTAGCGCAGAGCCGAGTGCTTTTGCGTGGTGAGACTGAGCAGATGGAACCCCTATGTTCAAACAATTGATTTGCGTGCTACTGCTGATGAGCTACGTCATTGCACCGGCAAGAGCGGAGCAGGGCTGTCCTTATACAACGCAGATCGCATACGCCGACGGCCATTATCGCGCCAAGGACCATGGCCTGCGCTGGCAAAGCCCGAGGGTTGCGTCTCGTGGTGTTATCGACGGATTCATTGGCGCAGTGTTCATGCCGGCCGAGGGCGAGGAGAGAGGAAACGGCTACATGGATAAGTGCATCTACCGCACCAGTCGGAACGGGGTGGTAGCGTTGAGGCCACGCAAGGGCAATGAGGTTATCAACATGTCGTTGACCAGCACCTTGTATTGGGAGCTACAGCCCGATGCGTTCAAGTTGCCAGTGTACACCTGCACGGACAGCCAGCCGGACAATTGCGCTTTCAAGGTCAACGACAAGCGTACAGACCTGTCAGTAGTCAGATAAATCCGCCAGAGGATTCCTACCTTCCCAGGCCTTGTCAAAGTGCGCCTGCACCACCGCTTCCGGCAGTGTGTTGATATCCGGCCAATGCCAATGAGGCGTCTGGTCTTTGTCGATCAGGCGCGCCCGAACCCCTTCGGCGAACTCCGGATGACGGCAGCAATTTAGGCTCAGGGTGTATTCCATCTCGAACACCTGGGCCAGGGAGAGGTGACGGGCGCGCTGGAGTTGTTCCCACACCAGATGCGCCGTCAGCGGGCAGCCCTCACTGAGGGTTTTGCCGGCGCGGTTCAATAGCGGGTCGCTGTGGTCGCGCAGCAGGCTCAAGGCACGCCAGGCACAGCGCACATCTCCTACATCCAGCCATTCGTCGATCTGTGCGCGGCGCGGTAGCCATTGCGCTTCGGGTTGATCGCCGATTGCCTCCTGCGCCAGGGCCTTGAGCAAGCTGTTGAGTTGCATCGCGCTCTGTTCCTGCCAGTTCAGCTGCAGCAGGCCATCGAGCAATTCGTCTTGCTGGTCATCGCGCAGGAAACGGTCGGCCAGGCCCAAGTCCAGCGCGTCGCGACCGTTGATATGGGCGCCGGTGAGGCCCAGGAACAGGCCGAGCTTGCCTGGCAAGCGCGACAGGAACCAACTGGCACCCACATCCGGGTACAAGCCAATGCTGATCTCGGGCATGGCCAAACGACTGCTCGGTGTGACGATACGCACGGCGGCGCTTTGCAACAGGCCCATGCCGCCGCCCAATACATAACCGTGGCCCCAGCAGATCAACGGCTTCGGGTAGGTGTGCAGGCGGTAGTCAAGACGATATTCAGCGGCAAAAAACTGCGCGGCCAGGGTCGGAACTTCACCGGGCTGTTCACGGCATGCCTGGGCGAGGCTGCGCACTTCGCCACCGGCGCAAAAGGCTTTGGGGCCGTTGCCGCGCAGCAGCACGCAGACGATCTGTGGGTCTTTGGCCCAAGCCTCCATGCGCTCATCCAGGGCCAGGATCATCGGCAGGGAGAGGGCGTTAAGGGACTTTGGCGCGTCCAGGCTGGCGATGCCGATGCGAGCGCCGCCATTGCCGGTCAGTTCTTCGAAATGCAGGTTCATCGTGACCTCAATCGAGAAGGTGAAGGATGAGTATGATCCCTTCGTGGGAAAGTGCCGGTGCTGTGTCAGATCAATTGACAAGCGGGGTCGGCTTTCCTAGGGTTCGCCTCATTCTTTTTTACAAGACAATTGAACTATGACCGATGGCGACCGTATCAAACTCGAACCCAGCTGGAAACACGCTCTGCGCGATGAGTTCGAGAAGCCCTACATGGCGCAATTGCGCGAGTTTCTGCGCCAGGAACATGCCGCTGGCAAGGAGATCTACCCGCCCGGCCCATTGATTTTCAACGCTCTCAATTCAACACCGCTGGACAAGGTCAAGGTCGTGATTCTCGGCCAAGACCCGTACCACGGCCCTGGCCAGGCCCATGGCCTGTGCTTCTCGGTGCAACCGGGCGTGCCGGCGCCGCCGTCGCTGGTCAATATCTATAAAGAACTCAAGCGCGACCTGAACATCGACATCCCCAACCACGGTTACCTGCAAAGCTGGGCCGACCAAGGCGTACTGATGCTCAACACCACCATGACGGTGGAGCGCTCCAATGCCAATGCCCATGCGGGCAAGGGCTGGCAGTTTTTTACCGATCGGATTATCGAAGTGGTCAGTGAGCATCAGCCGCACTTGGTGTTCCTGCTGTGGGGCGCCCATGCTCAAAGCAAGCAGAAGCTCATCGACGCCACCAAGCATCTGGTGCTGACGTCGGTGCATCCGTCACCGTTGTCGGCGTATCGCGGGTTTCTGGGCTGCGGGCATTTCAGCCGGGCCAACAAGTTTCTTGAGCAGAATGGTGAGGCCCCGATCGAGTGGCGGCTGCCGCCACTCTGAACCGGACGACGTCGGGCTACAAACGGACTTGTGACACCGTGCTATTGCCAATATTGGCAACATAGGCGGTTCGGCCGTTGGGTGTCACGACGATACCCCGTGGTTTGTTGAAGCCAGTGAGGGTACCGGTTACGGTTTGTGTGCGGGTATTGAGAATGCTCATGCGGTTACCATCGGTTTCCGTGATGTAGGCGATCTCGAGCATAGTATGAAAGGCCACCTGAAAGGGAGCTAGCAAACCGGTCAGTATCCTACTGACCTGTGCGGTGGAGGTGTTGCCGATATAGACCTCACCACGATCTTGGTAGGTGATGTAGACCTGTGCGTTGAAGCGAGCATGCGCAATGGAGGTAGGTTGGCCGGCAACGGTATTGGTTTGGGTCACCACCCTGTTAGTTCCAAGGTTGATGCTAGTCCACCCATCAAGATCCGAGGCAAGGTGTAAACGGGCGTTGCCTGGTGCTATCGCGATCTCTCGAGGGTAGCGTACTTGGGGGGCGGCGATTCGCTGGTGAGTGGAGGCATCGATCACTACCAACTCTGAAGCGCCTTGGTCGGCGACGTACAAGCGTGTTCCGGTAGAATTCAAGGCCAACCCATTGATAGTAGTAAACCCCCTTATATGGTCACTGACGTTATCGGTCAAAGTGTCTATCACGGTGATCGGCGTATTGCTGGCCTGGCTGTTATCGCTGGCGTAAAGGCGCGGGGCAGTGGGGTGCATTGCCAGCCAAATGGGCGATCCCACAGTGGTGATTGTCCTGAGGACGCTAAAGTTCGCTGTGTCGATGACAGTAATGCCTTGTGGCAATGTGGAGCTTGCTACATACAGACGCGTTCCATCCCCATTGAGTACTAGGTGATTGGGGGACCCCGGGACGGCAACCGTATTTACGATTGCGACGGGTTCTTCATTTTCGTTTGCGAGCGTTGTTTCGGTTGGGGTCACCACGATTGCGCTCCTCAGTGGGAAGTCGCTCCATGAAAGGCCGCTAAGGTGAGTTTGGCTAGCTGTGAAGATTGCCAGTTCAGACAAACGGTCGTGGCCCTTGAGGGGCCACTTCCAGAATTAAGATTGGCGGTTCCAGTGCCTGAACAACGGCTCTGCCAAAAACAGCACAAACAGCAGACGCATCACCTGCATTGCCGTCACCAACGGCACCGACAATTGTAGCGTCTCGGCCGTCAGGCTCATTTCTGCAATGCCGCCGGGCATCATGCCCAGGGTCAGCGAACGCAGGTCCAACTGGGTCAGAGCGCTCAAGCCCACCGCCGCCAATGTCGCCAGCAGCATGGTCAATGCCGTGCCAATCAAGGTGCGGCCCATGAACGAGGGCGCGCGGCGGAAGAACTGCCGATTGAAGTGGCAACCCAAACCGCTGCCGATCAACCATTGGCCGATCTGGCTGCCGCCGTCTGGCAGGCCGATGTGCAAATCCCAGGTCACGCTGGCGATCGCACTCACCAGCAACGGCCCGAACAGCCAGGGGTTGGGTTGGCGCAAGCGTTGCCAGCCCCAGGCAATCAGCGCCCCCACCGGAAACAGCAGGGCCAGCCAGGCCCAGTCCACGGGCGCCGGATGAAACTGCGGTGCGCCGCCCCCGAGCAAATACTTGAAGATCGCCGGCACACACAGCACCACCACCAGCACCCGTAGGCTTTGCCCGGCCGCCACCCGGCTGAGCACCGCGCCATTGCGGGCGCCGAGGTTGACCATCTCGCCGGAACCGCCCGGCATGCTGGAGAAAAACGCCGTGGCGCGGTCTTCGCCGCTGCGGCGCATCAACCACACGCCCACCACGCTCGACAAGCTGGTGACCAGTGCGCCGAAAAAGATCAAGCCGAAGTGGCTCATCACCTGCTCGATCACCACCGGGGTGAAGTGCAGGCCAATGCCGATGCCCACTACCCATTGGCCGCATTTGCGCCCGCCGGGAATCTCCGCCAACTGCCAGGGCGTGAGGCAACGCACCAGGATGATCGCCAACAACGAGCCGACCATGTACGGCAAAGGCCAGCCCACCAGGCTGGCCAGGTAACCGCCGGCCAAGCCGACCAGCGGTGTTCCCCACCAATGTTTAAAGGTGACCTCAGACATCGGCCAGGGCACGACGCTGTTGCACGCGTTTACGCCAGATACGCAGCAGCGGTACGAGCAGCATGATTGCGGTGAGTACCCAGACGCCAAAGGTGATCGGGCTCGACCACAGGATTTCCAGCGCACCGTTGGAGATCGACAGCGCACGGCGCAGGTTCTGCTCCATCAGGCCGCCGAGGATAAAGCCCAGCAGCAGCGGCGACAGCGGGAAGTCCAGCTTGCGCAGGATGTAGCCGAAGATGCCGATGGCGATCATCAGGAACAGATCGAAGGTGGTGGCATGCACGGCGTACACGCCAATCGCGGTGATGATGGCGATCACCGGCACCAGCGCCCAGTTCGGCACGGCGAGGATACGGGTGAAGATGCGGATCATCGGGATGTTGAGCACCACCAGCATGATGTTGGCAATGAACAACGAGGCGATCAGGCCCCAGACAATGTCCGGTTGCTGTTGGAACAGCAGCGGGCCAGGGGTGATGTTGTACAGCGACAGGGCGCCGATCATCACCGCTGTGGTGCCCGAGCCCGGAACGCCGAGGGTCAGCATCGGTACCATGGCGCCGCAGACCGATGCGCCAATCGCGGTTTCAGGGGCGGCCAGGCCGCGCATGTCGCCTTGGCCGAACTTGCCGCTCGCGCCTGCGATGCGTTTCTCGGTCATGTAGGCAACGGCCGACGCCATGGTCGCACCGGCACCCGGCAACACGCCGATGATAAAACCCGACACGCCGCAACGCAGGTTCACGGTGAGTACCGACAAGGCTTCCTTGGCGTTGAACATCATGCGCCCGGTGGCTTTCACCGCTTCCTGGCCACGGTGGGTTTTTTCCAGCAGCAGCAAAATCTCGCTGATGGAGAACAGCCCGAGTACCAGCACCACGAACTGGATGCCGTCGGTCAGGTGAATATTGTCGCCGGTAAAGCGGTATACACCGCTGTTGGCGTCGATGCCCACGCAGGAAAGGAACAAGCCGATCAGCGCCGCCACAAAAGTCTTCAGCGGTTTGTCACCGGCCATGCCGCCCAGGCAGACAATCGCAAACACCATCAACACGAAATATTCCGCAGGGCCAAAAGCAATCGCCCACTTGGCCAGCAGCGGGGCGAACAGCACCATGCCGCAGGTGGCGATAAACGCGCCGATGAACGAACTCCAGGCCGACAACGACAGCGCCACGCCAGCCAGGCCTTTGCGGGCCATCGGGTAGCCGTCGAGCGTGGTCATCACGGTGGACGCTTCGCCCGGGATGTTCAGCAAAATCGAACTGATGCGGCCGCCGTATTCGCAGCCCAGGTACACGGCTGCCAGCAGGATCAGCGCCGACTCGGGCGGCAAGCCCAGGGCGAAGGCGATGGGGATCAACAGCGCCACGCCGTTGATCGGGCCCAGGCCCGGCAACAGGCCGACCACGGTGCCGATCAGGGTGCCGCACAACGCGGTCACCAGGTTATAGGGGCTCAGCGCAATGCCGAAACCCTGGCCCAAATAGCCAAAAGTATCCATATCAGTTCTCCAGAACGTCGAGCAGGCCGAGGGGCAACGGTACGTCCATGGTTTTATCGAACAGCAGATAAAGACCGACGCTCATCAAGGTGATGATCACCACGCTGGGCCACCAGCGGCCGCCGTACAGCCGTGCCATCGGAATACCGATCAGCATGCTGCTGAGAATGAAACCCAAGGATTCGAATGTGCCGGCAAACACCAGCAGCAGGGCCACACAGATGCCGATCTTGATCAGCGTGGGTCGATCCAGCGCCGGTTCGTCGTCGGTATGCTTGGTCGCCTGCGGGCGAATCATCATGTAGACAAGCGCCAGGCCCATCAGCCCGAGCAGCAGCAGGGGGAAGGCTCTTGGCCCTACGGGTTCGTAGGAAAAGGCCGCCTGATACGGCCAAGCCATCAGTGCCAGGCCGATACAGGCCAGTAACAGCACCGCGGCAAAAATGCGTTGTAAGAGCATAGAAAACTCCAAGGCCCCTCTTGTAGGAGCGAGCTCGCTCGCGAAAAACGTCAACGATAACGCGTGCTGTCTGGACGCACGTGGATGTCCTTGGGTTCTTCGCGAGCAAGCTCGCTCCTACAGGGGCATTACACAAAAGAGGGGCGGTTACTGGATCAGGCCGAACTCTTTGGCCAGCACTTTGTAGTCAGCCACCTGCTTCTTCACGTAGGTGTCCAGCTCCTGGCCGGTCATGGCAAACGGGAACAGCTCGCGCTGGTCACGCAGCGTGGCGAACTCCTCGGAGGCCAGCAGTTTGTCGAAGGCGTCTTTCCACCAGGCGTAGTCGGCATCGCTGACCTTTGGCCCCAGGTAGAAGCCACGCACCACCGGCCAGACGATGTCGTAGCCTTGCTCTTTGGCGGTCGGAATGTCCTTCATCTCTGGTTCATCCAGGCGCTTCTCGGAGAACACTGCCAGCAGGCGCATGTCGCCACTTTGGATATGCGGCATGGAGTCGGAGATGTCGGTACTGCCCACTTGGATGTGGCCACCCAGCAAGGCCGTAGCGATTTCACCACCACCCTCAAGGGCGACGTAACGCAGTTCGCGCGGGTTGATCCCGGCGGCCTTGGCGATCAGCGCGGTTTGCATCCAGTCTTGGCTGCCGACGGTGCCGCCGGAGCCGATCACCACGCTGCCTGGGTCTTTCTTCAAGGCTTTGACCAGGTCGTCGAGGGTCTTGTAGGGCGAGTCGCTTTTCACCGCGATGGCGCCATAGCTGGTGCCCACTGCCGCCAACCAGCGCACGGCGCTTTCATCAAAACGGCCGAACTTGCCCTGGGCCAGGTTCAGCAGCGAACCGCTCGACCAGGCAACCAGGGTGCCGGCGTCCGCAGGGCGCTGGGCCACGACTGCGTTGTAGGCCACCGCGCCCACGCCGCCTGGCATGTAGGTCACACGCATCGGTTTGGTCAGCAGCTTTTGGTTCACCAGCGCGCTTTGCGCCAGTTTGCAGGTCAGGTCAAAACCGCCGCCGGGGGAGGCCGGGGCGATGCATTCCGGACGCTTGGGTTCGTCGGCGGCCAGCAGTTGGCCGGCGAACAGCATGCAGCCGGCGGCGAGGGCAAGTTTACGCAGTGAAAGGGTCATGGCGATCTCCATCGTTTTTGTTATGAGGGGGTACTACCAAAGTGCGACGCTGTAGCTGACCAGCAAGCGCATTTCATCTGCGTCACGGGCCGAATAGTTGGAGCGATAGGTGGCGTTACGTAGGCGCACGGCCACATCTTTGAACGTGCCGCTTTGCACCACGTACTTGATCTCGCTGTTGCGTTCCCACTCCTTGCCGGTCTCGCCGTTCTTGAGCTTGATGTTGTCACCCGAGAGGTAACGGCTCATGAAGCTCAAGCCCGGAATGCCCAGCTTGGCGAAATCGTAGTCGTAGCGTGCTTGCCAGGAGCGTTCTTCGGCGCCGGCAAAATCGTTGATCTGCACGAAGTTGACCAGGTACGGGTCACTGCCATCCACATACGGGAAGGCGCTGTCGCCGGACATGTGCTGGTAGCCGGCGCTGAGCTTATGACCATTGAGGGCATAGCTGAACAGGCCGTTGAGGGATTTGTTATCGATATTGCCGCCGCGGGCCGAGCCGGTGTCATCGCTGATCGCCAGGCGCAGGTCGGCGCCGAAGGTGCCAGGGCCCATCGGGCGGGATGCGACCATGCCGAGGAAGTGCTGGCGGTAGACGTCGTCGAGTTGGGCGAAGTGGTAGCTGCCGGTGATCTTGTCGGCGAACTTGTAGTCGACGCCACCGAAGTTGAAGTGCTTGCCGGTTGCACCGCTGAGGAAGCGGCTGTTCTTGTTATTGAGCGCGATGTCTTCGTAGTTGGTGTCGTCGCGGTCTTTGGCTTTGTCCAGGCGACCACCGGTGAACACCAGGTTGTTGAATTCCTTGGAAGTGATCAAGCCACCGTTGAAGGTCTGCGGCAGGATGCGCCCGTCGTTGGGCTTGAGAATCGGCAGTTCGGGGATCAGCGAGCCGATCTTAAGCTCAGTGGCGGAGATTTTCACTTTGCCGGTCAGGCCCAGCTTTGAGTACTCGTTGGCGGCGCGGCCGTCATCGTGGGTCGGCAGCAGGCCGGTGCCGGTGCGGTCGGGGCTGGAGTCGAGCTTGACGCCGAGCATGCCCAGCGCATCCACGCCAAAGCCGACGGTGCCGTCGGTGTAGCCCGATTGCAGGTTGAGCATGAAGCCCTGGGCCCATTCGTCGCGCTTGGATTGCTGGGCACTGGTACCGTCGCGAAAGTCGCGGTTGAAGTACATGTTGCGGGTTTCCAGGGTCGCGCTACTGTCTTCGAAGAAGGCAGCCTGGCTGAGCGGCGCAAAGCCGGCAAGGGCGGCGGCACTGGCGAGGGCGGTGTGGGTCAGGCGGGAAGAGCGAACAGGCGGGCAAGCCTGTGGCTGGGTCGACAGCATCGTGGTGTACTCCGTTATTGTTCTTATTTTGGCGAAAACGCTTCAAGGCGTTTTTCGGGCGCTACGGGTCAGGCAACTCGGCGGGCATAGACCACCGTGGTTGGATGCTAAAGGGCGAAGCTTTCACTAACCTTTCAATCGCCTTTCAATGTTTTCGGGCTTCACAGGCCAGGTTGCAGCTGTAAACTGCCGGGCAAAGCGTGGCGCCGACCACCCCTGAATGAGGTAGAAATCCATGCGTGTCCTGTTGGTTGAAGACCATCTGCAGCTCGCCGAAAGTGTCGCCCAAGCGCTCAAGAGCATGGGTTTGACCGTTGATGTATTGCATGACGGCGTGGCGGCGGACCTGGCCTTGAGCAGCGAGGAATACGCCGCGGTGATCCTGGACGTGGGGTTGCCGCGCCTGGATGGTTTCGAGGTGCTCGCGCGTTTGCGGGCACGTGGAAAAAACCTGCCGGTGCTGATGCTGACCGCTCGCAGTGATGTAAAAGACCGCGTGCACGGCCTGAACCTGGGCGCCGATGACTACCTGGCCAAGCCGTTTGAACTCACGGAGCTTGAAGCACGGGTCAAGGCACTGTTGCGGCGCAGCGTGTTGGGCGGCGAGCGCCAGCAGACCTGCGGTGTGCTGGTGTACGACCTCGACACCCGGCGCTTCACGGTCGCAGGCGAACTGATGACCTTGACCTCCCGAGAGCAGGCGGTACTCGAGGCCTTGATTGCCCGCCCGGGCCGCGTGATGAGCAAGGAGCAATTGGCTTCCCAGGTATTCGGCCTGGACGAGGAGGCCAGCCCCGACGCCATCGAGATCTACGTGCATCGCCTGCGCAAGAAGCTCGATGGCCAGCCCATCGCCATCGTTACCTTCCGCGGCCTTGGCTATTTGCTGGAAGCCCGTGATGCATAAGCCCAGCAGCCTGCGCTGGCGCTTGCTGTGCAACCTCGCGCTGTTGCTGGTGCTGTTGATGCTCGCCAGCGGCATGAGCGCTTATTGGAACGGTCGCGAAGCCGCCGACACCGCCTATGACCGCACGCTGCTGGCCTCGGCACGCACCATTGCCGCCGGCTTGACCCAGGTGGACGGCACCCTCAGCGCCAATGTGCCTTATGTAGCCCTGGACACCTTTGCCTACGACAGTGCCGGGCGCATTTATTACCAGGTCAATGACATTGATCAGAAGCTGATTTCCGGTTACGAAAACCTGCCCGGCCCGCCGCCCGGCACGCCCCGCACTGACGATTACCCAGCCTTGGCGCGGTTCTACAACGCCATGTATCTGGGCCAGCATGTACGGGTGGTGAGCCTGCTCAAGGCCGTCTCGGAGCCGAACATGAATGGCATGGCCGAAATTCGTGTCGCGGAGACCGACGAAGCGCGGGTGGCCATGGCTCGCAGCCTGATGGCTGATACCCTGCTGCGCCTGGGCATGCTCGCCATCGGCGCATTGTTGCTTGTGTGGTTCGCGGTAAGCGCCGCCCTGCGCCCGCTGGAACGCCTGCGCACGGCTGTAGAAGAGCGCCAGCCCGATGACCTGCGGCCCCTGCCTTTGGTGGAAGTTCAGGATGAATTCGGCCCCTTAGTGCGCTCGCTCAACCATTTCACCGAACGCCTGCGCGGGCAGTTCGAGCGCCAGGCGCAGTTTATTGCCGATGCTGCCCACGAGCTGCGCACACCGTTGGCGGCGCTCAAAGCCAGGCTGGAACTGGGCCTGCGTGCCGAAGAGCCGGCCACCTGGCGCAGCACCCTGGAAACGGCCGCCCAGGGCACCGACCGCCTGACGCACCTGGCCAATCAATTGTTGTCACTGGCCCGCATCGAGAACGGTGCCCGGGCCATTGCCGAAGGCGGTGCGCAACTGCTCGATTTAAGCCAACTGGCCCGTGAGCTCGGTATGGCCATGGCGCCGCTGGCCCACGCGCGGGGCGTGGCCCTGGCGCTGGAGGCCGATGAGCCGGTATGGCTGCGTGGCGAACCGACGCTGCTTAATGAGTTGCTGAGCAACCTGGTGGATAACGCCTTGGCCCATACGCCGCCCGGCGGCAATGTGATTCTGCGGGTGACCGCCCCGGCGGTGCTGGAGGTGGAAGATGACGGCCCCGGTATCCCGCTGGATGAGCGGGACCGGGTGTTCGAGCGTTTTTATCGACGCAGCCAGCAGGGCATGGGCTCGGGCTTGGGGCTGGCGATTGTCGGGGAGATTTGCCGTGCGCACCTGGCGCAGATCAGCCTGCATGATGGCGAGCTGGCGGGGCTTAAGGTACGCGTGAGTTTTATCGCGGGTTGATCAGTAAAACATCGAGCGCGCTTCGTCCAGTTCGCTGCGCAGGGCGTCGCTGTGCAGGTCTATGCGTAACTTCATGAGGGCCGGTAATGTGGCAATCGGCGCGGTCCCCAGGGGATGGTCGGTGCCGCGGTGGCAGTACAGCGCGGCGACCTGCACCAGGTCGACGTAGTCCAGGCTGGCAGAGTCGCGTGTCAGGTCCAGGTATTGGCCCGGCACGTTCACCAGCATCTCGGGAAAGTCCCACACCCGTAGCAGCTTGTCCCCCAGCACCGGGTGGATGCTGTCGATGACGTGGTTGAGGCTGACGGGGTCGGCCAGCAGCTCATAATGGTCCTCGGCATACGTGAGGATCGGCAGCACGCCGATTTGATGTACCAGGCCGCCCAGCGCCGCCTGGTCTGGCTTGAGCTGGCTGTGGCGACGGCACAAGGCGTAGCTCACGCCTGCCACCTCCAGGCTGCGGCGCCACACGTCGCGCATTTTCTGTTCGACCACCTCGGAGCGGGCGTGAAAGATCTGCTCCATCACCAGGCCGATAGCCAGGTTACTGCTGTAGTTGGTGCCAAGCCGGGTAATGGCGGTGTGCAGGTCGGTAACTTCCTGGCTGGCCCGCAGCAACGGGCTGTTGACCACTTTGATCAGGCGCGCCGACAGGGCCGTGTCACGACTGATCACCTTGCTCAGGTGGCTGATGCTGATCTCCGGGTCTTCGGCGGCCTGGCGAATTTTCAGGGCCACCTCCGGCAATGTCGGCAGAACCAGGTCATCGTTATCGATGGCCGTTACCAACGCTTGTTGGACTTTTTCCGCCAGCTTGTTCATTCATGCTCTCTAGGGTGCTGCAAAAAAGTACGGCGATTAACGCTGGATCTCGCGATCTCGGTCCAGTGGGTAGGGCAGGTCAAGCAAGTGCAGGCCTGGGCCTTCCAGGGTGCCCAAGCGCACGTCGCCACTGTCGGCAGCTTCGGCTTGCAGCACCGCGAGAAGTTCAATCGACTGGTCAGCTTTTGCGGCGATGACCACTTCGCCGATTGCGCTGTTATGGCTGGGGGAAAACAGTGGAGTACCTGGCTCGGGGAGTTCGGCTGTTTCCAGGCTCAGGCGATACAGACGTCGCTTGAGTTTGCCCAGGTACTGCATGCGCGCGACGATTTCCTGGCCGGTGTAGCAGCCTTTCTTGAAACTCACGCCGCCCACGGCTTGCAGGTTGAGCATCTGCGGGATGAACAGCTCGCGCGTCTGGGGCATCACCTGGCCGATACCTGCACGGATCTGGCCAAGCAGCCACGCATTCAAGTCAGCCTGCTGCAACTGTGCGGCCAATTGGCTGCGCACGGTGTCGGCGTGTTCGGCAGGTACCCAGAGTTCGGCACGGCCCGGGGAAACGCGGACGGCGATCAATGCCTCGTTGCGTGCCACGCTGTCGGTCTCGACCGGCAGTTCCAGGCCCAGAGCGGTCAAGGCCGCGTCTGCGTTCGCCAGGCCGAAGCGCGCCCAGGCAGCGCTTTCGTCGGTGAGCTTGGACTTGGAGAACACCGCGTACTTTTTCAAATCCGCCAACTGTGGCTCTAGCAACTCGGTGGCCATGGCCAGAAGTACGCCATCACCCTGTAGCAGGATGCGGAAGCTCGACTGCATCCGGCCTTTTTGCGTGCAGCGCGCGCCCAGGCTGGCCTGGGTATCACTCAGGTAATTGAGGTTGCAGGTCAGTTGGCCCTGCAGAAACTTGGCAGCATCAGAGCCGCGGACGGCGAGAACGCCTTCGTGGGACAGGGAGCAGAAAAAAGCGGAGTCAGCCATGGGTCATCGCAGGTCAAAAAGTCATGGGTGCATCATAGAGGGGCGTCCGGCAAATGCATAGTTTCGTCGCGGTCGACCAAAGCCGACTGTTCCGGTGTCGTCGGGGCTGTATACTTGCGCTCTAATTTAGGAGGGCTCCATGGTCGAAGATGTAGAAATCAATCGCCTCTACTGGCACAGCCGTCGCGGCATGCTGGAGCTGGATGTGCTGCTGGTGCCTTTCACTAAAGAGGTGTACGCGACGCTCAATCAGGTGGACCGCGACCTCTACGTCAGGTTGCTCACGTGCGAAGACCAGGACATGTTTGGCTGGTTCATGGAGCGCGCCGAATCCGAAGACCCGGAGCTGCAGCGCATGGTTCGGATGATCCTGGACCGTGTCCAGCCCAAGTAATCGTTTCGAATGCCGCTGGCAGGCCTCGCGGCTGTTGCTGGCGGCCTATGTGCTTGCCCAACTGATCGCGCTGGGCAGCCTGCTGGCTCTAAACCTGCCTTACTCAAGCCTTGGCATCCTGTTATGCCTGGCTCATTGTGCCTGGATATTACCGCGGCAAATCCTACTCACTCACCGTTCGTCGATTCGTGGCCTGCGCCGTGACGACGATGGCTGGCAATTATGGAGCGCCGCACGCGGGTGGCACCCTGTGCAACTGCGGCCCGACAGCCTGGCGTTGCCGCTGATCGTGGTGTTGCGTTACCGGGTGCAGGGTGAACGGCGAGTGCAGTCCATCTGCGTGCCCAAGGATGCGCAGGCCGCCGATGTGCACCGGCGCCTGCGTGTACGCCTGAAGTTCAGCCGCCGTAGGTGGTTGGCACCAGGATAGTGTCGCGGGCTTCGGGCAGCATCTGGGGGTAGTCGAGGGTGTAATGCAGGCCGCGGCTTTCCTTGCGTTCCATGGCTGAACGAATCATCAGCTCGGCCACTTGGGCCAGGTTGCGCAATTCGATCAGGTCGCGGCTGACCTTATAGTTGCTGTAGAACTCATCGATCTCATCCAGCAGCAAGCGCACCCGATGTTGCGCCCGTTGCAGGCGCTTGTTGGTGCGCACGATGCCCACATAGTCCCACATGAAGCGCCGCAGCTCGTCCCAGTTGTGGGCGATGATCACGTCCTCGTCCGAATCGGTAACCTGGCTCGCGTCCCAGCGGGGCAGGGCGGCCGGTACCGGGATACGCGGTAGTTGCTCAAGAATGTCCGCTGCCGCCGAGCGCGCATACACGAAGCATTCGAGCAGTGAATTGCTGGCCATGCGGTTGGCGCCGTGCAGGCCGGTGAAACTGGTTTCGCCGATGGCGTACAGGCCTGGCACGTCGGTGCGGCCATGCTGGTCGACCATTACGCCCCCGCAGGTGTAGTGCGCGGCCGGTACCACGGGGATCGGGCCCTTGGTGATGTCGATATTGAAAGTCAGGCAGCGTTCGTAGACGGTCGGGAAGTGGGTCTTGATGAAGGCTTCGGGCTTGTGGCTGATGTCCAGGTACACGCAGTCGATACCCAGGCGCTTCATTTCGTGGTCGATGGCGCGGGCGACGATATCGCGCGGCGCCAGTTCGGCACGTGGGTCGAAGCGCTGCATGAAGCGCTCGCCATTGGGCAGCTTCAAATGCGCACCTTCACCGCGCAGGGCTTCGGTGATCAGGAAGCTCTTGGCCTGCGGGTGATACAGGCAAGTGGGGTGGAACTGGTTGAATTCCAGGTTGGCGACCCGGCAGCCCGAGCGCCAGGCCATCGCAATGCCGTCGCCGCAGGCACCGTCGGGGTTGCTGGTATAGAGGTAGACCTTGGCGGCGCCGCCCGAGGCGAGAATGGTGAAACGTGCGCCATAGGTATCGACTTCACCGCTGGTGCGGTTGAGTACGTAGGCGCCCAGGCAGCGCTCGCCCGGCAAGCCCAGGCGTTTTTCGGTGATCAGGTCGACGGCGACGCGCTGCTCCAGCAATTGGATGTTGGGGCGTTGGCGGGCCTGCTCGAGCAGGGTCTTGAAAATCGCGGCCCCGGTGGCATCGGCGGCGTGAATGATTCGGCGATGGCTGTGGCCGCCTTCGCGGGTCAGGTGGAACTCAAAGCCGCCGTCGTCGCTGCCGGCATGTTCATCACGGGTGAAGGGCACACCTTGGTCGATCAACCATTGGATGGCTTCCCGGCTGTGCTCGACGGTGAAGCGCACGGCGTCTTCATTGCACAGGCCGCCGCCAGCGTTGAGGGTGTCTTCGACGTGGGATTGCACGGTGTCGGTGTCGTCCAGCACTGCAGCAACGCCGCCCTGGGCCCAGAAGGTCGAGCCGTTGGCCAAGTCGCCTTTGCTCAAAACCGCTATACGCAAATGGCTGGGCAGGGTCAGGGCCAGGCTCAAGCCGGCGGCGCCGCTGCCGATTACGAGGACATCGTGTTGAAACTGTTGGCTCATTTGACGGATTCCGCAAAAAGCGATCCAAAGGGGGCGCAAACAGGACGCCTGGATCGGCGAATCAAAGGGTCACACGGGCCACTAGTATATAGAGGGGTGGAGCGGCACAATAGCCACGCCTTCGTGGCATTGTGAGATTATGCTGCGCAGCTTTGGGAAATGGCCGGTTGGCGGGACGGGAACTTTTTGCATAAGCCCCGACTCAATAGCAGGTTGCCCGAAAGCTGGGAAAACGTTGAGTTTATTGGCCCGTCGGGAGCATTGGACGCGTCACGAAACCGGCGACAAGATTATTCGCGCAGCCGGCACCGACCGTGCTGCGTTTTTCGTGTGTGCCAAATCAGTGCATGCCGGAAACTTGCTTGAAGGGGGAGAACTTTTGCGAAAAGCCCGAGTCTATGTTTGCAAGCCTGATCGTTTAGTTATGCAAGCCTCCTTCAAGTACAACGAGGAGTGTTCATGCTAACCCAGGAAGAGGATCAGCGGCTGGTCGAGCGCGTACAGCGCGGTGATAAGCGAGCATTTGATCTGCTAGTGCTGAAATACCAGCACAAAATTCTCGGGTTGATCGTGCGGTTTGTGCACGACACCCATGAAGCGCAGGACGTTGCACAGGAAGCCTTTATCAAGGCTTACCGTGCACTTGGAAATTTCCGCGGTGACAGTGCGTTTTACACGTGGCTATACCGCATCGCCATTAACACGGCGAAAAACTATCTGGTGTCACGCGGTCGCCGCCCACCAGACAGTGATGTCAGTTCAGAAGATGCAGAATTTTACGATGGTGATCACGGCCTCAAAGATCTCGAGTCGCCGGAGCGTGCATTGCTGCGCGACGAGATCGAAGGCACCGTCCATCGCACTATTCAGCAACTGCCAGAAGATTTGCGTACGGCGTTAACTTTACGTGAATTCGATGGTCTGAGTTACGAAGACATTGCGAGCGTCATGCAATGTCCGGTGGGGACTGTGAGGTCACGGATTTTCCGGGCCCGGGAAGCCATCGACAAAGCCTTGCAACCGTTGTTGCAGGAAAACTAAAGACAGCGGCGACAGCCAAGAGAGGAACCGCCATGAGTCGTGATGCCCTGCAGGAATCGCTGTCCGCAGTGATGGATAACGAAGCGGATGAACTGGAACTTCGTCGAGTGCTCAATGCATTTGATGACGCCCAAACCCGTGATACCTGGTCTCGTTACCAAGTCGCTCGGGCGGTGATGCACAAGGATCTCCTAATCCCTCGTCTGGATATTGCTGCGGCCGTTTCTGCTGCACTGGCTGATGAAGCCGTTCCGGCAAAAGCCTCGCGTGGTCCATGGCGCAGCCTGGGTCGTCTGGCAGTGGCCGCTTCGGTGACCGTTGCTGTGTTGGCAGGTGTTCGCCTGTACAACCAGGACGAGATCGCAGGCAACGAGCTGGCCCAACAGACTCAGCAACCGGTCATGGCCGGTCCGCAAGTCAAAGGCCCGGCCGTGCTGGCTGGCTACAAGGAAAGCACCGATACCACCGGCCCTATGGCCAATGGTGTACTTCAGGGGCAATCCGGCTGGCAGGATCAGCGCCTTCCAGGCTACCTGCGTCAACATGCGCAGGAATCGGCCGCCAAAGGCACTGAAAGCGCTCTGCCATACGCTCGTGCAGCAAGCCAGGAAAACCGCTGATTCGCTAAGGAGCCCTATGCGCGCCATACCGCTCCTTACGCTTTTGCTCAGTAGTTGGTTTGCACTATCCGCCCATGCCGATGAAGCCCAAGACTGGCTGACTCGACTTGGGCGTGCAGAGCAGCAGCAAAGCTTTGAAGGTACGTTTGTCTACGAACGTAACGGCAGTTTTTCCACCCATGACATCTGGCACCGCGTCCAGGATGGTCATGTCCGTGAACGCTTGTTGCAGCTTGATGGCTCCGCCCAGGAAGCGGTTCGGGTAGACGGCCGGGCGCAATGCGTCAGTGGCACGTTGGTTGCCAGCCTCGGTCATTCTTCTGATGCACCCTCGCGTGTTCTTGATCCCAAAAAACTCAATCCATTCTATGAACTGGCCGTCATTGGCAAATCCCGCGTGGCTGGTCGTAATGCGGTGATTGTGTCGATCAGTGCGCGTGACCCTTACCGTTATGGGTTTGAATTACACCTGGATCGTGAGACTGCGCTGCCGCTCAAGTCCTTGCTGCTCAACGATCAAGGGCAGTTGTTGGAGCGTTTTCAGTTCACGCGCCTGGATACTTCGGCTACCCCTTCTGACCAGGACTTGCAGCCCAGCGGCGACTGTTCGCCGGTAACAATGTCCGCCGTTAAAGCACCTGACCTGTCTGCCACGCAAAGGTGGCATCTGGACTGGCTACCGCCTGGTTTCCAACAGATCAGCAGCGCTACGCGCAAAGATCCCCAAACGAAATCTACCGTCGACAGCCTGATGTATGACGATGGGCTCGCGCGTTTTTCGGTGTTTCTCGAGTCGTTCAGTGGCGCTGACGTGAATGAAACCCGCGCTCAGCTTGGGCCGACCGTGGCAGTCTCGCGGCGTTTGAATACGGTCGATGGCGAAATGATGGTCACGGTGGTGGGCGAAATTCCCATCGGCACTGCTGAACGCATCGCGTTGTCGGTGCGTGGTGAAAAGGCCGCCGCCAAGCCCTGAGATAGTTAATCTTATGTTCATCCTGTTCTTTCAGTCTGAGCCAGAATTTCATTGGGTGCTGGGTGTATGAAATTTCTGGATCAGCATTTTCACTTGCAAAAACTTCCCATGTTTTTTATAGGTCAGGGTTTGATGGCTCTGGCCTTGTTTGTTCGCGGAACAGAAATGCCGGTCGCAGTCCCCGGCGTTTATTGAACCCTGTCGCTTAACCCTGCTCGTCGTAACGGGAGCTGTATGTCGATACCACGTTTGAAGTCTTACTTATCCATAGTCGCCACAGTGCTGGTGCTGGGTCAGGCCTTACCTGCGCAAGCGGTCGAGTTGCCTGACTTCACCCAACTGGTGGAGCAGGCCTCGCCTGCCGTGGTGAACATCAGTACCACGCAGAAGCTGCCGGATCGCAAGGTCTCGAACCAGCAGATGCCCGACCTGGAAGGCTTGCCGCCCATGCTGCGCGAGTTCTTCGAGCGAGGGATGCCGCAACCGCGCTCCCCCCGTGGCGGCGGTGGCCAGCGCGAAGCCCAATCCCTGGGCTCCGGCTTCATCATTTCGCCTGATGGCTATATCCTCACCAACAACCACGTGATTGCCGATGCCGATGAGATTCTCGTGCGCCTGGCCGATCGCAGTGAACTCAAGGCCAAGCTGATTGGCACCGATCCACGTTCCGACGTGGCCTTGCTTAAAATCGATGGCAAGGATTTACCGGTGCTTAAACTGGGCAAGTCCCAGGACCTGAAGGCCGGTCAGTGGGTGGTCGCGATCGGTTCACCGTTCGGCTTTGACCACACCGTTACTCAAGGCATCGTCAGCGCCATCGGTCGCAGCCTGCCAAACGAAAACTACGTGCCGTTCATCCAGACCGACGTGCCGATCAACCCGGGTAACTCCGGTGGCCCGCTGTTCAACCTGGCCGGCGAAGTGGTGGGGATCAACTCGCAGATCTACACCCGCTCCGGTGGCTTCATGGGCGTGTCCTTCGCGATCCCGATCGATGTGGCCATGGACGTCTCCAATCAGCTCAAAAGCGGCGGCAAGGTCAGCCGCGGCTGGTTGGGCGTGGTGATCCAGGAAGTGAACAAGGACCTGGCTGAGTCCTTCGGTCTCGACAAGCCGGCCGGTGCCCTGGTTGCGCAGATTCAGGACAATGGCCCTGCGGCCAAAGGCGGCCTGAAAGTCGGTGACGTCATCCTGAGCATGAACGGCCAGCCGATCATCATGTCGGCGGACCTGCCTCATCTGGTCGGCGCGCTCAAGGCCGGCGGCAAAGCCAAGCTGGAAGTGATTCGTGATGGCAAGCGCCAGAACGTCGAACTGACCGTTGGTGCAATTCCGGAAGAAGGCGCGACCCTGGATGCCTTGGGCAACGCCAAGCCAGGTGCCGAGCGCAGCAGTAACCGCCTGGGTATCGCCGTGGTTGAGCTGACCGCCGAGCAGAAGAAAACCTTCGACCTGCAAAGCGGTGTGGTGATCAAGGAAGTTCAGGACGGCCCAGCCGCCTTGATCGGCCTGCAACCGGGTGACGTGATCACTCACTTGAACAACCAGGCAATTGACACCACCAAGGAATTCGCCGACATCGCCAAGGCGTTGCCGAAGAATCGCTCGGTGTCGATGCGCGTCCTGCGTCAAGGCCGTGCCAGCTTCATCACCTTCAAGCTGGCCGAGTAATCCGCTAGCCCCATAAAAAAGCCCCGCTGCCGGTTAACGGCAGCGGGGCTTTTTTGTGGGCGGCGGGTTTAGCTCATCATGCCTTTTACCAGGCGCTCTTGTTCGATCAGTTCACGCTGACGGGCGTCGATGCGTGAGGACAGCGGGAAGTTACTGCCCGCGCGCCGCTTGGCAAAGTCCAACTGCTGGATCGCTTGCTGGAAATCCCCCACCAGTGCGAAATATTCGGCGCGGGCCTGATGCAGGCCAATGATGTTGCCGGACAAGCCGCGAGTTTCGGCGACCTGATACCACACGTCCGGATCGTCCGGGCGCGACTTGAGCAGCCCGTCCAGTGCCTTTTCTGCATCGGCGGTACGGTTCTGTTTAAGCAGCAGGTCTACTCGCACCTGGTTCAGCGGATAGTTGCTGGGGTACTGGGTGAGCATGCGGTCGGTACGTTGCTGCGCATCCGGCATGCGGTTGCTGGTGATGTCCAGTTCGATTTGGGCCAGGTTGTAGGTGATGTCGTTGGGCGCCTTGGCCAGCAGCGGCGCCAGGCTTTCCCGTGCTTCCTTGAGTTGAGTGCCCTTGATCTGGGCGATGGCCAGGCCATAGCGTGCCACGTCATTTTTAGGGTTTTCATCCAGCTGCGCCTGGAAGCGCTTGGCAGCCAGGCCTGGTGTGTCTTCGTACTTGAGCTGTACCCGCGCGCGAATCAATTGATAGCGCAGGCTGTCTTCCTTGCCGCCGGGTTTGGCTTGTTCGGCGCGGTTGCGGGTGTCGGCGATACGCGATTCGGTGACCGGGTGAGTCAGCAGGAACTCCGGCGGCTTGGCGTCGAAGCGGTATTGACGCATCAACCGTTCGAACATGGTGGGCATGGAGCGCGGGTCGTAGCCGGCTTTCTCCAGGTTGAGGATGCCGATACGGTCGGCCTCCTGCTCGTTCTGGCGGGAGAAGCGGCGCTGTTCCTGGATCGCGGCGGCTTGTGAGCCGGCAATCGCGGCGATACCGGCATCGCCGGCACCCGCAGCGGCGGCGATAATGCCGCCAAGCAGGGCAGCCATCATCGGCAGTTGCATGCGTGATTGCGCTTCCACGCCTCGGGCGAAGTGGCGTTGAGACAAGTGCGCCAGTTCGTGGGCCAGTACCGACGCGTATTCGCCTTCGGTCTGTGCATTGAGGAACAAACCGCCGTTGACCCCCACGATCCCGCCCGGAGCCGCAAAGGCGTTGAGCTGTGGGCTGTTGATCAGGATAAATTCCAGGCGCCGGTCATTGACCTGGCTGGTCTCCACCAGCTTGTACACGCTGGTTTCGACGTAATCCTTGAGTTGCGGGTCATTGAGTTGCGAGACCTGGCCGCGCAGGTAAGCCAGCCAAGCGCGGCCCAGTTGGTATTCCTGTTGCGGCGAGACAATGGCAGAACTGGCATCACCAAGTGACGGCAGGTCGTCAGCGAAGGCCGGGGAGGCCAGCAGGCAGGCCAGCGTCAGCAGGGTAGGGCGCAAAAAAGTCATGCACAAAGCCTTTCGACAAAGAGCTTACTGTAGCCGGACACTGAGCTTGGGACCAGATATTCTAAGCAGCCCAAATGTTTGCCTGGAGTAACACCATGACCGACGTTGCAGCCTGTGACGCCGAACTCGACGCCAGCGGTCTGAACTGCCCGTTGCCCTTGCTCAAGGCCAAGCTGGAGCTCAATCGATTGGCCAGCGGCGCCGTGCTTAAAGTGACCGCCACCGATGCAGGCTCCCAGCGTGACTTCCGCACTTTTGCCAGGTTGGCGGGCCATACGCTGGTTCGGGAAGAAGAGGCTGCTGGCGTGTACTGCTATTGGTTGCGAAAGGCCTGAAGGCCTTACGAGGCAAGGTATCTACACAACTTCGGTACCAAGCTGGCCCCTGTGGCGAGGGAGCTTGCTCTCGTGACGACCTGGCGGCCGATGCTTGTCTACCTGGGCACCACGATCCAAATGTGGGAGATTGCCTGCGAAGACGGCCTGACAGCCGCCCCCTATCTACCTGACACCCCACGATCAAACTGTGGGAGCGGGCTTGCTCGCGAAGGCGGCTTGGCAGTCAACACAGTTGGATTGTGTACATATCCATTGCTGCGGTAACGGCCGCTTAGGGTTCCGCCCTGACGGCGGGTCACTTTGGAAAAGCCCCAAAGTAACCAAAGGGCTCTTGCCCCACCACTCGGCACCTCGCCTAGGCTCGGTGTGCCCGTAATCCGCCAGTGATTTGGGGGGCCGCCGCCACGCGCCATCCATGGCGCGGGGCGGCTAAACCGGCATCCCTGCCGGTTTACCCCCCAAATCACTGTCGAATTCCGGCCAGCGTGGTTTGACGGGGCGCCTAAGATCAAAAGCAGATCAAGAGCGGCTCGCTTCGCATCGTGGTTACCGTGTGCTGCTACAGCCCACAAAGTCTATGCTTATCGAGGCAAGATCAAGCCTTGTTCAGCGCCTGCGCTGCCGCCAGCACGGCGTCAACATGCCCCGGCACTTTCACGCCGCGCCATTCCTGGCGCAGCACGCCTTGGCTGTCGATCAGGAAGGTACTGCGATCCACGCCCAGGTATTCTTTGCCGTACAGCTTCTTCAACTTGATCACATCAAACAGCTGGCAGACCGCTTCGTCCTTATCGCTGATCAGCTCGAAAGGAAATTCTTGTTTGCCCTTGAAGTTCTCGTGGGACTTCACGCTGTCACGCGACACGCCGAACACTTCGGTATTGGCGGCCTTGAATGCGGCGTACTGGTCACGAAAACCCTGGCCTTCGGTGGTGCAGCCAGGGGTGCTGTCTTTCGGGTAAAAGTAGATCACCACTTGCTTGCCCTTGAGGGCTGCGAGGCTGAAGGTCTGGCCGCTGGTGGCCTGGGCCTCGAAATCGGCCACGGGTGTGTCGATGGCTACCGGCATAGAGAAGTACTTCCTTACATTGGGTTCTGTGGGCGCCATGGCTCAATCAAGGCGTCGAGGTTCAGGGCATCGGCGAAATCCAGGAACTGGTCGCGCAGCCAACTGATCTGTACGCCGGCCGGCAAAGTCACGGTAAAGGTGGCATTGAGCATGGTGCCGCCGGTTTGTGGCGCCTGGTAGGTGTCACAGGTGAGGTTTTCCAGCTCGACGTTATGGTCGATAAAGAACTGGCACAGCTCGTTGACGATGTCCGAGCGGTAGGCCGAGCTGACATACGCTACGTAAGGCAGGGCCTGGGGGCGGTTTTCCAGGGCGGCGCTGCGTACCACGTTGACGGTGAAGTCATGCTTCTTGGCCAGGCCCGGCAGGCCGGTTTCCAGGCGCGCCAAGGCATCCCAGGAGCCAGAAATCTGCAGGACCAGCGCACTGCACTCGCCATGGCGGGTGAGGCGGGAGGTCACGACGGCGCAGCGGTTCTCATGGCTGGCGCGGCACAGGACGTTGGTCAGCTCCATGGGGTTGGCGCCGAGGGCACTGATAACAAGGAATTGTTCGCGAACTGTGGGGGTGGACATGCAGCCTTCCTAAAGCGATGAGCGGTCGATGCCGTGTGGGCGGTATCGATCAAAGGATCAAGGGTAGCGAAAAGCGTCGCCAAGGGCTAGGAGGTGGCGTTTTCATTGCGTGATCAGCCGGCTTCGGGCGGTGCTTTGGCCCAATGATGGCATTGCCCGACGTTTAGTTGCGCCAGAACGCATCCTCACGCGGTACTTCGCTTGTACAAGCATCTTGGCGCCAGTACCATTACGGCTCTCTTTTTCCGGCAGGAGCGGTTGCATGATTGCGGGCAGTATGGTGGCACTGGTCACACCCATGGATGCACAAGGTCGTCTCGACTGGGACAGCCTGGGCAAACTGGTGGACTTCCACCTGCAAGAGGGCACCAACGCCATTGTGGCGGTCGGCACCACAGGTGAATCGGCCACCCTCGATGTGGAAGAACACATCCAGGTGATCGAATTCGTGGTCAAGCGCGTGGCGGGCCGCATTGCCGTGATCGCCGGTACGGGCGCCAACTCGACGCGTGAAGCGATCGAGCTGACCAAGAATGCCAAGAAGGCCGGCGCCGACGCTTGCCTGCTGGTAACCCCGTACTACAACAAGCCGACCCAGGAAGGCTTGTACCAGCACTTCAAAGCCATCGCCGAAGCCGTGCAGATCCCGCAGATCCTCTATAACGTGCCGGGCCGCACCGCGTGCGACATGAAGGCCGAGACCGTTATCCGCCTGTCCACCGTGCCGAACATCATCGGCATCAAGGAAGCCACCGGCGACCTGCAGCGCGCCAAGGACATCCTGGCCGGCGTGAGCAGCGACTTCCTGGTGTATTCCGGTGACGACGCCACCGCTGTCGAGCTGATCCTGCTGGGCGGCAAGGGCAACATCTCCGTGACTGCCAACGTGGCCCCGCGCGCCATGAGCGATATGTGTGCCGCCGCCATTGCCGGCGATGCAGCCACTGCTCGTGCGATCCACGAGAAGCTGATGCCGCTCAACAAGACACTGTTTATCGAATCCAATCCTATTCCCGTGAAGTGGGCGCTGTTTGAGATGGGCCTGATGCCGGACGGTATCCGTCTGCCGCTCACCCGCCTCAGCGAAGCCTGTCACGAACCGCTGCGACAGGCTCTGCGCCAGTCCGGCGTCCTGGTTTAATTGAGGAAGCACTACGCATGAAGCGATTGGCCGGACTTTCCGCACTTGCCTTGATTATCTCCAGCACCAGTGGCTGCGGTTGGGTATGGGGCCCGGAAGGCTACTTCCGTGACCGCGGCAGCGATTACCTGGAAGCGCAAGCAACCAAACCTATGCAACTGCCGCCTGATGTCAATGTCGCCAAGCGCCTTGACCCGCTGCTGCCAATTCCACGCAACGTCGCCGACGACACGGTCAAGGGTGAGTACGTAGTGCCGCGCCCACAGCCGATCATGGCCGTGGCCGATGCCAGCGACTACAGCCTGCAAAAAAGCGGCGACAACCGCTGGATCGTAGCCCAGCGTCCACCTGCCGAAGTCTGGCCGGTGGCGGTGCAGTTCTTCCAGGACAACGGTTTCCGCCTTGACCAGCAACGCCCGCAAACCGGTGAGTTCACCACCGCGTGGCAGCAAGGTCGTGAGCTGTCTGCCAACATGGCCCAGCGCCTGCTGGCGGGCGGTGTAGCCGCCGACAGCGAAGCCCGTGTGCGTGTGCGCATCGAGCCTGGCGTGCAGCGCAACACCAGCGAAGTCTATGTAGTCAGTGCCGAACGGCCTGCGGGCAGCACGGCTGACGTCGACTTCACCCCGCGCTCGGTCAACACCGGCGTGGACGCCGCGCTGGTCGACGAGATGCTGGCCAGCATGAGCCGTATCTCCGAGAAGGGCGGTTCCGTTTCCCTGCTCGCCGCCCGTGATTACGACACCCCTAGCCGCGTCAGCCTCACCGAAGACGGCAGCGGCAACGTCGTGCTGAACCTGGGTGAAGACCTCGACCGCGCCTGGGCCAGTGTTGGCCGTGCGTTGGAGCAGGGCCCTTGGCGCGTTGAAGACATCAACCGCAGCCTGGGCCTGTACTACATCAACGTGGCTGAAAAAGCCGAGAAGAAAGACGACGAGCCAGGTTTCTTCGGCAAATTGTTCGGCAGCGCGCCGACCAAGGAAGAGATCGAAACCCGCGCCGAGCGTTACCAGGTTCGTTTGAGCAAGGTGGGCGAAAGCGTGCAAGTCACCGTCGAGAAGAACATCAACACCGTCGCGCCAGCTGAAACAGCGCGCAAAGTGTTGGGCGTGATTCAAGACAACCTGGGCTGATCCGATGCGTTTTGCCGTTCTCGGCAGCGGTAGCCAAGGGAACGGTACGCTGGTCGCCCATGATGACACGTACGTGCTGGTCGATTGTGGTTTCTCCCTGCGGGAAACCGAGCGGCGCCTGTTGCGCCTGGGGGTTCACCCCACGCAACTGAGCGCGATTCTGGTAACCCACGAGCATGCCGACCATGTGCATGGCGTGGGTTTGCTGTCTCGGCGCTACAATTTACCGGTGTACTTGAGTCGCGGCACGTTGCGCGGGATGCGCAAACCCATTGAGCCTGCTGGCTTCCTGGCCGGTGGTGAGCAACTGCAAATTGGCGCCCTGAGCATCAATGTTGTTGCGGTTGCTCACGATGCCCAGGAGCCGACGCAATATGTATTCAGTGACGGTGAGCGGCGCTTCGGTGTGCTCACCGACCTGGGTTCCTATTGCGCCAAGGTGCTGGAGGGTTACCGGGACCTCGATGCCTTGATGATCGAGTCCAACCACTGCCGAGACCTGCTGGCACGCGGTCATTACCCCTACTTTCTCAAGCAACGGGTGGGCGGCGAGCTGGGACATTTGAACAACCACCAGGCCGCATACCTGGTGTACGAGTTGGGCTGGCAAGACCTGCAACACCTGGTCCTGGCTCACCTCAGCAGCAAGAACAACCTGCCGACGCTTGCCCGGCAATGTTTTGTCGACACTCTAGGGTGCGACCCGGACTGGCTGCAACTGGCCGATCAAGATTCAGGGCTCGACTGGCGACACATCGCCTAGCCCACCTTACTCAAAGCGGAGCCCATCATGGAAAAACGTGAAGAACTCTACCGCGGCAAAGCCAAGTCGGTGTACAAGACCGACGACGCCAACCGCCTGATCCTGCTGTTTCGCAACGACACCTCGGCGTTCGACGGCAAGCGCATCGAACAGCTTGACCGCAAAGGTATGGTGAACAACAAGTTCAACGCCTTCATCATGCAGAAACTCGAAGCGGCCGGTATCCCGACCCAATTCGACAAACTGCTGGGCGACAACGAATGCCTGGTCAAGAAGCTCGACATGATCCCGGTCGAGTGCGTCGTGCGTAACTACGCCGCCGGCAGCCTGGTCAAGCGTTTGGGCGTGGAAGAGGGCCTCAAGCTCAACCCTTACACCTTCGAACTGTTCCTGAAGGACGACGCCAAGGGCGACCCGTTCATCAACGAATCCCACGTCGTGGCGTTCGGCTGGGGCACCGCTGAGCAACTGGCGCGCATGAAGGAGTTGTCCCTCAAGGTCAACGACGTGCTGAGCAAGTTGTTCGACGACGCCGGCCTGTTGCTGGTGGACTTCAAACTCGAATTCGGCGTATTCCACGACGGTTCCATCGTCCTGGGCGACGAATTCAGCCCGGACGGCTGCCGCCTGTGGGACAAAGACACCAAGAAGAAGATGGACAAAGACCGCTTCCGCCAAGGCCTCGGTGACGTGATCGAAGCCTACGAAGAAGTCGCCAAGCGGCTCGGCGTACCGCTGTAATCGACGCAAGCATCTGATAGCACGGAAAAAATTCGCTTCGGCGCTTTGCATCCATCAATCATGCTGTTATGATGCGCGCCGTTGGAGAGATGCCAGAGTGGCCGAATGGGACGGATTCGAAATCCGTTGTACCTTCACCGGTACCTAGGGTTCGAATCCCTATCTCTCCGCCATTACATAGAAAAAGCCCCGTAGCTGAATAAGCTGCGGGGCTTTTTCGTTTCAAGCCGTTATTAACGGCTGCTTCAGGGATTTATTGTAGTCCTGCCTAGCGCTGTTCAAGGCGCTCAGACGCTTTGCGATAAGCCTGATCACGCTCACGTTTATCAACGGCGACCACGAACACTGTAATTTCTTGATCGATCACTTGATACACCAGCCTGTACCCGCTGCTACGCAGTTTGATCTTGTAGCAGTCAGGCAGGCTATGTAGGCGATTAGCTTCAATACGTGGGTTGTTCAGGATTTCGACCAGCTTCTTTTTGAGTTGCTGACGGAGGGTGTCACCGAGCTTTTGCCATTCCTTCAATGCACGCGCATCAAAATCAAGGCTATAGGTCATCCAAAGAAACCCTCACTCGTTGAGGCGACGCAAGGCGCTCACGTACCGTCGCCATCAAGGCTTCATCCTCTTCAGTCATCAGCACAGGCTTAAATGGCAACTGGCCGCGCTCGGCAACATATTGCAACGCCTGGCGTATCAGTTCGGAAGGGGTGACACCGAGTTTCTCCAGCTCCAAGTAGGCGCGAGTTTTCAGGTCGTCATCGATACGGATGTTGATAGATGCCAAGGGATAGCTCCTTATGTAATGACGTTGGTCATTACATTGGGGCAATCGGGTTTCATTGGCAAGTCTGTCTAGACATACGGCAATCGCTCTCATCTGTTGATCCTACTTTTTGGCCTTCGGCTTCGCCGGGCGCTTTTTATCGGATTCTTTCACCGTTTCCCTTGGTCTTTTCTTCGCCTCTTGCTCTGTTACGTATTCACCTGTGACCGCATCGCGATATCTTGTTGGCATGTAAGCACCCTTGACAGTATGCCGCCCCGGCGGCGACCTTTTTCAGGCTAGCTCAGAGGCTTATGCGCACAAGGTTTCCTATGGGCATTCTGGTTACCAAGCTTTTCCGAAACAGGTGCTTACGTTATGCGGGTTCGGCTGTTTTCGAGCAGGGTTGCGTTGGCTGGGGTAGGGCGCTAACCTTCCGCCGTCGCCCTCATGGCGACCGGTTTTGACAGGCCGAATAACGTGCGATCTCTGTGCATCCCCAAACTGGTTCCAGGCGTCTGTCTGTGCCCATTTGTTATGGCGGCTGTGCGTGGGGCATCTTCGGGTGCGCCGGGTTTCCACGTTTCCGGTCTGTCAACCCGCGTACAGCTGCCACCCAATCCTGTTTGACAGCGGGGGAGTGGTAGCTTCTTTTCATAACGTGGAGTTACATCATGAAGAACAGCACCGCTGATTTTAACGAAGGGCATGCGCGCAAACTTTTTTGCGTAGCCGATGACGTCGGCACCGAAGAAGCCCTCACAAACGCCACCGAAATCCTGTCATCTGCCCTGCAAACCGCCTACCAATGCGCCGAAGATCCAGTCAGCACGCAGTCTCCGGTGATCATGGCCCTGGCTCAATTGATTGAGAACGCGCAAGCCCTGGTGGACGCTGTCCTTGAACGTGATTTCCCCACGGCCAAATAAATACCTGCTTCTGAAACGAAAAAAGCCTGCCGAACTCAACGCTCAGCAGGCTTTTTTGCGGTTAAAACCCGGTCAGGCAGGCTGCGCCACCAAGCTGTTGCTCACCTTGCGGCCCAACACCAGTACGGTCGCAAACCCCAACCCCACCAACACAGTGGCCAGGCTCAACAACACCGCGCTGCCCATTTGGTCGACGATCCGTCCACCAAAGAACGAGCCCAGGGCAATGATCACCTGAAACAGCGCCACGAACAGCGGCATGCCTCGCTCCACATCCTTGGGCGCCACCACGAACATCCAGATGCTGGCGCAGGCCGGGAAGGCGCCAAAGGCAAAGCCCCAGAGTGCGATCAGCACCACGGCGCCTGTCATACCGGTGGCGAAGTAGGGGAACAGGGCGGTGCTGGTACCGATCATCAGCGCCACCAGCAGCAGCGTGTTGCGTACGCTGCGGTTGGCGGCGAAGCCGGCGAACACATTGCCCAGCACGCCTGCCACGCCATACAGCAACAACAATGAGCCAATCGTCGGCCCGTCGAAGCCGGAACTGTGTTTAAAGAACGGCGCGACATAAGTGTACGCAGCAAAGTGCGCCAGGCCGATCAGCAATACGGCAATCAACCCGACCCGCGCTTGTGGGTTGATAAACAGGGCTGGCAGGTCACGAACCTCAATGGCCTTTTCCGGTTTGAGGCGCGGCAGCAGGAAGACTTGCGCCAGCAGCACTGGCACACCCACCAGCGCGGTGACCAGAAAGGTCATGCGCCAGCCCATCAGGCCGCTGAGCCAGGTGCCTACGGGTACGCCGAGTACGGTGGCCAGGGTCACACCCATCATGATGATCGACGTGGCTTTTGCGACGCCGACGCCCTTGGGCGCCAGCCTGCCGCTGAGGGCGATGGCCGTGGCCCAGAAGCCGCCGATGCTGATGCCGAGCAATACACGCCCGAACAGCAGCAGGCTGAAATCGGTGGCAAAGGCCACCACCCCGTTGGCGAGGATCATGACCAGCGTCAGGCCGATCAGCAGATAGCGGCGGTCCATGGCGCCAATGCCGACCGACAGTAACGGCGCGGCGAGGGCCGCCATGATGCCGGGCAGGGTGACCATCAGGCCCGCGTGGCCAGCACTGATGCCCAAGTCGCTGGCGACGTCGTTGAGCACGCCCACCGGCAGAAACTCGCTGGTCACCAGGGCAAAGGCACCCACGGCGACCGAAAGAATCGCCAGCCACTGCTGTTTGACGCTTTGTTGGTTATGTTCGGGAAGGCCGCTAGGGGCCTGGCTCGCGCTTGGCATGGTGTGGGGTTCCAAGGTGAAAGTCGCCTGAAGTCAGACGCAGGAGAGGGAAGCTGGGGGCGATTATAGGAATCAGTGCTGGCAATCGAGCAGGCGCTCGTTTCGATAGTAATCATCAGAGCTATCGATGTGAGGTTTTTGACGAGTCCTCACTCTGCATAAAAAATGAAAAAGCCCGAAGTTGATTCAGCTTCGAGCTTTCCGGTTATGACGATGTTTTAGCTGCCGCCGTGGAATCTATTTTAGCTAGCCAGCGCATTCAGTACATGTACTGGGTCATTATGGATAGCTTTCAACAACGCCTTCGCCGGCCCAGTAGGTTCGCGACGACCCTGCTCCCAGTTGCGCAACGTACCGAGCTGAACGTCAATCAACGCTGCGAATTTAGCCTGGGTCAGCCCTGTCGCCTTCCGGATCTCTTTGACTCGCATTGAGTCAACATGGAATTCACGCGAGGGCTCCCGTTCTCCGTGCAGGATCTCGTTCATCTCTTGAACGCTTTCCATCAATTCATCAAAAAATCTGCTCATAGCTATCTCCAGTGCTCAATCGCAGCCTTCAGTGACTTGCGCTCGTCGGCGCTCAAGTCCTGCTGTTCATTTTTGGGATAGATCATCAGTAAATAATCTGTGATGCCGAGACGAAGTGGTAACAATTTTTGTTGCACTAGAATACGGCCAATTATGTTCTGGCCAACCGCCCCAAAAGACACTCAATAAACACCCCCTCCGCCCGACTCATCTTCTGCTCCCGATTCCACAGCACGTGAATATCCACATCCGCAATGCCCTCATCCGGCGGCAGCCGCCAGAGCAGCCCGTTCTGCACATCTTCGGCCACCACATGCACCGGCAGGCATCCCAGGCCATACCCGGCAATTACCAGGCGCCGCACTTCTTCCAGGCTGGATGACGACGCCACGATCCGCCCGCCGAACCCTTGCTGATCGCGAAAAATCGTCAGCGGCGAGAGCATCCCGCCGATCTGGTCGCTGGTAAAACTCACGAAGTTTTCCGACTGCAAGTCCCCTTCGACCAAGCCTGTGCGCCCGAACAAGGGGTGGTGTTTCCCACAAAAAAACGCATAGCGCTGACGTAGAAACAGATGCTGTTCCAGGCGCGGCTGTGGCCGGCGGTTGAGGCTCAGCCCCAGTGTTGCGGTTTTTTCCAGCAGGGCGGCGACGATGTCGGAGCTGCGCATCACTTCGACCTCCAGGTCTACCCGTGGGTGCTCGCGATGAAAGCCTGCGAGAAAGTCATCGAAAGTGTCGGAATTAATCCGGCTGATCATCAGCAAGCGCACTTTGCCGATCACTTCATCACCCGGCTTTTGCAGGGCATTGCTCATCTGCGAGACCTGGCCGTACATCTCGCCGGCAATGGCGAAGATCTGCTCACCGGCCTCGGTAAGCACGAAGCGCGGGCCACGGCGCAGGATGAGTTGGCAATCGAGCTGTTCTTCCAGGCGCTTGAGCGCCTGGCTGATGGCCGGCTGCGTGAGGTGCAGGCGGGCGGCGGCTCGGCTGATGCTCAGTTCCTGGCCGATCACGCGGAAGGTGCGCAGCAGGTTCCAGTCCAGGCGGTCATTGAGCAGGGGGTGAATATTGCGACGGGATTCGGGCATGGGGTCGCTCGATAATAAGCAGTTTTTATAATCAAGATAATAAATAGAAAATTGACTAATCATAGCCCCGGGCCGAAAAATCGGGCTTAACAAGCGCCAACAGAGCGCCTCGGTTTGTCCTTCTCCTGCCAAAAAAATAACCAAAGGAGCCAGCCCCATGAAGCCTTCCGCTTCGCCGCAGCCTCGCCGTGCCGCGGCCGCCGCCTTTATCGGCACCATGATCGAGTGGTACGACTTTTACATCTATGCCACCGCCGCCGCGCTGGTGTTCGGTCAATTGTTCTTCCCCTCTGACGATAAATTGTTCAGCACCATGGCCGCATTCGGCACCTTCGCCGTGGGCTTTTTCGCGCGACCTTTGGGTGGCGTGGTGTTCGGCCATATCGGCGACCGCATCGGGCGCAAGAAGTCCCTGGTGATCACCCTCGTAATGATGGGCGTGGTGACGGTGTGCATCGGCCTGTTGCCGACCTATGCGCAGATCGGCGCTGCGGCCCCGGTGTTGCTGATTTTGCTGCGCGTGGTGCAGGGCATCGCGGTCGGCGGCGAGTGGGGTGGGGCGGTGTTGATGGCCGGGGAACATGCGCCAAAGGGGCGCCGTAACTTCTTTGCATCCTTTGCGCAGTTGGGTAGCCCGGCCGGTTTGATCCTTTCCTTGCTGGCGTTCAGCGCCGTCACCCGTCTGCCGGAAGAAGACCTGCTCAGCTGGGGCTGGCGCCTGCCGTTCCTGGCCAGTGCCTTGCTGTTGGTGGTCGGCCTGGCGATTCGCCTGGGTGTGAACGAGTCGCCGGAGTTCCTCGAAGACAAAGCCCTGGCGGAAAAAGCCCGCGCCATCAAGAAAGACCAAGCCCCTGTGCTGGAAGTGCTGAAGACGGCTTGGCGCCCACTGTTGCTGTGCATTGGCGCCAACACGTTGGGGATTGCCGGCGTGTATTTCACCAACACCTTCATGATTGCCTACAGCACTCAGCAATTGGACCTGCCGCGATCGCTGATCCTGGAGTGTCTGTTCTTCGTGGCCATTATCCAGTTCTGCGTCCAGCCATTGGCCGCCTGGGTGGCAGAGAAGGTCGGCGCTACGCGGTTCCTGTGCGCCATGTGCGTACTGGCAATGGCTTCGCCGTATCCGATGTTCGTCTTGGTCAGCAGCGGCCAGGCGCCCTTGATCATCCTCGGCATTGCCTTGGCGGTGGTGTGCATGGCGTCGTTCTACGCCGTGATCGCAGGTTATGTCAGCGGCCTGTTTGAAACCCGTGTGCGCTACACCGCGATCTCGCTGGCCTATCAGGTTTGCGGCGCTTTGGCCGGTGGCTTGACGCCGCTGATCGGCACCTGGCTGGCCCATCAATACCTGGGCCAATGGTGGCCGATGGCGGTGTTCTACAGCGTGATCGCAGGGGTGTCGTTGGTGTGTGTACTCGCTTTGTCCCGCCGTCACGCCACGGCTCATCGCCTGGAAATGGCACACAGTTAAGGGAGTCAGCAATGTTGAAGATTAATGGCGAGCGCCTGTGGCATAGCCTGATGGCCATGGCCGAGATCGGCGCGACGGCACGCGGTGGCAGCTGCCGTCTGGCATTGAGCGCTGAAGACAAGGCCGGTCGGGAGCTGTTCAGTCACTGGTGTAAAGCCGCTGGCCTGACGTTGAGCGTGGACGCTATCGGCAACCTGTTCGCTCGCCGCGCGGGTACCGACAATGACGCCGCCCCGGTGATGATGGGCAGCCACCTGGATACCCAGCCCGAAGGCGGGCGCTTCGATGGCGTGTACGGCGTATTGGCTGGCCTGGAGGTGATCCGCAGCCTCGACGACCACGGCATCCAGACGCGCAAGCCGTTGGAAATTGCGGTGTGGACCAACGAGGAGGGCGCCCGTTTCACCCCGGCGATGCTGGGCTCGGCGGTATTCACCGGCACGCTCGCCCTGGACAAGGCACTGGCCACCGCCGATGTCGACGGTATCAGCGTGGCCGAGGCGTTGCGCACCACCGGCTACAACGGCGAGCGCCCGTTGGGCGGCGCAGTGGATGCGTATTTCGAAGCGCATATCGAGCAAGGCCCGATCCTGGAGGACAACGCCAACAGCATCGGCGTAGTCACCGGTGGTCAAGCGATTCGCTGGCTCGATGTGCGGGTCGAAGGCATGGCCGCGCACGCCGGCACCACGCCGATGCCGTTGCGTAAAGATGCGCTGTACGGCGCGGCGAAAATGATCCAGGCCCTGGAAAACCTTGCCGCCGATTTTGCCCCACAGGGGCTCACCACTGTGGGTGAACTGAGCATTGCCAAGTCGTCGCGCAACACCATTCCCGGCTTGCTCAATTTTACCGTCGACCTGCGCCATCACCACGACGCCGACATCGACGCCATGGAGCAGCAAGTGCGTGCACGCCTGCAGGCAATCGCGGACAACCGTGGCCTGAGCGTCACCATCACCCCGCACTGGATCAGCCCGGCCACGCCGTTTGACGCCGAGTGCGTGGCCTGCGTGCAGGCTGCGGTCGACGGCTTGGGCTACAGCCAGCAGACCATCGTTAGCGGCGCCGGCCATGATGCGATTCACCTGGCGCGCTATTGCCCCACCGCGATGATCTTCATCCCCTGCGTTGGCGGCCTCAGCCACAACGAAGCCGAAGATGTCTTGCCCGACGATGTGCGCCAGGGCACCGACGTGCTGCTCAACGCCGTGTTGAAACGCGCCGGGCGCGTTCATTTCTAAAGGCCGACGCCGTACCCCTGTGGGAGCAGGCAAGCCAGCTCCCACAGGTGCCGTGTTTACTCAGGAGCAACTCATGAAGACGTTTTTCCACCCCGAACAACTCCTGCATCATCCACGCAGCTACTACTCTCGCGGCCAGATGCGCACGCCCCAGGAGGTTCCCGAGCGTGCGCGCAACCTGCTGCTGGCTGCGCAAACCCTGGGCTTCGATATCCAGCAACCCACCGATTACGGCATGGACCCGTTGCTCGCCGTGCACGGCGGCGCCTACCTGGCTTTTCTTCAAGAAGCTCACCAGCGCTGGAAAGAGATCCCCGAAGACTGGGGCGACGAAGTCATGTCCAACATCTTCGTACGTGAACCCAATGCTTTGCGCGGCATCCTGGCCCAGGCGGCACGCTACCTGGCCGATGGCAGTTGCCCCATCGGTGAGTTGACCTGGCGCTCGGCCTATTGGTCAGCCCAAAGCGCCGTCGCCGCAGCGGGTGACATCCTCGATGGCGCACCTGCCGCCTACGCCTTGTGCCGGCCCCCGGGCCATCACGCCCGCTTCGACGCGGCCGGTGGCTTCTGTTACATCAACAATGCGGCCGTGGCTGCGCAAGCGCTGCGCCAAGGTTTCCAGCGTGTCGTCGTGCTCGATACCGATATGCATCACGGCCAAGGCATCCAGGAAATTTTCTACGACCGCGACGACGTGCTGTATGTGTCGATTCACGGCGACCCGACCAACTTCTATCCGGGCGTGGCAGGCTTTGCCGAGGAAAAAGGCTACGGCGCCGGCGAAGGGTACAACCTCAACCTGCCTATGCCCCATGGTGCCAGCGAAGCGGTGTTCTTCGAAAAGCTGGAGCAGGCTCTGGCAGCGGTGAAGAACTTCTCGGCGGATGTGCTGGTGTTGTCATTGGGCTTTGATATCTACGAGCTGGACCCCCAAAGCAAAGTCGCGGTGACGCGCGAAGGCTTTGCGCGGTTGGGGCAGTACATTCGAGGGCTGGGGTTGCCGTGCCTGATCGTGCAGGAGGGTGGTTATCACCTGGAGACGCTGGACAGTAACGCTCAGGCGTTTTTCAGTACGCCAGCGGCTTGGGAGAAGCGATCAGGCGATTAAGTGCTAAAAGCCTGTTGATCAGTTTTCAGCAGGCTTTTCATACATTGATGGGCGCTCGTTCGGCGGCTGATAACCCGCTGATATGTATGACTCCATATGTGTAACAGGATTATCTCGGCAGACCCTCTCGGCACACATGGCGCCCCACCGGTTCCCATACGATAATGCTCGCCACCTCGACCACTTTGGCCTGCCTCCCGTGATCATCAACTTCGACCTCAACGACCTCCAAGCCTTCCGCGCCGTGGTGGACAAGGGCAGTTTTCGTGGCGCTGCCGAGGCCATCCGTATCTCGCAACCGGCCCTCAGCCGGCGTATCGAAAAGCTCGAATCGGCGCTGGATGTAAAGCTGTTCGAACGCACTACGCGGCGGGTCAGCCTGACCATGGTCGGGCGTGCGTTTTTGCCCCAGGTCGAGCGCATGCTGGATGATCTCGACATCGCGCTGATGGGTATCAGCAACGTTGCCTCGACGCGCATGGGTAATGTCACCATCGCCTGCGTGCCGTCTACCGCGTACTACTTCATGCCCCACGTGATCTCCGAATTCCACAAGCTGTACCCGAAGATTCGCCTGCGGGTGCTGGATGCCAGTGCCGGCGAGGTGAGCAATGCGGTGGCCAGCGGCGAGGCGGACTTTGGCGTGAGTTTCAGCGGCAGCCTGGCCGATGAGGTGGAATTCGAGTTGCTGTTGCAGGAGCGCTACGTGCTGGCCTGTCGGCGTGATCACCCTCTGGCTGGGCGTGACAGCGTGAGCTGGACCGAGGCCTATGAGCATGACTACATCGAGGTGGACAAGACGTCGGGCAACCGCTTCCTGCTCGACCAGGCCCTGCGTGGGGTGCGGGTGAAAAAGCCGAGTATCTGCGAGACGCACCACGTGACCACGATGATCGGGCTGGTGGAGGCGGGGTTGGGCGTAGCGATGGTGCCGTCGATTGCGATGCCGGCGCACACTCACCCGATTCTGGTCAGTGTGCCGCTGGTGGAGCCTCATGTGCTGCGCAATGTGGGCTTGATCAAGCGCCGCGGGCGGACGTTGCCACCGGCGGCGCTGGAGCTGGAGCGTTTGGTGCGGGAGATGCCGTTCCGGTCAGCGTGACACCGAGTCCAGGCCGGTGGATTGCACCTCCGGTTGGGCCTCGGGTGATGCCATGAACTGCAACAGCGCCTTGGCCCGCTCCGGGTGTTCGGCGTTCACCGGAATACCGGCGGCAAACCGGGTAACGGACTGCACGTCTTCCGGGATCTTACCTACAAATGTCACGCCCTTGACCGGCAACAACTCCGCCACTTGCTGCAAGCCGACTTCGTAATCGCCCTTGGCTACCTGCTCGCCCACCGGTACGCGTTCGATCATGGTGCCTTTGGCCGGCATGCCGAGTTTCTTGAACAATTGCTTCTCGACGTACACGCCGCTGGCGCTATCGGAATAGGCCACCGACTTGGCTTTGCTCAGCACAGCCTTGAGCTCGGCATCGGTATTGATCGCAGGTTTGGCCGCACCTTCCTTCACCACCAGGCCGATCCGCGAGTCCGCCAATTCCACGCGGGAGGCGGGGTCGACTTTGCCTTGTTTGATCAGTTCATCCAGGGCATAGCCGACCATGATCACCACATCGGCGTGTTCACCACGGGCCAGGCGGTTGGGAATCGCTTCCGGCGCCTTGCCCATGGACGGGCCAAGGATGGTGTCGAGGGTGTCCCCGCTTTGCTCGGCGTATTGCGGGCCGAGCAATTTATACGCGGCGGTGAAGCCGCCCGAGGTCATGACCTTGAGTTGCTCAGCCTGGGCGGCCAGCGCCAGGGTGCCGAGGACGACAGCGGTGAGGGTCTTGAACAGCGGCTTCATTGCGCGGCCTCCTGCATGACTTGACCACGGGTGTTGGCGCGGCGATACAACGCCAGGGTCGAACACAAGGCACACAGCGCGGCGAAGATCATCCAGTACGCAGGTGAAGCCTTGTCTTCGGTGATGTGAATGAACCAGGTGGAAATCGCTGGCGTGAAGCCACCGAACACGGCTGTCGCCAGGCTGTAAGCCAGGGAGAAACCCGCCACGCGCACTTCCACCGGCATGATTTCGGTGAGCGCCGGGATCATCGCGCCGTTGTACATGCCATACAGGAACGAGAACCACAGCAGGGTCTCCAGCATGTGCGCAAAGCTGGGCGCGTTGACCACGTAGGACAGCGCTGGATAAGCCGTAAGGACAGTCAGCACCGTCATGGCGATCAGCACCGGTTTACGGCCGAAGCGGTCGCTTAACGTGCCGCCGATCGGCAGCCAGAAGAAGTTCGAGATCGCGACCAGCAAGGTCACCAGCAAGGCGTCCGAGGTGCTCAGGTGCAACACGGTTTTGCCGAAGGTCGGTGCGTACACGGTGATCAGGTAGAACGCGGTGGTGGTCATGGCCACCATCAGCATGCCGCCGATGACGACGGTCCAGTTCTTCACCAGGGTCGCCATCACTTCACGCATGGTTGGGCGATGCTTGCGCTTGGCGAACTCTTCGGTTTCCTGCAGGTTGCGACGCAACACAAAGATAAACGGAATGATCACGCAACCGACCGCAAACGGAATCCGCCAGCCCCAATCGGCCACCACCGCAGGTTCCATCCACATGTTCAGGCCATAACCCAGGGCCGCGGCGACGACGATGGAGATCTGTTGGCTACCCGACTGCCAGCTGGTGTAGAAGCCTTTACGGCCTGGCGTGGCCATTTCGGACAGGTACACCGACACGCCACCCAGTTCCGCGCCGGCCGAGAAGCCTTGCAGCAGGCGCCCCAACAGCACCAGCAATGGCGCCCATAGGCCGATGGTCTGATAACTCGGCACCAGCACGATCAGCAGCGTACCGCTGGCCATGATCGACAAGGTCACGATCAAGCCTTTGCGGCGGCCCACGTCATCGATGTAGGCACCCAGGATAATCGCGCCCAATGGCCGCATCAGGAAGCCCGCGCCGAACACGGCGAAGGTCATCATTAATGACGCAAACTCATTAGCGGCCGGGAAGAACGCGGCAGCGATATAGGTGGCGTAGAAACCGAACAGGAAGAAGTCGAACTGTTCGAGGAAATTGCCCGAAGTCACGCGCAATACCGCGCCTACTTTCGAGGGGGCAGCCGCAGGCCGGGAAGGGGTCGTCATGGTTTTGTGTCTCCAGCGTTCTTTTTAAAGTGCTTGTTTCGCTTAAGACTTGGGATAGTGGCTGACACATTTAGAAATGATAAGTGACAAATTTGGATTGATTGATGTGTGTTAGCTATCAATCTGAGCCGGCTTCAAAACGGCCTGCCGTGTTCTATGCTTGAACCTGGGTCCAATTCTTATCGGCGGAGATCGCTATGGGGAACGAACAGCAGCACAACAAGCCGGAGCGTGAAGAACCCCGGCAGCCGCGCGAAGACGAAAAGCCGCAAACCTGGAAGCATCCGGACGACGGCACCGAGCTTTCCGAACGTGACCAGGAGCGCCCGCTGAAGCCCTGAGCATCAGGTAAAACGCGGTCTAATTGTGGGAGCGGGCTTGCTCGCGAAGGCGGCGTGTCAGTCAACGGAGTCGTCGGCTGAACCATTGCATTCGCGAGCAAGCCCGCTCCCACATGTTTTTACCGTGCACATAGACGCAGCCCCGCAGCCTTCCTAAACTGCCGCTTGTCTTGGGGAAAGGGGCAGGCGCCGATGAATCGCAATGAATTACGCAAGGCCGACATCAACCTGATGGTGGTCTTCGAAGCACTGATGCTCGAGCGCAATGTGACGCGGGTGGCGGAGAAGCTGTTTCTCGGCCAACCGACCATCAGCTCGGCTCTCAACCGCCTGCGTACCCTGTTCAACGACCCGCTGTTTATTCGTGTCGGCCATCGCATGGAGCCTACGGCGCGCGCCGAGGAGATCATCCAGCACCTGTCGCCGGCTTTGGACTCGCTGTCTTCGGCCCTGAGCCTGACCCATGATTTCGACCCGTCCATCAGCACCATGACTTTCCGCATCGGCCTGTCCGATGACGTGGAGTTCGGCCTGCTGCCACCCTTGCTGCGCGCCTTGCGCCAGGAGGCGCCGCAGGTGGTGTTTGTGGTGCAGCATGTGGACTATTGGCGCATTCCCGACCTGCTGGCTTCCGGCGATATTACCGTCGGCATCACCCAGACCCGCGGGCTGCCGGCCAATGCCAAGCGCAAGCTGTTGCGGCACATCCGCCCGTGCCTGCTGCGCGCCGATGCTTCGGACACACCGCTGACCCTCGACGAATATTGCGCACGGCCCCACGTGTTGGTGTCCCACACCGCCAACGTGGCCGGGTTTGCCGATGAGTGGCTGGCAGAGGTGGGCCGCAAACGCCATGTAGTGCTCTCGGTGCCGCAATACAGTTCGTTGCCGGCCTTGCTTGCCGGTACCGACATGATCGCCAGCCTGCCGGATTACACCGCCCAGGCCATGGCCGCCAGCGGGAACCTGTTCTGCGAGCCATTCCCGTTCGAAACCCCGACCCTGGATTTGTCGATGGTGTGGCTCAGCCATGTCGACACCGACCCGGCGGAACGCTGGATGCGCTCGCGGTTGGAGGCATTCATGAGTGATAGAGGGCTGGTGGCCAAGGCTTGAGGTGTTTTTCCGTGGTATATAGCTAGGCATCTTCCTACAAAAAACTCGGAGAAAAGCATGCCTCACCTGCACTTGGAACACACCGCCAACCTGACGCAACTGGACACCGACAAGGCCCTGTTGCGCCTTAATCATGCGTTGGTGGCCTCCGGTCAGTTCGGCGCCGAGTTCGACATCAAGAGCCGTGCGGTGACGGTCGAGCGTTTTCGGGTCGGCACTGGCCTGGGGGAGCGCGGTTTTGTCGCGGTGCGTTTGGCGTTATTGAGCGGGCGTTCGCCGCAGGTCAAGAAACAACTGTCAGAAAGCCTGCTGGCGGTGCTCCAGGACCTGGGCCCATGGCCCGAAGGTGTTCAGGTACAACTGAGTGTCGAGCTGCTGGATATTGATCGCGATTCCTACAGCAAAATCGCCATCGGCTGACTCCCACCACCCCTGTAGGAGCGAGCTTGCTCGCGAAGATCGCTAACGATAACGCGGGGTGCCTGATTCACAGCGGCGCACTCTGGTTCTTCGCGAGCAAGCTCGCTCCTACAAGAGGCCTTGGTCCGCGCATACCTTCACCACTTGTTCCCGAAACCAGGTATTGGCGCTGTCCTGCCCACTGGTTTCGTTCCACTGCATATCCAGGGTGAAACCCGGCAAACCATTGGGGGCTTCGCAAACGCCGAATGCCGGCGCTGGCGCCAGCAATTTTTGCACGCGGCGGGGCAGGGTGACGATGAAATCGGTGCCGGCAATCATCTTCAATGCCGCGCTGTAGCTGTTGGCCCGCGCGATCACCTGGCGCTTGCGGGCCTGGCGGGCGAGCCAGCCGTCGATCATGTTGGTGTCGGAGGTCCAAGGCGTTGGGAATACGTGGCGCCGCTCAACGAAGGATTGCAGGCTGAACGCCGGTTCCCTGGGTGCAGAGCGTTGGTCGCACACGCAGACCAAGTCGTCCTCCAACAGCATCTGGGTCTTGAAGTCTTTGTGGGCGCGGTGAAAGTGCGGGCCGAAGCAGATCACCAGGTCCAGGCGACCTTCACGCAGGTCGTCGGCGGGGATCTCGGTTTCCAGCTTCTGCACGTTGACGATCACCGGCAGGTCGGCATGGTCGAAGCGCTTGAGCAGGCGCGGCAGGATCAACTGTTCGAAATATTCTGGCGCGCACACATTGAAGGTCACCGCCTGTTGGGTTGGGTCGAACGCCTGGCCACCGGCATGGCACAGGTTGATGCTTTGCAGAATTTTCTGCACATGCTCGTACATGGTGGTGGCCTTGTACGTAGGACGCATGCCTGCACGGGTATTGATAAACAGCTCATCTTCAAAGCTGGTGCGCAGCTTCTTGAGGCTATAGCTCACGGTGGACTGGCTGACGAACAGCGTTTCGGACACCTCGGTAACGCTGCTCTGGTCGTAGACGGCGATAAACACCATCAAATCCTGCATATCGAGCTTTCTGAGCAAGTTACTGTTTAGCATCGGTTTCGTCCGTAAACCCTTTGTACCGAACTCAGTACAAGACTGAGCAAAATGTTAACGGAACGCTCGTACCAATAGAAAGCTCTGTAGGACGCTTCAATGTTTTGTGTGGGACAAAAAGTGTTTGCAATACGACGTCAGCGGATATGCCGTGCGTAATGCGCCGGGTTGAAACGCATGACGATCAGCAGCATCAGCCCGCTCACGGCCATCAATGACCACCAGGCCCATTCGAAGCTGCCCAACCGGTCGCGGATCATGCCGGCGATCAGCGGCGACAGGCCGGCAATCAGATAACCGATGCCCTGCACGAACGCGGTAAGGCCACCGGCGCGGCGTGGGTTGTCGAGGTGGTCCAGGGACAGGATCAGGCTCATCGGGAACAGACCGCCAATGCCCAGGCCGAGCAGGCAGGGCCACAACAGGCTCCAGTGTTGCGGGCTGAGAATGAGGCCGCAGAAGCCCAGGATGATCAGCACCAGCAGCACCGCCACCACGCCGCGTTTATCCTGGCGGCGGTTGGCGATGGCGGGGGTGACCAGGCCGGAGATCACTTCCATGGCGGTCAAGAAGCCCAGCAGCAAGCCGGCATTCTGTTCACTCCAACCCTGCTCGACGTAGTACGGTGCCAGCCACGCCAGTACACAGGTGTAGGACGCGGTGCCGAGGCCAAAAAAGATCGCCAGCAACCAGGCGCGGCGGTTGCTGAAAAATGCCTCCTGGGGGCCTGAGCCGGCCTGAGGCAAGGGCGGCAGGGCCGAACGCTGGGCATACCAGAACACCAGGGCCAGCAACGCCAGCACTGCCCAGATTGCCAGGCCGATACGCCAACTACCGGTGTGGGCTTGCATCCACGGCGAGAACGAAGCAGCCAGCGCCGCGCCGCCCATGATCGCGGTGACATACAGGCCCATGAACAACGAGACGTTGGCGCTGAAGCGCGACTTGATCAGCGCCGGCATCAATGCCTGGATCAGCGCAATGCCGACACCCGCGGCAATGGCACTCACGATCAGTTCCAGTGCCGAATCCAGGAACAGCCGCGACACAGTCGCCAGCCCAATCACCAGCAGCGACAGCACAATGCTGCGATGCTCGCCCACGCGCTTGGCCAGCCCCATGCCAAAGAACATCGCCAGGCCCATGGTCATGACCGGCAACATGGTCAGTAAGGCGGCGCTGCTGAAACTTAGTGGCACATCCGCGCGAATCGACGCCAGTAGCGGCCCCACGGCTGCCATCGAGGGGCGCAAGTTGAGGGCGATGAGCACCACGCTGATCATCAGCCATACGGCGGTGGTAGATTTTGCCTGAACGTTTTCCATGGGCTTGCCTTGAATGAACAAGGGCGAATCAGGCCATGCAGCGTGTAGCGGGGCAAATCAGAAAGTCGCAGGGGCTATTGAAAAAATGCGGATGCCGAGTGGTGAGGTAAGCGCGCAGTGGGCGTTGGCTATCAGGCCGGGATTACAGGCTCGGTAACTCCCACCGCCCCTGGTCGATTTCAAGCAGCGTCGGCCCCTGGCGATCAGCGGCGGCACGTAAAGCCGTGCGCAACGCTTCAATGCCTTGGACGCTTTGCGCCGCGCAGCCCAGGGCCTTGGCCACACCGATAAAGTCCGGCGTGTAGATGTCCACACCCACTGGCTCGATGTCACGGTTGACCATGTACTTCTTGATCTCTTCATACCCCTGGTTATTCCACAACAGCACGATCACCGGTGTACGGGCCTCCACCGCGCTGGCCAGTTCTGGCAGGGTGAATTGCAGCCCGCCGTCGCCGATCAGGCACACGACCGGTTGGCCATCGCCGCGCCCGAGCCAGGCGCCAATGGCGGCGGGCAGGGCATAACCCAGGGTGCCGTACCCGGTGGAGGCGTTGAACCAGCGGCGTGGGTGGTCGAGGTTCAGGGTCAGGTTGCCGCTGTACACCGGTTGAGTGGAGTCGCCCACGAACACCGCGCCGGGCAGTTCCTCCAGAACGACGTTGAGAAACCGGGTTTGCGCGCGCGTCGCAGCGTCCCACGCAGGTTCCAGCTCGGCCCACAAGCGGGCGACGCGTGCGGTGCCCCAATCGGGCGTGTGAGGCGCCAATGGCTGGCGGTTCACTTCGGTGAGCAGCGCCTGGGCAGCGATGCGTGCGTCGGCCACTAGCGCCACTTGAGGCGGGTAGTTGCGTACGGTCTGGTCCGGGTCGATATCAACGCGCAGTAGCGCACCGGGAATGTCGAAACCGCCGGCGAAGGTGACGTCGTAGTCGGTTTCGGCCAATTCCGTGCCGATGGCCAGCACCACGTCGGCTTCAGCCACCAAGGCACGGGTGGCGAGCAGGGTTTGCGTGGAGCCGATCAGCAGCGGGTGCGCGGCGGGCAGCATGCCCTTGGCGTTAATGGTGAGGGCCACGGGCGCGCCGAGGGCTTCTGCGAGACGGGTCAGTTCGGCGGCTGCGTCAATGGCGCCGCCACCGGCCAGGATCAGCGGGCGCTTGGCCGCAGCCAGCCTCTGGCTCATCTGCTGCACGGCCGCCGGTGCTGCGCCGGCGCGGGCGACACTGACGGGCGTGCTGCCCAGCAATGCGTCGGCATTTTCCACCAGTACATCCAGGGGAATCTCGATATGCACCGGGCGCGGCCGACCGGCCTGGAACAACGCGAATGCCCGCGCCAGCACACTTGGCAGTTCCGCCGCCGACATCAAGGTGTGGGAGAACGCCGCCACCCCGGCCACCAGCGCGCTCTGGTTCGGCAGCTCATGCAACTTGCCGCGCCCGCCGCCCAGTTGGCTGCGTGACTGCACGCTGGATATCACCAGCATCGGGATCGAGTCGGCATAGGCTTGGCCCATGGCTGTGGTGATATTGGTCATGCCGGGGCCGGTGATGATAAAGCACACGCCGGGCTTGCCACGGGTGCGCGCATAACCGTCGGCCATGAAGCCGGCGCCCTGTTCGTGGCGCGGGGTGACATGCCGGATGCTGGAGCGCGCCAAGCCCCGGTACAGCTCCACGGTGTGTACGCCGGGAATGCCGAATACGTGGTCCACGCCGTAGCGTTCCAGGAGGTGCACCAATACTTCGCCGCAGGTCGCCATACAGGTCGCTCTTGTGAGGGATTCGAAGCGCTATTGGAGCGGTTGGCCGGTGGCGGCAACAATGGATAAAAAGTCATACTCGCCATGTCCTCCCGTCATGGCTGTGCCCCGATGAAACGCCTCCCACCGTTACCTGCGTTGCACACCTTCTGGGTCACGGCCCAGTGCTGCAACTTCACCCGTGCCGCCGAACACCTGCACATCACCCAGGGCGCGGTGAGCCGGCAGGTGGCCGGGCTGGAAAGCCAGTTGGGCTATGCCTTGTTCCAGCGCCAGGCGCGCGGCTTGTGCCTGACGCAGGAGGGGCGCGAATGGCTGGTGTGCACGCAGCAGGTGTTTGGCTTGCTCGCTGAGGCTGTGGAGCACATCGGTGACCGGCGCCGAACCTTGCAGCTCAAAGCGTCCACCTGCGTGATGCGCTGGCTGTTACCGCGCTTGCTGCACTGGCAAAAAGAACGCCCGGATGTGCCGGTGGAGCTCACCACGACGGTGGCCTATAACGTCGACTTTCGTCGTGAGCCGTTTGACGCGGCGGTGATCTATGGGCCCATCGCCGAGCAGCCGGCCGAGGCGCGGCATCTGTTCGACGAGCGCCTTACGCCGGTCTGCGTGCCTGGGTTGCTGGGCAGTTTGCGTACGCCGCAGGATTTGCAGCATCAGGTGCTGTTGCACCCGACCCGAGACGAGCGCGACTGGGCGTTGTGGCTCAAGGCTGCCAATGCCTGCTTGAGCGATCCCGTCCAACGGCATCACTTCGAAACGTTGGACTTGGCAATGACTGTGGCGTCCCAGGGCACCGGGGTGGCGATGGGTGACAGTGCGCTGATTGGCGAGGATCTGAAGGCGGGGCGGTTGGCGATGCCGTTTGAGCTGCGGGTGTCGACGGGGATGGGCTATTACTTGGTGTATCCGCCGGGGAAGGAACCGTCGGTTGGGTTGGTCGAGCTGATGGATTGGTTGGTCAGTGAGGCCGGTGTGGGATGATAGCCAACGCCTATCTACCTGACTCGCCGCGATCCAACTGTGGAAGCTGGCTTGCCTGCGATGACGCCCTGAAAGCCGACATTTATCCACCTGACACCCCACGATCCAACTGTGGGAGCGGGCTTGCTCGCGAAGGCGGCCTGGCAGGCGACACAGTTGGATTGTGTACATATCCATTGCTGCGGTAACGGCCGCTTAGGGTTCCGCCCTGACGGCGGCTCACTTTTGAAAAGCGCAAAAGTAAGCAAAACGCTCTTGCCCCACCACTCGGCACCTCGCTTAGGCTCGGTGTGCCCGTAATCCGCCAGTGATTTGGGGGGCCGCCGCCACGCGCCATCCATGGCGCGGGGCGGCTAAACCGGCATCCCTGCCGGTTTACCCCCCAAATCCCTGTCGAATTCCGGCCAGCGTGGTTTAACGGGGCGCCTAAGATCAAAAGCAGATCAAAAGCAGATCAAAAGCAGAGCAAGAGCTACTCGCTTCGCATCGTGGTTAGCGTTGACGGCGTTGGGTCAGTAGCCGACGGTGAAGCGCTGGCGAGAGTGCTTCGGGTTTTCTACTTCATCCAGCATGGCGATGGCGAAGTCGGCAAAACTGATCGAGCTAGTGCCGTCACTGCTCACCAGCAGATCATCCTTGCCCAGGCGGAATTTGCCGGTGCGCTCGGTGCCGTCGAACAGGGCCGAGGGCGACAGGAAGGTCCAGTCCAGTTCTTTTTCCTGGCGCAGCGTTTCCAGGAAGTCAGCTCCTGCACTGGCTTCAGCTTTATATTCAGCCGGGAAGCCTTCGCTGTCGATCACGCGTCCGCCACCGGGCAACAGCAGCGAACCTGCGCCGCCGACCACCAACAAACGTTTCACGCCGGCCTTTTTCACCGGGCCGATCACGGCGCTGGCGGGGAGGGTGGAGAAGTGCGCGGCGCTGATCACCACGTCGCTGCCGCTGATGGCTTGTTGCAAGGCCTTGGCATCCAGGGCATCGGCCTGTTTGACCGTAACGCCTGGGCGCACAGCCAGCTTGTCGGTATTGCGGGCGATGGCGGTCACGGTATGCCCGCGACGCAGTGCTTCTTCCAGCAGTTGGCTACCGGCGCGGCCGGTGGCACCAATGATTGCAATCTTGCTCATGATGTTCTCCAACAGGGTTAGGGTTTAAAACCAATCACCACTTCATTTCGCCCTTGGCGACTTTGGCGCTCAGTTCCAGCGAGCTTTCGTCGGCGAGGGTGGGGTAGCGTTTTTTCATGGCCGCAATCAGTGCGGCGGAATCCTTGGCCTTGGCGGTTTCGAGGTCGAAGGCCTTGATGTAATCGGCGGTGAAGGTGACCGAGGCCAGCGACGGCTTGCCCAGGTAATGGCCCGGCACCACGGTGTTGGGCTTCAGGTCTTCAATGCGCTTGAGGGTGGCCAACCAGTCTTTATGGGATTGCGCGCTCTGGGTATCGGCCATCCAGACGTGGATATTTTCAGCGACCACCACACCACCGACCACGGCCTTGATCGACGGGATCCACACAAAGCTGCGATCCGGCTGCGGGCCGTCAAGGCCCACCACTTCAAGCTGTTGCCCTTCCAGGGTCAGGCTGTGGCCTTTAAGCACTTGCGGCACAAGGGTCTTGGCCGGTTTGTCGGCACCCATTTTCGGGCCCCAGAAGGCCAGCTTGTCGGCGACGGTGGCGTTGATATGGTCCACCACTGGCTGCGGCGCCAGCACCTTGGCGTCGGGGAAGGCGGCGGTCAGGGTGTCGAGGCCGAAGTAGTAGTCCGGGTCGCCATGGCTGATGTAGATGGTGGTCAGGTGCTTGCCGCTGGCGCGGATCTTCTGCACCAGTTGCTCGGCTTGGCCTTTGCCGAATTGCGCATCCACCAGGATCGCGTCTTTCTCGCCGCTCACCAGCACCGAGCTGACCGGGAAGATCGCGGCTTCGCCTGGGTTGTACACGTCCAGTGTCAGCTCTGCCGCCGTTGCGTGGGCAGCGAAGGCGAGGGCGGCGGTGGCCAGGGTCAAGCGTTTGAAGGTCGAGAACATCGGGCAGCTCCTGCCATCGGTAAGGGATGCACAGAGCTTAGTTGCATAAAACGCAACAAAAAATGCGATGCTGGGACATAGTTTGTTTCTAAAAGCGGGCAAATCATGGATCGTCTTCAAGCAATGCGCGTGTTTGTCACCGTGGTGGACCTGGGCAGCCAATCCGCCGCTGCCGACCACCTGGACCTCTCGCGCCCGGTGGTCTCGCGCTACCTGGCCGAACTGGAAGACTGGGTGGGCGCACGCCTGCTGCACCGCACCACGCGCAAGCTCAGCCTCACCGCCGCCGGGGGAGAAACGCTGCCGCGTTGCCGGCAATTGTTGGACTTGTGTGGGGATATGCAGGCCGCCGTCAGCGAGCCCGATGACGCGCCTCGAGGCCTGTTACGCCTGAGCGTCAGCACCTCGTTCGGCCAGGCGCAACTGGGCGCGGCGATTGCCGAGTACGTCAAACGCTACCCGTTGGTGACGGTCGATTTACAGATGCTCGACCGCACGGTGAACCTGGTGGACGAGCGCATTGACCTGGCGATCCGCACCAGCAACGACCTGGACCCCAACCTGATCGCCCGGCGCCTGACCGTATGCCGCTCGGTGGTGTGCGCCACACCGGCCTATCTGCGCGAGCATCCGGCGCCGCAGAAAGTCGAAGACCTGGCCCGGCACAACTGCCTGACCCACTCTTACTTCGGCAAAAGCCTGTGGCATTTCGAAGAAAATGGCGAACACGTGTCGGTGCCGGTCCACGGCAATATCACGGCCAACGAGGCCAGCACGTTAATGCGCGTGACGCTGGCCGGGGCAGGGGTGGCGATGCTGCCCAGTTATCAGGCTGGTGAGCTGATTCGCAGTGGGGAGTTGGTGCGCTTGCTGCCGCACGCCGAGCCACGCCAGATGAATATTTACGCGGTGTACGCCTCACGTAAACACATGCCCTCGGCGCTGCGCAGCCTCCTGGATTTCCTGGTGCTGCGTTTCCCCGAAGAGCCTGTTTGGGACGTCGGGCTTTGAGCTGAAATAAGCGCGCTGAATGGCATCGCATCAGGGCAAGTTGACCTATGCTTTAAACAGCACCCTGTAGATCCGTTCAGAGGTCTGTGCCATGAGCATCAAAACCAGAAAGTACCTGACCATTTTCACCCTCTGCGCATTGGCGACAGCGCTGTATGGGACTGCCGCCTATCGCGTCGAGCAAACACGCATGCAGCCGGCGGCGTTCGCCATCAGCTGCCATCAGGACCAATGCGTTCCGCGCACCGGCAGTTTCAGTGCACTCAGGTAGGCTGCTCTGCCTTCAGTTGTTCACGAAACGCCTTGGGTGAAAACCCGACCCTGCGGCGAAACAGCCGTGAGAAGTTGGTCGGGTCGGAAAAGCCCAACACCTCGGACATCTCGTTGATGGTCATGCTGGTGTAGGTCAGCAGGCGCTTGGCTTCCAGCAACTGGCGGTCATGCATGATCTGCAATGCCGGCTGCCCACCCAACTCCCGACACGTCCCGTTCAAGTGTGAGACCGAGATGCCCAGCTTGTGGGCCAGGTCTTCAATCTTGGGGTGTTCGCGGTAATGCTGTTCGACCAGTTGCGTAAACCGCCGAAAGTACTCACGACCCCGCGGTGCGCGTGGATGGCGGCGTTGGATCGCCTGGCGGCTGACCCATACCAGCAACACACTGACCAGGGCGTGCAGCATCATGTCCCGTGCTGGTTGATCATCGGCGTATTCGTCCTGCAAACGCATGAACAGGCTGTTCAAGTAATCGCTGTCCTTGCCCGCTGGGTAACTGCCCAGGGTGTGCAGGCCATCGACGGTAGAGCCCAGTTGCGCCTGCAAGTGGCTGACCAGCGGCGCCGAAAGCGTCACCACGAACCCCTCCACATCCTCGGAAAAACGAAAGCCATGCACGCACAGCGGTGGCAGCACTTGCAGGCTCGACTCATTGAGCGTGGTGCGCTGGCCTTCGATTTCCAGTTGTGCCTGGCCTTTGTGCACATACAGCAACTGGCACAGGTCCGCGTGCCGGTGGGGCTGGATTTCCCACTGGTATTCCCGACTGCGCCGGGAAATGGTTTCGCAGTGCAACAAATCGGGAGTCGGCCACTGCTGGCTTTCCCCGTAAAGCTTGAAGACCGGAATCGCGGTTTTGGTCATGGTTTCAATCCGATACTCAGGATAATGGTTCGGTAATCGCCCCGATTGGCGAAAAGCACAGGTTTTGACGCAGTTTTCACCTTCTTATGCGGCTCGCTCAAGTGAAAAATGTCAGCCATAAGAGCAATGACAACTCTTTCACTCCATACGTTCGCATGAAGCTTGAAGGCCATAAAAATAATGAAAACCCTTAAAACTCAAGTCGCCATTATTGGCGCCGGTCCTTCCGGATTGTCGCTCGGCCAACTGTTGCACAATGCTGGCATCCAAACCCTTGTTCTAGAGCGCCAGAGCGCCGATTACGTGCAAGGCCGTATCCGCGCCGGTGTGTTGGAGCAGGGCATGGTCGACCTGCTGCGCGAAGCCGGGGTCAGCCAACGCATGGACGCCGAGGGTCTGGTGCACGACGGGTTCGACATTGCCCTCAATGGCCAACTCACCTCCATCGACCTCAAGGCCTTGACCGGCGGCCAGTCGGTGATGATCTACGGCCAGACCGAGGTCACCCGCGACCTGATGGCCGCCCGCGCAGCCGCTGGTGCCATCACCCTGTACGAAGCCTCCAATGTTCAGCCCCATGACCTGAAGAGTGAACAGCCGTGGCTGACCTTCGAGCATGAAGGCCAAGCCTGTCGCCTGGAGTGCGACTACATCGCCGGCTGCGATGGCTTCCATGGTGTGGCCCGCCAGTCGATACCGGCGCAAGCGCTGAAGGTGTTCGAGCGGGTCTATCCCTTCGGCTGGCTGGGCGTGTTGGCTGACACGCCGCCCGTACACGCCGAATTGGTGTACGCCAAACATACGCGGGGTTTTGCGCTGTGCAGCATGCGGTCGCCGACCCGCAGCCGTTACTACCTGCAAGTGCCGGTCGAAGAGAAGCTGGGAGACTGGTCAGATGAACGTTTCTGGGATGAACTCAAAAGCCGCCTGCCCGGCTCATTGGCCGAACAATTGGTGACCGGCCCCTCGATCGAGAAAAGCATCGCGCCGCTGCGCAGCTTTGTGGTGGAACCCATGCAGTACGGCCGCCTGTTCCTGCTCGGCGATGCCGCACACATTGTGCCGCCCACCGGCGCCAAGGGCTTGAACCTGGCGGCCAGTGATGTGAGCACCTTGTTCCGCATCTTGCTCAAGGTGTACCGCGAAGGGCGCCTGGACCTGCTGGAAAAGTACTCGGCAATCTGCCTGCGCCGGGTGTGGAAAGCCGAGCGGTTTTCCTGGTGGATGACCTCGATGCTGCATCAATTCCCACAGGCGGATGGCTTCAGCCAGCGCATTGCCGAAAGCGAGCTGGACTATTTCATTCACTCCCAGGCCGGGCGCAAAACCATCGCAGAAAATTACGTCGGCCTTCCTTACGAGCCTATCGAATAGCCTGCTATCGTATCGAGCATTCCCACCGGTGACCGTTGCCTGTGGGCCCTGCTCGAAGGTTCTGCCGTGACACACCTCAATCAGCCCGCTCCAACCGTCCCCGCCGTACGCAGTATCCTGGTCGCGCTGATGATGGCGATCTTCCTGGGTGCCCTGGACCAGACCATCGTCGCCGTGTCCATGCCGGCCATTTCTGCGCAGTTCCATGACGTCAACCTGCTGGCCTGGGTGATCTCCGGCTATATGGTGGCGATGACCGTGGCGGTGCCGATCTACGGCAAGCTGGGTGATTTGTATGGGCGTCGGCCCATGATGCTGATCGGCATGGGCGTGTTCACCCTGGCGTCGCTGTTCTGTGGCCTGGCGCAAAGCATGGAACAACTGGTGTTGGCGCGGGTGCTGCAGGGTATCGGCGCGGGTGGGATGGTCTCGGTGAGCCAGGCGATCATTGGCGACATCATTCCTCCCCGCGAGCGTGGGCGTTATCAGGGCTATTTCAGCAGCATGTACGCGGTAGCCAGCGTGGCCGGGCCGGTGTTGGGTGGCTATATGACCGAGTACCTGTCGTGGCGCTGGGTGTTTTTGATCAACCTGCCACTGGGTGCCGGCGCCTGGTACGTGGCCCATCGCACCCTGGTGGGGCTGCCGGTACCGCAGCGCAAGCCCATTATCGATTACCTCGGCACGGTGCTGATGATCATCGGCCTGACTGCCTTGTTGCTGGGCATCACCGAAATCGGCCAGGGCCATTCGTGGCATGACGATCAAGTGCTGGGGTTGCTGGCCTGCGCACTGCTGGCGCTGACTGCGTTTGTGTGGCACGAACGTCGGGCGCGAGAGCCGCTGCTGCCCATGCACTTGTTTGCCAACCACAGCGCGGTGTTGTGCTGGTGCACGATTTTTGTCACCAGTTTCCAGGCGATTTCCCTGACCGTGCTGATGCCCCTGCGTTACCAGAGCGTGACCGGCGCCGGTGCCGATAGCGCGGCCTTGCACTTGCTGCCCTTGGCGATGGGCTTGCCGATGGGCGCGTATTTCGCCGGGCGCATGACCTCGGTGACCGGCCGCTACAAACCGATGATCCTCAGCGGCGCGGTGTTGAGCCCACTGGCGATTCTCGGCATGGCCTACAGCGCGCCCCAGGCGGTGGTGCTCACCAGCGTCTTCATGTTGTTGTGCGGTATCGCCGCCGGCATGCAGTTCCCGACCTCGTTGGTGGGTACGCAGAACTCGGTGGAACAGCGGGACATCGGCGTCGCTACCAGCACCACCAACCTGTTCCGCTCCCTGGGCGGGGCAGTGGGGGTGGCCTGCATGTCGGCGTTGCTGCTGGCGCTGTTGCACGACTCCAGTTTCTCCCATCTGGCAAGCGGCGCGCTGATGGCCGAAGGCAGTTCCGGCAACGTACTGCTCGACGGCCTCAACGCCGCACCCGGCCCGGCGCAGGATGCGTTGCGCGGCGAGCTGGCGGTGACGTTTCGGCATTTGCTGATGGTGAGTGCGGCGGTGTCGCTGCTGGGGTTGGCGGCTGCGATAGCGATGCCCAACCGGGTACTGCGCGGTCGTGAAGACAAAGCCCAATAACGGTTAATCGCCCACTGTAGGAGCGAGCTTGCTCGCGAAAAACATCAACGATAACGCGGGCTTTCTGAGTGAACGCGGTGCCTTTGAGTTTTTCGCGAGCAAGCTCGCTCCTACAAAAAAGCGCTGCCCCCGCCCACCGTTTTATTGCAGTTCACATCTTGGATCAGGGGCTGTAATACCCCACCGCAACCATGAAATGCCCGCTCTTGCGCACATAGGCATGCTTGTTTTCGACCTTGCCGGTCACCGGGTTTTTCCAGCGGTATTTGTATTCGCCCTGGTCTTGTTCGGCCATCATCTGGAGGATCGGCACACCCACCGGTTTGCCATCCGGGTCCTTGATCTTGGCGAAATCGGTGTTGATCAGGCGCAGGTTGGTGCCTTGGGCGACGTAGCGCCGGGTGTTCAGGTCCACCACGAAAACGTACAGGTCATCTTGCAGGAATCCGCCCTGCAAAGAGTTGATCGCCTTGAGCGTGCCTGTTTCATCCTTGACCAACGCCTCCACCGCCTTGTTGCGCAGCGCCCGTGCCTGTTCCGGCGTGGCGCGCGGCAGGTAATAACCGACCGCCAGGATGCGTTCACCCACCCGCTGATAAAACACATGCTTGTGTTCGACCTTGCCGTCATTCCAGTTCTGCCAGCGATAGTCAGCCTGCTGGATACCCTGGCCTTCGGGCACACCAAGGGCTTGTTTGAACGAGGCTTGCAGGTCGGGCCCGAGCACCTCGGACACATCGCGACCGATCAGCGCGGAGGAGGGCCCGCCACTGGCCAGCAGCACGCCTTTTGTATCGACCACAAACACATAGCGGTCCTGGTCGATGAACTCGCCCTGACGGCTGAAGGCGGCGAAGGCCTTGTCACCTTGCTTTTGGTAGTACGCCAAGGCCTTTTCCAGCAGGGCCTTGGCGGCTTGGGCATCCGCTTCCTGTGCCGTTGCGGCATGCACCTGGCTGCAACACAACAGCAGCAGCCAGGTGAATCGCAGCAGTGTGTTCATATTCTTGAACCTCGATCTGATTGGTGTGACAGGAGCGTAGACGGCTCTTGGTCAACGCGCCGTCAGCTATAGCTGAAGAGAGACGGGTGAGCGTGATGTGCTTGAGTCGAGTTGATTTAGAACTGGGCAATCATTCAAGGGCGAAAGGATAGACCACGACTTTAGGTCCGGAAAACGTGATGCTGAATGTTTGCTCTTCAGTGGTATCGGTTCGATGAACCAGATGATACTTTCGCTTCGATACCACGGTGCCGGTGCCGTCTGGCGCGACATCGCTGCCCGAATACGGGGTGGGTGCCTGGCTGTCGAGCTTGACCTCGAAATGGACAGGATTGCCGTCGACGGCGGGGCCCAGCACCAAGTAGAGATCAGGGCGATTGAAGCGATAGACAATACGGCCGTCAGGCGCGTCCTGGGTTATTGTCTGGTTGGCGTAGTTCCATAACCCTTCCAGGCTCCAGTGATCGAGGGACAGAACGGAAGGCGCGAGATAATTCACGACTTTGTTGAGGATTACCGCGCTATCGGATACAAAATTTTCTGCTCGCATGTCACCCAGATTGAGGTGGGGTAAAATCGAGTGAGCATTCAAGAAGATTTTGCGTTGCCAATTCATATCGGGTCGATTGGGACATTCGTTGCCAAAGATCCCGTTGAAGTGCGCCTCCAGCGCTAATTGCGCTTGCTCTGTGGGCAGGGTGAGCGGCCTCGGAGCAACAGGCATTAATACGTTTTTCCAGTCCACCGAAATATGAATATAGTTTCTCGCAAGGAACGCCAGCTGTGGCGGGGAGTACGGTGTCAAGGGCATGTCGGCGCTCACTTCGTTTCGCCGAATCAGTCCCATGCGTAAAAAAGGCTTGAGGTCTTCAGGTAATGGGTATTCTGCTCTGAACAATTCCTTCTCAAACCGGCAACCGTTATGGCAGACGGTATCGAGCATTACCCAGCCAGCAATGAGCTGCAATTCGCCTTTCACCTCGCGACGACTGATACCTTGATAATAAGGCAGTGGCCGTGCAGCGTACTCGACAGAACTATGCTCCAGCAGCACATCAAGCATAGGGTCGGTTCTTAAATTATCAATTTCATCCACCACATGTTTTCTGGGATCGTAGTACGGGTTAGGCCAATAACGTTTTGGCGTAATGTGGCAAACTTCAGTTTGAACGGCAGGACCCAGTGCATAACTGCCACCTATATCGGAGTGGCAGCCGGGCAAGGGGAGTTCGACATAAGGCGGTTGCACACTGCGCAGAGGGAAGTTGTATCGATACTCATGCATGGATCGGATTTGCAGTACTTTGTTGGGGTGAATCAACCGCAATTCAATGTCCATGCCGGAAGTGTTGCCCGTGTCATGAGGGTCTTGCCATTGACCCTTATCCAATGCCCAGATACTTGCGACGCTGTCGAAGAGCCCCAGAAAATGAATATCTAGAGCGCGTGAGAGTAGTTTGTCGTGTTTTTTTAATATTTCAGCGATGGGCAGGTATATAGAGTCGTTTTTTGACATGATCATGTTGGTAAAGTGTCTTGCAATGGTGGCGCCGCGACTGAAGCCAAATACGTCAAATTCGATTTTAACGTTCTTCTGTGTTGGTAGCATGGAAGACAATAATTGCCCGATCTTTGCACAGGCTTTGGTGATTGCCATCGCATACTTCGCGAAAACGCCGTAGCCGCCTACGGTTAATGGAAGGTCAACGCCTACAGCCATCGCCAGCGTGCTATCAAAATCGTTGGTTTTTGTACCCACACCCTCGATATAAATCCCCGCTTGCAACAATGTTTCTGGCGCGGTGGTAGTGGTGTAGTATTTATAGAGTCGATAAATATTTGAAATTGCACCTTGGTAGCTGGCTCCTTTATCAGGGGTGCCAGCCAGGACGTTCAAAGCGTTATTTCCGGTTCCATCAAAGAATAATCCGATCCTTATAGTGATTGTTGGTGTATCAAGTGTCATTTGCTTGGCTCCATGCTGTTATCCAGGTACTGGGTTTTGATCGTCGGCTGATAAAAAGTGACCGTGCCGTTACCCTAGTCGTTGAATAAATTAAGCTTGGGGCCGTGAAGGGTGAAGCTGTTGATTTGCGAAAAAGGTGCAGGTGAAATTCGAATATTCATACGTTAACTTTTCAGTCGGCACGTACTTGACTGCAACACAGCAGCCCTGTGAGTCACGGCAGTGTTCATATACCCGTCGCTCGATCTTGTTGATGTGACAAGATCGAGCGACGGCCGCCCAGGAATCAGAAGGGCTTAGTTGGCAGGTATTTACCGTCCAGGGTGATGACCGCACGGGAGCCGCCGTCCGGGTCTTCGACTTTCTTGATGTCCAGTTTGAAGTTGATGGCGCTGATGATGCCGTCGCCGAACTGCTCATGCACCAGGGCCTTCAAGGTAGAGCCGTAGACCTGCAGCATTTCGTAGAAACGGTACATAGTCGGGTCGGTCGGCACACCGCTTGGGAAACTGCCGCGCAGGGGTACGCTTTGCAACAGGCGGCTGGCGTCCTCGTCGAGGCCGAGTTTGCTGCACACGATATCGGCTGCCTCCTTGGGCAGCGGGTGCTGGCCGAGCAGGGCGGCGGTGACGAATGCCAGGCTTAGCCCGGTGCCGTCGGTGAGGTCCTGCCACGACAGGTTTTTGCGTGCCTTGAGGTCGATAACGGTGTCGGCCAGGGCCAGGCGTGGGGTTTGGGCGAATTGGGATTGCAACATGGTGAGGTCCTCTTGGGTTGAATAAGGTTCAGGCGGCGTGGGCGCGGGTGCTGGGGTGGTCGAGCAGGGAGACGAAGCGCCCGGTGTGCGCGTCCAAAGCGTCAATGCCGCCGGTTTCGATGTCGTACACCCAGCCATGCAGGTTCATCCGGCCTTGTTCCAGCGCCAGGGCGACCGAAGGGTGGGTTTTGAGATTAGCCAGTTGGGCGACCACGTTTTCGCGCACCAAGGCATCCAGGCGTGCAGCGTCCGAGGCATGTGTGCGGGCGGCATTGATCACTTTGGCCGACTCGGCATGGCGCAACCAGTTGGCTACGGCGGGCAGGTGGTCCAGGCATTTGCAGGTGGAAATCGCAGTCATCGCGCCGCAGTCTGAATGCCCGCAAATCACAATGTCGCTGACGCCCAGCACCGCCACGGCATATTCGACCGTGGCCGACACGCCGCCAGGTTCCGGGCCGTAGGACGGCACGATGTTGCCGGCGTTGCGGATGACGAACAGATCACCGGGTTCCTGCTGGGTCAACAGCTCGGGGACTACGCGGCTGTCAGAGCAGGACACGAACAAGGTGCCGGGGTTTTGCGTGGTCGCCAGGTGTTTGAACAAGTCACTGCGAGGGGTAAAGGCTTCACGTTGGAATTTGCGAAAGCCGTCGATGAGATGCTGCATGGTGGTTCTCCTTGCGTCGCTGATGGGGCAAGGATGGAAGTTTTCGGTTATAGCGTCCAAGACCGGTTTATGATGCTTTCTATAAGTCATGCCTATAGTTGGAGCGCTGCCCATGCTGTTGCGTCATATCCGTTACTTGCTGGCCGTTGCCGAGCACCGCAACTTCACGCGGGCTGCCGAGGCGCTGCACGTGTCGCAGCCGACTTTGTCGCAGCAGATCAAGCAACTGGAAGAAAACCTGGGCGCGCCACTGCTGGACCGCACTGGGCGCCGCATCAGCCTGACCGACGCGGGGCAGGCCTATGTGCGTTATGCGCGGCTGGCCTTGCAGGACCTACAGGCCGGCACCCGTGCGATACACGACGTGCAGGACCTGCGCCGAGGGCATTTGCGTCTGGCGATGACGCCGACCTTTACTGCCTACCTGATCGGCCCGCTGCTGGCACGGTTCAATGCGCTGTACCCCGGCATCACCCTGAGCATCGAGGAACTGACCCAAGACCGTATCGAAGCCGCGCTGGGGGAGGACCTGCTGGATATCGGCATCGGGTTTACTGGCGAGCATGGGCTAGAGATCGACTGTGAGGCGCTGTTTGTCGAAGAGCTGAGCCTGGTCGTCAGTACCAGTCATCCCGAACGCACACAACCGGCCTGGCTCGAACAGCCTCTGGTGCTGCTGAACACTGGCTTTGCCACCCGCCGCTATATCGACGATTACTGCCACCGGCAAGGGGTTAAACCGCAGATTGCCATGGAAGCCAATTCCATCAGTGCGATTATCGAGATCGTACGCAGCACGCCCCTGGCAACTATCCTGCCCCGGGCACTGGCCGAGGCTCAGGCGGGTCTGCATGCTGTGGTGATCGAGCCTGCGTTGCCGCAGCGTACTGCGGCCTTGTTGAGCCGCAAGGGGGGGTACCGCAGTGCTGCGTGTGCGGCGTTTGTAGCGTTGATCAAGGAGTAGGGCCCGCCAGCCAACGCATCTCTATCTGACACCCCGCGATCCAAATGTGGGAGCTGGCTTGCCTGCGATGACGGCCCGCCAGCCGACGCCTTTCTACCTGATGCCCCGCGATTCAAATGTGGGAGCGGGCTTGCTCGCGAAGGCGGCCTGGCAGTCAACACAGTTGGACCGGGTACATATCCGTTATTTAGGTAACGGCCACTTAGGGTTCCGCCCTGACGGCGGCTCACTTTCGAAAAGCGCGAAAGTAAGCAAAGCGCTCTTGCCCCACCACTCGGCACCTCGCTTAGGCTCGGTGTGCCCGGAATTCGCCAGTGATTTGGGGGGCCGCCGCCACGCGCCATCCATGGCGCGGGGCGGCTAAACCGGCATCCCTGCCGGTTTACCCCCCAAATCCCTGTCGAATTCCGGCCAGCGTGGTTTAACGGGGCGCTTCAGATCAAGATCAAGATCAAGAGCGGCTCGCTTCGCATCGTGGTTAGCTTGGGCTGCAGCAGCTTTTTGTGTAGGTATTTATGGCCAAAACGCAGGCAAGCCAGCTCCCACATTTAGATGGCGCCGGCCACATTTATGGCGCAGCCAACCACTGCCCGACAATCCCCGCATACGCCCCGGTCGCCACACTCAAGTGCAACCACTGATCCACATAACTCTTCCAGGCCACATCATCGCGCGGCAGCAAAAAGGCTTTTTCACTGTACTGCATCGGTTGCTCCGGGTTGACCGCACACAAACCCGGTTTGAGCTTCTGTTGATACCGCGCCTCGCTGGCGTCGGTGATCATTACATCGGCCTTGCCCGTCAGCAGTTCATCAAAAATCGTTACGTTGTCATGCAGGCGAATTTGCGTTTGGCCCAGGTGTGCACGGGCAAACACTTCGTTGGTGCCGCCCGCCGGTTCGATTACCCGCACCTGGGGCTGGTTGATCTGTTCCACTGTCTGGTAGCGCTGCACGTCGGCGCAGCGTACCAGTGGGATCTTGCCATCGACCCCGAGCGACTGGCTGAAGAAGGCTTTTTTCTGACGCTCCAACGACACGGAAATACCGCCCACGGCGATGTCGCAGCGTTGGGCCAGAAAGTCCGGCATCAGGGTTTTCCAGGTGGTGGGCACCCAGGTGATTCTGGCGTTGAGGCTCTTGGCCAGGGACTCGGCCATGGCAATGTCGATGCCTTCGTAGCTGCCGTCGCTGCGCAGCGAGGTGTAAGGCTTGTAGTCGCCGGTGGTACACACGGTGAGGGTGCCGCGTGCAATTACTTCGTCAAGGCGTGACGCGGCGGTGTCGGCCAGGGCGACATTGGCCAGGCTTGCCAGTACACAGAGGGCCAGAGGCGCTTTCATGGAGTCGAATCCTTAGGGCACGGTCGAGGCAAGCATAATGCCCGTTTTTTGTAGGAGCGAGCTTGCTCGCGAAAAACCTGAGTGCGCCGCTGTGAATCAGGCGTCCCGCGTTTTCGTTGACGATCTTCGCGAGCAAGCTCGCTCCTACAGACTGAATGTTTAGCCAAACTGCAACCAAACTCCGTCAAGCCTGAATTGACCCGCGTATCCCACCGTGTGACGCTCCGGTATCTCTCTCACTGTGACTTGCGCATGCACGCTTGCCCCGACACTCACACCGCGACATTGCCGTCTGCGCTTGCGTTCTGGGCCTTGTTCCATTGCCGGCACGCGCGCCCGCCAGATACCTCTCTCCTACGTTGATCTACCCACATGGATGACGCGCACCTGTGCGCATCTGCCTGGCGGCGCCTGCGCGCTTGCCTGACGCAAACGTATGAGAATTCCCATGAGTGTTTTTGCCAGCCTGCACGAAGCCCAGGCGTTCCTTGAACAGAACCCCGACATTGAGATGTTCGAGCTGTTTATCCTTGATAACAACGGCGTACCGCGCGGCAAGCTGTTGCACCGCGACGAACTGCTGGCGGTGTACGAAAGTGGTCGGCCTCTTCCCAGCACCATCCTCGGCCTGACTATCAATGGCGATGACGTAGAAAACTCCGGGCTGGTGTGGGAGGTGGGGGATATCGACTGCCGCGCCTACCCGATCAGCGGCAGCTTGCAACGCATGCCGTGGCGCTTGATCCCCACCGCGGCGGTGCAAGTCAGCATGCACCCCACCGAAGGCCTGCCCGCCACTGTAGCCGACCCCAGGCACCTGCTGGCCAATGTTATCGAGGCGCTCAAGGCCGACGGTTATTACCCGGTAATGGCGGCGGAGCTGGAGTTCTACCTGCTCGACCAGAAGCCCGACAGCCACGGCCGCCCGCAACCGGCACGGGATGTGGATGGCAATCGTCCGCGCTCGACTCAGGTCTACGGCCTGCGCGAGCTGGAGCAGATCGAGCCGTTTCTTGCCGACCTCTACAGCGCCTGCAAACTGCAAGGCATTCCGGCGCGCACGGCCATCTCCGAGTACGCGCCGGGCCAAGTGGAAATCACCCTCGAACACCGCACCGACGCGCTGCAGGCGATGGACGAAGCCGTGCGCTACAAACGCCTGGTCAAGGGCGTGGCGCACAAGCATGGAATGACCGCTTGCTTCATGGCCAAGCCATTCGACGACCTGGCCGGCACCGGCATGCACATGCACGTCAGCCTGGCCGATGCCCAGGGCAATAACCTGTTTGCCAGTGAAGCGGCCGACGGCACGCCACTGCTGCGCCAGGCCGTGGGCGGCATGCTCAGTACCTTGCTCGATTCACTGTTGATGTTCTGCCCCAACGCCAACTCTTATCGGCGCTTCCAAACCAACAGCTATGCGCCGCTCGCCGCCACTTGGGGCGTGGACAACCGCACCGTCAGCCTGCGCGTGCCCGGTGGCCCGGCCCAGTCCCGGCATATCGAACACCGCATCTGTGGCGCCGACGCCAACCCCTACCTGGCCGCAGCCGCCATTCTGGCCGGTATTCATCGAGGCATCCGCGAACAGCTCGACCCTGGCGCCCCGGTGGAAGGCAACGGCTACGCCCAGGCCAAGGAGCTGCTGCCCACCGACTGGCTGACCACCTTGCGCGCGCTTGAAGCTTCCCGCTGGGCGCCGGACGCGTTCGGGCGTGAATTCCTCGGCGTTTACCTGGCGGTCAAACGTGCCGAATACCGCCAGTTCATGGGCGAGGTGGGGGAGCAGGATTGGCGCTGGTATTTGCACCAGGCATGATCGATTTTAGCGGGTAGGGGCTTTCGACCTTTTTTTCACGTTGCGGCGGTTAAGCTGCGAATCAAGGTCGTTTACTACCGTTTCATTCACATGAGCCCGCGATGTCGCCACAACCTCCATCCTCCATCGAGACCGAATTCACCGAGCGCTATGACCGTGAGCATGCCAGGGGCTGTGGCGACCCGCGTCCGCCCAGGCTGTTGCAGCGCCTGTCGGCGTGGCGCGATGCGCGGCTGGTGCGCCAAGCCCTGAAGGTGGCGGGCGAGCCTGGGCTTATCCTCGACCTGGCGTGCGGTTCCGGGCGCTTCTGGCCGGTGCTGGCCGAACACGTCAACCGCGTGATCCTGGCCTCGGACAACTCCCAGGCGATGCTCGATCACGCACGCACCCATCACCCGGGCGCATTGCTCAAGCGTGTCAAAACATTCCAGGGCTCGGCGTTTTCCATTGGCCTTTCGGCAAATGCGGTGGACTGCATTTTCTGCCTGGATTTGTTTCGCCATGTGCCCGACAGCGATGCGCGTCTCATGTTGTTGCATGAATTTCACCGCGTCAGCCGCGACACGGTGATTGTTGCCGTGAACGTGGGCACGCCGGTAGAGAGCGAGTTTCGCCAAGCCGGCTTCAAAATCCTCAACTACCAAGAGTTCCTGCCGGGCTCGCGACTATGGTGCGTCTACGTTTTGCGTAAGAAGGGATAACTCCCCTTTGTCGGACTATTCTTCATCTCCTGTCGGAGTTTTCATGATGGCGTGTGCACTGCGGATGCTCGCAAGCCCCTTTCGCGATATATACTGCGCGCCATTCTTCAAGGGAGAGCCGTGTGGCCATCGATATTCACTGGATCTGCGACAACGATAGCCTCGGCCAGCATTGCGCCGAATGGCAGCAGTTGCCATTCGTCGCCCTCGACACCGAATTCATGCGGGTCGACACCTTTTACCCTATTGCCGGGCTGATCCAGATCGGTGATGGCGTGCGCGCTTACCTGATCGACCCCCTGACCATCGACAATTGGCAACCTTTGGCCGCCTTGCTGGAAAACCCAGCGGTGATCAAGGTGGTGCACGCCTGCAGCGAAGACCTGGAAGTGCTGTTGCGCCTGACCGGCAGCTTGCCGGTGCCGTTGTTCGACACCCAATTGGCGGCGGCGTACCTCAACCTCGGTTTCTCCATGGGCTACTCGCGCCTGGTGCAGGCGGTGTTGGATATCGAGCTGCCCAAGGGTGAAACCCGCTCCGACTGGCTGCAGCGGCCATTGTCGGAGACGCAGATCAGCTACGCCGCCGAAGACGCGGTGCACCTGGCCGAGGTTTACACCCGCCTGCGCCCGCAACTGTCGGACGACAAATACGCCTGGGTATTGGAAGACGGCGCCGAACTGGTGGCCAACCTGCGCCGCGAGATCGACCCCTACGAGCTGTACCGCGACGCCAAGCTGGCGTGGAAGTTGTCCCGTGCTCAACTTGCGGTGCTGCGTGAACTGTGCGCCTGGCGCGAGCAGCAGGCCCGTGCCCGCGACTTGCCGCGCAACCGCATCGTTCGCGAACACTCGTTGTGGCCCTTGGCCAAATCCCAGCCGGATAACCTCGCCGCCCTGGGCAAGATCGAAGACATGCACCCGCGCACCGTGCGCCAGGACGGCCAGTTCCTGCTGGACCTGATCAAGCGCGCCGGTAGCGTGCCCATGGACCAATGGCCGCCTGCCGTGGCTGAGCCTTTGCCTGTGGACGCCGCCGCGCTGATCAAGCAACTGCGGGCCCTGGGCCAAACCTTCGCCGAGCGCCTGGACATGGCGCCGGAACTGATGCTGCGCAAGAAAACCCTCGAAGCCCTGGTTAAAAGTGGCTACCCCGATGGGCCTTACCAATTGCCAGACTCGCTGCGTGGCTGGCGCCGTGAGTTGATGGGCCAGGCGTTGCTCGACAGCCTGGCCAATGCCGGAGAACAGCCTTGAAACGTATTTGCTCCATCTACCGCAGCAAGAAAAAAGACGGCATGTACCTCTATGTGCTCAAGAGCGATGCCCTGGAGCGCGTACCCGAGCCGTTGATGGAAGCCTTCGGCAAGGCGCATCACGCCTTTGACATGGTGCTGACGCCGGAGCGCAAGCTGTCGCGCGAAGACATCACCGTGGTCCTGGAAAACCTCGACAAGCAGGGCTACCACCTGCAAATGCCGCCGGCCGAGGACGAGTACATCGAGCACTTGCCCGAAGAGCTGCTGCGCCGCAACGACCCGATGTGATCGACCAGTGCCCGCTTCAGGGCACCGTTTCAATGGAATCGTATTAGAGGACGGTGGCCGTAAGGATGCGGGCGGCCGTCTGCACTGTTTTTTCAAAGGTTTGAACCATGCGTGTTCTGATTGCTGAACAGGATCATCCGCTCTACGCCCAATTGCTCAGGGACGCCGCCCCAGACCTCGAAGTGCTGACCAGCGGCGACTCGGCCGAACTTTCGCGCCTGGCCGCCGACTGTCCGGTGTGGCTGGGCCAGCCCGATCTGTTGGCGACCCTGCTGCGCCAGGGCCATCATCCGCAATGGCTGCAATCGACCTGGGCGGGCATCACGCCACTGCTGGCCGATGGCTTGCCACGCGACTATCGGCTGACCCGCGCGGTAGGCATTTTTGGCCAGGTCATGGCCGAGTTTGTCCTCACCTACATGCTGGGCCACGAGCGCGAAGTGCTGGCGCGGTTGGTCAGCCAGGTGGAGCGCAAGTGGGATAGCCGCATGGGCCAGAGCCTGGCCGGGCGCAAGGCGCTGATCGTCGGCACCGGTGATATCGGCCAGAGCGTGGCGGAGTTTCTGCTGCCGTTTGGTGTGCAACTGTATGGCATCGCCAGCCAGGCCCGCGAGCAGGCACCGTTTATCGAAGTGGCCGGGCTGGACCAATTGGGCCGGCTGGTGGGGGAGGTGGATTACGTGATCAACCTGCTGCCCAACACGCCTGATACCCATGATTTGTACGACGCGGCGCTGTTCAAGCAATTCAAGCCCACCGGGTTGTTTATCAACGTCGGGCGCGGCGTGGCGGTGGTGGACGCCGACCTGGTCGAGGCGCTCAAAGAAGGGCACCTGGCCGGTGCGGTGATCGACGTGTGCCGCCAGGAGCCTTTGCCGCAACGCCACCCGTTCTGGACGGCGTGGGGTTTGCTGTTGACCGGGCACAGCTCGGCGCCGACTTCGCCGCCGATGATGGTGGAGTTGTTTGTGCAGAACCTGCGGGCGTACCAGGCCAAGCAAGCATTGCGCGGTGAAGTGGATTTCGAGCGCGGTTACTGAGCTTGCCCCATGCCCTCCTGTAGGAGCGAGCTTGCTCGCGAAAAACTCACAGGCGCCGCGCTTATTCAGAAAGTGCGCGTCATCGTTGACGTTCTTCGCGAGCAAGCTCGCTCCTACAGAGGGTCAGAGGGCGATGCTTAGAGGCTGAAGTCCCCCTCGGACACCAGCTCGCTCAACGGCTTGCGCGGGCTCGGCATTTCGCGCCCTTGCAGGTACTCCGGCAAGCTCGACTTGTCCCCCAGCTTGCCCACCGCCACGGCTGCATGCAGCGCATAACCCTGGGGAATCTTCAGCTCTTTGCGGGTCAGTTCCTGATCGAAACCGGCCATGCCGTGGGTGTGCCAGCCACTGAGGCTGGCTTGCAGCGCCAGGTGGCCCCAGGCCGAGCCGGTGTCAAAGGTGTGCCACAGCGCCGGGGTTTCTTCGGTGGCGCCGGGGGCGATGAAGTCGGTTTTCGACGCGATGATCACCAGGGCCGACGCATGCTGTGCCCAATTGCGGTTGAATTCATTGAGCAGGCCCAGGAAACGCTCCCAATCCGGCGTGTCACGGCGCGCGTACAGAAACCTCCACGGCTGCGAGTTGTAGGCCGAAGGCGCCCAGCGTGCGGCTTCGAAGAAACTCAGCAGCGTCTCCTGCGGGATGCTCTCGCCGGTAAAGGCGCGGGGCGACCAGCGCTCGGTGAATTGGGTGTGGATCGGGTAATCGGCAACGCGGGGGTTATTGCTCATGGACAGATCCTGATGAAAAAAACCGGGATTCAACGCTACTGCGCCCAACCAGGCCTGACAAGCCTTGCAACACCGTCAGTCGTAAGCGCTTGGCCCCAACGGGCTTGGGCACTAGACTGGCGGCCTTTTCACCTTCCGATACTGATGCAGAGCCATGGCCGCCAAAGTCGAACCTTTCTGGATACGCAAAACCCTTGAGCACCTCGACCAAGAGGAGTGGGAGTCATTGTGCGACGGCTGTGGCCTGTGCTGCCTGCAAAAGCTTGAGGATGAAGACGACAACAGCGTCTATTACACGCGTATTGCCTGCAAACTGCTCGACTTGAAAACCTGCCAGTGCACCGATTACCCCAACCGCCGCGCCTCGGTACCCGACTGCATCCAGCTCACGCCGGGCCAGGCCGACCAATTCAAATGGTTGCCGCCGACCTGCGGTTACCGCCTGGTCAGCGAGCGCAAGGACTTACCGCTGTGGCATCACTTGGTCTGCGGCGACCGTGACGCGGTGCACCACGAACGCATTTCCCAGTCCGGGCGCATGCTCAGCGAAGGCAGCGTGCCCGAGGACGACTGGGAGGATTACCTGATTTTCCGCGCAGGCTGAACGAGGAGTGTGTATGAAGGTGGCCGCCAAGTGGGCAGCGGGCCTGGTCGTGCTGGCGCTGAGCGGGCCGGGCTGGTGCGCGAAGAAAGTCGACCTGGATTACCACATCAAGCTGTTGCCCCAAAGCCAGCAGGCCGAGGTGCGCGTCAGCCTGTCCCAGGGCGCGGCGGTGCGCAGCCTGAACTTCGACCTGGGCCGCGACGGTGACTACAGCGACTTCAAGGCCGATGGCCAGTGGCAGATCACCGGCAACCGTGGCCTGTGGCAACCCAGCGCCGACAAGGCCAGCCTGAGCTACCGGGTGCGCTTGGCCCATGCGCGCAAGCCCGGCGTGTATGACACACGCATCACGCCCAGCTGGGCGTTGCTGCGCGGCGAAGACTTGGTGCCGGCCGCACGTCTGGACCAGCAAGACGGCGTCGAGTTGGTCTCACGCCTGCTGTTCGAACTGCCGACGGGTTGGAAGAGCGTCGAAACGGCCTGGCCGCGCATCGGCCAGAACAAATTCCGCATCGACAACGTGTCCCGCCTGTTCGACCGTCCCACCGGCTGGATGCTGGCGGGCAACCTCGGCAGCCGCCGCCTGCGCCTGGGTGAAACCGACGTCACCGTGGCCTCGCCCAAGGGCCAGGGCATGCGCCGCATGGACGTGCTGACGTTGCTGACGTTTGTCTGGCCCCAGGTGGAAGCCGCGTTCCCGCGCCATCCCGGCAAACTGTTGATCGTCGGCGCCAGTGACCCGATGCGGCGAGGGGCTTATTCGTTACGCGACTCGATCTACCTCAATAGCCGCACGCCGCTCGTTGGCGAAAATGGCAGCAGCCCGTTGCTGCGCGAAGTGGTGCAGGCCATCGGGCGCTTTAATGACCACGACAGCAGTGACTGGATCAGCGAAGGTTTGGGCGAGTACTACGCGATTGAACTGATGCGACGTGCCGGCGGCATCACCGATGAACGCTATGCGGCGATTCAGGCGCGGCTGACCAAGGAAGGCAAAGACGTCACCACGCTCAAAGGCGAGCACGTCAACGGCGCGACGCTGGCGCGTTCGGTGGTGGTATTGCAGGAGCTGGACCGTGAGATCCGCGTGAAGACCCACAACAAACGCTCCCTGGACGATCTGGCGCAGGCAGTGATGCGGGTGAACAGCATCAACACCCAAGAGTTCGTGCAGTTGGCCGAGAGTGTGATCGGTGAGTCGTCGGTGGTGCTGGATTCCAAATTACTGCGCTGAGCAACAAAACTGTGGGAGCGGGCTTGCTCGCGAAGGCGGTGGTTCAGTAGGCCTATCCGTGACTGACACACCGCCTTCGCGAGCAAGCCCGCTCCCACAATTTAGATCTTCACAGTCTTGAAGGCAGGGATCAGGCTTTAGGTTTCACAGCCTTTTCCGCCGCCACTTCGGCCTTGGTCTTCAGGTTCTTCAACTCTTCCCCAGCGCGCTCGATTTTCGTGCGCACGCTGTTCATTTCCTGGCGGCCCTGCTCCAGTTTGTCCTTGAGCGAACTGTGCCCGGTAAAGCCACGGGCCAGTGCCACGCCACCAATCGCCACCTGGATCAAGCCGAAAATCCCGCCGCGGCGCAGGCCTTTACCCACCATCATCGCACCGCCGGCCACCGAGCCGATGCGCTCCCAGCCATGCACGTTCTGGGTGGGTTGAGGCTTCAACGGTGTGGCTTCGATGACAGGTCGCAAGGTTTTGCTGTCGCTCATGATCAGTCTCCAACAAGGGCAAGTGTTACTAGCTGACTGCGCGCACGTGCCGGATGTTCCCGCAATCTCAGTACTTGGGCCCCGAACGGGTGTTGTTGCCCTTGGCCAGGCGGTCATAGAGCACCACGTTGACCGTGGCCGCCAGGTTCATGCAGCCGGTGGTGGGGATGTACACCACGTCCTCGCACCAGTCGCGGATCTCTTTGTCCAGGGAGCCGTCTTCGGGGCCGAAGATATACAGCGCGCGGTCCGGGTGGGTGTATTCAGGCAACGGGCGGGCGCCTTCGACCAGTTCCACGGCCACCGGGATGCAGCCAAGGGGCAGGATCTTTTTCAGGTCGTCGATGCCGATCAGCGGGATGTCGTGGTGCACCTTCTTGGTGTCGGTGATGAAATCCCGGGCGCGCTCGTAACGCACGCCGGTGTAGAACACCGAGGCCACGCCGTAGCAGCCGGCGGCGCGCATCACCGAACCGACGTTTTCGGGGGATTTGGGGTTATACAGACCGATGCAGCTGTAGCGTTTATTGCCCACGGGGAAGGGTGCCTTGAGAAAAACGGCGATTATACGGCCTGGGGGAATGCAGTGCTTGGGCGATCGTCATCGCGGGCAAGCCCGGCACCCACAGGGACATGCATTCCTCCTGTGGGAGCTGGCTTGCCTGCGATGAGGCCGGAACAGGCAAAGAAAAGCTTCAGTCGTCCTTCTTCATCAACCCCGCCAACGCCGCAAACGGGTTGTGCGTCGCCTTGGCAATGCTCGGGCTGCTGGTGGAGCCTTCGCCGAAGTACTGCTGGTCGGTGTAGCGCGAGTGTTCGTTATCGTGGCAGTACAGGCATTTCTGACAGTGCACATATTTGGTATGTGACTCCGTCTTTGTTGATCTTCACTTTTAAACTCTGAGCTGGTTGTCGTTGACAGGTCACCTGAGTGAACTAGCCTCTGAGGATGTGCCCTGGAGGATTTTCCATGCGAGTAATTTTTCCAGCCCCCGACAGAATGCATACGCTTGGGTATCCAAAGCTTGCGTATGTGCCTTTTCTAATAGCTGACGATGGATGTTACCCAGTTGAAGCGAATCGCTACTTGAGAGAGAGGGCCTGTCTTGAGTGGAGGCCCAAAGTTGGATACGGGGAAGAGCGCTTTCGTTTTAACAGAAGCCTAACGATTAATAGCCTTGACGCGATGGCTCGTCGGCTGATGGAGTTTCTCCTGTGGTGCAATAAGGAAAAAAATTCCAACGCTTGGCGTGAAGTTACTTACCAAGATGATTTGATAGACAAGTGGCAGGTGGGGATGCTTGATGGCTCTGCTTCGCGTAGTCAAAAACGGCTTTCCAACGAAACAGTAAACGCTAGAGTTGCAGAGGCTTGTTACTTCCTAATTTGGGCGGCTGAGCGAGGCTACAGAGAGAGTTTTGATGCTCTCGTCAGCCTAAGAGGAAGTCAAAATCAAAAATTACGGCGGCGAAATAATCTAGGATCTGTGCGAGTGGCGGCGCTTCCTCCAGAGAGAATTAGATTATCCCTACCGACAGAGAAGGCACTATCGAAGTGGAAAACACTTTTAAAAATTCGTCATGGCGAAGTAATGTCGCTTTTTGCTGAGTTCCTCATTAAGACTGGTGTAAGGATCAGTGAAGGTACTGGATTGAGAGCTAATGATCTGCCAGGGAAAACTTTTGGGGAAGATAAAAATTCATGGCGAGATGATTGGGTCGCCGCTGGTGAGGTGCCGTGCACGATCTGTATGGGTATTAAAGGCCCCAAAGTTTTCCGCGGAAGCCAAGAGAGTGTTACACCTCGGCAGATATATATACCGATTGAGCTTGCTGATCGGATGGATAACTACAAAAGAGAAGGTCGTGCGACTCTAATATTGAGGTGGATCACTAGCGGAAAAAGTCGGATAGATCGAGATCGCAGAAAAAAACTCGCTAGGACCGATCAGTTCTGGATAGGTAAGCGCGGACGCCCGATTACCGCAGGATGGGTTCGTCAGGCATGGTCATCTGTTGAATGTGGTCCGTGGAAATGGAGCCCTCACAGAGCTCGGCATGAATTTGCTGTAAACACTATTGTGGATTATACGCAGAGTCTTATTGATGTCGCTAAAATTCCTGAAATTCCTAGCGCAGGATGGCTTCATGGGCTCATGGCGGGCCAAGTTCAGATCATATTGAGCCCTCTGCTGGGCCATATAGACGAAAAGACTACGATGATTTATCTGGCAGCAGCTCGCGAACGCTTGTTGTCAAGATTTGTTCATCCAGTTCTGATTTGGCAAAAAGAATGTGATGAGTAAATTCTATTGATTGATGCAGTTCGCCGAGGCGGTGATTATGGAGTCTCGTTTTTTAATAAGAAGTGAGCATAAAGACTATGTTTCGGCGTCGGCGTGCGTTGATTTTGGAGAGTTGTGGTTAGGGGGCGAAAGTGCGAAATCTAAAAGAAACGGGAACTGGGCGGGGGGATTTAGCGGGCGTCCAGGCCTGGCTGAAGATATATTTGCAGCAATTAAGGTTGTTGCTGTAACTAGGCGTCCCCAGGCGATTAGTGGCCTTCTCCACGAACTTCGATCTTTCTGGCGCTTTTTAGATGCTTTTGAAAGGTATCTGAAGGAAGCAGATGGTATCCGAAAAGTCGATGGCATCGCTATGATTGAAACAATCCACGGACTGCGGTGGTTGAGACCTGCTGATGGTAGTTGGTGCGCCGTTCGACCGGAAAAATATAGATCCGTACTTCTAATACTTCAAATGAGCCGGCGCTCAGCAGGACTGATGCCTTTACATTGGCCTGCGGCTAAAAATCCTAACAGGATACGTCGTGTTGATACGCCCTCCAGAGCGGAGGGGGTTACGATGATCAAACTATTAACGCGGAAGGCACATGCTATCTGGAAAAGGTGGGATGATGCCGATTCAATGGCAGAGCAAGGAAAATCGCTTGTAGGATTATCAAGGGGAGAACTAATAGCCAGGAATGTCACCGAAGCTGACATCCACGCAACGTATAGGGAGGTAATAAAAGTTAGTGGCGAGCCCGCGCCAGTTATGAGTACAGTTGCTAAGATAGTGGGATTTGGCAAAACTTTACCACGCTGGTGGCCAAAAAAACAGCTCGGCCAACCAAGAGCAGGCCAAGCTATTAATGTTGAAAATGACTTGTTGCCTGGTCTATATCCCACTGGGCAAGATATTTATTGCCTGGCATTGTTGTTTATGGCAAGAACTGGGTGGAATCCTACTACTGTATTTGCTCTAGATTGTTCAAGCGAACAAACGTGGTTTCGTAAGTATGGTGAGGACTACGTATGGATTCATAGTTATAAAGCACGAGGGAGAGAATGGCAAGATACTATCTCTCCTGTAAAAAGTACATCCCACTGCTTTCAAATAATCCAGAAATTGTTACATCGAACCGCGCCTCTTCGAGAAAAATTAAAGTTTGATGCGGGTCGTAGTAAATTCCCTGAATTAGCCGTTAGGTCTCCTTGGTTGTCAATTAATGATTCTACGACAATAAGGGTTCTTAGTGATGAGAACTTGAGTCGTATGCGAGGGTTTTTATCAGATCTTGTTCGTGCCTATAATAAAGATGCGATAGATAAACTTCCTGTATTTAGGCCGTCTGATTTTCGGGATGTTTTCGCTGAAGTTGCTCATAGGACAGGTGGTTACTCTGTTTTTCTAACTCAGATAGCGCTGGGGCATAAAAGTGTTAACACCACTAGAAGATACCTTCGATCTCTAGCTTGGCGTAAGGAGTCGGAAAAAGATTTGAATAATCTAATGACTACGGTATTTGAGCAGATTGAGGTGCATCGTGTCATCGACTTTGCTCTATTGCGGGCGTCAGTGGACGGTATAAATGTAACAGAAGAGCAAATTGCTAGATTAGCGGCATATCGAAAGAACCGGACTTACAGCGGAATGGGTTGTACAACTCCTTTGAATCCTCCGGAGTCGATAGACCCGCTCCATCCAAGGGACGGGACAGCCGTCTGCGCCCAAGGTCAGAGGTGTGCTAGTTGCCCTAGAGGAGTAGTGTTTAAGGATAGTTTATCTCACTTGGCTAAGTGTCTGGCTGAACTGGAGTGGAAAAGAGGTAACGTCGGAGACGTTCGCTGGTATGAGTCGTCGGATAGTATAGATATGGAAATGATTCAAGCTACTCTGAAGCAGTGGCCTGAACCGGAGGTGACGCAGGCTGTATCACAGTGGAGGCATAAGATTAATCTTGGGGAGCACCGGATATTGATTGCGGCAGCGGGAGTGCACTAATGGGTGGCTTTGTCTCGCCTTTATACGAGAGCCGCCGTGACGCTCTCAATGAAAAATTGACAGCTGATGACCTTCTCAATATGGGAGTTCGGGATCTGCTTGACGTTCAGTATGCTCTCGGAGCTGGAGGTTCGTGGGGGAAGTGGGAGTTCCCTCCAGAATTTATGCCTGATGGACAGTTGCGAGGTTTGTCGCGGCGCAGTTGTTCGATCGAACAAATAACTAGTGATTCGGCTTTCGATGAATTAAATATATCGCAGGCATGGACTGAAATCATCCGCTACGGAATAGTAAGATCCATTATGCCGGGCGCACGGGTCATCGCAAAGCCCTCCACAATAATGTCTGAGCTGCACTTGCTGATTAGGCTTGCAAGAAAAATAGTTGAACAGCCCTACAGCGCCACGATGTTTTGGAGTAACGCTGCCAGTAGGGAGCTTTCCAATATGAGTTCGATAGGGAACTCCATTGTTGATACGCTTAGGAGGTTTAAGGAAAGGGGCTACATATCTGACTGTTTGCGGGAGGAACCGCAGGTTGAAGGAAGAGCGGTAGAGCGTAATCGTTATAACGAGGCTGTGCCCGACCAGAAATGCCAAAAGAGCGAAGCCTGGCTTCCGCTTCCTGATAAATTCACAAGCGAATGCGGGTGGAGATCAATTCGAATTATTCGATTGTTAGGACCTACTTTGCTTGCGGCATTGGAGGAAGCGATGCTGGTACCCGTCAGGAAACGACAGGATGGTGGAGATCTACATCCGAGAAATCAGCAGCTTGCTATCGCAGAGGCACGCGATGCGGTGATTTCCGGTTGGAGTTGGTTAAGTAAAGATGGCTCACCAATAGAGTCTTTAGAGTTGGATCTCTTGGTGAAGGAAACAAAAAACAGAGGTATGGTTCTCAGTGAAAAATTACCTTACCTGGCGTGGCCCCCGAAAACCTTTGCTGACGCGTGGGGTTTATTATCCGTACTTCAGGGTGCTCATCTTTTTCCGATATGCTTAGCAAGTGGTCCTAGGGCGTCAGAGGTATGTGGGTTTACAGTAAATTGTCTTGAAGAAGTTTCTGGTATTGGGCATAGAATTGTTGCGAAAACTTATAAGTTTGTAAACGATTTCGGAGGGCGACAAAGAGATTTTTGTGCGCCTGAGCTGGTTGTTGACGCTCTGCTGCAGCAGATCCGTCTTGCTCAGCTTGTAAAACAGCGAGCGGGTGTGTGCGGAGATCATCTGTGGGTTCATACTCGGACTTTTGGACGCGGTTTAATGGGGGAAAAGCATCTGCTGCTAACCCGGTTTATTGATGATTACGCATCCAAGATTGATGTCAGGCAATTCCTAGATAACTCAAGTCGCGTGCATGTCCACCGTTTTCGAAAAACTCTTGCACGTATCGTTGCTCTATCATTGGTCAACTCGCCAATAATTCTTATGGACTGCTTTGGTCATGAGGATTTAGATATGACTATTCGCAGTTATATTCTCAGTGATGAAGGGATTGCGCGTGAGGTATTAAAAGTTCAGAAAGAACTGGTAATTCTGATGGCTGTGGATGTCATCAATGATTCGGAAAATTTAGGTGGTGCAGTTGGTGAACAGCTACGAAATCGGAAGTCAAACTTTTTACAGCTCTTAGGTAAATCGGAGTTTGAGCCTCAGGATGCTTATGAATTTGCTGCGCGGGAAACATTTGATGGGCGATCGTGGATTATGGTTTCCCCGGGAGTGTATTGCACACTGCCGACTGGCAGCGGTGGGTTGTGTGCCAAGGGTCAGGGAAGAACTAATCCTGCATATTGCCAAAGCGGATGCCCATTCCAGTTGCTAACTGCCGCCCATCAAGAAAAGTGTGATGATGCTGTTGCGGAAATTATTATGAACTTGCAAAAGGCAATAGATGATGAGGAGGACATGATTGTTTCACTGTGGGCGGGCCAATTAAAAAATTGGCTCCATCGGTGGCCACAAGTAGAGAAGAAATGGCGGTCGCATCCGCTAGTGGAGGCGTATGGTCAAATCCAAGTCAAAAAATGATATCGTCGATTGTTCTTTAATTGCGCATGCTAAGTCTCGTTCAGATGCAGTCAGCGTAAAGCTCCATAAAGCTATGGCGGCTATTGAACTTGAATTAGAAAGTAATGATGGCATCTACCCCTTCAACAAGGGCAGGCTATCAATGGCAGAGGTTTGTCGTCGCGCTGGAATACACAAGATTACATTGCAGGGCGAAGTTCATAAATTAACCAGTAGGGTCATATTAAAAGAGTGGCTAGAAACACTGGAGGAACAGCTGGTTAAAGGGTCCAAGACTGTCCGGCGTAAGGTTACATGCAAAATTGATGATTGGAAAGAAAGGTATACTGATTTGGCTAGATCTTATAACGAGATTTATGCCATTGAAATTGTATCTCGAGATGCGAAGTTGGAGGAGGCGCTGCTAAAAATAACTCAGCTCGAAGAAGAGTTGCTCATGCTGCGAGTGCAGTTGTCTGATAAGACAGTAGTGTTAATTTCGGAATGCAGGAAAGGTACCGTTAAGACTCTTGACCAGGAGTAGGCGGTATAGGGAGTCGCGCATACGCTAAAATTATAGCGGCTCGGGGGGCGTAGGAGTGATTCTCAACACCTCTGAACGAACCCCATGAAAGACAGGACACCGTTTCCCCCTTACGATAAGGGATAGGCAAACGTGTCAATGGCCATTAATTTTGACCCACTTTTGGCCAATAGAATTGACCCACTTGCTCACCGCTAACCGCCGGTTTTCTGCTTCAAACGATAGCTCTCACCTCCCAGCATAAAGATGTGTGAATGGTGGATCACGCGGTCGATGATGGGCACGGCCACGTTGTCGTCATGGAAGAACTCGCCCCAGCTGGTGAAGTCCTTGTTGGTGGTCAGGATGACCGAGCGGTACTCGTACAGGTTGTTGATTAACTGGAACAGGTTGTACCGGGCTTGGCGCGTCATCGGCAGGTAGCCCAGCTCATCGATGATCAGCACGTCGTATTTGCTCAGCTGATTAAGGCGCTTCTTCAGCTCGCCCTTCATTTCCGCCAGCTCCAGATCCTCGACCAACGCCAGAGCCGTGCGGAACAGCACCTTGTAGCCCGCCTGAACCGCCTTGTGGCCAATCCCAATGGCCAAGTGGGTCTTGCCCACACCCGGTGGTCCGATGAACACCAGGTTGTCGCGGTTGTCGATAAAGCTGAAGTCCAGCAAGGTGCTGACCTGGCGCTTGGTGATGGTGGTCTGGTGCCGGTAATCGAAGGCCTCCAGATGCTTCTCCGAGGGGAACTGCGCCTGCTTGAGGTTGCGGCTTACGCGGCTACTGGAGCGGGCGTTAAGCTCATGCTCGACCAGTGACTGGGCGAAGCTCAGGTAGGACAGTTCATTGGCTTCGGCTCTGGCCAGCAGGGTGGCCAGCTCACCCGCGGTCGCGCTGAGGCGCAGGCTTCGGTACTGCGCGATAGTGCTGTCGAGCAGGCTCATTGGGTCACCCCGTGGCCAGTCGACTGGCCAATGCGGGCATAAGCGTTCAGGTCGGCGTGACTAACCTGGCTACCGGCCTCTGGCGCATAGTCATGGTCGCCGATGATCCGGCCCCGCGCCTTGGCTTGCTGCCATGCTTCGAGGTAGCGCTTGAGCCCGGTGGCGGTCAGTTCACTGCGCTCGCACAACTCGCCGAGCAACGCCGTATCAACCGGCGCATGGGCCATGAGCAGGTCGCGTGCAGCAACCAGCTGATCCTTGTAGATACGCGGCGAAGTACGCTTGAGCAGTTGGCACAGGGTTGCCCCAAGGGCATCGGGCAGGATCGAGTCGATGCCGCGCTCCAGGTCGGTAATGCGCTGGGCATGGTCTCGGTAATGGTTGTTGTTCTTGATCATCCGGCCCTTGGCCTTGCACAGGTCATGGGTGGCTATGAGTTCACCGCTCTCCAGGTCATGGATCAGCAACTGGTTGTCCTGTGCGCTGACACCGACACGGGCTTGCTGCCAGGCCATGGGTACCGAGTACTTGTTGGCCTGCCATGAGATCAAGCCGGTCTTGTCGACCTTGCGGGTCTCCCTTGTCGGCGCCACGTGCAGCAGGTTCTGCGGGACGAGATAGGGCTTGAGCTGACTACGCTCCAGTGCCTCGAAATGCGCTCTTGGATGCTGCCCCGTCGTGCCGTGCACGCGTGCGTTGGCGACAGTCTCGAGCCAATCATTCAGGTGCTGTCGGACGGCGGCCTCGTCCTGGAAGTGCTCGCCGTAGAAGCAGTCACGCTTGACGTACTTGACCCCGGCCTCCACCTTGCCCTTGCTCTCCGGGTCATAGCCCTCGCAGGCATGGATGCGGTACCCGACGGTAGTCGCATACTGGTGGAAGCGCTGGTTCAGCGTCAGCTCACGGTACTGCTCGTTGATCACCACCATCTTGGTCTGATCGTAGATGCACTCCTCGGTGACGCCGCCGAAGTAGCGGAAGGCCTCGTCGTGCATCTGGATAAACCGTTCGGTATCCAGCGGCCGGAAGTTCAGACCGACATACATCAGCCGTGAACAGGACAGCACAAACACCACAAAATGAACGACACGCTCCAGGCCGCCAATCATGACGCCTCGCAGCTCACCGGGGTCGACCTGACACTGCACGCCAGGCACTGACTCAACGACCGGCTCGTAATAGCGCAACTGGCCACTGGCAACCTGCTGCTTGAGCGCTTGCACATAGCGGCGAATGCTCCGGTCTGACACCGCCAGCTCGGTGGTGCGCTCCCTCAGGCGACGGGCCAGCTTGACTGCGCTCAGGGCTGGAAACTGACCCAACTGATTAATCAGATAATCGCGGTGCTCGTCGAGCACCTTGGTGCGTGAAGGGTCAGCAATGGTAGCGCTGATCTGCATCTCATCCAGGTGGAGATACTTGCGTACGGTGTTCCGGGAAATCCCCAGCTCACGACTGATGGCACGGACCGACAGGCCTCGGCCCTGGTCATACAACCCCTTGATCTTGTGAATCACAACCCACTCCTTCAATGATCTGTCCCCGGCCTGTGCATAAGGCGGGTGACGCTACATGGTCGGTGGCCAATGCCACTATGGGTGGGTCAAAATTGTTGGCCAGAGGTGGGTCAGTTTAATTGGCCATTAACACAAACGGTTATGTTTATGACTAATAGCAACGACAAGAGTGGGGAGCTTTTGGGCCAGGAGCGGCGCCGCCGCTGGAGCCCGGAGCAAAAACTGGCCATGGTTCGCGAGAGTCTTGAGCCAGGGCAAAGCGTTTCGGTGGTCGCTCGACGCAACGGCATCAATGCCAACCAGCTGTTCCTATGGCGCAAGTTATATCAGGACGGCAGTCTGTCGGCGGTCAGTGCCGGTGAAGCCGTTGTGCCCGCCTCGGAGCTGAGCGATGCGCTCAAGCAGATCCGTGAACTGCAACGGATGCTGGGCAAGAAAACGATGGAAGCAGAAATCCTCAAAGAGGCCGTGGAGATCGCCCGGTCGCGAAAATGGATTGCGCACTCACCCTTGTTGCCGGGGGACGACCAGTGAAGCTGGTCAGCGAATGTCTCGGTGTGGCGCGCTCGCAATTAACGGTTCGAATCAAGCAATCGGTATCGCTCAAAGTACGGCGCCGCAGGCCTGTGGACGATGCTGATCTGGTGGTTGAAATCCAGCAACAGATCAGCGAACTGCCCAGCTATGGCTACCGTCGTGTTTGGGGATTGCTGCGTCGTGCCCGTGAAACCCAGTCGCTGCCGGCGATCAATGTGAAACGGGTTTACCGGGTCATGCGCGATCACGACCTGCTGTTGGCGCGGCGCATCAAACAGCCCGGCGTGCCGCGTCGGCACGAGGGTCGTATTGCGGTGCAAACCAGTGATACGCGTTGGTGCTCGGACGGCTTTGAGTTCCGCTGTGAGGACGGCGCCAAACTGAGCGTGACCTTCGCCCTGGATTGCTGTGACCGCGAAGCCATCGGCTGGGTCGCGAGTCCGACCGGGTACAGCGGCGATGACATCCGCGACTTGATGCTGGAGAGCGTAGAGAAACGCTTCGGTGATCAACTGCCTGCAACGCCGGTTCAATGGCTAAGCGACAACGGCTCGGCGTACACCGCCGAACAGACACGCCTGTTTGCTCGACAGATCGGTTTGCAGCCGGTGACCACCCCGGTGCGCAGCCCGCAGAGCAACGGCATGGCCGAGAGCTTCGTGAAGACGATCAAACGTGACTACGTTGCGCACATGCCCAAGCCGGATCGAGAAACGGCGCTGCGCAACCTGGCAATTGCCTTCGAGCATTACAACGAGCAGCATCCGCACAGCGCCTTGAACTATCGCTCACCGAGGGAGTTCAGGCGCTTGGCAGCAGCATCAATTTGACGGGGAGTTGGTGTCCGGTTTTGTAGGGGCAAGTCCAACCTCGTCCGATATCTCTTTAATAGCTGGAAATGCGGTCGCGCCTCCGCATTTCCCTCCCTCTCAGCCTTTTTAGCGTTCAAAGTGTCAGAGATCCTATTCTTGAAGTCCATGATGGAGAATAAGTAGCCCTTTCCTATTTGATATCACTAGCTTTGTGGCATGCCATTTACCTCATCTTTTTTAGGTAGAAGCTGAGGCGCTAGACTCTCGCTGCACAATTTTCGATGTCATCACGCAATATCTCAGCAGTAGCCACCATGCGAATAGGGCGTCTGTGCCAAAAAGGCCTTCATCATCAATCAGCCCATGTGCTACTTCGTTACGTAAATTCGTGCCGAGAGGATCAACGAGTAAACCTTGAAGCTCGAATATGCCATCTGCGCCGAAGACTTGAAGCGCTTGGGGTGTTTCTAGAAGTACACCTAATGGCCTCTCTGGCTGCACGCCACCAGGTTCTAGCATGGACGTGGCACCGCCCATCGACTCCACAACATGACGAATGATTGCTTCGAGTTGTGGTATCACAAGATGCGAAGCAACGAGCATATCCCCGTGAAAACCTGCCACTAAAGCACGTAGAACGCTTTCCAAATGTCCTGGCGGGATCCAAGGACTATGCTGAATCAAGCCTAATATATCGATCCGATCCGGAAAGTGCGCAGCCAGTATCTCAGTTCGAGCGGGGTCCAAGGCGCCCTGTACTGTAAGACCTCTCCCCAATCGGGCCGTGCTAAACATCCTCCAACGAAGCCCGTCATGCTTGGGATCATCAGCTGCGTCATCAAGGCCAGGAGCACGAGCGACCACTCGACCGCGAGAGTTAACGACCTCGCTAGAAATCATACTGCCCAATATTGAGACGCGCGCCTGATCTTTGACGTCCCGGATCAGTTTTTCAATTGATGGAGGCTGTGCCATGCGAATCAAGGTGATGACAGCGTCATGCAAGCTTTTATTACGGACCGCCGCCCTGGCATTTATAACCATCTTGGTAAGATCGATGCTGGTCGAAATCGGCTTAAAATCATCCAACGACTCTTTCTGCAGTTTCAGCAGATGATCATGCAACTCTGTTGCACGTTCACGCCCACCAGGGGCTTGGCGCATGGCTTCTACTGCATCAGACAAAATTGACGCAGCGGTCATGGCTCCACGTCCAGTCTGTATTCGCGCTAGGTCAGACTCTTTAACTAAAGACTCTGCTGAATCTCTGAGTGCGGCACTTTCTCCCTCCACATCACCTGCAGCGCGAAGGCAATCCGCTGCCAGTTGATAATAGTCTTTCGCGCGCCAGTAATTTTTTTCTGCATCAGCGATAGTTGCTGCCACATGAGCGTACTCGGCGTACTGCCTCGGCTCACCATGTTTGAATTCCAGCAGTAGTCGTGTGAGGCGCAATGTTAGATAAAGAGGATCCTTTCCTTTGTGCCGATGCAGCATCGCCTCCATTTCGTTTAGCACTTTTAGCCGCAGCTCGGCTCCGCCTTTACCCAGACCTGCTGATAGGCGCAATGATCGCTCCAAGCGCTCAAGGCATTTCGACCAATCAGTTGGGCTTTCAAGTCTTAACGCCGACTCAAGATACGCGTCTATAGCGCCCAGAGCGGCAGGAAATGAGCGAGCTTGAATCCATATCAGATCCAACAATCTTGCTCGAATCTCGGGGTCTTTAAGAGTCAGTGCCCAGGCTAACAGTTCTCGTAGATTGTCTTTTGGGAAATCTGTCGGAATGGCGCTGCGACGACCGCCCATAACAAACATTGGGCCAAAAGGCTCAGAAGGCTGATCTGCGTGAAGCATCATAGACAGCGAGGCACCAATGAAGCGCAATCCTTCCAGTTGAGCAGGGCTCCACCGACCATCTTCCTTTTCCAGGCGGGAAATTACGCTTTGAAAACTGAGGCAGTCTAAGTCCGTGAAGCCCTGTAGCAGACTGTCCAAGTCGAGAGATGACAGGGTCTCTTCCGTGATGAGTTGCCAATTTAAAGGCATGCGTTGTCTCCATGTAAGTCTGTCGAAAAAATTTACGGTAGTTAGAGGGCATGGTGAGTCGCTTTGGGTCTCATGGGGCATACCCTCGTGTCCCTTATCTTGGGGTAGACCAAGGGGGAGCCATGATTTCGATCTCTTCGCGAACTTTTTGCAACAACGTGTCTGGGGAGACGCCATCCCGCTCTGCGTATGTGCACACCAGCAATGTTATGGGATGGATGTTCAAAATGGGCGCCAAGGCCTCTAGTCTCTCGATCGTTGGAGAATGAATTCCGCGTTCCAAGGTGCTGATGTAGGTACGCCCACTGACGTCGGAGAAATCCTCTTGGCTGAGTGCGTTTCTAGTCCGGCACCATCGGAACACTTTACCGAAAGCCTTTTTCAGTTCCATTTGCTCAATCCGCAAAAGGAACGATGAAGCCGTTTTGAATAGTATATCGCTACACAGTATACTGTTCATTTTGAGGCGTTTTGTATGTTCATTTCCGATAGCAAGGCGGAAGTCAAAGGTCTCGCATCGTTGCTTGAGCCAGGTCAGCGTGCTTGGCACGTCATGTTGAAGCCGCAGATCTCGCCTTGGTATCACGCCACCATGATCAGGTGCGATGAAGGCTTCGAGACCCGCCATGTGGTTTTTATCGACTCATTGCCGACACTCATTCATTTGGTGGCGCAGCGGCAAGACGAGACGCGGCTGGAGTCGCTTCAGCTCGTATCACCTGCGTGGCTGAATGGACATCAGTGCTGGGAAATGGATGTTCTGTTAGAGGTAGCTCAAAATCTTGAGGAAGGATCTGCAAGACTCTCCCTTAAGGATGGCAGGGTCTTATATTTTCCAGACGTTGCTCCTATCACACGGGATGGCAATTTTAAAGTGATTTACCGCTTAGCCACGGCAGTGTGACGCAAGAATCGTGGTTAGCTTTATGGCAGCCTCTGACGGATAAATGATTATTGGTTAGGTAGGAAATTTCGCACCATACAGAGACAAGGAGACTTTTGCTCGATGCCTACTCCGACTCACTTTGTCGCGACCCAAGTGGCAGAGGAAATAGCCAAGCTCTAGAAGGATAAGTTGCCGGGCCCCGCATGGAGCTTGGCTTTTACGCGTCTTGTTAACCATTTTTTTTCGCTGTAAACCACAGTGGTTAACAATGAAAAAAAGTGGTTAACAAGGTACTGTTTAGGGTGGTTTTCGAGTAATGCCTGCAATACATAAAGGTTGTCAAAGCTATGGTCGCCTCCATGCATCAGGCGACCGCAATTCTTTATGTGTGCCCGATTTAAATCCCAGCGATCCATCCCAACGCATACGCTGAAAACAGGAGTCGGGAATCTCCATCTTTATTTCTACTCGCCTTTTACTTCGCTGAACGGGATGATCTCGTTAGGTGGCGTGACGGCACAAAGCGGTTTGCGCCAGTAGCCCACGCTATGCCATTGGTCGTGTTTGAACCCAACCTCAGGGTAAGTGCCAATGTGAGTGAAACCGAGCGTTTCATGAATACCTATGCTTCCCGGGTTGGGTAAGGCGATGCCGGCATAGGCTGCATGAAACCCCTGTTTCTCGAGGAGCGGTAGAAGTCGCTGATAAAGTGCACGACCAATTCCTTTTCGGTGTACGGCTGGGTCGATATAGACGGTGACGTCTACCGACCAGCGATAAGCTTCCCTTGCTCGATGCTGACTTGCATAAGCGTATCCAACGACCTTGTCTTCCACCTCTGCTACCAGATAGGGAAACGTCGGCAGTGTTGCGGCTATTCGTGCGGCCATCTCATCAACAGTCGGTGGTATCAGCTCAAACGAGATGACCGTGTCCAAAACCATTGGCGCGTAGATAGCCTGGATGGCAGAGGCATCAGCGGGTGTGGCAACCCTCACGTTGTAATTCATATTTTTTCTTGCTGCCCCTGTGAAGAGTTGTGTTTGAAGGGCTGACCCATGCAAGGCCCAGCCCTTCAGAATGTCGCGATAGAACCGTGAACCTTCCTTCAAACGGGCTCACCGCATCCACGTACCGCAGAAAGCACCGTTCAGTGAATTGGGAGCTTCTGTTCGTGGAGACTAGGCTGCGGGATATCTACGACGACGTCTTTGCCACCGAGAACCTTCGCCAGGAACAGTGCCGTTAGCCCACCGAAAAACTGCGCAATGATAAACGGCGCTACATCTGATATCCGTATCCCCGAGAACGTATCGGTGAACCCGCGAGCAATCGTCACCGCCGGATTCGCAAAGCTCGTAGAGGACGTGAACCAGTAGGCTGCGACAACATACGCGGCAACCACCTGAGGCACTTTTTCTTTGTGATATTTATCGCACAGCAGAATTGTCAGCACCAATCCCGACGTTGCCAGGTACTCACTGAACCACTGCGACGGCCCGGTGCGAACATGATGGGAGAACTCGACCACAGGCAGCTCGAACATGAAATGCGCAGCGAATACTCCGAAGATTGCACCCGTTGTTTGAGCCACCACGTAGGGGCCCAGTTGCTTACTGCTCAGTCCTCCGCGCAAATAATCGATTACAGAGACCACCGGATTGAAGTGCGCACCGGAAAAAGTGGAGAAGCACACGATCAGTACATACAAGCTCGCGCCAGTTGCCAGCGCATTGGCAAGAAGCGCTAGCGCATCGTTACCGTTCGCCAGGCGCTGACCCATGATTCCAGAACCAACTACGGTGCATAGCAGAACTGCTGTACCGAGAAACTCAGCCAAGATCTTCCGTGAAGTACTCATTGGATAGGCTCTATGAGGAGAGATTTTAGGGGTAGCGGCTACTGAGCTGGCTCGTAGCCGCAGACGCTGTTACGAGCAGCAGGACTTGGGCTTAACGGGCTGACTTCCCTCCACGACATACAGCGCATTGTCTGTGGAAAGGTAGGCATCCTGTGAGGCCAAATCCGTGGGTACACCACGCTTGTAAACCCTGCCGCTATCGCCAGTTAGTTCAAGCCCAGGCCCTCGGTAGATCACCGTCACGGACTTCCCAGTCTGAACTTCAGGCTTGGTACCAGTGACAGTGACGGAGTAGAACCGGACAGAGCCAATTCGCTTGGTTGAGGCGTCGTTCCGGGCCTCAATCTTTATTCCCGTGAGACCGGCTTCCTGAAGCTGCTTGTAAAACTCCTGCTCCTGAAGCACGCCTGAGTAGCAGGCCGACCACAGCTTGGTGTCTCGTTTCAATTCGTCAGGAATGGCGATATCTGAGACGTTGTCAGAAATTGCAAAACGGCCACCTGGTTTCAGTACCCGATAAATTTCGGCGAAAACATTCTGCTTTTCGGTTTCACCAACCAGATTGATCACGCAGTTCGAGATCACCAGATCGACAGACTGGCTGTCGATAAGAGGCTTGGACTGAGAGCTATTGCTGATGAACTGCTCGAAGTTTTTCCACGATGCCCAATCAGCACAAGGCTCCGTACGCAGGCGTTCCTCGGCCAGCTCCTGATCGATTTTCAAGTTGCTCGCGGAGGCCTTGTAGAAACGCAAAGGTGCGCTATCTGTTGCCTTCTGAAACGCATTCGCTTCTTCACGAGCGATCTGCAACATGCTTGGGTTGATGTCGATACCAAAGATAGCGCCCTTACTGCCAGCGATTTGGGCCGCGACGTAGCAATTCAGACCAGCCCCTGACCCTAAGTCCAGGACGACATCACCCTCACGCACATACTTGGTCGGGTTACCGCACCCGAAATTGGCCTCGATGATCCGCTTTGGAATGTTCTTCAGGTACTGGCCACCATAAGCGTCGCTGCAGCAGCTCTCAGTCAGCTGCGATTCAAGGACAACGTTGCCGTTGCTCAACGCCTCGGTGTAGTCGGCGATGATTGTGTTTTCAATTGCAGAAGTCATTGCTCACATCTCCGGATTAGCAGCACGAAGTACCATCAGCGCAGCACGATTCCTCGGCAGAGCCTGCGATAGGTACAAGCCCTTTTGTGACCTTGGGATCTCGGACTGAAGGCGTGTTGCAGTCGAAGAAGCCGCTCTTGTCCAAGGCTGGCTCGACATAGCAACGCACTGGGATGAATTGGCCTTGGTAAGGCGCGGACATCAGCAGATTGAAGGTCTTCTCGCACACCGCTGTACGGATGCCGCGCTGGTAGGTATGGCCGTCGTCGTCGACGGTATGTTTCCAGGGGCCTTTGTAGATAACGGCATGTCCCTGGTCGAGGCACACGCCGGCTTTACCCTTGTATGCGCTCACGGTGAACAGGCGGAACTCAATGCCGTCCTGAATGGAGACAGGCACCTCTGATGCGAGCTCATAGGTGATGCCATGGAAACCCGCCTCGCAGAGTTGCTCGGCAACAGCGGGCTCCGTGAGCGCGTTATTGCACTCCAACCCCTCAACAGTGAAGGCCCGGAGCGATACGACTTCCTCGTCAGAAAGAATCGCCGGGAATACCAAGCGACCATGACGTTGCAGTCGCTCATAGAGCGACTGCGCGATACGGCCAAACTCGGGCTCAGCATTGAACCCTTCCCAGTAAATGTTCGCGAACACAGCCGCAGCGGGATTGGCTCCATTCGCACTCGAACTGAACGCTACGCCATCAGCCTGCCCATACTGGGCCGTGAGTTCGTCATTGCGGCTCGCGGAGCAGATGAAAAGAGTGTCTTTGCCATCCTTCAGCGACCTGTTCAACGCCTCGTTATGAGCACGCCAAGCAATATGGCCCGGCACCTGGAGACCATCAGTTTGGTTGGCCAGCCTGAGAGCCGTCTGCAACAAAGTAAGTGAGGACATCTGTTATCTCCTTAGCATTTCAGGCAGCAACGTTTGAACACACCTTCTTCTGGCGGTGTGACCGAGTCCATGAAGAGCTTGTCCAGGCGAGAGTCCGAATGCTGCCAGTCGAAGTGAAATTCGTGCTCCTCCAACTGCAACTCCTTCACCGTGTCATTGTTGAGCAACGGTGAGCCTTTATAGAGATGCAGCCGAGTCTCAAACTGGATGGGGTCGACGATGTTCTCCAGCTCGTTGCGAGCAATGAAATCGTGCAGCTCGGCCATGTCCTCAAGGCTCACCCAAGGGTTGAACGTGATGAAGGTCGGATTAACCTTGACGCCGGCCTCCTTCAGGAACGCCAACGCCTCCTCGATCATGGGCACATTCATTTCCTTGAAGACCTGGTCGAGAACCTCCTGCTTGGGGAACTCCAACGCGGTGGTGATGAAAGCAAGCCCGAGTTGCCCCATTTCCTTGATGGCGTCTTTATTCTCCAGAATATGATCCACGCGTGTGGTGAAGTCGTACGTGAGGTCGGGGAACTGCGAATGCAGAGTCCGGATGATTTTCAAACCGTGCTTCTTGGCATTGAAAAAATCAGCATCCGTAAAGGTGAGGTGAGTCATTCCCTGTGCGACGAGATTCGCCACGTCGCGCTCAACGAGATCGTCGGAGACCAAAAGCACCTTGCCGTCATAGGCCGCATACACCGAACAGTAGGAACACTTGTGGTGACATCCACGCGACCCTTCCACCCCACCCACAACTTTCTTTTCGCCGAGCAACTTCTCCAGCTGAGGTTGGGGATATTTGTGTAGAGGCGGTGCCAAGTCCCTGCGCGGCAGGCGGAACCCGTCACGGATCAACTGAGGCACAACAATCGCGCTGGAAAGGCCGCGAGTCCGATCGATCACTCCGCGCAGATCTTGTCCCTGTTCGCCACTCAGGTGTTTAGCCAAGCTGACAATGGGTTTTTCCCACTCGCCGGCGATCGCATAGTCACCGTATTTGGAGGCCAGGCTTTTTGCATTGATGGTCGCGTATTGACCGAAGAAGCAAATTTTCTGGGAGGGCTTCGCTTCTTTAAGCTGCTTGGCCAGCTGCGTTCCCGCAGTCAGAGAGTCAAAAAGCGGTACGCAGATGAAGACCAAATCTGCGTCGCTGAATCTCTCTAGGGAAAGCCCCTCAACGTAGATATCGATCAGCTGCGCGTCGATATCTGCATCGAGTAGTGCTGTGGTTGCAGATATCGCGTTGAGCGGTTGATACCCCCCTTCGAATGTACTGGCGACCAGGTACTTCATTCTCTTTCTCCTTGAGCTCAGGCACGACGATTCGGTGACTGGAGTCACTGATGGTTTTGTGGGAATTCGAAGTTAAAGCGAGATCAGCAGAAGGACTGCCAAGCCTATCAATGCTTGTAGAACTGAGCCGGCGGTCACTAGGCGCATGTACCTGCCGGTGCTGTATTCGGGAAAGGCGTCGGTTTTGACCAACCAGTAATAGCTGTCGTTAGGGAGAATGGCGACGAAGGATCCCAGGCATACGGCGAACGTGACGCTCATCAAATCCACTCCGCTCGACGCCAAGATTGGCGAGAGAACAGGTGGGATGGCAGCAAAGGTCGCAAGCGAAGAACCATTCAGTGTTTTGAATACCGCTGCCAGCAGGAACACCACGACCAAAATATGCGCGGTGCTGCCCGACGCGCTGAATGCCTGCTGAATCAGATCTTTCGGAAGCACCATACCGAGGGCTTGGCCCAACGCAGACGCACAGCCGATCGTAAACAATAGTGAGCTGGTTCTACGCATCGCTTTGGACAGCAGATCTTGAACCTCACCAGGTTTGCAGCTAACTGCGATCAACAGCGATGTGGCGATCAGCGCACCGGCGGGAGTAGTGAAGAACTCGATTACGGAGTGCTGATTTTTGGGAATGACGTAGCCGGTGATCAGGAGCACGAAAAATACAGCCAGAGGGAGAATGACTCTGATAACCGAATCCTGAGGCGCGGCTGAGTCAGTAAAATCACTTGGGGATGAAAAGTCTGAGCGTGTCGTCCAGTAAGTCCAGATCGTCCCGGCCACCCAGGTAACGACCGTAAGCAGCAGCCCTAAATACAGAAATTTCGGATCATGAGTATTGGCCCCCAACCCGATTCCAATGATCAGCGGGCCTGCGGGCATCAGAAGCTTGAACCCCGAGTAGCATCCGATCGCGATGTACTTTCTGTGCTGTCCTGCGATGGGAGCAAGAGAGGCGTAGGCGGTATCGGGACAGACCATGCCGGCACCGAGCAAAGGTGACAGTGATACACCGAACTTTCCGAAGGAAGCGCTTCCCTGCGTCGAGATCCAGCCAGCAATGAAAAACGCGCTCAGGATGACGATGGCGAAATAGCCGAGGTTGTTTCCGAATCCTTTGCTCAGCGATTGGAACACGTCACCGCTGCTAGCCCCGGCAAGAATGGGGATCAGAATTGCAGTCAGCAGCATTGCCACAGGGAGAGGAATGGAAAAGCTGCTCCATAGGTTCCGTAACCGGGAGCCTGTTTTCGTCCTAAGCGCTTCTACCAACATCCATGTACCTCCAAGCGTTTCCAGAACCGCCTCTCAGAGACCAACAAGCCTCATCTCCAATTCACAATCGCAAAATACGTTGCGAGCCGCAACTAATATCTTGGAACAATTTCGCTGGCCCTTATGCCCAAAAAAATGTGTCGCTACGACTGCTAAGGTGGTATTAGCGTTTCCCCGGAATTGCGAGCCGAGTGCCATGCCAACGAATGATCAGATCGACCAGGATGCCGAACAGCTCTATGAAGCGCTGAGTCATTTGGTTCGCGTGTACCAGTTTCGTGACAGAGATCGCAGCTGCTGCGAGGGCTTATCTGTCACTCAATGCTACGCACTTGAGCATGTGATTAAGGCAGGACCTGTTCGCGTTCAATCGTTGGCCAGCGAGCTTTTTCTCGACAAAAGTAATGCCAGCCGGCTGGTCGATTCGCTTTCCAAACAGGGCCTAGTTCAACGTGTACCGGACGCAAGTGACGGCCGCGCACTGGCAATCACCGTGACCCCCGAAGGCATGGCCATCTACGAAAGCATTCGGTCGGACTTGGTGGGAGAAGCTCGTAATCTAGCCTGCGACTTATCGAAAGAAGCACGTGATGGCGCGATCGAAATGCTACGCCGCTTCGCCAAAGCCACCGAACAACGCTGCGGCCTGAAAGACCTTAGCCGTGACGAATATCTGCCAAGCAAATGCTGCTGAATTAGTAGGCTGTGCTCCTCTCTCTGACGTTTTCACTGACTCTCCATCTAAAACGTTTCAGAGCCTAATCACCGATCTTCTGTGTACGGGAAGAAAACGGGCGTGCGACCGCAAGAATCGCGAACACTCGTGAGGAAGTCTATGTGATTATAGAGTCAGTCAAGACTTATTTCAGGAGGCTTGAAATGATTGTGGAGCAACATGTGTTCTGCGCATCTCTTGTAGAGATCAACAATTGTTGAAGCCTGAAAGCCGGTCACCTGCTGCTAGCGGAAAATAGGCCGGAGGTTAGTGCAAGCATGGGCAGATGCACGAATCTAATCCGCTGGCCTATTTCAGCGAAGCTGGTGCGACATTAGTCAAAGACAATTGCGATTTTTCCGCACTTCGGTAACGCATCTAGGTATTTTAGGAAGGTGGTTCTACTTAGGTCTTCTTCTGTGATTCTCGTTTCGTTGTAATCGACTTTGTCACTCCCCTCATTGAGCAGGTAATTCGTTTTTATAAACTTAACAAGTTGCTCGGGGGTAAGAAGGTTTGGGATGCGGATCTCCTCACTCGACTCTGCCGGTACTGGTTCGGAGCACCACATCGGCTTATTGCCATTAACGTCTTTGAAAAATAGATGATGGGGAGTCGTTCGAGCAAAATCAGGCGTATTAATCGTAACCGGCGTTCTGGTTAAATCATTTAGGGAGCGCTTATTTTCCTTGGGTATGCCCATTTGCTCATCAAACTTTGGGGTGCAGTAAAAAACTTCCGCGTCTTTAACTCGCGACAAGCGACATAGAGCTTCATGCTGGCTGAAAGGATGTTGGCGAGTGCCCTTCGCGTACATCTTCCTTACCGTGTCAAGCTTTGCCCTATAAGGCCTGCCATTTGGATCGTAGCCCGCATTGGTAAGACCAGTTCTGACAGTGGCATCTTTCACTCTTTTTAAGTTGACAGGTGCTATTAGTTTGTACTGATAGAAATATGCAAAAATAAATGCGCTGTCGTTAGTGCTGGTATCTATCAAGCGCTTCTTTATCCATTCAAAAAACTCCCCCTTTCTAAATTTGCGCGTAGGGTCAGGCGCCGCAAATCCAAGGTCAAAACCTACGTGAACCTCTTCCTTACCTGGAGAGAAAATTTCATATTGCCGTTTCTTATAAAGTTTGGCGAAGTGTTTCTCATAGAGTACGTGATAACTAAGTTCTACGAGCTTTTCGTTGAAGTTTACGCTCATGATTCTTCCCTAAATGTGAGGCGCCTTGCAGTAATTTTTTCTGGATTCCCCAGGATCTGGAGAACGACATTGTTCGTCGAGTTGATTATGGCAGTACCAAAGATCTTCTCGAATTTGGTGTGTGTGAACTCCATGGAGGGCAATTTTATGTCAGCGCACAGTCCTGCAAGATAGTCAGGAAGGCGTACATGCTCTGCATAGTCAGTTTTCCCATCCATGAATGGGTAGGCGAATATAAATTGAGGCTTATTGGGATCTTTTACATTTCCAGACTGATGACGAACGATAAGAAACAGCATGAAAGCGATGTCAAAAGCCACCTCATTGTACTTTTCAAAGGTAGCATCTCTATCAGTCACCCATCTGAGAAATGCCGGCTCCTTTAGCTTGTTAAGCGTCAAGAAGAGAAACGCTGCGAACGTAGAGGTCAGCAATACCTGCCTCGCCAGCTTCGCATTGAATTTCTTACGCTTCACTTCGTCCGCGAATTCCCCAAGCGCTTTGTCAATACGTTGCCAATACGGTCTATCGACGCCTGGGTCGTCTGACCATTCGCCAATCAGCTCACGAAGTCCTACACAGAATCCATGGATGTTGTCATCAGTAATGAAATCACGAAGGAGCTTCGAATCTCGCTCAACGATGAACGAGACGCTGAAGGCCACAGGGCAGTTGAGGTAGGAAATCAGACCTTCCGAGGCCTGGCGTGTCTTCTTCAGGTCTTTTGGCGCAACGTTCGCGATGTACTCTGAAAAATTCTTGTCAGTCTCGTGCTTTAGAGTAATGACAAATGAAAAGCTGTCATTGGCCTTCTCTGTGTTGCCTACACAGTAGTCGGAATAGATGTTCCATGGGGCGTCTGGCGGGTACTGCTTGAACCACGCCTGCATGTCGCTGTTGAGCGAAGGGCTGTTGTCTGTGAGCAGTTTGAGTAGATCGAACATGCGCTTCCCTGCCGACGATTCGAAAGTGCCATCGTATCAGCGTCAACGGGGAGGCGCACACTTCGGAATGTGAGTTCGCCAGACGCTTACAAATCACTAATCAGCAGTTCTGGCCTAACCTCGCGGAAAGGATCAGGCAGGCTCTCCTAAACACATTCGCTTTACCGTATATTCGAATTATCGTATATTTGATTTCCCATATGCGTGAGGTGTGGTCATGAGCGCCCCCATCACAGTGCTTTTTATCTGCGTTGCTAACTCCGCTCGATCTCAGCTGGCTGAAGCATTGCTGAGAAACAGCGACGCGCGTTTTCAAGCGTTCAGCGCTGGTACCGAACCAACTGAGGTTGATTCACGGACCGTTGCAGCACTGGAACACGTCGGCGTTGATGCAAAAGGGCTACGCAGCAAGTCCGTCGAAGAGTTTCGTGACGAGCGTTTCGACTACGTAATTACCCTCTGCGACAAGTCTGCGCGGGAATGTCTGGCGATGCCCAAGGCAGGTGAAGTGCTTGCCTGGGACTTTGAGGATCCAGTGAGCAGCTCTCACCCGGACGCCTTCAAACACGCCCTTCACGATATCCACGAACGCATCAAATTATTTGTATTAGTGAAAACCAAACACCTGGAGGCCTCATGAACGAGCCCATCACTCCTACCGTTTTGTTCAAAAGCCTGGCAGATGACACTCGAACCAAAATAACGCTACTCATCGCCCGCGAGGGAGAACTCTGTGTATGCGAACTGACCGCCGCTCTTGAGCAGAGCCAACCAAAAATATCTCGACATCTCGCGCTGCTGAGATCCTCCGGGTTACTGGCGGATCGGCGCCAAGGCCAATGGGTTTACTACCGACTCCATCCCGAACTGCCAACCTGGGTCACCGAAATGCTTAAGGGTGTCGTTGATGCCAACCAGCAGTGGTTGGACACAGAAACCAAGCGGCTCTGTGAAATGAATGATCGTCCAGTCAATCAGACCGTGTGCGGCTGATCCAACCTTCCGAAACGAGCCGCTCGCATGCTAATCGCTCTACTTATTTTCATCGTCACCATCGTTCTGGTCATCTGGCAGCCCAAAGGGCTGGGTGTTGGCTGGAGTGCCTCATTGGGTGCGGTGCTTGCGTTGTTGAGCGGGGTGGTCAGTCTCGGCGACATCCCGGTGGTATGGAATATCGTGTGGAATGCTACGGCGACGTTTATCGCTGTGATCATCATCAGCCTTCTGCTCGACGAAGCTGGTTTCTTCGAGTGGGCAGCCCTGCATGTCGCTCGCTGGGGAGGTGGCAGCAGCCGCAAGTTGTTTGCCTTCATCATCTTGTTGGGAGCAGCTGTGTCGGCCCTGTTCGCAAATGACGGTGCGGCGCTGATCCTTACTCCTATCGTGATCGCCATGTTGCTGGCCCTGCGCTTTTCACCCGCAGCAACTTTGGCATTTGTGATGGCCGCAGGATTCATTGCTGATACAGCGAGTTTGCCGTTGGTGGTTTCCAACCTGGTGAATATCGTCTCTGCCGATTACTTCAACATCGGCTTCAGCGAGTACGCGGCAATCATGGTGCCGGTCAACCTAGTCAGCATCGCTGCAACTCTGGGAATGCTCCTGTGGTTCTTCCGGAAAGACTTGCCCAAGACTTACGACCTGGCACAGCTCCATGCCCCTGAGGATGCGATTCGAGATCGCGCAACGTTCGTGGCTGGATGGTGGGTGTTGCTCGCGTTGCTGGTCGGCTTTTTCGTTGTCGAGCCACTTGGTATACCCATCAGTGCCATCGCCGCCGCCTGCGCATTGGTGCTCTACGTCATCGCCGCCAAAGGTCACGCCATCAACACCAGTAAGGTGCTCAAGGGTGCCCCGTGGCAAGTCGTGATCTTCTCGTTGGGCATGTACCTAGTGGTGTATGGCTTGAAGAACGCCGGACTGACTGACCACATTGCTCAGTTGCTTAACGTTTTTGCTGGATATGGCATTTGGGGGGCATCGCTGGGTACAGGACTCCTGACCGCCGTGCTTTCTTCGATCATGAACAACATGCCAACAGTGCTCATCGGAGCGCTCTCGATCCATGCAACGGAAGCTACTGGCGTAGTTCATCAAGCCATGGTCTACGCGAACATCATTGGCTGCGATCTTGGTCCGAAAATCACTCCAATCGGCAGCCTAGCCACACTGCTCTGGCTACACGTGCTGGCTAAAAAGGACATCACCATCAGTTGGGGTTACTACTTCAAGACCGGTGTGGTTCTCACGCTTCCAATCCTCATTGCCACCCTGAGCGCCTTGGCTTTGCGCCTCAGCTTTTGATTCCAGGAGATCACGATGAAAGTCCTATTCATGTGCACCCACAACAGCTGCCGGAGCATTTTGTCCGAAGCGGTGTTCAATCATCTTGCTCCTGAAGGAATGGAAGCCGTCAGTTCCGGAAGCTTCCCAAGTGGCCGCGTAAACACGCGAGCGATTCAAACGCTCAAAGCAGCAGGTATCCCTACTGACGGCCTTAGCAGTAAAGCATCCGATGCCTTTGAAGGGTCACCACCAGACATCGTGATCACGGTCTGCGATCGGGCTGCCGGCGAAGCCTGCCCGATCTTCTTCGGCCCGGCGCTCAAGGCTCATTGGGGGCTGGCAGATCCTTCCGAAGCTACGGGATCTGAAGCGCAAATCGAGGCGGCATTCCAGCAAACCCTGAGCAAAATCCAGGAGCGGGTAAACGCCTTCATTTCGTTGCCCATCGCTACGTTGAGCACTGAAGACCTTAAAACTGAGCTAGCCCGCATCGGCACGTTGTAGGCCGTGTGTGGCTGGAGCCAGGAGTCACTATGAAAGACCATTTTCCAAACATCGAAGCAGATCTCATCGACGTCCCAAGCATGGAGCTACTCAGTCCTCGTGAGCCGTCCACGCATAAACCGCGCATCCTTCTGATTTACGGGTCGACCCGCGAACGTTCGTTCAGCCGATTGGTAACCCAAGAAGCCTCGCGGTTGTTGGAGCACTTCGGTGCGGAAACACGAATCTTCAACCCATCAGGTTTACCACTGCCTGATGATGCTCCGGATACCCATCCGAAAGTCGCGGAACTCCGCGAGCTAATGCAGTGGTCGGAAGGGCAGGTGTGGTGTTCTCCGGAGCGTCATGGATCGATGAGCGCCGTTTTTAAAGCTCAGATCGACTGGGTGCCATTGGCGATGGGCGCGGTACGTCCGACCCAAGGTAAAACCTTGGCAGTCATGCAGGTTTGCGGCGGCTCTCAGTCTTTCAACGTTGTGAATCAGTTGCGAGTTCTGGGTCGCTGGATGCGCATGGTGACAATCCCCAATCAGTCCTCAGTGCCCAAAGCGTTTACCGAATTCGACGAGGATGGGCGTATGAAGCCTTCGTCCTACTACGATCGCCTGGTCGACGTGATGGAGGAGCTGATGAAGTTCACCCTGCTATTGCGTGACCGTCAGGACTACTTGGTAGACCGTTACTCGGAACGCAAAGAGTCGGCTGAAGAGCTGTCGAAACGTGTGAATCAGCGCTCCATCTAAGGATCTCATCATGTCTCACCGGGGATTCCGCCTCAGTCAAATTACGATTTCACTCCAAATTGGCGAGGATCAAATCTGAAGTCATGCCGGCGACTTCAGCGAAACTGTGCAGCAATACCGGTGCGAGGAGGCCCCCACTGGCAATACGAGCCACACCGAAAATTACTCCCAAGCATCCCAAGAGAAGAAAAGACGTCCAGTTCTTGTATTGCCCGTGTAGCAACGCGAAAAGTGCTGCCGTAACAATGACGGCGGCCCATTGCCACGACCTACTCCTGCTTGGGAATAGGCGAATGTGAAAATGCCGATACAACAGCTCCTCACTCAGCGGCGGAAACACCAGCAGCATTGCTAAGAACAGAACGATTTGCGCTGTCGAGAGCTCTGACAGTAGCTTTTCCATGAATGGTTCTCGGCCGAACCCCAAGGCCACTTCTAGAATGGTCGTCACCACATACCCAAATGCGATCAAAGGAATGCCGATGCGAAGCGTCGATCCTATATTGTGTCCGATGAGCGCTTTGGTACCACCCGAGTTGTGAAACTGAACGACCGCCAGCAATAGTAAGGCTGCCCCCGTGATTCCATGTGCTCCTACCAGCCATAAGGAATTCCAGTTTTCTTGCCCCACAAACTCAACGGTGGCGGTCTGTAGTTTGTAGAAAAGAAATACGGCCAAGACTGCCATGCCCCAGCGAGATAACCATTTGTACGGTTCAAGCCTTGAAGCGTTACCTACTGGAATGTTCTCGATCTTCATACCGCCTCCTTGAAATGTAAGCGAACGGGCATTACAGGTTGCGTAACGGCAGCCAGTTATGCGGCAACAACTCGGCGATCTCACTGGCGCGCTGCGTCGGCAGCCGCATCAGCACATCCTTGAGATAAGCATACGGATCATGCCCGTTAAGCTTGGCCGATTGGATCAAACTCATCAGCGCAGCCGCGCGTTGTCCGCTGCGTAACGACCCTGCAAAGAGCCAGTTCTTGCGTCCGAGCGCCCATGGCCGGATTTGCTGCTCGATGTGGTTGTTATCAATAGGCACCGCGCCGTCATCCAGATAACGTGACAACGCCGTCCAGCGTTTCAGGCTGTAATCCAGGGCCTTGGCGATGGCCACACCCTCGTGTACCAGCTCGCGCTGGGCGATCATCCAAGTGTGCAGCATGTTCATCACGGGGACGGCTTTTTCTTGTCGTATTCGTCGCCGTACATCGGGCTCCAAATCGCGGATTTCACTTTCGATTTCGTACAGCAACTGGATATAGCGCAGAGCTTGCTCGGCGAGCGTGCTTTTGTTCGTGGCGTGCAGGTCGAAGAACTTACGCCGCGCATGGGCCATGCAGCCGATTTCAGTGACACCGAGTGCAAAACTGGCTTTGTAACCACCAAAATCATCGCAGACCAGCTTGCCCTTCCAGTCTTGCAGGAAGTTGCGTGCATGTTCGCCCGAGCGGCTGGGGCTGAAGTCGTACACCACTGCGCGGATATCGGCAGACGCGGTGGTTGCATAGGCCCAGACGTAGGCCCGATGGGTTTTCTTCGAGCCAGGCATGAGCACCTGTACCGGCGTTTCATCGGCGTGCACCACGTTGTGTCCAAGCACCACTTCGCGCAGAGCATCAACCAGTGGTTGCAGTTGCACACCGCAAGTGCCGACCCACTGCGCCAAGGTCGAGCGCGGGATGGCGAGGCCGGCCCGGCCAAAGATCTTTTCCTGACGGTACAGTGGCAAATGATCACCGTATTTGGCGATCATCACTTGAGCCAGCAAACCTGCTGTGGGGATGCCTTTATCGATGACCTGCGCAGGAACAGGTGCCTGGATCAGGGTCTCGCAGTCCTCACAGACCCACTTGCCACGGATGTGTTGTTCAACCGTGAACACGCCGGGCGTGTAGTCGAGTTTCTCGCTGACATCCTCGCCGATACGCTTGAGGGCGCAGCCGCATTGGCAGTGAGTGTTGTCCGGTTCGTGATGGATGGGCGTGCGTGGAAACTCGGGCGGCAAGGCGGTGCGTTTAGGTTTTTGCCGAGCCACGGTCGGGGCTGGAGCGGGTTGCAACGTCTCAAGCTCGGCTTCGATGGCCGCGATATCGGCATCGATCACGTCATCGAGCAGGCTGGTTTGATACGGATTTAGCTGCTCGCTGCGCTTGGCAAACTTGAAACGCTTGAGCTGTGCGATCTCGTGGGTCAGCTTGTCGTTGACCGTTTTGTAGTGATGGATCTGCTTGTCCATGGACTCGACTTTTTGATCGAGAGTCTCGACACGCTGCATCAGCTGCGCGGCGATAGCGCGCAGTTGTTCAGGGTTTAATTGGTCGAAATCAGGAAGCAAAGTCATGCCGCCGATTTTGTCAGAACAGGCCAACACTGACGATAGGCTCATCGGACAATTGCACGGCGACGCTGGCCATGGCAGTGATTACATCAGGGTAATCGCACTGTTTTGCCCAACTCTTTGCCAAGGTAAACCCAGCACCAGGGCATGCAGTTGTTCGGCACCCAATTCCATCTGCGAGCCGTGCCGAGATCCCGGCCAGAAAAATTTGCCTTGATGCAGTCGGCGCGCCGCCAGCCAGATGCCCAACCCATCGTGCACCAGCACTTTCATGCGATTGGCGCGGCGGTTGGCAAACAGATAAGCACAGTGCGGCTGCGCCGCACCGAACACGGCCACCACCCGCGCCAGCGCTGTGTCAGTGCCGGCGCGCATGTCCATGGGCTCAGTGGCGAGCCAGATGGCGTCGATACGAATCATCGCAACAGGTCTCGAAGAAAGGTTGCACAGGCAGCAGCACTTTCAGTTGGCCAGTTCACTTTAACGGTGCCGCGCGGATGCTGGATCTCAACGCTGATAGTCGATGATGCCGATTGCGACTCAGTGCTGGCGAGTGGCATGGGCAGTGAAACAAAAGCGGGATGCAGCGCCATGCTTTTCTGCGTTTGCAGCCGAATCCACTTGTGGACGAGGTTCGCGTTGAGGCTGTGGCTCAGCGCAACGTTGGCAATCGAGGCCCCAGGTTGGGCGCACTCTTGAATGACTTGGGCCTTGAACGACCTGGAATAGGAACGGCGTTGTGGCTGCATGAAAGACCCTCTTAAAAGGCTAGAAGTGGTGTCCACTTAAATAGGTGGACACCATCGCCTTTGGCGGTGGGGTCAGAAAGGTGTGTTTGCTGGCCGGTTACCGAGATTCCTGACAATGTGATGAACGCTCGGAGCCCGATCGGCGCCGCCGGCGATTTGCACTCCACAACTCGGCGGTCGATCCGCTGGCAACAGCAGTCGCTCAAAGCACTTGGAGTGCTTGAGCGGGTCGAAGGTGCCAGAGGGGTATGGCAGCTTACCGAAAAGGCTAAAAAGGGCCTGAACACGCCCTCGCCCGGCGTCACCCTGCTTGGGTTCAGCACCAACCTCGGACTGGCCTTGTGGGGAACGTCTCCAGACGCTTTGGCCGGGCTCTATGAGCCGATTGAACTCGTCCTGACGTCCCCCCCATTCCCCCTGAGAATTTCTCGAGCGTATGGCAACCCCACGGCGAGTGAATTTGTCGACTTTATCTGCCAGGTCCTTGAACCCATCGTGCCGAAAATTTCGGCAACTGGAAGCCTCGTATTGAACATGACCAATGATTCATTCCTCGAAAAATCACCAGGCAGATCCACGTATTTGGAACGCACGATTATTGCCCTCGAGGACCGATTGGGACTGACGCTCATGGACAGGGTTCCCATGGATAAATTTGTCGAAGGCACCAGGTCCAATGCAGTGGTCAAGTCGGACGCGCCAACAACTCAATGTTTCGTGGGAACCATGCCTGTGGTTTGCCCGCGATCCCATTTTGTGTAAGGCAGATAATCGAAGGGTGCTAAGGCCTCACACTGAGCGCCATGCCAAGCTTTTGAGTCAAGGTGGTGAGCATCGAAGCACAAGTTATGGTGATCGCGCTTATCGGGTCCGCCCGGGAAGCTTTGGCGGAATCACCAACGGCGCCATCCCAAAGAACACGCTCCAGATTGGCCACTCCTGTGCCCGCGGACGGGAACACAGAAAAGCGCTAACCAGCCTGGGTCTGACTCAGCACGGCGCCGGCTGGCCATTTGCTGTACCTGATTTTTTTATCAAATTCCTGACAGAGCCCGGCGATTTGGTCGCTGATATTTTTTCAGGCCGGGCCATGACCGGTCGAGCAGCTGAAGAGAATCAACGTCGCTGGATCTGCGTCGAGAGTGCATTGCAGTACGTGCGTGGAGCCGCCGAGCTCTTCCGTTCATTCCAAGGCTTCTGGATCAATCCGGCATTAGAGGAAGCATTCAGGACATCCGACGCGTAGAAGCACAGCCATTGGTCACGGGTCCGAAACTGGATAAGTAGGCAACCTTGCCTAATGCCTTGCATAGGCAGGATTGCCTATTCCTGACATTGCGAGGGACACGCCGTCAATCGCACAGTTTTCTGCAACTGCTGGACTTTTAGGCCACACCGGCACGAACGAGGTGCCTCATAATTGGTGACCGATGCCCCTGACATGTCTCAGATAGGGCCGCTACCACCAGGCCGAATGGGTAGCCTCGAGGGGAAAGATTTCACGAGGCCACCACCATGGTTACGAAAAAAACAATCGCTACTGGTTTGGGGATTGCAACGCTCTTGGCGCTTGGATTTGCCGCAACAATCAGCACCGGAATGATGGCGGGGACCATACCGGCAGCACTGTACGGACATGCCGACGATGCCCCTGGCTGTCTCACAAACCTAGGCCAAAATGCCGATCAGTGGGCGGAGTTATCGCGTGCCCAGATTCACTCCGAGCCAATGCTAATGGATGGCACGTCGGGCGGTTACTGCTTCAACCCACCGATAAAGTCCAGTCATCTCTGACTGACCGAGACGGGTCACGCTGAGCACTCAGTACAAATCCGCTAACGACTCCCTCGTTGGTGCCGCCCTTGGCACAAAAGAATCTTCTGCGCCCCCGAGATAAGGCGATGTATCGTGCCAAGCACAATGGCTACTCAGATCATAATTACCCGACACTAGCTGGACAGTCCCGTGATTCCCTATCGCATACATCACCTGTTAACACTTCCGATAATATATCCGGAGGGTTCACTAAGTTGTGTTGGATTGTCCTACAAAACCGCTCTATCTCCTGCAATACAGGCAATACAGGCAATACAGGCTATGGCGTTGCGAGCATTTTATTGGTAATTTCGTCGGCGCTGACCACCAAGGATTAATAATAATGAAAAAAGTGCTTCTCAAGAACACCATCGGTTTCGCTGTGGCCGTGGCATCCACTCAACTCTTCGCCGCTGGATTCGCTCTTAACGAACAAAGCATCAGCGGGATGGGCACTGGTTTTGCCGGCCGCTCTTCTTCTGCCGATGACGCCAGCACTGTATTTGGTAACCCAGCCGGTATGGCACGCCTTAAGCGGGAACAAGTGACCGTAGGCGCGGCTGCCATTCTCGCCAAGTCAGATATCAGCAGAGACGGCAGCAATTCCCCAGGCGGCAGCTTCGATGGCGACATGGTTCCCACCGTTGGCGTACCGATGGGCTATTACGTCAAGCCAATTGATGATCAATGGGCGGTCGGATTTGGTATTTACGCACCGTTCGGCCTGGCCACCGATTATGAAAACGGATTTGCCGGCCGTTACTTCGGTAGCTACAGCAAAGTTTCGGTTGTGACTCTGCAGCCGACCGTCAGCTACGCCTTCAATGACAAGATTTCGATCGGTTTCGGTCCGACCATCAACCGTATTGACGGCACATTGAAGTCTGATGTCCGCAGCAACTTTGCTGGTACGAACGACGGCGAAGTGAAAATCAGCGGGGACGACACTGCCGTTGGCTACAACATCGGCGTCATGATCCAGGCCACTGACAGCACGCGTCTAGGTCTAACCTACCACTCGATGGTTGATTACAAGCTCGACGGCAAAACAAGGATCACTGGTGCTCCGTTCAGCGTTTTCAGTGGCACCAAGTTTGATGCCTCACTGAAAATCAAGACCCCTGAGTCCGTGGATTTCTCGGTTACCCACGAGCTGACCGACGACGTGACCCTTTACGTCGGCAGCACCTGGACCCGCTGGAGCCGCCTGGAGGACATCACAGTCAACAATAGTGGCGTACCTGCGCAGTTGGGCGGCAGCTCTGGCGCAATTGGCACTATCAGTGAGCCACAGAACTGGCACGACACTTGGGCCCACGCCATCGGTGCTAGCTACAAGGTCAACAAAGAATGGACTCTGCGTACCGGCCTCTCGGTCGACCAGTCGCCTACCAACAACGAAGATCGTTCGCCACGGATCCCGACCGGCGACCGCACCGTGTTCAGCCTTGGTGCTGGCTGGAGCCCAACCGAAGACATCACTGTCGACATGGCATACTCCTACCTGATGGAGGAAGACGTTAAAGTCAGCAGCTCGAAGCCTCTTGCCCCAGGTGTAAACACCACCTACAACGCCAAGTATGAAAACAGCGCACACGGCCTCGGCCTCGGCCTGACCTATCGCTTCTAAGCGTTAGTTGGTCTAACAAAAGCCCCAGCCATGTGCTGGGGCTTTTTTTAATCCTTTGGCTTAGGCTTGAAACGAATTGGCTTCTGAACCAGGGACTAGCGGAAATTGAGTCAATTGTCCGGTCTCACCTGGTTGTGCGCTTGGCAATGCTTCCATCTTCCCGCTGGTTAAGCCCCGACTGAGCGAGAGGAAAAGGGCAGTTGGGGCGCCATTTCTTGGTCCTCGGCAAATAGGTATTCCCAGGGAGCGACGACATTGACCGACCGATCCTTTTGTAAATGCGCCGCCGAGCAAGGCCGCGACCTCTGAGTCTTTAATTTTGCCCAGTAACGCAATGCGTTCGGCCGTCCAGACCTTATGGTGCCGCTTGATCCCCAACTTCTTTCGAAGTATTGAAAGTGTGGTTGATGAGTAGCCAAACCTGGCCACCAAATCACGATCGGCTACCTTCCCAAGCAAGGACAACATTTCTTCGGGGTACTTAGGCACATTTACACTCGAAATGCCCCGGGCTTTGCGCTCTTTCTTCAGGTAGTGCAGGGTGAAACCGAACTCAGTGGATAGGTCCTGATCAGATCGCACCCCCAGCTGACTGACCAGCTCCTGCGGCAATTTTACTATCTCGCGTTTTTTTGCGTTGGGCGTTTGAGTTGGTGTGGTTGCAGGCTTAACCGTGGAGGCTATGCCCATTTTTTTTCGAAGTGCACAGACGGTTGCGATATGGTACCCAAACTGCTCACCGACCTCCCGGTCAGTAACCTTCCCCAGCAGCTGAACCATTTCTTCCGGGTATACACCACGTTTGAACTGGTCGATACCCAAGGCAAGCCGCTTCTGCTTCAAGAAGTAAGCCGAAATACCACATTCAACCGAAAGATCGCGATCCGAGCGCTTGCCGAGTTGCAGGATCACAGCTTCGGGGATCTCATTCAGTTTGTGGCTATTTGACTTGCGTTGGGCTCGTTCGCTCATAAATCGTTTCTTATTAGTCAATTCTTTCGGAAAAGCGTCGCGATTCAACACTCGTTTCAGACGGTGGTTCTTCTTGCCGGTGGCATCGACTAGGAACAGCAACTGCATGCCCCGTTCGGCCATGGCGCGAAACTGTTCTGGGGGCACCTGGTCGAGGTTGGTCGAAGAAATCATGCCGCTGATTGTGCCAGAGCAGACTCTCAGCGGCGACTAACAGATTGGCCCCAAGGCCATGGCCTAAAACATCGTGATTGAGCTACCAGCACCGATTCTTTTCCAAGGCTAAACCCAGCACCAGGGCATGCAGTTGTTCGGCACCCAATTCCATCTGCGAGCCGTGCCGAGATCCCGGCCAGAAAAATTTGCCTTGATGCAGTCGGCGCGCCGCCAGCCAGATGCCCAACCCATCGTGCACCAGCACTTTCATGCGATTGGCGCGGCGGTTGGCAAACAGATAAGCACAGTGCGGCTGCGCCGCACCGAACACGGCCACCACCCGCGCCAGCGCTGTGTCAGTGCCGGCGCGCATGTCCATGGGCTCAGTGGCGAGCCAGATGGCGTCGATACGAATCATCGCAACAGGTCTCGAAGAAAGGTTGCACAGGCAGCAGCACTTTCAGTTGGCCAGTTCACTTTAACGGTGCCGCGCGGATGCTGGATCTCAACGCTGATAGTCGATGATGCCGATTGCGACTCAGTGCTGGCGAGTGGCATGGGCAGTGAAACAAAAGCGGGATGCAGCGCCATGCTTTTCTGCGTTTGCAGCCGAATCCACTTGTGGACGAGGTTCGCGTTGAGGCTGTGGCTCAGCGCAACGTTGGCAATCGAGGCCCCAGGTTGGGCGCACTCTTGAATGACTTGGGCCTTGAACGACCTGGAATAGGAACGGCGTTGTGGCTGCATGAAAGACCCTCTTAAAAGGCTAGAAGTGGTGTCCACTTAAATAGGTGGACACCATCGCCTTTGGCGGTGGGGTCAGAAAGGTGTGTTTGCTGGCCGGTTACGAAAGATCTACACAACCCGTGAAGAAGCCCGAAGTGATATTTTCGATTACATCGAGATGTTCTATAACCCTAAACGCCGACACAGCAGTGCTATGCAGCTGTCTCCAGTAGAGTATGAGAAACGCTATTTCCTGAGCTTGGAGAGTGTCTAGAAAACCAGGGGCGATTCATCGCGAGAGCGCTGTTCGGCCGCGAGACTTTCTGAGCCTCGAAACTGACGGGGCTGTGAATTGGACAAGGCAACACTCCCTTCTAGCAGGCTGGTCACAGTCCAATTTGACTCCCTGATCGGTTGGTCTGTTCGGAGCTTAAAATGGATAAGCCCCGACCAGGCCGGGGCTTCGTGTAGTCATTTTGCAACCGTAGCAGATCAGCCCTTGAGCTGCGTCTTACCGATCAGCACACCAGGGCCCACTGCCGTATCCAATGGTTTGGCACGTCCCAAGTGATACTCGGCATATTGGCTGCTGCCATCCTGGATCACGCACACTGCCAAGATACACCACCCTTCATCCAGCAGTCGTTGAGCTTGGGTCTGGCCATTCACTTGCGTCAGCTCTGTTACGTCTTCAATCGCCATCGGTGCTGCTCCTCGCGTAGATGATGGCCCAGTGTAGTCACTGACAAAGCTTACTGTCCTCATTAATCTTAGATTTTCTTGTACGCCCCAGCTCGGGCAGACAAAATCCGTGGGTCTTAAGCTTACGCGTCTAGTCGGGTAATAAGCCAACACCCATCGGCTCAAAGTTCAGGCCGGCACCCGTTATCTGCCAGCTTCCGTATCCCACAGTATCTCTATGATCAGGATGCCATGTGTGAATGGCCTCCATCATCCAGCTGAGGAGCCTTCTTTTATTATTTTGGTCCTTCGCTTCTTTTGCCACGTCATTAAAACTTTGGCTCTCTTGCGCCCACATTTCTCCTTGGGCATAGATGTGAGGGCCGAATTTCTTCGCCAGGTCAGTGTGGTTTGGCAGAGAATTTCTGATTTGCATCCACGCCAAAACCATTTCAGTCTTGTCTGGCTTCTCACGATTCATAATTCGGTTGATCACATCCGCGTAATCTTTTGCCCAACGATCCTCTGCATCAGAAAAAAGGCTGATCTCTTCCGGGATAATGAAGATGTGCTCCATCTCATTTTCCAGCTGATAGGCCATATTGGACATTGCGGGATCACAGAATCTAGTGGGCATGAGTTTTATCTGGCCTTCGCAGATGTCACGTCGAAGGTGAAGAAGTTCATGCCCGATAACGGATTCCGTAGCGGTCAATGGGTCACACCAAAGCATAACTCTCTGCTGATGACCATCGATTTCAAACGCCGCTGTTGCCATATCGATGTTAACCAGTGGATCAAGGCAGTCAGCTTTATGCATTACTTCAAGCTCGATGCCGGTTGAGTCATGTATCAGTTTTGGAATCGAGCGAAGGCTTATCGGCAATCGCTCCCACACCTCACGCATATTGAGGGCGTCTAGCTGCTGCTCAAAACGTTGCATTCCGCGCTTCCTGTTTGGATTACGATTCTCAGAGTCCTTCAAGGGCGTTTAAATAACGCCCTTTTTCTACAACCAAACTTATTTGCCTATGCTGTTATCATCAACAGCACCTACTGCTCCGCTACTTCGAAGCGCAGTGATACCTGCCCGCTCGACCTGATCGACCATAATGTGTGCCTCGCGCGCCAATTCGACGCGGAGGTCCGGCGCCATTTGAAAGCGGATTGCAACCGGTGCCAGGCGCAATAGCGCTTGTAAAGAGGTATTCAGATACTCGGGCGAACTGTCTCGGGTCACTTCCAGCAGCAAGGGTGTTGAAATCACAGGTGCCCGACTCATCGCAGCTAGCGCAGTGTTCCAATCGCGATGGCCATGCATGGCCGTTACAGCCTCCAGGCTTTGGCTATGCGTGATAGGCATGTTCTGGCGGGAGAGGTGACCGCACAGCCGCTTGGCCTGCATTTTGAAAGTTTCAATCGTAGACATGATGGTTTCTCGCTGTTCCGGCCGCGGTGCGCGTCGTCCCTCCGTTGGACCTGCCGGTGAGAATCACCATTCGAGTTAAACCTTGCTCACCATGCCATTGAGGCGGAGGGGGCAGGCAGCAAATAGCCCTGCCCCAAAGGCTATTGCAGACCACCGCGACAATCAAGCACAACACTCAGGAAACCTAGCCATAGCCCTCCAGCTCCACAGCACTCGCAGTCGCGGCAGCATCGTCGCCAAGCACCCCTGCTGAATCATTATGCGATCGGTGTGCAACTGTTGACAGTGCGCAGCCGAAAGGCGAAATCAGCTATGGCGTCATCCCGCTGCTCGATCGCCTCTACATTGATGACCTGGCGGCCGCGAAGGGCTCGACCCGCCCAGGATTCGTCCAGGCTGCCCTGTGGCAGCTATGGTGCACCTACGGGCTGCAGCTTACCCCTCTATCACAGGCATTGGGCTTGGGACGGTTTTGAGCCACAGTGCGCGTCGTTGCTACGTTGGCAACCCCTGATACCTGAATCGGGTTTGGACAAGTCCTTCCGCCGCTACTGGGAATGGATCGTGGCCGAACACTCAGCAGGACGTCCAGCGGGACCTTGTGTGCGATGATCGATTGATGCTCAGGGGCCCCTCTGCCGAAGCGGCACCATTCGCCGCCGCTGACTATTTGTCCACCTTCCAGATGGAGCTGACCATGCCCCTGTTTACCCGCTTTCGTCACTTCCTCCAGCGCCGCAACATGACACGCCTTAACGCGCAAGCGATCGGCTTGCAGTTGATCACTCAGCGCAGCGAATCAACACGCGGCCACTTCGTTTTCCTACACGTCCTGAATGAGATTGCGCAGGCGCTCCAGCACGGCGCGAGCGAACTCCGGCGCGGCTGCTTTTGCGTCCTCGATGCTGGCAAATCCACTGCCAATGTGGCCCAAGTAATCCAACTCGAAAGCCCCTGCATCATCGGTGATGGCCATCATTTCCTGACCCGCATAAAGAGCAACCTGCATCACCTCCGGGCTATCTCCCCACCAGACCTGTTGCGGTCGATTCAGCGGGAACACGTATCCCTCTCTCACTTTGATTTGCATGCTGTTTTCCGTGACTACTGGACGGGTTTAGGTTGCGTCTGACCCTGTTCGGGTCGCTCAACCTGGTGAGCTGGTGATTGAACGTCGTTTGTCCATTTTTGGGCGATCTGAGCCGAATCACCAAAGAGCCACATAACTCCACTCGCGGAGCGACAGGCTCGCTTGAGAGCTTGGCGAGGCAAGAACCGAACTCCCGACGCTTCTTCTAGTTCTCGACGATGATGCTCTGGAGGCCTTGGTGGGCCGGGCCAACGTCTATGATCGTGACTGCTTGCTTCATGATGTTCTCCTTTAACAAATTGGTTGAGGCATCAGGTCAGGCTGACCGCAGCAATTCCACACCATGATCGCTTCATGCCTGTACGTGTAACCGTGGGTAATCGGTTTCACAGCACACCTCTTGAACGAACAGCAGACATGCCATGAGCCATCGCAATCTTGCTCAAGCACAGCCGCAGACTTACACCATGGGCAACTGCGAAGCTCTGGCTCTATCCTCGCCATGGCGTTTGCTTTCCTACGTCGCTGAGGCGCGCATGTACGACGCCATATCGCCCATCTGCTCGACGATGGCGGCTTCGCTTGCTTCATGCGCGGCGCTGATCTTGGCTTTCATTCTCAGGCACAAACCACAATCGACGTGCTCCCAGTTGCTGGCACCGTTACTGGCATCCCCGAGCCAAGTGCCGCATGGCGCCTGCTCGGCTTCATCGTCGTCAGGGCATGGATCAAAGTGCGTGGCCATCGTCGTTTTCCTCGATCAGTTCACTGGTTTTTCATCGTCAGAAAAGTAACCGCCGAAAGGCTCATCGAAGTGCTTACTTCTTTCGTCCGCTGCTTCGTCTGAGCTGGCCGGACCGGTGAGCCACATTGCATCCGCAGATGCCCGACTTGCGAACTTCCAACGCTCCTGGTCGTCGTAATGAAGATCAATAGTCAACACGACTGGAAGCTCTGTACTGGCTGCACCTACCGGCTCTGCAAACTCAACGCTTTCAGCGCAGTACCAATCCCAAGCCGCATCGCTGGTTTCAAAAAGTGGGCGCCAAGCGACACCAACGGTTCCATCGTAGATCAAGTACAACCTGCGGCCATCCTCGAAGTCGACCGCACCTACCGAACGTGACATATCTTTTTCCTGCTCGATCCAGTTGGCCAAAGCGGCCTGCTCCTACCGACAAGGCCCGCACATGGCGGGCAAGTGATCGGCGGCGGCTTCCGTGAAGTTGATGGGGTTCAGGCTTCCTCGGCCGCTTGGCGCGCAGCCTCGGCCAGGGAATACAACTCCTGCTCTTCTTCGGCATCGATCAGGCCGAGCGCCGCTAGGGTGCGCAAGCGCCCCTCCACTTCGGCGCGCTCTTGGGCAAGGATTGCCACTGGGGTACTGCGCAGCGCATCGATCAACCGGCGCAGGGCCTGATTAACGGCCTGCACTTGCTGGGTTTTGAGGGTGATGGTTGTGCTCATGGGTGTAGTCATTCCTTTGATTGGTGGACGCCGGAAAACGGTCATCCCTCTACAGCCTCGGCCCAGCGCGGGGCTGGGCTTGGGCGTACCTGGTCGTTTTCCTGCGGTCAGTGGGCGGCGCGGCGGTTCTGGTAGAAGAGCGAGGCTAAACGCGTCACAACGGCCCCAACGACGACCCCAGACACGCTACTGGCATTGGGTTTAATATCGAACATCAGGAATGCCAAAATGAGCCCCAAGAGAGCCGTGAGGGCGATGTACAACACATTTCTGGTTAGCTGCTTCATGCACATTTTTCCTGCTCGATCCTGGGCACGCTTACCACGCCCCTCTACGGCCTCGGCCCAGCGCATGGCTGGGCTTGGGCGTACCTGGGCGGCGTTTTCCGTTAGCTGGTTGGTTGCTGCGCGCCGAACACGGAGGCGATGACATGGGCCGGGGTTTGACCTGCTTCAAAGCATTTGATGTAAGCAGAATCGGGATTGTCCGGCGTTCCGGCCAGCCCTGGGTGACCATATCGCTCGCCCAGCTTGTTCACATCCCGTATCCACTGACGTCGTTCTTCGGCGCACTTTCGTTCGAATGCTCGCCACCAGTGGTAAACCCCGATTAGGCCGACTACACCTGCACAAAACATCACGTAGGAAATAGGGTCATTGAACATCTTTAAGTCCTTTACTGAATTGGGCGGTACCGCGTTTTCCTTGAAGCCCCAGCGAACCGGAGCGCGGTCGTTTTAGGCGCGTTTTGCGGCTCGCTGGGCTTGCCTTTGAGCGTCCCAGTAACCAGAGTCAAAAGAGGCCCGTTCTTCGGTGTCAGAAGCGTGACAGGCGTAATGCGGCGCATAGACCGCAGTACCATTAGCGCAAAGCTGCCGATTTTCTGGCTCGTCTTGGTAGGCGCAATAGCCGTCTACCCACGCCTTGGCGTCCTTTCGGCGCGCCAGGTCAACCGTACCGCTGCGCGTGTTGTTGCCGGAGGTATAGCCGCCAGTGACCCGCTTGCCTTCGGCATCGAACACATACCAGCACGCCACATGATTATGCCCAGCGTGCGAACCCCAGCAGTAGATACGCCAGATGTAGGCCGGGGTGTTCTCGATGCGAAAGCCTTTGTAGATCATGGCGAATTCCTAGACCTTTGGGGCAAAGCCACCTAGTTCGAGCACATGCTCGGCCTTTGACACATCAACACTCTCGGTGCGCCCGTCTTGGAATCGAAAATCGACCTGCTGGGGAGCAGGTGACAAGTCATCCGTCCGCAGAAGAGCCGCGTGCTTAGCCATCATCTCGTCGAGTTCGATTGTCTGCGTCGTGATGGATATCGCTCCACGACCTTCGGGCATGGCATCACGCGAGTTGATCGCCAAATTGAGCAACGAACTCTCCAACTGGGCGGGGTCGATCCGGGCCACCCCAAGTTCCGGCTCTAACTGCGTGATGACTGTGATGGCGGGCCCAACCGAGCGGTTGATCAGGTCGACCAGATCGTCGATGAGTAAGTTGATGTCCGTAGGGCGTGGATCAAGCGTCTGCCGTCGCGAAAATGCGAGCAGGCGCTGAGTCAGCGACGCTGCTCGCTTGGCGCTGACTTGAATTCCTTCGAGCAGCCGCTCGGTAGCCTCCCATTTGCCCTGTTTCAACCGTCGGGACAGCAGATCAGCGCTGCCCAGTATCGCCGCCAGGATGTTGTTGAAGTCATGGGCAATCCCGCCCGTCAGTTGCCCGAGTGCTTCCATTTTTTGACTTTGGCGCAGGGCTTCGTTGGCCTGTGACAGCTCGTCAGTGCGTTGAGCAACCCGCTCTTCAAGCGTGGCCTTCGCCTGCTGTACCTGCCGATAAAGCTGGGCGTTGTCGATGGCCACTGCTGCCTGTGCCGCCAGGGCGACGATCAGCCGTTCGTGCCGCTCTGTGAATTTTCCTGGTTCGGGGTGACCGAAAAACAGTCCTCCCAAAACATCGCCTGTTCTCGACACGACTGAAATCGCCAGGTAACTCCGCACTGGCAGATGCCCCTTGGGCATTCCGCGATGCGGCTCGAACTGGCCGTAGCGAGGGTCGGCCAGGATGTCCAAGGATCGAACGACGCCCTCATTTCGGAATGTAGGTGCAAACACGGGGGTAGCGCGCGGATGACCTAACTTTTCGAAGGCCGACCGATCAGCCCCCGACAAGGTATACAGCTTCAGGTGGGCACCGGCCTCATCAACCTCATTGGCAAAATACGAACCAAAAGCTGCCCCTGTGAGCGATGTCGCTGCATCCGTGAGGTTTTGCACGATCCGCTCAAGATTCAAGTCACTGGCGAACGCCGCGTTGATGTCTCGGAGGATCTCAAGGGTTCGGCTTTCCTCTCTAAGCGCTCGCTCGGTTTCCACTCGGTTAGTGACATCGAAGCCCTCGCAAAAGATACCGGTCACGGCTCCTGCATCGTCGAACACAGGCTCATAAACGAAGTCCAGATAGCGGGTCTCTAGGCGCCCTGATTCCCAGAGCAGCGAAATAGGCGTGCCTTTAGCTACGAAACGCTCGCCCGACTTGAACACGTCATCCAGCCAGGAGAAATAACCCTGCCCCTCAAGATCAGGGAACACTTCTCGGACAGAGCGATTGAGGTAGCCTCGATCACCAAAGCTTCGCCTGAATGCCTCGTTGACGAATTCGAATACGTGATCAGGGCCTCTCAGTATTGTGATGAAGCCCGGCGCTTGGTCGAACATGCGTCGGTCTCGGCCCAGGGTAATGTGCGACGGTAGAGGCTCAAGAGCTGATGGATGGACTTCTTGACCTTGCACCAGAACAGCGACGATGTGCCCATCTAGAGCCCTCAATGGGCTCAAGCTGAAAGCCCACGGTTTTTCACGATCCAGACGAACCGGAAACTCCGAGTCCGAGAGCAACAACAGGCTTGCCTTCTCCATTACTGCTTCGAGCTGCAAGCTGACCCGCCCCCAGACCGCAGTCCAGACCTCATGTGCAGGCTTGCCCAGTCCTCGGGGGTGACGATGCCCCATCGCAGGGATCCAGGTGTCGTTGTAGAGCAGTGCTCTATGTGTACCCCAGAGAATTGCAGTGGGTAGATCCGAGCTGAGCAAGAAACTCACAGCGTGCTGCAGCGAAACCGGCCAATGCCCTGGGTCACCTAGATGGGAACTAGCCCAGTCCACTTGACGCATGTGGGTGGCAATCTGGCCGTCGTGCGTCACGAACGATTCGATTGCTGAACGCTGATCACTGCAATCCATATGAAAAGCACCACCAAGGGAGACTTATAAATCTAACCCAACATCCACGCATCGGCGTGTCTGACTGACAAAGAGCTCGCAGCCGTGATTGTCATGCCATCGCCTGGCGTGAACTTTCACTCCCTCGAATCGGGCTGGCCAAGTTGGCCACCTCTCAAAGTGAACGTTCAGCACATCGCGCGACTCCATGTACCGCACCGTGTTTCGCGACAACACGGCAAGGAAGGATCCTGATCAACATCCATGGAGAGGAAAGCTGTGAGTGTCACCTTGAGATGTCTCAAATGCGGTGGGCAAGACCTTGTACGACCACAGAGGTTAAACAAGAAGGCCATTCTGACGTGTAGAGAGTGTGCGGCCATTGCCAATTATGGCGATCTGATGGAGGCAGAAGGTAGACGGCTCATCGCCGACATCCGGCAGCGTCTGCCTCTCTTGGAAGCCGGATAGCAGCGCTCCGATTGCGAACAGCGGCCCAAGCTATGTCGCAACCTTTATTACACGATACGTTGCGCTTCACGATCTTTCGCGCACCCGGTCAGCTAATAGGAAAGTAAAGGGAGCCTCCAGAATTTGGACAGCGTCTGAACAGAACACAGGCTCTCTGTGTGAACACACGAGGTGCGAGATCATGGCGAACGATCAAGACAAGACAGGTCAGCAAGGCGGCACCGCACAAAACAATCCTGGTAATTTTGCCAACGACCGTGAGAAGGCTTCAGAGGCCGGTCATAAAGGCGGCCAAGCCTCGGGCGGCAATTTTGCCAACGATCCTCAGCGGGCCTCGGAAGCCGGCCAAAAAGGCGGTCAAATGTCCGGGGGAAGATCTGAAGATCAACAAACAGGGCAAGGTAGCGGCAGTGACTTTCAGGAAGACGCTCTTCAGCGTGCCGGTGGCGCAACCCAACGTGGTGGTCAAGGAGGACATACCACAGGCAGTAAAGCTGACCGGGAGCAAGGTATGGATGAAGGGTCGCAAGCTATTCAGGATGAAGACAGCGGGATGACGGAAGACAACCGCTGAGCAACTATCCAGGGCTACGGATAGCCCTCTTTCTTCACCCGACCGGATGTTAGATGGAGCAGTTTGCGTTGAGCAGTTGGCCGTCAGCATCTCCGCTTAACGACCAACCTTGAAATACGTAGTGTCTAGGCCACCTGCTTCGCTGCTGGCCGTTGATCTGTAGCCAGACGTCTGGCTCTACCAACACCCCAAGCCAGAGCTCGAGTCATAGATTCGCCGGGGCGAGAATCGAAGGCTTCTTCATGCAATGCCATTCCACAGCCAGCGTACACACCGATGAACATTTGCGTCTGACCGGTGCGCGAGAGCCTGACCTGGACATCAATCGTGGTGCCGTCGTCCAGCGTCTCGTCATGAGTCCGATGATGAAGCACTGGATCCGCCCAATCCCAAAAAACATCACCTCGAATACGCATGCCGCCCTCCTACGCCTTTAGCCTTATATGGAAACCTAACCCTAGCAAAGCAAGTTGGCACTTCAATGACTTAGGCGGTAGCAAGGCGGGTATCAGACGACCGGCCATATTTTCGATACAAGAAAATTTTTTTGTACAACTATGCAATTCTGGTCAGGCGGACAGAGCAGGTAAACTGCGTTGCCAAGAGGCCGGCTGCTGCGGAATTCAGCAAGTCAGGCGTAAGCTTTTTCCCGAAGCACCCATTTACACGCGACTATTTCATGGTCGGCCACAGGCTTCTCATTTTCGTGGAATCGAGTGGTAAAGATGTGATGCACGACCAAACAACTCTGATCGAGCACAAAGAAAGCAGGCCATGCCCTTCAATGGATGTCTCCTTACGTAACTCTCTTGCTGCAGTACTATTAGAGGTCTCATCAGGCTCAATCGAACCACTCGGAAAACTCCATTTGCCGCCTCTTTTCCGAACAAGCAGTACCTTAGGCTGCTGCCGCTCACAGCCGCCTCACTCGGCTAAGCTGAACATCATCGGTGGTGGCGGATGGAAAATTGCTCGCTAGGCTCCAGCCGGCCACTTCTAAAAAGGACAGAAATCATTTCGAGGGTGCAAAGGATATGCGCAAGAAAGGTCAATCCTGGTTTCTGCCGCTGCTAGCTCTCCTCGTGATGATCTGGGCCATTGGAAAGAAGGATTCGCCTAAAACTGAGCCACCAGTAAGCCAGGTACCGATTAGCACTTTGGCCGCAACCTCATCACCAGAACCACAACCGACACAAGCCTCGGCACCTGAGCATTTCGTCAACGCGGACAAGCTGAATCTGCGCGCTCAACCCGGAGGGAAGGTGATCTCCAGCCTCAAGCGCGGTGAAAAGGTTCAGGTCTATGAGCAGAAAGCGGAATGGGCGCGCATCAGCCTCGACGGCCAACCACAACGATGGATCTCCTACAAAAACCTCTGCAGCGGCTCGAACTGCTTTGTCACCCCACAGCCCAAAAGGGAGCGCCCTGCTCCGCAGCCAGTACGAAGCTCAACACCTGAATATGGATCATCGTGCCCCTGCTCCTCTGGTCGTGTCTGCATAGGCCCAAGGGGCGGCCGCTACTGCATCACATCTGGGGGAAACAAACGGTATGGCGTTTAACTTATCGCTAATGGTTGGGCTTGGCTGGGCCGCCAAGGCCGCGAAGCTGATAGTCAGTAACGGCCTAAAACTGATGTTCAGCCAGCAGCCGCAAACGCTCGAGCTCCGCCCCGCTGATACCGTCGGCTTGCGCCTGGTGATACCGCTTCATAGCCTGAACTGCGTCGGTGTACATCGGGTGATCAGGAGGCAGAACGCTGTTGAGATCCATCGCCGTCATGGTAATCCTCAGGGTCTATGCGAATAGCTGAACCATAGCCTCAAATCCGTTAGCTTCTGCGGTACTGGTTTCGGACGCTGTCCCTGTAGTTACCCATATCGCCGGGTTCGACTTATCTAAAAAACAGATGACAGTCAACTATCCCAAGACAGAATATAGTGTTCAACTGCTCCGCATCGCAACTACTGGAATTTGATAACGATGCAAGCGACCCATAACACAAAGGCTTGGCTCCTATTGATAGGGGCGGTACTCGCTGAAATTATTGCAGTCACCGTGATGAAAATTGCGGCCCAAACAGGGAGTTTCTCTGCAACGCTGATAATGTACGCGATGACCGCACTGAGCTTCACCATCCTCGCATGGGTAGTAAAAACATTACCAGTCGCTACGGCTTATGCTATCTGGGAAACACTAGGCCTCATCATTGTAACGGCAATAGGGTATCAATATTTCGGAGAAAGCCTAGGCACTCCCAAAATCATTGGAATTACCATTTTGTTGCTTGGCGTTGTATTCGTCACACTAGGCCCTAAAGAGCAGAGACACTAAAATGAAGAACGCAGAATTCATCCACTTCATCTGGATGGCCTTGGCGATAGCTTTGGAAGTATCCGCGAATATTTTTATTAAATACTCAAATGGCTTCAAGAAGATAATTCCCGGCGCCATTGGTATCGCATCAATCCTTATGTCGTTTAGTGCACTGGCAGCAGCGGCTAAGGGAATTGATTTGTCTGTAGCCTATGCGATCTGGGGTGGTGTGGGGATCGCATTGACTGCAGTAATGTGTTTAGTTCTGTTTGGACAGAAGCCAGGAAGCCGAGGTTGGCTCGGAATTGCGATGATTGTTGGTGGAATCTCTCTGTTGCGGCTTGCGTAGGAAAGATCTGGTACGTAGGCAGAGTGCCCCGCTGAAAATGCGTTGCCTATAAAGCCGTTTGATCCCAAAGCACCCACAAATTCAATAGCAAGTTCTTAGGCACGACTGGCTTTACACAAAGATTCAGCGTGCCTTATTGGTTATTTAGCGCCGACTTCCAGCAACAGCTCACCAAACCTTTTCTCTAACCACATCTCAATCGACTTGAAAATCCGCCCCTGAAACCTGGACACCTTCACAGACAACTGCGGCAAAAACAAGGAATTACATTTAACCTGAGTCAATGGCTTGTCATAGTTATCAAGCTTGGCAATGTTAACAGGGAGTATGGCCCACCCCAAATCAGCCGAAACCATCTCTGCAATATTTCTGAAGCTATCAGAGCGCCAAATCTTGGGACTAATAACAACTGACTCGACGCTGCCGGCTTGACGCAAAAGTTGTCTATACCGCACAAGATTACTAATTTGTGCTGGATTACACTCTGTAAGAGGATGGTCGACTGAAACAAATATCCCTTGAGGGACAGTACCAAGCAACCGCTCGTCAAAAGAGCGAGGAATCGATCCCAGCTCAAAATGAAAAGCAAGGTCAGCCTTCCCTTGATCCAGAAAACTAACCACCTCGGTTGCGCTACCTGAAAGAAGAACGAGCTCCACGTGTTCGTAACGGGTAGAGAATTCTTTGAGAAGCATATTTGTGACTGAATAGGGCAAAGCCTCATCCATCGCTAGCGTAATCTTTGCATCATCATCATGGGAAAGCCCTTGGGCCCTTCGGTGAAACTGCTCTGCTTGTCGCATGACCTCACGAGCTTCCTCCAAGAGAATTTGTCCCTTTTCGGATAGCCTCGCCTTTCTCCCTGAGCGGTCGAAAAGCTCTACACCTAAATCAATCTCCAGCAGTGACACGGCAGTGCTAACCGCTGACTGGGCCTTTCCCAGAGTGCGAGCGGCAGCGGTGAATGATCCGCATTCAGCTGTAATCACGAACTGCCGCAATTGATCAAACGTCCAGTCCATGCAAATAGTCCCCTTTTGCATTCGGTATGAAAGTGTAGGGAAAATCAGCTCGCTGGAGACTAATCAAGCCGTATCTCCTCAGCAGGCAATTCGCGCCCTAGCAACTATTCTTTCAGCTTCTGCAGCAGCTTGCTACAACAGGTATTCGGCTTGAGGCATCTTTGATTGTGACATTCCTGTACCGGTAATTCGGTCATGCGGTACCGGAGTTATTTAGCATTTCAGGGATCGCTCAAAGACCGCACCCTGCTTCTGGGTGATGCATAACCAGGCTGCCGCCTACACCGGAGCGAGGTTGCAGGAAAGCGTCAGCCCGAGCGTACGATCGTCGAACTTTGGAGTAGAGAAAAGCTCGACAGGGTCTAGGCCTCTGCAGCAAGCGTCACGACATCGTCCATCGCAACGGCAGAAGGCGCGACGATCAGGCCATCGGGCCTTCCCACAATGAGGTGAGCGAGGCCGCGAATTTGCTAAGGATGTGCAACGAAGGATTGAGGCTGCGCTCTACGCGTCCGACCCCGTGCAGTTCAAAAGAGCTGTCGCCACTGAGCTCGGCCCTTCTATCTATCGTTGAACCAACGAGATAGCAGGACATGCGATGAGCTCAATGGCGAAGCTTGCCCGCCTTCTGAATGCTGATGTTTCCTGAACGCGTCAGTGGTTGTACATTTCCGAATGGGACGTCACCAGCTCGATCAGCAATTGCATCCCGATCAGTACAAGCTCGTCGTTGAAGTCGTAACGCGGATTGTGCAGTGGCACCGACTCGCCCCGATGGCGATCATTACCCAACCAGAAGTAGGCGCCTGGGCATACCTGCAGCATGTAGGAAAAATCTTCGGTAGCCATAGAAGGATGGGCATCCCAGATGACGTTTGCCGCTCCGAGCAAACGCTCGGCGATAAGTCGAACCCTTCGCGCAGCAGTAGGATCATTTTGAGTTACCGGATAGCCGCGCCGGTAATGGACGGTGGCCGTCAGACCAAATGCTTCAGACAGACTACCTACCATTTCCCGAATGAGTGCCTCAACTTTCTCGCGTGTGGGCCCGTCGAGACAACGAACTGTGCCTCGCAAGGTGGCAGTGTCCGGAATGACGTTGTACGCGGTACCGGCATCAATGGCCGTGACGCTCAGCACTGCTGGATTAAAGGGTGAGAGCCTACGCGACACCAGCGTCTGCAAGCCGCTTACCAGTTGCCCGGCCACGACGACCGGATCGAGCCCGTTGTGGGGCATCGCGGCGTGACAACCTTTGCCTTGCAATACGATATCGAACATGTCCTGTGAGGCCATCATGGCACCGGGATTGACCTGCAAACCTCCCTGAGGAATACCAGGCCAGTTGTGCAGTGCGTACACATAGTCGACAGGAAAACGCTCGAACAAGCCGTCCTCGATCATCCGCTTGGCCCCAGCCCCGGTTTCTTCTGCGGGCTGGAAAATGAACACTACACGCCCTGCAAAATGTCTGTTTTCACTTAGATACCGGGCAGTCGCGAGCATGATGCTCGTGTGGCCGTCGTGTCCACACGCATGCATGCAACCCTCATGTTTTGAGCAATGCTCGGTCTGGGCAACCTCCTGGATCGGAAGCGCATCCATATCCGCCCGCAAACCGATCGAAGGGCCGGGCCCATTTTCCAGAATACCTACCAGCCCGGTTCCACCAAGGCCACGGTGAACCTCAAGCCCAAACGATTCCAGCAATTGCGCAACGCGGCTCGATGTCCGCACCTCCTGATAGCCAAGTTCGGGGTGCGCATGGAAATCCCGTCGCCAGTCGATCGCATCTGAAACCAGGGCGTCTTTGATTGAAGCAGAGGTCATTGATGACTCCTTGAAAAGCTACGCAAACTGGCGAAAGGTGAGTATCACAAGGCGCCAGAAGAGCATCACAACGCGATGAGGGTTGCCTTCACTTCCATGTATTTATCAAAGGCGTGAAGAGACTTGTCTCGCCCGTTTCCGGACTGTTTGTAGCCCCCGAATGGCGTGGTCATGTCTCCACCGAAATACTGATTTATTTCGACAGTACCCGCGCGTAGGGCACCCGCGGCCTTGTGCGCCTTCGAGATATCGCTTGTCCACACCGCAGCCGCGAGTCCATAGCAAGAATCATTGGCAATGCGGATGGCTTCATCAAAGTCACTGAAGGTGATCACCGATAGCACAGGGCCAAAGATCTCTTCCTGCGCAATTCGCATGCTGTTAACAACCTCGTCGAAAATCGCCGGTTCAATGTACAAGCCCCCGGTTTCTTCAAGTGCACGAGCGCCACCGTGGATGAGCTTTGCCCCTTCAGCGGTGCCGATCTCAAGGTAGGACATGACGGTTTCGAGCTGGATGCTATCGACCATCGCACCTACTCGCGTGGCCGGATCCAATGCGTGGCCCGGACGCCACTCCCCCAGGGCTTTCAGCAGCAGTGGCATGAACTGATCTTTGATTGAGTCCTGAACCAATAACCTCGATGCGGCGTTGCACACTTCACCTTGGTTGAAGGCGATTGCCAGCGCCGCCGACGACGCTGCCTTTTCAAGATCAGGGGCGTCAGCGAACACGATGTTTGGGCTCTTACCGCCCGCCTCCAGCCACACGCGCTTCATGTTCGAAGCACCGGCATAGCCCAGCAATTGCTTCGCAACTCGCGTGGAGCCGGTAAAGGCGATCACATCCACATCAGCGTGTTCGCCCAAAGCCTTACCCACCACATGGCCCATGCCTGGCAGCACATTAAGAACACCGGCTGGCACTCCCGCGTCGTGTGCAAGCTGGGCAATACGGATTGCAGTTAGCGGCGACTTTTCGGATGGTTTGAGCACCACCGAATTGCCAGATGCCAGGGCCGGCCCGAGCTTCCAGCTCGCCATCTTCAATGGGAAGTTCCATGGGACGATCGCAGCCACCACGCCGGCAGGCTCACGCCGTACAAGGCAGAGCTGATCCGGTGAGGTGGGTGCGATCTCGTCGTAGACTTTGTCGATGGCCTCGGCACACCAGCGAATGGCTTCGGCGGCACCAGGAATGTCCAGGCTTAGCGAGTCCGAGATGGGCTTGCCCATATCCAGCGTTTCAAGCAAAGCAAGCTCATGCAGGTTCGCTTCGATTCGATCCGCGAAGCGCATCAAGATTTGCTTGCGCTTGATGGGTGCCATCTGAGACCACACACCCGATTCAAAAGTCCGACGCGCTGCTTCAACCGCAGCATCAGCTTCGGTTTTACCGGTGCTAGCGACAGCTGCCAGCAGCCGCCCATCTACCGGGCTGAAGCAGTCGAACGTTGCCCCACCTTCAGCGGATACGTACTGACCGTTGATAAATGCCCGCCCCTCGATATTCAGGGTGCGAGCGCGCTGCTCCCAGTCAGATCTAGTTAGCTGTGTCATAGGATCACCTAGTCGCAGATGCGTCGGCTGAACACCCAGCCAACGCCAGAGGATTAATCAGAAAATGTCCGAGCGCAGTTCCTGCTCCAGGACGGTTTTCAGCTTGCTAACCAGCCAGTCGATCTCGCCGCGATTCATTATGAGAGGGGGAGAAAGCTGGATCAGAGGTGTACCCTCGTGGTCGACAGCGCTTCGGCAGAGAACACCTGCCCCGACCAGTGCAGGTGCAAGTTTTTTCTGAACGAATTCCAGCGCTTTGGTCGAGCCTGTCCAGTTGCGCTTCTCTTTCGAAGACACCATTTCAATTGAGTAGTGGAAGCCCGCACCACGCAGATCACCAATATGCGGATGTTCTAGCAGATCACTCAGACGCGATTTGAAGTAGGCCTCGTGGGAGCGAACGTTTTCGTTGACGTTCAAGCGTTCCATGATCTTGAGGTTGGCCAGGGCAGCAGCACATGCGGCAGGGTGACCGCCGTAAGTCAGGCCGTGCAGGAACATCTGTTGCGGGCCATTGGCAACGGTATTGAAGATCTTGTCGCTGGTAATCATGCCGCCCAGAGGGACATGGCCCGATGCAATGCCTTTGGCAAAGGTGATGATGTCCGGCTTGAAATTGAAGCGCGCCGAGCCGAACCACTCGCCCAGACGACCGAAGCCACAGATCACTTCGTCAGCGACCAACAGTACGCCGTGACGATCACAGATTTCCCGCACGCCTTCGAAGTAGCCTGCTGGAGGTGTCAGGCTACCGCCTGCGCTCTGCATCGGCTCCATGAACACACCGGCAACAGTATCTGGGCCTTCCTGGATGATCATTGCATCCAGTTCATCCAGCAGCAGACGAGTGAACTCGTGCTCGGTCTCGTTTACAGGGCGACGATAGCGTTTGGTGTTGCTGACGTGACGTGCACCTGGAACCAGCGGCTCGAAGATCTTACGGAAGTTCGTCATGCCGTTGACGGACAAGGCACCATAGCTAACTCCGTGATAAGCGCTGCGACGGCCGATGAATTTGGTGCGGGTAGGCTCGCCACGCGCCTGGTGGTATTGGCGAACCAACTTGATCGCCGACTCATTGGACTCCGAACCACTCGATGTGAAAAACACGCGATCTAGGCCTTCAGGTGCCAATTTAGCGACCTTGGCCGCGAGGCGAATTGCCGGCTCATGTGCATAGCCCCAGTTGGTGTAGTACGGCAACGAGCACATCTGACGCTTGATGGCACTGCCGATTTCTTCGCCATGGCTGTAGCCGATCTGAACACAGAAAAGACCGGCCAGTGCGTCCATGTACTTGTTGCCGTTCTCGTCCCACAGCCAGACACCCTCGCCACGGCTGATGACTGCCAGTGGCGCATCTTCATAGGCACTTTTGTGGGTAAAGTGCATCAGCAGATGCTTGCGAGCGAGAGCCTGCAGCTCCGTATCGTTTGCATTGCCAGATACATGGGGGGCCGAAACATTCAAGGTATTCATCTCTTTTTCCTCTTTTTCAAGCAATTGCTACCCTACTCGACCATTCGAGATTGGACTGCTGTTAGCCATCTTTATGAAGTTTGTTAGCCGAAAGCTACCGCTGGTAATTTTTTGGTAAAGCATCGTGTAAGCCAAGCCAGATACACGGCACCAGCGACCAGCCAAATCAAGCCTACTGTGAACGATGTTGTAGTGAGACTCGTCCAAAGCCAAATTGTTAGCGCAAACCCAACTATAGGAAGAACCGTGTATTTAAATACTCCGATGGGATTGCGATTAGCGGGATCTCTCATGAACACTTTGCACACTGAAAGATTGACGAATGAGAAACCAACCAATGCACCAAAGCTAATCATGGTTGTTGCCAGATCAAGGCTAATCACCAAAGAGGCCAGAGAAATCAAACTGACTATCAAAGTGGAACCGACAGGTGTCCCATAGCGTTTGCAAGTAGTGCCAAAGACTTTCCTCGGCAGAACCCCGTCACGCCCCATGGCGTAGAGCACGCGAGTAACGCTCGCCTGGGCTGCCAAAGCCGAAGCAAAGCACGCAGCGACATATACAGCAGTGAAGAAGGCGGCCAGGAATTTCCCACCCGCATGGGTCATAACATCCAGGCTTGCAGAATCAACATTGGTAATTGACTGCCAGTTCGGATATACGATGTGACCTACGTAAGAGATACCGACGTATAGCAATCCACTCACGAAAGTGCAGAGCATGATCGCCTTCGGCAGGTTTCTCTTCGGCTTGATAGCCTCCTCAGACAGTGTCGACACCGCATCGAACCCTAAAAATGAGAAGCAAAGAACAGCAGCACCGCCCAGCAGCGATCCTACATCCAGTCCTGAAGAGTAGAGCGGGTAGAAGTACGATGGCGGTGGATCAATCGAAACAGTTTTAATCGAGACAACAGTAAATACAGCAATAAAGACAATTTGAGCCGCTACCAATATCAGATTAGCCTTTGCCACCAGCCTGATACCAAGAATATTAAAAGCAGTGATAAGGGTCATGCACCCGAGAATCCATACATATGAAGGAATTTCAGGAAAGTAAGGTGCCATGTATATGCTTATCACGAGGTAGCAAATCATCGGCATGAACAGATAGTCAAGCATCAACGCCCAGCCCACAAAAAATCCGACGTTGGAGCCGAACGCAATCCTTGCATAGGAGTATGCCGAACCCGCGATTGGAAACTTGCTACTCATGCGTCCGTAGCTGTAGGCGGTGAATAACATGACGATCAATGTCACGATGTAAGCCAAGGGAAGGTGCCCACTTGTTTGGGTCGTCACCAATCCGTAAGTTGTAAACACGGTCAGGGGGATCATGTAGGCCAACCCGAACAAGACCAACGAGGGTAAGCCTAGAACTCGCTTTAAAGTGTCTCCTGTTTCCTCAAGATCATTTTCAGGGTGAAGGTTCAGGTCAATAGGATTGCTGCTGAGTGCTGCCACGTCTCTCATAGGATTTGCTCCTATCTTATTTTGATTAGGTGCCGGAGGGGAAACCAGCACCGCGTCAGAACCTTGTTAGATTTGTCGTTCTGATGAGATTCATATTGAGCCTTCCCAGCCCTTGCCGTGAGATAAATTCAGGACAGGAAGGGAGATAATTTCGGACATTGAGCAGGTGCCGTGCTGAAGTTCTCAGCACCAAAGGAGTAGCCAAAACCCGCCGCCGAGCGTCTGGGCCCGAAACCACAGCAAGAAATCGTCCTACTGGGCCGTGGCGGCAGCAGATGTTCCAGTTGAAGGCCGGTGTGGGATGTTCCTAGCCGCAGACACTAAGCACCGATGAAATCTGGCCAGCATTCACCAGGTTCACTGACTTAATGCCCTTTGAGGCCCGATCGGTATTCACTGGGTGCAAGCCCTGTCCAGCGACGAAACGCATGACGGAAGCTCACGGCATCGCTGTACCCAAGCGCCTGGGCGATGCTACTGATGCTTAAGCCTGGATCCGCAAACATGGTACAGGCCCGTTCGTGTCTGACCTGGTCTAAGAGCTGCTGGAAATTGGAACCTTGATGCTCCAGACGACGACGCAGCGTGCGCTCGGTCACGCACAACCTTTTAGATACACGAGCCAGAGAGCTGTATTGGATCAGGTCGCTTTCCATCATGGCGCGAACCTGGACAAGGCAGTCGTCGGACGCTTTGCAGGCCCACTGACGCTCCATTTCCATGCATTGAGCGTACAACGCATGGAAGCTAACGCTGTTAGCCAGCGGGGAGCAGGCCTCGAAGACTGTACTAGGGAAGCTGATCGAGTTCCGCTCTGCACCGTAGGAGACCTCACACCCGAAGAACAAACGATGCTTGTTGATCAGGGTCGGTGAAGGTTCGGCGTAGCAAACGCTGACCTTCACGGCACTGATGAGCTCACCCAGCAGGTCTGCCACCACTGTCTTGATCGCAGCGAGGCACATGTCGGTCGCCATAACCTCAAGCTGAGATGCGTAAGCGTAATGATCGATCACTACGCTCGTGAGGGACACACCCTCCTCTATCGCGACCGTGTGGTATAGGCCCATCAGCAGTGGAAGATCGTGCATGCAACTGACAGCCGCTTTGATATTCTCGCTGACCAGCATGGCGTAACCAGGCAGACCGAAACCAGACACGTGAACTCGCTGCCCAATTTCAAGCCCCACTGAGTCATCCCCGCTCAACGTCTGCAAATTGGTGAATACTCGCAGCTCTTGCTCCCTGTTCAACGCCACAGAGGGAAGGCTGAGCTCTTCGACTCTCAACCTGGCCCCCGCCAGGACAGCAGCAGGAGCGATGCCGGCTTTCTTCGCCTCCTCCACAGCCAATACAATCACATGGGTCGTTGCCGGAATTTTGCTTGGCGGTGAGTGATAAACCAGTAGCCGATGACTCATGGAAATGGAAGCACCAACGGCATCTGTCCCTGTGACGGAAGGCCTGACAGCACGGCTAGGACGTTCAGAAACTGACAGCATTTTCTTCCCCTGGAGTTACGTTCTGCATAGGTCATGCTTCAGGTGATCAGCGGCGAAGCGCCCAGTCTTTTATGGAAACACCCAGACAGGAAACTAGTCACTTGAGAGCATCAGGATCAACCTCTGTTTATAGCAGCTGATTAGCATATACGCCTGCAGAGCGCCTTTGCGCAGCATAGGCTCGATCGCTTCGAGGATGCTCGAAGCACCGAACCGGTGCAGGGTCTGCGCCCATCCCAGCTAGCGTGCCCATGGAGGCAGCGTTGCGTTACGTACATCACACTGAGGGGACTATTCTTTCACTCAATTTTCACGGAGCTTGCGAGAATCTATATCCATCCCTACGTGTGATAGACCTTGCCCGCCTAGCAGCGGGCTTTCTTTTGCCATCGTTTCCTCGTCATCCTTAGCCAGGTGGCGACTCCAATTGGGTAACACCCGCTCCAGGAACGTTTAACCACGGACATGGGACAAGCGTTGAAATTCACCCCCACGGCGATGGCATCCCGTCAACTCATCTACGTTCCATCTCTTTCCTTTATAAGTGCACCCATTTCGAGTGGCGCATGACCTTCGGACACGATCATAGTGGGGTGGTCGCGCTCATAAATGCATTGTGCTCCATCAAAAAGTTGGTATCGCCTGATATTGTTTCACCACTTGCCACAGAATCGGAATCTATCCACATACTCAGTCATCCCCGCATTAGCTTTACACTCCTAACCGGGGCTAAATAATGCCTGCTCAACGAATCATCGGGCACAAGCAATAAACTCCCATCTCGCATCGAAAAAATGCACATTTCATGCATTCAAAAATCATAAAATCAAGCCCTAAGCAGAAGGCCTAGGCGCAAGCTCCCTCGTTGAAAAGTATAACAATAGAGAGAAGCGCATGCATCTAGAGATGCTTAAAACTAATAACATCATACAAGAACTATAGAAGGATGTCGCAGTGAGTACTAGCTTAAACAGAGGCCTTAGTCTCAGACACATGAATATGATTGCGGTTGGATCAGCAATCGGTGTGGGCCTATTCCTAGGATCCGCCAGCGCGATTAAATCTGCGGGGCCCTCTGTTATATTTGCATATGCGTTATGTGGCGCCGCGATATTATTCATCATACGTGCATTGGGCGAAATGGCCATTGACAACCCTGTTGCTGGATCCTTCAGCCGATACGCCAATGACTATATTGGCCCTTTGGCGGGATTCATCACTGGATGGACTTACTGGTTTTTGTGGGCGGCTGATGGGATGGCGGAGCTTTCCGCAATTGCAATGTATATGAAGACTTGGTACCCGACCGTCCCAAGTTGGGTTTGGGCCTTCTCAGCGCTGATCATTATGCCGCCATTTAATCTCATCGCCGTAAGAGCGTTTGGCGAGTGCGAATTTTGGATTTCGCTGATCAAAATTATAACTGTGTTGATCATGCTCGTGATTGGTGTGGGCATGATAGTGTTAGGTTTCGGTAACGACGGCGTAGCCACGGGAATTTCCAACATTTGGAGCCACGGTGGCTTGTTCCCTAATGGTGCGACAGGGTGGTTACTCGCATTACCAATGGTCGGTTTCGCGTACCTCGGCGTTGAGATTATTGGCACCACTGCTGGTGAAGCTAAAAACCCCGAGAAAACGCTAAAACGCGCAATTAACACAATCTTCTGGCGTGTACTATTTTTCTACGTTGGATCGGTTGTGGTAATTCTCTCCGTTTTCCCGTGGAATGAAATCACGAGTGAAACCAGTCCTTTTGTCCTGATTTTTGCAAAGCTAGGAATTCCGTCTGCAGCTGGAATTGTAAACTTTGCACTACTAACCACTGCACTCTCCGCTATTAACATGGGCTTGTTCAGTAACGGTCGGATGCTATTTAACCTATCCGAGCAAGGGCAGGCACCAGCACTATTTAAAAAACTAAACAAGGCCGGAATCCCGATCAACGCCACTTTGATCTCAATTGCCACACTGGTAGTCGGCGGCTTACTAAACTTCTTTGCACCAGAAAGTGTCTTCATTTGGATGACAGCCATTGCAACCTTTGGGGCAATTTGGACTTGGGGCATCATTCTTTTTGCGCATTACCGATTCAAGAAGAATTTTGCGAAAGCCGAGGGGCGGTTCAAATCCCCACTTTACCCCTTTGGCTCCCTTTTCGCAGCAGCGTTCTTATGCCTAATGCTGGGAGTAATGTGGCTTCAAAACGATACGAGAGTTGCCATTATCGTTGGGCCAATCTGGCTGACCGCCGCCACAATTATTTACTATCTTGGGGGCTATCGAGCCAAGCATGAAATACACGCTAGGTCTCAAACCCAATCCCCGCGAGGCTAATACATAAAATCAGAGCAAATCCAGGCCACCTATAATTTCCAAAACTACGGATGCCGTTAGTGCCTAAGACACTCAACGGCATTCACAGCACAATCAAGCATTCTCTAAGTCTTCGTCACTACCTGAGCAACTTTCAACCTATCTGCCAGAGCTCCCTAGGGGCTCTGGTTGTAAGAAGCTCAGGGAGACCATCCTCGGTGATCAAGATATTCTCTTCATGAACAATTAATTTACCGCTCTCGTACTCCATACCAGGTTCGAGCGTGATAACCATCCCGGGCATCAGTAAGGCCATGTCACCCCTTCGATTGGATGGAGGTTCTGTCAGCTGCAACCCTAGCCCATGGCCACAACGTCCTATGGTGCTCGCTTTCATACCTTCTTTCATCAGCACATCAGTCATCGCAGCCCATAAATCACCAGTATGGGCTCCTGACCTGGCGGCATGGATGCCCGCTTCAGTAGCACGCCAAACCGCATCATTTGCCCGCAGTACATTATCGGAGATCTTGCCAACAGCATAGTTTCGGTCGAAATCACAAAAATACCCATCTACAGTGGCACCGACGTCGATGACCAAAAGATCACCATCGCGTAGTTCTCGATCAGAGCCCCGGGCGATGATTTGATCATAACCACCTTGGCCAGAAGCGCAGGCCATATAGGGTATTGTGTGAATGCCATGCTTTAGCATGTCGATGGAAAGGTCTCGACATACTTCAAATTCTGTTGATCCTTTGCTCGCGAAGCCCGGAAGCTCGCTTAATGACTGCCCAACGATAGCGCAGGATTTTCTGATCTTCTCCACCTCCGCAACTGATTTGATATTTCGCACTTCCCATAAGCAAGATGCACCGTCCACAATTGTTAAAGGTGAGACAAGTGAGGTCAAACGCTGGTAATCTAATAACGACATACGGAGAGTACTTTCCATTCCGAGCTCAAAGCCTAAACGCCCGAAACGCGCCCGTAGTGCCTTTAATACACTTGCTAATAGCGAGACCCCTTCGTCCTCCGGACAAGGCGAGTTCCATGTACGAATGGAGCCGACAGCAGATTTGCTCACGGGGACTTCTGCGATACCAGGTACAACAGCTATAGATTCGCCATTCGATGGAAGCACTAAAAACCAAGGCCTTGTTGGGCTCTCCCAAAACTGGGTGTCTAATCCGGTAAAATAGCGAAAGTTAGCGGCGGTCGTTACAACAATCGCATCTAGATCACGAAAACGCATGCTCGATTGTATGCGCTGGAGACGTTCTTCATACTCTTCTAAAGCGAACGGGAGGTTTCTCATAGATTCAGCACTCCGAGCAATATAACTATAGATAACACCTAGTCATTTGGATAGCACTCTCACTTCACTCCAACCTTTGGGCCTTCTAACAAAGTAACTGCCATGACGTGAATAAGACGCGTTCACTCACATAAATTCTACGCACCTGATACATTAAGGCGAAACAGAATTAACAGCTGCCTGCGTAGCCTCGATAGTCGGCTCGTCGAGGCCGTATTTATTGAGAAGATATGCATATTTCCCGCTAGACTTGATATATACCAGAGCTTCTGCGATATCTGCTTTAAGTGATAAATTCCGCTTCCCCAAGAAAATTCCGCAGACTCTCGGGTTTAGAATAGCATTACTGGCAATAGATAACCTTCCGGTTGATTGTTTGGCGAGCTGCCTTGCCCCTAGGCTATCCACATAAAAAACGTCAAAACCGCCTGCTAACAGAGCACTAGCAGCGGCCCTTGAGGTAGGAAATGTACCGACTGTGATAGGTTGATTACCCGAATATTCACAGACAGTGGAGGCACGACTCAGATCAGCAAGCCGTGCCGCATGCTGGACAGTAGCGACACGTCTGCCGCAAAGATCGCTGAGATCCTTTAGTTTAAACTGCGATTCGGACAACACCACCAGTGATTCGCCTGCCATGGCATAAGGTATAAATCCAGCAGTTCGAATGCGCTCCGGGGTCACTCTGAGTGCCGAAACAGCTATATCGTACGAAGAACTACTTAGATGCGCGGCTAAGTAATCAAGGCGAGCGTCCAGGAATTTGATTTTTTTATTGAGGTAACCAGCTATTGCAGTGACCATTTCAAAATCGAATCCCGCTCGCGCCCCATCAACCATGTAGTCGTAGGGTGGCAAGGTAAAATCAGCCGCAACAACTAAGCTTCCACCCCGCAATTGCGAGCCATCGCTAATAGCTGGGAGTAAAAGCGTCACCATTAAAATCGCCACCGCAACAATGCCTTTTAATAACCCTTTGACCCCAACAACACCCATCAGATAAACCACTCTTCCAAGCAGCGTCACTTCCTTACAACACCGCGCCTTTAACTGAACAAGCAACTGATATAGAACCCTAACGCTAGCGGAACCGTACAAGTTACGAACCAACCTCGATCATACTCAATTTCAGCTCACACTTTCACGAATTAAACCGTACAAAACGGGAATATCCTGCGCTTTTAATCATTAATCAACCAGTAATTACTAGCTTCGCGCAACGAAATTACGCGCACTGAAGCAGACTCTGAATTATATTAATATTAAGCATCCGCTTCAGCTCAGATACAGTACAGCCTCACTACTAAATCTAAACGAAGCGTTTTCGTAAAGACCGATCTTCGCAATAGACAGCCCCGCAGAATATAATTACCGACAACGCCATAAGTTAATACTAAACGAGCCTCAAAGGTTCATACACACCCTCCAAACGCGAACAGGATATGAGCCTCACGTATAAATTGAGCATCCCTGCTCAATTACTTTTACGCTGTAGCTGGTAGACGGTTCGAGCCAGTTTTATAGAAGGTACGCGGAGTCGCTACAAACATCACTGCTCCCAGGAATGCGCACGCGGCAACGACGTACAGCGAAACGTCCGTGCTGTGAGTTAAATCCACCATCCATCCAACAAAGAAGGGACTTATAAACCCCGCCAGGTTGCCCACAGAGTTAATCATAGCTACACCTGCAGCTGCGCTTGCACCCAGTAGCGCTGTGGGCACAGTCCAGAAAATGGGAAAGGAAGCCATTACCCCAGCAGTTGCGAGAGTCAGCCCGATCATCGCTAGAAGCGGGTTATGAGAAAAATGTGCAGCGATAACAAGACCCACCATCCCCATGAATAATGGAATAGCCAGATGCCATTTTCTTTCATTTCTAAGGTCTGCAGAGCGACCAACATAGATCATCGTTACCGCAGCAAATAGGTAAGGGATCGCAGTGAGCAAACCAACAGACTTCAGATCATTAAATCCTGAATTCTTGATAATGGTTGGCATCCAAAAGCCCAATGCATATTCACCCATTTCGATAAGGAAGTAGACCACGCTGAAATACCACACAATCGGCGAGGCTAAAAAGCTGAAAACCGAAGATCGAGAGCTAGACTCTTCACTCATCTCCTTGTCTCGCTTCAGGTCACATCGAACTAAGTCTTTTTCCTGATTGCTAAGAAAAGAAGCGGCTTCAAAGCCATTTGGCAGGAACTTGGTCACAAGATATCCAACCAAGATGGTAGGTACGCCGTAGCAAAGGAACAGCCACTGCCAGTTTGAGACCCCCATCGGAGCGTGCTGCAAGGCAGACATAATCCAACCAGACAGCGGGCCGCCAATGATTCCGGACAGAGGAATGGCAGCCATGAACAACGCGATAACCCGCCCGCGTCTTTCACTAGGAAACCAACGGGTGAAATAGTAGATAATCCCAGGAAAGAAACCTGCTTCAGCAACTCCAATGAAGAAGCGGAGCACATAGAAAGTATTGACCTCCTCGATAAGCATCATTAGCGAGGTGAGAACACCCCAGACGATCATCAGTAGGCTGATCCAACGTTTCGCTCCTACTCTTTCCAGAATAATGTTGCTGGGCACCGCAAACACTAAATACCCTAGGAAAAAAATCCCCGCCCCAAGACCATAGGCCGTCTCGGAAATCTTAAGATCCGCGAGCATATCCAATTTGGCGAAACTTACATTGATCCTGGCAAGATAAGCCAATATATAGCAGACAAACAGAAATGGAATGAGCCGAAATGATATCTTTCTATAAACCCGTTCCAAGCTCGCTGCATCCTCGATTTCAGTAAGCGAACGGGCATTACAGGTTGCGTAACGGCAGCCAGTTATGCGGCAACAACTCGGCGATCTCACTGGCGCGCTGCGTCGGCAGCCGCATCAGCACATCCTTGAGATAAGCATACGGATCATGCCCGTTAAGCTTGGCCGATTGGATCAAACTCATCAGCGCAGCCGCGCGTTGTCCGCTGCGTAACGACCCTGCAAAGAGCCAGTTCTTGCGTCCGAGCGCCCATGGCCGGATTTGCTGCTCGATGTGGTTGTTATCAATAGGCACCGCGCCGTCATCCAGATAACGTGACAACGCCGTCCAGCGTTTCAGGCTGTAATCCAGGGCCTTGGCGATGGCCACACCCTCGTGTACCAGCTCGCGCTGGGCGATCATCCAAGTGTGCAGCATGTTCATCACGGGGACGGCTTTTTCTTGTCGTATTCGTCGCCGTACATCGGGCTCCAAATCGCGGATTTCACTTTCGATTTCGTACAGCAACTGGATATAGCGCAGAGCTTGCTCGGCGAGCGTGCTTTTGTTCGTGGCGTGCAGGTCGAAGAACTTACGCCGCGCATGGGCCATGCAGCCGATTTCAGTGACACCGAGTGCAAAACTGGCTTTGTAACCACCAAAATCATCGCAGACCAGCTTGCCCTTCCAGTCTTGCAGGAAGTTGCGTGCATGTTCGCCCGAGCGGCTGGGGCTGAAGTCGTACACCACTGCGCGGATATCGGCAGACGCGGTGGTTGCATAGGCCCAGACGTAGGCCCGATGGGTTTTCTTCGAGCCAGGCATGAGCACCTGTACCGGCGTTTCATCGGCGTGCACCACGTTGTGTCCAAGCACCACTTCGCGCAGAGCATCAACCAGTGGTTGCAGTTGCACACCGCAAGTGCCGACCCACTGCGCCAAGGTCGAGCGCGGGATGGCGAGGCCGGCCCGGCCAAAGATCTTTTCCTGACGGTACAGTGGCAAATGATCACCGTATTTGGCGATCATCACTTGAGCCAGCAAACCTGCTGTGGGGATGCCTTTATCGATGACCTGCGCAGGAACAGGTGCCTGGATCAGGGTCTCGCAGTCCTCACAGACCCACTTGCCACGGATGTGTTGTTCAACCGTGAACACGCCGGGCGTGTAGTCGAGTTTCTCGCTGACATCCTCGCCGATACGCTTGAGGGCGCAGCCGCATTGGCAGTGAGTGTTGTCCGGTTCGTGATGGATGGGCGTGCGTGGAAACTCGGGCGGCAAGGCGGTGCGTTTAGGTTTTTGCCGAGCCACGGTCGGGGCTGGAGCGGGTTGCAACGTCTCAAGCTCGGCTTCGATGGCCGCGATATCGGCATCGATCACGTCATCGAGCAGGCTGGTTTGATACGGATTTAGCTGCTCGCTGCGCTTGGCAAACTTGAAACGCTTGAGCTGTGCGATCTCGTGGGTCAGCTTGTCGTTGACCGTTTTGTAGTGATGGATCTGCTTGTCCATGGACTCGACTTTTTGATCGAGAGTCTCGACACGCTGCATCAGCTGCGCGGCGATAGCGCGCAGTTGTTCAGGGTTTAATTGGTCGAAATCAGGAAGCAAAGTCATGCCGCCGATTTTGTCAGAACAGGCCAACACTGACGATAGGCTCATCGGACAATTGCACGGCGACGCTGGCCATGGCAGTGATTACATCAGGGTAATCGCACTGTTTTGCCCAACTCTTTGCCAAGGTAAACCCAGCACCAGGGCATGCAGTTGTTCGGCACCCAATTCCATCTGCGAGCCGTGCCGAGATCCCGGCCAGAAAAATTTGCCTTGATGCAGTCGGCGCGCCGCCAGCCAGATGCCCAACCCATCGTGCACCAGCACTTTCATGCGATTGGCGCGGCGGTTGGCAAACAGATAAGCACAGTGCGGCTGCGCCGCACCGAACACGGCCACCACCCGCGCCAGCGCTGTGTCAGTGCCGGCGCGCATGTCCATGGGCTCAGTGGCGAGCCAGATGGCGTCGATACGAATCATCGCAACAGGTCTCGAAGAAAGGTTGCACAGGCAGCAGCACTTTCAGTTGGCCAGTTCACTTTAACGGTGCCGCGCGGATGCTGGATCTCAACGCTGATAGTCGATGATGCCGATTGCGACTCAGTGCTGGCGAGTGGCATGGGCAGTGAAACAAAAGCGGGATGCAGCGCCATGCTTTTCTGCGTTTGCAGCCGAATCCACTTGTGGACGAGGTTCGCGTTGAGGCTGTGGCTCAGCGCAACGTTGGCAATCGAGGCCCCAGGTTGGGCGCACTCTTGAATGACTTGGGCCTTGAACGACCTGGAATAGGAACGGCGTTGTGGCTGCATGAAAGACCCTCTTAAAAGGCTAGAAGTGGTGTCCACTTAAATAGGTGGACACCATCGCCTTTGGCGGTGGGGTCAGAAAGGTGTGTTTGCTGGCCGGTTACCTTGAAATTGATGGAATTAAATGTAACGGCAGCGAGCGGGAAATCCGTATCCCTGGAGAGCACCACATCGAAGTCAGGCCAGGATGACTGGGCGCGTTGACTCCTAGAGACCGTCACAGTTATAGAGGTGCCGGGGCTAGGCAAAGGCGCCGCTCACTTCATGTATAAGGAGGGGAAAGAAGCGCTAGAATGACTATTGTGACATTTTCCTGATTTTCTATCTGTGAATGGCCCTACAGCCCTTGTAGAACGTGGCTTTCTGGTTTTTGTTCGACGATAGGGATTTGGACCTTGTTTACAAGGTTATAAATAGCGCAGTGTGACATTTACCGAGAAGGCGCGGAGTGGCTATGGATGCGGTTTCAAAAATCTTGACCAAAAGCGGCCCAATGTTGAGCAGTGAGCTCGCGAAGATTTTGGAAGTCGAGCACAACTTGACGCCTGCGGCAGCACGCAAGCGTGTTGAGCGCGGCTGCGATGACATGAGAAAGCTTGGGCATTTGGTTTTCCCGCATCGTGCCCGCTTTGTCTACTTGCGTTCCGATTACGGTTCGCCAAGATTTTTCTCGAAGCTGATGGATGCGCTCCAAGAGACGAACAGCACGTATTACCAAGCGCTTCAGGCTTTGAAGATGCGCTCCAACATAATGATGCGTTCACACTTTCTCATCGCCTGTGGGGCGCCAGTCGCTCAGCTAAAACACATTTCCGCGCATACTCTCCTTGAGCGTTTGATTAGTGCAGATCTCCTCAAGGAGGTCACCCTACCGGGTGGTGATGTATGCATCGTTAGGTGCGATCAGGAAATGTCTCTCAAAGACGGATTCACACTCCCCCGACTTAAAGCTCGAAATATTTGTGAGCGAGTGGCGCTCTTGGCAGTTAAAGACTGGGCGCGAAATTTGGGCCTGGTGAGCTACGAGGCCGTCAAAACGCGTGAAGACGAGGGTCTTGAGAAGATGCCTCAAGTAGGCACGTTCCAATGGGATATGGCCGGGCCGTCTTATCTGTTCCCAATGCGTTCATACACTGAAGCCACTGGCGTTAAAGGAGGCTTTTTTGTTTGCGACATTGCCTTGAATGGAAAGGTAACGGCGAAGGAGCTGAGTGCGTTCATAAAAAAATGCGCGACGCTTCGAAGTCTGAAGAAGGTTAATCGCTGTCTTCAGTTATTTGTGGCCGAAGAGTTTTCAATGGACGCGTTCGCGCTGCTGAAAAGCGAGGGCATCATCCCGGCCACAACAGAAAACCTCTTCGGCATAGAGGTCGCTAGGGTCCTTAAGAACTTATGCTCGGTTCTCGAGAATACGGCGAGGCTTCTGGATAGCCCTGAGACTCTGGATAAGATTTTCAACGTCCTTTCCCGAATCGAAGGCGCCGCCTCCACGTTACGAGGCAGTCTGTTCGAATTTGCGGTGGCTCTGATTGCCAAGACCAGCTTTCCAGGTGGCGATCCTGAGGTAAATCGCAAGGTCAAAGATAGCCTAGGACGAGAAGCTGAAATTGACGTCTTGATTGCCAGAAGAAATCGAGACGTAGTGTTCATTGAGTGTAAGGGGGTTAACCCCATGGGCAATGTTGACGACGCGGAGGTCGTGAAATGGCTTGATGAGCGGATCCCGGTGATTCGCGAAGTGGCCAAGAGTCACTCAGAGTGGCGGGACCTTACGCAGCGTTTTGAAATTTGGAGCAGTGGTCGATTCACACCCGAGGCGTTGCTGATGATCTCGGAGAGAAACCTTCAAACTCAAAAGTACGAGATCGTTGCCAGGGGCTCAGATCAGGTTTTCGAGCAAGTCTTGGGTAGTAACGATGCAGGGCTGATCCGCACCTACGAACAGCACTTCATCAACCACCCTTTGAAAGAAATTGAGATGAGCCATGAGCGAGCGGCCAGAAAAAAGGAGCGGGACAAAAAGCGAACCGCGGTTGAGAACACTTCAGTGCCAGCTTCCCCAGCGCCACTCATATCTGTATCTGCTTCCGGGGCGGCGTAGTGCTGCTGGTATGGTAACGGCGCCTCCTTTTTACCCCAGTGATACCAATGTGGTATTACTGGGTTAATATACAGCTCTCTCACTGGTGTTCGCTCAAGAGGACTGTATGGCTCCTACTCATGGCATCATCGAACTCAGATCGCTTGTCGATCTCCTCTCCCTGTTCAAAATCTGCCCTGACATCACGTTGACCAAGGAGCAGTACAGTCACCCATTACGCCCATATCGCTTGATCCAGCCTGAAGCCAGTTGCCAATACCAAAAAAAAGGTACGCGCTGTTCGAAGATGCATCAGCATGGCTTTGTCGTCGAACTCAAAGATGGCTCTAACGTACTGATAGGTCATTGCTGCGCCCACAATCACCTGGGTCTTCATGACGCTGAGGTCAAAGGCGCGTTAAAACAACTTTCAGCCGCGGAAAAACGAAATATTCGCCGCCATAAGGTGGAGACGTTACTCCTCCAGCGGGATGCGTTTGTTGAGCGGGTAAGAACGGCAAATATCAGGCATCGCGGGCTATTGGAAAGAATTGACCACGTCATGCAAATCCTTCCCGAGCGTGTGGGTGACATCCTGCAAACTCGGTGGAAAAGCAGCCAGTTGGAAGTGCGATGGGACTATCAAATCATCAAAAAAGGGATTGATGAGAAGGGTAAGGCCTATGAGGAGCGTCACTGGTACCCCCATTCCTTCGGAAATCTCAAAGGAATGGGGGTATGGCTACAGTTGGGTCGACAGCGGTATCAGGAGCGTCTGCTCGATTTTCGCCGCTCACTTGAAACCATTCCCTCAAATACTCGTTTGACCAATGCACAGGTTGAACAGGCAGAGGCTGTTTTCAATCGACTGAATGAGCTCACAGTCATCGAGAGAGATATACATTCCCAGACGGAGCTGATCGATGAATTCCTTAATCCCGCCAACCTGGAAATGGTTATCCAGTTGACCAGCAATCAAAAAATTCGCGCGAAAACGGTGCTCGCCGTGCACCAGCTTCGAAATGAGCCTTGCGGCATGTCTCCTGAGAAATACGTAGCCGAAATCGACCGAATGCTGAAGCAACGATATTCTGCCGGAGCCATACGAATCTCTGAGTGATTCTACTCGCCCCGGCGTCAAAGCTCGATTCGCTGATATCGACCTCTAGGGCAGAGCGCGCGGGGTCTTACGTTGGCGTAGGGGGCGGGTTGGTGTTTTGCTGGTCGATGAGCTGTGCTCGAGAAATTCGCCAAGTCCAGACAATCGTGGTGAGCATGCAGATGACGGCTACGATCATTGCAATCGTGATTCCTGTAATGCTCAGCAGAAAACCTAATACGCCATCTATGTCTGCGCTTTGCCCCATCGTGCGCTGTAGAGCCATGAAACGAATTCTGGCTGCGATGTCGGCCTTCATTGCGCCGAACGCCGCTTTCTCTATGTTCACATCTGTGTCGCTGGGCATCATCTTGAACGTTGTCTTGTAAAGCTCCACTGCCGTGCCGCAATAGTAATTGCGGCTCGCGTCATTATTTTTTGATGCATCGATGCAAAGCTCAAGGTAATCAATCGTTCGCTTGTCTTGGTTTTCGGCAAGCATGAAACCGTACTTAGCGTTATGTTCGTTGGAGCTTTTTCGGTACTCACCTAGCAGGTAGGTAAGGTACCCAAGGTAGCTACCTAAGATGACAATTCCTACGGTGGCCATGAGCAGGACCCTGGTGAGCGTGCGTTTCGAGGCCTTGAGCGTAATCTTTTTGGCTAGCTTTCCCAGAAAGCTTGCATCATCAAATCCATCTTTAATGGTGCCCATGTAGCTCCTTCCACAGTTTCGGCTTATCTTAGGTGGCCAGCATTATGCCTCCGTGCCGTCATGGCCGCGAGCGACGATGGCCAGGTGATGGAAATGCCTAGGAGCATTAGCGAGGCTGCGTCGCATCCACGCGTTGAAGCTGCTCCTTCCAAGTGCTCGAATGTGAAGGAGTCACAGTCTGGTGAAAATTAGAAAGCTGGAAATCAGGAACTTCCGTGGCGTCAGCAAGCTGGAGTGGAACCTCCCGAAGGCTCACATCTTCTGTCTGATTGGAAAGGGAGACTCGTCTAAATCGACCATACTGGATGCCATTCGGTATACGTTCTATCCCCAGTGGAATCTCACGCTCAGCGACGCCGACTTCCATAACGGCAACATTGAAAATTCGATCACAATCGAAGCAACGATCGGCGAGCTTGTAGACGATTTTTGTTCTCTCGCTAAGTATGGACATTACCTCCGAGGCTGGGACATCGACGCGTTTCAGATCAACGATGAGCCAGATGACCATCTCGAAAACGTGCTCACCGTGCGTTTCACTGTTGGCAAAGATCTCGAACCCCAATGGGTTGTCGTATGCGACCGACAACCGGAGGGAGTTCCCTTCAAGCAAGCCGACCGGAACAAAGTCAGCGTCGGCTTGATCGGCACATTCAGCGAAAGGCAGCTTTCCTGGGCTACGGGTACTGCCTTGTCAAAGCTGACCGCGGCACAGAGCCTGAATGAACTGCTGGCAGATGCCTCAAGAACTGCGCGATCGTCATTAGATGCGAAGCGGGAGGAGACGCTAAAAAATTTCGATGCTGCGGCGTTGAAATCTCAGGAAGTCGCCAAGCTCCTTGGGGTTCCCGTAGTCGATGCCTACAAGGCGCACCTCGATCTTGCCTCCATAAATTTGAAAGCCGGTGGACTAGTCCTGCATGACGGTGAAATTCCGCTGCGCCAGTTGGGGCTAGGATCCAGGCGCATGCTTCTGTGCGGTATTCAGAAGATGGGGCTGGATGAAGGCCATATCACCCTGTTCGACGAGGTGGAGCTCGGCCTTGAGCCTCACCGGATTACACGGCTGATCAAGCACATCAGGGAAGACAAACGGGGCCAATATTTCCTTACGACCCACTCGCCGACAGTATTGCGTGAGCTGACCATCAATGAGCTCTACGTCGTGCATCGTGAAGGCGGCTTAACTCAGGTTATCCCAGCAGCAAAAAAAGGGCTTGAACAGCATGAACTACAGGGAAAAGTACGTTCAAGCTCCGACGCGTTCCTCGCCAAGAAGGTCATCGTGTGTGAAGGCGCAACAGAGGTTGGCTTCCTCCGGGGATTCGATGATTACCAAGTCGAGAATAAGAAAGATCCACTGTCATACCATGGAGTGGCACTGTTAGACGTCATCGGTGGGTCAAAGGTGAAACCGATCGCCAAGGCGTTTAAGGCACTTCACTACAATGTGTCTGCACTTGCCGATGGAGATGCGGACGACCAATTTTCCGAGGCTGATGCGCGTGAGCTTAGGGAGTTGGAGATTCCAGTCTTCATGTGGAGTGACAAGCTGTCATTGGAGGAGCGTGCTTTTCAAGATGTGCCGTGGGAATTCGTCTTGAGTAGCCTCTATCTAGCACGGGATACGCTGAATTACTCGGTTAGGGATCAAGTACTCAATAAGTTCGACGGTAACTTGGAAAAGGAGCTTGGCGACTGGGAAGACAGCCCCGAGCTGCGAAAGGCGATTGGTAATGCGGCCAAAAAATCGAACTGGTTCAAAGACATCACACGTGGCGACCTGTGGTTCAAAACGATTAAACCTGCGTTTGAGGACGCTGAATTCGCTAAAACGGACCTATCCATCCAGCTAACCAAGCTTTGGAGGTGGGTCGAGCATGTCTGAAGAATTAGCCGTAAAGCTCAACGATTGTAAGGCCAAAGGGTACGTAATCGCCCCGGCAGGCTACGGAAAGACGCATCTCATTGCTTTGGCAACGCGGATTTCTGACGGTAAGCAGCTGGTTTTGACTCACACCTTCGCCGGCGTAAATTCGATCAGAGCGAAGATGACTTCGCTCGGCGTACCGACTTCAAAATACCAGATCGACACCATTGCGAGCTGGTCTCTGCGTCTGTGCTTGGCCTATCCGAAGACATCAGGGTGGAATGTAGACAACCCGACAGATGAACAGTGGAACCAGCTTTATGGATGCTGCTCTGTCCTGCTAGCGAAGTTGTTCATTCGGCATGCCATATCAGCTTCATACGCGGGTACCAGTCGCGGAGAGTCTGCGATCCTCCGGAAAACTACCAAATACCCAAGCCTGCTTTTGGCCGCAAATGTTTACCTCGAAGATCCTACAAGCCGTCACTTGATAGCATTTTTCCTAGAGCTCAAAGCAAACCCGGAAACGGGTGCTTATCGCCGTGACTTGTTGTTTCGCCTGCTCCATGTACTCAAAATGCACAGCGAGAGCGAAGGGTCGACCCTTTTAGAGGTGGGCAAGATCTACCAACGCGATATGAGGCATACGGGGCGACCCATCTCTCACCGTAAACTCATCGGCACCACATTGTTGGTTAAGGGCCTTGAATTCGATCATGCGGTAATCCTGGATGCGGATTCTCTTGATGCCAAGCATCTGTATGTTGCGATGACTCGCGGATCCAAGTCTCTGACGATTATCGGCAATGGCCGGCATGTGCCAGTAGAGCGGGTCGTATAAGTTAGTCGTCGCGAGGAGATGGATTGTGAGTAGCGCAAACACGTAGAGGGAAGGGCAGAAGCCAAACGCATGGCGAGGACTCCGGAGCGGGTGTCAATGGCCATTAATTTTGACCCACTTTTGGCCAATAGAATTGACCCACTTGCTCACCGCTAACCGCCGGTTTTCTGCTTCAAACGATAGCTCTCACCTCCCAGCATAAAGATGTGTGAATGGTGGATCACGCGGTCGATGATGGGCACGGCCACGTTGTCGTCATGGAAGAACTCGCCCCAGCTGGTGAAGTCCTTGTTGGTGGTCAGGATGACCGAGCGGTACTCGTACAGGTTGTTGATTAACTGGAACAGGTTGTACCGGGCTTGGCGCGTCATCGGCAGGTAGCCCAGCTCATCGATGATCAGCACGTCGTATTTGCTCAGCTGATTAAGGCGCTTCTTCAGCTCGCCCTTCATTTCCGCCAGCTCCAGATCCTCGACCAACGCCAGAGCCGTGCGGAACAGCACCTTGTAGCCCGCCTGAACCGCCTTGTGGCCAATCCCAATGGCCAAGTGGGTCTTGCCCACACCCGGTGGTCCGATGAACACCAGGTTGTCGCGGTTGTCGATAAAGCTGAAGTCCAGCAAGGTGCTGACCTGGCGCTTGGTGATGGTGGTCTGGTGCCGGTAATCGAAGGCCTCCAGATGCTTCTCCGAGGGGAACTGCGCCTGCTTGAGGTTGCGGCTTACGCGGCTACTGGAGCGGGCGTTAAGCTCATGCTCGACCAGTGACTGGGCGAAGCTCAGGTAGGACAGTTCATTGGCTTCGGCTCTGGCCAGCAGGGTGGCCAGCTCACCCGCGGTCGCGCTGAGGCGCAGGCTTCGGTACTGCGCGATAGTGCTGTCGAGCAGGCTCATTGGGTCACCCCGTGGCCAGTCGACTGGCCAATGCGGGCATAAGCGTTCAGGTCGGCGTGACTAACCTGGCTACCGGCCTCTGGCGCATAGTCATGGTCGCCGATGATCCGGCCCCGCGCCTTGGCTTGCTGCCATGCTTCGAGGTAGCGCTTGAGCCCGGTGGCGGTCAGTTCACTGCGCTCGCACAACTCGCCGAGCAACGCCGTATCAACCGGCGCATGGGCCATGAGCAGGTCGCGTGCAGCAACCAGCTGATCCTTGTAGATACGCGGCGAAGTACGCTTGAGCAGTTGGCACAGGGTTGCCCCAAGGGCATCGGGCAGGATCGAGTCGATGCCGCGCTCCAGGTCGGTAATGCGCTGGGCATGGTCTCGGTAATGGTTGTTGTTCTTGATCATCCGGCCCTTGGCCTTGCACAGGTCATGGGTGGCTATGAGTTCACCGCTCTCCAGGTCATGGATCAGCAACTGGTTGTCCTGTGCGCTGACACCGACACGGGCTTGCTGCCAGGCCATGGGTACCGAGTACTTGTTGGCCTGCCATGAGATCAAGCCGGTCTTGTCGACCTTGCGGGTCTCCCTTGTCGGCGCCACGTGCAGCAGGTTCTGCGGGACGAGATAGGGCTTGAGCTGACTACGCTCCAGTGCCTCGAAATGCGCTCTTGGATGCTGCCCCGTCGTGCCGTGCACGCGTGCGTTGGCGACAGTCTCGAGCCAATCATTCAGGTGCTGTCGGACGGCGGCCTCGTCCTGGAAGTGCTCGCCGTAGAAGCAGTCACGCTTGACGTACTTGACCCCGGCCTCCACCTTGCCCTTGCTCTCCGGGTCATAGCCCTCGCAGGCATGGATGCGGTACCCGACGGTAGTCGCATACTGGTGGAAGCGCTGGTTCAGCGTCAGCTCACGGTACTGCTCGTTGATCACCACCATCTTGGTCTGATCGTAGATGCACTCCTCGGTGACGCCGCCGAAGTAGCGGAAGGCCTCGTCGTGCATCTGGATAAACCGTTCGGTATCCAGCGGCCGGAAGTTCAGACCGACATACATCAGCCGTGAACAGGACAGCACAAACACCACAAAATGAACGACACGCTCCAGGCCGCCAATCATGACGCCTCGCAGCTCACCGGGGTCGACCTGACACTGCACGCCAGGCACTGACTCAACGACCGGCTCGTAATAGCGCAACTGGCCACTGGCAACCTGCTGCTTGAGCGCTTGCACATAGCGGCGAATGCTCCGGTCTGACACCGCCAGCTCGGTGGTGCGCTCCCTCAGGCGACGGGCCAGCTTGACTGCGCTCAGGGCTGGAAACTGACCCAACTGATTAATCAGATAATCGCGGTGCTCGTCGAGCACCTTGGTGCGTGAAGGGTCAGCAATGGTAGCGCTGATCTGCATCTCATCCAGGTGGAGATACTTGCGTACGGTGTTCCGGGAAATCCCCAGCTCACGACTGATGGCACGGACCGACAGGCCTCGGCCCTGGTCATACAACCCCTTGATCTTGTGAATCACAACCCACTCCTTCAATGATCTGTCCCCGGCCTGTGCATAAGGCGGGTGACGCTACATGGTCGGTGGCCAATGCCACTATGGGTGGGTCAAAATTGTTGGCCAGAGGTGGGTCAGTTTAATTGGCCATTAACAGCGGGAGACAAAACCCACCGTAAGTGACGACATCAGCTAAATTTTGAAAAAAACCACAAGGTAAGCTTGCAAGGTGCCTTCAAAGCATAGGGCATGCGGTATGCTCAGATTTTGAAGGGAGCGAGACGAAGATGTCGCACGCGTTAAAGCTGTTTGTTGAGAATCAGGAAGATATTGAGCAGCTATGGGTTATTCACGAGGATTATGCTGGCGAGGGTAGAGGGCGTAAGCATGGTGTTGAGGTACTGAACCGTTCCGTTATCGTGTTCGTGACGGCTATATGGGAAAGCTTCATAGAAGACTTGGCTCAGGAAGCGTTTGACTACTTGATTACCCATGCGTCTGACTCCAGCCATATCCCCCAAAAAATCAAAAATCATATTGCAGCAGCGGTTTTGAATCAGAAAGATCCAGACCGAGTTTGGGAGGTTGCAGACTTGGGATGGAAACAAGTCTTGGCGTCGCATAAATCGGCAGTGCTGGAGAAATGGGTCGGCAATTTCAATACCCCCAAAACCGAGCCAGTGAATAAACTTTTTGATCAGTTGTTAGGTATCCCGGCCCTCAGCAATAACTGGCATTGGAAAGGCGTCTCCCCCAAAAAAGCAGCCGAGAAGCTGGATAAGTTCATTACTATGCGCGGCGATATCGCCCATCGCTTACGGCATGGTAAGCCGGTGGGCAAGGGGGATGGATTCAACTATTTGATGCACGTTATCAGTATTGCTTTCCATACTGAGTTTGCTGTGGGAGATCATCTCGCGCGGGTCACTGGTACTTACCCTTGGTCGCCAATACACCACTCAGATTGATGAACCATTTTAGGCTCAGCGCAAGTGGAATTCTTGCTTCATCCCCTTGTCGATATTTTATACGGTCCGGCGGATGCTAGCCGGCGCCGTTTTTGAAAGCACCACTACGGTGATTGCAAAAAACTGCCACCGCAGCCCGCCGGTGCAGCAACTGCGGTTCAAGCTAAACGTTAATACAGGTGGGAAAGACTGAACTCGGCCGATTCTGTTGGAGTGTCGGACGTGGTTTCAAACCTGATAGCGCAATGCAGATCATTTGGGGCGTGATGCGACACCCTATGACCTGAAGGAGCATAAGGGACCCTGCATGGATTGCTTGAACCGTTCAAAGCGCTCACGGGCGTCGGTTTGCTGAAGGTTCGAACGAGAATAGAACACTGTGTGGGTGAATACGTCTAATGCGGAAGTACTTTCACGAATGTTTGCGTAACAGGAAATCTGGAGCATGACGCCATCCAAGCGGTCATCCTCAAGGCGTTTATCAATGTGTCGACGGTGTTTTTCATACAAATTAATTAACTGCTCATCAACATGAATCTGCAGTTTTTGACTTGTATCGACAACGATAGGTTCTTTCGCTGATACCTGGGGTTCAAAATTAAAAGCCACGCACCCAGACCCCAATCGGTCTAATTGCCGGCAGCCGCGGCTTAACTGTTTTTCAAAATTTTCCGGAGAGTTGATTGTTTTACATGCTACAAAGTAATCACCAAATGGAGCTTCAATGATGACGTCAGGCTCACCCAAACGTGCTCCGAGTCTCCGATGACGCGCGTACTGAAGAGTTTCTAATTCGAACAGCGCATCCTTCCCTGGCGATGGTGTTTTTGACGTCGGATCCAAGGTATTGGATGCCATTCGGCTGAGTGGCTCCTTGAGCTCACTCTCATCCCCACAAGCGACGATGGCAGAAAGAACCCGCTGAGCTTGGCAAAGCTTGGGATCGAAAGGTTCTGCCGCATTTTTTTCCGCTGTGACTTTTTCGCAGATTTCCAAATACGCTGCAAGATCCGTTTGATTTCTGATTCCTACGCTGTGCCGTAAGCAAATTTCTCGTACTTTCGTAGGGAGTTGGGCTATTTGCGCCCATGATAGCTGAATCTCAGGGCTAGCTTGGCGATCTGTCTGGAACATCAAATCTCCCTCAATTTCGTATGATTATTCGCAAAGTTATCGAGCGGCAAACCCTCAGCATTCGCCCATGACGACCGGGGTGCCATTGTGCTAGACCAGCTGAGATAGTTGCTACCCAGAGTGTGCAAGAGTGATTTGATGTCATTGAGCTTAAATCCCCCGACATACTCGCCTGAATCGACATAGCAGGGCGAAGGGCCAATCATCACATGAGCAACAATACGATTGTGCTGGCTACGATCGGCCAGTACGCCAATCATCGCGCTGACTGAGTGACCGACCAGAATGACCGGGCCTCTACCGAATTCGTCGATGATTTGAACTAGATCCTGAGCGTAGCCATTTAGGTACGACCACATGTTGTGATCGCAGCCAAAGCCGTGGCAAAAGATCAGTGTGGTCGAGCCGCCACCTACTACGATTACTTTGTTGCGACTTTGGACAGACATACTGAACGCTCCCGATGACCCAAATGAAGAACTCAGGCGCAGCACATAGTTTGAGCAGAACTCATTCACCCAGAACGCCACTTGGCTGGCAGTTGTATTATGTGTAGGCAGTTGCAACGCCAGCGCGGACTGGCAATCGACAAGTCCCCGCTCCGTAAGCCTATAGCCGTGGACTTCTTGGATTAGCCTGCCCCTTGAGAGCCAGTAACCCAAGGCACGTTTTTTCACCAAAAATTCCAGAAGCGGTTTTGACATGGCGATCAATGAGAGTTGATCACTAGCTTGGGCAACCCGAAAAGCCGCAATGGTGTAAGCACGAACTTCCGAATGAGCCGTGGGGAAAGCTTCAGGAGCAAAGAGCTGAAGGTTTCGCATGTTCGATCCTTGAAGTTGTAGAGGATTCCAGTAACTTCTTTGACTCTAGCCAATATTCCTCAAGCAGGAAGTATCAAGAGCGCGGATAAGGGGTTCGTTTCCGCTTTGGAGACATAGAACACATTGGTGCATGTTTTTCTGGAAGAGCCCGCAAGGCGGGGCTATATACGCTTCCATTGCTTTATTCATGTATCATCTTGTTTGTAAGTGTCGTCTCGTTTTCGCTTTAGCGTAAAGAGTAAACTCGATACGTGCAGTATTCAAGAGTATCAAAAAATTCTTTACCTAATATCGCCGTGGTTGTTCGTTGGTTCTCATGATTGTAGTTATTTGGGTTTTGGGCTAAATGCTTGCTGTTGTTGCGAAGGTATACAGTGCGCACATTCGGGAGCGTAACCAACTTGTACTGATATTGAATATTTTCCTAGCGGCTGAGAAATAATGGTTTTCTCTCGAGAAGAGGTAGGATTGCATCTTGCATTGCTTGTTTTCTAATAAACTTGCAAGGGTGTTATTGGCTGTTTTTTTACATTGTGTGGAGTCACTTTTTCATAAGTTCAGCCAATGCTGCAAATGGGTTGTGAGTTGCGGATGCTTGTTTTGGCGAACTCAAAGAAGATTCGGAGAAATATTGCTGATCAGTGTAGCGTGAGTGTTCATTGTCATGACAGAACAAGCAGAGAAGCTCCCAGTTAGATCCATCCTGAGGGTTGTTGTCGTGGTTGTGGTCACGGTGGTGCACGGTTAGCTCGCTCAGGCGCTTGCCAGAAAACTCACGAGCGCATCGGCCGCAAACATGTGGATACATCTTGAGTGCTTTATCCCGATAACCTGATTCCTTATCGCGCTTCGCATCTGCGAGGATTCGATCCAGTTTAGAAAGGCTAGGTGTGGTTTTGTTGTTCATTTGAGTGTCCGGGATGAGTGCTTAGGAAGGATAAACCGTATCGAGACGCTCTGTAAGCGATAAGTCAGGGCTCACATACCGGAAAAAAATGGTATGTATCGTTGGGGCCTATGACTATTCATAGTCGGATACCATTTTTCTGGTAGATCCACGCACAGCAACTCCCAGTTGGAACCGTCCTGGGGGTTGTCATCATGGTTGTGGTTACGGTGGTGGACGGTCAGTTCACTCAGGCGCTTGCCGGAAAATTCACGGGCGCAGCGGCCACACACGTGGGGGTACATCTTCAAGGCTTTATCGCGGTAGCCCATTTCGCGGTCGCGCTGGGCATCGGCGAGGATGCGGTCCAGCTTGGCGGTGTGGGAGGGCGGGTTGTTCGAGCTCATCATGGCTCCTGGCTATTGTTGGGTGGTTCACGGACAAGGTTGATTCTAGCCGCTCCCACCGGGGATTGGCGCGATTGAATCAACCGCGATCAGCCCTTGAGCTTCTCTGCAATCCAGATGGTATGCCGCGTGCCCTTGTTGCCATGGGCAAATACTTGTACTTCCTCGGCCTTGAAGCCGGCCTTGCGCAGTTTGTCACTGAACAGCTTGTCGGCGCTGGCCGACCACACCGCCAGCACGCCCTTGGGTCGCAGGGCCTTGGCGCAAGCGGCCAGGCCACTGGCCGAGTACAGCCAACTGTTGGCCTTTTGCGTGAGCCCCTCGGGGCCGTTGTCGACGTCGAGCATGATCGCGTCAAAACCTTGGGGTTCGGCCTGCAGTACCTTGGCCACGTCTTCCTGGCGGACCACGGTGCGCGGGTCCAGCAGCGGGCGTCCGGACTTTTCCCCCAGCGGCCCACGGTTCCATTCCACGACGCCGGGCACCAGTTCGGCCACCACCACTTCGGCGCTCTTACCCAAATGCTTGAGCGCCGCGGCCAAGGTAAAGCCCATGCCCAGGCCGCCGATCAGCACCCGCGAACCCGGGCGCCCGGCCACTTTGCGGCAGGGAATCTCCGCCAGGGCATCTTCGGAGCCGTGCATGCGCGTGTTCATCAACTGGCCACCGTCACCGCCCTGGATCTTGATGACAAAGTCTTCGCCGTATTCGAACAGGCACAAGGCACCGCCGTTGTCGGGGATTGGGGTGGTGTCCAGCAGAACGAAACGTTTCATGGAAATCTCATTGGGAAGGGCATTCTTGCGCGGTTGGGAGTAGCCTTAAGGCATTCCGGTCAGGCCATGGAGCCATCGATGAAGTGCAGCATTCTAACGGTCATTGTGTTGAGCGCGCTCGCATTGGGTACCGCGCAGGCTCAGGAGTTACAAACCGTACCGGTCGCGCCCACGCCAACCCCAGGCGCGCCGGGCACGCCAACGCCCACGTTGTACCCGCAAGTCACGCCGCCCGTAGCGCCCAAGACCCATAATGGCGCGCCACCGCTGGCGCCCATCGTGCTGCCGGCGCCGCCCAAGGACCAGACGGTCCCTGGCCTGCAGCAGAACGACAGCAAGCCAAAGACGCCAGGCGGTTAGACCAGGCCGAGGGCCTTGAACACAAAGGCATATTCGAGGGCGACGTCACGTAGCCCCTGATAGCGCCCGCTCATGCCGCCATGGCCGGCACCCAGCTCGGTCTTGAGCAGCAGCAGGTTGTCGTCCGTCTTGGTATCCCGCAGCTTGGCCACCCACTTGGCGGCTTCCCAGTACTGCACGCGGCTGTCGTTATAGCCGGCGATCACCAGCGTGGCCGGGTAAGCCTGGGCGCTGACGTTCTCGTACGGCGCGTAGGCCTTGATGCGCGCATACACCTCGGGGTCCTCGGGGTTGCCCCATTCGTCGTACTCGGTGATGGTCAGCGGCAGTTCCGGGTCGAGCATGGTATTGAGCACATCGACGAACGGCACTTCGGCAATCGCCGCCTGGAATAACTCCGGGCGCTGGTTGAGTACCGCGCCGATCAACAGGCCACCGGCACTGCCGCCGCTGATCGCCAGTTGCTGGGAGGTGGTCAGGCCCTCGGCGATCAAATGTTCGGCGCAGGCAATAAAGTCGCTGAAGGTGTTCTGCTTGTGTTCCTGCTTGCCGTTGCGATACCAGGCTTCCCCCAGCTCACCGCCGCCGCGCACATGGGCGATGGCAAACGCCACGCCACGGTCGAGCAAGCTCAGGCGCGCATGGGAGAACCACGGGTCGAGGCTTGAGCCGTAGGCACCGTAGCCATACAGGTACAGCGGCGTCGGCTTGCCGAGCTGGTCACGCTTGACCACCAGGCTGATGGGCACCTGGGTGCCGTCGGCAGAAGTGGCCCACAGGCGTTGGCTGACGTAATCGTCGGCGTTGAAGACGCCCAGCACCGGGGTTTCCTTGAGCACGACCTGCGCGCCTGTCGCCAGGTCGAGCTGGCGCACCTGGGCCGGACGGTTCAAGGCCTCATAGCGCAGGCGGATCTTGTCGCTGGGAAACTCCAGGCTGTTCTGCACGTAAAGGCTGTAGGCGGCGTCAGGCAATTGCACCCGATAGGCTGGCACGTTCTCAGGGTGCACTTCGATAACCGGCAGGCCACCAATGCGCAGGCTCAAGGTCATGGCGTTGGCGTTCAGGCTCACGCCGTCGAGCATGACCTCATCGCTGTGGGGGATCAGGTTGTGCCAGTCGGCTTCGGTGGGCGGCGTGCCGGTGTCGGCGGCCACGTACAGCGCATGGTTGATGCCGTCACGGTTGCTGCGGATAAACCAGGTCCACTGGTCATTGCGTTTGCCGTGGTCGACATCGTATTCGTGGTCTTCGACCCGCGGCGCCAGGCAGGTAAAGGCCAGGTGCGGTTGCTCGGCGTCCAGCGCCCAGACTTCGCTGGTGGTCTTGCTGCCCAGGGCCAGCAACAGTTGGCGCTCGGAGCTTGAGCGGTAGCAATGCAGGAAGAAACGGCCGTCGGGCTCGTGGAACACTTCCTGCGCTGCGGTGCCGTCCAGGCGATAGCGATACAGTTTGTGCGGGCGGTGGGTGTCGTCCAGTTCGCCGAAAAACAGGGTCAGGCTGTCATTGGCCCAGGTCATGCTGCCGTCGCAGTTGTCGAACGCCAGTTCGCTGACCTTGTCGGTCGCCAATTCCTTCACGAACAGGGTGTAAATCTCTTCGCCGCTGGTATCGAGGCTGTAGGCCAGGCGTTGGTGGTCGGGGCTGATGCTGAACGCGCCCAGGGAGAAAAAGCCGCCATTGGCCAGCACGTTCGGGTCCAGCAACAGTTCCTCGCTGCTGGCGTCCACCTGGTTGCTGTCATCGGCCGGGCGGCGGCAGCGGTAGTGGCGGGCGTATTCGTCGCCGGCGGTGGTGCGGGTGTAATACAAATACGGGCCCCAAGGGGAGGGCAGGGACAGGTCGGTTTCCAGAATGCGGCCCTTGATCTCGTCGAACAGGGTCTCGCGCAACGCCTGCTGATCGGCCAGTTGGGCTTCCTGCCAGGCGTTTTCGGCCTTGAGGTAGTCGAGCACCTCAGGGTTGTCGCGTTCTTGCAGCCAGGCGTACGGGTCTGGGCCTGGGGCCTTGCGGGCAATCGGTGCGGTGGAAATAGGCATGGATAATTCCCTATCTGGCAGACGGTGGCAGGCATTGCAGCCGCGACACGCAAAAGCCGTTATCATAGCCGCCTGTTTGCCAACCTTGCCATGGACACCATGACCGAGAACGACTATCTGACCGCTTGGGGCCTTTACGCCTTCGCCGCTTTGGGCTGCCTGTTGGTGTGGTGGCGCATGACCCGCTGGATCTGGCGCTGGCTGCGCGAGCCCCTGCAATTGCTGATGGCGGTGTTGCTGCTCAGCCCGACCATCGTCGACCCGGTCAAGACCCAGTTTGCACCGGCCGTGGCCATTACCGCCCTGGACCTGGTGCTCAAGGTCGGCAACAACGCCTGGCGCGCCATTTCCGACCTGTTCATGTACACGATGATCGCGTTTGCCCTGTACATCGTGTTTGTGCTGATTCGCTGGCCCATCGAACGCGCCGCCAACGCTCGCCGTGAGCGCAAGGCGGCTGCGGATGCCGCCTTGGCCGCCGAGCCGGAAGACGACGAACCGTTCCGTCGCCCGGCGCCTGCCGGTGGTATGCGGGTCGAGCCGCGCCTTTAACGTTGTTTGCCCTGCAGCGAGAGCCCTGGCATGTGTGAATTATTGGGCATGAGTGCCAACGTCCCCACCGATATCGTGTTCAGCTTTACCGGGCTGATGCAGCGCGGTGGGCGCACTGGCCCGCACCGCGACGGCTGGGGTATTGCCTTCTATGAGGGCCGTGGCCTGCGCCTGTTCCAGGACCCGGCCGCCAGCAGCGAATCGGAAGTCGCGTTGCTGGTGCAGCGTTACCCCATCAAGAGCGAAGTGGTGATCGGCCATATCCGCCAGGCCAACGTCGGCAAGGTCAGCCTGGCCAATACCCATCCGTTCGTGCGTGAGCTGTGGGGGCGTAACTGGTGTTTTGCCCACAACGGCCAACTGGCGGACTTCAACCCCCGCGCCACCTTCTACCGGCCGGTGGGTGATACCGACAGCGAAGCGGCGTTCTGCGACTTGCTCAACCGCGTGCGCGAGGCCTTCCCCGAGCCGGTGGACATCGAACAGGTGCTGCCCGACCTGATCGCCGCCTGCGCCGAATACCGCAGCAAGGGCGTGTTCAACTGCCTGCTCAGCGACGGCGACTGGCTGTTCTGCTATTGCTCGACCAAGCTGGCGCAGATCACCCGGCGTGCGCCTTTTGGCCCGGCGCGCTTGAAAGATGTCGACGTGATCGTCGATTTTCAGGCCGAAACCACCCCCAATGATGTGGTAACGGTGATCGCCACCGAACCCTTGACCGACAACGAAAACTGGACCCGCTACGAACCGGGCCAATGGAGCCTGTGGCGACGCGGTGAATGTGTCAGCCAGGGCGTTACCGAGTAAGGAATCGAGCATGTTGCTGAGCTATCTGCGGTTGGTATTGTTTGCCGTTGGCTTGTTGGTCGGCGTGCAGGTGCCGGGGTTTATCAATGACTACGCCAAGCGCGTCGAGGCCCACCTGATCGAGGCCCAGACCGGTTTGCGCGGTTTCGAGTCCACGGCGCAGCAGTTCTTCAACGGTGATATGCAAGCCTTGGTGGCGCATTACCGCGCCAGCGATGACCCGGTATTCCAGAGCGACGCCAGCAGCCTGGGCGCCATGCTCGATCGCCAACTCGAGTTGGACAAGCAATACCAGGCCATGCAAGGCCCGTGGTACATCCGCGCCCTGCAGGTGGCGGTGGCCGCCGACCCGGATATCCGTCTGGAAACCTGGAATGGTTACAGCTACCAGATTCTGCTGACGCCTGAAGCCATGGGCTGGGGCCTGGGCGGGGCTATGCTGTTGTCATTCGGCATTGAATGCCTGTATCGCTTGATCGATTGGGTGGTATTAGGCGGCCGGCGCCTGCGCCAGAGCCGACCCATCGAAGAGCGGGACCTCAAGGGCCTGTAACGACCCACTGATCGTTCCCACGCTTCGCGTGGGAATGCTTTTTCTGACGCTCCGCGTCGCGCGTGAGGGCGCAGAGCGCCCTGTGCTGCATTCCCACGCAGAGCGTGGGAACGATCAGTCGGGTTTATTCAGTTGCATGCGTTCTGTACCCACTTCCTCGGCATAGCGCGCCACGACCTTCTGGCACAACCCCACAATCTCCTCCACCAATTCCACCCCCACGCGCCACGACACTACCACCTGCAAGTTCGGCAGGCGCTGGGCCATGGGCAGCATCACCAATTCCCCTCGCTCCAGCTCTTCGCTGACCAGCACCGGCGGCAGCGCGCCAATGCCGAAGCCATCGCGCAGCAACCGGGTGATCGCCGACACCGAGTTCACACAGTTCATGCGCGGTGCGGCCACGCCATTGGCCTGCATCAAACTCAACACGTCCTGATGCGGGTGTGAGTTTTTCGAGTAGGTGATGATGCGTTCCTGGGCCAATTCGGCGAGGGACGCGTAGTCGCGGTTGTAGATCGACTGGCTGGCCACGATCCAGGCCATGGGGTGGCTGGCCAGCTCCAGGCTGCGCACGGTTTCCAGGCGCAGCAGGTCGGTTTGCAGGATCAGGTCGAGGAAGCCTTTTTGCAGCTGATCGCTGAGGTTCAGCGCAGTATCGGCGATCAACTCGATCTCTACCAGCGGGTACAGCTTCATCAGTTCAGCAACCAGCGGGCTCAGCCAGGTGTGGATCACCGTGTCCATCGCGCCGATCCGAATGCGCCCGACCTTGCTGCTGGTAGTCTCCAGGGACTGCTTCAAGCCCTGCATGGTCACCATCATCTGCTCGGCATAGTCGAGCACTTTCAAGCCTTCCGGCGTCAAGCTCACGCCACGCGAATCACGCAGGAACAGCTTCACCCCCAACTCGCTTTCCAGCACCGCGATGCGGCTGGAGATCGAGGCTTGGGTGGTGAACAGCTTCTCGGCCGTGAGCCGGAAGCTCTTGAGCTTGGCCACCCAGACGAAGGTTTCGAGGAACTTCAAATTCATGGGATCAACTTTTTCTTATGCATGGATCGGTTTTTATTAGTTGGACGTCGCACCGGGCAAGCGCCAAAAATCGAGCTATTCCACGATAAGCGTCGTTGGGGTGTCAGGACAAGTTGCGAGTTCTGCGTAAAAAATCCCACACTACAAGAAAACAAATCCTACAGGAGCGACCACCGTGAGCCGCCTGCTACTGAACTGCGACATCGGCGAAAGCTTTGGCAACTGGACCATGGGTCTGGACGCCGAGGTCATGCCGTTCATTGATTGCGCCAACGTGGCATGCGGTTTCCATGCGGGCGACCCGAGCATCATGCGCAAGACCGTCAGCCTGGCGTTCAAGCATGGCGTGCAAGTGGGCGCCCACCCGGCCTACCAGGACCTGCAAGGCTTCGGCCGGCGCTCCATGAACTACACGCCGCAGGAAATCCAGGACCTGTTGCACTACCAGATCGGCGCGCTGGACGGCATCTGCCGGGCCCAGGGCGGGCGCGTCAGCTATGTGAAACCCCATGGTGCGATGTACAACGACATGATGGCCAACCCCGCGCAGTTGCGTGCGGTGATCCAGGCCGTGGCCGCCTATGGCGACCTGCCGCTGATGCTGCTGGCCACCCGTGACAACCGCGCAGCCCAAGCCTTGGGCGACGAATACGGCGTGACCCTGTGGTTCGAAGCCTTCGCTGACCGTGCCTATGACAGTAACGGCCACTTGGTATCCCGGCAGTTACCGGGCGCGGTGCATCACGATGCCGAGACCATCGTGCAGCAGGCCCTGACCCTTTCCCGTGGCGAAGCGCTGATTGCCAGCGACGGCAGCCCATTGGTACTCCAGGCCAATACCTTGTGTGTGCATGGCGACAACGCCAGTTCGGTCGCCGCCGTGCAGCGTATCCGCGAAGCGTTGAAAACAGCATGAACCCACGCATTGAAGTGGTGGCGATCGACTGCCTGATGGTGCGCCTGTTTGACGTGATCGCCGAAGCCAACATGCCGTGGATGCTCGCGGCTACCGAGCGCCTGCGCAACGGTTTTGGCCCGGCCTTGGTGGACTTGGTGCCGTCCTACACCACCTTGATGGTGCATTACGATCTCACGGTGCTCACCCCGGCCCAGGCCCGTGCGCTGATCGACCAGGCCCTCACCGATCTGCAACCCCAGGCTCAGGGGAGTGGCCAGTGCCATGTGTTGCCGGTGTGGTACGACCTGAGTGTCGGCCCGGAACTGGCCCTGTTGTCCCAGCGTAGCGGGCTGACTGTCGAGGAGGTGATCCGCCGCCACAGCGTCCACGAGTACCAGGTGTTCGCCCTCGGTTTTGCTCCAGGGTTTGCCTTTATGGGGCTGGTGGACGAAGTGCTCGCCACGCCGCGCCTCAACACGCCGCGCAAACGCGTGGCCGCTGGCAGCGTCGGCATCGCCGAACGGCAAACCGCCGCTTACCCGGTGGTGTCCCCAGGCGGCTGGAACCTGATCGGCCGCACCCCGGCCAAACTGTTCGACCGTGAGCGCGACGGCTACAGCCTGATGCAGCCCGGCGACACGGTGCGCTTCGCCCCGGTCAGCCACGCCGAATTCGTCAATCTGGGTGGTGATGACACGCCGCTGGAGGCGCAGGCATGAGCCGCTTGATCATCGAGGCCAGCACGCCGCTGTGCTTGTTGCAGGACGCCGGGCGTTTTGGCGTGCGGCATCTGGGCGTGACCCAGGGCGGCGCGCTGGATTGGGTGTCGATGTCCTGGGCCAATTGGCTGCTGGACAATGCCCTGGATGCGCCGGTGGTGGAAATCACCCTGGGCGGCTTTACCCTGCAGGCCGAGGACTATTGCCTGCTGGCCTTGGCCGGTGCGGATCTGGGTGCCTATGTCGATGAGCGTGCGATCAGCCCCGGTCGCAGTTTTATCCTGCAAAAGGGCCAGCGCCTGCGCTTCACCCAGCCGTTCAATGGCGCGCGCGCTTATCTTGCGGCACCTGGTGGCTTTGATGCGCAGGCTGTACTGGGCAGTTGTGCCACGGTGGTGCGCGAAGCGTTGGGCGGGGTGGACGGTTTTGGCAAGGCGTTGGCCGAAGGCGGGCGGTTGGCTTACTCCGGTACGGGCGGCGCAATGAAGGTGCTGGCCAACCCGGATTTGCAATCCGGTGCATCACTGGACGTGATCATCGGCGCGCAGATAGGCCAGTTCAGCGGGCAGAGTCTGTTTGATGCCTTCAACAGCGAATGGGCCCTGGACAGCCGCGCCGACCGCATGGGTATGCGCTTGCTCGGCACGCCGCTTCAGTACCAAGGGCCGTCGTTGATTTCCGAAGGGATTCCATTGGGCGCAATCCAAGTGCCACCGGATGGGCAGCCGATTGTGTTGCTCAATGACCGGCAGACGATCGGTGGTTATCCGCGCCTGGGAGCGCTGACGCCCTTGTCGCTGGCGCGGCTGGCGCAATGTCTGCCGGGGCAGAAGGTGCGGCTGGCCCCGGTGGTGCAGGAGGTGGCGCATCGGCAGCACATCAAGTTTTTGCAGCGGTTTAGCCAACCCTTGTAGGAGCGAGCTTGCTCGCGAAAAACGTCAACGATAACGCGGGCATCCAGATGTACGCGGCGGTCTCAGGTTTTTCGCGAGCAAGCTCGCTCCTACAGTAAGGCGGTGGTGTTATTTGGAGAGAAAGCGCATACCTTCTTCCAGCCCGCGTAGCGTCAGCGGATACATCTGATCCTCCACCAACTCCCGCACAATCCCCGTCGACGCCGTATAGCCCCAGGTATCTTTAGGGTAGGGGTTAATCCAGATCAGCTTCTTGTACTTGGCCATGAAGCGCTGCATCCACACATACCCCGGCTCCTCGTTCCAATGCTCGACGCTGCCACCGGCCTGGGTGATTTCATAAGGCGCCATGGACGCATCGCCGATAAAGATCACTTTGTAATCGGCGCCGTATTTGTGCAGCAGGTCTTGGGTGGAGGTGCGTTCGGACGTGCGGCGCTGGTTGTTCTTCCACACCGATTCGTACACGAAGTTGTGGAAGTAGAAGTACTCCAGGTGCTTGAACTCGGTCTTGCACGCGGAGAACAGCTCTTCGCAGATCTTCACGTGGGCATCCATCGAGCCGCCGATATCGAACAGCAGCAACAGCTTGATGGTGTTACGCCGCTCGGGGCGCATCTGGATATTCAGCAAGCCGGCATCGCGGGCGGTGTGGTCAATGGTGCCATCGATGTCCAGCTCTTCGGCCGCGCCCTGGCGCGCAAATTTGCGCAGGCGGCGCAGGGCGATCTTGATGTTGCGCGTGCCCAGTTCCACCTGGTCGTCGAGGTTCTTGTACTCGCGCTGGTCCCAGACTTTCACCGCCTTGCCCTGGCGCTTGCCGGCGTCACCCACGCGAATGCCTTCGGGGTTGTAGCCGCCGGAACCAAAGGGGCTGGTGCCGCCGGTGCCGATCCACTTGTTGCCACCGGCGTGGCGTTCTTTCTGTTCTTCCAGGCGTTTCTTGAATTCTTCGATGAGCTTGTCGAGGCCACCCAGGGACTGGATCTGCGCGCGTTCTTCATCGCTCAACGAGCGTTCGAACTCCTTGCGCAGCCACTCCTCGGGGATCAGCGCCTGCAGGTGGTCGTCGAGCTTTTCCAGGCCGTTGAAATAGGCGCCGAAGGCCCGGTCGAACTTGTCGAAATGCCGCTCGTCCTTGACCAGGATCGCCCGGGCCAAGTAGTAGAACTCGTCCATGTCGGCGAAGGTCACGCGCTGTTTGAGCGCGTTGATCAGGTCGAGCAGCTCGCGCACCGATACCGGTACCTTGGCGGCACGCATTTCGTTGAACAGGTTGAGCAGCATCAGCGATTACCGCGACGGCTCATGAACGCCAGACGCTCCAGCAACTGCACGTCTTGCTCGTTCTTAACCAAAGCGCCAGCCAGGGGCGGGATGGCCTTGGTCGGGTCGCGCTCGCGCAGCACCGCTTCGCCAATATTGTCGGCCATCAGCAGCTTGAGCCAGTCGACCAGTTCGGAGGTGGAAGGTTTTTTCTTCAGGCCCGGCACCTTGCGCACATCGAAGAACACGTCCAGCGCTTCGCTGACCAGGTCTTTCTTGATGTCCGGGTAGTGCACGTCCACGATCTTTTGCAGGGTGGTGCGGTCGGGGAAGGCGATGTAGTGGAAGAAGCAGCGGCGCAGGAACGCGTCCGGCAGCTCTTTCTCGTTGTTGGAGGTAATGATGATGATCGGGCGCTTCTTGGCCTTGATGGTCTCGTCGATTTCGTAGACGTAGAACTCCATCTTGTCGAGTTCTTGCAGCAGGTCGTTGGGGAACTCGATGTCGGCTTTGTCGATTTCATCGATCAGCAGGATCACCCGCTCTTCGGACTCGAAGGCTTCCCACAGCTTGCCCTTCTTCAGGTAGTTGCGCACGTCGTGCACTTTGTCCACGCCCAGTTGCGAGTCACGCAGGCGGCTGACCGCGTCGTACTCGTACAGGCCTTGATGCGCCTTGGTGGTGGACTTGATGTGCCAGGTGATCAACTTGGCACTGAAGGATTCGGCCAGTTGCTCGGCAAGCATGGTCTTGCCGGTGCCCGGTTCGCCCTTGACCAGCAACGGCCGCTCCAGGGTGATGGCGGCGTTGACGGCCAGTTTCAGGTCATCGGTAGCCACATAGGCCTGGGTGCCTTCGAACTTCATCGGTCATTCCTCGAATTCATCAATGGCCTGACTATACCGCGCAGCCCCGGCGACTGTGAACGCAGACGGGGCATTCAGTCTCTGAATGGCGGGTCAGGCTCAGTCCGCCGATGGCTTGGGTTGTTCATACCGGGCATTGAACGCCTGGATAAACCCATTGCGCAGAATCGCGATCACCGCCGAAAACGCACTGACATTTTGCTGATGCACGCTACCGCTCAGCTCCACACGGGTGGCGAACTGGTTTTTACGCTGGTTTTTCAGCACGGTTTCGCTGGCGCCCACCACGGCTTCCCAGATCGAGCGGAAGATATTCTTGTCCTGGTTTTCAACGTCTTGTTGCCAGTCAAACACCTCCACATCGCGCAGCAGCGGCTTGATATAGCCGGTGAGCCGGCCATTTTCAGCCTGGGCTTCGATCACCACGTCACCCGTGCCGGCCTTGAAGTCGAACTTGCCATAGGCTGAGGCGAAGTCATTCATGCGCTTGAGTTGCAGGTCGCGGGCGCGGAAGCGGAATTCGAACTCTTCAAAATCGCTCAGCGGGTCAAAGGTGGCGTTGGCCTCCAGAGGCGCCTGGCCTTGCAGCAGCGCCTTGCCTTCGAAGCGCGCGTCGCGCTTGCCTTTGACATCCACCACATTGGTCAGGTTATAGAAGCTGGCGTTGACCCCGGTGGCGTTGATATTCACCTGGGGCTTGGAGCTGAAGTTATGGAAGGCGATCTCACCGTCTTCGATGCGCACTTCGTTGAGGGTGATCGGCAACAGTTTGCGCAGTTGTTCCTGCCAGTCGGTACCTTTACCGGTCTGGGACGCCTGCTTGTTGGCACCGCCATCGACAAAGTTGATCTGCGGGCGCACAAAATGCCCCTCGGCCACAACGGCATGGTCGTACCACAGCGAATGCCAGCTCACCGCGAACTCGATCAGCGGCGCCTTGACGAACGGCACCGGGACCTTGCCGTCCACCTTGACGATTTGCAGGCCGTTGATCCGGTAGGCGCCGCGCCATAGCGCCAGGTCCACATCGGCAATCTCGCCACGGTAATCGCCCATGTTGGCGAGTTTGTCGTTCAGGTAGTTGCGCACCAGGTAGGGCAGCGCAAGGTGGATGGCAATCAAGACCAGCACCAGAGCGGCGATGGTCCCTAACGGCCAACTGTAGCGACGTTTCATAGGGCAGTTCTCCTTGCTTGTAGGAGATTGACTGTTCTGATTGGCGCAACGTTCCTCCGTCTGGACGCTTGGGAGCACGAGGCATACCCTTGGGGCCTTTCCCAACGCCTCGACAATAGGAACCGCCATGAGCCGCATCTTTGCAGACAACGCGCACTCCATCGGTAACACGCCCCTGATTCAGATCAACCGCATCGCACCGCGGGGCGTGACGATCCTGGCCAAGATCGAAGGGCGTAACCCCGGCTATTCGGTGAAGTGCCGCATTGGCGCCAGCATGGTCTGGGATGCGGAAAGCAGCGGCAAGCTCAAGCCGGGCATGACCATTGTCGAGCCGACTTCAGGCAACACCGGCATCGGCCTGGCCTTTGTCGCCGCCGCCCGTGGCTACAAACTGCTGCTGACCATGCCGTCGTCCATGAGCCTTGAACGCCGTAAAGTGCTCAAGGCTCTGGGCGCAGAACTGGTGCTGACCGAGCCGGCCAAGGGCATGAAGGGTGCCATCGACAAGGCCGCCGAGATCGTCGCCAGCGACCCGGCCACCTACTTTATGCCGGCCCAGTTCGACAACCCGGCAAACCCTGCCATTCACGAGAAAACCACCGGCCCGGAAATCTGGAACGACACCGACGGCGCCGTGGATGTGCTGGTGGCGGGCGTAGGAACCGGCGGCACCATCACCGGGGTATCGCGCTATATCAAGAACACGGCGGGCAAGCCGATCCTGTCGGTGGCCGTGGAGCCCATGGTTTCCCCGGTGATCACCCAGGCATTGGCAGGTGAAGAGATCAAGCCCAGCCCGCACAAGATCCAGGGGATTGGCGCCGGTTTTGTGCCGAAAAACCTCGACCTGTCGATGGTCGACCGCGTGGAGCTGGCGACTGACGAAGAGTCCAAGGCCATGGCCCGGCGCTTGATGCTGGAAGAGGGCATTCTGTGCGGGATCTCCTGTGGCGCCGCCATGGCGGTGGCCGTGCGTCTGGCCGAGAAGCCGGAAATGCAGGGCAAGACTATCGTGGTGATCTTGCCGGACTCCGGTGAGCGCTACCTGTCGAGCATGTTGTTCAGCGATTTGTTTACCGAACAGGAAAACCAGGCCTGAAACGACTGTAGGAGCGAGCTTGCTCGCGAAAAACCTGAGAACGCCACGTTGTATCAGTAAACCCTCGTTATCGTTGACGTTCTTCGCGAGCAAGCTCGCTCCTACAGGGGTTGATACAGGTCAGTCCGTTTTCCTGGGCCTTCTGCATAATGGCTCAAGTGTTTATCATGGCCGGCTGTTACGTCTGGTTTCCCATTGATGGAAATTTGCTGGCCAGGCGCTTATTTCCAGGAGTTGCTGCATGACCTTTTCTTTGGCCGCCAAATTGTCGGTGTTGCTGCTGTTCATCGGCAGCACGCTGTATGTGCACCTGCGTGGCAAGGCCCGTTTGCCGATGTTGCGTCAGTTTGTCAACCATTCGGCGCTGTTCGCCCCGTATAACGCCCTGATGTACCTGTTTTCCGCGGTGCCGTCCAAGCCGTACCTGGACCGCAGCAAGTTCCCGGAACTGGATGTGCTCAAGGACAACTGGGAAGTGATCCGCGAAGAGGCCATGCACCTGTTCGACGAGGGCTACATCCGCGCCGCCGAAAAGAACAACGACGCCGGTTTCGGTTCGTTCTTCAAGAAGGGCTGGAAGCGTTTCTACCTCAAGTGGTACGACAAACCGCTGCCTTCGGCCGAGGCACTGTGCCCCAAGACTGTGGCTCTGGTGAGCAGCATCCCTAACGTCAAGGGCGCGATGTTCGCGCTGTTGCCGGGCGGCAGCCACCTCAACCCGCACCGCGACCCGTTCGCCGGTTCCCTGCGTTATCACCTGGGGCTTGCCACGCCGAACTCCGACGACTGCCGTATCTTCGTCGACGGCCAGGTCTACGCCTGGCGCGACGGTGAAGACGTGATGTTCGACGAAACCTACGTGCACTGGGTGAAAAACGAAACCGAACAGACCCGTGTGATCCTGTTCTGCGACATTGAGCGCCCCCTGAGCAACCGCGTGATGACCCGCATCAACCGCTGGGTCAGCAAGCAACTGGGCCGCGCGACCGCGCCGCAGAACCTCGATGACGAGCGCGTGGGCGGCATCAACCAGGCGTACGCCTGGAGCAAGACCTTCAGCGACAAGTTCAGCGGCCAGGTCAAGCAGTGGAAACGCAAGCATCCGAAGGCCTACCGCATTGCGCGGCCGGTGCTGGCGGTAGTCGTCTTGGTACTGCTGTGGAAGTGGCTGTTCGGCTGATCTGAAATACGGTCAAAACTGTGGGAGCGGGCTTGCTCGCGAATACTGAGTGTCAGTCGATACATTCTTGACTGACTCACCGCCTTCGCGAGCAAGCCCGCTCCCACATTAGTTTTGCGGCGTTGGTCAGGACGCGATCAACTGGCGCAGCACGTAGTGCAGAATCCCACCGGCCTTGAAGTACTCCACCTCATTCAAGGTATCAATCCGGCACAGCACCTCAACTTTCTCGCTGCTGCCATCCTCGCGAGTGATCACCAGCGTCAGGTTCATCCGCGGCTCGATCTCGGCATCGGTCAGCCCGAGGATATCGATCTTCTCCTTGCCGGTGAGCTTGAGTGTCTTACGGTTCTGATCCAGCTTGAACTGCAACGGCAACACGCCCATGCCCACCAGGTTGGAGCGGTGGATACGCTCGAAACTCTCGGCGATCACTGCCTTGACGCCCAGCAGGTTAGTGCCCTTGGCCGCCCAGTCGCGGCTGGAGCCGGTGCCGTATTCCTGGCCGGCGATCACCACCAGCGGTGTGCCCGAGGCCTGGTACTGCATGGCGGCATCGTAGATCGCCATTTTCTCGCCAGTGGGGATGTACAGCGTGTTACCGCCTTCTTCGCCGCCGAGCATTTCATTGCGGATACGGATATTGGCGAAGGTGCCGCGCATCATCACTTCATGGTTGCCCCGGCGTGAGCCGTAGGAGTTGAAGTCACGCGGCTCAACGCCCTGTTCGCGCAGGTAGCGCCCGGCCGGGCTGTCGGCCTTGATGTTGCCGGCAGGCGAGATGTGGTCGGTGGTCACCGAGTCGCCCAGCAGGGCCAGCACGTTTGCGCCCTTGACGTCCTCGATCACCGGCAGCGGGCCAGCAATGTCGTCGAAGAACGGCGGGTGCTGGATGTAGGTGGAATCCGGCTGCCACACATAGGTGGCCGCCTGCGGCACCTCAATGGCTTGCCACTGCTCGTCGCCGGCAAACACTTCGGCATATTCCTTGTGGAACATGCTGGTGCTGACCTGGGCCACCGCCTCGGCGATTTCCTGGCTGCTGGGCCAGATGTCCTTCAGGTACACCGGGTTGCCCTGCTGGTCATTGCCCAGCGGCTCGCTGCTGATGTCGATGCGCACGGTGCCGGCCAACGCGTAGGCGACGACCAGGGGCGGTGAGGCCAGCCAGTTGGTTTTCACCAGCGGGTGCACGCGGCCTTCGAAGTTACGGTTACCGGACAGCACCGAGGCCACGGTGAGGTCGGCCTTCTGGATGGCTTTTTCGATCGGCTCGGGCAGGGGCCCGGAGTTGCCGATACAGGTGGTGCATCCGTAGCCCACCAGGTCGAAGCCAAGCTTGTCCAGGTATTGAGTGAGGCCCGCCGCCTTGTAGTAGTCGGTGACCACTTTGGAGCCCGGCGCCAGGGAGCTTTTCACCCAGGGCTTGCGGGTCAGGCCTTTTTCCACGGCTTTCTTTGCCACCAACCCGGCGGCCATCATCACGCTGGGGTTGGAGGTGTTGGTGCAGGAGGTAATGGCGGCAATCACCACCGCGCCGTTTTTCAGGCGATAGGTGTTGCCTTCATATTCATAATCGGCCTCGCCGACCAGGTCGGCATTGCCCACGGCAACGCCGCCACCGCCTTCGCTTTCCAGGCGGCCTTCTTCTTTGCTGGTGGGTTTGAATTGCAGGTCGAGAAAATCGCTGAACGCTTGGCCGACATTCGGCAGGGCAACCCGGTCCTGTGGGCGTTTGGGCCCGGCAAGGCTGGCCTCGACAGTGCCCATGTCCAGGGCCAGGGTGTCGGTGAAGATTGGCTCCTGGCCGGCGTTGCGCCACAGGCCCTGGGCCTTGGTATAGGCTTCCACCAGCTTGACCGTCTCAGCCGGGCGGCCGGACAGGCGCAGGTAGTCCAGGGTCACCTCATCCACCGGGAAAAAGCCACAGGTCGCGCCGTATTCCGGGGCCATGTTGGCGATTGTCGCGCGGTCGGCCAGGGGCAAGTCGGCCAGGCCGTCGCCGTAGAACTCGACGAACTTGCCCACCACGCCTTTTTTGCGCAGCATTTGCGTGACGGTCAGCACCAGATCGGTGGCGGTGATGCCTTCCTTGAGCTTGCCGGTGAGCTTGAAGCCGATCACTTCCGGGATCAGCATCGACACCGGCTGGCCGAGCATCGCCGCTTCGGCTTCGATGCCGCCCACGCCCCAGCCGAGTACGCCGAGGCCGTTGATCATGGTGGTGTGGGAGTCGGTGCCGACCAGGGTGTCGGGGAAGGCGTAGGTGCGGCCGTCTTCCTCTTTGGTCCACACGGTGCGGCCCAGGTATTCGAGGTTGACCTGGTGGCAGATGCCGGTGCCCGGCGGTACCACGCTGAAGTTGTCGAAGGCGCTCTGGCCCCAGCGCAGGAAGGCGTAGCGTTCGCCGTTGCGCTGCATTTCGATATCGACGTTCTGCTCGAAGGCGCTGGTGCTGCCGAACTTGTCTACCATCACCGAGTGGTCAATCACTAGGTCCACCGGGGACAGCGGGTTGATGCGCTGCGGGTCACCACCGGCCTTGGCCACGGCGGCGCGCATGGCGGCCAGGTCGACCACGGCGGGTACGCCGGTAAAGTCCTGCATCAGCACGCGAGCGGGGCGGTACTGGATCTCGCGGTGGGACTGGCGTTCTTTGAGCCAGGCGGCGATGGCCTTGAGGTCGGTGCCGGTGACGGTCTTGGCGTCTTCCCAGCGCAGCAGGTTTTCCAGCAGCACCTTGAGGGACATCGGCAGCTTGTCCAGGTCACCCAGGCTCTTGGCGGCTTCGGGCAGGCTGAAGTAGTGGTAAATTTTGCTGTCTATTTGCAGTGTCTTAAGGGTTCTCAGGCTATCAAGGGATGACATTACATGACTCCTTATGGTCCGCACGGCTACGGACCTGACGGGACGAACAGAGCTATCACGTTAGCGCTGTTTTCATTAGCAGGCTAATAACTGGACTCTATCGCTGAGTCCAAGGTTCCGAACTCGGCTATCATGCGCGCGTTTTCATGACAGGTATTGCGATAGCGCAAGGCCAGTTGATTCACCAGGAGATTCAATGAACACCCTTTTTATGCACTGCCGCCCGGGTTTTGAAGGCGAAGTCTGTTCCGAGATCGCGGAGCACGCCGCGCGCCTGAACGTTTCCGGCTACGCCAAGGCCAAGACCGGCAGCGCCTGCGCCGAATTTGTCTGCACCGAAGAAGATGGCGCCCAGCGCCTGATGCACGGCCAGCGCTTTGCCGAGCTGATCTTCCCGAGGCAGTGGGCGCGCGGGGTGTTTATCGACCTGCCGGAAACCGACCGCATCAGCGTGATCCTCGCCCACCTGCGCGAATTCCCCGTGTGCGGCAGCCTGTGGCTGGAGATGGTCGACACCAACGACGGCAAGGAACTGTCCAACTTCTGCAAGAAATTCGAAGTGCACCTGCGCAAAGCCCTGCTTAACGCCGGCAAGCTGGTGGACGACCCGAGCAAGCCGCGCCTGCTGTTGACCTTCAAGAGCGGCCGCGAAGTGTTCATGGGCCTGGCCGAGTCGAACAACTCGGCGATGTGGCCCATGGGCATTCCGCGCCTCAAGTTCCCGCGTGACGCGCCCAGCCGCTCGACCTTGAAGCTGGAAGAGGCCTGGCACCACTTTATCCCCCGTGACCAGTGGGACGAACGCCTGCACGGCGACATGACCGGCGTCGACCTTGGCGCAGCGCCAGGCGGCTGGACCTGGCAACTGGTCAACCGTGGCATGCTGGTGACCGCCATCGACAACGGCCCCATGGCCGAAAGCCTGATGGACACCGGCCTGGTGCAGCACTTGATGGCTGACGGCTTTACCTTCGTGCCCAAGCAGCCGGTGGACTGGATGGTCTGCGATATCGTCGAGAAACCTGCGCGCAACGCGGCACTGTTGGAAACCTGGATTGGCGAAGGGCATTGCCGCGAGGCGGTGGTAAACCTGAAGTTGCCGATGAAGCAGCGTTACGCCGAAGTGAAGCGTTTGCTGGAGCGCATCGAAGAGGGCTTCAAGGCGCGTGGCATTCGTGTGGAGATCGGCTGCAAGCAGCTCTACCACGACCGCGAAGAAGTGACATGTCACCTGCGCCGCCTGGTAGATGTAAAGAAATCCAAAAACCGCTGATATTAAATGTGGGAGCTGGCTTGCCTGCGAAAGCGGTATAACAGTAGAAATTTATGTTGAATGTGCCCCCGTCATCGCGGGCAAGCCCGCTCCCACAGTGTTGAGCGGTGCCAGTTTTAGGAGTGAAGTATGAGTCTTGAACAGCCTGTCGATGGCACCCTCGACGCCACCGGCCTCAATTGCCCAGAGCCGGTGATGATGTTGCACCAGCACATCCGCGACCTGCCGGCGGGCGGCCTGCTCAAGGTGATCGCGACCGACCCGTCGACCCGTCGCGATATCCCCAAGTTCTGCGTGTTTCTCGACCACGAACTGGTGGATCAACAGGAAGATGCTGGCACCTACTTGTACTGGATCCGCAAGAAAGCCGATTAAGCCTGCGCCTTTTCGGCCCGAATGCGTCGGCGTGCACTGCGCGCCAGGCGCACCACCAACATCCCCGCCGCACAGCTCAAGCCCACGATCAGCCCTTGCCATAAACCGCTCGGGCCGCTGGGCTCACCGAGCCAGTTGGTCAGGCCCAGGGCGTAACCCACCGGCAAGCCCACGCCCCAATAGGCGAACAGGGTCAGCACCATGGTCACCCGGGTGTCCTGGTAGCCGCGCAATGCGCCCGCGGCGGTGACCTGGATCGAGTCAGAGAACTGGAACAACGCCGAAAACACGATCAGCATCGACGCCAGATGGATCACCACCGGGTCGGGGGTGTAGATCGCTGCAATCTGCTCGCGAAACAGCAGCATCAAGCTGCAGGAAAAGCACGCGTACGCCAGGGCGGTGCCCATGCCGACGCCGGCGGCGAAGCGAGCTTCCCGGGGTTCGCCGCGCCCCAACGCCTGGCCGACCCGCACGGTGACGGCCATGCTCAGGGAATAGGGGATCATGAACACCAGGGAGCTGACGTTCAGGGCGATCTGATGGCCGGACACCACGGTAGCGCCCAGGCTGCCAAGCAACAGGGCAATCACCGCGAAAATGCTCGACTCGGCGAAGATCGCCACACCAATCGGCAGGCCTATGCCCAATATGCGTTTGATCACCGTCCATTGCGGCCAGTCGAAGCGCTTGAACAATTCGCTGCTTTGATAGGCCGCACCCCAGCGCGTCCAGATGGCCAGGCCGATCATCATCACCCACATCGCAATGGCGGTAGCCCAGCCACAGCCCACGCCGCCCATGGCCGGTACGCCAAAGTGGCCGTAGATGAAGATGTAGTTCAGCGGAATATTCAGCGCCAACCCGCACAAGCCCATGACCATGCTCGGCCGTGTACGGCCCAGGCCGTCACTGAAACAGCGAAACACGTAGTACAGCGCCACCGCCGGCATACCGGCGGCGATGCCGTGCAGGTAGCCCATGGACGGCTCGATCAGGTCGGGCTCGACCTTCATGGCATGCAGGATCGGCTCGGCGCACAGCAACAACAGCGCGCCGCAGAGGCCGACCACCACGGCCAACCACAACGATTGGCGCACCAGAGGCCCGATCTCGGTGAGTTTGCCCGCGCCATAACGTTCGGCAACTTTCGGCGTGGTGGCAAGCAACGTGCCGGTCATCAACAGGTACACCGGGATCCAGATCGAATTACCCAGGCCCACCGCCGCCAGGTCCTGCGGGCTCACGCGCCCGGCCATCACCGCATCGACGAAGCTCATCGCGGTGGTTGCCAGTTGGCCAATCATGATCGGCAAGGCCAGCGTCAGCAGGCCGCGCACTTCCCGGCTGATGCGGGCGGGGCGGGAGAGGGTAGCGGTGGCAGTGTTCACGTACAGGTGTCCAATAAAAAGGCAGTCGCAAGGACGGCGGATTCTACGCGTTGACGCAGTGGTCAGGAAAAAACCTGTGTTAGGGATTTGTAAGCAATGCGCCCAGGCCTGCGCTGATCCTGTGTGGGAGCTGGCTTGCCTGCGATGCGGGCACCTCGGTACATCAGGCAAACCGGGTCGATGCAATCGCAGGCAAGCCAGCTCCTACACAGGATCTTCTGTACACTGCCATTCCGCCAAAGGAGCCTGCCATGCTGATTGTTGCCGACGAAAATATCCCGCTGCTCGATGCATTCTTCGAAGGGTTTGGCGAGATTCGCCGCGTGCCCGGCCGTTCCATCGACCGCGCCACGGTCGAGCAGGCCGATGTACTGCTGGTGCGCTCGGTGACCAACGTCAACCGTGCCCTGCTTGAGGGCAGTAAGGTGCGCTTTGTCGGCACTTGCACCATCGGCACCGACCACCTGGACCTCGACTACTTCAAGCAAGCGGGTATCCAGTGGTCCAGCGCGCCCGGCTGCAATGCGCGTGGGGTGGTGGACTACGTGCTCGGCAGCTTGCAGACCCTGGCTGAAATCGAAGGCGCCGACCTCAAGCAACGCACTTACGGCATCGTCGGCGCCGGTGAAGTCGGCGGGCGCTTGGTCAAGGTGCTCAAGGGCCTGGGCTGGAATGTGTTGGTGTGCGACCCGCCGCGCCAGATCACCGAAGACGGTGACTACGTCAGCCTGCAGCAGATCATCGAGCAATGTGACGTGATCAGCTTGCATACGCCGTTGATCAAGTCCGGCAATGGTTCGACCTGGCACCTGTTTGATCGCCAACGCCTGGAACAGCTCAAGCCGGGCACCTGGCTGATCAACGCCAGCCGGGGCGCGGTGGTGGATAACGCCGCCCTGCGCGAGGTGTTGCTGGCGCGCGAAGACCTGCAAGCGGTGCTGGACGTGTGGGAAGGCGAGCCCGAGGTGGATGTCGAGCTGGCTGACCTGTGCGTGCTGGCCACGCCCCATATCGCCGGCTACAGCCTCGATGGCAAACAGCGCGGCACCGCGCAGATTTACCAGGCGCTGTGTGCGCACCTGGGCCAGGAACCGAGTATTCAATTGAGTGATTTGCTACCGGCCCCCTGGCTGGCCGAGATGCACTTGAACGCTACGACTGACCCGGCCTGGGCGCTGGCGACCTTGTGCCGCAGTGTGTACGACCCACGCCGTGACGACGCGGATTTCCGCCGCAGCCTGGTAGGCACCGTGCAGCAACAGCGCCAGGCCTTTGACCTGCTGCGCAAGCATTACCCGGAGCGTCGCGAGATTGATGGCTTGAAGGTGCGCATCAAGGGGGAGTCGGCGGTGCTGTCGCAGATCGTCACTGCTCTGGGCGCCGAACACCTATAAGCTATAACTGTAGGAGCGAGCTTGCTCGCGAAAAACGTCAACGATAACGCAGCGTTTCTGATTTAACGCGGCGCCCTCAGGTTTTTCGCGAGCAAGCTCGCTCCTACAGGGACACAAAAAACCCGGCCACCGGGGCCGGGTTTGAAAGAGCGTGGGCGCTTCAGCCTCGCGGGGCAGGATTAACCAGTCGCTGTTCCAATTCGCAGCAGGCTTGCTGGATCATTTCTTCGGTAATCTGCACTTCCTGGCCTTTGGCATCGATATACGAGCAAGGCAGCTGCTGCGGCTGGCGGATCACTTCAATCTTGGCGTCGCTGCTATTTTGCAAGGTCATGGCCTGTCTCCTCATCAGGTTGTGTACCTACTTTAATTCCCCCGCATGAACGCGCTGTTACAACTCCTTACACGCTCATCGGTTTGAACACCCAGTCCACCAGAAACCGTTACATATTTCCAGATCAGGCTTAGACCGATAGCCTCTAGCGGCCTGCATCGGTGGGCATAATTAACCTGACTCATTGTTATTTGTGCAAGTTCCCCCAATGTTGATGTATAGACTCTCCATTGGTGATCCTTCCATGTTCTCCATTCGTCAACGCCGTGCGATTCGCCTGGCCAGTCGCTTTATTGCGCCCTACCGCTGGCAGGCGCTTGGCGCACTGCTGGCGCTGATCGTCACCGCTGGCATCACCTTGTCCATGGGGCAGGGCATACGCCTGCTGGTGGACCAGGGCTTCATGACCCAGTCGCCGCACCTGCTCAACCAGTCCATCGGCCTGTTCATGCTGCTGGTGCTCGGCCTGGCCGTGGGCACCTTCACGCGGTTTTACCTGGTGTCGTGGATTGGCGAGCGGGTGGTGGCCGATATTCGCCGGCAAGTGTTCAACCACCTGATCTACCTGCACCCAGGTTTCTACGAGAACAACCGCAGCTCGGAAATCCAGTCGCGGCTGACCACCGACACCACCTTGCTGCAATCGGTGATCGGCTCATCGCTGTCGCTGTTTTTGCGCAATGCGCTGATGGTGATCGGCGGCATCGTGTTGCTGTTTATCACGAACCCCAAGCTCACCAGCATCGTGGTGGTGGCGTTGCCGCTGGTGCTGGCGCCGATCCTGATCTTCGGGCGCCGAGTGCGCAGCCTGTCGCGTTTGAGCCAGGACCGTATCGCGGACGTTGGCAGCTATGTCGCCGAGACCTTGGGCCAGATCAAGACCGTGCAGGCCTATAACCATCAGGTGCAGGACGAACAGCGCTTTGCCGTCACCGTCGAGGACGCCTTCATCACCGCACGTAAGCGCATCTTGCAGCGCTCCTGGCTGATTACCCTGGTGATCATGCTGGTGCTCGGCGCGGTGGGCGTGATGCTGTGGGTGGGCGGCATGGACGTGATCAGCGGGCGCATTTCCGGCGGTGAGCTGGCGGCGTTCGTGTTCTACAGCCTGATTGTCGGCAGCGCCGTTGGCACCCTGAGCGAAGTGCTTGGCGAGTTGCAGCGTGCTGCCGGGGCGGCCGAGCGGATCGGTGAGCTGTTGCAGTCAGGCAACGATATCCAGGCGCCGGCCACTGGCGGCGTACGCTTGCCAGAACGGGTCAGCGGCCGCATGGAACTGCAAGACCTGCGCTTTTGCTACCCCTCGCGGCCGGACAGCTACGCCATCGATGGCTTGAACCTCACCATCAACCCGGGCGAAACCCTGGCGTTGGTCGGGCCGTCCGGCGCGGGCAAATCGACGATCTTCGACCTGCTGCTGCGCTTCTACGACCCCCAGCAAGGCCGCATCCTGCTCGAAGGCCAGCCGCTGACCGAGCTTGACCCGTTAGACCTGCGGCGCCATTTCGCCCTGGTGTCCCAGAGCCCGGCGTTGTTCTTCGGCAGCGTCGAGGACAACATTCGCTACGGCAACCCGTCCGCCACCACCGCCCAAGTGGAAGCCGCCGCGCGTATTGCCCACGCCCACGACTTCATCCTGCAAATGCCCGACGGCTACCAAACCCACCTTGGCGAAAGTGGCCTGGGCCTCTCTGGCGGCCAGCGCCAACGCCTGGCCATCGCCCGCGCCTTGTTGGTCGACGCGCCGATCCTGCTGCTGGACGAAGCCACCAGCGCCCTCGACGCCCAGAGCGAACACCTGATCCAGCAAGCACTGCCGCAACTCATGCAGGGGCGAACCACGCTGGTGATCGCACACCGTTTGGCCACGGTGAAGAATGCCGACCGCATTGCGGTGATGGACCAGGGCAAGCTGGTGGCGGTGGGCACGCATCAGCAGTTGATTGCGAGCAACCCGCTGTATGCGCGGTTGGCGGCGTTGCAGTTCAATGATGGAGATGAACAGGTGAAATAAAAAATGCCCGCATCTCTCTATGCGGGCACTGGAACCTCTGTAGGAGCGAGCTTGCTCGCGAAAACCTCACAGGCACCGCGTTCATCCATGAAGCACGCGTTAGCGTTGACGGTCTTCGCGAGCAAGCTCGCTCCTACAACATGTCACTGGTCGTCGAAGTAGCGCTCATGCCAATCCACCAACGGCTGCGGTGAATTGAGCTTCTGCCCGTAGATCACCGAATAAGACAGCACGTTCTGCACATACTGGCGGGTTTCGTCGAAGGGGATGCTTTCCACCCACACGTCGAAACTCAAGTGGTCTGCGCCGCGCAGCCATTGGCGCACGCGGCCGGGGCCGGCGTTGTAGGCGGCGGAGGCGAGCACGCGGTTGCCGTTGAACTGGCTGTGCACCTGGCTCAGGTAGGCAGCACCGAGCTGGATGTTTTTATCCGGGTCCAGCACCTGGGCCGGGGAGGCCAGGGGAATGCTGAACTTGCGCGCGGTTTCCTTGGCGGTGCCGGGCATCAGTTGCATCAGGCCGCTGGCGCCAACGCCGGAGCGGGCGTCATCCATAAACGCGCTTTCCTGGCGCGTGATGGCAAAGATCCAGCTGGAGTGCAGGCCGCGTACCTTGGCTTCGCGCACCAGGGTGTCGCGGTGAGCCATCGGGAAGCGGATGTCCAGGTCGTCCCAGTACTGGGCCTGGCTGATGGTGCGGATGGCCGGGAAGTACCACTTCATGTCGTAGGCCAGTTTGGCCTGGGCGACCATTTCGTCACGGTTGAAATGACGGCTGACGTGGTACCACTCACGGCGGCCGTCGACGATCTGGCCGCGGGCGTAGAATTCCAGGGCCCGGCGCACGCCTGGGGTGTTGCGGACCTTGTTGACCAGGGCCTGGCTCATCACCAGCGGCTTGTTGTTCAACTGGTAAGGGGATTTGGAGCGGTCAGCGGCGAGGAAACCGTAGAAATCCCGTTCCTTGGCCACATTTTTGTACAGCACCAAAGCCTGCGGGTTTTTCGGCTCGGCCAGCTCCAGGCTGCGCGCCTGCCAGTAGCGCCAGCGGTTGGTGGTGGCCAGGTCTTGTGGGAGTTTGCGGGTCAATTGGTAGGCGTCTTCCCAGCGCGCCAGGCGCAGCAGCAGGCGCAGGCGCCACTCGGAGACCGTATTGTCGCGCAACTCGGGGTCGTACTTGGTCATGACCTCCAGCGCGCGCGGGTCGAAGCGCTTGGCCAGGGTCAAGCCGATCTCGCGGGCAATCGACACTTTTTCGTCACGGGAGAAGTGCATGCTGCTGGCGTAACCATCGAGCAGCGACATGGCTTTGTCCGGATCCTGGCGTGCCAGGCGGCGCAGGCCCAGGCCCACGGCGTCAGCCATGGCCTCGGTGGCCGGCTGAAAGCGTGACGGGTCGCTGAGCATGTCGGGCTTTTGCGCCACATCCACCATCAAGCGGCCTTGGGCGCCGAGGGTAGGCAGGGTTTTCACCAGGCTGTTGGCCAGTGCGTAGTTACGCGCTTCGGCGGCGAGCTTGGCGCGCTCCCAGATCTTCTGCTCGGTGAGTTGGCCGGCAGCGGCCCACTGGCCAAACGTGGCGTCACAGGCGGCTGGCTGGGATTTGCCGGTCATCCACAGCTTTTCGGCGGTCTTGTAGCCTTCGGCCTTCAGGTTGTGGCTGAGCTGGTATTGGCCATGCAGGCAGTCCAGTTCGACGAAATTGAGCTTGGTGTCGTAGTACTTTTCAAAGGTCTGCCAATCGCCGCGTTCGGCCAGCCAGCGCAGCCAACGCAGTTTCATCCAGTTGGCCTGGGGCAGGTCGCCGTGTTTGGCGAGAAATTGTTCGATTTCCTCGTTGCTCGCGGTTTTCAGGCGCGCGGTCAACTCGTCATAGGCCAGGTAGGGCGTGAGCGGGTAATCGGCCAGGGCCTGGCTGTATTGCATGTAGGGGCCGCTGTCGCCCTTGGCCAGGGCACGTTTGGCTTGATCGTAATACTGGCGTTGAGTGGTGAGGTCCACCGCCTGGGCGGATTGAACGGCAGTGGCGGAAAGAAGCAGACAAGATAAAAAGTTGAAAAGGCGACTGCGCATGAGACGTCCGTGCAGAGAAATCACGACTAGCACCGGCACTGCCGACACTGATTGCCCCTAGCTTAGCCTTTTGCCAGCGGCCCGCGAAAGCTTTGCCGGCTGGTTCGTTCAAGTTCTCCGGAAATGTCCTACAGAACGTGTCAATAGAGAAAATGCCGACCGCATCCCACCCTCACATCAGGTAGAATACGCGCCCAGTTTTTGGAGAAGCGTATGACCCTGCTCAAATTCAGCGATGTGTCCCTTGCTTTCGGCGCCATGCCGTTGTTGGACAAGGTGTCCTGGCAGATCGCCCGTGGTGAGCGGGTGTGCATCATCGGCCGCAACGGCACCGGCAAGTCCAGCATGATGAAGCTGGTAAAAGGCGACCAGAAGCCCGATGACGGCTCTGTCTGGCGTGCCCCGGGCCTCAAGATCGGCGAATTGCCGCAAGAATTGCCGGTGGCCGACGGACGGACAGTGTTCGACGTGGTTGCCGAAGGCCTGGACGGCGTTGGCGAGTTGCTCGCGCAATACCATCACCTGGCGCAGAACTGTGTCACCGAGGAAGACCTCGACAAGCTGATGCACGTCCAGCAAGACCTCGAAGCCCGTGACGGCTGGCGCTTGCAGCAACTGGTGGACAGCACCCTGAGCCGCCTGCAACTGCCGGCCGACAAGACCCTCGCCGAATTGTCCGGCGGCTGGCGTCGTCGCGTGCTGCTGGCCCAGGCCCTGGTGTCCGAGCCGGACCTGCTGCTGCTCGACGAACCGACCAACCACCTGGACATCGGCGCAATTGCCTGGCTTGAAGAAGCCATCAAGGACTTCCAGGGCGCCGTGCTGTTTATCACGCACGACCGTGCATTCCTGCAGAGCCTGGCCACGCGCATCCTCGAACTGGACCGTGGCGGCCTGATCGACTGGAACGGCGACTACGCCAGCTTCCTAGTGCACAAGGAAGCCGCCCTGGCGGCCGAAGAAACCGCCAACGCGCTGTTCGACAAGAAGCTGGCCCAGGAAGAAGTCTGGATCCGCCAGGGCATCAAGGCCCGTCGCACCCGTAACGAAGGCCGCGTGCGTGCCTTGAAAGCCTTGCGCGTCGAGCGCAGTGAGCGCCGCGAGCGTACCGGCAAGGCCAATATCCAGCTCGATACTGCCGACAAGTCGGGCAAGCAAGTGATGGTGCTGGAGAACGTCAGCTTCCATCACCCGGACGGCCCGTTCCTGATCAAGGACTTCTCCATGGTCCTGCAGCGTGGCGACCGTATCGGCCTGCTGGGCGCCAACGGTACCGGCAAGACTACGTTGCTCAAGCTGATGCTCAGCGGTCTGCAACCGACCAGCGGCAAGGTGGAAGAGGGCACTCGCATCGACGTGGCCTACTTTGACCAGTTGCGCCACCAGTTGGACCTGGAAAAGACCGTGATCGACAACGTCGCCGAAGGCCGTGACTTTATCGACATCGACGGCCAGAGCCGCCACGTACTCAGCTACCTGGGCGACTTCCTGTTCAGCCCGCAACGTGCGCGCACGCCGGTCAAGGCGCTGTCGGGTGGTGAGCGTGCGCGTTTGCTGCTGGCCAAGCTGTTCAGCAAGCCGGCCAACCTGCTGGTACTCGACGAACCGACCAACGACCTCGACGTGGAAACCCTGGAACTGCTGGAAGAGGTCTTGCTGACCTTCAACGGCACCGTGCTGATGGTCAGCCACGACCGGGAATTCCTCGATAACGTGGTCACCAGCACCCTGGTCTTCGAAGGCGAAGGCAAGGTGCGTGAATACGTGGGCGGTTATCAGGACTGGCTGCGTCAGGGCGGCTCACCGCGCCTGCTGGGCGTGACCGAGAGCAAGTCGGGCAAAGCAGACTTGAACACGGCGGTGGTGGCTCCGGTCGCTGCCGAAGCGCCTGCACCGGCGGCTGACGCTGCGCCGGCCAAGAAGAAGCTCAGCTATAAGTTGCAGCGCGAGCTGGAAGCTTTGCCGGGTGAGATCGACGCCAAGGAACAGCAGATTGCTGCGGTGGAAGCGGAAATGGCTGACGCTGGTTTCTACCTGCGCCCTGCGGCAGAAACTGCCAAGGTCATCGCGTCCCTGGAGACGTTGAACCAGGAGCTGGAAGCGTTGGTGGAGCGTTGGGCCGAGCTGGATGCCTGAGTGATCGCACCGCAATAAAAAAGCCCGGCGCTCTTCTATGAGCGCCGGGCTTTTTAATATGAAATGCGATTCAACTGTGGGAGCTGGCTTGCCTGCGATAGCAGTCTGTCAGTTGATGCATCGGGTGGCTGATACACCGCTATCGCAGGCAAGCCAGCTCACACATTAGACCTTCATTGGTCTTACGAACTCTTTACCAGTTTGACGGCCAATACATCGCACGGCGCGCCGTGCAATACATCATTGGCAGTAGAACCCAGCAACAACGCCAAACCGTGACGACCATGGCTACCCACCACGATCAAGTCGCAAGCCTTTTCCTTGGCCAATTGGTGGATTTCCTGGCGCGGTTGGCCGTATGTCAGGTGGCAGTCATCCTTTTTCAGGTGCGGGTATTTGACAATCAAACGTTCCAGGCGCTCCTTGGCCTGGTCAAATTGTTGTTGCTGCAACTGGGAAAGGTCCATTGGCACGTCACCACCAAAGGCCATGGCCATGGGCTCGACGATGTGTACCAACGACAGTTTGGCGCCATTGGCAATCGCGGATTCCTGTGCGCGCTTGATCACTGGGTCGCACTCTTCGGTCAGGTCGACAGCGACCAGAATATGTTCGTAGGGCATGAGGCGTTCCTCCAGGGGACTGCAATAAGTTCAGTATGGCTGCTTTCAAGCGGATGGGGTTGCCGCAGATCAAATCCGCTCATCTAGAAATTCGGGAGTACACATATGACGGTCTGGATAGTGGTGTCAATCCTTGCGGTGGTTTTAAGCCCCCTGGTATGGCTGCGTCCTTCGCGCCAGCAGAGTGGGCGCATGGCCCTGCGCATGGAGGCACGCCGCATCGGGTTGGCCATGCAGTTGGCGCCTCAGGAGTGGCCGCATTGGCTCAAGCAGGAGCCGCCGAGCCCCTGTGCGCAGTACTGCCGACCACGGCGCGGCAGCACCCCCGCGATCTGGAGTTACTGGCAGTTGGAGCCAGGGCTATGGGTCAATCAGTGGCGGGAACCCTGTGAGGATGAGAAGTTGTTGCCGCATTTTGCAACGCTGCCGGCGAACGTCTACAAGGTCGAGGCCGACAAGCAGATGATTGCTTTGTATTGGGGTGAGAAGGGCGACGCAAGCGTCCTGAAAGATATTGATACGCTGCTCAAGGCCCTGGCCTGACCTAAACCTTGTAGGAGCGAGCTTGCTCGCGAAAATCGCCAACGATAACGCGGGTAATCAGGCTATACGCGGCGCTCTCCAGATTTTCGCGAGCAAGCTCGCTCCTACAGAAAAGTCGAGCGATAAAAAGCCCGGAAAACCGGGCAATAAAAAGCCCGACATCATCATCGGGCTGGAGGTGGCCAGGCAGGCCGGTAAATCTGTAGGTTGCCGCTAGCCTAGCTGTGTATTGCTTTCTGTACAGCCTTTTCCCACATCTTTTCTATTATTGATCCTGTGAATATTTGAATATTGACGGGTGGCTCGCCTGTGGGCCGGGTTCTGAAATGACTGGAAAGTCGCGTTTTTACTAGCCTTTGGAGCGATTGACAATTGCTCGGAATTGGATGAAGGTGGCGTACCCAAATCAAACGGGCGTATGAATTGAGCGTTTGCCTGTCAGACGACTCATACAAAACCCGACTATCGCACTGGCGGGTGTGCCTGGCGGATTGGCGTGAGCATTGACTCAACTGTCAATGTCAAACCAGAGACCAGCGTCCAGTGTGTACTGTTCAGCTTCCATATCGTGGAGATCAGTTGATGATTTACGAAGGTAAAGCCATCACGGTTAAGGCTCTTGAAAGTGGCATCGTCGAACTCAAATTCGACCTCAAGGGTGAGTCCGTCAACAAGTTCAACCGTCTAACCCTGAACGAACTGCGTCAGGCCGTAGACACCATCAAAGCAGATGCTTCGGTCAAGGGCGTGATCGTCTCCAGCGGCAAGGACGTGTTTATCGTCGGCGCTGACATCACCGAATTCGTCGACAACTTCAAGCTGCCCGATGCCGAGCTGGTGGCTGGCAACCTCGAAGCCAACAAGATCTTCAGCGATTTCGAAGACCTCAACGTGCCGACCGTTGCTGCCATCAATGGCATCGCGTTGGGCGGCGGCCTGGAAATGTGCCTGGCGGCAGACTTCCGCGTCATGTCCGCGACGGCCAAGATCGGCCTGCCGGAAGTCAAGCTGGGCATCTACCCAGGCTTTGGCGGTACCGTGCGCCTGCCGCGCCTGATCGGTGCTGACAACGCGATCGAATGGATCGCCGCCGGTAAGGAAAACAAAGCCGAAGACGCACTGAAAGTCGGTGCCGTCGACGCGGTAGTAGCTCCGGACAAGCTGGCCGAAGCCGCGCTGAACCTGATCAAGGGCGCCATCAGCGGCGAATTTGACTACAAGGCCAAGCGTCAGCCGAAGCTGGAAAAACTCAAGCTCAACGCCATCGAACAGATGATGTCGTTCGAAACCGCCAAAGGTTTCGTGGCAGGCCAGGCCGGCCCGAACTACCCGGCGCCGGTTGAAGCGATCAAGACCATCCAGAAGGCCGCGAACTTCGGTCGCGACAAAGCCCTGGAAGTGGAAGCGGCAGGCTTCGTCAAACTGGCGAAAACCTCGGCTGCGCAAAGCCTGATCGGCCTGTTCCTGAACGATCAAGAGCTGAAGAAAAAGGCCAAGGCCTACGACGAAATTGCCAAGGACGTGAAACAGGCTGCCGTACTCGGCGCCGGTATCATGGGTGGCGGTATCGCTTATCAGTCGGCGTCCAAAGGCACGCCGATCCTGATGAAAGACATCAACGAACACGGGATCGAACAGGGCCTGGCCGAAGCTGCCAAGCTGCTGGTGGGCCGCGTTGATAAAGGCCGCATGACCGCTGCAAAAATGGCTGAAGTGCTTAACGGCATTCGTCCTACGCTGTCCTACGGCGATTTCGGCCACGTCGACCTGGTGGTCGAAGCGGTTGTCGAAAACCCGAAGGTCAAGCAAGCCGTACTGGCTGAAGTAGAAGCCCAGGTCAAAGATGACACCATCCTGGCCTCCAACACCTCGACCATTTCCATCTCGCTGCTGGCCAAGGCCCTCAAGCGTCCGGAAAACTTCGTCGGCATGCATTTCTTCAACCCGGTGCACATGATGCCGCTGGTAGAAGTGATCCGTGGCGAGAAGTCCAGCGAACTGGCCGTGGCCACTACCGTTGCCTACGCCAAGAAAATGGGCAAGAACCCGATCGTGGTCAATGACTGCCCGGGCTTCTTGGTCAACCGCGTGCTGTTCCCGTACTTCGGCGGTTTCGCCAAGTTGGTCAGCGCCGGCGTTGATTTTGTACGCATCGACAAGGTCATGGAAAAATTCGGCTGGCCAATGGGCCCGGCGTACCTGATGGACGTGGTCGGTATCGACACCGGCCACCATGGTCGCGACGTCATGGCTGAGGGCTTCCCGGACCGCATGAAAGACGACCGTCGTTCGGCTGTCGACGCACTCTACGAAGCCAAGCGCCTGGGCCAGAAGAACGGCAAGGGTTTCTACGCCTACGAGACCGACAAGAAGGGCAAGCAGAAGAAAGTGGCCGACCCATCGGTGCACGAAGTACTCGCTCCAGTCATCTACGAACAGCGTGAGGTGTCTGACGAGGACATCATCAACTGGATGATGATCGCCCTGTGCCTGGAAACCGTGCGTTGCCTGGAAGACGGCATCGTTGAAACCGCCGCCGAAGCCGATATGGGCCTGGTGTACGGTATTGGTTTCCCTCCATTCCGTGGTGGTGCGCTGCGTTACATCGACTCCATCGGTGTGGCCCAGTTCGTTGCCCTGGCTGATCAGTACGCTGATCTGGGCCCGCTGTACCACCCGACCGCGAAGCTGCGTGAAATGGCCAAGAACGGCCAGAGCTTCTTCGGTTAAGTGCCCAGACGACTAGAGCGAGAATATTTATGAGCTTGAATCCAAGAGACGTCGTGATCGTCGACTTCGGTCGTACGCCGATGGGCCGCTCCAAGGGCGGCATGCACCGCAACACCCGCGCCGAAGACATGTCGGCGCACCTGATCAGCAAAGTGCTGGAGCGCAACACCAAGGTCGACCCGAACGAAGTCGAGGACGTGATCTGGGGCTGCGTCAACCAGACCCTGGAGCAGGGCTGGAACATCGCGCGCATGGCGTCGTTGATGACCCAGATCCCGCACACTGCCGCTGGTCAGACCGTCAGCCGCCTGTGCGGCTCGTCGATGAGCGCGCTGCACACCGCTGCCCAAGCGATCATGACCGGCAACGGCGATGTGTTCGTAGTCGGCGGCGTGGAGCACATGGGCCACGTCAGCATGATGCACGGCGTCGATCCTAACCCGCACATGTCCCTCTACGCGGCGAAAGCCTCGGGCATGATGGGCCTGACCGCGGAAATGCTCGGCAAAATGCACGGCATCACCCGTGAAGCCCAGGACGCCTTCGGCCTGCGCTCCCACCAGCTCGCCCACAAGGCGACTGTGGAAGGCAAGTTCAAGGATGAAATCATCCCGATGAACGGCTACGACGAGAACGGTTTCCTGAAACTGTTCGACTACGACGAAACCATTCGTCCGGACACCACCCTGGAAAGCCTGGCGGCTCTCAAGCCAGCCTTCAATCCAAAGGGTGGCACCGTGACAGCCGGTACTTCCTCGCAGATCACCGACGGTGCTTCGTGCATGATCGTGATGTCGGCGCAACGTGCCCAGGACCTGGGTATCCAGCCGCTGGCCGTGATTCGTTCGATGGCAGTGGCGGGTGTGGATCCGGCGATCATGGGCTATGGTCCAGTACCGGCCACACAAAAAGCCTTGAAGCGCGCAGGCCTTTCCATCTCCGATATCGACTTCTTCGAGCTCAACGAAGCTTTCGCCGCACAGGCCCTGCCCGTGCTGAAAGATTTGAAAGTACTCGACAAGATGAACGAGAAGGTTAACCTGCACGGCGGTGCGATTGCCCTGGGCCACCCATTCGGTTGCTCCGGTGCGCGTATCTCCGGCACTTTGCTTAACGTGATGAAGCAAAATGGCGGCAACCTTGGGGTTGCTACCATGTGCATTGGTCTCGGCCAAGGCATCTCCACCGTCTTCGAACGCGTCTAAACGTTCGGTTGACGGAAGCCGGGGCCCAGTGCCCCGGTTTTTGTTTTTTGGAACTTTTAAATATTTTTTTTCAACAAATTTTGCATGAGGGCCAGAGCATGAAAGTCGAACCCGGGCTCTACCAGCATTACAAGGGGCCGCAGTACCGTGTTTTCAGCGTGGCGCGCCACTCTGAAACCGAAGAAGAAGTGGTGTTTTACCAAGCGCTGTATGGTGAATACGGCTTTTGGGTGCGCCCTTTGAGCATGTTCCTGGAGACCGTCGAAGTTGACGGCGAGCAGGTCCCGCGCTTTGCTTTGGTCCAGGCCGAAGCCAGTCTTTTTAAACGGCAATAACGGCAGGTCGCGCAGAATGCTGCGCTTGACCTCATCCGGTTGCCACTATATATAGCGTTGCCGCGTCAGGCGCCAACTGCCTTTCACTTCTCGAATTCAGGAATTTTCCGATCCATGGGCAAATCGCTGGTCATTGTGGAATCCCCGGCTAAGGCCAAGACCATCAACAAGTACTTGGGCAACGAGTACGTGGTGAAGTCGAGTATCGGCCATATCCGAGACCTGCCCACCAGCGGTTCGGCTAGCGCCAGCAAGGAGCCTGCCGCCAAGCGCGGCAAGGCCGCCGCGGGCGAAGGTCCTGTACTCACGCCTAAAGAAAAAGCGCGCAAGCAACTGGTTTCGCGCATGGGTGTGGACCCGGACCATGGCTGGAAGGCCAAGTACGAAATCCTTCCGGGCAAGGAAAAGGTCATCGAAGAGCTGCGCCGGCTCGCCAAAGATGCCGACACCATCTATCTCGCGACGGACTTGGACCGCGAAGGGGAAGCCATTGCCTGGCACCTGCGCGAAGCCATCGGCGGTGATGACAGCCGCTACAAGCGCGTGGTGTTCAACGAAATCACCAAGAAAGCCATTCAGGAAGCGTTCTCCAAGCCGGGCGAGCTGGACATTGACCGTGTCAACGCCCAGCAGGCCCGTCGCTTCCTCGACCGCGTCGTGGGCTACATGGTCTCGCCACTGCTGTGGGCGAAGATCGCCCGTGGCCTGTCTGCCGGCCGTGTGCAATCGGTAGCGGTCAAGCTGGTGGTGGAGCGTGAGCGCGAGATCCGTGCGTTCATCCCTGAAGAATACTGGGAAGTCCACGCCGACCTGGGCACTGCCAAGGGCGCCAACGTGCGCTTTGAAGTGGCGCGTGAGAAAGGCGAGGCCTTCAAGCCGCTGAACGAAGCCCAGGCCATGGCCGCGCTGGAGAAGCTCAAGGCCTCCAGCTACAGCATCGTCAAGCGTGAAGACAAACCGACCAGCAGCAAGCCATCGGCGCCGTTCATCACCTCCACCCTGCAACAAGCCGCGAGCAACCGCCTGGGCTTCGGGGTGAAGAAGACCATGATGATGGCCCAGCGTCTGTATGAGGCTGGCTACATCACGTATATGCGTACGGACTCCACCAACCTGTCGCAAGACGCGGTGGCGATGGCGCGTGCCTATATTGAAAGCGAATTCGGCAAGACCTACCTGCCGGAGAAGCCGAACGTCTACAGCAGCAAGGAAGGCGCACAAGAGGCTCACGAAGCGATTCGTCCTTCTGACGCCAACACCACGCCTGCCAAGCTGAGCGGCATGGAGCGCGACGCTGAGCGCCTCTACGAGCTGATCTGGCGCCAATTCCTGGCGTGCCAGATGCTGCCAGCGCAATACCTGTCTACTACCGTCAGCGTGGGCGCGGGCGATTTCGAGCTGCGTGCCAAGGGCCGTATCCTCAAGTTCGACGGCTACACCCGTGTGATGCCGCAGATCGCCAAGCCTGGCGATGATGACGTGCTGCCGGACATGGCCCAGGGCGACACGTTGAAGCTGATCAAGCTCGACCCGTCCCAGCATTTCACCAAGCCGCCGGCGCGTTATTCCGAAGCCAGCCTGGTCAAAGAGATGGAGAAGCGCGGTATCGGTCGTCCTTCGACCTACGCGGCGATCATCTCCACCATCCAGGACCGTGGCTACGTTGCGCTGCACAACCGTCGTTTCTATTCGGAAAAGATGGGCGACATCGTGACCGAGCGTCTGTCGGAGAGCTTCTCCAACCTGATGGACTACGGCTTCACCGCCGGCATGGAAGAGAACCTCGATGACGTGGCCCAGGGCGAGCGCGACTGGAAAAACGTGCTCGACGAGTTCTATGGCGACTTCAAGAAAAAGCTCGAAGTGGCCGAGAACCCTGAGAACGGGATGCGCGCCAACCAGCCGGTGATGACGGATATTCCGTGCACCACCTGCGGTCGTCCGATGCAGATTCGTACCGCTTCCACCGGCGTGTTCCTCGGTTGCTCGGGCTACAGCCTGCCGCCGAAAGAGCGCTGCAAGGCGACCGTCAACCTGGTGCCGGGCGATGAAATCGCGGCTGACGATGAGGGTGAATCCGAGTCGCTGGTGCTGCGCGGCAAGCATCGCTGCCCGATCTGCAGCACGGCGATGGACGCCTACCTGCTGGACGAGAAGCACAAGCTGCACATCTGCGGTAACAACCCCGATTGCAACGGCTACGAGATCGAAGAGGGCACCTACCGCATCAAGGGCTATGAAGGCCCGAGCCTGGAATGCGACAAGTGCGGCAGCGAGATGCAGCTCAAGACCGGCCGTTTCGGCAAGTTCTTCGGGTGCACCAACCCGACCTGCAAGAACACCCGCAAACTGCTGAAAAGCGGGGATGCGGCGCCGCCGAAAATGGACCCGGTGAAGATGCCTGAGCTCAAGTGCGAGAAGGTCAACGACACCTACATCCTGCGTGACGGCGCTTCGGGGCTGTTCCTGGCCGCCAGCCAGTTCCCGAAAAACCGCGAGACCCGTGCCCCCTTGGTGATGGAGATCGTGCCGCACAAGGACGAGATCGATCCGAAGTACCACTTCCTGTGTGAAGCGCCGAAGAAGGACCCGGATGGTCGCCCAGCCGTGATCCGCTACAGCCGCAAGACCAAGGAGCAGTACGTGCAGACCGAAGTGGACGGCAAGCCTACTGGCTGGAAAGCCTTCTACGACGGCGGCAAGTGGAAGGTCGAGGACAAGCGCCAAGGCGCTTGATCCGCTAGTCTGTTAACGCCAAAAGCCGTCTGTATAGACGGCTTTTGCTTACTGTAGGAGCGAGCTTGCTCGCGAAGATCGTTAACGAAAACGCGGGAAACCTGGCACCCTGCGGTGCCTGGAAGTTTTTCGCGAGCAAGCTCGCTCCTACACAGCCAGCATCACGCCTATTCGTTGTGGAGATTGCCGTCATGGCCAACGAACTCTATACCCGTACCAATCAGAAAATTTACTTCGCGGGTTTGTCCCTGGAGGCCCTTGGCCGTGCCGAGGAAGGGAAAGAGATGAATGCCATCGCGCTGGTACAGGCGGGGCGCGAAGCGGCGTTGTTCCACCTGTACGGTGCCTTGCTGGGGCTGTGCCATGAAATCGCCGGGTTCTACCGCTTGCCCCAGGCGGGCGCACCGCGGGCGGAAATGATCATGAATCGTGAAGTGCTGGATTCCATGGCCATCCCCGAGTTGGCCGAACTGGTGGAAATGGCCCAGAGCCCTGACAGTTGGGTGGCGCGGCTGCTCAAGGCCCATGCGGATATGTTTCAGCCGCCGCGTATTCCCCACGTGCCCAAGGGGGATGTTACCCAGCCGCTGATCGTCGCCGTGGCCCTGGAGCAGGATGAGCCCAAGCCGTTGAGCCGTGAGGAGTTGGAAGGCTGGCGCCAGGAGTTGAAAAAGATGGCGTTGCGTTTTCGTGAAGGGCTGAACGAGTGCTGAACCTGTGGCGAGGGAGCTTGCTCCCGTGACGACCGGACAGCCGACGCTTATCGACCTGGCGCCCCAGGATCCAACTGTGGGAGCTGGCTTGCCTGCGATGACGGCCTGCCAGCCGACACCTATCTAGCTGACGCCCCGCGATCAAATTGTGGGAGCGGGCTTGCTCGCGAAGGCTGCCTGGCAGTCAACACAGTTGTATTGTGTACATATCCATTGCTGCGGTAATGGCTACTTAGGGTTCCGCCCTGACGGCGGGTCACTTTGGAAAAGCCCCAAAGTAACCAAAGGGCTCTTGCCCCACCACTCGGCACCTCGCTTAGGCTCGGTGTGCCCGAACGCAGGCTTGAATCCGTGGGTAACCCGGCGTCCTGCCGGGTTACCCACGAATTCAAGCCTGCGTTCGGCCGGCGTGGTTTAACGGGGCGCCTAAGATCAAAAGCCAGATCAAGATCACAAGCAGAGCGAGATCAAGAGCTACTCGCTTCGCATCGTGGTTACCGTTGGCTGCTACAGCTTGCAAAGTTCTGTGAATGCCCATGCTGCGATAGAGGTGAGTCAGAAAAGCCCAGTAATAACTGACCCACCGCCATCGCAGGCAAGCCAGCTCCCACAGAGAGAAGCGTGTTGCCCAGGACACCATTCATCAAGCCGTCAACAAACCTGTCCATATCCCCTGCGAGGCTGGGTGGATGACTGATATAATCCCAGGCCTTTCGTGGAGAACAGACTTTTATGCCAACGTCCTTTCTGGAAATTGTTGAACTGCCTGACGGCCGAATCGAACTGCGCCGGGCGGAGGACGAGGGTTCTCTGGTTATTCTGGATTTCTCCGAAGACGCCAAGGTCTTCCTGCAAGGCCAGCACGTCGAAGTGGCTAAAGCCATGTTGAGCGTGGGCGTGCAGATGGCTGGTCGCCTTGCCGAAGGCGAGCCGGAGAAAGAAGAAGGGCCGCGCGTTCTTCACTGAGTCCTTGGTGAAGGCTGCGTCTGTGGCGCGCCCGTCATTACCCCAATCGAATATTCAAACTCTGTGCATCACCCGTGCGTGCAGCGCTGATCAGTTGCTGCTTGGCGCTGGCATTCAGCGGGTTCAACCAGCTCACCACCGTATGGCTACGGCCCAGGCGCAAGGCTTCGCAGGTTAGTTGCTGGGCGCTTTGTGCGCCGCGTGGTTGCAGCAACAGGATGCGCTCACGGTTGAGCCCGGCGTCCCGCAGCCAGGCCTGGGTGAGGCTGGCGGGCGGGGCGATCAGTGTCAGCCAGCGGGCGTCCTGATCTTCGCTTAATTCGCGCAGGATAGGTGCCAGCAGGTTCAGGCAGCTCTCAGCCGCACCGCGCAACGACAATTCACTGAACGCCTCAGGTTCGCCGCCCCAGGGGGCTTCGACCGTTTCCTTGAGGATCGGCGCAAGGGGTTGGGCCATGAAGGCCTCGAACAGCGACAGTTGTGTGTGTTGTGGGGTGTGCACGAGCTGCATGATGCCTCCTTTAGCGGCGAATGACGCCGACACTCAAGCCTTCGATCACCAGGTCCTGGTCTTTCAGGTTGACTTCGATCGGGGCAAACTCAGGGTTTTCGGCCAGGAGCCAGACCTTGCTGCCTTCGCGCTTGAAGCGTTTGACCGTGACCTCGTCGCCGATACGGGCCACGACGATCTGGCCATTGCGGGCTTCGCGGGTGGTATGGACCGCCAGCAGGTCACCGTCAAAGATGCCCACGTCTTTCATGCTCATGCCGTGCACACGCAACAGGTAGTCGGCGCGAGGATGGAAGAAGGTCGGGTTGATGTTGCAGGATTCTTCGACGTGCTGCTGCGCCAGGATCGGCGCACCTGCGGCGACGCGGCCGATGATCGGCAATGTCGACTCGTCGGCCTTGGCTTCGAAGCCAGGGATACGAATACCCCGCGAAGCACCCGGGGTCATCTCGATCGCACCTTTGCGAGCGAGGGCCTTGAGGTGTTCCTCGGCGGCGTTCGGGGACTTGAACCCCAGTTCCAGGGCAATCTCCGCACGGGTAGGCGGGTACCCGTTGTCATCAAGGCAGCGCTTGATAAAAGCCAGAATCTCAGCTTGGCGTGGCGTCAGTTTTAGCATGTTGATCGCTCTGTCTTTTTATACAGTGACTGGGATTATATACAGTGAACTGCGCTTGGCAATCATCCTTTTTAGCGGCTCCGCTGGACGGTCATCCGTCAGCCGTCCTACAGAGCAGAAGCGGCGCTGCCTACAGAGCTGCGAGGATGTGATTAAATAGCGATGAAACAGATGACCGACCAGCCGCAAAGCGGACCCCCAGGCTTGACAAGACACACTCTGAAACGTATGTTTCAAACAAGTGTTTGTTTGTCAGGCGGAGTAGCCATGGCCCAGTCGGAAACCGTTGAACGCATTCTCGATGCTGCCGAGCAATTGTTCGCGGAAAAAGGATTTGCTGAAACTTCATTGCGGCTGATCACCAGCAAGGCTGGGGTCAACCTCGCTGCTGTGAACTATCATTTCGGCTCGAAAAAGGCCCTGATCCAGGCAGTGTTCTCACGCTTTCTGGGCCCGTTCTGCGCAAGCCTCGACCGTGAGCTGGAACGTCGCCAGGCCAAGGCCGATCACAAGCCCAGCCTGGAAGAGCTGCTGGAAATCCTGGTGGAGCAAGCGCTGGTTGTGCAGCCTCGCAGCGGCAACGACCTGTCGATCTTCATGCGCCTGCTGGGCCTGGCGTTCAGCCAGAGCCAGGGCCACTTGCGCCGTTATCTGGAAGACATGTACGGCAAGGTGTTCCGCCGCTATATGCTGCTGGTCAACGAAGCGGCCCCGCGTATTCCGCCTATCGAACTGTTCTGGCGCGTGCATTTCATGCTCGGTGCCGCTGCCTTCAGCATGTCCGGTATCAAAGCGTTGCGGGCGATTGCCGAGACCGATTTCGGCGTGAACACTTCCATCGAGCAAGTCATGCGCTTGATGGTGCCGTTCCTCGCCGCTGGCATGCGTGCCGAAACCGGCGTCAGCGATCCGGCCATGGCCGCCGCCCAGTTACGCCCACGCAGCAAAACCGTACCGGTCGCCGCCAAGGTTTGATCGCTGCGGGTGGGCGCGGCCGCTTGCATCCGCTAAGCTAGCCGCCATGCCGATTTCAGCTATTTATTCACAACCCGTCGTCCTTGCCGTGCCTGGCAAGGACGACGGGTTGTGTGCGTTATTTAAGGAAGGTTTATGACTGCTGCCCTGCAAGGTTCTTTGATGGTCGACGTCGCCGGTACCTGGCTCACGGCCGAGGATCGTCATCTGTTGCGCCAACCGGAAGTGGGCGGCCTGATCATTTTTGCGCGCAATATCGAGCACCCACGCCAGGTTCGCGAGTTGAGCGCAGCCATTCGCGCAGTGCGCCCGGATTTGCTGCTGGCCGTGGACCAGGAAGGCGGCCGCGTGCAGCGTCTGCGCCAAGGCTTTGTACGCCTGCCGGCCATGCGTGCGCTGGCGGATAACCCCAACGCCGAATACCTGGCCGAACAATGCGGTTGGATCATGGCCACCGAAGTGCTGGCGGTGGGCCTGGACCTGAGTTTTGCCCCGGTGCTGGACCTGGATTACCAACGCAGCGCCGTGGTCGGCACCCGCTCCTTTGAAGGCGACCCCGAACGCGCTGCCGTGCTCGCCGGTGCCTTTATCCGCGGCATGAACAGCGCCGGCATGGCCGCCACCGGCAAGCACTTCCCTGGCCACGGTTGGGCCGAGGCCGATTCCCACGTCGCCATTCCCACTGACGAGCGCAGCCTGGAACAGATTCGCGCCAATGACCTGGTGCCTTTCGCACGCCTGAGCAAGCAATTGGCCGCCGTGATGCCGGCGCACGTCATCTACCCGCAGGTCGATGCCCAGCCTGCCGGCTTCTCACGCCGCTGGTTGCAGGACATCCTGCGCGGTGAGTTGCAGTTCGACGGGGTGATCTTCAGCGATGATCTGTCCATGGCCGGCGCCCATGTGGTCGGCGATGCGGCCAGTCGTATCGAAGCGGCCCTGACCGCCGGCTGTGACATGGGCTTGGTGTGCAATGACCGTGCGGCGGCCGAGTTGGCGCTGAGTGCAGCGCAGCGGATGAAGGTCACGCCGTCAGCGCGGATTGCGCGTATGCGTGGGCAGGCGGTTGCGTCGACGGATTACAAGCAGGATCCACGCTGGTTGGCGGCCCTCACAGCGTTGCGAGACGCTCAACTGATCGAATAAACGTTAACGAAAGAGGCTTGGTGTAGGAAGCGTCTGGGTGTTGCTGTAGCTATCTCTTACCGCTTTGTGGGAGTCGGCCTGCTTTAAATCGCGTTGCCGACCGTTGTAGAGTGCTGCCCCATGAATGACCTGATCGCACGTATCGTAGAATTGGATTGGCAAGAGCGCTTTGACCCTCGTTCACTGGAGCGTGGTTTCGAGTACGCTGGTGAAAGTCGTCTCGAAATAGTCGAAGTGGGAAAACACCGGTTGATCGCGCGTTGCAAGGGCTCCGGTCGTAACGTCTACAACCAGGTGATCACACATGTTGTCACATCAAATTGGGCGACTGTCGAGTGTGTGTGTTCTTGCCCGGTAGCGATCAATTGCAAGCACGCGGCTGCGGCGCTGTTTATGTTGACTGTCCTGCACGAAGACCTGAACCCGCCTGTAAAGCAGCAAAAGACACCGGTTGAGCGCCTCAGCCCCCAGCTCGAAAAGTGGCTTGAAAGCATCCCTGAACCCACGCCTGTGGATGAGGAACAACCCAGGAATACGGGCACCTCTTTGCTGTATCAGCTCTCCCCCGATCCCTATTCGACGAGGTGGTCATTAGAGCTATATCGGGCGCGTGTGTCGAAGAAAGGTGACTACAGCGATATCAAGCCGCTGTACTCGATCGATGAGACGTTGCGACGTGCTCCCGCCTATATGCATGAGTTGGATACACGTATTTGTCGATTGCTGTTGTTGAGCCGGTCTTATAGTTCCTATAACACCCGTTATCAGCTGGCCGGCGAGCCAGGGGCCGAAATTCTCCAATTGGCGCTGAAAACCCAACGTCTGTTTATTGAGCAGGGCCCAGGCCTGGCGCTTAAGTCCGGCCCGGCTCTGCCCGCGCGTTTTGATTGGGCCATGTTGTCCGATGGCAATCACATTCCCAAGTGGATCAGCAACGGACGCGAGTTGGACAAGGTGTTGCCCCTCAAACCGCTTCATTATCTTGACCGCGATAACTTGGCGATCGGGGTGATCGATCACGGGCTGGATGACAATCTGGCCATGCATCTTTGCGCCTTGCCGATGATTCCAGCTGATCAGGTCGCGTTATTCAGTCATCGGATCAGTTCGATATCCAAGGTGATTCCTCCGCCGCGCGAGCTGACCGAGCGTGTGGTCGATACGTTAGAGCCTCAAGGATGCCTCACCTTGGGTAGCGACGAGTCCTACGTCTACAGCCAGGCGCACCATCGGCAAATGCTCACGTTTGAACACCGCGCCGCCTTGGCTTACCGATACGACGCCTGCCTGGTCAGCGGCAAAGGCACTGAGGACATCCTGTTTCTCAACGGCACCGAAACCCAACGTATCCAACGCAAGCCGTTGGCTGAAAAAGCCCTGCGCAAGACCCTCACGAAGATCGGCCTTAAAGCGGTCACTCGCAAAACCCGTGCGCTGCCTGCCAGTGCCGGAGATATGTTCGATCTACCCACTGATGAAGCCTGGCTGCGCTTTGTTGAACGCGACCTGGCGGTTTTGCGCGAGGCCGGGTGGGAGGTGGTCATCCATCCGGGCTTTTATTACGACGTGGAGGCTGTGGATCACTGGTACGCGGATATCGAAGAGACGCCGGGTCATGAGTGGTTCAACCTTGAGCTGGGCGTCGAGGTCAATGGCGAGCGGCACAGCCTGTTGCCAATCATGCTCGACTTGATGCGTCACCAGCCCAAACTACTCGATGCCACTTACATGGCTGAACGTGACGATGATGAGCGGGTATTGGTCAGTTTGGGCGCCGGCACTCACACCAAAGTCGCGCTGCCCTACGGCCGTATCAAACCCCTGATGGCGACCCTCGGCGAACTCTACCTGCGCGCACCTGAAGGCGATGCACTGCGGTTGAGCGCGCCCGACGCGGCACGGCTCAGCACCCTGGATGCAATACCCTTGGTCTGGCAGGGCGGCGAGCGGCTGCGTGATTTCGCCAAGCGTCTCAAGGAGGCCACGCACGTCAATGTACCGGCTCCTCAGGGCCTGAACGCCGAACTACGTGGCTACCAGCTCGAAGGCCTTAACTGGATGCAAGCCCTGCGCGAGCTGGACGTCGGCGGGATTCTTGGGGATGACATGGGCCTGGGGAAAACCCTGCAGGCCCTTGCCCATTTGCTCTGTGAGAAACAGGCCGGCCGCTTGCAGGCGCCTGCTCTGGCGGTGATGCCCACCAGCCTGGTCCCCAACTGGATGGATGAAGCCGCGCGTTTTACCCCTCAACTCAAGGTCCTGGCGCTGCACGGCTCGCAGCGCCAGGCTGACTTCGCGCGCCTGGCCGATTACGACCTGGTCCTCACCACTTACGCGCTGCTGTCGCGAGACCTTGAAGTGCTGCAGCCTCAATGTTGGAGTGTGCTGATCCTCGACGAAGCGCAAAACATCAAGAATCCCAACAGCAAGGCAGCCCAGGCGGCTCGTGAGTTGGAGGCCGGCCAACGTTTATGCTTGAGCGGTACGCCGTTGGAAAACCACTTGGGTGAGCTGTGGTCACTGTTTCATTTCTTGTTGCCGGGCTGGTTGGGCGATAGCAAGAGCTTTAATCGCGATTACCGCACGCCCATCGAAAAGTACGGTAATGCGCAGCGTATGCAGCACCTCACGGCACGTATCAAGCCGTTCCTGTTGCGGCGCAAAAAGGAACAGGTTGCCACGGAGTTACCGCCCAAGTCGGAAATCGTGCACTGGGTAGAGCTCAGCGATGCACAGCGGGATGTCTACGAAACGGTGCGTGTGGCCATGGATAAAAAGGTGCGCGATGAGATCAGTCGTCATGGCGTGGCCCGCAGCCAGATCATCATCCTCGAAGCCCTGCTCAAACTGCGCCAGGTGTGCTGTGACTTGCGCCTGGTCAAGTCTGTGCCGATGACTAAAGCGGCCAAGGCCGACACTGGCAAGCTGGGTAGCTTGATGGACATGTTGGAAGAGTTGCTCAGCGAGGGGCGGCGGATTTTGTTGTTCTCGCAATTCACCTCAATGCTGGCGTTGATCGAAGAGGAGCTCAAGCTGCGTGGGGTTGAGTACTCGATCCTGACGGGAGAGACCGTTGACCGACGTACGCCCGTTGAGAACTTCCAGGACGGCAAGACACCGCTATTCCTGATCAGCCTGAAGGCGGGCGGGACGGGCTTGAACCTGACAGCGGCGGATACGGTGATTCATTACGACCCGTGGTGGAACCCGGCGGTGGAAAATCAGGCCACCGACCGTGCCTACCGCATCGGGCAGGACAAACCGGTGTTTGTGTACAAGATGATTGCCCGGGGCACGGTGGAGGAAAAGATTCAGGCCTTGCAACTGGAGAAGGCTGCGTTGGCCGATGGGGTGCTGGAAGGTGGCGCCAGTGCGGGTTGGAAGCTGGAGCAGCGGGATATTGAGGCGCTGTTTGCGCCTTTGCCAGGCTGAAGACCGCGGCGCGGCCATCGCAGGCAAGCCAGCTCCCACACTTGAATGTATTTACAAATCAAAATGTGGGAGCGGGCTTGCTCGCGAAGGCGGCCTAACAGTCAGCGCTTCTCTTGCTTATTGGGCAACGGCGCAAACAACGCCTCAATCTCTTCATTGCCCAACTGCCAATCCCCCGTGGTCCGCCCATCCAGCACGCCCGCCGCCAGATCGGACTTCTCCTTCTGCAAGTGCTGAATTTTCTCCTCCACCGTGCCTCGGGCAATCATCTTGTACACGAACACCGGCTTTTCCTGCCCGATGCGGTACGCACGGTCGGTGGCCTGGTTTTCCGTGGCCGGGTTCCACCAGGGGTCATAGTGGATAACCGTGTCGGCTTCGGTCAGGTTCAAGCCTACGCCGCCAGCCTTCAGGCTGATCAAAAAGATCTGCAGCTTGCCGCTCTGGAAATCCTTCACCGGGGTGCGTCGATCCCGGGTCTGGCCGGTCAGCAAGGCGTAGGCAACCCCGCGTTTTTTCAGTTCGGCCTCGATCAGGCTCAGCATCGAGGTGAACTGCGAGAACAGCAGGATCCGGCGGCCCTCGGCAAACAGCTCATCGAGCATGTCCATCAGGCTGTCGAGCTTGCCCGAGCTGCTGCCACGGGCGGGCAGGGTAGCGTCGTTGACCAGGCGCAGGTCGCAGCACACCTGGCGCAGTTTCAGCAGGGCTTCGAGGATGATGATCTGGCTGCGGGCCACGCCCTTGCGGGTGATCTCGTCGCGGACCTTTTTATCCATGGCCAGGCGCATGGTTTCGTACACGTCGCGCTGGGCCTCGTTGAGATCGACCCAGTGGATAATCTCGGTCTTGGGCGGCAGCTCGGTCGCCACTTGCTCCTTGGTACGGCGCAGCAGGAAGGGTTTGATCCGGCCGTTGAGGTGTTGCAATCGCACCTCGCTGGCGCGTTTTTCAATCGGCACGCGGTAATCACGGTTGAAGCTCTTCACGTCGCCCAGCCAACCCGGCAGCAAGAAGTGGAACAGCGACCACAGCTCGCCCAAGTGGTTTTCCAAGGGCGTGCCGCTCAGGCACAGGCGCTGGCGGGCATTCAGTTCGCGCGCGGCCTGGGCCGCCTTGCTGGACGGGTTCTTGATGTACTGCGCTTCATCCAGGATCAAGACGTGCAAGGGCAGGGCGGCGAGCTGTTCGATGTCCTTGGGCAGCAGGGCGTAGGTGGTCAGCAGCAGGTCGTAGTCATTCAGGTTGGCGAAATGTTTCTTACGCCCCGCGCCATAAAGTGCCTGCACTCTCAGCTGCGGGGTGAAGTGCGCAGCCTCATCGAGCCAGTTCGGAATCAGGCTGGTAGGCATCACGACCATGCACGGCCGATCAAGGCGCCCGGCGATTTTCTCGGTAAGGATATGCGCCAGGGTTTGCAGGGTTTTACCCAGGCCCATGTCATCCGCGAGTATCCCACCCACCTCCAGTTGGCGCAGTGACTGCATCCAGCTCAAGCCTTCCAGCTGATAGGGGCGCAAGGTCGCATTCAAGCCTTCAGGCGCCGCGCAGGTGAAGTCCTTGATATCGCGCAGGCGCTGGGCGAAGTTGCGGATCTTCTCGCCGCCTTCCCATTGCAGTGGCAGGTCTTCCAGCGGGTTGAGGCGAATCGCGTCGGCCTTGGCCAGGCGCAGCGCGGTGGTGCCGGCTTCCTGCAGGTAAAACTCGCCGAGGGTCGCCAGCACCGGCTTCAAGCGGCCGTAGGGCAGCGCCACTTGCAGCGGGCCGTGGCCGTTGGGCAGGCCGGGGATGTTGACCAGGATCAGCTCTTCATCGCGGCGCCGCGCGAGCTTCTCCGGGTTGAGAATCTCGGTGTGGGAGCGCATCAGGTTCAGCAGGATCGGCAGCAGGCTCAAGCGTTCGCCGTTGACGATAATGCCCAGCTCCAGGTCGAACCAGTCGCGTTCCGGCCCTTCATCGACGGTGGCATACCAGTCATCGACCGGGCTGAGGTCAAAGCCGAAGTCTTCATCGATCTGCAGCTCCCAGCCCTCGGCGCGCAAGCTTGGCGACACATTGAGGGTGAAGTTCAGCCAGGCGCTGTCATTGACCATCTCGAACAGCTCGCCGGCACTTTCCGGCAGGGCCTTGCTCTGGCGCGTGGCGATCTTGAAGCCAAGCAGGCGCAGGTGTTCGCGATAGGCCTGTTCCTGCTCGGGTTGGCGCTTGATCCGCAGGCTCTGGGTCTCCTGGCGCACAATGATGTCGGCATTTTTTTGCCCGCTGACATAGTTGCCCAGGTAGTTGAACGACAGCGCCGCACGGTGCTGGATATAGCGCTGCATCTTGCCGTTGCGCGGCTCGAACGCGCTGAACTCGACGCTGGCCAGCCACAGGCGCGGCACCGGTGGCACGTCGTCCATCACCACCTGGGGCAGGACCACGCGGTTATCCAGCACCGCCTGGAGCTTTTCCAGCAGTTGCGCATCCTGGGCCGCTGCCGGGTAGGCCAGGGTTTCCTGAACCTTGAGCAGCACCGCCGCGATGTGTTTGCAGTTGGTGTGTACCGGGCACGTGCAGCGGCTGTCTACCAGGATCAGCAAACCCTTGGCCGATTCGCGCAGTGAGATGGTCTGGCGGTAAACGTTGCCGCCCGAGCCTTCGCAACTGGCGGTGATGGTGCTGTCGCCGCACTCGACGATGCGCACGCGGTTTTCCAGGGCGTAGCGCCGCCCGCGCTCAAGGCTCTGCTCTTTGAAGCGATTGGCCCACGAAGGGGCCAGGGGTTTGGTCAACGACGACGTCAGGGGCATGGCGCGCAATCAGTCCTGAAGGTCGGGCGGTGGTGCGCTGGGTGGCTTGGCGGTCAGCGAGGTGATCTTGATCAGCAGCGCCAGGTGGCCGCCGTCCAGGTAGTTGAGCTGGTTGTTCTTGGTGCGCACGTCTTTCTGGCTCAAGTGTTCGCTGGCAATCACGCTGCCGTTGCCGTCGAACTGGTTGATCCAGAAATCCGCATCGATATCGGTAAAGCGCCCCAGTTGCAGGCTCAACACCCCTTCGATAGGGAACTGGCCGAATTGCTCCTGGCCATCGGTGATCGCCACCTTCACCGCTTGCTCGCCCAGGTTCTGTTCCCAGGCCTTGTGCGCGAGCACCGTGTAGTTGGCGTCGCCGCGCAGCTTGTCGACGATATTGCCCAGGCGCGGCGGGCTCATCCGCTCACCCAGGCGCGGCGCGCCCGCATCCCAGTTTTCCGGGGCGGCGCGGCTGTTGATCACAGGTTCCGCATTCTGGCGCACCAGGATCATTTCCACCTGATACAGGCTGTCGGCAAAGGCCGAAGGTGCGAGTACCACCAACAACAGGCTCAAAATGCGGAACACGCGCATGGGGGCGTCCTTAAACGGATTTCGGAATGAGGCGTTCAAACAGCGCCTCCAAGGTGTTGAAGCGTTCTTCGGCACGTTCCATCGGCACCATGAACTTGAACAGCGTAGCCCCTTCGAATTTGTAGCGGTTGGGCTGGCCCTGGATCAGCTTGATCAGCACCAACGGGTCGACCGGCGTCTGCGCTTCGAATTCGATACGCCCGCCTTGCGGCCCGGCGTCGACTTTCTTGATGCCCAACTGCTCGGCCTGCAACTTGAGCAGGGTCAGGCGCACCAGGTTCTTGGTCGGCTCCGGCAGCAGGCCGAAGCGGTCGATCATCTCTACCTGCAAGTCCTTGAGGCCTTCTTCATCGGCCGCCGAGGCAATGCGCTTGTACAGGATCAACCGTGCATGCACATCCGGCAGGTAGTCTTCGGGAATCAACGCTGGCAAGCGCAGGTTGATCTCCGGGCCGCCGCCCAAGGGTTGGTCGAGGTTCGGTTGCTCGCCTTTGCGGATGGCTTTCACCGCGCGCTCGAGCATCTCCATATACAGCGTGAAACCCACCGCCTGGATCTGCCCGCTCTGGCCGTCGCCGAGCAACTCGCCGGCACCCCGGATTTCCAGGTCATTGGTGGCCAATACAAAGCCGGCGCCGAGGTCCTGGGTATTGGCGATCGCTTCCAGGCGTTTTTCCGCATCGGAAGTGATCTGCTGGCGCGGTGGCGTCAGCAGGTAGGCATAGGCCTGGTGGTGACTGCGCCCGACGCGGCCGCGCAATTGGTGCAACTGCGCCAGGCCGAACTTGTCGGCGCGCTCGATGATGATGGTGTTGGCGCTCGGCACGTCGATGCCGGTCTCGATGATGGTCGAGGCGATCAGCACGTTGAAGCGCTTGTGGTAGAAGTCGCTCATCACCTGTTCGAGTTCGCGCTCGCGCATCTGCCCGTGGCCGATGGCGATGCGGGCCTCCGGCACCAGTTCGGCGAGGTCGGCGGCGCATTTCTCGATGGTTTTCACATCGTTGTGCAGGTAGTACACCTGGCCGCCGCGCAGCAGTTCGCGCAGCAGGGCTTCCTTGACCGTGCTCTTGTTCTGCTCCATCACGAAGGTGCGCACCGACAAACGACGCGCCGGTGGCGTGGCGATGATCGACAGGTCGCGCATGCCCGACACTGCCATGTTCAGCGTGCGCGGAATCGGCGTGGCGGTGAGGGTGAGGATGTCGACTTCGCTGCGCAGGGCCTTGAGCTGTTCTTTCTGGCGCACGCCAAAGCGGTGCTCTTCGTCGATGATCACCAGGCCCAGGTTCTTGATCTTCACATCGTCCGACAGCAACTTGTGGGTGCCGATCACGATGTCGATTTTGCCTTCGGCCAGATCGGCGACGGCAGCATTCACTTCCTTGGCGGACTTGAAGCGGCTCATCACCTCCACGGTCACCGGCCAGTCGGCAAAGCGGTCGCGGAAACTGTTGTAGTGCTGCTGGGCGAGCAGGGTGGTGGGCACCAGGATCGCCACTTGGCGACCGCCGTGTACCGCAATAAAGGCTGCACGCATGGCCACTTCGGTCTTGCCAAAGCCCACGTCGCCACACACCAGGCGGTCCATCGGCTTGGGCGCGAGCATGTCGGCGCGCACGGCTTCGATGGTGGTTTGCTGGTCGGGGGTTTCTTCGAAGGCAAAACCGGCGCTGAAAGTGGCGTAGTCGGCTTTCGGGTCGGCGAACGCGTAACCTTCGCGGGCGGCGCGGCGCGCATAGATGTCGAGCAGTTCGGCGGCCACGTCGCGTACCTGTTCGGCGGCCTTGCGCTTGGCTTTCTGCCAGGTCTCGGAGCCCAGGCGGTGCAACGGCGCCAAGGCGTCGTCGCTGCCGGTGTAGCGGGCGATCAGGTGCAGGTTGGCCACCGGCACGTAGAGCTTGGCGCCCTCGGCGTATTCCATGGTGAGGAATTCGGCGGCCTGGTTGTCGATCTCCAGGGTCTGCAGGCCCAGGTAGCGGCCCACGCCGTGGTCGATATGCACCACCGGCGCGCCTTCGCGCAGCTCGGTGAGGTTCTTGATCACCGCGTCGTTGTTGGCGTCGGCGCGTTTTTCCCGGCGTCGGCGCTGCATCACGCGTTGGCCGAACAGCGGGCTTTCGGCGATCAAGGCCAGCGCCGGGTCATCCAGCCGCAGCCCTTCGTCCAGCGGCGCGATGGTGATCGCCAGGCGCTCTTTGCTGGCGACAAAATCCGGCCAGCTGTCGACGGTTTTCGGCCGCAGCTTCAGGCGTTCCAACAGCTCCAGCAGCACTTCGCGGCGCCCGGCGGATTCGGCGGTAAACAGCACGCGGCCCGGGAAGTCACCGAGGAAGTTAGACAGCGCCTCCAGCGGTTGCGTGGCTTTGGCCTGGATCGCCAAGTCGGGCAGCGCGCTCGCCGGGAAACGCTCGCGGCCACTGCCAGCGTCCACGTCCTGCTGGCTGGCGACCACTCGCGGCCAGTTTTTCAGGCGCGCGAAGCAGTCTTCCACCGGCAGGAACAGCTCAGCGGGCGGCAATAAAGGCCGGGACGGATCCACGCGGCGCTCTTCATAGCGGTTGCGCACGTCGTTCCAGAAGTTTTCCGCGGCCTGTTCGATACCCGGCAGCGAGAACACCTGGGTGTCCTGGGGCAGGTAGTCGAAGAGGGTGGAGGTTTCGTCGAAGAACAGCGGCAGGTAGTACTCGATGCCCGCGGGCGTGATGCCGCTGCTCAAGTCTTGGAAGATCGGGCAGCGACGGAAGTCCACGTCGAAGCGTTCGCGAAAGCGCGCCTTGAAGCGCGTGACCGCGTCTTTTTGCAGCGGGAATTCCCGCGCCGGCAGCAGCTTGATCGAATCGACCTTGTCGATGGAGCGCTGGTTCTCCGGATCGAAGGTGCGCAGCGTCTCGATCTCGTCATCGAACAGGTCGATGCGGTACGGCAACTTGCTGCCCATCGGGAACAGGTCGATCAAGGCGCCGCGCACCGCGAACTCACCGTGTTCGTACACCGTGTCGACGCAGCGGTAGCCGCTGGCTTCCAGGCGCGTGCGCATCTGCTCCACATCGAGCTTCTGGCCGACGTCCAGCACCAGGCTGCTGCCGAGCAGGAACTTGGTCGGTGCCAGGCGGTGCAGGGCGGTGGTGATCGGCACCACCAGCACGCCGTGGGCCAGTTCCGGCAAGCGGTACAGGCTGGCGATACGCTGGGAGATGATGTCCTGGTGCGGCGAGAACAGATCGTAAGGCAGGGTTTCCCAGTCGGGAAAATGCAGCACCGGCAAATCCGGGGCGAAGAAGCTCAGCTCCTGCTCCAACCGTTCGGCACTTTGGCTGTCGGCGGTGAGCAGCAGGGTAAAGCGCTTGGCTGCGCTGGCAGCCTCGGCAATGGCCAGGCTCAGGGCGGCACCGGGCAGGTTGCCCCAGTGCTGTTTACCTGCCGCGGCAGGGAGTAGCGGTAGACGCAGAACGGGCACGGAAGGTTGAGCTCCAAGCGTTGCGACAAAGTCGGTAATTGTAACGGCCCCAGGTGCCGCCTGTCAGTTGCTGACTGTGCCTATTACGGTTTGTAGGAAATGTAGTGGCTAAGACAAACAATGGCGGGTTTTGACTCAATATGTAGTGCCAAAATGCGCGAATGTTTAGGAGGGTTACGGACAAGTCGGCCTGCTCGCCAAACTAGTGGCCTTCTGGAACCCGCGTGTTTCCTGGGCTGTAGCGCGGTGGTATTTTTTTGCAAGGGCTTTTTGTTGCCCTTGGCGCATTGCTCAACGCTCAGTCGGGCGACATAATGTAGCCCCTTTTTTCTGCCCCTACATGTGGAAGGTTCCCGTGACTCAGAAGCCCGACCAGTGTCTTGGTGAATGGATCGACCGTGAAGCACTCGCTGAAGCGATGATTCCGCTTATCGGTCAGCTGTACCGCAATAACAATGTGGTGAGCTCGATCTATGGCCGCAGCCTGATCAACCAGTCTGTCATCGCGATTCTCAAAGCCCACCGCTTTGCGCGCCATCGCTCCGCCGACGACAGCGAACTCTCCGTCCACGAAACATTCCCACTGCTCAAAGCCATGAGCGAGCTCAAGCTCGGCGCGGCTTCGGTAGACCTGGGCAAGTTGGCGTACAAATTCCGCAAAGAAGGCGCTGGCCGCACCGCCGAGCAGTTCGTGCGTGAAGAAATGGCCGATGTGGTTGGCCAGCAAAACGCTGCCGCCCGCAAAGGCACCGACGTGGTGTTGTACGGCTTTGGCCGTATCGGCCGCCTGCTGGCGCGCATCCTGATCGAAAAAACCGGTGGTGGCGACGGCCTGCGTCTGCGTGCCATCGTGGTGCGTAAAGGCGCCGAGAACGATCTGACCAAGCGCGCCAGCCTGCTGCGTCGCGATTCGGTACACGGTTCGTTCAATGGCACCATCACCATTGACGAAGAAAACAACACCATCACCGCCAACGGTAACCTGATCCAGGTGATCTACGCGAAGAACCCGACTGAGGTGGATTACACCCAGTACGGCATCCAGAACGCCCTGCTGGTGGACAACACCGGCGTATGGCGCGATGCCGAGGGCCTGGGCCAACACCTGGCATGCCCGGGTGTCGACCGCGTTGTACTGACCGCGCCTGGCAAGGGCAAGCTCAAGAACATCGTGCACGGCATCAACCACGCTGAAATCACCGCTGACGACAAGATCGTGTCCGCCGCTTCCTGCACCACCAACGCCATCGTGCCGGTGCTCAAAGCTGTGAACGACAAGTTCGGCATCGTCAACGGTCACGTTGAAACGGTTCACTCGTACACCAACGACCAGAACCTGATCGACAACTTCCACAAGGGTGATCGCCGTGGCCGTAGCGCCGCGTTGAACATGGTGATCACCGAGACCGGTGCTGCTACCGCTGCTGCCAAGGCCCTGCCTGAGCTGGCCGGCAAGCTGACCGGTAACGCGATCCGCGTACCGACGCCGAACGTGTCGATGGCCATTCTCAACCTCAACCTTGAGAAAGCCGCCACCCGTGAAGAGATGAACGAGTACCTGCGCTACATGGCGCTGCACTCCGACCTGCATAAGCAGATCGACTTCGTCAATTCCCAGGAAGTGGTCTCCACCGACTTCGTGGGCTCGCGCCACGCCGGTGTGGTGGACGCCGAAGCGACCATCACCCAGGACAACCGTGTTGTGCTGTACGTGTGGTACGACAACGAGTTCGGCTACAGCTGCCAGGTAGTTCGCGTGATGGAAGACATGGCTGGGGTCAACCCGCCTGCGTTTCCGCGCTAAGCCTTTGCGCTGAATGAAAAAGCCCCGACTGGTTCGGGGCTTTTTCATGCCTGTGGGTTTTGTGGTGTCTGGGAGGGCCTTATCGCAGGCAAGCCAGCTCCCACAGTTGAAATGCATTTACCTGTGGGAGCGGGCTTGCCCGCGATGACGATGGAACCGTCAACGCCGCCATCACTTGAGTAGCGTGTTGCGCAAACTGTCGGACAGACCTTTGGGCCCCAGCCAGATACCCAGGTAGGCCTTCGCTAATTCAGCGTCCGGGCTGCTGAACACCACCTGGCCATTAATCTCCAGATTCAACCCGCGCCCCGGACGAAAATCCAGGGCATAGCGATCGCCGCTGCGAATATCCCGAAAGCGCGCGTGCAGCTTGGCTATCTCCGGGTTCAACCCGGCATTGGCCTGCTGGCGTTCCAGGGTGACGGTGGCCGCCTTGATCACATCATTGCGGTCGATGTCGCGAAAGTAATACAGCGCCAGGCGCACAGCCTTCTGCTGGTCCCAGGCCTGCTTTGCAGCTAGGTCAGCCGGTGCATACAGCGCCGCCGCATACACATCCGCCCAGAGATAGGTGAACACCGCCTGGTTTTTCAAGGCCAGCCCCTCGACCTGTGCCGGGAAGCTCGCCTGCCTGAGCCGCTGCGCATCGTTGGCGTGCGCCGTGAGCGACACCATCAGCATCAAACAGAAAAATAGTTGTCGCATAATGGCTCATCCTGAATTCGGCGCTGGTTTGCGTCCTGTAGTATGGCAACACTGGCCTACGACGCGACCAAGGGTTAATGTTCGCGGCGCTCGGCCTTCTATAGACTGTGCCCCGGTTCACACACTTGAGCCAAATTGTCCTTCATGCACGCTGGCCGCGGCATGATTTAGCCCGGCGTCCAACCGTACGCCTGGCCTGTTCTGAGGAGTACGCATGGCTGTCTACAACTACGACGTGGTGGTACTGGGTTCCGGCCCAGCTGGAGAAGGTGCGGCGATGAACGCTGCCAAAGCAGGGCGCAAGGTGGCGATGGTCGATAGCCGTCGCCAGGTCGGCGGTAACTGCACCCACCTGGGTACCATCCCGTCCAAGGCGTTGCGTCACTCGGTACGGCAGATCATGCAGTTCAATACCAACCCGATGTTCCGGGCCATTGGTGAGCCGCGCTGGTTCTCGTTCCCGGACGTATTGAAAAGCGCTGAAAAAGTCATCTCCAAGCAAGTCGCCTCGCGCACCGGCTACTACGCCCGTAACCGCGTCGACCTGTTCTTCGGCACCGGCAGTTTCGCCGACGAGCAAACCGTCGAAGTGGTCTGCGCCAATGGCGTGGTCGAGAAGCTGGTGGCCAAGCACATCATCATCGCCACCGGTTCGCGCCCGTATCGCCCGGCGGACATCGATTTTCACCACCCGCGTATCTACGATAGCGACACCATCCTGAGCCTGGGCCACACCCCGCGCAAACTGATCATCTACGGCGCCGGCGTGATCGGCTGTGAATACGCCTCGATCTTCAGTGGCCTGGGTGTACTGGTAGAGCTGGTGGACAACCGTGACCAGTTGCTCAGCTTCCTCGACTCGGAAATCTCCCAGGCGTTGAGCTACCACTTCAGCAACAACAACATCACCGTGCGCCATAACGAAGAGTACGAGCGGGTCGAAGGCCTGGACAACGGGGTGATCCTGCACCTCAAGTCCGGCAAGAAGATCAAGGCCGACGCCTTGCTGTGGTGCAATGGCCGTACCGGCAACACCGACAAGCTGGGCATGGAAAACATCGGGGTCAAGGTCAACAGCCGTGGCCAGATCGAAGTGGACGAGAATTACCGCACCTGCGTGCCGAACATCTACGGCGCCGGTGACGTGATCGGCTGGCCAAGCCTGGCCAGTGCCGCCCATGACCAGGGCCGCTCGGCCGCTGGCAGCATCGTTGACAATGGCAGCTGGCGCTACGTGAACGACGTGCCGACCGGGATCTATACGATTCCCGAGATCAGCTCCATCGGCAAGAACGAGCACGAACTGACCAAGGCCAAGGTGCCTTACGAAGTGGGCAAGGCGTTTTTCAAGAGCATGGCGCGTGCGCAGATCGCCGGCGAGCCGCAAGGCATGCTGAAAATCCTGTTCCACCGCGAAACCCTGGAAGTGCTCGGCGTGCATTGCTTCGGCTACCAGGCCTCGGAGATCGTGCACATCGGCCAGGCGATCATGAACCAGCCGGGTGAGCAAAATACCCTCAAGTATTTCGTCAACACCACCTTCAACTACCCGACCATGGCCGAAGCCTATCGGGTAGCGGCCTACGACGGCCTCAACCGGCTTTTTTGAGCGGCTCCGGCCGGTGGCCTGAGCCGGCCGGGGAGACCGATTTCAGTAATTCTCGAGGGTGGCAGTGGCCAAACCGGGAAAGTCTGTAATCAGGCTATCTACGCCGAAGTCGGCGAGCCTGCGCATCAGCGCAGGTTCGTTGACTGTCCACACGGACACATGCAAGCCCTGGCGCTGGGCTTTTTCCAGCCGCTCGGGGGTGCACAGCGTCCAGTTCAATGCCAAATACTCACAGCCATAGTTCTGCGCGACCTTCAGCGGGTCGAGCCAGGCGTATTCGGCGACCAGGCCGCGTGACAGGTCTGGGGTGAGTTCCACGGCGGCCTTGAGTACTTCCCGCGAGCTTGACGTGACCGTGACCTTGTCCATCAAGCCAAAGCGCACGGCCATTTCGCGAATCGCCAGCACGGTGGTCGCGGCACGGGTACGCGAGGCGCTTTTGACTTCCAGTTGCCAGTGATCGAAGTCGCACTGTTCGAACAACGCCTCCAGGCGTGGGATCGGGCAGGGGCTTACCCAGCCTGGGCCGCCTTTGCGCGCGTCCATTTTCACCAGGTCAGCCGCCGAATACTCGACGACTTTGCCGCGCCGGTCGGTGGTGCGCTTGAGGGTCGGGTCGTGGATGACCATCAACTCGCCGTCCATGGACAGGTGCAAGTCCAGCTCGCAGCGGCGTACGCCGTGCTTGAGGCACTCCTGAAAGCTGGTCAGGGTGTTTTCCGGTGCTTCGCCTTTGGCACCGCGGTGGCCGTAAATCAGGGTCACAGTTGCTCCTTTGCGCCAGGATGGCTGGCGTCGTGAATACGCATTCAGAGGTCTTCGCTTTGTTCTCGCGCCAGGCGGCGTTCCTGGGCCTGTTTCTGCAGGATATAGCGCGCCAGCAGTTGGCGTTGGGCATCGGTCATGGACTCGAATTCCGTGCCCACATCAAAGCCGTCGCCCTTGGGGTCGCAATGGGTCACCCGCGCGCGCAGCAACAGGCCGAGCGCCTGGGGCATCAGCACCAGCTTGACCGCCAGGTGAGTGTCGGCGGCCAGCGGCGTGGGGTGCTGGAAGTCGATGCCGCCCTCGGAGAGGATCACCGGTTGCGGCGCGCCCACCTCGTTCAGCAAACCGCGGGCCATGACCTGGCTGAGCAGGTCCAGGCGTTTGTTCTGCACTTTGAGGAACGCCGCGAGGCTGCGGTCTTTCTCGTTGATCTGGCGCAACAGGTGCTGGGCTTCGAATTCGCTCAGGTGCAGTTCGCTGAGCAGATTGAACAGCGGCGAATCATCCAGCAACACTTCCTTGCTCGCCGCGTCGGGGCCAGACAGGGGTTTGATTTGAAGTGCGATCATGTCATCGATACGGTAGTATTCGCGGCGCTCTTCTTCATCTAATGTCGACATGGCGAACCCCAGGTAACGGTAATGGTCTGAGTGTAAAGCTGCTGACCAGACCCCGCCACCGGGACGTCTTCTTTTCCTCCGAACAAGCCCCGACATGTTCAGACCTCTCTTCGTATTTATCGGCACGCGTTATACCCGTGCAAAGCGTCGCAATCATTTTGTGTCGTTCATTTCCTTGACCTCGATGATCGGTCTCGCCCTAGGCGTGGTCGTGATGATCGTGGTGCTGTCGGTGATGAATGGCTTCGATCATGAGATGCGCACCCGCGTGCTGGGCATGGTGCCCCACGCGACCATTGAAGGCGATGCGCCGATCAATGACTGGCAAAGCCTGGCCGCCAAGGTCCAGCAGAACCCCAAGGTGGTGGCGGTAGCGCCGTTTACCCAGATGCAGGGGTTGCTGACCAACGACGGCAAGGTGCAGAAGATCCTGCTCAATGGCATCGATCCGGCCCAGGAACACAACGTCTCGATCATCGACAAGTTCATGCTGCAAGGTAAGCTCGACGCGTTGGCGCCGGGCAGCTTCGGCATCGTCATCGGTGACAAGGCCGCGGCCAAGCTGGGCGTGGGGGTTGGCGACAAGCTGACCTTCGTCGCCCCGGAAGTCACCGTGACCCCGGCCGGCATGTTCCCGCGCATGAAGCGCTTTACCGTGGTGGGCACCTTTCACGTTGGCGCTGGCGAGATCGACGGCTACATCGGCCTGACCAACCTCACCGACCTGGCCCGCCTGCATCGCTGGCAGCCCGAACAGGTGCAGGGCCTGCGCCTGAAATTCAACGACCTGTTCGACGCCCCGCGCGGCGCCTGGGAAATTGCCCAGCACCTGGGGGAGACCGAGTATTACGCCCGCGACTGGACCCGTACCCACGGCAACCTGTACCAGGCCATCCGCATGGAAAAAGCCATGATCGGTCTGTTGTTGCTGCTGATCGTCGCCGTGGCGGCCTTCAACATCATCTCCACCCTGGTGATGGTGGTGAACGACAAGAAGGGCGACATCGCCATCCTGCGCACCCTGGGCGCTACGCCGGGGCAGATCATGGCGATCTTCATGGTGCAGGGCACCGTGATCGGCGTGGTTGGCACCTTGATCGGCACGGCGGTGGGCATCCTGGCAGCGCTGAACGTCAGCGCCGCCATCGCCCTGCTTGAAAAAGTGATCGGCCACAAGTTTCTCAACGCCGACGTCTACTTCATCGATTACTTGCCGTCCCAGGTGCAAACCCAGGACGTGCTGATGGTGGGCGGCGCCGCGTTGGTCCTGAGCTTCCTTGCCACCCTGTATCCAGCCTGGCGCGCGGCACGTACCCAGCCAGCACAGGCATTACGTTATGAGTGAATCGGGCATGAGTGAAAAAGCAATCCTGAGCTGCCGCAACCTGGGCAAATCCTACGAGGAAGGCCCGGAGTCGGTGGTGGTGCTGTCCAACCTGCAGCTTGAACTGCACCCTGGCGAGCGCGTGGCAATCGTCGGCAGTTCCGGTTCCGGCAAAAGTACCTTGCTCAACCTGTTGGGCGGCCTCGATACGCCGTCCCAGGGCAGCGTATGGCTGGCCGGTGAAGAGCTGTCGGCCTTGAATGAAAAGGCCCGTGGCCAACTGCGCAACCGCTCGTTGGGCTTTGTGTACCAGTTCCATCACTTGCTGCCGGAATTCACCGCCCTGGAAAACGTGTGCATGCCGCTGTTGATCGGCAAAACCGCAATTCCCGAAGCGCGCCAGCGTGCCACGGCCTTGCTTGAGCGTGTCGGCCTGGGCCATCGCCTGGAGCACAAGCCAGCAGAGTTGTCCGGTGGTGAGCGCCAGCGCGTGGCGATTGCCCGTGCCCTGGTGAACAACCCCGGCCTGGTGATGCTCGATGAGCCGACCGGTAACCTCGACTCCCACACCGCCCAGGGCATCAAGGACTTGATGCTGGAGTTGAGCACCCAGATGCGCACCGCGTTCCTGGTGGTGACCCATGACATGAGCATGGCCCGGCAGATGGACCGCGTACTGCATTTGCAGGAAGGTCATCTGGTCGCTATCTGACCTGTTGCAAGCCCGGTTTTTTGAGGCCGGGCTTTTTCATTTTTTCAACGGTGCCCGCGAATGTTCAGACCGTTATCGATTTTTATCGGCACGCGCTATACCCGCGCCAAGCGCCGCAACCGTTTTGTCTCGTTTATCTCGATGACCTCGATGATCGGCCTCGCCCTGGGCGTATTGGCGATGATCGTAGTGCTTTCGGTGATGAACGGCTTTCAGCGTGAAATGAGCTCGCGCATCCTCGGCATGGTGCCCCACGCCACTATCGTCGGCGTAAAGCCGATTGATGATTGGCAGCCGGTGGCCGCCGCTGCGATGAAGAATCCGCAAGTCACCGCCGCCGTGCCCTTCACCCAAATGGACGGCATGTTTTCCTATAAGGGCGCGATGCAGCCGATCGAGATCAGCGGCGTCGACCCGGCCCAGGAAGGCAAGGTGTCGATCGTGGCCCAGCACATCGTGCGCGGCAAACTCGACGACCTCAAACCTGGCGAATTCGGCGTGGTGGTCGGTGATATCACCGCACGCCGCTTTCGCCTGAGCGTGGGCGACAAGCTGACCCTGATCGTGCCGGAACTCAGCAGCGCCCCAGGCGGCATTACCCCACGCATGCAACGGCTGAACGTGGTGGGCATTTTCAAGGTTGGCGCCGAGCTGGATGGCTCCATGGCCCTGATCCACATGGCCGACGCCGCTGAAATCCAGCATTGGCAGCCCAACCAGGTGCAAAGCGTGCGCCTGGCGGTGAAGGACCTGTATGCAGCGCCCAAAGTCTCGGCAGATATCGCCGCCAGCCTGGGCGCGGCCTACAAGCCGGACGACTGGACCCACACCCAGGGCAGCCTGTTCAGCGCCATGAAAATGGAAAAGACCATGATCGGCCTGCTGTTGCTGATGATCGTCGCCGTGGCCGCGTTCAACATCATCGCCACCTTGATCATGGTGGTGAACGACAAGGGCGCGGACATCGCCATCCTGCGTACCATCGGCGCCACGCCTCGGCAGATCATGGCGATCTTCATGGTGCAGGGCACCGTGATTGGCGTGGTCGGCACCCTGATCGGCGGCGTGCTGGGGGTGATTGCGGCGCTGAACGTGAGTGAACTGGTGGGCTGGCTGGAGCGGGTGAGCGGGCAGCATATCTTCAGTTCGGATGTGTACTTTGTCAGCAACCTGCCTTCGGAACTGCAAGGTGGGGATGTGTTGCTGATTTGCTCGGCGGGGTTTGTGTTGAGCTTTTTGGCGACGATCTACCCGGCGTATCGGGCGGCGAAGATTGAGCCGGCGCATGCGCTGAGGTATTCGTAACCTGATCGTTCCCACGCTCTGCGTGGGAATGCCTCACCGGGCGCTCCGCGTCCGCTGTTGGGACGCAGAGCGTCCCGGAATGCATTCCCACGCGGAGCGTGGGAACGATCAGCGGAGCGTGGGAACGATCAGCAGTCGCCCTTGGGCAATTCAATCACAAACCGGGTCCAGCCCGCCTGCGACTCACAATAAATCCTCCCGCCATGCGCCCGCACAATCGACTGGGTAATCGCCAACCCCAACCCTGCATGTTCGCTGCTGCCTGCACGCCTGGACGGATCGGCTCGGTAGAAACGATCAAACAGCCGCGGCAATAACGGCGCGGGAATGCCTTCCCCGCTGTTCTCCACCGTCAGTGTCACGCCACTCTCGATCCGTACCCGCACTTCACCGCCCGGTGGGGTAAAGCGCAGCGCGTTATCCAGCAAGTTCGACAGGGCCCGGCGCAACATGCCGCGATCGCCCATGGTATGGGCGCTGCCTTCGCGCACCAGCGTCACCTGCGCGTCCTCCGCCAGCAGGGCAAAAAACTCCAACAGTGCGTCGACCTCATCGCCCAAATCCAGGGCTTCTCGGCTGGGCATCAGCAAGCCGTGGTCAGCTTTGGCCAGGTACAGCATGTCGTTGACCAGTTGCGCCATCCATTGCAGCTCTTCGAGGTTGCTGTGCAGCGCCTCGCGGTAATCCTCCAGCGGGCGTGGCTGGGTGAGGATGACTTGGGTCTGGGTCAGCAGGTTGGACAGCGGTGTGCGCAGTTCGTGGGCGATATCCGCGCTGAAGGCGGACAGGCGCTGGAATGCGTCGTCCAGGCGGGCCAGCATGGCGTTGACGGCCTGGGCCAGTTCCGCCAGTTCCACCGGCATTTGCTCCTGGGGTAAGCGTTGTGTGAGGGAGTGGGCGGAGACGCTGGCGGCCACTTCGCCCATGCGCCGCAGCGGTCGCAAGCCACTGCGCGCAGCCCAGGCGCCGAGCAGGGCGGTGGCCAGGGCCGAGAGGCTCACGGTCAGCCAGATCAAGCGTTGCATGCGCTGTAGAAAGTGCTGGTGGTGAGTGATGTCGAGGATCAGGGTCAACTGGGGCGAATCCAGTTGGCTGGGCGTCAAGGGCGCGATGAAGACGCGGTAGTCGGTGCCTGCCTGTTGCAGGCTGTGCAGGCCGGGCGCCTGGGGCAAGCTAAGGTTGGGCGCGCCGTCCAGCCAACGTTGACCCGCCCCGGTGATGCGCAAGGTGAGGTCGGGCTGGTGATCGAGTTCGGCACGCAGTTGAGGGGTGCGCTGGGCGAGGTCTTCCGGTGAGGCGACACCCTGCAAGGTGCTGCGCAGGGCCACCAGTTTGCTTTCGAGCTGTTGCTGGTCCAGCTCCATGAAATGCGCCTCGCTGGCCCGGTTGAACAATACTCCGGCGATCAACGAAACCACCGCCGTGCAGGCGGCAAACAGCAGCGCCAGGCGGCTGGTCAGGGACAGGCGCTTGATCACGTGAACCGCTCCTCCAGCACGTAACCCATGCCGCGCACGGTGTGGATCAGTTTGTTGGGGAAATTGTCGTCGACTTTCAGGCGCAGGCGGCGAATGGCGACTTCGATGATATTGGTGTCGCTGTCGAAATTCATGTCCCACACCTGGGAGGCGATCAGGGTCTTGGGCAGTACTTCGCCCTGGCGACGCAGCAGCAGCTCCAGCAGCGCGAACTCCTTGGCGGTGAGGTCGATGCGCTGGCCGCTGCGCTCGACGCGGCGGCGGATCAAGTCCAGGCTCAGGTCGGCCAGTTGCAACAGGGTGTCCTGCGGCGTGCTGCTGCCACGGCGCAACAAGGTGCGCACCCGCGCCAGCAGTTCGGAAAAGGCGAAGGGTTTGACCAGGTAATCGTCGGCGCCCAACTCCAGGCCGTGTACTCGGTCTTCGACGGCATCGCGGGCGGTGAGGAACAGCACCGGGATGTCCAGGCCGGCACTGCGCACCGCCTGCAGGATTTGCCAGCCGTCGCGGCCGGGCAGCATCACATCGAGGATCAGCAAATCATAGTCGCCCGTCAGCGCCAAGTGCTGGCCACTGGTACCGTCGGCCACCAATTCGGTGGTAAAGCCCGCCTCGGCCAGGCCCTGGCGCAGGTAATGACCGGTTTTGGGTTGGTCTTCGACGATCAGCAGTTTCATATCGGGCTCTTGGTCAAGGTGGGCGCCGGCCTTTATACCCTGGGCTCCGGGGTATGAGCACAAGCTGACAAAGTTGTAATCTAGCAGTCAGCTGGCTGGCAGCGAGGCCATCTTAAAGTGTTGCCCAAGCTGGATACCTATTGTGGAGAGTGAAAGATGGCGTTGCGTACACCCCTGTTATTGGCGGGCTGCCTGCTGGCGTTGAGTTTCAATGCGCTGGCGGATGCGGCCCATACCTACGCGTTCGGCCAGCCGGCCCCGGCAGATAAAGCCACGCGCACCGTTGAAGTCACGCTGCGGGACATCGCCTTTGAGCCCAAGTCCCTGGACGTCAAGGCCGGTGAAACCGTGCGCTTCGTGCTGGTCAACAAGGGCAAGTTGCTGCATGAGTTCAACCTGGGCGACGCGGCCATGCATGCCGCCCACCAGAAAGAGATGATGCAGATGCAGGCCAGCGGCATGCTGACCGCCACCGGCATGGGCAAGATGGACCACGGCGCCATGGGCCACGGCGATATGGGCGGCATGAAGCACGATGACCCCAACAGTGTATTGGTGGAGCCGGGCAAGAAGGCCGAACTGACCTGGACGTTCAAGCAGGCCACCGGCCTTGAGTTCGCCTGCAACCTGCCAGGGCATTACCAGGCAGGCATGGTCGGCAAACTGACCGTTGAGTGAGGCGTTTGTTAAGGGCGGGGGCAAAGGCTGGTAGACTGGCGCGGTTTATTTAGCCAGGTTTCCGCCATGCATCCCGCAGCCGAACATTCGCCGCTGGGCAAGTCCAGTGAATACATCAGCACCTACACGCCTTCGTTGCTGTTTCCGATTCCACGCGCCGCCAAGTGGGCCGAGCTGGGCCTGAGCGCCGAGACCCTGCCGTACAAGGGCGTGGATTTCTGGAACTGCTTCGAGCTGTCCTGGTTGTTGCCGTCGGGCAAGCCGGTGGTGGCCATCGGTGAATTCAGCATTCCCGCCGACTCGCCGAACATCATCGAGTCCAAGTCCTTCAAGTTGTACCTCAACTCGCTGAACCAGACCGCGTTTGCCGACACGCAAAGCCTCGAAGCCACCCTGCGCACCGACCTCAGCTTAGCGGCCGGCAAGCCCGTGAATGTGCGCATTCGCAGCCTGGCCGATATCGAAGCCGAAGGCGTGATGGCGCTGCCGGGCGTGTGCATTGACGACTTGGATATCAACGTCAGCAGCTACGAACACCCGCGCCCGGAACTGCTGCGTTGCGATGACTCGCGTGTAGTGGAGGAGAGCGTGCACAGCCACCTGCTCAAATCCAACTGCCCGGTGACCAGCCAGCCGGATTGGGGCAGTGTGGTGGTGGAATACCGTGGTGCTGCGCTGGATCACGCCAGCCTGCTGGAATATATCGTCAGCTTTCGCCAGCACTCGGACTTTCATGAGCAGTGTGTGGAGCGGATCTTCCTGGACTTGCAGCGCTTGCTCAAGCCGGAGAAGTTGACCGTGTATGCGCGGTATGTGCGTCGGGGTGGGTTGGATATCAATCCGTACCGCAGCACTGAGAACACCCAGTTCCTGAACGTGCGCCTGGCGCGTCAGTAAGCCTTACCCAAATCCCAATGTGGCAGGGGGCTTGTGTGGGAGCGGGCTTGCTCGCGAATGCAGTGGGTCAGTTACACATGAACTGACTGATACACCGCATTCGCGAGCAAGCCCGCTCCCACATTTGGTTTTGTGTTTGGCTTGGGTTTGGGTTAGATGCCGATATTGGCCAGGGTGGTCATGATATTGCGCAAGGTCCCAGAAATGACTGGATGTTCAGCATCAAACTCTATGGCCGCTTGATTCACATCGTCGGAAATACTGGGTGTCTGAGTCGCCGGTTCCAATTCAAGTTGCATTTCGAACTTGGCAATCAGCGCCTCCAGTGCTTTGCGTTTCTCCACTGGCAGCGGCGGGTCCTGTTCCAACTGCCCGCGCAGGATCTCGACCTGTTCTTCCAGTTTTTTGCGATCAGGCATGACGTTCTTTCCTTTTATCGATAGGCACTGGCATAGACCGCGGCACGCCGTGAAAGGTCTACGGGCTGACCTGTAGATTAATCCACTGGGGCCAACTGTGCATGATCTCGATCAGGGCTTCTCGCCCTTGAGCTGGCGCAGGCGGATGTCGGCCAGGCAGGTGCCGAGTTCGCCGAGGTGGTCGATCACCGAGTGCACGCCCAGGCCATAGAGTGCCACCGTGGCCTTGCCACGCTTGTGTTCGCGTTGCTGCTCGGTGAGCGCCTGCCATTGCTGGGGCGACAGGCCGCAGAGCGAACCGCAGGAGGCCAGGCCGATGGTCCACAAACCGGCATTCAGGCCCGATTGCAGCAGGCGCGGCTCGCCGCTGACCAGTACGCAGCCTTCCAGGCGTTCGATGTTCAACTCCATCAAGGCTTGCCAGCAGGCGTGGGGCGCAGGCCAGCGAATGGAGGAGGGCGAGGCGGCCTTGAGCCAGCCAGGCAGGCCGGCGCACAGTGGCGTGGTTACGGCGGGAGGCAATTCGTCCAGCCAGGCGCAGGGCACGCCTTGTTCTTTGAGGCTGCGCAATATCTTCAACGCCCCCGGCGTGGCCTCGGCGTCGGCGCAAGGTGAGTCGGTGCGCGCCAGGGAACCAAAATCCACCAGGCAGCCACTCAGGCCAAATAACACGGCGGTCAACGAGGGGGCGGCGGCGACGGCAATCTCGGCGTGTGGCATCTGAACGTCCCTGAAATAGCTGCCACGCTATCGGGGCGGCATGACAAGGGGATGACACTGTCGATATTTGTGGGAATTTTGTGCATTTTCCGTAAGACGATTCTAGGTAGCTGCCTAAATCGACACTTCCGTCATATACTGACAGCCTTATTCAGGGCATAGCGCCCATGACAGACCATTCAAGGAGCAAAAGCTATGCGCTGGAGCCAGTACTTCGCTCAGCTATCGGTGTGTGCCACCATCCTGTTGGCACCGTTCGCAGCCCAAGCGGCCTCGGAAGATGACCCATGGGAAAGCGTCAACCGCCCCATCTTCACCTTCAACGACACCGTTGACACCTACGCCCTCAAGCCCCTCGCCCAGGGCTATCAGTTCGTCACCCCGCAATTTGTGCAGGACGGCGTTCACAACTTCTTCCGCAACATCGGTGATGTCGGCAACCTGGCCAACAACGTGCTGCAACTCAAGCCGCACAATGCAGGCGTCGACACCGCCCGCCTGTTGGTCAACACCACGTTTGGCGTACTCGGCTTTATCGACGTCGGCACCAAAATGGGGCTGCAGCGCAGCGATGAAGACTTCGGCCAAACCCTCGGCTACTGGGGCGTGGGCAGCGGCCCGTACGTGATGATCCCGTTGCTGGGCCCAAGCACCTTGCGTGATGCGCCGTCCAAATACGTCGACAGCTATACCCAACCGTACCGCTACATGAACGACATCGGCTGGCGTAACAGCACCTTCGGCCTCAACGTCGTCGACGTGCGCGCCAGCCTGCTCGACAGCGAGAAGCTGATCAGCGGCGACAAGTACACCTTCATTCGTAACGCTTACCTGCAGAACCGAGAGTTCAAGGTCAAGGACGGCAAGGTCGTTGACGACTTTTAAGCTGTGACGTTTTGAAATGAAAAAGGCGACCTTTCTAAGGTCGCCTTTTTTGTACACGCTGATCGTTCCCACGCTCCGCGTGGGAATGCATCCCGTGACGCTCCGCGTCACCCTTGCGTAGGGGCTGGATGTTGCGCTAGCGCATTTTCAGAATCTTGAGGCCCAGATGCTGGTCATCGCCTACCGCCTTGGTCCACACCACCTCGGTATTCGCCTCAAGACCCCTGAGCGCGGCGTGCTCTGAATCAATGCGCACGGTCAGCAGGTCGCCCACCGTGAACTGGCGAGGTGCCTGCACCTGCATGCCAGAACTGGAGAGGTCCACGCAGGTACCGGCAATCTCCTGCCCGGCATGGATCAAAGACACATCGGCATCTATTCGCATGCGGATGAAATCGCGTTTTTCGGCGTAGTCGCGCTCGTGTTCGCTCACAGCATCCATCCTTACTTTGCGTTGTGGTTGTGAGGGTTCTTATAACTCCCGGTGATTTGCGGTGTAAAGACGCCCGGCGACCATCGGCATGAGCTTGAAACCCCTCACGGATGGGAGTACCGTCTGCGCCTTAGAAGGGCACCTCTGCTTTACCGTTGTGCATGGGCCAAATCCCAATGCTTTGTAGGACAGAGAGGCTAGAAAGCGAATCCAGTACGTGAGCCCGGCCATTGCCGAGCCGCCTACGCCAACCTAATTCTGGCGCCGTTTGCCCACATGCAAAAAACCAGTGCCACGCTGCTGATAATCGATGACGACGAAGTAGTGCGCGCGAGCCTCGCGGCCTACTTGGAAGACAGTGGCTTCAGCGTCCTGCAGGCCAGTAATGGCCAACAGGGTCTCCAGGTATTCGAGCGCGACAAGCCCGACCTTGTGATCTGCGACCTGCGCATGCCCCAGATGGGCGGCCTGGAGCTGATTCGCCAGGTGACCGACCTTGCCCCGCAAACGCCGGTGATTGTCGTGTCCGGTGCCGGTGTCATGAACGATGCCGTTGAAGCCTTGCGCCTGGGCGCCGCCGATTACCTGATCAAACCCCTGGAAGACCTGGCCGTGCTGGAGCACTCGGTGCGCCGCGCCCTGGACCGTGCACGCCTGCTCGTGGAAAACCAGCGCTACCGCGAAAAGCTCGAGACCGCCAACCGCGAACTCGAAGCCAGCCTGAACCTGCTGCAGGAAGACCAGAACGCCGGTCGCCAGGTGCAGATGAACATGCTGCCGGTCAGCCCCTGGACCACCGACGAATTCAAGTTCGCCCACCAGATCATCCCGTCGTTGTACCTCTCGGGTGATTTTGTCGACTATTTCCGCGTCGATGAGCGGCGCGTAGCGTTCTACCTGGCCGACGTTTCCGGCCACGGCGCGTCTTCAGCGTTTGTTACCGTGTTGTTGAAGTTCATGACCACACGGCTGTTGTTCGAGTCCAAGCGCAATGGCACCTTGCCGGAGTTCACCCCCTCCGAGGTGCTGGGCCACATCAACCGAGGCCTGATCAGCTGCAAGCTGGGCAAGCACGTGACGATGGTCGGCGGCGTGATCGACGAAGAAACCGGTCTTTTGACCTACAGTATTGGCGGTCACCTGCCGATGCCTGTTTTGTACACTCCTGACAGTGTGCGCTACCTGGAAGGGCGTGGCCTGCCCGTAGGCTTGTTTAACGAAGCCACCTACGAAGACCACATCCTGGAACTGCCACCGACCTTCAGCCTGACGCTGATGTCCGACGGTATTCTGGACCTTCTTCCAGAGCCTACACTCAAAGAGAAAGAAGCCGCCTTGCCCCAAAAGGTCAAGTCGGCGGGCGGCAGCCTGGATGGCCTGCGGCAGGTTTTTGGATTGGCCACGCTAGGGGAGATGCCGGATGATATCGCCCTATTGGTGTTGAGCAGGAATCTTTGATGAGTACCGGAAGAATCCAATTCGCCGAGCAAGACGGGACCTTCGTCCTGAAGTTTGTCGGTGAAGTGCGCCTGACCTTGTGTTCGGCCCTGGATGCGACGATCGAGCGGATCTTCACAGCGCTGAACTTTTCGGCGATCGTGATCGACCTGACCGAAACGCGCAGCATCGATAGCACCACCCTGGGCCTGTTGGCCAAGTTGTCCATTCTGTCGCGGCAGAAGGTCGGCCTGTTGCCGACCGTGGTCACCACCCATGAAGACATCACCCGTCTGTTGCAGTCCATGGGCTTTGATCAGGTGTTCAACATCGTTGATCGCCCGATCCCCTGCCCGGAATGCCTCACCGACCTGCCGTCCCAGGACCAGTCCGAGGAAGTGGTGCGGGTCAAGGTGCTGGAAGCGCATAAAATCCTGATGGGCTTGAATGAGTCCAACCGCGAAGCCTTCCACGACCTCGTCAACGCCCTCGAGCGGCACTGACAGCTCCCCTGTTGAAACACATTCCCCTGTGGGAGCTGGCTTGCCTGCGATTGCGCCGTGTCAGTCGATGAAGTGTTGGCTGGCCCACCGCTATCGCAGGCAAGCCAGCTCCCACATCGGACGGCGGTGACACCGAGGCAAAAAAAGGGCGACACCCTCACAGGTGCCGCCCTTTTTGCCGCGATCTGCCTTTACAGCTTGGCCGACAACAACGCCTCCAGCTTCTCCTGGTCCCGCGCAAACTGACGAATCCCCTCGGCCAGCTTCTCAGTCGCCATCGCGTCCTCGTTGGACTCCCAACGGAACTGCGCTTCAGTCATGTGCACCCGCGCCTCACCGGCGTGGCCGGGCGCCAATTTGCGCTCCAGCTTGCCTTCATCGGCTGCCAGTTTCTCCAGCAGGTCCGGGCTGATGGTCAGGCGATCACACCCGGCCAGCTCTTCGATCTGGCTGAGGTTACGGAAGCTCGCACCCATCACCACGGTCTTGTAGCCGTTAGCCTTGTAGTAGTTGTAGATGCGCGTCACCGACTGCACGCCCGGGTCATCGGAACCGGTGTAGTCGTTGCCGTTGGCCTTCTTGTACCAGTCGTAGATACGGCCCACGAACGGCGAAATCAGAAACACACCCGCTTCAGCACAAGCCACGGCCTGGGCAAACGAGAACAGCAGGGTCAGGTTGGTCTGGATGCCTTCTTTTTCCAGCTTCTCGGCGGCGCGGATGCCTTCCCAGGTGGAGGCGATCTTGATCAGCACGCGGTCCCGGCCAACGCCGGCTTTGTCGTACAGGTCGATCAGACGGTGCGCACGCTTGAGAATCGCGGCCTCGTCGAACGACAGGCGCGCATCCACCTCAGTGGAAATACGGCCCGGCACTACTTTAAGAATCTCTTGGCCCACCGCCACCGCAAAGCGGTCACTGGCCAGGCCCACATCGCCGTTGCAATCCTGCACACACTCATCCAGCAGCTTGGCATAGCCAGGAATCGACGCAGCCTTGAGCAGCAGGGAAGGGTTGGTGGTCGCGTCTTGCGGCTTGAGCTTGGCGAGCGTGGAGAAATCGCCGGTATCGGCTACGACGGTGGTGAATTGCTTGAGTTGTTCCAGCTTGGAAGTCATGGGCGTGCTCTGTCCTGTGGGTCTAGTGACATTACCCGAGCGCTGGCAGGCGCTCAAGGGCGCAAATGCGTTAGGTCGTTTGCGAGGGCAATAACCTGGAAACAGCCGTTTGAATCATCGGCCGTGGTGCTCATTTGGAGGGCAAAATCGATGGCAGGTTCAACCCAACTGCCCGATAACCACGTCATTGCCCTTGAGCCTGCTCCCAATACTGTAGGAGCGAGCTTGCTCGCGAAAAACCTCAACGATAACGCGCGCTTCCTGAATAAACGCGGCGCCTATGGGTTTCTCGCGAGCAAGCTCGCTCCTGCACGCGGGCGAGGGGCAGCCGCCTAGAAGCTGTAGCGGGCAGTCAGCTTGAAATTGCGTGGGTCGCCGTAGATGTCGTAAGGCTCATAGGCGCCATTGGCGACGCTGGAGTAGTACTTGCGGTCAAACAGGTTGTTTACGTTCAACTGCAGATCCAGATGCTCGTTGGCCTTGTACCCCGCTACCAGGCCGGCGATCGTGTACGAGCCCTGGCGGTTTTTCCATGCACTGGTGCCGCTGCCCCCCGAGGTGCGGATCTGGCTCTGCTGGTAGAGGTCACCGCCAATGCGCCAGCGGTTCAGGTCACCGGACAGGTTGTAGATGGTGGACACCTTAAACAGTTGGCGCGGCAGTCGGCGGTTGAAATCCTGTCCTTCCCTGGAGGTATCGGTATCGGTGACATATTTGGTCTGGGTGTAGGTGTACCCGCCGGCCAGTTGCCAGTTTTCGGTCAGGGCGCCCTGAACTTCCAGGTCAATGCCTCGACTGCGCACCAGGCCGGAAGCCTCGTAGCATGAGCTTACAGGGGTTGTACCGCAGCCTTTGACATCAGGCATTTCCTGGGCACGATTGTTCTGATCGATCTGGAAGATGGCTGCACTGGCGTTCAGCGCACCATCAAAGTATTCGCCCTTGATGCCCACCTCGTAGTTTTCACCCTTGATCGGCTTCACCACTTGCCCTCCGAGACCTTTTTCGGTCTGCGGCTTGAAGATATCGGTGTAGCTCACGTAGACCGAGTGGTTGGCATCCAGGTCGTAGACCAGGCCGGCATAACGGGTCAGGTTGCGCGTGACCTTGTAGTTGCTTTCGGGGGTTTCCCGGCTTTCGAATTCGTACCAGTCCAGGCGGCCGCCGAGAATCAACGACAACGGCTCGGTCAAGCGCAAGCGGGTGCTGGTATAGAAGCTGTCCTGTGTGGTGGTCTCGGGACGCAGGGTGCGCCCCTTGGTGATCTCCGGCTTGGTATGACCCCGTGGATCCCAGCCGAAGAGGTCGACGTTACTGTCGATGAAACGCTCCCACAGTTTGCCGGTACGGTAGTCCAGCTGGCGCTTGCTGGCACCCACGGTGAAGTCATGTTCCATACCCAGTAGCTGGAAGGGGCCGCTGAGGGCCAGATCGTAGCCTTTTTCCTTCTGCTCCATGGCTTGCGTCCACAGGTAGTGGCGGTTGTATCCCCAGATGGAAGAGGCCAGCACGTCCGTGTTGGTCGTCGCCTGCATGGCGGCCATGCGCAGTTTCCAGTCATTGGCGAAGCCATGTTCCAGGGTCGCGAAATAACCTGTGGTGCGGTTGTCCATGTATTCATAGTCATGGCCCAGGAAGGTGTCGCGCGGCAATCCCAGATGGCCACCACCTCGGGCCATAGGCAGCCCACCCCAGACGTAGTTGGTGTAGTCCTTCTGCCGGTAGGCACCCACCGTCAGGGTGGTGGTATCGGTCAGGTCGGCGTCGACTACGCCGTAGTACAAGTCGGCGTCACTCTCGACCGCTTCGCGAAAACTTTTCGAGTCCTGCTTTGAGAGTACGGTGCGGGCGCGCAAGGTGCCGCTGTCGTTTAGCGGGCCGCCGACGTCCAGGGTGCTGCTGTAATCGTCCCAGCTACCGGCACTGCCGGTGAGCGTGGCCTGGAATTTACGGGTCGGGCGCTTGCGTATCAAGTTGATGGCGCCCGCGGGGCTGCCGGCGCCCTGAGCCAGGCCGGTGGCGCCGCGAACGATTTCGACGCGGTCATACATTGCCAGGTTGGCTTCGCTGCTGGGTATATAGGTGAGGAAACTGGTGGGGAAACCGTCGTACAAAATGGTATCGACGTCGAAGCCACGCGCGCTGAACGTGGGCCGCCCGGCGCCGCCGGAGGTATTGAGGAACACACCCGGCGCACTTTCGGCGACATCGCTGAGGGTGGTCATGGCCTTGTCGTCCATGCGCTTGCGCGTGACCACGCTGACCGACTGCGGCGTTTCACGCAAGGTGAGTGGCAGCTTGGTGGCAGTCTGCATGGCCCCCGTCGTGTAGGAACCGCTGCCCTCGGTCGTCTCGCCCAAGTGCTGAGCGGTGATCGAGGTCTCACCCAACTGCAAGGCACCGCCTGATTCAGCTGCCTTCTCCAGCGTCACGCTACCCTCAGCGGTAGGCCGCCACGTCAAGCCGCTGCCGCTCAACACTTCAGCCAGTGCGGCCTGCGGTTCTTTGGAGCCGACTACGCCAGGGCTGTTCTTGCCCGACACCAAAGAGCCATCAACGATCACCCGTAAACCGCTCTGAGCGGCCAGGCGATTCAGCGCGCTTGCCAAGGGCTGTGGTGCGATATTGAACTGATGAGGGTCGGCAGCCGCCAGATCGGACATCAGTACACACAGCATGGTAAGCGGCGCTACAGACAAAGATTTCACGCGCGAAACTTTATACAGCGGACGGTACATCGGTGCCTCCCCTAAATACGAAAAATTATCGTTCTAGGTAGTGAGACGGACGAAACACCAATAACCGTAAAAGATAATTGTAATATTCTGGGTGACCGCTAGAGACGGCTGCTCGTGCAGTGCTCGAATTTCATAACGACCGTGCGCAGCGAGCAGCACTGCCCCAATCAACGCCCCTCCAGCAATTCCCCCGCCTGATCCAACAACGCCAACGGATCACTCGCCTTATGAATATCCACCGACAACAACTGCCGAAACTTACGCGCCCCTGGAAAACCGGTCCCCAGCCCCAGAACATGGCGCGTAATGTGATGCATCGCGCCACCTGTCGCCAAGTGCTCGGCTATATACGGGCGCAACTGCGCCAGCGCCTCGGCGCGGGTGATGACAGGCGCGGTGCTGCCAAACAGCTGCTGATCCACCTCCGCCAGCAAATACGGATTGTGATAAGCCTCCCGCCCCAACATCACCCCATCAAACGTCTGCAAATGCTCCTGGCACTGCTCCAACGTCTTGATCCCACCGTTCAGATTAATCTCCAACCCCGGAAAGTCCCGCTTCAACTGCGCCGCCACGTCATAACGCAACGGCGGAATGTCCCGGTTCTCTTTGGGCGACAACCCCTCCAGAATCGCAATTCGCGCATGCACGGTAAAACTGGTGCAACCGGCGTCCTTTACCGTCCCGACGAAATCACACAGCTCGGCATAACTGTCCCGGCCATTGATGCCGATACGATGCTTCACCGTCACCGGGATCGACACCGCATCGCGCATCGCCTTCACACAGTCCGCCACCAGGGCAGGGTGCGCCATCAGGATCGCGCCGATCATGTTGTTCTGCACCCGGTCGCTGGGGCAGCCGACGTTCAGGTTCACTTCGTCGTAACCCGCGGCCTCGGCCATGCGGGCGCAGGCGGCCAGATCGGCGGGGACACTGCCGCCCAGTTGCAGCGCTAGCGGGTGCTCGGCTTCGTTGTGGCGTAGGAAGCGGTCGTGGTCGCCGTGGAGGATCGCGCCGGTGGTGACCATCTCGGTGTAGAGCAGGGCGTGCTTGGAGAGCAGGCGCAGGAAGAACCGGCAGTGGCGGTCGGTCCAATCCATCATGGGGGCGACGGAGAAGCGGCGGGAGAGTGGGACGGTTTGTAGGGGCATGGGGGAATCTGAGTTGGCGAGGCGAATGGGGCGCAGTTTATCAGGAACGGATCTCGGGTGCCGGAGAGGCAAGTTTTGCGCGCATTACCACTTCGAGCGAGGACGTTGCCGCGTGTGGAATACGCCAAGGATCTGCAGTCGATCGTCCAGCACTCTATACGGGATCAGATAGGATACGGGATCAGATAGGACCAATTGGGAACTGCCCATTCGCGGGTATGTTTCACCCGACCTTCGCGGCCCATTGAAGGAAACTGAGCCAGCCTGTCGACACTGGCGAAAATGGCATCCGAGAAGTCGTCAGCGGCTTTTGGATTTTCGAGAGCGATATAGTTCGCTTCGTCTTCCAGGTTTTTGAGTGCTTTTTCAAGCCACTCAACCCGCATTCCTGCTCCAGCGCCTAGCGCGCATGGCTGCCACTTGGTCATCAGTGGCGAATTTGCCTTCGTCGGCTTCCTTTACTGCCAGCTCGATTTGGGCGGTCAGCGTTTTTTCGTGCTCGATATAGTCGCGAAGAACGTCCATCGCCAGGTAGCTTGCTGTCTGGCCGTTGGTTTTGGCCAGGTCGGCGAGAGAGTTGGATAGGTCTTCCGGCAAGTTTAGGGATATCCCAGTCATGGCGGCCTCGATGGTGGACGGTTGTGGGGCATCTTACACCGTGAAGCGTCGGGTTGAAGCAGCAGGCCGTCGCGAGGTGTGTCTGGGAGTGAGTCGTTTGCTTTTCCTTTGCCAACTCAAAACCCGATATCGTGGCGGATAAATAAATCTGTTCCCCTTCTGTGCGATCACGCACATCAGCCGCGACGATCTGCTCGCGGCTTTGCGCATTCCACCCCAATTGATGGCATAGTGCCGCAGAACGCAGGTGGTTTTGGGTTGTTGCGAGAGGCTGCCCAGGTCCGGACGGAGAACGAGCTTGAGCCGCTGCAGGTGCGTCTGGCCGAAGTAAACGAGTGGCTAGGTGAAGAGGTAGTGCGCTTTGCACCATTCGAACCAGACTGAAGCCTCCATAAAAACAACGAAGCCGCCCGAAAAGGCGGCTTGCATCACCATCGATTGGTGAAAAGTATCAGGCTTTGACTAAGCGGAGATTTGGCTTTCGCTTCGGGACGGAAACAGGCGAAGCCCCATAGTCTCCACTTATGGCTATAGGTGCCATGCTGAAGAGGATTGGTATCAAGTCATCCACAGACACATTCAGCTCTTTTGCGATTCCAGTGAGGGAGCGCCCAGTATCCCTAGCAAGGCCGAGAACCTTCTGAAGCACCTGAGAGGTTTCTCTCTGAGACGGTTCAGGCTCTTGAGTCCGAGCCCCCATAGTGGACAGCTCAATACACATGCTTCTGTAAACCCATTCTGACAGCACGCCAGTTTTGTGAAGGCGATAGGCCAAGGCCATAGCTGAAACGTTCCAGATCTTCTTTGCGCGGATAACGTCCTTAACTGAACTAACGCTCCAGCCGTGGGCCAAGATGCTCTGATAAGGCATCAGGAAGGCGGACGCGAAAGCGTTGGCTTCACTCTCAATCTCTTTCCCTTTGTTTGTGCCATGTCGGTGCAACACTAAATGACCAAGCTCATGGGCTGCGTCAAACCGGCTCGCTTCTGCAGACTTTTGCGTATTCAGAAAAACGAAAGGTGTTATTCCCTTCCGCCAACATGAAAATGCATTGACCTGATTGGTTTCTTCAGCAAGTGAGAAGACTCTGACTCCTTTTAACTCAAGCAAATGGACCAGGTTTTTTATGGGGAGCTGCCCAAGGCCCCACTCTACCCGCACGGCCTCTGCTGCAGCTTCTGGATCCATCCCCGAGCAGTCAGGAACTAAAGGGGCAGGTAGATGGTACTTCGAATCGATCCAGTCACTGAGCATGTACGCGATACCGCCCGCTGCAAGAGCTGCATCACGCTGACCGGCGGTCATTCGTGAAAATGATCTGAAGCTCGCATTCTCCTCGGTAGGGGCTTCCGGATCACGACCAGAAAAAAACGGAATCGGAAAACCTAAAGCCTGTGCGATGCAGGCCAAGCTTTCCTCAGTTGGCAACTGGTCACCGTTTTCGTAGAGAGAAATCGTTTTACTGCTGAGCAATGTTGCATCCGCAAGCGATTTCTTCGTCCATCCTCGGCGTTGACGAGCTAGTACTAAACGGGCCGGATTGAAATCGCTTATGTCGTTCATGTTCTCGGTGTTACAGGAATATCGATAGATGGGCCTGCATCTGATCCACCGAAATCATCGGGGGCGTTCAGGTTCAGGGGCGGCATGATAAAGCGCGGTAGCCATCCGTCAACCTTACCGTTTTCGGCCATGTTGATCGGCCTCGAAAGCTCGTAGTGTACGACTTGGTTTTCTAGGTCAACGTAGAACAGGAGCATCCAGAAAATCTGCTCTGCCGAGGAGTCCAAAGGGAGTCGCTGCCTGTCGCTTCGTTCCACCGGGAACATGTCCATCTGACGAACGTTGTAGTGAACGCTACGGCTGGTCCTATTGCCCCGCTTGTTGCGTGTCAAGGGGTCAGCATGCGGATTTCCAGTGTTCTCGTCGCCACAGCAAACAGTCACGGCATGCTTGTTGTCCGGGGAGATAATGCGAGGCTGGTTACTCGGGTCCGTTGGTTTCCACCCTTTTGGAAGGGTCAGGGCGCGAAGGGCCTCTGTCCCATAGATCCAAGCAAGCGTGCCACCAGAACCCTTTGGCTGGAGCGGACCTGCGTTAGAGGTCACACGGTAAAACTGAAGGGCTACGGTACGTAAGTCTTCAGCGGTAATCCCCAGTAGGCGCTCTACAGCCTGTTCGGGCGGTAGGCTTTCAATCTGGTTCAGAAAATCATTGGCCATTAGTGAAACTCTTCTTGTCGGGTTCCGCTTTTTATACATCATTTGATGTTAAAAAAAAAGAACTGTGTAAGGGGGTTCAGTACGCCAGTGGGGAGCGCACAAGGACCATCCGGCGCGCGCTATTGTCTCCCGATTCAACCGTTGTCATTCCGGTAGTGGTTGTGGTGGAGGGGGCAGTCAGCGAACAAGCGACGGCAGAGGGATCTACACCTGGCGCGCGCCGTCGTCCCCCCACCTCGCCTGCGGGCTAAATGGATCGTTTTTTCTGCGCCCCTGCGGACCACTCCCAGCGGCTCAGGCTGGGCGCTTGCTTGGTGTTTTGGGAGGGGTGAGAACCTGCGGAACCCTGGGAGGGTAGCGGAGTAACTGAAGGGTTTGGTGATGTTTATATGCGTTTTCAGGAAAGGCGTCGGAAAAAAGTAATTAGGAAATGTGGCGTTGGGCACTTGCCTGGGAGCCCTGGATTCATTTGGGGGTAATGAATTACTTGGGTAGGTTATTCTTAGTAACTCTTCAAGTAATTATTTATCAAGGTATTGATTTTAAAGGGCGTTATTGATTTGGCATATTGTCTTTAGTAGAAGTAATTATATAACCTATTTATTGCTTGGATACTACCTTTCCGCTTTGCTCTCAAAGCCCCATAAATAAAGGGCAATGGCCGATTCAGCGGGTGAAATTGCTTGTCTTACCTTTTTTCGCCGCCAAACCCAAAAAAACGCAATCGCTATACACGCGGCGCCTGCGCGCGCCTCTCTATGGACTCATTACGATCATGCGCGGATGCACTGCCGCACATGTCTGCCACCGAGGTGATGCGATTGGAGCGACAAGCAACAGCTACATAGAGAGGTCTATTCTTTGCCCGCTGTTTGGGACGTTGAGCGTAATCGTATAGATATTGTTGAGTTGGTGCTGGGCCGTCCTCAATGAGCATTTTTCGCGCGCATCCATTCGCCCGCATCAGCAGCATTTATTCTCCGGGTGTCGGCTCTGCTGTCAGCGGATCACCAAGGTTGCCACTATTTGAATGCACCATCTCGTCCAGCTCCAGCAGGTACCCCACAATACGATGAGCCGGAATGAAGTTCATCACGCCTGTAGATTTCACGGCCAGGGTAAGCATTCCTGCGAACATCCATTGTTCTTCTATAACCGCTATTACAGGCGAGCCACTGAAGCCTCTCAGCGAATTGGGATAGCCGTCTACAAGCTTAAGGGAAACCATCTCCTCCAGGTTTGGGCTTGCTAGCGTGCCTACCAGATAGGAGAGAGCAGCACTTATACGCTTTTCGGAGTAGTCGTACTCTCGATGGTCCTCGCTGTATCCGAACACGTAGAAGATCTTTGCGTCTTGATAATATTGTGGGGCGATCGTGAACTCTGTGCACACCCAATGCACCCCTTGCTTGATAAGAAGATTACGTTGAAACGGCGCGACACGTCGGATCAATATGTCGAAGTGTGGCTCGTACTCGGGACGGAAAACGGCCTCAAGGTCGAAGATCAGCGAGTAAGAGGTGTCTCGGATGAGAATTGTAAAGTCATCACTTTTTGCCTTCTGGCTATCCAGTACGTGCTGGGCAGAGACCACGAATAGCTGTTCGTTATGTTCCAGGATGAACGCAGTACCTACCCCATGATATGGATGGTCTTCGTCCGGATAATGAAGAACCACAGGATGTACTTGACCATTCAGCTGTCGCCAAACCTGTTTAATTTCTAGCCAAATTGGGTCATCCCTCACTGAGCCTCCTGTGCATTCTGGTCCGCGTACCGCTTGCCGCGTCGAGCAAACCAGGTTATTCAGTGGATCAAGAAAGAGGTTAATCGATGAGCTGGAATAGGCTGCCATCATCTTTCAAAGGTCGAAAAAACCCCTTGATACAACTGATTTTACGTACACAAATCTGTATGTGAGTTTTTTGTCTAAAGCTGGTTCCAGGATAAAGCTCTTCACCCTCGTCGAAAGGCGATCGAACAGTCTCATATTCGGGCAGATCAAGCTGGGCGCGGGCCGCGTGCATATTCTGGAACACAGCGCAGTCTAAGTGACGCTTCAACAAGTCTAGATCTCCTTCGAAGCCAGGTTTGTTCACCGGGAGGGAGTTTCCGGTAGCGCTTGCAGTTGCACTTAGAACTTCGAAAGCCCCCTGAAGCTCATTCAAGGCGCCTTCCTCTGTCAGATTGAAGCAAAGCCCAAGGTCAATGACTGCTCCAATTACATAAGGATGCTTGATCGATCCTCTCCCGCGCTTGTTGTAGCGTTTGATGCTTTGGGCATAGCTCAGCGCACGCTCTGGGCTATTTTCCCAAAAGTATATGCCCTGTCCGAGCCAGTCGTAGTCATTCGTGCTTGGTTTTAGTAGCTCGCCGTCAAGTACTGACTCCGCAACTGCACGGTCACATCCATGAAAGCCCAAAACGAATGAAGGTAGGTGTTGGTACATTTTATCGATACGCGGCTGTCAGTTCACCCGAGTTAGTGTACACACCCGTCTTCTTTCCAAATACCTTGGCTTCCTCCGGATCCTTTGCAATGAGTTGAGCCAGCTGCTTCATAAGTTGAGCAGACTCATAATGTGAGTTATGCGTCCGCGCTGCAGCAGCCGGTTTGGCAGCAGCCGGTTTAGCCACAACCTTCGGCTTGGCAGCAGCCGGCTTAGCTGCAACCTTTGGTTTGGCAGCACCTGGTTTAGCCGCAGCTTTCGGTTTGGGTGCAGCGGCAGGCCGCCCGACCTGTGCCTTCGCATCAGCTTTCGGGGCTTTTGCTTCATGGGCTTTCACGGCTGCAACCTTAGGTTTTTTGGCCATTTGACCTCCTTCAGAGGTTAGCGTCTTGGTATTGATCTTATAGTCAGGCAGATCAAATGTCAGCCACATTGACGTTTCGCAGTATTTAGGGATGCAAAGGGAATCGTAGGAATCGCTTACGTTCAGACGAACCACGGCTGATTTGGATCATTAACTGCTTGATGCAAATAGAAATTAGCCATAGTGGCTTGGTCGGTTGCAAGAATTAATTGGTACGCTACAAATATAGGGCTTCTGGAGGCCTTGATTTCAGAGGCTCTAGTATTTAGCAGTTCCAATCCATCATCGGGACGACTTACCGACGGTGGAGTGATTTCGGGAACAGGTTAAATCGTCTAGGAAATTTCCCACGCTTTTCTCGGCTTGCCCCTAAGACCACCCCTAGCTAACCTCCTCAAGCCGCTGCCAATCCAGCGGTCGGATGTGGAAGTCCGTACCAAGCTAAGACGCAATCGTCACAAACACCTACCGGCGTTTTTTTACGTCTGTATCATGTGTTTCGGCGGCTGTGCGCGGGGCACTTCGGTGCGCCGGGTCCTTAGCCCTGGTCTTCCACACCTGCGTACAGCTGCCACCTCTCATGTGGAAGTGAGACTGGTAGTTCCTGAATAGTTAAGGAGCTTCGCCATGTACAAGGTCACACCTAATCCGCCTTATGCTTCAAACGCTGCATCCTCTGATCCTAAGCTTCAAGCCGCAGCCCAACGAGCAATCCATCATCACTTGCCCCCATCCGACGACGCTGCACCCGCCGAACGCCCAAGCAACAACCTATTCCTGGTAAACCCAACCATCGACCCCGAAACCCTCCTGGCCAATGCCGCCGAAAACCTCGCATCCGCCAACGAAATGGCCGCCACCTTGGCGTTCGATCTCGACGACTCCCAACGCGCCATCGCCCTGGGCATCCAGCAGTTAATCGAGTTGAGCTCGCTGCTCGTTGACCGAGCCCAGGAGCAGGTTGCGCCTGTAGCTGCCCCAGTCAAAGCCTGACAACCAACCCTGCCGCCTTACCCAAGGCGGCAACCTGAACTCATGCTGTCACCCAGCAAAGTTTCATAATTCCCTGCGCCGTTGAGGTCTACGATTCCCTGCAAGAGAAGACCCCAGCGCCTCCAGCCCACAGGGAACTGAAACCATGATCTCGAACCTCGTCAAAGTCGTGATGATCACCGGCACGTTGGTGTTAAGCGCTTGTTCATTTTCATCGAGCGTGACCAACAGCGACCCGTGCTTTTCAGGCGGGTGCCAGGCGTTTGGTGACCATAGCCCCAACAAAGCCACGAAGATGAATTTTGGTGGCAGTGGGCTGGGCAGTAGTTATGGGGAGTATGGTTCGGGGCTGTTGCATGATGATTGATGGGGTGGGGGGCAAGCACTAATACCTGTCAGTTAAGCGTCATCGCCTTCTGTAGGAGCGAGCTTGCTCGCGAAAAACGTCAACGATAACGCGGGCTTCCTGAAGAAACGCGGCGTTTGTGAGTTTTTCGCGAGCAAGCTCGCTCCTACAAGAAGCCCTCCTAGAGTTTGATCCAGTAGGGCGTTAGTGGCCGCCTTTCATGCGCCGGGCGATCAGGTAGAGGCCCAGGCCCAGCAACGCTGTGACGGCGCCGATGTAGCCGGTGCTGGTCCAGCCGAGGCCGGCAGTGATGGCCATACCGCCAAACCACGGCCCCAGCGCATTCGCCAGGTTGAACGCCGCATGGTTCGACGCCGCCGCCAAGCTCGGCGCTTCGTGTGCGATGTCCATCAACCGAATCTGCAACGGCGCCGCCAATGCGACCATGGTGCCCACCAACCCCATGCTCAGCAGCACGCCCCACAGCGACGCCGCGGCGAAGGGGAAGAACAGCAGCACGGCCATCGACCACACCAATATCAAACCCACCGCCCGAAACTGCATGCGGTCAAACAACTTGCCGCCGGCAATGTTGCCGATGATGCCGCCCACGCCAAAGGCGGCGAGGCCGAAGGGAATCCACTGGGGCGAGACTTTGGTCACTTCCAGCATGGTCGGCGCCAGGTAGCTGAATACGCAGAACATCCCGGCAAAGCCAATTGCGCCGATGGACAGGGCCATCCACACCTGGGGTTTGGTGAAGGCGCGCAGTTCTTTGCGTGGGTCACTGCGTTGTTCGTCGTGGCGGTGGGGTACGAATTGCCAGACCAGGGCGATGGTGAGCAGGGCGATTACGCTGACCAGAGCGAAGGCCGAGCGCCAGCCCAGGTGTTGGCCGAGGAAGGTGGCGATGGGGTTGCCCAGCAGCATGGCCAGGGTCAGGCCCATCATCACTCGGGCCACGGCGCCGGCGCGTTTGTCGGTGGGTACCATGCTGGAGGCAACCACGGCGGCGATGCCGAAGTAGGCGCCGTGGGGCAGGCCGCTGATAAAGCGGAAGGCCACCAGCGAGCCGAAGGTGGGGGTGAAGGCGGTGGCGAAGTTGCCCAGGGCGTACAGGCCCATCAGCAACAGCAGCATGTGTTTGCGCAGCAGCTTGGCGCCGAGGATGGCCAGCAGCGGGGCGCCGACCATGACGCCCAGGGCGTAGGCGCTGATGGCGTGGCCCACCTGGGGTTCGCTCAGGCCCAGGTTCTGGGCGATGTCGGGCATCAGGCCCATGATGGCGAATTCGCCGGTGCCGATCGCGAAGGCGCCCACGGCCATGGCTGCTTCCATTTTGGCGGCGCTGCGCGCGGGCAGTACGTGCCCGGGTGTTTGCTGGATAGTCATGGGTAACTCTGTGTGGAGGGTGTACACGAAGGACGTCGCCGATGCTACGCAAGCCGCGACGAAGGTGTCTAGAACCGCCATTTTCGGCAGAGTTCCACGCCTGTGACCGCAGGTCGCGGCTGCCAGGCTTGACAGAGGCGCATTAAAACCCGCGATTTAGGCCTGTCAATTGGCCAAACGGCGCATAAACGCTGTTTAGCGTGATATTCTGCGCGCCGTCTTGGGCTAGTCTTTCCCTGGTGCGTACACCCGTATACGTCCCAGCGGTTGGCTTTCGCCCAGGTAGCTGAAGCCAATAATGATAAGAAGTCAGCGCAGAAGGGACATAACAGTGAGGTCGATCCATCGGCCTTGTGTGCCCACCCTGCAGCCTTTATGTGACTGTGCAGACCCCGCGGTACGTTGCCTGACGTAGCGTGAACGAGGGTTACCCATGATCAGGGGCGGTAGGGCGGATGGCGTTTTATCATAGGTGCTACTGATGTTTAAAAAAGTAAACACTGCCCTGCTGGGGCTGGCTTTGTCGATGGGGATCACGTCCGTTCACGCGGAAGAGGCAAAGAAAGTCGATGTGCTGCTGATCGGCGGCGGCATCATGAGTGCAACCCTGGGTGTCTGGCTCAATGAGCTGGAACCGGACTGGTCGATGGAGATGGTCGAGCGCCTCGATGGCGTGGCCGAAGAAAGCTCCAACGGCTGGAACAACGCCGGTACCGGTCACTCGGCCCTGGCTGAGCTGAACTACACCCCAGAAGACAAGAACGGCAACGTTGAGATCCCAAAAGCGGTCGAGATCAACGAAGCGTTCCAAATCTCCCGTCAGTTCTGGTCCTGGCAGGTTCAGCAGGGCGTGTTGAAGAACCCGCGTTCGTTCATCAACTCCACTCCGCACATGAGCTTTGTGTGGGGCGATGACAACATCAAGTTCCTGAAAAAACGCTACGAAGCCCTGAAGGCCAGCCCGCTGTTCGCTGGCATGCAGTACTCCGAAGACCCGGCGCAAATCGCCAAGTGGGTTCCGTTGATGATGGAAGGGCGTGACCCCAACCAGAAAATCGCGGCCACCTGGAGCCCGATCGGTACCGACGTGAACTTCGGCGAGATCACCCGCCAGTTCGTCGCTCACCTGCAAACCACGCCGAAGTTTGACTTGAAGCTGTCGAGCGAAGTGCAGGACATCACCAAGAACGCCGACGGTTCGTGGCGTGTGAGCTACAAAAACCTCAAAGACGGCACCAAGACTGAAACCGACGCCAAGTTCGTGTTCATCGGCGCCGGCGGCGGTGCCCTGCACTTGCTGCAGAAGTCGGGCATTCCTGAAGGCAAGGAATACGCAGGCTTCCCAGTCGGTGGTTCGTTCCTGGTGACCGAGAACCCGACCATCGCTGAGCAGCACCTGGCCAAGGCCTACGGCAAGGCTTCGGTAGGTTCGCCACCGATGTCGGTTCCGCACCTGGACACCCGCGTGCTGGATGGCAAGCGCGTGATTCTGTTTGGCCCATTCGCGACCTTCTCCACCAAGTTCCTGAAGGAAGGCTCGTACCTGGACCTGCTGACCAGCACCACCACCCACAACATCTGGCCAATGACCAAAGTTGGTATTCGTGAATACCCACTGGTCGAGTACCTCGCCGGCCAACTGATGCTGTCCGATGACGACCGCTTCAAGGCACTGCAAGAGTACTTCCCGAACGCCAAGCAGTCCGACTGGCGCCTGTGGCAAGCCGGCCAGCGTGTGCAGATCATCAAGCGTGACGAAGAGCAAGGCGGCGTGCTGAAGCTGGGTACCGAAGTGGTCAGCTCTGCCGACAACACCATCGCCGGCCTGCTGGGTGCATCGCCAGGCGCGTCCACCGCGGCTCCGATCATGCTGACCGTGCTGCAAAAGGTGTTCAAGGACAAAGTAGCCAGCCCGGCCTGGCAGGAAAAACTGCACCAGATCGTGCCAAGCTACGGCACCAAGCTGAACGACAGCCCTGAAGCGGTTGCCAAGGAATGGGCCTACACCGCCGGTATCCTGCAACTGACCCCGCCACCTGCGATCCCGCAGCTGGCTGCTCCACAGGCCACCGAGGCTGCCAAGCCTGCGGCTGAGCCAAGCAAGCCGGTTTCTGACCTGGCGCTGTAAGCCACACCCACGAAAAAGCCCGCTGAACCGGCGACGGTCAGCGGGCTTTTTTGTGGGCGGTGTTCAGACTCTGAAATACCTGACTTGCTCGTACAGGTGCAGTGCCAGTGCATTAGCGGTATCGCACAGCAGGTACAGATGCTGCGCGGGGAGGGCTGGCAGCTCCGTCATTTGCCTCAGCCCTTCGCCCATGCGGCTTTCCTCCATCAGGCCCACGGCCACGCCGCTGCGCACGCATGCCTCTACCGCCGATGAGTTGGGGCTTTCCAGCAGTACGCGATGGTAAACCCCGTGATCTTTCAGCGCCTGTAACGCTGCCGCTCGATAAGGGCAACCCGCGATGGGCACGGTAACGGGCAATGGCACATTCGGCGGTGAGCTGAAACCCTCGGCCGCCACCCACAGCGGTTGCACGGGCCCCAGGCGTTCACCTTGGGCCAGGGGGAGTGGGCTGACGGTGAGCGTCAGGTCCAGCTGGTTGGCGATAAATAAACCCAGCAATTGCCCGCTGGTGCGCGCTTCGATTTCCAGTTCCAGCAGGGGGTTGTCAGCGATCAGTCGCGGCACAAACTCCTGTATGAAGGCGGGCGCATAGGTATCTGGCACGCCCAGGCGGATTTTGCCTTGCATGCGTTGGGGCATCAGTGAGATCAGCAAACGGTCATGGCTTTTCAGAAACTCGGTGGTTTCCCCCAGCAGTTTCTGGCCATACAGGGTCAATTCCACGCCCTGGTTGCTGCGGCTGAACAGACGCTGGCCGACCTGATCCTCCAGCTTCTGGATCTGCGTGGTCACGGTGGAGGCGCTGCGGTGCACATGCTCGGCCGCCTCGTTGAAGCGCCGAAAGCGTGCCACCGCATGGAAGGTGCGCAACAGTTCGATGTTCAGTTGTTTGGCCATGATTCTATTTTTTCGGATTGGTTGTTCCGGTTATTCAAATATACAGAAGCGGGCGCCGCCCTTAGCCTTTAACTCGATCACAGCGACGGGAGGCTATATGAAGCGATCTACCTTGGGGGTGTTGCAGGCGCTGTTTGTGCTGTCTTGGAGTTCAGGCTTTATCGGCGCCAAGCTGGGGACTCAGGGTGGAGATGCGTTCAACCTGCTTTTCTGGCGTTTTCTGTTGGTTTCGCTATGCCTGGCGCTGTTTTTGAACAGGCGTTTGCTGAGGGTTTCCTGGCAGCAGATCCGCCATCACGCGGTCGTTGGTTTCCTGTCGCAATTCCTCTATTTGAGCTGCGTTTACGTGGCGATCCAGAACGGCCTGCCGCCCGGCATCGCGGCGATCATTGCGGCGTTGCAGCCGTTGATGACAGCGGCATTGTCGACGGGCAGGGCGTCCGAGCGCAGTGGCGGCTGGCAGTGGGTGGGGTTGATGATCGGCTTTGTCGGTGTGTCGATTGTAATTGCTGGGCAGTATGGCGGTGGAGGGCAGGGTGTCGGGCTGGTCATGTATCTGCTGCCTCTGGTGTCGGCACTTGGGTTAACGCTGGCGACCTTGTACGAGCGTCGCTCGGTGCAGAGCCAGGACAGCGGGTTGGTGTTGCCGCTGTTTATCCAGTCGCTGCTGACCTTGATAGGTTTTACCGCGGCCGTGATCTACACCGACACCCTGAGCATTCCCCATGACACCAACGTACTGATCTCGATTGTATGGCTGACCGTGTTCTCCACTTTCCTCGCCTACTTGAGCCTGTGGATGCTGCTGCGGGTGATGACTGCAACGCATGTGGCAGCGCTGGTGTACCTGGAGCCGCCGGTGACGCTGGTGTGGGCGGCGTTGATGTTTGGCGATGTGATCCATGCATCCACTTACGCGGGCGTTGCCGTAGTCGTGGCGGGGCTGGTGCTGGTGCGCCTGAAGCGACCGACTGTCGCCTGTACTTCCTGAGGCTTGCAGGTTCAGCAATCTGACAGACATCGCCTGTTAAAAAGTACCCAGGGCCAAGCAGGAGCGCGGCTGTAACAAGGGGGGATTTTTACCAGTGCAGGTGTTGGGCGTTCGCGCCCGAGGGTTTTGTATGTTGCTACGTTATGCAGCATTGGCCGCCGTGGTGGTGGCAGCGTCCGGGTGTGTACAAGAGCGTGTGGTGCATGAGCGCAGGCCGGTGCAACGTGAGTATGTTGAAGTGGTGGCGCCGCAGCCGCCACCGGTGCAGGTGATCGAAGTCGAACCGGCGGTACGCGAGGGTTATATCTGGTCACGCGGTTACTGGCGTTGGGAGGGCGGGCGTTACGTCGCGGTGCACGGCCATTGGGAGCCGGTGCGCCAGGGCTATCGCTACGTGCATCCGCACTGGGTGCAGCGTAACGATGGCTACCATTGGCAGGTCGGGGGCTGGGTTCGCTGACCAAACCTCATCACCCTTTCCTCTGTAGGAGCGAGCGTGCTCGCGAAAAACGTCAACGGTTACGCGGGCATTCAGGTTGCACGCGGTGCCTGTGAGTTTTTCGCGAGCAAGCTCGCTCCTACACAAAAAAGCGGGCTAGCCGAGCCGTTTCATCCCCGCTGCCTTGGCCGCGTTCAGATCAAAGGTGGCGGTGTACTCGCACCCCGCCGCATGGCCACAGCGTTCAACCAGGCAGTCGGCAAAGTCGGCTTTGCCTGCGGTGAACTTGCGCAGTGCCTGCCAGATGATATCGGCGTGCTCGACGGTCAGCTCCCGCGTGTGCAACAAGGTTTCCAGCACCATTACCACGTCGCTTTTGGCCGACTGGTAGCAGGACTGCAGCACCCACACCAGCTCCGTAAGGGTCACCAGGCTGACAAAGCCTGGCGAGGCGGCGGTGAGCGATTCGATCAGTTGGGATGCTTTAGCGGATTGAACCGGGTCGTCCTGGGTCACATAACGCACCAGCACGTTGGTATCCAGGCCAATCATCCAGCGGTTGCTCCCTGGGCCGCGATAGCGCGGTTCATGTCTTCGATAGACACGGCATGGGCGGGCTTGCGGATCAAACCCTTGAGGTCTTTGACGGTTTTGCTCGCGGCAATCATGGAAAACTTGCCGTCTTCCATTTCAACGAATTCCACCCGGTCGCCTGTTTCCAGGCCCAGGGCCGTCCTGACCTGGACAGGGATGGTGATTTGCCCTTTTGAAGTGAGTGTGGCGGTGGCCATAGTGAAGATCTCCATCGTGATACTCCTTACCTTAGGGTAAGGAATGACAGAGGACAATATCCGTTGGTCCATAGGTCGCTCGCTGAGGTGGGTGAGTTGGAAGGAATAGTAAAACCCTAGCCCGAACACTCGAACCTCACACGCCGGGACATGCCCCAAACAGATACAAACTATGACCGACCGCCGCTAGCTCATTGCACCACGCGGTAGCACGGTACATAGGCCGCGCCGCCTGGCAACTTCATGCGGTGCTGGGCCACGAAGGCCTTCAGCAGCTCATCCAGCGGTTTCATGATGGCCGGGTCACCGTGAATCTCATACGGGCCGTTTTCTTCGATCAGGCGAATGCCCTTGTCCTTGACGTTACCTGCCACAATCCCGGAGAACGCCCGGCGCAGGTTGGCCGCCAGTTCATGGGCCGGCAGCGCGTGGTTGAGTTGCAGGCTGGCCATGTTTTCGTGGGTGGGGTCGAACGGGCGCTGGAAGCCTTCGTCGATCTTCAGCAGCCAGTTGAAGTGGAACGCGTCGTTACGCTCGCGGCGGAACTGCTTCACCGCCTTGAGGCCAGTGGTCATCTGGCGGGCCACTTCAGCCGGGTCGTCGATGATGATCTGGTAATGCTTCTGCGCCGCTTCGCCCAGGGTGGCGCCGACGAACGCGTGCAATTGTTCCAGGTACGGCGCGGCATGTTTGGGCCCGGTGAGTACCACCGGGAACGGCAGGTCGCGGTTGTCCGGGTGCATGAGGATGCCCAGCAGGTACAGGAACTCCTCGGCCGTGCCGGCGCCGCCGGGGAAGATGATGATGCCGTGACCGATACGCACGAAGGCTTCCAGGCGTTTTTCGATGTCCGGCAAAATCACCAGTTCGTTGACGATGGGGTTCGGCGCTTCGGCAGCGATGATGCCTGGCTCGGTCAAGCCCAGATAACGACCATTGGTGATGCGTTGCTTGGCGTGGGAAATAGTCGCGCCTTTCATCGGACCTTTCATTACGCCGGGGCCGCAGCCGGTGCACACGTCGAGGCTGCGCAGGCCCAGTTCGTGCCCGACTTTCTTGGTGTATTTGTATTCTTCGGTGTTGATCGAATGGCCGCCCCAGCACACCACGATCTTCGGCTCCACACCCGGGCGCAGCGTACGGGCGTTGCGCAGCAGGTGGAACACGTAGTCGGTGATGCCTTGGGAGTTGCTCAGGTCGATACGCTGGCTGTCCAGCTCGTTCTCGGTGTAGACGATGTCGCGCAGGGCGCTGAACAGCATCTCGCGGGTGCTGGCAATCATTTCGCCATCGACGAAGGCATCGGCCGGGGCGTTGAGCAGTTCCAGGCGCACGCCACGGTCTTGCTGGTGAATACGCACTTCAAAGTCTTTGTAGGCGTCGAGGATGGTCTTGGCGTTGTCGATATGCGCGCCGGTGTTGAGAATCGCCAGGGCGCATTGGCGGAACAGGGTGTAGATGCTGCCGGTACCGGCTTCGCTCAGTTGCTGCACTTCACGTTGGGACAGGGTTTCGAGGCTGCCCTTGGGGCTGACGGAGGCGTTGATGACTTGACGTTGGGGCATTCTGATTCCTTGAAAGCATAGCCACCGCGCCCGCTTGGGGGCGATGGCTTGAGAAAGGTGAGCGCCACTTAAGGTCGCACGAGACGGATATTTACCTCAGGCGCAAGGCCGAGCGCAAATGCCGTCCAACACCATCATGCCGCAGAACTTACTGAATCAGCTTCCAGTTTTTGTAGAAAACCCGACGCAGGGTAAAGACCAGGCCGGCAAACCCTGCGATCACGGCGTTGAGCACCGAGGGCAGCAAGGTCGGGCGCACAATATCAATGAACAGGCAGTAGCGTTTGGCGTCGTTTTTGTTGAAGGACGCGTGCATCAACGTGTCATCGAAGATAAACAGCGGGTCGTCGTGCCAGTAGTGCTTGTGCTTGCCCACCTGGATATACACGCCCTCATGGTGCGGTGCCGGCGCCATGTTGTAGAGCACACGGAACATCATGCGCAGGGGGCCGAAGTGGAACGACGTCGAGCGGTTCTCGTTGAACACCGAGACGCCGATGGTTTTCACGAACGGCAATTTCTTGCGCAACTGCGGGATATCCAATGTGGTTTCGATCGGGCGACCGTACCACTGGAAAAACAACATGCCGCGTTTCTTCTCGGCCATGCGCTCGTCCAGGTAGCTGATGATTTCATCCTTGCGAGCCATGGCGTCGTCGATCACCTGTTGCAGGTCTTCGCGCCAGGCCGGTGGCAGGTCGTTCAGGGTGTAGACATGCCGGTTACGGCTGCTGAGCAGGTCGAGCAGGGTGTTGAACGGTGCCAGCACCCAGGTATTACGGCCGTTGCCGATAAAATACTTCTTGATGGTGTCGCGGTCGTACAGGCCGTTACGCAGGAAGTCATAAACGCCGCAGCACACCACCAACAGCAGAAACACCAGGCAACTGCGCGGGAAACAGTAGATCAACAGCAGAACGCCGAGCACCCAGGCCAGGGACACCAGCTTTTTGCCGACAGCATTTTTGCTCATGAAACGAGGCTCCAAAGCCGAAATATATTGAAACAATATCGTCATCATAGGGGTTTATGAGGCGCGCAGGCGTTTTTTAATAGGGTGAAATTGTGAAGCCGCTGCACAATTTGTAACCGTTGCCGTGCAGGCTCCGACGTTTTGTGGATTGAATTTTGAGAACAGAAGATTTGCGACTATCGTGACGCTTCGGTTTTTCAGGCGTCATAGACCGGTACGATTGAAGTTGAATGGCCACTATTGGCCTTCGGCACCTTGGAAGAGGCAGAAATTTTTATGATCATCAAACCGCGGGTTCGTGGCTTTATCTGTGTGACCGCTCACCCTGTTGGCTGTGAAGCGAACGTCAAAGAGCAGATCGACTACGTAACCAAAAACGGCGTCATCGAAGGCGGCCCTAAAAAGGTACTGGTCCTCGGTGCCTCCACCGGCTACGGCCTGGCCGCGCGCATCAGTGCTGCGTTTGGCTGCGGCGCCGACACCCTGGGCGTGTTTTTTGAGAAAGAAGGCGAAGAAGGCAAGCTGAGCTCCGCCGGCTGGTACAACAGCGCGGCGTTCGAGAAGTTTGCTGTGGAAAAAGGCCTGTACGCCAAGAGCATCAACGGCGACGCGTTCTCTGACGAGATCAAGCGCCTGACCATCGAGACCATCAAGAAAGACCTGGGCAAGATCGACCTGGTGGTCTACAGCCTGGCCGCGCCACGCCGTACCGACCCGCAAGGCGTGGTGCACACCTCCACCCTCAAGCCAATCGGCAAAGCTGTGACGTTGCGCGGTATCAACACCGACAAGGGCGTGGTGGTCGACACCACGCTTGAGCCTGCGACCCAGGAAGAAATCGACGGTACCGTGAAGGTCATGGGCGGCGAAGACTGGCAGCTGTGGATCGACGCCCTGCGTGACGCCGATGTATTGGCCGAAGGCGCCAAGACCACTGCGTTCACCTACCTCGGTGAGAAGCTGACCCAGGACATCTACTGGAACGGCTCCATCGGCGAAGCCAAGAAAGACCTGGACAAGAAAGTTTTGACCCTGCGCGAAAACCTCGCTGCGCTCAAGGGCGACGCCCGCGTGTCGGTGCTCAAGGCCGTGGTCACCCAGGCCAGCTCGGCGATCCCGATCATGCCGCTGTACCTGTCGCTGCTGTTCAAGGTGATGAAAGAGCAGGGCACCCACGAAGGCTGCATCGAGCAGGTCTACGGCCTGTTCAAGGACAGCCTGTACGGCAGCCAGCCGAAACTCGACGCCGATGGCCGCCTGCGTGCCGACCTGGCCGAGCTGGAACCGAAGGTCCAGGACGCCGTGGCCGCACTGTGGAACCAGGTGACCGACGACAACGTCAACGAGATCAGCGATTTTGCCGGTTACAAGGCTGAATTCCTGCGCTTGTTTGGCTTTGAAGTCGACGGCGTGGATTACGACGCGGATGTGAACCCGACCGTCAAAATCCACGGCCTGATCCAAGCTTAAAACGCGGTAAAAAATGTGGGAGCGGGCTTGCCCGCGAAGGCGGTGTGTCAGTCGCAGCATCTGAGGCTGTACTACCGCTTTCGCAGGCAAGCCAGCTCCCACATTTGATCTTCGTTGCTTTAAGCATTGCGTTCGCTCAATGAGGCCGTGCCTCCTCCCACCTGTCTTTTCAGACACTTCTTACGCCCCGCCGCGCGCCTCCCTCATGTAGATCTGTCAGACTCCAGCGGCTATCAAGCCACGCTAACGGAGGATCTGATGACGATTCGTGCAGTAGTTTTTGATTTCGGCGGTGTCCTGTTCGACTGGAGCCCGCAGCACCTGTACCGCCAGCTGATTGCCGACGACGTCGAGCGTCAGTGGTTTCTCGACACCATCTGCACCCAGGACTGGAACACCGAGCAAGATGCTGGTCGCTCCCTGGCTGAAGCCACCCGTACCCTGGTTGCCCAATACCCCGAGCACAAGGCCCTGATCCAGGCTTATTACGCGCGCTGGCCCGAAATGCTGCGCGGTGAATTGCCCGAGGGCGTGGCGATTCTCAAGGCGTTGGACCAGGTTGAGATGCCGCTGTTCGGGCTCACCAACTGGTCGGCGGAAACCTTCCCTTACGCCCGGGCCAACTACCCGTTCCTGACGCGTTTTCGCGACATCTTGGTGTCTGGCGAGGTGAAGCTGATCAAGCCTGACCCGGCGATCTACCACGCCAGCCTCAGTCAAGTGCGTGAACACTTGCCAGACATCCAGGCCAGTGAAGTGGTGTTTATCGACGACGTCGCCGGCAACATTGAGGCCGCCATCGCGTTGGGCTGGCAGGGCATTCACCACGTATCGGCCGAGCGCACCGCCGCGCGTTTGCGTGAGTTGGGCGTGGCGTTCTAGCGCGCCCATTTCTCCATCACAAAGTCGACGAACGCCCGCAGCTTGGGCAGGCGGTAGCGGTCCTGGCGATACATCAGGTGCATGGGGCGGCTGGGCAGTTTATAGCTGGTCAGCAAGGCCACCAGCTTGCCGCTCGCAAGGTCCGGTTGCACCAGGGCATCGGCCAGCATGGTGATGCCCATGCCGTTGATCGCGGCCTGGCGCAAGCCTTGGGAACTGTTGATGGTCAATGAGCCGGACACCGGCACCTGCACCTCACCTTCATCGCCAGTCATGCGCCAGAGTTTATCGGTGTCGCGCCAGTTGTCGTTGGCGGGGTAGGCGAACGCCAGGCAGTCATGCTGCTGCAGGTCGGCCGGGGTTTGCGGTGTGCCGCGTCGCGCCAGGTAGGCAGGGGAGGCGCAAAGGGTGAGGGTGTAGGCCTGCAGGGGCCGGGCGATCAGGCTGGAGCTTTCAAGTTCGCCGAGACGGATCGCCACGTCAAAACCGCTGTCGACCAGGTCCATGCGCTCATTGCTCATCACCACGTACAGGTCGATAAGGGGGTAGCGCTGGGCGAACTCACTCAAGGCCGGCACCAGGCGTTCAGTGCCGAACACCGGCGGCGCGGTGATGCGCAGGCTGCCTTTGGGGGTTTCGCTGTGGACCTGCTCGGCCAGTAGCTCGGAGTCGGCCACCAGCCCCAGCACTTCCAGGCAGCGCTGATAATACTGGCCGCCAAATTCGGTGAGGTTCTGTTTACGCGTCGTGCGTTTGAGCAGGCTGACGCCAAGCCGTTGCTCCAGCGCCCGCAGATGGTTGCCCACCATGGTGGTCGAGATTCCGCATTCCTGCGCGGCGGCGGTCATGCTGCCGGTTTCGACGACTTTCACGTACACCGACATTGCCTGGAACAAATCCATTATCAAGCCCTGGTTTAAAGTTATTGCAGCGATTCTACGTTTATCCAGCGAGGGTGGTTAACCATACTGGATCCACCCCAACGATGCACTGGAGCCGCCACCATGACCGCCGCCTGCCTGATGAGCACTTATCAACCCCTGGCCCTGAGCTTCACCCGCGGCCTGGGCACGCGCCTGTGGGACCAGCAGGGCCGCGAATACCTGGACGCCGTGGCCGGCGTGGCGGTAACCAATGTCGGCCACTCCCACCCCAGGTTAGTAGCCGCCATCAGCGAACAGGCCGGCTTGCTGCTGCACACCTCCAACCTCTACAGCATCGACTGGCAACAACAATTGGCCCGGCGCCTGGCCCAACTGTCCGGGCTGGACCGTGCGTTCTTCAACAATTCCGGCGCTGAAGCCAACGAGACGGCGCTGAAACTGGCGCGCTTGCACGGTTGGAAAAAAGGCATCGAACAGCCGTTGGTGGTCGTGATGGAGAACGCCTTTCACGGCCGCACACTCGGCACCATGGCCGCCAGCGACGGGCCGTCGGTGCGCCTGGGGTTCCAGCGCCTGCCCGGCGATTTCATCAAGGTTGGTTTTGGCGACATGGCGGCGCTGGAGGCGCTCACCGCACAGTTCGGCACGCGCATTGCGGCGGTGTTGCTTGAACCGATCCAAGGCGAAAGTGGTGTGTTGGTGGCGCCGTCGGGTTACTTCAAAGCCCTGCGCGAGCACTGCACGCGCCACGGCTGGCTGATGATGCTCGACGAAATCCAGACCGGCATCGGGCGCACCGGCACCTGGTTTGCCTTCCAGCACGAAGGCATCGTGCCGGACGTGATGACCCTGGCCAAAGGCCTCGGCAATGGTGTGCCCATCGGCGCCTGCCTGGCCCGCGCCGCCGTCGCGCAGCTGTTCACCCCAGGCAGCCATGGCAGCACCTTTGGCGGCAACCCGCTGGCGTGTCGCGTCGGGTGTACGGTGCTGGAGATTATCCAGGAGCAAGGCTTGCTCGAAAATGCCGCACGCCAGGGCGAACACTTGCTGGCGCGGTTGCGCATGGAGTTGGAGGAACATCCCCAGGTGCGGGCAATTCGTGGCAAGGGCCTGATGATCGGTATTGAGCTGGCCAGCCCTTACCGCGACCTGGCCCAACGGGCGGCGCAGGAGCATGGGCTGTTGATCAACGTCACGCGGGGCAAGATCATTCGCCTGTTGCCGCCGCTGACGCTGGAGCGCAAGGAAGTGGAGATGATCGTACGGGCCATCACCCGCCTACTGGACTGAAATACGATTAGAAAATGTGGGAGCGGGCTTGCTCGCGAATGCGGTGTATCAGCTTGCAGATGCATTGGCTGATACACCGCATTCGCGAGCAAGCCCGCTCCCACAGGGGAGCCTGTATACCTTTAGAGATCACCACCATTCAGCCATTCCTGGTTCATGGTCTCCGTATCGCCCAAGTATTCCAGCAACCATGTCATGGCCGGCGACAGCTTGTTCTGCGCCCACGCCACACACGACGGGCTGGCTGGAAATGGCCGGCTCAACTGTAGCGCTACTAACTGCCCGCGCTCGATCCATGGCAACACCTGATGGGCCGGCGCCATGCCTACACACAGGCCATCGCGCAGGCAATCCAGGGCCGACGCCCAGTTGGGCACCACCAGGCGGCGCTGGTTATCCAGGGTCCAGGTGTCGCGCTTGGGCAGGTTGCGTGAGGTGTCGGTCATGCACAGCGAGGCAAAGGGGCGTAGTTGGTCATCACTGAGCAAACCTTCCACCGCCGTCAGCGGATGCCGTGCGCTGACCACGCACAGCCAGTTCAACAGGCCCATGTCGCGGAAGCTGAAGTGGCTGGCCACCGGCACCGCGCTGGTGGCGCCGATCACGATGTCGGTGCGTTCATCCGCCAGCGCATCCCACACGCCGTTGTACACCTCGTATTCGAGCAGCAATTCCACTTCGGGAAACTGCCGATAAAAGTCGAGCACCAACTGCCGGCAGCGTTGGGGTTTGACGATGGAGTCCACAGCCACCTTCAACTGCCCACTCCAGCCATTGGCCACCTGCTGGCACAGGCGCCGGGTGCCGAGCATTTTTTTCATCACGCCGCGGGCTTCGTCGATGAATAAACGCCCGGCGGGGGTCAGTTCCACGTCGCGATGCCGGCGCACAAACAGCGGCACGGCCAGCCATTCTTCGAGCTGGCGCACGGTGTAACTGATGGCCGAGGGGACGCGGTGCAGTTCCTGGGCAGCGGCGCTGAAGCTGCCGTGACGGGCGACGGCGTCGACCACATCCAGGGAATATTCCGACCACATAGGTTCTGCCTTCAAAATTATTGATAAGAGTATCCAATTATTATCGCTTCACACAGATATTGTCAGCTTCATAATGGGCGCCAGTCAGCAAATAGTTTGATGGCAGTATTTACAAGGCTTCGATGAAAAATTCTTTTGGTTTTACCTGGTACCTGGCGGGGCTGAGCATGCTCGGTTATCTGGCCATGGACATGTACTTGCCGGCGTTTGGCGCCATGGGCGAGCAGTTGAATATTGGTGCTGGCGCGGTGGGCGCCAGCTTGAGTATTTTCCTCGCAGGCTTTGCGCTGGGGCAGTTGCTGTGGGGGCCGCTCTCGGACCGCCTGGGGCGCAAGCCCATTCTGCTCGCGGGCCTGAGCCTGTTTGTGCTCGGTTGCCTGGGCATGTTCTGGGTCGAAACCGCGCCGCAGCTGTTGGCCCTGCGCTTTATGCAGGCGATTGGCGTATGTGCCGCCGCCGTAAGCTGGCAGGCCTTGGTGATTGACCGCTACCCGGCCGACAAGGCCCACCGCGTCTTCGCCAGCATCATGCCGTTGATGTCACTGTCTCCAGCCCTGGCACCGCTGTTGGGGGCCATGGTGCTGAATCACTTTGGTTGGCAGGCGATCTTCGGCGTGTTGCTGGTGGTGTCGTTGTTGCTGCTGGTACCGACCCTGTTCTTGCGCAACATGCCCAAGCGTCTGGAGCACAAGGGCAGCCCGGTGCGCCTGGGCTATGGGCAATTGCTCACCTCGCGGGTGTTTACCGGCAATGTGATGATCTTCGCCGCCTGTTCTGCCAGCTTCTTCGCTTGGCTGACGGCCTCGCCGTTCATCCTCGGTGGCATGGGCTACAGCCCCAATGACATCGGCCTCAGCTATGTATTGCCGACCCTGGCGTTTCTCATCGGCGGCTACAGTTGCCGCAGCGCCTTGCAGCGCCTGCCGGGTAAAACCCTGCTGCCGTGGTTGCTGGTCGCCTACTGCTTGAGCATGGTGGCGTTGTACCTGGTGGCCACCTTGAGCGTGCCGACCCTGACCACCTTGTTGATCCCGTTCTGCCTGATGGCGCTGTGCAACGGCGCCAGCTACCCGATTGTGGTGGCGAATGCGCTGATGCCCTTTGCAGAAAACTCCGGCAAGGCGGCGGCTCTGCAAAATACCCTGCAGTTGGGCCTGTGCTTCCTGGCCAGCCTGTTGGTGTCGTCGATGATCGAGCAACCGCTGTTGATCACGGTGATTGTGATGCTGGCGACGGCGCCGTTGGCGGTGTTGGGGTATTGGCTGGCACGCCCGAAGGGCAATTCTTCCGAACTGGCCAACGCCTGAGCTGGCAATACGATCAAACTGGTAGGAGCGAGCTTGCTCGCGAAAAACGTCAACGATAACGCGGGCTTTCTGAATGAACGCGGCGTCGGTGAGTTTTTCGCGAGCAAGCTCGCTCCTACAAAAAGCCTGCTTCTTCAGTTAGAACGTGACTTCCATGTTCAGCGTCGGCGTTGAGGTGCGGCTACCACGGCCGCCGTCCACGCCGAACTTGTTATGCCAGTACTCATAGCCCACTCCTAAATACAGGTTCGGCTTGACGCTTTTACCCGGTCGCACCGCCACCATCAGCGCCGTACGCATCAGCGCTTCCGCTGCGGTATCGCGGCCATGGTAATCCTCGCCTTTCTCTCCGACGTAGTTAATGAACCCCTGAAATTTCGCCGCATGGTTACCGATTTCGAACGGTCGCATCCACGTCAGATTGAGCATGTAGGTGTCGTCGAAGGTGTGGTTCGACTCCTGCGCGCCGGGAATGCCGGTGTGGTTCTTTTCCTTGTAATACATCAGGCTCAGGTCCAGTACGCCCACAGTGTTGAACTTCAACGTGGGGCCAATCACCAGGGCGCGCTTCTTGGCGGAAGCGAAGTTGTTGTTGCGGTTGGCGTCGAAGCCCAGGGTCAGCGCGTAATCCTTGATCAGCCCGGTGCCTTGCGGCAGGTCGAACACGCGTGAGGCGTACAGCTGATGCCGGTACACGGCGTACACCTCGCTGCCACCGTGGTCGGTGCCCTTGCGCGGATCGCTGCTGTCGGACAGGAACACATCGAGGTTGAGGAAATTGCTGCCGTAACGGTAGCCGCTGGCGTGGGTAAAGCTGTAGATGCGCTTGCTGAAGTCGTCGGGGTTGTTGGGGTTGGTGAAGTGCTGCCCGTAGCGAAACCCGACGCTGTTGTTCATCCATTCCACCGCGACAGCCTCCCCGCCGCCCAGAAGGGTTAATGCGACGGTGGCGCCCTGTAGTGCCTTTTTCATTCTTTTTGTCCTTTGGCGTTCTGGCTCGTGACGGCCGGATTGTTTTTGTAACGCCGTTGGAGGGTATCTTGTTCGATTGATTGTATACAACTCTATGGACATACAGTCTGAACATTGCATACAGTGAGCGCACAACAAAAACAGAGAACCCCTCACCATGACTATCCCGAAGGCGTCACCGCAGCGGCCCGAAGATGAAAATCTGGGCGTCGCCGCCAACATGGCTTACGGCCTGCAGCATGTGCTCACCATGTATGGCGGCATCGTCGCTGTGCCGTTGATCGTCGGCCAGGCAGCCGGGTTGTCGCCGGCGGATATCGGCCTGCTGATTGCTGCATCGCTGTTTGCCGGTGGCCTGGCCACGCTGTTGCAAACCCTGGGCCTGCCGTTCTTCGGCTGTCAGTTGCCGCTGGTGCAGGGCGTGTCGTTCGCGGGTGTGGCGACCATGGTGGCGATTGTCGGCAGCGACGGTGCCGGTGGCGTGCCAGCGATTCTCGGCGCGGTGATGGCCGCGTCCTTTATCGGTTTGTTGATCACCCCGGTGTTCTCACGGATCACCAAGTTTTTCCCGCCGCTGGTGACGGGCATTGTGATTACCACCATCGGCCTGACCCTGATGCCCGTGGCGGCGCGCTGGGCCATGGGCGGCAACAGCCGGGCGGCGGATTTTGGCAGCATGTCCAACATCGGCCTGGCCGCGCTGACCCTGGTGCTGGTGCTGCTGCTGAGCAAGATCGGCAGCGCAACCATCTCGCGCCTGTCGATCCTGCTGGCCATGGTGATTGGCACGGTGATCGCGGTGCTGCTTGGCATGGCGGACTTCTCCGGTGTGATGCAGGGGCCGATGTTCGGTTTCCCCACGCCGTTTCACTTCGGCATGCCCACCTTCCATGTAGCGGCGATTATTTCCATGTGCATCGTGGTGATGGTGACGCTGGTGGAAACCTCGGCGGACATCCTGGCGGTGGGCGAGATCATCGACACCAAGGTCGACTCCAAGCGCCTGGGCAACGGCTTGCGTGCCGACATGCTGTCGAGCATGTTCGCGCCGATCTTCGGTTCGTTTACCCAGAGCGCATTCGCCCAGAACGTCGGCCTGGTGGCGGTGACCGGGGTCAAGAGCCGGTTTGTGGTGGCTACCGGCGGGGTGTTCCTGGTAGTGCTTGGCCTGTTGCCATTCATGGGCCGGGTGATCGCGGCGGTGCCCACCTCCGTGTTGGGTGGCGCCGGGATTGTGCTGTTCGGCACGGTGGCGGCCAGCGGGATTCGCACGCTGTCCAAGGTGGATTACCGCAACAACATGAACCTGATCATCGTTGCCACGTCTATCGGCTTCGGCATGATCCCCATCGCCGCGCCGAGCTTCTACGATCAGTTTCCAAGCTGGTTCGCGACCATCTTCCACTCGGGCATCAGCTCGTCGGCGATCATGGCGATTTTGCTGAACCTGGCGTTCAACCACTTCACCGCCGGCAACTCGGACCAGCAGTCAGTGTTCGTGGCAGGGACTGAGCGCAGCTTGTGCTTTCGCGACGTGGCCGCGTTGCGCGACGGCGATTACTACCGGGGCGGGAAGTTGTTTGATGCAGAGGGCAAGGAGATTCCGCTGGTAGCGGATACCTCAAAGAAAGCCGCAAAACCCGAAACCACTGAGGTTTAAACAGGTAGGAGCGAGCTTGCTCGCGAAAAACGTCAACGATGACGCGTGCTACCTGAATAAACACGGCGTCGATGAGTTTTTCGCGAGCAAGCTCGCTCCTACAGAGGGCGGATTTCAACCCGCTTTGAGGGCTTTGTGCGGCAACGAACACGCCTCATCCAAAAACTTCACCACCGTCCCCATGCACGCCTGGCGTTCTTCCACGTGGGGCATGTGGCTGGAGTCTTCAAACAGTGCCCAGCGCACGTTCTCTATCTCATCCAGGAACGGCTTGACCACCAACGGTGTGGCTTCGTCGTGCCGGCCGGAAATCACCAGGGTTGGCACCTTGATCGCTGACAGGCGACCGATCACGTTCCAATCCTTCAAGCTGCCGATCACGTGGAATTCGGTCGGGCCGCTCATGGCGTGGTACACCGTCGGGTCGGCATCCACCTGGGCAAAGGTGCGCGCCACTTCTTCGGGCCACGGGTTGACCCGGCACACGTGCTGGTCATAGAAAATCCGTGAGGCCGCCAGATATTCCGGGTCTTGGTAGGTGCCGGCCTGCTCGTGCTTGAGCAGGGTTTCGTGCACGCCTTCAGGCAACAGCTTGCGCAGGCGGTTGGCTTCGCTGACCCAGGTCCGCATGCAGGTGGGCGAGTTGGCAGGAATAAACGCGCGCAGGCCCTTGGGTTGCAAGATCGCGTGTTCGCTGCCGAGCATGCCGCCCCAGGATTGCCCGAGGATCGCGTAGTTCTCGCTGATTTGCAGGTGGTCCAGCAGGTTGTTCAACTCGTCGAGGAACAGGCCGATGGTCCAGAACGACGGGTCTTTTTCCGGCAAGTGCGTGGAGCGGCCGTTGCCCAACTGGTCGTAGTGGATGACCGCATGGCCGCTGGCGGCGACGTCCTTGAAGGCGTCGACGTAATCATGGGTGCAGCCCGGGCCGCCATGGATGATCACCAAGGGCGTGCGGCCTGTGCTCAGGTCACCCGTGACGCGATACCAGGTCTGATAGGCGCCAAAGGGCGCGTAGCCTTCGCGAACTTTTTCGATGAATTCCATTTCGTACCCTGCTCTGAAAAAAAGGATCAGGGTTACGATAGTCTGAACAAAAAGTTTAGGTAACTAGCAAAACAGATAGGTTTTTGCCCAAAGCTCAACCTTCCAACAAGCGGTAATGGGTGGCGCGAACCACCGCCTGAACACGGTTTTTAGCCCCCAGCTTGTGCATCGCCGAGGCCAGGTGCAGGGTGACCACCGCCAGGGAGCGGCTCAATTGCGTGGCGATTTCGGCGGCGGTCAGGCCCTCGGCCGCCCATTTCAGGCATTCGCGTTCGCGCTTGGTCAGGCGGATGTGCGGATAAGCCCGCACCTCCTTGCTGAACAGCGGGTACGCCGCTTCCTGGAGGGCATGGGTAATCAGGCTGAAATCGGCCAGCGTATGTTGGGCGTCCTTCAATACCGTGCGCGCCTTGCCGGTGCGTAAGCCGGTGAGCGAGGCAAAACCGCCCTTGGGCAGATGAATCGGCACACTGACGCCGCAGGTCAGCTGGCGTTCATGCAGGTAGGAAGAAACGGGGGCGTGGCAGGGGTCGATGATCTTTTGCAGGGCCGTCTCGGTCTTGGCCTCATAGGACCAGACAAACGGTGATACCGAACTCAATGCCAGGTGTTGCACCGGGTCGATCTGGTAAAACCCTTCGCTGCACCATAAGGCGTGCCAGTCGGCCGGCGTATTGCGCAGTTGCAACAGCGAGGGCGTAATCAGTGCGCCGTTGAGGTCGATGGGCACCGGGCTGTAGTCATACACCAGGGCATCGAAGCCCAGTTGTTGGGCAAGGATAAACGCATTGTCCATCTGTTCATCCAGGCTCCTGCCCGGTATGAGGCGATTATTGAAGGCGGTCAGCTTGGCCAGCATCCGTTCTGCTCCCGAATTCATTTGAATCTCGACTTGCTGCAAGTAGAATGCCACGCCCCGGCGAAGGACTGCCAGGCCAAACCTATAAGAAATACTAGGTTATGGACGCACGGCATCCTCGGTAGTGTTGACCTGATAAACGGCCGCTACCCGCCAGGCCGATACAACACAAGGAATGTATGCATGTGGCGTGAAATTGCCCCCGACCAGCAGTACAACGTGCAAGTCGACGGCCATAACCTCGTGGTCTACAGCTTTGGCGAAGGCGATGAGGTGCTGCTGTGTCTCAACGGCGGGCCGGGCCTGCCGTGTGACTATCTGCGTGACGCCCATGGCTGGCTCAAAGCACATAACCTGCGAGTGGTTGCATTCGACCAGCTTGGCACAGGCGCATCAGCCAGACCGACCGATGCCGCACTGTGGGAAATCCGCCGTTATGTCGAAGAAGTCGAGACCGTGCGCCAGGCGCTGGGCCTGGGCCGCGTGCATTTGCTCGGGCATTCCTGGGGCGGCTGGCTGGGGATCGAATATGCCGTGCATTATCCCGGTGCGCTCAAAAGCCTGATCCTGGAAAACACCGTCGGCGACATTCCCCACCTGTCCCAGGAACTGGAACGCCTGCGCGGCGCCCTGGGCAGCGAAACCGTGGCGATGATGCAACGCCATGAAGCCATGGGCACCCTCGACCACCCGCAGTACCAGGCCGCCATCACCTTGCTCAACTACCGCCACGTGTGCCGCCTCGACGAATGGCCGGAGCCGGTCAAGCGCTCCCTGGCCGACTGGAACATGGGGCCTTACGAAACCATGCAAGGCCCCAACGAGTTCCTCTATATCGGCAACCTCAAGGACTGGAACCGTCTCAAGGAAATGGCCGAGTTCACGATGCCGATCCTGATCACCACCGGCCAGCATGACGAACTTACTCCCGCCTGTGCGATGCGCATGAAACTCGCGGCACCCCATGCCGAGTTGCATGTGTTCCCCAACAGCAGTCATATGCCGTTTTACGAGGAGCCGCAGGCGTACTTCCCGGTGCTGCTGGACTTTCTCGCTCGCCACCGAGGCTGACGCATGAACCTGGCGCGCTACCGTTTTGTGTTGTCCCGGCCCCTGCAATTGCTGCCGGTGCTGCTGGGCATCAGCCTGATCACCTTCGTGCTGGTGCGCTCGATTCCCGGCGACCCGGCGCGCGCCTTGCTGGGTTCGCGCAGCACGCCGGATGCGCTGTTGAAGATCCGCGCCCAGTTCGGCCTCGACCAGCCCTTGTGGCTGCAATACTTTTACTTCCTGAAAAACCTGCTCAAGGGCGACCTCGGCCAATCGCTGCTGTACAAGGTCGACGCCCTCAAACTGATCGTCACCCGCATCGAGCCGACCCTGGTGCTGGTGCTGGGCAGCGTGGTGCTGGCTTTGTTGATAGCGGTGCCACTGGCGACGATTGCGGCGCGCCAGCAAGGCCGTTGGGCGGACAAGCTGATCCGCGTGTTCACCACGGTCGGCCTGGGCATGCCGGCGTTCTGGCTGGGGTTGATGCTGATCCTGCTGCTCAGCGTGAAATGGGGCTTGTTCCCGGTGTCCGGTTACGGGCGCACCTGGCTGGACAAGGCGCACCATATGCTCTTGCCCTGCCTGACCATCGCCCTGGCGCTGTCGGCGGTGCTGGTGCGTAACCTGCGGGCAAGCATGTTGATGGAGTTGCAGGCAGACCATGTCACCGCCGCACGTGCGCGCGGGCTGCCTGAAGGCGCAGTGTTTCGCCGGCATGTGCTGCCCAACGCGCTAGTGCCGGCGGTCAACCTGCTGGCGGTCAACATCGGTTGGCTGATCAGCGGCACGGTGGTCATCGAAAGCCTGTTCGCGATTCCAGGCATCGGCCAGTTGTTGGTACGCGGCATTTTCACCCGTGACTACATGGTGGTGCAGGGCGTGGCGATGGTGCTGGCCTGTGCCACGGTGGTGGTCAACTTCCTGGCCGACCTGGTAACCGTGGCCCTCGACCCACGGGTGAAGATGCAATGAGCAGCCGCCCCATGATTGCCCCGTGGCGCTTGCGCCTGCGCTTTGGTTTTCGCAATGGCCGACTGACCGCCGCATGGGGTTTGTTGATCCTGTTCGCGTGGTTGGCCCTGGCGCTGTTTGCGCCGTGGGTCGCGCCCTATGATCCTATCGCACAGGACACCAGCATCAGTTTGCTGGCCCCCAGCCTTGCCCATCCGTTGGGTACGGACAATTACGGCCGGGATATCCTCTCGAGAGTGATCTGGGGCGCGCGCATCGACCTGCAACTGGCGGTGATCGGGGTGATCTTCCCGTTCATCATCGGCACCTTTATCGGTGCGGTCTCGGGTTATATCGGCGGACGTTTTGACAGTGTCTGCATGCGCGTGATCGATGTGGTGCTGGCGTTCCCGTTCCTGGTGCTGATGCTGGCGATCATGGCCATCCTCGGGCCGGGCTTGCAGAGTTTTTACATCGCCATGGCGCTGGTGGGTTGGGTGTCGTACGCACGCCTGATTCGCTCGCAGATCCTGGTGCTCAAGGAAAGCGAGTTTGCCCTGGCCGCCAAAAGCCTGGGCTTTGGCCATGGGCGCATTCTGTTCCGGCATTTGCTGCCCAATGCGCTGTTTGGCTCCATTGTGTTTTCCATGTCTGACGCGGTGCTGGTGTTGCTCAACGGCGCCGCCGTCAGTTACCTGGGCCTGGGGGTGCAACCGCCGACCGCCGAATGGGGGACGATGGTGGCCGAAGGGCAAGCCTTTATCACCACCGCCTGGTGGATCTGCACCTTCCCGGGCCTGGCCATCGTGACCTTGGCCATGGGCTTCAGCCTGTTGGCCGACGGCGTTGCGCAGGTATTGGGAGAGCGTTCATGAGCCTGTTGCAGGTGCGCGACCTCAGTGTGATCGCCAACAATGCGGGGCGTGATATCACCTTGGTGGACAGGGTGTCGTTCGACCTGGCCGAAGGTGAAATCCTTGGCCTGGTGGGCGAGAGCGGTTCGGGCAAGACCATGGCTTGTCGTGGCCTGATGCGCCTGCTGCCATCGCCCAATCTGCGCGTGCAGGGCGGCGCGGTGCGGTTGTCCGGCCAGGACCTGCTGGCGCTGGATGATGCCGGTATGCGCACCGTGCGCGGCGGGCAGTTGGGCATGGTCTTCCAGAACCCCAGCAGCCACCTCGACCCGTTGATGCGCATCGGTGAGCAGATCGCCGAGGGCATCCGCCTGCACCAAGGCGCGTCGAAAAAAGACGCGCGCGTGCAGGCGATCGAGGTATTGCGTCAGGTCGGGATTCCCGACCCCCAGGCGCGGGTCGACAACTACCCCCATGAGTTTTCCGGTGGCATGCGCCAGCGCGCCATGATCGCCGTAGCCCTGGGCTGCAACCCGAAGGTGCTGATCGCCGACGAGCCCACCACCGCCCTGGATGTGACGGTGCAGGCGCAAATCCTGCGGTTGTTGCTCGACCTGCGCGACCAGCGTGGCCTGTCGATCATCATGATCACCCATGACCTGGGCGTGGTGGCGCAAACCTGCGATGCCATCGCCGTGATGTATGCCGGGCGCCTGTGCGAGCACGGCAGCAAATACGAGTTGCTGGCCCAGCCCCAGCATCCATACACCGCAGGCCTGATCGACTGCCAGCCGGCCCACAGCAGCGGCCATGCGTTGTTGCGCACCATTGCGGGCCAGCCGCCGTTGCTCGACGCATTGCCCGACGGCTGCCGCTTCCACCCGCGCTGCCCACAGGCCGGCGCCTTGTGCACCGAGTTGCTGCCCCAGGGCGCACGCGTGGCCTGTCACTATCCGTTGGGAGGGCGCCCATGAGCCTGTTGCAGATCAAGGATCTGGAGGTGCGCTTTGCCGCGTCCGGCAGCGGCCTGCTGGGCCTCAACCGCCAGTGGGTGAGGGCGGTGAACGGGGTGTCGCTGAACCTCGCCGCCGGGGAAACCCTGGGGTTGGTAGGCGAGTCCGGCAGTGGCAAGAGCACCCTGGGTCGGGCAATTTTGCACCTCAACCCGATCAGCGCCGGGCAGGTGCTGTTCGACGGCATCGACATGGCCCATGGCAGCGCTATCGACATTGCCCGGCTGCGGCATGAAACCGCGATGATTTTCCAGGACCCGTACGCAGCGCTGAACCCTCGTCATTCCATCGGCGAAACCCTGGCCGAAGTGCTGCGGGTACAGCGCAAAGTGGCGGTGGCGCAGATTCCCGCGCGCGTCAACGAACTGCTGGAACTGGTGGGCCTGCGTCCCGAACTGGCGACGCGTAAGCCGGGCTCCCTGAGTGGCGGCCAGTGCCAGCGCGTGGGGATCGCCCGGGCGCTGGCGGTGGAGCCGCGCCTGATCGTTGCCGATGAATGCGTGGCGGCGCTGGATGTGTCGATCCAGGGCCAGATCATCAACCTGCTGCTGGAACTGCAACAGCGTATGAACCTGGCGATCCTGTTTATCGCCCATGACCTGGCCATCGTAAGGCGCCTATGCGACCGCGTGGCCGTGATGTACCTGGGCAAGATCGTCGAGGAAGGGCCGGTGGAGGCGGTGTTTACCGCGCCCCGTCACCCGTATACCGCGGCGTTGATCCAGGCCATCCCGGAGATCGATCCGCACCGCCCATTGCCAGCCCAGCCATTGCCCGGCGAGCCGCCCAGCCCGCTGAATCTGCCGACAGGCTGTGCCTTCCACCCACGTTGCCGGTATGCGCAAACCATGTGTTCCACGGTATTGCCCCCCACCCATTTCCTGCACGAGCATCGGTACAGTTGCGTGCTTGAAGACCCTTTGCTTTGACCCTCTGCCATTCATTAACAAGGAGTTGTGATATGCACTCGCGCCACTTGAAATTGCTCGCCGCCGCTACCCTCACGGCCTGGTCGCTGACCGCCGGCCTGGCCCAGGCCGCCGGTGTACTCACCATCGGCTGCCGTGAAGACAGCACCACCTTCGACCCGATCAAAAGCGCGCAAAACCGCGACACCTGGGTGTTTGCCAACGTCTACGACACCCTGGTGCGCGTGGATAACCTGGGCACCAAGATGGAGCCGGGCCTGGCCGAAAGCTGGGACATTTCCAAGGATGGCCTGACCTACACCTTCAAGCTGCGCGAGGCGAAGTTCTCTGACGGCTCGCCGATCACCGCCGCCGATGCTGCGTTCAGCCTGCTGCGCATCCGTGACAACAAGGCCTCGTTGTGGAGCGACCCGTTCAGCCTGATCAACACCGCCACGGCCAGCGATGCCAAGACCCTGGTGGTCACCCTGAAAACCCCGGCGGTGGCTTTCCTCTCGCAACTGGCGTCGCCAACGGTATCGATCCTGTCGGAAAAAGCCATGACCACGATGGGCGAAGACGCCTACTCGGAAAACCCGGTGACCTCCGGCGCATTTACCGTGGACGAGTGGCGCAAGGGCGACCGTGTGATCCTGAAGAAAAACCCGAATTTCTGGCAGGCCAGCAGCGTGAGCCTGGACGGCGTGGAATGGGTGTCGGTGACCGATGACAACACGCGCATGCGCATGGTGCAGAACAACGAACTCGACACGGCGATCTTTGTGCCGTTCTCCCGGGTGCAAGAGCTGAAAAAAGACCAGAACGTGGTGATCCACGCCGACCCGTCCACCCGTGAAGATCACCTGTTGATCAACCACGAGCACGGCCTGTTGGCCAAGCCTCAAGTGCGCCAGGCCCTGGACATGGCCATCGACAAGCAATCGCTGGTCAAAGCCGTCACTTACGGTCAAGGCACCGTGGCTTATTCCTACATTCCAAAGGGCTCGCTGTACCACTACGCCAACAACCTGCAACGCCCGTACGACCCGGCCGAAGCCAAGAAGCTGCTGGCCGCTGCGGGTGCCCAGGACTTGAAGCTCAACTACGTGGTCAACGCCGGCAACGAGGCCGACGAGCAGATCGCGGTGATCATCAAGGACCAACTGGCCAAGGTCGGCGTGACTGCCAACCTGCAGAAAGTCGACCCGACCCAAAGCTGGCAGATGCTGGTGGACGGCGAGTACGATATTTCGGTGATGTACTGGACCAACGACATCCTCGACCCCGACCAGAAAACCACCTTCGTGCTGGGCCACGACACCAACCAGAACTACATGACCCGCTACAAGAACGACCAGGTCAAGGCCTTGGTGGCCGCAGCGCGGATCGAGGCAGACCCGGCCAAGCGTGAGCAGATGTATGTGGAGTTGCAGAAGCTGGCCAAGCAGGATGTGAACTGGATTGACCTGTACTACAGCCCGTATATCAACATCTCACGCAAGAACGTGAGCAACTTCCTGCAGAACCCGTTGGGGCGCTTCACCCTGGAGGAAGTGGTCAAAAACTGAGTGCTTGATCGTTCCCACGCTCTGCGTGGGAACGCCGCTCAGGACGCTCCGCGTCCCGTAGGGGGGTGACGCGGAGCGTAACTGAGATTTTAACTACACCACAAAACAAAGGTGGGAGCAGGCAAGCCAGCTCCCACCTTTGTTTTGCGGGGTGTCAGGGCTTATTGCGCGTCGAATGCCTGGCCATTGATGCCCGCACTGTCCGGCCCCATCAGGTACAGGTACACCGGCATGATCTCTTCCGGTGCTGGCCTTTCCATCGGGTTTTCCCCGGGGTACGCCTGGGCGCGCATGCTGGTGCGGGTACCGCCCGGGTTGATGCTGTTGGCGCGCACTGCGGCCACGTCTTCCAGCTCATCGGCCAGGGTTTGCATCAAGCCTTCGGTAGCGAACTTGGACACCCCATAGGCACCCCAATAAGCACGACCCTTGCGCCCGACGCTGCTGGAGGTGAACACCACCGACGCATCCTGGGACAGCTTGAGCAACGGCAGCAACGTGCTGGTCAGCATGAACATCGCGTTGACGTTCACATGCATCACCCGCATGAAGTTCTCGCCGGACAACTGCTCGATGGGCGTGCGTGGGCCGATGATCGAGGCGTTGTGCAACAGGCCGTCGAGGTGGCCGAATGCCTTTTCGATCATTGCTGCCAGCTCATCGTATTGATGGGGCAGGGCGGTCTCCAGGTTGAACGGGATCACCACCGGCTGCGGGTGGCCAGCGGCTTCGATCTCGTCATACACCTGGGCCAGGTTGGCTTCGGTCTTGCCCAGCAACAGCACGGTGGCGCCATGGGCGGCATAGGTTTTTGCCGCTGCCGCGCCAATCCCGCGACCGGCGCCGGTTACCAGGATGGTCCGGCCTTTGAGCAGTTCTGGCGGTGCAGAGTAATCAAACATAAAAAGCCTCGACAAAATTCAAGGTGATACACCACTTGAAGTGGAATCCATTTCCTGTGGGAGCTGGCTTGCCTGCGATGGCGGACTACCTGTCGCCAAATGTGCTGGCTGGCAGGCCGCTATCGCAGGCAAGCCAGCTCCCACATTGATCTCAGTGTTGTTGAGATCTTCGAACCATCAGCAACTGCACAGCGCGTTATCCAGCACCTTGCGCAATTCCAGCGGGTGATCCACCACCACGTCCGCGCCCCAGTGGCGTGGGTTGTCGTCCGGGTGGATATAGCCGTAGGTGACCGCCGCCGTGCGCGTACCGGCGTCGCGGCCGGATTCGATGTCGCGCAGGTCATCGCCCACGAACAGCACGCTGGCCGGGTCCAGGTTGAGCATCTTGCACGCCAGGATCATCGGCTCCGGGTCGGGCTTGCTGTTTTTTACGTGGTCTGGGCAGATCAGCACGGCCGAACGCTCGGCCAGGCCCAGGCGCTGCATGATCGGTTCGGCAAAGCGCACCGGCTTGTTGGTGACGACGCCCCAGATCAGCTTGGCTTTCTCGATGTCTTCCAGCAGCTCGGCCATGCCGTCGAACAGTTTGCTGTGCACTGCGCAATCCTTGAGGTAACGCTCCAGGAATTCCTGGCGCAGTTCCTCAAAGCCCGGCGACTCCGGGTCCATCGAGAACGTCACGGCGACCATCGCCCGCGCACCACCGGAAATTTCATCGCGGATGTGTGCGGGGTTGATCGGCGCCAGGCCACGGTCGGCGCGCATGGCCTGGCAGATGGCGATAAAGTCCGGCGCGGTGTCCAGCAGGGTACCGTCCATGTCGAAGAGAACCGCTCGCAACTTCACAGGCTTACTCCTCGCGCAGGGTCTGGATCATGTAGTTGACGTCAACGTCGTTGGCCAGCTTGTAGTGCTTGGTCAGCGGGTTGTAGGTCAGGCCGATGATGTCCTTGACGGTCAGCCCGGCCTGGCGGCTCCAGGCACCCAGCTCGGAAGGGCGGATGAATTTCTTGAAGTCATGGGTGCCGCGCGGCAGCAGCTTCATGATGTATTCGGCGCCGATGATCGCGAACAGGTAAGCCTTGGGGTTGCGGTTGATGGTGGAGAAGAACACCTGGCCGCCGGGCTTGACCATGCGGAAACAGGCGCGGATCACCGAGGACGGGTCTGGCACGTGTTCGAGCATTTCCAGGCAGGTGACCACGTCGAACTGCTCGGGCATTTCTTCGGCCAGGGCTTCGGCGGTGATCTGGCGGTATTCCACGCTCACGCCGGATTCGAGCTGGTGCAACTGGGCCACGGCCAGCGGCGCTTCGCCCATGTCGATGCCCATGACGGTGGCGCCACGCTGGGCCATGGCTTCGCTGAGGATGCCGCCGCCGCAACCGACGTCCAGCACCTTCTTGCCGGCCAGGTTGACGCGCTCGTCAATCCAGTTGACCCGCAGTGGGTTGATGTCGTGCAGGGGTTTGAATTCGCTCTCGCGGTCCCACCAGCGGTGGGCCAGGGCTTCAAACTTGGCGATTTCGGCGTGGTCGACGTTGCTCATGGTCAATCCTCTGAATCTGATAAGTCGGTGTGTCGCGGCTGAACCCAAGGCTTCAGCCGCGTCGTTATTCGCTGTGCCCGCTGATGCGTTGGCCCCAGGCAATGGCCGTGGCGGTCAACTGTTGTTCATCCATGCGGGTCAATTGCCGGTCGTCGAGCAATGGCTTGCCGGCGACCCAAAGGTGTTTCACGCAATCGCGCCCGGTGGCATATATAAGCTGTGAGACCGGATCGTAGATCGGTTGTTGCGCCAGCCCGGAAAGATCAAAGGCGACGATGTCTGCCGCCTTGCCGACTTCCAATGAGCCAATCTGGCTGTCCAGGCCCATCGCCCTGGCACCGTTGAGCGTGGCCATGCGCAAGGCGCGGTGGGCATCCAGTGCTGTAGCGGAACCGGCCACGGCCTTGGCCAGCATCGCCGCCGTGCGGGTTTCGCCGAGCAAATCCAGGTCATTGTTGCTGGCGGCGCCGTCGGTGCCGATGGCCACGTTGACGCCAGCCTGCCACAAGCGCTCCACCGGGCAAAAGCCGCTGGCCAGTTTCAGGTTCGATTCCGGGCAGTGAATGACGCTGGTGTTGCTTTCTACCAGCAAAGCCAGGTCGTCTTCGCTGATTTGGGTCATGTGCACGGCCTGAAAGCGCGGGCCCAGCAGGCCGAGGCGAGCCAGGCGTGCCAATGGCCGCTCGCCGGTCTGCTCGACGGCTTGCTGCACTTCAAAGGCGGTTTCGTGAACGTGCATATGGATCACGGCGTCCAGCTCTTCGGCGATCACCCGGATCTTTTCCAGGTTGGCATCGCATACGGTGTACGGCGCGTGGGGGCCGAAGGTGATCTTGATGCGCGGGTGGTGCTTGAGGTCGCCGAACAGCTCGATACCCTGGCGAATCGCCTCGTCGGCACTGCTGGCGCCGGGAATCGGGAAGTCGAGGATCGGCAACGCGATCTGCGCACGCATACCGCTGTTGTGCACGCAGTCGCTGGCGACCTTGGGGTAGAAATACATGTCCGAAAAGCAGGTGATGCCGCCCTTGATCTGCTCGGCGATGGCCAGGTTGGTGCCGTCGCGCACGAACGCTTCGTCGACCCACTTGGCTTCGGCGGGCCAGATGTGTTTTTCCAGCCATGTCATCAGCGGCAAATCGTCGGCCAGGCCACGGAACAGGGTCATGGCGGCATGGCCGTGGGCATTGATCAGGCCAGGGCTGAGCAGCATACCGGGCAGTTCACGCACCTCGCGCGCTGCCAGCTTCAACGCCGCGTCCCGTGGCCCGATAAAGGCAATGCAGCCATCGCGGATACCCAGGCCATGCTCTTTGAGCACCACGCCAGCGGGCTCGACGGGTACCAGCCAGGTCGGCAGCAGCAACAAGTCGAGCGGGGCGGCAGTGGAGGTCATCGCAGGCTTCTTCCCAGGCAGCTATAAAAGAAGGGCGAAGTATACCCGAGCGTCCTGGCTGGCGGATCGCTATAATCGGCGGCTTTTGTTCATGAGTGCGGGGTAAGGGATGCGCGACCGACTGTTGGCTGCAGAGAAAGTGAAGGCCATCCAATGGCGTGATGGCGCGCTGCACCTGCTCGATCAGCGTGTTTTGCCGTCCCGTGAGCGCTGGGTAGCCTGCGTTACCGTTGAAGCGGTGGCCGACGCCATTCGCACCATGGTAGTGCGTGGCGCGCCGGCTATCGGCATCTGCGCCGCCTATGGCTTGGTGCTCGCTGCCCGCGAGCGCATCGCCGAGGGTGGCGACTGGCAGGCCGCGTGGGAAGAAGACTACGCCTTGCTGGCTCATACCCGCCCGACCGCATCGAACCTGTTCTGGGCCTTGCAGCGCATGCGCGACCGCCTCGACCGCCTCAAGCCGCACGCCGACCCGCTGGTGGTGCTGGAAGCCGAAGCCGTCGCGATCCATGAAAGCGACCGGGAGGCCAATGTGGTCATGGCCCAGTTGGGTATGGAGCGGATTCGCAAGCACCAGGGCAACGCCCAGGCGATCCTCACCCATGGCAACGCCGGCGCGTTGGCTTCCGGCGGCGTTGGCACAGCCCTCGGGGTGATTCATGCGGCGTATCTGGAGGGCTTGGTCGAGCAGGTCTATGTCAATGAAACCCGTCCATGGCTGCAAGGCTCGCGTCTGACGGCGTGGGAGTTGGCGGGCCAGGGCATCCCGGTGGCGGTAAATGCCGACTCCGCCGGGGCGCATATCCTCAAGACCAAAGGCGTGACGTGGGTGGTGGTCGGTGCTGACTGTATCGCGGCCAATGGCGATGTGATCAGCAAGATCGGCACTTATCAGCTGGCCGTGTGTGCCATGCACCATGGCGTGCGTTTTATGGTGGTAGCGTCGAGTTCGACCCTGGATTTGATGATGGCTACTGGTGATGATGTCGCCCTGGAGCAGCGCGATAGTGGTGAGTTGCTTGAGGTTGATGGGCAGCGGTTGGATGTCGCGGCGTTTAACCCTGTGTTTGATGTGACGCCTGCGGATCTGATTGATGTCATCGTGACTGAAAAGGGCGTGGTGGAGCGGCCGGATGTGGCCAAGTTGGCCAAGTTGATGTGCCGTAAGCGCCTGCATTGAGTGTGTTGGCGCCTGTGGGGGCGCTATCGCAGGCAAGCCAGCTCCCACATTTAACGGTGTTCACAAATCAAAGGTGGGAGCTGGCTTGCCTGCGATTGGCCCTTGAAGTCAACAAAACTCCTGCATTCCACCCTCAAAAAAAAGCACCATCGCGCCTCTGAGCCCCTCTCGTCCCCTTCAAGCCTGTCATCCGTCAAATTACTAGCCTCCATGCGCATCAGGGGGATAGGTGCGTGGCGGCGATTGTGATAACATCCGGCGGTTTCCAGGGCTGCCCCGAGGGGTTGCCTATAACGTGCAGATCCGTGTCATAACTCGTTGATTTGTCGTAAGTCGTTGTCAGGCACCGTGCCGGCAGCGGCGAGCTTCGTTCGTCCCGAATGGATGTGACGAGGTTTCACCCGAAAAAGGAATCAGGCTTCTCATGGGCGAACTGGCCAAAGAAATCCTCCCGGTCAATATCGAAGACGAGCTGAAACAGTCCTACCTCGACTACGCGATGAGCGTAATTGTCGGTCGGGCACTGCCTGATGCGCGCGATGGCTTGAAGCCCGTGCACCGGCGTGTGCTGTTCGCGATGAGCGAGCTGGGTAACGACTGGAACAAGCCGTACAAGAAATCTGCCCGTGTTGTCGGTGACGTGATCGGTAAGTATCACCCTCACGGCGACACTGCGGTGTACGACACCATCGTTCGGATGGCGCAGCCGTTTTCCCTGCGCTACCTGCTGGTAGACGGCCAGGGCAACTTCGGTTCGGTGGACGGCGACAACGCCGCGGCCATGCGATACACCGAAGTGCGCATGACCAAGCTGGCGCACGAGCTGCTGGCCGACCTGCACAAAGAAACCGTGGACTGGGTGCCGAACTACGACGGCACCGAAATGATCCCGGCTGTCATGCCCACCAAGATCCCCAACCTGCTGGTCAACGGTTCCAGCGGTATCGCCGTGGGCATGGCCACCAACATCCCGCCGCACAACCTCGGTGAGGTCATCGACGGTTGCCTGGCCCTTATCGACAACCCTGAGCTGACCGTCGATGAGCTGATGCAATACATCCCCGGCCCGGACTTCCCGACCGCCGCGATCATCAACGGTCGCGCCGGCATCATCGAAGCCTACCGCACCGGTCGCGGGCGCATTTACATGCGTGCCCGCTCGATGATCGAAGACATCGACAAGGTCGGTGGCCGCCAGCAGATCGTCATCACCGAACTCCCGTACCAGCTGAACAAGGCACGCTTGATCGAGAAGATCGCCGAGCTGGTTAAAGAGAAGAAGCTGGAAGGCATCACCGAGCTGCGCGACGAGTCCGACAAAGACGGTATGCGCGTAGTAATCGAGCTGCGCCGTGGCGAAGTGCCTGAGGTGATCCTCAACAACCTCTACGCCCAGACCCAGCTGCAAAGCGTGTTTGGTATCAACGTGGTTGCCCTGATCGACGGCCGCCCGCGCATCCTGAACCTCAAGGACCTGCTGGAAGCCTTCGTGCGTCACCGCCGCGAAGTGGTGACCCGCCGCACCGTGTTCGAACTGCGCAAGGCCCGCGAGCGCGGCCATATCCTGGAAGGCCAGGCGGTTGCGCTGTCGAACATCGACCCGGTGATCGCCCTGATCAAGGCCTCGCCAACCCCGTCGGAAGCCAAGGAAGCGCTGATCAGCACGCCGTGGGAATCCAGCGCCGTAGTGGCCATGGTTGAGCGCGCTGGCGCCGACTCGTGCCGCCCGGAGACCCTGGACCCGCAATACGGTCTGCGTGAAGGCAAGTACTTCCTGTCGCCAGAACAGGCCCAGGCCATTCTGGAGCTGCGCCTGCACCGCCTCACCGGCCTTGAGCACGAGAAGCTGCTGGCCGAGTACCAGGAAATCCTCAACCAGATCGGCGAGTTGATCCGCATCCTCAGCAGCGCCGTGCGCCTGATGGAAGTGATCCGCGAAGAACTGGAAGTGATCCGCGCCGAATACGGCGACGTGCGCCGCACCGAAATCCTCGATGCGCGTCTGGATCTGACCCTGGGTGACATGATCCCGGAAGAAGAGCGCGTAGTGACCATCTCCCACGGTGGCTATGCCAAGACCCAGCCATTGGCGGCTTACCAAGCCCAGCGTCGTGGCGGTAAAGGTAAATCGGCTACCGGCGTGAAGGATGAGGACTACATCGCTCACCTGCTGGTCGCCAACAGCCACACCACGCTCCTGCTGTTCTCCAGCAAAGGCAAGGTGTACTGGCTCAAGACCTACGAGATCCCGGAAGCCTCCCGCGCTGCTCGTGGTCGTCCGTTGGTCAACCTGCTGCCGCTGGACAGTGATGAATACATCACCACCATGCTGCCGGTCGAGGAATACACCGAAGGTCACTTCATCTTCATGGCCACCGCTAAAGGCACCGTGAAGAAGACCCCGCTGGAATCCTTCAGCCGTCAACGCAGCGTGGGCCTGATCGCCCTGGAGCTGGATGAAGGCGACGTACTGATTTCCGCAGCCATCACCGACGGCGAGCGCGAAGTCATGCTGTTCTCCGATGGCGGCAAGGTCACACGCTTCAAGGAATCCGATGTACGTGCCATGGGCCGTACCGCCCGCGGTGTACGCGGCATGCGCCTGCCAGAAGGGCAGAAGCTGATTTCGATGCTGATCCCGGAAGAAGGCAGCCAGATCCTCACCGCTTCCGAGCGTGGTTATGGCAAGCGCACCGCCATCAGCGAGTTCCCGGAGTACAAGCGTGGCGGCCAGGGCGTGATCGCCATGGTCAGCAACGACCGCAACGGCCGTCTGGTCGGCGCGGTGCAGGTGCTCGATGGCGAGGAAATCATGCTGATTTCCGACCAGGGCACCCTGGTGCGTACCCGTGTGGCCGAGGTCTCGAGCCTGGGCCGTAACACCCAGGGCGTGACCCTGATCAAGCTGGCCAAGGACGAAAAACTGGTCGGCCTGGAGCGTGTGCAGGAGCCTTCGGAAGTCGAAGGTGAAGAGCTCGAAGGTGAGGAATTTGAAGGCGAGGTGATCGCAGCCGGCGATGACAACGTTGACGAGCCAACCCTCGACGCTGCCGCAGACGAAGAAGAACCGCAGGAATAAGCGGACACACAGGGGGCGGATGAAGATTCGCCCCCTTGTTGTTTGTCCGGATGGAAATATCGACAACCATGGAGATCCCTTGTGGGAGCGGGCTTGCTCGCGAAGGCGGACTGACATTCACCGAAGATGGCGCCTGTTAGATCGATTTCGCGAGCAAGCCCGCTCCCACATGGGGTCCGGTGTCGGCTGATATGTTTGCCTGACTACCACCAGATCAGAGTGAGATTGGATGTGAGCAAGAGAGCCTATAACTTCTGTGCCGGTCCCGCGGCGCTTCCTGAAGCAGTCCTGCAGCGTGCGCAGGGTGAACTCCTCGACTGGCATGGAAAAGGCCTCTCCGTGATGGAAATGAGCCATCGCAGCGATGAGTTCGTGTCCATCGCCAACAAGGCCGAGCAGGACCTGCGCGACTTGCTGGACATCCCATCTAATTACAAAGTGCTGTTCCTGCAAGGCGGCGCGAGCCAGCAGTTCGCCCAGTTGCCGCTGAACCTGCTGCCCGAAGGCGGCACTGCCGACTATATCGACACCGGTATCTGGGGGCAGAAGGCTATCGAAGAAGCCTCGCGCTATGGCCATGTCAACGTGGCAGGCACCGCCAAGCCCTATGACTACTTCGCCATTCCCGGCCAGAACGAGTGGAAGCTGTCCAAGGACGCGGCCTACGTTCACTACGTCGCGAACGAAACCATCGGCGGCCTGGAATTTGATTGGGTGCCGCAAGTAGGTGACGTGCCACTGGTGTGCGACATGTCCTCGGACATCCTCTCGCGCCCGATCGACGTGTCCAAATACGGCATGATCTACGCCGGCGCGCAGAAGAACATCGGCCCGAGCGGCATCCTGGTCAATATCATCCGCGAAGACCTGCTGGGCCGCGCCCGCTCGCTGTGCCCGACCATGCTCAACTACAAGGTCGCGGCCGATAACGGCTCGATGTACAACACCCCGCCGGCGTTCGCCTGGTACCTGTCGGGCCTGGTGTTCGAATGGCTCAAGGAGCAGGGCGGCGTGGCGGCCATGGGCAAGCTCAACGAAGAGAAGAAGCGCGTCCTGTACGACTTTATCGACGCCAGCGGCCTGTACAGCAACCCGATCAACCTCAGCGACCGCTCGTGGATGAACGTGCCGTTCCGCCTGGCTGACGACCGCCTGGACAAGCCGTTCCTGGCTGGCGCCGACGCGCGCGGCCTGTTGAACCTCAAGGGCCACCGCTCGGTAGGTGGCATGCGCGCCTCCATTTATAACGCCGTCGACATCCACGCCATCAATGCGCTGGTTGCCTACATGGCAGAGTTCGAGAAGGAACACGGCTAATGTCTGAGCAAGAACTCAAGGCCCTGCGCGTACGCATTGACAGCCTGGACGAGAAGGTCCTGGAGCTGATCAGTGAACGTGCGCGCTGCGCCCAGGAAGTGGCACGGGTGAAGATGGCGTCCCTCGCCGAAGGCGAAGTGCCGGTGTTCTACCGCCCCGAGCGTGAAGCCCAGGTGCTCAAGCGTGTGATGGAGCGCAACAAAGGGCCGTTGGGCAACGAAGAGATGGCGCGGTTGTTCCGTGAAATCATGTCTTCGTGCCTGGCGCTGGAGCAGCCGCTGAAAGTGGCTTACCTCGGCCCTGAAGGCACCTTCACCCAGGCGGCGGCCATGAAGCACTTCGGCCACGCGGTGATCAGCAAGCCGATGGCGGCTATCGACGAAGTCTTCCGTGAAGTCGCGGCCGGTGCGGTTAATTTTGGCGTGGTGCCGGTGGAAAACTCCACCGAAGGCGCGGTCAACCACACCCTGGACAGCTTCCTTGAGCACGACATGGTGATCTGCGGTGAGGTGGAGCTGCGTATCCACCACCACCTGCTGGTGGGTGAAAACACCAAGACCGACAGCATCAGCCGCATCTACTCCCACGCCCAGTCCCTGGCCCAGTGCCGCAAGTGGCTGGACGCCCATTACCCGAATGTCGAGCGCGTGGCGGTGTCCAGCAACGCCGAAGCGGCCAAGCGGGTCAAGGGTGAGTGGAATTCGGCGGCGATTGCCGGCGATATGGCCGCGGGCCTGTATGGCCTGACGCGCCTGGCCGAGAAAATCGAAGACCGCCCGGACAACTCCACGCGCTTTTTGATGATCGGCAGCCAGGAAGTGCCGCCCACTGGCGACGACAAGACCTCGATCATCGTTTCCATGAGCAACAAGCCCGGCGCGCTGCATGAGCTGCTGGTGCCGTTCCACGACAACGGGATTGACCTGACGCGCATCGAGACTCGTCCTTCGCGCAGCGGTAAATGGACCTACGTGTTCTTTATCGACTTCATCGGCCATCACCGCGACCCGCTGGTCAAGGGCGTGCTGGAGAAGATCAGTCAGGAAGCCGTGGCACTCAAGGTGCTGGGCTCTTACCCGAAAGCGGTTTTGTGAGGCTTTGACATGAGTGGCAACTTCCTCGCCCTGGCGCAGCCGGGCGTGCAACAACTCTCGCCTTACGTTCCAGGCAAGCCTGTGGACGAGTTGGCCCGCGAGTTGAATCTGGACCCGTCCAAGATCGTCAAGCTGGCGAGTAACGAAAACCCGCTGGGGCCGAGCCCCAAAGTGTTGGCGGCGATTCGTGAAGAGCTGGCCGAGCTGACCCGTTACCCCGACGGCAACGGTTTTGCGCTCAAGTCGCTGCTGGCGGACAAGTGCCGGGTCGAGTTGAATCAGGTGACCTTAGGCAATGGCTCCAACGACATACTTGAGCTGGTCGGCCGTGCCTACCTGGCGCCAGGTTTGAACGCGGTGTTCAGCGAACACGCGTTTGCGGTCTACCCGATCGTGACCCAGGCGGTGGGGGCAGATGCTCGCGTGATTCCTGCCAAGGACTGGGGTCATGACCTGCCGGCGATGCTGGCAGCCATCGATGCTCAGACTCGCGTGGTGTTTATCGCCAACCCGAACAACCCGACCGGTACCTGGTTTGACGAGCAGGCACTGAACGAATTCCTGCAGGATGTGCCGGAGCACGTGCTGGTCGTGCTGGACGAAGCCTACATCGAGTACGCCGAAGGCAGCGACCTGCCCGACGGCCTGGATTTCCTCGCGGCCTACCCGAACCTGCTGGTGTCGCGTACGTTCTCCAAGGCTTACGGCCTGGCGTCGTTGCGGGTCGGTTATGGCTTGTCCACGCCCGTGGTCGCCGATGTGCTAAACCGCGTGCGCCAGCCGTTCAACGTCAACAGCCTGGCCCTGGCGGCCGCCTGTGCGGCGGTGAAGGATGCCGAATACCTGGAAGAAGGCCGTCGCCTCAATGAAAGCGGCATGCTGCAATTGCAGGAAGGCTTTCGTGAGCTGGGCCTGGGCTGGATTCCGTCCAAGGGCAACTTCATCTGCGTCGACCTCGGCCAAGTGGCCGCGCCGGTGTTCCAGGGCTTGCTGCGCGAGGGCGTGATCGTGCGCCCGGTGGCCAACTACGGCATGCCGAACCACCTGCGTATCACCATCGGTTTGCCGGCTGAGAACAGCCGCTTCCTTGAGGCGCTGACCAAGGTTCTGGCCCGTGGTTGATGTCACTGCATTGCAACCTGCTGTGCCTATGATCGGTCGCCTGGTGGTGGTCGGCCTGGGGTTGATCGGTGGCTCCTTCGCCAAAGGCCTGCGTGAAAGCGGCCTGTGTGGCGAAGTGGTGGGCGTGGACCTCGACCCGCAATCGCGCACGTTGGCGGTGGAGTTGGGCGTGGTGGACCGCTGTGAGGCGGACCTGGCCGTTGCGTGCCAGGGCGCGGATGTGATCCAGCTCGCCGTGCCGATCCTGGCCATGGAAAAACTGCTGGCGGTACTGGCGGGTATGGACCTGGGGCAAGCAATTCTTACCGATGTGGGCAGCGCCAAAGGCAACGTGGTGCGCGCTGCACAACGGGCGTTTGGTGGCATGCCGCCGCGTTTTGTGCCGGGCCACCCCATTGCGGGTTCCGAGCAGAGCGGGGTGGAGGCCTCCAATGCGCAGCTGTTCCGTCGGCATAAGGTCATCCTGACGCCGCTTGCGCAAACCGATCCAACGGCGTTGGCAGTGGTGGATCGTCTCTGGCGCGAGCTGGGCGCGGATGTGGAGCATATGCAGGTCGAGCGTCACGACGAAGTGTTGGCAGCCACCAGCCACTTGCCGCATCTGCTGGCATTTGGCTTGGTGGATTCGTTGGCCAAGCGCAACGAGAACCTCGAGATATTCCGGTACGCGGCTGGTGGTTTTCGCGATTTCACGCGGATTGCCGGCAGTGATCCGGTGATGTGGCACGACATCTTCCTCGCCAATCGCGAAGCGGTGTTGCGCACCCTGGACACCTTCCGCAGTGACCTCGACGCCTTGCGCGACGCGGTGGATGCGGGAGACGGCCATCAACTGCTGGGCGTGTTCACCCGGGCACGGGTGGCGCGTGAACATTTCAGCAAGATCCTCGCGCGCCGGGCCTATATGGAAACCGCAGTGAACACCGATGACCTGACCTTCATCGCCAGCCCGGGTGGCCGCTTGAGCGGGCGCATTCGCGTGCCGGGTGACAAGTCGATCTCTCATCGTTCGATCATGTTGGGGTCGTTGGCCGAGGGTGTGACCGAGGTGGAAGGCTTCCTTGAGGGTGAAGACGCCCTGGCGACCTTGCAGGCCTTTCGCGACATGGGCGTGGTGATCGAGGGGCCACACCATGGGCGCGTGACCATTCACGGTGTCGGCCTGCAGGGCCTGAAGGCTGCGCCGGGTCCTATCTACGTAGGCAATTCCGGCACGTCGATGCGCCTGTTGGCAGGTGTATTGGCGGCGCAGAGCTTCGACAGCGTGCTGACCGGCGATGCCTCGCTGTCCAAGCGCCCGATGAACCGCGTCGCCAAGCCGTTGCGGGAAATGGGCGCGATCATCGAAACCGGGCCGGACGGGCGTCCGCCGCTGAGCATTCGTGGCGGGCAATCGCTCAAGGGCTTGAACTATGTACTGCCCATGGCCAGTGCCCAGGTGAAATCCTGCCTGTTGTTGGCGGGGTTGTACGCTGAGGGCAAAACCTCGGTGACCGAGCCTGCACCGACTCGCGACCACACCGAGCGCATGCTGCGCGGCTTTGGCTACCCGGTGGCGGTGCAGGGCGCGACGGCATCGTTGGCGTCAGGGCATGGGTTGACCGCTACGCGTATTGAAGTGCCAGGAGATATCTCGTCTTCGGCGTTTTTCCTGGTGGCGGCCTCGATTGCCGAGGGATCCGAGCTGCTGCTGGAGCATGTCGGTATCAACCCGACCCGCACCGGGGTAATCGACATCCTGCGGCTGATGGGGGCTGATATCACCCTCGAAAATCAGCGCGAGGTGGGCGGCGAGCCGGTTGCGGATTTGCGTGTGCGTGCCGCCGTGCTCAAGGGTATCGAGATTCCACAGGCCCTGGTGCCGTTGGCAATTGATGAGTTCCCCGTGCTGTTTATTGCTGCAGCCTGCGCTCAAGGCCGCACCGTTTTACGCGGGGCCGAGGAGCTGCGCCTCAAGGAGTCCGATCGCATCCAGGTAATGGCCGACGGTCTGTTGGCCCTGGGTGTGAAGTGTGAACCCACGCCTGATGGGCTTATCATTGACGGTGGCCCGATGGGCGGCGGTGAAGTGCATGCCCATGGCGATCATCGGATTGCCATGGCGTTCAGTGTGGCTTCCCTGCGGGCGACGGCGCCTATTCGTATCCTTGACTGCGCCAATGTTGCTACGTCTTTTCCGAACTTTCTGACACTGTGTGCCCAAGTCGGCATCCGTGTTGCCCAAGAGGCTCAATTGTGAATATCAAAGCACCGGTGATTACCATCGACGGGCCTAGCGGCTCGGGCAAAGGCACAATCGCTGGCATTCTGGCCAAGCGCCTGGGTTGGTGTCTGCTGGATTCTGGCGCGCTGTACCGCCTGCTGGCGTTTGCTGCGCACAACCATGGTGTGGACCTGACCAACGAAGAATTGCTGACCAAACTTGCCGCCCATCTGGATGTGCAGTTCATTGCGGCGACCGAGGGTCAGCTGCAGCGCATTATTCTGGAAGGTGATGAAGTCAGTGATGTGATTCGCACCGAGAGTATCGGCGCGGGTGCCTCCCAAGTGGCCGCGCTGCCTGCCGTGCGCGAGGCGCTGCTGCAGCGCCAGCGCGCATTCCAGGAAGCGCCGGGCCTGGTGGCCGATGGCCGCGACATGGGCACGGTGGTGTTTCCCGAGGCGCCGCTGAAGATTTTCCTGACCGCCAGCGCCGAGGAACGGGCACGCCGCCGATACTTGCAGTTGAAGGGCAAAGTCGATGGTGTTAGTCTGTCGAGTCTGCTAGATGAGATCCGTGCACGCGATGAGCGTGATACCCAGCGTGCGGTAGCCCCGCTCAAGCCGGCGGCTGACGCCATACAGCTGGATTCCACGGAGTTGTCCATCGAGCAGGTGCTGGAACGCATCATGAGTGAAATCGCCATTCGCGATATCGCCGGGTGATCAAGAAGGCCGCAGGGGACCAGTCATAGTCCTGCGGTGGCTTCTTTTAACTGAAACTGACCCACACCGTCTGGGGTGTGGAGATGGGCGTATTCTTCGCCCTTATCAACAGGAATTAAAATGAGCGAAAGCTTTGCGGAACTCTTTGAAGAAAGCCTAAAAACCCTGAACCTTCAGGCAGGCTCCATCATCACCGGTGTTATCGTTGATATCGATTACCAAGCTCGCTGGGTAACCGTTCACGCTGGTCTGAAGTCTGAAGCTCTGATCCCGCTGGAACAGTTCTACAACGATGCTGGTGACCTGACTATCAATGTCGGTGACGAAGTTCACGTTGCTCTGGACTCGGTTGAAGACGGTTTCGGTGAAACCAAGCTGTCCCGTGAAAAAGCCAAGCGCGCTGAATGCTGGATTGTTCTCGAAGCAGCCTTCGCAGCTGAAGAAGTGGTCAAGGGCGTTATCAACGGTAAGGTTAAAGGCGGCTTCACTGTCGACGTTAACGGCATCCGTGCGTTCCTGCCAGGTTCTTTGGTCGACGTTCGTCCAGTGCGCGACACCACGCACCTGGAAGGCAAAGAACTGGAATTCAAAGTCATCAAGCTCGACCAGAAGCGCAACAACGTTGTCGTTTCCCGTCGCAGCGTGCTGGAAGCAGAGAACTCCGCCGAGCGTGAAGCTCTGCTGGAATCCCTGCAGGAAGGCCAACAAGTCAAAGGTATCGTCAAGAACCTCACCGATTACGGCGCATTCGTCGATCTGGGTGGCGTCGATGGCCTGCTGCACATTACCGACATGGCTTGGAAGCGTATCAAGCATCCTTCCGAAATCGTCAACGTTGGCGACGAGATCGATGTCAAGGTTCTGAAGTACGATCGTGAGCGTAACCGCGTTTCCCTGGGCTTGAAGCAGCTGGGCGAAGATCCATGGGTTGCTATCAAAGCTCGTTACCCAGAAAGCACTCGCGTCACCGCGCGTGTTACCAACCTGACCGACTACGGCTGCTTCGCAGAGCTGGAAGAGGGCGTGGAAGGCCTGGTACACGTTTCCGAAATGGACTGGACCAACAAGAACATCCACCCTTCGAAAGTCGTACAAGTCGGCGACGAAGTGGAAGTTATGGTTCTGGACATCGACGAAGAGCGTCGTCGTATCTCCCTGGGCATCAAGCAGTGCAAATCTAACCCATGGGAAGATTTCTCTGGCCAGTTCAACAAGGGCGATAAAATCTCCGGCACCATCAAGTCGATCACCGATTTCGGTATCTTCATTGGTCTGGACGGCGGCATCGACGGCCTGGTTCACCTGTCCGACATCTCCTGGAACGAAGTTGGCGAAGAAGCTGTTCGTCGTTTCAAGAAGGGCGACGAGCTGGACACCGTTATCCTGTCGGTTGACCCAGAGCGCGAGCGCATCTCCCTGGGCATCAAGCAACTGGAAAGCGATCCGTTCTCCGAGTACGTTCAAGAGAACGACAAAGGCGCCATCGTTAAAGGCACTGTGAAAGAAGTTGACGCCAAAGGCGCCATCATCGTTCTGGCCGACGATATCGAAGCGACTCTGAAAGCCTCCGAAATCAGCCGTGACCGCGTTGAAGACGCGCGCAACGTTCTGAAAGAAGGCCAGGAAGTAGAAGCCAAGATCATTAGCGTTGACCGCAAGAGCCGCGTGATTCAGCTCTCCATCAAGTCGAAAGACGAAGTGGAAGAGAAAGAAGCTATCCAGAGCCTGAAAGAAGCTGCTCCGGAAGCTGCTGCTGACACCACCATGGCGGCACTGCTGCGCCAGGCAATGGCTAAGCAGAACTAAGTTCTGTAAAGCTATAGAAAAAGGGCGACTTCGGTCGCCCTTTTTTGTGCCTGAAATTTGATGAAGCAACTGCACCGAACCAAGGCATTCAGCCCAATGTCAGAACTGACTATAGTCTTGAAAGCGGCTATTTCGCGTTGCTGACTCAATAAGGGTTTGAATGAACAGAATTATCGTAATACTCGCCTTGCTGGTACTTGCAGGCTGCTCCTCCACCAGCGCCAAGACCCACGCCAAGCGCGGCGTCAGCGGAATCGAGATCGACTGCTCTGGCCTGGGCAACAAGTGGGAAAAGTGCGAGAAGCGCGCCGCCCGTGAGTGCAAGATGCAGGGCTACAAGGTCATTACCCGTTCCAGTGATGCCGAGGACGAAGAGGGCGACTACCTGTTCGGCTGGAACCCTGCTGGCGCGGTGACGCGGACCATGTTGGTGATCTGCAAGTAAGGGGTTGACCGCTCGCTGGGCGTGTTTATTCAGTCCCAGATAAGTTGACACATGGGCTGTTCAAATTCATCAACTCATGCTAAAACCTTCGGAGCGCTTTTCCTAGCTGCTTGAAAAAGAAGGGAAAAATATGACGAAGTCGGAGTTGATCGAACGAATAGTCACCCATCAAGGGCTGCTCTCATCCAAGGATGTGGAGCTGGCTATCAAGACCATGCTTGAGCAAATGTCCCAATGCCTCGCCACCGGAGACCGCATCGAAATCCGCGGCTTCGGCAGCTTCTCCCTGCACTACCGCGCACCCCGCGTAGGCCGCAACCCAAAAACCGGCCAATCCGTCAGCCTCGACGGCAAATTCGTTCCTCACTTCAAGCCGGGCAAGGAATTGCGCGATCGGGTGAACGAAGAAGAGGAAGAAGGCGTCTGAGTGTTTTTGGGGAAGGAGAAGGGTATGCGTGGGGTTAAGCGCGTTGTTGCAGTATTGATTGCGGTGCTGGCGGCGTTGGTGGTTTTGGCGTTTGTGCTGGAGAACCAGCAGGGCGTGGCACTGTCGTTCCTGGGGTGGAGTACTGCGCAGATGCCGGTGGCGGTGTTTGTGGTGGTGGCTTTGATTGTGGGGATGGTGATTGGGCCGGTATTGGGGGTGGTTGTGCGTAGGCGTCGGGGTAAGGCGGTGGTTTAGGGTTTAGGGTTTAGTTTTAGGAGAAAGGGAAGGGCGGTATTGGCGACCGTTTGTCAGAAACCATGCCATGTCGCGCGCTTTGAACTGCCTACCTACCTAGCCCTGTTGGTTGCGACAGTTCTCCTAGAAAATCAGAATCGCCTGACAGACATGTCAAGACTTGTAATATGCCAAAGAGATGGCAGAATGGAATCTGTTCTCGATAACAGGCATTTTGTGCGCTCAAAATTTGGCAGAGACGCTGGGTTTTGGCGATCACCTAATTAGAATAAAAAAACGCAATTTTGTCTGCATAACGAGCCCGCAGTTTCTCTTTGAAGGCAGGTTTTTGTTGTGAGTAGTAGCTTCCGCGTTCCTTCTGTACCTCCCTCTGGCGAAGTTGATATTGCCGCAGTTTTTCAAGCTGTTTGGCAGCAGAAATTCCTTGTTTTATTTGTGTCCGTGGGGGTAACACTGGCTGCGGCAGCCTATGCCTTCACTGCGAAACCTGAATACCAAGTAAGTAGTGTGTTGCGTCCTGCGGCCATTAACGAACTGGATGCCTTGAATCGGTCGGAAGTCTACCAATTGCCGCCAGGTGATGCGCTCATCAAAGTAGGTGCGTCGTTAGAGTCCTATGAGACCCGACTCAATTTCTTCAGGGCCAACCAGGCGTTGTTCAAGCCTTTCGAGCGACCAGGGCGCACGCTTGAACAAAGCTTTGATGCCTTTAATCGCGACTCCCTCAAGTTGGTTCTGCCTGACCCGAAAAAATCTGATTCATTAAGTGCGTACATTGGGCTTGGACTCAACTACCCGAAAGGTATTGATGGCGTCAGCGTGCTTAACAAATTCGTTGATTATGCTATCGATGCCGAGCGTGAACAGATCGCCGCTGATTTGCGGGTAATTGTAAAAAATCGCCTGACCGAGCTGGAAGGAAAGATCGAAGCTGCCCGGTCCAGCTACAAGACAGATAAGGATGCGCGAATTGCGACGCTCCAAGAGGCTGATAATCTTAAGCGAGCACAGTTGCAGGACGAGTTGAAAGCCTTGCGTCAGCAGATCAAGACTGCGCGGCAAGACCGGATTGCGCAATTGGGCGAGGCAATCGCGATTGCCAAATCTCTCGGCATCGAGAAGCCGACGACACCGTCCGCGCTGGGTGAAAAAACGGGTGGTTCCAGCGAGAGCAGCAGCGTGATGCGAACAGAGATTAATAACCAGCAGATACCGCTGTATTTCATGGGTGTCGAAGCACTGTCGGCTGAGCGCACGGCGTTATTGCAACGCAAGTCTGATGATTTTACTGAGGGCCGAATTGCCCAAATTGCTCGTGAGTTGCAATTGCTGCAGAGCAATCGGGAAATTGAGGTGTTGAAGCAGCGTCAGAACGAAGACCTGTTTCTTTCGGGGGTCGAGCCCCTGAGGGCCGAAGTCGTACGCCTGAAAAATTTGGGCAATCTCGATATCAGCAATATGAAGCTGGTCACAATAGATCGTAAAGCGCTTGAGCCACTCAGGCCTGTGAGCCCCAATAAAATATTGATACTGGCCATTGGAGTATTGGTGGGGGGGATCCTGGGTGTTCTAGCCGCACTGATCAGGCATTTTATCATCAGTGGTCGTCGCGCCAAACAGCAAGAGGTCACGCCTGTGCTTGCTGGTGCTGCAGGTAAGTCATTGCACGAGAGAGTGATATCGTAATTGCGCCCCTCGCGCACCTAGCAAGCCATGATCGTAGAGGTCATGGCTCACTATTGACCCCGGTCTAGCTTTTACTGGGTACCTTCATTTGCGATTCAATAACAACTCATCTCCCTGTGTTTAGCCCTTGCTGTCCTCCAAGGCGTTTTTGGTCCGGCATGCGTGACCTGTGTCACGCCAGGAGATGGCATATTGCCATTTGTTCGGTCGGCCTCTACCCCCTACAAGACTTTTCACTGTTCGTTTTGTTGGTGGGGGGGAGCGCTGTATCATCACGTTCTTTGTGGCGCTCGTGAATGCTGTGTCGGTATAGGAAGGACTTGCTCTGACATGGTGTCAGATGTGGCTTGGGATGAGTCGTATTTTGTCGGTAATAATCGAGTAAACCTCTGCCCGAATGGGGGGGATCTGAACGTTAAGGATGTGTTTTAGATATGACAATGTTGAAGCGTAAGGGGATCATTCTTGCCGGAGGTGCGGGTACCCGTCTGTACCCACTGACGCTGGGAGTGTCTAAGCAAATGCTCCCCATTTATGACAAACCGATGATTTTTTATCCGCTGTCGGTGTTGATGCTGGCAGGCATCCGTGAAATTTTGATTATCTCGACGCCCGATGACCTGCCAGGATTCAGGAAATTGCTGGGTGATGGCAGCCAGTATGGTGTGCAACTAAGTTATGCAGAGCAACCCAATCCCGATGGCTTGGCACAGGCGTTCATCATCGGCGAGGAGTTTATCGGCACAGATCCCGTATGCCTGATCCTTGGCGACAATATTTTCTACGGCCAGCATTTTTCCGACAATCTACGATCTGCCATGTCGCAGACATCCGGCGCCACGGTCTTTGGCTATCACGTATCAGATCCAGAACGCTTTGGCGTGGTTGAGTTTGACCAAGCCGGGCGTGTACTCAGCATCGAAGAGAAGCCCGCCAAACCCAAGTCGAACTATGCGGTCACGGGGTTGTATTTTTACGATAACCAAGTGGTGGAGGTCGCTAAAAGTATTCGCCCCTCATCACGTGGTGAACTTGAAATTACCGATGTGAACCGTGTTTATCTTGAGCAAAAAAGTCTGACTGTTGAAATGTTGGGCCGAGGCTTTGCTTGGCTGGACACTGGGACACATGAGTCACTGCTGGAAGCGAGTCAGTTTGTGCACACTATTGAGCACCGGCAGGGCTTGAAGGTGGCTTGCCTTGAAGAAATCGCTTTCAATGCCGGCTGGATCTCGCCAGAACAATTGGCGACCCAAGTGCAGCACTTGAGCAAGACGGGATACGGCCAATACCTGCGGAACCTTCTGACTGAGCATAAGAGCTGATGAAGTTTATAGAAACCAAGCTGGCCGGTGTGGTTATCATTGAGCCCAAAGTATTCGCGGATGACCGTGGATGGTTTATGGAAAGTTTCAATGAGCCGTTGTTTCATGAACAACTCGCCGAGTTTGGTCACCCCATCCCGCGACCATTTGTGCAAGACAATCACTCCTGCTCAAAAAAGCACGTCTTAAGAGGGCTTCATTTTCAGCGTGATCCTCATGCCCAGGGCAAATTGGTACGAGTTACCGCAGGTAGCGCCTATGACGTGGCGGTGGATATCAGAAAGGGCTCGGAAACATTTGGTCAGTGGCTGGGGGTTGAACTCTCCGCAAAAAATGGCCGGATGCTTTGGATTCCAGAGGGGTTTGCACACGGCTTTTTGGCGTTGGAGGACAATACTGAGTTTCTCTACAAGACCACAGATACCTATTCCAAGGCTTGTGAGCAATCGATCAACTGGAATGACCCCGCCATTGGCATCCAATGGCCAGTGACTGAAGGGTTGATCATCAGTCAGAAGGATGAAGAGGCACCGTTGCTCTCGCAAGTAGTGTGCTCTGTTTCGGCACTGACGGGCAATGTGACGTCGAGTGAGTTGCAAGTAATTGGAGATGACCGTGGCAGCCTGATTGCCCTGGAGCAAGGGCGTGATATCCCGTTCGACGTCAGGCGAGCCTATTATATTTTCAATACCAAGGCGGGCATCAGCAGAGGCTCGCATGCGCATTTCAGGTTGGAGCAGTACATTATCTGCTTGTCAGGCAAATGCAGAATTCTGATCGATGACGGCGTGAAGCAGGAATCGATATGGCTGGATGCCCCGAATAAGGCCATTCACATCAAGAAACTGATTTGGCGCGAGATGCACGACTTCAGTGAAGATTGCGTTTTGCTGGTATTTGCAAGCAATCATTACGATGAAGGCGACTATTTGCGAAATTACGATGATTTCATGCGTGCGGTGAAACGATACGCTTGATTGAGCAAGACGCTTGATGCGATCCGGGGTTGGAAAGCCAGCCTTAAATAACGCGGGCCCATCAAGCGGCTACAGATTGCGGGGCGCAGCAACCGCTGCGCCTTCATGCACCCATAACGAAGCACCGACGTCAGGTATTTTTGATGATTCCATTTCTCGATTTAAAAGCATTGAACGCGGCTCATCGTGAAGAGCTCATTGAAGCGGCGACACGTGTCATTGATTCGGGTTGGTATATTCAAGGCGAATGCCTCAAGCGCTTCGAGGAAGAGTTCACGGCGTACACCGGTGCCCGTCACACGGTGGGGGTTGCGAACGGTCTGGATGCATTGATTTTGACCATCCGTGCGTGGAAAGAGCTGGGGAAGCTCAAAGATCACGATGAAGTGATAGTGCCAGCCAATACCTACATTGCCACATTGCTGGCCATCACCGAGAACGAGCTGACGCCGGTTTTGGTTGAGCCTGACGCAGACACCTATAACTTGTGCCCCAAGAATATAGAGCGAGTGTTGACTGACAAAACTCGATTGATCATGCCTGTCCACCTCTATGGACAGTTGGCTGACATGCCCGCAATAGATGCAATTGCCAAGCGTGAGAACCTGCTGGTACTAGAAGATTCTGCTCAAGCTCACGGAGCGCAAGTGGCAGGCAAGAGTGCGGGCAATTGGGGTGATGCGTCAGGATTCAGTTTTTACCCGGGCAAGAACCTAGGGGCGTTGGGAGATGCAGGGGCCATTACCTCCAGTGATGCCGAACTGGTCAATATGATTCAGGCACTTCGAAACTATGGTTCTCATGAGAAATACAAGAATCTGGTGCAGGGCGTAAACAGCCGGCTGGACGAGATTCAGGCTGCTATGTTGAGCGTGAAGCTCAAATATTTGCAGGGTCAGATCGAGGCGCGTCGACGCGTTGCCGCTATCTACATGGCGGGAATAAAGAATCCGTTGATCAAACTGCCATTGGATTCCAGTGTTGATGTGATGAATCATATCTCGCACGTGTGGCATCTTTTTGTAGTGCGATCCGAGGTGCGAGAGGCGCTGCAGAGTCATTTGACTGAGTCAGGTGTTCAAACATTAATTCATTACCCAATACCACCTCATAAGCAACAGGCTTATGCGAAGTCGGACTTTTTCAATAAATCATTTCCTATCACAGAACGTATCCACCGGGAAGTATTAAGCTTGCCGATCAGTCCGGTGATGACCGACGCTGACGCTCAGCGTGTCGTTGAGGCCTGCAATAGCTTTTCTGTAGACGCCTGATATGACGCTGCTTCGAACTAGCTTCCTCAACGGTATTGCCGTCATTATCAAGATGCTCACGTTGCTGGGCATTAACAAAATGCTCGCCATTTATGTGGGACCTTCCGGGTATGCTGCGTTAGGCCAGTTTCAAAATGCTGTGCAAATGGTAACGACGTTTTCGACGGGCGCTATCAGCAATGGGGTGACTAAATACACTGCTGAATATAAAGACGATGAAGACGCACAGCGTCGGGTGTGGCGTACTGCGGGAACGATTGCGTTAATCGGCTCGGTTGTAACTTCCATACTGATTGTCTGTTTCAGCAAGCCGCTGGCGGTGTGGTGTTTTAATGATGAGTCTTTGTACAGCGTCTTTATTTGGTGCGCTGCTACAGTTGTATTTTTCTCGTTCAATACCTTGCTGCTCGCCATTCTCAATGGCAAAAAGGAAATCAGCCGATATATCCTGGCCAATATCGGCGGGAGTTTCCTTTCCTTACTGGTCACTATCATCATGGTCGTACAATACGGTCTCTATGGTGCATTGATCTCCCTAGTGCTCTATCAATCCATCGCCTTTTTTGTGACGTGTTTACTGTGCTATAGAACACCGTGGTTTCGGTTTTCGAATCTGCTCGGTCGGTTGGACAAGCAAATTGCCATAAATTTGACCAAGTTTACCGCCATGGCACTCACTACGGCGGCATGTGTGCCAGTCAGCCATATTTTGGTGCGGAACTATCTCGGATCGGAGTTTGGTTGGGAGACCGCTGGATATTGGGAGGCCATGTGGCGTCTCAGTACCGCCTATCTGCTGTTGGTGACGACAACGTTGGGCTTGTATTTTCTGCCTAAGTTGTCAGAACTGATCAATCCGGAGGATATCAGGAAGGAGATCGTGCAAGGCTATAAGCTGATTTTGCCCGTTGCGATGATCTGTGGATTGGTGATTTACCTCTTGAGAGACTTCATTATCGGCTTACTGTTTACCAGTGCATTCAGCCCCATGAGAGACTTCTTCGCATGGCAGATGCTGGGCGACACGCTGAAGATCGCTAGTTGGATACTTGCCTACCTGATGCTGGGCAAGGCGATGGTTAAGATGTACATCGTTACAGAAGTGATTTTTGCGTTCGGATTTTATCTGCTGACAATCGTGTTGACAAAGGTAGGTGGGCCGATTGGCGTAACGTGGGCTCATGCGGTTAACTACGGTTTTTACTTGGTAGTCATGTACTTTCTTATTTATAGAAAGCTAAATCAAAATAATGCTGTATGAGGTCTTTTTGCCCATGAGTCGCTTGCTATCCTCACTTCGCGATTTAATTTTAACGCAAAAAGATATCAATAAGAGTATCGAGTTGGCCGAGGCCTATGGCGCCATACTTTGGGCGGTTGATAAAGGCATCTACGATGATCCAGAACTGGAGATTTTACTAGCCGGCAGGTGCATGAGCTTCGTTCATGAAGATGACGTTGACGCACCTTCGAAAGATTGTATTCATGTGATATCCGAGCCTTATTTGATCGGAGGGCATACCCGGCTGATGGAGCAGCTTGCTACGATGCACTCGGAAAAGCCTGACCTGTTGATAACCCGCCAAAGTGATGAAGCTGCGATTGAGCGTACTCGTGTCTTTTTTAATGAGTGCACTGTCTTACAGTTTCATACGCCGTTGCAAAAAATCACTGAAATTATCGAGTGCCTGAAGGCCTATAAGCGGGTGGTTTTGCATATCCATCCGGACGACATGACTACGGTCATTGCCTGCAATATTCTAAAAGGCATGACGAATGCAAAAGTCTTTTTTGTAAATCATGCGGATCATGTATTCACTTACGGCAGTTCGGTTGCTGATGTCTATTTCGAAATCAGCACGTTTGGCCAGCAGCGGGATAAAAAGAAAAGTATTTCAGGATCGAAGTCCTTTTTGGGCATCCCGTTGAACACTCGCTTAGTCAAAAAAGCACATCGTCTGCCTGCGAAAGGTGATGCATTGAACTTTTTTAGCGCGGCGTCCCCCTTCAAATTCAAACCAGTCAAACACTATGATTCAAGGCCGACGATTCACCGGGTTTTGTCAGAGTTTAAAAGCGCCACTTTCTGGATAGTTGGAGCTAATCCCTATACCAATATTTGGTGGTGGCCGTTAAAGCTTAAGTATTGGCGGCGCTTTAGAATTTTATCGTCAGTGCCGTATGAAAGTTATCTGAAACTTCTGGAAGGCGCTGACTTTTACGTGGATAGCTATCCTACACCCGGCGGTACCGCATTTGCGGAGCAGCTCGTGAGCGGTCGTCGCTGCGTGGGTCTTCGCGCGCCGATACAAGGTTATTCGCCTGCGGACAATCTTAAAAGTAAGAACGTAGACGATTTAATGACGAGTATTCTCCAGTGTGACAATGACCCTGCGGTAATTGAGTCAGTTTACGCCGTGAATGGCTATGACGCCGTTAAGGCCCGCTACCTAGCGTGTCTCTATGACGATGTGTTATGCGCTAACGAGATGGAGCACTATGTTGCATGGTCGGGGGATGTTGCTGCCTATGAACAGGCAGGGAAAATTACCTCAGCTATTCCCCCAGTGGTAATTGCAAAGTTGATAAGTTTCGATAAGGGATTTTTGTTGGCTGTGTTGCGTGAGTTGAGTGCAGTGCAGAAAATTAAGATGGTATTTAAGTTGCTAATTTTGAAGATTAAAAGTTTAGCCGGGAAAGCCGTAGGGTCGGTTAAGGTATGAGGGCGTTAGCGCTGCGTTTTTTTATAATATTGCTCTTGTTTTCGGATTATCTTATCTTGACCTTCCATGCGCCTGCTGTTTTTGCGGCCTGGCGCGAGGGCGCGGTACTGTTCTATATTCTGCTGACAGTGCTGATCGTGTTTTTTCAGGCCGGTACTCAGCATTCGATACCGCGCAAGTATAAAGAACAGTTGCTGATATTTGCTTTTTTTCTCATATTTTATGTGCTGTGCGGTGAGCTTACCGATGGATCATTTCGCATGTTTCGCTCCTTTGCCATGCCTATTATTTTTGCGCTGATGGTGAATGCGATATGTCGGGATTTAGAGCTTGAAGTAAAACTGAGGTTGATGTTTTCCACGCTGGTGGCCATGACTTTTGTTTGTGGTGGTTATGCCGTTTATCAATTTCTCACTATCACTGATGCTGAGCAGTTCTGGTATTGGCCACTGCTAACGGAAAAAGGATTTGAATTGGAGGCGTACAACTCCATGAGGGAGGGGAGTGCCAGGATGTCCGGGTTCTTTACCGGTACCCTTGAATTCAATGCCTTTGTTTTGAATACTGCACTATTTGCCAGCTGTCTGCTCGTGCAGGCAATCAGGAAACGAAAGTACACCTTAAGTTTAATCGGGTATGTGCTGGTCGCTGTTTTTTCGATGCTGGTGATTTGTTACGGCTCAGTCAGAACTGCCGTTATCGGAATGGTATCTGCGATATTCTTTTTGATCGTATTACAGTTGTTCAAGCGGAAACGGCTTATTAGCGCGTTGGGCTACAGCTATTTCGTGATGTTTACAAGTTCCATATTTCTGTACCTGGCCTTGGGGTACACCGACGATTTATCCGCCTTGGACCGCGTAAGGCAGTGGTACGTGGTTCTCGAATCATTGGGCTCCATGCCGTTGGGCCTGGGCTTCGGTGCCATAGGACCTGGTCAGGCACACTGGTATGATTCGTTGTGGTTGAATCTCCTGGCTTCCGCCGGCTATCTTGGTCTGACCATTATGATCGGCCTGATCCTATTTTACGCTAAGGTCGTCGCGGTGACGCAGCAGTTACGTGCAGGAGGAAGCGCGTTTATGTCTGGCGTCGCTGACTATCTAGTGATCAGCTACCCATTTTTCCTTAGCAGTTTCTTCTTCCAGTCCTACACCAATAGTGTCGTATTGTATCTATTTGTGCTGGTTATAGTGGTGGTAATGTATGACTCAAAATATCGTAAAATCTAAGCTTTCGATATTGATTGTTCTTTATAAGCGGCATTATAAGGATTCGTCTGCTATAACAACATTGCTGCATAGCGCCAGCTATTTTTGTGAAAAAGGCATTGAAGTTGATTTTTTTGTGTGGAATAACACGCCACAGTGTTCGCCCCGTTTGGTTAGGGATGGGTTGACTTGGCTGGAAGGTAATAATGAAGGGTTGTCTCATATCTATAATCGTGTTGCCGCTCAGGCGTTTGCGGCCGGTGCGACACATTTCATGATTTCAGATGATGATACTGATTATTCCGCGGAGAATTATGTTGGCGAGATTGCCAGTGCAATTGAATTTGAAGCGAAGTCGTCACCGGATGCATTTGGTATAATGCTGCCTAAGATTTACTCGGAGGGCAAACTCGTGAGTCCGGGTGCGCGGTTCTGGTTTTTTGGCCGATTGTTACTGGCAGTTGAAAGTGGGATGAACACATCACTTAATAAACTTGGCATCAACAGTGGTTTGATTTTCACCAAAGCTTGTTACGAAAGAATGACGCCGCTCTTTGATGAGCGGCTAAAGTTCTATGCAACTGACACAGAGTTTTTTGTGAGGTACGAGACCTACTATTCACATTTTTATGTGCTAGATACTGTCTTGCAGCATGACCTTTCTGAGCATACGTCGGATAGTCCTGGGCGCGCTATTTTTCGATTTCAGGAAATGATTCGAGGTTTCCGAGTTATGTTCGAACGAAAAAGTTTCCTGTTTCACTGTGTGGTGGAAGCTTATTTGGTTGTTTCCTCAGTGAAGAAAAGTGTTTCGTACAGAGATATCGGATTTATTCGCTCATACATGTCATCTTTTAAAGAGAAAAAATAATGTTGATAGAGTTGGTTGAATTTCTTTCTTTAAAGGTAAGGAAACGGGGCATCAAAATTGATAGGCGCATTCCTGACGGCTACCTCTTTGATTTCGTCTTATCTAAAGCGTACATGGCGATCAACGGATTCCTGAAATTTAGGCGGCTATCAGTCACTCTGGTGGGAAAGCGTGTCACGGTGAAGGCAAGGTCGATGATCTTCGGTGGCAAAGGGCTTGTCATAGATGATGGGTGCTATATCGATGCTTTGGCGGTCCAAGGGATCACGTTCGGTAGCGGGGTTTCTTTAAAGAAAAATGTTACTATTGAGTGCACCGGTAGTCTGACCAATTTGGGCAAGGGGCTTTCTATTGGAAACAATGTTGGCATCGGCAGCGGTAGCTTTTTGGGCTGTGCGGGTGGTATTTCCATAGGCAATGACACAATCATTGGTAACTACGTGTCCTTCCATTCGGAAAATCATAATTTTGCTGAACCTTCGACGCCTATTCGTCTTCAGGGTGTGAGTCATGTAGGGATTCAAATAGGTAACAATTGCTGGCTCGGTGCTAAAGTGACCGTGTTGGATGGTGTTATCCTTGAGGAAGGTTGTATTGTTGCGGCCGGAGCAGTATTAAAAGCGGGACGATACGGCGCTAATTCAATTTACGCTGGTGTGCCTGCAAAGCGAATAAAAGAGCGTAGTTAAAAGGATCTGTAGTGAAAAAAATTATATTCTTTCATTTGCTTAACGATTACAGCGGCAGCCCAAAAGTCCTTTCTCAAGTTATTGATACGGTATCAGGTAAGGGGGTTGATGCTGAGTTGTATTTAGGAGGCAAACGTAATGATGGTTTTCTTTCGTCCGTTCCTTGCGTTCAAAGGCGCTATTTCTACAAGCGGTTTGAAAGTAAATATCTCACATTGCTAAGCTATACATTTTCGCAGGTTGTTTTGTTTTTTAAACTTCTGAAATACAGAAATTCTTCAGCGGTATTTTATATTAACACTTTGCTGCCTTTTGGTGCTGCGTTGGCCGGCAGGGTTTTAGGCGTTCAGGTTGTTTATCATATTCACGAAGCATCTATTCGTCCAAAACCGTTAAGGTATTTTTTGCGTTGGGTGGTTAAAATAACTGCAAGTCATAATATATATGTTTCAAATTTTCTAGCGCAAACAGAAGCTGTTCCAGCTATTAAAGGTAGTGTTGTTTACAACTCCATTCCGCGCAGCTTGAGTTGCATCGCAGCGGCTTATGTTTACCAGTCTTTGCCAGGCGGGAAATTTAGTGTGCTGATGATTTGCTCTCTGAAAGGCTATAAAGGCGTCAATGAATTTGTACGGATTGCTCATCTGCTCAACGGTCGCCAAAAAATTGATTTTACGCTGATTTTGGGTGCTACTAAAACGGAGATTTCCGACTTTTTTTCTAACACTAAGCTGCCTGAAAACTTGACGATAGTTTCTAATTGTACTGACGTTGCATCGTATTACAAAAAGGCTAGTGTTCTGCTCAGTCTGTCAAAGCCAGATGAGTGTGTGGAGACGTTTGGACTAACCATCCTTGAAGCCCTTTCATTTGGGATTCCATGTATAGTGCCGCCAGTAGGAGGGCCCATTGAACTGGTGTCCGAAGACTCTGAGGGGTACTTAATGGCTTCTGATCGAGTCGAAGATATTGCTGCCAAACTGGTATTTCTCCAAGAAAACCCGGATGTTTGTTACCGCCTATCTGAAGCGGCGAGGGTGAAGTCACTTAGTTTCTCAAGTGAACAATTTGAAAGTGGTGTGCTCGGGGTGTTTGATGAGATTTAAATTTGCAGTCATTGGCACGGTTGGCCTTCCCGCACAATACGGTGGGTGGGAAACGCTGTCAGAGCAACTAGTGACCTACCTGGATCGTGAGTACAAGATTTCGGTGTATTGCAGCTCGAAATCCTACGTGTCTCAACCGAAGAAGTACGGCAATGCTGATTTGATTTATGTACCGTTGAAGGCCAATGGTGTGCAAAGCATTCCCTATGACATAGTCAGCATGTTGCATGCTTATCGAAAAAATGATGTGTTGGTAATTCTCGGGGTTTCCGGTTGTATTGCACTTCCATTCATCAAAATGCTGACGAAGAAAAAGATCGTCGTCAATATTGATGGCTATGAATGGAAGCGGGCAAAGTGGTCGCCCCTGGCCAAGAAGTTCTTGAAGTTTTCGGAGGCTGTGGCAGTCAAGTATTCTGACGCCGTGGTCACTGATAATCAGGTTCTTCAGGACTATGTGCGTAGCGAATACGGTCGAGAAAGTACCCTTATTGCCTATGGTGGTGATCAGGCCAAAACTCGTGCATTGACTGACGAAGATCGGGCACGCTATCCGTTTCTAAAAAATCCCTATGCGTTTTCTGTCTGCAGGATTGAACCTGAAAATAATATCCATATTGTTGTCGAAGCCTTCCACACGAGCGGACTTCCCCTGGTCATCGTCGGCAATTGGAAGCAGAGTGAATATGGCAAGGCGCTCCAGGATAAATACTCAGGCGCAGAGAACCTCCACCTGCTGGACCCCATCTACAACGGTGATGAACTGAGCCCGTTGCGCAGCAATGCCACTATTTATATTCACGGTCACAGTGCAGGTGGAACCAACCCGTCCCTGGTGGAGGCAATGTGGTTGAGCCTGCCGATCATCGCATTCGATGTGTCGTTCAACCGTGCATCTACCGAGGACGGTGCCAAGTTCTTCGCTTCCAGTGAGTCGCTTATAGATCATGCTTCCATGCTATTCGCTGACGAAGCGGCGCGGGCAGAGCTGAGTAAAAAAATGCATGAGATTGCAGTTCGTCGTTATCGTTGGGAAGGGGTATCTTCTCAATACGATAAATTATTCAAACAACTGCTGTCATCCGATAGGGCTTGATCATGTCCGATGGTTTGAGTGGCACCCCAATTTCTCAAATGCCGAAGACTCTTCTAACCGGCGGCACAGGTTTTGTAGGACGCCCCCTGCTTGAGGCCTTGGTCAATGCCAACTACCCGGTTGTCAACGTGACGCGAAAACACGCGGCCACTGTGCTCCCAGGTGTTCAGCATTGCATTATCTCATCGCTGTCAGAGGACAACGACTGGAGTGTCGCATTGCAGGGAGTGGAAGTTGTAATCCACTCCGCGGGTCGTGCTCACATCATGAACGAAACGCATAGCAATCCGTTGCAGGCCTTTCGACAGGTGAACGTTGATGCCACGCTCAATCTCGCCCGGCAGGCCGCGCAAGCTGGCATTAAGCGGTTCATCTATATCAGCTCTGTCAAGGTCAACGGTGAGGAGACCGACGGCCGCCGTGCTTTCAAGCCTTCGGATGCCCCCGCACCGCTTGACGATTATGGCTTGTCCAAGCTCGAGGCCGAGCAGGCATTGATGGCGCTGGCGGGGAAAACCTCAATGGACGTGGTAATCATCAGGCCTGTGTTGGTGTACGGCCCGGGTGTAAAGGCAAACTTTGAAAAGATGTTAGCTACCGTTAGCAAAGGCCTTCCTTTGCCACTGCGTACAATTAATAATCGTCGGAGTCTGGTGTTTATCGATAATTTGATCGATTTGATTTGCGTGTGCATTCATCACCCCAAGGCAGCTAATCGCGTCTTTCTGGTCAGTGATGGTGAAGACTTATCGATAGGCCAGATCCTGGAAAAGCTTGCTGTGGCGATGAACAAAAAATCCCACATATTTGCGTTCCCGCAATCTCTCTTGGGGCTGGCCGCATCGATGGTGGGCAAGAAAGAATTTTTTCAACGCCTGTGCGGGTCGCTTCAAGTAGATATTACGGATACGCAAGAAATTTTGGACTGGGTGCCGCCTGTCAGCGTTGATGAAGCCTTTGCTATTACGGCTCGTTATTATCAAGATGCGCATAATGGAATCTCCCATGGCTAATCTAGAAGAGAGCCTCAACGACAGGCATAATAACTTCAATTTTATCCGCATGGTTGCGGCCTCTTTTGTTCTGGTTTCTCACGCCTATCCGCTTTCGCGTGGGCCCGGCGAGGTCGAGCCGCTGGTAGCTCAACTTGGTATCTCGCTTGGAGGGCTAGGCGTATTTACCTTTTTTTGTATTTCTGGATTTTTTATATCGCTGAGTTATCAGCGATCAAAAAGTGCGGTTGATTTTGTCGTTGCGAGATTTTTACGGCTGTATCCAGCGCTGCTGGTGGTGCTGGTTTTAAGCGCCTGTGTCATAGGCCCGATTTTTTCAACTCTGAACGCCCATGATTATTTCTCCTCATCGGAAGTCTATAGTTATGTGACGGCCAACTTGAAATTGAAGAGTATTCAGTTCCAGTTGCCTGGCTTGTTCCAGGACAATCCATACCCGGGGATCAATGGGTCGTTGTGGACGCTGTATTATGAAGTCTTGCTGTACGCCTTGGTTTTGGTACTGGGGATCTTGGGTCTTTTGAAAAGGCTACGCCGTATTTCAGTGTTTTTTGTGGTGTACTTCTTATTTTATTTTACATTTAAATTTTTGCTGCAGGCGGAATTTATCAGTCCAGGTTTCCAGACGCGTACATGGGTGCAGTGGAGTTTCGCATTCGTGATAGGTATGCTGCTTTATGCATACAGGTTCAATATTCGCCTAGATTATCGTATAGTCGGCACCTGTTGGTTAGTGACGCTTTTCTTATACGCGTCGCCTGTTTTTGTTGAGGCTTTTGTAGCGGCCTGGAGTTACTCAGTATTCTGGGTCGCCTTCAATACGCAATGGTTTGCTCGTCAGTTTAATCGGTGGGGAGACTATTCTTATGGCCTTTATATCTACGCCTTTCCAACGCAAGAGATTTTAGCGCACGTCTGGAAGGGTATATCGCCAGTGACGATGATCCTGGTGGCTTTGCCACTAGCGCTTATTCCCGCAGTACTTTCCTGGCACTTTATTGAGCATCCTTGTATTTTGCGTAAAAAGGCAATCGCCGAGCGATTGTCTCAATCACTCGCCAACGTGGCGAGAATGGTTACTCAGTACTCAACTCGATAGCTCTGAATTTAAAGGTTGGTGTTCAACATGAAGCGTTTTTTTGATCTTTTGCTGAGCTTTTTTGCATTGCTCATACTCCTCATCCCGATTGTACTTGTTACCGTCGCGGTAAAGTTGACGTCAAAAGGACCTGCTCTGTATTGGTCCGATCGGGTGGGGATGAATAATGCCGTCTTCAAGATGCCAAAGTTTCGCTCAATGCGCACGGGAACCCCAGCGGTCGCCACGCATTTGCTGCAGGACCCGGCTCAGTACCTTACGCCGATTGGAAATTTCCTAAGAAAGTCCAGTCTGGATGAGTTGCCTCAGTTGTGGAGCATCATTGCGGGTGACATGAGTTTTGTCGGGCCTAGGCCGGCGCTTTTCAACCAGGCAGATCTTATTGCCTTGCGTACCGAACAAGGCGTACATCTCATCCGGCCGGGTCTCACAGGCTGGGCGCAGGTGAACGGACGGGACGAGTTGCCGATACCGGTTAAGGTTGGCTATGATGCCTATTACGCCAAAAATATGGGTTTGCTTTTCGATCTGAAAATCCTGTTTTTGACAGCTTTGAAGGTGCTCAAGCGCGATGGCGTTTCCCATTGAAGCTGTAGGACGTATATGGCTGGCTTGTTCAGGCAGGTACCGTACAGTGTGTTTTTTGTTCTGCGTTTATTGCGCGGTCGACAAGAATTTTGATCTAACGCAAGGACCGTAGGTGAATCATGATTAACCGGTTGCGCACTTGGCTATTGAAACTGCCTCGTCACAAGAAACGACTGATACAGGTAGTTGCGGACGTTGTCCTGGTTTTTCTGGCGCTGTGGATGGCGTTTGTTGTTCGCCTCGGCATTGATGAGATGATCAACCCGGTCAAAATGCATCTTTGGCTGTTCTTGGCTGCACCGGTGGTGGCTATTCCGCTTTTTATTCGCTTTGGTATGTATCGTGCTGTCATGCGTTATTTTGGCAATGATGCACTGGTAGCGATTATCAAGGCTGTCAGTCTTTCATCACTGATTCTAGGTGTCGTGGTCTATTGGTATAGCAACCATCAAAATGTCGTGCCCCGCTCGATCATCTTCAACTATTGGTGGTTAAGCTTGATCATGGTCGGCGGTTTACGCTTGACCATGCGCCAATACTTTTTGGGCGATTGGTTTGCGGCGGCACAACATGTGCCTTTTACCAACCGTGAAGACGGTCTTCCGCGTGTCGCGATCTATGGTGCAGGTGCGGCGGGCAATCAACTGGTCGCAGCATTGCGCATGGGGCGCGTTATGCGGCCAGTGGCGTTCATCGATGACGATACCACTATCTCCGATCGTGTCATTTCCGGGCTTCAAGTCTATAAGCCCAAGCATATCCAGCGCATGATTGATGTCACGGGAGCGCAGGAAGTTCTCTTGGCCATTCCATCGTCAAGCCGCGGGCGGCGCCGTGAGATTCTTGGTTTTCTGGAGGGCTTCCCCCTCCACGTTCGCAGCGTTCCCGGTTTCATGGACCTTGCCAGCGGCCGAGTCAAAGTTGACGATATTCAAGAAGTCGATATCGCTGACTTACTCGGCCGTGATTCGGTGCCTGCTCAAGATGAACTGCTTGAGCACTGCATCAAAGGGCTGAATGTGCTTGTAACTGGGGCGGGCGGGTCAATTGGTTCTGAGCTGTGCCGGCAAATTCTCGAACTCAAGCCTATGACCCTGCTGTTGTTCGAGCACAGTGAGTTCAATCTCTACAGCATTCTTTCTGAGCTGGAACAGCGTATTACCCGCAATTCATTGCCGGTCAAATTGCTCCCTATATTGGGGTCCGTGCGTGATCAGGCAAAGTTGCTTGACGTGATGAAGACCTGGCGTGTCGACACGGTTTACCACGCGGCGGCGTATAAGCATGTACCCATTGTCGAGCACAACATTGCAGAAGGTGTGTTGAATAATGTTATTGGCACACTGAACACCGCCCAAGCGGCACTTCAGGCCGGCGCATCGAATTTTGTCCTGATCTCGACGGATAAGGCTGTTCGACCAACCAATGTCATGGGTAGCACCAAGCGTCTGGCTGAACTCACCCTTCAAGCTTTGAGTCGTGAGCTTGCGCCCGTGCTGTTCGGTGACAAGTCCAATGTCTCCCGGGTGAATAAAACCCGCTTCACGATGGTGAGATTCGGCAATGTCCTGGGCTCTTCCGGCTCTGTAATCCCGTTGTTCCACAAGCAGATCAAATCTGGCGGTCCGTTAACGGTTACCCACCCGAAAATAACCCGCTACTTCATGACCATTCCCGAAGCGGCGCAACTGGTCATACAAGCTGGCTCCATGGGCCTTGGAGGGGATGTGTTCGTCCTCGACATGGGCGAACCCGTGAAGATTGTCGAGCTGGCCGAAAAGATGATTCATCTGTCCGGGTTGAGTGTACGTTCCGACAAGAACCCTCACGGCGACATCGCTATCGAGTTTTCGGGCTTGCGTCCTGGTGAAAAACTGTACGAAGAGTTGTTGATCGGTGACAACGTGGTGGCAACGCAGCACCCAATGATCATGAGCGCCAACGAGGATCATTTGCCTTGGGAGGCGCTAAAGGTCAAGTTGACGGAATTGCTCACAGCAGTTGAGCAGGATGACTATGGCCGGGTCCGCCAGCTGTTACGTGACACTGTCAGTGGCTATACTCCGGATGGTGAGATTGTTGATTGGATTTACCAGCAGCGGCGATTGGACCCCTAGTGTTTTAGCGTGCAATGCTTAAGCCAGGCGTGTGTCTATACTAGTGTTCCAGTAACATACGCCTCTCAGGCGGGTATCTTGAATTACCCGGTTGTCGGAATTACATGTACATCGCTGGCTCCAATTTTTATTGGTCATTAAAAGAATTTATTTTTGCGCAGTTCAAGTGCTGTGCTTCACAGATGGGAGTCTCAAATGTCTAAAATACTTATCGCAGGGGCCGGTGGCGCACCTTCTGAAGGCGTTATTAACTCCCTTATGATGGGCCGCAAAGGCGAGACTGTCATCGGTATGGGATCCGAACCTTCTGATCTTGCATTATCCAAAGCGAGCAAAAAGTTTTATATTCCATACGCCAACTCTCCAGAGTACAAGCAGAAGTTGCTGCAATTGCTTGAGGCCGAAAAGCCTGACCTAGTGCATTTCCAGAATGATTTAGAGATCTTTCATGCCTCTTTGATACGCGATGATATATTGGCAACGGGCACCAAGCTTTTCATGCCAGACCACGACGTCATTGATACCTGTGTGCATAAGCACAAGTCGTATGAAGCATTCAAACAGGCAGGCGTGCCTGTACCTCGTAATATTATGATCAATGACGAACAGGATCTTAAAGAGGCATTTAAAGCACTGGGTAACGCGGATGGGAAAATTTGGTTGCGTGCATCTTCTATCGGTGGTGGCGGTAAGGGGGCCATACCTACCAATGACTTTACACTGGCGAAGGCCTGGATTGATCATTACAAAGGGTGGGGCGACTTCGTCGCCGCTGAGTTGCTTACACCAGATACTATTACATGGCTTTCTATATGGCATGAGGGTAACTTGATTGTTGCACAGTCTCGTGAGCGTCGCAGCTGGACACACGGCAACCGAAGTATCTCCGGTGTTACTGGCGTCACCAAAGTCGGAGTGACGTGTACCAATGACCAAGCCACTGACATTGCTATTAACTGTGTCAAATCGGTTTCGAAAAAACCACATGGGATATTCGGTGTTGACATGGCTTACGGGTTTGATGGTGTTCCAAACCCTACAGAAATCAATATTTCACGATTTTTTACAACGGTTCAGTTCTTTACAGAAGCGGGTTTGAATATGCCCGAGATCTTTAAGGACATCGCTCTGTATAATGAGTTTCCGCAGCTCGAAACGAAGATCAACCCTTTACCCAATGACTTGATGTGGCTCCGAGGTATGGATACTCGCCCGGTATTGACGACTGAGCAGGGCATTCGTGATGAGATCATATTCTTATGAAAGTTCTGATTACTGGATCGTCAGGCTTTATCGGGGGACGTCTGCTGGATGCTGCCATAGCGAAATGGGGCAGTACGCACGTAATCGCATTCAGTTCGCAGGCCACCAGTAAATGTCAGAGCGTCGTCTATGACGCGCGGTTGCCTGACTTTGGTCTTGGTCAACAGGACTTCGCCAAGATTCAAGATGTCGAGGTTGTCATTCATGCTGGTGCTTACACCCCCAAGAATGGGGGTGAGGCAAATGTCATCGCAGCCTGCAATGAAAATATCTCATTCACTGAAAAACTGCTGAACCTGCCTTTTAATGCACTGCGAAAAATAGTATTTACGAGTACGCTCGATGTTTACGCTGCAGACACGGTTATCTCTGAGGCCACAGCGACTGTACCTGCTACTTTATATGGCTGGTCGAAGCTGTACTGTGAGCAGATGATCTCTGGATTTGCACGAGATCAACATATTGATCGGCAAATTTTGCGTGTTGGTCATGTGTACGGCCCGGGTGAAGAGAAATATGAAAAATTTCTCCCCAAAACCATCAAGCGTATCTTGGATGCTCAACCTGTCGAGCTGTATGGTGACGGTGCCGAGTTAAGAAGCTTCATTTATATTGATGATGTTGTGCAGTCAATTCTTGCCGCTGTTGAGTTAAATGAGAATGTGGGTGTGGTGAACCTCGTCGGAGGTCACGCGGTGTCAATCAGGGCCGTATTGGATCAGTTGATCCTGCTCAGCGGCGCGCAGGTTGAGATTGTGCAGCGTGAGTTCAACGGTACCAAAAGAGACTTCGTTTTCGATACAACGCGCTTGAAGAAATATTTGTTGCCCGAAGAGATTGATTTTACATTGGGCTTGAGTACCGAAATTGCCTACTTTAAGAGTCTCATGTGAATATAATCTTCGATCTCGATGGAACGCTAATCGATTCCAAGCCGCGTCTGCATCAGCTTTTTCAACACTTGGTTCCTGAGTCCAAGCTCAGTTTTTCCGAATACTGGGAACTTAAGTTCGCTGGGCATTCCAACGAAGCGATAGTGTCAGATCAATTCGGTTTCAATGCGGGCGCTGTCACTGAATTTAGGCGTGATTGGATGGCGCTGATCGAAAGTCCTTCTTTTCTAGAAATGGACGCCAATTTTACAGGCATGCATGAAACATTGGAAGAATTAAAAGAGTCAGCGCGGTTGTATGTATGTACGGCTCGTCAGTTTGTCGACCCTGTTTATGTGCAGTTGGAAACGTTGAATTTACTCGAGTATTTTGACGAGGTGATGGTGACCGAGCAGAGAAATACCAAGGAGTTTCTGATTGCTCAAAAGGTGCCCAATTTAACTCCGAATGATTGGGTGGTGGGCGATACAGGAAAAGACGTCCAGGTGGGTATGGCCCTTGGAGTCAATACCTGTGCAGTCCTAACAGGATTTATGACAGCGGACGCTCTGTCGCGTTACTCTCCTAAAATAATTCTCGAGTCCGTTATCGAATTCAAGCTTTAGCGCTCCTGTATATGTTTGGCTTGCGACTCGCACAAAGATGGGCAAGGCTAAGTTACACGTTGTTACCCACTCGCTTTTGACTCTCTCCCAGCATCATCTAATTTTGAAAAGCAGCTTCGGAAAAGCTGCTTTTCCCTCACCGATGTCATGGAGCGTCACCAATGCAAAACCTCTACATCTCCTCCCTCATCTTCGCCTTCCTCACCAGCCTCTCCGTCGCCACCACCGCTGCGCCGTCCATCAAGCCGGAACCCCCAACCCCCATCTCCACCCAAATGACCAAGGCCGAGCAATCCACCAAGGTCAACCTTAACGCCGCCGACGCTGAAACCCTGCGTCGCGATCTGTTTGGCATTGGTGCTTCCAAGGCGAAGGCAATCATCGCCTATCGCGAGAGCAACGGCCCGTTCACGGCGGTGGATGAGTTACTGGAAGTGAAAGGCATCGGCAAGGCATTGCTGGAAAAGAATCGCGACAGGCTGGTTATTAATTGAGGGTGTGAAAACAGCGCGGAGGGCCGGTCATAGACCGGCCTTTCCTTTAACTAGCGGACCTTGCGATTTCCGCTCAGGCAGCATTGGCACGAAACGTGGTTACCTCTTCCTCAGTGATTGTTCAACAATCTCGAGGTAACAATGCCACTCACTTTATCTTTAGCCGACCAGATCGCCCTGGAGCTGCGCGCCGACATCATCGGCGGCCGGCTGTTGCCAGGCATGCCGCTGATCGAGGTCGACCTGGTCAAGGTCTACAACGCATCCCGCAATACGATTCGCGAGGCGCTGCATCGTCTGGGCCAGGAGGGCCTTACTCGTTATATCCGCAATAAGGGCGTCATGGTTCGGCGCCTGGAGAGGGCAGAAGTACGTGACCTCTTCGTCGTCCGTCGCACCCTGGAGTTGCAGGCGATCGCCCGAAGCGGGCCGCTGACGGACGCTCAATCGACGCTTATGCAAAACGCCATTGACGCCACCACCCTGGCCCGGGAGCGGGAGGATTGGCGAGCCGTGGCCACTCACAGTCTGATGTTTCACCAACAGATCGTCGCGTTGATGGGCAGCCCGTTGTTCGACGAGTTCTTCGCCCAGGTAATAGCCCAGTTGCGCTTGGCGTTCTGCGCCGCGCCGGATGAGCAGCGCTTCCAGTCCCCCTGGCTGGAGCGTGACCATGAGATATACACATTGCTAACCCGCAACCAAACCCAGGCCGCCAGCGAGGCGATGAGTCTGTACCTGGACGATTCGGAACGCCTTTCCCTCGCCCTGTTTGATCACCCTTGATGGAGGAGTGCCCCATGTACAAAGACTATCCCGCCGCGTACCAGGTCAGCAAAGGTTCGGCGTTGCAGGTGGATACGGCGTTCTATGAGCGTATTCGTGATCAGAAAGGCCAGCGTACGTTGATCGAACAGTTCGAGGTGCCGATTCGAACGGGGAGGGCGTGGAAGGTGTCGGCCGGGCATGTGTTTCGGGTGACCACGCCGGTGGGACCACAGGTGGGGGATTTCAACGTGTGGAACGCCAATGACCCGCGCGAACGCTTGTGGGCCGCGCGCACCCGGCAGCTGCAAGGCGCCCATGTCAGCACCCATGATCGGTTGTGGTCGAACCTGCCTTTTCTAAGGCCCTTGGTCACTATTACCGATGACAGCCTGGCCAGCTACGGCATTGATGAGCACGGTGGGCGTTTGCACGATTTGTTGGGCACGCGGTGCGACCCCTATGTGAACCGTATGCTGACTGGGGAGGACTTTCATCACCATTGCCACTCGAACTTGACCCGTGCGGTATTGCCCCATGGGCTGACGGAATTCGATGTGCATGATGTGTTGAATATTTTCCAGTGTACTGGGCTCAATCACGATGACATGTACTTCATGAAGGCCTGTCCGGCGCAGAAGGGCGATTACCTGGAATTCTTTGCCGAGATTGATCTGCTGTGTGCATTGTCGACGTGCCCGGGTGGGGATTTGTCGCTGCCGATGTGGGGGCCGGAGGCGCAGGACCCGTTGACGGTGTGTCGTCCGTTGGGGGTTGAGATCTATAGGCTGGAGGATGAGTTGCTTACTGGCTGGAGCCAGCCTGAGCGTGCGGACTATAAGGGGCAACATGGGTTGCATATTGCCAAGGCGGAGTGGGAGTAGGGGGCTGCTTCGCAGCCCAGCGGGAGCAAGCTCCCTCGCCACGGAGTTACACGCGTTTTATCTGTCTTGCGCATCCTTGGCATCCGCCTGCGCATTGCGCTCGGCTACGCGTTTACGTTGTTCGTCGGTGAGTTCCACCTTGTTGGCGCTGTCACGCAGCATCATCAGGCCACCGACGATCGATCCGATCGCTACTACCATAATCAACCATGCATACCACGGCATAAGACGCTCCTTGAGGCAGAGGTTCGTGGGAGAATTTTCCCACGGTAATCACTGCTTTGAGTGACGGGCTTTCTGAGTAGTTCAGTGTAGGCCCGTTCTGCCTCATAGGCGCTATTGTCCGGTCAACATTGCATCCGCCGGTGCATCGACGCGGTCTTGTGCGGTCATCTGGAAGTAGATGAAACCCACCGCCATAAAACCCAGGAAGATCAGCCCGATCAAGGCATTGAACCAGGCCATTGCCACCAGGCACACCAGCGCCAGTACCAGCGCGATACCCGGCACGATGGGATAGCCCGGCGCGCGGAAGGTGCGTTCCAGCAGTGGTTCGGTCTTACGCAGTTTGAACAGGCTGAGCATGCTCATGATGTACATGACGATGGCGCCGAACACCGCCATGGTGATCATCGCGGCGGTCAGGGTCATGCCGCCCAGGTTGATCAGGCCGTCGCTGTAGATGGCGGCGATACCTACCACGCCGCCGGCGAGGATGGCCCGGTGCGGCGTCTGGAAGCGTGAGAGTTTGGCCAGGAAGGACGGCAGATAACCGGCACGGGCCAGGGCGAAGAACTGGCGCGAGTAGCCGAGGATGATGCCGTGGAAGCTCGCCACCAGACCGAACAGGCCAATCCATACCAGCATGTGCAACCACCCGGAGCTGTCGCCCACCACGGTTTTCATCGCCTGGGGCAATGGGTCGTTGATGTTCGACAAGGTGCGCCAGTCGCCTACGCCGCCAGCGAAGAACATCACGCCCATGGCCAGAATTACCAGGGTGAGGATGCCGCTGATGTAGGCCTTCGGAATGGTGCGCTTGGGGTCCTTGGCTTCTTCGGCGGCCATGGCGGCGCCTTCGATGGCGAGGAAAAACCAGATGGCGAAGGGGATGGCGGCAAACATGCCGGCAATCGCCGGGGCACCGAAGGTGTCGGAACCGGCCCAGCCGTTCAGGGCGAAGTGGCTGAAGCTGAAGGCCGGTGCGACTACGCCCATGAACACCAGCAGTTCGGCGACGGCGAGCACGCAGACCACCAACTCGAAGGTGGCGGCGAGTTTCACCCCGAGGATGTTCAGGCCCATGAACACGATGTAGGCGCCGACGGCGGCGTGCTTGGGGTCGAGTGCCGGGAACTGCACGTTCAGGTACGCGCCAATGGCCAAGGCAATCGCGGGCGGGGCAAAGACGAATTCGATCAAGGTGGCCAGGCCGGCAATCAAACCGCCTTTTTCACCAAAGGCGCGACGGCTGTAGGCAAAGGGGCCGCCGGCATGGGGAATCGCGGTGGTCAGCTCGGTGAAGCTGAAGATAAAGCAGGTGTACATCGCGGCGACCATCAACGAGGTCACCAGAAAGCCCAGGGTACCGGCGACGCCCCAGCCATAGCTCCAGCCGAAATATTCGCCGGAGATCACCAGCCCCACGGCGATGCCCCATAGATGCAAGGTGCCCAAGGTGGGCTTGAGTTGTGTGTTCATTGTGCTGCGCTCCCTGAACCGTTTGGAATGATTCAAGGTGTTGCAGTGGCTATGCCAAGCCTCAGAACTGTGTCGTAAAGCAGTGCCTATGTCGCCGGGGGGACGGTTTGGCGTTTGAATGTGGCATGCGTTGCACCACATAAGTGCGGTGGTGACTTGGCGGGCGCTTTCGCGGGCAAGCCCGCTCCCACACTTGACCGAGTGTTAACTGAAAAGAACGCAGTTGAATGTGGGAGCCGGGCTTGCCCGCGATGAGCATAGGTATCCACACAACTTTGTAGCGCTTAACGGTAACCACGATGCGAAGCGAGCCGCTCTTGATCTTGATCTGCTTGTGATCTTGATCTTAAGCGCCCCGTCAAACCACGCTGGCCGTAATTCGACAGTGATTTGGGGGGTAAACCGGCAGGGATGCCGGTTTAGCCGCCCCGCGCCATGGATGGCGCGTGGCGGCGGCCCCCCAAATCACTGGCGGATTACGGGCACACCGAGCCTAAGCGAGGTGCCGAGTGGTGGGGCAAGAGCCTTTTGCTTACTTTTGGGCTCTTCAAAAGTGAGCCGCCGTCAGGGCGGAACCCTAAGCGGCCGTTACCGCAGCAATGGATATGTACACAATCCAACTGTGTCGCCTGCCAGGCCGCCTTCGCGAGCAAGCCCGCTCCCACAGTTGGATCGCGGGGTGTCTGGTAGATAAGCATCGGCTGTCAGGTCGTCTTCGCAGGCAAGCCAGCTCCCACATTTGGATCCTGGGGCTTCAGGGCGATAGGCGCCGGCCGTCAGTCCGCCACGGGAGCAAGCTCCCTCGCCACCAGTCCAGCGTCACACCAAAGTTGTGTAGATATCTATGCCGCGATGAGGCCCTCCCAACCATTGCACATCTCCCTGTAAACCCCGCATAAACCCACTTTTTACGCCATCTTTACGCCCCACCCAGCCCCTCGCTCTCGTTCCTTTACACCGCTCCTGCGGACAATGCCCCCACACGCGGCAATCGCCGCACGAAGGGGAGACTTCCATGAGCGTTCTGGACGGGGTGTCACTGCTATTGGCCGTGGCGCTGTTCATTTATCTGCTGGTTGCGCTGTTACGCGCGGATCGGAACTAGGAGCGGGCTATGCACAGTTATGACTATTGGCTGATCATCGCCTTCTTCGCCGTGGTACTGGTGCCGGCACCGTTTCTGGGGCGGTTCTACTACAAGGTGATGGAAGGCCAGCGCACCTGGCTCACGCCCGTATTGGGGCCTGTTGAAAAGGCCTGTTACCGCCTCTCGGGCGTGGATGCGCAGCAAGAACAGAGCTGGCAGAAATACATGCTGGCCTTGCTCGCGTTCAACCTGGCGGGCTTCTTGTTGTTGTTCTCGATCCTGTTATTCCAGGGCTCCCTGCCATTGAACCCGCAGAAATTGCCCGGCCAGGAATGGACCCTGGCGTTCAACACCGCCGTCAGTTTCATGACCAATACCAACTGGCAGAACTACAGCGGCGAGGCGTCCTTGAGTTACCTGAGCCAGATGGCCGGCCTCACGGTGCAGAACTTCGTCAGTGCGGCGACCGGTCTCGCGGTCCTGGTCGCTTTATGCCGTGGGATAGGGCGCAAATCTGCCCAGACCCTGGGTAACTTCTGGGTCGACATGACCCGCGCCACCCTTTACGGCCTGCTGCCGTTGTGCCTGGTGCTCGCACTGTTTCTGGTGTGGCAGGGCGTGCCGCAAACCTTCGCCCACTATGTGGATGCCGTCACCCTGCAGGGCGTGGACCAGGTGATTCCCCTGGGGCCGGCTGCCAGCCAGATTGCGATCAAGCAATTGGGCACCAACGGCGGTGGCTTCTTCGGCGTGAACTCGGCGCATCCGTTTGAAGACCCGACGGCCTGGGCCAACCTGTTTGAAGTGGCCTCGATCATTCTGATCCCGGTGGCGTTGGTGTTTACCTTCGGCCACTACGTCAAGGACCTGCGCCAGAGCCGGGCGATCCTCGCGTGCATGCTGGCGCTGTTTCTGATCGGCGGCGCGACGTCGCTGTGGTCCGAGTACCAGCCCAACCCAACCTTGAACAACCCGGCGGTGGAGCAAACCGCACCGCTGGAAGGCAAGGAAACACGCTTCGGCACCACCGGCACCGTGCTGTGGTCGGTGACCACCACCGCGGCCTCCAACGGTTCGGTCAATGGCATGCAGGACAGCCTCAGCCCCCTGAGTGGGATGGTGGCATTGGTCAACATGATGGTCGGCGAAGTGATCTTCGGCGGTGTCGGTGCCGGCATGTACGGCATGTTGCTCAACGTGTTGATCGCAGTGTTCCTCGCCGGCTTGATGATCGGCCGCACCCCGGAATACCTGGGCAAGAAGCTGCAAGCCAAGGAAGTGCAATTGCTGGTGGTGACCCTGCTGGTGATGCCGGTCGGCGTGCTGGTGTTGAGTGCCATCGCTGCCAGCCTGCCCGGCCCGGCGGGTGCCATCAGTAACCCTGGCCCCCATGGGTTCAGCCAGTTGCTCTACGCCTACACCTCGGCCAGTGCCAACAACGGTTCGGCGTTTGCCGGCCTCGGCGCCAACACCCCGTTCCACAACCTGATGCTCGGCCTGGGCATGCTGATCGGCCGTTTCGGCTACATCCTCCCGGTGCTGGCCCTGGCCGGCAGCCTGGCGATGAAGAAGGCCGCACCGATTGGCCAGAACAGTTTCCCCACCCATGGCGCGCTGTTCGTGACCCTATTGACCGTGACCATTTTGCTGGTGGGCGGCCTGACTTTCCTGCCGACACTGGCGTTGGGTCCCATCGCTGAACACTTGAGCATGGGCTTCTAGTTAAGGGATATGAAAATGAATATGCCTGCAAAAAACGCGGCCCCGGTCAAACCCCAGGAGCCTGCCAAAACCGCAATCTCTGCGCTGTGGCGCCCGGCGCTGGTCCAGGCCTTCGTCAAGCTGGACCCACGCCAACTGCAACGCTCGCCGGTGATGCTGGTGGTCGAACTGACCGCCATCCTCACCACCGTGCTGTGCTTTGTGCCCGATACCACCGTTCCAACGTTTGTCGCCGTGCAAATCGCCGTGTGGCTGTGGTTCACCGTGCTGTTTGCCAACTTCGCCGAAGCCTTGGCCGAGGGACGTGGCAAGGCCCGTGCCGACAGCCTCAAGGCCGGCAGCGAGGGCTTGAGCGCACGCCGCCAGGAGGCTGACGGCAGCTTCAAAATGATACCGGCTACCAGCCTGCGCAAGGGTGATGTGGTACGCGTGGCTGCCGGGGAGATGATCCCCGGTGACGGCGAGGTCGTCGAAGGTATTGCGGCGGTCAACGAAGCGGCGATCACTGGCGAGTCCGCCCCGGTCATCCGCGAGTCCGGCGGCGACCGCTCGGCCGTTACCGGCAACACTTGGTTGGTCTCGGACTGGCTGTTGATCCGCATCACCGCCAACCCGGGCGAGTCGACCCTGGACCGCATGATCGCCCTGGTGGAAGGCGCCAAGCGCCAGAAGACCCCCAACGAAGTCGCGCTGGATATCCTGCTGATCGGCCTGACCCTGATCTTCCTGCTGGTGGTGGTGACCTTGCAGCCGTTCGCCCACTTCGCCAATGGCAGCTTGCCTTTGGTGTTTCTGGTCGCACTGCTGGTGACGCTGATTCCTACCACCATTGGTGGCTTGTTGTCGGCCATCGGCATTGCCGGCATGGACCGCCTGGTGCGCCTCAATGTGATCGCCAAGTCTGGCCGCGCCGTGGAAGCGGCGGGGGACGTGCATGTGCTGTTGCTGGACAAGACCGGCACCATCACCTTCGGCAACCGTCGTTGCTCGGCCGTGGTCGCGGCGCCTGGCGTCAGTGGCCGCGAATTGGCCGAAGGCGCGCTGCTGGCGTCGCTGGCCGATGACACGGCGGAAGGCAAGTCCATCGTTGAATACCTGCGCGCCTTGCACCCGCAGGCCGAGCCAAGCCTGGAGGCGTTGACCGCCGTGCCTTTCAGCGCCGAGACCCGTTTGTCCGGTGTCGACTACCAGGGCCACGTGTTCCGCAAAGGCGCGGTGGACTCGCTGCTGGCGTTTATCGGCCAGCAACGCAGCGACCTGCTGCCTGCGCTGTCGCGGGAAATCGACAAGATCGCCCAAAGCGGCGGCACGCCCTTGCTGGTGTGCGCCGATGGCAAATTGTTGGGAGCGATCCATCTCAAAGACGTGGTCAAGCCCGGCATTCGCGAGCGGTTTGCCGAGTTGCGCAAGCTGGGGATTCGTACCGTGATGGTCACCGGCGACAACCCGCTGACCGCCGCCGCGATTGCCGCTGAAGCGGGGGTGGACGACGTGCTGGCAGAAGCCACGCCAGAGAAGAAACTCGCGCGTATTCGTCATGAGCAGAACGATGGTCGTCTGGTTGCCATGTGCGGCGACGGCGCCAACGACGCCCCGGCGCTGGCCCAGGCTGACGTCGGCATGGCGATGAACGACGGCACCCAGGCCGCGCGCGAAGCCGCCAACATGGTCGACCTCGACAGCGACCCGACCAAGCTGCTGGACGTGGTGCAGATCGGCAAGGAACTGCTGGTGACTCGCGGCGCGCTGACGACCTTTTCCATCGCCAACGACGTGGCCAAGTACTTCGCGATCCTGCCAGCGCTGTTCGCCTCGATCTACCCGCAACTGGGCGTGCTCAACATCATGCACTTGCAGAGCCCCCAGAGCGCGATCCTCTCGGCCATCGTGTTCAACGCGCTGATTATCGTGGTGCTGATCCCACTGGCCCTGCGCGGCGTGCGCGTGCAAGCCGCGAGTGCGGCGGCGTTGTTGCGGCGCAATCTGCTGATCTACGGGCTGGGCGGGCTGTTGGTGCCGTTCGTGGGGATCAAGGCCATCGACATGCTGCTGAGCGCGCTGCACCTGGTTTGACCTGGCCGCTGATCGTTCCCACGCTCTGCTGATCGTTCCCACGCTCTGCGTGGGAACGCCGCCGCCCCGGACGCTCCGCGTCCCACCGCACCACTGAATTGAGGAGTCTGAAATGTCCAACATCATCCGCCCAGCCCTGAGCTTGCTGGTACTCATGACCCTGATCACCGGCGTGGCCTACCCGTTGGTAGTCACTGGCGTGGCGCAAGTGGCCTTCCCCGACCAAGCCAATGGCAGCCTGGTGCACGACGCCAGCGGCAAGGTGCGCGGCTCCAGCCTGATCGCCCAGGACTTTACCGGCGACCGCTGGTTTCACCCACGCCCGTCCGCCGGTGCTTTTGCCACCGTGTCCAGCAGTGCCAGTAACCTGGGGCCCAGCAATCCGGCCTTGGCCACTCGCATAGTCGAAGAGGCCAGCAAGAAGTCAGTGCCGGGCCAGGGCCCGGTGCCACTGGCCTCGCTGACCACCTCCGGCAGTGGCCTTGATCCCCACTTGCCACCGCAGGCGATTGCCTATCAACTGGCGCGAGTAGCGGCGGCGCGAAATGTGCCGGTGTCGACCTTGCAGCGGTTGCTGGATGAGCACATCGAAAGCCCGTTGGTTGGCCCGCCCGTAGTAAACGTCCTGGCCCTCAACATGGCCCTGGAACAACTCTGACCCCCTGTAGGAGCGAGCTTGCTCGCGAAGATCGTTAACGATGACGCGGGCGCCCAGAATAAACGCGGCGCTCTTGAGTTTTTCGCGAGCAAGCTCGCTCCTACATTAATTATCGAAGGACCACAGCATGAGCGACGCCGGCCGCGCCGATGCCCTGTTAGCCGATCTACCCCGGGACGGCCGTGGCCGGCTCAAAGTCTTCCTCGGCGCTGCGCCCGGTGTGGGCAAGACCTACGCCATGCTCCAGGCGGCCCATACCCAACTGCGCCAGGGCGTGCGCCTGATCGCCGGGGTGGTCGAAACCCACGGCCGCGCCGAAACCGAAGCCTTGCTCAGCGGCTTGCCGCAACAACCGCTGTTGCGCAGCGAATACCGTGGCGTGATGCTTGAAGAAATGGACCTCGACGGCCTGCTCGCCGCCAAGCCAAAGCTAGTGCTGGTGGACGAACTGGCCCACAGCAATGCCCCTGGCAGCCGGCATGAAAAGCGCTGGCAAGATATCCAGGAATTGCTCGCGGCCGGCATCAACGTGTTTACCACGGTCAACGTCCAGCATCTGGAAAGCCTTAACGATCAGGTGCGTGGCATCACTGGCGTACACGTGCGCGAAACCCTGCCGGACTGGGTGCTGCAAGAGGCCGACGAACTGCTGCTGATCGACCTGCCGTCTCGCGAGCTGCTCGAGCGCCTGCGTGACGGCAAGGTGTATGTGCCCGAGCAGGCGCGTGCGGCCATCGATGCGTTTTTCACCCAGACCAACCTCATGGCCCTGCGCGAGCTGGCTATGCAAACCGCCGCCGCCCATGTCGATGACGACCTGGCCCAGGGCTACCGCCAACTCGGCCAGGCCGCGCCGGCGGTGCGCGGGCGTTTGCTGGTCGGCGTGGATGGCGATGCCCAAGCCGAACGCCTGGTGCGCCATGCCAGCCGCGTGGCCCAGCGTCGGCATTTGCCTTGGAGCCTGGTGCACATCGACAACGGCCGTGCGCGGGATGAGCAATCGCGCCTGCGCCTGCAAAACGCCCAGCAACTGGCGGAGCGGCTGGGCGGCGAAGTGGTGTTACTGCGCGCTGGGGAGGTGGCCAAGACCCTGATCCAGCACGCTGCCGAACGCCGCGCTAGCCTGGTGCTGGTGGGGCAGTCGCGGATGCGCTGGCGGCGGCGTTTGTTCGGTGGCGGCTTGGCGGCGCGCCTGTTACGCAATGCCCGCGGCTTGGAAATCAACGTCCTCGACAGCGATGACATGCCTGCACCGCCACGGCTGCCCGATGTGCGCGGTTTGGTGTGGTTCGATTACGCCTTGGCGGTGGTGGCGACCCTCGCCGCTACGGCGGTGGCCTGGGCCGTGTCCAGTGCGTTGGCGCTGCCGAACATCTCGTTGGTGTTTCTCGCCGCCGTGCTGCTGGTGGCGGTACGCAGTAGCCTGGGGCCGTCCCTGGTGTGTGCGGCGCTGTCGTTTCTGACTTACGATTTTCTGTTTATCCCGCCGAATTTTTCCTTCGCTATCCAGCGTGAAGAAGACGTGCTGACCCTGTTGTTCTTTCTGTTAATGGCGGCGTTGACCGGCAACCTCGCCGCACGCCAGCGTCGCCAGTTGCAGGCGTTGCGCGATACCCAGGAAGAAACCAGCGAGCTGCTCGACCTGTCGCGCAAGCTCACCGCCGCCACCGACCGCCAAGCCGTCATCAGCGCCGCCGCCCACCATCTGCAAGGTTGGAACGACCTCGACCTGTGCCTGGTCAATCGCGACGGTCAGGGTGGCTGGAAGGTCGAGACCGGTGGCCCGTTGACCTTCACCGAAGCCGAACGCGCCGCCGCCGATTGGGCCTGGCAGCACGATCAGCCGGCTGGCATGGGCACCGGCACCTTACCGTTGGGGCGTTGGTGGTGGTGGCCGCTGTCGGGTGAAGAGGGGCCCTTGGGTTTGCTGGGTGTCAGTGCCAAGCCTGGCCTGGAATTGAGCGGGCAACGTCGGCGCTTGCTCACCGCGTTGAGCCAACCGCTGGCCCAGGCGCTGGCGCGGGCACAGCTGGGGCAGGAGTTGGAATCGGCACGCCTGCACGGCGAAACCGAACAACTGCGCAGCGCTTTGCTCGCCTCGGTGTCCCACGATTTGCGCACGCCGTTGACGTCCATGCGCGGCAGCATCGACAGCCTGCTGGCCCTCGGTGAAGCCATCCCGCTGGAGGATCGCCGCGAACTGCTCGAAGGCACCCGCGATGAAGCCGAGCGCCTCGACCGCTATATCCAGAACCTGCTGGACATGACCCGCCTTGGCCACGGTGCGCTGAAACTGGCACGGGATTGGGTGTCGCCCGGCGACATCGTCGGCAGTGCCCTTGGGCGATTGCGCGCCGTGCTGGCGCCGTTGCAGGTGAGCACCGATGTGCCGCCGGAACTGCCTTTGTTGTATGTGCATGCGGCGTTGATTGAGCAGGCCTTGGTCAACGTGCTGGAAAACGCCGCACGGTTTTCGCCGCCCCAGGGCCGCTTGCAGTTGCGCGCGGGCGTGGAGGATGAGCAATTGTTTTTTGCCGTGGCGGATGAAGGGCCGGGGATTCCCGAGGAGGAGCGTGCGAAGATCTTCGACATGTTCTACACCGCAGCCCGCGGTGATCGCGGCGGGCAGGGCACCGGCCTCGGCTTGGCGATCTGCCAGGGTATGGTGGGCGCGCACGGTGGGCATATCAGCGTGGCCGATGGCATTGACGGGCGGGGTACCTGCATCACTTTGTTTCTACCACTGCCCAAACAACCCGCCTTGGAACAAACCTTGTAGGAGCGAGCTTGCTCGCGAAGGTCGTTAACGATAAAGATGGCTTCCTGAATGCACGCGGTGCCTAGAAGTTTTTCGCGAGCAAGCTCGCTCCTACAGGAGGGGTGATTTTTTAATGGGTTTTGATGAGACACCATGAGCCAGACCGCGACGATTCTTATCATTGATGACGAACCACAGATCCGCAAATTCCTGCGCATCAGCCTGGCTTCCCAAGGCTATAAGGTGATCGAAGCCGGTACCGGCAACGAGGGCCTGGCGCAGGCAGCCTTGAGCAAACCGGATTTGCTGGTGCTCGACCTGGGCCTGCCCGACATGGACGGCCAACAGGTGCTGCGCGAGTTTCGCGAATGGTCCACGGTGCCGGTGCTGGTGCTGTCGGTGCGGGCCAGCGAAGGTCAGAAGGTCGAGGCTCTCGACGGTGGCGCCAATGACTACGTGACCAAACCGTTCGGCATCCAGGAGTTTCTTGCCCGTGTGCGTGCGCTGTTGCGCCAGGCACCAGCGGGCGAGGCCCAGGAAGCCGCCTTGAGTTTTGGCCCGCTGACCGTAGACCTAGCCTACCGCCGTGTCCTGCTGGACGGCGCCGAGGTGGCACTGACCCGCAAGGAGTACGCAGTGCTGGCGCAACTGGCCCGGCACCCGGGGCGGGTGATTACCCAGCAGCAGTTGCTCAAGGACATCTGGGGGCCAACCCATACCGAGGACAGCCACTACCTGCGTATCGTGGTGGGGCACCTGCGCCAGAAGCTGGCAGATGACCCGACCCAGCCGCGGTTTATCGTGACTGAGGCGGGGGTGGGGTATCGGTTGCTGAGTACTTGAGTTTATCGCTGGCTGGGCCGGCCCTTTCGCGAGCAAGCCCGCTCCCACACTTTGAAGGTGTTCACAGATCAAAATGTGCGGGCTTGCTCGCGAAGAGGCCATCAGCAACACCCACACGCTCAACTCTGCTCACTCTCATACCGATCCAACGTATCACTGGCAATCTCCCGCCCCAACGCGATCAACTCCGGCGCTTTATAGAACTCGAAAAACCGGCACACCCGCTTCGGCACGTTGATCAGCACATCCGGCGGGTACCCAGCGATCTTGTATTGCGCCAATGAGGTTTGCATCACCTCGAAACTTTGGTTGATCAGGTCCAGCAACGAGGCCGGCCCGACGTTGTCGATGATGAACGAGCCGGTGGCTGACTTCGGTGCGCCGGCTTTCTCCGGCGCCGCGGCAGGTTGCTGGGCTTCGGGTTCGGCAGACTCCAGCCACGGGTTGATTTCAGCGGCCTGGGCCTGCAAGGCTTCTTGTTCCAGCTTCATCAACTGCTCGGCCTGCTTGCGGCGAAACGGCAGGTGCGAGCCCAGTGACTTGGCCAGGCTGTTGAAGCGGCTCTTGAACGCGGGCGGGCGCTGGATCACTGGCAATTGGTAGTGCTTCTGGTTAGTGGCGTTGAGGTTGACCGCAATGATCAAGTCACAATGGCTCGACACCACCGGCACGATGGGCAGCGGGTTGAGCAGGCCGCCGTCCACCAACATGCGGTTGCCCTGCATCACCGGTGTGAACAGGCTCGGGATCGCCGCCGAGGCGCGCATGGCCTGGTGCAGGCAGCCTTCCTGGAACCAGATCTCCTGTTGGTTGGTGAGGTCGGTGGCGACGGCGGTGTAGGGGATGCGCAGCTCCTCGATATTGATATCGCCGACAATCTTGCGGATTTGCCCGAACACCTTTTCACCACGAATCGCTCCCAGGCGAAAGCTCACATCCACCAGGCGCAATACGTCGAGGTAGTCCAGGCTTTCGATCCAGTTGCGGTACTCGTCGAGCTTGCCGGCGGCGTAGATCCCACCCACCACGGCGCCCATGGAACAGCCGGCGATACAGGCGATGTCATAGCCGCGTCGTTCGATTTCTTCGATCACCCCGATATGGGCGTAGCCCCTGGCCCCACCGGAGCCCAGCACTAAGGCAACACGTTTCTTCATGGCCAGATCCTTCGCAAAACAGGGGCCCACAATGCACCCATCAAGGGGCCTGCTTCAATCCTTGCTGACAGCGCGCAATATTTTTCCAGGCTGGCGATCAGGCTCGGGTATGCTCTGGCAATAGGTACTACTGATTTCAGGCTAAGGACAAGGCACTTTTCCCTGTAGGCAACGTCTACAGGCTACGACTGAATTTGTATATTTGAGGTGTCATCAATGAAAGCCTGGATCTGTGTGCCTGTGATCGTGTTGGCCTTGGCTGGCTGTGCCGGGAAAACCGCGTATCGCGACAGCTGCGGCTCGCAATTGGACGCCGCCTGGAAAGAACTGGACCTGGCCAAGGCCGAAGGTTTTGCCGGCACTGTCAGCTACTCCAAGGCGTTGTCGCTGTTGACTGGCGCCAAGACTCAGCAGCAGTTCGAAGCCTTCGAGGGCTGCTCCAACAAGGCCGAAAAGGCGCGGTTCTACATTCGTGAGTCTCGCGCCGGGCGATGACCCAGCGGCGGGTAGGATTTTTCATCGGAAAGTGAGGGCAGGATGTCAGCGTTGGTCAATCAGTTAGTCGCTCAGGTCATTGGCCTGGAAGTAGGGTTACTGAGCTGCCAGGCTCGCCTCGCCGCCGTCACTGACGATGAAGCCCTGCATGATTTGCGCACCACGGTACGCCGCCTGCGCAGCCTGTTGCGCCCTTTGCGCGGGCTGCCCGGTGTCGAACAGCTTGAATTGGCCGCCAGCACGGTTGGCCAACTGACTACGCCGCTACGCGACCGAGAGGTGCTGGCGGCGTATTTGCATCAGCACGGTTATCACGATGCGGCTGATCGGCGCCTGCGCATGCAGCCCGAGGCTTATCGCCAGGTGGCGCAAAGCCCGGAGCTGGCGCACTTGCTGCTGATCTTGGATGCATTCCCGCGGTTTATCCGCGCGTCCCAGCACCAGAAACTGCTCAAAGGCTTGCGCCCGCGTATCCAGAAGCGCCTGGCCAAGCAATGGCAGAGACTCGATGAGGCCCTGAAGGATCCCGATCATGATCGCCACCGGCTACGGTTGCTGATCAAGCGTGTGCGCTACGCTGCCGAGGCGTATCCGGAGCTGGACAAGTTACCCGCCAACGCCCTGTCGCATTTGAAAAAAGCCCAGAGCGCCCTGGGTGATTGGCATGACTGTTGGCAATGGCTGGCCCAGGCCGGTCACGAGCCAGACCTGCAACCCTGCGTAGCGGTGTGGCAGCGCACCATGCTCAAGGCGCAAGGCAAGGCCGACCGCGTGCTGGATAAACTTAGCGCCGAGTGTTTTTAAACCGGTCCGGTTTTTGGCCGGAATAGGCGCTGTGCCTCTGCAATTGGATGGTTAAGATTCCTCCACGATTTACTTGATGTGAGGTCGCCATGCGCTTTAGTGATTTGCTCGATGCTGCCCGTAGCAATCCGCTGGATGTCACCATTCCTGCCGAATGGGCCCAGGGCCGGGCCACCTTTGGTGGCCTGGTCGCCGCCTTGCAATACGAGGCGCTGCGCGCTCAGGTGCCGGCGGATCGACCGCTGCGCTCCCTGGCAGTCACCTTTGTCGGCCCGGTAGCGCCGGATGTACCTGCCAGCTATCAAGTCGAAGTGCTGCGCGAAGGCAAGGCGGTCAGCCAGTTGCTGGGGCGCGTGGTGCAGAACGGTGAAGTGGCGACCCTGGTCCAGGCCAGTTTTGGCGCCTCTCGCCCCTCGGAAATTGACGTGGCGAGTGAGCCACCACCGGTCTTCAAACATTGGGATGAGTGCCAGGAACTACCTTATATCAAGGGCGTTACCCCCGAGTTCATGCGCCACTTGGCAATGCGCTGGAGTGTGGGTGGCTTGCCGTTTACCGGCAATAAATCTCGCGAGATGGGCGGTTGGGTACGGTTGCGCGGGGATGTAAAAGAAGAGCCACTGACCGAGGCGCATATCCTCGCCCTGGTCGACGCCTGGCCACCGGCGTTGCTGCCGCACCTGAAAAAGCCCGCGCCGGGCAGCACCCTGACCTGGACCATCGAGTTCATCCAGCCGCTGCAAGACCTGACCACCCTTGACTGGTGCCAGTACCACGTCAACATCGAACACGCCCGCGACGGCTACGGCCACGCTGCCGCTGCCTTGTGGAGCCCGACCGGCGAGTTGATCGCCCTCAGCCGCCAGACTGTGGTGGTATTCGCCTGAACCTGCCAGTCAGTGGTGGTGCCGCTGCCGCCAGGCGCGCCACCAGCCACCGCTGAGCACAAAGCGCGGGAAAGTCACGAACTGCTCCACCACCAGGCGCTGCACCGCATCTTTACGATCGCTGAACGGCTCACTGGCCTGGGCCTCCAGGCTATGGCCATGACGCTGCAACGCCAGGCCCGCGACAATGCCAATCACACCGACGGCGAAGCTGGCCAGGCTGAGACTGAACACGCCCGACACGATTAGCAGAAAACCGACGATAAACAGCGGCACGGCAATCAGGTGCAGCGCCAGGTTGGTCGGGTGCTGATGGTTCTGTGGGTACTGACGCCATTGCCAGGCGGGGAGATTGGGGTGACGTTTGCCCATGGTGGTGAATCCTCTGTCCGTTGAAACAACATGGATGGAGTGTAGATTGGGCTGGAGGGCAGGGCGAATTGGCCTTTGCTATGGCTCTCATAGTTGCGGTTTCGTAAATAAGCTCATGGGTTTTTATATGGAATCGTCTGACCAGTTGTGATCTTCTGGTTCAGGGCAGTTCATATAGACCGAGGGGCCGGATAGGGATAGCCATTTAGCCTTGAATTCAACAGATGCATTTTTCGATTTCGCTGTGAAAAAGAAATGTCCGTTCTCTTTTAGTATTTCTATGTTAAAAACTTCTCTGAGAGGGAGGTTTGTTATTTTTAGTTCGGTAATGTTGGAACAGGTCAATCCAATTCTGCATGTATTATATCCTTTGTCTTTCCATTTTTCGGGGAGCCGGTCAGGAAAGTCTGGTATGTCAAAACCGATGCCGAAATCATTCAGATCATTTTCTATGCGGAGCGAGTGTATATAAGCTTTTCCGACTTCAATAGGTCGGCTGAATACTTTGTTGAAAAAGATAGAGCCATCAAGGTCATTCCAGTTTTTCATTTCTTATCCTTGAATAAATAATGGTCTTTTGCTCCTGGTATCTTACCAGTTCGAGGTGTATCAATAGGGCGCAAATTAAAGTGAGCGCCTTGGTCTCCTGTCCCGTTTTCAGAACCGAATTTATGCCCGGCCGAATGGTCCTGAATTAGCACTTTAGAATTATCTGCTCTCGTGTATTGGTATACCCTGGTGTTAATAGGTTTTCCTGAGCTGTTTAAAATTTTTCGGCCGTTCATATCCGACATCTTGACTATGCCATATTGCTTCGGTAACCCGGAGTCCGAATCTATCAGAACGTCAGGTTGTTGTGACATTGGTATGTTGGCATCTCTTTTAGCTTCTCTGAATGCTCCTCTACGAGAGAGATTTGGGGCATTGGGGTCAGTGTGTACTGCACAGGTTTGATTGTTCTTTCCTTGGCCAGGGCAATTAGGGTTCAGCCCCAGAGGGTCTACCCACCCCGTAGGATTGGGCACATACCGATACCCATTGATCCCCCCCGCCAACTTCACCGGATCTGGCGTCAGGTAGCGACCAATATCCGGATTGTAGTAGCGATGGCGGTTGTAGTGCAGGCCGCTTTCCTGATCGAAATACTGCCCTTGAAACCGCAGTGGATTGTCGACTTTGCCCACGTCGAGCCGGGCGATCTGGCCGTAGGCGCGGTAGTGGGCGGACCAGACGATTTCGCCTTCGGGGCTGGTGAGTTCCTGCGGGGTGCCGAGGTGGTCGAGTTGGTAGTGGTAGGGCTTGGTTTCTTTTGGGCCGAAACCTTCCAATAGTGCTAATGGGCGGAAGCTGTCGGGTTCGTAGAGGTAGCTGCGATGGCAGTCAGCATGGTGCTCGGCAATCAGCTTGTCGCCTTGCCAGAAAAACTCGGTGGTCTTGCCGTCGACGGTTTTGCTGATGCGCCGTCCAAACGGGTCGTAGCGATAGCTGGCGGTCTGGCCGTTGGGTTGGGTAACGCCGATCAGCCGATGCTGGCAGTCGTAGCGGTATTCGGTGGCGAGTTGCTGGCCTTTGCCACGTCGTTCGCGGATGAGGTTGCCGAAGGCGTCGTAGTCGTAATGGCGGTCGCCTTGGATCATCAGGCGGTTGGCCGCGACGATGTCGGGGCCGGGGCGGTCTTGCATGAGCAGGTTGCCGGCGGGGTTGTGGCCGAAGCGTTCCTGTATGTCTTGGGAGTGGTCGGCGCGGGTCAGGCGGGCGAGGGGGTCGTAGTGGTAGCGGTGTTCGCCTTTGCGGGTGTCGAGCAGGCGGGTGAGGTTGCCGGCTTTGTCGTAGTCGTATTGGCGTTGGTAGAGGTGGTTCTGTTGCTGGGTCACCGCGTGGGCGTGCAGGCGGTGTTGTTCGTCGTAGTGGTAGTGGCTGAGCAGTTGGCCTTGCTGGCGCTGGTGTTCGCGGCCGCTGTTGAATAGATGGGAGGTGAGCACTCCTCCGTTGAGTTCGACGGTGGCGAGGTGGCCGCCTTTGTCGTGGTTGAAGGTGACGCGGTTGTTGTCTGGCAGGCACAAGTTTTTCAGCTGGCCGCAGGCGTCGTAGCCGTAGCGCAGGGTGCCCCAGCCTTGGTGCTCGGCGGTGAGGCGGTTTTGGCGGTCGTACTCGTAGGCCAACGCCCAGTGACCGTCTTCGACGCTGAGGAGGTTGCCTTGGCGGTCGTAGGCATAGTCGACAACGTTGCTGTCGGGCAGGGTTTTTCTTACGAGGCGCCCGGCGTGGTCGCGCTCGTAACGGGTGATGAGCTGACTGCCATCGTCGCCGTATTCGGTTTTCTCCAGCAGGTTGCCGTTGAGGTCGTAGGCATACGCGGTGCGCTGGCCGTCGAAGCCGGTTTCCTGGCGGATCAGGCCGTTGGGGTGGTAGTCGAGTTGGTAGGTTTCGCCGGCTTCGTTTTCGATCTCGGTGAGCAGCAGCCGAGTGTTGTCGTAGCGGTACTTGACCTGGGTGCCGTCGGCGTTGAGACGGCGGCTGATCAGGTGCAGGCCGTCGGCGTATTCGTAGCGGGTGACGTGGCCGAGTTCGTCGCGTTCGGCGATGATTTTGCCGTAGGGGTTGTAGCTGAATTCCCTACATCCACCACCGGGCTCGATCAGCTTTAGCAGACGCCCTACGGCATCCCATTGATATTGAGTTTGAGCCCCATACTCATCCTCACGAGCAATTTTCCGTCCCAGGTCGTCATAGCGATAACGCTTGATTCCACCATGGGGCAATTGCTCTTCAAGCAACTGCCCGCGCTCGTTCCACACCAGCCGATGGCAACTGCTGTCCGGGTACCAAATCCCCGTCAGTTGCCCCTGTTTGTTGTAGCTGTAGTCAGTCGAATGGCCATCGGGGTCAGTCTTGCGAATGACATCGCCTTGGTCATTACGCTCATATTTCCAGACTGCCTCACCACGCCTTACAACCCGTACGAACCCATTGTTATGCTCGTAGGACGTCGGCTCATCATCCCCCGGAAACAGCGCCACCAGGCGTCCGGCGTCGTCATACTGATAGGCCGTCACCGCGCCCATCGGGTCTTGCTCGACGGTCAGCCGGCCTTGGTCATCGTAGGATTTGTAATGCTGAGCGCCGTCCGGATCGATGCGCTGCACCAACCGCGCCCGATGGTCATGGACATACACCTCCTGGCTACCGTCGGCGTTATGCACGGTGACGCGCCCGTCATCGCCCCAGGCATAACGCGTGTCCATCTGCGAAAAACTCGCCCAATGCCGCACACAGCGCGCCGCCTTGCCAGCGCCTTCCCACTCCCAGAAGAAACTCGCACCACCGGCCAGTTGGCGTTCCAGAATGACGTGCTGGTCGTCGTACCGATAACGCTCGCTTTCCCCGACAGCATTGGTCGCGCAGACCAGTCGTCCATGTTCGTCATAGGCGTAGGAAACAAGATTCTGCTCGGTCTCCCACACGTAGGGCTCACGCCCTTTGGCGCGATGCACCTGGTAGTCCACCGCGACGATGCGACCCAACTCATAACGCAACAGCAACGAACGACCGACGCCGTTATCCAGCCGCTCAATCCGCCCTGAACGATCCCGGCAAAGGCGCAGGCGGTTGTCATACGCATCGCTTATCGAGACCAGCACACCATCGCGGAAGTGATAGAAACGCGAGGCCTGGGCCAGCACCAGTTCATCAGGCGCCGAACCCAAGTAGATCGCCGCTTCCGCCAGGCTATTGGTGATCGCAGGCCGAGAATCGGTGGGCAAGGGCAGGGTAGTCGAGCGGTTCTCATGGTCAGTCCACACCACTGAATCGCCCGACACCACCAGCCGATGGGCCAGCGCATGGCTCCAACCAAACCCCAACCCACAATCGACTTCCACCGCGCTGGTGCGATACAGCCGCGTCCACTCAAACGGCAAGTTCCCGTCCAGAGCGCCGTCGGTAAGGGTGAGCAATTCCTCGCCAGTGACCATCGACACCGGGCAACCGTGAGTGACGGTTTTATCCGCAGGCGCCGCCGCATCCCCCTTCGGATTCGAAGCCACAGCCGGCACATCATCGACAGGCTCCTGACGGACCAACGTCGTGCGCTGGGCCTTGCCGCGCACCATCTGCACCGGGTTCGAAACCAGCGTATCGCCAGCCTTCAACGGCACAGCCGGCACTGCCTTGACCGGCGTCGCCGCACTGCTCAGCAACACCGGCTTGGCGGTCTCAACATGCGTCTCCAACCGAGGCCCCGAGACGTGTTTGGCCAACATCTCCAACAACGCCCGTGCCCGCCCGGATTTGACGTGACTGAGCGTCTGCGCACCCAGGCGCAGCTGTACCCCAATGCCTCGCGTGGCCCAGATCAGCAACAGATTGATCAGGACCTCACCGGTGATTTCACCCAGCAGTTCGTACATATCGGGCGGCGGCAGCATGCGTACCCAGGCCACCAGCGCCGACAGGTAGATAAACAACAGCGGCTCATCACTGAGCACCAGCAAACCCTTGGCCAGCGTGTCTTTGCCCAGCGTGAGCAGCGCCTTCAGCTCGGCTTCGGACAGGTATTTCAGCAGCTTCTCGCTATTGGATTTGAGATTCGCGAGCAGGTCGTACAGCTCGGTGATGTTGTCCCACAGGTTATAAAGCGCGCCGCCAAGCCCGGCAGCAAAGGCCATACCCTGTAACGCACTGCGCTTGTAGGCGGGCGCTTTGGCAAAGTCTGCCCATCGAGGTTTGAAGTGCTCGGCCCAGGCCTTGCGCAAATCCGCTTCCAGCCCGGCGATCACAGACTCATAGGAGGCATACAGCGCCTGGACGTGAGCCTTGGAAACGTTGGGGTAAAAGGTGATTTCGTACGTCTGGTCGCGGGTACAGTCGTTGACTTCAAGAATGCCGCTGGGGCCAATGGTGCGATGCAGTGGCGCACCTATCGGGCTTCTGTCTCGTGCAACGGCTTGCAGCCTCACGGCCGTGTTGCCGATGGGCACGAACTGCGTGCTTTCGAACAGATGCACCAAGGTCAGCCCGCCTTGGGCTTTGCATTGAGCGACCGTGCGACTGGGTTTTTTCGAAGAAGCCGGCGCGACCAGTGCGACCTGTTCTCCAACCTTGAAGACCTGCTCCACGCTAAGTGCCGAACCACTTAAAAAGCTGTCGGCCCACTTATCAAAGGTATTCAGGCAGGTGCGGAAATCCGCGAATACGCGCTCAACCTTCGGCGCTTCGGGATCCATCGGCACCAGCACCAGGTTGGCCAGCACCGAGATCAAGAGACAGCCCCATCCACCAGGGCTTTAACGAACACCACCATCTGCACTCCCTCGCACTGTTTGATCAGGCGAGGGACTTTGCAGCGGTTGTCAGGTAAAAGAAGTCGGCGTTATTCGCGAGAGGGGCGAGGAAGTTTCGTCTTAATCTCAGGTAAATCGAGGCTTGGTCGTAGGAGTTGGATTACAGCTGGAACAGTCTTACAACTTCAACTGCCCAATCGCCTTGCTCAACTCTCCGGCCAGCGTCGCCAGTTCATTGCTGGTAGTCGCGGATGCCACGGTTTGATGTACGGTGTTTTCGGTCACGTCGCGAATGCTCACCACGGCGCGGTTCATTTCTTCAGCCACATGGCTTTGTTGCTCGGCGGCCACGGCAATCTGGGTGTTGCTCTCACGCATCTGTGCCACGGCCCCGGTGATTTCAGCCAGCGCGAGGCCGGCTTCCTGGGCCTGCTGTACGCAGTCGTCGGCCTTGAACGAGCTTTCCTGCATGAAGTCCACGGCGTCGCGGGTGCCGGCTTGCAGCGCCGAGACCATGCGGGTGATTTCGTCGGTGGAGCTTTGCACGCGTTTGGCCAGGTTGCGCACTTCGTCGGCGACTACCGCGAAACCGCGGCCCATTTCCCCGGCGCGGGCGGCTTCGATGGCGGCGTTGAGGGCGAGCAGGTTGGTCTGTTCGGCGATGCTGTGGATCACCCCGACCACGCCGTTGATTTTCTGGCTGTCTTCGGCCAGTTTCTGGATCATTTCGGCAGTCTGCTGCACGCCACTGGACAGCCCGGCGATCGAGCGCTGCACCCGGGTGACCACTGCCTGGCCGCTGCCGGCGAGGGTGTCGGCGGACTGCGACAAGTCACGGGTGGCGCCCGCGTGCTGGGCGATGTGGTAGACGGTGGCGGTCATTTCGTTGATGGCGGTGGCGGCCTGGTCGGTTTCGCTTTGCTGGCCAAGCATGCCGTGCTGTACCTCGTTCATGCTGCTGGCCAGGCGTGCGGCGCCGTCGTCCAGTTGCCGGGCGGTGCGGGCCACGGTATTGACCACCCGCTGGTAGCCGGCTTGCATGGCGTTGAAGGCACTGGCCATCTGGCCGACTTCATCCTTGCAAGCCAATGGCACCCGCGCCGACAGGTCGCCGGTTTTTTCAACGTGCAGCATCACATCCTTGAGGGTGTTGAGTTGGCTGAGCAGAAAACGGATCAACAACTGCGAGGCGCCGAGCATGGCCAGCATCAGCACGGCCACGGCGACGGCGTAATGAGTGAAGCGTTCACGGAACACCTGGCTCAGGCTCGGCGCGTAGGCCAGGACTGCGACCTGCTGGCCGTCGGCCCGGCTGGTCACTTCGGCGCCGATCAGCGGGTTTTCACCGAACAACGGCATGGGGTTGAGTTCAGTCCAGCCGCTGGCACTACTCAGGGCGGGCAGATCCTGGGGGGGCTGGCCTTTGGCAAAGGTGAGCCAGTGCTCACCCGAGGGCAAGGTTTTGTCGGCTGGCCAGGCGCTGAGCAGGCGCCCCTGAGCCTGGGCCGATGCCTGCGACGCCTGGCTGCGCGCCTGTTGTTCAAGCTGTACGGCGTACAGCACCAGCAGCAGGGTGGTGATAAAGGCGACCGCATTGACGGCCCAGAATTTGTATTTGAGCGAGATATTGCTAAGCCAGGCACCCATGGAAGGTTTTCTCTGATAGCGGAAACAGTATTGGCAAGGTGCCATTATTGTGCCGCTATTCAGAACAGCGCTTTTGACATGGGTCAATGCGCCGCATCAATCGATGGCAGGCAAGCCGAAAAAGCGCCGGGCGCACGCGGTGCTGTGCAGCGCCAGGTCTTCCATTGTTTCGTTACGGTGCAAGGCCACTTCGCGCAGTACTTCGGGCAGGTACGCCGGTTCATTGCGACCGTTCTTTGGTTTGGGACGCAACGTGCGTGGCAGCAGGTAGGGCGCATCGCTTTCCAGCATCAGACGGCCTCGGGGAATTTCCCGGACCAGCGGATGAAGGTGGGTGCCACGGCGTTCGTCGCAGATCCAACCCGTGATGCCAATGTGCAAGTCCAGGTCCAGGTAGCTGAACAGCGCTGCCTGTTCACCGGTGAAGCAGTGCACCACGGCGGCCGGCAGGTGGTCGCGGTAGTCCTTGAGGACCTCCAGCAGACGCTGGTTGGCATCGCGCTCATGGAGAAATACCGGCAGTTGCAGCTCGACGGCCAGGGCCAGGTGTTCTTCGAGGACTTTTTCTTGCTGGGGGCGAGGGGAGAAGTCCCGGTTGAAATCCAGCCCGCATTCACCCACGGCGCGCACTCGGCTGTCGCCCAGCAAGCTGCGCAGACGTTGGGCGCTGTCGCTGTTCCAGTCGCTGGCAGAGTGAGGGTGAATGCCGGCAGTGCTGAAGAGGCGCTGGCCGCTTTCGTCGAGTTTTACACACAGTTGCAGGGCCTGCTCGCTGCCCTCGACGCTGGTGCCGGTGAGTACCAATTGCTGCACGCCAGCGGCGTAGGCGCGTTCGAGAACGGCCATGTGCCTCTCGTCGAAACTGGGATTGGTCAGGTTGACGCCAATATCAATGAGTTGCATGGTGCTATCTCCGCCTGCGGCCGGAAAGCATATCAGAGCTGTAGATTGATAAGAAAAACCAAGAACTACAATGCGTTAACGCTGTCTTTGAACGTCGCAAGCGACATTGTGGTGGGCCGATTGCCTGCCACTGTGGCGCCGTTGCACGCCTTGCCAGCGCATAAAGCGCTCTGTTTCTGACCACCAGCACTGCGTTATTCGCGCAGGCGCTGGCCAGTTTTCTTTCCGGAGAGCGGATGATCCGACCCTCGGCGTTGCTTATGTTGTGTCTGACGTTATGGCTGCCCATGGCGGCGGTCGCACGTCTGGATGGGCCGCTGCAGGTGGCCAAACCCGGCAAGGTCCGCGACCTCGCGCAAATTCGCTCCAGCCGCACCCTGCGCGTCTTGGTCAACCAGAGCCGCAACAGTTCCGGTGAAGTGCAGGGCCAGGCCATCGGTGTCGAATACCACCGGTTGCGCGCCTTCGAGCAGTACCTCAACGGCCATGCCCGTGATGGGCAGGCCATCAACCTCAAGATCATCCCCAAGGCGAAGGACCAGTTACTCGGCGCGCTGGCCCGCGGTGAAGGCGACCTGGTGGCGCCCGGTGAGTTGCTGGACGTGAAGGGCGTGCGCAAGGTCAGCGCCAGCGACCCGATTGTCAGCGATGTGCCGTTGTGGCTGGTGGGCGTCAAGGGCGAACGGCGGTTTACCAAGCTGGAGCAACTGTCGGGTCGCACGGTGACGCTGACCACGGGTAGTGCGGCGGCGGATGCCATCAGTCAGGTCAATCAAAAACTGGCCCTGCACAAACGCCCACCGGTGAAAGTGGAATGGGTTGACCCCAGCCTGGCGGTGGAAGATGTCCTGGAGATGGTGCAGGCCGGGATTTTTCACCTGACGATTGTGGAAAAGCCGATTGCCCAACGCTGGGCGAAAATCCTGCCCAAGTTGCGCTTTGACAAACAGGTAGTGATCAGCGAACCGGGCGACGAGTTCTGGTTTGTGCGCCAGGACGCGTCGATGCTGCGCGCCAGCATTGATCGGTTTCTCAAGACCTATCACACGCCTTCCGACCAGGATGTGGCTTTCCAGCGTATCTATCGACGCCTCTACCAGGTCCGTAACCCATTGGCGCGGGCTGACCGCCAGCGCCTGGAAAAACTGCGCCCGGTTTTGCAAAAACATGCACGTGAGCAAGGTATGGACTGGCTGAACCTGGCGGCGTTGGCGTTCAAGGAGTCTTCCCTGGACCCAGGTGCGCGCAACAGCGGCGGCCCCACCGGCCTGATGCAGATCACGCCGTCGGCGGCCCAGCGGGTGGGGGTCAACAATATCGAGACGCTCGACAATAACGTGCAAGCGGGGGCACGTTACCTGGCGATGATCCGTCGCAAGTTTTTCGCCAGCCCCAAGCTCAATGAGCGCGAGCGCATGGCCTTTATGCTGGCAGCGTACAACATGGGGCCGGAGCGAGTGCAAGGCATGCGCACCGAGGCCAAGCGCCGCGGGCTTAACCCCAATCAGTGGTTTTTCCAGGTTGAACGCATTGCCATGGAGCAGGTAGGGATGGGCGGCGTCAGCTATGTTAATAGCGTCAACAAGTATTATTTGGCGTTCGATCGGGAGCGGGAGTCCCTTGAGCCGGTAGCTGCTAAAATTGCCTCGCGCAAATAATCGAATTGTTAGATATTAATTAGGCAATATTTCGGCTTTTATCATTGCTTAAACTGATTAATATAGCGGCCAACCAACCCCTACCTGGAAAAGGATTTACCCCATGAGCCCAATGATTACCCGTGTACTGTCCACTCGCGCCGGTTATGGCCTGACTATTCTGCGCATCTTCGTCGGCATCATCTTCGCTGCCCACGGCTCGCAAAAACTCTTCGGCTGGTTTGGCGGTGGTGGCCTGGCGGGCACCGCACAATGGATGGAAAGCATCGGCCTGGCGCCGGGTACGCTGATGGCGCTGCTGTCGGGCGGTACCGAGTTCTTCGCTGGCCTGGCCCTGATCATCGGTTTGCTGGTTCGCCCTGCTGCATTGGGCCTGACCTTCCTGACGCTGGTGGCGATTTTCTCTGTACACATCCACAACGGGCTGTTCATGGCCAACAACGGTTATGAGTTCGCACTGGCGTTGCTCGGCGGCGCGCTGGCGGTGTTGCTGGAAGGTGCGGGCAAATTGTCTGTCGACCGCGCGATCACTCACTGATCGTTTTGCCCGCTGCACAAAAGGCCCGCTGATGCGGGCCTTTTCGTTGCCCGGGATTCTTGACACTGCCCCACCGGCTTCTCTAGGATGCTGCTCATGCGCCGATTTAAACAGCTAATTGCGGGGCGCCACTGGGTCTCAATGCAGCCCGACAGAAGCACGCTTGCTCACGCAGGGCGTTCCTCGAAATACCGCTAAAGCGCTGGTTCGGTGTTGCCTCTCACCTGCCCGCAGACTTTTGAGGCAGAGACACGACACGATGAATGCATTACGCCCCCTCATACGCCTGGCCCCGATCACCGCGGACCTGACGCAACGCAATCCGAAAATCCTGTTGGGCGGCAAGCACCAGCCGACACTGCTGCGCTATCTGGACGGCTGGCCACGTCGTTCCGGTCGGCCCTCGGCGTTCCTGATCCAGTTTGTTGAAGACGGTGACTCTCTGGCCCGTTTTGCCAGCGACAGTTTCGACCTGGCCGTGATTCAGGCGCCGAGTGCCAGCAATGCCCATGAGGTGATCCATCAGCTGACGCGCATTGCCCGGCAAGGGCTGATTGCCCGTCGGTGAGCGATTAGTGAAAGATCGCGGGGGTACGACGCCGGCGCTGGTGTAGGAAAAGTAACCAGGCAATCAAGCACAACAGCAGCGGAAGAGGCACGATTATCAGCCCTTTGAGCTGTCGCTCGAAACGCTGCACCGGGGCATAGGCCTGCGCCTTGAGTGCTTGCAACTCGATGGGCAACTGCAGGCGCTCCTTGTTGAGTGCCTGCAACTGGGTACTGGTATCCACCGCTTGGGTAATAAGCCGTGTGTGCAGTGGGTTCAACCTTCGCCACGCTTGCTCCGTCTGCTCAAGTCGTCGCTCCAGCTCAACCGAATTTTTCCGATACGCCTGTGCGGCTTGGTCCCGCATCTGATCCAGCCTGTGCAACGGTTGGTGCATGACACGGGGTCGAATGCGTTTGAGTGCGTCGGGCGCCGCCAGGTTATCCAATGTGTTCAATACCAACTGCGCGTTGCCGTTGGGTCGTGCCTGGCTGAGAGTGTCCGCTAGCAGGTCAGTGTCGGCCACGACTACCACCTGAATCAGTTCTGCTTTTTGCAGCCCGGGCGGCTGGCCCTTGTAACCGTCGGGAAACGCTGAGTAAGCGGGCCCCTCAATGCGCGCTGCGATTACGTGGCGCTGCCCTGAAGTTGCCGTTTCATCGATGAGCGAGTCGAATGTGGTCGCTGAGGCAAAGCGTTTTGCGTCCAACAGGGCCGACTGCCCTGAGCTCAGTAGAAGTGGGGTCAGCAGTGAGCGGCTCTTGGGCGCTAGCGAAAGCGCGCCGCTGCTTGAGACGATGACGCTGTCCAGTCCCCAGGTGCTGATATCCGTCGTGGCCATGGCCTGTCGTGGCAGGTGTAGCCGGGCCGGGTGCAGTACCCGGGGCATTCCCGGACCGGGCGTGGCTGATGAGGCATAAAGATTGTCGATCAACAGCTTGTCCTCCGGCATCTGGATGCCCCACGCGTTCAGCAGCCCCTCCATTCTCGCGTTCGCTGACACGGCGTCAGTGCCTATCTCGCTCACAGGGTCGATGAACATCATCAACGGGGTGCCTTTCAATACCGATTGCTCAATGGCATATAAGGCCCGCTCAGGTAAGGCGTGCGGCTGTATGACCATCAATGTCGCGATGGATGGCGGTACCTGAGCAATGTTCGACGCCAGTTCCACCACATTGAATTGCTCGCGCATCAACGCCAGCAGCTCGCTGGCTGGTTTATCCAGCGACAGGCCCGACAGCAGGCCGACAGTGGCACGCTCAGGGTGCCCCAACTTATAGATCAGGTGGCTGATCTCATATTCTAGTAATGACTCGTGCTCAGGGCGGAACGCTTCGATGCGTTGGGCGCCCTGGCCAGCGCGGGTGCCGATAAGACCAAGAAATCCTTGCGTGTCATCAAGCCCGAACAAGCTGGCTTTGTAGGCGTCTTCAGAAAAGGGAGCGGGGTTGATGATATGTAAGTTGATCATGCCGTTTGCCGCTTTTTCGAACGCTTTGAGCACGTCTTCGACGCGCCGGCCATAACGTTCTAATGCCTGGCTTTTTTGCGGCGCATTGAGGGCGTTGAAGTAATACAGATCCAGTGGGCTTTCAAGTGAGGCAAGTAGTTGCCGCGTTGCTGGCGATAACGTATGGATTTTTTCTTGGGAAAAGTCCCATTGGACAGTAGGTAGTTTGGGTACCCAGACTAGATTGAGTGCCAGAAACAGCAGTGATATGACGAGAAGTGTCATACCCGCACGAAAAGCGGATCCCATCAGTGGTCTTCCTTTTCTCAACTGCTTTTGTAGTTGAGTGTGAGGGTGGTTGCAAACAGAAAAGCAACGATCATGCTTATAAAGTACAGGCTGTCATGCAGTGTGAGTCTGCCGTTATCCATCGCGCTGAAGCGGGCGATGGGATCCAGGGACATCAAACTGTCGATAACCCATATCGGTGCTTGTTGTTCAAGTGCATCCAGTACTGACGAAAGCCCACTGGCGGTCAGCAACAAGCCGAGGGTGAAAAAGAAAATCAGCAGGCGTTGGTTCGCAAGTACACAGATGAAGCAACCCACGGAAAGATAACTTCCCGCCAGCAACCAACTGGCCAGGAACTGCGAAGCGATAACGGTATTGTCAGGCGTGCCCAGATAATTGACGGCAATTACCAAGGGGAAGTTAAGCATCAGCGCAATGCCACAGACAGTCCATGCTGCGATAAATTTTCCGATCACTCGTTCCACTGAGGTGACAGGCAAGGCATTCAGGGTGTCGTAAAAGCTGGCGTTGGATTCATCCGACCACAACTGCGTCGATAACAGGGGGACCAGCAGGAGATAGAGCCAGGGATGCAGCTCGAAAAAGGCCTGCAGATCGCTGCTGTTGCGCTCCATCCATTGGTTGGAATGCAGTCCCAGCACGGCGCATAGCGCGAGAAAAATTGCCACGCTCAGATAGGTGCTGGGCGCGCAGGCGTAGCTGGCGAGTTGTCGTTTGAAAATGACAGGTAGCAGTCTCAAGGTGTTACCTCTTGGCTCAGATGGTGAACGACATCGTTCAGGCGACCCGGCTCCAGATTCATTGACGTGATGTTCCAGCCGCGATGGGTGATAAGCGCGTTGATTGCGGGAAATACGGAATGCCCAGGCATGGCCAGGACCGTCACCTTGCCGGGTGCATGTCGGTCTTCTTCGATGCCGGCGACGCCGGGCAATACGGCCAGCGCGAGCAAGTCCAGCGGGGTGTCTGCTGCGAGGGTGACGGCCTGGAAGTGCCGGGAGCTGCGCTGTAAGTCGGGCAGCGAGGCATCGGCCACCAGCCGGCCACCGGCCATAACCAAGGCACGGGTGCAGATGTCCGCCAGCTCCTGGTAATGGCGGGAGGCGATGATGATGGTCATTTCATCGCTCAGGGACTCAATGAGTGCCCGGAACTTGAGCCGTTGATCAGGACAGAGCCCTTCTGTGGGTTCATCCAGCAGTAGCAGGCTTGGTGAATGCAGGAGCGCCTGGGCCATTGCCACTCTGCGCTTCACACCAAGGGAAAGTGCGCTGATGGCGCAGTCGAGCACGGGCAGCAGTTCCAGGCGTGCGACGACCTGCGCCACTTGGCTGCGTTTTTCCAGCCCGCTCAAACCGCGAATGGCAGCAATGAAATTGAGCATGTGTTTGACGGACATCGTGTGATGGTCGAGGCCGCCTTGAAGTTGATAGCCAATGACTTTTTTGGCTTGAGTTGAATGGGTATGGGTATTGAAACCTTGAATAGTGATATGCCCGGCCGTCGGCTTGATCGCCCCGGCGATCAAGCTCAATAGTGTGGTTTTGCCTGCACCGCTCTCTCCCAGCAGGCCCACACACTCCTGGCGCTGGGCACAGAAGGACACGTTGCTGATTACGCGTGTTTTGCCCAGCTGTTTTGTCAGGTTGCTTATCTCGATCATGATTTTACCGAATAAGTTTTGCAGGGCGTGTGAGAGGGGCCGGCTGTAGGGGAAAGTGCTTTAAAAAGGGTACGTTCAATATGAAGGCTTGGGAACGCGAAGTATGCTTAATAAGAAGAATCCTACGTTCACTCCGATAATTCGCTGAAACAATTGTTTTGTTTTGAATACTTATTAATGCCCGGATGTTTATCGGATGTTTATATAAAGTTTTCTTTTTTGTAATGAGGCCTGATTGCCATGATGCTTCTACGTACTCTTGTTCTTGAGCGCAACGATGAAGGGACGCCGGTTAACGGCGCCTTGTTGTGCGGGTTTGCTGTTACGCAAACGGCGTCCAACTTTCTGGTGTACAGCCTGGATGAGGAGGCGGAGCCCGGCCACTCCAGGGTTTATATCGCCGCATTACGTAAAAAGATTGAACGGTATTTTCTGGGAGGCGTTGATTCCAAAGAGGACCTGCAATTAGCCATGCAAGTCTTCAAACAGATCTTGACGATGGCAGCCGCAGCCGGCTCGAAGACGACGCCCATTGCCGAACCCCAGGTTCCCTTTCATTTCATTGATTTGAAAGGCTGCCGGTTACCGCCGGCCAGGCCAGAGGATCACCACTCGGTGATCATCAAGAAGGCCCTGGTCATGAAGGTCATCACCCTGGGCATGTCAGCCCCGGCGTTGCCTGCGATCGAAAGCAGTGCAGTGATCGTGCCGTCCATTCGCTTCTCGTCGCAAATGGTTGCGCCGCCGCGAAATCCGCGCTCAGCCACGACGGCGCCGCAGCCTATGGATGAAGACACCGCTGAGGAACCGGCGCGGTCGCTGGTCGCGATACCGCAGGAGCAGGTTGAGAGCAGTGCGTCGCCTGTTCCGGTTGAACAAGATGACAGTCACTTTGAGCCAAACAACCTGCGGTTGGACCCACCCGAGCCGGAGCCCGAACCCTTGGACCCGCCTGCTCAGATGGACCATACCTCTTTGCTCGAAATGGACAGCGCACTGAGCAACCTGGCCAAGGTCGCCCAGGAACTGACGCAAAAAAAATGCGCAGTACTGGAGAAGGAACAAATGCTGGAACAGTGGCAGTCGCGATTGCAACAGCAGCAGAGCCAGCTGGAAGAGAAGGGCCGTGAACTTGAACAGCGCCATGCCTATTTGCAGGAGCAGGGCTTGGAGGTCAGCCAGAAGGCCGAAAAGCTGGCGATGATGATGTTGCAGTTGTCGGGTATGCGCCAGCGTATGCAGGGTACGTTGCTTGAGTTGGATCAAGTGCTGGAGGGGCATGGGTGAGGTAATGGGGCGCCGGCCTGGATACTTTCCAGGGTTCATTTATCATCAGTCCCAGCCAGCCGCTGCCTGGGCATGATGCCCTGGCATAACGGCACCATTGGACATTGCCTGGGGATGCAAGCGTTTGAGTACCAAGCTGATTACCAAAGAAGGTCATGAAGCGCTGAAAAAAGAGCTGGATTACCTGTGGCGTGAAAAGCGTCCGGATACCACGCGCAAAGTGACCTGGGCGGCCTCCCTGGGAGATCGCAGTGAAAACGCCGATTACCAGTACAACAAGAAGCTGTTGCGCGAGATAGACCGGCGCGTGCGTTACCTGCGCAAACGCCTGGAAGACATGCGGGTGGTGGAGTACATGCCCGAGCAGGAGGGAAAGGTATTTTTCGGCGCATGGGTCGAAATCGAAAACGAACAGGGCGAGACCAAGCGTTTTCGCATCGTGGGTTATGACGAGATCTACGACCGTATGGATTACATCTCCATCGACTCACCCATGGCACGGGCCCTGCTGCGCAAGGAGGTGGATGACGAGGCAATCGTACAGACCCCCGGCGGAGAGGTGTGCTGGTGGATCACCAAGATCGAATATGTGAAGCCCGCCTGATGGCACGTACCTTGGCTGGGTACGTGCCATCCGGGTTTCAGCCTTCGCGCAATACGGTCAGCGGGCTGGCATTCAGCGCACGGCGCGTGCCGAACACTCCGGCAGCGCCAATCAACAAAGCACCGATCACGGGCAGCAGTAACAACCACGGGTGGGGATGCCACGCCAGGTCAAAGGCATAGCGGTACAGCACCCAGGTCACCAGTTCGGTGCCCAGTGCCGCCAACAAGCCGCTGACGGCGCCCAGCAGGCCGAACTCAATGCGTCGGGCCTTGACCAGCAACTTACGCTCGGCACCCAGGGCGCGCAGCAATGCACCCTGGCGGATTCGTTCATCCAGGGTGGCCTGCAGGCCAGAGAACAACACCGCCATGCCCGCCGCGAGTACAAACAACAGCACGTATTCGACGGCCAAGGTCACTTGGGCAAGGATGCTGCGCAACTGCTCCAGCAGGGCCTCGACCTGCAGGATAGTGACCGCCGGGAAGGCCCGTGACAGGTCGACGATCTGTTGGTCATGGCCGGGAGCCAGATAGAAGCTGGTGAGGTAGGTCGCGGGCAGATCCTTCAAGGTGCCCGGTTGGAAAATCATGAAGAAGTTGGGCTGGAAGTTATCCCAGTTGATGGTGCGCAGGCTGGTAACCCGCGCCTCACGGTTTTCACCGCCGATGGTGAACACCAGATGGTCGTTGAGCTTGAGCTTCAGGCTCTCGGCCACTTTGGCTTCCACCGACACGCCAGGAACCCCATCAGTGGGTTGCGCCGACCACCAGGTACCTGCTGTCAGGACGTTACCCGCCGGCAAGTCGGCTGCCCAGGTCAGGCTCAGGTCGCGTTGAGTGGCACGGTCGCCGCTGGAGTCCTTGCTGACAATTTCCTGCACCGGTTCGCCATTGATGCTGATCAAGCGCCCTGGCACCACCGGGTAAAGCGGCGCCGCTTGCGCCTGGACGTCCAGCAGGCGGGCGCCAAAGGCATCCTTGTCGGCCGGCAGGATATTCAAGGCGAAGTAGTTGGGCGCATCTTTGGGCAACTGGTTTTGCCAGGTGTCGAGCAATTCGCCCCGCAACAGCGCGATCAACCCCATCGACAGCAGGATCAAGCCAAAGGCCAGGGATTGGCCTGCCGCCGCCAACGGGTGACGCAACAACTGGCCCAGGCCCAGGCGCCAGGGCAGGGAGGCGCGAGCCAATAACCGTCGCAGGCTTTGCAACAACAGCAACAGCAAGCCACCCAGGAGCAGCGCAGCGACTACACCGCCGCCGAGTAACGCGAAGGTCAGTACCAAATCCAGGCTCAGGCGCCACATGATCAGGCCCAAGGCAAACAGTGCCGCGCCGTAGACCATCCAGGTGCTTGAAGGAATAGGCAGCAAATCGCGGCGCAACACCCGCAGCGGCGGTACCCGGCCCAGTGCGGCCAGTGGCGGCAGGGCGAAGCCGGCGAGGGCGACCAGCCCGGTACCGATCCCGGCGACGGCCGGCAGCAGCCCGCCCGGCGGTACGTCGGCGGGCAGCAGGTCGTGCAGGAAATAGAACAGGCCAAACTGCGCCAGCCAGCCGAGCAGGGCGCCGGCCAGGCTCGCCAGCAAGCCCAGCACACTCAGTTGCAGGCTGAACAACAACATCGCTTCACGGCGCGACAGGCCCAGGCAGCGCAACAACGCGCTGGCATCGAAACGTCGGCTGGCGAAGCGGTTGGCCGACAGCGCCACGGCCACGCCAGCTAGCAGCACGGCCACCAGGCTGGCCATGTTCAGGTAGCGTTCGGCCTTGCCTAGCGCGCCGCCGATCTGCTGGTTGCCATCGCGGGAGTCCTGCAGGCGCTGGTTGGCGGCCAGGCCCGGTTTGACCAGGTCGCGATAGGTTTGCAGCGCAGTGCTGCCTTGCGGCGCACGCCATAGTTCGCGGTAGCTCACCCGGCTGCCTGGCTGCACGACACCGGTGGCGTCCAGGTCCGCCAGGTTGATCATGACCCTGGGCGTGAGGCTGTAGAAGTTGCCGGCGCGGTCCGGCTCATAGGTCAGGATGCGCGCCAAACGCAGGGTCTTCATGCCGACATCAATGCTGTCGCCGACTTTCAGGTCCAGCGCCGTCAGCAATCGTGCTTCCACCCAGGCTTCGCCGGGTTTTGGGCCACCGCCCGGAACTTCAGCGCCGAAGGGCTCGGTGCTGCTTTTAAGCTCGCCACGCAACGGGTACTGCTCGTTGACCGCCTTGATGCTGGAAAGCTGGATGCCGTTGTCGGTGGCGATAACGCTGGAGAACTCCACGATGCGAGCGTGATCCAGGCCCAGTTCGGTCCCTGATTTGATTTGCTCGGGACGGGCCGGCGAGCTGCCTTCGAGCACCAGGTCGGCGCCGAGGAACTCGGTGGCACGCAGCAGCATGGCGCCGTTGAGGCGCGCACCAAAGTAGCCGATGGCGGTGCTGGCGGCCACGGCCACCAGCAGGGCAAAGAACAACACGCGCAATTCACCGGCGCGGGCATCGCGCAGTAACTGACGCATGGCAAGGCTGAACAGACGCAACAGCGGCAAACGTGCCATCAAGGCTCCAGGGGCGCGACCATCAGGCCGGCTTCAAGGCGGATCAGGCGTCGGCAACGATGGGCCAGGCGCTCGTCATGGGTGACCAGTACCAGGGTCGTGCCGCTCTCTTTATTCAACTCGAACAGCAGGTCGCTGATGCGCTCGCCAGTATGGCTGTCGAGGTTGCCGGTGGGCTCGTCGGCGAACAGCACGTCCGGTTCGGCGGCAAACGCGCGGGCGATCGCCACCCGCTGTTGTTCGCCACCGGACAGCTGGCGGGGCGAGTGGGTCAGGCGCTGGCCCAGGCCTACGCGCTCCAGCAGGTGTTTGGCCCGCTCGCGGGCGTCCTGGCGGCCGTCCAGCTCCAGCGGCAGCATCACGTTTTCCAGTGCATTCAAGCTGTCGAGCAATTGGAAGGATTGGAATACGAAGCCCACATGTTCGGCACGGATGCGTGCGCGCTGGTCTTCGTCGAGGGTGCTCAGGGCTTGCCCGGCCAGGGTGACTTCGCCGCTGCTGGGCAAGTCGAGGCCGGCCAGCAGGCCCAGTAGGGTGGATTTGCCGGAACCGGAGCTGCCGACGATAGCCAGGCTATCGCCCTTGTTCAGTTCCAGGCTCAGTTCGTGCAGGATAGTCAGTTCACCTTCCGCGCTGGGAACCACTTTGCTAAGGTTTCGCGCGGTGAGAATGCTTGCGCCCATGGAGAATCCGATGCGAGTGTGGTTTTTGAGTGCTGGCCTGGCCTTGATGTGCATGGCCCAGAACGCAGCGGCGGGTACAGTCCTGATCGTTGGCGATAGTATCAGTGCCGGTTTCGGCCTGGATACCCGCAAGGGGTGGGTCGCGTTGCTGGAGCAACGGCTCAAGCAGGAGGGTTTTGACGATAAAGTGGTCAATGCTTCCATCAGCGGCGACACCAGTGCAGGAGGCCTCGCGCGGCTGCCCGCGGCGCTTGCAACGCACAAACCGGATGTGGTGGTGATCGAGTTGGGTGGCAACGATGGCTTGCGCGGCCAGCCGCCTGCGCAATTGAAACAAAATCTTGCGTCGATGATTGACCAGTCCAAGGCCGGTGGTGCCAAGGTGCTGTTGCTGGGGATGCAGATTCCGCCCAATTACGGCAAGCGCTATGTCGAAGCCTTTGCCAAGGTGTTCGGTGATGTCGCACAGGAAAAAGAGGTGCCGTTGGTGCCGTTTTTCCTCGAGGGCGTCGGCGGCCATCCGGAGTTGATGCAGGCTGACGGGCTGCACCCGGCAGTCGCCGCTCAGGACAAGTTGCTGGAAAATGTCTGGCCAACGCTAAAACCGCTGTTATGACGCTTTTCTACCGGCAGGCTTTCGGCTAAGGTGGCGCCCCCCCGATTTGGAGCCCTCGATGTCGCGCCCTGCCTGGTCCCTGTTTAACTACCAACTGATCGAGCCGGACGAGCAGCTGGACCTGTTCGCCTGCCAGGAAGTGCGGGTGCATTTGGTGGCGCGTCAATTGGAACTGGGCGGCTCCATTGATCGCACGCTCTGCGGCACTTTATTGCCGGCACAGCCACGCTGGTCATCGGTCAACCGCTCGATTTTCCAAGACCAGCGACTTTGCCCTTTGTGCCGGGCGATTCTCGAATCGCAAAAGCGCGGCACGCCGCCGATCTGGCCGGAGCTGCGCTTCGAGCTGTAAAACCGCTTGAAGCTTGGCGCTGCGAAGCCGTATACAATCAATTTTTCCCTACCCGTCGTCTTGCGAAGGATTTTTCGGATGTTGTCGCGCCTTTCCGTCGTTACCTGCTGCCTGTCTCTTGCTGCGCTTTGTGCGGCGGGTTCGGCGGCGGCCTTGCAGTTGCCCTTGCCACCGCCCGGTGAGGACATTGTCGGCCAGGTCCAAGTGATCAAGGCCAAGTACGAAGACACCTTTGCCGATCTGGGTACTACCTACGACCTGGGCTATTCGGAAATGGTCGCGGCCAACCCGGGTGTCGATGCCTGGTTGCCGGGCGCGGGCACCGAGATTGTGCTGCCCACACGCTTTATCCTGCCGCCCGGGCCGCGGGAAGGCATTGTGATCAACCTGGCGGAATACCGGCTCTACTACTATCCAAAAGGCCAAAACGTCGTCTACACCTTCCCCTTGGGTATTGGCCGAGAAGGCTGGGGTTCGCCGATCGCCCATACCAGTATCATCGCCAAGACGCCGAATCCGACCTGGACGCCACCGGCCTCGATCAAGGCCGAGCACGCCGCCAACGGTGATCCGTTGCCCAACGTGGTGCCTGCCGGCCCCGATAACCCACTGGGGCCGTTCAAGTTCACCCTGGGCACGCCGGGTTACCTGATCCACGGCTCCAACATGAAGTTTGGTATTGGCACACGAACCAGCCACGGTTGCTTCCGCATGTTCAATAACAACGTGTTGGAAATGGCGGGCATGGTGCCGGTGGGTACGTCAGTGCGCATCATCAACGACGCGTACAAGTTCGGCAGCAGCGGTGGCAAGGTCTATCTTGAAGCCCACACGCCGTTGAACGATGACGGTACGCCATCGGTGGTCGACAAGCACACCGCAGTTATCAATGCGTTGCTCAAGCGCGAAGACCTGTCCAATAACCTGCGGGTCAACTGGGACCAGGTACGTGATGTGGTCGCCGCCGAGGATGGCTTGCCGACCGAAATTGGTGTGCCAGGCGCGGCTCCGGTGGCCTCAAGCACGCCGGCCGACCTGCTGTAGGAGCGAGCTTGCTCGCGAAAAACCCGAGGGCGCCGCTGTAAATCAGCACGCCCGCGTCATCGTTGACCACCTTCGCGAGCAAGCTCGCTCCTACAGGTGGCGCGTGCCAAATCAAAGGCAAAAAAAAGCCGACCCATAAATGGATCGGCTTGATAACAACCCCGAAGGATTATTACTTGCGGCTTGCTTTTTCAAGCATGCGCAGAGCGCGCTCGTTAGCTTCGTCAGCAGTCTGTTGTGCTTTTTGAGCAGCAGCCAGAGCTTCATCAGCTTTACGGTAGGCTTCGTCTGCACGGGCCTGGGAGCGAGCTGCTGCGTCTTCAGTTGCAGTCAGACGAGCTTCGGTTTCTTTGGAGACGCTGCTGCAACCGGTAGCCAGAACTGCGGCCAGAGCCAGAGCAGAGAATTTCAGAACGTTGTTCATCGTGTTCCCCTTCAAGGACTTTCAATTTAATGGCTACTTTCTCAGAGTGAGCTAATAGCCGGCGTACATACTACCCATTACTTGTAGTAAGTAAACTGACGTTGCGCAAGAAGCAAAAAAATTTCTTGTGCCGAATCTATTTTGGCTAATCTTTTGACGGTTTGTATGAAAACCGTCCAATTTTTTGCGCCTCGACGAACATTGGATCCAGGCTGAAAGGGCCGGCCCGCATGTGTTAAGCCTTGTAAACAGATGAAATTTTATATAACGAAGCGGGGCACTTTGGTTGCGTTTGGCTTTACTGCGGCTGGCATCTTTTGCGCATCTAGAGGTGACTTTAAGAGCGCCAGTTCGTCTCAAGGTTCAACTGCCGGCAATGTTCAGGCTATCGGTCACCGGTTGATCGAGGCCCTTTCTATATCCACCAGCGGCGGGGAATGACGAGTGCGCCTTGAGCAATTTCAGGATTGGTGCCTACTATTCCCTATGTGCTGGTTGTGAGCGCTCACGGTTTTCTCGCTGTCGAAACCGGCACGGGGTGGCGTAGATGTTCCTTCGCCGGAAAAACATCGGTAAGGTAGGGTCGTTAATTCAGACCCGCGAGGAGTAGTGATGAGCGAGGCGTTGTCCATCCACCATGACCAGGCTGGTCATCAGTTCGAGACCAATGTGGACGGTCATCGTGCCTACCTGACCTACATGGATCTCGGGAAGCAGACCCTGGATATCTATCGCACCTTCGTGCCCAACGCACTGCGGGGGCGAGGCATTGCGGCGGCGTTGACCGAGGAGGCCTTGAAGTTTGCCGAAGAGGCTGGCTACACGGTGATCCCGTCGTGCTCCTATGTCGAACGCTACATGGAGCGCCACCAGCGCCATGCCGCGAAGCTGTAACTGACCAGTTGCCAATAAAAAACGCCGGGCTTAGCCCGGCGTTTTTGTGTGCGCGAAACAGGTACAGGCTCAGGTGCGTTTGCGCTGGGGCAACACGTCCTTGAGTTTGGCATGCATGCTACGCAGGGTGGTTTCGGTGGCGGACCAGTCGATACAGGCATCAGTGATCGACACGCCGTACTGCAAGTCGGCCAGGTCTTTTGGAATCGCCTGGCAACCCCAGTTCAGATGGCTCTCTACCATCAAGCCGATGATCGACTGGTTACCTTCCAGGATCTGGTTGGCAACGTTCTCCATCACCAACGGCTGCAAGGCCGGGTCTTTGTTGGAGTTGGCGTGGCTGCAGTCGACCATGATGTTTGGCTTGATCTTGGCCTTGTTCAGCGCCTGTTCGCACAGGGCGACGCTGACCGAATCATAGTTGGGCTTGCCATTGCCGCCACGCAGCACCACGTGGCCGTAGGCGTTGCCCTTGGTGGTCACGATGGACACGCCGCCTTCCTGGTTGATGCCCAGGAAACGGTGAGGGCTGGAGACCGATTGCAGCGCATTGATCGCCACGGTCAGGCCGCCGTCGGTGCCGTTCTTGAAGCCTACGGCCGAGGACAGGCCGGACGCCATTTCGCGGTGGGTCTGGGATTCGGTGGTGCGTGCGCCGATGGCCGACCAGCTGATCAGGTCCTGCAGGTATTGCGGGGAGATCGGGTCGAGGGCTTCGGTGGCAGTGGGCAGGCCCATTTCAGCCAGGTCCAGCAGCAGCTTGCGACCGATGTGCAAGCCATCCTGGATCTTGAAGGAGTCGTCCAGGTACGGGTCGTTGATCAAGCCTTTCCAGCCGACGGTGGTACGCGGCTTCTCGAAATACACGCGCATGACCAGGTACAAGGTGTCGGACACTTCAGCCGCCAGCACCTTGAGGCGCTCGGCATATTCGTGGGCCGCCTTGAGGTCGTGGATAGAGCAGGGCCCGATCACCACGAAGAGGCGGTGGTCGGTGCCGTCGAGAATGTCACGGATGACTTCGCGGCCCTTGGTGACGGTCTGCAAGGCAGCGTCGCTCAGGGGGATTTCGCGCTTGAGCTGATCGGGGGTGATCAGGGTCTCGTTGGATTCAACGTTAAGGTCATTGATCGGTAAATCAGCCATCGTGTTACTCGCCAGGGTCACGGGTGCCGGCCGCCAGCTATCCCCGTGCGGCGGGCACAGCATGATTTGAATGCAGGGGGGAGGAACCTTAGCGCGTAACACGGGCCCGCGACAATGGGCAAAGCCCGGTTTAATCCAGCGCTGGCTGCACAACCGCCTCATGGGAGAACTCGCCGGCATGGCGCGACACCCAATCACGGGCCATGGCTTCCAGTTGCGCAGGCGTTGGCTCGGCATCTTCGTGCAGGCGGCAGTAACGCTCGATCTGGCACACTTGCTCGCCCATCCGCGCACCGAACAAGGCGTGTTCATCGGTAAAGCAGATACCGATGCGATAGCCCTGTTCGGCTTTGCGGCACCAGGCGACATAGCCCGGATAACGGGCGCTGGGCCCCAGGGAAGGGATATGCAGGTCAACCGCCGTGCCGGCGCGCCAGGCACGCGGCCAATTGCAGGCGATGCCGCCACGGCCGATAGTGTGCAGGCGTTGGCGGGGCAGGGCGGGAGTGGGACGTTGGATCAACTCGACAGCGACATCATCAGGGTGAGGTAAAAAACGACCCATGTACACGGACTCCGAGCGCCGTCCAGTTGACGGCAATGGCAGCAGTATAGTGAAGGAACTGGAATTGACCGACCTGGATATTGACCAGCAATTGCTGGGATTGCCAGGTATTTCGCTGGTAGTGTTCACCAATGTCGGTTGTGCCAGTTGCCGCTGGGCACGCCAGCAATTGCCCGGCTGGCAATTGCCGGTGGACCGCGTGTGCTGGGTGGATGCCGGGCACAATGGCGGTGCGGTGCAACGCTACCAGATCTTTCATTTGCCGGCGTTGTTCCTGGTGTGCGAGGGTCAATTCCTTGGGCAATTACAGACACGTCTTACAGCGTCCGACCTCGCCGAATGCGTAAACCAGGCGCTCACCCGAACACCAGAGGATTTGCCATGACAGCAGTTGCAGCCCCGTCGCCACGCATTGGCATTATCGGCACCGGTGCCATTGGTGGTTACTACGGACTGATGCTGGCGCGTGCCGGCTTCGACGTGCATTTCCTGTTGCGCAGCGAATACGCCGCGGTGAGCAAGCATGGCCTGCACGTCAACAGTACGGTGCATGGGCAACTGCACCTGCATCCGGTGCAGGCCTATGCCAGCGCCGCCGACATGCCGCCGTGCGACTGGCTATTGGTGGGCACCAAGTCCACCGGCAATGTGGACCTGGCGCCGACCATCGCCCAGGTGGCTGCGCCGGACGCCAAAGTGCTGCTCCTGCAAAACGGCCTCGATGTGGAAGACAGCCTGCGTGAACACCTGCCGCCGTCGCTGCATCTGTTGGGCGGCCTGTGCTACATCGGTGTGCACCGCTCGGCCCCCGGTGTGGTCGAGCATCAGGCGTTGGGCCGGGTCAACCTGGGCTATCACAGTGGCACGGCGGCCAACGATGAGGTGCAGCAACAGGCGATTGTCGAAGCCGGCGCCGGGCTGTTTCATCAAGCCGGCATCGAGTCCCAGGCCATGGCCAATGTGCATCTGGCGCGTTGGCACAAGCTGGTCTGGAACGTGCCGTTCAACGGCCTCTCGGTGTTGCTGGGCACAGGCACCACGGCCATGATGGCCGATGAGTCCAGCCGCGAGTTGATCCAGGCGCTGATGGCCGAGGTGGTGCAGGGCGCGCATGCGTGCGGGCATGAAATTGCTGCCAGCTACGCCGGGCAGATGTTCGCCATGACCGAAACCATGGACGACTACCTGCCCAGCATGTACCACGACCACCTGCACAAGCGGCCGTTGGAACTGGCGGCCATCTACGCCCGTCCCTTGGCCGCTGCCAAAGCGGCCGGTTGCGAACTGCCACGCATGCAGGCGCTTTACCAGGCCTTGAGTTTTATTGATCGGCACAACCGCTGATTGGGGTGAGTCCAGACCGAGCGCTAGCTGCTAAGCTCATTCAATCCCCGCCATCCTGGCAGTCCAGGAGGTTCTATGATTCGTTCGATGCTGTTTGCCACGGACCTCGGTCTGTATGCGCCCTACGTGATGCAACATGCACTGGCGCTGGCGCGAACGTTCAAGGCTGACCTGTATGTGATCCACGTGGTCGAGCCCATCGGCTTGTTCGCCGAATCGGTACTGCAGAGCTACCTTGATGAGGCCGCCTTGAGCGAATGGCAGAGCAAGGGGCTGAGCACGGTGATGGCGACGATTGAACAACGCGTGCTGGACAGCTTTCGCGAGGAGTGGGGGGAAGGGGAGCAGGACCTGCAATGGATTCGCTCGGTCAAGGTGATCCAGGGGGACCCTTGCGAGGTGATTCTCGACCAATTGCGAAAACTGTCCGTCGACTTGCTGGTCGTAGGCAGTCATAGCCAGGCAACCGGCGTGGCCGTCCCCCTTGGACGTACCGCCGCACGGGTGTTGCAGTTGTCCCCGGTGCCGGTTTACCTGGTGCCGTCGTTGCAGCGTCGGCGCAGTGACGACAGTTGATCGGTAAAAACGATAAAAAAGTTCTAGATTTATCCGCAAAACCTTTAATATAGTTATATACCGTCGCTGATACCCGTGGCGTCTATCTGCTTTGAGGGATTGATATGAAGCTTCAACAACTGCGCTACATCTGGGAAGTGGCGCACCACGACCTCAACGTTTCCGCTACCGCTCAAAGCCTCTACACCTCGCAGCCTGGTATCAGCAAGCAGATCCGCCTGCTCGAAGACGAGTTGGGCGTCGAAGTCTTCGCACGCAGTGGCAAACACCTGACCCGCGTCACTCCAGCTGGCGAGCGCATCATCACCACCGCCGGCGAGATCCTGCGTAAAGTCGAAAGCATCAAGCAGATCGCCCAGGAATTCTCCAACGAGAAGAAAGGCACCTTGTCGATCGCCACCACTCACACCCAGGCGCGCTATGCATTGCCGCCGGTGATCCGCGATTTCATCAAGCAATACCCGGATGTGGCCCTGCACATGCACCAGGGTTCGCCGATGCAGATTGCCGAGATGGCCGCTGACGGCACCGTCGATTTTGCCATCGCCACCGAAGCCCTGGAACTGTTCGGCGACCTGGTGATGATGCCCTGCTATCGTTGGAACCGCTGCGTGGTTGTGCCTCAGGGGCACCCGTTGGCCAAGCTGCCTAAGCTGACCCTGGAAGCCTTGGCTGAATACCCGATCGTGACCTATGTGTTCGGCTTTACCGGCCGTTCCAAGCTCGACGAAGCCTTCAGCCATCGCGGCCTCACGCCCAAGGTGGTGTTCACCGCTGCCGATGCCGACGTGATCAAAACCTATGTGCGCCTCGGCCTGGGCGTCGGGATCGTTGCTAAGATGGCGGTCGACACCAACCTGGACAAAGACCTGGTGGTGCTGGATGCCAGTGAATTGTTCGAGTCCAGCGTGACCAAGATCGGTTTCCGCCGCGGTACTTTCCTGCGCGGCTTCATGTGCGACTTCATCGAGAAGTTCGCGCCGCACCTGACCCGCGAAGTGATGGCCAAGGCGATCCAGTGCCACAACAAGCAAGAGCTGGAAGAGCTGTTCGACGGCGTCGAATTGCCCGTCCACTGACACGATTACCCTGTAGGAGCGAGCTTGCTCGCGAAGATCGCGGGGTGCCAGGTTGTATGCGGCGCCCTTGCGTTTCTTCGCGAGCGAGCTCGCTCCTACAGGGGGTGTAGGTTATCTGGCCTCGGTCACCGTAAAGTACTGCCGAGCGCCGGCCACCAAAATCTCCACTTCTTCATCAATGCGTTTGCCCAACAGGCCTTTGCCCAACGGCGAGCGCGGCGTGATGACCGTCACCGGTTGCCCGACCACGTCTACTTTCAAACCCGCCGCATCCGGCGCCAGGAACAGCCACTGCTGGCGACCGTCCTCATCTTCCAGGCCCACCAGCGTGCCGATCTCTATCCCGCGTTGATCATCGTACGCACGTAGCTGCAGTTGCTGGCACAGCACCAGCGATTGCTTGATCTCCTCCACTCGCCGGGCCTGCCCGGTGGCCAAGTAAGAAGCCTCCAGGCCGAGGGTGTCGTATTTGTTCTCGGCGATGTTTTCTTCGTGGGTCGCGGTTTCGTAGGCGGTCTGCGCGGCGCGTTGGACGATGTCGAGGTCGATGGTGAGTTTTTCCAGGATCAACTGGAGCACGGCGTGTTTATTCATGGCGGTATTTGGCATCAATCGCAGAATTGCAGGACATTGGCCCGCGTCTTTTCATTGGGGGCGTTCTGGTCTTGTTGCAGCCAGAACTGGCATTTGGGGTTGGACAGGTTACGCGCGTTGCTTCGGGCCTGGTCCAAGGCCTGTTGTTGTGCCTGTTTTTGCAGGTTCTGTTGGTACTGTTCGAACAGGCGGTTCGGTGGTTGTGACTCATCGACCGTGGCCGGTTTGCCCAATTGCTGAACCGCCTGGGCCACCGGTGCCAAGCTTTGGGGGAACAGGTAGCGAGACGCCAGCCAGGTGGTCAGCGCAATGGCGATAAACCCCAGCCATACGCCTGCGGCAATCGCGATGCAGAGCTTGAACAACGACAACGGACGGTCAGACATAAGGGCCTCCTGGCAGGCATTGACGGCATGGCGGTGATTGTCGCACAGCCTCCTTGCAGAATAATCGCGATCAAGCCTTCTGCATCCACCCATTTATGCGGACAATCAGACCTTTGATCGATGGAGCCCGGAATGAAAGCCCGCTGGGATATTTTTTGCAGTGTCGTCGACAACTACGGCGACATCGGCGTGACCTGGCGCCTGGCCCGGCAGTTGGTGGTGGAGCATGGCTGTGATGTGCGCTTGTGGGTCGACGACCTGCGCGCCTTCGAACGCATGTGCCCGGACATTGATGTGCAGGTGGGCCAGCAATGGCAAGAGGGCGTGCAAGTGCGTCACTGGCCAGCCGAATGGCCGGGCGCACACCCGGCCGATGTGGTGATTGCCGCGTTCGCCTGCCAGCTACCGCCTGAATACATGGACCGCATGGCCGAGCGTGAGCGTGCGCCATTGTGGATGAACCTCGATTACCTCAGCGCCGAAGACTGGGTGGTGGGCTGCCATCGCTTGCCTTCGGTGAAGTACAAAGGCGTGCAGAAATACTTTTTCTTCCCCGGTTTTCGCCCTGGCACCGGCGGCCTGCTGCGTGAAGCTGGCTTGTTGGAGCGCCGCCAGGCATTTCAGCAGGATGACGTCGCGCAGCAACAGTTCCTGCAAAGCCTGGGCGTTGCTCCGACGGTCGGCGCGCGTTTGATGTCGCTGTTTGCCTATGAGAATGACGGCTTGGCCGGCTGGCTCGACGTATTGGCGGCTGATGGGCGTGGGACGCACTTGCTGGTGCCGGAAGGGCGCATTCTGGGGGATGTGCAACGCTGGCTAGGCGTGAACAGCTTGTCCGCAGGCGACATCCAGGTGCGCGGCGCGCTGACCGTGCAGGTCATTGCATTCGTGCGCCAGGAGCAATATGACCAGTTGTTGTGGTGTTGTGAATTCAATGCCGTGCGTGGCGAAGACTCATTCGTGCGTGCCCAGTGGGCGGGGAGGCCACTGCTGTGGCATATCTATCGCCAGGACGAAGACATCCACCTGGACAAGCTCGACGCCTTCCTGGAACTGTACACCGCCGCACTTTCGCCAGCCGCCAAGGCAGCCGTCGTCACGCTCTGGCAAGCCTGGAACGCTGATGGCGATATGGCACAGTCCTGGAAAATGCTGCTGGAACATTGGCCCGAGGTCAGCCAGCACGCGCAGAACTGGTGTCTGGAACAAGGCTTGCAGGCCGATCTTGCGACGGCGCTGGTACAGTTTTATGAAAGTTGGATATGATACGCCACCTTGATTTTTGTCAATCCCATCCAAATTTCGGATATACGCAATGAAAACTGGTAAAGAACTGAAACCCGGTACAGTGATCCGTCTCGAAAACGACCCTTGGCTGGTTCAGAAAGCTGAGTTCACCAAGTCTGGTCGTAACAGCGCAATCATGAAGACCAAGCTGAAGAACCTGCTGACCGGTTACAAGACCGAGATCGTCTACAGCGCCGATGACAAACTGGACGACGTGATCCTCGACCGCAAAGAAGCGACCCTGTCCTTCATCAGCGGCGACACCTACACGTTCATGGACACCACCGACTACACCATGTACGAGCTGAACGCTGAAGATATCGAAGCCGTTCTGCCGTTCATTGAAGAAGGCATGGAAGACGTCTGCGAAGCGATCTTCTTCGAAGAGCGCCTGGTTTCCGTAGAGCTGCCGACCACCATCGTGCGTAAGGTTGCTTACACCGAAGGCTCCGCTCGCGGCGACACTTCCGGCAAGGTGATGAAGCCTGCCAAGCTGAGCAACGGTACCGAACTGCAAGTGGCCGATTTCATCGAAATCGACGACCTGATCGAGATCGATACCCGTGAAGGTGGTTCGTACAAAGGTCGCGCCAAGAAGTAATTCTGGCCCCGGCGATACGAAAAAAAGCCCGACCTTGAGTCGGGCTTTTTCATGGGCATCTGTTTATCAGACCGTTACATGCAAGCGCACATCCACGTTGCCACGGGTGGCGTTGGAGTAAGGGCAGACTTGGTGTGCAGCGTCGACCAGGCTTTGCGCATCATCCTGGGCCAGGCCCGGCAGGCTGATATGCAGGTCGATATCCAGGCCGAAGCCGCCAGGGATCTGGCCGATGCCCACGTGGGCAGTGATCGACGCGTCATCCGGGATCTTGCGTTTGGTCTGGCTGGCAACAAATTTCAGTGCGCCGATAAAGCAAGCAGAGTAGCCGGCAGCAAACAATTGCTCGGGGTTAGTGGCCTGGCCACCGGCCCCGCCCAACTCCTTTGGAGTCGACAGCTTGACGTCGAGGATATTGTCGCTGGAAACAGCGCGACCATCACGGCCGCCAGTGGCGGTGGCTACTGCGGTGTAGAGCGTTTGCATGGGGCGTTCCTCTGTTTGTTAGCGCTAAACATTTGTGCGCTAAGTAGTTGGTGAGATGAATGTATAGCGCTAATGTTTAGCGCGCAAGTTAAATTTTCAGATTTTTGGATGATTGAAAAATTTGAGGGCGCCGCAGAGCAAAAAAGTGGGAGCTGGCTTGCCTGCGATTGCGGTGTGTCAGCCCTGAAAAAACTGACTGATTCGCCGCCATCGCAGCCTAGGTATCTACACAACTTTGCAGGCTGTAGCAGCCAACGCTAACCACGATGCGAAGCGAGCCGCTCTTGATCTGCTTTTGATCTCAGGCGCCCCGTCAAACCACGCTGGCCGGAATTCGACAGGGATTTGGGGGGTAAACCGGCAGGGATGCCGGTTTAGCCGCCCCGCGCCATGGATGGCGCGTGGCGGCGGCCCCCCAAATCACTGGCGGATTACGGGCACACCGAGCCTAGGCGAGGTGCCGAGTGGTGGGGCAAGAGCCCTTTGGTTACTTTGGGGCTCTTTTCCAAAGTGACCCGCCGTCAGGCGGAACCCTAAGTGGCCGTTACCGCAGCAATGGATATGTACACAATCCAACTGTGTTGACTGCCAGGCCGCCTTCGCGAGCAAGCCCGCTCCCACAGTTGGATCGTTGGGGTGTCAGGTAGATAGGTATCGGCTGTGAGGGCGCCATCGCAGGCAAGCCAGCTCCCACTTCTGAGTGTGTGTAATGCTGGGGGTGTCAGAGGCTGGTTTGCAGATTAGCGCGCAGCGCGATCAGGTCGCCTTGCAGCTTGCGCAATTGCTCCAGCGCCATCCCGCTGGCACCCAGGATGCATTGCGGAACATCCTTGGCCTTCTCCTGCAAAGCGCGCCCGGCATCGGTCAGCTCCACCACCACCACCCGCTCATCTTCACGGCTGCGGGTGCGGCTGAGCAAACCCTCCGCTTCCAGGCGCTTGAGCAGTGGCGTCATGGAGCCCGGGTCCGTCAGCAGGCGGCTGCTGATTTCGCTGACAGTCAACTCATCCTCTTCCCACAGCACCATCATGGCCAGGTATTGCGGGTAGGTCAGGCCGATGGCTTGGAGCAGCGGCTTGTAGACCTTGGTCATCAGCAATGAAGTGGAGTGCAGGGCGAAGCACAGCTGGTTGTCCAGCAATAGCGATTCGCAAGGATCAGGGTTTTTGCTCATGGTAGTGCCTCTAAAAAGCATGTATAGGCTGGAATCTAGCGGGCAAATCTTTAATGCGCCAGGTAATTGTTGCCCTAGGCGTCAGACCAAGCCACTTTGCAATGCCAGATCCCAAGGCGGCACCGGGCTGAAACGGGATTTGAGGTATTCGAGCAGCAACCGGCTGCGCGCATTGGGCTGCTGTTCCAGGCGCAGCGCATAAATGCCGGCGGTTTCCGGGCTGGGCAACCCGTCTTCACAAAACAACGGCAACAGTTCGCCGCGCACCAGGTATTCACTGGCCAACCAGGTCGGCAGGTGAGCGATGCCCAGCCCGGCCAATGCGCCCGAAAGCAGGGCTTCGGCATTGTTGGCGCTCATGCGGATGCGCCGCGGGCGATAGGTGGTGCGACGCCCGTCCAGTTCGAAGCGCCAGGCGAACATCGGCGCCAGCCCGTCCCAGTCCAGGCCATCATGTTCGCTCAGCTCCCGAGGATGGGCCGGCGTGCCACGGCTTTTCAGATACGCGGGGCTGGCACAGGCGATACGCACGATACTTGCCAACGGCGTAGCGATCAGCCGCGAGTCAACGATATGCCCGGCACGCAGCACCAGATCGACCTTGCCCAAATGCGCGCCCTGCATATCGACAAAGCTGTCGATCAAGTGCAGGTGGACGTCCAGGCCGGGATACAGGCTCAAAAAGTCCGCAATGACCGGCGCCAGGTGCCGGCGGCCAAACGCTGCGGGCGCATCGACCCGGATCAACCCTTCCGGCGCATGGCTCAGCGAGACGGCTTCGGCTCGCGCCAACTGCAACTCGCTGACAATCCGTCGCGCCCGCTCGGCAAAGGCCAAGCCCGCTGAGGTGGGCACCACCGCATGGGTGCTGCGCTGGAACAGGCGGCTGCCCACTGAGTTCTCCAGGCTGTCGATGCGCCGCGCCACGGCGGAAGGCGTCAGCGGATGGCGGCGCGCGGCGGCGGAAAAACTGCCGGTTTCCAATACATCCAGAAACAGGCTCAGTTGGTCGATCAAGGTGTTGGGGTTCATGGCTCAACGCTTATGCGAGATTGGCACAGCCATTGTGCGTTGCTGTGCGTTTCCGCGCCAGGGCCGACTGCGTAGCATGCCAAGCATGAAATGGCGGAGTAGCGAGCGGTGTGGGATTTAGTGATGTACTTGGCATTGGGCGCGGCGTTGGGCACCGTGGGTGGGCTGTTTGGCATTGGCGGCGGGTTGATTGCTATCCCGGTACTGGGCGTGTTGTTCGGCCTGGATCAGCAGATCGCACAAGGCACCGCCTTGGTCATGGTGGTGCCTAATGTGATGCTCGCCCTGTGGCGCTATCACCAGCGTAACCGCATCGAGTTGCGTCACGCCTTACCTCTGGGTGTAACGGGCTTTTGTTTCGCCTGGCTGGGATCGATCTGGGCGGTGGGGCTGGACGCGGGCGCCATGCGCATTGGCTTTATTGCGTTCTTGGTGGCGCTGTCTGCCTACAACCTGCTGCGCATGTTCACGCGCAACGCGCCGCCCACCGCGCAAATGCGTTATTCCTGGCCTTGGCTTGGCGTCCTGGGCGCGGCATCCGGTTCCATGGGCGGGCTGTTCGGGGTTGGCGGCGCGGTGGTCGCCACGCCGGTACTCACCAGTGTCTTCGGCACTACTCAAGTGGTCGCCCAAGGCTTGTCGTTGGCCTTGGCGTTGCCCAGCACCGGTGTGACCCTGGTCACCTATGCCTGGCACCATGAGGTGGACTGGATGATCGGCCTGCCGCTGGCGATAGGGGGGCTGCTGAGTATCAGTTGGGGCGTGAAAGTGGCCCATGCCTTGCCGGAGCGTCTGTTGCGCGGCCTGTTCTGTGGCTTTTTGGTGGTGTGCGCGGTGATGCTGACCTTTAAAGTTTGAAGCCTTCGACGATGTAGTCCGCCAGGCATTCGGTGATCGGCGATGTCATCTGCGGGTTACGCAGCAAGCGCAGGTTCATCGACGGCAAAGGCGGGAAGCCTTCGTCGCTGCCGAGCACGCGCAGGTCGTCGGTGACCAGGCTTTCCATGCTGACCATCGCCGCCAGGCCCGCACTCACCACCGCCAGGATCGCTGCTCCGTTGGAGCTGTGATAGGCCAGGCGATAATCTCGCCCCGCCGCGTCCAGTGCGGCACGTGCCCAATGGGTGTACAGGCACTCGTCGCCGGACACCGCCAGGGGCAGGGCATCGTGCTCCTCCACACAAAAGCACGGCGATGCTGCCCACACCATGCGTTCGGTACGCAATAACTCACCCAGATCATTGCCGGGTTCGCGGCTGATCACGGTCAACGCCAGGTCCCGTCGCTGCATCAACACGGTGGATGCTTCGCAGTGCATTTCGATCTGAATCAGTGGGTAGGCTTTGGAAAACTGCTTGAGGATCCCTGGCAGAAAGCGCATCACGTAGTCATCCGGTGTGCCGATGCGCACCAACCCCACCATATGCGGCTCGCGCAGGGTATTGAACACCTCGCTGTGCAATTTCAGGATGCGTCGCGCATAACCCAGCAGCACCTGGCCTTCGGGCGTGAGCCGTACCTGCCGGCCATCGCGCTCGAACAGTTTGCGCTGCAACACGTCTTCTTCCAGACGCTTCATCTGCATGCTCACCGCCGATTGAGTGCGGTTGACCTGCTCGCCGGCGCGGGTGAAACCGCCCTGGTCGGCAATCGCGACGAAGGTGCGCAGCACGTCTGTGTCGATGCTGGGATAGGCGGACAATTGATCAATCTCCGAGATGTATTGCATAAGAAACATTCGTTGGATTGATCATAATGCCAGGCACACACTGTCGTCATCCCCACTGGAGGGCGAGAAGATGAAAGGTCAAAAAGGTTTCATATCGACGGATAAATGGCCGTTTGCCGGGCTGTTTCACACATTCGCGCGTTGGCAGCTACTGCATCAGGAGCGCCAGATGCTGGCGACCCTGAGCGATGACGCACTCAAGGACATCGGGCTCAATCGCGCCGACGTCGCACAGGAGAGCCATCGGCATTTCTGGGAAGACCCGCTGCGAAAATAAGTCCGGATGCAGTAGGGTAGGGGGCGAGCTTCTATGGAGATTGCCATGCCCGCCGACCTGTGTTTTTCACTCAAGCAAGCTCGACGCATGGCGCTGGCAGCCCAGGGTTTTTCCGGGCGCCAGGCGCCTGCGCAGATAAAGGCTACGCACCTCAACCGCCTGATCGAACGCCTGGGCGTTTTACAGATCGACTCGGTCAATGCGCTGGTGCGTTCCCACTACCTACCCGTGTTTTCCCGCCTTGGTTCTTATTCCCCGTCAATTCTTGAGCAAGCCGCCTGGAGCCAGGGGCGGCGGCGCTCGTTGTTCGAATACTGGGGGCACGAGGCGTCGCTGCTGCCCATGGCGCTGTACCCGCTGATGAAGTGGCGCATGGAGCGCGCCCGGCAAGGGCAGGGGATCTATGCGCAAATGGCACGTTTTGGCCGTGAACAGCAGGCGACTATCCAGCGCGTGTTGCGCACCGTCGAACAGCAGGGCGCCTTGGGCGCTGGCAGCTTGTCGACCCGCGAGGAGCGTGCCGGGCCCTGGTGGGACTGGAGTGATGAAAAGCACGCGCTGGAATGGCTGTTCGCCGCAGGCTTGGTCACGGTCGCCGGTCGTCGAGGGTTTGAGCGACTCTATGATTTGCCCGAGCGTGTTATCCCCACCGAGGTGCTCAATGTCTCCATGGGGGAGGCTCAAGCGCAGCGCGGCTTGCTGTTGCACAGTGCGACGGCATTGGGTGTCGCCACCGAAAAAGACCTGCGCGATTATTTTCGCCTCGAGCCCGCCGACAGCCGCAACCGCTTGGCCGAACTGGTCGAGGATGGGCAACTGCTGGCGTGCCAGGTGCGGGGTTGGAAGCAACCCGCGTATTGCCTGGCGCAGCCGAAACTGCCGCGCAACGTACCGGCCAGTGCATTGTTGTCACCGTTCGATTCGCTGATATGGGAGCGCAGCCGCACCGAGCGCCTGTTCGACTTTCGCTATCGGCTGGAGATCTACACCCCGCAAGAAAAGCGCGTGTATGGCTATTACGTGCTGCCGTTTCTGCACAACGAGCGCATTGCCGCGCGCGTCGACCTGCGGGCCGAGCGTGCCCATGGGCGCCTGGCCGTGCATGCCGTGCATGAGGAAGAGCCGGGGCTGGATGAGGAAGGCATGCTGGCGCTGGCGATGAACCTGCGCAAAATGGCCGACTGGCTAGGGCTGGAACAGGTCCAGCTCAATTGCCAGCGGCCCAGTGCTGCCCGGTTAAGGGCAGCGATGCTGAACCGAGATACCAACCTTTAAACCTCTATCGCGGGCAAGCCCGGCTCCCACAGAGAAACGCGTTCAAATGTGGGAGCCGGGCTTGCCCGCGATGGCGTCATCCCGGTCGATAAAACGTCATCGTTTAACCTGTTTCAAGGTCTCGGCAATCAGAAACGCCAACTCCAACGACTGATCGGCATTCATCCGTGGGTCGCAATGGGTGTGATAACGGTCCGACAGGCCATCTTCGGTAATTGGCCGGGCGCCGCCGATGCATTCGGTGACGTTCTGTCCGGTCATCTCGATATGAATTCCGCCGGCATAGCTGCCTTCTGCCTGGTGCACCTGGAAGAAATCCTTCACTTCGCCAAGGATCTGCGCAAAGTCGCGGGTCTTGTAACCACTGCTGGCCTTGATGGTGTTGCCGTGCATCGGGTCGCTGCTCCACAGCACTTGCTTGCCCTCGCGCTGCACGGCGCGGATCAGGTTGGGCAGGTGGTCGCCGACCTTGCCTGCGCCCATGCGGGCAATGAGGTTGAGGCGGCCAGGGTCGTTATCCGGGTTGAGGATGTCGATCAGGCGGATCAGGTCGTCGGGGTTCATGCTCGGTCCGACTTTCACGCCGATCGGGTTGTTCACCCCACGCAGGAACTCGACATGGGCGCCATCCAACTGACGGGTACGGTCGCCGATCCACAGCATATGTGCCGAGCAGTCGTAGTAGTCGTTGGTCAGGCTGTCGCGGCGTACGAAGGCTTGTTCATAGTTGAGCAGCAACGCTTCGTGGGCGGTGAAGAAGCTGGTTTCGCGCAATTGCGGCGAGCTGTCCATGCCACAGGCGCGCATGAAGGCCAGGGTTTCGTCGATGCGGTCGGCCAGTTGGCTGTACTTTTCAGCCAGGGCTGAGTTGGCGATGAAATCCAGGTTCCACTTGTGCACCTGGTGCAGGTCAGCGAAACCGCCCTGGGCAAACGCGCGCAGCAGGTTGAGGGTGGCGGTGGACTGGTGGTAGGACTGCAGCAGGCGGTCCGGGTCTGGCACGCGGCTTTTTTCGTCGAAGCCGATGCCGTTGACGATATCGCCACGGTAGGCGGGCAGAGTGATGCCGTCGATGGTTTCATCGTTGGCCGAGCGTGGCTTGGCGAATTGGCCGGCCATGCGTCCGACTTTCACCACCGGGCAACCGGCGGCGAAGGTCATGACAATAGCCATCTGCAGCAGCACTTTGAAGGTGTCGCGGATCTTCGCGGCGGAAAACTCGGCAAAGCTCTCGGCGCAATCGCCACCTTGCAGCAGGAAGGCACGGCCCTGGGTCACTTCGGCAAACTGACGGCGCAATTCGCGGGCTTCCCCGGCAAACACCAGGGGCGGGTAGCTCGCCAGGCTTTGTTCCACTTGCAGCAAGTGGGCAGCGTCCGGGTATTGAGGTTGCTGCTGGATCGGCAGGGCTCGCCAGCTATCGGGGCTCCAGGGTTGGCTCATCATGAACTCGTTTGCGGGTGGATGTCGGGGCGTCAATGTTAGCAGCAATTAGTGCGTGACCTGTGGCTGCCGCTTGGCCGACAATCGCGCCTTTGTCGTGCGGTAGACCCTTTAGGAGTAGTGATGAGCGAGGAGCGTGTCGAGCGCCTGCTGGCCGAAGTCCATGATGAATTCGGCATGATCCGTGTGCTTGAAGTGGCGGATTACCGCTTTCTCGAATTTGGCGACGCCATCGAGCAAAGCTGTGTGTTCACCGCTGACCCGAGCTGGCTGGAGTACGACTACACCCGCGCGATGCTGATTGGTGCGTTGTGTCATGAGCAGCCGGAGAGTGCGTTGTTTCTCGGCTTGGGCGCGGGCACGTTGACCCAGGCATGCCTCAAGTTCCTGGCGCTGGACGATGTCGAAGCCATTGAGCTGCGCCCCGATGTACCGCGCCTGGCGATTGAATATCTGGGGCTGGATGACGATCCGCGCTTGTACATCCGCATTGGTGACGCGCTGCAATTGCTCGACAGTGCCGAATCGGCCGATCTGATTTTCGTCGACCTCTACACCGATGTCGGCCCAGGCGTGGGGCATCTGGCCTGGACCTTCCTGGAAAACTGTCAGAAGAAACTCAACCCTGGCGGCTGGCTGGTGATCAACCAGTGGGCCACCGATGACGGCAAACCGCTGGGGGCGGCGTTGCTGCGTGGGTTGTACCACCGGCATTACTGGGAGCTGCCGGTGAAGGAGGGCAATGTGATTCTGTTGGTGCCTTCGGAGTTGGATCAGGAGCTGGACCTGGATGCGCTGTCAGCCCGCGCCGAAGCCTTGGCGCCGCGCTTGGGGTATTCGTTGCAGCCGTTGATCAAGGCGATTCGGCCAGCAACTTAGTTGCCGGTTCGGACGCTTTCGCGGGCAAGCCCGCTCCCACAGTTGAATTGCATTCTCTGTTGAAATGCATCCCTTGTGGGAGCGGGCTTGCCCGCGAAGAGGCCCTCACTGCCGACCGCTAATTCAGTTCGTTCAAATCCCCTTGAACACCCCCGGCCGCTTCTCGACCATCGCCCGCACCCCTTCCTTGGCATCTTCGCTATTGAGCAGTTTATCCACCATGGGCGGCAGCGCGGCGGCGGCGACAGCTTCGCCTTCCATCCGCGCCAGCCGCGCCGACATCAACGTGGCCTGCACACCCAGCGGTGCCTGGCGCGCAATGCGGTTGGCCAACTCGATGGCGCGGGGCAGCAGGTCTTCACTGGCCATCACTTCCTGCACCAACCCCAGGCGCAGGGCTTCATGGGCGTCGAATTCGTCGCCAGTGAGCAGCCAGCGCATCGCATTGCCCCAGCCGGCAATCTGATGAAAGCGCAATGTCGCGCCGCCAAATGGAAAGATCCCACGTTGAACTTCCATCTGTGCAAAGCGAGTATTGCTGGCGCAGAGGTTGATATCCGCCGCCAGCATCAACTCGATACCTATAGTCAGGCAGTAGCCTTGGGCGGCGACAATTACCGGCTTGCTCACGCGCGGGCCGGCAAACACCCCCCACGGGTCGCACCCTCCCAGCGGCGGTTGCCAGCCGCCCGCCATCACGCTGCTGACATTGGCCAGGTCCAGCCCGGCCGTGAAGTGATCGCCATGGGCAAACACCACGGCCACCCGTGCGTCATCGTTTCGATCAAATTCGCCATAGGCCAGGCTCAGTTCATTGAGCAAATCCAGGTCGAAGGCGTTGCGTTTGGCCACACGGTCCAGGCCCAGCAATAGAACATGGCCCTCAAGTGCGCGGCTGACACGGCTACTGCTGGCTTGATTCATGGGGTGTGCCCTCGGGGCGCGGGTAAGGTTTCAGACCAAAGGGTCTCAATGGTTGGGTGAACCGTTTAAGCGTGATGACCAACAGGGCCGGGCCTCTGAAAAATAGACCTTGGCGCACGGATCTGCAAAACCCGTGACGCAGTGCGCTTTATCGGTGCCTGGCGATAAAAAAAGCTCCCTTTTTCAGCTATTTCCGGTATAGTGCGCGCCGGCCTTTAACCGGGCCGCGTTTAGGTAGCGCAATTCCCCGAAGTCAGCTTCGGCTGCACGTCCGCACAGCGGACTCTCCCTTGACGAATCTTTTTCATTCATTCGTTTTCGCAAATCCCCGCCGACAAAGCAGCCAGGGCGACTCTTGAGTCTCAACACGGCATGCGCAGCTTTGGAGCATGGGTCTTTGCGGATGCACTTAGAGGCAGACCCATGACCCAGGAAACCGGCGGCTTCGCCGCTTTTAATCTTAACCCGAATATTCTTGCAGCCGTCGCAGCGACTGGCTACGAAGAACCTTCGGCGATTCAGCAGCAATCGATCCCGATCATCATGGCCGGTAAGGACATGATTGGCCAGGCGCAAACCGGTACCGGTAAAACCGCCGCGTTCGCCCTGCCTATTCTGCATTGCATCGATCCTGCCAAGCGCGAGCCGCAAGCCCTGATCCTGGCGCCAACCCGTGAGTTGGCGCTGCAAGTAGCAACCGCCTTTGAAACCTACGCCAAGCAAATGCCGGGTGTAACTGTTGTGGCCGTTTACGGCGGCGCGCCTATGGGCCCACAACTCAAGGCAATCCGTAATGGCGCACAGATCGTTGTCGCCACTCCGGGCCGTCTGTGCGACCACCTGCGTCGTGACGAAAAAGTCCTGTCGACCGTGAACCACCTGGTTCTGGACGAAGCTGACGAAATGTTGAAGCTGGGCTTCATGGATGACCTGGAAGTCATCTTCAAGGCACTGCCAGCGACCCGTCAGACCGTATTGTTCTCGGCTACCCTGCCGCAGTCCATCCGTGCCATTGCCGAACGCCACCTGCGCGATCCGGAGCACGTGAAGATCCAGACCAAGACCCAGACCGTTACCGCGATCGAACAGGCTCACCTGTTGGTTCACGCTGACCAGAAGACCTCGGCTGTATTGAGCCTGCTGGAAGTCGAAGACTTCGACGCCCTGATCATGTTCGTGCGCACCAAGCAAGCGACCCTGGACCTGGCCAGCGCCCTGGAAGCCAAAGGCTACAAAGCCGCTGCGCTGAACGGTGACATTGCCCAGAACCAGCGTGAGCGCGTGATCGACTCCCTCAAGGATGGCCGTCTGGACATCGTTGTAGCGACCGACGTTGCCGCCCGTGGCCTCGACGTTCCACGTATCACCCACGTGTTCAACGTTGACATGCCTTACGATCCAGAGTCCTACGTTCACCGTATCGGCCGTACTGGCCGTGCCGGTCGCGAAGGTCGTGCATTGCTGCTGGTGACTCCACGTGAGCGCCGCATGCTGCAAGTGATCGAGCGTGTTACCGGTCAGAAAGTTGCCGAAGTCCGCCTGCCGGATGCCCAGGCCGTTCTCGATGCGCGCATCAAGAAACTGACCAACAGCCTGGCGCCACTGGTGGCTGACGCTGAATCGACCCACGGCGACCTGCTGGACCGCCTGACCGCCGATATCGGTTGCACCCCGCGTGCCCTGGCTGCAGCCCTGCTGCGCAAAGCCACCAACGGTCAGGCCCTGACCCTGGCAGCCATCGAAAAAGAACGTCCACTGGTTCCGAACAGCGCGCCACGCGGTGATCGTCCAGAGCGTTCCGGTGACCGTCCAGACCGTGGCGACCGTGAGCGTCGTGCTCCAGTGCCATTGGCTGAAGGCCGTGCTCGTTGCCGTACCGCGCTGGGTGCGCGTGACGGTATCGCTGCCAAGAACCTGCTGGGCGCTATCCTCAACGAGGGTGGCCTGGCGCGTGAAGCCATTGGTCGCATCCAGGTGCGTGACAGCTTCTCCCTGGTGGAGCTGCCGGAAGACGGCCTGGAAAAACTGCTGACCAAGCTCAAAGACACTCGCGTTGCCGGTAAGCAGCTCAAGCTGCGTCGCTACCGCGAAGATTGATCCGCCCTTGGGCTGATTGATCGCACATAAAAAATCCCCGACTGGTTCGGGGATTTTTTTTGCCTCCTGTTTTAGTCTTCGACGCGATCAACTGTGGGGGTTGGCTTGCCCGCGAAGATGGCCTGACAGCCGAAGCTTTTCTACCTGACACCCCGCGATCAAAATGTGGGAGCGGGCTTGCTCGCGAAGGCGGCCTGGCAGTCAACACAGTTGGATTGTGTACATATCCATTGCTGCGGTAACGGCCACTTAGGGTTCCGCCCTGACGGCGGCTCACTTTTGAAAAGCGCAAAAGTAAGCAAAACGCTCTTGCCCCACCACTCGGCACCTCGCCTAGGCTCGGTGTGCCCGTAATCCGCCAGTGATTTGGGGGGGCGCCGCCACGCGCCATCCATGGCGCGGGGCGGCTAAACCGGCATCCCTGCCGGTTTACCCCCCAAATCCCTGTCGAATTCCGGCCAGCGTGGTTTAACGGGGCGCCTAAGATCAAAAGCAGATCAAAAGCCAGAGCGACTCGCTTCGCATCGTGGTTACCGTCGGCTGCTATTGCAGCAAGCCAGCTTCCACAGGTATGACGGCGTCAGCCAAAGCGATAGATATCCATGCCCAGGGCGCCCAGTGTGAAGCCTTGGTGCGCCACGCTGAAATCTGCGCCCGCACCCCGCGCAAAGTACAGCGGCAGCAAATGCTCATCGCTGGGATGGCTGCGCACGGCATGTGGCGCTTGGCGGCGATAGTCATGCAAGGCGGTGTCGTCATTGGTCGCCAGTTTGTCGACCACCCAGTCGCGAAATTCCCGGGCCCACGGTGTGATCGTCTCCGGCCCGGCGCGCCAATCCAGTTCGCCCAGGTTATGGGTGATGCTACCGGAGCCGATCAACAGCACACCCTGTTCACGCAGGCTGGCGAGTGCATGCCCGACACGGGTCTGCAGGGCAGGGCCCATGCGACTGGGCAAGGAGACTTGCACCACCGGAATATCTGCTGCCGGGTACATCAGCGACAGCGGGACCCAAGTGCCATGGTCGAAGGGCCGACGTTCATCAATGCTGGCAGCAAGCCCGTCGGCGTGCAGCAGTTCGACAATCTCATTGGCCAGTTGTGGGTCACCCGGCGCGGGGTATTGCACCGCAAACAGCTCGCGCGGAAAGCCGCCGAAGTCGTGCCAGGTTTCGGGCGCAGCACTGCCGCTGACCAGCAGTTCTGGGCTTTCCCAATGCGCCGACACCACCACAATGGCTGTGGGCCGTGGCAGCTCGGCAGCCAGGCGCTGCAGCGCAGGGCCGCTGGCGCCGGGTTGCAAGGCCAGCATGGGCGAGCCGTGGGAGATAAACAGGCTGGGGAGCATGAGCAGGGTCCTGAGGGTTAAGATGGAGCCATCTTCAATCAGATCATCGATTTAAATCTAATATAAGTTTTAGCGCCTTTTGATCGAATTTTCGGAGTGATTCATGCAGCCTGAATTTTGGCAGGACCGTTGGGCGAGCAATCAGATTGGTTTCCACCAGCGCGAGGTCAATCCCTATTTGCAACGGCACTGGCCTGTACTGGGGTTGCCCGTGGGGGTAAAGGTGCTGGTGCCGTTGTGTGGCAAAAGCCTGGACTTGGTATGGCTTAAGAGCCAGGGGTACCCGGTAATGGGCGTGGAGCTATCGGAGCAGGCGGTGGAGGCGTTCTTCAGCGAGCAGGGGCTTGTGCCGCACGTCACTCAGAAGGGCGCCTTCAAGGTTTACCAGGCGGGCCAGATCGAACTGTGGTGTGGCGATTTCTTCAGCCTGGATGCCGAGGCGGTGGCCGGTTGCCGCGGCGTATATGATCGCGCCGCGTTGATCGCATTGCCGCCACTGATGCGTGCGCAATACGCCGAGCACCTGAATGCCTTGCTTACGTCAGGCTGCCAGGGGTTGCTGATTACCGTCGATTACGACCAAGCGCAGAAGGCCGGCCCACCTTTTGCTGTTACGGACGAGGAAGTGCAGTTGCTGCTGGGGTCGTATTGGGCGTTGGAGCGGCTGGAGGAGCGGGACATCCTGAGGGAGAGCGGAAAGTTCCTGCAGGACGGTGTTACTCGCCTTGAAGAACGTGCTTATCGGCTGACCAGGCGCTGATAAGGGCTTTTGCTTTTGTAGGAGCGAGCTTGCTCGCGAAAAACTCCCAGGCGCCGCGTTCATTCAGAAAGCCCGCGTATCGTTGAAGTTTTTCGCGAGCAAGCTCGCTCCTACAGGGAGCGGTGAAAATCAGCAGGCATAAAAAAGGGGCGATCAGATCGCCCCTTGTCGAGTCATCCGGCTATCAGCCGCGGCGACGCAGTGCGTCAATCCGCTCTTCCAGCGGCGGGTGGCTCATGAACAAGCGAGCCAGGCCCTGCTTGATGCCGCCGTTGATGCCGAAGGCGGTCAGGCTGTCGGGCATATGCACCGGCAGGCCCTGTTCGGAGCGCAAGCGTTGCAGCGCGCCGATCATGGCGCTGGTGCCCGCCAGGCGTGCGCCGGCTTCGTCGGCGCGGAACTCGCGTTTGCGCGAGAACCACATCACGATGGCGCTGGCCAGGAAGCCCAGGACCAACTCGGCGAAAATGGTCGCCACGAAGTAGGCAATGCCACGGCCTTCTTCGTTCTTGAAGATGACCTTGTCGACGAAGTTGCCGATGATCCGCGCAAAGAACATCACGAAGGTGTTCACCACGCCTTGTACCAGGGCCAGGGTGACCATGTCGCCGTTGGCTACGTGGCCGATCTCGTGGGCCAGCACCGCCTTGACTTCATCGGGTGAAAACCGCTCCAGCAGGCCCTGGCTCACAGCCACCAGTGCGTCGTTCTTGTTCCAGCCGGTCGCAAAGGCGTTGGCCTCATACGCTGGAAAAATCCCCACTTCGGGCATTTTGATGCCAGCTTCCTGAGACAACTGCTCCACGGTTTGCATCAGCCATTGTTCATGGCGAGTGCGGGGTTGAGTGATGATCTGGGTGCTGGTGCTCATCTTCGCCATCCACTTGGAGATGAACAGCGAGAACAGCGAACCGGCAAAACCAAAGACCGCACAGAAAATCAGCAGCTGATTGAGGTTCAGATCAACCCCATTGGCCGCCATGAACCCGTTGAAGCCAAAAAGGCTCAGGGTGACGCTGGCAATCAGTACGACCGCCAGGTTAGTGGCCAAGAACAGCAGGATGCGCATCATGGTTGTAGAATTCTCCTCATGCTTAATATGTCGCTCACTGCGGGGTATATAAGGTGCGGCATGGGGTGATTCAACCGGGGGACTATTTCAAACTGTGTCCTACACCTCGGGCGTAGGGCCTTGAAGGGATTTTCCCACCTGTATTGTCAGCCTTGATCGACCCGATGCTGCCCCGTCGCCCCGTGATTATAGGGGGTACGACATCGGCAGAGGCCGAATGAAGTACAACCGCAAGTAAGTGACACAGAAGTGTTGCTAGATAATCGCTGTACGACCCTTTGTGAGTCGTACAGCGTCAATGGCCTTACTGGCGATAGGACTTCAGGAAGTTACCGATGCGACCAATGGCCATTTCCAGGTCATCCACGCGTGGCAAGGTCACTACGCGAAAGTGATCCGGCCACGGCCAGTTGAAGGCGGTGCCTTGCACCACCAGCAGTTTTTCTGACAGCAGCAGGTCGAGCACGAACTTCTCATCGTTGAGGATCGGGCAGACTTTCGGGTCGATCCGCGGGAACGCATAAAGCGCGCCCATGGGCTTCACACAGCTCACGCCGGGGATTGCGTTGAGCAATTCCCAGGTGCGGTTACGCTGCTCCAGCAAGCGGCCTTGGGGCAGGATCAGGTCATTGATGCTCTGGTAACCGCCGAGGGCGGTCTGGATCGCGTGCTGGCTCGGTACGTTGGCGCACAGGCGCATGTTGGCCAGCATGTCGATGCCTTCGATGTAGCTTTGCGCGTTGTGCTTGGGCCCGGAGATGGCGATCCAGCCGGAGCGGAAACCCGCCACGCGGTAGGACTTGGACAGGCCATTGAAGGTCAGGCACAGCAGGTCTGGCGCCAGGGAGGCGGTGCAGATATGCACGGCGTCATCGTAGAGGATCTTGTCGTAGATCTCGTCGGAGAACACCACCAGGTTATGCTGGCGTGCCAGTTCCAGCATGCCCAGCAGCACCTCCTTGGAATACACCGCGCCTGTAGGGTTGTTCGGGTTGATGATCACCAGGGCCTTGGTGTTGGGGGTGATCTTGGCCTTGATGTCGGCCAGGTCCGGGAACCAGTCGGCGCCTTCATCACACAGGTAATGCACCGGGTGGCCGCCCGCCAGGGTCACGGCGGCGGTCCACAGTGGGTAATCCGGGGCTGGCACCAGCACTTCATCGCCATTGTTAAGCAATGCCTGCATGGACATCACGATCAGCTCGGACACGCCGTTGCCTAGGTAGATGTCCTCGATGCCGACACCTTCGACCTGTTTCTGCTGGTAGTACTGCATCACCGCCTTGCGCGCGCTGAACAGGCCCTTGGAGTCGCTGTAACCCTGGGCGGTCGGCAGGTTGCGGATCACATCCTGGAGGATTTCGTCCGGCGCCTCGAAACCAAACGGCGCCGGGTTGCCAATGTTCAGCTTGAGGATGCGATGGCCTTCCTCTTCCAGGCGTTTGGCGTGCTTGAGCACTGGGCCGCGAATGTCGTAGCAGACGTTGGCGAGCTTGTTCGATTTGCTGACCTGCATGGCGATGTGATCCTGAAAATGAACGATCCCGACGGCGTAGGCACTACCGTAGGGTGAAGCCTGCACGGCCCGCACCCATAAATACGTTTGAATGCCGGTGGCGCGGGTGCCAGACTGGCGTTTTGAAGAGGCGCAATCATACGTGCCGCCTGATCCATGGAAAAGACACAGATCAGGGTTTTTCAGTTGCCGAGGTGTACCGATGGATAAGTTGCAGAAAACTGTAGACGAATGGAAGGCGATGCTCGATCCGGAGCAGTACAACGTGTGCCGTCTCAAAGGTACCGAGCGACCGTTCAGCGGCAAGTACAACGCCACCAAGACCGACGGCGTCTACCACTGCATCTGCTGCAACGAGCCGCTGTTCGATTCCAAGGCCAAGTTTGATTCCGGCTGCGGCTGGCCCAGCTTCTATGAGCCGATTGCCGATAGTGCGATGGTCGAGATCCGCGATGTCAGCCACGGCATGATTCGCACCGAAGTCACCTGCGCCAAGTGTGACGCACACCTGGGGCATGTGTTCCCGGACGGTCCACCGCCGACGGGCCTGCGCTATTGCATCAACTCGGTATGCCTGGATCTGGTGCCGCGCTAGGCTCGCGTAGCCCCCGTAGGAGCGAGCTTGCTCGCGAAAAACGTCAACGATAACGCGGGGCGCCTGAATGAGCGCGGCGTCTGGGAGTTTTTCGCGAGCAAGCTCGCTCCTACACGAATAAGGTTCTTCTTTCGCTGACTTGAGGTATTGCCATGAGCGACTCCCTGCTGAGCATCCCTTGCACCACCATCAAGGGTGAACAAAAGACCTTGGCCGATTTTGCTGGCAAGGCCATTCTGGTGGTCAACACCGCCAGCAAATGCGGCTTCACCCCGCAGTACAAGGGCCTCGAGCAACTTTGGCAGCAATACAAGGACCAGGGCCTGGTAGTGCTCGGCTTTCCCTGCAACCAGTTCGGCAAGCAGGAGCCTGGCAACGAAGGCGCGATATCCGAGTTTTGCGAGCTGAATTTCGGCGTCAGTTTTCCGCTGTTCAAGAAGATCGACGTCAATGGCAGCGACGCTCACCCCCTGTTTGTGCAGTTGAAAAAACAGGCTCCGGGGCTACTGGGTTCCAAGAACATCAAGTGGAACTTCACCAAGTTCCTCATCGGCCGTGATGGCCAGCAGGTCAAGCGCTTTGCGCCAACCACCAAGCCCCAGGACTTGACCCAGGAGATCGAAGCCCTGCTCAAATGACCTACGCGGTGCGGGTACCCGTCAGAGGCTGGTGGTCTTCGGTACCCACAGTTCCAGCAGCGCGTTGAGTTCTTCCCGGCGAAACGGCTTGGCCAGGTAATCGTTCATTCCCGCGGCCCGGCAACGCTCGCGTTCTTCGGCCATCGCGTTGGCGGTCAAGGCCACGATGGGCAAGTCCGGCCAACGCCCGCTGCGGCGAATCTGTCGGCTGGCCTCATAGCCATCCATCACGGGCATATTGCAGTCCATCAACACCATATCGAAGCGCTGGTCCTCCAGCAGCTTGAGGGCTTCGCCGCCATGGGCTGCGACGATCACCTCGCACCCGAGCTTGCTGAGCATGCCCTTGGCTACCAGTTGGTTGACCGCGTTGTCCTCCACCAACAGGATGCGCGCGCGGTGCGCAAGCGGTGCGGTTTCTATCTGGACCGGGTCGAGCACCAGTTGCGCGTCGCTGCGCAGGTTGCGTTGCAGGATCTGGTACAGCGCGTTACGGCTCAACGGGCGGGCTTGTTGCTGCAGCGGCGCCAGGGCCGCGACTTCTTCGCTGGGCAAAAAGTTGCCGTAGGCGGTGACCAGCAGAATCGGCGCGCTGATGCCCGGGCGCAAGCGGAACAAGCATTCAGGGCAGTCAGTGATCAACAGGTCTGGCGCCAGCCCGCTCAGATCATCGTCCTGGGAATAGCACCGCGGCGTCAGCCCCCAAGAGGGCAATAGCGTGGTGAGCAGCTCCGTCAGCCCACCGCCGGCGTTGGTGATGGCGATCACCTCCCCCGTGAGCGGTGCATAGTGTGTGGCAGGCAAATGCGCCGGCAGTGGAAGGTCGGCGCAGAACTGGCTGCCAAAGCCCACCTCCGAACTGATACTCAAGCGGCCTTGCATGGCTTCGCACAGGTTATGGGTCAGTGCCAGGCCTAAACCCGTGCCGCCAAACTGACGGGTGATGCCAGCGCCGGCCTGGGTGAACGGCTGGAAAATTTTCACCTGGGCTTCCTGAGCGATGCCAATGCCGGTGTCGCACACTTCGATGCTGACCCGGCCTGCCGAGGCGCGCAGGCGCACATCGACGCGGCCGAAGCGGGTGAACTTCAAGGCATTGGAGAGCAGGTTGCTGACGATTTGCCGCACACGGGTCGGGTCACCGATCACCTGGGCGGGAAATTGCGGGTCGATCAGGCAGGTCAGCTCCACACTCGGCGCGGCGTTTTGCGACAGCAGGTTGGCGGTGTCCTCCGCCAGGGAGCCCAGGTCGAAGGGGATATGCTCCAGTTCCAACTGGCCGGCGTCGAATTTGGACAGGTCGAGGATATCGTTGAGCAACTCCACCAGCACTTTGCCTGAGTCATGGGCAATGGACAGTTGCTGGCGCTGTTCGGCGGTCAGCGGGCTGTCCAGTGACAGGGCAATCATGCCCAGCAGCCCATTGAGTGGCGTGCGGATTTCATGGCTCATATTGGCCAGGAACGCCGCCCGCGCCTGGGCCATGCCCAGCGCTGTCATTTTCGCCGCCTCCAGCTCATCGTTGGACTGGCTCAAGCGTTGGTTGCTGGCCTTGAGTTCAAGGGTGCGCGCCGAAACGATATTTTCCAGTTGCCCCAGGTACTCCGTGAGGCGGTCCTCGGCGTGGCGCCGCTGCTGGATCTCGGTTTCCATGTTTTCGAATTGTTGGTTGGCGACGTTGACCAGCACGCCGATTTCATCGTGTTCGTGCCCCGGTGGGCAATCCAGGCGCGCCTGTTTGCGTGTGCTCAGCTCGCGGATAATGCGCACCAGCGGTTGGGTGAGCATTACGTAGAACAGGCCGAGCAAAATCCCGGTGAGCAGCAGGCTGCGGGCGAAGCCGTTGAGCAGGGTGATCTCGGCGCGATGCAGGAAACGGCTGCCAAAGGCATAGGTGTCGACGTCAAGGCGCAGCACACCGAGCGAGTCGTTGGGCATATGGCTGAGAAACAGCCGGTCTTCGAACTGGCGATTGGCCCCAAACAGAAAATCGCTGACGGGCCGATAGTTGCTTTCTTTGCGCGGGCGGTTGACGTCGGCCAGCACCACGCCATTGTTGTCGATCAACTGCGCGCGGATGATGGCAGGGGAGTGCAGCAGGCCCAGGGTCAGTTCCTGGGCGAGTTCGGCATCGATGTTGTAGGCGATGCGTGACGCCGGGTTGTGGCTGATTTCAATCAGTGAGCGTATTTCACGGTTGATGGATGCGTCTTCACTGGCATAATCAATGCCGATTTGGATCAGGCTGAGCAGGGTTCCCAAGACGAAACCGACCAGCACAGTCAATCTGGCTTGTTTATAAGACAAGCGGTGGGCGAACTTGATATCCATCGAGTGTTGAACCACTTAGCGTTTCCCTTCGCCCGGCAAGCATAGCTGAACATCCACAAGCTTTGGCTCGCCCGGCATGAATCGTTTTTTTGATGCAGCCCATGCAGTGTGCCGCAGGGTTGCCAATACGCCATCTTTTGCAAGAAGTTGCCAGAGGAATAGCTGTGGATTCTCGATTGAATGCCTTTCTTGAGCGCGCCGATGCGGTGCTGGCTCGCCTGGAACCGTTGTTACCCGCCCCGCGCCAAGCGATCGACTGGAGCCAATGCCTGGCCGCCCGTTGGCAGCGCGAAGGTCGCAGTGGCTTCCTGTTGCCGCTGGAGGTCAGCCTGGACATGCGCCTGTCGGACCTGATCGGTGTCGATAAACAACGTGAGCAACTGGCGCGCAACACCCAACAGTTTCTCGACGGTTTGCCCGCCAACCATGCGCTGTTGTGGGGTTCGCGTGGCACTGGCAAGTCTTCCATGGTTCGTGCCTTGCTTGCCCAGCACGCCAAGGCGGGCCTGCGCTTGATCGAGATCGAGCGTGACCACCTGGCGGACCTGCCGCGGGTGGTCGAGCAACTGCTCAAGCTACCCCAACGCTTTATTTTGTTTTGCGATGACCTGTCGTTTGAAGCTGGCGAAGGCGATTATCGCGTGCTCAAGAGCGTGCTCGATGGTTCCCTGGAACAGGCGCCGGAAAACGTGCTGCTGTATGCCACGTCCAACCGTCGCCACCTGGTGCCGGAAAACCAGAGCGACAATGACAACTGGAAGCGCGTGGATGGCGAATTGCACCCGAGCGAGGCGGTTGAAGACAAGATTGCCTTGTCGGATCGTTTTGGCCTGTGGCTGTCGTTCTACCCGTTTAGCCAGGAGCATTTCCTGGATGTGGTGGAGCACTGGATCGGCGAGTTGGCCAGCAAGGCCGGCTTGCAGTGGCAGCGCGATGAGCAGCTTGATGTCCTCGCGGTGCGTTGGGCCACTGGGCGCGGCAACCGCAATGGCCGGTGTGCCTATCAATTCGCCCGTTACTGGGTGGGTCTTAAATTGTTGGAACGTCAACCATGATCGATTTACAACAGGCCGGCAGCGGCCTTGATGGCTATGCCATGCTGTGCGCGCAACTGGAGTCGCTGTTGGCTGATGAGCGCGATTTTATTGCCAACAGTGCGCAGTTTTCCGCGTTCCTGTTCAACCAGTTGGATGACTTGAACTGGGCGGGCTTTTACCTCAATCGCAATGAAGAGTTGGTACTTGGGCCCTTCCAGGGGCAGATCGCCTGTGTGCGCATTCCGTTTGGTCGTGGCGTGTGTGGTGCGGCTGCGGTAACGCGGCAAACCCAGCGCGTGGAGGATGTGCACGCGTTCCCAGGCCATATCGCCTGTGACAGCGCTTCGAACAGTGAATTGGTAGTGCCCTTGGTCAAGGACGGTCACCTGATTGGCGTTCTTGACCTCGACAGTCCATTGCTGGCCCGGTTCACCTCTCAGGACCAGGTGGGCATTGAGCGGCTGGCGGAGATTTTCCTGCGGTTGACCGATTGCTGAAGCGGCTGGTGAGGCGGGTAGGGGTAGGGGCGCGTTTGCTCACTCCTACCCCTACCGACCCTGGCGCTTATTGGCTTTGCAGCTCATCCAGTTGAACCTGCAGCATCTTTTCCAGTGCCTGCATGAGTTGTTCCAGAGCCTTGATACCGCTTTCGATCACGGCCCATTCCTCATTGCGCGAACAGCTTTGCTCCAAGGCTTCACATTGCCCCGCCAATGAATGGGCTTGCACGATACGGGCTGCGCCCTTGATCTTGTGGGCTTGCTCAATGATTTCCGAGAGTGGAGCGTGTCGATCCAGCAGTTCGCTAAGGATCTGGCGGTCTTGATGGCTGCTGCTCAGTAGTTCCTCCAGCAGGCGTCGACTCAAATGGGGGTCACCGCCGGTCAACGCTTCCAGGCATTGGAGGTCCAGTCGTTGGTGCACGGCTTTAGGGACAATGTGTGCCAGTTGGCGCTCCAGTACGGTAAGGCTGATGGGCTTGAACAGACAGTCATCCATGCCGGCCTGCACGCATCGTTGCCTTTCTTCTGGCTGGGCATTGGCGGTAAAGCCCAGTACCACGCAGGGCACCAATTGTTCGCGCTGCTCATACTCACGGATTGAGCGACTCAGTTCATAGCCATTCATGATGGGCATGTTGCAGTCGGCAATCACCAGGTCGAAATGCTCTTTACGCCAGGCCTGGAACCCCGCCGCACCGTGCTCGGCAGCGGTGAATTTATGCCCCAGGTAGCCCAGTTGCTGGCACATCAGCAGGCGGTTCGCCGGGTGGTCGTCTACCACCAGTACGTTAAGCACCAGTGCGGTGGCCGGCGTTTGCGGCGTGTGTTCACCCTCCGCCTGGATCGCTTGCAGGCGCGGCATGCTCAGGTTGACGTGCACCTGGGTGCCTACCATGGGCACGCTGCTCAGGCTCAATTGGCCGCCCATCATCGCGCACAGGCTGCGGCAGATCACCAGCCCCAGGCCCGCGCCACTGCGGGCCAGTTGCCCGGAGTTGTCCGCTTGGGCAAAGGGTTCGAACAGGCGCAGTTGGTCTTCCCGGCTGATGCCGATGCCGGTGTCTTCCACCACCAGTCTCAGTTCGATCTGCTCCGGTGCCTGGGTTGGCTGCAGCTCAACCTTGATCTTGACCTGCCCTTGTTCGGTGAACTTGATCGCGTTGCTCACAAGGTTCGATAGCACCTGCTTGAAGCGCAGCGGGTCTATCAGCACCTCGATATCGTTCAGGTCGGGTTTGAACTCCAGCAGCAGACTGAGGGTTTTCTGGCGTGCCAGCCCGTCGAAGACGCGCACCACTGATTCAATCACCTCCCGCAGGTTGACGCGCTCCGGCGCCAGGCTGAGGCGGCCGGACTCGATACGCGCGATGTCGAGGATGTCACCGATCAGCTCCAGCAGGTCTCTGGCCGAGTTGTACGCCACCTCGATCGCCGGACGGTCAAGGTGCCCTTGGTCGGCGCGCTTGAGCGTCAGTTCGAGCATGCCGATCACGGCGTTCATCGGCGTGCGAATCTCGTGGCTCATGGTGGCCAGGAACGTGCTCTTGGCGCGATTGGCTTCGTCGGCGCGCTCCTTGGCAGCGCGTAGTTCATCGAATAGCTGGCGTCGGTCACTGATATCGATCCAGCCACCGATGATGCCTTGGACTTCACCCGTGGAGTCGCGGTAGGGCAGGATCCAATGATAGATGGTCAGTTTCCTGTCGTGGATATGCAGGCTGCGATCGAGGATCAGCGGGTTACCCTCGGCGACGACGCGCAGATAGTCAGCATGATACTGGGCGGCCTCCGAGGCCAGGGCCATGGTCATCTGGGTCACGCTTTTGCCGATCACCTCTTCGCGCTTGACATCGAACACCTGCAGGTAGCTGTCGTTACAGGTCTGCAACAGCCCATTGCGGTCGCGCACGTAGATCGGATGGGGCGTCTCATTGACCAGTGCACGCATGAACTCGAACTGATCGTTGAGGGCGCGTTCGGCCATTTTTCGATGCTTGATCTGGCGACGCATGTAGGCGTTCCAGGCCAGGGAGATCAATAGCAGCAGCCCGGTGCCGATGATGATGCGCGCGATCAGTTGATGGTAATTACGCCAGTAGCTGTCGGATGCGGCGGTGTAGCCACGCCAGCGGCTGTTGATCACACCCATTTCATCCGGGGCGATGCTGAGCAGGGCCTTGTCGAGGATCGAGCTCAACTCCGTGGCTTGACGCGAGGTGGCCAGGGTGAAGGTCGCAGGGGTCGTGCCGATGCTGGCGCTGATTTGCAATTTATCCTGGAAGACCTGGGAAGACAGGAAGTAGTTGGCGATCACCAGGGTGTTCACGGCCCCATCCACTTGTCCCTGTGCGAGCAGCTCCGATGCTCTGAACGTATCACTGGTTTCCACCAGTTGAACCTGCGGGAAGTCTTTGCTCAAGGTCGCGGCCAGTGGGCTGCCTCGGGTGATTGCCAGACGCTTTCCTGCCATCTGCTCCATGTTCGAGGGGGCACCTTGCTCTCTGCGTGTCAACAATACATAGGAGTTTTCCAGGTAGGGGCGGCTGAAATTAAGCTGCGAATCTCGTTCGTTACTGGGCACGATGGCGCCGATCATATCGACTTTCTGGGCCGCGACCTGTTCTATCATCGCGCCGACCTCGCGGCCGCGCTGCACCGAAAAACGCAGGCCGGTGCGCAGGCGAATCAACTCCAGCAAGTCAGCGGTGATGCCGCGAAAGTTGCCGTCCGCATCGAAGAACGTCAGGGGCGCGAAGGTTTCGTTGACGATCACCGTGACCACCGGATGCTCTTTGAGCCAACGCTCTTCGCGCTGGGTCAGTTGCAGTTTCTGGTCGGTCAGCAGAATGTCGCTGCCGGCGCTCCAGCGCTTGGCAATGCTGTCCCTTTCGTTGATGGGCACCGAGGCCAGGGCTGAATCGACAATGCTGAGGAGCATCCGGTTGTCCTGGCGCGTGGCAAAACTGAAACCATACGCTTCATGCTTGCCGAAGTTGGCCATGCGAATGTTTTTGAGATAGCCCTTGTTGATCATGTAATGGGTGGAAATGGTGTCACCGAGAAACACATCCGCCTGGTCGAAGGCCACTGCATTCAAGGCATTTTGATAAGACGGGTAGGCGCGGATGATCGCCTTGGGGTACAACTTTTCCACCTCATTGAGCGGCAGGTAGTGATAGACAAGGCTCAGGCGCAGCCCGTCGAGGCCTTCGCTGAGGCTGCGGGTTTCTCCCTCGCGCGTGACCAGCACCGGCTGGTCCACGGCATAGGGTTCGGAGAGGATAAGGTTCGGCGTTGCAGCTTCAAACCCGTTGGAGGAGCCCAGCAGGTCAATTTCCCCGGCTTCCAGGGCACGAATGGCCGCCGCTCGGGAGGGGTAGCGCATCACAGTGATGGGCAGGGAGAGTGCCTTGGCCAGCAGTCCTGCATAGTCGGCGGTAAGGCCTTCGTAATCATGGCCGCTGGAAGTGAGGTCAAAGGGCGGGTAGTCAGGGGTGGATGTACCCAGCGTTAGTTCACGTTTGTTCTGCAGCCACTGGCGTTGGGCCTTGTCAAAATGAGTGTCCAGTTGAACAGCTCCCGCGCGACTCAAGAGGGTGAAGCGTTCCGGGCTGGTTTGGTGCTCAGCGAGCACAGTCGTGCTGAAGTACAAACCGGCACTTAATATTATTAGATAGTCCTTTATACGCCTGGGCATCCGCTTTCTCACACTAGCGCGTTTCGTTTTGCCATCTCGATGAGGTCAACCAAGGATTTGGCTTGGAGTTTTTGCATGAGTCTCTTTTTATAAGTGCTGACGGTCTTGTTACTTAAGAACATGCCTTTGGCGATTTCCTTGTTAGTGCGGCCCTGTGCAAACAGTTGCAGGACCATCAGTTCCCGGTCGTTGACGGTCTTGAACAGTTCCAGCTCTTGAGCATCCATGCCTTCGGTTCCGGGGCCATTCAAAGCCTGGCTGGGGAAGTAGTTGTAGCCGGACAGCACCGCGCGAATGGCACTCAGCAACTCGCTCAGGTCACCCTCCTTGCACACGTAGCCTTCGGCCCCCGAGCGCATGCAGCGCGTGGCAAACAGCGTGGGGCATTGGGCCGTGAGAACGAGGGTTTTCATCGAGGTGTTCATGGCATTGAACCGGCAGAGCACCTCAAGGCCATCAAGTTTCGGGATGCTGATGTCGAGAATCACCAGGTCTGGAAGGCATTCACGGACCATCTGTATGGCATCGCACCCGTTATCTGTTTCGCCGACGACTTTGTAACCTTCGTGCTCCAGCAACATTCGAATGGCAAGCCGGATAACGGGGTGGTCATCGATAATAAAAACTGTGTTCATAGTCACTTTCCATGCAGGTGCAGATAAAGCGGGCACATTAGCTCAGAAGGTGAGTGCACAGTATGAAGCTCGCACGGAGTAGATGCAGAACAGGAAAGTTCCTACATTTAAAAAGGTATAGGCCTACAAGTTGTTAGGTAATCGTGACAGGGCATGTGAGCGTTTTGAGGATGAGCCAGGCAAGAAGGGAGGCTTGGAGATTTACGGCGGGCCCCGAATCCTTTTTCGTTGTAGGGGATGTTTAAAATCCTACAGGAGTGGGTTAAAAGTTGAGCGGACTAATCGCTCAAGTTCATCTTTGTTCAAAGGTTTTGATAAGTAGCCTAGGAGGGGGAGACTTCGTTGTGCGGCTTGTATCGTCAGGTTAACCAATTCCGAAGTGGGTAAACCGCTTAACAAGATAGCGCTGGTGATGAAGCGTCGGCGGCTGGCGATTTCCACCAGTTCAAGCCCGGGCAGGTCGGGCAGGCATTGGTCGCATAACATCAGGTCGAAAGGGTGTTCGGACTGACTCATCACGCGTATGGCTTGCTCGGCATTTTCCACCGGGGTCAGTTGATCGAAGCCGAAGCTTCTGAGCAGGCACTGGGTGGCCATGAGTTGAAAGGGGTGATCCTCCACCAAAAGAATACGAAGAGAATAGCTGGGCATAAAGAGCACACAGTAAGGCAAGCGTCGATGGGGGCAGTAGGAATTACTCGGCGGGTCCGTTGGGGCGCGCGTGATTATTCTTCGTGCGCCTGTACGAATTCGATCAGGCTGCTCTGTTCCCATCGTAGGGCAATTCGCTTCAGGGAACAGGCAGTTGGATGGAGTCGTTATTGAGGGCTGGAGCGCCCGGTCATTTCCCGTGCCATTTCGGTGGCGTAGCTGTCGGTCATACCGGCGATGAAGTCGATCATGCGCAGGAAAGAGGCGTGCAGCGGCCAGGCGGGGTCCGGCGCGCTATTGCCCAGCAAATCGAGAATGCGCCGGTTCTTGAACGACGGCGTGCGCCCGCCATGTTGTTCCAGGGCCGCGCCACAAAAGGCATTCAGCAGGATTTCGAGGGTGGTATAGGCCCCGATCTCATGCAACGTCTTGCGCTTGTCCTGGAAGATCTTCTTGCGTGCCATGTCCTTGGCATCCAGCACGCAGCGCTTTGCCGGGCCATGCATGTGTTCCACCAAGTCACCGGGCAGCGTGCCGGCCAATAGGGCGTCCTGCTGTTCGACAAACGCCTGCGCCGCCGCATTGGTCAGGTGTTCGATGGCTTTGCCGCGCAGGATCGCCAGCTTGCGGCGACGTGAGTCCATTGGGCCCAGTTGGCGATAGGTTTGCGGCAGGTCATCGCCGACCAGGTTCAGCAGCAGCGACTCGACTTCGGCGTACTGCAGAAGCTCCATTTCCAGGCCGTCTTCCAGGTCGATCAGCGCATAGCAGATATCGTCGGCGGCCTCCATCAGGTAGACGAGCGGGTGACGTGCCCAGCGTTGCTCCTCCAACTGGGGCAGGCCAAGCTTGTGGGCGATCTGCTCAAGAATCGGCAGTTCGCTCTGGTAACAGCCGAACTTGTGTTTCTTGTACCCCAGCGAGTCGGCGTGGCGGGCGGTCCAGGGGTATTTGAGGTAAGTGCCCAAGGTGGCGTAGGTCAGCCGCGTGCCGCCGTCGAACTGATGGTATTCAAGTTGGGTGAGCACCCGAAAGCCCTGGGCATTGCCTTCGAAGTTCAGGAAGTCATTGCGTTCGGCGCTGCTCATGTCATCCAGCCAGCCGCGCCCGGCGGCCTGCTGGAACCAGTGGCGAATGGCGTCTTCGCCCGAGTGCCCGAACGGCGGGTTGCCGATGTCATGGGCCAGGCAGGCCGATTGCACCACCATGCCCAGATCGCTCGGGTCGCACCAGTCGGGCAGGGCGCTGCGCAGGGTTTCGCCTACGCGCATACCGAGTGAGCGCCCCACGCAGCTGACTTCCAGGGAGTGGGTCAAGCGTGTATGGATATGGTCGTTACTCGAAACCGGGTGCACTTGGGTCTTGCGCCCCAGGCGCCGGAACGCGCCGGAGAAAATAATGCGGTCGTGATCTTTGTGGAAGGGGCTGCGGCCCAGTTCTTCGGGGCTGTGCAGGGGTTTTCCAAGACGTTCGCGGGTCAGCAGGGTGGGCCAATCCAAGGCGCAGGCTCTCCGTAAGGTGAATGACAGTTCCAGCTTCCCGGTTCGGCTTTTGTGTGGCAAGCGAATCCAGCGGTAAGCCGAGTCGATATCAATTAACAGCCAGCGCAAAAAACCGCAATGACCAGCACGTGTCTGGTCATTGCGGTCATCGGCTCCCGCGTATCAGCTTTTGCGCGAAGAGCTTTGCATGGCCAACTTGATCAGCGGGATCAACCCGGCACCCAGCCGCACCAGGCGCGTGATGCTGCTGATGCTGCCGCCCTTGGCGCCTTTGCCGGTAAAGAAGCCCATCAGCGTGACCGCCGCCACGCCCCACAACGGCGCGTGCTTGATGCCCAGGCTGTCCTGCCAGTTGTGGCGCATGTTGCGCATCTTGTGCAGGGGCGCCATGAGTTGTTGGGACTCATGCCGGATTTCCTGGCGGTGCATTTCCATGCGCAGGCGGATCAAGGCTTTGCGCATTTCCCGGCGTGACGTGTTTTGCGGGATCTCAGTCATGCTCATGGCAGCAGGCGCTCCCGGTCATTGGCCAGCTCTTCGAGCGTGGCGTGGAAGGGCGTGGACTCATCGAACACCGCCGCTTTCAAACGCACACCGCAGAATGCAGCGGCCAGGCTATAGAACACGCACAGGCAGATGATACCGGTGAGTCGATAGCCCGTGTCCCACACCAGGATCATCACCAGCGTCGACAACCCCACCAGCAACAGCAGGGCAAACACCAACGCCAGGCCGGCAAACAGCAACAGGCTGACGGTGCGGGCCTTTTGCTCTTGTAACTCGATGCCGAACAACTCGACGTGACTGTGCAGCAAGCCCAGCACAGCTGCGCCCAGGCGTCGGGAAGTCGAACCGCTTGCTGAGGAATGTGCGCTCGAAGATGAGCTGGATTCGCCGATAGACATGGTTAGCGCCTTGTAGCCAGCAGACCGATCAAAAAGCCTACGCCGGCAGCAATGCCGACTGACTGCCATGGGTTGGCTTGCACGTAGTCTTCGGTGGCAGTGATCGCCGCCTGGCCGCGCTCGCGCAGTGAGTCTTCAGTCAGTTGCAAGGTCTCGCGGGCCTTGAGCAGGCTCTCGTGGATCTTGGTGCGCAGCTCGTCAGCCTGGTCACCGGCCAGCACGGCGGTGTCGTCCAGCAACTTTTCGGTATCGCTGACCAGGGTTTGAAAATCCTCCATCAGTATCTCTTGAGCAGTCTTTGCTGTTTTACCGGCCATGGTTGTCTCCGTGGGTAGCTGATCTGTACGTGTGGTTTCGAGTCGCGGCGTTGGCTGAAGGTTCAGTGCAATTGTGTGGTACAGCTTTTGCTTTGCCTTGGTGCGCAGGCTTTAGGGCCTGCGCTGAATCCGGGCGGTCGAGGTAAACACCTTGAAAAACCTTACCCTAAATCACTTAACTTCGCGGAAAAACCCTGTCGGCAACGGCCTGATGTGTTGATTGCTGCGCTAAAGCGGTTCACGCCCTCTGAAGAAGGGCGAAGCCGGCGGTGCCAATTTAGTGCGCGAAACCCCGGCTTGAACCGCTTTGGTGCTTTTTGCCTTGATGCAGGCCTGCCAACCTCCATGGAAAACTTGCAAAGCGCAGTGGACACCCTTGTCCACAGTTCCAACACCCTGTTCATCCTGATTGGCGCGGTCATGGTACTGGCCATGCACGCCGGCTTTGCCTTCCTTGAAGTCGGCACGGTACGCCAGAAGAACCAGGTCAACGCCTTGTCGAAAATCCTCAGTGATTTTGCGATTTCAACGCTGGCCTATTTCTTTATAGGCTATTGGATCTCCTACGGTGTGAGCTTCCTGCAACCAGCCGCCGTGATCAGCGCCGATCATGGTTACGGCCTGGTGAAGTTTTTCTTCCTGCTGACGTTTGCCGCGGCGATTCCGGCGATCATTTCCGGTGGGATTGCCGAGCGTGCGAAGTTTGCGCCTCAGCTGTGCGCCACCGCGCTGATCGTGGCGTTTATTTACCCGTTCTTCGAAGGCATGGTGTGGAACGGCAACTTTGGATTGCAAGCCTGGCTGCTCGCAACCTTTGGCGCTAGCTTCCACGACTTTGCCGGTTCCGTGGTGGTGCACGCCATGGGCGGCTGGCTGGCGCTGGCGGCGGTGTTGCTGCTGGGCCCGCGCAATGGGCGTTACCGTGAAGGGCGCCTGGTGGCGTTTGCGCCGTCGAGCATTCCCTTCCTGGCGCTGGGCTCGTGGATTCTGATCGTGGGCTGGTTCGGCTTTAACGTGATGAGCGCGCAAACCCTCAATGGCGTCAGTGGCCTGGTGGCCGTCAATTCGCTGATGGCCATGGTCGGTGGCACCGTGGCTGCTTTGGTGATTGGCCGCAACGATCCGGGTTTCCTGCACAACGGTCCCTTGGCCGGGCTGGTGGCGATCTGCGCCGGTTCCGACCTGATGCACCCGGTGGGCGCGCTGGTCACGGGCGTGGTGGCTGGCGGCTTGTTCGTGTGGTGTTTTATCGCGGCCCAGGCACGTTGGAAGATCGACGACGTGCTGGGCGTGTGGCCGTTGCATGGCTTGTGTGGTGTGTGGGGCGGCATTGCCTGCGGCATCTTCGGGCAGACCGCCCTGGGTGGGCTGGGCGGTGTGAGCCTGATCAGCCAGTTGATCGGCACCGGGCTGGGCGTGGCGGTGGCGTTTGGCGGCGGCTTGCTGGTGTACGGCGTGATCAAGCGCGTGCAAGGGCTGCGCTTGACTCAGGAGCAGGAGTATTACGGTGCGGACCTGTCGATCCACAAGATCGGCGCGGTCAGTCAGGATTGATCGGCGCTTCTTCCTCTGTATGTGGCGGCGGGTAAAAACCGTGTAGCAGGCGGTAGCGGTTGTGCCTTACTTCATCCACCCGCGCCTGTACCTGTTGGTCCGGCAGGCCCAGCAGGATCAGGGCATGGGCGGCGAGCATCAGGCTTGATTCCAGCAACTCGGGCACCACTTCGCTGGCGCCCGCGGCCTTGAGCTCAGCCAACTGGCTGTCATCGCGGGTGCGCACCAGGATCGGTACGTCGGGGTTGATCTGTCGCGCCTCCTTGAGCACCACCAGGGCGACATCACTGTTGTCCACCGCGATCACCACCAACCGCGCCCGCTCCAGGCCGACGGCGCTGAGCAAGGCGCCACGGCGGCAGTCGCCGTAATGCACGCTGCTGTCCTCGGTGGCGGCTTCCTGCACCCGTTCGGGGTCATCATCCAGGGCGATAAACGCCTGTTGTTCGCGGCGCATAAAGCGCCCAATGGACTGGCCTACGCGGCCATACCCGCAAATCACTACGTGCCCGTGCAGTTGGGCATTGAGCGCGGTGATCTGCTCCAGTTGCACTTGCTGGTTGGGCTTGCGGTGCAGGCGCAGGGCAACGGCCGGTGCCGCACGCAACAGCAGCGGTGTCAGCAGCATCGAGCAGAAGGTGGCGGCCAATAGCAAGCCGTTGAACTCATCGGGAATCAACCGGCTCTGCTGCATCTGCGCCATCAGCGCAAAACAGAACTCGCCGCCCTGGGCCAGTGCCAGGCCGCTGCGCCAGGCCGTTTCGGTGTCGCTGTTACGCCATTTGACCAGCGCCGCGACCACCATGCCTTTGACCAGCATCAACGCGAGCGTCAGGCCGAGGATCAACAGGCTGTGGCTGACGAACAACTGCAGGTCGATAAGCATGCCGATGCTGACAAAAAACAGCCCCAGCAGGATGTCGCGAAACGGGCGGATATCCGCTTCGATCTGGTGTCGGTAATGGCTCTCGCCCAGCAGCATGCCGGCCAGGAACGCACCGAGGGCAGGGGACAGGCCCAGCAGGTGGGTGAGCCAGGCGGTGAGCAAGACAATCACCAACGCCAGCAGCACAAACAGCTCCGCCGAATGGGACGCGGCGACTTCACGGAACAAGCGCGGCAGCAACCAGCGGCTGGCGAGCAACAGGCCCACGAACAGCACCACGGTCTTGCCCAGGGTCAGCGGCAGCGCCCAGTACCAGGCCTGGTCACTGCTGCCGGCAAACACCGGCACCAACGTCAGCAGCAACACCGCCACGACGTCCTGAAACAGCAACACGCCTATCGCGTTCTGGCCATGACTGCTGAAGATCTCACCGAGGCTGGTCAACTCCTTGCTGACAATGGCCGTGGACGATAACGCCAGCCCGGCGCCCAGCAGCAACGCGATGCCAGGCGCGAGGCCAAAGCTCATCAACAAAACGCCCAGCAATGCCCCACACCCCAGCACTTGCAGGCTGCCCAGGCCAAATACCACGCTGCGCAGCGCCAACATTTTCGACAGGGAAAACTCAAGCCCCAGGGAAAACAGCAGGAACACCACGCCCATCTCGGCGAGGTCCGGCAGGTCTTCGTTGTCATTGACCCAGTCCAGCGCGGTGGGCCCCACTGCCAGGCCAACGCACAGGTAGCCCAGCACAGGCGGCAGTTGCAGCCGGCGAAACAGCGCAATCACCACCAGGGATGAGGCCAGGATAATTAGCAGGTTGGCGAACACAGGCATCTCCGTTGCAGGGTGAGCGGCAAAAAGCCGCAAGCATTGCTGAATCAGTTATAGGCCATGGTGATCTGGATCAGGCTTTTTACACCGTAGGAGCGCGCTTGCTCGCGAAAAACGTCAACGCTAGCGCGGGGTTCCTGAATGAACGCGGCGCACCGGAGTTTTTCGCGAGCAAGCTCGCTCCTACAAGGGGCTTGTTGGGCTTAGAATGGAGGTTCGTTTTGTGACCTGAGTCCTTTCATCATGCTTCCTGAATGCCAGCTGTTCGGCACCCTGGGTTGCCATCTATGTGATATCGCCGAAGCCGAAGTCATGCCGCTCGTCGAACATGGGTTGTTGGTGGAGTTGGTGGATATCACCGATCCCCAGGACCTGACAGATGTCTACGGCCTGCGTATTCCGGTGCTTCGCCGCATGGACACCGGGGCGGAACTGGACTGGCCGTTCGACACCGATCAGGTGGTTGCCTTCCTGCGCTGAGATTTATGCGATGGCGGCTTTCCAAATATTCAGTTACTGTATATTCGTACAGCGATTGAATAGAGGGAACGCCCGTGGTGAATGTTGAACAACTTAAAAGCAGCGTCAATCGCATGTCCGCCGATGTGGTGCGTGACGCGGTGAACGAGCTGCGCCTCGATGGCCTGGTCACGGAAGGCAAGACGCCGTTTAACAAAGTGCATTTCAACACCTGCTTCGCGGAAATCGAGGCGCTGTTCCAGCGCGCCGGTTATCACAAACAGCTGGATGTGGTGGGTTATCAGGGCTTGCTCTACGCGCTGTATGACCCTGGCCGTTGGGAAGCGGTAGACGTGCTGCGCTGGCTCAAGGAATTCACCGAGGCGGCAAGCGCCTCGCCGGTGCTGCGGGCTCAACTGGCCAAGGCCTGAGATAGGCCCTAGGCAATCGCACGCCATGGGCGATAATGCCCGCCTGTTTTCCAGGCTTTGAGCGTCAGCATGTCCACTTCCGGTTTTTCTCCCTCCCAGCACCAAGCCAGCACCCTGTACTTGCCGCCGGGCTCCTGGGTGACGGTGCTCGACTGCCTGTGCGCACATTTCCCGGCTATTGGCCGTGAACAGTGGCTGGACCGCATTGCCCGAGGCCGGGTGCTGGATGTCAACGGCAGCCCGATCAGTCTGGGCCTGGGCTACAAGGAAGGCCTGTGCATCTATTACTTTCGCGAAGTGCCCAACGAGAAAGTGATTCCGGTGCAGGAAAGCATCCTGTACGCCGATGAGCACCTGGTGGTAGCGGACAAACCGCATTTCCTGCCAGTGACACCCGCTGGCGAGTACGTCGAGCACACCTTGTTGCGGCGCTTGATCCGGCGTCTGGACAACCCCGCCCTGGTACCTCTGCACCGCATCGACCGGCATACGGCGGGGTTGGTGCTGTTCTCCGCTAACCCGCACAGCCGCTCGGCCTATCAGCAACTGTTTCCCACGCGACGTATAGACAAATTCTACGAAGCCATCGCCCCGGCCTTGCCGCACCTTACTTTCCCGTTGGTGCACAAAAGCCGCCTGGTGGATGGCGAACCTTTCTTTCGCATGCAGGAAGGGCCGGGCGCCAGCAACACCGAGACGGCGGTAGAGGTGCGCGAGAAAAATGGCGATCTATGGCGCTACGGCCTGTTCCCGGTGACCGGCAAGAAGCACCAGTTGCGCGTGCATATGACGGCGCTGGGAGCGAGCATCTGCAATGACCCGTTCTACCCCGAAGTGATCAAGGATGCCGAGGACGATTACGCCAAGCCACTCAAGCTGTTGGCCCAGGGCGTGCGCTTTATCGACCCGGTGAGCGGCCAGGAGCGCAGCTTCCGCAGCCAGATCACCCTGGACTGGTAAACCCCAGGAACAACAAGGCCCGCGCGAGGCGGGCCTTGTGTGCAAGCGCTAAGGCTTACAGGTCTTTAACGGTGCGAACCTGATCTTTGTTGATACGGGTGTGCTTGCCGTCCAGTTGTTCGAATTCGTAGAAGCCCGAATCTTCATCGTACTTCGGGGTGTCGACGGCCTGGATTTCGCGACCGTCATTCAGGGTGATCACTGTTGGCGAAGCGCAACCGGCGAGGGTGGCGAGGCCCAGTGCAAGCATGAGAGCGGCGATGGTCCGTTGAGTCATGAGTTTGTCTCCGAGAGAATACTTTTAAATTGCTGACCTTGTGACGTACGGGACGCCGGCAAAGTTCCTTGTGCAGGCTTCATTCTGACATGCCAGCCCCGGGGTGCAACAGCTCGGGCGTATTAAGATTGGCCAGGCGCGGGTCATTGGCCGGGCATTGCAGGGCCACGGCGCCCAGTTGCAGCCAGAGCTTGCGCGGGCTGCGTTCACCCGCTTGCCACGCCTGTTCCACCTGGTTTTTCAGGCTTGTGGGGATGATGCACAGCAAGGGTTCCCAGTCTTCACCCTGGCGCACCATCACCGGTAGCTGCAGGTTGCGTCGTGAGGTCGCACGCAGGTCGGCCAGCAACCGCGCATCGATCTGCGGCACATCGCAAGGCAAGATCAGCAGATGCGCATGGCGTGCGGCGAAGAGTCCCGCACGGATACCGGCCAGCGGGCCGGGGAAGTCCGGGTTGTCATCGCTCACCTGTTGGTCGGCATAGGGCGCGTAGCGTTCATGGTTGCGGTTGCACGAGATGATCAGGTCATCGGTGAGCGGCCGGGCCAGCTGGTGCAGGTGGGCGATCAAGGGCTGGCCTTGCCATTCCAGCAGGCCTTTGTCCTGGCCGCCCATGCGTTGGCCGCGACCTCCGGCCAGCAACAGGAACGAACACGGCAGGGAGGAAAATTCAAAGCTCATGATGGTTGCGCTGCGGCAGGTAAACAGGGGCCTGTGATATAACATCGGGCTGTTCCTTCGACAACCGGACCGTGCCATGAAAGCCAAGGCCGATGCGCCCTTTGTACCCCTCAATATTGCTGTATTGACCGTCAGCGACACCCGCACCCTGGAGACTGACACCTCCGGCCAAGTCTTCGTCGACCGCCTCACCGCCGCGGGCCACCGCCTGGCCGAGCGCGTGCTGCTCAAGGACGACCTCTACAAGATTCGCGCCCAGGTGGCCCACTGGATCGCCGAAGACGTGGTGCAAGTGGTGCTGATTACCGGCGGCACCGGCTTCACCGGCCGCGACAGCACGCCTGAAGCAGTGAGCTGCCTGCTCGACAAGCAGGTCGATGGTTTCGGCGAGCTGTTCCGTCAGATCTCCGTGGCCGATATCGGCACCTCCACCGTGCAATCGCGCGCCCTGGCGGGGTTGGCCAATGGCACCCTGGTGTGCTGCCTGCCAGGCTCCACCAATGCCGTGCGCACCGGTTGGGACGGCATCCTCGCCGAGCAGTTGGATAACCGTCACCGCCCGTGCAATTTCGTCCCGCATCTGAAGCAGGCCGAACCTTGTGAATCCCGTGGATAAGCCCGGCAAGACCGGCGCCCTGATGCCGGTGGAAGCGGCCTTGCAACGTTTGCTCGACATGGCCGCCGCGGCGCCGATCCGCGAACAGCAAGTGCTGCCCCTGGCTGAGTGTGATGGCCGGGTATTGGCCCAGGACCTGATTTCCACACTCGACCTGCCGCCGTGGCCCAACAGTGCCATGGACGGCTATGCCGTGCGCCTGGCGGACTGGACCGGCGAACCCTTGGTGGTGAGCCAGCGTGTTTTCGCCGGCACTGCACCTGAACCCTTGGCGGCAGGCACCTGCGCACGCATCTTTACCGGTGCGCCGGTGCCCCAGGGTGCGGACTGCGTGCAGATGCAGGAAAACGCCGTGGTGCATGCCGACCAGCGCGTGAGTTTCACCGAGCCGTTGCAGAGGGGCGACAACATCCGTCCCCAGGGCCAGGAAACCACCGTTGGCGAGACCGTACTCAATGCCGGCACCCGCCTGGGCCCCATCGAGCTGGGTTTGGCCGCGTCCCTTGGGCGTGATCGACTTGAGGTGGTGCGACGCGTGCGCGTGGCCGTGTTGTCGACCGGCGATGAACTGATCGAGCCAGGGCTGCCGCTCGGCCCGGGGCAGATCTACAACAGCAACCGCCGCGTGCTGTGCAGTTGGTTGGCGCGCATGGGCTGTGAAGTGATTGATGCCGGGATTTTGCCGGATGATCTGGAACAGACCCGCACGCGCCTGGCGGGGTTGGGCAGCGTTGACCTGATCCTCTCGACCGGCGGTGTGTCGGTGGGCGAGGCGGACTTCCTCGGCATTGCTTTGCGCGAAGAGGGAGAGCTGGCGTTGTGGAAGCTGGCGATCAAGCCGGGCAAGCCGCTGACCTTCGGGCATTTTCGTGGCGTGCCGGTGATCGGCCTGCCGGGCAACCCGGCCTCGACCCTGGTGACCTTTGCGCTGTTGGCGCGCCCTTATCTGCTACGCCGTCAAGGTGTGCTGGAGGTGCAGCCGCTGCGCTTCGAAGTGCCGGCAGGGTTTGTCTGGCCCAAGCCTGGCAACCGTCGCGAGTACCTGCGTGGGCGGATCGAACAGGGCAAGGCGATCATCTACCGCAACCAAAGCTCCGGGGTGCTGCGCAGTGCGGCATGGGCTGAGGGTTTTGTGGAGGTGATGGAAGGGACCACGTTGGCCATTGGCGACCGGGTCAATTTTATTCCCTTGAGTGAAGTGCTGAACTGACCCGTGCGCTAAAAATGTGGGAGCTGGCTTGCCTGCGATGGCGGCCTGCCAGCCGCCCCCTATCTACCTGACACCCCAACGATCCAACTTGTGGGAGCGGGCTTGCTCGCGAAGGCGGCCTTACAGTCGACACTGTTATTCCGAGTACATATCCATGCCTGCGGTAACGGCCACTTAGGGTTCCGCCCTGACGGCGGCTCACTTTTGAACAGCGCAAAAGTAAGCAAAACGCTCTTGCCCCACCACTCGGCACCTCGCTTAGGCTCGGTGTGCCCTCACTCCGGCTTGAATCCGTGGGCCGCCGCCACGCGCCATCCATGGCGCGGGGCGGCTAACCCGGCGTCCTGCCGGGTTACCCACGAATTCAAGCCTGCGTTCGGCCAGCGTGGTTTAACGGGGCGCCTGAGATCAAAAGCAGATCAAGATCAAGAGCGGCTCGCTTCGCATCGTAGTTACCGTTGATCGCTATGTCGTTGTATCAGGAACAAATGGGCCGACTGAACCGCCGCTATCGCAGCATAGGTATCTACACAACTGTGCAGTTCGCCGCAGCCACCGCTAACCACGATGCGAAGCGAGCCGCTCTTGATCTGCTTTTGATCTTAGGCGCCCCGTTAAACCACGCTGGCCGGAATTCGACAGGGATTTGGGGGGTAAACCGGCAGGGATGCCGGTTTAGCCGCCCCGCGCCATGGATGGCGCGTGGCGGCGGCCCCCCAAATCACTGCGGATTACGGGCACACCGAGCCTAGGCGAGGTGCCGAGTGGTGGGGCAAGAGCCCTTTGGTTACTTTGGGGCTCTTTTCCAAAGTGACCCGCCGTCAGGCGGAACCCTAAGCGGCCGTTACCGCAGCAATGGATATGTACACAATTCAACTGTGTTGACTGCCAGGCCGCCTTCGCGAGCAAGCCCGCTCCCACAAGTTGGATCGCGGGGTGTCAGGTAGATAGGCTTCGGCTGGCAGGCCACAATCGCAGGCAAGCCAGCTCCCACAGTTGGATGTGTATGGAGCTCATGAGCAATCAGTAATCGTCACCCTGTTCAGTGACGTCCCGCTCCACCGGCCCCGCATCCGGGTCGTAGCCCACCGGGAACTTGCCCTTCAATGTCCAGGCAAATGCAATGATTTCGGCAATGGTGCGGTACAGCTCTTCCGGAATGCTGTCGCCCAGTTCCATGCGCGCCAGCAGTTTCACCAGCTCGGGATTTTCATAGATGGGGACTTCGTTCTCCCGTGCCAATTTGAGGATGGCTTCGGCCAGGGCATCATCGCCTTTGGCCGTCAGAGTGGGGGCCTGTTGGCCGTCGTACTTGAGGGCGATGGCCTGGCGGGGTGGGGCGGCGTTTTTCATGCGGTTTCATCCACCCAGCGTTGTTCCAGTCCGGTTTTTGGCCCGCGTGGCGGGGTGCCCAGGTGGCAATCCAGGTCGCCGACGTTGAGGCCGGATGACACCAGGCGCTCGCGCAGGCTGCCCAAGTGGCTTTCGATCAGGCTGGCGGTGAACGGGCGGCTGGCCCACAGCTGGCTGGACAGTTTGCCTTGGGACAGCTGCGCCTGAACTTGCAACGGCCCCAGTGGCTCCATGTCGAAGGCCAGTTCGACGCGCCAGAGCATTTGCTTAGGGTCTTTTTTATCTTTGCGCTCGGTCTGGTCCTTGTCTGGCGCGGGCTCCTCGCGTTGAAACTTGACCTGCAACGGCACGATGTCTTGCAGAGTGCGCAGGGGGATTTCCAACTGCCAGGTCGTTTGCAAGCGGCCGTCGGCGGTGGTGCCGGTCTGTTCCAGGCTCGACAGTTGATGGCTCTGCAAGCGCGAGATTGCCGCGGCGGCCAGGCGCAGCAGGTTTTCCAGGTCGCCTTCACCTTCCAGTTTTGCCATCAGCCTTTCGGGCAGCGGGAAGCCGGCGGGGATCTGGCGGGCGCCGACCTGGCCGAGGGTGTTCAACGGGCTGCGCACAAAGTGTGGCAACACCTGGGCCAGGGTATTGGCGGCGAGGATCGCACTCAGGTTGGTGCTGGCGGGCAGGGCGGGCAGCAGGTCTGCGACCAGCCGCAACAGCGCGCCTTTCATGTCCAGCGGTGGGATTTGCGGGTTCTGGCCGGCAAGCAATTTGGCTTCCAGAAAGGCGCCGCTGTTCTGCACCACCTGGGCCAGTACCTTGGGGTTGCTGACCTGCGCCAGATCGGGCAAGGCCGCCAATAATCGCTCGGCGGCGGCCCGCAGCCCAGCCGATGTGCTGTCGCCACGGGGCAGGTTTTGCAAGGCGGTAAACACTGCGTCCAGCGAGCCTTGGCGACTTTGCTGGGTGGCGAGCTGTTGCGCCACGGCCAGTTGGTCTTTCAAGCCGCTCAGCGGTACGAAGTTCAGGGTTTGCGCGTTCTGCACCACGGCACTGAGCAAGCTGCCCACCCTCAGCGGCTGAGGGCTTTCCAACGTCAGGGTGGTACCGGCCAAGGCGTTATTGAGCACACTCACCAGCGAACGATAGATCGCCGGTTGCGCCGTGCCCTGGGGCAGCATCTGGGTGGTCAGCACCTTGGCTTGCAGCAGCGTGCCCACCGGCATTTGCGTGGTGTTGAGGCGGGTGAGGGCGGCCACGTTGGCGCTCATGGCTTGCTGCAAGGTGATGGCCAGGTTGCCCGCAGGCGTCTGGCTCACCGCCACGTTGCTGCCCAGGGGCAAGGGCTGGGCACTGCTGGCCTGCACCAGGGTCTGGCGACCGCCTTCGAGGGTCAACTTGAGCAGCAGTTGAAAGGCCTCGCCGCCTTGTTTAAGCGCGATGACCTCGGCGTTCACGGTTTTCCCCGGGCCGATCAACCCGGCCTGCGGTTCCAGCAGCTTGAGCAGCTCGCCGGCAGCCGGCAGCGGCCCGGGTCCGGGGGCTGAGGTGGGCGGCAGTGGAGGAAGGTTGATCTCACCGGTCATCGTGCGCGTGGTCTCTGGGGAAATTGCCCTCTTTAGAGTAGGGCATCGCATGTATAATGCCGCCCGTCTGCAAAGAGAGCGGTAAAAACCTCACAACTATTTGATCCAGCTCTCTAAAATCGGTCGCCAAAGCCGTTATTGTGCATCTCTCTATAACGGCCGCTGCACCGCCGACTTGAACCGTAAAGGCCCGCGATCTTTTGACCAGCCCTCTTCTTGAAGCCGTAGCGCTTGCCTGTGAACGCGACCTGCGCCTGCTGTTCGAGCAACTCGACCTGCGGCTTTCGGGGGGCGACATGGTGCAAATCAGTGGCCCCAATGGCAGCGGCAAGACCAGCCTGCTGCGCCTGCTGGCCGGGCTGATGCAGCCGACGGCCGGCGTGGTGCGTCTCAATGGCAAGCCGTTGAACGAACAACGTAGCGAGCTTGCGCGCAACCTGATCTGGATCGGCCACGCCGCCGGCATCAAGGACGTACTCACCGCTGAAGAAAACCTCAGCTGGCTCAGCGCCCTGCATCATCCTGCTTCCCGTGACGCCATCTGGCAGGCCCTGGCCGCGGTGGGCCTCAAGGGCTTTGAAGACGTTCCCTGCCACACCCTGTCCGCCGGCCAGCAGCGCCGTGTGGCCCTGGCCCGCTTGTACTTGCCCGGCCCGCCGCTGTGGATTCTCGACGAACCTTTCACGGCCCTCGACAAACAAGGCGTGGCTCAACTCGAAGCGCACCTGGCCCAGCACTGCGAACAAGGCGGTCTGGTGGTGCTCACTACCCACCACACCTTGGCGCGCATGCCTGCCGGCTACCGTGAGCTGGACCTGGGGCGGTGGTCGCTATGAGTGTGTTCGCCCTGTTGGTGGCCCGCGAGGCACGGCTGTTGTGCCGTCGCCCTGCCGAACTGGCCAACCCACTGGTGTTCTTTGCCATCGTGATCGCGCTGTTTCCGCTGGCGGTCGGCCCGGAGACTAAACTGTTGCAAACCTTGTCCCCGGGACTGGTGTGGGTCGCTGCGCTTTTATCGGTTCTGCTCTCGCTGGACGGGCTGTTTCGCAGTGATTTCGAAGACGGCTCCCTGGAACAGTGGGTCCTTTCGTCGCACCCTTTGCCACTTCTGGTACTGGCCAAGGTACTGGCACACTGGGCTTTTTCCGGCTTGGCGCTAGTCTTGCTCTCGCCACTGCTTGCCATGATGCTGGGGTTGCCCGTTGAATGCCTGCCGGTGCTGCTCTTGTCCTTGTTACTCGGCACGCCGGTGCTCAGCCTGTTGGGGGCGGTGGGCGCAGCGTTGACGGTCGGTTTGAAGCGCGGCGGGCTGTTGCTGGCCCTATTGATTCTGCCTTTGTATATCCCGGTGTTGATCCTGGGCAGCGGCGCGTTGCAAGCCGCGCTCATGGGCATGCCGGCGACCGGTTACCTCTTGTGGCTTGGCAGCCTGACCGCCCTGGCGGTAACCCTGACACCTTTTGCTATAGCCGCCGGCCTGAAAATCAGCGTCGGCGAATAATGAGGTCTGACCCGGCGTTAACGACGCGGAGTCAGTAAAGACCCTGAGCTTTTCGCCACGACGAAAAGCACCGTGATGGAAACAGCAATGAACTGGACCTGGTTTCACAAGCTCGGCTCGCCCAAATGGTTTTATGGCATCAGTGGCAAGCTGCTGCCGTGGTTGAGTCTCTTCGCCATCCTGCTGATCGGCATCGGCCTGGTCTGGGGCCTGGCCTTTGCACCGCCGGACTATCAGCAAGGCAACAGCTTTCGCATCATCTATATCCACGTGCCTGCCGCGATGCTGGCCCAGTCCTGCTATGTGATGCTGGCGGTGTGCGGCATTGTCGGCCTGGTCTGGAAGATGAAGCTGGCCGACGTGGCCCTGCAATGCGCCGCGCCCATCGGTGCGTGGATGACCGCCGTGGCGCTGGTGACCGGTGCAATCTGGGGCAAACCGACCTGGGGTTCGTGGTGGGTGTGGGATGCGCGCCTGACCTCGATGCTGATCCTGCTGTTCCTGTATTTCGGCCTGATCGCCTTGGGCAACGCCATCAGCAACCGCGACAGCGCCGCCAAGGCCTGCGCGGTGCTGGCGATTGTCGGCGTGATCAACATCCCGATCATCAAGTACTCGGTGGAGTGGTGGAACACCCTGCACCAGGGCGCTACCTTCACCCTCACTGAAAAACCGGCGATGCCTGTGGAAATGTGGGCGCCGTTGCTGCTGATGGTGCTGGGTTTCTACTGTTTCTTCGGTGCCGTATTGCTGCTGCGCATGCGCCTTGAAGTGCTCAAGCGTGAAGCCCGTACCAGTTGGGTCAAAGCCGAAGTGCAAAACTGCCTGGGAGCACGCGGATGAGTTTTGCTTCTTTCAGTGATTTTCTCGCCATGGGCCACCACGGCCTGTATGTCTGGACGGCCTATGGCATTTGCCTGGCGGTGCTGGCCCTCAACGTCGCCGCGCCGATCCTGGCCCGCAAGCGTTACCTGCAACAAGAGGCGCGACGTCTGCGCCGGGAGACCGAAAAGTGAATCCGCTGCGTAGAAAGCGTCTGTTGATCATCCTTGCCATCCTGGTCGGCGTCGGCATTGCCGTGACCCTGGCCCTGAGCGCCTTGCAGCAAAATATCAACCTGTTCTACACGCCCACCCAGATCGCCAATGGCGAAGCGCCGGTCGATACGCGTATCCGCGCCGGCGGCATGGTGGAGCAGGGCTCGTTGAAGCGTTCCGGCGATTCGTTGGACGTCACCTTCGTGGTCACTGATTTCAACAAGGCCGTGACCATCACCTATCGCGGCATCCTCCCGGACCTGTTCCGCGAAGGCCAGGGCATTGTCGCCCTGGGCAAGCTCAACGCCGACGGCGTGGTAGTGGCTGACGAAGTGCTGGCCAAGCACGATGAAAAATACATGCCGCCGGAGGTCACCAAAGCCTTGAAAGACAGCGGCCAAACCGCGCCCGCCGCCCCAGCCAAGGAGGGCTAAGCCATGACGTCCGCACTGTTTATTCCTGAGTTGGGCCAGTTGGCGATGATCCTCGCGCTGTGCTTTGCGGTGGTCCAGGCCGTGGTGCCCTTGCTGGGTGCCTGGCGCGGCGATCGCCTGTGGATGAGCCTGGCGCAGCCGGCCGCCTGGGGCCAGTTCGCTTTCTTGCTGTTCGCCTTTGGTTGCCTGACCTACGCCTTCATGACCGACGATTTTTCTGTCGCTTATGTTGCCAACAACTCCAACAGCGCCTTGCCCTGGTACTACAAGTTCAGCGCCGTGTGGGGCGCCCACGAAGGCTCCTTGCTGCTGTGGGCCTTGATCCTAGGCGGCTGGACCTTCGCCGTCTCGGTGTTCTCGCGCCAATTGCCGCAAGTGATGCTGGCGCGGGTGCTGGCGGTGATGGGCATGATCAGCATCGGTTTCCTGCTGTTCCTGATCATGACCTCCAACCCGTTCACCCGCATCCTGCCGCAGATCCCGGTGGACGGTCACGACCTCAACCCGTTGCTGCAGGATATCGGCCTGATCGTGCACCCGCCGATGCTCTACATGGGCTATGTGGGCTTTTCCGTGGCCTTCGCGTTCGCCATCGCCGCCTTGCTCGGCGGGCGTCTCGACGCCGCCTGGGCGCGCTGGTCACGGCCATGGACCATCGTCGCCTGGGCCTTCCTCGGTATCGGTATCACCCTGGGCTCTTGGTGGGCCTACTACGAACTCGGCTGGGGCGGCTGGTGGTTCTGGGACCCGGTGGAAAACGCCTCCTTCATGCCGTGGCTGGTGGGCACCGCGCTGATTCACTCCCTGGCCGTTACCGAAAAACGTGGCGTGTTCAAGAGCTGGACGGTACTGCTCGCCATCGCGGCGTTTTCCCTCAGCCTGCTCGGTACCTTCCTGGTGCGCTCGGGCGTGCTGACCTCGGTGCATGCGTTTGCCTCGGACCCTGAGCGCGGCGTGTTCATCCTGATCTTCCTGCTGTTTGTCGTCGGCGGTTCGCTCACCCTGTTTGCCCTGCGCGCCCCGGTGGTCAAGAGCCAGGTCGGTTTCAACCTGTGGTCGCGAGAAACCCTGTTGCTGGGCAATAACCTGGTGCTGGTGGTGGCCGCGTCGATGATCCTGCTCGGCACCCTCTACCCGCTGGTGTTGGATGCCCTCAGCGGCGCCAAGTTGTCCGTGGGGCCGCCGTACTTCAACGCGTTGTTCATCCCGCTGATGGGCCTGTTGATGGTGGTGATGGCGGTTGGCGTGCTGGTGCGCTGGAAAGACACCCCGGTGAAATGGCTGGCGGGAATGCTGATGCCGGTGCTGCTCGGCAGCGTGGCCCTGGCGGTGATCGCCGGGTTTGCCTACGGCGACTTCAATTGGGCGGTACTCGCCACCTTCCTGCTGGCGGCCTGGGTGTTGCTGGCGGGTGCGCGGGATATCGTCGACAAGACGCGCCACAAGGGTCTGCTCAAGGGCCTGCCCACCCTGACCCGCAGCTACTGGGGCATGCAGATCGCACACATTGGTATCGCGGTGTGCGCCCTTGGCGTGGTGCTGTCCAGCCAGAACAGCGCCGAGCGCGACCTGCGCCTGGCGCCGGGCGAGTCCATGGACCTGGCTGGTTATCACTTCATCTTCGAAGGTGCCAAGCACTTCGAAGGGCCGAACTTCACCTCCGACAAAGGCACGGTGCGCGTAGTGCGCAATGGTAAGGAAATCGCCGTGCTGCACCCGGAAAAACGCCTGTACACCGTGCAGAGTTCGATGATGACCGAGGCTGGCATCGACGCCGGTTTCACCCGTGACCTGTATGTGGCCCTCGGTGAACCCTTGGGCGACGGGGCCTGGGCCGTGCGCGTGCATGTCAAACCCTTCGTGCGCTGGATCTGGTTCGGCGGTTTGCTCACCGGGTTCGGCGGGTTGCTCGCGGCGCTGGACCGGCGCTATCGGGTCAAGGTCAAGAGCCGGGTGCGTGAAGCGCTGGGCCTTTCGGGAGCTGCGGTATGAAGCGTTGGTTGATGGTTGTGCCGCTGGCGTTGTTCCTGCTGGTGGCGGTGTTTCTGTATCGCGGGTTGTACCTGGACCCGGCCGAGTTGCCTTCGGCGATGATCGGCAAGCCGTTCCCCGCCTTCAACCTGCCAACGGTGCAGGGTGACAAGACCCTCACCCAGGCCGACTTGCAGGGCAAACCGGCGCTGGTCAACGTGTGGGCCACCTGGTGCATCTCTTGCCGCGTCGAACACCCGGTGCTGAACAAGCTGGCCGAGAAGGGTGTGGTGATCTACGGCATCAACTACAAGGACGACAATGCGGCGGCCTTGAAGTGGCTGGCGGAATTTCATAACCCGTACCAGTTGGATATCCGCGACGAAGACGGCAACCTGGGGTTGAACCTCGGCGTGTACGGCGCGCCGGAAACCTTCTTCATCGACGCCAAAGGTGTGATCCGCGACAAGTACGTCGGCGTGATCGACGAAACCGTGTGGCGCGAGCAACTGGCCGCCAAGTACCAGGCTCTGGTCGATGAGGCCAAGCCATGAAGCGTTGGTTGACCGCAGCTGTTTTAGCCCTGGGCCTGGCCGGTGTGGCCCATGCCGCCATCGACACTTATGAATTTGCCAACGACGCCGAGCGCGAGCGTTTCCGCGACCTGACCAAGGAACTGCGCTGCCCCAAGTGCCAGAACCAGGACATCGCCGACTCCAACGCCCCGATCGCCACCGACCTGCGCCGAGAGATCTTCCGCATGTTGGGGGAGGGCAAGGACGACCAGCAGATCATCGACTTTATGGTCGACCGCTACGGTGACTTCGTGCGCTACAAACCGGCGCTCACCGGCAAGACTGCGCTGCTCTGGTTCGGCCCGGCCGGGCTGTTGCTGGCCGGCGTGGTGGTGATGGCCGTGATCGTGCGCCGCCGCCGCGTCGCACCGATTGATGGCGCCGATGCGCTGTCCCCTGAAGAGCGCAAACGCCTCGACCAATTGCTGGACACCAAGACTGATGATTGATTTCTGGCTCGCAGCCGGTTTGCTGCTACTGATTGCCCTGAGTTTCCTGTTGATCCCTGTGTTGCGTGGCCGTCGTGCCCAGCGTGAAGAGGATCGCACCGCGTTGAACGTGGCGCTGTACCAGGAACGCGTCGCCGAGCTGCAAGCGCAGCAGGACGAAGGTGTGTTGAATACCGCGCAACTCGACACGGGCCGCGCCGAAGCGGCCCGTGAGTTGCTGGCCGACACCGAAGGCGTGGAAAAACCCCGTGAATCGCGGTTGGGCAAACCACTGCCGTTTTTGGCGGCGTTTCTGGTGCCTGTGCTGGGCGTTGCGCTGTACCTGCATTATGGCGCGAGCGACAAGGTTGAACTGACCCGAGAGTTTTCCCAGCCACCGGTGTCCATGGCCGACATGACCCGCCGCCTGGAACGTGCCGCCGCCGCCCAACCGGATTCGGCAGAAGGCTTGTACTTCCTTGGGCGCGCCTATATGGCCCAGGACCGTGCCGCCGACGCCGCCAAAGTCTTTGAACGTACGGTTGCATTGGCCGGGCGCCAACCGGAACTGCTCGGGCAATGGGCCCAAGCGCAGTACTTTGCCGACAACAAACAATGGTCGCCAAAGGTTCAGGCCTTGACCGACGAAGCCTTGAAGCTCGACCCCAAGGAAGTCACCAGCCTTGGGCTGCTGGGTATCGCCGCCTTTGAGGGCCAGCGTTATCAGGAAGCCATCGACTACTGGAACCGCCTGCTCGCGCAATTGCCGCCAGAGGACAACTCCCGCGTCGCCTTGCAAGGCGGGATTGATCGCGCGGCAGAGAAGCTCAAGGAGAGCGGTGGCAGCGTCGTACAGGCGCCCAAGGCGCTGCTGAAAGTGCGTGTGGACCTATCCGCCGAGGTCAAAGCCAAAGCCCTGCCAGGCGACAGCGTGTTCATCTTCGCCCGCGCCGTTAACGGCCCGCCGGCGCCCTTGGCGGCCAAGCGCGTGACCGTCGACGCATTGCCGGTCACCGTCGAACTGGGCGATGCTGACGCGATGATGCCGCAGTTGAAACTGTCCAACTTCCCCGAAGTCCAACTGGTTGCGCGCATATCCCGGGCCGGCCAACCGACCACTGGCGAATGGATCGGCCGCAGCCAACCGTTGGCCAGCAGCACCACTGCACTGCAGCAATTGACCATCGACACTCCGGACCAGTAATTCTGAGGACACACCCATGACCGCATTTGCACGCATCACCCTGCTCAGCCTGGTACTCGGCCTGAGCGCCTGTGCGGTCCACCGCCCACCTGCGGCGCCAACCGGCCCGACTATTCCACCGTCAGGCCCCTCAACCCAGCCGAACACCAAACCTTCGGGCCCGGTGACGCCGCCGCCCAAACCCCTGCCAAGCAAATCCCCGACCTTCGCCCCACCGCCGGGCGCCGCCAGCCACTGGGACGGCAAGATGCAGGTTTACGTGCTGGACGATCAGCCTGACACCTTCTACCGCCAGCGCACCTACTACCGCTGGAGCAACGGCTGGAGCCGCTCCATCAGCCCCAACGGGCCCTGGGAAGAAACCAACGTGCAAGGCGTGCCGCCGGGGTTGAGCAAGCAGTACGCGCAATGAGGAAAGGCGACCTGAGGGTCGCCTTTTTCATGGCTTTCAAATGCACTGTGTCGATCATGGCAGGGCTAAGCCATTCAAGCCCGGTGTATGCGCCGAATGCGCAGCGCCCTGGCGTAATGTGGCCATCGCTGGCCTAGCGTGGGAATGATTGCTAGGTATACTTTCTTACGACTACGACGACGCGGCCTCCCAGGTGTAAACCAGGCGCTGCGCAGTGGGGCCGGGGATGTACCGGTCTGGAGACAAGCGAAGAGGGTTTTTAATGGCAGGCAGGTTGATCTATCTCATCGGGCCATCGGGTTCGGGCAAAGACAGTCTGCTGGATGCCGCACGTCCACGCCTGGTCGAGCGTGGGTGCCGTATGGTGCGACGGGTGATCACACGGTCGGCGGAGGCGGTGGGCGAAGCGGCGCAAGGGGTGAGCCCCGAGCAGTTTGCGGCCATGGAGGCCGAGGGCGCATTTGCCTTGAGCTGGCAGGCTAATGGCTTGTCTTACGGCATTCCCAAGGAGATCGACGAGTGGTTGGCCGCCGGGGACGACGTGCTGGTCAATGGCTCCCGTGCCCACCTGGCGCAGACCCGCGAGCGTTATCCGACCTTGCTGGTATTGCTGCTGACGGTGGATCAAGCGGTGCTGCGCCAACGTCTGATTGCTCGTGGGCGGGAGTCATTGGAGGACATCGAGGAACGCCTGGCGCGCAATGCGCGGTTCACTGCCGAGTTGATTGCCGGTCATGGCGCCGGTTTGTTCGTATTGGACAATTCCGGCCCGCTGGCGCATACCGTCGAACGCTTGCTGTGCTGCCTGGACCACGGGCATAGCGTATGCACCTGAGCCCAATCTCGGTAGGGTGGGGCAATACGTTCATGTAGTGCGTGGTGATGTCAGAGCTGCGATAAAACCCCGGCACCCAGCTTATTTTTCGCTGATATGTTTGTTTGGTTTACTGGATATTTTAAAGTTGATGAGTGGGCCAATTAAGTTGATTTTTTGGCGGCTTTTTATGTCTGTTGTGTTAGGGCGTGTCGCGGTCAGTCAATAAGGGTGGGTAGGTTGCGCTGAATAAAACTTGTGCGGATTTTTTGCGAGCGTGTTTATAGTGGGTTCTTGCAAAGAATTAGCGATGGTGAAGATATTTTCAATATGGGAGCTTTATCGGGCTGGTAATGGATCAGTCAGCATCGATAACTTCTATACATGGACGGGTCATTTCACTGTTCAGAGTAATAAAGCACCATGCATATCCCGGTTAGGCAGTCTACCCAGTCGCATGTCCCAGAGACGTCGCACTCGCATTTCTCCGCCGATGAGAATCAAGTTATTCTCTGGGCCAATAATAAAAAATCTTTCACCACGGACCAGGCGGCGAAACATATCACGCGCAATGGTTTCAAATTTAAAGACAGTAATAGAGATGGCAAAATTGTCGTGGGTTTCAACTTCAGCGGGGGGTTCAATGCAGCTCAGAAAGAGCGAGCCAGGCAAGCCCTTCAATACTGGGCCGATGTTGCTAATATCCAATTTGTTGAAAAGGGCTCAAACACCGATGGCAACATCACTATCAATGGGATTGGCGGGTCGGCAGGCTATGCGAACTTACCGTCCGGTTATTATGCGAAACCCCAAGCCAACATAGGCACCTACGGCGGGCAGAACCCGACAATGGGCAGTCACTTCCTGGGTTTGTTGATCCATGAACTGGGGCATACCTTGGGGCTGAGCCATCCAGGTCAATACGATGGCCAGGGCTTCAATTACGGGCGCAATGCCGAATACGCCCAGGACACCAAGGCACGCAGTGTCATGAGTTATTGGGACGAGACCCATCAGCCCGGCCACAATTTTGCCCGGCTCAGCCCAGCGGCACCGATGATGGACGATATCGCCGCGGCACAGCGGCTTTACGGCGCCAATACCAAAACCCGCAATACCGACACCACCTACGGCTTCAATTCCAATTCTGGTCGGGAGGTGTACAGCCTTAAACGGGGGAGTGACAAACCGATTTTCACCGTTTGGGATGGCGGGGGTAACGACACACTCGATTTTTCCGGGTTCACCCAGAACCAAACCATTAACCTCAAGGCCGAGGCGTTTTCGGATGTGGGTGGCTTGCGCGGGAATGTGTCGGTTGCCAAGGGCGTCATGGTGGAAAACGCCATTGGCGGTGCTGGCAACGATACCTTGACGGGAAACGAGGGCAATAATCGCCTTACGGGTGGCAGGGGGGCTGACACGTTGTTCGGTGGCGCTGGGGCAGACACCTTTGTCTACCACCGTGCCAGCGATTCAACCGCGCAAAAACCTGACATCATCCAGGACTTCCAAAGCGGGATCGACAAGATCGACCTGGCCGGCGTTCTTCAGGAGGCGGGGCTCAAAGCGTTGAATTTCTCTGAACGATTGAGCGGCAAAGCCGGGGACGCCGTGCTCGGCCAGGACCCGAAAACCGGTCGTTTCACATTGGCGGTAGATACGACGGGCAATGGCTCGGCGGACCTCCTGGTGGTCAGCCAAAGCCAGATCAAACAGACGGACGTGATCTGGAACGGGCAAGCGCCGACCGTGACGCCGACGCCGGGCCCCCCTGTCGTGCCTGTTTCGGACCCCATCCCGGCGCCTACTTCAGAGCCGACTGAACCCGAGCCTGAGCCCGAACCTGAACCGGCCCCTCGGCCCGGAGGAGGGTTTTTCGAGAAAATTTTTTCGTCGTTCAAAGGCTTCCTCAACAGGGTGTGGTCGATATTCAGCTGAGCCCACTCTTCGATCAGTGAACACCTTCCTGCTTTAAAAGCCGTTACCCAGGTTTCCTTCTCTCCAGGTTTGGACGTGCGCGGCATCGCGTTCAAGCCTGCCTGTCACGTGCAGCATCGTTACCCCCCCAGACACGCTCATATTCATGTGGTGCGCTTTTCACCGGGCTATCTCGGTGATTCCTTCCTGTTTCGTCGGCCCATGGGGCAATCGCTTCGCGCGTTTTGCACAGCTATTCATTGGCCGTAGCATCCGTATGTTTATCATGATTGCGTTTGGGCGAGATCAGCCTGATCGGCTGTTGCAGTGCCTTGAATTACCGTTGAGGGCCAGACATAAAACCCCTCTATGCACCCTTTGGATTTTTTCCTTCACTTCATATTCTACTATTCGCCCTTTAATCAAACTGCTGTGTAGGGTGCGTTAAAAGTTTTAAGTCAGGTATATGTTTTTGTACGGTCAGGGTCTTGTCTGATTGTGAATAATGCTTTGCAATAAAAATGACCGTGAGCGTGGTTGTGGAATTTTATTTTCATATAAAACAGGTGCTTATCGTTTTTGCCGGTCGGTGGTTCCGCTACTGCGATTTCAGAGTTTTTCGGTTGTTGGGTCAAAGTGTTTTTAAATTTTAGAGTGTGTCGAGTTGAATTAATTCGTCGCTGGCCTGCGGCTAGGGAGTGTGCGAATTTAAAGCGGTGCCGATAACTACTGCTGCTCTTGTTGGGCGGGAATCGGTATCTCGAATGTTTTAAATTTTATCGTTCGAGTCTGATTTTTATGAGGACTTTGGTTTATGAGAATGCCAGGACCATCCACAACTAATGTTGGTGTGCCCCAAGCGCTGGTTCCCGGGAGCAGTTTCAGCCCTGAGGGCCCTGCTGAGGTATCTACGCTAAACAGCAAAAAGCCGGTGTTCACTTCGCAACAGGCTGGGAAACAGCTCACCCGCGGCGGTTACAAGGTTCATGACAATAACGGTGACGGCAAAACCACGTTGTCCTATCGCGTCGCCAAGGGCTTCACTCCACAGCAGGCAGAGCAAGCCAGGCAGGCAATGCAGTCCTGGGAGGATGTCGCTAACGTGACATTTACCGAAAAAGCGCTGCATGGTGACGGCCATGTTGATATCAATGACATGCCCGACTCCTCGGGAGGGGTGGCTTCACTTCCCCATCGGTATATGACCCAGACTTCCGCAAACATTGGAACGCAGAATGTGGGCGCGAACCCGTCACCGGGGCATTTCTTTCGTATGGTTTTAGTTCATGAACTAGGCCACGCCCTTGGGTTGGAGCATCCGGGAAACTATGACGGTAACGGTAACTATGGACGTCACGCAACGTATGCCGGGGATACTCAAGCGCGTTCAGTCATGAGTTACTTTTCGGAGAAAAATCAGCCCGGGCATGACTTCAAATCGCTGTACCCCTCTGCGCCGATGATGGATGACATAGCGGCTGCCCAGAAACTTTATGGGGCGAATACTAAAACACGCAATACCGACACGACCTATGGGTTTAATTCCAATACGAACCGTGAAGCGCTTAGTTTGAAGTCGGCGAATGACAATCCTATTTTCTGTGTGTGGGATGGGGGAGGCAACGACACTCTGGATTTCTCCGGGTATTCGCAGAATCAGAAAATCAACCTCAATGCCGAGTCCTTTTCGGATGTGGGCGCGTTGAAGGGTAATGTCTCCGTTGCCAAGGGCGTCATACTGGAAAACGCAGTGGGCGGTAAGGGCCATGATGCCCTGATAGGTAATGCTGTTGCCAATCGTCTCAAAGGAGGCGGGGGAGCAGACCGGTTGTCAGGGGGGGGCGGTGCAGATACCTTCGTTTATGATCACGCCAGTGACTCCACCCCGGATAACCCCGACGTCATTCTGGATTTTCAGAGTGGCTCCGACAAGATTGATGTTCGCGCCGTCCTGAAACAGGCGAATCTCAGTGCGCTTAAATACGTCGAACGCCTTACCGGTCAACCCGGTCAGGCGGTGATAAGTTACAACCAGGGTAGCAACGAAGGGAGTCTGGCCCTGGATCTGACGGGTAACGGTAAGGCAGACCTATTAATCAAAAGCCTCGGCCAGATAAAAGCAGGTGATGTCTTGGCGTTGGGCGACACCCCAACGGCAAACCCTGAACCGAAAGACCCCAAGCCTGCGCCGCGTCCTCAGCCCGAGGAGCCCAAACCCAAGCCGGAACCAAAACCGGAGGAGCCAAAACCGAAACCACGTCCGGATCCGTGTGAGCCGAAGCCGTGTCCGGTTCCGTGTGAGCCGAAGCCGTGTCCGGATCCGTGTGAGCCGAAGCCGCGCCCGGTTCCGTGTGAGCCGAAGCCGCGCCCGGATCCATGTGAACCGAAGCCACGTCCGAATCCACGTGAACCGAAACCGCGTCCAGACCCGCGTGAACCACAACCACGTCCGGATCCGCGTGAACCGAAGCCACGTCCGGATCCACGTGAACCGAAACCGCGTCCAAACCCGCGTGAACCACAACCACGCCCGGATCCATGTGAACCGAAGCCACGTCCGGATCCACGTGAACCGCAGCCGCGTCCAGACCCGCGTGAACCACAACCACGTCCGGATCCGCGTGAACCACAGCCACGTCCGGATCCACGTGAACCGAAGCCACGTCCAGACCCGCGTGAACCACAGCCACGTCCGGATCCACGTGAACCGCAGCCGCGTCCAGACCCGCGTGAACCACAGCCACGTCCGGATCCGTGTGAACCGAAGCCGCGTCCATATCCGCGTGAGCCGCAGCCACGTCCAGATCCGTGTGAGCCACAGCCACGTCCGGATCCGTATGAACCGAAGCCGCGTCCATATCCGCGTGAGCCGCAGCCACGTCCAGATCCGTGTGAGCCACAACCACGTCCGGATCCGTGTGAACCGAGGCCGCGACCATACCCGCGTGAGCCGCAGCCACGTCCAGATCCGTGTGAGCCACAGCCACGCCCGGTTCCGTGTGAGCCCAGACCCATCCCTTGTACAGATCCGTGTGAGCCGAAAGCTTTCATTCGAAATTCAAGACCGGCCTATGGCTTCAATACCCATTCAGGTCAGTCCCGCGCGATGCACGCGTCGGCTTTTGATCAGTCGGCGTTTTCCGCGCGGGGTTGAAGGTGGAACCATTCAATGTCAGACGCGCGCTGAGTCTATTCAAGTCCATCGCTGTTATGAGTGAAACATCAGGCCAAGCCTAAGTGCTGACTACACGTAATAACTTGGCTGTTTTATGACGCTCGCTGAAAAGTTTGAGTGGTCATGTTTGAGATCGGCTATTTAAGAATTCATGGGTGCCTTACTTGTGAAGTGTCGTGTTGTTGTTTTTAACTAACTGAGAAAACTTAATTATGATTAATGTCAAACCATCCGCTGCAAACCACTATATGCCCACGCCGAGCGTGACTCCTCAGCCGTCATCGCTGGCACATCCTGGAAACCAGGGAGGTAGTGAAGCCGCTAAGTCTTCTCACGGCAATGCGAACTCCGCAGCAGACAACCACGTCTCGACAAGCTCCAAGTTACTTAGTCTTTCCGCTCCGCTGGTAGGTGAGCGCACTGGCCTACAGCGAATGTATGGATCGAGCCTGAACTCCGGGCTGCTTCAACTTGGAGACGTTAATTCCGGCAAAGTGGTAATGGCTCAGTGCTATTCGAAGCCACAGGCAGATACCGAACCCACTGCTGAGCCCAAGTCAAACGGCGAAACCAAACCGGCAGCGGATCAGCCCATCTCGGACGGCGATACCAAGCCAGTAACGACTAAGCCCAAGCCGAGCGGCTACAAAACGCCATTAACTGATCGGCTAAAGCCACGCGGCGGCACCAAGGAGCCAGTGGTTGAGCAGCCCAAGGCAAGTGGCACCAAGGAGCCAGTGGTTGAGCAGCCCAAGGCAAGTGGCACCAAGGAGCCAGTGGTTGAGCAGCCCAAGGCAAGTGGCACCAAGGAGCCAGTGGTTGAGCAGCCCAAGGCAAGTGGCACCAAGGAGCCAGTGGTTGAGCAGCCCAAGGCAAGTGGCACCAAGGAGCCAGTGGTTGAGCAGCCCAAGGCAAGTGGCACCAAGGAGCCAGTGGTTGAGCAGCCCAAGGCAAGTGGCACCAAGGAGCCAGTGGTTGAGCAGCCCAAGGCAAGTGGCACCAAGGAGCCAGTGGTTGAGCAGCCCAAGGCAAGTGGCACCAAGGAGCCAGTGGTTGAGCAGCCCAAGGCAAGCGGCACCAAGGAGCCAGTGGTTGAGCAGCCCAAGGCAAGCGGCACCAAGGAGCCAGTGGTTGAACAGCCCAAGGCAAGCGGCACCAAGGAGCCGGTGGTTGAACAGCCCAAGGCAAGCGGCACCAAGGAGCCGGTGGTTGAACAGCCCAAGGCAAGCGGCACCAAGGAGCCGGTGGTTGAACAGCCCAAGGCAAGCGGCACCAAGGAGCCGGTGGTTGAACAGCCCAAGGCAAGCGGCACCAAGGAGCCGGTGGTTGAACAGCCCAAGGCAAGCGGCACCAAGGAGCCAGTGGCTGAACAGCCCAAGGCAAGCGGCACCAAGGAGCCGGTGGTTGAACAGCCCAAGGCAAGCGGCACCAAGGAGCCAGCGGTTGAACAGCCCAAGGCAGGCGGCGACACCAGGACTGACGACACCACCTACGGGTTCAACTCGAATACCGGCAGGTTGGAAACTACCCTGACGTCAGCGTCCGATAAACCCAAATTCAATATCTGGGATCAGCGCGGGAACGACACCTTTGATTTCTCTGGCTTCAAGCAGGATCAAATCATCGACTTGCGTGGTGGTGCGCTGTCCAGCGTAGGCGGGATGAGGGAAAACGTCAGGATCGGCGAGAAGACCGTCATCGAAAATGCCGTGGGGGGCCACGGTAACGATCGCATCATTGGTAACAGCGCCGATAACGTACTGACCGGTGGTGCAGGGGCCGATACGCTGGTGGGCGGCGAGGGTTGGAACACCTTCAAGTTCAATGCCTTCAGCGATTCAACCCGTGCCAACGCCGACTTGTTACTGGACTTCAAAACCGGGCAAGACAAGATCGATCTGTCGCAAATGGCGCTCGACGGCAAGGTCACGTTGAACTTCGTCGATAACTACACGGGGGCTGCGGGTGACACCATCATCAAGTTCAATCCGCTGTCGGGACGTTACCTGTTGGCGATCGACCTGGATGGCGATGGCAAGACCGACTTCCTGATCAAAAGCACCCGAATGATCAGCCCGGAAGATGTCATTGGGCTCAACATCAAAGATGGCGGTTATCTCTAACGACGTGATCGCGCACCTTTGACGGTCGCCATTGCTTGAAGCAAGGCGGGGCGGGACTTAATCAATGGTTGATCAAGTCCCGCCCCTTTGTGCGTTGTGAAAAATTTTGTTGGGCCAATGACCCGTCAGGACGCTTGCGCGGTGCCCAACGCGACTTTACGTGACGCACTCAAGAAGCGTAACAAGGCGACCAGGGCAAATGCACTGCCCACCAACATTACAGCCAACCAGCCGCCGTGTTCATACACGCTGCTGGCAATCGCCGAACCGAATGCTCCGCCGATGAAGATGCTGGTCATGTACAGCGCGTTCAGACGGCTGCGGCTGTGGGCGTCGAGGGCGTAGATGGCGCGTTGGCCGAGGACCATGTTCATCTGCACGCAGAAATCCAGGACCACCCCGGTGACTGCCAAGCCGATCACGCTGTAGAGCGGGTGCACCAACGCCGGCAGGAAGCTCAGCGCACCAAACAACATCGCCAGCAAAGAAGCGCGGTGGGTATGGCCAGCATCGGCCAGGCGACCGGCCATAGGCGCGGCGATGGCGCCAAGGGCACCGACCAAGGCAAACAGTGCGATTTCGCTTTGGCTCAGACCGTGGTTACGCGCCAGTTCCAGTGGCACGGCGGTCCAGAACAGGCTGAAAGCGGCGAACATGCAACCCTGGTAGAACGCCCGCTGGCGCAACAGCGGTTGCTCACGTAGCAGGGTGCCCAGGGAGCGCAGCAACTGGCCGTAGCTGGCACTGTGATCGGGTTGGCGCTTGGGGATAGTCAACATCAGCACCACGCTGATAAACGCCATCAGCGCGGCGGCCGCCATGAACATCGCACGCCAGCCGAAGTGATCGGCCACCACGCTCGACACCGGCCGTGCCAGCAGAATGCCCAGCAGCAGGCCGCCCATGATACTGCCGACCACCCGGCCACGAGACTCGGCGGGCGCCAGGTGTGCGGCCAGCGGAATCAGGATCTGCACCGAGACGGAACTGAAACCGATCAGCAACGACACCAGCAGGAACAGGTTCGGCTGTTCGATAAACGCCGCACCCAACAGGCTGGCGATCGCCACGACGGTGGTGGCAATCATCAGCTTGCGATTTTCCAGCAGGTCGCCCAGGGGCACCAGGAAGAACAGGCCCAGGGCATAGCCGATTTGCGTGAGGGACACGATCAGGCTGGCCATTGCTGGCGTCAGGCCAATGTCCGGGGCAATCAGCTCGATGATCGGTTGCGCATAGTAGATGTTGGCGACGATGGCGCCGCAGCAAAACGCGAACAGCATGACCATGCCCCGGGTCATGGTGCCTGCAGCGTGTGAGGTTGCGTTCATGGTGTACTCATAAAGGCGAAGGACGATGGGGTGGGAGAGTAAAGACAAGGCCTGCAAGTGAGTAGGTTGCTTGTGGTGATATCACTTATGTCGGCTGATGATACATTCAGACACATCTGTTTCACGCAAAAAAAGTGGGAGCTGGCTTGCCTGCGAAGACGGCCTGGCAGCCGACGCTGATCTGACTGACGCACCGCGATCCAAATGTGGGAGCTGGCTTGCCTGCGATGACGGCCTGCCAGTCGACGCCTATCTACCTGACGCTCCGCAATCCAACTGTGGGAGCGGGCTTGCTCGCGAAAGCGGTCTGGCAGTCAACACAGTTGGATTGTATACATATCCACTGCTGCGGTAACGGCCACTTGGGGTTCCGCCCTGACGGCGGGTCACTTTGGAAAAGCCCCAAAGTAACCAAAGGGCTCTTGCCCCACCACTCGGCACCTCGCCTGGGCTCGGTGTGCCCGTAATCCGCCAGTGATGTGGGGGGCCGCCGCCACGCGCCATCCATGGCGCGGGGCGGCTAAACCGGCATCCCTGCCGGTTTACCCCCCAAATCCCTGTCGAATTCTGGCCAGCGTGGTTTAACGGGGCGCCTGAGATCAAGATCAAGAGCGGCTCGCTTCGCATCGTGGTTAGCGTTGGCTGCTACAACCTACAAAGTTGTGTAGATACCTATGCTGCTATGGCGGGGTATCAGCCGCTCATGTGCAAGCTGACTCGCCGTCATCGCAGGCAAGCCAGCTCCCACAGGTTTGACCGAGTTGATTCAGTCAGATGGGTTATTGGCCAGAGTAGATCTGGTCGAACACGCCGCCATCATTGAAGTGGGTCTTTTGCACCGTGCGCCAGTCACCAAAGGTTTTCTCCACCGACAGGAAATCCACCTTGGGGAACCGGTCGGTGTACTTGGCCAACACCTTCGGGTCCCGTGGGCGCAGGTAGTTGTTGGCCGCAATTTCCTGGCCTTCGGGCGACCACAGGTACTTGAGGTAGTCCTCGGCCGCAGCACGGGTGCCTTTTTTCTCGACCACTTTATCCACCACCGACACCGGCGGTTCGGCTTCGGCGGAGACGCTTGGGTAGACCACTTCGAACTGATCACGGCCAAATTCACGGGCGATCATTTCGGCTTCGTTTTCAAAGGTCACCAGCACGTCGCCAATCTGGTTGGTCATGAAGGTGGTGGTGGCGGCGCGGCCACCGGTGTCCAGTACTGGCGCTTGCTTGAACAACTTGCCAACGAAGGTCTTGGCCTTTTCCTCATCGCCGCCGTTCTTCAACACGTAGCCCCAGGCCGACAGGTAGGTGTAGCGGCCGTTACCGGAGGTTTTCGGGTTGGGCACGATCACCTGCACGCCGTCCTTGAGCAGGTCGGGCCAGTCTTTCAAGGCTTTGGGGTTGCCTTTGCGCACGATAAACACCGTGGCGGAGGTGAACGGCGCGCTGTTGTTCGGCAAGCGCGTTACCCAGTTGTCCGGCACCAGTTTGCCGTTGTCGACCAGGGCATTGATGTCGGTGGCCATGTTCATGGTGATCACGTCGGCGGGCAGGCCGTCGATCACCGAGCGCGCCTGTTTGCTGGAGCCGCCGAAGGACATCTGCAACGTCAGCTTGTCGTCCGGGTGCTCAGCTGCCCAGTGCTTCAGGAACGCGGCGTTGTAGTCCTTGTAGAAATCGCGCATCACGTCGTAGGAGACGTTGAGCAGGGTGGTCGCGGCCTGGGCGGAGCCCGCCAGGGCCAGGCCGGCGGCCAGTAGGGAGGCGCTGAGGATTTTTTTCACTGCTCATTCCTTGTTGTTCGAGAAGAGGGGAGGCAATTTGCCAGCGACTATAGCCGGGCCTGCATAGACCCTTAAAGATTAAAACGAACTTTGCTTATTCCAGTTTGCGAAACAGATTGCTGCCACAGCGCGCGCAAAATGCGGCGTTGGGTTCATGGCTGTCCTTTTTGCACACTGGGCAGTCGGTGTGCAGCTGTTCGCCGCGCATGGCACTGGCCAGTTCGGCGGTAAAAATACCCGTCGGCACCGCGATGATCGAGTAACCGGTGATCATCACCAGCGACGAAATCACCTGGCCCAGGGGCGTCTTGGGCACGATATCGCCGAAGCCCACGGTGGTCAGGGTGACGATGGCCCAGTAGATGCCCTTGGGAATACTGGTGAAGCCATGTTCCGGGCCTTCGATCACGTACATCAGGGTGCCGAACACCGTCACCAGGGTGCACACGCTGACCAGGAACACCACGATCTTCTGTTTGCTGCCGCGCAGCGCGGCCATCAGGTAGTTGGCCTGCTTGAGGTACGGGCTGAGCTTGAGTACGCGGAAGATGCGCAGCATGCGGATGATGCGGATGATCAGCAGATACTGGGCATCGCTGTAGTACAGCGCGAGGATGCCGGGGACGATGGCGAGCAGGTCCACCAAGCCATAAAAGCTGAAGGCATAGCGCAGCGGCTTGGGCGAGCAATACAGGCGCAGGCCGTACTCGATGGCGAAGATCAGCGTGAAGCCCCACTCGATATAGGCCAGCACGTCGGCGTAGTTCTGGTGAATTGTGTCGATGCTGTCGAGCATCACGATCACCAGGCTGGCGAGGATGATCAGCAGCAGGATGCCGTCAAAGCGCCGCCCGGCGACGGTATCGCTTTGGAACACCATGATGTAGAGGCGCTGGCGCCAGTCGTTGTTGCTGTCCATAAACCCTGCCCGAAACGAATATCGAGCAAGCCTAGGGCGATTCGAACGGGCTGTCCATGTGAGGCTTGTGCAGCATTCGCTGACCGGCGCGCACCAGCCAGCAGGCGAGGATAAACGGCGCGGTCAGCGCGGGCAGGTGCAGGCCGGCAAAGCCCGGGGTGAGCAGGATGGCCAGGCCGATGCCCAGCAGCGGTAACCAGGGCTGGCGACGTGATGAGCACAGGGCCAGGGCCGCCAGCGCCGGGTTATAGCTGTGCAGGCCGAGCAGGGCGCCAGTGGGGTCGTTCAGCCACAAGCCGGCGAGCATGCCCAGAGCGGCGCCGACCAAGGCCCACGCGGCGGCACGACGGTCGGCCAGCAGCAAGCCCAGGGCAATCAGTACACCCGCGAGGGGCTGGTCCAGCAGCATGATTTGCCCAAGGCCGGTGAAGGGCGCGGCCACTACAGCGACAGTGTCGGGCTCGATCAGCGCAAGGGTGTTCTGTGGGGCCTGGCCGAGCAGCAACCAGCCCAGGCCAACAAAGGGCACGGTGTAGGCGGGCAAATCCTGGGGCCCGGTTGCGTGTTTCAACCAGTGCCGAGTGAGGATCGCACTCAAGCCGCCGCATGCCAGGATCAGCGGCGGCACCAGCGCGGACCAGGCAAAGTGCTGGCTGATCAACAGGCCCAGCAATACGCCGTTGTAGCTATACAGCCCTGCCTGGCGCTCGGCTTTGGGATACCCCCGGCGCTGGGCCGTGAGCAACCCCGCGACGCCACCCAGCAAGGCCCCGCCGAGCAAGGCCGGGGCGCCAATCAGGATCGCCAGCAGGCACAGCAGGCCGCACAGCGGATGGCGCTGCAGGAGGATTTGGCTGAAGCCGTTGAGCAGGGCTTCGGCCCAGTCGGGGCAGGTTGGGTTGTGCATGTCAGCTCCCTGTAGGAGCGAGCTTGCTCGCGAAAAACCTGAGGGCGCCGCGTGCATTCAGGATACCCGCGTCATCGTTGACGTTCTTCGCGAGCAAGCTCGCTCCTACAGTAGGGTTTCGATACGCAGCGAATTGGTCGACCCCGGCTGCCCGAACGGCACCCCCGCGGTAATCACCAAGGTATCGCCACGCTGCGCCATGCCCTGGGCCTGGGCAATTTCCAGCGCGGTGGAACACACCTCATCTACCTGGCGCAGCCGATCATTGACCACCGAGTGCACGCCCCACGCCACGCTCAGGCGTCGCGCCGTGGACAGGTTGGGCGTGAGGTTGAGGATCGGCGCCACCGGCCGTTCCCGCGCCGCGCGCAAGCTGGAACTGCCGGACTCGCTGTAATTCACCAGCACCGCCACCGGCAGAATGCTGCTGATACGGCGGATCGCACAGCTGATGGCGTCCGACACCGTGGCATCCGCCTTGGGCCGGCTGACGTCCAGCTGGGCCTGGTAGTCCGGGCCGTTTTCCACCTGGCGGATGATCTTGCTCATCATCTGCACCGCTTCCAGTGGGTACTCGCCCGAAGCGGTTTCGGCCGACAGCATCACCGCGTCCGCACCTTCAGCCACTGCATTGGCGACATCGGTGACTTCGGCGCGGGTAGGTGCCGGCGAGAACCGCATGGATTCGAGCATCTGCGTGGCCACCACCACCGGCTTACCCAGTTGGCGGCAGGTGCTGATAATGTCTTTCTGGATCTGCGGCACGCTCTCGGCCGGCACTTCCACGCCCAAATCACCCCGAGCCACCATGATCGCGTCGCTCAATTCGGCGATTTCGCGCAGCCGTTGCACCGCCGAAGGCTTTTCGATCTTGGCCATCAAAAACGCTTTATCGCCAATCAGCTCGCGGGCTTCGCGGATGTCTTCCGGGCGTTGCACAAACGACAGCGCTACCCAGTCCACACCCAACTCCAGGCCGAAGCTCAGGTCGCGACGGTCCTTGGCGGTGAGTGGGCTCAGTTCCAACAGCGCTTGCGGGACGTTCACACCTTTGCGGTCAGACAGTTCGCCGCCATTGAGCACGGTGGTGTCGATGGCATCGGCATGCTTGGTGATCACGCGCAGACGCAGCTTGCCGTCGTCGAGCAGCAGGTCCATGCCCGGCTCCAGGGCTGCGATGATTTCCGGGTGGGGCAGGTTGACCCGGCGTTGGTCACCCGGGGTTTCATCCAGGTCCAGGCGCAGGGCCTGGCCGCGTACGAGCTGCACCTTGCCCTCGGCAAAGCGTCCCACCCGCAGCTTCGGCCCTTGCAGGTCCATGAGGATGCCGAGCGGGTAGTTGAGCTGGCGCTCGACCTGGCGAATCCACTGGTAGCGCTGGGCATGGTCGGCGTGGTCGCCGTGGCTGAAGTTGAGGCGGAAGATATTTACCCCGGCCTCCACCAGCTCAAGGATGTCGTCGATACCGTCGGTGGCCGGGCCCAGGGTGGCGAGGATTTTGACCTTCTTGTCAGGCGTCATGGTTGGCAGTCTCAAGGATCAGGATGGCGCGAAAGTCGTTGACGTTGGTGCGCGTCGGCTCGGTGATGATCAAGTCGCCCAGGGCGGCGAAATAGCCGTAGCCGTTGTTGTTGTCCAGTTCATCGCTGGCCGACAGGCCCAGGGCTTCGGCACGGCGGTAGCTGCAGGGGGTCATGATCGCGCCGGCGTTGTCTTCCGAACCGTCGATGCCATCGGTATCGCCGGCCAGGGCGTACACGCCGGGCAGGCCCTTGAGGCTGTCGGTAAGGCTCAAGAGGAATTCCGCATTACGCCCGCCACGGCCGTCGCCGCGTACGGTGACGGTGGTTTCGCCCCCCGAAAGAATCACGCACGGCGCCGCCAGTGGCTGGCCGTGCTGCACGATCTGCCGGGCGATGCCGGCGTGTACCTTGGCCACATCGCGGGCTTCGCCTTCCAGATCTCCGAGGATCAGCGGGCTGAAACCGGCCCGGCGCACTTTTACTGCCACTGCTTCAAGCGATTGCTGCGGGCGGGCGATCAATTGGAAGTGGCTGCGGGCAAGCACCGGGTCACCGGGCTTGACGGTTTCCGAGGCCGGGTTCTGCAACCAACTGCGCACCGAAGCAGGGGCGTCGATCTGGTAACGCTTGAGGATCGCCAGGGCCTGTTGCGAGGTACTCGGGTCACCGACTGTCGGGCCCGAGGCAATCACCGTGGCCTGGTCACCCGGCACGTCGGAGATCGCGTAGGTGTACACCGTGGCCGGCCACGCGGCCTTGGCCAAGCGCCCGCCCTTGATGGCCGAGAGGTGCTTGCGCACGCAATTCATCTCGCCAATGGTGGCGCCGGATTTGAGCAGGGCTTTGTTGATGGTTTGCTTGTCGGCCAGAGTGATGCCCTCGGCGGGCAGGGCGAGTAATGCCGAGCCACCGCCGGAGAGCAGGAAGATCACGCGGTCGTCTTCACCCAGATGGCTGATCAGTTCCAGCACGCGCTGGGCCACGGCCAGGCCGGCTGCATCGGGAACCGGGTGGGCGGCTTCGACCACTTCGATTTTTTTGCACGGCGCGCCGTGGCCGTAACGGGTAACTACCAGGCCCGAAACTTCGCCCTGCCAGCAGTCTTCGACAACCAGCGCCATGGCGGCCGCGGCCTTGCCGGCGCCGATCACGATCACACGGCCACTGCGGTCGGCAGGCAGGTAGGGTTCGAGGACTTGCCGGGGGTGGGCGGCGTCGATGGCTGTGGCAAACAGCTCGCGAAGCAGGTGTTGCGGATCGACCGACATAAGCGGGCTCCCGGGGATTCTTATTATTTGTAGGAGCGAGCTTGCTCGCGAAAATCGTCAACGATAACGCGGGTAACCAGGGAGCCAGTGGTGCTCTCAGGTTTTTCGCGAGCAAGCTCGCTCCTACAGGGGGGTATTGCGTATTTCCGTTATTTATCGCGAATCGAGAAGTTCGCCATATGCTCCAGGCCCTTGATCAGTGCCGAGTGGTCCCAGTTGCCGCCGCCAATTGCGGTGCAGGTGCTGAACACTTGCTGGGTGCCGGCGGTGTTCGGCAGGTTGATCCCCAGTTCCTTGGCGCCGGCCAATGCCAGGTTCAGGTCCTTCTGGTGCAGGTTGATGCGGAAACCCGGGTCGAAGGTGCCCTTGATCATGCGCTCGCCGTGCACTTCCAGGATCTTGGACGATGCAAAGCCACCCATCAGCGCTTCACGCACTTTGGCTGGGTCGGCGCCGTTTTTGGCGGCGAACAACAACGCTTCGGCCACCGCCTGGATGTTCAGCGCAACGATGATCTGGTTGGCCACCTTGGCGGTCTGGCCATCGCCATTGCCGCCCACCAGGGTGATGTTCTTGCCCATGCTCTGGAACAGCGGCAGCGCGCGTTCAAACGTCTGCGGTTCGCCGCCGACCATGATGCTCAAGGTGCCGGCCTTGGCGCCGACTTCACCACCGGACACCGGAGCATCCAGGTACTGCGCGCCGGCCTGGTTGACCTTGGCGGCGAACGCCTTGGTGGCAGTCGGGGAGATCGAGCTCATGTCGATCACTACCTTGTTCGGTGACAGGCCCGCAGCCACGCCGTCGGCGCGGAACAGCACGTCATCGACTTGTGGGGTGTCGGGCACCATGACGATGATGAACTCGGCTTCCTGGGCCACTTGTTGCGGGTTGGCCAGGGCCACGGCGCCGGCGCTGATCAGTTCAGCCGGTGCCTTGCCGTGATGTTCGGAGAGAAACAGTTGATGACCTGCTTTCTGCAGGTTGGCGGCCATGGGTTGGCCCATGATGCCGGTGCCGATAAATCCGATTTTAGCCATGATCAAAATCCTCTTTTAATGTGGGAGCAGGCAAGCCAGCTCCCACATTGTTTTGTGTGGTGTCAGTGGTCAGATGGCGTTATGGGTCTTGAGCCAACCCAAACCCGCCTCGGTAGTGGTCAACGGCTTGTACTCACAGCCAACCCACCCCGCGTAACCAATGCGGTCCAGATGCTCGAACAGGAAGCGGTAGTTGATCTCACCGGTGCCTGGCTCGTTGCGTCCTGGGTTGTCCGCCAGCTGGATGTGGTTGATCTCGCCCAGGTGCGCGGCCATGGTCCGCGCCAGGTCACCTTCCATGATTTGCATGTGGTAGATGTCGTATTGCAGGAACAGGTTGGCGCTGCCCACTTGCTCGCGAATCGACAGGGCCTGCGCCGTGTTGTTGAGGTAGAAGCCGGGAATGTCGCGGGTGTTGATCATCTCCATCACCAGCTTGATACCCGCTGCCTGCAGCTTCTCGGCGGCGTACTTGAGGTTGGCGACGAAGGTCTTTTCTACGGTTTCGTCATCAACGCCTTGTGGCCGGATACCCGCCAGGCAGTTGACCTGGGTGTTGCCCAATACCTGGGCATAGGCGATGGCCAGCTTGACCCCGGCACGGAACTCCTCGATCCGGTCCGGGTGGCACGCCAGGCCGCGCTCGCCCTTGGCCCAGTCACCGGCTGGCAGGTTGAACAGCACCTGGGTCAGGCCGTTGGCATCCAGCTGCGCCTTGATGTCGGCAGAGCTGAATTCATACGGGAACAGGTACTCTACGCCTTGGAAACCGGCATCGGCAGCCGCTTTGAAGCGGGCAAGGAAATCCTGTTCGGTAAACAGCATGGACAGGTTGGCAGCAAAGCGCGGCATAGGGTTCTCCTTAATCGAGCAGGGAAATGGCAGTCGGCGCATCGTTGCCGACCAGGGCCAGGTCTTCGAATTCATTGACGGCGTTGATCTCGGTGCCCATGGAAATATTGGTCACCCGTTCCAGAATAATCTCAACGATCACTGGCACCTTGAATTCTTCGATCATCTCTTGGGCGCGGCGCAAGGCCGGTTGGATCTGGCCCGGCTCGAACACACGCAGGGCCTTGCAACCCAGGCCCTCGGCAACCGCCACATGGTCGACGCCGTAGCCGTTGAGTTCCGGGGCGTTGAGGTTGTCGAAGGACAGCTGCACGCAGTAGTCCATTTCGAATCCGCGCTGGGCCTGGCGGATCAGGCCCAGGTAAGAGTTGTTCACCACCACGTGGATGTAGGGCAGCTTGAACTGCGCGCCCACCGCCAGTTCTTCGATCATGAACTGGAAGTCATAGTCGCCCGACAAGGCCACTACTTTGCGGCTCGGGTCGGCCTTGACCACGCCCAGCGCGGCGGGAATGGTCCAGCCCAATGGGCCGGCCTGGCCGCAGTTGATCCAGTGGCGTGGCTTGTACACGTGCAGGAATTGCGCGCCGGCAATCTGCGACAGGCCGATGGTGCTGACGTAGCAAGTGTCTTTGCCGAACACCTGGTTCATCTCTTCGTATACGCGCTGCGGCTTGACCGGCACGTTGTCGAAGTGAGTCTTGCGGTGCAGGGTGGCCTTGCGCTGTTGGCAGTCATGCAACCAGGCACTGCGGTCCTTGAGCTTGCCGGCGGCTTTCCACTCGCGGGCCACTTCAATGAACATTGTCAGCGCGGAGCCAGCGTCGGAAACGATGCCCAGGTCTGGCGTGAATACGCGGCCAATCTGGGTCGGCTCGATGTCGACATGAATGAATTTACGGCCTTCGGTGTACACCTCGACCGAACCGGTGTGACGGTTGGCCCAGCGGTTACCGATGCCCAGCACCACGTCCGACTTGAGCATCGTCGCGTTGCCGTAGCGGTGCGAGGTTTGCAGACCGACCATGCCCACCATCAGCGGGTGGTCGTCCGGGATAGTGCCCCAGCCCATCAGGGTCGGGATCACCGGAATGCCGGTCAATTCAGCGAACTCCACCAGCAGCTCGCTGGCATCGGCGTTGATCACGCCGCCACCGCTTACCAGCAATGGGCGTTCGGCTGCATCGAGCAGGGCCAGGGCTTTTTCTACCTGCACACGGGTCGCCAGCGGCTTGGCCAGGGGCAGTGGCTGGTAGGCGTCGATGTCGAATTCGATCTCGGCCATCTGGACGTCGAACGGCAGGTCGATCAGCACCGGGCCAGGGCGGCCGGAGCGCATTTCATAGAAGGCTTTCTGGAACGCGTAAGGCACTTGGCCGGGTTCCAGCACCGTGGTTGCCCACTTGGTCACCGGCTTGACGATGCTGGTGATGTCCACGGCCTGGAAATCTTCCTTGTGCATCCGGGCGCGAGGGGCTTGGCCGGTGATGCACAGGATCGGGATGGAGTCGGCCGAGGCGCTGTACAAGCCGGTGACCATGTCGGTGCCCGCCGGGCCGGAAGTGCCGATGCACACGCCGATATTGCCGGCCTTGGTGCGGGTGTAGCCCTCGGCCATGTGCGAGGCGCCTTCAACGTGGCGAGCAAGGACGTGATCGATGCCACCCACCTTCTGCAAGGCCGAATACAGCGGGTTGATCGCGGCGCCTGGGATACCGAAGGCGGTATCCACACCTTCACGGCGCATCACCAGGACGGCGGCTTCGATTGCTCTCATTTTGCTCATGGTTTTGGTGCCTCTTGCGTTTTGTAATTGTATACAAGTGGTGTCTGTCCAAAGTGTATTCACGCCGAGCTGCGTTGGTCAATGCCTTTCGTAAACTGACCTTTGCGTTCGTCGGAAGCGCTTTTTTCGACGTATGGAGCCTTTGTTTGAAAATATTGTATACAAAAACAAATATCATTGTGTTCTATTTATGTGATCGAGCATCTGATCACACAGACCTCACCGCTTTACCCATAACAAGATAAGGACGGCACCTATGAGCGCTTTAACCTTGAAACTCGCCACTCAACTGGCCACCCAGGCCCTCACGGCAGGCCGCACCATTTCGGCTGCGCCCCTGACCATCGCCGTGCTCGACAGCGGTGGCCACCTGGTCACCCTGCAACGCGAAGACGGCGCCAGCCTGCTACGCCCGCAAATCGCCATCGGCAAGGCCTGGGGCGCCATCGCCCTGGGCAAGGGTTCACGTTTGCTGGCCCTGGACGCCCAACAGCGCCCGGCGTTTATCGCCGCGTTGAACAGCCTGGGGCAGGGCAGCGTCGTTCCGGCGCCGGGTGGGGTGTTGATTCGGGATCAGAGCGGCGTGGTGCTGGGCGCAATCGGGATCAGCGGGGACACGTCCGATATTGACGAGCAGTGTGCGATCACCGCGATAGAGGGGGTGGGGTTGATGGCGGATGCGGGAGTGTCGGCTTGAATCGGGGCTGATGGATCGGGCCTCTTCGCGAGCAAGCCCGCTCCCACAGGGGAATGCGTTCCAAATGTGGGAGCGGGCTTGCTCGCGAAAGGGGCGCCTCGGTCTTGGCGCTATACCCAAACGGCATCCCACAGCGGATAGTCGCCAATCCGCTTTACCAGCCCAGCTCTCAGGGGATTGGCAACCACATACCTGGCCATTTTTACCAAGTCATCTTCTTTGCGCAGGGCCCGGTCATGAAAGCTGGTTTGCCATAGTCGGCCCTTGCGGCCGGTAGCGCCGTTTACGCTACGGGTACTTTTGGATTTCACCTGACACATTAAATCTCCCAGCGAGCCTTGTTGCAGTTCGATCAGCCAGTGGAAGTGGTCGGGCATCACCACCCAAGCCAGAGAGTGTGCCAACCTTTGGTATTGGGCGAGTCTGAATTGCCAGACGACCAAGCGACCCAGATGAAAGTCATTGAACAGCGGCACACGTTCATGGGTGTTGGTGGTGATCAGATAGATGCGGTTGGACTCGCTGAATCTGCCGATACGCAGGCGGTGTGATGTAGCTCGATCAGGAATTCCTTGGCCTCTCTTCAGATGGGGTTCTGAGAGGCTAGATCTTGGTGGCTGAGGCTGATCTGTGGACTTTTGGCAGGATGTGTCTGGGAGGGCGTTTTCGCGAGCAAGCCCGCTCCCACAGGGAGATTTGTGCGGTTTATACAATGTGTGTCTGGCTTTGCACCTACCTGTGGGAGCGGGCTTGCTCGCGAATTTTACAGGCGCCGCGGTCTATCAGTCCGGCTCACACCCCTTGAGTACCAACCGAATAATCGTCTGCGCCGCCGCCTCATAATCGGCTTCATCCAGCTTGGCCTTGCCGGTCACTGCCGAGATCTGCCAGTCGAAATCGGCATAGGTCTGGGTGGCTGCCCATATGCTGAACATCAGGTGGTTGGGGTCAATCGCTGCGATCAGGCCACGGTCAACCCAGCTCTGGATGCAGTCGATATTGTGCTTGGCCTGGGCATTGAGCTGTTCAACCTGGTCGGCGCTCAGGTGTGGGGCGCCGTGCATGATTTCGCTGGCGAACACCTTGGAGGCGAACGGCAGGTCGCGGGAGATGCGGATTTTGGAGCGGATGTAGTTGCTCAATACTTCCTTGGGCTCGCCTTCGGGGTTGAACGGCGTGGAGGCGGCCAGGATCGGCTCGATGATGCTTTCGAGCACCTCGCGGTAGAGGTTGTCCTTGGATTTGAAGTAGTAATAGACATTGGGCTTGGGCAGCCCGGCCTTGGCGGCGATGTCGCTGGTTTTGGTCGCGGCGAAGCCCTTGTCGGCAAACTCCTCGCTCGCCGCCCGCAGGATTTTTTCTTTGTTGCGCTCGCGAATGCTGCTCATAAACCAGACGTTTCCTTGCCATGACAGGCGGTTGCGCATGGTAGCACCGGCCATCCGCAGGCCTCAACAATCTGCCCGCAAGGCCTTGCGCCGCGTTATGCTCGCGCCATCTCTCTCTAACGGAAGTCCGGTTCATGGCAGGAAGCAGCTTATTGGTGTTGATCGACGATATCGCCGCGGTACTCGATGACGTTGCGCTGATGACAAAAATGGCCGCCAAGAAGACATCGGGCGTGCTGGGCGATGACCTTGCACTGAACGCCCAGCAGGTCTCCGGCGTGCGCGCCGAGCGGGAAATTCCCGTGGTGTGGGCGGTGGCCAAGGGCTCGTTTATCAACAAGCTGATCCTGGTGCCGACGGCCCTGTTGATCAGCGCCTTTGCCCCCTGGGCGGTGATACCGTTATTGATGCTCGGCGGTGCCTATTTGTGTTTCGAGGGCTTCGAAAAACTCGCTCACAAGTTCCTGCACAGCAAGGCTGAAGACCAGGCCGAACACGCACAATTGACTGAGGCGGTAGCCGATCCAGCAACCGATCTGGTGGCTTTCGAAAAAGACAAGATCAAGGGCGCGATCCGCACCGACTTCATTCTCTCCGCCGAGATCATCGCTATCACCCTCGGCATCGTCGCCGACGCGCAGCTCACGCAGCAGGTGATCGTGCTGTCGGGTATCGCCATTGTTATGACCATCGGCGTATATGGATTGGTGGCCGGTATCGTCAAGCTCGATGACCTGGGGCTGTGGCTGACGCAGAAGCCGGGCCAGGTGGCGCGCAGTATTGGCGGCGCTATCTTGAGTGCGGCACCCTACATGATGAAGAGCCTGTCAGTGATCGGCACGGCGGCGATGTTCATGGTCGGTGGCGGCATCCTTACCCATGGCGTGCCCGTGGTGCATCACTGGATCGAAACCGTGAGCCAAAGCACTGGCGCGTTCGCGTGGCTGATGCCGACGCTGCTCAATGCGGTGGCGGGGATCATTGCCGGCGCTGTCGTCCTGGCAGTGGTCAGCGTGGCAGGTAAAGGTTGGAAAGCACTGCGAGGGTGAAACCGCAGGCACAAAAAAGGCCATTCAATCGAATGGCCTTTTTTTATCGCTGCGGTTTACTCGGCAATCTGCAACTTGCGCGATTCGGTGTAGATATACCGCACCTTCTCATACTCAAACGGCGAGTTCATCTGGCCGTAGCGGAAGCTGGTCTGGTAGCGCTTGTCGACGGCGCGCAGGGCCCAGACTTCCGGATGGTTGGAGCTGACTTCGGACACGTTGAGGAAGTTGATCTGCGATTCGGCGCTGTAGTCCACCAGCAGGCCGCCGGTATCACGCAGGTTCGACGGGCCGAAGATCGGCAGCATCAGGTAAGCACCCCCCGGTACACCGTAGAAGCCCAGGGTCTGGCCGAAGTCTTCGCTCTGGCGCGGCAGGCCCATGGCGGTGGCCGGGTCCCACAGGCCCGCGATGCCAATGGTGGTGTTGACCAGCAGGCGTCCGGTGGTTTCCAGCGAGCGGTGGCCCTTGAGCTGCAACAAGCTGTTCATCAGGTTGGGCACATCGCCCAGGTTGTTGAAGAAGTTGCTCACGCCGGTGCGCAGAAAGCTCGGCGTGACGTAGCGGTAACCGTTTACGACCGGCAGGAACACCCACTGGTCGAAGCGATAGTTGAAGTGGTACACGCGGCGGTTCCATGACTCCAATGGGTCGTAGACGTTGAGCGCGGTGAGCGTGGAACGCTCGAATTCACGCTGGTCCAAGCCTGGGTTGAACTTGAGCTTGGTCAGCGGCTCCTTGAAGCCGTCGGCATCGACCTTGACGGGTTCCTGGGCCTTGCTGTTGTCGGCATTGGCCACGCCTGCGCACATCAGCGCGGCGAGCAGCAGAAGATATTTAGCCACGGAAGAACTCCAGCATGGCGTCGGCGTTGACGCGGTAATTAAGGTTGCCGCAATGGCCGCCCAGCGGGTAGACGGTCAAGCGATCGCCGAAGGTTTTACGCAGGAAGCCCAGGTCGCCAGGGCCGAGGATCACATCGTCGGCGTTATGCATCACGGCGATTTTCGGGCTGTCGCGCAGGTAGTCCTTGAGGGCGTACAGGCTGACCTGGTCGATCAGTTGCAGCAGGCTGCCGCCATCGGAACGCGCGCGCCACATCGGGATCACTTGTTCGGTGAGGTAGCAGTCGAAGTCACACTGCAGGGCACGCTTGAGGAACGGCGTGAGGCTGGTGCCTTCAGTGATCGGGTACTTGGGCGGAATGATCAGGCCACGGCGGTTGATCAAGTCCGAAGTGAAGGCAATGTCGGCGGCCGAGAAGCGGAACGAGGTGCCGATCAGCATGGCCATCTGTTCGTTGGTCAGGTGCTGCTTGGACTGCTGGAAGTCATAAAGCAGGGCATCGTTGAGGTCGATGTAGCCTTTTTGCTGGAAGTAACGCGTCAGTTTGCTCAGCACCAACTCATAGAAAGTGGTGCTGTTGTTGATGCCCTTGACCTCGGTCTGTACCAGCTTGTCGAGGTTGGTGATCGAGGTGTAGAGGTTGACCGGCGGGTTGAGCAGCAGCACTTTCTTGAAGTTGAAGCTGCGGCGGGTCTCGTCCAGCTTGCTGACAAACGCCGCATCCAGGGCGCCCAGGCTGTAGCCGGTGAGGTAGAAGTCGGTCACGGGCAACGAGGCGTTCTGCGCGCGTACGGCTTGCATCACGCGGTACATGTCTTCGGCGTCTTCCTGGGTGATGCCCGGGGTGGCGAAGCGCGAAGCGGCGCTGATGAAGTCGAAGCTGGTTGGCGAGGACAGCTGCACCACATGGTAGCCGGCCTGGTAATACAGCTTTTTCAGGTATTCGTTGATGCTGCTGTCAAAGCGTGCACCGGTGCCGGCGATCAGGAAGATCAACGGCGCAGCACGGTCCTGCTTGGCAATGCGGTAGGTGAGTTTCTTCACCGCCCAGAAATTGTCCGGCAGGCTGAACTCGCGCTCAGGGCGCATCGTCAGGGTGTAGTCGGACTGCTTGATCTCGTCATCGGTCGGCAGGGTTGGCCGCAGATCGGGAGGTGTGGTGGCAATGGTCGCTTCGAACGGGTTGGTCAAAGGGTAGCCATAGCTGGCTTGGTCGATATCGACGGCCAGTGCTGACGCACTCAAAAATAGGCTGCCCAGCAAGGCAGCACAGCGCAAGGAACGGAGCATGACTTAATCCCTAAGAGGAACGGGCTGAATGAAGTTCGCAGGCTATGACCACCGCCTTGTCACCGAAGTGCCAGCACTCGGCACGAAAAGTCGGAAAAAACGTCGGAATCGGGGTAATAGTAGCGAGACGATACACTTTGCCAGGCTTTGTTGAACAGATATCTGTGCGAACACCTTGCTAACGGCCGCCGTGGGATTAAGCTGGGCGCCGTTTTTGCCTATCGGAGTGCCCTATGTCCCGTCGTTTGCCGTTGATCCTGCTGCTTATTGCCCTGCCGTTATGGCTGGCCGCCAGTTATGCCGCACGCTATGGCTTCATGGAGGATGGGCAATGGGTTGGCATCTGCGCGGATGAGGCCAGCCGCTGGGAATGCCAGGTGCGTTCGAATTTGGGTTTGATGATTCATTTCAAGCTGCTGGGGTGGGCGGCGTTGATCACCTCGGTGCTGGGCTTTTTTGTACCGGGGCGTGCGGGGTGGGCGTTGGCGGTGGTGGGGTTGGTGTTCGGGTTGCCGGCGCTGGCGTTGTACAACACGACGTTTGCGGTGTTTGCGGTGGTGGTTGCGGGGTTGCGGTTGGTCAGGAAGCCGCGCGGCGCCTTGTAGGAGCGAGCTTGCTCGCGAGGGTCGTTAACGATAACGCGGGGTACCTGATGCCCCGCGTTATCTTGGTGTTTTTCGCGAGCAAGCTCGCTCCTACAGGCGATTGGGTTAAACCTTGCGCACCCGCAAGCAACGCCACAAAGCCGCAACCATCAGCACGCTGACCACGGCCCAACCCCAGGCCTGCTGGTTCAACAGCCCTTCACGGTACAACTGCGGCGCAATGCCGGCACCGATGATAAAGGCCAGCAACGCAATCTCCCGACGCGGCCCGGTCACCGGGCGTACCAGATACACCAGGGCCGGCAGCACCAGCGCTGCGCTTGGGAAGCTGCGATAGCGCGGGTCAAACACTAGCGCCAGCATCATCACCGCACCGGCAAACCCGGCGATTGCCACCAGCCAGCCGGCGCGCTGCTCCAGCCAGTTGAACCCGCGCTCACGCCAGCCTTCGCGGGCGCTGAGTGCCAGTGCGGCGTGGGCCAGCACCAGCAGGTTCAACGCCACCAGCAAGCCTGCCCATACCCATTCATCGCTGAAGCGCGCGGTAACGCGGGTCAGTTCGGCCCAACTGCCGATGGAGCATGCCGCCACGGCACCGAGCAACGGCAGTATTAATGCAGAGCGCGTGCTGCGAACGCGGCCGCCGAGCACCAGGGTGCCAAGCAGGATGAGCCCGCCGACGCCCAGCCACAGCGGCCAGTACGGCACGTTGGTCACAGGACCTGCGAGAACGCCTTTGTCTTGGCGGTCTGCATCGAACAGCCCCCAGTAACCGCCCACAGCCCCTTCACTGGCGCGCTTCCATGGCTGGTCAAAGGCTTCGATCAGGTTGTATCGCCAGCCATTGGCTTCGGCCATGGCCACGAAGCCGCGCATGAACCTGGCTTCATTGACCCGGCTGGGCACGGCGGTTTCGCGCTGGCGGCCCTCGCTAGGCCAGCCGGTTTCACCGATCACGATGTCCTTGGGTGCAAATTTATGGCCGAAGGTCTGGCGCACATCGCCCACGTGCTTGAGCGCCTGGTCGATGCCGGACGGGTCATCTTCCCAATACGGCAGCAGGTGAATGGTCAGGAAGTCCACCGCCGGCTCGATTTCTGGGTGTTGCAACCAAAATTCCCAGACATCGGCATAGGTGACGGGCTGCTTGATCTGGCTTTTAACCTGATGGATCAGCGCCACCAGCTGCTTGGCAGTGACTTCCTTGCGCAGCAGGGCTTCGTTGCCGACGATCACCGAGGTCACCACGTCCGGGCTGGCGTTGGCCGCCGCGATCAACTCGTTGATCTCTTTTTGAGTCGCCACGGGGTCACTGCTGACCCAGGCCCCGGCCATCACCTTCAACCCATGCTTGCGCGCCATGTCCGGCAGGGCTTCCAGGCCGGTCATGGAATAGGTGCGAATGCATTCAAAACGCGTGGCGAGCAGCGCCAGGTCGGCGTCCATGCGCTCGGGGCGTAACCTGAACGGCTGGTCGAACGGGGATTGGTCCTTGTCGAATGGCGTGTAGGACGCACATTGCAGCTTATGGCTGGCGCTGGCGACGTCCGGCAATACCACGGGCCGGCCGAGGCCGTACCAGTAGCCGGCAAGGGCAAGCACGCCGAGGATCAAGGCGAAGAAATAGGGCAGGGCAGGGAAGCGGGCAGTCGCGGGCATGGTCGGCTTATCTGGGGGAGCAAAGGCGCGCATCTTACCCGGATTTGCCGCAGCCCAGTGCGGCTGCATAATTTTGACATGCAAACTTCGGGCGGGATTCTGGCGATAACGCCTACAAAGCGTCCTACTGGCGATGTGATGTCGTTTCTTGCTCAACCAAGGTCGCTGACAGAGCAGGGCAAATGCCCACGCAGGTTGAAGATAAAACTGTCAGTACTCCACTGATGCCTCAGCAACCGGATCGATGCGCGTGAAGGGGGCGCGGTGCACCCTATAACAACAGTTTGACGTCGCTCGGCATCCGTCGGGCGCAGCACTTTCGGGGAAGTACTATGAAGATGCGACGACTCTTGGGCGCAGCTGCCACTCTGGTAGTTGCGATGGGCTCCACACTGGCCAGTGCCGACAGCAAGACCCTGAGCATCGGCTACGTGGACGGCTGGTCCGACAGCGTTGCCACTACTCATGTGGCGGCAGAGGTGATCAAGCAAAAGCTCGGCTATGACGTAAAACTGCAAGCGGTTGCCACCGGGATCATGTGGCAGGGTGTTGCCACCGGCAAACTCGATGCCATGCTCTCCGCCTGGCTCCCGGTGACCCACGGTGAATACTGGACCAAGAACAAGGACAAGGTGGTCGACTACGGCCCCAACTTCAAGGACGCCAAGATCGGCCTGATCGTGCCGGAGTACGTCAAGGCCAAGTCCATTGAAGACCTCAAGACCGATACCACCTTCAAGAACAAGATCGTCGGCATCGACGCCGGTTCAGGCGTGATGCTCAAGACCGACGAAGCCATCAAGCAATATGGCCTGGACTACAAACTGCAAGCCAGCTCGGGTGCGGCGATGATTGCCGAACTGACCCGCGCCGAAGACAAGCAGGAGTCGATTGCGGTCACCGGTTGGGTGCCGCACTGGATGTTCGCCAAGTGGAAACTGCGTTTCCTGGACGACCCAAAAGGGATTTATGGTGCTGCTGAAACCGTCAACAGCATCGGCAGCAAGGGCCTGGAGAAGAAAGCGCCGGAAGTCGCGGCCTTCCTGAAGAAATTCCAGTGGGCCTCCAAGGATGAAATCGGTGAAGTCATGCTGGCGATTCAAGAAGGCGCCAAGCCGGACGCCGCGGCCAAGGACTGGGTAGCCAAGCACCCCGAGCGCGTCGCCGAATGGACCGCTAAATAACCCCGCCCCAACTGTAGGAGCGAGCTTGCTCGCGAAGAACGCACCGGCACCGCGATCATCCAGGATGAACGCGTTATCGTTGACGTTTTTCGCGAGCAAGCTCGCTCCTACATTTTTTTCAAATCCTCGCTAAGCTCGATCTACTACTAAGGTCGTCTGGAACCCATTGCGCAGCCGCATACAGTGGATACGTTCCAAAATAATAAAAAGCTGTGCTGCGAGGATAAAAACAATGAACGACAGCATTTACCTCTCGATTCAAAACAGCCCGCGTTTCAAGGAGCTGGTCAGGAAAAGGGAAAGGTTCGCCTGGATTCTCTCGGCGATCATGCTAGGGCTTTACTCCGCTTTCATCCTGTTGATTGCCTACGGGCCACAAGTACTGGGGGCCAAGATCAGCCCCGGTTCCTCGATTACCTGGGGCATTCCCCTGGGCGTCGGGCTGATTGTGTCGGCCTTCATTCTCACCGGCATCTACGTGCGTCGGGCCAACGGCGAATTTGACGACCTGAACAATGCGATTCTCAAGGAGGCTGCGCAATGATCCGGCGTCTATTGGCTCTATTCGGCGCTTCGCTGTTGGCTCCGGCCGTTTGGGCGGCGGACGCGTTGACCGGTGAAGTGCACAAGCAACCGCTGAACGTCTCGGCCATTGTGATGTTCGTCGCGTTTGTCGGCGCCACCCTGTGCATCACCTACTGGGCGTCCAAGCGCAACAAATCGGCGGCGGACTACTATGCGGCCGGCGGCAAGATCACCGGTTTCCAGAACGGCCTGGCCATTGCCGGTGACTACATGTCGGCGGCGTCCTTCCTGGGGATTTCCGCGCTGGTGTTCACTTCCGGCTACGACGGCTTGATCTACTCGATCGGCTTCCTGGTGGGCTGGCCGATCATTCTGTTCCTGATCGCCGAGCGCCTGCGTAACTTGGGCAAATACACCTTTGCCGACGTGGCGTCCTATCGCCTGGGGCAAACCCAGATCCGCAGCCTGTCGGCCTGTGGCTCGCTGGTGGTGGTGGCGTTCTACCTGATCGCGCAGATGGTCGGCGCGGGCAAGCTGATCCAGCTGCTGTTTGGCCTTGATTACCATGTGGCGGTAATCCTGGTGGGTATCCTGATGTGCCTGTACGTGCTGTTCGGCGGCATGCTGGCGACCACCTGGGTGCAGATCATCAAGGCGGTACTGTTGCTGTCCGGTGCCTCGTTCATGGCGCTGATGGTAATGAAGCACGTCAACTTCGACTTCAACATGCTGTTCTCCGAGGCGATCAAGGTTCACCCCAAAGGTGAAGCGATCATGAGCCCTGGCGGCCTGGTGAAAGACCCGATCTCGGCATTCTCCCTGGGCCTGGCACTGATGTTCGGTACCGCTGGGCTGCCGCACATCCTGATGCGCTTCTTCACGGTGAGCGACGCCAAGGAAGCGCGTAAGAGCGTGCTGTACGCAACCGGCTTCATCGGCTACTTCTATATCCTGACCTTCATCATCGGCTTCGGCGCGATCCTGTTGGTCAGCACCAACCCGGCGTTCAAGGACGCAGCGGGCGCCTTGCTTGGTGGTAACAACATGGCGGCGGTGCACCTGGCCAACGCGGTGGGTGGCAGTATCTTCCTGGGCTTCATCTCGGCCGTGGCGTTTGCCACCATCCTCGCGGTGGTTGCCGGCTTGACCCTGGCGGGTGCTTCGGCGGTGTCCCATGACCTGTATGCCAGCGTGATCAAAAAAGGCAAGGCCAACGAGAAAGATGAGATTCGCGTGTCGAAGATCACCACTGTAGCCTTGGGTGTATTGGCCATCGGCCTGGGTATCCTGTTCGAAAGCCAGAACATTGCGTTCATGGTCGGCCTGGCGTTCTCCATCGCTGCCAGCTGTAACTTCCCGGTGCTGCTGCTTTCCATGTACTGGAAAAACCTCACCACCCGTGGCGCCATGATTGGCGGCTGGCTGGGCTTGATCAGCGCCGTGGGCCTGATGATCCTCGGCCCGACCATCTGGGTCTCGATCCTGCACCATGAAAAAGCGATCTTCCCGTACGAGTACCCGGCGCTGTTCTCGATGATCATTGCGTTCGTCGGCATCTGGTTCTTCTCCATCACCGACAAGTCGGCGGCGGCAGAGAAAGAGCGTGCGCTGTACTTCCCGCAGTTTGTGCGTTCGCAGACTGGCCTGGGGGCGAGCGGGGCGGTTAATCACTAAGTTGTCAGTTGTATAAGAGATACCCCGGTCGTAAGGCTGGGGTATTTTTTTGCCAGGGCTAGCCTCATCGCGGCATAGGTATCTACACAATTTTGTAGGTGGTAGCAGCCAACGCTAACCACGATGCGAAGCGAGCCGCTCTTGATCTTGATCTGCTTTTGATCTTAGGCGCCCCGTCAAACCACGCTGGCCGGAATTCGACAGGGATTTGGGGGGTAAACCGGCAGGGATGCCGGTTTAGCCGCCCCGCGCCATGGATGGCGCGTGGCGGCGGCCCCCCAAATCACTGGCGGATTACGGGCACACCGAGCCTAAGCGAGGTGCCGAGTGGTGGGGCAAGAGCCCTTTGGTTACTTTGGGGCTTTTCCAAAGTGACCCGCCGTCAGGGCGGAACCCTAAGTGGCCGTTACCGCAGCAATGGATATGCACACAATCCAACCGTGTTGACCGCCAGGCCGCCTTCGCGAGCAAGCCCACACAGTTGGGTCGTGGGGCGTCAGGTAAATAGGTGTCGGCTGGCAGGTCGCTATCGCAGGCAAGCCAGCTCCCACATTTGGATGGTGGTGTGTCAGGTAGATAAGCGCCAGCTATAAGGCCGTCACGGGAGCAAGCTCCCTCGCCACAGGGTCAGCGTCGCACCAAAGTTGTGTAGATTCGCGGGCAAGCCCGACTGTGTGAACCCGGTCAACTGTGGGAGCTGGCTTGCCTGCGATGGCGGTAGATCAGGCCACACAAACAAAAACGGCCTCCACTAAGGGAGGCCGTTCTCAGTACAAACAAGCAATCAGGTGCTTACTTGCGATCTTCCAGCTTGGTGATGTCACGCGACTCGTAGCCGGTGTACAGCTGGCGCGGGCGGCCAATCTTGTACGGGCTGGAGAGCATTTCTTTCCAGTGGGAGATCCAGCCCACGGTCCGCGCCAGGGCGAAGATCACGGTGAACATGCTGGTTGGAATGCCGATCGCCTTGAGGATGATCCCCGAGTAGAAGTCGACGTTCGGGTACAGCGAGCGTTCGATGAAGTACGGGTCGGTCAGGGCGATCTCTTCCAGGCGCATGGCCAGTTCGAGTTGCGGATCGTTCTTGATGCCCAGTTCCTTCAGCACTTCGTCGCAGGTCTGCTTCATGACGGTAGCGCGCGGGTCGCGGTTCTTGTAGACCCGGTGACCGAAGCCCATCAACTTGAACGGATCGTTCTTGTCCTTGGCCTTGGCGATGAATTTGTCGATGTTGGACACATCGCCGATTTCATCGAGCATGGTCAATACGGCTTCGTTTGCACCGCCGTGGGCAGGGCCCCACAGTGCGGCGATGCCGGCGGCAATACAGGCGAACGGGTTGGCACCCGACGAGCCCGCCAGGCGCACGGTAGAGGTGGAAGCGTTCTGCTCGTGGTCGGCGTGGAGGATGAAGATCCGGTCCATGGCCTTGGCGAGCACCGGGCTGATCGGTTTGATCTCGCACGGGGTGTTGAACATCATGTGCAGGAAGTTTTCCGCGTACGTCAGGTCGTTGCGCGGGTACATCATGGGTTGGCCCATGGAGTACTTGTAAACCATTGCGGCCAGAGTCGGCATCTTGGCAACCAGGCGGATCGCCGAAATTTCGCGATGCTGCGGGTTATTGATGTCCAGGGAGTCGTGATAGAAGGCCGACAGGGCGCCTACTACACCGCACATGACGGCCATTGGGTGGGCGTCGCGACGGAAGCCGTTGAAGAAGGTCTTCAACTGCTCGTGCACCATGGTGTGGTTCTTCACGGTGCTGACGAACTGGGCTTTCTGCTCGGCTGTTGGCAATTCGCCATTTAGCAGCAGGTAGCAGGTTTCCAGGTAGTCCGACTTTTCAGCCAGTTGCTCGATCGGGTAGCCGCGATGAAGCAGAATGCCATTATCACCATCGATATAGGTGATCTTCGACTCGCAGGAAGCGGTCGACATGAAGCCTGGGTCGAAAGTAAAACGGCCCGTGGCCGTCAGGCCCCGTACGTCGATAACATCGGGACCAACGGTGCCGGTTAAAATGGGCAGCTCGACGGGGGCTGCGCCCTCGATGATCAACTGCGCTTTTTTGTCAGCCATGTGGCCTCCTATTTATGCTTCAAATCATCAGACAGACCCCCCACGCAGGGCCCGCACCACTATATTGATATAAATCCAGATGTCAATTTGCCTAAAGTCTTGCGCCAGAAGGCTTTAACCGTACTTTTTCGTCGAAATTGCCTGCCATTTACGCCTTTTATCCCGCCAGCGCAATCAGCTATTAGGGTGAGGTGTGCGCGTTGTCATTAGTAACCTAACTGTCTATACTCGGCCACCGACCGCCAAGGGCTTTTGGGCTTGCTTTCATTGGGGGTCGCACTCCCTGGGTGGTGCTTACCTGACCAGTCGCACTCCCCAACAACTTTGCCCTGATTGTTAGGGGCTCTTCAGTGTGAAAAAAAGCCGTGAATAGCCAACGACCTGTAAACCTAGACCTAAGGACCATCAAACTCCCCATCACCGGCGTTACGTCGTTCCTGCACCGTGTTTCCGGCATCATCCTGTTCCTGGGCTTGGGCATCATGCTTTATGCATTGAGCAAATCCCTGGGTTCCGAGGAAGGATACGCCGAGGTGAAGGCATGCTTGACCAGCCCGCTGGCCAAGTTCGTAGCATGGGGCCTCCTGTCCTCTCTTCTGTATCATCTGGTAGCCGGTGTGCGCCACTTGATCATGGACATGGGCATCGGTGAGACGCTGGAAGGCGGCCGCCTGGGCTCGAAAATCATCGTCGCCATTTCCGTGGTGCTGATCGTTCTGGCAGGAGTTTGGATATGGTAACCAGCGTAACGAATCTGTCGCGTTCGGGCCTCTATGACTGGATGGCACAGCGTGTGTCTGCGGTCGTTCTCGCGGCTTATTTCATTTTCCTGATCGGATACCTCGTCGCAAACCCGGGCATCGGCTATGAGCAATGGCATGGCCTGTTTTCCCACAATGCGATGCGAATCTTCAGTCTGCTGGCCCTTGTAGCCCTGGGCGCTCACGCCTGGGTCGGCATGTGGACCATCGCGACTGACTACCTGACGCCGATGGCGCTGGGCAAGTCCGCGACTGCAGTACGTTTCCTCTTCCAGGCAGTATGCGGCGTCGCGATGTTCGCTTACTTCGTCTGGGGTGTGCAGATTCTTTGGGGTATCTGATTCATGGCTAACATTCCAACTATTTCATTCGACGCCATCATTATTGGTGGCGGCGGTGCTGGCATGCGCGCTGCGCTGCAGCTGGCCCAGGGCGGTCACAAGACTGCCGTGATCACCAAGGTGTTCCCGACGCGTTCCCACACCGTATCGGCCCAGGGTGGCATCACCTGCGCCATCGCCTCCGCCGACCCGAACGATGACTGGCGCTGGCACATGTACGATACCGTCAAGGGTTCCGACTATATCGGTGACCAGGACGCTATCGAATACATGTGTCAGGAAGGCCCGGCCGCGGTGTTCGAGCTGGACCACATGGGCCTGCCGTTCTCCCGTACCGAGCAAGGCCGTATCTACCAGCGTCCATTCGGCGGCCAGTCCAAGGATTACGGTAAAGGCGGGCAGGCTGCCCGTACCTGCGCTGCGTCCGACCGTACCGGTCACGCGCTGCTGCACACCCTTTACCAAGGCAACCTGAAAGCCGGTACCACGTTCCTGAACGAGTACTACGCTGTTGACCTGGTCAAGAACGCCCAGGGCGAGTTCGTCGGTGTGATCGCCATCTGCATCGAAACCGGTGAAACCACCTACATCCGCGCCAAGGCAACTGTTCTGGCGACCGGTGGTGCAGGTCGTATCTACGCGTCGACCACCAACGCCCTGATCAACACCGGTGACGGCGTCGGCATGGCTCTGCGTGCTGGCGTACCGGTACAAGACATCGAAATGTGGCAGTTCCACCCGACCGGCATCGCCGGCGCCGGTGTACTGGTGACCGAAGGTTGCCGTGGTGAAGGTGGTTACCTGATCAACAAGCACGGCGAGCGTTTCATGGAGCGTTATGCTCCGAACGCCAAAGACTTGGCCGGTCGTGACGTTGTGGCCCGTTCGATGGTTAAAGAGATCATCGCCGGTAACGGCTGTGGCCCGAATGGCGACCACGTACTGCTCAAGCTCGATCACCTGGGCGAAGAAGTGCTGCACAGCCGTCTGCCTGGTATCTGCGAGCTGTCCAAGACCTTTGCCCACGTTGACCCGGTAGTTGCTCCGGTTCCGGTGGTTCCAACTTGCCACTATATGATGGGCGGCGTGCCGACCAACATTCATGGCCAGGCAATCACCCAGAACGCCGAAGGCGAAGACGAGATCATTCATGGTCTGTTCGCGGTAGGTGAAGTGGCTTGCGTATCGGTTCACGGTGCCAACCGCCTGGGCGGCAACTCGCTGCTCGACCTGGTGGTATTCGGTCGCGCGGCCGGCCTGCACCTGGAAAAGGCGCTGACCGACGGCATCGAATACGATGACGCCACCGACGCCAACATCGAAGCTGCCCTGGCGCGCCTGAACGCTCTGAACGAGCGTACGGATGGCGAAGACGTAGCAACCCTGCGTCGCGAGCTGCAAAGCTGCATGCAGAACTACTTCGGTGTGTTCCGTACCGGCGAATACATGCAGAAGGGTATTGCCCAGCTGGCAGACCTGCGCAAGCGTATCGCCAACGTCAAGATCAACGATAAGAGCCAGGCGTTCAACACTGCTCGTATCGAAGCCCTTGAACTGCAAAACCTGCTGGAAGTGGCTGAAGCGACTGCGATCGCCGCCGAGGTTCGTAAAGAATCCCGTGGTGCTCACGCTCGTGAAGACTTTGAAGATCGCGACGACGAAAACTGGTTGTGCCACACCCTGTACTTCCCGGGTGACAAGCGCGTAACCAAGCGTGCCGTGAACTTCTCGCCGAAGACGGTGCCGACGTTTGAACCGAAGATTCGGACTTACTAAGGGTGGCTGCCATGTTGAAAGTCAGTGTTTATCGCTACAACCCTGATCAGGACGCTGCGCCGTTCATGCAGGAATTCCAGGTCGATACCGGCGGTAAAGACCTGATGGTGCTGGATGTACTGGCACTGATCAAAGAGCAGGACGAAGGTTTCTCCTATCGTCGCTCTTGCCGTGAAGGTGTGTGCGGTTCCGACGGCATGAACATCAACGGCAAAAACGGCCTGGCGTGCATCACGCCGCTGTCCGCCGTAGTCAAAGGCAACAAGCTGATCGTTCGTCCACTGCCAGGTTTGCCGGTTATCCGTGACCTGGTCGTCGATATGAGCATCTTCTACAAGCAATACGAGAAAGTTAAGCCGTTCCTGCAGAACGACACGCCGGCTCCGGCCATCGAGCGTCTGCAGTCCCCGGAAGAACGTGAAAAGCTCGATGGCCTGTACGAGTGCATCCTGTGCGCTTGCTGCTCGACATCCTGCCCGTCCTTCTGGTGGAACCCGGACAAGTTCCTGGGTCCAGCTGCGCTGCTGCAAGCCTACCGCTTCCTGGCAGACAGCCGTGATACCAAGACGTCCGAGCGTCTGGCTTCGCTGGATGACCCGTTCAGCGTATTCCGCTGCCGCGGGATCATGAACTGCGTCAACGTATGTCCTAAAGGCCTGAACCCGACTAAGGCCATTGGTCACATCCGTAACATGCTGCTGCAGAGCGGCGTGTAACTGACGTTGTAGTAAAAGCAGGACCGTTGTGCCCGTAAATGCTACGGCGCAGGCTTCAACCGGCGCCGTAGTTTTAACTTGAGCAGCGACTTACAAAGCCGCGGCTCTTATTTTGAAGAAATGAGACAAGCAGGGGCATTCGGGTTGGTACCCGAACTATCAGCGTGATCCTAAGTGGCTTGTTTTGGTCGCTGCACTTGGCCTTTTGCAAGCAAACTCGGTGTTTTCGCCGGTGGTGTCCCCAAATCGAGGGTGACCAAGCATGCAAGAAAGCGTGATGCAGCGCATGTGGAACAGCGGCTATCTTTCAGGTGGTAACGCTGCCTATGTGGAAGAGCTTTATGAGCTCTACCTGCACGACCCTAACGCTGTGCCAGAAGAATGGCGCACCAAATTTCAGACGTTGTCTTCAGACGGCAACGCTGCCACCGATGTATCGCACGCAACAATTCGCGATCAGTTCGTGCTGCTGGCAAAGAACCAGCGCCGCGCCCAACCGGTTTCCGCCGGCAGCGTGAGCAGTGAGCATGAGAAGAAGCAAGTTGAAGTACTGCGACTGATCCAGGCCTACCGTATGCGTGGCCACCAGGCAGCCCAGCTTGACCCGCTGGGGCTGTGGCAGCGTCCTGCACCTGCAGACCTGTCGATCAATCATTACGGCTTGACCAATGCCGATCTTGATACGACCTTCCGTGCCGGCGACCTGTTCATCGGCAAAGAGGAAGCGAGCCTACGCGAAATTCACGAAGCGTTGCAGCAGACATATTGCCGCACCATCGGCGCTGAATTCACGCACATCACCGATTCCGAGCAGCGCCACTGGTTCCAGCACCGCCTGGAAGGCGTGCGTGGCCGTCCGGTATTGTCCGCCGATGTGCGCGGCCACCTGCTGGAGCGCGTGACCGCGGCCGAAGGCCTCGAGAAATACCTGGGCACCAAATACCCAGGCACCAAGCGTTTCGGCCTGGAAGGCGGCGAAAGCCTGATTCCGATGCTCGACGAACTGATCCAGCGTTCCGGTTCCTATGGCACCAAGGAAATCGTGATCGGCATGGCTCACCGTGGTCGCCTGAACGTGTTGGTCAACACCTTCGGCAAGAACCCGCGCGAGCTGTTCGACGAGTTCGAAGGCAAGAAGAAGGTCGAGCTGGGTTCCGGTGACGTTAAATACCACCAGGGCTTCTCGTCCAACGTGATGACCACCGGCGGTGAAGTTCACCTGGCCATGGCATTCAACCCCTCCCACCTGGAAATCGTTTCGCCAGTGGTCGAGGGTTCGGTACGTGCTCGCCAGGATCGTCGTAACGACGCCACCGGTGAGAAAGTGCTGCCGATTTCCATCCACGGTGACGCGGCATTCGCCGGTCAAGGCGTGGTCCTGGAAACGTTCCAGATGTCGCAGACCCGCGGCTTCAAGACCGGCGGTACCGTTCACATCGTCATCAACAACCAGGTGGGTTTCACCATCAGCAACCCGTTGGATGCGCGCTCCACCGAGTACGCCACCGACGTTGCCAAGATGATCCAGGCGCCGATCCTCCATGTGAATGGCGATGATCCGGAAGCCGTGCTGTTCGTGACCCAACTGGCTGTCGACTACCGCATGCAGTTCAAGCGTGACGTGGTCATCGACCTGGTCTGCTACCGCCGTCGCGGTCACAACGAAGCGGACGAGCCAAGCGGCACCCAGCCGTTGATGTACCAGCAGATCACCAAGCAGCGCACCACCCGTGAGCTGTACGCCGAAAGCCTGACCAAGGCCGGCGTGGTTGACGATGCGCGTGTTCAGGCGAAAGTCGACGAATACCGCAACGCGCTGGACAACGGCCTGCATGTAGTGAAAAGCCTGGTCAAAGAGCCGAACAAAGAGCTGTTCGTTGACTGGCGCCCCTACCTGGGGCACACCTGGACTGCACGTCACGATACCTCGTTCGATTTGAAGACGTTGCAGGAACTGTCCGCCAAGCTGCTGGAGATTCCCGAAGGCTTCGTCGTACAGCGCCAGGTTGCGAAGATCTACGAAGACCGTCAGAAGATGCAAGCCGGCGGCCTGCCGATCAACTGGGGTTACGCCGAAACCATGGCATACGCGACCCTGGCGTTCGAAGGTCACCCGATCCGCATGACCGGCCAGGACATCGGCCGCGGTACGTTCTCGCACCGTCATGCTGTATTGCACAACCAGAAAGACGCGGGCACCTACATCCCGTTGCAGAACCTGTATGAAGGCCAGCCACGTTTCGACCTGTACGATTCGTTCCTGTCCGAAGAAGCCGTCCTGGCGTTCGAATACGGTTACTCGACCACCACGCCTAATGCGCTGGTGATCTGGGAAGCCCAGTTCGGCGACTTCGCCAACGGTGCCCAAGTGGTGATCGACCAGTTCATCACCAGCGGCGAGCACAAGTGGGGCCGTCTGTGCGGTCTGACCATGCTGCTGCCACACGGTTATGAAGGTCAGGGGCCAGAGCACTCCTCGGCCCGTCTGGAGCGTTACCTGCAACTGTGCGCCGAGCACAACATCCAGGTGTGCGTGCCGACGACCCCGGCCCAGATCTACCACTTGCTGCGTCGCCAGGTGATCCGTCCGCTGCGCAAGCCGCTGGTGGTGCTCACGCCGAAGTCGCTGTTGCGTCACAAACTGGCCGTTTCGACCCTGGAAGATCTGGCCCAAGGTTCGTTCCAGACCGTGATTCCAGAGATCGACACGCTGGACGCCGCCAAGGTCACTCGCCTGATCCTGTGCAGCGGCAAGGTCTACTACGATCTGCTGGAAAAACGCCGTGCCGAAGGCCGCGAAGACATCGCCATCGTGCGTATCGAGCAGCTTTATCCGTTCCCGGAAGATGACCTCATGGAGATCATCGCGCCTTACACCAACCTCACTAACGTTGTGTGGTGTCAGGAAGAACCGATGAACCAGGGCGCCTGGTACAGCAGCCAGCATCATCTGCGTCGCAGCATCGGCAACCACAACAAGGCCTTGGTCCTTGAGTACGCCGGTCGTGATGCTTCTGCTGCACCTGCCTGTGGTTATGCGTCGATGCACGCCGAGCAGCAGGAAAAACTGCTGCAAGATGCTTTCACTGTTTAACGCCTTCGCGCTGACTGAAACCGAATTTTAAGGACCTACAGATAATGGCTATCGAAATCAAAGCCCCGTCATTCCCGGAATCGGTTGCCGATGGCACCGTTGCCACCTGGCACAAGAAACCAGGCGAGGCCGTCAAACGTGACGACCTGATCGTCGACATCGAGACCGACAAAGTCGTTCTGGAAGTGTTGGCCGAAGCTGACGGCGTGCTGGGCGCGATCGTTGCTGAAGAGGGCGCTACCGTTCTGTCGAACCAGGTACTGGGTTCGATCGAAGAGGGCAGCGCTGCTGCCGCTCCTGCTCCTGCCGCCGCTGCACCGGCTGCTTCTGCCCCTGCTGCACCGGCTGCGGGTGGCGAAGACCCAATCGCTGCACCGGCTGCACGTCAACTGGCGGAAGAAAACGGCATCAACCTGGCTTCCATCAAGGGCACTGGCAAAGATGGCCGCGTGACCAAGGAAGACGTGGTTGCCGCCGTTGAAGCCAAGAAGAACGCTCCGGCTGCCGCACCTGCCAAGGCTGCAGCGCCTGCTGCCGCTGCGCCTGTGTTTGCCGCTGGCGACCGCACCGAGAAGCGCGTACCGATGACTCGCGTACGTGCCACCGTGGCCAAGCGCCTGGTTGAAGCACAGTCGAACATGGCGATGCTGACCACCTTCAACGAAGTCGACATGACCGAAGTCATGGCCCTGCGTTCGAAGTACAAGGACCTGTTCGAGAAGTCCCACAACGGCGTGCGCCTGGGCTTCATGTCGTTCTTCGTGAAAGCGGCCACCGAAGCGCTGAAGCGCTTCCCGGCAGTCAACGCTTCCATCGACGGCGGCGACATCGTTTACCACGGCTACTCGGATATCGGCGTTGCCGTCTCCAGCGACCGTGGCCTGGTGGTTCCAGTACTGCGTAACGCCGAGCTGATGAGCCTGGCCGAAATCGAAGGCGGCATCGCCGGCTTCGGCAAGAAAGCCCGTGACGGCAAGCTGACCATCGACGAGATGACCGGCGGTACCTTCACCATCACCAACGGTGGTACCTTCGGTTCGATGATGTCGACGCCGATCGTCAACCCACCGCAAGCCGCGATCCTGGGCATGCACAACATCATCCAGCGTCCGATGGCCATCAACGGCCAGGTTGTGATCCGCCCAATGATGTACCTGGCACTGTCTTACGATCACCGCCTGATCGACGGTAAAGAAGCCGTGACGTTCCTGGTGACCATCAAGAACCTGCTGGAAGACCCGGCTCGCCTGCTCCTGGACATCTGATAGAAGCAGTTGCACGTTGCGAGCTACAAGCTGTAGGAAAAAGCAGCTTGGCTTGCAACGTGTGGCTAGAAGCTTGTCGCAAATAGAGGATCTATTTTCATGACACAGAAATTTGACGTTGTAGTGATTGGTGCAGGCCCTGGCGGCTATGTTGCCGCCATCAAGGCCGCGCAACTGGGCCTCTCCACTGCTTGCATCGAAAAATACACCGACAAGGAAGGCAAACTGGCGCTGGGCGGTACTTGCCTGAACGTAGGTTGCATTCCGTCCAAGGCGCTGCTGGACAGCTCCTGGAAATTCCACGAAGCCCAAGACGGCTTCGCGATCCACGGCATCAACCATGCTGGCGTGACCATGGACGTGCCAGCAATGGTCGGCCGTAAAGCCAACATCGTCAAAGGCCTGACTTCCGGCGTTGCCACCTTGTTCAAGGCCAACGGCGTGACGTCGATTCAAGGCCACGGCAAGCTGCTGGCTGGCAAGAAAGTTGAAGTCACCAAGCCAGACGGTTCGGTTGAAGTCATCGAAGCCGAAAACGTGATCCTGGCCCCAGGTTCGCGTCCAATCGACATTCCGCCTGCACCTGTCGATAACAACGTGATCGTTGATTCGACCGGCGCCCTGGAATTCCAAGCCGTACCTAAGCGCCTGGGCGTGATTGGCGCTGGCGTGATCGGCCTGGAACTGGGTTCGGTATGGTCGCGTCTGGGCGCTGAAGTCACCGTGCTGGAAGCCCTGGACACGTTCCTGCTGGCTGCCGACACCGCGGTGTCCAAGGAAGCGCTGAAAACCCTGACCAAACAAGGTCTGGACATCAAGCTCGGCGCCCGTGTTACCGGTTCCAAGGTCAACGGCGAAGAAGTCGTAGTGACCTACACCGATAAAGACGGCGAGCAGACCATCACCTTCGACAAGCTGATCGTCGCCGTGGGCCGCCGCCCAGTGACCAACGACCTGCTGGCTTCCGACAGCGGCGTGAACATCGACGAGCGTGGTTTCATCCACGTTGACGATCATTGCGCCACCACCGTGCCTGGCGTCTATGCCATTGGCGACGTGGTTCGTGGCATGATGCTGGCCCACAAGGCTTCCGAAGAGGGCATCATGGTCGTTGAGCGCATCAAGGGTCACAAGACCCAGATGAATTACGACCTGATCCCATCGGTTATCTACACCCACCCGGAAATTGCATGGGTCGGCAAGAACGAACAGCAGTTGAAAGCTGAAGGCGTTGAAGTTAACGTCGGCACCTTCCCGTTTGCCGCTTCTGGCCGTGCCATGGCAGCTAACGACACCGGTGGTTTTGTCAAAGTCATCGCTGATGCCAAGACTGACCGCGTATTGGGCGTCCACGTGATTGGCCCAAGCGCTGCAGAACTGGTTCAGCAAGGCGCAATCGGCATGGAATTCGGCACCAGTGCCGAGGACCTGGGCATGATGGTTTTCTCCCATCCGACCCTGTCCGAAGCGTTGCACGAAGCCGCGTTGGCAGTGAATGGCGGCGCCATCCACATCGCCAACCGCAAGAAGCGCTAAGCGAGATAATAAGAAACCACGGCGGAGTTGCCCGTCGTGAGCCTTGCGCGCAAGACTCACCGCGGAATATCCGCTGGACGCAGCCTTGCGCAGCTTTACGGGCCATAAGCCCCGCAAGTTGCGCAAGCAGCAGTCACAGGTGGCGCGGCACTCATAATGAGCGCAGCGCCGAATGCGCAGTACCTAACGAAGACGGTAAAAAGCATGAATCTTCACGAGTATCAGGGTAAGCAGCTGTTCGCTGAATACGGCCTGCCAGTTTCCAAGGGCTACGCAGTAGACACCCCGGAAGCAGCAGCAGAAGCTTGCGACAAAATCGGCGGCAGCGAGTGGGTTGTCAAAGCCCAGGTCCACGCCGGTGGTCGCGGTAAAGCGGGCGGCGTCAAGCTGGTTCGCAGCAAAGAAGACGCCAAGGCCTTCGCACAGCAGTGGCTGGGCAAGCGTCTGGTGACTTACCAGACTGATGCCAATGGCCAACCAGTCACCAAGATCCTGGTTGAATCGTGCACTGATATCGCTAAAGAGCTGTACCTGGGCGCTGTCGTTGACCGTTCGAGCCGTCGCATCGTGTTCATGGCTTCCACCGAAGGTGGCGTGGACATCGAGAAGATCGCTCACGAAACCCCAGAAAAAATTCTGAAGGCCACTATCGATCCACTGGTTGGCGCACAGCCATTCCAGGGTCGCGAGCTGGCTTTCCAGCTGGGTCTGGAAGGCAAGCAAGTTGCCCAGTTCGCCAAGATCTTCGTTGGTCTGGCCAAACTGTTCCAGGATCACGATCTGGCCCTGCTGGAAGTGAACCCGCTGGTGATCAAGGCTGACGGCGATCTGCACTGCCTCGACGCCAAGATCAACATCGACGCCAACGCCATGTACCGTCAGCCTAAGCTGAAGACTTTCCACGATCCGTCGCAAGACGATCCGCGCGAAGCGCACGCTGCCAAGTTCGAACTGAACTACGTAGCCCTGGAAGGTAACATCGGCTGCATGGTCAACGGTGCTGGCCTGGCCATGGGTACCATGGACATCGTCAACCTGCATGGCGGCAAGCCAGCCAACTTCCTCGACGTAGGTGGTGGCGCTACCAAGGAACGCGTTACCGAAGCGTTCAAGATCATCCTGTCCGACTCCAACGTCGCTGCAGTACTGGTCAACATCTTCGGCGGCATCGTTCGTTGCGACATGATTGCCGAAGGCATCATCGGTGCAGTGAAAGAAGTCGGCGTTAAAATCCCGGTTGTTGTTCGCCTTGAAGGTAACAACGCTGAACTGGGCGCTAAAGTACTGGCAGAAAGCGGTTTGAACATCATCGCGGCTACCAGCCTGACCGACGCTGCTCAACAAGTTGTCAAAGCTGCGGAGGGCAAGTAATGAGCGTCCTGATCAATAAAGACACCAAAGTTATCTGCCAGGGTATTACCGGTTCGCAAGGTAGTTTCCACACCCAGCAAGCCATCGAGTACGGCACCCAGATGGTTGGCGGCGTAACTCCGGGCAAAGGCGGCACCGAGCACCTGGGCCTGCCCGTGTTCAACACCGTGAAAGAAGCCGTAGAAGCCACTGGCGCCACTGCCAGCGTGATCTACGTTCCAGCTCCTTTCTGCAAGGACTCGATCCTGGAAGCGGCATTCGGCGGCATCAAGCTGATCGTCTGCATCACCGAAGGCATTCCTACCCTGGACATGCTGGACGCTAAAGTTAAGTGCGACGAGCTGGGCGTAGTCCTGATCGGCCCTAACTGCCCAGGCGTGATCACCCCAGGCGAATGCAAGATCGGCATCATGCCAGGTCACATTCACTTGCCAGGTAAAGTCGGTATCGTTTCCCGTTCCGGCACCCTGACCTACGAAGCTGTGAAGCAGACCACTGACGCCGGTTTCGGTCAGTCGACTTGCGTCGGCATCGGCGGTGACCCGATCCCAGGCTCCAACTTCATCGACATCCTGAAGCTGTTCCAGGAAGACCCGAAGACCGAAGCGATCGTAATGATCGGTGAGATCGGCGGTTCGGCTGAAGAAGAAGCGGCTGCCTACATCAAGGCACACGTGACCAAGCCGGTTGTTTCCTACATCGCTGGTGTGACTGCCCCTGCGGGCAAGCGCATGGGCCATGCTGGCGCAATCATCTCTGGCGGCAAAGGCACTGCAGACGAGAAATTCGCTGCACTGCAAGACGCAGGCGTTAAAACCGTGCGTTCGCTGGCAGACATCGGCAAGGCCCTGGCCGAGCTGACCGGTTGGGCTGTCAAGTAAGCCTCGCGCTTAGCTGACGCTTCACCACACAAAGGCCACCTTCGGGTGGCCTTTGTGCATTCTGGGTATGCGAATATTGCCCTCTGTAGGAGCGAGCTTGCTCGCGAAAAACCTCAACGATAACGCGTGCTTCCTGAATGAGCGCGGCGCCTGTGAGTTTTTCGCGAGCAAGCTCGCTCCTACAAAAAAACTGTATGGGCAAATTAAGTATGAAAACGCGACATTCAAATGTCGCTTATCGGACAGTCCGCCCCGCAACAGTGCGTTTGTCAGGCTAATTCTGTACTCTAGCCGCCTCTTTATGCGTCCGCGTCCCAAAAGGAAGCTGCGCGCTAGACCGGTCGGTCCCCACAAGGGCCGGCAGCATTTCCCTCATCCATAGGGAAGCCCTCTCTAAATTCCGATTCAGTAGTGTGGTATTTCCTCAAATGAAAGTGTTGAAAAGCCAGGATATCCTGGCGCTGGGCTTTATGACCTTTGCCCTGTTCGTGGGCGCCGGCAACATCATCTTCCCGCCTATCGTTGGTTTGCAGTCCGGGCCGCATGTGTGGATGGCGGCGCTGGGCTTTCTGATCACCGCAGTCGGTTTGCCGGTGGTCACGGTGATTGCCCTGGCCAAGGTCGGTGGTGGCATGGATGCGCTGAGCAGCCCGATTGGCAAGATCGCCGGTGGCCTGCTGGCGGCAGCGGCCTACCTGGCCGTGGGCCCGCTGTTTGCGACCCCGCGCACCGCAACCGTGTCGTTTGAAGTAGGCCTGGCGCCCTTGACCGGTGAAAGCCCGTTGGCGCTGTTCCTCTACAGCTCGGTGTATTTTTTGGTGGTGTTCCTTGTCTCCCTGTACCCAGGTCGACTGCTGGACACCGTGGGCCGTTTCCTGGCGCCGCTGAAGATCATCGCCCTGGCCATTCTCGGTATCGCTGCGTTTGCCTTGCCTGCGGGTGAGGTGGGGGTTGCCACGCCGGAATACGTGGCCGCGCCGTTCTCCCAAGGCTTTATCAATGGTTACCTGACCATGGATACCCTGGGCGCCCTGGTGTTCGGCATCGTGATCGTCAACGCGATCCGCTCCCGTGGCGTCGAGTCGCCCAAGCTGATCACCCGCTACGCGATCATTGCCGGGCTGATTGCCGGCGTGGGCCTGGCGCTGGTGTACGTCAGCCTGTTCCGCCTGGGTTCGGGCAGCCATGCCGTGGCCGCGGGTGCCAGTAATGGCGCGGCAGTACTGCACGCCTACGTGCAATACACGTTCGGCTCCCTGGGCAGTGGTTTCCTCGCCGTGCTGATTTCCCTGGCATGCCTGGTGACTGCCGTGGGCCTGACCTGCGCCTGCGCCGAGTACTTCAGCAAGATCCTGCCACTGTCCTACAAGACCCTGGTGGTGATCCTGGCGCTGTTCTCGCTGTTTGTGTCCAACCTGGGCCTGACCAAACTGATTGCCTTCTCGATTCCGGTGCTGACCGCGATCTACCCGCCGTGCATCGTGTTGGTGGCCCTGAGCTTCTGCAAAGGGTTTTGGCAGGAACAGGGCCGTATTGTCGGCCCGGTGATGCTGGTGTCGTTCATCTTTGGCTGCATCGACGCACTCAAGGGCGCGGGCCTGGCGGGTTGGATGCCAACGCAGTTGGTAAACCTGCCGTTGAGCGAACAAGGCTTGGCGTGGCTGGTGCCGTCGGTGATGACACTGGTAGTGGCCGTGGTGATTGACCGTATGCTGGGCAAGCGCAGCGAAGCCATCGCGTAACACGCGGTTCGTGCTGTACTGAAATGCCCCGTATCAAACGATACGGGGCATTTTTTTTGCGTATGACGTTACATATTTCTAAACTTGTGAACTGGTAATGTGGGAGCGGGCTTGCTCGCGAATGCGGTGTGTCAGCAAACTAATATGCAGCTGGCACACCGCATTCGCGAGCAAGCCCGCTCCCACAGTTTGACCGCGTTTTCACCATGGCTACCCTGTACAAGGACCTACATGTCGTTTGTCGAAATCAATCAAGTTCATCTACTTGCAGCCCTCTGGTTTGTTATCTGCTGGGGCGGCTACACCCGTTACGCCACTTGGAAAGCCCGGGACACGGCGTGCCTGGCCAGTGTGTTGCACCTGTACCGTGAAGACTGGATGCGCCGCATGCTGCTGCGCGACAACCGTATCGCCGACGCCAGTGTGATCGGTAACCTGGAGCGCAATGCCTCGTTTTTCGCATCCAGCACCTTGATCATCCTCGCCGGTATCCTCACGGTGCTGGGGGCTTCGGAACGCGCAGTGTCACTGCTGGCAGATATTCCCATGGTGCAGCAGGCATCCCAGGGCATGTCGGAGATCAAATTGCTGTGCCTGGCACTGGTGTTTGTCTACGCCTTTTTCACCTTCAGCTGGTGCATGCGCCAGTACAACTTCGCGGCAGTGCTGGTGGGCTCGGCGCCCATGATCGGTGAGCGGCATGTGTCGGAGCAGGAGCGCAAGGCATTTGCTTTGCGGGCGGCGCGAGTGATTTCGATGGCGGCCAACCAGTTCAACTTTGGCCTGCGTGCTTATTACTTCGGCATGACCATGCTGGCCTGGTTTGTCAGCCCCTGGTTGTTCATGTTGATGAGCAGCGGGGTGGTGTTGGTGCTGTACCGCCGCGAGTTCCATTCGGATGTATTGCAGGTGATGGTGTATACGCCAACCGATATGCCGGCAGTCGAGGCTGTAAAAGACGGCGCATCGTAGCGCTGGCAGCAAATCCCAGACAAAGAAAAGCCCGCTTAGTCAGCGGGCTTTCTTTTTGCTGCAATACAGCTTTAAACCCTGCGATTACTGCTTGGCAGGTTCTGCTGGTGCGGCAGGTGCAGCTTCTTTTGCAGCCGCTTCGTTCGATTCGGCCTGAGCTTTGGCAGCTTCGGCGTTTTCTTTCGCAGCGTCGTTCACTTTATCCTGTGCTTTAGCCATATCTTGCTGAGCTTGCTCAGAATGTGCAGCAGCGTCTTGGGCTTTGTCTTCGGATTTCTTGTCGCAGGCAGCCAGACCGAGAGCAGCGGCCAGCATCATGGAAATAGCTAATGTCTTACGCATGGGGTGTTTCTCCTTATTGAAGATATCTACTGGCCTTTCGAACCCAAGGGGCCAGCATTAGTTCCTTATGTCCCACAGATATATAGCATGTTTCGTACAGGAACTTTACCCGGTCATTCCCGTCCGCTGAATTCACACTAATAAGAGTCTAAAAACAATGACCGAAAACCCTTTGTTAGAGCGTGCCGTGCGCTTCGTTTCGGCCCTGCGCCATTGCCAGGTGCTGGGTGTGAGTGTTCATCAAGCCAGCGAGGAGGGCATGACCCTCGTACTGCCGTATGGGCCGCATATCGTCGGTGACCCCCTGAGCGGGGTGATCCATGGCGGCGCGCTCACCTCGTTGATGGACACCGCCTGCGGCATGGCGACCCTGTGCGTATTGCCCGAATTCGAAGTGTGCCCCACCCTGGACCTGCGCATCGACTACATGCATCCCGCCGAACCCCACAAGCCGGTCTATGGCTTCGCGCAATGCTACCGGGTGACCACCGACGTGATCTTCACCCGTGGCGTTGCCTATCAGGATGACCCGCAACAACCTATTGCCCATGTGGTGGGTACGTTCATGCGCATGGGCAAGCGCCTCAAAGGCACCCAAGGCTTGGGCACGGTCATCAAGGGAGAGCAGGCATGACGCATCGGTTCAAGACCCGCCTGGAGCAAGCCCTTGATCGTGGCGACTATGACGCGCTGCTCGAGTTGGTGCCCTATGCCAGGTTGATCGGCATCGAATGCACCCGTCTGGGGGATGAGTTGCTGTTTCGCCTGCCGGCCAACAAGGACAATATTGGTAACCCGATATTGCCAGCGTTGCATGGCGGGGTGATCGCCGGCTTCATGGAGCTGGCCGCCGCCCTGCACTTGCTGGTGTTCACGGGCGCTCCGGGCCTGCCGAAAATCATCGACTTCTCCCTGGATTACCTGCGCGTCGGCCAGTTTCGTGACACCTATGCCAAGTGCCAGGTGTGGCGCCAGGGCCGGCGCGTGGCCAACGTGGCGATTACCGCCTGGCAGAGCACCCCGGCCGAGCCGATTGCCACCGCCCGGGCACATTTCAAAATTGAGGAATTGGCCCGCCCTTGAAATCCTGGCCTGAGCCCCCAACTTTGATGACAACCCGCCGCCAACCCTTTCGGGCGCGGCCACTGCCATCCAATTGGAGTTTGATGACCATGAGTGTGGAAACTCAAAAGGAAACCCTGGGCTTCCAGACCGAGGTGAAGCAACTGCTGCACCTCATGATCCATTCGCTGTATTCCAACAAGGAAATTTTCCTTCGCGAATTGATCTCGAACGCCTCTGACGCTGTCGACAAATTACGTTTCGAAGCCCTGTCCAAGCCTGAGTTGCTGGAAGGCGGCGCGGAACTGAAGATCCGTGTGAGCTACGACAAAGACGCCAAAACCGTCACTCTCGAAGACAACGGTATCGGCATGAGCCGTGACGATGCGATCACCCACCTGGGGACCATCGCCAAATCCGGCACCGCAGATTTCATGAAGAACCTGTCGGGCGACCAGAAAAAAGACTCTCACCTGATCGGCCAGTTCGGCGTGGGCTTCTATTCGGCCTTCATCGTCGCCGACAAGGTTGAAGTTTTCAGCCGCCGCGCCGGCCTCGACGCCAGCGAAGGTGTGCACTGGGCTTCCAAGGGCGAAGGCGAATTTGAAATCGCCACGATCGACAAGGCTGACCGCGGCACCCGCATCGTGCTGCACCTGAAAGCCGGTGAAGACGAATTCGCCGATGGCTGGCGCCTGCGCAACATCATCAAGAAGTACTCCGACCACATCGCGTTGCCGATCGAGTTGCCCAAGGAACAGACCGTTGCCGAAGGCGAAGAAGCCCCGGCGGTGGAGTGGGAAACCGTCAACCGCGCCAGCGCCCTGTGGACCCGTCCGCGTACCGAGATCAAGGACGAGGAATACCAGGAGTTCTACAAGCACATCGGCCACGACTACGAGAACCCGCTGAGCTGGAGCCACAACAAGGTTGAAGGCAAGCTCGAATACAGCTCGCTGCTCTACGTACCGGCCCGTGCTCCGTTCGACCTGTACCAGCGTGAAGCGCCAAAAGGCCTGAAGCTCTACGTGCAGCGTGTGTTCGTGATGGACCAGGCGGAATCCTTCCTGCCGCTGTACCTGCGCTTTATCAAAGGTGTGGTCGACTCCAACGACCTGTCGCTGAACGTGTCGCGGGAAATCCTGCAGAAAGACCCGATCATCGACTCCATGAAGTCGGCGCTGACCAAGCGCGTACTCGACATGCTGGAAAAACTGGCGAAGAACGAGCCTGAGCAATACAAGAGCTTCTGGAAAAACTTCGGCCAGGTGATGAAAGAAGGCCCGGCGGAAGATTTTGCCAACAAGGAAAAAATCGCCGGCTTGCTGCGTTTTGCTTCGACTCAGGGCGAAGACGGCGAGCAGGTTGTGTCCTTGGCTGACTACCTGGCGCGCGCCAAGGAAGGTCAGGACAAGATCTACTACCTGACCGGCGAAACCTATGCCCAGGTCAAGAACAGCCCGCACCTGGAAGTCTTCCGCAAGAAAGGCATCGAAGTGCTGCTGCTGACCGACCGTATCGATGAGTGGCTGATGAGCTACCTCACCGAGTTCGACGGCAAAACCTTTGTCGACGTGGCCCGTGGTGACCTGGACCTGGGTAACCTGGACTCCGAAGAAGACAAGAAGGAGGCCGAAGAGGTCGCCAAGTCCAAAGAGGGCCTGGTGGAACGCATCAAGGCTTCCCTGGGCGAAGCAGTCAGCGAAGTGCGGGTTTCCCACCGCCTGACTGAATCCCCGGCGATCCTGGCCATCGGCGAGCAGGACCTGGGCATGCAGATGCGCCAGATCCTCGAAGCCAGCGGGCAGAAAGTGCCGGACTCCAAGCCGATCTTCGAATTCAACCCGTCTCACCCGCTGATCGAGAAACTCGATGGCGAGCAGAGCGAAGAGCGGTTTGGCGACCTGTCGCACATCCTCTTCGACCAGGCCGCCCTGGCAGCCGGCGACAGCTTGAAGGACCCGGCCGCGTATGTGCGCCGACTGAACAAGCTGTTGGTTGAATTGTCGGTTTAACACCGATGTAGAAAAACCCGCTTCGGCGGGTTTTTTCATTTGTAGGAGCGAGCTTGCTCGCGAAAAACGTCAACGATAACGCGTACATCCTGAATCAACGCGGTGCCCTGAAGTTTTTCGCGAGCAAGCTCGCTCCTACAGTCGCATTACCGTTTCTGCGTGTACCTCAACTGGAGTGAATCATGAGCCAAGTCACTGTACGTTCCGTGGTCTATCAGATTGATGGCCAGTCTTATGAAAGCCGTCTGGCGTTCGATGCCAGCCACAAAGCCCCGCTTCCGGGCTTGCTGATGGCGCCGAACTGGATGGGCGTGAGTGCAGGGGCCGAAGAGATCGCCAAGGCCGTTGCTGGCAAAGGCTACGTGGTGTTGATTGCCGACCTCTACGGGCAAAACGTACGGCCTTCAAATGGCGATGAGGCCGGTGCGGCGATGATGCCGTTGAAGAATGATCGCCCGCTGCTGAACAAACGCATGCAAGCGGCCTTCGAGCAACTGCAAGGCCAGACTGAAGCAGCAGTGGACACGTCGAAACTGGCCACCTTCGGCTTCTGCTTTGGCGGTTGCTGCTCCCTGGAACTGGCCCGTACCGGTGCGCCGTTGAAGGCCGCTGTGTCGTTCCACGGCACGCTGGATACGCCGAACCCGGCGGACGCGAAGAACATCAAGGGTTCAGTGCTGGTGCTGCATGGCGCCGCGGACCCGTTGGTGCCCAAAGAGCAACTGCCGGCGTTCGAAGATGAAATGAACGCGGCGGGTGTGGATTGGCAGTTGCTCAGCTACGGCGGCGCAGTGCATTCCTTCACCGACCCCCATGCCAATGTGCCAGGCAAGATGATGTACGACGCGAAGACCGCTGCTCGGGCGTTCCAGGCGATGCATAACTTGTTGGATGAAGTGTTCACGGGTTGATGCTTCGGCGCCTGTTGCGGCCTTTTCGCGAGCAGGCCCGCTCCCACATTTGACTGCGTTCACAGGTCGAAATGTGGGAGCGGGCTTGCTCGCGAATGTTATTTAACAGGCAACTCGATTCTTTCTGACTCCCCCGGCACAGTGGGCCAATCCCCAGCCGCCCAGCGCTGTCTCGCCTGCTCGATCACCGCCGGATCACTCGCCACAAAATTCCAGTTGATCCGCCGTGGCCCATCCAACGGCGCCCCGCCAAATACCATCAGGTGGCAATCACTCTCGGCATACAGGGTCATCTCCTGCCCAGTCGGCAATACCACCAAACTGTTCACCTCCAGCGCTTCACCATCCAACTGCACCTCACCCTCAAGCACATACACCGCACGTTCCTCATGCTCATCGGCAATCAGCAGGGTCGTGGCGGTTTGCATCTGTACCTCGGCATACAGCGTCGGCGACAGCACCGGCACCGGGGATCTGAGGCAAAAACCATCACCGGCGATCAAGCGGATTTGCACACCGAGGTTATCGCTTATCGGCAAGCTCGCAGCTGGGTGATGGCTGTAGTGTCCCGGCCCCGTCTCATGGTCCTTGGGCGAGGCCAGCCACACCTGCAGGCCATGCAGGTTGAAACCGCTGGCCTTGATCGCTTGCGGTGTGCGTTCGACGTGGGCAATCGCGCTGCCGGCGGTCATCCAGCTGACATCGCCGGCTTGCACCACCTGGTCCGAGCCAAGGCTGTCCTTATGCTGCAAGGCGCCTTCAAACAGGTAGGTGAGAGTGGACAGGCCAATGTGGGGATGCTGGCGGATATTCATGCCGGTACCGGGCGCATAGCGGGTCGGCAGCATATGGTCGAAAAACACAAAGGGCCCGACGCTACGGCATTCACGCGAGGGCAGGGGGCGCAGGATGGGCTGGCCTTCTACATCTTCGGGGCGAGGGCGAATTACGGTGAGGGTGGTCATGGGCATCCCAGTCTGAGCGGGTTGGATGCGATGAAGCATAACCCGCTCGGTGGGAAGTTGGGGCTATTGGCTGAAGGCGCCTTCCGACAATTTCGTCTCGATAGTGACTTCGGCGGTGGTCATCAGCTTATGTACCGGGCACTTATCAGCGACGCGGTGCAGTTCATCGCGCTGGGCGTCGGTGAGTACGCCCTTGAGGGTCAGCTTGACGTTGAGCTTGTATTTACCCTTCTGCTCCTCAGTGCTGTCGTGGGTGACCTCCACGGTCACGCCGGTCAGCGGGATATCTTTTTTCTGCGCGTAGAGCCTTACGGTCAAGGCTTTACACGACGCCAGCGCAGCATCGAAATAATCGTGAGGGGAGGGGGCCGAATCGTCACCGCCCAGGCTCTTGGGCAGGTCGGTAAACAGCTCGTGATTATTGATATTCACGCTGTGACGGAAGTTTTCAGCGTTGAGCGTATTGACGGTAACAGGCATGGCAAACCTCGTAAGGGCGCAGGATGAAGGTCATGCAGTTATAGAGCATGCTGGCACTTCAGTGTTCCGGTTTTTTCCATGCTGAACCCGCAAGGCTGGCGCAAGGTCTACCCGTATCCGCCCTTATTGAGGTTTTAACGTGTTTGGAGCCCGCCTGAGTCTCGCCTTGTTGCTCGCCGCCAGCAGCCTTGCCGCGCAGGCCCGTGACTATGCCTACAGCGACGCGCACCTGCATTACGTGGATTTTTTCCAGGAAACTGCCGGCATGGACAAGCTGCTCAAGGCCATGGCGGACAACCGCATTGAGCACGTCATGATTTCCGGGATTCCCGTGGCCAAGAAATGGCACGAAGACGAACCCAAGCGCCCGCGCTACTACGCTGGTGACGACGCCGATGCCTATTGGTACAGCGCAACGGATGTGATCGTCGCGGCGGCGGTCAATAAACTTTCCCCCGAGCAACGCCAGCACTTTCATCCGTTCCTGGCCGGTTTCAATCCCAACGACAAGAACTCTGCGGCCCATATCCAGCGCATGCTCGACCTCAACCCAGGGCTGTGGCAAGGCATTGGGGAAGTGTTCACCCGCCACGATGACCTTACCGCCCTTACCTCGGGTGATACGCCGCGCGCCAATAACGAAGCCATGACGCGCATCTACCACCTGGCAGCCGAAAACGATCTGCCGGTGATGCTGCATTCCAACATCACCTCCAAACGTGAGCGCAACCCGCTGTACCTGGCGGAAGTCGAGCAGCCGTTACGCAACCACCCGCACACGCGTTTTATCTGGGCCCATGCCGGTACCAGCAAGGAAATCCACCGTCATCAGGTGCAGATGGATTTTTTGTTGCCTACCCTGACGCGCCTGCTTGAGGCGTACCCCAACCTGTATATCGACCTGTCCTGGAGCATGCTCACGCCCTATCTGCTGGATGACGCTGGCCAGCCCCGGCCGCAATGGGTAGCGCTGGTAGAGCGCTTCCCGGATCGGTTCATGCTCGGCTCAGACGTTGTCGGGCGCTTCAACAAGTTGGGTAAGGAAATGCGCCGCTTCGACCCTTTCCTCGATGCGTTGCCTGAAGACGTTGCCCACAAGGTCGCGCGCGACAATTTCCTGGCCATCCTGCCCAAGCCGCCTCGCGATGGTGACGCGCGTTGATATCGCGTTTTGGTCTTACGCCAATGACCTGAGGTGCCGATAACGTCCAAGAGACCCGCTGCAGGTGGATGCAGTACTTTTGGAAGGAACCCTGGCATGAATATCCGCAGTTTGAATATCGCCCCTCGCGCCGGCCTGGGCTTTGGTGTGCTGGCGTTGATGGTGTTCGTCTTGGGCGGCTTTGCCCTGTTGCAGATGGCCAATATGCGCCAGCAGTCGGACCAGGTGGAAACCAACTGGCTGCCCAGCGTGATGGCGGTGGGGGAGATGAACCAGGATGTGTTGCGCATTCGGGCCCTGACGTTGCGCTTGCTGGTCAACCGCGACCCTCAGGCGGTGGCGCAGAATGAGCAGAAAATCGCCGAGATCAAAACCGATTTGCATCACGCTGAAGGCGTGTACGAGGCGTTGATTGTCTTGCCTGAGGAGCGCGTGCTGTTTGATCGCTTCAAGGTCGAGCAGCAGCAGTACCTGCAACGCCAGGAGCAGGTGGTGGGCCTATCCAAGGCCAATCGGCTGGAGGAGGCCATTGCGGTGGTCAATGGCGAAATGAATCAGATGGCCGACCAAATGGCTGTCACCCTGCGTGAGCTGGTTAATCTGAACAAGTCCAGCGCCAACGAGGCCGCCCGGCTGGCACAGCAGGTGTTCAGCCAGTCGCGGGTCTGGGTGATGGTCATGATTGGCGTCACAGCGTTGATCACGATCGGCCTGGCGGTGTGGCTCACGCGCAGCATCGTGCTGCCACTGGCACAGTCGTTGAAAGTGGCCCAGGGCGTTGCCAGTGGCGACTTGACCGGCGAGATCAGGCTCAGTGGCAGCGACGAGCCGGCGCGCTTGCAGCAGGCGCTCAAGCGCATGCAGGAGAGTTTGCGCGACACTATCCGGCGCATATCTGAATCGTCGAACCAATTGGCGTCCGCGTCTGAAGAGCTCAGTTGCGTCACTGAGGATGCGACCCGTGGTTTGCACCAGCAGAACCAGGAAATCGAACAGGCGGCCACGGCAGTCAATCAGATGACGGTGGCGGTGGAGGAGGTGGCGAGCAATGCCGTGGCCACTTCCCAGGCATCTCGCGAATCCGACCGGATTGCCCAGCAAGGGCGTGAACAGGTGCAGCAGACGGTGGTGTCGATTGAAGCCCTGGCGACCGATGTGACCGCCAATGTGACCCAGGTCGAGGAGTTGGCGCAAAAGGTCTATGGCATCAGCACAGTGCTGGACGTGATTCGCTCGATTGCCGAGCAAACCAACTTGCTGGCCCTGAACGCGGCAATTGAAGCGGCGCGAGCCGGGGATGCCGGGCGCGGGTTTGCGGTGGTGGCCGATGAGGTGCGGGCCTTGGCCCATCGCACGCAACAGTCGACCCAGGAAATCGAACAGATGATCAGCGGCATTCAGCAGGGCACCGACCTGGCCGTCAGCTCGATGCAGCAGAGCAACACGCGGGCGCGGTCCACGTTGGACACCGCCAAATCGGCGGGCATGGCCCTGGAAGAAATTGCCTCGGCGTTTACCTTGATCAACGAACGCAACCTGGTGATTGCCAGTGCCTCGGAGGAGCAGGCGGCGGTGGCCCGAGAGGTGGATCGCAACCTGATGAATATCCGCGACCTGGCGCACCAGACATCGACCGGGGCCAACCAGACCAGTGCGGCGAGCCAGGAGCTGTCGCGGTTGGCGGTGGATCTGAATTCGATGGTGGCGCGGTTTTCGGTGTAGGGCTGGGGGGCGGGTTGGCCCATTCGCAGCATAGGTATCCACACAACTTCGGGATGACGCCGAACCTGTGGCGAGGGGAGCTTGCTCCCGTGACGGTCTGACGGCCGACACCTATCCACCTGACACCCCACGATCCAACTGTGGGAGCGGGCTTGCTCGCGAAGGCGGCCTAGCAGTCAACGCAGTTGGATTGTGTACATATCCATTGTTGCGGTAACGGCCGCTTAGGGTTCCGCCCTGACGGCGGGTCACTTTTGGAAGGACCCAAAAGTAACCAAAAGGTCCTCGCCCCACCACTCGGCACCTCGCTTAGGCTCGGTGTGCCCGTAATCCGCCAGTGATTTGGGGCGCCGCCGCCACGCGCCATCCATGGCGCGGGGCGGCTAAACCGGCATCCCTGCCGGTTTACCCCCCAAATCCCTGTCGAATTCCGGCCAGCGTGGTTTGACGGGGCGCTTAAGATCAAGATCAAAAGCAGATCAAGAGCGACTCGCTTCGCATCGTGGTTACCGTTGAGCGCTACAGAGTTGTGTAGATACCTATGCTATTCCCAGGCAAGCCCCCACATTTGACGGTATTCACAATTCAAAGGTGGGAGCTGGCTTGCCTGCGATGAAGGCGACGCGGTTTCAAATCAACGCGCAAAAAAAAGCCCCGAACCAGTCGGGGCTTTTTCATGTGATCAACCTGCGGGGCTTACTTGCCCTGCCAGCGCTTCAGTACCAGGGTGGCATTGGTGCCACCAAAGCCAAAGCTGTTGCTCATCACGGTGTCGATCTTGGCGTTTTCAACGGTCTTGGTCAGGATCGGCATATCAGCCACAACCGGATCAATCTCGTCGATGTTGGCCGAGCCGGCCATGAAGTTGCCTTCCATCATCAGCAGGCAGTAGATCGCTTCGTGAACGCCAGCGGCGCCCAGGGAGTGACCCGACAGGCTCTTGGTGGAGCTGATCTTCGGAGCCTTGTCGCCGAATACCGCACGCACGCCTTCCATTTCCTTGGCATCGCCGACCGGGGTCGAGGTGCCGTGGGTGTTCAGGTAGTCGATTGGGGTGTCGACGGTGGACATTGCCATCTGCATGCAGCGGATGGCGCCTTCACCGCTTGGCGCAACCATGTCGTAGCCGTCGGACGTCGCGCCGTAGCCCACGATTTCCGCGTAGATCTTGGCGCCACGGGCCAGGGCGTGTTCCAGCTCTTCGACCACGACCATGCCGCCACCGCCGGCGATGACGAAACCGTCACGCTTGGCGTCGTAGGCGCGGGAGGCTTTTTCCGGGGTTTCGTTGTACTGGGTGGACAATGCGCCCATGGCGTCGAACAGGAACGACTGGCTCCAATGCTCTTCTTCACCGCCGCCGGCGAACACGATGTCCTGCTTGCCCAGCTGGATCTGCTCAACGGCAGTCCCGATGCAGTGGGCGCTGGTGGCGCACGCGGAGGAGATCGAGTAGTTCACGCCCTTGATCTGGAAGGGCGTGGCCAGGCAGGCGGAAACGGTGCTGCCCATGGTCCGCGTGACACGGTACGGGCCGACGCGCTTCACGCCTTTTTCGCGCAGGATGTCCAGCGCTTCCATCTGGTTGAGGGTCGATGCGCCGCCGGAGCCGGCGATCAGGCCGGTGCGTACGTTCGAAACCTGGTCTTCGCTCAGGCCGGAGTCGGCGATGGCGTCTTTCATGGCCAGGTAGGCGTAGGCGGCAGCGTGGCCGACGAAGCGATAGATCTTGCGATCGATCAGTTCTTCGAGGGGCAGGTCAATGGAGCCGGAAACCTGGCTACGCAGACCCATTTCGGCATATTCCGGGTTGAAGCGGATGCCAGGGCGACTTGCACGCAGGTTAGCGGTGACGGTCTCTTTGTCATTGCCCAGGCAAGAAACGATGCCCAGACCAGTGATAACGACGCGGCGCATGCGGATAACCCTTAAAAGTTGTCAGTGGAAGTGAATACGCCGACCCGAAGGCCTTCGGCAGTATAGATCTCGCGACCGTCGACAGTCACCGAACCGTCGGCGATGGCCAGGTTCAGCTTGCCCTTGAGGACGCGCTTGATTTGAATGTTATAGGTGACTTTCTTGGCGCTCGGCAGTACCTGGCCAAAGAACTTCACTTCGCCCGAACCCAGGGCGCGACCGCGGCCCGGTAGGCCTTGCCAGCCCAGGTAGAAACCGACCAGCTGCCACATGGCGTCAAGGCCCAGGCAGCCTGGCATCACAGGGTCACCTTCGAAGTGGCAAGCGAAGAACCACAGGTCAGGGGTGATATCCAGCTCGGCGACCAATTCACCTTTGCCGTACTTGCCACCCTCTTCGCTGATATGGGTGATGCGATCCACCATCAGCATGTTCGGGGCGGGCAGTTGCGCGTTACCTGGGCCGAACAGCTCACCGCGACTGCAGCGCAGCAGGTCTTCCCGAGTAAAGGCGTTTTGTTTGGTCATGCGAGCTCCTCAATAATCCCATGCGGCAGGGTAGGGCAAATCTTCCCGAACCGAATGAAGCGTTCATGCCTCATAGCGGCAGCCTACACATAGACTATTGCGTTGTAGTGAAAGTCACAGCGGCAAGGCACTGAATGTACACTTGTTCACTGAAATTTTAAACCGGGCCTGTTTATCGGCCCGTTCGGGTGCCTAAGACTGCCGCACTTTCGTCTTTCACGCCAGTCGCAGTTGGCTGATGGCGCGGCGCTATTGCACCCAGCGCTGCAGGATTTGCTGCAAATCCGTGCGTTTGAACGGCTTGGCCAGGTAATCGTTCATTCCGGCTGCCAGGCAGGCTTCGCGGTCGCCCTGCAAGGCGTTGGCGGTCAGGGCGATGATCGGCAGGTCGGCGCAGCCGGGCAGTTGGCGAATCTGCCGCGTGGCTTCGTAGCCGTCGATCAAGGGCAGGCGGCAGTCCATCAGGATGGCGGTGAAAATCAGGCTCTCGGCACTGCGGATCGCCTCGGCGCCGTCCGTGGCCAGGCTGACTTCAAAGCCCAGGCTGCGCAGCATCGCTTCGACCACGGTGCGGTTGACCGGGTTGTCTTCCACCAGCAGCACGTGGCGCCCGTCGCCGGCGCTGGCTTTGCCGAGTGCGTCAGGCGCGGCCACCGGCACATGCTGCTGGTCGATGGCCAGCGGAATTTCCAGGGTGAACACCGAGCCTCGACCCTCTTCGCTCTGGGCGCGCAAGGTACCTCCCATGCGCTCGGCCAGGGTGCGCGCAATCGGCAGGCCCAGGCCTGTTCCACCGTAACGCCTGGAAATCGAGCTGTCGGCCTGCTGGAATGCATCGAACATCAATTCCAGGCGCTCAGTGGAAATACCAATGCCGCTGTCGCGCACGGTGCAGGTGAACCACACCAGCTCATGGTCCAGGGTTTGCCAGTGGGGCTCGACGGTCACGCTGCCACGTTCGGTAAATTTGAGTGCGTTGCCGATCAGGTTCACCAGGATCTGGCGGATCCGTGTCGGATCGCCGCGCACCCGCAGGGCCTCCATGCCCATGGGAATCGGCAGTTCCAGGCTCAGCCCACGCTGCTGGGCGCTGTGCTGGAAAGCCTGGGCGCAGCTGTTGATAAGGTCGGCGAGGTTGAACGCAATATGTTCCAGTTCCAGGGCGGCGCGTTCTATACGCGAGAAATCAAGGATGTCATTGATCACCTTGAGCAAATGCTCGGTGGACTCGGACGCCAGCGCCGCATACTCGGTCTGCTCGTCGGTCATCTCGGTGGTTTCCAACAGTTGCAGCATGCCCAGCACGCCATTCATGGGCGTGCGCAGTTCATGGCTCATCATCGCCAGGAAATCCGACTTGGCGTTGTTCGCCCGCTCGGCTTCTTCACGGGTCTGGATCAGCTGGGCCATGGCTTGCTGCTGTTCGCGACTGGCCTGTTGAAGGCCCTCGGCCAGGTTGTTGATATGCCGCGAGAGGTCGCCCAATTCCGAGTCATCGACGATCGGCAGTGGCGTTTTGTAGTCGCCTTGCTGGATGGCCTTGACCGCATGCCCCATGGCGCTGATCGGTTTTGACAGGCTCGCCGACAAGCGTCGCGCCAGCAGGAAGGTAAACAGCAGGGCGAACAGCGCCAGGATCCCGGCTTTGAACAGGATTTCCTGCTGGCGCTGGCTGAACGCATCGTTGGACATACCCACGATCACCCGACCCAGGTAGTCCGCGCGGGGGGCCTTGGGTTCGTTGAGGTTGTCCTGGAAAAAGTCATTGTTGAGCTGAATGTGTTGCAGGCGGATCGGTGCCTGGAACACCTTCACCGACAGCGAGCGATCATGTCGCTCGGACGGCTGCTCCACGTACACCAGGATGTTCTCGGCGCTGTCCTGGATCTCGAGGAAGCGCACATGGGGGGTGGCCAAGGTCGCACGCAGCAGGGTTTCAAGCACATCGTTGTTGCCGGAAATCACGCCGTACTCAGTGGCAGGCGCCAGCTGGTTGGCGATCAATTGACCGGTGTGGTCCAGCTCCTGGCGCAAATCCTGGATGCGCACGAAGGTGAAGAAGGTGATGAGCAGCAGGGTCAACAGCAGCGCGGGGCCCAGGGTAATGAGCTGGGTGCGGGTGTTGATATCCCAACGACGGCGCAAGGTCATGGGCGTTTTTCTCCTTCTGCCAGGCGGGCGGCAACGGCGACTTCATCGACCTGTTCGATGCCCAGTGAGCGTGCGACTTGCGGGTTGCCCACGACTTTGAAGTGTTGCGGGTAGAGCGTGTGCGGCCAATTGGCCGGCGGCTGGTCCAGCAGGTGATTCAGCACGGCGAGCCAGTCGGCCTGATCGCTGTAGGTGCTGGCCAGGCTGCCGGCCCGCACAAACCCGGCATTGGGCCCTACCAACGGCAGTTGTTGGGCATAACTGCTCAGCAACAGGTTTTTTACGGTCTTGGGGTTGTACAGGTTCGGGTCGTCGAGGCCCAGTAGCACGTCGCTGTTCTTGAACAGGTTTTGCAGCGGCCGGCTGTCACTGGTGTTCTCCCAGAGCTGGGGCACGATTTCCAGGCCCATGGGCTTGGCGGATTGAGTCAGTTCGCGCAGCAGGAACTCGCTGCCAGCTTCGTAAAGCACGCCAACCCGCTGGGCCTGGGGCAGGATATGGGCGATCAGGCGCAACTGACGGTCCAGGGGCGGGTCGCTCCAGAGCAGGCTGATTTTCGCCGGATGGGTGTTGCCCAGGCGTTGCCGGGCCTGCAGGCGGCTGATGCGCAATACCAGGGTGGGCGGCCCTTGTTCATCCTGCAGGCGCCAGTCCAGGCCGGGCAGGTCGAGGAGGATCAGGCGGGTGCTGGCAGGCAAGTCCTTGGGCGCCGGCAACGCGTTGAGGGGGGTGAAGCTGACCTGGTCGTCGGGGCGCTGCTGGGCAAGGGCCTGGGTAAAGGCGTGCACGCCGGCGCTGTCTTCGGCGGCCGTCAGCAGGATGTTGGCGCTCCACGCCGGCGCCGCCAGCAACAGGCACGCGAGCAGCAGGCCACGGCGCCAAAACCGTGAAACCAAGAGGGTCATCCGTGACTGATCGGCCATGTCAGAAGTCCAGCTCGGCGCTGAAGTAGAGAACGTGGCGATGGTCGTAGTTGTTGTCGGCCCAGGTGGTGGGCTGGTTGTCCAGGCGTTGTTGCAACATGCCCGCCAGCTCCACATTGGTTTTGCCTACGGCGATGCGCTTGGCCACCCGCAGGTCGACCCGCTGGAAGCGATACTGGTTGAGCGCGTCGTCGCCATAGTAGAACAAGGCGCTGGACCAACCCTGGCCCCATTCACGCAGCCAACCGGCCGAGCCGCTGTTACGCGCGGTTTGCGCCTTGTCCCGCGGGTTGCTGGAGGTGGCGTCTACATAAGCATAGGTCAGGCGCAGGCGGTCGGCGTTACTCACGCGCCAGTCGAACTGCGACTCGGCACCGCTAAAGCGCGCACTGTTGGCGTTGCTGGCAATGTATTGGTTGTTGCGCAGCGGCGAGCTGATCATGTCGGTGATTTCGTCATAGAACAGCTTCACGTCGACATTCAGCCCCAGCTCGGCAAAGAAGCCGTTGTAGCCCAGCTCGCGCGAGCGCATCAACTCTTTGTCGAGGTTGCCGGGGCCGCGCGTCACGACAAAATATTGCCCGGCGTTTTGCCCATAGGTCGGCGAACTGAGATTGGTGACGCGATAGCTCCAATTGACGTTGTTCTCGAACATGTCCGGCGAGCGGATCGCCTCGGAGTAAACCGCGCGCAAGCCGTGGCGGGGGTTGATCAGGTAATTGACCGCCACCCGTGGCGTCAGCGAGTTGCCGCTCAGGTGGGTGTCTTCGTACATGGCGCCACCTTGCAGCAGCCAGTGCTCGCTGGCGCGCCATTCCAGGTGCCCGAACAGGCGCCAGGTGGTGTCGTCCAGGGTGCCATTGAAGTAGGTCTCGGAATCGGCGCGGTCGTAGCGGTAATTCATGCCGCTGACCAGGCGCAGGCTGTCGGAGAGGCTGAGCGTGTCCTGGATCTCCAGGTCGTAGCGGCTTTCACGGGTGCTCTGGTCGATATCGCCACACACGCTCTGGTTGGCGCCGTTGCGCCACTGGTCCAGCACCTGGTTGGCCAAGGCCTGTTCGGCGGCGTTACCTGGAGGGGCGGAGCCTTGGCTGTAAGTGTCCATGTGCCGCGCCAGCAATTCGGCATAGTTGGGGTTGAGCTGCCATAGCTGGGTCAATTCAGGGCTGAACGAGGCCTTGGCGTCACAGGCTTTCCAGATTTGCTTGCGGTCCCATTGCTGTGCCGAGCCCTGGATATACAGGCTGTGATCGGGGTTGAAGTCGAAGTTCCAGCGCAGGGAGCCGGCGTAGTCTTTGGCGGTGACGTCGGAATTGGTGCCGCCTTCGGTAATCCCGGCAAACACTGGGGTGTAGGTGTATGGGCGTTGGTTGGTGCCTTCCTTGACGTTCAGTTGCCAGTCGAGGCTTTGTTGCGCGTTCAAGGTCTGGCTCACCGCCAGGCTGAAACGGTTGAGACGGCGCCCGTCACGGCGGTCGGCGCCGGCCGCGTCGCTGTCAAAACCATCGTCCTGTTGCCCGGACAGGGACAAGCGCAAATCGCCGGTCTCCCAGCCCACACCCTGGCTGGCATAGAAGTCATTGATGCCACGCTCGCCACGGATGACCTTTACCCGCGAGCCGTGGCTGTTGGCCGGCGAGCGGGTCAGGATATTCACCACCGCCATCAGCGCATTGGCACCGTAGCTGACCGTGTTGGGGCCGCGAAACACCTCGATGCGCTCGATATCCTCCATGGCCACCGGGATATCGCTCCAGTCCACCGTGGCCAGGCCGGCGCGGTAGACCGAGCGCCCATCGATCAGCACCTGCATGCGCCGTGCATCGCTGGCGCTGGTGCCGTGGTAATTCACTGAGGCCTGGTTACCGCTGGTGTAGCCGACCATCATCCCCGGGACCAGCCGCAGCAGTTCCGAGATGTCCCGGGCGCCGCTGGCCTTGATCAGCTCACTGTCGATCACCGTCATGCTGCCGGGCACGGCGGCGGCCGATTGCTTGAGGCGCGTGGCGGTCAAGACCTGCGGCAGCGGTTGGCTGTCGAGGAATAGATCGTCGGCTTGCGCGCAGGTAGCGCACGCCAGCATCAATAACAGTGATGAGCGAGGAGGGGGGCCTAGATACACGGCACGGCCTTGTTAATTGCGGATAGCCGCCCATGTTAACCGAGGCGCGGCTATTTGCCAGTCGTAGGACTTGCAATTACTTCGCACCTGCATGGCATTTTCCGACAACCCCGCGAATTGATACGGGGGCTGGCCGCAAGCCGGGCGCCCCGTATAATGCCGCCATCGCCACTGGTATGGATTAACGGATTGCATATGACTGAACAGCGCCCTATTGCGGTCCTGGGAGGCGGAAGTTTTGGTACCGCCGTGGCTAACCTGCTGGCCGAGAACGGCCACGCGGTGCGCCAGTGGATGCGCGACCCCGAGCAGGCCGAAGCCATTCGCGTGCATCGCGAAAACCCCCGTTACCTTAAAGGTATCAAGATTCATCCTGCTGTCGAGCCGGTGACCGACCTGCTGGAAACCCTCACGGCCTGCGACCTGTGCTTCGTCGCGCTGCCTTCCAGCGCCTTGCGCTCGGTATTGGCACCCCACGCCGAACGCCTGGCCGGCAAGCTGCTGGTCAGCCTGACCAAGGGCATCGAGGCCCACACCTTCAAGTTGATGAGTGAAATCCTCACCGAAATCGCCCCGCAGGCGCGTATTGGCGTGCTGTCCGGGCCGAACCTGGCGCGGGAAGTTGCCGAGCACGCATTGACCGCCACCGTGGTTGCCAGTGAAGACGAGGCCTTGTGCGAGCGCGTCCAGGCCGTGCTGCATGGCCGTACTTTCCGGGTCTACGCCAGCGCCGATCGCTTCGGCGTCGAATTGGGCGGGGCGTTGAAAAACGTCTACGCGATCATTGCCGGCATGGCCGTGGCCCTGGGCATGGGCGAAAACACCAAGAGCATGCTGATCACCCGTGCCCTGGCCGAGATGACCCGTTTTGCGGTGAACCAGGGCGCCAACCCCATGACCTTCCTCGGCCTGGCGGGCGTGGGCGACCTGATCGTCACCTGTTCATCGCCTAAAAGCCGCAATTATCAAGTCGGGTTTGCCCTGGGCCAAGGGCTGAGCCTGGACGAGGCGGTGACGCGCCTGGGCGAAGTGGCCGAAGGGGTCAACACCCTCAAGGTCTTGAAGGCCAAGGCCCAGGAAGTGGGCGTATATATGCCGCTGGTCGCCGGGCTGCACGCGATCCTGTTCGAAGGGCGCACCTTGAACCAGGTCATCGAGTTGCTGATGCGGGCCGAGCCCAAGACCGATGTCGACTTTATTTCCACCAGTGGTTTCAACTGAGGAACGCGTCATGAACGATCCCAAAGCTGCCCCTCCTTACGAGTCGATTGTCTTGCGCATCCTGTGGATGCTGGTGTTTGCGCTGGTATGGCAGGTGGCGCAATTCCTGCTCGGCGCGCTGGTGGTGGTGCAATTGATTTACCGGCTGATCTACGGCGCACCGAACCTGGGCCTGATGAATTTTGGCGACAGCCTCAGCCAGTTCCTGGCGCAGATCGGCCGCTTTGGCAGCTTCCACACTGAACAAAAGCCTTGGCCGTTCGCCGATTGGCCAACCCCGCGTGCGCCCGAAGGTGAAGCGGCCCACAGCGTACCGCCGGCACCGCACCCGGTGCGTGATGAAGAGCCGAAGCTATGAAGGTATGGATTTTGCGTCACGGTGAGGCCCAAGCGCAGGCGCGCACGGACGCCGAGCGCAACCTTACCGAGCATGGGCGTGCCGAAGTCTTGCGCAGTGCTGCGCACCTGATTGGCCAGCCCTTGGGCGTCATTATTGCCAGCCCTTATGTACGGGCGCAGCAGACGGCGCAGTTGGTGCGCGATGTGCTGGGGTTTGAGCGCGAGATCCTTACGGTGCCGTGGCTGACGCCCGATGAGGATGTTCGACAGGTGCTGGAGAAGCTCGATACTGATGACGACGTGCTGTTGGTCAGCCACCAACCGTTGGTGGGCAACCTGATCAGTTTTTTGCAGCATGGGCATCAGCGTCAGCCACAGCCGATGTATACGGCCAGCTTGGCGCAGCTTGAGGGGGACTTTCCGTTGGCGGGGTTGATGAGTCTGGTGGATGTGAAGAATCCCTAACGCACTCCAACTGTGGGAGCTGGCTTGCCTGCGATGACGGCCTGCCAGCCAACACCTATCTACCTGACACCCCAACGATCCCTCTGTGGGAGCTGGCTTGCCTGCGATGACGGCCCGCCAGCCGGCGCCTGTCTACCTGACACCCCAACGATCCCTCTGTGGGAGCTGGCTTGCCTGCGATGACGGCCCGCCAGCCGGCGCCTGTCTACCTGACACCCCAACGATCCCTCTGTGGGAGCTGGCTTGCCTGCGATGACAGCCTCCCAGCCGACACCTGTCCACCTGACACCCCACAATCCAACTGTGGGAGCGGGCTTGCTCGCGAAGGCGGCTTGGCAGTCAACACAGTTGGATTGGGTGCATATCCATTGCTGCGGTAACGGCCGCTTAGGGTTCCGCCCTGACGGCGGCTCACTTTGCAAAAGCGGCAAAGTAAGCAAAACGCTCTTGCCCCACCACTCGGCACCTCGCTGGGGCTCGGTGTGCCCGTAATTCGCCAGTGATTTGGGGGGCCGCCGCCACGCGCCATCCTTGGCGCGGGGCGGCTAAACCGGCATCCCTGCCGGTTTACCCCCCAAATCCCTGTCGAATTCCGGCCAGCGTGGTTTGATGGGGCGCCTAAGATCAAGATCAAGAGCAGATCAAGAGCAGATCAAGAGCCAGATCAAGAGCGGCTCGCTTCGCATCGTGGTTAGCGGCAGGCCGTTTCCTTTGTCTGTGCTATACAGTCAACCAAGCAAGTGCTTGGTTGGCTGTATCTCGGATCACAAAGGAGCGCGTCCCATGCCTGTCGCTTTTCGTTTGCCGTTGCAGGTCTTCTTTGAGCGTGAAGCGCGGCACCCGCGTAAAGTTTTTCTTGTTCAGCCCATCGGCGGCGGTGAGGTGCAGACCCTCACCTGGGGCGAGGTGGGCCACCAGGCGCGTTGCGCTGCGCACTGGCTGCGTGCGCGGAAGTTGCCCCTGGGCTCGCACATTGCGCTGATTTCAAAAAACTGCGCCCACTGGATCATCGCCGACCTGGCGATCTGGATGGCCGGGCATGTGTCGGTGCCGCTTTATCCCAACCTTACCGCTGAGTCCGTCGCCCATGTGTTGACCCATTCGCAGGCGCGGTTGGCGTTGATCGGTAAACTCGATGACTGGCCGGCGATGGCGCCTGGCGTTCCTGCGGGGGTGCCGACTATCAGCCTGCCGCTGTGTCCGGAGGGGACTTTCGATTTCAGTTGGATGGACCTGCAAGCCTGTTCTCCTATCCAGGACAACCCGCTGCCGGATGCCGCCAGCCTGGCCACTATTATCTACACCTCCGGTACTACCGGCCTGCCTAAAGGGGTGATGCACAGTTTCGGCGCCTTGGGTTTTGCTGCCACGCGCGGTACTGAGTTGTTCGGCCTGGGGGAGGGTGACCGGTTGCTGTCGTACCTGCCGCTGTGCCATGTGGCGGAGCGGATGTTTGTTGAAATGGCGTCGATCTATACCGGGCAAACCGTTTTTTTCGCCGAGAGCCTGGAGACGTTCCTCACCGATCTGCGCAGGGCGCGGCCGACGGCCTTGTTTGGTGTGCCGCGCATCTGGACCAAATTCCAACTGGGCGTCTACGCCAAAATCCCGGAAAAACGCCTTGATACCCTGTTACGCCTGCCTTTTATCGGCAAGCGCGTCGGCCATAAAGTCCTCGCCGGTCTGGGGCTGGATGCGCTGCGTATCGCTCTGTCCGGCGCGGCGCCGGTGCCCGAGGCGTTGCTGCGTTGGTATCAGCGCCTGGGCCTGGATGTGCTGGAGGTGTATGGCATGACCGAAAACTGCGGCTATTCCCATGTGTGTCGCCCAGGCGGGCAAACGCTCGGTTGGATCGGCCAGCCCTGCCCAGGTGTGCAAGTGCGCATCGACCCGTCAGGGGAAGTGCAGGTACACAGTGGCGCGACCATGTTGGGGTATTTCAAGGACCCGCAGAAAACCGCGGATACGCTCACCGCAGATGGCTTCCTGCGCACGGGGGACAAGGGCGAGCAGGACGCTGACGGTCGTCTGCGCCTGACCGGGCGCCTCAAGGAGATCTTCAAGACCAGCAAAGGCAAATACGTGGCCCCGGCGCCGATTGAAAACCGCCTGGCCGAACATGCACGGATTGAACAGGTGTGTGTGGTCGGCGAGGGGCTCAGCGCACCGATCGGGCTGTGCGTGTTGTCGGGGCCGGGCGAGGACCGCCACGCCCTGGGCAGTGGCCTTCAGCGTTGGCTGGCACAGGTGAATGCCGGCCTGGATAAGCATGAGCGCATGGGGCAGTTGGTGGTGGTGAAAGATCACTGGGCGGTGGAAAACGGCTTTCTCACGCCGACCTTGAAGATCAAGCGCAACGTGATCGAGTCGACGTACGGGCCACATTTGCAAGCGTGGAGCGCGCGCGGCGAAACCGTTCTGTGGCAGGATTAGGGCCGTAATAAAACCAACAAGGACAACCGTATGAGCCTGTGGCGTACCCAACCGAATATCGAACACCTCAACGCGATCCAGAAAAACACCATCGGTGAATTGCTGGATATTCGTTTCGAAAGCTTCGACGACGAATCCCTCACCGCCAGTATGGTGGTCGACCACCGCACCCATCAGCCCTACGGCCTGCTGCACGGTGGCGCCTCGGTGGTACTGGCCGAAAGTGTCGGCTCCATGGCTGCCTATTTGTGCATTGATGCCAGCAAGTTCTATTGCGTGGGCCTGGAGGTCAACGCCAACCACCTGCGCGGCGTGCGCAGCGGGCGGGTGACGGCGGTGGCCAAGGCCATTCATATCGGGCGCACCACCCAGGTGTGGGACATCCGCTTGAGCAGCGACGAGGGCAAGGCCAGTTGTGTCTCACGCCTGACCATGGCCGTGGTGCCGCTGGGTGAACAACAGCCGGCGCGATAGGCGTGGCGTGAGTGTCATCATTCCTGGCAGTTACAGTCATTGCTGTAGGCGCCGGGCATGGTGACAATCCCCCTCTGTTTTGGTTGATGGAAACTGTATGTCGCAGCACGTGTTTTTTACCCACGCCAATGGCTTCCCTTCGGCCACCTACGGCAAACTGTTTGCCGCCTTGGCCCCGGAATATGCAGTGGCACATCTGCCGCAGCACGGTCACGACCCCAGGTTCCCGGTGGATGATAACTGGCAGAACCTGGTGGACGAACTCATCCACCATCTGGAGCAGCAGCCAGAGCCAGTGTGGGGCGTGGGCCACTCCCTGGGCGGCGTGCTGCATTTGCACGCGGCCATGCGCTGCCCGCACCTGTACCGGGGCGTGGTGATGCTGGATTCACCGGTGCTCACCCGCGCAGACCGCTGGGTGATCCGCGCTGCCAAGCGCTTTGGCTTTATCGACCGCCTCACCCCAGCCGGGCGCACCCTTGGCCGGCGCGAAGAATTCACCGACCTGGACACCGCGCGCAGCTACTTCGCCGGCAAGACCCTGTTCCGTGGCTTCGACCCCGATTGCTTTGACGCGTACCTGCAACATGGCCTGCAGCAAGTGGGCGACCGCCTGCGCCTGCGGTTCGACCCGGCCACCGAAATCAGCATCTATCGCGGCGTGCCGCACACCAGCCCGGGCCAGGTGCGCCAGTTGAAGGTGCCGCTGGCCGTGGTGCGTGGTCGCCAGAGCCGGGTGGTGATGCGTCACCATGCCAGTGGCGTCGACCGCCTGCCCATGGGCGAAATGCTCACCATGCCCGGCGGCCATATGTTCCCGCTCGAACGCCCTCAGGACACTGCTGCCTTGATCAAGACGCTGTTCGCTCGCTGGCAGGCCCGTGAGCGAAATTGCGCATGAGCACGCCTGTCGAAGAGGTTCGCCTGAGCCTGCCGCATATCGAACTGGCCGCGCATCTGTTCGGGCCTGAGGACGGCCTGCCGGTGATTGCCCTGCATGGCTGGCTGGACAACGCCAACAGCTTTGCGCGCCTTGCGCCCAAGTTGCACGGTTTGCGCATCGTTGCCCTGGACATGGCAGGGCATGGGCATTCGGCGCACCGCCCGGCCGGCGCCGGTTATGCCTTGTGGGATTACGTCTACGACGTGCTGCAGGTGGCCGAGCAACTGGGCTGGAAACGTTTTGCATTACTTGGCCACTCCCTGGGCGCCATCGTCTCTCTGGTATTAGCCGGAGCCTTGCCGGAGCGGGTGACGCACTTGGGCCTGATCGACGGCGTGATCCCACCGACCGCCAGCGGCGAGAACGCGGCCGAGCGCCTGGGCATGGCCTTGCAGGCGCAATTGAGCCTGCAAGATAAGCGCAAGCCGGTCTACAACAGCCTTGATCGAGCGGTTGAGGCGCGGATGAAAGGCGTGGTGGCGGTCAGCCGTGAAGCGGCGCAGCTCCTGGCCCAGCGCGGTTTGATGCCGGTACCGGGCGGTTACACCTGGCGCAGCGACAGCCGCCTGACCCTGGCGTCACCGATGCGCCTGACCGAAGAACAAGCCATGGCTTTCGTGCGACGGGTAGGGTGCCCTACGCAGTTGGTGGTCGCGGCTGACGGCATGCTGGCGAAACATCCCGAATTGCTTTCTCAGCTACCCTTCACGGTTACCACGCTGCCAGGCGGCCATCATTTACACCTGAATGACGAGCCCGGCGCGGCTCTTGTTGCAGACTGTTTCAATCGGTTCTTCTCCACGCCTTGACTTGGCGGGGTCAACTGCCGAGGCTGGGCGGATTGAAAGGGAGTCAACCATGAACACACTCAATATCGCTGTGACCAACATTGGCCAGGGCTCACTGATCCGATGAGCCTGGGTAAAGGAAGTATCCGTGCCCTTGGCCTTTGCTGTTTCAGCCCCCTGGTATTTGCCGCCGACCTGCCGGGCAGCCAGGATCTGCCGGCGGTAGCCCGCCAGGTGGATGCGCAAATCGTCGATTACCGCCCCGCTGAAGACAAGGAACGCATCTACCCCATGGGCGCGATTCGCAAGATCAGCGGCCAGTTGCGTTACGAAGGCCAGGCCATCGCACGCGGCCCGGCCACTGCAATCACCTATGAACTGCCCGCCGAACACAGCTCCAGCGCTGCCTTTACCGCAACGCGCGAAGCCTTGCAGGCCAAGGGTGCGCAGTTGTTGTTCTGGTGCAAGGCCCGCGATTGTGGCGAAAGCAGCCTGTGGGCCAACGAAGTGTTCGGCAACGCCAAGCTGGTGGGCGCCGACGGCCAACAGGAATACCTGCTGCTACGCCTGGCCGCCCCGCAGGACAATTCCCTGGTCGCGCTGTACGGCATCACCCGTGGTAACCGCCGCGCCTACCTGCATGTGGAGCAACTCGACGCCAGCGCGCCCTTGGGCGACCTGCTGCCCACCTCGGCCACCCTGCTGCGTGAACTCAAAAGCACCGGCGAGCTGGATTTCCCCGCGCTGGGCGCCGAACCGGATGACACCTGGCTGACCTTGATATCCCGAGCCTTGAACCTCGACACCACCCTGCGCGTCAGCCTGAGCGGGCCGAAGGCTGAGGCCTGGCGCCAGGCACTGGTAGAGAAGGGCGTGCGCACCGCCCGTCTGGAAACCGGCAGCGGTGAAACCCAAGGACTGCATCTGCATCTGATACGCTAAGCACCACAGGGCGAACGGACCCGCGCCGTTCGCCTAAGCTCTCTTTCTACAGCCTTCTTCTCGAGATACCCGATGCTCAATAACGATCGCCTGCTGGTGCAAATCCTGCTGCTGGTGCTGTTTGGTGCCAGCTTCTGGGTCATGGCGCCGTTCTGGTCGGCGCTGTTCTGGGGCGCGGTGCTGGCCTTTGCCAGTTGGCCGCTGATGCGTTTGCTCACCCGCTGGCTCGGCGGTCGGGAATCCCTGGCGGCTGGCATCCTGACGTTGGGCTGGATGTTGCTGGTGGCAGTGCCATTGGTATGGCTGGGGTTCAACCTGGCGGACCATGTGCGTGATGCAGTGGCGCTGATCAAGGACATCCAGGTCGACGGCTTGCCCGAGGCGCCGACCTGGTTGGGGTCGATCCCCTTCGTAGGCGAGCGCCTGGTGGCGACATGGGACAGTATTGATCAACAAGGCGCGGCGCTGATGGTGAGCATCAAGCCGTACCTGGGCCAGGTCGGCAATTGGTTGTTGGCGCGCAGTGCGCAAATCGGCGGCGGCATTCTTGAGCTGACCCTGAGCCTGGTCTTCGTGTTCTTTTTCTACCGTGACGGGCCGCGCCTGGCGATGTTTGTGCACCGCCTGTTGGAGCGTCTGATTGGCGAGCGCGCGGGCTATTACATCGAACTGGTGGCCGGTACGGTGCAGCGGGTGGTCAATGGTGTGATCGGCACCGCTGCGGCCCAGGCGCTGCTGGCGCTGATCGGCTTTCTGATCGCTGGCGTACCGGGCGCGTTGGTGCTGGGTATCGTGACCTTCTTGCTCAGCCTGATTCCCATGGGCCCGCCGCTGGTGTGGATCCCGGCCACGGCGTGGCTGGCGTGGAAGGGCGACTACACCTACGCGGTGTTCCTGGGCGTGTGGGGCACGTTCGTGATCAGCGGCGTGGATAACGTGCTCAAGCCGTACCTGATCAGCCGTGGCGGCAACCTGCCGTTGGTGATTGTGTTGTTGGGCGTGTTTGGCGGGTTGATAGCGTTCGGCTTTATCGGCCTGTTTATCGGCCCGACGTTGTTGGCGGTGGCTTACAGCCTGCTGACAGACTGGAGCGCGAGCCAGGCGCAGGTGCGCCGTGAAGACAAGCCGTGTAACTGATCGGTGACTACATAACTGTCATGCGACGCTGCACCTGTGGGAGCTGGCTTGCCTGCGAAGACGGCCTGACAGCCGACCGGGATGTTGGATTTGACCGCGTACATATCCGTTATTTAGGTAACGGCCACTTAGGGTTCCGCCCTGACGGCGGCTCACTTTTGAAAAGCGCAAAAGTAAGCAAAACGCTCTTGCCCCACCACTCGGCACCTCGCTTAGGCTCGGTGTGCCCGTAATCCGCCAGTGATTTGGGGGGCCGCCGCCACGCGCCATCCATGGCGCGGGGCGGCTAAACCGGCATCCCTGCCGGTTTACCCCCAAATCCCTGTCGAATTCCGGCCAGCGTGGTTTGACGGGGCGCCTAAGATCAAAAGCAGATCAAGAGCAAGATCAAGAGCGGCTCGCTTCGCATCGTGGTTACCGTTGGCTGCAACAACCTTCAAGGTTGTGTAGATACCTATGCTGCGATAGCGGTGGGCCAGCCAACACTTCATCGACTGACACTGCGCAATCACAGGCAAGCCAGCTCCCACATTTGGATCGCGGCGCGTCAGGTAATGGGAGTGCTTAAACCCTCGGCAACCACATCACCGCCGTCAACCCACCGCCCGGTGTGTCCTCCAGGCTCAGGTGGCCGCCGAGTCGCTCGACGGCCTCTCGGGCAATGGTCATCCCCAAACCGACCCCTCCGGAATTGCGGTTGCGCGACCCTTCCAGGCGAAAGAACGGCTCGAACACCGCTTCGCGCTTATCGGCGGCGATCCCCGGGCCGTGGTCGATCACCCGGATCACCAGGGCGCCACGGCTGTCGGCCAGTTCTACCCGGGCGGTGCCGGCATAGCGCAGGGCGTTGTCGATCAAATTGTTCAGGCAGGAACGCAGGGCCATCGGCTGCACCTGCAATGGCGTACAGGTGCCGGAAAATTGCACGTCGCGGCCTTGGTCCTGGGCGTTTTCACTTAAAGACTCCACCAATGCCTGCACATCGAGCCAATGCCGTGTCTCGCTGGTGCGCTGTTCGTGCAGGTAGCTCAAGGTGGCATCGAGCATGCCGATCATGTCGTCCAGGTCCTGGCGCATCTGGCCTTGCAGCTTGGGGTCTTCGATCTGTTCCAGGCGCAGCTTGAGGCGCGAGAGCGGGGTGCGCAGGTCGTGGGAGACCGCGCCGAGCATGCGGGCGCGCTGGCTGACTTGTTCGCGGATGCGCTTTTGCATCAGGTTGAAGGTGGAGGCCGCCTGGCGTGCTTCGCGAGGGCCGGATTCCACCAAGGGCGGGCTGTCGAGGTCGACGCTCAAGCGCTCGGCCGCCGCGCTCAGGCGCTGGATCGGCCGGCTCAGCAGTTTGGCGCCGTACCAGGCGGCGATGATCAGCGAGATAAATTGAAACGTCAGGGGCACCACCGGGCCGCCAAACCAGGGGCGAGGCGCTTTGCGCAAAGGCGTGAGGCTGCCGTCCGGTTGTTCGACGAACGCCGCGCGGGGCGGTGGCGGCGGGCCGTAGTGGTGGAACCAGAAGAATGCCAGCACGTGGGCCAGCACAATCGCCACCAACAACAGGCCGAACAGTCGCCCGAACAGCGTATTGAAGGGGGCGCGCATCAACCGATATCCCGGGCGTCGAACAGGTAGCCTTCGCCGCGTACGGTCTTGATCAATTGCGGAGCCTTGGGGTCATCCCCCAGCTTCTGGCGCAGGCGCGACACCAGCAAGTCGATGCTGCGATCAAAAGCCTCGATGGAGCGCCCACGGGCCGCGTCCAGCAGCTGTTCGCGGCTCAGTACGCGGCGCGGGCGTTCGATAAACACCCACAACAAACGAAACTCGGCGTTGGACAACGGCACCACCAGGCCATCATCGGCCACCAGCTGGCGCAGGACGCTGTTCAGGCGCCAGGTGTCGAAACGGATATTGGCCCGCTGTTCGGTGCGGTCATCACGCACCCGGCGCAGGATGGTCTGGATACGCGCGACCAGTTCTCGGGGTTCGAACGGCTTGGACATATAGTCATCAGCGCCCAGTTCCAGGCCGATGATGCGATCGGTAGGTTCGCAACGGGCAGTAAGCATCAGGATCGGAATGTCCGACTCGGCGCGCAGCCAGCGGCATAAGGTCAGCCCGTCTTCGCCCGGCAACATCAAGTCGAGCACCACCACATCGAAGGTCTCCGCTTGCATGGCCTGGCGCATGGCGGTGCCGTCGGTGACACCCGAGGCGAGAATATTGAAGCGTGCCAGGTAGTCGATCAGCAGTTCGCGGATCGGCACGTCGTCGTCGACAATCAGTGCGCGGGTGTTCCAGCGCTTGTCTTCGGCGATCACCGCGTCTTTTGGCGCTTCGTTTACAGGGTCGCAAGGGGTATGCATAGCGAGGTCATCTGCCTGGTTGTGGCTGTCAGCATAGGCGCCCAGTTCCAGGGCTGGAAGTGCTGGGCGGGCGGTCATGTGCGCGAGGCTAGCCGGGCGGCGTATTGGGGGCGTGTCGTGAATGTATCGGGGTTGAAACAATTGCCTTGAATCGCCGGTATTGGGCGCTTGATCGGTATTTACCGATCATCGGATCCCGCAACGGCGCTGCTTGCGCTACAATCCGCGCCGATTTCGACTTGCCTGAGAGCCCATTCCAATGTCCGTCTGCCAGACTCCTATCATCGTCGCCCTGGATTACCCCACCCGTGACGCCGCACTGAAGCTGGCTGACCAGTTGGACCCGAAGCTTTGCCGGGTCAAGGTCGGCAAGGAATTATTCACCAGTTGCGCGGCGGAAATCGTCGGCACCCTGCGTGACAAAGGCTTCGAAGTGTTCCTTGACCTGAAATTCCATGACATCCCCAACACCACGGCGATGGCCGTCAAAGCCGCGGCCGAGATGGGCGTGTGGATGGTCAATGTGCACTGCTCCGGTGGCCTGCGCATGATGAGCGCCTGCCGCGAAGTGCTGGAACAGCGCAGCGGCCCCAAACCGTTGTTGATCGGCGTGACCGTGCTCACCAGCATGGAGCGCGAAGACCTGGCGGGCATTGGCCTGGATATCGAGCCGCAGGTGCAGGTGTTGCGCCTGGCAGCCCTGGCGCAGAAAGCCGGCCTCGACGGCCTGGTGTGCTCGGCCCTGGAAGCCCAGGCCCTGAAGAACGCTCACCCGTCGTTGCAACTGGTGACACCGGGTATCCGCCCCACCGGCAGCGCCCAGGACGACCAGCGCCGTATCCTGACCCCGCGCCAGGCCCTGGATGCGGGCTCGGATTACCTGGTGATCGGCCGTCCGATCAGCCAGGCGGCGGATCCTGCAAAAGCGTTGGCAGCGGTCGTCGCCGAGATCGCCTGATTTTTAGAGTGAGCAAAAAATGTGGGCTGCCCACAGAATCAGTGCAAGGAACAGATCCCCTGTGGGAGCGGGCTTGCCCGCGATGGCCATAGGTATCTACACAATTTTGGGACGACACTGGACCTGTGGCGAGGGAGCTTGCTCCCGTGACGGCCTGATAGTCAACGCAGTTAGACCCGGTACATATCCGTTATTTAGGTAACGGCCACCTAGGGTTCCGCTCTGACAGCGGCTCACTTTCGAAAAGCGCGAAAGTAAGCAAAGCGCTCTTGCCCCACCACTCGGCACATCGCCTAGGCTCGGTGTGCCCGTAATCCGCCAGTGATTTGGGGGGCCGCCGCCACGCGCCATCCATGGCGCGGGGCGGCTAAACCGGCATCCTTGCCGGTTTACCCCCCAAATCCCTGTCGAATTCCGGCCAGCGTGGTTTAACGGGGCGCCTAAGATCAAGATCAAGAGCGGCTCGCTTCGCATCGTGGTTACCCGGTGGCTGCGGCGAACTGCACAGTTGTGTAGATACCTATGCCGCGATGGCGGTGGGTCAGATTAATTAATCTGACCCACCGCCATCGCAGGCAAGCCAGCTCCCACATCTGTTTTTGTGGTGTGTCAGCTGACTTTGAGCACCAACTTCCCGAAGTTCTCGCCGTTGAACAGCTTCATCAGCGTTTCCGGGAATGTCTCCAACCCTTCGACAATATCTTCCTTGCTCTTGAGCTTGCCCTGGGCCATCCAGCCGGCCATTTCCTGACCCGCCGCCGCAAAGTTTGCCGCGTGGTCCATCACCACAAAGCCTTCCATGCGCGCACGATTGACCAGCAATGACAGGTAGTTGGCCGGGCCTTTGACCGCTTCCTTGTTGTTGTACTGGCTGATTGCACCGCAAATCACCACGCGGGCTTTGAGTGCCAGGCGGCTGAGCACCGCGTCGAGAATATCGCCGCCGACGTTATCGAAATACACGTCCACGCCTTTGGGGCACTCGCGCTTGAGGGCGGCGGGCACGTCTTCGCTTTTGTAGTCGATGGCGGCGTCGAAGCCCAGCTCATCGACCAGGAACTTGCATTTCTCGGCGCCACCGGCGATCCCCACCACGCGACAGCCCTTGAGCTTGGCGATCTGCCCGGCGATGCTGCCCACGGCACCGGCAGCACCGGAGATCACCACGGTGTCACCGGCTTTCGGTGCGCCGGTCTCCAGCAGAGCAAAGTAGGCCGTCATGCCGGTCATGCCCAGGGCCGACAGGTAGCGGGGCAGGGGCGCCAGCTTGGGGTCCACCTTGTAGAAGCCACGGGGCTCGCCGAGGAAGTAATCCTGCACGCCCAGTGCACCGTTCACGTAGTCCCCCACCGCGAAGTTCGGATGCTTCGAGGCAAGTACCTTGCCGACGCCCAGGGCGCGCATCACTTCGCCGATGCCCACCGGTGGAATGTAGGACTTGCCTTCATTCATCCAGCCACGCATGGCCGGGTCGAGGGACAGGTATTCGTTGCGCACCAGCACCTGGCCGTCCTGGGGTTCGCCCACCGGCACTTCCTGGTAAGTGAAGGTCTCGCGCGTGGCGGCACCGACCGGGCGTTTGGCGAGCAGAAATTGGCGGTTGGTCTGGGCGGTCATGGCAAGGACTCTTTAGAAAGGGAACATGAGTGATAGACCCTCAGTGGCAGAAGGGCAAGGGTGTGCGGCGCAGGCGAATGCCCGGCAATAGGCCTCATTGATAATTAGCTGGGCGGCTTTATCACTGCGATTCATGCAGCGCCAACCGGCCTTCTGATAGTGCTGACGCGCGGCTCCCGGCGTTGGCTAGACTCGCTCCACCGCTACTAACTCCACAGGACAGTTCCCATGAGCATGACGTTTTCCGGCCAGGTCGCTTTGGTGACCGGCGCCGCCGCTGGTATTGGCCGTGCCACCGCGCTGGCATTCGCCGCCGAAGGCTTGAAGGTGGTGGTCGCTGACCTCGATGTGGCGGGAGGCGAGGGCACTGTGGCACTGATCCACCAGGCCGGTGGCGAAGGGATATTTGTGCGCTGCAACGTCACGCTCGACACCGACGTACAGCAATTGATGGCGCAGACCGTCGCCACCTATGGGCGCCTGGACTACGCCTTCAACAACGCCGGGATCGAGATCGAAAAGGGCAAGCTGGCCGACGGCAGTCTCGATGAGTTCGATGCCATCATGGGGGTCAACGTCAAAGGCGTGTGGCTGTGCATGAAGTATCAGCTGCCGTTGCTGTTGGCCCAGGGCGGCGGGGCCATCGTCAACACCGCCTCGGTGGCGGGGTTGGGGGCGGCACCGAAGATGAGCATCTATGCGGCGTCCAAGCATGCGGTGATCGGCCTGACCAAATCAGCGGCCATCGAGTACGCGAAGAAGAAAGTCCGCGTGAATGCCGTCTGCCCGGCCGTGATTGATACCGACATGTTTCGCCGCGCCTATGAGGCTGACCCGCGCAAGGCTGAGTTTGCCGCAGCCATGCACCCGGTTGGACGCATTGGCAAGGTTGAGGAAATCGCCAGCGCCGTGTTGTACCTGTGCAGTGATGGCGCAGCGTTTACCACCGGTCAGGCCCTGGCGGTGGACGGTGGCGCGACGGCGATCTAGGACGGCAGGTCGCGCGGCATTCGAAAACAGATCCAGGCGCTGTGGGGCGTTTCCATGGCAGGCAGTGGGCTGTGCCTAAATATGTTTCAGTAGGTAAATAACTCAATAAAATCAATACTTTAATAAAAGTTGGCGACCGGTTTTAACAGGCTTCTGTGCTTAACTGTTTTGGGTTAACAGACAGTTTAAGTGAGTGGCTCATGGATTTAGGGATTGATCGACAAGCCCAGGTACCGGTTGTTCAGCAGATCGTCAGCGCGGTGGCAGAATGGATTCGCAAGGAGGGGGTGAGCCCTGGCACACGCTTGCCGTCCATTCGCCAATTGGCCCTTGATAACCTGCTGAGCCAGGCCAGCGTGATCGAGGCATTCGAGCGGTTGGTGGCCCAGGGGCTGCTGGCCCCCAGGCAGGGTTCGGGGTTTGTGGTAGCGCAGCCCACCACGGCCCACGAAAACCACTGGTATGAAGGTGCGGAACAGGGCTGGGGCGCCTTTACCGATGGCCCGCTGGGCGAGCTGAAGCTGGGCTGCGGCTGGCTACCCGACACCTGGCGCGAAAGCGATGACATCAGCTACGCGATCCGTGAACTGAGCCGTACCGACACCGGCGGCCTGTTCAACTACAGCACGCCTCTGGGGCTGCCGGCGTTGCGCGAACAACTGCTCAAGCGCCTGACCCAGATACACGTGCCCGCCAGCCTGGACCGTATCCTCACCACCCATGGCGCCAGCCATGCCCAGGACCTGCTGATACGCACGCTGCTCAAGCCCGGTGATGAGGTGGTGGTCGAGACCCCAGGGTATGGCAACCTCTATCGCCAACTGGCCTTTCAGGGGGTCACGCTGCTGCACGTGCCGCGCACCCGTGGTGGCCCGGATATCCCGGCATTGGAAGCGCTGCTGCACACCCACCGACCCAAGTGCCTGTTCATCAACAGCCTGTATCACAACCCCACAGGGACCAGTTTGAGCCGTCCGGTGGCGGAGCGCTTGTTGGAGCTGGCACGCGAGCGCGACTTCCTGATTATCGAAGAGGACGTCTACGGCGACCTGCAACATGCCAGTTGCACACGCTTGGCGGCGCTGGCCCATGATGACCGGGTGATCTATGTGTCGAGCTTTTCCAAGACCCTGAGCAGCGCCCTGCGCGTGGGTTACCTGTGCGCCAGTGCTGCGATCATCTCGCAATTGGCCCAACTCAAGACCCTGACTGGCATCGGCACTTCACGTTTTGCCGAAGCCATGGTGACGACGTTGTTGACTAACGGCACTTACCGTAAGTGGGTGCAGCGCCTGCGCAAGCGCCTGAACGCGCAGATGGCCGCGACGTTGCAGGTGCTGGAGGATGAAGAGTGGCAGGTATTTGCCGCACCCGCGGGTGGCATGTTCTTGTGGGCGCGACCGGGCTTGGCCGACCCTTTGCGATTGCAAGCCTGCGCCCAGCGGCTCGGTGTGTTGCTGTCGCCGGGGGCGTTGTTCAGCCCCACGGGTGAGCGCAGCGAATGGCTGCGCATCAATGTGGCCTACGCGGCTGATCAACGCGCGTTGACGCTGTTTCGCGCCATGGGCGCGGCAAGATCGACCTCGACCATTCTGAAAACGACGCACGTGTAGCTTTTTGCCATTATTCCGGCGCCAGCGGCTTGTGCTCAGTGCCTCGGGGTTGCGAATCTCGCTGCTTGTAAACCTGGCCTATGGCATTTGCCATTGCAAGAGGATCAAGTGCAATGATTTCGGGCGTGCAACGACGTTTCGCCAACCTCGGTATGGCAAAAAAACTCGGCTTGGGTTTTACCCTGGTACTGCTGCTGACGGCCCTGGTCGCGGCCATCGGTGTGTGGTCCCTGCAGACCATCGGCCAGCGCTTCGAAGGCCTCACGTCGATGTCGACGCTTAACAGTGACCTGCTCAAGGTGCGCTTGATCGAACAGGACTATGCGCTGCACGCCGACCCCAAGGCCGTTGACGCCCTGCATGCCAGTGTCGATGCGCTGCTGGCCCAGGCCACGCGTCTCAAGGCTCGGTCCGCCAGCAACGAGCGGGTGATGGGCGACGTTGAGCAAGCCTTGGTCGCCTATCGCCAGGCATTCGATGAGTTCGTCGAGTTGACCCAGACCAAAGACCTCGCCTTGGAAATGGCCAGTTGGTCGGTGTCCAGCGTGGCCAATAACCTGGATGTGCTGCAAGCCGGGCTGGCGGACGACGGCGCCTATGGCCTCAAGGAAAGCCAAGGCAAGGAGGGCGCGGAGTTTATCGAGCAGGCAGGGCAAGTCAGCCAAGTGTCGCGGCTGATGTTGCAGGCCATGAACGAAGCACGGGTGCGCCTGGACCAGAGCCGCAGGGCGGACGCAGACGACGCCGGGCAGGGCAAGATCGAGCAAGCCGACCAGGCCCTGGCTGAAGTCGAGAAACTCAAAACCACGGTCAAGGACCCCGGCTACCAGACCGTGCTCAATGAAGTCTCCGGGCATATCGCGTCGTTCAGTGACAAGCTCGGCGAATACACCGGGCTGCTGGCCCAGGAAAAAGTGGTCTACACACAATTGCATGACCGCGCCGAGCAAGTGGTCAGCCGGGTCAACCAGGCGTATGCCGCCGAAGACCAGTCCATGCAAACCCAGTTGCAACACAGCACGCTGCTGATCATCGGCTCATCCGCCCTGGCGCTGCTGGTGGGCTTGATCGCTGCATGGGTGATCACCCGCTTGATTGTTGCGCCGTTGCGCGCGGTGATCGTCGTGGCCCAGCAGATCGCCTCGGGTGACCTGAGTGGGCGTATGGAGGTCAGCCGGCGTGATGAAATCGGCCAGTTGATGCAGGCGATGCAGCAGATGGGCAACAGCTTGAGCCAGATGGTCAGTGGGTTGCAGACGGGGATCGAACAGCTCGCCAGCTCCGCACATTCGCTGTCCAGCGTCACCGAGCAAACCACTGCCGAAGTCAGCAACCAGAAGGACGAAACCGAACAGGTCGCCACGGCGATGAACCAGATGACCGCTACGGTGCACGATGTGGCACGCAATGCCGAGCAGGCGGCCCAGGCCGCGCAGACCGCGGATGCCAAGGTTGATAGCGGCCAGCAGGTGGTGCGCATGAGCCTGCAGCGTATTGAGCTGCTGGCCACATCCAGCAACAGTGCCAGCGCCAGCATCGAAAGCCTCAGCGCGCAAATCCAGAACATTGGTACCGTCTTGAGTGTGATCCAGAGTGTGGCCGAACAGACCAACTTGCTGGCCTTGAACGCTGCGATTGAGGCGGCGCGTGCCGGTGAGCAAGGGCGTGGCTTTGCGGTGGTGGCCGATGAAGTGCGGGCACTGGCCAAGCGCACCCAGCAATCGACCGAAGAAATCGAACGGCTGGTCAGCACGCTGCGCAGTGCGGCGCAGTCCTCGGTGCAGCAGATCCAGCAGAGCGGCGAGCTCGTGAAGCTGGCGGTCAGTGATGCGCTGGAAACCGAAGGGGCCCTGGGCAGCATTGCGGCGGCTGTTTCATTGATCCAGCAGATGAACCAACAGATCGCCGCCGCCGCCGAGGAGCAGAGCTCGGTGGCCGAAGAGATCAACCGCAGCGTTACCAGTATTCGGGCGAGTGCCGATCATTCGGCGTTGAGCATGCAAGACAATGCCGCCTCGAGCATCCAGTTGGCGCAGTTGGGCGCGCAACTCAAGGGCATGGTGGGGCATTTCCGCCTTTGATCGCAGCCAAGGCGCTGCGATCTGAGGGCAGGGCGATCAGGCGTGGTTGGCGAGGAAGGTCAGCAGCGCCTCGTTGACGAAATCCGGGTTCTCGCGGCTGGAGATATGCCCGGCTTCGGGGATGAGAATAAGGCTGCAACCGATCAGATCGGCCATTTCCTCGGATTCTGCTGGTGGCCGGGGTTTGTCCTGCTCGCCGCACATCACCAGGGTGGTGTCGGAGTCCAAGGCCGGTAGTTGCGCCAGGATGTCTTCACGGCTGAAGATCAGGCGGCCCAGCGGCACGATGCTGTCCAGCAGGCGTTCTTTGGGGAAGCTTTGCAGTGACTGGCGAAAATCCTGGTACAGCGCGGATTCGCGGTCGATGCCCGGGCGGAAGAAGATCGGTGCGATCACATCCAGCAACGGTTCGGGGATCGCCCCGGCGTCTTCGATCATCTTGAACAGCGAGAAATAGTACTGGCACGTTGCTTCGGGTTCGGCCCCGAGGTAGGTGTCCATCAGTACCACGCTTTTGATGCGCTCGGGAGCCAGCAGCGCCAGGCGTGCGCCCCACATGCCGCCGACCGAGAGGCCCACCAGGTTGGCCTCTGCGATGTCCAGGTGATCCAGCAGTGCCAGGGCCTGGCGGGCAAGGTCATCCAGGGAATGGGTGGGTGCTGGCAACGGGCCGGACTCACCGTGGCCCCATAATTCGGGGACGATTACGCGGTATTGCTGCGACAGCGCTTCAATCTGCGGCGCCCACATGTCGCTGGCCCATAGGTAACTCGAACCCAGTAGCACGACGGGGCCGGCGCCCTGGTCGATATAGTGCAGCGGTTGTCCATCAATCACGGCGACAGGCATAACAGGCCTCTAATTTCACGGAGTGAGGGGCACTTTTTTACGCTAGTCGGGGGCGGGGGGATAGGGTCATATTAATGGCATGTGGCAGAATCGGATTTTCCTTAGCGGCCTGACACCCCACGATCCTACTGTGGGAGCTGGCTTGCCTGCGATGAAGGCCCGCCAGCCGATACTCACCTACCTGACACCCCACCATCGAACTGTGGGAGCGGGCTTGCTCGCGAAAGCGGCGGGTCAGTCAACATCAATCTTTGCTGAGCCGACGTCTTCGCCGGCAAGCCCCACCCTTGATTTTCGTTGCTATGAGCATTGCGCTCGCGTTGCCATCAATCGTAAATAGCTTTCTTCTTCCACTCGGCGTCAGCGTCAACGACTTTCAAGCCCTCGGTCAACTCGTTGACTTCGTCCTCGGCAGGCTGGCTGTTGGTCAGCACCGTGGAGTTGGCGCGCGCAAGTTGGGATTCCAGCAGTTGCAACTGAGCGCTGTAGAGCACCGGCTCTGGCTGTTTGCGCAGGTACTGCACGCCGCGCTCGAACGCCAGGCGTGCCTGGCCGGGTTGGCCTTGCAGCAGGGCGTGCTGGCCGAGGTTGTTGAAAAACTCGATGTGCAGCAGCACCAGGATATGCCGGATTTCCTTGATCCAATGCTTGGCCTCGTTGGTCGGCAGGAAGCCGTCCTGGGCGGCGCGGGTGACTTGGCCGTGCAGGGCTTCGAGCAAGAAGCGCACGTCCTTGGCCTTGGCTTCGGTCTGGATCGGCGCCGGCGGGTTGGCCACTGGAATCGACTCGCCTTGGGCGATCAGCGCATTCAGTTCGTTGATGCGCGCCTTGAGTGGTGTGCTGGACTTGTTCAGGTTCAACAGGCGCTGGTTGACGTTCAGCTCCAGGCGAGCCAGCAACAGCTTGAGCGCTGGGGTCATCAGTTGGCCAGGGAAGGTCTCGGTGATTTCACCGCAGCGACGCAGCCGATCGTTAAGCTCGATCTCGGTGCGCTTCTTTTCCAGCTTGTTGTTTTCCACCACGTGGTTCATGTAGCCAATGGCGATCAGTATTACGATCCCGGCTATTACCAGCAGGGTGATCATGAGTGGTGTCACCGGTGTGACCTCTTTAATAGGGTGTGCTGTGGAGTGTAGTGACTGGGTCATCCGGCGGATAGGACCGATCGACCAGTTGCCCAGGTGATTTCTTCTATATAGGTAGGCGTTGCCTGAATGGATGCACATTGCCATCATTTACCTGGGTGAACTATAGCGCCTTGTCGAACGCCAGAATATAGGCGCCAAGGCTCGGACGGCACCAATGCCCGCGAAGGCCGTGAAACCATGGCGAAGTCATTGATTTAAATAAATTTATCCTTGGGGGTTGACGACCTTTCAATCCATCCATAGAATGCGCGCCACTTACAGCGTAAAGCACACAGCGAAACGCGGTAGGGAGTGAATGTTGTACGTGTGTCCCCTTCGTCTAGTGGCCTAGGACACCGCCCTTTCACGGCGGTAACAGGGGTTCGAGTCCCCTAGGGGACGCCATATGCGGGAATAGCTCAGTTGGTAGAGCACGACCTTGCCAAGGTCGGGGTCGCGAGTTCGAGTCTCGTTTCCCGCTCCAATTTACAAGCAGTGTGGCCCTCGGGCGGCATTGAGTGAAACCAGGACCAAGTCTTCGGACAAGGCCTCTGGGCACTGGAACACACACCATGTGTTTCAGTAGCGTGTCCCCTTCGTCTAGTGGCCTAGGACACCGCCCTTTCACGGCGGTAACAGGGGTTCGAGTCCCCTAGGGGACGCCATTTGCGGGAATAGCTCAGTTGGTAGAGCACGACCTTGCCAAGGTCGGGGTCGCGAGTTCGAGTCTCGTTTCCCGCTCCATATTTAACGAAAACGCCGATCAGTGATGATCGGCGTTTTTGTTTGTGCGCAATAAATACCGCAACGGTGAGTCGGTTGTCGTCGATGCGAGTCAGTTGGCCGGCAGCGTCGTGCCGGTAGTTGCTTACCACCAGGCGTTGAGGGTCGCCGCGTTTACCCAGTGCATGTTCCAGCAACTGGCCGTTGGGTGTCCAGGCCTGCCGCTGCTGTAGACCGTTGCCCTGGTCGCGGGCGATTTCGCGGTGCAGGTTGTCGCGCTGGTAGCTGAGCAGTTCTTGGTCATCTACTTTTAGCGCCAGTAAATGGCCGCTGCCGCAGGTCAACCAGCTGACACGATGGCCGTCTGGTCGTGTGGTGGCGATACGCTGGTTGAGGGCATCGTATTCGTGCTTCCAGATGGCGACATGCGGCTCCTGCAAATAACGCAGGTACTGATGCTCGCGGGTGTTGTTACCTGCACGGTCGTAAAACCATTGCAGCTTGCATGCAGCGTTCTCGGCCAGCAGTAGGTTGCCGTTGCCGTCGTAGGCGAAGGTCTCGGTCTGCCATTCCTCGCCCTTCCTGTGCCCGGCATTACGGGCGATCAGGCGACCGAGTGGGTCGTACTCGAACGTAGTGACCCGGTCGCCAGCTATGCGACGGGTCGGCTGGTTGCTGCCGTGGTCGTAGAGGTAGTTGGTGATCTGTTTGTCGAAGCCGGTTTCCTGGCGTAGACGTCCGTCGGGATCGTACTTGAAGCTGGCGGTGCTGTTGTTTTCGTTGCGTAACTCGGTCAGTTGACCGAGGCGATCCCAGCGGTAATCGAGGGTTGTGTCGTTGGCATCCAGGCGCTTCTGGATCAGCCCAGCCTCGTTGTAATACCAGGTGGTGCGTTGGCGCAGAGCATCGGTATGGGTGAGCAGGCGACCTTCGGCGTCGCGTTCGAAGTGTTCTTCGGTCTTGTCTGGGTGGATCAGTCGTACGAGTTGCCCGGCGCGGTACTCATAGGCAGTGGTGCTCCCTTCGGCATCGGTAAAACTGGCGAGTTGCCCCAAAGAATCGTAATGCCACTGGCTAACCTTGCCGGAACAATCGGTATAGCGAGTCAGCTGGCCGTCAGCGTTGTAGGCCAGTTGCTTGGCACCACTGTTGGCATCGGTGATGACCACGGGCAGGTTGTCGCTGTTGTAGCTGTACTGGGTTTTGTTCTCCAGCGGGTCGATGGTTTCGATGATGTTGCCGCGTTGATCGTAGTCGTACTTCCACAGCCCGCCTTCGGCATCGCGGGTTTTGACGCTGGCATAGGCATTGGCGAGATCAAGCCAATGCCGGGGACGTCGGGTTGTTAAAGAGCGGGGCGCAGGTCAGCGATGCACGGCACCGCGGGAACCGCTGGCGATCAGGGTTGCGCCGCAGGTGGTCTTCATGCCATCCAAGGCTACGGGAATGCCGTTGACGGAATAGGTGCTGCTGCCTTCGGCGATCGGGAAGGGGCCTTTGCATAGGGGGCACATCACCATGTGGCCCTTGCCGGCCATGGGTTTACCGTTGAGGTTGGTGTGGGGAATGGATTCGGTGACAACACCACCGTGGTCGGTGGTGTCGCCGAGGCGGACGATGGTTTTCATACGGTCTTCACAATAGCTATACCCCTATATTTCATGGAATTGTTTAGGGATGGCATATATCCTTACGATATCCTCATTGCAAGCCTGGTCAAAAAATCTACTTTCATAAAATATGAAGCTGTTTATCAAGTTGCATCTTGAAAAGTACTCTTGAATTTTTGCAAGTTCGATAGATTTTTCATTGGGGTTATTCTGTTTTAAGTGTGCTTTAAAATGGTTGTCTTTTTTTTGATTTGGATAGATGAATATGTTTGGAATGATGGGGTGATTTTCGAAGGCGTCACCAAAGTCTGTAAATGATATAGCTGTGAATAGCTCGTCTTCTGTTGTGTTTCTTGCTCGCGCTATAATATTTATTGTATTTAGCAGGAATACTGAAAAGCCAATCAGAAAGTTTGTAGTGTTGCTTTTTCCTAAGGAATCTGAGAGTAGGTCTGCTCTGCTGTACCTTGATATGAGTGGGATTTCCTCGAAACTATCATGGCTTTCAAAGAATACATCCATGTCGTTGTATGGTTCTTGACTGATTATAGATTCGTATAGGTCTGTAAGTTTCATTTTTTCGGTATTTCCCATCCGTGATTATTTAGCCAGTCAATTGTTTTATTGGAAAAGGTAACATCGCCCTTTCCTTTGTCATGAATCGTCCCATCAAGATTGTAGCCCGACCCGCATGGGCAATGTGCATGCCACTGACTGTTGGGTACGCTCTGTTCCGGTCCGTCAATTCGTACAATTTCAGGAGGCGCTTGCTCTCTTTTAACTTTAGTTTGAGCTTGTTTTGGGGTTCCGCCTGATCCGCCTTTCTTTTTGGCGAGGCCAAGTGGATCAATCCACTCCACCGGATTTGGCGTGTAGGCATACACATTCAAGTCACCCGCGAACCCAATCGGATCCTTGCCAATAAACCGCCCGACCTGCGGATCATAGTACCGATAGCGGTTGTAGTGCAGCCCGGTTTCCACATCGAAGTACTGGCCTTGAAAGCGCAACGGATTGCGGATGTCGGTACGTTTGGCAGTCTCGCTACGCTGCTCCTTCGCCAGTCCCCAGGCTTTGTAGACCCCGGCCCAGGCGATGTCACCTTGTTCGTCCGTCAACTCCATCGGTGTGCCGAGGTGGTCGCATTGGTACCAGGCCACAGCGCTGAAGGTCACTGGTTCTGGTTTGTGCTGCCAAACCGGATCACGGTCGATGTCGTAAGCGCCTTCGTACACGGGCTCGGCCAGCAGTTGGATGCTGCGTTGCTCCACCGCCTGCGCCACCGGCACAAAACTGCCCGGTTCAAAAAAGTAGTGGGTGAGGCGTTCGCTTTTGTCGTTGTTACGGCTTTCGAAGGCCAGCAGATCACCGTCCCAGCCATAAATCGTGTAGCCGCAGCCATATAGCTCGTCGAGCTTGGCGCGCTCCAGCTTGTTCCACATCGGCCCGGCTTCGCGGCGGTCGTGGTACTTGGCCTTGGACAGTTTGAACAGCCTTCGGCCCAGTGCGTCGTAAGCGAAGCTGACGGTGAGTCTGTCGTCTGCGTAGCCGATCAGACGGTCGTACAAATCCCAGGTGAAGTGGGATTTTTTGCCGTTATGCAGACGCTCTTTGAGGTTCCCGCGTTCGTCGTAGCTGTAGTGGGTGCCAACGTAGTCGCGCAGCAGGTTGTCGAGCAGTTTGGTTGGGCCGTATTGGTTGGGACGACGCGGTGCCTGCGGGTCTAGGAGGTTGCTGGCCGGGTCGAAGGCGAAGGTTTCTTCGCCGCTGATGGTTTGGGCTGCGAGCAGGCGACCAAGTGGGTCGTAGCGATAGCTGAGGGCTCCGCGCCGGGTGTCATCGATGCGGGTCAGTTGGCCGGCAGCGTCGTGCCGGTAGTTGCGCACAACCAAGCGTTGGGAGTCGCCGCGTTTACCCAATGCCTGTTCCAGCAACTGGCCGTTGGGTGTCCAGGCTTGTCGCTGCTGTAGACCGTTGCCCTGGTCGCGGACGATTTCGCGGTGCAGGTTGTCGCGTTGGTAGCTGAGCAGTTCGGTGTCGTCGACCTTCAAGGCCAATAGATGACCGCTGCCATAGGTCAACCAACTGACACGATGGCCGTCTGGTCGTGTAGTAGCGATACGCTGGTTGAGGGCATCGTATTCGTGCTTCCAGATGGCGACATGCGGTTCCTGCAAATAACGCAGGTACTGATGCTCGCGGATGTTGTTGCCTGCACGGTCGTAAAACCATTGCAGCTTGCATGCAGCGTTCTCGGCCAGCAGTAGGTTGCCGTTGCCGTCGTAGGCGAAGGTCTCGGTCTGCCATTCCTCGCCCTTCCTGTGCCCGGCATTACGGGCGATCAGGCGACCGAGTGGGTCGTACTCGAACGTAGTGACCCGGTCGCCAGCTATGCGACGGGTCGGCTGGTTGCTGCCGTGGTCGTAGAGGTAGTCGGTGATCTGTTTGTCGAAGCCGGTTTCCTGGCGTAGACGTCCGGCTGGATCGTACTTGAAGCTGGCGGTGCTGTTGTTTTCGTTGCGTAACTCGGTCAGTTGACCGAGGCGATCCCAGCGGTAATCGAGGGTGGTGTCGTTGGCATCCAGGCGCTTCTGGATCAGCCCAGCCTCGTTGTAATACCAGGTGGTGCGTTGGCGCAGGGCGTCGGTGTGGGTAAGCAGGCGGCCTTCGGCGTCGCGTTCGAAGTGTTCTTCGGTCTTGTCTGGGTGGATCAGTCGTACGAGTTGCCCGGCGCGGTACTCATAGGCAGTGGTGCTCCCTTCGGCATCGGTAAAACTGGCGAGTTGCCCCAAAGAATCGTAATGCCACTGGCTAACCTTGCCGGAACAATCGGTATAGCGAGTCAGCTGGCCGTCAGCGTTGTAGGCCAGTTGCTTGGCACCACCGTTGGCATCGGTGATGACCACGGGCAGGTTGTCGCTGTTGTAGCTGTATTGAGTTTTGTTCTCCAGCGGGTCGATGGTTTCGATGATGTTGCCGCGTTGATCGTAGTCGTACTTCCACAGGCCGCCTTCGGCATCGCGGGTTTTGAAGCGTTGATCCTGATCATCGTAGGCGTGATGAACACTGCTGCCGTCGGGGCGGAGGTGTTGGAGCAGGTTGCTCCGGTCATCGTAGACATAGTTGTCGGTACTACCGTCGGTGTGGATATGACGGACGACGTTCTTGGCATCGTCCCGGTAGAACCACTCTTCATTGCCGTCTGGATGGATGACACGGTAGGTGTAGCCGAGGATGTCGTAGTAGTACCAGGTCTCCTGGCCCAGCGCGTCGGTCACGTAGGTCAGGCGGATATTTTCATCCCACTCCAGGCGGGTGTCGTAGGTGCCGTCGTCGGCCCATTCGCGTATGGCCTTGGCGTCGGCACCTTCGCCTTGCCATTGCAGGTTGATACCGCGCCCGGTGCGGTCGGTATAACGGGTGATCAGGTGATGCTGATATTGGTAGTCCCACTGCGCGGCGTGTTCGTCGCGGGCGGCAATCAGGTCGCCGTGTTCGTCGTAGTCATAACCCGTCAGTTGGCGCTGAGGCAGGCCTTCGTGCATCAACCACAGAGCATTGATACGGCCGTGTTCGTCGAGGCGGGTCTGAATGTGCTGGTGCTGAGTGTCATCCTGGTAGGTGAGCAGGTCTGAAAGCAGGGCCCGGCCTGCATGTTGATGCTCATAGTGCAGGGCGATGCGTGCGCCCCCTCGTAAGGTAATGCCGCTGAGCAGGTAGCGATCACCTTGCTTTTGAAATGTCTCCTGGCTGTCGTGACCGCGCACGACCACCAACGTGTTGAGCGTGGTGCGAATCAGCAACACCCCTTCGATCGGGTCGTAGTGATGCTTGCTGATCTGGACATCAGGGTAACGCTGGCTGCGCCCGTCATAGCCGTTATAGCTCAGGCCGTTCTCATCTTGATCAATGCGAATCGAGAATGGCGTGATCCAACGTGCGCCAAGGCTTCCTTGATCAAATGCAGCAAGGCTGGAACGGTAGGTTCGCGTCCACTCGATTGGGAAGGGGCCGGGCAGCGAGAAATCGGTATGTTCCAGTGTTTCACTGCCGGTGGCGAAACTGATGCTGTGGCGAGTACCTACAGGGACGCTAGGCTTGCAGTTCTTACAACCATTTGGGTCATGGGCGGTTTTACGTTGAGTTGATTGACTGACCAGTGGGCCTTGGCCTTGGGTCGCTTGAGCTCGATTGTTCTGGTGACTGGAGGCACTGGCTGTTTGAGTACCTCGACGTTTGCGGGCTGCCAATGCGCTGACCAATGCCATGATCAGGTTGCCGATGCTGCCGATTTTTTTCGGGTCTCCTAGCCCCTGTACTTTTTGCGCCACCGCCAAGCCGATTCTGTCAGCGGCACTGGCGACGGTGAGCAGTTTCTGGCAAACGGCTTTGGACAGAAGCCTGTCGTCAATCATGAATTGGGCGGCAATGCCGACCACTGGGCCGAAGAAGAAAGAGCCAATCTTGGCCTTCTTTGCCAGCGCCTGCTGCCCTTGCTCGCTGGCAATACTCCTGAGCATACGGGCAAAGGCGGCGCATGCTTTCCTGATTTCTGCGGCGATTTTGGTGAGCAGTTCACTGAGACGCGCTTGGATGGCGTTGGCAAAATCTTCCAGGGCGCCGCGAGTTTTGTCGTTAAGGTTCTCCTCCAATGCACTGAGCATGGCCGTCGAAATGGCGGGCAAACCGTTGCGCCTGACCGTTAAAAGCGTGGTGCGCACCGCCAGCCGTGCAGGCCCGACACCGGGAAAGGAGATCAGGCCGACGACATTGACACCAAAGCTGACCCAGGTCAGGAAGTCGTTTTGATCACCGTCGATCAGTGTGAGCAGGTCACCAATCGCATCAATCGCGGCAAAGACGGTGCCGACACCGGGAATCACAGCGCCTGCGGTCTGTACGGCATTCCAGCCAATGGCATCGTTGGTGAGATTACGCAGCCACTTGTCGAGCTTTTCCTTGCCTGCATCAATGTCATTTTTTGATGTGGTATTGAGAGGGGCGGTGGCTGATTGAGGCGGGCGCGCAGTGGCTGCGGTCATTGTGTCTTCTCCGAGAGCTTGCGTGGCAATCCGAGCATCTCGGCGTTTTTCACGAGTGCCTGAGGTAGTTGGGAGGCAAGCGCGGTCGCAGCATCTGGCATTGGCACGGTCTTTTTCAGCAGGTCGGTGGCCAGGCTCGTTGACGTTTGCTTTGTGGCGTTGAGCACCTTGTCCAGCATGGATTGCGCTTGTGCCGGTAGTGGTTTGGAGGCTTCAGTGGCGCTTGCTTCTATCTGCTCATGCGGACCGGGAAAGCCGGGATCGGTCCAGACATCGACCGGGTCTTTGCTGAAAAGCACTTTGGCCGGACCTGGCGCAACACCGGCTACCGCTGCAAATCCGTTCGCGTCCAGAGACCCTTTGAAAACCTTCCCCAAGGCATCCTCAACCTTGTATTCGCCTCCCTTGAAGGCGACTCCGTTGGCATACTGTTGGAGCAATTCCAAATTCCCTTTCCCCGCCTTCGGCTCCTCCGGAAACGCCCCCGCCTTACTCTTCGAAGAGTCGTAGATAAACTGCACGGCGTGCCCGGTGTACACCCCACCGGTAGCATGGGTAATCCCCCCGGCGTTGTAGGTGGTGCTGCTCCCCGCTGCCTGAATCACAATCTCTTCCTTGGCACTCAACGTAATGCGCTCAGCCGTCACGGTGACCTTGAGCTTGGCCAACACGTTGATGTTGTCTTTCAGCGCCCGAATATCGATATCGCCGGAGGCCGCCACCAACCGCCAGCCCAGGCTTTGCACAAAGGTGCGCACACCACGGCTGGCGCTGATCAGCAGGCGCTTGCCGATGGCCAGGCTGGTGTGGCCGCCGCTGCTGAGGGCCAGGTGTTCGCCGCTGGCGATATGGGTGGATTGCGGGGTGTTGCTGGCGATGCCGGCGGGGCTGTGCAGTACCAGGTGCGGTTCGGCCAGTTCCGGGTACTGGTTGGCGTTGGGGTTGCCGCCGGTGCCACGGATGGCGCTGTGTTGGGCCTTGAGTGCGTCGGCGACTTCGTCCTGATCCCCGCTTTCCTGGGCCAGGTGGTCGCGGGCTTCGCTGGCGAAGGTGGCGTGGTGTTGGCGGGCGGTGTCGAGTTGTTCGGCGGTCTCCGGCAGGTCGGTGTGGTGCTCTGCGGCACGGGGGCGCAGTTGGGTGGTGAGTAATAGGCCGGCGCCGGCGCGCAGTACACCGTGGGCGTCGGTGCGCAGTTCAAAGCCTTCGCCACGCGGCACGCCGCCACCGGGGCGTGGGTGGGTGAGGTAGCCGAGGGTGAGGGCGCTGGCGGCGTGGTCGCTCATCAGTGCGGCGCTGATTTGCCCGGTGGTGTCGTCCAGGCGCAGTTCGTTGTGGCGCTCGCCGTGAAGCTCCTTGCTGCGGATGGGGCTGAGGGCCTTGAACTCCGGCAGTTTGTACGGTGAACGGTTGATGGCGTGGTAGCTGCGGCCGATGATCAGGGGCTGGTCGGGATCGCCTTGCACAAAGCCCACCAGCACTTCCTGACCGACCCGGGGCAGGGCAACGTGGCCCCAACCGGCACCGGCCCAGTTGTGGGTGACGCGCACCCAGCAGGAGCTGCGGTCGTCGTCCTGGCCTTCGCGGTCCCAGGGGAATTGCACGCGCACGCGGCCGTGTTCGTCGCAGTACATTTCTTCGCCGGGCGGGCCGACCACGGTGGCGATCTGTGGGCCTTCGATACAGGGTTTGGGGCGTGGTGGCGCTTGCCATTCGACGCTGTCGGGAATCAGTGTGGCGGTGAAGCTGTAGTGGGTACCCACTTTGCTGTCGGCCGCTTCTTCTTCCATCGCCGTGTGTTGGCGGCCAGTGTGCTTGATGTGCACGGCGCGCCAGCCGATGTTGAGGTCTTCACGCGGATGCCCGGTCAGATCAAACGCCAGCCCCGGGACCAGGCGCGCATCGTCGCCCGTGACTTCGGCGGTGCGCGCATCGCCGCGCAGGCCTTGCAGGCGGGTCTGGGTAAAAGGTTTACCGGCGTCGTCGTGCTTGTAGCGGCCGGGGTAGTCGTAGCGTTCGTAGTCGGGGCTTTGGTGCTCCAGCTGGCGTGCCTGCTCGTGTTGCTCCAGGTTGTAGCGCGGGTGGGTGAAGGTGTAGTCGCGCTGGGTTTGCTGGGCACTGCGCACCTGCTCGCGGTAGGTGAAGCTGTTCAGCGCCGGCTGCGCCTGATCGCCACCGGGGTTGGCCTCGTACACCAGCGGTTCGCCCTCGAGCATCCCGAAGCTGGCGATATGGTCGGCCTGAATCAGTTGATGCCCGCCCTCGCTGTGCTGGAAGATCGACAGCAGGCCTTCTTCGGCGGCCAGGCGCTGGTAGAAGTCCCAGTCCAGGTCGCCGGCCTGCACGCAGTATTCGCGGGGCAGGTGGGTTTCGGTCAGGTGTTGGGTACAGGCGCCCCAGCGGCGTTCGGTGCACAGCTGTTCGAGGATCTGCGGCACGCTGCGTTGCTGGAAGATGCGCCAGTCCGATTGCAGGGTGGCGCGGGCCAGTTGTGGTTCGATCACGGCGCGATAGCGGGTGCGGCGAAAGCCGGTCTTGCCCTGTTCGAAACGGCTGATGAGGCCGTGTACATGGCGTACCGGTTGCTCGCCTTGCCAAATGGTCAGGGCGGCGGGTTGATCCAGCAGTTGCATGAAGTTGGCGTTGGCCGAAGTGCTGACCAAATCCACGGTCAGGCAATACAGTTCGCCAATACCTTCGGTAAGTTCAAACGAGACCACATCGAAGTCGATACTGGCGGTAGAACTGAAGGCAAAGCGCACATCACGCAAGTTAGGCATGGCAACTCCTGCGGGCAATCCCTTTGGCAGGTTTCAGAGGCCTTGAACTTTAAAGAGGCGTTATCTGGCTGTCGCCTTCATGCTTTCCGTGTGTGTTGTGGGAAGTTTCTCTTAGTTGGAGGTGGGGTGGTTTTTTCGAGGTGGCTACATACGTTGTTAGTACGGGGGGGCAACGAATGTGCGCACCGTCGTTAACGCAACAAGATGGCTTCCAGCGATTGCATGACTTGTTGAGTGGTGGTGTTCAAGCGGATGGCAAAGAACGTGTATGCCCCCAGGCAAACCACTCCGGCTGCTGCCCAGGGCGTCCACAACGGCCATTGCCGGTTCAACTGGTAGTTGCGCGGCGCAACGTTATCCAGTGGGCGGGTCAATTGCTCAGGTGCCGGCTCGTGCAGTGCGCCGACGACGCTCTGTAACCGGCTGATCAACTGTTGCAAGGCCTGGTCGCCTTGGGTCTGCACGCTGTACTGGCCCTTGAAGCCCAGGCATAGGCACAGGTACATGAATACCAGCACGTCGCGGTAGTGTTCCGGGGTTTCCTGCAGACGCGTCAGCAGGGTGAAGAACGTTTCGCCGCCCCAGGTTTCCTGGTGGAAGGTGCTCAGCAGCGATTTGGCTTGCCACACCGACCCGCTGCCCCAAGGCGTGGCTAATACGGCCTCATCGACAAACACACATAGCGCGTAGGAGAACACCCGCAGTTCGGCCTCGCTGTAGTCGTGCTGGCGCAGCTCTTCCAGCATGACCGTGATCTGGTTAGCGAGGTGCCCGTGCAGTTGTTCTCCCGCGCGGTAGGCATCGGTTTTGCGCAAACGAATCACCAACCCGAACAGTGGCATGGCGACATCCACCAGCGGGTTGAGGCTATGCCCGCGCAACTGGAACTCCAGCGGGTCGTGATGGCAGAACAGTTCATGGTCAGGCAGGTTTTCGCGGGCGTCGTCGTGCGTACTGGAGAAGGTAGTGGTAGGGGTGAGGATTGGCATGCCGGTCTCCACGAATCAGATGATGGGTTGCTGGCCGGTACGCATCGGCCAAGTAAAGGCAGTGCGGTCGGCGGCGTTGATGATTTCCAGCTGATGGAAGGCGTTGGCGCTGGCATACAGCGCCATGAAATGTGAGAGCACACTGCCAAACAGGTGCAGGTCGCCGGCATTGCTGAAGGCGGCGGGGTCCATGGTCAGGGTGGTGCAGTTGCCGCGCACGGGGACTCCCTTGATCAACCAATCGACCGGGGCGGTGCTGACTTGGCGAATGCCCTCCAGGCGGCGTTGGGTGGCGCGGTGGTGGGGCTGGTCGTGAGCGGCGACGAAGTCATATACCTGTAACACCGCCTTGAGCGCTGCAGGCGAAGAGAGTGACAGGTTGTTCAGGGCCAGGTTGGAGATCAGCGCCCACTGGGTCTGGCCGTCAAGCATCGGCGGGTAGGCGCGTGTTGGACGGGTGAGGTTGCGATAGGTGGCGAACGAAGGGGTGGTTTGGGTGATGAGGCTGAGTTCGCCCACCTCTAAGTGTCTAGGCAGGTCGCCGTTGCTGCAGGTCAGTTCGATGTTGAGCACTTCACGCGCGCCCAGGTATGGGCGCTGGTCGGCATAGATCAGGCGCAGGCTGTGTTTGGCGCGATCCTTGAGCAGTTCCGGTTCAATGGTGTGGCTGTAATAGCGCGCCGTGCGCTCGCCGGCCGGTTCCACCTGATGCTGCAACGACTCATACGGGGCGAAGTCGACGCGATAATTGTCCGCTGCGGTTTGCGGCTTGCGACGCCGAGCGCTGACCTGGTCGATGCTGAAAATCTCATAGGTATGGGCGTATGGGCCGCGCGGCTGCACTGATGCGTGCAATTCTTCTCCGTCCAGTTGGATTGGTTCGGCGGGGTGCTCAAACAGGTTGATGGCAGGGGTGCAGTACAGGCAGAGCGTGTCAGGGGTGATCTGGAGGGACGCCGGCAGCGGAGTGGAGAAGTGCAACTCCAGGCGAGTCCGCCCCGCCGTTGCCTGCGGCCAGAGGCGGCTTAGCCCGCTGACGCTGAAGCCGTGAAAGCGCTGGGGAAAGTAGAAATACTCCTGGAGCAGGCGATAGCCCTCCAGTTGATGGTCCAGGCCAGGTAACAGGGCCTCCTGGGGCGTGAATCCGGGAAAGCCCAGGGCATCCGGGGGCAGGCCCATGCGCTGGTCGTCGAAACACAACACCATCTTGTTAAGGTGTTGGGCCAGCCATTGGTAGAGCGTCAGCGCGTTGAGCTCGCTGCCACCAAGATGGAAATCCAGGCGGTTGCTGCTGATTTCACTCAGCGGCTGGTCCGACAAGGCCTGCAGCTCGATGCTTAACACCGACTTTTGCACACTGTGGGAAACACCGACGCTGCTGACCTGCAATGGATAAAGGGTCACATCGGTACAGGTGCGAAAGGTGCAACTGACGCCGTCTACCGGCCGGGAAAACAGCTGCGTGCCCTTGGCAATCACCTGCGGGCCGCTGAGAGCCTGCACCACCGGGTCAAAACGCACGTGGGTCACGCTCGGCAATGGACGCAGGTAGTTGGGGTAAACCTGTTGCAGCAGCGGGTGAGTGAGCTGCGGAAGATCGTCTTCGATTTTCAGGGCCAGTTTGGCGGTCAGAAAGGCGAAGCCTTCCAGCAGGTGCGCGGCACCTGGGTCGCTTGCCTGGTCACCCAGAAACGGCGCCAGCTGCGGATTATCTTCAGCGAACTCGCGTCCCAACTCGCGCAAGTAGCGAAGTTCTTCTGAAAAACGATCTTTTAGTGGCATGGCGCGAGCCTGTTTAGTGGGTTTAAGTTGTATGGGTTAGTTGTAAGAAGGTTCTGTAGGAAAGTTGTGGTTTGATATTTTTTTGGATTGCAAGGCTGTTTGTGAATGGTTCTTTTGGTTGGCGTGTTTCGTCAAGGTAATTGCAGGGCTTAGGTGTAATATTTTGTTTCTCTAGAAAATAGCATTGATTGCTGGTTATTTGCACTGCTACTGTTTGTTTGAAGTTACGAACGACATCCTTCAAGTCCAACATTGTTTTCCTCCATTAGGGTGGGGCCGTTTTTATCTTGGAAAAAGTTCAGGGGCGAACAGTCATGAATAAGAAGCTGGGCATGTTGGCACGTGGGTTTTCTGCCCTTCAGCGCCATGGGGCACTCGTCGCTATGGTGGCCGGGATGTTGGCGATTGCTGTGGTGCTGGGCTGGCTCTGGTGGCTAGCGCCGAACTGGACCTGGCGCGACACGCAACCGTTGGCGCCTTGGCCGCTGCGCCTGGCCATCAGCGTGGTTTTGCTGGTGTTGCCGCTGTTGGCCTGGACCTGGCTGGTTCATCGTCGTCAGCGCCGTTTGCAGCTGGAGCGTGAGCAGCAGGCACAACGGGTGCAAGACCCTTGTCTGGTTCACCTGCAAGCCCAGGAACGCTCATTGGAAAACAATCTGGCGCGGGTTCGGGACAACCATCAGGGCCGTAGCCTGCACCAGATCCCCTGGTACTTGGTGCTGGGGGAAGAGAACGCCGGCAAGTCCAGCTTTATCAGCCGCTCCAGCCAGAGTTTCGCCCTGACCCGCACCGCGCGCAGTGGTACCGCGCAGACCACCTCGGATCCAGACCTTGCGTTCGACATCGACTGGTGGATCGGCGATGAGGCGGTGTTGATCGATCCGCCCGGCGAGTTCATCAGCCAGCCCGAGCGGCAACCGCAGCCGACGCCGGCTCCAGTCGCGCCCACTGAGAATGCGGCGGCGGACCCTGAAGCGGTCGCCGAGCCCGTGGTCGTTGCCCAAGTCAAACAACCCACCGGCCTGCCCGCCGGCGCCGAGAAACGCCTGTGGCACCATATGATCGACTGGCTGGCGCGCAGCCGCAGCCGTCGTCCGCTCAACGGCGTGGTGCTGTTGGTGGACATGGTCAGCCTCTTCGAGCGCCCGCCCAACGAGCGCCGCAATCTGGCCTATATGTTGCGCGCTCGTCTGAACGAACTAGGCCATGAACTGGGCACGCGCCTGCCGTTGTACGTGGTGCTGAGCAAGTTCGACTTGCTCGATGGTTTTGAAGAGTTGTTCGCCAAGCTTCCGGCGTCGGCGCGGGAAGAGGTGCAGGGGTTTACCTTCAGTCTCGAATCCGTCGGGGATTTTGATGCCTGGCTGGGTGAGTTGACGGTCGTCTATGACCGCTTCGTCGATGCGTTGAACAGGCAGGTCATACGGGCCATGGGTGACCCCGGGCCAGCCGAAGTGCGTGAGCGCCTGTTCTGCCTGATGCGTCAGCTCAGTGGCTCACGGGAGATTTTGTTGCGCTTTCTTGGCGATGTGTTGGGCAGTGATCGCTACACCACGCCAGCCCTGGTGCGTGGTGTGTATCTGTCGTCGGTGTACCAGCGCGGTGTGGTGGCCAACTTGTTTGTCGAGGCCTCGGCACGGGCCTATGGTTTTCCCGCACCGGTCAGCTCGGCCAAACCCCAGGGGCATTCGGTGGTGTACTTCGCCCAGCACCTGTTGCAGCGGGTGGTCTACCCGGAAGCCGGGTTGGCCGGGGACAACTTCAAGGTGGCACGGCACAAGCGTCGCCTGCTGCTCAGCGGTTCGGTACTGGCCGGGATTTCCAGCGCATTGCTGGTGGGCGGTTGGTGGTACTACTACAGTGTCAACCACGACAAGGCCGACCAGGTCCTGGCCCAAAGCCAGGCCTTCAGCAGCAAGGCCAGCGACCTGCAGGCAGACCCCACCGGGCTGAACTTGCTGGTGCCGCTGGATGAAATTCGTAAGGCTGTCACGGTGTATGGCGACTATCGAGCCACCTGGCCGCAATTGGCCGACATGGGCTTGTACCAGGGGCAGCTCATCGGGCCGATGGTCGATCAGGCCTACCTGAACTTGTTGTCCCGACGTTTCTTGCCCGCGATTGCCGAAGGCGCTGTAGAGGTCATCCGCCGCGCCGAACCGGGCAGCGACGAGCAACTTGCCGCGCTGCGCGTGTATCGCATGATCGAGGATCGCGACAATCGTCGTCCGAAGATCGTTGCGCAATGGATGGCCCAGCAATGGCAACAGGCTTATCCGGGGCAGGGCCAACGCCAGGCCGCCTTGATGCGTCATCTGACTTACGCGCTGTCCTATGCCGATGTCGAGCTGCCCGAACACCGCGAGCTCATCGCACTCACCCAACAGCAACTGCGCAAGCTGCCTATGGCGCAGCGGGTGTACATGACCCTGCGCCAGCAGGCCCAGGAACGCCTGCATGGCGAACTGGATTTGCGCAATGAAATTGGCCCGGCCTTCGACGTGGTCTACCGTCCCCTGAACGAACGCGACAGCGGTGCGGCGCTGGACGAAAACCTGACGCTGCCGCCGCTGCTGACCGCACGGGGCTTTCGGGATTATTTCGAGCCCAACAGCCAGAACGTCACCGAGCTGGCATTGATTGATCAATGGGTGCTGGGCGAGCGCCGCAGCCTGGATTATTCCGAGGCTGACCGCAGGGTGCTGACCGAGCGACTGCGGGGCTTGTACAGCGCTGATTACGTCGACAGCTGGCGCCGCGCGTTGAACCAGTTCGCCGTGACCGACTTCACTGACCTGGCCCAAACCCTGGAAGTACTGGGGCAAGTCACCGGCCCGGCCGCGCCGCTGCGTCGTCTGTTGGAAACCGTGCGTGACAACACGCTGATCTATCCACCACCCACCGGCAAGGACGAGGGCGCTCCCGGCGATGAGGCGGGTCGCACTCAGGCGCTCGGCATCCACCGCGCGTTCGCGGGCCTGTCCGGGTTGCTCAATGCCGAGCAGGACAAGCCCTCCTACTACGAAGAAACCCTGCGCGCGATCAGTGGCGTCTACGACTATGTTAAAGGTGTGCAGGATCAGCCGAACCCTGGCAAGGCGGCACTGGGCGTGGTGCTTACCCGGTTTTCCAAGTCCGATCCTGACCCGATCCGCAACTTGCAACGCATCGCTTCGGGTCTGCCCGAGCCACTGAACCGACACGTTAACCAATTGGCTGTACAGAGCTCTCAGATGCTGAACATTACCGCGTTGCGCGAGTTAGAAAAACGTTGGGACAGTGAGATTTACAGCTTTTACCGTGACCGCTTGGCTGGACGCTATCCGTTCAAGGCCAGTGGCGAGGATGCCTCGCTGCAGGACTTCGTCGCTTTCTTCGGACCAAAAGGGCGTCTGCAACGGTTTCAGGACCAGTATCTGAACGTATTCCTCAAGGACAATCTGGACAGCCTGTCCACTGGAGACCAGGGCGGCCACTGGGTGCGCCAAGAGGTATTGGAGCAACTTGAAAAGGCAGAGCGCATCCGCGAAACCTTCTTCAACCCAGACGGCCAATTGGCCGTGCAACTAACCATCGAGCCGCTGGCCTTGAGTGCGACCCGCCTGAGCAGCATGTTCAGCGTCGATGGCCAGTTGATCCCTTATCAGCATGGTGCGCCGCAACGCACGGGGCTGGTGTGGCCGAACACCCTGGGCAATACCAATGGCAGCCAACTGACCCTGGTACACAGCACCGGCAACACCGCCAGTTTGAGTTATCGCGGACCGTGGTCACTGTTTCGGCTGCTTAGCCGCGGGCACCTCAATGGAAGAACCGACACCAGCGTGGACCTGACCTTTGCCGTTGCCGATGGGTTGATGCGTTATCGCATTGGTGCGGAGAAAGCCAACAACCCCATCACCCAGCGAAGTTTTGAAGGGTTTGCTTTACCGAGGACTTTGCTGGAAGAGCGGCGGCAAGCATCATCCGAGGATGAGGTCACCCTGTTGTAGAACTGTCATTTACCCCGCCAGCGCACCGCCCCCCCTTCAAAGCGTCGATGTAATCTCCTGCCGTGGCATAAAAAACCGCGCAAACAGCTCCGACTGAGATTTGATATTCAGCTTGCTGTAGATATTGCGGCGGTGAACCTTGATGGTTTCTGTCGACAACGACAGCTTGCCGGCGATCTCTTTGTTGGAGAACCCACTGAGCAGTAACTTGAGCACGTCTTTTTCACGCGTCGTTACGTGTGTTTCCAACTGAGTGAGTGCCTCGGCCCATGGGGTCGGCTCGGCGAGGTTTTTTGCCGGGTCGGTTTCAAAGCCCATGCGTTGATGCATCATTGCTGTTACCCACGGCTTGATCATGTCCAATACCGTTATCTGCGCCTGGGTGAAGCGCAGGTTGCTGCCAAATGACATGCACAACGTTCTGTCGGCATCGAGCTGTACGTTGTATTGCGCCTCATCGACCGAGATGTACTGCGCAAAATATTGTTGGTAGTACTCGGTTTCCCGGAAGTGTTCCGGCGCAATATCGAGCAGATGGAAGAACCCGCTCTGCGGGTTTTCTCGATCAGCGATATAGAACGGGTCCAGCAGATACAGGCCTTTCACATAGCGATGAATAAAAGCGTCGATTTCTTCGCTGTCGGCCACCTCGGGCAGGCTGATCACACGTACTGCGTGGTCGCCGAAAACCAGCACCACCCAATTGTCTATCTGCACATATTCATTCAGTACCCGAATCAACGAACTCCAGAACTCCGGGCGATTGAGCTGCATGATCAGTTTTCCAACCGATCGGTGCCAAGCCAGGCTATGAAGGTCAAGCGACATGTTCTACCCCTTTAGGGTTAGGGCTTTGCAGGCCAGAGCTAAGTACTTGTAGGTATTTACTATTCGTCGAGGCTCGGTATATTCACCCCGAGCTTACGATAGCCATGAAGGCGCGTCGTGTGGACAGGGATAGTCATATGAGTCGAGCACACTTGCGAGCTATTTTTTTAGCTTCGTTTATGGGCGCTGTAATCAGCACGCCCGCGGCCGCCGCTGAAAATTCGGTGTATCTGTATAACTGGTTCGGGTTTCTTGAGCCGCAGACGCCCAAGCAATTCCAGCAGGAGAGCGGCATCAAGCTGCATATGGATGCCTTCGACAGCGCCGAAACCATGCAAAGCAAGGTCATGGCTGGGCGCACCGGTTATGACCTGGTGGTGGCCACCTCCAATGTATTGCCCGGCTTGATCAAGGCCGGGGTGTTGCAACCATTGGATCGTGCGCAGTTGAGTAATCTGTCGCACATCGACCCTGACATCCTGGCCCTGCTGGCGGTCAATGACCCCGGTAACCGCTACGCCGTGCCCTATGTCTGGGGCACCACCGGCATTGGCTACGACGTGGATAAGGTCAAAGCGGCACTGGGTGATGACGCGCCGGTGGACAGCTGGGACCTGATCTTCAAAGAAGAAAACATCAGCAAGCTCAAGTCTTGTGGCGTGGCCATGCTCGACTCCCCCAGCGAGATCATTTCCATTGCCTTGCACTATCTGGGGCTGCCCAGTAACAGCACCGATCCAGAGGATTACCAGAAGGCCCAGGCGCTGTTGTTGAAAATCCGTCCCTATGTACTCTATTTCGACTCGTCGAGAATCGACACCGACCTGGCAGACGGCAATATCTGTGCGGTCGTCGGCTGGGCCAATGGTGCCCTGGCGGCGCAGGCGATTAATGAAAAGTCCAACAGTGGCCGCAAGATTGCCTACAGCCTGCCGCGCGAAGGCGCCTTGGTCTGGTCTGAAAACTGGGTGTTGCTCAAGGACGCTCGCCACCCCAAGGCCGCTCTGGAATTCATCAACTACATGCTGCGGCCACAGGTGATAGCCAAGACCTCCAACTACATGCTCTATCCCAACGCCAACAAAGATGCCACGAAGTTTGTCGAGCAGAAGTTGCGGGATAACCCTTGGATCTATCCCGATAAAAAGACCATGGCGACATTGGTTCCGCTTGAGCCCTTGCCGCTGAAGGCCGAGCGTATTCGCACGCGGGTCTGGACCAAGGTTAAAAGCGGTACGTGATGGGGATGGGGCCGGGGAGGGAGACAGCATGCGCCAGGGCGGTGATCAGCGCTACTTAGAGTCAGACGACTACAAGGCCTACAAAGAAATTGAAGAGCAGATCGGCTTGTGTACGCCAGAACAGGCCTGGGCCATGTATTACGTTTCGACGGGCATGGTGCGGGAAAACATTACCCTGGCGGTGATGGAGCACATTGGCCGGGGCAATCGTGCCTTGTTGCTTGAGTTTCCCGACCTGGTGCGAGTTGCCGGGCGTGACGCTGAGCCGGGTGCGCTCGCTTCCAACTGGCCTTTGCTGCGCAGGCGTCGTCGATAACTCTGCTGGGTGTACCTCTCGACGGGCGATACGCAGCATCGATACGAAGCTGAACCCGTGACGGTCCGACAGTCGACGCCTATCTCCCTGACACACCACGATCAAACTGTGGGAGCTGGCTTGCCTGCGATGACGGCCTGCCAGCCGACGCCTATCTCCCTGACACCCCGCGATCAAACTGTGTGGGCTTGCCTGCGATGACGGCCTGCCAGCCGACGCCTATCTCTCTAACACCCCGCAATCCAACTGTGGGAGCGGGCTTGCTCGCGAAGGCGGCTTGGCAGTCAACACAGTTGGATTGGGTACATATCCATTGCTGCGGTAACGGCCGCTTAGGGTTCCGCCCTGACGGCGGCTCACTTTTGAAAAGCGCAAAAGTAAGCAAAACGCTCTTGCCCCACCACTCGGCACCTCGCTTGGGCTCGGTGTGCCCGAACACAGGCTTGAATCCGTGGGCCGCCGCCACGCGCCATCCATGGCGCGGGGCGGCTAACCCGGCGTCCTGCCGGGTTACCCACGAATTCAAGCCTGCGTTCGGCCAGCGTGGTTTAACGGGGCGCCTAAGATCAAAAGCAGATCAAGAGCGGCTCGCTTCGCATCGTGGTTACCGTCGGGTACTTCGGCTTATAGAGTTGTATCGATACTTATCCCTATGGGGAGGTGCAGCTCAGTTGTAGGTTATTATTGTGAGGCTTGTAGGGAAAGTCTGCATTTTTTGTAGGGTCGATGCCTTTTCGCCCTGTGTTCTCTACTCTGGCCACCCATTCTCCCTGCCCACTTCAGAGAACTGACCGGATGCTTCAACTCGATTTTTATTCAACCCTCGTTGCCGCTTCACTGGTGCTATTGCTGGGGCGCGGGCTTGTGGCCCGTATCGGCTTTTTGCGTACTTACAATATTCCGGAACCGGTAGCCGGTGGCCTGCTGGTCGCCATGCTGCTCCTGGCGTTGCGCGGGTTTGCCGATATCGAAGTACGCTTCGATCCTTCATTGCAAACCCCCTTGATGCTGGCGTTCTTTGCCACGATCGGTTTGAACGCCGACTTTGCCAGCCTGAAGAAAGGCGGGCGTATCCTGGCGGTGTTTCTGCTGGTGGTAACGGGCTTGCTGGTGGTGCAAAACGCCATGGGGATCGCGCTGGCGTCGGCGCTCGGGCTTGACCCGTTGATGGGCCTGCTGGCGGGTTCGGTGACCTTGTCCGGTGGGCATGGCACCGGCGCGGCCTGGGGGGCGGTGTTCAGTGAGCAGTATGGCGTGGCTTCGGCGTCTGAATTGGCGATTGCCTCGGCAACCTTTGGCCTGGTGCTCGGCGGCCTGATCGGCGGGCCTGTGGCGCGTTTTCTGATCAAGCGGGTCGAGGTGCCAGGTATTGGGCAACCGCAATCGAGCCTGGCCAAGGGGTTTGAACAGCCGAATGAAGAGCGCCTGATCACGGCGTTTTCGTTTATCGAGACCTTGGCACTGGTCGCGATCAGCCTACAGGGCGGCAACCTGTTGAATGCCGCCATCCAAGGCACCGCTTTCGAATTGCCGACGTTCGTGTGTGTACTGTTCGTGGGTGTGGTGCTGCGCAATGGGCTGTCGATGCTCGGCTGGCATCAGGTGTTCGAGCGCGAAGTCTCGGTGCTGGGCAATGTCAGTTTGTCGTTGTTCCTGGCGATGGCGCTGATGTCACTCAAGCTCTGGGACCTGGCGGCACTGGCTTTGCCGATCGTCATTCTGCTGGCCGCACAGGCATTGCTGATGGCGTTGTTCGCGATTTTCGTGACGTTCCGGGTGATGGGCCGCAACTATGATGCGGCGGTACTGGCGGCGGGCCATTGCGGCTTCGGGCTTGGCGCTACGCCCACGGCGATTGCGAATATGCAGGCGGTGACGCAGCGCTTCGGGCCTTCGCAGATCGCGTTTCTGGTGGTGCCGATGGTGGGCGCGTTCTTCATCGATATCGCTAACGCCGTGGTGATCAAGTTGTACCTGGCGCTGCCGTTCCTGGGCACTGCTGGCTGATATTGCACACTTCCTCGTCACGGGCCTGATGACGCGCGCTAGCGTTGCCGCCACAGCCCGTGACGCAGTCTCGCTGGACGTGCTGCTGGCCGTCGATGCCTCGGCAGCTCGCGCCGTTACCAGGACGTTGATCCGAACCTGACCCTTCCCACCTCAATCAGTGCGCCATACATCTTTCCAATACGCTGCCGGGCTCGGCGCCATCTTCATTCTTGGGACATTTCATACAACAACTAAGGCGTTTATACCGGTTGTTTGTCTCGACGCTGACACAAGATGAGCTGCCGCATTCGGCTCATGGAAACGTCAACACACCCGCGTCGGATTGCCCCTTGAATGAAGTGTGTTGTTTTGTGTTCAAACCGTATTGGAATAATAAAATGCAAATATCCAAGTCTGTTCCCGTATTGCTACTGGTCACTTCTGCCATTTACATGTCGCAGGCGATTGCTGCGCCGGCCGACGAGGAAGGGTACTACGGGGTTGCTCGGGTGATCAGCGCCGAGCGCAAAGCCCGCAATATGGATTCCAGTGCCCGCCCCGGTATTGGTTCGTTCGTGCCCGGCGACGACAGCCAGAAGGATATGACCGGGTCCATCGGAGTCGGCTATCGCTTCGGTAATGGCTGGCGCGTGGAGGGCGAACTGACCCTCCCGCAAAGCGACACATTCACCAGTGGTTCGACTGCTTTCCCTACCAGTCTCAATCAGCACCACATCGACTCCAGGCGCGTGATGCTCAACGCCTATCGCGACTTTCGAATCACCGAGAAGGTAGCGATTTATGGTTCGGCCGGGCTGGGTCTTGCCCGCCTTGAGTCGAAAGGATGGCAGGGCAATGAGTCTCGCCAGTATGGGGCCTCGACCCAGACCAACCTGGCGTGGTCGGTCGGTGCAGGCGTCGCTTATGACGTTACCGATCGCCTGGCCCTGGACCTCGGCTATCGCTACGTTGATATGGGCGATACCGAAAGTGGCTGGAACAACTTTGCCAATGCCCGAGGCCTGCAAGATGAAAAAATAAAGGCCAACCTGGTCTCCAGCGAATTCTCGTTGGGCATGCGCTGGGCGTTCTAACACGCGCCCTCGCCGCAGGCTTTGGCCAAACGCAAAGTGGCCTCGCGGATCTCGTCCTGATTGAGCGACGCGAAGCCCAGGCGCAGAGCATTCTGCGGCTGGTCCAGCGGCGAAAACTGGCGGCTGCTGCGCACCACCAAACCGTGGTCCACAGCGGTTGCCACCATCCGATCAACGTTTATTCCCTCCTCGAAACGCACCCACAATGCCAGGCCGCCTTCGGGCTCGCGCAGCTGGATACGCTCACCAAAGGCTTCATGCAGGCAGTTTTGCAACGTCTCTCGCCGGGCCCGGTATTCTTTCGATACACGGCGCAGGTGCTTCTTCAGCTCACCGTCATTGATCAAGTCGGCCAGCATCCTCTGCGCGACTGCGTCGGCATCGCCCAACATCAGCGCCGCGTTGCGATGCAGCACCTCAATCACTTGGGCGGGAGCCACCACATAGCTGCAGCGAAACGTCGAGCCCAGCGTCTTGGATAACGAGCCTATATAAATCACATGGCGCTGAGAGCGTTCACTGGCCAGCGGCAGGTAAGGGCGGCCGTTGAAGTGAAACTCATGGTCGTAGTCCTCTTCGATAATGCAGAAGTCATGCTGCGCGGCCAGCGCCAGCAAGTGCTGCCGGCGTGCGGCATGAAGGCTCACGGTGGTGGGGAACTGGTGATGGGGCGTGAGGTAGATCATGCGCACGTTGTGCTCACGGCATAAGCGCTCGACCTGATCGGTGCGGCAACCTTCATCGTCGATGTCGACCGTGACCAACTGCGCGCCGAGCTTGCGGAAAATTTCCCATGCCGGTGGGTAGCTCAGGCGCTCCACCAATACCACGTCGCCGGGCTTGAGCAGCAGGCTGGCGCTCAGGTACAGGGACATCTGGGTGCCCTGGGTCAGGCAGATATTTTCGGCAGTGACCGTCAGCCCACGGTTGTTGCGTAGCATCTCGGCCAAGGCGCAGCGCAGGTGATAGCCGGTGCCTTCGCTGCCGTAGCGCACGGTATTGGAGGCGAAACTGTTGCGCAGTGCGTGGCGATAGTAACGGTGCAAAACGGCCTGGGGCAGCAGGCGGTGATCGCTGGTGCCGTTGTCGAAAAACAGCGCATCGCGCCGACGCTGGAGTGCGACCACTTGGGCGTTATGGGTGAAATACGGCACCCGTGGTTGCTCCAGCAACGGCGGCGCGAAAGACGGTTGTGTGACGCTGGGCAGTTGTTTGGGTGTCAGTTGCGCATTGACGAAGGTGCCACGGCGCGGCTCGCTGACCAGCCAGCCCTTGGTCATGGCTTCTTCGTAGGCCAGGATCACCGTCTTGCGGTTGACGTTGAGCAACTGCGCCATTTCCCGCGTGCCTGGCAGCAATGTCCCAGGTGGCAGACGGCCTTCGAGGATGGCATTGACCAAGCCTTCGGCAATCTTGCGGTAGGACGCCTGGCTGGTGGTTTCTTCAAGCCGCAGCAAGGGGCGCCATTTGCGCATCTGGACCATCTGAAGTATCCAAATCTGGAGGTTTTAATGGGCCTAGTCTAGCGCAACAATCAGGCCTCACTTAGCCCGAGGTTGTTATGAATACACGTCATGTCATCGAACTGTCGCCCTCGGGGAAAACCTTTGAGGCGGGCGACGAATTGTTGCTCGACGCCATGCTCGCCAGTGGCCTGGCCGTGCCGTTCTCCTGTCGGCGTGGTGCCTGCGGTTCGTGCAAGGTGGTGGTGGCCGAAGGTGAGTACCGGGCCAAGCGCCTGGCACCGGGTGCGCCGGTACCTTCTTATCCTTTGGCAGCCAATGAAATGTTGTTATGCCAGAGCCACGCCTGTGGCGACATGCGCCTGCATATTCCCGGCTGGTCGCTGGATACGCCCGCGCTGGTAGTGGCGGCGCAGGTTCACAGCAAGCGTGCGCTGGGCCCCGATGTGATCGAGTTGGTATTGATGCCAGACACGCCCGTGATGGTGCGGGCCGGCCAATACCTCAAGTTTTGCCTGGCGGACGGTGACACACGTTGCTTCTCGATTGCCAACCTGCCCGACGAGGACGATGGGCGGTTGGTCTTCCAGATTCGCCGGGTGAGTGGCGGGTACTTTTCCGAGGGTATCCTGGGTGGTCTCGCCGTGGGTGAGCGTCTGCACGTGGAAGGGCCTTTTGGTGCCTGCACCTGGCAGGACGATGATGCGGCGCCTGTGGTGTTATTCGCCACGGGCACTGGTTATGCGGGCATCAAGCCTATCCTGCTGACCGCGCTCAAGCGCGATGTCGACGTGACGTTGTATTGGGGGGGCGCGCAATCGGCGGATTTTTATGACAGCGCCTTTCTCGACGACTTGATGGTTGAGTATCCGCGTTTTCGCTGGCATCCCGTGCGGTCCTCCGAGGGCAGAGTGCAAGAGGTTGCAATGAGTCATGGGCATCAGTGGGAACAGGCCCAGGTCTATGCGTGCGGCAACGCTGCAATGCTCGGCCAGGTGCGGGCCCATTGCCTTGAAGCGGGGTTGCCGAGCCACCGGTTTATCGCAGAGGCGTTTGTCGCCAGTGGTCGGTCAGGCGCTGAAACAGGCTCGCTGTTGTTTGACCCGGTCTGGGAGAAAGTCGGCCCGCGCTATTCCCTGGATGGCATGCTGGCAGCGCGGGAAAAATCCATGCGTGCCCTGGCGGCGATTGCCAGCCAGTTGAAAGTTGGCATGACTACCGGTGAGGCCCTTGAGATGGCTGCGAGGCAACTGCAGGCCATGGGCGCTTCGCACACCTGGCATCCGACCTACATTCGTTTTGGCGCTGACACCGTTCGCCCACCGCGCGAGGGCATAGATCGCCAACGCAGGCTGCGGGCTGATGACATTGCCGTGGTCGATCTTGGCCCGGTATGGGATGGCTACGAAGGGGACTATGGCGATACGTTTGTGTTTGGCGATGGGCCTTTGCATCAGGCCTGTACAACGGCCTTGCATGAAGTCTTCGATGAAACGCGCCAAGCGTGGCTGCGTGGCCTGACCGGGCGTGAACTCTACGACTTTGCCGAGCAGAGTGCCCTGTCCAAAGGCTGGAGACTGGCACGCAACCTGGCAGGGCACCGCCTTGCAGATTTCCCCCATGCATTGTTCGAGAGCAAAGAGTTGGCTGACCTGGAGATCTCGCCCAGTGAAATGGCCTGGGTATTGGAAATCCAGCTGTGCCATCCCACCGAGCCGGTCGGTGGGTTCTTTGAGGATATGCTGATGATGCAAGGCTAAATTGCGCATACACCGCCGATCCCCTGTGGGAGCTGTCGAGCCCCAGCGAGGCTGCGAAAGCGGTGGTTCAGGCGCTGAAGATTCTGCCTGTGCCGCCGCCATCGCAGCCTCGCTGGGGCTTCAACTGGGTCAGAGCTTCGGCAACTGCCCGACGCGGCCCATCATTTCGGTGACGATCTGCAGGTCCAGCAAGAACTGCTCAACCGTCTTGAACTCACTGTCAGTGTGCCCGGTGTACTTCTCTTCCGGGCGCGCCAGGCCGAATTGCACGCCGTTGGGCAGGTCATGCACGGAGGTTGCGCCGGCCGAGGTGCCGAATTTGTGCGCCATGTTCAGGTTTTCAGTAGCCACTGCCAGCAAGGCTTTTACCCATTCGCCTTCAGGGTTGCGGTACATCGGTGCGTCGAGCGAGTAAGTGAAGTTCACCTTGACCTTGGCATCCTGGTTCCAGGCGGTGAGCTTCTGCTCGATCTGCGCCTTGAGCGCTTCCGGGGTTTTACCTTTCGGCGCGCGCAGGTTCACGGCCAGTTTGAAAGCTTTGTCATCCTGCCCCACAAACGTCAGCGAGGTGGTCAGCGGGCCCATGAAATCATCCGCGTAGCCCACGCCCAATTTGCCACCCAGGTAATCCAGGCCCCAGTTGTCGGCGGCATACCGCGCAGCATCGGTGATGTGGTTGTGCTTGAGGGCGACCTTGCCATCGAGGCTGTGGATCAGCTCCAGCATGCGTGCCACCGGGTTGACTCCGGTTTCGGGCTCGGAGGAGTGCGCGGACACGCCGGTCACCGTAAGTTTGACGTCCTTGCCATCGACCTTGGCCGTCACCTGAAAATTGCCACCGTTGCGCTTGGCATAGTCGGCACCGGCCTGTTGCAGGCTGGCGGCCAGTTCGGCGGGTGCATCGCTGACCAGCGTGGCCACCGAGGCCGATGGGATCTGGTTGTTCGCCTTGCCGCCGGTCATCGCGATGATCTCTGCGCCTTTGCCTTCGCCTTTGCGCACCGGGAAGGTGGCCATGACCGTCCCCGAGCCTTTCTCGGCGATCACCACCGGGTAGCCGCCATCCAGCGCCAGGTTGTATTGCGGCACGGGATTGCGCTCGAAATAGTAAGGAATAGCCTCACCGGAAGTTTCTTCGGTGGTGTCCACCAGCAGCTTGAACGTGCGCGCCAGTGGCAGCTTTTCTTCCTTGATCACCTTCATCGCGTACATCGTCACCACGATGCCGTTCTTGTCATCCTCGGTACCGCGGCCATACATGCGGTCGCCGATCAGCGTGACCTTGAACGGGTCGAGTTTGGTACCGTCTTGCAGCACCCAGTTTTCCGGGGTAACGGGCACCACATCGGCGTGGGCATGCACACCCACGACTTCATCACCGCTGCCTTCCAGGGAGATTTCGTACACGCGGTTATCGACGTTACGGAAGTTCAGGTTGAAGGACTTGGCCAGGGCCTCGATCTTCGCGGCGATCTTGAGGAATTCCGGGTTTTTGTACTGTGGCAGACCGTCTACGTTGAACGTAGGGATCTCCACCAGTTCACGCAGGGTTTCGAGCGCGGCTTTGCCGTATTTCACGCGGGTGTAAATGCCCAGCAGGCGATTGATCTCGTTCTGCTGCTCGGCATTCAGGGTTTTGTTACCCAAAAACGCGTTGATAGCCGGGCCAGTGTCAGCGGTTTTACCCAGTTCGCCCTTAGCCAGGATGCCGAGGAAGCTGCGGAAATCGGTGACCGAGGTCTCGCTGAAGTGCTTCAGGATTGCCGTGCTTTGGTCTGCAGTGATGTTAGCGGAGGCAGGCGTGGCGATTGCCGAAAGGCTCGCGGCGAACAAGGTGGCAGCCACCAGTTTTTTCAATGGAAAGTGCATGGTTAAAGGCATTCCTTTGCAGGTAGTGAGTAGGAGGTTTCTGACGGAAGAGTCAGAAACATTTCCACACACTACCATTACTCAGGTGCCCAAGGTCAATGCTGGCCAGGGTGGGGCGCGGGATACTCCTCCGTCACGCTCAAGGCTCTAGCGTAAGGCCCGTCCCACAATTGTTGATGCAGTTGGCCTACGCGCTCGGCCATCGCCTCACTGCGCATCACCACCTCCAGATTGCGCGAATTATCCAGGTAACCACCCAACCAGTTGCTGGTGCCGACCCACGCCACCTGGCCATCGATCTCCATGGTTTTGCTATGGATCACCCGCGCATATGGGATAAAGCCCTGCTTGGCTTCGGGCAGGGTGACGATCTTGATCTCGACATTGGGCAGCACCGCCAGGCTCTTGAGATAGGGCAGCTCCAGTGGGTCGGTATTCCAGTTGGACACCATCAACTTGATCGACACGCCACGGGCAGCGGCGGCGCGCACGGCGTTGTCGATCACCGCGTAGTACGGCCGGGTTCGATCCGGTCCGTAGGACAGCGGCGCGTAGTCGAGCAACTGCACGCGCACCTCTTTTTTGGCTTCGCCCAGCAGGCGCGGCAGTTCCAGCTGTGAGTCGCCCACGCCGGGCGGGTTGTAGCGTTGCGGGCTGGCCACCAGGTAGTTGCCGGTACGTGCAGGTGCCTGGCCGTTGGCGGGTAGCGGCACCGGTTGTTTACCCGCCAGCGCGGCCTGGGCTTGCCAGTCTTGCTCGAAGATCGCCTGCACTTGGCCCACCACCGTTTCGTCAGTGATCCGCAGCCCGGTTTCGTGGATATGCTCCAGGGCGCGCCAGTCGAAATTCTGACTGCCGACAAACGCCTGCTTGCCATCCACCAGCAGGTACTTGGCGTGGATGATGCCGCCGCTCAGTTGCCCGTAGGGCAGCACGCGCAAGGTCAGGTTGGGAATGGCGCGCAAGCGTTCCAGGGTGGCGGCGTCCGAGAGCTTGATGCCTTTTTCTTCGAGCAGGAAACGAATTTTCACGCCGCGTTTGCCGGCGGCTTCCAGGTGTTCCAGCACCGTGTTCATCACCGAACCGGGGTGATCCGCGGCGTAGAACTGGCCGATATCAATGCGGCTTTTGGCGCCGTCGAACAGCTCGATCCATACCGGGCCGGGCTGGCGTAAATCGTCGGTGCCCAGGGCGGTGTCCACGGGCACGGTATGCACCAGTTCAAAGCCTGGAATGGAAAAGTCCGCCTGGGCCAGCGGACTGAGGAGCAAGCCGGTGAGGCCGGCGATACGCAACTTTATCGAAAGGGACATAAGCGTCTCATCGCACCAAAGGAAAAGGCGAGCGCCCAAGGCGCCCGCCCTGCAGGTCAGGCTGTGCGGCTGTGCAGAGGGGTGGGCACGCGATGGGGCACTTCATCCTGTGCGCGGGCGCCGGTGGCGGCGCGAATCAACAGGATCTTCAACTGGTCGTTGATACGCTCCAGGCTGTCCTGGAAGAAGTTGTGGAACACCACGCAGAACAGCGCGATGGCGATACCTAATCCCGTGGCAAACAAGGCCGTCCCGATACCACCGGATATCTGCCCTGGGTCAGACACGCCTGCGGTGGCCAGTGCCTTGAAGGTGTCGATGATGCCGAGAATGGTACCCAGCAGGCCCAGCAGCGGGGCGGCGGTGGTGATGGTCTCGATGATCCACAGGCTGCGGGCCAGTGGGGCGCGGGTCTTCAGGTACTGGGTGTCGATTTCGTCGTCCAGGTCCTTGCGCGAACCGTGGGTCGCCTTTTGGGCCAGCACCGGCAAGATCATGTTCAGCGGCAGGCTGTCGCGACGGGTCAGGTTCTCCGGCAAGTCACGCTCGCTGTGCACGTTGGTGCCCAGGGCATCGATCAACGCGCGAGCCTGGCGGCGCACGTAGGCAAAGTAGATACCGCGTTCGATGGCGATGAAGATCGCAATGGCCATCGCCGCGTACATCACATAGAAGGTGACGTCGTGGAGCAGGTTCATATCCATGATGGTGTTCCTCTTGAGGTGAGTCTTAGAAATTCGCTTCCAGCGAAACCGTGACGGTGCGGTCCAGGCCGACGATGTACGCAGGGTCGCCATCGCGGAAACCGCTGTAGCTGGCCGCGTTGGTCTTGGTGGTGTACACGCCGTCCAGGTATTTCTTGTCGAACAGGTTGTCGACGTTCAGGCGCAGGGTCGCGTCCTTGACCACCTTCTTGTCCACCGGCAGGTAAATACCGGCGCCGAGGTTGAACACAGTGCGCCCGGAAATCGCCTCGTCGTTGGTCAGGTCGCCGTAGAGCTTGCTGGTGTACTTGCCGCCGAAGGTGCCGTAGAAGCGCCCGTCGTCATAGCCGATGTTGGCCGCCAGCATGTTCTTGGGCACGTTGGCGAACTGCTTGCCACTGGTGGGCAGCACGATGGGTTTGCCGGCGTTGTAGACGGTCAGGTCATCCTGCTGCTCGGCCTTGGTGTAGGTGTAGGAGGTGTAGTAATTGAAGTGGTGGGGCAACTGCCCGCTCCACTCCAGTTCCAGGCCTTTGTTGACCACGGAACCTGCGTTGATGTCGGCAAAGTCGCCGTTGATGTCCCGGGACGACACTTGGCGGTTCTTGAAGTCCATGTAGAACAGGGTGGCGGCCAGGCTCATGTCGTCGCCGCTGTAGCGCCAGCCCAGTTCATGGTTCCAGCTGGTTTCCGGCTCGGCGTCGATCGAGCCGGCGCCTTTGTCGTAGAGCACGTAGTTCTGCGGCACGCGCATGTTGCGCGACAGGCTGTAGAACAACTGGTCACGCTCGTCCAGTTGGTATTTCAGGCCGGCGTTGGGCAGCAGTTTGTTGTAGGTCTGGTTACGTTTTTCCGGGCGTTCGTTGAGGCTGCCGTGGTTGGTGCCTTCACGCTCGACGTTCATGTAGGCCAGGCCTGCGATGAAGGTCCAGTCCGGGTTGATGTACCAGGTGTCCTGGGCCCAGACCTTTTGCGCCGGCGTCACGGTGAAACGGTCGCGACCCTGCACGGTGTTGCCGTTGGCATCGACGATGGCGCTGTTGGAGTCCGGCCAGGTGTCCACCGGCTTGCCGTTGCTCTTGAGCGGAATGAACGGCTGGGTCTGGCTCTGGCGTGCGCGCTCGTACCAGTAACCGAATTGCAGGCTGTGGTCGCCCAGGTCCCAGGTCAGCTTGGTGGTGATGCCTGGGCGCCAGGTTTGCGTGCGTGAAGGGCGGTAGTAGACGCCGCTGTTGGGTGTGCCGTCGGCGTTGTATTGGGCGGCGGTGGGCAGGTTGCCAAGGTCGAACACACCGCCCTGGTTGGAGCCACGGTTGAGGGGGTAGCTGGATGAACCGACGCCGCTGCCATTGCCCCAGTAGTAATACGGGATCACCGACAGCGCGAAGTTATCGGCCAGTTTGAACTGGGTGTTGAGCACGGCGGTGAAGGTCTGGAACGGGTTCTGCGCCAGGGCGTAATAGCTGTTGTACTTGCCGTTGCTGCCCACGCTGGGGGTGGCCGGATAAGGGTCGTACTTGCGGCCATTTTGCTGGAATTGCGCCTTGGTCAACTGGCTGTAACTGTTGTTGTCCTGCTCGTGGTACTTGAGGATCAGGTTGGCGGTGTTGCCATTGCCGGCGTCGAAGAAGCTGTTCCACTCCACCTTGTCCGCGCGTACCGCGCCCGAGCCGCGCCACATTTCGCCTTCGGTATGGGACACCGACAGCCAGTTGCTCAGGCCGTTGATTTCGCCGGTATTGAGGCGGGCAAAAGTCTTGCGCGTGGCATTGCTGCCGACGACCTGTTTGACGAAGGCGCCGGTTTCCTTGGTCGGGCGAATGGTCACGATGCCAATGTTGCCGCCGCTGGAACCAATGTGCGGGCCGTCGGATTCCGCGGCGCCCTGGGTGACGAAGATCTGGTCGATGTTTTCCGGGTCGCCCAGCAGGTTGGAATACAGCGCGTAGTTGCCCGAATCATTGATCGGCATGCCGTCCACCGACATGCCTACCTGGTCTGAGTTCATGCCGCGCATGGTGAAGCGAAAGCCCGACAGGCCGGTGTTGTCTTCACTGGAGATGTTCAAGCCCGGGGTGTACTTGAGCTTGTCGATGGCATTGCCCGTGGCCGCCTGTTTATCCAGTGCTTCCTTGGTCACCGTGGAGCGGCCCTTGATGCTTTCCTCCGGCACCATGTAACCGCCCCCCGCGGTCGCCTTGCCTTGTACGCCAATGGTGCCGACGTCACTGTCGCTGGTCTCTGCCATGACCATTCCCTGGGTCATGCTGGTCGCGGCCACTAGTGCCAGATGAATACGGGTGAACTTCATCACTGTCGTCCTGGTGTCGGGTGCTTATTGCACGCTGTAGTTGAAGGTGGCGGTGAAGCGCTGCTCATTGCGCCCCCCGAAGGCTTGCTCGGGGAACGGCTTGACTTGCTTGATGCGACGCAAGCTGTTGGTGGCGGCCCGGTTGAGCAACATGCTCGAGGCCTGGGTTTGTAAACCCGAGTCGAGTACCCGGCCTTGGCGGTCTACCAGCAACCACACCACCACTTCGCCGCTCGGGCGTTCGAGGGAGGCCTGGCGCCCGGTGGGGTACTGCTTGTAGGTGTCCAGTTCGTTGCGCAAGCCTTTGAGATAACCGCTTTCCAGGGCCTGGCCATCGACCTTCGGTGGCGCCGGTGGGGCGGGCGTCGGTGCCGCTTGGGCCACCGGGGCTGGTTTGGCGGCCACCGGTGGCGGTGTCGGCGCGGGCTTGGCGACCACGGGCGCAGGCTTGGGCACAGGTTTTGGCTTGGGCTTGGGTTCGGGTTTTGGCAGCGGCTTGGGCGGTGGCGGCGGGGGAGCAGGCTCGGCCTCTTCCTCTTCGATCACCGGCGGTGGCGGTTCTTGCTCCACCACCGGTTCAGGGACCACTTCCGGTTCCGGCTCGACCAAGGCCAATTCGACCGCCGACTCGTCATACACCGGCTCGACTTTCAACGTCTGGGACTGGATACCCAGTGCAATCAGCACCAGGGCGATCAGGGCCGGGACACTGCCCAGCAGCTGACGCGCACGAAACAGAACGTACATGATCAGGACTTACGCGTAGCAATGGACACGGAGGTGAAGCCACCCAGGCGCAGGGTGTCCATCACTTCCACCAGGCGCGAAACCTCCACGCCTTTATCGCTGTTGACGATGATCGTCGACTTGCTATCGGGCTTTTCGGCCGCCTTCAGCGCCGGTACTAGGGCCTCCACCGTCAGGTCCTTGCCGTCCAGTTGCAACTGGCCTTCCAGGCCCAGGGTGAGGATGAATTTGTTCTGCGGCTTGAGCTGCTGGGAACTGCTGGCGCTGGGCAATTGGGTCTTCATGCCGAGCGCGGGAATCACGTTCAGGCTCACCAGTACGAAAAACACCAGCAGGAACATCATCACGTCGATCATCGGGATCAGCTCGATGTGCGCCTTGCGTTTCTTGGGTTCGTCCCAGGTTCTCATTCCGTTACCCCGTCATTGAATTAGGGGCAAAACGCTAACAGCCAAAAATGACCGATTGGTTAACTTTAATTGACCGTTTGGAGGCTCTAGGACGCGTCTTTCAGAAAACTTACCAGTCAGTTTTCGGGCGTAATGAAACTGACACTCGGGGCATCCATGCTTGAGAAATTTATCTTGAGAGTCGGCTCCCATGCCTACCGCACTGCCTCAATTGACGACCCCGCGACTGTTGTTGCGCGCACTGCAAATGCACCAGGCGCAGGTGCTTTTCACGCTTGCCAACGGGCCGAAAATTGCCGACAACACGGCGAACATTCCATCGCCCTACACCCTGGAAACCGCCCAGGATTTTATTGCCGGGATCGCTGACAAGTACCGCACCGGTGAGCTGTTGAACCTGGGTATGCACGTGCGCGGCACCGATGAATTGGTCGGCATGGTCAGCCTGCGTATCAATGCTCACCATCACTATGGGCACTTGGGGGGCTGGGTGGCGGCACACTGTCGTAATCAGGGTTACGCGGCGGAAGCGGCGAGCGCGGTGATGGACTTCGGCTTCGAGGCGCTAGGGTTGCAGCGCGTGGGCAGCCAGTGTTTCGCGCGCAACAAGGAGTCGGCGCGGGTCATGGAAAAGATCGGCCTGCGCTATGAAGGTTGCATGCGCCAGGCGTTTTTAAAGAACGGCGTGTATGAGGACATGCTCGGGTTTGCCACCGTACGTGACGACTGGGAGCGCTGCCGGTGAGCGGCGAAGTCGACCACGGCCGGCGCCGGGTCCTCGGCGGGCTGGCGGTCGCTACGGCGTTTTCTATTCTCAGCCCGTTTGCGCGCAGTGCCGGGGTGGATTATCCGTTCACCCTTGGCGTGGCTTCCGGCGACCCGCTGCCGGATGGCTTTGTGATCTGGACGCGCTTGGCACCTTTGTTCAATGCGGCGGATGGCCGTGGCGGCCTGAGTCGCACGGTGCCGGTGCGTTGGCGGGTGGCCAGCGATGCGGCGATGACGCGCATTGTGAAGCAGGGCGAAGTACTGGCGACATCGCGTTTCGCTCACGCAGTGCATGTTGAAGTGGCGGGGCTGGCGGCGGATCGGCCGTATTGGTATCAGTTTGAAGGGCTCGGCGCGCAGAGCCCGGTGGGCCAGTCGCGCACGATGCCGCCGCTGCACGCCATGGCCTCGGCCCGGCTGGGGTTTGTGTCCTGCTCGCACTGGGAGCGTGGCTATTTCAGCGCCTACCGACACCTTGCCGCCGAGCAGCCGGACCTGGTGTTTTTCCTCGGTGATTATATTTACGACAGTTCCTATGCGGCGGAGTCGGGCAAGGTGTTTCGTTCCCACGGCAGTGGCAATGCGCAAAGCCTGAGCGATTACCGCAACCGCTACGCACTGTACAAGACCGATCCAGACCTGCAGGCCCTTCACGCCGCAGCTCCCAGCGTCGTGACGTGGGATGATCACGAGGTCCAGAATGACTACGCCAACCGCTGGTCCCAGGATCCGAAGGTGGCGGTGGCGCAGTTTCTCAAGCAACGGGCGGCGGCTTACCAGGCGTTCTACGAACACATGCCCTTGCGCGCCAGCAGCGTGCCGAAGGGGCCGGACATGCGCATCTACCGGCGCCTGGACTACGGGCGGCTCGCCCGATTCCATGTACTAGACGGCCGCCAATACCGTTCCGAGCAACCGTGCATCGCGGCCAATGGCAGCCATCAAGGACATATTGTCACCACCCCTTGCAGCGACCTGCGTGACCCTGGCCGCACGTTGCTCGGCTGGCAGCAAGAGGCCTGGCTGGACCAAGGATTTGCCCAGTCCAAGGCGCAGTGGAATATCATCGCCCAGGATTTGCTGGTGGCGCCGCTGATGCAGCGTGACCTCACCAACCATAAGCTTGGCCGCTGGACCGATGGTTGGGATGGCTACATGGCTAACCGCTCACGGATGCTGGCGTCGATCGTGCGCAACCGGGTGAAGAACCCGGTGTTCTGGGGTGGGGATATTCATTCGTTCTGGGCCACCGACCTGCATGCCGACGCCGACAGGCCAGACTCGGCGGTGGTCGCCACCGAGTTTGTCGGCTCGTCGGTCACCTCCGACGGCCCGCCCTATGACGCGTTCATGAAGATCATGCCGCTCAACCCCCATGTGAAGTTCTTCGACAGCCGCCAGCGTGGCTATGTGTCGGTGGAGCTGGCGGCCAACACCATGTTGACGAATTTTCGTGCGATCAGCGACCCGCGTGACCCGGCGGCGACGGTGTCGACGTTGAAGTCTTTCGTCAATGAATCGGGCCAGCCGAGCGTGGCCCTGTAGGAGCGAGCTTGCTCGCGAAAAACTCACAGGCACCGTGTGCAACCTGACTGCTCGCGTTATCGTTGACGTTCTTCGCGAGCAAGCTCGCTCCTACAGTGTCAGGGTGTCAGGGTGTCAGCGAGGCTGTAGCGTACTGACAGCGCGCCTTTTTTCTCCGATAGCGCCAGGATCGTCACTTGGCCCAGTTCGCTCAACGCTTGAACATGCGTGCCGCCACAGGCGTAAGCCGGCAACTCGCCGAAGCCGACTTCACGGGTGCCGTCTTCCAGCGTCATATGGCGGGGATAGTCGGCGGCGATCCATGTGTTGACCCACTGCTGGAGCGTCTGCGCATCCATGTCTTGCGCGGTCTGGCCACGGATAAAGGTGATCTTGCCTTCGCCCGGCCAATGGTGGGCCTTGATCGGCATCCAGCCCAGGCGTTCGCCCGCATTGCCGATCAAATGCCCTGCCGAATGCAGACGTGTGTGCAAGGCGCGCCGCTCTGCGTCGACGCGTGCAATGACAGGTCCAGGTTCCAGAGGTTGGTCGACGTAGTGCACCACCCGTTCGGCTTCCTGCATGACTCGCAGTACCTGGCTGTCGCCGAGCCAGCCGGTGTCGTACGGCTGGCCTCCGCCTTGGGGATGGAAAATCGTCGATTGCGCAATCACGGCGAATTGCTTTTCGTACGCGGTGCAACTGAGCACTTCCAGCTCTGCCGTCAGGTGATCGTGGGTAAAAAACAGGCGCTCGGTCATCATCTACATCCGCATCAGGGTTCTGCGGGCAGTATAAATAGTGCGCAGATGAGTGATAATCCGCTCAATTATCAATGGACCTGTGCGTCATGAGCATCAATCTTCCTTTGCCGTTATTGGGTGAAATGGCGATTTTCGTCAAGGTCGTGGAAACCGGCAGCTTCTCTGAAGCGGCGCGGCAACTCAGTGTTTCGCCTTCGGCGGTGAGCCGCAGCATCTCGCGCCTGGAACACGCCCTGGCCACGCGCCTGCTGCAACGCACCACGCGTAAGCTGCGCCTGAGCGAGGGTGGCGAGGAGGTGTTCAAGCGTTGCCAGGAGATGGTCAACGCGGCGCGCTCAGTGATGGAAATCAGCGGGCAATTCACCCATGAAGCCGAGGGCCTGGTGCGGGTCAGTGTGCCCAAGGCGGTGGGGCGATTCGTGGTGCACCCACATATGGCGGAATTCTTGCGGCGCTATCCCAAGGTGGATGTGCAATTGATCCTGGAAGATCGGCATGTGGATTTGATCGACGACAACGTCGACTTGAGCATCCGCATCACCGACAGCCCTCCGCCGGGCTTGGTCGGGCGCCAGCTGTTGCCCATCGAACATTTGCTGTGCGCGACGCCGCAGTACCTGGCCGAGCACGGTACACCGAGCCATCCCCATGATCTGCTTGGGCACAGTTGCATCTATCTGGGTGAGACACCGGGAGATTCACGCTGGAAGTTTCGCCAGGCTGGCAAGGCAGTCACGGTCGGCGTACGCGGGCGGTATGCGGCGAACCACACCGGGGTGCGGCTGGAGGCGGCGTTGCAGCATGTCGGGATTGCCAGCTTGCCGTATTTCACCGCGCGGCACGCGCTGGAAGCGGGGGAGTTGGTGCAGGTGTTGCCGGGGTGGGATTTTATTGCCTCGTACCATGGCGAGGCGTGGCTGCTGCATTCGCCCACACGGTACCTGCCGCCGAAGTTGCGGGTGTTTATCGATTATCTGGTGGAGTGCATGGCCAGGGAGCCCACGCTGCGCCGACGGTAGGAACGCGGTTGCTCGTTCCCACGCTCTGCGTGGGAATGCCACCTTGGACGCTCCGCGTCCTGCCTTTATGCCTGTGCACGGGTGATGCAGAGCGTCACAGCATAGGTTCCCACGCAGAGCGTGGGAACGAGCATCGTTGTCAGTGTTTGCTCTGGTCCTGAGGCATCGCCAGCAGCTGTTTTTCCTGGTTCCAGTCGAACGGTTCGTCGTTCTGTTCGGCTTCATAGCGACGTTCTTCCAGGGCCTGGTACAGGTCCAGTTCTTCGTCGGGCATGAAGTGCAGGCAGTCGCCACCGAAGAACCACAGCAGGTCGCGGGGCACCAGGTGGGCGATTTGCGGGTAACGCACAATGACCTGGCTCATCAGGTCCTGGCCCAGGTACTGGCTTTCGATCGGGTCGATCGGCAGCAGGGCGCGCAGTTCGTCGAAGCGCTCCAGGAACAGTGCGTGGCTTTCCTCGGGCACCTGTTCGGCTTCGCCGACGGCAACCAGGATGCTGCGCAAGTGGTCGAGCAAGACGAGATGATCGGCAACGACGTTGGACACGAGATAAAGCCTCTAAAGCAAAAACGGGCGCGAGAGTATAAGCCTCTCGCGCCCGTTTTTATATGACCGCTCGACTCAGCGGACTTTACCCTCTGCCTGCATCAGCTCTTCCTTGCTGAAATCATCCACGTCGATCACCTTGCGTCGCGCCGCCTCGGCATCGCGCAGAGTTTGCGCCTCGGCCGGTTGCAGCACGCCGGCCTGCAAGGCCGCGTCGATGGCGTGCTCACCGGCCACCGGTTTGACCTGGCCGCTCTTGAGCGCACTGTGAAGTTTTTTCTGCAAGGTATGGCTGGCACCGAGCAGGTCGTAGGCATGTTGCAGGGCGCCCACCGGATCTTCTGCCGATTGCGGGCGATAACAGCCAGCCAGCAACTCTTCCAGGGTCGGGTCGCCCTTGGCGCGGCCGATCACGGCTGCCACTTCGGCATCCAGCGCGTCGGACGGCCCGGTATGACGACGCCCGAATGGGAACACGATCACCCGCAGCAGGCAGCCCAGCACCTTGTTCGGGAAGTTGCTCAGCAGCTCATCCAGTGCACGTTCCGATTCACCCAGGCTTTCTTCCATGGCCCAGGCAAACAGCGGCTCCAGATGGTCCGGCGAGTCCAGGTCGTGATAACGCTTGAGCGCCGCCGAGGCCAGGTACATGTGGCTGAGCACATCACCCAGGCGGGCGGACAGGCGTTCGCGGCGCTTGAGCTCGCCACCCAGCAACATCATGCTCAGGTCGGCTAGCAGGGCAAACGCAGCCGCCTGGCGGTTCAGGGCACGGAAGTAGCCCTGGCTCAACCGGTTGCCCGGGGCTTTTTCGAAGTGCCCCAAGCCCAGGTTCAGCACCAATGTGCTGGCAGCGTTACTCACGGCAAAGCCGATGTGTTGCATCAGCAGGCCGTCGAATTCCTTCAACGCCTGGTCATGGTCTTCGCGACCGGCCAGGGCCATTTCCTTGAGCACGAAGGGATGGCAACGAATCGCGCCCTGGCCGAAGATCATCAAGTTACGCGAGAGGATATTGGCGCCTTCCACGGTGATGAAGATCGGTGCGCCCTGCCAGTTGCGGCCCAGGTAGTTGTTGGGCCCCATGATGATGCCCTTGCCGCCGTGCACGTCCATGGCGTGGCTGATGCACTCACGGCCGCGCTCGGTCAGGTGGTACTTGAGGATCGCCGACAGCACCGACGGCTTCTCGCCCAGGTCCACAGCGTTGGCGGTGAGCATGCGCGCGCTGTCCATCAGCCAGGCGTTGCCACCGATGCGCGCCAGGGCTTCCTGGATGCCTTCGAAGGCCGCCAGCGGTACGTTGAACTGTTCGCGCACCTGGGCGTATTGCCCGGTCACCAGGCTGGTGAACTTGGCGGCGCCGGTGCCGACCGCAGGCAGCGAGATCGAACGGCCGACCGACAGGCAGTTCATCAGCATCATCCAGCCCTTGCCGAGCATTTCCTGGCCACCGATCAGGTATTCCAGGGGGATGAACACATCCTTGCCGGAGTTGGGGCCGTTCATGAAGGCGGCGCCAAGCGGCAGGTGACGACGGCCGATTTCCACGCCAGGGGTGTCGGTAGGAATCAACGCGAGGCTGATGCCCAGGTCTTCTTCTTCGCCCAGCAGGTGGTCCGGGTCATGGGCCTTGAAGGCCAGGCCAAGCAAGGTCGCGACCGGGCCGAGAGTGATGTAGCGTTTTTCCCAGTTCAGGCGCAGGCCGAGGGTTTCCTTGCCTTGCCATTCGCCTTTGCAGATCACCCCGGTGTCGGGCATGGCGCCCGCATCGGAGCCGGCCAGCGGGCCGGTGAGGGCGAAGCACGGGATGTCGTCGCCACGGGCCAGGCGCGGCAGGTAGTGGTTGCGTTGTTCCTCGGTGCCGTAGTGCAGCAGCAGTTCGGCCGGGCCCAGGGAGTTGGGGACCATCACGGTGGAGGCCAGGTCACCGCTACGGGTCGCGAGCTTCATGGCAACCTGGGAGTGGGCATAGGCGGAGAAGCCCTTGCCGCCGTACTCCTTGGGAATGATCAGGGCGAAGAAACCATGGGTCTTGATGTGTTCCCAGGCTTGTGGCGGCAGGTCCATGGCCTGGCCGATTTCCCAGTCGCTGACCATGGCGCAGAGTTCTTCTGTGGGGCCGTCGATAAACGCCTGCTCTTCCTCGGTCAATTGCGCCTTGGGGTAGGCCAGCAATTTGTCCCAGTCGGGGCGGCCACTGAACAGCTCGCCGTCCCACCAGACGGTACCGGCATCGATCGCATCGCGCTCGGTCTCGGACATCGGCGGCAGCACTTTCTGGAACCAACTGAACAGCGGCTTGGTGAAGTATTGGCGGCGCAGGTCAGGCAGCAACAACGGCGCGGCCACCACGGCCAGGAGCACCCAGAAGATCAGCAGCAGCCAACCCGGTGCGTGGCTCCAGGCGCCCATCGCCAGCAGGTAGACGGCGACCACGCCCAGGGCGGGCAGGGGGGCAGTACGGCGGTGTGCCAGGTAGGCAATGCCGACCACCAGCACCAGTATCCACAACAACAGCATATTCAATCCTCCGTGAACCAGGGGCGAAACCACCAGGGAGCTTAGTCGGCATCCGAATAAGCCGGGTGATCAGGGTGTAACAAGGTGTACTGGGCAACCCATCAGCCGGCGCCGGCATTTGGCCGAATCGTCGTTATCTCTCGGGCAGGCCTGGTGGTTAAACTCCAGGCTCCCCTCGGAGATCAAGCTCATGAATACGTACTTGAGTCCCAGCCGCTTCATCGATAGTGACCACCCTGTGGTGGTGGAGTTCGCCGAGAAACATCGCGGAACCCGCCCGGATTTAAGTGACCAGGCAGTCAGTCTTTACTACGCGGTGCGTGAGGCCATTCGCTACAACCCCTACACCTTCAGCCGTGACCCCAACACCTTGAGCGCCAGCTTTGCCCTGGCGGCCGGCGAAAGCTACTGCGTACCCAAAGCCACGTTGCTCGCCGCTTGCGCGCGCCACTGCGGCATTCCCGCACGCATTGGCCTGGCGGACGTGCGCAACCACCTGTCCACCCCGCGGCTGCTCGCCCTGCTCAAAAGTGACGTGTTCGCCATGCACGGTTATACCGAGCTTTACCTGAACGGCCGCTGGGTCAAGGCCACGCCGGCGTTCAACCAGCAACTGTGCGAAGTGTTCGACGTGCCGCCGTTGGAATTCGATGGGCTGCACGACAGCGTGTTCCACGCGTTCAATCGCCAGGGCCAGCGTTCGATGGAGTACGTGGTGGACCACGGGCAATTTGCTGACGTGCCCGAAGCATTTTTCTTCGCGCATATCCGCCAGTGTTACCCGCACTTGTTTGGCGACGATGCGCCCACCTTGCTCGGTGATATGCAGGGCGATTTAAGCCGCGGCTGAACCGGCGTATGCTGCTGCCTTCATCAAGCCATGTTCATCAACGATAAGGCGCGGTCATGCTGAAGATCTGGGGTCGTAAAAATTCATCAAACGTCAGGAAAGCACTGTGGTGCGCCGAGGAACTCGGCCTGGACTATGAAGCAATTGATGCGGGCGGGGCTTTTGGTGTGGTCGATACCCCGCAATACCGGGCCATGAACCCCAATGGCCGGGTGCCGGTGATCGAAGATGGCGACTTTGTGCTGTGGGAATCCAACACCATCGTGCGTTACCTGTGCGCCAAGCAGGCATCGGACTTTTACCCCAGCGACCTGCAAGCCCGGGCCAATGCCGAGAAGTGGATGGACTGGACCACTTCCACGCTCGCCGACCCGTTCAAGGCGGTGTTCTGGGGCATCGTGCGCACCCCGGCTGACCAGCAAAACTGGGACAGTATCAATGCCGGGCGCCAAGCCTGTATCGACGCGCTCAAAACCGTCGAGCAAGCCCTCGCCGAGCAACCCTACCTGTCCGGCCAGGCGTTCGGCATGGGCGATATTCCCTTGGGCTGCTTTATCTACGCCTGGTTCGAGATGCCCATCGAACGCCCCGCCATGCCCCATCTGGAGGCCTGGTACCAGCGCCTGCAACAGCGCCCGGCCTACCGCAAGGCGGTGATGACCGCGTTGACTTAATACACACTATTAATACGGGTGACTGTACTTGTGCGGCATGGGCACGCACCATGCTCGCACCGCATCGCAGGTTGAACTACCTGGGGTGTGCCTTCATCTATTCTTTCTATTCCCTTCTTTGGTGCGTATTCCCATATGAGTTCCGCTCTGTCCATCCGGCAGCTAACCAAAACCTACGGCAACGGTTTCCAGGCCCTGAGTGGTATCGATCTGGACGTTGCCGAAGGTGACTTCTTCGCCTTGCTCGGCCCCAACGGTGCCGGCAAATCCACCACCATCGGTATTCTCTCGACCCTGGTCAACAAAACCAGCGGCACGGTGAATATCTTCGGGCATGACCTGGACAAATCCCCGGCGGCGCTCAAGCGCTCCATCGGCGTGGTGCCTCAGGAGTTCAATTTCAACCAGTTCGAAAAGACCTTCGACATTGTGGTGACCCAGGCTGGCTACTACGGCATTCCGGCGAAAGTCGCCAAGGAACGCGCCGAGCAGTACCTGACCCAACTGGGCCTGTGGGACAAGCGCGACGTGCCTTCGCGCTCGCTGTCCGGTGGCATGAAGCGCCGCCTGATGATCGCCCGCGCCCTGGTGCATGAGCCGCGCCTGTTGATCCTCGACGAACCTACCGCCGGCGTGGATATCGAACTGCGCCGCTCGATGTGGACCTTCCTCACCGAACTGAACGAGAAGGGCATCACCATCATCCTCACCACCCACTACCTGGAAGAGGCTGAGCAGTTGTGCCGCAACATCGGCATCATCGACCACGGCACCATTGTCGAGAACACCAGCATGCGCAACCTGCTGGGCCAGTTGCATGTGGAAACCTTCCTGCTCGACCTGAAAAACAATCTGTCGGTGGCGCCGCAGTTGCTCGGCTACCCCAGCCGGCTGGTGGACAGCCACACCCTGGAAGTCCAGGTAGATAAGGCCATGGGCATCACCGCGCTGTTCACCCAGTTGGCGACTCAGAACATCGAAGTGCTGAGCCTGCGTAATAAAACCAATCGCCTTGAGGAGTTGTTCGTGTCCCTGGTGGAGAAAAACCTTGCGAAGGTGGCGGTATGAGTTCTGAACTGCAACCCAACCTCGTCGCGCTGCAAACCATTGTCTATCGCGAAGTGAAGCGCTTTACCCGGATCTGGCCGCAGACCCTGCTGCCGCCGGCGATCACCATGGTCCTGTACTTTGTGATCTTCGGTAACCTGATCGGCCGGCAAATCGGCGACATGGGTGGTTTCACCTACATGGAGTACATCGTGCCGGGCCTGATCATGATGTCGGTGATCACCAACTCCTACGGCAACGTGGTATCGAGTTTCTTTGGCAGCAAGTTCCAGCGCTCCATTGAAGAACTGATGGTCTCGCCGGTGTCACCGCACACCATCCTGATCGGCTACACCTTGGGCGGGGTGTTGCGTGGCCTGATGGTGGGGGTGATCGTGACGCTGCTGTCGCTGTTCTTTACCCACCTGCAGGTGCATCACCTTGGGGTCACCATTCTGGTGGTAGTCCTCACGGCGACGATTTTTTCGCTGCTGGGCTTTATCAACGCCGTGTTCGCCCGCAACTTCGATGATATTTCCATTATCCCGACCTTCGTGCTGACGCCGCTGACCTACCTGGGCGGGGTGTTTTACTCCATCACCTTGCTGCCGCCGTTCTGGCAGACGGTGTCTCTGGCCAACCCGGTGCTGCATATGGTCAACGCCTTCCGCTACGGCATTCTGGGCGTGTCGGATATCAAGATCAGCGTGGCGATCACCTTCATGATCGTGGCCACCATTGTCTTGTATATCGGTTGTGCGCGGTTGCTGGTGAGTGGGCGTGGGATGCGTACCTAGCCGCTGACAGCACGCGATAAAAAATGTGGGAGCGGGCTTGCTCGCGAAGGCGGTAGATCAGTTGCTGATGCATTGACTGACACGACGCCTTCGCGAGCAAGCCCGCTCCCACATTTGCTATGTGCCGGTCTTTAAGCCTTCAGTGCCAGTTCGATCAGGGCGTGCAGTTCTTCTACCGCCAACGGCTGGGCCGAAAACAGAATACGAAACACTGTCGGCGCAGCGAGCAGATTGATCAAATGGTCAACGCTCGGCGGCTGTTCCTGCGGGTAGCGGTCCACGATCACCTGCAACTGCCCACTCAGGATGCTCACGCAATACCCAGGCGTGGGGCTGCTTTGCACGTCGCGCATCATGTTGCGGCCTACGTCCGAACTCATCTCATCCAGGTATTGCTCGGCCCAGGCTTGCAGGTCGCCACGCAGGCTGCCGGTGTTGGCCGGTTCGGTATCGGGGCGCATACGGGCCAGGGCGACGTCGGCGAGCAGTACTGACAGATCGCCCCAGCGCCGATAGATGGTCGATGGCGTGACGCCTGCACATGCCGCAATCATCGGCACGGTGACGCTGGACCGCTCATGGGTTTCCAGCAGTTCGCGCACCGCCCTGTGGACGGATTCTTGTACCCGGGCACTACGGCCCCCCGGGCGGAGGCCTTCTTTGATCGCCATGGGCAAGACCTTAACACAAAGAATTTGCTTTAAGCCCCAGCGAGTAGCACACTCCATAAAAGCAAAATATTAGCTTTAGCGGAGCGTGCCCATGCCCAGCGTCATCTCTCAACGGTCCAGCCTGGCGTTTCTGGTGATCACCGTGCTGACCTTTCTTGCTGCCTCCAGCGCGCCGACGCCGTTGTACCAGGTGTATCAAGACCACCTGCATTTTTCGGCGGCGATGCTCACGGCCATCTTTGGCGTTTATGCCGTGAGCCTGTTGGCGGCGCTGCTCACCGTAGGGTCGCTTTCGGATTACCTGGGGCGCAAACCGGTGATCTTCGCCGCGTTGCTGCTCAATATCGTGGCGATGTTGCTGTTTATCGTTGCTGACAGCACCAGCTACCTGCTGGCCGCACGGGCGTTGCAGGGTTTCGCGACCGGCACGGCGACCGCGGTGTTGGGTGCAACGCTGCTCGACACTGACCGCGTGCGCGGCCCGATGCTCAACAGCCTTGCACCGATGCTCGGCATGGCCAGTGGTGGCCTGGGCAGTGGGCTGTTGGTTGAGTTTGCGCCGTGGCCAACCCAATTGATCTATTACACCCTGCTGGGCTTGATGGTATTGCAGGCGCTGTATGTGTGGCGCCTGCCTGAAACGGTCAGCCGCATACCGGGCGCCTTGAAGTCGCTGGCGCCAACCCTGCATGTGCCGCCGCAAGCGCGGCGCGCGTTGTGGCTGGCGATGCCATTGAATGTGGCCGTGTGGGCGCTGGGTGGGTTCTTTTCCTCGTTGGCGCCGTCGTTGGTGCGTGTCGCCACGGGTTCGACCTCGCACTTGATCGGCGGCGGGCTGGTGGCGGTGGTGACCTTGAGCGGCGCGGTGATGATCTACAGCCTGCGCAATCACGCGGCTGACAGGGTGATGCGCTTGTCGGCGGCACTGCTGGCCGTGGGCGTGGGGTTGCTGCTGGTTGCCGTAAACACCGCCAGCCTGTGGCTGTTCTTTGTCGCCAGTGTGATCGCAGGCCTGGGCTTCGGCGGCGGTTTCATGGGCAGTGTGCGCAGTATCGTGGGCCTGGCGTTGCCCCATGAGCGGGCGGGCCTGATGTCGGCGTTCTATGTATTGAGCTACCTGGCGTTCTGCATACCGGCGTTATTGGCGGGTAACCTGAGCCGTGTGTTTGGCCTGATCGCGACTACGGACGGCTACGGTGCGGTGCTTATCTTGCTGTCTCTGGGCGCGCTTGTTGGTTTGTTGATGCGCGACTCGGCGCAGGCAAGGGCGAGCGCATGATTGCGGTCTATATAGATAAAACAGATAACAGTTAGAGATATTACCCGTTATATAGATATTCGATCAGGTTCTATCATGGCTTCAACCTCAAATGAGGAAGAGGATTAACCCATGACCTGCTCGACCACTCACCGCTACAAACCCTTCAGTCACCTGACCCGTCCCCGGGAAGTGATTCGCCAGTTCACCCCGAACTGGTTCGCCGCGACCATGGGCACCGGTGTGCTGGCGCTGGCCTTGGCTCAGTTGCCAGTCAACTTGCCAGGTTTGCACGCTATCGCCGAGGGCCTGTGGCTGTTCACCATCGGCCTGTTTGTGCTGTTCAGCGTGCTCTATGCCGCCCGCTGGGTGATGTTTTTCCACGAGGCGCGACGCATCTTCGGGCACTCCACCGTCTCGATGTTTTTCGGCACTATCCCCATGGGGCTGGCGACCATTCTCAACGGCTTGCTGCTGTTCGGCCTGCCGCGCTGGGGCGGTGATGTGATCCCGTTGGCCGAGGCCTTGTGGTGGCTGGACGTCGCCATGTCCCTGGCCTGCGGCGTACTGATCCCGTTCATGATGTTCACGCGCCAGGAGCACAGCATCGACCAGATGACCGCCGTCTGGCTGTTGCCCGTGGTGGCGGCCGAAGTGGCGGCGGCCAGCGGCGGCTTGCTCGCGCCGCACTTGGCCGATGCCCATTCGCAACTGGTGATGTTGGTGACCAGCTACGTGCTGTGGGCGTTTTCCCTGCCGGTAGCGTTCAGCATCCTGACCATCCTGATGCTGCGCATGGCCTTGCATAAGTTGCCTCACGCCAATATGGCCGCGTCGAGCTGGTTGGCCCTGGGCCCGATCGGTACCGGTGCCCTGGGCATGTTGCTGCTCGGTACGGATGCCCCCGCGATCTTTGCCGCCAATGGCCTGGCCAGTGTCGGTGAAATGGCCCACGGCCTAGGCCTGATTGCGGGCATCACCCTGTGGGGCTTCGGCTTGTGGTGGATGTTGATTGCAGTGTTGATCACCCTGCGTTACCTGCGCGCCGGTATCCCGTTCAACCTGGGCTGGTGGGGCTTCACCTTCCCATTGGGGGTTTACGCCTTGGCCACGCTTAAATTGGCGAGCCTGTTACAGCTGGCGTTTTTCAGTGTGTTTGGCAGTGTGCTGGTGGTTGCGCTGGCGCTGATGTGGCTGATCGTGGCCAAGCGCACCGTGCAGGGCGCTTATAAAGGCGAGCTTTTTGTTTCGCCTTGTATTGCCGGGCTAGCGAATAAGTAAGCAGGATTAGGTAAAGTCGTGGCCTGATAAATAAAGGCCACGCAGGAACACGGACGACGATGAGCCATCCTTCCCAATTTACCTTGCTGCGCACGCGGCGCTTCTTGCCGTTTTTCATCACCCAGTTGCTGGGCGCGTTCAACGACAACATCTTCAAGCAGTCGCTGATCCTGGCCATCCTTTACAAGCTCACCATCGAGGGCGACCGCTCCATCTGGGTCAACCTGTGCGCCTTGTTGTTTATCCTGCCGTTCTTCCTGTTCTCGGCGTTGGCCGGGCAGTTTGGCGAGAAATTCAACAAGGACGCGTTGATCCGCGCGATCAAGATCGGCGAGATCGTGATCATGGCCGTGGGCGCGACGGGCTTTTTGACCAATCATCTTGAGCTGATGCTGCTGGCGCTGTTTGCCATGGGCACGCACTCGGCACTGTTCGGCCCGGTGAAGTACTCGATCATGCCTCAGGCGTTGCACGACGATGAGTTGGTCGGTGGCAACGGTCTGGTGGAGATGGGCACGTTCCTGGCGATTCTGGCTGGCACCATCGGTGCCGGGATCATGATGTCTTCCACCCATTACGCGCCGGTGGTGGCGGTGGCGATTGTTGGCGTAGCGGTGCTGGGTTACCTCGCCAGCCGTAGTATCCCGCGCGCGGCGGCGTCGACACCGCAACTGCGCCTGGACTGGAATATCTTCACGCAGTCCTGGGCGACGTTGCGCATGGGCCTGGGGCAGACGCCAGCAGTGTCACGTTCGATTGTCGGCAACTCATGGTTCTGGTTTGTGGGCGCGATCTACCTCACGCAAATCCCGGCCTATGCCAAGGAATGGTTGTACGGCGACGAAACCGTGGTGACCTTGATCCTCACGGTGTTCTCGGTGGGCATCGCCCTGGGATCGATGCTGTGCGAGAAGCTTTCCGGGCGTAAGGTGGAAATCGGCCTGGTGCCGTTTGGCTCGTTTGGCCTGACTGTGTTCGGCCTGCTGCTGTGGTGGCACTCCGGCGGCTTCCCGCAGAACGTGCAAGCCAACGATTGGCTTGCGGTGCTCAGCTACGGCCAGGCGTGGTGGGTGCTGTTCGATATCCTCGGCCTGGGTGTGTTCGGCGGCTTTTACATCGTGCCGCTGTATGCGCTGATCCAGTCGCGCACCGCCGAGAACGAACGAGCTCGGGTGATCGCGGCCAACAACATCCTCAATGCACTGTTCATGGTGGTCTCGGCCATCGTTTCGATCCTGCTGTTGAGCGTGGCCAAGCTGTCGATCCCCGAGTTGTTCCTGGTGGTGTCGCTGCTCAACATCGCGGTTAACACTTACATCTTTAAGATCGTCCCCGAGTTCACCATGCGCTTCATGATCTGGCTGCTCAGCCATTCCATGTACCGCGTGGAGCATCGCAACCTGCAAGCCATCCCGGATGAAGGCGCCGCGTTGCTGGTGTGCAACCATGTGTCGTTTGTCGATGCGCTGTTGATTGGCGGTGCAGTACGTCGGCCGATTCGCTTTGTCATGTACTACAAGATCTACCGCTTGCCGGTGCTCAACTTTATCTTCCGCACCGCCGGGGCGATTCCGATTGCCGGGCGCCATGAAGACATTCAGATCTACGAAAAGGCGTTCGCGCGGATTGCTCAGTACCTCAAGGACGGCGAGTTGGTGTGCATCTTCCCGGAAGGCAAGCTGACCGCCGATGGCGAGATGAATGAGTTTCGCGGTGGGGTGACACGCATCCTGGAGGAGACGCCGGTGCCGGTGATCCCGATGGCGTTGCAGGGGTTGTGGGGGAGTTTCTTCAGCCGCGATCCTAACAAGGGCTTTTTCCATCGGATCTGGTCGCGGGTGGTGTTGGTGGCGGGTGAGCCGGTGGCTGTGGAGGCGGCGACGCCTGAGCAGTTGCAGGCTGTGGTGGGTGGTTTGCGGGGGAGTGTCAGGTAGTTTGTGGTTGTTTGTCGGGGCCTCATCGCAGGCAAGCCAGCTCCCACCTTTTGAATTGTGAATACAGTCAAATGTGGGAGCTGGCTTGCCTGCGACAGCGGTAGTGGCTTAAGTCGAGATTTTGAGGCCAATCAGCCCGCAAATAATCAACGCCACACTGGCCAACCGAAACAGCGCCATGGATTCTCCGAACAGGATAATCCCGGCAATCACGGTGCCCACGGCCCCCACGCCGGTCCAGATGGCATAGGCGGTACCCAACGGCAGTTCCTTCATGGCCAGCCCCAATAGCCCAAGGCTGACGGCCATGGCGGCAATCGTCAGGGCGGTGGGCAGCGGCTTGCTGAACCCGTCGGTGTACTTCAGGCCGACGGCCCAGCCCACTTCAAACAACCCGGCAAAAAACAGAATGATCCAGGACATGATGACCTCGCTTCTATCAAAGTGGGGTCGTCCCCGGGTAAGCGCTTGATAGCGTCGCGAGGTCGTCCCCGCGAAGTTCGGTAGAGTGCCGAAATTGGACCAGGCGATCAAGCTACGGCGTGGTTTCCAGCGCGCGACGGTCTTCCTTCTCGCTCATGCGCCGGAAGTAGGTCGACAGCAACGCCCCGGAAATATTGTGCCAGACGCTGAAGAGCGCACTGGGCACTGCCGCCAGCGGCGAAAAGTGTGCACTGGCCAAGGCGGCGCCCAGCCCGGAGTTCTGCATGCCCACTTCCAGGGCCAGCGACTTGCGTTGCGCCAGGGGCAACTTGAACAGGCGCCCGGTGAAGTAGCCCAGCAGGTAACCGAAGCTGTTGTGCAGCATCACCACGGCCATGATCAGCAGGCCCGACTCGGCAATCTTGCCTTGGCTTGCAGCAACCACGGCCGCGACGATGATCACAATGCTGACCACCGACACCAGTGGCAGCACGTCCACCGCGTGCCGTACTCGATCACCGAGTAAACGCTGCGCGACCACACCCAGTACGATCGGCAGCAGCACTACTTGCAGGATCGACCAGAACAGCTCCATGAACGACACCGGCAGCCAGGCCGAGGCCAGCAGCCAGATCAATGCCGGTGTGAGCAGCGGAGCGAGGAGGGTGGTGACCGCGGCAATCGCCACCGATAACGCCAGGTCACCCCGTGCCAGCCAGGTCATCACGTTGGACGACGTGCCACTTGGGCAACAGCCGACCAGGATCACGCCAACGGCAATTTCCGCTGGCAAATGGAACGCCTGGCACAGCAACCATGCCACGCCCGGCATGATCACGAAATGCGCGACCACGCCCAGCGCCACGCGCCAGGGGTGGCGAGCGACTTCGGCGAAGTCTTCCAGTTTCAAGGTCAACCCCATGCCGAACATCACCAGGCCCAGCAGTGGGACGATGGCGCTTTTCAGGCCGATGAACCAGCTGGGTTGGAGAAAGGCGACGACGGCGAAGATCAACACCCAGTAGGCGAAGGTGTTGCCGACAAAGCGGCTCAAGGCGGCGAGTGCGCGCATGGGGAGGTCCTTGTTATTAGATTCTGAAGGTGTGAATGCAATCAAATGTGGGAGCGGGCTTGCTCGCGAAAGCGGTGAATCAGTCACCACATATACTGACTGATACATCGCTTTCGCGAGCAAGCCCGCTCCCACATTTTGATCTTCACATGGCTTAGATGCCCTGTGGTGTCTCTTCGCCGCCCAGTGCCTCGACCAGCGCCGGCAGGAAATCGCCGAAGGTCAGCATCATCAAGGTAAAGCTGGCATCCAGTTGGCCCAGGGCTTCATCACCACCGTCCTGTTCCGCCTGGTCTTGCAGCAGGTCTTCGAATTTCAGGCGCTTGACGGTCATTTTGTCGTCGAGCATGAAGGACAACTTGTCCTGCCACGCCAGGGACAGTTGGGTCACGACCTTGCCGGTGGTCAGGTGCAGCTGGATCTCTTCGCTGGTTAGGTCCTGGCGCTTGCAGCGCACGATGCCGCCGTCTTCGTGGGTGTCGCGCAGTTCGCATTCGTCGAGGACGAAGAAGTCATCGGCTGGTTTCTGGGTGGTAACCCAGTCGGTCATGATCGCAGTCGGGGCGGTTTTTACCGTCAGCGGGCGCACGGGCAGGGTGCCGATCACTTCGCGCAGGGTGGAGAGCAGGTCTTCGGCGCGCTTGGGGCTGGCCGAGTTGACCAGGATCAGGCCCTGTTTCGGCGCGATCGCAGCGAAGGTCGACGAGCGACGGATAAAGGCGCGGGGCAGGAAGGCCTGGATGATTTCATCCTTGATCTGGTCGCGCTCCTTCTTATAGACCTTGCGCATCTGCTCGGCTTCGATCTCTTCGACTTTCTCTTTAAGTGCATCACGCACCACGCTACCCGGCAGGATGCGTTCTTCCTTGCGGGCGGCGATCAGCAGGAAATCGCCGCTGACGTGAACCAGGGGAGCATCTTCACCTTTACCGAAAGGTGCGACGAAACCGTAAGTGGTCAACTCCTGGCTTGCACAAGGGCGCGCCAGTTTGGTGGCCATGGCCGCTTCCAACGCCTCGGCATCAACAGGCAGATCTTGGGTCAGGCGATAGATAAGCAGGTTCTTGAACCACATGGGGTGAGTCTCTCCTCTATACAAAGGGGGGCATTATTCTCTTGATCACGCCGCAGGCCAACCCTGCCTAAGCCATTGGAAGGGCTGAAAAAAAAGATTTAAGAAAGTGCTTGCCAGACTTAAGGTCGCTCCGTAGAATGCGCGCCACACCGAAACGAAGGGTGATTAGCTCAGCTGGGAGAGCGTCTGCCTTACAAGCAGAATGTCGGCGGTTCGATCCCGTCATCACCCACCATTCGCTTCATGTGTTACGCGCAGCGGTAGTTCAGTCGGTTAGAATACCGGCCTGTCACGCCGGGGGTCGCGGGTTCGAGTCCCGTCCGCTGCGCCATATTCGGTCACCTGGAACGCTGAACGCCAGGTAACCACAGAAAGCCCGCTCATCGAGCGGGCTTTTTTCTGTCCGAAATATGGCAAAAAATCGTGCGCTAAACTTTTTTTAAATAAATTGCATTTAAATCAAGACATTACGATTTTTTGGTGTATGATGCGCCCACACCGAAACGAAGGGTGATTAGCTCAGCTGGGAGAGCGTCTGCCTTACAAGCAGAATGTCGGCGGTTCGATCCCGTCATCACCCACCATTCGCTTCATGTGTTACGCGCAGCGGTAGTTCAGTCGGTTAGAATACCGGCCTGTCACGCCGGGGGTCGCGGGTTCGAGTCCCGTCCGCTGCGCCATATTCGGTAACCTGGAACACTGAACGCCAGGTAGCCACAAGAAACCCGCTCATTGAGCGGGTTTTTTTTCGCCTGCAATTTAACGCACCTTACGGTGCGTTGCGGCTGTGGCGGTAGTCGCTGACGGCTTCGTACACCGCTTTGCGCAAGCGGTTGATGCCGCCGATGGGGCGGTGCGCCTCCAAACCGAACCAGGGGTTGAACGACTGGTTATCGCACGCCAGGTTCTGCGCCGGCGTGTCGAAGTCCTGGGCGGGAATCCTGACCTTGGCCACGGTTTCATACGGTGCGTCGCTTTCCTTCCATTCGATGCTGGTGTCTTCGATGGGCATGAAGGCCTGCGGGTTTTGCCGCTGGATCTGCAGCACAAAACACGCATCTACACGGTCGGTGGACAGTTGCTGGTTGAGCGCGCTGCGCAGGAAGTTGGGCAGGTCCTGGTTCTGTTTGGGCAGTACATAATCCGGGCAGCTTTGCGGGTCGGGCGCGACGCGAAACTTGGCGTTGGCCGCACCAAACTTATAAGGCGACACTGAAAAGTAAGTCGTCTGCGTCGGGCTGGCCGGTGCGGGCGCCAGGGTTGCCAGGGCGATAAACAGGTGACGTACTTGCCAGCTGCGCGGGTCGAGCTTGGGAAAGAACGCCAGGACCTTCTTGCCGTCCGCTTGCGCACCGATGTTCTGCGCGTATTCCGCAACATCGCTGACAAAGAAGTTCGGATGGCTGAACATCACGAAATCCTGCTCGGTGCGCGCTTGCTGGTCGGCCATCAGTTGCTTGCCCGGCACATCCAACAGCTTGATCGCCATGCCGCGGGCATCGCGGATGCTGTCGAATTGCGGGTAGGCATTGCCGTTGGACAGGCGCATCGTCGCCTGCCAGGTCTTGCCTGGCTCGGCGAACACACCCTGGCGCAAGGCCGGGTCGAGATCCGCCAGGACGCTGACCTCGGCTTTCACGCAACCATGGGCCTTGGCATGGGCATCACGCAGGTAGCGGGTACCTTCGCGATGCTGGTCAACGATGCGCACGGCGGTCTGGATGATGCCTTGGGTCATCGCCGCTTCACCCGGCGGGATCTGTTCTTTCACCGACACCGGGCCCCTGTGCTGCCAGGCGAACCAGGCCATGGTCAACACCCACCCCAGCAGGCCCAGGCCCAGCAGCCACAACAGCGTTTTACCCACAAAGGCGCCAAGGCGCAGCCAGAGACGAGCAAGCATGGAGCGGTCCTTGTTTTGCGATCGGATAATCATGGCAGTTGTTGCTCCAGCGGGCCGCCCAGCACTTTGAGGTATTCGAGCAGCGCCCAGCGTTCCTGCGGCAGCAGGCCACGGCCGATAACGCCATTGCCACGTTCGCCGGCACGGAATTCGTGGCCGCTGTTGTGGTTGCCGGTGATTCTGGTATCGAACAGGAAGGCATTCTTGAAGGCGCTGGTCTCAAACCCCAGATGACGCGGGTCGTAGTTGAAGGTGCCTTTATAGAAGGTGGTGCTGCGTTCGTCCTGGGGCGAGAGCAGTTGGTAGATTGTCGGCACCGAACCGTTGTGCAGGAACGGCGGGGTGGCCCATACGCCGGCCAGCGGTCGCGCTTTGTAGGCGCGCAACTCGCGCACGCCGATGGGCAGGCCGAACCCGTCCAGGCCTGGGCGCTCAGCCGGGGTGACGCCGGCCGCACGGTAGGCGTGTTCTTCGACGAAGGCGGTGACATAGGCCAGGCCTTGGGCCACCGACATTTTTGTCAGGTCCAGCGGCGCGGTGGGGGTGGGGTGCAGTTCGACATTGAGCCGGGCCAGTTCGGCCGGGTCCCATTGCAGGGCACTGAGGTCATAGCGTTGGTCGGCAATGTTGTTGGCCGTGCCGGGGTCGGTGCCAATGTAGTCCACCGGCAGCATTTTCAACTGCTGCACCGGGCGGCCGTTTTCTTGGGTAACGGTGGGCAGGTGGCAGCCGGCGCAGTTCTCGGCAAAGAGTGCGCGGCCCTGGGCGGCGAGGGGTTTGTCGATGGCACCGAACAAGTCTTGCGGCCAGGTCGGCGGCTTGAGCCGTTGCAGGGTTTCTTCGATCAGGTGCAGGTCGCGCACCCGTACGCTGGAGGGGTAGCGGGCATCGCCCTTGAGCGGTTGCCCGGCAGCGTCGAAGAACGCCAGGGTTGCGCCTACGCCAAGGGCTTCGCCGATATTGCGCGCCATGGGCTGCTGGGCCGAGCCATTCCACTGCACCCAGTCGAAGGTCCAGATGTCCCACAGCTGCGGGTAGTCCACCGGCGCATTGGCGACGCGATAATTGTCTGGGGAAATAGCGTCGCCAAAACTGGCGTTGGCGATGCGCCCAAAGGCGTCAGTACGGCCCGGGCCTTCTTCGGTGGGGTAAAGGCCGCGGTGGGTGTCATTCCAGGCGACTTTGAGGAACTGGTTCAGCGATTGCTTGAAGTCTTTGCGCAGTTGATCGCGCTGGGCATCGTACTGATCCCCCAGCACCTTGTGGGCAAAGCGCTCGAACTTCCATGGGTTGTAATAGGTAGCAGCCAGGCTGGCGACCAAGGCCTGGCCGAAACTGCCGCCGCGCAACGTGGGAACGCTGGAGGGTAGCACGTGCTGCGCCGAGCCACCGTCGATGCGCAGGGCCTGGCCCTTGAAGTGCAATTCGCCGGTGTGGCAGGCCGCACAGGTGATATCTAGGTACTGAGCCTTGCTATCGGCGTTCTGGTGCCGGGCGAAACCTACCGGCAGGTTGCCAGGGTTTTGCGCGGTGGGCGTCTGCTTGGGGTCGACCAGGAAGCCAAAGCGCGCCAGGTACTCCGGCGCGGCAAAGCGTTGCTCGGAAAACGGCAGTTCCAGGGCGGTGAACCAGTCGTAGTGCAGGCCTTTTACTTGGGTGCCCTGGGGCGTGAAGTAGTAGGTCTGACGGTCGTCGGCACTCCATTGCTCCTGGTAGTGCACCTGCTTTACGGGCACATAATCCGGCAGCTTGGGGTTGAGGGTGTAGTAGAGCACCACGGCCAGAATCAGGCCCAGTGCGATCAGTATCAGGAGTAAAACACGGGAAAAAATGCGCAAGATAACTATCCTTGTCGAATTGTCGCGTTGTTATGCCACTGCGCCACAGGTGCGGCAAGTAGCAATTGGCCCGCTATCAGGCGGTCCCGCGATCCGTCGCGGGGCCCCATGATAAAGGGAAATGCTTTTAAACACGTGAACTTATCAGAAGTTTCCTGCTCACATGCCGGTAGCCATTGGTCGTGGCCGCCTGATAAGCTCGCGACTTTATTCGAATGCCCTTATGGCGCATGAACAAGGAAATAGCATGAAACAGCATCGGTTGGCGGCGGCGGTGGCCCTGGTTAGCCTGGTACTTGCGGGTTGTGATTCGCAGACCAGCGTAGAGCTGAAAACCCCGGCGCAGAAAGCTTCCTACGGCATCGGCCTGAACATGGGCAAGAGCCTTGCCCAAGAAGGCATGGACGACCTGGACTCCAAAGCTGTTGCCCAAGGCATCGAAGATGCCGTCGGCAAGAAAGAGCAGAAGCTCAAGGACGATGAGCTGGTTGAGGCGTTTGCCGCACTGCAAAAGCGTGCTGAAGAACGCATGACCAAAATGAGCGAAGAGTCGGCAGCCGCTGGCAAGAAATTCCTCGAAGACAACGCCAAGAAAGACGGTGTCGTCACCACCGCTTCCGGCCTGCAGTACAAGATCGTGAAGAAGGCCGACGGCGCCCAGCCTAAGCCAACCGACGTGGTGACTGTTCACTACACCGGCAAGCTCACCAACGGCACTACCTTTGACAGCTCCGTAGATCGCGGTAGCCCGATCGACCTGCCGGTCAGCGGCGTGATCCCGGGTTGGGTCGAAGGCCTGCAACTGATGCACGTGGGCGAGAAGGTCGAGCTGTACATCCCGTCCGACCTGGCCTACGGCGCCCAGAGCCCGAGCCCGGCGATCCCGGCCAACTCGGTGCTGGTATTTGACCTGGAGTTGCTGGCCATCAAGGACCCAGCCAAGGCAGAAGCGGCTGACGCACCTGCTGCACCAGCCGCCAAAAAGTAATCGGCGCCTGAACACACAACGCCCCGTCTCGACGGGGCGTTGTTGTTTTCGGCGTTGGTCAAACGACGCAAAATTCCCTGTGGGAGCTGGCTTGCCTGCGATGGCGGCTAGCCAGCCAAAGCCTATCTCCCAGACACCCCAACGATCCAACTGTGGGAGCTGGCTTGCCTGCGATGGCGGCCTGCCAGCCGACGCCTATCTCCCAGGCACCCCAACGATCCAACTGTGCGGGCTTGCTCGCGAAGGCGGCCTGACAGGCGACACAGCTATACCGAGTACATATCCATTCCTGCGGTAACGGCCACCTAGGGTTCCGCTCTGACAGCGGCTCACTTTTGAAAAGCGCAAAAGTAAGCAAAACGCTCTTGCCCCACCACTCGGCACCTCGCTTAGGCTCGGTGTGCCCTCACTCCGGCTTGAATCCGTGGGCCGCCGTCATGGGCCATCCTTGGCCCAGGACGGCTAACCCGGCGTCCTGCCGGGTTACCCACGGATTCAAGCCTGCGTTCGGCCAGCGTGGTTTAACGGGGCGCCTGAGATCAAGATCAAGAGCAGATCAAGAGCGGCTCGCTTCGCATCGTGGTTTGCGTTGGCTGCTACAGCCTGTAGGGTTGTGTAGAGACTTATGGCAATCGCAGGCAAGCCAGCCCCTACGTTGAAGCCTCTACAAATCCAAACGAACGTCCGCAACCGGACACAGTCTGATATAAGACTCGAGCACGGGTAGCCGCACATACATGCCAAGTCAATGAATTCTTGGGTTTTTTTGATGTGCGCAAAAAACGCCCGATCTGACTGTAGGCCTTGTAGTCCGTGGCTTTCAGCCGATAAAACAGGCTCTGTTCACAAGGTTATCCACAATTTGTGTGGATAACCTTTTATGTCGCCTGGAACTGGAGTGCCCTATGAAACCACCGTTCAATTTCACCCGTTTCCTGCCGATGGCCGCGCGCTTGCTCGGTCGTGGGCGTTTGCCAACCTTGCTGTTTGCCGTCGCTGCCAAAGGCTCAAGCCAAGGCAATCGGCTCGGCCAGCTCAAGGATGATCTCAAGTTGCTGCAGGCCCTGTGCCTGGCTTACTGGCGCGGCGAATACCGTGCGATCAGCCCTAAGGCGTTGATCTCGGTGGTGGCGGGGCTGATGTATTTTCTTAGCCCGATTGATGCGATTCCGGATTTTCTCCCCATGTTCGGCATGCTCGACGACATCGCCGTGCTGGCGTGGGTCATGAAGACCCTGAGCGGCGAGCTGAGCGCCTTTCGCGCCTGGCGCGATGGGCAACGTCCGGAAAAACTCGCGGTGGTTGAGCGGCTGCCTGCGACGCCTGAGCTACTGGCCCGGGAAAACCCGCAAAAAAACTAATGCCGCCAGCTATCCCCTGCGACCTTTGTGGCTGTTAGGATTACACTCTTAAGAAGGAAATAACTTACTTAGTAAGTGTTTTTATCCTACGGGGCAGTCATGGATATCCAGATCATTTCACGCGATGGCGAACCCGAATATGCGGTGTTGCCATGGGACCAGTACCAGGCGCTGCTAAAAGCCGCCGGTCAGTTGCAACCGCCACGCGCTTCTCCTTCTGCTGCACCCACCGCCACCGAGCAGGACCTGCGCCCGCTTGCGGCCCTGCGCGGCCTGCGTGAGGCCAAGGGCCTGGCGATCGAGGCCCTGGCGCGTACCGTGGGTATCAGCCCTTCGTATCTTGGATTGATAGAAAGTGGTGAACGCCAGCCGGATGCCGCCATTCGCCGCAGCCTGGCCTGGGAATTGGGCGTTGCAGGTTGGAGGGATGAGTCTTGAGCCTACGTATCAGCCGTCAACACTGGGATGGGTTAATCAATGAACTGGACCAGGCACGTCGCCAGCGCCATTTGCTGACGTATCGTGCGCTGCTGGAGCGCCTGCAGTTCCCAACCCCGGCCATGCAGACCCTGGCTGCGGCCCTGGAGCACCTGGCGGCGCTGGATGCCAAGGCGGAGCAACCGCTGCGCAGTTCCCTGGTGATCAGCCAGGGCGCCAGCCGCCTGCCGCGCACCGGTTTTTTTGAGTGTGTGGAGCGCCTGGGGCGGTTCAGCGGGCCTTCCGATGGCGTGGCCGCCGCGTCTTGGCATGCATCTGAAGTGGTGCGGGTGTTCGAGTACGAGTACCCGGAGTCCGCCGAGGCCTAGAGCGCCTGGGTGCAGCTGTCCATGCTGTCGATCACGTGGATGCTGTAGCCCGCAACATCCTTGGCATGGTGCTTGGCTTGTGAAGCCAGCTCTGCCAACTGGCTGGCATCGAGTTGCGCACAGGCCTGTGGATACAAGTGCACCACGCCGATGGACAGCGACAGCAATGCAAATTCCTGGCGCGCGCCCTGACGGTTGAGGGCCACGAAGCAGCCAGCCTCAAGGTGTTCGGCGCGGTAGAAGCGTCGGCATTGGGTGTGGAAGTCGTCCAGCAGCTGGTTGAGGCGCTTGCGCCAATCCTGCGGGCCCAGCACCAGCAGAAAGTCATCGCCGCCAATGTGCCCGACAAAGTCGCGGCTGGGGTCTACCCGATCGTTGAGGCACTGCGCCAGGCATAGCAGCACTTCATCCCCGCGCCCGTAGCCGTAGATATCGTTGAACGGCTTGAAGCTGTCGATATCCACATAGCAGATCACCGACTCGCGCTGTTGCTGCAACAGCCTAGTGAGGCATTGCTGGATCGGCACGTTGCCAGGCAGCAAGGTCAGCGGGTTGGCGTAGCGGGCCTGCTGGATTTTCAGTTCGGTGATCAATTTGAGCACGTCGATAACCCGGCCCAGCCCCAGATAATCACCGTTCAGGGTGATGATGAAATCCTCTTCGATGCGTTGCCGTGCGCGGCTGGTGAGTAAACGGCTGACCTGTTGCAAGGACTGGCTCAGTTCCACCGCCAAAAAGTCATCGCTCATCAAGCGGCTGATGGGTTTGCGCGCGAACAAATCGGTGGCGAATGGCTTGAGCAGCGCGTCTGACAGCGAGTGTCGGTGCACAATGCCGACCGGGCGACCGCAGCCGTCCAATACCGCCAACGAGTTGAGGTTGGCCTGGCGGCGGAACGATTCCAGCACTTGGGCGGTGGCGGTGTCTTGATCCACGGCGGGCTGCTCATTGAGCAGGGCGCTCAGGTCACTGCCTTCGTCATTTAGGGCCAGCATGGCGTTATCCGGCTTGGGCAGCATCAGGCGCGCTTCCTGCGGCGGCTGTTCCTGAGGGCGGCAGAGCAGGTAGCCCTGGACCAGGTCGACGCCCATCTCGGTCAACACCGCCAGTTCTTCCGGCAACTCGATGCCCTCGGCAATCACTTGGGCGCGGGACGCCTTGGCGATCTGCAGGATCGAGCCGACAAACTCGCGCTTGAGGGCGTCCTGGTGAATGCCGTCGATAAAGTGCCGGTCGATCTTCACGTAGTCCGGGCGCAGCTCCGACCACAAGCGCAAGCTGGAATAACCGGCGCCCAAGTCATCCAGTGCGATGGCAAAGCCCATGTCGCGGTAGTGGTGCAAGGCAGTTTGCAACAGCGCGAAATCGTCGGTGGGCGCCTGCTCGGTGAGTTCGATCACCACGTGGCTGGGAGAAATGCCGAAGTCGCGCAACAGTTGCAGGGTGCGCCCTGGCTGATGCGCGTGCTCCATCAAGGATTCCGGCGAGATATTGAGGAACAGCTTGCCGGGCAGTTTCTGCTCGCTGAAGCGCCGGCATGCACTCTCTCGACACGCCATGTCCAGCTCGCTCAGGCGTCCGGCATGGCTGGCCACCGAGAACAGGGCGACGGGGGAGTGCAGCGGGCTGTTGGACGGGCCGCGACTGAGGGCTTCGTAACCGAGGATGCGCCGCTCTGACAGGCAGATGATCGGTTGGAACAGGCTGTGCAAACTGCCTTGAGCCAGGATTGAGCCCAATGCATTCAGCTGTTCGGTCATGGTCATGGCGATCTCGATCAAAAAAAAGGACCGCAGGCGTAAACCTGCGGTCCTTTTATTTCACGACAGAATGATGTCTATATGATGACACTCCGAGGAGCGATCACATTAAATCGCCATCATTTACTGCTTGGCCACCTGCTTGGTGATCTTCAGGTAATCCAGCAGGATCCGGCCCGTCTCGGCCAAGTAGGCGTCGTCTTCCGGCTTGGTTTTATCCGCCTCGGTCGGCAGCGCGTCTTCATCTTCTTTCTTCAGCTCTTTGAGCGGGTCTTCACCCTTGGCCTTGCGGCGGGTGTTTTCCAGCACCAGTTGCTGATTCTCGATGCTGGAGTGCTGTGCACGGCGATCCGCTTCGTTGAGGCTGACGGTCTTCTCTTCCATCAGCTTCTTGGCCAGGGCCAGCTTGTCGCGGATAAACACGAACTCGGCGTCCTTGGCGGAGCGGGTGTCGTGGTCAGCCTTCAGCTGTGCCAGGAACGGCTTGAACGGATCCGACGCTGGCTTGATGGCAGGGCGGATGGTGTCCCACGGCATGGCTTCAGGCAGGGCGCTTTCGCCGATTTCCTTAGTGTCGATGATCGACGGGAAATCGATATCCGGCAGCACGCCCTGATGCTGGGTGCTCTGCCCGGATACCCGGTAGAACTTGGCCAGTGTCAGCTTGAGCTCGCCATGGTTCAGCGCCTGGATGGTCTGCACGGTGCCTTTGCCGAAGGTCTGGCCGCCGATGATCAGTGCACGGTGGTAGTCCTGCATGGCGCCGGCGAAAATCTCCGAGGCCGAAGCCGAGAGGCGGTTGACCAGTAGCGCCATCGGCCCTTTGTAGAAGGCCCCCGGGTTCTCGTCTTCCAGCACGTCGACACGGCCGTCAGCGTTGCGTACCAACACGGTTGGGCCCTTGTCGATAAACAGGCTGGTCAGCTCGGTGGCTTCCTGCAGGGAGCCGCCGCCGTTGTTGCGCAGGTCGATGACCACGCCGTCGACTTTCTCTTTCTGCAGTTCTGTGAGGATTTTCTTCACGTCGCGGGTGGTGGACTTGTAGTCCGGATCACCGGCACGGAACGCCTTGAAGTCCAGGTAGAAGGCCGGGATTTCAATCACGCCCAGCTTGTAGTCCTTACCATCCTGCTTGAGGTTGAGGACTTTCTTCTGCACGGCCTGGTCTTCGAGCTTCACCGCTTCACGGGTGATGGACACGATCTTGCTGGTCTGGTCGTTCGGTGCATTGGTGTGCGGAATCACTTCCAGGCGCACCACGCTGCCTTTAGGGCCACGGATCAGCTTGACCACTTCGTCCAGGCGCCAGCCGACCACATCTACCATCTCTTTGTCGGCCTGGGCCACGCCGATGATCTTGTCGGCCGGTGCCACTTGCTTGGTTTTGTCAGCAGGACCTGCCGGCACCAGACGTACGATCTTCACCTGGTCATTGTCGCTTTGCAGGACGGCACCGATGCCTTCCAGGGACAGACTCATATTGATATCGAAATTTTCCGCGTTATCTGGCGACAGATAATTGGTGTGCGGGTCGTAGGACATCGCAAAGGTGTTGATGTAGGCCTGGAAGATATCCTCGGCACGGGTCTGGTCCAGGCGTGCCAGCTGGTTCTTGTAGCGCTTGGTCAACAGCTCTTGAATGGCCTTGGGCTCTTTGCCGGCGATCTTCAAGCGCAGCACTTCGTCCTTGACGCGTTTGCGCCACAGGTCGTCCAGGGCTGCGGTGCTGGTCAGCCAAGGGGCGTCCTTGCGATCCACCAGCAGGGTTTCTTTCTGGGTGAAGTCGAGCTTGTCGACGCCTTTGTTCAGCTCACCCAGGGCGAAGTCCAGACGCGCTTTGACGCGGTCCAGGTAACGCTTGTAGATGGTGAAGCCAGGCTGCAGGTCGCCGCTCTTGAGGAAGTCGTCGAATTGGGTCTTCCACTTGTCGAACTCAGCGATATCGCTGGCCAGGAAGTAGCTGCGCGACGGGTCCAGCAGCTTGAGGTAGCTGTCGTAGATGATCACTGAGCGAGCGTCGTCCAGCGGCGGCTTGCTGTAGTGATGGCGCTTGAGCAACTCGACGACGTTAAGGCTGGCAATCACCTCATCGCGATCAGGCTGAAGGTTGTCCCAGCTATTGGCTGCGAACGTATTGGTCGACATCGACGCGAAGCCGAGACCAATGAAAAAAGCGAGGGCGGTGCTGGGGAACAGATGCTTCATGCTGATTCGACGCGGGGGCAATTGATAACGCATATTAGGCCGTCTTTGAGGGAGCCGGTTCCATATGGTCCGGTCGCATAATGCAAAAAGCCCGGCGCTACAGCACCGGGCTCAGTCCAGACTCACTATGGAGGCACTGTGAAAGCATTGCAAGGCGTTGACGGTGATGTGGGGGGCCAGAACAACCCCGTCCTACGTTCGGTGTAGTCCATATTGCCAACGGCCTGAGCGAATCCTAGATTGAAATGCAGTCAGTGTGGGAGCTGGCTTGCCTGCGATAGCGGTGCACTAGATGAAGAATTCTTCACTGTTGCACCGCTATCGCAGCATAGGTATCTACACAACTTTGGTGCGACGCTGGACCTGTGGCGAGGGAGCTTGCTCCCGTGACGACCGGATAGCTGGCGCCTATCTCCCTGAGGCACCGCAATCCAAATGTGGGAGCTGGCTTGCCTGCGAAGACGGCCTAACAGTCAACACAGTTGGACAGGGTACATATCCGTTATTTAGGTAACGGCCACCTAGGGTTCCGCCCTGACGGCGGCTCACTTTTGAACAGCGCAAAAGTAAGCAAAACGCTCTTGCCCCACCACTCGGCACCTCGCTTAGGCTCGGTGTGCCCGTAATCCGCCAGTGATTTGGGGGGCCGCCGCCACGCGCCATCCATGGCGCGGGGCGGCTAAACCGGCATCCCTGCCGGTTTACCCCCCAAATCCCTGTCGAATTCCGGCCAGCGTGGTTTGACGGGGCGCCTGAGATCAAAAGCAGATCAAGATCAAGAGCGGCTCGCTTCGCATCGTGGTTACCGTTGAGCGCTACAGAGTTGTGTAGATACCTATGGCTATCGCAGGCAAGCCAGCTCCCACAGGTTGATCTCTATTGAGTCAGGTCCAGTGGTGGATCGGCCAGCCGGCCTGTTCGGCATGGGCGCGCAACACCGGGTCCGGGTTCACTACCTGCGGGTGATCCACCTTGAGCAGCAGCGGCAAGTCATTGCGCGAATCCGAGTAAAAATACGCATCTTCAAGGGTTTCACCTTCCTGCTCCAGCCATTCCACCAACCGCGTGATCTTGCCCTCACGATAGGTCAGCACGCCTACGGTCTTACCGCTGTACACGCCGTGGCTGACGTCCAGGTTTATGCCCAGCACTTCCTCAATGCCGATACGCGCCGCAATCGGCGTGACCAGGTGAGTGCCCGAAGCGGAAATCACCAGGATCCGGTCGCCGTTCGCGCGGTGGCGGGCGATGGTCTTGGTGGCGTCGCTGTAGATCAGCGGCTCGATCACGTCCTCGACCCATGGCTCCACCAGGTGCTCGATTTCTTCCGGGGTACGGCCGATCATCGGCTCCAGGCTGAAATCCATGAAATCTTCCATCCGCAGCTGGCCCTGGCTGTAGGCGTCCATCAGCTCGTTGTTCCGGCGCATGAATGACTCAGGGTCGACCCAGCCGAGGCGGCCCATCTGTTCGCTCCACAGCGTGGCGCAGTCGCCGTGGATGAGGGTGTCGTCCAGATCAAAAATTACCAATGCCATCGGTGATGCTCTCTCTCAATAGGTCGCTGCCTGTCAGGCTACTTCACACAGTGCGCTGGGGTCGATGGAAAGTGCCAGGCGCTGGCCATCCGGGTGCAGGTCATCGGCCGAACGATTGAGCACGTCCACCACCAGTTCGACGCCGCGGGCTTCGATGCGGTAGCGAATCACGTTACCCAGCAGGCTGTGGCTACGCACCAGCGCATCAAGCTCGCCGCTGCGGCTCAACTCGATGGCCTCGGGGCGAATCGCGATGCGCCCGCTGATCGGCCGTTGCAGCAGTTGGCTGGCCTTGTCCGCATCGAGCAGGTTGTAGTTGCCGATAAACCCGGCAGCGAACGCATCCACCGGCGCGGTATAGAGGGTTTCGGCATCGCCGCTCTGCACGATCTTGCCCTGGTTCATCAAGAAGATGCGGTCGGACATGGTCAGGGCTTCTTCCTGGTCGTGGGTCACGAAGATCGTGGTCAACCCCAGTTCACGCTGGATCTGGCGGATCTGTTCGCGCAAATGCTTGCGAATCCGTGCATCCAGCGCAGACAGCGGCTCATCCAGCAGCAGCAGGCGCGGGCGGGTCACCAGGGAGCGAGCGAGGGCGACGCGCTGGCACTGGCCACCGGACATCTGGTGCGGATAACGGCCGGCCAGGTCCTTGAGCTCCACCAGTTGCAGCACTTCTTGCACGCGCTTGTGGCTGTCGTCGGCGTTGACCTTTTGCATGCGCAGGCCGAAGGCGACGTTCTGCTCCACGGTCATGTTGGGGAACAGCGCGTAGCTCTGGAATACCATGCCGATCTGGCGTTTCTGCGGGCTCAGGGGCACGATGTCCTGGCCATCCAGCAGGATTTGGCCACTGTCCACGGGGGTAAGCCCGGCGATGCAGCGCAGCAGGGTGGATTTGCCGCAACCGGACGGGCCGAGCAGGGTGACGAACTCGCCCTTGGCGATCTCGCAATTGATATCGCTGAACACCGGGGTGCCGGTGTAGCCTTTTTGCAGGTGTTGGACGCTGACGAAGCTCATTGGCTTTTGTCCTTGTTCAAGAGCGTGGCGGCCCAGGTGAGCACCAGCACAAAGAAGAAATAGGAGATCACCACGGCACTGGTGAAATGGCCGCTGCTGTTGCGCATGTTGTTGAGGTACACCTGCAGGGTTTCGTAGCGGGTGCCGACGAGGATGTTGGCGAACACGAACTCACCGAACAGGAACGAGAACGACAGCAGCAGCGCCACCATCAGGCCCTTGCGCAGGTTGGGCAGTACCACCAGGATCGCGGCCTGCCAGGTGCTGGCGCCCAGCAGCTGCGACGCGTCCATCAGGTCGCGCAGGTTGATGGCTTGCAGGTTGTTGGTGATCGCGCGGTACATGAACGGCAGCGCGACGGTGAAGTAGCAGCCGATCAGAATCCACGGCGTACCCACCATCGCCAGCGGCCCGGAACCGTAGAGTTGCAGCAGACCTACCGAGGACACCACCGGCGGCACCGCAAAGGGCAGCAGGATCAGGATGTTCATCAGCGCGTCGAGCTTGGGAAAGTGGTAATGCACCACGAACAGCAGCGGCAAAATCAACACCACCGAAAGGATCAGTGCGCCCACGCACACCAGCAACGATTGCCCGAAGGCCATCAGAAAGCGCGGGTCGCTCCACAGCTGTACATACCATTTCACGCTGAAGCCGGCGGGCAGGATGGTCGCCGACCAACTGCTGGAAATCGAGTAGACAAAGGTGCCCACCAAAGGCAGCACCAGGATCAGGAACAACAGGTACACCACCACCCGATGGTAGAGGGAGGCCGTACCGGCTTCAGCGCGAGACATGATAGCTCCTCTTGAGCAGCAGTTGATGCACCACCGTGACCACGGTCATCAGCGCCACCAGCACCACGGCCAGGGCGCTGGCCATGTTCGGGTCCAGCGACACATCGCCGGACACCAGGCCGGCAATGCGAATCGGCAGTACGTTGAAGTTGCCGGTGGTCAGCGCATAGACCGTGGCATAGGCGCCGAGGGCGTTGGCCAGCAGGATCACAAAGGTACCGAGCAGGGCCGGGGTGAGCACCGGCAGGCCGATATGCCGCCAGAACTGCCAGCCATTCGCACCGAGCAGGGCGGCCGACTCGCGCCAGTCTTCGCGCAATGCGTCAAAGGCCGGGTAGAGCAGCAGCACGCCGAGGGGAATCTGGAAGTAGGTATAGAGGATGATCAAGCCGGTTTTGGAGTACAGGTTGAAGTCCTCAATGATCCCGGCTTGCTTGAGCATGAGGGTGATGCTGCCGTTGAACCCCAGCAGGATGATGAACGCGAAGGCCAGGGGTACGCCGGCGAAGTTGCTGGTCATGTTGGCGAACGCGGTGACAAAGTTGCGCAGCGGCGAATCCACCCGTCGCAGTGAGTAGCTGCCCAGGGTGGCGATGATGATGCCGAAGATGCTGGAGTAAAAGCTGATCTCCAGGCTGAACTGGATCGCCTGCCGGTAGAACTTAGAGGTGAAGATGCGGGTGAAGTTTTCCAGGCTCCAGCCGGCCTCTTCGGTTTGCAGGCTGCTGATCAACACCCACACCAGCGGCGCAATTTCGAACACGATAAAGAACAGTGCGAAGGGCAGCAGGCATAGCAGGGCCAGCCATTTGCCGCGGGTCAATGCATTCACTTGAGCAACTCCCGGCACACAGGTTTGTCGTGGGGCACGCCCAGCAGTTCGCAAACGGTGCCGCATAGGTCGATCTGCCTCGGCGCAGCGTCAGTGTCCAGGCTGAAGGCGTCACCGATCACAAACAATGGCACTTCCCGTTCTTCACGCAGCAGGCCGTTGTGGGAGCGGTCGTTATTCATGCCGTGGTCGGCGGTGACCAGTACCTGGTAGCCGGCATCGAGCCAGCCTTGCAGGTAGTCGGCCAGGATGATGTCCGCCGAGCGCGCGCTGTTGCGGTATTGCGCGGTGTCGAGGCCGTGCTTGTGGCCGGCATCGTCGATGTTCATCGGGTGCACCAGCAAAAAGTTTGGCGCGTGCTTGAGCCGCAGGCTTTCCGCATCGGCGAACAGGTGGGAATCGGGGTAGTGGTCATTCCAGTAGAAATGCCCGTGCTGGATCGCCAGCGCCTGGTCGTCGGTGTGACGATCGCGGGCGGCGAGAAAGGGCGTGCGGTTATACAACTCGCTGACCCAATGGTAAGCCGCCGCCGCGGTGCTCAAGCCTGCGTCGGTGGCGTAATGGAAAATGCTGCGCTGGTTGGACAGGCGCGAGACGTTGTTATGCACGATACCGCTTTGAATCGGCGGCACGCCGGTGAGGATGCACTCGTACAGCGGGCGGGACAGGGCAGGCAGTTCACATTCCAGTGTGTAAAGGGCTGCGCGTCCTGCGCCGACATAGGCCTGCAAGTGCCCCATGGCGTGCCGGGCGACCTCGAAGTTGAGGCCGTCGAGCACCACAAGGATGACATTGTGCTTCATGGGGGCTCCGCAACAGAGGGTTGAACCAATTTAACTGGAGGAACAGGGCAAAACTGTGGGAGCGGGCTTGCTCGCGAATGCGGTAGCTCATTCAGTCTATAAGTCACTGGCCCACCGCATTCGCGAGCAAGCCCGCTCCCACATTGGATCTCCACTGGATCTCCAATGTGGGGTAAACCCTTACTTCATTTCTACGATGACCTGCTCGTTCCACATCTGTGGCAGCTTCTTGGACGTCGCTTCCCAGGCATCGGCATCCTTGATCGGCTGCGGGTTGGCCTTGGTGTACTGCTCGCCCGGGATCAGGTTCTTGGCAACGTCTGCCGGCAGTTTCAAGTCGGTTTCAGCGCGGATCGGACGCGCATTGCCGCGCGCCAGGTTGAGCTGGCCAGCATCGCTGAAGATGTATTCGCGGGTGAGCTTGGCGGCGTTCGGGTGCTTGGCGTATTTGTTGATGATGGTGGTGTAGCCGGATTTAACCGAGCCATCCGAGGGGATCAGCACCACGTAGTCATCCGGGTTGGCCATCTTGGCCTTGTAGCTCAGGCCGTTGAAGTCCCAGACGAGGCCCACTTCGACTTCGCCTTTTTCCATGGTGGCGATGGTCGGGTTGGACAGCGAGAGGCGACCTTGCTGGGCGATCTTGGTGAAGAATTGCAGGCCCGGCGCGATGTTTTTCTCGTCGCCCTTGTTGGCGATGGCCGCGGCGAGTACCGCGTTTGAAGCCTGGGCGGCAGTGCTCACGTCACCCACCGATACCTTGTACTTGCCGGTTTGCAGGTCAGCCCAGGTGGTAGGCACTTCGGAGCCGTGCAGCAGCTTTTTGTTGACGATAAAGGCAATGGTGCCGGTGTAGGCCAAGGCCCAGTGACCGTCCTTGTCTTTCGCCCAATCCGGCACCTGGGCCCAGGTGGACGGCTTGTACGGCTGGGTGACTTCCTGCTTCACCGCGATAGGGCCGAAGGCCGCGCCCACGTCACCGATATCGGCGCTGGCGTTGTCTTTTTCGGCTTTGAACTTGGCGATTTCCTGGGCCGAGCTCATGTCGGTGTCGATGTGCTTGAGGCCGTAGGTCTTGGCCAGGTCTTCCCAAGTGCCCTTCCAGTTGGCCCAGTCATCGGGCATGCCGACGCTGTTGACGGCGCCTTCCGCTTTGGCGGCGGCTTCCAAGGTTTTTAGATCGGTATCAGCAGCCATGGCGGCGGTGCACATGGCAATGGTCGAGCCTAACAGTGATGCCAGGAAAAGCTGTTTCATCCGAAGCTCCTTTGGGCGTTTTCAACGCGGCGTTTTATCTGAACGTTAGCGGTGGTTTGGTCTAGGTCAGCAATACCTGAGCCAATCTAGGCCCCCTGGATGACAGTTTCATGTCGATGTCGTTTTTGAAGCGCTGATGTCGCTCAGCTTCGACTTAGCGTAGACCATGCCCAAGTGCCCGCAGGCCCTGGACTTGGCCGATGTATTGCAGGGTGTGGTAGAGGCCGTCGACAGCCTTTGTCATCTGTCGGTCATCTGGAGTGCCTAGGCTGGCAGACAGCAGCAAAAGCCCAGATAGAGCGCGTTTTGTGCACCTGAACGGTGCTGGTCTAGTCCAGATAGGTAACGTTGATGCGTGATGAGGCAATCAAGGCGGTAACTTCCATCGGCCTGGCGCTGCAAGAGCAGATCGACCATGGCCTGTTGCCGCCTGCCAGCAAACTGCCCGCCGAACGCAAGCTCAGCGAGTTGTTTGGTACCACTCGGATTACCGTGCGGGAAGCCTTGTTACAACTGGAGGCACAAGGGCAGATCTACCGCGAAGAGCGTCGGGGCTGGTTCGTCTCGCCGCCACGGCTGGCCTATAACTTGATGCAGCGCAGCCACTTTCACGCCATGGTCAGCGACCAGGGGCGCGAGGCTTCCACGCAGGTTATTTCCGCACGCTTGCAACCGGCGTCGGCGGCGGTGTGCGCGTGGTTGCAATTGCCGGCGTTATCGAGCGTGATCCAGATTTGCCGGGGCCGCAGGATTGACGGGCGCTTGGTGTTGTATGTGGAGCACTACCTGAACCCGCAGTATTTTCCGGGGATCCTGGCGTGTGATTTGAATCAGTCGATGACTGAGCTGTATGCCAGCAAATATGACTTGCACTACGGGCGGGTGCGTTTCGAGATTGTGCCGACCTCATTGCCGGTGGAAGCGGCCGCTGCGCTGCGGGTCTCGGTGGGCAGCCCGGGCTTGCGCATCGCCCGGGTCAACTACGACCAGCATCAACGCCTGATCGATTGTGACCTGGAGTTCTGGCGGCATGATGCGATTCATGTGGGGGTGGATGTGGTGTAGCGGCTGGTGCACCGCGAACCCATGTGGGAGCTGGCTTGCCTGCGATGGCATCGACGCGATAGGCCTGATAAACCGAGGCGCCCGCATCGCAGGCAAGCCAGCTCCCACATTGAACCGAGTTATCCTTGACGGATCGGTGGCTTGCCTAGGGCGTGAGTGCCTTGATCACTTGGTCCACATTGGTTTCCAACTCCGTCACCGGGTCGGCGCTGTCCACATTCAACACCAACAGTCTGGCACCGCCGGCAGTGACGGCAGCTTTGACCGCATCGCTGGGTTGACGGTGATGCAGCACCACCGCCACGTCGTTGTCCTTCAACGCGCTGCTGAGTTTTTGCAGCGCCTCAGGCGTCCACTCGGCATCGGGGCGTGCATCGGTGCTGAGCACTTCCAGGTTCAGGCTGCTGACCAGGTACGCGAAGTGATCGCTCAAGCTGAGCACACTCAGGTTGCCGGCCTTGGCCAATCGCGCCTCGCTGTCGGCGGTGAGCTTGAGTAAACGCTGTTTGAGTGCGGCCAGGTTGGCGTCGATCCTGGGTTTGGCTGCCGGCGCCAGGCGGCTCAGGTCGGCGGCCATCACGTCGGCCATGCGTCCCATGTTGTTGCTCGATTGCCAGGGTTGGCTGTTCAAGCCATCGGTGACCCCCGGTTGTACTGCGATACCCGGCAAGCCACCGTCCACCGGGCGCGCGGCATCGACTTCGACGATGCGGATATTGCTGCGCCGTGCCACGGGGTACAGCGGGTCATCGGCCCACAGCGAGCGCAGGCCGATGGCCGCGTCGGCGTCCAGCGCCAACTTATTCAATGCCGCAGCACCGCGGCCGGTGAAGTAGGACACCTGCCGCGAACCCGGCAGGTTGGCTGGCGCGGCGCGTTCAAGCGCTACGTCGGTGCCTTCGAGCAGCGCCTCGGCCAAGCCGTAGGTAATCGGCAGCGAGGCCAGCACCTTGACCGGTTGCTTGGCCTTGGTCAGGGCTGCGTGACCGAGGCCTTGGTTGACTTTGAAGTCCTTGGCGTCGAAACCATCGACGGCCAGCGCCGACGTACTCATCAAGCAAGCGATGGCCAGGGCCAGTGGGCGAAAGACAGGGCGCATTATCCAAGATTCCCTTTGAGGCTGGGCACAACGCCACGGGCGATGGCGGCGAAGGCGAAGGCGATACCGGCAACCAGAATGATGGCGGCGCCGGAGGGGATGGGCAGGTCGAAGATGATCGGCAGCAGAATGCCGCACAGGGTGCTGACCGTAGCGATCAGCACCGAGATCCAGAAGAAGCCTTTGAGTGACTGGCTCAACAGGCGCGCCGCCGCGGCAGGAATCACCAGCAAGGCACCGACCAGGATTGCGCCGATGACCTTGACCGCGGCCACGGTGATCAGGGTCACCAGGATCACGAACAGGTAGTCCAGGCTTTTCACCGCCACCCCGCGCACTGCCGCCAATTGCGGGTTGAAGCTGGCCAGCATGATGCGGTTGTACAGCGGCAATGCCAGGGCCATCACCAGCGAGCCGACAATGGCCAGCACCAGCAGGTCGTTGCCGTTGACCGTCAGCACCGAGCCAAACAGCACGTTCTCGAGAATGTGCACGTTGATCTTGCCGGCCAGGATCAGCAGCAGGCTTGCCCCCAGTGCCAGGGACACCGACAGGAACACGCCGATCAAGGTATCGGGCGCCAGGCCGGTGCGGTTACGCAGGTAATTGAGCAGGATGCCGAACAGCAGGCAGTAGCCAAACAGGCTGCCATAGGGCCCGGTATAGGGTTCGCCCAGCAGGATGCCCACGGCCACGCCGGTCAGCGCGGCATGGCCGACGGCTTCGGAGAAAAACGCAAAGCGCTTGACCACCACCAGCGTACCCAGGCCGCCGAGTACCGGGCCGATCAACAAGCCGGCGAGCAGGGCGTTGACCACAAACCCATAGGCCAGGGCTTCGGGCAGGTAACCGGAAGAGGCCCAGCCCTGGACCATCAAGCGAAAGGCTTCATAACTCATGGCGCCGGGCTCCGAGGGTGGGTGGAGAACAGGGTGAGCAGACGGTCCGGGGTCAGCGCCTCTTTCGGTGTGGCGTCGAACAGCACGCGGCGGTTCAAGCCGGTGACGCGGTCGGCCAGGCGGCCCACGGCCCCCAGGTCGTGCTCGATCCACAGCACGGTAATCCCGGCCAGGCGCCAGTCGTTCAGCAGCCGTTCGAACACCTGGATACCCGCCTCGTCGAGGGCCGACATCGGCTCGTCCAGCACCAGCAATTGCGGCGCCGGAATCAGCCCCTGGGCCAGCAGTACCCGCTGGCGCTCACCGCCGGACAACGCGCCCATGCGGCGCTTGCGCTTGTCTTGCATGCCAACGCGCTCAAGGGCATCGCCAATTGCCCCCGCGTAATGCCTGGACAGGCCCAGAAACGCCGGGCGACGCTGGCACATGGCAGCCATGAAATCGTCCACGGTCATCGGCAGGCCCCGGTCAAATTCCAGCGCCTGGGGCACGTAACCGATGGTGCCGGGTGTGGTTGGCCATTCCAGGCTCAAACGCCCTTGGTGCGGCGTCTGCCCCAGCAGGGTCTTGATCAGCGAGCTTTTGCCGCCGCCATTGGGGCCAACCAGCGCATGGATGCTGCCCGGTTGTACTTGGAAACTTACGCCGTCGAGGATCACGGTGCGCCCCAGGGTCAGGGAGACCTGGTCGAAGTTCAGAGTGGGGCCGACGCTGACGGCGTTCAGTTGCTGCGCCGCGGTCATGCTCCCGACTCCTGGATCGCGCGGACCACGGTGTTGAGGTTGCCGGTCATCTCCACTTCGTACTTCTCGGCGCTGTATTCGCCGTAGGAAATATGCGACAGCGGGTACAGCTTGACCCCGGATTCACGCTGGATGGTATCGACGTAGGTGGACGGGAAGTCCATCTCCGAGAAGATCACTTTCACATCCAGGGCGCGCAATTCATCGATGGTCTTTTTCAGCTGGCTGGGGCTTGGCTCGATACCGTGTGCCGGCTCGACCACGGCGGTGACTTCCAGGCCAAACTCGCGCAACAGGTAGTCGTAGGCCGCGTGTACGGTGGCCACGCGCAGGTCCGGGTTGGGCGCGCTGGTCAGCTTGGCCAGGGCGTCGGCGCGCATCTGGCGCAGGCGCTTGCCATAGGCGCGGGCGTTCTGGGTGTAGGTCTTGGCGTTGTCCGGGTCGAGCTTGCCCAGCTCGCGGGCAATGTTATTGACCTGGGCAATCGACGCGCTGATCGACAGGAAGGTGTGCGGGTTGACCACCTTGCCCGCACCGCGTGCGGCGTTACCGGTGGCGGCGAGCAGCGGCACGTTGGCGTTGGCTTCGATCACCTTGATGTCCGGGCGCTCGCTGGTGGCGATCATGCGGTCGGCGAAGTCGTCATGGCCGACGCCGTTGAGCACGATCACATCCAGGGTGCCGATGCGCTTGATGTCTTCGGCGCGCGGCTCGTAGGCGTGGGGGTTGAAACCGGCGGGAATCAGCGGCACCACTTCGGCCTTGTCGCCCACGATATTGGCTACGTAGCTGTAATAGGGGTGCAAGGTAATGCCGATACGCAGGCGCTTGGCGGCCTCGGCATTGGCAAGGGGAGCGAGCATCAGGCTGAACAGGCCAACCATTAACAGGCGTAACAGGGGCGATGACATAGGCATGGGCAATCGGTCTTCTCGTTCAGTGACGGTGCTGGCGGGTGACGCCGGCATCGAATTGCGCGACCACCTGCTGCCAGCCGGCCGCGATCAGCGCCTGGTCAGTGAGGTCGGATGGGGCGGCAAGGTTGGCGCTGCGGTTGAGCCAGATATCCGGCTCACTGCCTTGCACGCGCATCAGCAGCGAACCGCTGGTAGCCGGCGCCTGGCTCAAACCCAGGTAGGCGGCGGGTGCCAGCAACTGCCAGCGATGGCCACCACGGCTGACCGAACTGGCGTCCTGGGCAAACGGCGCGAAGCCTTCCTCGGCCAGTTGCTCAGGCGTCGGCAAGGCGCTGTGTTCCTGCTGCAACAGGTGGATTTCATCCAGGGTCACCCGCAGGTCGGCGTAGATGCCTTGCTCGGCCGCGCTCAGGTCGCGGCGGGCGTCCAACTGGTGGCTGGGCACCGCCACGACTTCCTGGGTTTCCCCGTGCAACGCCACGACCGTGCCCGCCACCGCGAGGATGATCAGGCACAACAGCAACACATAAAGGGTTTCGTGGCCGGCGCCGGCGGGGCGTACAACCTGTGTGGTACTCATTGCGACGGGATATCCGCTTGGTCGATTTCCACCACGTGGCCAGGGCCGGCATCGAACAGCACGTAGAACTCGGCGGCGGGCTTCTTGAAGGTCAGGGTCGAGTCCTCGCCGAGCTTGCCTGGCACCAGGATGGTTTCGTCGTAGCCGATCACATCCAGGGTTACGCCGGGGGCGCCACTGCCGTCGGAGAAACCGCCTTTGCACTGGATCTGCTCGCCGGGGATTTCCTTGCATTCGCACATCGGGTTGTGGGCGAAGGCGGTGGTACTCAGGCCGGCGCACAGCAACAGCGCGGCGCGGGTGAGGCGCTTGAACGTCATGGTTTGACTCCTTGCTTGTTCAGCCAGGCAATGGTGGCAGGCGAGGCCTGGCTCAGCGGGATGGAACCCTGGTGCATGCTGCCGTCCCACCCTTCCATGGTCACCCATATTTCGGCGTCCGCCGGGGTGCGTTCGGGGATCGGCAGGGCGGCGCCCATACGGTACGGCGTGCCGAAGAAGATCACCCCGGCGGCGCGCAGGCTGCGGGGTTTGCCGATACGCAGGTAAGTGGCCTTGACCTGCTCGGCGCAGGTATCACACAGGGCGGCGTTGAAAAACTTCATCGGGCCAGCCGGGTTCGGGCTCGGGCCTTTGTTGCGAAACTCAGCCAGCGTGAGGCTCCAGGGGCCGACTTGTACCTGCCCGGCCACGCGCTCGCCGATGCCGGCATCCCCGCGAAACAGTGCGGCGTCGGCAAAGTACTTGGGCATGAACCCCAACGGCACCAGCAACAGCAGGATGTTGATATGGAAACGCCATTTAAGCCAAAAGGCGCGCAGCGGGGACGGCGGTACGGTCGCGACCTTGCTCATCGCTGGGCCTCCGAGGTTTTAGCGCGCATGGCCGGGATGGAAGCGGATTGACGTTGCGTCTTAGTTTCCCGCTTGAGGGCGTTGAGGGTGGCCAGGGCGGTGCGCTTGGTCCAGATCAGCAAGCCGCTCAATACCATCATGCTCAGCACCAGGCCGAAGAACGCCCAGATCAGCTTGACCCACAAGCCGCCGAAGTCACCGGTGTGCAGTGGGCGCATCGACTCGGTGACAAATTCCAGTTTCGAGCGGTCGGACAGCAGGTGCGCGGCGGCGACCTCCCCGTCATAGGGGTTGATCTGCGCAGTCTGGTACATCAACGGATACCAGCCCCGTCCGCCGATCTGCAGGTGGCTGTAAGCATTCATGGGAAGGCTGATGAAACTTGGCTCCAGGCCGGGGATACGCTGCGTGGCGATTTTGATCGCGTCATCAATGGGAATCATCGGCGCCGGTACACCAGGCGCCGACATTGGCACCTTATCCCGGGCAATCACCGGGATGGCGGGCTCGGTGGAAATCGAAATGTGGTTGTCCCCCAGGATGGCGCGGATCAGGAACCAGATGCCGGTGACGGCAATCACAGCAATGAACCAGATCGACCAGATGCCGCTCAACCGGTGGAAGTCGCCCCAGAAAATCCGTGCACCGTGGCGCACACGCAGTGTCGGGCGTAGGAAGCCCTTCCAGAACTTCTTGTAAACCACCAGTCCTGTGACCAGTGAAGCAAGCAGCGGAATACCGAGGGCAGAGATCAGATACCAGCCCCAACTGTAGCCGTTGGTGAACGGTACAAGCCACCAACCGTGCAGGGCGCGAGTGAATTCCTGGAAATTGAACGAAGGGCTCATGCCCTGGATTGCTCCGGTGTAGGGGTTGACGTAGACCTCGACCGAGCGCCCGTCGGGATAGCTGAGGTCTACGCTCAGAGCGAAATGGGATTCGTCGGGACGGCTGATTGACTGAACGAACACCCGGGGCTCTTCGCGTTTGATGGCCGCGATCACTTGGTCGTAGCTCAGCGGCTGAGCGTCATCCGACGGCTTGCTGGCGCGGATATCCGGGTTGGCCAGCCACACGATTTCCTGGCTGACCACGGCCAGCGTGCCGGTGACGCAGACAATCAGTACAAAGAACCAGATGGGCAACGCCAGCCAGCTATGGACGAGAAACCAGAGTTTGGAGCGTGACTTCTTCGACATATCAATGAGGGTCTTGATCGGAGGGGGCGATGGAGGCCCGGAAAAGGCCAGTCGTAGCTTTTGCTGACGCGACAGGCTGTATCTAAGTTAAGACGGATGAGAATGAGAAATCCCTAAGGCGGATATGAAAGAAAATGTTTCAGGTTCACATTCAGGCCGGATTTCAGCGCTGATCGAATACGTGATACACCAGCCCGCAGGCGTTCAGCGGCTTGCGTTAGGCCGGGGCAGACCTCCAAGGACGTGATCATGCCGCTGTGTGATGTCGTCAGCAGCTATGCATTTGAGCGCCACTACCTCGCGGCCAACCCCTGGCTCAGCTGAAGTGCGGCTACGTAGTTGTATAAGTAGAAATAACGCTCTCTATAGTTACTTTCAGTGTTATTTGTTTTTCAAATAGCTTGGCTTGAACGAAAGCACCCCTTGTCATTACGGGGTGTTGGCGCGGGTGCCGGTTAATTCCAGAGGGACTACAAGGTTATTGTATTGACACATTGGCGGGCATCGGCTTTAGTGAGTGCGGACTTGGACGTCGGATTTTATAAAAAGGAAGTTAATCGCATGACCGTGCTAGTCGTTTATTCGTGCCATCACGTGCTGAACTGTTATATCTCTCTGGTGCCGTTGATCAAGTTAGTTACTTGATCGTGGTCTCTCGCCTGCCCGTCGATTGTCATTGCTGCGAATAATACTTTTCCTGCGCTGGAAAAGTACGCGACCCTATGCCTTAACAGAGAGTTCAAACTCATGTCGATTTTTGATCAAACCATGCATCGTTCAGTTCAATGGCAAGACTGGCGTTGGCAGCAGAAGAATGCCATCCGCGATGAACCTGCACTGCGCAATGCGTGCGGTGGATGGGACGAGGCCACAACGGCGCATATCGAGCACAACTTGCAAGATCGCAAGATGCAGATCACGCCTTACTACATTGATTTGATCAAGCGTTCACTCACCACCGCAGAGGTGATGGACCACCCCCTGTGGCGCCAGGTAGTACCGTATTGGAGCGAACAGGTGCAGGGCGACTACGACGGCAGTTCCGAAAACTGGGAACTCAATCATGAGATGAAGACGCCCATCTGCCAGCACAAGTACGACAACCGCGTGATCCTGCGTACCACCAACACGTGCAATGCCTATTGCCAGTTCTGTTTCGAGGCGCTGCGCACGCTGCAGGTGGGCACCGACAAAGCTAACGCCAACACCGACTCGTTCAAGGATTCGGTGGAGTACATCCGCGGTAACCCAGCGATTGAAGAGGTGATTCTCAGCGGCGGTGACCCACTGATGCTGGCCGACCGCAAGCTTGAGGAGATGCTGGCCGCATTGCGCGGCATTCGTGATGATCTGCTGATACGCATTCATTCGCGGGCCTTGAGTTTCAACCCGTTTCGCGTGACCGATGAATTAGTGGCGATGCTGGAGAAGTACAAGGTCAATGCATTTGGTGTGCATGTCTGCCACCCGCTTGAGCTCAGTGCTGATTTTGCCGTCGCGGTTAAACGGATTCAGGGTGTGGTACCGATTGTATTCTCTAACATGCCGCTGTTGCGTGGCGTGAATGATGATGAAACGACGTTGCATAAACTATTCATTGATCTTTATCGTCTGGGCGTAAAGCCATATTACTTATATCACTTCATGCCGTTTTCACCCGGTGCTTCAGAGTATAAGGCGTCGATCAGCCAAGCCATCGCCATAATGGATCGGCTCAAACGCCGCGTATCGAATATTGCCCTGCCCGAATATGTACTGCCTCACGCACAAGGCAAGTTCACCGTGCCGTTGTTGGACTTTGAAAAACCTGAAGACTTACCGCATTTTGAAGTCCGCGATGGGCAGCGCACTTACCGTTTTCGCAACTGGGAGGGCCAATGGTGCAGCTGGCAGGATGCGGTATGAAACAGGCTGCGATTCTGTTTATTGATGTAGATGACAGCACTTGCGCTCGCTACCGCTACCGGGAACCGCATTTCACGGTGGCCCGCGCCGACGGCTTGGCGTGTTTGACGGCCGCCGTGGCTGGGCACAAGCACTTGCAACGACTCAAGGACGACAGTGACGAAGTGTTCCTGCTCGAAACGCTCAGTGAGCAGTCTATTCTGGAGTTGGTCGGACAGTTAGACGGGCGTTATCAGGTGCGGGGGATTTTCTGCCAGGCCGGGCACCCGTCCGCACAAGGGGAGGTGGGCTGTATCGTTGCGCAGGCGTGTCAGCGGTTGGGCTTGGTCTACAGCCACCCAGGGGCGATTGCCGCGTGCAATAACAAGTTCTTGATGCGCCGCGTGTTGAAACAGCACGAATTGCGTTCGGTACCGTTCGTGCTGTGCAACAACGAACAGGAACTCCAGCAAGGCGCCGAGCGCGTGGGTTATCCACTGATCGCCAAACCGCCCTTTGGCGGGGCTTCAGCGTTTATCAAAAAATGCTCGAGCTGGGAGGAGCTACGCAGCCACTATCGGCATTTTGTGAGTGATCATGGCGCCGCCGCGTATGCGGACTTCTACGGCTGTGCGCACGCCCTGCCACTTGAGGATGGGCTGCGGCGTGAATACCTGCCAGGCCACAGCATTCTGCTGGAAGGTTATATTCCTGGCATCGAAGGCAGTGTGGAATGTGTGATTGTCGGCGAGCGTGTCCATCCGCTGCTGATCAATGAAAAACTGCTGCTGACCGAGCGCAGCGGCACGGTCCTTGAGAACTTGCTGATTTCCCCGCCGACGTCGTTCAGCCAGGCCCAATGCGAGCAGATCCGCCGGTACGCGGTGGACTGCCTGCACGCGGTGGGCCTGACCAACGCTGTGGTGCATTTCGAGTTTCGCATGACGGACGCAGGGCCGGTGGCCATCGAGATCAACCCGCGCCTGGGCGGACTGTATGTGAACTCGGCGTTCCGCGACTTGGCCGGTATCGATCCTTATCAGTTGTACATGGGATTGTTGTTGGGCGAGAAGGGCATCAATGCACAGTTAGAGGCTGGCGCACATAAGGTTGCCGATGCGGGGCAACACTACGCGATGCTGGCGATTTATCCGCAGCACAGTGGCCTTTTCAGGGGCATTGACGGCCTGCAGTTCCTGGACCAACACCGCTCGGTGCTGGAATATGCCCCGCAGGACCCCGGCCACTACATTGACGCGGATATCGAGGAGCATTATTTGCTCAAATGCTGGGCCCGGGTTGGCAATGCCGCCGACGCCCATGCCTTGCACGATGCGTTGCAGCAACACCTGCGCATCCTCATCGATCCACCGGTTGCAGGATAGCGATATGGACATCCATCAGATTTCGGCGCTTTTGCGCGAACATCACTTCTGTCATCGCCCGGACTTTCGCGAACTGGTCAACGTTGAACCCGGTGAGGAGCAAAGCTTTCGTGCGTATTGGGACAACCTGGTGCGCGACGAGGCGTTCAGGACTTATACCCACCGCGAGCGGCGCATCTTGCGCTATCGTCTGTTACCGTCACGGCAATTGCAGATCGACAGGAATACGGCGTTCAAATCGCCGGTCACCTACGCGGTGAACTATCGCCAGGGCGTGAACCACCTGAGCTATAGCGAGGAAGGCTTTATCGAGCACCCACTCATGCACAAGCTGCTGGCGACGGACCTTGCGGTGATTGCCCCGCACCTGGGCGAACAGACCTATACGATCGATATTCACCAGTTCCGGGTGCGGGCGGATGTGTCATCGAGCAGCCCGACCACATCGGGGATTCACCAGGACGGCCTGGATTGGGTGTTCATGCACTTTATTGGCGAATGCAACACGGTGCCGGTGGTGTCGGAGGTGTTTGCCGACGAAACGGAGCACAGCCGGCTGCTGAAACTGCCGATGGAGAAATTTCTGGAGACTATCGTGATCAACGACCGTGGCTTCTACCATCGGGCCGGGGAGGTGCGACCGCGGGTGGCGACGGCACCGGCCTGGCGCGATGTGCTCTTGGTAAGCCTGCGCAGTGTCGAGGAGGCACAGTCTGCATGAGCCACGATCAACAACTGAATCTGTCGACCCGCAACGCTCGCCTGATCATCTTTGCCCGCGGTGTGTCGGATTTTGGCGCGTTCCTCAACATGGTGGCGTTGTCCACTTATGTGTACTGGCTCAGCCAGAGCGTAGTGTTTGTCAGCATCTTCCTGGCGTGCCGGGTCACCGGCGGGATTGTCGCGAGCCTGTTTGGCATCCCGTTTTTCCGGCGGTTTGCCGGGCGTGGGACGTTGGCGGGGTTGGACCTGGCCCGGGCGCTGTTGCTGACGCCCCTGTTGGTGTTGTTACCGGCCCATCAACTCACCCTTCTTCCCTTTATCGCCTTCGGCATCGGCCTGTGCAATTCGCTGTTTGCCATTGGCCTCAACAGTCAGTTGCCCACCTGGGTCGCGCTTGAACAGCGGGTAAATACCAACGCATGGATCACCTCGGCGGCCGCCACCGGCGCGGTCTTCGGCAGTTTGCTCTCCGGCTTGTTGATTGCCACGGGCGGATTTGAAGCGGTGTTTGCCGTCAACATCGGCACCTATGTGATTGCCGCTTGCCTGGTCTTGCCCTTGCGCGCGTTATATAGCGTTGCTGTTGCCGTCCATCGCGGGCTCGCCGCTGAATGGCACGAGCTGACCAAGGGGTTGCGCGGTGCGCCGGTGCTGGCTGCGATGTTGCTGATCAGTATGCTCGACACCCTCGGCAGTGCGGCCCATAACGTTGGCTGGCCAGTGCTGTCGCAGTATATTTCACCGGACACGGCCAAGACGGTCATGGGCTATCTGCTGGCCGTGTGGGCCTGTGGCAAGTTTGTTGGCGCGCGCATCGCCAGTGCAGTGTTGAAAGGTCGTGGCACCCAAGGCATGGAGCGCTTGTTCATGCTCGGTGTGGCGTTGATGTCCAGCGGCTTTATCCTGACATTCCAGCAGACCGAACTGTGGCTGGCGCTGTTGCTGGTGGTGTGGGCAGGGTTGGGCGATGGATTGTCCGAGGTGGCGTTGATTTCCCGTGCGCAAAGCGAGCCCGATAGCCTGCGCTTGCCGTTGTTCAGCCTCTTGACCCTGATCCAGATGGCCGGTTTTGGCGTGGGCATGCTGGTGGTCGGGCCGTTCTATGTGACGTGGACGCCGGCCCAGGTGATCGTGTTGTTCCATGGGCTGCCATTGACCGCCTTGTTGGTCATGACGATATGGCTGGGGCGCAATGCCTACCGGGGTGTCAGATCGACGAACCCTTGACATGTTCCAAACGCCACAGAGGCCTTTAACTTGCCGGAGCAGGCCGGTTGGAACCTGGGGCAAGGTGTGGCGTGTTGCAGGCGCGAGCAAGCTCACGCCCACAGGGTTAATTTTGCTTGAACATCTCCATGGCACGTTGGCGGATTTGCTTCTCGGTCAGGTCCTCCTTATGGGTGGCCAGGAACCACAGGTGCCCGAACGGATCCTTCACACTTGCCGAGCGATCCCCATAGAACTGATCCTGCGGCTTGGACACCTCACTGGCGCCGGCACCAACCGCCTGTTTGAATTGTTTGTCCACGTCAGTTACATACAGGTGCAGGCCGACACTGGGATGTGCGTCCGGATTGCGCAGGGCCGTTTCGTCGCAGGGCGTGCCCAGCATGATCACCGCTTCGCCAATGCGCAGTTCCGCATGGCCGACCCGGCCGTCAGGCATGTCCAGGCGCATGAACACTGAGGCGCCAAAGGCCTTCTTGTAGAACTCGATCGCCTTTGCGGCCTCGTTGATGCCCAAATAGGGGGTAATGCCGTGATAACCATCGGGAATAGCTTTAACGCTCATAACGTTCTCCTTGAGTCGAGATACGAGCATTTCACTATAGGCCACGTAATGCGTGGCCTGCGGGCAGCCGACGAGGTGCTTTTTATCAAGGCTGTGTAGTGGGCTCCAGCAACTGGGCGCCTGGCCCATGCTCAGCGAGCTTATCGTCCTGATTGCGCAACGGGCACGCCTCCATCGACAGGCACCCGCACCCGATGCAGCCATTGAGCTTGTCGCGTAGCAGTATCAGCTTGTTGATGCGCTCATCCAGGTCTTCACGCCACAACGCCGACAGGCGCTCCCAGTCTTGAGCATTGGGTGTGCGCCCATCGGGCAAGGCCTGCAATGCCTCGCCAATGTTGGCCAGCGGAATGCCCAAGCGCTGGGCGATCTTGATCAGCACCACCCGCCGTAGCACATCCCGTGGGTAACGCCGCTGGTTACCGGCATTGCGATTGCTCTTGATCAGCCCTTTGGCCTCGTAGAAGTGCAGGGCAGTCGCCGCGACGCCGCTGCGGGCAGCGAGCTGACCGACGCTGAGTTCCTTAGTGAGCATGAACCTCTCCCAAACAGTGCTTGACCTCGACTTAACTAGAGGTTTTACCCTGCGTGGCATCGAATCGCAAGATTCTGCCTACAGAGCGAGGGGAGTTTTCATGCCGGTATCAGAGAAAAATCACAGCTTCACTCAACTGATCGAATTTCACATCGAACCCCGTCAGCAATCCGCCCTGGTGGCCGCCTTGACCACCCAGAGCGAGCGTCTGGCCGTGCGCCATGGCGGCTTCTTGAGTGCCAGCGTGCAGGTCAGCGATGACGGGCGGCGGGTGCTCAATTATTTGCAATGGCAATCGCGGGAAGAGGGTGAAGCCGCCTTCAAATGTTTTGAACAGGGCGGCGAAGATTTCTGGACGCTGATCCGTGCTCACCGGGCCACGGCCGTGACCTTTGGCGCATTTCAGGTACTGCGCAGTTTTGAGCGCAGTCAGGACGATGCCCTGCACTGCCGGCTAAATGGATAGATGCAGCATCCGTTCGCCTTGCATGTGTGCCCCAAGCCTGCGCTTGTTCACGGCCAGTTCGCCGATCTTGATCAGGCGAGCGCGGGTGACGTTTCGGCTCAGGCCCAGCAGGTTGGCGGTGTGCACCTGGTTGGAGTGGCTGAAGCGATAGGCAGCGCGCAATAAAGCGTCTTCGACCTTTTCATGCAGGGCGCCGGACTGCTCCTCGAAGAGCTTTTGAAACGCCCGCGCCAGCAGGGCTTCTGCACGGGTATCGGTGTCGCTGTCGTTCTGGCGTTCGAGGTGCAGGTTCGACAGGCGCAGGTCGTCGGGTTCGATCACAGCGTTGCGGCAGATCAGCAGGGTGTGATGAATCACGTTCTCCAGCTCACGGATATTGCCCGGCCAGCTGTAGCACTTGAGCTTGTGCTCGGCCCCGTGGCTCACGCTGATCGGGCCGTAACCCAGGCGCTGGCTGTAGGTTTGGATGAAGTGCCGGGTCAGTGGCAGGATATCGCCGGTACGTTCGCGCAGCGGGCTCAATGCCAGGCTGACTACATTGAGGCGGTAGTAGAGGTCTTCACGGAAACGCCCGGCGTTGATGGCTTTCTCCAGCTGTACATTGGTGGCGGCCAGGACTCGCACATCGATTGCAATGCTCTTGCGCGAACCCAGGCGCACCACCTCACGCTCTTGTAGCACCCGCAGCAGCTTGACCTGGATGGCCACCGGCAAATCGCCGATCTCATCCAGAAACAAGGTGCCGCCGTCAGCCTCTTCGAACCAGCCGGCCTTGGCGCTGAGGGCGCCGGTAAAGGCGCCTTTCTCATGGCCGAACAACTCGGCTTCCACCAGGGAGTGCGAAAAGGCCCCGCAGTTCACCGCCACGAAGGGCCGGTTTCGCCGCGCACTGAGGTGGTGGATATGCCGCGCAACAAGTTCTTTGCCGGTGCCGGTTTCGCCAATGATCAGCACGCTGGCTTCGCTGGGGGCCACTTGTTGGATATGGTCCAGCAGGGCCTGGGACTTTGGGTCTTCGAAGACCTGGGCTGTGGCGCGGATCGAGGTGGCGAGGGCAGGTGAGGGCGGCAGGGTGAACAGCTGCATGGTGACCTCTCATGGGAATTCGGGCTTTGATGAAGGGCTGTTGCCTGGTGGGCAGTGGTCATCGCGCAAGGTCTTTATAGAGGGATCGTCTTAATTCGTAAATGAAGGTGTTTCTATATTTATAGAACTTAAATGAATATGTCGGCGATTTCGCCGCAGGCGCCGATACGCGTGATAGCGACTATCACGGACGATGATTTTTCAGCGAGAAGGGCCGGGAGTAGCCTGTGTTCATTGACTCGAAACCTCCTTCGCAGGGCCATCGCCATGAACCGTTTCCTCGCTGTTTCCTTTTTACTTGTCACCTCTGTCCTTGCGGGTTGTGCGACCCAGCCTTCCCCGGAGTTGCGTCCCTATACGGCCGAGGAAACCAAGCAGTTGGCCCTGGAGGCCCTGGGCCGTCGCGGCTTGTCGTTTGACGACTATCAACGCCAGCGCGCCGCATTGATTGGTCAGCCACAAAAGCCCTTCGGTTTTGATCGCCAAGGCGAAATGAACGCCGAGCGCAGCGTGGTTTTGCATGGTCGGCCCAGTTGAGCGCGCTTCTTGCGGCAAAAAGCCCGAGGTTTCCCACAAGGAACCTCGGGCTTTTTGTTTGCCATGGGGCTACTTCAGCCTGTTAAGCTCAATTCCAGGAGCGTTCCTACGCACATTTAAATAAAGTTACCTTCTTTAATGGCATTCGATCGGTTAAACCTGACGACCTCTGTTCTGGTCGATGCCCCCCGAGACGCTGCTCTTGGGAATACGCTCTGCGAGTTTTAACCTCATGAATAAACGTCCGTTGTATTTCGACTACGCCGCCACCACGCCGGTGGATGAGCGAGTTATTCAGGTGATGGTCGAGTGTTTGGGTTTCAACGCTCACTTCGGCAACCCTGCGTCCAGTTCCCATGCATTCGGCCAAGCGGCTAGGCAGAAGGTTGAACAGGCGCGTCGCCAAGTGGCTGAGTTGGTGGGGGCGCAGGCCGAGCAGATCGTCTGGACCTCCGGTGCCACGGAATCCAACAACCTGGCGCTCAAGGGCGTGGCCCAGGCCCGTGGTGTGGCGGGTGGGCATATCATCACCAGCCAGATCGAACACAAGGCCACGCTGGACACCGCGAGGCAATTGCAGGAAGCCGGAGTGGCAGTGACTTACCTGGTACCGGATGCAGACGGCTTGATCAGCGTCGAGGCGGTCAGCGAAGCCTTGCGCGAGGACACCTTTCTGGTCTCGCTGATGCTGGTCAACAACGAACTGGGAACCCTCAACGACATCCCGGCCATTGGCGCGCGGGTGCGTGAGCAGGGCGCGTTGTTCCATGTGGACGCGGCGCAAGGGGCAGGCAAAGTGGCTATCGACCTGGCCCGGTGGCCGGTAGACCTGATGTCGTTCTCTGCTCACAAGCTGTATGGGCCCAAGGGCATCGGCGCGTTATATGTCGGGCCGCGGGCGCAGCAGAAGGTATTGGCGCAGATTCACGGCGGTGGCCATGAAGGAGGCTTGCGCTCCGGCACCCTGGCGACCCATCAGATTGCCGGCATGGGTACGGCGTTCGCTCTGGCGGCGGCGTCTTTCGCGGATGAGAAGGCCACGATTGTCGCACTTCGCCAGCGCCTGCTGGATCAACTGGCGTCGGTAGCCGGCTTGCGTATTAATGGCAGCCCAACCCAGCGTATTCCGCACACCTTGAGCCTTACCTTCAGCGAGGGTGAATTCAATTCAGCCGCATTGAGTGCAGGCATTGCCTTTTCCGCGACTTCAGCGTGCAATTCTGCCAGCAATGCGCCGTCCCATGTGCTCCTGGCCTTGGGGCATGACGCTCGCAGTGCCGCTCGCACTATTCGCTTGAGCCTGGGCCGGTTCACCACCGAACAGGATATCGACCAGGCCGCGCAGTTGATCAAGGCCGCGTTGGCGAGCGCGCCGGCATTCTGGGCGGTCTGATTTATCATTCGCAACACATAACAATTATTAGTGGTTAGCAGGAGACACAATGAGTACGCAGCCTTTGACCCATGGAACGGTTCCCCAGCGCCTGGCGCATACCCGTGAACTGATGCGCCGCGAAGGCATTCATGCCCTGCTGGTGCCATCGGCGGACCCGCACCTGTCCGAATATTTGCCGGGTTACTGGCAAGGGCGTCAGTGGTTGTCCGGCTTTCATGGTTCGGTGGGCACCCTGATCGTCACGGCGGAGTTTGCCGGGGTCTGGGCTGACAGCCGTTACTGGGAACAGGCAACCAAGGAACTCAAGGGCAGCGGTATCGAGCTGGTTAAGCTGCAACCGGGTCAGCCTGGGCCGCTGGAGTGGCTGGCCGAGCAAATCCCTGAGGGTGGCGTAGTGGCGGTGGACGGTGCGGTCATGGCCGTGGCCTCGGCACGTACCCTGGGAGGCAAGCTGGCCGAGCGTGGCGCGCGTCTGCGTACCGATATCGATGTACTCAATGAAGTCTGGCAAGACCGCCCGGCATTGCCGAACCAGCCGATCTATCAGCATCTGCCGCCCCAGGCCACCGTCAGCCGTGGCGAGAAACTGGCCGCCTTGCGTGCCAGTTTGAAAGACAAGGGCGCCGACTGGCATTTCATCGCGACGCTGGATGACATCGCCTGGCTATTCAACCTGCGCGGCGCTGATGTGTCATTCAATCCGGTGTTTGTGTCGTTTGCCTTGATCAATCAACAGCAGGCCACTTTGTTTGTGGCGTTGGGCAAGGTCGATGCGCAACTGCGGGCGGTGCTTGAGCAGGATGGCGTGACCCTGCGTGACTACAGCGAAGTGGCGCAAGCGCTGCGAGCGGTACCGGCGGGCGCAAGCTTGCAAGTGGACCCCGCCCGCGTCACTGCCGGCTTGCTGGAAAACCTCGACGCGGGCGTCAAGCTGGTTGAAAGCCTCAACCCCACCACACTGGCCAAATCCCGCAAGAGCCTGGCAGACGCGGAACATATCCGCCAAGCCATGGAGCAGGATGGTGCGGCGCTGTGCGAATTCTTTGCCTGGCTCGACAGTGCCCTGGGCCGCGAGCGCATTACCGAACTGACGATTGACGAACACCTGACCGCTGCGCGTACCCGCCGTCCAGGCTATGTATCGCTGAGCTTCAACACCATTGCCGCCTTCAATGCCAACGGCGCGATGCCGCATTACCACGCCACCGAAGAAGAGCATGCGCTGATCGAAGGTGATGGCTTGCTGCTGATCGACTCGGGCGGCCAGTACCTGGGCGGAACCACGGACATCACGCGGATGGTGCCCATCGGTACACCGAGTGAAGAACAGAAGCGCGATTGCACGCGGGTACTCAAGGGCGTGATTGCCCTGTCTCGTGCGCAGTTCCCCAAAGGCATTCTTTCACCGTTGCTGGACGCCATTGCCCGGGCGCCGATCTGGGCAGAAGGCGTGGACTACGGTCACGGTACAGGCCACGGCGTAGGGTATTTCCTCAACGTGCATGAGGGCCCGCAAGTGATTGCCTATCAAGCCGCTGCAGCGCCACAAACGGCGATGCAGCCAGGGATGATTACGTCAATTGAGCCGGGTACTTATCGCCCTGGCCGTTGGGGCGTGCGCATTGAGAACCTGGTGTTGAATCGCGAAGCGGGCAAGACCGAATTTGGTGAATTCCTCAAGTTCGAAACCCTGACCCTGTGCCCGATTGATACTCGGTGCCTGGAGCCGTCGTTGCTGACGGCGGATGAGCGTGAATGGTTCAACGCGTATCACGCCCAGGTACGTGAGCGTTTGAGCCCGCTGCTCGATGGTGCAGCCCTTGAATGGTTGCAGGTGCGCACTGCGGCGATTTGATCGAATGCAGCCGGCGCATTGCCGGCTGCAATCGATATCTAGCTGAGGGCTTCACGCACAAAGTCCAGACGGTCCTGACCGAAGAACAGCTGGTTTCCTACAAAGAAGCTGGGAGCGCCGAACACGCCGCGCTTAACGGCCTGTTCGGTTTTGTCCTTGAGGGCGTCCTTGACGGCTGCATCGTTTGACAGGGCCAGTACCTGCTCGGGATCGAACCCCTGTTCGGTGAGCACATTGGCTACCACCTCTGGGTCGCCCAGGTGATGGCCTTCCACCCAGAGTGCTCGGAACAGGCAGTCGATGAAGTCGAGGAAGCGCTCAGGCTGGTGGATTTGAATGCCGGTGACAGCGCGCATCAGCAACAAGGTATTGATGGGAAAGTGCGGGTTGAACCTGAGCGGCACGTTGTAGCGTTTGGCGTAACGCGCCAGGTCATCGAGCATGTAGCGCCCCTTGACAGGCACCGTGATCGGTGAGGCATTGCCCGTGGCCTTGAAAACACCGCCCAATAGCATCGGTTGATACACCACCTGTGCGCCGGTTTGGGCACACAGCGCCGGCAACTGGGTATAGGCCAGGTAAGTGGCGGGGCTGCCGAGATCAAAGAAAAACTCCAGGGTTTTACTCATGGTCTGTACTCACTGCTTATTGTTATAGGGGGCGTCACCAGGTTTCGTTCCAGGGGCGCAGGTCCAGTTCGAACGTCCAGGCGTCCCGTGGCTGCTTGTGCAGGAACCAGTAGTTGTCGGCAATATGGTCAGGGTTGAGGAGGGCGTCCTGGTCCTTGAGGGCGTACTTTTGCGGGAAATTCTCGCGGATGAAGTCTGTATCGATGGCGCCGTCGACCACCACATGGGCAACATGGATGTTCATCGGGCCTAACTCCCGCGCCATGCTTTGTGCCAGGGCGCGTATCCCGTGTTTGGCGCCGGCGAAGGCGGCAAACCCTGCGCTCCCGCGCAAGCCGGCGGTGGCGCCGGAGAACAGGATAGTGCCGCGGTTACGCGTGACCATGCGTTTGGCGACTTCCCGTGCGTTCAAGAAGCCAGAGAAACACGCCATCTCCCAGATCTTGAAGTACTTGCGCGCGGTTTCTTCCAGAATGCTGCAAGGCACATTGGCGCCGATGTTGAAGACGAACGCTTCAATAGGCCCCAGCTCGGTTTCGATTTGCTCGACCAGTGCGATCACGTCTTCTTCTTTACGTGCATCACAGGCAAAGCCATGAGCTTCACCGCCGGCCGATTTAATACTGTCTACCAAGGGCTGCAGTTTGTCGGCGCTGCGACGGGTGACGCAGGCGATGTAACCTTCGCGGGCAAAGCGTTTGGCTATGGCGCCGCCGGTCGCGTCACCGGCACCCACGACTAATACGATTTTCTTGTTGTGCGGCATGGGAACTCCATTGGCTCGATGGTCGAGCAGGAGTTTAGCCTTCATGCCGCAAATGGCCGGGATTTAAGATGAGCAGTCAGGAAAGACTGCTCGGGCAACTATTTGCAGATGACGATCATGCTACGGCTGGTATAGCCGGCAGGGTTGAGACCGAAGGGGTAGTCCCCAGGCTCCTCGGAGTTATCGCCGGATTTGGCGATCACCCGGTAGCCCTTGGCGCCGCATGAGTTGGCTGCACTGGTGTAGCACTGGTCCCAGGAGGAGGACAGGCCCGAACAGTTGATATGCAGCCCTTTCTTACCCCGTTTCACTTCTGTTTTTGTGGTTGCAGCACAGCCAGCGATGCCCACAACCAGCAACAGTATCAAAATTCGTTTCATTCCCATCCTTAATAGCCGCCCTGCAAAAGAACAGAGCCGCTTTACTCGCTCTCGAGCGAAGCGTTCATGCTGTCCGTGTCGAAATTCTCCATGAATGACATTCGGTTACGGCCTAAACATGGCCTAAATGAGCGGTAAATACCAGCGCTGGCTTTAAAGATGATCAGTCGGCGGGTACTAACGGTTTGGATTCGTTGCGCATCGTCAACGTGGCGCCTACGGACGCCAGGATAATGCACGTGATGGCCAGCCATTGGGCCAGAGATAAATGCTCATGCAGAAAGAACAGGCCGGAGAGGGCGCCGAACGCCGGTTCGATACTCATCAACGTGCCAAACGTGCGGGCGGGAAGGCGCGTCAGTGCAACCATCTCCAATGTATAGGGCAAGGCCGTGGACAGAATCGCGACGCCGATGGCGATAGGGATCAGGGCGGGCGTCAGCAGCGCGGCGCCCGCATGCACGATGCCGATCGGTGCGACGAACAGGGCGGCAATCATCACGCCGAGTGCGGCGGTCTGAACACCATTGTCGTTCCCAGCCTTTTGGCCGAACAAAATATAGAGGGCCCAGCATCCGCCTGCGCCCAGCGCGTAAGCCGCGCCGACCCAGTCGATACCGCTACTGGCCTCGCCCAGTGGAATCAACAGCAGTAGGCCGATGATCGCCAGGGCAATCCACAGGAAGTCGACAGCCCGGCGCGAGGCATAGATTGCGACGGCAAGCGGGCCTGTGAACTCAAGTGCTACTGCAATCCCCAGGGGGACGGTGCGAAGGGACATATAGAAGAGGAAGTTCATGCCGCCCAGCGCCATCCCGTAAATGATCACTGTGCGTAAGGACTTGGCCGTCAGCGTGGCGCGCCATGGGCGTAATAGCACCAGCATGATCACACTGGCAAAAATCAAACGCAGAGCAGTGGTGCCTTGTGCGCCAACAATAGGAAACATGCTTTTGGCCAATGACGCACCGGATTGGATGGACGCCATGGCGATTAATAGCAGGCCGATCGGAAACAATGCGGATGCCAGGCTGCGAGGAGGGGTGGTCATTGCGGGAGTTCTTCCGAAGTCATGGTCGATAAATACGTGGCGCTATGATGCTTAACTGTCAGCGAATGAGCAATATATTGCGCAAAAACTGATTCGTAGCTATCTATATAGTGGAATTATCGGGTTTTTGAGGTTTTTGATAGAAAAACCGAATAATTGGGTTGACGGCAAATTCTGGAAGCCTATAATTCGCCCCACTTCCGGCGCAGTCGAAACGGAAAACTCCTTGGTAAACAAAGAGTTACGCAGTTCTCGACAGCAAGTTGCTTCAGTTCATCGAAGCCAAAAGGAAGTTGAAAAAGAGGTGTTGACAGCAGCGTGTAACGCTGTAGAATTCGCCTCCCGCTTACGAGAGATCGCAAGCGCAAGTGGTTGAAGTTGTTGAAGAAATCTTCGAAAACTTCTGAGAATAACCACTTGACAGCAAATGAGGCTGCTGTAGAATGCGCGCCTCGGTTGAGACGAAAGATCTTAACCAACCGCTCTTTAACAACTGAATCAAGCAATTCGTGTGGGTGCTTGTGGAGTCAGACTGATAGTCAACAAGATTATCAGCATCACAAGTTACTCCGCGAGAAATCAAAGATGTAACCAACGATTGCTGAGCCAAGTTTAGGGTTTCTTAAAAACCCAAAGATGTTTGAACTGAAGAGTTTGATCATGGCTCAGATTGAACGCTGGCGGCAGGCCTAACACATGCAAGTCGAGCGGTAGAGAGAAGCTTGCTTCTCTTGAGAGCGGCGGACGGGTGAGTAATGCCTAGGAATCTGCCTGGTAGTGGGGGATAACGTTCGGAAACGGACGCTAATACCGCATACGTCCTACGGGAGAAAGCAGGGGACCTTCGGGCCTTGCGCTATCAGATGAGCCTAGGTCGGATTAGCTAGTTGGTGAGGTAATGGCTCACCAAGGCGACGATCCGTAACTGGTCTGAGAGGATGATCAGTCACACTGGAACTGAGACACGGTCCAGACTCCTACGGGAGGCAGCAGTGGGGAATATTGGACAATGGGCGAAAGCCTGATCCAGCCATGCCGCGTGTGTGAAGAAGGTCTTCGGATTGTAAAGCACTTTAAGTTGGGAGGAAGGGTTGTAGATTAATACTCTGCAATTTTGACGTTACCGACAGAATAAGCACCGGCTAACTCTGTGCCAGCAGCCGCGGTAATACAGAGGGTGCAAGCGTTAATCGGAATTACTGGGCGTAAAGCGCGCGTAGGTGGTTTGTTAAGTTGGATGTGAAATCCCCGGGCTCAACCTGGGAACTGCATTCAAAACTGACTGACTAGAGTATGGTAGAGGGTGGTGGAATTTCCTGTGTAGCGGTGAAATGCGTAGATATAGGAAGGAACACCAGTGGCGAAGGCGACCACCTGGACTAATACTGACACTGAGGTGCGAAAGCGTGGGGAGCAAACAGGATTAGATACCCTGGTAGTCCACGCCGTAAACGATGTCAACTAGCCGTTGGAAGCCTTGAGCTTTTAGTGGCGCAGCTAACGCATTAAGTTGACCGCCTGGGGAGTACGGCCGCAAGGTTAAAACTCAAATGAATTGACGGGGGCCCGCACAAGCGGTGGAGCATGTGGTTTAATTCGAAGCAACGCGAAGAACCTTACCAGGCCTTGACATCCAATGAACTTTCTAGAGATAGATTGGTGCCTTCGGGAACATTGAGACAGGTGCTGCATGGCTGTCGTCAGCTCGTGTCGTGAGATGTTGGGTTAAGTCCCGTAACGAGCGCAACCCTTGTCCTTAGTTACCAGCACGTAATGGTGGGCACTCTAAGGAGACTGCCGGTGACAAACCGGAGGAAGGTGGGGATGACGTCAAGTCATCATGGCCCTTACGGCCTGGGCTACACACGTGCTACAATGGTCGGTACAGAGGGTTGCCAAGCCGCGAGGTGGAGCTAATCCCATAAAACCGATCGTAGTCCGGATCGCAGTCTGCAACTCGACTGCGTGAAGTCGGAATCGCTAGTAATCGCGAATCAGAATGTCGCGGTGAATACGTTCCCGGGCCTTGTACACACCGCCCGTCACACCATGGGAGTGGGTTGCACCAGAAGTAGCTAGTCTAACCTTCGGGAGGACGGTTACCACGGTGTGATTCATGACTGGGGTGAAGTCGTAACAAGGTAGCCGTAGGGGAACCTGCGGCTGGATCACCTCCTTAATCGACGACATCAGCTGCTCCATAAGTTCCCACACGAATTGCTTGATTCATTGAAGAAGACGAAAAGAAGCAGCCCGAAATTGGGTCTGTAGCTCAGTTGGTTAGAGCGCACCCCTGATAAGGGTGAGGTCGGCAGTTCGAATCTGCCCAGACCCACCAATTTTGTGTGGGAAACGCCTGTAGAAATACGGGGCCATAGCTCAGCTGGGAGAGCGCCTGCCTTGCACGCAGGAGGTCAACGGTTCGATCCCGTTTGGCTCCACCACTACTGCTTCTGTTTGTATAAAGCTTAGAAATGAGCATTCCATCGTTGTGATGGTGAATGTTGATTTCTAGTCTTTGACTAGTTCGTTCTTTAAAAATTTGGGTATGTGATAGAAAGATAGACTGAACGTTACTTTCACTGGTAACGGATCAGGCTAAGGTAAAATTTGTGAGTTCTCTTAACTGAGAAATTCGAATTTTCGGCGAATGTCGTCTTCACAGTATAACCAGATTGCTTGGGGTTATATGGTCAAGTGAAGAAGCGCATACGGTGGATGCCTTGGCAGTCAGAGGCGATGAAAGACGTGGTAGCCTGCGAAAAGCTTCGGGGAGTCGGCAAACAGACTTTGATCCGGAGATGTCTGAATGGGGGAACCCAGCCATCATAAGATGGTTATCTTGTACTGAATACATAGGTGCAAGAGGCGAACCAGGGGAACTGAAACATCTAAGTACCCTGAGGAAAAGAAATCAACCGAGATTCCCTTAGTAGTGGCGAGCGAACGGGGACTAGCCCTTAAGTGGCTTTGAGATTAGCGGAACGCTCTGGAAAGTGCGGCCATAGTGGGTGATAGCCCTGTACGCGAAAATCTCTTAGTCATGAAATCGAGTAGGACGGAGCACGAGAAACTTTGTCTGAATATGGGGGGACCATCCTCCAAGGCTAAATACTACTGACTGACCGATAGTGAACTAGTACCGTGAGGGAAAGGCGAAAAGAACCCCGGAGAGGGGAGTGAAATAGATCCTGAAACCGTATGCGTACAAGCAGTGGGAGCCCACTTTGTTGGGTGACTGCGTACCTTTTGTATAATGGGTCAGCGACTTATTTTCAGTGGCGAGCTTAACCGAATAGGGGAGGCGTAGCGAAAGCGAGTCTTAATAGGGCGTCTAGTCGCTGGGAATAGACCCGAAACCGGGCGATCTATCCATGGGCAGGTTGAAGGTTGGGTAACACTAACTGGAGGACCGAACCGACTACCGTTGAAAAGTTAGCGGATGACCTGTGGATCGGAGTGAAAGGCTAATCAAGCTCGGAGATAGCTGGTTCTCCTCGAAAGCTATTTAGGTAGCGCCTCATGTATCACTGTAGGGGGTAGAGCACTGTTTCGGCTAGGGGGTCATCCCGACTTACCAAACCGATGCAAACTCCGAATACCTACAAGTGCCGAGCATGGGAGACACACGGCGGGTGCTAACGTCCGTCGTGAAAAGGGAAACAACCCAGACCGTCAGCTAAGGTCCCAAAGTTATGGTTAAGTGGGAAACGATGTGGGAAGGCTTAGACAGCTAGGAGGTTGGCTTAGAAGCAGCCACCCTTTAAAGAAAGCGTAATAGCTCACTAGTCGAGTCGGCCTGCGCGGAAGATGTAACGGGGCTCAAACCATACACCGAAGCTACGGGTATCACGTAAGTGATGCGGTAGAGGAGCGTTCTGTAAGCCTGTGAAGGTGAGTTGAGAAGCTTGCTGGAGGTATCAGAAGTGCGAATGCTGACATGAGTAACGATAATGGGTGTGAAAAACACCCACGCCGAAAGACCAAGGTTTCCTGCGCAACGTTAATCGACGCAGGGTTAGTCGGTCCCTAAGGCGAGGCTGAAAAGCGTAGTCGATGGAAAACAGGTTAATATTCCTGTACTTCTGGTTATTGCGATGGAGGGACGGAGAAGGCTAGGCCAGCTTGGCGTTGGTTGTCCAAGTTTAAGGTGGTAGGCTGGAATCTTAGGTAAATCCGGGATTCTAAGGCCGAGAGCTGATGACGAGTTAACTTTTAGTTAACGAAGTGGTTGATGCCATGCTTCCAAGAAAAGCTTCTAAGCTTCAGGTAACCAGGAACCGTACCCCAAACCGACACAGGTGGTTGGGTAGAGAATACCAAGGCGCTTGAGAGAACTCGGGTGAAGGAACTAGGCAAAATGGCACCGTAACTTCGGGAGAAGGTGCGCCGGTGAGGGTGAAGGACTTGCTCCGTAAGCTCATGCCGGTCGAAGATACCAGGCCGCTGCGACTGTTTATTAAAAACACAGCACTCTGCAAACACGAAAGTGGACGTATAGGGTGTGACGCCTGCCCGGTGCCGGAAGGTTAATTGATGGGGTTAGCTAACGCGAAGCTCTTGATCGAAGCCCCGGTAAACGGCGGCCGTAACTATAACGGTCCTAAGGTAGCGAAATTCCTTGTCGGGTAAGTTCCGACCTGCACGAATGGCGTAACGATGGCGGCGCTGTCTCCACCCGAGACTCAGTGAAATTGAAATCGCTGTGAAGATGCAGTGTATCCGCGGCTAGACGGAAAGACCCCGTGAACCTTTACTATAGCTTTGCACTGGACTTTGAATTTGCTTGTGTAGGATAGGTGGGAGGCTTTGAAGCGTGGACGCCAGTCTGCGTGGAGCCATCCTTGAAATACCACCCTGGCAACTTTGAGGTTCTAACTCAGGTCCGTTATCCGGATCGAGGACAGTGTATGGTGGGTAGTTTGACTGGGGCGGTCTCCTCCTAAAGAGTAACGGAGGAGTACGAAGGTGCGCTCAGACCGGTCGGAAATCGGTCGTAGAGTATAAAGGCAAAAGCGCGCTTGACTGCGAGACAGACACGTCGAGCAGGTACGAAAGTAGGTCTTAGTGATCCGGTGGTTCTGTATGGAAGGGCCATCGCTCAACGGATAAAAGGTACTCCGGGGATAACAGGCTGATACCGCCCAAGAGTTCATATCGACGGCGGTGTTTGGCACCTCGATGTCGGCTCATCACATCCTGGGGCTGAAGCCGGTCCCAAGGGTATGGCTGTTCGCCATTTAAAGTGGTACGCGAGCTGGGTTTAGAACGTCGTGAGACAGTTCGGTCCCTATCTGCCGTGGACGTTTGAGATTTGAGAGGGGCTGCTCCTAGTACGAGAGGACCGGAGTGGACGAACCTCTGGTGTTCCGGTTGTCACGCCAGTGGCATTGCCGGGTAGCTATGTTCGGAATAGATAACCGCTGAAAGCATCTAAGCGGGAAACTAGCCTCAAGATGAGATCTCACTGGAACCTTGAGTTCCCTGAAGGGCCGTCGAAGACTACGACGTTGATAGGTTGGGTGTGTAAGCGCTGTGAGGCGTTGAGCTAACCAATACTAATTGCCCGTGAGGCTTGACCATATAACACCCAAGCAATTTGACTACTCTAACGAGCATCAGATTGCGGTGTGTGAAGACGAAAATGAACCGAAAGTTCGACGCTCACAAAACACCGAGATCTATCACCTACCCAATTTGCTGAAGCGAGGCCAACTGGCCACGACTCAGTACCCGAATTTCTTGACGACCATAGAGCATTGGAACCACCTGATCCCATCCCGAACTCAGCAGTGAAACGATGCATCGCCGATGGTAGTGTGGGGTTTCCCCATGTGAGAGTAGGTCATCGTCAAGATTAAATTCCGAAACCCCAATTGCGAAAGCAGTTGGGGTTTTGTTTTGGGCGCTCGAAAATTCCAGCGCTTCTGGCAACTGTTAATGGCCAATTAAACTGACCCACCTCTGGCCAACAATTTTGACCCACCCATAGTGGCATTGGCCACCGACCATGTAGCGTCACCCGCCTTATGCACAGGCCGGGGACAGATCATTGAAGGAGTGGGTTGTGATTCACAAGATCAAGGGGTTGTATGACCAGGGCCGAGGCCTGTCGGTCCGTGCCATCAGTCGTGAGCTGGGGATTTCCCGGAACACCGTACGCAAGTATCTCCACCTGGATGAGATGCAGATCAGCGCTACCATTGCTGACCCTTCACGCACCAAGGTGCTCGACGAGCACCGCGATTATCTGATTAATCAGTTGGGTCAGTTTCCAGCCCTGAGCGCAGTCAAGCTGGCCCGTCGCCTGAGGGAGCGCACCACCGAGCTGGCGGTGTCAGACCGGAGCATTCGCCGCTATGTGCAAGCGCTCAAGCAGCAGGTTGCCAGTGGCCAGTTGCGCTATTACGAGCCGGTCGTTGAGTCAGTGCCTGGCGTGCAGTGTCAGGTCGACCCCGGTGAGCTGCGAGGCGTCATGATTGGCGGCCTGGAGCGTGTCGTTCATTTTGTGGTGTTTGTGCTGTCCTGTTCACGGCTGATGTATGTCGGTCTGAACTTCCGGCCGCTGGATACCGAACGGTTTATCCAGATGCACGACGAGGCCTTCCGCTACTTCGGCGGCGTCACCGAGGAGTGCATCTACGATCAGACCAAGATGGTGGTGATCAACGAGCAGTACCGTGAGCTGACGCTGAACCAGCGCTTCCACCAGTATGCGACTACCGTCGGGTACCGCATCCATGCCTGCGAGGGCTATGACCCGGAGAGCAAGGGCAAGGTGGAGGCCGGGGTCAAGTACGTCAAGCGTGACTGCTTCTACGGCGAGCACTTCCAGGACGAGGCCGCCGTCCGACAGCACCTGAATGATTGGCTCGAGACTGTCGCCAACGCACGCGTGCACGGCACGACGGGGCAGCATCCAAGAGCGCATTTCGAGGCACTGGAGCGTAGTCAGCTCAAGCCCTATCTCGTCCCGCAGAACCTGCTGCACGTGGCGCCGACAAGGGAGACCCGCAAGGTCGACAAGACCGGCTTGATCTCATGGCAGGCCAACAAGTACTCGGTACCCATGGCCTGGCAGCAAGCCCGTGTCGGTGTCAGCGCACAGGACAACCAGTTGCTGATCCATGACCTGGAGAGCGGTGAACTCATAGCCACCCATGACCTGTGCAAGGCCAAGGGCCGGATGATCAAGAACAACAACCATTACCGAGACCATGCCCAGCGCATTACCGACCTGGAGCGCGGCATCGACTCGATCCTGCCCGATGCCCTTGGGGCAACCCTGTGCCAACTGCTCAAGCGTACTTCGCCGCGTATCTACAAGGATCAGCTGGTTGCTGCACGCGACCTGCTCATGGCCCATGCGCCGGTTGATACGGCGTTGCTCGGCGAGTTGTGCGAGCGCAGTGAACTGACCGCCACCGGGCTCAAGCGCTACCTCGAAGCATGGCAGCAAGCCAAGGCGCGGGGCCGGATCATCGGCGACCATGACTATGCGCCAGAGGCCGGTAGCCAGGTTAGTCACGCCGACCTGAACGCTTATGCCCGCATTGGCCAGTCGACTGGCCACGGGGTGACCCAATGAGCCTGCTCGACAGCACTATCGCGCAGTACCGAAGCCTGCGCCTCAGCGCGACCGCGGGTGAGCTGGCCACCCTGCTGGCCAGAGCCGAAGCCAATGAACTGTCCTACCTGAGCTTCGCCCAGTCACTGGTCGAGCATGAGCTTAACGCCCGCTCCAGTAGCCGCGTAAGCCGCAACCTCAAGCAGGCGCAGTTCCCCTCGGAGAAGCATCTGGAGGCCTTCGATTACCGGCACCAGACCACCATCACCAAGCGCCAGGTCAGCACCTTGCTGGACTTCAGCTTTATCGACAACCGCGACAACCTGGTGTTCATCGGACCACCGGGTGTGGGCAAGACCCACTTGGCCATTGGGATTGGCCACAAGGCGGTTCAGGCGGGCTACAAGGTGCTGTTCCGCACGGCTCTGGCGTTGGTCGAGGATCTGGAGCTGGCGGAAATGAAGGGCGAGCTGAAGAAGCGCCTTAATCAGCTGAGCAAATACGACGTGCTGATCATCGATGAGCTGGGCTACCTGCCGATGACGCGCCAAGCCCGGTACAACCTGTTCCAGTTAATCAACAACCTGTACGAGTACCGCTCGGTCATCCTGACCACCAACAAGGACTTCACCAGCTGGGGCGAGTTCTTCCATGACGACAACGTGGCCGTGCCCATCATCGACCGCGTGATCCACCATTCACACATCTTTATGCTGGGAGGTGAGAGCTATCGTTTGAAGCAGAAAACCGGCGGTTAGCGGTGAGCAAGTGGGTCAATTCTATTGGCCAAAAGTGGGTCAAAATTAATGGCCATTGACAGGCAACATTAAATAAGCTGCCGTTGAGGGAATTCGATACAAAGTGTTTCTGCATTTTTGCTATGGTGCAGCACATTTTCACAAGGATTGATCTTTATCCGCAGGATGCGGCGTCGACCTTTTCCAACGAGATGCTGTAGAAATGCCTGAACCGATACCTATCAAAGATCACGAAAAAGAAAACCGCCTGGTCAACAAGCGCTTGCTCGCCTGTGCGGTGCTGGTGATTGGGATCACGTGTGCGCTGGTAGGGCGCATGTATTTCCTGCAGGTGGTGCAGTACGACTACCACTCCACAATTTCCGAAAACAACCGGGTCCACGTCCTGCCCATCACACCGACTCGCGGCCTGATCTATGACCGGAATGGCGTAGTCCTGGCCGACAACCGCCCGAGTTATAACCTGACCATCACCCGTGAGCGCACTGCCGACCTCAAGGGTGAGCTGGACGAAATCGTCAATCTGTTACACCTGCCTGCCGAAGACCGTGCAGTGTTTGATAAGGCGCTCAAGCAGGCCCGTCACCCGTTCGTTCCCGTCACGTTGTTCTACGAGTTGACCGAAGAGCAGATCGCCGTTTTGGCCGTCAACGAGTTCCGTCTACCTGGTGTGGACGTCGAGCCACAATTCGTTCGCCACTACCCCCTGGGCGCGCACTTTGCCCACTCCATCGGCTACGTCGGCCGCATCAACGAAAAAGAATCCAAGACCCTTGATTCGGTGGAGTACCGCGGTACCCAATCCATCGGTAAAACCGGCATCGAACGTTTTTACGAGTCTGAACTGCATGGCCATGTCGGCTACGAAGAGGTCGAGACCAATGCACAGGGCCGCGTGTTGCGCGTGCTCAAGCACACCGATCCCATCCCTGGCAAAAACATTGTCCTGAGCCTCGACGTCAAGCTACAGGAAGCTGCCGAAGAGGCCTTGGGCGACCGTCGTGGGTCGGTAGTCGCCCTGGACCCGCAAACCGGTGAAGTACTGGCCATGGTCAGCAAACCGAGTTTCGATCCGAACCTGTTCGTCACCGGCATCAGCTTCAAGGAATACGCAGCGCTGCATGATTCTATTGACCGACCGCTGTTCAACCGCGTGCTACGCGGGCTCTATGCGCCGGGTTCAACCATCAAGCCGGAAGTGGCCATCGCTGGTCTCGACAGTGGCGTTGTTACCCCACAAACCCGAGTCTTCGACCCGGGTTACTATCAGTTGCCAGACTTTGACCACAAATACCGCAACTGGAACCACAGCGGTGACGGCTGGGTGGACATGGACGCGGCCATCATGCGTTCCAACGACACTTACTTCTACGACCTGGCCCATAAACTCGGAATCGATCGCCTGCACGACTATCTGGCCGAGTTCGGCCTGGGCCAGAAAGTGTCCCTGGATATGTTCGAAGAATCTGCCGGCCTGATGCCATCCCAGGCCTGGAAGCGTGCGACCCGCCGCCAGCCGTGGTTCCCAGGCGAAACCGTGATTCTCGGCATTGGCCAAGGCTATATGCAGGTGACGCCTCTGCAATTGGCCCAGGCCACAGCATTGATCGCCAACAAAGGTGTATGGAACCGGCCGCACCTGGCCAAGACCATCAATGGTGTGGCTCCTGTGGATGAGCATCCAATGCCCAACGTGGTCCTCAAGGACCCGCGTGACTGGGAGCAGGTCAACCATGGCATGCAATTGGTGATGCACGATCCCCGCGGTATTGCCCGGGCGGCAGCGCAAGGCGCCCAATACCGCATCGCCGGCAAGAGCGGTACCGCTCAGGTGGTGGCGATCAAGCAGGGTGAGCGCTACAACCGTAACAAGACGTTGGAGCGGCACCGCGATAACGCCTTGTTCGTCGGCTTTGCGCCGGCCGAACATCCGCAAATCGTGATTTCAGTCATGATCGAAAACGGTGAGGCCGGCGGCCGTGTCGCCGGGCCTGTGGTGCGACAGATCATGGATGCCTGGCTGCTCGACCAGGAAGGCCACCTAAAGCCGCAATACGCGGCGCCGGCCAAGGCCCCTGGCGATCCACGGGTTTGACTCAGACCTTCCATTCGTCCCAGCGCGCTACGCCGTCATAAGCCAGCCAGGGCACTTCATGGGCCGTCCAGATATGCGAGGTGGGCCTGACGCCCGGATCATCATCCAGCGTCGCCACCCGCACGATCACGTGGGGCTGATGCTCACGTTCGGCGATCAGATGTGAGCCGCAGCGCGAGCAGAAATGTCTGAATTTGCCCGGCGAAGATTCAAAGGACGACAGCAGTTGCTCACCCTGCGTCCAGCGAAAATGCTCACGCATCACCCCGGCCGTGGCAACAAACGCGGCCGCGTGTGCCTTGCGGCAGCTTTCGCAGTGGCAGTGGCTGATGGGCATGTCCAGGCTGTCCACTTGGTAGCGCACGCCTTTGCACAAGCAACTTCCATTCAGTGGGTCAGTCATAACCTATGGCCAGGCAAGGAGGGGGTCATCATCATCGCGCACAACGCAAGGTTGCGCATTGGTTGATGTCGCCTAGTGTTCAATGAAGGAGGTGACTTATGCACGTATTAGATCGCATCGAACGCAAAGTCCTGCTCAACGCATCACGTAAACAGGTCTGGGAGGCACTCACGCAGGCCGAGCAATTTGGTCAGTGGTTCGGTATCGCGCTTAAGGGTAAAACCTTTGTGGCCGGAGAAACCATCGAAGCACCCATTACCTACAAAGGTTACGAACATGTCGTGTGGAAGGCCAGGATCGAACGCATCCTGCCCCAAACGCTGTTTTCTTTCTGGTGGCATCCTTTCGCAGTGGAAGAGGGCATCGACTACGATAAGGAAACACCGACGCTGGTGGAGTTCACGATTGAAGATCGCGCTCCAGGCATTCTCTTGCGGGTCGTTGAGTCCGGTTTTGACAAGATACCCGAAGCGCGGCGTCAGAAAGCCTTCAAGATGAACTCCCGTGGCTGGGACGAGCAAATGGGCAATATCGAAAATTATCTGAGCAGTCGCCCAACAAGGTGAGGGGGCGGGGGGGAGTTCTGTCCCCCAACCCTTTTACGTTTTCAGAAATCAATCGTCGCCGACAACTTCGCCACCCGCGGATCCCCCTGGCTCAGGAATCCACCCTGGGCCGATTCCCAATACTTCTCGTTGGCCACGTTCTCCACCGTGGCACCCACCGTCACCTCACGCTGTTGCAGCATGAAGGTGTAGCGCGCGCCCACGTCGAAGCGGTTCCAGGCCGGCAGGCTCAGCTCGTTGGCTGCGTCGGCGTACTGGCCGCCGGTGCGCAGCATACGGCCGTTGAGGGTCACGCCCTGCAAGCCCGGCACATCCCAATCCACCCCCGCGTTGAGCTGGAATGAAGGTACGCCAATGGCGCGGTTGCCGTCGTTGGCGCCGTTGAGTGTGCCCTTGAGTTCGGTATTCATCAGCGTCACTCCGCCCAGCAGGCGCAGGCCGCTGGCGGGCTCACCAAATACGTTCAGCTCGACGCCTTTGTTGATCTGCTGGCCTTCACGCACATAGCGGGCGTTGGTGGCGTCGATGGCTTCGGCATAACCCGCGCCTGGCTGTTCGATACGGTACACACCCAAGGTCGCGCCATAGGAGCCCATGTCCACTTTGACACCCGCTTCGATCTGCTTGGACCGTGCAGGCGCATAAGCCTGCCCGCCACCGATGACCGTGAGGCTGCCGGATTTGAGCGGCGATGTCGGGCCCTGGGCCAGGCCTTCGATGCGGTTGGCATACAGCGACACATACTTCCAAGGCTTGAACACAATGCCGTACACCGGCGTGGTGATCGACTCGTCATAATTGGCCGTGCGGGTGCCGCTCATGTAGTTGTAACTCTGTACCACCATCTGCTGGCGGCGTGCGCCGACGGTCACCAGCAAGCGGTCGTCGAAGAACCCTAAAGTGTCGGATGCCGCGAGGCTGCGTACGAACGTCTTGCCAGTGATGGTCGGATCGCTGAAGTCGGTACCGGGAGTATTGCGCGGGCTATTGAGGGCCGGTGGCGCGCCGGTCACCGGGTGATAGATGTTGGTTGGCGTTTTTTCGCTGGCGAACACATAGGCGTTGCGCGCCTCGGTCCAGATACCGGCCAGGCCGACGTTGAGCCGATGGCTGACGGGGCCGGTCTGGAACTTGCCATTGAGCCCACCCATCGCGCTGGTGTTGTTTTCTTCGTGGGCGATCGTCGAGCCACTGGCGCTGGCATTGCCGAGGTTATCGCTCAGTGTCACTGACGAGTAGCGCCCCATTTCGCGGCTGTGCTTGGCGCCGGCTGCCGCGTATGCGGTCCAGTATTCGTTGAGGTCGTACTCGGCGCGCAGCATGCCCAAGGTATCCTCAAGGTTGGTACTGCTCCAGCTCGGTGCGTAGTTGGTGTCTGCCGAAGGGGCATCCGGTACGTGGGTGAGCTTGCCGAGAAAGACCGAGTTGCGCCCGCCGTTGATGCGTTGCTTCTGATACACAAAGTCACCGGACAAGCGCAACGCATCGCCGCGGTAGTCCAGGCCGGCGGCAAACAGCTTCGAACGCTGGTTCTCATCATCAATGCCGGTATCGCCTTCGCGCTGGGACAGGTTGACCCGTGCGCCGAAACGGTTGTCTTCGCCAAAGCGCTGGCCAATATCCAAGTGTTCTCCAATCCGGCCATCACTGCTGATGTCGGTGCTGAAACGACGCAGCGGCACATCATCGGCGCGCTTGGGTTGTAGATTTACACCGCCGCCGATCCCCGAGCCGGTGGGGGTGACGCCGTTGATAAACGCGTTGGGGCCCTTGAATACCTCTACGCGCTCCAGGGCGTCAGTGGAGATGATCTGGCGCGGCAGGATGCCGTACAAACCGTTATAGGAAATGTCGTCGCCATTCAACGGCAGGCCACGGATCATGAACGTCTGGGACTGGTTCGCATACCCCGAGGCCTGGCGCACCGAGGAGTCATTGAGCAGCACGTCGCCAACGGTTTCTGCCTGCTGGTCGCGAATCAACTTCTCGGTGTAGGAGGACATGCTGAAGGGCACATCCATGATGTCTTGGTTGCCCAGCACACCCAGTTGGCCGCCACGTGCAACCTGGCCGCCGGCAAACTCGGGGGGCAGCGCAGTGGGGGCCGGCGCTTCGGCATTGATGCTGGTGGCACCCAGCTCCAGCACGTTGTCTGACGTCGATGGGGGGGCCGCCTGTGCCGTAACACTCAGGGAGCAGTACAAGGCAAGCAGGGCAGGGCGAAACGGTACAGCGAGAGGGTGACAGATGGGCATGGTCGGTCCTGACGGCGAACCGTCAATTATGAGGAAGTGGGCAACAACGTTGCGCTTCCTCACTGCGCGGATACGACTCCGGTGCAAATGATAGTAATTACTATTAATGTCCTGCAACAAATTTATGAGATTGCGCGTTGCGTATGCGTTTACCCGCCGCCTTAGCCCGGATGCCGAGTAGAATCACGCCCTGAACGCGATTCTTGAGGTGCGGTACGGTGGATTTACAGCAGGGTTTTGTCCTGACCCGGCATTGGCGCGATACCCCGGCGGGCACGGAGGTCAGCTTCTGGCTGGCCACCGACCAAGGGCCACGGTGCATTCGCCTACCCGTGCAAACCTCGGTGGTGTTCATCCCGGAGGCTCATCGCAAGCCACTCGATTGGTTGCTCAAGGGCGAGCGCGATCTTGAGTTGCGCCCGTTGCAGCTGTGCGACTTTCATCACCGCCCGGTCCTGGGCCTGTATGCGCGCCAGCACCGCCAGTTGATGGACATCGAAAAGCGCCTGCGCGCTGCCGGGGTCGATGTCTACGAAGGTGACGTGCGCCCGCCCGAGCGCTACATGATGGAGCGCTTTATCACCGCCCCGGTGTGGTTCGGCGGCACGCCGGATGCGAGCGGCACCTTGCTCGACGCGCAGATGAAGCCCGCCCCCGACTACCGTCCGCCCTTGAAGCTGGTGTCCCTGGATATCGAGACCACCGCCCAGGGAGATCTGTACTCCATCGCCCTCGAAGGCTGCGGCGAGCGCCAGGTGTACATGCTCGGCCCGCCGAACAAAACCGACGCGGTGGATTTCAAGCTCGACTATTGCGACACCCGCGCTCAACTGCTCGAACGCCTCAACCAATGGCTGGCCACGTTTGACCCCGACGCGATCATCGGCTGGAACGTGGTGCAGTTCGACCTGCGCGTCCTCCACGAACACGCCCAACGCCTGAACGTGCCGCTGTTGCTGGGACGTGGCGGTGAAGCCATGGCCTGGCGCGAACACGGCAGCCGCAATCACTACTTTGCGGCGGCGGCGGGGCGGTTGATCATCGACGGTATCGAAGCGCTGCGTTCGGCCACTTGGAGTTTTGAATCCTTCAGCCTGGAAAACGTCGCGCAAACCCTGCTTGGCGAAGGCAAGGACATCTCCACGCCGTACCAGCGCATGGACGAAATCAACCGCATGTTCGCCGAGGACAAGCCCGCCCTGGCGCGCTACAACCTCAAGGACTGCGAACTGGTCACGCGGATTTTCGAGAAGACCGAGCTGCTCAAGTTCCTGCTCGAACGCGCCAGCGTCACCGGGTTGCCGGCCGACCGCAACGGCGGTTCCGTGGCCGCCTTCACCCACCTCTACATGCCGTTGATGCACCGCCAGGGGTTTGTTGCGCCGAACCTGGGCGACAAACCGCCCCAAGCCAGCCCCGGCGGGTTTGTCATGGACTCACGCCCGGGCCTTTATGAGTCGGTGCTGGTGCTGGACTACAAAAGCCTTTACCCGTCGATCATCCGCAGTTTCCTGATCGACCCGGTGGGCTTGATCGAAGGCCTCAAGCATCCCGACGACAGCGACTCGGTGGAAGGCTTTCGCGGGGCGCGCTTCTCCCGCACTCGGCATTGCCTGCCGTCCATCGTCACGCGGGTGTCCGAAGGCCGCGAAGAGGCCAAACGCGAGCGCAATGCGCCGTTATCCCAGGCGCTGAAGATCATCATGAACGCCTTTTACGGTGTACTCGGCTCCAGCGGCTGTCGGTTCTTCGACACTCGGCTGGCGTCCTCGATCACCCTGCGGGGTCACCAGATCATGCGCCAGACTCGCGCACTGGTTGAGGCCCAAGGGTACGAGGTGATTTACGGTGACACCGACTCCACCTTCGTCTGGCTCGGCAGCGCCCATTCCCAGCAGGATGCCAATCGCATCGGCCTGGCGCTGGTGCAGCACGTCAACGACTGGTGGCGCGCACACCTGAGCAACGAGTTCGGCCTGCAAAGCGCTCTGGAGCTGCAATACGAAACCCACTTCAGCCGCTTCCTGATGCCGACTATCCGTGGCGCCGAGGAGGGCAGCAAAAAGCGCTATGCCGGCCTGGTCGTACGCGAAGATGGCAGCGAAGAAATGGTCTACAAGGGCCTGGAAACCGTGCGCAGCGACTGGTCGCCCCTGGCCCGGCAATTCCAGCAGGAGCTCTACCAACGTATCTTCCATCGCCAGCCCCATCAGGACTACATACGCGACTACGTGCGGCGTACCTTGAGCGGCGAATTCGATGAGTTGCTGATCTACCGCAAACGCCTGCGCCGGCCCTTGCACGACTACGAACGCAACGTCCCGCCCCACGTACGCGCCGCGCGCCTGGCGGACGAGTACAACGATCGCCTGGGCCGCCCGCGCCAGTACCAGCGCGGTGGCTGGATCAGCTACGTGATCAGCGTCAACGGCCCGGAACCGCTGGAAGTACGCCAGGCGCCCCTCGACTACGACCACTACGTCACGCGCCAATTGCAGCCCGTGGCCGACGCAATCCTGCCGTTCGTGAATGATGATTTCGGTACGTTGGTGGGCGGGCAAATGGGGCTATTCTAGCTAATCGACCACAGGCTCACTATTGCCCTTGGCTCAGGAGGAAACGCCCATGTACACGCTTTATGGCACCGACGAATCCGGCTCCTGCATGATCGAAATTGCCCTGCAACGCTGCGCAGTGCCGTGGCATCGCGTGGAGGCCAGTTCCTGGCAGGACGGCGAGGGCAGCGACGCCCTTGCACGTATCAATCCACTCAAGCAGATCCCCACGCTGGTTACTCCAAATGGTCAGGTGCTGACCGAAAGCGCCGCGATCCTGATCCACCTGGGCCTGGAGTATCCCAAGGCCCAGTTGCTGGCTGGCGATCGTACGCAGATCCTGCGCGGCTTGCTGTACATCGCCGCCAACTGCTATGCGGCGATCGGCATCATCGACTACCCGCAACGCTGGTTGGGCAATGCCGATGAGGCGCAGCAAGCGCAACTGGTCAGCGGCACACGGCGCTACCTGCATCAGGCCTGGGTCGTGTTTGCCGATCAGTTTGCCGGCCAACTGTTTACACCCAGCAACGCGCCGAATGCACTGGGCATCATGGCGGCGGCTGTGTCGCGTTGGGACGACGCGCGCGCGGTGCTCGGCAACCTGGCGCCGGGCTTTGCGCAGAGCCTGGAGCGGGTAGACGCCGACCCTGTCGTGGCCCCCGTTTTTGCCCGACATTGGCCGCAGTGGAAGGTCTCGTAACCGGAAGAAACAATGACCAGGCCACTGTCCAAGCCCTTGCGTAGCGGGCTTCCTGACCTACGCTTCTCAAAGTGGTGTAGGAATCATCCTTGAATTTGGCTGTCGCAGACATGAAACTCAAGAACCCTGCATGGAATTCAAAGGAGGTGCGCATGCTCATCCGGTCGCTGACCCTGGCTACCTTGATGGCTTTTACGGGGCCGTTGTTGGCCGCTGATGATAATCCGCTCAAGCAGGAATTGGGCAAGACGCGCCCCCTGGTGGTCGTAGAGCTTGATGCTGGAAACCCGACACTGGCAACCCTGAAGAAACAACTGGAAGAGGCTGCCACCAAGCAGTCCTTCGAAGAGCGCAGCATGGTGTTCTACACCGTCAAGTTCGGCAGTATCGGCGCCGAAGGGGAGAAGTTCGCCAAGGACCCAAAGGACAGTAAAAAGCTCACGCCGCCAGAAACCAACGCGCTGATCCGCGCCCTCAAACTCGGCGTCGGCAGCGGCACCAAGGTGATCCTGATCGGCAAGGACGGCGAGAAGAAACTCGAAAAAACCGTACCCCCAGACAGCCTCGACCTGAAGGAATTCTTCAGCGCCATCGACCAGATGCCTCAGGCGGAAAAGGAGCTTGCCGCACCTGCGGAGCCAGAGCCTGTTCCAGCCGCGCCAGCGGCTCCGGCCAAGGGCAGCAAACCCGCCAAGCCCGGCAGTAAAGCCCCCAAGCCACTGGAGGATTGAACGGGTCCCCATCCCACCGCTCTGGTGGGATCCGGCCTCAGGCCTTCCACGGCTTGAGCCAAAGCCCCAACCCCAGCAACACCAGCGCGCCGGCCAGGCTGCTCAACCCCAACTGCCACCCATCGTTGTGCAAGGGGTGCAGGGCCAGCGCCGCCACACCCAACAGCACCCCGCTCAAGCCCCACTGCAACGGCCAGCCCAGTTGGCCGAGCAGTTGCTGGCGGTGCATCAGCAACAGGTTGGTCACCACCACGCCACCCAACGCCGCCAGGGCGATCCCCGGCAGCCCGAAACAATAGGGCAGCACCACCAACAAGGCGGCGTTGACCAGGCTGCCCAGCAGTTCGCAATTGAGCGGCAGGCGCGTGTCACCGCTGGCGTAGGCGTAGCGCGCGAGCATGGCGTTCCAGGCGCCAAACACCAGCGGCGTGGCGAACCAGGCCAGCAGCGCCGGCAGTGGGCCGTCGGCGCTCTGGGCGGGCATCAGCAGATGAATCAGCGTAGGGCTGGCGCCAATCAGGCCGAAGGCCGCAGGCAGGCTCAGCAGGGTCGCTGCATCCAGGCCGCGGCGCAGCAGCGCCAGGCGCTGTTGGCCTTGCTCGCCGCTCATCATGCCCAGCAGCACTTGGTTAAGGCTCATCAAGGCAATCAGTGGCAGGTTGATCAGCTTGCGCGCGAGGTTGACCCACGTCACAGCGCCGTCCCCCAGGAAACTGGCGATCAACCGCTCCAGTAGCGCCAGGCCTTGGCTGGCCACGTTGCTGGCCAACAATGGGCCGATGCGCCCCAGCAATTCGCGGCCTGCCAGCGGGTCGCCGCTGACCTGCCACGGCCGCCAGCCGAAGGACCAGACCGGCGCCAGCAACGGCAGGCACATCAACACACTACCCGCAAAAAAACACATAGCCAGTTCGGCGCTGTCGCTGGCGCTGCCACGGATAAACAGGTACAGCACCGGTGGCAGATTGAACAGCAAGGAGCCCAGGCCCGGCAGGACAAAACGTTGGCGTGCCTGCAAGGGAATGCTGAACAGCCCATGCATCACCAAGCCTGGCGCACAGGCGGCCAGCCAGCGCAGGTTGGCGGCGGCCTGGGCCTGGGCCGCGGCGTCCAGGCCGGGGCCGATCAGGCGCACCCACAGCGGCGCGCCCAGCGCCAGTAGGGCAAACAGGGCCAGGCCCACGCCCAGCAGGCGGGGGGACAGGCTGGCCAGCCAGGCTTGCTGGCGCTGTGGGTCGCGTTGCTGATAGAGGGGCAGGGCAGCCGCTGCGAGCAAGCCGGCGGTCAGGGTCATGCGCAATGCTTCGGGCAAAAACACCGCCACCAGAAACCCGTCGCTGCGACTGCCCGCCCCCCAGGCCGCCACCAGCAGCCATTCGCGGGCAAAACCGGCCACCAGCCCGGCGAGCGTCGCCAGGGTCAGCCAGAGCGTGCTGCCGAACATCAGTGAAACAGGGTGAACAGGCCTTTGCCACCCACCTTGTAGTTCAGGTCATGGCAACGTTCGCCCATGATTTTGGCGCCGCTGCCGCCAATGATTTTGTAGGGGGCCACTGCCTTGGCCACCACGGTATTGGCGCTGATCACTGAACCATGGCCCAGGTGCGTGCCGTAGCCGATCAACGCTCGGCTGCCGATCCACACATAGTCGTCGATGTAGATCGGCCCGGAAATCGACCAGAACTCCGGCGCCTGCAAATCATGACTGCCGGCGATGATCAGCACGTGGGAGGCAATCGCCACATGGTTGCCGATCACCAGCCCGGCGCGGGCGTCCACCTGGCAATGCCAACCGATGACCGAATCGTCACCGATCACCAGATTGTGCATGCCCAGCACTTCGGTGTTACGCCACACGCTGGAGCCCTTGCCGATCTTCGCGCCACCCAGGCGCAGCCAGGCGATGCGCACATGGTGGCTGGGGATCTTGTTGATCAAGATGTTGTAGGCCATGTCCCAGACACTGCGCCATCGGTCTTTGACGGTTGCCCAGTTTTTGCCGTAACGCGGCAGTAGCTGGGCCGCAAGGTCCTGTTTCATCCGGTGGAACAGGCGGCGCGCCACCGGGTGCTCAATCGCGGTTTCCAGGTCGATGGAGCTGATCCAGAAGCGCTTGTTGTCGCCTTCGCCCTCTTCAAACACCACGTCGTGGGCCAGGCACCAGTCCAGCGCCTCTTCCAGGTCTGGCAGGCTCACGCCTATTTCAGCGGCCAGCGCGGGGAGGCGGTCGCGCAAGTCGGTGGAGTGAATCATCCGGTGCTTCATGGTTGGTTATCCTTTGGCGCAGTAGCAGGAACAGTGGCGGTCACGGTGGGGTGCAGGCGCACCTGTTGCAGGCTCATGCCCATCAACAGCCAGAACAGCGCGATCAGTACAAAGGTGAAGCTGAAGTAGTGGTCGAAAATCCCCGTCAGCAGCGCCGCCAGCACGCCACAAATGCACCCCAGCCACAGCGCATTGTCGGCCGTGACTTTGCGCACCTGGCCCAGGGGCCGCACTTCGCGCCACCACAACAGGGTGACGGTGATAAACAGCAGCATCCCTGGAATGCCCACCTTGTAGATAAAGTTCAGCCACAGGTTGGAGATCCCCAACAGATTGGAGCCGGGCACGGGCGGGTCGATCTTGAAGCCGATCCCCAGGGGGAAGGTCGCCATGGCGGTGGGGAACCTGGCGTACTCGTCAAAGCGGATTTCGGTACTGGCGTTGGTGGTCGAGAAAATGGTCAGCAAGCGCTCCTGCAACGGCGGATAGAACATCACCAGCGCAACGGCGAACGCCGCCCCGATACCGATGATGCGCCCGCTGTTGGGCACGCGCTTGTAGGCCAGCCAGATCAACACCAGCGCCAGGGCCACGATGGCGCCACGGGAAATACTCAGCAGCAGGCCGGCACACCCCAGCACCGCCACCGCCAGGCCCAGGGCCCGGCGCCAGCCGCTGCGGGTCCAGCCATAAAACAGCGCCAGCGGAATAAACAGCACCAGCACGCCCCCGGTCAGGTTGGGGTGCACCCAGGGCGAGGCCATGCGCGTGTAGTTGGCGGAGAAAATATCCTTCACCGCTTCCGGGTGGGCGTATTTGAGGTCGGTGAGAATATCGATCATCGACATCGCGTTGCGTGTTTTGAGGAACATGAAGATCGACAGCAACAGCATCGCCAGGTTACCCAGCAACAGGGCGACCACAACCTTGTCACGGTCGGCGTCGGTGCGCAGCAGCAGCGGCACGATAAACAACATCGACAGGTTCATCAGCCAGCGCACCCAGTTCACCGGCCCGTTGCCTTCGGCATGGATGATCAGCATGCCCCAGATAAACGGAATGGTGCTGAACAGCATCAGCCACATCAGCGCCCGCTCGGTCGGCCGCCACAGCATGAAACCACGGGTCTTGCCGATGAACGATTGCCAGAACACCCCGACCCAGGTCAGCCCCAGCACCGCCTCGCTGACGGTGGTGCGGATGCCCAGTTGCAAGGTGGTGTAGGGAATACTGGTGGCCAGTACCGCGAAAATCAGCAAGCCCCACAGGGGAAAGCGGATCAGCGTCAAGGCCACGGCCACACCGGCCACCACCAGCATGACCTTGATCGGCGACAGGGCCAACAGCAACCCGCCGAACACCAGGCCCAGCAGCAGACTGACGAATTTTCCTGGCAGCATTAGCGATCCAATTCCTTGAGCAAAGTGTCCAGGCGCGCGCGATAGGCCGGTTCGGCAAATTGCCGGGCCCAGGCGCGGTGTGTTTCGCCGTCTTGCGTGGCCTCGGCGCCGGCCAGTTGTTGCATGACCTTGTGCAGTTGCTCTGCGTCATGGGGGGCGAAGCGCGGGGCGTTGGGCGGCGCGATTTCATCCAGGGCGCTGCCGCGTGCCACCGCTACCGGCGTGCCGACACTCAAGGCTTCCACCACCGGCAAGCCAAAGCCCTCGGCATAGGACGGCTGCCACAGGCACGCGGCATGACGGTAGAGCGCTTGCAGTTGGCCGTCCGATAAACCGCTGCACCAATGCAGGCCCGGCAGGTCACCAAGTGCCGCTGGTACATCGCTGGCGTGGCCCACCAGTACCATGTCCGGCACATCAGGGTTCAGCGCACGGCAGGCCTGCCATTGGCGCAGGAAGAACGCCATGTTCTTGCGCGGCTCCCGTGTGCCCACCACCAGCCAGTAACGCGCCGGCAGGTTGGCGGGCAGCGGTTCTGGCGCTGCATTCAGTTCGGGTACCAGGTTGTTCAGCACGCGGAACTTGGCCCGAGCCCAGGGGAACAGGCGCGCTGCCTCATTGCAGGAAAACTGCGAAGGGCACCACACCCGATCAGCCTGCCATACCGACCAGGCAATCGAAGCCCCGTCGATCAAGCGGTAGGCCAGGGCCTTGAGCTTGGAGCGATGAAAGTTGCGGTGGGTGAGCTGAAACAGGTCATGCAGCACCAGCACATAGCGGGTGCCGGCGGGTTTGCGACACAGCGGCAAGCCCATATTGGCCGTGGCGATGTACAGGTCGATCTGCTGCTCGTGCAGCGCCTTGGGCAAGAAGCCGCGCTCGAACCGCAAGCGCACCTGTGGGCGTTGCAGGCCGTCCAGCGGGCTGGCCCAGGCCGGGCAAACCGCAGTCTGGCGTTGCGGGTGGTCCAGGGGCGCCTCACTGAACAGCACCACCTCGGTGTTGCCCCGCGCGCGCAGGGCGTCTTCCAGGGCCACGACCTGGCGGGCGATGCCCGAAGACGGCGCAACCGTGGCGGGGCGATAGTCCAGGGCTACACGCATGGCTGAGACTCCTTGGCGGTGAGCAAGCTGTGGTAGAGGTGCTCCAGTTCATTACCCGCCACCGCCCAGTCGTGGTATTGCCGCGCATAGTCGCGTGCGGCATCGGCCAGTCGCCCGGCCAGCGCCGGTTCATCCAGCAGGCGCACAACGGCGTCGGCCAGGGCCTCGGCGTTTTCGCCGGCCAGGTAATGCACCTGCGGCTGTACCGCCAACCCGGAAACACCCTGGGCCGTGCTCACCAGCGGCAAGCCGGCGGCCATAGCCTCCAACACCTTGAGCTTGGAGCCGCCGCCATGGCGCAACGGGGCGACAAAACCGGCGCAGCGGCGTTGCAAGGCGCACAGGTCGGGAACAAACCCCAGCCACTCGATACGTTCATCGGGCCAACGCTCGCGCCAGTGTTCGGGTAAGCCATAGCCGACCACCGCCAGGCGTGCGTCCGGGCACTGCAACCAGACCCTGGGGAAGATCTCTTCGAGCAGCCACTGCACGGCGTCCAGGTTCGGTGCGTACTCGTAGTTGCCGACGAACAACAGGCGCTGGCTCTGTGCATCGGCGTTGACCTCGGCAAAGGCACGGCTGTCGACACCATTGACCACCACGCTCACCGGCGTCGACGACAATGGCCGCATGGCCTGAGCGTCCGCCTCGGTCACCGCGACCACATGAGCGGCGGCATCGAACGCCTTGCGTTCCCATTGCCGGCAGCGCCACTGGTCGTACTGCACAAATGGCGCGGCCCACTTGGGGAAGCGGTCGTAAGTGGCGCCGCCGAGGCTCGATTCCAGGTTGTGCTCGGTCAGCACAAACTCGCGCCGTTGCTGCTGCAAGGTGCGCAAAAACGGTTGCAGGCTGTAGCTGTGTTCTACCTGAATCACGTCCCAGCGCTCGTTCAACAGCTGCGCAAACTGGGCCTGCAACGGTGCCGACAGGCCGTTGACTGTGGTCAACAGCGGCCAGGGCGCGAACAAGCCAGCGAGCAGGGTCAGCGGGTGTTTCAGTGGCCGGCGCGGTACCACGATCAGGCGCTCGAGCAGCGGCTCAAGGGCCGCGTGCACCGCGTCATCGGCTAGCGTTTTCGATTGCGCCAGCAGCGTGATGCGATGCCCGCGCTCACTCAAGGTGCGCAGCAAATGGTACTGCCGCGTCTTGCCGCCGCTGGTGGTCGGCCACGGCAGGTAGGGCACAATCCAGAGGATTCTCATGTACAGCTCTCCATGCCCGGGGCTACCACACCAATATCTGCAAGCTCGGCTTCACCACGGGGCGAATACCGTTGTCGTCGCTCAGGGTTTGCCGGGCGCCGGTCAGCGGGTCCAGCAGTTCTGCGTTTTTGATGCCGGGCAGGCTGATGCTGCTGCCTTTGGCGCTCCAATACATCAGCAGGTTTTTTCCGTCAGGGCGGGTCCAGGCCACGCTGTAGAAACTATCCGGTACATCCTGCAACTGCGGCGTGTTGCCGGGTTTAAGCGTGGGGCCGGTGATCTCTAGGAAGCGGGCGAGGGCGGTGTATACCGGCTTGGGTTCGCCATCGAGGTTCAACAGGCCGTAATGCTGGTCGCGTGGCGAGGCGCGTTGGTCGAGGTCGGACAGCGCGAACAGGAAGATCTTCTGGTAGTCCTGGGACGCCATCAACGCCAGGCGGCGCAAGGTGTAATCGGCTTGCCCGTCGACACCGATCAGGTCCTGCATCTCCTTGGGGCCGGCATAGCTGGACCAGCCCCATTCAGTGGCCCAGACCTGCTTGATCCCGGCACCGTGCAGCATTGAATTGAGTTGATCGCCGCGCAGCAGCACTTCGTTCTTGCCCGGCTCATCGGTTTCCGGGGTCATCGAATAGGGGTGATAAGCCGCGACCATGCCCAGGCTTTGCACGCCCAGCGCGCCGAGCGCTTCAAACATCAGGGTTTTGCCACGGGGTGGCATCTGGCTGTAATACGCCATGCCACCCATGACCTGCAGTTTGTCCGGCGCTGCAATGTTCAAGGCCTTGTGACTGGCCAATAACAACTGCGCGTATTCCTTGGCGTTGACTTTGGGGCGCCAGTTGTTCGGCAGGTTCTGTTCATTCCACACCTGCCAGGCATCGATATTCGGATAACGCTTGGCCAGGACGGCCAGGCGCATGGCATAGATGTTGGCGTCCCGCGGCTGATACTGGTCCTGGAACGGCACGCCCTTGGGGGCGGTGGTGATAAAGGGCGCCGAGCCCACCAGGTAAAACACTGAACGCAGTTTTTCGGCGGTGAGGGTGCGGTCCAGTTCATCGAAGGTGCCGAGCTGATAATCGTCTTCCTTGGGTTCCAGGCGATCCCAGTGCAGGTCGACCCGCACCCATTGCAATCCAAGCTTTTTATACTGCTTGATCTGCTTGTGGTACTGCTCGGGTGTGAACCACAGAAAGTGGGCGTTTACGCCGAGAAAGTCCTTCCAGACTACGGTGCGCTCCGGGGCCAGGTTCACCGGCTGCGCATCGACTTTTTCACTCAACAGCAGGGCGCTACCGACGGCGATTGACAGCGCCAGCGGCAAGTAGCGCCACAGTGGGCGAACGGATGACAGGTTCATCGCAACGGCTCCTCACAAGCATCCCGAAATAATTCAGCAAACCGCTGGGCCGTGTTGGCCCACTGGCGTTGGTGGCCGATTTCTCCTGCCCGTGCGGCCCATTGCTGCGCCTGTTGCGGGTCGAGGATCAAGCGGCTCAAGGCGTTGCTCAAGGACGCTGTATCGCCCTGCTGATAGGTGATGCCATTGCCGCCGGCCACCTCTTCGGCGAAGGCGCGGGCGTTGGAGGTGATCACCCCGCGCCCGCAGGCATTGGCCCACGACAGCGCGCCACTGGTGCCACGCATCTGCCCCAGGAAACTGAGTTTTTTCGATTCGCGATAGGGCAGCACCATCACATGGTGTGCCTGGATCGTAGAAGGGATCTGCGCCGAGGGCAGGTCCAGTTGCCAGTCCACCACATCCTCAAGATGCAGGGCGCTGATCTGCTCGCGCAGGCCATCGAGGTAGTTGCCGGCGGGGTCAAAGGTCATTTCCGGCGCGGTGCCACCGGCCAGGGTCAGGCGTACCTGGCCTCGGCATTGCGGGTGGGCGGCCAGTGACTGGGCCAGGGCCAGCAGCAAGTCCTCAATGCCCTTGCCGCGGTAGATAAAGCCGAAATACAGCAGGCGCAACGGCGCCAGTGGCGGTAACGCCTGGGGTGCGATGGGCAGGTTGCCATGGGCAATCACCGCCACCTGTTCCGGGCGCAGGCCCATGCGCTGGCGCAGGCAGTCGCCGCCCAAACGGGTGAGGGTGATCAGGCGGCGCATGCCTTTGGCCAGGCGCCGTTCTTCGTGCAAGGTCAACGGGTCGGCCAGCAGCGCCGCCGCCTGGGGGAGCGGGTGGGGCAGGCGTTCAAGCAGGGTCAAAGGGAAAAACAGCTTGGCCCGGCGCCAGATCAGGCGCTCCGGGTCATGCACCGTGGCGGTCAACGGCAGGTGCGGTTGCGCCCGGCGCAGGTACTCCAGCGCCTGGAACTCACCGAAGCGTCCACCCCCCAGTTCTGCATGCACCAGGTCCACGCTGCGCCAGTCAAAGGCCTGCAGGCGCTTCAACTGTTCATTCAGCTCCAGGCAGCCGGCGAGCGGGGTCATCACTTCCAGGCCTTGTTCGATCAACGCGTTGCGCAAATGCGCGGCGTAATCGGCGATCCCGGTCTGCTCCGGTGGCAGCGGCGCCAGCAATGCGATACGCATCAGGCCGCCCCACGCCAGCTATTGAGTCGCGCCAGCACCTTGGCCGGCACTTCGAAGCGGCGACGGTTGAGGATCATGCCGTCGACTTTGCCGAACGCGGTGGTCAGCAACGACACGGCATTTTCGATCGTCGGGACGGTGCTGGTGCGGGCTTCGATCACCAGCACAATCTGGTCAGCGCGGCGCAGCGTCAGGAAGGCCTGCGGGTTGGAGGACAGCGCCGAGGCGTCCAGCAGCAACACTTCACCCGGCGTTGGCGCGTTCGCCCCATCGACCGAGACGCGGTGACCACGCTCCTCCAGCAGACGCTTGAGTTGCGAGGCGATAAAGGTCACACCCTCGCCATGGCGCGCCGAGGTCAGGCCCAGGGCAAAACCTTGGGTGGCAATGCGATCCAGGGGCAACAGGCTGTACAAGCGATAAAGGCTGGCGGTGACGGCTGCCGGCGTTGCGTCTTGCACATCGGGAATGCTGCTCCACAGCGGCACGTGGAACATCTCCTGCAAGCGGGTGCCATCGTGGATGCGCTGGTCCAGCAGGTACAGCACATAGATGGTCAGCAAGCCCACGGCCACGCCAGCGGGAATAGCGAACAACAGCATCAGCAGGCTCTTGGGAAACACGCGTGCCGGGTTGAGGGTGGCGTGTTCGATCAGGGCGATGTTGCTGATCTGGCTGTTGTCCAGTTCGTGGTCGATTCGCGCCTGTTCAAGATTGTCCGAGTACAAGGCATAGCTTTTCTCGGCGGTGCGCAGTTGTTGGCTCAGGGTGTTGAGTTGCGGTTCATCGGTCATCGCCTGGTCACGCTGGGCGCGCAATTCGGTAAGGGTCTTGTCGTAGTTCTCGATTTCCCCTGCCAGTTTGCGCTCTTGCAACTGGGCGTCGATCATTTGCTGTTTGACGTTGATCACCAGGCTGTTGGGCGCGGTGTTCTGTGAGCGTTCCAGGCGGGTGGCTTCCTGGGCGCTGAGGGCTTCCATGTCGCGGATGTTCTGCTCGATCTGATTGACTTGCGGCGTGCCCGGCAGGTACGTGCGCAACAGCCGAGCCCGCTCCACTTGCAGCGCATTGAGCTGGCGCTTGAGGTCGAGCTGGGTGGGGTTGAGGCTGGTTTCGCGCATCGTCACCACGTCTGCCGGCTGGCTCTTGATCTGCTGGCTGGCGTTGGCCAGCAGGCTGCGAATCCCCGAGATCTGGTTCTGTGCGCTGACCTTGGCATCGGTGACGCGGTCGATCTGGTTGGTCAGGTTCTTCAGGCGCGCATCGACACTGATCGAGTCGATCTGCTTCAAGCGGCCTTGCAACTGGTCCTTCAGGCTCTGGATATTCTCCGCCACCTTGGCGCGTTCGGTTTCATAGAAGGTGTGCAGGCTCTTGCGCCCGAGAATCCGCGCACGTTCTTCGAGGTAGGCGTTGACCCAGGTCTCGACGATTTTTTGCGCCACCGCCGGGTCGTCCCAGGTGAAGGAAATCTCGATCACCGAAGAACCCGGCTCGTGGCCGGCGGTAAAGTTCTTCTCCAGTGAGGTCGCCAAGCGCTCCAGCGGGCTTTGTTTCTCGGCAAGGCCGACGAACTGCAGCACACTACGAATGCCATTGATGACTTCGCCCACGCCCTTTTTGATGTAGAACTTGGTGACCTTCCAGAAGCCTTGCGGCGGCTCGGCGGTCATTGCCATATAGCGCTCGGCGACGATATGCACGATGGGCCGGCCCGTGAGCATTTTTTCTTCGTCGACAATCGGGTCGTGCTGGGTGCTCGGAGCAATCAGCGTCTGGCGGTTGGCGGCCTCGATCGGCAAGGTGGTGTTATCCCGCCCCGGCTTGACCAGCAAGCGCGCGTCCGACTCGTAGCGAGCCGGCAGCAGGAAGGCACCGAGCACGGCGATGACGATCGTGGTGAGCACGGCCAGTTTGAATTCGCGGCGGTAGATGAAAAACAGCCGCAGCAGGTCGCGAAGAGAGCGGATTTCGATCACAGGATCACTCCATTGCATATGGGGTTTACGAAAGGCGGGAACGCTTGGTTCGAGTGATACGAAGCCCGCTTCATAATCCTTGGCCTGCGTTGATGGTTGGGTTGTTGTAGATGGTGTTGCCGCTGTTTTTCACATCGCTCTTGTTCAGGTCGTAATTCAAGCCAATACCAATCCCTTTGTTGATCGGAAACAGCTTGGTGAAGTACATATCCACAGCCTCCACCGTCGCGCCGATGCCCGACTGCGGCACAAAGATCAAATCGCCGCGCTGCAACGCTACCCGCGGGTGATTGGGGTTGGTCAGCATGCTCTCCAGGCTGATGAAGTACGTCCTGTACTTGCCGTCGGGGCCGGTGCGCAGCAAGGCCACGTTGGAGGCATCCGCCGAGGGCAATACACCACCGGAACTGAGCAGCGCCTGCTCGACGCTGACGTTGCCGGCCAGGTCGAAAAAGGCCGGGTTGGACACCGCACCGCCGATAAACACCTTGTTGCTCGGTGCGCTGGCGATGTTCACCGTCACCGCCGGTTCGCGATAGATGCGCTTGTACTTCTCGGTGATTTCCTTGCCCAGGTCTTCGGGCGTGCGCAAGGCTGCCTTGACCCGGCCAATGTTGGGCACCGAGATCACGCCATCGGGGCGCACCACGAATATCGTCATGTCATCGGCCGCCGCCGGCTCCTGGGCATCACGCACGATCCGCAGCGAGTCGCCGCTCTGGATCAACACCTGCGGGGGCGGCAGGTCACCCAGGGTCAGCGCCGCTTGATGGCCGGCCTTGAGCGTGTCGTTATCAGGAAGCGGCACCCGCGCGGGGGTCGAACAGCCAGCCAGCCAGATTGAGGCACTCAAGAGGCCGAGCAGGGTAAGACGGAAACGTCGGTTGGTAGTCTTCATGACGGCTCAAGTCCAGTAGGTGGAAAACATGCCCAGGCGCCGTTTAAGCGCGTTGGGCAGGTGGCGTTCAAGGTGGCCGAGGCGATAGCCCAGCAATTTAAAGGCACTGCGCACCACCACTTCGGGGGCGCGGTACAGCGCGTTGGCCTCGCGCAATGCGTGCAGTTCGGCCAGCACATAACGTTTGCCTTCGCCACCGGCGTCGCCAAACGCCTGGCGAATCCACGGCTCGCGGCCGTAGAACACACCGATATCGAAGTAGCGGCGAAACTCTTCCAGCAAGCGGTAATCGTGGGAGTGATAAACCTGCGCACTCGCGGCATAGCGCACCTGGTAACCGGCCAGCAGCATGCGCGCGGCCACATAGGCGTCTTCACTGCCAATCACGTCCTGAGGAAAACCGCCCACCGCGCTCAGGGCGCTGCGCCGGTACACCGAAAACGAGTCGGAGCTGAAGCAGGTCTTGATGCCCAGTTGCGCTGCATCGTGCAGGCGCTTGGTGCGGCTGGCCGCCGGGTAATTGAAGTGCCGCGACTGCGCGCCGAGCACGCCGGCACCGGGGTGCGGCAGTTGCCGGCCGTAGGCGACGCCATTGAGCGGCTCCAGTTGCAGCTCGCTGATCAGGTTGGCGAAGGTCTCGGCGGTGGCGGGGATCGCGTCCTGGGTCATCACGATCAAGGCGTCGCCGCCCACCTGCTCGCTGGCCCAGCGCCGGGTACCGCCGTGGTTGAAATCACGGGCGTCAATCACCTCCACGCGCGCGCCGAACTCGCGAAAGCGCGCCACGGTGTCATCGCTCGATGCGCTGTCGACCACCAGCATTTCATCCGGCTGCAGGGTCTGCAGGCGCAGCGCTGGCAACAGGCGGTCCAGGTGGCTGGCCGCGTTGCGGGTGGGGATGATCAATGACGTACGCATCAGGGCTTCACTTCAACCGGCGCGCGGCCGTAGATGTCGTCATAGCGCACGATGTCGTCTTCACCCAGGTACTCACCGCTCTGCACCTCGATCATCACCAGGTCGATGATGCCGGGGTTGGTCAGGCGGTGCTTGTGGCCGGCGGGAATGTAGGTGGACTCGTTCATGTTGAGCAGGATCTCGCGCTCACCATTGGTGATCATCGCCGCGCCGCTGACCACCACCCAATGCTCGCTGCGGTGATGGTGCATTTGCAGGGACAGCGAACCTTTGGGCTTGACCACGATGCGCTTGATCTTGAACCGCGTGCTTTCTTCCAGCACCGTGTAGGTGCCCCAGGGCCGGGTGACGGTGCGATGCAGGCTGAACGCCGGGTGATTCTGGCGCTTGAGTTCGGCCACGATATAGCGCACGTCCTGGCTGCGATGGGCGTCGGCGATCAGCAGGGCGTCGGGGGTGTCGACGATGATCAGGTCACGCACGCCCACCGCACCGAGTACCCGCTTGGGCGAGTCGATGTAGCAGTTATGCACGTCATGCAGGATGGCCTCGCCATTGATCTGGTTGCCATTGTCGTCACTGGGCGTGAGTTGGCGCAGGGCTTCCCAGGAGCCGATATCGCTCCAGCCAATGTCGCAGGGCACGACCGCAACCTGGGCGGATTTTTCCATCAGCGCTACATCGATGGAGATATCCGGCGCGGTGCCGAAACCTTCCGGGCTCAGCTCGCGCTGGCGGCTGCTGCTGTTTTGCAGGCTCTGGCTGTGCTCCAGCGCAGCCTTGGCCGCCTCTAAAACTGCCGGTGCATGGCTGGCCAATTCTTCCAGCAGGGTGGCGGCCTTGAAGCAGAACATGCCGGCGTTCCACAGGTGCTTGCCGCCGTCCAGGTAGCCTTGGGCGGTGGCTTGGTCGGGCTTTTCGACAAAGCGCTGCACCCGAAAACCTGCGCCCAGTGCCGGCCCTTGTTCGATATAGCCAAAGCCGGTTTCTGCTCGGTCAGGCTGGATGCCAAAGGTCACCAGGTAACCGGCCTCGGCCAAGGCGCAGGCTTTTTCCACCGCCTGGGCAAAGGCGCTTTCATCCAGCACCAGGTGATCGGCCGGCATCACCAGCAACTGCGCGTCTGCGCCAAAATGCTCCTGCACATGCAAGGCGGCCACGGCGATGGCGGCGGCGGTGTTGCGGCCAAACGGCTCCAGCAGAAGGTCGAGGCCCAGGCGCTGGGTGTTCACCGCGCGGTAGTCGTCGAGGGTGCGAAACAGCAGGTCGCGGTTGGTCACGGTCAGGATGCTGTCGACGCCCGGCAAGTGACTGGCCCGCAGGAAGGTTTTCTGCAACAGGCTCTGGTCGTCGCGCATGCGCATGAAGGGCTTGGGCATGTTCTGCCGCGAAACCGGCCATAGCCGCGTACCCGAACCACCGGAGATGATGCAGGGAATCAATCCGTTAAGTGGGTTCATCAATAGACTTCCTTGGTGGAAAGAACGGCCGGGACCGTCATGAAAACGATGTAGAGGTCCAGCCATACGGACCATTTGGCGATGTATTCCAGGTCGTATTCGACCCGCTTCTGAATCTTGAACAGCGTATCGGTCTCGCCGCGGTAACCATTGATCTGCGCCCAACCGGTGATGCCAGGCTTGACCCGATGGCGCGAACTGTATTCGCTGACCGCTTCCTCGAAAGGAATCCCTGCAGCCTTGGTGGCCGTGGCGTGGGGGCGTGGGCCGACCATCGACATATTGCCCAGCAGCACGTTGAACAGTTGGGGCAGCTCATCGATGCTGGTCTTGCGGATGATCCTGCCGACCCGAGTGATGCGCGGGTCCTGGCGCGTGGTCTGGTGCTCGGCGTTGAGGTCGGTCTGCTCGACGTACATCGAGCGGAACTTGAACACGCGGATCAGGTTGTCGTTGTAGCCATAGCGCTTCTGGCGAAACAGTACCGGGCCCTTGGAATCGAGTTTGATCGCGATGGCGGTCACCAGCATCACCGGCGACAGCAGCAGCAGCCCGATGCTGGCCAGCAGCAGGTCTTCGCAACGCTTGATAAAGGGCGACCAGCCCCGCAGCGGCAACTGCGAGGTGTTGAACATCAGGATGCCGCCCACATCGGTGATGCGGTTATGGCCGTAGCGCAGGGCGGCCATGTCCGGCACCAGCATGACGTTCACCGACATCTGCCGCAGGCGCTTGACCAACCCATTGATGCGCTGCTCGGCGGCCCAGGGCAGGGTGATCATCACCTGGTTGACCTGTTCGGAGCGGATCAGCTTTTCCAGGTCGCGGGTATTGCCCAGCAACGGCAGGCGGCTCAACTCCTTGGGAATGCGCTCGGTACGGTCGTCGATAAAACCGATCAGGCCGGAACGGATGTCACTGTTGCGCGACAGGTGTTCAGCCACATGCACGGCCGTGTCGGTAAAGCCCAGGATCACGGTGCGCTGAAGGAACTTGCCGTTGTCCATCAAATGGCGGTACAGGCGCAGCATCAGTATGCGCTCCACGCCAAACAGCACCAGGCTCGCGGAAAACCAGAACATCAGGTTGCGAGGGCTCAACTGCGGGAACAGGAGCAGGATCTGGTACATGAACAACAGAATGCAAAACGCCGAGACCCAGGCCACCAGCATCACGCGAAAACGCAGGCGATTGCTGAACAGGTCATCGGAGTAAACCCCCAGGGCCTGGAACAAAATAATGGTCAGGATCGCAAAGAACGCCAGCAGGCCCAGATAGTGAGTGCGCATGTGTTCCGCGACCGGGTCCGGGTAGAACAACAGGATGATCGCCGGCGAGATTGCGGTCAGCCCGTGAAGCAGTTTTACGAAAACGACAAAAAACTCAACGAAACCGGTGCGAGTCAAAAACAGGCTATCAACGGACGATTTACCGCGCATACATCAGATCCTCAATACACCACCAGAACGTTCCTATTCGTTTGCTCATCCATAAGGCAGGTATGCATTACAAGTGGTGCAAATCGAACGACTTCTGTTGCTGGGTAATCCGTAATGGCTGTCTAGACGCAGGCATTTACTGGGTGATGGCTAAATAGTGGCTACTTTGAGGATTTGTGTCAATGATTTGGCTTTTTGTCCGTTTTCTTCGATGATCCTCTCAAGGCCTCCATGGTATGACGGTTTGTTGACGTGTTTGGTGGGTATTTCAGAATAATCGAGAATCGATGATGGCTTTTTGGAGTGTAGGAACAAACCTAGGGATTTGCCTGCCAGCGAAGAAAAGCTTTTGCAGGGGGACGAGGCTTTTTTGTAGGAGCGAGGGGACGCCTAGTTCTTGCTCGCGAAAAACGTCAACGATAACGCGTGCTTCCTGGGTACACGCGGCGTCTGTGAGTTTTTCGCGAGCAAGCTCGCTCCTACAGGAGGGGGTGCGGTGCTTGCCTTTGAGGCTCAGCGTCAGGTTACGCGGCTCCCCGTTGACGCCACCGTCCAACTGATAGTCACCCCACACCCTGAGCCTATGTCGGGGCAAGTGGGTGTTGGAGACCGCGTCTTCAGCAATCACTGGGTTCGCTGCGTGAGCAATGTATCCAGCACAATTTTTTGTAGGGCCTGCCAGCGCCGATTAATCTGGGTTTTTCCCAGCGGACGGTTCAACCATGATCAGCCTCGTCACACTCGGTGTTTTTTCCGGCGCTGTGTTGCTATTGCTGCTGTCACCGGGGCCGAACATGGCGTTTGTCATCAGCCAGGGTGTCACCCATGGCTGGCGCGGCGGTGTTGCTTCGGCCCTGGGCATTGGCGTGGCCGACCTGTTGCTGACGGCATTGACCGCCATGGGGGTGACGGCGGTGGTCGCCAGTTGGCCGCCGGCATTCGACCTGATCCGTTATGCGGGCGTGATCTACCTGCTGTGGCTGGTCTTCAAAACCTTGCAAAAACGCCCCAGCCTGGGCGCCGCTCACGTCGGCCGGGTGGCGTTGGGCCGAGTGTTTTTGCAGGCCATGTTCAACAGTTTGCTCAACCCCAAGGCGTTGTTGTTTTTCATGGTGTTCCTGCCACAGTTTGTGCGGCCCGAGGCGGGGCCCATCGCTTTGCAACTGATGGTGCTGGGCGGCGTGCTGACGCTGATCGCGAGCGTGTTTCATGTGCTGTTGGGCCTGTTTGGCGGGACGCTGAGCCGCTTTTTCGCCAAGCGCACAAAAAGCGCCTGGCTGCAGAAGTGGGGCTTGGCGGCGGTGCTGATGGCGTTGGCTGTGCGTTTGGCGGTGATGTCGCGTCCTGCCTGAAGCCACGCAAGTTTCTTTGTGGCGGGGGGCCGACAGCCGATGCTCATCTACCGGACATCCCAAAATCCAATTGTGGGAGCTGGCTTGCCTGCGATGGCGGCCTGACAGGCGATGCTTTTCTACCTGACACCCCGCGATCCAAATGTGGGAGCGGGCTTGCTCGCGAAGGCGGCCTGGCAGTCAACACGGGTGGATTGTGTACATATCCATTGCTGCGGAAACGGCCACTTAGGGTTCCGCCCTGACGGCGGCTCACTTTCGAAAAGCGCGAAAGTAAGCAAAGCGCTCTTGCCCCACCACTCGGCACCTCGCTGGGGCTCGGTGTGCCCGTAATCCGCCAGTGATTTGGGGCGCCGCCGCCACGCGCCATCCATGGCGCGGGGCGGCTAAACCGGCATCCCTGCCGGTTTACCCCCCAAATCCCTGTCGAATTCCGGCCAGCGTGGTTTAACGGGGCGCTTAAGATCAAGTTCAAAAGCAGATCAAGATCAAGAGCGACTCGCTTCGCATCGTGGTTACTGTCGGCTACAACCGGACAGCCGTTTAGTACCGAAAGAATCAAAAGAAGTTTCGTACAGCAGCCTAGGACTCACCTTGCGTCCAGGCGCTGAAGCCGGCTTTTTCCCACAACCCTTTAAGGTTGCTGCTAGGAATGGTCATCACTAGTCTTGCCCAGTCGCTGCCAATTCAGCGACCGGACGTGAGAAATCCGAACTACTCCATTGGCGCAAAAGCGCTCACCGTATACAGTGCACGCGCTTTTCGGCTTGCTGTTATGGCGGCTGTGCGCGGGCACGCTTCGGCGTGGCCAAGCTCCTGGGGTCTTGGTTTTCTCACTCCGCGTACAGCTGCCACCTTCAGTTCGTGAGAAAAACTCGGTGGTAGTCCATTACTCTCAGGAACTACACCATGATCAAAGACAGCCCCAATCCTCCTTCAGATTCCAACCTGCTCTTCACCCTCCATCCCAACCTCGACACCGAAACCCTGTTGGTCAATGCCTCTCAGGATCTGGAATCCATCAATGCGATAGCGGCGCACCTGGCCTTTGAGGTTGAGGGTTCGCAGCGCAGTGTGGTGCTGGGGATTTGCCGAATGGTGGAGGGTGTTCAGTTGCTGGTTGATCGGGTAGTAGAGGGAGGCGGCGAGACGCGAGCGCAGTAACGGCGATGCCCGTCAGTTAAGAAGCATTGCTGTACTGTGGCGAGGGAGCAAGCTCCCTCGCCACGGATGAACATTCACCCCAACCGCGCAGCCGCCCGCGCCACAATCTCCCCGCGCACTCTGCGTGACTCTTCCGTGCGTTTGTTGGCTTCTTCCAGCACATGCTGGGGCGCCGTTTCTGGGCGGCCGGAGTCAAACGGTGGGGCTGGCGCGTATTCGATTTGCAGTTGCACCAGTTGCGCTGCCGCTTCGCTGTACAGCTCCGCGGCCAGGGTCAGGGCAAAGTCGATGCCGGCGGTGATCCCGCCGCCGGTAAACAGGTTGCCGTCACGCACTACACGCTCCTGCACGGGGATGGCACCGAGCGGGGCGAGCAGGTTGTGGTAGGCCCAGTGGGTGGTGGCCTTGCGACCGCGCAGTAACCCTGCCGCGCCCAGTACCAATGAACCGGTGCACACCGAGGTCATGTAGCGCACTGTCTGTGCCTGGGCTTTGAGGAAGTCCAGGGTTTGCGGGTCTTCCATCAACGGGCCCACACCGGCGCCGCCGGGTACGCAGAGCACATCCAGGTTCGGGCAGTCGGCGTAGGTCATGGTCGGCGTGAACACCAGGCCAGTGCTGGAGGTGATCGGCGCGAGGTCTTTCCACACCAGGTGCAGTTTCACGTCTGGCAGCGAACCGAGGACATCATAGGGGCCGGTAAGGTCCAGTTGCTGGATGCCGGGGAACAATAGAAAGCCGATCTGCAAGGTCATGATTCAAGCTCCGAAAGGAATGGACGTCCTTACTGTAGAAGCCTAGGCTTTGGCGAATACGCCATTGAACCCACTAATCTCGCCAATCATGCCAAAAATTATTCATGTACTCGCGTTTGAGAATGTCCAGGTGCTGGATGTCACCGGGCCTCTACAGGTGTTCGCATCGGCTAACGATCTGGCGCGCCAGCGTGGTTTGCCATTGCCCTATGCGGTCAACGTCATTGCTACTCAGGCTGGGCCGGTAATGACGTCGGCCGGCCTGGCGCTGCTGGCCGAGGCGTTGCCCGCCATTGAGCAGCCCTGCGACACCCTGGTGATCGCCGGTGGCTGGGGCGTGTACGGTGTTGCCGAGGACCCGACGCTGGTGCAATGGGTGCGTGATAAATCCCGGCACACCCGGCGCATGGCTTCGGTGTGCACCGGGGCTTTTCTGCTGGCCGCCAGTGGCTTGCTCGATGGTTGCCGCGTGGCCACGCACTGGACGCGCTGTGAAGAGCTGGCGCGCAAGTTCCCTGCGCTCACAGTGGAGGCCAATCCGATTTTCATCCAGCAGGGCGCGGTGTGGACATCTGCCGGTGTGACCGCCGGGATCGACCTGTGTCTGGCTTTGGTAGAGGAGGACCTGGGGCGTGCGATTGCCCTGGAAGTGGCGCGCCACTTGGTGGTGTTCCTCAAGCGCCCTGGCGGTCAGTCGCAATTCAGCGTGACGTTATCCCTGCAAAAGAGCGACAGCCGCTTTGCCGAGCTGCATGCCTGGATCGCCGATAACCTGACGCTGGAGTTGAGCATCGCCACTCTGGCGGCCCAGGCTGGCATGAGCGAGCGCAGCTTTGTGCGTCACTACCGCACCGAGACCGGCCAAACCCCGGCACGCGCCGTGGAACTGATCCGCGTCGAAAACGCACGCCGGCAACTGGCAGACAGCACGACCTCCATCAAACGTATCGCCATGCAATGCGGTTTTGGCTGTGAAGAGACCTTGCGTCGCAGCTTTCTAAGGGCTTTGTCGGTGACGCCCCAGGCTTATCGGGAGCGTTTTTCACCGCTCCAGTAGTTCCTGCAGTGCTTCAAGCGTGACCTGGGGCGCTTCCTGGAAAACATTATGCCCAACACCGGGCAACACCTGGCGGCGATAAAAGCCGCTGAAGTGCTCCACATCGTCATCCACAAGCGGCGGCGGGCCCACACCGTCGTCGGCCCCGCACAACGAAATACTCGGTACCGATATCGGCGGTTGTGGCACCAGCGCCTGCTCGATGAATTCCAGCGCGGGATCACCCGGCGCATACATGAAGCGATGGCGATAGGAATGAATCACCACCTCGACAAAATCCGGGTTATCAAACGACGGCGCAGTCAGCGCGTAGCGGCTTGGCCCTTCAGCCCAGGACGGCGACCACAGCGTCCAGAGCAATTGGCAGAGTTCACGCCGGTTGGCCGTCAAGCCATCGACCCCGCGCTGGGTGTGAAAGTAGTACTGATACCAGAGCCGGTGCTCTGTCTCAGGTGCCCTGGGTTTGAGCGACTGGCTGATGGCCTGAATGTTGTAGCCATCGCCGGTCACCAGGCCGCGTACCCGCTGGGGCCATAGCGCCGCGACAATACAGGCGGCACGCCCACCCCAGTCAAAGCCGGCGAGGGTGGCTTGCGGGATGGCCAAGGCATCCATGAAATCCAGCAAGTCCTTGGCCAGCGCTGCCTGTTGGCCGGAGCGCATCACTTGCGTGTTGATAAACCGTGTCGGGCCATAGCCCCGTAAATACGGGACCAATACCCGATAACCACGTTCAGCCAGCACCGGCGCGATGTCGTCGTAACCCCGAGGGTCGTAGGGGAAGCCATGCAGCAGGATCACCGGTTCGCCATCGACGGGGCCGTGGGTTTCGTAAGCCACATCAAGCAGGGTGGTGCGCACATACAGCAGTGCGGGTGGGGTGGTCACGGTTGCCATACGGTCTTCTCCCCGCTGAGCTTGCGGTCCAGGAATGTTGCCGCGCTGATCAACGCCAAATGGCTCAAGGCCTGGGGCGTGTTGCCCAGGTGCCGGGCCTGGCTGTCGAACTCTTCGGCGTACAACCCCAGCGGGTTGGCGTAACGCAGCAACTGTTCGAACTCCAGGTGGGCTTTTTCCACTTGCCCGGCGCGCGCCAGGCATTCGACATACCAGAACGAGCAGGCGGCAAACGCGCCTTCGACGCCTTGCAGCCCATCGATCTGGCTGTCGTCATTGCGATAGCGGTAGACCATGCCGTCGCGCACCAGGCTTTTCTGGATCGCTTCCAGTGTCGACAGCCAGCGCGGGTCCGTGGCGGCGACAAAGCGCACCAGTGGCATCAACAGCATGGAACCGTCGAGGGCGGTGCTGCCGATATGCTGCACAAAATGCCCGCGTTCTTCGTTCCAGAAGTTCGTCCAGATGTCGGCGTAGATCGTCTGGCGTGTCTGGTCCCAGCGTGCGAACGGCGCTGGTAGTGAACGTTTGGAGGCCAGGCGGATGGCGCGGTCCAGGGCCACCCAGCACATCAGGCGTGAGTGCAGGAAGTGATGCTGCTCACCGCGCATTTCCCAGATGCCTACGTCTTTGTGGTTCCAGATCTCACACACCTGGTCGACCACTTCCACCGTGTGTTTCCAACCTTGGTGGGAGATGGCTTCGCCGTATTTGTTCACCAGGTAAACCGCGTCCATCAGTTCGCCATAGATATCCAGCTGGATCTGATCGAACGCCTCATTGCCCACCCGCACCGGTTGGGCGCCGCCGTGGCCGCTCAAGTGGTCGAGGGTGGTTTCCGGCAGTTCCTGGCGGCCGTCGATGCCGTACAGGATGTTGATCTTAGTCGGCTGGCCGCAGCAGTCGCTGACCCGGCCCCTGAGCCAGCGCATGTAGGCGTTGGCCTCCTCGACGAAACCCAGGCGCATAAACGCATAGACGGTGAACGAGGCATCGCGGATCCAGGTATAGCGGTAGTCCCAGTTGCGTTCGCCGCCGGGCGTTTCCGGCAGCCCGAACGTGGCCGCGGCAATGATGGCGCCGTGTTTGCGCGAGGTCAGCAGTTTCAGCGCGAGGGCCGAGCGGTTGACCATCTCGCGCCAACGCCCGCGGTAGTTGGACTGGCTGATCCAACCGCGCCAGAACTTCAAGGTGCGCTCCAGGTAGAGGTCGGTACAGTCGTTGGTGACGCGCGCATCGTCCTGGCCGCCGAGGACAAATTCGGCACCTTCATCCTGGGCGAGGGTAAAGGTGGCGAGGGCGGTGTTGTCTTGAAGAGTCAGCGGCTGGCTGCCGATCAGGCGCAGGCCGGGCTGGCCGCTGGCGGTGAACACCACGCTGGCAGCCTCGGCCTTCGCCTCGGTGGCGGCCCTGGCATAGTCATGGCGCACGGCGCAGCTCAGGTGGATAGTCGCCTTGCCACTGACCACCCGTACCCGCCTGATCAGCAACGGCAGTTCGTCGACGTTTTCGCTGACGTTCAGCAGGTCGGTGATCTCCACCACCGCTTCATCACTCAGCCAGCGGGTCTGCAGCACGTTGGTATCGGGCAGGTAGATCTGCTCGCGGCGGGCGTTGGGCAGGTCCGGGGTAAGTTGGAACGTGCCGGCCTCGGGCGTGTCGAGCAATGCGCAGAACACCGAAGGGCTGTCGAATTCCGGCCAGCAGAAGAAGTCGATGCTGCCGCGGTCATTCACCAGTGCCGCGCTGCGCATGTCGCCGATAATCCCGTGGGCATCGATGGCGCTTTGAGGTTCGTTCTTGAAATCAACCATTGCCACGGAACTCCGGGTAGAGGCTCATACCGCCATCAATGAACAAGGTGCTGCCAACCACATAATCAGAGGCATCGCTGGCTAGCCACACCACCGCATTGGCCACGTCTTCGACGTCACCGACGCGGCCATAAGGAATCAATTTAAGCAGCTCTTGTTCTGCCGCGCCTTCGGTGGCCGCACGGTTGATCGCCGTACGAATGGCCCCCGGTGCGATGCCGTTGATACGGATGCGTTGCTCGCTGACTTCCTGGGCGAGCGTGCGCATCAGCATCTCCACACCGCCCTTGGACGCCGCGTAATTCACATGCCCGGCCCAGGGGATGACTTGATGCACCGAACTCATATGGATGATTTTGCCGGCGGCCCGTGACACACCTTCACGAACGCCCTGGCGATTGAAGATACGCACCGCCGCCCGCGCGCACAGGAATTGCCCGGTGAGGTTGACGCCAATCACCGTGTTCCAATCCTCAAGAGTCATATCGACTAGGTTGGCGTCTTTTTGCAGGCCGGAATTGGCCACCAGAATATCCAGATGGCCGAAGGCGTCGAGGGTTTGCGCGAACAGGCGTTCGACATCGGCCTCCTTGGACACATCGCCGCCAATCGCCAGCGCCTGGCCGCCATTGGCATTGATCTGCGCGGCGAGGGCCTCAGCCGGTGCCGCCTGGGAGTTGTAGTTAAGCACCACCGCCGCGCCTGCTGCGGCCAGGGCTTTGGCCGCACCCGCGCCAATGCCGGAACTGGCCCCGGTGACCAGGGCCACTTGTTGCTGCAAGGAAATCTGCATCGCCCACCCACCGTTTTATGAGAGTCCTTCTTGCTGACTGGCGGCGGGGAGCGGAAGTTCACCCCCAGGCGTTTACGCCCAGCGCGAGTAAACGCGCGACTTATCGTATGATGCTGAAAACAAAGGGCAATACAGGAAGCGATGGAATGCATGCGTGGGCCGATACCCGATTGATCAAACTGTTAGTCAGCGGCGTCTTGGCCGTTTTATCACTGACTCAGACAGCCCTGTGCCTCGCCGATAACAGCAATGGTAAAACGCTGTATCTACAGCGCTGTGCTGTGTGCCATGGGCCCGATATTAAAGGCACGGGGCCATTGGCTAAAAAAAGTAATCCGCCAACCCCCGACCTGACAACCGCCGCCTTCAAGAAACGACTCCATGATTATCCGGGCGTTATCGTCTCCTCGGTCATCCTTCGCCCCAATGGCAACCTGATCCCCAAGACGCTGCAGGACAATGGGGTAAAGATCGCGCCGCATGCCTGGAGCGTTAAAGACTTTCGCGATTTGCATCAATACATGAGTGAGGTCATTTCAAACAAATAGCGGGGGGCGATGAGCAGCAATTGCCCCGCTTAATAGGAAGCATTACTATTCACGCCCCGCCTTCCCAGTGCTCCCGTGATGACTCCGCAGCCGCCCCGCAGAACAGGCTTTTTCGAGCACTACGAAGAGTTGATCGGCACCTGGACGCGCCGCCTGAGAAACCGTCAGCAGGCCGAAGACCTGGCGCACGACACCTTCGTGAGGGTGCTTGAGTCCGCTGCCTGCGAGGTGGCGCAGCCGCGCGCCTACCTGCATCAAACCGCGCGCAATATTGCGGTGGACGCCTACCGCCGCGAAGACCGCCGCGAGGCGTTGACGTTGCAGGCGTTTGATCACAGTGCGCCCCACGGCGGCGACCCGGAGCATTACATGCACGCGGTCCAGTTGGCCGACGCCATCGAGCGGGCGCTGGCCGAGTTGCCGCTCAACTGTCGCAGGGTTTTTATCTGGCAGAAGATCGAAGGGCTCACCCAGCAGGAAATCGCTACACGCCTGGGGCTGTCTAAAAACATGGTGGAAAAGTATATGATCCGCACCCTGCGGCATCTGCGTGATCGTCTGGATGCGAGCGCGCCATGACCGGCTTTGAAACAGGATCTTCCACGATGGATAACCGTGTCCGTGATGAGGCCGCGCAGTGGTTTGTACGCCTGCAAGACGGCCCATTGAGTGCCCAGGAACGTCAACGTTTCGATGCCTGGCGTGGGGCGCATCCCGCGCATCAGTACGAAATCGATGTGCTGCAAGGGCTATGGAACGCTACGGATTTACTGCCCAAGGCCCGCTTGCAGGCGCTGGGCGACGCGCCGGTCGAGCGCCCCGGTCGGCGTGCGTTGATGCGTTATGCCGTGGCCGCCAGTGTGGTCGCCGTTGCAGTGGGCTTGAGTGTATTCAGCGTGTTTGAGCCAAAGCCCTACAATGCCGAATTCAGTACGCAAGTGGGCGAGCATCGCCAAGTGACTTTGCCCGACGGTTCAGTGATGGACCTCAACAGCCGCAGCGTGGTCGCGGTTCACTACGCAAAGGGCCGGCGAGGCGTGGAGCTCAAACAGGGCGAGGCGATGTTCAGCGTGCAACATGACGCCGGCCGCCCGTTTGTAGTCGCCGCCGGGGCAGGGCAGGTGACCGTCACCGGCACGCGTTTTGATGTGCGCCTGGATGCGGACCAGACCCGCGTGGCGGTCGAAGCCGGCACGGTCAAGGTGCAGGGCCAGGCGTCCGATCACATCGTCACGCTCACCGCCGGGCGTGGCACCTATGTCGACCCCCAAGGCGAAGTGGCAGCGGCTTACGCAGTGAACCCTGAAGAACTGACCGCGTGGCGCAGCGGTAAACTGGTGTTCAACAACGCCACCCTGAGTGAGGTGGCGCGGGAAGTGTCGCGCTACCGCGAGCAACCGCTGCGCGTCAGTACGGCAGCGGTGGGCAACCTGCGCTTGACCAGCGTGTTCAAATCCAGCGACACCGACGCCTTGCTCAAGGCCTTGCCCCACATCCTGCCGGTCGCCTTGCGCACCTTGTCGGACGGTAGCCAGGAAATTATTTCACGCTGACATTCAGGTTTTTTTCGAGTTCTTCGTCTTCTTCTGCAACTGCAACTGGTTTGCATTAACGGCCGCGCATGCTTGCGATCACAGGACTAGGTTCGACGTGAAAAAACTTGCCCTCCACAACAATAAAATCTCCCGCTGGGCGCCCTTGGCCCTGGCCGTTGCCATCAGTACCGCACAGGCTGCCGAGGGCATCCACATTCGCGCCCAATCCCTGGGCGCAGCCTTGAGCCAGTTGGGCCAACAGACCTCGCTGCAAGTGTTCTTCAGCCCCGATATGGTTGCCGGCAAGCAAGCCCCTGCGGTGGATGGCAAGCTCTCGCCCGAACAAGCCCTGCGCCAATTACTGCAAGGCAGTGGCCTGGATTACCAGATTGACGCCGGCTCCGTGACCTTGCGCCCGGTGAGCAACGGCACCGGTGAAGCCGGCTCGCCGCTGGTGCTGGGTGTGACCAATATCAAGGTGGTAGGCGACTGGCTTGCCGACGCCGATGCCGAAGTGGTGCAGAACCACCCCGGTGCGCGCACGGTTATTCGCCGCGAGGCCATGGTGGAGCAGGGCGCGATGAACGTCGGTGATGTGTTGCGCCGCGTGCCTGGCGTGCAAGTGCAGGAATCCAACGGCACCGGTGGCAGTGATATTTCCCTCAACGTCGGTGTACGCGGGCTGACGTCGCGCCTGTCGCCGCGCTCCACCGTGCTGATTGACGGCGTACCGGCGGCGTTTGCTCCCTACGGCCAGCCACAACTGTCGATGGCGCCGATTTCTGCCGGTAACCTGGAAAGTATCGACGTTGTCCGTGGCGCGGGTTCGGTGCGTTATGGGCCACAGAACGTCGGCGGTGTGATCAACTTCGTAACCCGTGCGATCCCGCAAGACTTCTCCGGGGAAGTCGGCACCACCCTGCAAACCTCCGCCCATGGTGGCTGGAAACATGTGGAGAACGCCTTTATCGGCGGCACGGCCGACAACGGTATCGGCGCCGCGCTGCTGTACTCCGGGGTCAACGGCAACGGTTACCGCAACAGCAACAACGGCAACGACATCGATGACGTGATCTTCAAGACCCACTGGGCGCCGACCGATCAAGACGATTTCTCGCTGAACTTCCATTATTACGATGCCAGCGCCGATATGCCCGGCGGCCTGACCCAGCAGCAGTTCGACGCCAACCCGTACCAATCGTTACGCGACTGGGACAACTTCAGCGGGCGCCGCAAGGACGTGTCCTTCAAGTACATCCGCCAGATCGACGACCGTACCCAGGCCGAAGTGCTGACTTACTATTCCGACAGCTTCCGTGGCAGCACCATTGCCAACCGCGACCTCAAGACCCTCAGCTCCTACCCGCGCACCTACTACACTTTCGGCATCGAGCCGCGTGTGTCCCATGTGTTCGACCTGGGGCCCAGCACCCAGGAAGTCAGCGTGGGTTATCGCTACCTCAAAGAAGGCATGCACGAGGAGGCCAGCAGCCTGAACCTGGTCAACAATGTGCCGACGCCGGGCGGGCAGAGCGACGGCCACGTATACCAGGACCGCACGGGGGGTACCGAAGCCAACGCCTTCTATATCGATAACAAAATCGATATCGGCAAATGGACCATCACCCCCGGCATTCGCTTCGAAGACATCCGCACCGAATGGCATGATCGTCCGGTCGTGGCCTTGAATGGCAAGCGTACCGAGGAAAAACGCCGCGAAGTCCACAACAACGAACCGCTGCCGGCCCTGAGCGTGATGTACCACGTATCTGACGCGTGGAAACTGTTCGCCAACTACGAAACCTCCTTCGGCAGCCTGCAGTATTTCCAATTGGGCCAGGGCGGTACCGGCGACCAGACGGCCAACGGCCTGAACCCGGAAAAGGCCAAGACCTACGAGGTTGGTACGCGCTACAACGACAGCGTCTGGGGTGGCGAAGTGACGCTGTTCTACATCGACTTCTCGGATGAACTGCAATACGTCAGTAATGACGTGGGCTGGACCAACCTCGGCGCCACCAAGCACAGCGGCATCGAAGCATCGGCCCATTACGACCTGGCCAACCTCGACCCGCGCCTCGACGGCCTCACCGCCAACGCGGGCTTTACCTACACCAAGGCCACCTCCGAAGGTGATGTGCCGTTCAAGGGCCGCGACCTGCCACTGTATTCCCGCCAAGTGGCGACCCTGGGCCTGCGCTACGACGTCAACCACTGGACCCACAACCTGGACGTCTATGCCCAGTCCGGCCAACGTGCGCCAGGCACCGGTACCACCTATATCACCCAAGGCACTGCGGATGGCCAATACGGTGATATCCCAGGATATGTCTCGGTCAACGTGCGCAGTGGCTATGACTTTGGCGCGCAACTGTCGAACCTGAAGCTGGGGGTGGGTGTGAAAAACGTCTTCGACCAGCAGCATTACACGCGCTCCAGCGACAACAATGCCGGGTTGTACCTGGGTGAGCCTCGCACGTTTTTCGTACAGGCGAGCGTGGGGTTCTGATCTGTTGTTGGTAGGAAAGATCGCAACCCCAGGGTTGCGATTTTTTTTGCCTGGGTCAGGCGCTCTGCTCACTCATAACCGGCAGGCCACCCTCCGTTTCCTACGTCGCCCCCGCACAGATTATTGCTGGCTCAGGAACTGATTCCGACGCAAAACCACACATGGGAAAGCTGGTGGGCTTCGACATTACGTTGGAGCGACAAGCTGAAAATCGCCCACTGTCATGGAGAAACGTATGTCGGTATCGATGTCGGATGCACCCGTCTCTGCGTCATCAACGCCTGACCTCTCACCGGCCAATGCCAAGGCCGAGATCAAAAATACCCGCCAGGCGCCTGCTACGCCTTCCTTCAATGGTCAGCAGGCTGCCCATGTGAATTTTCAAACCGGGGACAACAAGGCCGGGCCTGTATTCAGTCATCACCAGGCGCCAACCACCGCGGCAGATGTGCTTGGGCATCACCACAACCCGCCGGCCATGCAGAACTTCCTGAGCCAACTCAAGCACTGGATCAGCCACTGGTTCTCTGGGCATCGGCCACCCATGCATCCTGGTTGTGGGCATCCGCCGCCACGGCCGAACCCAGGTTGCAGCAACCCGCCACCCAGGCCGAACCCTAGTGAGTGCAACCCACCACCACGACCGGATCCCACCGCATGTCGGCCGTATCCGCCCGCCCCCGGCAGGCCAGACGCGCAGTACTCTCTCAAGAGTCGAGAAGAGTTGGCGCAGCAGTTGCGTGACAGCTTCAATGCCTTCAGAGACCCGAAGAACCCTGGCTCTATCAGCGTTGACAGCATTCTTGCGATGGCCAAAAGAGGGTGGTCGCCCAGCTCGGGCATGAACGAGAACATTCGCCTGGCCAATGAGTTGCTACGGCGTCCGGAACTGATGGCCGCGCTGGATCGGCACGGTTCCACGGGCGCTTTGGATGGCCTGGTCGACCGGCACAGCCTGAATGCGGTGATCCAAGGGGAAAACTACTTCAAGTACAAGACTGACAAAGAGCTGGCCGGTGAACTGCTTGAGCATTTTGACGAGTTGAAGGACGGTAGCGGGGGCTCAAGCCTTAAAATCTGCGACTTGAAAAAGTGGGCATGCAAGCCGCTTACCGGCGACGCGGCCAAGGATCACCTGATCCAGTTGGCCCAGGAAATGCTCAAGCGCAGTGACGTGCTTGAGCGGATGGATAACCGCGCCAGTAAAGATGACGATGGGAAGATCAGCCGTACAGGCCTGTACCTGTTGTCCCGCTGAGCCTTCTTCAGGCGTCGCCTCTCGGAGGCGGCGCCAGTCCTATATGTTTCAAGGAACGAATCACGCCCATTTGCCACATAAGTGGTACCTGCGGTTGCGACTCGCGCCGTCGCTTTTCAGATTCTGAATGAGGGAAAAATATGCCTTCAACCTCGTTTAATTCTCGCCCAACCGGGCCCATCGAACTCCTGCGCAATACCCAACGTGAAAGTCTGCCAGTCTCCCAGGACCGCGCACCCTCGTGCAGTTTCCCTTTTGCGTCGACGGAATATGAGGCACAGGCGCGGCGCATGAAAGCTTATGCCGGCCAGCTTAAATTCCAAGCGCCTGTGTCGGACGATTTTTCCCGAGGCATGCTGGCAGACCCACAGGTTAAGGGGCAGGGTACTGATTCGTTGGACGACACCGGCTTGATCAACTGCCTGACCAGTTGGTGGCGCAGGCGCAAGCTGGGCTAACCGTGGCTGAGCACGGTTTACATATTGTCATGGGTATTTATCGTCCACTCGGAACTGTCGAGTTCATCCAACCACACATGAGGTGCCTGCCTGAGTGGAGTCCAGTCGTTGATTTTGCCCATCAAGGTAACGTCAACCCAGCGGATATGCATCTGAACAGAGTTGGAGAAAACCCATGACAATCGAGGGTGTACTACCTTCCCGGCCTCTCCCCCCCGACAGGCCGGCCTTACAACCAACCAAGCCACCACCGGCCACCGCTGAAACCTGGCATGAAAGCTCTTCCACGTCCCCGCTGGAAGGCCCGCGCAAGGCCCGTCTTTTTCGTGCACCCTTGTCTGCTCTGCGTCATCGAGACTTGCAGAACTTATCCATTGAGCGGTCCAGTGGTGCCCTGCCGAGTGCAACGTCAACGGATAGCCAGTTGGCTAAAGCGCTGGAAAAATCCTTCGCCTTGCTGCACTCGTTCCTGAGTGATGGGCGACTGACCTGGCTGTCCTTGCAGCGGATCGCCGCTCATCCTATGGGGGAAAGCGAGGCGTTGGATGACGTGATTCAGGTCGTGAGGGAAATGCTCAAGCGCCCGCGCTTGAGTGATGCGGTTTTCAGCCGGGACGGCGATATCACGCGCGATAGCCTCAATACGGCTGCCCAGGCTTTGCCGGGGAACAGCTCGGCGAATGTGTTCAGTCAAGACCCGTTTCATGCGCAAGGCAATGCGCAGGTGGTGGAGGCACTGCAAAGCCAGTTTGCGCTGTTGAGAGACGAGGCCATGGATCGAACCTACCTGTTTGAACAGCATCAGTACGTTGAAATCGCCAGGCTCAAGGAGGTCATGCAGGACCCGTACGAGGTTGATCAACAGGGCGCGCCCGTGCTGGATACGTCCACGGGCATGCCCCAGCCCAAATACAGCGAACTCTGCGTCTACACCGCCAAGAACATTATTGAACGCCCAGGCTTGTTGCCCTCATTGGAGCGTGCAAATGTCACACGACTATTTGGTCCACCTCACAAAGAGGGGTGGCTGAGCAACAAAAGCCTCGAACGGTGGCATGAGCAGGACGCCGCTCGCAAGGCACGCTGAAAAGCGAGCTATACCTTGAGGATTTTGCCACTGATGGCCACTGCCGCCAGCAATACCGCGATCAGGATGAAGGCAGTACTCAAGCTGCTGCCATGGGCGATAAAGCCAATCATGGCGGGGCCGGCGAGAATGCCGGCATAACCCAGTGTGGTGATGGCTGGCACCGCAATATGTTCCGGCATCACTGTTTGCTTACCCACGGCGGTATATAGCACCGGCACGATATTCGAACACCCGGCACCCACCAGTGCATACCCGAGCAGCGCCGTTTCCCACGCTGGCAATAGGGTTGCGAGGAGCAAGCCGGCACAGGCCAGCGCGCCACCGATCACAATCACCCGTGTGGGACCCAGGCGTCGAACAATGGCATCGCCGGTCAGGCGTCCAGCGGTCATGGTCAAGGCAAATGCCGCGTAGCCCATGCCGGCGTAAGCCTCATCCAGGCCGCGCTCGGCGCTCAAAAACACAGCACTCCAATCCAGTACGGCGCCTTCAGCCAAAAAGACGATGAAACACAGGCAACCGATAAACAACACCACCCCATGGGGCACTGCAAATGCCGGCCCCGAGCTTTCACTGCCATAAGGCAACAAGTGCGGTGCAGCCTTGAACAGCGCTGCCAGCGTGATAACCACCACCACCAGGGTTGCCTGCAATGGTGACAGCCCCAGGCCCAGTAACCCCGCAACGCCCGCTGCGCCGACAATGCCCCCCAGGCTGAACAAGCCATGGAAGCCCGACATCATGGTTTTGCCACTGGCGCGCTCAACGATCACCGCTTGCAGGTTGACGGTGGAGTCCACGGTGCCCAGGCCTGCGCCAAACAGGAACAACCCGGCAATCAACAACGGGATCGAACTGACGGTGGCCAGCATCGGCAGGGCCATGCAGATCATCAGCGTCCCTGCGGTCAGCACCCGTCGGCAGCCATAGCGCGAGGCCAGCGCGCCCGCCGCCGGCATTGCGATGATCGACCCCACTCCCAGGCACAACAACAGCAGGCCAAGGGTGCCTTCATTCAGGTCCGCACGCGCCTTGGCGTACGGCACCAACGGCGCCCAGGCCGCGATACCAAAACCTGCGATAAAAAAAGCGATGCGGGTCGACATCTGTTCCAGCCGCCCAGGAACCACGGGGGCAGGGGTGGAAATGGCAGTCATGAAAAATCCTTGGTTTGGCGTTCAACGAACGATGTCCGGCGCGACATCCTTGCACATCAGGCCCTCTCGAGCGAGCCGGGTTCCCTTGGTGTTATGGGGTGCGAGGCAAATTTTTTTACAAACATGGAACGCTTTGGTCACCGGTGACCACGTAGAAATGATCGAGCCTGTAGGAGGTGAGCTGGAAGGTGTGTAATCCCTGTGGGAGTGGCTGAACCCCAGGTTTCTTGCGGCGGATTACCACCTTCCAGCTCACTTTCCACAGGCTTGGCGTTGTAATACGCCGCAGTCCCGCTAGGTAGAGACGCGGGGGCGATATCAGTGGGGAGGCTTGACGCCCCGCGATCCTAATGTGGGAGCTGGCTTGCCTGCGATGACGGCCTGCCAGCCGATGCAGATCTACCTGACACCCCACTCTCAAACTGTGGGAGCGGGCTTGCTCGCGAAGGTGGCCTAGCAGTCAACACAGTTGGATTGTGTGCATATCCATTGCTGCGGTAACGGCTACTTAGGGTTCCGCCTGACGGCGGGTCACTTTGGAAAAGAGCCCCAAAGTAACCAAAGGGCTCTTGCCCCACCACTCGGCACCTCGCTTGGGCTCGGTGTGCCCGTAATCCGCCAGTGATTTGGGGGGCCGCCGCCACGCGCCATCCATGGCGCGGGGCGGCTAAACCGGCATCCCTGCCGGTTTACCCCCCAAATCCCTGTCGAATTCCGGCCAGCGTGGTTTGACGGGGCGCTTAAGATCAAGATCAAAAGCAGATCAAGAGCGGCTCGCTTCGCATCGTGGTTAGGCATGGTCAGGAGCCGACACTTGTAGCGGGACAGGGCGACTAAAAAGCGGAATCGACTGTCGCATTAATAAGTGTCAGCCGTTTCCTTATGGTTTAGTTATACAGAGACAATCTGTAGTCGGAATTTTCTTCATGCTGTTAGAAGATTTTTTTGGCTGTATATATTCTGTAAAAGACACTTCCATCTTCGCTGTACGAAACTTCTGTTTTATTCAAAAAGGACCGAAAAGTGCCTGGGGTCGCTAAGCTTAGGCGTGTTCAGGTGCTTTTTTTCGCAATCCGAATGGGTATTGGGGCGAGAGAGAGTCGTTCAAGAGAAAGTTGATGGCGGGTAACAAAGGATGGTTAACGGGTTTGTTTCGTCGCGTTTCAAGTTAGTCCTTGCAAGCATAAATACAGAACTTCAGGTAGTGGCGTTCAAAGGCAGCGAAGCCCTCGATCAGCCTTACTTCATACAGGTGCAGTTAGTCAGCGAAGATCCTTCCCTTGACCTGGAGGCGTTGCTCCATCAACCCGTCTATCTGGCTTTCGGCGAAGCAGACCAGGGCTTGCATGGGCAAGTCTACGCCATCGGTCGGGATGATCCCGGTACGCGGCTCACCCTTTATCACCTGACGCTCGCCCCACGCATGGCATCCCTTGCCCATCGTTGCGACCAGCGGGTTTTCCAGCAGCGCAGCGTACCGCAGATCATTGCCGCGGTCCTCGAACATCACGGTATCTTTGCCGACGCCTACGCGTTTGAGTTGGGGCCGGTGGTGTATCCGCCGCGCACGTTTTGCGTGCAGTACAGGGAGTCCGACCTGCATTTCATCCAGCGGCTGTGTGAGGAGGAGGGTATTCACTACCACTTTCGCCACAGCGCGGAGAATCATCTGCTGGTGTTTGGCGATGACCAGACGGTATTTCGCCGGTTGCCGGTGCAGCGTTATTGTCCCTCGGCTGATCCATCGCTTGGGGCCCCGGTTGTCCAGCGTTTCGACCGGCGCCTAATAACGCGCAGCCGGCGCACAGTACGTCGTGATTATGACTTTGAGCACCCTTCGTTTCGCCTGCATGCCCAGGCCGGTAGCGGGCCGGCGGATCCTTTGGAGGACTATGGCTATCCTGCCGGCTTTAATGGCCATGCACGCGGTGCACAACTGGCGCGACGTAGCCTGGAACGTCACCAGCGTGATCGCCATCGGGTACTGGGCAAGAGCGATCAACCGGCATTGTGCAGTGGTCACTTTCTTGAGCTGTGTGATCACCCGGACCCAGCCTGCAACGACTTATGGCTGTTGACTTCGGTGCGTCATGAGGGTTACCAGCCGCAGGTGTTGGAGGAGTCGATCGTTGATGCCAATGGGTTCCAAGGCTATCGCAACCGGTTCACCGCAACTCCCTGGCGCGCAGTGCATCGACCTGCCCTCAAGCACCCCAAGCCAACGATCAGTGGCAGCCAGACCGCGACGGTAACCGGGCCTGCCGGCGAGGACGTGCACTGCGATGCCTATGGTCGTGTGAAGGTGTGCTTTCACTGGGATCGCGCGGAAAAGGGCGACGAGACCAGCAGTTGTTGGCTGCGCGTGGCGTCCGGTTGGGCGGGTGATGGGTTTGGCGCCATGGTCATTCCACGGGTGGGCATGGAAGTGCTGGTGAGCTTTCTGGAGGGAGACCCGGACCAACCCCTTGTCACCGGTTGCCTGCCCAATGCATCGCACTTGCCGGCGTACCCTTTGCCGCAGCACAAGACACGCAGCGTTCTGCGCAGCCGCAGTTCGCCGAGCGGCGGGGGCGCCAATGAGTTGTACCTTGAAGACCGACGCGGCGAAGAGCTCATTTACCTGCGCGCCCAGCGTGACCTGGAGCAACGGGTGGGGCATGACAGTCGCCTGGAGGTAGAGGGCGATAGCCTGACTCGCGTTGGCCAAAGCCTGGTGATCGAAGCCGGGCAGCAGGTTCATCTCAAGGCCGGTGGCAGCCTGGTGATAGAGGCTGGTGCACAATTGAGCTTGAAGGCGGGCGGCGAACACCTGGTGATGCAAGCCGGCAGTATTTGCAGCAGCCGGTCCATCACCCTGGGCGGTTTGCCGTCTGCAGGCCGTTCGGTGAGCCCGTCATTGGTTGCCGGCGTGCAAATCTCTGCAGCGCAAGGCGTCATCATGGATCTGGCCAAGCAACTGGGCGCGGACTTTTGCCCGCTGTGCGAACGCTGCCGCGAAGGCCTGTGCAATATCGCGGGGAGGGCGGCCTGATGGACAATTTGCCCCATCGCTGGATGGCCCAACAACAGCAGAGCGGACACCAACTGTGCCTGATGCTGGAGGGTAATCACGAGGCTCGCCAACCCCTGCTGGCAGATCGCGCCCCGTCGCACTATTGCAGCCTGTACAGCGAGACCGATGCGGCGGAGTTGGCGAATTCAGGCCCGCTCATACTGTTACTGGAGCAGATGAATGAGCCTGCACTGGCCGACCTGCTGTTACACCCTGAGTCGAACTGGGGTTGGCTCGCCAGCCTGCCGGCCAGCGACTTGGCGGGTATGGCGCGTCATTGGCGTGAGCGATTACTCCTGGGGCCAGTAGGCCAGCAGGCGCTTTATCGCTTTCACGACAACCGCACCCTGGCCCGTGCCTTGGCCCATCTGGCCGAGGAACACTGGCCGGTCTACCTCGGGCCAATGATCAGCGTGTGCTATTGGCATGAAGGCCGTTGGTGCCATCACGAAAACCCTGCACCGGGCGACTACCCGGCGCCTGAGCCCCCGCCGTGGCTCGACACACCCAACCCCAAGGCCGACGCCATCCTGCACGCCAATATCCTGCGCTACCTGCTGGCGGAGCACAGCGAAGACCTGGCGGCATTGGTCGAATTCCAAGACCCCAGGATTTGGCTGGCCCAGGTACTGAAGCAAGCGCGCACCTGGCAATGGCGGGAGCCGGAGCAGCTCGAATTTCTGGTGGTACGCCGGTTGGCAGAGGCGACCGGCAGCAGTGTTGCTCATTGGCAGCCGAGGGCAGGCGAGGCGCCAGAAGAGCATTTTGAACGAGTGGCGGCACAGTGGCGCAGGGAGGTGGGGAGTGGTGAATAGATGGATGGGATTGGTGCTACTGGTGGTTATGGGGCTTTCGGGATGTACGGGGCGGGCGGTGGAGAGTTTTACGTTGGAGGTGGATTTGCCGGCGCAATTCGGCCTTGTGGGCGATGCTTCCTACACCCCCGCTCCGGGTGAAACGTGCAAGTTGCCTCGAAGACATGGCAAGCGACCGGATCTCAAAATATTCAACGCTGCCAGCAAGCCCGTAGCGAATAGAGTGAGTTTCGACGTGCCACTGACAGAGCGGGTGGAAGGCTGCTCGCTGATGTTACGTAAACTTGTGTTTGCGATTAACGCAAAGTGGGGGGAGCGTTGGTCGGACGTCGGACGGGATTACGCCGCTGTTTATATCCGAGATAGTTGGGAGGGCGGAATGTCTTTGATGTCAGAAAGTTATGTCCGAGAGCTCCCAGGGCAATGCCAATGGTTGTTTCGTACTGTTGGCCCCCAGCATGCCCTTATTAAGGGGCTTAAATGCAATTCGCTGAACACCAGCGGACAGCTTACGAAAGCTCGTGCTGGCGGTTATGTGTCCCGTGCTGGGTTGCGTGGGAAGACGCTGAGAATGGTGCTGGCGTTAACGGAAGAAGAACAACCAGCAGTGCAAGACAACTGGGTAAAGGTTGTCGGTGGCTGGAAGCGTTGCAGGGGAGAAAGCCAGGAAGACATATTTGCGTTTTGTCGCGGCAATGTCTCTGACTTCAAGGCTTTCAAAATGCCAGATGGGCGTCTATGCAATATTTATCCGACCTGTGATTAATCAGGAGAAACCTCATGGAAGAAGCTGCATGGAAGCAACAGTTTTTCAACGACAGGATGCCTGCTTGCTCATTGAATGGGGGTTGGTTGACCTTCTGCTTAGTCGATGAAACGGGAAATGGAAAAAGTTATGGGGGACTGCCTTACACCCTGCGTGACGTTGCTGGTCAGCAATACAACGGTCGGTTGAACGGGGAGGGTTTTGCCCGAGTGGAGGGCTTTTTCTGTGGACCCGTAATTCTGATGATGGAGGAGCGCTATTCAGGTCGGGAAACGCTCTATCAGTCGCTCATGACACGTTCATTCTATGCATTGCCTATCACTGAGTTGCAAGTGCGTGCCGAGCAAACCCATTTTCTTGATAACCACGATCAGATTGTCGAAAAAAATCCCGTACGCCCAAATGCAGATCATTTTTATCAGGTTGAAGTGAGTGACCTGGTTCGACATAGCGCTCACTTGCCGCCCCTGTCGTCACAGGCTCACCGTCCAATGCGACATGCACTCAAGATGATGGCAGACCTTGGTTTTGGACCTCCCGAGTCTTCCTTCAAGGGGCTGGTGCTCTTTCCGAAAAAATTCACGATGTTGCAGGTGCGACCTCTAAGAGCATTACGGCCAATCCTTTCTACGCAGGATCAATTTTGCGCATTGAACTTGTACCAACTGGCATTAATGGCAACATTAAGCTATTGCGAGTTTGGCCAAGATCCTTCAGCAGAACCTAAGGATAAAGTCAGCTTTCCTTGGCATCCAAGTATCGGGAATCTGTTTGCCGAACGCTTGTCATGTTACCGGGAGGCGTGGAGGTTTGACTCAGAGCAAGTGCAACGATTTTATCCATTGTATGAAGACGTAGCTTATTCCCGTCGTTTCGAGATTTTGCCTTTTGATCCAGAGTTGTACAGGCAGAATGCCAATGCGCATGATCTCGAGCATCCGGAGCGTATACACTTTTTTAACGATGTAGAGTTTGGAACAGATACTCAAGCATTCATTTGTCATCACGATGAAGTGGTGCTTATTGCTGTACGCGGCACCGCTAGTGGTGCCGATGTTCTACGCGATGCAAACGCCCATCAAGTCCCATTCATCGAGGGCGTTGGAAAAGCCCATCAAGGTTTTTATCAGGCATTTCAGGCCATGCATAATTTTGTATCGGGTTATCTTTTTCGATATCACAGCAGACAACGAATTATCATTTGTGGCCATAGTCTTGGGGGGGCTATAGCACTCTTATTGGCAGAGGCCCTACGCCGCACACCAGATCGAGATTACGACCCACTCCTCTACACCTTCGGCGCCCCCCGCGCCGCCGACGCCGAATTCACCGCCGGCGCCTCATCCCTGGTCCACCATCGCATCGTCAACCACAACGACCCCGTCCCCAGTGTCCCGGCGCCCTGGATGAACACCACCGCCAAACTCTGGATTCCCGGGGCCATCACGCTATTCAGCAACCCCGCACCCGGTGGCCTGCTGTTCGCCGCAGGGCTGGTGCGGGTGGGCGGCAACCCCTATCGGCATCACGGTGAGCAATATCACTTCATGCCGATCACGCTCCCGGATGGCAGCCACTCTTCGGTGTTATGGAAGCCTGGGTGCGAATCGCTCCAAGAGGCGGGTTGCAACCGCGCATTGCAACTGCAGGGCGATATGCCCGACCGCGATAATCTGCTGAGGCAGCTGTTCCAAGCCGACCAGCACTTCATGACCACCAGCTACATCCCCGCCGCCTGGGCGACATTGCGACGCTGGCAACAAACCCTGGAGAGTGAGGGCCCGCTGGTGACCCAGCGGGAGTTCGAACTGCTCGACCGGGCCTTTGAAGAGATGCGCGAGCAACTGCGGGCCAAGCGGCGTGAACTGGCTCAGCGGCGCCCAGCCAATGATCGTAGCCATGAACCCACCGATGCCTTGAACGCAGAGATCGACCGTTTGCACACCAGCCGCGAGCGCTTGGCAAGCCTGCGCTGGCGTCGCCTGCAAGCCCACGATGTCTACGGCAGCCATGCCCCTTCCGCACATCTGCAATCGAGCCTCAAACGTTGGTTCAGCCACCGCGAGAATCGTGAGCCAGCCCAATTCGCCAGCATCCCGCCGCCGTCCCACGACGAACGGGCACGGGCTCAAACGCTGGACATCGACTCAGTCGTCTAACCCACGCGGTTACATAAACTCCACCTGGGCCGGTTGCCGTTTCATCAGTACCTTGCCGTTGCGGATCGAGTACAACGGCAGGCCCTGGCTACGTATGACTTCGTAGTCGCTGTCGGCTGACAGGATCAGCAGGTTCGCCGGGCGGCCTGCTTGCAGCCCATAGCGGTCGCCCAGGGCCATGGCTTTGGCACTGTTGTCGGTAACCAGATCCAGAGCGTTTTGCAAATTGCGATAACCGAGCATATGGCAGATGTGCAGGCCGGCCTCCAGCACTCGCAGGATATTGCCGTTACCCAGCGGGTACCAGGGATCGACGATGGAGTCCTGGCCAAAACACACGTTCATGCCGGCCTCAAGCAGTTCGTTGACGCGGGTGACGCCGCGGCGTTTCGGGAAGTTGTCGAAGCGGCCTTGCAGGTGGATGCTCTCGGTGGGGCACGAGACAAAGCTGATACCGGAATGCCCCAGCAGGCGAAACAGCTTGGCGCAGTAAGCGTTGTCGTAGGAGCCCATGGCCGTGGTGTGGCTGGCGGTCACGCGGGCCCCCATGTCGCGGCTGCGGGCTTCTTCGGCGAGGACTTCGAGAAAGCGTGAGTGGGGGTCATCGGTTTCGTCACAGTGCACGTCCACCAGGCAGCCGGTGCGTTCGGCCAGGTCCATGAGAAACTTCACCGAACTCACGCCTTGGTCGCGGGTGTATTCGAAGTGGGGGATGCCACCGATCACGTCGGCACCCAGGCGAATGGCTTCTTCCATCAGTTCGCGGCCATTGCGGAATGACTCGATGCCCTCCTGGGGGAAGGCGACGATTTGCAGGTCGATCAGGTGGGTACTCTCTTCACGTACCTCCAGCATGGCCTTGAGTGCGGTGAGGTCCGGGTCGGTGACGTCGACATGGGTGCGCACATGCTGGATGCCATGGGCGGCGAGGGCCTGTATGGTTTTTTTTGCCCGCGCCTTGGTGTCTTCCTGGGTAATGGTGGCCTTGCGTTCGCCCCAGCATTCGATGCCTTCAAACAGCGTACCGCTCATGTTCCAGCGCGGTTCGCCGGCAGTGAGGGTGGCGTCAAGGTGGATGTGAGGTTCGACGAAGGGCGGTATCACCAGGTTGCCGGCGGCGTCTAAGTCGCCGGCCATCAGCGTCGGCACCCCGGTTTGCGCAGTGATGCTGGCGATCCGGCCATTTTCCAGGTGCAGATCATGCAGGCCTTCACGGTTGCGCAGGCGGGCATTGATGATGTGCATGCTCAAGTTCCTCTTGGCTAAAAACAATCAGGCAGACAGCCGCCAGATCCTCAGGGCGATACTGATGTCCAGGCGGTCATGGCGCGTAGTATGGCCGTGAGCAGTACATAGGTCAGCGACGCGGCAACAATTCCCACCAACGGCGCGACCCACGGTGAGTTGAACGCCAGCACGGTGCCCACTCCATACGCAATCAGGCCGGGCCAATTGAACGCCGGCAGGCGAGCCTGCGCCAAGCGTGGGTATTGGCCGCGATAACGATAGAAGAAGTCCGCCATGATCACGCCCCCAATCGGCGGGATGACCGTGCCCAGCAGGATCAGGTACGGCACCAGCAGGTCGTACATGCCGAACAAGGCGAGCAGGGTACCGATCACCGCGCCGGCCAGGGTCACGCTCTTGCGCCGTTGGGTGCGCAGCAGGTTGCAACCGGCGACGGCGAAGTTGTAGATGGTGTTGTCCTGGGTGCTCCAGATATTGAGCAGCAACATCGCCATCGCTGCCGTGGCGAAACCTTGCAGCAGCAAGACCTCCACCACATCCGGTTGCTGATAGACGATGGCGCCATAGGCCCCGATCAGCACCATCAAGCCGTTGCCGACAAAAAAGCCGATCAGGCTGGCCAGCACCGCAACTTTGGCCGAGCGCGAAAACCGTGTCCAGTTGGTGGCCTGGGTTGCGCCGCTGACAAAGGTCCCGAACACCAGGGTGATGGCGGTAGAGAGGTCCAACTCCGCGCTGGGCACCACCGCCAGCAGCCCCTGCAGCCCGCCTACCTTCACGGTGGCGCCCCACATCGACAGCAGCAACAGCAGCCCCATGGCCGGCACCGCGATGTAGGACAAAATTTCCAACCCGCGATACCCCACGTAGGCGGTGGCGCAGAACAATAAGCCAAACACCAGCATCAGCCCCAGCACACTGCCCGGGCTCAACTGGAAATACTTGCCCAATACCACGGCCGCCGTGGCCGTGCCCCAGGCATACCAGCCTATCTGGGTAAAACCGAGGATCAAGTCACTGAGCTTGCTACCCACTTCGCCAAAGCAGAAACGCCCCATCAGCACCGAGTTCAAGCCGCTCTTGAAGGCGACGTAACCCAAGCCTGCGGCGTAGATACCCAACAACAGGTTACCCAGGGCCACGACGCCAAGCATGTCGATGAAGCTGAACGCCACCCCCAGCTTGCCGCCGGCGAACATGGTCGCGGTAAAAAAGGTGAACCCCAGCAACACCATGGCCGTAGAGGCCAGCCCCTTGCGCGCATGCAAGGGGACTTCGCTGAGAGGGTAGTCGTTGCCGGGGTCTTGCTGCGTCATGGGGGCTGCTCCCTGAGTGGTGACCCAGGTAGCGTGCATCCCGCGTGCCAACGCAGATGCGAGCAGGTATGCGCTGACGGGAGCAAGCCCTTTATAAGGCTGCCCCCTTCCAATCAGCGCAAAAGCAGTGCAGCGGTGAGCCAAACTGGCTCAGTCGAACAGCGTTTGTGCGGGTTTCCCAGATGGGTCAGCCCGCCGGCGCTTCGAAAAAAACCACCCGCAGGTGGTTCTTACTCACCGCGATAAATGCAGCCACTGGTGCACGTCTCGTGGATACGGATCGCACTGAGCTCCGGCAGCAGAGGTTTCAACTCCGTCCAGATCCACTTGGCCAGCACTTCGCTGGTGGGGTTTTCCAGGCCGGGAATATCGTTGAGGTAGTTGTGGTCGAGGCGTTCATACAGCGGCTTGAAAATCGCTTTGATCTCCGAGAAGTCGCGAATCCAGCCAGTATGGGGATCCAGGTCGCCGCTCAGGTGGATGGCCACCTTGAACGAATGCCCATGCAGGCGCCCACATTTGTGGCCTTCCGGTACGTGGGGCAGGCGGTGGGCGGATTCGAAGGTAAACTCTTTGAAGATTTCCACAGTGTTTTCAGCTCGGTCAGGTGTCTGGCAGGCGGCGAGTTTAACAGCTTGACCAGCCCCTGCGCATACCGCCCATGCGGTCAAAGGGCCAGCAAACGGTCGCCGAGCTTGCCGTTATCCGCCAATGCCAAAAACTCATCCCCCAGCCGCTGGCTCTCGCTCATGGCGGTTTGCCAATATTTGTTGCGGCCTGGATCATCGCCCATGAACCGCTTGAAGTCGCTGCGGTCTGGCAGTTTGCCGTGGGGCAGGCGGGCCAGGTAGTCCCTGGACGGCGCCAGCAGTAACACATCCTGCAAGCCTTGCTGGTTGCTGCGTCGCCATGGCAGGCCCTTGTCGAACCAGCCGGGGATGACCCGGTCGGTAAAGTGCGGGTACAGCACGATGTCATCGCCGTGGTAGGGCAAGTCGAGGTGGTAATCCAGCAGGCCGCCGTCGCGGTAGGTGCCGGCTCCGGCTCCGGGCAGGTCGCGCACGCCTTGCATCACCATGGGGATCGAGCCGGACGCGAGCAACGCCTGGCGCAGGTTACCCACGTCCAGGCTGAGGAAGCGCGAGGGGAAATCCTTCAGGGGGTGTACCGGGGGTGCCTGGCGCGGGTCGTGGATGATCAGCCGCTCGAAATGCCGCGACAGCCGTGCGCGGCCCCGCAGGTTATCGGCAATCACCGACGACAGGCCCAGCCCCAGCCGCCCACGGTGGTCATCGGCGAGCAAGCCGTGGCTCTTGACCACCATGATGTTCAACCGATAGTCGGGGTTGTCCAGCACCCGCGCATCACGCCCGGCCAGCAGGTCGTCGAGCATGCGCTGGCAGCTCTGGCTGACTTGGGCCATGGTCACGCCTTTGGCAAAGCGCTGCTCGTTGTACAGGCGGCCCAGGTCGAGCAAGCCTTGCACCGGGTCGGGCAGGCAGGCGCTGGCGAACCGCCAGGAGCCGATGGACGCGCCGATCAGCGCACGCTCGCGCGGGGCACGGCGTAACCAGTCACCGAACAGCGCCAGGTCGAGCCCTTGGATACCCAGGGCCTTGGGGCCGCCCGCCGCACCGGGGAGGATGCCGACGTCGGCAGGCGCAAGGCCCTGCTCGCGGATGCGGGTGAAGGCGCGTTTGCCGGCCTTGAGGGTCAAGGCCGGGAACTTGATATGGATGGCGGTCATACCGGTCTCTGTTGAGGCGAGCGGGGCAGTATAGGAAATCTCGCAGGCCGTGGGAAAAATGGCTTAACCGCAATTGCCATGGTGGCAATTCAGTTTCAGTTAAGTTGCAGCGCGTACGGTGGCCGATGTAGGAAAACATCATGTAACGGAGACTTATCATGAAGCGCCTCACTGCCCTGGGCGCCGCCGCTATCATCCTCGTTACGGCGACCCCGGCCGCCGCCGTGGACCCCGACAAGCCACTGATCGTGCCGGCCACTGTTACTATTGTCGCTTTCGATCAATTGGACGCCACGGCCCTGGCCCTTCACCCTGGTTCGACGCTGCTGGACACCGATCTGGATGAGGAATACGGCAAGTACGTCTATGAAGTCGAGCTACGAGATACCAACGGCATTGAATGGGATGTTGAATTGAACGCGCTCACCGGGCAGGTTCTCAAGAATCATCAGGATACGTAATGAAGGTAAATTTACGCGTCGGCAGTCGCGTGGCGCTGGTGCTCATGGTGTTTTGTTCCAGCCTGGCGGCCCGCGACCTCAACCAGGACGAAGCCCTGGCCCTGCGCCAGCAGGGCGTGATCCTGCCATTGGAACAGCTGTTGCAGCAGGCCATGGCACGATACCCCGGCTCACGGCTGCTGGAAGCCGAACTGGAAAAGAAACACGGGCAATATGCCTATGAAGTGGAACTGGTGACCACCGAGGGCGTGGTGCGCGAGATCAAGCTGGACGCCACCAACGGTGACCTGATCAAAGATGAGGAAGATTGATGCGCCTGCTCCTGGTGGAAGACAACGTCCCCCTGGCCGACGAACTGATGGCCGGCCTGCAGCGCCAGGGCTATGCGGTCGACTGGCTGGCCGATGGCCGCGACGCCGTATATCAAGGGCGCAGCGAACCCTATGACCTGATCATCCTCGACCTTGGCCTGCCAGGGTTGCCCGGGCTTGAAGTGCTGGCCCAATGGCGCGCCGCCGCGTTGGCCATCCCGGTTCTGATTCTCACCGCCCGCGATTCCTGGGCCGAGCGTATCGAAGGGCTCAAGGCCGGCGCCGATGATTACCTGAGCAAACCCTTTCACCCTGAAGAGCTGTACCTGCGCATCCAGTCGCTGCTGCGCCGCTCCCACGGCCAGACGAACCAGCCCACCCTGCAAGCCGCCGGCCTGCATTTAGATGAAGGGCGCCAGTGCGTGCTACGCGACGGCGCCGAAATCCAACTGACGGCTGCCGAGTTTCGCTTGTTGCGCTATTTCATGCTGCATCCCGAACAGATCCTGTCCAAAAGCCACCTGGCCGAACACTTGTATGACGGCGAGACCGAGCGCGACTCCAATGTGCTGGAGGTGCACGTCAACCACCTGCGGCGCAAATTGGGCCGCAGCGTGATCGAGACCCGGCGCGGCCAGGGCTACCGTTTCGGCGCCACCCCGGCATGAGGTCAATCCAGCGGCGCCTGAGCCTGGGGTTGATCAGCGTGATGGTGATTGTCGGCGTGGTGCTGGCGCAAACCAGCCTGTGGTTGTTCGAGGCGGGTTTGCAGCGCTACCTTGAAGCGGGCTTGCGCAACGACAGCGAAAACCTGCTGGTGGCGCTGGTGCGTGGGCCCAACGGCGTGCAGTTGGATGAGCAACGCCTGTCGCCGGCGTACCAACGGCCATTTTCCGGGCATTACTTTCGTATCGACTTTGCCGACGTGCACTGGCGCTCCCGCTCACTGTGGGACCAGGAACTGCCCCGGCTCCCCGTGGCGGGGCTCAAGGGCAACCTGCAACTGGGGCCCGAAGGCCAGCAACTGTTGGTGTTGCGCTCGGACTACAAGCGCTTTGGCCAGTCGATTTCCATCAGCGTGGCCCAGGACTACACGCCCGTGCGCGAGAGCTTTCGCCTGATGCGCCAGGTCGGCCTGGTGATGGGGCTGGCGGCGCTGCTGCTGGTGCTGATCCTGCAACGGGTCACCGTGCGCCGTGCCTTGCGCCCGCTGGAGACCGCACGTAACCAGATCGCCCAACTGCAACAAGGCCAGCGTTCGCAACTCGACACCCAGGTGCCGCTTGAGCTCGAACCCCTGGTGGCGCAGATCAACCACCTGCTGGCGCACACCGAAGACAGCCTCAAGCGCTCCCGCAATGCCCTCGGCAACCTGGGCCATGCGCTGAAAACCCCGCTGGCGGTGTTGTTGAGCGCCGCTTCCAGTGAAGCCCTCAAGGATCATCCGCAGTTGAGCCAGTTGCTGCGCGAGCAATTGGAGCAGGTGCAGCAGCGCCTCAACCGTGAACTCAACCGTGCACGCCTGGCCGGCGATGCCTTGCCGGGCGCGTTGTTTGACTGTGAACAAGAGCTGCCCGGTTTACTGGCCACCCTGCGCATGATCCACGGCGAACACCTGGACCTCAGCTACCAGGTGGCGCCGGGCCTGCAACTGCCCTGGGACCGTGAAGATCTGCTGGAACTGCTGGGCAATCTGTTGGACAACGCCTGTAAATGGGCGGACGCCGAGGTACGCCTTAGCGTCAGCGAGACGCCCCACGGTTACCAACTGGCGGTGGAAGATGACGGCCCCGGCATTCCCGAGGCCCAGCGCGACCAGGTGTTCAGCCGTGGCGCACGCCTGGATGAACAGAGGGTTGGCCATGGCCTGGGTTTGGGGATCGTGCGCGACATCGTTGAGGTGTGGGGCGGGGTGTTGCAGCTGCAGGAGAGTGAGCTGGGTGGGCTCAAGGTATTGATCGAGTTGCCACGCCGCTAGCATTCACACACCGTAGTTCAAAATGTGGGAGCGGGCTTGCTCGCGAATAGGGTGTGTCAGTCAATGCATTGGCGACTGATACACCGCATTCGCGAGCAAGCCCGCTCCCACCCTGATTTTGCTATCTCAGGTTGTGTGCAAGGTCCCTTACACCCTGAACTGATCCATCAACCCCTGCTGCTGATTCGCCAGGCTGTTCAACGCCTGGCTGACCCGCGCCGACTCATTGGCCTGCTCCGACAACGACTCGGTCACATCGCGAATGGTCGCCACGTTGCTGTTGATCTCTTCGGCCACCGCGCTTTGCTCTTCGGCGGCGCTGGCGATTTGCAGGTTCATGTCGCTGATCACCGTGACCGCATCGCCAATCTGGCGCAAGGCCGTCACGGCCTGGCCCACCTGTTCGACGCTGCCCTGGGCCTGGCGATAGCTGTTGCCCATGGAACCGACCACGTCGCTGGTACCGGTTTGCAATTGTTCGATCACCAGGCGGGTTTCTTCCACCGATTCCTGGGTGCGCCGTGCCAGGTTGCGCACTTCGTCGGCGACCACGGCAAAACCGCGGCCGGCCTCACCGGCGCGAGCGGCTTCGATGGCGGCGTTGAGCGCCAACAGGTTGGTCTGCTCGGCGATGCCGCGAATTACTTCGAGCACCGAGCCGATCTGTTCGCTGTTGGCGGCCAAGCCTTCTACCTGGGCCATGGCAGTGCTCATGTCGGCGGCGAGTTCGCCAATGTTGACGGTGGTGCGGTCGATAACCGTCAAGCCTTGACGAGTCGCCTGGTCGGCATCCCGTGCGGCTTGGGCCGCTTGGGCGGCGCTGCGGGCCACGTCCTGGGCGGTGGCGCTCATTTCGTGGGACGCGGTGGCCACCTGGTCCACCTGGCGGTACTGCTGCTCCATGCCGGCGCTGGTTTGCGTGGCAATGGCTGCGGACTGGTCGGCGGTGCCGCGGGCATCCTGCACCGAGCGTTTGACCTCGGCAATGATCGGCTGCAGCTTGTCGAGAAAACGGTTGAACCAGCCGGCCAATTGGCCCAGTTCGTCCTGTTTGGCATAGGCCAGGCGCCGGGTCAGGTCGCCTTCGCCGCTGGCGATATCTTCAAGCATGTGCGCCACGCCAAGGATTGGCCGGGTCACGCTGCGCGCCATCAGCCACACCAGGATCAAACCGACCACGGCGGCCAGCAGTCCCAGGCCCAGTTCCAACAGGGTGCCTTTGGCGTTGTCGGCGTCCAGCTGGTTTTTCAGCGCTTCGGCGGGGGCGACCAGGACTTGTTCCGGTACATCCAGCAATACGCCCCACGCCTTACCGCCGGGAATCGGCGCAAAAGGTGCCAGTACCTTGAGTTGATGGTCGGTGCGCAGGCTGTGAGTCTGGTTACTGCTGGCCAGGGCACTGATCAACTGCGCGCCGCTGGCCGGGTCGACCTGCTCCAGGCGTTGGCTGAGTTTGCTGGCATCCGGGCTGTAGCCGGCCAATAAGCCAATCGGGCTGAGGATGCTGACCTGGGTCTGGCCGTCGTAGAGTTTCTGGCTGGCCTGTTGGCTGACCGCCTGCAAGCTGTTGAGGTTGATGTCCACCGACAGCGAGGCGATGACTTTGCCGTTCACCATCAGTGGGAACACGATGCTGGTCATCAGCACGTTCTGGCCGTCGATCACATAAAAGTAAGGCTCGATCACGCAGGGTTTGAGGGTCGTGCGCGGGCAAGTGAACCAGGCGTTGGCCTTTTCGCCGCTGGGGCCGATGGAGGTGTCGGCCATGTCGCTCTCGGGCAGCGCCATCGAGGTGATTTTCCCCGGCGTCGGTTGCGACCAGTACAGCGCGAAACGGCCTTTGTCATTGCTGCCCAGTTCCGCCTGGTTGGCGAACAGTTCGTCCTTGCCGTCCAGCGCATTGGCTTCGAACACCAGGGACAAGCCGAGCAGGTCAGGGTTGGCCTGCAACGCGGCCTTTACCTGGCGGGTCAGGTCTTCACGGGTGTCGAAGGCATCGAGAAAGCGCTTTTCGGCCTGCTCACGCAAAAACAGCACCTGGCGGGAAAAACCGTGGCCGTACTGGTAGGCATCCATGAACTGCTGGCGAATGCCCAGCGCCTGCACTTCGCCTTGGGCTTCGATGCGCGACTGGGCGGCTTCGTCGAGCATCTGCATGCTGGACGCCTTGACCTGCTGCGAGCTCTGCGCCATGCGATACAGCGACAGACCCACCAGCAGGGTCACGATCCCCAGCAGGCACAGGCCCGCCAGCAGGGTGATTTTCCATTGAATGGAGAGCTGCCTGAGCGACATCGGGACATCCTTACCTGAAAGCACATAGAGACAGCTTATCGGCGGGCGCCTGCAATTCTTTATCTGTTGAGAGAGCGTTCCCTCACCACAGTTTTTGACATGGCAGCCCAGCTCCTGCAAAGTGCGCGCCCTCTAATAAGACCTCTTTCAAGCCTGCACGCCGGCAGCTGTTCCCATGGGCCGCGCGCGGGCATGCCTGTCTTTTTTGTTTCTGCTTGAGGTAACCATGATTAACGCAGTCATCGCCGCGGTCGGCACCATGCTGGTACTCAGCCTGTCCCGCGTGCACGTGGTCATCGCCATTATCGTCGGCGCCCTGGTGGGCGGCTTGACCGGTGGCCTGGGTATCGAGGCCACGCTCAAGGCCTTCAACGGCGGGCTGGGCGGCGGCGCAACCGTGGCCTTGTCCTACGCATTGCTCGGGGCTTTCGCCGTGGCGATTGCCAAGTCCGGGCTGGCCCATGCCCTGGCGGACAAAGCCTTGCTGCTGGTGGACCGCCAGGACGCCAGCGGTGGCAACCACGTCAAATGGCTGCTGATCGGCCTGTTGTGGGTGGTGGCGATTGCCTCGCAGAACATCTTGCCGATCCACATTGCGTTTATTCCGCTGCTGGTACCGCCGCTGCTGTACGTACTGACCAAGCTGCAACTGGACCGTCGCCTGATCGCCTGCGTGATGACCTTCGGCCTGATTACTCCATACATGTTTCTGCCGGTGGGCTTTGGCAATATCTTCCTCAATCAGATCCTGCTGGCCAACGTCGCCAAGAGCGGGGTGGATATCAGCGGGGTCAATGTCACCCACGCCATGGGTTTGCCGGCGCTGGGCATGGTGGTGGGCCTGCTGGTGGCGGTGTTGATCAGCTACCGTAAAAAGCGTGTGTACGACCTGAAGAAAATCGAGCGCGTCGAGCAAGTGGCGGTGCAGTACAACCCGCTGACCCTGCTGGTGGCCGGCCTGGCAATTGCCTCGGCATTCATCATCCAGTTGTGGTTGGACTCGATGATCATCGGCGCCCTGGCCGGGTTCCTGATCTTCTCGGTGTCGGGCATCGTGCGCTGGCGCGACACCGATGACCTGTTCACCGAAGGCATGAAGATGATGGCGATGATCGGCTTCATCATGATCGCGTCCTCAGGTTTTGCCGAAGTGCTCAAGGCCACCGGTGACGTGAACTCGCTGGTGCAAGCCTCGGCGGCGTTCATCGGCCATAGCCGGGGCGTCGGGGCGTTGTTGATGTTGCTGGTGGGGTTGTTGGTGACCATGGGCATCGGTTCGTCGTTTTCCACGGTGCCGATCCTCGCGGCGATTTTCGTGCCATTGTGTGTGCAGCTGGGCTTTAGCCCGTTGGCCATCGTGTGCATCGTCGGTACCGCGGGTGCCTTGGGCGACGCCGGTTCGCCCGCCTCGGACTCCACCCTCGGCCCAACCTCCGGCCTGAACATCGACGGCCAGCACCACCATATCTGGGACACCGTGGTGCCGACCTTCCTGCACTACAACCTGCCGCTGCTGGCGTTCGGCTGGTTGGCTGCGATGACGCTCTGACGAGGTTCCTGTAGGAGCGAGCTTGCTCGCGAAAAGCGTCAACGATAACGCGGGCAACCTGGCACCCCGCAGTGCTCTCAGGTTCTTCGCGAGCAAGCTCGCTCCTACAGAAATTGCTCACATGGCCGTTAACCTCTCAAGTCGCCACTAACAAGAGAGAAAAGCCATGCGTCTGAGTTTGAAGGCCAAAGTCCTGGCCCTTGCTGTCGTGCCGGTGTTGTTGTTTGCCGTGGTCATCAGCCTGACCACCGTGTGGATTCTGCAGGGCCAGGCCCGCAACGAAGTGGATGAAACCCGCCAGCGCCTGCTCAACGACGCCAAGGCCACCCTGCAAGGTTATGTCGAGGTGGCCATGACCACCATCAAGCCGCTCTACGACGCGGCAGCCCCCGGCGACAGCGCGGCGCGGGCGCAGGTGGTCAAATTGTTGTCCAATACCAGCTACGGCAAAGACGGCTATTTCTTCGGCTACGACTCCGAGACCATCCGCCTGTTCAAGGGCAACAGCCCGGACGGCGTAGGCAAAAGTTTCAAAGACAACCGTGACCCCAACGGCGTCTACGTCAACCGCGACCTGGTCAAGGTCGGCAAGGACGGCACCCACTACCTGCAATACAGCTCGACCCAGCCCGGCCAGACCGAGTTGGTGCCCAAGCTCGGCTATACCGAATACCTGCCCAAGTGGGACATGGTGATCGGCACCTCGGTGAACCTCGATGGCATCGACGCCCAGGTGGCGGTGGTGCAGGCTAAAGTCGAGAAGCGCATGCAAGGTGTACTGCTGAGCATCCTCGGCGTCGCCGTGGTGGTGTTGCTGGTGATCGCCGCCGTGGGCATGCTGTTGGCCAATACCATCTTGCGTCCGCTGCACCTGATGAAAGCCAACCTCGATGACATCGCAGCGGGTGAAGGCGACCTGACCCGCCGCCTGGCCATCACCAGCCAGGATGAACTCGGCGACCTGGCCGGTGCGTTCAACCGCTTTGTCGATAAGATCCACGGCCTGGTGCGCCAGATCACTGACATGACCGCTCAGCTCACCGGGTTGGTGAGCCAGGTGTCCGACCAGGCCCAGCGCTCCGAGCAGGCCATGGAACGCCAGCGCCACGAGACCGACCAAGTAGCCACCGCGATCAACCAGATGTCCTCGGCTGCCCACGAAGTGGCGCGCAGTGCCCAGGGCGCCGCCGTCGCCGCGCAGCAGACCGATGCCGAAGGCCAGGCAGCCAAGCGTGTAGTGGACGGCAGCATCGCGCAGATCCATGCGCTGGTGAACGACATCCGCAGCAGCGGCGTGTCCTTGGACAGCCTGCAGCAGGATGTGTCGTCTATCGTCAGCGTGCTCGGCGTGATCCGCTCCATCGCCGAACAAACCAACCTGTTGGCGCTCAACGCTGCCATCGAAGCCGCACGGGCCGGGGAGGCCGGGCGTGGCTTTGCCGTGGTCGCCGACGAAGTGCGTGCGCTGGCCAGCCGCACCCAAACCAGCACCCAGGAAATCCAGGGCATGATCGACCGCCTGCAAAAGGGCACCGAGGCGGCCGTGGACGCAATGCGCCGCTCCAGCGATGCCGGCGACGGCACCTCGGCCCAGGCCAACCAAGCCGGGACGTCCCTGGACACCATGGCGCAACTGATTGGCACTATTAATTCAATGAACGCCCAGATCGCCAGCGCCGCCGAAGAGCAGACCGCCGTGGCGGAAGAGATCAACCGCAGCGTGCATCAGATTGCCGTAGCGGTAGACAGCGTGGCGGACGAAACCCAGTTGGGCGCTCAGACGTCTCGCAGCCTGGCCGACCTGGGCCAGCGCCTCGGGCAGTTGGTGGGCCAGTTCAGGATCTGATCCTTTCAACCCATGGCAGCATAGGTATCTACACAATTTTGGTGCGACGCTGAACTTGTGGCGAGGGAGCTTGCTCCCGTGACGGCCTGACAGCTGGCGCCTATCTCCCTGAGGCACCGCAATCCAAATGTGGGAGCTGGCTTGCCTGCGAAGACGGCCTGACAGTCAACACTGTTGGACCGTGTACATATCCATTCCTGCGGTAACGGCCACTTAGGGTTCCGCTCTGACAGCGGGTCACTTTTGGAAAAGAGCCCCAAAAGTAACCAAAAGGGCTCTTGCCCCACCACTCGGCACCTCGCTTAGGCTCGGTGTGCCCGTAATCCGCCAGTGATTTGGGGGGCCGCCGCCACGCGCCATCCATGGCGCGGGGCGGCTAAACCGGCATCCCTGCCGGTTTACCCCCCAAATCCCTGTCGAATTCCGGCCAGCGTGGTTTGACGGGGCGCCTGAGATCAAGATCAAAAGCAGATCAACAGCAGATCAAGAGCAAGAGCGGCTCGCTTCGCATCGTGGTTACCGTCTGCTGCTATAGCCCACAAAGTTGTGTAGATACCGATGCCCATGGCAGGGATTAAACGTCGCGCATCAGCAGGCCAAAGCGCAGGTCCATCTGCGCCGGAATCGGCACATACACCGTATGCCCGTCCCCCGGCGCCACCTCGATGCTTTCGCCCTTGGCGTTATGCAGGCTCGGCAAGTCAAAGTGAAAATTGCCGGCGGGCGTCATCAACTCCAGGTGGTCGCCCAGCGCAAAGCGATTCTTCACCTTCACCTCGGCCAACGCGCCACGCCGCTCGCCGGTCAGTTCTCCGACAAACTGCTGGCGTTCGGAAACCGAGCTGCCGTTCTGGTAGTTCTGGTATTCGTCGTGCACGTGGCGGCGCAGGAAACCTTCGGTGTAGCCACGTTGGGCCAGGGACTCGAGGTTGGTCATCAAGCCGCGGTCAAACGCACGGCCGGCCACAGCGTCGTCGATGGCCTGGCGGTACACCTGGGTGGTGCGCGCGCAGTAGAAGTGCGATTTGGTGCGGCCTTCGATCTTCAACGAATGCACGCCCATCTGTGCCAGGCGCTCCACATGCTGCACGGCCCGCAGGTCCTTGGCGTTCATGATGTAGGTGCCGTGTTCGTCTTCAAAGGCGGGCATGGGTTCATCGGGGCGATTGGTTTCCTGTAGCAGGAACACCTGATCGGTGGGCGTGCCGATGCCCAATGTGGGTTGATATTTCTGGACGATATCGCCAGTGGCATTCTCCACTGCCGGCGTGGCCTGGTATTTCCAGCGGCAGGCATTGGTGCAGGTGCCCTGGTTGGCGTCACGCTTGTTCATGTAGCCCGACAGCAGGCACCGCCCGGAATAGGCCATGCACAAGGCCCCATGCACAAACACCTCCAACTCCATCGCCGGCACCTGCTGGCGGATTTCGCCGATCTCTTCCAGGGACAGCTCCCGCGACAGAATCACCCTGCAAATGCCTTGTTGCTGCCAGAACACCACGCTGGCCCAGTTCACCGTATTGGCCTGTACCGACAGGTGGATCGGCATCTGCGGGAAGTGCTGGCGCACCAGCATGATTAACCCCGGGTCGGACATGATCAGCGCATCCGGGCCCATGGCGATAACGGGCGCCAGGTCCTTGAGGAAGGTCTTGAGCTTGGCGTTGTGGGGCGCAATGTTCACCACCACGTAGAAGCGCTTGCCCTGGTCATGGGCTTCCTGGATGCCGAGGGCCAGGTTGGCGTGGTCGAACTCGTTGTTGCGCACCCGCAGGCTGTAGCGCGGCTGGCCGGCATAGACCGCATCGGCACCGTAGGCAAAGGCGTAGCGCATGTTTTTCAGGGTGCCGGCAGGGGCGAGCAGTTCGGGGGCAATCATGGAGGGCATGGCTGTAGGTCGCAAAAGGCGCGAGGGTAGTGCAGGGCCGGGCGCCGTGCATTGATCCACGTCTAAACAGGGCGATCTATGCTTGTTCGAAAAACAAGGGCACTCCCAGGTTTGGCTGCGGACTAAGCAACAGGGCCGCGATCGGCCCTGTTTTTCTGACATGGACCGGACATGAATCAAACCAACCTGCAATTCAAAACCCTGTTGCTGCTACTGGCCCTGGTCACCGTGGCCTTTATCTGGATATTGCTGCCGTTCTACGGCGCGGTGTTCTGGGCCGTGATCCTGGGCATTATCTTTGCGCCGATGCAGCGCCGCCTGCAGCAGCGTTTTAGCTGGAACCGCAACCTGACCTCCCTGACCACCTTGATGGTGTGCCTGGTGATCGCGATTCTGCCGGTGATCATCACCAGTGCGTTGCTGGTGCAAGAGGGGGCCACGCTCTACAAAAACATCGAGAGCGGCAAACTCGACGTGGCGGGTTATATCGAGCAATTCAAGAACGTCCTACCGCCGTATTTTCAGCAATTGCTCGACCGCTTCGGCATGGGTAACCTCGAAGGGCTGCGGGAAAAGGTCGTCAAGGGCGCGATGCAGGGCAGTCAGTTCTTTGCCTCCCAGGCGTTCAGCTTTGGCCAGGGGACGTTTGATTTCCTGGTGAGCTTTTTCATCATGCTGTACCTGCTGTTTTTCCTGCTGCGCGACGGCCCGGAGCTGGTACGCAAAGTGCGTACAGCCGTGCCCTTGGCCGAGCCGCAAAAGCGTCGCCTGCAACTCAAGTTCAACCGCGTGGTGCGCGCCACGGTCAAGGGCAACGTGCTGGTGGCCGTGACCCAGGGTGCGCTGGGTGGCTTGATTTTCTGGTTCCTGGACATTCCCAGTGCCTTGCTCTGGGCCGTATTGATGGCGTTCCTGTCCCTGCTGCCTGCGGTGGGTGCCGGGCTGGTCTGGGGGCCGGTGGCAGTTTATTTCCTGTTGAGCGGTTCGATCTGGCAGGGCGTGGTGCTGGGGCTGTTCGGCGTGTTCGTGATTGGCCTGGTGGACAACGTGCTGCGCCCGATCCTGGTGGGCAAGGACACCAAGATGCCGGACTACCTGATCCTGATCTCGACCTTGGGCGGCCTCTCGGTGTTCGGCCTTAATGGCTTTGTCATCGGGCCGCTGGTGGCAGCGTTGTTCATGTCGTGCTGGGCGTTGTTCGTCGAAACCAAGCCGCGGGTCAAGCTGCCGCTGCCGTAACGCTCAGGCTTCTAGCCTGAAGTCGGTTGCCATCCGGCGTTGTGTTTCGGCATCTGATAACGAGGTGAGCGGGCCGCTGATCGGCTCGCCATCGCGCACCACATACCAGCAGGCGAGCAAGCCCAGTTTGCGCAGAGGGGCGGGGACGGCGCTACCGATGACAGACATGATTTGAACAGTGGGCATAAGTACCTCCAAACGTTATGGAGGTCACCTTACGGTTTGCTGGCGCCTGGGAAAAATCACCTGGCTCGATAGTCGACATCAATGCCAGGCGTTAATCCACCACCTGGTCGAGCATGTTCACCACTTCGTGCTCACTGAGCAGGCCCTTGCGCACCAGGTTTTCGGCCAGCAATGCCAGGAACTTGGCGCTGCGATGGCCTTCAAGGTGCTTGAGCTCAGTCAAGGCGCTGTAGACCTTGCTGGAGGTGCAAAGGCCGGCGGTGCGGTGCGGGTTTTGTGTGGGCATGGTCAATCGTCCTTAATTGTTATTGGCTGGACTGGGTCGATAGTGCGACTGTTTTGTGACGCAAACATGACAGCGCAGCCCGCAATCGATCAAGAGGATATTCGACGCTTATGATGTGGGATTGGTGCTCGTGCGTTGTTCTCACAGCGACACTGGCAGGATAAATCCGGACTTCCCAGGCAAAAAAAGGCCCCGCGTGTGGGCGAGGCCTGTGGGGGCAACGGGTATTAGAACTTACCAACCGCGGCGGTAGTAACCGTGGGGCGGGCCGTAGTAGCCACGAGGCGGTCCATAATAACTGCGCGGTGGGCCGTAGTAGACGGGCGCCGGGCGGTAGTAAACCTGCTGTTGCACATACACCGGTGGCGGTGGCGCGTAGTAGACCGGGGGAGGAGCGGCATACACCGGCTGCGGCTGCACATATACCGGTTGCTGCACGTACACCTCACGCGGCTGGCTGGCAACCACGGAGCCGACTACCGCTGCGCCGACAAGTGCACCGAACACGGCCGGGCCACCCCAACCACCACCGTGGGCGGAGGCTTGGCCGGCCATCGCGAGTGCGCCGATAAGCAAGGCGATCCTGGGGAGTTTACGCATGATGGTCATTCCTCAATTAGCCCCTGCGCTTGTGGTCTGCAATCAATAGACTCAAGGATTGTCGCGGGGATACTTTTAAGACAACGTATTTCGAGAAAACAGCACCGCCACTGGGTAAAGGTTGTGTAAGGTCTGTACCGATTTGCTTACTTCAAGGAGTTATCCATGCAGATGCACCCCAACAAGGACACCCAACTGTGCATGTCACTGTCGGCGCGCCCTGGGAACTTTGGCCTGCGTTTTCATAACCACCTGTATGAACAGCTGGGTCTGAATTTTTACTATAAAGCCTTCAGCAGCCAGGACTTACCCGGCGCGATCGGCGGTATCCGCGCCCTTGGCGTGCGGGGTTGCGGGGTGTCCATGCCGTTCAAGGAGGCCGCGATTGCCTTGGTGGACGAACTCGACGATTCGGTTCAAGCCATTGACTCCCTGAACACCATCGTCAATACCAACGGTCACCTCAAGGCTTACAACACCGATTACATCGCCATTGAGCAACTGCTGAAAAAGCACGCCGTGCCCAAAGACTCCAGCTTCGCCCTGCGCGGCAGCGGCGGCATGGCCAAGGCGGTCGCCAGTGCCTTGCGTGACGGGGGGTACGCCAATGGCGTGATCGTGGCGCGCAATGAGGTGGCGGGCCAGGCGTTGGCCAGGAACCTGGGATACGCGTGGCAGGCGGATCTGGGTAGCCTGCGGCCACAGATGCTGATCAACGTGACGCCCATCGGCATGACGGGTGGGGCGGAGGCGGATGCATTGGCGTTTGAGGCTGAGGCAATCGATCAGGCTGAGACCGTCTTCGATGTGGTGGCGATCCCGGCGGAAACGCCGTTGATCGTGCGGGGGCGTGCGCAGGGCAAGCGGGTGATTACCGGGTTGGAAGTGATCGCTATCCAGGCGTTGGAGCAGTTTGTGCTTTATACCGGCGTGCGGCCTACGCAGGAGCAGTTCGAGGCAGCGGTGGCCTTCGCCCGCAGCTAAAGCCTTGCGCCAAATCCAATGTGGGGGCTGGCTTGCCTGCGATGGCGGCCTGCCAGGCGACGCCTATCTACCTGACACCCCACGATCCAACTGTGGGAGCTGGCTTGCCTGCGATGGCGGCCTGCCAGGCGACGCCTATCTACCTGACACCCCACGATCCAACTGTGGGAGCTGGCTTGCCTGCGATGGCGGCCTGCCAAGCGACGGCTATCTCCCTGACACCCCACGATCCAACTGTGGGAGCGGGCTTGCTCGCGAAGACGGCCTCACAGTCGACACCGTAATACCGAGTACATATCCATTCCTGCGGTAACGGCTACTTAGGGTTCCGCTCTGACAGCGGCTCACTTTTGAAAAGCGCAAAAGTAAGCAAAACGCTCTTGCCCCACCACTCGGCACCTCGCTTGGGCTCGGTGTGCCCGAACGCAGGCTTGAATCCGTGGGCCGCCGCCACGCGCCATCCCTGGCGCGGGGCGGCTAACCCGGCGTCCTGCCGGGTTACCCACGAATTCAAGCCTGCGTTCGGCCAGCGTGGTTTAACGGGGCGCCTAAGATCAAGATCAAAAGCAGATCAAGAGCGGCTCGCTTCGCATCGTGGTTACCGTCGATCACTTCAGAGTTGTGTAGATACCTATGGCTATCGCAGGCAAGCCAGCTCCCACATCTTTATCTGCGTTATGCCTGTTCCAGCTGCGCCAGCCGCTCTTCCAGTGCGGCAATCCGCGCTTCCAGCTCTTCAATACGCTCCACTGAGACAGCGCCCGCGCTACGCTCCACTGGGTTCCCCCTTGCGGTCATAATCGCTTCAATATCCGCCGGGTCCCCCAGCGCATGGGTGTACCGGTCTTCCCGCTGCCCGGCCTGGCGCGGCACCAGCAGCGCCAATCCCCGTGCAATCAGGCGTTCGAGCTGATGCACAACCTGTTCGGCATCCTCAAAGTCATGCATGCGCCCACTGCGGGTGAGCAACTCGTTGACGGTCTGCGGCCCCCGCAAAAACAGCAGCCCGGTCAGGATCACCTGGGCCGGCACCAGTTCCAGGGCCTTGTCCACACGGTGTTCCCAGCGGTCGGCGCGGCTGCCCATTACCAGGCGCGTGAAGCCTTGGCCCTCCAGCACGCGCAGGCTCTGCCCGACCTGGCCTTGGCTGAGGTTCATCACCGGCTCGCGGCTGGTCTTCTGGTTGCAGGCCAGCACCAGGGCGTTGAGGGTGAGGGGGTAGGTTTCCGGGTTGGTTGCCTGTTTTTCGATCAGGCAGCCCAGGATGCGGATTTCCGTGCTGTTCAGGCGCGGCTCAGGGGTGTCGGTATCGTGCTCGGCGGTCATCGCGCTTTCCCTATGCAGTGAAGCCCCTTAGCCTAAGCTTGAAAAAATAAAAGACAAGCGCCAGGCATGGCTATAATCGCGGCTGGTTCCAACCCCGCCATTACCGTGAGACTGTCATGACTATTTCCCTGTACGCCGCTTCCATCCCGGTCTTCAAGCAAATGCTCAACGCCCTCAGCGATGTGCTGAACAAAGCCGAAGCCCACGCCAGCGCCAAGAACATCGAGCCTAACGCCTTGTTGCAAGCGCGCCTGTTCCCGGACATGTTCCCGTTGGTGCGCCAGGTGCAGATCGCCGTGGACTTCGCCAAAGGTGTGTCGGCACGCCTGGCCGAGATCGAAGTACCCAAGTACGAAGACAGCGAAGTCACCTTTGCCGACCTGCAAGCGCTGATTGCCAAGGTCCTGGCCTTTGTCGACACCATCAAGCCCGAGCAGATCGACGGCAAGGAAGGCATCGAGATCGTCACTCGCCCCGGCACCCCGAAAGAGAAGCGCTTCAGCGGCCAGTCCTACCTGCTGACCTACGGCCTGCCGCAGTTCTTCTTCCACGTCACCACCACTTATGCGCTGCTGCGTCATAACGGGGTGGAAGTGGGCAAGCGCGATTATATGGGCGCGTTCTAAACTCAAGGTTCAAAAAAACCTGGGGTTGTTCTTTCACGAACAGCCTCAGGTTTTTTTATGCATGGTTGTTTTATACCAAACTCATCATTTGTTACGCATTTCGACGCAACCAATATCCAGATAGATCTCACTCACGGGCGCCTATAGAACTTTCTAGTAAAGAACCTGGAGCCTACAAACGACATGCATCTTTCTCCCATCGCAGTCACGTCGATTACCAACAACGCTTATTCCGAGCCAGCATTGGATACGACGAAGAATCAAGATGGCTCTTCCTCGAATTTGGTTGCGGTGAGCCGCACCCGCCGAGAGGTGCCGGGTAATGAAACGTCCTCCCACACCTCTGCGCGGGATCAAGCCAACAGTGAACTGGCAGCCCGTTATAGTGAGGCGTTGGAGGGCCGGACACGTGATGAAGAAACGATCATTCCGAATATTCCGGAGGCTTCATCGTTCGGCCAGTGGCGAGCGCAGCTACGTCATACCCTTAACGACAAGGACTTTTTAACCTGGCTTAAGTCGGAGGGTTATGATCCATCCTCACTCAAGATTAGTTCTGACGGCGGGCTGAGTGTCAGAAAAAATGGCGTGCTTACCTTATTTACCTTAAAAGACAACTCACCTTGGGCAACCTTTGCCGGACCGATTCTGGCCGCGCTAAAAGCTTATGCGCCCGATGGGATCAGCTACTCGGACCTGCAGGCCGAAAGTGCGCCGCTCAAGCAGGTAGCCCAATTCTATGGCGAGACGATTCATAACGACTTCACCGAAGATCAACGACGTGTCCGAGAGTTGCAAAGCAATAATGGGTTTGCCACCTCAGGGGTGGGTGAGGCGCGTACTGAAGAAGCGCTGGTGGCGCAAAAACAGCAGCTTGCCAACAAACGTGACCTGGATACTTTCAGGGATGCTTTGACCACAGCATATGTGGGAGCGGACGAGTATTTGGATAACCAAGCCTCATTGCATGACTACACTCATCGCCTTCTTCCCGACCCGCCAGTTTATGATCGTGAAGCTGGACTGCGATCCTATCTGCAATCGCAACAAATCAAGCTGGATCCTGACTCCGGCTTTCGTCTGGATAACCAACCAATGGCAGGGCGGCAGGTGAACCTCTTGCAGTTCATGACGGGTAATGGTTGGGAGCACCCCGTTGATAAAGCCGACATTAAAAACATGACCCTTGAGTTGTTACGCCCTGTCGAGTACCGACAATTGCATGGCGATTTGGGGGGCGGGTTATCGTGGCCAACGCCGCTGGATACGTCGCAACAGCAGGCTATCTACGACGCTGTTTCCTATAACGCAATGGCGTTGCCTGAGTTCGACTCGTTAACATTGAGCCAGAACGCTTTCGGTTATTTGACGCAAGGTATCCAGTGGTCTGAAGCAGAGCTGAAAGATCCCCGGCAAGCGATCCTCAGGCTTTTGCAAAGCCCCGCCGCGCGTGCCATGGGCGAAGCCTTGCGTACTAAGTTTGACGGCGCAGGCAGTGCTGAGGATTGGGCGCTTTCGGCTCTGCAGATAGGTCTCAACCAGGATGCATTGTTCAAGCCTGACGAAAAGAACAAGGTGGCCGGGTTTGATTTGTCGGCGCGCGAGAATTGGGGTAAGCCGCTGTCTTTTGTCCTTGAGGGGCTAACCGAGCATCTGCGCAAGTCCTATGGCCACAACGCTGCGTTGGCAGCCTACCTGCTGTTGTCGCACCACGCTCCGGAGTTACTGGTCAAAAACATCCCTGACAGTGTGACTTACGGTTCCCCGGCCTGGGTCAGCTTGAAAGCCATCGTTGCCAAATCCGAGATGCGCAATCCGGGGGCGGCGGCGACTAAAACTTATGAGCAGCTGCTCAAAGACGATCTGGACCCCATTACCGACGCTGAAAAAAAAGTGCAAGCGCTGGCTGGGAGGGAAGGCCTGATTCACTGGGCCGTGGCGGATGGAGCCATTGAAAAACGGGTAGATAACAATTACACGGATGAAGAAGTAGAACGTGCTGTGACCCTCGCCAGTGAGCGTTTCGACACCTTGATACGAGCTTCAGAAGCTCAACGCACCGAATTAGCCACGCGTCAGGCACTGGCGCTCAATGCGCTGAAGGAGAAATTTCCCGTAGAAGAATACGGGGTGATAGATTTTGAGAAGAAAACAATCTACCCAAAAGTACGGGATCGTGATTTACAAGGCCCTTACTCGATACTGGATATCTTTTTGCAGCCGCAGCAGCATGTGGAGTGGTATTCCAATGACCCTACCGTTCCTATTGAAAAAATATCCCATGAGCTCAAGTTTATGCCGTCGCCCAATGAGCTGTTTGAAAAGCAGGCTGTCGATTATTACGACGGCCTTAAAGGCGCCATGAAGGTTACCGTACAACACCAACTATCACTGCTGCCTGAGGAGGATAAGGAGGCGCTGCAGTATGGTGAGCTGAAAATTTATGGGGAAGAGAAGGTGACTCGAACCATTACCGATACAGGCACTGGAATTCATCGCCGTGTCAAAAAAGTTGAAGACGCCAAAAGCAGCTCCGTATTGATCGAAACCCTGCATAAAGGCCGTAAACGAGTGTATGAATTCAACCCATCGACAGAGGGGTGGAGGCATCGAGCAGATTTGACTGATGGTGTGAAGGTTGGGCTACAGGGCGACTGGGCTGAAATGGCTACGGGTGAGGAAGGGGTGAGAGCTATATCAAACACCCAAGTGAGTGAAATGACAGCCGACAACTCGACAGACACCAAGGAACGAGAACCCAAGCCTCAAACTTCAACAACCCTACACACCTTCACCTCGGCGAGAACGCAGCACATAGCCGATGCCGTTACGCGCCATTTTTTCAGTGATAAAGAGCGTGAACAGTTGGCCAGCGGAGCCAGAGGCGTTACCACATTCGATAGTGAAGTGACGGAGTTCGAAAAAATACAAGCTGTTACCCGTGCGCTGATACCAGGTGCAGCGGCGCTACACAGTTTTCAGCAGGGCAGAGTCGGTGAAGGGCTTAAGTTTCTTGCATTCGATATATTCGGCTTCGTTGTCGCCGGTGCCGGAGCCCTCGGTAAGATTTCCAAAATAGCGAAGGTGGGCGCAACGCTAGGGAAAGGAGGCGTTGGAGGCAGGCTGGGTCGGGCATTTGTCAGAGCTGCCAATCCGTTTGCAGGGGGGGCTGCCATTGGAACCAGAGGCCTTACAACGTTCTCCTCGTTCGCGGGCAAAGGGAGCCTTACCTGGAAAGTGATTTCGGCTAATTTCAGTGTGGATAGGGTGTATCAGTACAAGCCCAAAGACGTGATAGAAGGCACTTATCAGGGCGCCGATACATCAAAGGTCCTGGCTCAGTTAGATGAAATCACTGGTAAGTGGTATCGAGTCGATCCGAAAACGAACAAGCGATATGGGACACCTCTTCAGGGGTTCACTGCGCAAAACTCCCCGACTTAACCTCAATACTTTCTAACCCTCGTCATAGAAAGGCCCGAGTCGGCTCAGCAGTGAACCGCTCGGGCTTTTCTTCTTTCATTCAAGCTGTTTGTTCTTCCTTGCCCAAACACGCCGCCGCCGTAAACAGCACATCGGTAGACGAGTTGAGTGCGGTTTCCGCCGAGTCCTGCAGCACGCCGATGATGAAACCGACGGCCACTACCTGCATGGCGATTTCACTGGGGATGCCGAACAGGCTGCACGCCAGGGGAATCAGCAGCAGCGAACCACCCGCCACGCCAGATGCGCCGCAGGCACACACCGCGGCAACCACGCTGAGCAGTACGGCGGTCGGCATGTCCACGGCGATGCCCAGGGTGTGCACGGCGGCCAGGGTCAGCACGGTGATGGTGATGGCGGCGCCGGCCATGTTGATGGTGGCACCGAGCGGGATCGATACCGAGTAGGTGTCTTCATGCAGGCCCAGGCGCTTGCTCAACGCCAGGTTGACCGGAATATTCGCCGCCGAGCTGCGGGTGAAGAACGCGGTGATGCCGCTTTCGCGCAGGCACATCAGCACCAGCGGATAGGGGTTGCGGCGCAGTTTCCAGAACACGATGGCCGGGTTGATCACCAGCGCCACGAACAACATGCAGCCGATCAGCACCACCAGCAGGTGGGCATAGCCGAGCAGTGCGCCGAAACCCGAGGTGGCCAGGGTGGAGGCTACCAGGCCAAAGATGCCCAGCGGCGCGAAGCGGATCACCACGCGCACGATCAAGGTGACGCCGTTGGACAAGTCGTCCAATACCGTACGGGTGGTTTCACCGGCATGGCGAATAGCGATGCCCATGCCAATGGCCCAGGCCAGGATGCCGATAAAGTTAGCGTTCATCAGCGCGCTGACCGGGTTATCCACCACACTGAGCGCCAGGCTTTGCAACACTTCGCCAATGCCTCCAGGAGCGCTCACCGTGGCGTCATGGGTGGCCAATACCAGGAATGACGGAAACATCATGCTGGCGACCACCGCAACCACGGCGGCGGCAAAGGTGCCGAGCAGGTACAGGAACAGGATCGGGCGGATATGGGTTTCCTGGCCATGCTTATGGTTGGCAATCGAGGCCATCACCAGCACAAACACCAGGATCGGCGCGACGGCTTTAAGGGCCGTGACAAACACCTTGCCGATAAAGCCAGTGGCGCGCGCGGCCTCGGGTAACAGCAGGGCCAGCACGATCCCGGCGATCAGGCCGATGACAATTTGGGTGACCAGGCTGACGCGCATTAAACGTTGCAACAGGGAGGGGGCAGCAGTCATAAAGAGTTGTCTCTAGTTTTTTTAGTAGGGCACAGCATTGCAGGCAGAAAGCACTGTAGGAAGTAGGCGCGAAGTCTAGCATGCTGTGGGAAGCGTCTTGTTTGCTGTGGCATTCCGTCACCCGTTTCAGTCGGACTTGGTCAAATCCAGACATGTTCTGTTAAGATTCCGCCTCTCATCTTTCCTCTCCGTCAGCGGGCCCTTAGGGCTGTCGTTGATGTCGTCGTTTCTGGAGTTTTCATGTTGTTTCCTATCCTGCTGCTGTCAGCCGCCGGTTTTACCGTGCTGACCACAGAATTCGTCATCGTCGGCCTGTTGCCGTCGATTGCTCGGGACCTGAACGTCAGCGTGTCCCAGGCCGGGCTGCTGGTGACGCTGTTCGCGTTCACCGTGGCCGCGTTCGGCCCGTTCCTCACCGCCTACTGCGCGCGGTTCCCGCGCAAGCGGCTGTTTATCAGCATCCTGATCATGTTCGCGGCGGCCAATACCGTGGCGGCATTGGCGCCGAATATCTGGGTGATGGCCGTGGCCCGTTTGATCCCCGCCCTGGGCTTGCCAGTGTTCTGGGCCCTGGCCAGCGAAACGGCGGTAGACATTGTCGGCCCTGAGTTCGCCGGGCGTGCGATTGAAAAAATTGGCTTCGGCATTGTGTGCGCCACCGTGTTTGGTATTCCGGTGGGCACGCTGATTTCCGATATGTTCGGTTGGCGCACCGCGTTTGCGGTGCTCGCGGTGATCGCCCTGGCCAAGGCGTTGCTGCTGTATATCTACCTGCCGGTCACCCAGGCCAAGCACCAGCAGGCCAGCTTGCGCTCACAATTCAAGATCCTGCGCAGCCCGGTGATGCAGGGGCATATCCTGCTGTCGATCCTGGTGTTCAGTGGCATGTTCACCGCCTATACCTACCTGGCAGATATTCTTGAGCGCCTGGCCGGCTTCGACGGCACGTTGGTGGGCTGGTGCCTGATGGGCTTTGGCGCGGTCGGGTTGATCGGTAATTCCCTGGGCGGACGTGCCGTGGATCGTCATCCGTTGATCGCGTCCATGGTGTTCTGCGGGTTCATGATCGCGGGCATGGTGGCGGTGGTGCCGGCGATTCACTCGACCATCGGCCTGGCTGCGGCGATGGCGGTGTGGGGCGTGACCCAGGCGGCGATGTTCCTGGTCAGCCATGTGCGCTTGATGAAGGCTGCGCCCCATGCGCCGGCGTTTGCCGCGTCGCTGAATATCGCCGGGGCCAACTTGGGCATTGGCTTGGGTGCGATGGTGGGCGGGCATGTCATCGACACCCTCGGCCTGGGCAGCCTGGGGTTTGCCGCTTCGGGGTTTATCCTGGTGTCGATCCTGCTCGCATTGTGGCTGATGACCGCCAAACCCACGGCGCTCAATGCCTGAGTGATCAGGGCAGGGCGGTAAACAACTCCCGCCGGGCACCCTCGGTAATCGCCACAATGCCGGGGTGCTTGACCTTGCGCTCCACCGAGATCGCATAAAACGACTCGGTCACTGCATCGGTCTGGCCGATCAGCGCCACGCCATATTGGCGCACCACCTCGTCGGCGATCACGCTGGGCGCGATAAAGATCCCGCTGCCCGATTGCCCGAAGGCCTGCATCAAGGCGCTGTCGTCGAATTCGCCAATGATGCGCGGTTGAATCTGTTGTTCGGCAAACCAGCGCTGCAAACGGCTGCGCACCACGGTCTCTGCCCCTGGAATCAACAGCGGCGCACCCTGCAAACACTGTGGGAAATCGCCGCCATATTGGTCAGCCAACGCCTGGGTGGCGAAAAAACTGATGCCGCATTCTCCCAGCTTCTGGCTGTAGCCCTTGATGTCCAAGTGCGTGGGCATGGGGCTGTCGGAAATCACCAGGTCCAGGCGCTGGATCGCCAGGTCGGCCAGTAAACGTTCGAGTTTATCTTCACGGCAGGTGATGCGGATCGGTTCGCTCAACTCCATGGTCGGCGCGATCAACCGGTACACGATGGACTTGGGCACCACATCCGCTACCCCAACGCGGAACGGAATCTGCTGCTCGTCAGGCTGGGCGCGCAGCATCGCCTCCAGTTCATTGCCGGTCTGGAACATCTGCTCGGCGTAGGGCAGCGCCTGGCGCCCGGCTTCGGTCAGTTCAAGCTGGCGCCCGACCCGCTGAAACAGGGCAATACCGAAGGTCTGCTCCAACAGGCTGATCTGCCCGCTGATGGTCTGCGGCGTGAGGTTCAACTGCTCGCAGGCGCGCACGATGCTGCCGGTCTTGGCCACCACCCAGAAGTAATGCAGTTGTCGATAATTGAGCATGGCGGTCTACACTTCGTAAAAACCGAAGTATACGCGAGAAAAATACGAATTTTCCTGAACTGTTCGCCTGCATAGAATGCCTCGCTATCGAGGGGCCACTATTTGGACCCAATGGTTCTAACGAGGAATACATCATGAAACTCAATTCCCTGGGCGCGGCGTCGTTGCTTGCGCTTTCATTGATAGTGGTCAGCGGCTGTGATCAAGTCGAGAAAAGTGCACAGCAAGTGTTGGGCAAAGCCACCGAGTCGGCCAAGCAGGCCATCGACGACACCCACAAGGCCGCCGAGCAGGCATTGAGTGAAGCAACCCAGGGCTTGATCAGCCCTGAGAAGCAGGAAAAAGACGCCGAAAACGACGCTGAATCCGACACCAAAGAAACCTAATTCCCCAGCACTACCACGTCAGGACTGACCTATGGATTACCTTTTACAACTGGCCGCCAGCCCCACCGCCTGGGTCGCACTGGCGACCTTGATCGTCATGGAAATCGTGCTGGGCATCGATAACCTGATCTTTATCTCGATCCTCACCAACAAATTGCCGGAGAAGCATCGGGCCAAGGCGCGGCGCATTGGTATCAGCATGGCGTTGATCTTGCGCCTGGGCCTGTTGAGCACCATCGCGTTCATCGTGCAGTTGACGACGCCGGTGTTCGAAGTGTTCGGCCAGGCGTTCTCGTGGAAGGACATGATCCTGATCGCCGGTGGCCTGTTCCTGGTGTGGAAGGCAACCACCGAGATCCATCACAGCATGGACCCGGAGCCTGAGGAGAAGGCCACCGTCAGCAACACCGTGACCATCGGCTTTGCCGCTGCCATCGGCCAGATCCTGATGCTCGACCTGGTGTTCTCCATCGACAGCATCATCACCGCCGTGGGCATGACCGAGCACTTGCCGATCATGATCATTGCCGTGGTGGTCTCGGTGATCGTGATGCTGGTGGCCGCTGAACCGTTGGCCAAGTTCATCAACGACAACCCGACCGTGGTGATGCTGGCCCTGGGTTTCTTGATCATGATCGGCATGACGCTGATCGCCGAAGGCTTCGGTGCCCACGTGCCAAAAGGCTACGTGTATGCGGCCATGGCCTTCTCGGCGGCCATTGAGTGCTTGAACATCGCCCGGCGTAACCGGCACGCACGTTTGCTCGCTGCGCGCCAGTAATCGCTGAACAAACAGGCCGGCTGTGCTCACAAGAGCCCAGCCGGCCTTTTGCTGTCTGCTAGAATCGGCCCACTTGATAGCTTGAGGTCCCCCATGAACGAGCCGATTCGCCTTACCCAGTACAGCCACGGTGCGGGTTGCGGTTGCAAGATTTCGCCCCAGGTGCTGGAAGTGATCCTTGCGGGCAGCGGTGCACAGAACCTCGACCCCAACCTGTGGGTGGGTAATGCCTCCCGCGACGATGCGGCGGTATACGCCATCGACGACGAGCGCGGCGTGGTGTCCACCACCGACTTTTTCATGCCGATTGTCGACGACCCGTTCGACTTCGGCCGCATTGCCGCCACCAATGCCATCAGCGACATCTACGCCATGGGTGGCGATCCCTTGATGGCCATCGCCATTCTCGGCTGGCCGGTCAATGTGCTCGCCCCGGAGATTGCCCGCGAAGTGATTCGCGGCGGTCGGGCCGTGTGCGACGCCGCTGGCATTCCGCTTGCGGGCGGGCATTCCATCGACGCGCCGGAGCCGATCTTCGGCCTGGCCGTGACCGGCATCGTGCAAAAGCGCCATATGAAGCGTAACGACACGGCTACTGCCGGTTGCCGCCTGTACCTGACCAAGCCCCTGGGCATCGGCATCCTCACCACCGCCGAGAAGAAGGGCAAGCTGCGCGAGGCGGATATCGGCCTGGCGCGTGACTGGATGTGCACCCTCAACAAGCCGGGCAGCCGTTTCGGCAAGTTGGCCGGTGTGACGGCCATGACCGACGTCACCGGTTTCGGCCTGCTCGGCCACCTGGTGGAAATGGCCGACGGCAGTGGCCTGACGGCCCGCATCGACTATGCAAAAGTCCCACGCCTGCCGGGGGTTGAGTATTACCTGGACCAGGGCTGTGTGCCCGGTGGCACCTTGCGCAACTTCGAGAGCTACGCCAGCAAGCTGGGGCGCGTGCAGGAGCTGCACAAGCGCGTGCTGTGCGACCCGCAAACCAGCGGTGGCCTGCTGATCGCCGTTACCCCCGAAGGTGATGCCGAGTTCCACGCCGTGGCCGCCGAGCTGGGCCTGGCCCTTGAGCCTATCGGTGAACTGCTGGAGCGACAGACCAACGCGGTTGAGGTGATTTGATGGCGACGGACATCACCGATTACCGCGACATTTTCCTTAATGACCGCCCGATGATGGATACCCGCGCGCCGGTCGAATTCACCAAGGGCGCGTTCCCCGGGGTGATCAACCTGCCGCTGATGACCGACGATGAGCGCCAGCGGGTTGGCACCTGTTACAAGCAGCAAGGCCAGCAAGCGGCAATCGTACTGGGGCATGAACTGGTGTCCGGGGCAATCAAGGCCGAACGCATCGAACAGTGGGCGCAGTTTGCCCAGGCTAACCCCAATGGCTACCTGTACTGCTTTCGGGGTGGGCTGCGTTCGCAGATCGTGCAGCAATGGTTGAAAACCGAAGCGGGCATCGAATACCCCCGCGTGGGCGGTGGCTACAAGGCCATGCGCACCTTCCTGCTGGAGACCCTGGAGCAGGCGACCGTCCAGTGTGACTTCGTACTGCTGGGCGGCATGACCGGCACCGGCAAGACCGAAGTGCTCGGCCAACTGCGCAATGCCTTGGACCTGGAAGGCCACGCCAACCATCGCGGCTCCAGCTTCGGCAAGCGCGCCACGGCGCAACCCTCCAATATCGACTTCGAAAACCGCCTGGCCGTGGATGTGCTGAAGAAGCGCGCAGGCGGTATCGAGCAGTTTGTGGTCGAGGACGAGAGCCGTATGATCGGCAGTTGTGCGCTGCCATTGCCGCTGCACAAGGGCATGCAGACCTTTCCCATGGTGTGGCTGCAAGACAGTGTCGAAGGCCGTGTGGAACGCATCTTGAAGGATTACGTCGTCGACCTGTGCGCCGAGTTCATTGGCGTGTTTGGTGATGCCGGCCAGGGGTTGTTTGCCGAGCGCCTGACCCAGAGCCTGGCCAATATTTACAAGCGGCTGGGGGGCGAGCGTTTCCAGCGGTTGCAGGCGGTGTTACAGGATGCGCTGGCTGAACAGGCACGCAGCGGCGCAGTGGACCTGCACCGGGTATGGATTGAAGGCTTGCTGCGGGAGTATTACGACCCGATGTATGCGTTCCAGCGCGAGAGCAAGGGCGCGCGTATCGAGTTTGCCGGGGAGCAGGGGGCGGTGGTGGAGTATTTGCGTGAGCGGGCAGCTCGGGTGGGGTGACCTTTGGGGCGCCATCGCAGGCAAGCCAGCTCCCACCTTTCTGAAGTGTGAATACATACAAAGGTGGGAGCTGGCTTGCCTGCGATGAGGCCATCAGCCCCACTGAAAATCTAAAGAATCACCGCCCCAATCAACCCACACACCACCCCCACCAGCATGGTCAACCCGGCCACCGTCACCAGCACCCGCGCATCGAAATCCTTGCGCAGCATCAACAGCGACGGCAGGCTCACGCTCGGCAGGGTCATCAGCAAGGCCACGGCCGGGCCGGTGCCCATGCCCAGGGCCATCATGGTTTGTACGATGGGAATCTCTGCCGCTGTCGGAATCACAAACAGCGTGCCCACAATCGCCAGCGGCACCAGCCACACCAGGCTTTCGGCCATCGCCCCGTCCACATGGGGGAACAGCCACACCCGCGCCGCGCCGAGGATCAGCACCGCCAGGATATACACCGGGATAGTGCTCCAGAACAGCTGCCACAGGGTGCGCAACCAGCGGCTCAGGAACGGTTGCGACTCCGCCGTGCTGACGTCGGCAACGGCTTCCAGTGCGGCTTCCGGCACTTGGTCCGGGCGCGCAATGCGCTGTGCCACCAGGGACACGCCCACCACCAGCACAATCCCCGCCACCAGCCGCAACGCGGTGAAACCCCATCCCAGCACAAAGCCCATGAACACCAGGGTGGCCGGGTTCAATACCGGGTTAGCAATCCAGAACGCCAGTGCCGCGCCGACCGACACCTGCTGGCGGCGCATGCCCGCCGCCACTGGGGCCGCGCAGCAGCTGCACATCATTCCCGGCAGGGCGAACAGCCCACCGCGCAGGGTCGAGCCCAGCCCGGCGCGGCCAAACAGGCGCAGCAGCCAGTCGCGGGGGATCAACACTTGCAGCAACGAGCCGAGGATCACCGCCAGTACGGCGGCTTTCCAGATGGCCAGGAAATACACCTGGGCATAAGCCAGCGCCGCCGCCAGGGGCGAGCTTTGCTGGTCATTGAGAATCGAGGCGCCAATGCTGTGGTTATCGGCCGCTACAAACGCCTTGAGGTAGTAGGGCGACCACTTCACATAATAGAGGCCGATGCAGGCCACCAACAGAAATAGGGCAGGTTTGCACCAGAACGCCCAGCCGCGGCTGGGCTGGGTGGAAGCGAGGTTGGGCATGGAGAGGATCCGCAGGTGAGTCGATAGGTTGGCATCATACGCCCCTGCGGCCCAAGCTTCAGATATCTGCGCTGACCTGGGTCGGGTCCGGGCAGTTTTCCCCCCCGTTATTCAGCCCTTGCTTGTAGTTGCGGCTGAGCAGCGAAGCCTTGCCGTTGTGCCAGGTCAGTGTCAGCACGTACAGGGAGTCATAGTCATTTCCGGACCAATCATCGGTAATGGTGTGTTTTTCACCGGCTGCTTCGCTGGCGACTTTGTTGATCAGTTCCGGCAAGTAACCGTGGGACCAAGCCGTATAGATCGTCGCGTTGCGGTACTTGTCCTCGACCAGTTCTTCGGCCAGGGCGCTGGTGTCATTGGCTGAAAATTCGATGTTCACCGGCAGGCCAAGCTTGATCGCGCTGGGGCTGATGGTGATCAAGGGGCGAATGTAGCTGTAGGAGTTATCCAGTTCGCCTTCCTCGACATTGCGCGTCGGGTTGGCAGCGAACACATAGTTGGCTTTGCCGAACTTTTCCGGCAACAGGGTCGCCAGGTTCATGGCGCGGTTCAGGCCCTGGCAATTGAGTTGGCCCAGGCCACCGGCCGGTTTTTCGCCATGGCGCAGGAATACCAGGGTTTGCACGCCATCGACCGGTTGCGCGCGGCTTTCACGGGCGTCCAGGGCGGTGACGATGGCGGCGCTGACCAGCAGCAGCGGCAACACCATGTAGGAATAACGTTTGATTCGTGGCACAAGGCGCAGAGGCTTGATCGTCATGATAGGTTCGAGTCTTCGTGCGTCGGGTTAAGGCGGACAAGCCCGGCCCCAGTGACGCATCAGCGTCCTGCGGTGTTCCCTGTCGATAGAGCAAAGCGCCTCCTTTCATTGTTCGGGCGCTCTTTAAGAGTGTATTCGGGCGCTTTGGTTCGCCCACGCAGGATTCTAGCCGGCAAATGTTGCGCAACGATGACCCATGCACGACGGCAGGCAGATGACTATCATGGGGACTTTCCGTCCAGGGGGTTCTCGATGAACGCACTCGCCGCTTTCCCGATCAACAGCAAATGGCCCGCCCAGCACCCGGAACGCCTGCAGCTGTATTCGTTGCCCACGCCCAACGGCGTCAAGGTGTCGATCATGCTCGAAGAACTGGGCCTGCCTTATGAGGCGCACAAGGTCAGCTTCGACACCCAGGACCAGTTGTCTCCCGAGTTCCTGTCCCTGAACCCCAACAACAAGATCCCCGCGATCATCGACCCCAACGGCCCGAGCGGGCAGCCGCTGGCGCTGTTCGAATCCGGCGCGATCCTGATTTACCTGGCGGAAAAAACCAGCCAGTTGCTGTCCGAAGACCCGGCCACCCGCTATGAAACCCTGCAGTGGTTGATGTTCCAGATGGGCGGCATTGGCCCGATATTTGGCCAACTGGGGTTCTTCAACAAATTCGCCGGCAAGGCGTATGAAGACAAGCGCCCGCGTGACCGCTACGCCGCCGAATCGCGGCGCTTGCTGGGCGTGCTGGAAAAGCGCCTGCTGGGCCGCACCTGGATCATGGGCGACGAGTACAGCATCGCCGACATTGCGACCTTTCCGTGGGTTCGCAACCTGATTGGGTTCTACGAGTCCGGTGACCTGGTGGGCATTACCGATTTCCCTAACGTACTGCGCGCGTTGGACGGCTTTGTCGCACGTCCGGCGGTGATCCGTGGCCTGAACATTCCGAGCTGAAGCATGCCGACTTTCGATTTTCAACAACTGGATGTCTTCAGCAGCGTGCCGCTTAAAGGCAACCCGTTAGCCGTGGTACTGGGGGCCGATAGCTTCACCGACCAGCAGATGGCGGACTTCGCCAATTGGACCAACCTCAGCGAAACCACGTTTTTACTGACACCGCGCGACCCACGTGCTGACTATCGGGTGAGAATCTTCACCACCCTCAAAGAGCTGCCGTTCGCCGGGCATCCGACCTTGGGCAGTTGCCACGCCTGGTTGCAGGCTGGCGGCGTGCCACGTGGCGAGGAGATTATCCAGGAGTGCGAAATTGGCCTGGTGCGTATTCGCCGTCAGGGCAGTGAACTGGCGTTTATCGCGCCGCCGTTGCTGCGTGCCGGCCCGGTGGAGGCGCCGTTGCTGGAGCGCGTGCGCCTGGCATTGGGCCTGGCGCCCGAGGCCATCTTGCGTAGCCAGTGGGTCGACAATGGTGCCGGTTGGCTGGCGGTGATGCTGGCTGAGCGTGATGCCGTGCTGGGCCTGCGCCCAGACTACGCGCAGCTGCAAGGGTTGGCCGTAGGGGTGATCGCCCCCTGTGACCCCACGCGTGACGCGGTGGACGCGCAATTTGAAGTGCGCGCTTTTGTCGCTGGCGATGGCGCCGCCGAAGACCCGGCCACCGGCAGCTTGAATGCCGGCGTGGCCCAATGGCTCCTTGCTGAAGGCCTGGCGCCCAACCGTTACGTGGTCAGCCAAGGCACGGCGATCGGGCGAGCGGGGCGTATTTATATCGAGCGCCAGGGCGATGAAATCTGGGTGGGCGGCGCCGTGGCGTTGTGCATCGAAGGGCGTCTACAGCTGTAGATCAATGAATTGTTACGCGCCTGGCAATACACTATTGGCCCCTCGGCGTTTGTGTTGCCAGGACTTGGGGGCATAAGCTTTCGCCCTAAAGTGTTCAGCCATTTTTCAGGATTGCCATGACCAGCCAGTTCCCCCAAGCCCGCCCACGCCGCCTGCGCCGCTCCCCGGAGCTGCGTGGCCTGTTCCAGGAAAGCGAATTCACCCTCAACGACCTGGTACTGCCGATTTTTGTCGAAGAAGAAATCGACGACTTCGTGCCCATCACCAGCATGCCGGGTGTGTTGCGCATCCCCGAGAAAAAACTCGCCGGTGAGATCGAGCGTTACGCCCGCGCCGGCATCAAGTCGGTGATGACCTTCGGCGTGTCCCACCACCTCGACGCCAGCGGCAGCGACACCTGGAAAGAACGCGGCCTGGTTTCGCGCATGTCCTCGATCATCAAGGACGCCGTGCCGGAAATGATCGTGATGTCCGACACCTGCTTCTGCGAATACACCGACCACGGCCACTGCGGCGTGATGCACGGCGCCCATGTCGACAACGACGCGACCCTGGTCAACCTCGGCAAACAAGCCGTGGCCGCCGCCCGCGCCGGCGCCGACGTGATCGCTCCGTCAGCGGCGATGGACGGCCAGGTCCAGGCCATCCGCCGTGCCTTGGATGACGCGGGCTTCACCCACATCCCGATCATGGCCTACTCCACCAAATTCGCCTCGGCCCTCTACGGCCCCTTCCGCGAAGCCGGCGGCAGCGCGCTCAAGGGCGACCGCAAAAGCTACCAGATGAACCCGATGAACCGCCGCGAAGCCGTGCGCGAATCACTGCTGGACGAACAGGAAGGCGCCGATGCGCTGATGGTCAAGCCTGCCGGTGCCTACCTCGACATCATCCGCGACATCCGCGAAGCCTCACGCCTGCCGGTGGCGGCGTACCAGGTGAGCGGTGAGTACGCGATGATCAAGTTCGGCGCACAGGCCGGGGCGATTGATGAGGACCGGGTGGTGCGCGAGACGTTGGGGTCGATCAAACGGGCGGGTGCGGATTTGATATTTACTTATTTTGCGATGGATTTGGCGTTGGCGGGGATTTAAGAGCGTCGCTGAACCTTTGGCGAGCGAGCTTGCTTGCGTGGGGCTGCATAGCAGCCCCGTATCTCGGCAAGAAAATTATTTAATGGCGTTCTTTAGTACTAACGCAACATGGTTTAACCACGTTTCCCCATCACTCCATTCATTAGGGTAATAGTAATAACAGCCGATATCAGAGAGTAAAAAGTCTTGAAGATCTTGCTCTGTTTTTTTGGCCGACACTAGTTTTTCTAGCTCTGATAGCACTATTGTTATCGTCTCTTCAGACGACTCCGAAATAAAAAAATCAATTACGTCGTTTGCGCTTTTATGATCATCAACCCAATCTTGATTGAAGTACCCTGCAAGAAATTGTTGCAGCTCGGGGTAGTCCTTATTCATGGGTTTGGAAACCCTGTGTGAATTCGATATCCAGTATGCATTTTTTGGTCTCTGCGAATAATTAAGTAAATTTCTTTTCCGGGTACAGGTGTCGTAGTGTTCTTTTTGAAACTTGTGCCGATTGGCTCTGGGGATAGTTGAGTGATGACTATCTGCTGGTTGTTTCCTTCTAGGAAGTCTTTGATTTTGTCTTGATTGTTATCCAATACCTTTGAAACGGCCAGTTCAGCTGTTGCGCGATCATGAAACGTAGAGGCTGCCGGGATATGTGGTTCCTGTCTCAAGCGGTCAAGCAGTTGTTGATCAGTTCTACCGACATGCTTTTGCATAAGATGTCCTCCTGCCGCCTCATGTGCGGCTAAACCTCCTCCTGGAACGATTACGCTATAAGGCCCTTCAGGGCAGCTTGTTTTTTTACAGCTTAGTCCCAGCGGATCCACCCACCCCGTGGGATTGGGCACATACCGGTACCCATTGATCCCACTCGCCAGCTTCACTGGATCTGGCGTCAAGTAACGACCAATATCCGGATTGTAGTAGCGATGGCGGTTGTAGTGCAGCCCGCTTTCCGCATCGAAATACTGCCCTTGAAACCGCAGCGGGTTGTCGATTTTGCCTACGTCGAGCCGGGCGATTTGACCGTAGGCGCGGTAGTGGGCGGACCAGACGATTTCGCCTTCGGGGCTGGTCAGTTCCTGCGGGGTGCCGAGGTGGTCGAGTTGGTAGTGGTAGGGCTTGGTTTCTTTGGGGCCGAAACCTTCCAGTAGCGCCAGTGGGCGGAAGCTGTCGGGTTCGTAGAGGTAACTGCGATGACGCTCTGCATGGTGCTCGGCAATCAGCTTGTCGCCTTGCCAGAAAAATTCGGTGGTCTTGCCGTCGACGGTTTTGCTGATGCGCCGCCCAAATGGGTCATAGCGATAGCTGGCGGTTTGGCCGTTGGGTTGGGTGATGCCGATCAGCCGATGCTGGCAGTCGTAGCGGTATTCGGTGATGAGTTGCTGGCCTTTGCCGCGCCGTTCGCGGATGAGGTTGCCAAAGGCGTCGTAGTCGTAATGGCGGTCGCCCTGGATCATCAGACGATTCGCCGCGACGATGTCGGGGCCGGGGCGGTCTTGCATCAGCAGGTTGCCCGCTGGGTTGTGGCCGAAGCGTTCCTGTATGTCTTGGGAGTGGTCGGCGCGGGTCAGGCGGGCGAGGGGGTCGTAGTGGTAGCGGTGTTCGCCTTTGCGGGTGTCGAGCAGGCGGGTGAGGTTGCCGGCTTTGTCGTAGTCGTATTGGCGTTGGTAGAGGTGGTTCTGTTGCTGGGTGACTGCGTGGGCGTGCAGGCGGTGTTGGTCGTCGTAGTGGTAGTGGCTGAGCAGTTGGCCTTGCTGGCGCTGGTGTTCGCGGCCGCTTTTGAAGATATGTGAGGTGAGCACTTCTCCGTTGAGTTCGACGGTGGCGAGGTGGCCGCCTTTGTCGTGGTTGAAGGTGACGCGGTTGTTGTCTGGCAGGCACAGGTTTTTCAGTTGCCCGCAGGCGTCGTAGCCGTAGCGCAGGGTGCCCCAGCCTTGGTGTTCGGCGGTGAGGCGGTTTTGGCGGTCGTATTCGTAGGCCAACGCCCAGTGGCCGTCCTCGACGCTGAGGAGATTGCCTTGGCGGTCGTAGGCATAGTCGACAACGCTGGCATCGGGCAGGGTTTTTCTTACGAGGCGCCCGGCGTGGTCACGTTGGTAGCGGGTAATGAGCTGACTGCCATCGTCGCCGTATTCGGTTTTCTCCAGCAGGTTGCCGTTGAGGTCGTAGGCATACGCGGTGCGCTGGCCGTCGAAGCCGGTTTCCTGGCGGATCAGGCCATTGGGGTGGTAGTCGAGTTGGTAGGTTTCGCCGGCTTCGTTTTCGATCTCGGTGAGCAGCAGCCGGGCGTTGTCGTAGCGGTACTTGACCTGGGTGCCGTCGGCGTTGAGACGGCGGCTGATCAGGTGCAGGCCGTCGGCGTATTCGTAGCGGGTGACGTGGCCGAGTTCGTCGCGTTCGGCGATGATTTTGCCGTAGGGGTTGTAGCTGTATTCGCGGGTGGCGCCGCCTGGCAAGACGAGGCGAATCAGCCGACCGACGCTGTCCCATTCATAAACGGTCTGCGCGCCGTGTTCATCCTCACGGGCAACCTGTCGCCCCAAGTCGTCATAGCGATAACGCTTGATCCCACCCTGGGGCAATTGCTCCTCCAGCAACTGCCCACGCTCGTTCCACACCAGCCGATGACAACTGCTGTCCGGGTACCAAATCCCCGTCAGTTGCCCCTGTTTGTTGTAGCTGTAGTCAGTCGAATGGCCATCGGGATCAGTCTTGCGAATGACATCGCCTTGGTCATTACGCTCATATTTCCAGACCGCCTCCCCACGGCGCACAACCCGTACGAACCCATTGTCATGCTCGTAGGAAGTCGGCTCATCATCCCCCGGAAACAGCGCCACTAGGCGTCCGGCGTCGTCATACTGATAGGCCGTCACCGCGCCCATCGGGTCTTGCTCGACGGTCAGCCGGCCTTTGTCATCGTAAGATTTGTAATGCTGAGCGCCGTCCGGATCGATGCGCTGCACCAACCGCGCCCGCTGGTCATGGACATACACCTCCTGGCTACCATCGGCGTTATGCACGGTGACACGCCCGTCATCGCCCCAGGCATAACGCGTGTCCATCTGCGAAAAACTCGCCCAATGCCGCACACAGCGCGCCGCCTTGCCAGCGCCTTCCCACTCCCAAAAGAAACTCGCCCCACCGGCCAGTTGGCGTTCAAGAATGACGTGCTGATCGTCGTACCGATAGCGCTCGCTTTCACCGACAGCATTGGTCGCGCAAACCAGTCGGCCGTGTTCGTCATAGGCGTAGGAAACAAGGTTCTGCTCGGTCTCCCACACGTAGGGCTCACGCCCTTTGGCGCGATGCACCTGATAGTCCACCGCGACGATGCGACCCAACTCATAACGCAACAGCAACGAACGGCCAGCACCGTTATCCAGCCGCTCAATCCGCCCTGAGCGGTCCCGGCAAAGGCGCAGGCGGTTGTCATACGCATCACTGATCGAGACCAGTACGCCATCGCGAAAGTGATAGAAACGTGAGGCCTGGGCCAGTACCAGTTCACCAGGCGCCGAACCCAAATAGATCGCCGCTTCGGCCAGGCTGTTGGTGATCGCGGGTCGAGAATCGGTGGGCAAGGGCAGGGTAGTCGAGCGGTTTTCATGGTCAGTCCACACCACCGAATCGCCCGACACCACCAGCCGATGGGCCAGCGCATGGCTCCAACCAAACCCCAACCCGCAATCGACCTCCACCGCGCTGGTGCGGTACAGCCGCGTCCATTCAAACGGCAAGATCCCGTCCAACGCACCATCGGTAAGGGTCAGCAGTTCCTCGCCCGTGACCATCGACACCGGGCAACCGTGGGTAACGGTCTTGTCCGCTGGCGCCGCCGCATCCCCCTTCGGATTCGACGCCACAGCCGGCACATCATCGACAGGCTCCTGGCGGACCAACGTCGTGCGCTGGGTTTTGCCGCGCACCATCGGCACCGGGTTCGAAACCAGCGTGTCGCCCGCCTTCAATGGCACAGCCGGCACTGCCTTGACCGGCGTCCCCGCACTGCTCAGCAACACCGGTTTGGCGGCCTCCACATGGGTTTCCAGCCGAGGGCCCGCCACTTGCTTGGCCAACACCTCCAACAACGCCCGAGCCCGCCCGGATTTAACGTGACCGAGCACACGAGCCCCCAATCGCGCCACCACGCCCATCGCACCCAACACGCGAATCAGCAGCAGATTGATCAGCACCTCACCGGTAATTTCGCCCCACAGTTCAGCCATCTCAGGCGGCGGGAGCATGCGCATCCAACTGACCAGCGCCGATAGATAGATAAACAGCAGCGGCTCATCACTGAGCACCAGCAAGCCCTGGGCGATCGCGTCACTGCTCAGAGTCAGCAGTTCATCGAGTTCGGTTTGCGAAAGGTAGTGCAGCAGCTTTTCGCTATTGGGCTTAAGGTCTGCCAGCAGCGCAGACAGCTCGCCAATGTTGTCCCACAGGCTGTAAAGCGCCTTGCCCAACCCACTGGCAAAAGCCGCTTCCAGCAGGCGGCGCCGTTCCAGCGGGCGGGCGTCTGTGTAGTTTTTCCACTGGGCTTGGAAGGTGTCGGTCCACTCTTTGCGCAGCCGGGTTTCCAGTGCAGCGATCACCGACTGGTAGGACGCATACAGCGCCTGGACGTGATCCTGGGAAACGTTGGGGTAGAAACTCACCCGGTATTGCTGGTTGCGATCACACTCGGTGACTTCGAGGATGCCACTGGGGCCGATGGTCTTATGGAGGGGCTCGCCCAGCGGGCCGCCGTGTGGATCAACGCGTTGCACCACCACTGGCGTGTTGCCGATGGGCACGAACCTGGTGCTCTGGAACATATGCACCAGGGTCAAGGCCCCTGTGGCCTGGCACGTGGCCACGGTGCTGCTGGGAAACAGGGAGCGATTGATCGGCGCAACCAGCACGACCTCATCCCCGACCTTGAACACCTGTTCGACTTCCAGTGCCGAGAAGCTCCAAAAGCTTTTGGCCCACTCGTCAAAGGTGTTCAAGCAATCGCGAAAGTCACGGAAGACGCCTTCAACGTCGACCGCTTCCACGTTCATTGGCGTCAGCGCCAGCCTGCCAATGGCCGGGTTCAACTGTCGGCCCCGTCAACCGCACGCGTCACGAAAAAAACCATCTGCATTCCCTCGCACTGTTTGATCAGGCGAGGGACTTTGCAGAGGTTTGCGAGGGCGAGGAGTAGAGCTTATCCGGCAGTTGTGTGGGATGTTTCAGTTACTGCCAGGCACGGGGTTCGGCATGCCGACGAACCCCGGTTAGACTTACCTGTCGATATCTGCACTGCCCGGTCTGTCGTTAACCAAGGAAGCCCCATGTATTCAACGCGTCTGCTGCTCTGCCTCATTCCTTTGCTGGTACTGGCCGGTTGCTCCACTTCCCGTGGCCCTCAGCAGCCCGAGCGCAGTGAAGCGGAGGTGAAGGCGCAGATCGTGCGCCTGCTGCCGGCCAAGGTCGCGGACCGTAACGGCTGGGCCCAGGACATCTATACCGCCTTCGACACCCAGAAAATCTACCCCAGCACCGAAAACATCTGTGCGGTACTGGCGGTGACCGAGCAAGAGTCCACCTATCAGGTCGACCCGCCGGTGCCCGGTATGGGCAAGATCGCCCAGGATGAGATCCTGCGCCGCGCCGGCAAGGTGCATGTGCCCGCCTTCGTGGTGCGCAGCGCCTTGCAGTTGCGCTCGCCCACCGGCAAAACCTACGCCGACCGTTTGAATGCCGCCCGTACGGAGAGGGATTTGAGCGGCATTTTCGATGACTTCATCAGCATGGTGCCCCTGGGCAATACGCTGTTTGGCGGGTTCAACCCGGTACACACCGCAGGCCCCATGCAGGTCAGTATCGACTTTGCGCAGAAACAGGCGCGGGGTTATCCCTACACGGTGGACGGTACGATTCGCCGCGAAGTGTTCACCCGTCGCGGCGGTATGTACTTCGGCATCGCCCATTTGCTCGGCTACCCGGTGAGCTACGACCAGCCGCTGTATCGCTTTGCCGATTTCAATGCCGGTTGGTACGCCAGCCGCAATGCCGCGTTCCAGGCCGCGGTCAGCCGTGTGTCGGGTAAAGAGCTGGCGCTGGATGGGGATTTGATTCGCTATGGCTCATTGTTGCCCGGCACCACCGAGCTGGCGGTGCGTTCACTGGGGGCCAAGCTGGACATGCGCAACCCGAGCATCCGCAGCCAACTGGAGCAGGGCGAGCAGTTGGATTTCGAGGACACCACGTTGTACAAGCGCGTTTTCAGCCTGGCCGACCAAGCGGCCGGCAAGCCGCTGCCACGGGCGATCCTGCCGGGCATTGTGCTCAAGAGCCCGAAGATCACCCGCAACTTGACCACGGCCTGGTTTGCCAAGCGCGTGGATGAGCGCTACCAGCGCTGCCTGAAGCGCTGATCAACCGCGGCGCTTGACGAACCGGCGCCACAAGCCCACCCACAACCACACCACCGGGAACGCCAGGATCACGAAGGGCAGCACATAGCTGGCGCGTTCCAGGGCGTCTGCGGTGCCGTTCACCAGGTTGTCTCCCAGGTTGCTGAACATCCGGGTGAACCTTGACACCTGGTTGGCGCCGTCGGAGGAGCGGAAGTTCAAGGTCACACGGTTGGTGTCGAGGCGGCGTTGCTGGCCGGCGGCAACCTGGGCCAATTCCTGCAGCTCGTTTTCAATACCGGCTTGCTCTTTGCTCAGGACGATCAGGTCGCTGACGGTGATGTCCTTGCTCTTGGCCAGTTCGTCGAGACGTTGCTGCTGGGCTTGCAGGCGATCCTGGCGACGACGCACATCCGCCACGGCATCGGCCAGGTCCTCGGCCGTGGTGATGCGCTGGCCGAGCTTACCGCCTTCGGCCGCCAGGGCGACCATCGGCTCCACACCCGTGGGCGCGATCCGCAGGATGATCTGGCCACCCTGGCTGTCTTCGGTAATGCCCAGGATATTGCAGGCGCCAAAGCGCGCCGTTTCACACGCCTCGCGAGTGGCCTGCATGCGCGGCGAAAGCAGGGCACCGGGCAGGGCCAGGGTCAATTCATGTTCATAAGCCAGTTGCGCCCCGGCCTTGCCCTGTTCGCCATTGATGACGGTGGCGCGAGAGTGTTCCTTGGGGGAACAACCGGCCAAGGCCAGGCCGGCGAGCAAGAGCAACAGCGGCGCGCGAAGCGGGTGGGAGTTGCCGTCCAGGTGGCGCATGGCGTTTCCTTGAAATGTGCGGAAGAAATTGGGCGAGATTAAAGCGGGTCTGGCCCATTAACGCAAAGCATTGCTCGGGATTTGCCCGGCTGATGGTGGTGGCTGCCGGGTCGAGGCTGGCGTACATCTCAAGCCTCATACCAGGGAAGCAACCACCATGAACGCTCAGACCGTCCCCCAAGGTTTTGTCCCATTACCGCGCAGCAGCCCGTTGCTGGAACTGCTCGGCCCGGCGTATTGCCGTGGCGAAGGTTTGCAATTGGAAGTCGGCCTGCGCGCCGATCATCGTCACGCCAACGGGCGCGGTACGGTGCACGGTGGGGTGCTGGCGACGCTGGCCGATATCGGCATGGGGTACGCCATGGCGTTTTCCAGTGAGCCGCCGTTGCCGTTGATTACCGCTAGCATGACCGTGGATTACTTGGGCGCCGTGCAGGTAGGGGAGTGGATGGTGGTGCGTTTGGAAAGCCACAAGCGCGGACGGCAGATGGCGTTTGCCACGTTGAGTTTGCAGGTGGAGGAGCGGGTGGTGCTGCGGGCGAGTGCGGTGTTCGCGGTGCCGCATGCTGACAGGCAGTGAGATCAAATGTGGGAGCTGGCTTGCCTGCGATGTCGGCCTGCCAGCCGAGACTTTTCTACCTGACACGCCACAATCCAACTGTGGGAGCGGGCTTGCTCGCGAAGGCGGCCTAACAGTCAACACAGTTGGACCGGGTACATATCCGTTATTTAGGTAACGGCCACCTAGGGTTCCGCCCTGACGGCGCTCACTTTTGAACAGCGCAAAAGTAAGCAAAACGCTCTTGCCCCACCACTCGGCACCTCGCTTAGGCTCGGTGTGCCCGTAATCCGCCAGTGATTTGGGGGCCGCCGCCACGCGCCATCCATGGCGCGGGGCGGCTAAACCGGCATCCCTGCCGGTTTACCCCCCAAATCCCTGTCGAATTCCGGCCAGCGTGGTTTAACGGGGCGCCTAAGATCAAGAGCAAGATCAAGAGCGACTCGCTTCGCATCGTGGTTACCTGTGGGGTGCAGGTTCGACTTCTGTGTCGATTGAACGGCCGCCTTCGCAGGCGATCCAGCTCCCACCTTTTGAGCGAGTTGTTTCAGGGTGGAGCGAGAAAAAGAAAAGGCCTGGCTTTTCGTGGAGCCGGGCCTTTTCTGTGTTGCTCGTTATGTCTCACCTGTAGGAGCGAGCTTGCTCGCGAAGCACTCATAGGCAACAGGTTCTACCAGGAGCGCTGCGTTATCGTTGACGTTTTTCGCGAGCAAGCTCGCTCCTACAGGTCAGTTGCGTTCGAGTGCCAGGGCTACGCCTTGGCCGCCGCCGATGCACAGCGTTGCCAAGCCTTTCTTGGCGTCGCGCTTGATCATTTCATGCAGCAGGGTCACCAGTACGCGGCAGCCTGAAGCACCAATAGGGTGGCCGATGGCGATGGCGCCACCGTTGACGTTGACCTTGTCCGCGTCCCATTCCAGCTCTTTGCCCACTGCCAGGGATTGCGCGGCGAAGGCTTCGTTGGCTTCGATCAGGTCCAGGTCAGCCAACTGCCAGCCGGCCTTGTCCAGGCAGCGGCGGGTGGCCGAGACTGGGCCGATGCCCATGATGGCCGGGTCGACGCCCGCGTTGGCGTAGCTGGCGATACGCGCCAGTACGGGCAGGCCGAGGGCCTTGGCTTTGTCGGCGCTCATCAGCATCACAGCCGCAGCGCCGTCGTTGAGGCTGGAGGCGTTGCCGGCGGTGACGCTGCCGTCTTTCTTGAACGCAGGCTTGAGCTTGGCCAGGGATTCGGCGGTAGTGCCGGCGCGGGGTTGTTCGTCCACCGCGAAGGCCACCGGGTCGCCTTTGCGCTGGGGGATCAGGATCGGCGTGATCTCATCGGCAAAGCGCCCGGCTTCGATAGCAGCAGCGGCTTTTTGCTGGGAGGCGGCGGCAAAGGCGTCCTGGGCTTCGCGGCTGATGCCGTATTTGTCCACCAGGTTCTCGGCGGTGATGCCCATGTGGTAATCGTTGAACGCATCCCACAGGCCGTCGGTGATCATGCTGTCGATCATCTTCGCGTGGCCCATGCGCAACCCGGTGCGCGCGGCAGGCAATACATACGGGGCCAGGCTCATGTTCTCCATGCCACCGGCAATGATCACCTCGGCGTCGCCGCAACGAATGGCCTGGGCGCCCAGGTGCAAAGCCTTGAGGCCCGAGCCGCAGACCTTGTTCAGGGTCAGGCTCGGCACGGCGTGGGGCAGGCCGGCGAGGATCGAAGCCTGGCGCGCCGGGTTCTGGCCGCTGCCTGCGGTGAGCACCTGGCCGAGGATCACTTCATCCACTTGCGCCGGGTCCAGGCCGGTCTGCTCCAGCAGGCGACGGATTACGGCGGCGCCCAGTTCAGGAGCCGGAATATTCGCCAGCGAACCTTGGAAGCTGCCCACGGCGGTGCGGGTGGCAGCAACAATCACGACGTCTTGCATGGAATCTGTCCTCACTGGAAGTGCATTTCTGGAACGTGGTCCGGGACGATCAGTTTACCGGCGGTCTTGCTCACAATCTCTTCAACGCTGACGCCAGGTGCGCGTTCCTTGAGGACAAAAGCGCCATTTTCGATTTCCAGGTACGCCAGGTCCGTGAGCACACGCTTGATGCAGTTGGCACCGGTCAGCGGCAGGCTGCATTGGCTGAGCAACTTGGACTCACCGTCCTTGGAGGCGTGAGTCATGATCACGATGATGTTTTCTGCGCCAGCCACCAGGTCCATGGCACCGCCCATGCCCTTGACCAGCTTGCCGGGGATCATCCAGGAGGCGATGTTGCCCTGTACGTCCACTTCGAATGCGCCCAGTACAGTGAGGTCGACATGCCCACCGCGAATCATCGCGAACGACTCGGCAGAAGAGAAGATCGAGGCGCCGATGCGTGCGGTGACGGTCTGCTTGCCGGCGTTGATCATGTCGGCATCGATGGTGTCTTCGGTCGGGAACGGGCCCATGCCAAGCAGGCCGTTTTCCGATTGCAGCATCACTTCCATGCCGTCGGGGATGTAGTTGGCCACCAGGGTCGGAATGCCGATACCGAGGTTCACGTAGTAACCGTCCTGCATTTCGCGGGCAACGCGTTGAGCCATTTGTTCGCGGGTAAGCGCCATGATTGTTTCCTCTTATTGTTCTGGACGGGGATTATTTGCGGACGGTGCGCTGTTCAATGCGCTTTTCGAAGGTGCCGCAGATGATCCGGTCGACGTAGATGCCAGGGGTGTGGATCTGCGCCGGGTCCAGCTCGCCCGGTTCGACGATTTCCTCGACTTCGACCACGGTGATCTTGCCGGCGGTGGCGGCCAGCGGGTTGAAGTTCTGGGCGGTGTGACGGTAGATAACGTTACCGAAGTGGTCGGCTTTCCAGCCTTTGACGATGGCAAAGTCGCCGGTGATGGACTCTTCCATCAGATACGGGCGACCCTTGAATTCGCGGGTCTCCTTGCCTTCGGCAACGGGGGTGCCGACGCCGGTGGCGGTAAAGAAGGCCGGGATGCCTGCACCGCCTGCGCGCATTTTTTCTGCCAGGGTGCCTTGAGGGGTAAGCACCACCTCAATCTCGCCGCTGAGCAGTTGTTTCTCGAAGAGGGCGTTTTCACCCACGTAGGAAGCGATCACTTTGCTGATCTGCTTCTGTTCCAGCAGCACGCCCAGGCCGAAGCCATCGACGCCGCAGTTGTTGGAAACCACCGTCAGGTCGCGGGTGCCTTTGCGCTTGATTTCGGCAATGAGGTTTTCCGGAATGCCACACAGGCCAAAACCACCGGAGAGCACGGTCATGCCGTCTTCCAGGCCTGCCAGTGCTTCTTCATAGGACGCCACGCGTTTATCGAAACCTGCCATATGCACCTCTTTTATTGTTTGTGGTCCAGCCAGTGAGCTGAGTGTTGCGCCAGCGGATTCATTTGTTAAGTTGTTTTTTAAGGTTGATTGATTTAGAAAACAGCATAGTCCAGTCATCGTCCGGAGCAGCTCATGACCGTCAAACAGATGCGTGCCTTTCTCGCTGTCGCGCAAAGCCTGAGTTTTGCCGCTGCCTGCGAGCGCTTGCACCTTTCCCAGTCGGCGTTGAGCTTGACCATCAAGGGTCTGGAAGAAGGTTTGGGTGGGCGCCTGTTCAGCCGCAATACCCGTAACGTCGCGCTGACCCCTGAAGGTGAATCCCTGTTGCCCCTGGCCCGCCGGTTGATTGCCGATTGGGATAACGCCGAAGACGAACTGCGCCAGCGTTTTACCCTGCAACGCGGCCGAGTCACGGTGGCGGCCATGCCGTCGTTCGCGGGGAACCTGTTGCCACCGATCCTGAAGATATTCCGCGCCCGTTACCCTCAGGTGAACGTGACGGTGCATGACCTGATCAATGAGCAAGTGCTGGAGATGGTGCGCGACCGACAGGTGGAACTGGGGGTGGCGTTCGAGCCGTCTGAAGGCTCGTCATTGGCGTTCACGCCGCTGTACCTGGACCGCTTTATCGCCGTGGTTCCGGGAGATTCAGCCTTGGCCCAGCGTGCTGAAATCGACTGGAAAGCTCTATTGGAACAGCCGTTCATCACCCTGCAACGGCCTTCCACCGTGCGAGTGATGCTGGAAGAGCACCTGGGGGCCTTGCAGATGAAATTGCCCGTGGCCTTGGAAAGCCATCAACTGGCGACGGTGGGCAAGATGGTTGCCAGCGGTTTGGGGGTTAGCGCGGTGCCGGCGTTATGCGCCAGGCAGATGGAAGAGGCCGGAGCCCATTGCATTACCTTGACCGGCCCGGTGATCGAGCGGCCGATTGGGGTGCTGACCAAGCCGGGGCATGAACTGTCTGCGGCGGCGCAAGTGTTGTTTGATATCTTTCGAGATGAAGCGGGGAAGGGCAGGTTTCCAAGTTTCTAAACCGGTAAATACAAATGTGGGAGCTGGCAAGCCAACTCCCACATTAATTGAGTACTACTTATTAGTAGTAACGGTCGATCACTTTAACTTGCGAGCTGTCTTTGAAAGACGCCCAGGCATTGTTAAGTGTGTCGAACACCTGTTCGATAAAGTTGCGGTCAGCCGCGGCTTTCTTGCCGACATAACCCTGGCCACGGCGGTACATCTTCAGGCGCGCCGCCAGCTCACGGTTGTTACGGTCAAACTCGGCTTCTTCGGTATGGGGCGCCAGGCAGTCAATTTGCACTTCGCCCGATTTGCCAATCCACAGGATATGGTCGTCGAGTGTGTCTTTCTGCGCTGCGAACATCTCAGCCAATTCATCGATAGTTGGTTGGTTGTTCAGATTCATGTGTAAGCCCCTTGACCAGTTGGCGATCTATCAGTTGGTTCGTTAATACCAGTTAAGTTGTCTCCGGTTACTAAAACCGGGCGTCAGCGACGGGCTGCCGAATACGGGCAGGGTCTTGAAGCTGATGCATGTAGTCTTGCTGATGGACTGCTACGCAATGCTCTGATTGCGAAGACAAGCCGCGTTTGAGCGCCTTGTACCTGTCCCTCTCGGGGCCGGTCAGCTTCATCAATCTGCCTTGTGGGCAGTGCACATCCAGAAAAACAGCTCGGCGGTCAGACGAGCCTGTTCAAAACGCTTGTTACCAACGCTCTCGATCCGAGAGACGTCTAGATCATGCAAGGACAAAAAGGTTACGTCAACGGTTATGTAGTGATTATTTTTGCTCACTACATAAATTGCCGTGGCGACGGGGGAATGCGAGAAAACGTGACTTGGGCGTCATTTTTTGGAAGTGATGGTCGAGCGCCTTAACCCTTGTAGGAGCGAGCTTGCTCGCGAAAAACTCGGGCTCGCCGTGGGGTGTCAGGTTGCCCCGGTTATCGTTGACGATTTTCGCGAGCAAGCTCGCTCCTACAGGGAGAGCTGGTCGACCAGTAATGGCAGTAGTTGCTCGCAGGACGCCTGGATTTTTACCTGCAACAGCTCATCCCCCCGCGTCTTGCCCAGGTTGATAGCAATCACCGGCTTACCCTGTTCAACCATCGCCTTGCACAGGCGAAACGCCGAATAGGCCATCAGCGACGAACCCACCACCAACAATCCCTCGGCATGCTCTACCGCCGTCATTGCCTTGAGCGCCGTCGCCGGTGCGACGTTCTCGCCAAAGAACACCACATCCGGTTTCAGCCGTTCGCCATTGCAGTGCGGGCAGCGGGGCACCTGGAAGCGCTGTTCGAACGCGGGATCGAGCAAGGTGTCGCCATCCGGCGCTTGCACCGCATGAACCTGTGCCATGTGCGGGTTATCGACTTCCATCTGCCGTTGGATCACGTCGCGCTCGCTGCGCAGTTGGCAATCCAGGCACAGCACGCGATGCAAGCTGCCATGCAACTCGATCACACCCTGGCTGCCGGCCTGGTCGTGCAGGGTGTCGACGTTCTGCGTAATCAGCCCGCTGATATGGCCACGGTGTTGCAGCGTCGCGAGCGCAAGGTGGGCCTTGTTCGGCTGGGCAATGCGCACCCGCGGCCACCCCAGCATCGCCCGCGCCCAGTAGCGGCGCCGCGCCTCGGGAGTGGCGAGGAATTCCTGGTACATCATCGGTGGCTTGCCCCGGCGTACACCTTCACCGTCCCGGTAATCCGGGATACCCGAAGATGTACTGATCCCTGCGCCGGTCAGTACCAGAAAACGCCGGCCGGTCATGGCCCGGTGCAGGGTGTCGAGGTGGTCTTCCTGATGGTCCAGCGTGTCGAGCATGGGTTCCCCCTATTCGCCGCGGATGTACTGTTCCAGCTGCTGGATCAAGGCCGCTTGTTCGGCAATCGCTTCCTTGACCAAGTCACCGATGGACAGCAGGCCCAGCAGTTTGCCGTCTTCGACCACGGGCAGGTGGCGCAGGTGACTGTCGGTCATGATGTTCATGCATTCCTCGACACTCTTGTGAGTATCCACCGTGATCACCGGCGAGCTCATCACCTCATGGACCTTGGTGGTCACCGACGAGAGGCCCTTGAGCATGATTTTGCGTGCGTAATCCCGTTCACTGATGATGCCGACCACCACGCCATCCTTGACCACAGGCAAGGCACCGACGTTTTTCTCGGACATCCGCACCAGCGCTTCAAACACGGTGTGGTCCCATTTGATGGTATGGACGTCCTGGTTCTTCTGGTCCTTGGCTTTGAGCAGTTGTGCAACGGTCTTCATGGCGGCCACTCCGGTGTTGTTGTTGGTAGTCCAGATCCCCTACAGAATCCTAGACCGAACTCGCCGGAGCAAGGGCCAATGCGGCGTTAAACCTGTCGAAAAACGTCATGTCCCGGTTTTTTTCGGTATTTAACCGGCATTTGCCGGCTTTTTCCCGCGCTTGGGGCTGGCAGCAGCCTTACGTGGGGCGGCCTTGCGTTTCTTTTTCCACGGCGTTGCACCTCGGCCAGCGGGGCTGGCGGGGCCAGTGATGGTCATGCGCATGCCGTTGCAGCGCGCCACCTGTTTACTCATCCACGCCGCTTGCTTGGCGACGAATTCTTCCAGGCTCATTTCGCCGCTTTGCACCATGTCCAGCGCCTGTTCCCAGATGGCGGTGGTGCCGGGGTCGGCGATAGCGCGGGGCACGGCGTCGATCAGGCTGAACGCAGCCGGGGTTGCCGACAGGGCCTTGCCGTTTTTCACCAGATAACCGCGGTCCAGCAGGCCCTGAATGATCCCGGCGCGGGTGGCCTCGGTGCCGATGCCCGTGGTGTCCTTGAGTTTTTGCTTGAGCAACGGGTCCTCCACCAGCTTGGCGACGTTTTTCATTGCTTTGATCAGGTCCCCTTCGGTAAAGGGCTTGGGTGGCTGGGTCCACAGGTCCTTGAGGTTGACCTTGGCCACGGCGTAGTCGTGGCCCTGCACCAGCGTCGGCAACGCTTGGGGCGCAGGGGCTTCGCGACCTTTGGTGGGTGCCAGCGCTTCGGGCAGGGCGCGTTTCCAGCCCGGTTCGATGACCACTTTGCCCACCGCGCGCAACGCCTGGCCGGCACAGTCGAAATCGGCCTGGGTGCGGTCGTATTCATGGTTGGGCAGGAATTGCGCCAGGTAGCGCGCACGAATCAGCGTATAGACCGCACGGTGCTTGCCGGTCAGTTGGCTGATGTCCTTGCCGGCCCCGGTGGGGATGATGCCGTGGTGGGCGCTGACCTTGGCGTCGTTCCAGGCCCGCGAACGGCGCTGTGGGTCGATGTGTGGCATCAGTTCGTTGACCGCCGTGTCCGCACGGCCCAGGGCCGCCAGAATCTTCGGCGCCTCGCTGTGCTGGCTCAATGGCAGGTAACCGCAATCGCTGCGCGGGTAGGTGATGGCCTTGTGGGTTTCGTACAGGGATTGGGCGATATCCAGGGTTTCCTGGGCGCCCAGGCCAAGCTTCTTCGAACAGATCTCCTGCAAGGTGCCGAGGTCGAAGGGCAGGGGTGCCACCTCGCGCATGCGTTCGGTACGCAGTTTCACCAGCCGCGCCGTGGCGGCGTTGAGCATGGCGTCGGCGGCGTCCCGCGCCAGTTGCGGGTTGAGGCAACGGCCCTGGTCGTCACAGGCATCCTCAGGGGCGCGCCATTGGGCGGTGAAGGTCATGCGCTCGTGGCGCAGGTCGACATCGATGGCCCAATAGGCCACCGGCACGAAGTCGGCGATGCTGCGATCACGGTCCACCACCAGGCGCAGGGTCGGGGTTTGCACCCGGCCTACCGGCAGCACGCCCTGGTAACCGGATTGGCGCCCCAGCAGGGTAAACAGGCGGCTCATGTTCATGCCGATCAGCCAGTCGGCACGTGAGCGCCCCAGGGCCGAGTGATACAGGCTGAAGGTTTCTGCACCGGGTTTGAGCGCCGCCAGGGCCTTGCGAATGGAGGCGTCGTCGAGTGCCGACAGCCACAGCCGCTGGATCGGCCCGCGGTAGCGGCAATGCTCCACCAGTTCACGGGCGATCATCTCGCCTTCGCGGTCGGCGTCGGTGGCGATTACCAGTTCCTGGGCTTCCCCCAGCAAGCGCTTGACGGCCTTGTATTGGCTGGCGGTCTTGGGTTTGACCAGCATCTTCCATTTTTCCGGAACGATCGGCAGGTCGGCCAGCACCCAGCGTTTGTATTTGGCGTCGTAAGCGTCGGGCGGAGCGGTTTCCAACAAGTGGCCGATGCACCAGGTGACCGTGACTCCGTTACCCAGCCAGCAGCCATCGCCGCGGCGGCTGGCGCCGAGCACGGCCGCGATATCCTTGGCCTGGGAGGGTTTTTCACAGAGGTACAGCCGCATGGTCATCACATCAGATCAGGTTGATGCCTTGCAGGATGCTTATTTGAAGGGATTTGAGCAACCATTATCTGTATGGATGTACAGCAATTTGTGTGAGCATCGCACACCGCTGTAGGAGCGAGCTTGCTCGCGAAGAACCTGAGAGCGACGCGGGGCACCAGGTTCCCCGCGTCATCGTTAACGATCTTCGCGAGCAAGCTCGCTCCTACAGGGGGGGTATCAGTTGTTTTCGATATCCACATGCCGGGTTTCTTTGAGGCAGAACAGCCCGACGATCAGGCTCACGCCCGTCACCACCACCGGGTACCACAACCCATAGAAGATATCGCCGGTGTACACCACCAAGGCAAACGACACCGTCGGCAGGAACCCGCCAAACCAGCCGTTACCGATGTGGTAGGGCAGGGACATCGAGGTGTAGCGGATGCGCGTCGGAAACAGCTCAACCATCAGCGCTGCCAACGGCCCGTAGCACATAGCAGCGATGAAGATCAGCACCACGATCAGCACCACCACCATCAGCTTGTTGACCTGGGCCACATCCGCCGATGACGGGTAGCCGGCCAGGGCCACGGCGCCCCGCAGGGCCGCTTCGTCAAAACCGTCGATACGCACATCGCCCACGCTCACTTGCACCGGGCTGCCCGCAGGGGCGGCGGCGCTGCTGTAGGGCAGGCCCTGTTTGACCAGGAAGGTCTTGACCTTGTCGCACGGGCTGTCAAAACGGGCCTTGCCCACTGGGTCGAACTGGAAGGTGCAGGTGGCCGGGTCGGCCAGTACGGTGATCGGCGCTTGTTGGCTAGCCTGGTCCATCGCCGGGTTGGTGTAGTGCGCCAGGCCCTTGAAGATCGGGAAGTACAGCGCGGTCGCCAACAGCAGGCCGAGCATCAGCACCGGCTTGCGCCCGACCTTGTCCGACAGCCAGCCAAACAGGATAAAGAACGGCGCGCCAATCACCACGCTGATGATCAACAGCATATTGGCCAGGGCCGGGTCCATGCGCAGGAACTGGGTGAGGAAGAACAGCACATAAAACTGCGCCGCGTAGAAGGTCACGGCCTGCCCGCCGTTGATGCTGAACAGGGCGATCAGCACCACCTTGAGGTTTTCCCACTTGCCGAACGACTCGCGAATCGGCGCCTTGCACGCCTTGCCTTCTTCTTTCATTTTCAAGAAGGCGGGCGACTCGTGCAGGCTCATGCGGATCCAGGTCGAGATGCCCAGCAGCACGATGGAAAACAGGAACGGAATGCGCCAGCCCCACACTTCGAACTGATCGCCGGTGAAGTAACGGCAGGCCAGCACCACCAGCAGTGACAGCAGCAGGCCGAGGGTGGCGGTGGATTGAATCCAGCTGGTATGCAGCCCGCGCTTGCCCGGTGGCGCATGCTCGGCCACGTAGGTAGCGGCACCACCGTATTCGCCGCCCAGTGCCAGGCCCTGCAGCATGCGCAGCACAATGAGGATGATCGGCGCGGCAATGCCGATGCTGGCGTAGGTCGGCAGCAACCCGACGCAGAAGGTTGCCACGCCCATCAGGATGATGGTCACGAGGAAGGTGTACTTGCGCCCGATCATATCGCCCAGGCGGCCGAACACCAGCGCACCGAATGGCCGCACCACAAAGCCTGCGGCAAAGGCCATCAAGGCAAAGATAAACGCCGTGGTGTCATTGACCCCGGCAAAGAACTGCTTGCTGATCACCGCCGCCAGGGCGCCGTAGAGGAAAAAGTCATACCACTCGAACACCGTCCCAAGGGAGGAGGCGAAGATGACCTTTCTTGATTCGTTGGCGGTACTTGCACTGGCCGCCGAGCCCAGGGGTTGAGCATGTTCTGACATCGGGTGTCCCTCACAGTGATTATTTATTGTTGTTCCACTGTCGGCGCCAACCTCAGCGCCGCTATTTTTTCAACGTCAACGATTACGCGGGGTGCCCTGTAGTGCGCGGTGCTGGTGGGTTTTTCGCGAGTAAGCTCGCGCCTACAGTGTTGGGTGACAGGATGAGCTGCGCGGCTTTCTCCGCGATCATCAGCGTGGGTGAGCAGGTATTGCCGGAGGTGATGCGCGGCATGATCGACGCATCGGCAATGCGCAGGCCGGGGATGCCGTGTACGCGCAGTTGGCTGTCGACCACGGCGTCCTTGTCATCGCCCATGCGGCAAGTGCCCACCGGATGGAAAATCGTGGTGCCGATCCGCGCAGCGGCCTCGTGCAGTTGTTCTTCAGTTTGCAGGGCTTGGCCAGGCAGGTATTCCACCGGTTTGAACTGGCTCAGGGCCGGAGCGGCGACGATGCGCCGGGTCAGGCGAATGGCGTCGGCGGCGATGCGCAAGTCTTCGGGGTGGCTGAGGTAATTGGGTTGTATCAGCGGCGCATCCGCCGGGTTGGCCGAACGAATATCCACCCGGCCGCGACTTTGCGGGCGCAGGTCGCAAACCGACGCGGTAAATGCCGGGAAGCCGTGCAACGGTTCGCCAAAGCGCTCCAGGGACAGTGGCTGCACGTGGTATTGCAGGTTGGCCGAGGTCTGCTCCGGCCCGGAGCGGGCAAACGCGCCGAGCTGGCTGGGCGCCATCGACAGCGGGCCGCTGCGGTCGTACAGGTAGCGCAGGCCCATGCCCATCTTGCCCCACAATGTGCCGGCGATCTGGTTCAGGGTGCGGGCATTTTCCAGTTTGTAGATCAGGCGCAGTTGCAGGTGATCTTGCAGGTTGCCGCCAACGCCTGGCAGTTCATGTACTACGTCGATGCCCAGCGGCTTGAGCACCTGGGAAGGGCCGATCCCTGAGCGTTGCAGAATCCCCGGCGAACCCACCGAGCCCGCGCACAGCACAATCTCCTTGCGCGCCTTCCAGCCCATCGATTGGCCGTGTTGACGCCCCAGTACCTGCGAGGCACGACCGTTTTCCAGCAGCACACGCTCAACCTCTACCTCCGTCAGCACGGTGAGGTTGGGCCGCTGGCGGATCGGCTTGAGAAACGCCTTGGCCGCATTCCAGCGCACACCGGCTTTCTGGTTCACCTGGAAGTAACCGCAGCCCTCGTTATCGCCCTGGTTGAAGTCATTGATATTGGCGATGCCGCTTTGAGCCGCCGCCTCACGAAACGCATCGAGGATCGGCCACGACAGGCGCTGCTGCTCGACGCGCCACTCGCCGCCCTCGCTGTGGAATTCAGAGCCGCCGGCAAAATGGTTTTCGCTCTGTTTGAACAGCGGCAATACGTCCTTCCAGGCCCAGCCCGCATTGCCCGCCGCCGCCCAGCCGTCGTAGTCCTGAGCCTGGCCGCGCATGTAGATCATGCCGTTGATGGACGAGCAGCCGCCCAGCACTTTGCCCCGTGGGTAGCTCAAGGCGCGCCCTTGCAGGCCAGCTTGGGATTCGGTCTTGAAGCACCAGTCGGTGCGGGGGTTGCCGATGCAGAACAGGTAGCCGACGGGGATATGGATCCAGGGGTAGTTGTCGCGGCCACCGGCTTCCAGCAGCAGCACACGGTGAGCCGGGTTGGCGGACAGACGATTGGCCAGCAGGCATCCGGCGGGGCCGGCGCCGACGACGATGTAATCGTATTCAGCAGTTGCATTGGGCATCTGGGGTCTCGCTTGTTTTTCTTATTGGCCCCATCCTAGTTGTTAGTTTTCGTCTTAAAAATGTTAGTTTTTACCCACCCGCTGTGCGTTTTTAAACAACGGCGGCTGGCCCGGGCACTGGAGGCGATATGTTCGACTGGAATGACCTGCGGTTTTTTCTCGAGTTGCAGCGCAGTGGCCGCCTGCTCACCGCCGCCCAACGCCTGAAAACCACGCATGCCACCGTGGCCCGGCATATCGACGCCATCGAGAAAAGCCTCGGCACGGCGTTGTTCGTGCAACATGCCCAGGGCTATGAACTGACGCCTGCCGGCGAAGCGTTGCTCAAGCATGCCGAGGCCATGGAGAACGTAGCGCTGCTGGCCGAAGACGAACTCACCCATTCTGCTGCGCCCCTGGGCAAGATCCGCCTCGGCGTGGCCGAAGGGCTGGGCGTGATGTTTTTGGCCGCGCGCATGGGCGGGTTGTTTGAACGCTATCCAGGATTGGAGGTGGAGCTGGTCGCGGTGCCGCGTTTTGTCAGTATTCTCAACCGCGAAGCGGAGATCAGCATTCACCTGGAGCGCCCCAGCGCCGATCAATTGGTGACGCGCAAACTTACTGATTATCGCCTGGCGCTTTACGCCAGCCGTGGCTATCTGGCGCGCAACCCGCCTATCGAGAAGCGTGAAGACCTTGCTGCCCATGTCTGGATCGATTATGTCGATGACCTGCTGTTCAGCCAGGAGCTGAAGTTCCTCAACAGCTTCTGCCGTAACCCCAAGGTGGTGTTCCACAGCACCAGTGTGATTGCGCAGCACCAGGCGGCGCGTTCGGGGTTGGGCATTGCGGTGTTGCCGTGTTTCATGGCGGCTGGGGATGGGGAGTTGGTGCCGTTGTTGCCGGCAGAGGGCATTCAGCGCAGCTATTGGATCAGCTCGCGCCGGGAGTTGCACAAGTCGGTGCGGTTGCGGGTGTTATGGGATTATGTGGTGGAGTTGTGCGCTCGGGAGCAGGGCTTGTTGCTCGGCGAATCCCGCTGACACACACACGGATTAAAAGGTGGGGGCTGGCTTGCTTGCGATGACGGCCCGACAGCCGATGCATATCTACCTGACACCCCGCGATCTCTCTGTGGGAGCTGGCTTGCCTGCGATGGCGGCCCCCCAGCCGACACTTCTCTACCTGACACCCCACATTCCAACTGTGGGAGCGGGCTTGCTCGCGAAGGCGGCCTAACAGTCAACACAGTTGGACTGGGTACATATCCGTTATTTAGGTAACGGCCACTTAGGGTTCCGCCCTGACGGCGTCTTACTTTTGAAAAGCGCAAAAGTAAGCAAAACGCTCTTGCCCCACCACTCGGCACCTCGCTTAGGCTCGGTGTGCCCGTAATCCGCCAGTGATTTGGGGGGCCGCCGCCACGCGCCATCCATGGCGCGGGGCGGCTAAACCGGCATCCCTGCCGGTTTACCCCCCAAATCCCTGTCGAATTCCGGCCAGCGTGGTTTGACGGGGCGCCTAAGATCAAAAGCAGATCAAGAGCGGCTCGCTTCGCATCGTGGTTACCGTTGGCTGCTACAACCTGCAAAGTTGGGGAGATACCTACGGTCATCGCAGGCAAGCCAGCCCCCACATTTGGATAGGGGGTGTGTCAGGGGCACCTTAGAACTTCACCACCTGATGCACCTGCTCGGCACAGGCCCGAGCTTCTTCAATCATTTTGCCGAACGCATCGCTGGTGACTTCGGCATGGGTCAGCCAACGTTTTTTCTGGCTCAGGCGATAGTGATAGCGCAGTGAGCCGTCTTCCAGTTTTCCGTCCAGGTCGAGGTCGTACCAGGGCGAGCGCACCTTGCAGCCGGGGATGGCTTTTTCCATCTTCCCGCCTGTCAGGGTGTAGGTGTAGTCATAGGTTTCGGGGTTGCCCAGGTAGAGGTCGGCCTGTTGCCCCTGGCGGCGATAGTTGACGTAACCTTCCCAGCGGTCTTTCAAGGACGGGTCGGTGTAGACATAGTCATTGGCCAGTTTTTCCAGGGCGCGCTGATCGTTCATGCGGGCGCTGACGCTGTAGCCGTCATGTACCACAAAACGGGTGGGTTCGCGGGTGATCTGGCAGTCGCTGATGTCGTTGCCGAAATTGGCGCAGATGTTCTGGTCGGTGGCGGTGGTGCCTTGCTGGCGGTCGGCGACGCTCAGTTGCATCAGCGGCAGGCGGCTGAAGGTAATAGTCGCCTTGACCGCGCCATCTCCCTCTTTGCCGTATTGCACCTGTTTGTCCAGGCGTATCGAGACTTCGGGGCGCTCCAGTGGGATGTGTTCTTCGCGCACCTGGCTCTGGGCGTCGTTGACCAACACCCAGCGGTCCTGAATATCGGGCATGGTCTGGCCAGGGGCGAAGACCGGGTTGGTCGGGTCAAGCCACCACACTTGGCCATTCACTTCGGCACGCACGATGGCGTGGTTCGGCGCCTGGGTGCCCGGAATCAGCAGGGCATCGACCACGTCGCCACGGCTGACCCACGCGGTCTCCGCCTTGATGCCGCTGGCCTTGAGCATGGCCGTCAGCAGCGTCGCCAGGTCCTTGCAGTCGCCGTAGCCGTGTTGCTCGATTTCCGCCAGGCTGAACGGCACATAGCCGCGTTCGGTCGCCCGCCAGTCACCCAGGTAGCGGTAGTGATCATTGATGTGCTGCATCAGCGCGGACACTTGCTCAGCCGGCGCCAGGCTGCGTGCGGCGGCCACGGCGGCGGCGGCTTGCGTCGGCAGGTTGGCGCCGAGGATCTGGTTGTAACGCTGGGCAAAATCACCGAAGTACGCCTGGCGGTCCACGGCGCTGCCCACTTCCAGGCGTGGAACGCGCAGCAGCGCGGCGGCGGAGGATTCATTGATGTAGTTGAGGTAGATCGGCGCTTTAAGCGCCACGTCCAGGGTTTTGCCGTTGCTCGAAGGGGTCACGTTGAAGGCGTCGAACATTTCACTACGCCACTGGATCGGGCGTTCGGCGGTAAAGCGCGCCTTGAAACGATCGCGGCGGGCCGCGCCGGGGCCGAACTTGAGCACGTAATGGAACTGGCTCATCAGCGGTTTTGCCGGATAGTGGTGGCGTACGGTGTAGCGGATCTTGGTGCCCACGCGCAGGTTGGGGAAGGCCAGGGAGGTTTGCTTATCGCGGCTGAAACCCTGGTCCGGGTTGGGCGCGCTGCGGGTATCGATTTGCGTGGCGGCGAGGGCGACCGGCTTGGCGCCAGGCTGGGTGGACTGGGCGCTGATCACTTCAAAGGTATCGCCTTCGGAGTAATCGAAATCGATGCGCGAGAGCATTTCGCGGCCGTTGGGTTTGAGGATCGTGTAGCGGTAGGTGGTGGTGCAGTCGGTGCTGGCGTCGCGGTTGAAGTGGCAGTGCAATTCGGTGTCGTTGGCCAGTGGAGCTTCGGCTAGGGGTTGCAGTGCAGCGCTGACGGAATGGGAAACCAGCCCCAGACTGATAGCAATCAAAGGGCGGTGAAACGAAAAACGGTACATGGGCGCCTCGGGTGACACATTGAAACAGCTACCCGGCGGGTAGCGAGAAGGCGCCGGATGATAATGGATCTCAACGGCAAAGACCAGGATTGTTCGACAATTTTTAAGCCTGAAAGGCCCGTGCTAGAGCCTTTCGTTGATTTGGATCAAGGTTTGTATACCGCCAGCGCGGCGCGTGTTTAGAGAAACCAGCGATATTCGCGCGCATGAATTTCTTGCTGAAAAGCCAAGTGATCCTGGCGTTTGTTCTCGCAATACACGTCGACAAATTCCGCGCCCAGCTTGTCGCGCAGCACCGGTTGCTGCTGCATGGCACGCACGGCGTCGAGCATTTCCACCGGGAAATCGGTGCCGCTGTTGCGGTCTTCGTTCAGGGGCGCGATGGGTTCGCGCTTGGCCTCAAGCCCGTGCTCAAGGCCCACCAGGATTGCCGCCAGCACTAGGTAAGGGTTGGCATCGGCGCTGGCCAGGCGGTGCTCGATCCGCAGGTTGCGCGGGTCGGACTCGGGGATGCGCACACAAGCATCGCGGTCTTCAAAGCCCCAGCTCGCCCGCGTCGCAGCGTTGACCGTGCCGCCCAGGCGGCGGAAGGCGTTGTGGTTGGGCGAGAAGATCGGCATGCAGTGGGGCAGCAATTCCAGGCAGCCGGCCACGGCGTGGCGCAATGGCTGCTGCTGATGGGCCGCGAGCAGGTTATTGCCCGCTGCGTCGTAAAGGCTGACATGCACATGCATGCCACTGCCGGGAAATTGCAGGTAGGGCTTGGCCATGAAGCTGGCGCGGTAACCCTGCTTGAGCGCCACGCCACGGGTGCTGCGGCAGAACAGGGCGGCCCAGTCGGCGGCACGCAGGCCGTCGTCGCAGTGGCCGAAGTTGATCTCGAACTGGCCGGGGCCGATTTCGGCGGTGATCACCGTGATGTCGATGCCTTGGTCCTTGGCGGTTTGCGCCATGTCCTCGAGCACGTCGCTAAAGCGCGACAGCCGTTCGATATGCAGGTTGGGCTGGTCGTCGGCATCTCCACTGAGCGGGTCGCGGGCAAATTGCGGCAGGCCGTTTTCCAGTTGTTTATCGAACAGGTAGAACTCCAGCTCAAACGCGACCACTGGGTGAATGCCTTGGTGTTGCAAGCGTTCGAGCACCTTGGCCAGGACTTCGCGGGGTTCGAATTCGATGGGCGCTTCGGTGCCGTCCGAGGTGATGAGCATTTGCCCTAATGGCTGCGATTCCCAGTTCACCGGTTTGAGCGTGCCCGGCACCAATCGGCGATTGGCGTCCGGGTCGCCATCGTTGAAGCAGTAGTCGCCAATCTTGAACAACCCACCCTGAGCCCCCAGCAATACCGCGTTCTGCGGCAGCTTAAGCGGGCTGCCGGCTGCGACTTTCTCAAGCATCTCCACCGGGTAGCGCTTGCCATAGAAATGCCCGGGAATGTCCAGGGCGATCAGGTCGACATAGCGCACGTCGGGGTGGTTCTGGCGGAAGCTGCGTACTTCGGCCAGCAACGTGGAGGATTGGCTTTTCACGGGTGCAGCTCCTAGTTGTAAACCCACAAGACGCGGGCGGGCAGGTCGGTGAGGTTGGCATAGCGGCAGTGGGCGAAACTGGCCAGGTGGAAACTGTCGCCAGCGTGGAGGGTGACCGCATCGGGCTCACCCTCAACCCACAGCGTCAGCTCGCCCTCCAGCACAAAACCGGCCTGCTCGGCGCGGTCGCTCATGCTTTGCTCGCCGCTGTTGGCACCGGGGGCCAACAGGCTGTCGAGCATCGAAAACGCGCCGTTCATACTCGGCGACACCAGGATGTCGGTGATGCCATTGGCGTAATACACCGTGCGCCGCTCGTTGGGGCGGGTGACCCAGTCCACTGCCTTGGGTTTGGGCAGGCTGTAGAAGTAGGTGGTGGGCACGTCGAGGGCGTGGCTGATGGCGGTCAAATCGGCCACGGTCGGGCGCGACAGGCCACGTTCGACCTGGGAGAGAAACCCCACCGACCGCTCGATTTTTTGCGCAAGTTGCGCCAGGGTGAGCTTCTTGTGCTTGCGCAGGTCGTGGATCAGCGCCGCGAGGGTGGCGAGTTCTTCTTGTGGGGTCATGAAATTTATGTCGAATAATTTCATGAAAAATTACAGTATTATTTTCACGATCGCAATCTCTGGCCACAGGAAACAAGGCTGAATGATTGCGCGCCGCCGCGGTCGGAACCTGGGTATGCATCATTAATTGAAGGAGCACCCATGAAATCCAGAACTCTAGCTGCCTGTGTTCTCGTCGCTGCAAGCTTGTCTACCGCCAGTTTCGTGGCGCAGGCCGGCGATACCCCTCAGGAAACCGTGCAACCTTCAAACATCAATTCTCGCGACTTGAAAGAGGGCGACCGCGCGCCGGATATCCTGATGCGCAAGGAGTCGGCCATCAGCGATTGGAAAAAACGCGGCCTCAAGCAGCCCGAAGAGGAAAGCCAGTGGGCGCGCGTAGGCGACAAGTACGTCCTGCTCAAGACCACCAACGGCACCATCCTCGAGATTACGCCAGTCAAGCAATAATCCCGTCGGGGCATCTGCTCGTTTCATGTCTCTTGCGTTAAGGTAACCGACCGCAATGGTCGCGTTACCTTTGAAGAACGAGAGCAGGATGCTTGCCACAATAAGAAACTACCCCCGCACCGTGAATCTGCTGCTGTGCGCCACGTTGTTGCTGACGCTGGCCAAAGCCATCACCTTTCCCTACCTCGTCATCTACCTCACCAGCCATTTCGGCCTGGACATTACCCAGGTCGGCCTGGTGATCGGCAGTTCGTTGATCGTCGGCTCGCTGCTGAGTGTCTACGGCGGTTTTCTGGTCGACCGCATCAATAGCTATCGCCTGTTGCTCGGCTTGAGCCTAGTGTTTGTGCTGGGGTTTATCGGCACGGTGCTGGCGCAGAATATCTGGGCGTTCTATGGCTGCCTGATCCTGATCAACCTGGCCTACGCTGTCATCGATATTGCGGTGAAAGCCGGCTTCGCCAGCCTGCTGCCCGAAGACGCGCGCAGCGAGGTGTTTTCCATCAAGTACACCCTTACCAATATCGGCTATGCCGTGGGGCCGTTCTTTGGCGCGATGGTGGCCAAGCTGGATATCAGCTTGCCGTTTATTCTGTCGGCGCTGTTGGGGCTGGGGTTTTTCCTGCTGTATGGGCGTTGGGGTGACCGCACCTTGGCCACTGCGGACGCTACGCAAAAGCCGGTGCCGTTCCTCGCCGTTGCCCGCGTACTGCTGCAGGACCGCCGGCTGGTGTGCTTCACCCTCGGTGGTTTACTCAGCGCGGTGGTGTTCGGCCAGTTTACGGCCTACCTGTCGCAGTACCTGGTGACCACCACGACCGCCGAATACACCTACACGGTGATCAGCGCGGTGCTGACCACCAACGCTGTATTGGTGATCGCCTTGCAGTACCTGATTGGCCGGCGCATCTCGCACCGTTACCTGAGCCAATGGCTGATCGCCGGCTTGAGCATGTTCATGCTGGGTTTGATCGGCTTCGGGCTGTCCACCAGCGTGGTGGGGTGGGTATTGGCGATGGCGGTGTTCACCGTCGGGGAAATCATCGTGTTCCCGGCCGAGTACATGTTTATCGACCGAATTGCCCCGGACCACCTGCGGGGCATGTATTACGGGGCGCAAAACCTGTCCAACCTCGGCGCCGCGCTGGGGCCGGTGCTGTGCGGGCTGGTGTTGGCCAGCCTGCCGGCCCATTACATGTTCTACATGCTGGGGGCGTTTATCGTCGCAGGCGGGGTGTTTTATTTCATGGGAGCGGCGATAAAGGCAAATCATCCAGCGTGAGCTTGCCGACGTTGTTGCTTTGCAGTTCGTAGCGCAACTCATCCACCATTTTTGCCACTTCCTGCGGGGTTTGCAGGCGGTTGGTGCTGATGCCGGTCACCACCAGGTCGACGCGGCCAGTCTCGGCGTCGTAGACCTTGAGGGTCAAGGAAGCGTCCCGGCACAGGGTAAATTCGCACGTCAGCGGTGACAGGCCTTCTTCGATGCAGTTGCGCAGTTGAGAGAGGGTAAACATGCGGGTTCCTTCTAGGCATAAATACGATCCCTTGAAGGTTATTGCTTGCACCGCCGCTCAATAAGGCGAATTCGCACTAGACGCACTAGTGCATTTGCACGGTCAGGGTTTGTTTTTCAGGCGCAAATCACCGGCAAACAGCCCGCGTTCACGGGCCCAGACGATCGCTGCACTACGGCTGTGCACCCCCAGCTTGGAATACACCGTGGCCACATGGTTACGCACGGTGTTAGGCGCCAGTTTCAGGCGCGAGGCGATCTCTTTGTCCGCCAGGCCCTCGCAGATCAGGCCCAATACATCGCGCTCGCGGGCGGTGAGGTCGGTGAAGGAAACATTCGGCAGGTTGGGGCTGTTGACGCTCTTGGCGTTGGCCAGCTTCTCGATCAGGGTCTGGCTGAACCAGGATGCGTCCTGCATGACTTCCTCAATGGCCGCCACCAGTTCCAGCTCCGAGCGTTTGCGTTCGGTGATGTTCATCAGCACCATCAGGTAGCAGGGCACGTCCTGGATGATCACGGTGTCGGCAGACACCACGCAGTCGATCACCTCGCTGCCTTTCTTGCGCACCTTGAGGTCCTGGCCTTCAAGGTTGCCGGCTTTTTCCAGGGTGGCGAACAGCTGTGCGCCGGCCTGGGGGCTGTCGATGAAGTTGATGTCTTCGATGGATTTGCCGATCAATTCTTCGCTGATGTAGCCGGTGATGCTCATAAAGGCTTCGTTGATGTCCACCACCTGGCGGTTGTCGGCACTGCACACCAGGGTCGGCACGGGCGTCAGACGGAAGGATTTGGCGAAGCGCTCTTCGCTCTGGCGCAGGGCGATTTCGGCTTTGCGCCGTGGCTCCAGGTCGGTGAAGGAAAACAGCATGCAGTCTTCCTCGTTCATGTCCAACGGTTGGCCGGCGACGATCACCAGTTTGCTGCCACCTTCGGGCAGCCGCAGTTCGGCCTGCATCTGCGGGATGGTCGCGCCTTCGCCCAGGCGCTGGATCGCCAGGTCCTTGCGCTCGGCCTGTTCCAGCACATCCAGTTCATACACGGATTTGCCGATGACCTGGTCGCGGTTGTAGCCGGTCATCTCCAGAAAACCCTGGTTGACCTTGATGTAGCGCAAGTCGCTGAGGCGGCAGATCACGGCGGGCGCCGGGTTGGCGTTGAAGGTTTTCTCAAAGCGCTGCTCGGCGCTGGCCCATTCGGTGGCGTCGCTGAGGATCAGCACCAGCAACTCCGGCTCACCCTGGGCATCGGTCAGCACCAGGCTGCGCAGGCGGTGCACCCAGCTGCGGTGTTCGTCGTCGGTGGGTGTGACTTCCACCACCACATCGCTGAACTCTTCACCGGCAGCCACGCGGCTGAGGGGGTAGCTGTCCAGTGGTAAGGGATGGTTGTTGCGATAGCGCAGAGCAAAGCGCTTGGCGTACGCCTCGGTATTGGCGCCCAGTTCCTTGACCTCGCTGACCCCATGCATGGTCAACGCCGCCTCATTGGCCCACAGAATGGTCTGGTCGACCTCGGCCAGGATCACACCGTCGGACAGTCCCGAGATGATGGTCTGCAGTTGGCGGCGGTTGGTTTCTTTGGCGAGAACATCCTGGGTCATAACGTCTCCGATTAGGGCAGGGCAAGGCACATTGGGTTACGACATCCCGGCTTCAGGATAGTGCAGAGTAATTGCCTACGGGGCAGTGCGAATGCACCAGGGCGCCTGGTGCATATGGGCCAGGACTGAACGTATGTCGTTTCGCCACACTCACACCCAACAAGGCACATTGCCTTGCTCCCAAATTTTAAAAGGACCTTTGTATGACCACTGTCTATGAAACCAATCGATCACTGTTTCGTGTGTCGTGGAGCTCGGTATTGGCCGGTAGTGCAATCGCACTGGTCACCTACCTGGTGTTGAGTGTGTTGGGCACCGCCATTGGCGCCAGTGCCGTTGACCCGATGGAAGCGGGTAACCCGTTGAGCGGTTTTGGCACGGGTGCGGGTATCTGGCTGTTTGTATCGACACTGGTTGCCATCGCGTTGGGCGCGTTCGTGGCCGGCCGCACCGCGCCGGATCGCGGCGGTCTGCACGGGGTGCTGACCTGGACCCTGACCACCTTGCTCACCACTTGGCTGCTGGCAGGCCTGGCTTCCAGCGTGGTCGGCACTGCCGGCAACGTCGTGGGCAAAGGCCTGTCCGCAGCCGGCAGTGGCATTGCTGCCGCCGCGCCGGGGATTGGCAATAGCATCAAACAGCAGTTGAACGAGCAGGGCATCGAGCTGGACTGGAACAGCCTGCAAGGCCAACTGGATACCTTGCTCAAGCAGAGCGGCAAGGCGGAGCTGGACCCTGCCAATGTTGAGCAAAAAGCCGATCAGGCAGCAGCCGATGGCAAGCAGTCGGCCACCGATGCAGCGACCAACCCTGCCCAGGCCGGTGATGAGCTCAAGCAGTGGTTCGAACGTGTGAAAGCGTCCGGCGAGCCAGCCCTGAATGCAGCGGATAAAGAGGCGCTGGTCAACATCGTCGCGGCCCGCACTGGCAAGAGCAAAGAAGAAGCCACCCAGATCGTCGACAACTATGCCCAGGCTTATCAGCAAGCCATGCAAAAGGTCGATGAGCTGAAAAAACAGGCTGAGCAAAAAGCTCGTGAAGCCGGTGAAGTCGCTGCCAAGCAACTGTCCCGCGCGGCCTGGAGCACCTTGGCCATGCTGCTGTTGGGCGCGGCCTTGAGCTTCTTTATCGGTCGTATTGCGCTGACTACCCGTCGCGTGCCATTGGCTTAAAACTGTCTACGGCAAGGACGCCGCCTGTGTGAAGGGGTAAAATGCTGGCATTTTACCCTTATCCCACAAAGGTGCCCCCTTGAGCGCAGGCAAAGCCGTCGGACTGTTATTACTCACTTCTCTGTTGGCGGCGTGCGGCACCTCGCCGCCACGCACGCCCAACGACCTCTGCGGTATCTTGCGCGAAAAAGACGACTGGTACGACGCCGCCAAGGTCACGCAAAAGCGTTGGGGCGTACCGATCCAGGTGCCGTTCGCCATCATGTATCAGGAGTCGGGCTTTCGCCACGACGCCAAGACCCCGCGAAAATACCTGCTGTGGATCATCCCGTGGGGCCGTGTGTCCACCGCTTCCGGCTATGCCCAGGCCAAGGATGAAGTGTGGAACGACTACCGCAAAGCCACCGGCCGCAGCGGCGCTGATCGCGAAGACTTCGACGACGCTATCGACTTTATCGGCTGGTACATGGACAAGACCTACACCATCAACGGCGTCTACAAGTACGACGCCTATGGCCAATACCTGAACTACCACGAAGGCTGGGGCGGCTACCGCCAGCGCACCTACGCCAGCAAAGCCTGGCTGCCACCGGTGGCGAGCAAGGTACAGGCGCGTTCGCAGATGTATGCGCGCCAATATGCCGGGTGCAAGGATGAGTTGGGGCGAGGGTTTTGGAGCCGGTTCTGGCATTGGTTGTAAAGGCTTTTGGATGCACGCAGATCCAATTGTGGGAGCTGGCTTGCCTGCGAAAGCGGTCGTGCAGACACAGATGCAGTGACTGATACACCACCTTCGCAGGCAAGCCCGAATGCCGGTCAGTTAAGCGAACGCAATGCTCAAAGCAACGAAGATCACATGTGGGAGCGGGCTTGCTCGCGAAGACGTCGGCCCAACAAACATGGATATTGACTGACCCACCGCTTTCGCGAGCAAGCCCGCTCCCACATTGGATTGCGTTAACGCGGCTGGATGCATTCCAGCGAACGGTCCACCATCACGCTGGCCATTTCCACCAAGTGCATGACCGAAATCACCAAGGTGCGTGAAGTGCCATCCAACTGCTCACCTGCCGTCTGCGCCGCAACGGCCGCGCAACGCAACACGTTGCTGGCATGGGCTAGGGCGTCTTCGAAGCTGAGGTCGGGTGTGGTGGCGAAGAATTGCAATTCTGGGGCGGGTGCAGCGGGTACGAGCTTTTCCATGGCTTGATTCCTAATTGAGCCGAAAAAAAGCGCCTTGCAGAAGGGGGCGCTTAGCGCCTAATCATTCGCGGTCTACCAAACCCCGAGTCACTGAATTGGCAGTGACCGACAAAGACTAGCCACGCAATGTGAGCGGCGCAAGCGGTTGGGATTCTCTCGGAAACGTCCTTCAAGTTAAAGGGAAATGTCATTGTTCCGACTGTTCCTACACTTGCCAAACCCATCCGATTCTGGGAAAACCCCAGCCTTTTCACGCCTTCAATGAGAACCCCATGAGCAACGACGAACTGCAGGTCATCGACATCCGCCTGGGCGACGGCAAAGCCGTGGTCAAGGGCGCGCTGATCACCACCCAATACACCGGCACCCTGGAAGATGGCACGGTGTTCGATTCCTCCTGGGAGCGGGGCAAACCGTTCCAGTGCGTGATCGGCACCGGCCGCGTGATCAAGGGTTGGGACCAGGGTTTGATGGGCATGCAGGTTGGCGGCGTGCGCACGTTGTATGTACCGGCGCACTTGGCTTATGGCGAGCGCTCGATGGGCGCGCATATCAAACCCAACAGTAACCTGCGCTTCGAGATTGAATTGCTGGAAGTGCTGACGCGGGATGATTGAAGAGGTTGAACATGGACGTTGATCCACATCTGTTGCCTGGCAGCTCCCTGGAAGGCATTCGGGTGGTTGAGCTGTTTGGCTTCGATGAGGCTGAGCTGCAGCAGTTTTTTGAACAGGCACCCGATTACTTCATCGCGGTGAATGGCGAACCGGCTACCCCGACCGAAGCACGGGAAGAGTTAAGCGGCCAATTGCCCGCTGGCTGGCATTGCAGCCGCCTGTACTGGCTGGGTTACCGAGATGCGCAGGGCCACCTGGTCGCCGTGGTGAATATCGCTGCGGATTTGCTCGCCGCCGGGGTGTGGCACATTGGGTTGCTGCTGGTGCATACGCGCTGGCACGGCAGCGGGCTGGCGCAGCGCTTGCACGCGGACCTTGAGGCCTGGGCGGTGGCGAAGGGCGCGCAGTGGCTACGGCTGACGGTGGTGGTGGGCAATACCAGGGCCGAGCGTTTTTGGCCCAGGCTTGGCTATGTACAGGTGCGCACCCGCGAGGGCATCACGATGGGCCGGAAGGTGAATAGGGTGTCGATACAGGTCAAGCCCGTCGGCCAGGGAACCATCGACAGCTACCTGGCGTTGGTTGAGCGGGACCAGCCCGGCGCGCCGTAGCATGAAGGGGGTTTGGCCTTATGCGCAGGCGCTGCCTGATCGCTTCAGTTCTGGCTCTTCAACCCTTATCCCAAACTTGCCCGACAGCTCCTTTCGCCCCTTGGGCGTCACGGCCAGCGCCCGACTATCAAGGTCCTGGATAACCCATTTGCGGCTGATGACGGCCTGTAGCACAGCGGCCCCCAGTGCGCCGGCGAGGTGAGGACGGCGCATGCTCCAGTCCAGGCATGCGCAAGCGAAACGACGCCGCTGCGCCCTTACGGTTTCTACCTCGATACCGAGCCCTGTCATCGCTTTTTCGCCCGCCACGCTGAGCTGATACGTACCGTCACTTGCGTCTGGTAGGGTCAACCAGCCAGAGTCGAAAAAATAGTCGTGCAGTTGTACCGCCAAGGACCCCGCCATGTGGTCATAACAGGTTCGCGCGAGCTGCAACCGACTGGGGGTCGTCGAAACAAACCCGGTCTGAGCGTTTCGGCTGATCACCATGAGGGCTTCAATCGCTTGTGCCACATGCGCATCTGTCAGGCTGAAGTAGCGGTGCCTGCCCTGTGTGTGCCGTTTTATCAAACCGTCCTCTTTAAGCCTTGCCAAGTGTGCGCTCGCCGTGGAGGCACTGACGTCGGCAATGACGGCCAGTTCAGTACTGGTGCGGGCGTGACCGTCCATCAGCGAACACAGCATTTTCGTCCTTGCGGGTTCGGCAATCGCGCCGGCGACACGGGAAATGGCGGTGTCATTGCTTTGGGAATCCATATTTCGTTCCTGAGCGAATTGTCGATGTGACGGTTGTTCGATAGTAGCCGTTCTTTGCGAAAAGGACTGCCAAAATGACGCCGTTTGAAGCCGCCACCCATGCCGACCCCTACGATTATTACGCACGCCTCAGGCGACACAGTGAATTGGTTTTCGATGCAGATCTTGGTTTATGGATTGCCAGTGGCGCACGCGTTGTCGAGGCCATCCTGGATCATCCCCACTGCCTTGTACGCCCACTGCACGAGCCGATTCCAGCGGCCATTGCTCAAGGCGCGGCAGGCGATATCTTTGGTCGATTGATGCGTATGAATGAGGGGGCACAACACCGCTGCCCCCGGATGGTTATCGAGCCGGCCTTGGGCTCGTTGGGAAGCGAAAATCTCGCAGGCATTGTGGCGCAGGTTGTCGAGACATTGGATGACCCAGTCGGTAACCCGAACGAGTGGATGTTCAGGTTACCGGTTTCGGTCATTGCGACTTTTATAGGTTTCGCACCCAGCCAGTTGCAGGAAGTCGCGCAACTGACACGGGATTTTGTCGCCTGTCTATCGCCCTTGAGCGACGAAGCTCAACTCAGTGAAGCCCATTGCGGGGCGGCTCGGTTGAGGCAGATGTTTCAAGCGCTGCTGAGTAACGACGATAAGCGTAGCGGCTTGTTGGACCGTCTTTATGGCGAATACCAAGCCTCACGCTGGAAAGACGATGAGGCGTTGATAGCGAATCTGATCGGGCTGTTGTCACAAACCTGCGAAGCCACGGCAGGCCTGATCGGCAACGCCCTCATAGCGTTCCAACGACACCCTGACCTGTTTGAAGGCATGCACGCCACACCCCTGCGCGTCGCTGAGTGGGTGGCAGAGGTGGCGCGCCACGACTCACCGGTACAAAACACGCGGCGCTTCGTTGCACAGCGCTGCACAATTGGCGGCAGCGTTCTAGAGGCGGGCGATACCGTTTTGCTATTGCTTGCTGCTGCCAACCGAGATCCCGGCGCCAACCCAGACCCCGACAGCTTTTTGCTCGAACGAACTCAACGACGAACCTTCAGCTTCGGCGCAGGCAGACATCAATGCCCAGGTCAGCCCTTGGCGTTGGCTATTGCCTCAGAGTTGATTTCGGCATTCTTGCATCGACGGCCAGACTTATCTGCCCTTGCTTATCGCTGGGATTATTTGCCTTCCCTTAATGGCCGCATTCCGCGGTTCTACCGTGATGAGGAGACCCAACAATGATCGCTGTTATTTTTGAAGCCTGGCCACATGAGGAGCACTACCAGCGTTATCTCGACCTCGCTGCCGAACTCAAGCCTCTGCTCGCTCAAATCGATGGCTTTATTTCAGTTGAGCGTTTCCAGAGCTTGAGTGAACCTTCAAAGCTGCTCTCTCTGTCATTCTGGCGTGACGAGGCAGCCATCCAGCAGTGGCGCGGCCTTGAGCTACATCGAGCGGCTCAATCAACAGGCCGTCGGCAGGTTTTCGCTGACTACCACCTGCGCATTGCCCAGGTAGTGCGCGACTACAGTCTCGAGGATCGTGTTCAAGCGCCGACCGATAGCCGGCATGCGCATGAGTAAAAACAGCACACCGCCTTCTGTAGGAGCGAGCTTGCTCGCGAAGAACTCGCAGGCGCCGCGTTCATTCAGCAAGCACGCGTTATCGTTGGCGCTTTTCGCGAGCAAGCTCGCTCCTACAGTGATTACCTGAACCCATCCTGAAGAATTTTCTTATTCGCCATGCAGGCACTTTCCTACGGTTTACTCTGCCAACATCGGGGCGTAAGCTTCGCGCGTTTTCATCAATAGCGGAGACCCTCAGTGGGTACTTGTTCGAGTGACAGTCGTCGGCCGGTTTCGGTAACCGGCCTCTTGGCAAGGTAACGCGCATTTTCCAGATGCCGTTGTCTCGCCTCACAAAGCGAGAAGCGGCATCCCGGCGGTGGCCAATCCTGGCACCTGCCTGATTCCCTCTCATCGACGCTGACCAGCACCTGGGTAACGCCTGGATGCTACGGACGCGCCTGCCTGTTACGGCGGGCGGGCCAGGTTCGGCTGTGCCTGTGTGACGGGCGCGGTGTGGACGGGCAGTACCTGCACGACGGTTTTTCCTCGCGCAGGAGTTACACCATGAACCTCACGTTGCTCAAAGAGTTCTTCGCCGGTTTCCTGCGGACCCGGCATATCGCCCGGCATTTTCGCCGCCTGGCGATGCTGGAGACCGTGACCGACGCCAGCGTCAGCCGCGAAGTACCGCCCAGCCTTGCGCAGACGCTGGTGGCTGCTGCCAACCGCAGCACCGTGCAATTGCTGGGTGTACTGGGCAGCCACGCCGAGGGCCTGAACACCCAGGAAGCCGACGCCCTGCGTGTGCAATACGGCCTCAATGAAGTCGAGCACGAGCAGCCGCTGCCGTGGTGGGTGCACCTGTGGCATTGCTACAAGAACCCCTTCAACCTGCTGCTGACCCTGCTGGCGGTGATCTCCTGGCTGACCGAAGACATGAAGGCCGCCACGGTGATTTTTTCCATGGTGGTGCTCTCGACCCTGTTGCGCTTCTGGCAGGAGGCTAAGTCCAACAAGGCTGCCGACGCCTTGAAGGCCATGGTGAGCAATACCGCGACGGTGCTGCGCCGCGATGCTGCCAAGCGCATTGAACTGCCGATCAAGCAACTGGTGCCGGGCGATCTGATTGTGTTGTCGGCCGGCGACATGATCCCCGCAGACTGCCGCGTGCTCAGCGCCAAGGACTTGTTCGTCAGCCAGGCGGCGATGACCGGTGAATCCATGCCGGTGGAGAAGTTCGCCCACCAGCAGGACGCCCACACGCGCAACCCGCTGGAGCTGGAGAATATTCTGTTCATGGGCACCAACGTGGTGTCCGGCGCCGCCACGGCGGTGATCCTGGCCACCGGCAACAGCACGTATTTTGGTGCCTTGGCGCAACGCGTCACGGCGACGGACCGTGCCACCACCTCGTTCCAGCAGGGGGTCAACAAGGTCAGTTGGTTGCTGATTCGCTTTATGTTCGTGATGGCGCCGCTGGTGCTGTTCATCAACGGCTTTACCAAGGGCGACTGGACCGAGGCGTTGCTGTTCGCGCTGTCGATTGCGGTGGGTCTGACCCCGGAAATGCTGCCCATGATCGTCACCTCGACCCTGGCCAAGGGCGCGGTGTTTCTGTCGCGCAAGAAGGTGATCGTCAAGCGCCTGGACGCGATCCAGAACTTCGGCGCCATGGACGTGCTGTGCACCGACAAGACCGGCACGCTCACCCAGGACAAGATTTTCCTGGCGCGCCATGTGGACGTGTGGGGCCAGGAGTCGGACGACGTGCTGGAAATGGCCTACCTCAACAGCTACTACCAGACCGGCTTGAAAAACCTGTTGGATGTGGCCGTGCTCGAGCACGTGGACATCCATCGCGAGCTGAAAGTTGGTACCGCGTTTCACAAGGTCGACGAGATCCCCTTCGACTTCAACCGCCGCCGCATGTCGGTGGTGGTGGCCGAGCAGCACCAACCGCACCTGTTGATCTGCAAAGGGGCGGTGGAGGAAATTTTGTCGGTATGCAACCGCGTGCGCCATGGCGACGTCGATGAAGTGCTGACCGACGAACTGCTGGCGCGCATTCGCCAGGTGACGGCAGCCTTTAACGAAGAAGGGCTGCGGGTGGTGGCGGTCGCGGCGCAGCCGATGCCGGCGGGGCGTGACACCTACACCCTGGCTGATGAGAATAACCTGACGCTGATCGGCTACGTGGCGTTTCTCGACCCGCCCAAGGAAAGCACCGCACCGGCTCTCAAGGCCCTGAAGGCTCACGGCGTGGCGGTGAAAGTACTGACCGGCGACAACGAACTGGTCACGGCGAAGATCTGCCGCGAAGTGGGCCTGGAACAACAAGGCTTGCTGATGGGTAACGACATCGAGGCGATGAGCGACGCCGAACTGGCCCTGGCCGTGGAAACTACCAATGTGTTCGCCAAGCTCACCCCCAGCCACAAGGAACGCATCGTGCGGCTGCTCAAGGCCAACGGGCATGTGGTGGGCTTTATGGGCGATGGCATCAACGATGCTCCGGCGTTGCGCACGGCGGATATCGGTATTTCGGTGGACAGTGCGGTGGACATCGCCAAGGAAGCGGCCGACATCATCCTGCTGGAGAAGAGCCTGATGATCCTGGAGGAGGGCGTGCTGGAAGGCCGGCGCACCTTCGCCAACATGCTCAAGTACATCAAGATGACCGCCAGTTCCAACTTCGGCAACGTGTTCTCGGTGTTGGTGGCCAGTGCCTTTATCCCGTTTTTACCGATGCTGCCGATGCACCTGCTGGTGCAAAACCTGCTGTATGACATTTCGCAGATCGCGATCCCGTTCGACAACGTCGATGACGAGATGCTTTCCACGCCGCAACGTTGGCAGCCGGGGGAAGTGGGGCGCTTCATGCTGTTTTTCGGGCCGATCAGTTCGATCTTCGACATCACCACGTTCGCACTCATGTGGTATGTGTTTGATGCCAACACGCCAGACCACCAGACGCTGTTCCAGTCCGGCTGGTTTGTGGTGGGGCTGCTGACCCAGACCCTGATCGTGCACATGATCCGCACCCCGAAAATCCCGTTCCTGCAAAGCCGTGCGGCGCTGCCGTTGATGCTGATGACCGGCGTGATCATGGCCGTGGGGATATTCCTGCCGATGGGGCCGTTGGCGCATTACTTCAAATTGCAGGCGCTGCCGTCGCTGTACTTCGTGTTCCTGCCGGTGATTTTGCTGGCTTACATGGCGCTGACCCAGGCGGTGAAGGGCTACTACATCCGCAGGTTTGGCTGGCAGTAATACAACATCGCAAAACCCTGTGGGAGCCGGGCTTACTGTAATGCCCGTCAGTTAAGGTTCTGTAGGAGCGAGCTTGCTCGCGAAGAACTTACAGACGCCGCGTTCATTCAGCAAGCACGCGTCATCGTTGACGTTTTTCGCGAGCAAGCTCGCTCCTACAGGGGCCGGCATTGTTTCAATGTGCATCTGCATTCATGGAGATTTTTTTATGCAGGCAATCAACAACATCAACCTCAACTCCCTGGTCGACACCGTGGTCAGCCTCAGCGCGGCATTTATCCTCGGCGGCTTGATCGGTTTCGAACGTCAGTACCGCCAGCGCACCGCTGGCTTACGTACCAATGTGCTGGTGGCGGTGGGCGCGGCGATCTTTGTGGACATGGCCAACCGCCTGGGCGGCGCGGAGGGCGCGGTGCGCGTGGTCGCTTACGTGGTCTCGGGCATCGGCTTCCTGGGGGCGGGTGTGATCATGCGCGAGGAAGGCAATGTGCGCGGGCTCAACACGGCCGCCACCCTCTGGGCTTCGGCGGCGGTGGGCGCCTGCGCTGGCGCCGACCTGATCCTCGAAGCCTTGCTGGGTACGCTGTTTGTGCTGGCGGCCAACACCTTGCTGCGGCCGATCGTCAATAACATCAACCGCCAACCTTTGGATGTGGTGTCGGCAGAGGTCACCAACATTCTTTACGTCATTGCGCGCCGCAGTCAGCAGCAGGCGGTGATGGCGTTGCTCGAAGCCGAGCTGGCACGTTGCAACTACCCGGCCAGCGATGTCGATGTGCGGCCGTTCGGCAGCGACGAAGTGGAGATCGAGGCCATCCTGGCCGCCACGTCGGTGGATGGCGACGAACTGGATGCTCTGGTAGCGCGCCTCTCTACATCAACCCTGGTGGTACAGGCTTTCTGGAGCCCAAGTACTACCGACTGACCCCTATGGGCGAGCCAGGATTGGCTAAGCTTGCTTGTGGAAAAATCCTACATCTAGTCCGGATTATCCCTTCAGTTAAAACATCATTGCGTTGCTAAGGTTGGGCACTTGCGGCTGTTGGGTCGTTGAGGTCCGGCGTCCGTGGTTATGCTGAGTTAATTGAAGGGGGCCAGACACGGCCTGGTTACCGTATTGATAAGGCAGCGCCGTTCGTCGGAACTGTCATTTCTCACAGGTACCCAGGTCCGGTGTGATGTGTAAGGGTATTTTGTCCACATAGGGAAGTTGTATGAACAAAGCATTAATTGTGGATGACCATCCGTTTATCCGGGCGACGGTCAAACACCTCCTGCAGTTGGAGGGTTTTGTTGAGATTTTTCAGGCTGGGGATGGCGCAGATGCGATGCAGTTGGCGCGGGAGCAACGTCCCGAGCTGATTATCCTCGACCTGGCGATGCCCAAATTGGGCGGGTTGGAGGTCATCAGCCGGATCAAGGCGTTGGGCTTGCCGTGCAAGATTTTGGTGCTGACGTCCTACCTGGCGGTGTTTTTTTCCACCCGCTGCATGCGCGCCGGCGCCATGGGGTTCGTCGCCAAGACCGGCGAACTGGATGAGCTGCAAAAGGCTATCAAGGCGATCATGTCGGGCTACAGCTGCTTCCCCAGTTTGCCGACCAGTTCGGTGCGGCGCGACGATTTGCAAGAAACAGAACGGCAGATGATCGAATGTTTGTCTGACCGCGAACTTACCGTACTGCAGATGCTCGCCCTAGGGCTGGGCAACAAGGAAATCGCCGAGCAAATGCTGCTGAGCCACAAGACCATCAGTACCTACAAGACTCGACTCAAGGAGAAGTTGCGAATGTCCTCGGTAGTGCACTTATCCACGTTTGCCCAGCGCAACCATCTGATCTGATCTGAACTGAAATGATCACCGCCGCGTTTATCAGGTTCGTCACGATCCTTTGGATGAGCCTGTTACCTCTGATCGCGGTGGCCCTTGAAGAGCCTCACGCTTTGCGGCTGTTGGGGCACTCTCATATCGAAACCCCGCCAGTGGCGCTGGACGAGGCCGATTGGCGTTGGCTGCGTGAGCGGCGCACATTGCTGATGGGCGTTTCGGCGCCCGATTACGCACCTTTTGACTTGACCAATAACAACGACGAACTTGAAGGTATCACGGCTGATTTTGCCGCATTGGTCGGCCAGGCCCTGCATATCGCCATCGAGGTTCGGCGTTACGACACCCGCGATGAGGTGGTTGAGGCGCTGAAGCAGGGGGCGGTGGATTTCCTCGGCTCCGCCAATGGCTATGAAGCGGCGGACCCGCAGCTGCTGCTGTCTCGCTCTTATGCCAACGACCAACCGACCCTGGTGACCCGCAGCGGTGACAGCCAGGTATTGAATGACGACCTGGCCGGCAAGCGCGTGGCAATGCTCTATCACTACATGCAGCCCGACGCCGTACGGGCGTTTTACCCCAAAGCCCAGTTGGAACTGTTTGCCTCGACGTTCGAAGCCATTGGCGCCGTGGCGTTTGGTCGTGCCGACGTCTACCTGGGGGATGCCATCAGCAGCAATTACCTGATCAATCGCAACCACCTCAATAATGTACGCATGGCGGATTTTTCCGGCCTGGAAGTCAATCCGTTTGCGTTTGCCGTCACCCGCGAAAATGCGCGCTTACTGCCCATCCTCAATGCCGCGCTGGAGGCGATTCCCGCCAGCGAGCAGATGGAAATCCTGCGCCGCTGGAGCGGAGGTAACCTGGGCATAATCGGCGTTGACCGGCTGCACTTGAGCGCCAGTGAGCAACGCTGGGTGCAGAAAAACCCACGGGTCAGGGTCGCGGTGCTCAATGACTTCCTACCGTTATCTTTTATTGGTGGTCGAGGTCAATTCGAAGGGTTGAGTGCCGAGGTGTTATCGCGCATCAGCTTGCGCACCGGCTTGAAGTTCGATGTGGTGCCAGGCAGTTCGTTGCCGCGCCAGGTCAACATCGTCAGTGCGGGGACGGCGGACATGCTGGCGGTTATCACCCCCAGTGTGGAGCGGGCCGAAAAAATACGCTTTACCCGGCCCTATCTGACCAACCCCTTTGTGCTGGTAACCCGTGACAGTCCACACAGCCCGCTCACGTTGGAAGAGATGGTTGGCAAACGCTTGGCCATGGTGGTCGGCAATGGCCTGCATGATGAGATAGCGCAGAATTTTCCAGGCGTGATGTTTGTCGATGTGGAGAACCCCCAGCAAGCCATGGCGCTGGTGGCCAACGGTGACGCCGACGGCGCGGTCAACTCGTTGATCAGCGCGCGCTATTTGATCAGTCGGTATTACCGCGACCGCTTGCGTGTCACCAGTACGGTCGGCACTGAGCCTGCACGCGTGACCTTTGGGGTCAACCGCAGTCAATTGGAGTTGTATTCGATCCTCGACAAGGCGCTGCTGAGTATCACCCCGCAGGAAATGGACGAATTGATTGGTCAGTGGCGCAGCGAGGTCATCATCGAGGACAGTTACTGGTTGCGTTATCGCAACGTGATTCTTCAGGGCTTCGGGTTGGCGGCGCTGTTGTTGGCCGTCACGCTGGGCTGGGCCATTTACCTGCGCAGCCTGATTCGTAAGCGGCTACAGGCCGAGCGGGCGCTGAGCGATCAGATGCGGTTCATGAGCGTATTGATCGACGGCACGCCGCACCCGATTTACGTGCGTGACCGCCAAGGGCGGTTGATGGCCTGCAATAACGCCTACCTCGACGTGTTTGGCTACAAGCTTGAAGACGTGATCGGCAGGACGGTGGTGGAAACCGACGTCGAAAACCCGCCGCAGGCTCAGTCGTTTCATGAGGATTACCTGCGCTTGATGGCGGGGGGCGAGCCGCAGATTCATGATCGAATACTCAAGGTGCCCAATGGCGATGTGCTGACCATCTACCAGTGGATGCTGCCGTACCGCGACGGCGACGACAAGGTGGTGGGCATGATTGCCGGTTGGGTCGACGTGAGCGAGCGGCATCGGTTGCTCGGCCAGCTACAGGAAGCCAAGGACGATGCCGACGCCGCCAATCGCGCCAAGACGACCTTCCTGGCGACCATGAGCCACGAGATCCGCACGCCCATGAACGCCGTGATCGGCATGATCGAACTGGCGTTGAAAAATGCCGAGCAGGGGCGGGTCGACCGCGACGCCCTGGAGGTGGCCTCTGTGGCTTCACGGGGCATGCTGGAGTTGATCGGCGATATTCTCGATATCGCGCGCATCGAGTCGGGGCACTTGTCGCTGACCCTGGAACCCGCCAACCTGCATGAGCTGTTGGCGTCGGTCGCGCGCGTGTTCGAGGGGCTGGCCCGCGCCAAGGGGCTGGCGCTGCAGGTTGAGCTGGACCCGTTGATCGACCGGGCGGTGCTGGTCGACCCGCTGCGATTCAAGCAGGTGGTATCGAACCTTTTGAGCAATGCCATCAAGTTCACTGCTCATGGGCAGGTCAGTCTGGTTGCGCGGGCTAAGGTCGAGGATGATCGCTTGGCCGTCCAGTTATGGGTGCAAGACACCGGCATCGGAATCAGCATCGCCGATCAGCAGCGGTTGTTCAGTGTGTTTATCCAGGGCAGCAATAACCAGCAGTCGGCACGTAGCGGGTCTGGGCTGGGGTTGGTGATCAGCCGCAGCCTGTGCGAGATGATGGGCGGCCAATTGCACTTGAGTAGCGTGTTGGGGCACGGTACTCGGGTGGACGTGACGCTGACCCTGGCCATGACCGCCACGCTGCCGGCCCCGGTTGAGCCTGCGCAAGAGGCGGCGCCTGAGGGCCGTGCGCTGAAGATTCTGGTGGTGGATGACTACCCGGCCAACCGCTTGCTGCTGGCTCGACAGTTGAGCTTTCTGGGCCACCAAATCGTCACGGCCGAAGACGGTGTTCAAGGGCTTGAACAGTGGCGAGCGGGGCAGTTCGACGGCGTCATTACCGATTGCAACATGCCGTTCAAGAACGGCTATCAGCTGGCACAGGACATTCGCGCGCAAGAGCGTGAACAGGGTCTGGAACCCTGCCTGTTGCTGGGGTTCACCGCCAACGCCCAGCCGGAGGAGGCCGAGCGCTGCCGGCAGGCGGGCATGGATGGCTGCCTGTTCAAGCCAACCGGGCTTGACGACTTGCGGTCGGCGCTGGCCTCGCGTGTGGCCGACGCGGGCCCGCAGACCGTGGCGACATTCGACTTGAGCACACTGGTCGCGCTGACCGGCGATGATCACGCTGCGCTTGTCGAATTGCTGGCGCCGTTGCTCGACAGCCTGGAGGCAGACCGTGCCTTGCTGCCACGCCTGGCCAGCCAGGCAGACTTCGCCAAGCTGCACGACCTGGCTCACCGTGCCAAGGGCGGCGCGCGGATGGTCAAGGCAAACCTATTGATCAGTGGGTGTGAAGCATTGGAGGCAGTGTGTGAACAGCGCGACCGTCAGGCATTGGGGTCAGCGGTTGAGGACGTGTCTGAAGCGATCGATGTTTTGCGTCATGGCTTGAGCGCTTATTGCAATCAGCCTTGACTGCGGTTGATCGCCATTCGGGAAATTTGGGAAAACTCTTACGCGAACCGGGAACATGCCTGATTTTGTCGTCGGCATATGTCTGGAAAATGGGCAGCGCTCACTGCCGAGCACTGCCTGCCAGGGGTTTGCCATGCCGAACAAAGCACTGACCATCCTGATTGCCGATGAACAGCATCTGCAACGCCTGTACATCGAGAAAATGCTCAACCGGTTGGGTTATTACCGGATCGTGCCGGTGCAAACGTTCGAAGAGGTGCGGATTCTTACCGCCATTCCTGCCGAACCCTTCGATGTACTGATAATCCATGCCGGGCTGATGGCCCAAGCCTATGAACCTCAGCCCCAGGTGCGTCATGTGCTGGTCTACGAACATCTGGACCTGGGCGCCCCTTGCGGTGTAACGCCGGCCGTGCGGGTGCGCCTGCCGGGCGTCCCGGACCACGTCAACCTTGAACACTTCATGGACATCGTCGACCCCTGCGAGACTGCCCACGGACTGCGGGTGTTGCCGTGGTTGCGGGAGCTGTCCCGCATGCCGGTGGCCCGGGCATAACCTCACTGGGCCTGTGGCGAGGGAGCAAGCTCCCTCCCAGATGTTGATTTTCACCGATCAGTCGGCTTTGCCGTGTTCCCGCAACCGCTCAGCGGCACTGCGCAACAACTGCTCGGTCCCGTCCCAGCCCAGGCAACCATCGGTCACCGACACGCCGTATTTCATCGACGCGCTCAGCGGCTGGCAGCCTTCGAACAGGTGACTCTCAAGCATCATGCCTACCAGGGAGGTATCACCTTGCAGGCGCTGCTCCAGCACGTCATTGAATACCGCCGGTTGGCGCAGCGGGTTCTTGCCGCTGTTGGCATGGCTGCAGTCGACCATGATCCGCGCCGCCACCTTGGACTTGGCCAGGTCATGCTTCACGTCGGCCACGCTTTGCGCATCGTAGTTCGGCCCACGGTGGCCGCCGCGCAGCACCAGGTGCGTGTCGGGGTTGCCGGGCGTCTGGATGATCGCCGGGTGGCCCTGGCTGTCGACGCCGAAATGGCGATGCGGGTGGGACGCTGAGCGCATCGCATCGCAGGCAATGGCGACGCCACCGTCGGTGCCGTTCTTGAAGCCCACGGGCATGCCCAGGCCGCTGGCCATTTCGCGGTGAATCTGCGATTCGGTAGTGCGTGCGCCAATGGCGACCCACGTGAGCAAGTCATCGAAGTAGCCGGCGGCCATGGGCTGCAGCAACTCGGTGGCCACCGGCAGGCCCAGGCGCAGCATTTCACGCATCAGCTCGCGGGACAGGGTCAGGCCGGCGGCCATGTCATCGCTGCCGTCCAGGTGCGGGTCGTAGGCCAGGCCTTTCCAACCCACCGTGGTGCGCGGTTTCTCGACGTAGGCACGGATCACCAACAGCATCTGGTCGCTGACTTCAAGCGCGAGCTTCTTCAGATTACGCGCGTATTCCATGGCCGATTCCGGGTCGTGGATCGAGCACGGCCCCACAATCACCAGCAAGCGTGAATCTTCGCCATTGAGGATGGCGCGCACGGCTTGGCGATGGGCGTGGACTTGTTCGTTGAGGAACGGGCTGAGCGGCAGTTGATGCTTGAGCTCAAGGGAGCTGGGCAAACGCTGGGTCAGGGCTTCATTGGCACTGTTGAGGGTAGAGACGGGCAAAGCGGCGACGGAGGAGTTCATATTCAAGGCTTCCTGGGCAAGCGGCGGGCGATTCCCGCACACTTGGCCTACTGGGGTGTTCGACAATTGGCCGTATCGGCTACGTGTGCTGGCTTGCCACCATGGGGTGACCGGTCGGAGGCGGCAGGCTGTCCCGAACGGAGCTGGCTAAATCGCCATGCAGTGCAAGTGTCGTAGCGGTAATAGGTGGTGAAGTTCATGGTGTGATTCCTTTAAGTGATCGTGAGCAAACAAGTTGTTAGGCGCTGAAAAAACAAAACCCCCGGTCGGGGAGCCGACCGGGGGTTTAGATTTCTCTGGTAGGCGACCCCTTGAGTAGTGGGCGCCGATTTCAGGTATCAGGCGCGCCAGTGGCTAAACCAATACCCAAAATAAAAGCCGGCCAGTGCGCTCGAACCGTTCACACGGGTAGCCGACACCGAGCGCAAGGCGCTGGCAGCAGGGCAAACCTGAGTGTGGGTGAGTGGCAACATGGGGCTCTCCAAATGATGGGGGGAGCTTACTAGAGGCGTGCAGGTGGATTCAATCAGTAATTTCTATTGCGTGGCGGTACTTACCGCTATGGGCAACGCTGGACCTGTGGCGAGGGAGCTTGCTCCCGTGACGGCCTGCCAGCCGACGCCTATCTACCTGACACCCCGCGATCAAACTGTGGGAGCTGGCTTGCCTGCGATGGCGGCCTGACAGTCAACACCTATCTACCTGACACCCCACGATCCAACTGTGGGAGCTGGCTTGCTCGCGAAGGCGGCCTGGCAGTCAACACAGTTGGATGGTGTGCATATCCATTGCTGCGGTAACGGCTACTTAGGGTTCCGCCCTGACGGCGGCTCACTTTCGAAAAGCGCGAAAGTAAGCAAAGCGCTCTTGCCCCACCACTCGGCACCTCGCTTAGGCTCGGTGTGCCCGTAATCCGCCAGTGATTTGGGGGGCCGCCGCCACGCGCCATCCATGGCGCGGGGCGGCTAAACCGGCATCCCTGCCGGTTTACCCCCCAAATCCCTGTCGAATTCCGGCCAGCGTGGTTTGACGGGGCGCTTAAGATCAAGATCAAAAGCAGATCAAGAGCGACTCGCTTCGCATCGTGGTTACCGTCCGCTGCTACTGTCCACTCAGTTGTGTAGATACCTATGCCGCTATGGGGCAAGTGTGGATATGCTGACGGCTCTCAAACAATGATTGCCAGGACGCGACCATGACTGCCTTGACCCTTGCTGCGGCGCAAACCGTTTCCATCCCGGGCGATGTCGCTGCCAATATCCAGCGGCACCTGGCGTTGATGTGGGCCGCGGCTGAACAGGGCGTGCAGTGCCTGGTGTTTCCAGAACTGTCACTGACGGGCTACGAGCCGTTCCTGGCGGCCGACTTGGCCATCGACCCGCAAGACGCCGTGTTGGCGCCGTTGCGTGAGCTGGCGCGGGAGCTGCGGTTGACCGCCGTGGTGGGCATGCCGGTGCGGTTGGCGTCACAAACAGGTGTACTGATTGGCGCACTGGCGCTGGGGGCGGACGGCTCAGTAGGCGTCTACACCAAGCAGCACTTGCACCCCGGTGAGGAGTTGGCATTTGCTGCGGGGCAGGGCGGCGAGGTCCTGGCATTCGGAGATGACCGCATAGCATTGGCGGTGTGCGCGGACTTTTCCCAGGCCAGTCATCCACGTCAAGCGGCGGCAGCGGGCGCCACGGTGTATGCCGCAAGCGTACTGATCAGCGAGGGAGGCTACGCGGCGGACAGTGCTTGGCTTGAAGGCTATGCGGCCGAGCATGGCCTGTTGGTGCTGATGGCTAACCATGGTGGCCCGTCCGGAGGCTGGGCCTGTGCCGGCCGCAGTGCGATCTGGACCGCCGATGGCAACTTGCTTGTTGCCGCCCCCGGTGTCGGCGACGCGTTGGTGATCGCCCGTCGCGAGAACGGGCAGTGGGCCGGCCACGTGGTAGCTCTCTGAATGAGGTTTCATTTGCGCCGGGCCACTGAGCAAGACCTGCCGTTTGCCCGCACCCTGACCCGGGAGGCTATGAGCCATTATTACCGTCAGAACGGCTTGTTGTGGTCCAACGACGGCTTCGACGTGGCCTGGGCGGGCCGCGAGAACTGGCTGATCTGCAACGATGACGGCGTCATGGGCTTTATCAGCCTGAGCCGCGACGGCAAGGCCCTGTATATCCGCGAGCTGCACCTGCTGGAATGCTGCCGCAAGCAGGGTGCGGGCAGTTGGGTGCTGGCGCAAATGGTGCTCAAGGCACGCGTCGAGGGCCTGGGCTTTCTACGTTTGACGGTGTTCAAGACCAACCCGGCAAGGAGGCTGTATCAGCGCCTGGGGTTGAGCATTGTCGGTGAAGAGGATGGCTTCTGGCGGATGGAGCGTGAGTGTCGCGCACTCACATCGGACTAAAACAAGCACGTCCTACAAATAAGCGCATACTGCTGTCAGCTAGTGCTTTGTTCATCGTGGGATTGAGCTTCAGGCTCATCCACGATGACGCCCTCTTTCATGCCCAGAAGTACCGCCACTTTATGGGCTTCTCCACGTCGTCCCTTTTTTCGCCCGGCGAGCACTTGATAGGTGGTTGCCGGGTCTACGCCATGCTCCCGGGCGAACGCTTGAACTGACTTTCCTTGATGTTCCAGCCAGGCCTTGGCTTGTGCAGCAGTACGGATTCCGGGCATAGTTCAAAACCGTTCAAGTTTGTTTAACGAAGTGATGGTGTGACACCTCTTGGGGTGTGCCAATTTAGGATCATACATCCAAATGAGTGGAATCGGTTCGCGCTTAAGGCAAGAAAGAGAGCGACTTGGCCTGTCGCAGAAAGTTTTTGGTGAAATTGGAGGCGTTGAAGCGAACGCCCAAGGCAAATATGAAAGTGGTGGTCGTGCGCCCAAGGCCGATTATTTGTCTCGCGTCGCCGAAAAAGGCGTGGATATCCTGTACGTGTTGACCGGCAGCCCAACGCCGATCCAGCTGGATAACCTGAGCAAGATCGAAGAAAAAGTGCTGGGCAATTACCGAGCGATGTTCAAGGAAGACCAGGATGCAATCCGTCGCTTGACCAGTACCTTGGCCGAGCATTCATCCGTGGTGAACGGAAAAGCCAAGCCGCACCCCCAGGAATCCTGACCTTTAACCCAGGAAACAGGGCTGTTTGCCACGTGGTGAACAGCCCCAACGCGTTGAATCTCTATATATATGACACTTGCAACTAGGTCTGCGCCTTGGTTTTTTGCTAAGGTGTTCAGCAACCTATAAGACCATATCGCGAGGTGTCTGCTTGATTAGGGTGCTAGTAGTCGATGACCATGATCTCGTTCGTACAGGTATTACACGAATGCTGGCTGACATCGACGGCCTGCAAGTAGTCGGCCAGGCGGAGTCGGGGGAGGAATCCCTGATCAAGGCCCGGGAGTTGAAGCCCGATGTGGTGCTGATGGACGTCAAGATGCCTGGGATTGGCGGTCTTGGTGCCACGACCAAGCTATTGCGCAGCCATCCGGACATCAAGGTCGTGGTGGTCACGGTGTGCGAGGAAGACCCGTTCCCCACCCGTTTGCTGCAAGCCGGTGCCGCCGGTTACCTCACCAAGGGCGCAGGCCTGGCCGAGATGGTGCAAGCCATTCGCCTGGTATTTGCTGGCCAGCGCTACATCAGCCCGCAGATTGCCCAGCAATTGGCCATCAAATCGTTCCAGCCCACCAGCGATTCGCCGTTTGATGCGCTGTCGGAGCGGGAAATCCAGATCGCCCTGATGATCGTCGGTTGCCAGAAGGTGCAGACCATTTCTGACAAGCTGTGCCTGTCGCCCAAGACCGTCAATACCTACCGTTATCGTATCTTCGAGAAGCTTGCCATCAGCAGTGATGTTGAATTGACCCTGCTCGCGGTGCGCCACGGCATGGTGGACGCCAGCGCCTGACATGACCACACCGTTTGATCCCAGTGCCTTTCTCTCCACCTGCAGTGGCCGCCCCGGCGTGTACCGCATGTTCGACAGCGAGGCGCGCCTGCTTTACGTGGGCAAAGCCAAGAACCTGAAGAGCCGTCTGGCGAGCTACTTTCGCAAGACCGGCCTTGCGCCGAAAACCGCCGCCCTGGTGGGGCGTATCGCCCAGGTCGAAACCACCATCACCGCCAATGAAACCGAAGCGCTGCTGCTTGAGCAGACGCTGATCAAGGAATGGCGGCCGCCTTACAACATCCTGCTACGTGACGATAAATCCTACCCTTACGTATTTTTATCGGACGGCAATTTTCCACGCCTGAGCATTCACCGCGGGGCAAAAAAGCAGAAGGGCAAGTACTTCGGGCCTTACCCCAGCGCCGGGGCGATTCGTGAAAGCCTGAGCCTGCTGCAAAAAACCTTTTTTGTGCGCCAGTGCGAAGACAGCTTCTACAAGAACCGCACACGGCCATGCCTGCAATACCAGATCAAGCGCTGCAAGGCGCCTTGTGTGGGCCTGGTGGAACCTGCGGAGTACGCCGAGGATGTGCGCCACTCGGTGATGTTCCTCGAAGGGCGCAGCAACGCGCTCACCGATGAGCTCTCTGGAGCCATGGAGCAGGCCGCCAGCACCCTGGATTTCGAAAAGGCTGCCGAACTGCGTGACCAGATCTCCCTGCTGCGCCGTGTCCAGGACCAGCAAAGCATGGAAGGCGGCACCGGTGACGTCGACGTGATCGCCGCGTTCGTCAACCCGGGCGGCGCCTGTGTGCACCTGATCAGCGTGCGTGGTGGGCGGGTGTTGGGGAGCAAGAACTTCTTTCCGCAGACCGGTATCGACGAAGACGTGGCGGAGGTCATGGCTGCGTTCCTTGGCCACTATTACGTCAGCAGCCCTGAGCGCGACCTGCCTTCGGAGCTGATCGTCAACGTGGTGCACGAAGACTTTCCCACCTTGATCGAAGCGATCCACGAGCTGCGCGGCCGCGAGCTGGACATCAGCCACCGCGTACGCGGCACCCGTGCCCGCTGGCAGCAACTGGCCGTGACCAACGCCGAACAGGCCCTGGGCGCGCGGCTGGCGAACCGACAGCACGTCGCTGCACGCTTCGACGCCCTGGCCGAGGTGCTCAACCTGGACGAGCCGCCCCAGCGCCTGGAGTGCTACGACATCAGCCACTCCAGCGGCGAGGCCACAGTGGCCTCCTGCGTGGTATTCGGGCCGGAAGGGCCGATCAAATCCGATTATCGACGCTACAACATCGAAGGCGTTACCGCAGGCGATGACTATGCCGCCATGCACCAGGCACTCACGCGGCGCTTCAGCAAGTTGAAGGACGGGGAGGGCAAGTTGCCCGATATCCTGCTGGTAGACGGCGGCAAGGGCCAGCTGTCCATGGCCCGTGACGTGCTCAACGAACTGGCGGTGCCCGACCTGATCCTGCTCGGCGTCGCCAAGGGCACCACGCGCAAGGCTGGTTTTGAAACGTTGTACTTGAATGATGCCGCCCATGAGTTCACTTTGAAGGGCGACTCACCCGCACTGCACTTGATTCAACAGATCCGCGACGAAGCGCACCGTTTCGCCATTACCGGCCACCGCGCCCGCCGTGGCAAAACCCGGCGAACCTCAACCCTGGAAGGGGTTGCGGGGGTAGGCCCGACCCGCCGTCGCGACTTGCTTAAACATTTTGGTGGCTTGCAGGAGCTGTCCCGTGCCAGCATTGACGAGATAGCCAAAGCACCCGGTATCAGTAAAAAGCTCGCTGAGCTGATTTATGCAAACCTGCACAGCGAATAGAATGCCTTCTCACCTCGTAGCCAGTTGTGCCGATGAATATCCCTAATCTGATCACCGTTCTACGCGTCCTGCTTATCCCGATTTTCATTCTGTTGTTCTATTTGCCGTATGAATGGAGCTACATCGCCTCCAGCTCGGTATTTGCCTTCGCAGCCGCCACCGACTGGCTCGACGGCTACCTGGCACGCCGCCTGGAACAGAGCACGCCCTTCGGCGCGTTCCTCGACCCTGTGGCCGACAAACTCATGGTGGCCGTTGCCCTGGTCCTGCTGGTACAGGAACACGGCAACCTGTGGCTGACCCTGCCGGCCGCCGTGATCATTGGCCGCGAAATCGTCGTCTCGGCCCTGCGCGAGTGGATGGCCGAAATCGGCGCCCGCGCCCACGTCGCCGTCTCCAACATGGGCAAATGGAAAACCGCCGCGCAAATGCTCGCGCTGGTCATCCTGCTGGCCAACCCGTCGGACTTCACATTCTGGGTACTCACCGGCTACGCCTTGCTGCTCATCGCCGCCGGCCTGACCCTGTGGTCCATGCTGCAATACCTGCGCGCCGCCTGGCCTCATCTGCGAACCACGGTTGAAAAGAAATAAAACTTTTTTGAATCAAGGGGTTGACGGGTGCTGAGGATTCTATAGAATGCGCATCACCAAGCGGGAATAGCTCAGTTGGTAGAGCACGACCTTGCCAAGGTCGGGGTCGCGAGTTCGAGTCTCGTTTCCCGCTCCAAACGTTAAAGAAAAAGCCACTCAATCGAGTGGCTTTTTTTTGCCTGTGATTTACGGAAGAGACGCTTAGGCGTCTTTTTTTGTGTGCAAAACCTTGGGCGCCCAGGGTGATCCTGTAAGACTCAAATTCGTATTGTTAACGGATTCGCTCAGTTCACCTGTCGCCAAGCCAGCTACTGTTTGTTCATCCTCCCGGCATACATAGACCTTTGGTCATGCGTCACTTCTGGTACCGATAATCCTGAGTCACGGTGGTTTACAGGCAGTGGACTTGCCACATGTCCTGGCAACTGCTTGAAAAGGCCTCTCTGCGTGATGCGCCCCAAATGCTCACCCGAAGAAGCTATGCGACATCGGAATTGGACCCCATGAACGCGGTGTTTATACTCAGTGAACCTGCATTATGAAAGGCGCAAAAAACACATGGAGCTATACGAGGAGCAAGGAATGGTCTACGGCCAAGAGAAAGAAGCGCGCACAGGGCGACGATCAACGATGCTTCGCGCTGCCAGCGCGGAATATTCCGGAGTGCGTCTGCGGGTAGTGCTGTCGGAGTGCAAGATCGCGCCAATGGATTTCGCGCTATTTCTGAAGATCAGCCCTCAGCGGCTGACCAATTGGTTTTCTCGTGGTATCCCGCACTCGCAGCTCGATAGGATCGCAGGACTGTTGAGCGTTAATGCACAATGGCTGGAAACAGGGGCTGGGGAAAAATTCCCGGCGACAGGCGAGTAGCGAGCCCTGCGGGAGCACATAGCAGGATTCCCCAACCGCAACCGCCGTACGGTTCCGGTCCGCTTCGGTGAAGACACAGAGGTCCAAGCCGTCACTAATGACATAGGACGACAGCAGGTAACCGCCAAGTTTCAGCGCCGCGTCGTTGTAGCGTCGATGCTCTGCGCGCACATCGCCCCAGTCGCCGCAGATGTGTCGGCGCACGTAGGGAAGCGGGTCGAGCAGATCTTGTCGGGTCAGCGCGTCGACACAGCGGGAGATGGTCAGGCCACCGAAGGGAAATCGTGGCTGAAGGCTGAGGAGGGCGGACATGGGGATGCGCAGTTCCTCCACGGCGATGGGGCTTCGTACTCTAGCAAGGTCGAACGTTCCGACGGCGAGGTCGCGGTCACAATCACGCACGTGATGGTGTTGCTTGTGGGTCGGCAGGCGTGCTTTGGCTGGGTAGAAAAGCTCCATGGGGCCGGCTCTTGGCAGCGTGTCCAACCCCGCAGGTACTTCATCGTTCGCTGACCCATGACGGTGTCACTTTTTATGGGTGAGGGCGTTCGGCCCCACTGGTTTCCTTGACCGCATACAACAGGCAGCGTACCGCTTCACGATCCTCATTCGACAATGAGCGGTAGTAGTGGATCAAGCGCTCTTCTTCTCGATTGATTTGGCGGGGCCGCAGGGAGGTGCCGGGGGCGGTGCGTAATGAGGGAAAAAACGAAGTATTTAGCATGACCCTATTTCTTTATGAGATGAATGGAGACGTGGGCTTCTTGCCCGGAACAACTGAATACATAACGTTTATTGTAAGAAAGAGCTCGTCATTTTTTGTGACTGCTGAGTTTTTCAGAAGGGGCTGTCGGAAGGGCTTGGCAACGATGTAGGAGCGATCTTTCAAACCCGGTTGAATGAAGGTGCGATTGAGCGGAGAGCCCGCCAAACTGGTATCCCTGGTCAGATTGGCGGTGGGGAGGTGCGAGTCTGTCAAAAACGGGACACCTCCTTGAAGGGCGCAGGTCAAATAGCGCATCGCCACCCGGTCGGTTTCCGACAGCGTGCGGAAGTGTTCAATCAACCCCCCTGATTCATCCGTTATAGGCTGATTCGCATTGACGGAACCTCAAGAGGCTGTACGTGACTCAAGGTCTATTTCGGCCGGCCACTGTCAATGGCCATTAATTTTGACCCACTTTTGGCCAATAGAATTGACCCACTTGCTCACCGCTAACCGCCGGTTTTCTGCTTCAAACGATAGCTCTCACCTCCCAGCATAAAGATGTGTGAATGGTGGATCACGCGGTCGATGATGGGCACGGCCACGTTGTCGTCATGGAAGAACTCGCCCCAGCTGGTGAAGTCCTTGTTGGTGGTCAGGATGACCGAGCGGTACTCGTACAGGTTGTTGATTAACTGGAACAGGTTGTACCGGGCTTGGCGCGTCATCGGCAGGTAGCCCAGCTCATCGATGATCAGCACGTCGTATTTGCTCAGCTGATTAAGGCGCTTCTTCAGCTCGCCCTTCATTTCCGCCAGCTCCAGATCCTCGACCAACGCCAGAGCCGTGCGGAACAGCACCTTGTAGCCCGCCTGAACCGCCTTGTGGCCAATCCCAATGGCCAAGTGGGTCTTGCCCACACCCGGTGGTCCGATGAACACCAGGTTGTCGCGGTTGTCGATAAAGCTGAAGTCCAGCAAGGTGCTGACCTGGCGCTTGGTGATGGTGGTCTGGTGCCGGTAATCGAAGGCCTCCAGATGCTTCTCCGAGGGGAACTGCGCCTGCTTGAGGTTGCGGCTTACGCGGCTACTGGAGCGGGCGTTAAGCTCATGCTCGACCAGTGACTGGGCGAAGCTCAGGTAGGACAGTTCATTGGCTTCGGCTCTGGCCAGCAGGGTGGCCAGCTCACCCGCGGTCGCGCTGAGGCGCAGGCTTCGGTACTGCGCGATAGTGCTGTCGAGCAGGCTCATTGGGTCACCCCGTGGCCAGTCGACTGGCCAATGCGGGCATAAGCGTTCAGGTCGGCGTGACTAACCTGGCTACCGGCCTCTGGCGCATAGTCATGGTCGCCGATGATCCGGCCCCGCGCCTTGGCTTGCTGCCATGCTTCGAGGTAGCGCTTGAGCCCGGTGGCGGTCAGTTCACTGCGCTCGCACAACTCGCCGAGCAACGCCGTATCAACCGGCGCATGGGCCATGAGCAGGTCGCGTGCAGCAACCAGCTGATCCTTGTAGATACGCGGCGAAGTACGCTTGAGCAGTTGGCACAGGGTTGCCCCAAGGGCATCGGGCAGGATCGAGTCGATGCCGCGCTCCAGGTCGGTAATGCGCTGGGCATGGTCTCGGTAATGGTTGTTGTTCTTGATCATCCGGCCCTTGGCCTTGCACAGGTCATGGGTGGCTATGAGTTCACCGCTCTCCAGGTCATGGATCAGCAACTGGTTGTCCTGTGCGCTGACACCGACACGGGCTTGCTGCCAGGCCATGGGTACCGAGTACTTGTTGGCCTGCCATGAGATCAAGCCGGTCTTGTCGACCTTGCGGGTCTCCCTTGTCGGCGCCACGTGCAGCAGGTTCTGCGGGACGAGATAGGGCTTGAGCTGACTACGCTCCAGTGCCTCGAAATGCGCTCTTGGATGCTGCCCCGTCGTGCCGTGCACGCGTGCGTTGGCGACAGTCTCGAGCCAATCATTCAGGTGCTGTCGGACGGCGGCCTCGTCCTGGAAGTGCTCGCCGTAGAAGCAGTCACGCTTGACGTACTTGACCCCGGCCTCCACCTTGCCCTTGCTCTCCGGGTCATAGCCCTCGCAGGCATGGATGCGGTACCCGACGGTAGTCGCATACTGGTGGAAGCGCTGGTTCAGCGTCAGCTCACGGTACTGCTCGTTGATCACCACCATCTTGGTCTGATCGTAGATGCACTCCTCGGTGACGCCGCCGAAGTAGCGGAAGGCCTCGTCGTGCATCTGGATAAACCGTTCGGTATCCAGCGGCCGGAAGTTCAGACCGACATACATCAGCCGTGAACAGGACAGCACAAACACCACAAAATGAACGACACGCTCCAGGCCGCCAATCATGACGCCTCGCAGCTCACCGGGGTCGACCTGACACTGCACGCCAGGCACTGACTCAACGACCGGCTCGTAATAGCGCAACTGGCCACTGGCAACCTGCTGCTTGAGCGCTTGCACATAGCGGCGAATGCTCCGGTCTGACACCGCCAGCTCGGTGGTGCGCTCCCTCAGGCGACGGGCCAGCTTGACTGCGCTCAGGGCTGGAAACTGACCCAACTGATTAATCAGATAATCGCGGTGCTCGTCGAGCACCTTGGTGCGTGAAGGGTCAGCAATGGTAGCGCTGATCTGCATCTCATCCAGGTGGAGATACTTGCGTACGGTGTTCCGGGAAATCCCCAGCTCACGACTGATGGCACGGACCGACAGGCCTCGGCCCTGGTCATACAACCCCTTGATCTTGTGAATCACAACCCACTCCTTCAATGATCTGTCCCCGGCCTGTGCATAAGGCGGGTGACGCTACATGGTCGGTGGCCAATGCCACTATGGGTGGGTCAAAATTGTTGGCCAGAGGTGGGTCAGTTTAATTGGCCATTAACAGCCACTGCACTTTGGGGGCCAAGCGGCGGGCGAGGTTGAGGTTCGCGGCTTCGTTGTTCCAGTCACGAGGTGGGCGGGGAAAAGCGGGCAGGGCTTGCGGGCCTTGTTGCATGAACAGTTGGGCCATGGCCCAGTACATTTCGCCTTGTTGAATTTCGTGGGCGAAATGAAAACGATCAATTACCTGGTGGGTGCCAGGTTTCACCACGGCAAGGGTGACGGTTTCGATGAGGCCGCCACTGCCCATGGGGCCGTACACACTGCAGGCTTCGGCACGCAGGTTATCCCAGTCATAGACTTCGGCCCTAACGCCCCAGGCGGTACGGCTGAAGGGCCTGAGGCCGTCGCGGTAAAAGCGGTAGACGTAGACTTTGCGTCGGATGCGGTTGAAGCGGATGGGTTCATCGCGGGGAGGGGTAACGTCCATTCGCCAAGCGTAAACGCCCAACCATATGCCTGTGATAAATCCAATAGGCCCAAAAAAAATCAGTACTAAGGGGGGCGCGCTTTGCTCTGTCACAACAAACATGATCAAACTGATCGGAAAAGCCATGGACATCATGAATATAAAAGGGGCTATCCAAACACCAACCCCACGAGTCCTTACTGTGGCACGTGCCAACTCAAGGTACACATCGTCAGCATGATTGGGTGGATTCGAGAGTGCTGAAGGGTACGGCTCAATAGAAGGCGACTCGTTTGGTCCCGGCAGATCGCGCTTCCAGCCAGGAGCAGGTTTTTCGAGTAAAGGTGCTTTAAATACCATGATGAGCTGTTCCAAGTTCGGGGTGAACGCCGCTTGTAATCTTTAGCCTGTTGTATCGAGGCCGCTTCGGTTGATGGCTTGTAGTCAGGGCGCGGTGCGTGACTCCAGGTCTAGTTCGGCTGGCCATCGCACTTTAGGGGCCAAGCGACGCGCGAGATTGAAGCTCACGTCTTCGTTGTTCCAGTCACGAGGTGGGCGGGGAAAAGCGGGCAGGGCTTGCGGGCCTTGTTGCATGAACAGTTGGGCCATGGCCCAGTACATTTCGCCTTGTTGAATTTCGTGGGCGAAATGAAAACGATCAATTACCTGGTGGGTGCCAGGTTTCACCACGGCAAGGGTGACGGTTTCGATGAGGCCGCCACTGCCCATGGGGCCGTACACACTGCAGGCTTCGGCACGCAGGTTATCCCAGTCATAGACTTCGGCCCGAACGCCCCAAGCGGTGCGGCTGAAGGGTCTGAGGCCGTCGCGGTAAAAGCGGTAGACATAGACTTTGCGTCGGAAGCGGTTAAAGCGGATGGGTTCGTCGCGGGGAGGGGCAACGTCCATTCGCCAGAAGTAAATCCCTAGCCACAAAGCTGTGATGAGTCCAAAAAATGCTACTAAAACGAGAGAGGTAGGGGGGGCACTATGCTCTTTAACTGCAAAAGCAACCAGCGTAGCCGGAAAGCCTAGAGACAATAGAAAGATGAAAGGAACCATCCAAACACCAACTCCACGAACTCTCATAGTCGCGCGCGCTAGTTCGAGATACACATCGTCAACATAATTGGGCGGATTCGATAGTACGGGGGGATACGGTTCATTGGAAGGCGACTCGTTTGGTCCCGGCAAATCGTGCTTCCAGCCAGGGGCAGGTTTATCGAGTAAAGGTGTTTTAAATACCATGATGAGCTGTTCCAAGTTCGGGGTGAACGCCGCTTGTAATCTTTAGCCTGTTGTATCGAGGCCGCTTCGGTTGATGGCTTGTAGTCAGGGCGCGGTGCGTGACTCCAGGTCTAGTTCGGCTGGCCATCGCACTTTAGGGGCCAAGCGACGCGCGAGATTGAAGCTCACGTCTTCGTTGTTCCAGTCACGAGGTGGGCGGGGGAAAGTGGGCAGGGCTTGCGGGCCTTGTTGCATGAACAGTTGGGCCATGGCCCAGTACATTTCGCCTTGTTGAATTTCGTGGGCGAAATGAAAACGATCAATTACCTGGTGGGTGCCAGGTTTCACCACGGCAAGGGTGACGGTTTCGATGAGGCCGCCACTGCCCATGGGGCCGTACACACTGCAGGCTTCGGCACGCAGGTTATCCCAGTCATAGACTTCGGCCCTAACGCCCCAGGCGGTGCGGCTGAAGGGTCTGAGGCCGTCGCGGTAAAAGCGGTAGACGTAGACTTTGCGTCGGAAACGGTTGAAGCGGATGGGTTCGTCGCGGGGAGGGTCAACGTCCATTCGCCAGATGAACACGCCTCCCCAAAGAGCTGCAATAAAACCCATGAGTAAAGCAATTCCGGGTATGGGCGGCGGCATGGTTCCTTCTTTCAATATGTATGCGATCAAAGAAAGTAGGGCGACTATTGCAAGCGAGAACATAAGAAAAGTTAACCAAACACCAACTCCACGAGTCCTTACTGTGGCACGCGCCAGTTCGAGGTACACGTTATCAACATGATTGGGCGGATTCGATAGTACGGGAGGATACGGTTCAATGGAGGGCGATTCGTTTGGCCCCGGCAAATCTTGCTTCCAGCCAGGAGCAGGTTTGTCGAGTAAAGGTGTTTTAAATACCATGATGAGCTGTTCCAAGTTCGGGGTGAACGCCGCTTGTAATCTTTAGCCTGTTGTATCGAGGCCGCTTCGGTTGATGGCTTGTAGTCAGGGCGCGGTGCGTGACTCCAGGTCTAGTTCGGCTGGCCATCGCACTTTAGGGGCCAAGCGACGCGCGAGATTGAAGCTCACGTCTTCGTTGTTCCAGTCACGAGGTGGGCGGGGGAAAGTGGGCAGGGCTTGCGGGCCTTGTTGCATGAACAGTTGGGCCATGGCCCAGTACATTTCGCCTTGTTGAATTTCGTGGGCGAAATGAAAACGATCAATTACCTGGTGGGTGCCAGGTTTCACCACGGCAAGGGTGACGGTTTCGATGAGGCCGCCACTGCCCATGGGGCCGTACACACTGCAGGCTTCGGCACGCAGGTTATCCCAGTCATAGACTTCGGCCCTAACGCCCCAGGCGGTGCGGCTGAAGGGTCTGAGGCCGTCGCGGTGGAAGCGGTAGACATAGACTTTGCGTCGGAAGCGGTTAAAGCGGATGGGTTCGTCGCGGGGGGCTTCTACGTCCATTCGCCAGAAGAATACGCATACCCATAGAGGCACGATAAACGCGATGAGGCCAAAGAAGTTAAATACAAAAGAAGGCACAGTTCCAGTTGTTATAAAAAGGGTAATCCAAGTGAAGGGAGGAATGAGAGAGAACAAAAAAAGAGCCATAGCCCCCCAAACGGCAACACCCCTAATTCGGAAGGTCCCACTTGGTAACTCAAGATATACATCGTCAACATGATTGGGCGGATTCGATAGGACGGGTGGATACGGTTCGTTGGAGGGCGACTCGTTTGGACCCGGCAGATCGTGCTTCCAGCCAGGAGCAGGTTTGTCGAGTAAAGGTGCTTTAAATACCATGATGAGCTGTTCCAAGTTCGGGGTGAACGCCGCTTGTAATCTTTAGCCTGTTGTATCGAGGCTGCTTCGGTTGATGGCTTGTAGTCAGGGCTCGGTGCGTGACTCCAGGTCTAGTTCGGCTGGCCATCGCACTTTGGGGGCCAAGCGACGCGCGAGATTGAAGCTCACGTCTTCGTTGTTCCAGTCACGAGGTGGGCGGGGAAAAGCGGGCAGGGCTTGCGGGCCTTGTTGCATGAAGAGTTGGGCCATGGCCCAGTACATTTCGCCTTGTTGAATTTCGTGGGCGAAATGAAAACGATCTATTACCTGGTGGGTGCCAGGTTTCACCACGGCAAGGGTGACGGTTTCGATGAGGCCGCCACTGCCCATGGGGCCGTACACACTGCAGGCTTCGGCACGCAGGTTATCCCAGTCATAGACTTCGGCCCGAACGCCCCAGGCGGTGCGGCTGAAGGGCCTTAGGCCGTCGCGGTAAAAGCGGTAGACGTAGACTTTGCGTCGGATGCGGTTGAAGCGGATGGGTTCGTCGCGGGGAGGGTCAACGTCCATTCGCCAGATATAAATGCCTAGCCATATGCCAGTAATAAATACGATGGGGCCTAGCAAACTTAGCACTAAGGGAGGGAGGTGTTGCTCCGTGACAACATAGCTAATCATACCTGCTGGTGTAACCATGGACAGCAGAAACATAAAAAGAGCTATCCAAATACCAATCCCCCGAGTTCGCACTGTGGCGCGTGCCAGTTCAAAATATACATCGTCAACATGATTGGGCGGATTCGATAGTACGGGTGGATACGGTTCGTTGGAGGGCGATTCGTTGGGTCCCGGCAGATCGTGCTTCCAGCCAGGAGCAGGTTTGTCGAGTAAAGGTGTTGTGAATAGCATTGGAGTAGTTCCAGTTGGGGTTGAGAGCTGTTTTTTACCTTCGCTTCAAGCGGGCAGCAGGCAACCAATAAGCAGGCACACTGTTGGTGATCGCTATGGGAAAAGTAGGCAAATGCCCATGCCAAGTTCATCCAAGGCTGTGGTTTACAAGCTATCCATCAAGATGAGCTCGGCGTAGGCATCGTGAATGTCGCGATCGGGCCAGTAGGTTACCGACAAGGTTGCCGCTTCAATGTTGTGCCGGCGGCGGTCGGGCAACAGTACAACTGCGCCTTTAATGTCGTTGACCTGCGAGGTACGGTTATCGGGCAATGAGACGGTGCGAACTTCCTGCGTGGGCAGGGTGCTGTCGGCTCGGTAATCTGGCTTGTTCGGGCGTTTGGGTACAGCCAGCGCTGCTCGGCGCTCGCTGGCTGCGGTTGCCAGGGTGGGGGGATTCAATTCGCCTTCGGCCAGCACTTCGCCGCCGGTGTACTGGTTGGCCGAGCCATCGCCGTGACGATGAACCGTCAGTGACCAGCGATAGGCCGACCGGTTGGCGTCGAAGAACGGCAGAACCAGGCGATATTCGAGGTGCTGTTCATGGACCTGCGCGCCCACGCTGCCCATGGGGCCGCCCCAGCCATGTGAGCCGCTATCGACGATTCGTAAGCGGAAGTTGACGCCCGCCTCTACACCCAAGGTTGCGGCATTCAGTTCGGCGATGGCGATATGGGCATGTTCAGGTTTATTCCAATGAATGGGAGGATCTTCATTGTGTTTACCGAAATAACACCGGCGTGCCCAGCGATCGAGAAGTGTTGACTCTTCCCCCTCCGCCCATTTGTACAAACCATATCCTGCTAACCCGAGAAGTATGGCTATCCCGAGTGGACCTAACAGCGCCGTGCTTCCTGAGGCTGCAGCCACAATGCCTATTACCCCAGCAGCACCTGAAACTCCCGTAGAAATTGCATACAAACCTGCAGCCGAGCTGTCACCCGCTTTGGAGGTACGATTAGCAGCAAACCCCGCTCGCGTAGCATCGTACAGCCCTGCCACAGCACCAATACTCCCTCCAGCCCGTACGAATACGTTGCCCACCCGTGCAGTCGCTCTTGCTGCAGTCATCGCCTGGGCAGACAAGCTGCCCGCCTTCTGCACCTGAACCGCCCCCTTTTCCAGTGCAATACCTACAATTTCCACCCCTCCACCCAACACCCCCAAACTACTGCCATACACCGCCAACCTGGCCTCAACGGCCTTTTCGCCCATGGCTTTCTCCGCTTCCTTGAGACTTTTGTTCAGCGAGTCGCTAAGCAGGTACATCCCGCCCATCGCCATCAAAAACCCGCTACTGCCGACCGCGCCACGCAGCCCGGTAAAGCCAGTGCGAACCCATCCAGCCGCCAGGTACGAGGACACCTTGACCCCCTGCAACACCTTGCGCGCCTGCGGGTCCAGGGTGCCAACCCCGACTGCGATTTCGACTAGCGCAGCGTGGGCACCTTTGCCCAGTTGATCCACGCCGAGGTTGGCCTGGCGCATCAGGCTGTCCTGCAGCTCGGTGACCTGGCCTTCCACCCAGACGCTGAGGGTCACGCTGAGGTTGGCTATTTTGGGGTCCAGCACCGCCAGGCTGAGCAGGCCGCCCTGAATCAACGGGCGCACCTGTCTGCGTACCTTGCGGGCCTCTTCGTCGGTTTTGCCCAACTCGTCCTTGAGGCCTTCCCAGGTGCGGTCGATGGCATCAGCGGCCTTGCGTTGCAGGTTGCGCAGGTGCTCGCATTGTAGGGCGTAGTATTCACCGAGCTTCATCTTCACCTTGAGTTCGGTCAGATGAATACCGTTGTAGAGCAGTTGGCTGGCACTGTTGAGACGCGAAACCGCCCGCCCCACGCCAGGGCCGAGTGACGGTTGCAAGCGGGCGGCAGCGGCATTGAGGGCGCCGAGGAGCTGCGCCATGGCATGCTGTAGACGGGGGTGGACATGCTGCTTGAAGTCGTCGTTGGCGATGAGCTTGGTAAGGGTGGAGTAGAGCTTTTCGCTGTCGTTCCAGTCGCCATCACCTGTTGCATTGAAACTGGGCAACAGATCGGCCAGCAAGCCTTTGTCACGCAAGAGAAGGGCGCGGTAGATCGGGCTCTGTGGGTCGTTCAGCCATTCACTCCACAGGGAGGCGGTATGGCCGTCATCCTGAGTTGCGGGTGCTTCACTGATACCACCTTCAAGGCACAGCGCCATGGTCTGGCTGTAGGCCCGTCCTGATGGGCGGTCATTACCGTCGTAGTCATTTTGCTCGACACACGCAAACAGGCTGGAGCGGCAGGCTGCCGCGTAGGCGTGTGCGCTTTGGTCGATGTAACGCTGATAGTTGGCCCATTCCTGCTCATACAGTTGGTGAAACAGGGCACGGCTCTGTTCATCGTAGCGTTCCTCCAGTTTCTGGTTGTGGGCGAGTGTGCGCTTCTGGACGATTCGCTCGCGTTGCTGCTCAGGGCTGGAAAATACCGGTGGGCCATCGCCGGTCATGGGCTCGACAGACGCCGGTAGGGGAGTCTGGCCTTCTGCCTGTTCGCGATGGACTTCGCGAATGGCCAGCAGTAACTGAGAGGTCTGGTAGCGATAAGCCCGGTCCGGGTCGTTCATCCAGGCCTGGCGCTGCTGCACCCAGCGGTTGCGCGTGTCGTTGAGTTCCTGCACCAGGCCAACGATGTCATCCAGTACAAACGCGAGGACGCCTTGTTGGAGCTTGTGCTGTGGGATGGCGCTGCGCAGGAAGCCCTTCAGCGCGCCCAGGCGATGGGCGCGGCTATGGAAACCGTGCACGCTGTCGAATCTTGGCGCTGCCTCTTGCGGGGGATGCTCATAAAAACGCCAGTCGGGTTCGGTAGGGATGGGCAATGGGCTCGTCGGGTGGTGTTGGTATTCGTAAACCTGCTTGTCCACCTGCAGGTTTTCATCGGTCATGGCCAGGCCAACGCTGGCGGGGTTGTCGCGTGCGCTGGCGAGGTCGAGTGTCTGGAACCGCTCTGAAGCCTGACCGGCCTTGTAGGCGTCCAGCACGCTGGCGGGCCACGGGTCATTGGCAAAGGCCAGCCACGCTTGGGTATGTTTGTCCGTGTCGATGTTGAGGAACGAGGCCGGGCAGTCGTGGTTGGCCGCGACGCACGCATCGGACAGCGGGGTCTCGTTGGCAGGCGGCGGTGCGTAGGGGTTGAATTGACGTAGATAACCGTCCGGGCTGATCTGGTAAGCCTGCCAGGTTTTGCGATCGAGCAAGACATACAGGTAGCCGGCGCGCAAGGTGCGCAAGCCCAGGCGCGTATCGATATGCACGGTATCCGGACGCACTGGCTCATTCGGTGAGCGCGGCACCAGTGCGTGGCGCAATGGCAGGATGGGCAACCCTTTACGTTGGCAGGCTTTGCATTGATCGTTTGAAACGGCGGTTTCGGCTATAACGATGCCCAGTTGTGTGCCCAAGGTCATTGAGGTGCTCCGGCATAGGTCAGGTCCGACACTGCCCTTTGCAAGGCGATGTCGTTGTAGGGGACCAGCAGTTGGCTGAGCGGCGCTTGCCCCTGAACCGCTTGTTCAATCACGGCGCGAAAGCCGGTGTGCTGGTGCAGATGCGGATGCAGCATCAGGCGATGCAAGGCGAGTGTCAGGATGTCGTCCTGGCGGCTAAGCCCAAGCTGACGGGCTTGCTGGATATGGATATAGGCGTGTGCCGCCGCTTGGGGCGGCAGCGCAGTAGGGCCGCTCCAGCGAGCCGGGGCATACGCCAGCGGCAATTGGAGTGCGCGACGCCAACCGCTCAACAAGGCCGCAACCAAGGGGGCGTCCTGCTGTACCGCCGTCGTGTGGCTGCCCGGTACGGTGCGACGTTCGGGCGCGCCCACCAATACGCTGCCGGCACCGCTGCTGGTGGGCAGGAACCAGCGTCGAATTGGCCACCAGGGCCCCTCATTTTTGTCGAAGGTGCCAGCCAACAACTCCAGCCGAACGGGCTCATGGATCGGGAAAAACACTTGGCCTTGCTTCGAGGGCAGTAGCCCGAGCGAAACGATGTGGGCACTTAGCTCCTGGGAGGGGGCGCTGCTACTGAGCCAGCCGCACACGTAACGCTTGTGACGATCCATCTCCTCATGAGCGCGTAAGGCAGATAGCGCCAATAGTTCCTGCGACGGCGAAGTTCCGGGTGTCGCGAGGGCCACCAGCGCCGGGCAGGCCGACGGCGTATGGATCAGATCGGGCCGATGCACAGGCGTGACGGCATCGTCGCCGAGCGTTTGGCGCAATACCTCTATGCGTAATGGATCGTCTGCGGCGCAGTCGGCCAAGGGGTCGAGTAATAAATACAGGGTGGCATCGGGCGCATGCTGTTCGGCCACGAACGCCTGGACGCTCGCCGGCCTCATCGGTTTTTCTCCACACAGGCCTGACCTGTTTCGGGCTGTAGCTGCAGCTTCAGGGCTTGGCCGTTGCCTGGGTTTGTGGCGTTGACCGGGCCACGCAGGGTTATCGCTATGCCATTGAGGTGAATGCCTTGCGCGTCGAGCGTGAGGCTACCTCCCGGGCTTTGGAAGACCACACGCTCACTGGCTTGCAGTTGGTAGACCGTGGTGGTGTGGTGTATGCCTTGGCCGGCAGTTAGACGATGTTGCCCCGAGATCGTTTGCTGGCAGTGGCCGCCCACTTCGCTGTGGTGGTTGGCTGTTGTGGTGTCGTAGCGGTTATTGCCGACCCGCTCACTGCGATCCCGACCGACAGTTGTCTCATGGTCACGTCCCGACGAGAGCGTGTGGTCCCGGCCGATCACGTGGGACTGGTCGTTCCCGATAGTGATCTGCTCGTCATTGCCTACTTCTTCTTTGCGGTTATTACCTACAAACGTTGTGTTGTCATGTTTGACATGAACGTTCTTGTCCTTTTCAGCATGGATAAACACCTCCTCGTGCCCTAGCTCATCCTCAAAACGCAGCTCATTGAAGCCATTGCCTTTATGGGTTTGGCTCTTGATGGTCATCCGCGTCTTGTGTTTGGGCAGCTCATACGGCGGCAGATTGGTCTCGCGGTAGGTGCGGCCCGTGGCGATGGGCTGGTCAGGATCGCCATCCAAATAGCCAATAATCAGTTCCTGACCGATTCGCGGCACGGCCATGGCGCCCCAGGTCGCACCGGCCCAACCCTGCGCTACACGAATCCAGCATGAGCTGTGATCGTTGTTTTTGTCCGAGCGATCCCACGGGAATTGCACCTTGACCCGACCCCATTCATCGCAATAAATCTCCTCTCCTGGCGGGCCGACCACCGTGGCAATCTGCGGGCCGTCGATGCAGGGTTTGGGGCGCAGCGGCGCCTTCCAATCCGAGGTCCAGCGGATGGCGCTGGCTTTCAACGAATAAGAGGTACCGAGGCCGCTACCAAAGGATTCTTCCTGCAAGCTGGTGTGTTGCTTGCCTTCGTGCTTGATGGCGATGGTGCGCCAGCGGTCGTTGAAGTCCTCACGGGGATGATCGTTGAGGTCGAAGGCCAACCCCGGTTGCAGGCGTTCATCGTCGCCTTCCACATGCGCCAGCTTGGCGTCGTTGCGTAGCGCCGTTAGGCGTGTCTTGGTGAAGGGCTTGCCAGCGATGTCGCGTTTGTAGCGGCCTGGGTAGTCGTAGCGTTCGTAGTCCTTGTGCTGGTTTTTCAAGTCCTGGTCGCCGGTGGCGGTGTGCTGTTGGTCGTAGCGCGGGTGGGTGAAGGTGTAGTCGCGCTGCACCTGGCGTGCGGTACGCACTTGTTCGGTGTAGTGGAAGCGGTTTAACGCGGGCTCCTTGGAGTCGCCACCTCCCATGGGCTGGTAGATCACCGGGCAGTCGGTGTGGGTGCCGATGGTGCCGAGGCCGCCGACGCGGTCGGTGAGCACGAGGGTGTGGCCGTCGGCGCGGTGTTCGAAGGTGTAGAGCAGGCCTTCTTCGGCGGCGAGGCGGGCGATGAAGTCGAGGTCGGTTTCACCGGCCTGTACGCAGTATTCGCGAGGTTGGTGATCGAAGCAGATTTCGCTGCGGATGTCGGTCAGTTTTTGCTCGGCCAGCATGCTGGTGATGATGTCGGGCACGGTCTGGGCCTGAAAGATGCGCCAGTTGGAGCGCAGGTCGAAACGCTTCAGGGTCGGTTCGACCACGGCGGTGTAGCGGGTGCGCCGAAAACCGGTATCGCCCTGTTGGAATAGGCTGACCAGGCCGTGGACGTAGCGTACCGGGGTGTCGTCGCGCCAAATGGTGAACACCGCGGCCAGGTCGAGCATGCGGTAGAAGTCGATGGCCGGATGATGGCTGACCAGTTCCAGTTCGAGTTTGAAGGGCTGGGACAAGCCTTCTTCAAGGGTGAACGAGACCACTTCGAAGGGATCGCCCCGCAGCGGTTCGAAGGTGTAACGCAGGTCGCTTTGACGGGGCATGTGGCCTCCATTTCAGTATGTAAGTGTCAGTCGATCAACCAGCTGCTATCACCGTTTTCCAGTTTTCCATCGTGGTCGGTGGTGTCGCCAACCCGGGCCACGGCTTTTCCTTCGACGGTCATAGAGCGTGAGCCGCTGGTGATCACGGCGCCGCATCCGAGGGTGTCGCCGACACGGGCGACAGCTTTGCCATTGACGGTCATGTTGCGGGCACCGCTGTCGACGGTGGTGGGGCCGCACAAAGGGCAATCATGGTCGTGTCCGACCAGTACGACGGCAGGCATAGAGCCTCCTTAATAGGATTCAAGTCAGTGAAGGGTCCGCCGCTGCACGAGCCGCAGCGACGGAGCCGGGTACGCGCTTAACCCGCTGCTGCCGGCTTGCGCCAGTCGTCCGAAGCTTCAGTGCCGGCGACTACATGAATCCAGCTGATCTTGCGGTAGGCCAGGCTGGTCCTGATCAGTTGGGTGTAGTTGGCGTTGCTGCTGTCTTGTGCATGGGGCAGTACGGTTTCGATCTCGACGACGGTGGCGTCTTCGAGTTTGGTGGTGAAGAAGTGCTGCTGTTTGCCCTCCCCGCAAGTGCGGAACCACTTGACCTCGACGGTTGGCAACGTCTCGCCGGTGGCCAGGGCTTGATAGAGCATTGGAGAGGCTTTGTTCAGTGCACTGGTGAAAATCAGCGGTTTATGCACGCGCTGGCCAGCGGGTTGGCCGCTTTGCGGGTCGGTAGGTGTGCATATTGTGTGGTCGATGGCCTGGGCGAGAATTTCGTCCTCATGGCCTTCTACATAAACGTTGCCCACCGAGTCTGCGGTGAAAGCACCTTTGGAGATATGCCCCTGGTTTTTGCCGTGGATGCTGATATACGCGGGTGTTGGCATGACAAGCTCCTTGTCGCGATGATTGAGCGACCTTGAGGTCGCGGTTTATGGCCGAAACGGCCATGGCTTTGCAGGCGCTCGACATGAGCGCGCTGAAAATCGGTTACAGGTGCAGCACCCGCTCAAGCGACACCAACACCTGCTGGGTGATGGTGTTCAGGCGGATCGAGTAGATCGTGTAGGCGACCGTCAGCACGACGGCGGCCATGGCCCATGGTGTCCACAATGGCCAGGCGCGTTTTATTCGGTAGTTGCGCGGTGCGACGTTGGTGAGCGGGTCGGTGAGGCGCTTGGGTGTTTCACCGCGAAGAGGGCGTAGTAATCCGTGCAATTGGTCGATGATTTTCTGTATTTCGTCATCGCCCTTGGCGTGGGCGCCGTATTTGCCTTTGAGGCCGGAGATCAGGCACTGGTACATGAACTCCAGAACATGCTGGTACCTGGCGGCTTCGGGGATCATGTTGTTCATGATGGTGAAGAATTTTTCGCCGCCTCGGGTCTCGCCGTGGAACTGGCTGAGCAACGAGCGTGCGCTCCAGGTGGAGAGCCTGCCCCAGGTGGTGCGCATGACCACCTCGTCCACCAACAGGCACAGGCTGTAGGAGTAGGCCTTGAGCATGCCGGCGTCGTAGTCGAGCTGGCGGACTTCTTCCATGATCGCAGTGATCTGGTTACTGACGCTTTGGTACAACGCAGGCACGTCATGGTGGTGGTCCAGACGGCGCAGGCGGATGACCAGGCCGATCAGCGGCGTGGCGGCATCGCACAGCGGGTTCCAGGCCACGCCGCGGATGTCGAACTCTGGATCCGCCAAGTACGTGCTGTTGCTGACAGTGATCGATTCGCCGCTAACGTCGATGGCGCCGGAGACCTCCTCATGACGCCATGAACCTAATGTTTCCTTATTCATCTCTCTCACTCCTGATCGCCCAGAACTGCAATTCCAGCTCCGGGAATTCACCGGCAATATGGAAACCGAACCCGCTGCCACTGCTCAGGCTTTGCCAGGCGGGGTGATGGCGGTCGAGTTCGAAGTAGCTGAAGCCGGCATGAAACGGCAGGTGCCGCGGTGCCACCGGCAGCGGCCGCAGTGGAATGCCCGGCAGTTGCAGGCTGACCAGTTGCTCCAGGCCTTCGGTGGAGCTGATCTTGATCTGCCGGGGCAGTTGCTGACGCAGGGTCTCCGCCGGCAGCCCGGCGCGCACGGCGAGGATGAACTCGGCGTTGTCCAACAGGCGCTTGTCGTTCAATGCGGCGCTACGCACGCCGTACTCCTGATCGACGATGGGCAACGACACTGCGCGCGGTTGCAGCACGGTGCCCAAGGCGCGACGCAGGGTGTGCTCCAGGATCTGGAAGGATTCGCGCAGGTTGTCGTGCTGGTAGGCCGGGTATTCCTGGGGCAGGTGGCCTTCATCGGTGAAGGTCACCAGTTCGCCGCAGGCTTGCGCCAATGCGATGTACAGCCGCTCCGGGTGAACCTGGCGTTGCCGGGCCAGGTGCTGGAACAGCGGGAACAAGCGGTTGAGGGTTTGCAGCAGGTTGAAGTCGGTGACATCGGCCACCCCCGACTGCCCCGGTGAGCCGATACGCTGGGCCAGGTTCTTGGCGCGCTCGCGCATCAGCCCGGCCACTTCGCCGAGGTAGCGATGCAGCGCCGGCACGGCTTGCAGGGATAGGCTGGTGGGATAGAAGTGCTCATCCATCACCAGGCTGCCGTCGGGGCGCTTGTCTTTGATCCTGCCCAGGGCGATACCGGTGAAGGCGCTGCGGTCGCTGCGTTCAAGCATCAGTTGCAGGTTGGGCACGGCCAGGTCCATGCCGACCTGATCGCCGTCATCGCTGTGGGTATCGCGGATTTCCTCGCGGCGGGCAATGTAGCGGCTGTTGCCGTACTGGTCGGGCCAGCGCACTTCGAGGGCGCCGTTGGACCGCAGTGGCAGCGTCAGGTAAACGATCTGGTTGACCGCGCTGCTGTCGGCGATTTCCAGCGGGGAGGGCGGCGCCAGGTCGTGGGGAATATCGAAGACACTGCCGTCGGGCATGATCCCGCGTGCCTGGGTAATGGCGACTTTACCGAAGCTCAGGTACTCGGTGTTCAGCGTCAGTTCGCTGAAGCCGTAGAGGGCGTCGTTGAGGCTGTGCAGGCGCTGATGCACGGCGGCTTCGGCGGCGCGGGCCTGTTGCTGGAAGTGTTGGGGCTTGACGAACAAACCTTCATGCCAGATGACGGGGTTGCGTGAACTCATCAGTAATTACTCGGGGCAAAAGCGGCTGAAAAGGGCGTCATCGGGTTTCTCCCTTGAGGCTGACCTGGGTGGCATCCAACTGCACCAGCACCGCGTACTGGCGGCCTTTGGGCTCGACGCGCAGGCGCTGTTTCCACTGGCCGACGTCGCTGCTGTGGTAGTTGGCGATCACCGCGATAAAACGCGTGTCTTCATCCAGGGCACGCAGGTCGATGAACTTGAATTGGCCGGGCTGAAGCAGGTAGTCGTCGGCCCGGATGTAGGTGCTGCCCAAGGTCTTTTTCAGGTCCTCGGCCAGGGCTTCGGGGCTGGCGTTGACCAGCAGCGAGTCATCGGTGAGTTGCAGCACCTTGAAGGCGATCGGCGTGGCGACATGCTCCAGCGCCGGGCTGCCCCATGGGGTGGTCAGGCTCACGCCCTGGGCGTCGTAAGCGCCGAGCAGCGCGTCCTCGATGGGCGACATTTGCTCCGCAGGCGTGGGCTCCAGGGTCAGCAACGATTGCGCTGGCACGGCTTCGTAAAGATGGTTGAGCAGGGTTTGCACTTTGTCCGTCAGCGCCTGCGGGCTGGCGGCCTGGACGTTGAGGGTGTAAGGCGAGCGGTTTTCGTCCTCAACCGGTGCGGTGCCGGTGCTGATCAGGCGCGGGTTGACGTTATCGCTGGCGTGCAGGCTCAGGGAGTAGCGGCTGGGCTGGTCGTCGGGGCCGCCGACCGGGATAGAAGGGGTCCAGATCACCTGGCCGATCTTGCCGAGCATGGTGCAGCCGCCGAGGGCCAGGCAGGCCAACAACAAGGTGCATAGGCGCAGGTTGCTGAACAGGCTGAAGCTGCGCTTGTGTGCGGGCGCGCCACTATCCGCCAGCGGTTTGGGCGGCGGCGCTTTATGCATCGCTCGCAGCGGATCGCCTTGCTCGCTTAAATCCACGGGTTGGCAAAGGCGTTCGAATTCCGGGCAAACCACAGGTGCAACTTCGGCCAGCGGAGGGTTCGTTACCTCCTCCAGGTGCCACTCCAGCAGGCCATCCGGGCGACCACTGAACAGCGCTTCGAGCGAGCGTTGCCCTGGCGCATGCTCGCCAAACTGCACGGCCACTCGATAGGCGCCCACTTGCAAGAAGTCGCCATCGTTGAGTGCTACCGCACTGTCGCAACCCACCGGCAGATCATGACCATTGATGTAGGTGCAGCCACTGCGGTCGATCACACAAAAGCGCCCCTCGACAACGCGGATATCGCAGTGGTTAGGCCGCACACTGTTCTGACGATCCACCAGATGCCAATCCGCTGCGGCACTGCCAATGCTGCCGCCCTGCGGACCAAAGCGGTGGCTGGGTAGATAGCCGTGCAGCAACTGCGCGGGGTTACTGATAACCAGGGTCAGCTTCATGCGCGCCCCCGAATCCGCACTACGGCGGGATGGCGTTGTTGCTGGTGCTCGATAAAACTGGTCCAACCCAGGTGAGTGCCGCTGGCGCGTTGCAGGTTGAACGGCGGTACATCTTCTTCGCGTAGCCCCAGTTCCAGGTCGTAGGCGGTGGCATCGCGCAGCAGAAAATCCATCAACTGGCGCAAGCGCCCGAACTGATCGCCGCTGGGCAGAAACTGACGAAAGCGCGCCTGGGTCAGGTTGGGAATCACCAGGGTGAACTTGCTGGCGCGGGTCTTGCTGCGGTCACCCACCACAAAGTTGCTGCCCAGGGTGCCGTTGGCTTTGCCCAGCGCCAGGCGCTGGCGTTGCGCAAAACTGACCGAGCGGGCCTCGAACTCACGGATATGAACGCCGTGCAGGTCGAAACAGTGCTCGACGATGCCGGACACCACCGACGGCGAGCGGCTGCGGTTGGCGATCAAGCCAGCAAAGCTCAGCAATCGGCCCCAGGGCAGCGGGGTGGCGCCGCGCAGGTCGTTGTCATTCAGGCCGACCATCGAGAAGACGTACCGCGAAAAGCGATCGGTGGCCTCGGCCTGGAAGCGAACGTAGTAGCGGTACTTGCGCCAGCTGGTGTGCAGCAGCGTCAGCAAACGATGATTGAAAAAGTCCATGAACGCCGGACGAATGCCACGCTCCTGGGCCTGCTCGTAGGCCAGGCGATCAAGGTAGTAACCGGGCAGTGGCGAATCCGTACCGTGCAGGCCAAAGAAGCTGGTCTGCAAGCGATAGCGCACCTCTTCACGATCGTCCTCAATGCGTGCGGCCTCCACCACGTCGGAGGCCGGAAACCCCAGCCCCGCATGGCTTTGCAGGCGTACGCGACGGCGCACCGCATCACTCAGGGGCCGTGCTTCGAGGTCATCGCCATGCAAGGCGTGCAAGTGCTCCAGCAGACGGTGAAACGAATAGTTTCGCGCGTCGGCCAGCAGCAGGTCAGCTAGATCACGGGTTGTCTGCCGGTCAACAGTGGCCATTCGTAGCGCTCGTTGTTAGTGGTATTGATCACTTCCAGGCGATGGAAGGAGTTGATGCTTGCGTACAGGGCGAAGAAGTGCGAAAGCACACTGGCGAACAGGTACAGCTCGCCCTCGCAGAGAAAAGCGTCCTGGTCCAGTTTTAAGCGCGTCTGCACGCCGCGTACCGGCAGGCCTTTCATCAGCCAGTCGATGGGCGTGGTCACCGCATCCTGGATGCCGTTGAGGCGTTTGCGGGTGGCGCGGGCCTGTTGCAGATCGTGCAGGGCGGCAAAGTCATAGGCACGGATCACCGCCTTGAGCGGCTCGGGCGACAGCAATGACAGGTAGTTGAGCGACAGGTTGGAAATCAGCGTCCAGTGCAGGCTGCTGTCCAACACCGGCCGGTAGCTGCGCGTCGGCGCAATCAGATTGGTATAGGTGGCAAACGAGGGTGTGGCCTCGGTAGACCGCGACACATCCCCGATACCCAGCCTCTGCGGCAGGTCGCGGTTGGTACAGGTCAATTCGATCGAAGCTGCTTCGTTTTCGCCGATATACAGGCTTTCATCGCCGCGCACAAAGGCGATGCGATGACGCAAGCCTTCACGTCCGTGGGACTCCTCGATATGCGTGCGGAAATACAGTGCCGTGCGGCCCCGGGCATGTTCGATCTCATGCTGGAACGATTCGAACGGGGTGAAGCGCCGCAATGGGTCGCCTTTACGCTCCTTGTCGGCGGCGTCCCAACCGGCCACGTGGTCGACACTGAAAATTTCATACGCATCCTGGCGGTTGCCCGTGGGGCTGATACGGCGTTCCTGGCTGCGCCCATCCAGCATGATGGGCTCGGCATCGTGGCGGAATAGATTGACTGCCGGCGCGCAGAACAGATGCAGGTCGCTGGTGCGCAGGTGTGTATTGACCGGCATCGGCCGCGAGAACTGAAATTCGAAGCGTATCTGCCCGGTGGTGACGGCCGGCCAGACCTTGGCAAGCCGGGTCAGGCTGAAAAAGTGGAAGCGCTGCGGGAACACAAAATATTCCTGCAGGATGCGGTAGCCATCGAACACATTGCGCGGGTAGGGCAGCAGTGCCTCGTCGGGGGTGAAACCGGGAAAACCCAGATCGTCGGGGTTGAGGCGATAAGGCGTGTTGTTGACGTACAGCGTGATGCTTTTGAGGTAATGGGCCAGCCATAGGTACAGGTTCAGCGCGGTGGCGTTGTCGCCGCCCAAGTGAAAGTCCAGCTGGTCGCATTCAAGACTGTCGAGCGGCTGCTGGGTCAACACATTAAGGTCGACGCGCAGTGTCGAGGCTTCGCGGCTGTGGGCATCGCTGACCGCATGCAACGCCAAGGGGTACAGGTTGACGTCGGTGCAGGTGCGAAACTCGCAGGAAATGCCGTCCACAGGGTTGGCAAACAGCCGCGTCCCTTTGGGAATCACTTTGCGCTGACTGATCGCATTTGGCAGCGGTGTAAAACGGATGATGGTCGCACTGGGCAGGGGCCGCAGGTAATTGGGCCAGAGCATTTGCAACAGCGGGTGGGTCAGCTCCGACAGGTCGTCATCAATCTTCATGCCCAGCTTGGCGGTGAGGAAGGCAAAGCCCTCCAGCAGCCGCTCCACGTCTGGGTCGCCGGCCTGATCGCCAAGAAACTGCGCCAGTTGCGGGTTGTCCTCGGCGAACTCGCGGCCGAGTTCGCGCAGGTAGCGCAACTCCTCGGCAAAGCGTTGTTTCAAGTCCATCGCATCCTCATCTCACCCGGGTGTAGCCGTCGCGGCCGTGCATGGCCACTTCGATCTGCACCTGTTCTTCCTTGTGGTTGACCTGCACCTGGCAATCCAGGCGAAAGTTCAGCTCCAGCGGCAGGTCCGGATCGGGCTGATAGCGCACGCCCGTGACCTTGATGCGCGGTTCAAACGCTTCCACCGAACGCCGGATATCGGCGCTGATGGCCAGTACCAGGTCACTGCTGGCCTGGGTGACGCCGTTGAAGTCGCGCAGGCCCAGTTCAGGGCTGCTTTGTGAGCAGCCCTGGCGTGAGTTGAGCACCTGCTCCAAGTGACGCTTGATCGCCTCGATACGCTGGTGCGCCTGCTCATCCGCGCAGCCTTGGCGGTAGCGCGGTGCATCGGGTTCCAGGCGTTCGAACAGGCTGGCGCCGCGCATTTATTGGGTGTCCAGCCGACCGACCAGGGAGATCTCGAAGTTGGCGCCCATGTACTTGAAGTGCGGCCGTATCGCCAACGACACCTGGTACCAGCCCGGGTTGCCCTCGACGTCCTGCACTTCGATTTTTGCGGCGCGCAAGGGACGACGGCTGCGTACATCGGTCGACGGGTTTTCCTGATCGGCGATGTACTGCTTGAGCCAGGTGTTCAGCTCGCTTTCCAGGTCCTGGCGTTCCTTCCAGCTACCGATCTGCTCGCGTTGCAGCACCTTGATGTAGTGGGCCAGGCGATTGACGATAAACAGGTACGGCAACTGGGTGCCGAGCTTGTAGTTGGTCTGGGCTTCCTGGCCTTCGCGGGTCTTGGGGAAATTCTTGGGTTTCTGCACCGAGTTGGCCGAGAAGAACGCCGCGTTGTCGCTGTCTTTGCGCATGGTCAGCGGGATAAAACCGGCTTCGGCCAGCTCGAATTCCTTGCGGTCGGAAATCAACACTTCAGTAGGGATCTTGGCCTGCAGTTGGCCGAAGGACTCGTACAGGTGCACCGGCAGGTCATCCACCGCACCACCGGACTGTGGGCCGATGATGTTCGGGCACCAGCGGTAGCGGGCAAAGCTGTCAGTGATGCGCGAGGCCATCAGGAACGCGGTGTTGCCCCACAGGTAGTTGTCGTGGTTGCCGTCGACGGTTTCGTTGTAGCCGAAGCTGCGGGCCGAATTGTCTTCAGTGCTGTAGGGCGTGCGCAGCAAGAAACGTGGCAAGGTCAGGGCCAAATGGCGAGCGTCTTCGGACTCGCGCAAGCCGCGCCATTTGGTGTGGCGGGGGCCGTCGAAAATATCGTTGATCTCTTTGAGGTCGGGCAGGCCCTGGAAGCCTTCGAGGTTGAACAGTTCCGGCCCGGCCGCCGACACAAACGGCGCATGGGACATGGCACCGATGGAGGCTACATAGCTGAGCAACTTGATGTCCGGCGAGCTGGGACCAAAGGTGTAGTTGCCGACAATGGCCCCCACCGGCTCACCGCCGAACTGGCCGTAGCCGGCGGTGTAGACGTGCTTGTACAAGCCGCTGCGAGTGATATCACCGGCGTTGTCGAAGTCGTCCAGCAACTCCTCCTTGGTGACGTGCAGCATTTCCAGCTTGATGTTTTCGCGAAAGTCCGTGCGGTCCACCAGCAGTTTCAGGCCACGCCAAGCCGATTCCAGTTGCTGGAGCTGCGGCTGATGCAGGATCACGTCCATTTGCTTGCTCAACGCGCGGTCGATCTCGGCAATCATCTGGTCAACCCGGTGCTTGTTGACCGGCTGCTCGTGATCACCGCTTTGCAGGATCTCGCTGATGAACGCAGCCACGCCTTGGCGGGCCACGGCATAGCCTTCCTGGGACGGGCGGATGGTGGTATTGGCCAGCAATTGATCGAGCAACGACGACTGTTCATCGGCGACCAGTACTTGGGCGGCACTACTTTCCCTAGGCATAAGGGCTACTCCATATGGACGTAAAAGAACTCAGTTGTTTGGCGCGTCAAGCACCAGGTTCAGTTCGCTGGCCAGGCGTTGGCGGGCGGCTTCATCGGTCAGCAGGTTTTGCAGGTGCTTGCGAAAGGCGGGTACGTTGCCCATTGGTCCCTTGAGCGCAACCAAGGCTTCGCGTAGTTCCAGCAACTTGTTCAGCTCGGGTACTTGGCGAGCAATGGCGTCAGGGCCGAAGTCATTGATGGTTTTGAATTGAAGTTGCACATTCAGGTCGGTGTCGTGATCGTTGTTCAGTACCGACGGGACCGCCATGTCCAAGGCAACTTCTGCTTTGGTAAGAACTTCATTGAAGGTGTCTTTATCTATCCGAATGGATGGTCTATCTTCAAGAGCACTTAGTTCGCCGTGGCCTTTGAAGTCGCCCGTGACCAGTAACTTCAGCGGTAGCTCGACTTCGGCTTGTTGGTCGCCTGTGGCCGGCACGTACTTGATATTGATGCGTTTTTTAGGCGCGACAGAACTTTGGGATTTCGACATGGGAAAAATCCTTTTTTGAAGGTGGCGCTATTAAAAGCCCATGTTTCAGAAAAAGTCATGTCGGACGAAGTCGATTCGTTTCGTGGTACTTGGATGTAAGAAAAATTACTGTTTAATGTTTATGTTGAGTCTGGGAAAATTCATACAGTGTCAGGTTTTTTTATCTGAGGGGTGTATCTGGTATTTGAGGGTGTTGCAAAAAAAATGATGCCTCGGACTTGCCAGTTCGTTATTTATATAAGTTCATGAAAAGTTGCTGTGTTCGAAGATGAGTGATCGCCTTGGTTCAATAGCAAAAGTTGAATTTATTGATAATGTAGGGGGAGGCGTTGATGCGCAAAGGATCGCAACGTTGGTGTTGGGTAGGGGGCCTGGTAGCAATGCTGATTGCCCCGCACATACACGCAATGCCGATGGCACAGGATTGCCCGGCGATCGTGTCCCCGCTCAAACGCCTGGAATGCTTTGACTTAGCTGCCGGCACGCCCATCCATCATCCGCCTGCGCCGCCGCCTGCGCTGAGCCGGGTGCTGCCGATTGTCGACCTGGTACAGCGCAATGAGGCCAAGCGCCAGCCTGAGGATCAGCGCTTTCTGTTGTCGTCATTCCCGGCGCTGGACAACGACCAGCCACCACGGTTGGTGATCTCGGCCCCGGCCTTGGGAGCATTGCCGCCCCGGCCCTATTTGGCCATCAGCTGCGAGTCGAAAATTTCGCGCCTGCAATTGGTGCTGGATGAACCGGCCAAGCCCAACAAAATACGCATTCAACTGTTCAAGGATGAGCGCCCCGTATCCGTAGCTTATCAATGGCAGGTGCTGGACGACGCCGGCCTGGTGGTCGATGCCGGGCGCGGGCTGCAGGCGATTTCCCTGTTGCGCAATATGGGCGGTGGCCAGCGCCTGCGGCTGGAGAGCGACTATCCAAGGCTGCACGGCCTGATATTCGACGCCGAGGGGCTGGGCGAACTGATCGAACAGGAGCGCCAGGCATGTCGTTGGTGATCGACGTTCCGGTCGACATCGTCGAGCGGCTGCTGGCCCCCATCGACCCCGCGCAACCTGCCGGGCATTTCGATGTAGAGGACGAAACCTATCAGGCCATCGACCAGGAGATGGTCAAGCTGGGCGGCTTGCGCGAGAGCGATATCGACTGGCCCTACATCGATGAAGCCTCCCGCGACTACCTGACGACCCAGTGCAAGCACTGGCGCATCGTCGGCCATCTGCAAGTGGTCTGGTTGCGTACCCGCCAGTGGGTGCGCTGGGCCGATGCCCTCGGTCTGATCGCGGGTATGGTCGAACAGTATTGGGACAGCGCTTACCCCAAGCCCGGCCCCACCGGTTACCTGAACAAGCGCAAGCAGGTGCAGCGCCTGCTGGAGGACCTGGGCCAGGTGCTGCCGGCCCTGGAGCGCAGCAGTTTTGAGCCGGCTTACCAAGCAGCGGCGCAACGGGCGCTGGCTACCCTGCAACAGTGCGTCGACAGCGCCAAGCTCGACCCCGCAGCGCTGGACACCCTGCAACGGCAGTTGGACAAATACAGCGAGCCGGCCGTGGTGAACGCGCCTGCCCGTATGCCCACCGCCAGCGGCGCTCTGGACGCAGCCTTTTTCAGCCCGCCTAAACCGCAAGCGCCCAGTAACGAACGTGAACAACGCCGTGCGGTGTTGAACATGGCCGAGCAGATCAACCAGCAAGACCCGTACGACCCCACCGGCTACCAATTGCGCCGCTTCGGCCTGTGGTCGCATCTTCGCACCGCGCCCTTAGTCGTCCGTGACCGGCGCACCGAACTGACCGCCGTGCCCAAAGACATCGTCGACGGCTACCAGGATGCGCTTAACCACAACGCCATTGAGCCGAACCTGTTACTGCGCATCGAAAAAAGCGTCTGCGCCTCGCCGTACTGGCTGCGCGGCAGTTACCTGGCCGCCCAAGTCGCCTCGCGCCTGGCGATGGAAGAGGTGGCCGGCGCCATCCGCCAGACCTGCGAGCGGTTTGTCTGCCGTCTTCCGGCCTTGCTGGAGTTGTGTTTCAGCGACGGCACGCCGTTCGTGGATGCGCAAACCCAGGCCTGGATTACCGGCGCCGATCAGGCGCAAGCCACCGGCAGCCCGGTGCAGGAATACGCCGGCTTGCGTGACGAACTGGCCACTCAACTCAACACCGAAGGCGTGGAAGTGGTGCTGCTGCGCCTGCAGGAACTGCACGCCACCCAAGACGCTCCGCGCCATCGCAGCTACGCCACCGTGATTGCCGCCGACCTGCTGGCATCGCGTGGGTTGTCGTGGCTGGCGGACGATTTGTACGCCAGCGTTGCGCGCTTGATGCGCGATACCACGGCGCAGGGTTGGGAGCCGGAGCTGTATCAGAAGGTGGCGGCCATCATCAGTCAAAGTAAGGACTAGCCACGTGCCCCGCCAAAGCGACCTGCGATTCACCTTCGAGCCCTTGAAAGGCGATGCCTTCGATGTGGTGTCCTTCACGCTTGAAGAAGGCCTGTCCCAGCCGTTCAAGCTGGAACTGCAACTGGCCAGCTACAACGCGGCCATCGACTTCAAAAACGTGCTCGACCTGGCGGGGCTGTTCACCATCTGGCGTGGCGAAACCCCAGTACGTTACGTCCATGGCCTGGTCAGCCTGTTCACCCAGGGCGACACCGGCTTTCGTCGCACCCGCTACACCGTCGTCATCGAACCGACCCTGGCGCGTTTCGACCTGCGCTCCAACTGGCGCATCTTTCAGGGCCAGACTGTGCCCGACATCATCACCAGTGTGCTCGCCGAGCACCGACTGACCGACATCCGCCGCGAAATCTGCTTCGACCACCAACGCCGGGAATACTGCGTACAGGCCGGCGAAACCGACCTCGATTTCATCGCCCGCCTCGCCGCCGAAGAAGGCCTGCTCTACACCTTCGAACATCGCGACGACGGCCACACCCTCGTCCTCACCGACCGCGTCGGCGGCCTGGGCACCATCGGCACGCACAAACATTGCCCCGTGATCTACCAACCCATGGCCGGCGGCGATGCCACGGAACCGGCCTTGACCCGTTTTCACTACACCGAACAAGTACGCACCGCCCGCCAGGTACAACGCGACTACACCTTCACCCACCCGCGCTACGACCAACAGCACACCGCCACTGGCGACCAGGACCTGAAAAACCAGCACAAGGACTACGAACGCTACGACTACCCCGGCCGCTACAAACGCGACATCGCCGGCAAACCCTTCACCAAGACTCGACTCACCGCCCTGCGCAATGACGCCAAACTGGCCCACCTGGCCGGTGACGACGCACGCCTGCAACCGGGGCTGGCGTTCGACCTCAACGAGCATCCCCGCGAAGACTTCAACGACCGTTGGCGCACCATCGCCATCAAGCACGAAGGCAAACAGCACACCAGCTTGCAAGAAGAGGCGTTCGGCAGCGACCACGGCACCTCTTATGAAATGACCGCCAGCGCCATCCGCTGGACCTCAGATTGGAAGGCGCCGCTGCGTGCCAAACCCTGCATCGACGGCCCGCAGATCGCCACGGTGGTCGGGCCGCCAGGGGAAGAGATTTACTGCGATGAATGGGGCCGGGTGAAAGTGCAGTTCCCGTGGGATCGCTCGGACAAAAACAACGATCAGAGTTCGTGCTGGATTCGTGTGGCTCAGGGTTGGGCCGGAGCGACCTGGGGCGCCATGGCCGTGCCGCGCGTGGATCAGGAACTGATCATCAGCTTTCTGGATGGTGACCCGGACCAGCCCATCGCCACAGGCCGGACTTATCGCGAGACCAATTTGCCGCCCTACGAGCTACCTAAGCTCAATGCCGTAGCGACAACCAAAAGTCGCGAATTCAAGGGGACCCGCGCCAATGAGTTGCGCATTGACGACACCACCGCGCAAATCAGCGCGGCGTTGATGAGTGATCACGAGCACAGCGCGCTGCATCTGGGTTACCTCACTCACCCCCGCCATTACGGTGGCGGTAAACCCAGGGGGGAGGGGTTTGAGTTACGGACGGATGGGCACGGTGCGTTGCGCGCGGCAAAAGGTTTATTGCTGACTGCGGAAGCGCAACTGAAGGCCGCTGCGGGCCAACTGGAGCGCCAGCAAGTCATTGAGGTGCTGCACACCGCCCTGGCATTGGCCAAGCAGCTAGGCAGTTCGGCGGAGGTTGCCCAAGGCATTGTCCAGGATTGGCAACCGCAACAGACGCTTACCGAGGCCGTCAACACCCTGGGGCAGGGCGCCAATGACCAGCCCAATGGCACGGGCACTGGCGCGCAGCCCATCATCGCCCTGAGCGGGCCCGCGGGTATTGCTGCCGCCACATCCCGCAGCATTGCCATGGGCGCAGGCGAACACATCGACAGCGTCGCGCAACAGAACCTGCAACTGACCGCCGGTAAAAAAGTGGTGATTAACGCGGGTGACGAGCTGGGCCTGTTCGCCCAGGGCGGTGACATGCGCCATATCGCCCAGAACGGTCAACTGCTGCTGCAGGCCCAGCACAACAGCATCCAGGTGCAAGCAGATCAGAGCGTGGAAATCAGCGCCAGCCAGCAACACGTGCTGGTGGCGGCGGACAAACACATCACCCTGCTGTGCGGCGGGGCCTACATCAAGATGCAGGGCGGCAATATCGAGCTGGGCATGCCCGGCGATTTCATTGTGAAAGCTGCGAACAAACAATTCATTGACCCCAGCCATGCCGCGACGCAACTCAACAGCTGGCCCAGCACCTCGTTCAACGAACGCTTTCAACCCTTTTTCAACGGTCAACCCATGCGCAACCGTGCCTACGCCTTGGTTCGCAAAGACGGCGCACGCTTCGAGGGCTGCACTGATGGCGAAGGCTACGTCACCCTGCAACAGGGCATGACACTGGAAGGGTTGACATTGGAATGGCTAGAAAACGGAGACCCCACATGACCAATAGCCCGACGACGCCCCGTGTCGCCCCCATGCACTACAACGCGCGGGGCAACCCCGTGCATACCTGGACCCTCACGCCCAGCCATATCACCGACCCGGTGCACTGCATATTGCCGCCGGATGGGGTGCTGCCGGTGATTTTTGTGCCGGGGATCATGGGGTCGAATTTGAAGAGCAAGCCGGAGAAAGGAAAGGAAAAGAAGAAGGTGGGTCCCGTCTGGCGGTTGGATGCGGGGTTCATGGGTAAGAATATGTGGCTCGCGAAAAATTGGATTTTCAAAACAGCAGGTGAACGTCAGAAAATCCTGCATCCACTTCGTGCGGAGGTTGATAGAAACGGGGCAGTGCCTAAGCTCGCCGTAGGCACGGTCATTACCCAGCCAGAATTGGACAAGAAAAAGGCCGCCTTGGCCTTGACCAAACGTTACAGAGAGCGCGGTTGGGGCGAAGTCAGCGAAACCAGTTATCACGCGTTTCTTCTTTGGCTGGAAGAAACCCTGAATAACCAGTTCCTGCCTCACCAATGGCCGCAATTCGACGTTCGGCCTGAGCACCTGCATACCGTCGCTGTCGAGCCTGGGCCGACTCATATCACCCGGCTAAAACCCGAAATTCCCATTGCTATGCCGGGATTGGGGGTCAACCTGGCGAGTCAATTGCCGTCGATTATCTCGGATGAGTTGTTAGCGCGCGGTGACTATCGAATGCCGGTGCATGCGTGTGGGTATAACTGGCTGGACTCCAACAAAATCGCTGCACAGCGCCTGGCCGAACGCATAGACGAATTGATGCACCAATACGGTCGAAACTGCCAACAAGTCATTCTGGTCACCCACTCCATGGGCGGATTGGTGGCTCGACGATGTGCGCAGCTGCCCGGCATGAGTGCCAAGATTGCCGGCGTCGTGCATGGGGTAATGCCCGCCACTGGGGCTCCGGTCGCTTATCGCCGTTGTAAGGTCGGTATGAGCGATGAAGATCCGATTGCCGGAGCAGTGATTGGTCCGACCGGCCAGGAAGTGACCGCCGTTTTTGCGCAGGCGCCTGGCGCTTTGCAATTGCTGCCGACACAAGATTATGCCCCTGGCTGGCTGAGGTTGATCGACAACCACGGTGTTTCGGCGATGCCGCGCCAGCCTGTAAAAGACCCTTATGAAGAGATCTATCTGCGCCGCGACCGTTGGTGGGGATTACTGCGTGAAGAGTGGTTGGCACCTAAGGATGGTGATCCGATTACGTGGGAAACATTTGCGGACAACATCAAGAAAGCAAAAGCCTTTCATCAATGTATCAGCGGCTCCTATCACCCTCAAACCTACGTCTATTACGGCAGCGAAGCTAAGTACCCCAGTTTCGAATCCATCACTTGGCAAATGCAGCGCGGGTCTCGCCTCAATGGTCCTCACGGCTCATACCCCGATAGCTTCACAGTTTCAAATCTCGAGATGCATCAGGTCAGAGATGATGGCCGCAGCCCTGTGTATGTCGGCGGCCACGAGCAACCCATACCGCCCATGCGTGGCGATCCCGATGCGCCTGTCAAAATCGTGAAGACCAGTTATTGGGAACTGCATTGCAAGATGCAGGACGGCTCCGGCGACGGCACTGTGCCGGTCAGTTCGGGCAGCGCACCGATAAAACACGCGCGCAACGGTGGCGTTCGCCAGCAAATCAAGGCGCCTGGGTTCGATCATGAGGCGTCCTACGCCAACCCGTTAGCGCAGCAATTCACCCTCTATTCGATTATCAAAATTGCGGCGAAAGCCAAGAGGCCCCTATGCGCCGGTTAATCATTGTTTTTGTCTGCCTGGTGCTGGGCTCTCTTACTGCATGTACTGCGCTCAAACAGCCTAGCGAGAAGGAGAAACGTAACGTGAGCGAGATGACAAGCGATATGCGCACCTGGGCGTTGGGCCGAGGTTTGATTGATTTGCCGGCCAATTGGAGTGGTGGCGGCGACGTGAAGCTCTACTACGGGCTGGGCGCCGATCATGCGTCTGTTGAGGTACGCGTGTTGGGAGAGAGCGTGACGCAGGAGCGGTTTGATGCCGCATTGAATGAGCGTGCGCGTCGAATCGCGGCTGTCAAAAATGATGAGCAGCAGGACGCATCCATGTTGGTTTCAGCAAGGCGTGAAACCTCGCAGAAAATATGGCTGCAGTATTTTGAGAGCACCGAAGTCCCAGATACATTCGTGCACGAATTCCATCTGCTGGTGGGCGACGCCTACGTCATGCTCCGCGCTGTCTCCTTCAATGGTAATACCGCTCCTGTTGAAGATCGTCTGTTAAAACTTTCAAAAGAGATCTTCCAAGTTACCCCCGAAAATGCTGGCGCGGGATTTGCGCTCGGGCCGGTAGTCATTCGCAGTTACCATGATCAGGAGATCGCCAGCTTTGAGTTCAGTCCGCCTGCCTCTGATATTTCGCTGGAAATTTACATCAATGCTTTATCGCCTAGTCAAACGAAGAGCATAAAGACCCGGACCGAGGACGGCGCACGGGTTTTCCTCGCAGGTGATTATGAAAATCTGCGCACGAAGAAGATCACTCTTGCGGGAATGTCGGCGGAAGAATCCCTGATTGGCTTCAGCGACGATACTCATCGTCAACTCCTCTTCGGAGCCGAAAACTATCGTGAGGATCCATCGCTAAGTCGCCCGAGCATGAACTTTCGCATGTCGGCTGGAGGTATGAAAGCCGAACCGATCGGCCCCGACGAACCAGAGGATTTGGTTCGCTGGACCCTGCCCGAATTCGCCAACAAAGGCTACGAACTGCCTCTCTGGCAACAACCCGCGTCACCAGAACCTGTCAACCCCTCCCTCACCGACTACGAAGCCATGGCCGTGTGGGACGCAATCCTCAAATCCGTACGCATCCGCTACGGTTCGGTCGTGCCCAAGCCGGACCCCTGGGCCAACATTCGCGGGCCTAGTGCCGAGGAGGTTGCCGAAAGCAAGCGCATCCTCGATGAGTTCATTGCCAGCTTGGAAAAACGTAGGTCATTACCAGGGGATAGCGATCAATGAATAGCGCCCACCGGCTTTCTTTTAGCCGCCTTCATCCTAAAACCCCCCAGCTTCTTTTCGTTTGCTTGACGCTCGCGTTGCTCGCGGGCTGCACCACCTTCAAACAACCCAGCGAACAGGAGAAACAAACCGTGCACGAACTGACCAGCAACATGCGCACCTGGGCGCTGGGCCGTGGGCTGATAGATTTGCCCGCCAACTGGACGGGGGGCGGGGATGTGAAGTTGCACTACGGGCTGGGGGCCGATCATGCATCCGTTGAAGTGCGGGTGTTGGGCGAAGGGGTGTCACAGCAACGCTTTTCCGCTGCCTTGCAGGAGCGGGCCAGCCGGATCGCCGCGGTCAAAAATTATGAGATGGATGACGTATCAATGCTGGTGTCAGCCAAAGCGCAGGCACCGCAAAGTGTCATGTTGCAATACTACCGGCGTCCAACACCGCGTCAGACTTTCGTTCACGAACTCCACCTGCTGGTCGATGACGTCTACGTCATGCTCCGAGCTGACTCCTTCAAGGGTAATACCGCTCCTGTTGAAGATCGTCTGTTAAAACTCTCAAAAGAGATCTTAAAAGTCACCCCCGAAACCGCAGGCGCGGGCTTTGCGCTTGGGCCGGTTGTCATTCGCAGTCATCACGACCATGAGGTTGCCAGTTTCTATTCTCGCCCCCCTGCTTCAGACGTATCGCTGAACGTCTACTACAACGCCTTATCACCTGATGATGGAGAACGTTTGCATGTCCGAACCCAAAAAGACGGGAAAATATTCCTCGCTGGCGATTATGAACAACTGCGTATAGGCAAAATCACATTAGCCGGAATGCAAGCCGAAGAATCCTTGATCGGCTTCAGTGATGACACACATCGTCAAATACTTTTCGTCAGCGAGAACTATCGAGATAACCCATCCCTAAGCCGTCCAGCTATGAGTATTCGCCTATCGGCAGGCGGAAAGAAGCGTACCGCCATAGATCCTGATAAACCCAGGGATCTTGTGCGCTGGACCCTTCCCCAATTCGCCAACAAAGGCTACGAACTCCCACTCTGGCAACAACCCGCGTCACCGGAACCCGTCAACCCCTCGCTCACCGACTACGAAGCCATGGCCGTGTGGGACGCAATCCTCAAATCCGTACGCATCCGCTACGGCGCGGTCGCGCCCAGACCGGACCCTGAGGCCAACATTCGCGGCCCCAGTGTCAAGGAGGCTGCTGAAAGCAAACGCATCCTCCATGAATTCATCGCCAGCTTTGAAAACCCAAGCTATGTCCCTGGGCGTGGTTCAGCGGGAGCAACAGGGATGCGTTCACCGTGTGTAAGCAACGAACTCTAAAAAAGCGTTAGGAGCAATTCATGAAAACAGTCTGGGGTTACCTCAAACGCTGGGGCCTGCCGGTGCTGCGCCAATTCAACCAGGCATGGCCGGTGTTGGTGCTGTTGGGCGTGATGTTCTTGCTGGTCGCCATCTGGTGGCTGGGCCCGCAGTGGACGTGGCGTGAGCGCCAACCGTTGGCCGAGTGGGCGATGCGGGTCTCGGCCAGTGTGGCGGTGATCGTGGTGCCGCTGCTCATCTGGGCGTGGCGCGTGCGCGAGCGTTATCAGCGTTTGCAGGTTGAGCGCCAGCACGAGGCTGCCGTGCAGGCCGACCCTTGCTTGCCTTATATCGAAGCTCAAGAGCGGGCGCTGGACCGCAGCCTGGGCAATTTGCTCAACAACATGGAGCGCCGTCGTTCGCTGTATCAATTGCCGTGGTACCTGGTGCTCGGTGAGGAGAATGCCGGCAAGACCAGCCTGATCACCCGCTCCAACCAAAGCTTTTCGTTGTCTCATGTGACCAAGGCTGGGGTCAGGGCTCAGGAAGAGCAATTGGCCTATCCGGTGGATTGGTGGATCGGGGACGAGGCGGTGTTGATTGACCCACCGGGTGAATTTCTCAGCCACCCGGATTCACCGGCTGAAAACGTCGAGCAGCAGGGCAAGGTCAAGCCGGTGTTGCCCAGCGGCACTCATGCGCGCCTATGGTCGCATCTGCTCGACTGGCTGACGCGCAACCGCAGCCGTCGGGCATTGAACGGCGTGGTGCTGGTAATTGATATACAGACCTTGTTGGCGCAACGTCCCGAACAACGCAAGGCCCACGCCAACCTGCTGCGCACCCGGCTATTTGAGCTGACGCGGCAATTGGGCACGCGCTTGCCGGTGTACGTGACGCTGAGCAAGTTCGACCTGCTGGAAGGCTTCGAAGAATTCTTCGCCAGGTTGTCACGCAGTGGTCGCGAAGATCTGCTGGGTTTCACGTTCAGCCTGGACGCGGTGGATGACTTTGATGCCTGGCTGGCGGAGCTGACGCGTCAATATCAAGCCTTTGTCGATTGCCTCTGCGAACAGGTTTTCAACAGCACCCGGGAGGCGCGCACGTTGGATGACTGTGATCGCTTGCAGGCGCTGATGCATCAGATGGCGGGCTTGCGCCCCGCGTTGTTTGGCTTCCTGACCGAGCTGCTTGGCAGTGATCGGTTCACCACACCCGCGTTGGTGCGCGGGCTGTATTTTTCCTCGGTGTTGCAGCAGGGCACTCTGAGCAACGCTTTCGTCAAAGAAGCAGGGCAGGCGTATCAACTGCCACCACCGCCACCGGAGGTCAAACCGGCCGGTGGCACGGCTATCTACTTTGCCCAGCAACTGTTCCAGCGGGTGATCTACCCCGAAGCGGGCCTGGCGGGCGACAACATCAAGGTGGCTCGCAGCAAACGGCGGCTGTTGATCGCCGGGTTCAGCGTTGCGTCTTTGGGGTGTCTGGTGGTCGTCGGCACCTGGCAGTTTTACTTCGATATCAACCGCGACAAAGCGGCCAACGTGTTGGCCAAGAGTCAGGAGTTCAGTGAGCGAGACATCGACGCCACGGTCGACCCTACGGGGCGCAACCTGTTGCTGCCTCTGGACCAGATTCGCGATGCGGTGTTGGTCTACGGTGATTACCGTGAAGCCTGGCCATTGCTGTCGGATATGGGCTTGTACCAGGGCAGGGCGATTGGTCCAACGGTGGATGAGGCCTATTTGAATCTGCTGTCCAAACGCTTCCTGCCGGCCATTGCCAGCGGGGTGCTGGAGGCTATTAACACCGCGCCCGCCGGCAGCAATCAGCAACTGGCAGCCTTGCGCGTGTACCGCATGCTCGAAGAGCGCCCCAACCGCCGCCCGGCGATTGTCGAGGAGTGGGTCGCCAAGCAATGGCAGCGCGCCTATCCGGGCCAGGGCCAACTGCAGGCCGACTTGATGGGCCATTTGGGCTACGCGCTGAAATACGCCGATGCCGACCTGCCGAACTACCGCGAGCGCATCACTCAAGTGCAGCAGCAACTGCGCCAGTTGCCCATGGCCGAACGGGTATATATGAGCCTGAAACAGGATGCCCTGGAGCGTATGCATCGGCCGCTGGACCTGCGCACTGAGGTCGGCCCGGCGTTCGATATCGTCTACCGTGCGCTGAACACCGATCAAGCCGGCAGCGGTCTGCAATTGCCGCCGCTGCTCACCGCCAAGGGTTTCAAGGATTACTTCGAACCCGGTACCAAGGGCATTATCGAGCTGGCGATGATTGACCAGTGGGTGCTTGGCGAACGACAACGCCTGGACTACTCCGACGAAGACCGCAACGTGCTGACCCAGCGTATCCGCGCCCTGTACAGCGCCGACTACGTCGACAGCTGGCGGCGTGCGCTGAACCAGTTCGCGGTGACCGACTTTGACGACCTCAGCCACGGCGTGGCGGTACTGGAACAAGTCACCGGCCCGGCCGCACCGCTACGACGCCTGCTGGAAACCCTGCGTGACAACAGCGTGATCTACCCGGCCGCGCCCCTGGCTGAAGGGCAAGCCCCGCTCAAGCTGGACAAGGTGCCCGAGGGGCAACAACAGGCAGCAGGGATTCGGCGCGCATTCTCAAATCTGTCAGAGCTGATCACCGCACGAGGCGAGCAGCCGTCCTACTACGAAGAAACCCTGCGTTCGGTCAGCGCCGTCTATGACTACGCCAAGGCCGTGCACGACAACCCGGACCCCGGCAAAGCCGCCCTTAAAACCGTGCTCAACCGCTTCTCCCTGGGCGGCGCCGACCCCATCGCCAACCTGCAACGCGTCGCCGTGGGGCTGCCCGAGCCGTTGAATCAGCAGGTCAAAAAACTCGCCGATCAAACCTCGCAAGTGCTGGTGATCGCTGCCCTGCGCGAACTGGAAAAACGCTGGGACAGTGAAATCTACAGCTTTTACCGCGAACGCCTGGCGGGCCGCTACCCGTTCAAGGCCAGTGGCGAGGACGCCTCGCTGGAAGACTTTGAAGCCTTCTTCGGCCCGCAGGGGCGTCTGCAGCAGTTCCACGACCAATACCTGAACGTGTTCCTCAAGGACAACCTCGATGCCCTGTACTCCGACAGCCTCGGCGGCTATCTGGTACGCAGCGACGTGCTGGAGCAACTGAAAAAGGCCGAGCGCATCCGCGACACCTTCTTCAACCACCGCGGCCATCTGGCCGTGCAACTCACCATCGAACCCCTGGCCCTGAGCGCCACGCGCCTGAGCAGCATGCTCAGCGTCGACGGCCAACTGATCCCCTACCAGCACGGCGCGCCGCAACGCACGGGGCTGGTGTGGCCCAACAGCCTGGGCAATACCAACGGCAGCCAACTGACCCTGGTGCACAGCACCGGCAACACCGCCAGCCTGAGCTACCGCGGGCCGTGGTCGTTGTTCCGGCTGCTGAGTCGCGGGCACCTCAATGGCCGTACCGACACCAGTGTGGACCTGACCTTCTCAGTCGCCGATGGGTTGATGCGTTATCGGATAGGCGCGGAGAAGGCTAACAACCCGATTACACAGCGCAGTTTTGAAGGGTTTGTGTTGCCCAGGACCTTGTTGGAAGAGCGTAAAACGAAGAGGGACCTGAACAAGGTTGGGGGTGTCGCCGCAATAGCTTTCAGCGTTGAGCGTCCATAAGGCAGCGATGACTGGACAAAATAATCACATACGAAACAGGACTGTTTACATGGCAATCAAGCTCCAAATGTTGACCGACGATCCTAAAGAAATTGAATTGATCGAGCGTTACTGGGCTGTCGATGAATCAGGGCAGTACGTTGAAAAAGTGGGTGCGCTGACGGACGTTATTGAAATGGCACCAGGCGTTACACTCGCCAGCTTCATACGGCAACGTTGCAATGCATTTGATGACAATCAGGTCTGCCCTAAGTGCGCGAAACTGATCGAAATCAAAAATCGCTCAGAGGCCAAAAAGGTCCCTCAACGGTCCACGAAGCTTTGTACGCTTTGCCAAAACGACCATGACGCCATTGCGCTTGAGGCTAAAAAGACCAAAGCCGCAGAGCTTGAACGGCAGTTGGCCGAATACGTACGCAAGCAGTCAACCCGCACGGTGGACTACTCAGCGGTGCCGGATAATCAGGTGGTGCTTCTGCTGGCGTTGGACAGGGCTGTTACCCCGAGGTTGACCAATGGCGGCTTCAGACCGGGTGATTGTCGAGGGCTGGCGCCTCGGTATGTCGATGACTTCATGATGCAATTGCGTGAGGCTGGGCTCGTCCTTGATGACCCCAGTAAAGCAAGCCCGGGCACCTACTATTGGGAGGGCGATGAGATTTGGGTGTTGAGGGACCAGGTTGTCTATCGTTTGGCGCCAGATGTCGCATCAAGGCGTGCGGACGAGGTCATTCGTAACCTGTCGGATAGGGTGTATACCGACGCTGACGGGCTTTTCAACCTGTGGCTTGATTACGCAGTCGCTGATGTCATGCGCTATCTGGACGTTCAGTGCGAACTCTATAACCATGATCTGTCGGAACAAGAGCTGGCAGAAATTAAAAGTACGATGCGCGCAGCATTGCATACCTACAGTGTTTCACAGCTGTGGTCGGTGGCCTGGAAGGTTGTCAGGGACGCCGCAAGTTTAGCTAACCGCGAGTACTACAATCGCCCTAAAGCGGCGGCGACCATTCCTGGAAAGATTCGGCGGAACTTGGAAAAGGTGCAGCGAGAGTCAATTGAACTCAAGACTTGGAGCCGCCCGGAACAACATCCTGCCGGCACACTGGGAATGGTGTTAGGCGAGATTTTGGGTGTTGATGAAGACACCCCAGGCCATAGGGTCTCGTCCCTTGTTGCCTGGCTCACAGGGCAGGCGTGTTCACCCAGCGTCGAAGCAGCGCTTGATGAACCCATACGCGAACTGATGACCTTGGCGCTGTCCCACGATGTCGGCTCTTCCGTGATGCTGCGGTTCGCGGAGTTGATTCGTGCGGGGCATGACGTTGGTTTTGCTATTGAAGAAATTGGTGAGGCGCTGCGCTCGTAAAGCGGGCAGGGTGCTCCATACAATAAAAGTTCTTGTATCTGCGACGGCTCGATGAGGGCACGTTCTGCCTGTGCCACTCCCATGGTGGTGAACAAGCCGACCGCCAGCGTTACGCTGATGCTACGTGAACGCAGGTTCATGAGCGAATGCTCAGGCCGGGCGTGGCCGCAGTTTTTTGCTGATGCGCGCGCACCCTCTAATCTGGTTGAACTGCACGTAATGGGCTTGCGCCGTCCATTCCTCGACCAGGATCAAATACTTGGCCGGCGGATTGATCTGGCGCAGATAGCCGCACAGCAGACGGGTGCGTCGCGCGTTCATCGGTTGCTTTAGCGTCAAGATGACGTTGTCTGCGGCACGGCATTCAGTGATCTCCATGACTGAGCCCCTCATCGAGTGCTGGCGGCAAACGTGCTGGCCCAGTCTCAGAGGCTGGGGATTCTCGCCGCGTGGCCTTCATTCTCAGGTGGGGCGTCGCAGGCGTCTACTGTCATACTTGACAGTCCTTTAGCCGGTTGTGCACTGCCGTGACCCATTCCTCGACGTAACGGGCGTTAAATTATTCAGGGGTAAAGATCGTCGACTACATGCGCTCAGCTTCACGTGACAGTAGGCTACCTCACCTTGCGACTGAACCCCGGTGTCTTCCCCGTAATGCGTTTGAATGCGCGACTGAAAGCCGCCTGGGATGTATAGCCCAAGCGTTGTGCTACCTCTTCGATCGGCAGCCTTTCGAGGGTCAGCCATTGGCTTGCAAGCCGCATTCGCAGTTCGGTGACATAGCGCAGCGGCGTCATGCCAATCGTCACCTGGAAGCGGTCCGCGAAGGCCGAGCGTGAGGTGTTGCATTGCGCTGCCAATTGCGCAACGGTCCAGTCGCGGCCCGGTTGTTGATGGAGCGCTAGCAGTGCACCGGCCAAGCGGGGGTCGCGCAAGGCGGCGACCAGGCCAGAGGCATTCCCGCAAGCGCACTCCACCCAGCCGCGAACGATCATGGCGGCCACCACGTCGGCCAACCGTGCGAGGATACCGGCGAAGCCCACACGTGCGGCGCTGGCCTCGCGTTCCATGGTGGACAGAATAGGCACCAGTCCAGGGTAGCGCTGGCCGTCGGCATCAATCAACATCAGGCCCGGCATCAGTTTGCCGAGGCCATGGATGCTGCCCAGTTCAAACTCCATACAACCACTGAACAAAATGGTGCTCGGCGTTGGGCTGGCATCGGTTCCGGTGTGCACCGCGCTCACGGTGTCACCGAGGGGGACGCCGTCTAGGCGGTCGATGTCCTGAACGGGCACGTCCGCATGGGAATACAGTTGATGGGCCGCGCCGTGGGAGATGAACACGGCGTTGCCGGCAGACAGCGCGTAGGTGGTGCCGTCCTCCATTCGCAGTACCGCATTGCCGACGGCCATGAAATGGAACCATGCATGCCCAGGTTTTTCAGCGAAGCCCAAACCGAAACTCGGACTGGCTTGTATACGCCGGTATTCGACGCCACGCAGGCGCATGCCGCGCAACAGCTCGTTGATGAGATCCGAGGCAAGCGCAAACTGTTCTGCAGACATTGTTCAGGTGTTTTAGTCAAAAATGAGAGATTTTGGATCATAGATCATCCAGATTCGCGCGCCTAGACTGCGGGTCGCAATGATGATTGGGAGATCCCTGCAATGACTGACTGTGTATGTAATGCCGTATCCAACCGCCATCCCGACGCCTTCTCGGATGCAGAGCCTGCGGCCCCCGCGTGGATGGCCGTCTTCTCGCTGGCAATGGGGGTGTTCGGGTTACTGACCGCTGAGTACCTTCCGGCCAGTTTGTTAACACTGATGGCGACTGATTTGGGCGTGTCCGAAGCGCTGGCTGGCCAGGCGGTAACGGTGACAGCAGTGGTAGCGTTGTTCGCCGGTTTGTTGGTGCCAGGCCTGACCCGCGGCATCGACCGACGTTGGGTGTTGCTGGGGTTTTCCACGTTGATGGTTGCCTCCAATCTGTTGGTCGCCGTTTCCTCCAGCTTCGCGGTGCTGTTGTTGATGCGCATCTTGCTGGGGATTGCCCTTGGCGGGTTCTGGAGTATGGCTGCGGCGGTGGCGATGCGCTTGGTGCCGAGTGCGCTGTTACCTCGGGCGCTTTCGATTATTTTCAGTGGGATTGCCGTCGGGACGGTCGTTGCAGTGCCGCTGGGCAGCTATCTGGGCGGGCTGTACGGCTGGCGCAGTGCGTTCTTTGCAGCGGCGGCGGTCGGCATGATGACCCTGGCGTTTCAGTCATTGACTTTGCCGCGCCTCGCGCCGCGCCGGCCGGCACGTCTGCGCACGGTTTTCGACGTGTTGCAGCGCCCGGGCATCGCCATGGGGATGTTCGGTTGTGTACTGGTGCATAGCGGCCACTTCGCGATGTTCACCTATGTTCGGCCATTCCTTGAAGGCACTACCGGCATCGGCCCGCAAGGGCTGTCGCTGATGTTGCTGGGCTTCGGGGCGGCGAACTTCGTCGGCACACTGTTGGCCGGCAAGCTGCTGGAGCGCCGCCCGCTGGCCACTCTGGTGTTGATGCCTGCGCTGGTCGGCGTTGCAGCACTGGCGCTGGTGCTGTTGCCGCCCTCGTTGCCGGGGCAGGCGATACTGCTGGCAATCTGGGGCTTGGCCTTTGGCGGTGTGCCGGTGGCGTGGTCGAACTGGGTCGCCAGCGCGGTACCTGATCAGGCGGAAAGCGCCGGCGGCATGGTGGTGGCCTCTGTGCAGTCCGCCATCGCCACGGGCGCCGCCGCGGGTGGTGCAGTGTTCAGCCTCGGTGGCAGCGCGGGCGTATTCATAGCGGCAGCGGTGCTGATGCTGCTGGCTGCGTTGCTGATTGCGCTGCGTGTGCGGGTGCCTTCTGTCCATGGCGTTCGCGAGTCCAGGCCCGCGTTGCATCTTTGATTCGCTTTTTTTAAACCGCCTCTTTGCGCCTTGGGTGGATGTCACTTTTGACACCGATAATCCTGAGTCACCGTGGTTTCCAGGCAATGAAACTGCCCCATCGTTCGGCACACGGATTTCTCTGTGCCTGCGCGTTCTGCCCGCGCATAGTCCCAAAACTGGCAGCGCCCCGTGGCGATCGCCAAGCCTTGGGATTCGCGGATTTGGCCGTACTCGAACGGCGTATGTACGTAGGAGAGTTGGACCAGCCCATCGGACGGGTTGCCGCCGGTAGCTTCCCAGTATTTGGGCGTGACGCAGCCTGCAAAGAGCGGTAGGGCAATGGCGACGATGACGGGTTTCATTGTCGAGGACGATCCTCATGGGTAGAAATGACGTGGGTAGGCAGCGTTTTTGTTCGCCAGTATCAGCGTTGGATCTGTGCGCATAGCCGGTACGCGCAACGCCCGCACCGGCTGCCAGGCTTACTTCGTGCAGGTCAGGCGCGAGTACTTCGGCGGCTCAAGCAGGATGCCTGGCGTCATGACCGTCGAGCAGTTGAACACACGGCCCTTGGCGGTCGTGGCTTTGAAGTTCAGTTCCGCGCCGCCCAGGAAGTCTTCCTTGCTCTTGGTGACCGGGCCCATGGTCAGTTCATCCGTAGAGGCCAAGCCAATCGCCTCAGCGGTGACTTTGTGTATCTGCAATACGTTGGGGTTGGTGGTGCAGCCCGCCAGCAGGCTGGCCAGTGCGAGTAGGAGGAGGGCGGTTGAGGTCTTGGTCATTGGGTGAGGCTCCTTGCGAGTGGCGGCGGCAAAAAAATGTGCGCCATGCCGCCTGTGGGAATCATGAGGGAACAGGGATTTGCCCTACGGCGGCGAAGTCTAGGAGCGCGTAAAAGGCCCCACAATCACCTGGAGGAAATCGAGACGGAGGCTACGGTGAAGCGTGTTGGGGCTGAAGGAAATCACCTACAACAATCCAAGCGGTTATCGGCCTCTGCCACGCTGCATGACGCGCGCCTGCGCCAGCGCATGGGTAAGGCGGGGGTTCAAAGGCTGATGTTGATGACTGACGATCGTGTCCTGCGCGCTATCGCTTTTTTGTTCCTATTACTCATACCTATTTAGCCCACCCAACGATGATTCACTCCCTAGGCTGGCTGCTTCGCAAGCTACCTTTGAGGAGTGACTTCATGTCTGAAAACAACCCACTGCTACAGCCCTACGACTTGCCACCGTTCTCAGCCATCCGGGCCGAACACTTGGTGCCTGCCGTTGAGCAGATCATCACTGAAAGTCGCAACGCCACCGCCACGATCATTGCCAGCCAGGCACCACTTCCCACCTGGGACGACCTGGTGCAAGCCCTGGAGGCGTTGAAGGCTCGCCTGGATGGCGTGCTCAACCTCATTGAGCTGCTTGACGCCCAGCCCCAAGGGCCGACGTGGGCGCAGGCATCGCACCGCAGTTACGAGTTGGCCATGCAGTACAAAGCCGAGTTGGCCGTGAACAACGACCTGTATCAGCTGCACCGACAGCTTGCCGATAGCCCGATTGCGGCGCTTTTCAATCAACAACGCCACAGTGCGTTGCGTAAAATATTGCGCAAGTACCATTTGGCTGGCCTTGATCTTTCTCCTGAGAAGCAGCTACGGCTCAAAGCGCTGAACCAGCAAATCGGTGAGTTCAGCCAGGAGTTCCTGCGCCGGGTAAGAGACTCCAGCGATGCATGGCGTAAGCACATTCAAGACAAGGCGCTGCTGAGCGGACTGCCCGACGCAACCTTGGCGCGCCTGGCGGTCGCGGCTCGGGACGCAGGTCTGGATGGCTGGTTACTAACCCTTTGCGAACAGTCCTTTCAGGACGTGATGAGCTACGCCGACCATCGAGCCTTGCGCCAGGAAATGATGGTGGCTTACTACAGCCGTGCCGTGGACACCGGTGCGGATGCCCTTGCCACCGATAATGAACCGATCCTGACGGTGTTGCTCGACAGCCGTCACCAGAAAGCACAATTGCTGGGCTATGCCAACTTCGCCGAGCTGGCGTTGGTGGAGCAAATGGTGCGGACGAGCGATGAGGTCGTTGCCTTTATGCATCAACAGGTTGAGCAGGCACGCACGACATTCGCCGATGAGGCGCAACAACTGCAACGCTATGCCGCGCAGCACGGGGTCGACGCTCTGCAACCCTGGGATCACAGCTATTTCGTGGAAAAAATCCGTCAGGACGTGGCCGGCGTTTCCCGGGATGCGTTGCGCAACTATTTCCCGTTGGACACCGTGCTGCAACGCTTGTGCACCTTTACCCAGACCCTGTTCGGCGTTGAGCTGGTCGAACAGACCACGGTCGATACCTGGCACGCGGATGTGCGGGTATTTGAGCTCAGGGAGTATGAACAGCCGATCGGACATTTGTTCATTGACCCTTATCGCCGCGTAGAGGGTGGCGAGACTGGCGCCGCCTCTGGCTTGCGCAGCCACCGAATGACGGCCGAGGGGCGTCCGCAACGGCCTATCGCGGTGCTACGCAGCAAGTTGCCACGGCCGACAGAGGCCCAGCCTTGCTTGCTGGATCATCTGCAATTGAGGGTCTTGTTGCATGAGTTCGGCCACTGCCTGCAGCACCTGTTGACCGTCGCCCCCTATCGGGCGATTTCCGGTATGGACCAATGGAGCCATGATGCGGCGGAATTCTTCGGCCAAGTGCTGGAGCAGTTCTGCTTTACTTCGCCGTTCCTGGTCTGGCTCTCTGGCCATTTTCAGACGGGAGAGCCCTTGGGTGATGATATGGCTAATAAAATGCGCCGATGGGTTCACACCCAGACCAGTCATGAAACCGCCAGTGTGTTGCTCACAGGCCTCGTCGACTTCGAGTTGCACCGTACCTACGGTGACGGGCGTACACCACACGAGGTGTTCACCCAGGCCAACGCTGAAGTGGGGTACTTGCAGTGGCCTGATGGCGCCCGCCCGATCAACCGCTTCGAACAACCGATGGGGAGCTATGGGGCCAAACTGTATTCCTACCCGTGGTCCGGTGTGCTGGCCCGCCAGGCTTTTGAGCGGTTTGAGCGCGATGGCCTGTTCAACCCTGAGACCGGCAAAGCCTTCCGGGACGCTTTTATCACTGAGGGGGACACCGGGACGCTGCTGCGCTCACTTGCGCTGTTCCGCGGGGACGGCAAGCGATGCGCCGAGCTACCAGCGGGGCATGAGCATAGGCATATGTAGCTCCTCGACTGAAACGTGAAGCGCCAGAGTGATCTTTTCCGATCACTCACCGCTGCTCAGTTCAGCAGCCCATCCGGCGTGGAGCGTATTCAATGGTCACGGACAACCCACCGTACTTTTTCAGCGAAACTCAAACCGAGCGCACGCAGCTCAGCAAGCGCCAACGCGCACGCAACTTTACCCTCAAGGACCTTGACTGGTTCGACAGCGTCTACCTGGCCACCGATGCGTTGCGACGCGCACAAACAGTGCCGATGCACGTCCAAACCCTGCAACTGAACGTACCCGGCCAACCGGCTATTGAACTGGCGGGCGCCTTCGTCATGAGCCCCGCCCCGGAAGGGGGCGTTATTCTCTACACGCCCGTTCGCGGCCTGGAAAAGCTGCAAAGCCATGACGCACTCAAGACGCAACTGGGGGCGTGGCTCAAAGACTCGTCGCAGCGCCAAGGGTTGCTCGATTACCTTTCCATCTCCCAGCAGCACATCCTGACGCCCACTGCGAACCTGACAATTAGCGCACATACCGTGGGTGGCGCTGTCTTCCAAGCCCAACACACGACCCTCGCCAACAACCTGCTGGAAAACGCCCGTCTGATGCGCGAGGAACTGCTCAAGCTGCCCAGTTTCACCTCTCTGCTGGATGAATACATTTGCACGCAGTTGGCGCAGACGTTTGCGGGCGTCGATCAGCACCGAATCCAGGTGCACACGTATGTTATCGACACTGCCAGCGAATCAGGCACCGCTGACAAGCCACCGCTGCGGCACACGACTACCCGCACGTTGAGCGCAACTATCCTCCAGTATTTCGTCAACAATGGCTGGCCTGAAGGGGAAACCCGGCGCTACGTTGACCCCCAACGCACGCCTGACCCGCAGCAGCCCGCTCAGGGGGCTGACGACCAGTTACGTTGGGAAGCCTCGGTGCAAGGGCTGGCGCGGGGCTTGCGAGCCCACATGAAGCAACAGCCTAAGGCATTTTGGGCGCAACCTGCTTCCACCGGGGCCTCACGGCTGCAACTGTTTACCCATGCCATGGCCAATGCCTTTATCACCGTGGCGCTGGACCAACAGCAGCAAGCGGCGATTACGGTTGACCAGCGTTTGCAACTCCTGGCCTTGCCGCTCAAGGCTGCGCTTGCCGCAACAACGGCGGTTCCCAGCGAGACTGTTGAAAAGGCACTGCTGCAGGCGCCAGGGCAATCCCCTGTCGAGCTGGCAGGCACACTCATCATCAGCAGTGAAGAAAGTGACGATGACTCGCCCTGGCTGCTCTACACCCCCCACCAAGGCTTGCAATCGTTCACTGCACTGGATGCGCTGAAAACCCACCTTATCGATAGCCTCAACCCGCGGCAGCACGCCGATGCCTGGAGAAACCACCTGTCCAGGTCGCAGCGCTTTAACGAGGCCGATCTGTCGGCCTGCGAGGTCATCAAAGCCCCGATCACGGGGGGTGTTTTCGACAGCATCATGGTGGGCATTATTGAGAAGCAAGGCCGCAACCTTGAATACGCCCTCGATCAATATCGCCTGAGCCAGGGCACGATGGACCTCGATGCCCTGGTCGATCATGTGCTGGATGTGCGTGGCATGATTGATCCAAAACTACTGACCTTCGACCCCATGGGCCGCTGGAGTACCCAGTTGGCAAGTACCTGGACTGTGGCGACGACGGAACCCAGGGTTCCGCCAACGCTCTCGGCACTGCGCACCTCTGCGCAATTGCTCGAAAACGTCAGCGCTGAAATCGCACGACATCTGGCATGGCGCCCCTCGCTGGAGAATTCCGCCACCACCTACCTCAACACCAAGCTGCATGCTAAGCATCAACACCTGCAGGCAGCGTGCCTCTCGGTACGTCAATACAGCAGCCCCTCAAGTGACACCGATACACCTCAACTGCTGTCATCGAGCAGTATGGTCGAGTATTTTCTGGCGCGTTTATGTGGCGATGTGGGGGCACTGAACGACCCGTTGAACACTCACGTCTACTCAATCACATCTGACAATACCGCCACCAAGATTTCAGGCCTGGACATCACCGACTTCAATGCGCTGATCGACAGTGCAGTCGAGGGTTTCAAGCCGTATCTGCGTAGAACCCACAGTGCGTACCCCAACATGCAACCCTTGCTGAAAAAAGCAATGGAGATGGGCTTGACCGGGGAAATGCAAGTCAGGCTGTGGAATAACGCGTTATTGCCCCTGTACTACGAAGTACTCTCAACCGTGCTGGGTATTTACGCTCGAGACTTGCGCCTGAGTGTCAACGGGTTTCGCCCTGATGCGTTTGCGTTGGCGATCACGCCCACAGGGCAACACACCCAACAGGTACTCACTCACTGTTTCATGTTGACCGAGCGCGGCGGGCTTGACCCTCACTATTGCGGTCGTGCACTGCTCTGGACGCCCGCGTTGGGACTGGAAAGTTTCGCTTCATTGAGCCACTTCAAAGCAGAGGTTGACCGACGCCTGGCAAGCCCGGACGAGCGACAGGCTTTGCTGGAGAACCTGGCGCAACCGGACTGGCACGCCCATCCGTCCTATGCACTCAGCTCCCTTGAGCTGATCGAAGACAACCTCGTCGAACACTTGCAACGAACCTATGCTCAACACAAAGACCGTGAGCTGGAGCGAATCCTGGCCACGCAGCTGTCGCTCGAACAATTGCGCAAGCTGTGGCAGGTTCACGCCACGCAAGACCTGGCGCCTACCAACCTGCGGCGTGCCATGGACATGGTCCAGGCCATGATCGTGCAACATGGTTTGCAATGGTTGGGCAGCGCCAGTGCTGTCGATCAACAGCTCTATGCCGAGTTGTTGGAGCAGTATCGAAACAATGTCACTGATAATCAGGATTACCTGCACGGGATCGACTCGCTGGCTCGGTTCACGCACGACAAACTCAGCGGTGTGCTCAAGGACGGTGACGATCAGGCCAGCCTGACACCGGATGACGTCGAAGTCGGGCTGCCGGCGCAGGGCAGTAAGCCTGCGCGCAACCAGTCACTGCTGGACTATGCCTTGAGCCATCAATCGTACTGGAACGATGAGGTGCCGCTGTTCGCCAGCACCGGTAAAACGCCATTACCCTCCGCACTGGATGCACAGACGCTGAAAACGCGGATACAGGCGCTGAATATCAATGGGGCTTATAGGACTTACATCGAAGGATTACTGGGCCCCACCAGCCCGGATTTTGAACAACGTGCTACACGATTCGCCAAGCAACTGCCGTGGCAACTGATGCAGTACGCTCACGGCATGATGCTGCAAGGTCAGCTTTCACCGGCGGCCTTCGGGCTCATTCAACAGATCATGGACATGCCCGATGCTATCGCCCGGGCCACAGTGGTGGACGCCCACGCCATGATCCGCCCTCTGGAACTGCTGGTTGATGACGGGAAGAACACCATCAGGATTCCCGGGGCTTATTTGATCGGTCCCGCCTCAGGTGACGCGGGGCCTCTAGTCCTTTATGCCCCCTATAGTCCAGGCTACACCCTCAAGGAATATTCGGTTGAGGCCGCACTGCGTGCCGAGCTGACAGCCAGCGATGCCTTACAGCGTTGGGTTCGGCTGCTGGTCCCGGCCGTTGACCACGCAGCACTGTCCAGCGCACTGGAGCAACCCCAGGCCAGCACCGCTCTGCAGCTGGCATGCAACCCCATCAGCGCGCCTTTGTTTAAGCAGTTGTACACCGAGAATGTCGAGTTGCTGACAACGTTGCTGGGCTGTCAGAAAACCGCCAATGCAGGCACTGCCTGGGATACGGCCAAAGCCGTGTTCGCTGAGGGTGTGCAGCAGGCCATCGTGTTTTTTGCCGGAAAACTGGCTTACCCCTTGATAGTCTGGCAGAGCTTCAAGTTGTTCAAAGCGTCTGCCGAAGAGCTGCAAAGCCACCAATGGCATGAGGCGCTGGGTCATTTTATCGGCGGCGTCGCCTTACTGGTCGGTCTGCGCAATTCCATGCCTGCCGTATCGGAGGGCGGCACACTCCCGACAACCGAGCCGACCCCACCGTCTTCCACGCCTGCGACCGCGGTGGTGTCCTGGCCGGCGCTGGACATTACCGCTGCGCCACGCACCCGGCTCCAGCGTTTCGAAGTCCTTGAGCCGAGCTTGGCCAGCCTGATTAAAGACACCTCTCTGAACCTTTACCAATCGTCCTCCAACCACTATTACGCAGCGGTGGCAGGCAAAGTGTTCCAGGTCATCAAGCACGACCTGGGATGGCGGATCACGGGGGAGGGGGAGGTCGGCCCGTTGGTGCACAGCAACACCCGACAACAGTGGATGCTCAGCAGCACTGACCCATTGCTGACGGGGCGACGAGCTATTGCGCGACTGACCAATCGCTTCTATTCCGAGCCATTTGCGCGCCCCAGCATGAATATATTGGCCAGCGGCATGCGCCAGATTCGCGCGCTTTACGCTCAGGAGTCGTTGATGATTACTGAGGCACTGGCACTGGCCACGTTTTATGCAAGGAACGCCCAGGACAACCTGCGCCTGCTCGCACAAACACCCCTGGCTGCACCTGATGTCGCCAAACGAATCAAAACGTTTTTTGGCCTGCAGACCATCGAGGCCGAACACCTTGAAAAAATTCAGGCGATCGTCGACACGGTCTGCAGCGCGTTGATGGAGCCCTCACTGACCGGCGCGGACTCAGCGCGATTTGTGATTGGCCACTCGCGGATACCGGCACTTCAGGGGGCCTACAAGGTGATGGCTTTTACGATCGTTCCCGACCCCTTGCAACTGGTGTACTTGACCGAAGCATTCTTCAACCCGGGTCTGCAATACGATCATTTGTTGATAAAACCCTTCCATGTCGACGTCCACGCCCGTGCGACCACCCTCATTCACGAAATCACGCATCATGTCTGTGCGACATTGAACTTGGCTTACGTGCAGTCCACCCATCCTTTTCATGACCTGATTGACCCCCAAACCCCGGCGGGCAGTAAAACCAAGGCGGCCCTGGAAAACCGCCAGCTTTCAAGCCTGTCGCTCAGCACCCCGACGCAGCAGCTGTTCCAGGTGGTTGATATCGCCACCGGCCTCAAAACCGATCCCGCCAAGGGCTCGTCGACACAACCTGTGCTCGACCGGCTGCTCACTGTCACCGGCACCCAAACCCTCGCCGATGCTCGACAAACTTTCCGTACCGATCCGCTTAAACGCATCCTTACGGTACTGAGCAACGCCGACTCCGTCGCTTACCTGGTTGCACAGCTGGGGCGTCGCAAAGAGATACCTGTTGCACTGACCAGCGATTCGCCCTGATTCACCCAGCAGTAACCACGATGCGAAGCGAGCCGCTCTTGCTCTGCTTTTGATCTTGATCTCAGGCGCCCCGTCAAACCACGCTGGCCGGAATTCGACAGGGATTTGGGGGGTAAACCGGCAGGGATGCCGGTTTAGCCGCCCCGCGCCATGGATGGCGCGTGGCGGCGGCCCCCCAAATCACTGGCGGATTACGGGCACACCGAGCCTAAGCGAGGTGCCGAGTGGTGGGGCAAGAGCCCTTTGGTTACTTTGGGGCTTTTCCAAAGTGACCCGCCGTCAGGCGGAACCCTAAGCGGCCGTTACCGCAGCAATGGATATGCACACAATCCAACTGTGTTGGCTGTCAGGTCGCTTTCGCGAGCAAGCCCGCTCCCACAGGTTGATCGTTGGGTGTCAGGTAGAAAAGCGTCGGCTGTCAGGGTGCTATCGCAGGCAAGCCAGCTCCCACATTTGGATTGTGGGGTGTCAGGTAGATAAGCACCGGCTCTCAGGCCGTCGCGGGAGCAAGCTCCCTCGCCACAGGTTCGGCGTCATACCGAAGTATCACGGTGCACTACACCGTTACCGCGTTCGAATACGCCTGCGTGGTACTTCTTTTTGCCAGGCTCCCCCACCTCGGGTTTTGGAGCCCCAACGGACAAAAAGGACGTTTTCCATGCCTCGCAACCTACCGCTGCCACCCCCCGACACGCTGATCGCCAAAGCCGTCGGCACGCAGTTCATGCATCACCCCACCTTGATCTCCGTCACCGGCCAATGGCTGGAAAAGGGCATCAAGGAGGCCTATCCCAACCTGGACTTCAACCTAGTGACCACCAAACTGGCCACCCCCAATGCATTGGGCGGGTGGGACCTGCGGGTTTTGCTCAATGTCGCGCTCGACTACCTGGGCAACGGTACTTCGCTGGATTTTTCGACACGCTACAACCGGGATCACTTCCTGACCAACCAGGCGCCCACACCGCTGGCCCTGGCGGACGAGGCGGCGCCGGCCGTGGATATGCGCGTGATCGAGCAGGTCATTCGCGAGCTTGCTGACGTGGTCCCGACGGCGTTTCAGCAGGCGTTGATTGCCTATTGGGACCAAGGGACAGGGGATGAGCCAAACCGTTGGCACGGGCTCAGCGAGCTGCTGCGCAGTAACCTGATCCACACGGCCATCACGACGGCATTTGCCGAGCCCGCCCGTGCCGTCATTCAGCAGGTCACCGACTACCCGGATCGGCTCGACCGTGTGGCGGCGATGAAAACCAAGGCCGTGCACGTCTATGTCATGGAAACCACGCTGACCCGAGCGGGGGCCTCGTTTACCCTGTTATCGCCAGACCTGCTGCTGGTCAACGCCTCGCTGATCCTGCTGTGCCCACTTTCGGGGGAGGTTGAGTCATTCACTTCCCATGATGCGTTCGATCAGTATTGGGCGGCGAAGCTCGACGCTGCCTTTGTCGCGGACACGATGACGTGGAAGCGTTTTGAGCCCAATGGCAATGTGTTTCAGGTTCAGGCCGCGGCGGTGCTCAATCAGCAGCTGCAGGACCTGGCGGCCATCGCGTTACCTTCTGGCCGGGGGCTGCATGCGCTGGAGCAGCAGTATGACGCCGTGAGCGATCCATCCCCCTTGTTCGTGAACCCGGCGCCGCACTCAGCGGGGCCGACCGGCCTGATGGAAGACCGGCTGCCCGACTGGCTGAAGGACGCTGCGCAGAATCAACGCCTGGCTTATCGCACCCATGTGCTGGAACTCGCCAGTGCCAAGGCCCGAGCTGGCGGGCAGTCCTTTCTCGACGGCGTGAGCGACCTGCGTACGTTTGCAGCGAAGGCCCTGCATGCGCAGATGCTGGTCGATCAACCGATAGCCCCCGGCTACAACCCTGACGAATTGGAGCTGACCTTTGCCGTGGCAGCCGGGTACCCAGGCGGCGCGGGGATTATCCAGCGCCAAACCCTGTCACTGACCGACCTCGCCCTGTGCAACCTGGTGGGCAAGCCCAAAGGCCCGATGACCATTCGGCATGCGGGCGGTCAATTGATCCAGGACTGGACCACCCCCGATTACCTCACGGATCTGGTCCAGCGCGTGGACATCGGCAAGGCCTACCCTGACTACCTCAAGCGCCTGCTGCTGGCCGATAGCGACGACACCTTGCAACGCCAGCGGCTATTTGGCGAGCAACTGCGGGCGCAGTTACCGTTGCAGGCGTTGACGCTGGCGATCCAGGGGCAACAGGGGTTTACGGTGCTGGGCTATCGCTATGTCGCTGCGCTGATGCAACGCAGTGATGCTGAGCGGGTGGTCGAGGGGCGCAAGGTCGTCATCCGTGCGCTGGCCCTGCTGCGCAAACCGGGGGCCGAACCGGACAAGGTCGACAACCTGTTTGTGATCCAAGCCCAGGACCTTGAGCCGGGCCCGGTGATTCTTTATCGCCCGCTGTATGCTCAAGCGTTGACACAGTACGCCAGCCGCGAGGCGTTGCTGGCGGCGATTGCCCAGCCTGGAGCCCTGCAGGACAGCGTGCTGATGTGGCTTGGCGAACCCGCGCGGCCGGTGTATGCCAACGGTGGGTTCACTGAGCCGCATATCCTGCGTTTCGGCCTGGGGGCTGAGTTTGACCGGCTGGAAACGCCCAGCCCCGCGACCTTGGCCGCCGATGAGGGCAGTGAACAATTGCTGCAACACCAACGCAATGACCAGTTATTGCCGTACCTGTTTGGCGAGCATGTGCGCGCACTGGTGGACTTGGCTGAGCGCGAGTCGGTGTCCAATGCCGAAAGTCGCTGGGCGCTGTTGCTCGAAGGTGGCGGGCTGTTGCTCAACACCTTGCTGTTGCCCTTGTTGCAAGGCTCGACGATGTCGATCGCATGGTTGCTGCTGCTGACTCAAAGCTTGCATCAGGACATTCCCGCCCTGCAGAGTAATGATCCGACCACCCGCGAGCTGGCCTGGGTAGACCTGCTGAGTAGCCTCAGCCTGGCGCTGTTGCACATCTCTGCGCGCGCCATCCCTGAACAACCCTTGATCGCCGCAGACCTGAGCAGTACGGCCGTGGCCCTGGCGCACTTGCGGCGTCCCGCTGGAATGCTGTCCAGCGCAGCCAAACAGCTGGCCGGCCCGGTTATGTTGCCTGCCGTGCCGATTGCTGAAGGTCGCACCGCCTTTGACTTCTCGTTCTCCAATGCGCTGAACGGCCTGAGCACCAGCCAGCGTGCCTATATCCAGCGTTTTAAAGTGCCGCGTCCCGCAAAACTGCCGATGCCGGTGATGACCGGGCGTCTGCAGGGTCTTTACCGCCTGGACAACGGGCTGCACGCCTTGATCGGCAATGACGTGTACCGCGTCAGCCGCGAGTCGAATCGCGTATTTATCGTGGATGCGCTCGACACCTCACGCAGCGGCCCGTGGTTGAAAAACGATGGTAACGGCCGATGGAGCCTGGACCTCGCGCCGAAGCTGCGGGCGGGTGCGCCGGGTGACCAGATCAAGGCGCAACAACAAAAAAATCGCGCTGCGAAAAAGCACATGAAAGCCGAACAAGCCCGGCTTGATCTGCAAACGGAGCGCGAGGCGGATGTAATGACCACCCGTTTCGACAGCGTGAAAGCGCAGCGCGATCTGTACCTCTCAGCCAGAAACAAACTCAGGAACTGGTGGGCACTGCTTGAGCAAAATACCGATGAGCGAAAAGTTGCCTTCCTGAAAAAACAGCACGAAGACGAACAGGCCAACTGTCAGGCACTGCTGCAATCCTTCAACCAGGCCCTGGAAGCGTTCGTCGTGCAGGCGGGACGTTTGATCGAGGCACGCCGCACGCTGATCAAGGCGATCAAACCCGCAACAGCGGCGTTGGAAACCAGCGACTTCGAGAAGGCTCGTTCCACTGAGTATGGCGCCATCAGCGCCACGCAATTGCTCATCCATAACCTGCACTTGGCGCTGGCCATGGACAGCAGTTTTTCACCACGAGGCGAGTCGGTAGGGGCGATCGCCCAGCGTATCGACGTGAATACGCCGGCGCGAACACCCGAGGCTTATCAAGACCTCATCGCGCGTATGGTGGCGATGAACGACCACGAGCAGCAATTGCTGGAAGACACCTACGCCCTGGAGGCCACCCTGAATGAGCACGCGCAGGACTCCACCCGAGGGCTGGGGGAGAGTCGGGCATTCATCCAGTCGCTGCCCACCCAGGAGATGGCCGACCACTTCAACGTGGCGCTGAACAATCTCAACTTGCTCAGAACCTTGAGCATCGACAACCTCGCGCTGACCGACGCGCCCGCGGTCCAGCATTTTTACCAATTGCTCAACGAGCAGGGCCTGCGACTGGCGACGTCCTCCCACATCGCCCTGAGGACCTATGCGCATTTTTCGGTGAGCGAGCGCAAGGCGGTGCTGGCGACCTTGATCAACCAGTACGCGCGCCTGGCGAGTGCATCCGAAGCGCTGCACGAGCTTGACCCAGCGTTGAGCCGCCCGCTGTATCAGGCCCGCTTCCTGGAGCGGCTGGATCAAGCGCGCCAGAGCGCCGAGGCCGAGCTGGCGGCGCTGGTACGAGAGGAGGAGGGCATTGCCATGCCAAGCCGCGCACCTGCACTTCGAGCCCCCAGGCGTTCCAACCATCGAGCCTTTAAAACCCAGCGACGCGGCACGTTGATCGGCGATGTCCGGGCGGCGCAATCGGCCGAGCAGGTGGCGATCATGGAAATTCGCGACCCGTTCAATCAACAAGCGGTTGGCCGTTTTGTCGAGCATCCCAGCGAAGGGGTATGGAAGGACTTGGTGATCGCCCGCCCTGAAAAGCCGACGCCTGTGCCCCCTCAACGCTCTTTGGCAACGTTGAAACGCGCTGCCGATCAACTGACGGCGCAAAAGCAGGGCATCCGGCGCTCTATCCAGTTCCAGATGAAAAAGCTGCAGGACCAGACGCGCCGCGAACAGGTCGACCCAAGGGATTGGGAGGTCATGCTCACGCAGCACGCCAATAAGCTCAGCGACATCATCCGGGAAATTGAGGCGGACCATGCGGACAAGCCCGGTGTGCCGACGTCGCTCGATCACTACCGGGCCGAGGTTGCCAGCCTGCTCGAAGAGGGGCGCGACTACCGCAGCACCGGCTACAAGGCGCAACGCCCCTCCCAGGAAAACGTCGACTACCTGTGGACCCATCGCCAGGTCGATATCAACCTGGTGCATGGGCGCCAACTCACCGCCAGCGGTGACTATGTGGCGGAGTTCGCCGTGCGCGAAAAAAACGCCTCCACGGTGCTCTGGTATGCCCACTTTCATTATGCCGACACTGAGGTGGCGGACAGTGCCTACCGCGTCGCTCACCTCAAGTTGGCCCAGCAGCGTTTCCTGCGGCAGAAGGATCTGGTGCGAGACGCCGGCGCCAACGACAGGGCAGTGTTGAAGGTGATCTATGCCGACGTGACACCGCCATTGGATCAAAAGCTGTTTCTGGGGTTGTTGGTGGGGGACTGAGTACCTGGCCGGTACAGCTTTGATGCATTACGTGCCCTCAGCCAACGGTGATGGGCAGGATAACTACCTATCTGACGGTCCACGGTCCAAAATGTGGGAGCTGGCTTGCCTGCGATGACGGCCTGCCAGTCGACGCCTATCTACCTGACACCCCAACGATCCAACTGTGGGAGCGGGCTTGCTCGCGAAGGCGGCCTGACAGGCGACACAGTTGGATTGTGTGCATATCCATTGTTGCGGTAACGGCTACTTAGGGTTCCGCCCTGACGGCGGGTCACTTTGGAAAAAAGCCCCAAAGTAACCAAAGGGCTCTTGCCCCACCACTCGGCACCTCGCTTGGGCTCGGTGTGCCCGAACGCAGGCTTGAATCCGTGGGCCGCCGCCACGCGCCATCCATGGCGCGGGGCGGCTAACCCGGCGTCCTGCCGGGTTACCCACGAATTCAAGCCTGCGTTCGGCCAGCGTGGTTTAACGGGGCGCTTGAGATCAAGATCAAGAGCAGATCAAGAGCAGATCAAGAGCGACTCGCTTCGCATCGTGGTTACCGGTAGTTGTGGGGAACTGCACAGTGGGTGAATGCCTATGTGCATTCGCTCGACTGTCAGGCCGCCACAGGTGCGGGTTTGCCATGTATTCAAACCCGCTGCCTCATAGCCTCCGTTTACTTGAGCGTAACGTCGAGCATCGGCGGGATGTAGCCGTAGTCATACTCGGCGACCACGAACGTTTGCTGCCCTTTGATCTTGATGCCCACCGTCGGTGCTTCGGTGCCGCCGATACGGATCTGCGTGCCGGTGTCGTCGGTCGGTACGCTGTCGATGAAGGAGGTCACCAGGCCGTTGGGCATGACGCAGTGCGAGTAGGTCTGGAACGGTTGGGAGGACGGGTTGCCCAGTACCAGGCCAGAGCCGTTCAACGGTACATACGGGCCGAACAGCGAGTCGGCGACGAAGCCGTACACGCCGTCCGGGCCGGTCACGCCGTCGGCGTAGGTGAAGGTGTGGCTGATGGTGAACAGGTAGTACTTGCCGTCCTGAAACACGAAGTGCGGGCGTTCGGTCTGGTCGTTGACGCCGACTGCGGTCAGCAGCGGTGGCAGCATTTCCCAGTCGTCGCCGTCTTCGTCACGGGCCACGGCGATCCCGACGCAGGCGGTCTGGAAGCGTGAGTTGCCGACGTCTTCATAGCCTGGCGGCACGTCGCCGATTTCGGCTTTACCGACCTTGTGCGAACCGCGTTCGCCGGCCACGTTGCCTTCGAACAGCATGTACAGCTTGCCGTCCTTCGGGTCGCGGAACGGCCATGGATCGCGAAAGCCCCAGAAGGCGTTTTGCGCTTCGGTCTGGTACATCTTGCCGTCCGCTTCGAACAGCGGCTTGACCTTCTCGAAGCCCACCAGGCTGACGCCATGCTCGGTGGTCACCACGCGGCCACGCACCTTGACGATGGTCGCGCCGGGCGTGACGGCGGTGTAGTACAGGTCCACTTCGCCTTGCTCGTTCAACAGGATCGGCGTGCCGGCCCACTCGCGCACGGTGGGCGAAACTCCTTCAGCCATTACCCGGCCGCCGAGCTTCCAGTCTTTGCCGGTGCGGGAGAACCAGTAGTACATCTTTGCCCGGCCATGGCGATCGTTCCAGTCGCGGATGACGTCGTAGTTGCCATTCTGATCGAGGTATTGCGGGTCGTTCGGGTGGCGATCCGCAGTGAGGGTGAAGATCACCGACCAGCCGTCAACGGAGGTGATGTTGCCGTCGATATCACGCAGCGGCATGGTGTCCCAGATAAAAACCTCGTCACTCAATACCGGGAAGTTCGCACTGACCAGTGGCTGGGTGGTGGTGGGGTCGTCCGCATGGACTTTGAGCGCATCGGCGCGGGTCCACAGGCTGGGTTGATGGGGTGTTTTACCAAATTTCTCAGGGGTGCTTTTCATAGTAAGCCTCGTCCATGAAGGGATTCAAAATACTGTATTCATATACAGTTATTTGAATTTAAAAGACTCGGCTTTCTCGGTCAAGGATAAAAATGCATTTATGCATAAAATGTGTTTTTTGTGAGGCTGATACGTTTCATCTCGTCTCGTTTCTAGACGTTCTGTCCTCGAGCTATCGGCGTGGTCGGGTGGCGACCACTGGCGAGCGCTTGGTTAGATCAGGCCTCGCTTGAACTGGTCAGAGATCAAGTCAGCCAGTATCCGCACCGGTTCGGTGAGGCTTTGGCGAGAACGGTGTATGAGCCCGATATCACGATGAAAGGTGTGTATGCCCAGATCGAGTGCTCGAACACCCATAGGCCACTCCGGATCTCTGCACGTTTGCGGCACCAATGCGACGCCTACGCCCTTTTTGACTAATTGAAGGATGGCCTCCAGCTCATCCAGTTCGCACACCTCATGCAGCGTGAAATGCATCTGCCGCACAAAACGATCAACCTGCCTGCCGCCGAACGATGAGCGGTCATAGCGAATGAAAGGATGGCTGGACAGCAGCGCCGACCAGTCTTCACCGGGCACTTCGCTCGGTACTATTAGCCGGTAGGGCTCCCGCGCCAGCGTCGTCCAGTGCAGGTCACTCTGAAGCGAGAAGGGTGGGCGAATGATGGTGGCCATGTCGATCTCGCCAGCGTCGACGAGGTTGACCAATTCCATCGACAGCCCTGGAATGACTCGCGTGCGACATTGCGGGCATTGCTGGTGAAACCTGGCCAGCGATTCGGGCAAATATGAGCGCTGCACCGACGCGATAGCGCCGATAGTCACCCGCTCGTGGGTGGGTTGTCCCATTGTCGAGGAGCCCAGGTTGTCGTAAAGATTGAGCAATTCCTGAGCTTGCAAGAGTACCTGGTGGCCCATTCTATTGAGATGCGCAGAGCGTCCTTTTCTGTCGAAAATTTCGACGCCCAGTTCAGCTTCGAGGCGCTGGATTTGCGCGCTCACAGCGGCCTGGGTCAGGCCGATTCTGTTGCCGGCAGCGGCAAAAGTGCCTTCCCGCGCAACAGCGATGAGTGTCTTGAGTTCTTTGATCATTCATAAATATTAATTGTGTTTCTAAGAAATATATATTGATTTTTATGTTGGGTTTTCCGTCCTACGATGTTTTCCATCCCCGGCAACGGCTGAGCCAAGCGAGGCAATGACGGGGGGAATGTTCGCCAAGCCCACAAAAAAAGCACTGGAGATCTGATGAGCCTCTCGCCATTCCACCTCGCAATACCTGTTTACGACCTGGCTTCAACACGGACCTTCTACGGTGAGGTTTTTGGTTTAGAAGAAGGTCGGTCCAGCACTCAATGGGTCGATTTCAATTTCTATGGTCATCAACTGGTGATTCACGAGCATCCCAAAACCGCCTCTCAAGAAAGTGTTCATAGCAATCCGGTCGATGGTCACGATGTTCCGGTTCCGCACTTCGGCATCATTCTGGGTTGGGAGCAATGGGAAGCGCTGGCCGAGCGACTGAAGTCGTTTGGTACCGAATTTGTGATCGAACCGTACATTCGTTTCAAAGGTCAGGTTGGCGAGCAAGCCACCATGTTCCTGTTTGATCCTTGCGGCAATGCCCTTGAATTCAAGGCGTTCAAGGATATGGGCCAGCTCTTCGCGAAATAAGAACACCCATGGCACAGCTGAGCTGTGCCATGGGTGCTCACGTGAGCTGCAAGCTCATGACTCTAGCAACTGCTGATAACGCAGACCTTTCATACCAACAAGAAGGCTAGACATGAAACGTATTCCCTTGGTGTGGCAAATCGTTGCCGGGCTGTTGCTTGGCGTGCTTGTCGGTTGGTACTTCAATACCCATCCGCACTATCAGGCATGGGTCAGCGTGCAGGTTCTGAAACCGCTTGGTGACATCTTTATCAAGATGATGAAGATGGTCGTTGTGCCAATCGTGTTCTGCTGCATGATTCTGGGCATTGCCGGTGGCCCAGACAGCAAGTCATTTGGCCGCATGGGTGTGCGCTCGCTCGGTTATTTCTTTGCGATTACCGCGCTGGCCGTCGTCATAGGCTTGTGTTTCGCAAATCTCTTCGAACCGGGAACAGGTACCGATATTTCCGGTGTTTCGCACGGTGCTGCATCCATCATGCTGGAGCCGCCGAAAGGAGCGCTGGTAATATTGCAGAACATCGTGCCCGATAACGTATTGGCTGCGATGTCCGAGGGGAAATTGCTGTCGGTGTTGTTTTTTGCCGTGCTGTTCGGCTTGGCATTGAACGCCTTGCCGAAAGAGAAAAACGCACCGGTCATCGCACTGCTTCAAAGTGTTTGCGATGCGATGTTCAAGGTTGTCTCCATGGTTATGGCTTATGCGCCTGTGGGTGTGTTCGGCATGATCGGCGCGACCGTGGCGACGTTTGGTTTCGCTTCTTTGTTGCCATTGCTCAAGTTGATTGGTGTTGTGTACCTGGCGCTGATTGTTTTTGCGTTGGTGGTACTTGGCGGTATTTGTTACTTGATAGGCGAAAACATTTTCAAGTTGATCCGGTACTTGCGCGATGAGTTGATGCTCGCGTTCTCAAGTGCCGCCTCGGCCGCAGTGATGCCGCAGTTGATGACAAAGATGGAAAGTTACGGCGTGCCGCGTCGGATCGTCAGTTTCGTGGTGCCGGTGGGGTATGCGTTCAACCTCGATGGTGCGTCGATTTTTCTTGGGGTGGCGACGATCTTTGTCGCGCAACTCCATGGCATCGACCTGTCGTTATCCCAACAGATGCTGTTGGTGGTGACCATGGTGCTGACTTCCAAGGGCGCAGCAGGGGTGCCAGGTTTCGCCATCATCATCTTGTCAGCGACATTGGCCTCAGCAGGTCTTCCACTGGAAGGCGTGGCGTTGATCGCTGGCATTTTCAGGATCATCGACAGTGGAACCACTACGTTGAACGTGTTGGGCAATGCCATTGCCCCGTTAGTCATCGCCAAGTGGGAAAAGGTCGAGCTCAGACCTTCAGCGGATTATCCAGCCGCACGGGCTTAGTCGTTTGCAGGAGCAACGATAGGCGAGAACGCAGGAGGTCATTCGTCAGGTATTGCTAATGTTTTGTAGACGACCGGTCTAGTTTTGGATAGGCTCTCGTCATTATGAAAAAATCTAATCTGGACATGCGACAGCACATCATCGATGTAGCGAAGACACTGATGACCCACAAGGGCTATACCGCCGTCGGTCTTATGGAAGTATTGACGACGGCGGGCGTGCCCAAGGGCTCGTTTTATCACTACTTCCGCTCCAAGGAGGAGTTCGGCCAGGCACTACTGGAAGAGTATTTCCAAGAGTATATCGGTCGGGTAGACATCGTCATGGCAGCGCAAGGGACTGGCGCCGAGCGGCTGATTGGCTACCTGAGTTACTGGGCGAAGACACAGGCGTTCGATCATCCCGAGGAGAAATGCCTGGTGGTGAAGCTCGGCGCAGAAGTGTGCGACCTCTCGGAGGACATGCGCAGCGTACTTGAAGAGGGCACCGCGCTGATTATCCAGAGGATCACCCGGTGTATTGAACAGGGGATGGCCGATGGCTCCATCACGTCGACCCAGAACGCCGAGACATTGGCTGAATCGTTGTATCAACTGTGGCTTGGGGCTTCACTGTTAGTGAAGGTGCGAAACACAACGGCTGCTTTCGAAACAGCGCTGAACACGAGTAAGCGTCTGCTGGCATAGGGGCGTTTTTTTTTACCACTTTACTAGACGACCGGTCTAATTTATCGAGAGGCTTTATGACCGATATCACCACGGATACCGACCTTTTTTCTCCCATGCATCTGGGGGCGCTGCAATTGGCTAACCGGATAGTCATGGCGCCCGTCACACGGAGCCGGATGGCCGACGACGGTGTGCCAAATGAAATGCACGCCACTTACTACGCTCAACGTGCCAGTGCCGGCTTGATCATTGCCGAAGCGACGAACATTTCTGCCCAAGGACGTGGCTATGCCATGACTCCGGGAATCTGGTCGCAAGAACAGGTGGCCGGCTGGAAAAAGGTCACCGACGCAGTGCACGCGGCGGGCGGCAAAATTGTCAGTCAGTTGTGGCACGTGGGACGTTTTTCCAGTGTCGAGTTGCAACCCAACGGCGAAGCGCCGGTAGCGCCTTCGGCGATTAAGGCTGAAGGTAGCACCTACACCGAAAATGGCTTTGTCGAGGTGTCGACGCCTCGTGCGCTGCAAACCTCGGAGCTCCCAGGGATCATCGAGCAATACAAGCGGGCCGCCGAGAACGCCAAACGAGCCGGTTTTGATGGCGTAGAAGTGCATTCGGCCAACAGCTATCTGCTCGATCAATTCCTGCGTGATTCCACTAACAAACGCACCGATCAATACGGTGGCTCCATTGAGAACCGGGTGCGACTGACCTTGGAAGTCACCGAAGCCGTGGTTTCGATATGGGGTAACGACCGTGTCGGTATTCGCCTTTCACCGGTGACCCCTGATGCCGGTAATACGCCTCCTGACAGCAATGTCATGGCGACTTATGGCTACCTGATCCAGCAGCTCAATCAATTGAACCTGGCGTACCTGCATTTTGTTGAGGGCGCCACGGCGACCTCCCGCACCGTGCCCGAAGGCGTGGACCTGGATGCACTGAGTGCCCAGTTTGAAGGGCCATTCATAGGCAATAACAACTATGACCTGGCGATGGCAATCGAACGCCGGGCGCAGGGCCGGATCGATGCGGTTGCATTTGGTCGCTTGTTCATTTCCAACCCCGACCTCGTCGAGCGTCTGCGTCGCGGTATTGAGCTGACCATCGCTCCACGCGAGAGTTACTACGGCGGGGGTGCAAAAGGTTACATCGATTGGCCAACCGCTGACGCCTCACTAGCAAGGTCCCGCGCTAATTAAGGCGCAGGCGTCGCAATAGCAGTCATTGCAAAAAGGTATTGAACATGAATTACCTGCAAAACAAGGTAGTCATCGTCACGGGCGCATCCTCAGGCATCGGCGCGGCAACCACCCGGGCGCTGGTAGCGCAAGGTGCGCGTGTGGTTGCCGCCGCCCTTGATGAAGAGGCGTTGGAGTCTTTCGTCGCTGACCTGCGCGAGGCCGCAAGTGAGGTGGTCGCGTTTACTACTGATGTGACTCAACCGGATCAAACCCAGGCACTTGCCAGGTTTGCCCGTGAAACATACGGCGCCATCGACATTCTGGTGAACAACGCTGGCCTGATGCTTTTTTCCCGTTGGGTTGATCTGGCCGTGCAAGATTGGGAAAAGATGATCGATGTGAACATCAAGGGTTACCTCAACATGACGGCTGCAGTATTGCCGTTCATGTTGGAACAGAAGTCCGGGCAGATTCTCAATATGGACTCTGTTGCAGGGCATCAGGTAGGGCCGTCTGCGGGTGTCTACAGTGCGACCAAGTTTTTCGTCCAGGCCATGACCGAGTCCATGCGCAAAGAACTTGGCGTGCAGCACGGTATTCGCGTTAACACGATCAGCCCTGGCGTCATCAATACAGGGTGGGCGGACAAGGTCAGTGATCCGCAGGGGCGCAAGGCTGCCCAGGCGCTGAACCGGATTGCAATTGGGCCTGACGATGTCGCCCGTGCAGTGATTTACGCGCTCAACCAGCCGGAAAACGTCACCGTCAATGACTTGATCATCTCGCCGACGCGCCAGGATTGGTAACGGGCGGCGGTCATTGACTCATTCAGCCAGACCCCTCGGCTATGTCAGGCGAGCGGTGTGGCATCTCATCCCCCATGAAAGGAAAAACAAGCATGTCAAAGAATATCAAGGCAGTACCCACCCACGCGTACGACGCTGTCATCGCCACAGCCAATCAGTACGTGGAAGGTCTGCGTACCGGTAATGCTCAAAGCGTTGCACAAGCCTTCCATCAAGACGCAGTGATGTATGGGTTCACCAATGGCGAGTTGCTCGGCGGCCCGATCAACAACCTGTTTGATTTCGTTGCGAAGAACGGCGGCGCCCCCCAAATCACCACTCGCCTTGACGTATTGGCAATTACGCCGAGCACCGCAGTAGTACGTGTCGATATGGAAAACGATGCGATTGGCGCCGATTACAACGACTACCTGACACTGATCAAAATTGAGGGTGTCTGGAAGGTGATTGCCAAGGTGTATCACCAGTTCGACGCGTAAGCATCAACCGATCCCGGCACGCCTGATGCCGGGATCGCCGGGCTGTCTATTCAAAGGGTCATACGATGCCAATGGTTGAATTCTCCGCTGTTTTGAACGCCGTGCACAACGCGCCTGGAGCGTGATGAAGAAGTTTGGTGAGATCCAGCAATGGCACCCTGCGATTGTCAAAAGCAGCCTCGAAGACGGCGAGTCCGATGGGGCTGTTGGGTGTCTACTTGCTCAGTGTCGATGAGTCCAACGGTAGGCCCTTAAAAATAATGAACCCTGCCTGCGCCTGTGCACCCAAAGTTACATAACCTGGAGGTGCATCATGCAAACCACTTACTTCTGGATAGGCCTGGCAGTGATCCTCGTACTGCTTGATGCGTGGATCATCAACAGCATCTGGCGCAGCGATAACGCCTCGGCGAGCAAGGCAGGCTGGAGTGCGGTAGTCGTGGTCCTGCCGTTCTTGGGCGCCGCAATATGGGCGATTGCCGGCCCAAGGGGTGTCACCAAGGGGCCGTCTTCTCCCGAGCACAGCAAGGGCTGAGTCCGGGCCGCGCTATGAACAACCCAGGCCCCGACGACTTACACAGCCGCAATTATCCGGTGCAGGAAAACATGGCCTTGCAGCGCAAGGTCTGGCGCTTTGAGCGGGTGGGTTGGTACGCGCTGCTGGCGCTGATCGGCTTGAGCTTGGCAGGCTTGTTTTCCAGCGGGCCGCTGAGCAACCGCGAAGTGCGCAGTGCCGATGGGCAGTTGCGCGTGGAGTACCAACGCTTTTTGCGCAATGGTGCCTCCGACGGGCTGGTGATTCATGTGCAAGGCAAGGCCCAAGAACCCCTGGAGGTCGAGTTGAGCGGTGAGCTGCTGCGCGGTTTCAATATCGAGATGCTGCAGCCTCAGCCGCTCAAGGCCAGGGCGGCCGGGGAGGGCGTGAGCGTCTGGATGCAGAGTGACAACGCCGGCCACGCCGTGTTGTACCTGACCTTGCGCAGCGACACGATGGGCAGTGTGGAGACCCAGGTGTCGCGACCAAAAACGGGCGCGTCCGTGCGCTTTTCTCAGTTCATCTACCCTTGAGCGCCTGCCCTACGCCTAAGGGCGTGAGCGGCACAGTTTTTCGATCAAAGTGATGAGCGAATCATGGCCTACGGGTTTGCTGACATGCGCATTAAAGCCCGATTCAGTCGCCTTTTTCTGGTCATTGCCAGCGCCGTAGCCGGTCAAGGCAATAGCCGGAGCCTGTCGAAGGTGGCCTACTTTGCGCAGCTTCTGCATCAGCTCATGGCCATTCATTTTCGGCATGCCGATGTCCGAAATAATCACGTCGTAATGGGCATCCCGGGCTGTTTCAAGCGCGCTCAAAGGGTCGCTGAAGGCGCTCACTTGGGCGCCTTCCATTTCCAGCAGCATATTCAGTACTTCAAGCACTTCGGCTGAATCATCGACCAGTAACACCTTGAGGCCATTGAGGCGCTGATCTTCGTGCTGGGTAGCGCCGCTATCCAGCAGATGATTCTGTTGTTCGCACAGCGGCAACCAGATCGAGAAGGTGCAACCAAAGCCCAACCCTCGCGAGTGCACACTCACCGAACCACCATGGGCCTCCACCAACTGCCGTACCAGCGACAAGCCAATGCCCAGGCCTTCACGCTGATGGGTCTGATGCTGGTTTTCCGCTTGCCCGAACAGGTCGAAGATTTTCTCCAGGCTGTCTGCGGCCAGGCCTGCGCCGCTGTCGATGACGTCCAGTTGCGCGCGCCCGTCCGTTCGGCTGACCACCAACTGCACCTGGCCGTCCTCGGGGGTGAATTTCAGGGCGTTGTTGACCAGGTTCCAGATCACTTGCTCGATGCGCGTGGGGTCTACGTCAACGATCAGTGGGCCCGGCACCGAAGGAGTTTGAAGGCTGACCTGGCGACGGTGGCCGTCGGCAAGCACCACGCTATGAATGTCCTTGAGGGTGCGAATCAGGTCGATCGGTTGCTTTTTCAGCTTCAGCTTGCCCGTGCGAACCCGGGCGACGTCCAGCAGGTCGTCAATGATCCGCGCCTGGCTGGACACCGCTTCGCAGATGGTATTGACCGCCTTGATGGCCGGGCCCGCAACCTTGGTGGCGGGCAAGCGCCGCAACAGTTCGGCGTTCAGCTGGATCAGGTTCAACGGATGCTTGAGTTCGTGGGACATCACCGCGAAGAACTCATCCTTGAGGTGGCTGTTGGTCTGGGTTTCCTTCAAGCGCTGATTCTGTTCATCTTGCGTGCGCTTGTGGCCGGTAAGGTCCCGGGCAATCTTGACGTAGCCGCGCAAACTGTTGCTCTTGAGCTGGGTGACCTCGCCACTGCAATAGAAGCGGCTGCCGTCCTTGCGCACGTGCCAGCGTTCATCTTCGCCACGCCCATGTTCGCGGGCGGTGCGCAGTTCGCTCTCCGGTACCCCAGCGGAGCGGTCTTCCGGGGAGAAAATCAGGTCGTAATAAGCGCCCAGCACCTCGTCCTTGGTGTAGCCGAAGATCAGTTCGGCACCGGTGTTCCAGTCGGTGATGGCGCCATGATCATCGAGGATGATGATGGCAAAGTCATGGGTGCTCTCGGCGACCAGGCGCATGCGCTCCTCGCCCAGGCGCAGTTCCTCTTCGGCCTGGCGCCGCTTGGTGATATCAATGAAGGTCAGCACGGTGCCGTCAATGTGATCTTCGCTGGAGCGGTACGGCAGTAACCGCGCAATGTACCAGCGGTCGTCGTTGCTGCTGATTTCCCGCTCGATCATGCTCAGCGACTCAAACACGGTGGTGGCGTCTTCGGTCATTTGCGGGTAATCGAGGCGGTGGGTGATGTCCAGCAGCGAACGCCCGGTGTCCACGGGCAGCATGCTAAAAATATCCGTGGCCCGCGGTGTGAACCAGCGAATGCGCATGTTGCGGTCGACGAAGACCGTGGCGATGTCGGTGGACGCGATCAGGTTGGTCAGATAATCGTTGACCTTGTCCGTCTCTTCCACCTTGGTCTTGAGCTCGAAATTGACGGTCAGCAGTTCTTCGTTGATCGACTGCAGCTCTTCCTTGCTGGTTTCCAGCTCCTCGGTGGCCGAGCGCAGTTCTTCGTTGACGGCCTGCATTTCTTCGTTGGAGGCCTTGAGTTCCTCGCTGGAGACTTCCGCCTGTTCGATGGTGTCCTGCAGGTGCAACTTGGTGCGTTGCAGCTCGCGCTCCAGGTTGCTCATGATCGCGTTTTCGGCCTGGCTGACGGCGTCGATGTCGGGCAGCAACGGGTCGACGGCGGTTTCCTGGAAGATCACCAGCACGTAGTCGTTTTCGGTCGCTTCATCGCGGTAGGGGCGGGCGCTGATGTCCACCAGGAAGGGGCCTTGCTCGCGTTGGATGCGGATCTTGCGCGAAGACACCGGGTTATTCGATTGCTGGACCTGGAACAGCGTGGTGCGAATATCCAGGCGCAAATCGGGGTGCACCAGCGTCAGCAGGTTGTGCGTCACCTCGCCGGCCACGTAGCGCAGGAATCGCCCGGCGCCTTCGCTCATGTGCAGGATATCGGCCTGCATATTCACGATGACGCTGGGCGGCGCGGCTTTTTCCAGGGCGCGCAGGTGGATATCCGCGAACGAGACCTTGTTGGGCGCCTTGGTTTCAATCGTCAGTGTCGTGGTGCTCGGGCGCAGATAGCCGCCACGTGGCATGGTTGGGGCGCGGCGTACGGCGGATGAGCCGGCACGCACCCTGAAAATGCGGTTGCGCTTGTCCACCGGTACGAACAGGTCCAGGCAGCCGTCGGCCGACTCCGAAGAGCCGAGGAACAGGTAGCCACCGGGGCGCAACGCGAAGTGGAACATTTGCAGGATGTCGCGCTGCACTTCGCGGTCCAGGTAGATCAACAGGTTGCGGCACACGATCAGGTCGATCTGCGAGAACGGTGGGTCGGCCAGCAGGCTGTGTTTGGCGAACAACACCTTCTCGCGAATTTCCTTGCGCACCCGGTAGTGCTGATTCTTCTCCTTGGCAAAGTACTGGCGCAACCGTTGAGGCGGTACGTCGGTGATGATCGCTTCGGGGTACACACCATTGCGGCCATGGGTAATGGCCCGCTCATCAATATCGGTGGCAAACACCTGCATCTTTGCGCCGCTGGCATCCAGCGCCAGTTGCTCGGCCACCAGCATCGCCAGGCTGTAGGCCTCCTCGCCGGTGGAGCAACCCGCCGACCAGATGCGCACCTCCTCACGGTGCGGCACGCTGTCTTCCAGTGACTTCACCAGGTTGGGGATCACGTCTCGCTCAAGGGCTTCGAAGGCCTCGCGGTCGCGGAAGAAGTTGGTCACGCCAATCAGCATGTCGCCCAGCAACGCCTTGGTTTCGTCCGGGTTGGCCTGGAGGAAGTTGTAATAGGTGGCCAGGTCGGGTTGAGCCGTGACCTGCAAGCGCCGCTCGATACGACGCAACACCGTGGCGCGTTTGTAATGCTTGAAGTCATGCCCGGTACTGGCGCGCAACTGGATCAGAATATCCAGCAACAGCTGCTCGGCCACGGCGGCATCGCGCTCGGTGCTGGGTGGGGTGGTCTTGATCTCAGGGTCGTTGGCGGTGGGCAGCACAATCGACTGGGCATTGCGCCACAGTTCCAGCAGCTTCTGCGGCATTTCCACCACAGGCAGCACCAGGTCGACCATCTGGGTTTCGATGGCCGCCAGCGGCATGCCATCGTACTCGGCGTCTTCCGGTGCTTGTACCAGGGTGATGCCGCCTTGTTCTTTGATGCGCGACAGCCCTACCGCGCCATCTGAGCCGGTACCAGACAGGATCAGACAAAACGCGCGTTCTTTATGGGTGTCTGCCAGGTCGCGAAAAAACAGGTCGATGGCAATGTGCGGTCCACCTTCGCGCACGGAAGGTGAGACCGCGAGGTAGCCATCATTCATCTTCAAGAGCTGTGCTGGCGAGATGACGTATACGTGATTCTTTTCGATGGGCGTGGCGTCATTGACCTGCGACACCGGCATGCGGGTCGTTTCCTGAATGATCTTGCCCGCCACACTTTGATGGTCGGGCGAAAGATGCAGAATCACCACAAAGGCCATGCCGCAGTCTCTGGGCATGTGCTCGAAGAACGCTTTCACGGCTTGCAGCCCGCCCGCCGACGCGCCAATACCCACCACCGGGAAATTCAAGTTGCTGGGGGTCAGATCTTTGCGTTGCGGAACGTTAGGGGACCGCGGGGGGGCAGACTTCATAAATACCAACCTTGGATAACGGCGCACAGGAAGACGGGTGTAGAGGGAAGAACTTGAGCAACGAGGGCGAGGGCTGAACCGACAGTGAAATATAGCTGAAAACCTGCCGCCAACAAAAAATGCGTTTAGGCCACCCGGTCATTCGACCGACCACTTACACCCGGTTGAGGCGCGCAGCCTGCGGAAGGTTTAATCAAACTGACGAGTGGCCATCGTGGTAGCACGGTTATCCGATTTTCTGAAAATCCGTCTGAACTTCGCTTCCTGGCGAACCCTCGCAAAGAGAAACCCACCCAGGAGAAGCTCTGATGAACAGCTATCCAAAACCACCGTTCCAACCCCAGCAACAGTCCGTACCCGGTGAGCAGCGCAAGATGGACCCGATGCCCGATTGCGGTGAGCAGTCGTACCAAGGCTCGGGCCGGCTCGCCAATAAAATCGCCTTGGTCACCGGAGCCGACAGCGGCATCGGGCGGGCCGTGGCCATTGCCTTCGCACGTGAAGGCGCAGACGTGGCGGTGTCGTACCTGGATGAACATGAAGACGCCAAGGAAACCGCACGCTGGGTCGAGGCGGCGGGTCGTCAATGCCTGTTACTGCCCGGCGACCTGGGCAATGCGGATCACTGCACGGCCATCGTCAACGACACCGTGGAGAAGTTCGGCCGCATCGATGTGCTGGTCAACAACGCAGCGTTCCAGATGACCTATCAGTCGCTGGAAGACATCCCCGACGAGGACTGGGTGAAAACCTTCAACGTCAACATCACCGCGATGTTCCGCATCTGCAAGGCCGCGCTGCCGCACATGGCCGAGGGCAGTTCGATCATCAACACCAGCTCAGTCAACTCCGATATGCCCAACCCCAGCCTGTTGCCCTATGCGGCCACCAAGGGCGCGATTGCCAACTTCACCGCCGGCCTGGCGCAGATGCTCGGCGAGCGCGGGATTCGCGTCAACAGCGTGGCACCGGGGCCCATCTGGACACCGTTGATCGTCTCGACGATGACGCCGGACATGGTGAAAAACTTTGGCGGCAACACCCCAATGGGACGCCCCGGCCAGCCGGTGGAAGTGGCGCCGATCTATGTACTGCTGGCGTCGGATGAAGGCAGCTATATTTCCGGCGAACGCTACGGTGTGACGGGTGGCAAGCCGATACTTTGATCAGTGAGGAAGGAGGGGGATATGAGCGAAGCCTCGAAGCGCCACGAACCGAACCACTCCGAGCGAAAGGTGCGCCCGCCGGCGGCTAAGCGAAACGATAAATCGCAGTCACCGGCAGGCGGACAACACGGGAAGGAGCAAGGCGGTGTCGCCCCTGGAGGGCCTTCGAAAGATCCCGAGTCAGGGGCATGAACGCGAGGGGTATTCGCCGGGCCTGACATCCTGAGCGGCTGTCAGGCCGCTATCGCAGCATAGGTATCGACACAATTTTTTAGCTTGTAGCAGCACCCAACGGTAACGGCGTTTTTCAAGGTAGTTGTCGCGTCCACCGTCGCGCTACGCGATTTTTATTACCACGGTCAGCTCCCTTTCGGGGTTCAGATACACCGTCCCGATAGGGTTCCAGTTGCGTGTCTCTCCTGACCATCGTTCCGGTCTTTTCTCTCTGGCCTGCCGGTATATCGCATCTCGACTAGCCAAGATTTCTCGGTCTTTTCCTTCATGACGTTGAGCCGGTGTTACGAAGCGGATCCGGCTATGACGGTGCACGGTGTTGTACCAGGTCATAAAATTCCTCACCCAGATACGCGCATCATCCAGGCTGGTAAACCCTGCCTGTGGCCACTGCGGGCAGTATTTCAGTGTCCTGAACAGTGATTCCGAGTACGGGTTGTCGTTGCTAACCCGTGGTCGACTGCGAGACGGCGTGATGCCCAGGTCATACATCTTGGTCAGTAACGTCACCGATTTCATTGGTGCACCATTGTCCGAGTGAAGCACCAGCGGCTGGCGCCAACACTTCTCCTGAGTCACGCTTCGTTGCAGCAACGCTGCCGCCTTTTCCCCGCTCTCGGCTTCATAAACTTCCCAGCCCACGGCTTTTCGGCTGTAGATGTCTTCGATCAGATAGAGATAGTAAAATTTCCCGCGAACCGGGGACGGCAGGTAGGTGATGTCCCATGACCACACCTGATTAGCTGAAGTCGCTGCGTAAGTGGTCGGTGCCTCATGGCGATGCGGTCGCTTGGCTCTGGATCGGTGATGCTGCTGACCTGCCGCATGCAGCACACGATAAAAAGTCGCCTCCGAGGCTACATATCTTCCTTCATCGGCCAATTGCGGCACGATCTGGCTTGGCGGGAGGTGCGCGTAAGCTTTGCTGTTGCACAGCGTCACGATGCCTTGTCGCTCAAGCTCACTGAGCGCGTTGTTCGGTATCGGCCTGAGCGTCGTCGTGCGTCCATCTGCCAAGAGTTCTTGCGGCAAGCTCCAGCGTTGCAGCGTCCTCAGTGAAATGCCTACCTCCTGACAAGCAGGCGCCCTGCGGGCGCCCGCCAGAATGGCTTCATTAAGCCAATCAACGAGTAAATACCGTTCTGGCAACAAGGTCAGGTGGCCTCGTCGTCGCTCCCCCAGTAGGCATTGAGCTTTTTTCGTAGTACCAGTAAAGCCGCTGTTTCAGCCAGGGCTGCATCTTTGCGGCGCAACTCACGTTCAAGTTCACGGATACGATTTTTATCATCCCGTGACTGTCCGGAGCTTGCAGTTTTCGCGGTTGACTGTTTCGTGCTGCCGGCGATAAAAGCGTTGCGCCAATCGGTTATTTGCTCGGGAAAAATACCTTTTCGTCGGCAGTACTCACCGATTTCCAGTTCCGATAGCGAACCTGTTTCTATGATGATCGCCAGCTTGGATTCGGCTGACCAATTTTCGGCCGGTTGCTTGGCATCGGACAATTGCGTTCCTCTGGCGGCAGCTTGTTTGCGCCAATAATGGAGAGACATATCGCTGCAACCTTCGCGCCGAGCGACCTCCGCCGCCGAGAGGCTCAGGGGCGGAAGCATCATTTTCAGCAGCGCAGCTTTACGTTCTTCTGAATAGAAAGGCATGACCATACTCTTGCCGCCCCCGGAATGCTTTTCAAAAAGCGGGGGACACGACAACTACCCTGACACCGGGGGGTAACCACGATGCGAAGCGAGCCGCTCTTGATCTTGATCTGCTTTTGATCTCAAGCGCCCCGTTAAACCACGCTGGCCGGAATTCGACAGGGATTTGGGGGGTAAACCGGCAGGGATGCCGGTTTAGCCGCCCCGCGCCATGGATGGCGCGTGGCGGCGGCCCCCCAAATCACTGGCGGATTACGGGTACACCGAGCCTAAGCGAGGTGCCGAGTGGTGGGGCAAGAGCGCTTTGCTTACTTTCGCGCTTTTCGAAAGTGAGCCGCCGTCAGGGCGGAACCCTAAGTAGCCGTTACCTAAATAACGGATATGTACCCGGCCCCACTGTGTTGACTGTTAGGCCGCCATCGCAGGCAAACCAGCTCCCACATTTGGATCGTGGAGTGTCAGGTCATGCGTGCCCACTGACGTTATTTTCGCTTGGAACGATGAATCCGCATCCACTCCCGATAAGCCACCGTACGCTGCGCATCCGCACGTTTCTTCGCCTCGGTAAAGCGCGCCCACGTCTGCGCATCGCCGCTGTAGGACTCGATAATCTCGTACGCCAAGGCATCCAATCGATCCGCTTCAAAAAACATCTCGGCGTTTCGCGCGACCTCATCGTCCCGCCTGTTTGTCGTTGTGTAACCAAGAGTCTGGCTGTTCATCCTCTGAGGCCCTCCGCCCATTGAATCTGTGCCGCGCCACTCCAGCGCACCTGGGTAATGCCGTATTTCTCCGCCATCGGTTTGGACACACGCTTGAAGGTGTGTTGCCCAAATTTGGGGATCACCGCCACACCAGCGTCACAACTGGCCCAATGCCAAGCCTCGGCATTGTCCATGCGCGGCGCGCGCACGATGAAAGACTTGGGCTCGCCGTGCAGCTGGTACTCGATAGTGAATAGGTCGTTGTGTTTCATGAGGCCTCCTTGATACTCATGAAGTACAGATATTTGACGTCAAAAATAATTCAAATAAGTTGTCCGACAATTCGATGACTGGGCGCAGGGCGTGGATGAGGCCTAGTCATCTACCGTAAAGGTGACCCATCCAGGCCCATCCGCCGGGCGTTTGAGCTCGGCGATAACCCCGCTGACAGAGGAACCGTCAGGCAAATTGACGGTAATAAAGTTGGGATTGCCGGGCCAATCCAATGGCGTGTCAAAGTCCAAGCGCGCGATGGTCGGTTTACCGCTGCTGGTCATTTGGATGTTTTTAGACTCATTAAGGCGTTCATCTGAGGGTGTTCCAAGATGGCGCGAGGCAGTGATGACACTGGCAGTACCTTGGTAATCGTAAGACATGCTGGGTTACCTCATGTAAAGGGGGCAGTCGCCCCCGTGTTCATTTGTGACGAGCTGAATATTTGCGCGCAACGACAACACCGCCCACTAGCAGCGCAGCGCCTATTGCGACCACCCCATAGGGTGTCCGGCGGGTTTGCCGCCAGCCGCCTTCCACGCGACGTTCACCGCTTGCCGGGGTGTAGAGATTGCCTGCCGACGTCGCGGTGCGCTGGCTGCGCTCGAGGCCGAGGCGGGTGAGCCAGCCGGATAACCGGGCAAAGCCAGGCAGCAAAAAATGCGCGACGCGGGCCACGGTGGCAGCGCTGCCTACCGTGGTGCTGTCTCTGGGTTGCAGGGCACAGGCCACCATCGCTTGCGCGACTTTATGTGGGTCATACACCGGTGGCGGTGGCGTCAACTCGTGGCCGGTAAAATTGCCGCCATCGCGAAAGCCCGGTGTGTCCATCACGGCGGGGTAGATGTCGCACACATGAATATCCGGGTAATCAGTCAGCTCGCCACGCAGGGCTTCAGTCAGGCCACGCAGGCCGTATTTACTGGCTGAGTAGGCGACGGCGTAGGGCTGGGCCACCCAGCTGCCCAGTGACAAGGTGTTGATCAGAATCCCGCTGTTCTGGGCTTTGAAATACGGCCACACCACGTGAGCGCCGCGCAGGTACCCGAGCAGGTCGGTTTGCAGCACCTGTTCGTGGGCTTCCAGGGGCGTGTTCTCGAAACTGCCGACCGCGCCAACACCGGCGTTATTGATCCAGATATCGATGCGGCCATTGCCGAAGGACGCTGCCTGTTCGGCCAATGCGCGCATCTGGTCGCCATGGGTTACGTCGGTTTTAACGGCGATGGCCTCGGCGCCGCGCGCAGCGCATTCCTCGACCACCTCTTCCAGGGCTTTTTCATCCCGGGCCGCCAATACCAAGCGGGTACTTTGCTCGGCAAAGGCGTGAGCAGCCGCGCGGCCAATGCCACTGGAGGCGCCGGTGATCACCACGGTTTTGCCGTGCAGTTTCCCTTTGGCCTGCACGACGCCAGGCGAATCCTCGGGCACGTGGACGGGCACCGGGTGCAGTTGTAGGCGGGCGCCGTCAGTCAGTATCAGGGTCAAGTTTTCGAGGGTGCCAGCGACGCGGTCGGGAAACACCGGTTCGCCTGTGGCATCGAGCTCATCGTAGATAAACGTCTGGCCCTCAAGCCATCCGACTGCCGTCATCAGTTCAGGGCCCAGGTAGTACTTTCCGTCCAGGAAAAACCCGCTGAAGTTCGGTGTGCGCTCCAGGTTTTCCACGGCGTATCGCTCGCCAGGCCTCATTCCGGTTGCGGTATCAATCATCATGACATCCTCCTTTGGCTGGTCTTGGGTAGAGAAGGGCCCGTAAATGATCGTTCAATCCAAATGACTGAATGGCGGCGTCAGTGCCGGTGGGCCTTTTGGGTTGGGTCGGCGATCTGGATAACCGTGCCCTGGCGCCACGCGTCTGCACCGGGTGCGATGGGCGGCGCGGGGATATCGGCGCGAGCCTTTTTCTTTTCGGTACTGTCGATGCCCAGGCGTTTATCTCGCTCGGCGACCATACGCGGGTCGGCCTGGCCGTCAGCGGTGAACCCCATCATCAATTGCGGGACGCCCAAGGGCAGGCGTTTATCCAGATCGGTATGCCAGGTGTGCCAGGTCTTGCCGTAGGTGCGCACCAGCTTCTCCATCAGTGCATGCTCCGCCACCTCTGGGATCCCCGGAGCCACCAGTTGCCCTGACTTCACCTCATGCACATGGCTGTGCCACAGCGCCTTCTCAGGCGCGGGCAGCGTGTTGAACTGCGCCTCGCTGATGATGTACTCCACGCCCATCAACTTGGCATCCTTGAGGTTGCCGTCGTAGATCACGCACTGGATGACCTCTTCATTGAGGATTGCGCAGTAGTGATGGGCTTCCATTTGTACATCGGGGTGGCCGTTGTAGAAGTGAAAGCCGTCCAGGTAGGCGTTCAGTGCGTCAATGGGGGGGCGTGATTGAAGCAGGGCGGCGCCGGCTTCCAGCGTTCGGGTCGAGGGCGTCGTGGGTTTTCCGGGGGCTTCGACATTCGAGGGGGAGTTGTTGCCAGCGCAGGCGCTGAGCAGGGCCAGCATCGCTACTGCGGCTAAGGGTTGGGTGGGGTTGTCAGTCATGGTCGGCTGCCTCCTGTTGCCGGTGTGTTCACGCTCGAGGATCAAAGCCAGGTTTAATCCTGTTCTCGTTGGAAAGACGAGCGTGCGGAGCGTTCAAAATGCTTTGAGTTGAACACTCACGCATGTGGCTTGCCGGCGATGACGGCCTCACAGCCGGCCCCTATCTATCTGATGCCCCGCGATCAAACTGTGGGAGCTGGCTTGCCTGCGATGACGGCCTCCCAGCCGGCTCCTATCTACCTGATGCCCCACGATCAAACTGTGGGAGCTGGCTTGCCTGCGATGACGGCCTCCCAGCCGGCCCCTATCTATCTGATGCCCCGCGATCAAACTGTGGGAGCTGGCTTGCCTGCGATGACGGCCTCCCAGCCGGCCCCTATCTACCTGATGCCCCACGATCAAACTGCGGGCTTGCCTGCGATGACGGCCTCACAGCCGGCCCCTATCTATCTGATGCCCCGCGATCAAACTGTGAGAGCTGGCTTGCCTGCGATGACGGCCTCACAGCCGGCCCCTATCTATCTGATGCCCCACGATCAAATTGTGGGAGCGGGCTTGCTCGCGAAGGCGGCCTGGCAGGCGACAAAGTTGGATTGTGTGCATATCCATTGCTGCGGTAACGGCCACTTAGGGTTCCGCCCTGACGGCGGCTCACTTTCGAAAAGCGCGAAAGTAAGCAAAGCGCTCTTGCCCCACCACTCGGCACCTCGCTTAGGCTCGGTGTGCCCGAACGCAGGCTTGAATCCGTGGGCCGCCGCCACGCGCCATCCATGGCGCGGGGCGGCTAACCCGGCGTCCTGCCGGGTTACCCACGAATTCAAGCCTGCGTTCGGCCAGCGTGGTTTAACGGGGCGCTTGAGATCAAGAGCAGATCAAGAGCGGCTCGCTTCGCATCGTGGTTACCTTTGATCGCTACAGCGTTGTGCCAGGGGGCAAGGCACGCAGACCCACGTAGGCCTCAGATCGGGCCGCTAGAAGAACCGGAAGAATCCGCCTCCCGCTCGCTGTCATCAACCGCGTTAGGCTGCCCCAACTTGCTGTATTGCTCGCGCAATTTCTGCAGCTCTCGCGACCCGAGCTTATCCAGGCTCAACGCCGCATTGTGGGCTTCTTTGGTGGCACGAATCAGCTCGTCCAGTTTCAGATGAAGAATATCGTTGTCGCGGTTCTGGGTATTCTGGATCAGGAACACCATCAGGAAGGTGATGATGGTGGTGGAGGTGTTGATGATTAACTGCCAGGTGTCGTTGTATTGAAAATAAGGCCCGGTGAGCGCCCAAACAGCAATCAAGCTGACGGCTGTCAGAAAGGTTTTTGAGCTGCCCGCCTGGTTGGAGAGTTTTTGGCAGAATTTCGCGAACTTCATGGTGCTGTCTCCTGGGGGATGTTCCTCTGTAGACCCCAGCAGATTTTCGAAATTCTTTTTTACAAATCGATTTTTTTTGACAAAAATCAATCAGCAACACCCCTCTGCACAGGAGCGTTCAGCATGTCGGTCGCTGCTTCTATCGTTGAATACCTCAAGCACCATCAATTGGTCATCACGACGGCGGAGTCGTGTACCGCAGGCAAGATCATCACCTTGCTTTCCCAGGTCGACGGCAGCGGTTCATGGATCGAAAGCGGGTACGTGGTGTATTCGCCAGAGGCGAAACAGCGGCTGTTAAACGTACGCCCTTACACCATCGAAACGTTCAACCTCACCAGTTGTGAGGTCGCCCAGGAAATGGCCCAAGGCGCGCTGCGCGACAGCCCCGCCGATGTGGCGGTCGCCACCACTGGCCTGCTGGGGCCGGATGGGATGGACGGCATTCCCCCAGGCACTGTCTGTTTTGCCTGGGCTTATCGAAACGGCGGGGCTCTGAGTGTGTTCAGTCGCAAGGAACGCTTTATGGGCTCTCGTGAGCAGGTGCAGTTGGCCGCGTCTCTTCACGCGTTGAAATGGCTGCCGCATTTTCACCAGCGGGCGTTGGCGGGTGAACGCGCCTAATGCTGCCAAGTGCGCGCGTTTACGGCTGCGGTTCGATGTCCAGCAGCAAGTCGCCGTTGGTCAAGGATTCAGCCGCCTGCACCACGCCACGATAGGCCTGACCGTTCCATTCAAAGCTAATCCAGTGGGCCTTCAGCAATTGCGCGGGCCATGGTGGCGCAAGTTGCAATTGCACACCGGGCGCAGCGCGCACAAGCTGCGCCATGCACTCGCTGGCGAGCGTGTTCACACCGAACAGCGTGTCTTGCAGGTATTCAATGTTGACTGGTTGCAGCGTTGCGTCAGTAGCGTCTGGCATATCTGTTACCCCACCGATGACAGCCAGAAAGACTGCCTGGCGATGACCATTTCTTCACGTATTTCCCGCACAAGCCGGTTGATCCCGGAAACACCGTGGTAGTGGGCGCGGTTGATGTTGGCGATGGTGAATTGGTCCATACCGCGCGCCGTTACGGTGACTGAAAGGCTGCCGTCCGGGTTGAGCACGCACTTGACCGCGCACTTTGGAAGGCGAGCGGAAAGGGCCGTTTCGATTTCGGCTTTCGTTAACGTATCCATGAGTTCACCGCATAAAGGACTCAGCGCGTTAAGGCTAGCTCAGAATCAGTTGGCGTAAATACTGGCAAGGTAATGGCTGCTGGGGCAGATGTTCTACCTTACATATTTCTGGCCCTTTCTAGGAGCGTTCCTAAATACGCCGGCTGAAGGTCTGCCGATAATTCGCACATCCCCACTTATGTGTGCTCTGCCATGTCCTTCCTACCTATTCGTGTTCTGGTCATCGAAGAACACCCGTTCAAGCGGCTTGTTGCCACCCAGGTGTTCCGGGAGGTCGGGTGTGAAGAGGTGGCCGCTGTTACCGATGTCGCGGCGGCCGTTGAGTTGCTCGAGCGTACCGGGCCTGTCGATATCGCCTTGTGCAACTTGAAGGACGAGGGCGCACACGGCTTGAGGGCCATCGAAGTGCTCGGCCGTGGCCACTTGGCTAAAGCGCTCATTATGTTCAGCGCCCATGGCACGGACCTGCACGATGCAATTGATCGCATGGCAGGCCTGTTGGGCATCAGTGTATTGGGTTATGTGGACTTCCCGGTGCCAGCAAGCGCCATTGCGCCTATGCTCAGCCGCTACTTGGAGAGGATTGGCGCGCCGACAAAGCAGGCGCGCCGAAGCAGCCGGTCTGGGTTCTTGAGCAAGGCCTGCGTGGCTGGGGGTTTTTCAAGGCATGAGTTCAAGGCGTTTTTCCAGCCCAAGTTCAATTTGAGCACGGGGCAGGTGCGCGGTTTTGAAGTGCTGGCGCGTTGGCAACATCCACAGTACGGCCTGTTGTATCCGGCAGATTTTTTGCCGCTGCTCGCTCAAGTGGGCGCGCTGGATGAACTGTTCTTCGCGCTGTTGCAACAAGGCCTTGAGTTCTTGCAGCAGTCGGCAGAGCAGGAGCAGTTCCTATCGCTGGCGTTTAACCTGGAGTCCGACCAGCTCGGTCATGGCTTATTACTGCCGCGTCTTTGCGACTCACTCCAGTCCCACGCCATTGCTGCGTGTCGTCTGACGTTTGAAATCACTGAATGCGGCCTGCTGGAAGTTTCTCCCGCCGTGCTCGACACCCTGATACGACTGCGCATGATGGGTGCCGGCCTGTCGATTGATGACTTCGGCACCGGCTATTCCTCGCTGGAGCGCCTGTGCCAGTTGCCGTTTACCGAAATCAAACTGGACGCCGCATTTACTCGCGACCTTGAAAACAGTGCGCGCAACCGTGCCGTGGTCAGTAGCACATTGGCACTGGGCGAGGCACTGGGCATGCGAGTGGTGGTGGAGGGCGTCGAGAACGAAAACCAGCGCCAGGGATTACTGAAGCTGGGATGCAACGAGGCCCAGGGCTATCTCTGTGCTCGTCCCATGAACGCTGCGCGCGCGTTGGCCTGGCTGGCGACCCAGTTGAACTCGCGCAGCAATATTTGATGTCAATCAGGAGGGCTTTTATGTCCAATCCACGTTTGCGGATCGCGTTGGTAGATAGCGATGCCACCCGGCGAATGAGTATTGAAAAAGACCTTGGCCATTTGGGATACCACCGCGTTGTGCCTGTCGATTCCCTCAAGGTGTTGATTACGTTATTGGATAACGCAAGAGATGTATTCGATCTGTTGGTGATCAATGAAGAAACCGTGCACGCGGCGGGCGCACAGTTTAAGCAAATGCTTGAGGAGTACGCGTGTGTCAGGCATTCATTGATTTATCAGGGCGTGACCCTGCAAGCGTTTCCCGATAATCCAGTCACGGCGCAACGCTGCGGCTTTATTGCCTCCGGTGTTCCGGACCGATCGATTCTGGCGCGCGTCATGAACCGGGTGGATGTGCAAATAAAACAGCGCTCGGGCAGACCGTTGCTGGAATCCAATTAATCCTGATGTGAGCTATTGCACGCTTTTCGCGGGACCCGCCACCGCCTCAGTTTTATGCTTTTAGTCCCATTCCTATTTGCTTCTTTTTAGGCACTGATAAGCTTTTTCGCTGAAACAATCTCGGGAAATTCTTTGTCATGATCTTAAATGCCGCCGTGCCTAACGAGTTCAGCGCCCTGCGCGTGATCACGTTGGCAACCGACCCTGCGTGTGTCTTGCGCCTCGCCTCTGCGTTGGGTGGCATGGGGGTCACGCCGCTGGCCACGGTCGCCTCACTGGAGGCGCTGCAGGCGTGGTTAAGCGAGCACCGCGTGGACATCATTGTGTGCGAAATCCGCTCCGAGTGTGGCGATGGCTTGATGTTGCCAAGTGTGCTCAAAGCACTGCATGACGCGGGTACGTTAATGCAGTTTCCGAGTATTTTCTGGACCGGCGAAACCACCCTGAATGTGCAGGAAAATTTGATCGAAGCAACAGTTACACCGGCGTGCGAAGCGCCCGCTAAGCAATTGTGGGTCAAGCACATGGGCGGCGTAGCCGTCAGCGCACTGGAATCCCATTCGCGCCTGGCGCAGTCGGCGGGAATCAGCGTGCAGATCTTGCGTGACGGTGGCCCGCTGGAGCTGGGCGATGCCTTGCGCACGGTGCTGCTGACCCTCGCTCAACCGGACCCCAAGCTGCAGGCCATGACGTTTGAGTCGCTGGCTGAGGATGAAGTCATCAACGCCCTGACCACCGGCGAGGGATTGCGCTTTGTCTTTCAGCCACAGTTCGAGTTGCTGAGCCGGCGCATTGTCGGCGCTGAGGCGTTGGTGCGCTGGAAGCATCCGCGCTTTGGTGAAATTCCGCCTGCGGTGTTGATGCCGCTGGTCAACCGTCTCGGCCTGGACCTGTTGCTGTTCAGCCTGGTGGAGATGTGGACTCTGCGCGTGATGCTGGCGTTAAAGCGCGAAAACATTACGATCCCTATCGCGGTGAATGCGTCGGCCAAGACCCTGTGCACCCCCAATTTTGCCGAACGCCTGGCCTTGCGTATGCGCCAGGCAGATCTGCCGAGCCGCTTGCTGAAAGTCGAACTGACCGAAGATGTGCAGGAGCCGGATGAGCTGCATCTTTCGGCGTCATTGACGACTATTCGCGCCAAGGGTTTTCAGGTTTCGCTGGATGACTTCGGCAGCGGCGCAGCCACTTTCAAGCTGTTGGCGAACCTGTCGTTTGATGAAATGAAAATCGACGGCTCGTTTGTGCGCGGTGTCGAGCAACACGCCTCGTCACGCAAGGTGATCGCCGGCATCGTCAACTGGGCGGGCCTGCTCAACCTGAGCCTGGTGGCGGAGGGGATCGAGGACGAGTCCACGATCCCCCTGCTGCACCGCCTGGGTTGCCGGGTAGGGCAGGGCTATGCGCTGGCGCGCCCGATGGAAATAGACGCCTTCTTGAACTTTGTGATTGAGCGGGAAAAGAACGGCTGAGGCTGTAAAGTTTGGCGGGCAAGTAAGTATTGGAACTTGATGTGTGTAGGTCAGCTCTTGGTTTTTAGGAGTTTTCTTATATTAAGTTTTTCGCAGATCTATTAAGTTTTATACCGTTGTTATTGTGAAGAATTGGCGCATTTTTTAACTGCGATGGTGAGCCTGTGCGCGTTAAGTTATAGGGAGTGAGCGTGTGGCGTGTGATGTTCAGTTGCACGGATGTAATTGATGAAATGGATGAGTCTGAGAGGACCTTAACTTATTCAGAGTGAGGCAGCGCTGTTGTCCATTTTTTTGCACGCTATACAGAGTGTTCCGTCATTTATGAAACGCCTACAAATTGCTTTGCTGGATGATCATGCAATCGTGCGGCATGGTTTGGTCAATCGGTTGGTACAGGAACCTGATTTTGAAGTGGTGGGGGTCTACGCTCGCAGTCGTGAGTTGATGGCCGGCCTGCTGACACACCCGGCCGAGGTGTTGTTGCTCGATTTTGTGCTCGGCCCTCATGAGCTGGATGGCATCCTGCTGATCCGTGCTCTGCGGGTAAAGTACCCGGGCTGCCGAATCCTGGTGTTTTCCACTCACCATGACGCGGCCACGGTGATTCTTGCCCTGCGCGTCGGTGCCCGTGGGTTTATCGGCAAGGGTGAAGACATGAGCCAATTGATCAGCGCAGTGCGGCTGGTGGCCTCGGGCGCTGTCTACCTGAGTGCCGACATGGCCTATCGGGTGGCCGAAGCCACGGCGGTCAACTATGACGGTGAGGAGCAATCACGCGATGACGCGATGCGTTTTGTCAGCTTGTCTGCGCGGGAGCAAGAGGTGATCCGCTGTTACCTGGCCGGCATGACCATCACCGAAATTGCTGAAAAATTCAGCCGCAGTATCAAGACCATCAGTTCGCAAAAGGCCTCGGCTTTTCGCAAGTTGGGCGTGATGTCCAACAACGAGCTGTTTCGGATCAAGCACATCATCGAGAGTGTTTAGCGCTAAACGCAGGCCACGCCGACGCGCGCAAAAACAGCGGTAGGCGGGCGTGCCCTTTGGCGGTTGTTGCATATACTCCTTGAAGTGCCGTAATAGCTGTCCCTGTTGTTTGACCGCGCCACCTAAGCGGGGCCAAGTGGGTTCAAATACGATGAAACCTGTACGCATTGCTCTATTGGACGACCACGCTGTTGTTCGGCATGGGCTCGCCAACACCTTGGCGGCCGAGGCCAACTTTGACGTGGTTGGCATTTATGAAAAAAGCCGCGACTTGCTCGCCGGCCTGGTCAGCGCTCCGGCCGACCTGCTGCTGCTGGATTTCTCCCTGAGCCCCGACGAGATGGATGGCGTATCGCTGATCCGCGCCTTGCGGGTCAAGTTTCCCAGTTGCCAGATCCTGGTGTTGTCCGCCCATCATGACCCGGCTACCGTGGCCCTGGCCATGCGGGTCGGTGCCCGTGGCTTTGTTGGCAAGGGCGAGGACATGACGCAAGTGGTCAAGGCCATTCGCAAGGTGGTCTCCGGCGCGGTGTACCTGAGCACCGACATGACGTATCGCCTGGCGGAAACCGTCACCAGCGAGACGCGCAAAGACCCCAGCGAAGCCTCGGATGCCCTGGTCCAGGCCGAGCTGACCAGCCGTGAGCAGGAGGTGATCCGCTGCTATCTGGCGGGCATGACCGTGAGTGAAATCGCAGAAAAATTCAATCGCAGCATCAAGACCATCAGCACCCAGAAAACCTCAGCGTTTCGCAAATTGGGGGTCACCTCGAACAATGAACTGTTCAAGCTCAATAAAATCATCGGCTCACCATGAGGCGATGGCGACCGGGTGCCCTCTTATTCATGTTGCTGATGCTGGATGCCGCGCTTGCCTGTGCGGCGCCGGTTGAGCTGACGGAGCAGGAGCGGCTGTGGATAGCGCAGCATCCGGTCCTTCGAGTGGGGGTGATGGAAAACCTGGTCCCCTTCGAGTACATGAGTAATGGCGTGCTGCAAGGGCGGCCGGTGCAGTACCTGCAATATGTGCGCGATGCCACGGGGCTTGAATTCACCTATGTGCCGGTCAAGACCCGGGCTGCACGTGAGCGCATGCTGTTGGATGGCCAGGTAGACCTGCTGTCTTCGCACTTTCGCTTTCGTGACGAGCCGCCTATCGAGGATCTTACCGCGCTGGTCTACGACACTACCGTGCCGATCATCGTGACCCGTGTCGACGACGCCGATATTTTTGACCTTGACCAGCTACAAGATAAAACGGTCGTGATCCCCGATGTGGAGTATTACGAGCAGTTGCTCAGAAAAAGGGCACCCCGAGCCACTCTGATCAAAAGCCCCCAGGCCTTGGCCATGCTGAACACCCTCCGGGACGGTGGTGCCGATGCAGTCGTGGCCTCCGAAGCCTTCTTGATGCCCTATTTGTATCGACAGTTTCAGGGCGTGCTGGAAATTTCTGGCGTGGTGGGCAGTAGCATGTTGGATGTGAACATGGCGGTGCGCACCGATAACGCCATGCTGGCCTCGATCATTGGCAAAGCCCTAGGCTCGATCAGCCCCTCACAACAGAATGCGATGTACGAGCATTGGTACCGGGACCTGGAGGTAGATGCGCCGACCCTGTGGGACATCGCCAGCCATTACTTGCACCTTTTGATCCTGGGCATGTTGGCGTTGATTGGCTTGTGTGTGCTGGTCTATCGCGGTTACCGCCAGCAGCGGCAGGCCGAGCGGAACGAGCAGGAAAAAACCATGTTCCTGGCGGTGATGGGCCACGAAATACGCTCGCCAATGAACGCCGTGCTGGCGGCCATGGAGCTGCTGTGGCACACCCGACTCAATGACCAGCAGCGCCACTTCGCGCACTTGGCCAACAGCGGCGCCAATATGCTGGTGCGCTTGCTCGATGATGTGCTGCACCGGCCGGATTCAGGGGCCAAGGCGTTACGCCTGACTCTTGAGGCGACGGATGTCATCGCGCTGGTGCATGGCGTAGTGGGCTTGCATCGCCTGCGTGCCGGGGAAAAGCACTTGAGTCTGAATGTGAGCGTGCAGACACCCCTGCCGTCGTTGTGGCTTGACCGTTCGCGGCTGACGCAGGTGTTTCATAACCTGTTGTCCAACGCCATCAAGTTCACCGATACCGGCGCTGTTGACATCACCCTGCGCCTGGAAGACTTGCTGGACGGTAAGCATCAGTTGCAGGTTGAAGTCCGCGACACCGGCATCGGTATGGGCGAAGCGGTGCAGGCCTCTTTGTTCCGGCCTTATGCCCAGGCGAGTCAGTCCTACAAGCGTGCGGGAGGCAGCGGCCTGGGGCTGATGATATGTCGGCAATTGGTCGATTTGATGCAAGGCTCGCTGACCCTGCGCAGCGAGACGGGAGTGGGGACGTGTATCAACCTGTACTTGCCCGCAACCCTTGCCCCTGAGGCCGCTGAACCGACGCGAGCCCCGGCCCCAATGCCTTTGCATGTCACCGATGGTTTGCAGCTGCTGGTGGTGGAAGACACCCTGGCCAACCAGGAAGTGCTGCGGGCGCAAATCAGCGGGTTTGGTTGTGTGCCAGTGATTGCCGCCGATGCGGCCCAGGCCCGCGTGCGGTTCGCTGAGCGCGCTTACGCGTTGGTATTGATGGACTGCGACCTGCCGGATCAGGACGGCTACAGCCTGGTCTGCGAACTGCGGGCGCTCGAACAGCAATGGGGGCGAGCGCGCTGCCCGATCATTGCCATTTCCGCCTTGACCGGCGAGCAGCACCTTCAACGCTGCCTGGCGGCGGGCATGGATGGGGCGTTGAGCAAGCCCATACGTCTGGGGCAGTTGAGTGACGTGATCGAGCAGTGGTGCGGCGTCACGTTGGCGGCACCGCGTGCCAGCTTGATGGCCCCGACACTTGATCAGGCCGCTATCAACCGTGAGATGGCGGCCGATCTGGGCAGCCTGCTCAGGGCGATGGCGCTCTGTGATCGCCCTTCGGCCATCCATGTTGCCCATCGGTTGCACGGCGCAGCATTGATCATCGAGTGGCCGGCCCTGGCCCAGGCGGCCGCGCACATGGAGAACCTGTTGCAGGCAGAGGAGGGCTGGGGCAACCCGGTTTACGTGCATACGCTTCAGGCGTTGGTTCAGCACTGGCGTGCCGCGAGCGAGGAGACCCCGCTGGACATGCTGGCCATGGTCGCGCCGCCGCCGATGACGCAACAATGAAGGTTGTACGGTTGCGCCTGCTGCTGGGGTGGTTGCTGCTGGCAAGCGCGGGCCTGGCCGATGCGCAGGCCGACCCGCCGTCGATGACCTTGACCCAGCAAGAGCGTGACTGGATCGCCGCCAACCCCGTGCTGCGTGTCGGTGTGTTCGACAACCTGCTGCCCTTCGAGTACATCAGCGACGGCCAGTTGCGTGGGCTATCGGCCAAGTACCTGGGTTTGATTGCGGCGCGTACCGGCCTGCATTTTCAGTCGGTGGTCACCGGCAATCGTAGCGCCCGCAAGGACATGCTGATCAGCGGCGAGGTGGATATCTTGCCAACCCGGCGCCGCGACGACGATCCGGTCAAGGACCTGGGCATGCGCTATACGACGCCCTACAACACCAGTTCCACCATCCTCGTCAGCCGCTTTGGCCAACAGCCATTCGTGGACCTGGAACAACTTGCCGGCAAACGCCTGGTGATGTTGGGGCGCGAGGGGTATCAGGCGTTTTTGCAGCAGAAAGTCCCCGGCATAACGGTGATCTCCGGCCAGAACGCTGTCGACATCATGGCGATGGTCAAGGACGGTCGGGCGGATGCCGCCATCGCCTCTGAATGGTTACTGATCCCCTATCTTTCCCGGCAGTATCAGGGGGTGTTGCAGGTATCCGGGGTGGTGCCGCAATTGCATACCGGCGTGAGCATGGCGGTGCGTGACAGCGACGACATCCTGTTGTCGATCCTGGAAAAGGTACTGGGGTCCATCAGCAGCGATGAGCGCAAAGCGATCTATGACGCCTGGTTCGATGACATGAACCTGGATATTCCGACGATCAAGGACATCGCCGAGCATTTCCAGGGTGAGTTGTGGCTGTTGCTGTTGGTGGTGCTGCTGTTGATCGCGTTCGCCTGGCAAAGCCGTCGTCAGCGCCGCCAGGCCGTGCAGAGCGAGCGGGAAAAGGCGATGTTTTTGGCGGTGGTCAGCCATGAAGTGCGTTCGCCGATGAACGCGGTGCTGGCGGCTATCGAGTTGTTGGAGCACACACCGCTGGACGAACAGCAGCGCCACTTCACTCAATTGGCCAACAGTGGCGCCAATACCTTGCTGCGGCTGGTGGATGACGTGCTGGACATTTCCAGGATGGAGGCCGGGCAACTGACCCTTACCCTGGAGCCTGTGGACCTCTGGGCCTTGGTCCAGCAGGTGGTGGAGGAGCACCGTGCCGGCGCCGAAGAAAAAGGCCTGCTGCTGACATTGAGCGGTGAGCGCCCCAGCGGCCCCTTGATGCTGGAGGGCATGCGCTTGAGTCAGGTGCTGCGCAACCTGATCTCCAACGCGGTCAAGTTCACCGAGGTAGGCGGGGTAGAGGTGCAGCTCAAGGTGGTTGAATGGCCAGAGGTTCGTGGGCCGCACGTGCTGATCCGCATCATCGACAGCGGCATTGGCTTGTCACAGCAGGCGCAGGCCAGCCTGTTTCGACCCTACGCACGGGCCAAGCATTCTTACAAACGTACCGGTGGTAGCGGGCTTGGCCTGGTGATTTGCCGTCGCCTCGTGAGGCTGATGTCGGGTGAGCTGACCCTCAACAGCACCCAAGGCGTGGGTACTGAGGTTGAAGTCAAACTGTCCGTCGAGTGGGCCAAGACCCTGGATATACCCCAGGCTGAAGCGGCGCCGGCCCAAGTGGAGGGTAACGGTGCACACGTGTTGGTGGTGCAGGCGCCTGTGACCGGCCAACAGACACTGCCTGCACACCTGCAAGCGCTGGGTTGTAGGGTGTTGCTGGCGGTTGATGGCGCCCAAGGGTTGACGCTATTCAATGTGCGACGGGTCGATATGGTATTGATCGATTGCGACTTGCCAAACAGTGAAATCGAGCCGCTGGCGGGCGCCTTTCGTGAGTTGGAGCAGGTGTTGCAGCGTGCCCATTGTCCGCTTGTAGCTGTCGCGGGCTTCAGCGATAACGAGCACCTAGAGCGTTGTTTTGATGCGGGGCTCGACGGGGTGCTGGTCAAGCCGGTTACACCAGCCAAGTTGCAGCAGATGATCGAGCTTTGGTGTGACATGCCGCAAGGTCCGCTGCCGGCTATGCCCAAGGAAGAGCCAGAGGAGGAGTCGCATATCCTGCGCACGGCCTTTAACGACTTGATCGAGGCACTGGCCTTGCGCGAGCGAAGCCAAGCGTTGCAGGCAGTTCAGCGTCTGCACGAGGCGGCGCTGGGGCTGGAGCGGGACGACTTGGTGGGCACTGTCGACAGCCTGGAACGGTTATTGCGCGATGAGCGTGACTGGCCAGCGCAGCAGATAGCCGAGCGTCTCAGCGTGCTGCTTGGTCAAAGGCCTGCGCCAGCATAGCCTCGTTGCTGTACCCGCTCGTTCTCACAGGTGGGGCTTGCCTTAATGCCGTTCAGTTAAGCGTATATCGCCCTCTGTAGGAGCGAGCTTGCTCGCGAAAAACGTCAACGATAATGTGTGCTTCCTGAATGAACGCGGCGCCTGTGAGTTTTTCGCGAGCAAGCTTGCTCCTACAAAATGCCTTAACTGAACGGCATTAGAGCTTGCCTGCGATAGCCATGGGTATCTATACAACTCTGTAGCGCTCAATGGTAACCACGATGCGAAGCGAGCCGCTCAGGCGGCCCCCAAATCACTGGCGGATTACGGGCACACCGAGCCTAAGCGAGGTGCCGAGTGGTGGGGCAAGAGCGTTTTGCTTACTTTTGCGCTGTTCAAAAGGGAGCCGCCGTCAGGGCGGAACCCTAGGTGGCCGTTACCGCAGGAACGGATATGTACCCAATCCAACTGTGTTGACTGTCAGGTCGCCTTCGCGAGCAAGCCCGCTCCCACAGTTGGATCGCGGGGCGCCAGGTAAATAAGCGTCGGCTGTCAGGCCGCCACGGGTCCAGCCTAACCTCGAAGTTGTGTAGATGCTTAGGCTGCGATAACGGTGGGTCAATCAACATCTGATGATCAGAATAACGATGACCCATTATATAAGCTGGATTTAAATATACCGTTCAGGCGCGCTTTTAGGACCACTCCTATAGACGCTTTGTCTGTTGGCTTATTAAAGCCAGCCCACTATGGTGGGGGGCTTTGTTTGTTGCTTTTAATCGCCTGTTTATAAGGTAATTTGCCCGGGTTATTTGTTTTTCAGAGCACTCCTATTTTGAAAATTAAGTGCGCTGCTTACACTTCACTTCGCAACAACGCAGAAGTATTTCCCGTCCAGGGAACTTCACAACTTAATCAAGTCTATCGTGCTCTCGGAGTTACTCATGAATTACAAAGCTCGCGCCCTCGCTGTACTGGTCGCTGCCACCGTCTCTTCTGCTGCCATGGCTTCGGACGGCAAAATTGATTTCAACGGTGAGCTGAAAGCCGAAACCTGCCAAGTGGCCGTCAATGGTGCAGCAGCTTCCGGCGCGACCACCGTCACCTTGCCAACCATCTCCACCGCTTCCTTGGCTTCCGCCGGGCAAGTAGCTGGCCAGACCGGTTTCAACATCGAACTGAGCAAGTGCTCTGCTGCGATCAAAACCGCGGCGGCGTTCTTTGAGTCGGGCGGTGGTGTTGATCCGGCCAGCGGTAATGTGAAGAACATCAGCGGTTCAGCCACCAAGGTCCAACTGCAGTTGGTGGATGCCACCAATGGCAACGCGATCAAGGCCGGCAACACGTCTCAGGTTACCTCCACCAGCCGCGTAACTGTTGACCCAACTGCCCTGACCGCTGTGCTGCCGTACGCCGTTCAGTACTACGCCCAGTCGGCTACCACGCCGGGCACCGTTGTGGGCTCCGTGACTTACTCCATCAATTATCAGTAAGTCGCAGGCTTTGGACACACGCCCTGCTCGGTATTGAAGGGCGTGCATCCAGACGGTAAAGGGATTGCTCTATGTCGTGCACACGTGCATTCAAACCACTGCTGCTGATCGGCCTGGCCACACTGATGTGTTCCCATGCATTCGCTGCAGTGGTGATTACCGGTACGCGCCTGGTCTATCCGGCGGACCAGAAAGAAATCACCGTAAAACTGAACAATAACGGCACGTTGCCCGCACTGGTCCAATCATGGATCGACACCGGCAGCGTCGAATCGACACCCACCAGCTCCAAGGCGCCGTTCCTGCTGTCGCCCCCGGTGGCGCGCATTGACCCGACCAAGGGCCAAAGCCTGCGAGTGCTCTTTACCGGCGCGCCCTTGGCACAGGACAAAGAGTCGGTGTTCTGGCTCAACGTTCTCGAAATCCCGCCCAAACCCGAGGCGGGTGCAGACCTTAATACGCTGCAAATGGCTTTCCGTTCGCGCATCAAGCTGTTCTATCGCCCGGTCGGCTTGCCTGGAAATCCCAACGAGGCGGTTGAGCAGGTGCAGTGGCAATTGGTTACGGCGCGCGATGGTCTAGGCCTGGCGCTGAAGGCGTACAACCCGTCGGCGTTCCACGTCTCGCTGATCGAGTTGGACCTGGTGGCGGGTAACCAACGCTATCGCAGTGAGGACGGCATGGTCGGCCCTGGAGAAACCCGGCAGTTCGCGCTGCCCACGCTCAAGGCCATGCCGTCGAGCCAGGCACAAGTGGAGTTCAGCGCCATCAACGATTACGGCGCGTTGGTCCCGACCCGCAACACGCTGCAGCCCTGATCCATTCCTGACGTTTTTACCCGCGAGTCATCTATGTCGACCTTTTCTTGCTCCAGGCTTTTTCTGCGGGCGCGGCCTCGCTTCGCCTTGAATCCGCTCACTGCCCTGATCCTCAAGGCATTGGCCATTGCTCCAGGCGTGTGGGGCATGCAAGGCGCGTTGGCGCAAGAAGTGCAGTTCAATGACGCCTTCCTGCCCGAAGATTCGCGCAATCTTGACCTGAGTGCCTACCAGGCCGGCAACCCGGTGATGCCCGGTCAATACCGAGCCGACATCATCCTCAACGGGCAACTGAACAACCGGCAGGATATTCGCATTGACGCCCAGGCCGACGGCAGCAAGCCGGTGGTGTGTATGAACCGTGGCTTGCTTGAGCGCCAGGGTGTGCAAATGGCCAGCCTTACGCCCGAGGCCAGCACGATGCTCGACAGTCAGGCGTGCCCGGCAGTGTGGCAGGTAATCCCTGGCGCTACCGCGAACTTCTCCCCAGAGAACCAGGCGCTGGACCTGAGCATTCCCCAGGTGGCGCTCAAGCGTAATGCGCGGGGTTACGTCAGCCCGCAGTTGTGGGACCGTGGCGTGACGGCCGCCATGCTCAGCTACAACTTCAACGCCAATCGTAACCGCACCCGCAGTGGCAACTCCGATTCGGCGTTCATGGGCCTCAACGCGGGCCTGAACCTGGGGGACTGGCGCCTGCGCCACAACGCGTCCATGAGCTGGCAGTCACGTTTGGGCAGCCGGTATCAGGCTCTGGACACATACGCTCAGCGTGATATCACCGCGTTGAAAAGCCAACTGACGGTGGGTGAGTCCAACACCACCGGCGAGATCTTCGACACCTTGTCCTACCGTGGCGTGCAATTGTCCACTGACGACCGCATGCTGCCTGATTCGATGCGCGGGTATGCGCCGGTCATCCGGGGTATTGCCCGCACCAATGCGCGGGTAACCATTCGCCAGGCCGGCAATATCTTGCTGGAAACCACCGTGGCGCCCGGCGCGTTTGTGATCGATGACCTGTACTCCACCGGCTATGGTGGCGACCTCAGCGTGAGCGTGGCCGAAGCCGACGGCACTGAGCAGAACTTTATCGTGCCCTACGCCTCGGTCAGCCAGTTGCTACGCCCCGGCACCTCGCGGTTCAGCCTCACCGCGGGTGAAACCCGCAACAACTTCGTCGACGATCAGGCGCGCCTGCTGCAAGGGACTGTGCAGTACGGCTTGAACAATACCTTCACCGGTTTTGCCGGTCTGCAATCGAGCGATGACTACACGGCGGTGCTCACCGGCCTGGCGTTCGGCACACCCATCGGTGCGATGGCCGTGGACATCACGCACGCCCAGACCGACCTGGCCGGCGGCGCTGCCAAGGGCCAGAGCATGCGGGTGTCGTACAGCAAGAATGTGCTCAGTACCGGCAGTAACTTCTCGCTGGCGGCCTATCGGTTTTCCACTCAGGACTACCTGGATTTCAGCAACGCCATCCAACTGCTGGATGCCGAGAAAAATGGCTGGGATTCGAGCATGTTCGGTCGCCCGCGCAGTCGTTTTTCGGTGACCGCCGACCAGAACCTTGGGGCTTGGGGGCAAGTCTCTATCAGCGGTTACGCGCAAAACTACTGGAATCAGCCGGGCAGTGATGTGCAGTACCAGTTCAGCTACAGCAAGCAGTTCAACCGCGTCAGCTTCAGTGTGAATGCCAACCGCAGCCGCATGGGGCTGGGCGACATGGAGAACAGCTTTTTGCTGACCATGAGCATGCCCCTGGATTTCGGCGCGTCGGGTAACACTCCGCAAATAACCGCGCAGGTGGGCCGCGATACCCAAGGCAATTACAGTGAGCAGGCCGGTATCAGCGGCACCGCCGGCCAAGACCGTCAATATGGCTATAGCGCCAATTTCGGCCATGACGGCGCCAACCACAGCAAGAGCGCCGCGCTTAACGGTCAGTACACGGGTGGGCGAGCCATGCTCAGTGCGGCACTGGGGCGTGGCGATGGCTATACCAGCGCCTCGATGGGCGCCAGCGGCACCGTGGTGGCCCACGCCGAGGGTGTGACCATGACGCCGTACCGCGGCGAAACCATGGCGGTGGTCAGTGCGCCGGGTGCCGCGGGCGCCAAGGTTTCGGGATACCCCGGCCTCACGCTCGACAGTCGCGGCAATGCCGTGGTGCCGTACCTACGGCCTTATGAGCTGAACGAGGTGGCCATCGACCCGATTGGCAGTTCGCTGGATGTCGAACTCAACGAGACCAGCCAACAAGTCGCCCCACGCGCCGGTGCCGTGGTGCATCTTAAATACACCACTAATCAGGGCCGTGCGGTGCTGCTCAATGTGCGCCTGGACGATGGCAGCAGCTTGCCATTTGGCGCAGGCGTGACCGACGGCGAAGGCGCCTCGGTGGGGATGGTCGGGCAGGGCGGTCTGCTCTATGCCCGGATCAAGCCAGAAACTCGCCAGTTGTTGATCAACTGGGGCAGCAAGACCCATCAACAGTGTGCCCTGATGATTCCTCCCGGCCCCGGCGAGGGCCAGCAATTGCAGCAGGTGGACGCTATTTGCGCCGCCGGCAAACAGGTCGCGGGCAGCACGCCGCCCAACAACATGCAAAAGGTACCGTTATGAACATGGGCGCTTTGATCAAACCCAGCCTAGCGCTGGCGGCACTTTGGGCGATGGCCGATACGGCCATGGCAGTGACCTGTACATATAACAACGGTATCCAGGCCGCAGTGGGCAACATGCCATTGCAGGTCTCGGCGATTACCGTCGGACGTGATGTGCCGGTGGGCGCCGAAGTCTATCGACAGCGCTTCAGCATGGCCTTGGGCCAGGCACCCGAGCTGGACTGCCGGTTTGCTCCGTTTCAACAGTGGACCGAGTTGACGGTCGAGGCGACTTCTGGCTTAGCCAATTGGTCCAGCGGCCCCTATGCCAACAAGGTCTACAGAACCCGAATTCCAGGGCTGGGGGTGGTTATCAATAGTCTCGGCGGCGTGCTGCCCAGGCAAACCAACAAATCCTGGACTGCCTGCACATCGGGCTCTCGCTGCCTGATTCCGTTTGATGGACCTTCGAACTTCGAATTGATACTGATCAAACTAGGGGAAGTAACGCCAGGTGTATTGGCGGGCAGCTCATTGCCGGTCGTGAGCCTGTTTGGCAACTTCGGCGATGCCAGGATGCAGGGTTTCAGGATGGGCATCTCCGGCAGTATCCAGATTGTCTCGCGCACATGCAGTACGCCGGATGTTTCAGTGCCGATGGGGACGCACTTGACCAATAAGTTCACCGGGCTTAACAGCGCCACAGGGTGGACAGATTTTTCCATCAACTTGAATGATTGCCCGGCGTTCCATGGCACCTATTCCACCACCGGACCTGGCTGGCTTTCGCAAAGTGGTAATTCACCCACCGGCGTTGGCTCCGGCGGAACCCTAGCGGGTAACACCCTGCAATTTCGCATCGACTCCTCGCGCCCGGCGATCAATGCCAGTACGGGCGTGCTGAGCATTGATCCCACAGGCACAGGTAATTCGCCTGCCGCAAGCGGAGTCGGCATCCAAGTAGCGACACTAGACAGTACCCCGGTACCCCTGGGGATGAATCGGGCCAGCGGTATTAACCCACTGTCCTTCGAGTCCAGCTACAACATCCGCTTGCGTGCCCGTTATCTGCAAACCGCCAACCGAGTCACGCCAGGCCCGGCCAATGCGTCGGCGACGTTTACGATTATTTATCAGTGATGAATATGTCACTTATGTTCTGTGCGTTTGGTTTGAAGGGGCAGCCAGGCTGCCCCTCCCACCGTTACTCAAGAACCCGACTTCCGACCGCCGCCATGGCTGTGCTGCCCACCTTTACGGCCGGCTTCCGAGGCTTTTTCACGGTCGTTGGCGAAGTTGCCGCCCGACGCCTGGCCGCCTTTTTTACCGGCTTCGGAGGCTTTTTCGCGATCATTGGCAAAGTTGCCCGGGTTTTTATTACCTGTAGTCATGATAGTTCTCCAATCGCTAAGTTAGCGTTTCGTTAGTTGGCCGTTTCGCAACGGACACTTATTCCGATATTGGCTGTTTGGGAAATGTTTTACCGATTTTTCTAACCGGCGACGAACGGTAATTTTGCTGAAAAAGTTATACAGGAATTTGGTTGATACGCCGCTTCGTATAACTTTTATTGCCGGTCAGCGCTTCGGTATTAATAAGATCGAAACTGCCGGCTTAGTTTAGGGTCCTGCCATTCGTCTTTTTCGTCGCACTCCAAAAAAAGGCGTCGTTCCAACGAGTTCCTAACCTGTGAACGGGAGCATTTCAGCCATGAAGCCCAACCCATCCAACCCACAGTACCGGCCGCTTGAGCAACCAGACGCACCCAATGAAGACGGTTGCGTGATTGGCACTGCCGGGCGCGACGAAGACCCCAACGCGACCACCGATTGGGACCATCCCGACAGCGCCGCGACACCCGCTGACGCCAGCATCAAACCCGCCAGCGGTACGCCCGGCATCGACGTCGTGCCCGAGTCGGAAAACCACGGTGCCGATTGAGAGAGCTGCGCTACAAGCGCCGTTTCGCTTGGCCTGCAGCGTATTACCGCTGGTCGTGAGGCGCCGGTTTATTTTGAAATTTTCCATGCGCAGGCCACTTCCCATGCAAGGTAGGCGCGCATTCCAGCAGGGCGCCTTTTTCCGTAAGCCTGAGGAGATTTGTTCATGTTTCTACATAACAAGCGACTTCAATACACCGTCCGTGTCGCCGAGCCCAACCCGGGCCTGGCCAACCTTTTGCTCGAGCAGTTTGGCGGCGCTCAAGGTGAGTTGGCCGCCGCGTCCCGTTACTTCACCCAAGCCTTGGCGGAAGACGACCCGGGGCGCAAAGATTTGCTGATGGACATCGCCACCGAAGAACTCAGCCATCTGGAGATCGTCGGCTCCATCATCGTCATGCTCAACAAGGGCGCCAAGGGGCGGATGGCCGAAGGCGTGGAAGAGGAGGGCGAGTTGTATCGTGCCCTCAATGGCGCCGGCAATGACTCGCACATCACCAGCCTGCTGTACGGGGCGGGCTCGCCGCTGACCAACTCTGCCGGTGTGCCGTGGACTGCCGCCTACATTGACACCATCGGTGAACCCACCGCAGACATGCGTTCGAACATCGCCGCCGAAGCCCGGGCCAAAATCGTCTATGAGCGGCTGATGAACGTCACCGATGACCCGGGAGTAAAAGATGCGCTGGGGTTTTTGATGACGCGGGAAATCGCTCACCAGATATCCTTCGAAAAAGCGCTGCATGCCATTCAACCGAATTTCCCCCAAGGCAAGTTGCCGGGCAAGCCGGAGTTCACCCAGGTGTACTTCAACATGTCCCAAGGTGCGGAAAACCTGCGCGGGCCCTGGAACCAGGGTGATGGTTGGGAGTTCGTGGAAAACCCACAACCGGCAGTCGATGGCGGTGACGGCACCGCCAGCGTGCAGTTGGACGCCGACGAGGAAGCGGCGCTGAGCGCGATGAAGATCCGCACGCTCTCGGACCCCACCAGCGAACCCACCACCGGCGCTGACCTGGGCAGGGGGCTGCAGCCAAAACCTGAGCCATGACCCAGGCTGTACGGTCGCGCGGCGCCCAATCACGGGCGCCGCGCCCTTTGATGGCACTGCGCAGCATTTTCACGGTCCATGGAACACATACCACGTATCTGGAGGTGAACCTTGGCGACAAAGAAGAAGCCTGTGGTCGAGGGTATGGAATTGGCGATGCTGTCTGCCAGCCGCAAAGACCTGTTCTTTGCGGCCATGCAAGCCAGCCACAGCGCAATGATCGTGACCGACCCCGCCGAGCCGGATAACCCGATCATCTTTGCCAACCAGGCGTTCCTGACCCTGACAGGCTTTGAACTGGACGAAGTGATCGGACGCAATTGCCGGTTCCTGCAGGGGCCCCAAACCGACAAAAACGCGCTGCACCAGGTGCAACGCGCAGTTGAGCGGCACCATGAGGCCTGTGTCGAGGTGCTCAATTACCGCAAGGACGGCTCGACCTTCTGGAACGAGCTGTTCATTTCGCCGTTGTTCAACGAACGTGGGCAACTGGTGTATTTTTTCGCCTCGCAGCTGGACGTGAGCCGGCGCCACGACGCTGAGCAGCGCGTGCGTCGCGCACAAGATTTGGAAGCGCTGGGGCAACTGACCGGTGGCATCGCCCATGACTTCAATAACCTGCTGCAAGTGATGATGGGCTATCTCGACTTGATCCAGCAGAGCGCCAAGCGCCCCGGCAGCGATCCGCAGCGCATCGTCAGCAGCGCCAGCCGTGCCAGGGCGGCGGCGGAAAAAGCGCAAACCCTGACTCAGCAGTTGCTGGCGTTTTCGCGCAAGCAACGGCTCGACAGCCGGGTGATCAACTTGAACAGCTTGCTCGGCCGCCCGGACTTCATGGCCCCTGCGCTGCGGGGCGTCGCGTTGCAGGTGGAGCTTGCCGACGAGCTGTGGAATTGCCGCATCGACCCGGTCCAGGCGGAGCTGGCGGTGCAGCATCTGTTGTCGAACGCCCAAGATGCTTTGCACGGGCGTGCTGATCCGTCGGTCACCGTCAAGACCTGCAACGTCCAAGTGCCCGGCGATATCGATGCCGAGCGTGAGGGGTTGGCCGAGGGCTGTTACGTGAGCATTTCGGTCTCGGATAACGGCAACGGCATCGACGCAGGTATTCAGGACAAAGTCATGCAACCGTTCTTCACCACCAAGGAAGAAGGCCAGGGCTCGGGCCTGGGGTTGTCGATGGTGTACGGCTTCGTCAAGCAATCGGGCGGCACGGCGCGGATTCATTCCGACCCGGGTATCGGTACGACGATACGCTTGTACTTTCCGGCCGATGACAGCCAGCTGTGGGTTGAGCAGACACCCACGGCCACCTCACCGCAAGGTAGCGAGCGCATCCTGATCGTGGAGGACCGGCCCGAGGTGGCTGAGTTGGCGCAGGTGATTCTCTCTGACTACGGTTACCACACGGCCATCGCCCACAATGCCGCCGAGGCCTTGGGCATGCTCAAGCAGGCGACGTATGACCTGGTGTTCAGTGACTTGATCATGCCCGGTGCGATGAATGGCGCGGCACTGGCGCGTGAAGTGTCGCGCTTGTATCCGCACATCAGGATCTTGCTGACCACTGGCTATGCGAAAGATTCGCTGGCCCGCGCGGATATACAGGTGCATGAGTTCGAGTTGATTCCCAAGCCGTATCAGCCTGCTGACCTGCCCCGGAAAATCCGTGCGGTACTGGATGCCAGACATCCAGCGACTATATGACCCTCTCTCTGTAGGAGCGAGCTTGCTCGCGAAAAACTCACAGACTCCGCGTTTATTCAGGCAACCCGCGTAATCGTTGACGTTTTTCGCGAGCAAGCTCGCTCCTACAGGGAGGGCGCAGCCTGCCGAGCTACCTCAGCACCGCCAACGCCAGGTTAAGCGCCAGCACCAGCACAATCGAAAACCCGAATATCCTGCGCGCCCAGCCGGTCGGGTCAGCGAGGCGTGTACCGCTGGCCGCGAGGGTTAGCCAATAACCCCCCAGCCCTAGCATCACCACAAAATACAACGCCGCCATCTGCGCCACCGCGCCCAGCATCAGGGCGCAGGCGAGGAAGGCCAGCATGTACGCCTGTATCTGCCGATGGGCTTGGGCCAGGCTCAGCAGCGGCAGGCCTGCGGCGCGGAAATCCTCGCGGCGCATCACGGTGATGGCGTGTGAGTGCGGCATCTGCCAACAGCAGAACACCATAATCAGCAGCAACGCCGTGAGGTCAAACCGCCCGGTGACCGCGCAATAGCCGATCACCGGCGGCATCGCCCCGGAGACGCTGCCGATCAAGGTGGCCCAGTGGGAGCGCCGCTTGAGCCAGTAGGTGTAGACCCCGGCATAGATCACCAGCCCGACCATGGCCAGCATGCACGCCAACGCATTGCTGCCGGCCCACAGCAAGCCAAAACCGCAGGCGCCCAGGACGACCGCATAGCCTGCGGCAGTGGACACCCTGATGGTGCGCAGTGCCAGTGGACGATGACAGGTGCGCACCATGCGCCGGTCGATGTCGCGGTCAATGCAGTTGTTGATGACACAACCGCACCCGATCACCAGGGCCGTGCCGAGCAGGGTGGCCAGCCCGTGCGTCACCGAGGCCACATGCCCGTTGGCGGCGAGCAGGTAACCGCCCAGCACCGAGGCCAGGTTACCGACAATAATGCCCGGCTTGGTGAGCTCGATGGCGGTATTGAACAGCCCTCGCCAGTGTTTCAGTGCGCCAGCATGTTGTGATGAATACTGTCCATGATCCATAACGAAAGCCCCACCAACAGAAGAATGATGACCGCCGAGAAAATCAGCGCAATCAGGTTCCAGCGTTGTTCTTCGGCCGTGTCCAGGTGCAGGAAGAACTTGAGGTGGACCACGATTTGTATCGCGCCCAGCGCCACCACCAGCCAGGCGGTGAAGGTGCGCGGCAGTGACGGGAACATCACCAGGCCGAACGGGATCAGGGTGAGCAGGACCGACACCAGGAACCCCACTAGGTAGGAGCGACTGCTGCCATGGCTCGTACCGGCACTGCTGTGAAGCGAGCTTTGCTTGTACATGTCACACCACCCCCAACAGATAGACCACGGTAAAGACGCAGATCCACACCACGTCCAAAAAGTGCCAGAACAGGCTCAGGCAGCTGAGCCGGGTGGCGTTGGTGCTGGTCAGGCCGCGTTGCTTGACCTGGACCATCAGTACCGCCATCCAGATCAGCCCGGTTAACACGTGCGCGCCGTGGGTGCCGACGAGGGTGAAGAAAGCGGTCAGGAAGGCACTGCGGTCCGGCCCGTAGCCCTCTGCGATCAAGTGGTGGAATTCGTTGATCTCCATGGCGATAAAGCCCGCGCCCAGTACGAACGTGAGCCCCAGCCAGCGCAACACATAGCGTTGCTTGCCGTGGTTCATGGCGAGCATGGCGTAGCCGTAGGTGATACTGCTCAACAGCAGCAGCATGGTTTCGGCCAGCACATAGGGCAGTTCGAAAATATCCATGCTCGACGGCCCGCCCGCCACGCTGTCGCGCAATACGGCGTAGCCGGCGAACAAGGTCGCGAACAGGATGCAGTCGGTCATCAGGTAGATCCAGAACCCGAACAGGCTCAGGGAACCGGCGTCTTCATGCCCTTGTTCGTGGGTGTGAGCGATGTCTTTTTCCATAACGATATTGGACATGGGTCAAGCCTCTGCCAGGTCTTTGAGACGTGCCGTTTCGATGCGCGCGACTTCCTGCGCGGGCACGAAGTAATCGGTGTCTTCGTCGTAGCTGCGCACCACGAACGCCACCACCGAGGCCACCAGGCCGAACGCCGCCATCCACCAGATGTGCCAAACGAGCGCAAAGCTGCAGACCAGCGCGAACAGGCTGATGACCAGGCCCGACGCGGTATTGCGCGGCATGTGGATGCTGCGATAGTCGGTGTGGCTGAGGGTGCTGACGCCGCGCTCCTTCATGCCCCAGTACGCGTCCAGGTCATTGACCTTGGGCTGCTCGGCGAAGTTGTACAGCGGCGGCGGAGACGCGGTGGCCCATTCCAGGGTGCGCCCGTCCCATGGGTCGCCGGTGCGGTCGCGGTATTGATGACGGTTGCGGATGCTCACCAACAGTTGCAGGGCCTGCGTCGCCACACCGCAGAGGATGATTGCCACCCCCACCAACTCCAGCAGCAGCCAGGGCCGCCACTCCGGGTTGTCGAAATGATTGAGGCGGCGCGTCATGCCCATGAAGCCCAGCACGTAGGAGGGCATGAACGCGAAGTAAAAGCCCACCAGCCAGCACCAGAAGGCGATGCGCCCCAGCTTGTCGTTCAAGCGGAAACCGAACGCCTTGGGGAACCAATACGTCAGGCCGGCCATGTAGCCAAACACCGCACCGCCGATGATCACGTTGTGAAAGTGCGCGATCAGGAACAGGCTGTTGTGCAGCAGGAAGTCGGCGCCCGGCACCGCCAGCAGCACCCCGGTCATGCCGCCGATGCTGAAGGTCACGATAAAGCCCAGGGTCCATAGCATGGGCGTTTCGAAACGCACGCGGCCGCGGTACATGGTGAACAACCAGGTGAAGATTTTCACCCCGGTGGGCACCGCGATGATCATCGTCATGATGCCGAAAAACGCGTTGACGTTGCCCCCCGCGCCCATGGTGAAAAAGTGATGCAGCCACACGATGAACGACAACACGGTGATCGCAATGGTCGCCCACACCAGTGACACGTAGCCGAACAACCGCTTGCTGCTGAAGGTGGCTGCGATCTCGGAAAACACCCCGAACGCCGGCAGGATCAAGATGTATACCTCAGGATGCCCCCAGGCCCAGATGAGGTTCACATACATCATCGGGTTGCCGCCGGCCTCGTTGGTAAAGAAATGCATGCCCAGGTAACGGTCCAGGGTCAGCATCAGCAGGGTGGCGGTGAGGATCGGGAATGCCGCCAGAATCAGCACCGAGGTGCACAGCGCATTCCAGGTGAACACCGGCATCTTGAACAGCGTCATGCCTTCGGTGCGCATCTTCAGGATGGTGACGAAGAAATTCACCCCCGTGAGCAGCGTGCCGATGCCGGATATCTGCAATGACCAGATGTAGTAATCCACGCCGACGCCGGGGCTGTACCCCAGCTCGGATAACGGCGGATAAGCCACCCAACCGGTGCGCGCGAACTCACCCACCCCCAGCGAAATGTTCACCAGCGCCGCACCCACTACGAACAGCCAGAAACTCAGGGCGTTGAGAAACGGATAGGCCACATCGCGAGCGCCGATCTGCAACGGCACGACGATGTTCATCAAGCCGACCACGAAGGGCATGGCCATGAAGAAGATCATGATCACACCGTGGGCGGTGAAGATCTGGTCGTAATGTTCCGGCGGCAGGTAGCCCGGCCCGCCGCTGGCGGCCATGGCTTGTTGGGTGCGCATCATGATCGCATCGGAGAACCCGCGCAGCAGCATCACCAGCGCGACGATGATGTACATGCAACCGATCTTCTTGTGGTCTACCGAGGTGAACCACTCGCGCCACAAATAGCCCCACTTGCGTTTCCAGGTGATCGAGCCCACCAGCGCCACCCCGATCAGGCCGACGACGGCCAGGGTGTACATCACAATGGGTTCAGTGGTTGGGATCGCATCCCACGACAGTTTTCCGAACATGGTTACCGCTCCTCAGCCAGCAGACTTGGGTGTTGATCGGTGCGTTGTGCAGCGTCGCTCAATGGCGAGCGCCGGGGTTTATTGGCCTTGTTCATGCCTTCGTATTTATCGACGATGTCCAGGAACAGGCGCTCCTGTACCGCCGAGTAATAGGTCACGGGGTGCTTGAGGGTGGGCTTGGCCAATTGCGCGTAAGTGCTGTGGTCCAGAGGCGTGGCCGCGCCCTTGACCTTTGTCACCCAGCTTTGGAAGTCGGCAGCGCTCAGGGACAGCGTGGTGAAATGCATGTCGGAAAAACCGGGGCCGTTGTAGTTGGCGGCAATCCCTCTGAATTCACCGGTCTCGTTGGCGATCAGGTGCAGCTTGGTCTGCATGCCGGCCATGGCGTAGATCTGCCCGCCGAGTGCCGGAATAAAAAACGAGGTCATGGCCGCGTCGGAGGTGACGGTGAAACTCACCGGCGTGTGCACCGGCAGGGCCAGCTCGTTGACGCTGGCGATGCCCAGGTCAGGGTAGATAAACAGCCACTTCCAGTCGGTGGCCACCACCTGCACATTGATGGGCGGGGTGTCTGATTCCAGCGGGCGATAGGGATCGAGTGCGTGGGTGGTCTCCCAGGTCACCCATCCCAGCACGATGATGATCAGCAGGGGAACGCCCCACACCACCGCCTCGATTTTGTGCGAGCTGGCCCAGCGGGGGGAGTAACGGGCTTTTTTGTTGGTGGCGCGGTAGCGGTAGGCGAAGACGAACATCATCACAATCACCGGAACGACCACCAGCAGCATCAGACCCGTGGCGAGAATAATCAGGTCGCGCTCATCGGTTGCTACCTGCCCCTTGGGGTTGAAGACCACCAGGTTGCAACTGGTGAGTAAGAAGAGGCTGGTGATAGTGACCAGGCAATAACCCATCGCTCGTTTCATGCCGTGCTCCTGTGTTGGAAACTTGCGTTTTGCTTTGCCGAATCTGTGCTCGCGCGTTAACTAAGCGAAGCGCTTATTAACACCAGGAGCCATCAGGTAATAAACATTCGGCAATAAGATGCCGTCAGTAGATAAAGTGCTTCTACTGTCCGGTTCTATTGGCTTTGCTGCCGCTCTGCAGGGCGCATTTCGCCGCGCTCCCGAACATTTTGAATAGAGCCCCGTGGGTTGGTTTAACAATTTGTTTCCTCGCCTGACGAACGGTTTAACAGGCGAAGCGGTAAAGGGTTTTTATCGGTGCATGATGGAGGTGGCCTTGGAAAAAAAGTCTGAATTCTGGTGAACAAGTTCAGTCGTTAGTTGATGGCCAACCCCACTAATGGTTTTGGAGAAGAGCTATGTTTATGCGTGGCAAAACCTATGAAGCCTGGGCCGCCAAGGCACTCGACGAAGAGTGCTTTACCCAGGAGGTTGAAAACGGCTGCCATATCGAAGTCAGGGCCCGGGAGCGGGAAGATGGCGATATTGAAGTGCTGCTGTGCGTCTACACCGCGACGGGGCAATGCGTGGTTGAACGTACCAGGCAATTGCCGGGTGCCGAATGGACGGTGCGCGATGCGCTCAAGCGCGGCATTGATCAGGCGGAACGGATTGCTGGGGGTGAGTCCGGTCGACTGCCCTGTGCTGATGCTCACTTGCACGACGACGATTGAAGGGCGCGGCCGATAGTCGAGACCTACCTGAGGCCCCGCGCTGCAACTGTGTGTGGCTTGCCTGCGATGGCGGCCTGCCAGCCGACGCCTCTGCACCTGGCACCCCGCGATCCAAATGTGGGAGCTGGCTTGCCTGCGATGGCGGCCTAACAGTCAACACAGTTGGTTTGTGTACATATCCATTGCTGCGGTAACGGCCACTTAGGGGGCCGCCCTGACGGCGGGTCACTTTGGAAAAGCCCCAAAGTAACCAAAGGGCTCTTGCCCCACCACTCGGCACCTCGCCTAGGCTCGGTGTGCCCGAACGCAGGCTTGAATCCGTGGGCCGCCGCCACGCGCCATCCATGGCGCGGGGCGGCTAACCCGGCGTCCTGCCGGGTTACCCACGAATTCAAGCCTGCGTTCGGCCAGCGTGGTTTAACGGGGCGCCTGAGATCAAGATCAAAAGCAGATCAAGAGCGACTCGCTTCGCATCGTGGTTACCGTCGGTCGCTACGTCGCGGGAGCAAGCTCCCTCGCCACAGGGTGTAGCGCCGCCGCAAATAAAAAAGCCCGCACGGAGTGCGGGCAAGACAGGAGTTTTTACCAAGAGCCTGGAGTGAGCAGACTCACTATTAAGAAACAAAAGAAGCATGAACCGTTTTATTTTTTTAATGCGAGGCCGACGAGCGGTAGTGCAACGGCAAGTGCATGTTTGTCGTCACTCAAACATTAAAAATTCTGAACCTTCGTTCTGAGCAAATAACAAAAAATCAGAAGGAGAGGTTATGAAAAATTCTTTATATGTCATCGAATACGAATACCACCACGAGCCTAAGTCTTTCATTATAAGAGCGGAGGTAATGAATAATGCAGAGGCCTGGCATTGGGCCTGTTGCGATGCAGGTATAGGCATTATTCCTAGATCGCGTAATGAAAAGATCAAGCGCATCAGTAAGCCGCTGGCCGAACGCTACGGTCTTGAGAATGTAAGGTGGCGTCCGTCTGGGAGTATTCCCTTTATTGCGAAACCTTATGTGCCACCGCCACCCGAATGAATGTGTTTTTGATAGATGATGTGCATTCGGGTAGCGTTAGGAGCGAGGCAAGTGCCTACTGTTTTTTGCGTCGCTCCTGCAACATGCACAATTTTTGCACGCTGCGTTGCAGCGCCTCTTTCATGATGTCGGCTGCATACTGTTGCTTGCACGCCGGGCACAGCATGTCTGACGCTGGCGACATCAGGTAGTCCGGGTCATCCAGCGTTGACTCGAAAGGTTGTTTGCAGTGCAGGCAACGTCGGTTCGCTTGTAGATGCGTCACATCGATTCCTCCCTGAATGAAGCGGCCACTCTCAATTAAGAAGTGGACGTTTTCAACTGCTAAAAAGGAAGAATTCAAACAAGCGCTTAGTTGATGTTTTATTGCCAGTATTTTGTGGTGATAGCTGGGTAGTTGCGGGCGCGTGCGCCCGCTCGGTTCGGGGGTTGAGGTTTTTGCCATTCTGCTGCGTACTTTTTGTGCAGTTTTTGCCTGATACGCCCTAGGAATGAATGAAGCTGCTCACGAATTCCGCCTTGATTACCGGAAGTTCGATCCCATGGATCAAGCCGGCGGTGAGCGCTTGTTGCGGGTCGAGAATGCGTGGCGCGGCGATCAGGTACTTTTCGGTCTCCAGTTTTTCGACAGCATCGGCGGTGCGCTCGGCCACGATGCGTGCATACAACTGCAAGTCGTAATCCAGACTCATCGCGTATTCAGACATGCGCGAGTGGTCAACCGCGCCTTGCACATGCCAATGAAAGGGGTGGAACAGAAATTTACTGTGCTTGCAGGCGGTCCTGCGCTCACCGGCCAGGAAGATAATATTGCCCATGGATTCCACGGTGCCGAGGTTATGGGTATGCACCGGGATCGGCAGGGACAATAAAAAGTTGTACATCGTAAAGCCGTAGCTGCATTCACCACCCATGGTGGCGATATTCAGTACCAGGCCCTGGGCATCTTGTTGTACGGCCAACGAAGCTTTTTCAATCAGTTGGCTGCACGTAGAAGCGGTGACCGGTGCGGTGAAGTTGATAATGTGTAAAGGCATGGTGTCCCTCATCAATGAAAGCAGGGGAGCACGGCTCCCCTGCATCAAGCACATCAGCTTTTGCGTCCGCCGCCGTGGCTGTGTTCGCCACCTTTACGCCCGGCTTCGGAAGCTTTTTCACGGTCGTTGGCAAAATTGCCGCCGCTGTTCTGGCCGCCTTTGCTGCCGGCTTCAGCAGCGCGTTCGGGATCGTTCTTGAAGTTCCCGCCACTGTTTTGACCACCTTTGCTGCCGATCTCCTGGTAGAACTCTTTGTCATGGGACGCAGAAGTGGCTTCGCCGCCTTTTTTACCGGCTTCGCTGACGCTCATGTTGCCTTGCTTGTCTTGAGTAGTCATGTTCAGTTACCTCGTCGTTATGTCGGTAATGTAACGTTCACTTTGATTGTGCTGGAAACTTGCACTCAGGGCGTGCGTTAAGGTGCACGGTTACAAGTGCCTCTCACACAAGGGTGGCGTTTTAGATGCACTGATCGTCGCTTCAGCTTGTTCAGCAAGTTGCTGATGTTCGTAACACGTGGACGTATTAGAACGTAGGCCGGTTCTTGCTTTAGTTTGCACTTCTACAATCGGCCTGCGAGATAACTCGCCGCGCTGATTATCAATTGACGCACGCATGATGAATGCCCTTTGTTAACAAACGGAACAGCGGTACTGGCCGCTTCGTCAGGACTTACGTCCACCACCATGGCTGTTCTGGCCGCCTTTACGCCCGGCTTCCGAGGCTTTTTCGCGGTCGTTGGCGAAGTTGCCGCCAGAGGCCTGCCCCCCTTTCTTACCCGCCTGCGATGCTTTTTCGCGATCATTAGCAAAGTTTCCAGGGTTTTTATTGCTCGTCGTCATAACAATACTCCCAGTTTTGAAATGTCGTTTCGCTAGTTGCCCATTTATGCAACGGACATCTTTTCTGATAAGGGCAGGTGCGCAGATGTTTTGAAATTTTTTTAAAAGGGCGATGAACGGTAGAGGGGCAGGCGAAACTTGTACAAGTAGGCCTCCATAGTGCCGCTTCGTATAAGTTTTTCTGCCTCGATTGATGTTGAATTAGTGGCGTTCTTAACGGTTCGTTTAGCCTTCAATACGCTGCTTGATAGTGGTCATTAAAGCCGCTTGCTCCTCTGGCCGGCGCTCAGCCGCACACTCTGTTGCTGCAGCCTGCACGGACTGCTTGTATGCTGGCACTCTGGAACCGGTTGCCCCTGTGAGTACCGACGTTCGAATGATGGCTGGAATGGAAACCGGACTTCCTTAAGGTGCTGACGTGAAGCGTGATACCCGTCTTGTGATGCTGTTGCTGTTGGTGATCGGCTGTTCCCTGACTTCGTTGACGATTTGGAAAGTCCTGTCTTCCCGCGACCGTGCGCTGGCGGAAGTGGATGTGCATGGCTTGAACCTGACGCAGGCGCTTACCACCTATACCGAAGGCATCGTGCGGCAAAGCTCGTTGCTGTTGCTGGGGTTGGTTGAGCGTTTGGAAACCGAAGGCAGTGGCCCGGTGCAAATCCAGCGAATCAGTACGCTGATCAACCGCCAGCAGCCGCTGATGCCGCAGCTCAGCGGCATCACCATTTATGATCATCAGGGCCGGTGGTTGCTGTCTTCCAATCGCGCGATCCCAGAGGGCGCCAATAGCAGTGATCGGGCCTATTTCATCCACCATCGCGACGATCCGAGCGTTGAACCTTTTATCGGTCCGCCGATTCAGAGCCGCGCCAACCATGAATGGGTGGTGACCATCAGCCGCCGTTTCAACGACGCGGCGGGCAACTTCGCTGGCGTGGTCGCTGTGACCCTGGGAGTGGAAAACTTTCTGCGGGTATTCGGCAAACTCGATGTAGGCCAGGAGGGTGCCATCGGCCTGTCCTACGCCGACGGCACGTTGCTGGTGCGCTACCCCTTCCGCGAGCAGGACATGGGCCGCAACTTTTCCTCCTCGCCTATTTATTCCAAGTACCTGGTCGACCAACCGGTGGGTACCGCAGCCTATACCTCCAGCCTGGACGGGGTAGAGCGGCTCTATGCCTTTCGCAAAAGCGAAACCCTGCCGCTGATCACCACCGTCGCGTTGGGCAAGCACGAAGCCCTCGCGGCGTGGCGCATCGAGGCGGCGCTGTCAGCGGTCGTGGTGGCGGGGCTGTTGGGGCTGACAGGTCTGATCGGCTGGTTCCTGATCTTGGATATTCGCAGGCGTACGGCGGCGGAAGAGGCGTTACGCGTCGCCCAGCAGCAGTTGCTCGACTCCAATCGGCAGTTGGCACTCTTGGCGAAGAAGGACGCGCTGACCGGCCTGGCCAACCGCCGCTGTTTTGATGAAACGCTGGCCGTGGAAGCGCGTCGGGCGCAGCGCGAAGGTACGTCGCTGGCATTGCTGATGCTCGATATCGACCATTTCAAACGCTTTAACGATGCCTTTGGTCACGTCGCGGGAGATGCGTGCTTGCAGGCGGTCAGCACGTTGTTGGAAACGTGCGTGCGGCGACCGTCGGACCTGGTGGCGCGCTATGGCGGAGAAGAAATGGCGATTATCCTGCCCGCGACTGACAACGCAGGGGCTGCGGTGGTCGCGCAACGCATTCTTTCGCGTCTGCAGCAGGAGAACATCACACACCCAGGCAGCCCCTTCGGGCACGTGAGTGTGAGTATCGGTATTGCGACGGGCACGGGTTCACGGCTGGAGCCGGTGTTGGGTCTGGTGGAGGCTGCGGATACAGCGCTTTACGGCGCGAAAGCGGCGGGGCGCAATGGGTTCAACGTGCATCCGGCGGACCGACTCACATTCCCAGCGTCGGGATCATGAGTTCCCCGCACTCCATTAATTGGCCAGCGGTGACTTGTAGCTGCGGGGTGGGTTTTGCCACATAACCTGCGATAAAGCCCGCACTTAGCAGTGCAAGGCAGAGGACGGCTTTTTTCACAAGCATGCGCAGGGTCTCATTCGGTTCAAAAGGGTGAACCACAGATTGCCCATTCAAGAAAAGGTTCCTGCCCGCGCAGAAGGCTTTCTGCTTTCTGTAGGAGCGAGCTTGCTCGCGAAAAACCTCAACGATAACGCGTGCTCCCTGAAGAAGTGCAGTGCCTGGGAGTTTTTCGCGAGCAAGCTCGCTCCTACAAAAGGCATTGCCTGAGGGTCAGCGAATGAACTTGACGTACACACGTTCAGGGTCGTTATCGTCCAGATTCTCGATCTGCCCGCTGGGGATAAAGCCGGCTTTCGTCAGCAGGGCCTGGGACGCGCCGTTGGAGGCATTGGTCGACGCGAACAGCTTGGGCGTTTTGCAGGCCGCTTCGGCCGCTGCCAGCAGACGAAGGCCGACGCCCTGGCGCTGGTACAGCGGTGAAACCACCACCAGGGCAATAAACCCATGGTTGAAAAAATCGTGGGTGAGCACCAGGTAGCCGGCGCACACGTTAGCGTCAGCGGCTACCAGGCATTGCTGGCGAACCACGGCGTCATAGATAAACACACGACGGCTGGCATGCTCGGTTGCGTAGGCATCCAGTGCGACCAAGGCATGCACATCGTCGGGGGTGGCTTGGCGGATCAGCCAGTGTGGGGCAGCGGGGGGCAGAAGGTATTCAGTCATGGTCGTTGAGCATCCTCTGTTTAAACACTTCATTACCCCCCCCGAGCTTGATTACATCATCACGACAGCGAACACGCCGCCTTATCGATAAACGCAGCGACTTCTGCCGGTCTGGACGCCAGGGAGGCGTGGCTGGCATCCAGTGTGAGGGTTTCCCGAGTGCCCAGGCGTTTGGCCATGCGTGCCTGGTTGTCGGGATGGATCATGCGGTCCTGGCTCGAAATCTGATACCACGACGGTTTGTTCTTCCACGCCGGGTTGCTGACCACATCGCCAAAGGTGCTGGCCAGCGGGGCCTTTTGGGTAACCCCCATGACTTGGCCTTCTTGCCGGGGCAGGTCCTGGCAGAAGCTGTCGTGGAACCGTTCAGGCTTGACCCACAGATAACCGTCGCTATCAGGCGCCAGGTTAGGGGCGGCTTCGGGCAGATGTTCCTGGGTGATGCCGCCAGGGCTTTCGCCGTCATCCGGGGCGAATGCCGCGATGTACACCAGGCCTGCGACATTTGGTTCGTTGCCCGCTTGAGTGATGACGGCGCCGCCATAGGAATGCCCCACCAACAACACCGGGCCCTTGATTTGCGCAACCATCTTGCGGGTACGTTCTGCATCGTCGGCCAGCGAGGTCAGCGGCATCTCCACCGCATGCAAATCGGTATAGCCCTTGTTGTGCAGTTCGATAATCACCCGATTCCAGTGCGCCGCACCGCCCCAAAAACCATGGACCAAGACAATTGCCGGTTTCTCACTCATGTGTAAGTTCCTTGTGCATTGATAAGGTGGTGCTATCGCTCGCCTAAGGGCGGCGTTATGGATAGCACAGTTATGGCTGCGATGGCGCGCGCGGGAGTTACGTTCGTCGGCCTGGTTGCTGTCGTTGTTTAGAAATGTTTATGTGATTCAATGGTCATCTCGGCTTGCGCAGGAAGCGCATCGGCCGAGGCCATTTTGATCTTTCAAGAGATTCATCCCAAGGAGTAACACCATGCAAGGAAGCACATCGTTCAAGTACCTGGCGTTTTCGTTGATCCCGTTGATGGCCGCCTGTACCACACCCACAAGCCAGTCCGTCGTCGTCCCGGCGCCACCCTTGTCGTTCGATAACTGCGCGGTTGGTTGCCCCACAGGCGGCAGCCCAGTGACGTTGAACCGCCTGGCCTACACCTTGAACAACAACGGCTCGACCAAGTTTGCCAATTGGGTCTCCTACAAAATCACCAAAGCCACGGCGGCCAGCGGGCGTTCCCGTGACTGGCGCACCGACCCGGATATTCCAGCCGGGGAAACCCTGGACCCGGTGGATTACAACGGCGCCAACGTCGCGCTCAAAATCGACCGTGGGCATCAGGCCAACCTTGCGTCAATGGCCGGGGTGGCCGACTGGCAAACGCTCAACTACCTGTCGAACATCACCCCGCAAAAGGCCGAACTCAACCAGGGGCCGTGGGCACGCCTGGAAGACCAGGAGCGCAACCTCAGCAAGGAGCCAGGCGTCGATCAGGTGTATGTGGCTACCGGCCCGTTGTATGAGCATTTTGTCGGCTCGTTGCCGGGCACGAACAAAGTGCACACCATCCCCAGCGGCTACTGGAAAATCATCGTGGTCGGCAGTTCGCCGGAAACGGGCCTGTACGCCTCGTTTGTGATGAACCAGGAAACCCCCAAAGGCGCAGACTTCTGCGATTACCAGGTCACCGTGGATCACATCGAAGAGCGCTCGGGGCTGACGTTCTGGAGCACCTTGCCGCAAGCGATGCAAGCCGCGCTGAAGGCCAGGCAGGGCCAGTTGCCGAGTCGGATCGGCTGTAACCGCACCCAAGCCTGACGCCTAGTCGGCACACACCAATGAGGGCCTGCGGCTGCTGTTCTTGCCCAGGCGCTCATGTGTGGCGGCGTCTGTGGCCTGTTCACGCAGTGCTTCTTCCAGTGCTTGCAAATGCTTGGACAGGATCTTCACCGACCCGCTCGGGTTGGCGGGGTCAAAGGGGATCCGGCCATTGGCAATCAGCACCATGGCCAATTCCCAGGCGCGTTGTGAGTCGTTCATGACAGGGGTTTCCTTCTTCAGCGTGATCGATATAGAGGTGTGACCCGCTTCAAACACCTCTATATCAACTGTGTTGCTGTCGAAATTTCGATCACTTCAACGCTTCAGTTGCGCCGAAACCATCATCTTTTTAGATGGTGGCCGGGGCGCGTCGAAAGAATGAACCTGAGCGGTGGGGTGGTCACCTAATCCGTATGAATCGGTCGTTTCCCATTCACTGTTGCGAGGGTCAACCATGGACTCTGTACTGCGGGCTGTGGCGATTTACCTGGTGCTGCTGGTGCTGTTCAAGGTCGCCGGCCGGCGCACGCTGGCCGAGCTCACCACCTTTGACCTGGTGCTGTTGATGGTCATCGGCGAAGCCACCCAACAGGCGTTGCTGGGCGAGGATTTCTCGATGACCAACGCCGTGCTGGTCATCGTCACCCTGATTGCCATCGACATTGGTTTCTCGCTGGCCAAGCAGCGTTCCGCCTGGTTCGCACGGGTGCTTGATGGCGGGCCGACCGTGCTGGTCGAGCAAGGCCAGGTGCTGCATAAACGCCTCAAGCATGCGCGCCTGGACGAGGGCGACATTCTCGAGGCGGCCCGGTCCACCCAAGGGCTTGTCGAGCTCAAGCAGATCCGCTTCGCGATTCTTGAGCGCAACGGCAAGATTTCGGTGATCCCGTTTGAATAACTCCTGGCCCTCCATTCGTCAGTCAAGGGCCTGTTTTTTGAACGCACGGGCCTCTGTTCCAGACAGATAGATCATGGGCGGACGAATCGTGCTTTCGTCACGCGTGTATCACTCACTCGCCAACAGGTGAACGATCATGAAGAAGCTTTATATGTGCCTGGGCCTGTGCAGCGCGTTCATGCTGCACGGCTGTTTTGACAACGCAGACAACGCCACCAAAGACAACAACAGTGGCACCCAGTCGTCAGTGCAGATGCAGGAGGGCAAGGCGGACGAGAGCAAATAGAGCGGCCTGCCAGCCGCCGCCTATATCATTGATGCTCATTGCTGAATGTGGGAGCTGGCTTGCCTGCGATAGCGGTGGTTCAGTTAACGATGCAGTGACTGACACACCGCCTTCGCGGGCAAGCCCGCTCCCACAGGGGCCCTGTGCCAGGCGTTGATCCTGTGGGCACCACATAACCAATGTGGGGGCTTGCCTGCGATGCAAACACCTCGGTACATCAGACAAACCGAGTCGATGCGTTCACAGGCAAGCGCGGGGCATCTTATAGATCCCTGCTACGGAGCGTCTCCCAGCAGCGTCGCGACAAAGTGGTTGTGGAACACTCCCTCTGGGTCGCAGGCCTTGCGAAAGGCGTTGAAGGCCGCAGTTCTCTCGCTGCGGCGCTGTGCGAGGTCCTTCAGGAAGTCCGGGTTGAACGGCTCAGAGTAAGTTCCCGAGGGTTGAGCCGGGTTGTAAAAACCGAACATTTTGCCGGTGTGCGGCATGCCACCCAGGGCAACCCAGTCTCGTTCGATATCCGCAAAAAAGTGCAGGAGGCGATCCGGGTAGTCAGACGCCGCCACAGCGGGTACGTAACCGATAAGATCCAGGTTCACGAAGGTAGCGTCTGGGGTCTGCGTGTACGTCCCGGCCAATGCTGTGTCCCCGCCACGCACGAAGCGAAACTCCAGCGGGGCAACCACCAGGAAGTCGCTGGTACTCTTGATCCGTGCCTTTACGGCGTCGAGCCCTTGCCAGGCTTTACTGAGGCCTTCGTCATCCAGAGCCGGCAGCTCGATAAAGTACGACATGAAAATAACGCGTGAGGCCTTGGTCAGCCACAAGTCTGAATAAACCGCCGCGGCTTGATCAAAGAGCGTTTCGATCGTCAGGAACCCTGCGTCAATGATCGCACTCGTCGTTGTTGTGTTATTGCCATACTGGGCGGCGATGAGGGGCGGCTCGATGATGGGCTCAAACGGTATCAGGTAGGGCGCCCCGAATACATTCTCTCCCGCCAGGGCACAGGCATTCGGTACGCTTGTCTTCAGGTTGGGAACCTGGGTGGCAGGGGAAGCAACCACGTCCCACCACAAGATCAGGAAATTGTCGGTGTAGGGATTGAGGAAGGATTCGACGCGGTCATGGTCCGTAAGCAGCGCCTTGAACCGGGCGATGAAGGTTGACTCGTCAGCGCAGACAACGTTGGTGTCTTTACCTGGGTTCAAGGTGGTGGCCCATGGGCGGGGCAATACATCCAGGGTCACTGACGTGACGATGCCCAACGCACCGAGGGAGACGCGTGCAAATTGCAAAGGCGACCATCCGTCGACTGCAGGCGTCTGTGCGTCAATGGTCCGCACCTGGCCGTCCGGCCCCATGAGGGTGAACGCCGAAGCGGTTTCGGCAAAAATCGGTGCGCGGATGGTTGCGCCATGGACATCGACAGCGGTCATGCCCCCCAGGCTGAAGAAGCCACCGGCGGTCGCGGTCTTGAGCATCAGGTCATGGGCGGTCAGGAAGGCGTCCAACTCATCCTCGCGCACGCCAGTGTTCACGGTGATCGTATTCGGGGTGCTGCCCAGCACAATAGACTCATCCCCGTTCGGGCCCAAGTCTGCGTAACAGGCGAGGTCGATGAGCCAGCGGTGGGGGTTTGGGGCGATGCGATTGTCTTCGGCAACCAAGGCCGGTTGCGCGTGCCGTTGGCCCGACACACGTACGGTGGCACCCGCCGCGCCGGCCTGGCGAACGATGTCTTGAAGCTCTGCGAGATGGGTTGGGGAGAAGTAGTATTGACCGTCGATTTCCAGGGTGTCGACGATGTTCTGAGCCCAGTTTTTCCATGGGAGTGGCTGGACCTTGAAATTCAAGGTTGTTCCCGTGACTTCATAGGCGGCCAGCCTGCCATTATTCGCTGACTTGACTAAAGGACCTCCCAGTTGTTTACAGCCTGCAATAGCGGATACGCAGAGCGTAACGCCAATTGCATCCGCGGGAATACCGAGCAATGCAAGTGAAGGGCTGACCTTGTACAAACCATTTTCGAAGTTGCCGCTGTTCCAATCGGAGGTATGCCATTGGCCGGCCGAATCAAGCCATTGGATCGAAAAGTTCATGACAAAAATGCCGTTGTTAAGGCAACCAATGCGTTCGACTTGTTTCATGTTGGTTTCCTGTTACGTGGTTTTTAACGTCAGGTGAGTTGAGTGTTAAAAAAGAACGTCGGCGCCAACTTCTAACGGCAAGTCACGAAAAGTGGGGCCTCAGATCCCTGGGTAAAACAGATGCGCACCCCTGCGCCCTGTCTGTTGGCGGCAGGGTGTTTTGACTGCTTATCTGGATTGCACGGCTTAGAGGCGATGGTGAACACAGAAATCAAACAGGTCGCCTCGCGCCCCGTTTACTGATAACTGTCAAGTGAGTGGGCGTTTAATCGCGCACTGACCTACTTCACTGCATAGATGGAGTGTTCTGCTTTCTGCTTATAACGTCCAACACAAGGTTGGTACATATCCGGGCGGGATAGCCTCCGTGGCTGCGGGTGGGTTCCTTCCTGAATACTGAGCAGAGGTTAGTCGCGCTGCAGATGGCCTGCCAGCGCGACAGAAAACTATTTAGCTATATGCAGCATTTCTGAAATAACGGACATTGCGGTGCGTGCCCTTGTAGGCAGTGCACCCCCTGGGCCTATCCATGGCCGGCGGCGTTGCACTGTCTGTTCTCAGCGCATATGCAAAATAATCGGGCTGCTGCTCGCCGGGTCCGTATGCCCGCGCAACTTGCTTACGGCCTTCGCATCGACCGCGCCGCCGTGGTTACCCCAGGTACCGCGCACGTAGCTCAGCACGTCGGCGATTTCCTGGTCGGACAATTGCTCGCGAAACGCTGGCATGCGGTAGGCGTCCGGCAGGCCGGCGGTGATCACGCGTTGCGAGCCGTTAAGGGTGATGTTGATTGCGGACGCATTTTCCTTGGCCAAGGCCGAGGTGGCGCCGGCCAGGGGCGGCATCCAGTCGGGTTGGCCTTTGCCGTCGAGGCCGTGGCAGGAGGCACAGCGGGTGGCGTACGTGTGGGCGCCGGGGGCCTCCGAGCGCGCCGTGACTGCTTGATACTGCCAGGGGCTGCCGTCACGCTGCGGGTCGCCGGGCAGTGACTTGAGATAGCGAGCGATCGCGGCCAGGTCATCGTCCTGCATGAACTGCGTGGAGTTGTTGAAGGCTTCGGTCATCGAGCCATAGACCACGGCATGCTGGTTGCGACCGGTCTTGAGGAACTGCACGATCTGTTCCTCACTCCAGCGGCCCAGGCCGGTGTTGTGGTCCTGACGCAGGCTGGGGGCGTACCAGCCGTCGAGCAGGGCACCGGCCAGGAATGGCGCGCCGGATTCGTCCAGGGCTTTCTCGTTGAACGCTAGCCCGCGTGGCGTGTGGCAACTGCCGCAGTGGCCGGGGCCTTGCACGATATACGCGCCACGGTTCCACAGCGCATCCTGGCCTGGCTTGGCAGCATAGGTCGCGGTCGGTGCGAACACGCCGTTCCACAGGGCGATGGGCCAACGCAGGTTGAGCGGCCAGGGAATGCTGCTGGGCAGGTTGGGCTCATTGGCCGGTTGCACGCCTTTCATGAAAAACGCGTACAGCGCCTGGATGTCGTCATCGCTGAGTTTGACGTAAGACGGGTAGGGCATGGCCGGGTAGAGCCGTCGCCCGCCCGGCGCCACGCCGTGGCGTACCGCGCGGTCGAAGTCGGCCAGGCTATAGGTGCCGATGCCATGCTCGCGGTCGGGGGTGATGTTGGTGGCGTGGATCGCTCCCAGTGGCGTGGCCATTTCCAGGCCGCCGGCGAAGGGCGTCTTGCCTGGCAGGCTGTGGCAGGCCACGCAGTCACTCACGCGGGCGACGTATTCGCCGCGGCTGACCAAGGCGGGGTCGAAACTGGTGGCCTGTTGCTGTTCAAAAGGCGAGGCGGGCCCGCGGGTGACATACCAGGCCAGCAGGCCGGCGGCGACCACGCAGGGCAGCACCAGCCACCCTGCGGTTCTTGCGAATCGGCGGTTATTCATGGGCATTCCCTGTCGGTTAGCTGAAGGTGTAACGGCTCAAAGGCAGACTGCGGATGCGTTGGCCGGTCAATTGCGCCACCGCATTCGCCACGGCAGGGGCCACGGCCGGCAACGGCGGTTCGCCGATACCGCCCATCTTTTCGCCGCTCTCTACGATCTTCACGTGGACCTGCGCCATACGCGAAGGCGGCAGCACCGGATAAAGGTCGTAGTTGCGCGCCCGTGGCTTGCCATCCACGTACACCGCTTCCTCCAACAGGGTTTGCGACAGGCCCAAGGCCACGGCACCGTTGACCTGTGCCTCTACAATCGCCGGGTTGACGATGCTGCCCGGGTCAATCGCTTGCCAGATGTGATGAACCTTGACCTGGCCGTTCTCGATCGACACCTCGGCCACCACCGCTGCATGGGAGCCAAATGGCGAAGCCATGGCTACGCCGCGTGCACGGCGGGTGCCGTCTTCGGCGGTGTAAGGCCCACGCTTCCAGCCGCCAGACAGCTCGGCGGCCGCCTGCAGCAGGGTGGTCAGGCGCGGGTTGTCGCGCAGCAGGTGCAGGCGCAGTTCATAGGGGTCATGGCCGCCTTTGTCGGCCAGTTCGTCCAGGAACGCTTCGTAGAAAAAGTCATTGAGCGAGTTGCCCACCGAACGCCAGTAACCGAGCATGGCCGGGCCTTTGACGTAGATCTGCGCGATGCGTTTGTTGGGTATCGCGTAGCTCTTGCCCGACAAGCCTTCCAAGGCGGTAGGGTCGATGGCGTCGCCCTGTTTGCCGGCGATGGCTTCGGTGGGGCCTTCGGTGGCGCTTACCGCTTCGATGGCCACAGGCAGGCCTTTGTCATCCAGCGCGGCGCGGAACTTGACCACGGCGACCGGGCGCAATACATCGCGCACGAACTCTTCTTCACGGCTCCAGATCAGTTTGATCGGCCTGCCCACTGCCTTGGCCAGCGCAATGGCCTGCGGGTACGGATTGGCGGAGTCATACAGGAAATGCCGGCCAAAGAAGCCGCCCAGCAGTGGTGAGTGCAGGGTGATTTGCTCAGTGCTCAGGCCGGTGCGTTTGGCGATGTCGGCACGGAACATATCCGGCGCCTGGTTAGGCAGCCACACCTCCAGCGTGCCGTCCGGGTTAAAGCGTGCCAGGGCTGAAGGCGGCTCCAGCTGGGCATGGTTGAGGTACTGGTTGTGGTAGGTGGCTTCGACACGGGTCTTGGCGCTGGCCAGTGCGCCGGGCACATCGCCTTCGTTTTCGTCATCGCGGGCTGGGCCTTGCTGGGCGGCCAGGAAGTCGCGGTACTTGTCGCTGGAAAAATCCGCCGGCATCGCCCGCACAGTGGAGTCGGCGGCGGCTTCAAGCCATTCCACCTGGATGGCTTCGACGGCCCGCTTGGCATGCCACCACCGTTCGGCTACCACCGCCACGGCGCCGGGCAGGGTGTGAACCGAGTGCACGCCTTGCATGGCTTGCACCTGCGCCTGGTTGCGCAGGCTGCCCACGGTCATGCCCAAACGCGGCGCATGCTGGACGGCGGCGTGGAGCATGCCGTCGATTTTCAGGTCGATGGTGTACTGCGCCTTGCCGGTGGATTTGTCATAGGCATCCAGGCGCTTGACCGGCTTGCCGATCCAGCGGAACTGGCTCGGGTCGCGCAGGGTAATGCTGGCCGGGTCGGGTACCGGCATATCCAGGGCGCGTCCGGCCAATTCGCCGTAGCCCAGGGACCGGCCGGAAGCAGCGTGCACCACGCGACCGGGTTGGGTGGTCAGCTCGCTGAGCGGTACGCGCAGTTGCTCGGCGGCAGCTTGCATCAGCATCGCACGGGCGAGGGCGCCGAGGCGGCGCATGGTCGGGTAGCTCATGCGCACCGACATACTGCCGCCGGTGATGCGCATGCCATTTTCCATCACCACGTAGGCTTCGCCGGGCGGGGCCGCTTCGACGATGAACGTGGCCGGGTCGGCATCCAATTCTTCACCGACGATCTGCGCCATGGCGGTGTGGGTGCCTTGGCCGCCTTCCATAAAGGGGCTGAGCAAACGCACGCTGCCGTCGGGGCGAATCTCCAGGAAGGCGGGCACTTGAGTGCCGCGTTCAGCCGCGGCAGCGGTCGCCGCTTGCACACGGGAGGTGCCCAGCGGCAAGCCGAAGCCGATCACCAGCGCGCCCACGGCGGTGCTGGCCAGGAAGCGGCGACGGGACAGGTTGATCGGTTCGCCCAGGGTAACGCCCGGAATGATCTCGTTAGTATTCATCAGGCGGTTTCCTTCCCGGCGGCCAAGGCATCCATGGCGGTATGGATGGCGTTGTAAGTGCCGCAACGGCAGAGGTTGACCATCGCCGCGTCGATCTGCGCCTTGGTCGGCGCGGGGGTGTGCTTGAGCAGCGCGGTGGCGGCCATCACCTGCCCGGACTGGCAGTAACCGCATTGCGCCACTTGATGTTCGACCCAGGCCGCCACCACACGCTCGCCCACGTCATCGGCCTCCACGGCTTCGATGGTGGTGATTTCACGACCGACCACGCCCGCCACGGGCGTCACGCAGGCGCGCACCACATTGCCGTCCACCAGCACCGAACAGGCGCCGCACTGGGCCAGGCCGCAGCCGTATTTGGTGCCGGTCATGCCCAGGTTATCGCGGATCACCCACAACAACGGGGTGTCGGCTTCGGCATCGACCTGATAGGCCTTTTGGTTGATACGTAATTCCATGCGGGCTCACCTGCTGATCATCGGTTGGTGGTGCTTTTTCTTATCAGGGACGTGCGCGGTGGCATGCCCTGGTGTCGCTCATGGGCGACGGGTTATGGCGGCGGGGTTGAGAACCGGTTTCACTTGGCCACGCGCGCATGGTTGGACTCTAGACCACGGCGCAAGGGGTATCTATCCCGGTGGGCGATAAGTCGGAGGATCAGGCAAGTATTCGCGAGGATTGAGCGATAGAAGCGGTGGCTGATCCGAGATTTTGGCTGATGTGCCGTGATCTTCTGTGGGAGCTGGCTTGCCTGCGATGACGGCCCGCCAGCCGACACCTATCTACCTGACACCCCAAGATTCAAAATGTGGGAGCTGGCTTGCTCGCGAAGGCGGCCTGACAGGCGACACAGTTGGATTGTGTACATATCCGTTATTTAGGTAACGGCCACCTAGGGTTCCGCCCTGACGGCGGCTCACTTTTGAGAAGCGCAAAAGTAAGCAAAACGCTCTTGCCCCACCACTCGGCACCTCGCTCACGCTCGGTGTGCCCTCACTCCGGCTTGAATCCGTGGGCCGCCGTCATGGGCCATCCTTGGCCCAGGACGGCTAACCCGGCGTCCTGCCGGGTTACCCACGAATTCAAGCCTGCGTTCGGCCAGCGTGGTTTAACGGGGCGCCTGAGATCAAGATCACAAGCAGATCAAGATCAAGAGCGGCTCGCTTCGCATCGTGGGTACCCATGCTTTCGCATGGTCTATTCACACAATCCCATCAATCAGAATATGCGGCTGCCCGCGGCTGCAGCGCTCGATGCGCACCTTGCAACTGTCGGCGACGGTGGACTTTTAACCCTTAAGCCTAGCGGAACCCGCCCGAGAGTTTGTCCTTCAGGTAGTTGACCAACGCACTCACCGACTTGGGCACATGGGGCGAGTAGGGCCGTATCAGATAGATCTCATCGGCAAACGCGCCTTTGAGTGTCCAGTCCTTCAAGACCTGCACCACTTTGCCCGCGTTCAGCGCCGCCTGGGCGCTGAAGTCCGGGAGCAGGGCGATGCCCAGGTGGTTGAGTGCGGCGTCGCGCAAGGCTTCGCTGTTGTTGGTAGCAAAGCTGCCGGCGATGGGCACGGTGAGGCGCTCGAGGGGTTGGCTGCCGCGCTCGAAGGTCCAGGCGGGCTGGTCGGTGCCACGTGGGTAAAACAGGCAGTTGTGGGCCGACAGATCGCCCGGCTCGCGGGGTTCGCCGTGGCGTTGCAGGTAATCATGGGTGGCGACCAGCACTGAGGTGGTGTCGCACAGCTTCCACGCCACGTGGGTTTCGGGCACCTGGAAGCCGTGGCGCACCGCCAGGTCGTAACCTTCGGCGGCCAGTGAGCTCAAGGCATCGGAGACGTCCAGTTGGATACGCACCTGGGGGTACTGCTGCAAAAAGCCAGACAGGTGCGGCACCAGTTGTTGCCGGGCGAACGCCACGGGGGCGGTCAGGCGCACCAGCCCGCGTATTTCCCCGACCGAGTCGCGTACCGAGGAAAAACTGCGGGCGATCTGCGCGTAGGCGCTGCGTACTTCCCGGGTCAATGACAGCCCCGCATCGGTCAGCCGCACGCTGCGGGTGGTGCGCGTCACCAGGCGCGTGCCGGTGGCCTTTTCCAGGTCGGAAATGCGCTGGCTCACCGCCGATTTACTCACCCCCAGGCGCGCGGCGGCGGCGGTGTAGGTGCCTTGTTCCTCCAGCACCGACAGCCAGTGAATGTGGGTCCACAGCCCTTCGATCTCAGCCTTTTCCATGGGTGCATTGTTCGCCTATAAGGACAATAAGTTCTGGATTCTGCTCTGGTTCGGAACAAAGCGAAAGCCTATCGTGTGGCCCAACGCTACCCACCTGGATCGACTGCCATGACTGCAACCATCGAGCACTACATCAACGACCAGCGCGTCAGCCGCGATGACCGTTATCAGGACGTCTACAACCCGGCCACCGGTGAAGTCACCGCGCGCGTGGCCCTGGCCAGCCGCCAGACCGTGGCCGAAGCCGTCGCCGCTGCCCAGGCCGCGTTTGCCGGCTGGGCCGACACCCCGCCGATCCGTCGCGCCCGCGTGTTGTTCCAATACCTGCACCTGTTGCGCGAACGCAAGGACGACCTGGCGCGCATCATCGTCGCCGAGCACGGCAAGGTGTTCACCGATGCCCAGGGCGAAGTCGACCGTGGCATCGACATTCTCGAATTCGCCTGTGGCATTCCCAACCTGCTCAAGGGCGAACACTCCGACCAGGTCTCCCGTGGCATGGACAACTGGACGATGCGCCAGCCGCTGGGCGTGGTCGCCGGCGTGACCCCGTTCAACTTCCCGGTGATGGTCCCGATGTGGATGTACCCCATTGCCATTGCGGCGGGTAACACCTTTATTCTCAAGCCCAGCCCCACTGACCCGAGCGCTTCGCTGTTCATGGCCGAGTTGCTGCGTGAAGCTGGCCTGCCCAAGGGCGTGTTCAACGTGGTGCAGGGTGATAAAGAGTCGGTGGACGCGCTGATCGAACACCCGGACGTCAAGGCCGTGAGTTTCGTCGGCTCCACACCGATTGCCCAATACATCTACGAGAGCGGTGCCCGCAACGGCAAGCGCGTGCAGGGCCTGGGCGGCGCGAAAAACCATATGGTGGTGATGCCCGACGCCGATATCGAACGCACCGTTGACGCGCTGATGGGCGCTGCCTACGGCAGTGCCGGCGAGCGCTGCATGGCGATCTCGGTGGCGGTGCTGGTGGGTGATGTGGGTGACAAAGTCATCGCTGCCTTGACCGAGCGCGCCAAGACGTTGCGCATCACCGATGGCAGCGATTTGAAAGCCGAGATGGGCCCGATCGTGTCGCGGGCTGCGCTGGAACGCATCAGTGGCTACATTGAGCAGGGCGTACAAGCCGGCGCGCAGTTGTTGCTTGATGGCCGTGACTACGTGCCCACCGAGCCCGGCCTGCAAAATGGCTTCTGGCTCGGCGCGACCTTGTTCGACCACGTGACCCAGGACATGAGCATCTACCGCGAAGAAATCTTCGGCCCGGTGCTGGCCTGTGTACGGGTGAACGATTTTGCCGAGGCGGTGAAGCTGGTCAACGACCACGAGTTCGGCAACGGCGTCAGTTGCTTCACCCGCGATGGCAACATTGCCCGTGAGTTTGCGCGGCGCATCGAAGTGGGCATGGTCGGTATCAACGTGCCGATTCCGGTGCCCATGGCCTGGCACGGTTTTGGTGGCTGGAAGAAGAGCCTGTTCGGCGACATGCATGCCTATGGCACCGAGGGCGTGCGCTTCTACACCAAGCAGAAGTCGATCATGCAGCGCTGGTCGGAGAGTATCGAGCAGGGCGCGGAGTTTGCGATGCCGGTGTCCAAGTAAGGTTTAAGCTGTGCTGCAGGATCTGATGTGGGAAGGGCTCAAGCCCTCCCACATTTTTTTTGCCTGTTGACGGCCAAACACATAAAAGTCCAGTATGGAATTATAAGTACAAAAAAGCCGCTGCACGTTTTTCTTCACTCTTGCCAAACCAACAACAACTTGCGAGAACCCCTCCATGAAGAAACGCCACCTCCTTCCCGCCCTGGCCCTGAGCCTGTTCGCCTCCAGCCACTTGCTGGCCGCCGAGAAAACCCTGCGTATTGGTATCGAGGCGGCTTACCCACCGTTCGCCTCCAAGACCGGCGACGGCAAGATCGTCGGTTTCGACTACGACATCGGCAACGCCCTGTGCGCGCAAATGAAGGTCAAGTGCGTGTGGATCGAAGGTGAGTTCGACGGGCTGATTCCGTCCCTCAAGGTCAAGAAGATCGACATGGCGTTGTCGTCCATGACCATCAACGAAGACCGCAAGAAGTCGGTGGATTTCACCCACAAGTACTACTTCACCTCGTCGCGCCTGGTGATGAAGGACGGCGCCGTAGTGGATGACCAGTACGCCAGCCTCAAGGGCAAGAACGTCGGGGTGCAGCGCGCCACCACCACCGACCGCTATGCCACCGAGGTGTTCGAGCCCAAGGGCATCAACGTCAAGCGCTACAGCAATAACGAAGAAATCTACATGGACCTGGCAGCGGGGCGTCTGGATGCGATCTTTGCCGACACCATCCCCCTGAGCGACTTCCTGTCGATGCCGCGCGGGCAGGGTTATGCCTTTGTCGGCCCGGAGCTCAAGGACCCGAAATACGTGGGCGAGGGCGCCGGTATTGCGGTGCGCAAGGGCAATGGCGAATTGGTCAGCGAACTGAACGCGGCCATCGACGGCATTCGCGCCAGCGGCGAATACCAGAAGATTTCACAGCAGTACTTCAAGGCCGATATCTACGGCGACTGATCCCATCGGATGGAACTCTTGTAGGAGCGAGCTTGCTCGCGAAGAACTCTCAGGCACCGCGTTTACCCAGAATGCACGCGTTATCGTTAAAGTTCTTCGCGAGCAAGCTCGCTCCTACAACGGATCATGCCTTCAATTCCTTCAAATGCTTGTAGACCGTCGCCCGCCCCATGCCCAGCACATTGGCCACATAGTTGGAGGCGCTCTTGCCCTTGAACGCCCCCTCGGCATGCAGTGCCAGCACCAGTTCGCGTTTGTGGTCGCGGGTCAACAGGTTCAGGCTCAACTGACGCTCGCGCAGCCAGGCATGCAGGAAGGTGTTGATACGCTCCTGCCAGTCATCACGAAACAGCGCATCCGGCTGAGCAATCAGCTTGCTCGGCGACAGGAACATATCCAGCGCTGCCTTGGCCGTTTCGAACATTGAAATATTCAGGTTAATGCACAGCACAGCCAGCCGGCGGCCTTTGTGGTCGTGCAGCACGGTGCTCAGGCTGCGGATTTTTTGCCCGTCCCAGTTGAGCTTTTCGTAAGGGCCGATATTCACCTCGCTGACGTCACCGTCGAGCATATCCTCCAGCGCCGAGTCGTCACCCAGGCTGCGCTTGGACAGGTTATTGGCGATGTAATCCACGGTTTGCGTGCGCAGGTCGTGCAGCACCACTTCTGCATGGGGAAAGAACAGCGTGGCGATTGCATCGGCAATCGCGCGGAAGTTCTGCATGACCTTGTCTTGTTCAGCAGTGTTCATCAATGGGGCTCCAGGCGGACCGGGGAGAGCATACCAGCGTCCAGGCCGAACCGGGTCAGTGCCTCGGGCAGCGGTTCGCCGCGCACCAGGGCCGCGCTTGCCTGGCCCATGGCGGGTGAGGTCTGGATGCCGTAGCCACCTTGCGCCGCCACCCAGAACAGCCCCGGTACTTGCGGGTCAAAGCCCGACAGCAAATCACCGTCCTGCACAAAACTGCGCAAGCCCGCCCAGGTGCGCGTCGGGCGGCGGATGGTCAGGGTGGTGGCTTCCTCGATCTGGTAGATGCCCATGGCAATATCCAGCTCTTCGGGTTGTACATCCTGGGGTTCTACCGGGTCGGCGTTGGCCGGTGAGCCGAGGAACATGCCGGCATCGGGTTTCATGTAGAACGCTTCGTCGAGGGCTACCAGCATTGGCCAGTCGTGGCTGTCCATGCCCTCGGGGCCGGCGAAAACAAAGGCCGAGCGGCGCTTGGGCTGCAAGCCGATGGACGCCGCGCCCGCCAGCCCGCCGATATGGTCGGCCCAGGCGCCTGCGGCGTTGATGATGACCGGCGCAGTGAAGCTCGCATCCTGGGTGCGCACCTGCCACAGGCCGTCGGCGTCGCGGCTCAAGCTCAGCACATGGCTGTCGGTGCGCACGTCGCCCTGGTTGCGGCGGATACCGCGCAGGTAGCCCTGGTGCAGGGCGTCGGTGTCGATGTCGCAAGCGGTGGGGTCGTAGATAGCCCCGTGGACTTTTTCACGGCGCAGGATCGGCAAGCGTGCACAGGCTTCGTCGGCCGTCAGGCGCTGCACCTGCTCTACGGTGGCCTTGGCACTCAGGTACTGGCTGTCGAGTTCGGCCGGGTCGCCGTTGAAATCCACGGTCATTTCGCCCCGTGGTGTCAGCAATGGGTGTTCGCAGAAACCTGCGGGTGGCTGGTCGAAGAAGGCCCGGCTGGCCAAGGTCAACGCGCGTACCTGCGGGGTGCCGTACGCGGCGGTATAAAGCGCCGCCGAACGCCCGGTGGAGTGATAGGCCGGGTGGTTTTCACGCTCCAGCACCAACACCTTGCCGTGCTGCGACAACCAGAACCCCGTGGACGCGCCGGCAATGCCGCCGCCGATAATGATGAAGTCTGCGTGGCTCATGAAGAACTCCTGAAATAAGCATTGTAGGAGCGAGCTTGCTCGCGAAAAACGTTAACGATAACGCGCCTATCCTGTGTGACTGCAGTGCCTGTGAGGTCTTCGCGAGCAAGCTCGCTCCTACAATTTGTAGAGGGCATTGGCCAGGGCGATGTCTTCCAGGCCCAGGCCGATGGAGCGGAAAAAGACGTGACGGTCGTAGGCCGGGCGTTGGGCCATGTCGCTGAACAATTCGGGCAAGTCGCCGACAATCGTGCGTTTGTCCCAGCCGTGCTGTTCGCTGGCGATCAGCATCTCACCGGCTGAATCCGGGGTGGTCTGGCGATAGTCGCAGAACACGTGCATTTGGTTAAGGCATTGCGGCGGCACTTCATGGGCACGCGGTGCGTTGGTGCTGATGGAGGTGATCAACGCGGGTTTGCTCAAGCGTGACGGGTCGATGACCGGGCCGGCGGAGGAGGTGCACAGCAGGATCACATCCGCGTCTTCCAAGGCAGCCTCGCAAGTGGCGGCGAGGGTCAGGCGCGGGTCCAGGCAGGCCCACTGCGCTCGCGTTTCGGCGCTGCCCAGGCTCGGTGAATACAGGCGGATCTGCTGCCAGTCGCGCAGGTTCTGCACATAACGCAGGTGCGCCTGGGCGACCTTGCCGCTGCCGATGATCGCCAAACGTTGCGCCGCCGCCGGAGCCAGCGCATCCACCGCCAACGCCGTGGTGGCGGCGGTGCGTGCAGTGGTCAATTCAGCGGCATCGCACAACAGCAACGGCTGGCCGCTGTGCATCGACATCAACAGGGTCCACGCCGTCACCAACGGGCCTTGCTCGCGCACGATATAGGGCGAAGTCTTGACCCCGTACACCCCGTCTTGGGCCAATACGCCCAAGTAGTTGATGAAATCCCCGGCGCCATGGGGAAACTCCACCAATTGTTGCGCCGGCTGCACCGCTTGCCCGGCGGCGAGGTCGCAAAACAATTTGCGCAGGATCAACGGCACGTCGACTTGAGCCAGCAAGGTACGGGCCTGGGCCTGGTCGATAACGAGGGGCGTCGTGGGCATGGGGTTCTCCGGATAAACTAATTTGTCCATTATGGACTTTTAGTTTTTATCCGCAATAACCCGAGGGAAAAATGAGGCTTACGGGGGCTGTTCCCCCACCCATTGTAGGAGCGAGCTTGCTCGCGAAAAACCTCAACGATAACGCGTGCTTCCTGAATAAACGCAGCGCCTGTGAGTTTTTCGCGAGCAAGCTCGCTCCTACAGTCAGGCAGTGGCTTTGGTGCCGGTCAGGCACTCGATGGAGCGATCTACGGTGGTTTTTGCAATTTCCAGCAAATGCCACACCGCCAGGATCTTCGCCCGTTCAGGGCTTTGAAGCAGCTCACCGCAATCCAGCGCCGTGGCTGAAGCGCTGTCGAGCAGGCTGGCGGTGTAGAGCAGGGCGTCTTCGAAACTCAGGTCTTCGTTGACGCAGTGGAAGCCCTGGGTAGGCAGGTAGTGGTCGATGGCGCGGTTGAAAGCGGCGCGGTCTTTTGCGGGATCGATGGGTGGGTCGGGTAGGACTTTACTCATTGTTTAGCTTCCTTTTGGATTCAGGGAGCCGAACCTTTCGCGACTAAACGTAGGGTGGCGGCTGTACGCAGGTTAGTCGACCGGCCAAAAGGCAAAATCCGGCGCACCCAAGGGCGCCCTGCGCACAGCCACCATTAAAACTCATGGAGGATCATGCGCCTTTTGGAATGCCGGGCGACTAAACCCGATCACTGATTTGGCAGTGACGGACCGCAGACTAGCCACCGATTCCAGCAGGCACAAGGTGGCAAGGATTGTCTAGGAAACGTCCTGCAATTTAAAGGGACACGCCTTGCTGGCCTTTTACAAACCATGACCAAATGCCACTAACCCAAGCGCGCAATACGACCAATGTGGCTTGCCTGCGATCGCCGCTAACCACGATGCGAAGCGAGCCGCTCTTGCTCTTGATCTGCTTTTGATCTTAAGCGCCCCGTTAAACCACGCTGGCCGGAATTCGACAGGGATTTGGGGGGTAAACCGGCAGGGATGCCGGTTTAGCCGCCCCGCGCCATGGATGGCGCGTGGCGGCGGCCCCCCAAATCACTGGCGGATTACGGGCACACCGAGCTCAAGCGAGGTGCCGAGTGGTGGGGCAAGAGCCCTTTGGTTACTTTGGGGCTCTTTTCCAAAGTGACCCGCCGTCAGGCGGAACCCTAAGCGGCCGTGACCGCAGCAATGGATATGTACACAATCCAACTGTGTTGACTGCCAGGCCGCCTTCGCGAGCAAGCCCGCTCCCACAGTGGGATCATTGGGGTGTCAGATAGATAGGCGTCGACTGTTAGGCCGCCATCGCAGGCAAGCCAGCTCCCACAGGGTGATCAGTGGTGCTCTGGCGGATAACTTATCGCCTGCCCGAGCGCGTACTCACATCCACCCACACCGCCAGCACCAAAATGCTGCCCTTGACGATCATCTGCCAGTAGCTGTCCACATCCAGCATCGACATCCCATTGTCCAAACTGGTAATCACCAACGCCCCCAACAACGCGCCATACACCGTGCCCGACCCACCCCGCATCGAAGTGCCGCCAATAAAGCACGCCGCGATGGCATCCAGTTCACCCATGTTGCCCGCCGACGGCGAACCCGCCGCCAGCCTTGCGGTATTGACCAGGCCGGCCAGCGCGCACATCACCCCCATGATGCCGAAAATCCACAGTTTCACCGCTTGCACATTGATGCCCGACAGCCGCGTGGCCTCCATATTGCTGCCCACCGCATACACCCGGCGGCCGAACACGGTCTGGTGCGTGACATAGCTGAACACCCCCAGCAACGCCAGCAACAGCAGCACCGGCACCGGGATGCCGTCGTAGCGGTTGAGGGTGGTGACAAAGCCTGCGAGCACCGCGCCAATCAGCACCACCCGCAGCGCATCGCGCAGCAATGAGTGCGCGGCCAGGCCATGCAGCGCACGGTTGCGCCGTTGTTTCCAGGTGAGGAACAGCGTCAGCGCAAACAGCAACACCCCAAGCCCGATACCGACGTTGTGGGGCAAATACCCCTGGCCCACATACACCAGCGACGGCGACACCGGCGCGATGGTGGTGCCGCCGGTAATCCCGAGCAGAATCCCGCGAAACGCCAACATTCCGCCCAGGCCGACGATGAACGAGGGAATGCGCAGGTAAGCGGTCATATAGCCGTTGGCCAAGCCGATCATCAAGCCGCACAGCGCCACCAGGCTCAGGTTGGCCAATAGCGGTACGTGATAAACCACATCCAGAATCGCCGCCAACCCGCCCAACAGCCCAAGCAGCGAGCCCACCGACAAGTCGATCTCGCCGCTGATGATCACCAGCACCATGCCGCACGCCAATATCCCGGTGATCGACATCTGCCGCAGCAGGTTGGAGAGGTTGCGCGGGGTGAGAAAACCACCCTCGGTCTGCCAACTGAAAAACAGCCAGATGAACGCCACTGCGATCACCAGCGCGAGCATTTTGTAGCGGGTAAAAAGGTGTTTGACCTGGTTCATCTACGCGGTCTTCCGATTGTTATTGTTTTGGCTGAGCGCGGCGGCGAGCACCTGTTCCTGGGTGAGCCCGTCATTGATGAAGTCCCCGCGCAACTGGCCGTCGCCAATCACCAGCACGCGGTTGGACACGCCGAGCACTTCGGCCAATTCCGAGGACACCATGATGATCGACACGCCTTCGGCCGCCAGTGCGCCCATCAGTTTGTAGATCTCGTACTTGGCGCCCACGTCCACCCCGCGCGTGGGTTCGTCGAGGATCAGCACCTTGGGCTTGGCCATCAGCATTTTCGCCAGCACGGCCTTTTGCTGGTTGCCGCCTGAGAGGCTGGTGATCGGCAGCGATGGGCTGGCGGTCTTGAGGTGCATGCGGCTGATTTGCTGGTCGATGCTGCCCAGTTCGGCTTCGGCGTTGATGCGGGTCAGGTGCGCGTAGGTGTCGAGCACCGCCAGGGTGATGTTCTGGCCCACACCCAGGTCGGGGATAATGCCTTGGCGCTTGCGGTCTTCGGGCACCATGCACAGCCCCGCGCGGATCGACTTGAGCGGCGTGCGCGTGTCGATTACCTGGCCGTGCAGCCACACCTCGGCGCTGTAGCGGCCGGGGTACGCGCCGAACAAAGCCGACACCAACTCCGTGCGCCCGGCCCCCACCAAGCCGGCGATGCCGAGGATTTCGCCGCGCCTGAGCACGAAGGAAATGTCGTCGACGCGCTTGCGCTTGGGGTTGTCGACGTCGTAGCAGGTGACGTTACGCGCCTCGAAGATCACCTCGCCCACGTCATGGGGCTCGGTGGGGTAGAGGTTGCTCATTTCGCGGCCGACCATCTGCGTGATGATCTGCGGGATGTCCATGTCTGCCATGGCAGTGGTCGCGATGTGCTTGCCGTCGCGAATCACGGCGATGGTGTCGCACACCGCCGCCACTTCATCGAGTTTGTGCGAGATGTACACGCAGGCCACGCCCTTGGCCTTGAGGCCCCGGATGATGTCCAGCAGCACCTCGATTTCGCCACGGGTCAGGGCCGAGGAAGGCTCGTCGAGGATCAACAGGCGCGCCTGTTTGTTCAGCGCCTTGGCGATCTCCACCAGTTGCTGGTAGCCGCCGCCATACTGCGATACCGGCAGCGCCACGTTCATGTCCGGCACCTTGAGTTCGCGCATCAAGGCTTCGGCGCGGTGCAGCATCGCCGGGTAGTTCATGCGCCCACCGGGCAGGGTCAGTTCGTGGCCCATGAAGATGTTCTCGGCCACCGACAGGTCGGGCACCAGGGTCAGCTCCTGGTGAATGATGACAATCCCGGCCGCCTCGGTTTCGCGGATGGACTGGGCCTTGAGCGGCTGCCCCTCCCAGAGAATTTCCCCCTCCCAGGTACCGTGCGGGTACACCGCCGACAGCACCTTCATCAAGGTGGATTTACCCGCACCGTTCTCACCGCACAGGCCCACACACTCCCCAGGTTTGACCTTGATATCGATGCCGTTGAGCGCGTTGACACCGCCAAAGCTTTTGACGATGCCGTTCATTTGCAGCAGGTAGTCGGACATGGGAAAGGCTCACACAAATAGGCTGGCCCCCACCCCTGTAGGAGCGAGCTTGCTCGCGAAAAACCCGAGAGCGCCGCGTTTATCCAGGAAGCGCGCATTATCGTTGACGTTTTTCGCGAGCAAGCTCGCTCCTACAGGGGGCGAGGTTTTATCGAGGCAGTCATCATTGCCCGGCGATCTGCTCTTTGGTATAGAAGCCGTCTTTCTCCAACACCTCGATGTTGGCCTTGGTCAACGGCGTCGGCGTAAGCAGGATGGTGTCGACCTTCTTGCTGCCATTGTCGTATTGCGAGCTATAGGTAGGCTTTTCACTGCGCGCCAGTTGTACCGAAAGCTTGGCCGCTTCAGTGGCGATCAGCTTGAGCGGCTTGTACACGGTCATGGTCTGGGTGCCATCGATCACGCGCTTGATCGCCGCCAGGTCAGCGTCCTGGCCAGAGATCGGCACCTTGCCCGCCAGCTTCTGCGCAGCCAGGGCCTGGATCGCACCGCCGGCGGTGGCGTCGTTGGAGGCGACAATAGCGTCGATCTTGTTGTCGTTACGGGTCAGGGCGTTTTCGACGATGCTCAAGGCTTCGGTAGGGTTCCATTCCTTGACCCATTGCTGGCCGACGATCTTGATATCACCTTTGTCGATGGCCGGTTGCAGCACCTTCATCTGACCTTCGCGTAGCACTTTGGCGTTGTTGTCCGTCGGCGCACCGCCCAGCAGGAAGTAATTGCCCTTGGGCGCCGCTTGCAACACGCCGCTGGCCTGCATCTCGCCGACTTTTTCGTTATCGAAGGAAATGTAGGCGTCGATATCGGCATTGAGGATCAGGCGATCATAGGACACTACCTTGATCCCGGCCTTCTTGGCTTCGGCCACCGCGTTGGTCAACACCGTGGCGTTGAACGGCACAATCACGATCACATCCACGCCTCGGGAGATGAGGTTTTCGATCTGGGCAATCTGCTTCTGTTCGTTGGCATCGGCAGACTGCACGAACACCTTGGCGTCGAGCTTTTCTGCGGCGGCGACAAAGTAATCACGGTCGCGGGACCAGCGCTCCAGGCGCAGGTCGTCGATGGAAAAGCCGATTTTCGGGTGCGTAGGATCCGCTATCACCGGCAGGGCGAGCAGTGCCAGGGCTGCGGCGAGCAGGGCAGGTTTGAATGACTTCATGGTGGTGCGTCCTTTTATTGTTGTTGGAAAGACACAGCGTGGTGCGGGTTGAACTGTAGAGCGTCACTCGACGCTCTGTGCAGAGATTTGTCGTGCAAATGTCACCGATAGATAAACCGATTCACAACGCCCTCAAGCATCTCCTGGCGCCCACTCACCGCCTGCGGGTCCAGCGCGTTGGCAAAGGCATGTTCAGCCAATGACTCCAGGCTGAACTCACCGGCCAACACCGCCTGGCCCAATGGCTGCTGCCAGCCGGCATAGCGCTGGTCCTTGAATTGCTGCAAGCGGTCGTCCTGCACCATCGCCGCCGCACGCTCCAACGCCAGGGCCAGCACATCCATGGCGGCGACGTGGCCGTGGAACAGGTCTACCTCGTCGAGGCTCTGGCGGCGCACCTTGGAGTCGAAGTTATAGCCGCCGTTCTTGAACCCGCCGGCCTTGAGGATTTCATAGGTGGCCAGGGTCATTTCCTCGACGCTGTTGGGGAACTGGTCGGTGTCCCAACCATTCTGCGGGTCGCCGCGGTTGGCGTCGATGCTGCCGAAGATCCCCAACGACACGGCGGTGGCGATCTCATGATGAAAACTGTGCCCGGCCAGCGTCGCGTGGTTGGCCTCGATGTTCACTTTGATCTCGTGCTCCAGGCCGTACTCATGCAGGAAGCCGAACACGGTGGCGCTGTCGTAATCGTATTGGTGTTTGGTCGGCTCCTGGGGCTTGGGCTCGATCAACAGGTCACCCTTGAAACCAATCTTGTGCTTGTGCTCCACCACCATGCGCATAAAACGCCCGAGCTGTTCGCGCTCGCGCTTGAGGTCGGTGTTGAGCAAGGTCTCATAGCCTTCACGGCCACCCCACAGCACATAGTTGGCGCCCTTGAGCCGCAGCGTGGCATTCATCGCGCTGAACACCTGGGCGGCGGCGAAGGCGAACACCTCTGGGTCTGGGTTGCTCGCGGCCCCGGCGGCAAAACGCGGGTTGCTGAAGCAATTGGCAGTGCCCCACAACAGCTTGATGCCGGTCTGTTCCTGATGGCGCTCCAGGTGGTCGACCATTTGCGCAAAGTGGTTGCGGTACTCCTTGAGCGAGCTGCCTTCGGGCGCCACATCGGTGTCGTGAAAGCTGTAGTAGTCGATGCCCAGCTTGGAAAAAAACTCAAACGCCGCCTCGGCCTTGCCGATGGCCACCTCCATCGGATCGCCACTGCGCTGCCACGGACGTTTGAACGTGCCCATCCCAAACATATCCGCCCCCGGCCACACAAAGGTATGCCAATAACAGGCCGCCATACGCAGGTGCTCACGCATGGGCTTGCCGAGGATCAGCTTGTTGGCGTCGTAGTGACGAAACGCGAGGGCAGAGGTGCTGGCAGGGCCTTCGAAGCGCACCTTCTCGACACCGGGGAAGTACGGCATGGGGTTTTCCTTATTGTTCTGGGCGGTGTCTGGATACTAGCAATGGCGCCTGGGCGGCTGATTATGAAAATCACCAAAGGGGAGTGCGATTTTGAGTGAAGGGCTGAGAACGGCTCAGGGAGTACAGGATTTAGGGAAACGTCTGACTTTACGGTGGGGATATGCCTCTTCAAGGTTTGGACTGCCACTGACTTGCTCTTGCTCGTTTACCTCGGAAGGCGTTACGCGTCAGTTTTCTTATCGAGACGAGCAGGAAAGCACGGCTAAAAAAACATGGATAAGAGGCGAAAAAATGAGCGTAGGTCATTTCATCTGTCAAGGTGACAAAACCAGTTGCGGCGGGGAAGTGCTGGGCGTAGATCAAACAACCCACATGAATGGCCGTCTTCGTGCCTGCGAAGGTGACCCAGTTACCTGCGGCAAGGATGGGCAAACGTACAAGATCATCGGCGGCATTTCCTTCATGGAGAGCAATGGCCGGCTTGTTGCCGGTACGGTGGATAGTTACAGCGGCTGTCCCTGTAAAGCCGAGCTGATTCCTTTGGCGTTATTCGGCGAGTACCACGGCAGAGGTGGCTCGGTCGTAAGCGCCAACAGACTGGCCGCTGAGCCGGTCCAGCCAGTAACCCACTGGGCAGCGTCCTCTCAACGCACCTCCACCTCGCCAAGTGAGTCGCCCCAATCCGCATTTGCCGCATTTAAAGCGCTCATAGGCGAAGAGCCGGGTTTTTACATCGTGCCCAAAAGCATGAGCCGCGAGGCGCTGGAAGCCACACTTTTTCCGACGCTCGACCCGGCTGTAATGCGCAAGTTTCAATCGCTGAATCCCAACACAGGGCCCGTCAAAGCCGGCTCGATGATCGTGCTCAGCGACCCGAACAACACCTCCTGCACGTATGAAGAAGCTCAGTTGATGCAGGCCGCGCAACACGTCAGCGCATCACTGGACGAACTGACGCCGGACGAGGCTGACTTTCTGTATCGCCACGGTGCAGAGATCGCCGGTTTCATCGGCCAAACCTCAACCTGGCTCGGCGTCAGTGCGGTGGTGATGGAAAAACACCTGAGCAATCTGCGCGAAACGCTGCAGGCCATGGAACGCCTGCATCAGGACAGCTATCGGCAGCACGGGCACCTTAGGTCAGCGCAGTTCTTTGCTGATCGCCAGCGGTTGATGAGCCAGTTGGATGCTCATCTGCTCAACTCCACGCGCCTGCGCGGCCAGACCACCTTGGGCGATCACCCCAAGTTGAAAACGGCCCTGGGTATATCCAGCCGAAGCTTGGTGCATCACTGGGAGAAGGCGGGTGGGCCGGGGCAGATTCCGGGGTATGCCGCGCATGTGGAGGCGGTCAGCCGTGCCACCAAGTATATGAAGGCAGGGGGTTACATCGGTATTGGACTTGGGGGAGTGTCTTCGTTATTGGCTATTGAGCAGGTGTGTAAGGCTGATTCTGGAGCTGCATGTGAGAGGGTTAAGTTCACTGAAGGCGGGAAGTTCGCAGGCGCTACATTTTTTGGTGTGGGAGCAGGAGCGTTAGCCGGTGCGACAGGCGGCTCAGTCTGCTTGGCACTGGGTGTTACGACGGGAATAGGGGGAGTGGTCTGCGTCGCGGCTTTAGTAGGAGCTGGCGCATGGGCAGGTACCACCTACGGTGGTCAAGGTGGTGAATACGTGGGTGAAAAGATCTACGAGGCTATACAACCATGACTAACATCGATACTTGGACACCTTGGGTTGCGATTATCTTTGCCGGAGGCCCTATTCTGCTTGCAGCTGCTGGCCTTGCTTTTAGCCTTTACCTTACTCACTGTCATCTGGAAGCCATGAAGGAGGCTCTAAAAAATAGTCGTTATATGTACATATGGGGGACAAGTTTGGGGAGGCGCGGTTTGATTTGGTCTCTCTTGGAAATGTCGAAAATCGCCGGAATGGTGGTTTGGCCAAGGGCCTCTATCATTATGGGAGAGGTTGATCCAGTCGACATCGAGAAGTTCCCACCGTACCTGAAGCGACTTTTAGTTATCGATTTGGCAATGATGATAGTTGCCTGTATTTGGATGGGTGTCGTGGTTGTGCTGCTTAGATTTAGGTGACCTCAAAGCGTGCCTCCTCCGAGGCCCGCTATCCTGATCAGTCAAACCTCTGCGTACTCATCTGCACCGACCGGCCCCAGGACAAAAACAATGAAAACCCTACCGCCCGTTCACCGCATCGCCTTGCTCTTCAACGGCAGCAAAATCTACGACCGCGGCATCATCGCCGGCATTGGCAATTACCTGAGCAGCACCCGTGCATCCTGGGATCTGTTCCTGGAAGAAGACTTCCTCTGCCGCCTGCGCGGTATCGAGCGTTGGCAGGGCGATGGGATCATTGCTGACTTCGATGACCCGCTGATTGGCGAGGCGCTGGCTGGGAGTCGGATACCGGTGGTGGCGGTGGGGGGCTCTTATGAGGATGTGGGCAAGTACCCCAAGGGCATTCCCTATGTGGCCACCGATAACCATGCCCTGATGAAGCTGGCCTACGAGCATCTGGTGGAGGCGGGGTTGACGCGGTTTGCCTGTTTCAGCCTGCCCGAAGCCCAGGCCAATCGGTGGGCCCAGGAGCGTGAGAAAGCTTTTCGCCGCTTGATGCAGCGCGATGGCTTGCAGGTGGAGGTGTATCGCGGACTGGGCACCAGTGCGCCGTTGTGGGACAGCGCGGTGGAGCAGCAGATTGCCTGGCTGCACAGCCTGCCCAAGCCTATCGGCATTATCGCGGTGACCGATGCCCGCGCTCGGCAATTGCTGCAAGCCTGCCTGACCGCAGGCATTGCGGTGCCGGAGGAGGTGGCGTTGATCGGCATCGACAACGACCCGCTGACCCGCACGCTCACGCGGGTGCCGCTCAGTTCGGTGATCCAGGGCACGGAGACCATGGGCCGCACCGCTGCGGCGCTGTTGCATCAGATGTTGCACGGCAAACCCTGCACGGGCGCCCAGGTGTTGGTGCCGCCGGACGCCATCAACGTGCAAGCCTCCAGCCTGCATCAACCCCTGGGCAACCCTTACGTGATGCAGGCGTTGTTGTTTATCCGCCAGTACGCCTGCCAGGGTATCAAGACCGATCAGGTCGCCGCTTATGTTGGTGTTTCCCGCTCGTCCCTGGAAGCGCATTTTCGCAAGGCTCGCGGCTGCAGCGTGCATGATGAGATTTTGCGCTTCAAACTCGCTGCCGCTGCCAAGGGCCTGGAAAACCACAGCCTTGCGATTGCCGACATTGCCGCACGCTGCGGCTTCACCTCTGCGCAGTACCTGCATACGGTGTTTCGCCGCGAATTTGGCTGTACGCCGCGTCAGTATCAGCAGGGTGCGACCTAGAACACCGCTTTGACTTGCAAGCCCAGCACCAGCGCATTGTCGATGCTCTCCCCGGAAAACGCCCCCGGCTCGATGATGTATTGCACATCCGGGCGCAAGGTCAGCCAAGGCGTGGCCTGGTAGCCATAACTGAGTTCGATCAATTGTTCAGCCGTGTCCAGGTCGGGGTAGGCCGTGCCGGCGTTGAACGCTGCCAGCTCTTGCACATCGCGGCTGCGCGGGTTCGGTACCGCACGGCCATAGCCCAGGGCGACGGTATCGCGCGGGCGACCTTCGAACGGCTTGTACAGCACCACGCCTGCGCCATACCACTTGGTGAACGGCGAGGCCGCTTGGCTGGCGGCAGAGTACTGGCCGAAGGCGTGCAGGCTACGGCCTTGGGATGATTGTGAGGCCCACACAGCCTGGTCGATCAAGAGGTAGTGACCGCCACGCCCGCTGACGTCCTTGTTGCTGCCAATGCGTTTTACATCGGAACTGTCATAGTAATAGCCGAGCTTGTATTCACCGGGCAGTGCGCCCGCATGCTTGTAGATCAGTTCGATGGGCACCACGGTGCCGGTAGTGTGCTTGGGCCCCAGGTGCCAGGCGCGGCTGGAGTTGCCGTTGCTGGACGGGTCGACATTGAACGCCGCCACGCGCAGTTGCCAGTTGGGCGAAAAGTCGTATTTCACTCGGGCACCCAGGTGCGCGTTCGGGTAGTTGGCCCAGCCGCTGCCACCGGACATGTTCAGCGGATGCCCGCAGAACCCGGCGTTCATGAAGTTGCACAGGATGCCGCTGTCCAGGCCGCCGAGGTCATTGCCCATGGCCATATAGCCGAGCTTGACGTTCAGCGCTGGCGTGAACAGGGTGCGCTCGTAACTCAGCTCGGTGAGGCGCGTGTAGAGGCCGCCGTAGTTTTCCTGGATCGGCAGGCGGTTGCCCACCAGGTCCTCGGAGGCGCTGTTGCCGCGTCGGTCGTTGATGGTCAGCTGGATGCGGTCACCGTTGTTGAAGCCGTAGAGCTTGCCCAGGTCGAACTGCACGCCGAGCTTGACGTTTTGCGAATAGCGCGCCGAACGATGTTGGCCGCCGTGGGCGTTGTAGGCGGTCTCGCCGCTGTAGTCACCGGTAAAGCGCACACCTTGCGCGTCGAGTTCGCGGCGCAGGCCGCCCCAATCGCCGGTCAGGGTGGTGTCGTCGGCTTGAACAGGCAGGGCGGCCGCAAAGGCCAGGCCCAGCGCCAGGCGCCAGGCGGTATGAGGAGTAGGGGTCATGGGGGATCTTTCCAAACACAAAGCGCGGTGCCTGGGCACCGCGCGAACAGAGGGTGGTTACGGCAGGGCGTAGGCGATCACGTAGTCGCCGCGGTCGGTGGATTGGCGTGCGCCGCCGGCGGTGACGACGATGTATTGCTTGCCGGTTTTGGGCGACACGTAGGTCATCGGCCCGCCCTGGCTGCCGACGGGCAGGCGGGCTTTCCAGATTTCATCGCCATTGCCGCTGTTGAAGGCGCGCAGGTAGAAGTCCTGGGTGCCGGCGATAAAGATCAGGCCGCCTTGGGTGGACAGCGTACCGCCCAGGGTCGGCAGGCCAACCTTGATGGGCAGGTGCATACGGATACCCAGGGGGCCGGTGTCTTCAACGGTGCCCACCGGTACTTGCCAGGCGACCTTTTGCGTCTTCATGTCGATGGCGGTCAAGGTGCCGAATGGCGGCGCCTGGCACGGAATGCCGGCCACCGACAGGAAGCGGTTTTTGTTCACCGCATACGGCGTGCCCTTGAGCGGCACGGCGCCCATACCGGTGTTCAGCGCTTCACCACCGGAAGAGGCCTGGGCCTTGTTCTGCGACGGCACCATCTGGATCCACAGGCCCAGGCGCATGTCGTTGACGAAGATAAAACCGTGCACCGGGTCGGTGGAAATGCTGCCCCAGTTCATGCCGCCCAAGGAACCGGGGAAGCTCAGGGATTTATCGGTGCCCGGCGCGGTGTACAGGCCGTCGTAGCGCATGCCCTTGAAGTCGATGCGACACAGCAACTGGTCATACGGCGTGGCGCCCCACATGTCCGATTCGGTCAGGGTTTGCGCGCCGATCTGCGGCATGCCCACGGATTTCGGCTGGGTCAGGGAATACGGCTCGTTGGGAATGTTCGCGGCTTTGACCGGGACTTCCTGCACGTCCGTCAGCGGCTTGCCGGTGGCGCGGTCGAGCACATAGATCTGCCCGGCCTTGGTGCCGATGACCACGGCCGGTACGGCCTTGTCGCTGCCTGGCGGGGTGAAGTCGATCAGGCTTGGCTGCATTGGCAGGTCGAAGTCCCAGAGGTCGTTGTGGACTGTCTGGTAGACCCACTTCTCGGCACCAGTGGAGGCGTCGAGTGCCAGCACCGAAGCGCCGTATTTGTGGTTGAGCTGTGTGCGCTCCACACCGTAGATATCGGTGGACGAGCTGCCCATCGGCAGGAAGACCGTGTTCATCAGCGGGTCGTAAGACATCGGCGCCCAGCTGTTCGGGGTGCTGCGCACGTAGGTGGCATCGCCCGTTGGGGCCTGCTTGTCTTCAGGGTTGCCTGGGTCGAAGGCCCAGCGCATTTGGCCGGTGATCACGTCAAAGCCACGGATCACGCCACCGGGCATATCGGTCTGCACGTTGTCTGCCACGCGACCGCCGACCACCACGGTGGTACCGGCCATCAGCGGCGCCGAGGACAGTTGGTAGTAGCTGTCCGGTACATTGCCCAGGCCGGCCTTGAGGTCTACCTGGCCATGGGTGCCGAAGTCTTCGCAGAACTTGCCGGTGTCGGCGTCCACGGCGATCAGGCGTGCATCAATGGTGTTGGTCAAAAGGCGACGCTGGCACTGCGCACCGGCAGGTACGCTGGCGGCCAGGATCGGCGAGCTGTTGGGCTGGGTCGGCTGGGCAATCGGCGCGCTGGCATCGAAATACGCCATGCCCCGGCAACGTTGCCACACTGCCGATTTGGCGTTGACTTCGTTCTTCCACAATTCTTTGCCGGTGTCGGCATCCAACGCGATCAGGTTGTTGTGTGGGGTGCAGATAAACACTTTGTTGCCGATCTGCAGGGGCGTCAGTTGGTCTTCGGCACCGTTACCGTCGCTGATGGCCACGTCGCCGGTGTGGTAGGTCCAGGCGACTTTGAGTTTGTCGATGTTGTCACGGTTGATCTGGTCCAGCGCGGCGAAACGGCTGCCACCTTCGGTATTACCGTAGTGGGCCCAATCTTTCTGCGCATCGGCTGCAGCCACCGGGGTCATGCCCGGGCCTGCACCAGTGGGCTTAACGCTTGGGTGCGCAACAAACATATTGCCCGCTGCCACCGCCACGCCCAGCGCCAACACGGCGGCGACGCCATAGGCACCCCGCGCCGGTTTGCCGGCCAGCAACGGATACACCAGCGCGACCACCACGCCGATCACCGCAAACATGAACAGTCGCGAGAACAGCGGCCAGTATTCCAGGCCCACGTCGGCCACCGCCCACACGGCGGTAGCCAGCAGAAACGCGGCGAACAACCAGGCGCCGGCAGGTTTGCAGCGGGCAATCAGCAGCCCGGAAATGGCCATGACCACGCCGCCCAGCAGGAAGTACCAGGAACCTCCCAGGCTGACGAGTTTGGCGCCGCCGACGGCCAGCGCAAGGCCGAGCAGGGCGATGACGACGCCCAGGCCCAGGAGTAAGAATCTAGAGACGCCAGCGGCGCGCGATGCTCGTTTCATGTCGAATGGACTCGAGTGAGAGAGGGCAAAGACGCGATTTTAGCAAGATAAGTAACCGGTTAGTACATTTGAGTCCTGCAATAGACTGTTGCAGGTACTGCGATGATGGCCAGGGCCGCCTCTGAGGCGGCATAGAAGGACCTGGCGACGCGTACCCTGTGGCGAGGGAGCAAGCTCCCTCGCCACAGCATCAGAACTTGAAACGCCCCACCAGCCCATTGAGCTGACCGGAAATATCGGTCAACCGCCCTGACCCGGTCTGCGCCGAATGCGCAAAGCCTTCCACCAACTGCGCGTCGGCGTGGATCTGCGCGATATGCCGGTTGATCTCTTCGGCCACCTGGTGCTGCTCTTCGGCGGCGGTGGCGATCTGGGTGTTCTGGTCGCGAATCGAATCCACCGAACCACGGATCTTGTCAAAGCTGTCACGGGCCTGCTGGATGCGCGCAACGCTGGTGTTGGACACCAGCAAGCTGCCTTGCATCTGCTGGGTGACTTCCTGGGTGCGGCGGGCGAGGTTGCCCAGCAGGCTGTCGATTTCGCCGGTGGAGTCGGCGGTGCGACGCGCCAGGGCGCGCACTTCGTCGGCCACCACCGCAAAGCCTCGGCCCTGGTCGCCAGCGCGGGCGGCTTCGATTGCGGCGTTGAGCGCCAGCAGGTTGGTCTGTTCGGCAATCGAACGGATGGTGTCGAGGATGGTGTTGATGTTCTGGCTGTCTTGCTCGAGCAACTGCATGGTCTGTGTGGATTTTTGCAGGTCTTCGCTGAGCTTGAGCACGCTGCCGGTGGCTTCACCGATGTGCTGCTGACCGGTGTGCACGTCGCGATAGCCCTCATCGGCACTCGTGGCGGCGGCGCTGCATGAACGCGCGACTTCGTTGGCGGTGGCGACCATCTCGTTGAACGCGGTGCTCACCAGTTCCACGGCTTCGCGCTGGCGGCCGGCGGCCTGGTTCATATTGTTGGCCACGGCGCTGGTGTCGGCGGCGGCGGTTTGCAGGTCTGAGGAGGCGTTGCCGATGCGCTGCACCAGTTGCGCGATCATGCTCAGGAACTGGTTGAACCAGCCGGCCAGGCTCGCGGTTTCGTCCTTGCCCTGCACCTTGAGCTGGCGCGTGAGGTCGCCTTCACCTTCGGCGATTTCCTGCAGGCCGTCGGCCACGCCGCGAATCGGGCGCACGATCACACGGGCGAAACTGGCACCGACGATGGCGAACACCACGGCCAATACGGCGGCAATCGCCGCGATCAACCACGTCAGGCGGGTGGCACCGGCCATCACTTCGTCACGCTTGATCAGGCCGATAAAGCGCCAGCCCAGGTCTTTGGAACTGACCACGTTAGCCATGTAGGCCACACCGTCGATGCTCACCTCGGTCACGCCATCGCCGTGCTTGGCCAGTTCGGCGTAGTTCGCGCCCAGGCCCGCCAGGGGCTTGAAGTTGTGCGTGGCATCGCTGGGGTCCACCAGCACATTGCCGTCGGCTTCCACCAGCATCAGGTAGCCGCTGTCGCCCAGCTTGATGGTGCGCACCAGCTCGGTGAGTTGCTTGAGCGACACGTCCAGGCCGACTACTCCAAGGATATTGCCCGTGGCATTCGCGACGGTGCGTACGGTGCCGATCAGCACTACATCGTCCGGGGCCCAGTAGTAGGCGCCTGTGCGCACGGTCTTGCCTGGCGCTGCGATGGCGGCCTGGTACCAGGGGCGGGTGCGCGGGTCATATTGCGTCAGTTTGGCGTCGTCCGGCCAACTGGCGTAGCCGCCATCGCTCAGGCCCAGGGACAGGTAGGCGGTGCTGGGGTGGCTTTTGGCGAACTGATCGAAAATCGCCAGCAGTTCGGTGTTGGTTGGCGTAAGCGGGATTTGCGCGGCATCGGCACCGGCATAGCTCTTGAGGTTCTTGGCCGCGATCACGCGCGGGTCCTTGGCGACGAAGTCGACATTCTGGCTGATGCCGTCGAAAAACTGCTGCATGCCATTGTCGATCTGGCGGATCTCGCGGCCGCTGCTGTCGAGGAAGTTGGCCAGCGCACCCTCGCGCAGATTAAGCACCACGATAATGGCGACCAGGATGACCGGCACGCACGCGATGGCCGCAAACGCCCATGTCAGCTTCTGCTTGATATTCATGACTTCACCCGCGGGTATTTATAGTTTTGGCAAGGGGAGAAAAATTAGTGCTGCGTGTCGCAGGCGTTTTTGTGAGAGGCGAGGCCATGCGTACCCTCGGTATATCGGCCGAGGGCGCAGGCACTTGAGCAAGGGGAATCAGGCGATCGGGTCACCGGCCAGGGCATCGCGGCGCATCGACTGCAGGTTCTTCTCGATGGTCTCGCAGATGCTTTCCATCTGGATCTGGTGTTCGCTGGAATTGAACGGGCTTTGCAGGTCGGTGCCGATGCGCTCGATGGCCAGCAGCATGAAGCCCACGACGGTGGAGGCCAGCGGCGTGAACCAGCCAAGAGATTCCACCAGGCCCACCGGCACGATCAGGCAGAACAGCGAAATGAACAGCCGTGGGAAATACACGTAAGGGTAGGGCAGTGGCGTGTTGGCAATCCGCTCCATGCCGCCCTGTGCGTTGGAGAGGTCCACCAGGGTTGACTCCAACCGCGCCAGGCGAATGCTGTCCAGGCGCCCGGCCTGGTATTCGCGCGCCAGCAACGAGGCCGAGCCGGTGAGGATGTCATTGGCGAAGTTATTGGTGGCGCCGTTGCGGGCAAATTCTTCGGCTGGGATAAAGGCTCGCACTTCCTCCGGGCACGGCTGGCCCTTGAGGTGCGCAGCCAGGCAATTGACGTAAGCCACGTGACGGCGCAACAGCGTCGACTTCACGGGGTTCACCTCACCGGGTGCGTCATCGAGCAGGGTCAACACTTGCCGGGCAAAACTGCGCGAGTTGTTGACCATCGCGCCCCACAGCGTGCGTGCTTCCCACCAGCGGTTGTAGGCGCTGCTGTTGCGAAAACTGATCAGCACCACCAGGGCCGAGCCGAGCAAGGTCAGGGGCATCAACGGCAAATTGATCTTGGCGGTGAGAAACAGCATGAAGTCCACCGTCACTGCCACATCCCACAACAACAGCCAGAACAACGCCCAGCCCACATAGCCCATGGTCTTGATGATCAGGCGGTATTTCTTCAGAAGGGCAGCTTTCAAACGAGAACCTCGCGGCGGGCGGTTGGCAACAATTCCCTGTTACGACGTCGCTGAGAGGGGAAGGTTCGCAGCGTGCTGAATCGATTAGTCCTCTAACCGCCAGGCGGAGGGAATGTAACCAAAGGTTGCGTGCAACTGTGTGCCACGGGCATTTGACTGTGGAACAACTTTGGTACTGATGACGTCTTGTCCGGCAATCGCTGTACATTGCGTTCGAGGCGAAAAGCCATTAATGGCAGGATTATTGAAGTGATTTGTTTTGGAGCCGGGCTGCAGGGATTTCGTAGCTGAGATCAGTGGCATCAAGTTGGATGATCAGGGCTCTTTCATGCGTGTCAGTTCGTTGAAGTTGGCTATGTGTAATACCGCGCAAGCGCTCGAACGTCATAAGGATTTTGAATCGTGCATGAGAGCGCATTACCACGTGCTGCTCGTGCCCTATTCGAGACGACCGTTTTTCTACAAGAGTGCCCTTAAATACAGCCGCTTGATGGTGTCGTTTGCATTATTGAGCCAATACTTTTCCACACCGCTGCCGTTGTTGGCAGAAGTTAAAGCCTTGTGCGTAACGCGCAAGTATTGTTCGAAAAACAGCCTGGAATCGATCTTTTTGCTGTTCCAGGCCCTGGGCTTCATGGAGGTTGCGCCGCACCCCGAAGACAGTCGCTTCAGGGTGTATGCACCCTCGGATGAAGCCTGCCGCGAAGCGCGGCTGATGCTCACCGCCCTCACTGAGTCGTTGGCGCTGCTCTATCCCGAGAGGGAAGTGTTCCGGCAGATGCGCGACCTGGATGACCGCGAGTTCCTGGCGCTCTACTTCAAGGGTTTTGCCATGATCCTCGCGGCCGAACTGACGGTGGATGTCTTGCTGCCCGAATGTTATTGGCTGGTCAAGCGCGACGCCGGCCATCTGTTGATGCTGGCGATCTACAACGACGCTTTTGCCCCAGAGAACGGCCGCGCCACCTTCCGGTCGTCTTCCTACCTGGCCTTGGCCAAGCAACTTTCCGTGTCCAAGACCCACATTATCCGTATGGTGCAGGAGGGGGTTGAAAAGGGTTATTTCAAAGCCCACTCCAAAACCCGGCTGGAAGTTCTGCCACCCTTTGCCAGCCTGGTAAAGCGGTTCATGGCCTTTTCATTTGCGATGGGCCTGCATGCTATTGAGATGGGAGCGTAAGGATGCCTGCTAACTTGAAGTTGCGGCCCAGAATGCGCAGTTTGTTGTCACCTGCGGTGGCCCAGGCCGAATGGGTAGGAATTATTGCCTGGTTCGGCATGCTCCTGATTCCTCCGGCCTTGAAGTTGGACCTTTATATGTTGGCCGTCACGGTCGGCCTGCTGATTGTTTGCCGGGTACATGCCACCACCGCGAACTTCCTGCTCTGGCGAGTGCTGGGGGTCATTTATATGGTGTTGTTGTCCGTCGGCTTCGCGTATCTGATTCATTTGAACGAAGAGTTGCGTATCTACGGCTTGCCGTTGGCCGTGACTCTGGTGGTGGGAAGCGCCATCTTGTTTATCAGTGTCCAGGATTATCTGGTCGATGCGCTATTGATCTGGCTGATCCTATGGCCGCCCATGCAGACGGATATAGAGGCTGGCAATGAGGTGTATTTGCTGCTGTTCTGCGCGGCGTCGGTGTCCATCGGGTTTATCTTGAGTTACTCCTACTTGAAGAACCTGCGTTCGGTATTGCTGGTGGAAAGCGAGTTTCGCGCCTTGGCCGAGACCGACTACCTGACCTCCATTCTCAACCGGCGGGCCTTTATGCAGAGCTTCGAGAAGTTGCTGGCCGGGGAGCAGGGCGGCTACTTCATCATGTTGGATATCGACAGTTTCAAGGAAAAAAACGACCTGTATGGCCACGACGTCGGGGACAAAATCCTGCGAGCCATGGCCCTGTGCCTGAAAAATGCCAAAGGCAGCCACAGCTTCGGGCGGATCGGCGGGGAAGAGTTCGGCGTGTTATTGCAGGGCGACGATGTGGAGGTGGCCTGTGATTACGCCCTGGACTTGTTGCAGGCGATCCGCAGCAGTGTGCCCGCGCCCCACCATTACACCTGCAGTGCGGGGATGGCGCGTTTTTCGCCGGGCGACGAGTTATCGGCCGTGCTCAAAATGGCGGACAAGAACCTGTACGGCGCCAAGCGCAATGGCAAAGACTGTGTGCACCTGGACGGCGCGCTGTTAAAGGCGATCTTGTCCTGAGGCTTGCCGTCTAGCGCATAGGTATCTAAACAACTTTCCAAGTTGCAGCATCCAACGCTAACCACGATGCGAAGCGAGTCGCTCTTGATCTTGCTCTTGATCTGCTTTTGATCTTAGGCGCCCCGTCAAACCACGCTGGCCGGAATTCGACAGGGATTTGGGGGTAAACCGGCAGGGATGCCGGTTTAGCCGCCCCGCGCCATGGATGGCGCGTGGCGGCGGCCCCCCAAATCACTGGCGGATTACGGGCACACCGAGCCTAAGCGAGGTGCCGAGTGGTGGGGCAAGAGCCCTTTTGGTTACTTTTGGGGCTCTTTTCCAAAAGTGACCCGCTGTCAGAGCGGAACCCTAAGTGGCCGTTACCGCAGCAATGGATATACACCCAATCCAACCGTGTTGACTGCCAGGCCGCCTTCGCGAGCAAGCCCACCCACAGTTGGATCATGGGGTGTCAGGTAGAGATGGGGCGGCTGTCAGGCCGCCATCGCAGGCAAGCCCGCTCCCACAGTTTGGACCGCGGGGTGTCAGGTAGATCAGCGCCGGCTGGCAGGCCGTCACGGGAGCAAGCGCCCTCGCCACAGGCCCAGCGTCGGGTTATGCGTCTAGCGCTGTGACAACACACTGGCCAGCAACCCCGGGAAGCGGCTCTCCAGCTCGTCACGGCGCAACGAGTTCATATGGGTGGTGCCCACATTGCGCGTGTGCACCAAGCCCGCATCGCGCAATACCCGGAAATGATGGGACATGCTGGACTTGGGCCGCCCCCCGTCCAGTTCGCCACAGGTCGCCTCTGGCACGTTGGCCAGGTAGCGCACGATGTCCAGGCGTACGGGGTCGCTCAAGGCGTACAGCACACGCTCAAGCGTCAATTCCAGCGGGGTAGGGTGTTTGAAGGCTCGCATGGGGCGGATCATAACAGGGGGGTAGCGTTCAATACCATAGTTCGATTACCATCGAACTATCGAATCAATCACCCCTTCCTGGAGCTCCCAATGTCGGCCTTGTTCGAACCGTTCAAACTTAAAGATGTGACCTTGCGCAATCGCATTGCTATTCCACCGATGTGCCAATACATGGCCGACGACGGCATGGTCAACGACTGGCACCACGTGCACCTGGCCGGCATGGCCCGTGGCGGTGCCGGCCTGCTGGTGGTCGAAGCTACTGCGGTCGCCCCAGAAGGGCGCATTACCCCAGGCTGCGCCGGCATCTGGAGCGACGCCCATGCCCAGGCATTCGTGCCCATGGTCAAGGCCATTAAGGCCGCAGGTTCGGTGCCGGGTATCCAGATCGCCCACGCCGGCCGCAAAGCCAGCGCCAATCGCCCCTGGGAAGGTGATGACCACATCCCGGCCTCTGATGCCCGTGGCTGGGAAACCATCGCCCCGTCTGCCATCGCGTTCGGTGCCAACCTGCCCAACGTACCCCGTGCCATGACCCTTGAAGACATTGCCCGCGTGCAGCAGGACTTCGTCGACGCGGCTCGTCGTGCTCGCGATGCCGGCTTTGAATGGATCGAGCTGCACTTCGCCCACGGCTACCTGGGCCAGAGCTTTTTCTCCGAACACTCCAACCAGCGTACCGATGCCTACGGTGGCAGCTTCGACAACCGCAGCCGCTTCCTCCTCGAAACCCTGGCTGCGGTGCGTGAAGTCTGGCCAGAAAACCTGCCGCTCACCGCTCGGTTCGGTGTGATCGAATACGATGGCCGTGATGAGCAGACCCTCACCGAGTCCATTGAACTGGCCCGCCGTTTCAAGGACGGTGGCCTGGACCTGCTGAGCGTCAGCGTCGGCTTTACCATTCCTGACACCAACATTCCGTGGGGCCCGGCCTTCATGGGCCCGATTGCTGAACGTGTACGCCGTGAGGCCGGTATTCCGGTGACGTCAGCCTGGGGCTTCGGCACGCCGCAACTGGCGCAAGGCGCGTTGCAGGCCGGGCACCTGGACCTGGTTTCGGTAGGTCGCGCACATTTGGCCGACCCACATTGGGCCTACTTTGCTGCCAAGGAACTGGGCGTGGACAAGTCCTCCTGGACCTTGCCGGCACCTTACGCGCATTGGTTGGAACGCTATCGCTGAGGTAAGCCTGCGCGTTGCATGAGCCACTCGATTGAGTGGCTTTTTTTCGCCTGTTGTTTTTCTCGACCTAAGCGGCGAAAAATAACAAATGAGAACCGATATCAAACGAGAATGCCCTGATATATGATGCGCGGCGAATTCTTGGCAGGTTTGCCGCCCCATCTGGCTCATTCACTAGGTTCTACACCCATGCGTCGTACCCTGATTTCCATCTGTGTGCTCCAGGCGTTTTCCCCCTTCGCGTGGGCAGAGCAGGTGCCTGCCGAGAACGCCAGCATCGAGCTGCAAGCCACCAATGTGACCGCCACCGCGGACCTTGAGTCGGCCCAAGGCCCGGTGCAGGGCTACCACGCCACACGCTCAGCCAGTGCGACGCGCACCGACACCTCTATTCATGAAACCCCGCAGTCCATCAGCGTGGTGTCCAAGGATGTGGTCGAAGACCTCGGTGCAACGCGCCTGCAGGATGCCCTCGACTACGCCGGCGGCGTGGGCCGTGCCAACAATTTCGGCGGGCAGGGCCTGACCACCTTTACCGTGCGCGGCTTCACCACCGGTGAGTTCTACCGCAACGGTTTCCCGATCAACCGCGGTTACCCGAACATGCCGGACGCCAACACCATTGAGCGTCTTGAAGTGCTGCGCGGCCCCGCGACCATGCTCTACGGCCGTGGCGACCCGGGCGGCACCTTCAACGTGGTGTCCAAGCAGCCGCTGGCCGAACGCACCGTCACCCTGGGCAGCCAGCTCAATGACCAGGGCATGAAGCGCGGCACCCTGGATGCCTCCGGCCCGCTGGACGAGGAAGGCCGCCTGGCCTATCGCCTGAACGTGGTGGGCGAGGGTGGCGACACCTTCCGCGATCACGTCGAGACGGAACGCTACGGCGTGACGCCGGTGATCACCTGGCAGGCCACCGATGACACCAAGGTGACCTTCGAAGGCGATTTCATGCGCAACAACCACCCGCTGGACCGCGGCCTCACGCGTTTCCCCAACCAGCGCGGCACGCCATCCCGTGACACTTTCTGGGGCGACAAGGACGCGGGCAAGCTGCATAACGACAACAACATGGCGCAACTGCGTTTTGAGCATGCGCTGAGCGACAACTGGACCCTGGGCGGCGGTTTCCAGTGGTTGGACGGCAGTTTGAAAGGCAATGCCATCGAAGCCAACGGGCGGGATAGCCTGGGCGCTGACGGCCGCACGCTGCAACGCAACTTCAACTACCGCAAGCTGGAATGGACCGACAAGGACTATCAGCTCAACCTGACCGGGCACTTCTCCACTGGCGGCTTCGATCACACTTTGCTCACCGGTATCGAGTACGAGGATTACGACTATAAGTCGATCATTCAACGTTCAAGCGACGAGGTGGGCACTTACCCGGTCGACATCTTCAACCCTGTGTACGGCCAAACGCGTCCGGCACTGACCCGCACGCCCACCCACGATAAAGAAAACCTCAAGACCTACGCCGCCTTTGTGCAGGATCAGGTCGCCTTGACCGAACGTTTGAAAGTACTGGCCGGTGCGCGCTTCGAACGCTTTGAGCATGATTACGAAACCTATGTGCCACGCGGTAAAAACTGGCAGGCCGCCGACAACGCCGTCACCCCGCGTGTGGGCGTGATCTACGACCTCACCGATACCGTCGCGGTCTATGCCGACGCCGCCCGTTCGTTCAAGCCCAACACCGGCGCCAGCCGCGAAGGCGGTGGTTTCGCGCCGGAGAAGGGCAAGTCCTACGAGATGGGCATCAAGTGGGAGGCGCTGGACCGGCAGTTGAGCGTTGATGCGGCGATCTATCAGATCGAGAAGAAGAACGTGCTGACCACTGATCCCGTGGACAATACCTTCAGTGTCGCGGCTGGCCAGGTGCGCAGTCGGGGCTTCGACCTCAATGTGGCAGGCAACCTCACGCCCGAATGGCGCGTGATCGGCGGCTATGCCTACGTAGATGCGGAAGTTACCCGTGATAACACGTTGCGCTCCGGCACACGCTTGATGAACATCCCGCGCAACAGCTTCAGCCTGCTTAACGTCTACGAGTTCCAGGACGGCGCGCTCAAAGGCCTGGGCCTGGGCGTCGGCGGCAAGTACGTCGACCAGCGCGCCGGCCAGACTGCCAACACGGCATTCTCGATGGACGCTTATACCGTGGTCGACTTGCTCGGCTACTACAAGGTCAATGAGCATGTGCGCTTGAACCTGGATGTGAAAAACCTGTTCAACCGCGAGTATGAAGAAGGCGCGTTCGGCAATATCTACGCCTACCCCGGCGCACCGCGAACTGTGCAGGTGGGCATCGCCTACACCCTCTGATGAACAGCGTCGATATGTGGGAGCTGGCTTGCCTGCGATGGCCATAGGTATCTACACAACTTAGTGGACTGTAGCAGCGGACGATAACCACGATGCGAAGCGAGTCGCTCTTGATCTGCTCTTGATCTGCTTTTGATCTTGATCTTAAGCGCCCCGTCAAACCACGCTGGCCGGAATTCGACAGTGATTTGGGGGGTAAACCGGCAGGGATGCCGGTTTAGCCGCCCCGCGCCATGGATGGCGCGTGGCGGCGGCCCCCCAAATCACTGGCGGATTACGGGCACACCGAGCCTAGGCGAGGTGCCGAGTGGTGGGGCATGAGCGTTTTGCTTACTTTTGCGCTTTTCAAAAGTGAGCCGCCGTCAGGGCGGAACCCTAGGTGGCCGTTACCTAAATAACGGATATATACCCGGTCCAACTGTGTCGCCTGTCAGGCCGCCTTCGCAGGCAAGCCAGCTCCCACATTTGGATCTTGGGAGCGCCAGGTAGATAGGCGCTGACCGTAGGCCGTCACGGGAGCAAGGGGCCCTGCCTCCTATTCACCTGTGAGGTTTGACAGTAGACACTGGCCCTTGATCGAGGGATGTTTGCCCCTAACGTGCCAGCGCAGCGGTCGGCGCTCATTGCTTTTCGAAGCCACGCTTAATAGGGATATTAAAAATGGAACGGGAACTGATCGACGAAGTTGAAGAACTGATCAAAAAGACTAACGATGCCGAGCGTCTGTTCACCCGATACGCCACCAAGTGCTACACCTCAGCCTTGCAAAAATATGCCAAGGACATCAGCGAAACCTCCTATACCTACCTGCTGGCCGAGCTGGCCGAGGGTTCGTTGAGTTCGGAAATTCTCGGCCGCCCAGGCGCCAATATCAGCCTGGTCAGGATCGAGATAGAGGAGATCATGCTTGAAGCCGATGTGATCAAGAAACTCAAGCGGGCCGAAACCCATTACCTGGAAACCCTGGAATCGGTGCGCAAGTTCGAAGACCTTAAACGCTTCGAAAAAATGCAGGACACGTCCGATATCGTCCGCTCGATAAAACTCGGCGTGTCACGTTTCAATATCCTGTTTGTCATCCTGCTGATCGGCGGGTTGACCTGGGCGGCGATCAATCTGCCTAAAGAGGCGTTGGCGTTGATTTCCGCGGCGATCGGCGGCGCCATCACCCACTTGCTGTCCGAGCGCCAGGCCGTCCTGGCGCTGAAAAAAGAGGGCGATAACACCTGCCCCAGGGCCAACAATAACAATCAGGAATGACGCGGGTTTACAGCGGCGTCAACACATTCATCACCGTGTCCAGCGCCACTCGCGTGTCATCCAGTTGCACCAGCGACGCATGCCGCGCGCCCAGGGCATCGCGGTTCTGAATCGCCGTGAGGATCGCCTTGTGTCGCGGCAGACTCAGGCCCTGAATGTCCGGGCGGCGGTTGGTGATGTTGATCGACTCGCGCAACGGCAGCGAGAGCATGTTGCACATATAGGCCAGCAGGTCGTTGCGGGTGGCGTCGGCAATCGCACGGTGAAAGTCCAAGTCGGCCTGCAACAGCTCCTCGTGGGTCTTGGCGGTTTCCATGCCCTGGTAGGCGTGTTCGATGGTGGCGATGTCTTCATCGGTGGCGGTGGTCGCGGCCATGGCGGCGATCTCCGGTTCGAGGATGCGCCGCACCCCGGCCAGGGTGTTGAAGAACTCACTGTGGGGCGTGGACTGCATCAACCAGGACAGCACATCCGGGTCGAGCAGGTGCCATTTCAAGCGTGGCCGTACCACCGCGCCCACCCGTGGTTTGGAATACACCAGGCCCTTGGCGCTGAGCACCCGCGTGGCTTCGCGCAATACCGAGCGGCTGACCTGGTATTCCTCGCACAGCGTGGCTTCCATGGGCAAGCGTTCTTCAGGCTTGAAGCGACCGGAAACGATGTGCATGCCCAAGTCCTGAACGATCTGGGCATGCTGGCTCTTGCGCGGCTTGGGCGGCTGGTGATCCATAACGACGGGGAGGCTCTGGCTTAGATTCGCCGCATCATAGCATCCCAATTAGTGGGAATGCCGTGGGACTTCTGCCCCGCGACAGCCCACCAGGAAGTCGAAGTCACAGCCTTGGTCGGCCTGCAGCACATGGTCGATGTACAGCTGGCGATAGCCGCCGACGATGAGGTTCTGCGCGGGCGGCAGGTCGGCCATGCGCGCGGCCAGCTCGGCGTCGGGAATGTCCAGGTGCAGGCGGCCATTGGCGCAATCGAGTTCGATCCAGTCACCTTCCTTCACAGTCGCCAACGGCCCGCCGGCGGCGGCTTCCGGTGCCACGTGCAACACCACGGTGCCGTAGGCAGTGCCGCTCATGCGCGCATCGGAAATGCGCACCATGTCCGTCACGCCCTGGGCCAGCAGCTTGGCGGGCAAGCCCATGTTGCCGACTTCGGCCATGCCAGGGTAACCCTTGGGGCCGCAGTTTTTCATGACCAGGATCGAGTTGGCATCCACGTCCAGCTCCGGGTCGTTGATGCGTGCCTTGTACATGTCGAAGTTCTCGAACACCACGGCGCGGCCACGGTGCTGCATCAGTTCGGGGCTCGCGGCCGAAGGCTTGAGCACCGCGCCCAGGGGCGCGAGGTTGCCACGCAGCACGCAGATGCCGCCGTCGGCGCGGATCGGGTTGTCCAGGGTGCGGATCACTTCGTCCTGGCCGTAGATCGGTGAATCCTTGGTGTTCTCGCCCAGGGACTTGCCGTTGACGGTCAAGGCGTTGGGGTGCGGGATCAGGTTGGCTTCACCCAGGCGGCGCAGCACGGCGGGCAGGCCACCGGCGTAGTAAAACTCCTCCATCAGAAAGCGCCCGGAGGGTTGCAGGTCGACGATGGTCGGCATGCCGCGGCCGATGCGGGTCCAGTCATCCAGGTCGAGTTCGACGCCGATGCGCCCGGCGATGGCTTTCAAGTGAATCACCGCGTTGGTCGAGCCGCCGATGGCCGCGTTCACGCGGATAGCGTTTTCAAACGCTTCCTTGGTGAGGATTTTCGACAGCTTCAAGTCTTCACGTACCATCTCCACGGCGCGCATGCCCGACATGTGCGCCAGTACATAGCGACGCGCATCCACGGCCGGAATCGCCGCGTTGTGGGGCAGGGAAGTACCCAGTGCTTCGGCCATGCACGCCATGGTAGAAGCCGTGCCCATGGTGTTGCAGGTGCCCGCCGAACGCGACATGCCGCCCTCGGCTGCGAGGAAGTCATCCAGGGTGATGGTGCCGGCCTTCACCTGTTCGCTGAGCTGCCACACCACCGTTCCTGAGCCGATGTCCTGGCCCTTGTGCTTGCCGTTGAGCATCGGCCCGCCGGTGACCACGATGGCCGGCACATCACAACTGGCCGCGCCCATCAGCAGCGCCGGGGTGGTCTTGTCGCAGCCGGTGAGCAGTACCACGCCATCAATCGGATTACCGCGAATGGCTTCTTCCACATCCATGCTCGCCAGGTTGCGGGTGAGCATCGCAGTAGGGCGCAGGTTGGATTCGCCGTTGGAAAACACCGGGAACTCCACCGGGAAGCCACCGGCCTCGATCACGCCACGCTTGACGTGCTCCGCGATCTGGCGGAAGTGCGCGTTGCACGGCGTCAGCTCCGACCAAGTGTTGCAGATGCCGATGATCGGTTTGCCATGGAACTGATGGTCGGCAATGCCTTGGTTCTTCATCCAGCTGCGGTACATGAAACCGTTCTTGTCGGCGGTACCGAACCACTGGGCAGAGCGTAGGCCGGGCTTTTTGTCAGGCATGATCGATTCTCTTATTGTATGACTATATGTTCTATGCGTGCTTAAACATAAGCGCAAAATCGCTGCTTTGGAAGTGTTGTTTTGCAAATAGTCATACTATATAGTCTTTCTCAACTGAGGTATGACCCTGGCGGATTTTCGCGAGAGGCGTCCCCCGAGCTTCTATAAAAACAACAATCGGAGATCGACCCCATGAGCCAGGAACTGCGGCTTATTCGGCGCATCACGCTGAAACTGATTCCCTTCCTGATCCTGCTGTACCTGATCGCCTACGTGGACCGTTCCGCCGTAGGGTTCGCCAAGCTGCACATGGGCGCTGACGTGGGCATCGGCGACGCCGCCTATGGCCTGGGTGCCGGGTTGTTCTTCATTGGCTATTTCCTGTTCGAGATTCCCAGCAACCTGATGCTCGACCGCTTCGGCGCGCGGCGCTGGTTTGCGCGCATCATGATCACCTGGGGCGCCATCACCATCGGCATGGCGTTCGTGCAGGGGCCACACAGCTTCTATGTGATGCGTTTTCTGTTGGGCGCGGCGGAGGCGGGGTTCTTTCCCGGCGTGCTGTACTACATCACCCAGTGGTTCCCGGTGCGCCATCGCGGCAAGATCCTCGGGCTGTTCATCCTCTCCCAACCGATTGCAATGATGATCACCGGCCCAGTGTCCGGCGGTTTGCTCGGCATGGACGGCATCCTCGGCCTGCATGGCTGGCAGTGGCTGTTTATCGTGATCGGCACCCCGGCGATCCTGCTCACCTGGCCGGTGCTGCGCTACCTGCCGGACGGCCCCCAAAAGGTCAACTGGATGAGCGAGGAAGAAAAAGCCTGGCTCACCGGCGAGCTGCACAAAGACCTGCAAGCCTACGGCCAGACGCGCCATGGCAACCCCTTGCATGCGCTCAAGGACAAGCGCGTATTGCTGCTGGCGCTGTTCTACCTGCCGGTAACCCTGAGCATCTACGGCCTCGGCCTGTGGCTGCCCACCCTGATCAAGCAGTTTGGCGGCAGCGACCTCACCACCGGCTTCATCTCCGCTGTGCCCTATATCTTCGGCATCATCGGCCTGTTGATCATCCCGCGCAGTTCCGACCGCTTGAACGACCGTTACGGCCATCTCGCCGTGCTCTATGTACTGGGCGCCATCGGCCTGTTCTGCAGCGCCTGGCTCACCGTACCGGTGCTGCAAATGGCCGCGCTGTGCCTGGCGGCATTTGCAATGTTTTCCTGCACCGCCGTGTTCTGGACCCTACCGGGGCGCTTCTTTGCCGGCGCCAGTGCGGCGGCCGGTATTGCCTTGATCAACTCGGTGGGCAACCTCGGCGGCTATATCGGCCCGTTCGTGATCGGTGCGCTCAAGGAGTACACCGGCAACCTGGCCTCAGGCTTGTATTTCTTATCCGGTGTGATGGTGTTCGGCTTGCTGCTGACCCTTGTGGTCTACCGCGTGTTGGAGCGCAAGCACGTGCTGCCCGTCGACCAATTCGCCGCCAGCGCCCGTGGCGCCACACGCACTTAAATCCAGGAGAACCTGCATGCGTTTAGTTCAGTTCGAGTTGAGCAACGGTGAGCGCCGCGTCGGCGTGGTAGAAGGCAACCAGGTACGCGAAGTGCGCGGCGCCCACAGCGTGCGTGAACTGGCGCTGGCCGCCATCGAAGCCGGCGGCAAGTTGCAGCAACAGGTGGAGGCCCTCGGCCTGGGCGCCAGTCATGACTACGCCGCCTTGTTGGCGGACCATAAAATTTTGCCCCCGCTGGACCACCCGGACCCGGCCCACATGCTGATCAGCGGCACCGGCCTTACCCACCTGGGCAGTGCCTCGGCCCGCGACAAGATGCACCAGCAGGCCGGCGACGACAGCGCGATGACCGACACCATGCGCATCTTCAAGTGGGGTGTGGAGGGCGGCAAACCCGCTGCTGGCCAGGCCGGTGTGCAACCGGAGTGGTTCTACAAAGGCGATGGCAGCATCGTCGTGCGCCCGGGCCAGGCCTTCCCGGTGCCGCCGTTTGCCGAAGATGCCGGCGAAGAACCGGAAATCGGCGGCCTCTATGTGATCGGGCATGACCGTAAACCCTATCGCCTGGGTTTTGCGGTGGGCAACGAGTTCTCCGACCATGTGATGGAGCGCAAGAACTACCTGTACCTGGCTCATTCCAAGCTGCGCAGTTGCAGCTATGGCCCGGAGCTGCGCGTGGGCGAGCTGCCCCAGCACTTGGCGGGCACCAGCCGCATCCTGCGCAACGGCGAGGTGATCTGGCAGAACGAATTCCTCAGTGGCGAGGCCAATATGTGCCACAGCCTGGAAAATCTCGAATATCACCACTTCAAATACAGCCAGTTCCTCAAGCCGGGCGATGTGCACATTCACTTCTTCGGCACCGCCACCTTGTCATTCGCCGACGGTATACGTACCCAACCGGGCGATGTGTTCGAGATCAGCCAGGCTGAATTCGGCGCGCCGCTGGTTAACGGTATCGGCAGCAGCGATGCGGTATTTGAACCCGGCCAAGTCACCCCCCTTTAAGGAGATCAACATGACCCAGTTCCTCGGCCACAACTACATCGGCGGCCAACGCAGCGCCAACGGCAGCATCAAGCTGCAAAGCATCGACGCTACCACCGGCGAAGCGTTGCCCCAGGATTTCTACCAGGCCACCGCCCAGGAAGTGGATGCCGCCGCCCAGGCCGCGGCTCAGGCTTACCCGGCCTATCGCGCCTTGAGCGCCGCACGCCGTGCGCAGTTCCTGGATGCAGTGGCCGATGAGCTGGACGCCTTGGGCGATGATTTCGTCGAGCTGGTCTGCCGCGAAACCGCCTTGCCGGCCGCACGCATCAAAGGCGAGCGCGGGCGCACCAGCGGTCAGATGCGCCTGTTCGCCACCGTGCTGCGCCGCGGTGACTTCTACGGCGCGCGTATCGACAAGGCCCTGCCTGAGCGCCAGCCGCTGCCGCGCCCAGACCTGCGCCAATACCGCATCGGCCTCGGCCCGGTGGCAGTGTTCGGCGCCAGCAACTTCCCCCTGGCATTTTCCACCGCTGGCGGCGATACCGCTGCCGCGCTGGCCGCCGGTTGCCCGGTGGTGTTCAAGGCCCACAGCGGGCACATGGCGACCGCCGAGCGTGTGGCCGATGCGATCATCCGCGCTGCCGAGGCCACCGAGATGCCGGCCGGCGTGTTCAATATGATCTTTGGCGGCGGCGTCGGTGAGGCGCTGGTCAAGCATCCGGCGATCCAGGCGGTGGGCTTTACCGGTTCGCTCAAAGGCGGCCGCGCCCTGTGCGACATGGCCGCGGCGCGCCCGCAACCGATCCCGGTGTTTGCCGAAATGTCGAGCATCAACCCGGTAATCGTGCTGCCCCAGGCGCTGCACGCCCGCGCCGAAAGCATCGCCCGCGACCTCACCGCCTCGGTGGTACAAGGCTGCGGCCAGTTCTGCACCAACCCAGGCCTGGTGATCGGTATCGCCTCGCCTGGGTTCACCGCGTTCACCCAACAGGTCGCGCAATTGATCGGCGAGCAACCGCCACAAACCATGCTTAATGCCGGCACCCTGGGCAGCTACGGCAAGGGCCTGGAAAAACTCCTCTCTCACCCGGGCATCCAGCATCTGGCGGGCAGCGCGCAATCGGGCAACCAGGCGCAACCGCAACTGTTCAAGGCGGATGTACGTCTGTTGATTGACGGTGACGAAGTGCTGCAAGAGGAAGTGTTCGGCCCCACCACGGTGTTCGTCGAAGTGGCCGACCAGGCGCAACTCAGCGCCGCCCTGCAAGGGCTGCACGGGCAGTTGACCGCCACGCTCATCGGCGAACCGGCCGACCTGCAACAGTTCGCTGAACTCACGCCGCTGCTGGAACAGAAAGTCGGGCGCATCCTGCTCAACGGTTACCCCACTGGCGTGGAGGTGTGCGATTCCATGGTTCACGGCGGGCCGTACCCGGCAACTTCCGATGCGCGTGGCACCTCGGTCGGCACCTTGGCCATCGACCGTTTCCTGCGCCCGGTGTGCTTCCAGAACTACCCTGATAGCCTGCTGCCCGACGCGTTGAAAAACGCCAACCCCTTGCGTATTCAGCGCCTGGTAAATGGCACGCCATCGCGCGAATCGCTGTAACTGATCAGGAGGCTTCATGTCGTTGAGCGCAGTCACCTCGCACCGTGCCCGGTTGGGCGAAGGGCCGTTCTGGGATGTACCGACCCAGGCCTTGTATTGGGTGGATATCGCCGCCCGCCAGGCGCTGCGCCTGATGGGCGGGGAGTTGCAGGTGTGGCAGTTGCCCGAGCATGTCTCGGCGTTCATCCCCTGTGAACGCGGCGATGCGCTGGTGACCTTGAGCAGCGGCGTGTATCGCCTGGACCTGGCCACCGAAGCCTTGACCTTGCTGTGCGTAGCCGACCCGCAAGCGGGCAACCGTGGCAATGAAGCACGCTGCGATGCCCAGGGCCGCCTGTGGTTGGGCACCATGCAGAACAACATTGGCGAGCAGGGTGAAGACCTGCCGATTACCCGGCGCTCCGGTGGCTTGTTTCGTATTGATGCTGATGCAACGGTCACGCGGTTGCTCAACGGCCTGGGCATTCCCAACACCTTGCTCTGGAGCGAGGAGGGCAGCCAGGTGCATTTCGGCGACAGCATGGACGGCACGCTCTATCAGCATTCGATCCAGGTTGACGGCCAACTTGGCGCCGCCCAGGCCTGGTTCGGGCCGCACACACGCGGCGGGCCGGATGGTTCGTCCATGGACGCTGAGGGCTATATCTGGAACGCGCGTTGGGACGGCAGTTGTCTGCTGCGGCTGACGCCCTCGGGTGCGGTGGATCGCATCATCGAACTGCCGGTCAGCCGGCCCACCAGTTGCGTGTTCGGTGGGCCCGAGCTCACCACGTTGTATATCACCAGTGCTGCGAGTCCCTTGAATCATCCCCTTGACGGTGCGGTATTGGCCATTGAGGTGGACGTGCCAGGCAAGCCCTGTCACCGCTTCGCCGGATAACCTGTAGGAGCGGGCTTGCCCGCAAAAAACGTCAACGATAACGCGTTCATGCTGGATGAACGCGTCGCCCTCGGGGTTTTCGCGAGCAAGCTCGCTCCTACAAAGTTCTACCTAAAACAACAACAAGGAGTCACCCGTATGAATCGTCGTCGTGGTTTGCGTTCCCTGTGCTGCGCCGCTGTGGCGGTCTCGGCCATGAGCTTGAGCGGCCTGTTGCTGGCCGCTGAAGAAGTGAAGATCGGTTTTTTGGTCAAGCAGGCCGAAGAGCCCTGGTTCCAGACTGAATGGGCGTTTGCGGAAAAAGCCGCCCAGGACAAAGGCTTCAAACTCATCAAGATCGCGGTGCCCGACGGCGAGAAAACCCTCTCGGCCATTGACAGCCTGGCCGCCAACGGCGCCAAGGGTTTTGTGATCTGCCCGCCGGACGTGTCCCTGGGCCCGGCCATTGTCGCCAAGGCTAAGGCCAACGGCTTGAAAGTGATGGCCGTGGATGATCGCTTTGTCGATGCCAAGGGCAACTTCATGGAAGACGTGCCGTACCTGGGCATGGCCGCATTTGAAGTCGGCCAGAAGCAGGGCGCCGCCATGGCCGCCGAAGCGAAAAAACGCGGTTGGGATTGGAAGGACACCTATGCGGTGATCAACACCTTCAACGAACTCGACACCGGCAAGAAACGCACCGATGGCTCGATCAAGTCGCTGGAAGAGGCTGGCATTCCTAAAGATCACATCCTCACCGCCCCACTGAAAACCCTCGACGTGCCCGGCAGCATGGACGCCACCAACTCAGCGCTGGTCAAACTACCGGGCAGCGCGAAAAACCTGATCATCGGCGGCATGAACGACAACACCGTACTCGGCGGCGTGCGCGCCACCGAAAGTGCCGGTTTCGCCGCAGCCAACGTGATCGGTATCGGCATCAATGGCACCGACGCCATCGGCGAATTGAAGAAAGCCAACAGCGGCTTCTTCGGCTCGATGCTGCCCAGCCCGCACATTGAAGGCTACAAAACCGCCGAGATGATGTACGAGTGGGTCACCAAGGGCACCGAGCCGCCGAAATACACGGCCATGGACGAAGTGACGCTGATCACCCGTGAAAACTTCCAGGCGGAACTGACCAAGATCGGGCTGTGGAAATGACCGCTGCGGCCCTGCGGTTTGACGGCATCGGCAAGACCTTTCCAGGGGTCAAGGCGTTGGATGGCATCTGCTTCACCGCCCACCCGGGGCAGGTGCACGCGCTGATGGGCGAGAACGGCGCCGGCAAGTCGACCCTGCTGAAAATCCTCGGCGGCGCCTACATTCCGTCCAGCGGTACGGTGCAGATCGGCGCGCAAACCATGGCTTTCAAGTGCGCGGCCGACAGCATCGCCAGCGGTGTGGCGGTGATTCACCAAGAGCTGCACCTGGTGCCGGAAATGAGCGTGGCCGAGAACCTGTTCCTCGGGCATTTGCCCACGCGCTTTGGCGTGGTCAACCGGGGCCTGCTGCGCAAGCAGGCCCTGGCCTGCCTCAAGGGCCTGGCCGATGAAATCGATCCCGACGAGAAACTCGGGCGCCTGTCCCTGGGCCAGCGTCAGCTGGTGGAAATCGCCAAGGCGCTGTCTCGTGGCGCCAACGTGATTGCCTTTGATGAACCCACCAGCAGTTTGTCGGCGCGGGAAATCGACCGCTTGATGGCGATCATCGCGCGCCTGCGCGACGAGGGCAAAGTGGTGCTGTACGTGTCGCACCGTATGGAAGAGGTGTTCCGTATTTGCGATGCGGTGACGGTGTTCAAGGACGGCCGCTATGTGCGCACGTTCGAGGACATGAGCACGCTGACCCACGATCAACTGGTGACCTGCATGGTCGGTCGCGATATCCAGGATATCTACGATTACCGAGCGCGTGAGCAGGGCGAGGTGGCGCTCAAGGTGGACGGCTTGCTCGGCCCGGGCCTGCGTGAACCCATCAGTTTCCAGGTGCGCAAGGGCGAGATCCTGGGCCTGTTCGGGCTGGTGGGGGCGGGGCGTACCGAGCTGTTTCGCCTGCTCAGCGGGTTAGAGCGCGCCAGTGCCGGCAGCCTGGAACTCTGTGGTGAGCCGTTGCAGTTGCGCTCACCCCGCGACGCCATCGCCGCCGGCGTATTGCTGTGTCCGGAGGACCGCAAGAAAGAGGGCATCATCCCGCTGGGCAGCGTCGCTGAAAACATCAACATCAGCGCCCGTGGCGCCCATTCCACCTTTGGCTGGCTGTTGCGCGAAGGCTGGGAGAAAGGTAACGCCGACCGACAGATCCAGGCGATGCGGGTCAAAACGCCGAACGCGGCGCAGAAGATCATGTACCTGTCCGGCGGCAACCAACAGAAAGCCATCCTTGGCCGCTGGCTGTCGATGCCGATGAAGGTGTTGCTGCTCGACGAACCCACTCGCGGTATCGACATCGGCGCCAAGTCGGAGATCTACCAGATCATCCATAACCTGGCGGCCAGTGGCATTGCAGTAATCGTGGTGTCCAGCGACCTGATGGAGGTGATGGGCATCTCTGACCGCATCCTGGTGCTGTGCGAAGGCGCCCTGCGCGGCGAACAACGGCGCGAACAGGCGACTGAATCCAACCTGCTGCAGCTGGCCTTGCCACGCGGCCTGGCGAACTGAGAGACGACCATGACTATTCAAAACAACGCGCTGCCCTCGGCACGCAAACCCCTCGATATACGCGCATTGCTCGATAACTGGGCGATGCTCTTGGCGGCAGTGGGCATCTTCGTACTGTGCGCGCTGCTGATCGATAACTTCCTCTCGCCGCTCAACATGCGCGGTCTGGGCCTGGCTATTTCCACTGTGGGCATCGCCGCGTGCACCATGCTGTTCTGCCTGGCTTCAGGGCACTTCGACCTGTCGGTAGGCTCGGTGATCGCCTGCGCCGGGGTGGTCGCGGCGATTGTGATGCGCGATACCGACAGCGTGATGCTGGGCATTGGCGCAGCGCTGCTGATGGGCCTGATGGTGGGGCTGATCAACGGCATCGTGATCGCCAAGCTGCGGGTCAACGCCTTGATCACCACGCTGGCGACCATGCAGATCGTGCGCGGCCTGGCTTATATCTTTGCCGACGGCAAAGCGGTGGGTGTGTCCCAGGAGCAATTCTTTGTGTTCGGCAACGGCCAATTGTTTGGTGTGCCGGTGCCGATCCTGATCACCATCGTGTGCTTCCTGTTCTTCGGCTGGCTGCTCAACTACACCACCTATGGGCGCAACACCATGGCCATCGGCGGTAACCCGGAAGCGGCGCTGTTGGCGGGGGTGAACGTTGACCGCACCAAGATCCTGATCTTTGCCGTGCACGGCCTGATTGGCGCGCTGGCGGGAGTAATCCTGGCTTCACGCATGACCTCCGGCCAGCCGATGATCGGCCAGGGTTTCGAGCTGACGGTGATCTCGGCCTGTGTGCTGGGTGGGGTGTCGCTGAGCGGCGGCATCGGCATGATCCGGCATGTGATTGCCGGGGTGTTGATTCTGGCGATCATCGAGAATGCGATGAACCTCAAGAACATCGACACTTTCTATCAGTACGTGATCCGCGGCTCGATCCTGCTGTTGGCCGTGGTCATCGACCGCATGAAACAACGCTGAACCCAGGCCATCAGATCAATGTAGGAGCGAGCTTGCTCGCGAAAAACGTCAACGGTAACGCGTGTTTCCTGAACAAACGCGGTGCCTTTGAGTTTTTCGCGAGCAAGCTCGCTCCTACAGTTTTAATCAGCGGTGAATTTGAAGAGCGTGCTCTGGGTGTAAGTCTGCCCCGGATTCAAGCGGGTTGAGGCGAAGCCTGGTTGGTTAGGCGCATCCGGAAAGTGCTGGGTCTCCAAAGTAAACCCACTCCAATGCTGATACGTCTTGCCGCCTTTGCCCTTCACCGAACCGTCCAGGAAGTTGCTGGTATAGAACTGTACGCCAGGCTCTGTGGTGTAGAGCTGCAAACGCCGCCCTGATTCAGGATCATGCACCTCGGCGGCCAGTTGCTTGACGTCCCCTTTGGTATCCAGCGCCCAGTTGAAGTCGAAGCCACCTTGCTTGGGCTCGGCGAATTTGAGCTGCGGATGGTCGTCTTTGATGTGCTGGCCGATAGGTGTGGGCTTCAGGAAGTCCATCGGCGTGCCCTTGACCGGCGCCAATTCACCGGTGGGAATCAAGGTGGCATTCACTGGTGTGTAGTGGCTGGCGTGCAAGGTGGCGACCTGCTTGAGAATGTCGCCGTTGCCCGCGCCGGCCAGGTTGAAATAGCTGTGGTTGGTGAGGTTGAGTACCGTCGGTTTGTCGGTGGTGGCTGTGTAGTCGATGTGCAGTTCGTTGTTGTCGTTGAGGCGGTAGGTGACCTCGGTTTTCAAGTTGCCCGGAAAGCCCATTTCCCCGTCCTTGGACAGGTAGGTGAGGGTGACGCCCACCGAGTCTTTGTCCTTGACCGATTTGGCTTGCCACACCTGCTTGTCGAAGCCCTGGGCGCCGCCATGCAGCGAATTGGGGCCGTCGTTGAGCGGTACCTGGTAGCGTTTGCCGTCGAGTTCGAAGGCGCCGCCGGCCAGGCGATTGCCGAAGCGGCCAATGGTCGCGCCGAAAAACGCGGTACCGCCCTGATAGCCTTGCACGTCGTCGAAGCCCAGCACCACGTCGTCGAGCTTGCCGTGTTTGTCCGGCACTTTTAGCGACTGCAGCACGCCGCCGTAGGTGATCACCGTGGCTTGCATGCCATGGCTGTTGCGCAACACGTACTGTTCGACGGCGGTGCCATCGTTGGTTTTGCCGAAGGGTTTGTGTTCGCTGCTAAGGCCGGCAGCGTGCGCGCCGCCGCTGGCGATAAGCATGGACAGCGCGAGGCCGGACAGCAGGTATCGAGGGTGCTTCATGGTCGAACTTCCTTTTGTTGTTTTGCTGGAATAGTTCTACTAATTTGAGATATTTTGTCGATATGACAGCAGATTTATAGCCTTTAACGCCGTTCTTGCAAAATAAAATAAGACTAATTAAGCGGAGCACTGATTGTTATGACTACCCAGCAAGCGATTTATCCCGACCTCAAGGACAAAACCGTGCTGGTTTCCGGCGGGGCTTCGGGGATTGGCGAGTTCATGGTGCGGGCCTTCGCCGCGCAGGGCGCCAAGGTGGCGTTTGTGGACCGTGCACAGAGCCAGGGTGAACGCCTGGCGGCGCTGCTGAACTCCAAAGGGCAGAGTGTCGAGTTCGAGTGCTGCGATATCACCGACGAGATCGGTTACCGCGCCGCGATCGGGCGCTTCGAGCATTCCCTGGGGCCGATTACGGTACTGGTCAACAATGCAGCGAACGATGTGCGCCACAGCCTGGAAGAAATCGACTCGCACATGTTCGACCAGCTGATTGCGGTCAACCTCAAGCACGCCTTCTTTGCCGCCAAGGCGGTGGTGCCCATGATGAAACAGGCCGGTGGTGGCTCGATCATCAACCTGGGCTCGGTGGGCTGGATGATGGCCTCGGCCGGCTACCCCGTATACGCCGCCAGCAAGGCCGCCGCCCACGGCATGACCCGAGCCCTGGCGCGGGAACTGGGGCCCAACCATATCCGCGTTAACACCTTGGTGCCGGGTTGGGTGATGACCGAAAAACAACTGGCCATGTGGGTCGACGACGCCGCCAAGGACCTCATCGCCCGCAGCCAGTGCCTGCCCGGCAGCGTGATGCCGGAACACATCGCCAACATGGCGCTGTTTTTGGCCTCGGATGCCTCGGCGATGTGCTCGGCGCAGAACTTTATCGTTGACGGCGGCTGGGTATAGCGACGCGAAAGGAGCCCTTGGTAGGAGCGAGCTTGCTCGCGAAAAACGTCAACGATAACGCAGGCCTTCTGAATGAACGCGGCGCCTGTGAGTTTCTCGCGAGCAAGCTCGCTCCTACACATTAGGGCGAGTTCATTCGATGGGGTAACGCTTGAACGCCGGGTGCTGCTCCAGGCGTTCAGCATGGCGCTTGAGGTGGGGGAACGCATCGGCCTTCACCACCGAGGCCACGATGAGCTGGCTGAACGACCACGCGACCGCTGCGGTAATCGACGCCTGGGTCAGCGCTTCATTGCCTGCCAGCTGCTTGTCCAGCAGCGCATAAGCCGCCAGCAGTTGCCCGGTAACGCGCTCAAGCCACGGCGCATGCAATTTTTCAGCGGGGCGAAGGTTGTGTTCATAGACGATCTGCACGCTTTTCTCGCATGCCGCCAGCGCGAGCCCAAGCAATTGCAGGTCACGGGCACGTGCCGCCGGTTGTTGGGGCAGCAGCTTCTTGTCAGCCGGCGCCAGCGTTTCCAGGTAATCGAGGATCAGGCTCGAATCCATCAGCACCGTGCCATCGTCCAGCACCAGGGTAGGGGCCTTGACTACCGGATTGATCTGGGCAAATTCAGCGTAAGTGCTGAACACCGACAGCGGTTCATGCACAAAGTCCACCCCGTATAACTCCAGGGAAACAGCCACGCGGCGTACGTAGGGCGAGTCCAGCATTCCGACCAGTTTCATGCAGCCTCCATTGCTTACAGGGTGTTGGGCTCAAGAGATTACGGGCGCGGGCCGGGCGTGCGCAACGGCGTTGTGCAGCAGCCGATACGCTTGCACCAATTGCTCAAGGCTGAACGCCAGGTTGCGCCCGCTGGGGTTGGGCAGCACCCAGACCGAGGCGTCGCCCAGTGGCTGCGCTTGCAAACCCCAGGCGACCTCGCGCTGGCCGCTCAGCGCGCTATAGCCGGGCTTGCCGAGGAACGCGACGAAGCGCGGGGCATGGCGGCGGATCTTGTGTTCGAACGCCGCCGCCGCGTCCTGGAATTCATGCCGCGCCAACTCGCCTGCACTGGCCGTTGGCCGTGCCACCAAAGTGGTTAATCCGCAACCGTAGTGCAGCAAGGTGGCGCCGTCTTGCGGGCGAATCTCATGGGGCGTGAAACCGGCCAGATGCACCGTACGCGAGAAGCGATTGCTGCGATTGGCAAAATGCAGGCCGAGGGCGGCGGAGCCCTTGCCAGGGTTGATGCCGCAGAACAGTACGTGCAAATGGTCCGCGAGGAGGTCGTCGAGTCGGTCATTCATGTCGCATCTCCCTGCAAACGGCTCGATAGCCACTCGATAAAACACCGCGCCAGGGGGTCGTTCTCGCTGTCGCGATGGGTCAGTAGCGCCCAGCTGGGGCCGCGAATGGTGGCGTCTACCAACGGCGTCAGCAAACCTTTGGCTTGCCCCTGGCGGCTGAGCAACTGGCTTACCAGGCCAATCCCCAACCCGGTGCACACCGCATCCAGCAATAAACCGGGGTCGGAAAAATTCAGGCCCTGGTCCTGTTGCCCCACATCAATCCCGGCTTCCACCGCCCAGTGACTCCAGTCCATTTCCCGCTCACCGTGCAAGGTGGTGCGTTGCTCAAGAGGCACCTCCAGCACCTGGGGGTGGCATGCCGGAAACAGCCGGTCGATATGCAGCACCTTGAAGCTGCATTCGGCCTGGGAGCTGATGTCGTCGCGCACCGCCAAATCGATGGTCTGGCTGGCCATGTCTGGCACTTCGTCGGTGCTGAAAATCCATAGATCGACCTGCGGGTGTTGGCGGCGAAAGTCGGCTAGGCGAGGCAACAGCCAATGCCGGGCAAAGGCCGGCGTGGTGTTGAGCACCAGTTGATTAGGTTTGCGGTATTGCCCAAGGCGTCGTACGCCGACGGCCAGTTGTTGCAGTAAGGCCTGGGTGGTGCTGAGGAAATCCTGGCCGGCGTCGGTCAAGCTGACGCTGCGCCCGCTGCGAAAAAACAGCGGCTGTTCAAGGTACGCTTCCAGGCTGCGAATCTGCTGGCTGATAGCCGATTGAGTCAAGTGCAGCTCTTCGGCCGCCTTGTGAAAACTGCCCAGCCGAGCGGCGGCTTCAAAGCCGCGAAGGGTGCCGAGGGGCGGCCATTGGTTGAGCATGCTGATAAGTTCCTCTAATCAGTTTTCTGCAAAATTCATCGTTTGTTTACGCTTTTTCTCCAACGTAGCATGCCTGGCAATACCCCTTGGGTAGTTTTCACTGAACACAATGACTTAATTCAAAGGTACTTGTCATGCAGATGGATGAAGTTGAAAACCTGGGGTGGCGGATGCCCGCCGAGTGGTCCCAGCATGCGGCGACCTGGATGGTCTGGCCTCATAACCAGGCGTTGTGGGAGAACACTTGGGGCGTGACGCTGGCGCAGGTGCAGCAGGACTTCGCGCGGGTAGCCAATGCCATTGCGCGGTTTGAGCCGGTGAAGATGGTTGTCGACCCTTCGGCGCTTGCCAGTGCCATCGCCTTGTGCGGCCCGCGCATTGAACTGATCCCCCAGGCGGTCAACGACAGCTGGTGCCGCGACTCCGGCCCGTCCTTTATCTATCACCCGCAACATGGGCTGGCCGGTGTGAGCTGGCGCTTCAATGCCTGGGGTGAAAAGTCGGCCCATGAATGGGATGAAAGCCTGGCCCGTCGGGTGCTCAATCACCTCGGGCTTGTCTGTTTCGGCACACCGTTGAGCAACGAGGGCGGCGCCTTTCATGTGGACGGCGAGGGCACCTTGATAACCACCGAATCGGTGCTGCTCAATCCCAACCGCAACCCTGGCGTGACCAAGGCTGACATCGAGAAAGTGTTTGCGCGCTGGCTGGGCATCAAGAAGACGATCTGGTTGCCCGGCGACCCGAACTACGTCACCGGTGACATGACCGATGGGCATGTCGACGGCATCTGCGCCTTTGCTCGCCCCGGCGTGTTGCTGGTAGACGCGACCCTCGACCACAGCTCGGTCTACGCCCAAGTAGCAAGGGAAAACCGCCGCGTCCTGGAGTTGGCCACCGATGCCCGGGGCCGTCGCTTTGAGCTGATCGAGCTGTATGAGGCCTCCGAGGCCGTAGACACTGGCGCCGAGGCCTTCTGCGCCTCCTACACCAACTTCTATATCGCCAATGGCGCAATCATCATGCCGGCCTATGGGATCGCCGCAGATCAGGTCGCGGCCAATGTCCTGGGCCAGGCTTTTCCGGACCGCGAGATCGTACCGGTGCGAATCAACCACCTGGCCCATGGCGGCGGCGGTGTGCATTGCATCACCCAACAACAGCCCGCCTGGCCAGTGAAGGGGTAATGCCATGCGTCTATTGACGATTGCCACTACCCAGATGCCTTGCACCTGGGATTTACCGAGTAACCTCGACCGCGCCGAGCAACTGGTGCGCAACGCAGCCGCCAAGGGCGCCCAGGTAATCCTGTTGCAGGAGCTATTCGCTACGCCGTATTTCTGCATCGAACAACGGCATCAGCACCTGGCCTTGGCCGAGGAGTATCAGCACAGCCAAGTGCTCAAACGCTTTGCTGCATTGGCCAAGGAGTTAGGAGTCGTGCTGCCACTGAGCTGGTTCGAAAAAGCCGGCAATGCGTTCTTTAATTCCCTGAGTGTGGCGGATGCTGACGGGCGATTGCTTGGGGTGTACCGCGAGAGCCATATTCCCAACGCCATCGGCTACCAGGAGAAGGAATATTTCAGCCCCGGTGACACCGGTTTTCGCGTGTGGGACAGCGCCTTCGGGCGCCTGGGCATCGGTATCTGCTGGGACCAGTGGTTTCCGGAAACCGCGCGCTGCCTGGCATTACATGGCGCCGAGGTACTGCTGTTTCCCACCGCCATCGGTTCGGAACCCGGCTGTGCCAGCCTCGATTCCCGCGACCATTGGCAGATGACCATGCGCGGGCACGCGGCGGCCAACCTGCTGCCGGTGGTGGCGGCCAACCGCGTCGGGCGCGAAGTGGCGAACAGTAATGCGAGCCTGCAAATGGATTTTTATGGTTCATCGTTTATCTGCGATCACAAAGGCAAGCTGTTGGCCGAAGCCGACCGCGACAGCACGGGCGTACTCGTGCACAGCCTGGACCTGGCCACCATGGGCGAAGAGCGCCTGACCTGGGGCATATACCGTGACCGTCGCCCGGACTTGTATGGTGCACTGCTGACCCTGGATGGGCGCCTATCATGAAACGCCTGTTGAGCTGTGCCCTCATCCTCACCAGCGCCTGTGTCGTGGCTGATGACAAGACCCTGAAGCTGTATAACTGGGCCGATTATTTTGCCCCTGACACCTTGTCCAGGTTCACCGCCGAAACCGGTATCCATGTGATCTACGATGTGATGGACAGCAGTGAAACCCTGGAAGCCAAGCTGATGGCCGGTGGCAGTGGCTATGACTTGATCTTCCCAGGCGACACAGTGGCCGAGCGCCTGATGCGCGCCGGCAGCTTGCAGGCCCTGGACCCTGCCAGGCTCACGGCCCTGGGGGACATTGAACCGGGCCTGCAGGCGTTGCGTGCGCATTACGTCAATTCGAACAAGGCCACGGTGCCCTATACCTGGGGCACCATCGGCCTGACCTACAACACCGAGCAGATCCGCCAGCGCCTGCCGAATGCGCCGGTCAACAGCCTCGACCTACTGTTCAAGCCCGAGTTTGCCGCCCAATTTGCCGATTGCGGCATCTCCCTGATCGACTCGCCGGATGAAGTGCTCGCGGTGGTGCTTAACTACCTGGGCCGCGCCCCGCGCAGTGCCAAGCCCGAAGATCTGGCTGCGGCCAGTGCACTGTTGCTCAAGCTGCGCCCCTTTATTCGCAAGTTCCAGTCGCAACCGGTGACCGATCTGGTCAACGGCAACCTGTGCCTGTCCCTAGGCTACAGCGGCGATATGACCCAGGCCCAGCGCGCCGCCGATGCGGCTGGCAAGGCGGTGACCTTCGGCTATCACATCCCCCGCGAGGGCACGACAGTCTGGATGGACACCATGGCGATTCCCGTCGATGCCCGGCACCCGGAATACGCCTACGCTTTTATCAACTTTGTGATGCGCCCGCAGAACATGGCCGCTATCACCAACCTGACCGGCTATCCCACCGCCAATGCCAAGGCGCGACCGCAGGTGGAGGCCAGCCTGCGCGACAACCCGGATATTTACCCAGATGCCGCCACCTTTGAACGGTTGATCGCTGGCAAAGATATCCCCCAGGCCGATATACGTGCACGTATGCGCGTATGGACTAAATTCAAGACCGCCCCTCTTCAGTAGAGACCCCCATGCCAACCCGTCGAACCTTCCTCAAACACACCAGCGTGGTCGCCGCCATGAGCCTGATTGCTCCTTACGTACGTGCCGCTGTCAGTGGCCGCTTCTATATGCCCGACGAGGGTGAAAAACACCGCCAGGCGTTTATTGCCTTTGGTGCCCAGGAGGCCATCTGGGAGGACTTTACCGCCGATGTTCAAGCAGCGCTGGGCCGTATCGCCCGGGCGATTGCCGAGTATGAGCCGGTAACCGTGTTTTGCCGTGGAGACGAACGGGTGCTGGCGGAAAAACACTGTGGCACGCGCAACATCACCTTTGTCGAGACCGAGCTGGACGACATCTGGATACGCGACACCGGCGCCAACTTCGTGATTGATGGCACCGGAGCGCTGGGGGCGGTGGATTTCAACTTCAACGGGTGGGGCAACAAACAGCAGCACGCCGAGGATGCGCAACTGGCTGCCCAGATTGCCGAACACACTGGGGCCCGTTACTGGCGCAGCGAACTGGTGGGCGAGGGCGGTGGCATTGAAGTGGATGGCCTGGGCACCGGCATCATGACGCAAAGCAGTTGGATTAATCGCAATCGCAACCCCGACTGGAGCCAGGCTGAGGTGGAGGCCGAACTCAAGGAGCGCCTGGGCTTGCGTAAAATCATTTGGCTGCCGGGTATCAAGGGCAAGGACATCACCGACGCCCACGTGGATTTCTACGCACGCTTTGTGTCCCCCGGCGTGGTGCTGGCCAATCTCGACACCGACCCGCAGTCCCATGACTACAAGGTCACCCTGGCACACCTGGAAATGCTCAAGAACGCCACCGACGCCGATGGTCGCCCGTTGCAGGTGCATACCGTATCGCCGCCGCTCAAGCCGCGTAAAAGCAAGTTCAGCCAAGGCAACCCGGATTTCGCCGCGGGCTATATCAATTACTTTGTGATCAACGATGCGGTAATTGCGCCTGAGTTCGGCGACCCACTGGCGGACCGCAAGGCGCTGGAGCTGCTGTCGCGGCTGTATCCGAGCCGCAAGGTGGTGCAGATCAATATTGACGCTATCGCAGCGGGTGGTGGTGGCATTCACTGTGTGACGAGTCATCAACCTTTGGTTTAGTCTGGAACGCTTAGTGGATCACAAGCGCCTCTGGAGCATTGATTATGACCGAGTACGTACCTGCCAAAGTCTGGACCTGGGACGCCGAAAGCGGCGGCACCTTCGCCAGTATCAACCGGCCCATCGCCGGCGCCACCCACGAAAAGCCACTGCCGGTGGGCAAGCACCCGCTGCAGTTATACTCCCTGGCCACGCCCAATGGGCAGAAGGTCACGATCCTGCTGGAAGAACTGCTGGCCCTGGGGCACAGCGGCGCCGAATACGATGCCTGGCTGATCAAGATCGGCGACGGCGACCAGTTCGGCAGTGGCTTTGTGGCGGTGAACCCGAACTCGAAGATTCCGGCGCTGATGGACCACAGCGGCGCCACGCCGATTCGCGTGTTCGAATCAGGCGCGATTTTGCAGTACCTGGCCGAGAAGTTCGGTGCGTTCCTGCCCACGGAGCCCGCCGCACGGGCTGAATGCCTGTCGTGGTTGTTCTGGCAGATGGGTAGCGCGCCTTACCTGGGCGGCGGCTTCGGGCATTTCTATGCCTATGCGCCGAGCAAGATGGAATACCCGATCAACCGCTTTGCCATGGAGACCAAGCGCCAACTGGATGTGCTGGATAAGCGCCTGGCGGTCAGCCAATACATTGCCGGGGATGACTACACCATTGCCGATATCGCGATATGGCCTTGGTACGGTGGGTTGGTCAAAGGCCGTTTGTATGGCGCGGCAGAGTTTTTGTCGGTGCATGAATACAAGCATGTGCAGCGCTGGGCGGATGCGATTGACGCACGGCCGGCGGTGCAGCGTGGGCGGCGGGTGAACCGGGTGTCGGGGGATGATCAGTTGCCCGAGCGACATGATGCAAGTGACCTTGATAACTAGGTAGGAGCGAGCTTGCTCGCGAAAAACGTCAACGATAACGCGTGCTTCCTGAATGAGCGCGGCGTCTGGGCGTTCTTCGCGAGCAAGCTCGCTCCTACAAAGCTGCGTTATTTGTAGCGCTGCTCAAACACCGCCACCTGTTCAGGTGTGATCAGTTCAAATGGCACCCACACCTGTGCTTCAACCTGCTCGCCCTTGATCATCCGCACCGCCGCTTGCACGGCCTGGGCAGCCTGGGCCTTGGGGTCCTGGAACACTGAGCCCGCCAGCAGCCCGCGCTTGATCGCCGCCAGGCCATCGGGCAAGCCGTCGATGCCGACAATCGCAATCTCGCCCTTGGCCTTGCCCGCTTGCTGCAAGGCCATGGCCGCGCCAATCGCCATTTCATCGTTGTTGGCGACAATGGCATTGAACGCGGTGCCGGCCAGCAACCAGTTGCTGGTCAGGTCCATGCCTTTGCTGCGCTGCCATTCGGCGCTTTGCTGCTCGACGATCTTGATTCCGGGGAAGTCCTTGAGCACCTGTTTGACCCCTTCGGTGCGGGCATGGGTGGCGTTCTGTGCAAGGTCGCCCATGATGATCGCCACATTGCCCTTGCCGCCCAGTTTTTGGGCGAGGTAGCGCATCTGCAATTGCCCCGCTTCGATGTCGTTGGAGGCCACCGTGACCACGCCCTCAGGCAGCGTAGGCTCATCCGGATGGCGGTTGACGTACACCAGCGGCGTCTTCGCCGCCACGGCGGCGCGGGTGATGTTGGCGGTGGCGGCGGTGTCGACCGGCAGCACGATCACCGCATCGACTTTCTGGTTGAGAAAGCCTTCGACCTGATTGAGCTGGCGCACCACATCGCCCTGGGCGTCTTCGAATTGGATCTGCACGTCCTGGTGTTTCGCTGCCGCCTCCAGGCCGGTGCGCACGTAGGTCATGAAATTATCGTCCACCCGGGCAATGCTCACGCCGATGCGATAGGCGGCGAAGGACCACTGGCTGAACATCAATAACAGCGCGGCCACTAGTAATGAATAACGGTGCATGAGGCGGTTCCTTTTATTGTTATAGGGTGAATGCCTGGCGGAAACGCTCCAGGGCCGTCTCGCTGTCGCCGCTGGCCCAGCCCTCCAGGCCGACCACACCGGTGTAACCCATGGCGTGCAAGGCCCGGGCAATGGCCGGGTAGTGGATTTCGCCGGTGCCGGGCTCCTTGCGCCCAGGCACATCAGCGACCTGGATTTCGCCGATGGCGCTGCCAGCGCGCTGGACCAATTCGATCAGGTTACCTTCGCCAATCTGCGCGTGGTACAGGTCCAGGTTCATCTTCAGATGCGGGCTGCCGACGGCTTCGATCAGGGCCAGGGTGTCGTCGGCACGCGCAAACGGTGTACCAGGGTGGTCGACGGCGGTGTTGAGGTTTTCCAGCAGGAACACGCGGCCGGCGTCTTCCCCCAGGCGCGCGATTTTCTCCAGGCTTTTGCATGCGCTCAGCCACATGCGCCCGGTGGTGTGGCTGACGGGCTGCACGGGCAGGCCGCCTTCACCCAGGCCGGTGCCATGCAGGTTGAGGCTGGGGCAATTGAGGCGCTCGGCAATGCCCAGGGACTCACGGGCGCTGTCGAGCAATTGGCGGATGCCGTCGGGGTCGGTGAGGGTGCCGGTGAGGTAGCCGGTCATCGAGGTGAAGTCCGCACCGGTCGCCGCCAAGGCCTGAATGTCCTTATCGGCCCAACCCCAGATTTCGGCGCTGAAGCCCAGGGCATGAATACGTTTGACCCGCTCGATGAAGGGCAGGTCGAGGAACACCATTTCGGCGCTGACGGCCAATTTGAACGGCATCATTGGCGGGCTCCTTGAACGGCCACGGCCATGCCGGTTTGATACGACTCAATGCAGGCACGGGCAATTGCCAGGGCTGCACGCGCATCTTCACCGCTGGCCAGGGGCTTGGCGCCGCTGCGCAGGCAGTCGACAAAGTGGTTGAGCTCGGCGATGTAGGCGTCGCGCAGCAGGTCGGTGTCCATCCGCTGGGTGTCTGCCTGGATGCCCTCGGCCAGGTAGCGCATCAGGTCGCAGTCGTTAAGGCTGCCCATGCTCAGCATGCCCTTGCTGCCGAACACTTCGCCGCGCACATCGTAGCCATACACGGCCTGGAAGCTGGCTTCGGCGGTGGCAATGGCGCCGTTGTCAAAGCGCAGGGTGACCACGGCGGTGTCGAGCAAGCCTTGGCTTTTGAATTGCGGGGCAATCAGCGCGTCGGCCATCACCTGCACCTGGACCACTTCGGCCCCAGGGTTGAGGTAGCGCAGGGTGTCGAAGTCGTGGATCAGGGTTTCGAGGAAGATCACCCATTGCGGTGAGTTGGCCGGGTTGTTCAGCGCCGGGTCGCGCGTCAGCGAGCGTAGCAGCTGTGGCGTGCCAATACGTCCGGCGACCACGTCGAGGTGCGCCGTGCGAAAGCTTCTGGCGAAGCGCCGATTGAAGCCGACCTGCAGGGGCACCCGTGCATCGGCAGCGGCGGCGATAGCGCGGTCGGCTTCGTCCAGGGTAATCGCCATGGGTTTTTCGCAGAAGATGCCCTTGCCGGCGCGTGCGGCCTTGATCACCAGCTCCGCGTGGCTACGGGCAGGGGCGGCGATGAGCACGCCGTCGATGTCCGGGTCGTCCAGCAGCTGTTGCGGGTCGGTGTAGGCCTTGTCCACCCCCAGTTCTGCTGCCAGGCGAGCGGCCTGGCCCGGCACGGGATCGGCGATGGCGGCGAGGCAGGCACCGGGAATATGGCGTGCAGCGGTAAGGCCATGGAAGCTGCCCATGCGGCCGGCACCGATCAAGCCCAGGCGGATGTTCTGTGTACTCATGAAACGACCCCTTTTGTTGTTATGGGCCCCCAGGACCGTCCTGGGTGACACAGGGGCAAAAGCAAGGCCTGTGCCAGTTTATAACTAGCTGATTTATAAGTATTTAATATTTTAATTAAACAAAAAATGTTCATATTCATGACATGTCTATACTGACATGTCGAAAATATGAACATGGATAACCGCAATGACCCAGGCGTTCAGTGTGCAAGACCTCGAATACCTCACGAACCTGGGGCCTGCCGCGCTGAACGATGGGCCCATCGCCGCCTTGGAACAGGCGTGGCGAGAGTGCCTGGCTGGCCAAGTCGTGCGTCCGGACGGGGTGCGCCAGGTCATCTGGGATTCCTGGCGACGCAGTGTCGAGGCGGGTATCGAGCCCGGTAACAGCGACTATCGCTTTGTCGCGCCGCAAGCGTTGGCGGCGACCCTGGCCCACCATCGCGCCCTGATCGCCGCTGCCGCGCAAGTCATGCATGGATTGCTGGCTTACAACCCGCGCGGGCATATCAACCTCACGGATGCCGAGGGCACGACGCTGTATTTTTGCGGGCTGGACATCACCCCGGTGGGCAGTCGCTTGCTCGAAGCGGTGCAAGGCACCAACTGCACCGGCCTGGCCCTGGCCGAAGATCGCCTGGTGTATGTGCTGGCGGAAGAAAATTTCGCCAGCGGCCTGCGCCAGCGCCACATGCACTGCGCCGCCGCGCCGATCAAGGATGCCCAAGGCCAGACCCTGGCCATGCTTACCCTGACCGCCGAGCCCGGCTGGTTTCATTTCCACACCCTGGGCACCGTTCAAGCGGCGGCCGAAGCGGTGTCGCGGCAGATGGCGCTGCAGGTGTTGCTGGAAGAACAACAGGCCCTGCTCGAAGTGCTCAACGAAGGCTTGGTGGTGCTCGATGAGCGTGGCTGCATCAAGGCACTCAACCGTTATGCGCGGCAACTGTTCGGGGTGGGGCGCGAGTTGATCGGCAGTCCTTTCCAGCGCCTGGGCCGCAGTGAACTGAGCGACGCGCTGGGTGAGCCGGTGCGCGACCGCGATTGCACCTTCCACTTGTACGACGGCAGCCAACTCGCCTGCCTGGTTTCGGTATGCCCACTGGAGCAGGGTGGGGTGATTGTGTCGGTGCGCGAAAACCGCCGTATCCGCGAGATTACCCGGCGCATTATCGGCACCCAGGCTCGCTATACCTTCGAGACCATCCTGGGCACCTCGCGGGCGATACAAGACGCCCTGCACCTGGGGCGCATTGCCAGTCGCAGCGAGTCCACCACCTTGATCCTCGGCGAAAGCGGCACCGGCAAGGAGCTGTTTGCCCAGGCCATTCATAACGGCAGCGAGCGTTGTAACGGCCCGTTTGTGGCGGTCAACTGCGGCGCCATCCCACGGGACCTGGTGCAGAGCGAACTGTTCGGCCACGTCGAAGGTGCGTTCACCGGCTCGGCGCGGGGTGGGGCGGCAGGCAAGTTCGAACTGGCGGATGGCGGCACCATCTTCCTGGATGAAATCGGCGACATGTCCTTCGATGCCCAGGTCAGTCTGCTACGGGTTTTGCAGGAGGGTGAGATCACCCGCGTCGGGGCCAAGCAATCGCGGCAAGTCGACGTGCGCATCATCGCCGCCACCCATCGCAACCTGAGCCAGGCGGTGGCCGAGGGCGCGTTTCGTGAAGACCTTTACTACCGACTCAACGTGCTGAACCTGAGCGTGCCGCCACTGCGCATGCGCCGTGACGATATCCCATTGCTGGCGCGGCATTTCCTGCAGCGCTGTGCCCGCTCGCTACGTAAAACGGTGCAAGGTTTCGCGCCGGATGCGTTGGCGTTGCTGTCAGCCCATGGCTGGCCGGGCAACGTGCGGGAGCTGGAAAACGTCATTGAGCGGGCGACCAACCTGGCGATGGGCGAGCTGATTCAATCGGCCGACTTGCCGTTAGAAACCCAGCAACGCCCGACGTTGCGCGCCTACCAGCCCCAGCCCGCACAGGATTTGAGCAGCCATGAAATGCACGCCATCGTTGCCGCGCTCACCAGCACCCGCGGCAACATTCGCCTGGCCGCACAGCAACTGGATGTGTCGCGGGGCGGGCTGTACAACAAGATGAGTCGGTTTGGCTTGAGCGCCGCCGATTTCCGGGAGCGCTGAAACCTCAAGCCAACCCGATCAGTTGCACAGGTTTTCCGGGGTCACTATCTGCGGCGGTATATGCACGCGGTGCCTCAATGGGTCAAACCCCTCATCACTCTGCAAGCGCACCAGCAACTCCACCAATGCCACGGCCGTCTGCCGTGGCTGCGAGTCCATCACCACATCAATCAGCCCGTTGCTCAATGCCTGGCGCGACAACGGCGTGGACTCTTGCAGGATGCAGCACAGCGCCGGGCGCTTGGGCAGTTGCGCCAGGGCGTTGATCACACCGTCGCCACCACCGCCCACCACGCATAACCCACGCAAATCGGTATGGCGGCTGAGCAGGTCGAGGGTGGCTTCTTCGGTGATGTCGCAGTTGTCCAGGTTGATCAGCGGCTCCAACGGCTTGAGCCCCGGCGCGTGTTCGGCCAGGTAGCTGTGCAAGCCCTCGACCCGTGCCTGATGGCCGAGAAAACGGTGGCCACCCAACAGGATGCCCACGCTGCCTTTGCGTGCGCCGCAAGTGCGCGCCAGCAGCCAGCCCATGGTGCGCCCGACCACGTGGTTGTCCTGGCCCACATAGGGTTCGGCGGCGTGTTCATGGATGTCCGAGAGCAGGGCAACCACCGGCACGCCCGCTGTGCGGATCTGCGCCAGGCAGGCGTTGATCAATGGATGGGCGAAGCTGACCACCGCAAGGGCGTCGCACTGCACGGCCAGTTGTTCGATTTGCGCGACGATGGCGCCGGGCGTGCGGTCGTTGATGTAGTCGAACTGGCAGCTCAGGTTGGCGGTGGCGTGATGCTGCGCGGCCTCGCTAATGGACTGGGCCAACTGCGCATAGAACGCTTGGGCGGTCCCCAGCAACAGCACGCCGAAACGGTAGGTGGGCCGGCGTTCGCGAATGCGTTGGCCGATCAGCCGTGCGGCGAAATAGCCCACCGCTTCGGCGGCCTGGAACACCTGTTCGGCGGTGCCGGGGTTGACCGGCGCGCGGGCGTTCAACACGCGGTCGACGGTGGCTACGCTGAGCCCCGCATGGGCGGCAACGGTGGCGATGGTTGGGCGTTTGTTGTTGTGCATGGCAGGCCCCTTGAGCGTCTTGATAGAAAACTATCAAGCTCCGCTGGGCCTGGATGATAGCTTGATAGGGAATGGATTCAAGGCCTTGAGGGTGATTTAGCCGCGCTCTATGGTTGGTTTCGCAAAGCCCCTGAAACCCACGCTTGCGGAGAACAATAACAATGCCTGGACACACCGCTCACCGCGCTCGGCGCGACTACAGCCTCACCGGCCCCGAAGCGGCCCGCGCCGCCGACAAGGGCCTGGTCTCGGCCCGTTGGTACCAGTCGCCCATCCCGCGCAATCGCATGAAAGCCCTGATGCAACGCCGCGACGCTCCGGCGTTGCTCGACACCGCCCTGTGGTGCTCGACGTTGTTGGCCACCGGTGTCGGCGGCTACTGGTTCTGGGGCAGTTGGGCCTGCGTGCCATTCTTCATCGCCTACGGTGTGCTCTACGGCACGGCCTCCAACCCGCGCTGGCACGAAACTGGCCACGGCACGGCGTTCAAGACCCGCTGGATGAACGATGCGCTGTATCAGGTGGCGAGCTTCATGTGCCTCTTCGAACCCCACGTGTGGCGCTGGAGCCATGCCCGTCATCACACCGACACCATCGTCGTCGGCCGCGACCCGGAGATCGTCGAACCGCGCCCGCCCAGCTTATGGATGATGGCGTTCAGCCTGTTCAACCTGCCCCTGGCCTGGAAGACTTTCAGCGGCGTGGCCCGCCATGCGCTCGGGCGGATGAGTGCCCAGGAGCGCGACTTCATCCCCGAATCCGAATGGCCCAAGGTGTACCGAGATGCGCGTATCTGGGTCGGTCTTTACGCTGTGATCATTGGCACTGCGCTGTACCTGCACAGCTGGTTGCCGCTGATGCTGGTGGGCCTGCCCAGCCTCTATGGCGCGTGGCTCGGCTACCTGTTTGGCCTCAGCCAGCACGTGGGCCTGGCCGAAGATGTGCTCGACCACCGCAGCAATTGCCGCACCATCTACATGAACCGCGTGCTGCGCTTTATCTACATGAACATGAACTACCACCTCGAGCATCACATGTACCCGATGGTGCCGTACCACGCGCTCAGCCAACTGCACGAAGAGATCCGCAGCGACTGCCCACCGCCGTATGCCAACCTGTGGCAGGCCTATCAGGAAATCATTCCGACGATCTGGCGCCAGCGCAGCGACCCCAGCTATTTCGTCCAGCGCCCCACCCGTGGCGAGCAAGCTCGCTCGCCACAGAGTAAGAGCCAGTCATTGGAGATAAATGCATGAACGATCAATGGATCGACGTCTGCGCCGTGGGCGAAATAGAAGCAGAAGACGTGCTGCGCTTCGACCATGGCGCGCAGACCTACGCGGTATTCCGTTCTGCCGATAACGAATTCTTCGCCACCGCCGGCCTGTGCACCCACGAGAAAATCCACCTGGCCGACGGCCTGGTGATGGACCATGTGATCGAGTGCCCCAAGCACAACGGGCGCTTTGATTACCGCTCCGGCAAGGCCCTGGGCGCGCCGGTGTGCGTTAATCTGAAGACCTACCCGGTGCGGGTGGATGCGGGGCGAGTACTGCTCGCCGTCACGGCCGAAGGATGAACGCCCCCCTGATCATCGTTGGCGCCGGCCATGCCGGTGGCCGTGCGGCACTGACCCTGCGTGAAGAAGGCTACGGCGGGCGCTTGATCCTGATCGGCGATGAAGCGCATCTGCCCTACGAACGTCCACCGTTGTCCAAGGGTTTGCTGCAAGGCTCGACCGACCTGGCGCAATGCAGCCTGTGCGACAGCCAGCAGTTGGCGGCGCTCGGTATCGAGCATATCGCCGCCAACCCGGTCAGCCGCCTGGAGCCACAGCACCACCGGTTGCAATTGGCCGACGGCCAATGGTTGAGCTATGCCGGCCTGCTGCTGGCCACCGGAGGCCGGGCGCGACGTTTGCCCCAGGCGCAGGCGAATGTATTTTACCTGCGCACCCACGACGAAGCCTTGGCCCTGCGCGATCGCCTGCGCTCTGGCGCTCGGCTGGTGGTAGTCGGCGGTGGATTTATCGGCTTGGAAGTGGCGGCGACCGCACGGGGCCTGGGCTGCGAGGTGACGCTGCTGGAAGCCGGGCCACGGCTGGCAGGGCGGGTGTTGCCGCCGGTGATCAGTGACGCGCTGCTGGCATTGCACCGTGAGCAGGGTGTGGACGTGCGTTTGAACGTTGCCCTGGAATGCATCCATGCCGACGCCGTGCAACTGGTCGACGGGCAACGGCTGCCCTGCGACCTGGTGGTGGTCGGCATTGGCATGCAGCCCAACATCGAGTTGGCCGCAGCGGCGGGCTTGGACGTCGGGCAGGGCATTCGCGTCGACGCGCACCTGCGCACCAGTGCGGCGGATATCTACGCGGCGGGGGATGTGTGCGAGTTTCGCCTGGCGGGCCTTTATCAACGGCAAGAAACCTGGCGCAACGCCGAAGCCCAGGGCCGTCTCGCGGCGTTGAACCTGCTGGGACGGGCGTTGGCGTTCGAGACGATCCCGGGTTTCTGGTCCGATCAATACGCGTGGGGCTTGCACACCGTCGGGGTGATGACTGCACTGATAGTTCGCCGGTCATTGCCCGACGGCGGCCTGCTGCTGTTCTACCTTGACGACCATCACCGTTTGCAAGGCGCCTGCGGTTGGGCCATAGGTAACCGCGCAGCCAAGGACATCAAGCTGTGCGAGCGCTTGATCACTGCCCGCATCCCGCTCGACCCGGCCAGCCTGGCCGACCCTGAATTATCCCTGAAGCTGTTATTGCGAGGCTGACCATGCGCCAGTTCTTAGTATTCCAATCGATGTGGGCCATGCAAACCGAGCCCGGCAGCCTGGAAGCACAATTGGACCGCATCGCCGCCGCCGGTTTTGACGGCATCACCGACCATTACTGGGCGCCGGCATCGGTGCAGCGCCTGCACGCGGCGGCCACAGCCAGGGGCTTGCAGATTGAAGGGCAGCTGTTCCCGCAATCGGTGGATGATTTGGCCAGGGCATTGGAGGTGATCAGCCGCTACGGTTGTCACCACCTCACCTTGCAAGGCGACGTGCGCCCGCGTACCCAGGCCGAGGCGGCCAGGCTGATCGACGGCTGGCAACGCCTGGCCGAACAGGTGGACTTCCAGATTTTGCTGGAAACCCACCGCTATCGGCTCACCAACGACCTGCTGTTCACCCTCGACCTGCTGGCACAGATGCCCGATCTGAAACTGCTCGCTGACCTGTCCCACTACGTGGTTGGCCGCGAGTTGCCCGAGCCCGGCAGTGTGGAAGACGACGAACAGATACGCACCATTCTGCGCCACAGCTGGGGCTTTCATGGCCGCATCGCCAGCAGCGAACAGGTACAGGTGGGCCTGGATTTTCCCCAGCATCAGCCGTGGGTCGAGCGCTTTACCGGTTGGTGGCGCTACGGGATCGAAGACTGGCTGGCCCGCGCCGAGACACCCCAGAGCCTGTCCTTCACCTGCGAACTGGGCCCGCCACCCTATGCGATCACCGACGCGGATGGCCGCGAGCTCACCGATCGTTGGGCCGAGGCTTTGAAGCTCAAAGCGCTGATTCGCCAGGTGTGGGCCAGTTGTCAGGGATGATCTGCTAACCTGCCGGGGTTCAAACCGACCTTAGCCAGTGGATCGCCTTCATGAAAACCTGCCCCGTCCGCCCCCCGCTCGAACCGCAATCGGTGTGCCATCCGATCACCAGCAGCGCGATCTTCATGGTCGCCACCCTGGCGCCCGATGCGGTTGAAAACGTGCGGGCCTGGTGCGCCGACATCGCAGGCCTGGTGCGCTCGGTAGGCAAGCGCGTGCCCTCGGGCAACCTGACCTGCGTTTGCGGGTTTGGCTCGGACGCCTGGGACCGCCTGTTCGGCGCGCCGCGCCCGGCGGCCTTGCATCCGTTTCGCGAGTTCGGCGTGGAAGGGCGCATGGCGGTGTCGACCCCAGGCGACATCCTGCTGCATATCCGTGCCGAGCAGATGGACCTGTGTTTCGAGCTGGCGACCCAGCTGATGACGGCCCTGGGTGATAGCGTGAAAGTGGTGGATGAGGTCCAGGGCTTTCGGTACTTCGATATGCGCAGCATCATCGGTTTCGTCGACGGCACCGAGAACCCGGTGGGGCGCAAGGCCGAGGCTTTTACCCTGGTGGGCGATGAAGACCCAGAGTTCGAAGGCGGCAGCTATGTGCTGGTGCAGAAATACCTGCACAACATGACCGCGTGGAATGGCTTGACGGTGGAGGCTCAAGAGAAGGTGATCGGGCGCACCAAATTGTCGGACATCGAACTGGATGAAGACGCCAAGCCGAGCAACTCCCACAGCGCGCTGACCGTTATCACCGACGAGAGCGGTGAGGAAGTGAAGATCCTGCGCGACAACATGCCCTTTGGCCGCCCAGGCGCGGGCGAATTCGGCACTTATTTCATCGGCTACGCACGCTCGCCTCAGCCCCTGGAACAGATGCTGGAAAACATGTTCGTCGGCCGCCCGGTCGGCAATTACGACCGCTTGCTCGACTTCAGCACGGCCGTGACCGGCGGCCTGTTCTTCGTGCCCTCGGCCGACTTGCTCGAAGCGCTGGCCGACCGCCAATAACCTGTAGGAGCGAGCTTGCTCGCGAAAAACGTCAACGATAACGCGGTCTTTCTGGATGAGCGCGGCGCCTGGGCGTTTTTCGCGAGCGAGCTCGCTCCTACAAGCGTCAGGTAAGCAGGCCGGTGCTGACGGCCACGATCAAAAACACTCCCAGCAGCGCGCGGTAGATCACGAACGGCCAGGTGGAGAAACGCTCCAGGAACTTCATCAGGCCCCAGATGGCAAAGAATGCCGAGACGCTGGCCACCACCAACCCGAACATCAAGTGCGGCCAGGCGTGGGCGGGCAGGTCGGCGCGCAGCAGCACCCACAACTCTTTCAAACCGGCCAGGGCGATGGCCGGCAGGCCCAACAGGAAGGAAAACCGCGCCGCTTCTTCGCGTTTGAAATTCAGGAACAGCGCCGCGGTCAACGTGGAGCCCGAACGCGATACGCCGGGTATCAACGCGCCAATCTGTGCAACCCCCACGATCAGCGCATCTCGCAAACGCATCTGGCTTACGTCGCGGGTATGGCGGGCGCGCACTTCAGCCAGGGCCAGCAATACCGCCATCACCAGGCAGGAAATGCCGATCACCATCAGCCCGCGCAAAGGTGAGTTGCAAGCATTCAAGGTCGACGACAACGCCAGGCCGGCAATGCCAATCGGTACGGTTGCCAGCACAATCGCCACGGCGAGCTTGAACCAGCGGTCGTTGTAGTCGCCCCGGCGCACCGCACTGATGCTGCCGGTGGTGACCTGGCGCACATCGCGCCAGAAATAACTGACCACCGCCGCCAACGCCGCCAATTGCATGGCCGCAGAAAACGCCGAGCCGGGATCTTGCCAGCCGAGCAGGGCGGGTACCACGCGCATATGGGCGGTGGACGACACCGGCAGCAATTCAGTAATGCCCTGGATCACGCCCAGGATGAATATCTGCAGGTAATCCAGGGAGGCAAAGCCCACATCCAGGCCGGCGGTACAGACGTTGGTCAAAATACGTGTCCTTGAGCAATAGGGAGAAACCGGCGAAGTTTATTCTAAATGTTTCAGAATTTCGGCCGGGGCAACCGCTATTTGCAATCGGTTCAGCCAATAGAAAGGATTCGCCAGGCCATTGGCGTGGGCAGCACTTTTGTGAACAATGGCGCCCTGCGTTTTTCCACCGAGAGCCCCATGCCTGAAACCACCGTCGAATTGATCCAGACCGGCCCCGAAGAAGCCGAACTGATCCGCAATCTTTACCAGTACTACGCCTATGAGTCTTCGGACTGGGAACAGGAAGATGTCGAGGCCGATGGGCGTTTCTACATCCACGACGAACACCTGACCCGCTACTGGAGCGACCCGCAATGGAGCGCCAACCTGTTGCTGGTAGACGGCTACATCGCCGGTTTCCTGTTGATCGAAGGCAGCGAACTACCGGGCATCGACGCCCTGGAACTGGCCGACCTGTTCATCCTCAAGCGCTACCGCCGCAAAGGTATCGGCCGCGCCATCGCCAGCCAGGTGCTGTGCAGCGGCGAGCGCAATTGGCTGGTGCGCTTCTATGATCAGGACGAAGTGTCCCAGGCGTTCTGGCGCACCGTGCTGGACAACCTGCCGCGCCCGGTGCAGAGCATTGAACTGGACGATGAACCACAGTTGGTGAACTACCTGATTACCCGGGCATCGTTGCATTGACGGGGGGGGCTTTCTCCCGATGAGCATAGATATCCTACGGTAACCACGATGCGAAGCGAGCCGCTCTTGATCTGCTTTTGATCTTGATCTTAAGCGCCCCGTTAAACCACGCTGGCCGGAATTCGACAGGGATTTGGGGGGTAAACCGGCAGGGATGCCGGTTTAGCCGCCCCGCGCCATGGATGGCGCGTGGCGGCGACCCCCCAAATCACTGGCGGATTACGGGCACACCGAGCCTAAGCGAGGTGCCGAGTGGTGGGGCAAGAGCCCTTTTGGTTACTTTTGGGGCTCTTTTCCAAAAGTGACCCGCTGTCAGAGCGGAACCCTAAGTGGCCGTTACCGCAGCAATGGATATGTACCCAATCCAACTGCGTCGCCTGTCAGGCCGCCTTCGCGAGCAAGCCCGCTCCCACAGTTTGCTCGCGGGGTGTCAGGTAAATAGGCGTCGGCTGGTAGGCCGCCATCGCAGGCAAGCCAGCTCCCACATTTGCCCCGAGGGGCGTCAGATAGATGGAGGCGGCTGTCAGGCCGTCACGGGCCTAGCCCGGGTTGAACAGCACCTGCTGCATCGCCTGAGGCGGCTGCCCGAACGCCCTGAGAAACGCCTGGCGCATGCGCTCGCGATCACCAAACCCGGTTTCGCGCGCCACCACCTCCACCGGGTGCCGGCTGATTTCCATCATCGCCCGCGCAGCTTCCACCCGCAGAGCTTCGATAGCTTTGGCCGGGGTCTGCCCGGTTTCTTCGCGAAACACCCGGCTGAACTGGCGCGGGCTTAACCGGGCAACGTCGGCCAGGGCCTCCACGGATAAATCCTGAGTGAGATTCTCGCGAGCGTAAGCCAGGGCCAGCTGCACGCGGTCGGACTTGGGGTCCAGTTCCAGCAAGGCCGACAATTGCGACTGCTCGCTGCCACGGCGCTGGGCAATCACCAGCTTGCGCGCAATACGCCGGGCCAGGTCGCTGCCCAGGTCGTCCTCCACCATCGCCAGCGCCAGGTCGACCCCGGCGCTCATGCCCGCACCGGTCCACACCTGGCCGTCGACAATGAACAACTTGTCTTCTTCCAGGCGGATATCCGGGTAACGCTTGCGAAATGCCGGCGCATGGATCCAGTGGGTGGTGGTGCGCTTGCCAGCCAGCAGCCCAGCCTCGGCCAGCACAAAAATGCCCATGCATAACGACGCCACCCGGCGCGACTGCGCGGACGCCGCTTTGACCATCTCCAGCAGGTTGGCCTCCGGCAGGCGAAACTCCAGGTAGCCACTGACAATCAACGTGTCATAGCCCTCTGGCCGCAGCGCACTGGTGTTCACCGAAAAGCCCTGGGAGGTCATCACCGCGCCGCCGCTTTCCGACACCAGGTGAAACTCATAGGCCGGCTCGCCGCGCAGCAGGTTGGCGCACTCGAACACCGAGCCCAGGCTGAGGCTCAACGACTGGAAATTCGGGTAAACCATCAGCGCAACGCTGTGCATTGCATCTCTCCAAGGGGCGGGGGAGAGGCGATTGTCGGCGTGTGCCGGGCAAACGGCAACCGGCTTTCGTGCATGTCCGAAATCCTTGCGGATATGACATTGTGAGCCAATGCCGCGCTGCCTAACATGAGCCCAACGCACTAGACGACTGGTCTAATCGCAGAGGGGCAAGCATGAGCAACGCAAGCAGCAGTGCGCGGCAAGCGATTCTTGAACGGGCGCAATCCATTGTCGGCGCCAAGGGGTTTTCGGCGGTGGGTTTGAACGAAATCCTGCAAGCCGCGCAAGTACCCAAGGGCTCGTTTTATCACTACTTCAACTCCAAAGACGCCTTTGGCGTGGTGTTACTCGATACCTATTTCGACCACTACGTCGAGGGCATGCAGCAGTTGTTCGATCAGCCGGGCTCCACCCACCACGCCAAGCTGATGCGCTATTGGCAAGGTTGGATCGACAATCACACCGGCTGCACCGACACCGGCAAATGCCTGGCCGTGAAGCTTGGGGCGGAAGTCTCCGACCTGTCAGAACCCATGCGGCTGGCGCTGCAACGCGGCACTTCGCGCACCATCGATTTGCTTGCCGTGGCCCTGCAACGCGGCGTCGAAGACGGCTCGCTCGGGTTCGAGCAGGCCCCTGAAAGCCTGGCCAGGCGCTTGTATGCGCTATGGTTGGGAACCAGCGTCATGGGCAAGATCACCCGTACCACCGCGCCGTTCGCTGAGGCGCTGCTGCTGACCCAACAGCTGTTGGGCGACCCTGAAAACCCTGTTATTCACATCGATCGAGGCACTGGAAAATGAAAGTATTAATGGTACTGACCTCTCACGACCAGCTTGGCGATACCGGGCGCAAGACCGGCTTCTGGCTCGAAGAATTCGCCGCACCTTATTACGCGTTCAAGGACGCTGGTGCCGAGGTGGTGTTGGCTTCCCCGGCCGGCGGCCAGCCGCCGCTGGACCCTAAAAGCGATGAACCGGATGCGCAAACCGAGCAGACCGAACGCTTCGCTAAAGACCCGGCCGCGCAGCAAGCCTTGGCGACCACCGTGAAGCTGGACTCGGTCAACGCCGCCGACTTCGACACGGTGTTCTACCCGGGCGGCCACGGCCCGCTGTGGGATCTGGCGGAGTCGCCGGTGTCCATCGCGCTGATCGAAGCCTTCGAGCGGGCCGGCAAGCCCATCGGCTTTGTGTGCCATGCACCGGGTGCCTTGCGTCACGTCAAGGCGGTCAACGGTGAGCCGTTGATCAAAGGCCGCCGCGTCACCGGGTTCTCCAACTCGGAAGAGGCCGCCGTGCAGTTGACTGAGGTCGTGCCGTTCCTGATTGAAGACGAATTCAAAAAATTGGGCGGCCGGTATGAGAAGGGCGCTGACTGGCAATCCTTCGTCCTCGTCGATGGCTTGCTGGTGACTGGGCAAAACCCAGGCAGCTCCAGCGAAGTGGCCAAGGCCCTGCTGACACTCTGCGCTTAAGTTAATCAACCGATCTACACGGTGGCGGCTCCCAGGAGTCGCCACGGTTTTCGTTCGTCCTGAATGTGGAATATCGCCGTGCCTGACTGCATCCTGAACACCCCGATCAAGCTGGGGCATCATCGCTTGAACAACCGTGTCGTACTGCCGCCGCTGACCCGCCAGCGCAGCGCCCAGCCGGGTAATATCGCCACCGACCTGATGGCCGAGTATTACCGTCAGCGGGCCAGTGCCGGGTTCATGGTCAGCGAGGGTACGCAGATCGAACCCCGTGGCCAGGGCTACGCGTGGACGCCGGGTATCCATACACCGGCGCAAATCCAGGGTTGGCGCAAAGTCACCGCAGCGGTGCATGCCGAGGGTGGGGTGATCTTTGCCCAGCTATGGCACGTGGGGCGGGTGTCCCACAACGCGCTGCAACCTGACGGTGGTGCGCCGGTGGGCCCGTCTGCGCTGGCGGCGGTGCAAGCCAAGGCCTTCATTGAAACCGGGCCGGGTGTGGGTGAACTGGTAGAGCCACCGGTACCCCGTGCCTTGACCACGCTGGAAATCGAAGAACTGGTAGGGCACTACGCCCAGGCTGCACGCAATGCCCTGGACGCCGGGTTCGACGGTGTGGAAATCCACGCGGCCAACGGCTACCTGGTCAACCAGTTCATCTCAGCCCATTCCAACACTCGTGAAGATGAGTACGGCGGCTCGCTGGACAATCGCCTGCGCTTGCTGCGCGAGATCGTCGAAGCGGTGTGCAAGGTGGTGGGGCCGGAGCGCCTGGGCGTGCGCTTTTCGCCGCTGTTCAGTGGCACCGACCAGGACCGGGTCTACATCGGCCTGGTGGAGGAAGACCCGCACCATACCTATATCGAAGCGATCAAAGTGCTGGAAGCGTCGGGCATCGCCTATGTGTCCATCGCCGAAGCCGATTGGGACAATGCGCCCGACCTGCCCGAAACATTCCGCCAGGCCGTACGCCGCACCTTCAGCGGCAGGATCATCTATGCCGGCCGCTACACCGCCGAGCGCGGTGCACGCTTGGTAGAGGCCGGGTTGGCAGACTTGATTGCCTTCGGGCGGCCCTTCATCGCCAACCCGGACTTGCCCCAGCGGCTGTTCAATGGCTGGCCGTTGAATGCGTTGAAGGCCGAAGGCTTGTATGGCGGGACAGAGGCGGGGTATGTGGATTATCCGGTGTATGCCCAACACTAGTGTGGGAGGGGGCTTGCAACCCCTCTGCACATCAAAAATGCCTCAGTCCACCCGCAACACAATCTTGCCGATATGGTCCCCACCTTCCATCCGCGCATGGGCCTGGGCGGCGTCGGTGTAGGCGTAGACCTGGTCGATCATCGGCAGGCAACGCCCGGCACTGAGTACCGGCCACACGTGTTCGCGCAGTTGCTCGGCAATTTCGGCCTTTTCTTCGCGGGTGCGGGCGCGCAGCAGTGAGCCGGTGATCACCGCGCGTTTGCCTAGGATGGTCAGCAGGTCGACGTCGTTGGCCTTGGCGCCACCGAGGAAACCGAGGATCACCAGGTGGCCGTCCATGCCCAGGGCCTTGAGGTTATTGTTCAGGTACGAGGCACCCATGATGTCGAGGATCACGTTGACGCCTTTGCCATCGGTCTGTTTGGCGATGACCTCGGCAAAGTCCTGTTCGCGGTAGTTGATCGGCTCGGCGCCGAGCTTGGCAATCGCTGCGCATTTGTCGGCGCTGCCGGCCGTGGCGAACGCCTGGATGCCGAACTCCTGGCAGAGCATCAACGCGGTGGTGCCGATACCGCTGGTGCCGCCGTGGATCAAGACGCGCTGGCCTTTATGGGCACCGCCGAGGCCGAACAGGTTGGCCCACACCGTAAAGAAGGTTTCCGGCACGGCAGCGGCCTGAATCCAGTCCATGCCCGCGGGAATCGGCAGCGCCTGGCTGGCCGGCACCGCGCAATACTGCGCATAGCCGCCGCCATTGGTCAGGGCACAGACCTTGTCGCCCAGGCTGTATTCGTTCACGCCAGTGCCCAGCGCCACCACTTCACCGGCCACTTCCAACCCCGGAATCGGGCTCATGCCGGGCTTCATCGGGTATTTGCCCGCGCGTTGCAAGGCGTCTGGGCGGTTGACCCCGGCGGCGTGTACGCGAATCAGAATCTCGCCCGGCCCGGCCACCGGTACGTCGGCGCTGCGTGGCTGCAAGACCTCGGGCCCGCCAGGGGTGGTGATTTCGATCAGGGTCATTTCTTTGGGGAGCGTCATGGAAAAGTTCCTGTAGCGATGAGCGTATGGGTTGGGACCGTAGCGCGGGGTCGGCAGTTCAGCAAGATCATGCCGGGTTCTTTGGGCAATGCAAACGCAGGATTTCAGCACAAGCCTGCAAGTGCAGAGCCGCGGCGTTGGACACACTGGCTGCCGGTCATTTTCGACGCAAATAGGTGGCATATGAACCAAGCAAGAAATCAGGATATCGGGCTGTTGTTTCTGCGGGTCAGCGGGGCATTGTTTTTGCTGTGGGTGCATGGGTTGCCCAAGTTGCTGCACTACAGCGAACAACTGAAGCTGATCGAAGACCCGTTTCACCTGGGCGCGTCTATCACCTTGCTGCTGGCGATTTTCGCCGAGGTGCTGTGTCCATTGCTGATCATCGCGGGCGTGCTGGTGCGCCTGGCGTGTCTGCCGATCCTGGCGGTGCTGGTGATTGCGTTGCTGGTGGTGCACCCGGAGTGGACGCTGTTCGAAGGGCAGTTCGGTTGGCTGCTGCTGATCATCTTCACCAGCGTGCTGATCGCAGGGCCGGGGCGGCTGGTGTTGAGCCAGCGCTTTGCCTGAAAAAAGGCCGGGTGAACCCGGCCTTTTGCCTTCTGTAGGAGCGAGCTTGCTCGCGAAAAACTCACAGGCGCCGCGTGCATACAGAATGCCCGCGTTATCGTTGAGGTTCTTCGCGAGCAAGCTCGCTCCTACAAGTGCATCGAGGTATCAGCGGTTCAGGAACGCCAACAGGTCTTCGTTGAGCTGTTGAGCGTGGGTCACGGCAAACCCGTGCGGCGCATCCTTGTACACCTTCAATTGCGCGCCCTCGATCATCTGCGCCGCGACTTTGCCGGTGGTGTCGAACGGCACGATCTGGTCGCCGTCGCCATGGATCACCAGGGTCGGCACGTCGATCTTGGCCATGTCCGGGCGGAAGTCGGTTTGCGAGAACGCGGTGACGCAATCCACGGTGGATTTGAGCGACGCGAGCATGGCGATCTGCAGGGTTTGGCTGAGCACACCCTCCGAGACGTGCTGGCCTTTATTGAGACCGAAGAACGGCGTGTTGAAGTCGCTGATGAACTGCGCACGATCCTTCAACAGGCCGGCCTTGATGCCATCGAATACCTCGCCAGGCACGCCTTGGGGGTAATCGGCTTGCTGGCCGAAGATCGGCGTGACCGCGCCCAGCAACACCAGGCCGGCGACACGGGCACTGCCGTGGCGGGCGATGTAGCGCGCCACGTCACCGCCACCCATGGAGAAGCCCACCAGGGTCACGTCCTGCAGGTCCAGGTGTTCGATCAACTGGGCGATATCGTCAGCGAAGGTGTCGTAGTCGTTACCGGTCCATGGTTGGTCCGAGCGGCCAAAGCCACGACGGTCGAACGCGATGGTGCGAAAGCCACGGCTGCTCAGGTATTCCATCTGGTATTCCCACATGTCCGCATCCAGCGGCCAGCCGTGGCTGAACAGCACGGGCTTACCGCTGCCCCAGTCCTTGAAGTAGATCTGGGTACCGTCTTTGGCAATGAATGTGCTCATCTGAAACTCCTTGCAGGGCTGAAAAAGGGCGGTGAAAAAACCGCCTCACTATTGCCGTAAACCTGGGCCCAGGCTTGTATGGGTGTGCTTGTCTCACCAACTGAACTTGAGCTCCATGCCCAGGTAGTTGCTGTCGTGCCCACCGGCATCACGCAGGGTCTGGCCGACCGCGTAGTGCACCGCCTCGACCGCACCGCTGAGGTTGGGGGTAAAGGCGTAGTCAGTGCGCAGTTGCCCATAGGCGCCGGTCCAGCGCTCACCTTGGCCCGCGGTGCCAGCCACGGCCAGGTTGGGCTGGGTGTAGACGGCGTCTGCGGTGGTTTGCCGCCACAGCAGGCCGACAGCGGTTTGCACGCTGAGCTTGGCAATGGGCTTGACGGTGATCGACGGCTTGACGTGGATCAGGTTGCTGTAGCCGGTATAACCCGCCAGGGAAAAGTAATAGCCATTGGGGAACAGCGGATTGAAGGTGCCGACCCGGCCGTCACCGGCCTTGCGGTCACCGGAGGCGATATCCAGTTGCAGGCCGATACGCGGCTTCCAGGCCAGCGTGTCAAAGGTGTAGCCGGTGCGGCTGCCACCGGCCCAGGCGCGAATCGTCTTGCTGCCCACCGAGCCGCGTTGCAGCATGGCTTCGATGTCCCAGTCGAACCCCTGGGCTGCGCCGCCGAGGCGGGCGTCCAGCAACTGGCGGGTTTCGTCGCCGTCGGCGTCCAGGTAATGGGCGGCGCTGCGCTCGTACACGCCGTAATAGGCCGACAGCTCATTGGTACCGCCCACCAGCCGCTCGACCCGTAGCATGTGGAAGCGCGCGTCGCTGTTGGATTTGTCGTCGAAATGCCGACCATCCTGGTACTGCACCGGTTGGCTGGCGATCCCGATAAAGCGCCATTGCGGCGTTTCCCAGTCCGCCCACAACGCATCGAAGGACTGCCGCACATTCGGGCCGTCCCGTGACGAGATGAAACGCTGCAAGTCGAAAGCGAAATCCTGGCGGCCAGCCCGTGCCTTGAAGGTGCCGGCGTTGAAGGTCTTCACGTATTCGGCAAAGGCCAGGCGCAGGTCGACGCGGTTCTGGTCGGCACCGCCAATCGTGGTCTTGTCATAGGCCCGCACATCTTCCAACTGGGTGAACAGCCGCCAGTGTTCGTTCAGGTGCAAGTCGGCGTGCACCTGAAAACGCTGGATCAGGTAGCGGTCACGCGGTACATCGCGCACGCCGAACCCGCTGGCGTCGTTCATCTCGAAGCGTTCACGCAAGGTGGCGCCCAACGACAGGTAGGTAAACGGGTTGGCCGCGGACAACGGGATGTACTTGAGGTTGTCCAGCGGTTGCGTGCGCAAGGCCGGGTCCTTGAGCACGGACCAGTCTTCCTGCCAGCGGTTGGCCTTGATCGCCGGGCGTACCGGCTGGTCGTCGGCCTGCACGCTGCCAGCAAGCAACGGCCACAGCACAGCCAGGCTCCAGCCTGCGTGACGCATCATTTTGCCGCGCTGAGTTGGTGGATTTCTGCGACATAACCGCCTGGGAACTCCACCAAGGCACTGCGCCGACCTTTGCTGTCGAACGCCGGCACCAGCACTTTTGCGCCAGACCCGGTGGCCTTGCCCAGGGTGGCGGCCAGGTCGTTGACCTGATAACCGGTGGTGTCGTGGCCGAACGGGTAGGGCAGTTGGCCGTTGGTGACCAGCACCGCCATGCGCCCGAACGGCGATTCAATCTCGACGCGGCGGTAGTGGCCGCCGGCTTGGCCGACATCAACCCCTGGGGCGTGCTTGTCGTCGCTCAACACCTTGCCGTGGGAGAACCCCAGGAACGCCTTGATAAACCGCTCGGCGCTGTCGTTGGACACATACACACGGTTTTCCGGCACGGTCTCGAAGGCGGCGTAATCCGGGGTCTTGGTGTGCCAGTAGAGCTGCATGTTCACACCGCCCGGCCATTGCACCACGGCGTCACGGCCGATGGGGTCGGGGAAATCGCTGACGATCACGTCGGCGCCATTTTCCCGTGCGGCCTTGAGGGCCACGTCCATGTCCTTGACCAGATAGCCGTTGCGTTCCTGGCCGAAGGGGTGAGGCACGGGGGTGGTAAAGCCGAACAACGACACGGTGCCCGCCGGGGTCTGCAGCAGTTGCGAGGTGGTGCTGCTCGGCACTGGCAGCACGTTGACCACGACCTGGGGCGTGCTTTTGCCGCCGAAGGTGGCGAGGAAACTCTGGGCAAAACGGTCCACATCGGCCGGTGCCACATACACATGGCTGGTGTCGTACTGCGGCGCCACGGCCACGCTTGGGGTGGCGGCGAACGCGCTGTTCATCATCGCACTTGCCAGCAGCGTCAATGCCAGCGATACCTTGGTTGTTGTGTTGCCCATGCCCGTTCTCCAGCGCTTATGAGGGTTTGAAAGCGGTGAGGTTAGGGGGGCAGGGCGGTGGGGAATTGTATGGACGTGCTCGGTTGAACGTTTCAGCTACGCTGCCCAGGCAACTGACGCCGATCTACCTGACACCCCCGAGATCAACCTGTGGGAGCTGGCTTGCCTGCGATGACGTCCTGACAGGCGACACGGTTGGATTGTGTACATATCCATTGCTGCGGTAACGGCCACTTAGGGTTCCGCCCTGACGGCGGCTCACTTTTGAACAGCGCAAAAGTAAGCAAAACGCTCTTGCCCCACCACTTGGCACCTCGCTTAGGCTCGGTGTGCCCTCACTCCGGCTTGAATCCGTGGGCCGCCGTCATGGGCCATCCTTGGCCCAGGACGGCTAACCCGGCGTCCTGCCGGGTTACCCACGAATTCAAGCCTGCGTTCGGCCAGCGTGGTTTAACGGGGCGCCTAAGATCAAAAGCAGATCAAGAGCGGCTCGCTTCGCATCGTGGTTACCGTGGAGTGTGCAACGTGCAAGTTGTGCATCTACTGCACTAACGCTTTCGCAGGAAAGTCATACTGCCAGTCAGTTAAGCTTTTTTGTAGGAGCGAGCTTGCTCGCGAAAAACTTACAGGCGCCGCGTTCATTCAGCAAACACGCGTTATTGTTGACGTTTTTCGCGAGCAAGCTCGCTCCTACAGAAATTGGGGATGCCCACACATTTGGATCACGGGGCATCAGTTAAACAGCCGTTGTCTGTTACGCCACCATAATGATCTTCGACACCAATTCCACCACCGTTTTGGCCTGCAGTTTCTTCATCAGCCGCGCCCGGTGCACTTCCACGGTGCGGTGGGAGATCGCCAGGCGCAGGGCGATTTCCTTGGATTTGAAGCCGTTGACGATGTGCATGGCGATTTCTCGCTCACGGGGCGTGAGGTCGCCGGTGCCTTGGTGCATGCGGTCCAGGCGTTCGAAGTGCCAGATCATCAGTTTGAACGGGTCTTTGGGGGTGAGGGTGTAGCCGTGGGACTTGGCCCAGAACACTTCGCCGTTGTGGTGCTGCATGAAGCGTTCATCGGAATAAAATCCGTTGCCGCTGTCGAGCAGCCAGTCATGGCTGCGCTTGCCGATGGCGTGGTAGTCGGCCTGGGACGGGTAGATCAGCAGGGTCAGCTGGTTGACCAACGCGTCGCGCGTATAGCCGAACAGCTTCAGGAAAGCGTCGTTGCAGTCGAGTATCACGCGGTCGCTGGTGACGATCTGCGGGGCAGGGGACAGCTTGAACGCCAGGCGTTCGAGGTCGGGGAATTGCTGGGCTAGCGCGGTCATGGGGCATCCTGCCTCGTTGTTCAATGCCCTGGGGCGCTACTTACCCGTGTAAGTAGTTACACGAATTGGCGCACGATCAGGGGTGGGTCATTGTAAGTAAAGTCCGAATCAAGAACAGAAGAAATTGATTATGCCTGCTGATTGCGTCTCCATTGTTGCCGCTGGTCACTCCCGTTTTGGTCGCCTGGAAGGCACGACGCTGGAAGACCTGATCGTCCAGGTTACCCGGGAAGCCTTGAGCGACGCCGAGATTGACGCGTCGCAAATCGATGCGTTGTTCCTCGGTCATTTCAACTCGGGGCTGGTGCCCGACGGGTTTGCCGCCTCATTGCTGCTGCAAGCCGACCCCGGGCTGCGCTTCAAACCGGCTACCCGCTGTGAAAACGCCTGTGCGTCCGGCTCGGCGGCGATTCAGGCGGGGGTCAATGCGATCCTCTCCGGCAGCGCTGAACTGGTGCTGGTGGTGGGCGCCGAGAAGATGACCCACACCAGCACCGTCGCAGTCACCCAAGCCTTGGCCGGGGCCGGCTACCAGAACGACCCGGCCGAAGCCGGCCTGAGTTTCCCCCAGTTGTTCGGCCGCGCCGCGCGCCAATACGCCGAGCGTTACCACTGCCCGCTGGGCTCGATGGCGGCCATCGCCACCAAAAACCACTCCAATGCCATGGCCAACCCGCTGGCGCAGATGCATCGGGAGATGAATTTCGAGCACTGCAACAACGTGTCCCAAAGCAATCCGTTCGTGGCCGACTCCCTGCGCCTGACCGATTGCTCGCTGATCAGCGACGGCGCCGCTGCGATCATCCTCGCTTCGCCCAAACGTGCGCGGGCGTTTCGTCGTGAGGTGCAAATCCGCGCGATGACTCAGGTCAACGACACCTTGCCGATCGCCCAGCGCGACATCCTGGCCTTTGAAGGCCCGCAACGCGCGATTCATGCAGCGCTGCGCGGGGCGAATGTGACCCTGGCTGACCTGAGTTTCGCCGAGGTGCACGACTGCTTCACCATTGCCGAGCTGCTGATCTACGAAGCCATGGGCCTGGCGCCCAAGGGCGAAGGGCATCGCGTGCTCGACAGCGGCGTGGTGCGCGCCGGCGGGCGCTTGCCGGTCAACCTTTCCGGCGGGCTCAAGGCCAAGGGGCACCCCGTTGGCGCCACGGGGGTGTCCATGCATGCCCTGGCGTTCCGGCAATTGACCGGCGAGCCGATTGGCCTGGCGGTGCCCAACCCGGAGTTCGGCCTGGTGTTCAACATGGGCGGCATGGCGGTGGCCAACTACGCCTCGGTCCTGCAGGCACGCCGGAGCTGAGCCATGAACATTGCCAACTGGTTGCACGACACCCAGCGCCGGGCCCCGCAACGCCCGGCCTTGTTCGACGGCAGCGTGCAAGTGGCCGACTACGCCACCTTCGCCGCCCACGTGCGCCAACGCGCCACGCAGCTGGTGGAACAGCATGGCCTGGTGCCGGGGGACGCGGTGGCGCTGCTGATGAAAAACAGCTGCGACTATCTGGAACTGCTCTACGCCATCTGGTGGATGGGCGGGGTGGCGGTGCCGATCAACGCCAAGCTGCACCCCAGCGAAGCGGCGTGGATTGCCGATAATGCCGAGGCGCGGTTGATCTTTACCGACGGCGGCCAGGTGTTTTCTTCGCGGGATCTGCCCGCGCGTTGCACGGAACTGGACGGCCATCCGCTGCCGCCCAGCCATGGTTGGCCCGGCCTGGAACAGCCAGTGCCCCGCCAGGATCACGACCTCGCCTGGCTGTTCTACACCTCCGGCACCACCGGGCGCTCCAAGGGCGTGATGCTGTCCCACGGCAACCTGATCGCCATGTCGCTGTGCTACGCCACGGATGTCGACGCGGTGAGTGCCGACGATGCGGCGCTGTATGCCGCGCCCATGTCCCACGGCGCCGGCCTGTACAACTTCATCCATGTGCGCTGTGGCGCCCGCCATGTGGTGCCGGCCTCCCATGGCTTTGATGCTGCCGAGCTGTTCGGGCTGGCCGAGCAGATGGGCGATGTGTCGCTGTTTGCCGCGCCGACCATGGTCAAGCGCATGGTGGAGCAGGCGCGGCGCCAGGATTATCACGGCGCCGGCATCAAGACCATCGTCTACGGCGGCGGCCCCATGTACCTGGCCGACCTGCGTGAAGCGGTCGACACCTTCGGCCCGCGCCTGGTGCAGATCTACGGCCAGGGCGAGAGCCCGATGACCATCAGCGTCTTGCCCCGCGCCTTGATCGCCGAGCGCCAGCGTCCCGACTGGGCCAACCTGGCCGCCTCGGTGGGCCACGCGCAAGCCTGTGTGGAAATCCGCATTCTCGATGCCGAACGCCAGCCACTGCCCACCGGCCAGCGTGGCGAAATCGCGGTGCGTGGCGCCACGGTGATGCAAGGCTACTGGCGCAACCCGCAGGCCACGCGCCAGACGCTGGTGGACGGTTGGCTGCTGACCGGTGACATCGGCTACCTCGACCCGGCCGGCTACCTGACCCTCACGGACCGCTCCAAGGACGTGATCATCAGTGGCGGCAGCAACGTGTACCCCCGTGAAGTCGAGGAAGTGCTGGCCCAGCATCCCGAGGTGTTCGAAGTGTGCGTGGTGGGCGAGCCGGACGCGCAATGGGGTGAGTCGGTGGTGGCCTTCGTGGTGACCCGCAGCGGCCAGCCCCTGGACGAAGGCGAACTCACCGCGTGGTTCCTGGCGCGCATGGCCTCGTTCAAAAAGCCGAAAAAATATGTGTGGCGCAGCGACTTGCCGAAGAACAGCTACGGCAAGATTCTCAAGACCGACTTGCGGCATTGGCTGCAAACCGCGAGTATCGCCGCGCTTTAACATGGATCGATAATCAGACAAGGAGTCCCCACGATGGGCAATCCCGCACAAGACACCGTCCGCAAGCGCCGCCGTGCGTTTCTTGGCGCTACCTCCGGCCACTTGATCGAGTGGTACGACTACGGCGTATATGGCTTTCTCGCCGTCTATATCGGCCAGGCGTTCTTCGTCTCCGATGACCCCACCACCAGCCTGTTGGCCAGCTTTGCCGCGTTTGCGCTGAGCTTTTTTATCCGCCCCTTGGGTGGGCTGTTCTTCGGCCCGCTGGCGGACAAGATCGGCCGGCGCAAAACCCTGATCATGGCATTGGTGATGATGACCGGTTCCACGGTGATGCTGGGCCTGTTGCCGACCTACGCCAGCCTGGGCATCGCCGCACCGATCCTGCTGATCCTGGTGCGCTGCGTGCAGGGCTTCTCGGCGGGCGGTGAAATCGGCACCGTCACCAGCTTCATCTCCGAATACGCCGGCCCCGGTCGTCGTGGCTTTGCCACTTGCTGGCTGATGGTCACCGCCGTGCTCGGCCTGCTGCTCGGTGGCGCTGTGGCCAATGGCATGACCTGGGTGCTGGGCGCCGAGGTCATGCAGGAATGGGCCTGGCGCGTACCGTTCCTGATCGCCGCGCCCCTGGGCTTTATCTCCATGTACATCCGCCTCAAGCTCGAAGACAGCCCCGAGTTCCTCGCCTTGCAACGCGCCGGGCAAACTTCTCGCGCGCCGCTGCGTGAGGTCTGGCAGTGGAAGCGCGCGATTGCCTTGGTGTTCTTTATCATCACCTTGCACAGCTCGATCTTCTACCTGGTGCTGACCTTCGCCTCGACCTACATGGCCAAGATCCTCAAATTCGACAGCGGCACCACCTTGCTGTACGTGTTCGTCGCCAGTTTCTCGGCAGCTTTTGTGATGCCGTTTGGCGGAGCCTTTACCGATAAATACGGGCGCAAGCCGTTCCTGATGGTGATCGGCACACTGGCGACCCTGGCGATGTTCTGGCTGTTCAAATCCGCCCCGACCGCCACCCCGGCGACCTTCTTCGTGCCGTTGATGGCGGTGGCGATTTTGTTCGGGCTGTATGCGTCGTCGACCTATGCGCTGATGAGCGAACTGCTGCCCACGCGCATTCGTTCCACCGGGATTGCGGTGGCCTATAACGTGCCAGTGGCGGTGTTTGGCGGCAGTGCGCCGCTGATTTCCACCTGGCTGATCAAGGTGACAGGCGACATTACCTCGCCGTGGTATTTCTACGTGGCGACCGGGGTGGTGTCGTTGCTGGCGTTGGTGGTGTTGCGCAAGGAAGATTTTGTCGCCAGCGGTCACTCGACAGTCGTGCCCGCCAATACTGCGTTGGCCTGATTCACGAACACCCTGTGGAACGGAACTTGCCCCAACTCCCTGTAGGAGCGAGCTTGCTCGCGAAAAACTCAAAGGCGCCGCGTTTACTCAGGCAACACGCGTTATCGTTGACGTTCTTCGCGAGCAAGCTCGCTCCTACAAGAGAATCGCCATGCAGGCCACTCGCTTGACCCTGATCTGCCACGCCCTCACGCCCCTGCAAAAGCAAGGGCGATTTCCGGATGACGAGTCCGTCACGATGGACTGGCAGGGCGCGGCCTTGTCCCTGGCTGGCCGCTACAAACAACCGGCACGGCTAGTGTGCGGCCCTGAAGTGAGAGCCTGTCAAACCGCGGGCTTGTTCGGCGATAACGCCCAGGTCGACCCCGCCTTATGCGACCTTGATGTGGGTGCATGGAAAGGCCAGCGCATCGGCCAACTCGACAGCGAAACCTTGAACACCTGGGCCACCGACAGCACCAGCGCAGCCCACGGCGGCGAGTCGGTGGATCAGTTGTGCAGGCGGGTTGGCCAATGGCTCAAATCCCTCGAAACCCACCCCGGCCATGTCATCGCCGTGACCCACCCGTTCGTCATCCGTGCGGCGATGCTGTCCGTCATGCAGTTGCCTGTCTCGATGTTCTATCGGATCGACGTCGAACCCCTCTCGGCCACCGAGCTACGCTTCAACGGTGTATGGCGCCTGCGCCTGGAAACTTCCGCCTGATTCCCGGAACATGGCAAAATCCACGCCCCGCACTGAGAGCTCCCCATGAAACGCATCCTGATCATCGGCATTGGCGCCGGCAACCCTGACTACATCACGATGCAGGCCGTGAAGGCGCTGAACCGTACCGACGTGTTCTTCCTGATGGACAAGGGCCAGAGCAAGGACAAGCTGATCGACCTGCGTCGGGAAATCTGCGAGACCTATATCACCAAGCCCGGCTACCGTTTTGTCGAGGCCGATTGCCCGGAACGGGTGCGCGGTGAGATCGACTACACCACCGCCGTGCAAGACCTCAACCGCGACAAGCAGCACACCTTCGAGCGCATGATCAACGAAGAAATGGCCGACGGCGAAGTGGGGGCGTTTTTGGCCTGGGGTGACCCGGCGCTGTACGACAGCACCATCCGCATTTTGCAGGCTATTCTTGTCAGTGGCCGTTGTGTCTTCGAGTTTGAAGTGATTCCGGGTATCACCAGTGTGCAGGCCCTGGCGGCGCAGCATAAGGTGCCGCTCAACCGTATCGGCAAGTCGATCGAAATCACCACCGGGCGACGGCTGGCGGCGGGGCAGGCGAGTGATGCCGATACCCTGGTGGTGATGCTCGACGCCGAAGACTCCTACCGCAGCGTGGCGGATCAGGACCTGGATATTTACTGGGGCGCTTACCTGGGTACGCCGGACGAGATTCTGATCAGCGGTAAAGTGGCGCAGGTGGCAGAAGAGATCGAACGGGTACGCAAGGCGGCGCGCTTGGAAAACGGCTGGATCATGGACACCTATTTGTTGCGCAAACCCTGAGGTAAACCCGATGCTCAAACAGCTTGCCTTTGCCTTGGCCCTGGTGGCCGGCGCCGCCCATGCCGATAGCGGCTTGCACACCGACTTGCCGTTGTCCTACCTGGAGCAGACCCAGGGCGATACGCGCAACCAGCCACTGGTGATCTTCCTGCATGGTTTTGGCAGTAACGAGGAAGATTTGTTTGGCATCAAGAACGCCTTGCCATCCACCTGGACTTATCTTTCGGTGCGCGCGCCGCTGCCGGTGGAACCGCAGGGTTATCGTTGGTTTACCAAGACCGATGAGCCTGAGTACAACGGTGAGACCGATGAACTGTTCAGCAGCGCCCGGTTGATCAAGGATTTTGTGCTCAAGGCCACCGCCAAGTATCACACCCAAAGTGATCGGGTGTTCCTGGTAGGGTTCAGCCAGGGCGCGATCATGTCTTACGAGGTGGCCTTGCGTGAACCCGAATTGGTACGCGGTATCGCCGCGCTCAGTGGCAGCGTGCTACCGGTGCTCAGGTCTGCGCTGAAACCGGATGCGGCGATGGGCAAGCTGGCGATCTTTATTGGCCATGGCACTTTGGATCAGGCGTTGCCCTTTAGCTCGGCCACGCAGGCGAACGAGGTGCTGGCGGGGTTGGGGCTCAAGCCGGAGTTTCATGAGTACCCGGGGATGAATCACACCATCAGCGCGGCGGAAATCCAGGACTTGAAAGCCTGGCTAGAGAAAAGCCTGAAGTGAAATGCGGTTAAAAATGTGGGAGCTGGCTTGCCTGCGATGGCGGCCTCCCAGCCTACGGCTATCTACCTGACACCCCGCGATCAAACTGTGGGAGCGGGCTTGCTCGCGAAGGCGGCCTGGCAGCTAACACAGTTGGATCGGGTATATATCCGTTATTTAGGTAACGGCTACTTAGGGTTCCGCTCTGACAGCGGGTCACTTTTGGAAGGACCCAAAAGTAACCAAAAGGTCCTCGCCCCACCACTTGGCACCTCGCTTAGGCTCGGTGTGCCCGTAATCCGCCAGAGATTTGGGGGGCCGCCGCCACGCGCCATCCATGGCGCGGGGCGGCTAAACCGGCATCCCTGCCGGTTTACCCCCCAAATCCCTGTCGAATTCCGGCCAGCGTGGTTTGACGGGGCGCCTGAGATCAAAAGCAGATCAAGATCAAGAGCGGCTCGCTTCGCATCGTGGTTACCGGTGGCTGCGGCGAACGGCACAGTTGTGTAGATACCTATGGCCATCGCGGGCAAGCCCGCTCCCACATGGGTTTTGTATTGGCGGGAAGAGGGGGGTTACTTGCCGCCTGTAATCTGCTTCACCAGCTGCGCATGCCCCTTCACATCATCCGCCCGCGAAATGGCCTGAATCACCAGCAGATGGTTGCCTGAACCACCCAGGAATGTGGAGTTCAAGGTCTTGCCACCACCTTGGGTAGCGCTGCTGTCCACTTGGCGCAGGCCCAACCCCTTGTAGGTGAGTTTCTTCTCGCCCAGTTTCTTGAAGTCAGGCAGGGCAGCGCTCTGGTCCTTGACGAAATCGGCCACGGCGCCGTCGAGGAACTGCGGGTCGTTATCCTGGATCGTTGCCCCGTCGTTGCGCACGGTTTCGGCGACGATCACCACACTTTTCGTCGTCGAGTTGGCGTACAGGGTGCCTTGGGTGTCGGCGGTGCCGTCTTGCGCCGTGCCGGAGGGCAGGGTGTCGGCGCTGTAGGCCTTGGGCAGTTTGAAGGTGAACTTGCCACCCAAGGTGGAGATGGTCTGGGTGGTGGGCTTGGCAGCAGCGAACACGCTGCCGGCGGTGAGCGCGAGGGCCAGCAGCATTGCGGTCTTGGTGAACGTGGCCATGAAGCACTCCGGGGATGAACGAAATTGCGGCGTATTCTGTCAGAAAATTCGCAATCTCGTTCATCGGCCCCGTCACACTTTGTCGGAAGATTCTTCCTCAAGCCTGTCCATTTCAAACAGGCGCGCCAGTTCCGCACGGGCTTCCTGGGCGGTTTGCATGACCTTGGCCGCGTCGTCGTATACCGCGTGTTGGGCGGCAAGTACCTGCTGGTCGTGCGTCTTGAAGCGGTTGATGCGCGCATCGGCCTGGGCCTGGCTCAAACCAAGGCCCACCAAGGTACGGCGGCTCATTTCCAGGCTGGAGTAGAAGGTTTCGCGTACCGGTGAAGCGTCCAGGTCCACCAGGCGGTGTACGTGCTGGCGGTTACGTGCACGGGCGATGATCTTCATGTGCGGGTAGAGGTTGCGCACCAACTCGGCGGTCTTGATGTTGATCTCCGGGTCGTCCATGGCGATGACGAAGAATTCCGCTTGGTCGACTTTGGCCGCGTGGAGGATTTCCGGGCGTTGGGGGTCGCCGTAGAACACCGGCATGCCGCCAAAACTGCGGGTCAGCTCGATGGTTTCCACCGAGGTATCGAGGGCGATGAACGAGATGTTCTGGGCGCGCAGGATACGCGCCACGATCTGGCCCATCCGGCCCATGCCGGCGATGACCACGCGGGGCGCATCGCTTTCGATGGCGCGGTATTCCTCGGGCACTTCCACCGGCTTGACCTTGGGCTTGAACAGCTTCGGGCACACCAGCAACAGCAGCGGAGTCACGGCCATGGACAGGGTGATAGTCAGCACCAGCACGTCGTACAGCTGCGGTTCGAACAGGCCCTGATCGCGGCCGATCTTGAACACCACGAAGGCAAATTCACCGCCCGCCGCCAGCACTACGCCCAGGCGTAAAGCGCTTTCGCGGTTGAGGTCGCCCACCATCCGCCCGACGGCGTACAGCAGCGGCAGCTTCAAGCCGATCAGCAGCAGGGTCAGGCCGATCACCACCAGCGGCGTGCTGAGCAGCAAACTGAGGTTGGCGCCCATGCCCACGCTGATAAAAAACAGGCCCAGCAGCAGGCCTTTGAACGGCTCAATCTGGGATTCCAGTTCGTGGCGGTATTCCGAGTCTGCCAGCAGCAGGCCGGCGAGGAATGCGCCCAGGGCCATGGACACGCCCACCAATTCCATCAGCCAGGCGGTGCCGATCACCACCAGCAGCGCGGTGGCGGTGGACACTTCGCGCAGGCCGGTCTTGGCCACGATGCGAAACACCGGGCGCAACAGGTAGCGCCCGCCGATGATCACCACGGCGATGCTGCCCAGGATCTGCAACACGTGTTGCACGCCCTGGGCCTCGGTGGTTGGGTGATCGCTGCCGGCCAGCAACGGCACCATGGCGATCAGCGGGATGGCGGCAATGTCCTGGAACAGCAGGATGGCAAAGGCCAGGCGCCCGTGGGGTTGGTTGAGCTCCTTGCGTTCGGCCAGGCTTTGCAGGCCAAACGCCGTGGAGGACAACGCCAGGCCCAGGCCCAGCACGATGGCGCTGTTCCACGACTGGCCAAACAGCCACAGCGCGACCGCACCCATCACCACGCCGGTGAGCAGGACCTGGGCCAGGCCGACGCCGAACACTGCCTTGCGCATCACCCATAAGCGTTTGGGTGACAGCTCCAGGCCGATGATGAACAGCAACAGCACCACGCCCAGTTCAGAAAACTGCGCCACGCTTTGCGGGTTGCCGATCAGGCCAAGTACCGACGGGCCGATGATCACACCGGCGAACAGATAGCCCAGCACCGCACCCAATTGCAGGCGCTTGGCCAGGGGCACGGTCAGCACGGCGGCGAACAGGAACACCACGGCTGCTTGTAACAGGTTGCCTTCATGGGGCATCACGAACTCCAGCATTTGCATCGATCAACGGTAGGAGCGAGCGTGCTCGCGAAAAACGCAAGGGCACCGCGCTGTGTCTGGTTTGTCGCGTCATCGTTGAGGATTTTCGCGAGCAAGCTCGCGCCTACGGTGGGGGAGGATAGGGCGCTATTAGAGCGCTTTTTCACATTTGGAAACTTGTATTTTTGTCGCGACAGTCAATGGGTGTTGGCTCTCATCCCATTCTTACGCCGGTCTTACGAAAGTATTAATACCATTTAATTCAATGGCTTTCGCGCAGGTCTACTAACGTTTCGAAAAACTGGATCAGTAGTCACCACGGTCAGGTGTTTCGAATTCGATGCGTGTGGATCGTTGAAACAAGGCTTACACGCAGTCACGGATGAAAGGCTTGGACCACAAGGAGTAGAACGTGGATAGAAGACTTGCGACTGCCGCTTTACCTCGTATTTCTGCGCTTTCTCTTGCGATCCGCCTGGGAGTGGCCGGGTTGGTGATGGGGCTGGCGAGCCCGGATGTGTTCGCCGCCTGTAGCCCGGCGAGTCCCACCGCTGGAGCGACGGTGACCTGTACGGGTGTGCCGTCATTGCCGCTGTTACTCAATACCTTCAGCAGTGCAGTCAACAGCCTGACGGTCAACGTCAACGCGGGGGCGCAGCTCAATGCGACGTTGGGCGGTAAAGCACTGACCCTGACCGGCAACAACACGACGTTGAACAACGCCGGCACCATTGACCCGGCACTCCTCGGATTGGTTTCGGTGCTGAGCGGTGGTGTGGTGATCGGCAACACGGCAGCCAGCGTGTTGAATATCACCAACAGCGCCACCGGCATCATGCGCGGGACTGGCGCGTTGCTGGGGCTGAACCTGGCCTCGCTGGACGGCATGGCCCTGAACGCCACTAACGGCGCAGGCGGCACCACCACGATCGTTAACAACGGTGTCATTGGTTCTTCCTCTTTGCTCGGCCTGACGCTGTTCGCCTCCGATACCCCGGTGGTGGCGGTCCAGGGTGGCGGCCAGGTCAATATGACGAATAATGGCACCCTGACCGGGCGCGTGGCGTTCGAGAGCTCCACTACAGGGAACACGTTCCGCAACACCGGCACCATCTCTGGCGGCGTGTCGATGGGGACCGCCAGTACCAACACCTTTACGGCAGTCACGGGGTCGCAAGTGACCAACGGCGGCGGCATTGGCGTAAGCCTGGGCGGACTGATCGGAGTGAACCTCACCTTTGCGCCCACCGGCCAGGTGGACGGCGGGGCAGGCGGCAGCAACTCACTGATCCTTGAAAACACGACGGGTGTCGGTGGTGGCAGTACGGGTACCGGCACGGCCTCAAGCGCCAACTATGTCAACTTCAACAACCTGGCCATCAACAGCGGCACCTGGACCTTGCTAGGGCCGCTGGTCAGCGGTAGCACCACGCTCAATGGCGGCGTGGCGCAATTCAATAACAACGCGACATTCGGCAGCGGTGTGCTCACGTCCAACGGCGGCGCTATCGAAGCCACCACTAACAACCTGACACTGGCTAACCTGATGACCCTCGGAACCGGTGGCCTGACGGTGCAGGGGGCTGCTACCGGGCTGACCTTGAACGGCCTGATCTCGGGCAGCACTGGCTTGACCAAAGTCGGTACGGGCGAATTGATCCTCAGCGGCGCCAACACCTTCCAGGGTGGCACCACCTTGAACGCCGGCACGCTCACACTGGGCGATGCTGCAGCACTCGGCACTGGCGCCTTGACTGTGACGGGTGCGGGTACGTTGCAGAGCAATGCAGCGTTGACCACCAGCAATGCGATCACCTTGAACGCCAATCTGACCGTAGGCGGCGTGAACCCTCTGACCCTGGGCGGGGTTGTCAGCGGTGGCTCCGGGCTGATCAAGACCGGCGCATCGAGCCTGGCGCTTACTGGCAACAATACTTATACCGGCACCACGGCCTTGAACGCCGGTTCGCTGGTGGTCGGCTCAAACACCGCGCTGGGTACCAGTGTGTTGAACGCAACGGCGGGCACCACGCTGGATGCCAGCGCAGCGGTGAGCCTGGGCAATAACATCAACCTGGGCGGTAACTTGACCCTTGGTGGCAGCAATGCATTGACCCTGGGTGGCGCCGTGGCGGGCATCGGCGGGTTGATCAAGAACGGGCCGGCTGACCTGATTCTTAACGGGGCGAACACTTACTTTGGCAATACCGCGCTGAACGCCGGCAAGCTGGTGGTGGGCACGGATGGCGCGCTGGGTGCCGGTGTATTGAATGCGGCAGCCGGCACGACCCTGGATGCCAATACGGCGGTGAGCTTGACCAACGCGGTCAACCTGGCCGGTAACCTTGGAATCGGTGGCAGCGCCAACCTGACCCTGGGCGGCACAGTCAACGGTGCAGGCAGCCTGACCAAAAACGGCACGGCCGGCCTGACACTCAGCGGCAACAATAACTTCCTGGGTGGCACCACCCTGAATGCGGGCAGCCTGACCGTCGGCAGCAACACGGCGCTTGGCCTGGGCAACTTGACTGTCGGCGGCGCCGCCACCCTGGACAGCACCTCGGCGGTGGCGCTGGGCAATAACATTGCCCTCAACGCCGGGCTGACCGTCGGCGGCACCAATGCGCTGACCCTGGGCGGTGTGGTCAGCGGCGCGGGTGCGCTGATCAAGGATGGCCTGGCCAACCTGACCCTCAACGGCACCAACACCTTCACCGGTGGCACCAGCCTCAACGCCGGCACGCTGACCTTGGGCTCGGCAGGCGCATTGGGCGCAGGCCCCTTGACGGTCGGCGGTGCGGCAACCCTGGATACCAGCGCGTCCTTCACCCTGGGCAACGGGATTGCCTTGAATGGCGACCTGACGCTCGCGGGTAACAATGACCTCAACCTCAGCGGCGTGATCAGCGGCGCCAGTGCACTGATCAAAAATGGCTTGGCTGACCTGACCTTGAGCGGCAATAACACCTTTACCGGGCCATTGAATATTGTCTCCGGCAGCGTCACCACCGGCAGCGCCGGTGCATTGGGTAGCACCTCTGGCGTTGATGTCAGCGCTGGCGCTGCGCTGAACCTGGGCGTCGATTCCAGCCTGGCCGGCCTCAGCGGTGCAGGTAGCGTGGCAGTCGGCAGCGGTTTGAATCTCACCGTGGGTGGTGTGAACACCAGCAGTACTTTTGACGGAGACCTGAGCGGTGCGGGCAGCTTGATCAAGGTGGGCACCGGCACGCTCACGCTCAACGCAATCAATGGCATCACCGGTAACACGACGATCAACGCGGGCACCCTGGATGTCGATGGTTCCCTGGGCAGCGCGTTGGTCAACGTGAATAGCGGCGGCACCCTCACTGGCAGTGGCTCGCTATTGGGTACGGCGAATATCAATAGTGGCGGGCACTTGGCGCTGGGCAGTGGCACGACCTTGTCGGCCGCTGGCCTGAACATGAGTGCCGGGGCCAGTCTGGATGTGGCCCTCGGCGCGCCGTCGTTGACGTCGCTGATGAATGTCGGTGGCAATGTGAACCTGGCCGGCGACCTTAATGTGAGCGATGCCGGTGGCTTTGGCGCTGGTGTGTATCGCTTGATCAACTACACCGGCGGCTTGACCGGTGCGTTGAACGTCAACACGGTGCCGCTGGGTTATGGCCTGGGTGATCTGCTGGTACAGACTTCAGTGGGCAGTCAGGTCAACCTGGTGGTAGCGGCGCCGAATATTCGTTTCTGGGACGGCAGCAACACCATCGCAAACGGCAGTGTTGACGGTGGCAACGGCACGTGGACCGCGGGCGGCACCAACTGGACCTCGGCCGACGGCCTTTCCAACCAGACCTGGGGCGGCGGCTTTGCGGTGTTCCAAGGCGCGGCGGGTACCGTCAGCGTAGACGGCGTGCAAACCCTCACGGGCATGCAATTCGCCACCGATGGCTACAGCCTGGTCAATGGCACCGGTGGGCAGTTGAGTACCGGCAGTGGCAACTTCGCCGTGCGCGTCGACCCACTGGCGACGGCCACCCTCGGCGTGGAGATCACCGGCGCGGGCGTTCTGAACAAACTCGATACCGGCACGCTGGTGCTCAATAGCGCCAACAGCTACACCGGCGGCACCTTGCTCAATGGCGGCACGTTGGTGGTCGGCAGCAACACCGCGCTGGGCACTGGCACGTTGACCGCTGCGGCGGGCACCACGCTGGACAGCAACGCCTCCGTAACCCTGGGCAATGATGCGGTACTCAGCGCCAGCCTGACGCTCGGCGGCAGCAACGCATTGGCGCTCAATGGCGCCATCAGCGGCATCGGTGGCCTGGTCAAGAACGGCACGGCAGACCTGACACTCGGCGGCACCAATACCTTCCTGGGCCCTGTGGCCTTGAACGCAGGCGGGCTGATCCTGGCCAGCAATACGGCCCTGGGCGCGGGCGTGTTGAACGCCGCAGGCGGTACCACCTTGGACGCCAGCACGGCGCTCACCACCACTAACGCGATCAACCTGGCGGGCAACCTGGGCATCGGCGGCACCGCAGACCTGACCCTCGGCGGCGCAATCAACGGTGCAGGCAGCCTGACCAAGGAGGGCACGGCCAATCTGATCCTCAGCGGCGCCAACGCCTACCTGGGTGGCACCACCCTGAACGCCGGTACGCTGACCTTGGGCGGCGCCACTGCCCTTGGCCTGGGCAACCTCACTGTAGGCGGCGCGGCGACCCTGGATAGCACGGCGGCGCTGACAGTGGGCAATGGCCTCGTGCTTGACGCCAACCTTGCCGTCGCCGGCAGCAACGACCTGACCCTGGGTGGCCTGGTCACCGGCACGGCGGGCCTGACTAAAGACGGCGCAGCCAACCTGACCCTCAATGGCGTCAACACCTTCCAAGGCGGCACCACCCTCAACGCCGGCACGCTGACCCTGGGCACGGCAGCGGCCCTGGGTACCGGCGCCTTGAACGTAAACGGTGCAGCTACTCTGGCCAACAGCACACCGCTGGTATTGGCCAATGCGGTCAACCTCAATGCTGGCCTGACCGTGGGCGGTCTCAACAATAACCTGACCCTGGCCGGCGTGCTGGCCGGCAGCGGTAGCCTGGTGAAAACCGGCACGGCGGATGTGAGCCTGACCGGCACTAACACCTTCAACGGCCTGTTCGATGTGCAATCGGGTAGCCTCACCACCTTGGGCAATGCTGCACTGGGTGTCGGCGCTGGGGTCAACCTGGCGAGCGGTACTTCCCTGAACCTGGGCGGCAGCGCCAGCCTGGGCGCCCTCACGGGTACCGGGATTGCCACCGTAGGCGCCGGCAGCACCTTGAGCGTCGGCAACAATAATCTGGACAGCAGCTTCGACGGGATCGTGGCAGGCCTCGGCAACCTGGCCAAAGACGGCACAGGCGCCTTGACCCTTGGCGGCCTCAGCGTGGTGACTGGCGATGCCCAGGTCAACGCTGGCAGCTTGCTCGTCAATGGCTCCCTGGCCAGCGCCAATGTGGCGGTGGGCAGTGGCGCCACCCTCGGCGGTACCGGCACCTTGCTGGGTAATGTGAGCATCGCCGATGGCGGCCACCTGGCCGTCAACTCCGGCGCGACCCTGACCACCGGTTCGCTGCTGCTCAATGCCAACTCCAACCTGGATGCGGGCCTCGGCGCGCCCGCCACTGGCGGCACGGCGCTGGTTCAGGTCAACGGCAACCTGACCCTGGACGGCACCCTCAACGTCACCGATATAGGCGGCTTCGGTGCGGGCATCTACCGCCTGATCGACTACACCGGTGGCCTGACCAACAACGGCCTGCAACTGGGCAGCCTGCCGGTGAACATCCCGGCCAGCGACCTGGACCTGCAAACTGCGATCGGCAACCAGATCAACCTGCTGGTCAACGGCAGTACCAATGTGCAGTTCTGGGACGGCAGCCAAACCACGGGTAACGGCACCATCGAAGGCGGCAGCGGCACCTGGAGTGCAGGCGGCAGCCAATGGACCGGCGTCAACGGCGCATTCAATACCGCCTGGACGCCCAACAGCTTTGCCGTGTTCCAAGGCACGGCGGGCACCGTCACGGTTGACGGCGCGCAAGCCGTCACCGGTTTGCAGTTCGTCACCGATGGCTACAACCTGGCCGGTGGCGCAGCGGGCGCCTTGACCCTGTTCAATGGCGTGGGCGGCAACACCGCCGTACGTGTCGATCCTGGCGTCACTGCCACCCTGGGCGTCGCGCTCAACGGCGGCGGCACCCTGGCCAAGCTCGACACCGGCACCCTGGTGCTCAACGGCGTCAACAGCTACACCGGCGGCACCGCCCTGGATGGCGGCACCTTGGTGGTCGGCAATGACAGCGCCCTGGGCAGCGGCGTCTTGACCACTGCCAATGGCACCACCCTGGACAGCAACACCGCGGTCAGCCTGGCCAATGCACTCAACGTCAACGGCAGCCTCACCCTCGGCGGCAGCAATGCCCTGACCCTGGCCGGCACCGTGGCGGGCACTGGCAGCCTGATCAAAAATGGCATCGCCAACCTGACCCTCAGCGGCAACAACACCTATGCCGGCCCAACCGCACTCAACGCAGGCGGCCTGATCCTGGCCTCCAACACGGCCCTGGGCAGTGGCGCCCTGAACGCGGCCGCCGGCACCACCCTCGATAGCAGCACGGCGGTTGCCCTCGCCAACACGGTCAATCTGGCTGGCAACCTAGGCATTCTGGGCACCGCTGACCTGAGCCTCAACGGCCTGGTCAGCGGTACCGGTGACCTGACCAAAACCGGCGCGGGCAACCTGACGCTCAACGGTGCCAACGCCTACCTGGGCGGCACGCAATTGAATGCCGGCTCCTTGACCCTGGGCAATGCGTCGGCCCTGGGCAGCGGTGCCTTGGCGGTCAATGGGGCAACCACCCTGGACACCAACACGGCGTTGGCCCTGGCCAATAACACCAGCCTGAATGCCGCGCTCACGGTCGGCGGGAGCAACGACCTGAGCCTCAACGGTGTGGTGGACGGCACGGGTTCGTTGACCAAGGCCGGTGGCGCCAACCTGACCCTCAACGGCGCCAACACCTACAGCGGCGGCACGGCGCTCAATGCCGGCACGCTGACCCTCGGCAGCACCACGGCCCTGGGCTCGGGCGCATTGACCGTCGGCGGTACGGCCACCCTGGCCAACAGCACGCCGCTGGTGCTGGCCAATGCGGTCAACCTCAATGGCGACCTCACTGTCGCTGGCAGCAACAACCTCACCCTGGCCGGTGTACTCGCTGGCAACGCAGCGCTGATCAAAAATGGCGCGGCGGACCTGCTGCTGACCGGCAACAACAGCTTCAACGGCCCACTCACTGTGGCGGCGGGCAGCGTGACCACGACGGGTAATGGTGCGCTGGGCACCACCTCCGGCGTCACTGTCGGCAGCGGCGCCAGCCTCAACCTGGGTGGCGATGCCAACCTCAACAGCCTGGCCGGCAACGGCACGGTGCAGGTGGCTGGCGGCGCTACGCTGGCGGTGGGTGGCAGCAACCTGGATAACAGTTTTGGCGGTGCGCTCAACGGCGCCGGCAACCTGGATAAAAACGGCAGCGGGGTGCTCAACCTGAGCGGCACCAATGCCATCAGCGGCGCGGCCACCGTCAACGGCGGTACCTTGAATGTCACAGGTTCCCTGGCCAGCGGCACGGTGGCAGTCAACAGCGGCGCGACCCTGGCCGGCAGCGGTTCATTGGCCAGCGCGGTGACCGTGGCCGACGGTGGGCACATCGGCCTGGCCACCGGCAGCACGCTGTCGGTGGGCTCGTTGGTGCTGGGGGGCAACTCGAACCTGGATGTCGGCCTCGGCACTCCGGTGCTGGGTGGCGGCACAGGCCTGCTGAATGTCGGCGGCGACCTGACCCTGGACGGCAACCTCAATGTCACCGATATCGGCGGCTTTGGCAGCGGCGTCTACAACCTCATCAACTACACCGGAGCCTTGACCGATAACGGCCTGGCCCTCGGCACACTGCCAGGCAGCGTGGTGCCGGGCGACCTGCAAGTGCAGACCGCGATCACCAACAAGGTCAACCTGCTGGTGACCGCGCCCAACACCACCGTGCAGTTCTGGGATGGCAACAGCCTGATCGGCAACGGTGCGATTGACGGCGGCACCGGCACCTGGAACGCGGGCAATGCCAACTGGACCAATGTCGACGGCACCCTCAACCAGGGCTGGGTCAACAGCTTTGCGGTGTTCCAAGGCGCAGCAGGCAACGTGACGGTGGACGGCACGCAAAACATCACCGGCATGCAGTTCGTCACTGATGGCTACACCCTGGGCGCTGGCACGGCGGGCGTGCTCAACCTGGTCAATGGCGGCACTGGCAACACCGCGGTGCGCGTCGACCCGAACGCCACCGCCACCCTGGGCGTGACCCTCAACGGCGCCGGCACCCTGGCCAAACTCGACAGCGGTACCCTGGTGCTCAACGGCAGCAATGGCTACACCGGCGGTACCGCGCTAAACGGCGGCACCCTGGTGGTGGGCAATAACAGTGCCCTGGGCACTGGCGCTCTGACGGCGGCAGGCGGCACCACCCTGGACAGCAACGCGGCGGTCAGCCTGGCCAATGCGGCCGTGCTCAACGGTGCGTTGACGGTGGGTGGCAGCAACGCGCTGACCCTCGACGGGGTTATCAGCGGCAGCGGCAGCCTGGTGAAAAACGGTGCGGCCGCGCTGACGCTCAATGGCGTCAACAGCTACAGCGGCGGCACGGGCCTGAACGCCGGTCAATTGATCCTCGGCAATAATGCTGCCCTGGGCAGTGGCGCTTTAACGGTCGGCGGCGCGGCGCAACTGGATGGCGGCACCGACCTGCAACTGGCCAATGCCCTCAACCTGGGCGGCCCGCTGACCCTGGCCGGCAGCCACGACCTGGCGCTCAACGGCGTGATCAGCGGCAGCGGCAGCCTGGTGAAAAATGGCAGCGGCGCGTTGTTGCTGACCGCTGCCAACACCTACAGCGGCGGTACCACGCTCAACGGCGGCAGCACCACCGGCAACACCACCAGCCTGCAAGGCGCTATCGCCAACAACGCGGCGTTGACCTTTGAGCAAGCCAGCGACGGCACCTACACCGGCAACCTCACCGGTACCGGCGTGTTGAACAAAACCGGCACCGGCGCGTTGCTGCTCAGCGGCAACAACACCTTTACCGGTAACACCAACGTCAATGCCGGCAGCCTGCTGGTCAACGGCACCTTGAACAGCGCCGCGGTGCAAGTCGCCAGCGGCGCGACCCTCGGCGGCAGCGGCACCCTGGGCGGTGCGGTGAACATGGCCGACGGCTCGGTGCTCAAGGCTGGTGCCGCGACGCCACTGTCGGTGGGTTCGCTGGCCTTGTCGTCGGGCACCACCCTGGACTTCGCCCTCGGTGCGCCGGGTGCCTCCAGTACAGCGGTGAACGTGGCGGGCAACCTGACCCTGGACGGCACGCTCAACGTCAGCGATACGGGCGGCTTCGGCGTCGGTGTGTACCAACTGTTCCGCTACGGCGGCAGCTTGACCGATAACGGCCTCACCTTTGGCACCTTGCCGGTGGCACTGGGCAACCTGAGCCTGCAAACGGCGCTGGCCAACCAGCTCAACCTGGTGGTGCAAACCACCCCAGGGCAGATCCAGTTCTGGAACGGCGGCACCACCAACCCCGATGGCAGCATCAGCGGCGGCAGCGGTACCTGGGGCCCAGGCACCAACTGGACCGACCCCACCGGCACCCAAGGGCAGGCGTCCACCAACCAGTTCGCGGTATTTGGCGGGCAGGGCGGCACCGTGACCGTGGTCGGCAACCAAGGCTTCACTGGCCTGCAAGTGCTGGACGCCGGCTACATGCTGGTCGCCGGTGAAGGCGGCAGCTTGAGCCCCACCAATGCCGCGGATGGCAGCCTGGCGCCGGTGCGGGTCAATTCCGGCGTGACCGCTCAGATTGATGCACCGCTGGTGGGAACCGGCGGCATCAACAAGCTGGATGCCGGCACCTTGCTGCTGACGGGCGCCAATACCTACACCGGCGGCACCACCGTCAGTGGCGGTACGCTGGCGGGCACCACCACCAGCCTGCGTGGCAGGATCCTCAACAACGCGCGGTTGTTGTTCACCCAGCGCACCAATGGCCAGTTCAGCGGTACCTTGAGCGGCACCGGTGCGCTGATCAAGCAAGGCGCAGGCGCGCTGTTGCTGACCGGCAACCAGCCGTTCAGCGGCACCGTGGCAGTGGAAGAGGGCGTGTTGCAAGTGGGTAACGCGGCCAACCCAGGCGCGGTACTTGGCGGCCAGGTCACCGTGGCCAACGGTGCAGGGCTGACCGGTAACGGCAGTGTCGGTTCGCTGGTCAACAACGGCTCGGTGACACCCGACGGCGGCAAGCTGACCGTGGCCGGCAACTTCACCAACGCCAGCACCGGTGCGCTGAACCTGGTGATCACGCCATCCACCACCGGCTCCCTGGCCGTAGGCGGCACCGCCAACCTGGGCGGCACCTTGAATGTGGTCAACCTGGCACCCTATGCCGGCGCCACCACCTACACCCTGCTGACAGCCGGCGCGGTCAACGGCACCTTCGCCACCACCAACCTGGAGAACCTGGCATTCCTGACTACCGCGTTGAACTACAGCCCAACCCAAGTGGCCCTGGCGGTCAGCCGCAACGACGTCAGCTATGCCAGCGTGGCGGCCACCGGTAACCAGCGCGGCGTGGCGGCGGCGTTGGGTACAGGTACCGCAGTCGGTGGCGCAGCGGTGCAAAACGCACTGCTTAACGGTGATGCAGCGGCGGCACGCGCGGCCTTTGACAGCTTGTCCGGCGAAATCCACGCCAGCACTGCCAGCGCCATGCTTGAAGACTCGCGTTACGTACGTGACGCGGTCAACGAGCGCCTGCGCCAACCCGGTTGCTACCGCGAGGACGACCCGCGCAATGCCCTGGCGCCGAGCGAAAACCACCTGAGCAGCGCCGGTTGCCACGGCGAGATGGTCGGCTGGATGCGCGTACTCGGCACCTGGGGCCATATGGGCGGTGACAGCAACAGCGCCAAGCTGGACCGCAACCTCAGCGGCTTCCTGCTCGGCACCGACAAGCAAGTGGACGACGCCTGGCGCGTCGGTTTGGCCGCCGGCTACACCCGCAGCGACCTGGACGCCAAGCGCCGCAACTCCAGCGCCGATGTGGACAGCTACCACCTGATGGCCTACACCGCCTACCAGCAAGAAGCCTTCGCCGCACGCATGGGCGTGGCGTACAGCTGGCATGACATCGAAAGCAAACGCAACGTGGCCGTCGGTGGCGAGGGCCAACGCCTCAAAGCCGATTACAAGGCACGCAGTGCGCAGGTGTTCGGTGAAGTCGGCTACACCATTCAAACCCCTACCGTGGCCCTGGAACCGTTCGCCGGCCTGGCCTACGTCAACTACGACAGCGACACCATTAAGGAGAAAGGCGGCTCGGCAGCCCTGCGCGGCGATGCCGACCAAGACATCACCTACTCGACCTTGGGCGTGCGCATTGGCCAGACCATCACCCTGGGCAACGGCTCGAAAATCACCCCACGGGGCAGCATCGGCTGGCGCCATGCCTTCGGTGACACCAAGCCCGACGCCGACCTGAGCTTTATCAATGGCGGTGGCTCGTTCAGCACCCAGGGCGTGCCGATTGCCAAAGACAGCGCGGTGGTGGAAGCGGGCCTGGACTACCAGATCAGCCAGAACGGCAGACTGGGCCTGGGCTATTCGGGCCAACTCTCGCGCAACGACAAGGACCACGCCGTGACGGTAAGTTTCTCCCTCGGTTTCTGATCAAGGCCGAGTTTTCTTGAACCGCCCGCAAGGGCGGTTTTTTTTGCCCCATGTAGGAGCGAGCTCGCTCGCGAAAAACCTCAACGATAACGCGGGCATCCTGATTAAACGCGGCGCCTGTGAGTTTTTCGCGAGCAAGCTCGCTCCTACAGGAGGTTGGACTTGGCTGTGTTGATGTGGGGCCTCGGGTGAGGCCCGTTTGGGTTACCTGAACTCCAGCAGAATGGATATAGCCGCCAACCAAATCGCAGCGGTGAGGATCATCGTCGTAACGATTGTGAGAAGACGTTTTAGATAGGGAGGGAAGTTCTCATAGTCCACCGGATCCAATTTGCCATGCCGGATATGCAACTTTGGCATCAGGATCATTCCGGCTATTTGTGACATTTCCAAAAGAGACCAAATCAAACCGCGCTTCCCCAGGCTGTCTCCCCAAAGATAGATATAACGACTGTTCTTCAACGCTTCCTTTATGGCGTCCAGATGACGATGGGTGAGATACAGGCTAAGTCCGAGACCCGCATAGCCAAGGATAAGCCAGCCGCCCGCGACAATAATCGCAACCCAGGGAGACCAAGTGTCGATACTGGTCATGGTTGAGAAATCTCATAAATCTTGTCTCCCACATACTCGCCCCACTCACCACCGTAAGTCGTCCCCGCCCATGCCCCTGTCCCTACCAACGCCGCAACACAGGCAACACCGCCTATACCTGTCGTAACGCCAAGTCCCAGGCAGATCGCGCCACCAGCAATGCTGCCTGCCCATCCGGCCAATGCACCGCCGCCAATCGAACCGCCGAACTTTCCAACCTCTGTAAACTTGATCTTTTCGCAAGCCGGTCCGGAATCGTTATTGCAAACCTGCTGTATCGCCAATGAGGCGGATACGCCGCCAAGGGCAATTCCGATATAACCACCTGCCTTCATGTATCTGGCCGCGCGGCTGGTGGCTTCCACATGCGCGGCATACCCCGGAATCTGCCCAGGCCCACCCGCTTTGTCCCAGTGATGCACCAGACTGCGACTGGAAATGCCCAGGGCCGTTTTCAACTTGGGGGGATCGCCCAGGGTGGTTTGGCCACGTAAGCGCGTGGAGTTGAGCAGGTGGGCATCCAGCTGGCTCATGAGACGCTGGCGATCGGTGAAGAACTGCGACGATTTGAGGTGGCCGTGTTGGCGGTAATTTTCTTGATGTAAACGTTCGATTGCTTGGAGGGTGTCGCGCAGGTTGTTCAGGTGCGTTTCTATCACCACAGCGCTGACGCCTAGCCAGGTTGAGGTATGGCCGATGAAACCGGCGATCTCTGCACCGTGGCGATACAGAAAGTCAGCCTCGTCTGGCGTCAGCGAATCCAGAGATGCGCTGACGTGTTGTGCAGCCTGCATCAGTTGCGCTTCCTGATAGGTGCAGGAGGTGTTGTTCGGATCGCTGAGCACGATCATCGAGCCGGCTTTGAGGTGACTCGTATTTGGGTTCAGTGCTTGAAACTTGCGCATTACAGCCGGGTCGAGCGTTGGAAAAAGTGTGGCTTGCAGCGCCTCACGGCTCACACTTTTGGGCACGATATAAAAACCTGGCTCCTGGCCCATCACACCGTTAATGACAGTCGCAGCCGCATTGCTTGAAGGGGGGTAGGCGGGCTGAGAACGCGCCACTGGGGTGCTGCTCGCCGTTTCTGCGGTGCTGGTTTGTGGGGCTGCGTTTCGGCTCCTATAGGTAGCCTTATAAACCGAAGGGATCAGCCGAGCTTTACAGGGGCAGTCACTGTGGCTGTCCAGCGTACCGGCAGTAAGCCGGCCATGACTGTTAATGAAATGAATACCACCGACGATCCGATAGATTTGCCCATCTTTCCCGCAACTGACTCGATCCCCTGCACGGGCATGGAGCAGGCCATACATGTTGACTCTGTCATCACCGTCCAGCACTTCGCCGCCGCAGGTGGTCTTGTCACCCTTGCCAATGAAATAACCCACGCTCATTGTTTTGCCCTTTATCCATTAGAGTTTTTGGCCGCACTTTCCGAGGTGAGAAAGTCAGCGGCAGCCAAACTTTGGAGAGGGATTTCCTGAGGGTAAAGTCAGACGTTTCCGGGCTTTTCGTCGTACAAATCTGATCAGTCCGCAGCACCCCATACAGTCCTCCGAGAGAGCAGTACCGCTCCTTGTCCCCGCTTCCCATGTCCCCCCCCAGCCCACAGATCCCTTAATTTTCAAGTCTGCCGGAAGCCCCTCCAGGCCTACGGCTGCGCCCGCATTTTTTATAGGCGCGCGGTACTGCCGATCCAAGCGGCAAAACTGAATACGGACATTCTCGTCAACCGTGAATTATCAGGCAGGTTCCCCATGCAGTTCAGCGCCTGTTCGACCTTTATCGGCATTGTGTTCGGTTTTGTGCCGGCGCGAAATGCGGTGCGGTTGGACCCGATAGAGGCATTGGCAAGGGACTGACCTGTGGGAGCTGGCTTGCGATAGCCATAGGTATCTACACAACTTTGTGGGTTGCCGGCATTCCGGCTTTTCAAAAGTGAGCCGCCGTCAGGGCGGAACCCTAGGTGGCCGTTACCGCAGGAATGGATATGTACTCGGTATGACTGTGTCGACTGTCAGGCCGTCTTCGCAGGCAAGCCAGCTCCCACATTTAGACCTCGGCGCGTCAGTTAGATCAGCGTCGGCTGCAGGGCCGTCACGGGAGCAAGCTCCCTCGCCACAGGTCCGGCGTCGCACCAAAGTTGTGTAGATACCTATGGCTATCGCAGGCAGCTCCCACATGGGATTTTTGCTTGGCTTATAGGGCAGTGTCAGACTCGGTCGAGTACATCCACCGCAACAACGAATGCCGCCCGCTGATTCCCAACTTGATCGCCGCACGCTTGAGGTAGCTCTCGATGGTGTTGACCTTCAACGCCAGTTGTTCGGCCAGCTCCGGCGCGGTGCGCCCGGCCAGCAGGCCTACGCACACTTCCAGTTCACGGTTGGACAAGGTCAGCCCCGATTGCACCAAGCGCTCCTGGATGCGTCGGCGCAGGGTGTCGATGCCTTGGTGTTGCGGCACTGCCGACGGGCTGTCCGGGAGCGATGGCTGCAGCGCAGTGATGTGTTTTTCCACCATGGGCAGCAACAGCGTGGAGAAGTCCTGGAGCATGCTGCGTTCTTGCGCAGAAAAACTCTCGGACGGGTGCGAGCGATACACCGACAGTACGTAGCGCACATCGTCCTTGCGGCGTGTGAGGTGCAGTTGTGCGGCAAGTTGCTCGCTGCCCAGCGCCGCCATCGAATCGGTGTACACCGGGCTGATCTTGCGACGGCCAAGGCCTTCACGGCTGACGTGCAATTGGGTGATATGGGTGGCGTCCACTGCCAGTTGGGTAAGGATCAGGTCATGCAGCATGCGTGGGAAATGGCGGCTGCCGGTGCTGGCGATGACCTTGCCTATCTGTGGGAACAGGTGTGAGTTCATCAATTCGTCCATGAGTTTCGTGCAGGTATTGGGCCTTATAGCGACGGGGATTAAGAAGGTAACTAATGTGAATAACCTGCAGTGATAGTGCGTCCCGCCGCTGACATGCTAGTACAGGCTGGCTGAAGGAGGGGGATCCAATCTGCGAAAAAAAACATTAAGCAGGCACAGCGTCAGTCGGATCCTTCCGACCGCCGCCCGGGCACCGCAAAACGCGTGGGTTTGGGCGCTATTTCATCGCGTACGCCGCTGTCGTGGTGGGCCGCAGGTTGGCACCGTTGCACTTGGCCAGGGCCTGGTGGATATCGGCCAGCAGGTCGGCAACGTCTTCAAGCCCCACCGACAAACGCACCAGGCCCTCGCTGATACCGTGCTGCGCCCGTTGCTCGGGGGTGTAGGTGGAGTGGGTCATGCTCGCCGGGTGTTGGGCCAGTGATTCGGCATCCCCCAGGCTGACCGCGCGGGTGAACAGTTGCAGCGCGTTCATGAAGCGCTGGCCGGTCTCGATGCCACCCTTGAGTTCAAAGGCGATCATGCCGCCGGGCAGTTTCATTTGTCGGTTTGCCAGTTCGTACTGTGGGAAAGAACGCAGCCCCGGGTAGGTCACCCACTGCACCGCAGGGTGTGCCTGCAACGCCTCGGCCACCGCCTGGGCGTTGCTGCAATGGCGGTCCATGCGCAGGCCCAGGGTCTTGAGGCCGCGCATCAACAACGCGGCGTCCTGGGGCGACATCACCGCGCCGGTCAGGTCCTTGAGCCCTTGCAGGCGAATGCGCTGGGCCAGAGCCTGGTTGCTCACCGCGATGCCTGCGGTGATGTCGCCGTGGCCGCTGAGGTATTTGGTGGCCGAGTGCACCACCACATCGGCGCCCAGTTCCAGGGGGCGTTGCAGGTAGGGGGTGCAGTAAGTGTTATCGACCACCACGGTGACATTCGGCTGTTGATGGGCCAGTTCGGCCACGGCGGCGATGTCGATCAGGCGCAGGTTGGGGTTGGCCGGAGTCTCGCAGTAGAGCATGCGGGTGGCCGGGGAGAAGGCTGCTTGCAGGGCGGCCAGGTCGGTCAGGTCGACGTGCCGCACCTTGATGCCGAATTCGCCCAGGCCGTGGTGCAGCAGGGCGAAGGTACAGCCATAGAGCGTCTGGCTGACGATGATCTCGTCGCCCGGGCGCAACAGGGTCCAGAACGTCGCGGCAATCGCGCCCATGCCGGAGCTGAACGCTACGGCGGCCTCGCCGTTTTCCAGGCTGGCCATGCGTGACTCCAGCAGGGCCAGGGTCGGGTTGGAAATGCGCGTATAGAAGTGGCCGCTGGCTTCGCCGGCAAAGCAGGCGGCGCCGTATTCGACGGTGGGGAAGGCGAAGGTGGCAGACAGGTAGATGGGCGGGACGAGGGCGCCGTGGTGGTCAACGGGGTCATAGCCGTGGTGGATGGCACGGGTAGAAAAGCCGAAGCTGGTGTGTTTAGTGTGCATGTCGGGCGCTCCTTATTTCCTACAATGCTATGCTCATAACCACGCATGAACCTTGCAAAAAAGCCCGGGAAAACCTGCGTTTGTGGATCAAACACCGATAAAAATAATGATTAGAGGCACGTTATGCCCATCAAGCTGGACCGTACGGACAAAGCCCTTTTAAACGCGTTGCAAGGCAATGCCCGCCTGACCGTGGCCGAGTTGGCCGAGCGGGTGGCCCTCACCACGTCACCCTGCTGGCGCCGGGTGCGCACCCTGGAGGAGAGCGGGGTGATCAGTGGCTATCAGGCGATCCTTTCTCCCAAGGCGCTGGGTTATGGTGTGACTGCGTTTGTCAGCATCATGATGGAGAGCCACACCCAGGAAATCGCCCGGGCGTTCGAGCAGCGGCTGTTGGCGATTCCGGAGGTTGTGGCGTGCCATAACGTTTCGGGGCGCTATGACTTTTTGCTGGAGGTGGTGGCCAAGGATTTGGAGTCGTTTGGTGAGTTTGCGCGGGAGGTTTTGCAGACGTTGCCTTGCGTCAAGGAGATTTATTCGAGTTTTTCGTACAAGTCGGTGCGGCCGTTGCGGGTGATTCCGTTGCCGGGTTGACGGGGGGCTACGGCGCGAGCCGATGCGTATCCAGCTGACGCCCTGCGATCCAACGTGTGCGGGCTTGCCTGCGATAGCGGTCTGCCAGCCGGCCCATATCTACCTGACACCCCGCAGTCCAAATGTGGGAGCTGGCTTGCCTGCGATGGCGGCCTGCCAGTCGGCCCATATCTACCTGACACCCCGCAGTCCAAATGTGGGAGCTGGCTTGCCTGCGATAGCGGTCTGCCAGCCGGCCCATATCTACCTGACACCCCGCAGTCCAAATGTGGGGGCTGGCTTGCCTGCGATGACGGCCTGCCAGCCGCCACCTATCTACCTGGCACCCCACGATCAACCTGTGGGAGCGGGCTTGCTCGCGAAGGCGGCCTGGCAGGCGACACAGTTGGACCGGGTACATATCCTTTATTTTGGTAACGGCCACTTAGGGTTCCGCCCTGACGGCGGCTCACTTTTGAAAGCGCAAAAGTAAGCAAAACGCTCTTGCCCCACCACTCGGCACCTCGCCTAGGCTCGGTGTGCCCGTAATCCGCCAGTGATTTGGGGGGCCGCCGCCACGCGCCATCCATGGCGCGGGGCGGCTAAACCGGCATCCCTGCCGGTTTACCCCCCAAATCCCTGTCGAATTCCGGCCAGCGTGGTTTAACGGGGCGCCTAAGATCAAGATCACAAGCAGATCAAGATCAAGAGCTACTCGCTTCGCATCGTGGTTAGGTTGGGGGGCTTTTGCTTTTTTGGGCGACACCGTGCAGCAGCAGCGCCTCGAACACTCGCTGCACGCGTGGTTCGTCGCTGTGTGCCACATTGAAGCGCATTGAGTCGCGGTGGGCCGGGTCGTAGCCAAACAGGGCGCCGGGGGCCAGTACCATGCTGCGTTTCAGCGCTTCCTGGGCCAGGAGTTCGCCGTTTACGCCGGGCGGCAGGCGTGCCCAGATGAACATCCCGCCTTCATACGCCATGGGCAGTTCGCACCCGCAGCGTTTGAGCCATTGTTCGACGCGCCCACCGGCTTCCATCAGGCGCTGCACCATGCGTTTGCGATGCTTGGCGTAGCTGCCTTCGCTGAGCATGCGGTAGACGATCTGTTCGAACAGTTCGGAGGTGACGCCGCCGCTCATCAATTTCATGTTGGTCAGGTTGGCGGCCAGTTGCGGGGCGGCCACCACGTAGCTGACGCGGGTGTTGGCACTCAGGATCTTCGAGAAACCCGACAGGTAGGTGACCTGGTCCAGCCCGGCGACGGCGGCCAGGCGTGGGGGTGGGTTGGGGTGCAGGTCACCGTAGAGGTCGTCCTCGACGATATGGCAGTGGTAGTGCTGGGTCAGTTGCAACAGGCGGAACGCCTGGCTGGGGCTGAAGGAGTGGCCGGTGGGGTTGTGCAACACGCTGGTGGTCAGGTACAGGCTGGGGCGGTGTTCGGCCAGCAGTTGTTCGAGGGCGGTGAAGTCAAAGCCGTCGGGGCGGCGGGCAATGGTGATGACCTTGACGCCGTGCAGCGCCAGGTTGGCGTGGAAGTTGAAGTAGCACGGTGCGTCGAGCAGCACCGTGTCGCCGGGGCGGGCGAGCAGGCGCATGAGCATGTCCAGGCCCTGCACGGTATTGGGTGTGGTGATGATTTGTTCCACCGGCACCGACAAGCCTTCGCCGTGCAGTTTCTGTTGCAGCGCCTGGCGCAACGGCAACAGCCCCGCCGGAGTGCCCAGCCCGGCGATGCGCAGTGACGGCGCGCGCACTACGCTGCGCATGGCTTGGCGGATCGCTTCGCCATTGAGCCAGTCCTCCGGCAAGTGCCCGCCGCCAGGGCGCAGTTCGCCACTGGCGGTGGCCAACGGGCGGCGCAATACGCTGAGCAGGTCTTGGGGCAACAGGTCCACCCAGGTCGCCGAGGCTGGGCGGGTGCTGTCCATCGCCACGAAGTAGCCGCGGCCCTGGCTCGAGGTGAGCAGGTGGCGACCGCGCAGGCGGTCCAGTGCCTCGTTGAGGGTGAACTTGCTGACGCCGAGGATCTGGGTCAGTTCACGCACGGATGGCAGTTTGCTGCCCGGTGCCCATTCGCCCTTTTCGATGGCGTGGCTGAACGCCTCGACGATCTGCTGGACCTTGGGCGTGCCTTCTACAAAAGCGATGGCGGATACAAACATGACGCGTCCTTGTGTTTGCCGGTGCTTTTACCGGTGAAGTTAGGCCGGATTAGGCATCACTTTACCTGCCTTGCGCAATGCCACTCCCCTAGACTGCGCGGCATCTCGCCAGGAGATGGCGAAATTTCCTACACCTAAGCAATGGATTTTGCATTTCCATGAAGACTTATATGTGCGCACCCTGCGGTTTTATGTACGTAGAAGAACTGGGCATTCCGGAGGACGGAATTCCCGCAGGCACCCCTTGGGAAGAGGTGCCTGAAGACTGGGCATGCCCGGATTGTGGCGTGACCAAGGCCGATTTCATGGCCATCAACCTCCCTGAACTTCAAGAAGCCTGACACACCATCAACGAAAGGAATCGTCCCATGCACAGCAAATTGATCAACGCCACCGTCCCGTTCTGCACCGGTGTGGCCCACCAGAAATACCTGGGCGCCGAAAAGGGCCTGCAAACCGCCATCGAAGGCGACTGCACCCACTGGTACATCGACGGCAGCCTGTTCGGCGAAATGGTCGATGACTGGACCGATGCACGTATCGAAAGCCTGCAGGCGCAAATCGCGGCCACGGGGGTCAAGCCGGTTTTCCACGGCAACTTCAAGGCGCCGTTGGGCAGTGATGTTGAAGCCTTCCGTAGCGCGGCCGTGGAGTACGTGAAGAAGGAAATCGACATCGCCAGCCGCCTGGGCGCGCCGTTGATCATTCACGGTGGTTGCATCGTCGAGCCGAAAATGGTGCTGATGGCCAAGAAGGTTGCCCTGGAGCATTACCTCAAGTCGGTGCAGGAACTGGCGTTGTACGCCGAGGCCAAGGGCACGGATATCTACCTGGAAAACCTGTCCAACTACGTCAACTATCGGCCATTCCATTACATCTTCACCCACGAAGCGGAATACGCCTTTGTGTTCGAGCGCCTGCAAGCCCACAGCAATGTGTACTTCTTCCTCGATGCCGGCCACGCCAACATCGAGAACGGCCTGCCGGCAGAAGTGGTGCGCAAGTACCACCACCTGATCAAGGGCATTTCCTTCAGCAACAACAACGGCGTGCAAGACCAGCACTTCGGCATCCATGACGGCAACTGCGATTACGCCGATGTGCTGCAGGCCATTGTCGAGACCAACTGGAAGGGCCTGGTTGCGTTTGAAACCCGCAACCAGACCGCCAAGGCCGCCCTGGCTGACCTGGCGGTGATGTACCGCGACTCCCTGACCACCGAAATCGCCGTCGCCTGATCGGCCTGGGGCGAGCGCCGGCTGCGTTCGCCCCGTTGCTGCTGTTTCTCTTTATTCAAGGTGCTGGCCATGACAAGTGCGTTAACCCTGTCTTCATTTCTCTACTTCCTGTTGTTCTGCGCCACCATGACCTTCAGCCCGGGCCCCATGACCCTGCTGTTGCTCAGCCTGGGCTTGAAGGATGGCCTGCGCAGTTCGATCCCGGCGCAGGTCGGCGCCAGTGTGTCGTACCTGATTTCGATCCTGATCTTTGCCGTGGGCTTTTCGGAACTGATCAAGGGCAACCTCGCCATTACCCAGACCATCCAGTTTGTCGGGGTGGCCTACATTCTTTACCTGGCCTACAAGCAGTGGACCAGCAGTGGCGTGTCGATCAACAACGCCGGCACGGTTGAGGGCGCGCGCAGCCTGTTCGGCAAAGGGCTGTTGACCGGGTTTTCCAACCCCAAGACCATCATCATGTTCAGCGCCGTGTTCCCGCAGTTTGCCGGCGCCGGTGAACACAGCTCGGCGGCGGATATCGCCATCCTTGGCCTGACGTTCCTGCTGCTGCAATTTGCCAGCGGCTGCCTGTATTGCTATTTCGGCCAGCGCATCAAGCATGTACTGGAAAACCCCAAGCGGCGCGTGCTGTTGCAGCGGATCACAGCCGTGTTGCTGCTGGGCGTGGCCTTGATGCTGGCGCGTGGGTTTTCGCACTGAAGTATTAGCCAATAAGCGGTAGTGGCGATTTGACGTTGCCCTGTTAGACTCCAGGCAATCACCCAGGATCGCCCCCACCATGCCAGCCGTCGGAGGAAAAGGACTTCCGCTCGCTTTGCGCTTGTACAAATCCCGCCTGTTGGGGCTGACGCTCGGCTTTGTGTGCGTGGCGTTCGGCATGTATCCGTTGAACCCGCCCCTGTGGGTGTGGGCCTGGATGCTGATCAACGCCTTTGCGTGGCCGCATCTGGCTTTTCAATGCTCGTTGCGTTCGGCCAATACCTTGCGCAGCGAACGCCGCAGCCTGCTGTTCGATTCCTTTTGCGGTGGGTTCTGGGTTGGCGCAATGCACTTCAACCCGCTGCCCAGCGTCACCACCCTGTCGATGATGAGCATGAACAACGTCGCCATCGGCGGGCCGCGCTTTTTGTTCGCGGGTTGGGCGGCGCAGGCATTGGGGCTGGGCACCGCGCTGATGCTGTTCACGCCCGGGTTTATCGCCGTGACCACCCAGGCCCAGCTGTATGCCTGCCTGCCGATCCTGATGCTGTATCCCCTGGCCCTGGGCTGGATCTGCTACCGCCAGGCCGTCACCTTGGCCCGCCACAAGCGTGAGCTGCTGGCCTTGAGCCGCACCGACAGCCTGTCGGGCCTGCTCAACCACGGCGCCTGGAAAGACCACCTGGACCTCGAGTTTCAACGTTGCCGCCAAGGCCCGGCCGGTGCCGCCATCGCATTGATCGACATCGACCACTTCAAGACCATCAACGACACCTACGGCCATGTGACCGGCGATATCGTCCTGCGCCAACTGAGCAAGGTGCTGCGCCAGAACCTGCGCACCACCGACCTGGCCGGGCGTTATGGCGGCGATGAGTTCTGCGTGATCCTGCCAGACATGCCCCTCAACCGTGCCACCGAGGTGATGGAGGCCCTGCGCGGTCGCTTCAACGCCTTGGCCTACGCCCAGGACCCGACACTGCGAGTGAGCTTGAGCATCGGCCTGGCGCCTTACCAGCCGAGCCACGCCGACTCCATCAGTTGGCTCAACGATGCCGACCAGGCGCTGTACGAGGCCAAGAGCAGCGGGCGCAACCGGGTCAGTTCAGTACAGGGCAGCTGGTTGCGGTCGGTTTAGTGGGGTAGGGTGGCCGAGCACCCTCCAACAAAAAACAAGGATCGGTCCATGCTCTTCTCCTTCCCGCGTACCCTGTTGGCCGCTACCCTGGCCTTGTCTTTCAGCCTGCCGGCCTACAGCGCCGAGCCTCATGAACAGATCCAGCAACAGGCCGAACAATACAAGGCCGAAGCCTTGAAACTGCTGGAGCGCCTGGTGAATATTGACTCCGGCTCAGGCTACGAGCCGGGCCTGACCCAAGTGCGCGATATCGCCGTGGATGAATTGAAACAGTTGGGTTTCACCATCGAACAGGTGCCGGACAAAGCCGCCAACAACAGCCATGTGGTTGCCACTCTCAAAGGTACCGGCAAGGCCAAGATCCTGCTGATGGCCCATATGGACACGGTATTCAAGGAAGGCTCGGCTGCCGAGCGCCCCTTCTACATCAAGGACGGCCGCGCCTACGGCCCCGGTGTGATGGATGACAAAGGCGGTATCGTGGCCGGCATCTACGCGCTCAAAGTCCTCAAAAGCCAGGGCTTCAAGGACTACGCGCAGATCACCTTCCTGCTCGACGCCAGCGAAGAAACCGGGTCCGACGCCGCCTCCGAACTGATCCGCAACACTGCCAAGGGCCACGACGTGACCCTGAACCTGGAACCCGGTCGCCCAGCGGACGGGCTGGTGGTATGGCGCAAAGGCAGCGCCACCGCCGTGGTCGAAGTCAAAGGCAAAGCCGCCCACGCCGGCGTCGCCCCGGAGCTGGGACGCAACGCCGCCATGGAAGCCGCGCACCAGATCCTGCAACTGGGCAAACTTGGTGATGAAGACAAGAAAACCACCATCAACTTCACCGTGCTCAAGGCTGGCGACCGCACCAACGTCATCCCTGACCAGGCCACCGCCAAGGCCGACGTGCGTGCGGCCTTGCCGGAAGAGTTCGACCGGATCGAGAAAGACCTGGCCCGGGTTTCAGCCAACAAATTGATCCCGGAAACCGAAGTAAAAACCAGCCTGCAGCGTGGCCTGCCACCGATGCCGCAGACGGCCGAGTCGGATAAGTTGGTAGCGATTGCCCAAGGGATTTACGGCGAACTGGGACGCAAGTTGACCATCGAAGGCAGTGGCGGCGCGGCAGATGCCAGCTTGTCCGCCGGAGTAGGCACGCCGACGTTGGATGGGTTTGGGATAGTGGGGGGCAATATTCATACGCCGGAGGAATATGCCGAGGTGGAAAGTGTGGCGCCGCGGGTTTATTTGTTGAGTCGGATGATTATGGAGCTTTCCAAGCGCTGATCAGATCGAACGAAGCGGGTTTGAATGTGGGAGGAATGCCCGTCAGGCAAACGCAGATCCCCTGTGGGAGCGGGGTTGCCCGCGAAGGCGGTGTGTCAGTCGCTGCATGTGTTACTGCAGTACCGCTTTCGCAGGCAAGCCAGCTCCCACATTTGGGCTTTGTTGATTTGAGCGTTGTGTTCGCTTGGTTTTGTCGGATTACTTATCTGTTTTCGCTTCAGCGTGATAACGAATTAGACATTCAAGCAATGTTTTCATAAAGGCTCTGTTGTCGATGATTTCATCTTCGAAGTAAGTGTCAAATAGATAAAATACGGACTCAAAATTCTCGTCCGTGCTGAGAAAATGCTGGAGTGTGTTGATGTGCCATTCTCTTTCATCTTGCTTATATTTGATGAATTCAGGCTTAGTTAGCGTGTTGAATAACCATGTGAGTTCCTCGTGATGGTTCACGTTTATAGAGGTAATTAGCTCTTCTCGGTCCACACTTCTGGTGTTTTCGATGCAGTATGTAAAAAGCAGACCTTGGATTATGGAGAGGTTTGGCTTGAGTTTCATTCGAGATCCGTAAATGCTGTGATAGGTTGTCCATCTTCGTTTAAGAAAACCCTAGCCTTCTTCGTTTGGCGGTATTCGTATCCATCTCGTTTATACCCTTCTCCAACTATTTTTCCCATGTGCATAGGTTGTTTGGATGCCGACAAGTTGAGCGATTTGAAAATGAGCTGAGCACGGTAAATAGCATTCAACTGGTCTCTGTGGCTTAGAAAGTGAGTCGCCGCGCTTGGCGGTCTTGGCTCTCCTTGGCGTGGCCCTCTTAGGTGTCGCTCAATTTCCCCTGTGGTTGGGTTCCTCGCTGTTATTACCCGCTCTAGTTGAGACTCTAACGACGTCTGCGCACCGTGTTTTTCTAAGAAGTGTGCCCCTGGAATTGACGCTTCAAGCTCTGATAATCGCCGATGAGCATTTGATTCTGCTAGTTCATCAATTTTCGCCTGCCGCTGCGTGCGGGTCAGTTGCGGTAAGGCAGGCTCTCCGTGGTTAACACTCTGCGCAGGGTTTGGAGCACTGGTGCTGGGTTTACATCCGTCAGCACCAGGGCATGTATTCAAGCCTAGGGGGTCGACCCAACCCGTTGGATTGGGCACATACCTGTACCCATTGATTCCTCCCGCCAACTTCACCGGGTCCGGTGTCAGGTAGCGACCAATATCCGGATTGTAGTAGCGATGGCGGTTGTAGTGCAGCCCGCTTTCCGCATCGAAGTATTGCCCTTGAAACCGCAGTGGGTTGTCGATTTTGCCTACGTCGAGTCGGGCGATCTGGCCGTAGGCGCGGTAGTGGGCGGACCAGACGATTTCGCCCTCGGGGCTGGTCAGTTCCTGCGGGGTGCCGAGGTGGTCGAGTTGGTAGTGGTAGGGCGTTGTGGCTTGTGGGCCGAAGCCTTCCAGTAGCGCCAGTGGTCGAAAGCTATCCGGTTCGTAGAGGTAACTGCGATGACGCTCTGCATGGTGCTCGGCAATCAGCTTGTCGCCTTGCCAGAAAAACTCGGTGGTCTTGCCGTCCACGGTTTTGCTGATGCGCCGCCCAAATGGGTCGTAGCGATAGCTGGCGGTTTGGCCGTTCGGCTTTGTGATGCTGATTAACCGATGCTGGCAGTCGTAGCGGTATTCGGTGACGAGTTGCTGGCCCTTGCCACGCCGTTCGCGGATGAGGTTGCCAAAGGCGTCGTAGTCGTAATGGCGGTCGCCCTGGATCATCAGACGATTCGCCGCGACGATGTCTGGACCGGGACGGTCTTGCATCAGCAGGTTGCCGGCCGGGTTGTGGCCGAAGCGTTCCTGTATGTCTTGGGAATGGTCGGCGCGGGTCAGGCGGGCGAGGGGGTCGTAGTGGTAGCAGTGCTCGCCTTTGCGGGTGTCGAGCAGGCGGGTGAGGTTGCCGGCTTTGTCGTAGTCGTATTGGCGTTGGTAGAGGTGGTTTTGTTGCTGGGTCACCGCGTGGGCGTGTAGGCGGTGTTGGTCGTCGTAGTGGTAGTGGCTGAGCAGTTGGCCTTGCTGGCGCTGATGCTCTCGGCCGCTGTTGAATAGATGTGAGGTGAGCACGTCACCATTGAGTTGGACGGTGGCGAGGTGGCCGCCTTTGTCGTGGTTGAAGGTGACGCGGTTGTTGTCTGGCAGGCACAGGTTTTTCAGTTGGCCGCAGGCGTCGTAGCCGTAGCGCAGGGTGCCCCAGCCTTGGTGTTCGGCGGTGAGGCGGTTTTGGCGGTCGTATTCGTAGGCCAGCGCCCAGTGACCGTCTTCGACGCTGAGGAGGTTGCCTTGGCGGTCGTAGGCATAGTCGACAACGTTGCTGTCGGGGAGGGTTTTTCGTACGAGGCGCCCGGCGTGGTCACGTTGGTAGCGGGTAATGAGCTGACTGCCATCGTCGCCGTATTCGGTTTTCTCCAGCAGGTTGCCGTTGAGGTCGTAGGCATACGCGGTGCGTTGGCCGTCGAAGCCGGTTTCCTGGCGGATCAGGCCGTTGGGGTGGTAGTCGAGTTGGTAGGTTTCGCCGGCTTCGTTTTCGATCTCGGTGAGCAGCAGCCGAGTGTTGTCGTAGCGGTACTTGACCTGGGTGCCGTCGGCGTTGAGACGGCGGCTGATCAGGTGCAGGCCGTCGGCGTATTCGTAGCGGGTGACGTGGCCGAGTTCGTCGCGTTCGGCGATGATTTTGCCGTAGGGGTTGTAGCTGAATTCGCGGGTGGCGCCGCCTGGCAAGATGAGGCGAATCAGCCGACCGACGCTGTCCCATTCATAAACGGTCTGCGCGCCGTGTTCATCCTCACGAGCAATCTGTCGACCCAGATCGTCATAGCGATAACGCTTGATCCCACCCTGGGGCAATTGCTCCTCAAGCAACTGCCCACGCTCGTTCCACACCAGTCGATGACAACTGCTGTCGGGGTACCAAACCCCGGTCAGTTGCCCCTGTTTGTTGTAGCTGTAGTCAGTCGAATGGCCATCGGGATCAGTCTTGCGAATGACATCGCCTTGGTCATTACGCTCATATTTCCAGACCGCCTCGCCACGGCGCACAACCCGTACGAACCCATTGTCATGCTCGTAGGAAGTCGGCTCATCATCCCCCGGAAACAGCGCCACCAGGCGTCCGGCGTCGTCATACTGATAGGCCGTCACCGCGCCCATCGGGTCTTGCTCGACGGTCAGCCGGCCTTTGTCATCGTAAGATTTGTAATGCTGAGCGCCGTCCGGATCGATGCGCTGCACCAACCGCGCCCGATGGTCATGGACATACACCTCCTGGCTACCGTCGGCGTTATGCACGGTGACACGCCCGTCATCGCCCCAGGCATAACGCGTGTCCATCTGCGAAAAGTTCGCCCAATGCCGAACACAGCGTGCTGCCTTGCCAGCACGTTCCCATTCCCAGAAGAAACTCGCACCCCCGGCCAGTTGGCGTTCCAGAATGACGTGCTGATCGTCGTACCGATAGCGCTCGCTTTCACCGACAGCATTGGTCGCGCAAACCAGTCGTCCGTGTTCGTCATAGGCGTAGGAAACAACGTTCTGTTCGGTCTCCCACACGTAGGGCTCACGCCCTTTGGCACGATGCACCTGATAGTCCACCGCGACGATGCGACCCAACTCATAACGCAACAGCAACGAACGGCCAGCACCGTTATCCAGCCGCTCAATCCGCCCTGAGCGGTCCCGGCAAAGGCGCAGTCGGTTGTCATACGCATCGCTGATGGTTGTCAGCACGCCATCGCGAAAGTGATAGAAGCGCGAGGCCTGGGCCAGCACCAACTCGTCAGGCGCCGGACCAAATAGATCGCCGCTTCCGCCAGGCTATTGGTGATCGCGGGCCGAGAGTCGGTGGGCAAGGGCAGGGTAGTCGAGCGGTTCTCATGGTCAGTCCACACCACTGAATCGCCCGACACCACCAGCCGATGGGCCAGCGCATGGCTCCAACCAAACCCCAACCCACAATCGACTTCCACCGCGCTGGTGCGATACAGCCGCGTCCACTCAAACGGCAAGATCCCGTCCAACGCACCATCGGTGAGGGTCAGCAATTCCTCGCCCGTGACCATCGACACCGGGCAACCGTGGGTAACGGTCTTGTCCGCTGGGGCCGCCGCATCCCCCTTCGGATTCGACGCCACCACCGGCACATCATCCACACGCTCTTTCTGCATCAGCACCGCGTTCTGCTGCGCCCGCCAGCGCATCTGCACCGTGCCTTGCTTCAGCCCACCTACCACCCCGCGAACCGCCACCGCTTTGTAGCGGTCCACCGCCCGCATGAACTTCGTGAGGATCGTCAGCACACCGGTCACGAAGCCCACGGCTGACTGAAGCACCCACGCACCGTACTTGACCAGGCGCATACTCAAATACGCTACGCCCGCTGCCGGCAGCGCGATGGTCAGCACCGCGCCAATCACCAGGTCAATCAGCAGCGACACCATAAAACCGGCGGCTGCTTGCGCGACTTCACTGGGCGGTAACGCCTCCAGCCAGATCATGGCGGTGCGCAGTAACAGGTACAGCGCCGCCTCATCACTGGCCAGCAACATCGCCTGTTCCATGACCCTGGGCGCATCAGTGGCGATTTGCGCCAACCTGGCCGCCTCGCTACCCAGTTGCTCGGCGTACTTGAGCGGGTCTTCAAGCATCGCCTGCACCTGCTTGACGCTGTCCCACGCGTCACGGATCGCCGCCCAACTGCCGGCCAGCACGCCGCTGCCAATTGCGCTGGCGGGGGATTGCTGCCAATGCGGTTTGAAGCCTTGCCACTGTTCGCGCAGCCATTGCTCCAGATCCGCTGTCAGCCCCGCATAGGACGCAAACAAGGCGTCGACTTGCTGCGCTGAAACACCGCCTTGAACCCTCACCTGATAACGCCCGCCGGCGGCGCAGTCGTGGGAACCCTCGCCGTGCTCGTCGAGCAGGATGACCTTGGAACTGCCGTCATCCAGCCCGATCACCTCAACCGGGATATTGCCGATCGGCACGTCGTACGCTGACTCGAACCTGCTCTGGATCTTCAGCACACCTCCTGCCGGACAGCGGGCCACGGTGGCAAAGTCCGCATCGCCAAGACTCACCGACTGCTGCGCATCCCCAGCCCGTAATACCCGGTCCATACCCAGCAATGACGGCATGTCCGCTGCATGACTGACCGTATCCAGCGCACGCGAATACCAGGCGCCCATCTGCTGGCGGTACTCCACCAGGCTCTGATGGAAACCATCCAGCTCGTGTTCGATAAAGGTAACTTGGGCTGCTTGGGTCATCCGCGACGGCTCCCCACGGGGGGCGGCCAGGTAACCAAGGCACTCACAGGAAAAACCATCTGCAATCCCTCGCACTGTTTGATCAGGCGAGGGACTTTGCAGCGGTTTACAGGGGAGGGGAGTAGAGCTTATCCGGCCGTTACGTGGGACATTTCAGCAACCTTGTCGCGCAGCACCAGGCTGCACAGCGCCGGCAAGAACAACAGCGTCAACACCGTGCCCACCAACACCCCGCCAATCAGCACATAGGCCAGGGACGACCAGAACACCGAGAGCGTCAGCGGAATAAACGCCAACGCCGCCGCCAGTGCCGTAAGGATCACCGGCCGCGCACGCCGCACCGTGGCTTCGATAATGGCCTCGCGAATCGCCATGCCGTGGTCCTGGTTCTGGCGGATCTGGTCGGTAAAGATCAGCGTGTTGCGCATCAGGATGCCGCCGATGCCGATCAGTCCAAGAATTGCGTTGAAGCCGAACGGCTGGTTGAACAGCAGCAAGGTGGGCACTGCGCCGATCAGGCCCAAAGGCGCGGTAGCGAACACCATGAACATCACGCCAAAGGAGCGCACCTGGAACATGATCACCGTGAGGGTCAGCAGGATCATGATCGGGAACAGCGCCGCCAGGGCGACGTTGGCCTTGGCGCTTTCCTCAACCGGGCCGCCGATGTCGATTTTGTAACCGCTGGGCAGTTTGGCGATCAGCGGTTGCAGGTCTTTGTACACGGCCATTTCCACGTCGGGCGGTTGTACGCCGTCGATGATGTCGGCGCGCACTTCCACGGTGGTGGCGCGGTCGCGCCGCTTGAGGATCGGCTCTTCCATTACCGCCTGGAAATGCCCGACCTGGGCCAATGGCACCGAGGTGCCGGCGCTGTTGGTCAGGGTCATGTTGTTGAGGTTGCCCAGGTCTTCACGCTGGCTGCCCTGGGCACGGGCCACCACCGACACGGTGCGGTTGCCTTCGCGCACTTCGGTGATCGGGTTGCCGCTGAGCAAAGCGTTGAGCTGGGACTTGACCTCGTCCGGCGTGAACCCCAGCAGGCGCAAGCGATCCTGATCCAGCACTAGGCGATAACCGCTGGCACGTTCGCCCCATTCGAGGAAGGTGTCTCTGGTCAGCTTGTTGCCGGCCACCACCTGACGCACGTCTTCAGACAGCCCGCGCAGCACATTCAGGTCCGGCCCGGAAACGCGGAACACCACCGGGAACGGCACTGGCGGGCCGAAGACGAGCTGTGTGACCCGAACCCGCGCCGAAGGGAATTCGCCTGCCGCAATGCGCTCACGCATCCGCAGTTTCAGTGCGTCGCGGGCGTGGGAATCCGGCGTTTGCACGATCAACTTAGCAAACGCCGGGTCCGGCATTTCAGGGTTCAACGACAGGAAAAACCGTGGTGCACCGCCGCCCACATAGGTGTCGACCATGCTGGTCTGCGGCTCTTGCAACAGCGCCTTCTCCACCTGCGCCGCCACCGCCTCGGTGCTTTTGAACGCGCTGCCGGGCGGCATATACACTTCCAGAATCAGCTCGGAGCGGTCGGAGTCCGGGAAGAACTGTTTCTTCACCACCGCCATACCCAGACCACACAGCACAAACGCGGCCACCACCAGCCCAGTTACCAGCCAGCGCCCACGCACGCAGGCCTCCACCAGGCGGCGCAGCTTCTGGTAGTAGCGTCCGGCATAAATCGCATCATGCCCGCCGGGCACTGGCTTGATCTGCGGTAGCATCTTTACGCCCAGGTAAGGCGTGAACACCACCGCGACCAGCCACGACGAAATCAACGCAAACCCGACAATCCAGAAGATATTGCCGGCGTACTCGCCGGCACCGGAGCGCGCAAACCCCACCGGCAAAAAGCCAATGATGGTCACCAGCGTACCGGTGAGCATGGGCGCGGCGGTGGAGCTCCAGGCATAGGTCGCCGCGTGAATGCGGTCAAAGCCTTCTTCGAGTTTGACCACCATCATCTCGATGGCAATGATCGCGTCGTCCACCAACAGGCCCAGGGAGATGATCAGCGCGCCGAGGGTGACCCGGTCGAATTCCCGGCCCGTGACCAGCATGATCACGAACACGATCGACAGGGTCAGCGGCACGGCGGCCGCCACCACCAGCCCCACGCGAAAGCCCAGGGCCAACAGGCTGATCAGCATCACCACCGCCAGGGCGACGAAGAATTTGAGCATGAATTCATTGACTGCCAGGCTGATGTTTTTCGCCTGGTCGGAGACCTTGGCGAAGTTCACGCCCAGGGGCAGGTCGGCCTGGATCCGCGCTTCTTCGGCTTGCAGACTCTTGTCTAGTTCAAGGCCGTTCCAGTGCTTCTCCATGATCACGCCCAGCATCAGCGCCGGGTCGCCCTGGTGGCGGATGCGGTAACTGGGCGGGTCTTCATAACCCCGGCTCACGGTGGCCACATCGGCGATGCGCAATACGCGGCCATTGACTTGCAGGGGCACATTCTCGATCAAGGCCAGGCTGTCGAACGCGCCGTCGATGCGGATATAGGCGCGGGCGCCCGCGGTTTCGACGAAGCCGGAGGGCGCCACGGCGTTTTGTGCGGCGAGGGCGGCGAAGATCTGTTCGGGCTTGATGCCCAGGGTTGCCAGACGCTCATAGGAAAACTCGACAAACACGCGCTGGGCCTGTTCGCCGAGGATATTGACCTTCTTCACCCCGGGCAGGTTGAGCAGGCTCTGGCGCAATTGTTCGGCCATTTGCACTTGCTGGCGGTGGGGCAGGTGTTCGGCTTCCAGGGCGTACAACGCAAAGTACACATCGGAATATTCATCATTGAAAAACGGCCCGATCACGCCCTTGGGCAATTGCGCGGCTTCGTCGCTGAGCTTTTTGCGCGTCTGGTAGAACAGCGCCTGGATCTCGCTCGGGCGGGTGGACTCGAGGAAGGTCATGCGCATCGACACAAAGCCCGGCTGGGCAATGGTCTCGACGCGGTCGTAGTAGTCCAGTTCCTGCAGGCGCTTTTCCAGGCGGTCGGCCACTTGCTCCTGCATTTCCTGGGCGGTAGCGCCGGGCCAGGCAGCGGTGATGGTCATCACCTTGACGGTAAACGAAGGGTCTTCCGCGCGGCCCAGCTTGCCAAAGGCGAAGACCCCGGCGACGAGGATCGCAATCAGCAAAAACAGGGTAACGGCGCGGTGTTTGACGGCCAGTTCGGAGAGGTTGATCCCGCGCATACTCATTGATCCTGCTGACGGTTGAGGGCCAGCGCCTGGGCGGGCAGCAAGCGCACCGTGTCGCCGCTGTGCAGCAGGTGGGCGCCAAGGGCGACGATGGTTTGGCCGGGTGTTACGCCGCTGTCGAGCAAGGCGTCTTCCTGGCCGAGGCTGGCGACTTTCACCGGGGCGAAGCTGATCTTTTGGTCATCGCCAATCAGCCAGACGCCCGTGCCTTGCCCTGCATCCTGCAAGGCGCCAATGGGCACGCGGGTTTGCAGGGGCTGGCCGTTGCCTTGCAGGCGCACGGTGATGGTGGAGCCGAGGGCGAAACGCTCGACCGAACCCTGCAGCACATAACGTGCGCGGTAAGTGCGGGTGACCGGGTCGGCGCTGGCGGACAGTTCGCGCAGGGTAGCGGCCACGGCCTGGTCCGCTGCGCCAAAGGGGAATGCCAAGGCTTTTTGCGTGGCCAGGTCGCGCTGGTTTTCCGGCAAGTTGACGATGGCTTCACGGGCACCGTCATGGGCCAGGCGCGCGACGATTTGCCCCTCGGCCACCACTTGGCCGCGGTCGGCCAGTACATCGGTGATGATGCCGTTGCCATCGGCCTTGAGTACCGAATACGTGCGACGGTTTTCGATCTGGCTGGCATCCGATTGCGCCGCGGCCAGTTCGGCCTGGGCGACGCGCAGGTTGGTGGCCGACTGGTCGAAGATCTGCCGCGACACCGCGCCGGTACTGGCCAGGCGCTGGTAACGGTTTTCATCGTCACGACGCTGGCGCAGTTGCGCCTCGGCGGCGTTGACGCGGTTCTTGGCCGAACGCAGCGCCAGTTCGAAGTCGCCGATGTCCAGTACCAGCAAGGTATCGCCACGGGAGACATGCTGGCCGGGGTCGACCTTGCGCTCGATCACCTTGCCGCTGACCCGAAAGCCCAGGTTGCTTTCAGTGCGAGCCGCCACCACGCCGGTGTAGGCACTTTGCTGGGTGCCGGCGGCTTCGACTTTGGCGGCAAGTACCGGACGTGAAACGGGCGCCTCGGCGGTATCGGCCTTGCTGTTGCAGCCATTAAGAATCATCAGCAGAGCCAGGGGCGTGAGAAGACGCAGGGGGAGAGGGGGCATGGCGAACTCCGAAAACCATTGTGCAAAAAATTACGGGCGTAATTTTCTACTTATATTATGGTTGAAATATAAATTAATCCAGCCCCCGATAATCCCAGTCAGCTATGCGCAGATCTCCTGTCAGTCACTGATGAATCAACCGAACCATCTACACATTTTTGTAGGTTGTAGCCCAACGCTAACCACGATGCGAAGCGAGCCGCTCTTGATCTGCTTTTGATCTTGATCTCAGGCGCCCCGTCAAACCACGCTGGCCGGAATTCGACAGGGATTTGGGGGGTAAACCGGCAGGGATGCCGGTTTAGCCGCCCCGCGCCATGGATGGCGCGTGGCGGCGGCCCCCCAAATCACTGGCGGATTACGGGCACACCGAGCCTAAGCGAGGTGCCGAGTGGTGGGGCAAGAGCGTTTTGCTTACTTTTGCGCTTTTCAAAAGTGAGCCGCCGTCAGGGCGGAACCCTAAGTGGCCGTTACCGCAGCAATGGATATGTACACAATCCACCTGTGTTGACTGCAAGGCCGCCTTCGCGAGCAAGCCCGCTCCCACAGTTTGGACCGCGGGGTGTCAGGTAGATAGATATCGACTGGCAGGCCGTCATCGCAGGCAAGCCAGCTCCCACAGGTTAAAGCATTGTTCTATATGTAGAACGATCAGGGCCAATTTTGCCGTCTAGTACTCAGGCGTGAGGCGAATTAAGCTGTACTCACTTTGGAGGTACACCATGAAAAAGCTGATTGGTATCTACACCAGCCCCCGCGCCCACTGGGTCGGCGACGGCTTCCCGGTACGCACGCTGTTTTCCTACGACACCATGGGCAAACACATCAGCCCATTCCTGTTGCTGGATCACGCCGGCCCCGCCGAATTCACCCCCACCGAACAGCGCCGTGGCGTCGGCCAACACCCGCACCGCGGCTTTGAAACCGTGACCATCGTCTACGACGGCGAAGTCGAACACCGCGATTCCACCGGTGCCGGCGGCAAGATCGGCCCAGGCGATGTGCAATGGATGACCGCAGCCAAGGGCATTCTTCACGAGGAGTTCCACTCCCAAGACTTCGCCCGTCGCGGCGGCGCACTGGAGATGGTGCAACTGTGGGTCAACCTGCCGGCCAAGGACAAAATGGCGGATGCCGGTTACCAGACCATCGTCGATGGCGACATTCCGGTGCTGCCACTGGCGAACGACGCCGGCCACCTGCGCCTGATCGCCGGGGAATTTGCCGGCACTCAAGGTCCGGCCCGCACCTTCACGCCTATAGACGTGTGGGACTTGCGCCTCAACGCCGATAAAGCAGTCACGCTGGACCTGCACGCCGGGCGTAACACCGCCTTGGTGGTGCTCAGCGGCACGTTGTTGATCAATGGCGAAGAAGTCGCACGCCAGGGGCAATTGGCGCTGTTCGAGCGCGACGGCAAGCAACTGACCCTGGAGTCCAACGACGACGCCAAGGTGCTGCTGCTCAGCGGCGAACCCATCGACGAGCCCATCGTCGGCCACGGTCCGTTCGTGATGAACACCGAGCAGGAGATTCATCAGGCATTTGTCGACTTCCAGTCGGGCAAATTCGGGCAGATGCACGCCTGACGGTTCACCGCAAACCCCTGTAGGAGCGAGCTTGCTCGCGAAGAACTGCAACATACCGCGTTCAATCAGACAGCACGCGTCATCGTTGTGGTTTTTCGCGAGCAAGCTCGCTCCTACATTTTGTTTCCAGGGTTCTGATTTCATGCGATCTTCTCGGCATTCGCCCTGGAGTCGCCTGGATGCCCTCATTTATCGCTGATCACCCGATGCTGTGCGCCGTGGCGTTGATCCTGATCGACATCGCCGTGTGGCGCCTTATTTCCCCCAACCTGGCCAACTGGAAACTCGCAGCGCGGCTGGTGATTTTCGCGGTGTTCAGTGCCGTGCTGTTCAACGACGGCATGAACCCCATGCAAGCGGCGCCCTATGCCGATGACACCACGTTGCACCTGGCCGCCACGGCATTGCAGATCGGCTGGTGGTTGTTTGCGGCGCGCACCCTCACGGTATTGCTCGGCGCAGTGATGATGCAGCGGGTCGGCCATACCGGGCGCTTGTTGCAGGACCTGCTGGGCGCCGTGATTTTCCTCATCGCGATCATCGCCGCCATGGCCTACGTGCTCGACCTGCCGGTCAAAGGCGTATTGGCCACCTCCGGCGCCGTGGCGATCATCGTCGGCCTGGCCTTGCAAAGCACTTTGAGCGACGTGTTTTCCGGGATCGTCCTCAATACCACCAAGCCTTACCAGATCGATGACTGGATCTCCATCGACGGCACCGAAGGCCGTGTTACGGATATCGACTGGCGCGCCACGCGCCTGCAAACTTCCCAGGGCAGCTTGGCGGTGATCCCCAACTCCCTGGCGGCCAAGGCCAAGATCATCAACTTCTCGCGCCCGGCAGACATGTTCGGCCTGGCGGTCAGCCTGCAAGTCAGCCCCCATGCGCGCCCGCAAACAGTGATCGAAGCGCTGGAGCGTGCGATGCAGGGCTGCCGGCCGTTGCTGGCCCAGCCGGCGCCCAGCGTGGCGTTCAAGGCATCCACTGGCAGTGGGGTGGAATATGAAATCAGCGGCTTTGTGCCGGCCATGGGCCTCAAGCGCGAAACCCGTAACCAGCTTTACGACCTGGCCTACCGGCATTTGCAGGCGGCGGGCGTGGGCCTGCTGTCCGCCACCGAAGGCAGCACGCCGCCTGCGGTGTCTGGCGCCCGCGCCTTGCTGGAGCGCTCGACGATTTTCTCCACCTTGCGCCAGGAAGAAAAAGACACCTTCAGCCAGAACATGACCCTGCACACCTACCGCGCTGGGGACATGATCCTGGCCGCGGGGGAGGTCAGCGATCACCTGTTCATTGTCGAATCCGGCGTGGTCTCGGTGTTGCTGCTCAAAGACGGGCATAAGTTCGAAGCCGGGCGCATGGGGCCGGGGGAGGTGATTGGCGAAGCGGGGATCCTGTCCGACCAGGCGGCGCTGGCGGACTTCACTGCCAAGACCTTCTGCACGCTGTACCGCATCGAGAAGGAATACCTCAAGCCTTGCCTGGACGCGCGACACGACATCGGCGAGGCGATGAAGGCGCTGCTGGATTTCCGTGTGCATGCTGCCCAGGCCCTGACCCAGGACGCGCCGGCCATGCCGGTGAAGAAGGGCTTTTTGCAGTGGCTGAGGAACCGTGGCCTGTAGATTGGTCACCTGTTCTTCGCCCGGATTGGCTATTTCTCCAGGACGCCGGGGTGACTAACCTGCTCACCAACCCCACTGTCCTGGAGCAACACCATGCAAACCCGTACCGATTTCTACACCGCTTCCCCAGACGCCATGAAAGCCATGCTTGCCCTGGAAGCGGCGGTCGGCAAACTCTCCATCGAACTGCCACTGCTGGAACTGGTGCGCCTGCGCGTCTCGCAGATCAATGGCTGCGCGTTCTGCCTGGACATGCACACCGCCGATGCCCGCAAGGGCGGCGAAACCGAGCGCCGCCTGTACACCGTGTCGGCCTGGCGTGAAACCCCGTTCTTCACCCCGCGCGAGCGCGCTGCCCTGGCCTGGGCCGAAAGCCTGACCCTGCTCAGCCAGACCCACGCCCCGGATGAAGACTTCGACGCACTGGCCGCCCAGTTCAGCCCCCAGGAACAAGTGGACCTGAGCGTCGCCATCGCCACTATCAACAGCTGGAACCGCCTGGCAGTGGGCTTTCGCAAGATGCCCAAGTAAGCCCGTCAGTTGGCTTTGAAATAGTTTCGCGGCGTGGTGCCGGTCATGCCTTTGAAAAAGGCGATCAGTGCACTGTCGCTGGCAAAGCCCAGTTCAAAGGCGCAGTAGCCCAGGCTGCGCCCGATGGCAAGCAGTTCGATCATGCGCATCAGACGCCACTGTTGGCGCCATTGCTGATACCCCAGGCCGGTTTCCTTGAGGAAAATCCGGCCGATGGTCTTGGTGCTGGCGCCAATGTGCTGTTCCAGGTCCTGCAGCGTGGGGGGCAAGCGGTCAAGCTGGGCCAGCAGCGGCGCCAGGCGCTTGTCCCGTGGCAACGGCAACAGCATGGGTTGCGCCGCCGCGTGGCGGATTTCATCCAGGCACAGCCCGAGCAAATGGGCATAGCGACCTGCCTGCCAGTCGGTCTCGAACGGCGCCAGGGCCATGGGTTCCAGCACTGCCCTGAGCAAGGCACTCACTTGGATCACCCGCACCTGGGCCGGCAATTGCTCGGCCAGGGCCGCACTCACATACACCGACCGATAATCCACCGCCTGCTGCATCATCGCACGATGGGGCAGGCCGCCGGGGATCCAGGCTGCGCGGCTAGGTGGCAACAGGCACAGTTGATTGTCCAGGGTGATGCGCGTGCAACCTTGGTGGGTGAACAACAGTTGCCCGCGCTGGTGCACATGCAGGCCCGAATCGTGATTGCCCAGCACCGCCGCGATGCCGATCACGGGCGCTGCGAAGGCATCGGGGTTGAAAGACGCGGTAGCGGCAAGCCAGGCCATGGGTTGTCCGATTTGATGGATAAAGTGTCGAAGTCCGGATAATAGCCCAGCTGGCGCGCCCTAGAATCCGTCCGTTGTGTTTATGGATGGATCGTGTGATGACATTTAAAAAGTTGCTGCCGCTGACCATGGCCCTGCTGATGTTCCCGCAGTTGGCCCAAACCCTGTACAGCCCGGCCCTGGGCGATATCGGCCGCGCCTTTGACGTCGCGCCGGAGCGTGCAGGGCAGACCTTGTCGGTGTATTTCCTCGCCTTCGCCCTGGGCGTGGTGGTGTGGGGCCGGCTGAGTGATCGTCTGGGGCGGCGGCCGGTGATGCTGATGGGGCTGGCAATCTATGTGGGCGCTTCGGCGCTGGCCTTGACGGTGACGACATTCAACGCCTTGCTGCTGGCCCAGGCCTGCGCGGCATTTGGCGCGGCGGTGGGGTCGGTGGTCACGCAGACGGTGTTGCGTGACCGTTTCCACGGTGCCGACCTGGCCCAGGTGTTTTCCGTGATGGGTATTGCGCTGGCCGCCAGTCCTGCTATCGGCCTGTTCAGCGGCGCGAGCCTGGTGGAATTTTTCGGTTACCGCGGCGTGCTCTGCGCGTTGTTGCTGCTCGCGGCGGTGTTATGGGGCTGGTGTTGGTGGGCCTTGCCGGAAACCCGTCCGGCCTCCTTGCCCACCGCCGCCCTTGGCCAGACGCTCGGCCTGATGCTCAAGGATGCGGGAGTATGGTGCTCGGTCGGGTTGGTCGCGGCGTTCAATATCGCGCTGTTCAGCTATTACAGCGTGGGGCCGTTTGTCTTCGCGCAGCAAGGGCGTTCCACCGCCGAGTTCGGCTACAGCGGCGTGCTGCTCGCGCTGGGTTCCGGTTTGGGGGCGTGGCTGAACAAAGCCTTGCTCAAGCGTGGGTTGAGCGGTGAGCGGTTGGTGGTTGTCGCCGCAGCGGTGGCCGTGGTGGGGAGCCTGTTGGTGTTGGCCCTGCAGCACAGCTGGCTGTTGGTGTGGCCGATGCTGTTGGTGGTGCTGGCCTTCGGCATGGCGATTCCCAACGTGCTGGGGGCGGCCCTGGTCGATTACCGAGACCGCCTTGGCACCGCCGCCGCCTTGTTTGGCTTGCTGTACTACCTGGTGATTGGCGGCGGGCTGGCCTTGGTGACCTGGTCTCAGGATCTTGGCTGGAGCCTGTTGGTGTGCGGCTTGGCAGCGTTGTGGCTGGCTACGTCGTGGCTACTCAGAAGTTGACCGACGCACTCAAGCGCGCCGTCAACGGCGCGCCCTGGAACAGGTAGTCATCGCCCATGTATTCGCCGGCGTCGCGCCAGTAGCGCTTGTCGAACAGGTTATCGACGCTCAGGCGAAACACTGTCTCGTAGCCATCGACCTTGGTGGTGTAGCGGCTCCCGACGTTGACCACCGCGTAGTCGCCCACTTCCACATTACCGGTGCGATTGGCGGACTTCTTCGCGCTGTATTGCACGCCGCCCAATACCGCCAGGCCATTGACCCAGGGCAGGGCGTAGTCGGCGTACACACTGGCGCGCAGCTTTGGCACGTTGATCGCCTGATGGCCTTCGTACTCCGGCGTGCCGCTGCCGCTCACCCGCGCTCGGATCGCGGCCACGCTGGTGGCGATCTGCAGACGGTCGGTGGCCCAGCCGTTGGCGGACAATTCAATCCCGGTGTTTTTCTGCTGGCCCTGCTGCACGTAGTTGAACGTGCCACCTTCGGGCTTGGCGTACTGGTAAGCCTGGCGCGTCTGGAACACGGCGGCGGCGAAGCTGATACGGCGCCAGTCGTATTTCACCCCGGCTTCGAGCTGGCGTGAGACGGTGGGGGCGAGGGTTTCATCCGCATTGTTTGCGAACCACGGCGCGGTGCCACCCAGGGACAGGCCCTTGCTGTAGCTGGTGTACAACGAAACGTTGTCCACCGGCTTGTAGATCAACGAGGCCTGGGGCAGGAACACGTACTGTTGGGTGTGGCGTGTCTGGGCGCCGGTGACACTGTCGAAGGCTTTTTCGTCCAGGCGCACTTCGCGGCCGCCGAGAATGGTTTGCCATTGCTCGTTGAAGCGGATGCGGTCGGTGACGAACAGGCCGTACTGGCGGCTGTCGAGGTTGCGATGGCTGTCGTTCAGCGGTTTTTTGGTAGGTTCGAAGCTTGGCGCATCCTGATTGATATTACCGCTGCCGATGGGGTCGTTGACCGACTCACGCTTGTCGATCACCCGGCGAAATGCGCTTGTGCCGAAGGTCAGTTCATGGCTCAATCCCGCAGCGTCGAACAGCCCGGTCATCGCCGCCTGGACTTCATCGTCGCGGCGAGTGTCGTCGGGGCTGCGGTAGTCGTAGATGTCATAGTCACCTTCCGGCGTGAAGTAATTGCCTAGGCCGTTGGTATCGCCGCCCCAGGCAAACGAACTGTAGTCATCAATCACCACCTTGCTACGCGCCGCGCTGACACTGCCTTTCCACTGATCGCTGAAACGGTACTCGAACTTGCCGTTGAGGTTCAGCGAATCAATCCCCACCTGCTTGCCCCCCGTCTGGTGCCCCAGCAGCTTTTTCGGCGACGCATCATGGGGCACTTCGGTGCCGCCCAGCAGTTGATAACCGGGTACTGAGCGCTGTTGTTTGTTTTGGTATTCGGCATCCAGCTGCAGCACGGCGTCGGGGCTGATGTTCCAGTCAAAGGCCAGGGACACGAAATCGCGCTGGCCGTTGGCGTGTTCCACATAGGAATTGAGGTCTTCATGGGCGACGTTGGCGCGCAGGCCGAACTGCTGCTCGCTGCCAAACCAGCCGCCGACATCGGTGGCGATGTAGCCACTGCCACGATCATCGGTGGACACCGTCACCGAGCGCACATCCTGAGGGCGCTTGGTCACGTAGTTGATCACTCCACTGGGCTCGGAAATGCCGCTCTGCAACCCGGCCAGGCCCTTGAGCACTTCCACTTGCTGCTTGTTTTCCAGGGCGACGTTCTGCTCGCCCGTGATCGTGCGCCCATTGATCTTGTAACTGCTGGCCGCGTTCAGCGAAAAGCCACGCACCACGAAATTCTCGTAATAGCCAATGGGCGCGTAACTGTCGCCCACCGAGGCATCGTTGCGCAGCACTTCGCTGAGCAGGCGTGCCTGCTGGTCCTTGATCAGCGCGGCGTTGATCACCGTGATCGAAGCGGGGGTGTCCAGCAGCGGCGCTTCGTCAAAGCCGCCCACCGACGCGGTTTCGTTGCGGTAACCCGACTCATCCTGGCCCTGGACTTTTACGGTCGGCAGCTCGATCTCTGCGGCCAGGCTGCTGCCGATGCCGCCACTAAGCAACAGGCCGAGGGCGAAACGTGAGGTGACGACGGGGCGGAAACGCAAAACCATGGGGCAAGGCCTTAAAGCGCTGGGCGGGGGGCGCATAAGCTAGGCATAACGGCGGGATTTTACAAGTTATGCAGCAGGGCTCTGCCACACCGCTGATCGAATGTGGGCTGGCTTGCCTGCGATAGCCATAGGTATCTACACAACTTTGGTGCGACGCTGGACCTGTGGCGAGGGAGCTTGCTCCCGCGACGGCCTGACAGCCGACGCTTATCTACCTGACGCGCCGCAGTCCAAATGTGGGAGCTGGCTTGCCTGCGATGACGGCCTGACAGCCTACCGGGATGTTGGATTTGACCGGGTACATATCCGTTATTTAGGTAACAGCCACTTAGGGTTCCGCCCTGACGGCGGCTCACTTTTGAAAAGCGCAAAAGTAAGCAAAACGCTCTTGCCCCACCACTCGGCACCTCGCCTAGGCTCGGTGTGCCCGGAATCCGACAGTGATTTGGGGGGCCGCCGCCACGCGCCATCCATGGCGCGGGGCGGCTAAACCGGCATCCCTGCCGGTTTACCCCCCAAATCCCTGTCGAATTCCGGCCAGCGTGGTTTGACGGGGCGCCTAAGATCAAAAGCAGATCAAGAGCGGCTCGCTTCGCATCGTGGTTACCGTCTGCTGTTACAGCTCAGAAAGTTGTGTAGAAGCCAGCTCCCACAGGGCATAGCGTTTCAACCAAAGCGCTTCAGCGTCTCGCTGGGCAGCTCCCGGAACAAAGCCCGATAGCTGTTGGAAAACCGCCCCAAATGCCAGAACGACCAATTCATCGCCACCTCGGCCACGGTGGTATCCGCGCCACTCAATAGCTCACGCCGCGCCCCATTCAACCGACGCAACCTTAACCACTGCGCCGGGCTCATCCCTGTGTAGGTCTTGAACCCTTGCTGCAATTGGCGCAACGGCACACCCGCAATCTGCGCCAGTTCCAGCAAGTTGACGGTTTCATCCGGCGCATCCGCCGCCCATTCGCCGATGCGCGCCATCAAGCGGCGTTCTTCGCTGCGCTTTTGCAGCGAACTGCGGTCCAGACACACGCAGGCGTTATCGAGGATAAATAGGCAGTCGTCGAGCAATTGCTGGGTGAGCGCATCGCGGCTGATGGGGTCGGTGAGGGCGGACAAGCGCGTGAGCGTGCCACTGAGCCAGCGGGTGAACAGCGCGTTCTGTTGGCCGGTCAGGGGTGCCATGAACAGGCCTTCGAGTCTGGCCATGTCCAGGCCCTGGCGCTGGACGAACTGTGGGCCGAACACCACCGCCACTTCGCGGTAGTTGACCGGGGTGATCCAGGTGTTGCGGCTGTCGCCATTGAGCAGGTACAGCGCGTTGTCGCTGCCGTCGAAACAGAACGTCAGGGCGCCGGTGGGGGCGTTGAAATGCTGCTCCACGCGGGTGTTCATGCACTCTTCGTAAACCTGCACACCTTGCAGGTCGAGGTAGCGCACCTGCCCGGCAAAATGCCCCGGGGACATCTGCTGGTACTGCTGCACCCAGCCGGGTGTCGCACTGCATTGGGCGGCCACATCGCCGGTGGCGAAGGCCTGTACGCGCAAAGCGGTTGCCTGTGTCATGGGTGATCCGTGCGCACTCTATTGGTGCGTTGTGCCGCGTGCAAAGTGGATAGATGCCGTTTCAAGGCTGGCCCAAGATAGACCTCAATGCGCTGGGAGTACAAGCCGGCGTCGCATCCCACCCAAGACGAGGTCCTTATGAACGCCCCCTTCGATCAGCTGTCCGCCTGGCTGAAAGAACACAAGATTACCGAGGTCGAATGCGTGATCAGTGACTTGACTGGCATCGCACGCGGCAAGATTGCGCCCACCAACAAGTTCCTGCATGAGCGAGGCATGCGCCTGCCGGAAAGTGTGTTGCTGCAAACGGTAACCGGGGACTTTGTCGACGACGATATCTATTACGACCTGCTGGACCCGGCCGATATCGACATGATCTGCCGCCCGGCAGCCAACGCCACTTACGTGGTGCCGTGGGCCATCGAACCCACCGCCATCGTGATCCACGACACCTTCGACAAGCAGGGCAACCCCATCGAGCTGTCGCCGCGCAATGTGTTGAAGAAAGTCCTGCAGCTCTACACCGACCAAGGCTGGCAGCCGATCGTGGCGCCGGAAATGGAGTTCTACCTCACCCAGCGTTGCGAAGACCCGGACCTGCCACTGAAAACCCCGATTGGCCGTTCCGGCCGTGCCGAAACCGGCCGCCAGTCGTTCTCCATCGATGCCGCCAACGAATTCGACCCGCTGTTCGAAGATGTCTATGACTGGTGCGAAGCCCAGGGCCTGGACCTCGATACGCTGATCCACGAAGACGGCCCGGCGCAGATGGAAATCAACTTCCGTCACGGCGACGCCCTGGACCTGGCCGACCAGATCACGGTGTTCAAGCGCACCTTGCGCGAGGCCGCCCTCAAGCACAACGTCGCCGCCACCTTCATGGCCAAACCGGTGGCCGATGAGCCGGGCAGCGCCATGCATTTGCACCAGAGCGTGGTGGAGATTGCCACCGGCAAACCGGTGTTCGTCGATGCCGATGGCGCCATGAGCCCGCTGTTTTTGCATCACATCGGCGGCCTGCAGAAGTACATCCCCATGCTGTTGCCGATGTTCGCGCCCAATGTGAACTCGTTCCGCCGCTTCCTGCCGGACACCTCGGCGCCGGTCAACGTCGAATGGGGCGAAGAGAACCGCACCGTCGGCTTGCGCGTGCCCACTTCCAGCCCGGAGGCGATGCGCGTGGAAAACCGCCTGCCGGGGGCCGATGCCAACCCGTACCTGGCGATTGCCGCGAGCCTGTTGTGCGGTTATCTGGGGATGATCGAGCACATCGAACCCAGTGCCCCGGTGGAAGGCCGCGCCTATGAACGCCGAAACCTGCGCCTGCCGTTCACCCTCGAAGATGCGCTGGCGCGCATGGAGGAGTGCGACACGGTCAAGCAGTACCTGGGCGAGAAATTCGTGCGCGGCTATGTGGCGGTCAAGCGCGCCGAGCATGAAAACTTCAAGCGAGTGATCAGTTCCTGGGAGCGTGAGTTCCTGCTGTTGAGCGTCTAAAAACAAGCATAAAAGGGGTGACGATATGCGTCTTGTGAACAAGCTTCTCCCATTGGCCCTGGCCGCGGCGTTCAGCAGTGCCGGCCAGGCGGCACCGACGGTGAGTGTCTACAACTGGACCGATTACATTGGCGAGACCACCTTGGCGGACTTCCAGGCCAAGACCGGCATCAAGGTGATCTACGATGTGTTCGACTCCAACGAGACCCTGGAGGGCAAGTTGCTGGCCGGGCGCACCGGGTATGACGTGGTGGTGCCGTCCAACCACTTCCTGGCGCGCCAGGTGAAGGCCGGTGCGTTCCTCAAGCTCGACCGCGCGCAGTTGCCCAACTTCAAGAATCTGGACCCCAAGCTCCTGAAGTTGCTGGAGCAGAACGACCCCGGTAATACGCATTCGGTGCCGTACCTGTGGGGCACCAATGGCATTGGCTATAACGTTGACAAGGTCAAGCAGGTGCTGGGTGTCGACCGCATCGATTCGTGGGCCGTGCTGTTCGAACCGGAAAATATCAAGAAGCTGCATGAATGCGGTGTGGCCTTCCTCGATTCGGCGGATGAGCTGTTCCCGGCGATCCTCAACTACATGGGCAAGGACCCACGCAGCGAGAATGCCGAGGACTACAAGCAGGCCGAAGCCAAGCTGCTGACGCTGCGGCCGTACATCACCTATTTCCACTCATCCAAGTACATCTCAGACCTGGCCAACGGCAATATCTGCGTGGCTTTCGGTTATTCCGGCGATGTGTTCCAGGCCGCCAACCGCGCCAAGGAAGCCAAGAACGGGGTGAACATTGCGTACTCGATCCCCAAGGAAGGCGCCAACCTGTGGTTCGACCTGTTGGCGATTCCGGCCGACGCGAGCAACCCTAAAGAAGCCCATGCGTTCATCAACTACCTGCTTGAGCCCGAGGTGATTGCCAAGGTCAGCGCCTCGGTGGGCTATGCCAACGCCAACCCGGCCGCCAAGCCGTTCATGGCCCCGGAACTGGTGAACAACCCTGAGGTGTACCCGCCCCAGGAGGTACTCGACAAACTCTATATTTCCACCACGCCCACGCCGGCGACCATGCGCGTGATGACCCGCGCCTGGAGCAAAGTGAAGTCCAACCGATGATGCAGTCCAACGAACATGCCCAGTCCTATTACCGCGCTTCGGCGAATGCCATGGCGCAGCGGCCCGCACTTGAGGCCGACCTGAGCGCCGATGTGTGCGTGATCGGCGGTGGTTTCACCGGGGTCAACACCGCCATCGAACTGGCCCAGCGCGGGCTCTCGGTGGTGCTGCTGGAGGCGCGCCGCATTGGCTGGGGCGCCAGCGGGCGCAACGGCGGGCAATTGATCCGCGGCATCGGCCATGATGTTTCGGGGTTTGCCAAATACGTGGGCGAGGAGGGCGTGCGTTATATGGAGCGGGCCGGTATCGACTCGGTGGCCCTGGTGGGCCAGCGCATTGCCGAGCACGGTATCGACTGCGACCTGCGCTGGGGCTATTGCGAACTGGCCAACACCCCGGCGCAGTTCGCCGCGTTCAAGGGCGAACAGGCGCACCTGGCGGCCATGGGGTATGCCCATGAAACGCGGCTGGTCGGCCCGCACGACATGGCGCAGGTGGTGGGCTCGACGGTGTATGCCGGCGGCCTGGTCGACATGGGCTCCGGGCATCTGCACCCGCTCAACCTGGTGCTGGGTGAAGCGCAGGCGGCCGAGGCCCTTGGGGTGCGTATCTTTGAGCACAGCCCGGTGCTGGAGCTGATCCACGGCGATACCGTGCAGGTGCGCTGCGCGAGCGGCAGCGTGCGCGCGGCCAACCTGGTGCTGGCATGCAATGCCCATCTTGAAGAGCTGGAGCCGCGCTTGAGCGGCAAGGTACTGCCGGCGGGCAGCTACATCATCGCCACCGAGCCACTGCCTGAGCCTGTGGCCCAGCAGTTGATCCCACAGAACCTGGCGCTGTGCGACCAGAAAGTCGGCCTGGATTACTACCGGCTGACCGCCGACCGGCGCCTGTTGTTCGGCGGTGCCTGCCATTACTCGGGGCGCGATCCTCAGGACATCGCCGCGTACATGCGTCCGAAAATGCTCAAGGTGTTCCCGCAGTTGGCCAACGCCGCCATCGAGTTCCAGTGGGGCGGCAAGATCGGCATCACCGCCAACCGTTTTCCCCAGGTCGGGCGGCTCAAGCAGTACCCGAATGTGTTCTATGCCCAAGGCTATTCCGGCCACGGCTTGAACGTGACGCACTGGTGCGCACGGTTGCTGGCCGAAGGGATACACGCGGGTGCAAGCCAGGGCCTGGATATCTTCAGCCAGGTGCCACACATGACCTTTCCTGGTGGCAAGGCGCTGCGCTCGCCGCTGCTGGCGTTGGGGATGTTGTGGTATCGCTTGCGCGAAGCACTCTGAGATCCAATGTGGGAGCGGGCTTGCCCGCGAAAGCGGTGGGTCAGTCACCATCAATGTTGGTGAACCGACGCCTTCGCGAGCAAGCCCGCTCCCACATTCAAACTGCAGGGCGTCAGTCAGATAGCCTCAGGTTCGGTCAGCACTTTGCGAAAGGTTTCCACTAATGGCCTCAAGTTGACGCGATGCCAGGCCGCCCACAGCGGTGTGGTGTAGGCCAGCCACGGCAGCTCGCGCAACACCACGCCGGGCGGTGCGTTGCGGCTCAGGCCTTTTTGCACCATCGCCACCCCCAGCCCGGACGCCACCAGGCCCAATGCGGTAAAGGGCTCGCTGGCCTCCATGGGGATCTGCGGGGTGAAACCGGCGCGGATACAGGCGGCGACGAAATCGTCAGCCGGGTGGGCGCCAGGTTTGCGCTGCACGCCGATCCATTGTTGGTCGGCCAGGTGTTCGGGCAACAGTTCGCGTTGTCGAGCCAGCGGATGCTGTTCGGGCAGGGCCAACAGCATCGGGTCGTCGAGCACTTGCCAGGCGGTCAGGTCCGGGTCATCGGCGGCGGGTGGTTCGCTCACCAGGGCGATGTCCAGGCTGCGTTGGCGCAAACCTTCGAGTTGTTCCAGGGAGGGCAGGTTATACAGCTTGATATGCACGGCGGGCCGGTCGTCGCGCAGTATGCGCAAGGCGTTGGGCAAGACACCGGCATGCATGGCGTTCTCGATATAACCGATGCACAAACCGCCTTCTTCACCACGGCCCAGGCGCTTGCCCAGTGACTCCAGGCGGTTGGCGTGGGTCAGCAATGCCTTGGTCTCGGCCAGAAAGGTCTGGCCGTCGCGGGTCAGGCGGATGCGCTGCTGGCTGCGTTCGAACAGGGTCAGGCCCAGGCGTTCCTCGAGCTGGGCGATCTGCCGGCTCAAGGGCGATTGGGAAATGTGCAAGCGCTCGGCGGCGCGGCCAACGTGTTCTTCTTCAGCCACCACTTCGAAGTAGCGCAACTGGCGTAGATCAATCATGTAAGACCTGCAAGGACTCAAGTTGGTCGCAGTATGTCTTGGACGGTCTGATCAGCGCAATCTAGCATCTGCTCAACGGTCACCGTGACCTCGCACTCATTGAGGAACCACCATGAGCTTGAAAGACACACTGCCCGGCGTACTGGGCTTTGGCACCGCCCCCTTGGGCAATATGTTCCGCGCCATCCCCGAAGAAGAAGCCCAGGCCACCGTCGAGGCCGCCTGGAGCCAGGGCGTGCGTTACTTCGATACCGCGCCGTTCTACGGCTCGGGCCTGTCGGAAATGCGCATGGGCCAGGCGCTGTCCAACTACCACCGCGACGACTACGTGCTCAGCACCAAGGTCGGCCGGGTGATTCTCGATGAAGTCGAAGAAACCGCCCGTGACCTTGGCGAAAAAAGCGGCGTATTCGAACACGGCCGCCCCAATAAAATAATCAATGACTACAGCGCCGACGCCACCCTGCGCTCCATTGAAGACAGCCTGACACGCCTGCAAACCGATCGCCTGGACATCGTGTGGGTTCACGACATCGCCCAGGATTTTTACGGCGACCAATGGCTGGAATACTTCAACCAGGCCCGCACCGGCGCCTTCAAAGTACTCACCCGTTTGCGCGAGCAAGGGGTGATCAAGGCCTGGGGCCTTGGCGTCAACCGCGTCGAACCTTGCGAGTTGACCCTGGACCTGGCCGAAGCCCAGCCCGACGGCTTTCTGCTGGCGGGGCGCTATACGCTGTTGGACCACGACCGCGCGTTGCAGCGCCTGATGGACGCGGCCCACGCCCAGCAGGTCGAGATCGTCGTCGGTGGCCCGTACAGCTCCGGCATCCTCGCTGGCGGTGCGCACTTTGAATACCAGCAAGCCAGCCCGGCGATCATTGCCAAGGTCGAGCAGATCAAGGCGATTGCCCAGGTGTTTGGCGTCAGTATCAAGGCCGCTGCGCTACAGTTCTCACTGGCCCATCCGGCGGTGGCGGCGGTGATTCCCGGTGCCAGTCGTCCGGGGCGGATTGCCGAAGACGTTGCGGCGTTGTCTGAACAGATTCCAGCCGCCTTCTGGCAGGCGTTGCGCGAGGCCCGCTTGATCTCGGACCGTGCACCTTTGCCTCTCTCACGTTAAGGAGCTTGAGCATGAAAATTGATGTAAGTGGCAAAGTGGCGATTGTCAGCGGCAGCACCGCCGGTATCGGCCTGGGCATCAGCCAGGCCCTGGCGCAATCCGGTGCCACGGTGGTGGTGATCGGGCGGGATGCAGGCAAGGTGGACGACGCCTTGGCGAGCATTCGCCAGGCGATTCCGGCTGCTCAACTGCGTGGTGTGGTGGCCGACCTGGGCACCGTTGAAGGCGCACAGAAACTCTTCGCCGCCGAACCCCGCGCCGACATTCTGGTCAACAACCTGGGCATCTTCGATGCGGTGGATTTCTTCGACGCGCCGGACAGCGAGTGGGCGCGCTTCTATGAGGTCAATGTGATCTCCGGTGTGCGCCTGGCGCGGCATTATGTGCCGGGCATGGTCGAGCAAGGCTGGGGCCGGGTGATCTTCGTGTCGTCGGAGTCCGGGGTGGCGACGCCGGCCGACATGATCAACTACGGGGTGACCAAAAGCGCCAACCTGGCGGTGTCCCACGGCCTGGCCAAGCGCCTGGCGGGTACCGGGGTGACGGTGAATGCGATCTTGCCGGGGCCGACCTTTACCGATGGCCTGGAACACATGCTCAAGGACGCCACGGCCGAATCCGGGCGCAGTGCCCGAGACGAAGCGGATGTGTTTGTGCGCCATGCGCGGCCCACCTCGATCATCCAGCGTGCGGCCAATGTGGATGAAGTGGCGAACCTGGTGGCGTACATTGCTTCACCGCTGTCTTCGGCGACGACCGGTGCTGCGCTGCGGGTCGACGGTGGCGTGGTCGACAGCATGGCAATCTGATTTTTTCCTGACTGGAGTATTGATCGTGGCAACAGCGTCTTCTGTGATTGAAATTGCGGTGTCGGCCGACCAGGTCTGGCAACTGATTGGCGGCTTCAACAGCCTGCCTGACTGGCTGCCTTTTATTGCCAAGAGCGAGCCGAGCGAGGGTGGCCGTGTGCGTCACCTGACCGCCGCTGACGGCGGCACGATTGTCGAGCGCTTGCAGACTTTCGACAACGTGGCGCGCACCTACAGCTACACCATTGAAGCGTCGCCGTTTCCGGTGAGTGCTTACCTGTCGACCTTGCAGGTTGAAGCGTTGACGGACACCTCGGCGAAAGTGACCTGGTCCGGCGTGTTCACGCCGGCAGCGGGTACCACCGAGGCGCAGGCAGAGGAGTTGTTTACCGGTGTCTACGAGGGCGGGCTTGAGGCGCTGCGCAGCAAGTTCTAAGGATTGTGGCGAGGGAGCAAGCTCCCTCGCCACAGGGTGGATTTTTTAGCCTAGATGGAGCAAGGCTGCCGCGACAGCCTCTGCCGGCGTCAACTGCGCCGTGTCCAGCCTGAACGGCGGCGCTTCCCAGGGTTCATACTCATGCACCTGCACCGATTCCCAGGTCGGCGGCACCAGCCCCGGAATATCGCCCACACGGCCTTCGACTCGAAGCCGATGCGCCTGCTGATCGGAACACACCACCTCGATATTGATCAGCGCCACGCCGGCGGCTGTCGCCACCGCTTGCCAGGCATCACGGCTTTCCTTCACCGGGTTCACGCAATCGGCGATCACCCGCTGCCCCAGGCGCAGGTTACTCAGCGCCAGCGCATTCGCCACAGCGTAGCCACTGGCCCCCACATCGCCCGCCAACACCCCAGCCTCGCGCAACGCCTGCTCAATCACATCGATACGCAGGTAAACCGCGCCCAACTGACGTGCCAGTTCCCTGGCAATCGTGGTCTTGCCGCTGCCGGGCAAACCGCTGAATACAATAAGCATGACCCATCAACCCCCCTGTAGGAGCGAGCTTGCTCGCGAAAAACGCCAACAATAACGTGTACTAACTGAATAAACGCGGCGCCTATGGTTTTTTCGCGAGCAAGCTCGCTCCTACAGTGGTATTAGAACCGCTCGGCTCATTTCACTCACAGGAGCGCCCATGACCCTGCCGTTCGTGAAGATGCACGCCCACGGCGACGACTTCATCATCGTCGACCGCCGTGGCGAGGATAACCCCATTACTGCGCAGATTGCCCGCTACCTGGGTAACCGCCGCTTCGGCATCGGTTTCAATCAACTGGCGGTGGTACTCGACTGTGAGGAGGCCGCCGCGCGCGTTCAGTTCTGGAACCCGGACGGGACACGCCTGCACACCTGCGGCAGCGCGACGCGTGGCGTGGCCGATCGCCTCATGCACGAGGCTGGCACTGACACCATCGTGCTGCGCAGCGACCGTGGCTTGCTGAGATGCACACGTGCTGATGGGCAGCGGGTGTCGGTGGACATGGGCCCACCCTCCTTGGACTGGGCGTCGGTGCCCCTGGCCAGGGCGATGGACACCTGCGTGTTGCCTATCGACGGCCAGCCTGCGGCGTGCAGCATGGGCAACCCGCATTGCACGTTTTTTGTGGAGGATGTGACGGCGCTCGATATTGAGGCCATGGGCCCGACCCTGGAAGTTCACCCGCTGTTTCCGGCCAGGACCAATGTGCATTTCGTGCAAGTGCTGGACCGCAGCCATATCCGCCTGCGTATCTGGGAGCGTGGCGGCGGTGTGCCGCAGGGGTCCGGTTCCTGCTGTTGCGCGGCGGTCGTCAACGGCATCCGGCGAGGGCTGCTCGATGAGTGTGTAGAGGTCCAGTGCGACGGCGGCGCGGTCACGGTGCAATGGGACGGGCAGGGCGGGGTGATATTGACCGGCCACGTCGAGCCGATCATGCAGGGCACCGCGTACCTGTACTAGAACTTCACGGTAAACGTGGTGCCGGCGCTGGCACAGGAACTCACCGCCACATCGCCGCCATGCACCCTGGCCAGTTCGCGCACGATATACAGGCCCAGGCCCACGCTGCGCACGTCGCTGCCCTGGTCGGTGCCGCGGGTCATGGGTTCGAACAACCCGGCCAGCAAGGCTTGGGGGATCGCGGGGCCGTGGTTGTGCACCGCAACCTCGCAGGTGTTGTCGCCCAGGCGCGAGGTGATGGTGATCGGCTGCAGCAAGTCGCCATAGGCCACGCTGTTGGCCACCAGGTTACCGATCATCTGTTGCACGCGGTCGGCGTCCAGGCAGGCGTCGCCCTGGCCCTCGGCGTGATGCACCAGCGTGGCCTTGGGGAAGGCCACTCGCAGTTCGTCGACGCTGCTATGAATCACGCTGTGCAGGTCCAGCGGTTGCGGCTTGATGATAATGCCCTGGCCAACCCGGGCCTGGGTGAAGTCCAGCAGGTCGGCGATCATGCGGTGGGCGCGTTCGGACGACTGGCCGATGTGCCCCAACAACTGGCGCTCCTTGGCCGTGCGCTCGCCACGCTGGAGAAAGTCGGACGCCATGCGGATCGCCGTGAGAGGGTTTTTCAGGTCATGGCTGACAATCGCCACCATCTGTTCGGCAAACAACGCCCGGCGCTGGGCAATGGCATAGGCTTCGCTCAGTTCGGCCTGGGCCTGTTGCAGGGCCAGTTCCGTAGCCGTTTTTTCCTGCAGCAGGGCTTCGGCCTGCTTGTGGGCATTGAGCAGTTCGCGCTCGTACTTGTCACGGTCGGTGGTGCCGAACAGCGCCAGGTCATACACCACGCCGTCGGGCTGCTGGCGCCGGTTGGCATTGAGCAATACGGTGACCTTGTGCCCGTCGCAATGGCGGATGTCGAGCTTCACCTCGGTGACGCTGCCGTGCATGCGCAGCATCGGTGCCAGGTGCGTCTGATGGAAAATCCGCCCGCCCATGGCCAGCAGGTCCTGGAAACGCCGGCCCAGCAGTTGGGCGGCGGTAAAGCCCAGCCAATCGCACAAGCGCGGGTTGACGTGCAGGATCGTGCCGTCTTCCTGGGTCACCGCCAGGGCGCAGGCCGCGCTGTCAAACAGTGAATCAGCGGGCATCGGCAGCCGCCCAAGGGGCGAGGAAGCGGTCCATCGCTGTTGCGCACGCCTGGGGGGCGCTCATGTGTGGGCAATGGCCGACATTCTCGACCAGGCAATAGGTGCTGTTAGGTAATACGGCGTGCAGGTATTCGCCCACGGCCACGGGAGCGATCAGGTCTTCGGTCGATTGCAGGATCAGCACCGGGGTAGTCAGGCCGAACACATCCTGGCGGTTATCCGACAGGAAGGTCACGCGGGCGAACTGCTTGGCGATGTCCGGCTCGGTGCGGCAAAAGCTGTCGGTGAGCGCCTCGCTCAAGTGGGGTTGCGTCGGCGCGCCCATGATCACCGGGGCCATGGCGCTGGACCAGCCCAGGTAGTTACTGTCGAGGGTGTCGAGCAGGTCTTCGATGTCGTCGTGCTGGAAACCGCCGACATACTCATCGGTATCGATATAGCGCGGCGATGGGCCAATCATCACGTGCGCGGCAATGCGGCCCGGGATGAAACGGTCGGCGAGGGTGCCGATCATCGCGCTCACCGAGTGGCCCACCAGAATCACCGGGCCTTGGGCGTAGGCGTCGATAATCTCGTTCAGGTCATGGGCGTAGCCATCCAGGCGGCTGTATTTGGCTTTGTCGAACGCACTCAAGTCCGACAGGCCGGCGCCGACCAGGTCATACAGCACCACGCGAAAGCGTTCGAGAAAGTGCGGTGCCAGGGCATTCCACATGGCCTGGTTGCAACCAAAGCCGTGGGAAAACACCAGGGTCGAGGGACCGTTGCCCATCACATGTACATTGTTGCGGTGGCTTAGGTCCATGGGCGTCTCGTTGATGGCTTATTGCTATATAGCTTGGCGGCAGTTTAGATAGTCGCAGGCCCTGGGTCACGCGTTTGCGTGCAGATAAGGTAAAGTCGGCGCCTTCAGGGAGAGACTTCAGGTAACCATACATGATCGTGCTTGTGCGGCAATCGGTGTTCAGCCTACTGGCTCTGGTATTTTCCAGCCTGTTGATCGCCGCGCAGGCGGACACCTCGCCTATTGGGGTTGCCCTTGATCAACGGGTCATTGACCTGACCAACACTCTCGACTCGGGCACCGCCGAGCGCCTCAAGCAACAACTCGCCGACCTTGAACAACGCAAAGGCGCGCAGGTTGCTGTATTGCTGGTGCCGACCACCGGCAGCGCCGATCTCGAAAGCTACGCCAACCAACTGTTTCGCGCCTGGAAACTGGGACGCCAGGACGTCAACGACGGCCTCCTGCTGGTGGTGGCCAAGAACGACCGCAAGGTGCGCATCGAAGTGGGCTACGGCCTGGAAGGCATTGTCACCGACCTGCTGGCCCATCGCATCATTGAAGAACGGATCACGCCGGCGTTTCGTCAGGGCGACTTTGCCGGTGGCATCGAGCAAGGCGTGAACGCGCTGGTCGTCTTGGTGGACGGCGGCGACCTGCCCGAAAGGGCCGGGCCGAGGCTCAACCCCCAATTTATCGCGATATTGGCGGCGTTTATCCTGGGGGCGCTCACCGGTGTATTGATCGCTGCTGGCCAGTTGCCCTGGCGCAGGGCTTTGATCGTCGCGGTAGCCGCCACGCTGTTGTTGGCGCTGCTGGCAGGTGGTCGGGATTGGCCGATGTTTCTGTTTGTAGTGCCGCTGACGTTGTTGATTGGCGGCGCGATATTCGGCGCGTTGTGGCAGGTACGTACGCTGTTTTACGGCGTGATCGGGCTGCTGGCTTATATCCTCGGGTTGGTGGTGGCAAACCAGTACGTGGACGTCAGTTTCACCCATTGGCTGCTGTGGCCATTGGGCGTCTTGATAGTACTGGGCTTGTACCTGGTGCTGCTGCTGATCATGAGGGAGACCTGGCGCACCAGCCGCGCAGGTTTTGCCGTACGACTGCTGGCGGTGATGGCCGTGTACGGGGTGGCGGGGCGGGTGATGGACGGTGATCGCGACGCCTGGTTGCTGGCGTTTCCTATCGCATCGTTTGTTGCGCTGATTATCTTTGGCAAGGTCGGCGAAGGTTCTGGCTCCGGCGGCGGGTCCAGTTCAGGCTCCAGCGGCTCAAGCTCCAGCAGCAGTTCGTCGGGCGGTGGCGGTTCCAGCGGTGGCGGGGGGGCTTCCGGCAGTTGGTAGATGACTCGGCGGCTGTCCCACAGCGGAACAACCGCCAACCATACCAGTTGAAGCCAATGGGTATGGGGTGTTCGGCAAAGCCCTGGGTACTACGGCGGCTTAGCTCAAAAGCAGAGGAGTTGTCACGCCTTGGTCCAACCGCCGATGCCGTCAGGTTTTATTTCGAAGTCGATCGGTTCACGATGGATATTGGACGGGGAGTCGTCTAAGGCCTTGTAATCCGAAGTTGAGAAGGCGGGCAGGGTGCCGCTGCCGTGATATTGGATATGGGTATTGACCCTGGAGTCATCGACGATCTTTTTGTCCGAAGGCAAGAAGTTGCGATCCAACCGAGTGCGGTTGGCGTGGTCGCGCGTCGCATTGCCAATGCTCTTCCAGCCGCCCTTGCCATTGGACACTTCGGCATCTTCTCCCGCCTGTTTGTCCAGAGGGTTTGTCCTGGGTACATCGTTATCGATAGGGTGTTTGCCAGCGGGCTGGTACGCGGGTACGAATGGGATGGAGTCACTGATTGAAGACATGATTGCACCTCTCTGATCGCTAGGAAATTGACCCTGTCAGGAGGGGATCCTGACAGGGCGTTTCGCAGGCTACAGCGCCAGGGGCAGGCGCTCAACGAGGTCTGTTTTGGCTGGGTGTAACAACGTAAAACCGCATCGGGCGCAGGTTTTCGAGTGAGTGAAAAGGCTATAGGTGCAGTCCGGCCCACGCGCCGAAAAGTCAGGCTGGTTGTCAGATAGCGCAGCGCAGCGCCAGGTTTTCACTCACTGAAACACACTGTGTCGTTGCAGGTTTTTTGGCGGCTTCACGCTTGGAAACACTTTTGCAATCACTCGTGCAACGGCTTGCATCAAAGCATTCTCACCATCTCATGCCACGCCATACCCCCATGATCCGACGGCGAAGGGCGCACATAGGTGTAGCCCATTGTTCTGTACAACGGCACATGCTGCTCCTTGCACATCAGGTGGAGGGTGCGCTTGCCCATTGCTTGCATGCGTTGCACGAACTCGGCCATCAGCGTTTTCGCATACCCCTTGCCTTGATGGGCCGGGTCGACCACCACCGACATGATCACCACATTCGGCGCCTCGGCCACATGGCCCACCAACTCCTTGAAGGCCTCGTCCGACATCACCACTTCATGGGCGCACCCTGAGTTGATGAAACCCACCACTGCGCCATCTTCCTCCAGGATCAAAAAGCCCTCGGGGTACTGCGCGATGCGCGTGGTGATCTTTTCAAGCGTTGCGGCTTCGTCGCCCTCGTAGGCGGTGGTTTCGATTTCAAAGCAGCGTGCGGCGTCGGTGGGCAGGGCGTTGCGCAAGGTGAGGGTGGGCATGGGCGGTTCCAGGGATGTTCAGTCAAAGGCCACATCATAGAGAAACGTTGTTCCTTTGGCACCGTAAGGTCACTGGTGCTGAAGGCTCAAGCGGGAGGTTCAACGTTGGTGCCCCGCAATCAAACTGTGGGAGCTGGCTTGACCTGCGATGGCGGCTTGACAGCCGACACCTATCTACCTGATACCTCCGCAATCCAACTGTGGGAGCTGGCTTGCCTGCGATGGCGGCCTGCCAGCCGACGCCTACCTACCTGACACCCTAACGATCCAACTGTGGGAGCTGGCTTGCCTGCGATGGCGGCCTGCCAGCCGACGCCTACCTACCTGATACCCTAACGATCCAACTGTGGGAGCTGGCTTGCCTGCGATGGCGGCCTTCCAGCCAACGCCTATCCACCTGGCGCCCCACAATCAAACTGTGGGAGCGGGCTTGCTCGCGAAGGCGGCCTGACAGGCGACACAGTTGGATTGTGTACATATCCATTGCTGCGGTAACGGCCCCTTAGGGTTCCGCCCTGACGGCGGCTCACTTTTGAAAAGCGCAAAAGTAAGCAAAACGCTCTTGCCCCACCACTCGGCACCTCGCTGGGGCTCGGTGTGCCCGTAATCCGCCAGTGATTTGGGGGGCCGCCGCCACGCGCCATCCATGGCGCGGGGCGGCTAAACCGGCATCCCTGCCGGTTTACCCCCCAAATCCCTGTCGAATTCCGGCCAGCGTGGTTTGACGGGGCGCTTAAGATCAAGATCAAAAGCAGATCAAGAGCGGCTCGCTTCGCATCGTGGTTAGCGGTGGGGCGTAAATCAACAGCGCTCGTTCTGAAAGATAAAGGGGCATTTTCTTCAATACCTCCCGTCTTTGTGCGCGTTACCGTGATCTCAACATCGTTGGCATCACACAAGGAACTGTAATGAGCTTGATTCTCTCCATGGCCGCTTTTGCCCTGGCCACGTCCATCACCCCGGGCCCCGTTAATGTGGTTGCTTTAAGTGCCGGTGCGCGTTTCGGTTTTGTCGCCAGCCAGAAACATGTGTTGGGCGCCGCCGTAGGTTTCACCTTGTTGTTGGTGCTGATTGGCCTGGGGCTGCATGAAGTGCTGGTGCGCTGGCCGATCCTGATCCGATTGATCCGTTGGGGCGGAGTCGCGTTCTTGTTGTATATGGCGTGGAAGCTGGCGGTGGATGATGGCCGGTTGGACGCTGATGGTGCACAGACCGCGCCGTCGATGCTGTACGGCGCGATCATGCAGTGGCTCAACCCGAAAGCCTGGCTGGCGTGTGTGGCAGGCATGGGGTTGTTTGTGGCCGATGGCGATGCGGCGCAGGTGTGGTTGTTTGCCGCGCTTTACCTGGTGATTTGCTACCTATCGGTGGCGTGCTGGGCGTATGCGGGGACGTTTTTGCGCCGCTATTTGCACAACCCGAAGGGGGTGCGCCTGTTCAACCGCTCAATGGCCGCGTTGCTGGTGGCCAGTGTGGGTTATTTGCTGATGGCTTGAGGTTTTCGCGGTATTGCCCCGGCGTGGCCGCGAAGTGTTGTTTGAAGGTGCGCTGGAAGTGCGCCTGGTCGGCAAAGCCCGCGGCCAGGGCGACGTCGGCAATCAGTGCGCCATTGCGCAGTTGGCTGCGGGCAAACTGGATGCGTCGGTTGACCATGAAGGCGTGGGGCGTCAAGCCGTAATACTGTTTGAACGCGCGGATCAGGTAAGACGGCGACAAGTCGGCGGCCTGGCAGATGTCTTCGAGTTTCAAGGCCTGCGTGCAGTGGGCACGAATGTAGTCGGCGGCGCGTTCCAGTTTGTGGTTGACCTCGCGCACCGGCGCCAACGAAGGGTTCAGGCGCTGTTGTACCTCGGTGAAGTAACTCACCAGCGCGCTCTGTTTTTGCAGCAGATCGGCCTGTTCATCCACCAGTGTGCGGTACAGGTCGAGCAAGCCGTGGTACAGCGCGGTGTCGCGGGTATGGGGCGTGTCGAAGGGCCGGTAGCCCTGGTCGGTACTGAACCCCAACTGGTATTGCAGGTCGGTCAGCCACGGCGTGTCGAGGTACAGCATGTGGTAGGACCAGGGCTGGTCATGGATGGGGTTGCATGCATGCACATCGCCGGGGTTCATCAGCACCACGGTGCCGGCGCTGATGTCGAAGGTTTGCGCGCCGTAGTGGTAATAGCTACAGCCCGTGGTAATCGCACCGATGGAAAAATGCTCATGGGCGTGCCGGGTGTAGGTAACCTTGCGCCCGTCGGCGATGGTGCGCGCTTCGATGAACGGCAGGCGTTCGTCGCGCCAGAAGCGCGGTGCATCCGCGGGGCGGGCGGTAGGGCTCGGCGACATAGCGTTAGTTCTCCTGCATTTGCACCCGCGTTACGTCAGGCCGGTACCAAAAAAGCCGCCTTGAGCAACTGCCGGGTATAGGCATGCTGCGGGTCGGCAAAAATAGCCCGGGCGTCGCCTTGCTCCACCACCTGGCCTTGCTTGACCACCATCAATTGGTGACTCAGCGCCTTCACCACCGCCAGGTCATGGCTGATAAACAGGTAGGTCAGGTTGTACTTGGCCTGCAAGCCGCGCAGCAACTCTACCACTTGGCGTTGTACTGTGCGGTCCAGGGCCGAGGTGGGTTCGTCCAACAGGATCAGGCGTGGCTTGAGCACCAGCGCTCGGGCAATGGCGATGCGTTGGCGCTGGCCGCCGGAGAATTCATGGGGGTAGCGATGCCGGGATTCGGGGTCCAGGCCCACCTCCTTGAGCGCCGCGATAATCGCCGCTTCCTGTTCGGCGGGCGTGCCCATCTTGTGGATGCGCAGGCCTTCGCCAACGATCTCGCTGACGCACATGCGCGGGCTCAGGCTACCGAAAGGGTCTTGGAACACCACCTGCATTTCCCGGCGCAACGGGCGCACCTGCTGTTGGCTGAGGCGGTCCAGTTGCTGGCCTTCGAAGCGAATCCCGCCCTGGCTGCCGATCAGGCGCAAAATTGCCAGGCCCAGGGTGGATTTGCCCGAGCCACTTTCGCCCACGATGCCTAGGGTTTGCCCTTGGGGCAGGCTGAAGTTGATGCCGTCCACGGCCTTGACGTAATCCACGGTGTTACGCAAAAAGCCTTTCTTGATCGGAAACCAGACTTTCAGGTCGTCCACCTCCAGTAGCGGTGGACCGACCTCATTATTGGCCGGACCGCCACTGGGCTCCGCCGCGAGCAGTTCCTGGGTGTAGGGATGCTGGGGCGACTGGAACAGCGTCTCGCAATCGGCCTGTTCCACGATGCAACCTTGCTGCATCACACACACGCGGTGGGCGATGCGCCGCACCAGGTTGAGGTCGTGGCTGATCAGCAGCAGCGCCATGCCCAGCCGCGCCTGCAACTCCTTGAGCAATTCCAGAATCTTCAACTGTACGGTGACGTCGAGGGCGGTGGTCGGCTCGTCGGCGATCAACAACTCCGGCTCGTTGGCCAAGGCCATGGCGATCATTACCCGTTGGCGCTGGCCGCCGGACAGCTCATGGGGCAACGCCTTGAGGCGTTTGTGCGGTTCGGGAATACCCACCAGTTCCAGCAACTCCAACGTGCGCTGGGTGGCGACCTTGCCGGTCAGGCCCTTGTGCAGGCCGAGCACTTCGTTGATCTGTTTTTCGATGGAGTGCAGCGGGTTCAACGAGGTCATCGGCTCCTGGAAGATCATCGCAATACGATTGCCGCGTATATGCCGCAGGGTCTTCTCTTTGAGCGTCAGCAGGTCTTGCCCTGAATACTCGATGGTGCCAGACGGATGCCTGGCCAACGGGTAGGGCAGCAGGCGCAGGATCGAATGGGCGGTGACCGATTTGCCTGAACCGCTTTCACCCACCAGCGCCAGGGTTTCGCCGCGCTTGATGTCGAAACTGACGTGGTTGACCACGCGGTGATGATGCTCGCCGGTGACGAACTCGACACTGAGGTCGCGGATTTCGATCAGATTGTCCGGATTCATCTCATTTCCTCGGGTCGAACGCATCGCGAGCGGACTCGCCGATAAACACCAACAAGCTCAACATGATCGCCAGCACCGCAAAGGCACTCATGCCCAGCCACGGCGCTTGCAGGTTGGATTTGCCCTGGGCCACCAGCTCACCCAGCGACGGCGAACCTGCCGGCAGCCCGAAGCCGAGAAAGTCCAGGGCGGTGAGGGTGCCAATGGCGCCGGTGAGGATGAAGGGCAGGAAGGTCATGGTCGAGACCATCGCATTGGGCAGGATGTGACGAAACATGATGGCGCCGTTCTGCATGCCCAGCGCCCGCGCCGCGCGCACGTATTCCAGGTTGCGCCCGCGCAGGAACTCGGCGCGCACCACATCCACCAGGCTCATCCAGGAAAACAGCAACATGATCCCCAGCAGCCACCAGAAGTTGGGTTGCACGAAGCTGGCCAGGATGATCAGCAGGTAGAGCACCGGCAAGCCGGACCATATCTCCAAGAAACGCTGCCCGGCCAGGTCGACCCAACCGCCATAAAAGCCCTGCAAGGCGCCGGCAATCACGCCGATGATCGAGCTGAGGATGGTCAGGGTCAGGGCGAAGAGCACTGACACGCGAAAGCCGTAGATCACCCGCGCCAGCACATCGCGCCCCTGGTCATCGGTGCCCAGCAGGTTGACCGAGGACGGCGGCGCCGGGGCCGGCACTTTCAGGTCGTAATTGATGCTCTGGTAGCTGAACGGAATCGGCGCCCACAGGGTCCAGGCGTCCTTGGCCTTGAGCAGTTCCTGGATGTACGGGCTCTTGTAGTTGGCTTCCAACGGGAATTCACCGCCGAAGGTGGTCTCCGGGTAGCGCTTGAGTGCCGGAAAGTACCAGCCGCCGTCGAAGTGCACTGCCAGGGGCTTGTCGTTGGCGATCAACTCGGCGCCCAGGCTCAGCACGAACAGCACCAGGAACAGCCACAGCGACCACCAGCCACGTTTGTTGGCCTTGAACCGCTCGAACCGGCGGCGATTGAGGGGGGACAGGTTCATCTCAATGCTCCCGGCTGGCAAAGTCGATACGCGGATCGACCAGGGTGTAAGTGAGGTCGCCGATCAGTTTCACGATCAGCCCCAGCAGGGTGAAGATAAACAGCGTGCCGAACACCACCGGGTAGTCACGGTTGATCGCCGCTTCAAAGCTCATCAGCCCCAGGCCGTCGAGGGAGAAGATCACCTCCACCAGCAACGAGCCGGTAAAGAAGATGCCGATGAATGCCGAAGGGAAACCGGCGATCACCAGCAGCATGGCGTTGCGGAATACATGGCCATACAGCACGCGGCGGTTGGTCAGCCCCTTGGCCTTGGCGGTGACCACGTACTGTTTGTTGATCTCGTCGAGAAAGCTGTTCTTGGTCAGCAGGGTCATGGTCGCGAAGTTGCCGATCACCAGGGCGGTGACGGGCAGCGCCAGGTGCCAGAAGTAATCGAGGATCTTGCCGCCCCAGCTCAACTCGTCGAAGTTGTTGGAGGTGAGCCCGCGCAAGGGGAACCAGTCGAAATAACTGCCACCGGCAAACACCACGATCAGCAAAATCGCGAACAGGAACGCCGGTATCGCATAGCCGACGATGATCGCCGAGCTGGTCCACACATCGAAATGGCTGCCGTGGCGAGTGGCCTTGGCGATCCCCAGGGGGATGGACACCAGGTACATGATCAGGGTGCTCCATAACCCGAGGGAAATGGACACCGGCATCTTCTCCTTGATCAGGTCGATGACCTTGGCGTCGCGGAAAAAGCTGTCACCGAAGTCCAGCCGGGCGTAGTTCTTGACCATGATCCATAAGCGTTCCGGCGCCGACTTGTCGAAGCCGTACATCTTTTCGATTTCCTTGATCAGCGCCGGGTCCAGGCCTTGGGCGCCACGGTAGCTGGAACCGGCCACCGCGACTTCGGCCCCACCGCCGGCAATGCGGCTGGTGGCACCGTCGAAGCCTTCGAGCTTGGCGATCATCTGCTCCACCGGGCCGCCGGGTGCGGCCTGGATGATGACGAAGTTGATCAGCAGGATCCCGAACAGCGTAGGGATGATCAGTAACAGGCGGCGAGCAATATAGGCCAGCATTCAATTGCCTCCGCTCGCCGCATCGGCGTTCTGCGTGGTGTCGAGGGATACCGCCGGTTTGACGTCGGGTTTAGCCCACCAGGTGGCGGTGCCGACGTCGTAGCGTGGCGAGACCTTGGGGTGGCCCAGGTGGTCCCAGTACGCAACACGGAAGGTCTTGATGTGCCAGTTGGGGATCACGTAGTAACCAAACTGCAGCACACGATCCAGCGCCCTGGCGTGGGCGATCAGGCTCTGGCGTGAACCGGCGTCGATCAACTCTTCCACCAACTGGTCGACGGCGGGATCCTTGAGGCCCATGTAGTTGCGGCTGCCGGGCTTGTCGGCGCTGGAGGATTTCCAGAACTCGCGCTGCTCGTTACCCGGCGAGGTGGATTGCGGGAAGCTGCCCACCAGCATGTCGAAGTCGCGCGAGCGCAGGCGGTTGACGAACTGCGAGACGTCCACGCGACGAATCACCAGGTCGATGCCCAGGTCTGCCAGGTTGCGCTTGAACGGCAGCAGGATGCGCTCGAACTCGGTCTGGGCCAGCAGGAACTCGATGGTCACGGGCTTGCCGGTGCTGTCGACCATTTTGTCGTCGACAATCTTCCAGCCTGCCTCTTGCAGCAGTTGGTAGGCCTCGCGCTGTTGGGTGCGGATCATGCCGCTGCCGTCGGTGTGGGACGGTTCGAAGGCCTGGGTGAAGACTTCGCCAGGGATCTTGTCACGCAGCGGTTCAAGGATCGCCAGTTCATCCGGGCCGGGTAGGCCGGTAGCGGCCATTTCCGAGTTTTCGAAATAGCTGCGGGTGCGGGTGTAGGCACCGTTGAACAACTGCTTGTTGCTCCATTCGAAATCCAGCAACAGGCTGATGGCTTTGCGCACCCGCACGTCCTGGAACATCGGCTTGCGCATGTTGAATACAAAACCCTGCATGCCGGTGGGGTTGCCGTTGGGGATTTCTTCCTTGATCAAGCGGCCTTCTTTCACCGCTGGAATGTTGTAGGCGTTGGCCCAGTTCTTGGCGCTGAACTCCAGCCAATAGTCGAACTGCCCGGCCTTCAAGGCTTCCAGGGACACCGTGCTGTCGCGGTAGTAATCGGTGATGCGGGTATCGAAGTTGTAGAAGCCCTTATTGACCGGCAGGTCCTTGGCCCAATAATCCTTGACGCGCTCGTAGCGAATCATGCGGCCCGGCTTGACCTCCGCCACCTGGTAAGGCCCGCTGCCCAGGGGGATTTCCAGGTTGCCCTTGGAGAAATCCCGGCTCGCCCACCAATGTTTGGGCAGCACGGGCAACTGCCCAAGGATCAACGGCAACTCGCGGTTGTTGGTGCGCTTGAACTTGAACAGCACGCGCAACGGGTCTTCGGCCACCACCTCATCGACGTCGGCGTAGTAGTTGCGGTACAGCGGGTTGCCTTCCTTGATCAGGGTCTGGAAGGTGAACACCACGTCTTCGGCGCGGATCGGGTGGCCGTCATGGAAGCGCGCTTCGGGGCGCAGGTAGAAGCGCACCCAGCTGTTGTCCGGGGCTTTTTCGATCTTGCCGGCCACCAGGCCGTATTCGGTGATGGGTTCGTCCAGGCTCTGCGTGGCCAGGGTGTCGTAAATCAGCGGCAGGTTGTCCGCTGGCACGCCCTTGCTGATGTAGGGGTTAAGGCTGTCGAAACCGCCCATGGCCGATTCGCGGAAGGTGCCGCCCTTGGGGGCGTCGGGGTTTACGTAGTCAAAATGCTTGAAGTCGGCGGGGTACTTGGGGGGCTCGTTGTAGAGGGTCAGCGCATGTTGTGGCGCGGCGTGCGCCGCGGTGCACAGCAACAGGCTGGCGAGCAGGGTAGTACGCAAGGACATCATTGGGCTTTCTCCGAAGCTTTCAGCCACCATGCGCTCAGGCCCAGGCTATAGGGCGGCGTGGTGACGAAGGCGAACCGGTTGCGGTACGCCAGGCGATGATAGTTGAGGTACCAGTTGGGAATGCTGTAGTGCTGCCACAGCAGCACCCGGTCCAGGGCGCGGCCGGCGGCCAGTTGTTCTTCGCGGGTCTGCGCCGCCAGCAGTTGGTCCAGCAGGTGGTCGACCACCGGGTTGGCGATACCGGCGTAATTCTTGCTGCCCTTGATTGCGGCCTGGCTGGAGTGGAAGTACTGCCACTGCTCAAGGCCGGGGCTCAAGGTCTGGCTGAGGGTCATCAGAATCATGTCGAAATCGAATTGATCGAGGCGCTGTTTGTACTGTGCGCGGTCAACGGTGCGCAAGCGGGCGTCGACGCCGATGCGGGTCAGATTTTCGACATAAGGTTGCAGGATGCGCTCAAGGTTCGGGTTGACCAGCAGGATTTCCAGGCGCAGCGGTTGCCCGTCCTTGTCCAGCAGGCGCTGCCCCGACAGTTTCCAGCCGGCCTCGCTGAGCAGGGCCAGAGCCTGGCGCAGGGTTTCGCGGGGGATGCCGCGGCCGTCGGTGTGCGGCAGGTTGAACGGCTGGGTAAACAGCGCGGCCGGCAGTTGGTCGCGGTAGGGCGAGAGCATCAACCACTCATGGCCCACGGGCAGGCCGGTGGCCGAGAATTCACTGTTGGGGTAATAGCTCACCGAGCGCTTATAGGCGCTGCTGAACAGCGTGCGGTTGGTCCATTCAAAATCGAACATCAACCCCAGAGCTTCGCGCACCTTGGCCTGGCTGAGCGCCGGCCGCCGGGTATTCATGAACAGGCCCTGGCTCTGGGTGGGGATCTGATGGGCGATCTGCGCCTTGATCACATCGCCGCGGTTGACCGCCGGAAAGTTGTAGCCCGTGGCCCAGTTCTTGGCCTGATGCTCTATATAAATATCGAATTCACCGGCCTTGAAGGCTTCAAAGGCCACGTCGCTGTCGCGATAGAACTCCACTTCGACCTTGTCGTAGTTATAGAAACCCTGGTTGACCGGCAGGTCTTTGCCCCAGTAATCCTTGACCCGTTCAAACACCAGTTGCCGCCCAGGCGCCACCTTGGTGATGCGGTAAGGCCCACTGCCCAGGGGTGGCTCGAAGGTGGTGGCCTTGAAGTCACGGTTTTTCCAATAGTGCTGGGGCAGCACCGGCAACTCGCCCAGGCGCAGGATCAGCAAGGGGTTGCCGGCGCGCTTGAACACAAAGCGGATACGGTGAGGGTTGAGGATGTCGACCCGAGCCACTTCCTGCAGGTTAGTGCGGTACTGCGGGTGGCCTTCGGTCAGCAGGGTGCGATAGGAGAACGCCACGTCATCGGCGGTAATCGGCTTGCCGTCGTGAAAGCGCGCTTCGGGGCGCAGGTTGAACACCACCCAACTGCGGTCCTCGCTGTATTCCACCGACTGGGCAATCAGGCCATAGCTGGAGGTGGGTTCATCGCCGGACGGCGCGTATTGCCCAGTGCCCACCATCAAGGGTTCATTGAGCTCGTTGACGCCGTACTGCAGGAAGTTGGCGGTGGAAACCGGGCTTGAACCCTTGAAGGTATAGGGGTTGAGCGTATCGAAGGTGCCAAATGCCATCACCCGCAATGTCCCGCCTTTGGGCGCTGCAGGGTTTACCCAATCGTAATGGGTGAATTTGGCCGGGTACTTGAGTGTGCCGAACTGCGCATAACCGTGGCTCTCGGTGATCGTCGCGTTCGCCGCAAAGCTCAAGGCCAGGCTTATTAGTAGAAGGAGGGGACGCTTCAAGTCAGAGATCCGATCCGGGCGGCTTGGGCTTTATGATCGGTACAGTAACAGCTTGTTCCGGTTGGAAAAAGCATCTTGAAATTGGCTATAGGCCCATGTGCATCGGTCTCTACACAACGCTGTAGTGCTCAACGCTAACCACTATGCGAAGCGAGCCGCTCTTGCTCTTGATCTGCTTGTGATCTTGATCTCAGGCGCCCCGTTAAACCACGCTGGCCGAACGCAGGCTTGAATTCGTGGGTAACCCGGCAGGACGCCGGGTTAGCCGCCCCGCGCCATGGATGGCGCGTGGCGGCGGCCCACGGATTCAAGCCTGCGTTCGGGCACACCGAGCCCAAGCGAGGTGCCGAGTGGTGGGGCAAGAGCGTTTTGCTTACTTTGGCCTGGGCCGGCATTCCGGCTTTTGCAAAGTGAGCCGCCGTCAGGGCGGAACCCTAAGTGGCCGTTACCTAAATAACGGATATATACCCGGTCAGACCCAACGTTCTGGTCGGCTGTCAGGCCGCCTTCGCGGGCAAGCCCGCTCCCACATGGGTTCCCCACAATGCCTGAGGCCTTAGCGCGGCCCGGAAACCACCAGCATCTGGCCTGGTTTCAATGCCTGGCCGGTGCGCGGGTTCCAACGCTTGAGATGTTGCATCTCGACGTTAAAGCGCTTGGCCACCATGTACAGCGAGTCACCTTTCTTGACCTTGTACTGCACCGGTTTTTTCGCCGCGACTTTACGCGTGTCCTGCATCACCAGGGTCTGGCCGACCTTGAGGGCCTGGCCGTTGAGCTTGTTCCAGCGCTGCAGGTCATGCACATCGACCTTGTTGGCCTTGGCGATCAGCGTGAGGTTGTCGCCACTGCGTACCTTGTAGCTGCGGGTACGCCCGGCAACCGCCTTGGTCTCGACTTCGTCGAACACCGGCTTTTTCGGGCGCATGCTCAGCAATTCTTCCGGCTTCATCGTCGAAAGGGTGCTGGTCAGCAACTGGGCCTTGGAGGTCGGCACCAGCAGATGCTGGGGGCCGTCCAGGGTGGTGCGTTGTTTCAAGGCCGGGTTGAGCTGGAACAGTTCGTCTTCGTCGATCTCGGCCAGCGCGGCAACCCGTGACAGGTCCATGCTTTGCTTGACTTCAACCACTTCAAAGTACGGCGTGTTGGCAATCGGGTTCAGGTTGACGCCGTAGGCTTCGGGCGCCAGTACCACCTGGGACAAGGCCAGGAACTTGGGCACGTAGTCCTTGGTTTCCTGGGGCAGGGGCAGGTTCCAGTAATCGGTGGGCAGGCCGAGCTTTTCGTTGCGCTCGATTGCCCGGCTCACTGTGCCTTCGCCGGCGTTATAGGCCGCCAGGGCCAGCAGCCAGTCGCCGTTGAACATGTCATGCAGACGCGTTAGATAGTCCAGGGCGGCCGTGGTGGAGGCGGTGATGTCGCGGCGGCCGTCGTAGGCGCGGGTCTGGCGCAGGTTGAAGTAGCGCCCGGTGGAGGGAATGAACTGCCACAAGCCGACCGCATCGCTGCGCGAATAGGCCATTGGGTTGTAGGCACTTTCAATCACTGGCAGCAGCGCCAGCTCCAGGGGCATGTTGCGTTCTTCAAGGCGTTCGACGATGTAATGAATGTAGAGGCTGCCGCGTTCGCCGGCATTCTCCAGAAAGGAGGGGTTGCTGGCGAACCACAGGCGCTGTTGCTCGATGCGCGGGTTGACGCCGACACCGTCCTGCAATTGAAAGCCCCGACGCATGCGTTCCCAGACATCCTGGGGCACTTCGGGGCTAGGCTTCTCTGATAGCCAAATAGGTTTTTGCTTGATCTTGGCAGCAAGATTCGGTTTGGGTTGCACGGTGGATTGTGCAGCGTAATTGGTCGATTGGCAGCCCGCCAGAGTTGCGGAAACGGCCACCGCCACGGCTTGAGCCAGGCGGGTCAATGCGTCTGAAGAAATGGATTTACGAATAGATGACGACATTGGCTGGAAGTAAGTTCCGGGCAAAAATGTCGGGCGATTCTAGAAAGCGCTGTGGTTCCGGTCAACCATTCAGAAATTACGTATCAGATTGCATCTGGTTAGAACTTATCTTTCCAAGCCCTCAAGCTAGCAAACACCTCGGCCCCAGAGCGGTTGTCGCGGCCGTTCCGTTCGTCCGCTTTTTGTTTAACGGATGTTTCAGCGGTGCGCAAAAATGGGTTAGTAAGTTTTTCCAAGGCCAGGTTGGATGGCAGCGTCATCTCGCCACGGGCGCGGAGTTGGGCGACATTTTCCACGCGTTCGGTGATGTCGGCGTTGTGCGGCTCCACGGCTTGGGCAAACTTGAGGTTACTTTGTGTGTACTCGTGGGTGCAGTACACCTGCGTATCGGCGGGCAGCGCGGCCAGGCGTTCCAGGGAGCTGTACATCTGTTCGGGCGTGCCCTCGAAGAGGCGACCGCAGCCGGCAGCGAACAAGGTATCGCCACACAGCAGTACGCCTTGGTGGTAAAAGGCGATGTGGCCCAGGGTATGGCCTGGCACGGCGTACACGTCGAAGTCCCAGCCCAGCACGTTGATACGGTCGTTATCGTGCAAGGCCACATCCCGCGCCGGGATCTTTTCGTTGGCCGGGCCGTAGACCTTGGCGCCGGTGGCATTTTTCAGTTGCTCGACACCGCCTACATGATCATGGTGATGGTGGGTGACCAGGATGTCGCTGAGGGTCCACGCCGCATTTTGCTTGAGCCAGGCCAGCACTGGCGCGGCATCGCCGGGGTCGACCACAGCGCAGCGTTGGGTGGCGGGGTCTTGTAACAACCAGATGTAGTTGTCGGTGAAGGCGGGTAGGGCACTGATCTGTATCATTCTTCGATTCGCCAAGCTGAACACATTGGTGCATCTTAGAACGTCTAGGCGAGTTGGAGAATGCAATGACTGATAAAGCGTTCGCCCAGGCCGATCCTGAGTGGCTGGCCCTGATCAGCGCGGCCCGCGAATGGTTGTCCGGGCCGATTGGGCAGTTTTTGCTGGAAGAAGAGCGGCGCATGCTCGAAGACGAGCTGGGCCGGTTCTTTGGTGGCTACTTGGTGCATTACGGCCCGTCGGCCGACACGCCACCCTCGGCGCCGCAGGTGCAACGCAATGTGCGCCTGGGTGCGCCGTTGCCGGGGGTGGAAATCGTCTGCGAGGAACAGGCCTGGCCCTTGAGCGAACACGCCGCCGATGTGGTGGTGTTGCAGCATGGCCTGGATTTCTGCCTGTCCCCCCACGGTTTGTTGCGCGAAGCGGCGAGCAGCGTGCGCCCTGGTGGCCATTTGCTGATTGTCGGCATCAACCCCTGGAGCAGTTGGGGCCTGCGCCGGGTGTTCGCCCATGACGGGCTGCGCCAGGCGCGTTGCATCGCGCCTTCACGGGTAGGCGACTGGCTCAACCTGCTGGGCTTCGCGCTGGAGAAACGCCGCTTCGGGTGCTATCGTCCGCCGCTTGCGACTGCCAAGTGGCAGGGCCGCCTGGCCGGCTGGGAACGCCGCGCAGGGGCCTGGCAGCTGTCGGGTGGCGGCTTCTATTTACTGGTTGCACGCAAGATCGTGGTCGGGCTGCGACCGGTGCAGCAAGTGCGCCGCGAGCCGATCGGCAAGCTCGTGCCGATGCCGTTGGCCAAGGTCAACCGCGAACAACGCGAACCGTAAAACCTCTTTTTGATTTCAGGCCGAATAACCGATGACCGATAGCGTAGAACTCTTCACCGATGGCGCCTGCAAGGGCAACCCGGGCCCAGGTGGCTGGGGCGCCTTGCTGGTGTGCAAGGGCGTGGAGAAGGAACTGTGGGGCGGCGAAGCCAATACCACCAATAACCGCATGGAACTGATGGGCGCCATTCGCGGCCTCGAAGAACTCAAGCGGCGCTGCAACGTACTGCTGGTGACCGACTCGCAATATGTGATGAAGGGCATCAACGAGTGGATGGTCAACTGGAAAAAACGCGGTTGGAAGACGGCGGCCAAGGAGCCGGTCAAGAACGCCGACCTGTGGCAATTGCTCGATGAGCAGTGCAACCGTCACGACATCACCTGGAAATGGGTACGCGGGCACATTGGCCACCCTGGCAACGAGCGCGCCGACCAGTTGGCCAACCGTGGCGTGGATGAAGTGCGCGGTTACAAGCAGAGCTGAATCAGCGACTTTGCTAAAGCTTGTAAAAACTGTTGGTGTTCACCGGTGGCTGGGTGCCATGGGGCGCTTCGTTTACAGAGCGTGCTAATATCCCGCCCCTTGAACTGTACCGAACCGTTGAGAGCTGAACCCTGATGGCCATCCGATCTGTTGTACTCGATACCGAAACCACCGGCATGCCGGTGACCGATGGTCACCGGATCATCGAAATCGGCTGTGTCGAACTGATGGGGCGCCGCCTGACCGGCCGCCACTTCCACGTCTATCTGCAACCGGACCGTGACAGTGACGAAGGGGCGATTGGCGTCCACGGCATCACCGATGAATTCCTCAAGGGCAAGCCGCGCTTTGCCGAAGTGGCCGATGAGTTCTTCGAGTTCATCAACGGCGCCCAGTTGATCATTCATAACGCGGCGTTCGACATCGGTTTCATCAACAACGAATTTGCCCTGATGGGGCAGACCGACCGTGCGGACATCTCCCAGCACTGCACGATCCTCGATACCCTGATGATGGCCCGCGAGCGTCACCCGGGCCAACGCAACAGCCTCGACGCCTTGTGCAAGCGTTATGGCGTCGACAACTCCGGCCGTGAACTCCACGGCGCCTTGCTCGACTCCGAGATTCTGGCCGACGTTTACCTGACCATGACCGGCGGGCAGACCAGCCTGTCCCTGGCCGGTAATGCGTCCGATGGCAGCGGTTCGGCGGAGGGCTCGGGCAACCGCCCTTCGGAAATCCGCCGCTTGCCTGCTGATCGCAAGCCGACGCCGATCATCCGCGCCAGCGAGCAGGACCTGGCCGAGCATGCGGCGCGGCTGGAGGCGATTGCCAAGGCTGCAGGCGCGCCGGCGTTGTGGACGCAACTCACCCAGCAATAACAGCGTTCACCTATCTATCTGACGCCCCGCGATCCAAATGTGGGAGCTGGCTTGCCTGCGATGGCTGCCTGACAGCCGACGGTAACCACGATGCGAAGCGAGCCGCTCTTGATCTGCTTTTGATCTGCTCTTGCTCTGCTTTTGATTTTGATCTCAAGCGCCCCGTCAAACCACGCTGGCCGTAATTCGACAGTGATTTGGGGGGTAAACCGGCAGGGATGCCGGTTTAGCCGCCCCGCGCCATGGATGGCGCGTGGCGGCGGCCCCCCAAATCACTGGCGGATTACGGGCACACCGAGCCACAGCGAGGTGCCGAGTGGTGGGGCAAGAGCCCTTTTGGTTACTTTTGGGGCTCTTTTCCAAAAGTGACCCGCTGTCAGAGCCATCCCTTTCAAGGTCTTCGGTAAAATCCCCTGAAATTTCATTTAGGGATCCCAAACGATGTGGGCCGATGTTCTAGCGCGTTTCGAGAAAAAAGCACCTGCCAGCGTCATGGCCAAATTGGCGCTGGAACAAGCTATTGCCCCTGAGTGGGTCGATCAGGTCTTCGAAGAACATCGGCAACGGCAGTATTCTCGTGAACTACTGTTCTCGACCATAATCAAGCTGATGTCCCTTGTTTCATTGGGCTTGAAGCCATCCCTGCACGCCGCCGCGCGGCAACTGGAAGATCTCCCTGTCAGCTTGGCGGCGCTCTACGACAAAATCAGTCGTACTGAACCCGCGCTATTGCGCGCTCTGGTCACCGGTAGTGCGCAACGACTGACTCCAACCATCAAAGAACTGGGTTGCACGACGATGCTGCCGGACTGGCAGGTTCGCGTGGTAGATGGCAATCACCTGGCATCCACTGAGAAGCGTCTGGGGGCTTTACGCCAGGAGCGAGGTGCGGCTCGTCCCGGTTTTTCGGTAGTGGTCTACGATCCTGATCTCGATCAGGTCATCGACCTTCAGGCATGTGAGGATGCCTACGCCAGCGAGCGTGTTTGCGTGTTGCCTCTGTTGGCTAATGCTGAACCTGGCCAGGTGTGGCTGGCTGACCGACTCTACTGCACGCTTCCGGTAATGGAAGCTTGTGAGCAGGTCCAGACGTCCTTTGTCATTCGCCAGCAAGCCAAACATCCACGCCTGATTCAAGAGGGTGAGTGGCAAGAACCCGTGCCTGTGGAAACAGGCTCTGTGCGTGAGCAGATCATCCAGGTCAGAGGCGGTTACCAATGTCGGCGTGTCGAACTGACGCTTCATTCGCCAACAGACTCGGGTGACAGCAGCTTGATGTTCTGGAGCAACCTGCCTGAAAGCGTCAGCGCTCAGCAGATCGCGCAACTCTATCGCCGCCGCTGGAGCATTGAAGGTATGTTCCAGCGACTGGAAGCGATCCTGGAAAGTGAAATCGAAACTCTCGGCAGCCCAAAGGCCGCCTTGCTCGGGTTCACTACGGCAGTGTTGGCCTACAACGTCCTGGCTGTACTCAAGCGAAGCGTGGAGCAAGCCCATCGGGAGACCCAGCCTGATGGCTGGGAAGCCTCGATCTATCACTTGGCGGTCCAGGTCAGGAGTGGTTATGAGGGAATGCAGATTGCACTGCCCTCGGAATATCTTCCCGCCATCCCTGTGGAAAAGTTGGCCCAGCGTTTGTTGGAGCTGGCCAGAAACATCCAACCCAAACAAGTTGCGAAAAGTCCCCGCGGCCCCAAGGTGCCTAAACCCAAGACATGGGTGCAAGGCAAGGCGGTGAATGCGCATGTTTCAACGGACAGGGTAATCAAGGCTGCCAAAACGAAAAGACCTTGAAAGGGCTGGCTGTCAGAGCGGAACCCTAAGTAGCCGTTACCGCAGCAATGGATATGTACACAATCCCACTGTGTCGCCTGTCAGGCCGCCTTCGCGAGCAAGCCCGCTCCCACATTTGGATTGTGGGGTATCAGGTAGATAGGTGTCGGCTGGGAGGCCGTCATCGCAGGCAAGCCAGCTCCCACAGTTTGATTGCGGTATGGCCGGCAGGCAGGCCGTCACGGGAGCAAACTCCCTCGCCACAGGTTCAGCCCCGTACCGAAGTTAGAGATACCTCTCGACCACCTGTGAAATCTTCATTCGCCACTTTTGCTTCCAGCTTCTACCCTTGTGCAAAGCCTCCGGAGTAAGAGTGCTCATGTACAAAGACCTGAAGTTCCCCGTTCTGATCGTGCACCGTGACATCAAGGCCGACACCGTTGCCGGTGACCGGGTTCGAGGCATCGCCAGGGAGTTGGAACAGGAGGGCTTCAGTATTTTTTCTGCGGTGGACTACGCCGAGGGGCGGCTGGTGGCCGCTACCCATCATGGTCTGGCGTGCATGTTGATCGCCGCCGAAGGCGCCGGGGAAAACACTCATCTGCTGCAAAACATGGTAGAGCTGATTCGCCTGGCGCGGCTGCGCGCACCCAACCTGCCGATCTTTGCGTTGGGCGAGCAAGTCACCCTGGAAAACGCCCCTGCCGATGCCATGAGCGAGCTCAACCAACTGCGCGGCATCCTTTATCTGTTCGAAGACACCGTGCCGTTTCTGGCGCGCCAAGTCGCCCGCGCCGCACGCACTTACCTGGATGGCCTGTTACCGCCGTTCTTCAAGGCCCTGGTGCAACACACTGCCGACTCCAATTATTCCTGGCACACCCCCGGCCATGGCGGTGGCGTGGCCTATCGCAAAAGCCCGGTGGGGCAGGCGTTTCATCAGTTCTTTGGGGAGAACACCCTGCGCTCGGACTTGTCGGTGTCGGTGCCCGAACTGGGCTCGCTGCTCGATCACACCGGGCCCTTGGCCGAAGCCGAGGCCCGCGCTGCGCGTAACTTTGGCGCCGACCATACGTTTTTCGTGATCAACGGCACGTCCACCGCTAACAAGATCGTCTGGCATTCCATGGTGGGGCGCGATGACCTGGTGCTGGTGGACCGCAATTGCCATAAGTCGGTGCTGCATTCGATCATCATGACCGGCGCGATCCCTCTCTACCTGTGCCCGGAGCGCAACGAACTGGGGATCATCGGCCCGATCCCCCTGAGCGAATTCAGCCCTGAGTCGATCCGCGCCAAGATCGACGCCAGCCCCTTGACCCGTGGGCGACCACCGAAAGTGAAATTGGCGGTGGTAACCAACTCCACCTATGACGGCCTGTGCTACAACGCCGAGCTGATCAAGCAGCAGTTGGGCAGCAGTGTCGAGGTGCTGCACTTCGATGAGGCCTGGTACGCCTACGCCGCCTTTCACGAGTTCTTCGCCGGGCGCTATGGCATGGGCACCTCGCGCACGCCGGACAGCCCGTTGGTGTTCACCACCCACAGTACGCATAAATTGCTGGCCGCCTTCAGCCAGGCGTCGATGATCCACGTGCAGGACGGTGGCGCACGGCAACTGGACCGTGACCGCTTCAACGAAGCCTTCATGATGCATATCTCCACCTCGCCGCAATACAGCATCATCGCGTCGCTGGATGTGGCCTCGGCGATGATGGAAGGCCCGGCCGGCCGCTCGCTGCTTCAGGAAATGTTCGACGAGGCCTTAAGTTTTCGTCGCGCCCTGGCTAATTTGCGCCAACATATCGCGGCCGAGGACTGGTGGTTTTCCATCTGGCAACCACCCTCGGTCACAGGCATCGACCGGGTCGCCACGGCGGATTGGCTGTTGCATCCTGGGGATGAATGGCATGGCTTTGGCGATGTGGTCGAAGACTACGTGCTGCTGGACCCGATCAAAGTCACGCTGGTGATGCCTGGCCTCAACGCCGGCGGGGCCTTGAGCGAGTGCGGGATTCCCGCCGCAGTGGTCAGCAAGTTCCTCTGGGAGCGCGGGTTGGTGGTGGAGAAGACAGGGCTGTATTCGTTCCTCGTGCTGTTTTCCATGGGCATTACCAAAGGCAAATGGAGCACCTTGCTCACCGAGCTGCTGGAGTTCAAGCGTAGCTACGATGCCAATGTCAGCCTGGCCAGTTGCTTGCCGTCGGTGTATGCCCAAGGCCCGGCGCGTTATCAAGGCCTGGGGCTGCGCGACCTTTGCGACCAGTTGCACAGCTGTTACCGTAGCAATGCCACGGCCAGGCACCTCAAGCGTATGTATACGGTATTGCCGCAAATCGCGATGAAACCTGCCGACGCCTACGATCAGTTGGTCAGGGGTGAGGTGGAGGCGGTCTCTATCGATGCCTTGGCCGGACGCATCGCCGCCGTGATGCTGGTGCCTTACCCGCCGGGCATTCCACTGATCATGCCTGGCGAACGCTTCACCGAGTCAACGCGTTCGATCATCGATTACCTGGCATTTGCCCGCACGTTCGATAGCAGTTTCCCCGGTTTTGTCGCGGATGTGCATGGGCTGCAACACGAAGATGACGGCAGTGGCCGTCGTTATACCGTCGACTGCATCAAGGGTTAAGGAAGGTTATGCAAGCTGTAATGAACCCGAAGTATCCAGGACTCAGTGTGCGAGTCGCCGACGAAGGTTTTGACGCCTATGTGTGGGGCAATGATTTCAGCTTTGAAGTCAGCGCCTATGGGGTGCCGCAAATGGGCCAGCGCGTTGACCAATGGCCAGTGGAGCGCGTGCTGCCGTACCGCAAGTGCTATGGCATCGACCCGGAGGAGTTCGCCAGTTTCCGTGACGCCGCCGACAGCTCGATCTTCATGGCGTACCTGGACGACTGTGCCGTGGGGCATATCGTGGTCAGCACCAACTGGAACGGCTTTGCCCACGTTGACGAGCTGGCCGTGGCGTTGCCGGCGCGCCGACATGGCGTGGCCAAGTCACTGCTGGACGTGGCGCAATTCTGGGCCCGCAAGAAAAACCTGCCGGGCATGATGCTCGAGACCCAGAACAACAACCTCGGCGCCTGTCGCCTGTATGAGCGCTGTGGTTATGTGATGGGCGGTATCGATCAGTTGCGTTATCGCGGGATCGACCCGCACACCCGCGAGGTCGCGATTTTCTGGTATCGGTTGTTCAAATCGGAGCGCGAAGCGGTATGAACGGCTGACGATGTTGACCCTGGCGGGGACCAGGCGGCATTTATGCCGGCCCGTCCCGCTACCTCAATGCTCAGGTGTACATCCAAGAGTGTTCGTTGCCGGTTTTGATTTTAAAATCCAAGGCGAACGGAAAGTAATGGGTTTTTACCGCGTTCATTTTGTCTCGCGTATCGCTCGGTGGGACGATGCCTTGCGCTTTATACTGCTCGTGTATGACCGCTTCTATGTTGATAGCCGGCCCGTTTCGCACCGGTTTATTATCAACCAGTGTGACTTCTTTTAATCTATCAAAACCAAGGTCATACATGTCAGGCCTGCGCGACTTCAGTATGTCGTTAAACATATCGGGGCCAACCGTCTCAAAAATTTTACGCTCGTACTGGTAGAACTCAGCATTGGGTGCCTCGCCTTGTTGAACGGTGGGGCGGTGTGCGGTGAAGTAGTCTTTGTTATTAGCGAAGCGGGTGCGCATCTCACTGATAATGGTGTCGATGACAGGGTTGTCAGGTTGGGTGGCGAAGTTGCTGGTGTTGTAGAAATTTCTGTAGTCAGTGAATTCAATGGCGACGGGGCTGTTTAACAGAATGTCGTTGGGCGCCGCGCGCAATTCGGTGTCTTTGACGGTGGTGACAATGCTGTCGTCAGTGTCAAGGTAAATGCCGCCGTATTTCTTCATGATCGGATAGCGCGCCACATCCGAGGCTGCAGCAAGGTTGGTTCCCTGGCCTTGGCGGAAATAGGCATACATGTCGGATGACTTTAACTGTTGGAAAACGTCGTCTTTATGAAGGTTTCTGACCTCAATGCCTGACTTGTTGGACTCCAGTTGATTTTTGAGTTTGACAAACGTCCTCTGGTCGTTCGCATCAACATGAACGATAGATTTATAGCCAGGCGCGCTGACCGCATTGATCCTTATGTTGTCCTGCAAGTGAGGATTCATATGGCCGCCGGCCCAGAAGTAGTGAATCTCTTTGGGAATTGGCTTGGCGTTAGGGGGGACCGTCAGAGAAATAGACGGCGCGTTAACAAAGATATGTTTGTGGGTTTTGATTTTTTTGGCGTGATTGAACTCATCGACACTACCCAGCCTCCATTTCCCCTTGCTGGCCCGCCAAAAATACAAGGCGCCTGTGTTCGCTTGGCTGCCGGGAACGAGAGTACTCGACATCTCGCTTTTCCATGCACCGACCTGCGTATCAAACGTCACCGTATGATCGCGGCCTTTGTAGTGGACGGCGTAGGGGGAAGCCCCTGTACGCGTTATCTTTACATCATCAAGGGGGACGACGAACGTGTCGTCGGATAATCGCCAATGGGTTGTAGTGGGGGCGCCTCCGGGCAAACGGTGACCGCGTGAAATCGGTTCCCAACCTGCAACGCCCACATCCTTGATTGGAAGGTCGACGCCGGTTCCAGACGGATGCCTTATAAAGCGCTGGCCCTCGTTCAGGTTGGACTCATACAGTGTGCCGTCAACCTTTACATATTCTTTATTGTTCGGGCCTATGTAGACGTTGCCTTGCAAGCCTTTGACCTGCAGCAGGTCTGCAGAGACCGTGGCCTCGTAACCCTGCAGCGACGGTGTATTGAGCACCTTGAGCTCGCCGTTGGCAGCCACCACCGAGGGTTGGAAATGCTGGAGTGGCGGCCCATAGGGCAAGCCCTTTGCTGCATCAAAGGCGTGCCAGTTGCCACCTTGGAACACCGCCCCCATTTCAAGGTCATGCCCGGCAACCCTGGCGGTACCTGTGGAAACCAGGCCATGCTGGGTACTGGCGGCTTTGAGCAGGTCGTAGCTGCCGGTGGCGCCTCTGAGCGTATTGAAGGCTTTCGTGCCCTTGGACCAGGCCCAGCGGCTGATGCCCTTGAGCAAATCGCCTGCGCCTCCCAGTGGGTTAAGCGCCTCGAGCGCGACGGTGCCGACGAACCGTGCAGTTCTGGCGACGCCTTTGACCCCAAACACGCCCTTGCTCAGCACTTTGCCGGCCTGGGCGGCTTTGCCGGCGCCCAGTGTCACCAGGCCGATCACATCCAGGCCGAGGTCCATCAAGCCGTCGCCGATATTGCCCTGCATGAAATTAACAATCGCCGACCTGAAAGGAATCATGTTGAGAAAAAACTCGCCGATGGCCTGGTTGGCGGCGCTGGTTTTATCGTATGAAGTGGTTCCGCGGGCGTGCTGGAGCAGGTCATCGCCGTGCAGGTCCAGACGTTGGGTGAGCACTTTGGCGATGTAGCGGGTGCGCTCGGAGTCGAACACCTGCGGTGTTTCAACGCGTGCCGGTGTTTCCTTGGATCGTTGGGCGTGCTCGTCTGCGAACGGGTTGAAGCGCACGGTCCTGTGCAAGGTGTTTGCGTCGCGCATATCGAGCCGGGAATAGGGCGGCGAATAAATATGCGCGAGGTAATTGTGTTTTGTAATGTTCCCGGCGCGGGTGTCGATCCGATAAATATTGACCTGCCCGTTGCGGGTGATTTTCACATCCAGCGTATGGCCTTTCTTGATCAGGGTTTTGCTCGAAAAATCGGCTTCTATGAAGTAGTCGTTGGTATGGAAAAATTCGAGCTGGCCATATTCGAAATTTTCCCGATCTTGCGGTGGTAACGTCGATATCAGGTGCTGGGTCATTCCCGCATGACCTTTTTCCAGTGCCTCCATTGCAGGTTTGTAGTGCTGGTCAAAGGCGTCTGCGACCGACAGTACGCCGCTATCGGAAAGCGCGCAGAACGCCATGATGGGGATGCGCTTGTCCTGGGTGGTCCAATGCTCGCTGTCACTGTTGTCGACCTTGGCACCCTGCATGACCACATCCAGCATCGAGTGGGTACCGGGGAAGCGCCCCGGCCGCCCTGGAACCAGTCGGGCCTTGGTCAGGTGCTTTGCCCTGAAGACGTCGTCCGGCACACCGGGAAATTTTTCCCGCAGCAATTGCATGCCCATCTCCTCACGCATCGGAATGGGGGTTGCCAGTGCCTGAGCGGTGGCCTGCAACGATTGTTGCTGAGTGCTGAAGGCGGTTTGTGTGGCGCGCATCTGCGTATCGCTGGGGGAGGTGTCCGCTTTCACGTAACCGTTGACGATTCCCCAGTTGTGCAAGGCTTCGCGATGGATCGTCTGCGTCAGCGCTGCGCCGGCATCGGTGGTCTCGGCGGCTATCAGTACCTCGCTGTAGGTCATGGTGAGTGCACGTCCCGGCGACTCGACCTCCAGCTTGGCCACGGCGATCTCCAATTGAGTCCAGGCCACGCTGGCGTAGGTCACGTTGGGCGGTATGTCCTTGACCAGATACTGCGGTGCGGTACGTGCCAGCAACAGGCGCGCTGCCAGGTCGGCCGATGCCTTGGACGCTCGACCTTCCTTGACCAGATGGCGGCTCAAGCCCTCGATCGCCACGTTGGGCGGCTGGTTCCAGAGCGCCCGTTGGCCGAGATCAAAGCCACTCACGCTGTTGCGGGCCGGTGTTCCCAGGGCTTGCGGGTCCAGCCCCAGTGCAATGGCTGCCAGCAAGTAGTCATTGACGCTGGTGTTGGTTGCGATGCCGCCCAGTCGCGCTTGAAGGAACTGGCCCAGTGCTTGCGCCTTGGCCGATCCCAGCAGCATTTCCATGGCGCTGGCCGGGAATTTGAAGTCGTTGCTCGACAGGTGAGTGACAGAGCACAGGTAGCCCAGCACACCCTGTTTATCGGTCAGTGGCAGTTCCGGCAACGCGGGGTCTGGTGTGTTCAACAGGTCAATGAGGGCTTGTTGGTCGTGCGCCGACAGCGGGATAGGCCACGACAGGGCGCCACCGTAATTGCCCAGGGGAAACGTCTGCACCTGCTTGGTCGCCACTTGATAAAGCGCCAGCAACGCCTCAAGGGTCTTGGGTGCGGGCACGCCGCTGCCGCTGAGGAATGTACCTAGCTTGACCCGGCTGTTGGGCGCCAGGTTGTGTTGCCGCGAGTACCGTGAGCCCTCGCACACCGGTAGCGTGGAGGTTGCCAGATGCGTGGCGAGCCGGGCTTCGAGCGCGCCTCGTTGGCGGTCCGACACCTCGCCGGGGAAGGCGTCGTTGAGTTCCTTGAGGAGTTCGCCCAGGTTGTCTGCCAGTAGCTGCCAGTTACAGCGCTCACTGAAGGCTTGTTTAAGGGCTGCCGGGTTGTCGAGCTCGTCAGGGGCCACATCGTTGGTGGAGCCCGCCACCGGCAAGGACTGCGTCGTGGGCGCAGGCTGCAGGGGCGGTGCTTGAGTCAGGGCAGCAGGGTGCAGCAGCGGCAAGTGCGCCAGTGCATTGGGAAGTGGGAGCATGGGTATCAATCCTTGGTTGCGCTGTTCATCCGTTAGAAAGCTTGTGCTTTGTGCTGGATGAGTGCCCTGCGCACAGGATGGGGTTCCTGTCTTTTCTTTAAGGCCGTGTGTCGTGCCAGGAAGGAAAGGGCGCGGAGCCCCGTTACGGTGCTGGCGAGCCCGCCAGCAGGGCCTGGGCTTTTTGCGCGACGATTTCCAACAGCGCATTCAGCGCGGGTGTGGACGCGGCATTCTTCAACGTCAGTGCGTACAGGCTGACCGGAATGGGTGGTGATAACGGGCAGGTATCCAGCCCGGACTCCTGCGCACCGAAGGCGGTGAACGGGTCGACAATTGCCAGGCCTTCTCCGGCTTCCACCAGGCCGCGCATCATCGGGTAGGTTTGCACCCGCGTCTGCACCACGGGCAGTGGTCGCAGGGCTTGCAGCTTGGCATCCAGCAAGCGGCTGAGCGGGTCATGGCCTTCCAGGCCGATCAGCGACTGGCCGGCCAAGTCCTGCAACGCAATGTATTTTTGTTTGGGCTTGAGCCAGCCATGGGGGGCCAGCAACTGCAATTTGCCTTGGGCCAGCACCGTGCTTTGGATCTGTGGATGCTCAGGGTCATGCAGGCTCAGGCCTACATCGGCTTCATGCAACAGCAGGCTGTTGATGATCTGCCCAGTGGGTTGGCTCGACAGGTTGCACGGCATGTCCTGGAAGCGTCGACGCAGCGCGGCAATGCTCTGGGGCAGCAGTTGGTTGGCCAGCGGCGGCGTGCAGAGGGCGCGCAAGGGCGGCGCGTGGTGGTGTTTCAAACGGCTGGCAAGGCGTTGCAGCGGCTCCAGGGCTTCGTACAGAGCAGTGATTTGCGCCTGCAACTCCAAGGTTTCCCGGGTGGCTTGCAAGCGCCCGCGCACGCTGGCGAACAGCATGAAGCCCAGTTGCTGCTCAGCGTCTTTGAGGGTGGCGTCTACTTCGCCCACGGGGAGTTGCAACCACTCGGCGGCGGTGCCGAGGTGGCCGGTTTGCAAGATGGCCTGAATCACTTCGATATGACGTAAACGCATGGCCGGAGTCTATGTGCAGTGCGCAGGGGATTCAATGGCGCAGGCCTTCGTGCGTAAAAAAGACTGCCGGGGTCGTCCCAGGCTATGGCGTTCAGCCACGACCCCACTAGAATGACGAGTCTGATCAGCAACGACCCCTGCCGGTTTGCCGGTACTTAAAATAAAAAACAGGTCTGGTCTCATATGCCTCTGCCCTCGACGTTCTTCGGGGTAACGGCCAAGCAACTCCTGGTCCTGGTGACCGTGGGAGGCCTGGCGGCTTACTTCTTCAATCATCTGGATGAACCGACGCCGGACGATCTCGCACTGCAAGCCTTTATCCGCACCCAGCAACAGGTGGACGAGCAGGTGGGCGCAGTAGTGGGGATTACCCTGGTCAGGGAGGTCGAGGCTTACCCCGCGTACAACGCGCCGGGTTACAAGCGCTCGATGTATACGGTGCAAGGGGAGCGCGGCCAGTTGCTGGTGACGCTCAAGCAAGACGAGCAGGGCATAGAGGTAACGCAGATCCGCCGCCCATGAGCGTTCCCAGCCCAGTCGCCAGGACTGAGCAGGTGAACAAGGCAAGCGCTTACGATGCCAGCGTGGTTTCGGACTCGCGCACGAGAATGGTGCCCGACTGGATCAGTTTGAATTCGTCACCTTCCAGTTTTTCTACACGGTCGCCAATGGCCAGCTTGTAGGTCACGGTGGGCGTCGATCCCGCCAGGTCGCCTTGCGCCGGGTTGGATTCCTGGAACTCATGCACCGAATACACGCGGCCTTCCGCGTCTCTGGCATGAAACTGTCCAACAAGTACTGCAGCCATCTGTTTAGAACCTCTGGAGATAAACACTCGATTTGCGGTTCTGTAGACCGTCAGGGAGCGGGGTAGTTTACCTATAAGAAAAAAATACTATTCGCTGATATTTTCAGACGCTTCCTACGCAAACGCTTGCAAGGAAAACGTCGAGGGAATCCGCATAACCCTCTGGTGAACGCGCCGCGAAGCCTCTATAACTACAAGCTCCTTTATTCAGAAGTCGGGAAACCTCAATGAGCAAGGTCTACACGATTGCCGTCCTGGTGGGCAGCTTGAGAAAAGAGTCGATCAACCGCAAGGTCGCGCTGGCCCTGGCCGAACTGGCCCCTGCCAATCTCAAGTTGAACATTGTTGAAATCGGCGACTTGCCGCTCTACAACGAGGACATCGACGGTGCAACACCGCCAGCAGCCTACAGCACTTTCCGCAAACAAGTGAGTTCATCCGACGCGGTGCTGTTCGTCACCCCCGAATACAACCGCTCTGTGCCAGCCGCCTTGAAAAACGCCATCGACGTGGGCTCGCGCCCATACGGGCAAAGCGCCTGGAGCGGCAAGCCGGGGGCGATCATCAGCGTCTCGCCGGGTGCCATCGGCGGCTTTGGCGCCAACCACCACCTGCGCCAGTCGCTGGTGTTCCTGGATGTGTGGTGCATGCAGCAGCCGGAAGCCTACCTGGGTGGGGCGGGCAGTGTGTTCGATGAAGCGGGGAAGGTGTCGGACAAAACCAAGCCGTTCCTGCAGGCGTTCATCGATGCCTACGGCAAGTGGGTAGAAAAACAGAAGGCTTGAAATTAGCCCGGCCCCTGTAGGAGCGAGCTTGCTCGCGAAAAACTCGAGGACAACGCGCTCATTCAGGATGCCAGCGTTGTCGTTACGATCTTCGCGAGCAAGCTCGCTCCTACAGTCGGGGGTTATCGCAGCCAGTTGGTGCGTGCCAGCTCTATGACCTCATCCCCGCGTCCGCTCATCACCGCCTTGAGCATATACAGGCTGAACCCCTTGGCCTGTTCCAGCTTGATGCTCGGCGGCATTACCAGTTCCTGAGTGGCGGTCACCACATCCACCAGTACCGGGCCATCATGGGCCAGCGCACGACGCAGGGCCGGCTCAAGGTCTTCGGATTGCTCCACCCGAATGCCCAAGATCCCCATGGCATTGGACATGGCCGCGAAGTCCGGATTTTTCAGCTCGGTGCCAGTGTCCAGGTAACCCGCCGCCTTCATCTCCATGGCAACAAAGCCCAGGGACGAATTGTTGAACACCACCAGTTTGACCGGCAATTGCAACTGCGCCAGGGAAATGAAATCCCCCATCAACATAGTGAAACCACCGTCCCCAGACATAGAGATCACCTGCCGCCCAGGGAATGCCGCCTGCGCACCGATAGCCTGAGGCATGGCGTTGGCCATCGAGCCATGGTTGAACGAGCCGATCAGCCGGCGCTTGCCGTTCATCTTCAGATAACGCGCCGCCCACACGGTGGGTGAGCCGACATCGGCGGTGAAGATCGCATCATCATCGGCCAGCTCGCTGAGCAAGCGCGCCACATACTGGGGATGGATCGGCCGACCGGCCTTGGACGGTTGCGCCAGATCATCCAGGCCTTGGCGGGCTTTTTCGTAGTGCTTCAAGGAGGTTTCAAGGAAGCTGCGATCGGTCTTGCGGGTCAAACGTGGCAGCAGCGCGGCGATGGTTTCACTGACGTCGGCGGCGATGCCCAGGTCCAAGGTCGCACGGCGCCCCAGGGCTTGTGGGTCGCGGTCCACCTGGATGATCTTGGCGTCGGTGGGGTAGAACTGGCGATAGGGGAAGTCAGTGCCGAGCATGATCAAGGTGTCGCAGTCGAGCATGGCGTGGTAACCGGAGCTGAAACCGATCAGGCCGGTCATGCCGACGTCGAACGGGTTATCCCACTCCACGTGCTCCTTGCCCCGCAGTGCATGCACCACCGGCGCGCCGAGGGCGTCGGCCAGCGCCACTACCTGATCGTGGGCACCGGCACAGCCGCTGCCACACAGCAGGGTAACTTTCTCGCTGCTCTGGAGCATGTCGGTGAGGCGCTGCAAGTCCTGCTCAACCGGCACGGTGCGCGGTGCGTGCAAGGCTGGCCACGGCTTGAGCTTATCTTCCACTTCCAACAGCGACACATCCCCTGGTATCACCACCACCGCCACGCCTCGGTTGAGGATCGCCGAACGCATGGCACGGTGCAGCACCTGAGGCATCTGCTCGGGGTTGCTCACCAGTTCGATAAAGTGGCTGCACTCCTTGAACAGTTCCTGGGGATGGGTTTCCTGAAAGTAATTCAGGCCCACCTCCGAGGATGGAATCTGCGCGGCAATCGCCAGCACCGGCACATGGTTGCGATGGCAGTCGAACAACCCATTGATCAAATGCAGGTTACCCGGCCCGCAACTGCCAGCGCACACCGTCAACTCGCCAGTGGCCGCCGCTTCGGCACCGGCAGCGAAGGCGGCAACCTCTTCGTGGCGCACATGCATCCACTCGATGCTGTCCATGCTGCGCAAGGCGTCGGTCAGGCCATTGAGGCTGTCGCCGGTCAGCCCCCAGATACGCTTGATGCCCGCTTGTTCCAGGGTGGTCGCCAACTGCTGGGCCAAGTTGATTTTCGCCATGAGGAACTCCAATCGTCAGTGAGGTTGAAAAACTGCTGATCAGTAGGGGACAGTTCAATCACGGCGAATGCTCCGCCTTTAATGTGAAGATTGCGTCATGCTTGCACTCAGTGATGCATACCTGCATCAGCCCTGGTCAGCGGCGCAAAGGTTTACGCGGGAGCTGGTGCTTGGCTGTGAGCAATCGCGATGCTGGCGTGGGCCAGTCGCTGTCGGTATCGAAACGTGCCATCCAGCGGCGGCTGTCGGCGTCGGTAAAGCGCTCGTTTGGGTCACCGTCCCATTGGCCGAAGCCCAGTAAACCCAAGTCGTCGTAACGGATGGGCTTGAGCAGCCTGTTCAAGAGCATGGGCAGTTCCGGCACGCCGAGTTCGACAGGGTACAATTCGGGCTGTTCGCCCAGCTCGATCCACTGGCCGCTGTGCAGTTCGGTGATGCTGATGCGGGGGTGAGCGATTGCGTTGCGTACCTGTTCGCCGGTCAGGTCGAGCTTTTCTCGCCAGTGATCGGAGAGCAGGAAGGCCCAAGTGGGCGGGCGGATGCCATTAGGCAATTCGTCGTCCATGCCATAGGCATACTCAATATCAAGTCCGTAGAAAGCTGGCATAAGCGCTCGCTCCCAGGTAGTCACTTCCGCCCGGGTGCCATATTCCATCGGATTGGCCATGGCGAAACCGCTATAGACCTGATGGGCCTTGAGCAGGTCAATGGTCTTGAAGACGAATTGTCGCCAGGCATCGCGATTGTCCTGCCACCATTGCCAGCGGTAATAGAAAACAACCCAGGAGTAAGCCGATTTTTTCCCGGTACCTTCGTGCCTGCTACGCCAGAAATGGCCCGATGTTGTGGGTGAACTGGCATGGTTTGCTTCGTCGGTAAACCAGAATTCGAAGTAATCGTTTGCATCGACATCCATCGCTTGCATGCGAAGGTCGAACTCCTCCTCGGGGTAAGGGTGCGGACGATCTGTGTCTTCGTGCATGGTCATGGTGTAAGGATGACCAAGCAGGCGTTCGAAGGCTTCGTGAATATCAACCATCAGCAGGGCGATATCGACTTGGTTGTCGGAGTTGGGGGGGAAGTAAAAGCTGATGAAGGGACTGACGCTGTGCGATGCGAGCTCTGTTCCGGATTCAGAGTTTGGCCACTCTTTTAATAACTCGATAAACAGATCTCTTTCTTCAACGGTAAACAGTTCATGTGTTGTGGTCATATTATTTCTTTTTCCTTGCTTGTTCATTGGGAGTGGATTTTTTTTGATCTGCTTCAAAACCCACGCAGTCTTCCGGAACCCTAAGCAACGCCACTTTTTCCTTGCCAATTTTCGCCGGATTTATTCCCGTCTCAGGTGTCATGAGGGTCACATACCTTTTCATTTGTTTTGAAACTGCCCAATCGCCCGGAAACTTGATCTCCACCGCCGCAAACACATTCTCGGTTTCAAACGGCTCTTGCCGGTACTCAACCACCACCAGATCGGTCGCCAGCAAACCCTTCGGCCGTGGCCAAAAAGGCTGCACGGCACTGCCAAACCGTTTGGGCCGCGTAATGGGCTCGCCCAGCAACGCCTTCTTGCTGTTGCCGTTGTAGTTGGGTTCGGCCTTGAGCGGGCTGCGCCACTCCAGTGCCTCGTCCACGGCTTCAAAAAACAACGAGGCGGTAAATTGCTTGAGGGCGATCTCGATGGTGGTCGGTACCGTATCGCCGGCAATTTTCTTGCGAATACGGCGCGGTACCTTGATCGGCATCTCCAGCGCGACGGTGCAGACTTGGCTGATCGCCGGGCGAAAAGGCACCATGCGTTCGATGTACTCCTTGAACGTGACGTTCTCCTGGCCTCGCCGAGAAACCGTGCTATTACCGCCGCGATCCACCACGGAAAAGGTTGAGCTCTTGACTTCAATTTCATGGGTCATTGCTTCGATAGTGGCGCGAAGGGTGTCCTTGATCTGCTTCCTGCGCTCGGCAATGCCCACCGCGAGTTGGGCCAGTTCGGCGGCGGTTCTGCTGTTTTCAAAAGCCTGGTTTGCCCGATAGGCGCGATAGGCACCGTCGATGATCCGTGCGACAGCTGGAGCTAGTGGGCCTGGCATCAGTCGACACTCATCTCTGCACCAGCCCTAACCAGCGCCAGACAACTTTTTCACCGTCCACGTGCGGCATCAGGGCGGCGTAATCGAATAGCCGCTCGGTACCGGGTTTGTAGTCACATACCCATTTCCCCGGATATGGGCAGGTTTCCCCGCTACGGGCGCGCATGCCGCTGACAGTCCATAACCAGCGTACTTTTTGGCCCTGATGTAACGGCAGCCGTTCGTTCAGCCGGACGGTGCACTCCACGCAGCGATCCGCCTCCATTTCCCAGCGACCGGCGCGGGGGGCGGCTTCGTGGCTGCAAGCGTGCCGGGCTGGCTCTGGGGGTGTCTGATCGGGATCGCGTTGCCACATTGCCAAGCTGCCACTGGACTGCTGGGGGAGCGTTGGCAGCATTTCCCCTTGCTTGAATTCGCGGCGCGAACCAGCAACGCCGGGCACAAGCCACCAGCCAGCTTTAGTGCACGTCATGCCTGCAACCACGCTAAGCGGTTGAGAGGTTTGGGCGGGGGTGGGCGGCTTTGGCTTGATCAATCGCGATGCTGGCGTGGGCCAGTCGCTGTCGGCATCGAAACGTGTCATCCAGCGGCGGCTGTCGACGTCGGTAAAGCGCTCGTTAGGGTCACCGTCCCATTGGCCGAAGCCGAGTAATCCGAGATCGTCGTAGCGAATGGGCTTCAGTAACTTGTTCAGGAGCATGGGCAGTTCGGGTACGCCGTGTTCGACGGGATAAAGCTCCGGCTGCTCACCCAGTTCGATCCATTGACCGCTGTGCAATTCGGTGATGCTGACGCGAGGATGGGCGAGTGCTTCGCGTACCTGTTCACGGGTCAGGTCGAGTTTTACGCGCCAGTGATCGGCTAGCAGGAAGGCCCAGGTGGGCGGACGGATGCCGTTGAGTAACTCGTCACGCATCGAAAACTCGTAGTCGATATCGAGCCCGTAGAAAGCGGGCGTCAAGGCTCTTTCCCATGTGGTAATTTCTGCTCGCGTGCCATATTCCATTGGGTTAGCCATGGCTAAACCACTGTAGACCTGATGAGCCTTGAGCAGGTCAATGGTCTTGAGGACGAACTGGCGCCAGGCATCGCGGTTGTCCAGCCACCATTGCCAGCGGTAATAGAATACGATTGAGGAATACTCTGTTCGCGATCCGTCAGTTCGATACCAAGTACGCCAGAAATCGCCCGATGTTGTAGGTGAACTGGCATGGTTTGTTTCGTCGGTAAACCAGAATACGAAGTACTCGTGTGGATGGGCTTCCATGGCCTGCCTGCGAAGATCAGGCTCTTCTTGCGGATAAGCATGAGGACGATCTGTGTCTTCGTGCATGGTCATGGTGAAAGGGAAGCCAAGCAGTTGTTCGAAAGCTTCGTGGATATCCACCATCAATAGAGCTACATCGCGATGGTTATCAGGAGTAGGGGGGAAGTAGAAGCTGATGAACGGGCTGACACTGTGGCGAGCGATTTCATCTTTACCCCAATCCGTGTTGGGCCATTCCTTCAATTCTGCAATAAACTCGTCACGTTCTTCGTCGTCAAAAAGTCTATGAGTCGTGCTCATGCTTACCTCCTGTTTTTTTGGCCTTTGGACGTTGAATTGTTCTTTTCATCTATTTCAAAACCGGTGCAATCTTCCGGCACCCGCAACAGCGCAACTTTCTCTCTTCCGATTTTGTCCGGGTTGACGCCCGTTGAGGGCTTCATCAGGTTCACGTAGTCCGTTATTTGTTTTTTTACTACCCAATCTCCCGGAAACTTGATCTCCACCGCCGCAAACACATTCTCGGTTTCAAACGGCTCTTGCCGGTACTCAACCACCACCAGATCGGGCGCCAGCAAACCCTTCGGCCGTGGCCAAAAAGGCTGCACGGCACTGCCGAACCGTTTGGGCCGCGTAACCGGCTCCCCCAACAAGGCCTTCTTGCTGTTGCCGTTGTAGTTGGGTTCGGCCTTGAGCGGGCTGCGCCACTCCAGTGCCTCGTCCACGGCTTCAAAAAACAACGAGGCGGTAAATTGCTTGAGGGCGATCTCGATGGTGGTCTGTACCGTATCCCCGGCAATTTTCTTGCGGATACGGCGCGGTACCTTGATGGGCATCTGCAGCGCAACGGTGCAGACTTGGCTGATCGCCGGGCGAAAGGGCACTTTGCGTTCGATGTATTCCTTGAACGTGATGTTCTCCTGGCCTCGCCGAGAAACCGTGCTATTACCGCCGCGATCCACCACGGCAAAGGTAGAACTCTTGACCTCGATTTCGCGGGTCATTGCTTCAATGGTGGTGCGAAGGGTCTCCTTGATCTGCTTCCTGCGCTCGGCAATTTCCACAGCAAGTTGGGCCAGTTCGGCGGCGGTTTGGGCGTTCTCAAAAGCCTGATTTGCCCGATAGGCGCGATAGGCACCGTCGATGATTCGCGCGACGGCAGGGGCTATAGGACCTGGCATCAGTCGACACTCATCTTTGCACCAGCCCTAACCAGCGCCAGACAACTTTTTCACCGTCCACGTCCGGCATCAGGGCGGCGTAATCGAATAGCCGCTCGGTACCGGGTTTGTAGTCACATACCCATTTCCCCGGATATGGGCAGGTTTCCCCGCTACGGGCGCGCATGCCGCTGACAGTCCATAACCAGCGTACTTTTTGGCCCTGATGTAACGGCAGCCGTTCGTTCAGCCGGACGGTGCACTCCACGCAGCGATCCGCCTCCATTTCCCAGCGACCGGCGCGGGGTGCGGCTTCGTGGCTGCAAGCGTGCCGGGCGGGTTCCGGGGGCGTTTGGTCGGAGTCGCGTTGCCAAAGCGTCAACCTTTCACTGGGTTGCGAGATGAGCGCGGGCAGGACTTCGCCTTGCTTGAATTCGCGACGTGAATCAGCGACCCCCGGGACAAGCCACCAGCCGGCTTGGGTGCATGGCATGCCCGCAATGATGCTCAGCGGCGCAGAGTTTTGTGCGGGAGCCGTCGGCTTGGGTGTGCCCAATCGCGATGCTGGTGTGGGCCAGTCGCTGTCGGCATCGAAGCGTGCCATCCAGCGGCGGCTGTCGGCATCGGTAAAACGTTCGTTTGGGTCACCGTCCCATTGGCCGAAGCCGAGTAATCCGAGGTCGTCGTAGCGAATGGGCTTGAGCAACTTGTTCAAGAGCATGGGCAGTTCCGGCACGCCGTGTTCGACTGGGTACAACTCGGGCTGTTCGCCCAGCTCGATCCACTGGCCGCTGTGCAGTTCGATGACGTTGATGCGGGGGTGAGCGAGTGCGCTGCGTACCTGTTCGCGGGTCAGGTCGAGCTTTTCTCGCCAGTGATCGGCGAGCAGGAAGGCCCAGGTCGGCGGTCGGATACCGCTAGGCAGTTCGTCGCGCATGCCAAAGGGGTACTCAATATCAAGCCCGTAGAAAGCCGGCGTGAGCGCTCGCTCCCAAGTGGTGACTTCCGCCCGGGTGCCATATTCCATTGGATTGGCCATGGCGAAACCGCTGTAGACCTGGTGAGCCTTGAGCAGGTCAATGGTCTTGAGGACGAACTGGCGCCAGGCATCGCGGTTGTCCAGCCACCATTGCCAGCGGTAATAGAATGAGATGGAGGAGTAATTGATTCGAGCTCCGTCAGCCTGGAACCGCCTGCGCCAGAAATGGCCTGCGGTCGTAGGGGAGGACGCATGATTCGGTTCGTCGGTGAACCAGAAAACGAAGGTCTCGCTTGGGTGAGACTCCAGGGCCTGCCTGCGAAGATCAGGCTCTTCTTCCGGATAAGCATGAGGGCGCTCTGCCTCCGGGTGTATCGTCATGGTGTAAGGGTAGCCAAGCAGTTGCTCGAAGGCTTCGTGGATATCCACCATCAGCAGGGCGATATCTCGATGGTTGTCAGGGGTAGGGGGGAAGTAGAAGCTGATGAAGGGGCTGACGCTGTGGCGGGCCACCTCATCTGTCCCCCAGTCTGTGTTGGGCCATTCTTTGAGCTCTGCAATAAACTCATCGCGTTCCTGTTCGTTAAACAGTCTATGACTCGTGCTCACGCTTACCTCCTATTTTTGTTGCCTATTGGTTTTGAATTTCTCTTTTCATCCGATTCGAACCCAGTGCAATCCTCCGGCACCCTTAAAAGCGCAACCTTCTCCTTGCCAACCTTGTTCGGATTGATGCCTGTTTGCGGAGTCATGAGCAGCACGTAATGATCGAGTTGTTCTTCTCTCACCCAATCCCCCGGAAACTTGATCTCCACCGCCGCAAACACATTCTCGGTTTCAAACGGCTCTTGCCGGTACTCAACCACCACCAGATCGGGCGCCAGCAAACCCTTCGGCCGTGGCCAAAAAGGCTGCACGGCACTGCCGAACCGTTTGGGCCGCGTAACCGGCTCGCCCAACAAGGCCTTCTTGCTGTTGCCGTTGTAGTTGGGTTCGGCCTTGAGCGGGCTGCGCCACTCCAGTGCCTCGTCTACGGCTTCAAAAAACAACGAGGCGGTAAATTGCTTGAGGGCGATCTCGATGGTGGTCTGTACCGTATCGCCGGCAATTTTCTTGCGAATACGGCGCGGTACCTTGATCGGCATTTGCAGCGCAACGGTGCAGACTTGGCTGATCGCCGGGCGAAAGGGCACCTTGCGTTCGATGTATTCCTTGAACGTGATGTTCTCCTGGCCTCGCCGAGAAACCGTGCTATTACCGCCGCGATCCACCACGGCAAAGGTAGAACTCTTGACCTCGATTTCGCGGGTCATTGCTTCAATGGTGGTGCGAAGGGTCTCCTTGATCTGCTTCCTGCGCTCGGCAATTTCCACAGCAAGTTGGGCCAGTTCGGCGGCGGTTTGGGCGTTCTCAAAAGCCTGATTTGCCCGATAGGCGCGATAGGCACCGTCGATGATCCGCGCGACGGCAGGGGCTATAGGACCTGGCATCAGTCGAGGTGTCCACTGTGTTGATCCAGAAATTCGTCGGGGAAAATCGCCTTGGCCTCAACGGGGGTGCCTTGATCATCAAGGGCCATCAGGTAGGGGGCCCAGGTTTCGGTGATTTGCTGATCCTCGCGCATGATTGCCTTATGGGCCTGCACGGGTTTGGCTGCCGGCGTCACCGTCCACTCAGTGCCGCCCAAGGGGCAGGTGCGGCCTTCGGCAAGCAGCGCCGTGCCATCGGTGATGCGATACCGATAGCCTGCGAAGGCACGTTGATCGTTCTTGAGCAACGTGTAGCGCCCCAGGAACGGTCCTGGCGGTACGGCAGGCAGTTGTGGAGTGCCGAGTGGGTTACCCGTTCCGATCGGATCTGTGGTCACAGGGCCTTTGATTCTGATGGCCAGTCCATCGAGCGTGATGCCATTGCCATCAATCGTGATGCTGCCGCCGGGCGCTCGCAGAATAAGGCGCTCGTTCGATGCAACATCGAATACTCGGGTTTTTTGCTCAATGCGCTGTCCTGTGTAGAGGCGGTAATGGTTGCGTACTGATTGTTCAGCATTGCCACCGATCTGCACCTGGTGATCAGCGGCGATCCTGTCATGTCGATTGTTGGCAATTTCTTCGACGCGGTCTCCACCGATGTCGATGTGGTGGTTGCGCCCTACTGTGTGTATTCGATCACGGCCCACTTGCAGATGCTGGTCTTGAGCGACAGCAATGTGTTCATCGTTGCCCACTCGTTCGCTGCGGTCATGACCGATTTCGATGTGCTCGTCATGCCCGACGTGTTCGCTTCGGTCGTTTCCTACGAAGGTAGTGTTGTTGTGCTTGATGTGGACGTTCTTGTCCTTTTCGGCATGGATGAACACCTCCTGATGGCCCAACTCATCCTCAAAGCGCAGCTCGTTGAAACCTGAACCCTTATGGGTTTGGCTCTTGATGGTCATCCGCGTCTTGTGCTTGGGCAACTGGTACGGCGGCAGATTGGTCTCGCGGTAGGTACGGCCCGTGGCGATGGGCTGGTCAGGATCGCCATCCAAATAGCCAATAATCAGTTCCTGACCGATTCGCGGCACGGCCATGGCGCCCCAGGTCGCACCGGCCCAACCCTGCGCCACACGAATCCAGCACGAGCTCTGATCGTTGTTTTTGTCCGCACGATCCCACGGGAATTGCACTTTCACCCGGCCCCATTCATCGCAATAGATCTCCTCGCCTGGAGGGCCGACCACCGTGGCAATCTGCGGGCCGTCGATGCAGGGTTTGTCGCGCAGCGGGGCTTTCCAGTCGGAGGTCCAGCGGATGGCGCTGGCGGTCATTTCATAAGAGGTGCCGTGGCCGCTGCCGAACGCCTCTTCCTGCAAGCTGGTGTGCTGTTTGCCTTCGTGGGTGATGGCGATGGTGCGCCAGCGGTCGTTGAAGTCTTCGCGGGGATGCTCGTTGAGGTCGAACGCCAGCCCCGGTTGCAGGCGCGCGTCGTCACCGGCCAGGTGCGCCAGTTTGGCGTCATTGCGCAGGGCGGTCAGCCGAGTCTTGGTGAAGGGTTTGCCGGCGATGTCGCGTTTGTAGCGGCCGGGGTAGTCGTAGCGTTCGTAGTCCTTGTGCTGGTTTTTCAGGTCCTGGTCGCCAGTGGCGGTGTGCTGTTGGTCGTAGCGCGGGTGGGTGAAGGTGTAGTCGCGTTGTACCTGGCGGGCGGTGCGTACTTGTTCGGTGTAGTGAAAACGGGTCAAGGCCGGTTCCGTGGCATCGCCGCCGGCCATGGGTTGGTAGATCACGGGGCAATGTTTGTGCGTGCCGATGGTACCCAGCCCGCCGACGCGGTCGGTGAGGACGAGGGTGTGGCCGTCGTCGCGGTGGTCGAAGGTGTAGAGCAGGCCCTCTTCGGCCGCGAGGCGGGCGATGAAGTCGAGGTCGGTTTCGCCGGCCTGTACGCAGTATTCGCGGGGTTGGTGCTCGAAGCAGATTTCGCGGCGCAGGTCGGTCAGTTTTTGCTCGGCCAACACGTTGGTGATGATGTCGGGCACGGTCTGGCCCTGGAAGATGCGCCAGTTGGAGCGCAGGTCGAAACGCGCCAGGGTCGGTTCGATGACGGCGGTGTAGCGGGTGCGACGAAAGCCGGTGTCGCCCTGGGTGAACAGGCTGACCAGGCCGTGCACATAGCGCACTGGGGTTTCGCCGTGCCAGATGGTGAACAGCCCCGTCAGGTCGAGCACGTTATTGAAGTCGATGGCCGCGTTGTGGCTGGCCAGTTCCAATTGCAGTTTGAAGGGCTGGGACAGGCCTTCTTCAAGCCTGAATGAAACCACATCGAAGGCATCGCCTTTCAAGGGCTCGAACGTGAAACGCAGGTCGCTTTGACGGGGCATGGCGTCCTTCCTGATCGGCTATTGATGAGTTGGGCGCTATAGCGCGAGGATCTTGTTCAGTGATACCAGCACTTCCTGAGTGAGAGCGTTCAGGCGCAGGGAATAGAACGTGTAGGCGACTATCAGCACCACGGCGGCCATGGCCCACGGCGTCCACAACGGCCAGACCCGTTTGATCCGATAGTTGCGCGGCGCGATGTTGGTCAGCGGGTCGGTCAGGCGCTTGGGTGTTTCGCCGCGCAGCGGGCGCAACAGGCCGTGCAACTGGTCGATGATTTTCTGGATTTCATCATCGCCTTTGGGATGGGCGCCGTATTTGCCTTTAAGGCCTGAGATCAGGCACTGGTACATGAACTCCAACACATGCTGGTACCTGGCTGCTTCGGGAATCATGTTGTTCATCACGATGAAGAATCGCTCCCCGCCCCAGGTTTCCTGGTGAAAGGCGTTTAGCAGCGAGTCTTGGCTCCATTCTGATGACCTCCCCCATGGCGTGCCCATCACCACCTCATCCACCAACAAGCAAAGGCTGTAGGAGTAAGCCTTGAGCATGCCGGCGTCGTAGTCGAGTTGGCTGACTTCCTCCATGATTGCAGTGATGTGGTTACGTACGGCTTGGTACAGCGCAGGTACATCATCATGCTGGGTCACACGGCGTATACGAATGACCAGGCCGATCAGCGGCGTGGCGGCATCGCACAGCGGGTTCCAGGCCACGCCGCGCATGTCGAATTCGGGATCCGATAACTGCGAGAGGACGTCAACCAAGGCCGGAGTCTCCGGCCTGGTTACTTGTGTGGGGGGAGTAAGAGGCTGTGGGGCTTGGGGATTTTGTGTGTATGACATTGGGCAAACCCTGTTCTAAAAGTACTGCTATTAGAAACTTCGGGGTTATGCGATGTCATGTCGGACGGGTTCGCTACGTTTCGTGGTTCTTGGATGTAAGAAATATCTCTTTTTCAATGCGCTTAATCGGATTTTCTTTGAATGAAACTATCCACGATGGCGCTCGGATAGTCAGGCAGCGCAAGATTTCGTTCGCAGCCTAAGACTTCATGCTTGCGCGATACTGCCGCGTACGCCGGGCTATAAACCACTGGTCACACACCAGTGCCAGCCAGGGCGCGACGTTGGGGTTGGGCAGGCGGCCGCGGCTCAGGCGGCGCATCTGGTTGCGCACCACGGCGAGGGTGGCGAGGGCGGCCAGGGGTTTGCGTTTCCATTCCATGGGCCGCAGTTGTGGGTTGAGGTCGCGACCTTCACGCCACTGCTTGAGCAACTGCGGCTCCAGGGTCAGGGCGGTGGCGATGCCGGCCATGGCGATGCCGCTGTCCAGTACCTGCTGGACCACCGGTAAACGGCGAATACCCCCGGTCACCATCAGCGGCATGTTGGCGACAGTTGCCATTTCCCTGGCGAAATCCAGAAAGTACGCTTCACGGGACAGGGTGCGCCCGTCCCGGGCTTCGCCTTGCATGGCCGGCGCTTCGTAGCTGCCGCCGGACAATTCCAGCAAATCGACCGGCAGGGTATTGAGCATCTCCACTACAGCGCGCGCATCGGTCTCATCGAAGCCGCCACGCTGGAAGTCTGCCGAGTTGAGCTTTACCGACACACAAAATGAAGGGCTGACGCTGGCCCGTACGGCACGGACGACCTCCAGCAGCAGGCGGGCACGGTTTTCCAACGAGCCGCCCCAATGGTCGGTGCGATGGTTGCTCAAGGGTGAGAGGAACTGGCTCAACAAATACCCATGGGCGCCGTGGATCTGCACCCCGGTGAACCCGGCTTGCTCGGCCAGGCGGGCGCTGGTGGCGAAGCGTTTGATGACGTCCTGGATGTCGTCTTCGGTCATGGCCTTGGGTTTGGCGAACATCTTGGAAAAACCGCCCATATCCAGCGCGATGGCGGACGGTGCCAACGCTTGCTGGCCCAGGTTGGCCATGGTCTGGCGGCCCGGATGGCTGAGCTGTACCCAGAAGTGCACACCCTTGGCCCGGGCTACGTCGGCCCATTCACGAAAACTGGCCAGGTGTTGATCGTTTTCCAGCGCGACACCGCCAGGGCCGGTCATGGCGCGGCGGTCGATCATCACGTTACCGGTGAGCAGCAAGCCGGGCTCGCCGTCGGCCCAGGTCTTGTACAACTGCTTCAATGCTTGGGACGGCGCCTGATGCAGGTCCGCCATGTTCTCTTCCATCGCGGCCTTGGCGATGCGGTTGGCGATGACTTGGCCGTTAGGCAGTTGCAGGGGGGTGAAGGGTGACATGGGTTAACTCCTGAGCAGGGGAGGCCTCAGGCTAAGCTTAAAGTTAACTTTAATGTCAAGCGGGAGTCGATCACGAAGGATTGACGGGCAGAACTGTAGGAGCGAGCTTGCTCGCGAAGAACGCGAGGACAACGCGCTCATTCAGGATGTCAGCGTTATCGTTCAGGTTTTTCGCGAGCAAGCTCGCTCCTACAGGGACAGGGTGTCAGCGGCGGCGGAACAGTGGCAGGGGTTCATCGGTGGCCGCTTGATAGGTCACCGAGAAATCCTTGAGACTTTCCAGCGCTTCATACGGGTCTTTGTCCGCGCGCAAGGCGAAGGCATCGAACCCGCAGCGGCGCAGGTAGAACAGCTGGTCACGCAGCACATCGCCAATGGCACGCAGCTCACCCTTGTAACCATAACGGTCACGCAGCAGGCGGGCGTTGGAGTAGTTGCGCCCGTCGGTGAAGGCCGGGAAGTTCAGGGCGATGACCTGGAAGTGCTGCACGTCATCACCGATTTCTTCGGCTTCTTCATCGGCGTCCAACCACACACCCAAACCGCCGTCGCGGGCCTTGAGGGCGTGGCCGTGCTCGCGCCACAGGGCCAGCGGCACGATCAGGTCGTCGCAGTTGGAAATGCCGTCGAAGCTCGCGTCCTTGGGCAGCAAGTGCCAGGTTTCGTCGACGACTGCGTTGTTCTTAATGATTCGCTGCATAGACGCGCTCCTTGAACAGGTCGATGCCGATGCGCTGGTAGGTGTCGATGAAACGCTCATCTTCGGTACGCTGTTCGATGTATACGTCGATCAGCTTGCCGATCACCTCCGGCATGGCTTCCTGGGCGAAGGATGGGCCGAGGATCTTGCCCAGGCTCGCATCGCGGCTGGCGCTGCCACCCAGGGACACTTGGTAGAATTCTTCGCCTTTTTTGTCCACGCCCAGGATGCCGATGTGGCCGACGTGGTGGTGACCACAGGCGTTCATGCATCCGGAGATGTTCAGGTCCAGCTCGCCGATGTCGAACAGGTAGTCCAGGTCGTCGAAACGGCGCTGGATCGACTCGGCAATCGGGATTGACTTGGCGTTGGCCAGGGAGCAGAAATCGCCGCCCGGGCAGCAGATGATGTCGGTCAAAAGGCCGATGTTCGGCGTGGCAAACCCGCCTTCGCGCAGCTCGCCCCACAGGGTGAACAGTTGGCTCTGCTCAACGTCCGCGAGGATGATGTTCTGCTCGTGGGAGGTGCGCAGTTGGCCGAAGCTGTAACGCTCGGCCAGGTCGGCGACCGCGTCCAGTTGCTTGTCGGTGATGTCGCCTGGCGCTACGCCGGTGGGCTTGAGCGACAGGGTTACTGCCACGTAGCCGGGCTTTTTGTGGGCCAGGGTGTTGCGGGTGCGCCAGCGGGCGAAGCCTGGGTGTTGCTGGTCGAGTGCGGCCAGCTCGGCGTCCTGATTGCTCAGGGCCTTGTACTCAGGGTCGACGAAATGCTTGGCGACGCGGTGTACTTCGGCTTCGGTCAGGGTGGTCTGGCCGCCGCGCAGGTGTTCCATTTCGGCATCGACTTTCTGGGCAAACACCTCAGGGGTCAGCGCCTTGACCAGGATCTTGATCCGGGCCTTGTACTTGTTGTCGCGACGGCCGTAACGGTTGTAGACCCGCAGGATGGCGTCGAGGTAGCTCAACAGGTCCTGCCACGGCAGGAACTCGTTGATGAACGCGCCGACCACCGGGGTACGGCCCAGGCCACCGCCGACCAATACACGAAAGCCCAGCTCACCGGCGGCGTTGTACACCGGCTCCAGGCCGATGTCGTGCACTTCGATGGCCGCACGGTCCGAGGTCGAGCCATTGATGGCGATCTTGAACTTGCGCGGCAGGTAGGCGAATTCGGGGTGGAAGGTGGTCCACTGGCGCACGATCTCGCACCATGGCCGTGGGTCGATCAGCTCATCGGCGGCGACGCCGGCAAATTGGTCGGTGGTCACGTTGCGCAGGCAGTTACCGCTGGTCTGAATGGCGTGCATCTGCACAGTGGCCAGTTCAGCCAGGATATCCGGCACATCTTCCAGGGCCGGCCAGTTGAACTGCACGTTCTGGCGGGTGCTGATGTGGGCATAGCCTTTGTCGAAGTCGCGGGCAATCTTGGCCATCATGCGCGTCTGGCGCGACGTCAGTTGGCCATAGGGCACGGCCACCCGCAGCATCGGCGCAAAGCGCTGCACATAAAGGCCATTTTGCAGGCGCAGAGGGCGGAACTCTTCTTCGCTCAGTTCACCTGCTAAGTAGCGTCGGGTCTGATCACGGAACTGCTTGACGCGGTCCTCGATGATGCGCTGATCGTATTCGTCGTATACGTACATATAGGTCCTGTTCTCGGCAAATCTGCGCGCACGGCCGCGCACTCCCAACGGAGCCGGCGCACGATAACAGTTTGCGTATATGCGCAAAAGTGATGTTTGGGTATATGTAAATAACCAAACTGACTAATGAGAACCGTTATCGTCATACCCACATTTGTCATAGGGACAAGTGTGGTCTTTACTGTGATCGAGTCTGAGTGCAGTCACCTATAAAACCGACAAGAGGCGATGCGATGAGTAATTCCACCAAAGCCCGCAAACCCGACAGTACCGTGGACGCCTGGGCAATCTTGTTCCTGATTATCCTGGTGGTCGGAACCGCGGTGTTCTGGGTCAGCCACCAGTAAAAGCAGCACGTGGATTGAGCCTCGATTGAATGTCTAATTGCCACTATCATGGCGATCTATGTTCAAGGTTCAGGCAACCATGTTGAAGGTTCTGATGGCGTGTGTGTGGTTGCTGGGGTCGGCGTACGGGGCAATCGCCCAGGCTGCGTCGGTGGTGTTTCTCAACCCTGGCTTGTCTTCGGAAACCTTCTGGGTCAGTTATGCGCAATTCATGCAGGCCGGCGCCAAGGACCTCGGCCTGGATTTGCGTGTGCGCTATTCCGAGCGTGACAACCAGGTCACCCTGGCCCATGCGCGGGAGGCACTGCTGGGCACTGAACGGCCCGATTACCTGGTGCTGGTCAATGAACAGTACGTCGCCCCGCAGATCATGCGCATGGCCCAGGGCAGCGGGGTGAAGTTACTGATCGTCAGCAACGCGCTGACGCCCGACCAGGTGCAGCTACTGGACGCCTACAACGATACCGGCTTGATCGGCACGATGGTTGCCGACGACGAGCAGGCGGGCTACCTGATGCTCACCGACTTGTTGCGCCAGCACGGCCCGGTCGCCCCGGGAACGACCCTTGACCTGCTGGCGTTTTCCGGCGTCAAGACCACGCCGGTCGCGCAGTTACGCGTGCAGGGCTTGCAGCGTGCCCTGGCCGAACACCCCGAAGTGCGACTGCGCCAGTTGGTCTATGGTGAGTGGAGCCGCCAACGCGCATTCGAGCAGGCCAGCCAACTGTTCAAGCGCTACCCGCAAACCGCACTGGTCTGGTCGGCCAACGACGAAATGGCGCTGGGTGCTATGCAGGCCTTGCAAGACAGTGGCCGCGTACCAGGCAAAGACGTGTTGTTCAGTGCCGCCAACAGCTCACCGCAGATCCTCGCAGCACGCCTTGATGGGCGCCTGAGTACCCTGGTGGCGGGGCATTTCACCCTGGGCGGTTGGGCCATGGTGTTGATTCATGATGAGGCCAAGGGGGTCGATATCGGCGCCCGTGGCGGTCGCAACCGCCAGCAAGCGTTGTTTCAGTTGATCGACGCCGCCCAGGCACGCCGGCTATCGGGCCCCCTGCCATCAGTGAATTTCCGCGCATTATCAGCGGTGGGCAAGCCTGCGTCCTATCGTTACCCGTTCAGCCTGCAACTGCTGTTGCGTTAAACCCCGGCCAAGTGCAGCACCAGCTTGACGATGCCAAACAGGGTCAAGGCAAACACCGCCGTGAACAGGATGCCCAGCAGCACAAAGTGGCTGGGCTTGCCGTGGGTGAAGTCACGCGCACGGTTCTTGCCGCTCTGCACGCCAAAGGCTGCGGCCATGACGCTGTGCAGCATTTGCCAGAAGGTCGGCGGTTTATTGTCGATTGGGTCGTCCATGCTTGCCTCGCGAGCCGGGTCATCCTACAGAGAATAGTTCAACCCTATCGGAACGTGCCTCGCACCGTTCACACTTCCAGGCCAAGGAACAGTTTCTGATCCAGCGGCGCCTCTACCAACGCTTTCTCCAGATTGATCACAGAGCGGTTATTGGCTCTGGCTTGCTCCATCAGTTCCTTGCGCGTGAATAGACGTTCCGCTGGGGTCTTCAAGTGCCCGAAATCAGGCTTTGAAACGGGCTGTTCGACGGAGGAGTAGTGAAAATGCGCGTACCACAGGTCCGCGTCTTCCTGCCTCATTCCGGCCTTGATTTTACGTTTGTCACGTATGGCATATTCGGTCAGGTAGTCACCGGCCTTCAATGGCACACGTTTTTTGACCAGGTTGATGTCGACAAAACCGTGGGTCCACAGATAGTCGATTTTGGCGGCTTTGGGGCGCTGTAACAGGTAGCCTTCTGCGCAGCGTTGACGAGCCTGTTCAGTGGCCGCTATTGCCTCGTCATCGTAACTTTTACGCAGGGCAATGGCGCTTTCGTCAGTCGCGTTTTTGAGCTCCTCGGCAAGCGCTTTGAATTTTGCCGCATGCTGACTCAGCATCACGTCCCAATCATAGGGGTTCACGACCTCCCGCTGCTCAGGGTCGCGCAGTTTTCGTTGCTGGTAGCGAATACGTTCATCAATACCTTGCCGCTCGTCTTTGATGGCTTGTGCGTGCGCCCTAATTCTTTTCAAGGATCGAACCACAGGCGCGGGCGTTTTAGTCGGCACGCTGGCGGGCTCGACGATTTTCCACACGCCTTCGCTGGCATGTTCGTGGTAAGAGGCAATGATTGTGTTGGTGAGCGGGTCCGTGATATCGACATAATTGCCCGGTTCATCGGGCTGTTGCGCACGCACGTCACCCACCAGGCTTTTCTTGTCTGCGGTTTTGATAACCCGTCGGGTTGCGGCTTTTTGGCGTTTGGCTTTGTCGAGCGCAGGTTGCGGGGCAATCTTTTCTTGCGCCAGGATCAAGTTGGCCAGTTGCGCCTCCAGGCTCGAACGTGCCTCGTTCAGATGTGCCAAGTACGAAACACGGTAACCCTCCCTTACAAAGCCGGAGCGCATGTCGTGCAACGAGGTGACCGCGTTCTCCAACTGCTCATAGCGCTCTAGGACGCCTTTGAGCACAGCGATTTGTTCCGCCGTCGAATAGCCTGCGGTAGTGCGCATCTCGGTATGTGCAAGCACGAGGCTGGCGATTTGGGCGTCAGTGAGTACACGGATGAAAGGAAACTCCATCACCCTCACAGGGCGATGGGTGCGATTGAACACCAGATCGGTGAACACCAGCATGACATGTTGCTTGATGGCCACTGAAGAGATGTGTTGATCGGAAGGATTATGCTCCAGCAACAGCCGGCGCTGCCCAGGATCAGCCTGCTTGAGAAGGGTTTCGATGTGTTCAGCCGGTTCAATCATTTGATTGAGCGCCTCTACTTGCTGCTTTTTAGTGTCAATGTACTCGTCGTAGGCATGGGTGATGTTTTCAGCAAGTTCACGATTGGCGCGCTCACCGAGTTCGCTGGCGTTTTCGCCGGTGTCGCTTGCCAGGGTGTCGGCCATTTTTTGCGCCAGGCATTCAAAGACCGAACTCCAGTAGCTATAGATGATTCTTGTGGCTTTATCTCGTGCGGGTTTGTGTGCGGGGTTGGTGCGATCGGTTTGCATCAGTTCATCGGCCTTGGCTTCGATTCGCTGCATCAAGGGGATCAATGCCCGGCCGTTTTGCTGGTAGTTATCGAGTGCCGTTTCCCATTGGGCCCTGGCGTGCGCCGTACTGACGCGCCTGGCCGCATGCCGTTGGGTTACCCTGAGGTGCAGTTGCGGGATGCCGGTTGAGGTGCCGAGCAGTAGCCAGTCATCCCTCAGGCGCTTTGCCTGGTCGACCAGATTGGCGCGGGCGGTATTCAAGGCCGATTCAAACCCGGTGGTAACGGTCACTGACGCGTTCATTTCCACGAGGAGCGCGGCGAATTCTTGCGTTAACGACTGTATTCGTTGCTCACGTGCAGACAGCCATTTATTGAGACTTTCTCTGGGCATCCCTCCCTTCAACCTGGCTCGTCGGTCCAGCCGCCAATGCCCCTGGCCATCGCTGGTCAACCTGAAGCCCGGACGCTGTGGGAGCTGCGGATGGACCAGGTAAACCTCGCCAAACCCCGGCACCACACTCACCTGAAACAACATCCCGCCGACGCTGGCGTGCCAGGCTCCGTCGATGCGGTAAAGCCCTTTCAACGCACCGCTTGGCTGCGCAGCGGGTAAGATGGCGGGCCAGGGCACATGCACCTCGACCAGCGCCTTGAGTAACGTTGCGCTGGCCATGGGGCTGGCGAGCGAACGACCGAAGTCCAGGGCGGTATGGCCGCTGGCCGGTGGCTCGCCGGGGAGCGCGACCGGGCCATGACGCACCACCGCGGTGCTCTGAACGCGTGGCAGGCCGACCGGGCGGCGCCAGGTTTGCAGATGCAGGGCGTGGTCTTGTGCGCCAGGTTCTGCCAACGGCCGCGCCGAGGGCGACGCAGCGTGCAACAGCACCATCGCGGTGTTGAGCAGTAGATCGATCAATGCCACCTCACGGGTGGTTGGGTCATCGCTGTCCAGGCCCGCCAGGTCCTGCGCCAGGCTACCGACCAGTACCATCAACCAACCCGCCAGCATCGCCGGCCCTCGCACCAGCGGCAGTAGCAGGCTATTGAACAGCAACCAGGCGCCTTCCATCACAAGGGCCCAGCGGCTTTCACTGTTGGACACTGACTCGCGGTCCGCCAAGTCCACCAGCGCTCGCGCTGTGCTGCCGAACAGATGGTTGAGCAGTTGCCCGTTGACCTGCGATTGCAGCCATTCACCCGCGCCCTCATCGACCGCCAGGGTAGCGGGCTCGGGTTTTTCAAGCACGCTGAGCTCGTCGCCAGGCAGGAAGCGAATCAGGTGGGGTTCGCGGATACCGCCGTGATCGTAGATCGGACGCGCCTTGTCGCTCAGCCAAGTCAATACGCTGTCTTGCAAGGCGCCGGGGCTGGCGAGGGCATCCAGCAGCGCCTGGCGGGTCGGGTACTCATGCAGCGCATCGGCGTACAGCGGTTGGTACAGCAGGTGCGGGCCAATGTTGGCATCGCGCGGTTCGATGATAAACGCATTGCTGACTTCATCGGGTGAGGCCCCGGGCTTGCGGCACAGAGCCAGAGGGCGCAGGACGATCTCCTGGCCGTCAACGAAACGTTCCAACGGACTTTCACCCATCAACGCCTTTACGTAGCGATAACCCGCGATGCTGACGCCGTGCTGTCGACGGATCTTGAGTTCGAGCGCCTGCATCGGCAACCTGACCTTCAGCGCGCGGGTAAACAGCGCTTCTCGCCGGCGCGCATCGGCGGTGTCGGACAACAGCGTGTCCTTGATGTTCTGCGGATAGGCCGTGCCGATATCCACGCGCTGGATCAATCCCGAGGCCCCCAGCACATAGTCCTCTGTCAGCCAGGACGGCAAGGCCTGGGCGCCCTTGGCCAGTAGTTCCAGCGTGCCGCTGGGCTTGCCGGCCAGGTTCTTTACCGCCAGCTCGGTCAGTGACAGGCGCACATGCTCGACAATACCGGCGCCGCCTGGGTAGCCGGCACCGATCGTGAAGTCCAGCATCACGTCGTCGGGGTCGTAGTCGCCATGATCAGCTTGCATCTGTTTGCGCAAGGCGGCGCGGCTGAAGCTGTGCAAGTCTTCGATGCCCTGGTTGAAGGATTGCCCCTCGCTCTGTTGCAGCACCAGTGCCATGTCCTGCAGGTGGCGATGGTAGGCAAAACGGTCAGCGTTGTCGGCCTGGCTGAGCCAACCCGGCAATTGGGCGCTCAGCTGGTGAAGAAATGGAGCGGGGGGGACGGGCACGGGGGTAAAGAAAATCGCCGGGTCGGTGAGGGTTTCCAGGCGCCGGCCCAGGGTTATTTCGTCTTGCCCCTGGAACGTCAGCGTTGCGAGGTCTTGCAGCTGCTGGTTGAGGATCAGGCCCGCTTGTTGGTCGAATACATTGCCGTTCGGTTCGTTGCGTCGCCAGGTCATGCTGTCGAACGTAAAGCGCGCTTGCATCCGCGTCGCCCAGGATTGGCTGAACGCATCGATGCAATCGAAGGTCTCGATGTGCCCGGCCAGGCTGTACAGCAGCACCTGCTTATCGCGCACCAACAGCAGATCGGGTGTCAGCAGAAGCGCTTCTTGGCCGGCGCGGTTGAAGGTGTTTTCGATGAAGTACACATAGGTGGCGGGCGTGGAGCGCGGCAGGCGCTCTGCCAACACCGGCCAGGCAGCGACGACCGCCAGCATGTCGCGCTGGGTTTCGTCCAGATGTGATGAGCGTGCGGCGGTGGCGGTCATCTGACCGTGGAGAAAGTCGCTCAGCCATTGCCAGCGACTGCGGCCATGGCTGTCGACGCTGCTCCAGTAGTCCGCCAGGTCGTGCTGCCAGTGCAGGTACAGCGACTCGGGCAGCTCATCGAGGAGGCGCGCGATGACCTGCATGTCGATGAGGGCCGGCGCCCGTGGCTTGAGTATCTTGGGGGGCTGCTGGGTCAGGTAGTACGGCAGCTCGCGCTGCGGATGCAGGTCCATCAACTGTGGTTTCAGCACATGCGCGATCGCAAACTCCATCAACGAGGGGTAGGTGTAGTGCCCCTCGGCATGGGGGGTGGCGAGCTTGACCGAGCGCAGATCCAGTTGCAGCGTTGGATAGTGCTCCAGAATCCCCCTGCGCAGGGCGTTGAATACCACCGAGTACAAGGCTGGACGCGATGCGAAACGGGTGTGGACCGCCTGGGCAGGCAGTTGCTCAAAAACGGTTGGAGGGGGCGGGGCGGGGTTGGGCATGACGAAATCCATTGTCTGTTTGAATTCGAGGGTGGTTGGCACCGTTCTGCGGGCCAGCCATAGCAAATCCAATTTCGTCACCGCACAGACGGTATAGGGATACCGCCGACGGCGCTTGAGCCGCCGGGCGCCATATATGCACCGCTTGGCGCGGCAGCCAGCATGGTGTTCTGGCACTCCATATCAAAGGAGTGACCCGATGGCTGATGTAACCCAACCTTCCTCGCCTGCCGCGACGCAGAGCTTGCACGGCGACTTCCTCGAACGCGCCAGCCCCTCCTGGCTGATCGAGGCCATACCTGCGCGCAAGCAAGCGCTCAAGGACGCCGCCACGCCGCAGCCTGCCTGGCTCGAAAAAGCCTCGCCCGAGCAACGCAAGGCATTGGCGGCCAGCTTCCTGGCGAGCTTTACCGCACAGACCCAGCTGGACAAAACCATGGCCAGCTTCCAGGACATCGACGCCTTCGCCAGGCCCTTGTTGCTCAAGGCGTTGAAAGACCAATACCAGGTGGAGGTGGACGTCGATAAAACCTTGCTGTGCCTGCGCCGGCCGCTGGCGGTGGGAATTCTCGAAGTCGAGGTGTCGGACTTCCAGTTCCTGAAGCTGTCGATGCTGGAGGCGGCCCTGCATAACTTCGAAGCTTATGAGTGCAAGGAAGGGGCGTACCACAAGACCTCGGGGTTCATGGAGGCGACCAGCACCCCCGGCACCTACCATTCGGTGACGCTCAACCTCAAGGTCAGCCAGTTCCTCAGCCTGTGCCGCAGCCTGGACATCGGCGCCAAATACCAAGCGTATCTGCAGTCGTTTTTTTACCCTGAGGAGGGCGCTGCACACGTCACCCTGCGTGAGCACTTCATTGCCAGCCAGAAGGCTGCATTGAAGGCCGCCGCCGAGCAGGCCGTGTTGACTGGAGACATCCAGCCCGCCGACCAGCGCATGATTCTCTCGGTGATCGAGGGTGAAATTCACCCGTGGATGGGCGACAAGCAAGTGTGGTTCAGGACCCTGGGCCTGATGAAGCTCAGGATGACCGGCTGCATGGTGTTCTTGATCTGCAAGAAATACACCTACCCCAATGAGCTGATCATCTACATCCCCCAGGACCCGGTGCATCCGCTCAAGCGCTATACCTGGGCGCAAATGGAAAAAGAGTTCAAGCGCCTGTTTACCGAGCGCGATGCCGACAAGCGCGCCGACCCTGCGCCGACGCCGTACCAGGCATTCTTCAGCCGGTTCGTGCCCTATGCAAAGCGGGCTTACTACTTCAGCCAGTTCACCCAGAAGGCCGCCGACTCCCCGACGGACATCTGGCGCTCGCCATGGAAGAAACTCCTGGACTTCACCACGCCGCAGTTCATCACGGGCATCAAGGAGTTGCCACCCCAAGCGCCTGCCAAACTGGAACCCAACAACGCCCCCTATCTTGCGCCGTCTACCCGCACCCGAGCCGGCAAGGGCATCTGGGCGGCGAACATCGACCCCTGGAAGTATTTCTATGAGCAACATCGTGAACAGTTGATCGCCGACGCCCGCGCCCACGCGGTACCCACCGCTGAGGTGGATGCCAAGGCGCGTGACGCCAAGCTCGCACACCTGCTTGAGATCGGCATGCTTGGGCTGAACATCGCCTCGATGTTCGTGCCGGTACTCGGCGAGGTGATGATGGGGGTGATGGCTGGGCAGTTGCTCTATGAGACGCTGGAAGGCGCGGTAGAGTGGGGCGAAGGGGACTTGCAAGCGGCCAAGGCGCACTTGGTGGACGTCGCCGAAAACCTCGCGCAGATCGCGATTATGGCCGGCGTGGGCGCTGCGGTCAGTTGGCGGGCAGCCAAGGCGGAGCCTGTGATCGAAACGCTCAATGAGGTGACGCTGCCCGATGGTCGCACCCGGCTGTGGCGAGCCAGCCTGGACCGTTATGCCAGCCCGGTGGTGCTGGAGAACACGCTGAGTCCCAATGCCCTGGGCCAGTATGTGAAAGACGGCAAGACCTATGTCCGCCTCGGCGCCCAGGCTTACGAGCAGACGTACGACACGTCGCTGCGCAAATGGCGGATCAAGCACCCCAGCGATCCCCAGGCTTACCAGCCGATCCTTGAGCATAACGGCCACGGGGCCTGGCAACACACGTTGGAGCGCCCGCTGGAATGGGACCGCCTCACGCTGTTACGGCGTATCGGGCATGCCACCGAAGGCTTTACTGACGAGGCATTGCTCAAGCTGGCGGATATCAGCGGTGTCAGCGACAACACCCTGCGCAAAGTGCACGTTGAGCGCACGGTCGCGCCGCCCGAGCTGTTGGAAGCGATGCGCTTGTTCAAGGCGGATACCGCCGCCGCTGACGTGATCGAGCAACTGGAGGGCAGCAAACCCATTGATGAGCTGTACCTGTATGCACTGCCCTTGATTGTGGAAATGCCGAGGTGGCCCCAGGGTCGCGCGCTGGAAGTCATCGACGGCCCGGCGTTGACGGCCAAACCGGTCAAATATGGCGCCGGGCGTTCGCGCATTGGCGCGACCATCAAGGTCAGCCGTGAGCATATCCTGGGCGGCGAACTGCCCGAGCGTATCCTGCAGGCTCTGGATGAGTCCGAGCGCGTGAAGCTGCTCGGCGCCGAGGCGGCGCGGGTGAGCGAGGCGCGCACGCTGGAATTCAGCAAGCAACTGGCCGACTATGCTCGCCAGCGCAAACCGGCGATTTTTGACAGTATCTACACCGGCACCGAAGCAGTAGACCCACGTGTGCGCCGGCTGCAGCGCAATTGCCCCGGGCTCAGTGAATCGGCGGCGCACGCCGTGCTCGAACACGCCCAGGCGGATGAGCTGGCAGCGTTCGACAGCGCAACGCGCGTGCCCTTGAACATGTTGGAGGAAGCACGCTGGTACGCCCGCCAAGGGCGCCTGGTACGTGCCTATGCCGGCTTGCGCCGCGAAGCCATTGCCACGGCGGACACGCGCCGGCTGGCGCTGCATACCTTGCAGACATTGCCGGGCTGGCCGTCGACGCTACGCCTGCAAGTGCGTGATGGCCGTGTCGACGGTGCGTTGCTAGACAGCATCGGGCCTGAGACTGCGAGCGAGAAAAAGTACCTGGTCAAACAGGGGCCTGCCTACCAAGCCTTCGATGAGCGCGGTGAAGCCCTCAATAGCCTGCCCAGCCATGGCGATAATTTTTTCGCCTCGCTGATGCATGCCTTGCCTGATGATGCACGCCAGAGTCTGGGCGTGCCGCAGGTGAGCCAGCACGCTGCGCTGCAGGCAAAAATCATCGAACAGGCCGATGCCTATCGCATGCAAGCCGTAGAGTGGCTGGAACCCAAGACCCGCTGGTTCAAACCCCCTGTGCGCATCAACGGCGTACTTAAGGGCTATTACGCCAGTGGGCGCGCGCCGGACCATCGTCAAGCGGTTATCCGCGAAGTACGCAGGATCTACCCGGATTTGACCGACGCCCAAGTCGATGACTTTATCCTTGAGCTGCGGCAGGCGGGCAACGACGTTCGGGCGATTGCGGACCGACTCAGGGCGTTGTTTGAAGAAAACCGCCAGATGCAGGCAACACTGGATGACTGGATCAGTCGCGCAGCGCCCGCCGAGCGCCATTACCACCTGTTGGCCGCCCAGGCCCTCAAGCGCAGTTGGCGCCAGGCCGTGCTGGCCGGCAAGGTGGCCGGTGCCGAGGTCTTGTCGCTGAACCTGGATACGCCGCTACCGCCCCTGACCGCGAACTTTTCCCATGTGCGCGAGTTGAACGTCAGTGGTGCCGCCTTGCATGACGGCAATATCGACGAGTTCTTGCGCTATTTTCCCAAGCTTGAAAGCCTGTCCATCGAAGCCACCCAAGGCTTGCGCGCTGAGCGCGTGCCACGTCCGTTGTTGACCAACGTGCCGTTCTCGCTGGTGCGCCTGGAAGGCCTCAAGCACTTGAAGCTGACCTTCAGGGCGTCGGAGCTGGCGGAGCAGTTTCCCGCCAGGCTGGCAACATTGACCGGCCTTGAGCGCTTGGAGATCGGCTACTTTGGCTATCAGAGCGCACGCCTCGACAGCCTGGACCTTACGCCGCTGAACCAGCTCAAAACGTTGAAAGTCGTTGCGCCCAATGTGACGTTGCACTGGCCGGCCTATGTCCAGCAACTGGCACTGCTGGAGCGCCTGGACCTGGCGCAAACCAAAGTCCTCAAACTCCCGGACAGCCTTTACACCGGGTATGAGCGGCTGTGGCGCGGGTTGTCGCTGGACTGGTCGCAATTGAGCTATGAAGCATTCAAGCCGGCCTACGAACACGTCAAGAATTACGCCGGCACCTCGGGTCCGCACCTGGTGAATCTGGATGAAATGGTCAGAGGTTTCGCCCAGGGAGAACTGACGTTGCTGATGGGCGAAAAGACGGTCGCCGAGCGAGTGACCAACGCGCTCATGAGCACCTGGAAGACCCCGCAAACACGCATGAATGCGCTCCAGGCACTGCGCGAAGAACACCTGGGTATCTTCAAGCAGTTTTATCAGCCGTCCACGCTGCTGGGCATCAGGCACAAGTTTCGCGTAGCGCACTGGGAGGCGGGGTATAACGCGCGCATCCTGACGGCGCTTGAGAAAAGCTGGAGCTGGGCCGTGCGTAAGCGCTACGGGGTCAAGCTCGACGATGAGCTCAGCGGGCAGGTGGATACGTTTGACGGTTCGGTGTTCGAACTGCCAGCCTTTGACCTGCCTACCGCTGCCGAGTTGAGCAGCGATAAAATTGACGAGTTGCCGGTGTTGCCAGCCGGTACGTTTTCCCATGTGAAAACGCTCAAGCTGAGCTGGCTCGAGGATGTGCCCGCCGACCAGCTCAAAGGCTTTGTCCACGCGTTTGGCGGGGTAGAGCAACTGGAATTGCGCTACAGCCACCTCAGCGACGTGCCTGTCGCCGCCGACGTGCTGCCTTCCCTGACCCACCTGAACCTGTCCGATAACCATATCGTGGTGACCCCAGCGGTGCAGGCTCAATTTGATGGGATGAAGAATCTGCAGGTGTTGAACCTGCAGTACAACCGGCTGGGGCGTTTGAATGTCAGCGCGATGACGAATCTGACCGCCTTGAATCTGCGCGAAACGCTGTTGCAGGCATGGCCGACCGGTGCCGAAAACCTTGCGCAGTTAGCCTGCCTGGACATACGTGACAACGCGTTGACGAGTGTGGCCCCAGGAGCCCTGAGCCACGCGGATATGCTGTTGCGTACTGAGCTGGCGGGTAACCCGCTGAGTACGCAAGGTGAGGCAGCATTGACGGCGGCGCGTAACCGCATCGAGCGGCAGAGGGGGCTGCCAGAAGGCGCATTGAGCCGTTTTGCCCTGGCTCAAGAGCCCTGGCCATTTCCGCCCCCGGAGACGGCTGCGTCGTTGTCCCGGTATTTATTGCCTTGGCGGGAGCTACCTGAAGACCCTGGGTACCCCCTCAGCTTCGTCGTGCGCTTGCGCCGAGTGAATGCCATGTTGAACGATGAGCAAGGAGCAGCAAGGATCGAGCAGTTGCGCCAATCCGGCATGAGTGACGCGCAACTCGATACGCTGCTCAGTCAATGGCAGCGGACCTTTGAGGCACTCACGCGAACCTTGAATGGCTGGGTATTCAGTCGGGAAATACGGATTGCCGATGGCGACACCGTCGCGTTCACCCGTACGCGAGCGGCAGAGTCTATCCGCTTTTCCTGGCAGCAAGGCGTGACGGCGGGACGCACCGGGCAGGTGGGGGACACATTGAGCCTGAGGGCGCTGAGGACCGGCGATCTGCCCGCGCTGAACCTGGCCTTTGACCATATCCGCACGCTCGATTTAACCGGCGTCCGGCTGACGGCCCAAGGCAGTAACGAATTTCTGGGCGCCTTCACGCGGGCAAACCGCCTGATACTCAGCGGTAACCAACTGTCAGCACTGCCTGATGCGGTTGCAGGCATGACGCAACTTGAACGGCTGGAACTGGCCACCAACCTGTTCACAGAGGCACCCGCTCTGCCCACCCAGGCGGGCGCCGAACGCTTGCGCTGGCTGGACATGAGCCACAACGACCTGGAGGCGTTCGATGCCAGCGCGTTCAGTCGCCTTGAGACGCTGGACCTGAGCTACAACAGCCTGTCGACATGGCCTGAAGGGGTGTTGGCCGCCCCGCAGCTGACCCGCTTGGACCTGAGCGGCAATGTGTTAACCAGCTTACCGCCCGGCCTGCTCAGTGGCGCCCATGATGCGTTGGTGGCGGGTACCGACTTGTCGGGCAACCACACCTTGACGCTTGCTACCCGGGAGGAACTGTACCAGTACGCCAAAATGCACCAACTGACCAGGTTGATGGGGTTTCACCGCGTAGAGCTTGATGCCTGGCACCAACGCTTCGACGCCGGTTCCGACAGTGATTCGGACTCCGGTTCCGCCCCCGATTCCGATGACTCGGACGGCGATTCCGGTGGCGATCCGGGCGCTGCCGTCGAGCCCGTGGAGGCGGTGCCCGAGCTGCAGCGCACGGTGGCCAATGCCTCGCTGGAACCCTGGCTGGAAGGTTCCAACCCTGGGCAGATAACACAGCGCACGGCGCTGTGGGTGCTGCTGGCGCACGCCCCTGACCATGACCGGTTTTTCTGGTTGATATCGAGCCTGCGCCTGACTTCGGAGTTCAACTTCAACCGCGCCAGCCTGACGCAGCGCGTGTGGGATGTGATCGAGGCCGCCACCACAAACGCCGAGTTGCGCAGCCTGTTGTTCGTCGAGGCTGAAACCCATGGCACCTGTATTGACGGGCGTATCCTCACCTTCAGTCAGATGGAGGTGCGGGTATTCGAGTACCGAGCCCTGCACGGCATCCCGCTGCAAAGGCCTGATCTTCGAGGGCGAGCGCTGCTGGATTTATCGCGGCAGTTGTTCCGGCTCGACCGGGTCGATCAACTGGCCGAAGCGTCGGCCACAGGCCTGGACCGGGCCGAGGAGCGCTTGAGGTATCGCATCGGCTTGACCCGTGGCTGGCCCGACGGTTTGGAACTGCCGGGGCAACCGGAGTACATGGCCTATGGCCGTCCGATCGAGGGCACGCGGCGCGCGCAGATCCAGGCCAGCATCCTCGCCCAGGAAGGCTCCGATGAGTTCATCGAGTACCTGGTCGCTCAGGATCATTGGGCTCGGTACCTGCAAGAGCGCTACCCCGAACAGTTCGATGCGCTGAACAAGGAGCTTGCGCAGAAGTACGAAGCACTGGAGGACGAGCACGCTGAGCGCGCCGATGCCCAGAGCCTGCGCCGCTACGAAGAAGCGCTGAATCAGCTGGAGGTGGAGCGGGCGACCGCGCGTAACCTGAAGTTGATGCAGTTGTCGCGCATGGAGATACAACGCCTGGCCAGCATTCGCTGAGGACTAATGTGGGAGCGGGCTTGCTCGCGAATGCGGTGCTTCAGTCAACTTATCAGTGACTGACACTCTGCTTTCGCGAGCAAGCCCGCTCCCACATTTTGACCGAGTTCGGCCTCGCTCTGTCAGTTGTCGTAACCCAGGTTCGGCGCCAGCCAGCGCTCGGTCACGGCCAGGTCCTGGCCTTTGCGTGCGGTGTAGCTGGTGACCTGGTCCTTGTCGACCTTGCCCACGGCGAAGTATTGCGCCTGGGGGTGGGCGAAGTACCAGCCACTGACCGCCGCCGCCGGGAACATCGCGTAGTGCTCGGTAAGGAACACTCCGCTGCGCCCGGCCTGCATTTCGCGGGCCTCGGGGTCGAGCAGTTGGAACAGCTGGGCCTTCTCGGTGTGGTCCGGGCACGCTGGGTAGCCGGGGGCAGGGCGGATGCCGCTGTATTGCTCTTTGATCAGCGCCTCGTTGTCCAGTTGCTCGTCCTTGGCGTAACCCCAATGCTCTTTACGCACCTGCTGGTGCAGCCATTCGGCGCAGGCTTCGGCCAGGCGGTCGGCCAGGGCCTTGACCATGATCGAGTTGTAGTCGTCGCCCGCGTCCTGGTAGGCCTTGGCGACTTCTTCGGCGCCGATGCCGGCGGTGGTGATAAAACCACCGATGTAGTCGGTCACGCCGCTGTCTTTAGGCGCGACGAAGTCAGCCAGGGAGAAGTTCGGCTTGCCGTCGGTCTTGATGATCTGCTGGCGCAGGTGATGCAACCGGGCAATCGGCTGGCCATCGTCGCCGTAGACTTCCAGGTCATCGTCCTGCACCTGGTTGGTCGGCCAGAAACCGAACACGGCGCGGGCGCTGATGAGTTTTTCGTCGATCAGCTTCTTGAGCATGGCCCGGGCGTCTTCGTACAGCGCGGTGGCGGCTTCACCCACCACTTCATCGGTGAGGATGCGCGGGAATTTGCCGGCCAGGTCCCAGGAGATAAAGAACGGTGTCCAGTCGATGTACTCGGCCAACACGTTGAGGTCGATATTGTCCAGCACCTTGGCGCCGGTGAAGGTCGGCACCACTGGCGTGTAGTCGCTCCAGTCAAACTGCGGCTTCTTGGCGATGGCGGCGGCGTAGCTCAAGCGCTCGGTACGTGCGCTGCGGTTGGAGGTGCGCTCACGCACGTCGATGTATTCCAGGCGGGTTTTCTCGACGAAACCGGCCTTCAGCTCCTTGGACAGCAACTGCGTGGCCACGCCCACGGCGCGGGAGGCGTCGGTGACGTAGATCACCGCGTCATTGCTGTATTTGGGCTCGATCTTCACCGCCGTGTGCGCCTTGGACGTGGTGGCCCCACCGATCATCAGCGGCAGGTGGAAGTCCTGGCGCTGCATCTCGCGGGCCACGTGCACCATTTCGTCCAGGGACGGCGTGATCAGGCCGGACAGGCCAATGATGTCGCATTTCTGCTCCTTGGCCACCTGCAGGATCTTCTCCGCCGGCACCATTACGCCCAGGTCGACGATGTCATAGCCGTTGCAACCGAGCACCACGCCAACGATGTTCTTGCCGATGTCATGCACGTCGCCCTTGACCGTGGCCATGAGGATCTTGCCCTTGGCTTCTGGCTTGTCGCCTTTTTCCAACTCGATGAACGGGATCAAGTGCGCCACCGCCTGCTTCATCACGCGGGCGGATTTCACCACCTGGGGCAGGAACATTTTGCCGGCGCCAAACAGGTCGCCGACGATGTTCATGCCCGACATCAGCGGGCCTTCGATCACTTCGATCGGGCGCGCAAACGACAGGCGCGATTCTTCGGTGTCTTCGACAATGTGCGTGGTGATGCCCTTGACCAGCGCATGTTCCAGGCGCTTGTTGACCTCCCAGCCACGCCATTCCTCGGTTTCGGCTTCCTTGACGCTGCCGTCGCCCTTGTACTTGTCGGCAATCGCCAGCAGGGCGTCGGTGCCGTCCGGCGTGCGGTTGAGCACCACGTCTTCCACGGCGTCACGCAGCTCGGCCGGGATCTGGTCGTAGATCTCCAGTTGGCCGGCGTTGACGATGCCCATGGTCAGGCCCGCGCGGATCGCATGCAGCAGGAACACCGAGTGGATTGCCTCGCGCACCGGGTTGTTGCCACGGAACGAGAACGATACGTTGGACACGCCACCGGAGGTCAGCGCATACGGCAGCTCGTCACGGATATAGGCACAGGCGTTGATGAAGTCGACGGCGTAGTTGTTGTGCTCCTCGATACCGGTGGCGACCGCGAAGATGTTCGGGTCGAAGATGATGTCTTCCGGTGGGAAGCCGACTTCATTGACCAGAATGTCGTAGGAGCGTTTGCAGATTTCCTTCTTGCGCGCCTCGGTGTCGGCCTGGCCGGCTTCGTCGAAGGCCATCACCACCACCGCCGCGCCGTAGCGCTTGCACAGCTTGGCGTGGTGAATGAACTGCTCCACGCCTTCCTTCATGCTGATGGAGTTGACGATGCCCTTGCCCTGGATGCACTTGAGGCCGGCTTCGATCACTTCCCACTTGGAGGAGTCGATCATGATCGGCACGCGGGAGATGTCTGGCTCGCCGGCGATCAGATTGAGGAAGGTCACCATGGCCTTCTTCGAATCCAACATGCCTTCGTCCATGTTGATGTCGATCACCTGGGCGCCGGCTTCCACCTGCTGCAGGGCGACTTCCAGGGCTTCGGTGTAGTTGTCTTCACGGATCAGCCTTGCGAACTTGGCCGAGCCGGTAATGTTGGTGCGCTCGCCGACGTTGACGAACAACGAACTGCGGTCGATGGTGAACGGCTCCAGGCCCGACAGGCGGCAGGCCTTGGGAATCTCCGGGATCGGGCGCGGTGCATAACCGGCCACGGCCTTGGCGATGGCTTCGATATGCCCAGGCGTAGTGCCGCAGCAACCGCCGACGATGTTCAGAAAGCCGCTTTGGGCGAACTCTTCGATGACCTTGGCGGTTTCTGACGGCAGTTCGTCGTACTCGCCGAATTCGTTGGGCAGGCCCGCGTTGGGGTGCGCCGACACATGGGTGTTGGCCTTGTTCGACAACTCTTCCAGGTAGGGGCGCAGTTCGCTGGCGCCCAGGGCGCAGTTCAAGCCCACCGAGATCGGCTTGGCGTGGGCCACGGAGTTCCAGAACGCTTCGGTGGTCTGGCCCGACAGGGTACGGCCGGAGGCGTCGGTGATGGTGCCGGAAATCATGATCGGCAGCTCGATACCCAGGGTTTCGAACACGCCTTGCACGGCGAAGATCGCGGCCTTGGCGTTGAGGGTGTCGAAGATGGTTTCGATCAGGATCAGGTCGGCGCCGCCTTCGATCAGGCCTTGGGTGGCCTCGGTGTAGTTTTCCACCAGTTCATCGAAGGTCACGTTGCGGTAGCCGGGGTTGTTCACGTCTGGCGACAGCGAGCAGGTGCGGCTGGTCGGGCCCAGCACGCCGGCCACGAAGCGCGGCTTGGCCGGGTTTTCGTGGGTCTTGGCGTCGGCCACTTTGCGCGCCAGGCGTGCGCCTTCCACGTTCAGTTCATAGGCCAGTTCTTCCATGCCGTAGTCGGCCATGGAGATGCGCGTGGCGTTGAAGGTGTTGGTTTCCAGAATGTCGGCGCCGGCATCCAGGTAGGCCTTCTCGATGCCGCCAATCACGTCGGGGCGGGTGAGCACCAACAGGTCGTTGTTGCCCTTGACGTCGCTCGGCCAATCGGCGAAGCGTTTGCCACGGTAGTCCTGCTCCTCGAGCTTATAGCTCTGGATCATCGTGCCCATGCCGCCGTCCAGGATCAGGATACGTTCCTTGAGGGCGTGGTGAAGGGCTTGCAGACGAACGCTTCGGTCGGACATGGGACTACTCTGGTCAGGCATTTCGGAGGGCGTGAATCATAACAAACCTGCGGGCTTTTGGAGCATGTAGAGGTTTTGCATGAATATCGCTCATGTTGCTGGGGTGCATGGCCCGGTAGAATCACGCCACTTCAAACACCGCACGCCTTGAATCGGGACCGGATACATGTCACTTCGTTTAATCGTCAGCGCCGTCCTGGCCTTGATAGCCAGCAGCGCTCAGGCGGAAGGTCCCGCTTCGGCGATTTCCTACACCCGCGACATCCAACCGATCTTTACTGAAAAGTGCGTGGCCTGCCATGCCTGCTATGACTCCGCCTGCCAGCTCAACCTGGGCAGCGCCGAGGGCGCAACGCGGGGCGCAAGCAAGATGCCGGTGTATGACGGCGAGCGCAGCCAGGCCACGCCCACCACCCGTTTGTTTTATGACGCCTTCGGCAAACAGGCGTGGCAGCAGAAGGGCTTCTATTCGGTACTGGACGCCCAGGGCAGCCAGGCTGCGTTGATGGCGCGCATGCTGGAGCTGGGGCACAACGCACCGCTGGCGCCCAATGCCAAGCTGCCCGACAACATTGTGCTGGGGCTCAACCGCGACAACATGTGCGCGACGCCCGGTGAGTTCAGTGCCTATGCCGGCGCTCACCCCAAGGAAGGCATGCCGCTGGCCGTCACTGGCCTGACCGACCAGCAATACCAGACCCTGCAACGCTGGCTGGCCTCCGGCGCGCCGATTGACGAACAAGGCCTGGCACCTAGCGCCAGGGAAGCCTTGCAAGTACAGCAGTGGGAAAACCTGTTCAACCAGCCGGGCGCCCGGGAAAGCCTCGTGGCGCGCTGGCTGTTCGAGCATTTGTTTCTGGCGCATATCTATTTTGAGAACGGCGAGCCGGGGCATTACTTCCAGTGGGTGCGTTCGCGCACGCCCAGTGGCCAGCCGATTGACCTGATCGCCACGCGCCGCCCCAACGACGACCCAGGCACCCAGGTGTATTACCGCCTGTGGCCGGTGCAGGGCGTGATCGTGCATAAAACCCACATCACTTACCCCTTCAGCGCGGCGAAGATGGCGCGGATCAAGGCGCTGTTCTACGGCGGCGACTGGCAGGTCACTGCCTTGCCAGGCTACGGCCCCGGCAGCCGCGCCAACCCGTTCGCGACATTCGAAGCCATACCGGCCAAAGCGCGCTACCAATTCATGCTCGATAACGCCGAGTACTTCGTGCGTACCTTCATTCGCGGGCCGGTGTGCCGTGGGCAGATCGCCACGGATGTGATCCGCGATAACTTCTGGACGCTGTTCCAGGACCCCGACCACGACCTGTACATCACCGATGCGCGTTATCGCGGCCAGGCCACGCCGTTGCTGGCCATGCCTGGGCAGAATGACGACGTGGGCAGTGTGCTGAGCCTGTGGCTGGCCTATCGCGACAAGCGCAACCAGTACGAAGCCCTGCGCCGTGACAACTATGCAGACCTGCCGGCGCCGAGCTGGTCGACATTGTGGGCGGGCAATGACAATGCCTTGTTGAGCATTTTCCGCCATTTCGACAGCGCCTCGGTGACCAAGGGCCTGATTGGCGAGGTCCCGCAGACGATGTGGTTGTTCGACTACCCACTGCTGGAGCGCACCTATTACCAGTTGGCGGTGAATTTCGATGTGTTCGGCAACGTCTCGCACCAGGCCCAGACCCGCCTGTATTTCGACCTGATCCGCAACGGCGCCGAGCAGAACTTCCTGCGCTTGATGCCAGCGGATACCCGCGAAGACTTCATGGACGACTGGTACCAGAACAGCGGCAAGCTCAAGCTGTGGCTGGACTACGAGGCGATTGACGATGACAAGGCCAGTGGTTTGCACCTGAGCGAGAAGGACCCCAAGCGTGACTTCGCCAACCAGTTGCTGACCCGCTACGGCCATTTGAACGCCAGCCCCGACCCGATCAACCGCTGCAGCGGCGCGTTCTGCTCCCGCGACGGCATCGACCCGGCCTTGCAGGATGCCGAACAAGCCCTGAGCCGCCTGACCTCTCGCCCGGCGGCGGGGCTCAAGGTGATCGAGCAATTGCCCGAAGCCACCATGCTGCGCATCGAAACCGCCAGCGGCAAGCGCGAGGTCTACAGCCTGCTGCGCAACCGCGCCCACAGTAACGTGGCGTTCCTGCTGGGTGAGGCGTATCGCTATCAGCCGGGCCTGGACACAGTGACGATCTACCCAGGCGTGCTCAGCAGCTACCCGAACTTCATGTTCAATATCCCGGCCCGGCAAGTGCCTGAGTTTGTCGCGCAAATGGAGCAAGCCAAGGACGCCAAGAGCTTCGAGAAAATCGTCGATCGCTGGGGTGTACGTCGCAGTCACCCGCTGTTCTGGCAGTACTTCCATGACTTGTCGCGGTATATCCACGAAACCACGCCGGTGGAAGAGGGCGTATTGGACATGAACCGCTACGAGAACCTATAACTACCGCTATTGATCCGGTCATTTCTCCATGTGGGGGCTGAAGCAGTCGGATATCTACCTACGGATTGGAAAGGGGATGCCGATGTTGATTTCAGTGCAGTTGCTACGCGCGTTGGCGGCATGGCTGGTTGTGGGGCACCACGTTATGCAGCTGTTTTTCAACTTCGAGGTCCGCAACGCGTTGGAGGACCTGTTAGTCGAAAAGGGCGGCGCTGGCGTGGATGTGTTCTTCGTCATCAGCGGCTTGGTGATTTTCCTCGCAACTGCCGATAAAGCGCTGACACCTTGGCGTTTCATGCTGATGCGCGTAGCCAGGATTGCGCCGGCCTATTGGTTCTATACCGTGCTGCTGGCCGTGCTGGCGGCGGCCATGCCTTCGATGTTTGCAGACGTTGAGCTCGAACTCGGCCATATACTCCTTTCAATGCTCTTTATCCCAGCGCAAAACCCCGCGGGCTATGGCGTCTATCCCTTGCTAGACGTGGGCTGGACGCTGAATTTCGAGATGCTGTTCTACTGTCTGTTTGCGGCTGCCTTGTTAGTGGGGCAAGCCTATCGGCTATGGGTGGTGGCGGTGTTGCTGTATCTGCTGTGTTACGTCATTGGCCCCGCCTTCGATTTGGCCGATGGGTTTTACCGTAATGACATTGTCCTGGAGTTTCTCATGGGCGTGGCGATCGGCATGCTGTATCGCCGCGGCCTGTGCCGGGCCAGGCCGTGGTTGGCGTTGCTGGGGATCATGGCGGCACTGGCGGCGATCTATCACGGCGCGGATGTCCCCCGTGCGTTGGAATGGGGCCTGCCCAGCGCTGTGCTGGTGATCAGTTGTGTGGCGCTGGAGCCGTATTTGCGCGGCTCGCGCTGTATAAAAATGCTGGGGGATTGTTCCTACTCGGTGTACCTGCTTCATGTCTTGGTGCTGTGCGCTGGACGCTGGGCTATCGAGCACCGTGGGGTGGACCCCTACACCATGGTGCCTGTGTGTATCGTCATCATTGCGCTGGGCGCATTCGCCAGCTACCACGTGTTGGAGAGGGGCACGCACCGCAGGCTCAAACGCTGGCTTGGCATTGATGACGCGATACCCTCTCGGCAAGCTCATTAGGGCTGAGTTTCAGGGCCTCATGTACTTCCAGTAGGCTTTCCCGTAATCCATCAGCAACTCGGTCCCGGCAGGGATATCTCGCCAAGCGATTAAAAACACCATGTACTTGCCTACATACAGGGCGCCGACATTTTCAATGCCGACATCGGGCAGGTTCGGCACCTTGACCGCATTGATCAGGCTCAGCGTACTGCTGTTGCCGTGGCCGCTGATGGTCGCGCCTTGGGTGTTGGTCTGGAATAAATACGTACCGACGGCCGCCTCGCCTTTTTCGAGAATCTCGGCATTGATCGAGGCTTGATCCCGATGCAGCTTGCCGGTGTACGGCCCAAGGACATCGAAACGCTTTATATCGGTCTTGGCCACCACCGACAGGCCTCGCTCCGGGCCATTTGCCAGTTTCTTGACCTCCAACAGCCGATCAAGGCGGCGGTGATGGCTGCCCTCCTTGGAGATCCATTCTCGGATACTTTTGGTCGCAGCTTCTTTGACTTCGACGTGTTGCAGGCCAGTGAACTCGTCAAAAAAACGGTTGGCGTCGGTAATCTCGATGGTGTGCAGCGGGCCTTCAAGCTCGAGGGTCAAGCTGCGCCTGACGTCGGTCGGATCTTGCAAAATTGCCGCGTTGTTGTTGATTTTATGATCAAAAGAGCCTGTGATCGAGGTTGATCGGCGCCGCGTGGGTGGGGTGTTGTCTTCCAGGCGCGGGCGTTTTGAACTGCCTGCAGTAGGGGGCGGTGCAGGCCGTTTCCTGGCGACCGGCTGGTCCAGCGGGCTTCTTTGTCCGAACAGCCACATCTCCCGACCGGCGCGGGTCATGCTGCCATTGTCATTGACGTAACTGCGCCATATCACCGGGTTGAGGTTTTTGGCTTCGACAAACGAGAGCATCGAGACCCGTGAATTGGCAGCGTTGTAGTGTTTGTTCCAGGCTTTCAAGTGCTCGGGCGTCAGCACATCGAAGTCGCCGCCGCTGGCATACTTGGCCAGCACCTTGCCTGCCGCCCGGTAGCTGCCGTCCAGGTTTACATGCTCGGCAAAGTCTACCGGGTCAAGGTTGTGGTCGGCGGCGAAGCCTTCAAGGGTGAGGCTGTTGCGCTCACGTTGGGATACCTTGCTCCAGCGCTCCAGGTGGTCGTAGGTCACGCTGGAACGGGCGGTTCCCACACGGTCGAGCATCTGTTGGCCTCTGCGCGTCAGGGTGTTGCGGCTGTTGACGAACTGGCGAAATGCAGTGGGGTTCAGGTTGTAAGTGCTGACGAAGGTGTCCATGGTTTTTTTCAGGACCTCTTCGCTGGCCTCGGTCCATTTCAACAGTATCGATGGCGTTACCACGTTGGGTGCATCCGGCGCGCCGCCTGCCAGTTTGATCTGGCTTGAGTACCAGTGACCGGGCTCGACCGAGGACAGCGTGATCGATAAGTCGCGGTTGGTCTTTGGATTGACCAGTACGATCGAAAAGCTGTTGTCGGCGCCTGCGGCGGTCTCCTGAATAAACCCGTAGGAATTGTCGCGTACCTGGTACACCGCGATCTTGCCCTTATCATCGATATTGCAGATGAACTTTTGATTGTAGTCCGCTCGGGAGAAGAGGCCGCGAGCGTCGGGCGTCAGACCCCTGATCAACTCGGGGTCGACCGCGTATCGACGGATCAACGGGCTGCTGTTGCTGATGACTGTGATCGGCTCTCGATAACGCGGCCCGAAGGCGGTATTTGAGGCGGCGTCGATCAGGCGATAATCGGGCGCGTCGAGGCTGCCGACGTTACGCATCGGGATATTGGCAAAACCGTCGACAGTAAACAGTCGATCGCCAGCCAGCAGCGGCTTCCAACTGTCAGGATCGACCGAACGCATGTGCCTGGCGGCGATTGTCCCATCGCGCAGTTGGGCGATGCCCCGTTTCGTCTGGCGCATCAGTTTGTGACCCAACTTGAGCATGCCCATGCGCGCCAGCCTGAGCAGGCTGGGCAGGGCGGCCAGGGGGTTGAATTCCTGCAGGGTGGCAATCACCAGTTTTCCCGTCAGTTTCGCCAGTTTCGGCATCGCCAGGCGCAGCCCGGTTTTGCCCGCCTGGATGAGCAGGCGGGTAGAGCCGGCCACATACCGACCCACCGGCAATGCGAAAGCCACGATGTCGATGAACAAGCTGGCGACGCCGGATTTGATGCGCTGGGGATCGCCGGAGGCGATGTCTTCGATACCGGCCCAGAACGGGACAAATATCTTGCCCCAGAACGCCAAATCTTCGAGTACCTCTGCGCCGATGTCCACTTCGCGTGTGTCTTTGCGGGTTTTTTCCAGCAGGGCTTCTTCGTCGCAAAAAAACAGCTCGCGGGCGATCATGCTCGCCAGCGCTTCACTGCGTGGCGCATACAGCGTGTTGGGCGCGAACGATGAGGGGCGCGATGTGTGCGAATCGATGCCAGGCAATGTTTCGCCGACTTGTTCAACGATCATCTCGGCCTTTTTGCCGCGCCTGGGCGCTTTGTTCTCGCGGTAGGCCTCGCGATCAAAGGGCACTTCGGTGGCCAATCTGTATTTGCACCAACTCATGGCGTCACGCAGTTCGACCACTTTGCCATTGAGTGGCAGGGTATCGATATCGCCACGTCGGCGAATCACGCCGGCGAGGGGGAACACCTCGACGTAGAGGGCGCTGAAAGGATCGCGAGCCTTGACGATGCGCAGAATAAAACCCGTGCGGTAGCGAACGGCATCGGCCTTGCGTTTGGTTTCATATTCGATGGGCACCTTGTTCAGGGCCTCTCTCAATGAGTACACCGTGATTTCGTCCCGGTCCACATCCAGGGTCCAGCTACCCAGATGGGCAAGCAGGGACTGGATCAGTACCTTATAGGCGTTTCTCGGGCGCTCAAGGGCTTCACGGAAGGCTTTGTCGTACTCCGCGTCCGACGCCGAGCGCCAACGGCTGGGCAGATGGAGCGCAAGGTTCTGGACCGCGTTGAACACCTCATACTCATGCTGTTCCAGCGCGGTGACGGCCTGAGCGAGCTCCTCGCGGGAGGGGCCCGACTTTCGGCTGGCAATCAGGCCGTTGGCCTGCGCCCATTGCACGGTAGGGCCCAGCTTGGCCGCCGCGACCAGAGCCTGTTGTTTGACGTCATCGCCGCTGGCACGAAAATGCTCCGCCGTCAGGTTGAGCAGTTGCTCAAAGCTCATGTGGCGCGATGAGCCGGGCGCAAGTGTTTCGGCCAGCAGAAAACCGCTTCTGAAGTTGACCCAGGTACTGGTGGCGGCGTAGGGCAGGTCATCGGGAATATCGGCCACCCATACTTCGCTGGCGACATTGGCCTTGACCACGCACATGGCCAGTTGCGCCGCGTCAGTGCTGATCGACAAGGTGTGGTGATACTGGCTGATCAGGTCTTGGCGGACCGACTTGTAAGACGCCCCAGGCGTGATGAATAACTTCAATTCGTTATCCAACGTCGAGCGTGGGTTGGGGATGATCGTCAGCCACAGTGCGCGCCACAGCAACTTCACCAGCACCGGTTGTGGGCAGGTTTGCGCCTTTTGGCTGCCGTACCAGTCCAGCGCCTTGGCGATACGCTCGGCCAGCGCCAGGTTGCTCGGACTGTTGAGAATCTGCTCAAGCAAGACCGTCGGCGTGGTGCTGAGCATGGCCTGCTGTGATGAGGAAAAGGTCGGCGGCAGCACGCATTGGAACAGTGATTTACGGGTGTGTGTCTGGATCTCTTGGATAACAGACTTGATCTTTTTGTCAGCAGGCGCATCCAGTAAATGCTGCAGATCGCTGATGCTGCCTTCGTGGCCGAGTTTTTTCAGGGCGCAGTGTTCCTGCAAGCCATAAAGAACCGATTTCCACTGTTCGCCGGTTTTTGGATGGGACGGGAGGATGGCGTAATACTTGAGCACCAGGTCGAACCGTACCGAACCGTCACTTTTAAGACCATTACCCACGCGCCGGTTGATATCCAGCAACACATCGACGTCGATGTACCAATAGGTGGGCACATGGCGCAGAATCACCGAGCGGTCGGCGATGCTGAACGTTTCGGGAGGGTCGGGTACCGGCGAGCGGGCGCTGCTGAGTAGGGTGGAGAGCAGATCGTAAAGAAAGTCCCGGCCTAGCAGAGAATTATCCGGTTCAGGCTTGTCCCGCAGGAACTGCTGAAAGTCTTCATCGGCTTCCAGTTTTGCCAGGACCCGAAAGGCTTCCTTGCACTCGCGATTCAGCTCGGACTGCGGGGGAGGGTAGTAGTACACCTCGGCGGCGGTTACTGAACGTGAAATGTGCGCCGTCACGAACTCAATCAGATGGTCCAGGTGCGCTTGCTGTTCAGGCAAGCCGTTGAAATAGAAACTCTGCAACGCGTTGTTCATGCAATCCTCACAATCCTTGGTCGAAGAGGATTCACTATATTCAGCGCGGTTTTGCAGGTGGCCTACATAGGTAGGCATAGGTTTTCGCAGAAACCGGTAGGAGCGCCAGCGGGTTCGGTCAGCAGGATCAGGTCTTTCCCGACAAAAACACTCGGACTTTGTACCTGGGTAATAATTTGGCGTAAACTGCGGGCAAGCCTGTGAGGAGTTTCCATGACTGCCATAACCATTACCGACGCCGCCCACGATTACCTGGCTGACCTGCTGTCCAAGCAGAACACCCCAGGTATCGGCATCCGCGTCTTTATCACCCAGCCTGGCACCCAGTACGCCGAGACTTGCATTGCCTACTGCAAGCCCGGCGAAGAGAAGCCTGAAGACACCGCCCTGGGGCTCAAGAGCTTCACCGCCTACATCGACGCGTTCAGCGAAGCCTTCCTTGACGACGCCGTGGTCGACTACGCCACCGACCGTATGGGCGGCCAGTTGACCATCAAGGCCCCCAACGCCAAGGTGCCGAACGTCAATGCCGACAGCCCGGTCAATGAGCGCATCAACTACTACCTGCAAACCGAGATCAACCCTGGGCTGGCCAGCCACGGCGGCCAGGTGAGCCTGATCGACGTGGTGGAGGACGGTATCGCCGTGTTGAAGTTCGGCGGCGGCTGCCAGGGCTGTGGCCAGGCGGACGTTACGTTGAAGGAAGGTATCGAACGCACACTGCTCGAGCGCATTCCTGAGCTCAAGGGCGTACGTGACGTGACCGACCACACGCAGAAAGAAAACGCCTACTACTGAGTAAGGTGTTCACTGCGAACATAAAAAAACGGCGCCCCGTGAGCGCCGTTTTTTATGCTTAAAATTCAGTCAGTTATAAGATACATCTAACAAAATAGATCAAGGGTGGGAGCTGGCTTGCCTGCGATGTCGGCCTCATGGCCGACGCCTATCCACCTGAAGCCCACGATCCAAATTGTGGGAGCGGGCTTGCTCGCGAAGGCGGCTTGACAGTCAACACAGTTGGATTGTGTACATATCCATTGCTGCGGTAACGGCCACTTAGGGTTCCGCCCTGACGGCGGCTCACTTTTGAAAAGCGCAAAAGTAAGCAAAACGCTCTTGCCCCACCACTCGGCACCTCGCTTAGGCTCGGTGTGCCCGAACGCAGGCTTGAATCCGTGGGCCGCCGCCACGCGCCATCCATGGCGCGGGGCGGCTAACCCGGCGTCCTGCCGGGTTACCCACGAATTCAAGCCTGCGTTCGGCCAGCGTGGTTTAACGGGGCGCCTAAGATCAAAAGCAGATCAAGAGCGGCTCGCTTCGCATCGTGGTTACCGTTGATCGTTACAGAGTTATGCACCGACTGTCGGATCGTCACGGGAGCAAGCTCTCTAGCCAAACTGTGTTTCTTCAGGGCCGATAGAGGTGCGCATGCCCTGCGCGGTACAGCGACGACTCACTGAAACTGTCACTGGCCAACACCCGGCCCACCACGATCAATGCCGTACGCCGAAACCCCTTGGCCGCGACTTTCTCGGCAATGTCACTCAGCGTACCCACCACCCACTCCTGGTCCGGCCAGGTCGCCCTGTGCACCACGGCAATCGGGCAGTCCGCGCCATAGTGCGGCAGCAGTTCGGCGACGATCTTTTCCAAGTGATTGACCCCCAGATGAATCGCCATGGTGGTGCCATGCCGCGCCAGGCTGTCGAAGTCTTCACCGGGGGGCATGCTGGTTTTATCGGCGTAACGGGTCAGGATCACGCTCTGGGCGATGTCCGGCAGGGTCAGTTCGGTCTCCAGCAAGGCCGCGCACGCCGCGACAGCCGTCACTCCTGGAATGATCTGGAACGGGATGCCCAGCTCACGCAAATGGCGGATTTGTTCGCCAATCGCCCCATACAAGCTGGGGTCGCCGGAGTGCACCCGCGCCACATCCTGGCCTTGGGCATGGGCTGTCTTGATCAGCTCGATGATTTGCTCCAGGTGCAGTTCGGCGCTGTTGACCACCTGGAGCGCCTGGTGACCTTCCAGTACGGCGGCGGGCACCAGCGAGCCGGCGTAGATGATCACCGGGCAACTGCGAATCAGCCGCTGGCCCTTAACGGTGATCAATTCCGGGTCGCCGGGGCCGGCGCCGATAAAGTAGACGGTCATGGAGAAGTCCTGTTGAAAAACGGGCGAGCATGAAGATTGCTCATGATCGAAAGCGGCAATTATCGGGATTTTACCCTGCGCAGGCCAATGCAAGGGTGGCCTGTGCGCTTTTCTGGCGAGTGATCAGCAGGCGCGCGGGGCCATTGGACAGGTGCTCGGCCAGGGCCAGGGCGGCGCTTTCGGCCACGCCGTAACAGCCGGTGTGGGCAAAAGCCAGCGCAGAGCGATGGCTCAGCCGATGCTCATAGCCCACCAGTTGTTCGGCACTGAAACATTGCAAGGGCAGGTTCAACCGCTGGGCCAGGGCCAGCAGGCCAGGCTCATCGCGTTTGCGGTCAATGCTTGCCAGCGCAGTCACGCGTGAGCGCTCAATGCCGGCCTCGGCCAGGGCGCTGTCCAGCAACGCCAGCAGGCTGTGAACCTCACAGCCCCGCTGGCAGCCAAGCCCGACAACCAGAATCATGCCGAGTATTGGTCGTCGCGATTGCGGCGAAACAACCAGGCGCTGATCAGGCCCAGGGCCAACCAGAAGGCCACGTTGGTCAATTGCGAGGCGATCTTGAACTGCGCTTCGAGCGCCTCCGGAGCCAGCATCGAATGCACCTCAGGTTGCGGCGCGCCGATGAAGTGGGGCACGGCAAGGATCGCCAGCCCAAGGCCTTTCAATAGCCAATTGCGGCCGAATACGATCAGCGCCAGGCCGGCGGCGGTCGATGCTGCAGTGCCGATCCACCAGGTCTGGCGCAGCGTCAGGTCAGCGGCCGCGGTACCGGGCAGTTCCGGGGGCAGGCCCAGGGTGGGCGCCAGTACAAAGGTCGCGTAGCCGGCCAGGCCCCAGAGCAGGCCTTGGGCGGTGCGGGTCGGCGCGCGCAGCGTGTAGAGGCCGGCGAGCATCAGCGCAAAGCCTACTGCCACTACCAGGTTGCCGCCGGTGGTGGACAGCACGCGCTGCCAGCCATCTTCCGGCTCCCAGGCTTGGGCGTCGTGGGTGTGGGCTGCGGCACCAGCGGCGTGCTCATGCGCCACTTCGGCGGCTGGCGGGGCTTTTTCATAGCTTTCCGCCTGCAGAATCAGTGGTGCCACCCAGAAACTTTGCAGCAGGGTCAGCAGCAAGGCCGCCAAAAGCCCAGTGAACCCTGCGGTTTGCGCAATACGCTTGATCATGTCGGCAGCTCTCAATGGCACGGGAACGCGGCGCTGTGGCGGGTATCGTGGGCGGCGTTGTGCACCGCCTCGATATGCGAGAACCCGGCGAAATACACCAGGCACGCGCCCAGGATCGACGCGCCGATGGCGGCGGTCAGGCGTTGGCTGAGGGTGGCGGTGCTAGTGGCGGAGTGCGAAGTGCTGCTGATGATCGACATGGCGCGTCCCTTTCAGGTGTCAGGGTGAAACGAGCGCATGAAGACCCCACGCGCCAGGCACGCAGGGTTCGAACAGCGCCCGCCCACCGCGGGTTTGTTATCTGATTTTTTCGGGCCGGTCTCCGGGCTTGCGAGGGGCGGCTCTTGAAAGAGGCCTCCTGAAAGCGTCGCCTTCCCATGCAAACGCACAGTGGCCATGACGCTTCGCTCGCTTACCGTTGCGGGGGCAGCACCGGACTGGTCATAGGTCTATGACGCACCGGTTTCCCGTTTCACCCTGTGAAGGGCACCCGAAACAAGAGGTGTAGGAGAGCATGGGCCGGGGACGGTAGTCAAATGCTGCAAGCCCCTGTAGCCTTGCACCCTCGAGGTTCTTCGGCCCAGGCCGAAGCTAAGAAGGGAACGCGGTTCAAGCCGCGGCTGCCCCCGCAACTGTGAAGGGTTCAGTTGACTGCCACGCCACTGCCGATAGGGCGGGAAGGCGCAGTCAGCGTTGGTCGCAAGACCTGCACACCCCAAGCCAGGAGACCTGCCTCGCGACTGATTTTCCAATTCAACCGGGCGGGGTGATCCGGTGACGAAATCCGCTGCTGCGCGCCGCCGCAGGGCCTGTCGTCCCGTATGCCCGCCCCAAAGGGCATCCGATGAAAACACTGGCCAAACTTCCCGTCACCATCGTTACCGGCTTCCTCGGCTCGGGCAAAACCACGCTGTTGCGCCATATGCTCGACAACGCCCAGGGCCGTCGCATTGCGGTGATCGTCAACGAGTTCGGCGAGCTGGGCATTGACGGTGAAATCCTCAAGCAGTGTTCTATCGGTTGCACCGAAGAAGAAGCCAATGGCCGCGTCTACGAGCTGGCCAACGGTTGCCTGTGCTGCACCGTGCAGGAAGAGTTCTTCCCGGTGATGCGTGAACTGGTCGCCCGTCGCGGTGACCTGGACCATATCCTCATCGAAACCTCAGGCCTGGCGCTGCCCAAGCCATTGGTGCAAGCCTTCCAGTGGCCGGAAATCCGCAGCGCCTGCACCGTTGACGCGGTGATCACCGTGGTCGACAGCCCGGCCGTGGCTGCCGGCACCTTTGCCGCCTTCCCGGACCAGGTCGACGCCCAGCGCAAACTTGACCCCAACCTGGACCACGAATCGCCGTTGCACGAGCTGTTCGCCGACCAGTTGGCCAGCGCCGATCTGGTGATTCTCAACAAAACCGACCTGATCAGCGCCGAAGACCTGGCCCGTGTGCGCCTGGAAGTCGCCGAAGAACTGCCGCCCGCGGTGAAGATCATCGAAGCCAGCAGCGGTCGCCTGCCTCTGGACGTGCTGATCGGCCTGGGCGCCGGTTCCGAGGAGCATATCGACGGGCGTCACAGCCATCACGACCATCACCACGAAGGTGAAGACGACCACGATCACGATGCCTTCGATTCCATCTCCATCGACTTGCCCCAAGCCGACGAAGCGCTGTTGCTCGACGCTCTGACCCAGTTGGTGGTGCAGCACGGCATCCTGCGTGTGAAAGGGTTCGCCGCGATCCCCAACAAACCGATGCGTCTGCTGATCCAGGGCGTGGGCACGCGCTTTGACAAGCACTTCGACCGTGCCTGGGGCGCTGACGAAGCACGCACCACGCGCCTGGTGCTGATCGGCCAGGAACTGGACGCCGCCGGCCTTGAAGCGCAATTGCGCGCCGCCCTCAGCGTTTAACCATGCACCTGCTCAGGACCCAACCCGGTGGTTTCGTCGCGGACGACAATATTGCCGACCTTGGCCAGACCCCCGCTGAACTGGTGATCCTGTGCAGCGGCGATTCCAGCCTGGCGCTGCTCGCCGAAGCCGCCCAGCAATTGCCCGAGGACTACCCCAGCCTGCGCCTGGCCAACCCGATGCAGGTGCAGAACCATGCCTCGGTCGACCTGTACGTCGACGAGGTATTGCGCCACGCCAAGGTCATCCTGCTGTCATTGCACGGCGGCATCGGCTATTGGCGCTACGGTATCGAGCGCCTGGTGGAGTTGGCCGAGCGCGGCGTCACCCTGATCCTGGTGCCGGGTGACGACCGCCCGGACCCGGAACTCAGCGGCCTGAGCAGCGTTGCTGTCGAACACCGCGAGCGCCTGTGGCACTTCCTGCGCCAAGGTGGCCTGGGCAATGCCCTGGATTTTTACCACTGCCTGGCCAGTACCCACCTGGGCCGCGACTATGCCTGGGCCGAGCCGCAAGCGCTGCCACGCACGGCGATCTATCACCCGCACACCGCCAATGCCCGCCTCAATGACTGGCAGGCCGATTGGCACGCTGACTGGCCCGTGGCTGCGGTGCTGTTCTACCGCTCCCATTTACAGGCGGCCAATACCGGTTTTATCGATGTGTTCTGCCAGCGCTTACAAGCGGCGGGCCTCAACCCGTTGCCGATTGCGGTGGCCAGTTTGAAAGAGCCCGGCTGCCTCACGGTGGTCGAGGACCTGCTGGATGACGTGCAAGCCGCGGTGATTCTGAACACCACCGGCTTTGCCCAATCGAGCCCGGAAGCTCCGCATTTGCGCCCGTTTCGCCGCAATATCCCGGTGATCCAGGCGATCTGCGCCCAGGACAACCAACCCGGCTGGCAGGCCAGTGAACAGGGCCTGGGGCCCCGCGACCTGGCGATGCACATTGCCTTGCCGGAGCTGGACGGGCGAATCATCAGCCGGCCGATCAGTTTCAAGGACCTGGCCTGGCGCAGCGAGCGCAGCCAGTCGGACGTGGTGTGCTACCGCGCAGCGCCCGAGCGCATGGATTTTGTCGCAGAGCTGGCACGCCGCTGGGTCGAGTTGGCGCGGGTGCCCAATGCACAGAAACGGATTGCGTTGATCCTGGCCAACTACCCGACCCGCGACGGTCGCATCGGCAACGGCGTGGGCCTGGACACCCCGGCGGCGGCGCTGAATATCCTGCGCGCCTTGCAAACCGAAGGCTACCCGGTGGCGGAGGTGTTGCCCGACAGTGGCACCGCGCTGATCCATGAACTGCTCGGCGGCGTCACCAACGACCTCGACAGCCTAGACCTGCGCCCTTGCCATCAAAGCCTGGGCCTGGAGGAGTATCAGACGATGTTTGATCGCCTGCCGGCCTCCAATCGCCAGGCCGTGCTGGAACGGTGGGGCGCGCCACAAAACGATCCGATGTGCCGCGATGGCCGCATGATGATCGCTGGCCTGCGCCTGGGCCTGACCTTTGTCGGCATCCAGCCGGCCCGGGGTTACCAGGTGGATGCCAGCGCCGTGTACCACGACCCGGACCTGGTACCGCCCCATGGCTACCTGGCGTTCTATTTCTGGCTACGCCATACCTACGGCGCCCACGGCGTGATCCATGTGGGCAAGCACGGCAACCTGGAATGGCTGCCCGGCAAAGGCGTGGGCCTGTCGGAGCACTGCTGGCCGGATGCACTGCTGGGGCCGCTGCCGAATATCTACCCGTTTATCGTCAACGACCCGGGTGAGGGCGCCCAGGCCAAGCGGCGCACCCAGGCGGTGATCATCGACCACTTGATGCCGCCGCTGACCCGCGCCGAAACCTACGGCCCGCTGCGTGACCTTGAGTTGCTGGCCGACGAATATTACGAAGCGCAATTGCTCGACCCGCGCCGTGCCCTGGAGCTGCAAAAAGACATCCTCAAGCTGGTGCGCGAAACCCGTATCGACCAGGAGTTGGAATTGGGCAGTGAGGCGGACGCGGCGGTGTGGCTGCCGCGCCTGGATACCTACCTGTGCGACTTGAAGGAATCGCAGATCCGCGATGGCCTGCATATTTTTGGCGAGTCGCCCGAGGGCCGTTTGCGTATCGACACCTTGCTGGCGCTGTTGCGCATTCCCCGTGGCGATGGCCGGGGCCCGCAGTCGAGCCTGCTGCGCGTGTTGGCCAAGGCGTTCGAGCTGGGGTTTGATCCGCTCGATTGCGCATTGGCCGAGCCCTGGACGGGGCGGCGGCCGTTGGTGTTGCAGAAGATTGACGATCAGCTGTGGCGCACCGCCGGGGATACCCGTGAACGTCTGGAGTTGTACGCGGCGCGCTTGATCGAGCAGGCATTGGAAGGCCCCATCGAGCAGTTGGAAGAGCCCGGCTGGCACGAGGTGAAGTCGGTGATCGAAAGCCTGCGCATTGTCGTCGCGCCACGCCTGGATGCCTGCGGCCCGGCGGAGATGCGCGGTTTGCTCGATGCCTTGAGTGGGCGCTTTGTCCCGGCGGGGCCCAGCGGTGCGCCGAGTCGCGGTCGGCTGGATGTGCTGCCCACAGGGCGTAACTTCTTTACCGTGGACGTGCGCAACCTGCCAACCACCACGGCCTGGCGCATCGGGTTCCAGTCGGCCAACCTGATGCTTGAGCGGCACCTGCAAGACCACGGCGACCACCTGCGTCAGCTCGGCCTGTCGGTGTGGGGCACCGCCACCATGCGCACCGGCGGTGACGATATTGCCCAGGCCATGGCACTGATGGGCGTGCGCCCGGTGTGGGCCACCGGCAGCCAGCGGGTGGATGATTTCGAGATCCTGCCGATCAGCTTATTGGACCGCCCGCGTGTGGACGTGACCCTGCGAGTGTCCGGGTTCTTTCGCGATGCGTTTGCCAACCTGATCCGCCTGTTCGATGCGGCGGTGCAGGCGGTAGCGGCCCTGGATGAACCCGACGACATGAACCCGCTGGCCGCCAAGGTGCGCAGCGAACGCCAAGCGCTGCTTGAGTCGGGCCTGGATGAAGCAGCAGCGGCCAAACAGGCCGGCTGGCGCATTTTCGGCGCCAAACCGGGTGCCTATGGCGCGGGCGTGCAGGGCGCGATTGACGGGCGCCTGTGGCAGAGCCGCGAGGACTTGGCCGAGGTCTACCTGAACTGGGGTGGCTACGCCTACGGTGGCTCCGATGAAGGCACCGCAGCCCGCGAGCAATTTGCCCAGCGTTTGAGCCAGGTGCAGGCGGTGTTGCAGAACCAGGACAATCGCGAGCACGACTTGCTCGACTCCAACGACTACTACCAATTTCAGGGCGGCATGCTGGCCGCCGTGGAAACCCTGAGCGGTGACAAGGCCGCCAGCTACCATGGCGACCACAGCCAGCCGGACGTGCCGAAAATCCGCACCTTGAAGGAAGAGCTCAACCGGGTGATCCGCTCCCGTGCGGCCAACCCCAAGTGGATCGAAGGCGTGAAGCGCCATGGCTATAAAGGCGCGTTTGAAATGGCCGCGACCGTGGACAACCTGTTCGCCTTCGACGCCACCACCGCGCTGATTGACGACCACCAATACGTCTTGCTCGCCGATGCCTACCTGCTGGACCCTGACACCCGTGCCTTTGTGCAACAGCACAACCCCGATGCCCTGCGCGACATGACCGAACGCATGCTCGAAGCCCAACAACGTGGCTTGTGGCAGGCACCGGGGGCGTACCGCGAAGCCTTGGAAAACCTGTTGCTGGACATAGAAGAAGACAGCTGATGACTGATACTCCCCATTTCCCGCTGTCCGCCGTGGTCGGCGCCGATGACTTGAAGCTGGCGCTGTGCCTGGCCGCCATCGACCCGAAGATCGGCGGCGTGCTGATCGAAGGGCCACGGGGCATGGCCAAGTCCACCCTGGCCCGTGGGCTGGCAGACCTGCTGGCCAGCGGGCAATTTGTCACCTTGCCCCTGGGCGCGACCGAAGAGCGCCTGGTCGGCACCTTGGACCTGGACGCTGCACTGGGCGAAGGCCGCGCACAATTCTCCCCCGGCGTGTTGGCCAAGGCCGATGGCGGCGTGTTGTACGTGGATGAAGTCAACCTTCTGGCCGACCACTTGGTGGACTTGCTGTTGGACGTGGCCGCCAGCGGCACCAACCTGATCGAGCGCGACGGGATTTCCCATCGCCATGCGGCGCGCTTTGTGTTGATCGGCACCATGAACCCGGAGGAGGGCGAGTTGCGCCCGCAGTTGCTCGACCGCTTTGGCTTCAACGTGGCGTTGAGCGGGCAGACCTTGCCCGCCGAGCGTGGGCAGATCATCCGGCGCCGCCTGGATTTCGACACCGACCCGTCGGCGTTCTGCGCGCAGTGGGCGCCAGCCCAAGGCGCCTTGCGCGAGCGCTGCACCCAGGCGCGGGCACGGCTCGACAGCATCGCCCTGGATGACCAGGCGTTGGCCCTCATCACCGAGCGCTGCTTTGCCGCAGGGGTCGACGGCCTGCGTGCCGACCTGGTCTGGTTGCGTGGCGCCCGTGCCCATGCGGCGTGGCGTGGGGCGGCCGCTATCGAGCAGGAAGATATCGATGCGGTGGCAGAATTTGCCTTGCGCCATCGTCGTCAACAACAGACTCCGTCAGGCGCGCCGCCCCAGCCGAGTGACGGGCCGTCGCCTTCCCCCTCTGACACCTCGCCCGGCCAAGGCCAATGGGGCGATATGCCCGCACCTGCCTTGCCCACGGGCGCACGCCGCGATGTACCCACCTGGCCAAAAAAGCCCTAGGCATCCGCCCCCGACCTGACGCGGGGGCGGATGCCCGGCCCCACGCGGGGCGATTGAACACCGGCCGGCAGGGCAAAGCCCGCAGCGCACAGCGCGGGGCGATCAATTGGCCGGGCACGTTGCTCGGCGGTCGGCCGCAATGTCGCGCGGACCTGCTGTTTCATCTGCGTAGCCGGTCAGCCCCTGAGCTGTGGCTGGTGATTGTCGATGCCTCGGCGTCCACGCTGCGCCATCGGGCGCTGACCGACGCCAAGGGGCTGTTGGCTCAGTTGTTTGACGATGCTTATCGGCAACGGGCGCGCATGGCGTTGCTCACGGCTAGCGGGCAGTCACCGAAGTGGCAAGTGCAGGGCTTGAAGGCGGCGAAAGGCTTGGCCGAGTGGTTGGCGCAGTTGGGTGCGGGCGGCGGCACGCCATTGCTGGCTGCGCTGACAGAGGCGGGGCATTGGTTGGTGGCACGGCGCAAGCGCTATCCCGCCGAGCAGCAGAAGTTGCTGGTGGTGACCGATGGACGACTCAAGGCGATGGGCGCGCTGCCGCGATTGGAGTGCCCAGGCGTATTGATTGATATCGAGCGCGGGCCGATCAGGTTGGGGCGGGCTCAGGAATTGGCGGTGGGGTTGCAGTTGGATTATCAGCACATCGATAAGCTGTAGCGCCTAGGCTAGCGCTTTCGCAGGCAAGCCAGCTCCCACATGGGGTAGGCGCTGCGGCCCATTCTGTAGGAGCGAGCTTGCTCGCGAAAACGTCAACGATAACCCGTGTTTGCTGAATGAACGCGGCGCCAGCGAGTTTTTCGCGAGCAAGCTCGCTCCTACAAAATGCAAGCCAGCGGCGCGGTCAAAATGTGGGAGCTGGCTTGCCTGCGAAGACGGCCTAACAGTCAACACAGTTGGACCGGGTACATATCCGTTATTTAGGTCACGGCCACCTAGGGTTCCGCCCTGACGGCGGCTCACTTTTGAACAGCGCAAAAGTAAGCAAAACGCTCTTGCCCCACCACTCGGCACCTCGCTTAGGCTCGGTGTGCCCGTAATCCGCCAGTGATTTGGGGGGCCGCCGCCACGCGCCATCCATGGCGCGGGGCGGCTAAACCGGCATCCCTGCCGGTTTACCCCCCAAATCCCTGTCGAATTCCGGCCAGCGTGGTTTAACGGGGCGCTTAAGATCAAAAGCAGATCAAGATCAAGAGCGGCTCGCTTCGCATCGTGGTTACCGTTAGCTGCGACAGCCTACAAAGTTGTGTAGATACCTATGCTGCGAAGAGGCCCTCAAACACACCACACCTGTATCAGCCTGTCCCCGGCACATTCGGCCAAAGATCGGCCACCAGAAACAACCGCTCGGCTTCTTCCCACTCCTCACCGTTGGGCACCATGCGCACCAGCAACTGCGCCGGGGCCATTGGGTCCAGGTCTGCCAGCCAACCTTGCATCTGCACCTCACTCCACACCTCATCGGCCGGGTAATGCGCGGGCGCCAGCCAGGCATGCCGGGGCAGGGGTTGCCAGCGGCCCGCGGGGCGGGTGCGGACAAAGCCCGCCCAATCGCGCTGATGCAACCAGCGCCCACGCAGGTGCTGCGGGTGAGCGCCGAGGGGGGATTGCGCCGCGCCGGGCCAGGGGTAGAGCAGATAGCCGCCGAGCCACAAGTGCGCATCGAACTGTTGGATATCCAACGCCGCCAAGGCCTCGCGGCTTTCTGCCCGCGCGGAGATCGGCAATTGATGCTGGGCCAGGTGCGCCAGTTTGCGGTCCAGCCGGTCATGGCAGCCAGGCCCCAGCCATTGCGCGGCGTCCTGACCGTTGCCGTCCTGCGGGCCCAGGTAGAGTTTGATCGCCAGCTCCAGGTGGTGCACGCCATCGCGGTCGCGCACCAGCATGTCCAGCTCGCCCAGGGTATGCCCGGCACGGCGGATCGGCAGGTTGGCGGCCAGTAACTCCACGCCTGGCGCATGCTGCACCGCGAATTGCCATAAGCGTTCGTAATACAGGCCCAGGCGCCGGGTGCGTGACAGGCTCAGCCACTGCTGCAACGCGCTGCTGTCCTGGTCCAGCTGGCGCAACCAGGCTTCGAGCTGGTGAGGGGCCTTCACCCAGTCACTGCCGGCCAGCGGGTGGCGCTGGGGCCAAGGCGTCTGCGCCAGCATCGGAGGCGCGAGCATCACCCACGCCAGGTCGCGCACCTCGGGGTGGCGCAGTTGGCGGGGCAGGGTGTGCAAGTCGGGGAATGGCGTCATGTTCCGAGCATAGCCTTTTCAGCGTGCGCAAGGTGCCTGAGAACCATTGTCATCAAGGCGTGGCGGCGACAAAGGATTTTGCCTGAGGCGGCCTTTCGCCCATAATCGCTCTTTTTGCCTCACCCCAGATTCCGCAGGAGCCCCATGGAGCACTTTCGCAATATCGGCATTATCGGTCGCCTGGGCAGTACCCAGGTGTTGGACACCGTCCGCCGGCTGAAGAAGTTTCTGCTCGAGCGCCACCTGCATGTGATCCTCGAAGACACCATCGCTGAAATCCTCCCCGGCCACGGCCTGCAAACTTCGTCGCGCAAGATGCTTGGCGAGGTGTGCGACATGGTCATCGTGGTCGGCGGCGATGGCAGCCTGCTCGGCGCTGCCCGGGCGCTGGCGCGGCATAATGTGCCGGTGCTGGGGATCAACCGCGGCAGCCTGGGGTTCCTCACCGACATCCGCCCCGATGAGCTGGAAGTCGAAGTGGCCAAGGTGCTCGACGGTCATTACCTGGTGGAGAACCGCTTCCTGTTGCAAGCCGAAGTGCGCCGCCACGGCGAGGCGATCGGCCAGGGCGATGCCCTCAACGACGTGGTGCTGCACCCCGGCAAGTCCACGCGCATGATCGAATTCGAGCTGTACATCGACGGCCAGTTCGTGTGCAGCCAGAAGGCCGACGGCCTGATCGTCGCCACGCCCACAGGTTCCACCGCCTACGCGCTGTCGGCCGGCGGCCCGATCATGCACCCCAAGCTCGATGCCATTGTGATCGTGCCGATGTACCCCCATATGTTGTCCAGTCGGCCAATTGTGGTCGATGGCAACAGTGAGCTGAAAATCGTGGTGTCCAAAGACATGCAAATCTACCCGCAAGTCTCCTGCGACGGGCAGAACCATTTCACCTGCGCCCCCGGTGACACCATCACCGTGAGCAAGAAGGCACAGAAGTTGCGCTTGATCCACCCGCTGGATCACAACTACTACGAAGTGTGCCGCACCAAGTTGGGCTGGGGCAGCCGCTTGGGAGGTGGAGGCGACTGATGCTCGATCCCGCGCGTAGCTACGACCTGATTGGTGACGTGCACGGTTGCGCTCATACCCTTGAGCACTTGCTCGACCAATTGGGTTACCACAAGCAGGGCGGCACCTGGCGCCATCCGTCACGCATGGCCGTGTTCCTGGGCGATATCATCGACCGTGGCCCACGCATCCGCGAGGCGCTGCATATCGTCCACGATATGACCGAGGCCGGCCAGGCGCTCTGCATCATGGGCAACCACGAGTTCAATGCGCTGGGCTGGACCACGCCGGCCCCGCCGGGCAGCGGCAAGCAGTTTGTGCGTGAGCATAACCCGCGCCACGCCCGCTTGATCCACGAGACCCTGACCCAGTTCGAACACCACCCGGCCGATTGGCACGACTTCCTCGGCTGGTTCTACGACATGCCGCTGTTTGTCGACGCCGGGCGTTTTCGCGTGGTGCACGCGTGCTGGGATGAAGGCTTCATCCAGCCGTTGCGCGCCACCTTCCCGGACGGCTGCATCGACCAACACTTCCTGCAAGCCGCTGCCGTACCGGGCAGTTTCGCCTGCAACGCGTTCGATCGCCTGTTGCGCGGCACCGATATGCGCCTGCCCGACGGCCTGACGTTGACCGGTGGCGATGGCCTGACGCGTTCGTTTTTCCGCACCAAGTTCTGGGAAGACGACCCCAAGACCTACGGCGACATCGTGTTCCAGCCCGACGCCTTGCCGGAGCCGGTGGCGCGCACGCCGTTGTCGTCCACACAAAAGAATTCCCTGCTGCGCTACGGCGTCGATGAGCCGCTGTTGTTCGTCGGCCACTACTGGCGCAGCGGCAAACCGGCGCCGATCCGCCCGAACCTGGCCTGCCTGGACTACAGCGCCGTGCTCTACGGCAAGCTGGTGGCGTATCGACTCGACCAGGAAACCCAACTGGATCCGCATAAATTCGTATGGGTCGACGTTGAGCGACCAGAGGCCATCCCATGAGTACCGTAGCTGTATTGCGCTTGCCCCTGAGCGTCGACCTGGGCGGCTTCGTCAAGTTGCTGCACCGCATGCAGGTGCCGCACCGCGTCAGCGAGGAGGCGGGTGAACAGGTGCTGTGGGTGCCCGAGGCCATCAGTGACGACGTGCGCGTGTTGTATCAACGTTTCCCCGCTGGCGACCCGGACCAGCAACTGGACATTCCCGAGCAGGCGCCCGTTGCGCGGCCAGGTTTTGTTCAGCAGGTGCGCCACAGCCCGGTCACCGCGCTGGTGCTGTTGGCCAGCCTTATTGTGGGTGCCGTAACCCTGCTGGGTGAAAACCTGCAAGCCATGGCCTGGCTGACCTTCCTGCCGTTCCGCGTGCTGGGCGAGTACATCCAGTTCACGCCGCTGGCCGACACCCTGGCCTCGGGGCAGTGGTGGCGCCTGGTCACGCCGATGCTGATCCACTTCGGCATCCTGCATCTGGCCATGAACGGCATGTGGTACTGGGAGCTGGGCCGGCGCATTGAAGCGCGCCAGGGCGGTATCAACCTGCTGGGCCTGACCCTGTTGTTCAGCCTGGCCTCCAACTACGCGCAATACGCCTACGGTGGCCCCGGTTTGTTTGGCGGCTTGTCCGGCGTGTTGTACGGCCTGCTCGGGCACTGCTGGATCTTTCAATTATTGTCGCCTAACCCGGCCTATCGCCTGCCCCGTGGGGTGCTGGTGATGATGCTGGTGTGGTTGCTGCTCTGCCTGTCGGGGCTGGTCTCGATGATCGGTTTCGGCGAAATCGCCAACGCGGCCCATGTGGGCGGCTTGGTCATCGGTTGCTTGACGGGTTTGCTCGGCGGTTTGTACAACCGTCGCAAAGCGTCTCTTTGATAAGGAAGAGCCTTATGTCCTCTTTTGCTGAAATGATCGAAAACATCACCCCGGACATCTACGAGAGCCTCAAGCTCGCGGTAGAGATCGGCAAATGGTCCGATGGCCGCAAGCTCACCGCCGAGCAGCGCGAGCTGTCGTTGCAAGCGGTGATCGCCTGGGAAATCCAGAACCTGCCCGAAGACCAGCGCACCGGCTATATGGGCCCGCAGGAATGCGCATCGAAATCGGCACCGGTGCCGAACATCCTGTTCAAGTCGGATGCGATCCATTGATTGAAATTGGTCGCGGTGCAGTCAGCAAAATGTCGGCGCAACTCGGTGAGCCGACCGTTCAATACGCCTTTCGCTTAGGAAACACCGAGGTGCCGGTCAATCCACTGATCGGCACCCATGTACGCCTGGAGTACCTGGGCGCGATTCATTGCAGCCATTGCGGGCGCAAGACCAAGACCAGCTTCAGCCAGGGCTATTGCTACCCCTGCATGACCAAGCTGGCCCAGTGTGACTTGTGCATCATGAGCCCCGAACGTTGCCATTACGACGCCGGCACCTGCCGCGATCCGGGCTGGGGCGAGACATTCTGCATGACCGACCACGTGGTGTACCTGGCCAACTCGTCGGGGATCAAGGTCGGTATTACGCGGGCTACGCAGTTGCCCACCCGTTGGCTGGACCAGGGCGCCAGCCAGGCGCTGCCGATCATGCGCGTGGCGACGCGCCAGCAATCGGGCTTCGTCGAAGACCTGTTTCGCAGCCAGGTGGCCGACAAGACCAACTGGCGCGCCTTGCTCAAGGGCGATGCGCAATCGGTGGACCTCAAGCAGGTGCGTGACGAGCTGTTCGCCTCTTGCGCCGAGGGCTTGCTGGGTTTGCAGGAACGCTTTGGGCTGCAAGCCATCCAAACCATTGCCGACATCGAGCCGATTGAAATCCGCTACCCGGTCGAGCAGTATCCGACCAAGATCGTCAGCTTCAACCTGGACAAGAACCCGATTGCCGAAGGCACGCTGCTGGGGATCAAGGGCCAATACCTGATCTTCGACACCGGCGTCATCAACATTCGTAAATACACGGCCTACCAGCTCGCCGTGCATCAGTAGAAGGATCCCCAGCATGCGCACCGAACAACCGAAGATGATTTACCTTAAGGACTATCAGGCGCCGGACTACCTGATCGACGAGACGCACCTGACCTTCGAGTTGTTCGAGGACCACAGCCTGGTCCACGCGCAGCTGGTGATGCGCCGCAACCCCGAGCGTGGCACCGGCCTGCCACCGCTGGTGCTCGATGGCCAGCAGCTTGAGTTGCTGAGCGTCACCCTCGCGGATCAGGAACTGACCGCCGCCGATTACCAGCTGACCGACAGCCACCTGACCCTGCATCCCCAGCGTGAAACCTTCACCCTGGACACCACGGTCAAGATCCACCCGGAAACCAACACCGCCCTGGAAGGCTTGTACAAATCCAGCGGTATGTTCTGCACCCAGTGCGAGGCCGAAGGTTTCCGCAAGATCACCTATTACCTCGACCGCCCGGATGTGATGAGCGTGTTCACCACCACGGTGATCGCCGAGCAACACAGCTACCCGGTGCTGTTGTCCAACGGCAACCCGATCGCCAGCGGCCCTGGTGAAGACGGCCGGCACTGGGCGACCTGGGAAGATCCGTTCAAGAAGCCGGCGTACCTGTTTGCGCTGGTGGCCGGTGACCTGTGGTGCGTTGAAGACAGCTTCACCACCATGACCAACCGCGAAGTCGCGCTGCGCATCTATGTCGAGCCGGAAAATATCGACAAGTGCCAGCACGCCATGACCAGCCTGAAAAAATCCATGCGCTGGGACGAAGAGACCTACGGCCGCGAGTACGACCTGGACATCTTCATGATCGTCGCGGTCAACGACTTCAACATGGGCGCCATGGAAAACAAGGGCCTCAACATCTTCAACTCCAGCGCCGTGCTGGCCCGCGCCGAAACGGCCACCGATGCCGCTCACCAGCGCGTCGAGGCCATCGTTGCCCACGAATACTTCCACAACTGGTCGGGCAACCGCGTCACCTGCCGCGACTGGTTCCAGCTGTCGCTCAAGGAAGGCTTCACCGTGTTCCGTGACTCGGGTTTCTCTGCCGACATGAACTCGGCCACGGTCAAGCGCATCCAGGACGTGGCGTACTTGCGTACCCATCAGTTCGCTGAAGATGCCGGCCCCATGGCCCACGCCGTGCGCCCGGACAGCTTTATCGAGATCTCCAACTTCTACACCCTGACCGTCTATGAAAAGGGCTCGGAAGTGGTCGGCATGATCCACACCTTGCTCGGCGCCGAGGGCTTTCGCAAAGGCAGCGACCTGTATTTCGAACGCCATGACGGCCAGGCCGTGACCTGCGACGACTTCATCAAGGCCATGGAAGACGCCAATGGGGCCGACCTCAGCCAGTTCAAACGCTGGTACAGCCAGGCCGGCACCCCACGTCTGGCGGTGAGCGAAGCCTACGATGCGGCGGCCAAGACCTACAGCCTGACCTTCCGCCAGAGCTGCCCGCCGACTCCGGACAAGGTCGAAAAACTGCCCTTTGTGATCCCGGTTGAGCTGGGCTTGCTGGACGGGCAGGGCGCCGGTATTGCCTTGCGCCTGGCCGGTGAAGCAGCGGCGGGCGACACTTCGCGGGTAATCTCGGTGACCGAAGCGGAGCAGACGTTTACCTTCGTCGACATCGCTGAAAAACCCTTGCCTTCGTTGCTGCGGGGTTTCTCGGCGCCGGTGAAGCTCAGCTTCCCCTACAGCCGCGATCAACTGATGTTCCTGATGCAGCACGACAGCGACGGTTTCAACCGCTGGGATGCCGGCCAGCAATTGGCCGTGCAGGTATTGCAGGAGCTGATCGGCCAGCATCAGGCGGGCCAGCCGCTGAAGCTTGATCAACGCCTGATCGATGCGCTGCGCACGGTATTGAGCGATGAAAGCCTGGACCAGGCCATGGTCGCCGAAATGCTTTCGCTGCCGAGTGAAGCCTACCTCACAGAAATCAGCGAAGTGGCGGATGTGGATGCCATCCACGCTGCCCGCGAGTTTGCCCGCAAGCAACTGGCCGACCACCTGTTCGAAGGGTTGTGGCTGCGCTACCAGGCCAACCGCGAACTGTCCAAGCAAACGCCTTACGTGGCAGAGGCAGAGCACTTCGCCCGGCGTGCCCTGCAGAACATCGCGCTGTCGTACTTGATGCTCAGCGGCAAGCCGGAAGTATTGGCGGCCACCCTGGATCAGTTCGACACCAGCGATAACATGACCGAGCGCCTGACGGCGTTGGCGGTGCTGGTGAACTCGCCATTCGAAGCAGAGAAAGCCCAGGCCTTGGCGGTGTTTGCCGAGAACTTCAAGGACAACCCGCTGGTCATGGATCAATGGTTCAGCGTACAGGCCGGCAGCACCTTGCCGGGCGGGCTGGCGCGGGTCAAGGCGTTGATGCAGCACCCGGCGTTCACCATCAAGAACCCCAACAAGGTGCGCGCGCTGGTGGGCGCCTTTGCCGGGCAGAACCTGATCAACTTCCATGCGGCGGATGGCTCGGGCTACCGCTTCTTGGCGGACCTGGTGATCCAGCTCAATACCTTGAACCCGCAGATCGCCTCGCGCCAACTGGCGCCGTTGACCCGCTGGCGTAAATACGACAGCGCACGGCAGGCGCTGATGAAAGCGGAGCTGGAACGCATCCTGGGCGCGGGTGAGCTGTCCAGCGATGTGTTTGAGGTGGTCAGCAAGAGCCTGGCGTAAACCTCATTGCTTTATGTAGGAGCGAGCTTGCTCGCGAGAAACTCACAGGCGCCGCGTTCATTCAGGAAGCACGCGTCATCGTTGACGTTTTTCGCGAGCAAGCTCGCTCCTACAGACGGCAGGATTAATCCCTGACACTAGGCCGACTCATAACTTCGGCGTGTACGCTCTATCTCTTCGACCAACCGGTCAATGCCCGCCAACCGCGCCCGGTTGTCATGATCCCAGGGATGAAAGCCCGGCTTGAAGTAATGCAGCCACGGCCGGAACATCCGTGGAAACACGCCTTTGGGCCCATACAAGAATTTAACCATGCGCCACAGCCCCTTCAGCGTGCCACCCGAAGTGCGGTCGGCAATCAACAGGCGCACGTGAAAATCCAGCACCACCACCCAGAACAGCACGCTGGTGGTCAGCATGGTGCCGGTGCGCAGCAGGTAACGCGCAGGCCCTGGCTTGATCACGGTGTTCCACACATCGAACGCCACGGCTTTATGTTCGGTTTCTTCCAGTGCGTGCCAGTACCACATTTGCTGGTACCCCTTGAGTGAGTCGCCAAAGCGCGACGGGTCGCTCAGCAGGATTTCCGCGAGCATCGCGGTGTAGTGTTCCAAGGCGATGGTCACCGCCAGGTTGAACGACGGCGGCAGGTGTTTTTTCTGCAGGTCGAGGAAGAACTTCAAGCGTCGGTCGAGGGTGTGCGCTGGTAGGCCGGCGGCTTGCAGCAAATCGTTGTAGGCCACGTGCTCGCGGCTGTGCATGGCCTCCTGGCCGATAAACCCCTGGATCTCTTTTTTCAGTTCGGCATCGTCGATCTGCCCACGGTAGTGGCGCACGCTGTCCATGAAGAACAGCTCGCCCTGGGGAAACAGCAACGACAAGGCATTGAAGAAATGGCTGACCACAGGCCCTTGTTCGTGCCAGTTCTTGATGCGCTCGGCAGGCAAGGCAAAACGGATATCGCGACGGATCGGCAACATGCTGCGTGCTCCTGTTCAGAGTCGGGGCTCGTCGTTGGTTTCAAACACTGGCGTGCGCGGCTTGGGCGCCATGCGTTTGCTGGCAAACACCACCAGCGCCTGATAGGCCGCTGGCAGGCAACGGGCGAGCAGGTCGAGGAAATAGGCATCGCGGCCAATCAGCACGCGGCGCTTGTTTTTGCGTACGCCTTGCAGGATCACGTTGGCGGCCTGGTCGGCGTCGGTGATGAAGAGCTTTTCGAAATCGGCGCGGGCTTGTTGCTCGCTGTGGATGAGAAAACCGGTCATGTTCGCGTCGATGCGGCTGCTGCGGCAGATATCGGTACGAATGCCACCGGGGTGTACACAGGTAGCCGACACGCCGCAGCGTTGCAGGTCGAGTTCCTGGCGCAAGGCTTCGGTGAAACCGCGCACGGCGAACTTGGTGGCGTTGTAGCCGCTCATGCCCGGCTGGGCGAACAGGCCAAACACGCTGGACGTATTAATGATATGCCCGTCGCCGCTGGCCTTGAGGTACGGCAGGAACGCCTTGGTGCCATGCACCACGCCCCAGAAGTTGATGCCGACGATCCATTCCAGGTCGGCGTAATCCACCCCTTCGACGGTGCTCGACAGCGCCACCCCGGCATTATTGAAGACCAGGTTGACCTGGCCGTGCTCGGCCGCACAACGCGCTGCCCACGCCTGCATGGCCTGGCGGTCGGAGACGTCCAGCACCTGGGTGGTGACGGTAACCGGCGACAAAGTCGAGGCGCGGATCAGGTCCTGGGTCTGTTCCAGGCCCTGGCTGTTTTTGTCTGCCAGCGCCAGGTGGCACCCTTCCCGGGCCAGGGCCAAGGCCAGTGCGCGGCCCATGCCGGAAGCCGCGCCCGTGATCGCCGCGACGCGGCCGTTGAATGACTTCATGACAGGCTGCCTTCTGTGGTGGAGTGGGGCGTTGCAACCGCACGCGGGAGGGCGGGCGCCGGCGCCTGGCTGACGCTGTAGTCCTTGAGGGCAAAATGCCGGGTGACCTGTTTGAAGCGCCAGGTCGAGCCGGGCCACAGCGTGGTGTTCTTGCCGGTGCGCGGGTCGAGGTACCAGCTCTGGCAGCCGCCGGTGTTCCAGATGGTGCGCTTGAGCTTGTCCTGCAACTGCTGGTTGTAGGCGTGCTCCACGGCAGGTTTGACCTCCACCGTGGTGATGCGCTGGCGCTGCATGTGTTTCAGGGCATCGAGGATGTACGCCACCTGGGCCTCAATCATCAGGATCATCGAGTTATGCCCCAGGCCGGTGTTGGGGCCGACGATCAAAAACAGGTTCGGGTAGCCCGGCACGGTGGTGCCTTTATAGGCATGGGCGCCATCGCGCCAGGTGTCCATCAGGTCGATGCCGTCACGGCCGATGATGCAGCCACGGGGCAACGGGTCGCTGGCCTGGAAACCGGTGCCGAAGATCAGGCAATCGGCGGGGTGCTTGATGCCGTCGGCGGTGATCACGCCGTCGGCTTCGATGCGCAGCACGCTGTCGGTGACCACCTCGACATTGCTGCGCGAGAGCGCCGGGTAGTAATCGTTGGAGATCAGCACGCGCTTGCAGCCGATGGTGTAGTCCGGCGTCAGGGTTTTGCGCAGGGAAGGGCGGGCCACCTGTTTGCGCAGGTGACGCAGGGCGATTTTCTGCACCATTTTCATCAGGCGCGGATGCAGGGCAAAGCCCACCACGCGGCCTTCCAGTGCCCAGTAAAGCGCAGCGCGCACCAGCTTTTGGGTGAGCGGTACGTGCTTGAACAGCCAGCGTTCGGCGGCGGTAATCGGGCGGTCGGGCTTGGGCATGATCCACGGCGGTGTGCGCTGGAACAGGTCCAGGTGCGCTACCTGCGGGGCGATCTGCGGCACGAACTGGATGGCGCTGGCACCGGTGCCGATCACCGCCACGCGCTTACCCTTCAAAGAATACTCGTGATCCCACTGCTGGGAGTGGAAGCGCTTGCCCTTGAAACTGTCCAGCCCTGGGATATCCGGCATGGCCGGGCGTGACAAGCCCCCCATGCCCGACACCAGCACCCGTGCGCTGACCTGGCGGCCGTCGCTGAAGGTCAGCTGCCAGCGCTGCTGTTGTTCATCAAACACCGCACGTTGCAGGCCCATGCCGAAGCGCAGGTAGGGCGCCAGCTCGAAGCGCTTGGCGCAGTCTTCCAGATAGGCGCGAATCTCGGGTTGCGCCGCGAACTGCCGCGTCCAGCTCGGGTTGGGCGCGAAGGAAAACGAATACACATGGGACTGCACGTCGCAGGCGCAACCTGGGTAGTGGTTGTCGCGCCACGTACCGCCGAGGGTCTGGGCCTGTTCGGCAACAAAGAAGTCGGTGAGCCCGGCTTGCTTGAGTTTGATCGCCATGCACAGGCCCGCGAATCCGGAGCCAATGATGGCGATGTCGATTGAGTCACGGGGGGCATTCATAGGGCTGCCTCGTCAATAAAACGCTTGGGCATCGGATGTGCTCCTGTTTTTGTTTTGTCTTTTAGATAAAACACCATTGCAAAGGAAAATTGAATTAATTATTTTAAAAAAGATTTTAAATAATCTACCTGAAAAATTCGCCTACGCTAGGACCTTGTTGCGCATGAGCGATTTGTCCGACGGACGAACGTGGTATGCATGAAGTTCAGGTCCAGGGTGTGGACGATGGCTGAGGCCAGGCCAATTCCGGTCGGGTCGCCAGCAGCAGGGAAGCAGAGGACCGAGCTATGGCTGTGGAGTGGGTTGTCGCTGCGGGTGTGCTGGTGGGCGCCAGCGCGGCGTTATGGGGCTTGAGTGCCTGGATGACGCGGCGCATTGAAGCGACCGTGCCAATCAACGGGCGCTTCGTCGAGGTGGACGGCGAGCGCTTTCATTATGTCGAAGAGGGCAAGGGCCCGCCGCTGGTGATGATCCACGGGCTGATGGGCAGCAGTCGCAACTTGACCTATACCTTGTCCGGCCAGTTGCGTGAGCACTTTCGGGTTATCAGCCTCGACCGGCCGGGCTCAGGCTATTCCACCCGGCACAGCGGCACGCCGGCAGACTTGCCTGCCCAGGCGCGACAAATCGCGGCCTTTATCAAGACGCTGGACCTGGACAAACCGCTGGTGCTGGGGCACTCCCTGGGCGGCGCGATTGCCCTGGCGCTGGCACTCGACCATCCCCATGCGGTATCCGGGTTGGTGCTGGTTGCGCCCTTGACTCACCCCCAACGCATGCTGCCGCTGGTTTTCCTGTCTCTGGCCGTGCGCCCGGCCTGGCTGCGGCGCTGGGTGGCCCACACCTTGACCCTGCCCATCGGCCTGCTGACCAAAGACTCGGTGGTCAAGGGCGTGTTCGCCCCGGACCCTGCGCCGCCAGACTTCGCCAGCCGTGGCGGCGGCTTGTTGGGCATGCGCCCCGACAACTTCTACGCCGCGTCCACCGAGATCAACCGGGTCAACGACCACCTGCCGGAGATGGTCAAGCGTTACCCCCAACTGACGCTGCCCATCGGCCTGATCTACGGCGCGCAAGACAAGGTGCTCGACTTCCAGAAACACGGCCAGGCCCTGGCCAGCAAGGTGCCAGGGCTGAAAATGCAGGTGATCGAAGGCCGCGGGCATATGTTGCCGATCACCGCCACCGAGCGCGTGGCGGCGCTGGTGGAGCAGGTGGCCAAGCGGGTTCGACCCGGTGAAAACGTCAGGCAGTTACAGCCATCTGTAGCTTTGGCGAGCAAATAACAGTGCCACTCGACTGCGGTTCATTGGTGTCGATGCCTGCCCTGAATACCTGACCCAATGGCTGAAAAGAGACTGCTCGGTCACGGTAAAAAGGGCTGGAGAAACTAGTTGACGACCTAACGATTCCGCGCTATTTATTTAAAAAAATTATTTCAATGTGTAATTTGAAATTATTTTTGAAATGCCTAAGAGCGAATAAAATAATGAAAAAAACGCCTTTTATCGCATGCATGATTTCTCGCGGCAGTCAGCGCATCGCTGCCGCATTGCCTACCGAATGTGTTCGGAGGCTGCCATGAACCAGACGCTGACAGCTGCGACCGTGTGGGCCGACGGCAAACGCCACCTGTGGTGGCTCGGCATCATGCCGCTGGCCACTCCTTTGCTCTCCGGCGCCCTGGCCATCACCACAGGCGTGCAACAACTGTGGTGGGTGGGTGTGCTGGTGATCTTCGGCTTGATCCCGCTGATTGACGGCCTGCTCGGCGAAGACGTCAGCAACCCGCCCGAATCTGCGGTCAGCCACCTTGAATCCCAACGCTACTATCGCTGGATCGTCTACACCGGCGTGCTGTTTGTGATTGCCTCGGTGGTCATCACCGGTTGGCTCGCCGCAGGCGGCATCGACTGGATCATCAACGGCGGCCTGTTGCAGGCCACGGCCACTCTGGAACCCTCAAGCTGGCTGGCCAAGACCGCCGCGTTCATCACCGCACGCACTGAACTTCACGGTGAAATCAGCTGGTTGACCTATGTGGGCATGGCGATGTCCACCGGTGCCGCCACGGGTATTGCCATCAATACCGCCCATGAGCTGGGGCACAAACCCAAGCCCCTGGAAGTGTTCCTGGCCAAGGTCACCCTGGCGCCGACGTTCTATGGGCACTTCTACACCGAACATAACCGTGGCCATCACGTACGGGTCGCCACGCCGGAAGACCCGGCCAGCTCGCGCCTCGGTGAAAGTTTCTGGGCATTCCTGCCGCGTTCGGTGTGGTTCAGCGCCGTGTCGGCCTGGAACCTGGAGCGCGAACGCCTGCGCAAACTCGGCCTGCCGGCCCTGCACTGGAAAAACGCCGTGCTCAGCGCCTGGATGTACAGCGTGGTGTTGTGGGGCGCGATGATTGCCTGGCTGGGGGCGGCGGTGATTCCGTTCCTGATTATCCAGGGCATCTACGGGTTCTCGTTGCTGGAAGTGGTGAACTACGTCGAGCATTACGGCCTCAAGCGCCAGAAGTTGCCCAATGGCCGTTATGAACGCTGCTCGCCGCGTCACTCGTGGAACAGTAATCGGATTGTCACCAATATCTTCCTGTTCCAGTTGCAACGGCACTCCGATCACCATGCCAACCCCACGCGCAGTTATCAGTCGCTGCGTCACTTTGATGAGTCACCGCAACTTCCGTATGGCTACGCCAGCATGATTGTCTGGGCGTATGTGCCGTACTTGTGGCGGCGTCGCATGGACCATCGCGTACTGAATCACTATGCCGGTGATATCAACTTGACCAATCTTCAACCGTCAAAACGCTTGAAGTACCTGGAAAAGTACAGCGGCAGTGCCAAGCCGTTTTGAGATGAAGTAAGCCCTCAGGGTGTACTCGGGATCTGTGTATCGCGCAGGTTCTGATCGCCCGGAGTATTGAGTGCAAGAACCTGGTTTGACCCTACAACAATAATTTCAAGGGAAGGACGTACACCATGCAAAGTTCTGCCAAGTTCACCGCCCACATCCTGTTAGCGGCCATCGGCCTGATTGTGTATCACCAGGCCCAGGCTGCGCGTATCGAACCCGCTGGCAGTGCCTTCACCGCCCAGGGGCCTATCAGCTTCTCCAAAGGCAAGCTCATCAGTGCCGATTGCACCATCAAGGTGGCCGGCAAGGTTGCAGCCGATGGTTCGTCGGTGAATGTGGACAAAGTCGAGTTCGACGGTGGCCTCAAGTGCAGCCGTGTCGAAGCCATCAACTTGCCCTGGGTGTTAATCGCCAAAGACACAAAAAGCGGCTCCATGTCGAAGATCAGCGTGGATGTGCATGCCTTTGGCCTGGGCGGCAAGTGCGGGCCTTCGACGGCCGACGGTACCTGGGATAACGCCACCGGCAAGTTGGAAGCCAGCGATGTGGCGATTGGCGAAGACTGCAAGATCAAGACGGTGTCGATCAAGATGCCGCCCAACTTCAAAGTTGTCGAATAACACGCTCCGACTGTTGTAGCGGTACATGCATTGAAATTTGGCTGGAAAGGGAAGTTCTGCAGTTTCACCGTGACCTCTCGATCATGGCCATTACCCCTGGCGAAATGAATCGCCATAACATGTGAGGAAAAACAATGAAAAGCTTGAAAACTCTCGTGTCGCTCTCTGCCTTGGCTGTTTGCATGGGTGCTGCTTCCATGGCCAATGCCTACAGCATCACGCCGGTTAATTCGAACTTTACGGCGCCTGGCACTATTTCGGTGAAGTCACCGTCGTCCTATCAGGCCACCGTTAACTGCACCGCCAACTTTACCGGCAACGTCGACGCCACTGGGGTGGCCAAGATCACCGGGGTGACGGTGAGCGGTAGCGGCCTTTGCGCATTGCCAAAAATCACCGGGTTGCCATGGACATTGACCGCCACCGGCCCAGCGGCAGGTTCGGTCGCCAATGTCGGCTATACCATCGCCTCTTCGGTCCTGTACCCAGCCTCTAACTGTGGCCCATCGACCATCACCGTGGGCTACAGCGGTGGGGTGCTGACGGCGGCCAACCAAGGGCTCAGCGGCAGCTGCACCGTGGTGAGCCTGAGCGTGACCCCAAGCCCAACCTTCACCATCGTGCCTTGATGGCCGGTCGGAACACTGGGTTGATCACCTGCTGAAAGACTGGCGCCTTTACCGGGCGCCAGTTCAGGCAGTGCCGGGCAGCAAGACGAACGGGCGAGGCCGGTTCACAGGGATAACAAAAAGGAGTGCCGCATGAATAATAAGAAACAACACGTGCAGGTTTTGCTGGGGCTGGCGTTGATGGGAGGGGTAACCGCCTTCATCGCGCCTGCACAGGCTGGCGGTTTTTCAACCCCGACCTACGGCGCACCTGGTTGGGGCAGGGCGTTTGCCGGCGGCTCGTTGTTCAAGAACGACCCGAGCTCGGCTTACAACAACCCGGCCGCCATGGCGTTTGTCGAACACAATGTTGCGCAATTCACGGTCGACTATGCGCGCATCAAGATCAAGTACAAGGGCAGTGCCTCGGATTACGCCGGCAACCCGATTTCCAGTACGCCGTTGGACGAGAATGGTTTTCCCGATGGCGCCGCAACCACTGTCAATAACAACGACGGTGGCCAGGGCGGCTTCACGGCCTGGCTGCCCACCGGCTTCATGGTAATGCCCTTGGGCGACCGGTTTGCCTTCGGCTTGAGCCAAGTGGTGCCACAGGGCATGCGCTCCACCTGGAATGAAGACTCCAAACTGCGCGACTTTGCCGTGGATACCAAAATCGAAACCGTCGGGCTGACGGGCTCGCTGTCGTTTAAAGTCAACGACCAGTTCTCCGTTGGGGGCGGCATGATCGTGCAGCACAGCAAGGGCTTCGTCAGCCAGAACGTCGACCTGTTGTCCGCTGCGGCAGTGTCGGACTCCGAGCTTGGCGGGATCAACTTCCCCTCAGACGTGGGCCATGCGCTGATGCGGGTCAAGGTCGACAATATTTCCACTGGCTGGTTTGCCGGCGTGGTGTGGAAACCCACCGAGCGCGACACCCTTGGCCTGAATTACCACGCCAAGATCAAAAACAAGATGACGGGTAAGTACAACCTGTACGCCGACCAGTTTTCCTACAACCTCATGACCCAACCCAGCCCATTCGGGGGCAACGGTACGTTGGTCAACACCGCCTACCCTGGCCTGGAATTGGCCCCCAACGGTGCGCATGCAAAGGTTCAACTGGATATTCCTGCCACGGCGGGCCTGGATTGGGTGCATCAGTTCAACGATCGCCTGACCCTGGGTGCCAGCGTCACGTGGACCGAATGGTCGTCGTTCAAGGACCTGACCCTCGACTCCGGCGACATGCGCATTGTCTCTATTCCCTACAACTACAAAAACACCTGGATGTACTCCCTGGGTGGTGACTACCGTGCGACCGATGAACTGACCTTGCGTGCCGGCGTGGCTATCGACCAGACGCCTACACGTAACTCCACCCGAGATCCACGCATCCCCGATGGCGACCGTACATTCCTTTCGCTGGGGGCTGGCTACGATGTGAAGGCGGTCAAGGGCTTGAGCCTGGATGTGGCCTATTCCCATCAGTTCGTGCAGAAGGTCAATCTCAAGACCAAAAACATCGACCGGCTGGGCGGCGCAAGCCTGGATGGCAAGGCCGAGTCTTCGGGTGATGTGGTCAGTTTGTCGGCGACTTATGCGTTCTGACGGGGCCTGAGGACGATGGCGGAGGGCGGCAAGCGCATCTTGCAGCCTTCCTCCGAGGTGCGTCCTTCTACATAGCTGTGATGTGTGTCGGTGATAACAGGCTGAGGCATTCAGCCGTGTTTTTTTTGGCTTATTGATTAAATAAAAATTTCAAAACAAAATTTGAATTTGATCTTTGAAGTTTGTAGTGTGGTTTTCAGCCGCAGTTCATATCGAGCTGCCCACGCGTTTGCCACGCCCCGAATCAAGTAGAGGTATCCCCATGCTTATCTGGTTATTGGTGGGTCTCGCCGCGGCGATTGCCCTGGCGTATCGACAAGCCGCCGCCACCTTGTGGCTGGGCGCTGGCCTGGTCTGGTTGGCGGCGGGTTACCTGTTCAACGTGGTGGCCGTGCCGGGCATTACCCTGGCGGCGGTGCTGGTGGTGCTGCCCGCCGTGGTGCTGGCAATCAAACCCCTGCGCCGCAAACTGTTGACCACCAAGGCCCTGGGCCTGTTTCGTACAATCATGCCGGCGATGTCCGACACCGAGCGGGCGGCCATCGAGTCCGGCACCGTGTGGTGGGATGCCGAGCTGTTCAGCGGCAAACCCGACTGGCAGCGTCTGCTGCAAGCCGCGCCGGCCAGCCTGAGCGCCGAGGAGCAAGCCTTCCTCGACAACGAAGTCGAAACCCTGTGCGACATCGCCAACGACTGGGAAACCACGCAAGTCTGGCAGGACATGTCCCCCGAAGGCTGGCAGTACACCAAGGAGGCCGGGTTCCTCGGCATGATCATTCCCAAGCAGTACGGTGGCAAAGGCTTCTCCCACTACGCCCATTCCCAAGTAGTGATGAAGCTGTCGACACGCTGCTCGGCGGCAGCGATTTCGGTGATGGTTCCCAACTCCCTCGGCCCGGCCGAGCTGTTGCTGCATTACGGCACCGACGCCCAGCGAAACTACTACCTGCCGCGCCTGGCACGCGGTGAAGACATCCCGTGTTTCGCCTTGACCAGCCCGTATGCCGGCTCCGATGCAGGCGCGATCCCCGACCTGGGCATCGTCTGCAAAGGTATGCATGAGGGCGAGGAAGTACTGGGTTTCAAAGTGACCTGGGACAAGCGTTACATCACCCTCGGCCCGATTGCCACGGTGCTGGGCCTGGCGTTCCGCGCCGAAGACCCGCAGGGCTTGCTTGGCGCGCCAGGTTCCCTGGGCATTACCTGTGCGTTGATCCCCACCTCCCATCCAGGGGTGAACAGCGGCCGGCGTCACTGGCCGTTGAATGCGGTCTTCCAGAACGGCCCAACAACCGGCAAGGATGTGTTCATTCCCTTGGAGTGGGTGATCGGTGGTCGCGAACAAATCGGCAACGGCTGGCGCATGTTGATGGAATGCCTGGCGGCAGGCCGCGCGATTTCCCTGCCATCGGCCAACGTCGGCCTGGGTAAAGTGGCGGTGCGCGGTACCACCGCCTATGCGGCGATGCGCAAGCAATTCGGCCTGCCCATCGGCAAGTTCGAAGGTGTGCAGGCGCCATTGGCGCGTATGGCCGGGCATCTGTATGCGTGTGATGCGGTGCGCAAGGTGTCGGTGGCGTCCCTGGATGCCGGCGAGAAACCCTCGGTGATCTCGGCCATTGCCAAGTACCACGTCACCGAGCGGGCGCGGATCATCGTCAACGATGGTATGGACATCGTCGCCGGCAAAGGCATCTGTATGGGCCCCAATAACTTCCTTGCCCGTGCCTACCAGCAAAGCCCCATCGCCATTACGGTGGAGGGCGCGAACATCATGACTCGCTGCCTGATCATCTTTGGGCAGGGCTTGATTCGTTGCCATCCCTACGTGTTCCGCGAGATGGAAGCGGCGCACAACCCCGACCGACGCAAGGCTTTGGAAGACTTCGACAGCGCGATGTTCGGCCATGTGAGTTTTGTCGTGGCCAACGCCGTACGCGCAGCGGTGCATGCTCTGACCGGCGGGCGCCTGATTTCGGCGCCGGCCAAGACCGACCCGGCGCTGGCGGCCTACTACCGCCAGGCCAATCGGCTGTCGGTGGTGCTGGCGCTGATCTCGGATATTTCCATGGGCGTGCTGGGCGGTGCCCTCAAGCGCAAGGAAAGTATCACCGGGCGCCTGGGGGATATTTTGTCGCAGCTGTACATCCTCTCTTGCGTGCTCAAGCGTTTCGAGGATGACGGCAGGCCCCAGGCGGACTTGCCGCTGGTGCACTGGGCGGCCCAGGACGCGTTGTTGCGCGCCCATGAAGCCTTGGCCGAAGTGCTCGACAACTACCCGTCAAAACCCGCTGCGGCGGTGGTGCGCACGTTGAGTTTTCCGTTTGGCATCCCGCTGCGCAAACCGTCGGACCGCCTGTTGGCGCAGGTGGCGGAGGTGGTGCAGACCCCTGGCGAGACCCGCGACCGTTTGCTGGCCAATTCCTACATCCCGCGTCCGGAAGTCGACAAGCTGGCGTATGGCGAACTGGGGTTCCGTTTGTTGCCCCAAGTGGAGTTGATCGAGGCGCGGCTAAAACCCGCCATCAAGCAAGGTCTGCTCGGCCCGCTGCCGATTGCTGCCACGGCCTTTACCGATTGGCGCGTCAAGGCGCGGGCGCTGGACTTGATCAGCGACGACGAAGACGCCTTGCTGGCGCGCTATGTGGAGTACGCCGACCACGGTATCCAGGTGGATGACTTCCCCCAGGACTTTGGTTTGCTGGAGGCCCTGCAGCAGCGCAAGCAGGCGCTCGAGCCGGTCGCCAAGCGGCGCAGCGTCCCGGTCAATTAATAGAAACCCGGCCCCCACGTGGGAACTGGATTGCCCTAACTGTAGGAGCGAGCTTGCTCGCGAAAAACTCACAGGCGCCGCGTTCATTCAGGCAGCCCCCGTTATCGTTGACGTTTTTCGCGAGCAAGCTCGCTCCTACAGAGGGCAATCCAGTTCCCCACATTTGATCGGGTTTACCAGCCAAGAACTGTGTTGTGAGTGGAACCCTCTATGAGTGACAGCTACCTTTCGTTCGTCAATTCCCCCTGGGGCCGGCGCCTGGCCCAGGCCGTTGGCTTGCCGCAACCTTTGGCATTGCAACGGCATCGCAGCGGCCAGGCCGGCCTGGCTAACCCGGTGATCATCGCCGGGGCAGGGCGCCTGGTGGCCTCGGTGCAGCGCATCTTCAGCGCCACTGACACCGTCGCCGCGACCCCGGCGACGCTCAAGGCGCCGTCCACGGTCAAGGTGCAAGGCGCGGTGTTCGACGCCAGCGGCGTGGCCGACCTGCAACAGCTGGATGAGCTCTACCTGTTCTTTCACAGCAATGCCAAACGCCTCGGCCAGCATGGCCGGGTGGTGGTACTCGGCACGGCCCCCGAGCATTGTAACGACTTGCCCCAGGCCATCGCCCAACGCGCCCTTGAGGGCTTGGTGCGGTCGCTGGCCAAGGAGCTGCGCCGCGCGATCACCGTGCAATTGCTGTACGTGGCGCCGGGCGCCGAAGACGCGCTGGACAGCAGCCTGGGGTTTTTTCTGTCGCGCCGCTCCGCCTATGTCTCAGGGCAGGTGGTGCGCCTGGAAAAACCGGTCGATGGCCACGCCGCCGTCAACTGGGACAAACCCTTTGCTGGCAAACGCGCCCTGGTCACCGGCGCCTCCCGTGGCATCGGCCTGGCAATTGCCCAGGTGCTGGCGCGCGACGGTGCCCATGTGGTGTGCGTCGACGTGCCCCAGGCCCAGCAAGCCTTGCAACAGGCGGCGACCAGCGTAGGCGGTTCGGCGTTGCCCCTGGATATCACCGCCGCTGACACCGCCGCGCTGTTGCAAACCCACGTCAGCCAATACGGCGCCTTTGATGTGGTGGTGCACAACGCCGGGATCACCCGCGACAAGACCATCGCCAAAATGACCGAGGCCGCCTGGCGCAGTGTCCTGGCGGTCAATCTCGAAGCACCGTTGCAGCTCAGTGAGGCCTTGCTCGACAGCCAGGGCGTGAACCCCGGCGGGCGCATTGTGTGCGTGTCGTCAATTTCGGGTATCGCCGGCAACCTGGGGCAAAGCAACTACGCCACATCCAAAGCCGGGGTGATCGGCCTGGTGCAAGGCCTGGCGCCGCGTGCGGCAGCCCGGCAGGTCACGGTGAACGCGGTGGCGCCCGGCTTTATCGAAACCCAGATGACCGCCAAGATCCCGCTGATGATCCGCGAAGCGGGGCGGCGCATGAATTCGTTGTCCCAGGGCGGGCAACCCATCGACGTGGCCGAGACCATTGCCTGGCTGGCCCATCCGGCGTCGGGCGGGGTCAATGGCCAGGTGGTGCGGGTGTGCGGCCAAAGCCTGTTGGGAGCCTGACCGATGGACTACGTGACGCAAATCATCGACCCACCGCCGTCGCGCACGCAGTTGTTGCTCGACGGCCTGCGCGCCTTGCGCAAACCCAAGCTCGACGGTGCGCCGCCATTGCCTACAGCACGCCTGGTGCGCAGCGCGGTGGAGCTTTCGCCGGCCGGTATCGCCGCTTACGCACGGGCGTGCGGCTTTCGTCGCGAGCAGGGCGTGCCATTGTCCTATCCCCATGTGCTGGCGTTCCCACTGCACCTGCTGCTGCTGACCCGGCCGAGCTTCCCGTACCCGGCCAGCGGCATGGTGCACCTGGCCAATCGTATTCGTCAGCACCAGCGCCTGCACGAGGGCCAGGCGCTGCGCCTGGAGGTGTATTGCGAGCGCTGGGTGGCCCATCCGAAAGGGCAGGCCTTGAGCATCGCCACTCGGGCCTACAGCCAGGAAACCCTGGTGTGGGAAAGCGACAGCCTGTACTTGCGCCGTGACGTCAGCAATCCGGTGGGTGAACCCTGGAATGACCCTCTGCCACTGCGGGAAGACGGCCTGTTACGCACCCAGCGTTGGGTGCTGCCCGCCGACCTGGGGCGACGCTTTGCCAAGGTCTCGGGGGATTTCAACCCCATTCACACCTCAATCATCGGTGCCAAACTCTTCGGCTTTCGTCGCGCCATCGCCCATGGCATGTGGACCCTGGGCCGCGCATTGGCAGCGCAACAGCCACCCGGCGGCCTGGACCAGGCCGAGGCCCATTGCGACTTCAAATTGCCGATCTTCCTGCCCGGCCAGGTTGCCTTGTGGAGCCACCCCGTGACCGGCCCACGGCGCGAGTTCGAAGTGCGCAATTTCGCCGGGGACAAGCCCCATATGCGCGGGCTATTCATTTGCAAAGAGAGCCAGCAATGAGCGACTACAGCTTTACCCCAGCCCCGACCCGCCGCGTGGCGATTATCGGCGGCAACCGTATTCCCTTTGCGCGCTCCAACACGGTGTATGCCCACGACAGTAACCAGGACCTGCTGGTCGCCGCCCTGCAAGGGTTGGTCGATCGCTACAACCTGCATGGCCAGCGTTTGGGCGAGTTTGCCGCCGGGGCGGTGATCAAGCATTCGCGGGATTTCAACCTGGCCCGCGAGGCGCTGTTGTCCACCACCTTGTCCGCGCAAACGCCGGCCTATGATGTGCAACAAGCCTGCGGCACAGGGCTTGAAGCCGCGCTGCTGGTGGCGAATAAAATCGCCCTCGGCCAGATCGAAGTGGGCGTTGCCGGTGGCGCCGACACTACTTCCGACGCGCCCATTGGCATCAACGAATCCTTGCGCCATACCTTGCTTGCGGCCAATCGCGCCAAACGCCTGGGCGACAAGCTCAAAACCTTGTTGAAAGTACGCCCCTCGATGCTGTTCAAACCGTTGCTGCCGCGCAATGGCGAACCGCGCACCGGGCTGTCCATGGGCGAGCACTGCGAAGAAATGGCCAAGCGTTGGCAGATCAAGCGCCTGGCCCAGGACGAGCTGACCCTCACCAGCCACCAGCGCCTGGATGCGGCTTATAAACGCGGCTTCTTCGACGACCTGATCAGCCCCCATCGCGGCCTGGCCCGTGACAACAACCTGCGTGCCGATATCAGCCTGGAAAAGCTCGCAGGCTTGTCGCCGGCCTTCGACCGCCAGAACGGCACGCTCACCGCCGGCAATTCCACGCCCCTGACCGATGGCGCCTCGGTGGTGCTGCTGGCCAGTGAAGAATGGGCCGCCGCCAATGGCTGGCCGGTGTTGGCCTACTTGCGCACCGGCGAAACGGCTGCGGTGAATTTTGTCGACGGCACCGAGGGCCTGCTGATGGCGCCGGCTTACGCCGTGCCACGCATGCTTGCACGTGAAGGCTTGGGTTTTGCCGACTTTGATTTCTTCGAGATCCACGAAGCGTTCGCCGCCCAGGTGTTGTGCACGCTCAAAGCCTGGGAAGACCCACAGTATTGCCGCGAGCGACTCGGCTTGAGCGCTCCTCTGGGCGCCATCGACCGGGCCAAGATGAACGTCAACGGCGGCTCACTGGGCTGCGGCCATCCCTTTGCGGCCACCGGTGGCCGCCAACTGGCGGCGCTGGCCAAGGCCATCCACGAACGCGGTGGCGGTCGCGGCCTGATCTCGATCTGCGCGGCGGGTGGGTTGGGCATCACCGCCATCGTCGAAAAGTAGCGCTATCAAACACAACAATAAGGACACTGCGATGAACGCTATCAGCCTGGAACACACCGAACGCATTTGGTTGAACACTTACCTGCCCGGCGTGCCGGCGGACATTGAGGCCGGGATCGAGGATTACCCGTCGCTGCGCGAAGTGTTCCTGGAGCACCTGGAAAAATTCCGTGAGCGGGTCGCCTACGTCAGCATCGGCACGGAAATGACCTATGCCGATTGGCGCACCCAGGGCATTGCCTTTGCCGCCTGGTTGCAGGGCCAGGGCGTGAAGAAGGGCGATCGCGTGGCGCTGATGATGCCCAACTGCTTGCAGTACCCGATCTGCCTGCTGGGCACGATCCTGGCCGGGGCGGTGGTGGTCAACGTCAACCCGTTGTACACCGCCCACGAACTCAAGCACCTGCTCAAGGACAGTGGCGCCGAAACCGTGGTGATCTTCGAAAATTTCGCGCATACCCTGGAAAAAGCCATGGTGGGCAGCAGCGTCAAGCGTGTGGTGGTCGCGGCCATTGGCGACTTGCTGGGTACCTTCAAGGGCGCGGCGATGAACTTCATTCTGCGCAGCGTGCAGAAGCAAGTGCCGGCCTTCAGGCTGCCCGGCTCGCTGCGTTTCAACCAGGTGCTCAAACAGGGCAGGGCCATGCACCATTTGCCGGTCAGCCTGGGCCGCGAAGAACTGGCCTTTTTGCAATACACCGGCGGCACCACCGGCGATGCCAAGGGCGTGATGCTCAGCCATCGCAATATCATTGCCAACCTGCTGCAAGCCAAGGCTTGGGTCGGTGACCAGTTAAACCTGCACAAGCAGGAAACCAACGTGACCTTGCTGCCGCTGTACCACATCTTTTCCCTGACGGTGAACTGCCTGATGTTCATGTGCCTGGGCGGGCGCAATATCCTCATCGCCAACCCCCGGGACGTGAAGCGCGTGCAGATGATCCTGCGCAAGGAGCGCTTCAATGGCATTGCCGGGGTGAACACACTGTTCAATGGCTTGCTGGAGAACAAGGAGTTCTGTGCACGGGACTTTTCCGACCTGCGCCTGGTGATTGCTGGCGGCATGGCCACTCATACCGCGGTGGCCAAGCGCTGGAAGGAAGTGACCGGGCTGCCGATCATCGAAGGCTACGGGCTGACCGAGTGCTCGCCCGTAGTGAGCATCAGCCCCATCGATATTTCGCGTATGCGCGAGATGGAATTCACCGGCAGCATTGGCGTGCCGTTGCCGTCGACCTGGGTGCGTTTCATGCGCGAAGACGGCGAGCTGGCTGACATCGGCGAGCAAGGCGAGCTGCAAGTACGCGGCCCGCAAGTGATGCAGGGCTACTGGAAGCGGCCCAAGGAAACTGCTGAGGTATTGGATGCCGACGGTTGGCTGTCCACCGGCGATATCGGGGTGATGGACGCGCGCGGCTATATCCGCCTGGTGGACCGCAAGAAGGACATGATCCTGGTCTCGGGTTTCAATGTGTACCCCAATGAAATCGAGGACGTGGTGGCGATGCACCCGGATGTCGCAGAAGTGGCGGCGATCGGTGTGGAAGATGCCGTGAGTGGGGAGAAGGTCAAAATCATCGTGGTGCGCAAGGATCCGACCCTGACCCAGGAGCAGATTCTTGCGCATTGCCGGGAATACCTGACGGGGTACAAGGTGCCAAAGTATGTGGAGTTTCGCACCACGGAATTGCCCAAGACAACGGTGGGCAAAGTACTTCGTCGGGCGCTGCGTTGATCTAAAGTGACGGAGACCCAAGAGTGGGGGGGATACCGCACCCTTAAACGCAAGCAGCGCAAGGTACGTGTCGACAATGGGAGGTTGTTCGATAGCTAACTGTATGCTGAGTTTGATGAGAGGATTTTTGAGGTGCTGGTGTTTTAAGTTATTAAGGTTATAACTAATGGGTATAGATGTCTGCAGGGTTTCACAGGTGTATTTAGAATGAAAGGTCTCTTAACTTAGGTGGCAGGGATGTTGCGGTTAACACTGCAATCGTGCCCTGAGGCACACTTAATGGAGATTCTTAAATGGTGAGCAAAAAATCGTCGGCCTTATTGCTTTCTGGCGCATTGTTTGGTGGTGTAATGGCTTCAACTTACGTGCGCGCAGAGACGCAGGTTTATAATCAACCTGGTACCCATTACTTCACCGCCCCACTAGGAGTTACAGTAAAAGTCACTGTGATCGGCGGTGGCGGCGGGGGTGGGGGCGGTGGGGGCGCTCTTGACCGGCTTTTGGTGAGAAGTCGTGGCGCTGGTGGCGGTGGGGGGGCGCAGGTGGTGGTCTAGTGTGTTCGGTATCCACCGCGTCAAATCCAACCTTCACCATTACTGTCGGTAGCGGCGGCGCCGAGGGTAGCGCAGGAAAGAAAGGCAGTCACACCCAGCTCGGCACATCGGGTGGTAATGGAGGGGACGGCGCAAAAAGCATAGTTAATACAAATGACGGTGTTTATTCCGCTGATGGGGGCTCTGGTGGAGGCGGCGGCGGCGATGGTGGGCTTACAACCGCTAAACCTGGACATGGCGGAAACGGAGGCGCTGCCCACCTCCCGGAGAATCAAGGAAACAACTGTTCTACGTTTAAGATTGGGGGCGTTGGCGAAAGCGGAGGCCTTTACGGTGGCTCAGAAACTCCTGGCAATGGCGGAGACAGTTTAGGTCTGTGCAGCAACGCGGGTAAAGGTGGTAAAGGCGGCGTTGGCGGTATCGCTAACTCAAGCAGCCAGACTGGATATTCCGGCTCTCCAGGGCTCAAGGGGGGAGATGGCTGTGTCATTCTCGAATATTGACTTTCCCTTAACCGTTTTCATCAATATCGAGGCTGTAAAGAATGATTGTGGGTTCTTTATAGCCCCTGCGTATATCGTTTAAAAAAGGAAGGTATATTATGGCTCTTACTTTGGTTAATGTTTATGTGCTCCTGCGGCATGGGAAAACTATCCCAGGCCCAACACCTAATGATCCGGCCTATGGAAAGCAATACAAAACTTGGATTGATACCAGTACGACTACCGGGAAAGATCTCGCATTGATCATTGCTGGTTTGTGTGGGGCTCAGCCATTAAAAAGGTACGGCGACCAGCCCGCGTTATACTATTTTAGTAATGTTGCACCACTTGAAAAGCCTGAGGGGACGGAGTTTGTGCAAACAGCACAACAGTTGAGAGTAAGAGGCTTGCCAAATTTAATGGATGTGCCGTCCATGTCAGGAGTTCCTATTTGGGAGGTAAGCCTACTTGCAGAAAAGCAGGTTAGCGAGGCTGGTTTGATTTTTTGCCAAACGTTTCGTTATCGATACTAGTATTATATGACAAGGAGTATTTCCGGTGGTCCGCGATGCCTAGGCACTCGCGGACTAGCTGACTTTAATTTAAAGTACCGTGCCCTCTACCTCCCCAAAATTTTTGGGTTGACTGTTTTTGAGTGGCCCGTGCGCGCTGACCTTGACCCAACGTTCTTCGAGGGCTGCCACGCGAATCGCTGTCGCCAATCGCTCTATCTCCCATGCAGCCTCGAAGTCGGTGCCATCCGCACCTTGCCCCGCCAGCGCCATGATCAACTCCTGCACCTCCAGCGTCTTCAACTCGTTGTAGCCCAACTGATGCCCCGCCGCCGGGCTGAACGCCGCATAGCCGGGCAGGGCAGGGCCAGCCAGCAGGCGCTGGAAACCGTCCTGGCCGATGCGGCACAGGCGCAGTTCATTTAAGCGTTCCTGGTCAAACGCCAGCGTGCCTTGGGTACCGCTGATCTCGAAACTCAGATGGTTCTTGTAGCCGTGCTTGAGCCAACTGCTGCTCACCGTGCCACGGGCGCCGTTGGCAAAGCGCAACAGGGCGTGCACCTGGTCATCCACGGCAATGGTTTTTGAGGTCGGGCTGCCGGCGGTGGCGGGGCGCTGGCTGTGTACGGTCTGGGTATCAGCACAAACATGGGTTACCTCGCCCACCAGATAGCGGGCCATCGACAGCAAATGGCTGCCCAGGTCCGCCAGGGCGCCGCCAGCATGCTCCACGTCGCAGCGCCACGACCAAGGGGAATTCGGGTCGGCCATGAAGTCTTCGCTGAACTCACCTTGAAAACTGATGATCTGGCCCAATTCGCCCTGGGCAATCATCTGCCGCGCCAGCACGATCATCGGGTTGTGCTGGTAGTTGTAGCCGACCCGAGTCACCACCCCGGCGGTATGGGCGGCGCGGCGCATGGCATCGGCTTGTTCAAGGCTGACGGCCAGGGGCTTTTCGCAATACACGGCTTTACCCGCCGCAATCGCGGCCATGGCCATGGGGTAATGCAAATGGTTGGGGGTGGTGATGGCCACGACATCGACCTTGGGGTCGTTGACCAGCGCTTGCCAGTCACCATGGGCCTGGGCAAACCCCCAGGCGCTGGCGCAACGCTGGGCGCGCTCGGTGTCGGCATCGGCCAGGGCGGCCAGCTTGAGGTGCACCGGCAGTTCAAATACCGCCCGCGCGTTATTGAACGCCAGCGCGTGGGCGCGGCCCATGAAGCCTGTGCCGATCAAGCCGATTCCGAGTTCACGCATCGTCGTGGTCCTTTGGATTATTGTTTTCAGGAAGCCTATTAATGGAATAAATATTCTCTAAATTCAATAGATGGAATAAAAATTCATTGCGCCTGATCGCTCACCACTTGATCAGCGGCCGTTCGACTTTTGTGCGAGTCCAACCATTTTTGTACATGCAGTCCTTGATCAACGTTTCCCGAGGCAGGCGGTTTTTATCCGTATAGCTGTACTCGGTGTCGGTCTGTTCATTCTTTTTCCTGCAAGTGCTGTCGTCACTCGAGCAGGTTGAGCGTTTGGACGTTGCCGACGCCCTCACGTTATTGGGGGGCAGTGCCCTTAGCGCATCCGCTTCACACGCTGCTTGCTGATGCTTGCGTTGCTCGCGGGAGGCATCGGCCTTGACCCACGTTCGATCGTAGGTCGTACAGGAAACCAGTAGCAGGCAAGACACTAATAGGGTTAGGGCAGGGGTTTTCATGGCTGGCGCGTCCTTAAGGGAAGGTTTGAGCGCCGATTGTGGTTCAGCTTGCAAAGGGCCAGCCAGTAAGCCGTTTCCGAATAGGCCCGTCGAAATTTCCGATATCGCACGTTAAAACGCCATCATTGCGCCGAATGCTCGGCTATTCACCCTTCGCTTTGCAGCCATCAGTTAACAAAAGATAACGTAGCGCCGATTGTCAGACGATTCCAAAGCCCGATAGGATGGCTCCTGCTTCCTCCAGGCGCTCTAGATTGCAGGTTTCAAGGTCCTGGCAGAGAAGACGACCTAACAATAATAAATGGGAGAAAGGTCTATGAGTGAGCCTGTCATGGGTTGGGTTGTTTGCCGCCCACGCGCCGCACGCAGGGTTGCGTTGCTGGCCACAGCGCTCTCGCTGCTCGCTGGCAGCGTATTGTCGCTGCCGGTGCTGGCCGCCAGCGATACCCCCGCCGCCGCAGTCTTTGCGATTGAATCCCCCAAGGCCGCCAAAGGCTTGATGATCGACGTGGTTCACGCGGGCAAGCGCCTGGTGGCGGTCGGTGATCGTGGGCATATCCTTTATTCCGATGACCAGGGCAACACCTGGGCCCAAGCCAAAGTACCCACCCGGCAACTGCTCACGGCGGTGTTTTTCGTTGATGATCAGCACGGTTGGGCCGTCGGCCATGATGCGCAGATTCTTGCCAGTACCGATGGCGGCGCCACGTGGACCCAGCAATATCAAGACCTCAAACGCGAAGCGCCGTTGCTCGATGTGTGGTTCAACGACGCCAACCACGGCCTGGCCGTGGGCGCCTACGGTGCGCTGATCGAAACCACCGACGCCGGCAAAACCTGGAACGACGTCAGCGAGCGACTCGACAACGAAGACCAGTACCACCTCAACGCCATCGCCCAGATCAAGGGCGCCGGCCTGTTTATCGTCGGTGAGCAAGGCAGCATGTTTCGCTCCAGTGACGACGGCCAGACCTGGGAAAAACTCGAAGGCCCCTACGAGGGTTCACTGTTTGGCGTGATCAGCACCGCACAGCCACAGACCCTGCTGGCGTATGGTTTGCGTGGCAACCTCTACCGCTCCACTGATTTCGGCAGCACCTGGGAGCAGGTCCAATTGAACGCGGCACGTGGTGCGCTGGAGTTTGGCCTGTCGGGTGCGACCTTGCTGGAGGACGGTTCTATCGTCGTGGTCGGCAACGGCGGCAGCGTCGTGGTCAGCCATGACGACGGCCAGACCTTCAGTGTGTTCAATCGCCCAGACCGCATTTCACTCTCGGCGGTCACGGCGGCAGGCAATGGCAATTTGATCCTCGCGGGGCAGGGTGGCGTGCGGGTTGCCACATCGGCCGGCGCAGAGCTCTCAAAATAATAAGAAGGCGGGGATTCAATGAGCAGTCATCACAACGATAAAGCGACCTTTCTTGAGCGTCTGATCTTCAACAATCGCCCGGCGGTGATCGTCATCTGCCTGCTGGTGAGCCTCTTCCTGTTCTGGCAGGCGACCTTGATTCGCCCGTCCACCAGCTTTGAAAAGATGATCCCCCTCAAGCACCCCTTCATCGAAAAAATGATGGAGCACCGCAACGATTTGGCCAACCTGGGCAACACCGTGCGTATTTCGGTGGAGGCCAAGGATGGCGACATCTTCACCAAGGAGTACATGGAGACCCTGCGCCAGATCCACGACGAGGTGTTCTACATCTCCGGTGTGGACCGCTCGGGCCTCAAGTCGCTGTGGAGCCCCAGCGTGCGCTGGACCGAAGTGACCGAAGAAGGGTTTGCCGGCGGGGAGGTCATCCCGCAGAGCTACAACGGCTCGCCGCAAAGCCTCGACCAGTTGCGCAATAACGTGCTCAAGTCCGGCCAGGTCGGGCGGCTGGTGGCCAATGACTTCAAGTCGAGCATCGTTGATATCCCGCTGTTGGAGTCCTACCCGGACCCGCAAGACCAGGGCAAATTGCTGGCCCTGGACTATCGCAAGTTCTCCCATGAACTCGAAGACAAGATCCGCGACAAGTTCGAAACCCAGAACCCCAACGTCAAGATTCATATTGTCGGCTTTGCCAAAAAGGTTGGCGACCTGATCGACGGCCTGGTGATGGTGGTACTGTTCTTCGGCGTTGCGTTTGTCATCACCCTGGTTCTGCTGCTGTGGTTCACCAACTGCCTGCGCAGCACCATTGCGGTGTTGAGTACGACATTGGTGGCGGTGGTCTGGCAACTCGGGTTGATGCACTTCTTCGGTTTCGGGCTGGACCCATATTCCATGCTGGTGCCGTTCCTGATATTCGCCATCGGCATTTCCCATGGGGTGCAGAAGATCAACGGCATTGCCCTGCAATCCAGCGAAGCAGACAACGCCCTGACCGCCGCGCGGCGTACCTTCCGACAACTGTTCCTGCCGGGGATGATCGCCATTCTGGCGGATGCGGTAGGCTTCATCACGCTGCTGATCATCGACATCGGTGTGATCCGCGAACTGGCCATCGGCGCGTCCATCGGCGTGGCGGTCATTGTGTTCACTAACCTGATCCTGCTGCCGGTCGCGATTTCCTACGTGGGCATCAGCAAACGCGCCATCGCCAAGAGCAAAAAAGACGCGAACCGCGAACATAGCTTCTGGCGCCTGCTGTCCAAATTTGCCAGCCCGAAAGTCGCGCCGGTTTCGGTGTTCCTGGCCCTGATCGCCTTTGGTGGCGGCCTCTGGTACAGCCAGAACCTGAAGATCGGTGATCTGGACCAAGGCGCACCGGAACTGCGCCCGGACTCGCGCTACAACAAGGACAACAACTTCATCATCAGCAATTACTCCACCAGTTCCGACGTGCTGGTGGTGATGGTCAAGACCAAGGCCGAAGGCTGCTCGCGTTATGAAGCCATGGCGCCCATCGACCAGTTGATGTGGAAGATGCAGAACACCGAGGGCGTGCAGTCGGCGATCTCGTTGGTGACCGTGTCCAAGCAAATGATCAAGGGCATGAACGAGGGCAACCTGAAATGGGAAACCCTGTCGCGCAACCCGGATGTGCTGAACAACTCCATCGCCCGTGCCGATGGCTTGTACAACAACAATTGCTCCCTGGCGCCAGTGCTGGTGTTCCTCAACGACCACAAGGCCGAAACCCTCGACCGCGCCGTGCATGCAGTGCAGGACTTCGCCAAGGAAAACAACAAGGACGGCCTGGAATTCATCCTCGCCGCGGGGAATGCCGGGATCGAAGCGGCCACCAACGAGGTGATCAAGGAGTCGGAGCTGATCATCCTGATCCTGGTGTACCTGTGTGTAGCGACCATGTGCATGATCACCTTCCGTTCCTGGGCAGCGACCCTGTGCATCGTGCTGCCGCTGGTGCTGACCTCGGTACTGGGTAACGCGCTGATGGCGTTCATGGGCATTGGCGTTAAGGTCGCGACCTTGCCGGTGGTGGCCTTGGGTGTGGGCATTGGCGTGGACTACGGCATCTACATTTACAGCCGCCTGGAAAGCTTCCTGCGTGCCGGCCTGCCGTTGCAAGAGGCGTATTACCAGACGCTGAAGTCCACCGGTAAAGCCGTGCTGTTCACCGGCCTGTGCCTGGCCATCGGCGTGTGCACCTGGATCTTCTCGGCCATCAAGTTCCAGGCTGACATGGGCCTGATGCTGACCTTTATGCTGCTGTGGAACATGTTCGGCGCGCTGTGGCTGTTGCCGGCGCTGGCGCGGTTCCTGATCAAGCCCGAGAAGCTGGCGGGGCAGAAGGGCAACTCATTGTTCGCGCATTAATCCTGGGTAGCAGAACAAAAAGCCGCACACTGTGCGGCTTTTTGTTGGGCCTCAGGCCCAGGGTTTCACAATTTCAAGAACAGCTTTTCAGCCAGCGGCTTGGTGATAGCGGCCTTGATGAGTTTCTCAACGACCCCGTTGTTTCCGGCTTCTTCAATCAGCATCTTTTGAGTCTTGATGCGTTGCTGCGGTGTTTTCAGGTGCGCCGCCCTAAAGTCATCACGTGCCCAGCCTTTTTTCGGATAGTGGAAGTGGGCATACCACAACGCATCGATTTTGTTTTTCTTGCGCACCACATACTCGGTGAAGACATCGCCACTTCTGGTCGGGATGTCGCGCCGTACCAGGTTGATATCGACAAAACCGTGACGCCACAGGTAATCGACGTTTTCCGCCGTGGGCGTCTGTACCAGATAGCCATCAGCGGTATGCTGGCGGGCCTTTTGCAGCATTTGTTCGGCCGCTGCTCGCCAGCGCGCCACCCATTCGGCGGTTTCCGGCTTGTTGCCGTGGGCGGCTTGTGCCTGTTGCGCCTTCTCGAAAAGCAGGTTGGCCTGGGCTTCGAGCATGTCGTTCCAGTCGCGGGGGCTGACAGTGTCTCGCCATAGCGGGTCATCGAGTTTCTTTTTCTGAAAGAGGATGGTTTTTTCTATCTTCGGCACGCCGTCGATGAGGTTTTGCGCCTCACTCTTATAAGTGGACCAGGGCTTGGGCGGTGAGGCTGGGCGAGGTGCTGTGGGCTGTCCCTGGACGATTTTCACCCAGCCGCGTTCCCCAGGGTGTTCGCTGTAGCTGGCAATGGGTTGCCCGCTCCCTGGGTCGACCACGTCGATGATATCGACGGTTCGGCCCGGCTCCGAAGGGCGCAACGTGCCGATAAATGTTTCCTGGTGCTCGGTCCTGAACACGCGTTGGTTCTGCGGTTTCGCCCTTTGGTTGGTGCGCGCGGGCGCGGCAGGAAGCAGAAACTGCTCTTCTTTGACCACCTGGACCAGTTCGGTTTCGGCCTGAGTGATGAACTCATTGAGCAATTCGTTGAAGCGGTGGTGGTACTCGACCCGAAAAAACTCTGGGCGCTGCTCCTGCATCAGTCGACTGTCGTTCAGCACTTGTTTGAACTTGGTAATAATGGTGATCAATGCGGCATGGCGCTCCTCAAGGGTGTAGTCGTGGTATTGGCGAAGATCCTCGTAGGTCAATATCTCGGTTTTCAGGTTTTCTGTCATCAAGCGGTTCATCTGAAAATACACGGCTTCATCGAGGCGACGTGCAGCCCGTGTAGTGGTCAGTTGCTGGAGGTACGACAATCTGTTCACTTGTGTTGTGAGTAGCAGGGTGTCCAGCGATACCGGATACCGTTGCTTGAGGAAGCTGTCGGCGGCCTTGTAGCCAAAAGGCGAGTCGTTCCTCCAGCGTTCGAATATGGAACTGATGGTCTGTCGCACTGCCAACAGGTGCTCGGTGTCCTGATAGCCTATTTTGAACGCTTCCATCATTTCGTTATATGACACCTCCAAGCCGTTATTGGATTTGTCAGTCAGTTCGGCCAATGAAGCGCCATTCACGCCATGTTTCAGCATTTCGCTGGTCAGGCCCACATATATATTATCTAGCTCGATCAGCGCGCTTAGAGTCTGCTGATATTCCAGTGAGCGGTTCTTTTTGAGCTCGGATAAATCGTCAATGCCGCCGATCTTTTTCGGCGCCAAGGTTTCGATGTTGTGCTCGCTGGCCGCTATCAGTGACTGCGTCAACGGCCTGAGGTTTTCAAGTTGTTGGTCCAGGTCGGCTCTGAGTGCTTCGGCGGCCTGCCGCTGATTGGAGTAGGTCGCGGCGAAACGGTCTGCAGACGCTTCATTGTTTGCCAGGCCGCGTAGCGTCTTGAGTTTTTTTCGTGCTTGTTCGTACTCGGCAAAGGCGTTGCGGATTTTTTCCATGCTGCCAGCATGTTCTTTTGAAATCTTGCTGCGTTCCTGCCAGCCGCGTTGAAAATCCTCTTTGGTTCGGGCCCTGGCTTCCAGGTTTTGTCTGATCGTACTCTGCAAGTCTTTCGTTTTCGGCATTCCGCCCTTGAGCCTTGGCGCCAAGTCAAAATACCAGTTGCCACGGGCGTCCCGTGCTATCGAGGGCGCGGTGCGTGCCTTGTTGTGTTCGTCAATCACGTAAGGGCCATCCAGGTCGGTGGCGACGCGAAACCAGTGATTGTCGATTTTGGCGTACCAGCGGTTATCCACCTGATACAGGCCCTTCCTGATGCCTTCGGCGATGGGGGTGCCGGGAGCTGCCGGTGCGGGCGCTTTGAACGAGTCGATGTGCGCGCGCAGCTCAGGGGTGAGTCCGCGTGGGCTCGACAGCCTGATATCGATGGCCGTACCTGCGCCCAAACCGGTGGTGACCGGCGCGTTCGGGTCCTGGTGAATGGTGGGCGCAGGGCGTACGGGGTCATTGCTCTGACGGGGGCGAGGCGCAGGGTTGCTGGTCTCTGGCCTCGGCTTGAACGGCTCAAAGGTGCGCGTCGGCGTGGGTTCGGCAACTGGGACATGGGTCAGGGTCATGCCCAGGTTCACCAGCAGGTCGACCATTGCCCCGGCCGGGTCCGGATCGTTCGCGGTCGACAGGCGCTTGATGTCGTTTTCGGCATTGGCCAGTTGCAGCAACCAGCCGGCCATGGCGCCCGGCCCGCGCATCAGCGGCAGCAGGGTATTGAACAGCAGCCAGCCGAGTTCCTTGTAGGAGGCCCATCGGCTTTGCGCATCGGAAGTGGATTGGCCTTCTGCGAGGGTAACCAGGCTGTTGGCGTTGGAGTGGAACCAGTGCGTGGCCAGGTCGCCATTGAGCAGGTCCTGGCGTAACGTGCTGGCAGCGGCATAGCCGTCGACAGCCAGAGTGGTCGGCTTGGGCGTAGCAGGCGGGTCAAACTCATTGAATACGGTAAAACGGGCAATATTGGGCGTGTGAAAACCGCCATTGCCGTACACCGCCCGTACTTTGTCGTCCGGCAACCAGGCCAACACGCTTTCCTGCAGCGCACCGGGCTTGCGGATGGCCTCCAGCAGCGCGTCGCGGCTGGCGAACTCCAGCAGTGCCGGCTTCAGCTGGGGGCGATATAAAAGGTGTGGGCCGCCGCCGCTGGCCAGCGGTTCGATGATGAACATATTGGCGACCACATCCGGCGTCGCTCCCGGCTTGCGCACAAACGCCAGGGGCCGCACGGTAATCTCTTGGCCGTCCACCCATTTGCTGCCCGCGCCGGGTTGGGTGACGGCTTCGATAAACGCGTGGCCCTGGGCGGTGATGCCGGCTTCACCCTTGAGCTTGAGTTCCAAGGCCTGCATCGCGAGCTGCAGGGGTACCTGCTCGATGAAACGTGCCAGCCGATCACGGGCCGCTGGGCTGTCGTCCAGCAGTTCACGCTTGAGCAATTCGGGGTAGTGGCCGCCTATGTCCACGGTGTTGATCAAGTCCTTGAGCATTTTTGGCAGGCTGGCATCGCTGACCCGTTGCCCATGCAGGTGGACTTCCATCTCACCCTTGGGCAAGCCCGAAAGGTTTTCCAGGGCCATGTCCACCAGGCTCATTTTCACCCGTTCCAGGTAGTTGCTGCCCATATCGCCCACCGGGACCTTGAACACCACCTCCACATCCTTGGCGGTGTAACCCTTGCCGGCTAAATGCTGGTCGAGCTGTTGCTCGGCGTAGGTGCGGATATCGGGGATGCCGTCTAGGAAGGTGCGGCCATTGTTGCGGCGCACACTGCTGGCCAGGGCCAGTGCGTGCTGTCGATAGGTGTCGCGTTCTGCGGTGCTTGCCGGGCCGAACCAGGTGGGCAGCTGTTCATGCAGGCGTTCAAGCTCGCGCGCGTTGGGTGCATAGGCCCCGACAAACCAGGGGCTCGGGTCGCTGGCCTGGGTGAAAGCCTGCTCCAACGCCTCAAGCGAGCCGGTGGTGGGCACCTCGATGGACGCAACGTTCTCCACCATGGCATTGAGGATGACCGCCGCCTGGGTATCGAAAATATTCCCCGCAGGCTCCTGGCGCTTCCAGTTCAGGCTGTCGAAAACGAAGGCATCGCCCATTTTCTCGCCCCAGGCTTGGCCGAATGCGTGCAAGGAGTCATAGGGCGTCACCACGCCGGCGGCGGTGGCGTGCAGCACCTGCATGCGGCCATCGACCTGGCGCGTGATCAGCAGGTCTGGGGTGAGTTGCGAGGCATTGCCACCGGCATGGCTCACCGCAGAGTCGAGGATAAACACCTGCGCCGCGGCCTCGCCTTTGGCCGCTTGGCGCTGCGCACGGTCCGGGTAGGTCAGTACCTGGTCGAGGGTTTCGCGCTGTTGAGCGCTGAGCCCCGGCTGTTTCAGAGCGGCGATGGTCAAAGTGTCGCGCAGCGTGTCGCTGAGCCAGCGCCAGGGGTTGTCGCCTTGAGAATGGGCATCGGTGCTGGCCATGAAGTGCTTGAGCAGGGCCTGTTCGAAGGTTTTTTTGAGCGGGGCGCGCAGGCTGCGAATGGCCAGTTCGATGGCTTGCATATCAATGCCAGGCATCAGGGCATCCGGCGACGGCGCCGGTTTGAGGGTGTGCCCGGTGGCTGGGTCGACCAGCGTGCAGGGCAGTGCATGTTTGTCGGTAAAGTCGAGGTCGCCTTCGGTGGTCAGGTGCCTCAGGGCGATGTCCAGCAAGGGGGTCAGGCGATACTGGGGCGGGCTGCTTGAAATGGGTTCGGCGACCGCCGTTTCGGCGGGATTGAATGCCAAAGTGGGGTACAGGCTTTTGATCGCCTCCTCGAGCATCCCCGACACCACTGAACGCAGCGTAGGGCGGGTATCGAACTGGTGGGCGACCGCCGTTGCGGTGAGCGGCGCCGAGCTTTCGCTGGCCGGGGTGGAAGCGGTGGTCCCTGTGGTGCGCAACGGTGCGGATGCACGTCGGGGCCGGCTCAGCGGTTGGTCGTTTGCGGTATTCGATAAGGGTTCTTGATGGGGGCCGACCGTCTGGCGGGCAGCCGGTGTTGGCAGTGACAGGGGCAGGTTAGGGGCAAAAAAACGCTGGGGGTAGTTTCCCTGGATCATCGTGCAGCTTCCTTGTCGAGTCGTGCTAGTCATAGAGGTGACCCTGTTCGCGTCATGCGGGCAGGTAACAAGGAAACTACCGAGGCGGGTTTTTCAGTGAAATCGGCAAAAGGTAATCAAGCATTTCGATTGGCACGCGCTGGCCGTCAACCCTTGATACGGCACGGGGTGGAGCAGGGCGCGGGATATGTGGCTGCATGTAAACGCGGCGCAGGCCACGCGAGGATTTACGCCGCTGCAACCATTTGCCCTATCATGGGGTCTTTCCTCTGAACGATTGATGTTATGACTGCCGAATCCGCCTCCTTGCGCCCCGTGCTTGAAACCAGCGACATGCTTGAAATCGACGGCCTGCATGCCTTTGATTTCGAGTTGACTGAACTAAAGCTTGTGATTACCGCCATGGATGGCCGGGCCGAAAAACGCTGGAGCTTCACCACGGCGCAGGTGGACGCCGCCACATTTGACGACACGCTGCAAAGCTGGACCCTTACCGGTGAGTCGGGCGAGCACCGCTTGATCTGCATGAGCGCCTTCACCGGCAACAATAACGATGAGGACGAAGCGGATGATGATGCGTAAATTCTGGCCCCTGCTGATGGCAGGCAGCGTCGGTGCGATGTCGGTACAGGCCGCACCCAGCGATGTGCATGAACTGCTGGTGGGCAGCTACACCGCCGGTAGCAGCGAGGGTATTTACCGCCTGCAGTTCGACAGCCGCACCGGGCAGTTCAACGGCAAGCCGGTGCTGGCGGCGAAAACCGCCAACCCTTCCTGGCTGACGATTTCCAAAGACCAGAAGCAATTGTTCGTGGTCAATGAAAACGGCCCGGGCCAGGAAGACCCGGTGGGGCGTGTCAGCAGCTACAGCATCGACCCGCAGAACCACCAGCTGACCCTGATCAACCAGGTGCAGAGCCTGGGCAATGAGCCCACCCATTCCAGCGTGGCCGCCGATGGACGTTACCTGTTCGTCGCCAACTATTCGGTGGTGGAAGACCCGGGTGGCAGCTTGGCGATCTTGCCGGTGGATGCCAGTGGCAAGCTGTCGGCGCCGGTGCAGTTGAGCGGGCACCCGGCCAGCCGCGTGAACCCGGAGCGCCAGGCGTCCAACCATGTGCATTCGGTGGTGTCGTCGCCGGACGGCAAGTATGTATTCGTGCAGGACCTGGGCGCAGACAAGGTATTTGCCTACCGCTACGACCCCAAGGCCAATCACGAGCTACCACTCACCGCGGCCAACCCGGCGTCGGTGCAGTTGCCACCGGGCAGCGGCCCGCGTCACTTGCTGTTCAGCGCGGACGGCAAACACGCCTGGCTGACCACTGAGATGAGCGCCCAGGTGGCCGTGTTCGACTACAACGACGGCAAGCTTAAGCAAACCCAGTTGGTGGACTATGCGGCTGGCCAACCGGTGTCCGACAAGGCCGGTGCAGCGTTGCATGCGTCAAACGACGGCAAATTCCTGTACGTGAGCAACCGTGGCACGGCCAATCAGATGCTGGTGTTCAGCATCGACCCGGCCACTGCGCACCTCAAGGAAGTCCAGCGCCGCTCTGTCGAAGGCGACCATCCGCGCGAGTTCAGCCTCGACCCGAGCGGTAAGTTCCTGCTGGTCGCCAACCAGAAAAGCAATGAAATCGTGGTGGTTGAACGCGACCCCAAGACTGGCCTGCTGGGTAAAACCGTGCAGAAATTGCCGATCGATGCCCCCAGCGACCTCAAGTTTCTGGTGCGTCAATAAGCCACAGGCCCCGCAATGCGGGGCCTGACCCTTTGTATTAATGGCAGTGATAACGGCTACTGTTTCAAAGCATTTCTAAGGTTCAACCCTCGGGCGTAAGTTGGGTTCCAAGGCCTTCCCAGGCCACCCAACCAAACGCACACAAGGGTTAACGCCATGAATTTCAATCTCTTCTCGATCATTGCTGCTTCTGCTGTTTCCGCTACTGTGGCATTGCCTGCCGCTGCTAGCGTGGAAGTCTCCGGCAAAAAATCCAGTGTCACGGCCTATACCCAGAAGTACCTGCAACAGAGTGCCAATTTCTATGCTGCGCTGGATCACAAGAGCCAGCACTGAGGCGCCATTGAGCCAAGGTCAACTGTGGGAGCTGGCTTGCCTGCGATGATGGCCTGCCAGCCGACACCTATCTACCTGAAACCCCACGATCCAACTGTGGGAGCTGGCTTGCCTGCGATGACGCCCTCACAGCCGCCCCATATCTACCTGGCGCCCCAACGATCCAACTGTGGGAGCGGGCTTGCTCGCGAAGGCGGCCTGGCGGGCGACACTGTTATATCGAGTACATATTCATTGCTGCGGTAACGGCTACTTAGGGTTCCGCCCTGACGGCGGCTCACTTTTGAAAAGCGCAAAAGTAAGCAAAACGCTCTTGCCCCACCACTCGGCACCTCGCTTAGGCTCGGTGTGCCCGTAATCCGCCAGTGATTTGGGGGGCCGCCGCCACGCGCCATCCATGGCGCGGGGCGGCTAAACCGGCATCCCTGCCGGTTTACCCCCCAAATCCCTGTCGAATTCCGGCCAGCGTGGTTTGACGGGGCGCCTAAGATCAAAAGCAGATCAAGATCAAGAGCGGCTCGCTTCGCATCGTAGTTACCGTGGATCGATACAGAGTTGTGTAGATACTTATGGCCATCGCAGGCAAGCCAGCTCCCACAGTTGATTGGATTAGCCTCAGGGTTTTGCCATCACCGCCATAAACAACGGTGAATCCAGAAACCGTTGCAGCCAGGCCTGCAAACGCCGATACGGCGTGCTCGCAAACCACTCCCGATCCACATGGGCAAACTGGCGTACAAACGGCATCAGCGCCGCATCTGCCAGGCTCAGGTGCTCGGCGAGCAGGTACTCACGGTCTGCCAGCAATGTTTCCAGTTTCTGTAAGAACACTTCACCCTCGGCCCGATAATGCTCCATCGAGTGCTCCGGGTAGCGTTCGGCGTACTTGTATCGATTCAAATGATGCTTGAACACCTGATCATTCTCGGTAATCAACGCCAGCACCGCAGGGTCACCTTGCAGCAGCCAATCATCCGGGTCGTGCTGCGCCAGTGCCCACTGCATGATCTGCAGGCTTTCCTCGATCACTCGACCTTCGACACTCAGCACCGGCACCGTGCCCTTGGGCGACAGCTTGAGCATCTCGGCCGGCTTGGCTTTCAGGCTGACTTCGATAATGCGCACCGCCACGCCGGAGTAGCGCAGCGCCAGCCGCGCGCGCATTGCATAGGGGCAGCGCCGGAACGAATACAGCAGCGCTTCGCTCACTTGACCTCCAACGTGCTCAGGCCGTTGCCCTGGCGCTGGACCTGAATCTGCACCGGGATGCGTTCATGCATTTCCTGTACATGGGAGATCACCGCCACTTTGCGGCCCTGGGCTTGCAAGCCGTCCAGGGCGTCCATTGCCAGTTGCAATGACTCGGGATCGAGGCTGCCAAAGCCTTCGTCGATAAACAGCGACTCGATCTTCAAGGTGCTCGACGCCATCGACGCCAGCCCCAACGCCAGTGCCAACGACACCAGGAAGGTTTCGCCACCGGACAGCGAGTGCACCGAGCGCAGTTCATCGCCCATTTCTGTGTCCATGACCAACAGCCCGAGCATGCTGCCGCCGCGTTTAAGCCGGTAGCGGCGCACCAGTTGGCGCAGTTGCACGTTGGCGTGGTGCACCAGCAAGTCGAGGTTGTAGGCCTGGGCGATCTTGCGGAAGGTGTCGCCGGTGGCCGAGCCGATCAGCGCATTCAGGCGTGCCCAGCGCTGCCATTGTTCGTAAGCCTTGGCGATCTGTTCGGCCAGGGCCTGGTTGGCATTCTGGCGACGCTGGTCTTCGGATTGGCGTGCGCGCAGTTCGGCGCAGTGTTTCTCACCCTCGAGCAGTTGCTGGTTAAGCGTTGCCAGGGTGGCGTCCAGTTGCTCGGCCTCCAGGTTGCCGTTGTGCAGGGCCTGGTGTTCGGCCAGGCGCTGTTCGCGCTCGTGCAGCAGAACCTTGGCTTGCTCCACGGCCTTTTCGCTGCTGTGCAGGTGCTGGCGTAACTGCGCGACTTGGGCCTCATCGAAGGCCAACAGGCGTGCCAGGCCTTGATCATTCAGTTCGGGGTGCAGGGCGCGCCATTCGCTAATGCGTGTCGCGAGGGCTTGCTGTTCCGCCTCCAATGCCTGCTGGCGTTGCTGCTGGGCGTTGAGGTCGGCGGCCAGCTGTACCAGGGCCGTGTGCACGGCATGCAGTTCCTGGTTGGCGTCGGTCTCGCTCTGGCGGGACTGGGTGACGGCTTGCTCCAGTTGCTGTTGCCAGTGTTCGGCGCTGGGGTGGACCCCTAGCAAGGCGCGGAGTTTTTCCTGGACGGCGTGTTGCTGGTCGGCCAGCTCGGCGACTTGCAGATTCAAGGCATCGAGTTGCTGCTGACGATGCTGCTGGTGGGTGTGTTGTTTCTCGATGGCCTGTTGGCGCTCTTGCTGCTCGGCCTGCTCGTCGCGTTGATGGCCCAATTGCTCAAGGCGCTGGCTGACCTGCTGGTCAAGCTGCATGAAGGTCGCCGCAGGCGCGCTGCGCAAACCCTCCAGCGTCTGGGCGGGCAACAGGCTGGCGAAGGCGCTGAGTTCCGTCTCCAGGCGTTCGCGGTCGCCGGCCAGTTGCCGCTGTTGGTCCACCAGCAATTGCCGGGCTTGCTGGCTGGCGTCCTGGGCCGCTTGCAATTGTTGCTGCAAGCGCCCGGCGTTCTGTTGCAGGTTGAGCAGGGCGCCCTGGCGTTGTTCGTCCTGGCTGATGCTTTGGGTCAATTGGGCCAGTTGCTGGGCCAGCCAAGGGCTGCGCTTGTCGACGTCCTGGTTGAACAGCGAGGCGCACAGCGGATGGGCTTGCAGGCTCGGTCCCAAACCCTGCTGCTGCGTGGCCAGCTGTTCCTGCTGTTGCAGGAATTCTTTTTGCTGAGCGATCAGGCCACCCACTTCACCACGCAATTCAGTGAGTTTTTCCTTGAGGCTGTCGACGGCTTTCTGCACCGCTGCCTCTTCACTTTCATCATGGCGACCCAGGCTTTGCAGCAGAGCCTCGGGCTGGTGATAGGGGTGTTCGTGGCTACCGCACACCGGGCAGGGTTGGTCATCCTGCAACTGCTCGCGTAATTCCTCGACGCTGGCACTGCGGGCCAGGCGTTGGCGCTCCAGCAGTTGCTTGGTCACCGCCAGGGTTTGTTCGGCAACGGTGAGTTCGGCCTTGGTTTGCAGGCCGGTCTGGTTCAGTTGTTCGCGTTTTTGCGCGGCCTCGGCAAGCTTTTGCGTCAGCGCAGCGGCCTGTTGATCCAGCTGTTGCTGGCTGTCCCACAAGCGGGCCAGGTCTTCGAAGGCGCGTTGTTGCTTGCGATTGTCTTGCAGCAGGCTGGCCAGTAACTGGATTTGTTCGGCCACCGCGTGCGGTTCGGCACCGGCCTCGTGGTAGAGCAGGTCCAGGGCTTCGCGCTGCTGGGTGAACTGTTCGGCGGCGGCGCTGGCGCGCTGTTCGAGCTGCCCCAGCTCGGCCTGGCCTTGGTTGAGGCGATTGCCGATCAACACCAGCTGTTGCAGGCGGTCACGGTAGGCGTTCCAGGCATCGCTCAGCGGCGCGAGGGCGGCGCTGTGCTCAAGCTCGGTGGCCAGGCGTTGCAGGCGCTCGGTGCCTTGGGCCTGCGTGCGTTGCAAGCCGTCGAGCAGGGCCTGGCCTTCGGTACAGGCGCTTTCGTGCTGGTGTTTTTCCTCGTTGCGCTTGGCCAGTTCGCGGCTCACGTGGGCGAGGGTGTTTTGCTCCTCGATGGCCTGGCGCAGCAGGGGCGCGGCGTCGGCCTGGTTTTTCAGGGCCTCAGCCAGTGCTGCCTGGGCGGCCACTTGCTGGTGTTGCGCCTGTTCCTGGCGGGTGTGCAGGGCGGTTTGTTGCTCGAGGTGCTGGGCAATCTGCGCCGCCAAGGGCGTCAGCAAGGTGGCGAGTTCTGCCTGGCGCAGGAAGTGATGGCGTTGCGGTGCCAACTGCTCCAGCAGGCTCAGGTCCTGGCGTTGCTGGCCTTGGCTTGCCCAGGTTGCTTCGTCGCGTTGCAGTTGCTCCACGGCATGTTGATGGCGCTCCTGCCATTCACGCAACTCCTTGAGCCAGGTGTGCTGCAACTCCAACTGTTTGAGCTGGGCTTGTTGGGTCTTGAGCTGTTGCTGAGCTTCGGCCAGCTGTTGGTCCAGCTCGGCGCGGGCTTCGGGGGCCAGGGGCACCACGCCGGTGGCTTGGTCCTGCAGCTGTTTGTGGGCGTCCTTGGCCTCTTTGGCCTTGTCGAACGCACGGCGGCCGAGCTGGGTGTAGAGCGCGGTGTCGGTGAGCTTTTCCAGCAGCTCGCTGCGCTCATTGTCATTGGCCTTGAGGAAGGCGCTGAACTCGCTTTGCGCCAGCAGCACCGCACGGGTGAACTGCTCGAAGTTCAGGCCCAGGGCCAATTCCAGCTGGGTCTTGTATTCGGTTTTCTGGCTGGCCAGCAGTTGGTCGCTGTCCAGGTCGATCAGGCTTTGCCGGCTGTTCTGTAACTTGCCGCTGGCTTTGTCGCGAGCGCGGTTGGCTTCCCAGCGCGCACGGTAGCGACGGCCACTGACACCGACAAAATCCACCTCGGCATAGCCACCACCGGTGCCGCGGCGAATCAGGGTGCGCGGGTCGCCGATGGAAATATCTGTGTCGGCATCCGGCATTTTGGCCTGGCCGGTATCACCCAGGCGCGGCACCGCGCCAAACAGCGCCAGGCACAACGCATCGAGCAGGGTGCTTTTACCCGCGCCAGTCGGCCCGGTGATGGCGAACAGGCCCGCACTGGCCAGGGGCTCGGCGGTAAAGTCGATTTCGAACGGGCCCGCCAGGGAGGCGAGGTTTTTCAAGCGGATGGCGAGAATCTTCATGGCTGTTCGCCCTCCTGTTGCACTTCCTGGAGCAGCACGGCGAAGTCCTTCAAGGTCTGTTCATCCACTTCACTGCCGTAGCTGTCCTGCCAGGCGCGGCTGAACAGTTCCTGGGGCGTGAGCTGGTCGAGTTCGATCAGTTGCGCATCGTCTGCCTCTGCGCTGCCGCGTGTGCCGGCGTATTCGGCGGCGATACGCACCAGGCGCACGGCCTTGCCTTGCAACGCGGTTTCGATCTGTTGGCGCAGGTCTGGTTGCGGCTCGTCGAGGCGCACGCGCACTTCCAGCCAGGGGTGGCGCTGGGTTTCGGCGAGCAGGTCGATGTCGGGCAGTTCACCGAGTTGCTTGAGGATATCGGCCAGGGGCGCGGCGTCCAGGCGTTGCAGGTTGACGGAGCGGGGGATCAGGATCGGTTCGCAGCCCACCAGCCTTTCGCCCTGGAACGTCACGTCGAGAATCTGGTGCTTGTAGCCGATTTCGGAGAACGACAAGGGTATCGGCGAGCCGCTGTAGCGAATGCGCTCCTCGCCATTGACCTTTTGCGGCTTGTGCAAATGGCCGAGGGCCACATACGCCACGCTTCGGTCGAACAGTGTGGCGGGCAGTGCCTCGGCATTGCCGATGATCAGGCTGCGTTCGGAGTCTTCGGATACCGAGCCACCGGCCATGTGCGCATGGCTGATGGCTATCAACGCCTGGCCTTTGTTGCGCTTGGCATTGGCGGCCGCGATCAGCCATTCATGCACTTGGCCGATGCCGCGCAGGTAATCATCGCCCAACTGGGCACCGGTGACTTCCGCTGGCCGCAGGAAGGGCAGCGCCAGGCACCAGGCGACGATCTTGCCTTTGGCATTGGGCAGCGGGATCAGCAGGCGGTCGGCATCCAGTTGGCCGTCATCCAACCACAGCACCCGGCCCAGGGCATGGGTGCGCAGGCGGCGCATCAGGGGCGCAGGCAGTTCGATGCGCGAGCCGGAGTCATGGTTACCGGCGATCATCACAATGGTCAGTGTCGGCTGTTGTTCGTGGGCGCTGATGATGAAGTCATACAAGCGCTCCTGGGCCTTGAGCGGCGGGTTGACCGTGTCGAAGATATCGCCGGCGATCAACAGCACATCCGGGCGCTGGGCCTTGAGTTGGCCCAGCAGCCATTCAAGGAAACAGGCGTGTTCGAAGTCGCGTTCCTGGCCGTGGAGGTTTTGGCCCAAGTGCCAGTCGGAGGTATGAAACAGACGCAAGGCGAACTCCGTGGAGAAGATGAAAAGGAGGGGAGTTTACCTGTATTGCGAACACGCTGCCCCCGCTGTCCCATTCTTCAATTGCTGCAATCAATGGGAACAGCTACTCAACTTCCGCCACGGTTTGCCCTCTGGCCCAGCGTTCAGGTCGGGACGCTGACGTTGTGTCCAGTGCGCAACCTCATAGTTGTAGCCGGCGTAGGATGCTTTCTCGTTAACGGTTGCGTAGATTTTTTCTTCCTCCCAGGGCGCAGCGCATAGGGCCAGCGCTGTAAGAATGACGACGCTCGAACTGCGTTTAACCTCGTTTGTGCCGTCGCTGACCGTCACATAAATAGTGGTGTTAGTGTCTTTATCGACGTCTGCCGCAGTATAGATGCCGCTGGGCCGCCCCCCCGTGGTGCCGGTGTACATGCCCGCCGTCCTGGACCAGGCGTAGGTCAGTGGCTTGTCGGTTGAACTGTAGGCGTCGACCTTGACGGGCAATTGACCACCAGCGATAACGGTCGGCGGGATATCCATGGTGGCGGTAATCGGTGCAATAGCGGGCCTGATCGTGAGGGTCTTGTTCAGTAGGGTGGTGCCATAGGCGTTGGTCAATTTCACCGAAATGGGTTTTCTCAGGGGTTGCGCAACATTCGGGGCTTTCAAGCTCAGCGAATCGGCGCTACCGACCTCGGGTGTGAAGCCAGGCGCGGACCAGGCATAGTCCAATGTGCTGCCACCGGGGTCGGTCGCTATAGCGCGGGCGACGAACGTCTGGTTGGCCTCGACATCCAGGGGAATCTCCAATTGGCCGACAGGCAGTTGGGCCTCGAGTGGTGGGTAAAAGTTGGCGAGCACTTCGCGCCGTAGATTGAGGACACGCACGCTGTTGTGAATACCGGCGATGCCCATGGGCAAGCCGTTATATGTACGGTTGGGGCTGGACCAATAATTGCCCCTTGGACACGCCGGTATGCAGTCGTAGGCCATGGTCGTACGCCAGAAAGGACTATGCCCTTTTTGTTGATAGCCGAAGCCATCGCCGTATTGGCCTGCCGGCACATCCGAATAATGGTTCAAACCAAAGTTATGCCCCATCTCATGGGCGAAAGTGTAGTTGCCGGTTGGGCAACTGACGATGCTGAAGGCGTAACCCTTGGGCGCATTCACGTAGGCCAGCCCGCAATAGATACTGGCCTTGCTGACCATGACAACCAGATCGGCCCGTTGTTGTTCACGCAATAAACTTACCGGCCCGCCCAGGGCCGCATGGGTGGGTGTCCTGAGGTCCACGAGCATTTGGCTGTAACCGTCCGTTCCCTGCTTATCGGAATAGTCGAGGTGATAGACCCCTGCGCTCTCAAAATAGATCGGTACGTCGCTATGGGCCATGCCTTGATTGGCTTCAGCGAACATCAGTGCGGCATGGCCTTCCATATCGGGCCACGCCGCCTTGGCCTGGTTGGTGTAGATCAGCAGTACACGAATGGCGCTTAGCGCAGTGCTAGTCGGTGCTGCCGGGGAATGTTCCAGGGGGGGATCAACCGGTAGGACGAGGTCTTCAGGGTATTTGGAGGTGTCTACTTTAACGATGACGTGTTCTCCCGCGCCCACCGGAACGATTTGATACAGCTGGCCGAGATAATGAATAGAACCGGAGACTTGATCGCCATTGCGCACCAGTATCGCGCTATTGAGCTCGTCCACCGGCACTTCTTTGCCGGTTTGCACCCCGGCGTTGATCATGCGCTGATCGGGAAGGCGTCCATGCCAGGTGAACAGGCGAGTGCTGGCGAATTCGGCTTGAAACTTACTCGCCACGACAACCAGGCCTTCCTCCAGGGGAAACGCCAATTCCTGCATATCGGTTGTCAGCAACCCAGCATCCAGGGTCAATTGGTTGACTTGTACTGTGGTCTGATCGTCGAGGATGGCTTTCAAGGCGCTGTTCGCCGGATGGCCTGCCGTGGACTGGGCTGATACCTGTGGGCCCAGCAGAAATAATGCCTCGGCTGCGAACAGCCGTGAAGACATTAGCAGCCAGCAGGTGGCAAGGGCATAAAGTACGGGTCTGTTCATTGTTTGCGCTCTCCTGGATGCTTCCCGCTTGGGACGTTCCGTACAGCTAAATCGGGAATCGCGCGGGCGGATACTGTCGTAAATACCAGTTCCGATCAGTGGTCAGGAGGGGAAGCGCCTAAGTGCCTGGGTGCCTGCACACACCCAGGCTGGGGTTACGTCATACCTTGGGTTGCAGGCAATCCAGCGCACGGTCGGCGAGGGTGCGGGCCATGTCGATCAGGTGAGCGGTGGAGCAGGCCATGTCTCGCTGGGTGCCTTTGAGGCCCTCGGCGGTTTCGGTGGCGGTGGTGGCGGCGCAGCGCAGTAGCGAGGAGATGCTGGCGATGGCGTCTTCGAAACTCAGGTCTTCGTGGGCGACGAAAATCGGGAAGGGTGGGTCGGGGATGAGTTTGTTCATGGATAAAGCTCCTGCTTGGATTGGGAGCCATTCTTTTGCCGATCTCACACGTCAAAAGGTGGCAGCTATGTGCGGGGTGAGATACCGGAAAACAGGACCCGGCCAGACCGAAGTCTGCCCGCACACAGCCGCCATAGACGGTTGTAGCGCATTGCGCCTGCTAATAACGGGATCTCACACCCGATCGCTGATATGCAGCGACGAAGCGAAGGCTAGCCAGCGAAATGAGCGGGCGCAAGGCCAAAGGATTGTCTAGGAAACGTCCTGCAAATTAAAGGGATATGGATTGCTGGCCTTTAACAATGCATGTCGAGCGGGCGGTGATAAATGGAACGGCAGGTTGAGTGACGACCACCCACAAGGTGGATTTTTCAATCAATCCCTGAATGAATCAGAGGCCCAGCATGACATTTTCAATAAAGCCATCTTCCACTAGCGCTTTCACCGCTCTACCCGAGCAACCGGATGCTGACAGTCGCTCACGCCAAGCTAGCCATCGACAGGCACGAAGCGCTGAAACCCAGGCCATCGTCCCCGACACGCGCCCGTACGCTAGTGTGACTGACCGACAACTAATAGGGCTGATCCGCGACCACTTCCGCGAATTCGCCGCAGGGGCGACAGACAGCTATGTGAACTTCAATGAGTTGAAAGAAGCCGCCGGCCTGGTTGCCACCGACAGGACATTTTCACCAGAGGCACACCACGCGGCCAAGGAGTTACTTTCACGTCCCAAGCTGCTGCGCAAGCTGGATATCGGCATCAGCTTCTTCGGTGGCCCCGGTAAGGAGGATGGCCGATTCGATATGGATAACCTGAACTATCTGTACAAATTCCCCCATCGTGAATGGAAGGTGCCGCGTCGTAATCATTAAGTGCAGGCAGGCGTTCGAGCAGGCACTGCAGATCAATTGTGGGAGCTGGCTTGCCTGCGATGGCGGCCTGACAGCCGACGCTGATCTAGCTGACGCGCCGCAGTCCAAATGTGGGAGCTGGCTTGCCTGCGATGGCGGCCTCCCAGCCGACGCCTATCTACCCGATGCCCCACGATCAAACTGTGGGAGCGGGCTTGCTCGCGAAGGCGGCCTGGCAGTCAACACAGTTGGATTGTGTACATATCCATTGCTGCGGTAACGGCCGCTTAGGGTTCCGCCCTGACGGCGGCTCACTTTTGAAAAGCGCAAAAGTAAGCAAAACGCTCTTGCCCCACCACTCGGCACCTCGCCTAGGCTCGGTGTGCCCGTAATCCGACATTGATTTGGGGGGCCGCCGCCACGCGCCATCCATGGCGCGGGGCGGCTAAACCGGCATCCCTGCCGGTTTACCCCCCAAATCCCTGTCGAATTCCGGCCAGCGTGGTTTGACGGGGCGCCTAAGATCAAGATCAAGAGCAGATCAAGAGCAGATCAAGAGCCAGATCAAGAGCGGCTCGCTTCGCATCGTGGTTACCGGCTGCTGCTACAGGCTACAAAGTTGTGTAGATACCTATGGCCATCGCGGGCAAGCCCGCTCCCACAGGGTTTTGTGGTGTTGGTTGAGGCTGGGTTATTTGGGGTAGAGCGGCGGCAAGCTGGTGGTGTCGGTGGCCGGGTCTTGCTCGCGTTCGGCCACGGGGATCGCCTTGATCGCGCGCCATAGGTCATCGCCCAACCAGTATTGGCCGCTTTCGCTGTACAGCGCACCATTCAACCCGTCCAGGGCATCTGACAACGGCACAAACCGTGCGGCCATGTCGGCCAGGGTTTCGGGTTGTTGCCTTGCCCAGGCGTCGAGGGCCTGGCGGGTGGCGTGGGGGTCGTTGGCCTGGGTGGCGCGCTTGAGGTCGTCGAGCAGGGTGCGTGGGCTGGGGCCGGTTTGGGCGGCGCGTTGTACCGCCGGTTGTCGGCGTGCGCGCCACCACAGGCCAAAGCCCAGCAGGGTGGTGCAGGCCAGTATCAGTGTGCTCAGTTGCCAGAGCCACAGGCGGTCATCGTCGGGTGCGGTGATGATGGTCGGTGTCGCCGGGGTGTCGACCACCAGGCTGGGGTTCACCGCCACGTGCACGGTACGCGCCGGCAGGCTGGTGCGTTCCAGATGGTCTTCGTGGGTGTTCCACCACACCACTTCCACGGCGGGCAGTTCCAGCTCGCCGGCGCGGGTCGGCACCAAAGCTTCGCGGTCTTCACGGCTGCCGGTCAGGCCGCGGTCGCTGGTGCGGTTAGCCATCACCGGTTGGTCGGGGTAGCGGCGCAGGCCGTTGACCTCGGTGCCGGGCAGCGCCGGCAATTGTGCGCTGGACAGGCCTTCGGCCTCCACGGTGAGGCTGCGGGTCAGTGAGTCGCCGACTTGCACGTGGTCCGGCGTGGGATTCCAGCCTTCGCTCAAGCTCAGGCTGCGTGCGGGCAGCCAGGGGGCGTCGGCGGGGTAGGCGTCCGGTTTGGGTTTGACCGTCAAGGGCAGGGGCGCGGAGCTGACGTGAATCATCTTGCCCGGCTTGGTGCCCTGCAAGGTGTTTTCCTGGGGCGGGCGCGATTCCACCAGGGTGGCGCTGAAGGTCTGTGCCGGAATCACCACGGCGCCACTGTGTTGCGGGTAAAGGGCGTAGCGGGTTTCGATCACGCCATGGCGGATGCTGTTGATGACCTTTTCATAGGTGCGTGATTCGCCCAGTTGTTCGACACGTGCATCCGGTATCTGCAAGGGTGTGAGGCTGCTGTCGTCATACAGCGACACCGAGTGGTACACGCGCACGGTCAACAGGGCCTGGGCCTGCACGTATACGCTGGTCTGGTCGAGGTTGGCTTCGATGAACACCGGGGCCAGTTCGGCGCTGGTGTTCTGGCTGGCGCTTTCCACCACTTGCAGGGTGATCGGCTGGGTCTTGAGTGCGCCCACTTGCAGTGGCGGGATGACCACGTTGCCGTTCACCTTGGGCAGCAGGGTGATGATCCAGCGGGTGGTGGCGTGGTTGTCGCCGTCCAGTGTTGTAAGTTGGTTGATCTGGCGGGTGCCGCTGACTTCGAACTGCGCGTCCAGGGGCGACAGGTCCGGTTTGCCGAACTGGGTCACATCACTCGATTGCACCGTCAGTTCCACCGTTTCCCCGGAGTTGAGGCGGCTGCGGTCTACGCTGGCGACCAGGTCCGCCGCCTGGGCGTGGCCTGCCGACAGCGCGAGCAGGAGCAAAAGGGTGGTGCGGCGGCTCATCGAGTGGTGTCCTGATGTTGTTGCTGTTCGTACCAGAATTTGCGTCGCAACAGTTCGCCGGGGTTGTCCGGGATCTCCTGCAACCATTGCTCCAAGGCCTGGCGGCGCTCGCCTTCCAGGCGTGTGTCGGCGGGGCGCAGTGGGGGCGTGGTGGTTTGCTCGTCGCCCAGTTCGCTGCCTGGCACTTCATTACCGCCAGGCTGTGGCGTGGCGGCTGTCTGAGTCTCAGCGGTGCCCGCTTCGCCCTGGCCGTGGGACGACTGCTCGCCACCCTGTGCCGTTTGTGCGCTGGCACCCGGTTGCGCAGTTTGGCCGGGTTGGGCGGTTTCGTCATCTTCGTTTTTTGCTGGCGGCTCTGCCTCGGGCTGCGCTTGCTCCTGCATCAGGGTTTCAACCAGGGCTTTGTTTTTCAGTGCCGGTTGCAAATCGGGCTGGGCTTCCAGGGCTTGTTCATACGCATCAATGGCCGCTTCAAGCTCGCCGGCCTTGGCCAGGGCATTGCCACGGTTGTAGTGGGAATAGGCATCGCTGCCTTGGGCAAACCGCTTGATGGCCTCGGCGTAATTGCCGGCTTCATACAGCGCCACGCCTTGCCATTGCGGGTCCTGGAAGTGTTCGGCGGCTTCGGCCGGGCGTTTGTGCTTGAGCAGGTACTGGCCTTGTTGGTCGGGGCGCAGCCACAGGTCCTGCAGCCCAAAGGCGTAGCTGGGTTGCGGCGCACCCATCAGCAGCAAGGGCAGGCAGAACAGCCAGCCGCGACGCCCGGCGCACGCGGCCAGCAGCAACAGCGGCAAGAGCAGCCAGTAACCCTGGTCGGCCCAGCTGTCCAGGCGCAGCCGTTGGCCGTCGTCGCGCAGGGCTTGGGCGCTGTCGAGCATGCCGAGTTGGCGCAGGTCCTTGTCATCCAGGCGCGCCGCACGGTAGCGGCCACCCATTTCGCTGGCGAACGCCTTGAGGGTCGGGCTGTCGAGACGCGGCACCAGGATCGCGCCCTGGTCGTCCTTGAGGAACTCGCCACTTTCCTGAGTCACCGGCGTGCCTTCGCGACTGCCGATGCCGAGGATCGACAACGTTGGAGCCTGGGCACTTTGCAGTTGCAGGCGGATGCCTTGGCGCTCTTGTTTGGACAGTGAGGAACCGATCAGCAGCAAGCGCCCTTGGCCAAGACCGCCTTGCTTGAGCAGGCCCAGGGCTTTTTCCACGGCCAGATCGGCACGATGGCCGGGCTCGGGCATGATCGAGGGGCGCAGGGCTTCCAACAGGTTGCGGCTGGTGGCCAAGTCATCGGACAGCGGCACCAAGGTATGGGCGCTGCCGGCATACACGATGATGGCTGTTTGCGCATCGGTGCGCGCTTGCAGCAAGTCATACAGCTTGCGCCGCGCCTGCTCCAGGCGGTTGGGCGGGCTGTCGGTGGCGAGCATTTCCGGGGTCAGTTCCAGCAGCACCACCAAGGGGTCGGAAGGTTTCTGGCTGGCCTGCTCAACCCGTTGCCAACTGGGGCCCAGCAACGCCAACACGGCCAACAGCCAGGCGATGCCGAGCACTACCCACGGCGATTTGCTCTCGCGGCCATTGCCACCACTGAGCAACTCGGCATGGAACGCCGACGGCAGGATCATCTGCCAACGCCCGGCGCGCTTTTGCCGGTGCCACAACTGCCACAGCAACCAGCCAAGCAGGGGCAACAGCAATAGCCACCAGGGGCGCAACCAGTGCGGCCACAGCGCGATCATCGACGCCTCCGCAAGCGCAGGCGCTGCAGACGCTGGCGCCATTCAGGGTGTTGCTGCAAAAAGATGCCCCTGCTCGATAGTCGATTGAAGCCGCGCTGCAAGGCGTTGTTCGGCCAGCGTTCCTGGATTACCAGCAACAGGCTCAACACCAACGCCAAGGCCAATGGGCCGCTGTACAGCGCCTGGGCCGGGCGGGCCTGGGTGGGTTGTTGCTCCACCGGCTCAAGGGTGTCGAGGGTGTCCTTGATCTTCAGCAACTCCTCACCATCACGGGCGCGGAAATACTGGCCGCCGGTGGCCTCGGCCAGTGCCTTGAGCGCCGGTTCGTCGAGGTCCAGGCTCGGGTTGACGCCAAGGATGCCCAGGGAGCCGGTTTGCTCGGGGTCGGCACCGATGCCGATCGGGTAGATTTTCACGCCTTCCTCGGCCGCCAGGCGCGCAGCGGTCAACGGGTCGATCTGCCCGGCGTTGTTGGCGCCGTCAGTGACCAGGATCAGCACGCGGCTTTGCGCCGGGCGTTGGCGCAGGCGCTTGAGGGCCAGGCCGATGGCGTCGCCGATGGCGGTGTTCTTGCCGGCAATGCCGATGCGCGCTTCATCCAGCCAGGTGCGCACGGTGCGGCGGTCAAAGGTCAAGGGCGCTTGCAGGTAGGCTTGGCTGCCAAACAGGATCAGGCCCACGCGGTCACCTTCACGCTCCTCCAGAAAGTCCCCCAGCAGGTGCTTGACCAGGGCCAGGCGGCTGACGTCCTCGTCCTGCCAATGCATGTCGGGAAAGTCCATGGAGCCGGAGACGTCCACCGCCACCAGCAGATCTCGGCCGCTGGCAGCAATCGGCAGGGGTTCGCCCAGCCATTGCGGACGGGCGGCGGCGGTCAACAGCAGCAACCACAGCACCACGAAGGGGGCTTGCTGGCGCCAGCCGGGCAGGTTGACCCGGGCACGGCGGCGGGCCAGGCCTTCAAGGTCGCTGAGGTAGCTGACTTTGAGCGCCGGTTCGCCGCTGTCGGCCACAGGCAGCACCAGGCGCATGATCCACGGCAGTGGCAACAGGGCGAAGATCCACGGCCAGGCGAACTCAAACATGTTTGCGAATCCAGGTGTCGACGGCTTGCGTGAGACCGGCGATGGCTTTGTCGTCGAGCTTGCATTCGGGCTTGTAGGCGCCTTCCACCAACACCATCCAGCGCGTCAGGCCGGCGGCGGGGCAGCGGTTATCCAGGAAGGCCAGCCATTTGCGCCCGTTGAGGGTGTGGCTCTGGCTATAAGGGTAGTCGTTACGGCACAGGCGCTTGAGCAGGCCGTTGAGTTGCTGCAACCAGGCGCCCGCCGGCGCGCCGTCGTAGGGCTTGGGCATCAAAGCCAGCTCGGCCAGGGCGGCGATACGCAATGGGTCCAGCGGTTGTTCGGCACGCGCCACGGGGCGGCGAGCCGGCAGGAAACGGCGCAGCCACCACAGGCCCCAACCGAGCAGGGGGATCACCAGCAGCAACAGCCACCAGCCCGGCGCAGGCGGCCAGAAGCCAATGGCGGGCGGGGCGATCAGTGGTTGCAGTTGGTCCAGGCTGCTCATGGTTTTTTAACCGGGCGTTGCGGGTTGAGGTATTCGCGCAGTTGCTCGACCATTTCACTCTGGGTACTCAAGGGCATCAACAACAGCCGCAGTTTCTGCGCGAGCCGTTCCCAACGGGCGATACGGGCTTCGGCCTGAGCCTTGTAGGCCTGGCGCAGGTCGATATTCAGGGTGTCCAGTTCCAGTTGCGCGCCTCTTTGCGCGAAACGCAGCAGCCCGGCGGCGGGCAGGGCATGGTCCAACGGGTCGGAGATCGGTAATAACAGCAGGTCGCAATGGCGCGCCAACAGGCTCAGCTGTTGCTCGGCGCCTTCGGTGAGGGCGCGCTCATCACAGATCACCACCACCAGGCTGCCCGGGCGCAGCACCTCGCGGCCACGGCGCAAGGCCATGCCCAGGGCATCCGCTTCCGGCTGACGCTCGGTGTTCAGGCTCTGGTTGACCCGCACCAGCCGGTTAAGCAGTTGCAACAGGCTTTGCTTGCTGCGCCGTGGCTTGATCTCGTAGTGCTCGCTGTCGCCGAACACCAGCCCGCCCACTCGGTCGTTATGGCCCAGGGCGGCCCAACCGATCAGGCTGGCGGCCTGGGCGGCAAGCACCGACTTGAACATTTGCCCCGAGCCGAAAAACAGCCGGCAACTTTGCTCCACCATGATGAAAATCGGCCGTTCGCGCTCTTCGTGGAACAGCTTGGTGTGCGGCTCCTGGGTACGCGCCGTCACGCGCCAGTCAATGGTGCGCACGTCGTCGCCGGCCTGGTACACGCGCACCTGGTCAAAATCGACGCCACGCCCGCGCAGCTTGGAGTGATGCAGGCCCACCAGCGGGCTACGTTGGCCAGGCGTGGAGAACAACTGCACTTCACGCACGCGGTGGCGCATCTCAATCAATTCACTGAGGGTTACGCGGATGCCATCGCTTGCGTTCATCGACTTCAAGCGACGGCAACGACGTCGAGAATGCGCTGCACCACGCGGTCCTGGTCGACCCCGGCGGCTTCGGCCTCGAACGACAGGATGATGCGGTGGCGCAGCACGTCGAACAGCACCGCCTGGATATCTTCGGGGCTGACGAAATCGCGACCGGCCAGCCAGGCATGGGCGCGGGCGCAACGGTCCAGGGCGATGGAGCCTCGGGGGCTGGCGCCGTAGGCGATCCACTCGGCCATTTCCGGGTCGAACTTGGACGGGGTGCGCGTGGCCATCACCAGTTGCACCAGGTATTCCTCCACGGCATCGGCCATGTACAGGCCGAGGATTTCCTTGCGTGCGGCAAAGATGGCCTGCTGGCTCACCCGACGCTCGGGCTTGGTTTCGCCATTGAGCGCTTCGCCACGGGCTTGCTGCAGGATACGGCGCTCGACGGCGGCGTCCGGGAAGCCGATCTTGACGTGCATCAGGAACCGGTCGAGCTGGGCTTCGGGCAGCGGGTAGGTGCCTTCCTGCTCGATGGGGTTTTGCGTGGCCATCACCAAAAACAGCGGCGACAGCTCGTAAGTGCTGCGGCCCACGCTGACCTGGCGCTCGGCCATGGCCTCGAGCAAGGCCGACTGCACCTTGGCCGGGGCACGGTTGATTTCGTCCGCGAGCACCAGGTTATGGAAGATCGGCCCTTGCTGGAACACAAAGCTGCCGGTTTCCGGGCGATAGATCTCGGTGCCGGTGATATCGGCGGGCAACAGGTCGGGGGTGAACTGGATACGATGGAACTGCGCTTCGATCCCTTCGGCCAACTCCTTGATCGCCTTGGTCTTGGCCAGCCCCGGTGCGCCTTCGACCAGCATATGGCCGTCAGCGAGCAGGGCGATCAGCAGGCGATCAATGAGTTTTTCCTGGCCGAGAATCTGCGTAGAAAGAAAGGTTCGCAGCGCAAGCAGCGCTTCACGATGTTCCATCGATGACGGTTCCTGGAAAAGATGAGCCTGGGTGTTGTGACAGAACACCGGGCCTGGGGCGTTTACTTTAATGCATCGCGGGGTGCGGCGACTAACGGCTTGATGGGTATTTTTGGCGAAACTTACAGGATTGCGGTGTGAGAGGCATAACAGCTGGGTAGGTAGAGTACGGCCACACACTCCACGATGCGAAGCGAGTCGCTCTTGATCTTGACCTGCTTTTGATCTCAGGCGCCCCGTCAAACCACGCTGGCCGGAATTCGACAGGGATTTGGGGGGTAAACCGGCAGGGATGCCGGTTTAGCCGCCCCGCGCCATGGATGGCGCGTGGCGGCGGCCCCCCAAATCACTGGCGGATTACGGGCACACCGAGCCTAAGCGAGGTGCCGAGTGGTGGGGCAAGAGCGCTTTGCTTACTTTCGCGCTTTTCGAAAGTGAGCCGCCGTCAGGGCGGAACCCTAAGTGGCCGTTACCTAAATAACGGATATGTACCCGGTCCAACTGTATTGACTGCCAGGCCGTCATCGCAGGCAAGCCAGCTCCCACAGGGGGTCTTCGGTGCATTCAGATCCGAATGAAAGTGCCGGTGCCCGTGAGGATGTTCTGCAGGGTTTCCTGCACTTCAGCCATGTCTGCCGCAGCGGTGCTGTGGGTGATCTCCAACTGGTCCTTACCGCCCAGGGCATCGGCATCGCCAGCCGCCAGTTCGATCAATAAGGTGGTGTCGCCCAGCGTCACTTTCAGCCCATCGAGGGTCGAAGGTTCGTAGTCCCAGGTCAGCTCCACTTCATCTTCATCCGGGTAACGGGTGAGCATGAACATTTCGCCGTTCTTGCCGTGACAGCACAGCATGGCCATGTTGTCTTCTTCGTCGTCGCACGGGGTGACCATCAGGGCGTCGGTTTTCAGCTGCAGCATGGGGCAATCCTGTGTAGGGGAGGGCAATTGTGCCATTGCGGCGAATTTTGTGCTTCATCCTGTGTCGGAACTTAGGCATGACCTGACGGACCGGATCGGTCATTTCTGGTACTGATGGTGTTCAAAGTAGCAAGATTTTCCACCGAAAAACCGAGGTTGCCCAAGTTGCAACCGATACCCTGCTTACCGATGACCGAATATGTCGCAGCGTCGCAAGCAGCGCTCTTCCTACACTCGTTAAGCTGCGCAACGGATGTGCCCTGTGCCAGGCGCCTGACCTGCCCGTCGTATCGTCACCTGGCCAGGGGCATGCCGTATGGAAGTTGTATGTGACCTGACTGTCTTGTCCAGCTTCACCCACCTGTCGCCCTGATTCGTTTATGGTGCTTGTCAGCACACCAGCGAACAGAGCTGACGGTCTCCCCGCGAGGGGATAACACGCGACGCTTTCATCAATAACAAGCCCAAGCGGAGTACCACAGATGGCGTTCTTCACCGCAGCCAGCAAGGCCGACTTCCAGCATCAACTGCAAGCGGCACTGGCGCAGCACCTCAGTGAACAGGCACTGCCACAAGTGGCGCTGTTCGCTGAACAATTTTTCGGCATCATTTCCCTGGACGAACTGACCCAGCGTCGCCTTTCCGACCTGGCCGGTTGCACCCTGTCTGCCTGGCGCCTGCTTGAGCGCTTTGATCACACCCAACCGCAAGTGCGGGTATACAACCCCGATTACGAACGTCATGGCTGGCAGTCGACCCACACCGCGGTCGAAGTGCTGCACCATGACCTGCCCTTTCTGGTCGATTCGGTACGCACTGAGCTGAACCGCCGTGGCTACAGCATCCATACCCTGCAAACCACCGTGCTCAGCGTGCGTCGTGGCAGCAAGGGCGAGCTGCTGGAAATCCTGCCCAAGGGCACCCAGGGCGAAGGCATCCTGCAAGAATCGCTGATGTACCTGGAGATCGACCGCTGCGCCAATGCCGCCGAGCTGAACGTGCTGAGCAAAGAGCTTGAGCAGGTGCTGGGCGAAGTGCGCGTGGCCGTGGCCGATTTCGAACCGATGAAAGCCAAGGTCCAGGACCTGCTGGCCGGTATCGACGCCAGTGCGTTCGCCATCGACGGCGAAGAAAAAGCCGAGATCAAGAACTTCCTCGAATGGCTGGTGGGCAACCACTTCACCTTCCTGGGCTACGAAGAGTTCGTGGTACGTGACGAGGCGGACGGCGGTCATATCGAATATGACGCCAGCTCCTTCCTCGGTCTGACCAAGTTGCTGCGCGCCGGCCTCACTGCCGAAGACCTGCGCATCGAAGACTACGCTGTGGCCTACCTGCGCGAGCCGACCGTGCTGTCGTTCGCCAAGGCCGCACACCCAAGTCGCGTGCACCGCCCGGCTTACCCGGACTACGTGTCTATCCGTGAGATCAGCGCCGACGGCAAGGTCATCAAAGAACACCGTTTCATGGGCCTGTACACCTCGTCGGTGTATGGCGAAAGCGTGCGGGTGATCCCTTATATCCGTCGCAAGGTTGCGGAAATCGAACGTCGCTCGGGCTTCCAGGCCAAGGCGCACCTGGGTAAAGAACTTGCCCAAGTGGTTGAAGTACTGCCCCGTGACGATCTGTTCCAGACCCCGGTCGACGAGCTGTTCAGCACCGTGATGTCGATTGTGCAGATCCAGGAGCGCAACAAGATCCGCGTGTTCCTGCGCAAAGACCCGTACGGTCGTTTCTGCTACTGCCTGGCCTACGTGCCACGCGATATCTATTCCACCGAAGTGCGCCAGAAGATCCAGCAAGTGCTGATGGACCGTCTGAAGGCTTCGGACTGCGAGTTCTGGACCTTCTTCTCCGAGTCCGTGCTGGCCCGTGTGCAACTGATTCTGCGTGTTGACCCCAAGAACCGCCTGGACATCGACCCGCTGCAACTGGAAAAAGAAGTGGTGCAGGCCTGCCGCAGCTGGCAGGACGATTACGCCAGCCTGGTAGTGGAAAGCTTCGGCGAAGCCCAGGGCACCAACGTGCTGGCGGATTTCCCCAAAGGCTTCCCGGCCGGCTACCGCGAGCGTTTTGCCGCACATTCGGCTGTGGTCGACATGCAGCACCTCAACAGCCTGACCGAAGCCAACCCGCTGGTGATGAGCTTCTATCAGCCGCTGGGCCAGGTCTCCGGCCAGCGTGAGCTGCATTGCAAGCTCTACCACGCCGATACGCCGCTGGCGCTGTCCGACGTGCTGCCGATCCTGGAAAACCTCGGCCTGCGTGTGCTGGGCGAGTTCCCGTATCGCCTGCGTCATGCCAATGGCCGCGAGTTCTGGATCCATGACTTTGCGTTCATCGCCGCCGAAGGCGTGAACCTGGATATCCAGCAGCTCAACGACACCCTGCAGGATGCATTCGTGCACATCGTGCATGGCGATGCCGAGAACGATGCGTTCAACCGCCTGGTCCTCACCGCCGGCCTGCCATGGCGCGACGTGGCACTGCTGCGTGCCTATGCCCGTTACCTGAAGCAGATTCGCCTGGGCTTCGACCTGGGTTACATCGCCAGCACCCTGAACAACCACACCGACATCGCCCGCGAATTGACCCGGTTGTTCAAGACCCGCTTCTACTTGGCGCGCAAGCTCACTGCCGACGATCTGGAAGACAAGCAGCAACGCCTGGAGCAAGCGATCCTCAGCGCCCTGGACGACGTCCAGGTGCTCAACGAAGACCGGATCCTGCGTCGCTACCTGGACCTGATCAAGGCCACCCTGCGTACCAACTTCTACCAGACCGACGCCAACGGCCAGAACAAGTCGTACTTCAGCTTCAAGTTCGACCCGCGTGCTATCCCAGAGCTGCCCAAGCCCGTGCCGAAGTTTGAAATCTTCGTGTACTCGCCACGGGTCGAAGGCGTGCACCTGCGCTTTGGCAACGTGGCCCGTGGCGGCCTGCGCTGGTCCGACCGTGAAGAAGACTTCCGTACCGAAGTGCTCGGCCTGGTAAAAGCCCAGCAAGTGAAGAACTCGGTGATCGTGCCGGTGGGCGCCAAAGGCGGCTTCCTGCCGCGTCGCCTGCCATTGGGCGGCAGCCGGGACGAAATCGCGGCCGAAGGCATCGCCTGCTACCGCATCTTCATCTCTGGCCTGTTGGACATCACCGACAACCTGAAAGACGGCGCCCTGGTACCGCCGGCCAACGTCGTGCGCCATGACGACGATGACCCGTACCTGGTGGTGGCGGCGGACAAAGGCACTGCGACCTTCTCCGACATCGCCAACGGCATTGCCATCGACTACGGCTTCTGGCTGGGCGATGCGTTCGCTTCCGGTGGTTCGGCCGGTTACGACCACAAGAAAATGGGCATCACCGCCAAGGGCGCGTGGGTGGGTGTGCAGCGTCACTTCCGTGAGCGCGGCATCAACGTGCAGGAAGACAGCATCACCGTGGTGGGCGTCGGCGATATGGCCGGTGACGTGTTCGGTAATGGTTTGTTGATGTCGGACAAACTGCAACTGGTCGCAGCGTTCAACCACCTGCATATCTTCATCGACCCGAACCCGAACCCGGCCACCAGCTTCGTCGAGCGCAAGCGTTTGTTCGAACTGCCGCGTTCGGCCTGGACCGACTACGACACCAGCATCATGTCCGAAGGCGGCGGTATCTTCTCGCGCAGCGCGAAAAGCATTGCCATCTCGCCACAGATGAAAGAACGCTTCGACATCCAGGCCGACAAGCTGACCCCGACCGAACTGCTCAACGCCTTGCTCAAGGCGCCGGTGGACCTGTTGTGGAACGGCGGTATCGGTACTTACGTCAAGGCCAGCACCGAGAGCCATGCCGATGTGGGCGACAAGGCCAACGACGCACTGCGCGTCAATGGCAACGAGCTGCGCTGCAAGGTAGTGGGCGAGGGCGGTAACCTCGGCATGACCCAGTTGGGCCGTGTGGAATTCGGCCTCAATGGCGGCGGTTCCAACACCGACTTCATCGACAACGCCGGTGGCGTGGACTGCTCTGACCACGAAGTAAACATCAAGATCCTGCTCAACGAAGTGGTGCAGGCCGGTGACATGACCGACAAGCAGCGCAACCAGCTGCTGGCGAGCATGACCGACGAAGTCGGCAACCTGGTGTTGGGCAACAACTACAAGCAGACCCAGGCCCTGTCCCTGGCCGCGCGCAGGGCTTACGAGCGTGCTGCCGAGTACAAGCGCCTGATGAGCGACCTGGAAGGCCGTGGCAAGCTGGACCGTGCCATCGAGTACCTGCCGACCGAAGAGCAGCTGACCGAGCGCGCCTCCAGCGGCAAGGGCCTGACCCGTCCGGAACTGTCGGTGCTGATTTCCTACAGCAAGATCGACCTCAAGGAAGCGCTGCTCAAGTCGCTGGTACCGGATGACGAGTACCTGACCCGCGACATGGAGACCGCGTTCCCTCCGAGCCTGGTGGCCAAGTTCGGCGAAGCCATGCGTCGCCACCGTCTGAAGCGCGAGATCGTCAGCACCCAGATCGCCAACGACCTGGTCAACCACATGGGCATCACCTTCGTTCAACGACTCAAAGAGTCGACCGGCATGAGCCCGGCGAACGTGGCGGGCGCGTATGTGATCGTGCGGGACATCTTCCATCTCCCGCACTGGTTCCGTCAGATTGAAGCCCTGGACCACCAGGTTTCCGCTGACGTGCAACTGGAGCTGATGGATGAACTGATGCGCCTGGGCCGTCGCGCTACGCGCTGGTTCCTGCGCAGCCGTCGCAACGAGCAAGACGCCGGGCGTGACACCGCGCACTTCGGTCCGCACCTGGCCGCGCTGGGCCTCAAGCTCGACGAACTGCTGGAAGGCCCGACCCGCGAAGGCTGGCAGAACCGCTACCAGGCCTACACCCAGGCCGGCGTACCGGAGTTGTTGGCGCGCATGGTTGCAGGCACTACCCACCTGTACACCTTGCTGCCGATCATCGAAGCCGCCGACGTGACCGGGCATGACGCCGCCGAAGTGGCCAAGGCCTACTTCGCCGTCGGCAGCGCCCTGGACCTGCCTTGGTACTTGCAGCAGATCAGCGATCTGCCGGTTGCCAACAACTGGCAGGCCCAGGCCCGCGAAGCCTTCCGCGATGACGTGGACTGGCAGCAACGGGCGATCACCATCTCGGTCCTGCAAATGGCCGATGCGCCACAAGACATGGAAGCCCGCGTGGCCCTGTGGCTTGAGCAGCACCAGGACATGGCGGATCGCTGGCGCGCCATGATGGTGGAAATTCGTGCCGCAGTGGGCACGGACTACGCCATGTACGCGGTGGCCAACCGTGAGTTGCTGGACCTGGCGTTGAGTGGCCAGTCGGTGTTGCAACCGGCTTGATGCCTCGCTAAACCAAAAGCCCCCGCATCGTGAGATGCGGGGGCTTTTTTATTTGATCTGGAATGCGATCAATGTAGGAGCGAGCTTGCTCGCGAAAAACGTCAACGATAACGCGTGCTTGCTGAATGAATGCGGCGCCTGTGCGTTTTTCGCGAGCAAGCTCGCTCCTACAATCGCATTAAGGCAAGCCAGCTCCCACAGGTTGATCTTCATTCACTGGGGATCAGTGGTGTTTGAGTAGTCGGGTTTCCAGGTGATCCAGGTGCTGGGTCATCAAGGCGACGGCCATGTGGGCGTCGCGCTGTTCCACGGCATCCACAATCGCCACATGCTCCTGCCACGCGCAATACGTGCAGGCCTTGGCTTCAAATTGCGCAATGATCAACGACGTCAACGGCACCAGGCTGTTGAGAAACTGGGCCAGCGGCGCATTGCCGGCCATGTGCGCCAGTTGCAGATGAAACTCTCCGGAAAACCGGATCGCCGGCCCCCGTTGGTCACGCTCAATGGCGTCGCGCTCCTGGGCAATCAGCTCGCGCAGTTGGCGAATCTGCATCGCGGTGGCCTGGGCGCAGGCCAGTTGCACCACTGTGATTTCGGTGAGGCGCCGGGCTTCCAGGATCTGCCGTGTGTGCTGGGCATCCGGCGCGGCGACCTGGGCGCGCTGGTTGGGGCGCAGGATGACCACTTGCTGATGGGACAGCTTGGCCAGCACCCGGCGAATCACGCTGCGGCTCACGCCAAAGAGCTCGCCCAGGCCTTCTTCGGTGAAGCGGCTGGCGGGCGCAATGCGTTGCTCAAGGATGGCGTCGAACAAGCGTGGGTAGATGTCGTCCACTGAGGGCTTTTTTTCGGGCGTCCAGCGTAAGGACGTGAGGGTGCAATTGCGTTGCAAGGCGTGAGCGTTCATGGCCGGTCTCCGAAAATCAACTGCCCAGATGGTCGTCCGGGATATTCAAGCGAATGCCCATGCGCAGGCCTTCCTGCAGGATGTGCCGGCGCATTTCGGCACTGGCCAGGGCGCTGTTCTTGTTGCGGATGGCGCGTACCACGGCTTCGTTTTCTTGCAGGCGTTCGGCCAGGTGTTCTGGCGAGTTGCGCAATACCTGGGCGCTTTGTTTGAGCGCGGTGCTGGTTTGCTGCACCACGTTCTGAAAGATCGGGTTGGAAGTCAGGGCGAACAGTTCTTCATGGAAGTCGATATAGGCGTTCATGCCGGCTTCGGCATCGCCCGCATCGAGAGCCTCGCGCATGTCCATCAGGGTCAGACGCAGTTGGCCGATTTCCTTGCTGCTGATGGACTGGGCCACCAGGCCGACGATGAAAGGTTCGAGGGTGTAGCGCAGTTGCAGGATGTCCTCGAGGCTGGCATCGGCCACGGCGTCGCTCGATTGCGGCTCGCTGACGCTGGTTTCCAGCACGACCACGCCTTTGCCGGGCATGGAGCGCACCAGGCCAAGGGTCTCCAGCACGATCACCGCTTCGCGCAGGCTCGGGCGGCTGATGCCCAGCTGTTCGGCCAGTTCACGCTGGCCAGGCAGCATTTCACCGCGGCGCCACTGGCCTCGCGCCAAGGCGGCGCGCAGTTTTTCTACCACTGAATTGACGACGGTTGAGGTGCTGATCACGTCGAAGGCTCCTTGATGTTGCTCATACGATTGCCAAGCGTGCGGGGGTCAAAATGTGGGAGCGGGCTTGCTCGCGAATACGGTGTTTCAGTCACTGGATTTGCAAGCTGAACCACCGCTTTCGCGAGCAAGCCCGCTCCCACATTTGATCTGTGCCGCTCATAAGAGGGGTTAGAACTCCTGATGCGCCGGCAGCACCGGCTTCTTGGCCTGGAAGGCATAGCCTTGCTGGCCGTCGAGCACCTTGTTGGCGCGCTGGATATCAATGTCTTTTTCCCAGCGTGCAATCGCCACGGTGGCCACGCAGTTGCCGATCAGGTTGGTCAGCGCCCGGCCGATGCCCATGAACCAGTCCACGGCCAGCACCAACACCAGTCCGACCACTGGAATAGCCGGAATCGCCGTGAGCGTTGCCGCCAGGATCACCAACGCCGAGCCTGGAATGCCATGGGCGCCTTTGGAGGTGATCAACGATACCAGGAGGATGGTCAGCAAGTCGGTCATCGACAGCGGTGTACCGGTGGCGTTGGCGATAAACACGATCGCCAGGGTCAGGTAGATGGAGAAACCGTCGAGGTTGAACGAGTAACCGGTGGGAATCACCAGGCCCACGGTGGAGCTGCCAATGCCCAGATGCTCCAGTTTGCGCATGATCTGCGGCAACACCGCATCCGACGAAGCGGTGCCCATCACGATCAGCAGTTCTTCACGCAGGTACTTGAGCAGCGGCAACATGCGCAGGCCCGAGAGGCGCATCACCAGCCCGAGGATCACCGCCACGAAGGCAAAGCAGGTCAGGTAGAAAAGCCCCACCAGGCTGCCCAGGTGTTGCAGTGAGTCCAGGCCATAGGTGCTGGTGGTGAAGGCGATGGCACCGAATACGCCAATTGGCGCCAGGCGCACGATCATGCCCATGATGCGGAAGATCACATGGCTCAATTCGTTGATCAGCCGCGAGATGCCGCTGGCCGCTTCGCCCACCAGGTTCAGCGCGCTGCCGAACAGCACCGAGAACAACAGCACTTGCAGCACGTTGTTATCGGCAAAGGCGCCGACCACCGAGTTGGGGATCAACTCCATCAGGAACTGGCTGGTGCCGCGGATGTGCTGGCCTTTGTCGGCCAGCTCATTCAAACCGGCGGAAGAGAGTTGCTCCAGGTGAATATTGGCGCCGCTGCCAATGCCGGTGCTGAAGGCCATGATCAGGCCGAGCACCAGGGCGACGGTGGTGAGCATTTCAAAATAGATCACCGACTTGAGGCCGATGCGCCCGACTTTCTTCAAATCGCCCGCGCCGGAAATACCGCTGACCACCACGCAGAACACGATCAGGCCAATCAGCATTTTGATCAGCTTGATAAAGCCGTCACCCAAGGGTTTGAGTTGCGAGGAGAATTCGGGAAGGGCCAGGCCGCAGGCGATGCCGAGCATCAGGCCAATCACGACTTGCAGGAAAATCGAACGCGAGCACCATCTGAGCATGGGAGGGATCTCTATTCGGTGCCCTGGTGGTTCCAGGGCTTAATTGTTGTGGTCTTACCGGTAAGTCCAGTGCGGGGCCAGTCTACGCTCGGGTTTTTTCAAATCACAAGTAAATATTTGGCGGTTGGCAGGTCCCGGTCTGACCAGTTGGTCGGTAAGTACGATGCTTGAGCGGTTGGCGGGGATTAATTTTTTTTGCGTATCATCGCCTTCGGCATACGAGGTGATGGATGGACCAACCAGGGCTGACAACCGACGAAGCAGGGCGCATGTATTGCGCCTGGCGCACTGCAGCGCCTGCTTACCTGCATTACCACGACCACGAGTGGGGCGTGCCGGTGGCGGATGACATCGCGCTGTACGAGAAGATCTGCCTGGAGGGTTTTCAGGCAGGGATGGCGTGGATCACCATCCTGCGCAAGCGCGAAAACTTTCGCCAGGCGTTCGAGGGCTTTGATTTTCGCCGGGTGGCGCAGTATGGCGAGGCGGACATCGAGCGGTTGATGAGCGACCCGGGCATTGTGCGCAACCGGGCGAAGATCGTCTCGGCCATCAACAATGCACGTCGGGCCTGTGAACTGGTGGAGGAGACCGGCTCGCTGGCGCGCTGGCTGTGGGCGTTCGAACCCGGCACAGAAGAGCGGCCGGCAGTGGTGGATATGGCTTACTGGACGGCCAATCCGACCTCGGCGGCTTCGGTGCGTTTGTCCAAAGCCCTGAAGAAACGCGGCTGGACCTTTGTCGGCCCGACCACGATGTATGCGTTGATGCAGGCGATGGGGATGGTCAATGACCATCTGGAGGGTTGCGAGTGCCGGTCGCGTATTGAACACCTGCGCAACCTGTTCAAACGTCCCTGACCAGACACGGTTGAAACTGTGGGAGCTGGCTTGCCTGCGATAGCTGTGTATCAGCCAGCTCATCTTTTACTGGCCCACCGCTATCGCAGGCAAGCCAGCTCCCACAGGGGTTTTGTGGTGTTGCTGATTATTTGGGAAGTGGGGTGAGTACCTCAGCCTTGTCATCCAGCACCATCACCACCAGCAGTTTGGCCGGTTGGGTCTGGCTGGCATTGCTTGACTCAAAATGCCGCGAGCCGGCCGGCTCGTAGAACGATTGCCCGGCTTTGTAGGTGATCGCCTTTTCATCATTGACCCGCGAGGTAATCTGGCCTTCGAGCACATACGCCACGGCGGTGCCGGTGTGGCTGTGGGGCACGGTGGCCTGGCCGGGGGCGTAGTCCACGGTGAGCATGATGGTTTTCTTGCCTGGCACGTTGGTCAAGGCGTGCTCTTGCAGCACCTTGAGCGTTTCCTGGTTGTAGACCGGGTCGTGGGCAAATGCACTGAGGGAGGCGAGCATCAGTGTGGCAGCGAATAAGCGTTTCATGATGAGGGTTCCATCGGGTGAAAGACCGCTTCACCCTACGCCGCAGAAGGCCTGCCACCAATGACCAATGCGCCGGAAAACCGCCTAGCCAATCTGCAAGAGAATATCGCGAACCTTGTCCAGCGCCGGGTCGATATCCAGAGTCTCGATGGCGCCGAACCCCAGAATCAGCCCAGAGCGCACCGGCAGATCGTGAAAGAACACGTCCAGGGGATACAACCCCACCTCGACCTCACGCGCCCGTTCCATCAGTAAGGGAATATTCACTGGCACCTTGCACAGGGCCGCCAGGTGAAAACCCGCCACCGTCGGTACTGCCTCGAACCACGGTGACAGATCGCCCGCCAGACGCTGCAATATGCGTTCGCGACGCCCCGCATAGAGGCTGTGACAGCGACGAATATGCTTGAGCAGGTAACCTTCACTGATGAACTTGGCCAGTGCCCACTGCGGCAAGGTAGCGCTGTGCTGGTCGGTCAATTTCTTGGCCTTGAGCACCGCACCGTAGATGGCCGGCGGCAGCACCGCATAGCCCAGGCGTAATTCCGGCGACAGGGTTTTGGAGAAGGTGCCGACGTAGGTAACCACGCCTCGGGTATCCATGCTTTGCAGGGAGTCGGTGGGGCGGCCTTCGTAGCGAAACTCGCTGTCGTAATCGTCTTCAATGATGATCGCGCCGAGCGCAATGGCGCGGTCCAGCAGGGCCTCGCGCCGCGCCTGGCTCATGGGCATGCCGAGGGGGAATTGGTGGGACGGCGTCACATAGATCAAGCGGGTGCCATCCGGGATCTGGTCGACCTGCAGGCCCTCTTTGTCGACGGCCACACTGGCAACATTGGCGCCCATCGCGACGAACAATTGGCGTGCGGGGCTGTAGCCGGGGTCTTCCATCGCGACCAGGCTGCCGGGCTCAAGCACCACGCGGGCAATCAGGTCCAGCGCCTGCTGTGCCCCGTTGGTGACCACGATATCGCGGGCTCCGCATTTGACCCCGCGAGAAAACGCGATATGCCCGGCGATGGCTTCGCGCAGGGCGGGCACGCCTTCTGGCTGGCTGTAAAAACCGCTGTTCTGGGCGATACGACGCAACGCATCCTGGGTACAACGCCGCCATTCGTCCTGGGGGAAGTGGTGGCGTGTCGTCGCGCCGCCGATAAATTCGTAGCGCAGGATGTCTTCACGGGCGGGGTGGCCCATGGGCGAGGGCAATGCCGCCCATTTGCCCAGGTTGGCGGCGCACGCCAGGTCGGTGGCGGTTTGCACGCGATCGGGCTGTGGCGCCCACGCGTTGACGAAGGTGCCGCGGCCGATCTTGCCAATCAGCAGGCCTTCGTAGGTCAAGGTGGCGTAGGTGTCGGATACCGTCTTGCGCGAGATGCCCAGTTGTTCGGCGAGCAGTCGGCTGGGGGGCAGTTGCGCGCCCGCCGACAGCCGCCCGGTGGCGATGGCTTGGCGCAATTGCTGATAAAGCTGGGCAGCCAGGTCCTTGCGGCCGGTGATGACGAGGTGCAGTTCCATGTTTCATCCTGGGACAGATCGATCTGCGCCAAGGTTACGCGCAAATCGATCTGAAAAAACCCAGGTGAGGTCAGGACAAGAAGCCGCCGTCCACATTCAGCGAAACGCCGGTGGTATAGCTCGACGCGTCACTGGCCAGGTACAACACCGCGCCGGCCATTTCGCTGGGGGCGGCAACGCGCTTGAGCGGGATTTGCGCCAGGGCCATGTTCAGGATCGAATCGTTCTTGACCAGCGCCGAGGCGAACTTGGTATCGGTCAGGCCCGGCAGCAGGGCATTGCAACGGATGCCAAAGGCCGCACATTCTTTGGCAAACACCTTGGTCATGTTGATCACGGCGGCCTTGGTCACCGAGTAGATGCCCTGGAACACGCCCGGCGAGATACCGTTGATCGAGGCCACGTTGATGATGCTGCCGCCGCCGTTCTCGCGCATCAGCTTGCCGGCTTCCACCGACATGAAGAAGTAACCACGGATATTCACGTCGACGGTTTTCTGGAACGCGCCGAGGTCGGTGTCCAGTACGTTGCAGAACTGCGGGTTGGTGGCGGCGTTATTGACCAGGATATCCAGGCGGCCGAACTGTTCGCGGATGCCGGCGAACACCTGGCTGATCTGCTCCATTTCACCAATGTGACAGGCAATCGCCGTGGCTTTGCCGCCGTCGGCGATGATCGCATCGGCCACGTGCTGGCAGCCCTCCAGCTTACGGCTGGAGACAATCACATGGGCGCCTTGCTGGGCCAGTAACTTGGCGATGGCCTCACCGATGCCACGGCTGGCGCCGGAAACAAACGCAATCTTGCCGTCGAGGTCGAACAGGTTGGTCTTGGACATGAGGGTTCCTTGTAGTTGCACTCAGAGCGCAGATTTGCCGATGACGTTCAGGCTCATCTGCTCCAGCAGCTTGTTCATGTGAATGAACTGCGCAAAGCGTTTGTCCTGGGTCTGGCCATGGAAGAAGCGGTAGTAGATCTGCTGCACAATCCCGGCCAGGCGGAACAGGCCGTAGGTGTAATAGAAATCGAAATTGTCGATCTGGATGCCGGAGCGCTCGGCGTAGTAGTCGACAAACTGGCGGCGGGTGAGCATGCCGGGGGCGTTGCTCGGCTGGCGGCGCATCAGTTGCACCGGCGCCGGGTCCGCGGCCTCGATCCAGTAGGCGAGGGTGTTGCCCAGGTCCATCAGCGGGTCGCCCAGGGTGGTCAACTCCCAGTCCAGCACGCCGATGATCTGCATCGGGTTGTGCGGGTCGAGGATCACGTTGTCGAAGCGGTAATCGTTGTGCACGATGCTGGAGGTGGGGTGATCGGCTGGCATTTTGTCGTTGAGCCAGGCGCGTACCGCCTCCCATTTTGGCGCATCGGGCGTCAGGGCTTTTTCATAGCGCTCACTCCAGCCGCGAATCTGCCGTGCCACGTAGCCTTCAGGCTTGCCCAGGTCGGCCAGGCCGCACGCGGTGTAGTCAACCTGGTGCAGCTCAACGAATTTGTCGATAAAGCTTTTGCATAAGGCTTCGGTGCGAGTGGCGTCCAGGCCCAGTTCGGGCGGCAGGTCGGAACGCAGGATGATGCCGTTGACGCGCTCCATCACATAGAACTCGGCGCCGATCACCGATTCATCGGTGCAGTGCACATAGGCTTTGGGGCAGTACGGGAAGCCATCTTTAAGCTGGTTGAGAATGCGGTATTCGCGGCCCATGTCGTGGGCAGACTTGGCCTTGTGGCCAAACGGCGGGCGACGCAGCACAAATTCCTGGCCTGGGTATTCCAGCAGGTAGGTCAGGTTCGACGCACCGCCCGGAAACTGGCTGATGGTGGGCGTGCCCTCCAAGCCCGGGATATGGGCCTTGAGGTAGGGATCGATCAGGCTGGCATCAAGTTCTTCGCCTGGGCGAATCTGGGTCGATTGGTCGTTCAGCGCCATGCTTATCCCTTCTGCTTATTCTAAAGGCCTTGGACTATTTCCTAATCTAATGCGCACAGCCGCCCAGCGACAAGGTCGGGGCGGCTTAATAGGTTAGCGTGTTGAAGCGTGATCAGCGTGCCTGATCGGTCATTTTGCAGGCGCTGGCAAGGCCACCGGTGTAAGCACGGGGCGGCCGGCGAAGTATTCCACCAGGTTGTCAGCGACGCGCTGCACCGTGTCATGGACCGCTTCCGGGGACAGCCCGGCCACGTGGGACGTCAGCACGGTATTGCTCAGGCGCTTGAGGGCATCGGGCACTGCGGGTTCGTCGTCAAACACGTCCAGCGCAGCGCCGCCGATGCGTCGCTGTTCCAGTGCGGCGACCAGGTCGGCGGTCACCACCACGCTGCCGCGGCCAATGTTGACCAGAAAACCGTGCGGCCCCAGGGCGTCCAGGGCGTGGCGGTCGATCAGGTGGCGAGTGCTGGCACCGCCGGGCGTGGCCAGCACCAGGAAGTCCGAGGTGCGCGCCAGCTCCACGGCCGTTGCACAATAGGTGTAATCCACGTCATCGCGGGGTTGGCGGTTGTGATAACTCACCTCCATGCCGAACCCCAGGGCGGCGCGCCGGGCAATTTCCATACCCACCGCGCCCAGCCCGACAATCCCCAGGTGTTTACCGCTGAGGGAAGGGCGCATCACCTTCGGCCATTCGCCGCGCCGTACCGCCGCATCTGTCTGGGGAATGCCACGCACCAGCGCCAGCAACAACGCCATGGCGTGATCGGCCACCGAAGGGGCGTTCACGCCGGCGCCGTTGGTAACCACAATCCCACGGTTGCTCGCCGCCTGCAGGTCTACATGCTCGTAGCCGGCACCAATCACGCAAATGATCTCCAGCAGGGGCAGCGCGGCGATTTCCTCGGCGTACAGCCCCAGCGGGCCACGGGTCAGCACAGCCTGGATCTGCCCACCATGGGTCTTGATCGCCTGGGCGCGTTCAGCGGGCGTCGGCGCCAGGATCACATGGAAGTCACTGCTTTCGATGATTTGCAGGTATTCGTTGATGGTTTCAACCAGGACCAGAACAGTGGTGGGCATCGCAAGGCTCTTCCTGAAGGGTTTGAGAGCATGAGTATGCGGGATTTGTAAGACAGAGCGTTTTATTGCGGTGGAAAAATTTCTTCGCTCGTAAGGCCTGTCTGATTTTACAGGCCGTCCATTCGCGCCCGCTTTTTTGCGCAAGGAAAACCTTGGAAAGTGATGGAGTTCTCCCACTGCATTGGGGCCAGCCATGGCAAACTCAGCCGCTGGGTGCGGATAGAGCTCAGCGCTGGTGCTATTCATGGTCACCCGATTTCTGAACAGGAATTCAGGAGGTTAACAAATTGATCTCGCTTAACTTTACCGGTGGCACAGTCACCCATGACGATCTGTCGCACCTGCAGGATATTGCAGTGGCCAAGCAGGTCGATCTGTTAAAGGAAGATATGCTCCAGGTGGAGTTCGCCGAGGGATTGTTACTGGATGTGGGTTGGTACCCAGAATTTGATGCGGCGGGTGGTTTTCGGATAAACGTCATCAAGAACTATGACTGGGACCTCCCACTTATGGCGCTGACGGCCCACGAAACCTCTGAATTGTTAGAAAAACTGGCTATTGCGCAGAACGCCATACAAAGCGAGCTGCGCAATCCAAACCTGGGCACCTCGGCCACTTAGCGAGTGCGCCAGCTACTGCGCAGTCCCCGTTTGCCGTGCCTGGGCTCGCTCTCTTTGCGCGATCGGCATGAAATCGTACGTCGGGAAGAATTCTGTCTTGTAGACACCCCACGCCGTGTTCTCGATGGCCAGGTTGACTTGAGCCAGGCGCGACGCCGGCAGGCGCAGCACAATGACTTGCCCGATGCCCATGGTGATATTCCAGCTGACGACTTCGACACCTTCCGGCGGGAAGACTTTATGAAATTCCTGCTTGGCCAGCTGGGCTTTCAATTCGCTGAGCGGTCGTGATTGATCGTGTTTAAGAAACACGGTCAACATGACGGTGTTATCTGGCGTGGCGGCGATGCTTTTAGTGGGCAGTGTCGTGCTGGCCTGTAGCGTAGTTGCGCTGGGTAACAGCACGGCTGCCAGCAGTGCAGGCATTAATAGCGATTTGAATGAAATATATGTCTTTATCATGAAGTGTCTCTTTTGTTGTTGGTTTATATGGCTGGGTATAAAGAAGGTATTCAACTAGTTTGACATGTGAGTCTTTATCGGCCCTGTGTAAGGGGCATGTACAACGTAAATTCTAACCGGAGGGTTGGTCGCTACCATGTCGCGAGGGACTTCGCGAGAATACGTGAACTCGGTGCTGTCCAGTTTTTCCAGCCTTCTGACGATGGTGCGGTGCGGGCCAAGGTCAGGCACCAGGATGTGGGTCTGTTTGTCGCCAGTGACCAGGAAATAGCCGCCCCCTCCGTCAGGGTGTTTCGAGCGTCCTGTATCGGTGTAGAAGAACTCATAACGATTGCGCTGCGGATCCCACATCGATATGCCCACCACACCGGGGTACTGGGCCTTGACGTCGTTTTCTGGTTCACCCTCTATATAGACTTTGGTGGTCAGCCATTGGGGCGATGAGGCCAGGGCACGTATATCCGCCTCGGGTTCAACAGGCTTGGCGTAAGTGGCAGGCGCGCCTAATAAGCCTGCAAAGAGCAGGCCGGTAACTGCAAGGGTGAGTCTTCGCATTGTCAAACTCCTTGAGTGTTGACTAAGTGTTGTTATCGTGTTTTTGGTCGGTGCGCGAAGATATTAGTTTGTGAGTTTGTGCACGCTCAATAGCTGTGTATGGTTCTGTAACAGTTGAGGTGTTGTATGAGTAATAATATGTTTTTGAAGGAGGTTAATTCTGAGCTTGTTGTCGGACTTTTCTTGTATGTTTAGCGCTTAATAGTAAAGAGCTACTTTCCGTTTGACTTCTCGGTCATCCAAATCCTTCCCTCGGGACGGCCTCTGAACGTCTGCACCGCCTAACCATTCCTCAGCTAAGTCTTTGCTTCTCCAAGAGAATCCCGGACAATCCGGCCCTTGTTTCGGCCAGGGCGCTGCCTGTCAGGTTTTTCTGACTCGTGCTGGCCGTGTGAATGCGGAGATCCGACCGGATGAATGATCAGGCCAATAGCGTCGACGAACGCTATGCAACGACACCTGCAACGCTCACAAGCTGGAGCCGCCAGGACACTACCTGGATGCTCGGGCTATTCGGTACCGCCATTGGCGCCGGTACTTTGTTCTTGCCGATCAACGCGGGCCTGGGGGGCTTCTGGCCGCTGGTGATCCTGGCGTTGCTGGCCTTCCCGATGACGTTCTTTGCCCACCGTGGGCTGACCCGTTTCGTGCTGTCCGGCCGTGAAGGTTCCGACATCACCGACGTGGTTGAAGAGCATTTCGGTATCAAGGCCGGTGCATTGATCACCTTGCTGTACTTCTTTGCGATCTTCCCCATCCTGCTGATCTACAGCGTGGCGCTGACCAATACCGTCAGCAGCTTCATGGAGCACCAGCTGCATATCCTGCCGCCGCCGCGGGCGATCCTGGCGTTTGTGTTGATCCTGGGTCTGCTGGCCGTGGTGCGTTGCGGTGAGCAGGTGATCGTCAAGGCCATGAGCCTGATGGTGTATCCGTTTATTGTCGCCTTGCTGTTCCTGGCGGTGTACCTGGTACCGCACTGGAATGGCGGCATTCTCAGCACCGCGAGCGAAGTGCCGGCACCGTCTGCGTTGCTCAACACGCTGTGGCTGGCGATTCCGGTGATGGTGTTCTCGTTCAACCATTCACCGATCATCTCGGCCTTTGCGGTGGATCAGAAGCGCCAGTACGGTGCCCACGCCGAGGAACGCAGTTCGCAGATCCTGTCCCGCGCGCACTTGCTGATGGTGGCGATGGTGCTGTTCTTTGTGTTCAGTTGCGTGCTGACCCTGTCGCCCGCACAGTTAGCTGAAGCGAAAGCGCAGAACCTGTCGATCCTGTCGTATCTGGCTAACCACTTCGATAACCCGACGATTGCCTTTGCCGCACCGTTGATTGCGTTTGTGGCGATTGCCAAGTCCTTCCTGGGCCACTACATCGGCGCCAGCGAGGGCCTCAAGGGCCTGGTGGTCAAGACTGGCCGCCGTCCGGCGCCCAAGACCCTGGACCGCATGACCGCAGCCTTCATGCTGGTGGTGTGCTGGATCGTCGCCACGCTTAACCCGAGCATCCTCGGCATGATCGAGACCCTGGGTGGGCCGGTGATTGCGTCGATTCTGTTCCTGATGCCGATGTACGCCATCCGCAAGGTGCCGGCCATGGCCAAGTACCGTGGGCAGGCGTCAAATGTGTTTGTGACTGCGGTTGGTTTGGTTGCCATTACGGCGTTGGTGTATTCGCTGGTTGCTTGAGCCCTGATGCGGTCTATCTGACTGTCCAGCATAGGTATCTACACAACTTTGTGGGCTGTAGCAGCACACGGTAACCACGATGCGAAGCGAGCCGCTCTTGATCTTGATCTGCTTTTGATCTTAAGCGCCCCGTTAAACCACGCTGGCCGGAATTCGACAGGGATTTGGGGGGTAAACCGGCAGGGATGCCGGTTTAGCCGCCCCGCGCCATGGATGGCGCGTGGCGGCGGCCCCCCAAATCACTGGCGGATTACGGGCACACCGAGCCTAGGCGAGGTGCCGAGTGGTGGGGCAAGAGCGTTTTGCTTACTTTTGCGCTGTTCAAAAGTGAGCCGCCGTCAGGGCGGAACCCTAAGTGGCCGTTACCTAAATAACGGATATGTACCCGGTCCAACTGTGTTGACTGCCAGGCCGCCTTCGCGAGCAAGCCCGCACACAGTTGGATCGCGGGGTGTCAGGTAGATAGGCGCCGGCTGGCAGGCCGTCATCGCAGGCAAGCCAGCTCCCACATTTGGATCGCGTTGCGTCAGTTAGATCAGCATCGTCTGTCAGGCCGTCCCGGGAGCAAGCTCCCTCGCCACAGGGTCCGCAGCTCCCACATTTGTTTTGTGTTGGCAGTAATGGTTAGTTCCAGGCATAAAAAAACGCCGCGTACCTTGCGATACGCGGCGTTTTTCACATCAACACACCGTTAAGCTTGAATCACCGGGATGTTGGCGCTCGCTGCGATCTTGCGGAACTCAGCGATCTGGTCGAAGTTCAGGTAGCGGTAGACGTCACTGGCCATGGTGTCCAGTTTCGCCGCGTAGCCCATGTACTCTTCGACGGTCGGCAGGCGACCCAGGGTAGAGGCCACGGCCGCCAGCTCAGCCGACGCCAGGTAGACGTTGGCACCATCACCCAGGCGGTTCGGGAAGTTACGCGTCGAGGTCGACACCACGGTGGAGTTTGGCTCAACGCGTGCCTGGTTACCCATGCACAGCGAGCAGCCTGGCATTTCCATGCGTGCGCCAGCCTTGCCGTAGATGCCGTAGTAGCCTTCTTCGGTCAGTTGATGAGCGTCCATCTTGGTCGGCGGCGACAGCCACAGACGGGTTGGCAGCTGGCCCTTGACCTGCTCCAGCAGTTTACCGGCAGCGCGGAAGTGACCGATGTTGGTCATGCACGAACCGATGAACACTTCGTCGATCTTCTCGCCAGCGACGCTGGACAGCAGACGGGCGTCGTCCGGGTCGTTTGGCGCGCAGAGGATCGGCTCGTTGATTTCCGCCAGGTCGATCTCGATGATTTCGGCGTATTCGGCGTCGGCATCGGCTTCCATCAGTTCTGGGTTGGCAACCCAGGCTTCCATCGCTTGGGCGCGACGTTCCAGGGTGCGTGCATCGCCGTAGCCTTCGCCGATCATCCAGCGCAGCAGGGTGATGTTGGAGTTCAGGTATTCGGTGACGGACTCTTTGGACAGCTTGATGGTGCAACCGGCAGCCGAACGTTCAGCCGAGGCGTCGGACAGCTCGAAAGCCTGTTCCAGCGTCAAGTCGTTCAGGCCTTCGATTTCCAGGATGCGGCCAGAGAAGGCGTTCTTCTTGCCTTTCTTCTCTACGGTCAGCAGGCCAGCCTGGATCGCGTAGTAAGGAATGGCATGAACCAGGTCACGCAGGGTGATGCCAGGCTTCATCTTGCCTTTGAAGCGCACCAGGATCGATTCCGGCATGTCCAGCGGCATGACGCCGGTGGCGGCGGCAAATGCGACCAGGCCAGAACCGGCCGGGAACGAGATGCCCATCGGGAAACGGGTGTGGGAGTCGCCACCGGTACCGACGGTGTCCGGCAGCAGCATGCGGTTCAGCCAGCTGTGGATGATGCCGTCGCCTGGACGCAGCGATACACCGCCACGGGTCATGATGAAGTCAGGCAGGGTGTGGTGGGTGGTCACGTCGATCGGCTTCGGGTAAGCCGCGGTGTGGCAGAAGGACTGCATCACCAGGTCGGTCGAGAAGCCCAGGCACGCCAGGTCTTTGAGTTCATCACGGGTCATTGGGCCGGTGGTGTCCTGGGACCCCACGGTGGTCATCTTCGGCTCGCAGTAAGTGCCTGGACGAACGCCTTTGCCTTCTGGCAGGCCGCAGGCCTTGCCGACCATTTTCTGTGCCAGGGTGAAGCCTTTGCCAGTGTCGACAGGCGCTTCAGGCAGCTTGAACAGGTCGGTTGGGCCCAGGCCCAGCTCAGCGCGGGCCTTGTCGGTCAGGCCACGGCCGATGATCAGCGGGATACGGCCGCCAGCGCGGACTTCGTCCAACAGCACCGGGGTCTTCATTTCGAAGGTGGTCAGGACTTCGTCGGTGCCGTGCTTGCAGACTTTGCCAGCATGCGGGTACAGGTCGATCACGTCGCCCATGTTCATGTTGGTGACGTCGAATTCGATTGGCAGTGCGCCAGCATCTTCCATGGTGTTGTAGAAGATCGGAGCGATCTTGCTGCCGAAGCAGAAACCGCCGGCACGCTTGTTCGGCACGTAAGGCACGTCGTCACCGAAGAACCACAGCACCGAGTTGGTTGCCGATTTACGCGACGAACCGGTACCGACCACGTCGCCCACGTAGGCGATCGGGAAGCCTTGGCCGCGCATCTCTTCGATCTGCTTCATCGGGCCGGTCTTGCCTTGCTCGTCCGGCACGATGCCTTCACGGGCCATTTTCAGCATGGCCAGGGCGTGCAGCGGGATGTCAGGGCGGGACCAGGCATCCGGCGCAGGCGACAGGTCGTCGGTGTTGGTTTCGCCGGTGACCTTGAAGACGCGCAGGCTGATCTTGTCGGCCAGGGTAGGGCGGTTGCGGAACCACTCGCCATCAGCCCAGGACTGGATCACGCCTTTGGCGTGTTCGTTGCCGTTGCGGGCTTTTTCGGCGACGTCGTGGAACGCATCGAACATCAGCAGGGTGTGCTTGAGCTGGGCGGCCGCGACGGGCGCCAGTTCGGCGTCGTCCAGCAGCTCGACCAACGTCACGATGTTGTAGCCGCCTTGCATGGTGCCGAGCAGTTCAACAGCGCGTTTCTTGTCGATCAGGGGGGAAGTGGCTTCGCCCTTGGCCAGGGCAGACAGGAAACCGGCCTTGACGTAAGCGGCTTCGTCAACGCCTGGTGGAATGCGGTTGGTGATCAGGTCAACGAGGAATTCTTCTTCGCCAGCCGGAGGATTTTTCAGCAGCTCGACCAGGCCTGCGGTTTGTTCGGCGTTAAGCGGCTGGGGAACGATACCCAGTGCTGCACGCTCTTCGATATGTTTGCGGTAGGCTTCAAGCACAGTTATTACCCTCATCAGTGGTCCCACGGGACGCTCATCCAGAAATGAACGGCACGCATGCGCTCGGGGGCTTTTTGGGCCACAAAGCCAGCGCTGCCGGCATTCCTTACAGAAGCTGCTTTCAAAGTTTTACGCCTGCAGAACGGAGCTGATGAGGGTTGGCGCGGGCTCTGACCTACCGGGTCGAACCTGCGCCAACACCGTTCTGAAGGAACGACTGTGCTCGTGACGCTTTGAAAACAGCTTCCAGCGGATTATTGGCGCCTTACAAGGCCGGGTGATTCTACGGCAAAAAAAATCTAAAGGTAAGTTGCCTGCTCAAGTTTGCTGGGTGATCAACCTTAGACAAAGGGCTAACATGGCGCACTGTTTCGCGGATTTGCGTGTCGTTGCCCATGCCCAACCAAACCATCAAAACTCCCTGCGTCGGCCTGTGTTCCACGGTCTACGGCGATCTCGTGTGCCGTGGATGCAAGCGTTTCCACCATGAAGTGATCCAGTGGAATGGCTATAACGAAGAGGAAAAACGCGCGGTCTGGCTCAGGCTTGAGCAGCTGTTGGTGCAGGTCATGGCTGGCAAAGTGGAGGTTTTCGACCCTAAGACCCTGCGCGGGCAGTTGGAGCAACGCAAGATTCGCTTTGTGCCGCACCAGTCCGAGTATTGCTGGGCCTACCAGTTGATCGCCCGTGGGGCCCGGGTGATCAATAACCTGGAGGCCTATGGCATGGTGCTGTTGCCGGAGTTTCGCGACTGGGCGCTGCCTGAACTGCGCGATGCCATTGATCGCGAGTTCTTTATCTTGTCCGAGGCGCATTACCAGCGCTATATCGCGCCGGGGTTCTTGAAAGATGCGCTGGGTAACTGACGGGCGCGGTCAATGTAGGAGCGAGCTTGCTCGCGAAAAACTTAAAGACGCCGCGTTTATTCAGGAAGCGCGCGTTATCGTTGGCGTTTTTCGCGAGCAAGCTCGCTCCTACAGTTGATCTTCAGGGTCAGGGTTTGGTCGCCAGCTCTTCCAGTTGATCCATGAGCGTCTGCGGTTTTAGCACCAGCACATCGCTTTGCACCGCATCCAGCACCACCTCCGCCGTATTGCCGATCAACGCGCCGGAAATCCCCGTGCGCGCCACCGTGCCGATAATGGTCACCGCCGCCTGTAATTGATGGGCCATATGCGGGATCAGCACATCGGCTGGGCCTTCCTTGATATGCAGGTGGCTGTCGTCTACGTCGAACTCAGCCTGGAATGCCTTGCATTGCTCGCGGTAACGCGCCTCGATGGTTTCCGTGAGCTGAAAGGTCGGGTCGGCCGCCGACAGCATGGGCGACGGGTGAGCGCTGATGACATGCAATTTGGCCTTGGCCAGGCTGGCGATATCAAAGCCATGGTCGATGATCGAGTTGTGCAGCGAGCGGTGTTCGCCGTCTGTGTTGCCCACGTCGATGGCCGCCAGGATCACGCCGCCCGCCCAGGGCGTAGCGGTCTTGACCAGCAACACTGGCGTTGGGCAATAGCGCAGCAACTTCCAGTCCGCCGGGGTCAGCAGGGCTTTTTTCAGCTGGCTGTCGGGAAAGTGCTGTTTGATCACCAGGCCGCAGCCTTCGGCTTGCTGCACATCGATGATGGTTTCATGCAGGCTGTCGTTCCACGCTTGCTCGGTGGTGACGCTGTAGCCGTCTTCCGTCAAGCCTTGCTTGAGCAGGCTCAGCAGCGCCGAATGTTCGTGTTTCTTGTCACAGACCAGCAAGTGCAGGTGCGCGTCGGTCACCCCGGCAATCAGCTTGGCACGCTTGAGTGCCAGGCTTTCGGAGTGCTCGGGCTCGATGACCACCAGGATGCTGCGGATGGCTTGCATGGTCGGGATCTCCAAAAAGGGCGGGCGTTGGATAACTATAGTTGCTGGCCGGCAGCCGTCATGTTGATACACATCAAGGCCGGTGGCTGGTGGTCTGCAGCGGGGTCGGTATAATCGGCGTCCTTTTGTATCCTTTGCCCGTGAGCCCGATGAACCTGCCCGAAATCCATGAATTCCTCGGCTGCCGCACCCCTGATGCCTGGGTACAGGCCGCATTGGCCGATCAGGAAACCCTGCTGATCGACCACAAGAACTGCGAATTCAAAGCCGCCAGCACCGCCTTGAGCCTGATAGCCAAGTACTACGGCCACGTTGACCTGATCAACATGATGTCGCGCCTGGCCCGCGAAGAGTTGGTGCACCACGAGCAGGTCATGCGCCTGATGAAAAAGCGCAAGGTCGAACTGCGTCAACTGCACGCCGGGCGTTATGCCTCGGGCTTGCGCAAGGTGGTGCGCAGCCATGAGCCGGTCAAGCTGGTGGATACCCTGGTGGTAGGCGCCTTTATCGAAGCGCGCAGTTGCGAACGTTTCGAAGCACTGGTGCCGCATTTGGACGAAGAACTCGGCAAGTTCTACTTCGGCTTGCTCAAGAGCGAGGCGCGGCACTTCCAGGGTTACTTGAAGCTGGCTTACCAGTACGGCGACGCCAAGGACATCGCTCAGGTGATCGAGCGGGTGCGGGCCACCGAGCAGGACCTGATCGAATCACCCGACGTCGAGTTCCGCTTTCACAGTGGCGTGCCAGCCTGAGGCCACGGCCACACCGATCAAGGCGGTGATCCCCGCCAGCAGCAGGATCACCGTTGGCGTGCCCAAAGGCGCCGCCAGCACGGCAATCATCAAGCCTGCCAGGGGCTGGGCCAGGTTGTTGAGCAAGGTCATCACGCCGACTGTCTTGCCGAAATCCTGCACCGGGATCACCCGTTGACGGGTGCTGCGAAGATACACGTTGAACATCTTGTCGAAGCCGCTCACCAGCAGGAAGCCCACCGCGTAGGCCCACACGCCGGGGCTGAGCGCGGTTATCAGCGCGCCGACGGTGATCATCGAATACGACAGCCCGCCCAGCACCTTCAGCTTCAGTGATGAGCGCGCCAAGTAGAACAGAATAGCGATGGTCACCAGCGCCCCGGCGGCTTGCAGCAGGGCATAGGCGTCTTTGCCCGCCGCGTAGTGGCCGGTGACCAGGGCGGCCGAGGTGGCCAGCGTCACGCCGACTATCAGGTTCACGCCGACCGCCAGGACGATGATGCGCTTCAACTCCACCCGGTTGAGGATATGGCCAAAGGCGGTGCGCAGGGGTTGCAGCCAGATACCCGGGTGCTGTTGGTGTATTTCCAGGGTCACCGTGGTGTTGCGCTGCCAGATCAGCATTGCCAGGTCCGCCAGCACAAACAGCACGGCCACCCCCAGCACCACCCAAGGCCACGCCCAGACTTCCAGCATCAGCGCCGCCACCAACGGGCCGAGCACCAGGCCACTCTGGTCGGCGATTTGCGAATAGGACAAGGTCTTGGCGTAGGTGTACTGCCCGAAGATATGCGGCATCACCACTTCCCGCGCCATGATGCCCTGGGTGGTCAATACGCCGCACAACGCGGACAGCATCACCAGCCAATGGATGCCGTCGAACAGCCCATAGCACGCCATCGCCACCACACATGCCAAGGCCCGATACACCTGGCTGATATGCAGGATACGCACCGGTGAAAACCTGTCGCACAGCGCACCGCATACCGGAAACGCCAGGTAACGCGGCAGCGACTCGACAAAAAACGCCAGCCCCGCCCACGACACGCTTTGAGTGGTCTGGAACACGATCAGGGGCACGATAAACAGCAATACCTGGTCGGCCAGCCGTGACAGGAACAGCGAAATGAAGAACGCCAGGTAATCCTTACGCATGGAACTCCCTGTCAATGGCGTTAAAAAGTGCAGGCTATTTGTTAAAAACTCTTAAAAGCATGAAGCTTCTTCGCTGGGTGCTGGCCAGCGGCTTCTGTCGGCCAGCTTGCCACCTATAATGGCCCTTTTTCAATCCGCGCATCCACACTGAGAACTTATGGAAAACCTGGGTCTGGGCAAGGTCCTGCTCGTTGAGGACGATGAAAAGCTGGCAGCGCTGGTCTCGCATTTTTTGTCGCAACATGGGTTCGAGGTTCGGGTGGTGCATCGGGGCGATGAAGCCCTGGCGGCGTTCGTGGATTTCAAGCCGAAGATCGTCGTGCTCGATCTGATGCTGCCGGGGCAGAGTGGGCTGCATGTCTGTCGCGAGATTCGCAACGTGTCGGACACGCCCATCGTAATCCTCACCGCCAAGGAAGATGACCTGGACCATATCCTTGGCCTTGAGTCCGGTGCTGACGATTACGTGATCAAGCCGATCAAACCGCCGGTGTTGCTGGCGCGCCTGCGTGCGTTGCAGCGCCGCCAGGTGCCAGAGCCCACGGTGCGCGGCGCTCTGGAGTTCGGCCGCTTGTCGATTGATCGCAGTTGCCGGGTGGTGCGTCTGGGCGACGAAACCATTGACCTCACCACCATGGAGTTCGAGTTGCTGTGGTTGCTGGCCAGCAGCTCGGGCAAGGTTCTGTCCCGTGACGATATCCTCAACCGCATGCGCGGCATTGCCTTTGATGGGCTGAACCGCAGCGTAGACGTGTACATCAGCAAACTGCGCGGCAAGCTCAATGACAACCCCCGCGAGCCGGTGTGCATCAAGACCATCTGGGGCAAGGGTTACCTGTTCAATCCGTTCGCGTGGGAGGTGTAGATGCTGCGTTTGTATCTGCGCCTCTATTTGATTCTCGCGCTCGGCCTCGCCGGGTCGATCTGGCTGGTGAACTTCGGCCTGGACACCTACATGCCCGAGTCCAACGAGACCTACAACCGTGAAGCCCTGCGCGGCCCGGCGTGGGCCCTGGTGGAACAGCTGCGCCCCGTGCCGGCAGAGGCGCGCCAGGCACGCCTGGACGAACTGCAGCCGCATTACGGCTTGCGACTCAAACTGGTGCAACGCGACAACCAGCAGTTGAGCGAGCGCGAGCAGAAACTCCTGGCGGCTGGTCAGGTGGTGGTGCGCGAAGACTTCATGAAGTTTCTCGCGCCTATCGACGACGGCCCCCAATTGCTCGAAATCAAACTGCCGGAAGAACCCAAGTGGTTGTACCTGTGGGCCTACGGCTTCCTAGGCGTGAGCCTGGCCATTGTCCTGTATTTCTGGGTGCGCCCACACTGGCGCGACCTGGAGCACATTCGCCTCGCGGCGCAACGTTTCGGTGACAACGACCTGGGCTCGCGCATCTTGCTGCCGAGCCGTTCCACCGTGCGTTCCCTGGCCGGGCATTTCAACCAGATGGCCGAGCGCATTGAGGGTTTGATCGCCAACCAGCGCGAACTCACCAACGCGGTGTCCCATGAATTGCGCACGCCGATTGCGCGGTTGTCATTCGAGCTTGATCAACTCAGACAGCAGAGCGACCCACGGCAAAGCCGAGCGTTGATCAACGACATGTACGCCGACCTCGGTGAGCTGGAAGAAATGGTCTCCGAACTATTGACCTACGCAAGCCTGGAGCCAGGCGCCACCCAGGTCACCCGCGAGCATATCGAGGCCCACAGTTGGCTCGACAGTGTTATAGGCGCCGTGGCCCTGGAGGCCGAGGCGCAAGGGGTGCAGCTGTCGTTGCGCACCTGCGAGGTGGACGTTATCCAGATCGAGCCACGCTTTATGGCGCGGGCCGTGATCAACCTGCTGCGCAACGCCATTCGTTATGCCGACCACCGTGTGGAAGTGTCGCTGGTCAAGTTTGGCAGCGGTTACGAAGTGCGGGTCAACGACGATGGGCCGGGGGTGCCGCTGGAGGGCCGCACCAAGATATTCGAACCCTTCCTGCGCCTTGACACCAGCCGCGACCGCCGCACGGGCGGGTTTGGCCTGGGCCTGGCGCTGGTCAAGCGTGTCAGCCAGTGGCATGGCGGGCAAGTTGAGGTGCTGGATTCGGAATGGGGCGGGGCGTCGTTTCGGATGACGTGGGCGTATGCCGAGTAAAGGGGCACGCCCCAACATCATCCTGTAGGAGCTCGCTCGCGAAACACTCACAGGCGCCGCGTTTATCCAGAAAACACGCGTTATCGTTGACGTTTTTCGCGAGCAAGCTCGCTCCTACAGCAACTGCGTTACCGCGGCAAACGCCGCCTGGCGCCGTTGTTCCCAGCCCCCGCGAATCACCACCAGTGGCTGTTGGTGCTGCTGCATCCATTCCAGACTGGCCTGGAAAAACGCCTGCCTATCCGCCAGTTCCGGCTGGCAGCGCTGGCCGTCGGCACTCCATTCCACGTCTTCGGGGGAGAGCAGCAGGTGCAGGTCGTAATGCCGCGCCAGGAGTTCGTCATCCAGCCAGCCGGGGTAGTCGCCGAACAGGGTCTGGCTCCAGAGCCTGTTGGTGAGCAGGTGGGTGTCGAGGATCAGCAACGCGGGGCGTTTGGCGCGGGCGGCGTCCTCCCAGGCCAACTGGCCTTGGGCAATGGCCGGGATATCCGCCAGGGTGGTGTCGCGCTGATGCTGATCGATGAAGTAGCGCACATATTCCCCTACCATCAACCCGCCGAAGTGCGCGTGCAACTGCGCCGCCAGCCAGCTCTTGCCGCTGGATTCGGGGCCTGCCAATACCACCACCTTCATGCGCGCAACGCCGGGTCGGCGCGCCACTCGCGCCAGCCTTGCACGGCAATCACGGTAAACAGTGCGTAGAGCGCGGCGGTGAGGTAGAGGCCTTTGTAAAGGAACAGGCCGACGAAGATCACATCCACCACGATCCACAATGCCCAGCACTGCACACGTTTTTGCGCCATCCACATTTGCGCCACCAGGCTGAAACCGGTGAGCGCGGCGTCGAGCCAAGGCTGGGCGGCGTCGGTCCAGTGGGCCATGGCGGCGCCCAGCAGCAGACTGCCAACGGCACCCACAGCCAGGCTGGCCATGATTGCCGGCGCTTTCAGGCTGGTGACCTGGCGGCCTTGCTTGACCTCGCCAGCGCGGGTCCACTGCCACCAGCCATACACCTGCAAGGCCGCATAGACCACTTGCAGGAGCATGTCGGAGTAGAGCTTGACCTCAAAGAACACCCAAGTGTAGAGCAGCACCATCACCAAGCCGATGGGCCAGCACCAGGGGTTTTGTTTGACCGTCAGCCAAACGGCGATCACCCCCAGGGCGGCGGCAAACAGTTCAAGCCCGGACATGGCGGATCCTTGGGGGAGTGGGAGAGGGCGGTGATTGTACCTAGAGGCCACCGAACCTCAAACACCGCAGGACAAACGCGCACGTGGGCTTGCTCCATGCGCGCGGCGATGCCGTGGCTGGGGATGTAAGCGCAGCCGGTTATTGACCCTTGAAGCGCAGTTCCCGATACCGCGGTACGGCCAGATGCCAGGCAATGTTGCCGCGCCATTGGTTATGCAGGGCTTGAGCACAGGTCATTGCCTGTTCTTGAGCTCGCGTGTCGTAGCCCAGCGCATCCAGGCGTTTGGGCAACTCGGCTTGCGCCGTTGCGAAGCTTTTCGCCCATTGTTCAATCCGCTGTGACACCTCGGCTGCGGCCTGCAGCGCCGATTGGCCCTGGGTGTGCCTGAGGTGAGTCAGTAGGTTGTAGATGTCTTCATCAGGGTTTTCCATGATCTGAAAAGACAACAAATCGTTAACTGCCTTGAAGAGTTTCAAAGCCAGGTTTCGCAGGTCTTGCCAGGGGTGGCTGTAGTAAAGCGAGGACGATAATTGAATGTTCTGCACCAGGTAGGTGAACTCCAGACAGACTTGAAAACCGCCGGCGTTTTGCCACAGAGCCTCATAACCTTCTACCCCCGGCTGCGTGTTATGAAGGCGATGCATCAGCGCGGTGGTGCAAGGAACCAGGTAGGTCAAGTATTGCTCGGCCACTCGCTGCTGCCAGAGCGAGGGCATCAAGCGTGACGCGCGTCGCATGATGTCTGTGAGTGCATTGGCCAACGGTTCTCGGGGTGTGCTCGCGCGCGTGAACGCTCTTGCGTAGACACCTCGAATCAGGCGTTCGAGAGCTTCGGGGTCATTGCAGTCTTCGTCGGCGAGATCGTCCTGGCAACTGAACCATCCCACCAGATCAGACAGAATGAGTAATAACTCAAGTGGCGCGTCACTCCACATATAACCGGCATACAAACCGGGAATGTAGATGTCCAATTGATGGGTTGCGCGGGATGTTTGTTCCAGCCCCATATTCTTGAGCCATTGGCGTGTGTGCTGCTGAGCCTCTTGCGCAAAGGGGCTCAAAGGATAAGTCGCCGTCTCAAGCCATCGGGGTAAATGAAAGGGGCCGATGGGGTGTTGGACATCAAGGCGTGGTGAAGAGGGCGAGGTTCTTCCCCGCGAGCCTGATCGCGCTGACATACGATGTAACCTGTAACGTTAGAGTGCGTCGATAAGTAGCAAGACAAGTTATAGCACTCAGTGTTGTAGCGTCTGGTGCGCTCTCAATAGGGATTTGGAATCGATGCGCTGAACCTTATGAATAAATAGACTGTGTTTTTGCGCGCCGTGGAATGTTGTGTCCTTGTGCCTCTTAAAAAAATGGCTAACCTTCTCAGAAGGTTAATGATGATCACGTAAAGCGGTGGCCTGCGCAGGGTTGAAGGTCTTTTACACGTGAAGAACGTAGAAGACAGTGAGTGTTGAGGCGCTCACGCGGTCAACAACGAGGCCTATGAGATGAACCCTTTCTGCTCGTCATTCGATGACACTTGGTACTTAAACGCCAGGGCCCAGTGGTCTGAGCCTTTTGCTTATCAAGAGCGTTTCCCCGGTAAAGCCGTAAGAACAGAACTCATGTGGGCACTCTCGGTGTTCTACGGCTTGCCTTCTGTCCAGACTCACACCCTCTGCGCGGCCATCGAAAAGATGAATCTTTCCTCATTGATTCATGACGATTTACTGGATGGGGATACGGTGCGCCGTGGTGTTCCAACGGTATGGAAGCAATACGGTACGGAGGTTGCTCTGGTGTCGGGGATGTATGGGTACCTGGAAGGTCTTCAGCTCCTGGCCAAGCTCAACAACTTGAATGTTGTGCGGGCGGGTATAGAAAGCCTTGAACGTCTGCATGTTGGGCAATACCTCGACGCCAAAGCAAGTGCAGGTGACACATTGCCCACCTTGGAAGACTATGGCTGTATTGCACAGGCTAATACCGGCTGTTTTTTTGTGTTTCTGTTAAAGGCTTGCCAATGTCTGAAACCGTTGGAAACGCAGACCTATGTTCTGCTTGAACGGATGCTGCTGTTGATGGGCATCTATTATCGTTACGTCAACGACTATTGCGATATCAATCATATTCCGCACTTTGAAAAAAAAGGATTCGCCATGGATTTGGAGGGTGGGCCAAAGTCGTTCCTGATGATCTTGGCAGGCAAGGCACTGGTCAAGGGCGCGCTCACTTCAGATCAAAAAAAACAGATTATTCGAGAATATGGAGACGCAGGCGTATTTGACGCTGCCCTGGCGTTGATGGAAGAAACCTATGGGCAGCTATTGCGCTTTGCAGACGCTATAAAGCGGCGAAACCGCACTGTCAGCATTCACGCATTAAAGGGGTTTTTACGCAGCATTCATTTCCAACCTGAGCCCGTTGACAATTATTACGCAACGCTACTCAGGTAACGCCCTCCGGTGTGTCGCACCAGTCACTGAAGGTCGCGGTCAGAGGTGGCCGCGACTGTCGGAGACCCTGTCGTGGTTTATTGATCCATCGTGCTCAAAATTTCATAAGCCAACTTTACCCGCTCGGCATTCGGGTAGTTCTTGTTCGCCAGGATCACCACACCCATGTCCTTGCTTGGCACAAACGCCACATAGGCGCCAAAACCGCCGGTGGAGCCGGTTTTGTTGTAGAGCACGTTGGCAGGCTGCGCCTGGGCGGGTTTGAGCCAGTTAACCTTGTGCGGCTCCATCGCCATCGGTGTGGAGTTGCCCTCAAGCAACGCTTGCAGCGCGATGGGGTAGGGGTAGCGTTCCCAGCCCAGGCCCTGGGTCATGCCGTTGACGGTGTAGTAGCCGGCGTGAGTGGTGGCAATGGCCTGCTGCACCGGTTGCTCCAGATTTTGCGGGTGCATGTTCGCGATCACGTAGCGGGCCAGGTCCTGGCTGCTGCTTTTGAGGCCGTAGGCTTCGAAGTCCAAGGCGCCGGGGTTGACGCGAACCGGTTTCTGCTGGCTGTCATAGCCCTGGGCGTATTGGCCGGTCTTGTCGGCAGGCACGCGGGTATAGGTGTTGGTCAAGCCCAGCTTGGGCAGCAGGGTTTTTTCCATGGCGACGGTGAACGGCAGGCCCAGGCTTTTTGCGGTTACGTAACCGAACAGGCCAATGCTGGGGTTGGAATACAGGCGTTGTTCCCCCGGCGCATAAGTGGGTTTCCAATGCTGGAAATAATCCATCATGGTGGTTGCACTGTCGGCGGCATCCGGAAACTGCAGCGTCAGGCCGCCGGGGGTATAGGTCGCCAGTTGCAGCAGGCTGATGCGATCGAACGCGCTGCCAGCCAGCACCGGCAGGTGTTGGCTGGTCATGTCCGACAGCTTGAGCTTGCCGATAGCCTGGGCATACCCGCCGAGGGTGGCGTTGAAGGTTTTGCTCACTGAGCCGATTTCGAACAGGGTGTTTTCGGTGACGGGTGCCTGAGTGTCCTTGGCAGCGACGCCGTAATTAAAGTATTGCACCTTGCCGTGTTGGACGACCGCGACCGTCAGGCCGGCGATGCCTTGCTGTTTCATCAGAGGGGTGACGTGGCTGTCCACGACCTGGCGCATATCGGTGGCGGCCATGCAGCTGCCGGCCCCAAGCAATAAGGCTGAGATCGCATATTTTTTCAGGGTGTGTTTCATGCTTCGCTTCCATGTAAGTAAAGGCAATGACGATCGGAGCCTGCGCAGGCATGGCAAATGTAGGTGGATTTCCCAGAGCGGGCAAACGATGATATCTCGCACCAGCCATTAGAAAAATTTGGGCCAAGCCATGTTGCGTTCCCACCTGCCGCTCAATGCCTTGCGCGCCTTCGAAGCGTCGGCGCGTCATTTGAGCTTTACCCGTGCGGCCATCGAGTTATGCGTGACCCAAGCGGCGGTCAGTCATCAGGTCAAAAGCCTCGAAGCGCAACTCAACGTCACGCTGTTCAAGCGCCTGCCACGGGGCTTGATGCTCACCAGCGAAGGCGAATCCCTGCTGCCCGTGCTGCGTGACGCCTTCGACCGTATTGCCCTGACCTTGGATCAGTTTGAAGGCGGGCATTACCGTGAAGTATTGACCGTGGGGGCGGTCGGTACCTTTGCGGTGGGCTGGTTGTTGCCGCGCCTGGCGGATTTTCATAGCCGCTACCCGTTGATCGACTTGCGCTTGTCCACCCACAACAACCGCGTGGATGTCGCCGCCGAGGGCCTGGATTATGCCATCCGCTTTGGCGCTGGCGCCTGGCACGGCACTGATGCCTGCCCTTTGCTTGAGGCACCGTTGACGGTGTTGTGCGTGCCGCAGATTGCCGAGCAACTGCGCAGCCCGGCTGACGTGTTGAAGCACACCTTGCTGCGTTCCTACCGTGCCGATGAGTGGAACCTGTGGTTCCAGGCCGCCGGTTTGCCCAGCGATACCCGGGTGCCGCGCAGCGTGGTGTTCGACTCCTCGCTGGCGATGATGGAGGCCGCGCTGCAAGGGGCTGGCGTAGCACTGGCGCCAGCCTTGATGTTCTCGCGGCAATTGGAGAGCGATGTGATCCGCCAGCCGTTCGAGGTGGGGATCACGACGGGCAGCTATTGGCTGACGCGCTTGCAGTCGCGGGCTGAGACGTCAGCGATGGTGGCGTTCAAGGGGTGGTTGCGCGAACGGGTGGGTGTGTAGCCACTGGATAGGGTGGGTCACAGGGGACTTTTGTGAAACTGCCCGCAACGGGTGCAAGCGTTTCATAACTGTGTTCGCCATGTTGCACGCACAGCCAGTAATCGCCATAAGCATCCACGTGGTCGACTTTCCATACCAGGCCGCTTTCGAAAAAGAACCGATAGAGACCCTGTTCCTGCGGGCTGATTTCTGCGTTAGGCACGCAGGTGATCTGCAGGCCGAAGTCCAGCCAGGTCAGCTTATAGCTCTCGGTAAATTGCTCGCTCAGCCCCAGACAAATCTCACAGGCCATCTTCAAGTGTTCCTTATGCAGGGTGTCTGATCACGGTTGTCACTACGGCGCCGGATCAAACCTCGCGACCATGGGCGGCGGCAGCCAGTTGCCCGGTATCAACGCGCACGAACACCGAGTCGCCGACGGCGGTGAGCACGCCGCCTGCATACACTTCGCAGACTACCCGGCTTTTGCGGCCGACTTCGCCTTCGACCCGAGCCCGCAGGACCAGGGGCACGCCCATGGGCGTGGGCTTGATGAATTTGATCCCCAGGTTGCCGGTGACGCAGTCGATGCGCGGCAGGCTGCCGGGTTCACGCTGTTCGGCGCGGTAGTGGTAGGCCATGGCGGTCCAGTTGGAGTGGCAGTCCACCAGCATGGCGATCAGGCCACCGTAGACCAGGTCCGGCCAGCCGCTGTATTTGGCCTCGGGTTGGTGCTCGGCAATGACGTGTACGCCATCATCATCCCAGCGGCTCTTGATGTGCAGGCCATGAGGGTTGTTGCTGCCGCAGCCGTAGCAGATGCCTTCCGGCGCCGTGGTGTCCTGGAGAGAAGCGCTGTGCATGCAGAGTCCTTGTTGTTTGGCGACGCTTCTATTTAGCAGGCCAGGGGTTAGCGAGCAAACTTCTTCGCCCCGGCCACGCAGCCGATCACCGCCACCGTCACCAGCACCATGCCCAGGCTGACTTGTTCATGCAGCAAGCCGGCTGCCAGCGCCAGGCCGAAGAATGGTTGCAATAACTGCAACTGGCCGACCGCGGCAATCCCGCCCTGGGCCAGGCCGCGGTACCAAAACACAAAACCGATCAACATGCTGAACAACGCCACGTAGCCCAGGCTCAACCACGCCGGCAGGCTGATACCGCTGAGGGTGGCAGGCGCCAGCACCAGGCTCAAGGGCGCGACCACCGGCAGCGACACCACCAGCGCCCAGCAGATCACCTGCCAGCCGCCCAGGCTGCGCGACAGCTTGGCGCCTTCGGCATACCCCAGGCCGCATACCAGCACCGCCAACAGCATCAGCACATCGCCCGCGGGTGCGGCGCTCAAGCCTTGGGCAACGGCGTAACCCATCACCAACAGGCTGCCCAGAATCGAAAACAACCAGAACACCGGCCGCGGCCGCTCACCGCCGCGCAGCACGCCGAACACCGCCGTGGCCAGCGGCAGCAGGCCAATAAAAACGATGGAGTGGGCCGAGGTCACGTACTGCAAGGCCAGGGCCGTCAGCAGTGGAAAGCCGATCACCACGCCAAGCGCAACGATGACCAGCGGTGCCCATTGCTGGCACGTGGGGCGTTTTTCCTTGAATAGCCACAGCAGGCACAACCCCAGTAGGGCTGCGAGGGTGGCGCGGATCATGGTCAGGAACACCGGGTCGAACTCCATCACCGCCACGCGTGTGGCCGGCAGCGAGCCGCTGAAAATCACCACGCCGATAAAGCCGTTGATCCAACCCTGGGTGCTGTTGTCCAGAGTGCGTAGGCGAGAAGTGCGTTCCATGGGGGCGTCCTGAAAAGGCAGTTGCGTGCTGGGCATCCTAGGATTGAAGATTAAGACAATCAAAAAATTGTCATGGATACATCCTTATGCCCCGTGCTCGCTACAAGTCGCTAGTCGATACCTTCGCCGAGGCCATCCGCAGCGGCCAATTGCTGCCCGGCACACGGCTGCCCACCCATCGGCAATTGGCCGCCGAGCATGGCCTGGCGCTGGTCACCGCCAGCCGGGTGTACAGCGAGCTGGAAGCCATGGGCCTGGTCAGTGGCGAGACCGGGCGCGGCACCTTCGTGCGTGAGATTGCCTTACCGCCGGGGCAGGGCAGTGGGCAGATGACGGTTGCGGCGGGGTTGCTTGACCTGAATTTCAACTACCCGTCTTTGCCGGGCCAGGCCGAGCTGTTGCGCACGGCGTTGCGCCAACTTGCCCTGTCTGGCGATCTGGAGGCGTTGCTGCGTTACCAGCCCCATGCCGGTCGCGTGCACGAGCGCGCCGCCGTGGCCCGGCACTTGTTGAACCGAGGGCTGACGGTGCAAGCCGAGCAGGTGCTGGTGGTCAGCGGCGCCCAGCATGGCCTGGCGGTGAGCATGATGACCTTGCTCAAGCCTGGGGATGTGGTGGCGGTGGATGCGCTGACCTATTCGGGTTTCAAGGTGCTGGCCGAAACCCTGCACCTGGAGCTCGTCGCCATCCCGGTCACTGCCAGCGGCCCGGACCTGGAACATCTGCACAGCCTGTGTCGCCAGCGCCCGGTGCGAGCGGTGTACAGCATGCCGACCCTGCACAACCCGCTGGGCTGGGTGATGAGCCTGGCGCAGCGCGAGCGCTTGGTGGCGCTCGCCCGGCAGCACAACGTGATGATTATCGAGGATGGCGCCTATGCGTTTCTCGCCGAAGAAGCACCGCCACCCTTGGCGACCCTCGCACCGGAGCGCACGGTGTACATCGGCGGGCTGTCCAAGAGTGTTGCCACCGGGTTGCGCGTGGGCTTTATCGCGGCGCCTGTGGCTTGGGTAAGCGGCTTGGAACGCACGATCATGGCCACTACGTGGAACGTGCCGGGGGTGATGAGTGCGATTGCGGTGGGCTGGCTCGAAGACGGTACGGTGGCGCAACTGGAGGCGCAAAAGCGCGCCGATGCCCAGGCCCGACAGGCATTGGCGGCGCAGGTGCTGAGAGGGGTGAAGACCATCAGCCATCCGTCATCCTACTTTCTGTGGCTGCCGTTGGCGGAAGATGCCCGCGCCGATCAGGTCGCCATGACTTTGCAGCGTGCAGGCATCTCGGTGTCCACCGCCGAGCCGTTTGCGGTTTCGGCCCAGGTGCCCCACGCGCTGCGCCTGGCTTTGGGTTCGGTGCCGATGGCGGCGTTGTGGGAGGCGCTGGTGAAGGTGCGCAAGGTGGTGGTGTGGTGAATCAAGGCCCAGCGACAGGGCTTGATTTGAAATACGGCAAAAATGTGGGAGCTGGCTTGCCTGCGATGGCGGCCTTACAGTCGACACCGTAATACCGAGTACATATCCATTCCTGCGGTAACGGCCACCTAGGGTTCCGCTCTGACAGCGGGTCACTTTTGGAAGGACCCAAAAGTAACCAAAAGGTCCTCGCCCCACCACTCGGCACCTCGCTTGGGCTCGGTGTGCCCGTAATCCGCCAGTGATTTGGGGGGCCGCCGCCACGCGCCATCCATGGCGCGGGGCGGCTAAACCGGCATCCCTGCCGGTTTACCCCCCAAATCCCTGTCGAATTCCGGCCAGCGTGGTTTAACGGGGCGCCTGAGATCAAAAGCAGATCAAGATCAAGAGCGGCTCGCTTCGCATCGTGGTTACCTGTGGGGGGCAGGTTCGACGTCGCTGTCGATTGAACGGCTGCCATCGCAGGCAAGCCAGCTCCCACATGGAGTCGGCGCCGCGGCCAATTCTGTAGGAGCGAGCTTGCTCGCGAAAAACGTCAACGATAACCCGTGTTTGCTGAATGAACGCGGCGCCAGTGAGTTCTTCGCGAGCAAGCTCGCTCCTACAAAAAAGCCTTGACTGACTGGCATTAAGGCAAGTCAGCTCCCACAGGTTGACCGCGTTTAGCGGGCTGCCAACGGTGGCGTACGCGGCGGGATCATGCGTTTGCTGCCGGTGGCTTCGAACGCCGAGGCGAAGCGCAACAGCGCCGAATCGTCATAGGCGCGCCCGGCGAAGGTGAGCCCCACTGGCATGCCGATGTCTGCCATCACGCCCATTGGCACGGTGACGGTGGGCACGCCCAGGTGGCGGATGGCGAGGTTGCCGTTGGCGACCCATACGCCGTTGCTCCAGGCGATATCGGCAGACGCTTCGTTCACATCGGCATCCGCCGGGCCTACATCGGCCACGGTAGGGAACAGCACGGCGTCGAGCCCAAGGGAGTTCATCCAGTCTTCCAGGTCCAGGCGCCGGGTTTGTTCCAGGCCGCGCAGGCCATCGGGTACGGTGCTGATCTGGTCCCATGGGGTGATGCCGCGTTGGGCCATGCGCACGTATTCGTCCATGCCGGCGGCCAGGTCGTCTTCACGGTTGGGCAGGGTGCCGGGGTCGTGGGGGAATATTTTAGGCCCGTCTACATCGGCCAGGCGGTTCAGGTTTGGGTCGCCGTTGGCGCGCAGGAAGTCATCGAAGGCCCAGGCCGACAGTTCCCACAGTTCGTCGTGGAGGAATTCCTTGGAGACCAGGCCACGGGTAAACACCGTCGGCGCGCCGGGGCGGTCGCCTTCGCAGTTGGACACCAGCGGGAAATCCACTTCGATCACTTCGGCACCGGCGGCTTCCAGTGCTTGACGTGCGGCTTGCCACAGTTCGATCACCGTGGCACGGGTGTGGATCTTTTGCCCGGTCGGGCCGCCGATACCGGGTTTTTCGCTGGTGCCAGCCTCCGGGTCGGCGTTGATGTACATGCGCGGCACGCCAAAACGCTTGCCGGCCAGGCTTTCGCTGCTGACGGCGAGGGCCGCGTAGGACGCTGGGCGCACCGAGGTGACGCTGGGGATCGGCACCCAGGGTTGCAGGCGCCACAGGTCGCCACGGGTGTCCGGGTCTTCGGCCACCACGACGTCGAGCACTTCCAGCAGGTCGGCCATGGTGCGAGCGTAGGGCACCACCACGTCCATGGTCGGGGTCAGCGGCCAGTTGCCGCGCACCGAAATCACCCCGCGTGAAGGCGTGTAGGCACACAGGCCATTGTTGGAGGCCGGGCCGCGACCGCTGGACCAGGTTTCTTCAGCCAGCCCGAACGCGGCAAAACTGGCGGCGGTGGCGGTGCCGGCACCGTTGGAGGAGCCCGACGCAAACGGCGCGGTGAGGTAGTCGGCGTTGTAGGGGCTTTCGGCGCGGCCATACACGCCACGTTGCATACCGCCATTAGCCATCGGCGGCATGTTGGTCTTGCCCAGGCAGATGGCGCCGCCCGCCCGCAGGCGCTCAATGGTGAAGGCATCGCGCTGGGCCACCAGTTTGGCAAACGCCGGGCTGCCGGATGCAGCCGTCAAACCCTTGACCAGGTAACTGTCCTTGGCGGTGTAAGGGATGCCATCCAGCGGCCCGAGGGTTTGCCCCTTGGCGCGGCGCGCATCGGACGCCTGGGCTTCTTTCAGCGCTTCGGGGTTGCGTACCACCACGGCGTTCAGCGCAGTGGCCGTTTGCGGGCCATCGTAGGCGTCGATTCGCGCCAGGTACGCCTGGACCAGTTCAACCGCCGTGGTCTGGCCGGCTTCAAGCGCAGCGCGCAATTGGGCAATGGAGACTTCAGTAACTTGCATCACGTTTTTTTCGCCGCCTTCAAGTGGGGGTATGGCGGCAGTCTACGTACAGATATTTCACAAAACCAGCGCGGCATACTCGTGTAGGCGGCGCGCAGGACATCTCGAGAAAGACGTCAGCAGGATTGCCAGCGGCAGCCTCTTATCGCTAAGGTGGCCGCGCTGATTAACGTTGCGCTTCAAGGAAGAGACCATGCAAAAACCTTATATCGCCCTGGCGGCCTTGCTGGGATTTACCGTCTATACCGTGGCGACCATGCTCACGGCTGAGCAATCACTGCTGGCGTTTGGATGGGAACTGATGTCCAGACCCGATACGGCACAGGTGGTGATTGACCTGTATCTGATGGCGGTGCTGGCGTGTGTGTGGATGTACCGGGATGCGCGTGGGCGAGGGCGGTCGATGGCCTCAGTGTTGCCGTATTTTCTACTGACGGCAGTGTTTGTGTCGGTAGGGCCGTTGCTCTATATCGTGGTTAATGGGTTTTCTCGTCGGGCCATGAAGTGAGGCTTGTTGCTCCCGTGACGACCTGCCAGCCGACGCTGATCTACCTGATACATGACGATCCAAATGTGGGAGCTGGCTTGCCTGCGATGACGGCCTGACAGTCGACGTTTCTTTACCTGACACCCTGCAATCAAACTGTGGGAGCGGGCTTGCTCGCGAAGGCGGCCTTACAGTCAACACAGTTGGACCGTGTACATATCCATTCCTGCGGTAACGGCTACTTAGGGTTCCGCCCTGACGGCGGCTCACTTTTGAGAAGCGCAAAAGTAAGCAAAACGCTCTTGCCCCACCACTCGGCACCTCGCTTAGGCTCGGTGTGCCCGTAATCCGCCAGTGATTTGGGCGGCCGCCGCCACGCGCCATCCATGGCGCGGGGCGGCTAAACCGGCATCCCTGCCGGTTTACCCCCCAAATCCCTGTCGAATTCCGGCCAGCGTGGTTTGACGGGGCGCTTGAGATCAAAAGCAGATCAAGATCATGAGCGGCTCGCTTCGCATCGTGGTTACCGTTGAGCGCTACAGAGTTGTGTCGATACCTATTTGGCGCCCCGCAACCGATCAAACCCCTTTGGTCGACGGCAACAGTACCGTCAGGATACCCACCAACGGCAGGAATGAGCACAACTTGTACACGTACTCGATGCCGTGATGATCAGCGAGCATCCCGAGCAGCGCCGCGCCGATCCCACTGAAGCCGAACATCAGGCCGAAGAATATCCCGGCGATCATGCCCACATTGCCCGGCACCAGTTCCTGGGCAAACACCACGATGGCCGAGAACGCCGAGGCGATGATAAAGCCAATGACCACGCTGAGTACGGCGGTCCAGAACAGGTCGACGTAGGGCAGGGCCAGGGTGAACGGTGCGGCGCCGAGGATGGAGAACCAGATAACCTTTTTGCGGCCGATCTTGTCGCCGATCGGGCCACCAGCAAAGGTGCCCACGGCCACCGCGCCGAGGAACAGGAACAGGTACATCTGGGAGCTTGCCACCGACAGCTGGAATTTCTCGATCAGGTAGAACGTGAAGTAGCTGGTCAGGCTGGTCATGTACCAGTATTTGGAGAACACCAGCACGGCCAATAGCACCAGGGCGAAGGTCACGCGGCCTTTGGACAAGCCGTGGGTCGCCTGGCTGCCTTGCTTGAGCTTGAACAGGTTGAGGTGGTGGCGGTACCAGCGGCTCAAACCGTACAGCACCAGGATGGCGAACACCGCGAACAGGCCGAACCAGGCAATGTGGCTTTGGCCGTAGGGAATGATGATCGCCGCCGCCAGCAATGGGCCGAAGGCGCTGCCGGTGTTGCCGCCGACCTGGAAGGTCGATTGCGCCAGGCCGTAGCGCCCACCGGAGGCCAGGCGTGCGACGCGGGAGGTTTCCGGGTGGAAGGTCGATGAGCCCACGCCCACCAGCGCCGCCGCGAGCAATATCGCCGGGAAGTTGCCGACAAAGGCCAGCATCAAGATGCCGACCAAGGTGCACACCATGCCCGCCGGCAATAGCCAGGGTTTGGGGTGGCGGTCGGTGTGGTAGCCGATCCACGGTTGCAGCAGCGAGGCGGTCAACTGGAAGGTCAGGGTGATCAGGCCGACCTGGGTAAAGCTCAGCCCGTAGTTGGCCTTGAGCATCGGGTAAATCGACGGCAGCACCGCCTGGATCAAGTCATTGATCAGGTGCGCCAGGGCACAGGCGCCCAGGACGCGCATGACTAAGGGGCTTACTTGCGGGCTGGTCGAAGGTGCGGCGGGTGACGCTGTGACTGTGGACATGCGGGCATTCCGTACAAGGCAGCTAACAGGCGTGGAGGCGGGCGGCGGTGATGTGAACCGCCACTCCATCTGGACTCGGCGTTTATGCTAGATTCGGCGCCAATGCCTGTCTCGCGCAATTCGGGCAGAAACCATCGCAAAAAGGGCGAAATGATCAAATCACTGGATAAATTTCTGCGAGAAATCGATGAGGGCGACTGGGCCGTCATCAGCTCGGCCACCGATTACCCCGAAAACTGGGTGATCCCCGAACACAGCCACAACAAGCACCAACTGCTGTACGCCATTGGCGGTGTGATGGTGGTGTACTCGGCCCTGAGGCAATGGACGGTGCCGCCCAATCGTGGCTTTTGGATGCCTTGCGGTCAAGTTCACTCGCTGCGCTGCGTGGGTACGCTGCAGATGCGTAGCGTGTTCGTGCGCCCGGACAGCTTCCCCAACCTGCCGGCCGAGCCCAAGACGGTGACAGTCTCGCCGCTGCTGAGCGAACTGATCAAGGCCTCGGTCAGTTTGAAACCGCCATATGCCGAGGATTCACGCGACGCGCGGATCATGCACCTGATTCTTGATGAGCTGGCCATCCTGCCGGCCTTGCCGCTGTCTTTGCCGCAGCCTGCCGACCCACGCTTGAGCCCGATCTGCCTGGCGTTGCAGGACGAGCCGAGTGATGCCTCCACCGTCGCCGACTGGAGTGCGCGGTTGGGGTTGGACCAAACCACCATCCAGCGCCTGTTCCGCAAGGAAACCGGCATGACCTTTGGCCAGTGGCGCCAGCAAGCGCGGCTATTGCTGGCGCTGGAGCGCATTGCGGTGGGGCAGAAGATCATCGATGTGGCGTTTGAGTTGGGCTATGAAAGCCCCAGCGCTTTTACCAGCATGTTCAAGAAACAGTTTGGCAAAACGCCGAGTCATTTTTTCAAGTAGCGCCGCTCGCCATGCGCGCATGAGCCGTGCGGCGCGATGCCAGGTAAGCGAGCAGCGTGGCGATCACCAGCAAGGCGGCGCTCAGCTCGAAGGTGGCCTGATAGCCGCTCAAGTCGAATGCCACGCCACCGACGGTGGCGCCAGCGGCAATCGCCAGTTGGATGATGGCGACCATCAATCCCCCGCCGGCCTCGGCGTCGTCGGGCAAGGCGCGCGCCAGCCATGTCCACCAGCCCACAGGCGCAGCAGTGGCCACCAGGCCCCAGCAGCCCAGCAGCACAGTGGTGGCAATCGCTGAACCGCCGAACGCCACCAGCGCAAGGGCGATGCCGGCCATGATCAACGGGATGGCAATCAGCGTCGGGTAGAGGTGGCGCTTGAGCAAGTGCTCAATCAACACCGTACCCGCCAGACCGGCCAGGCCGAGCACCAGCAGCATCAACGACAGGGTGGACACCTCGACCCGGGTCACGCCTTCCAGGAACGGCCGCAGGTAAGTGAACAGCATGAACTGGCCCATGAAGAACAAGCTGACAGCGCACATGCCCAAGGCCACCTTGGGGCTTTTCAGCAGGCGCAGTGCATTGCCGGTGTTCGCTGCGCCGCTGTGCTTGAGCGCAGGCAAGCTCAGCCACAGCCAGGCCAGCGCAATCACGGCCACCGGCACCACGCAAAAGAATGCGCCGCGCCAGCCAATCAGGCCGCCGAGAAAACTGCCCAGCGGCGCCGCAATCACCGTCGCCAGGGCGTTGCCACCGTTGACGATGGCCAAGGCCCGTGGCACTTGGGCGGGCTCGACCAGGCGCATTGCCGTGGCCGCCGACAGCGACCAGAAGCCGCCAATCGCTACGCCAATCAACGCGCGACCGAGCATGAACACCGCGTAATTCGGTGCGAACGCCACCACGCTGCCCGAGACGATCATCAGCAAGGTCAAGGCCATCAGCAGGCGCTTGCGATCCATCCGCGCGGCAACCGCCGCGATCACCAGGCTGGTGAGCAGGGCAAACACCCCGGACACAGAAATACCCTGGCCGGCCTGGCCTTCAGTGATCTGCAAGTCAGCCGCCAGCGGTGTCAGCAGGCTGACCGGCATGAACTCGGAGGCGACCAAGGCAAACGCCGCCAGCGACATCGCCAGCACCGCGCCCCAGCGTTGCGGTTGAGGGGTCACGGAACTCACTGCAAGTGGCTCTGGAAGAAGGTGGTGAGCGTGTCAAACGGGATCAGTTCGACGCGGTCGTACAGGTCTACATGGCCAGCGTTGGGGATGACCAGCAATTGCTTGGGCTCGGCAGCGCGTTGGTAGGCGTCTTCACTGAATTCTCGGGAGTGCGCGTCGGCCCCGGTAATCAGCAGCAGCGGGCGCGGCGAGATCGTCTCGATATCGTTGAAGGGGTAGAAGTTCATGAACTTGACGTTGCTGGTCAGCGTCGGCCGGGTGGTGGTTTGCGATGAGGCGCCTGCCGGGGTGACTTCGCCGCGCGGGGTGCGGTAGAAGTCGTAGAACTCGTCGCCGATCGGATCGCCCGTGAGGCTCTGCGGCGTGCCACCGGTGTAGAGGGTCTCGCCGCCCTGGAATTCTACATAGCGCTGGTTGGCGGCCTGGCGCAGGATCTGCTGGCGCTGTTGCAAGGTCATGCCGTGCTTGAGGCCATTACGGTTGGCCGCGCCCATGTCGTACATGCTGACGGTGGCGATTGCCTTGAGACGCGGATCGATCTTCGCCGCACTGATCACGAAACTGCCGCTGCCACAAATGCCGATGGCGCCGATGCGTTCCCGGTCGACCTGTGGGCGAGTGCCGAGAAAGTCCACGGCGGCGCTGAAGTCTTCCACGTAGAGGTCGGGCAACACCGCGTTGCGCGGCGTACCGGCGCTTTGGCCCCAGAAGGAAAGGTCCAGGGACAGGGTCACGAAACCCTGTTCAGCCATTTTGGTGGCGTAGAGGTTAGCGCTTTGCTCTTTGACGGCGCCCATCGGGTGGCCGACGACAAGGGCTGCGTGCTTTGAGCCCGGGGCCAGGTGCTTGGGCACGAACAGCGTGCCTGCGACCTGCATGCCGTATTGATTGTTGAAGGTGACAGGTTCGGCCGTCACTGTGTTGCTGCTGTAGAAGTTATCCGCACCGTTGGACATATCGGCTCCAAATGAAGAAAGAGAAGTCACCAGCAAACCCAAGGCGAGCAAGAGGCGTTTCATAGGGATGTTCCTTGTGAAGTGTCCGCACATTTTCCGGGTGACGGCAGGGCTTCTGTAGTGCATTTGAGTGGATTACTTGCCTGATCCTCTGAGTTTCAGCGCAAGGTGACGACGCCCGTGGCTTGCGCGGGTAAAGTGCAATGAAGCATTGAAAGGGTCTGCTATGACGTCCACTCCCACCCCCCTGAACGCGCTGATCCAGTCGATTGGTTCGCGCACGCCGTCGCCCGGCGACTACGCCATGCCGATCCCCGGCCTGGGCTTTTATCGGCGTGAGCAACCCGCTGCGCCGGTGGTGTGCATGGTGGAGCCGTGCATCGTGCTGGTGGCCCAGGGCGAGAAGCAGTTGTGGGTGGGCGGCGAGGGCTACCCCTACGACACGTCCCGGTTCCTGGTGACATCGCTGGACATCCCCGCCAATTCCGAGGTGCTGGCGGCCAGCCCCGAGCAGCCGTGCCTGGGGCTGACGTTCAAGCTGGACCTGCGCATGCTCACCGAGCTGATCGCCCAGGGTGGCCTGCCGCCGGTGCGTGAGCGTGCGGTCATGAAGGGCGTGGGGATCGGCACGGTCACCGACGGCATGCTGGCCGCATTCGCGCGCCTGGTGGCGTTGCTGGATGAACCCGAAGCCATCCCGGTACTCGCGCCCTTGATCCAGCGCGAGATTCATTACCGGCTACTGAAAAGCGACCAGGCCGGGCGATTGCGCCAGATCTGCTCGGTGGACGGGCAGGGCTATCGGATTGCCAAGGCCATCGACTGGCTGAAGTTGAATTTCGACGCCGCCCTGCGGGTGGAAGAGCTGGCAGCGCGGGTGCAAATGAGCGCGGCGACCTTTCACCATCACTTCCGGCAACTGACCGCGATGAGCCCGCTGCAATACCAGAAATGGCTGCGTTTGAATGAAGCGCGTCGGTTGATGTTGAACGAGCACCAGGATGTGTCCAGTGCCGCGTTCAAAGTCGGGTATGAGAGCCCGTCGCAATTCAGCCGTGAGTACAGCCGGCTGTTTGGGGTGCCGCCCAAGCGCGACATGGCGACCCTGCGGGGCAGGGCGGGTGTCAGTGATCTGCCGGGGTCAAATTAGCGTAGAAAATGCAGCCAATCAGCCGTGCGAACAGGCTCAGGGTTTCCGGCAGGTTCGGGTCGTCGAACAACATGGCCCGTGAGTCCAGCGCACACAGCGCGCCGAACAGGCGGCCATCGGGCAGGAAGATCGGCGCGCCGGCGTAGCTTTCGATGGCGTATTGCTTGACCACCGGGCGCGCCGCGAAACGGCCGTTCTGGCTGATCTGAGGAATGAACAGGGTGTGTGGGTTGATGCAGAACTCACTGCACAGGGTGGTTTCAAGGTCGAGTACGTCGTCGACGTTGATGCCCATTTGCAGCGGGTCATAGGCCGAACACACCACCCATTCCTGGTCGGTGAACTTGGCGATGCCGGCGAATCTCATCCCGGTCAGGCGGGTGACCAGCTTGAGGATGTTGGTGGTTGCTTCTATTTCGGCAATGGCGGCGCGCTCGTCTGCGCTGAGTAACCTGTGTGCGGCGGTGACGCTTGAAACCATGCTGAACGCTCCAATGGCGTGGTCGCAGGCGGCGACCACGCACAGTCAGGTTGTTAATTGATGCGCGGGTGTTGCTGTACCAGGTTTTCCCGCTTGGTTTGCAACGCGGCAATCTCGGCGTCGATGTCTTCGATTTTCTGCTCGATATTGTCGTGATGCTCTTGCAGCAGTTCCTTGGCTTCTTCCATGTCGGAAGCTGCCGGGGCCGCGCCACGCAGGGGTTTGTTGGCAGTTTCCTTCATGGTCAGGCCCGTGATCAGGCCAACCACTGCGAACACCATCAGGTAATAGGCGGGCATGTACAGGTTGTTGGTGCTCTCCACCAGCCAGGCCACGGCGGTCGGCGTAACACCGGCGATCAGTACCGAGACGTTGAAGGCACTGGCCAGGGCGCTGTAGCGCAGGTGGGTGGGGAACATTGCCGGCAAGGTCGACGCCATCACACCGATAAAGAAGTTCAGCACTACCGCCAGAATCAGCAGGCCGCCGAAAATCAGGCCGGTCTTGCCGCTGGTGATCAGCATGAAGGCCGGGATCGACAGGAACAGCAGGCCAATGCTGCCGGCGATGATGAACGGCTTGCGGCCGATCTTGTCGCTGACAAAGCCAATGAACGGCTGCACGAACAGCATGCCGACCATGATTGCGATGATGATCAGCACGCCGCTGTTTTCGGCATAGTGCAGGTTGTGGGACAGGTAGCTCGGCATGTAGGTGAGCAGCATGTAGTAGGTCACGTTGGTGGCCGCGACGATACCGATGCAGGTCAGCAGGCTGCGCCAGTGCTTGGTGGCGATTTCCTTGAATGAGACTTTCGGGCCGTGGCTCAGGCCTTCGCGGTCACCCTGTTCGAGTTTGTCGACATGCTGTTGAAACGCCGGTGTCTCTTCCAGCGCATGGCGCAGGTACAGGCCGATGATGCCCAGGGGCAGGGCGAGGAAGAACGGCAGGCGCCAGCCCCAGGCCTCGAACTCAGCCTCACCGAGCACGGTGGAGATCAACACCACCACACCCGCACCGAGGACGAAACCGGCGATAGAGCCGAAGTCCAGCCAACTGCCAAGGAAGCCGCGCTTGCGGTCCGGGGCGTATTCAGCCACGAAAATCGACGCGCCGGTGTACTCACCGCCCACCGAGAAACCCTGGGCCATTTTGCACAGCAGCAACAGGATCGGCGCCCAGATGCCAATGGAGGCATAGCCGGGGATCAGGCCGATGGCAAAGGTGCTCAAGGACATGATCACGATGGTGGCGGCGAGGACTTTTTGCCGCCCGTACTTATCGCCCAGTGCACCAAAGAACAGGCCGCCCAGCGGGCGAATCAGGAAGGGAACGGAGAAGGTGGCCAGTGCTGCGATCATCTGCACGCTTGGGGAGGCGTCGGGGAAGAACACCTTGCCCAGCACGTAGGCGACAAAGCCATAGACGCCAAAGTCGAACCATTCCATGGCATTGCCAAGTGCGGCAGCGGTGATCGCCTTGCGCATCTTGTTGTCGTCGACAATGGTGATGTCTTTCAATCCGATGGGTTTGACGCGTTTTTTACGTAGTTTCATGCGGGCCACTCAAAAGCTGAACAGGGGAGGTGCCATCGCTACGATGGCACCGCTCTGTCAGTTCAGATACAAGTGGACACGAAATAATTCACCGCTTTGTGTATTTTTTCTCCCGGGGGTGAAAATGCCTGGTTCAGGAGGCCGATGCATGGCTACCGGAAAAACAGATCAAATGTGGGAGTTGTCGAGCCCCGGCGAGGCTACGAAGGCGGCGGCACTGTTGGCATTTGTGTTGCCTGAACTATCGCCATCGCGGCCTCGCTAAAGCTCGAACGCTCCCACAGGGGGTTGTCATTGTCAGTCAGGCAAAACAGGGAAGTCATTCATATGCCAAGCAGCCATTCACGCCTTACCTACCGCCAACCACAGGCCGCAGACGTTCAGCGATTGTTCGCGATCTTCGGTGATCCACAGACCCACTTGTTCAATCCTGCCGGCCCGCTGCCCAACCTGGCTGCAGCACAACGGCTATTGGATCACTGGCTTGAGCAATGGGCCTCCCAGGGTTACGGCTGGTGGGCGATTGCCCGCAAAGAGAGCCCCGAACACATCATCGGATTTGGCGGCATTGCGCCACTTAACTATCTGACGCTGCGGCGCATCAACCTTGGCTATCGCCTGGCTGTCGAGGCGTGGGGGCAGGGGTATGCCACTGAGCTGGGTCGTGACGCCCTGGCGCTGGCGTTCGACACGCTATCTTTACCGGAAGTCTTCGGGTTGGTGCGGCCCGATCATGCTGCGTCGATCCGCGTATTGGAGAAGCTCGGCATGCAACGCTTTGGCCTGCTGGATGATGTCCCCGGTCAAGCCCCCAGCCTGGTACTCAGGGTTTGTCATCCTACAACTGCACAAGCCTGACATTTTCCTATTCCACGTAAATCCTCGATAAGCGGCAATCTTTACGATTGACACTGCGTGGGTGTCTCGCTATAAAACTCGCAGTTGTACGACGACATATGACGTTACATATGTCCTACCTAACAAAAATAAAAAGTGATGCCATGAATCTGAACGAGCCCATCAGTGCCCTTCGTGTCGGCCAGGCGGTCGGCAGCTATCGCTGGACGATCTGCGCGATGTTGTTTTTCGCCACCACGGTCAATTACCTCGACCGCCAGGTGCTCAGCCTGTTGGCACCGCAACTCTCGACGCAGTTTGGCTGGAGCAACACCGATTACGCCAACATCGCGGCGGTGTTCCAGTTTGTCTACGCCATTTCCATGCTGTTTGCCGGGCGCTTCGTCGACAAGATCGGCACCAAGGCCGCTTATGTAGTAGCGATTGGTATCTGGTCCACCGGCGCGATCATGCATGCGTTTGCGGTACCGATGGGCGAGGGCATCGCAGCCGTCAGCGGTGCCATTGGCCTGGCGGTGATCCCAGTGTCGATTGCCGGCTTCATGCTCTCGCGGGCGGTGTTGGCGATTGGCGAAGCGGGTAATTTCCCGATCGCGATCAAGGCCACTGCCGAATATTTCCCCAAGAAAGAACGCTCCCTGGCCACCGGCATCTTCAACTCTGGCGCCAACGTCGGCGCGATCCTGGCGCCCATCTGTGTGCCCTTGATTGCTGGCATGTGGGGTTGGGAGGCGGCGTTTATGGTCATCGGCATGCTGGGTTTTGTGTGGGTAGCCGTGTGGGCCGCCGTGTATCAAAAACCGGAACAGCAAAAACGCCTGTCGCCTGAAGAGCTGGCCTACATCCGCAGCGACCAGACCGTACAGCCGTTCACCCCGGCGCCGACGGGCACCGCTGTGAAGAAAGTCTCCTGGTTCAAACTGTTGACCTACCGCCAGACCTGGGCGTTTGCCTTTGGCAAGTTCATGACTGACGGCGTGTGGTGGTTTTTCCTGTTCTGGCTGCCCACCTACCTGTCTGCCCAATACGGCATGAAAGGTGCCGATATTGTGATGCCGCTGGCGGTGCTGTACAGCATGACCATGGTCGGCAGTATTGGCGGCGGCTGGTTCCCCAGCTACTTCATGGCACGCGGCGATGCCCCCTATGACGGGCGCATGAAAGCCATGCTGGTGATTGCGCTGTTCCCGCTGGTGGTGTTGCTGGCGCAGCCGCTGGGTTACCTCAGCTTCTGGGTGCCGGTGCTGCTGATCGGCGTGGGCGCCTCGGCACACCAGGCGTGGTCATGCAACATTTTCACCACCGTGTCCGACATGTTCCCGCAGAAAACCGTGGCCTCGGTGGTCGGCATTGGCGGCATGGCCGGTGGCTTGGGCGGCGTGCTCATGACCAAGGTCGGTGGTTGGGTGTTCGACTATTACAAGTCCATCAACGACATCCATACCGGTTACATGATCATGTTCGCCATCTGCGCCCTGGCTTACCTGGTGGCCTGGAGCGTGATGAAGATGCTGGTGCCGCGCCACAAGGAAATCACTGACCTGTAGCTTTAATGCGACGCCGCTTGCTCCCGATACAACTGTATGGGCTGTAGCAGCAAACGCTAACTACGATGCGAAGCGAGCCGCTCTTGATCTGCTCTTGATTTTGATCTCAGGCGCCCCGTCAAACCACGCTGGCCGTAATTCGCCAGAGATTTGGGGGGTAAACCGGCAGGGATGCCGGTTTAGCCGCCCCGCGCCATGGATGGCGCGTGGCGGCGGCCCCCCAAATCACTGGCGGATTACGGGCACACCGAGCCTAGGCGAGGTGCCGAGTGGTGGGGCAAGAGCCCTTTGGTTACTTTGGGGCTTTTCCAAAGTGACCCGCCGTCAGGGCGGAACCCCAAGTAGCCGTTACCGCAGCAATGGATATGTACACAATCTAACTGTGTCGCCTGCCAGGCCGCCTTCGCGAGCAAGCCCGCTCCCACAGTTGGATCGTGGGGGTGTCAGGTAGATATGGGGCGACTGTCAGGCCGTCATCGCAGGCAAGCCAGCTCCCACAGTTGGATCGTGGGGTGCCAGGTAGATAGGCGTCGGTAGGCAGGCCGTCACGGGAGCAAGCTCCCTCGCCACAGGCCCTGCGTCGCACCAACGTTGCGTCGATATCTATACCGGGATGTGAGATCAAGCAGAGTACATATACGGTCTATCAGTCATACTGGCCAACATGACTTTCGACTCGCCTCTCGCCGCTTATCAACATGCCATCACCCAGCCGGGTTTCGTCGCCGACGACGCCCAGCGCCGGGCGGTCCAAGCCCTGCAAGCCTGTCACGAGGCCTTGCACCAAGGGCGTTCACCGATTGCTGGCGTGTACCTGTGGGGGCCGGTGGGACGCGGCAAGACCTGGCTGATGGACCAGTTCTACCAAAGCCTGCGCGTGCCTGCGCGGCGCCAGCATTTTCACCACTTCATGGCGTGGGTGCACCAGCGCTTATTCCAGCTCACGGGCACCCAGGACCCCTTGCAGGCGTTGGCCCGGGAGCTGAGCCAGGCCGTGCGCGTACTGTGCTTCGACGAGCTGTTTGTGAACGATATCGGGGACGCGATCATTCTCGGCCGCCTGTTCCAGGTGATGTTCGAGGAAGGCGTGGTGATGGTGTGCACGTCCAACCAGCCGCCCGACCAGTTGTATGCCGATGGCTTCAACCGTGAGCGTTTCCTGCCGGGCATCGATGCGCTCAAGCAGCATATGCAGGTGGTGGCCGTGGACGGTGGCGAGGATCATCGCTTGCATCCCGGCGTGGGCATGCAGCGCTATTGGGTGAATCAACCCGAGGCACTGGCGGCGGTGTTCCAGCAATTGAGCCAAGGCCAAACCGTGACCAGCGGGGCGGTAAACGTAGGGCACCGCACCATCATGACGGTACAGGCCAGTGACACCGTGCTTTGGTGTCGCTATGCGGACCTGTGCGAGCAGCCCCTGGCCGCCATGGATTTCATGCTGTTGTGTGATCGCTTCCGCGCCATCCTGCTGGGAGACGTCCCCAACCTTAGTGCACAGAAACGCCCAGGCCGAATTGCCCGTGGCACTGAAGACGGCGCCGAGCGCGTGGTGGCGGGGGATCGAGAGTTGCCGCAGTTGTCGGTGCACGATGACAGCGTACGTCGCTTTATCGCCTTGGTAGACGAGTGCTACGACCGCAAGGTGCCGCTCTTTATCGAAGCCCGTGTGCCGTTGCAGCACCTGTACACCGATGGTTACCTGGAATTTCCTTTCCGACGCACCCTGAGCCGGCTGCAGGAGATGCAACTGCAACGCTTCGCCACCTAGGAAAAATCGCCGCTTGCGGGCTCATTGCGCGCTTTGATGCGCGCAACCTTCGCACTTTCTGTCAGTTATTTGTCGCTTATCTCCTTCATCTACTGCCGACTCCACGCTTACAATCGCCCTTCTCAAAGGGAAACGATTCCCTGGTTGTCGCTATCGAGGAAGGACATGGACACCCCAGACATCCTGGTGCTGCAAGCCAGCTATACCAACGCCGTGCACGCCGACGCCATTGGCCTGCTGCTCAACCATTACGCTGAAGATCCGATGGGCGGCGGCCACAGCCTGCCCGCCGATCTCTTGCAGCAACTGCCCGCCGAACTGGCCAAGCGCCCCCACGCGTTCAGCGTGCTGGCGTTTGTCGGGGGTGAGCCAGCGGGGTTGGTCAATTGCTTTGAAGGCTTCTCGACCTTCGCCTGCCGACCCTTGGTCAACGTCCACGATGTGGTGGTGAAGGAGCAATTTCGCGGCTTGGGCTTGAGTCAGAAGATGCTGCAAAAGGTCGAGGAAATCGCCCGGCAGCGTGGTTGCTGCAAGATCACCCTCGAAGTGCTGGAAGGTAATGCCCTGGCGCAGTCGGCATACCGCAAGTTCGGGTTTGACGACTCAGTGTTTGATCCCGCCCATGGGCGAATGCTGTTCTGGCATAAACCGTTGTAATAACTAACCGGCAAAAAAAGGGCGCCATTAAACGGCGCCCAATAAACCTTCGCCAACGGAGCAGAATGGCGCAGGGTGCTACGGATTAAGTAAGTATTAACTCAGCTGTTCGGTTGCGTCTGATCAACCGTCTCAGACTTAACCGATTTGCCATCGGCACTGGCAACTTGTTGTTCAGCCTTGCCGTGGGTTTTTTCCTGAATGAAGCTGAAGTTGTTGTAGAACTCCTTGGAACGCTCTGCACCGCCCTCTGCAAAGGCGGCGGCGGAGGTCAGGGTCATCAGGCTGGCCAGCATCAAGGTCGACAGTTTCATCGCGGTATTCCCATTAAAAGTGATAGGTGTCCGGTCGCTCCGTGATCAGATCATGGAGCGACTATGGCGTTATCTTATTAAGTGGGAATTAACTGAAAGTGCCGTTGAAGTTAACAGTTTTGTTAGCTTCAACGTACGCGGCTACAGCTTCCAATCCAATCCAATGCCAACGTGACGGAACGCGGCGCGCCACAATACACGCCGTTATAAAAACCGACGCGCTCGTAGTATTTCTTGTCAAAGAGGTTATTCACGTTGACCGACGCCGAAACCTGTTCGTCGAACTGGTAGCGCGACATCCGCTGCAGACTCCTTGTCGTCTTTGATACCTCCCCAGGCAGGGAGGGCTTGGTTCAAAGACGAAAGGAGTTGCGCAACTTCAGGGTTAAACGAGAAAGATTGTTATCTTTTCGTCATAAGGCCCTGGCTTACTTGGCCACCACTTCGGCGCCGTCGGCCTTCTTGGGCTTGATCAGGCTGAAGTCGATCAGTGCCTTCTGCTTGGTTTCGTAAGGGTTGCCGATCAGCAAGGGGCGTGGCTTGAAGCTGTCGCTGACCAGGCTCTTGGTGTGGTCCAGTTCGTCGAAACTCAAGCCTGCCATGTCGGCCCAGGTGTGGATCAACTGGGAACTGCTGTACGGCCGTTGCAGGTCGCCGGCAAAGCTCCAGTCGTGGCTTTCGCGCCATTTTGGCGAGGCGTAGGCCATGAACGGGATTGTGTACATCGGCGCGGTCGGCTTGCCTTCGTTACGGCCCAAGGTGTCGTGGCCGGCGGAGTCGAACACGTCTTCGCCGTGATCCGACAGGTACAGCAAGAAGCCGTTGGGGTCGGTCTTGGCGTAGTCCTTGATCAGGCTGGAGACCACGAAGTCGTTGTACAGCACCGCGTTGTCATAGCTGTTGTAGGTTGGCAGTTGCGCATCGCTGACACCCGCCGGCACACCCTGGCGGTCGGTGAATTTGTCGAAGGTCTGCGGGTAGCGGTACTGGTAGCTCATGTGGGTGCCCAGCAGGTGCACCACGATGAACTTGCGTTCGGCGGTATCGGCCAGGGCCTTGGAAAACGGCGCCAGTACGTCGCCGTCGTACTGACGGGCGTTCTGGTTGCGGTTGTTGTTCAGGTACACCTGCTCGTCGGCCTGTTCGGAAAAGGTCGTGAGCATGGTGTTGCGCTTGGTCATGGTCTGCTGGTTGGTGATCCAGAACGTCTTGTAGCCGGCCTGTTTCATCACGCTGACAATCGACGGCGTCTTGAGGTACAGGTCCGGGTTTTCTTCGTCGGCGAAGGTCAGCACCTGTTGCAGCGCTTCAATGGTGTAGGGGCGCGGGGTGATGACGTTATCGAACACGGCCAGTTGGTCGCGCAGCTTGTCCAGCTCCGGCGTGGTGTTGCGTGGGTAGCCGTAGAGGCTCATGCGTTGGCGGTTGGTCGACTCGCCGATTACCAGGACCAGTGTGGACGGCTGGCCGGCCATGCTGTCCTTGAGGTTGTTCAAGGGCGGGATCTTGCTCGCACTGGTGAGCATGCCTTGCATGTTGTCCAACTGCTCGGTGTAGCGACGATAGGCGACGATCATCTGCCAAGGCACGGCAGGCTCGATGCGGGTTTCGAAACGGTCGATGGCCAATTCCATGGTTTCGCTGGTGGCGATCTGCTTGACCAGTGGGTAACCCACCACTGCCAGGACGATGGCGATGGCTGCCACGATCGACTGGCCGCGCGGCAGGTACACCGGGCGCAAGCGCGTCCACAGGAAGATGGCGAAGGCGGTGTGGGCAATGAACGCCAGCACGATCCACCAGGCAAAGTATTGGGTCGCGTATTCGCCGGCTTCAGAGATGTTCGACTCGAACATGATGAAGATGACGCTCTGGGAGAATTCCTGCTGGTAAATGAAGAAATAACCCAGGCTCGCCATGGAACACGCCCACAGCACCACGCCGATCAAGGCGGCGAGCAGGCGCGTACGGCGGGGGAACAGCAACATCGGCGCCAGCCACAGCGCGCTCATGAAGAAGGCCTGGCGGAAGCCACTGAAGCCTGAGGTGCCGGTCAGTTGGATAAGAAGTTGGGTAATACCCGAGAAATACCAGAAAAACAGGAATAACCAGCCAAGGCCGGCCCAATCAAAGCCTTTCGCAGTCGTCGTGCTGCGTTTGAACATCGCCATCCAGCGCCCCATCAGAAAAAGATTGTCGCGCACAGACGCGCAACATCGGGCCGCCCAGGAAGTGAGCGGCATCGCGGAACGGGAGTATCAAGAGGGGAATGTGAAAACTTTGTGAGTTTTCTGTAGGTATTGCCTTACAAGGCTACTGGCGCGGGCTTCAGCACAGCGCAGGCTTGGCATCCGACGGCTGATCGAGATGGGCTTGAAGGTGTGAACGCAGGCGCAGGACTTCCTGTTGCAACTGATCACGCTCGTCTTTCAACTGGCGCAGTTCATCGCGACGGATGGTGACATAGAGGGTCTGTGGCGGACGGGTCATCTGTGCTGTGCTCATTGCTTACCTCGCAAATAGCCGGTAGATCGCGGTGCCAAAACAGGTTTTTGGCAACAGTCGGAAGCAAGTTTGAATTCTTTTTCGCGCCAAGGGAACTTTTTTATTTTTGGTGGTCGTGTGACTTTTGCCGGGGTGATGGTGAAACGATGGCAACTTTTTTGTCATGAAACTACACGGATCCGCTCTGGACTAACCCTCATTAGCCTCATTGCGCTATAAACTATGTCACACATTTTTTAGAAGTTAGGAGCATCAGCACATGCAACTGGGGATTATCGGACTAGGCCGCATGGGCGGTAACATTGCGCGGCGCCTGATGCTCAATGGGCATACCACCGTTGTATACGACCGTAACGAAGCCTTCGTCAAAGCCCTGAGCGAGGAGGGCGCCACCGGCGTCGCCGACTTGAAAGCGCTGGTGGCCGGCCTGCAAAAGCCTCGCGCTGTCTGGGTCATGTTGCCGGCGGGCGCGCCCACCGAAGACACCATCAACGTGCTGAGCGAACTGCTGGAAGACGGCGATGTGATCATCGACGGCGGCAACACCAACTACAAGGACGACGTGCGTCGCGGCAAGGCCCTGGCTGAAAAGGGCCTGCACTATGTGGACGTGGGCACCTCGGGCGGCGTCTGGGGCCTGGAGCGTGGCTATTGCATGATGATCGGTGGCGACACCGAGACCGTGAATCGCCTCGACCCGATCTTCAAAAGCCTGGCGCCGGGCCTGGGTAACATCCCGCGCACCAAGGACCGTTCGGCCTCTGCCGACCCACGTGCCGAGCAGGGCTACATTCACGCCGGCCCAGCGGGTTCGGGGCACTTCGTCAAGATGATCCACAACGGCATCGAGTACGGGATGATGCAGGCGTTTGCCGAAGGTTTTGACATCCTCAAGACCAAGAACTCGGAGAATCTGCCAGAAGACCAGCGCTTTGACCTCAATGTTGGCGACATCGCCGAAGTCTGGCGTCGTGGCAGCGTGGTGTCGTCCTGGCTGCTGGACCTGACCGCCGACGCCCTGGCCACCGACCCGAAACTCGACGGCTACTCAGGCTCCGTGGCCGACAGCGGTGAAGGCCGTTGGACCATCGAAGCGGCCATGGAGCAGGCCGTGCCGGTTCCAGTGTTGTCGACCTCGCTGTTCGCGCGTTTCCGTTCCCGCCAGCAGAGCACCTACGGTGACAAAATGCTGTCTGCCATGCGCTTCGGCTTTGGTGGCCATGTGGAGACCTCCAAAAAATGACCGCTAACGGCAAGAAACCCAAGGCCGAACCTGCTCCACCCACCACCTTGTTTCTGTTTGGCGCCCATGGCGACCTGGTCAAGCGCCTGCTCATGCCGGCGCTGTACAACCTGAGCCGCGATGGGTTGCTGGGCGATGGCCTGCGTATTGTCGGCGTTGATCACAACGCCATCAGCGATGCGGACTTTGCCAAGAAACTCGAGGACTTCATTCGTACCGAAGCCTCCAGCAAGGTCCGGGGCAATGCCGAAAACGCCCTCGACCCTGCGTTGTGGGCGCAATTGGCCAAGGGCATCAGCTACGTCGAGGGTGATTTCCTCGACGACAGCACCTATGCCGATATCGCCAGCAAGATCGCTGACAGCGGCACCGGCAATGCAGTGTTCTATCTCGCCACTGCGCCGCGCTTCTTTAGTGAAGTGGTGCAGCGCCTGGGCAGTGCCGGCTTGTTGAATGAAACCGACGAGGGCTTTCGGCGCGTGGTGATCGAGAAGCCGTTCGGCTCCGACCTGGCCACCGCCGAGGCGCTCAACGCCTGCCTGCTCAAGGTGATGAGCGAGAAGCAGATCTATCGCATCGATCATTACCTGGGCAAGGAGACGGTGCAGAACATCCTGGTCAGCCGTTTCTCCAACGTGCTGTTCGAAGCGTTCTGGAACAACCACTACATCGATCACGTGCAAATTACTGCCGCTGAAACCGTTGGCGTGGAAACCCGGGGCAACTTCTTCGAGAAGACCGGCACACTGCGGGACATGGTGCCCAACCACCTGTTCCAGTTGCTGGCGATGGTCGCCATGGAACCGCCGGCCGCCTTTGGCGCCGATGCGGTGCGGGGTGAGAAGGCCAAAGTGGTCGGTGCGATCCGCCCCTGGTCGCTGGAAGATGCGCGGGCCAACTCCGTGCGCGGCCAATACACCGCTGGCGAAATCGCCGGCAAGCCATTGCCCGGTTATCGCGAAGAAGCCAACGTCGCGCCTGATAGCAGCACCGAGACGTTTGTGGCGCTCAAAGTGATGATTGATAACTGGCGTTGGGTCGGTGTGCCGTTTTACTTGCGTACCGGCAAGCGCATGAGCATCCGCGACACCGAGATTGTGATCTGCTTCAAGCAGGCGCCTTATGCGCAATTTCGCGATACCGAGGTCGATGAGCTCAAGCCCACTTACCTGAAGATCCAGATCCAGCCGAACGAAGGCATGTGGTTCGACCTGTTGGCCAAGCAGCCTGGGCCAACCCTGGAGATGGCCAATATCGAATTGGGCTTTGACTACAAAGACTTCTTCGAAATGCAGCCGTCGACGGGTTACGAAACTCTGATCTACGACTGCATGACCGGCGACCAGACCCTGTTCCAGCGTGCCGACAACATCGAGAACGGTTGGCGTGCGGTGCAGCCGTTCCTGGATGCGTGGAAGCAAGATGACGGTATCCAGGCCTACAAGGCGGGTGAAGATGGCCCGGCGGCGGCCGATGCCTTGCTGGCCCGCGATGGCCGCGCCTGGCATAGCCTCGGATGAGTGACGCGACGATTCAACCCATCCGGTTTGTCCTCAGTGATGTGGACGGGACGCTATTGCATCCCGACCACAGCCTCAGCCAACGCACCGCCGATGCCATCCGCGCCATGCGCGAGGCCGGGGTGCTTTTCAGCCTGGCCAGCGGGCGTCCGCCCAAGGCCATGCGGCATTTGATCGAAACCTTCGGTATTGATGTGCCGGTGGCGGGCTTCAATGGCGGCACGTTGGTCAACCCGGATGGCAGCATCCTGATTGCCCACCATCTGCCGGCGGAAGCGGCATTAATCACCCTGGCGCTGTTTTCGGCCGAGCCGGACGTGGAAGTCTGGGTGTTTGCCGATGGCGACTGGCTGCGCCGTGATCCGCCCGGGCCCATGGTGCAGCGCGAAGCCGATGGCTTGGGCTATGGGCCGGTGGTGGTAGAGAGTTTCGAGCCGTACCTGGACCGGGTCGACAAGATCGTCGCTGCCAGCAACAACACCCAGTTGTTGGTGGAGCTGGAAGCGCAATTGCAGCCGAAAGTGCAGGGGTTGGCCCAGGTGTCGCGTTCGCAACCGGTGTATCTAGACGTGACTGCGATGCTGGCCAACAAAGGCGAAGCCTTGAAAACCCTGGCCGAGCACCTGGGCGTGCCGCTTGCGCAAACGGCCGCGATTGGCGACGGTGGCAATGACCCGGCGATGTTTCATGTGGCGGGGTTGTCGATTGCCATGGGCCAGGCCGAAGAAACCGTCAAGCGCCAGGCCAATGTGGTCACCGGCAGCAATGTCGAAGACGGCGCTGCCGAAGCGTTCGAGCGTTTTATTCTCGCTGCACGTTAAGCGACGAAGTGTGGCTGCACAACTTCCAGTTCAAGTTTTACTTGGGCTGGAAGTTGCTGCATGCAATTACTTCGGCATTGCCCAGTGTTGCAACTGGTGACCCTCTTTATCGAGCTCGGCGCGGGCCTGCAACAACAGGTTTTCAAGTTGGGCCGGGTCGGTATAGGCAGTAGAGGACAACTGTTTGCTGCCGATGCGGGTATTGGTACGGTCGATGACGCTCAGGCTGAGGGCGCCAACGCCATCGTGCCAGGCCACGCACTGAAAGGGCTGGAAAGCACGGTCTGCAATCAAAAGAGCTTCGTTGATGCGCAGCGGAGCGTTCATTTGGGTCTTCTCTCTGTATGCCCATTCAAGTGAGTACCGGCGGTTGGGCTGACCGTGCGGTGGGTTACTTGTACTGATGCACGATGGTGGGGTGCGGGTCACATGCTAGGGCAAGAAATTTTAACTTTCCCTGATTGACGTCATGTAAGCGGCTGTTTTGAAAGCGCAATAAGCCTTTCACTGGTGAGCAACTTCTGGCTCGCTACGAAACAGGCATGGCTTTTTGCCCGCACTTATAGCGAAAGGGTACAAGGTCAGCGTCAAGATCTTGCTAGGGTTACCAGCAGTCGCCACAAACTATTGTTTCTAAATAACTTTAATAATCTTGGCGCCAAGGAACAGTCATGATTGCGACGCCCCCCCAACGCCGCTTACTGGTGGTCGACCCCTGTGACGACTGCCACGGGCTTTTGCCCGGTTTACGCACCGCCGGCTGGGAAGTCGACAGCTGCGCCTTGGAGGCGGTGGGTGAGCGCTCCTGCGATGTAGGCCTGCTGCGCTTGCAGCGTGATCACTTGGAGCGTCCCGAGGCGGTCAAGGAGTTGATTGGCCGCAGCGGCACCGAGTGGATCGCTGTGCTCAGCCAGGATGTACTGCGCTTGCAGAACGTCGGCGATTTTGTCTGCGAATGGTTCTTCGATTTCCATACCTTGCCCTTCGATGTGTCCCGGGTGCAGGTGACCCTGGGCCGTGCGTTCGGCATGGCGCGCCTGCGTGGCAAGGGCTACGCGCCGGTGGATGAGCCCCATGAATTGCTGGGCGAGAGCCGCCCCATTCGTGAGCTGCGCAAGTTGTTGTCCAAGTTGGCGCCGACTGAATCCCCGGTGTTGATCCGCGGTGACAGTGGCACGGGCAAAGAGTTGGTGGCCAAGACCTTGCACCGCCAATCCCAGCGGCACGCCAAGCCGTTTGTCGCGATCAATTGCGGCGCCATCCCTGAACACCTGATCCAGTCCGAGCTGTTCGGCCACGAAAAAGGCGCGTTTACCGGCGCTCATCAGCGCAAGATCGGGCGTATTGAAGCGGCCAACGGCGGCACCCTGTTCCTCGATGAAATCGGCGATCTGCCGATGGAGCTGCAAGCCAACTTGTTGCGCTTTCTTCAGGAAAAGCACATCGAACGCGTCGGCGGCAGCCAGCCGATCCCGGTGGATGTACGCGTGTTGGCCGCCACCCACGTCAACCTTGAGGCGGCGGTGGAGAAGGGCGCCTTTCGCGAAGACCTGTATTACCGCCTGAATGTGCTGCAAGTGGTCACCGCGCCGTTGCGTGAACGCCATGGCGACGTGGCGATGCTGGCCAACCACTTTTCACGTTTCTACAGCCAGGAAACCGGACGGCGCCCGCGCAGTTTTAGCGAAGAGGCCCTGGTGGCGATGGGGCAACACCCGTGGCCGGGCAATGTGCGTGAACTGGCCAACCGCGTGCGCCGAGGACTGGTGCTGGCCGAAGGGCGGCAGATCGAGGCGATTGACCTGGGGCTGCAAGGCCAGCAAGTCATTTCGGCACCGATGGCGACACTGGAAGACTACAAACACCGCGCCGAACGCCAGGCGTTGTGCGATGTGCTCAACCGGCACAGCGACAACCTCAGTGTCGCAGCCCGCGTGCTGGGGATTTCCCGGCCGACGTTCTACCGGTTGCTGCACAAACACCAGATCCGCTAGGGCGGGTAGACCCAATGTGGGAGCTGGCTTGCCTGCGAAAGCGGTGGTTCAGTCACAGATGCAGCGACTGATACACCGCTTTCGCGAGCAAGCCCGCTCCCACAGGGCATCTGCGCCTGGCGCTGATTCTGTGGGCAATGCATGACCAATGAGGGAGCTGGCTTGCCTGCGAAAGCAGTGGTTCAGTTAGAGTTTCAGTGACTGACACACCGCCATCGCGGGCAAGCCCGCTCCCACAGGGGATCTGCGCCTGGCGCTGATTCTGTGGGCAATGCATGACCAATGTGGGAGCTGGCTTGCCTGCGAAAGCAGTGGTTCAGTTAGAGTTTCAGTGACTGACACACCGCCATCGCGGGCAAGCCCGCTCCCACAGGGGATCTGCGCCTGGCGCTGATTCTGTGGGCAATGCATGACCAATGTGGGAGCTGGCTTGCCTGCGAAAGCAGTGGTTCAGTTAGAGTTTCAGTGACTGACACACCGCCATCGCGGGCAAGCCCGCTCCCACAGGGGATCTGCGCCTGGCGCTGATTCTGTAGGCAATGCATGGCCAATGTGGGAGCTGGCTTGCCTGCGAAAGCGGTGGTTCAGTTCGAGTTTCAGTGACTGACACACCGCCATCGCGGGCAAGCCCGCTCCCACAGGGGATCTGCGCCAAGCGCTGATTCTGTGGGCAATGCATGACCAATGTGGGAGCTGGCTTGCCTGCGAAAGCGGTAGTGCAGTCACAGATGCAGCAACTGACACACCGCCTGCAGGCAAGCCAATCAGAAGTAATACGGGAATTTCAGGCTGAACGTAAAGTCCGGCGCATCATCGGTCATGCCAATCGCCAGGTTCGGCACGATGGTCAGGTTATCCGAGGCGGCAATCGTCATGCCCACGTTGAAATAACCGGCATTGGCATCGCTGGACACCACCGATTGCCAGTCGCCGCCATCCGGCTTGAGTTTACTCTTGCGTTGCACCAGGTCGGACACCGAGAACGACATGCTCATCTTCTCGTTCAGGGCAAAGGCGACGCCGACCCCGAACTGGAAGCTGTCGCCCAGGCGCACCTTGCCTCCCACCTTCTGATTGACTTGACTGCTGATGTCATCGAAAGAGTCTTCAAAGTTGTGGGTGTACGACAATGAACCGAACAACACAGCCGGATCGAAGGTCTTGACCAGGGAGATGCCCGGTGTAACAGACCAGACCCCGTTGCCCGTCGGCAGGCTTTCGGGCACGTAGAGGTTGTCGTTGTTCGGTTGCTGGACCAGTTTGATGCCAAAAGGCTCCTTGCCCGTCGGTGCCTTGACGCGCACGGATACCACCGCATCCGGCAAGGTCGAAGTTTCGTCGAGGAACTTGTAGGCCACGCCAAAGTTGACATCGCCGATGGTCGGGTCTCGGGTCACGGAGCCTTCGGAGGTGGCGGTGGCGTCGTTGCCGGCGCCGCCCGACTGGTAGGTGGACTCGCGGTATACCACCGGCACGTTCAGGTCGAACTGCCAGCGGTTGTCGACGTTGTAGCGCCCGGTGAGGTCCAGGGTCCAGCTGTCGGACTTGATCCGGTCCAGGTTGATGTTGCCGAGGAAGATCGAGTCCAGCGCCAGGAAACCATTGAGGGTCAATTGGCGCGCGTCATAACGGGCATAAGTGATGCCGGTTTCCACGCTGAACTTGCCATTGCCGAAAAAGCCGCTGGCTTCGTTGTACAGGTTGCTCACACTTTGCGCAGGGGCCGAGTCGTCCTTGAGGGCCTGGCCGTAGGAGCTACCACCCCCGCCAGCCCCACCGGACGCTGCGGCTGCGCCCGTACCGCTGGCCGCGACAGTGTTAGCGCCGTTCTTGAAGTCGGCAGGTGATTTAGCCAGGCGTCTGGGGGCAGGCGTTGCCGGTTGGTCCTCGACCTGGCGCACACGTTGTTCCAGCACGGCCAAGGCTTTTTGCTGCACGTCGTAACGTTGTTTGAGTTCCAGCAGTTCCTTCTTCAGGGTTTCGATGTCAGCGTCTGGCGCGGCATACAGCACGGATGCGGGCAAGAGCGTACTCAAACAAACCACCGCACGAAGCGATAACGATCGATGCATGAAATAAGCCGTCCTTTTCTAATGCGTAAGTGTCGAGGGTCAGCGTAGTTCAATAACCGAGCGTGCGTAGGCCCTTGAGTTGATCCAGGTTGCAATTCAACGCGGCGTTGTTCAGCCCGTTATTGTTCATGACTACGTTGATCTGGGTGATGTTTCTGACAAGGTTGCTGTCACCGGTCAAAACCGTGCCTTGCAGCACGTTCCCCGCGCCGATCTGTTGCAGGCTGTTGCCCTGGTTGTGATTGGCCTGGATGGCCATCTGTACGCCGCCACTGTTGGCCGAGACGCTGACACGGCCTGCGGCGCTGTCGCCGGTCACTGTGCCGCCCGCCACCAGCACCTGGCCGGACTGCAGGTTATTGGCGGGGGTAACCCCATTCTCGACGTTGATGCCCACATTGTTGTAGGCGGCGTTGCCATCGCCGGCGGTGCGTACACTTTGGGTCACGCCCTGGCCGCTGCCGAGGCCGGCACCCCCGACCACATTGCCGGTGCCCGTGTTGGGAGGGGTGCCAGTGCCGGTCGAGCCGGTGGTTTGCACATAGAACTGAGGAGTAATGGTGCTCTTGTCGATCTGCATGTTGGCCGTGCCGGTGATGTTGCTACCTTCGGCATTGGTCCAGGTGCTGCTCATGACAATGCCAAAGCTGATGATGCGCCCCGGCATCACGTAACGGCCACGCAGCTCGGCCATTTCGGCGTCCTTGAGTTCGATGGGCTTGAACCCCGAGGACGCATAAGCAGGCATTGAGGCGGCCAGACACAAGACCGTCAGCCAACGGGAAGTGTTCATCTGCTGCTCCTGGGGCGTCCTGCCCCTTATTGCGCTTCTAGAAGAAGTCGCTCTGGATAAAACCGAAATCCATCAGCTCGGCATCGCCCACGGGCCGGAACTCATTCATCTGGCTCTTGGCGGTCAGCGGCAGGGGCGGGTCGAGCAAGACGTTGGCCTTGTCGTAACCCTCGCCCAGTACGGCGAAGACAATGCCATTCCAGCCTTTGACGAAATCGTCATGGGAATAGCGCTTGTGGCCCAGTACGGGGTCGCCGATGTACACCCAGTCCTTGTCGGCCCGTTGCAACACCACGAAGTGCTTGTAGCCGCGGATTTCCAGCAGCACCACCACGGGGATTTTCACGGTCAGCAGGGTCTCGGGCGCGATCTTGTAGCCCCGGGCGCGCATGCCGATGCTTTCGAGGTAGCGCTTCATATCCAGCATGGAAAAGCCCTGGGTTCGTACCAGGTCCTGGTCGGCGGTGACCAGCATGCCTTTGATGATGTGGGCTTCGTCGACGTCCAGCCAATAGGCTTGGCGCAGGATGGTGGCGAGTGCCGCGGCACCGCAGCTGAAATCGGTTTTCTGTTCCACCAGGTTGGCGAACCGGCGCTCGCGAATGCTCTCGACCTTCTTGAAAATCACCGCACCACCGGGCATGGCGGAAATCGCCATGGTGCCTGCCCAGCTCGTGCCGGTGAGTAACATCAAGAGGGTGAGGGTCGCGATACGCATGATCGAATGACCTGTTGGACACTGGAATAAAAAAGGGCCTTGTTGCCAAGGCCCCGTTGGATCAGAAGCGCACGCCGCTGGCGCAGACGCTGCAACCTTGGCCGATCGACAGGCTGTTGCTGCCTTGGTTGCCCGCACCCGATTGCAGGTTCACGCCTACGTTGCCGGAGTTGTGGTTAACCGAGTTGTCGAGGCTTGCGTTGTTGGACACGTACTGAGGCTTGCCATAACCATGGCTGCTGGCGGCCGTGTTCAGGTAGCTGTTGTTGAGCGAGTTCTGCTCGGTGTTGGAAGCCGCTGCGATGTTCTTGCCGTCAGCGGTGGTGATGGCCAGGTTGTTTTTACCCTGGTTGCCCTGGCCGGCCTGGCCGTTGTAGCCCACGTTGCCGGAGTTGCCGGTGATGGAGCCGTCCAGGGAGGCGTTGTTTTGCGTGCCTTTGTTGACGAAGTTGTTATGCGAGCTGCCTTGGTCCACATCGATCACGGCAAACACGGTGGCGAAGTCGCCTTTTGCACTGGAGATGGCGCCGGCGTTGTCGGCCTGGTTGCCAGAACCGGATTGTGCGTTGACCCCGACATTACCGCTGTTGCTATTGACCGAGTTGTCGGCTGATGCGTTGTTCTCGGTGTTGGTATCGTCGAATTTGTTGTGTTCGCTTTTTTGTACGTCAGTGACGACAGCGGCCACAGTACCGGTGGGTTGTGGGGCTGGATGCCAACCACCCGCTTGAGCAGCAGCAGCCATGAGTGCGGCGAGAGCGAAAACCATTGGTTTCAGAGCCATTTGAGGTTTCATGGTGTTTCTCCTTGCTTCTAATTAGTTGGTTAAGTGTTGGTACGGTCTAACGAACGTCTACCAAGCGGTTACTTGATAGTGATGCCCAGGGTGTTAGCCACTCGGTTCCCCACCCCTGCACTCTGGACCACCTGCGTCACTCCTCGGCTGCCGGTGAAGGCCTGGTCGCTGGTCACGACCTGGCGGCTGCCAGTGGTGGGGGTGAGCCCTGAGTCGGTTGCCAGCGTCGTCGTGTTCTGTTGCAACAGGACGCTGTCATCGATGCTCTGCGGGCCAGAGTTGAGGCTGATCCGCACAGCGTTGATGGATTGGTTATTAGCCCCGGCCGCCTGGTTGATGCCCAGCACACCGTTGCCACTGCTGAATGAGTTGCCCTGGATCGCTGCCTTGGCGTTCAGGGACGGGTCGACCTTGCCGTCGACGCGCTGAATGTCGACGTTGGTGGCCTGGCCACCCAGCGCGATGGCGCGGCTGTTGGACATTTGTTGCTGGTTGCCGGCGGCCTGGTTGATCGACAGCACACCGTCGTACTGCTGGCCGCTGTTGTTGATCACTGCGGTGTTGTCGGCCATGGCCGTGGCGCTGCCCAGCAGGGCGACTATCAACAGGGCGCGCTTCATCACTTGCCCCCCATCATGCTGCCGAGGTTGTTGAGCGGCGCCATGCCACGCTGGATCGAGTCGCTGATCTGCCCGCCCATGCTGCTGCCGCTGCCCGCACCATGGCCGGCCGCTGCGCCAGCGCCGAGGGTCGACATGCTGTTTTGGGTGGCGCCCAGGCCTGACAGGCTGCCGTTGGGCTGGAGGGAGCGGGCGAGGCTGGAGCCACTGCTGATGCCGCCGATATCCCTGTCGCTGAGTTCGCCGGTCAAAGCGTTGTTGATCTCTTTGCTGGGGTTGGCATTGGCGGTGTTGGGGTAGGGGTCGGGCAGCGAGGTGCGCCCATACATATGGCCCTGCACGGTGCGCCCGGTCACGATCACGCCGTCACCCGCCTGGCTTGTCAGGCTGACACCGGCACTGAGCACGCAGCTGATCAGCAGTACGTTTATCGACGAGGCGTGTGTGAATGTGTTCACGGCGGCAGTCCTTATTCTTCACGCTGACCCTAAACAGCGTTATCAGGGAAGGAGCAGAAGGCGTGCCGCTTTCTATTAGATGTGGTTATTCAAGGGCTTGGGATTAAGGCAAGGCAAAGTGATGGCAGCCCTGTTTCAGGTTTGAAACAGTCCGCAAAGCGTGAGATAGGCCCATGCTCGCCTCACGCTGTCTCAGCGATGTAACACTGCCTGTGACAGAACCATGAATCCGCACACGGCGGGCGATGCAGGCGAGGGAGGTGTTTCAAAAATGGACACCCGCGGCCCAAACGTACCCGTTCGTGCGAGCGGGCTCAGCCCTTGGGGGTTTTACGCGGAATGGAATTGAGTACAGGGTTGCCGTCCTGGTTTTGGGTCAGGTAGACCGGCAACACCTTGGGCAGGGAGGGCACGAGGTTGTTGACCTCGTTGATGTTGTAGATGCCGCCGATGCGGATCGCGCCGGTACTGGCGTCGGCGAGCATCACCGGCTTTTTAAGGTAGCGGTTGATCAGGGGCAGGGCGTCCGTCAGGGTCAGGTTGTCGAGCACCAATTTGCCCTGGCGCCATGCCAGCGCGGTGTCATCGGGATTAATCGCGGCGACTAGCGGGGTGGCGTCACCCTGACGGAAACTGGCTTGCATGCCCGGGCTCAGCGGCACACTGGCGTGCTCGCCGTCGCTGGAAATCTGCACCGAGCCTTCCAGTAACGTCACCCGCACCTGGTCGTCATATTCCCAGACATTGAACTGCGTGCCGGTCACTCGCACCTGGCCTGTGCCGGCTCGCACGATAAACGGGTGGTCGCGGTCGTGGGCGACTTTGAAGAACGCTTCGCCCTTTTTCAGGGTGACCCGGCGCTGGTCCTTGTAATGGCTGTAGACCAACTCGGTGCCCAGGTTCAACTCCACTTGGCTGCCATCGCCCAAAGTGACTTTTTTCAAGCCATTGGCGGCTTCGAAGTGTTCATAAGAGCTGGGCAACCAGCCCGCTTCCCAGCCGGTGAAGGCGGCAAGCGGCAACGCCGCCAGGCACACCGCTGCGGCTACCGCGTAGGTACGCAGGCGGTTGCGCGGCTTCTTGAGGGGCACCACCACTGCCTCTGGTATATGGCGGGGCAGATGATCAGCCACGTCCCAGATCTCAAGCATGGCCGCATATTCGAAAGCGTGCAGCGGATGGGCATCGTGCCATTGAGTAAAAGCCTGACGTTCGCCCGGCGTGCAATCTGCAGCATGCAGGCGCATGCACCAATGCGCGGCGGCGTCGGTGATGGCGTCATATTCGGTTTCTGAAAGGGGCTTTTCGCTCATTAACTCATCCTGATTTCCCACATTCTAACCTCCCAAGGTAGACGGCGAGAACCGCATCATGGCGATTGCACATCAATTGGAACTTATTCTTGTTTGCGTGCGCCTAAAAAATCAGGAATTAACCTGTCGTCCACTATGGAGTACGAAAATGTTGAAGAAAACCTTGATCGCCCTGTGTGCTACTTCCGCGCTGTTGAGCGCTGGCGCCGCCATGGCCGACAAGCCGGGTGCAGGCTGGATCACCATTGAAAAAGCCATTGAGGTGGCGAAAACCAAGGCCGGCTACGTTGAAGTCTACGCCGCTGAAGCCGATGACAATGGCTATTGGGAAGTCAAAGGCCGCAAATCCGATGGCACCGTATATGAAGCCCGCATCGATGGCGCTTCTGGCAACGTGCTGCGTGACCAGAAAGACTGATGTTCCTGCCGGGGGCCGCTCAGGCTCCCGGCTCCAGGTAGCGCCCAAGGTGGGTGATCAGGTACGTCACTGAGTCTGCATTGGCCAGGATGGTGTCAATGCGTTTGTCAGGTACCGACATGAAGATGACCCTGGCGTCCTGCAAGGTCTTGGCGCCCGTCGCCTTGAAAATTTTCTTTTCAATTGCCGAGCCTGGCTGGAAATCCTCCCACAGCTCGGTGAGACTGTCTTGAGTCTTGAACAGCATGGTTGCAGGCGTCATCGTCGATAACGCCGTGCTGCGCAGATCTTCCAGGGTGGTTTTAAGCACTGCGGCGCCGGGCCTTTGGATATTGATCAAGTCCGGGAAGGGCCGCATGCTGTCCAGGTAGGCGATGTCTACGGTGTCCAGCTTCAAGTGCGTCAATTCGTGAATCAGCGTACTGGCCCTGGCGTGCGTCGATATGTTGAAGGCCACATTCTCCAGCAAGCGGTTCTGATAAACGTCCAGATTGGGGTCGAAGAAGCGGCTCAGCAGATACAGTTTTCGCTCTCTGTCGGCGGGAATCATGAACGCATAATCCGATGCGGGATCCTGTCGGCTGGTGCCCACCACAAAACGCATGGAATTTGGACCGGTCAAGCTGGGGTCGGTGAGCTCATTGATTATCTCGTCGATTATTTTGGTGACTTTCGAAACCTGGTCCGGCGTCAGGGTGACGACACCGAACATTTCTCCCAAAAAGCGCCCAACCCGGCTGTTCGGGTCGCGTTGTGTGGCGAATTGCGCGACGTTGCGGCGGCAGTTCAGCGCGTAATAAGTCGCAAAGTTCAGCGCTTCGGTGATGGCTTGGGCTTTCCAGTAGGTCAACGCACCGATATCGCGGATGCCCACCGCTTCAATATTGATATCCCGTGCTTCGTTTCGCCATGTCTTGAGGTATGACTGAGCCCTGCCGAAGCGCGGCTCTTGGTCGCCCAGCTCCAGTACCCATATGCCCTGCGTATTGCGACCGATGTACGGCCCAACCTGCTCATCGTTGGCGAGGCGCCAGCGTTGTGCGGCTTTCTTGACGCTATACACCTTGCCGGCCAGCGGCACGTAGTATTTCGAGGCTTTGCGGTCTTCATACACCTGGCTGAGCCTGCTTTTTTTCAGGTCTTGCAATGCCACATCCTGTGCCTCGAACGGCTGCAGCCGGGTGCGCGAAGGGCTGGTGATATGCCAGGTGTCGAGGGTGGTGGCGGCGGGCAGTGACGTGTCTGTCAGCTCGGCCAGCGAGCGCTCCTTTTCGGTGGGCGGTGCAAGGGCGGTGCCGTCCAGCGCACTGCGCAGGGCGGCCATCTGCGCCACGCCCCTGACGAAATCCTTGAGCGCAGCCTTCCACTGGTGCAGCTGCAAGGCTTCGGCCGAGCGCTTGAACAAGGTGTAGCTGCGCCATACCACCAGCGGGTAGGCGAGTTTGCCCGCCATGAACTGTACCGCCGTGGGGATTTCCTTGCCGAACAAGCGGGTCGCATGGTCCCACAAGGTCTTGGCGCCTTCTTCGAATTGGCTGCCCAGCACCTTGAGCAACATCGATGTATTTTCACTGAACAGGTAATGCAGCACATTGCCCGCCACTGGCGATGCGGCCAAGCTGATATCGGAGGGGCGATGGCGACTGTCTTTGAGCAAGTGGCGGTAAGTGGCCTGGTGCGGATCTTCCAGGTGCATAAGCACCCAGTCCTGCAGTGCGCCCGGCCTTTGTATCTCATCGAGCAGGGCCGTTTCATCCGTATATTCCTTGAACACATGTTGTTCGCTGTACGGCGCATAAAGCACCCATGGTCCATCGCCGGGACTCTGCGGGCCGATCAGGTACACGCCCAGCACTTTGGCGGTACTGGCGCCTTCGGTGGCGATCAGTTCCAGCGGTCGAATCATCGCCGTGGCGCCACTGAGTGAGGCGCGGGCCACGGCGTCCGGCATATCGAAAATCTGTTGCACCAGGCTCAACGCCTGGGTGGAAAGGCGTTCCTGCAAGCTGTGTTCGTGGGCGCATTGCAACGCTTGCCAAGGCAATTGGCGGCAAAACAGGCGTTTGCGTTGGCGCGCATCGTCGGTTTTTGTTTCAAGCTGGCTTCGCACCCGTTGTTGATAAGCACTTTTGAGGTCCAGCTGTCGCACCATTTGTATCACCGCACTGGCATCCAGGGCTTTTGGTAATGGCTTGGCGGTGCGTGAGCGCGGGCGGATGTGTTGCGCCGTCAGGTTTGGCCAGTGCCGTAAGGCAAAGTCGGTCAGGTTGTCGACATTCACATCGAGCACCGCATGGGTGGGGATCAGGATGCCATCGGGGTTGAGCCCCTTGCCGGGAAAGCGCGCCTCAAGCAGCGCCGTCAGCGTGGTTAAGGCATACGCGCGGATGGGTTGGATGTCATGCAGGTAGTCGTGTTCCTCGCCGGCGTTGTTGCAGTACTGCTCCAGAAGCTCGGCCTGGTGGATTTGCTCCTGAGGCGGCGCCATGCCGAGCCACACCGGCAGTGCCTGCTGGTTGACCATGGCATCGGCCAGCGTGATCGCCCTGCCAAGGTTGGTGGGCGGCGGCTGTTCGATGACGGTGTCCAACCGGTCTTGCAAGGCGCGGGCCCCAAGGCCCATGGATAGCAAGTGATCAACGCCCGCCATGACGGCGTCGTTGTAGCTGTTTACTCGGTCATTCAAAAGGTCCTGATCGATACGTTGCAGCGGCCCCTGGCGAAAGGCCTGATGGGGCTCGCGCAAGCAGAACGGCAGGTTCTCCAGCAGGCTCAAGCTGTTGAGCGGGTGCGCCAGGCGTTGGGTGATTTCATCGCGCAGGTCGCTGACGCAGGCAAAGACTTCGTAGCCCAGGCGCGGGGTCCAGAGCAGCGCCTGGCCCGAGCGCTGCGGGTCGAGACCGCCGCGCTCAGTGATGACAAAAATATTGGCCAGCGGTTGTGGCGTATCGACGGCGTTCAAGTCCAGCGTCAAGCCATAGGCATCCGGCAAAAAACCGTTAAGGCCATGGCGGGTCAAGCGCGACAGACTCTCGGGCTGAAGTAGCGTGTCGACAATGGCCTTGCTGGCGGGCGCCAGGGTTTTATCCAGCCACCTCAGCTCGGCTTCGCTGCGTAACCCCACCAGCATCGAGTGGGCGTGTTTGGCGAGAGTCTTGACGAGAAAATCATGGGGTTGCTGGAGTATGGCCTGCTTGGAGAACAGCAGCAGGACGCGCTCGATGATGGTGTTGAACGTTTTGAGCGTCATGCTCGACAACTGCACGAAGACATTGCCTTCGCCCTTGGTATAAAACTTCGTCCGGGATGAAAAGGGCACTGCGGGCGCCTCTTGGGCCAGGCGTTCAATGAAGTGTTCAAGCATGCTCAATGACTGCACTGGCGTGCGTTCCTCACGCTCCTGGGCACGGGTGGCGTAGGTGTTGATATACACCTCGCTGGCCTTGACGGCCTGTTGCTGCAGTTTCAGTTCGGCGTTGAGCGTATCAGCGATGGTGCTGCGTAACGTCGGATGGTTCGCGCGCTCCAGCGCCAGTGCGTGCTCAACCGTTTGCAGGCTCTGGAGCTGGAGCCGGGCACGCTCGGCCTTGACCGTCGAAGGGCGGCCATCGCCGCGGGTGACCGGGTGCAAGGTCCAGCGCCCGGCGGTCTCCAGCGTGGCCAGTTGACTGTCCAGCAGGGCACGCACATCCAGGGCGCTGTCGAGCAGGGCCGCCAGGTCCACTTGGCCATCGCTGCGTCGGTAGATTGCCAGGGCATGGTTAAGGTTGTCCGTTTGCTTGCGCACAATGTCTTGCACCAGGGTTACAAACACATTGCCGGGAATCGGCCTTGCCGCGATGGCGATCGGGTCCAGGCCGAGCAGCGTGTCGCGCTCATCCAGTGAGAGCGCGTTGAGCCATTCGTCCTCGTAACCTTGGGCCTTAAGCATGCTCAACAACCGGTCTTTGAGGTCATCGAGGTTTTCCAGCACCTGTAACCCCCGTGATTGGGTGTAGAGGTACGCGTGGCGCTCGGTGATCATCAAGGTGCTCGCCGGTTCAACGTAGTGTTGATGGGGCGCATAAAGGCGTACCTTTTCCACATTGAGGTCTTTGGCATGGGCACTGCGGGCACTTTGGTCGCTGAGGAACAGTGCCTGAAGTGCGTCACTTTCATCGGCGGTGATAATGTCGCTCTGGCGTTTGAGCAGCACATCGAGGCGAAACTTCTGCGCCATGACCTGGGCAAAAAAATCCACGCGGGAGGTGCCGCTGTCGATATCTTCATTCCAGTAGGTCTGCAGCAGGCTTTCCAACAGCTTCGAAAAAATGCTTGAACTCTGTTCGATCAAGGCTTCCCAGCGTTGGCGATCTTCTTCCCGTTCGGCGCTGGTCAGGTCAGTGGTGTCATGTTTTGGGTTCGAGTATTCGCGGGTTTGCCCTTTGGGCCACCCATGGCGCACATAAAATTGCAGCAGCGCTTCGCTCAAGGTCAGTACATTGACCCAGCGTGGCGTTGCCTGCTCAGCCTCGCGGGTGAAGACATTGACCCGTGTGTCCCGTAGATCCAGGTGTTTGAACTGCTGGCGGCCCATGATGCTCAGCAGCGTATCGAGCATGTCCGGCAAGGTCGGGGTTTTTTGCAGGTGGCCGAGCATGGCTTTGACATTATCCAACTGGCAGGCCTGCAGCATGCGCCCTTGCTCTGGCATCACGTCACCTTCGATGATCTGAGTGGTCAGCACCATGGGCGTGTCAGCGCCAAGCGAGTTGCGTTGATCCGTCGACAGGTAGTTGAGCAAAGGGGCGCTCTGCAGTGGGTCTTCCAATTGCTCGGTCAATTCGCTCAGCAGTTCAGCATGGCTGTCATAGACCTGGATGCCGTTATCCGGGGTGTAGAGCAACGCCTTGGCGTCGTCGGGTGTCGGGCTGATCGCGAACGCGCCGGCAAGGGGGATGGGGGGCTTACTGGAAATATTGATCAGCACCTTTTCAACGCGCATGGGGTGATCATGCCGGCGTGTGTCCTGCCGAGATTCGTCGGTGGCCAGGTAGAGGTTGTACAGCCATTCACGGTCTTTGGCGGTGAGCCCCAGCGTGCGTTCACGGGCGGTGGGCGAGGCTTTGCCTTGGGGTTTGAGAAACTCGGGGAAAAAATACGGGGGCGTTAAACGGATCACAGCCTGTCTCCGGCGTGCCAGGAAAAGCACAGGGTAGGCAAGCGCCCGTGACGCAAGGCGGTAAATAATCAGCGTTGCGCACGTTGACAGCGCAGAGCGTGCGTGGTGTTTAATCGAGGGTCTGGATGTTCCATTCGTTGCCCCTTCCAATCATAAAAACGGAGCTTCAAATGTCTGCGCAGTCCCCGACAGTTGCCCCCGCTTGCGCCTCGATCCGCTTCGCCGAACTGGTGGAGTTGCTTCAACAGGTCTTCGTCAGGCACGGCACGTCGCCGCAGGTTGCTGCGATTCTTGCGCACAACTGCGCCAGCGCCGAGCGTGACGGTGCCCATAGCCACGGTATTTTTCGCATCCCCGGTTACCTGTCGACGCTGGCCAGTGGCTGGGTCAACGGTACCGCCGTCCCCAGTGTGACCGATGTGGCCTCAGGCTGTGTGCGCGTCGACGCCGGCAACGGTTTTGCTCAACCGGCCCTGGCGGCGGCTCGCCCGCTGCTGGTGGAAAAGGCGCGCAGCGCCGGCATCGCGTTGCTGGCCATCCATAACTCCCATCACTTTGCGGCCCTGTGGCCGGACGTCGAGCCGTTTGCCGAGGAGGGGCTGGTGGCACTCAGTGTGGTCAACAGCATGACCTGTGTGGTGCCCCACGGCGCGGATCGCCCATTGTTCGGCACCAACCCCATCGCGTTTGCGGCGCCACGGGCCGACGGCGCGCCGATTGTGTTCGACCTGGCCACCAGCGCCATCGCCCATGGCGATGTGCAGATCGCTGCGCGCAAAGGCGAGCGCCTGCCGGCAGGCATGGGCGTCGATAGCCTGGGGCAGCCGACCCAGGACCCTAAAGCTATTCTGGAAGGCGGCGCACTGTTGCCGTTTGGCGGGCACAAGGGCTCGGCACTGTCGATGATGGTGGAGTTGCTGGCGGCCGCGCTGACGGGCGGCAACTTCTCGTTCGAATTCGATTGGACGGACCACCCTGGCGCGCGCACGCCTTGGACGGGCCAACTGTTGATCGTGATCGACCCCAGTAAAACCGCAGGGCAAAGCTTCGCCCAGCGCAGCCAGGAACTGGTGCGGCAGATGCATGCGGCGGGGCTGCGGCGCTTGCCGGGAGATCGGCGCCATCGTACGCGGGCGAAGTCGCAGGAAAGCGGAATAGAGCTGGATGCGCAGGCGTTGCGCGAGTTGAGGGCGTTGGCGGCGGGGTGAAACAGGCTGCGCGGGTGCGCAGCCTGGATGCATCAGTTACGGCGACCCAGCAACAGGCCGACCACCAGGCCAAAGCCTGCGGAAATGGCCACGGTCTGCCATGGGTGCCCACCGATATAGGTTTCGGTGGCATCCACGACCGGCTTGCTGCGTTCGCGCACGTTGGACACCGATTCCAGGGCTTGCTTGAGTTTGATGGCGACCTGCTCGCGCAGGGTTTCACCTTCCTCGCCCACCAGGGATGCGCTGCTTTTGAGCAGTTTGTCCGATTCTTCGATCAACGCGCTCAGTTCGCTGAACGCTTGGTCCTTGATTTGATCTTCGACAGCTTGGGCGGCGGTTTTGCGGGCCATTGAGTGACTCCTTGCAGGTGGATGTGGCAGTGAACAATGGAGTATCGGGGGGTGGCAAAAGTTGCAGTTTTTTTCCCCATGCGCTCATCCGAGGCAAAATCCGGATCGGGAACGTTGGGCCTACAGTGTAAGATGTCACCTATTTGTGCAGCAGGTAATTCAACATGAGCTTCAATCTCGCCAACAAGACCCTCGCCGAACGCGCCGAGCTGGAAGATGAAAAGTCGCGCCTCTACGACCTGTGGCAAACCAACCTGGGCAAGGCCAAGGGCGAAGCCGCACGCCTGTTCGGTGAGCGCGCCAAGCGCAAGGGCAAATGGGCCGAATGGGTGCGCTCCGAACTCGACGGCATGTCGCCGCCGGAGTTTTCCAACATGGTGCGCAGTGAAGTCAACAAGCTGATGGCGGCGGCGAAGTAAAGCACGCCACAATCGCTTCGCGCACCTTGAGCAACAGCGGGTCCAACTGAGCCTGGGTACGCCAGCCCAACTCCACCGGGTAGTGCGGCAGCGCCAGCGGGCAGGGCAGCACGCGCAGGCCGGTCATTTGCGCAATGGCGTGGGCCGCATGCCCGGGAATGGTTGCCACTGCGGTGCTGCCTTTGAGCAGATATGGCAGCGCGGCAAAGTGGCTGGTGGACGCGCACACGTGGCGGCGCAGCCCGTGCGCCGCCAAGCCTTCATCGGTAATGCCGATAAACCCGCCTGACGACACCAGTACATGCTCGCGTGTGACAAACCCCTGCAGGTCGATGGCCTCCTGGCCCGGCGCCAGGCTATGGGGGTCTACCAGGCAACGGTAGTCACCTTCCCCCAGCACCTGTCGGCTCAACCTGCGCTCGGTAAAACCGCCGGCGGTAATAGCCAGGTCCAGCGTGCGGTCGAGCAGGGCGGCGGCGACGATCTGGCTGTAGGTCTGGCGAAAGATCACCCGTAGCTTGGGCAGGCGCAGTGCGATGGCCTCCATCAGGCTTCGGCCATAGGCAGTCTCGAAGTCATCTGACAGCCCCAGCACCACCGAGCGCCCCTCGTAGTGCAGGTTTTGCGGGCTGATCATCGCCAGGCTCTGGCGGCAGCGATCCAATGCCTCACTGATCACCGGTTTCAACTGGTTGGCCCGCAACGTCGGCGCCAGGCCGCGGCCGGTGCGCACGAACAAAGGGTCGCCGTACAGCTCACGCAAACGCCGCAAGCCCGCGCTGATCGCCGACTGCGTCACGCCCAGGCGCAGCGCCGCACGGCTGGCACTGGATTCGTCGTGCAGGGCTTCGAAGGTTTTGAGCAGGTTCAGGTCAACCTGGGCGATATTCATTTGGCTCATATCATTTAGCACTGAGGTGGGCTTTATTCATGATCGAGTCTGGCCGGAGAATGGGCAACCCTTATCTATCGGAGTGAGCCTGATGCCTGTATCGACTGTCGCAGCCCTGCAAATCGGCGCCTTGCCTGGCGGCAAGGCTGACACCCTGGCGCAGATTCTGGCCTATGAGGAACAAATCCAGCGCAGTGGCGCGCACTTGGTGGTCATGCCCGAGGCGTTGCTGGGTGGCTATCCCAAGGGCGAAAGCTTTGGCACCCAATTGGGTTACCGCCTGCCCGAGGGCCGGGAAGCCTTTGCGCGGTATTTTGCCAATGCCATCGACGTGCCGGGGCCGGAGACCGAGGCGCTGGCCGGGTTGTCGGCGCGTACCGGTGCCAGCCTGGTGCTGGGCGTGATCGAACGCGGTGGCAGCACGCTGTATTGCACTGTGTTGTATTTCGAACCCTCGGGCGGCCTGGTGGCCAAGCACCGCAAACTGATGCCGACCGGCACCGAGCGGTTGATCTGGGGCAAGGGCGACGGCTCCACACTGCCGGTGATTGACACTGCGGTGGGGCGTATCGGCGGCGCGGTGTGCTGGGAAAACATGATGCCGTTGCTGCGCACCGCGATGTACGCCAAAGGCGTTCAGGTGTGGTGTGCGCCCACAGTGGACGAGCGCGAGATGTGGCAGGTGAGCATGCGCCATATTGCCCATGAAGGGCGTTGCTTTGTGGTCAGTGCTTGCCAGGTGCAGGCATCGCCTGAAGCCTTGGGTGTGGAGGTTGATAACTGGCCGGCGGACCGTCCGTTGATTGCCGGTGGCAGCGTGATTGTCGGGCCCATGGGCGATATTTTGGCGGGGCCGTTGGTGGGCGAGGCGGGGTTGTTGACGGCGCAGATCGATACCGATGATCTGGTGCGGGCACGGTACGACTATGACGTAGTGGGGCATTATGCCCGGCCGGATATTTTTGAATTGGTGGTGGACGAGCGCGCCAAGCCAGGCGTTCGCTATATCACTGACTAAACCCAATCAACCTGTGGGAGCTGGCTTGCCTGCGATGGCGGCCTGACAGCCGACATCTGTCTACCTGACACCCTACGATCAAACTGTGGGAGCGGGCTTGCTCGCGAAGGCGGCCTGACGGTCAACACAGTTGGACCGGGTACATATCCGTTATTTAGGTAACGGCCACTTAGGGTTCCGCCCTGACGGCGGCTCACTTTTGAGAAGCGCAAAAGTAAGCAAAACGCTCTTGCCCCACCACTCGGCACCTCGCTTAGGCTCGGTGTGCCCGAACACAGGCTTGAATCCGTGGGCCGCCGCCACGCGCCATCCATGGCGCGGGGCGGCTAACCCGGCGTCCTGCCGGGTTACCCACGAATTCAAGCCTGCGTTCGGCCAGCGTGGTTTAACGGGGCGCCTGAGATCAAGATCAAAAGCAGATCAAGAGCAAGAGCGGCTCGCTTCGCATCGTGGTTAGCGTTGGCTGCTGCAACCTAGAGATACCTATGGCCATCGCAGGCAAGCCAGCTCCCACATTTGATCTTGCGTGTTCGGGGGATTTGGTTTTCAGCCACTTACCAAGTGGCGGTGTTCGGCAAGTCCAGGGTGCCACGTTCTACAAAACGCATGGTGCCAAACAGGCCACCGGCCAGTTTGCCGCGCAACACGTAGGGCAGGTTGTTCAGGCTTTGGGTCTGGCTCAGGCCCAACGTCTGGCGCAACACCGAAAACGCTGAAACGCTGACTGGCACCATCAACACGGTTTCAGAAAAGCGTGGGATGCTGCCAGCCTGATCGCTGACGCCAGAAGCGAGTGGCCGGCCATTGACCTCCAGGTCCAGGGCCACGCCGTTGTAGTCGATTGCCGCTTCATTGGGGTTCTGTACCCGCAGCTTCACGGCAAAGCGTACTTCCAGGTCCTGGCTTTGCAGCGGCTCGATGCCCACTACATTGATGTTCACCGGGTCGCGGTTGGGGAACAGTGCGCAGGCGCTCAAGGTCAGCAGCAACAGCGATAGAACCATGAGCTTGCGCATAGAGAAATGCTCCTACTTTGGGGTGACGTCCGGGTCTTGCATGACCTTGAGGGTAGAGGACTCCGGCTCGAATTCATCTTCTTCCAGCTCTATGAACTCTTCGGGCAGGAAAATGTTCAGCAAGATCGCACAGAATGCACCCACGGTGATCGGCGATTCGAAGATGTTGTGCAGCGCCTTGGGCAGTTCGCGCAGCACTTCCGGCACGGCGGCGACGCCCAGGCCCATGCCTAGGGAAATCGCCACGATCAGCACATTGCGCCGATGCAGGCCCGCTTCGGCGAGGATCTTGATGCCGGCCACGGCCACGGTGCCGAACATGATCAGGGTTGCGCCGCCGAGGACCGGCTTGGGCATCAGTTGCAACACTGCGCCGATCATCGGGAACAGCCCCAGCAGCACCAGCAGGCCGGCAATGAAGTAGGCCACGTAGCGGCTGGCCACGCCGGTCAGTTGGATCACGCCGTTGTTCTGGGCGAATGTCACCATCGGCAGGCTGTTGAAGGTGGCAGCCATTGCGGAGTTGAGGCCGTCGGCCAGCAGGCCGGACTTGATACGCTTGATATACAGCGGGCCCTTGACCGGTTGCTGGGAAATCATCGAGTTGGCGGTCAGGTCACCGGCCGCTTCCAGGGGCGAAATCAGGAAGATTACCGCCACCGGGATAAACGCCACCCAGTCGAACGAGAAACCGTACTTGAACGGCACGGGCACGCTGATCAGCGGCACCTGGGGCAGGGCACCCATGTCGACGCGGCCCAGCAGCCACGCGACTACAAAGCCCAGGCTCAAGCCGATCACGATCGAACCCAGGCGCAGGAAAGGGTTGTTGAAGCGGTTGAGTACCACAATGGTCAGCAGCACCAACGCCGCCAGGCCCATGTTGCCCGCCGCGCCCAGGTCGCTGGCGCCATAGCCGCCAGCCATGTCGGTGACCGCCACCTTGATCAGCGACAAGCCCATCAAGGTGATGATGGTGCCGGTGACCACCGGGGTGATCAGTTTGCGCAGCTTGCCGATGAACTGGCTGAGCACCACTTCGATAAACGCCGCGAAAAAGCAGATGCCAAAGATCGTCGAGAGGATCTCATCGGTGCCGCCGCCCCGGGCCTTGACCATGAACCCGGCGCTCAAAATCACGCTGATAAAGGAAAAGCTGGTGCCTTGCAGGCACAACAGCCCCGAGCCCACCGGCCCGAAGGTGCGCGCCTGCACAAAGGTGCCAAGCCCCGAGACAAACAGCGCCATGCTCACCAGGTACGGCACTTCGCTTTCCAGCCCCAGTACGCCGCCAACGATCAGGGTGGGCGTGATGATGCCGACAAAACTCGCCAACACATGCTGCAACGCGGCAAAAATCGCGGCGGTGAAGTGCGGGCGGTCTTCGAGGCCGTACATGAGGTCGGATTTATAGCGCGGGCGGGGGGCTTGAGCGTCAGACAAAATGATGGCTCGGGTCAGAAAATGGAGGCGCAGGATGCCAGAAAGTGCCAGGCGCCTGAAGTGTAAAAAAATATTTATAAACACCCTGCGCTAAAGCCATGGCCCAGCCGATATCAAGCATAGGCCCACACTACAACGACAACAGTGGTGACCAAGGTCTGGGCAGCGCGTTGACGCTGACGGATCGTTTCGCGGCAAGGATGCACGCAAACACTACTTCTGAGAGCAGCCCTATGTCCCTCCGTCACCTGAATATTGCCCCTCGCGCGTTTATCGGTTTTGCCTTCATTGCGGTTCTGGTGGTGCTGCTGGGCGTGTTTGCGGTCAACCGTATGACGCAAATGCGCCAAGCCTCCCAGGACATGAGCGCCAACCAACTGCCCAGCATGACTCACCTGGGCACCATCACCGAAAACGTGCTGCGCATGCGCATCCTGTCGTTTCGCGTGCTGGTCAACCGCGAGCCTGCCGCCTTGCAGGAAGCCGAGACGCGCATTGGCGTGCTGGCTGACAAGGTCAAGACCGCCCAGGCCGCCTACGCCACGCTGCCTGCGGGCGCGGAGGAGGCTGCGTTGTACAAGGCCTTTGGCGTCACCCTGGACAACTACCTCAAAGCCCAGGCCGAGATGGTGGCATTGTCCAAACAAGGCAAGGTCGACGAGATGCGCGCACTGATCAACAGCCGCATCAAGGACGGCACCGACCAAATGGGCGAGCAATTGAACAAGCTGATCGCCATCAATGCGGGCGACGCCAAGCAAGCCGACGTAGATGCCGGGCAAAGCTACGAGGGCGCGATCACCGGTGTGGTAGCGGTCTCTGTAGTGGCGGCGTTGCTCACCGTGCTATTGGCCTGGTTGCTGACCCGCAGCATCGTGACCCCGCTGCGCAAGGCCGTGGAAGTGGCCGAAACCATTGCCGCCGGCAACCTCAGCAAAACCATCGAGGACGATGGCAAGGACGAACCGGCGCGGTTGCTCAGTGCGCTGTCGACCATGCAAGCCAGCCTGCGCCAGACCATCCAGCACATCGCCGGTTCGGCCACGCAGCTGGCTTCGGCGGCGGAAGAGTTGAGCGCGGTCACCGAAGAGGCCTCCCGTGGCCTGCAACAGCAGAACAATGAAATCGACCAGGCCGCCACGGCCGTCAATGAGATGACGGCGGCAGTGGAGGAAGTGGCGCGTAACGCAGTGTCCACCTCCGAGGCGTCCGGGCAGTCCAACCAGGCCGCGCGGGAAGGCCGTGATCGGGTGATGGAAACCGTCGGTGCGATCCAGACCATGACCCAGGACGTGCAGAACACCTCCGCGATGATCGAGGGCCTGGCCGCCCAGGGCCGGGATATCGGCAAGGTACTGGATGTGATCCGCGCGATTGCCGAGCAAACCAACCTGCTGGCGCTTAACGCAGCGATTGAAGCCGCCCGTGCCGGCGAGGCCGGACGTGGCTTTGCGGTGGTCGCCGATGAAGTGCGCGCCCTGGCCCATCGCACCGCACAGTCGACCCAGGAAATCGAGAAAATGGTCGCCGGCATCCAGAACGGCACCGGGGAGGCCGTGCAGTCCATGCAACAAAGCAACCAGCGCAGCCAGACCACCCTGGAAATGGCACGCGCAGCCGGCGCCTCACTGGAACAGATCACGGCATCCATCAGCCTGATCAACGAGCGCAACCTGGTGATTGCCAGCGCGTCGGAAGAACAGGCCCAGGTCTCCCGCGAGGTGGACCGCAACCTGGTCAACATCCGCGACCTTGCCACCCAGTCGGCCGCGGGCGCCAACCAGACCAGCGCAGCCAGCCATGAACTGTCGAGGCTGGCGGTGGACTTGAATGGAATGGTGGCCAGGTTCGTCGTCTAGAAGCTGCCACAAAAACCTGTGGGAGCTTTACAGCCAGCACATCATGGGTTGGCTTACCGTTATCGCAGCATAGGTATCTGTAGCGCTCAACGGTAACCACGATGCGAAGCGAGCCGCTCTTGATCTTGATCTGCTTTTGATCTTAGGCGCCCCGTCAAACCACGCTGGCCGGAATTCGACAGGGATTTGGGGGGTAAACCGGCAGGGATGCCGGTTTAGCCGCCCCGCGCCATGGATGGCGCGTGGCGGCGGCCCCCCAAATCACTGGCGGATTACGGGCACACCGAGCCTAAGCGAGGTGCCGAGTGGTGGGGCAAGAGCGCTTTGCTTACTTTCGCGCTTTTCGAAAGTGAGCCGCCGTCAGGGCGGAACCCTAACTGGCCGTTACCTAAATAACGGATATGTACCCGGTCCAACTGTGTTGACTGTCAAGCCGCCTTCGCGAGCAAGCCCGCTCCCACAGTGGGATTGTGGGGGTCAGGTAGAGAAGTGTCGGCTGGTAGGCCGTCATCGCAGGCAAGCCACACACACAGTTGCTCTTGTGTTGTATCAGTGCCTCCATGCCCCAGGATTCACCAGGTTTACCGGCTTTTCGCCAGCCAGTGCCGCCAGCAGATTATCCACCGCACACTTGGCCATTGCCTCCCGCGTCTCATGGGTGGCCGAGCCGATATGCGGCGTAGCTACCACATTATTCAACCGCAACAACGGCGACGCATGATCCAGCGGCTCTTTCTCAAACACATCCAACCCCGCCGCGCGGATAGTGCGTTGCTGCAACGCTTGCACCAGCGCCGCCTCATCCACCACCTTGCCTCGCGAGATATTGATAAAAATCGTCTCTGGCCCCATCAGCGCGAATTCCTCGGCGCCAATCAACTTCTCGGTTTCAGCGGTCAACGGCAATGTCAGGCAGACAAAATCCGCCTCTTTGAGCAAGTCCTGCAGGCTTCGATACTGCGCGCCAAAGCGCGCCTCCACCGCCGGCTTGGGCGAATGGCTGTGGTAGATCACCGGCATGCCGAAGCCAAAATGCCCACGCTGTGCCAGGGCTTCGCCGATGCGGCCCATGCCGATGATGCCCAGGGTCTTGCCATGGACATCGCTGCCAAAATGCGCCGGGCCGATGTTTTTGTTCCACTGGCCGGCACGCACCATGTCGGCCAGTTCCACCACGCGCCGCGCGGTGGCCAGGATCAGCGCAAAACCGGTGTCGGCGGTGGTCTCGGTAAGCACATCCGGAGTGTTGCTCAGCAGGATGCCGCGCTCGGTCAGGTAGTCGATATCGTAATTGTCGACGCCCACCGAGACGCTGGCCACGGCTTCCAGCTGGGGCGCCAGGTCGAGTAGCCGTGCGTCCAGGCGCAGGCTTGCCCCCAGCAGGCCGTGGGCGGTAGGCAGGGCATCGCGCAGCTTGGCCAGGCCGGTTTCATCCAGTGCGTCGATCAGCGTGACCTCGACCTGCTCATGCAGACGAGCCATGAGCGGCGCGGAGAGTTTTTTGTACAACACGACAGACTTTTTCATGAGGTTTTTACCTTCAACTCCAGGGTTGGCGCCGGCACGCGGTCACTGGCGCCGGGCTTGAGGAAAATCGTCAGCACCACGGAAAGCATTAAGGCGCCGCTCATCAGCAGGTACGAAGCGCCGGGCGAGCCGGTGCTGCTGTTGAGGTAACCCACCAGGTACGAGCCACCGAACGAGCCCAAGGCGCCCATGCTGTTGATCAGCGCCATGGCGCCACCGGCGACGTTGGCCGGCAGGATTTCCGGGACGATGGCGAAAAACGGGCCGTAGGGTGCGTACATGCACGCCCCGGCGATCACCAGCAGGGTGTAGGACCACCAGAAGTGTTCGGCGCCCAATACGTAGGACGCGTAGAAGGCAATCGAGGCAATCAACAGCGGCGGCCAGACAAAACGCTTACGTTTTTGCAGCTTGTCCGAACCCCAGGACACCACGAGCATGCCAATCACCGCTGCCAGGTACGGCAGCGCCGAGAGCCAGCCGGCTTCGACCATGTCCATCTGCAAACCGGCCTTGAGGATCGACGGCAACCACAGCACGAAGCCGTACACGCCAATGCTCCAGCAAAAGAACTGCAGGGCGAGAATGATCACCTTGGGCGAACGGAACGCCTCGGCGTAGTTCTTCACGGCCTTGATTCCCACCTGCTCGGCGGCCAGGGCGGTTTCCAGGCTGTGCTTTTCGGCGTCGCTCAGCCACTTGGCATCCTTGGGACGCTCATCGGCCAGCTTCCACCAGATAAACGCCCACAACACTGCCGGCAGGCCCTCGATGATAAACATCCAGCGCCAGCTGAAATGCTGCACCAGGTAGCCCGACACCACCGACATCCACAGCATGGTCACCGGGTTGCCGAGGATCAGGAAGGTGTTGGCCCGCGAGCGCTCGGCACGGGTGAACCAGTGACACAGGTACACCAGCATGGCCGGCATCACGGCGGCCTCGACCACCCCGAGCATGAAGCGGATGACGATCAGCATGTAGGCGTTGGACACCACGCCAGTCAGCGTGGCCAAGCCGCCCCAGAGGATCAGGCTGACGAAGATCAGTTTCTTGACGCTGCGCTTTTGCGCGTAGATCGCCCCTGGCACCTGGAAGAAAAAGTAGCCAAGGAAGAACAGCGCGCCGAGCAGCGAAGACATGCCCGGCGTGATCATCAGGTCTTCGGCCATGCCGGACGCGGCGGCGAAGCCGTAGTTGGCGCGGTCCAGGTAGGCCAGGCTGTAGGTGATAAAAACGATAGGCATGATGTACCACCAGCGACGGGTGGCGAGTTTCACGGTTTCCATGGGGTTGCTCCTGAGCTTGTTGTAGTTGTGGCAACAGGTAATGGGTCACGCAACGGATCGGGTGGGTAATTCAGCGCGGGTCGGCAAACCCTCCATATCGCCACGGCTCTGCACGGCGCGGCTGCCGATCCAGTTGCCGCGCTGCACGGCCTCGGGGAAGCTTGAGTTTTCCAGCAGGGCGCTGATCATGCCCACGGCAAAGCCATCGCCGGCACCGACCGTATCCACCACCTTGGCCACCGGTACGGCGGCGACAAAACCCTGGTCCATATGGGTGCGGTAATAGGCGCCCTCGGCGCCCAGCTTGATCGCCACGGCTTCGGCGCCCTGGTCGAGATAGAACGCGGCGATGTCTTCTGGATCGTCGAAACCGGTGAGCAGGCGGCCTTCGCCCAGGCCCGGCAACACCCAGTCGGCCAGAGCGGCCAGGGCATTGATTTCGCGGATCATCTGCGCCTGGCTGGCCCACAGGGACGGGCGCAGGTTCGGGTCGAACGACACGCTGCGCCCGGCCTTGCGCATTTGCGTCATCAGCTCGAACGACAGTGCGCGGGTGGCGTCGGATAACGCTGGCGGAATGCCGGTGGCATGCAAATGGCGAGCTTGCAGCAACGTCGGGTGGATGGCGTCGATGCACAAGTGGCTGGCCGCCGAGCCTTTGCGAAAGTACTCCACTTGAGGGTCTGCGCCGGCCTCTTCACGGGACTTGAGTTGAAAGCCGGTAGGGTGCAGCGGGTCGACGGCCACATGGCGGCAATCGAGCCCCTCTTTGCTCAGGGTATCGACCACAAAACGCCCGAGGGAGTCGTTACCCACGCGGCTCAGCCACGCCACGTTGAACCCCAGGCGCGACAGGCCGATGGCGACGTTGCTGTCGGCGCCGGCAATGCGTTTGTGAAACTGCCCGACCTGGGCCAGGTCGCCGGTCTGTTCGGCGACAAACATCGCCATGGTTTCGCCAAACGAGAGGATATCGATCTCAGACATGGGCGTTCTCCACATGGGGTTGGCCAAGGCGGGCCAGGGTCGCGACCTGTTGTGCGGTGACCTCGATCAGGTCATCGCCCTGCAGGGGAAATTCCACCGCCCGGGTAATACCTTGAGTCATGTGTTTAAGCAGTTGTTCCCACAGATGCAGGTCTGTGGCGCCCGGCGGCAAGGCCACCAGCTTGCCGTCGGCGCGACGGGCCACGGCCTTGCAGTGCAGGTAATCCACATGCCGGCCCAGCAACCGCGCAGCGGTGAGCGCGGATTGGTCTTGCCACTGCCAGTTGCCGATGTCGAAGGTCATTTTCACTGGCAGGCCCAGGCGTTCGACTTCGGTGAAAAACCGTTGCATCGGCTCTATGCGCCCGCCGTGCAGGGTCTGGTCGTTTTCCACCAGCAGCTTGACTGGGTGGCGGTTGAGCAGGGCGTGCAGGCTTTCCAGATCGTTGGTATCGGTGAAGTAACCGAGGGATACCTTCAGCCAGCCCGAACCAAAGGCCTGGGCGCGGTCCAGGGTCGCGGCCAGCTCGGCATTGGGCTGGGCACGGCCGGCGACCCAGAGTTCCAAGGGCGAGGAAAAGACTGATTCCAGGCCTTGTTCTGCAGCGGCCAGGGCCAGTTCGGCCGGTTGCTCGGTGGTGAGCAGCTCTTCACGCCACTCAATGCGCTGGGCACCGGCGGCGCTCAGCAGCGCGACAAAACTCAATTGGCCCTGCTGGCGAACCAGGTCGGCGCCGTAGCTGGAAAGGCTGATGGAGACGGGGTATTTATGCATTGTTGTTTACCTCTGAAACCGGTTTCATTTTTTTCTGAAAAAAAACGCACAACCCTTGTAGGAGCGAGCTTGCTCGCGAAAAACTCGAGGGCGCCACGCTCAACCTGATGCTGCGCGTTATTGTTAACGACTTTCGCGAGCAAGCTCGCTCCTACAAAGGGACAGAGCGGTCGAGCCGCGGATAATCAGCTCGGGTAAAAAATCCAGGGTGCGGGTGGGGGCGGTGTCGCCGCGCAGGCGCTTGAGCAAACAGTCAAAAGCGCTGGCGCCAATCGCTTGCGTCGGTTGGGCGAGGGCGGTGATGCCGCTACCTACCAGCGGGTACCAGTCCAGGTCATCCAGGGCGATCAAGCCCACGTCTGCGAACAGGTCGCAGCCCAGCGCCTTGAGCGCACGGGTGCAGGCCAGCGCCGCCACGCCATTGGCGCAAAACAGTGCCTTGGGGCCGGGTTTGGCGAGAAAGGCTTGCAGACGGTTTTCCAGTTCGCCATCCAGTTCAACCACGGCACCTGTCAACGCCGGGCGCTGGGCAATCTCGATGTTGAAACTCGCCAGGCGTTCCAAGCGTGAACTGGTGCCGTCGGTGGTCTCGCTCACCAGCAGCACCTCGCGGTAACCCTGCTTCTCCAGATGGTCCATCGCCATACGCACTGCCGCCGGGTTATCCAGGCCCACCAGGTCGCTGTGCAAGGGCTCGACCTTGCGGTCCACCAGCACCAGGGGCATTTCCCGTTGCAGTTCCAGCAGTTGGTCGAGGTGATGGCCCAGGGTGTTCACAATCAAGCCTTCGATGTTGTACGAGCGCAGCGCTGCCAGATGCTGGCGCTCCTGCTCGTCATCGCGGTCGGTGTTGCACACCACCAGGCTGTAGCCGTGCTGGCGGCACGCGGTTTCGACGCCGTGCATCACGGCAATGGAGTAGGGGTTGCGAATATCGGCCACCAGCATGCCGATCAGGCGCGTGCGCCCACGCTTGAGGCCGCGGGCCATCTGGTTGGGGCGATAACCGAGTTCGTCGATGGCCTGTTCGATGCGCAGGGCAATGGCATCGGAGAGCAGGGCGCGGTCATCGCCGATAAAGCGCGACACGCTGGCCTTGGACACGCCCGCGCGCTCGGCGACATCGAGCATTGTCACGCGGCTGCGCTGGGCGGCGGAAAATGAAGTCACGGTGGAGCCTTTTTTATTGGAATTCGGATTGCGCTGAAACCGGTTTCAGAAGACACCAGCCATTGCTTGCAGTCAAGAGGAAATTCGCAGGATGACACCCTGTTCAGGTAGATGAGTCCGACGGGCGGCAATTGCACCTGTTAGTTCTGACAGTATCCGGGCGGGCGTTTCGGGTGTTCAATCGGCTTCAAGTTAACGGCATTACCGCATTAAGCATGTTGGATGTTGGGCCCACAGGAGGGCGGCATGAGCAAGTCAAAACCGATAAAGTCAAAGCCCAAAAAATCACAGGCGGGTAAAGTTGTTGCTGGGGCTGAGGCCGTCCTGGATTTTGATGGCCCCCGGGTGGTTCGCGCGCTGTCCGATGGATTAGTGCCTGCGCAGTACTATTTCAACAATCTGGAGTGCGAAATCGTTACTCCATGGACCTTTCTGCCCGGACCTGGCGAGACTCATTACGCCGTACCCGTATGGCATGACCAAAGCGCCGCACCCATCGACGTGCTACCGGCCTTGCGACTGGATGGCCCACTCACCCCTGGGGACTTTCCTTATCCATTTGAAATTCGCCAGGACCTCCTGCTGAACAGTGCGATTGTCTATCTCTCTTTTCGAGTCCATCTCGACTCGCCAACCTCACCAAATTTCGATACTTCTTTGCCCACCCTGCTCAGAATAGACCGCGATGCGCCTGGGGTGGGAGGGCCGCTGCTACCAGCCATTTTTCCGGTTGATCCGATCACTGACGTTTACTTGGGCATGACGCCACTGGTGCCCATGGAAGTTCCTGGGGGTTATCTGGGACGTGAGATTGGTGATGAAATACTGATGTATTTTTCGGATATGAACACGTTACCGACCGGTGCTCCCGCTGTGGTTTCCCCGCCGCTGATCAGTGCTACTGGGCAAATATTCGTAGATGTCCCCAATACGGTTTTCCAGAACTTTCCGGGTGCTGCTTTTATTTTTTGCTTCTACCGGCTGCGCGATCGCGCCGGTAATCTCAACCCAGAGTTTTCACCTGTAGCGCAGGCCGCGCTGCGAGTGGGGCTGCCCGCCCCGACTTATATGCGGCCGCGCTTTCCGCAGGCTGACTCCGAACCGATAGCGAACCCGAACAGATATATGACGTGCGCCTGCACACCCAAAATCTGGTTCGGCGTCGAAATTCGCATTGACCCGAATACAGGCCCGGGCATGGGTATCCAGCACGGGGACTTGGTCGTGATGCACTTTCAGGGATACGGGCAGGCCCCCGATGAGAATCCACTTCCTGACATCGTCGATACACAAAGTCATATTTGGAACGAGGTGGTAGACGCCTTGGGTTACTCCTTCTGGATTCTCGATGTAGAACGTTTGATCCGCCCGCTCAAGTTAAATGCGGGAGGGGAGGCGAATTACAAGGTGTACAGGGGGGGGGGATTGATTGGTCGGTCTGCCTCCCGGTTCGCACGGTTTGACCGCGTAGTGCCTTCGACGCCACCCGCTCGCTATTGCTGGATTCACGGCGATGCGCCTGAGCCCTGACCCGGGGCGCACACGTACCGCCTCCTGTGTGTTTAGCGCTATCGGGGCACCGAGGCGGATTTCATTGCAAGCATTTAGTGTTGTGGCTATGCCGCATATGAAGCGGTAGGGAGAGGTATTGCCGGGAAATGAGTTCGTTGGTACTTGAGATCGGAGGTCGAACGCAGCCCGGCGGATGAGTGGTTTTTGTAAGAAACCTATATTGGACGAACGTGGAGATCATCAAAAATGAGCAGCAATCCGAATGTGCCACTGGCCCCCCGGGCAGCCCCAGCCGCTCCCACTATTGTGGGGGCACTGGATGATACCTCCGGGACGATTTTGGCCAGTAATGCGACGGCCGACCTCACTGTACGATGCAAAACGGGCGACTTTTCAGATTTTGATGATTTTATCCAAGTCGAAATGGCGGACATAACGCAAACATTAATTGTCTGGGTTGCTGTGACACCGCCGATGCAAATGAGTACGGACTCCGCTTTCCCTATCCCTGATAGGTTCAATATCACCGTACCCGCTCCAGCAGGTGGTTTCCGGCATGGTTTCTATCAGCTACGTAGCGTTCAATACCTCAACATCGGTGGTGTTCCGGCAGCGCAGGGAGAACATTCGGACCCTGGCAATTTTACCGTTGACCTGCTTTCGCCCTATTCCGATGCCACCTTTCGTGAGCAGCCCAATGCAGTAGGATGGCCCGCAACGCTTCCCGCAGGTGCCGTGATCGACAATAACTATTTGGTGATGCATGGCGGGGTGCAGTTCGATATTCCCGATAACACCTTCGTGCCTGTTCCTGGCAGGTGGGCTGCCGGTGACTTCATTACCTTCTATTGGAGCCCGGTGATGTTCCCGCGCCCAATGGACATCGTCAGCCCCCCCGGTGGGATTCCAATGCTGGAGACGGGCAATACGTATTTCCTACCGGCAGCAATGATTGATGTAAGTGGGGACTACTACGCGTTCTACACCCTCACAGACCGGGCGGGTAACGTCAGTCGCCCTGCGTACGTCGAAACTCGGCGCGTTGCGTTGATCGACGATCCGGATCGCGGAACCCCGCATTTACCGCTGGCACCTTTCCCCGATCCTGGTGAAACAGACAACTTGATTGATATCAAGGATTACCTGCTTAACCCTGAAGTATGGGTCAGGACGTATAACAATCACGCCCCCTTGCTTGATCGGCTGGAAGTGGATATTGGCGGCCTGGGTTACAACGGTCTGGGATTGCCATTCACAACGTTCCCGCAGAGATTCAGTAATTTGCAGGCTGCATTCCGTGCCGCTTATACCCAGGCCATTGGGCCACAGCCGACGACCGTGCAGTATCGAATTTCCCGCAATGGTACTTTTTTCCCTTCGTTCCCTCACACGTTCATGCTCGATTTGTCGGTAGGCGGTCCCGTCAACCCTGGGGAGCCAGGTTCACCCAACATCAACCTTAACCAGGCCCACGTATTCGGTGCTGGCTCGACGACTCCGGACGTATTGCTGCCTGCCCATGCTGATCAAGATGTACGCGTGGACATCGTGCCGTGGACCGTTGCAGAGTTGCCGCATGCGGGGTTGTCGATCATCTTGCTCTGGGAGGATGAGCGGGTCGGACCGTTCCCTGTCAGCGCGACGGCCAATCCGATCTCGTTCTTTATTGGCTGGGACGTAGTCGCCCGTCATGGCAACGACATCAAGACCATCAAGTATCTGGTCCTCGACCCGGCGGCGACAACCAACGAAAACGAGTCGCCGCCCACCACGGTCGATGTGCAGGGCGCCGTCGTCGTGGAGTTGGCGAAAGCAGAGTATGTGGTTGCGACCGCGGGTCGTTGGTTCTGTTCGGACTTGGAGACTCGGACGCCCGGCACTCCGCCCGTGCTGTTTGGTAAGGTTCATGTGCCAGGCGATATACGCATGGCCGTCGGTGTGCCACTGACCTTGACGTTGAGCCTTACCAATACCCACGCCAGCCTGCCACCTGGGCCGTTCCCGTTGACGCTTACTCACCCAAGCTTGAGCCCAGCAGACATCGCCAACGGGATCACGTTCGAAATTGACTACCAGCCTTACCTGGCCCAGGCCCCGAGGGGGACGTGCGTGGCGACCTATGAAACGGTTCTGAGCAATGGAGTGACCGGCCATGGTGAGCCATCGGTTATACGTAGCACGCTGGCGAACACCCACTTCTTCTGCGACGGGGCCAATATTCCTTCACCTTGATCAAGCCTGAAAAGAATAGGGGAGCGCAGCTCCCCTTTTTTGCTTTGCGCAAGTATTTCCCCCTGCCCGGACCGCCGCCGGTTCACTCGCCTTAATAAGATAATTCCTACATAGCTTGGGATGCTTGATCCGTACTCTCTGCGCCGTACAGGTAAGGCTCCATTCCTTGGGAACGAGCCAAACCGTTTTCATCGGCTCTACCCCAGAGAGTGAACGACCATGCACGTACCCGCCCACTTTAAGCTCAAGCCCTTGAGCGCGATTATGAAAGTCCCGACCATGACCCTGCTTATGTTTGCAGCGGTTCAGGGGGCTGCCCACGCCGATCATTTGATTGGCGAACAAAAGACCATTGACGCCAGTGAAGCGTCCAAAGACTGGCAACTGGATCATAAGTCCGAACTGACCCTTAATGGCGCCGCTGCACAGAGTATCCGGGTCAATGATTCGGCGTTGATCGTGAACGCCGGCAGCCGTGTGAATGATATCCGCGCTACGCAAGGCTCGACTGTCAGCCTCACTGGTGCACATGTGGAGTCGAGCAACCCGTCGTTTGGCGCCGTACGCCTGGATGACAGCACCGCAACCATCACTGGCAGCACCCTGATCAGCCATACCAATTTTGGCTTGCAGGCGTTTCAGAGTGCCGGTTCGCTTAAGGGTGGGGTTGCTGAAGTGTTCAGCAGTGTCATCAAAGGCGCTGCTGCCGGTGCGCTTGCGCAAGGTAACAGCGAGCTGCATTTCAACCAAAATACCTGGGTTGAAGGCACCGGTGCCGACAGTGCTGGCGTTCGACTGGACAGCGGCGCACTCGTAACCGCCAGCCAAAGTACATTGATCGGTGGCAAGAACGGTGTACTCATGACGAACCTGTTGAACAGCGCTGAAACCGGCAAGCTGGTGCTGGACAACTCGCATGTCGAAGGTCGCACGGGTTCCGCGATTCTTGTAGAAGGCAGGCCGGGTCGTGTTCCGACGGTCGACATCGACGTACGCAATGGTTCGACCTTGACCGGTGGTAACGGCACGCTGCTGGAAGTGAACGATGGCGCGACCGCCAATATGAATATCGATAACAGTCGTTTGAACGGCAATGTGATTGTCGAGGATGGCAGCACCGCGCATTTGAGCCTGCAGAACAATGCCGGCCTTACCGGCCAGTTGAAAAATGTCACCAGCCTGAACGTGGGCGATGCATCTTTTTGGGAGTTGACCGGTGACAGCCAGGTGGGCGCCTTGAACCTGGCTGGTGGCACGGTGACGTTTGGTGCCACTGATGCGTTTTATCAGTTGGGCCTGGACACACTGGAAGGCAACGGCACCTTTGTCATGGGCACCGATTTTGCCCGTGGTGTCACCGACTTTCTTAACATCGAGGGTGAGGCCAAGGGCAATCACAGCCTGTTGCTCACTGCTAGCGGTGCGGAGCCGGTCAACCCTGAAGACATTCGCATCGTGCACACTGGTGGCGGCGACGCCCATTTCTCCCTGGTGGGCGATGCGGTCGACGTAGGTGCCTACTCCTACGGCTTGAAAAAGGAAGGGACCGACTGGTTCCTTGACCCGAACAATCGCGTGATCAGCCCTGGTACGCGTTCAGTCATGGCGCTGTTCAATACTGCACCTACCGTGTGGTACGGCGAGGCAACTTCACTGCGTACCCGTATGGGTGAATTGCGCTTTGAACCTGGCCAGTCGGGTCTGTGGATACGCGGGTATGGCAACAAATACAAAGTGTCTGACAGCACGGGCTACGACCAGACCCAGCAGGGCTTTACCCTGGGCGCCGACATGCCGCTGGCCGATAGCCAGTGGTTGGTGGGTGTGATGGCTGGTCACAGCACGTCTGACCTGAACCTCAAACGCGGTACATCCGGTAACGTGAAAAGCTACTACCTGGGCGCTTATGCCACCTGGCTGGACGAGGAGAGTGGCCTGTATTTCGATGCGGTCGCCAAGGTCAACCGGTTCCACAACGAGTCCAAGGTCGGTTTGAGCGACGGCACCACGTCGAAAGGCAAGTACAACAACACCGGTGGTGGTTTGTCGGCAGAGTTCGGTCGCAATATCAAGCTCGATGACGGCTTCTTTGTTGAGCCGTATGCCCAGGTGTCGACCGTGGTGATCCAGGGTGCCAATTACAACCTGGACAATGGCCTGCAAGCCAAGGGTGAGCGTACTCGCTCGATCATGGCCAAGGCCGGTGCAACGGTTGGCCGTGATATCCAACTCGACAGTGGCAGCGTGGTCCAGCCCTACCTGCGGGCGGCAATGGTGCACGAGTTTGCCAACAACAATAAGGTGTCGGTGAACAACAATGTATTCAACAACGACCTATCTGGCTCGCGTGCCGAGTTCGGTGCGGGGGTGGCGGTGAAGCTGTCGAAGAACCTGCAACTGCATGCTGACCTTGAACACAGCAGCGGCGGCAAAGTTGAACAGCCTTGGGGTGCCAACGTGGGTGTTCGTTACACCTGGTAAATCCCGATTAGGAAAAAGCCCGTATCGCTAGATACGGGCTTTTTTTGTTTGCTGGTTCAGGTGTGAATGTCGAAGTTAATGATCAAGTCGTGTATCTGTCCGTTCGCGTCGGTATCGGTGGTAGCAACAGCGGCGCCTTGTACCTTGATAAGGTGCGGGAAGATTTTTTGAATGGACAAGGTGCCGACAATGCCGCGAACGGCATAGGGTTTGTCCGGTGTCTTGACCGATAGCCAAATTCTGGTGGAGGTGAATTCACTCTGCGCCAAATTGAACGTGGTGCCGGCCGGCGTATGATCCGCAAACTGAATATAGATTTCCCGCACTGTATCCTGGCCCTCGGTGTTGCGCCCGGTAATACCCAGAATGCGTTGGAAGGGGTCATTCACAATATTGATGGTTTTGATCTCGATGCTCTGGCCATCCAGGAACACCGAGAAGGTTCCCTCTGCCTCAAGTGCCCTGGGGAACAATACGCTCTGTTGGTGGGACGTCGGCGTTGCAGTTGGTGCTGGCATGATTGCGTCTCCATCTTTGATGAATAGGTCAAAACACGGAACGGTGCCTGGCTTTATCGACAACTGTCCTCGAATCAGCCACCGTACCTTGGTTTCAATTAGACGCGTTTTCTTGAATAAATCTACTGTCAGATATGACAGTTCAATAGGTCGGTTCGTTATTTCTTTTAGGCTTAAGCAAGTGCTCAGCAAGAGGGTGTATCGCTTAACCGAAGAGTCCTGCCGCAATATTGATCGAGAATCCCAGGATCGCTGTATTGAACAGAAACCCGATCAACGACTGCCCCAGCACCACCTTGCGCATGCTTCGCGTGGCCACACCCACATCCGAAGTCTGCACCGCCACGCTGATGGTGAACGAGAAATACAGGAAGTCCCAGTAGTTGGGCGTCGTCAGTCCCTCGGCAAAACGCAGCGCCGGTTCCTTGCCGTCCCAGGTGTAATAAAGGCGCGCATAATGCACGCTGAAAATCACTCCGATCAGCAACCACGAACCGATGACTGTCAGCCCGGTGAAACCGTAGTGCAGCAGGCGTTCCGAGGTGGCAAGGTCTTTGCTACCCACCAGTTCGAAGGTGATGGTCGCCAAACTGGCGATGGCGGCGATACATACCATGAACAGCACCAGGCCGGCGTTCTCGTCTTCGATTTCGGCGATGCGCTTGACGTCCGGGGCCTTGGCACGAATGGTGAGCCACAGCATCAGTACCAGGTAGGTCCAGACGCCGACGTTCCAGCCGATCAGGATTTTGCTGGCGAGGGTGTTGGCCGGCACCAGGAGGCCGACGGCCAGGCCCAGTACGGCGGCGGATGAGAGGCGAGGGTGGGTGCGGGCGAGGAAGGGCATGGCGGCTCACAGATAACTATGTTTGAGCACCATAGCTTATTCGGGTGTACCTGATCATGAATGCAATCAATAACCCTGTGGGAGCTGGCTTGCCTGCGATGACGGCCTTTCAGCTGACGCCTATTTACCTGGCACCCCGCGATCCAACTGTGGGAGCGGGCTTGCTCGCGAAGGCGGCCTGGCAGTCAACACAGTTGGACCGGGTACATATCCGTTATTTAGGTAACGGCCACTTAGGGTTCCGCCCTGACGGCGGCTCACTTTGCAAAAGCGGCAAAGTAAGCAAAACGCTCTTGCCCCACCACTCGGCACCTCGCTTGGGCTCGGTGTGCCCTCACTCCGGCTTGAATCCGTGGGCCGCCGTCATGGGCCATCCTTGGCCCAGGACGGCTAACCCGGCGTCCTGCCGGGTTACCCACGGATTCAAGCCTGCGTTCGGCCAGCGTGGTTTAACGGGGCGCCTGAGATCAAGATCACAAGCAGATCAAGAGCAAGATCAAGAGCGGCTCGCTTCGCATCGTGGTTACCGGCGACGGGTTCAACTTGCAAGCCACCACATTGGCTGCGGGGTTGATCAGTTTGGTTTATGGCGCTTGCGCACCAGCTTCATTACCACCACGAAGAACACTGGCACAAACACCACCGCCAATGTCGCCGTGATCATCCCGCCAATCACACCGGTACCAATCGCCTGCTGGCTGGCCGAGCTGGCCCCGGTGGCAATTGCCAAGGGCACCACGCCGAGGATAAATGCCAGGGACGTCATGATGATCGGCCGCAACCGCAACCGCGCCGCCTTCAAGGTGGCGTCGATCAAGTCCTCGCCCTGGTCATACAGGTCCTTGGCGAACTCGATGATCAGGATCGCGTTCTTCGCCGACAGGCCGATGATGGTGATCAAGCCAACCTTGAAGAACACGTCGTTGGGCATCCCGCGCAAGCTCACGGCCAACACCGCGCCCAGCACCCCAAGCGGCACCACCAGCAACACTGAGGTAGGGATCGACCAGCTTTCATACAGCGCGGCCAGGCACAGGAACACGATCAGCAACGACAGGCCCAACAGCAGCGGTGCCTGGGAGCCGGACAAGCGCTCCTGCAATGACAACCCCGTCCATTCCTGGCCCAGCCCGACGGGCAGTTGGCTGACCAAACGCTGGATTTCGTTCATGGCCTCGCCCGTGCTGTGCCCCGGCGCCGCTTCGCCGCTGATGGCGATGGCCGGGTAGCCGTTGTAACGGGTCAACTGCGTCGGGCCTTGGGTCCACTTGGCTTGGACAAACGCCGACAGCGGCACCATCTTCCCGGCGTTGTTGCGCACGTGGATCTTCATCAGGTCGGCCACCTGGCTGCGCTGGTCGCCTTCGGCCTGCACCACCACGCGCTGCATGCGGCCCTGGTTGGGGAAGTCGTTGATATACGCCGAACCGATAGCGGAGGACAGCACGTTGCCCACGTCGGCAAACGAAACGCCCAAGGCGTTGGCCTGCTTGCGGTCCACTTCCAGCTGCACTTGCGGCGCTTCGGCCAGGGCGCTTTCGCGCACGTTGGCCAGGATCGGGCTTTTCGCTGCAGCGTCCAGCAATTCGGTACGCGCGGCCATCAACCCGGCGTGGCCGACGCCACCACGATCCTGCAAACGGAACTCGAAACCACTGGACGTGCCCAGGCCGTCTACCGGTGGCGGCAGAACGGCGTAGGCAATCGCGTCCTTGAGTTCGCTGAAGGCCATGTTGGCGCGATCAGCAATTGAGGACGCGGAGTCATCACTGCCACGTTCCGACCAATCCTTGAGCGTGGTAAACGCCAGCGCCGCGTTTTGCCCAGAACCGGAAAAGCTGAAACCCATGATCATGGTGGTATCACCCACCCCAGGCTCTTCGGCGTTGTGTGCCTCGATCTGCTCGGCCACCTGCACCGTACGGTTCTTGCTGGCGCCCGGCGGCAACTGGATATCCGTGATGGTGTAGCCCTGGTCTTCCACCGGCAGGAACGAGGAGGGCAGGCGGCTGAACAACAGGCCCATGCCCACCAGCAAGACGAGGTAGATCAGCAAGTAGCGGCCGCTGCGCTTGAGGGCATAGGCCACCCAACCTTCATAACGATTGGTGAGTTGGTCAAAGCGCTGGTTGAACCAGCCAAAGAAACCACCCTTGGCATGGTGCTCGCCCTTGGCAATCGGCTTGAGCAAGGTGGCGCACAGGGCCGGGGTCAAGGTCAGGGCCAGGAACGCCGAGAACAGGATCGAGGTGGCCATCGACAGCGAGAACTGCTGGTAGATCACGCCCACCGAACCCGGCATGAAGGCCATCGGCAGGAACACCGCCACCAGCACCAGGGTGATACCGATGATGGCCCCGGTGATCTGGCCCATGGCTTTCTTCGTCGCGTCCTTGGGCGACAGGCCCTCGGTGGCCATGATCCGCTCGACGTTTTCCACCACCACGATGGCATCGTCCACCAGGATACCGATGGCCAATACCATGCCAAACATGGTCAGCACGTTGATCGAGAAACCCAGCAGCAACATGGTGGCGAAGGTGCCCATCAGCGCAATCGGCACTACCAGCGTAGGAATCAAGGTGTAGCGCACGTTCTGCAGGAACAGGAACATTACCGCAAACACCAGCGCCATCGCCTCCAGCAAGGTGTAGACCACCTTGGTGATCGAGACCTTGACGAAGGGCGAGGTGTCGTAGGGAATCTTGTATTCCACATTGGCCGGGAAGTAGCGCGACAACTCGTCCATTTTCGCCCGCACCAGCGTGGCGGTACTCAAGGCATTAGCGCCGGGAGACAGTTGCACGCTGACGGCGGTGGACGGCTTGCCGTTCAGGCGGGTGGAGAACTGGTACTCCTGGCTGCCGACTTCCACCCGCGCCACATCGCCGATGCGCACGGTGGAGCCGTCGGGGTTGGCCTTGAGCACGATGTCGGCGAATTCGGCCGGGGTGGAGAGTTGCCCCTTGACCAGCACCGCTGCGGTGATTTCCTGGGTGTGGGTACCCGGCAGGTCACCGATGCTGCCCGCAGAGACCTGGGCGTTCTGGGCGCTGATCGCGGCGTTGACGTCGGCCGGCGTGAGGTTGAAACCGATCAGCTTCTGCGGGTCAATCCAGATACGCATGGCGCGTTCGGCCCCGTACAACTGGGCCTTGCCGACGCCGTCCAGGCGCTTGAGCTCGTTCATCACGTTGCGCGCCAGGTAATCGCTGAGCGCTACGTCGTCGAGCTTGCCGTCGTTGGAGGTCAGGGTGACCAGCAGCAGGAAGCCGGCGGAGACTTTCTCCACCTGCAAGCCCTGCTGGGTCACCGCTTGCGGCAGGCGCGGCTCCACGGCCTTGAGGCGGTTTTGCACATCCACCTGGGCCATTTCCGGGTTGGTACCCGGCTGGAACGTGGCGGTAATGGTCGCCGAGCCCAGGCTGCTCTGGGATTCGAAATACAGCAGGTGATCGGCGCCGTTGAGCTCCTGCTCGATCAGGCTGACCACGCTCTCATCCAGGGTCTGGGCCGAGGCGCCAGGGTACACCGCGTAGATTTCCACCTTGGGCGGCGCGACGTTGGGGTACTGGGCCACCGGCAACTGCGGGATGGCCAGCGCACCGGCCAGCAGGATGAACAAAGCCACCACCCAGGCGAAGATCGGGCGGTCAATAAAGAACTGCGGCATGACGGGTTATTCCTTTACGAGTGGGCTGTCGTCCACTTCAACTTTTTCACCGGGGCGCGCATGTTGCAGGCCCTCGACGATGATGCGGTCGCCGGGCTTGAGGCCACTGGTGACGATCCAGCGATTGTCGATCACCGCGCCCAGTTCCACCGGTTGCTGGCTGACCGTCTGCTCGGCATCCAGCAGCAACACCATCGGGATACCGGCGCTGTCACGGGTAATGGCGCGTTGCGGCACGCTGAGGCCTTGCTTGTCGACGGCCTGTTCCACGCGCACCCGCACGAAGCTGCCCGGCAGCAGGTCGAGGTCCGGGTTGGGGAACTCGCTGCGCAGGATGATCTGCCCGGTGCCCGGGTCGACGCTGATGTCAGCGAAGAGCAATTTGCCTGGCAACGGGTACTGGCTGCCGTCGTCCTGGATCAAGGTAGCCTTGGCCTGGTCCTGGCCGACCTGCTTCAGGCTGCCGGCACGAAACGCACGGCGTAGGTCGTTCAGCTCACGGGTGGACTGGGTGAGGTCGGCGTGGATCGGGTCCAGTTGCTGAATAATCGCCAGCGGCGTGGCTTCGTTCTGGCCGACCAGTGCGCCTTCGGTCACCAGGGCGCGGCCGATGCGCCCCGAAATCGGCGCGGTTACGGTGGCATAGCCCAAATTCAGCTTGGCACGCTCGACGGCGGCCTTGTTGGCGGCGACTTCGGCGTTGGTTTGGCGCAAGGCGGCGCGGGCGTTGTCGTACTCCTGGCCGCTGATGGCGTTGCCTTCGACCAATTGGCTGTAGCGCTGTTCTTGCAGGCGCGCCTGGAACGCATTGGCTTCGGCCTTGCTCAGGTTGGCCTGGGCACTGTCCAGGTCGGCCTTGAACGGCGCCGGGTCAATACGGAACAACACGTCGCCTTGCTTGACGTCGTGGCCTTCGTTAAACACCCGCTGCATGACCACCCCGGCGACCCGCGCGCGGACTTCGGCGATACGCGGTGCGGCGATGCGCCCGCTCAGTTCGCTGGTAATAGAGAGGGGTTTGGCCTGCAGGGTTTCGATCCGCACTTTGGCCAGGGGCATTTGTGGCGCCTCGTCTGCCGACTGACCACACGCGCTCAGCGCCAGTGTGAGGGCCAACAGGCAAAACGGCGCAAATAGATTCTTCGACATGCTCTTATCCCAATATTGACTGGCGCATCCTAGGGGCACCTGCGCCGTGGTGCTGTGAAGCTGTGTAGCGGGTCTGTGAAGAAGTGTAAGGTACGGCGCGCAGGGCGCCGGGGGCGTATATCCTTGCACAATCCTGCAACACACCAACAAACCGCATTATTTGGAAACACCATGCCCAACATCCTCCTGGTGGAAGACGACGCCGCACTCTCCGAGCTGATTGCCAGCTACCTGGAACGCAACGGCTACCACGTCAGCGTGCTCAGCCGTGGCGACCATGTCCGTGAACGCGCACGCCTGAACCCACCGGACCTGGTGATCCTCGACCTGATGCTGCCGGGCCTCGACGGCCTGCAGGTGTGCCGCTTGCTGCGCGCCGATTCGGCGGGCCTGCCGATCCTGATGCTGACCGCCCGCGATGACAGCCACGACCAGGTGCTGGGCCTTGAGATGGGCGCCGACGACTACGTGACCAAACCCTGCGAACCGCGCGTATTGCTGGCCCGGGTGCGCACATTGCTGCGGCGCAGCAGCCTGTCCGAACCCCAGGTGGCCAGCGACCAGATCGTCATGGGCAACCTCTGCATCGATTTGTCCGAGCGCACCGTGACCTGGCGCGAGCAGGCGGTGGAGCTGTCCAGCGGTGAGTACAACCTGCTGGTGGTGCTGGCCCGGCATGCCGGCGAAGTGCTCAGCCGCGATCAGATCCTGCAACGCCTGCGCGGTATCGAGTTCAACGGCACCGACCGTTCGGTGGACGTGGCCATCTCCAAGCTGCGGCGCAAGTTCGACGACCATGCGGGCGAGGCGCGCAAGATCAAGACGGTGTGGGGCAAGGGGTACCTGTTCAGCCGTTCCGAGTGGGAATGCTGAAGCATGTTTCGCGTACTGCTGCGCCTCTACCTGATCACCATCGTCACTTACAGTGCGGCGATTTACCTGATTCCCAAGCTGGTGATCCAGCTGTTCGAACACCGTTACATGGACTACAACATCGAACAGTCCCGTGGCCTGCAAAAGCTGATGGTCAAGCAGTACCAGCGGGCGCCGGTGGAGCGCTGGTCCCAGGTGACCGACCAATTGAGCCACGATTTTGCACCGCTGAAGGTGCAATTGTTGCTGCGCCAGGATGCCCGCTATACCCCTGAGGAAGAACAGCTACTGGAGCAAGGCAAGCCAGTGATCCGCCTGGGCGAATGGGGCTGGATGGAAGAAATCAGCTCGCCGATCAACCAGCAGTTCGCAGTCAAGTTGACTGTGCCGCCAGACCCGCTGGACATGAACCTGCTGTACTGGTCGATGAACGTGCTGGTCGGCGCCGCCTTGCTGGCGTGTTTGCTGGTGTGGCTGCGTCCGCATTGGCGTGACCTGGAGCGTTTGAAAAGTACCGCCGCGCTATTGGGCAAGGGCCATCTGGAGGCGCGTACGGGGCTCGCACCCAGCTCCAGCATCGGCGGCCTGGCGGCGGTGTTCGACACCATGGCCGACGATATCGAACGTCTCTTGAACCAGCAGCGCGACTTGCTCAATGCGGTCTCTCATGAACTGCGCACGCCGCTCACCCGCCTGGATTTCGGCCTGGCCCTGGCGCTTTCCGAAGACATGCCCGCGGCCAGCCGCGAGCGCTTGCAAAGCCTGGTGGCGCATATTCGGGAGCTGGATGAACTGGTGCTGGAATTGCTGTCTTACAGCCGCCTGCAAAACCCGGCGCAGTTGCCGGAGCGGGTAGAGGTGGCGCTCGATGAGTTTATCGACAGCGTGTTGGGCAGCGTCGACGATGAGCTGGAAAACCCCGACATCGTCATCGATGTGGTGCTCGATTGCGCCGTGGAGCGCTTCAGCCTTGACCCGCGCCTTACCGCCCGAGCCTTGCAGAACCTGCTGCGCAACGCGACGCGCTACTGCGACAAGCGCATCCAGGTGGGCGTGCGTGTATGCCCCAAAGGCTGTGAAATCTGGGTGGACGATGATGGCATTGGCATACCGGCGGACCAGCGTGAGCGCATCTTCGAGCCGTTCTACCGCCTGGACCGTAGCCGCGACCGCGCCACCGGCGGCTTTGGCCTGGGCCTGGCGATCAGCCGGCGCGCCCTGGAGGCCCAGGGCGGCACCTTGACGGCCCTGGCGTCGCCCCTGGGCGGGGCGCGGTTTCGTGTGTGGCTGCCTAACCTTTTGTGATCAAAGCACTTTGACTGCGCGGCCAATCCCGTGGATCGGCCCGGTGGGTTTGCCAGTGGGCGAGCCATTGGGCCCTTCCAGCGTCAGTTCAAACAACTGGTTCGGCGCCAGCGGTGGCAGCTTGTCCAGGGGTATCGACAAGGTCTGCCCAGGTTTGACCAGGCCCAGGGAGACGGGACCCTGCCAGCCATCGCCCTTGGTCCAGAACTCCAGGGCTTTGTCAGCGGGAATCTCCATCACCCCTAGCGGAATCAACTGGATCTGCTGATTATCACTGGCCTGCACCACCCAGCCCGGTGCCTGGCTTTGTGGCGCCATCAGCACCACCACGAAGCTGGGTGCGGGCAGGGGCGGGCGCGTCAGTAATAAAGCCGCCAGCACCACGCTTGCCATCAGCCCGGCAGCGGAAAGCCCGCGCCAGAACGCCAGCAGGTTCCACCACGGCACGCTCGTTTCGGGGGCTTTGATGTGGCGTTCAATGCGCCGCCACAGCTGTGCCGAAGGCGGCACCGGTTGTGCCAGCGCCACCAGAGGCAACAGACGCTGCTCCCAGGCATCCACCGCTGCGCGCAGCGGCGCATCATGGGCCAGGCGTTGTTGAACCTCAGCGCGCTGTTCGGCGGGCAGGGTCCCCAGCACGTATTCGCTGGCCAGTTCATCCAGGTTGTCGTTCATGCCATGCACTCGCGCAACGCGGCGAGGCTGCGTTTGATCCAGGCTTTGACTGTGCCTAACGGGGTACTGAGCTTTTGCGCGATTTCGCTGTGGGAGTAACCGTCCACATAGGCGTGCAGGATGCAGGTGCGTCGCGTCGGGTCGAGCCGTTCCAGGCATTGGTGGATCTGCCCGGAGCGTGCGGCAAACTCGATGGCCTGGGCAGGCTCTGCCAGCGGTTCGTACTGATCGTCCAGCGGCACGTCACGCCCGGCGCTGCGTACAACGTCCAGGGCCAGGTGGCGGGTCACGCTGAACACCCAACCGCGTGCGGAGCCTCGTAGGGGGTCGAAACTGCGCGCGCCGTGCCAGATCTTGATAAAGGCGTCATGCACAATGTCCTCGGCCAGGGCCTTGTTGCGGGTAATGCGCAGTGCCACACCGAGCAAGCGGCTGCTGTCCTGCTCATAGAGCTGGTGCAGGGCGCGTTGATCGCCGCGGGCGCAGGCTAACAGGCACACTTCGTAATCAAAGATGATTTCAGCCAAACCAGAATTCCTGCCACTGAGGAGACGTCTACGCGTGGTAGGCGCAAGGTTGCTCGCGCCTACCTGGCCAGCGTAGCTGAGTTTGCTCAGTTGGCGGCCCAGAAGAGGTAATCCGCCTGGTATTTCACCACTTCCTTGGCGCCTTTGTTCGCCGTGGTGCAGGGCGTAGCGGGAGCGACCCCGCCTTTGAGCGCAACCCGCTGGATATACGTCACGCCGCTCATCGCACCTTTGCCCTCGGCCGGGTTGGCCTTGACCAGTTGATAGGGCAGGTTACCCGGGCTCGACGGCGCCACGGCCAATTGCGTGCCGGTGATGGTCGAGCCGTCCTTGGCCTGCCAGGTGGCGGGTGGGCCGAAGTAGGTGCCGACCTGCTGGCCGTTACGGTCGTTCAACACGGCTTTGGGGCCGACGAAGGTCCACTCGGTCTGGCCGGCAGCGTTGGCCTTGTCGCGGCATTCATAGGTGATTTCGCCGACCCCGGTGGTTTGCATTGCCAGCTTGTGGCCATCCGGCACCTTGATGCTGTCTGGCAGGCCCGCCTGGGCAAACGCCGATGGCGCGGCGATGAGCAGGCCGGTCAAGCACAGCAGTGTTTTAGCGTTCATGGTGTTTCTCCATTGGGTAGAACAGCAGGGTTACGTTGATGACTACGGCCCAGCCCCGCCCATTGGATGCAGTGCTTTGCAAAAAAAGTGAAGATTTCCAAAAAAGCATAAACTCAGATCGCATCGGTATAAGTGGTTATAAGAAAAATCGCTATCCTGCGGCCAGAAATTTATAAGGCCGCGGGTAGCTGGAATGGATGTAGGTAATATTGGTTTCGTGGTTGCCGGCCTGATCGTGGGTTTTATCGTGGGCATGACGGGGGTGGGCGGCGGTTCGCTGATGACCCCGATCCTGCTGTGGTTTGGCATCAACCCAGCTACTGCGGTGGGCACCGACCTGCTGTACGCCGCGATTACCAAGTCCGGTGGTGTGCTGGTGCACAGCAAGAACAAGAATATCGACTGGACCATTACCGGCTGGCTTACCCTTGGCAGCGTGCCGGCGGTGTTGCTGACGTTATGGTTCCTGGCCAGCTTGCACACCGACCCCAGTGCGATGAATGCGGTGATCAAGCAGGCCCTGGGCGTGGTATTGCTGCTGACCGCCCTGGCGATCCTGTTCAAGAAAAGCTTGTTGGCTTTTGCCCAACGTCATGCTGGCGATTCCTATCATCTGCGCCCGCGCAATCTGAATATGCTCACTGTCGTGACAGGTGCGATCCTCGGCACCATGGTGGCGCTGACCTCGATCGGCGCTGGCGCTCTGGGCACGGTGGCGTTGTTTATTCTGTACCCGTTCCTGGCCACGCGGCGCCTGGTTGGCACTGAGATCGCCCATGCGGTGCCCCTGACCTTGGTGGCGGGCCTGGGCCATGCCAGCATGGGGAATATGGATTGGCATTTGCTGGGGTTTTTGCTGATGGGGTCGTTGCCGGGGATCTATGTGGGCAGCCATATGACGGGTAAGATTCCCGATGGGGTATTGCGGCCGTGCCTGGCGGTGATGTTGATGGCGGTGGGGTACAAGTTGGCGTTCTGAGTGTTCTGCTTGACACGCCCCGATCCAACTGTGGGAGCTGGCTTGCCTGCGATGACGGCCTGCCAGTCGACACCTATCTACCTGACACCCTGCGGTTAAACTTGTGGGAGCGGGCTTGCTCGCGAAGGCGGCCTGACAGGCGACACAGTTGGATTGGGTACATATCCATTGCTGCGGTAACGGCCACTTAGGGTTCCGCCCTGACGGCGGCTCACTTTTGAAAAGCGCAAAAGTAAGCAAAACGCTCTTGCCCCACCACTCGGCACCTCGCTTGGGCTCGGTGTGCCCGTAATCCGCCAGTGATTTGGGGGGCCGCCGCCACGCGCCATCCATGGCGCGGGGCGGCTAAACCGGCATCCCTGCCGGTTTACCCCCCAAATCCCTGGCGGATTACGGCCAGCGTGGTTTAACGGGGCGCCTGAGATCAAAAGCAGATCAAGAGCAAGATCAAGAGCGACTCGCTTCGCATCGTGGGTACGTTTGGCGGCGCCGGTCGCAACTGTTGCTTGAGCAACAGCAGATCCACAAATCACTGCGATCCCAGACACTGGCAAGCCAGCGCTTCAATCATCCTTTTTGCGCGGTAACCCCCACGCTACGGGCATTTGCCTGCCCCTGGCACGCTTGCTGCCTAAGCCCTTGTACATCCCTTGTGCGAGGTACCGTCCGATGAGTCAGCAAGCCGTGAAATTTGCCTATTGGGTACCCAACGTCAGCGGTGGGTTGGTCGTCAGTAAGATTGAACAGCGCACCCACTGGGGCATCGAGTACAACCGCAAGCTGGCGCAGCTGGCGGAGGCGGTGGGCTTTGAGTATGGCTTGACGCAGATTCGCTTTACCGCAGGCTATGGCGCCGAGAACCAGCATGAGTCCGTGGCGTTCAGCCATGCGTTGCTCGCGGCAACCACCAGCCTCAAGGTCATCGCGGCGATTCTGCCCGGGCCGTGGCAACCGGCGTTGGCGGCCAAGCAATTGGCGACTATCGACCAACTCACCAATGGCCGTATTGCGGTGAATATCGTCAGTGGCTGGTTCAAGGGCGAGTTCCAGGCCATTGGCGAGCATTGGCTGGAGCATGATGAGCGCTATCGGCGTTCCGAAGAGTTTATTCGTGCCCTCAAAGGCATCTGGACCCAGGACGATTTCACCTTCAAGGGCGATTTCTATCGCTTCAACCATTACACCCTCAAGCCCAAGCCCGTGGGCCAGCCGGAGATTTTCCAGGGCGGCAGTTCGCGGGCGGCGCGGGATATGGCGGCGCGGGTGTCGGATTGGTATTTCACCAACGGCAACACGCCCGAAGGCGTCAAGGCCCAGGTCGATGATATCCGCGCCAAGGCCGCTGCCAACCACCACTCGGTGAAGGTGGGGGTGAACGCCTTTGTGATCGCCCGCGACACGGAGGAGGAGGCACGTGCGGTGCTGGCGCAGATCATCGACCAAGCCGACCCGGAAGCGGTCAATGCCTTTGGTGACGCGGCCAGGCAAGCAGGCAAGGCGTCACCGGAGGGCGAGGGCAACTGGGCCAAGTCCAGCTTTGAGGACCTGGTGCAATACAACGATGGCTTCAAGACCAACCTGATCGGCACACCGCAGCAGATCGCCGAGCGCATCGTCGCACTCAAGGCCGTGGGGGTGGACTTGGTGCTTGCAGGCTTTCTGCACTTCCAGGAAGAAGTGGAGTATTTCGGCCAGCGTGTATTGCCGCTGGTGCGCGAGCTCGAAGCCAAGGCCACTGTAGGAGCGAGCTCGCTCGCGAAAAACGTCAACGAAAAAGTGGGGAGCCTGGTTTAACGCGTAGTCCTTGAGGGCTTCGCGAGCAAGCTCGCTCCTACAGGGTGTGAAGGGTGTGAAGGGTGTGAAGGGTGTGAGGGGTTTGCAAGGTCAGCACTTCAAACCCATCCGCCGTCACCGCCACGGTATGTTCCCATTGCGCCGAGAGGCTGTTGTCCTTGGTGACCACCGTCCAGCCGTCTTTCAGGCTGCGAGTTTTGGCGCTGCCCTGGTTAAGCATCGGTTCGATGGTAAACACCATGCCCTCGCGCAGTTCCAGGCCGGTGCCAGGCCGGCCGAAGTGCAGGATTTGCGGCTCTTCGTGCATTTGCCGGCCGATGCCGTGGCCGCAGTATTCGCGCACCACGCTGTAGCCGTTGGCTTGCGCGTGGCTCTGGATCGCATGGCCGATATCGCCCAGGCGCGCGCCGGGCTTGACCTGGCGGATACCGGCCCACATCGCCTCAAAGGTCATGTCCACCAGACGCCTGGCCTTGGGCGTCACGTTGCCGATCATGTACATCTTGCTGGAGTCGGCGATGAAGCCGCCTTTTTCCAGGGTGATGTCGATGTTGATGATGTCGCCGTCCTTGAGAAACTGCTTGGCGCTGGGCATGCCGTGGCACACCACCTCGTTGATCGAGGTGTTGATGCAGAAGGGGTAGTCGTACTGCCCCAGGCTGGCAGGGCGGGCCTTGAGGTCATTGCGGATGAAGGCTTCGACGGTGCTGTCCAGCTCCAGGGTAGAGCGGCCGGCGGCGACGAAGCCGTCGAGCATGTCGAAGACTTGCGCCAACAGGCGCCCGGCTTCACGCATTACGGCCAACTGTGCGGGCGTCTTGATCATCAACTGCGCCCCCGGATCAGGTCGGGTTTGTCCAGCAACAGCTTGTTGATCAGCTCGTTGTAAGGCAGGTGCGGGTTGAGTTCGGCGAGCAGGCCGATCTTGATCCAGAACTCGGCCTGGGCGTTGATGGAGCGGTCCATGGCGGCGCTGGCCAGGCGCAGTTGTTCGTGCAGTTGATCGGTAATCTTGACGATGCCCATGAGGTTCACTGTGTTTAATTGATATACGAATCGTATATGTTTCGTATGTTTATCGCAAACCTCCGTCGGCTGAACGGTGGTGGGCTGATTGGTTGCGATATGTTGCCGAAAAACGGATTTCCACATAAACGCCTGTCCCCCATGCTGCGGGTTAAACGTTTAATCGATGTAGTTCGACGATGATGCCAAAAAGAGCGTTTTGTTTAATATGAGCAAGCGGCTTGCTTATGAGGAAAGGTTACAACCACAGCGGTTTTTGCCGAGTAGGCTTACTGATTGAAAGCGTCTTCCAAGGTTGGCAAGACGTGGCAGGCAAGTGCCTGTCGGTGACATATACATGTTGGCAGTCTCAAAAAAGGAGAGGTTAGCCATGCTTTCAGAACTAGAGCTTCGCAGCATTATTGAAGGAAGTTTCCTGCCTAAACGGTGCGAGTGCACCAAAGCCGAGGATGCGTCGTTGACCATCAGGGTCTACGACGAGCGCGACCGTGACCGGGTGGATTTGGAAGTCAAAGGTATAAACGCTGACAAACTCGACAGCAGTCGAGCCATTTGCAACCTGATCACCGGGTTGCGTGAGGACCTCAGGCACCACCACGCACCGGTCCTGCAACGAGCAGGCGGGCGCGGTTATCACTAGTTGATCGCTTGAGGGTCAATTGAGACCGTGGGCCTGGTATGTGCCAGGCCCAACGCTGACAAGACTTCAGCTTTACCAGCTCACTCTCACGCCGATACTACCGCTGGCGCCCTCAAAATTATTGTCGTCCAGCCCGGTTCCATATTTGCCCTCCACATAGGCGCTGACCGCGGATGACAATTGGGCCACAGCACCCACGCCAATATCTGCCGTGGATGACTTGTGATCGCTTTTGATCCGGTCGACCTCGTCGTACGTCACCGTGTCGCTACCGCCGAAGGTGTGCCAGACATTGGCTCGCAGGTACGGCTCCACCGGTGTGTTGCTGACCAGATAGCGGCCCTTGAGGCGTGCGCCGAGGCGGCCGGTCCAGTACTCCTGAGAGTCAAACGAGACTTTGGAAATACCATCGTGCTGGCTATCCAGGTCGATCTTCTGGCCGATCACCTGCGCCTGTGGCTCCACGACCCAATGCTCGGACAGCGTGATCGGGTAGCCGGCCTCGGCGGATAACGCCAGGGCGTGGCCCTTGGTGCCCATCTTCACGCCTCGGTCGGACTTGTTGTCGCCGTCCAGGCGCGTGCCCATGGCAACCAGGTCGACGTACCAGCCCGTGGGATCGGTGAGGGTCCAGTAGGCGCCGACATTGTCGCCGTCGAGTTTGACTCGCCCGGAACGATGGTTTTGCCAGCCCAGCGCAAACCCTTTGACGTCGCCGCGCAGGCGACTCTGGCCGATAAACAGACCAAAGCGTTGCGTCTGCCCGCCACTGGTTTGGGCGGCGTAGAGATCATGACCCACTTGATAGCCCCTGGACGTGCCGTCGAAACTGGGCGCCACCGTGCCCGACCAGCTTTTGTTGAAGTCACTGCCGTAGGCGCGGCCCCAACCTGCTGGCACTGCACCGGTCTCGGTCAGTAGGCTTTGTTCGCCCTGGCGTTCATGAAAGGTGCCGAGGGCTTGCAGCGTCATGACCTGCGCCGCCGGGATGTCCACTGAATAGATCGGCACTTCCGGGCGATACAACGGAATCGGCTTGGCACCGGGGATAGCGGTCGGCAATGGCGGGTTGCTCGCCGCGGACTGCGGTGAGTGGGCCGCCGCAACCTGGTTGGGTGCTGGCGCAGGGGGCTCGACCGGCGCTACCGGTTGCGCGGTCGGGGGTTCGACAGGCGGTTCGTCCGGGTCGACTGCTGGCGGATTTGCCGGAATGGGCGCTACGGGCACAGCGGGCGTCACCGGCGGCGTCGGCGTCACCACGGCTGGCGGTTGCACCGCGACCACCGAGGATCGCAGGTACCAGTTGTGTTCCTTGCCCGCGGTGGTGCCGCCGTGGAATAGGAAGTACTGATAGGCCCCCGCGGATACCGTGCCGTTCAAAGCGAACGCATCGGGGCTGCTGACCGCACCGTTAAGCGCCTGGACCACCTCGATTCCGTCATTGCGGGTAAGCCCACCGATACCGCCGAGGTTGCTGACGGCCAATTGCGTGTGGCCGCTGATGCTGCCGTCGGTCACCACCAGTTTGTCGGTGGCAGAGTTTTCATCGCCGAGTACGGTTTGCAGATGCAACTGGCCGTTGTTGCCTACGTAGTTGCCATGCACCGTCAACACGCTGGTCGCGCTGTTGTCAGCGGTCATGTCGATCGTGCCGGCGTTATTGAGCGTCACCCGTTGCCCGGCGGTGTAGGGGCGGATGCTGCCTTGGGTCACGGCCAGGGTACTGCTGCCGTCTATGTTGAAGATGCCGGTTTTGCTGTCACTGTCACCTGAGAAAAAGTCCCCGACCAGGTCCAGGCGCGATTTGTTGGTGAGGTTGACGGTCTCCCAGCCAACGTAGCGGCTGGCGGTGCTGGACGTCGTAGTATCGAAGGTCAGTTGATCGTTGCCCAGGCCAGCATCGATAGAGGGTGTGTGGGTCAGTGTGCTTTCACTCAAGCCTTGCAGCAGGGCGGTGTCGTCGCCATCACCCATCAATACCGCCGAGTTGATCTGGCCGCCACCCAGCCATTGGAACGTATCGTTGCCGACGCTGGCGCGAATCTCGCCATTGATCACGCCGCCCCTGACGGTGATGCTGTCATCACCGCCGCTGGTGCTGATATTGCCACCGATGGTACCGCCGGAAATGTCGATCGTGTCGATATCAAAGCCGGTCACCAGGTTGTTCACGATGGTGCCACCGGACATGTAATAGAAATTCTTGTCCAGTTTCATATTGACGCGGCCAATGCTGCCACCGCTCTGGTAGGCCACATCGCCGTCTTCAAACGCGTCGACGATGGTGCCGCCGCTCATTTCGAAGGTGTCGAGGCCATCGCCCTGGAACAAAGCCTGGATCTGTCCGCCTTTCATCAGGAAATCATCGATACCGGGACCTTGCTGCACTACGCCGGTGACCACGCCGTCGAGGATTTGCGTCCTATCCATTCCAGCACCAAAGGTGACGTTGCCATCAATGGTGCCGCCCTTGGAGAGCGTCAGGCTGTTATCCCCGGAAAGATCGGTCAAGCCGGGACTGCTGCCGTTGTCGCACGTATAGGTATCGTTACCGGTTCCCGGGGTGAGAACGCAGGCGGCGTGGGAGGGTTGAGGGGTCATGTACTGCAATGAGATGAGGCCGACAGCTAAAACGGCCCGGGTCGAGAAACCACTGGGCTTTTGCATGGGTGTGTCCTAGGTTTGTTGTATTAACTGCTCCTGTTTTTGGGTTTAGCACAGTTTTTCAGTAGTGCAATTTTTTGGTACATGACGCGCAGGCCACGGAATACGTGGCCTGCGTGATGGCACTTTGAGTTTTTGGCCGCTCGGCTCAACCCAATTGGTGACGATAGGGCAGGTCTGGGCCGGTCTTGCCGCAGGTCAGGGCGGCAGCCCGAATCGCGAAACCCAGCATGGCGTCGATCTGCTCGCGGCTCAGGTTTTGCAGCCCGTCAACCGAGTCCAACTGCTGTTCCGTCAGCCATGCAATCAACGCCGCCTGGAAGGTATCACCAGCGCCCACCGTATCGGCCATCACCACCTTGACCGCAGGTTGCGACCAGGTGCCATGCTGACGGCTGAACACCGACGCGCCGTCGCCGCCACGGGTGAGGAACACCAATTGGCAACGGTGTTGCAGCCAGCCTTGCAGCACGCTTTCTGGTGCTTGGTCGGGGTAGAGCAGGTGCAGGTCTTCGTCGCTGACCTTGATCAGGTCGGCGTGTTGCACCAGCTCTGCGACGCGTGCGCGCCACAGGTGGATATCGGGCTGCGGGTTAAGGCGCACGTTGGGGTCGAGGCTGATCAGGCGCTTGCCGCTTTCACGCTTGACCAGGCTCAGCAGCGTGTCACCAACGGGTTGTACCACCAACGAAAACGAGCCCACGTGCAGCCCGCGAATCTCATCGCCCAGAGGCGGCAGGTGCGTCAGTTGCAATTGCCGGTCGGCGCAGCCTTCGCCGCGAAAGCTGTACTGCGGCGAGCCGTTGGCACCTACGGCGACCATCGCCAGGGTGGTCGGTGCGTCGAACTCCACCAGAAAGCGTTCGCTGATGCCTTCGTCTTTCAGTACTTGCTGCAAGCGCCGTCCAAGGTAATCGGTGGACAGGCCGGCGAAAAACCCGGACTCGATCCCCAGGCGGCGCAAACCCACCGCCACGTTGAATGGCGAGCCACCGGCAATCGCCTTGTAATTGAGCTTGGCGGCCTGCCCGCTGGCATCCTCCTCGCTGAAGAAATCAAACAGCGCTTCACCACACACCAGATACATAGTTGCTCGCTCTTAAAGGGTTGCCACGTGCTGTTGATAACGCTCATACGCCTGTTGATAGGCGCTGACATTGGCCGCCACGGGTAAGGTACGGCTGGCAGGGTCAACGCTCACGCATTTGTCGCACAGGCTGGCCAGCGGTTCACCGCTCTGGCACCACGCCGCCTGGATCGCCGCGCCCAGGGCGGCGGCCTCGCTCTGTTCGGTACACACCACTTCGGTGTGCATGATATCGGCGACCATCTGCCGCCACAGCGGGCTTTTCGAGCCGCCACCGATCAGGCGGATGCTCTGGCTTTGCAGGCCGGTCTGGCGCAGCAGGTCGAGGCCATAACGCAGGCCGAAGGTGGTGCCTTCGACCACCGCGCGGCACAGGTTGGCGCGGGTCAGGTTGGTCATGGTCAGGCCCTGCAGGCTGCCGGTGGCGTGGGGCAGGGCGGGCACGCGTTCGCCGTTGAGAAACGGCAGCATGCTCACCCCATCGGCGCCGATGGGTGCCTGTTCTACCAAGGCGTTGAAGGCGTCGAGGTCCAGTTCGAACAGCTCGCGGATCACCCCGGTGGCATTGGTCAGGTTCATGGTGCAGATCAGCGGCAGCCAACCGCCGCTGGAGGAGCAGAAGGTCGCCACCGAGGCTTGGGGGCTAACGTTCGGCTGGTCGGCAAAGGCATACACGGTGCCCGATGAACCGAGACTCATGGTGATCACGCCGGGGGCGATATTGCCGGTGCCAATGGCGCCCATCATATTGTCGCCGCCGCCACTGGACACCACCGCGTTGGGGTTGATGCCCAGGCGCTCGGCGATGGCCGGCAGGATCGTGCCCACCGCTTGGTCGGCTTCGATCAGTGTCGGCAACGCGGCTTGCAGGCGGCCGCTGGGGTCGATGTGCTGGAGCAATGCCACATCCCATTCGCGGCGGCGCACGTTGAAGTAACCGGTGCCCGATGCATCGCCGTACTCGGCGCAGGCGCGGCCGGTGAGCCAGTAGTTGAGGTAATCATGGGGCAGCAGGATATGGGCAATGCGTGCGAAGACGTCGGGGTGCTGTTCGCGGGTCCAGAGCAGCTTGGACACGGTGTAGCCCGGTGCGATAGCCACACCCAGGCGCTCCAGGGACCCACGTTCGCCACCCAGATACTGCAGCAGCCGGTCGTTCTCCGGCGTGGTTTCGGTGTCGCACCACAGCTTGGCCGGGCGCAACACTTCACCTTGTTCGTCCAGTAGCACCAAGCCATGTTGCTGGCCGGATACGCCGATGCCGAGGATGTCCTGGCCATCCACGCCAGCCTGTTGCAGGGCGCGGTGGGTGGCTGCGGTGAAGGCGTCCAGCCATTCCTGGGTGTGTTGTTCACGACGGCCATTGGCGCCGCTGATCAAGCTGTGCGCGGCGGCGCCCAGGCCCAGCACCTTGCCGCTGGACGCATCGAGGACGATGGCCTTGGTGCCCTGGGTGCCGCAATCGATGCCGAGGTAAAGGTTTTGCTGGGTCATGAGGTGGGTGCTCAGCATTATTATTGGGTTGGAAATACGATCGATGTGGGAGCTGGCTTGCCTGCGATAGCGGTGGTCCAGTCAACCCTGCAGTGACTGCCGGACCGCTATCGCAGGCAAGCCAGCCCCCACATGTTTAATCCGGTTTGTTCAGGAGTTTTTGCAGCGTGGCCGTGACGCCCTTGTCGCGCAGGCTTGCATAGCAACGCTCGAACGCTGCCACAAACGCCGCCGACTTGGGAATAGCCGTGCCAAAAATCTCTTCTACCCCCAGCAACCGCTGGCTGATCAGCGCGTCATCGCTCACCAGGTCCTGGCAGAACGCTGCCCGTGGGTCCGGGATGCTGTAGCTCACGCCATTTTCATCCACGCCTTTCAAGTACAGCGCCCAGGCCGCCGCCACCAGGGCGGCACGCTCAGTCTCGCGCCCGTCGGCAATCAGGCGGTTGATGGTCGGCACGGTGAACTTGGGAAACTTCGATGAACCGTCGGAGCACACGCGCTCCAACTGATCGGCAATCGCCTGGTTGGAAAAGCGCTCCACCAGGGTCTGCTTGTATTCGGTCAGGTCGATACCGGGCACCGGTGCCAGGTTCGGTGTGACGTCCAGGTCCATGTAGGCGCGCATATACGCCACGAACACGGGGTCGTTCATGGTCTCGTGAACGAACCGGTAGCCCTTGAGGAACCCCAGGTACGTGAGGGCCAGGTGGCTGCCGTTGAGCAGGCCGATTTTCATTTCTTCGTAAGGCGTGACGTCATCGGTGAACTGCACGCCGACCTTCTCCCAGGCCGGGCGACCGTTGACGAATTTGTCTTCCAGCACCCACTGCACAAACGGTTCGCACACCACCGGCCAGGCGTCGTCGACGCCGTGCTGGTCGTGCAGTTGCAGGCGGTGGGCGGTGCTGGTCATTGGCGTGATGCGGTCGACCATGGCATTCGGGAAGCTCACGTTGGCCTTGATCCAGTCGTGCAGCCCGGCGTCGTGCAGGGCGGCGAAGGCCAGCAGGGCCTTGCGGGTGACGGCGCCGTTGTGGGGCAGGTTATCGCAGGACATCACCGTAAAGGCCGGGGTGCCGGCGGCGCGGCGCTGAGTCAGCGCGGCGCAGATAAAGCCGAACACGGTTTTCGGTGCCCTCGGGTGCGCCAGGTCATGCTGGATCTGCGGCAGGTGGGCCATGAACTCGCCGTTGCTGTCGTCGATGCAGTAGCCGCCTTCGGTGATGGTCAGCGAGACGATGCGGATCTGCGGGCTGGCGAGCTTATCGATCAGCGCCTGGGCGCCGTCTTCGGCCAGCAGCATGTCGCTGATCGAGCCGATCACGCGCACTTGCGTGTCGTCGGTGTCGCCCAGCTCATACAGGGTGAACAGGTAATCCTGGCCGGCCAGGTCGTCGCGGGCCTTGCGGTCTTCACTGCGCAGGCCGACGCCGCAGATGCCCCAGTCCAGGCCCTCGCCGGTGTTCATCAGTGCATCGGTGTAAAACGCCTGGTGCGCACGGTGGAAACCGCCGACGCCAATGTGCGCGATGCCCTGGCGGGTGTCGGCAAGCGCGTAGGTCGGTACCTGCACTTCGGGCGCCAGTTGGGTGAGGTTGGCTTTATTCAATTTCATCGGGAAATACTCACGAAATCAGGCGGCAGCGCGCAGTGGGCGGGCCACGGCGACGCCATCGGTGTCGAACAGATGGCAGTGCGCCGGGTCCAGGTGCAGCTGCAGCGTCTCGCCGTATTGGCTGGCCATGTCGCCACGGATACGCATGGTCAACGGTTCACCGTTGCGGGTGATGACGTGGCAGAAGGTGTCGCTGCCCAGGCGCTCGCCGACGTCGGCGGTGACGGTCAGGGTGGTTTGCCCTGGTGTGGCGATTTCCAGATGTTCCGGGCGAATGCCCAGGGTCACCGCGCTGCCCACGCTCAGGGTGGCGCCGCTCAGCGGCAGGCTGATCAGGGTGCCGGCGTCCAGTTGCACCTCGCAGCCTTGGCTGTCGACGCGGGTGACCTGGCCCTTGAGGAAGCCCATCTTCGGCGTGCCGAGAAAGCCCGCCACGAACAGGTTGGCCGGCTGGTGGTACAGCTCCAGCGGCGAGCCGACCTGTTCGATGCGCCCGCTGTTGAGCACCACCACCTTGTCGGCCAGGGTCATGGCTTCGACCTGGTCGTGGGTTACGTAGATCATGGTCGCTTGCAGTTCTTTATGCAGGCGCGCCAGTTCCAGGCGCATCTGCACACGCAGCGCCGCGTCGAGGTTGGACAGCGGTTCGTCGAACAGGAAGATCTTCGGGTTGCGCACAATCGCACGGCCAATCGCCACGCGCTGGCGCTGGCCACCCGAGAGCTGCTTGGGCTTGCGCTCCAGCAAAGGCCCCAGCTCAAGGATGCGCGCCGCTTCGCTGACTTTGCTCTCGACCAGTTTCTTGTCGACGCCGGCCAGGTCCAGGGCAAACGACATGTTCTTGCGCACGCTCATGTGCGGGTACAGCGCGTAGGTCTGGAACACCATGGCCAGGTCGCGCTTGGCCGGGGTGACTTCGGTGATGTCGCGGCCATCGAGCTCGATGGTGCCTTCAGTGACTTCTTCCAGGCCGGCGATCAGGCGTAGCAGCGTGGACTTGCCACAACCCGACGGGCCGACAAACACCACGAACTCTTTGTCGTTCACTTCCAGGTCAATGCCCTTGATGATGGAAAAACCTTCGAAGCCTTTTTGCAGATTCTTGATTTTCAGGTTGGCCATGATGGGCCTCCTTTTCGAATTATTATTTGACGGCGCCAAAGGACAAACCGCGTACCAACTGCTTCTGGCTGATCCAGCCAAAGATCAGGATCGGCGCGCAGGCCAGGGTCGAGACGGCGGATAACTTGGCCCAGAACAAACCTTCGGGGCTGGAGTAAGAGGCGATCAAGGCGGTCAACGGCGCGGCGCTGGAGGAGGTCAGGTTCAGCGACCAGAACGCCTCGTTCCAGCACAGGATCAGCGACAGCAGCACCGTGGACGCCAGGCCACCCTTGGCGATGGGCAGCAGCACGCGGACCATTTCCTGCCATAGGGTGGCGCCGTCCAGGCGGGCGGCTTCGAGGATGTCCTTGGGGATGTCTTTGAAGTAGGTGTACACCATCCACACCACAATCGGCAGGTTGATCAGGGTGTAGATGATGATCAGCGCAATGCGTGTGTCCAACAGGCCAAAGCTCTTGGCCAGCAGGTAGATCGGCATCAGCACGCCCACCGGCGGCAGCATCTTGGTAGACAGCATCCACAGCAGCGTGCCCTTGGTACGCTGGGTTTCGTAGAACGCCATGGAGTAGGCGGCCGGCACCGAAATCAGCAGGCACAGGGCGGTGGCGCTGAAGGAAATCACCACAGAATTCCAGGCGTAGGCGAAGTAGTTGCTGCGCTCGTTGATGTGCAGGTAGTTCTCCAGCGTCGGCGTGAAGATGAACTGCGGCGGCGTGGCGAACGCGTCGATTTCAGTTTTGAAACTGGTCAGCACCATCCAGAAGATCGGGAAGAAAATCAGGATCGCGATGGCCCAGGCCAACGTGCCGAGCAACAGGCTTTGCAGGCGGCGGGATTGTTGAAGCGTCATGGCGCGGCCCTCAAGGCTTGTCAGTCAGGTTTTTGCCGATCATCCGCACCAGGATGATCGCCGCGATATTGGCGATGACCACGGCAATCAAGCCGCCGGCCGAGGCCATGCCCACGTCGAACTGCACCAGCGCCTGGTTGTAGATCAGGTAGGCGAGGTTGGTGGAGGCGTAGCCGGGGCCACCGTTGGTGGTGGTGAAGATTTCGGCGAACACCGAGAGCAAAAAGATCGTTTCGATCATCACCACCACGGCAATCGGGCGGGCCAGGTGGGGCAAGGTCAGGTGCCAGAAGATCGCAATGGCGCCGGCACCGTCCAGGCGTGCGGCTTCTTTTTGCTCCTGGTCCAGGGACTGCATGGCGGTCATCAGCAGCAGGATCGCGAAGGGCAGCCATTGCCACGACACAATGATGATGATCGACAGCAGCGGGTAATGCGCCAGCCAGTCCACCGGCTCGGCACCGAAGAACTTCCACACGGCGGCGAGAATCCCCGACACCGGGTGAAAAATCAGGTTCTTCCAGATCAGCGCGCCCACGGTGGGCATGATGAAGAACGGCGAGATCAGCATCACCCGCACGATGCCGCGCCCCAGGAACTCACTGGCCTCCAGCAGCGCACTGATCAACACGCCGAACACCACGCTGATCAGCAACACGCTGCCCACCAGCAACAGGGTATTGGTGGCGCCGGGCAGGAAGCCCGAATCGGTGATGAAGTAGCTGAAGTTCTCCAGCCCCACGAATTGGTTTTCGCCGGGGTAGAGCAGGTTGTAGCGGATCAGCGAAAAGTACAGGGTCATGCCCAACGGCACGATCATCCACAGCAGCAGCAAGGCCACCGAGGGGCTGACGAGAAACCAGCCGGGGTTGGCCAGGCGGTTTTTGGTGGGTGTATTCATGATAATCAAGGCCAGATAGAGACAGGTGCGCAAAAGCCCTGTAGGAGCGAGCTTGCTCGCGAAAAAGGTACATCCGACACCGCGATGCGCTTGGAATACCTTCGCGAGCAAGCTCGCTCCTACAGGTTATGGGGTTACTTGGGATAACCAGCCCGCTTCATTTCCCGCTCGGTGGTGTTCTGCGCGGCGGTCAATGCAGCATCGACGGTTTGCTGACCGGTCAACGCCCCCGAGAAGAACTTGCCCACCTGGGTACCAATCGCCTGGAACTCAGGAATGGTCACCAACTGGATACCGATATACGGCACCGGTTTCTCGGTTGGCTTGGTCGGGTCGGCCACTTTCAGCGATTCCAGCGTCACCTTGGCGAACGGCGCGGCCTTCATGTATTCATCGCTGTAGGTGGATTGGCGCGTACCGGGCGGCACGTTGGCGATGCCATCGGTCTTGGCCACCAGTTGCCCGTATTCCTTGGAGGTGGCCCAACTGGTGAACACCTTGGCGGCGTCCTTGGCCTTGGAACTGGTGGGGATCGCCAGGCTCCAGGAGTACAGCCACGACGTGCCCTTGTCGGTTTTCTCATGGGGCGCGAAGGTAAAGCCCACATGGTCTGCGACCTTACTCTGGCTCTTGTCGGTCACAAACGAGCCGGCCACGCTGGCGTCTACCCAGATCGCGCATTTGCCACTGTTGAACAGCGCCAGGTTTTCGTTGAAGCCGTTGCTGGAGGCGCCCGGCGGGCCGGATTTTTTCATGTTGTCGACGTAGAAGTTCAGCGCGTTCTTCCACTCGGGGCCGTTGAATTCTGGCTGCCACTTCTCATCGAACCAGCGCGCGCCGAAGCCGTTGGCCAGGGTGGTGATCAGCGCCATGTTCTCACCCCAACCGGCTTTGCCGCGCAGGCACAGGCCGTATTGCTCTTTGGATTTGTCGGTGAGTTTGGCGGCGAATTCGCCGATCTGGCTCCAGGTCGGGTGCTCGGGCATGCTCAGCCCGGCGTCCTTGAACAGGTCGGTGCGGTAATAGGTGATCGAGCTTTCGGCGTAGAACGGCAGGGCGTACAACGAGCCCTTGACCGACAAGCCGTCACGCACTGAAGGGAACACATCGTCGAGGTCGTAGGACGCCGGCAAGTCTTTCATCGGCTCCAGCCACCCCTTGGCGCCCCAGAGTGCGGCTTCGTACATGCCGATGGTCAACACATCGAACTGCCCGCCCTGGGTGGCGATGTCGGTGGTCAGGCGTTGGCGCAGCACGTTTTCTTCGAGCACCACCCAGTTCAACTTGATCTCCGGGTGCTCGGCCTCGAAGGTTTTCGAGAGCTTCTGCATGCGGATCATGTCGCTGTTATTGACGGTGGCAATGGTCAGGGTTTGCGCGCCAAGGCTGACGGCGCTGAGGGTCATGCAGGTACAGGCAAGCAATGCTTTTGCTGTGAACTTCATCGCGCACTCCATTTCCGCGCCCAGAGGGCTACAGAAGGACGGTTATTGTTGTTGTGTCTTCCTACAAGGAGTCAGGAAGAGTGTGCGTTGATTACAGCCTTCAAAAGCGGCGGTGACAAATCCTTGGGAGCACGCTCACTGATACTTTTTTGCACTCGTCGACCACCTGATCGTTCCCACGCTCCGCGTGGTAACGCCGCTAGGGACGCTCTGCGTCCCCGGGTGACGCAGAGCGTCACGGTATGCATGCCCACGCGGAGCGCGGGAACGATCCTCAGGGCAGTGCTTAACACTTGATCGTTCCCACGCTCCGCGTGGTAACGCCGCTTGGGACGCTCTGCGTCCCCGGTGACACAGAGCGTCACGGAATGCATGCCCACGCAAAGCGCGGGAACGATCAGCGCAGTGTTTAACGCTCGATATCAGCCAATACGCGTTCAGCCAACAACCGAGACACCTCAATCAACTGTGCAATACCCAGCGCACCTTCTCGTCGCGAGCCGTCGAGTTTAAAGGCGAAATCGCAGGTGAGGGCGTGGGCTGAGGCGAGGGATTCGCTGAGGTTGACCAGCAGGTCTTGGGTGCAGATGCCGTCTTTAACGGTGAATAGCACGCTGGGTGCTGGATCGATTGGGGGATTTGAGGTGGGTTTGATCATGGTCAAGCTCCGCAGATGTATTAAAGAATCCGGAGAAATACAGGCCGCGACGCCCGACCGCTGAGTGTGCAGCGGTGTACGGAGACTAGAGATGGAGTGTCCTAGGGGCAACCTCAAAGGCTTGTAAGACGTTTCTGTTTTTCCCAATACCTAGCCGAACGGACAGTTGTTTGGCTTTGCACCAGCCAGCAACATCTTTCTTGCGCCAGTTCGGCGCTATTCCCTTTGCACACATCAACGCCATGACCGCGTTTGAGCACCCCTGCGCGCTGAAAAAGGACAATACATGAAGAGCACTGATACGCAAATCCAGCAGGTAACCGGCCCAATCAACGCCTCTCTCAACGACCGCGTGGAGAAGCCGATGTGAAGCGCTACAACATCACCACGGGTTCAACCACCACGGTGGGTGGCAAGGTAACCAGCGGTTGTGAGGGCACCAGTTTCAACGGCGAAATGATCTCGAGGGAGGGTGACCGAGTCGCTTGTCCGGCTTGCGGCACTGAAGGCTTCATCGCGCTTACCGGCCCTCATTTGCACGAAGAGTGGAACGGCAAGCAAGCGGCGCTGGAGGGTGATCTGTGCATCTGCAAATGCGATCCGCCGCCGGAGTTGATTGCCAATCAGAGTTCCAAATCTCAGGAGTTCGGTCCCCAACCTCAACGTGTCACCCCGATTGTAATGAGGCCGACTGCATCCGCCTCTCCCTCTGCGAATTATGCCGCGCCCGCTGCGTCGAATCGTGTCGCTGATGCCTGCGTTTTCGCCAAATCCTGTGTTTCGGTGCCAGCCGGCTCTACGGCCGCGGGCACCGCCCCGGAAAATGCCAAAAACTTCGGCACCACGGCCCTTATGGCCTCAACCGGTACCACGGGCGCCGTCGGCAGGGTAGCCGGCACACTCGGCAGCGACCTTGGTGCCTGGGCTGTACGAGGCTTGGCCGGCGCCAGTTCCGCCCTCAACCTCGTGCTGCTGGCATTCTGGCCACGGGATATCGGTGATTCAACGCTGTACACCCCGGAGCAGTTGGAGGGGATGCGTTTGGCCAGCACGCGAGTGCGTTTCCAGTTTCGCCAGGATGAGTCCGGTGAACTGCGTGTTTATGGCATACATACCAATCCTGGCAGTGGCGCTGACCGTGTGCCGGTTGCACAAGCCCGGTGGAATGTGGACAAAAGCGCGATGGTGGCGGTGCTGGATGGCATCAGCATCACATGGACGCCGAACCGCGGCCCGGTTGTCAGCGTGCCGAGCCCGTATCCCGGAACACCGGAACGCTTGGATAACGTGTTTGTTCATCCGATTGCGGTGGGGCAAGATTCGGCGATCAGTCACTATCCAGGGCGGGATGCAGAAAACATCACCTGGCAGGATACGATCATTTCGTTTCCGGCTGATTCGGGTGTGCCGCCGTTGTATTTGGTGTTTGCTAAGCCGGCGGTCAGGCCGTTGGAGGTTGGGCAGGCAGCTGATTTGATGAGTCGTAGCCGTAAGGATGGGCTGGATATTGACCATATTCCTGCGCAAAAGGTACTGGAAGTAACGCTACTTCAGTGGGATTCCAAAATACCGCGTCGGCAAGTGTTAGATTATCTAAAGAACGCTCCAGGCATTGCGATTCCTTCAGGGGTACATCGGAAGTATAGTGAAACCTATGGAGGGCGCAGTTCCAGAGTCAAACAAAATAAAGACGCTGCTGACCTACGGGCGGCGATAAACAGTAATGTTGATGCTATCAAACGTGGATTACTCGAGGAAGGCTATCCTGAAGCAGAAATTGAGGCGGCCCGAGAACAATTGCATAAACTTAGCCAGAAACAAGGTTGGTACTGATGAATACCTCAACTATCACGCTCTGGATAAAAAATCTGGGGCGCCCTTATGAAGTGTTGGTCTCAGAGGGGGTTATCCCCAATATGCCACTGCAGGAACTTTACAAGGGAAGGGACTGGCTAGATATAGAGCCAGAGGACGGAGTGGAGTTGAGCTTTGCGACTGATTCCAGATGTTTGGAAACGCTATACGTTATTCTTGCTCAAACCGTCGAGGGGCAGCCGGTTTATAGAGGTAAGCTGCCACCGCCGCTAGCGCTATCGATGAATAAGGCTGACATACAAGAGTTGTTCGGAATGCCTCTAGAGTCGAAAGGTCCGACAGAGCTTCCCCTAAATAGAAAAACGGGCGGATGGGATGCATACAAGCTCGACTCAACGATACATTCACGTGCCAAAATGATATTTAAATATGCGCAGGACTATAAGGTTAATACGCTGGTTTTCACTCTTTACGATGAGTGACTCATAAATGTGGTCTTTCCCGTCTGCGAGCGTGAGACTGATATGAAGGAGGGTGAATGGATGTCGTAATGGTTAATCGTCTGATTGCGAGGATAGGCTTTGCCCATGCTGAGCTCTGCGCTGATGGTGTGGTTACTCATGATGCCTTTAAATCATCGATAGTAGATTGTGATAATGAATACTTGATACAGAAGCCGGAGGAGGGAGTTGAGCTATGGTTTCGATCAAAAGATGCGGCTCTCGAAAAAGTTCTTTTTTCACTAATAAGTATGGTTGATGGTGCCCGCCCTTACAGTGGCGAATTACCTTTATCGATGACAGCCAGTATGAGTCGGATCACTGTCCGTAAAATCCTTGGAGCACCTTGTGAGTCGAAGGAACCGGTTAAAATTTTAAGATATCGGGGGTACGGTGGTAGCGACATCTACCGCATGGATGATTTTGGTTATCCAGGTGTTCACGTCGGATTTCAATATCGTAATGACGATATGGTATGTAGCATGGGCTTCTATTTGGGCAATGTGCACCGTAATTGAACATGCTCTGAAAATTAAATTCGACTAAGTAGTAATGTTCACACCCGCAGCGCGTGGGAGTAATCACTTCAAGCCAGATTCTGCTCCGTCAACCGCTGCACCGCCAACCGCCGATAGTGAGACGGCGTCATCCCCTTAAGCTGCTGAAACCGCCGATTGAAGTTGGAAATATTATTGAACCCCGACTCAAAGCACACATCCGTCACCGCCTTGTCCCCATCGGCCAGCAATTCACAGGACTTGCTGATGCGCAGCCGATTGACGAATTCAATAAAAGTGCGCCCGGTGGCCTGCTTGAATACGCGGGAAAAATACGTCGGCTTCATCCCCAGGTACTCCGCCACTTCTTCCAGCGGCAACTCTCGGGCGTAGTGGGCAAAGATGTAGTCCACCGCGCGGTTGGTGCGGTCGATGCTGTGTTCGTCGGCTTGCTGTGGCGTGGTCACGCCGGACAGTAACTGGTAGTCCTCACAGGCGCTCAGCACTTCCAGCAAGATAAAGAAGTGACCCAGGCGTGCCATGCCTTGGGCGTCTTCGATGCGTTGCATCAGGGTCATGGCGTGGGCGATGGTTTTTTTGCAGCGAAATTCGATGCCGTATTGCGCACGTTCAAGCAGCGGCGCCAGGCTTTTGAGTTCGGTGAAGATGTGGCTGCCGTGTTCGAACAATTCATCGGTGAAGTTCACCAGCATGTCGCGCTTGGGCACGACTTCGTCTTCTTCCACCTGGCTGATCCAGTTATGGGGCAGGTTGGGGCCGGTGAGGAACAGGCTTTCGGGGTAGAAGTTGCCGATGTAGTCGCCGATAAAAACCTTGCCGGAGCTGGCGACGATCAGGTGCAGCTCGTATTCCTTGTGGAAATGCCAGCGCACCAGGGGGCAGGGGAAGCCGTGCTGGCGATAGATGATGGACAGGCCGTTGTGGTCGTCCATCAGCTCGTAGGAAGGGTCGGTGATGCGCGTTGCTCGGGTCATGCTGCCGTCGCTTTATTGTGGTTGCTGCGTAGGATAATGCCCCGTCCCGCGCGACCTCGCCAGCGCCAGTGTTTATAGGGTGCGGTTTTTGGCCTCGATCCACTGGGACATGTATTGGGTACTTTTATGCGCGTGATGGCGCAGCATGTTGCCGGTGAAGTTGTCCCGGCGATGGACGGCAAGGTTGCTGCGGCAACGTTCCAGGCATTCCACCAAGGCGGGCCCGTGCACGTCCTGGTCATAGCGCCGGGCCAGGAGTTGGCGCCCTTGTTCCTGGGCCTGGGTCCAGCGCTCGCGGTTTTGGTAAAGGGCCACGGCAGCGGCGGCAAGGGCCGGGGCGTTCTCTGCGATCACGCCGGGCCAAGGCTGGTGGTCGCCCATGGCCTCGGCGCCGATGGGGGTGGTGACATTCGGCGTGCCACACAGCATGGCGTCCACCAACTTGCCCTTGATGCCGGCGCCAAAGCGCAGCGGTGCCAGGCAGATACGCGCGGCGGTCATGACTTGCAGCGCATCTTCGGCCCAGTTCATCACATGAAAACCCTGCGCCGGGTTGTGCAGGGCGGTGGCTTTGGGCGGGGTGTAGGCGCCGTAGATATGCAACTGCGCGCCCGGCAGTTGTTGGCGAATCAGCGGCCACAGGCTGTGCTTCATCCACAGCACCGCATCCCAGTTGGGCGCGTGGCGGAAGTTGCCGATGCTGAGGAAATGCGCACGGTCTTCAAAGGGCGCAAATGCAGCGCTGGGCGGATGCAGCATCAACGGGCACCAGTGGAGCAGGGCGGCCGGCACCTTGAACTGTTCGGTGAGCAGGCGGATTTCCACGTCAGAGATCATCAGGCTGATGTCACAGCGGTAAATGGCGGCGATTTCGCGTTTGGCCAGGTCGGTATCGGCCATGCGCTGGAACTCGTCCTCCAATGCCGGGGCGAACAGGGCGCTGAAGTCGTCGCTGTCGGGGTTGGCTTTCACCTGCGCCTTGAAACGCTGGTGGCGGGCGTCGCGCAGGCTTTGCAGGTCGGAGGTCTCCAGCACCCGCAGCGCGTCGGGGCAGCATTGTTCCACGCGCCAGCCGAATTGCTCCTCCATCATGAAGCGGTCGAACAGCACGATGTCCGGGGCCAGTTCGCGGACAAAGTCATCGAAACTGCTGTTATTCAGTTCGATGGCGCGTTCGGCGATCCCGAGTGCGGGCAAGTCGGCCTTGTGCTCGCCAGTGGTGGCGGGGCTACTGAAGGTAATGTCCCAACCTTGCGTAAGAAAGCTCTCAAGGATTTGCATCATATGCCCGCCCGCAGCCGAGGAACGGGGCTCGGGCCAGACGTAGCCAATGACCAGGACTTTGGTGGCGGGCTGATTCATCGACGAAGGTTTCCTTGAAGGGCAGGCGCAAAGCGCGCAATTAAACCACAACCTCAGGACATGACAATTTGTGTCTGGCGGTAGGTAGCTTCGGCACTTTGTGGTTAACTTCCGCCTCTCGAATTCGTTTAACCAAACCCAGCATAAGGATTCTGTTCATGGCTCAAGTCACTCTTAAAGGCAACCCGGTCCAGGTTGAAGGCGATTTGCCGAAAGTCGGCGCAAAAGCCGCAGACTTCACCCTGACCGCCGGCGATCTGTCCAACGCCACCCTGGCTACCTTTGCCGGCAAGCGCAAAGTGCTGAACATCTTCCCAAGCGTTGACACCCCAACCTGTGCCACTTCGGTGCGCAAGTTCAACGCCCAGGCCAACGACGTGGCCAACACCGTGGTGCTGTGCATCTCCACCGACCTTCCATTCGCCCAGGCACGTTTCTGCGGCTCCGAAGGCTTGGAAAACGTGAAGAACCTGTCGGACTTCCGTGATTCGGACTTCGCTGTTGATTACGGTGTGGCCATTGCCGACGGCCCGCTCAAAGGCCTGACCGCACGCGCTGTCGTGGTACTGGACGAAAACGACAACGTGCTGCACAGCGAGTTGGTCAAGGAAATCGCTGAAGAGCCAAACTACGACGCCGCCCTGGCTGTGTTGAAGTAACTGTTTCTACGTATGACTGTCGTTTGGCAGTAACACGTATGATGCATGATTGCGGCCTGGCCTAGTCCAGGCCGTTTTTATTTGAGCGTCAGCGGCTTAGCGAAATAGCCGGTGGACTAAGATCAAAAGTTAAACGTTGTAAGCCTAAGGTAAATAGCCGGTAAAGGTGCTTTTCTAAACGCACCCCAGTGCTTATCTTTCAGCCTCCCGAAGAAGAAGCTCTCACCCCCAATGGTTGATCACTCCATGCAATCCTCCTCCCGCAACTCCCGCCGCTGGCTGTTTGGCCTGCTCGTGCTGCTGGTCATCGCCGGCCTGTGCTGGAAATTCTGGCCCAGTGGCGCGGCCCATAAAGATGCTCCGGCGGGGCACACGGGCAAGACCGGCATGGCGCGCCCAGGCTTCGGTGGTTCCACCGGGCCGGTACCGGTGCGTGTGGCGCCGGCGGTGCTGGGTGAGTTTCCGGTGTACTACAAGGCCCTGGGGACGGTCACTGCGCTGAACACCATTAATGTGCGCAGCCGGGTGGGCGGCGAGTTGGTCAAGATTGCCTTCGAGGAAGGGCAGATGGTCAAGGCCGGTGACCTGCTGGCAGAAATCGACCCGCGCAGCTACCAGAACGCTTTGCTCCAGGCCCAGGGCACCTTGCTGCAGAACCAGGCCCAGTTGAAGAACGCCCAGGTCGATGTACAGCGTTATCGCGACCTGTACGCGCAGGACAGTATCGCCAAGCAAACCCTGGACACCGCCGAAGCGCTGGTTCTGCAATATCAGGGCACGGTCAAGACCAACCAGGGCGCGGTGGACGACGCCAAGCTCAACCTGGAATTCACCAAGATCCGTGCGCCCATCAGCGGCCGCGTCGGTTTGCGCCAGCTTGACGTCGGCAACCTCGTCGCCGCCAACGACACCACCGCCCTGGCGGTGATCACCCAGACCCAGCCAATCAGCGTGGCCTTCACCCTGCCGGAAAATACCCTGGAAACCGTGTTGGCCCGTTACCACGCCGGCAACAAATTGCCCGTGGAAGCCTGGGACCGTAGCGACGTGAAAAAACAGGCGGTCGGTGTACTGCAAAGCCTGGACAACCAGATTGATGTGACTACCGGCACGCTGAAATTCAAGGCGCGTTTCGATAACAAGGACCAGGCGCTGTTCCCCAACCAGTTCGTCAATGTGCATCTGCTGGCCGACACTTTGAAGAACGTGGTGCTGGCGCCCTCCGCGGCGATCCAGTTCGGCAACAATGGCACCTTTGTCTACAAGCTTGACGGCGACAAGAAGGTCAAGGTCCAGCCCTTGGTGGTAGGTGACACCGATGGCGACAACACCGTGATCAAGGAAGGCCTGGTCGCTGGCGACCGAGTGGTACTGGAAGGCACCGACCGCCTCAAGGACGGCAGCGAGATCGAAGTGGTCAACGCCAGCAGCGAGGTGCCGACCACCCCGACCGAACACCTGCAAGGCAAGCCCGCAGCGAAAGGGGAGACCGGCGCTGACGCTGGCAAGGCGCAAAAGGTCGGTTCATGAACCTGTCGCGCCTGTTCATCCTTCGCCCGGTCGCCACCACGCTGAGCATGCTGGCCATTGTCCTGGCCGGCATCATCGCGTACCGCCTGCTGCCGGTATCGGCGTTGCCCCAGGTGGATTACCCGACCATCCGGGTGATGACCCTGTACCCCGGCGCCAGCCCCGATGTGATGACCAGCGCGGTCACCGCACCGCTGGAGCGCCAGTTCGGGCAAATGCCCGGGCTTACGCAGATGGCGTCCACCAGCTCCGGCGGTGCCTCGGTGCTGACCCTGCGTTTCAACCTCGACATCAATATGGATGTCGCCGAGCAACAGGTGCAGGCCGCGATCAACGCCGCCACCAACCTGCTGCCCAAGGATTTGCCGGCGCCGCCGGTGTACAACAAGGTCAACCCGGCAGATACCCCGGTGCTGACCCTGGCAATCACCTCCAAGACCATGTTGCTGCCCAAGCTCAATGACCTGGTCGACACGCGCATGGCGCAGAAAATCGCGCAGATCAGCGGTGTCGGCATGGTCAGCATCGCCGGTGGCCAGCGCCAGGCCGTGCGCATCAAGGTCAACCCCGAGGCCCTGGCGGCCAACGGCTTGAACCTGTCGGACGTGCGCGCCCTGATCGCCGCCTCCAACGTCAACCAGCCCAAGGGTAACTTTGACGGCCCCACCCGCGTGTCGATGCTCGACGCCAACGACCAGTTGGTTTCGCCTGAGCAATATGCCGAACTGATCCTGGCCTACAACAATGGCGCACCGCTGCGGCTCAAGGATGTGGCGCAGATCGTCGACGGCGCCGAAAACGAGCGCCTCGCCGCTTGGGCCAACGAGAACCAGGCTGTGCTGCTCAATATCCAGCGCCAGCCGGGTGCCAACGTGATCGAGGTGGTGGACCGCATCAAGGCCCTGCTGCCCAGCATCACCGACAACCTGCCGGCCGGCCTGGACGTGACGGTGCTCACCGACCGCACTCAGACCATCCGCGCCTCGGTCAAAGACGTACAACATGAGCTGCTGATCGCCATTGCCCTGGTGGTGATGGTGACGTTCCTGTTCCTGCGCCGGGTCAGCGCCACGATCATTCCGTCCATCGCCGTGCCGCTGTCCCTGGTGGGCACCTTTGGCGTGATGTACCTGGCCGGATTCTCCATCAATAACCTGACGCTGATGGCCCTGACCATCGCCACCGGGTTTGTGGTGGACGACGCAATCGTGATGCTGGAGAACATCTCGCGCTATATCGAGGAAGGCGAGACGCCGATGGCGGCCGCGCTCAAGGGCGCCAAGCAGATCGGTTTCACCCTGATATCCCTGACCTTGTCGCTGATTGCGGTGTTGATCCCGCTGCTGTTCATGGCTGATGTGGTTGGCCGGCTGTTCCGTGAATTTGCCATCACCCTGGCCGTGGCGATCCTGATTTCCCTGGTGGTGTCCCTGACGCTCACGCCGATGATGTGCGCGCGCCTGCTCAAGCGCGAACCCAAGGAAGAAGAGCAGGGCCGCTTCTACAAAGCCAGCGGCGCCTGGATTGATTGGCTGATCGAAGCCTATGGCCGCAAGCTGCAATGGGTGCTCAAGCACCAGCCGCTGACGTTGCTGGTGGCGATCGCCACCCTGGGCCTTACGGTGGTGCTGTACCTGGTGGTGCCCAAGGGCTTTTTCCCGGTGCAGGACACCGGGGTGATCCAGGGTATTTCCGAGGCGCCGCAGTCGATTTCCTTTGCGGCCATGAGCCAGCGCCAGCAGGAACTGGCGAAGATCATCCTCGCCGACCCTGCGGTCGAGAGCCTGTCGTCCTACATTGGCGTGGACGGCGATAACGCCACCCTCAACAGCGGCCGCTTGCTGATCAACCTCAAGGCCCACGGCCAGCGCGACTTGAGCGCCGCCCAGGTGATCACCCGCCTGCAACCGCAGATCGACAAGCTGGTGGGCATCCGCCTGTTCATGCAGCCGGTGCAGGACCTCACCATCGAGGACCGGGTCAGCCGTACCCAGTACCAGTTCAGCATGTCTTCGCCGGACGCCGAGTTGCTGGGGTTGTGGAGCGGCAAGCTGGTGCATGCCCTCAGCCAGTTGCCGGAACTTACCGACGTTGCCAGTGACCTGCAGGACAAAGGCTTGCAGGTGTACCTGGTGATTGATCGCGATGCGGCCTCGCGCCTGGGCGTGAGCGTCTCGACCATCACCGATGCGCTGTATGACGCTTTCGGCCAGCGGCAGATTTCCACGATTTATACGCAAGCCAGCCAGTACCGGGTGGTGTTGCAGGCCCAATCCGGCGAAACCCTTGGCCCGGCGGCCCTCAATCAGATCCATGTGAAGACCACCGACGGTGGCCAGGTACGCCTGTCGAGCCTGGCCCATGTGGAACAGCGCCAGGCACAGTTGGCAATTGCCCATATCGGCCAGTTCCCGGCGGTGATGATGTCGTTCAACCTGGCGCCTGGCGTGGCGCTGGGCAAAGGCGTGGAGCTGATCAACCAGACCCAGAAGGACATCGGCATGCCGGTGGGCGTGCAAACCCAGTTCCAGGGCGCGGCCCAGGCGTTCGAAGCTTCGTTGTCGAGCACCTTGCTGTTGATCCTGGCGGCGGTGGTCACCATGTACATCGTGCTCGGTGTGCTCTATGAGAGCTATATCCACCCGATCACCATCCTCTCGACCTTGCCGTCGGCGGCGGTGGGGGCCTTGCTGGCGTTGCTGCTCAGTGGCAATGACCTGGGCATGATCGCGATCATCGGCATTATCCTGTTGATCGGTATCGTGAAAAAGAACGCGATCATGATGATCGACTTCGCCCTCGACGCCGAACGCAACCAGGGCCTGGACCCGCAGACCGCGATCTACCAGGCGGCGCTGTTGCGCTTCCGGCCGATCCTCATGACCACCCTGGCCGCCTTGTTCGGTGCCGTGCCGTTGATGCTCGCCAGTGGCTCCGGCGCCGAACTGCGCCAGCCCCTGGGCCTGGTGATGGTCGGTGGCTTGCTGGTGAGCCAGGTGTTGACGCTGTTCACCACGCCGGTGATCTACCTGTACTTTGATCGTCTTGGCCGGCGCTGGCGCAAAGAGCCACAACGCCTGGAGCCGGTCGAACCATGAACCTGTCCGGACCTTTCATCCGCCGGCCGGTCGCGACCATGCTGCTGAGCCTGGCGATCATGTTGCTCGGTGGCGTCAGCTTCAACTTGCTGCCGGTGTCGCCATTGCCGCAGATCGACTTCCCGGTGATCGTGGTGTCGGCCAGCTTGCCCGGTGCCAGCCCCGAGGTGATGGCGTCTACGGTGGCCACGCCGCTGGAGCGCTCATTCGGCGCGATTGCCGGTATCACCACCATGAGCAGTTCCTCCAGCCAGGGCTCTACCCGGGTGATTCTGGCGTTCGATTCCGACCGCGACATCAACGGCGCGGCGCGGGAAGTGCAGGCGGCCATCAACGCGTCGCGCAACCTGCTGCCCAGCGGTATGCGCAGCATGCCCACCTACAAGAAGATCAACCCGTCCCAGGCGCCGATCATGGTGCTGTCGCTGACCTCCGACGTGTTGCAGAAAGGGCAGTTGTACGACCTGGCTTCGACCATCTTGTCCCAGAGCCTGTCCCAGGTGCCGGGCGTGGGCGAAGTGCAGATCGGCGGCAGTTCGCTGCCGGCGGTGCGCATCGAGCTGGAACCCAAGGCCCTCGATCAGTACGGCGTCGCCCTGGACGATGTGCGCAACACCATCGCCAACGCCAACCAGCGCCGGCCCAAAGGCTCCCTGGAAGACAGCGAGCGCAACTGGCAGATCCAGGCCAACGACCAGTTGGAAAAAGCCAAGGACTATGAGCCCCTGCTGATTCGCTACCAGGACGGCGCCGCCCTGCGCCTCAAGGACGTGGCGAAGATCACTGATGGGGTGGAAGACCGCTACAACAGCGGCTTCTTCAACAATGATTCGGCGGTGTTGCTGGTGATCAACCGCCAGTCCGGCGCCAACATCATCGAAACCGTGCGGCAGATCAAGGCGCAGTTGCCGGCGCTGCAGGCGGTGTTGCCGTCCAGCGTCAAGCTCAGCCTGGCCATGGACCGCTCGCCCGTGATCACCGCCACCCTGCATGAGGCGGAAATGACCCTGCTGATTGCCGTGGGGCTGGTGATCCTGGTGGTGTACCTGTTCCTTGGTAACTTCCGTGCTTCGCTGATCCCGACCCTGGCGGTGCCGGTGTCGTTGGTGGGCACCTTCGCGGTGATGTACCTGTACGGTTTTTCGCTGAACAACTTTTCGCTGATGGCGCTGATCCTCGCCACCGGGCTGGTGGTGGACGATGCCATCGTGGTGCTGGAGAACATTTCCCGGCACATCGACGAGGGCGTGCCACCTATGAAAGCCGCCTACCTGGGCGCCCAGGAGGTCGGCTTTACCTTGCTGTCGATGAACGTGTCGTTGGTGGCGGTGTTCCTGTCCATTCTGTTTATGGGCGGCATCGTCACCAACCTGTTCCGTGAGTTTTCCATCACCTTGTCGGCGGCGATCATCGTCTCACTGATTGTCTCGCTGACCCTGACGCCCATGCTCTGTGCCCGTTGGTTAAAGCCGCATGTGAAGGACCAGCAGACCGGATTGCAGCGCTGGAGTCAGAAGGTCAACGACCGCATGGTCGCCGGCTACGCCACCAGCCTGGATTGGGTGCTGCGCCATCGGCGCCTGACCTTGCTCAGCCTGTTGGTCACCGTGGGCGTGAATATCGCGCTGTACGTGGTGGTGCCCAAAACCTTCATGCCCCAGCAGGATACCGGCCAGTTGATCGGTTTTGTGCGCGGCGACGATGGCCTGTCATTCAGCGTGATGCAGCCGAAGATGGAGATCTTTCGCCAGGCGGTGCTCAAGGACCCGGCGGTGCTCAGCGTGGCCGGCTTTATCGGTGGCAACCAAGGCACTAACAATGCGGTGATGCTGGTACGCCTCAAGCCGATCGGCGAACGCAAGATCTCCGCCCAGGCGGTGATCGAGCGCCTGCGCAAAGAGGTGCCACTGGTGCCGGGCGGGCGCTTGTTCCTGATGGCCGACCAGGACCTGCAATTTGGCGGCAGCCGCGACCAGACCAGCGCGCAGTATTCCTACATCCTGCAAAGCGGTGACTTGGCCGCGCTGCGCCTGTGGTACCCGAAAGTGGTGGCGGCCATGCGTGAATTGCCAGAGCTGACCGCCATCGACGCCCGTGAAGGCCGGGGCGCGGCCCAGGTCACGCTGATTGTCGACCGCGACCAGGCCAAGCGCCTGGGTATCGACATGGACATGGTCACGGCGGTGCTCAACAACGCCTACAGTCAGCGGCAGATTTCCACCATCTACGACAGCCTCAACCAGTACCAGGTGGTGATGGAGGTCAACCCGAAATACGCCCAGGACCCGATCACCCTCAACCAGATGCAGGTGATCACTGCCGACGGCGCACGGGTGCCGTTGTCGACCATTGCTCATTATGAAAACAGCCTGGCCGATGACCGTGTCAGCCATGAAGGCCAGTTTGCTTCGGAGAATATTGCCTTCGACATGGCGCCCGGGGTTACGGTGGAGCAGGGCACGGCGGCCATTGAGCGTGCGATTGCCAAGGTCGGGTTGCCCGAAGACGTGATCGCCAAGATGGCCGGCACCGCCGATGCGTTCGCTGCGACCCAGAAAGGCCAGCCGTTCATGATTCTCGGCGCGCTGGTGGCGGTGTACCTGGTGCTGGGTATTCTGTATGAAAGCTACATTCACCCGCTGACCATCCTGTCTACGCTGCCGTCGGCCGGTGTCGGTGCGTTGTTGGCGATCTACCTGCTAGGCGGCGAGTTCAGTTTGATTTCCTTGCTGGGCTTGTTCCTGTTGATCGGCGTGGTGAAGAAAAACGCGATCCTGATGATCGACCTCGCGCTGCAGTTGGAGCGCAACGACGGCATGAGCCCGCTGGAGTCGATCCGCAGCGCTTGCCTGTTGCGGCTGCGGCCGATCCTGATGACTACCCTGGCCGCGATCCTCGGTGCCTTGCCGTTGCTGCTCGGCAGCGGCGACGGCGCGGAAATGCGCCATCCGTTGGGCCTGACCATCATCGGTGGCCTGGTCTTCAGCCAGATCCTGACTCTTTACACCACCCCGGTGGTTTACCTTTACCTCGACCGCGCGCGCCACCGCTTCAACGCCTGGCGCGGCGTGCGTACCGATGCTGCCCTGGACACTGCGCTATGACCGACCCAACCAACGCCCCTGCAACCCCTGTAGGAGCGAGCTTGCTCGCGAAGAACGCCCATGCGCCGCGCTCATCCAGAATGAACGCGTTATCGTTGACGGCTTTCGCGAGCAAGCTCGCTCCTACAGTGGGCCTGGCTATGTTGCTCAGCGCCTGCGCCATCGGCCCCGACTACAAGCGCCCGGAGGTCATCGAGCCGGTGCAATTCAAAGAAGCCCAGGGCTGGCGTCAGGCCAACCCGAGCGACTCCCTGGCCCGCGGCGCCTGGTGGGAGCTGTACGGTGACCGTCAACTCAACGACCTAGTGGTACGCCTCAACGCCTCCAACCAGACCGTCGCCCAGGCCGAAGCGCGTTTTCGTCAAGCAAAGGCCCTGGTGCGCAGCTCACGCGGGGCGTTTTACCCCAGCGTTGATCTGAGTGTTGGCAAGACCCGCGCCAGCCAGGGCACCGGCAGCAGCAGTGCCAGCCTCAGCAGCTCCAGCAGCGGTATCCGCGACACCCTCAATGCGCAGTTGGGCGTGAGTTGGGAAGCTGATATCTGGGGCAAGTTACGCCGTGGCCTGGAGGCCAACGAAGCCAGCGCCGAGGCAAGCTCGGCCGACCTGGCCGCGATGCGCCTGAGCCAACAGTCGGAGTTGGTGCAAAGCTACCTGCAATTGCGGGTCATGGACGAGCAGACGCGCCTGCTGCAAGCCACGTTGGATACCTACCAGCGCTCGTTGAAAATGACCGAAAACCAGTACCGTGCCGGTGTGGCCGGCAAGGACGCCATCGCCCAGGCGCAAACCCAGCTCAAGACCACCCAGGCCAGCCTGATTGACCTGATCTGGCAGCGCGCTCAGTTGGAAAACGCCATTGCGGTGTTGATCGGCGAGGCGCCGGCTAACTTCAATCTGGCTGTGAGCAACGACATCCCGGCCCTGCCGCAGATACCGGTAAGCCTGCCGTCCCAATTGCTGGAGCGCCGCCCCGATATCGCCTCGGCCGAACGCTCGGTCATCGCCGCCAACGCCAATATCGGCGTGGCCAAGGCGGCTTATTATCCGGACCTCAGCCTGAGCCTGCAGGGCGGCTATTCCAGCAGTACGTACGAGGACTGGATCAGCCTGCCGAACCGTTTCTGGTCGGTGGGGCCGAAACTGGCGATGACCCTGTTCGATGGCGGCCAGCGTTCGGCGGAAGTCGACCGCAGCGTGGCCAGCTATGACGAGACCGTGGCCAAGTACCGCCAGACCGTGCTGGACGGTTTCCGTGAGGTGGAAAACTACATGGTGCAGCTCAAGGTGCTCGCCGACGAGGCGGTGGTCAGCAATGAAGCGTTGGAAGCCGCGCGTGAATCGTTGCGCTTGACCGAAAACCAGTACAAGGCCGGGTTGATTGCCTACCTGGACGTGGTTACGGTGCAGGCAACGGCCCTGAGTAACGAGCGTACGGTGTTGACCTTGCTGCAATCGCGCCTGGTGGCCAGTGTGCAGTTGATCGCAGCGCTGGGCGGAGGCTGGGACGGCCAGACCTCCCTGGCCGAAAAGCAGTGACCGACTGTAGGAGCGAGCTTGCTCGCGAAAAACGTCAACGATACCGCATGTTTGCTGAATGAACGCGGCGTCTGTGGGTTTTTCGCGAGCAAGCTCGCTCCTACAGACAACCCCGCATTTTGATGTCCGTGGCGTCGTTGAAAACACCCTGATGAAGCCAGCCGATTGACGCCAGAAACGGCGTCATGGCCCACGGATCAATTAATCACCTGCCTCGGATTCATACTCGCTACAATCGCCCGATTTGCCACCCGGCACGGGCTTTTGCGCCGGTCGCCTGCGAGACGTGCCATGCTGATCGGTAGCTATTCAACCTCCCTTGTCGTGATTTCCCTGTGCGTGGCCATCCTGGCGTCCTACACCGCGTTGGACCTGGCCGGGCGTATCGCGACGGCCAAGGGGCGGGCTGTTTACCTGTGGATCACTGGCGGCGCAGTGGCGATGGGTGTCGGCATCTGGTCCATGCACTTTATCGGGATGTTGGCCCTGCGCCTGCCGTTTGCCCTGGGCTTTGACGTAGCCATTACCCTGTTCTCGCTGTTGATCGCCGTGCTATCCAGCGGGTTTGCGTTATGGCTGGTCAGCCAGCCACGCTTACCGGCCTGGCAACTGGCATTGGGCGCGCTGGTGATGGGCGCCGGTATCGCCAGCATGCATTACACCGGCATGGCCGCGATGCGTATGACGCCGGGCATTGATTACGACCCGACCTTGTTCGGCGCTTCGTTGATGATCGCGGTGGTGGCTTCCGGCGCCGCGCTGTGGATTGCCTTCAACCTGCGGCGCAACACACCTTATGTACGGCTGGCACGGGGTGGCGCCGCCGTGGTGATGGGCGTGGCTATCGTGGGGATGCACTACACCGGGATGGCTGCGGCACGCTTTGCCGATGGCAGCTTCTGCGGCGCCGCATTGACCGGCCTGAGCGGCAAGGGCCTGGATAACCTGGTCTTGGTCACTTCGCTGGCGGTGCTGGTCATTGCGCTGTTGACCTCGGTGCTGGATGCGCGCCTGGAAGCGCGCACCGCCGTGCTCACCGATTCCCTGACCCTGGCCAACCAGGAACTCACCCACCTGGCCCTGCATGACATGCTCACCGGCCTGCCTAACCGCACGTTGCTGGCTGATCGCATTCAACAAGGCATCCAGGCGGTGAACGAGCGGGGCGGTTGCTTTGCCTTGATGTTTATCGACCTGGATGGTTTCAAGCCGGTCAACGATGCCTTTGGTCATCACCTGGGCGACCAGTTGCTGCGCGAGGTCGGCTTGCGCTTGCGCGAGGATTTGCGCAGCCAGGACACCCTGGCCCGCATCGGCGGTGATGAGTTTGTGTTGCTGGTGCAGCTCACCCAGCCCGACGATGCCATGGGCTTGGCCGAGCGCCAGGTGAGCCTGATCAACCGCCCGTTCACGGTGGCCGACCATGAGCTGCAAATCTCGGCCAGCATCGGTATCGCCATGTTCCCGGGCAACGGTAATAACCCCCAGGAACTGCTGATGAACGCCGACGCGGCGATGTATCACGCCAAGGGCATGGGCAAGAACGGCTACAGCTTCTTCGATGTGTCGATGAACACCAACGCGCGCAAACAACTGCAATTGCTGCAAGACCTGCGCAATGCCCTGGAGCAGGGGCAGTTTCGTTTGCATTACCAACCCAAGTTCGACGCTGTCAGTGGCCTTGCCGTGGGGGCCGAGGCGCTGTTGCGCTGGGAGCATCCGCAACAGGGCTTGCTGATGCCCGCTACGTTTATTGCACTGGCGGAGAAAACCGGGCTGATCATTCCCATCGGCGAGTGGGTACTCGATGAAGCCTGCCGCCAGATGCGCGTGTGGTACGCCCAGGGCTATGAGAGCTGGCGCATCGCCGTCAATCTGTCGGCGCTGCAGTTCTGCCATGCCGGGCTGGTCAACAGCGTAGCGGCGGCGCTGGAGCGTCACCACTTGCCGGCCAACAGCCTCACGCTGGAAATCACCGAGACCACCGCCATGAGCGATGCCGATGCGAGCATGACGGTGTTGCAGCAGCTCTCGGACATGGGCGTGGACCTGTCCATCGATGACTTCGGCACCGGTTACTCCAGCCTGATGTACCTCAAGCGCCTGCCGGCCAACGAGTTGAAGATCGACCGCGGTTTTGTGCGTGACCTGGAACACGACAGCGACGACGCGGCCATCGTCTCGGCCATCGTGGCCCTGGGCCAGGCCCTTGGCCTGCGAATTGTCGCTGAAGGCGTGGAGACCGATATGCAGCAGGACTTCCTCACCCGCCTGGGGTGTGACGCCTTGCAAGGTTTCTTACTGGGGCACCCGTTGCCAGCCGACAGCTTCATGGCCAATATCCGGCGCACCGAAGAGCCGGTAGCGCCTGACAAAAGCGTTAAGTGAAAGGTATTCTTGGATCCAACCCTAAACATCCGGTTGAATCAGGAGGCCGCAGCCATGGACAAAGTCGTCATCATCACGGGGGGCAGCCGTGGCATTGGCGCCCAGACAGCATTGCTCGCGGCGCGCCAGGGCTATCGCATCTGCATCAACTACCAGGCGGATGAAGACGCTGCCCACCATGTACTTGATCAGGTCCGCGCATTGGGCGCCCAGGCGATTGCCGTGCGGGCCGATGTCAGCATCGAGGATGAAGTGATCGGCCTGTTCAATCGCGTTGATGCGGAGCTGGGCCGGGTCACCGCGCTGGTCAATAACGCCGGCACCGTGGGGCACAAGTCGCGGGTCGATGAGATGTCCGAGTTTCGTATCCTCAAAATCCTCAAGACCAATGTGTTGGGCCCGATCCTGTGTGCCAAGCACGCGGTGCTGCGCATGTCGCCCCGCCATGGCGGGCAGGGCGGCAGTATCGTCAACGTGTCGTCGGTGGCGGCGCGTCTGGGCTCGCCGGGTGAGTATGTCGACTACGCCGCCTCCAAGGGCGCGCTGGATACCTTCACCATCGGCTTATCGAAAGAGGTCGCAGGTGAGGGTATCCGTGTCAACGCGGTACGCCCTGGCTATATCTTTACCGACTTCCATGCCCTGAGCGGCGACCCGGACCGGGTCAGCAAGCTGGAGTCGGGCATACCCATGGCGCGGGGCGGGCGCCCGGATGAAGTGGCGGAGGCGATTATCTGGTTACTCTCGGACAAGGCGTCGTATTCCACCGGAACATTCATTGACCTGGGCGGTGGCCGTTAAGGCGCTGGCCGATCAGGTCCGCAGCGTGCGCAGCACCTCGTAGCCGTACCAGGAGAACTGCCGGAGCAGGTCGGCTTCGGAGTGCTTCACCACGCCATAGCCGCAGTTGGAAAAACCCTCGATATGGCCATTGCGGCTATCGCTGCCATTGAGGGTTCGATCATCGACGTTATCGAGAAAACGCAGCACTTTATCCAGATCGTAGGCCGCATCAGCTCTGGCCTGCGGGTCTGGATTGGCTTGCGTCCAGTCGCCGACCTGTCGCTTGAGGTCATCGACGACCTGATAGAAATCGCAGCCCTTGAGGAAGTTTTTTGTCACGCTACTGTGCTCGATGATCGCCTCTGCCGAGCGATGAACACCGGCAGGGCGCCCGCTCGGGCCTTTCATCTGGCGCACCTGTTGTTGTTCCGCCCAGTGCATGTAGTGGTGAGGGACGGGAAAAGGCTTCAGGTTAAGGGGGGCACGTGTGGGCAGTGGGCAGTTTTTCCAGGTAATCACGCGGGTCTCTTTATTCGGTCTGTGGAGGCCTCTGAGTCGTTAAGACGCGACGGTAGGTTCCATTTAGAACGAGCGCACAATCCGCCCTAATGTCTCCATGGCCTTCTCCGAGGCTTCGTTCCACGGGCTGCCATAGTTCAAGCGTATGCAGTTTCTGAAGCGCTGGGTCGCGGAAAAGATCGGCCCCGGCGCAATGCTGATGCCCTGGGCCAGGGCCATCTGGAACAATTTCAGCGAGTCGGTCTGCTCTGGCAATTCCAACCACAAAAAATAGCCTCCGGCAGGTTGGCTGACCCGCGTCTGTGCCGGGAAGTAGCGGGCGATGGCCGCCAGCATGGCGCTTTGCTGTTCTTCCAGGGCGTAGCGCAGTTTGCGCAGGTGCCGGTCATAGCCGCCGTGTTGCAGGTAATCGGCAATCGCCGCCTGGGCCGGCATCGAGGGGCACAGCGAGGTCATTAGTTTCAGCCGCTCGACCTTCTGTGCAAAGCGCCCGGCCGCGACCCAGCCCACGCGGTAACCCGGCGCCAGGCTCTTGGCAAAAGAGCCGCAGTGCATCACCAGCCCTTCGGTATCGAAGGCCTTGGCCGGTTTCGGCGCTTGTTGCCCGTAATAAAGCTCGGCGTAGACGTCATCTTCGATCAACGGCACTTGATGGCTGCGCAGCAGTTGCACCAGCGCCTGTTTTTTCTCCTCAGGCAGCGTGGCGCCCATGGGGTTCTGGAAGCTGGTCATGGTCCAGCAGGCCTTGATCGGGTAGCGCTCGAGGCTTTGGGCCAGGGCGTTCAGGTCAATACCGTCGCGCGGGTGTACCGGAATCTCCACGGCCTTGAGCTTCAGGCGTTCAAGCACTTGCAAGCAGGCGTAGAACGCCGGCGCTTCGATGGCGACCAGGTCGCCCGGTTCGGTCACGGCCTGCAGGCACAGGTTGAGCGCTTCGAGGGCGCCGTTGGTGATCAGCAGTTCCTCCATCGGCAGCATCAGGCCGCCGACCATATAGCGCAGGGCAATCTGACGGCGCAGTTGCGGGTTGCCTGGCGACATGTCGGTGACCACCAGGCGCGGGTCCATTTCGCGGCTGGCACTGGCCAGGGAGCGGGCCAGGCGCGGCAGCGGGAACAGCATGGGGCTGGGGAAGGCCGAACCGAAGGGCACGGTGTTGGGGTCTTTGATCGAGTCCAGTACCGAGAACACCAGCTCGCTTACGCCCACATCGGTGGACTCATGCACCTGCTCACTCACCACCGGTTCGGAAAACGGGCTGGGCGCATGGGTGTTGACGAAGTAGCCAGAACGCGGGCGGGCGCGAATCAGGCCACGACGCTCCAGCAAATAGTAGGCCTGGAACACGGTGGACGGGCTGACGCCGTAGGCCTGGCTGGCATAGCGCACCGATGGCACGCGCTGGCCGGGGCCGAGGACGCCGGAGCGGATCAGTTCTGCGATGTCGTCGGCGAATTTTTCGTAGCGTTTCATGGCGGCCTAATTAGCTTTTTGAATGTATACGCAGGGCAAAACTGTAGGAGCGAGCTTGCTCGCGAAAAACGTCAACGATAACGCGGGCTTTCCTGAATGAACGCGGCGCCGGTGAGTTTTTCGCGAGCAAGCTCGCTCCTACAGTTGATTAGCGATTCAAGGGGGCAACGAAGCGGCTGTCGGCAGCGGTATAAATCCACGGCTCATCCACATCCGTCACTTTAAAACGGATAGTCTGAGAACTGCTGGCCGGTGTGTCCGCCAGCAACGCCACCGACACCGGTACATCGACAATTTCCCCGGGCGCCAGGCTGACCTGGGTCTTGCCTTGCAACTGGAAGCCCTCGGCGTCCACCAGTTCCAGGCGGTAGTCCTGGCGCTGCTGGGTCTTGTTGATCACCTTGAGGCTGTAGATGTTCTCGATCAAGCCCTGGCTGTTTTCGCGGAACATACCACGGTCCTTGGTGACATCCAGCGACACCATCGGCCGTTCAATCAGGGCCACCACCAACGCCGCAATCATCACCAGCAGCACGGCACTGTAGCCGATCAGGCGTGGCCGCAGCAGGTGAGTCTTGCCCCCCTGCAATTGATGCTCACTGGTGTAACTGACTAAACCACGGGCATAGCCCATTTTGTCCATGATCGAATCACAGGCGTCGATGCAGGCCGCGCAGCCGATGCATTCCATTTGCAGGCCGTCGCGGATGTCGATGCCGGTGGGGCATACCTGCACGCACAGTTGGCAGTCGATGCAATCGCCCAGGCCAACCTCGGCTGGCTGCACGTCACGTTTACGCGGGCCACGCTGCTCGCCACGGGCGGCGTCGTAGGAAATGGTCAGGGTGTCTTTATCAAACATCACACTCTGGAACCGTGCATAGGGGCACATGTGCATACACACCGCTTCGCGTAGCCAGCCGGCATTGATGTAGGTGGCGCCGGTGAAAAACAGTACCCAGAACAGGCTCACACCGCCCATCTGCCACGTCAGCAATTCAGCGGCCAAGGGGCGGATCGGGGTGAAATAGCCTACAAACGTCAGCCCGGTCAACACACTGATACCCAGCCACATCGTGTGTTTGGCCGAGCGCCGTGCCAGCTTGTTCAGGCTCCAGGGCGCGGCCTGCAGTTTGATGCGCTGGTTGCGTTCACCCTCGGTGACCTTTTCACACCACATGAACAGCCAGGTGAACGAGCTTTGCGGGCAGGTGTAGCCGCACCAGACGCGGCCGGCAAACACCGTGATTGCAAAGAGGCCGAAGGCACAGATGATCAACAGCGCCGAGAGCAGGATGAAGTCCTGAGGCCAGAACGTCGCACCAAAGATATGAAATTTGCTCTCGGCCAGGTCCCACAGTACGGCTTGGCGCCCACCCCAGTTCAGCCACACGGTGCCGAAAAAAGCCAGGAACAGCAGGCCGGCACCGGCCACGCGCAAGGTGCGAAACAGGCCGGTAAAACTGCGGGTATGGATCAGGTTGTCGCTGGATTTGGCCTTCACCTTCTTTGGGTGAATGGGCTCAAAGGTTTCCACGGTTGGGATTCGTTCGCTCATGGTCGTTCGCTCATCAGCCTCCATCAGGCCGATGAACTATGGGCGACGGGCTGTTTGCATAACAGACTCAGGTTGAGTGATAAAAAGCGGATCAGATAGGTTTGGCGCGTTCGTGTGCGTCAATCTGCTGCACCCCCAGTGCATAGGGGTGCAGGGATTCATTGGATTCGATGATGCAGATCAATCAAATCACCGAACCAGGCTCTTGCGCCTTCACATGGTTACGGCCATCCGTGGCCCCTTCAACCGTCAGCGCGTCGGCTTCGGCTTCAGTGATATAGATCCGCTCGCCCGCCAGGTCCACATAGGACATGGCTTTGTCATTGTCGGTAAGGATCTTCACGCGGGTGGCTGGCAGGCTTTGCTCCTGGCCGTCCACGCCGAGCGTGAAGTAGCACAAATGGTTGTCGATGCGAAGGGTCATGGCGATCTCCTTTCTATGGGCTTTATAGCCTTAGGCGGCACCTATGGAGGCAGGTTCCAGGCAACTGACTGGCGGTCTGCGCTGTCCACCCTTTATCTACCCATAATAAAAAGGAGCGTATCCATGGACGCCTGGTGGCATGTGGTATGGCAAACCCTGCAAGCCGAATTCGCGGACATCGGCGATGCCCGGCAACTCACCCAAGTGACCGTACGCCTGCTGATCGCGGCGATCCTCGGCGGCATCCTGGGGTTTGAACGTGAGCACAAGGGCAAGGCGGCCGGGGTGCGCACCCATATGCTGGTGGCACTGGGCGCCGCGCTGTTTGTGCTGGTGCCGCAGATGTCCGGCAACCAGGCAGATGCCATGAGCCGTGTGGTTCAGGGTGTGATTGCGGGCATTGGCTTCCTCGGTGCCGGCACCATCCTCAAGGGCAAGGAAGACGAGGAGGGCCAGCATGTGAAGGGCCTGACCACGGCGGCCGGGTTGTGGATGACCGCCGCCATTGGCGTGGCGGCGGGCATGGGCCGTGAATCGACCGCGGTACTCAGTACCCTGCTGGCCCTGGCGGTGTTCAGCATCATGCCCAGAATCGTCAAAATGTTGGATAAATGATGCCGCATTATGGATCACTGGATGCTTGGCGAATGCCAGGCTTGGATCCCTATTACTGGCGGCATAGTCGTCGGCGGCTCCTCCACGGGCGGTGGGTCGTTTTCCGGCGGTTCTTTCTCCGGAACGGGCGCCGGTTCGCCGGGCGGCAGCGGCGGGTTGTCGATATTCGGATCTTCAGGTTCAGGGGGGATCGGGATATTCATCGGTGTGGCCTCCTTTGTGCTTTGCTCTAGCGGTGGACCGCGGCCTGGGGCAATTGATTCCCTGCCCAGTGGCGGCATATCCACCTGAACTTTTGCTGCGCGCCCAGGCTCGGACCTTAAACGGCCACGCTCGGGGAGAGCGCCGCCGCCTTTGAATTCGGATCAAGCCAAGAGCGTCCACAGGGCGTAAGGGGAAGATGCTCGATGACTGCTGAAACACTGGTTCCAGAAGACTCCGTGCTGCCGCTGTCCCAGGCGCTGCTGTTACCCAGGATCGCGATCGAAAGCACCATGCCGGTCATCGACAACGGTGAGTTTGCCGTCAAGGCAGTGGTGGGCCAGCGGGTCCATGTGACCAGCAAAGTGTTTGCAGATGGCCACGATAAACTGGCGGTGTTGATCCGCTGGCGCGCCCTGGGAGATGAAAGCTGGCACAGCGTGGTCATGCTGGATATCGGCAACAATGGTTGGGAGGGCGCGTTTACCGTCGCCCGCCAAGGCCGCCATGAGTACTGTATCGAAGCCTGGATCGACACCTTTGCCAGCTTTTGTTACGAACTGCGCAAGAAGCATGAAGCTGGCGTGCCAGTCAGCCTCGAGCTGCAGGAGGGCCGCAGCCTGGTGTTGCAGGCCGCCGAGCGCAGTGACAACGAACTGCGCGACCGCTTGATGTTGTTGCACCATGAACTCTCCGGCCTGCTGGAAACCGAGCAGGTGGCGTTGTTCCTGCACGAAGACAGTGCACACCTGATGACCCAGGCCGACCACCGGGCCTATCTGAGTGTGAGCCCCGCCTACCCGATTGATGTAGAGCGCGAAGCCGCGCAGTTTGCTAGCTGGTACGAGCTGTTTCCGCGCTCGATCACCGACGATCCAGCGCGGCACGGCACGTTTAACGACGTGCATGCGCGTTTGCCGATGATCCATGACATGGGCTTCGACGTGCTGTACTTCCCACCGATTCACCCCATCGGCCGTAGCCATCGCAAGGGCAAGAACAACTCACTCACCGCCGGCCCCGATGATCCTGGCAGCCCCTATGCCATTGGCAGTGAGGAGGGCGGTCACGAGGCGATCCACCCGCAGTTGGGGACGCGCGATGATTTTCGCCGGTTGGTCCAGGCCGCTGCCGACCACGGCCTGGAAATCGCCCTGGACTTCGCCATCCAGTGCTCCCAGGACCACCCTTGGCTCAAGCAGCATCCGGGTTGGTTCAACTGGCGCCCGGACGGCACGATCAAGTACGCGGAAAACCCACCGAAAAAATACCAGGACATCGTCAACGTCGACTTTTATGCGGTCGATGCCATCCCGAGCCTGTGGACCGAACTGCGCGATATCGTGGTGGGCTGGGTGCAAGAGGGCGTGAAGACCTTTCGCGTCGACAACCCACACACCAAGCCGCTGCCGTTCTGGCAATGGCTGATCAGCGACGTGCGTGCCAAGTACCCGCAGGTGATCTTCCTCGCCGAAGCCTTCACCACCCCGGCGATGATGGCGCGCCTGGGCAAGGTCGGCTATTCCCAGAGCTACACCTACTTCACCTGGCGCAACACCAAGGCTGAGTTGAGCGAGTACCTCACCCAACTGAACCAGTCGCCCTGGCGTGAGTGCTACCGGCCGAATTTCTTCGTCAATACGCCGGACATCAACCCCGGTTTCCTGCATGAATCCGGCCGCGCAGGCTTCCTGATCCGCGCCGCGCTGGCCACCATGGGCTCGGGCTTGTGGGGGATGTATTCAGGCTTTGAGTTGTGCGAAGCCGCGCCGGTGCCGGGCAAAGAGGAATACCTGGACTCGGAGAAGTACGAGATACGCCCCCGCGACTTCACTGCGCCCGGCAACATCATCGCCGAGATCGCCCAGCTCAACCGCATCCGCCGCCAGAACCCGGCGTTGCACACGCACCTGGGGCTCAAGCTCTACAACGCCTGGAACGACAACATCCTGTATTTCGGCAAGCGCAGCGAAGACGGCAGCAATTTCATTCTGGTCGCCGTCAACCTCGACCCGCACAACGCCCAGGAAGCCCACTTCGAATTGCCACTGTGGGAGATGGGCTTGCCCGACGATGCCCAGACCCAGGGCGAAGACTTGATGAACGGCCACCGCTGGACCTGGTACGGCAAGACCCAATGGACCCGGCTGGACCCGCAGATGCCGTTCGGCATCTGGCGCATCAGCACATCCTGAGTGCTCGTTCCCACGCTCTGCGTGGGAACGCTTCACTTGACGCTTTGCGTGGGAACGCTTCACTTGACGCTTTGCGTGGGAACGCTTCACTTGACGCTTTGCGTGGGAATGCCTCGCTTGACGCTCTGCGTCGCGCTTGGGACGCGGAGCGTCCGGGGCTGCGTTCCTACGCGGAGCGTGGGAACGATCCTCGAGAACTTTGTATTTTCAGGAGTTTGCAATGGCCAAGAAACCCAAGGCAGCCACCTTTATCAAAGACCCGCTCTGGTACAAAGACGCGGTGATCTACCAGGTTCACGTCAAATCCTACTTCGACTCCAACAACGACGGCATTGGTGACTTTGCCGGGCTGATCGCCAAACTCGACTACATCGCCGACCTGGGCGTGAACACCATCTGGCTGCTGCCGTTCTACCCGTCGCCGCGTCGTGATGACGGCTACGACATTGCCGAATACCGCGGCGTGCACAGCGACTACGGGACGATGGCCGACGCCAAGCGCTTTATTGCCCAAGCCCACCAACGCGGGCTGCGCGTGATCACTGAACTGGTGATCAACCACACCTCCGACCAGCACCCCTGGTTCCAGCGTGCGCGCAAGGCCAAGCCAGGCTCGGCCGCCCGGGACTTCTACGTGTGGTCGGACGATGACCAGAAGTACGACGGCACGCGCATTATTTTCCTCGACACCGAAAAGTCCAACTGGACCTGGGACCCGGTGGCCGGCCAGTACTTCTGGCACCGCTTTTACTCGCACCAACCCGACCTCAACTTCGATAACCCGCAGGTCATGAAAGCGGTGCTGTCGGTAATGCGCTACTGGCTCGACCTGGGCATCGACGGCCTGCGCCTGGACGCCATTCCCTATTTGATCGAACGGGACGGCACCAACAACGAGAACCTGGCCGAAACCCACGACGTCCTCAAGCAGATCCGCGCCGAGATCGATGCCCATTACCCCGACCGCATGCTGCTGGCCGAAGCCAACCAATGGCCGGAAGACACGCAGCTGTACTTCGGTGACAGAAAAGGTGACGACGGCGATGAATGCCATATGGCATTCCACTTCCCGCTGATGCCGCGCATGTACATGGCACTGGCCCAGGAAGATCGCTTTCCCATTACCGATATTCTGCGCCAGACCCCGGAGATTCCCGCCAATTGCCAGTGGGCGATTTTCCTGCGCAACCATGATGAGCTGACCCTGGAAATGGTCACCGACAAAGAGCGCGACTACCTGTGGAACTACTACGCCGCAGACCGCCGCGCCCGCATCAACCTGGGCATTCGACGACGCTTGGCGCCGCTGGTGGAGCGTGATCGTCGGCGGGTGGAACTGCTTAACAGCTTGTTGCTGTCGATGCCGGGCACGCCGACCTTGTACTACGGCGATGAAATCGGCATGGGCGACAACATCTACCTGGGCGACCGTGACGGCGTGCGCACGCCCATGCAATGGTCCATCGACCGCAATGGCGGCTTTTCCCGTGCCGACCCGGCCAGCCTGGTGCTGCCGCCGATCATGGACCCGCAATATGGCTACCAGTCGGTCAACGTCGAGACCCAGGCCCAGGATCCGCACTCATTGCTCAACTGGACCCGGCGCATGCTCGCAGTGCGCAAACAGTCCAAGGCGTTTGGCCGTGGCAGCCTGAAAATGCTCTCACCGACCAACCGCCGCATCCTGGCCTATACCCGTGAATACACCGGTGAAGACGGCCACACCGAGATCATCCTGTGCGTGGCCAACGTGTCGCGCAGCGCCCAGGCGGCGGAGCTGGACCTGTCGGCCTTTGCCGGCATGGTGCCGGTGGAGATGCTCGGCGGTAATGCCTTCCCGCCGATCGGCCAGCTGAATTTCCTGCTGACCCTGGCGCCCTATGGTTTCTATTGGTTCGTGCTGGCCGCGGAAAACCAGATGCCCAGCTGGCATGTGGAACCGGCGCAAAGCATGCCTGACTTCACCACTTTGGTACTGAAAAAACGCATGGAAGAGTTACTGGAAGAACCTTGCCGCACCAGCCTGGAGCACACTTCACTGCCGGCCTGGCTGCCCAAGCGTCGCTGGTTTGCCGGCAAAGACACGGCAATCGACACGGTGCGCATCGCCTACGGCGTGCGTTTTGGCGACCCGCAGCATCCGGTGTTGCTCAGTGAGATCGAAGTGACCAGTGCTGGCCAGGTCAACCGTTACCAACTGCCCTTGGGCTTCCTTGGCGAAGACCAGTTCACCAGCGCCTTGCCCCAGCAATTGGCGTTGGCCCGAGTGCGACGTACCCGGCAGGTAGGGTTAGTAACCGATGCCTTCAGCCTTGAGCATTTTATCCTTGAGGTGATCCAGGCCATGCAGGCCGGTACCGTGCTGAGTACCCCTGACGGCGATCTGCGGTTTGAGGCGACTGAACACTTGGCCGCGCTGCAACTGACCCGTGAATCGCCGGTGCGTTATCTGTCTGCCGAGCAGTCCAACAGCTCGGTGGTGGTCGGTGACAGTCTGGTGCTCAAGCTGATTCGTAAAGTCAGCGCCGGTGTGCACCCGGAGCTGGAAATGAGCGCCTACCTGACCGCCGCCGGCTACCCGAACATTTCGCCGCTGCTGGGCTTCATGAGCCGCCGAGACGGGCAGGGGCAGGACAACCTGCTGATGATCGCCCAGGGTTACTTGAGCAACCAGGGCGATGCCTGGAGCTGGACCCAGAACAACCTGGAGCGGGCGATCCGTGACGAGTTGGCCGACGCGATCTCTGAGCAGGAACAGCACTACAACGCCCTTGGTGAGTTGGCGGATTTTGCCGGTTTGCTCGGTCAGCGCCTGGGTGAAATGCACGTGGTATTGGGCGCGCCAACGAGCGATAAAGCCTTCAAGCCAGAAGTCACCACGGCCAAGGACTCCCAGGCCTGGGCCAAGGATGTGGGCGCTCAGATCGACCGTGCCCTGCAGTTGCTCAAGCTTCATCAAAGCCAGTTGAACCCCGCCGACCAGGCGTTGGTCAGTGAATTACTGGCGCAGAAAAAAGCCATCGCGGCGCATGTTCAGGCGTTGGCCAAAGCCACGGCGGGCGGGTTGCGCATTCGCGTCCACGGTGACTTGCACCTGGGCCAGGTATTGGTGGTCAAGGGCGATGCCTACTTGATCGACTTCGAAGGCGAGCCGGCGCGGCCGCTGCATGAGCGGCGCGGCAAGCACAGCCCTTATAAGGATGTGAGCGGTGTGCTGCGTTCCTTCGATTATGCGGCGGCCATGGCGCTGAATGTGCAAGGGGTGGATCACACGCCAGAAGCGAACGCGGCGCGCAAGCGGGTGACCGACCGCTACCTGAATGAAGCCCGCGTGGCATTTACCCAGGCTTATCAGGCCGCTGCGTCTACACTGGCGCATGACTGGCAGGATGCCAACGGCCACGACGCAGCGCTGACCTTGTTCAGCCTGGAAAAGGCCGCGTACGAAGTGGCCTACGAAGCAGAAAACCGCCCGACCTGGCTGCCGGTGCCCCTGCAAGGGCTGCACGGCTTGCTGAGCGGGCTGACACCTATATCTAAACCTGTACGCGGTGGGGAGACGTCATGAGTTTTACACAGAGAGAACCGCTGCAGCCCAAGCTGACTGCATTGCCGGCGTCCAAGGACGTCGATGCGCTGGTGCGCGCCGAGCACCCCGATCCTTTTTCGATCCTGGGGCCCCATGATGACGAGCAGGGCGGCCAGTTTATCCGTGCGTTCCTGCCGGAGGCCCTGAGTGTTCAGGTGCTGGCGCGTGACACGGGCGAGCCGTTTGGCAGCCTCGACGCCACCCAGGTGCCGGGCCTGTTTGTCGGGCACTTCAGCATGCGCCAACCTTACCTGCTGAAAATCCAGTGGGCCGGTGGTGAGCAGATCACCGAAGACCCTTACAGCTTCAGCCAATTGCTGCTTGGGGAAATGGACCTGTACCTGTTTGCCGAAGGCAATCACCGTGACCTGGGCAACTGCCTTGGGGCGCAGGTGGTCAGCGTCGATGGCGTGCAAGGCGTGCGCTTTGCCGTCTGGGCGCCGAACGCCCGGCGGGTGTCGGTGGTGGGCGACTTCAATATCTGGGACGGGCGCCGTCACCCGATGCGCCTGCGCCATCCATCGGGCGTGTGGGAAATCTTCATCCCGCGCCTGCAACCGGGCGCGGCTTATAAGTACGAAATTCTCGGCGCCCATGGCATTCTGCCGCTCAAGGCCGACCCCGTGGCGCTGGCCACCCAACTGCCGCCGGACACCGCTTCCAAGGTCGCCGCACCTTTGCAAGTGGATTGGCAGGACCATGAGTGGATGCAATCGCGGGGCGACAAGCAGAAATCCACCGCGCCGTTGTCGATCTACGAGCTGCATGTGGGATCCTGGCAGTGCGAGTTGGACGAGGCCGGTGAAGTGGCCCGTCAATATGGTTGGCGCGAACTGGCCGAGCGGCTGATTCCTTACGTTCAACAATTGGGCTTCACCCATATCGAACTGATGCCGATCATGGAGCACCCCTTTGGTGGCTCCTGGGGCTATCAGGCATTATCCCAGTTTGCCCCCAGCGCACGCTTTGGCTCGCCGGAAGACTTTGCCTGGTTCGTCAATGCCTGCCATCAGGCCGATATCGGTGTGATTCTCGACTGGGTGCCAGCGCATTTCCCCACCGATACCCACGGCCTGGCGCAATTTGACGGTACCGCGCTGTATGAATACGCCAACCCCCTGGAAGGTTTTCACCAGGACTGGGACACGCTGATCTACAACCTGGGCCGCACCGAGGTCCACGGTTTCATGCTCGCGTCGGCTTTGCATTGGCTCAAGCATTTCCATGTGGACGGCCTGCGCGTGGACGCCGTGGCCTCCATGCTGTATCGCGATTATTCGCGCAAGGCCGGTGAATGGGTGCCCAACCGCCATGGCGGTCGCGAGAACCTGGAAGCCATCGACTTCTTGCGGCACCTCAACGACGTGGTCGCCCTTGAAGCGCCGGGCGCCTTGGTGATTGCCGAGGAGTCCACGGCCTGGCCGGGCGTCAGCCAGCCGACCCAACAGGGTGGCCTGGGCTTCAACTACAAATGGAACATGGGCTGGATGCACGACTCCTTGCATTACATCCAGCAAGACCCGGTGTACCGCGCCCATCATCACAACGAGCTGAGTTTCGGGTTGGTGTATGCCTGGTCCGAGCGCTTTATCCTGCCGATTTCCCATGATGAGGTGGTACACGGCAAGCACTCGCTGATCGACAAGATGCCCGGCGACCGCTGGCAGAAATTTGCCAACCTGCGCGCCTACCTCAGTTTTATGTGGATGCATCCGGGCAAGAAGCTGCTGTTCATGGGCTGCGAATTTGGCCAATGGCGCGAGTGGAACCACGACCAGCAACTGGATTGGTATTTGCTGCAATACCCCGAGCACCGTGGCGTGCAGAAGCTGGTGGGCGACCTGAACCGTCTGTACCGCGAAGAACCTGCGTTGCACGAACAGGACGATGCGCCCCAGGGCTTCCAATGGCTGATCGGTGACGACGCGATCAACAGCGTCTACGCCTGGCTGCGCTGGAGCAAAGATGGCAAGCCGGTGTTGGTGGTGGCCAACTTCACCCCGGTGCCCCGCGAAGGCTACGCAGTCGGTGTGCCGTTTGGCGGGCGCTGGAGTGAGGTGATCAACAGTGATGCCGACACCTACGCCGGCTCCAATTACGGTAACGGTGGCGCAGTGTTTACCCAGGATGAGCCGCGCCATGGGCAACCGGTGTCGCTGTCGCTGAACTTGCCGCCCTTGGGTGTGCTGATTTTGCGGCCCGAGGAGCCTGAAACGCTCTAGCGCGGCGGATGCTGCTGTTCGGCTTGCTGGCAAGGTGCCACAATGGCGCTTTGTCGTCGCCGTTCACACAGGCCAATCCCATGAATAGCCTCGGGCAAGATCAGGGTCAGCAAATCGAAGAGCAGGTGCGAACCGATCGTTTGCACCAGCTGTTTCGTCAATCATTCTCGGCGATCTTCGGCAGCTACTTGGGCGCCGTCATGCTCTGCTGGCTGTGCTGGGACCGGTTCGATCATCAGGTCATCCTGGTGTGGCTGGTACTGCTGGCGGGCTCGTCATTGGTGCGCCTGCATTTGTTCGTGCAATGGTTTCGCTGCCCTGACGCGGGGCGCACACCCGCCCGTTGGGAACGCCGCTACTGGATCACGCTGATGCTGTCGGCGGGTATCTGGGGCGGCGGGGCGCTGGCGGTCATGCCGGTTGATGACCGTTTATCCCAGGCGTTGGTGATGCTGTTTACCGTGGGCATGTCGGTCAGTGCGGTGTCCTGTTATTCGGCCTATCGCTACATGACGCTGGGTTCCATGGCGCTGGTGTTGCTTCCCTGTACGGTATGGATGCTGCTCCAGCCCTCACCGATGCAAGTCGGCGTGGCGCTGGCGGTGCTGGTGTTTGCCTCGTTTGTGGTCGGGGCGACGCACAAACTCTCCGATGCTCTGGAGAAAGCCTTTCGCCTGACGCGGCAGATGGAGCGCGCTCATCATATTTCCACCCGTGCCGCCCAGACCGATGAGCTGACCGGGCTGATGAATCGTCGGGCGTTTTACGAGCAGGCCCAGTTGCTGTACGCGCAGTGCCTGCGCGAGCAGCAGCCGTTGTGTGCGTTGATGATGGACATGGACCACTTCAAAGCCATCAATGACACCTATGGCCACCAAGTCGGTGACCAGGTGTTGCGCCAGATTGGCGCAGTGATCAGCGCATCCTTTCGCCAGACCGATATCTACGGTCGCCTGGGAGGCGAGGAGTTTGCGGTGTTGCTGCCCAATACCTCATTGGAGACCGCGCGCGGCATTGCCGAGCAGTTGATCCAGAAAATTGGTGACTTGCCCGCCGACCCGGTCCAGGGGGTGAGCGCCAGCCTGGGCGTGGCGTCCACCCACGCTCAGCATCTGGATTTGAACGGCTTGATGAACAGCGCCGACAAGGCCCTGTACCAGGCCAAGGCATCGGGCCGCAATCAGGTGGCGGTCGTCGACTGATCCTTGCACATCGCCTTTGCCAGCACCCGCGCAACCTGGTCGGCGGAGTAGGGCTTGGCGAGGAATTCAAAGCCTTCATAGCCGCTGTCCGCCAGTTCCTCACTGTAGCCGGAGACGAGTACCACGGGCAGGTCCGGGCGGCGCTGGCGCAGCAGCTTGGCCATGGCCACGCCGGTCATGCCGGGCATCACCACGTCGGAGAAAATCGCGTCAAACCCCTGAACGTCATTGCCGGCGAGATTGAGCGCCTGTTCGGCATTGGTCGCCCAGGTGGTCTGGTAACCCAGGTCCTTGAGGATCTGGCTGGCGAAGCGCCCCACCTCAAGGTTGTCCTCGACGATCAGCACATGCTGATGAGCCGCCTCTTGCGGCGCAGGCAGATCTGCAAGCGGGTCTTGATCCGGCGCCGCTTCGCCTTCGACTTGCGGCAGGTACAAGGTAAACACCGTGCCGTGGCCCAGGGTGCTGGCCACATCGATATTGCCGCCTGACTGCTTGGCAAAGCCGAATACCTGCGACAGGCCAAGGCCCGTGCCTTTGCCCACGGCCTTGGTGGTGAAGAACGGCTCGAAGATGCGCTCGAAGGTATCGCTGGGAATCCCGGTGCCGGTGTCGGCCAGGGAGATGGCGATGTAGGGCATGCACGACTCGGCATCCCCGCGGATACGTGGCAGCGTTTGCTGCCCGGCGACCTTGAGGGTCAGGGTACCCTGGCCGTCCATCGCATCGCGGGCGTTGAGGGCGATGTTGATCAGCGCGGTTTCGAACTGGCTGGGGTCGATGCGCGCATAGCAGGGCTGATCAGGCAATTGCACCTGCACATGAATGCGCGCGCCGGTGACGCTTTCGAGCATCTCGCCGATGTTCTGTACGCGCTGGCCGACATCGAACACCTGCGGGTTCAACGGTTGGCGACGGGCAAAGGCGAGCAGTTGGCTGGTGAGCTTGCTGGCCCGCTCCACGGTGTCGGACACCGCACACATATAGCGTTGCCGACGCTCTTCGGACAGGCCCGGTTGGCGCAGGAAATCCACGGATGAGCGAATGATGGTCAGCAGGTTGTTGAAGTCATGGGCGACGCCACCGGTCAGTTGGCCGATGGCCTCAAGTTTTTGTGACTGGCGCAGTGCAGCTTCGGCTTCGGCCAGCGCACGGGTACGCTCATTCACGCGCTGCTCCAGGCTGGCATTGAGTTCCGTATAGGCAGCCAGGCCCTTACGCACGGCGGCGTCGGCACGCACGCGCTCGATATGTGCCCAGGAACGTTCGGTGACTTCACCCAACAGCGCGATGTCGTAGGACGACCAAAAGCGCGGCACTTTGTCGTGTACGGCCATCAGCGCGGTGAGCCGCCCGTCTTTGATCAATGGCATGCAAATGGTGGCTGTCACACCGAGCGCCTGGAAGCTTGCGGCATCATGGGGCGGCAACTCGATCAGATTATTGCGTATCACCAGTGGCTCGCCGGCACGCAGGCAGTTGACCGCGCACTCGCCAAACGCCGCCAGGCTGTAATGGCCGATGATGCTCGGCGAGCCTTGCGCCGACCAGTCGCCGCGAATGGTGAAGCCGTCTTGATCCTCGTCCATGTCGGCGTAGGCGCAGATGGACACCTGCAGGTGCTGGGCCAATAAACGGGTGGTCGACGTCATGATGGTTTCGGCATCGGTGGCGTTGGTCACGCAGTTGCTAATGGCGTCCAGCACTTCAAGACGACGGGCCAGGAACACCGTGGCAGTGGTTTCGGTCACCGTGTCGAGCAGACCGACCACCACGCCTTGGGCATTGCGAATCGGGCTGTAGCAGAAGGTGAAATAGGCTTGTTCCGGCGCTTCGTTGCGTTGGATCAGCAGCGGGAAGTTTTCGATATAGGTGGCGTGCCCGTCGAACGCGGCGTCGGCGATAGGGCTGATATCGTCCCACACCTCGTGCCAGATCTCGTTGAACGGGCGACCCAACGCATCGGGTTTGCTACCCAGGATCGGCGTGAACGCATCGTTGTAAAGGGTAATCAACTGAGGCCCCCAGACGATGGCCTGGGGGAAACTCGATGCGAAGGACAGCGCAACGGTTGTCTTCAACACGTCGGGCCAGTGTTCAAGTGGCCCCAAGGGCGTATTGGCCCAATCATGCTGACGAACCCGCTCTGCCATTTCGCTGCTGCCTTGCAGCCAATTCATCATTGGGTTCACACCTTGCTTGCCACGCATTCTTTAGCTTTGAAGAGTCACACCGACTAGCTACAGACCGGAATGACCGCATTCAGTTCAGCGTGATTATCTCCCTGATAGCACTTTGATTTCATTGTCTATTTGCACGCCGTCATCATTGGCCGGGTTGGGCCGGCGCCCAACCTTCATTGCGTGCCGAATAAACCCGTCCAATAGATGCCCGCGTCACTCTTGGGGTCCATCGCGTAGGCGGCACCCAAATCGCGAAATTGCGGGTTCATCAGGGTGGCGCAGTGGCCGGGGCTGGCGAGCCAACCGTCGACGACCTTGCGCGGCGTGTCGAGGCCGGCGGCGATGGTTTCGCCGATGTTCTTCGCGATATACCCGGCCAGTTCGGCGCGGTCCCCGGGCGTACGACCGTCGTGGTCCAGGTGGTCGAAGAAGTTGCCGTTGGCCATGTTGCGCGTGTGGCTGTTGGCCGCGCTGGCCAGCGTGTCGTTCCACGACAGCGGTGTGGTCGCGGTGAACGCCTGGCTGCCGCACTGGCGCGGCTCGGCACGCGCGGTGTTGATCAGATCGAGCAGTTTTCTCCCTTCGGTTTGCCAGTCGCCCAGGCCGCTGGTCAGCAGCGGGCGAGCCAGCACGATGCGCCAGTCCTGGCCGCTGTTGCTGACGCCGATGTCGACAAACTGCGGATCGAGCACTACGCGGCAGAAGCTTTCGCGTACCGCTTTCATCGCAGCCTTGGCGTCCTTGGGCCCGGACAGGCTGATGGCCTGCACGTTCACCATCGGGTACGCAGCCCGCGCCAGCGACTGCTGCAAATCGCCGACATTGGAGGCCGGCAGCACCAGCCGTGTGTCGCTGGCCAGCGGTGGCAGCTCCTGGGAACCCTGGTCACCGCAGCGTTGTACCTGGCTGCGGTATTGGTTGATCTGTTGGACTAACTGACTTTCTTCATTCGCCATCGCGCTGGCGCAGAACACCGTAGTGGCGGCCAGCGTCGTAAGACCCATCATCAATGACAGAACGCGCATGGACGTTACCCTTGAGCTTGAAAGTGCCCATGATGCGCGATCCAGGTGCATCCATGCACCCGTTGGTCCGAACTTTTTTGCTCAGTTCTTGAATGCCGAGTGTTTCGCGCCCTGATCGCAGAGGGCCAAGACCTTCACCAAAATGGCCACTAGTATCAAACCCGCGGCCACGGCGAAGGTCGCGTGCAAGCCGGCAGCCACCGCCTGTGGCGCGGCGTGACTGACATCCGGTGTGGTGCGGGCAAACACTGCGCCGAGGGCCGATGCGCCGAAAATCAGACCCAGGTTGCGCGACAGATTCAGCAGGCCGGACACCGTGCCTCGGCGTGTCGCCTGTATATCGCTCATCACCGCCGTGTTGTTGGCCGCCTGGAACAGGCTGTAGCCGGCCGTCAACACGATCAGGGCCGCGAGATAAACGCCAAGCCCGGACGCCTGCGACAGCAACAAGGCGCCGCAGAGCATCACGCTCAGTCCCACGAGGGTCAGGCGTTGGCTGCCGAGGCGATCGGTCAGGTAACCCGCCGGTACACCGGTAACCGCTGCGACCGCAGGCCCCACGGCCATGGCCAAGCCCATCCAGGCGGGATCGAGGCCCAGGCCACGGGACAGGTAGAACGGGCCCACCACAAACGTGGCCATGATCACCGCCGACACCAGAGCACTCATGACCAAGCCGGCGCGCAACGGCGCATCGCGCAGGGGCGCCCAGAATGTATCGCCTGGTGAAGTTTCGCGGCGGTCAGCATCCACCGGCAAATAACGGTAGGCGAGGGCGGCAGCCACTCCCGCCAAGGGCAGGCCGATCAGAAACAGCGCGCGCCAGCTCCACAGGCTGAGCAATACCCCGCCGACACTTGGCCCCATGGCCGTGCCGAGTGCCGACATGGTGCCGAGCAGGCCCATGACTCGGCCGGTATTTTCTTTAGTGACGGTGTCACCCACCATGCCTAGGGTCATTGCCATCATGATTGCCGCGCCCAGGCCCTGGAATGCCCGTGCGCCGATCAGCCAGGGCAGGGTCGGCGCGATGCCACACCCGGCGCAGGCCAGGGCAAACACCAGCAAGCCGGCCAGCAGCAAGCGCCGGCGCCCCAGACGGTCGCCCAGGCGCCCGGCGCTGACAATCACGGCGGTGATAGCCAGCAGGTAGGCCAGCACCACCCACTGCACCGCATGAAACGATGCCCCGAAGGCGTGCGCCAGGCTGGGCAGGCCAACATTCGCGATGCTGGTGCCCAGGGCGGCCAGCAACATGGACAACGACAAAGCGACCAGGCCGCCGCGTGTGGAGGTTTGCATGCGCGTTTCCTTGAATGAATGCACCTGTCACAAATCTACGGCGTCGCCTAATATGGCGGAAGACGCATGGGTTGCAGGTTATAGCTGCACCGAACGCCTGATTAAGGAGCGCGCATGCCCGACCTCAATTTACTCATCACCCTGGACGTGCTGCTTGCCGAAGGCAGCGTCGCTCGCGCTGCCCAGCGCTTGCGCCTGAGCCCTTCGGCCATGAGCCGGGCCCTGGCGCGTTTGCGCGCGGCCACTGGCGACCCGTTGCTGGTGCGCGCCGGTCGCGGCCTGGTGCCGACGCCCCGGGCGTTGCAGCTGCGCGAGCAAGTCAGCCAACTGGTGCAGGACGCCCACGCCGTATTGCGCCCGGCGCACTCCTTGGACTTGGGGGCGGTGGTGCGCACCTTCACCCTGCGCACCAGTGAGGAGTTCGTCGAGCGCTTCGGCCCCGCATTGCTGGCGCGTATCGCCCAGGAGGCACCCGGCGTGCGCTTGCGTTTCGTGCACAAGAGCGACAAGCACAGTGCGTTGCTGCGCGACGGTGGTGTCGACCTGGAAACCGGTGTGGTCGATGTCGGCGCCAGCCCCGAAGTGCTGACCCAGGCGCTGTTTCGTGACCGGCTGGTGGGTGTGGTGCGCGAGGGCCATCCGCTGAGTCGCGGCCCTTTGAGCGCAGCGCGTTTCGCCCAGGGACAACACGTCTATGTGTCGCGGCGCGGGCAGGACCGTGGCCAGATCGACGATGCTTTGGAGGCGCAAGGTCTGGTTCGGCAGGTCAGCATCGTGGTCGCCGGTTTCAACACGGCCATCGCCCTGGCGCGTGATACTGACCTGATCGCCAGTGTGCCTGAGCGCTATATCAGCGTGCCGCCTCGAGGCTTGCACTGCTTTGAGCTGCCGGTGACGTTGCCGCCGTTTACCGTGGCGATGCTGTGGCACCCGCGACAGGACGCCGACCTGGCCCATCGCTGGCTGCGCACCTGTTTGCGCGAGGTGTGCGGGCCATGAGCGGCCCGCAACAGGTACAATCGCCGCTGCCTTGACGCGAAACCCCAGGAATTTGCATGTTCAGCCTTACCCGCTACACCACACCGTGCCCCGAACCGATCAACAGCCAGATCCTGCAGATGGTGGTAGACAACCTCACCGATATCAGCAGCGTGGCGCTGGCACCGAGCAACCTGCTGTACAACATCTACCAGTACGCCATCGGGTTTGAGGTGCACCTGTACCTTGAGGCGCTGAATGGCGAAAAGGGCGTTGCGGTGGAGTTGGTCGTGGCGATGGAAGACGACGCCGTGGTGGGCTTTTGCCTGTATCTGCCGGTGAAGGATGATCCGTACGCGTGTGGCATCGCGTTTATGGCGGTGCAGGCCGGCTTTCGTCGCCAGGGTGTGGCACGCAGCATGCTGGACGAGGTGTTGGCGCGTTATCCCCACGCCGAACTGGCCTGTGCGGTAGAGAAGGTTGCGGCGTTCGAAGCCATGGGCTTCCAGGTGCGCGGTGCGCGTGGCACCCAGGTCGTGATGAACACTCGCAACTACGCCACCGAAGGGCTGATGGGCGTGTTGGATGTGGCTTCGATCTACAGCTCGCTGGAAGTGCGGCAGATCCACACCTACCTGCTGCAAAAACACGGCAAGCGCGCCATGGTCGATGCAGAGAAACAGCGTGATCGGCACCTGGACCAGTTGGCGCGCAAGGCGCAACTGTTCGTCCAGAGCCGTCTGCCTACGGCCTGACGCGCCTGACCATCCCGAGGATAGTCTCCAGCAGCTCCTGCTGAGCTTCCTCGCGGCTGATTTCACCATTGGCCGCCGCGTGGGACAGCGCTTGCGCCGCGCCGAGCATGGCGCGCAGGCCGGCCTGGGAAATGCTGCCGCCAGCGGTGAAGGGCGACAGCGCGTCCCGGCATTGACGTGCAGGCTGAGCAGGCCCGTATTGACTCACCTCCGCGTTGTTGCTGGACTCGGAAAGTGGCACGGCCCAGGCGCACTTGCACAAGGCCCGGGCGGTGGGGCAGGAGTTGTTTGAGCGAGAAGCAGTGGCGGGATAATTCAGACGTCGCGAAACAGGTCGTGGGCGTCCAGCAAGCGGTAGGCAATCTCTGGTTTTTTCTCCAGGCCTCGGCGAATGGACGCGGGGATGGACTGGCGGGTCTTGCGACACATGCCCGGCAGTTCGTCGATGACGATCTGGATCCCGCGCATGCTCTTGACCTCGGTATGCCCTGGCGCGATGTGTACGCGGATGCCCAGTTGGTCGTACATCCGCTGTTGCAGGTGTTCGAGGTCTTGCAGGCTCTTGAGGTTTTCCAGGCGCTCCAGCAGGATTTTTTCCTGCTGGCGCGTCAGTTGCAGAATGCGCAGGTCAGCGCCGGGCGCTTGCAGGAGTTGTTCACGGTTGCAGACACAGGCGCCGGGTGGGCAGGGTTGGCGAAGGGTCATTGACGCTCCCGGCAGGGTTGTAGGAGCGAGCTTGCTCGCGAAAAACTCACAGGCGCCGCATTCATTCAGCAAACGCGCGTTTTCGTTAACGTTTTTCGCGAGCAAGCTCGCTCCTACAGGTTTGTGTGTCAGTCGTTTAGGTGGACGCCCAGGCTAGCCAGGGCTTTCCAGTAGTCAGGGTAGGTCTTGGCCACGCAGTCCGGGTCTTGAATGCGAATGCCCGAGACTTTCAGCCCCGCCAGGGCAAAGCACATGGCGATGCGATGGTCGGCATGGGTGTCGATCAGTGCGGTGCAAGCGGTGCCAGCCAGGGCCGGGTCGCTGGCGACCAGCAGGTCATCGCCCTCGATGGTCGCCAGGCCCGGGCGAATTTCGTTGAGGCCATCGTGCAGCGCCTGCACGCGGTCACATTCCTTGACGCGCAGGTTCGCCAGTTCAGTGAAACGCACCGGCGTGCTGTTGAACGCGGCGAGCACCGCCAGGGTCGGGATCGCATCCTGCATTTGCGAGCCTACCACCGTGGCCTGCATGTTCGGGAACTGCGCGATCACGGCCTGGGCCTTGGCGTCGGGCTGGGTGAAGTCCTGCGCGGCTACACCAATGTCGATACGCCCACCGGTCAGCACTTCTGCGGCCCACAAATACGTGGCGGCGGACGCATCGGGTTCGATCAGGTAATCATGGGCGGTGTAGCCGGTGGGGGTCACGCGCCAGGTGGTGTCGTCCACGGCGTCCACCTGGGCCCCGAACGCACGCATGCAATCGAGGGTCAGGTCCACGTAGCCACGGGCGCCGATGTCCTTGCCGGTCAGCGCCACTTCAATCGGCGCTTCGCCGCACGCCGCGAGCATCAGCAGGGCCGATACGTACTGGCTGGACAAGCCACCATCAATCTCAAAACGCTTGGCCTGGACCTTGCCCACGCCGTGCACGGTCACTGGCGGGCAACCGGTGGGGCTGTCGACCTGAATGCCGTTCTGGCCCAGGGTAGCCAACAGCGGGCCGATCGGGCGTTTTTGCATGTATTCGTCACCGTCCAGCACCACGGTGCCTTGCACGGTGGCCACGGCAGCCGTGAGAAAGCGCATGGCGGTGCCAGCGTTGCCGAGGAACAACGGTTGTGTCGGTAACTGCAGCGAGCCTTGGCTGGTGACCACAAAGGTGGTGTCGTCCGGCTCGTCGATGGTGACGCCCATCTGCCGCAGGGCGACCGACATGTGGCGCGTGTCATCGCTTTTGAGCGCACCGCTCAAACGGCTGGTGCCCTTGGCCAATGCCGCCAGCAACAGCGCACGGTTGGTAATGGATTTGGAGCCGGGGGGCGCGACCTTGCCAGTGAGGGGGAAGTTGGGCGGTGTAACGGTCACGGTTTTCTGCGAACTCAAGGTACAAGGCTCCTGGTCAAGGCGAGGTGGCGTGGAGTGGCCGACATGCGGACCCGAATCATCAGGCAAACACGCCATGCTTGTCGAGTGAACGGGTGATCTGCGTGATGTATTGGAGTGCGCTCCGGCCTAAATGTGGGGGGGCCTAACTGTAGGAGCGAGCTTGCTCGCGAAAAACGCCAACGATAAAGCGGGCTTCCTGAATGAACGCGGCGCCTGGAAGTTTTTCGCGAGCAAGCTCGCTCCTACAAAAAAGGTTTGCCTGCCTTAACGCTGGCTCAGCCAGTAGTCATGCAGCGCCCGCGCAGCCGGTTCGATCTCGCTGACCCGCTGTTGATGGGCGTTTACATCCAGGTCTGCCGGCAGTTCGAAGTTGTCCTGCTCGGCGCACCAGGAAATCCGCTCCAGTTGCCCGGCTTGTGCAGCGGGCAATGGCGGCCAGTCGGCGATCGCCACGCCGCGCAAATAACCAAAGCACCATTCCTCGGCAAGGGTCACCGCCTGGTCTTGATGTTCTGTTTCATCGAAACGGGCTTTGAATGCCTGGGCATCAATGGCCAATTGTGCGGCCAGGGTATTCATATGGCGTACACACAGCTCGAGAAAAGCCTGGGCCTCGTCCATGTTGTCCCATTCAGGGTTTTGCCCACCCCAGATCGCCGGGAACCACTCGGCCACATCCACCTTGGCCGGGCTGGAAACCAGGGCGGTGAAATAACCGTCGAGTTCGGCCATGTTCAGCACCGAGTGGTCTTCGCCATATTTGAGCAAGGTGGCATCAATGAATTCGAAATCGGTGGGAGCGAGGGGGTGGGCGTGCATGGCATATCCTTAAAACGTCGAGCGCCGCTGACAGCGCGGCTTAAAGCGCAAAGGATGGCGTGTGCGCGGGGTTTTATCCAGCGGCTTTTCCTGCGCCGGTGCCAGTCCCGCTTTTGGCCGATGCGCCGTGGCGCACCCTTGATATAGTCTGGCCTTTCTCAATCGCCAGTCAGGGACCACTGCCATGTCCGAATACAAAGCCTTCGTTGTCGAACTCAGCGGCAACGTTGCCCATGTGCAGATCAATCGCCCGGAAAAGATCAACGCCATGAACGCGGCGTTCTGGACCGAAATCATCGACATCTTCCAATGGGTCGACGAGACCGACGCCGTGCGTGCCGTGGTACTCAGCGGGGCCGGCAAGCACTTTTCCTCAGGCATCGACCTGATGATGCTGGCCTCGATCGCCAATGATTTTGGCAAGGACGTGGGGCGCAATGCGCGCCTGCTGCGCCGCAAGATCCTCGAGCTGCAAGCCTCGTTCAACGCCGTGGACACTTGCCGCAAGCCCGTGCTGGCGGCGATCCAGGGCTACTGCATCGGCGGCGCCATCGACCTGATCAGTGCCTGTGACATGCGCTATGCAGCTGAAGACGCGCAATTCTCGATCAAGGAAATCGACATCGGCATGGCCGCCGACGTCGGCACCTTGCAACGCCTGCCGCGCATTATCGGCGACGGCATGCTGCGTGAACTGGCCTACACCGGTCGCCAGTTCGGCGCCGAAGAAGCGCGCAGCATCGGCCTGGTCAACCGCGTGTTTGCCGATCATGAAAGCCTGCTGGCGGGCGTCATGGACCTGGCCCAGCAAATCGCCGCCAAGTCGCCGATTGCCGTGACTGGCACCAAGGCCATGATCAGCTACATGCGTGACCACACAGTCAATGACGGCCTGGAATACGTTGCCACCTGGAACTCGGCTATGTTGCAATCCAACGACCTGCGCGTGGCCATCGCGGCCCACATGAGTAAGCAGAAACCCGAATTCGTGGATTGACCGACATGACCCCAGGCTGGATTACGACAACGCTGCTGGACAACGACGCCCCTGGCGGCTGGGCCGTCGCCCGCAGCCGCGAAGGCTTTTTACACGACACCAACGGCCCGCTGTTCCCGCGCGAATGGCTCAAGCGCCAGGACCTGTCGGTGTTTGCCGAACACGGCATCGGCCACCTTGACGGCGAGCCGGTGTACCTGCTGGAACTCAACGCGCCGGCAGAAGTGCCAGGGTGCAGTTGGCAGGGCTTGCGCGGTTTTATGCTGCAAGGCGATCACACCCTGTACAAGGTGCTGGGCTACGCCGCGCAGATCGGTACCTGGGCGCGGGAACATCGTTTTTGTGGCAGTTGTGCCCAGGCGATGGTGCAGGTGCCGAGGGAGCGGGCGATGTATTGCCAGGCCTGCGACCTGCGCAGCTACCCGCGTATCTCGCCAAGCATGATCGTGCTGGTGACCCGTGGCGATGAGATCCTGCTGGCGCGTTCGCCGCGTTTTGTCACGGGGGTCTATAGCACCCTGGCCGGTTTTGCCGAGCCGGGTGAGTCTGCTGAAGACTGCCTGATCCGTGAAGTGCGCGAAGAGGTGCAGGTGGAGGTCAAGAACATCCAGTACATGGGCAGCCAATGCTGGCCGTTCCCTCACTCGATGATGCTGGGCTTTCATGCCGAATACGCCGGGGGCGATATCGTGCCCCAGGCCGACGAGATCGAGGATGCGCAGTGGTTCAATATCCACGAGCTGCCGCCGTTGCCAGCGTCACGCTCGATTGCGCGTTACCTCATCGACCTCTACGTGGCCCGCCGCTTAGGCCACGCTGAACCAGTGCTGCCAGGCTAGGCGCACGGTCAGGCCCAGCACCACGGTGATAAACACCGGGCGAATGAATTTGGCGCCGCCGCTGATCGCGCTGCGTGCGCCAAAGAACGCGCCACACATCACCGACACCCCCATCGCCAGGCCGACAATCCAGTCCACCGAACCATTGATGATGAACACCGTCAGCGCCGCCGCGTTGCTGACGAAGTTCATGCTGCGCGCCACACCGCTGGCCTTCACCAGGTCGATGGGGTGCAGCAGCATCGTGCTGACCGTCCAGAACGCCCCCGTGCCGGGCCCGGCCACGCCGTCGTAGAAGCCCAGGCCAAAGCCCTGGGTGGCTTGCCATTTCTTCTTGATCGGTGCCTCGGCATCCAGTGGCGCCTTGGGCGTGCCCCCGAACAGCAGGTACACACCGCAGGCGAAGACGATCACCGGGAGCATCTTGTTCAGGGTTTCGGCGGGCAAGTAATGGGCGACGACCGCGCCGGTCAGCGCACCGATCAAGGTACCGACGATGGCGTGCACCCATTGGCGTGGGTGAAACAGCTTGCGGCGATAGAAGGTAAAACTGGCGGTGGCCGAACCGAAGGTGGAGCTGAGTTTGTTGGTACCCAGTACCAGATGCGGCGGCATGCCGGCGGTGAGCAGGGCAGGCGTGGTCAACAAACCGCCACCGCCAGCGATGGCATCGATAAAACCGGCGATAAAAGCGACAACGGCCAGGATGGCCAGGGTGGTGAGGTCAACGCTGAGTTCGAAAGGCATGGGCAGGGCTTATTGTTGGAGGGCCGCAGAAGGCCAGCATCTTACTGCGATGTGACTCAAATGTGGGAGGGGGCAGGCCTCTCCCACATTTTTTACCGGGCCCGCCTGGTTATTTGTGCGCGCCCAGCCATTCCACGGCCGTGCGCCAGATGCAGATACCTAGGAAGTAGGCCGACATCAGCGACCACAGGCCAAATGTCCAAGGGTTGGTGTTGGGGTAGTCCACCACCATCAGGAAGCTGCACAACAGCCAGATGGTCGTCACTGCGATGTTGATCGGCATGAAGCGTTTGACCCGGAACGGGTGCAGGAACTTCATCGGCGTCACGGTCAGCAGCGCCAGGCCAATCACGGTCAGCAAGGTGACCCAGGCATCCGGCTGGATGATATAGACGCACAGGGCAACGACGTTCCAGGCGGCAGGGAAGCCGACGAAGTAGTTGTCCTTGCTCTTCATGTTCACGTTGCAAAAGCAGAACAGCGACGACACCAGGATCACCGACACCGCAAACAGATGGGTGAAATCGGGCAGGTCGATGTAGCGGTAGATAAACAGTGCCGGGATGAACACGTAGGTGAGGTAGTCGATCACCAGGTCCAGCACCGAGCCGTCAAAGCTGGGCAGTACCGTGCTGACATTCACCCGTCGCGCCAGCGAGCCGTCGACGCCATCCACCACCAGCGCCAGGCCCAGCCACAGCAGGCACGCCTTGGGGGAGTTTTCCAGCAGCGCCAGGGTGGCCAAAAAGGCCAGTACCACACCGGTGGCGGTAAAGCCGTGGGCGCCCCAGGCTTTAAGTCTGGCTACATGCAGGGTCGATATCACGGGCGGTTCTCCAAAAGGTCAAACGGGGCAGCCGACGACGTAGCGCCGTCGAGTCTGGCCAGGGAATGCAGGTATCGACCGGGAAGGGGAGGATAAGGTTCACCGCCCGGCGTATCCGTTAGCGTAGCAAGCGTAGGCCATTTGGGCATCAGCCCTGACGGAACACCAGTGCCTTTAATCCGCTCTGGGGGTCGATATCAGGAAATTCCGGTGGGTTTTCCAGCCGCTGCACAAAGCGCAGGCCCGGTGCTTCGCGGGTCACGCCGTCGATCAGGAAATCTTCGCCGAAGGCCGGATCGTTCATGCATGCCAGCACGGTGCCTTGGGCACTGAGCAAGTCCGGCAGGCGGCGCAGCACGCGCTGGTAATCCTTGGTCAGTAGGAAACTGCCTTTCTGGAAGGAGGGCGGGTCGATGATCACCAGATCGTAAGGGCCGTTGTTCGTCACCTTGGCCCAGGACTTGAACAGGTCGTGGCCCAGGAAGCTCACCCGGCTCAGGTCATGCCCATTCAGGCGATGGTTGTCGCGGCCACGGCTGAGGGCACCACGGGCCATGTCCAGGTTCACCACATGGTCGGCGCCGCCTTCGATGGCGGCCACGGAAAAACCGCAGGTATAGGCGAACAGGTTGAGCACACGCTGTCCTTTGGCCTGTTCGCGCACCCAGTTGCGCCCGTAACGCATGTCGAGGAACAGCCCACTGTTCTGTTTTTTGCCCAGGTCGATCAGGTAGCGCAGGCCGCCCTCGGTGATGGTCAGCTCGTCGATGGCATCGCCCACCAGCCATTCGGTGGTGCTTTGCGGCAGGTAGCGGTGTTGCAGGGCCACGGTGTGTACGCCGAAGCGGCTCCACTCGATCTGCAACAGGGTGTGCTTCAGGGCTTGCAGGTGCTCGGTTTCTTTGAACAGGGCGACCAGCACGACCCCTTGCAGCCAGTCCACGGTGAGTTGCTCCAGGCCTGGCCAGCAGCGGCCACGGCCATGGAACAGGCGCCGGGTTTCCGCAGGCGCGTCAGCCAGGGCGGTGAGCAGGTGGGCGTGCAGGGTGGCGAGGGCGTCTGGGGTCATCGTTAAGCGTCGGTCATCGGGCGGGCGGCATTTTAAACACAATTGGGTGGGAGGGGGGCTGGTCTGTGAAGGGGGATGACACCCCGCGATCCAACTGTGGGGGCTGGCTTGCCTGCGATGACGGCTTGATAGCCGACGCCTATCTCCCTGACACCCCGCGATCCAACTGTGGGAGCGGGCTTGCTCGCGAAGGCGGCCTGGCAGGCGACACAGTTGGACCGGGTACATATCCGTTATTTAGGTAATGGCCACCTAGGGTTCCGCTCTGACAGCGGGTCACTTTTGGAAAAGAGCCCCAAAAGTAACCAAAAGGGCTCTTGCCCCACCACTCGGCACCTCGCCTAGGCTCGGTGTGCCCGTAATCCGCCAGTGATTTGGGGGGCCGCCGCCACGCGCCATCCATGGCGCGGGGCGGCTAAACCGGCATCCCTGCCGGTTTACCCCCCAAATCACTGTCGAATTCCGGCCAGCGTGGTTTAACGGGGCGCTTAAGATCAAAAGCAGATCAAGAGCGGCTCGCTTCGCATCGTGGTTACATCGCAGGCAAGGCACAGCGTTTGCGATGTGGGTCAGCGCGTGGCAATCAGCGCCGGTCCGAATGACTCTTTCAGGAAAACCGGGGCGATATAGCGTTCGTAATGGGCCTCGGACAGCAGAAAGAACTCCCGGTCTATCGCATCGCGCAGGTCCGCCAGGTGGCGTTCGCGAAACTCGGGCAGCAACGCCAAGCCATACGCATCCAGCTTGGAGATCACCCGTGCACCCCGGGCAATCAGTTGGTATGCCCAGCAATACGGCGACTGGTGCGGCACAAAGCGAATCTTGCGCGCTTCCAGTTGCTGACGCAGGCGCTGCGGATCGAAGACTTCCAGCTTGCTGGCCATCACCTGTACCAGCAACTGCTCCAGGCGCAGCCACACCGCTTGTTTTTCTACGGCGCTATAGCCATTCCACTGGATCACTTCATGGTGATAACGCTTGCAGCCCCGGCAGACCAGGTCACCGTAGACGGTGGAGCACAGGCCGACGCAAGGGGTCTTGATGGTTTGGTTGGGCATAAAGGCAATTTGCAAAAGTTTGAAGAACACCGCGGCCCCCATGTAGGAGCGAGCTTGCTCGCGAAGACCCCAAGGGCACCGCGTTCATTCAGGATGCGCGCGTTATCGTTGACGTTCTTCGCGAGCAAGCTCGCTCCTACAGAGGTTATGTCAGTCCCAGCTCAGCGCGCCGCCGGTCTGGTATTCGATCACACGGGTTTCGAAGAAATTCTTCTCTTTCTTCAAGTCCATGATCTCGCTCATCCACGGGAACGGGTTGGTGGTGCCTGGGTACTCTTCCTTCAAGCCGATCTGCGACAGGCGACGATTAGCGATGAACTTGAGGTAATCCTCCATCATCGCCGCATTCATGCCGAGAACACCGCGCGGCATGGTATCCCGCGCATATTCGATCTCCAGCTGCGTACCCTGCAGAATCATCTGGGTCGCTTCTTCCTTCATCTCAGCATCCCACAGGTGTGGGTTTTCGATTTTGATCTGGTTGATCACGTCGATACCGAAGTTCAGGTGCATCGACTCATCGCGCAGGATGTACTGGAACTGCTCGGCCACGCCGGTCATTTTGTTGCGGCGGCCCATGGACAGAATCTGGGTGAAGCCGCAGTAGAAGAAGATGCCTTCCAGCACGCAGTAGTAGGCGACCAGGTTGCGCAGCAGTTCCTTGTCGGTGTCGACGGTGCCGGTTTCGAACTTCGGATCGGAGATCGAGCGGGTGTACTTCAGGCCCCAGGCGGCTTTTTTGGCGACCGATGGAATCTCGTGGTACATGTTGAAGATCTCGCCTTCATCCATGGCCAGCGATTCGATGCAGTACTGGTAGGCGTGGGTGTGGATCGCTTCTTCGAAGGCCTGACGCAGGATGTACTGGCGGCACTCCGGGTTGGTGATCAGGCGGTACACGGCCAGTACCAGGTTGTTGGCCACCAGGGAGTCGGCGGTGGAGAAGAAGCCCAGGTTGCGCATGACGATGCGGCGTTCGTCGTCGGTCAGGCCTTCGGGGTTTTTCCACAGGGCGATGTCGGCGGTCATGTTGACCTCTTGCGGCATCCAGTGGTTGGCGCAGCCGTCGAGGTACTTCTGCCAGGCCCAGTCGTACTTGAAGGGCACGAGTTGGTTGAGGTCGGCGCGGCAGTTGATCATGCGCTTTTCGTCAACGGCGACGCGGGCGGAGGCGCCTTCGAGTTCGGCGAGGCCTTCGGCGACGTCGAGTTTGTCCAGGGCAGCCTTGGCGCGCACGATGGCGGCGGAGTCGTTGGCGGTGACGGCGCGGGCTTCCACGGCGGCAGCGGCGCCGGCACCGTCGAGGCGGTCCATGTTGGCTTCGGTGGCGTGGCCGGCGTTGGCGCCTTTGATCACCGCTGCACCGGTGTCTTCGTTGTCGACTTCATCCCAACTCAGCATGGAAATACTCCTTCCTGGTACTCGAAAAATAAATGTTTTTGCAGGCTACAAGGCATTGAAATACTGCGCGTAGTGTGGTCGGTAAATACCGATGCTGCACACTATGTAGTGGTCTGATCTGTTTGTGGGCACACTATATGGGGTGTAACAAAGTTGGTCAACGCACAAGATGTGCGGTCATAGGTCGCTGCCACACACAAATTCAGCCGTGGGCGGGTCATGAAACATCACCCCGCATATGCCTATATCGAATAAATAAATAGACATTTATTCCTTTTAATATTCTATCCGGCAGCGCATTTTGAGGGCCTGCGCATTCGTGCGGATTGACCCAACAGCCAAAAGGAAAGCCGACATGACCATCAAAGCGATCAACGTGCGCAACCAGTTCAAAGGCGTGATCAAGGAGATTCTGCTGGGGGAAGTGGTGTCGGAAATCGACGTGCAGACCGCCTCGGGCATTGTGACGTCGGTGATCACCACGCGCTCGGTGCGTGACCTGGAATTGAAAGTGGGCAGTGAGGTGATTGCCTTTGTGAAGTCCACAGAAGTGTCCATTGCCAAGTTGTGAACGCCCAACAGGGTCAGGGAAAGGCGTGGGGCAGTGCCCTCAGTCAACTCGATTGAAAATTTCCCTGACCTGATCCTCGGGCATGACACCTTTGCCCGTTCCCTCGATCAGCTCGAACGTGCCATCAGCATTCACCGTAATGCCCAGGGAGCTGGCCAGCGTGACGCTGACGCCGGGCCGTGCTTGAAGCAGTGTCCTGAGCGGTTGTTCGCCCTGCAACGATTGCCCGATGGTGGTGGCCATGCCTTGCAGTGAATCTGAATTGACCCCGCCTACCAGGATGACCCGCCCACCTTTGTTCAGTGATGCGTTCAATCGATCCAGCAACGCTTGGGTATTGCCGCCCCGCAGGCCCAGTTCCAGGTTGCTGCCGGTCAGGTGCATCAGCGTGCGGGTCTGGTAACGCGCACCGTCCCAGTCGGTGAGCACCGCAATGGCCGAGCAGTCGGTCAGGCTGCGGGTGGAGAGCGCGTCGTTGCCGCTCGTGAGTGTCGTGGCTTCACCCATGGCCACCTGCACGGTATTGGCGGCTTTCAGCGTGGCGGTGCGCCGCAACCAGCCCAGGGTAAGCCTGGCTGCGTCGGCCCTGGCCAGGTCTGCGGCCGGATGCACCTGGTTGCCAGGCAACGGTGAAACACGATGGGGGCGCAAGGCTACATCCGGTTTCACGATGGCATTGGCCTGTTGCAGCCGGTACACCACTTCGCGCTGCTGCTCAGGGTTCATGCCCTTGCAGTGGCGCTTCAATTCGTCGATGTCGGCTTTGCTAAAACCTGAGCGCTGCAGTTGCTTGAAGGCTTTTTTGAGCGGAGCCAGCGCGACGAAGTCGGCCTTAAGGGCCTGTACAGCATGGTTGGTACTCAGAAACTGGCGGTATCCTTGCGCAAGGCTCATCTCTAGAGGCCCGCATTTCTTGAACCTGATATCCCGGGTTTGGGTTTTATCCAGTGGTGCGTAATAGAACTCGGCAGTGTCAGCCTCTACCACCAGGTAGCGCTGGCTGGCGCTGGTGACGACCACGCCTCTGAGCTGGCGCTGATCATTGCTGGCGTTGCTGATGCTGCCGAGTTTGACCACCCGAGTATCGTTAGCAAGCGTGCCGGCGCTATCGCCTGTGTAAAAGCCGAAATCGGGGTCGTCAATGAGCTGGCCGTGCACGTGCGCCTTGTAAGTGATGCGTTCGCCGTTGGCGACGGGCACCAGTTGGGGGCCGGTGTCGCCTTTGACTATTTTGTGCAGGCGTTTTTCATAGACCACCGTGCGCTCGCGCGTGAACAGCCCGGCCTTGGACGGGAACAAGCGCACGTGCTCCAGGGCCTGCAGGCGTTCTTGGGGTTTGGGCAGGTCGGCGATAAGTTTAACGAAACACTCGTCCTGGATGCCGCGTCGCACCCGCCCACCCGCAGCGGGCGCAGGGCAAAGCGCCTCAAAGCCCTCCAAGGGCTTGGCGTGTTCTGCTGCTTGCAGGTCGGTCAGCTCGCCAGGTCTTGTATTGAGGTAGCGATACACCCGACCACGGTCCACCAGGTCATAGCCATTGGCGCGTGGCAGGGTATAGGCACTGGGGCTCAACGGGTGTTCGATGACCATTGCCTGCCGGCCGTCGCTGAAAAGCTGCCGGGTCAGGGGGATCGTGGCCGGTTGCTCAAAAGCAGGCTCCTTCACTGTACCGCCCACGATGGCAAACAGCTCATTGAGCGCGCCATCCAGTGCGGCAGTGTTGCCGTGTTTTCGCTCGGCCTGCGTGTCACCCGTGATCGATTGCTCGACACCCACTTCGGCTTCTACAAGGCCGGCGGCGGCCGCGACACCGACCACGACCGGCTCGCCAATCACTGCGAACTTGGCCGCCAGGCCCGCGGCTACGGTCAAATCGTTAAGCCAGGTATCGCGGGTGACCTCGCTGTTGGACTTGATCATGACGTCTGCATCGCGGGACATGCGTTCGCGGGTGGCGTCTTTGATCACGCTGAACACGTCGCCGTGAATGCGCACATTGGCGCTGTCGATAACGGTCCCTTCCAGGGTGTCCCAGTAGCCGCTGGCCAAGTAGCGAATGGCGCTGTCCGCGCCTTTGTTCGAGCGCGAATCGCCAGTGATGAAGGATTTGAAATCGCTCCAGAACCCCAAGTCGCTGTCTTGTCGGTCCCTGAGGGCGAAGTGCGATTGCAGCGCCTTGCGCGTCTCGGCATGCCGGCCTTGCTCGGCCACCCATTGGTCCATCGCGTCCAGGGAATCAAAGCGCAGGAAAGCGGGCTTGTGCCCCGGCATATACAGGACTTGCACGCCGTCTCGACGATCACGTAATTGCCCGTGGCTGCCGTAGTCAGTGGCGGTGAAACGCAGGATGTCGTGAGCGGGGCGCCCGTTGATGTCAAACACGTGAACCCGTGTGCGGCCTTCTACCGGCGCTGTCGCTCGTAGTTGTTCGACGCTCAGGGCTTGGTTTTCATCCAGGGGCAGGTTGGCGGCGGCGCCCATCACCAGGCGGTAATCATCGCGGGTAAAGCGCTGCTCGGCCGGCATGTTCAGGCGTTCGGCGGGTGAGGCGCTCTCGTAGGCCTTGAGCTGTTTACGGGCCTGATAAATGAACTCACCTTTCAAGGCGGTGCGGTAGTCATCGCCATGGTCGCGCCAGAAGCGTTCGAGCTTTTGAGTCATGTGTGCCTGAAAGTCGGTTTTCCAGCTTTCATGCATCAGCTGGGAAGGCGCCAGCGCAAACTGGTTATGGGCGCCATAGCCGCCTTGGGTACTTTGCCCGCGGCCGACCGTGTACAGGCCGGCCTGTTGGTCAAGCACGCCGGGCAGTGCGTCGTGTTCGCTGAAGTTGCTCAACAACGCGTCCGGCAGTGCCTGGGAAACCGTGGGTTCTTCCCCCAGATGTTCCCAGTCGGTGACGGTATTGGCACTTTGTGCTTGCTGGAAGCGATTGAGGAAGATGGTGTCGGCATCGACCTTGCGCCCGGTCAACTTGAACACCAGCGCCTCGGCCCATTGCTTGGCTTCGTCGCGCACCCTGGGCAGCGCAGTGTGCGTGGCCTGCAACAGCTGCCGGTAGAGGGCTTTCTGGTGGTCTACCGATGTACTGCGGTTTTGCCTCAACGCCGGTTTGCGTGGCGGTTGCAGAGGCTCCACCGAGTAGGCCGGCAAGACCTGCGGGGTATCGCCGGCGATGGGTTTGAAATCCCAGGCAATGAGGGGGAGTGGGCGTGGCGGCAGAATCATCGACGGGCGGCTCCGGGAGAATTTCAATGGCACAGCGGGCAGCTAAGCCCGGTATGTGCGGAAAATCTCCCGTGCGGTTCCGACCGACGTCAGCGGTTTTGTAAGCTGATCTGCATGCGCTGCACGCCTTCCTCCAGCATCGCCCGTGGGCAACCGAAGTTCAGGCGCACGAATTGCTGGCTGTCATCGCCAAATTCGATCCCAGCGCTCAGGCCCACCTTGGCCTGCTCCAGAAAGAACTGCTGCGGGTCATCAAGACCCAGGGCGCTGCAATCGAGCCACGCCAGGAAGGTACCCTGTGGCGCATGCATCACCACGCCGGGCAGGCGGGTTTCTACCGCGTCGAGCAGGTAGTCGCGGTTGGCTTGCAGGTACTGCACCAGCGCGCTGAGCCACTCGGTGCATTCGCTGTAGGCGGCGCGGGTAGCTTCCAGGCCCAGGGGGCTGACGCTGTCGACCATGCCGCAGCGCGCCTGATTGAAACGCTCGCGCACCTCGGCGTTCTGGACCACGGCGAAGCAGGTCTTCAAGCCGGCCACGTTATACGCCTTGCTCGCTGACATCAGCGTGATGGTGCGCTGGGCGATCTCGGGGCTGAGGCTGGCGGTGGGGATGTGGCGACGGCCGTCGAAGCACAGCTCGGCGTGGATTTCGTCGCTGATGATCAATGCGCCGGTGTCCAGGCAGGCATTGGCCACCGCCAGCAGCTCTTCACGGGCAAACACCTTGCCGATGGGGTTGTGCGGGTTGCTCAGCAACAGCGCCCCGGCCCCGCTCAAGGCTTGGCGCATGGCCGGCAGCGGTGTGCGGTACTCGCCATCGATCAAGTGGAACGGCACTTCGATGCGTGGCAGGTTCCAGTTGCCGGGCGCCAGGCGAATCGGCCGATAGTTGGGGGTTTGCAGTACCACCGCCTGGCCGGGCTGGACGAAGGCGTGCAGGGCCATATTGAAGCCAGGCTCGACGCCGGGCAGAAACAGCAGTTCTTCAGGCTGCACGCGCCAGGCGTACTTGGCCCACAAGTCGGCAACGATCGCGTCGCGCACGTCCGGGCCGGCCACGCTGTAGCCGAGAATCTGCTGGTCGAGGCGCGCGTGCAGGGCTTGCAAGATGGCGGGCGGCGCGGCGATGTCCATGTCGGCGATCCACATCGGCAGGACGTCTTGCGGGTAACGGCTCCACTTGGTACTGCCGGTATCGAAGCGTGGGTGGATCGTGTCGAAATCAAAGCTCATGGACAGGCTCGTATCAGGGCGGCGGTAAAAGAATGGCGCCGATTTTAGCGCCATTAATTTTATAGGCCAGAGCTGATTGCCGCCTTGCGCAGCGGTGTGCGTTCCATGACCGACAAGTTCTGTAATAAAAACGCCATTGCGCTGGGGATTGAATCGGCTAGGAGCTATTTTGGTGCATCTCAATAATCAGAGTAGCCATGGATGAAATACCAACCCTTCAGTCACACTTTGATTGCGACCGCGCTGGTCTTGACGGTCAACGGTGTGCACGCAGCTTCCCAAGCCCCGGTTGCGGGTGAAAATGGCATGGTGGTCACGGCCCAGCACCTGGCAACCCACGTGGGTGTCGATGTGCTCAAGGCCGGCGGCAACGCGGTCGATGCGGCGGTGGCGGTAGGTTACGCACTGGCGGTGGTGTATCCGGCGGCGGGCAACCTGGGCGGCGGTGGTTTCATGACCGTGCAACTGGCGGACGGGCGCAAGACCTTCCTCGACTTCCGCGAAAAAGCCCCGCTGGCGGCGACGGCCGACATGTACCTCGACAAGGCCGGCAATGTGGTCGAAGGCCTCAGCGCCAAAGGCCATTTGGCGGTCGGCGTACCGGGCACGGTGTCTGGCATGGAGCTGGCCCTGAGCAAGTACGGCACCCTCAAGCGCGCGCAAGTGATTGCCCCGGCGATCACGCTGGCGGAAAACGGCTTTGCGCTGGAGCAGGGCGATATCGACCTGTTGCACACCGCCACCGGTGAGTTCGAAAAAGACCAGGACATGCGCGGGATCTTCCTGCATAACGGCAAACCGATGCAGGTGGGCCAGAAGCTGGTGCAGAAGGACCTGGCCAAGACCCTTAAGGAAATCTCGGCCAAGGGCACCGACGGCTTCTATAAAGGCTGGGTCGCCAAGGCGGTGGTCGATTCCAGCCAGGCCGGCAAAGGCATCATCACGCAGGCCGACCTCGACGCCTACAAAACCCGCGAACTGGCCCCCATCGAGTGCGACTACCGTGGCTACCATGTGGTCTCGGCGCCGCCACCCAGCTCGGGCGGTGTGGTGATCTGCCAGATCATGAACATCCTCGAAGGCTACCCGATGGCCGATCTGGGCTATCACTCGGCCCAGGGCCTGCACTACCAGATCGAAGCGATGCGCCATGCCTACGTGGACCGCAACAGCTACCTGGGCGATCCGGACTTCGTAAAGAACCCCATCGAGCATCTGCTGGACAAGAACTACGCGGCCAAGCTACGCGCTGCCATCGAGCCGCAGAAGGCCGGTGACTCCCAGGCGATCAAGCCAGGTGTGTCGCCCCACGAAGGCAATAACACCACCCACTATTCCATCGTCGACAAGTGGGGCAACGCGGTCTCGGTGACCTATACCCTCAACGACTGGTTTGGCGCCGGGGTGATGGCCAGCAAGACCGGGGTGATTCTCAACGATGAAATGGATGACTTCACCGTCAAGGTCGGCGTACCGAATATGTACGGGCTGGTGCAGGGCGAAGCCAACGCCATCGCACCGGGCAAGGCGCCGTTGTCCTCGATGAGCCCGACCATCGTCACCAAGGACGGCAAGGCAGTAATGGTCGTTGGCACACCGGGGGGCAGCCGTATTATCACCGCGACCTTGCTGACCATCCTGAATGTCATCGACTACAAAATGAACATCCAGGAAGCCGTGGACGCACCGCGCTTCCACCAGCAATGGATGCCGGAAACCACCAACCTTGAGACCTTTGCGGTCAGCCCGGACACCCAGAAGATCCTTGAAAGCTGGGGCCACAAGTTTGCCGGCCCGCAAGATGCCAACCACTTGGCCGCCATCCTGGTAGGCGCGCCTTCCCTGGAGGGCAAGCCGGTGGGTAACAACCGTTTCTATGGGGCCAATGACCCGCGGCGCAACACGGGCTTGTCGTTGGGCTACTAAAAGGAGCTGGCATTGTCTCTGTAGGAGCGAGCTTGCTCGCGAAAAACTCACAGGCGCAGCGTTTACCCAGAAAACACGCGTTATCGTTGACGTTTTTCGCGAGCAAGCTCGCTCCTACAGAGGGCAAGGTAGATCAGAAGGTGTATTGCAACTCCCCCGACACCGACGCCTGCAACCGCTGCTCCACAATCGGGCTCTTGCCGGCCTTGTCCGCCAGGTATTGCACATCCAGCAAGGTCGAGAACTGCGTGTGTTCGTTGATCGGCACGCTCCATGAAAGGCTCATGCCATTGCTGATATTGCCGGCACTTGCCTTGTATTCCTTGAAGCGGCTGCGGGTGCCCTGGTCGGTAGTCACGCCGTACCAGGTTTGCAGGTAGTTGCGGTCACCGAAGTGGCTGCTGATGGCGGCATCGATGGAGCCGTAGCGGCCTTCATACAGATGGGTACCCAGGCTCAACTCCAGGTGGGTAAAAGCCTTGCCGGTTTCCTTGTGTTTATCTTCTTCAAGCGCATGTTCCAGGGTGGCGCCGATGATCACACCGCCGAGGTTGTAGGCGGCACTCACCCCCAATTGCGGACGTGACTTGATCTGGCCCATGCCTTTGAGGCGTTTGGAGCCGGCCTGCATGCTTTCATTTTTATCCTTGCGCGAACCGCTTGCGCCAACGTATGCGCTGAAGCTCAGGGCATTACCTTCGTAACCCCAGCCCAGGCCCGTATCAGTATCGAGGAAGATGCCCCAGGGGCTGATGATTTGGCCGCCGAATACAGGCGCCGTCATACGTTCGTCGCTGCCACTGTAGCGGGGTGCGTTGGCCATGCCGGCCTTGAGGCTGTATTGCCAGTCTTCGGCAAGCGCCGTATCGGCGGCGGCGAGCAGGCACAGTGAGGTTAATGACAGGCACAGGTTTTTTGAGTGCATCAGGGTGTTTTCCTGGTTAGAGGTTCAAGGGTGTGTGGGGTGAATGGGTGCGTTTGAACGAGTAGCCCGAAGCACTCAGCCCGTTGACCTGGCGGCTGACGGTATCGCCCAGGCCGTAGCCGTTGCCGGCCAGCACCGCATGGGCGTTGTCGATGGGCAGCAGGATGTAGTCGGTCAGCGGCTCGCCGTGCAATTGGCCGCGAATCACCAGGAAGCCGTCCTCCTGACGCACGCTGATGCCACTCAATGGCGCGTCGGGTTCATGGCTGCTGAGCACCTGATAGGTGCCGACCGTGTTGGCCCAGGCGGCGGGCAAGGGTGGTGGCTCGATGCGTTCACCGATGGCAATGCGTTGGCCGTGGCTGCGCGCGGTGAGCATTTGGCGGCCTTGTACCTGGATCACATCCAACTGCACGCGGCCCAACTCGCCCAGGTCCTTGCGCCAGAAGCCGAGGATCTTTTTCTGCGCGCGCAGCCAGCCTTGCTCATCACGTAACAGCTCGAAATCGTAGCCGGCCAGTTCGCCGGTCAAGCGCGCATGCTCATCCCTGATGCGGAACACGCCCCAGGCGGTCGCATAGAAACCAGCCAGGCGCTTGCGATCCACCGCCGCCGGCACATGGCGCAGCTTGAGGCCGTGGCTCGGGGCCTGGCAGTCATCGGCGCACACGGGCTGGCCGGTCTGTGCCTGGAGCATCAGGCGCAGGCTGTCGGTGGTCAGTGACACCACCATGTCTTCGGCGTTGCTGTCGTTGGCCATGATGATCACCGCCAGCTGCTGATCCGGTAGCAGGGTCAATTGGGCGACGAAGTCATCGCCGCCACCGCTGTGCTGGTAGGTACGCACGCCGGGGCCGATGGGCTCGTCACCGCAGGGCGCCAGAAACCAGCCCAGGCCGATCTGGCAGTCGAAATCCAGGGCGTTGCCGGTGTTTTGCTGGGTAAACATGGCGTCGATAGAAGCGCTGCCGAGGACCTGGCTGCCCTTGTAGGTGCCGTTGGCAAACAGCATGCGCACGTAGCGGCTGAGGTCTTTGGGGCTGGTCCACAGGCCACCGGCGGCGAGGTCACGCACTTGGGCGTCGGTGCTGGCCTTGCCGTCTTCGTAACCATGGGCGCGAAAGCCCATTTGCGCACCGGTGCCCACGAAGCTGGACTGGTTCATTCGCAGGGGCGTGAGCAGGCTGCTTTGCAACTGGGCTTCAAAGCTTTTACCGCTGCTGCGCTCGATGGCCGCGCCCACCAGTGAATAACCAAGGTTGGAGTACGCCACCTGGGACCCCGGCAGACTGCTCAGCCACACACCCGACACACGCATCGGCATTTGCCCCATGGCGTAAGTGCTGCGCAGGTCGCGCAGGTGCTCGCTGGGCAAGCCGGATTGATGGCTGAGCAAGCGCCGCAAAGTGATCGCTCGATCCGCCTCGGCCTGGTCGCTGTGAAAGCGTGAACGTACGTAGAACTCACGCAGGGTCTGCTGGATCGGCGCATCCAGCGCCAGGTGGTGCTGCTCCACCAGCTGCAGCGCCGCCGTGGCGCTCAGCAGTTTGGAAATGCCACCGGCGCGAAACGCGGTATTGGGCGTGACCGGCACCCCCTGGTCTTTGTCAGCCAGGCCAAAGCCACGGGCCCAGATCAGCTCCTGGCCATTGACCAGCGCAATCGACAAACCTGCCACATTGTCCCGAGCCATCTCCCGGGGAATGCGGGTTTGCAAGTAGCGGATGATTGCGCCGTAATCGCCTTTTTGAATCGGCGGCGGGACAGGCGGTTGCGAGTGGCAACCGATACTGCCCATCAGGCAACCCAATAGCGGAATACCGCGCAACCTGCGAAACATCAAGAGCACCCGAATGATGATTTGGATGCTGGAATGCTAGGGCGGCGGGGGCTTGGAATCTTTGAGTGCTTTGTCGGGAAACTGTCAAAGACTGTTAACGGCCCACTGTAGGAGCGAGCTCGCTCGCGAAAAACGCACAGGCGCCGCGTTTATCCAGAAAGCACGCGTTATCGTTGAGGTTTTTCGCGAGCAAGCTCGCTCCTACAGGATCAGGGCATCAACGTGGCGATCAGCGCGCGAATGGTCCCTGGCAACGCTTCCAGCTCACGTACCAGGATGCTGCGCTCGCGAATCGCCCAGGGTTCGTCGAGCTTTACGGTCACCAACTGCATGGTGCGGCTGTGGCGCAGGGCGGCGGACTCGGGAATGATGCCGATGCCCACGCCTGCCTCGACCATCCGGCAGATCGCTTCGAAGCTCGAGACCTGGATACGCAGCGACAATTGCTTACCCAGGCGCTCGACGTGTTCGCGCAGGAAACTCAACAGCGTGCTGCCTTCATGCAGGCCGATATGCTGATACGCCAGGGTCTGCTCAAGGGTCACCGAAGGCAAGTCGGCCAGCGGATGCCCGACCGGCACCATCAGCACCAGTTCATCGGTGCTGAAATGCAGCACTTGCAAGCCAGAGGCTTCCACGGGGCCGGCGATGATACCCATGTCACTGGTGCCATCGAGCACCCCGCGCACGATGTCCCGTGACAGGCGTTCCTGCAGGTCGACGGTGACGCCTGGGCGCTGCGACAGAAAGCCAGCCAGGACTTCCGGCAAGAACTCGGTGACCGCCGTGGTGTTGGCGAAGATACGGATATGCCCGGCCGAATCCACGCCGTATTGGGTGAACTCGCTTTTGAGGTAATCCACCTGGCGCATGATCAACCGCGCATGGTGCAACAGCCGCTCGCCTGCCGGGGTGATCTCCACGCCCCGGCTGTCGCGGTACAACAGGCGCGTGTCGAGCTGGCCTTCCAGGGCTTTGATCCGCGCACTGGCGGCAGCCGGCGACAGGAAGGCGCGCTTGGCACCCTGGGTAAGGCTGGGGGATTCGGCGATATGGATAAACAGGCGCAGGTCGGCGAGATCGAAGTGCATGCAAGGCTCCCGAAGAACAGGTTTCCTGTGGGAGCTGGCTTGCCTGCGATAGCGGTGTGTCAGTGAGCATCTTCGTCACTGACACGCCGCTATCGCAGGCAAGCCAGCTCCCACATTGGTTCACGGTGTGGCTGTAAGCGTTCAGCATAACCGAACGCTGGTTTATTGAAATGCAAATTCTCAGAACGGGCAGGCCCTTGCATGATCCACGGCAGTCACCCACTGCCTGAGGACCTGCACCCGATGAGCGCTACTGATTGGATCGGCCGAAGTGAGACCGCCCACGACCACCTGAGCCATAACCTGCTCAAGCGCATCGCCGCCACGTTCGGTGAGGCGGTGCCCGCCGATGGCGACGCGGTGCCTGCGTTGTGGCAATGGTGCTTTTTCCAGGACCCGTTGCCCGAATCGGCCCTGGGCAGCGACGGTCACCCGGCACGCGGCGGGTTCCTGCCGCCGGCCGATAACCGCAATCGCATGTGGGCCGGTGGGCGCCTTGAGTTTTTGCACTCGCTGCGGGCTGGCGAGGCGGCCACGCGCGTATCCACCATCACCCAGGTCGAAGAAAAGACCGGGCGCACCGGTTCACTGTTATTCGTCACCGTGCGCCATGACTACTCCCAGGGCGGCCGCCTGGCTATCCGCGAGGAACAGGACATCGTCTACCGCGAACCCACGCCACCCAAGGCGGGCAGCGGCGACGCGCTGGCCCAAGGCGAATGGACAGAGGCCGTCGAGCCGACGCCGACCTTGTTGTTCCGCTACAGCGCCGTGACGTTCAACGGCCACCGCATCCATTACGACTACCCCTATGTCATCGGCACCGAAGGCTATGCCGGCCTGGTGGTGCATGGCCCGCTGATCGCCACCTTGAGCCTGCGTGCGTTCTGCCGGGCGCACCCCGAAGCGACCCTGCGCCGCTTTGCCTATCGCGGTGTGCGCCCACTGATTGCGCCACAGCCTTTTGAGGTGGGCGGGCGCATCACCGCAACCGGCGTCGCAGACCTCTGGGCCGGCAACACTGAAGGCCTGGCGCAGACCGCTCAGGTGCATTTCGAATAACCCAATAACAACAGGCGGAGAGCCGTTAATGAATGCCCATGACATTGAAGAACTCAACGCCATCCGCGACGGCGTGCGTGCCTTGTGCGCCGAATTCGATGCCGCTTACTGGCGCAAGATCGATGAAGAAAAGGGCTTCCCCGAAGCCTTCGTCAAGGCGCTGACCGACGCTGGTTGGCTGTCGGCGATGATCCCCGAGGAATACGGCGGTTCCGGCCTGGGCCTGGCCGAAGCCTCGGTGATCCTTGAGGAAGTCAACCGCTGCGGCGGCAACTCGGGCACCGTGCATGGCCAGATGTACAACATGTTCACCCTGCTGCGTCACGGCAGCGAGGCGCAAAAACGCTTCTACCTGCCCAAGCTGGCCAGTGGTGAATTGCGCCTGCAGTCGATGGCCGTCACCGAACCCACTACCGGCACCGACACCACCAAGATCAAGACCACGGCGATCAAGCGCGGCGACAAGTACGTGATCAACGGCCAGAAAGTCTGGATCTCGCGGGTGCAGCATTCCGACCTGATGATCCTGCTGGCACGCACCACGCCCTTGGCCCAAGTGCAGAAAAAATCCGAAGGCATGTCGATCTTCCTGGTGGACCTGCGCCAGGCCATCGGCAACGGCCTCATCGTGCAGCCCATTGCCAATATGGTCAACCACGAGACCAACGAGCTGTTCTTCGACAACCTGGAGCTGCCCCTGGACAGCCTGATTGGCGAGGAGGGCAAGGGCTTCAAATACATCCTCGATGGCCTGAATGCCGAGCGCACCCTGATTGCCGCCGAGTGCATCGGTGACGGCCGCTGGTTTATTGAAAAGGCCAGCGCCTATGCCCGCGACCGCGTGGTGTTTGGCCGGCCCATCGGGCAGAACCAGGGCGTGCAGTTCCCGATTGCCGAGGCGCATATCGAGATTGAAGCGGCGGACCTGATGCGCTGGCGCGCCTGTGAGGAATACGACAGCGGCAAGAACGCCGGGGCCAGTGCCAACATGGCCAAGTACCTGGCGGCCAAGGCGTCCTGGGAAGCGGCCAACGCCTGCCTGCAAACCCACGGCGGCTTCGGCTTTGCCTGCGAGTACGACGTGGAGCGTAAATTCCGCGAGACCCGCCTGTACCAGGTGGCACCGATCTCCACCAACCTGATCCTGTCCTACGTGGCCGAGCATTTGCTCGAACTGCCGCGCAGCTTCTGAGGGCCTTGAGCATGCATCATACCCAAGCCCTGTGCCGATTCCTGGCTGAGCTGACTTACGCGCAGTTGCCCGAACACGTACTGGCGCGCACCGAAGAGCTGTACCTGGATTGGCTCGCGTCCGCCTTGGCCAGCCAGGGCGCGCATCCGATTCCCCTATTTGAACGCTACGCACAGAAGATGGGCCCGAGCAGCGGCCCGGCCCAGGTGATCGTCAACGGCGCCGGCACCAGCGCGTATTTTGCCGCCCTGGTCAACGCCGCCTCCTCACATCTGGTGGAGCAGGATGACCTGCACAACAGCTCCGTGCTGCACCCGGCCACCGTGGTGTTTCCCGCCGCGTTGGCCGCTGCCCAGGACCTCGGCAAGTCTGGCCGTGAACTGTTGCTGGCCTCGGTGGCCGGCTATGAGGCGGGGATTCGCATCGGTGAGTTCATGGGCCGTTCCCACTACCGCATCTTCCACACCACGGCCACGGTCGGCACCCTGGCGGCGGCGGTCGCGGTGGGCAAGTTGCTCGACTTTAACGAAGAGCAATTCATCAACCTGCTCGGCAGCGCCGGCACCCAGGCCGCCGGGCTGTGGGAGTTTCTGCGCGACGCCGCCGATTCCAAGCAACTGCACACGGCCAAGGCGGCGGCGGACGGCTTGCTGGCGGCTTACCTGACGGCCGATGGGCTGACCGGCGCGCGCAATATCCTTGAAGGCGACCAGGGTTTGGCGGCGGGCATGTCCAGTGATGCGCAGCCGGGCAAACTGTCTGCCGACCTGGGCAGCCGTTGGGCGCTGGTCGAAACCTCGTTCAAGTTCCACGCCTCCTGCCGCCACACCCATCCCGCTGCCGATGCGCTATTGGACGTGATGCAGCGTGAAGGCTTGAGCGCTGCACAGATTTCCCAGGTGCAAACCCAGGTGCACCAAGGCGCCATCGACGTACTCGGCCGCGTGACGGTGCCAGCCACGGTGCACCAGGCCAAATTCTCCATGGGCACCGTGCTCGGCCTGATCGCCGTGCATGGCAAAGCCGGGTTGCCTGAATTCCATGACCTGGCGTTGAGCGATCCTGCGGTCGCGGCGTTTCGCGACAAGGTCAGCATGAGCCTGGACCCCGAAGTCGACAGCGCCTACCCGCAACGCTGGCTGGGCCGCGTCACCGTCACCACCACCGATGGCCGCACGCTGCACGGTGCCATTGATGAACCCAAGGGTGACCCGGGCAACACCCTGAGCCGTGCCGAGCTGGCGGATAAGTTCCAGCGTCTGGCCCACTTCAGCGGCGCCCGCACCCCGGCCCAGGCCAACCGCCTGATCGAGCAGGTGTGGAACCTGCGCACTACCGCGTCCATGGCCCATTGGCTTGGAGGAATTTGTGATGACTGAACAACGACCGCTGGACGGCATCACCGTCGTCAGCCTGGAACACGCGATTGCCGCGCCATTCTGTACGCGCCAACTGGCCGACCTGGGTGCCCGGGTCATCAAGGTGGAGCGCCCCGGCACCGGCGACTTCGCCCGTGGCTATGACGAGCGGGTGCGTGGCCTGGCGTCGCATTTCGTCTGGACCAACCGCTCCAAGGAAAGCCTGACCCTGGACCTCAAGCAGGACGAGGCGGGCGCCATTCTGGATGCGCTGCTGGCCGACGCCGATGTGCTGGTGCAGAACCTTGCCCCCGGCGCGGCGGCGCGCATGGGCTTATCGTTCGAGGCGCTGCACGCGCGCTTTCCACGGCTGATCGTCTGCGATATTTCCGGCTACGGCGAAGGCGGGCCCTACGAGAAAAAGAAAGCCTACGACCTGTTGATCCAGAGCGAGGGCGGCTTTCTCTCGGTGACCGGTGGCCCAGGTGAAGAACAGATGGCCAAGGCCGGTTGCTCCATCGCGGACATCTCCGCCGGCATGTACGCCTACAGCGGCATTCTGTCGGCGCTGCTGCTGCGCGGCAAAACCGGCCAGGGCAGCCGCATCGATGTGAGCATGCTCGAAAGCCTGGTGGAGTGGATGGGTTACCCGATGTACTACGCCTTCGACGGCGCGCCGCCGCCACCGCGTGCGGGTGCCGCGCATTCGACGATTTACCCTTACGGGCCGTTTCCCACTGGTGGCGGCGGCACGGTGATGCTCGGCTTGCAGAACGAGCGCGAATGGGCGGCGTTCTGCGACAAAGTGCTGCTCAGCCCGTCGCTGGCCACGGACGAGCGCTTCAGCGCCAACTTCAAGCGCTCGGCCAACCGCGAGGTGCTGCGCCAGATCATCGTGGAGCGCTTTGCCCCACTGGACGTCGAGGCGGTGATCCAGCGCCTGGAAGACGCGCAGATTGCCAGTGCGCGGGTCAACGACATGCAAGGCGTGTGGGACCACCCGCAACTCAAGGCCCGCGACCGCTGGCGCACAGTCGACAGCCCGGCGGGGCCGTTGCCGTCGCTGCTGCCACCGGCGCGTAACGCTGCGTTTACCCCGCGCATGGACGGCGTGCCAGCGCTGGGGCAACACAGCCAAGGCATCCTCGACCAGCTGGGTTACTCGGTTGAGGCCATTAACAGCCTGCGCGAGCGCGGCGTTATTTAATCAGGAATCAAGTGATGCCAAAGCCTTTAGTACGTTCTGCGCTGTTTGTGCCGGGCAGCCGCCCGGAGCGGTTTGCCAAGGCCCTGGCCAGCGGCGCCGACGCAGTGATTGTGGATTTTGAAGACGCGGTGGAAGAGCCGCTCAAGCGTCAGGCTCGGGATAATCTGGGCGTATTTTTGCATGCGCATGCCGAAGCCCAGGTGTGGGTACGCATCAACGCGCCCCAGCATGCCGAGCATTTTGCCGATGTCGCCTTCTGCAAGGCCCATGCAAATGTGGCGGGGGTGTTGCTGCCCAAGGTCGAAAGCGCGGCCCAGGTGGCGGTGGTGGCCGCGACCGGCAAGGCTATCTGGCCGATTATCGAAAGCGCACGCGGTTTGCTGGCACTGGCGCAGATTGCCCAGGCGCCCCAGGTGGAACGCCTGTCGTTCGGCGGCTTGGACCTGGCGCTGGACCTCAACCTGAGCAGTCAGTCCCGCGCGGCCGAATTGGCCCTCGACCAGGCGCGCCTGGCGTTGATCGTGCATTCACGCGCCGCGGGCCTGGCGCCGCCGCTGGACGGCGTGCACCCGGCCATCGACGACCCCGAAGGCCTGCACCGCTCGATCCGGCACGCTTATGAAATGGGCTTTGCCGGCGCGTTGTGCATTCATCCCAAGCAAGTCGCGGTGATCCATGCCGCGCTGGCGCCGAGCACCGAAGAGCTGGCCTGGGCCAGGCGGGTGGTGGAGGCGGGTGCCCATGGGGCAGGGGCTTATCAGATTGACGGGCAGATGGTGGATGCGCCGTTACTGCTGCGCGCGCAACGGCTGCTGGCCGCGCAACTGTAACTGACAAAACCGGGAACAAAATGTGGGAGGCTGGCTTGCCTGCGAAGACGGCCTCACAGTCGACACCGTAATGCCGAGTACATATCCATTCCTGCGGTAACGGCCACTTAGGGTTCCGCCCTGACGGCGGCTCACTTTTGAAAAGCGCAAAAGTAAGCAAAACGCTCTTGCCCCACCACTCGGCACCTCGCTTAGGCTCGGTGTGCCCGAACGCAGGCTTGAATCCGTGGGCCGCCGCCACGCGCCATCCATGGCGCGGGGCGGCTAACCCGGCGTCCTGCCGGGTTACCCACGAATTCAAGCCTGCGTTCGGCCAGCGTGGTTTAACGGGGCGCCTGAGATCAAGATCAAAAGCAGAGCAAGATCAAGAGCGGCTCGCTTCGCATCGTGGTTACCGTCTGCTGTTGCAACCGCCAAAGTTGCGCAGATACCTATGGCTATCGCAGGCAAGCCAGCTCCCACACTGGACGCGTTCGGCCAGGCCGAACGCAGGTATCTAAAATTCGAAATTCACGACACGCGTTACATCAGGCACCTTGCCTTACAACACAACAATAAGAAGGTGATTCCCATGCTCAAGCTTTCCCGGGCGCTGCTGTGCGCCGCCACCTTGTTTACCGCGGGCCTGGCCCAGGCGGTAGACCCGATTGTGATCAAGTTCGCCCACGTGGTTGCCGAGAACACCCCTAAAGGCCAGGGCGCGTTGCTGTTTAAAAAACTTGCTGAAGAGCGCCTGCCCGGCAAGGTCAAGGTCGAGGTGTACCCGAACTCGTCGCTGTTTGGCGATGGCAAGGAAATGGAAGCGTTGCTGCTGGGCGACGTGCAAATGCTCGCGCCGTCCCTGGCCAAGTTCGAGCATTACACCAAGCAAGTGCAGATCTACGACTTGCCGTTCCTGTTCAACGATCTGGCCGCCGTCGACCGTTTCCAGGCCGCTGAGGGCAAGCAACTGCTGACCTCGATGCAGGATAAGAACATCCTCGGTCTGGCCTATTGGCACAACGGCCTCAAGCAACTCTCCGCCAACAAGGCCCTGCATGAACCCAAGGACGCCCGTGGCCTGAAGTTCCGCGTGCAGGCTTCCAGTGTGCTCGAAGAACAGTTCAAGGCGATCCGCGCCAACCCGCGCAAGATGAGCTTTGCCGAGGTTTACCAAGGCCTGCAGACCGGCACCGTGAATGGCACCGAGAACACTTGGTCGAACTATGAAAGCCAGAAGGTCAACGAAGTGCAGAAGTACTTCACCGAGTCCAACCATGGCTTGATCGACTACATGGTGATCACCAACGCAAAATTCTGGAACGGCCTGGCGCCGGATGTGCGCAGCACCCTGGAGCAGATCATGGCCGAGGTCACCGTGGAGGTGAACAAGCAGGCCGAGGCGCTGAACCAGTCGGCTAAGCAGAAAATCATCGACGCCAAGACCAGCGAAATCATCGAACTGACCCCCGCGCAACGTGCGCTGTGGCGCGAAGCCATGCGCCCGGTGTGGCAGAAGTTCGAGGGCGAGATTGGGGCTGACCTGATCAAGGCGGCGGACGCTTCCAACCAGTAATTTCCTGTGGGAGCGGGCTTGCCCGCGATTGCGGTGTGTCAGTTGATACAACTGGCGGCTGGTTCACCGCTATCGCAGGCAAGCCAGCTCCCACAGGTTGACCTGGTTTTTTACCTATCTCTGCCTCGCGAGGTTTTGCCATGCAAACGCTAAGGCGCGTCTGGGAGCATCTGGAGGAAGGCTTCATTGCGTTCCTGCTGGCCGCCATGACCCTGGTGACATTCGTCTACGTCATGCTCAACAACGTCTACACCCTGTTCTTTGCCCTGGCCGACAAATGGGCCTGGAGCAGCCCCTTCTTCAATGCCCTGGGCGACGGCACCATGACGTTGGCCCAAGAGATGACCTGGAGCGTGGCGCTGACCAAGGCCATGTTCGGCTGGTTGATTTTCTTCGGTATTTCCTACGGCGTGCGCACCGCAGGCCACCTGGGCGTGGACGCGCTGGTGCGGCTGACCCGGCGCCCGGTGCAACGCCTGCTCGGCATGCTCGCGTGCCTGTGCTGCCTGGCCTATGCCGGGCTGTTCATGGTGGCCAGCTACAAGTGGGTGAGTGCGGTGATGACCGCCCATATCGGCGCCGAGGACCTCGACCAGTTCGGCATCGATGTCGGCGACATCGTGGTGATCGTGCCCATTGGCTTTGCCTTGGTCTTGATCCGCTACCTGGAAATTTTCTACCGCATCTTTACCCACCGCCAGGTCGGGCTGGGGTTGGCCGACGAGGCCGGTGAGGCCAGCAAGTTGGCCGGCAGCCATGAGGAGCGTCACTGATGGCCGTGCTCTGTCTGTTTCTGCTGTTGTTCGTGTTCATGTTCCTGGGCGTGCCGATTGCGATTGCCCTGGGGCTGTCCGGTGCGGTGTCTATCCTGATGTTCAGCCAGGACTCGGTGAGTTCCCTGGCGATCAAGCTGTTTGAAACCAGCGACGCCTACACCTTCCTGGCGATTCCATTTTTCCTGTTGTCCGGTGCCTTCATGACCACCGGCGGCGTGGCCCAACGGCTGATCGACTTTGCCAACGCCTGTGTCGGGCATATCCGCGGTGGCCTGGCGATTGCGGCGGTGCTGGCGTGCATGCTGTTTGCGGCGCTGTCCGGCTCGTCACCGGCCACGGTGGCGGCAGTGGGCTCGATTGCCGTGGCAGGCATGGTGCGTTCCGGTTACCCGAAGGAGTTTGGGGCGGGCATCATCTGTAACGCCGGGACCTTGGGCATTCTGATTCCGCCGTCGATCGTGATGGTGGTGTATTCGGCGGCGACCGAAACCTCGGTGGGCAAGCTGTTCATGGCCGGGGTGATTCCGGGCTTGCTGCTGGGCCTGATGTTGATGATTGCGATCTACATCGTCGCCCGCATCAAGAAGCTGCCGGCGCAACCCCGGGCGACGTTCCGTGAGTGGCTGAGTTGCGCACGCCGGGCATTCTGGGGTTTGTTGCTGCTGGTGATCATCCTTGGGGGCATTTACAGCGGCATGTTCACCCCGACCGAAGCGGCGGCGGTGGCGGCGGTGTATTCGGCGTTTGTCGCGCTGTTCGTCTACAAGGACATGAAGCTGCGTGACTGCCCCAAAGTGCTGCTGGAGTCTGGGCGGTTGTCGATCATGCTGATGTTCATCATCGCCAACGCCATGTTGTTTGCCCACGTGCTGACCACCGAGCAGATCCCGCAGGAAATCACCGCCTGGGTGATCTCCGAAGGGCTGACGCCGATTGGCTTTTTGATCATGGTCAACGTGGTGTTGCTGATTGCCGGCAGCTTTATGGAGCCTTCGGCCATTGTGCTGATCCTGGCGCCGATCTTTTTCCCGATTGCGATGAAGCTGGGCATTGATCCGATTCACCTGGGCATCGTGATGGTGGTGAACATGGAGATCGGCCTGGTGCACCCACCGGTGGGGCTGAACCTGTTCGTGACCTCGGCGGTGACGGGGCTGACCCTGGGGCAGACCATTCGTGCGGCGATGCCGTGGCTGATGATCCTGTTGGTGTTCCTGATCATGGTCACCTACCTGCCGTTCATTTCCCTCGCGCTGCCGCAGTGGCTGGGGATGTGAGGCCGCTGGACGGTGGGAGAGGGCAGCCCTCCCACCGTTGAGGGGCGTCAGACCTTGAACTGACGCAAAAGCCCATCAAGCTGTTCACTCAAGCCACGCAACTGTGCACTCGCCACGCTGGACTGCTCCGCCGCCAATGCGGTGCTGTGGGACAGCCCGGCCGCCTGGGTGACGTTCTGGTTGATGTCTTCCACCACATGGGCCTGTTGCAGGGTGGCGCTGGCAATCGAGGCGTTCAGGCCGTTGAGGTTGTGCAGCGCCTGGCCGATGGCGGTGAGGCTTGCGCCCGCCTGGCCGGCTTGTTCAATAGTCAGTTGCGAGGCGCTGTGGCTGTCGCTGATGACCTTGACCGCCGCTTCGGAGTGACCTTGCAGGCGCTCGATCATCACCTGGATCTCGGCGGTGGATTTCTGCGTGCGCTGGGCCAGCAGGCGCACCTCGTCGGCGACCACCGCAAACCCACGGCCTTGCTCACCGGCGCGGGCGGCTTCGATGGCGGCATTGAGGGCGAGCAGGTTGGTCTGGTCGGCGATGGAACGGATCACCTCTAGTACCCCACCGATCTGCGTGCTTTCGCTGGAGAGCGTGCGGATCACCTCCACAGCCTGGCTGATAGTGGTGGAGAGCTGGTCGATCTGCTGCAAGCTACCGTCGATATTGACCTGGCCCTGTTGTGCCTGGGCCTGGGCATCGCGCATTTCGCTGGCAGCGTGCTCGGCATTCTTGGCCACGTCCTGCACGCCGTAGGTGACTTCGTTGATGGCGGTGGCCACCAGTTCCATCTGCTGCGATTGCTGCTGGCTGCGGTCGTGGGCCTGGCTGGCGTTGTGGCCCAGCTCGGTGGACGACTGGCCCAGGGCGTTCGCGCACACCTGCAACTGGCCGACCACCTGGCGCAGCTTGGCGGTAAAGCTATTGAAGTGCTGGGCCAGTTGCGTCAATTCGTCACGGCCGTGGGTGTCGAGGCTGTGGGTCAGGTCGCTTTCGCCGCTGGCGATATTGCCCATGGCATTTACCGCCGCCTGCAACGGCTGCACGATGCTGCGGGCAATCAGCACCACTAGCACGGCCATCATCAACGCAATGCCCAGGCCAATCGCCGAGGCCTTCCACACCTGGCCCCTGAATTCGGCCTGCACATCGTCCACGTAGACGCCGGAGCCGATAATCCAGCCCCAGGGTTCGAACAGTTGGATGTACGAGGTTTTCTCTACCGGCGCTTCGGCGCCGGGCTTCGGCCAGCGGTAGTTGACGATGCCGGCGCCCTTGGCCTTGGCCAGGCTCACGAATTCGTTGAACACGGCGAAACCGTCCGGGTCGCGAATCGCCGAAAGGTTCTGGCCGTCGAGCTTGGGGTTGGCCGCGTGCATGATCATCACGGGGGTGAGGTCGTTGATCCAGAAGTAATCATCGTGGTCATAACGCAGGCCGCGCACCGCGCTCAAGGCCTGTTGTTGCGCGGCGTCGCGGGTCAGTACGCCGGTTTTCTCCAGGTTCTGGTAATACCCGAGTACGCCACTGGCGGTCTGCACCACGTGCTGGGTCTGCTGGCGCTTGGCCTGGTAGAGGTCGCCGTGGATCTGGTTGAGCATCAACAGCCCCAAGGCCAGCAGCATCAACACGGCGACTATCAGGATCAGCCAAAGGCGGCGGCTGATCGACATGCTGCGCAAACTGTTCATCGTCCTGTCACTCCCTGCTCTTTATAATTGTGGTGCTGCTTCGAGATTTCCGGCGTGTCTGATAGGCTTTCGGCCCGGAATCGAAAAACCTGAGTACTGCCTGATTTTTCACGGAATTTTTGCAGACCGGCGTTGAGAATCAACCGCGGGCGCTTGTGTGCGCTCGTCGTCAGTGAACTTAAAAAAGACTAAGAGGCATGCCCCGTGCATGACCTTTGGAGACAGCATGGATTTTTGGACCGCCATACAGGCATTGATTCTCGGCATCGTCGAGGGGCTTACGGAGTTCTTGCCGATCTCCAGCACCGGCCACCAGATCATCGTCGCCGACCTGATCAATTTTGGCGGCGAGCGTTTCGAAGCCTTCAACATCATCATCCAGCTCGGCGCGATCCTGGCGGTAGTCTGGGAGTTTCGGCGCAAGATCTTTGACGTGGTTATCGGCCTGCCGACCCAGCCCAAAGCCCGACGTTTCACGGTCAACCTGATCATTGCCGTATTGCCGGCAGTGGTACTTGGGGTGATCTTCGCCGACCTGATCAAGCACTACCTGTTCAACCCGATCACCGTGGCCACGGCGCTGGTGGTGGGCGGCGTGATCATGTTGTGGGCTGAACGCCGCCAACATGCGGTGCGGGCTGAGACCGTCGATGACATCACCTGGAAAGACGCCCTGAAAGTCGGCCTGGCCCAGTGCCTGGCGATGATCCCGGGCACCTCGCGCTCCGGTGCGACGATCATCGGCGGCCTGTTGTTCGGCCTGTCACGCAAGACCGCCACCGAGTTCTCGTTCTTCCTGGCGATGCCGACCATGGTGGGTGCAGCGGTGTACTCGGGCTATAAGTACCGTGACCTGTTCCAGCCCGCGGACTTGCCGGTGTTCGCCATTGGCTTTGTCACCTCATTCATCTTCGCGATGATTGCGGTCAAGGCCCTGCTCAAGTTCATCGCCAGCCACAGCTATGCGGCGTTTGCCTGGTACCGGATTGCCTTTGGCCTGGTGATCCTGGCGACCTGGCAATTCGGCTGGATCGACTGGACTGCGGTCAAGCCATGAGCATCCAGCACCCACGCCTGAAGGCGCTGCTTTTTGTGCTGCTGTGTGCCGCGCCGCTGCTGGGCTCGGCCTTGCTGTGGTATCGCGGCGAAACGGTCATCCCATTGATGGCTTACGGCGTGGTCAGTGTAGTGGCGTTCTTCCTGTACTGGAGCGATAAGCGCAAAGCACAGACTGAAGGCTGGCGCACCCCGGAAAACATCCTGCATGCGGTGGAGCTGGCCGGCGGTTGGCCGGGGGCGTTGATCGCCCAGCAGGTGTTCCGGCACAAGACGCGCAAGGTGTCTTACCAGGTGCTGTTCTGGGTGATTGTGCTGTTGCACCAGGTGTTCTGGCTGGACCAGTTGTTCTTGGGCGGCACCTTGCTGTCAATCCTCTAGCCGCAAGCCAATCTGCGTGCGCTTGGGCAGCTTGCTCACCACCAACTGGTGGGAGCGCTGCAACAAGCCGCGCAGTTCCTCAGCGCCCAAAGGGTAGGGCGTGTTCATGATGACCCACTGGGCCCTGGCCAAATAAGGCGCCGGGTGGATGCCCGGCCGGTCGACGTGGCCCAGGAACAGCTCCTTGTCGACCTTGAAGGCCAGCGATTCACCGCGCAGGTTCTGTAAGGCGAACATCTTGTTGCCGGCAATCGAAAACACCCTCACGCCGCCCCATTTATAGTCTTCCCGTGCGCCTGGCAGGTTCAGGCAGAAACCTGCGACTTGTTCTTCTGTCATGCTCATAACAGCCGATCTCCACAGCCCTTGAAGCCTTCTTCCAGATAGTCGATCCAGGCCCGGATGGCCGGCAGCACACCGCGCCGGTGCGGGTACACCGCCTGAAGCCAGCCGCCCGGCAACGACCACTCCGGTAGCAATTGCACCAGGCGGCCATTAGCCAGTTCTGCTTCGCAGTACATCATTGGCAGCACCGTAAAGCCCACGCCCATCATTGCGCTGGCCTTGCGCACGATAAAGTCTTCGATGCCCAAGCGCGCCTCCATCACTAGTTCGTGCATGTTGCCCTGGGGGTCGATGATGCGTTGGTGCACCATTCGGTCGGCCTCGAGTGCGCCAAGGATTGGCAGCTGCTTGAGGTCTTCCAGGGTTTCGACCCGCCGCTCACGCATGAAAACGGGGCTGGCCACCAGCACGGTATGCGCCTGGCGCAGGCGTTTGGTGACCAGCAACGGGTCTTCGTCGCCCAGTTCGCGTACGCGCAGCGCTACATCAATGCCTTCGGCCACCAGGTCGACGCGGCGATTCACCAGGGTCATGTCCAACTGCACCAACGGGTGGGCGGCCAAAAAACCGGCTACCAGCTCCGGCAGGATCTGCTGGGCCAGGCCCACCGGGCAACTGACCCGCAAGCGCCCCCGTGGTTCGCTGGACATGCTGGCCACGGCCTCGTCGGCCATTTCCGCTTCCAGCAACATGGCCTGGCAGTGGCGCAAGTAGCGCTCACCCACGGCGGTAAGGGTCAGTTGCCGGGTGGTGCGTTGCAGCAGGCGTGCACCCAGGCGGTCTTCCAGCTCGGCAATGCGCCGTGACAGCCTGGATTTGGGAATCCCGAGTAGCCGGCCAGCGGCAGCAAAACCGCCGGCTTCGACGACTTTGGCGAAATAGTAGAGGTCGTTGAGGTCTTGCATGGTGGGCCTATTGTCCTGTCAGTGGGACAAACTATCGCATTTCAGATGGCTTATCGATCATTGGTTTCATGCGTAGCATCACCACCATCTGATCGCCACTGTCGATCCCACCTCGGAGATCCATCATGAAACTGTTGCACATCGATTCCAGCATCCTCGGCGACAACTCGGCCTCCCGTCAGCTCAGCGCGGGTGTGGTCAAGGCATGGCAAGCCGCCCAGCCGGGCGTGGAAGTGACTTACCGTGACCTCGCCAGCGAAGGCATCAACCATTTCTCCGGCGCTACCCTGGGTGCATTGGGCACTGCCGCCGAACTGCGCGATGCGGCGCAAAAGCACGAGGCAGAACTGAGTGCATCGTCGCTGGCTGAATTCCTCGCCGCCGATGCCGTGGTAGTGGGTGCGCCGATGTACAACTTCACCATCCCCACCCAGTTGAAAGCCTGGATCGACCGCATCGCGGTAGCCGGCCAGACCTTCCGTTACACCGAAGCCGGCCCTGAAGGCCTGTGCGGCAACAAGAAGGTCATTATTGTCTCCACCGCCGGCGGCCTGCATGCCGACCAGGCCTCGGGCGCTGCCCACGAAGGCTACTTGAAGCTGCTGTTCGGTTTCCTCGGCATCACCGACATCGAGATCGTTCGCGCCGAAGGCCTGGCCTACGGTGATGAAGTGCGCAGCAAAGCCATGAGCGACGCCAACGTGCGCATCAACGAGCAACTGTTCGCCGCTGCGTAAGGCTTATGTAAATTTGCTCTGTCCTCGGCTTCATTCTGAAACCGAGCGCCTAAACTCTGTATTCTGATCGCCTGAGCGCGAGCGGAGTACGGAGTTTTTTCGTTGTGGCCCAGGTTATGCAGACATCCATTCGATACCCTGGACTTTTTATTCGACAGGCCGGTTCTTGTGCAGCAAAGGTGGACATCCCCATGATGCGTCTTTGTGCTGTTTTGGTTCTTTCGCTGTTGGGCGGCCTGGTTTCAGTGCACGCCGCGCCGGCACCGCACCCCCATTGGAGCGTGGGGTTTCATCGCATGAGTTTTCTCGACCCGCTGGATGCGCAGCCGATGAAAGCCATCGCGTTCTACCCCTCCACCGATGCCGAGCGCTCCACCGCGCTGGGCGCCTACCATGTGGCGGCCAGTGAAGATGCCAAGGTGGCGATCGGGCGATTCCCGATGCTGATGTTGTCCCACGGCAATACCGGCACGCCGCTGGCCCTGCATGACCTGGCCACCGCCTTGGCACGCAAGGGTTTTGTGGTGGTGGCGGTGCTGCATCCCGGGGACAACTACAAGGACCACAGCCGCCTGGGCACTGTGAGCAATTTATATGGTCGGCCGATCCAGATCTCCCAGGCGATCACCGCCGCCTTGGCCGAGCCGATGCTGTCGCCCTTTGTGGATATCGATCAGATCGGTGTCATCGGTTATTCCGCCGGTGGTGAGACGGCATTGATCCTGGCCGGCGCCAAGCCTGATTTCGAACGTCTGCGCCGCTACTGCCAAGAGCGCCCCGAAGACCGCGACGCGTGCACTACCAAGGGCGAACTGGTGGTCGACCGCGACGATTTGCAACCCCAGGCCGACCCGCGCATCCATGCCTTGATGCTGATGGCGCCGCTGAGCTTGATGTTTGGCCGCCACACCCTGGCGGACGTGCATGTGCCGGTGCTGCTCTACAGTGGCGATGGCGACCAGTTGGTGGCCGTGGACAAGAACGCCGCCGCCCTGGCGCGCAAGTTGCCGCAGCCCCCGGATTTCAAACTGTTGGCCGGGGCCGGGCACTTCGTGTTCATGGCGCCGTGTGACAGTGACCAACTGGCGAGCATGCCGGCCATTTGCACAGATGCCGATGGCGTCGATCGCGAAGGCATCCACCGCGACCTGGTCTCCGAGGCCGGGCGTTTTTTCAGCCATACCCTGGGTGAGGCCACCCGCGCCGGCTTGCAAACCGCTGATCAGTAGGCGCGGCGCCTGAGCAGTACGGTCAGGCCGAGCGCGCTGACCGACAGCAACGCCGCGCAGAAGAAGATCCAGCCATAGCCGAGGTTCAACGCCACGGCGCCCATCAACGGCCCGGCAATCGCCAGGGCCAGGTCGAAAAACACCGCATAGGCGCTCAGCCCCGCGCCGCGGCTGCTGTCCGGCACTTGCTTGATCGCTTCCACGCCGAGCGCCGGGTACACCAACGACAAGCCAAAGCCGGTCAACCCGGCGCCGATCAAGGCCACGCCGGTAGACGGCGCCAGCCACAACAGCGTCAGGCCCAGGGTTTCGATCAGCATGCAGGCGATGGCGGCGGTGAACCCGCCAAACCGGCTGATGGCTGAGATAAACACCAGGCGCGAGAGAATAAAGCACACACCAAATACCGTCAGGCAATACGCCGCACCGGTCCAGCCACGATTGAGGTAATACAGGGTGATGAAGGTCGTCAGCGTGCCGTAGCCAATCGAAGCCAGGCACAGGCTGGCGCCGAATGGCGCGATACGCCCGAACACCGCCCAGAACGGCAGCCGCTCGCCACGCACCACTGGCACCGAGGGTTTATTGCGGATCAGCACCAGGCCCAGCGCCGCCAGCACCGCCAGGGCAATACCGAGGCTGGTGTAGCCGTAGTCAGCCACCATCACCACGCCAAGGGGCGCACCAATGGCGATTGCGCCATAAGAGGCGATGCCATTCCAGGAAATCGAGCGAGCGGTGTGCTCAGCGCCCACGGCGCCCATGCACCAACTGATGGTCCCCACGCCAATCAGGCCCTGGGCCACGCCGAGCAACAGGCGACCGGCGATCAGGATACCCAGGCTCACGCTCGGTAGGCTTTCCAGCAGGGTGGCGATGAAGGTCAGTACACCGCTGATCAGAATGCCGGCCAGGCCCAGCACGATCGCGCGTTTGGTACCGACGTTATCCGACATCCGCCCAGCCATCGGACGGCTGAGCAGCGTGGCCAGGTACTGCGAGCCGATGGTCACCCCGGCAATCACGGCGCTGAAGCCCAGTTGCTCGTGCACATAGCCTGGAATCACCGCGATCGGCAGGCCGATGCAGATAAAGGCAATGAAGGTGTAGAAGACGATGGAAACGATCTGCAGGGTGATCGACAGGGAGGAGGGGGCGGCAGGCATGAATACTCAATCGCTGGCGGGCGGTAAAGCATCATGGCATATCCCGCCTGCCTGTAGGAGCGAGCTTGCTCGCGAAGAACGTCAACGATAACGCGGGTTGCCTGATTCTGCGCGGTGCTCTCAGGTTTTTCGCGAGCAAGCTCGCTCCTACAGTAGTGTGCATGCGAAAAGCCCCGTCACAGGGACAGGGCTTTTTCTTGTAGCTTGCAGCTCAGTGCGGCTCTTAGAACACCACACCCTGGCTGCGCAGATAGTCGTCATAGGTGCCGCTGAAGTCGATCACGCCGCTAGGGCTCAACTCGATAATGCGGGTGGCCAGGGACGATACGAACTCACGGTCGTGGCTGACGAAGATCAGCGTGCCCGGGTAGTTCTCCAGCGCCAGGTTCAGCGCTTCGATGGATTCCATGTCCAAGTGGTTGGTCGGTTCGTCCATGATCAGCACGTTCGGCTTTTGCAGGATCAGCTTGCCGAACAGCATGCGCCCTTGTTCACCACCGGAGATCACTTTGACCGACTTCTGGATCTCGTCGTTGGAGAACAACATGCGGCCCAGGGTGCCACGAATCATTTGCTCGCCTTGGGTCCATTGGCCCATCCAGTCGAACAGGCTCACGTCGTCTTCGAAGTCGTGGGCGTGGTCCTGGGCGTAGTAGCCCAGCTCGGCGGCGTCGGTCCACTTGATGCTGCCGGCGTCCGGGGTCAGTTCGTTGACCAGGGTGCGCAGCAGGGTGGTCTTGCCGATACCGTTGGGGCCGATGATCGCCACGCGCTCGCCGGCTTCAACCTGGAAGCTGAAATCCTTGAACAGCGGCTTGCCGTCGAAACCCTTGGCCATCTTCTCGACCATGACCGCCTGGCGGTGCAGCTTTTTGTTCTGCTCGAAACGGATGAACGGGCTCACACGGCTCGACGGCTTGACTTCGGCCAGCTGGATCTTGTCGATCGCCTTGGCACGGGACGTGGCCTGCTTGGCTTTCGAGGCGTTGGCCGAGAAGCGGCTGACGAAGGATTGCAGTTCGGAGATCTGCGCTTTTTTCTTGGCGTTGTCCGACAGCAGTTGCTCGCGGGACTGGGTCGCCACGGTCATGTACTCGTCGTAGTTGCCCGGGAACAGGCGCAGCTCGCCGTAGTCCAGGTCAGCCATGTGGGTGCACACGCTGTTCAGGAAGTGACGGTCGTGAGAGATGATGATCATCAGGCTGGAGCGCTGGGTCAGGATGTTTTCCAGCCAGCGGATGGTGTTGATGTCCAAGTGGTTGGTCGGTTCGTCGAGCAACAGCACTTCAGGATCCGAGAACAGTGCCTGGGCCAGCAATACGCGCAGCTTCCAGCCTGGGGACACTTCACTCATCGGGCCGAAATGCTGTTCCAGGGGAATGCCCAGGCCCAGCAGCAGTTCACCGGCGCGGGATTCGGCGGTGTAGCCGTCCATCTCGGCGAACTCGGTTTCCAGCTCGGCCACGGCCATGCCGTCTTCTTCGCTCATTTCCGGCAGCGAGTAGATGCGATCGCGCTCGGCCTTGACCTTCCACAGCTCCTCGTGGCCCATGATCACGGTGTCGAGCACGGTGAATTCTTCGTAGGCGAACTGGTCCTGGCGCAGTTTACCCAGGCGTACATTCGGCTCGAGCATGACCTGGCCGCCGGACGGGTCGAGGTCGCCACCGAGGATTTTCATGAAGGTCGACTTGCCGCAACCGTTGGCACCGATCAAACCATAGCGGTTGCCGGCGCCGAACTTGACCGAGACGTTCTCGAAGAGCGGCTTGGCGCCGAACTGCATGGTGATGTTAGCTGTGGAGATCAATTACTTTACCTATCAATGGGTTGCGAGCGTGACGGCAGGTGCCTTCAGGCATGCGTCAACAGCGACATCAAGGCGCGAAACCCGGTCGCTGAACACAAAATTTGGGATGTGTGTTGGAATTTGGCGCGCATTGTCGCATATGTCAGGCGACAGTTGTATGGCGAGCGAAGGATGGTTTTGCCAAGGTCTCCGGCATGGCCAGCCACAACAGCATCAAGGCAGCGGCTGCAACCGCCGCCAACGTCAGGAACGCCGCGTTGTAGCCAGCCTGCTGCACCACGAAACCGGCCAGGCTGCTACTGAGCGCCGCGCCGAGGCCAAATACGGTGGAGAGGGCGCCCAGGCTGACGTTGAAGCGCCCGGTGCCTTGGGTCAGGTCTTTGACGATCACCGGGAACAGGGCGCCGAAAATGCCGGCGCCGATACCGTCGAGCATCTGCACGGCCACCAGCCAGTAGGGGTCGCTGGACAAGGTATAGAGCACGCCACGCAGCGGCAGTATCAGGAAACCTGCAAGCAACAGCGGCTTGCGCCCCCAGACATCGGCCTTGAGCCCGACCAGCCAGGCCATCGGCACCATCACCAATTGGGCGGCGACGATGCAGGCTGAAGTCAGCGGGGTAGCCATCTGCAGATTGATCTGCGCCAGTTTCTGGCTGACCAGCGGCAGCATCGCGGCGTTGGCCAGGTGAAACAGTGCGCAGCAGATGGCGAACAGGAGCAGCGGTTGGTTGGCCAGTAACGATTTCAGGCCCGAGGGTTGTTCGTGGTCGGTGTGATGGGCCGGATCGAAACCACGGGCGACCTCATGGTCAATCGCCCTGGCCGGCACGCAACTGACCGCAATGACACTGGCGACCGCCATAAAGGCCATCAGGTAGAACACCACCACCGGCCCGAACAGGTACGCCAACCCGCCGGCCAGCAACGCGGCCACGGCATTACCCGCGTGGTTGAAGGTCTCGTTGCGCCCGGTACGCCGGGTGAAGGCGCGGGGCCCGGTAATCCCCAGCGAGATGGCGGAAATTGCCGGGGCAAAGACAGACGCAGCTACGGCGCTGGCAGCCTGGGTCAACGCCACCCAGCCAAATGAGCTGACGAAGGGCAGCATCAGGCAACTGCCCGTCACCAGCAGCGCAGCAATGGCAACCACCGCGCGTTTGCTGCGAGTACGGTCGATCAGCGCACCTGCGGGGCCTTGGGTCAGCAAGGCAGCGATGCCTGCCAGGGTCATGACCACGCCAATGCTGGCCGGCTCCCATTGATGCACGGCCAGCAGATAGATTGCCAGGTACGGTCCGAGACCGTCGCGCACATCGGCGAGAAAGAAGTTCAGGCTGTCCAGGGATAAAGCGATGCGCAGGTCTGAATGACGGGCCACGGTGCGGACCTTCAAGAGCGGCGCTCAGGGGCTGAACGCGCATTGGGTTAGTGACCTGTGGGCTGGGTGATAAGTTTCGCGGTCGGGGAGGCTTTCCTCCTGCGTGCATTTAACTTACTTTCCAAAGCCCCCTGTAATGAGTTTCTGGAGAAGCAATGGACATGCCCTCAGCGCAACAGGCGATCACCAGCAACAAAAATGCCTGGGATGAATCTGCCGGGTTACACAAAGATACCGCGACCTGGACGGCACTACTGACCGCGGTAGCCGAGCCTGATTTTTCCTGCCTTGACCCGACCATCACCACCTTGCTGCAAGAAGTGGGCGTGGTGGGCAAGGACGTGGTGCAGTTGTGCTGCAACAACGGGCGCGAAAGCCTATCGCTGTATGGCTTGGGCGCGCGTTCGGTGGTGGGGGTCGATCAATCCCGGGCGTTTCTTGAACAGGCGCGGGAATTGGCCGAGGTCTCGCCCCATAGCCCTGAGTTCATTGAGACCGATATCCACCATTTGCCCGAGCGTTTGCAGGCGCGGTTCGATATTGCCCTGGTGACCATTGGCGTGCTGGGCTGGATGCCGGATGTGGCGCTGTTCATGCGCCAGGTTGCCAGTGTGCTGAAGCCCGGCGGCACGCTGGTCATGTACGAAACCCATCCCTTTCTCGAGGTGTTTGACCCCTGTGGGGCCAACCCGATGCAGCCTGCCAGTTCTTACTTTCAGCGCGAGCCCTTTGTACTGCAGGAGGCAATTGTCTATGAAGGGAAGGATGAACGGCCCGGGCCGACCTCCTATTGGTACGTACATACCCTGGGCAGCGTGGTCAGCGGGGCTATCGCAGCGCAGTTGCAGATCGCCCATTTGCAGGAATACCCGCATTGCAACCGGGAAGAACTTTACGAACAGTATGAGCATCAGGCCGCGCAACTGCCGCTGTGTTTTACCCTGACAGCGACCAAGCGTGATGGCTGATCAAGGTTTGCGCAGGCAAAAAAAGGCCCGCGAGGAGAGGGCGGGCCAAGGGATTCACTGGAGTAGGTAGGCTTCACCCTATAGGTGGAAAAGTGAAGGCCTTGTGAAAATGCCGTGATCAAATCGGATGACTAATGCCGTTTGGTATAGGAGCGAGCTTGCTCGCGAAGAACGCTAACGATTACGCGTGTTGCCTGAATGAGCGCGGCGTCTGTGAGTTTTTCGCGAGCAAGCTCGCTCCTACAGAGGGGAATTCATGAGCGCCGTACGAAGGTGCGCATGGTTTGCCCAGGGCCGGTGCTGAACACGGTGGGCCTGGGCATGCCTTCATCCGCTGCGATAAATACGAAATCATCGCCGTCGAGCCGGTAACTGGCGGGGAGCTGCTTGCCTGCGTCTTCGCCAATGGCATCTGTCCAGGTGATGCTTTTTGGCGTGGTACTGGCGTCCAACTCGAACCGTCCCGCCAATAATAGTTCGCCACTGACCGTGGTCACTTCGAAGCGATCCCCTGCAATGGTCGTGATCGCACCTGGCGCGCTGTGGGCATCCACGGGGTTACGCACGCCACTGTCTTCAAGGACTGTTTGTTCCCAAGTGCCTTGCAATGCGTGAAAGTCCGAGGCTGAAAGCGGTGACATGCAAACTCCTTATTGCTGTTCAAAAAAATGTTCAATTGTATTAAGGCTGACACTGTCCCACAGGTAGGCGAAATTTTTTTCTTTATAAGACAGGTATTTGACAGCTTTTTCATGTTGTATTGACTACGCTTGCAACCAGATCAGTCTGACATGGCTGTGTCATTTGGCTTACTCACCGAAATGAATCCGAAATAATCCCTAAGTCTGTGGGATATTTCAGGGGGCGGAGTGGTCACATCGCCATTGGTCTGCCGTATCCAGGGCGTTGTCCCTGATTTTTGAAGTCTTTTAGACTTCTGAGAATGATGGCCTTTTAGTATTATTTTAAGGTGTTCTTATTTTGAATCGTACTTCCCCGCTTCCACCTTCCGCAGCGTCTGATGAAATTGATTTGTTTGAATTGTTTCACGCCATCTGGCGACAAAAAAAGCTGGTGGTCGGGTGTACGCTTCTGGTCGGGGTATTAGGCGCAGGTTATGCCTTCCTGGCACCCAAGACCTATGAAGTCAGTAGTGTGTTGCGGCCTGCGGCAATCAACGAGCTAGACGCCTTGAACCGTTCGGAAGTGTATAAGTTGCCGCCTGCCGATGCGTTGCTCAAAGTGGGCGCACAGCTGGACTCTTATGATGCGCGCCTGGGGTTCTTCAAGGACCATGAGGAGTTGTTCAAGGCGTTCAAGAAACCGGGGCAAACCCTTGAGCAGAGCTTTGAGGCGTTCAACCGCAATTCGGTCAATCTGATTTTGCCCGATCCGAAGAAATCCGATTCGTTGAGCAGCTATATTCGTCTGGAGCTGCAATACCCGACCGACGTCGACGGTGTTGCGATTCTCAACGGTTTTGTGGACTACGCCATTGCCGCCGAGCGTCAGCAGGTGGGTGCTGACCTGAAGGTGATCGTCAATAACCGTTTGAGCGAGCTCAAGGGCAAGATCGACGCCGCCCGCGCCAACTACGATACCGATAAAGAATCCAAGATCGCCAAGCTGCTGGAAGCCGACCGGCTCAAGCGTGCTCAACTGCAGGATGAACTGAGCGCTTTGCGCCTGCAGATGAAGATGGAACGCACCAACCGCCTTGCCGAGTTGGCCGAAGCCATCAGCATTGCCAAGTCCATGGGCATCCGTACACCGACAACGCCGTCCTCTATGGCCGACTCCACCCGCACGGGTTCGAGCCAGGTCATGCGTACCGAGGTGAACAACCAGAAGATCCCGCTGTATTTCATGGGGACCGAGGCGTTGGAAGCCGAGCGCGCTGCATTGCAACAGCGTACCAGTGATGACTTCACCAACCCGCGCATTGCCGAGATCGGCAAAGACCTGCAACTGCTGGAAAGCAACCGTGAGGTTGAAGTGTTGCGCAAGCGTGGCAACGAAGACATCTTCTTGCAGGACGTCGAGCCGCTTCGTGCTGAAGTCGCCAGGTTGCGTGGTTTGAACATCGACATGAGCAACCTCAAGCTGGTGACGATTGACCGTCGAGCCCAGGAGCCTCTGTCGCCGATCAAGCCGAAGAAGCCGCTGGTCATCGCGTTGAGCCTCGTCGGCGGCCTGTTGCTGGGCCTGATGATTGCGCTGATCCGCTACTTCGTTCGCAGCCGCACCCAGGCCGTCCCCTATACGGCATTAGGCGATCGCCGCGAGGGTAAAGACGCGCCGCTGTAACCCTGCAAACGCCCTCAAACAGGCAGGCTCAAGGGCCTGCCTGCTCCTACCCCCAGCACACTCAATAGACAGCTTTTCACAATTCTTAGTTAACCTTTGGTTACAAAGTGTGGCTAAATAACTGCCAATGGTGGCACGCAGGCGGTTATCCCGCCGGCCGTGTTGCCTGTATGTGAATTGTGATTTCAGGTGCTGCTTATCCATCCTCGGCCGTTGTGGGCCCGCAGGAGCAGCCTGTTCTCTCCCTGACGTGTGACGAATCCCTTGAAACTCATCATTGTTGCTCTCTACGTTGCTTCCATTGCGTATGTACACCTGCGCGGTCGGGTGCGACACAAGCTGGGTCGCCAGCTTAGCGATCACTCGACGTTCCTGGCGCCGATCAACTGTTTCCTGTACCTGTTCTCCAAGCAGCCCAGCCGTCCCTATCTCTCACCCAGCGACTTTCCGGACCTGAGCCCGTTGCAGGAGCACTGGGAAGAGATCCGCGAAGAAGGCCAGAACCTGATGCGAGCGGGGGAGATCAAGCGCTCGGAGCAATACAACGACGTAGGTTTCAATTCGTTCTTCAAGACCGGCTGGAAGCGTTTCTACCTCAAGTGGTACGGCGACAGCCACCCGTCGGCGATGAAGCTGTGCCCCCGCACCACCGAACTGGTGCAGAGCATCGGCTCGATCAAAGCGGCGATGTTCGCCGAGCTGCCTCCGGGCTCCAAGCTGGTGCGTCACCGTGACCCGTATGCAGGCTCCTACCGCTATCACCTGGGGCTGGATACGCCTAATGACCCAGGCTGCTATATCAACGTGGATGGTGAAAACTATTACTGGCGCGACGGTGAGCCGGTGATGTTTGACGAGACTTACATTCACTACGCGGAAAACACCACCCAACAGAACCGCATCATTCTGTTCTGCGACATTGAACGGCCGATGAAATACCGTTGGGCGGCGGCGTTCAACCGTTGGTTCAGCCGCAATGTGATGGCCGCTGCGGGTTCGCCCAACGACGAGGGCGACAAGACCGGCGGCCTCAACCGTGCCTTCACTCGCTTGTACAAGATTCGCTTGCGTGGCAAAGAGCTCAAAAAGCGTAATCGCACGCGCTACTACCTGGAAAAGTGGGCGATCTTTGCCGGTCTGGCGCTGATCTTCATTCTTATCTGACCTGGCTCAGGGCGCGGATCACTCAGGGGGTTGCGCGCCCAGCTTGTCCCACATCTTTTTGCTGATCTTCTGCCGATTGGCATACCCGGCCCACGGGTCGTCCTTCAACGCTTGTAGCCGCTGATGCAGGTTCGCCACTGTCCACTGCTGGGCGCCGCGCAACCCTTTCAACTCCTCTCGACTCACCGGCACCGACACTGGCAGGCCCGGGCGTGCCCGCACTGAATACGCCGCCACGGTACTGGCGCCACGGGCGTTGCGCAGGTAATCGATAAAGATCTTGCCCACGCGGTTCTTGGGGCCGCTGGTGGCGGTAAAGCGTTCGGGCAGTTGCCGGGTCATGAATTGGGCAATGGCTTTGGCGAACGCCTTCACGGTGTCCCAGCCATCGCGCCGGGCCAACGGCACGATCAAATGCAGGCCCTTGCCGCCGCTGGTTTTAACGAAGGCTTGCAAGCCCAGCTCATCGAGTACCGACAGGGTCAGTTGGGCGGCTTCCAGCATGGCTTTCCAGGGCAGTGCCGGGTCCGGGTCGAGATCGAGAACAAACAGGTCAGGCGTTTCGATCTTGTCTGCGGTGGCCCCCCAGGTGTGAAACTCGATCGTACCCATTTGCACGGCGCCGACCAGGGCATCCACGCTGTCTATTTCCATCAGGCGCGCATGACCTGGATCCAGCGCCGGGTCCAATTGCTTGATGTGCGGGATTGCCATGCGCTCTGAGTGCTTCTGGAAGAACTGCTCACCTTCAATACCTTCCGGCGCCCGCAACAATGACACGGCACGTCCACGCAGGAAGGGCAGTATCCATTCACTGATATCGGTGTAGAACTGCGCCAGTTGCTGTTTTTGCGTGCCGCTGTGCGTGTCGATAATGCGATCGGGGTGAGTGATTTTCACGTTCTTCACCGTTGCCTGGGCTTTACCGGCTTTCGATGCCCCGGATGCCTTGACCGACTTGGCCGCACGCGGCTGTTCATGAATGATCTGCGAGGCTGGCTTGTCGGTACGCAGGCCCACAAACGCGGCCTGGCGCACCACGCCTTCACGGGTCCACTCGGCAAATTGCACTTCACCGACCAGGCTCGGCTCAACCCAGTGCACGCCACGGGCCTGGGCACTGGTCAGCGGCTTTTGCAGTGGCGAGTCCTTGCGCTCAAGCGGGGTGAGCTGGGCATAGATACTTTTCAGCGCCGCCTGATCAAAGCCCGTGCCTACGCGCCCGGCATAGACCAGGCCGGTGTCATCGTTGACCGCCAGCAGCAGCGCACCAAAGCCGCTGCGCGAACCTTGAGGGCGGGTGTAGCCGACGATCACGAATTCCTGGCGCAGGCGGCATTTGAGCTTGATCCAGTTGTCACTGCGCCGCGACACGTAGGGGCTGCCGGCACGCTTGCCGATCACACCTTCGAGCGCCAGGTCACAGGCGCTTTCGAAAATATCGCGCTGGCTGGCGGCAAAGGCTTCGGAAAAGCGCAGCAATTTGCTTCGGCTGCCCGACAGTGCGGATTTAAGCGCAGCACGACGCTCTTCGACCGGGTCTTCGCGTTGGTCGCGACCGTTCAAAAACGGGGCATCGAACAGGTAATAGACGATGTCCAGGCTGCGGCCGATATCGAACGCGTTTTGCAGCGCCTGGAAATCCGGCAGCCCGTCGCCATTGAGGCTGACCACTTCGCCATCCAGCCAACTGTCCTTGAGCTTGAGGGCTTGCAAGGCTTTGCACTGACGCGGCAGGCGCTCGGTCCAGTCGTGGCCGTTGCGGGTGAACAGGCGCACTTCGCCGTCGCGAATGCGCGCCATGATGCGGTAGCCGTCGAACTTGATCTCGTAGCGCCAGTCACCTTCGGGCGCCCGGTCCACCAGGGTTGCCAATTGAGGGGCGAACTCATCCGGCAGGGCAGCGGTACGCTTGGGCGCTTTGGCTTTTGGCGCGGCCTTGGGTTTGGCCTTGGCTTTGGCTTTTGGCTTACCCACCACCGCATCACTGAGCACGCTGGCCGGCTCGGCCTCGACAATATCGAATTCAGCCGCCGGGCGCGCTTGCTGATCGTTTTCCTTGATCAACAGCCATTGCTCTTTGTCGCCGCTGCCCTTGAGCCGGGTTCGTACCAGAGCCCAGTCACCGGAGAGCTTCTCACCGATCAGGGTGAATTTGAGTTTACCCGCCGCATAGGCCTTGCGTGGGTCATCGTGGGGTTGCCAAATGCCTCGGTCCCACACGATCACATCCCCCGCACCGTATTGGCCGGCGGGAATGCTGCCCTCGAAACTGCCGTAGCTCAGTGGGTGGTCTTCCACATGCACCGCCAGGCGTTTCTGGCTCGGGTCCAGGCTTGGGCCCTTGGGCACCGCCCAGCTCAACAGCACGCCATCAAGTTCCAGGCGAAAGTCGTAATGCAGGTTGCGTGCATCATGTTTTTGGATCACAAAGCTTAAGGCCGAGGCTTTACGTTTGCTGGGTGAGCTGCCGGCGGGTTCGGCGGTGATCTTGAAATCGCGCTTGCGGTTGTACTCGCTCAGGGGCTTTGCCATGTCGTTCTCCCGTCAATGGCAGGCTCAAGAGGCCTTGTTATTGGACTTTTTCGTGGCGGTTTTTTTCGCCGCAGGTTTACCCGCCAGGCTGCGTTTGAGCAGTTCGGTCAGGTCGATGACATCCGCGGACTTGCGCTCTTCGCCGCCTTCGGCCGTTTCCACATCTTCTATCTTGCCGGCCTTGGCCTTCTTCGCTACCAGCGCCCGGATCTTGTCCTGGAAGCTGTCACGGTATTCATCGGGCTGCCAGTCGGCGCTCATGTCTTCGACCAGGCGCTTGGCCATGTCCAATTCACCTTTGGCCAGGGTCGGTTTTGTCACATCGCTGCCCAGTTCCAGTTCATCCAGGCTGCGCACTTCGGCGGGCCAGCGCAGCATGACCAGCACCAGGGCCGACTCCAGCGGCATCAACGCAGCCAGGTGTTGCTTGGTGTGCAGCACCACGTTGGCCAGCGCGACCTTGCCGGTTTTTTTCAGCGCTTCGCGCAGCAGTGCGTAGACCTTGCCGCCGCGTTTGTCCGGGGCGAGGAAGTAGGGCGTGTCGATGTTTTGCAGAGGGATCTGGTCGCTGGCGACGAAGGCGATGATTTCGATGGTCTGGGTGGACTTGGGGTGGGCCGAGCGAATCTCGTCTTCGCTGAGCACCACGTAGCGTCCTTTTTCAAAGGCCACGCCCTTGACGATATTTTCCTTGGTGACTTCCTTGCCGGTGGTTTTGTTGATGCGCTTGTAGCCCACCGGGTCCATGCTGCGCTTGTCCAGCCAGTCAAAGTCGACGCCTTGTGAAGAGGTCGCCGAGACCAGCGATACCGGGATGTGAACCAAGCCAAAACTGATGGCGCCTTTCCAGATTGCCCGTGGCATAGGTGTGATTCCTCAACGAAGAGCCTGTGTGCTGGTGACTCACAGCGCAGGGCAAAAGTTTCGGCGGATAGATGCTCGGACAGATCGTGTTACACCTGATGAGAAACTATTTAGTGTCACAACCCGAACCCACGGCGTAGCGTGTTATCGAAAGCACGTAGTACCTGGCATAGAGAGGTTTGGCCATGAACCCTTGTGTACGTCATCTTGCAGCACTGGCGCTGGGCCTGGCCCTTGCGCCATTGGCCCAGGCGCAAAACCTGCCGGGCCGCAGCAGCGACCACGGCCCTATTCACCGGGCCAACCCCAATAGCATGCAGGGCACGCAGCCCAATGCACCGGCGGTTCGCAGTATTCAGCCTGTCCCGGCCAACCCGAGGCCGACGCTGGAAAACGGCGGCATTGGCAACCGCTACCCCAAGCAGGAGGCGGCCCCCAGCCGCCCGGCCACCGCACCCAAAGCGCCCACCTATGATGCCAACGGCAATCGCCGCTGAGGATTTCGCCTTATGTTTGTACGTAAAACCCTGCTAGCCGCCCTGTGCGCCGCCGCGTTACTGCCGTTGAGCGCGGTGTATGCCGCCGATAGCCAACAGTTCCCCAGCGAGCAAGGCAGCATCACCGCAACACCGATCGCCAAGGGCCTGGACCATCCGTGGGCGTTGGCGTTTCTGCCCGACCAGCAAGGTTTCCTGGTGACCGAACGGCCTGGAAACCTGCGCTTTGTCAGCCCGGACGGCAAGCTGTCTGCACCCTTGAAGGGCGTGCCGCAGGTATGGGCCAAAGGGCAGGGCGGGTTGCTGGATGTGGTGCTGTCGCCAGACTTCAAGCAGGACCGCCTGGTGTACCTGTCGTACGCCGAAGGCGGTGGCGAGGGCGGCAAGGCTGGCACTGCCGTAGGGCGTGGGCGCTTGGCAACTGACCTGAGCGGCTTGGAGGACTTCAAGGTGATTCTGCGCCAGGAGCCCAAGCTGTCTACCGGCAACCACTTCGGTTCGCGCCTGGCCTTTGACCGGGACGGCTACCTGTTCGTGACCCTGGGTGAAAACAACGACCGCCCTACGGCCCAGGACCTGGACAAGTTGCAAGGCAAAGTGGTGCGCATCTACCCGGATGGGCGCGTGCCGGATGACAACCCCTTTGTCGGTCAGCCCGGCGTGCGTCCCGAGATCTGGTCCTACGGGCAGCGCAACCCGCAAGGGCTGGCCCTGAACCCCTGGAGCGGCACGATCTGGGAAAATGAACACGGGCCCCGTGGCGGTGATGAAGTCAATATCATCGAGCGCGGCAAGAACTATGGCTGGCCGCTGGCGACCCATGGCATCAACTATTCCCTGCTGCCGATTCCCGAAGCCAAGGGCAAAACGGCAGAGGGCACAGTGGCGCCCCATCATGTGTGGGAGAAGTCGCCGGGCATCAGTGGCATGGCGTTCTATGACGGCGACCGGTTCAAGGCCTGGCAGCACAACCTGTTTATCGGTGCGCTGGTCAGCCAGGAGCTGATTCGCTTGCAGTTCGAGGGTGACAAGGTGGTTCACGAGGAACGCTTGCTGGGCGAATTGAAAGCGCGGATTCGCGATGTGCGGCAGGGGCCGGATGGGTTTCTGTATGTGCTGACGGATGAGGATGACGGTGTGTTGTATCGAGTGGGGCTGAATCAGGACTAAACGTGTGGGAGGGCGCTGTTAGCAGACGTTGATCCAATTGATGCCCCGCGATCCAAATGTGTGAGCTGGCTTGCGAAGGCATAGGTATCTACACAACGTTGTGGGTTGTAACAGCAGACGGTAACCACGATGCGAAGCGAGTCGCTCTTGCTCTGCTCTTGATCTGCTCTTGATCTCAGGCGCCCCGTTAAACCACGCTGGCCGGAATTCGACAGGGATTTGGGGGGTAAACCGGCAGGGATGCCGGTTTAGCCGCCCCGCGCCATGGATGGCGCGTGGCGGCGGCCCCCCAAATCACTGGCGGATTACGGGCACACCGAGCCACAGCGAGGTGCCGAGTGGTGGGGCAAGAGCCCTTTTGGTTACTTTTGGGGCTCTTTTCCAAAAGTGACCCGCTGTCAGAGCGGAACCCTAAGTGGCCGTTACCGCAGCAATGGATATGTACTCGGTATAACGGTGTCGACTGTAAGGCCGTCTTCGCAGGCAAGCCAGCTCCCACATTGGATCTCACGCTGCCTACAGAATCGGGGTTATAGCCCCAGTTCTGACAGGCCCGGATGCTCATCCGGGCGCCGCCCCAGCGGCCAATGGAATTTGCGCTCGCTCTCCTTGATCGGCATATCGTTGATGCAGGCAAAGCGGTTGGCCATCAAGCCGTTCTCATCGAACGCCCAGTTCTCATTGCCGTACGAGCGAAACCAGTTACCCGAATCATCGTGCCATTCATAGGCGTAGCGCACGGCGATGCGGTTATCGGTGAAGGCCCACAATTCCTTGATCAGTCGATAATCCAGCTCTTTGGCCCATTTGCGGGTCAGGAACTGCTTGGCTTCTTCGCGGTTATGGGCAAATTCGGCGCGGTTACGCCAGTTCGTATCCAGTGTATAAGCCAGGGACACGCGCTGCGGGTCGCGGGAGTTCCAGCCATCTTCGGCCAGGCGAACTTTTTCGATGGCAGACGTGCGGGTAAACGGCGGCAGGGGCGGGCGGACTTCTTCTTGGGCTGACATGGGCGACTCCTCAAAGCAATAAAGGTTGGGTCTAAAGTTGCCTGGGCTGTGGGTTCACAGTTGCAGTAAAGTTCGCGCCATGCATTGCGCATTATCGGCAGCTGTTGAATCACCCATGACCAGGGCAACGGTAATGGCGCCATCGATCAGAATCAGCAGTTGCGCGGCCTGCTGCTCCGGGTCGGGTGTGCCATGTGCTTGGCACAGTTCAAGTGCGTACTCGAACAGTTTGCGTTTATGGGCTTTGGCCAACAGGCGCACCGGGTCTTGGGCGTCGCCAGTTTCGCCACTGGTATTGATAAAAGCGCAGCCGCGAAAGTCTGCCGAGCCGAACCAGCGCTTGAGCGCGCTGAACAGCCCCAGCAGGCGCTCGCCGCTGTCGTCACTGCGTTCCACTTCGCTGCGCAGCCACTGCATCCAGCGCTCGTCGCGGCGTTGCAGGGCGGCCACCACTAACTCATCCTTGTTGGCGAAGTAGCGGTAGATACTTTTTCTCGACACACCGGCGGTTTTCACCAGTAAGTCCATGCCGGTGGCAGCGATGCCGTGGCGATAGATCAACTTCTCGGTGACGTCGAGGATGATGTCGCGGGTTTCATTCTGGGTTATATCGTTCATGTCGAATACAGTAGAACGATCGTTCTTCATGGTCAACAGGTTTTTTTAAATTACCCACCGCGAGACCTGAGCAGCCTCATGGTGTAAGCTTTGGGCCTCTTCGGATTCGACCCATTGCGAGCCCTATGCCGTCGTTCTTCAAACGCTCCCTGTTGCCCAAGCTGCGCGGTTTTCCGTTGTCCAACGAGGCCATTGAGGTGCTGCCCAGCGCTGACGCCTATCGTCGCTGCCTGCTGGAGAAAATCGCCCAGGCCACGCGGCGTATCTACATCGTTGCCTTGTACTTGCAGCAGGACGAGGCGGGGCAGGAAATCTACGACGCGCTACACGCCGCCAAGGCCGCACGGCCTGAACTGGACATCGTGGTGATGGTGGATTGGCTGCGCGCCCAGCGTGGGTTGATCGGCGCGGGCAAGCAACCGGGCAACAGCGCCTGGTACCAGGCGATGACCCAGCGCCACGCCACCGAAGTGCCGGTGTACGGCGTGCCGGTGCAAACCCGCGAGCTGTTCGGCGTGTTGCACCTCAAGGGTTTTGTGATCGATGACAGCGTGCTCTACAGCGGCGCCAGCCTGAACAATGTGTACCTGCACAAGTTCGACAAATACCGCTTCGACCGTTACCACCTGATCCATAGCCAACCCTTGGCCGATTCGATGCAGCACCTGGTGGAACACGGCCTGGTAGCGTCCAAGGCCGTGCATCGCCTGGATCTGCCGAACCCGCCCACCACCCGCAGCTTGCGCAACGACATCGGCGACCTGCGCAGCCGTCTCAAGCATGCGACCTACGACACCACGGCCGGGCAATTGCCCAACGACCATCTGTCGGTCAGCCCCTTGCTGGGCGTCGGCAAGAACAACCCGTTGAGCCGGGTGATCCTCGAACTGATCGCCAGCGCCCAGCAGCAACTGACTATTTGCACGCCGTATTTCAACCTGCCATTGCCGGTGACCCGTGAGATCAACCGCGCCCTGGCACGCGGCGTGAAGATCGACATCGTGGTGGGCGACAAGACCGCCAACGACTTCTACATTCCGCCCACCGAGCCTTTCAAGGTGATTGCGGCGTTGCCGTACCTGTACGAGATCAGCCTGCGACGCTTTGCCAAGCGGCACCAGCCGATGATCAACAGCGGCCAGTTGAACCTGCACTTATGGCGCGACGGCGATAACACCTACCACCTCAAGGGCATGTGGGTGGATGAGCGCTACACCTTGCTCACCGGCAACAACCTCAACCCTCGGGCATTTCGCCTTGATCTGGAAAATGGCTTGCTGATCGACGACCCTCAAGGCCAATGGCTGGAGCCGCGAAGCGCCGAGCTTGCGAATATTTTCCAGCACACCACGCGTATCCAGGGTTACCAGCAATTGCAGACGCTGGTGGATTACCCGCCCGCTGTCGGCAAGTTCCTGCGGCGTGTCAGCCGGGTGCGGATCGAGCGCTTGCTGTATCGCATTCTCTAGCTGAGCAACGTGCCCGCAAAAAAACACCCAGCCCCTTCGACAGGGACTGGGTGTTTTTTTGTGCGCGGCAGTTAGTTCAAACCCAGCTTGCCGCGCAGGGTCGAGAGGTCTTCGGCCAGGGTGTTGACCGGGCCGACCAACGCCTTGCGGTCGTTGTCCTTGACCTTGTCATAGGTCTCAAAGCCGCCGTCCTTGGTTTTGTACTTGGCCAGGATCTTGTCGACGCTGGCAAAGTTCTTGTCGACTTTGGCCAGGAAGGCCTGGTCCTGCTGCCCGATCTGGCCACGGAACAGGTCGACGATTTTTTTCGCGCCGTCGATGTTGCCCTGGAAGTCGTACAGGTCGGTATGGCTGTAACGGTCTTCCTCACCGGAGATTTTGGTGGCCGCGACTTCTTCCAGCAACGCAGCGGCACCACCCACGACTTTCTCCGGCGGGAAAGTCAGGCCATCGACGCGGGTCTTGAGGTCATTCACATCGGCGTTGAGCTTGGCGGTCAGCGCTTGCAGGCCCTGGGTCGAGTTCTGCGAGAACAGTGCGTATTCAATGCGGTGAAAGCCGGTGAAGTCTTCGGCCGTCACGCCTTTTTCATGGTCGTCCACACGGGAGTCGATGGAGGCGTCGAGGTCGCTGAACAGCTCGGCGATCGGCTCGATGGATTCATAGTGCACGCGAGTCGGCGCATACAGCTTCTTGGCCGTGGCCAGGTCGCCCTTATTGATGGCGTCGGTGAACGCGTGGGTCTGGGTGACCAGTTCGCCGATTTCTTCGGTGACGTAGATCTTGTAATCCGACACCGGGCCCACCAGGTCCAACGGCGCAGTAGCGGCGAAGCTTGCCAGTGGCGAAAGGCTGAGTAACAACAACGCAATAGACGACTTCTTCATGGGAGACATTCCGCTCTGGTGTGTTTTAGGTCTTGGCAGGTTCGTGAGGGTGCGTTGCAGCCAGCAGCGTGCGCCCGATGAAATCCTTGGGCCCGGTGACCCCGGGCAAGGTGAAGAAATACCCGCCACCCACGGGCTTGAGGTACTCCTCCAGCGGCTCGCCGTTGAGCCGGGTTTGCACGCTGATAAAGCCTTTCTCCAGGTCAGCCTGGTAGCAGATGAACAACAAGCCCATGTCCAGTTGACCGTTCTTGTTGACGCCGTTGGAGTAGTTGAACGGCCGCCGCAGGATCAGGTTGGCCTGGGTCTGCGGGGTGCGCGGGTTGGCCAGGCGGATGTGGGCATCGAGCTTGGTCAACTTGCCTTCAGGGTCCTTGCTGTAGTCCGGGACCTGGGTTTCATGCTGGCCGTCCATGGGCGCGCCCGTGGGTTTGATACGGCCGATGATGCTTTCCTGTTCTTGCAGCGGGGTGCGATCCCAGCGCTCGACAAAGTTACGGATGATGCGCACGGCCTGGTAACTGCCATGGGCGGCCCAGGCCGGTTCGTCGCTGGTGGGCTGTACCCAGACGATCTGGTCCATGGCCTTGTCATCGTTGGAATTGGGGTTGGCCGAGCCATCGCGAAAGCCCAGGAAGTTGCGCGCACTCTGCGCCGGTTCACCGGGTTTAGTCGGTGCCTGGGGCGGCACGCTGCCTTCTTGCTTCCAGCGCACCAGCAGCAGGTCGGGCAGGTTTTTGACGATGTCGCGCAGGGCGTGGATATTGGTGTCCGGCGTGTTGGAGCTGAACTGCAGGCTCAGGTCGCCATGGCACTGCGCGGGCTCCAGCGCATCGTTGGGAAAACCGACCATGCGGCTCAGGCGCTTGGGTTTGGCTGCCGCGAGGCCGAAGCGTTCGTCGAACAATGACTCGCCGACCGACACGGTGATGGTCAGGTTATCTGGCGTGACCACCGGGCCAAGGATGCCGGAATCGGTAGGCGGTAATTTCGGGTCGACCTGGGGCACGGTGCCGCCGGTCATCAGGAACGCGATGCGCTCGTTGAGGGTGCGGAACAGGCGTTCCAGGTCTTCGCGGTCGCTGGCCAGCACATCGAACGCCACGACCATGCCGCAGGCCGGGCGCGGGGTGACGATGCCGCTTTGGTGCTTGCCAAAAAACGCCTGGTGGTCCTGGGTTTTGTCACTGCGCGGTGCGGTGGTGACTTGCTCAGCCGCTGCAGCCATCGCCGGGCAGCTCAGGCTGCTGCCGGCAATCGCAGCGCCGGTGGCCGCCATGCCCAACAGGACGCGGCGACGTTGGAGGTCAAACTGTTCTGTATCACTCATGTATGCGGTCGTCTTCACTGCAGGCCGGAAAGGCCAAGGGCGGGGTCGATTCCATCGAGTGCAACGGCCAGTGCCTTGGCCTTGTCGGCGATCTGCTTGCGCTGATCGGCTGTAATCTTGTCGTAGCTGGGGTAGCGGTCATTCACCTTGAGCCCGTTGAGTTCGGCGTCGAAGGCGCTGAGCGCGCTGTCGATAGTGGGCAACAGGTCGGCGGCGGACTTGCCCAGCAACGGGCGCATCAGGTCGACCACTTTGTGCGCGACCTCCAGGTTGGCGGCAAAGCCGTTCAGGTCGATGTGGCTGTAGCGTTCCTCTTCACCGCTCGCCGCCCGCACGTCCGCCAGGCTGTTTAGGTTGCGCACCACAATGCTCACCAGTTGCTCCGGTGGCAGGGACTGGGCCAGTAACTGTTGCTTGAGCGTGGTGACGTCGGTGACCAGGCGTTGGGCAACCGGCGCCAGGCCGTCAAGGCTGTGTTGCTGGAACAGGCCGTATTCAAGACGGTGGAAGCCGCTGAAGGCGGGGTCTTGCTCGCGTTTTTCAAAGTAATCGGCGCGGGCGTTGATCGCGTTATCCAATTCGGCCAGGCGCTGGGACGCAGGCGCCAGGCGCTGATACGCCTCGCGGGCCGGTACATACAGCGCCTGGGCCTGGGCCAGGTCACCGGCGGCGATGGCCTGTTGCAGGGCCGTCACGGCCTTGACCAGCGCACCGCCTTGGCCGCTCAAGTACACGCGAAACTCCGACAACGGGCCGATAAAGGCCACCATCGACGGCTTGGCCTTGGCCTGGGCGTCAGACTCTGCCGTGGGCGTGACATGCAAGGTGCCGCGCGGGTTGCTCAGCAGGCCACAGGTAATGGCGTAGTCGCCGGGCAGCAGGTTGGCGTTGATCACCTGGCTCAGGCCCGGGGCAATGTTTTCCCGTTCTTCGACCACCAGCACGCCGTCGAGGATTTCCCACTCCACCGCGCGGTCGGAACGGTTGATGATGCGAAAGCTGGCATGCCCGGCCGGTACCGTCAGGGCGTTGGGTTCGCAGGCGTGGCTGTGGATGGTCACCGCGATTTCATTGTGGTTGGCCTGGCGCTTGCCGGCGGCCAATTGCGAGGCGTAGTAGAACAGGCCACCGGCGGCGATCATCACCACCACCGAGCCGGCCACGCCCCAGCGCAGGGTGCGGGACGGCGGGGCCGATTGAGGGGTTGGGTTGGGCAAGAGACGGTCCTTACTGGCTGGAAACGGAAGAAGTGTTGGCAACAGGCTGGGTCGGGGCCGAGGGCAGGAAGAACATCACCAGGGCCACCACCAGGTAAATCAGATAGGCGCCCAGGGTGCTGACGGTCGGCGCCTCCTGGTAACCGAACATGCCGGCCAGTACTGAACCGAGTGGGCTGTCCATGGGCAATGCGGCGCTGAAGTCGAACAGCACGGTCTGCCAGTGATTCCACACGCCGGCTTCATGCAGGGCTTGCACCGAGTTGGCGAGAATGCCGGCGGCGACCACCAGGATGAACAGGCCGGTCCAGCGGAAAAATGCGCCGAGGTTCAGGCGCATGCTGCCGGAATAAATCAGCAAACCCACGACAATGGCCAAGATCAGGCCGAGCAGGGCGCCCACCGGAGCACCTGGGCCTTCGCTCTGCTGAAACACGGCCAACAGGAAGAACACCGTCTCCAGCCCTTCGCGGGCCACGGCGAAAAACACCATGGCGATCAGGGCGAACACCTGATGCCTGGAGCCGGCCAGTGCATGGTCCAGGGACTCATGCAGCGAGTGCTTAATCGAGCGCGCCACCTTGCGCATCCAGAACACCATGGAACTGAGGATGCCCACGGCGACCAGCCCGACGACACCTTCAAACAATTCCTGCTGTTTTTGCGGGAATTCCGCACTGACCAACTCCAGGCCACCGCCCACCAGCAGCGCCAGCGCCGCCGCAAGGAACACGCCGATCCACACTGCGGGCATCCACTGGCCACGCCCGGTCTGTTGCAGGTAACTGGCGATAATGCCAACGATCAATGCCGCTTCAATGCCTTCGCGCAGCATGATTAAAAAAGGAACGAGCATCGGGCACCCGGGCGCAACTAGTTAGGGAGCTAAGTTGTAACATAATGATACTCATTGCTAAACAAGAAATATTGACCTTTGCTGAACGTGGGCTGAACAGTGGTGGCGAAGCGCAACCGCCCTTATGATGCAGGCCAACCACACCGCAGCTGGACAGCTCAACGCCCCATGTCGGAAAAAGACACCATCTCCATCCACCTCGTGCGCGAAGCGCTGTTGCAGAGTTGCGCGCCGGGAGCGGCCACCGTTGAGGCATTGAGTAAAGTCGGGATTGCCCCGGAATTGCTTGAGCAGCCCGGCGCTCGCGTGGCGGCCACCGCCTATGCACGCCTGTGGCGTTTGCTGGCGCGGCGCAGGGATGATGAGTTCTTTGGTATGGACCCGCGCAAACTCAAATCCGGCAGCCTGGCGTTCCTGTGTCGCGCCGCCATGGCGCAACCCAGCCTGGCGGCCGGCCTGGAAACCGGCTTGGGGTTTCTCTCGCTGATGCTGGAGCACCTGCCAGCCCAGCTGGTGCGCCAACAGAGCCTGGCGGAAATTGTCCTGCTCGAGCCTGATGAGCCCAAGCGAGCGTTTACCTACTTCACCTATTGGATGATCGTCCACGGCGTCGCCTGCTGGCTGGCGGGGCGGCGTATTCCGATCCTCGCCATTGAGCTGCGTTGCGCGCAGCCGGACTTCTGTGACGATTATCAGGTGATGTTTTCTGACAACCTGCGCTTTGATCGACCACGCACCCGCATGATCTTTTCCGCTGATTGCCTGGACCTGCCGATCAAGCGCAGCCCGCAAGAGCTCCAGCGTTTCCTGGCTCATGCACCGGCTAACATCCTGGTCAAATACCGCGACCCGGAAAGCCTCGCCACGCGCATCAAGCACGACTTGCGGCAGATGCCCCCCGACACCTGGCCGGAAACCGAGGGGCTTGCCGCCCGGTTGTGTATTTCTGCGTCCACACTACGCCGCCGTTTGGCGGAAGAAGGGCAGACCTATCAAGGCCTCAAGGACAGCGTGCGCAAGGAACTGGCGATTGTGTGGCTGGCTGAACCGCAAATCAGCTTTGCGGAAATTGCCACGCGGTTGGGGTTTGCCGATGCGAGTTCGTTCTACAAGGCGTTTCGTAAGTGGTCTGGATCGAATCCCGGGCATTATCGGAGTTTGATTTTGAGCGAGCCGAGTCGACTCTAACTTCCGTCATGCGGGATTAGGACAGTTCTCACTTATTCCTTCACCCAAGTATGACAGAACGCTCCTTCTATATTTTAGGACGTGGCTGGCATATTTAGCGCTTGATTTCGTGCACCGTAAGCAACGTGTTCTCACCCGCATTAGTGGGTGCTTGATATCTGCTGGGTTGATATCGAGTGTCGTGTGCTGGCAGCCATTGCTTAACTGTGAGGTGCGCTTATGGGGAAATAAAAGATCAGATATTTCGAGTGGGTATTTATTTACTATTTGCTGATTTGAGGTGAGATCATGAAATGTCTTATTGCGTTGCCGTGTCTCGCGTTAATGCTTTTGTCTGCTCAGGTGCCGGCCTTGTGTCTGTATATAAGTGACAGCTATAGCGGGCTTTTGCCGCCTGGTGTCGAAACGACAGTGTATGGTCCGTTCGCCATAACTTCCGCGAATGGATGTGCGGGTGCGACTATTGACGCCTCAGCTTCCACGGGAGGAGGGCGGGCGCCACAGTTGATTATCCAAAAGCAGTTGGGAGCCTCTTGGCAATCTGTTGCGACAAGCTTTGGGAGCAGCGCTTCATACTCTGGATCGTTTGGTACCTATCGAGTCGCTATGTTCAATTCCGACCCTGATGTGAAATCCTACTCAGGCATCGCCAAGTACGGCCGCTGAAGGCCTGCATTGGCAGTGCGTTAAGATCCTCCTTAGCGCACTGCCCAAACGACTTGGATTCAAGCTTGCTCATGAATCTTTAAATCACTGCTGGAAGAGTTGACGAAGTAGGTCAATGCACCTATCGCGTGATTGGCATCTATCATCCCCCGCCGCCACCTCAAAGTATCTTCTTTCACGTCTGCAGGATTATTCTCAAGGAAATCATTGTAGTCCTCAAGCCGCTCATTAAACAAAGCGATGGCGTTGAATTTAACGTCTGTTTCTGTAGGAAGGCCATCTGCACCACTCGCCAAATTGCCTTCGGCGAATATTACAAATGCATGTATATCTATCATTTCATTGTCGAATAATCGTCGCGCTACTTTTCTGAGGTCATCTGAGCTTATGGCTGTCATGTCAAAGCCCTTTAAATATTCTTTCAGGTCGGCGATTTTTTTTGTTTCACCAAGATTTAGTGTGTCAGCTGCTACGGACTCCTCAGTGATTGTGAATTCATTCGTTATTTGCTCAGGGTTTTTAATAACGTAAGCGTTGGTTGCCTTCGTATGCCTCATCTGCTCAGCAGTCAACATGATAGCCATGTCGCCTTCCTCCATTAGTAAGTGGCACTTGGTTGTCGACACGTGCGCCAATTACTTTAACGTGGGGTGCTGTTTGCCTACATGAAAACGCACTGTTGTTTCTGAAGTATTTAAAGCTGGAAGCCAGGTGTAGCGCAGTACTAGGAAATTACCTACGAAGGACTTCCTAATTGGCTTACAGAAATAACTTTCAACATTTTAGGAAGTCCTGGCAAAAAAAAGCCCCACGACCGAATGGACCGCAGGGCTAAAAATTGGCTGGATGCGACCAACCAAAGGAGCTCTTTACCTCACTTGTTGCTGGCGACTACCGTATCCGGCTGCCAGCCACCACCCAGCGCCTTGTAGATCGCCACTATCCCGCGATACAGGTCGACTTCAGCCTGGGCCTGGGAATCTTCGGCGGCCAGGCGTTCGCGTTGGGCGTCGAGCAGGACCAGGAAGTCCACGGTGCCTTCGCGGTAGCGGATCGCCGCGAGGTCGGCGGCGGCGCGGCTGGATTCGCTTTGGCGGATCAGCGAGACCAGGCGTTGCTGGCGCTTGCCGTAATCGCTGAAGGCGTTTTCGGACTCTTCCAGCGCCAGCAGCACTTGCTGTTCATAGGTCGCCAAGGCGCCATCGGCTTCGGCATTCGCACCGCGCAAACGCGCACGCACGCTGCCCAGGTCAAACGCGGCCCAGGTGATGCTCGGGCCCAGGGACCAGGCATTCGCGGCGGCCGAGCCGATCTGCGAACCGCGCCCGGCGGTGAAGCCGAGGAAGCCGCTGAGGCTCACCCGTGGGAACAGGTCGGCCTTGGCCACGCCAATACGTGCGGTGGCGGCGGCCAGTTTGCGTTCGGCGCTGAGGATGTCCGGGCGTCGTTGCAGCAGTTGCCCCGGGTCGCCAATTGGCAACGCCTTGGCAATCGCTGGCAGGTCTTTCGGGCTCAGGTCCACGCTCAGTTTGTCGGGGCGCTGGCCGAGGAGGGTGGCGATGCGGTTGCGCTCACGCACTTGTTCGGCCTGCAGTTGCGGCACGCTGGCTTCAACCGCTGCCAGGCGCGCGTCGGCGCGTTCGACGTCGAGTTGATCACCCACGCCGGCATCGCGCAGGCTGACGGTGATGGTGCGCGACTCCTGCTGGTTCTTCAGGTTGTCCAGGGCGATGCGTTCACGCAGTTGCGCGCCGCGCAGTTGGCCGTAGGCGTCCACCAGTTCGGCAATCATGGTGACTTGCAGTTGGTACAGGTCGGCTTCGGCCACTTGTTGGTCGGCGTCGCTGGCTTCCAGGTTGCGACGGATACGCCCGAACAAATCCACTTCCCAGGCCATGTCCAGGCCCAGGTCGTAGCGCTCGCTGTTGACACGCTTGGTGGTCTGGCCGGGAATCTGGCCCTTGCCCACATCGCTGCTGGCGCGGGAGGTGACCACCGGCATGATGTCGTTGGCCGCATCATCACGGATGGCCCGTGCCGCCCGCAGACGGGCGAAGGCCACGCGTAAATCACGGTTGCCGCTCAGGGACTGGGTCACCAACTGGTTGAGGGTCGGGTCGTCGAACTGCTGCCACCAGATACCTTCGTACTTGGCGTGGTCGTAGCTCTTGGTGTCGGCGGCGGCCGTGATGTTGGCCGCCTCCAGTGGCTGGGTCTTGTAGTCCGGGCCTACGGCACAGGCGGCGAGCGCCAGCACCAGCAGGCTCGGCAGGAATATTTTCACACTCATTGCTGTGTCTCCAGCTTCAAGGCCTTGGCCGCTTTGCGCGCTTCACTGCGCTCGACATAGCGACGGATCAGTACGTAGAACACTGGCGTCAGCAACAGACCGAAGAAGGTCACACCGATCATCCCGGAGAACACCGCCACGCCCATGGCATGGCGCATCTCGGCGCCGGCACCGCTGGAGAGTACCAGTGGCACCACACCCATGATGAACGCGAACGAGGTCATCAGGATCGGCCGCAGACGCAGGCGGCAGGCTTCCAGTACCGCGGCGAGCGGGTCGAGGCCTTCCTGCTGTTTATCCTTGGCGAACTCGACGATCAGGATCGCGTTTTTGCACGCCAGGCCCACCAGTACGATCAAGCCGATCTGGGTGAAGATGTTGTTGTCGCCGCCCGAGATAATCACCCCGGTGATGGCCGACAGCAGCGTCATCGGTACGATCAGGATCACCGCCAGTGGCAGGCTCCAGCTTTCGTATTGGGCGGCGAGCACCAGGAACGCCAGCAGTACGCAGAGCGGGAACACAAACAGCGCGGTATTGCCCGAGAGGATTTGCTGATAGGTCAGGTCGGTCCACTCGTAGGTCATGCCGTTGGGCAGTTCATCTTTGAGCAGTTTTTCAATCGCGGCCTGGGCCTGGCCAGAGCTGTAGCCCGGCGCGGCGTTGCCGTTGATTTCTGCGGTGATGAAGCCGTTGTAGTGCATCACACGGTCCGGGCCCGAGGTGTCGCTGACCTTGATAAAGGTCGCCAGGGGGATCATCTCGCCTCTGTTATTGCGCACTTTCAGCTGGCCGATCTGGTCGGCGTCCTGGCGGAACTGTTGCTCGGCCTGCACGTTGACCTGATAGGTGCGCCCAAAGCGGTTAAAGTCGTTGGCATACAACGAGCCCAGGTAGACCTGCAGGGTGTCGAAGATGTCACTGATCGCCACGCCGTGGGTCTTGGCCTTTTCGCGGTCAATGGCCGCGTCCACTTGCGGCACGTTCACCGTGTAGCTGGTGAACAGGCCGAACAGCTCAGGCACGCCGTGGCTCTTGGCAATCACGTTCTGCACTTCTTTGTACAACTCGTCATAGCCGAGGTTGCCACGGTCTTCGATCTGCAGGCGGAAACCACCGATGGTGCCCAGGCCTTGTACCGGCGGCGGCGGGAAGATCGCCATGTAGGCTTCTTCGATATTGGCGTATTGGCCGTTCAGTGCACCGGCAATCGCACCGGCGGACATGCTCGGGTCTTTGCGCTCATCGAAGGGCTTCAAGGTCACGAACACGATGCCGCTGTTCGGGCTGTTGGTGAACCCGTTGATCGACAGGCCCGGGAAGGCAATTGCAGCTTCCACGCCGGGTTGTTTCAGGGCGATCTCCGACATGCGCTTCATCACGTTTTCGGTACGGTCCAGGCTTGCGGCGTCGGGCAGTTGGGCGAAGGCCACCAGGTATTGCTTGTCCTGGGCCGGTACGAAACCGGTCGGCGTGTGGGCAAACCCGAAGAACGTCAGCACCATCAAACCTGCGTAGACGAACAAGGCAATACCGCTGCCGCGAATCACCCGGCGCACGGTGCCTACGTAGCCATGGCTGGCCTTTTCGAAAAAGCGGTTGAAAGGACGGAACAGCCAGCCACCGAAGACCTTGTCGAGGAACTTGGAGAAACGGTCCTTCGGTGCGTCGTGACCGCGCAGCAACACAGCGGCCAGGGCAGGGGACAGGGTCAGGGAGTTGAACGCCGAGATCACGGTTGAGATCGCGATGGTCAAGGCGAACTGCTTGTAGAACTGCCCGGTCAAGCCACTGATAAAGGCGGCCGGAATGAACACCGCACACAGCACCAGCGCCGTGGCGATGATGGGGCCGGTCACTTCACTCATGGCTTTTTCGGTTGCCGGGAAGGGCTCCAGGCCCAGCTCGATATTGCGCTCGACGTTCTCCACCACCACGATGGCATCGTCCACCACAATACCGATGGCCAGTACCAGGCCGAACAATGACAGGGCGTTGAGTGAGAACCCGAACAGGTGCATCACCGCAAACGTACCGATCAACGAAACCGGCACCGCCACCAAGGGGATGATCGAGGCGCGCCAGGTCTGCAGGAACAGGATCACCACCAGCACCACGAGAATCAGTGCTTCAAACAGGGTATGCACCACCGCTTCGATCGAACCGCGTACAAAGATGGTCGGGTCGTAGGCGATGCGGTAATCCATCCCCGCCGGAAAGCTCTTTTTCAGCTCGGCCATCTTGCTGCGCACATCGTTGGAGATGTCGATGGCATTGGAGCCGGGACGCTGGAAAATCGGAATCGCGACGGCGGGCTGGTTATCGATCAGCGAGCGCAGCGCATATTGGCTGGAGCCCAGTTCGACCCTGGCGATGTCCTTGAGGCGCGTGATTTCACCGTTGGCGCCGGCGCGAATCACGATGTTCTCGAACTCTTCCTCAGTGACCAGGCGGCCCTGGGTATTCACCGACAACTGGAAGCTGGTGTCGCTAGGCGCAGGCTGGGCCCCCAGGGCACCGGCTGCCACCTGGCGGTTCTGCTCGCGGATCGCTGTGACCACGTCGGTGGCGGTCAGGTTGCGCGAAGCGGTTTTGTTCGGGTCGAGCCACACGCGCAGGGAGTAGTCGCCCATGCCGAACAACTGCACATCACCGACGCCGCCCAGGCGGGCCAGTTCATCCTTGATATTGAGGATCGCGTAGTTGGACAGGTACAGCATGTCGTAACGCTGATCCGGGGAGGTCAAGTGCACCACCATGGTCAGGTCGGGGGAGGCCTTGTCCACGGTAATACCGATACGCGTCACTTCCTCCGGCAGCTTGGGCTGGGTGCGCGTTACGCGGTTTTGCACCTGCACCTGCGCGTTGTCCAGGTCGGTGCCCAGGGCGAAGGTGATGGTCAGGGTCAGCTTGCCGTCGGCGGTGGATTGCGAGGACATGTAGAGCATGTTCTCGACGCCAGTGATGGCTTGCTCCAACGGCGCGGCCACGGTTTCACCGATGACTTTGGGGTTGGCGCCCGGGAAGTTGGCGCGCACCACCACGGTCGGCGGCACCACTTCCGGGTATTCGCTGATCGGCAGTTGGAACAGCGAGATTGCACCGGCGATCAGGATCAACAGCGACAGCACCGCTGCGAAGATCGGCCGTGAAATGAAGAACTTGGAAAAATTCATCTTAAGTATTCCTTAACCGCGTGGAGCCGCGACGCTTGCGAGCTTGGGCGCTGCGGTTTGCGGCGCTACTTGCTCCAGGTTGCTGGCTTCAAGCGCTTGTCGTTGTTGGGCCAAGGCGGCGAGGGTTTCCTTGCTGGCCATCGGGATGGTTTCCGGCGCGACCGGCGAGCCTGGGCGCACACGTTGCAGGCCCTTGACGATCACGGTGTCGTCCTTGGTCAGGCCACTGCGTACGATGCGCAAGCCTTCGATTTTCGGCCCCAGTTCCACCGCGCGATAAGCCGGCTTGTCGCCGTCCATCACCAGCACGAACTTCTTGCCCAGGTCGGTGCCGACCGCTTCGTCATTGATCAACACGGCCGAATAGGTGCCGCTGCCGACCAGCTTCAAGCGCGCATACAGGCCAGGGGTGTATTCGCCCTTGCTGTTATCGAACACCGCACGGCCACGGATGGTGCCAGTGGCCGGGTTGACCTGGTTGTCGACGAAGTTCATCTGGCCCAGGTGCGGGTTGCCGGTTTCGTTGGACAGGCCCAGGTACACAGGTGTGGTTGCGCCACGCCGGCCTTCACGGGCCAGTTCGGTGTACTTGAGGAATACGCGCTCATCGGCGTCGAAGTAGGCGTAGACCTTGTCGGTGGACACCACGCTGGTGAGCGCCGTGGTATCGGCGGTCACCAGGTTGCCGGCGGTGATTTCGGCACGGCTGACGCGGCCACTGATGGGCGAGGTCACGCGGGTGAAGCTCAGGTTCAGCTTGGCCAGGTCCAACTGCGCCTGGATCCCGGCCATGGCGGCGCGGGCTTCCTGGGCGGCGGTGGTGCGCGAGTCGGCCAGTTCGGCGGAGATCGCATTGCTCTGGCGCAGGCGCTCGCCACGTTGCGCTTCGTTTTCACTGCGGGTGGCGGCGGCTTTGGTCTGTGCAAGCTGGGCCTCGAGGCGGCGCACTTCGGCCTGGAACGGGCGAGGGTCGATCTGGAACAGCAGGTCGCCTTTCTTCACCAAAGCGCCTTCAGTAAAAGCGACTTGGTCAATCTGGCCAGACACCCGAGGACGAATCTGCACGGTTTCCGGGGCTTCAAGGCGCCCGGTGAACTCGTCCCATTCGTTGACCGGTTGTTCCAACACCTTGGCCACGCTGACCTTGGCTGGAGGCATGGCGGCCGCTTGTTCCGGGGTCTTGCCGCACGCGCTCATCACCACCACGGCCAAGATCGCCAGGGGGAAGCGCAAATGTTTGAGTGACTGTTCCATGAGGTGCATCCGCCAATGTATTTGAGATGGGCGGATCATGCGCGGGGAGGCGGTATGTCACGAATCGAATGAAGCAAAGGTAACTATCATTCGGAATGATATAAGCGCGGAGTCAGCCCTCTAGCATGGGGGTTTTGTTAGGGAGCTATCAATGTGATTGATGACAAAAGACTGTTGCTCAGGGTGCAAGGAACTTTCCCAGCACCGCGTGGGAGCATCACGGCGCCTCAAACGCATCGCCCAGAAAATCGATCAAGGACCGCACCGACGGCATCAGCCCGCGCCTGGAGGGGAACACGGCGGTGATCACGCCTTCAGCGGGTTGCCATTCAGGCAATACGGCAATCAGGCGGCCATCGGCCAACTCGTCTTTCACGACGACTTGGGGCAGGTTGGCGATGCCCACGCCCGCCAGTGCTGCATTTTTCAGGGTCGACATGTCATCACTGACCAGGCGCGGCGTGTGCGCGACCTGGGCCGTCGCGCCGTCCGGCCCGGTCAGGTCCCACAGGTATTGAAGCAACGGGTTGCCCCAATGGATAGTCGCCAGCCCGGCAAGGTCAGCCGGTAGCGAGGGCAGGGGAGCGTCCTGCAAAAAAGTCGCGCTCGCCACCAGTACCTGAGGACTTTTAGCCAGTACCTTCATGACCAGCTCACTGCTTTCCAGCGGTGGGAAACACAGGTTCAAGGCCATGTCATAGCCTTCGCTGATGATGTCGACCTTGCGGTTGAAGCTCTTCACGTTCAGTTCGACGCTGGCGCATTGCGCCATGAATTGGGCGAGCATCGGCGCCACCCAGTAGTTGAGCAATGCGGTGGTGCAGCTCAGGCGGATCACGCCCCGCGGCTCTGATTTGTTGAAGGCAATCACATCTTCTGCTGACTCGGCTTCGGCAATCATCGCCACGCAATGGCGGTAATAGGCATGGCCGATATCGGTCACCTGGAATTGGCGCGTCGAACGCTGTATCAGCCGTGCTCCCAGCCTGGCTTCAAGCTGGCTGACCCTGCGGCTCAAGGTCGATTTGGGCAGGTTCAACGCTCGACCCGCCGCCGCAAACCCGCCGTGCTCGACCACCTTGGCGTAGAGGAAGAGTTCGTTGAGGTCGAACATGGGCAGTGTTCCATTTTTGAGATGCCCAAGCTTAATCCAAATCAGCCCTCACGTTGAGCGAATGTCAGCGCACTACTGATCAGTGCGTCAGTTCAGCGTATGACTGATATCCCGCAGGCGCGCGTCGCTCAGGTTGCCGGTGGATGCCAACAGGTGCAACTGGGCCATCAGGATCGCATAACGTTGTTGGGCCAGGCGTTGCTGGGTATCGGTGACTTTTTGTTGGGCATCCAGCACGTCGGTGTTGATGCGGGAACCGGCTTCGAACCCGTGGGTCACGGCGGCAAGGTTGATCTGGCTAGAGTTCAAGGCCTGCTTGAGTGCCTGGTATTGGCTCATGCCGTTGGTGACTTGCAGGTAAGCCTGGCGCGCCTTCAGCCCGGCGTTGCGACGTGCATCTTCGACTTCGTCCGCCGCCTTGCTTTGCAGTGCATGGGCTTCGCGCACGCGGCTGCTGGTGCGGCCACCGCTGTACAGCGGAACGCTCAGTTTGACCCCGACCACGGTCTGGTTATAGCGGTTTTCCGGCAACGTCACATCGTAGACATCGCCGCCGACAGAGGCGAAGCGGCCATGGGCGGCGATCAGATCAAGGGTTGGCAAATGGCCGGCCCGTTCCTTGTCGATGTCCATTTCGGCCAGGCGCTGGGCAATCTGCGCCGCCTGTACGGCGAGGTTGCCTTGTTGCGCGGTCGTGGCCCAATCATCGATGGCAGCGGGCACCGGGGCGCTGAACTGCGGCTCTTTGCCTGACCACGGGCCCGCCTGTGCGGCAGTCAATTGGGTGAGTGTCTCGTTGGCAATGTCCAGTGCGCCACGGGCGGCAATCTGCTCGGCGAATGCCTGGTCGTACTTGGCCTGCACTTGGGCGAGCGCGTTTGCTGTGGTGGCGCCGTCGGCCAGGAGTCGCTGGCTGCGCGTCTGGCTCTCGCGCAGGGTTTGTAGCTGTTGTGTGCGGGTGTTCAACAGTTCCTGATTGAGCAGTACGTCGAAATAAGCGCGGGCGACGCGCAGCATCAAGGCTTGGCGCGCCTGTTCGGTGTGCAGTTCACTGGCGCTGATCAACAGTTTGCTTTGGTCGTGAACGATCACATTCTGCCAACGCAGCAGCGGCTGTGTGAGGACCACGGCATAGGCGTTGGTGTTATTGCGATTGCGATGATAGTCGGACGAATCCTCGGCATCGACCCAGGCCGCGCCGCCAGTGACAGACAGGTCCGGCAGCAGGTTGGCACGGCTTTGCGGTTCCTTTTCTGCCGTGGCCAATTGCTGGGCCTGTGCGGCGGCGAACTGCATATCGTGGGTCAGCGCCTTCTGGTACAGGTGGTACAAGTCATCTGCCGATACCTGGGTGGGCGCGCAGGCGAGTGCCAGCCAATACAGCGGCATGAGCAGCGGGGTGGTGTTGAGATGCAGGCCTGGAATACGCAAGGGGTGTGCTCCACTGAAAGATTTATCGACTGATGTGGCTTCTGCGCATCATCAGCACCATGGGAATCCCGATGGCCATCACCACTCCCAAGGTGCCGAACAGCATGCTGAACGCCAGCATTTGCCCCTGTTCGCGCGCTTGCAGGTAGGGCATCAGAGCCAGGGCTTGTTGATGGCTCGCCAGGCCCAGGGAAAGAAACAACGGGTCGGTTTCCACACCGCCCCAGCCGCTGGCCACCAGGCTCGATTCGGTGACATGCTCGGAAAGCAGGCGGTAGCGTTCCCACAAGAACCGTGTGAGCAAGGTGGCTGCGATGGCGATGCCAACGCTGCCCCCCAACTGGCGCATCAGGTTGAGTACGCCTGAGGCGCCGGAGATCAATGTCAGCGGCAGGCGGCGCATCGCCAGGTTGGTCAGCGGCACGAAGATCATGCCCAGGCCCAGGCCGCGGATCACCAAGGGCCAGTACAGCGAGTCGGGGTTACTGTCGAGGGTGAACTGGGTGTGCAGGAACATCGCATAGCAGTACATGACAATGCCCAGGGTGACGAACACACGCTCGTCGATCTTGTTTTCCTGGGACAGCTTGCCGATCACCAAGGTGCTGATGGCGCTGGCCACCGCCCCGGGGAAAATCACTAGCCCGCTCTGGTAAGCGCTTTGCGCCAGTAAGGTCTGCAAGAACAGCGGCACCATGAACAACGTGCTGTACAGCCCGAAGCCCACGCAGAACGCACAGATGCACCCCATCAGGAACTCGCGGTTCTGGAACAGTGCGACATTGACGATCGGGTTGGCCACACGCCGCTCCCACCAAAAGAAGCCCACCAGGCTGAAGCTGCTGAGCAACAGGCAGGCCACGGTCCAGTGGGACGCCATCCAGTCCCAGTGTTCGCCGCGCTCCAGCAGGATCTGCAGGCTGCCCACGCCCAGGGCCAGCAAGCAGAAGCCGCTGTAGTCGACACTGGAAGGCTTTTGTTCGTTGGGCGAGTCGTTGATGCACAGCCAGCACAGCAACAAGGCCACGGCACCGATCGGCAAGTTGATCAAGAAGATCCAATGCCACGACAAGGTGTCGATCAGGTAGCCGCCGACGGTCGGACCCAAGGTGGGCCCCATCATCACGCCCACGCCGTACAGCGCCATGCCGCTGCTGACTTTTTCCTTGGGGAAGACGTCGTAGATGATCGCCTGGGAAATCCCCAGCAACCCGCCGCCCGCCAGGCCTTGCAGCACCCGGAACGCGACCAGTTGCCAGAGTTCGGCAGACATCGCGCAGCCCAACGATGCCAGTACGAACAGCGCGGTAGAGACCAGATAATAAGTCCGCCGGCCGAACCACGCCGACAGCCAGCCACTGACCGGCAGAATCACCACGTTGGCCACCACATAACCGGTAGAGACCCAGGAGATTTCATCCACCGACGCCCCGTAGGTGCCCATCAGGCTGGGAATCGCTACGTTGACGATGGTGACATCGAGCAACTCCATCATCGAGACCAGCGTGACGGTCAGCGCAATCAGGTAAGGCGACTTCATAGCGTCTGGCCGGTGTCGTCAGGTGCGGCCACTTCGACAAACGCGCTCATGCCCGGGCTCAACAACAACTTGTAGTCATCTGGCACATCGTTGAGCGCGATCCGCACCTGCACGCGCTGCACCACCTTGGTGAAGTTGCCCGTGGCATTCTCCTGGGGCAGCAATGAGAACTTGGCTCCGGTGGCCGGTGCCAGGCTTTCGACGACGCCGTCGAAGGCGTGCCCGGGGAAGGCGTCCACGGTGACACGGGCATTCTGGCCCACGCGCACGCGCCCCACCTGGGTCTCCTTGAAGTTGGCGGTAATCCACAGTGCGTCGGTGGCGATCAGGCTCATGAGCTTTTGGCCAGCGACCACAAACTGGCCGGGTTCCACCTCTTTTTTCGAGACAATGCTGCGCATCGGCGCGGTCTGGCGGGTGTCGTTGAGCTGGATCCTGGATTGTTCCAGCTCCGCTTGCGCGGCCGCGATCCGATAGTCCTGCACCTTGAGTTCGGCCTTGTTGGCCAAGGTACTCTGGGCGGCGGCCTGGGCGTTTTTGCGCGCCACCTCCTGGGCATGACTGAGGGCGTCGAAACGCGCCTTGGCCACTTCCAGGTCCTGGGTGCTCAGCGCGCCTTGGGCGCCAAGGCGACGGGCACGCTGATAGTCATTGCGTGCTTGCTCAAGGTTGGCGCTCGCTTGAGCCAGGGCCGCCTGCGCGGCCTCGCGCATGGCCACCGCGCCGAGCACCTGGCTGTCCAGCGCGCCCGGCACGCCTGCGCGCCCGGCGGCGGCGAGCAATGCTTGCCACTGTGCTTCGCGCTGCTGCAACTGATAGCGGTACTCGCTGTCACGGATCTGAAACAGCAGGTCGCCGCTTTGTACCCTGACGTTGTCCACCACCGGCACACTGATCACCACGCCCGAAAGCTTGGCCCGTACCGGGATGATCACCCCGTCGAGTTCGGCGTTGTCGGTGCTCACGTAGGTGCTGGAATACTGCCAGCGCTGCCAGCCCAGCACCAGCAACCCGCCGACCACGACGGCGCACAGCGTCAGTTTTATCAACTTGCCTTTGGTCATGTGGTACTCCCTGTCGATGCGCGTTGAGGTCAAGCAGGCTCAGAAACGGTGTGGGCCTCCGTGCAGGGCGACCCACGGTGGGCTGGGCACTTGCGACCAAATAGTCGATTCGCAGACACGGGCGTCCGGGCGAACACTCTTTTATTCACTTTCAGTGGGGCTGAGTGTTCTGCAGGAGGGAGTTGACGTTGTTGCGAATCAGATGCGATGGATGTTGGCGTTTTGCTGTCAGTGCGTCTTGAACGAAACGCTTGTCTTGCGCAAAACCTCAGCGGCAGTGCGCGGCGTCATGCCAATCATGCGGCGCATCATGCGAGCCAGATGCGCCTGGTCGGAGAAACCGCCGTCGGCAGCGGCGTCCGACAACGTCGAACCCCCGGCCAGGGATTTGGAGGCCCTTTCCAATTTGTTCCAGATGATCCACTGAGAGAGGGAAACACCCATCTGGTGGGTGGCGACGAAGCGCAAGCGCGGGCTGGACAACCCCACCGCCTGGGCAGCGCGACTGACGCAACCTGGACCGTCGCGGTCCAGGCGCAGAATATTCAAGGCTTTGTGAAGCCTATGGTCGATCGGCGGGGTAATTGCCAGCAGCCGCGAGAGGGCGTCGACAAAGTGCGACAGGGACGTGCTACGACGAAAGCACTCCAGCAGTTCATCACTGGCCAGGGCGATGCCATCGTCTTGCAGCAACGCATTGAGCGCACGGCCCAACGCCGTGTCCGGGCTGACATACAAAAATGCCACCGGATGACTCTCGGCCACGGCACGGTGTTCGACGTTGGGACCGATGATCACGCCTGCCGCACGGATGACTTTTCCGGGCAGCTCCAGGGTGGCGGGTTGGCCTACGCCGATGCACAGTTGGATGGCGACATGGGAGTGAGCAGTGTTTTGATCCGCACGGCCAATGTAACCGGCCCATGAGTCGCCAAAGGTAACGCTGCCATCCCACATTTGAAGTCTTCCTTGACGTGTTGGGTGATTGTTCGACGCGTGCAGGGTAGGCCTGGGCGGGTTTGGATTCAAGCGTGGGGCGGGTCGGACGCAAGACAGTCGTCACTCAGAATACGGTTGTGGGCCTCGTCTGCTTTTTTTGACTTGAGTTATCCGACTTAATAGGCGCTGATGCTAATTCTATAATTTTGGGCGCTAACTGGCGCAGAAGGGGATAAGTACAGGTTATGTTGGATTTAAGCTTCAGCAAGCCGAGTGAAGTCGTCAAGCGCCTCTAGAGCGCTTGGTGCTGGACATGAACACAACTTCGGGATGACGCCGAACCTGTGGCGAGGGAGCTTGCTCCCGCGACGGCCTAACAGCCGACGCCTACCTACCTGACACCCTAACGATCCCACTGTGCGGGCTTGCCCGCGAAGGCGACCTGGCAGTCAACACAGTTGGATTGTGTACATATCCATTGCTGCGGTAACGGCTACTTAGGGTTCCGCCTGACGGCGGGTCACTTTGGAAAAGAGCCGGAATGCCGGCCCAGCCCAAAGTAACCAAAGGGCTCTTGCCCCACCACTCGGCACCTCGCTTAGGCTCGGTGTGCCCGTAATCCGCCAGTGATTTGGGGCCCCAAATCCCTGTCGAATTCCGGCCAGCGTGGTTTAACGGGGCGCCTGAGATCAAGATCACAAGCAGATCAAGATCAAGAGCGGCTCGCTTCGCATCGTGGTTACCGTTGGGTGTGGTCACTCATGGCAGGGAATTTATCGCCTTTATGACCGCATCGGCGATGGTCTTTGTAATAAGCCGACGCTGACGGTGATCAATCTTTGGGCTCAGCCATGTGGGCAGGCTGTTCAGTACGGGCAGAATCGCCGTGAGCGCGCCCTCGCGCAACGGCCCGCCGGGCTGATGGCCCAGTTGGCCGACCACTTTCATGAGTTCCGACTCGTAGGCTAGCCTCAATCGCTCAACGCTCGCCTGCATCGGCGCGCCCAGGCAAGTGGCGTCCATGACCGCCAACTTGAAGTGCCCGGTCATCTGTTCATGCAATTGAAGGTGGCCTTCAATCAGCTTTGCCAGGCGTTGCGCGGGCGTCAATCTACGGGTGTTGATCCGGTCGACGTGCGACAACAGCGCCTGATACAGCTCTGTCAGCCACTCAAACAGCATGGCTTCCTTGCTCTCTACATGGTGATAAATCGCGCCCGGGCTGATGCCGACATGCGCCGCCAATTCGCGCATGCTGACCTGGCTGAAGCTACGCTCCTTGAACAGCTCCAGGGCTCTGCGCTGGAACTCCGAGCGGCTGAGCGCGGGAGCCGTCCTCATGTGTCGAGTGCCTGCTGCTTGGCAATTTCCTGGTTGCGCAGGATGAACCGCTGCAATTTGCCACTGGGGGTCTTGGGCAGTTGCTCAACGAACTCGATTTCCCGTGGGTACGCATGTGCGGCCAGGCGCTGTCGGACATGCAAGCGCAAGACTTCCGCCAACTCGACACTGGGCAGGTACTCGCGGTTGAGCACGACAAACGCTTTGATCAGCTCGGTACGTTGCGGGTCGGGCTTGCCGATCACCGCGGTTTCGACCACTGCCGGGTGTTCGATAAGCGCGCTCTCTACATCGAAAGGCCCCACGCGGTAGCCGGACGTGGTGATCACATCGTCGTTACGGCCGACAAAGCTGATACTGCCGTCCTCATTGAGCTCCACGATATCGCCGCTCAAGTAGTAACGGCCCACAAACGCCTTGGTGGGCATGTGAAGGTAGCCATTGAACCAGCACAGGGGCGAGCGCTCGCGATCCACCGCGAGGACGCCCGGTTGGCCTGTCGGCAACTCCCGCTGCGCATCGTCCAGCACGACAATCCGGTACCCCGGCACCGCATAACCGGCAGAACCCTCACGGACCCGATGGCGTAACCCATGGTGATTGCACAGCACCATGCCGATTTCGGTTTGGCCGTAATGGTCGTGAATGACCACGCCGAGCTGTTCGGCGAACCAACGGATGACTTGCGGGTTGAGCGGTTCGCCGGCGCTGCTGACGATACGCAGTTGGCCACGCACGGCGTCGGCGAACTCCGCCCCGGCATCAATCAGCAGGCGAAAGGCCGTAGGCGAGCCGGCCAGGTTGCTGATCCCGTACTTGGCGATAATCCGGCTGGTGCTTTGTACGGTGAAAGGGCCGTCATGGAACAACGTGGCGCGGCCGCAGGCCAGTGGCCCGGTCACGGCGTAATACAAGCCATAGGCCCAGCCGGGGTCGGCGAGGTTCCAGAAACGGTCGTCTTCGCGCAGGTCGATTGAATCGCGCATATAACTTTTGAAGGCCAGGATGGCGCTCAAAGGCACCTCCAGCGGCTTGGCCGGCCCGGTGGTGCCCGAGGTGCACATCAGCAGGAACGGCGCACGGGCGTCCAGCAGCTCAGGTGTGCAGTCGGGTTGCTGATGCTCCAGCACCTCCCAAAACGCGTAGTCGCTGGGGCGCTGTGGGGTGGCGTCGGTCACGATGACGCGGGGGCAGTCGAGGAGCTCGTCCAGCTTGGGACGGTTGTGGGCGTCGGTCACGATCCAGCGCGCGTTGGAACAGTCCAGTCGCTGTTCAATGGCCTTGGGGCCGAACGCGGTAAAGAGCGGTTGGTAGACCGCCCCGATGCGCCAGGTTCCCAGGAGGGCAATCACCAATTCAACCGTGCGTGGCATCAGGCCGGCAACCCGATCCCCCGGCTGCACGCCATGGGCGCGCAGGAAGTTGCCGAAGCGCGCCGCGTGCGCCTGCAGTTCGCTGAAGGTGTACTGCGTGGCGCGGCCATCGCGCGTTTCGCAATACAACGCCACGGCATTGTCCTGGGCGTGCCGGTCGCAGCATTCAATGCAAGCATTCAAGGCGCCGAGTTCGCCGTGCAAGTCCTGGGCAGCCAGGTGTAGATAATCGAAGGATGAGACTGCTGAGTCGTAATCGCGCATAACGTACCTGATTATTATTGTTGGAATTTGTGCTGTGCCCACGCAGGTTGCGCGGGCACCTCTACCTCGGCAAAATGGGGTCAGCCTGCAAGGACGACATCGGCGCCGATAAGGCCTGGGAGTCAAAGATTGCCGCCCCCGGCAGCGCCTGCCAGGCCGAGGGGCCAGCGGCGATTTCCTGAGCGCTCAGCAGGCAATTGTCGAGTGCGCGCTGCAGCGCTTGGGTGTCCAGGCCCTGGCCGATAAAGACCAGCTCCTGCCGGCAATCGCCGACAATGCTGTCCCACTTGGCCATGATGTTCTGCAACCGATATTCATCCTGCGGCCATTGCGACTGCTCGATGAAGTTCCACCAATGCCCGACGTAGTCCCACTGGAACTGCCTGCCGCTTTGCACCAGCAGGCCGGTTTCCAAGTGCCTGCTGGCGAGCCAGAAGTAACCTTTGCTGCGCAACAGGCGCCCGTTGTGCCAGGGCTGCTGGAGAAAATCGAGTAATCGCTGTGGGTGAAACGGGGCACGCTCGCGGTACACCCAGGAGGTCACGCCATAGGTGTCCGATTCAGAGGCCGGCGCGTCGTCGGCCTGCATTTTTTTCATCCAGCCGGGCGAGGCCGCAAGGCTAGGCAAATCAAACAGGTGAGTACCGAGGATGGCGGATAACTCCACGTTACCCTGAGCCATCGGGATGATCCGCGCGCTTGGGTTAAGGCCGGCGAGGATCGCGTGCACGGCCTGGTAGCCGGGCTCGTCGATCAGGTCCAGTTTGTTGACGAGAATGACGTTGGCGTATTCCACTTGCTCGATCAGCAGGTCGGTCAGATGGCGCGTGGGGGCGTCCTCGCGGGCCACTATGCCCGGCGATTCGAGCAATGCTTCAAAGCGACTGCCATCGACCACCGTCACCAAGGTGTCGAGCCGCGCCAGTTCGCTGAGGCTGAAGCCCTGCGCGTCAAGGAAGGCGAACGTCTCGGCTACCGGCATCGGCTCGGAGATCCCCGTGGACTCGATCAGTAAGTAGTCGAAACGTTGCTGGCGCGCCAGGGCGCTGATCTGCTCGAGCAAATCGGCGCGCAGCGTGCAGCAGATGCAGCCATTGCTCATCTCGATCAACTCATCGCGACCCCGGTGCAGCGCCACGTCGCGCTGCACCTGCTCGGCATCGATGTTGACCTCGCTCATATCATTGACGATGACCGCTACGCGCAGGCCGTCGCGATTGCGCAGGATATGGTTGAGCAGGGTGGTTTTGCCGGCGCCGAGGAAGCCGGAAAGCACCGTCACCGGCAGTCGGCCTGTCAGGGCGCCGCCCATCATGCGTTCACCGTGCTTTCGGCGTGGTCCAGGTAGCTCTCGAACAGGTCGACCACCACGAACCCCTCATCTGCTGCGTCGCCCCAGAGCTCTTTCACGCGAAACTCGACGTGGTAGGTCGGCTGATGCGCCGCGCTCAGATCACCGTGGCCGATCGCGTCGGGGAAGGGCCACTTTTGCGTGGTGCGGTGCACAACCACGCCTTCTTTGCCGCGCACATAGGCCGGCATGCGGGTATGCCCGGCCACATACTCGTCTCGCACCACCACCCGGTCGCCCACCTCAAAGGGCGCGCGGCCGGTGATTGCTGGGCGCCCACTGGCATGCGCGGGGTTCGCCAGCTTGAAGTGCGAGCCCAGGGCCTGATCGAGTTCCGCCTGGGTGATTACACCGGTTTCGACCAGCAGGGTGGCGGTCGCGATGACATAGCGTTCGTAGTATTGGGTGCCGACATGTTGGCGCACATCCAGGCGCTCCACGGCATGGCGCACTTCGTCCACGCTGAACTTTTTCAAGTGATCGGCGCCGACAAACATCAGGCTGTAGGCCAGGTGCTCCCAGTCCTGCTTGAACACGGGTTGGTAGCTCAGGCTGTTGATGGTGTGAGGGACTTTGCCAAAGCCTTGAAACCCACCGAGATCGTGAAAGCCATCCATTGTGAATACCTCTGAAAAATGCAAAAAACAAAGGGCACCGGTTACGCCACGTAAGGCAGGGCCACGCCGATAAGCACATCCTTGGTGATCAGTTTTCGCAGCGCCTCTTCATCCATGGCTTCGCTGCCCTTGGGCCGTACAGGCAGCACCAGATAGCGGGTTTCGGCGCTGGTGTCCCAGACCTTGACGATGACGTCGGCCGGCAGCTCGGTGCCCAGCTCCCGCAGCACGGTGCGCCCTTCGCGCACCAGTCGGGCGCGGAACTCGAAGCCCTTGTACCACTCCGGCGGCAAGCCGAGGACAGGCCAGTTGGTGCAGGAGCACAGGCTGCACACAATCACGTTTTTCACGCTGGGCGTGTCTGGCAGCGCAACAATGTATTCACCCTGCGGGCCGGTATAGCCAAATTGGGCGCACGCCGCGGTGCCGTCTTTGAGCAGCAGTTCGCGAAACTGCGGGTCTACCCAGGCCTTGGCCACCACCCGAGCTCCGTTCTCCGGGCTCCATTGGTGCGCCATCAGCTGTGTCATGTGTTCGATGTAACCGTCGGGGATCAGATCCTTCTGCTTGAGCACCTGCAGTAGCGCTTGCGCGCGTTCGCCCGGTGTTGATGTGGTTGCTTGATGTGCGCTCATAAGTTGACTCCTCATCGTTGAGCTTCTGGGCAGCGCCTGGCGGCTTGTTCTTTTTGCGCTGCGCGGGATTACCGGCTAACCGTTTTTCCAATCAACCGACGCCTCGAACGCTGCGGCGGCCTGGTAAATCGTGCCTTCGGCGTAGTGCTTGCCAACCAGCATCAGCCCGACAGGTAGACCGTCTACCAGGCCGCAGGGAATCGACATGGCCGGATGGCCGGTGATGTCCTGGGCGGAGGCATTGCCGATCATTTCCAGCGCACGGGCGACGTACTCGGTAACCGAGCAACCCGGCTGCGGGTGGGGCTGGGCGATGATCGGCACGGTGGGCATCACCAGCAGGTCATAGCGCGCCAACGCGGCGTCATACCCGGCGCGTGCCACGCGCCTGAGGTTTTGTGCCTTGGCGTAGAACCGCCCGTTGTAGCGCTCCAGACCGTATTGCCCGACGAACATGCACAGCTTGAGAGAGGCGGATAGCTCATTGGCTTGAGCGCGCCATCCGGCTTGCTGGTCCAGCAAGCCGACGTCATACAGCCCTTGCCAGTTAAAGCCGGCCCCATTGCCGTGCATCATCTGCATCATCAAGCCTTCGCAGCCGATGGGGTGCCACAGCGAACCGGCAATGCTGTGCTCAGGCACCGACACCTCCTCGATCTGCGCGCCCAGCCGCGCAAACGCTGCAATGGCCTGGCGTACGCACGACGCCACACGCGGGTCCTGGTTGGCCAATTCAAAACCTTCGCGCAGGATGCCGATCCTCAGCCCGCTGACACCGCGCTCCAGGTAATCGCTGTAAGCGTCGACCTGCGGCGCGGCTTGTCGCGGATCAAGCCCATCGGCGCCGGCCATCACCTCCAGCATCAAGGCGTTGTCGCGTACGTTTGCGGTAATGGGGCCGGCGTGATCGATAGTCGCCTCGATGGCCATGATGCCGGTGTAGGGCACCAGGCCGTGGGTCGGCTTCATGCCGTAAGTGCCGCAGAAGGCGGAAGGGATGCGGATTGACCCGCCCTGGTCACCGCCGACGGCCAGGTCGACCTCGCCGGCAGCGACCAGCGCTGCGCTGCCGGAAGACGAACCACCCGAGGCAAACCCTTGGCGATAGGGGTTGTGCACCGGTGCAGGATCGGAGGTGTGGCTGCCGCCGGACAGGCAGTAGTGTTCGCACGTTGCCTTGCCGAGAATGGTGGCGCCGGCATCCAGCAAGCGGGTGACGACGGTGGCATCGAATGCAGGGACGAAGCCTTCAAGCGGCTTGGCACCATTCATCATGGGCACGCCAGCCAGCGAAATATTGTCCTTGAGGGCGACCGTTTTACCCGCCAGCTTGCCTTCGCGCGCACCGTTGACTTCGGTGCGGAAGTACCAGGCGTTGAGCGGGTTGTGTGCGGCCGAGGGACGGTAGCCTGAGCTGCGTTCATAACGCACCGGCGGGATGAAGTCCGGCAGCTCGTCAACCAGGTCATAGGCATCGAAGCTTGCCTGCATAAGCGCCAGGTATTCATCGGCTTGCTGCGCATCGAGCTGCATGTGCAAGCTGCTCGAAATAGCCAATAGCTGTTCAAGGGTGGGGCGAGCGATTGCCATGGTTGGCTGTCCTTATCGTAAATGGCCGAAGAGCACTGCATGCTCACTATCAGCGGGCCTGGGGCTCAAGATAGTCCGCGCATCCAGCCGGTGGCTTGGTTGAGAAAGACATCGACTTGGCTGAGCCGGACACCCTGGCGCCAGGGGCGCGCGTTCGCAGTGTCTGGCGTTAAAAAATGTGCGCGTAACGCAGGTTCATGCGGAAGTCTTCGCGGGTGCCGTTGTCCACCGAGAGGTCTTTGCCCAATTGCAGTTGCACCTGGTCGGTGGGGGTGACGAATTTGGTGGCGGTAAGGCGCAAATTGGTGGTACCCAACTCGTTGTCCTGATTGACGTGCTCGATGTTTGTCTCGCCTCCCCAGGTGCGCCCAAAGCCAATACCAAAGGTGGTGGTGGCGTCCGGCATGTAGCGGCCCATGATCTGCGCGGCGTAGGACACGTCCTGCTTCAGGCGGTCGGCATTGGCACCGTAATCGGTGTTGTCGCCATACCAGGTCGCGCCGCCGACCAGGTCCATCGCCCATTTCTCTGTGAAGTGCTTGACGTAGGCACTCTGCAGTTCGAATTTCCAGCGGTTCTCCCCGAGGTTGAGCGCGTCGTCCTTGTCATACGTGCCCGAAGGCACATACACATAGGGGGCGATACTGAGGGTGTCGCGGGCTTCGTTGAACCGCCATTTCACCGGCGCGGTGAGGATCAAGTCGCCCACGCCGCGAGTACTGCCCAGTGAAGAGGCGTCACCTGCGCCGGAGACGTGGCCGAAAGGCAAAAGAAATTGCGGGTCGATGGTGACCGTGTCGCTGAGTGCATACACATGGAGCAGACGCAGGATGCCGACGTCGGAGGTCACCCTGAAGTCAGAGCTGGCCTTGTGGCCGTTGGCGTAAGCCGAGTCCGTAGTGGCGTGCTGGTAATAAATCGCCCCGATAGTGGCACCGACCGGATATTGCTCGTAGTCGCCAGGCGCGACTTCACCCGCGTTCGCGTGAAGGGCGGGCAACAGGGTGGAGAGGGTCAGCAGGCGGATCTTATTCATCGTTTATTCCTCGCACAGGGGACCGGGCCACCCGTGAAGGGTGGCAAGGCGGTAGAAGCTGGGGGTTAAACGCCGAGGGCGCTCAGGCTGTGGGCGGCAGGGCGTCGCGCAACATGCCGGTTTGCGCGTGACAGTTGATGTACTCGAAGACCTGGCTCTTGGCGTCGGACACGGACACCTCGTGGTACAGCCTCAACTTCTTCAAGCCCGCGGCCACGCGAAAGAACGTCACGAAAATACGCAGGTGGGTCGGGTGGGATTCGGCCCAGCGTTCGAGTTTCTCCACTGAGCGCCAGTGACCGATGTTGTAGCTCAGGTCGAGCACGTTGCCGTCCAGGTCGATATTGCGCACGAACCTGTTGCTGTAGCAGCCCAACGGCTGGCCGTTGTCCCGCAGGAAGTCCATGCCGTCCTGCAACGTCGGTAAAATTTCGTCGAGGTAGAGCGAGCGTTCCTCTGCCTCGGCATCCGCCCAGTCCTGGCCGGAACGAATCAGTGTGAGGTTGTCATGCCCCAGCACCACCACGCGTCCGCCCTTGGCCGGGTCGCCCGCAACCACTTGCAGCTCGCTCGTGGGCTTCATCCAGTCGGTCTGGGAGATGGGGAAACGGTCGCGCATCGAGCCCCAGTAGCCGTGTTCTTCGATCTCGCCACTGGTGGCATCCATAACTGCGCCAACACCCGGCAGGTTCTCCTGGAAGGCGTACAGCGTCTCGAACTGCTCGGCACGCGGCGCGGTGATTTCGCGGAAGTAACCCAGGCCTTCACCCAGGCGATCCGGCGAACTCCACCAGTCATTCACCTGGGGTGAACGCAACCAGCGGCAATGGGCGGCAGGGTCTTTCCAGTACCCGACCACAATCAGATTATCAAAGCCGCTGCTGTCGGTGTGCTGGGTCAAATCGTAGTTCTGCGGGCCGTCGGCCTGGCTGAAACTGCCGACGATGTGACGCATCGCCTGCAAAGCAGCCTCGTGCTTGGCATCGCCTTGAAATTGCACGCCCAGATAAGCCATCACCACTTGTTGCAGTTGCTCGTCAGCGCGCGCCACCCACATCGGGAACGGCGGTTGATACTCCTCGGGCACGCGGCGGGACAGGGTGCGTGGGCATTTGAGATGTGTGTCGATTGCAGATTCCATCTTGAGGTCCTCGTTATTTTGGTTCAGGCCTACGGGTGGGCGTCAGCGCGTCGGCGGCAGGGGGCGCTTGGCGGCCTGCCGTCGGTGCAGCAGCTGCATGGTTCCCCATTCAATCAACCAATAAGCCGACTCCTCAGGTGCGAGATCGCGCCGTTGCAGAAGCCAGGAGCAGTCAGCCAATCGGGGTGAAGAGTGTCGATGCATGGCGTACCTCATCAGCGGGGTATGAGCTGCTGTGAGGTGGAAATTAGGCCGGCAGAGGAGGGCGCGCTTTGTTCGGTGAGACAACCGCTTGGTTGGCAAAGACAGGCCGGCTACGGAGGTTTACCTGTGGTCTGCGTTGGTGCACGCGGGCTGATGATGTGATGTGCTGTGCCCTTAAACGGGCCACAACTGCGGTGCGACGCGGGCCAACTGTGGGAGCGGGCTTGCCAGTCGATATCTATCTACCTGACACCCCGCGGTTAAACTTGTGGGAGCGGGCTTGCTCGCGAAGGCGGCCTGGCGGTCAACACAGTTGGATTGTGTGCATATCCATTGCTGCGGTAACGGCCGCTTAGGGTTCCGCCTGACGGCGGGTCACTTTGGAAAAGAGCCCCCTGCCGGTTTACCCCCCAAATCCCTGTCGAATTCCGGCCAGCGTGGTTTGACGGGGCGCCTAAGATCAAAAGCAGATCAAGAGCAAGAGCGGCTCGCTTCGCATCGTGGTTACCGTTGGCTGCAACCTAAGCCGGCCTGCCACTGCATTTGGCGCGTTAATTGCTTTGATGGCTGACAATCGGCCGCTCGTTACAACTTCTCGCGCGCCTATTGCATCGTTGTCGAGGTCAGCGTCATGAACCCGAACACTCAGTATTCGACCCTTGCCGTCCCTGCAACACGTCGGTTTGATTATTGGAAAGAAGTGGTCTGCCGCCATTGCCTGGCGGCCGATAGCAAACCCTTGTCCCAGAGCCGCTTTGATGGCTCGCTCACCCTTAATACAGTCGGTGCGCTGGACATCTGTACGCTGTCGTCACCGTTGCATTACTGGGAGCGTTCCGAGCAGCACCTGCGCAGCGGCCCGGCTGAAGATTTATGGTTGGGTTTCGCTCGAAAGGGCCATGGGCAAATCGAACAAGGCTCAAGAAAAGCCAACCTGGCAACGGGCAATTTGTTTCTTTATGACGCAACACAGGCGTTTCGCTTCAGCCTGGGTGGTACCGAAAACCACTTGATCCGTATTCCAAGAGCGTTGCTCACCGAGCGCCTGCCGCGTATTGCCGAGTACACCGCGATGGTCCTCGACGACCGGCGCCCAGGTGTAGTGCCCTTGCGCGAAATGCTGCACCAGGCCGCGAGCACGCCCGCGTCGCTGCAGGATGAGCGCATCTCCAATCGTTACTCAAGTGCTGTGCTTGATCTGCTGGTGATCAGCCTGGAACTCCAGGACCTGAAAACCAGCCATCAGGAAATAGACCTCTACGGCCGCATCATGCAATACATTCAACGCCACCTGACCGAGCCGGATCTGTCGATCGAAGCCATCGCCAAAGCCCACAATGTATCCACCCGCACCGTTACACGGGCCTTCGCCCGCTACCAGAAAACCCCCGTTGCAGAGATCTGGAAAGAGCGCCTGAATGCCAGCCGAGAAGCGATCGAGCGGGGCCAGGTGCGCAGTGTGTCCGAGGCGGCGCTGGACTTTGGGTTTTCTGATTTTTCGCATTTCAGCCATGCGTTTCGCAAGGCGTTTGGGGTGGCACCGAATACGCTTTTGCGCCGGGATTGAGGTTGGCGGGGTATTAAATCGTTGAGAGAAGGGGCGCTTTTGCCGGGTAGCGAGCCTCTGAAAAGCCAGGAATGATCAGCTTTACCAGCTACGCCTAGAGACTATCGGATCCCCAAAAAACATTTTGACTGGGCTCTAGGACGATGCTTTTAGGTCGATAAAACTTTTGTTTGCCCCCAATTTTGCCCCCATTCGTACCGAGTGAACGGGTGATCGCGAATGGCAATCTCCGACGGACTTCGCTATTCCTGGCCAGTTAGGTCGTTGGGCCAGGTTGCTGATCAACCGTTAGGCAAGTGCAACTGCACTTCCATGGCGTCATGAAGGAGTCTGACGACCTCGATCACGTCGTCGTTTGTCACACGATAGAACACGATATGGCGTGGGCTTTTGACTGTTCCATGGGGTTGTTTGGTCTGCTGGCGTGAATAGATGAGGTGATAGCTGCGAAGGCCCGGTGCAAGTTCATCGCGGTCGTGGCTGCCAATGCGATAAGGCGTGTCGGCAAGCGCTTGCAGCGCCGCGAGGATTAGCGCCTGGTAGCGCTGGCGTGCTTGATCGCCGAACTGCGTCTGGGAGAGCCTAAGGATGTCGACAATGTCGGCACGAGCCGGGTTGGAGATCCTATACTGCGGCATGCTCAGTGTTTCTCTCTCGCAGGGAGGGTTGCCTCCAGGCTCAAGCTCTCGAGGTAGTGCTCCAGATCACCCTCGTTCACCTGAGTAAAGCGCCCGTGCTCAAGATCCATGATGCCGATCGAGGTCGCCTGACGCAGTGCCTCAATTTTGGCGGTGTCTTCGGCGACGCGCTGCTCCAATAAACGTAAACCTTCTCGCATCACTTCGCTGGCATTCTGATAACGGCCGGACTGTACCAAGTCATGGATAACCTGTTCCTGGTGAGGGGTGAGTACAACGTTTCGCGTCGCCATAACTAGCTCCAGTTCTATGCAAAACAAGTACTTTTGATGTTGGCATATTATGCCAATTTCGCTCAGGAGAATAGCTTGGGGCCGACATCCGGCGATCAGGTGACGGCTGACTCGGCGCCAATCATCAAGGTTCAAAGTCATCTTCCCATAATGAAAGCAACCGGCAGATTGATTTGAAGATTGATATGCCTGACTGTGCGTGGGAGGAGGCGCGCGATGTGTGCTTCTCGATCCGCCCTGAAATCGATCGGCATGTTCGATGCCCATCAATATTTGCGTTTAGAGGCATCAAGAGAGGTTCCAATGCCCTACGAGTTAGAAAATCGCCTAGTGATCGGCGTCGCTTCCAGCGCTGTGTTTGATTTGCTGGCATCGGACGCAGTGTTTCAGCGTCAGGGGGAGGAGGAATACCGCAAGTTTCAGCAAAAAAATCTTCACGTCCCGCTTCCTAAGGGGATAGCGTTCCCCTTCATCAAGCGCTTACTGTCAGTGAATGACCTTAGCGTCGATCCTACGGATCCGCTCGTCGAGGTAATACTTCTTTCGCGTAATGATCCCGACACTGGCCTGCGCGTACTGAAGACTATCGAGCACTACGGGCTTGGGATGACAAGGGCGATTTTCATGCAGGGAAAATCTCCTTATGAATACATACCAGCACTGAATATCGCTTTATTTTTGTCGGGTGACAAAAAAGACGTGGAAGCAGCTATCAGGGCCGGGTACCCGGCTGGCCAGGTTCTCGATTCAAAATTTGAAGACGACGAGACTGATAAAACCCTACGCATCGCATTCGACTTTGACGGCGTGCTTGCCGGCGATGAGTCCGAAACAATCATGCAGGCCTCTGGATTGTCTGAGTTCCATGCGCACGAAGTGAAAAACGTCATGCAGCCCCATAACCCTGGGCCGCTGAAGGAATTCATGGTGCGGATATCCAAAATCCAGTCGGTCGAGGAGAAGCACAAAAAGCTCAATCCTGAATACGAAAACCGCATACGCGTCTCGATCGTCACAGCCCGCAATGCTCCGTCTCATGAGCGTGCGATGAATACACTCAAGAGTTGGGGTGTCATGGCTAACGACGCGTTCTTTCTGGGTGGCATTGAGAAAGGCAGGATTTTAGGTGTATTGAAACCGCACATCTTCTTTGATGATCAATCTGGGCACCTACAATCGACTAGCGCAGTTGCGCCATCTGTGCACATTCCTTTCGGCATTACCAACCATGGTGCGACAGTGGTTGCGCTGGAATCTGAAGCGGATCAGGTCCGGCAGGAGGTGTAACACGCAGGCTTGAGCGAGCAGTGTCACAGGCGTTCGTATCGGTTCTGTGCTGCGAAGAATCCTCAAGCGATAAGCGCGGAGCCAGCTTTCACCGCTGACTGAAGACCAAATGAAACGTTATCAGCAAATCTGGCTGGCGGGTTTTCTCAAGCTGCAGACTCGGCGGCTGGCTGTCCGGGAAGTGTTCGATGCGGTCAATGCCACGGGCGAAACGAAGAACGTGCGGCTGTGCCATTGCTTCACGTCAGACCGCGTATGCCTGTTAATGGCCAATTAAACTGACCCACCTCTGGCCAACAATTTTGACCCACCCATAGTGGCATTGGCCACCGACCATGTAGCGTCACCCGCCTTATGCACAGGCCGGGGACAGATCATTGAAGGAGTGGGTTGTGATTCACAAGATCAAGGGGTTGTATGACCAGGGCCGAGGCCTGTCGGTCCGTGCCATCAGTCGTGAGCTGGGGATTTCCCGGAACACCGTACGCAAGTATCTCCACCTGGATGAGATGCAGATCAGCGCTACCATTGCTGACCCTTCACGCACCAAGGTGCTCGACGAGCACCGCGATTATCTGATTAATCAGTTGGGTCAGTTTCCAGCCCTGAGCGCAGTCAAGCTGGCCCGTCGCCTGAGGGAGCGCACCACCGAGCTGGCGGTGTCAGACCGGAGCATTCGCCGCTATGTGCAAGCGCTCAAGCAGCAGGTTGCCAGTGGCCAGTTGCGCTATTACGAGCCGGTCGTTGAGTCAGTGCCTGGCGTGCAGTGTCAGGTCGACCCCGGTGAGCTGCGAGGCGTCATGATTGGCGGCCTGGAGCGTGTCGTTCATTTTGTGGTGTTTGTGCTGTCCTGTTCACGGCTGATGTATGTCGGTCTGAACTTCCGGCCGCTGGATACCGAACGGTTTATCCAGATGCACGACGAGGCCTTCCGCTACTTCGGCGGCGTCACCGAGGAGTGCATCTACGATCAGACCAAGATGGTGGTGATCAACGAGCAGTACCGTGAGCTGACGCTGAACCAGCGCTTCCACCAGTATGCGACTACCGTCGGGTACCGCATCCATGCCTGCGAGGGCTATGACCCGGAGAGCAAGGGCAAGGTGGAGGCCGGGGTCAAGTACGTCAAGCGTGACTGCTTCTACGGCGAGCACTTCCAGGACGAGGCCGCCGTCCGACAGCACCTGAATGATTGGCTCGAGACTGTCGCCAACGCACGCGTGCACGGCACGACGGGGCAGCATCCAAGAGCGCATTTCGAGGCACTGGAGCGTAGTCAGCTCAAGCCCTATCTCGTCCCGCAGAACCTGCTGCACGTGGCGCCGACAAGGGAGACCCGCAAGGTCGACAAGACCGGCTTGATCTCATGGCAGGCCAACAAGTACTCGGTACCCATGGCCTGGCAGCAAGCCCGTGTCGGTGTCAGCGCACAGGACAACCAGTTGCTGATCCATGACCTGGAGAGCGGTGAACTCATAGCCACCCATGACCTGTGCAAGGCCAAGGGCCGGATGATCAAGAACAACAACCATTACCGAGACCATGCCCAGCGCATTACCGACCTGGAGCGCGGCATCGACTCGATCCTGCCCGATGCCCTTGGGGCAACCCTGTGCCAACTGCTCAAGCGTACTTCGCCGCGTATCTACAAGGATCAGCTGGTTGCTGCACGCGACCTGCTCATGGCCCATGCGCCGGTTGATACGGCGTTGCTCGGCGAGTTGTGCGAGCGCAGTGAACTGACCGCCACCGGGCTCAAGCGCTACCTCGAAGCATGGCAGCAAGCCAAGGCGCGGGGCCGGATCATCGGCGACCATGACTATGCGCCAGAGGCCGGTAGCCAGGTTAGTCACGCCGACCTGAACGCTTATGCCCGCATTGGCCAGTCGACTGGCCACGGGGTGACCCAATGAGCCTGCTCGACAGCACTATCGCGCAGTACCGAAGCCTGCGCCTCAGCGCGACCGCGGGTGAGCTGGCCACCCTGCTGGCCAGAGCCGAAGCCAATGAACTGTCCTACCTGAGCTTCGCCCAGTCACTGGTCGAGCATGAGCTTAACGCCCGCTCCAGTAGCCGCGTAAGCCGCAACCTCAAGCAGGCGCAGTTCCCCTCGGAGAAGCATCTGGAGGCCTTCGATTACCGGCACCAGACCACCATCACCAAGCGCCAGGTCAGCACCTTGCTGGACTTCAGCTTTATCGACAACCGCGACAACCTGGTGTTCATCGGACCACCGGGTGTGGGCAAGACCCACTTGGCCATTGGGATTGGCCACAAGGCGGTTCAGGCGGGCTACAAGGTGCTGTTCCGCACGGCTCTGGCGTTGGTCGAGGATCTGGAGCTGGCGGAAATGAAGGGCGAGCTGAAGAAGCGCCTTAATCAGCTGAGCAAATACGACGTGCTGATCATCGATGAGCTGGGCTACCTGCCGATGACGCGCCAAGCCCGGTACAACCTGTTCCAGTTAATCAACAACCTGTACGAGTACCGCTCGGTCATCCTGACCACCAACAAGGACTTCACCAGCTGGGGCGAGTTCTTCCATGACGACAACGTGGCCGTGCCCATCATCGACCGCGTGATCCACCATTCACACATCTTTATGCTGGGAGGTGAGAGCTATCGTTTGAAGCAGAAAACCGGCGGTTAGCGGTGAGCAAGTGGGTCAATTCTATTGGCCAAAAGTGGGTCAAAATTAATGGCCATTGACAATGCCCAGGAGAAGGGCATCACGGCGCGTGACTGCACTGCCGAGTAAAGCGCCGCTCAGGCGGCGCTCGCGATAGCGTGCTGGCCAGGGATGGCGCCAATCAGCTCACGGGTGTAATCGCTGGTCGGGCGGTTGAAGATGCGCTCCACCGAACCCTGTTCGACCACCCGGCCATTGCGCAACACCAGCACCTCATGGGCGAAGTTGGCGACCACCGACAAGTCGTGGGACACCAGCACGTAGGCGATGCCCATGTCCCGTTGCAGCTCTTGCAGCAGTTCAAGGATGTGCGCCTGCACGGACACGTCGAGGGCGCTGACCGGTTCATCCAGTAGCAATAGATCCGGTTTCAGCGCCAGGACGCGGGCGATGGCGACCCGTTGGCACTGGCCGCCGGAAAGCTCGCGCGGCAGGCGATCGAGGAAACTCACCGGCAAATGCACGCGACTGATCAGCTCGCGCGCGGCCTGTTCCAGGGCAGGGCCCTTGAGCAAGCCGAACGACACCAGCGGTTCGACGATGCTGTCGAACACTGTGAAGCGTGGGTCCAGCGCCGCAAACGGGTTTTGTTGCACCAGTTGCAGGCGCTGGCGCAGCGGGCGGAAGTCGCGCCAGCTGAGGTCGGTGACGTCCTGTTGCTCGAACCACACCCGCCCGTGGCTGGGTTTTTCCAGGCCGAGGGCGATGCGCAGCGCGGTGCTTTTGCCTGAGCCGGACTCGCCGACAATCGCCAGGGTCTGCCCGGGGTAGACCTGGAGGCTGAGGTCCTCCAGCGCGACAAAGGTCGCGTCTTCGCCCTTGACCTTGGGCAGCACGAACGTCTTGCCAACGTTTTGCAGCTGCAGGATCGGCGGCTGCGTCGGGGCCGGCCTGGCCAGCGGCTGGCGGCGCGTGGCGAACGCTGGCGCGGCGGCGATCAAGGCGCGGGTGTAGTCATGCTGCGGCGCGCCGAGAATCTGCCGTGGTGCCCCTTGCTCCACCACTTGTCCCTGTTGCATCACCAGGACGCGGTCGGCGCGATCCAGCGCCACGCCAAGGTCATGGGTGATGATCAGCAACGAAATTCCGCGCTCACTGACCAGCCGTTTCAGGTGGTCGAGGATCTTGCGCTGCACGGTGACGTCGAGGGCACTGGTCGGTTCGTCGGCGATGATCAAGCGTGGGTTGCCGGCCAGGGCGATGGCGATCAGCACACGCTGGCGCATACCCCCGGAGAGTTCATGCGGGTACTGGCGCGCGCGCAGTACCGGCTTGGCGATACCGACCTGTTGCAGTAGCTCGACGATATCCGCATCGACGCCGGGGTAGCGCTTGCCCTTGGCCAAGATCAGCGCCTCGGCAATCTGCTGGCCAATACGCAGGGTCGGGTTGAGGCTGACCATCGGGTCCTGGGGCACCAGGCCGATGGTGCGCCCGCGCAGGCCGCGTCTCTGGCGTTCGCTGGCGTGGGTGAGGTTGTTGCCGTCCACCCACAGCTCGCCGGCGCTGATGGTTGCGCTGCCCGGCAACAGGCCGAGAATCGCGTTGGCCAGGGTGGATTTACCCGAGCCGGACTCGCCGACAATCGCCAGCGTCTCGCCTTGGGTGATGGTCAGTGACAGCTGGTTTACCGCCAGGTTGCCGTGCCGGTAGCTGACACTCAGCTGGCGAACATCAACTAAAGCATTCATCGCTGAACCTCCTCGAACGTGCGGGCAATGTGGTTGAGGCTGAATACCACCGCGACCAGGAACAGGCCGGGCAGCAACGACACCCAGGGGGCGGTGATCAGAAAGTGCCGACCGTTGGCGATCAACGTGCCCCATTCGGCGGCCGGAGGCGCGGCGCCAAAACCGAGAAAACTCAGGCCGGCGGTTGCGAGGATGGCTGCGCCGAAATCCAGGGTCGCCAGTACCGCCACGGGGCCCCATGCGTTGGGCAGGATGTGCCGCAGCAAGGTGCGGCCCCAGCTAGCGCCGCCCAGGCGTGCGGCTTCCACGTACGGCAGGGTCTTGACGCGTAGCACTTCGGCGCGGGTGGTGCGGGCGAATCCGGGGATAATCCCGACGCCCACGGCGATAGCCACCGGCACCGTGCCGAAGCCGATGGCGGTGACAATCGCCAGAGCCAGCAGCAAGCCGGGCAAGGCGAGCAACACGTCGACAATCCGCATGATTACCGCGTCGATACGCCCACCAGCAAAGCCAGACAGAATGCCCAGCCCGAGCCCGCCCAACAACGCGATCCCCACCGCCAGAAAGGCCGCCAGCACCGACAGGCTGGAGCCGTAGACCATCCGGGTGTACAGGTCGCGGCCCAGCTCGTCGGTGCCGAACCAGTGGGTCAGGTTCGGCGCCGTGAGCTTGACCGCAGGTGCGGTGGCATAAGGGTCGAAGCTGGTCAACCACTGGGGCGCCACGGCGGCCAGCAATGAAAACAACACAATCAACACTGCCAGGCTGAAGCCCGGTCGCCGCAGCAACGGCATGATCGTCGCCGTGGCACGTTGTCGGCGGGTGCGGCGTTGCCAGAGTGGGGGCGTAAGGCCGAGGTTTTGCTCAAGGATCGTCATGGTCTAGGACACCTTTGGCGTGTGGGAAATGCGCGGGTCGAGCCACGGGTACAGCAAATCCACCAGCAGGTTGACCAGCACAAAGGCTGCCGCCGACACCGCGACAATCGCCAGCACCACCGGGATGTCCTGGCGCAGCACGGCCTCCTGGGCCAGGCGGCCGATGCCGGAGCGGGCGAAGATGGTTTCCACCAGCACCGCACCGGACACCGTGTTGCCCACCTGCAGGCCGATCAGGGTGAGAATCGGCAGCGCCGCGTTGCGAAACCCATGGCGCGCCTGCACCTGGCCACGGTTCAGGCCCTTGGCGTAGGCGGTGACGATATACGGCTCCTGCCACACTCCCTGGAAGCTGCGCTGCAGCACTTGGGCATACACCGCCGCACTTGGAATCGCCAGGGTGATCGCCGGCAGTACCAGGCTTTCAAAGCCCCGGCTGCCGGTGGCGGGGAACCAGCCGAGGCCGAAGGCAAACACCTGGATCAGCAACAGGCCCATCCAGAACACCGGCACCGAAAACCCCAGGGACGGCAGGCGCGCCAAGGCTTTTTTCAGCGGTTGCCAGCGAATGTAGGCGGTCAGGTAGGCCAGGCCGATGCCGCCGACCAGCGACAACACAATCGCCAGGCCGGCCAGGGACAGGGTTTGCGGCAGGCGCTCGGCGAGTAACTCGGATACCGGGCGGTTCAGCGACAGGGACTGGCCGAAGTCGCCGTGCAAGGCGCCCAGCAGCAGGTCGACATATTGCTCGAACAGGCCCTTGTCCAGGCCGTAATAGGCCCGCGCCTTGGCCAGGTCGGCCACCGACAGTGAATCGGCCTCCATGCCCGAAGCACTGAGCATGATCGACAGCGTGTCGCCCGGCAGCAGATAGAGGATCAAGTAGGTGATGCTATAGGCCCCCCACAGCACCAGCAGAGCCTGGCCGACGCGTCCGATCAGGTAGCGGCTCATGGTGTGCCGATCTCGATATCACCCAGCAGCGCGAAGCCCTCGGCAGTCCAGCGAAAGTTCTTCACCTTCGGCGACGTTGCCGCCTGCCACACGCGCTCGTACACCGGGAACGCAGAGCTTTCGTCGATCAGAAGGTCCTGCAGGTCGCCATAGGCGGCGGCACGCTGTGCGCCTTGGGTGGCCGTAATGCCGGCTTCGAACAAGCCCTTGGCTTTTTCCAGGGTGGCCGGTTCGTAGGTGTTAGTGGCCACGGTGGAACTGTTGGCGCTGCGCGGGTCGAGGATGGTTTGCAGGATGATCGGGTCAGCGCGAGTCATATAGTTGATGGTCAGGTCGTAGTTGCCGGCGGAGTTGTTGGCCACCCATTCGGCGCGGGTCACCACGTTGAGCTTCAGCTCGATGCCGACCTTGCGCAGTTGGTCCTGGATCAGCACGTCACCCGCGGTTTCGGCCGGGCTGATGTTGTAGCTCAGGCTCAGACGCTTGCCGTTTTTGCTGCGGTAACCGTCCGCGCCCTTGGCCCAGCCGGCTTGATCCAACAGTTTTTCGGCAACTGCCGGGTCGTAGCCGAGCTTGCTGCCCTGGCTTTTGAAGTAAGGCGTGGTTACGTCGAAAATGCCATCCACCACTGGAAACTCGGCGTTATATACGGTGCTGGCGTAGCTCTTGCGGTCGATGGACTTCTGCACGGCCAGGCGCACTTGTTGATCGGCGAGGATGCGCTCGCCACGGGTGTTGGGGTACAGGTTCAGCGCCGGGCCCGGCAGCGAGCGGCTTTGGATGGTCGCGCCCTTGGATTGGAACAGCTTGAGGTCGACCTCCGAAAACGGGTTGCGTGGCCACAGTATGTCGGCCTTGCCCTGCAAGAACAGGCCGTTGCGCACGCTCTCTTCGGGGATGTAGCTGATGTCGACGGCGTCCAGGTGTGCCTCACCCGGGTTCTTCATATTCGCCGAGGGCCACGCGTAACCCTTGCGTTTTGTCAGGCGCGCGCCGACTTCCGGGGTATAGCTGGCCAGCACAAACGGCCCGGTACCGATGATCTTGCCCAGAGAGCGTTCCTTGACCGTGAGTGCGTAGGACGCGGGCGCAAGGATTGCCAAGTTGGTGGTAGAAGTGGCTTGTAAAAAGCCCGCGTTGGGTTTGGCCAGCACCAGCTTGACGGTGAAGTCGTCGACCACTTCGGCGTGGTCATAACCTGCCAGGTAGGTGGCGCCGAAGGTCGCCGGCAGCTGGGTGGCCAGTGCCTTGTCGCTGTCGAACGCGTTTTTTACCGCTTTTGCGTCGAAGCGCTCGCCGTTGCTGAACGTCACGTTATCGCGCAAGTGAAAGGTGTAGGTCAGCGCGTCGTCACTGATGTCCCAGCTCTTGGCCAGCCAGGGGATGATCTTGCCGGTGGCCGGGTCTTGGTCGGTGAGCGACTCGGCGACATTGCGCAGCAGCACGCGGTGTTCCAGCCAGTACACCTGGAATGGGTCGACGCTGACCAGGGTGGTGTTGTCGCCAAAAAATGCAATGTTCAGGGTTTTGTTCGCTTGCGCCTGGTCGCCCGAAGGTGAGCAGGCGGCCAGGCTGATCGCCAGGGCGCAGGGGGCCAGCAGACGGCTCATCAAGTTGGAGGTGTTCAATGGGGTGCCCTCGTTTGGCGATGTGAATCAGAAGTCGTAGGCCAGCTTGGTGTACCGCCGCCAGCAGCAGCGAACTGGTCAACAGCGACAGGTGGAATTTTTTCAGCGGGGCGGGGTGAGAAATATCGGGCATATCGAGAGAGATCCATGTCGGGGGTACGTCCTCCGCCAGGCATGGGGTCGGTCTGTGAAGTGAAGATATCTCTATAAAAAACTGCGGGGAAAGTCTTTTTTAGAATAAGCTAATTATTAGATATTGTTATCTTGTAGTTTTATAAGATCACCTATTTTTATTACCCGGCTGGTGCGGCGTGTCTGCTCGCCGTTGGATGTGCGCGACGTCATCGCCTGTCATAATCCACCCGTCTCACCCCTAACCCCCACACGGAGGCCATGCCATTGATGGTGCTGTTCAATCGATTGAGCGCGTTTTCCATCCAGGCGCGCAGGGCACTGAAGCTGGTCTGGGGGACGTCGCGCCCCTTATTCATAGGCCTGCTGCTGGCCACCATCGTTGCAGGTCTGTTGCCTGCGCTGGCTGCCTGGATCGGCCAGCGTATTGTCGACGGCGTGGTGCATGCGATGCAGATTCATGCAGCCGGCAGCCAGGCACCCGTGTGGCCAGTGATGCAATACGTGCTGGCCGAGGCGGGCGTGTTGGGGCTGCTGGCCGCCGCTCAGCGTGCGTTGTCAATGCAGCAATCTTTGCTGCGTGTGCAGTTGGGGGTGAAGGTCAACCTGATGATTCTGGAGAAGGCCCAGACCCTCTCGCTCACGCAATTTGAAGACGCCGAGTTCCACGACAAGCTGGTGCGCGTGCGCCAGGGCGCGTCGACACGGCCGCTGAGCCTGGTCACCAAGGGCCTGGGGTTGGTGCAGAACCTGATCTCGCTGGTCAGCTTTGCCGTGTTGTTAGTGCACTTTTCGCCGTGGGCGCTGGTGATTCTGGTGGTCGGCGCCTTACCGGTTTTCTTCGCCGAGACGCATTTCTCGGGCAATGCGTTTCGCCTGTTCCACCGGCGTGCGCCGGAGACCCGTCAACAGAATTACCTGGAATCGCTGCTGTCCCACGAGACCCACGCCAAAGAGGTCAAGCTGTTCGGCCTGGCGCCGCTGTTCCTCAAGCGCTACCGCGACAACGCCCGGCGCTTGTACGCCGAAGACCGCCAGTTGACGGTGCGCCGGGATGCCTGGGGCTTTGCCCTGGGCCTGCTGGGCACCGCGGCGTTTTATGTGGCTTACGCCTGGGTGGTGCTGGACACCGTGCGCGGCCAGACCAGCCTGGGGCAGATGACCATGTACATCGTGCTGTTCAAGCAGGGGCAAAGCGCGATCACCGCCAGCCTCAGCGCGATTGCCGGCCTGTATGACGACAGTCTGTTTCTCTCAGACCTTTATGAGTACCTGCTAACCCCAGTGGTCGTGCCGAGTGGCCGGCTTACCCAGGGCGCGCGTCCCGGCGACGGTCTGCGTTGCGAGCACGTGGGGTTCAGTTACCCCGGCGCTGAGCGGCCGGCATTGGCTGACATCAACCTGCACTTGGCGCCGGGGCAAAGCCTGGCCCTGGTGGGCGAGAATGGCTCGGGCAAAACCAGCCTGATCAAACTGCTCACGCGCCTGTATACCCCGCACGAGGGGCGTATTCTGCTGGATGGCAGCGACTTGCAAGACTGGGATGAACAGACACTGCGCCAGCGCATTGGGGTGATTTTCCAGGATTACATCCGCTACCAGATGACCGTCGGCGAGAACCTTGGCGTGGGTGACGTCGATGCGCTGAACGACGAGCCGCGCTGGCGCACGGCTGCAACCCAGGGGGTGGCCGCCGAGTTCATCGAACGCCTGAGCAAGACCTACGGCACACAGTTAGGGCGCTGGCTTGGCGGCCAGGAGTTGTCGGGTGGGCAATGGCAGAAGGTTGCCTTGTCACGCGCATATATGCGCCAGGAGGCGGATCTGCTGATTCTTGACGAGCCGACGGCGGCGCTGGACGCCAGCGCCGAGGCGGCGGTGTTCGAGCACTTTCGCGAACACGCCAAGGGCCGCATGACGTTGTTGATTTCCCATCGATTCTCCAGCGTGCGCAATGCCGACCACATCATCGTGCTGGACGGCGGGCGAATCCTGGAGGAGGGCAGTCATCATCAACTGATGGCGGCGGGTGGGCGCTATGCCGAGTTGTTCGATGTTCAGGCGCGGGGGTATCGCTAGGTCGCGAGCGCCACGCCCGACGATACCTCCAGGGTATCCCTCCAGACTTTATCCATATTGGACGCCCCCCTACCCAAGCGTCAGCCTGAGCCCAATAACGATAAAAGAGTCGCGACCATGACCGTGCTATTGAGTGAGCGCAGCCAGATTTTCCAGGGCGCCGATGCCTACGCGGTGTCGGACTACGTCAACCAGCATGTGGGCAGCCACTGCATTCGCCTGCCTCCCAGGGGCCGGCCCCGGGCAAGTATCAGCCATCGCACCTTCGCCAGCCTGGACCTGTGCCGCATCAGCTACGGCGCACCGGTGCGGGTCACGTCGGTGGCGCTGGAGACCATCTACCACCTGCAGATCCTCTTGAGCGGGCATTGCCGCTCCAACTCCCGTGGCGAGGATGATGTGTTCGGGCCGGGGGAAATTCTGCTGATCAACCCGGACGACCCGGTAGACCTGACCTATTCCGCCGACTGCGAAAAATTCATCATCAAACTGCCGGTGCGCCTGCTGGAAAACGCCTGCCTGGAGCAGCACTGGAGCCTGCCGCGGGCGGGGGTCCGCTTCACGACCGCCCGCCACGCGCTCAGTGAAATGGGCGGCTTCCTGCCGTTGCTCGGGTTGATCTGCCATGAGGCGGAAAACGCTGCCGAGCCCCACATGCAAGGCCTGTACGAACGCATCGTGGCCAACAAGCTGCTGGCATTGCTGGGCAGCAATGTGTTGCGAGAGACACCCCGGACTGCCCACGGCGGTGGGTTTGAAGCGGTGCACGAATTTATCCAGCAGCACTTGGGCGATGACATCAGCGTCGAACAGTTGATGGCCGTGGCCAACGTCAGTGAACGTTCGCTATACAGCATGTTTGAGCGCCAGGTGGGGCTGTCGCCGCGCGATTACGTACGCCGCTGCAAACTCGAACGCGTACATGCACGCTTGCAACTGAGCAGCACGCGCAGCGTGACCGAGGTGGCTTTGGACCATGGGTTCATGCACTTGGGACGGTTCTCCGAGGCCTATCGCAAACGCTTCGGCGAACTACCGTCGCAGACCTGGAAACGCCATCGTTAAGCGACGTGCGCCTGGCGGATAGCGATGTGCAGGCAGCGGATATTGACGGGCAGGGCGAACACGTACGGTGAGGGCGCCTGATACAAGAACAACGGAGGGCCCGCCCCATGATCAGTACACTCGACCGACTCGCCTGCCAATTGCGCGAGTCCGTACAGGAAGACCCCGCCACTGGGGTGTTCCGCTGCCGCCGCGACATCTTCACCGACCCCGACCTGTTTGCCCTGGAGATGAAACACATCTTCGAAGGCGGCTGGATCTACCTGGCCCATGAAAGCCAGGTGCCGCAGATCAACGATTACTTCACCACCTGGATCGGCCGGCAGCCGGTGGTCATCACCCGTGACAAGCACGGCGCGCTGCATGGTCTGGTCAACGCCTGCGCGCATCGCGGCGCCATGCTGTGCCGGCGCAAACAAGGCAACAAGGGCTCATTCACTTGCCCCTTCCATGGCTGGACGTTCAGCAACGCCGGCAAGCTGCTCAAGGTAAAGGACGCAAAGACCGGCGCCTACCCGGATAGCTTCGACTGCGACGGCTCCCATGACCTCAAGCGCCTGGCGCGCTTTGAAAACTACCGCGGTTTCCTGTTCGCCAGCCTCAGCGATGCGGTGCCGGAACTCAGCGATTACTTAGGCGAAACCCGGGTCATCATCGACCAGATGGTCGACCAGGCCCCTTTGGGCCTGGAGGTGCTGCGCGGCAGCTCATCCTATGTCTATGACGGCAACTGGAAGCTGCAAATCGAAAACGGCGCCGACGGTTACCACGTCAGTTCCGTGCACTGGAACTACTCGGCGACCATGGGCCGGCGCAACTACGACGCCGAAGGCACGCGCACCGTCGACGCCAATGGCTGGTCGAAAAGCCTGGGCGGCGTCTACGCCTTCGACCACGGGCATATCCTGCTGTGGACGCGCCTGCTCAACCCCGAAGTGCGCCCGGTGCACGCTCACCGCGAGGCCTTGGCCGAACGCCTGGGCCAAGCGCGCGCTGACTTTATCGTCGACCAGACCCGCAACCTCTGCCTCTACCCCAATGTGTACCTGATGGACCAGTTCTCGACCCAGATCCGCGTGGTGCGGCCCCTCGCCGTGGATAAAACCGAAGTGACAATCTATTGCATGGCGCCCATCGGCGAAAGCGCCCAGGAGCGCGCCACGCGGATTCGCCAGTACGAAGACTTCTTCAATGTCAGCGGCATGGGCACCCCGGATGACCTCGAGGAGTTCCGCGCCTGCCAGACCGGTTACCAGGGCGCGAGCACCCTGTGGAATGACTTGAGCCGTGGCGCCAAGCAGTGGGTCGAGGGCGCGGACGAAAATGCCTTGGCCATGGGTATGCAACCGCAGCTCAGCGGGGTCAAGACCGAGGACGAGGGCTTGTTTGTGCGCCAGCATGCGCACTGGGCCCAAAGCCTGCAGCGTGCGATCGAGCGCGAACAGCAAGGGCTGATTGCCAGCGACCGTGAGGTGCAGCCATGAGCCTTGCCCGTGACCACCTGCTGGATTTTCTTTACCGTGAGGCGCGCCTGCTCGACGACCGCCAATGGGATGACTGGCTGGCGTGCTATTCGCCCAAGGCCGAGTTCTGGATGCCCGCCTGGGACGATCACGACACCCTCACAGAAGACCCGCAGCGCGAAATCTCGCTGATCTACTACCCCAACCGTGACGGCCTGGAAGACCGCATCTTTCGCATCAAGACTGAGCGCTCCAGCGCCAGCACGCCCGAGCCGCGCACCGTGCACATGCTGTGCAACCTCGAAGTGCTGGCCGACGACGGCGCGCAGGTGGACCTGCGTTTCAACTGGCACACCCTCAGCCACCGCTACAAAACCACCGACAGTTATTTCGGTACCTCCTTCTATCGCCTCGACACCCGTGCCGAGCAGCCGCTGATAACGCGCAAGAAGGTGGTGCTTAAAAACGATTACATCCACCAGGTCATCGACATCTACCACATCTGAGGACACCGCCATGACGTATGCCATCGCCCTGAACTTCGAGGATGGAGTGACCCGCTTCATCGACTGCAAGATGGGGGAAAAGGTGCTCGATGCCGCCTTCCGCCAACGCATCAACCTGCCCATGGACTGCTCGGACGGCGTGTGCGGTACGTGCAAATGCCGCTGTGAAACCGGCGCCTACGACTTGGGCGACGACTTTATCGACGACGCCCTGAGCGCCGACGAAGCGCAGGCGCGCCAGGTACTGACCTGCCAAATGGTGCCGCAGTCCGACTGCGTGATCGCCGTGCCGGTGCCGTCCAGCGCCTGCAAGACCGGCACCACGCACTTTGCCGCGACGCTGGCCGGCATCACCCGACATGGCGATGCCGCGCTGGAAGTGAGTTTCGAACTGGACCAAGCGCCGGTATTCCTGCCCGGCCAGTACGTGAATATCAGCGTGCCCGACAGTGGGCAAACACGTGCTTACTCCTTCAGCAGTCGCCCGGGCGACCCGCGCGCCAGCTTCCTGATCAAGCACGTGCCCGGCGGGTTGATGAGCAGTTGGCTCGAGCGCGCCCAGCCGGGCGACAGCGTGGCGATCACCGGCCCACTGGGGAGTTTCTACCTGCGTGAGGTGGCGCGGCCGCTGCTGTTACTGGCCGGTGGTACCGGCCTGGCGCCGTTCCTGTCGATGCTTGAAGTGCTCGCGCAGCGCCAGGAAACCCGCCCGATCCGGTTGATCTACGGCGTAACGCGGGATCAGGACCTGGTGATGATTGAGGCGTTGCAAGCTTTTACCGCGCGTTTGCCCGACTTCAACCTGGTGACCTGCGTGGCTGATCCGCACACCACTCACCCGCGCCAGGGCTACGTGACCCAGCACATGGCCGACGAAGCCCTCAATGGCGGCGATGTCGACGTGTACCTGTGCGGCCCGCCGCCGATGGTCGATGCGGTGCGCGAGCACTTCAAGCAGCAGAGCGTGACCCCGGCCAGCTTTCATTACGAGAAATTCACCCCTAACGCCGTCGCCCCGTGCGATGCCGCCTGAGGACTGCCGCATGACTCAACGGTTTAACAACAAGGTCGCGCTGGTCACCGGCGCTGCGCAAGGCATCGGCCGGCGTGTCGCCGAACGCTTGCTGGAGGAGGGTGCCTGGCTGGTCGCGGTGGATCGCTCCGAGCTTGTGCATGAATTGCAGCATGAGCGAGCGCTACTGCTGACCGCCGACCTGGAACAATACAGCGAGTGCGCGCGGGTGATGGCCGCCGCCACGGCGCGTTTCGGGCGCATCGACGTGCTGGTCAATAACGTCGGCGGGACCATCTGGGCCAAGCCTTTTGAGCATTACGCTGAGGCTGAAATCGAGGCCGAAGTGCGCCGCTCGCTGTTCCCTACGCTGTGGTGCTGCCATTGCGTGCTGCCCTATATGCTGGAGCAGGGCGCGGGCGCCATCGTCAACGTGTCTTCCGTGGCTACGCGCGGGGTCAATCGCGTGCCCTATGGCGCAGCCAAGGGCGGCGTGAATGCCTTGACGGCCTGCCTGGCCCTGGAGACTGCCGGCAGCGGGATTCGCGTCAACGCCACCGCGCCCGGCGGCACCGAAGCACCGCCACGGCGCATCGCGCGCAACAGCCAGCCGCAGAGCGAGCAGGAGCGTGTGTGGTACCAGCAGATCGTCGACCAGACCCTCGAGAGCAGCTCGATGAAACGCTACGGCAGCATCGACGAACAAGCTGGCGCAATTCTGTTCCTGGCCTGCGACGAGGCCTCCTACATCACCGGCGTGACCTTGCCGGTGGGCGGCGGCGACCTCGGCTAAGGCTTTTTCCATCAGATGACATGGACTCTCCTTTTCAAACCATTCGAGGCATGCCCTCAGGTGTGCCCCAATGGAGCAATCCACTGGAGATGGATGGGTCTTCATGGTCTATGAAAAGGCAGAAATGATCAGATAAACAGCCCGCCAGACGGCCACTAGAGACTATCCGGATCCCCAAAAAACATCTGAATCCGCGACCTCAACCACCGCTCCCCCGGATCATTATCCTGCGACCCCCGCCACGCCATATGCAGCTCAAACGAGCGCACCGGCAACGGTGGGTCTTCGGCACGCAACCCACCCGCCGAGGTCAGCGCTTCCGCCGCGTAATCCGGCACCGTTGCCAAAATGTCCGTACCCGCCAGCAACGTACCCAGGCCGTTGAACTGCGGCACCGCGAGTACAACGTGGCGCTTGCGGCCGAGTTTTTCCAGCTCTTCATCGATAAACCCGCTCAAGTCCCCGGCAAAAGACACAAGCGCATGGGGCCGTGAGCAGAAGTCATCCAGGCTCAGCGAGCCCGGTACGCTGTCGGCGCGCAGCAGTTTTGGCAGACTGCGGCGCAGTACCTTGCGTTTGGCGTTGGCGGGCAGGTCGGCGGTGTAGCTGACGCCGATGGAGATTTCGCCGGAGGCGAGCAGGTTGGGCATCAGGATGTAGTTGACGCGGCGTACCACCAGCACGATGCCGGGGGCTTCGGAGCGCAGGCGTTTGAGCAGTTGCGGGAGCAGGGCGAATTCCACGTCGTCGGACAGGCCAATGCGAAACACAGCGGTGCTGGTGGCCGGGTCGAATTCGGCGGCGCGGCTGACGGCGGTGGAGATCGAGTCCAGGGCCGGGGAGAGCAGGGCGAAGATTTCCACGGCGCGGGCCGAGGGTTCCATGCTGCGCCCGGTGCGCACGAACAGGGGGTCATCGAACAATCCGCGCAGGCGTGACAGTGCCGCGCTGATGGCCGGCTGGCCGAGGAACAATTTCTCGGCGGCGCGGGTCACACTGCGCTCATGCATCAAGGTTTCGAATACGATCAAGAGGTTAAGGTCGACACGACGCAGGTCGTTACGGTTCATCTTGTGTCCTGGAAGAGTCAGCAAACTTGATGTGAGCGGTCACGTAGCAACCCCTGAGGTTCGATTCAGAAGGATGACCGGCATGAATCTTACGGGGAAAGGCTGGTACTCTGCACCGGCTAATTGATTTTTCCTACGATAGTTGAGGGGTGTTCCTCCTTCGCGGAATCAATGACAGGCATGTCGACTATTAATGGTGACCGGTGGTCTTACCCCCAAAGCCCAGATAAAGTTCATGGCATTAGAGGTTACTTTGACGAGGTTTGCGATGTCCCGCACGATCCGTTTTCACAAGTTTGGTCCGGCCGAGGTGCTCAAATGCGAAGAGCATGCAGCCGCGCAGCCCGCACCGGGCGAAGTGCAGGTGCGTGTCGACGCGATCGGTATCAGCTGGTACGACATTCTGTGGCGCCAGAACCTGGCGTCTTCCCATGCACGCCTGCCTTCTGGCCTGGGCCATGAAATGGCCGGTGTCGTAGTTGCCCTCGGCGACGGCGTGGATGACTTGGCAGTGGGCGATAAGGTGGCCAGTTTTCCGGCCGAGAGCCCCAATGATTACCCGGTGTATGGCGAGCAGATCGTCTTGCCCCGTTCGGCCCTGACCCGCTACCCGGATGTCTTGAGCCCGATTGAAGCCAGCGTGCATTACACGCCGCTGCTGATTGCGTACTTTGCCTACATGGACCTGGCGCGGGTCAAACCCGGCCAGTTTGCCCTTGTGACCGACGCCAGCCACTGTGCCGGCCCTTCGTTTGTGCAGCTGGGCAAGGCCCTGGGTGTGCGGGTGATTGCCGCCACCAAAGACAGTGCTGAACGCGAATACCTGCTGTCTCTCGGGGCAGAAAAAGTCATCGTGACCGAAGAACAAGACCTGCTGATGCAGATCAACAAGTTCACCGACAACCGTGGCGTCGACGTGGTGTTCGATGGCCTGGGTGGCCCGCAGATGTCGCTGCTCGGTGACGTCCTGGCGCCGCGTGGCAGCCTGGTGCTGTATGGCCTGCAAGGTGGCAATCAGACGCCATTCCCGGCCTGTGCGGCGTTCCAGAAGAACATCCAGTTCTTTGTGCACTGTATCGGCAACTTCACCGGCAAGCCGGAGCTGGGCATTATCCAGGACCAGGTGGCGTTGCAGCGTGCGTTGCGCGATATCAACCAGCTGACGGCCGACCGGGTGCTTGTCCCACTGAAAACCACGGTATTTCCGTTCAGTCAGTTCGTCGAAGCGCACCGATACATGGATGAATGCCCGTGTCGCGAACGGGTGGCGTTGCAGGTTGAAGCTGTTTGAGCTGTAGGAGTATTCGCAAATGAATGCTCTGGCGCCTGAGCTGATGAGGCAAATGCGCCATTTGACAGGGCTTAACCCGCACTGGGGTTGAGCCGCCGCAGGGGCGCTGCGCCCCGCAAACAATACCGTTATTGCCGTGCGCCGCCCTGAAATCCAGTGCGGCGCTTGTGTGTGGGCGTCATTTAAGTTGGGCAGGCAGGTCATCTGAGCTGCTTTTTGACGCCGTTCTGTATCTGTTAATCATTATTTGAGTGCCGATAATTGAGTCTTCATTGTCATCTCAAGGATTGAGCCATGATTGATTACACGGCAGTTGCGTCACGCACCTTCAGAACTAACGAGGCTCGGATTGTTTCTCCCGCAAAGTGCAAAACGAATACCCTGTGGCCTTGCACGCAGCCAAGGTGCGCAGATGATTAATATTCGTCGGACGCTTCTCTAATTTCTTAGTTAAAACAGTGTAGGACGTTGTCGGAATATTCCTAAGGCTAACAGCTATTTTGCTGGAGCCCGCGCAGGCGCTGGATTCTCCGGCGGGGCGGCCATGGGCGCCCTCAATGCTCTCACCTGCGCTTTTGTTGCAAGGTGCTAATGTTGACTCAAACTTGTGCTGCGCAATGGAAGACAAGCCTACAGATGTAATAGGTCGAGCAACGCTGTTTGGTAGTTGCTTGAAACTGATATTTCAACTCAGGTAGTAGAACGATGAGCACTATTCATGAACAAGCCATGAGCTATGTTTACCAGCAAGTTCTGCAACGTTTAATCGGGCACTTTACGCGCGCCGAACGAACGTCACTTCAATTGCTCGTTCAGCGAATCGTGGTGGCCGCAGGCGGCATGGAACAAGTGGGCAATTACAAAGTACTGATCGCCCATGGTGGCGGCGAAGTGAGCAGCTACACCCTCGCGTTGCTGCGTGCGGCGCAACTGACCATTGCTGGCCGCTCGCCCAAGACGTTTCAGATACGGGTGGCAACATTGCGGCATGCCGGTATGACTCAGGCAACGCTCGACTCCCTGAATCAAGGCTACGCAGCGCTGTTCTTCCATGACGACCCACGGGTAGAGCTATTGATGGTGGAAAACCATGAGGTGCTGCCGTTCAACCATCAGCGCCCGGCATCCAGTGCCGCTCGGGAAATCAGCCAGCGTAACAAGCTGATGATCGGGCACCTGACGTCCGGGGATATCCGCGCCGCCCTGTGCGACGACACGCTCCTGGCCCTGGGCGATTTCTATCAGCGGGTCGCTACCTGGAACGGCGGCGTGCATGCCCTGGTCAGCGGTGATTCAGCACGCAAGCAAAGCCAATACATCGCGTGGCTGAAAAAAAGCGCGCTGGCGACCGGCCTTGCCTTTGCGCCCAATAAGCCCTCGTCGCTCAATGCATGGTTTGCACGCATGGAGGAGTGGAGTGTGGGTTGCTATCGGGACCTCTATGGCGAGCACTATGCGGGCAACGAAAGTCCGGGCCGGGGCGGGCATCGTCATTTGGCCTATATCGGCATCGCCGACTTGCTCAAAGACGCCGACGTCGGGCATGCGCCACTGCTCACCGGGTTTCTCGCCCACAAGCGGGACCCGTTTGAGTTCCATTTCAGCCATCCTGTCTATCCCAACCCATTGCTCATGGCGCATTTGCACGGCGTGCAGGCCCAGTGCCTGCGTGAGCTTTCCTACGAACATGGCGTCGCGGGGTTTGTTCGACGTGCGGCAGACTTCCTGCACCGCAGGCAAGTGCCGGTCGCGCTGATCAAAGAAGCGTCCGGGCGAGAAGGGCAGTTGCTGTCCACCGCCTACATCCAGGAGTTCTCGGGTCTGGACGACAACCAGCTGACCTGCCTGTTATTTGCACCCTTTGTTCAGCATGGCGAGCGGTTGGAGAGTTTCTTGCGTCAATGCCATCCCGGCATGCTGGTGGCGCTCCCCGAACTCCACAAGGCACTACAGGGCAAACCCGCAGCGGACATCCTGCACCAGTGGCTGGTGGATACCAGTGGGTTGCCGCTGCCGCTGTTGCAGCACCTGTATCGTAAGCGCCCGCTGTTGGAAGGACGCGGCACGCGGGCGCGCAAACGAGCTTTCGCGCGGCCCCAGGCGCGCGTCGCCCAAGTGTCGGGGCGTTAGCAACGATGAACCTTCGCGGGGAGCGGCAAGTAGACTTTGCCTATCAGGCGGTGTACCGCTACATGGCCAACCTGATCAACGAAGTCAGCCGGGAAACGCCGGTGAAACTGCCGTCGTTGCGGCAGTTATCGACGCGTATGAATGTGTCGATATCGACGATTCAGTACGCCTATTCGTTGCTGGAAAAGGAAGGCCGAGTGTACTCGGTGGCCAAGTCCGGCTACTTCGCCTGGCCCGTGGCTGCAAACGCGCCCCTTATGGCCGGTACTGATTTGCTCGAACGCTTGTACACGGCTGCACGGCGCCCGGCGATGGTGGTGCTCAGTGGTGATGAACCGGCGTTGTTGGGGTCGCTCGATGGCGCATTGCTAGCGCTGGAGCGCCAACTGGTACGCCGGTATCCCCATCACCTGCAACCGTCGCAACCCTGCGGTGTGTGGGAGTTGCGCGCCGCCTTGGCCGCCCGCTATACCTCGTCGCCCACCCGTTGCTGGCAAGCGGATGAGGTGTATGTGGGGGCCGACCTTCAAGGTGTACTGGGCATCCTCATTGATGCCCTGGGCCTCAAAGGCACCGTGGTGGTGGTTGAATCGCCCTGCGATTACCTGGTGTTGCGCCTGCTACAGGCCGCTGGCGTGCGGGTTATTGAATGGCCCTGGCGTGCCGACGGCCGACCGGACCTGGCCGCATTGGAGCACCTGCTGCGCCATGAACCGGTGCACCTTGTGCTGCTCTCATCCGTGGTCAGCATGCCCTCGGGTAATACCATGACCGAACCCGAGCGGCTGCACGTAGCGCGACTGCTCGACCAGCACGGCTGCTGGTTGCTGGAGAACGATACCTTCGGTGACCTGAGCTTCGCGCCGCCCGGGCCGGCCTTGCGCAGCCTGGTCAACCCAGAGCGGCTGATCGTGTTTTCTTCGTTCGAAAAGGTGTTGGGCCCGGAAGCCCCCTTTGGTTACCTGCTGGCGCGGCAGATGAGCAGCGAATTGCAGCGCCAATTCTTGCTGCGTTCATTTCGACTGTCCGCTATCCGACAACGCGCCATTGCCCGGCTTTATGAGAGTGGGCGGTTTGATCAGCATCTGCAGACGCTGCGTCAGCGCCTTCACGAGCAGGCCCATGCCATGAGTCACCGCTTGGATGTGCGTCTGCAAGGGCGTGTGCATTACCGCATGCCCGTGGCCGGGGCGAGTTTCTGGTTGCAGTCGACGGCGCCGGTGGACATGCGCCTGGTGTTCCAGCGCATGCTCGCCCAGCAGGTGGTGATTGCCCCGGGCGAGCTGTTCAGCCTCAGCGGTTTGCATCACCAGCATATGCGCTTGAGCCATACCTTTAGTGGCCATCCCAACCTCGACATCGCCCTGAATACGCTGGCTCAGTCACTACGGCAGGCGCAGACTGAGTAGGAGCGAGCTTGCTCGCGAAAAACGTCAACGATAACGCGCGCTGCCTGAATAAACGCGGCGCCGGTGAGTTTTTCGCGAGCAAGCTCGCTCCTACAACTATCCAATGTGGGATATAGGTATCTACACAACTTTGTGGGCTGTAGCAGCAAACGGTAACCACGATGCGAAGCGAGTCGCTCTTGATCTGCTTGTGATCTTAGGCGCCCCGTTAAACCACGCTGGCCGGAATTCGACAGGGATTTGGGGGGTAAACCGGCAGGGATGCCGGTTTAGCCGCCCCGCGCCATGGATGGCGCGTGGCGGCGGCCCCCCAAATCACTGGCGGATTACGGGCACACCGAGCCTAAGCGAGGTGCCGAGTGGTGGGGCAAGAGCCCTTTTGGTTACTTTTGGGGCTCTTTTCCAAAAGTGACCCGCTGTCAGAGCGGAACCCTAAGTGGCCGTTACCGCAGCAATGGATATATACACGGTCCAACTGTGTTGACTGTCAGGCCGCCTTCGCAGGCAAGCCAGCTCCCACATTTAGATCTCGGCGCGTCAGTTAGATCAGCGCCGGCTGCAGGGCCGTCACGGGAGCAAGCTCCCTCGCCACAGGTCCGGCGTCGATACCTATACTGCGATAGGGGCCTGACAGCCGATCAGACTGTCAGGCCGAGTGCATATCCTCACCTCAATTATCCGAAATTTCTCTTCAGGCTGTCGGATCGATACCGTCGCGCAGTAGTCCAAGTCCCAGTAAACTGTCATTTTTTCCGAATCCTTCTTTTCGAGGTTTATGCATGACTATCAGTCCTTTTGCGGGCAAACCGGCGCCAGCCCAGTTGCTGGTGGATATCCCGCGACTGGTCACGGCCTACTACACCGGCCAGCCTGATGCAGCGATCTCCACTCAGCGCGTGGCTTTTGGTACCTCCGGGCACCGTGGCAGTTCGTTCGAACTGAGTTTCAACGAGTGGCATGTGCTGGCTATCAGCCAGGCCATCTGCCTGTACCGCGAAGCGCAGGGCATTACTGGCCCATTGTTTGTCGGCCTGGATACCCATGCATTGTCGACGCCAGCCGGTGCCAGTGCGTTGGAAGTCCTGGCGGCCAACGGCGTGCACGTGATGCTGGCCGAGGGCGACGAGTACACGCCGACACCGGCGATTTCCCACGCCATCATCTGCTACAACCGTGGCCGTACCAGCGGCCTGGCGGACGGCATTGTGATTACACCGTCCCACAACCCGCCGCAAAGTGGCGGCTACAAGTACAACCCGCCTAACGGTGGCCCGGCCGACACCCACGTCACCAAGTGGATCGAAGCCAAGGCTAACGAACTGCTCGCCAACAAGTTGGCCGGGGTCAAGCGCATCACTCACGCCCAGGCGCTCAAGGCAGACACCACCCATCGCCATGACTACCTCAACAGCTATGTGGCCGACCTGATCAATGTGATCGACATGGACGCGATCCGCAGCGCTGACCTGCGCTTGGGCGTGGATCCATTGGGCGGAGCAGGGGTGCGCTACTGGTCGGCGATTGCCGAGCATTACCGCTTGAACCTCGACGTGGTGAATACCGAGGTCGACGCAACCTTCCGCTTCATGAGCGTCGACTGGGATGGCCAGATTCGCATGGACCCTTCCTCCAGCTACGCCATGCAAAGCCTGATCGGGCTCAAGGAACGCTTCGACGTTGCCTTTGCCTGTGACCCGGACCACGACCGCCACGGCATCGTCACGCCTTCCGGTGGTTTGCTGGCGCCCAACAACTACCTGGCGGTGTCCATCGACTACCTGTTCCAGAATCGCCCGGACTGGCGTGCCGACGCGGCCGTGGGCAAGACCGTGGTCAGCAGCGGCCTGATCGACCGCGTCGCGGCGCGCATCGGTCGTCGCCTGTACGAAGTGCCGGTGGGCTTCAAGTGGTTTGCCGATGGCTTGTTCGAAGGTTCGTTGGGGTTCGGCGGCGAAGAAAGCGCCGGCGCCTCGTTCCTGCGTAAAGACGGCAGCGTGTGGAGCACCGACAAGGACGGCCTGATCCCGGCCTTGCTGGCCGCGGAAATGACCTCGCGCAAAGGCCAGGACCCGAGCCAGATCTACCGTGGCTTGACCGATGCCCTGGGTGAGCCGTTCGCCATTCGCGTGGATGCCAAGGCCACTCCAGCGCAAAAAGCCCTGCTGGGTAAACTGTCACCGGAGCAGGTCACGTCCACGCAATTGGCCGGGGAGAGCATCCAGCAGATCCTCAGCCATGCGCCGGGCAACAACCAGGCGATTGGCGGTTTGAAAGTCATGACCGAAAACGGCTGGTTTGCCGCACGGCCTTCGGGCACTGAGGACATCTACAAGATCTACGCCGAGAGCTTTATCGGCGAAGAACACCTCAAGCAACTGGTGGAAGAGGCGCAGGTGTTGGTAGACGGCGCAATCAGCCAATAACTGACACTGTATGTAGGAGCGAGCTTGCTCGCGAAAAACGTCAACGATAACGCGTGCTTCCTGAATAAACGCGGCGCCGGTGAGTTCTTCGCGAGCAAGCTCGCTCCTACATGATCAGGCCAGATCCACCAGCACGATTTCGCTGTCCTCGATCGCCGTCACCCGCAACACTTGTTCATCCTCAACCGCCACACCGTCTCGTGCCTGTGCCCGCACACCATTGACGTCAATCACGCCCGTGGCAGGCACCAGGTAGGCACGGCGACCGCTGTCCAACCGGTACTCCGCGCTTTCCCCGGCCTTCAGGTTCGCGGCCACCAAGCGTGCATCCGCACGAATCCGCAAGCTTTCACTGTCGCCAGCCTTGCCGCTGGCCAGCGTTACAAAGCCCTCGCGGTTGCCTTGCGGAAACGGCTTGGCGCCCCATGACGGCGGCAAGCCCGCCTCATTGGGGATGATCCAGATCTGGAAGATCTTGGTCGGCGTGGCCTCCAGGTTGTACTCGCTGTGGGCAATGCCGGTGCCTGCACTCATTACTTGCACATCGCCGGCTTCGGTGCGGCCTTTGTTACCCAGGTTGTCGGCATGGCTGATGGCGCCTTCGCGCACATAGGTGATGATTTCCATGTCGCGGTGCGGGTGCTGGGGAAAGCCGCTGCCGGGGGCGATGATGTCGTCGTTCCACACCCGCAGGTTGCCCCAGTGCATGCGCTTGGGGTCGTGGTATTCGGCAAAGGAAAAGTGGTGATGAGCGTCAAGCCAGCCATGATGGGCGCCGCCCAGGGTGTTGAAAGGTCGAAGTTCAAGCATGATCGTCTCCTGTTGATGGGCCTATCATCCAGCAGCGCATGATCGAGAAAAAGCGAAAAAACTGCCGGATTATTATCTATTTGTTCGATGTTTTACCCCGGTGTTTACTTTCACTTCATCGCCTAACTGCATGACAGCAAAGCATTTGGCTGGAACTGAGCGGCGTTTCCGGCGACCATGGTGGCCTGGTCAAAACAAGCTCACCGCAGGAGTCCGCGTGTCGCAACAACAGCCTGATCTACCCCCCGAACTGCGCCCCCTGGCTGAAATGCCGCTGTTGAAGCGGCTTGCCGCTCGCCTGTTCGGCCATGGGCTCACCCGTTTGCGCGCGCAGCATCGGTTTTCCTGGTTGCATGGCCAGGCCGACGGCTTTCGCAGTGGGCATGAGGCGGGCGTTGAATACGGTTATCGCGAGGGCAAGGCCGATGGCATTGAAGAGGGCCGCCAGGTCCTGCTGATTCGTGACTTTCGCCCCGATGAGCACCGTGCGCCAGGCGTAGATGACAGCCTGTTCGACGATTGGCGATTGCCGCTCACCGCAGAGGTGAAGAAACGCATGAAGGCCGATGTCGCGCGCCTGCTGCCAGCCCACGCGCAGCCAAGTGCGGCGCAATGGAAGATGATCTTCAGCGACACACCCTCGACCTCAGTGATTGCGGGCGCAGGCGCCGGCAAGTCGACGTCCTTGGTGCTGCGCATCCTGCTGATCAGCCATTACCTGGGCTTTGAGCTAAGTTCGATGACGGTGGTGACGTTCACTCGCGAGTCGCGCAAGGACTTCATCAACAAGCTCATGGAGATTCTCAGCCTGTGGGGCCAACCCCTTGGCAGCAAAGAAGCCCAGGCGGTGGTGCGCACCTTTCATTCGCGCATCCTGCCGATGGTGCGCAGCCTGCCGGGCTTTGAAAGACTGCAAGCCTTTGAGAACCTCAACGGTGGTTTTGAAGACGCCGACAGCAACGCCTTCGACCTGCGTATCAGCGACGCCCAGCGCCAGCAGATGAACGCCTGTTATCACCGCTTGTATGGCCGCCATCAGCGTTTTCGCGAGTTGATTGCACCCCTGGCCCGCCATGGCCTGCAGCTCAAGGAGTTGGAACGCGATCATCCAGACGTGCAAAAGCGCATGGCCGTGACTGAATTGGCGGCCAAGCGCGATGAAGAACTCTGTGATGTGATTGAAGACCTGTGGTTTCGCGCCGGCGCCTGGCCGATCAAAGGCATCGAACCCAGCCGTCAGACCTTTGAAATCAACGGCGCGCAATTTCATTGCCACGGCTATATCCCGGAGCTGGATGCCTGGGTGGTGCTGGGGTTCGATGGGCGCGAAAACCCGCAGATCAGTCGGCCGAATTCGAAACTCTCGGTGCGTGCAGAATGGGCGGTGAAGCGCACCTTGTTTCAAGCTTTCTGCAATAAGCCACTGATATGGATGGATAATTACGAATCTTCCAAGCGCCTTTTGAGCAGCCTGGGCGGCGATGCCACGGCCGGGCCGGGCTTTGATTACAAGGTCAAAGGCGAGCTCGCTTCGGCGCCCCTGTTGGACAGTTTTGTCATGGCGGCCGGGTTTATCGAGAACCTCGGTTTGGATGTGCCTACGGCGGTTGGCCAGATGAGCTTTGCCAAGGACGACCCGGACCGGCTGTTCTTCGAGGCCTTGAGCATTTTCTGGAAGGCCCTGGAAGATCACCTGCTGGAACAGTCGCCGCCGATCATGACCTACAACCGGATGTTCTCGCTGTTTGGCGAAAACACCCCGGAGAACCTCAAGCTGCTGAGTGATCCGCTGTTGCGACCGATGTCGCACCTGATGATCGATGAATTCCAGGACGTGTCGCCGCAGATCGTGTCCTGGATCCGCGCCAGCCTGCGGGAAATCCGCAGCCGCGGGCCGGCCATGCATGTCGGGCGTGGGGCGCAACGCTCATCGTTGCTGTGCGTGGGGGATGACTGGCAATCGATCTATGGCTGGCGCGGCAGTTCGCCCAAGTACTTCATGGAGTTCAACAAGGAGTTTGTTTCGCCCAGCACTACCCGCGTGATGCTGGGGGAAAACTACCGCAGCCACCAGCACATCATCGACGCTGCTGAACATATCGTACGCAGTGCACCGGCCATTCCGGGCAAGAAGGCCAAGGCCAGTGGCGAGCCCAAGGCATTGGTGCCCGTCACGGTGTTGGAGCGTGACGACGCGGCACTGGGGCAGCGGTTGTTGGAGCATTATCAGCGGGGCGATTCGATCCTGATGCTTTATCGAAAAAGTAGCGATAAGTTATTGATTCAAGAGCATATTCAGTCTGTAGTTAATGTGGATTCTAGCTTGGCGCCTCAGGCGCGCAGGCTTAAACAGCTGACTTATCACAGTGCCAAGGGCTTGCAGGCGGATGCGGTGTTTTTGCTGGGTGATTGTCAGCATGTCACCAGTTCGCCGTACAAGAACCAGGTGTATCGCATGGCGGGTTTGGGCAAGGATGGGGACAGCGAGCCTTATGACAATGCGCAGAGAGACGAAGTGTTGCGCCTGGCCTACGTGGGGATTACCCGGGCGGTCAGCCATTGTTATTGGTATGTGGAGAAGCCGGAAGGCCAGGGTGTGAATGTGCCGAGGGCGTCTGAGCGGGTGGATGGCAGGAAGGTGTTTTTTGATGATCAACGTGCAGTGAAGGGGGCTGGCTGACCTACGTTGAGGCCCAACAGCCTACACGGGATCGAAAATGTGGGAGCTGGCTTGCCTGCGATGACGGCCTACCAGCCGATGCCTATCTACCTGAAACCCCGCGATCGAAAATGTGGGAGCTGGCTTGCCTGCGATGACGGCCTACCAGCCGATACCTATCTACCTGAAACCCCACGATCAAAAATGTGGGAGCGGGCTTGCTCGCGAAGGCGGCCTGGCAGTCAACACAGTTGGATTGTGTACATATCCATTGCTGCGGTAACGGCCGCTTAGGGTTCCGCCCTGACGGCGGCTCACTTTTGAAAAGCGCAAAAGTAAGCAAAACGCTCTTGCCCCACCACTCGGCACCTCGCCTAGGCTCGGTGTGCCCGAACGCAGGCTTGAATCCGTGGGCCGCCGTCATGGGCCATCCTTGGCCCAGGACGGCTAACCCGGCGTCCTGCCGGGTTACCCACGAATTCAAGCCTGCGTTCGGCCAGCGTGGTTTAACGGGGCGCCTGAGATCAAGATCAAAAGCAGATCAAAAGCAGATCAAGAGCGGCTCGCTTCGCATCGTGGTTACCGTTGGAGTGGGTCGCTACGGCTTGTTGCTCCGTTTCACGCCCGCAACGAAACCGGTGGCACAAAACTCTCCAATTCATCCTCCACGGCCTCGATGATGCGCTCCACATCAGCCGCGTTCATCACCGTGGCGCAGGGGATCCCGGCGATGGCGATCAATGTCTCGCCGCTGGCCCGGTCGAACAGGCGGGCGATCATGCTGCCGGGGGCGTCCATGCTGCCCTCGAAGCCCATCGGGTGAAAATGCCAGCGCATCAGCTGGCAGGCGTTGGGGAATGTCACTTTGTTCATGTTGCCCACCTTGTTCATTGAGCGCTTCCTTTAGCTCGCGGCAGGGGCCAGGACCTTCACTGGTCATGACAGATAAGGGCTTAAAAATAGCATTCGTTCGCAACGGCAAGGTGACTTTTTTGGGCCCGTTCAGCGGTTGTTTCGCCTAATTTTGATATGGATCATGTCCTACAGAGGAATGGGCAAAAGGCCATCAGTCAGGCGCTCGATTTGACTCTTGAAGAGGCGGGTAAACTTCGGCAGTCTCAAGTATTTTTTCCGCGGTAGAGCCCGATATGCCCGACATCGCTCCAGACGATGAGTATCAGAATTCCCACGCTACCGGCGCGCTGGTGCTGCGCCATCACTTGTGCTGGCGCCATCGCGATCTGGATGGAGTGATGGCCTACTATCACCCCGAGATCCAATACCACGATTTCTTCCAGAACCGTGTGGTGGGCTATGCCCAGTTGCGTGAGTACTTGCAGGCCAGCATGCCCCGTGAGGCAGACGAGGCGATTGAACACACTGATCGCATCCGCGCCGATGGCGATACGGCGTTTATCCAGTACCGCATTACCTTGCGTGGCGGCCAGGGCCTGGTGTCGTTTCGCACCAGTGAGGCCATTACCGTGCGCGACGGGTTGATCTGGCGGGTGAATGAATATGCGTCCCTGGTGCATGAGCAACCGACCCAGGCGCTGCGCCCGACGGTCAGCCGCCTGGGCCTGTCGCCCCAGCAGTTGGGTTATATGGCCAATGACCTGCAACAATATTTCGAGCGTCAGCAACCGTACCTGGACCCGGAGCTGGATCTGCAGCGGGTCGCCAAGGCCTGTGGCTACAGTCGCAACCAGATGTCCTACCTGCTGAACCAGGTGCTGGGGCAGAGCTTCTATCGCTACGTCAACCAGGCGCGACTCCAGCATTTGCTGGCCGCGCTGGACTGCGCCACACCGCCCATCAAGGTGGATGATCTGGCCTTTGCCGCCGGTTTCAATTCACTTTCGGCGTTCTACAGCGCTTTTCGCCAGCACACCGGGCAATCGCCCAAGGCGTACCTCAAACAAATTTCTCTGCGTGCACGCGCGCAAGACAGTCCCTGACGCGGCGCTCTAGGATCGACCCTATCGAACCGAGGTAGGGGAACCTGGCATGCCGGCATGGCGCAGTATCAGTTTATGGATGGACCAGCTGGACGACCCGCTGGTGGCGCGGCCGTCGCTGGAGCACGACCTGGACGTCAATGTGGCGATTATCGGCGCCGGCTACACCGGCCTGTGGACCGCCTATTACCTGAAGCGCCAGGCCCCCGAGTTGAAAATTGCAATCATCGAGGCGCAAACGGCCGGTTTCGGCGCATCCGGGCGCAATGGTGGCTGGTTGATGGGCAACCTCTTGGGGGAAGACCGTCTGCTGTCAGGGCTTGCCCCCCAGCAGCGGCGCGCTTCGTTTGACCTGCTGCACGGTATTCCCGATGAAGTGGCCCAGGTGCTGGCCCGTGAAGGCATTGACTGCGATTACCGCAAAGGTGGCGCCTTGTATTGCGCCGCACGTTACCCCGAGCAGGAAGGCAGCCTGCGCCGCTATCTGGACAAGCTGTACGCCCAGGGCCTCACCGAAGACGACTACCGCTGGCTCAGCCCGCAGCAATTGGCCGAGCAGGTCCGTATTGCCAAGCCTTATGGCGGCATCTATGCCCCTCACGTCGCGACCATCAACCCGGCGAAACTGGTGCGTGGCCTGGCGCGGGCCGTTGAGAACCTGGGTGTAGCCATCTACGAGAACAGCCCCGTCACCCATTGGCAGTCCGGCAGCCTGCGCACCGGCCAGGCCAGCGTGCGCGCCGCTTGGGTAGTGCCTGCGGTCGAGGGATACGCTAATACCTTGCCGCCTTTGGGCCGCTACCAGTTACCGGTGCAGAGTTTGATCGTCGCCACCGAACCGCTGCCGGCCAGCACCTGGGCAGACATCGGGCTCAGCCAGGGCCAGGCTTTTGGCGAGAGCAGCCGACAAGTCACCTACGGCCAGCGTACGGCCGACAATCGCCTGGTGTTCGGCGCCCGTGGCGGCTATCAATTTGCCGGAAAGTTACGGCACAACTTCGACCTGACGGACAGCGAAGTGGAGTTACGTCGTTACCTGTTTGGCGAGCTCTTCCCACAGCTGAAGAAGGCCAGGATCACCCACTCCTGGGGCGGCAACCTCGGCATGTCGCGCCGTTTTCGTCCGCACATGCTCTGTGACCCTGCCACTGGCATCGCACTGTCCGGCGGTTATGGCGGGGAGGGCGTGGGTGCCACCAACCTCGGCGGCCGCACCCTGGCCGATTTGATCCTGGGCCGTGACACTTTGCTGACCCAACAACCTTGGGTGATTCGCGAAGGCGGCCTCCAGGCGCTCAAGGCTTGGGAGCCCGAGCCGTGCCGCTGGCTGGGCTACAACGCGATCATTCGCAGTTTTGTCCATGAAGACCAGGTCTTGGCCAACCCCAATACCCCGCCCTGGCGCCGCAAGCTGGCAACCAGCATTGCCGGTTTCATGGAAGGTTTCATGCACTAACCCATTCCACCCACAGGGGAAGCCCCATGAGCATCACCCAATTCAAAGACACGCTGAACACCCCGCTGCCGGACTCATCACCGGTGGCGGCGCCCCTGGGCGAGCCCATCGCCGTGGCCTCCACACTGAGCGTGGAGCGCAACGACGGCGTCGAGACCGGCATTTGGGCGTGTACGCCGGGGCGCTGGCGTCGGCAGATCACGTCCCAGGAGTTCTGCCATTTCATCGAAGGGCGCTGCACCTTCACGCCTGATAACGGGGAAACCCTGCACATACAAGCCGGTGACGCACTGATGTTGCCAGCCAATAGCACCGGTATCTGGGATATCCAGGAAACCGTGCGCAAGACCTACGTCCTGATTCTGTAACGCTTTGATCCTTGATCGCCTGCCATAAAAACAGCCCTAAAACCGCCAGGAAATCGAACCATGAAAGCCATTGCCCTGTTGCCCTTGATGTTGGTGGCCTCTATCAGCCAGGCCGCCGAGACCGTGAAGATCTATAACTGGTCGGACTACATCGCGCCGGACACTACCCGGAATTTCCAGAAAGACACCGGCATCGGTTTTACCTACGACGTGTACGACAGCAACGAGACCCTCGACGGCAAGCTGATGACCGGTAAATCGGGCTACGACGTGGTGTTCCCCTCCAACCATTTCATGGCGCGGCAGATCCAGGGCGGCGCCCTGAAAAAGCTCGACAAGAGCCAGTTGCCCAACTGGAAAAACCTCAACCCGGTGCTGCTCAAGGCCCTGGAAAATAACGACCCTGGCAACGCCCACGGCTTCCCGTACCTGTGGGGTAGCACCGGCATTGGCTACAACATCGACAAGGTCAAGGCGGTACTCGGCGACAACGCCCCGGTGGATTCCTGGGACTTGATCTTCAAACCGGAAAACATGGCCAAGCTGCAAAAATGCGGCGTCGCCATCCTCGACAACGGCCCCGAACTGCTGCCGGCCGCGCTGAATTACCTGGGCTTGCCGCACCACAGCAAAAAAGCCGAGGACTACAAAAAGGCCGAAGCCCTGCTGATGAAAGTGCGACCTTACGTGGCGTATTTCCATTCCTCGAAATACACCGCCGACCTGGCCAATGGCGATATCTGCGTGGCAGTCGGTTTCTCCGGCGACATCCTGCAGGCCGAAAGCCGCGCCAAGGAAGCCAAGAACGGCGTGAATATCGGCTACAACATTCCCAAGGAAGGCGCGGCAATCTGGTTCGACATGGTGGCTATGCCCGTCGACGCCCCCAATGAAAAAGCCGGCTATGCCTTCATGAACTACCTGCTGCGCCCCGACGTGATGGCGAGTATCACCAACTACGTGCACTACGCTAACGGCAACGCGGCGGCCGACAGCCTGGTAGACCCGGCAATCAAGGCCGATACCAAGGTGTATCCAAGCGCGGAAATGATGGGCAAGTTATTTGCACTGGAAGCCATGCCGTTGAACATCGACCGGGTGCGTACTCGGGTTTGGAACACCATTCGCACGGGGCGATGATTAATGACAAAACAGCGCTGGCGTGAAGGGCGATAAGTCATTGGTACGGGCGAGATAAATAATCACGTCATAGTTAAGACATTTGATGTCAATTATTTAGAGTGGAAAGTGTTATTGCCTGCGTGAGAGATTTCGATCCGCAGCGCGTAACACTTTCACATACACTCACTCTCTGACAGGTGACTTATATGTCCTCAATAGAAAGCCTTCCCACTGGCGGCACGTGGACCCATCCGGAAAACAGCCCGCCGACCTTGCGCGGCACAGACCAGCGTGAGCGTCTGGAAGCCAAGCGCGGCGAGCCCTCGGTGCTCATCGGTGGTGGCGGTGCCGACCAACTGGTAGGCCGGCAAGGTGAAAATACATTCAAATATGAAAAAAGCACCGACTCCCTTAGCGATGACCCCGACACGATCCTGAACTTCAACCCCAAGGAGGATGAAATCGATGTATCCGGGATATTAAAAGACAACAACATCTCAGCTATTAATATTCAGCCAGGCCCGCCCGTGGAAGTGGGGGATGTGCAACTGACCCATGAGTTTGGCGTGAGCATGTTGAATATCAAGGTAAACCCTGAGGAGCCGAACTTTTCTGTACGCGTTGATGGCGTACATTTATTGCCGCAGCATATTAATTTCTTTCATTCGGATTAAGCCTATGGATTCTCCAGGTCATGGCCCAACGACTGAATGAATAGAGAAAACAACTCCGGCTGCGACGAGATGTCCAGCTTGGCGTACAAATGCCTGCGGTGCACTTTTACCGTGTCTGGCGAGATCTTCAGGCGTTCGGCCATGGCCTTGGAGGAGAACCCACGCAACACCAGCCGGGCGATTTCCAGCTCGCGGTCCGACAGCACACCGCTGCCGAAATGACTCAGCGCATCGCGAATCTGACTGTCCATAGCCGGTGCCCGCTGGGTGCTTTGCTGCCAATGCTGCTGCATGAGCGGCAACACCCAGGCCGACAGCGTGGTCAACAGCCCGGTTTCTTCAAAGCTGAAGCCCCGCTGCATGCCCAGTGACAACGACAATGTGCCGGCGCCAGGCAATTGCAGGATCAATTGCACTTCGTCTTCCAGCACGTTGTCGTGGAAGTAATTGAGGAAGTACTCACTTTGGCGAAAATGGTCCGGCGCCACTTCCTCCAGGCGGTATACGCCGCTGGCATAGTGCTCGCGGCACGCCTGGTAAAACGGGTCGAGCAGGTACAGGCCGTTGAGGTACACCAGCATCGACGCCGGCTTGCTGCTGGGTTGGGCGTCGTACTCTTCCAGGGCCTGGGGTGGGCCATCCAGCGGGTAGAAAATCGCCAGGGCATTATCGAAGGGCAGGCACTGGTGCAACAACAGCACCAGTTGCTTCCAGAACCGCTCGGTGCCGATCTGAGACAAGGTGCGGCCCAACCCCGCATGCATACCCACTTCCCGGAACAGGCTCATCCAACCATCCCCACCCTAAAATGATCGCCCAAGGGTTAGGCTTCTGGCGGGCACCGTCAAGGGGAGTACGCCAATAGGGGAATTGGCCGACAGGCCCGTCAGCCGATAACGTCGCCACTATTCAACGGGAAGCATATCCCGAGCAAATATCATTTTTCGTTTCTGCCTCACACCAAAAACAACGACAGAGGATAACGATATGAGTGCTACCCCCGCGCCCGATGGCGTGCTCAAGCCCACCCTGAGCGTCTTTGATGTAGTGGCCATTACCGTTTCAGCGGTAACGCCGGCCAGTTCCGTCTTTGTGATCGCCCCGTTTGCCATCCAGCAGGCGGGCAGTGGCGTGTTCCTGGCGTTTGTGATGGCGGCGTTACTCGCGTTGATGTTTGCCTTCTGTTACGCCGAACTCGGCCGCGCCCATAACAGCGCTGGTGGCGAGTACGTGTATGCCAAGCGCGTATTTGGCGGCATGGCTGGTTACGCCACCTTCCTGACGGTGCTGGTGATGTTGCTGTTTATCCCGCCGGTATTGGCCACCGGTGCGGCGACTTATCTGAATAACGCCCTGGGCACCCAGTTTGACGCGCAAACGGTCGCCCTGGTGATCGTGGTGTGCAGCTACGCCCTGGGCATCCTCAATATCAAGCTCAACGCCTGGATTACCGGCACCTGCCTGCTATTGGAAGTGGCGGCGTTGCTGGTGATTGTGGTGATCGGCTTCGGTAACCCGGTGCAGCCGGCCAGTGTGTTGTTGCAGCCGCAGATCGTCGAAAACGGCGTGTTGCACCTGGCGCCTTGGGCGTTGGTGATCGGCGCCGTCGGTATCGGCCTGTTCTCGTTCAACGGCTACGGCCCGGCGGTGTTGCTGGCCGAAGACATGAAGTGCGGCGGCAAGGGCGTGCACAAGGCGGTGCTGTGGTCGTTGGGGTTGGTGGTGCTGATCGAGTTGGTGCCTATCACTGCGCTGTTGATCGGCGCGCCGTCACTGAGCGAGATGATCAGCAGCCCCGACCCGATCGGCTATTTATTGACCAGCCATGGCAACGAAACCTTGTCGCGGTTGGTGAGTGCCGGGATTTTTCTGTCGGTGTTCAATGCCATCGTCGCCATCGTGATCCAGATTGGCCGGGTGGTGTTCAGCAGCGGTCGCGATGCGCTGTGGACGCCGAGTATCAACAAGCTGTTCACACGTATCCACCCGCGTTGGGACTCGCCGTGGCTGGCGACACTGTTTCTGGCGATTCCTTCGGCGCTGTTGAGCTTCAGCTCCAACCTGGCCGACCTGACCTCGTTCAGCGTGTTGCTGATCATGCTGGTGTACCTGGTGGTGGCGCTGAGCGCGCTGATGAGCCGGGTGCTGTTGCGGGATCGCGAGCATCCCTATCGCATGCCGTTATGGCCGCTGCCGGCATTGCTGGCGGTGCTGGGTGCCGGTTACCTGCTGGTCACCTTGATCCTGGAGGCTTCGGTACGCGACATCATGATCATCATCGGCTTGCTGGCCCTGTCGGTTATTTTGTATTGCATCAGTGGCCGGTTGAGTCCGGCGTTTCAGAAATTGTAAGGAGTGGGTATGCGTGCACGTCAATTGGGCATTACGTTGGGGTTGGGCATGCCCGGCGAATTGAATGCCATCACCGATGTTCCCGGGGTTCGCGTCGGCCATGCCACGCTCAAGGCGCAGGTCGACGGCAAGCAGGTGCGTACCGGCGTTACGCTGATCCAGCCGCGTGCCGGGGAAGCGCGGCATCAACCGTGTTTTGCCGGCTACCACGTGCTCAACGGCAATGGCGACGCCACGGGGCTGGAGTGGATCCGCGAGGCGGGGCTGTTGACCACGCCGATGGCCATTACCAACACCCACAGTATCGGGGTGGTGCGCGACAGCCTGATCGCCCTGGAGCGCGAGCGCCTGGCGGACCCTGCGGTGTACTGGTGCATGCCGGTGGTCATGGAAACCTACGATGGCCTGCTCAACGACATCTGGGGCCAGCATGTTCGCCCTGAGCATGTGCGCCAGGCCCTGGAGCAGGCTGAAAGCGGCCCGGTGCAGGAAGGCGCGGTAGGCGGTGGCACCGGCATGATTTGCCACGAGTTCAAGGGCGGCATCGGCACCGCGTCACGGCGGTTGCCAGCGGAGCAGGGCGGCTGGACCGTCGGCGTACTGGTGCAGGCCAACCATGGCAAGCGCCAGGAGCTGCGGGTCGATGGCTACCCGGTGGGCCGTCACTTGATGGACATTGCTTCGCCCTTTGCCGAGCGAGGTACCCCCGGCATGGGCTCCATCGTGGTGATCATCGCCACGGACGCACCTTTGCTGCCCCACCAGTGCCAGCGCCTGGCGCAGCGCGCGTCCATCGGCATCGCGCGCACCGGTGGTGGCACCGAGGATTCCAGCGGTGACCTGTTCCTGGCGTTTGCCACCGGTAACCAGGATTTGCCACCAGCGGACTATGGGCGCAAGGACCTGCCGCTCAGCACTGGCTTGCAGATGGTCAACAATGATCATATTTCGCCGCTGTTCAGCGCGGCGGCAGAGGCGGTGGAGGAGGCGATCATCAATGCGATTCTGGCAGGTGAAGACATGACCACCCAGGACGGCATCAAGGTACCGGGCCTGGCTGGCGAAACCCTCTTGGCGGCGTTGAAACAGTGTGGCTGGAGTGTCCCGGTAATGGGGGACAGCGCACTTTAATAGTGCCGATAGTGGCTCTTTAATGTTGCTAATGACACCGTGACAATATATTGGATCCATTAATCAAGTAGGCCGCTCACTTAGAGCGGCTTTACTTGTATTTAATATTTAAATAGTGCTGTGCGCCGATTCGGCCACACAAACGCAACGCCCCCCAATAAACACTGCGTGGGACTTCTGCAACTTGAACCTGCGTCACAGTTGTGCGATGGAAATAGATGTAGACGAAAGATTTCAAGTTGTGTCAGTTTTCTTACGCCTTCAAAAGAGGTGAGTGATAGGACTATCCTCGCCCGCGAGGTTCCTATCGAACAAAGACTGATGCACTTGCAAACAAGGAAGTACGTTTATGTCAAAAGTAAAAGACAAAGCTATTGTATCTGCCGCGCAAGCCAGCACTGCTTACTCGCAAATCGATAGCTTCAGCCATTTGTATGACCGTGGCGGCAACCTCACGGTCAATGGCAAACCGTCCTACACCGTGGACCAGGCAGCGACCCAGCTGCTGCGGGATGGTGCTGCGTACCGGGACTTTGATGGCAACGGCAAGATCGATCTGACCTACACCTTCCTCACCTCGGCTACCCAGAGCACCATGAACAAACATGGCATCTCGGGGTTCAGCCAATTCAACACCCAGCAGAAAGCACAGGCCGCACTGGCCATGCAATCCTGGGCGGATGTCGCCAACGTGACCTTTACCGAAAAGGCTTCCGGCGGTGACGGCCACATGACCTTCGGCAACTACAGCAGTGGCCAGGACGGCGCCGCGGCCTTCGCTTACCTGCCCGGTACCGGTGCAGGCTACGACGGCACTTCGTGGTACCTGACCAACAACAGCTACACGCCGAACAAGACCCCGGACCTGAACAACTATGGCCGGCAGACCCTGACCCACGAAATCGGCCACACCCTGGGCCTGGCTCACCCTGGCGACTACAACGCCGGGAACGGCAACCCGACCTATAACGACGCCACCTATGGACAGGACACGCGTGGTTATAGCCTCATGAGTTACTGGAGCGAGAGCAACACCAACCAGAACTTCAGCAAAGGCGGCGTCGAAGCTTACGCTTCCGGCCCGCTGATCGACGACATCGCCGCGATCCAGAAGCTCTACGGTGCCAACCTCAGCACCCGCGCCACGGACACCACCTACGGGTTCAACTCCAACACCGGGCGTGATTTCCTCAGCGCCACTTCCAATGCCGACAAGCTGGTGTTCTCGGTATGGGACGGTGGCGGCAACGACACCCTGGACTTCTCCGGTTTCACCCAGAACCAGAAGATCAACCTCACGGCCACCTCGTTCTCTGATGTGGGCGGCCTGGTGGGCAACGTGTCCATCGCCAAGGGTGTCACCATCGAGAACGCGTTCGGCGGTGCGGGCAACGACCTGATCATTGGTAACCAAGTCGCCAACACCATCAAGGGCGGGGCCGGCAACGACCTCATCTACGGCGGCGGCGGTGCGGACCAGCTGTGGGGCGGCGCGGGCAGCGATACTTTCGTGTACGGTGCCAGTTCCGACTCCAAGCCAGGGGCTGCGGACAAGATCTTCGACTTCACCTCGGGTTCTGACAAGATCGACCTGTCCGGTATCACCAAGGGTGCGGGCGTGACCTTCGTCAACGCCTTTACCGGGCATGCCGGCGATGCTGTACTGACCTATGCCTCAGGTACCAACCTGGGCACCTTGGCGGTGGACTTCTCCGGGCACGGCGTGGCGGATTTCCTCGTCACCACCGTTGGCCAGGCGGCTGCCAGTGACATCGTAGCCTGATGTAAAGCGCGCGGTGCTTCGGCACCGCGCTCCAGGCTGGAGTTGGATATGCCACGTTTTCCCCATTTGGTCGCCTGCGTCGTGCAGGTGTTGTTCGTGTCGGCAGGAGCCCACGCAATGGCTAGCAGTCTTGTATTACCTACCTCCGCGCAGCTTGCCGGGCAGTGGGAGCTGAAGCAGCAGGATCAGGTGTGCGCGCTCAAGTTAGTGGAGCAAGCCAATGCCCTGGAAGGCGATATCGCCTGTGTCGAGCAATGGCTGGGCGACAAGCCGCAGACATGGTCACCCACGCCGGATGGTATCTGGCTGTTTAACGCTGAAGGTTCAGGGATCACCCATTTGAATCGCCAGAAAGAGGGCGACTATCAAGCCCGCACTAAAGCTGGCGAAGTTGTAACGCTGCAACGAAAACCTTAATTAAAAGTTATAAGCATATAACTCGATTTGTTAGGCGGCCGTACCCTACTTGGTAGGGGTGACCCTTTTGCGTAATTCGCTGCAAGGAAAAACAATTAATATGGCGAAGTCCCATGGGGTTGCGCCCTTATTCAGGGCGCTGGGTGAGTACAAGAGTATTTTGATCAGCGTTGGCTGTTTCACGGCATTGATTAACCTATTAATGCTGGTGCCCTCGATTTACATGCTGCAAGTGTATGACCGTGTGCTGTCCTCCCAGAATGAAACCACTCTGGTGATGTTGACGCTGATGGTCGTGGGCTTCTTTGCGTTTATCGGCCTGCTGGAAGTGGTGCGCAGCTTTATCGTGATCCGCATCGGCAGCCAATTGGAGCGACGGTTCAACTTGCGCGTGTACAAAGCCGCGTTCGAGCGCAACCTGCAGCGCGGCCAGGGGCATGCCGGGCAATCCTTGGGCGACCTGACCGCTCTGCGCCAATTCATCACGGGGCCGGCGCTGTTCGCGTTTTTCGATGCGCCGTGGTTCCCGATCTACCTGTTCGTGATTTTCCTGTTCAACGTGTGGCTCGGCGTACTGGCCACTGCGGGCGCGGTGTTGTTGATTGGCCTGGCGTGCCTTAACGAATACCTGACCAAAAAGCCATTGGGTGAGGCCAGCGGTTATTCGCAGCAGTCGACCCAGCTGGCCACCAGCCATTTGCACAACGCCGAAACCATCCAGGCCATGGGCATGCTCGGCGCGCTGCGCCAACGCTGGTTTGGCGTGCATTCGCGGTTCCTGGGCTTGCAGAACCAGGCCAGCGACACCGGTTCGATCATCACCTCCTTAAGCAAATCCCTGCGCCTGTGCCTGCAATCCTTGGTGCTGGGCCTGGGCGCCTACCTGGTGATCAAGGGCGACATGACCGCCGGCATGATGATCGCAGGCTCCATCTTGATGGGCCGGGTACTCAGCCCCATCGACCAATTGATTGCGGTGTGGAAACAATGGAGCTCGGCCAAGCTGGCCTACCAGCGCCTCGACGAACTGCTGCGTGAATTCCCGCCAGAGGCCGAGCACATGGCTTTGCCTGCGCCCAACGGCCAGGTCAGTTTCGAACAGGTCAGCGCCGGCCCACCGGGGCGGCGCATGGCGACCCTGCACCAGGTCAGCTTCAACCTGGCGGCCGGTGAGGTGCTGGGTGTACTCGGCGCGTCGGGCTCCGGCAAGTCCACCCTGGCTCGCGTTCTGGTGGGTGTGTGGCCGACCCTGGCCGGTACCGTACGCCTGGACGGCGCGGATATTCACCGCTGGAACCGCGACGACCTCGGCCCGCATATCGGTTATTTGCCCCAGGACATCGAGCTGTTCAGCGGCAGCATTGCCGACAACATCGCGCGCTTTCGCGAAGCCGACCCGGAACGGGTGGTCAAGGCTGCGCAACAGGCCGGCGTGCATGAACTGATCCTGCGCCTGCCCCAAGGCTACGACACCGTGCTGGGCGACAACGGCGGTGGCTTGTCCGGCGGCCAGAAACAACGCGTGGCCCTGGCCCGCGCCCTGTACGGCGGACCGCGCCTGATCGTGCTGGACGAACCCAACTCCAACCTCGATACCGTCGGAGAAGCGGCGTTGGCCAGTGCCATCGTGCAGATGAAGGCCCAGGGCAGCAGTGTGGTGCTGGTGACCCACCGTTCTTCGGCGTTGGCCCAGGCCGACAAGCTGTTGGTACTCAACGACGGGCATCTGCAAGCCTTCGGGCCCAGCCAAGACGTGCTGCGCGCGTTGTCCGGCCAGCAGGAAGCGCCGAAGGAGAAACCCGGCGTGAGTTTCAGTCGTCAGTATCAAGCCGGAAGGAATCCAGGCGCATGAGCAGCCTTACTGTTGAACCTCGTAGCAAAGAACGTGATGCCGGCTTTTTCGTAAAAATGGGCTGGGTGATGACCATTGTCGGTGCCGGTGGTTTTTTCCTCTGGGCCAGCCTCGCACCGTTGGACCAGGGCATCCCGGTCCAAGGCACCGTGGTGGTGTCTGGCAAGCGCAAGGCCGTACAAACCTTCAGCCCCGGCGTGGTCAGCCGGATTTTGGTGAAGGAGGGCGAATTGGTCAAACAAGGCCAGCCGCTGTTTCGTCTCGACCAGACCCAGAACCAGGCCGATGTGCAATCGCTGCAAGCCCAGTACCGCATGGCCTGGGCCAGCGTGGCGCGCTGGCAGAGCGAACGTGACAACCTTTCCAGCATCACCTTTCCCGCTGAGCTGAGCGCCAATCCCGACCCAGCCCTGATGCTGGTGCTCGAAGGCCAGCGCCAACTGTTCAGCAGCCGCCGCGACGCGTTTGCCCGTGAACAAGCCGGGATTCGCGCCAGCATCGAAGGCGCCACGTCACAGTTGAGCGGCATGCGCCGTGCGCGCAGTGACCTGACCGCCCAGGCCCAATCCCTGCGCGCGCAACTGAGCAACCTGCAACCCTTGGCCGACAACGGCTACATCCCGCGCAACCGGCTGATGGACTACCAGCGCCAGTTGTCTCAGGTGCAGCAGGACCTGGCGCAAAACGCCGGTGAAAGCGGCCGGATAGAGCAGGGCATTGTCGAGTCGCGGCTCAAATTGCAGCAGCACAGCGAGGAATATCAAAAAGAGGTGCGCAGCCAATTGGCCGACGCGCAACTGCGCAGCCTGACCCTGGAACAGCAACTGACCTCCGCCGGCTTCAACCTGCAACACAGCGAAATCAACGCGCCGGCCGATGGCATCGCCGTCAACCTCAGCGTGCACACCGAGGGCGCCGTGGTGCGCGCCGGTGAAACCTTGCTGGAGATCGTGCCCCAGGGCACACGCCTGGAAGTGGAAGGGCACCTGCCGGTGCATTTGGTGGACAAGGTCGGCACGCACTTGCCGGTCGACATCCTCTTCACCGCCTTCAACCAAAGCCGCACGCCACGGGTACCGGGCGAAGTCAGCCTGATCTCCGCCGACCAGATGCTCGATGAAAAGACCGGTGCGCCGTATTACGTGCTGCGCACCAGCGTCAGCGAGGCGGCGATGGAAAAACTCAACGGCCTGGTGATCAAACCCGGCATGCCCGCCGAGATGTTCGTGCGCACCGGCGAGCGTTCCTTGCTCAACTACCTGTTCAAGCCGCTGCTGGACCGCGCCGGCTCCGCGTTGACCGAGGAATGAGCATGAAGCCAGTGTTCATTTCGCTGTTGTTGGTGTGTGGCAGTGCCCAGGCAGCCATGGGGCCCTTTGATGTGTACGAGCAGGCGCTGCGCAACGACCCGGTGTTCCTTGGCGCCATCAAGGAGCGCGACGCCGGCCTGGAAAACCGCACCATTGGCCGCGCCGGCTTGCTGCCGCGGCTGTCCTACAACTACAACAAGGGCCGCAATAATTCCGAAGCGCACCTGCCTGACGGACGCGGTGGCAGCTATCGCGACGACCGCAACTACAACAGCTACGGCTCCACCTTCAGCCTGCAACAGCCACTGTTCGACTACGAAGCCTATGCCAACTACCGCAAGGGCGTGGCCCAGGCGCTGTTCGCCGATGAAAGCTTTCGCGACAAGAGCCAGGCGTTGCTGGTGCGGGTGTTGAGCTATTACACCCAGGCACTGTTTGCCCAGGACCAGATCGACATCGCCAGGGCCAAGAAGAAGGCCTTCGAACAACAATTCCAGCAGAACCGCCATCTGTTCGAGCAAGGCGAGGGCACCCGCACCGATATCCTTGAAGCCGAGTCGCGCTACGAGTTGGCCACCGCCGAAGAGATCCAGGCCCTGGATGAGCAGGACGCCTCGCTTCGGGAACTGGGCGCGTTGATCGGCGTGCAAAGCGTCAACATCAACGACCTGGCACCGCTGAACCAAAGCTTCGCCGCGTTCACCCTGACCCCGGCCAACTACGACACCTGGCACGAGTTGGCGCTGACCAACAACCCGGTGCTGGCTTCGCAACGCCAGTCCCTGGAAGTGGCGCGCTATGAAGTGGAACGCAACCGCGCCGGGCATTTGCCGCGCATCACCGCGTATGCCACCTCGCGCAAGCAGGAGTCCGACAGCGGCAACACCTATAACCAGCGCTACGACACCAACACCATTGGCGTCGAAGTGAGCATGCCGCTGTATGCCGGTGGCGGTATCTCGGCCTCCACCCGCCAGGCCAGCCGTGCCATGGAGCAGGCGGAGTACGAGCTGGAAGGCAAGACCCGCGAAACCCTGATCGAACTGCGTCGCCAGTTCAGTGCGTGCCTGTCAGGCGTGAGCAAGTTGCGCGCCTATCAGAAAGCCCTGGCATCCGCCGAGGCGCTGGTGGTGTCGACCAAGCAAAGCATTCTCGGCGGCGAGCGCGTCAACCTCGACGCCCTGAACGCCGAACAGCAGCTGTACAGCACCCGCCGCGACCTGGCCCAGGCGCGTTATGACTACTTGATGGCCTGGACCAAATTGCACTACTACGCGGGCAACTTGCGCGATACCGACCTGGCCAAAGTGGACGAAGCCTTCGGCCCGGATGGAAAACTGTAGGAGCGAGCTTGCTCGCGAAAAACGTCAACGATAACGCGGGCAACCTGGATGCACGCGGAGTCTGTGAGTGCTTCGCGAGCAAGCTCGCTCCTACAGGGGGAATAACAATAATAGGGAGTGTGCACATGATCACCGATTCACCGCGTTTCAAACCCTTCACCGCTGGTTCCTTGCTGCTGCTGTCCGTTGCGGCACAGGCGCAATACACCGAGACCGGCCAGCCGGGTAACCCTGCCAGTTGGCGCTCGGCCGAGTACCAGAGCGACTGGGGCCTGGGCCGCATGAAAGCCGATGAAGCCTACGCCGCCGGGATCAGCGGCCAAGGCGTGAAAATCGGCGCACTGGACTCAGGGTTCGATGCCAATCACCCCGAAGCCGCCAAAGACCGTTTCCACCCGGTCACCGCCACCGGCACCTATGTCGATGGCAGCACCTTCAGTACCACCGGCGCGCTCAACCCGAACAATGACTCCCACGGCACCCACGTCACCGGCACCATGGGCGCCGCTCGCGACGGCGTGGGCATGCATGGCGTTGCGTACAACGCGCAAGTCTATGTGGGCAACACCAACGCCAACGACAGCTTCCTGTTCGGCCCCACGCCAGACCCCAAATACTTCAAGACCGTGTACACCGCCCTGGTGGACTCCGGCGTGCGCGCCATCAACAACAGCTGGGGCAGCCAGCCCAAGGACGTCAGCTACCAGACCCTGGACAACATGCATGCGGCGTACGCCCAGCATTACAACCGGGGCACCTGGCTGGACGCGGCTGCGGACGTGGCCAAGGCCGGCGTGATCAACGTGTTCAGCGCCGGCAACAGCGGCTATGCCAACGCCAGCGTGCGCTCGGCCTTGCCGTATTTCCAGCCGGAACTGGAAGGCCACTGGCTGGCCGTATCCGGGCTGGATAAAGCCAATAACCAGAAATACAACAAGTGCGGCGTCGCCAAGTACTGGTGTATTTCTACCCCTGGCGCGCTGATCAACAGCACCATTCCCGACGGCGGGTATGGGGTGAAGTCCGGCACCTCGATGTCGGCGCCCCATGCCACTGGCGCGTTGGCGCTGGTGATGGAACGTTATCCCTACATGACCAACGAGCAAGCCTTGCAGGTGCTGCTGACCACCGCCACCCAGCTCGACGGCTCGATCACCCAGGCGCCTAACGCCATCGTCGGCTGGGGCGTGCCTGACCTGGGCCGGGCGATGCACGGCCCAGGGCAATTGCTCGGCCCAATGGAGGTCAACCTGGCCGCCGGGCAGGGTGACGTGTGGAGCAACGGCATCTCCGACCAGGCGCTACTTCAGCGCCAGGCCGAGGACCGCGCCGAGCACACGGCCTGGCAGCAAACCCTGATAGACAAGGGCTGGCAAAACGGCGTGGGCGCCACTGCCAGCCAGCAGGACCAGACCGATTACGCCATCGGCAACGCCCGCGACCAGGCCGCCGCCAACCGCGTGTACGAAGGCAGCCTGATCAAGGCCGGTGCCGGCAGCCTGGTGCTCAGCGGCGACAGCACCTATCGCGGCGCAACCCTGGTCAACGGCGGTCTGTTGGCCGTCAATGGCTCGCTGACTTCGGCAGTGACGGTGAATGACAGCGGCACCCTGGGTGGTTCCGGACGTATCGCCGCGTTGTCGGTAAACAGTGGCGGCCGTGTGGCGCCGGGCAATTCGGTGGGTACCTTGCAAGTGGCGGGGGATGTAAACCTCGGCGCCGGCTCGACCTATGCCGTGGAACTGACGCCAACCAGCAGCGACCGCATTGTCGCCGGTGGCCAGGCGATTCTGGGCGGCGGCACCGTCACGCTGGCGCTGGAAAACAGCCCCACCTTGCTCAGCCAGAGCGAGGCCCAAAGTCTGATCGGCCGGCAGTACTCGATTCTCGAGGCGGCGGGCGGCATTCAGGGCCAGTTCGGGCAAGTGCTGCCCAACTACCTGTTCCTCGGTGGCACCCTCGACTACGCCGCCAATGCCGTGCAACTGAACGTGGGGCGCAACGACGCCAGCTTCGCCAGCGTCGGCGCCACCCGCAACCAGCGCAACGTCGCAGCCGCCGCCGAGCAATTGGGCGCCGGCAACCCGGTGTATGAAAGCCTGCTGCAGTCGCAATCGGTTGCCGTGGCCCAGCAGGGCTTGCAGCAACTGTCCGGGGAAATCTACCCGGCTGTGGGTGCGATGCTGATCAACGACAGCCTGCAACTGCGCAATGCCGTGGGCGAGCGCCTGCGCCATGTGCCAGTGACCGGTGAAAGCAACCTGTGGTTCAAGGCGCTGGGCGCCTGGGGCAAGACCGATAGCCGCACTGAAACGGCGGGTTCCACCACCTCCATCGGTGGCCTGTTGGCGGGCGTGGATGGCGCGCTGGATGAGCAGACCCGCGTGGGCGTGGTTGCCGGCTACAGCGACAGCTCCTTGAACATGGGCAGCGGTACCCATTCATCGGCGTCCATCGACAGCTACCACTTCGGTGCGTACGCCGGGCGCGAGCTGGGTGATTGGCGCCTGAGCGTCGGCGGTGCCTACAGCTGGCATCGCGGCGATGTGAAGCGCGACCTGCAATGGGGTGATGTCAGCGGCAAGCAAAAAACCAAGCTGGACGCGACCACGGCGCAAGTCTTCACCGAAGCCGCGTACCGCATCCGCCTGCAAGCGGTGGCCCTGGAGCCGTTCGCCAACCTGGCCTATGTGCATCTGAACAGCGAGTCCTTCCACGAAAAAGGCGATGCCGCGGCCCTGGAGCGCGGCAGCGACGGGCGTGATGCGGTGCTCAGCACCCTTGGCGTACGTGCGCTGAAAACCCTGGCTCTCAATGACCACCAGCAACTGGACCTGTCCGGTTCGTTGGGCTGGCAACACAGCCTGACGGCGGTGGAGTCCGAAGAGCACCTGGCGTTTGTTGCAGGCGGGCCTTCATTTGCGGTGCGCAGTGCGCCATTGCTGCGCGATGCCGCGTTGGTGGGCGTGCAGGCCAGCCTGGCGCTGAATGCATCGACACGGGTCAACCTGGATTACAACGGCCAGCTGGGTGGGCGCGCGAAAACCCAGGGCGTGGGTTTGAGCCTGAACTGGCAGTTCTGAAGACACCGCGAGCCTGATCGTTCCCACGCTCCGCGTGGTAACGCCTCTTGTGACGCTCCGCGTCACGCTTTGGGACGCAGAGCGTCCGGGACCGCATTCCCACGCGGAGCGTGGGAACGATCAGCGGCGGTGTTCTGGAGAAAGTGATTTACACACGTGCAATAAGAAAACTAAGGAAGGTCACCGTGAAAAAACGCAAGTCAGGGTTAACTACCGCCATCCACACAGGCCCGGGCTATCCGCTCAAGGCGCTGAGCTGCGTGCCATACGGCGCGTTGCTGTGTTGCCTGGCAAGCCTGGGGACTGCCCAGGCCGCACCCTATGTGGAAACCGGCAAACTGGGCGACGCCGCCAGCTGGCGCAGCAATGAGTTCAAGGCCGACTGGGGCCTGGGCGCCGTGCACGCCGACACCGCCTATGCGGCCGGCTACACCGGCAAGGGCGTCAAGCTGGGGATCTTCGACCAGCCGGTGTACGCCCAGCACCCGGAGTTCGCCAGCCCTAACAAAGTGGTGACGATTGTCACCGAGGGCATTCGCCAATACACCGACCCGTATATCCCGGTGAAGGCCGGCGACGCGTTCCGCTACGACGGCACGCCGTCCAAGGACTCCAACGGCAAGCTGGGTAACCACGGCACCCACGTCGGCGGCATTGCGGCCGGTAACCGCGATGGCGGGCCGATGCATGGCGTGGCGTTCAACGCACAGATCCTCACCGCCGAAAACGGTGACCCGGGGCCGGAAGACGGGATTATCCTTGGCAACGACGGCGCCGTGTACAAGGCCGGTTGGGATGGGTTGGTCGCCAGTGGCGCGCGCATCATCAACAACAGCTGGGGTATCGGCATCGGTGATCAGTACGCCAAGGGCGGTCGTGATCCGGCGTTCCCCAACTTCACCGTCAACGAGGCCCAGGCGCAGTTCAATACCATCCGGCCGATCCTCGGCACCCTCGCAGGTGGCGCGTACCAAGGCGCCATCGACGCGGCCCGCAGCGGCGTGCTGACCATCTTTGCCGCAGGCAATGACTACAACCTCAACAACCCGGATGCGATTTCCGGCCTTGCGTATTTTGTGCCAGAGATCGCGCCTAACTGGCTGTCCGTCGCGGCCCTCCAGCAGAACCCGAATACCGCCAGCCCCGATCCTTACGTGATCAGTACCTTCTCCTCGCGTTGTGGCTATGCGGCGAGCTTTTGCGTGTCGGCACCCGGCACCAAGATCTACAGTTCGATCATCAACGGTACCGACCTGAGCAACCTCACCACCGACTGGGCCAACAAAAACGGTACTTCGATGGCCGCACCCCACGTGGCGGGCGCCGCAGCGGTGCTGATGGAGCGCTTCCAATACATGAGCGGCGACCAGATCTCCACCGTGCTCAAAACCACCGCCACCGACCTCGGCGCGCCGGGCATCGACTCGCTGTACGGCTGGGGCATGATCAACCTGGGCAAGGCGGTTAACGGCCCCGGGATGTTTATCACCGCCGAAGATATCCCGGCCGAGTTCCGTATCGACGGTGCCTACGGCAGCGGCCAGTTCGTCGCGGATTTGCCGGGTGTCGGCGCGGTGGTGGATGCCGGCAAACCCACCCAGCGTGTGTGCGATGACCTGCACTGCGGCCGGGATGTGTGGAGCAATGACATCTCGGGCCATGGCGGCCTGACCAAGCAGGGCATCGGTACCTTGGTGCTCACCGGCGCCAACACCTACAGCGGGCCAACACTGGTCAACCAGGGTTTGCTGGCGATCAACGGTTCGGTCACCTCCGACGTCACTGTGAGCCAGAGCGGCGTGGTCGGTGGTTCGGGGCGTATCGGTTCACTGAGCGCGAACAGCGGCGGCACCGTGGCGCCGGGCAATTCCATCGGCACCTTGAACGTGGCGGGCAACGTCAACTTTGAACCGGGCTCGACCTACGCGGTAGAACTGTCGCCCACCAGCAGCGATCGCATCGTCGCCGGCGGCACCGCCACCCTCAACGGCGGCACCGTGACCCTGGCCCTGGAAAACAGCCCGACTTTGCTGAGCGCGACCCAGGCCCAAAGCCTGATCGGCCGTCAGTACAACATCCTGCAAGCGGCAGGTGGCGTCACCGGCAGCTTCGCGGCAGTGGTGCCCAACTACCTGTTTGTCGGCGGCACCTTGAACTACGCCGCCAACGGTGTGCAATTGGATGTGGCACGCACCAACAGCTTCGCCAGCGTGGCCGCCACGCCGAACCAGCGCGCCGTGGCCGCCGCCGCCGAGCAATTGGGCGCGGGCAATGGCGTGTATGAAAGCTTGCTGCTGGCACCCACGGCCGCCTCGGCCCAGGGCGCGTTCCAGCAACTGAGCGGCGAGGTTTACCCGGCGCTGGAAACCGCGCTGGTCAATGACAGCCGCTACGTGCGCGAAGCCGTGGGCGAGCGCCTGCGCAACGGTGAAATGGGCGCTGCCAGCCAAGCCATCGACAGCCGTGGCAACGTGTGGGTCAAGGCACTGGGCGCATGGGGCAAGACCGACAGCCGCAACGACACGGCGGGCTACACCACCTCCATCGGCGGCATGCTCGCCGGTGTGGACGGTGCCCTCGATGACGCCACGCGCATTGGCCTGGTGGCCGGCTACAGCGACACGTCGCTGAACATGGGCAGCGGCACCCACAGCCGCGCTTCGGTCGACAGCTACCATTTCGGCGCCTATGCCGGGCATGAAATCGGCGCCTGGCGCCTGAGTGGCGGCGCGACCTACAGCTGGCACCGCGCCGATGTCAAACGCGACCTGCAATACGGCGACGTCAGCGGCAAGCAAAAGGCCAAGGTCGATGCCCACAGCACCCAGGTGTTCACGGAAGCTGCGTACCGCATCAACCTGCAACCGCTGGCCCTGGAGCCGTTCGCCAACCTGGCCTACGTGCACCTGGCAACTGACAGCTTCAAAGAGAAGGGCGACGCCGCCGCGCTGAGAAGTGGCGACGACAGCCGTGACCTGGTGCTCAGCACCCTGGGTATGCGCGCCTTGAAGACCTTCAATATCAACGACCATCAGCAACTGGAAGTCTCCGGCACCCTGGGCTGGCAGCACAACCTGAGCAGCACCGATTCGGAGAAGCACCTGGCGTTTGCCTCGGGCGGCCCTTCGTTCACCGTAGAAAGTGCGCCGATGGTGCGCGATGCCGCGTTGGTCGGGGCCCGGGTCAGCCTGGCATTGAGCAAGGATGCGCGGGTGAACTTCGACTACAACGGCCTGCTGGCCAGTAAAGAGAAGGTGCACGGCGTTGGCTTGAGCCTGGATTGGGCGTTCTAAAGCTTTAAAAATCACTGTAGGAGCGAGCTTGCTCGCGAAGATCATCAACGATGACGCGTTCCACCTGAAGGAACGCGGCGCACTTGAGTTTTTCGCGAGCAAGCTCGCTCCTACAGGGGGGTAACGGATAACAGGTGTTTTGGCTTTCTCTACAAATCCAACAACAGAGAGGCACTACCAATGGGTATCTTTGACTATAAAAACCTCGGTACCGAGGACTCCAAGGCGCTGTTCGCCGATGCGATGGCGATCACGCTGTATTCCTACCACAACCTGGATAACGGCTTTGCCGTCGGCTACCAGAACAACGGCCTCGGCCTGGGCTTGCCCGCCACCCTGGTCAGCGCGCTGATTGGCGGCAGCAACGCCCAAGGGGTCATCCCTGGCATCCCCTGGAACCCCGACTCGGAAAAAGCCGCCCTTGAGGCGGTGCAAGCAGCCGGCTGGACGCCCATCAACGCCAGCACCCTGGGCTACAGCGGCAAGGTCGATGCGCGCGGCACCTTCTTTGGCGAAAAATTCGGCTACGGCACGGCGCAGGCCGAGGTGTTGGGCAAGTACGATGACGCCGGCAAGCTGCTGGAACTCGGCATCAGTTTTCGCGGCACTTCGGGGCCTCGGGAAAGTGTGATCACCGACTCCATCGGCGATGTGATCAGCGACCTGCTTGCCGCCTTCGGGCCCAAGGATTACGCCAAGAACTACGCAGGGGAAGCCTTTGGCGGCTTGCTCAAGAACGTGGCGGATTACGCCATTACCCAGGGTCTGAGCGGCAACGACGTCGTGGTCAGCGGCCACAGCCTGGGAGGCCTGGCGGTCAACAGCATGGCCGACTTGAGCGACAGCACCTGGTCGGGGTTTTATAAGAACTCCAACTACGTGGCCTACGCGTCGCCTACCCAGAGCGCCGGCGACAAGGTGCTTAACGTCGGCTATGAAAACGACCCGGTGTTCCGTGCCCTGGATGGCTCGTCATTCAACCTGTCGTCCCTGGGCGTGCACGATAAACCCCACGAATCGAGCACCGACAACATCGTCAGCTTCAACGACCACTACGCCTCATCCCTGTGGAACGTGCTGCCGTTTTCCATCCTCAACCTGCCCACCTGGGTTTCGCACTTGCCCACCGGTTACGGCGACGGCATGACCCGCATCCTCGACTCGGGCTTCTACGAACAGATGACCCGCGACTCCACGGTGATCGTCGCCAACCTGTCCGACCCGGCACGGGCCACCACCTGGGTGCAAGACCTCAACCGCAATGCCGAGGCGCACAAGGGCAATACCTTCATCATCGGCAGTGACGGTGACGACCTGATCAAGGGCGGCAGGGGCGTTGACTTTATCGAAGGCGGCAAGGGCAATGACACGATCCGCGACAGCAGCGGGCACAACACGTTTTTGTTCAGCGGGCAGTTTGGCAATGACCGGGTGATTGGCTACCAGGCGACGGACAAGCTGGTGTTCAACGACGTGGCGGGCAGCACCGATTACCGCGATCACGCCAAGGTGGTGGGCGGGGATACCGTCATTAGCTTTGGTACGGATTCGGTGACGCTGGTGGGTGTGAGCAGTCTGTCGGGGGAGGGGATAGTGATCAGCTGATGCATTCGGTGTGGGAGCAGGCAAGCCAGCTCCCACATTTGATGGGTTTTGCTAGATGATCATTTTTCCTTACGCACCGTGGCCACATCATCGGCCTTGATACGAATACGCTTGCCGGCAATATCGGTGAACTCGTAGAAGCCGTCGGCCGTCTTGGCGTTGGGCGTGTCCTTGGTCAAATATTGTGTGCCGTTTTGCAAGGTCACTACGGTTTGCGTGGAGCAACCGGCCAATACCAGAAAAGTGAGTGCAACCAGTGGCAGACCCAAATTCTTCATGTTCATAACCCTTACCTTTAACCCTGAAAAGTCCCGCAGCGTCTGGCTGCACGGCCATAAATATTACTTGATCAACCCCCTCATCAGATTGTTTTTTTGCAAAAAGTTGCAGGCGCCATTTATCTATTACTGATTGCAACAACCGCTTTGCCCCGGCACTCTGTATGCATAACCAGTATTTGATTGCTCTGCGCCATGGCCAACCCCCTCGAAGACCCCTTGTATTACCTGCATAACTTCCGCCAAGTGCTGGTGTGGTTGGGGCAACGCTATGCCGATTTGCTCGATGCGCACGAACAGCATTTCATTCAGCAATTTGACAGGTTGCCCCAGGCGTCCCAGGCGTTGTTGGTGCGGATGGTAATGCGCAAGGGCGTGCATTTTCGTGCCGCCAAGCTCCATTACCTGGAAATCGGTTGCCCTCATGCGGCGGTGGGGCCTTTGCGTGAGTTGGGATGGGTGGAGGATCAAAGCCCGCTGCCGTTTGCCACGCTGTTTGCGCTGCTGCAAAAAAATGAACTGCTCGGCGCCTTCAGGCCCTGGATCGATCAACCCAAGGGCAACAAGGCCGATTGGCTTGAACCCTTGGCCGCACAATTTACCGAACCGCGCAGCTTTGCCCAGTGGTGTCCCGACGTGGACGATGTGCTCTATAGCCTGACGGTGATGGAGTTGTGTGATCGCCTGCGCCTGATGTTCTTCGGCAACCTGCACCAGGACTGGTCGGAGTTCGTGCTGGCGGACCTGGGCATCTACACCTATGAAAAAGTCGAGTTCTGCGCCGAGTCTCGCGGTTTACGCAGCCGTGACGACGTGCACGGGTTTGTGTTCCTGCACCAGTGCCAGCAAGCCTTTGAAGCCGGTGAGGCAGTGGATACGGTGTTGGCGCAGGTCGCCACGCTGTGTACCGACAACCCCTGGCTGGAAAAGCGCCGCGCCAAGCTGCTGTTCCAGATCGGCCAGTATTGTGAACGTTGCGCCGAGCTGGCACTGGCCGAACAGATCTACCGCACTTGCACCCATCCCGGAGCGCGGGCGCGGCTGATCCGCGTACTGGAGCGCCAGGAGGATTATGCCCAAGCCATGGCCTTGGCGAGCGAGGCGCAACAGGCCCCGCACAACGCAGCGGAACAACAACACCTGCTGCGCGTCGTGCCGCGCCTGCGGCGCAAACTTGGCGGGCCGGCGCTGCCCAGGGCCAAGCCCCAAGCGATTGCGCGCCTGGACCTGGCGTTGGTGCAGGAGCCGCTGCTGTCGGTGGAGTCCTGTGTGCTGGCGCACCTGAGTGAACCGGATGCGCCGGTGCATTACGTCGAGAATGGCCTGATCAATTCGCTGTTTGGCTTGTTGTGCTGGGAGGCGATTTTTGCGCCGCTGCCGGGGGCGTTCTTCCACCCCTTCCAGCGCGGGCCGGCGGACTTGCACAGCGAGGACTTTTATCAGCGTCGTGAAGCCTTGTTTGCCGCGTGTTTTGCACAACTGGAGGACGGTCGCTACAAGGCCAGCATCCGCCACCGCTACGTGGAAAAATGGGGCATTCAGTCGCCGTTCGTGTTCTGGAACCTGCTCAGCGACGAGTTGCTGGAGCAAGCCCTGGCCTGCCTGCCCGCCGAGCACTTGCGTCATTGGTTTACGCGCCTGTTGCAGGATATCCGTGCCAACCGGGCCGGGATGCCGGACCTCATCCAGTTCTGGCCGGCGCAAAACACCTATCGCATGATCGAGGTCAAGGGCCCCGGCGACCGCCTGCAAGACAACCAGTTGCGCTGGCTGGCGTTCTGCGGTGAATACCAGATGCCGGTCACCGTTTGCTACGTACGCTGGGCGGAGCAACCCGCTTGAGTTACAGCGTGGCCGTACGGGCGCTGTGTGAGTTCACCGCCAAGGTCGGCGACCTCGACCTGCGCTTTACGCCGTCGCCCAGCGCCCAGGAAGGCATTGTCGGCCATCGTACGGTGGCGTCCCGGCGCAGCGCGCATTATCAGCATGAGGTTGCCCTGGAGGGCGACTACCAGCAGCTCAAGGTGCGGGGCAGGGCGGACGGCTACGACCCGGACGCCAACCGCCTGGAAGAAGTCAAAACCTACCGTGGCGATCTCGCTGCTCAGCCCGCCAACCACCGGCAACTGCACTGGGCCCAGGTCAAGATGTATGGCTGGCTGATGTGCCAGAAGCTCGGGCTCGATCATATCGACCTTGCGCTGGTGTACTTCGATATCGTCGGCGAAGGCGAAACCGTGCTGAACCAGCGATTCGATGCGCCAGACCTCGAGCAGTTCTTCAATCAACAATGCGCGCTGTTCCTGGACTGGGCCCGGCAAGAGATGCAGCATCGCGACGCACGCAACGCCGCTGCGCAGAGCCTGGCGTTTCCCCATGCCGACTTCCGTACCGGGCAGCGCGACCTGGCCGAGTCGGTCTACAAAGCGGTGACTACGGGCCGGTGCCTGATGGCCCAGGCGCCCACCGGCATTGGCAAGACCATCGGCACTATTTTCCCGCTGCTCAAGGCCCTGGCACCGCAGCAACTCGACAAGCTGTTCTTCCTCACCGCCAAGACACCCGGGCGCAAGCTGGCCCTGGATGCCGCCCAAGTGCTGTACGGCAGCAGCCCCGAGCTGTCACTGCGCGTGCTTGAACTGGTGGCTCGGGACAAGGCGTGCGAACAGCTGGACAAAGCCTGCCACGGTGATTCCTGCCCGTTGGCCAAGGGCTTTTACGATCGCCTGCCTGCCGCCCGCCAGGCCGCGTCCCAGGTGCGCTTGCTCGACCAGCGCAGCCTGCGCAACGTGGCGCTGGCTCATCAGGTCTGCCCGTACTACCTGAGCCAGGAAATGGCACGCTGGAGCGACCTGATCGTCGCCGACTACAACTATTATTTCGACTTTGGCGCCATGCTGTTCGGCCTGGCCCAACTCAACCAATGGCGCGTCGCAGTGCTGGTGGACGAGGCGCACAACCTGGTCGAACGGGCGCGCTCGATGTACAGCGCCAGCCTGGACCAGTACAGCCTCAAGACCTTGCGCGATAGCGCGCCCGAGATACTGAAGAAACCCTTGCAGCGCTTGAACCGCGAGTGGAATGCGTTGCACAAGGACCAACTCGCGCCGTATCAGGCATACGCGGCAAAACCGGAGAAACTGCTCCAGGCTCTGAGCCTGTGCACCAGCGCCATGGGCGACTACTTCAACGACCACCCCGAAGCCCTCAGTGGCGACCTGCAAGCCTTCTACTTCGACGCGCTGCAATGGGCCAAAGTGGCCGAGCTGTTCAATGAGCACTTTATCTTCGATATCACCAAGCGCCAGTTCAGCGGCAAGCGCAGTAGCTCAACCCTGTGCCTGCGCAATGTGGTGCCGGCCGAGTTCATCCGGCCCAGGTTGACCGCCGCACGCAGCAGCGTGCTGTTTTCCGCGACCCTGAGCCCGCGCCATTATTACGCCGACTTGCTGGGCCTGCCGGCGGATACTGCCTGGGTTGATGTGGCGTCACCGTTCAAGGCCGAGCAATTGCAGGTCAGCATCGTTGACCGCATCTCTACGCGGTTTGTGCATCGCCAGGCGTCGCTGGAACCCATTGTGGAACTGCTCGCCCGGCAATTCGCCGCGCAATCGGGTAACTACCTGGCGTTTTTCTCAAGCTTTGATTACCTGCAACAGGTGGCCCAGTTAATGGCCGAACGGCACCCGCAGATTGAGTTGTGGTTGCAGGCACGGGGCATGGCCGAGGCCGAGCGCCAAGCCTTTTTGGACCAGTTCACCCACCACAGCCAAGGCATTGGCTTTGCGGTGTTGGGCGGTGCGTTTGGTGAAGGTATCGACCTGCCCGGTGCGCGCCTGATCGGTGCCTTTATCGCCACCCTGGGCTTGCCGCAGCTCAACCCGGTGAATGAACAGATCAAGGCGCGCATGGGCGCGGTGTTCGGCGCGGGGTACGACTACACCTACCTGTATCCCGGTATTCAGAAAGTGGTGCAGGCAGCGGGGAGGGTGATCCGCAGCCCGCAGGATCGCGGGGTGGTGATGCTGATCGACGACCGCTTCGGCGAGTCGCGGGTACGCCAGTTGCTCCCCCGTTGGTGGGCGATCAACCCCCTGTAGGAGCGAGCTTGCTCGCGAACAACGTCAACGATAACGCAGCTTTCTGAATAAACGCGGCGCCGGTGAGTTTTTCGCGAGCAAGCTCGCTCCTACAGGTGTGTTAGACCACTTCCAGGTAGGAGCTTTGTATCTCCCGCGCCAGCTCACGCACGGTGTCGATGAATTCTGTCAGCCGAGTGTGCAGCCCATCTTCCAGAATCTCATCAATCCCCGTGTACCGCAGCCGCGCCTCGAATTCCGCCGCCAGGCGTTGCGCCGTGCGCCCATAACTGCCGGGCAGGTCGGCGAGGATATGGCTCAACTCCTCGATGCAGGCATGCAGCGAGCGCGGCACATCACTGCGCAACAGCAACAATTCGGATACCGAGCGTGCATTCAAGGCATTCGGATACAGCTCGGTATACGCCTCGAACGACGACAACGCGCGCAGCAGGGCGCTCCACTGGTAATAACCGCGTGCCGACAGGTCGCTGACTTCTTCGGACTCTTCGCCGAACATCTCATAGCGCGCGTCCAGCAGGCGCAGGGTGTTGTCTGCACGTTCGACAAAGGTGCCCAGGCGAATGAAGCGGTAGGCGTCATTGCGCATGATGGTGCCCGAGGTTGCGCCACGAAACAGGTGCGAGCGTTGTTTGACCCAATCACAGAAGTGGCTGATGCCGTGTCGCGCCAGGCCGCCGGCGGCGATGCTGCGCATTTCCAGCCAGGTGGCGTTGAGGTTTTCCCACATATCGGCGGTAATGCGCCCGCGTACCGCATGGGCATTGCCTCGGGCGGCTCGCAGGCAGTTGTAAATGCTCGCGGGGTTTTCTGCATCGAGGGCAAAGAAGTGCAACATGCGCTCGGCATCCAGGGTCTGGTGCCGTTCCAGGTAGCTGTCCAGGGTGCCGCTGCTGAGCAACGACATCGCCAGTTCGTCCAGGCCATCGCTGCGCCCAGCCTGGGGCATCAAGGACAGCGAATAGCTGACTTCCAGCATGCGTGCCAGGTTCTCGGCGCGCTCCAGGTAGCGCGACATCCAATACAGATCTGCAGCCGTTCTACTCAGCATACTCAGCCCTCCACCACCCAGGTGTCCTTGGTTCCGCCGCCTTGCGACGAGTTGACGACCAGCGAGCCTTCCTTCAGCGCCACGCGGGTCAAGCCTCCGGGCACCAGGCGGGTTTCCTTGCCTGAGAGCACGAAGGGCCGCAGGTCGATGTGCCGGGGCGCGATGCCGTTTTCGACAAAGGTCGGGCAGGTGGACAGGCTCAGGGTCGGTTGGGCGATATACGCATGGGGACGGGCCTTGATGCGCTGGCGGAAGTCTTCGATCTCGGCGGCCGTCGACGCCGGGCCCACCAGCATGCCGTAGCCGCCGGAGCCCTGGGTTTCCTTGACCACCAACTGCTCGAGGTTGGCCAGCACATGGGACAGTTCATCGGGCTTGCGGCATTGGAAGGTCGGCACGTTCTGCAGGATCGGTTCCTCGTCCAGGTAGAAGCGGATCATCGCCGGTACGTAGGGGTAGATCGACTTGTCGTCAGCCACCCCGGTGCCGATAGCGTTGGCCAGCACCACATTGCCGGCGCAGTAAGCCGCCACCAGCCCGGGCACGCCGAGCATCGACTCGGGGTTGAACGCCTGGGGGTCGAGGAAAGCGTCGTCGATGCGTCGGTAGATCACGTCCACGGCCTTGGGGCCGTCGGTGGTGCGCATGAACACCTTGAGGTCCTGCACGAACAGGTCGGCGCCTTCCACCAGTTCCACGCCCATTTCCCGGGCAAGGAACGCGTGTTCGAAGAAGGCGCTGTTGAAGCGCCCAGGGGTCAGGACGACCACGTTGGGATTGTCCAGGCGGCTGGAACTCTTCAAGGTCTTGAGCAGCAGGTTAGGGTAATGATCCACCGGCGCAATGCGCTGCTTGGCGAACACTTCCGGGAACAGGCGCATCATCATCTTGCGGTCTTCGAGCATGTAGCTCACGCCGCTGGGGGTGCGCAGGTTGTCTTCCAGCACGTAGTAGGTACCGTCGCCGTCTCGCACCAGGTCCACGCCGGAGATGTGCGAATAGATGCCGCGGTGCAGGTCAAGACCGACCATGGCCTTCTGATAGCCCTCATTGCCCAGCACCTGGTCAGCGGGAATGATCCCGGCCTTGATAATGCGCTGGTCGTGGTAGATGTCGGCGAGGAACATGTTAAGTGCATTGACCCGCTGGATGCAGCCGCGCTCGATCAGGCTCCATTCACTGGCGGGGATGCTGCGGGGAATGATGTCGAAGGGAATCAAGCGTTCGGTGTCTTGCTCGTCGCCATACAGGGTGAAGGTGATCCCGGCGCGATGGAACAGTAAGTCTGCTTCACGGCGACGCTGGGCCAGCAGTTCCGGCGGCGTATTGGCCAGCCAGCGAGAGAAGTCCTGATAGTGCGCACGGCATACGCCGTTTGCGTCATTCATTTCATCAAAGAAAGATCGAGCCATTCCAGTACCTTGTCAGTGCCCAGTGTGGCTTTGGGTGGCACTGCCGCTTAAAAAAACGCATGTTTTTATGAGCCCGTGGCTGAAGGTGCCAACAGACCTGGTCCTTACTTTCTTATGGGGGCGGCTCTGGGTCGGGGGGTAACGCATGCTCCTGTTTTCGGGGTGGTGAATGGATAAAGCAATGCCTGTGCCGGAATGCCAATAATTCTCTGTAGGAGGGAGCTTGCTCGCGAAAAACTCACCGGCGCCGCGTTTATTCAGAAAACCCGCGTTATCGTTGACGTTTTTCGCGAGCAAGCTCGCTCCTACAGAGGGCGGTGGTTGCACTGAATTGGTGCGCGAACCTACTTGAACTTCACCAGGCCCCGATTCTTCTAAGGAGTTTCGTCACCTTGTGGAGCACCGTCGTGTCCAGAATCATCTCCCCCCACACTCCGGAAGCGGCCCTGAACGACCACAGCGAACACAACGCAAAGATTTTCGGCTCGCCCAAGGACCGCCTCGACTTTTACCGGCGCGAGATCCAGTACGAAACCAGCATCCTGGCCAACCGCACCGACGCCTACTTGACGGCGCAATCCTTCCTGGTGATTGCCTTTGTTTCCGGCATGGGTAACCTCAACCCGGAATGGGGCAAATTATTCACGCTGGTGGTGCCGATCTTCCTGGTTTCGCTGGGCATTCTCAGTTCGCTGAATGCCTGGCCCGGTATCCGTGCTGCCTATGAAATCATCGACCACTGGCACTACAAGCAAAGCGAATTGCTGCGCAGCGAGCCGGTGATGGGCATGGCCTACGATGAATCGCCGCTGTTTTCCGAGGTGGAGTCGAGCCACAAGGGCTATCGCAAATCGTTGTTGTTTTCCATGCGTGCGCCATGGCTGTTCATGGTGTTCTGGCTGGTGTTGGGCATCTATGCGTTTTATATCCAGGTGGACAACCCACTGCGCTGAGCAAGCGAACGGAACTTCAGCCGTGGCCATGACGCCTTACCTCTATGCAGTACAGATTTTTCACCGGCCTGCCAAGAGGTGCCTCATGACCCAACCTAACGATCCCCAGACTAGCAATCGCAACGACCCTGCGATCGACGGCGGCGAGCCCGCCCCTCGCACCGCCGCCGATGCGCCCAAGGACCCGACGCCTGCGAGCGACCCAAAGGCCAAGGAAAACGACTACAGTCCAGACTTCAAGCCTGAACGCGAGCACAAGCCTGAAACCGATGCCGATATCGATACCCAAGGCGGTTAGAGGAGACGCACATGTCAAAAGAACTGGAAGAAGAACCCAACGACCCGGGCAACGAAGACCCGGGTTCGCTGATGGACGATGCCCAAGTGCCGCTGAGCGACCCGGATGAAGAAGTGGCAGACGTCGGCAACACTGAAAATCAGGACTGATCCGGCGGCGGGCCCGAGGGGTTACTGAGCTTGAAGTAGACGTCTTCCTCGGCCCCGCCGTCCAGCGACACCTCCTGGCCCACCACGCGGTTATCGATCAGCGTCTGCGCCTGATCGCGGCTGATATTGACCACCGTGCTGCGCTTGCCGGTAATCACATACACCACATCCACCCCATGCTCGGCCAAGGCTGCCAGGTAGTCGGCATGGGGCAGGTCTTCGCCCAGTTCATATTGACGTTGCTCGCGTGTGGTCACGCCGCCTGCCTGTGCCAGGTATTGCTGCGAATATCCCAGGCGTTGGCGTTCCTCAAGCAAGCGTTGGGCGATCTTTTTCATTGGCTGACTCGTACTGTGGGTCCTGACTGTTTGAAACCCCGGCGCGGGGCAGGATTCAATTTTTTTGCGCAGCCTGACGCTCATACCACGCCAGCATCGGCTGAGTACTCAGGCCATGGACCAGGATGCTCAACGCGATGACCGACAGCGTCAGGTTGACCGCCACCTCGCTGCTGGTGCCCACCAGCCCATGGTTGAGCGCATAGAACAGGTAGTAAATGCTGCCGATACCACGAATGCCGAACCAACTGACCAGGCTGCGTTGCCGCCGGTCAAGCAGGCGGCCCCACGGCATGGCGAACACGCTGGCGGGGCGAATCACACAGAATAGCAGCGGCGCTACCGCCAACGCGCGCCACTCCCAGTGGCTGACCAGCACGATGCCCAAAACTGTTACCAGGAACACCTCCATGGCCCGCTCCACCAGGCTGCCGAAGGCCAGCATATCGCCCATCATCACGCCTGCTGCGATCTGGGTGTCTTTCAGGTGGCTGACGTCGCCATGCAAGGCTTGTTCGGGCTCGATTTCAAGGTGGCCCACCACCGGTTGCGCCAGGTGCTCGGCGGGTGTCTGGGCGTTGCCGGTGGACTTCACTTCGGCCTGACGCAACCCCAGGCCCGCCGCGAATACCGACAGGAAGCCATAGCCGCCCACGGCTTCGGCGCTCACATAGGCGAGGGCGATCAAGGCCAGTGTCAGGTAATCATTGGGCGAGAGGGTGCTGTCGGCATTGATCAGGCGCAGGCGCAGCGTTACACGGCCGATACCTCGGCCCATCCAGTAGCCGATCAATAGCCCGACCGGCACCGCCCGCACCAGGTTTTTCAGCACCCAACCGCCGACCCAGTCGCCATCAAAACCGCCGTGTTGCATGAACAGCAGGCCGAAGATCACAAACGGAAAGGCGCTGCCGTCGTTCAGGCCTGCTTCGCCCGACAAGCCGAAACGCAGCGCATCGTAGTCCTGGGCATTGTTGACCTGAACCAGGCCCGCCAGCACCGGGTCGGTCGGCGCCAAAATCGCGCCCACCAGCAATGACACGCCCCACGACAGATCCAGCAGGTAATGCAGCAACAGCCCGGTGCCGAGGATGGTCAGCAGCATGACGGGGCCGGCCAGGCCGAAGGCGATGCGCCAGGTGCGATGCCTGAGCGGCAGGCGCAGTTTCAAACCGCTGACAAACAGCGAAAACAGCACCGCCACTTCGGTCAGGTGCTCCATCCAGCGCGCCGAGCCCTTGATGTCCAGGTGCAGCAGGTCCACGCCCAACGGGCCGATGGCGATACCCAGTAACAGACACACCGCCGAGGTGGTGACTGGCATCCAGCGCAGGTAGGAGGAGGTGAGGGCGAGAGTCAGCAGCACCGCGCCCAATACGGCCAACCATAGAATGAAAGTCATTGTGCGTGCACCCGGCCGTGGTTCATTCAGGTTGGAGGGCCGTGGCCAAGTGCGGGTTCAAACAATCAACGGCTTGAAGTGGCTTCTGTGGGCTTGCTCGCGAATGCGGCGTGTCAGTCACTGAATATTCAACTGAACCACCGCTATCGCAGGCAAGCCAGCTCCCACACTGGTTATGTATTGCCCACAGAATCAGCGCCCGGCGCAGATCCCCTGTGGGAGCGGGCTTGCCCGCGAATGCGTTATACCCGTCAACATAGTCGGTGACTGACACCCTGTATTCGCGAGCAAGCCCGCTCCCACATAGGACTGTGTTTGGCCATGACACGCCCTTGGCATGGCCCCTCAGCGATCCCCCAGCGGCGGCAAGCGCCGTTTCACCGGGGTTTTCTTCACAATCGCCGTGTTGGTTTCGGCATAGCCATTGATCCGGTCCAGCAGGCTGTCCAACTGGTCCATGGTGCGCACATGCAGGCGGGCGATGAAGCAGTCCTCGCCGGTGACCTTGTCGCATTCGGTGAACTCGGGGATCGCCTGGATCTGGCGCTCCACTTCCTGCAGTTTGCCGGGCAGGGGGCGGATGCGCACGATGGCTTGCAGCAGGTAGCCGAAGTGCTTGGGGTCGATGTCGACGGTGTAGTGGGTCAGCACGCCGCGTTCTTCCAGGCGCCGCAGGCGTTCGCTGACGCTGGGCGAGGACAGCCCGGTGATGCCAGCCAGGGCCTTGAGGGACAGCCGCGAGTCGTCCATCAAGGCGGCGATCAATTGCTGGTCGATGGTGTCGATCATGGTCTGTGCCTAATAAGAAAAGGTGAATTCGGGGTTTTGCCTTTTTTAGACGCTGTAGCCGTCGCGAACAGATTGCCATACTGGAACCTCACTTGAGGAGCTTCAATCATGGATTCATCCATCCGTCGCGGGTCGTGGGAAATGGTCGCCGCCATGCTGATCTCGGGCAGCATTGGCTGGTTTGTGCTGGTGTCTGGCGTGTCGGTGATCGAGGTGGTGTTCTGGCGTTGCGTGATCGGCGCGCTGACGCTGTTACTGGTGTGCGCCTGGCTGGGTTACCTGCGTGTAGACCTGCTCAGTTGGGCAAAACTGGGGCTGGCCGTGCTCAGCGGCGTGGCCATTGTCGGTAACTGGCTGCTGCTGTTCGAATCCTATTCCCGGGCATCCATCGCTATCAGCACCGCGGTGTACAACGTGCAGCCGTTTATGTTGGTGATGCTGGCGGCGGTGTTTCTTGGTGAAAAAATCACCGTGCAGAAACTGGCGTGGTTGAGCGTGGCGTTCCTGGGCATGTTGGCGATTGTCACCGCCCATGGCGAGCAAACCGGTGGCGGTGATTATCTGGTAGGCATCGCGCTGGCCCTGGGGGCGGCATTTTTGTATGCGATCGCTGCGTTGATCATCAAGCGCCTCAAGGAAGTACCGCCGCATTTGATGGCGTTGATCCAGGTGGCCACTGGCGCGGTACTCCTGGCGCCGTTGGTACCCTGGAATGGCTTGCCTACGTCCACAAATGCCTGGGCTGCGCTGCTGACCTTGGGGGTTGTGCATACCGGGTTGATGTATGTGCTGCTGTATGGCGCGATCCAGAAACTACCGACCGCCATTACCGGCGCACTGTCGTTCATCTACCCGATTGCGGCGATCTTTGTGGATTGGATTGCGTTCGGGCATCGCCTGGGGTGGCTGCAATGGCTGGGCGTGGCGGCGATTCTGCTGGCAGCGGCGGGGTTGCAGCGGGGCTGGTGGTGGCCCCGCAACCTGGGTAGGCGCGAGCTTGCTCGCGAAGAAGGTTAACGATGACGCAGCGCATCGGGGTTGAAACGCGGCGTTCTCTGGTTTTTCGCGAGCAAGCTCCCTCCTACAGGTGAGGGTCAGTGCGTGCCTTGGTAGATAAGGTTTTCCGGGTTGAAATGCTCCACCGCACTGCCAGGCTGCGGCAGGCCGAGGATATGCCCCTTGATCTTGCCCACCACGTGCATCTCGCAGGGTTTGCAGTCGAACTTCAGGGTCAGCACTTCGTCGCCGTGGATCAACTGCATCGGCGCCACCTTGGTCTTCACCCCGGTCACGCCCTTGGCCTGTTTAGGGCACAGGTTGAATGAGAAACGCAGGCAGTGCTTGGTGATCATCACCGGCACTTCGCCGGTTTCTTCGTGGGCTTCGAAGGCCGCGTCGATCAGCTTTACGCCGTGACGATGGTAGAAGTCCCGGGCCTTCTGGTTGTAAACGTTGGCCAGGAACGACAGATGCGCCTCAGGGTAAACCGGCGGCGGTGAGGTTTCAGCCTTGCGCCCACCCCGTGGGTGCGCGGCGACGCGTGCGGCAGTCAGCGCTTCGATCACTTCACGGCGCAAGGCCTTGAGCTGCGAGTTGGGGATGAAGAACGCCTGCGGCGCATCCAGCTCGATGCGGGTGGCATGGTATTCGGTGGTGCCGAGTTGGCCGAGCAGGTCGCGCAGGGTGTCCAGCGCCTGTTCCGGCTTGTTGGCCACGCCAAACGGGCCGGGCAGGGTGACACTGGCGCTGATGCCTTCTTCGCTGGTCGCGGTGATTTGCAGCTGCTCTTCACGCAGGCGCGCGACCCATGACAAGCCGATACGGCGCTCGGCCGAGGTCTTGAGCAGGGCCTGTTGCCAGTTGTGGTCCAGGTTGCGATTGAGCGGGTGATGGGGGCGCAGTTGATGCAGGCCGGCCGGCATTTCGTTGGGCTCGACGCGGTAGCGGTAGCGCTTCTCACCGTCTTCCTCGAACTCACCCTTGGGCTCGGCGATATTGGCACGAAAGCCCACCACTTCACGCTTGATCAGCACATTCAGGCCGTCGCCGTTGGACAGCGGCTCATGGGTGACCACCTGCAAGTCGCGCTTGCCGGCTTTTTCCACGGTGCCCACGGGCAGGCCGGTGAAGGTCGGGGTGTCAAAGGCGCCGATGTCGATCTTGCGGTCGCTGACAAAGTAATCGGTGCTGCCACGGTGGAAGGTTTTTTCCGGGTCGGGCAGGAAGAAGTGCGCGGTACGGCCGCTGGAAGCGCGTGCCAGGTCCGGGCGGTCTTCGAGGATCTCGTCGAGGCGCTGGCGGTAGTAGGCGGTGATGTTCTTCACATAACCCATGTCCTTGTAGCGGCCTTCGATCTTGAACGAGCGCACGCCTGCTTCGACCAGGGCGCGCAGGTTGGCGCTCTGGTTGTTGTCTTTCATCGACAGCAGGTGCTTTTCAAAGGCTACAACGCGGCCTTGGTCATCTTTCAAGGTGTACGGCAGGCGGCAGGCCTGGGAGCAGTCGCCACGGTTGGCGCTGCGGCCATTTTGCGCGTGGGAGATATTGCACTGGCCGGAGAACGCTACACATAGGGCGCCGTGGATAAAGAACTCGATGGCGGCATCGGTCTCGTCGGCAATGGCGCGGATCTCTTGCAGGTTCAACTCGCGGGCCAATACCAACTGCGAGAACCCGGCCTGGTCGAGAAACCTGGCCCGGCCCAGGGTGCGGATGTCGGTCTGGGTGCTGGCGTGCAGCTCGATCGGTGGAATATCCAGCTCCATCACGCCCAGGTCTTGCACGATCAGTGCATCGACACCGGCATCGTAGAGCTGATGGATCAGCTTGCGTGCGGGCTCCAGCTCGTTGTCATGCAAGATGGTGTTGATGGTGGTGAAGACGCGGGCGTGGTAACGGCGGGCGAATTCCACCAGTTGAGCGATATCGCTCACCTCGTTACACGCATTATGGCGGGCGCCGAAGCTCGGCCCGCCGATATAAACGGCGTCGGCGCCGTGCAGGATAGCCTCGCGCGCAATGGCGACATCGCGGGCAGGGCTGAGCAATTCCAGGTGATGCTTGGGCAAGGACATAGTTTTTTTAGTCAGGCTTGTCACGGTTGAGGCGCGCATTGTAGCCGTGAAATGCCTGGGCGGCATCTACCGCAGGGCTGTCGGGCCTAATGCAAGTCCGTTTAAGCGAACGCAATGCTCAACGCAACGAAGGCCCAATGTGTGGGCTTGCCTGCGATGACGGCCTGCCAGCCGACGCCAATCTAGCTGACACCGCACGATCCAACTGTGGGAGCGGGCTTGCTCGCGAAGGCGGCCTGACGGTCAACACAGTTGGATTGTGTACATATCCATTGCTGCGGTAACGGCTACTTAGGGTTCCGCCCTGACGGCGGCTCACTTTTGAAAAGCGCAAAAGTAAGCAAAACGCTCTTGCCCCACCACTCGGCACCTCGCCTAGGCTCGGTGTGCCCGTAATCCGCCAGTGATTTGGGGGGCCGCCGCCACGCGCCATCCATGGCGCGGGGCGGCTAAACCGGCATCCCTGCCGGTTTACCCCCCAAATCCCTGTCGAATTCCGGCCAGCGTGGTTTAACGGGGCGCCTGAGATCAAGATCACAAGCAGATCAAGATCAAGAGCGACTCGCTTCGCATCGTGGTTACCGTCTGCTGCTACAGCCCAAAAGTTGTGTAGATACCTATGGCTATCGCAGGCAAGCCAGCTCCCAGCTCCCAGCTTTCTGACCGAGTTCGACATTCCGATCAGCTCGGCGCTAACGGCGCCACAGATTCAAGCCTTGGCAGCCATCGCCGTCACTTCCACGCGCATACCTTCCACCGCCAAGGCGGCAACGCCCACGGCCGCCCGCACTGGCCAGGGCTTGGCGAAAAAGCGCTTGTAGACCTCGTTGAACGCCGCACGGTCGGCCATGTCGGTGAGGTAAATAGTCAGGTGCATCACCCGATCCATGGAGCTGCCGGCTTTTTCCAGCGCGACTTTCAGCGCTTGCAGGGTGCACTCGCTTTGCTGGGTGATATCGCCCAGCTCCAGGCTGCCATCGGCACGGGTGGGAATCTGGGTGGAGACCAGGATGCCGTTGAAGCCGATCACGTCAGAGGAGATGGAATCGGCGTCCGGATCAGGGGTATAGGACAGGTCGTGGTTGGCCATGGGCACCTCGTGTTGGCAGGAACAGAAAGGTGCCATGGTCGGTGAAATTCACCCCTGGGGCAAACCCTGGCTCATCTCCAGCGTCGGAACAGCACGCTGGCGTTCACGCCGCCAAAGCCGAAGCCATTGGACAGCGCATATTCAATCGCCATGGGCCGCGCCTCACCACGCACCATGTCCAGGCCGTCGGCGAGGGTGTCCGGGTTTTCCAGGTTGAGTGTTATTGGCGCGATCTGGTCACGCAGGGCAAGCACGGTGAAAACCGCTTCGATGCCCCCCGCAGCACCGAGCAAGTGGCCGGTGGCGGATTTCGTCGAGCTGATCGCCGGGCTGCCGCCGGTACCAAATACCGTCTTGATCGCCGCCAGCTCGCCTTTGTCGCCCACAGGTGTGGAGGTTGCGTGGGCATTCAGGTACTGCACCTGCGACGCCTCGATACCCGCCTGGCGCAACGCTTGGGTCATTGCCCGGCGCGCACCGTCGCCGTCTTCAGGCCCTGCGGTCATGTGATAGGCGTCTGCGCTGGTGCCATAGCCCACCAGTTCAGCAATCGGCTGTGCGCCCCGCGCCAGGGCATGCTCCAGTTCTTCAATTACCAGAATGCCGGCGCCTTCGCCCATCACAAAGCCGTCGCGCGCCTGATCGAAGGGCCGCGAAGCACGCTGCGGGCTGTCATTGAAATCGCTGGACAACGCTCGCGCCGCGGCGAAGCCGGCCAGGCTGACGCGATGAATCGCCGCTTCGGCACCGCCGCATACCGCCACGTCGACTTCGCCGGCGCGGATCATTCGCGCTGCGTCGCCGATGGCCTGAACCCCGGCCGCACAGGCGGTCACCGGCGCGCCCAGAGGGCCTTTCAAGCCATAGTTGATCGACACATGCCCGGCAGCCATGTTGCTCAGAAACGATGGAATGGTGAAGGGCGACAAACGACGCGGGCCCTTGCTGTCGGTGGTGCGCACCGCATCGGCAATGGCCGGGAAACCACCGACACCGGAAGCGATGATGGTCGCCGTGCGTTCCTGCTCATCGAGCGTTTTGGGGTCCCACTTGGCCTGTTTCAGAGCTTCATCTGCTGCCGCTAGGGCGAACAGGATAAAGCGGTCCATTTTGCGCTGTTCCTTGGCGGCCAGCAGTCGATCAGGATCAAACCCGGCTTCGGGGTCTTGCAGCACGCTTTGCACCTGGCCGCCGATGCTGACCGCCAGATCACCGATCAATTCTTGCGGCAAACGACGGATGCCCGACTGCCCGTCCAGCAAGCGCTGCCAAGTGGATTCCACGCTCGACCCCAGCGGCGTCAGCGCGCCCATGCCTGTCACGACGATACGTTTACTCATGCTCAATCGACTCCTGTTGCTTGAAGGATACACAGCGTATGGACGTCACTATCATCATGAAAGTAACATGGCATCCTTCAAGTTTGTACTCGCACCCAGGAATACTTATGCAGCGCAAATCCCTCATCAGTGCCGAATGCCCCATCGCCCGTAGCCTTGAACGGGTAGGGGAGTGGTGGAGCATGTTGATCATGCGCGACGCCTTGCACGGCCTGCGCCGTTTCGACGAGTTTTCGCGCAGCCTGGGCATCGCGCCCAACATGTTGACGCGCCGCCTTAATGGCTTGGTAGAAGCCGGAATGCTGGAGCGCCGCGCCTACAGCGAGCGCCCGCCACGCTACGAATACGTGCCGACGGCCAGGGGCGAAGATTTTCGAATGGTGCTGATGGCTTTGGTGGCGTGGGGCAACCGGCATTACGCCGAGGAGGGCATCAGTGTCGAGGTGGTGGAACGCGAGACGGGCCGGCCGGTGCAGCCGATGATGGCGACGGCGCAAGGTGCGTGGGTGACGATGGATCAGTGCGTGGTACAGCCCGGCCCGGCCGCCAGCGCAGGGATGCGCCAACGGCTGAACCGTGAGTGATTGATTACTCTTTTACATCCATGAACTCTTCAGCCCACGCCACATAGCTCTCAGGCAAGGTGTAGGTGTGGGTCAATTCCGTGGCACTGAGGTTCGAAGTGCTGTGGGTCAGCTGACGCTGGGCACGCAGGCTGTCATAGGTGGCCTTGATCGCGGCAAAGTAGGCGCCATGGCCGGCCACCACGATGCGCACGCCCAGGCTGGCCAGGCGCTCACTGTCGTGCAGTTGCGGGTTGCCGTAGGTCACCAGCATCAGGGGAACACTGAGGTTCTCTGCGATCTGCTCCAGGTGGTCGAAGTCCTTGACGCCGACCATGCAGATGCCATCAGCACCGGCCTTTTCATAGGCCTTGGTACGCGCAATCACGTCGCTGGTGGGCAGCACGCCGGCGTTGGTGCGGGCAATGATCGACAGCGCCGGGTCGACACGTGCTTCCAGGGCAGCCTTGACCTTGCCGATGCCTTCTTCCACGGAAATCAGGTCGGTGGATTTACGCCCGAATTGCGCGGGCAAGAGCGTGTCTTCGATGGTCAGCGCCGCGACGCCGGCGCGTTCCAGTTCTTCGACGGTGCGCATCACGTTCAGGGCGTTGCCGTAGCCGTGGTCGGCGTCGGCAATGAACGGCAACTGGGCCACACGGCCGATACGGGTGGCTTGCTCGACGAACTCACTCAGGGTAATCAACGCAAAATCGGGGGCCGCCAGCACCTGCAGGGAGGCGACCGAGCCGCCCAGGATTCCCACTTCAAACCCCAGGTCGGCCGCGATGCGGGCAGACATGGGGTCGAATACGGAGGCGGTTTCAACGCAGATGGGCGTTGCCAGCAGGTCACGGAAGTTACGGCGTAGCGCTGAGTGAGAAATCTTGGGCATGGTCTTTCCTGGCTTTGGTCATCGTCAAGTGACGATCAATGTCTATTCGTGGTGCCGGGAGATTACCACGCAGATGCCCCTGTGATTATGACGTTTGAGCGGGGCAGGCTAACGAGCGACGACGCTGTATGTCTGGCCCAGGTCGCGGGCCCAGCCGTCGAGCACCGCCTTGACGTTGTCGACGGTCACCACTTGCCGGTCGTTGTCCAGGGGCGTGCCGGTGCCTTTGCGGACTATGGCGGCCACGACATCACCGGTCGAACCGTCTTCCAAGGACAGCTCCGTGGCGATCTCACTGTCCTGGTCGCGGATGCCGGTGGCGGTGCTCACGCCTGCAGCGACCAGGGTGATCGGCAGCCATTCATAAAACCGCAGGCCTTGGGTGCTGGTGGCAATGCGGGTGATGGCGGGCCGTACCGTCAGGGTGTCGGGGCCTGGCTTTGCGGCCAGGTACACGACTTTGCCCAGTTCCGAGCGCAGTACCAGGTCGTAGTAACCCGTCACGTGGGCGAGGGTGCTTTGGGGGATGCGAGCGCTGGGGGCGACGGCCGGGTAGAACTGGCTGGGCGCCAGGTAGACCTGCTTGTAGCGACAGCGCTTCAAGGCCGGGCTGATCCAACTCAAGATGGCCTCGCCCGAAGGGCTTTGTTGTGCTTGGAGCAGGCTGTAATCGTGAAGAAACCCGGTGTACCGCTCCGGTTCCACCGTTTTGCTGCTGCAGGCGGTGAGGCCCAGGGCGGCCGCCATCAAGAGCGACAGTGAGCACATGCGGGTCATCAATGGGTGGCCTGTTCGTTCAAGGTGTCGTGGGAAGACTCGATGTGCAACTGGCCATGGGTCATGATCCAGTGGACAAGCTCGGCGATGGGAATGGAGTGGGCGTACTCGACCCAGCGCCCGGCGTCGGGGCTGTAGTGCTCGAAGTAGCGACGCAGCACGATACGGTCCAGGTCCGCGTTCAGCCCCAGGCACGACTCCTGAAACAACATCGGGCTATCCTGAGCGGGGGACGAGGTGCGCTGGCTCAGTACCAGTGGCCGTACGTCGCCCGCGGCCTGCTCGGTGTACCTGCTGCTCGAAACTTTCATAGGCATCTCCTTGAATGGAAGGCGTGCAGAATGCCGGACAGGTTTTGCCCAAAGATGTCCGGGTTGTGTCCGTGGCGAAGGAATGTTGCTCGATTGAAATAAATGACCAAGGCGCCGGAATGGTTTTAGATGTCTTTCTTTTTTTGGCTTGGGAACCTGTGAACGTGAGCAGACTGCTGATCGTCGATGACGACGTGGAAGTGCTGGCATTGCTGAAGAAGTTCTTCGTCCAGCACGCCTATGAAGCCGACGTGGCCGCCGACGGCGAGGCCATGTGGGCGGCCATCGCGCAGCAGCGGCCAGACACGATCATCCTCGACCTCATGTTGCCCGGCGAAGGCGGCCTCAGCCTCTGCCAGAAGGTACGGGCGCAGTTCGGCATTCCTATCATCATGCTCACGGCCATGGGCGAGCTGAGCGACCGCATTGTTGGCCTGGAACTGGGCGCTGACGACTACCTGACCAAACCCTTCGCCCCGCGCGAATTGCTGGCCCGCCTGCGTGCCGTGCAACGGCGTGCGGGGCAGTCGGTCAGTGCGGCCGACGAGCGTTCACGCCCGGTGATTGCCTTCGCCGGTTGGCACCTGGATATCACCTGTCGCGAACTGCGTTCGCCCGAGGGCGTCATGATCCCGCTGTCCGGTGGCGAGTTCGACCTGCTGGTCGTGTTTCTCGAGCACCCCCAGCGCATCCTCACCCGCGACCAATTGATCGACCTGACCCACGGCCAGGGCCACGACGCCTTTGACCGCAGTATCGATGTGCAGGTCAGCCGGCTGCGCCGCAAGATCGAGCCCGATTGCAAGCGCCCGGACCTGATCCGCACCGTGCGCAATGGCGGCTATCTGTTTACCGCCCCGGTGACCCGCTCATGATCCGCCGCCTGTTGCGCCGCGACACCCTGAATCGGCGGATCGCCCTGACCATTCTCGCCGCGATGCTCGCCTCACTGGCCCTCAACGCCTTGTTCGTGCAGGTGGCCGGGGTGTGGGCGCGTCCGCCCATCGACCGTACGGGGTTGCTTGAGCAGATGGCCGCGACACTGAAAGTGATCGAGGCCGCGCCTGCGCCGTTGCGCTCGCAGCTGGCGACAGCGGCCAGCGATACCCGCCTGCATGTGGCATGGCATACCGACCCTGCGGATTTCGGCCTGCCCAGCGGCGGCAATGTGCTACAAGCCGGCGAAGTTCCCGGGATACAGGCGTTGTTTGGCACGGGGCGCACCATTCAGGTGTACAGCCCGGACGATTGGCCGCGTGGCAGCCCCGACGCGCATTATGTGGCGCTGGTGCAGCTACTTGATGGCAGCTGGTTGTCTTTCATCCCGCCCGAACGCAGTTGGGGCCTGAGCGCACCCACGCGGATCGCGGTGATCATCATCCTGGGGTTGATCGCTACCTTGCTGGTCGCCTGGATCGCCACCCGGCAATTGGCCCAGCCGTTGCAGCGTTTCGCCAGCGCTGCCCGACGCTTCGGTGGCGATCTGCGCGCACCGCCCATCGACATCGAAGGCCCCCACGAAATACGCCAGGCCACTATCGCCTTCAACGCCATGCAGGCGCAGATCCAGCACTTCATCGGCGAGCGCACCCAGATGCTGGCAGCCATTTCCCATGACTTGCGCGCGCCCTTGACGCGGATGCGCCTGCGCTGTGAATTCATGGAAGACCTGGACCATCAACACAAGCTGATTCGCGATGTCGAGGAAATGCAGTCGATGATCAACGCCGCATTGGCGTTTTTCCGCGACGATACGGTGCTGGAGCACAGCACGGCGTTCGATCTGTCTGAACTGCTGCAAACCATCATCGACGACTATCGCGACCAACAACTGGTGGTCGACTTCCGAGGGCCGCCCCACCTGGTCTATCACGGCCGGCCACTGGGGCTTAAACGGGTGGTGGTCAACCTGCTGGAAAACGCCGCCAAATATGCCCGGAACCCCAGCATTGCTCTGAGTGTTGACGCCCAGAGGGTATGCATCGAAGTCAGCGACGAGGGCCCGGGGATTCCCGAAGCGGACCTGGAGCGTGTATTCGACCCGTTCTTTCGTCTCGAGACCTCACGCAACCGCAATACCGGTGGGGTGGGGCTTGGGCTCTCGGCGGCGCGGGCGATTGTGCGCGAGCAGGGCGGTGAACTGAGCCTGAGTAATCGACGTGGTTCGGGGTTGGTGGCCCGGGTTGAATTGCCGTGCTAGCGTGATGCGATATGCGCATTATTATTGAATTAGGTTATGCGTTATCAGTATTTTACATCCCGCCTTCAACACCGCAAAAATACCCCTGACAACAAATGACCTTATAAAATCGAGACCGTACGCGCGGATCGACTTGAATGCCCCACACGGCATCTGGAGACGAACGTGCGTTACCTCAAAACCCTGGCGGCTGGATTGGCCGCCTCATTGCTGTGCCTGACGGCGCAGGCGCAAACCCTGGTGGTCGGCGACCAGAGCTACAACGCCCAGGCCGTGATGGAAGCGGCGGGGGTACTCGATGACCTGCCCTACACGTTGGACTGGAAGCAGTTCACGGCCGGCTCACCGGTGGCCGAAGCGCTCAATGTCGGCAGCCTGGACCTGGGCCTGCTCGGGGATGCGCCGGTGTTGTTCCTGGGCGCCCTGGGTGCACCGATCAAGGTGATCGCCGTCAGCCGGCAAAATCTCGACGGAGTGGCCATCCTGGTGAAAAAGGACTCGTCGATCCACAGCCTGGCCGACCTTGCGGGCAAGCGCGCCGCGATCTGGAAGGGTTCCTGGAGCCAGCAACTGTTGCTGACCGCGCTGGACAAGGCCGGGGTGGCGCGGGATTCGCTGCAATGGCGCTACCTCAGCGCCCTGGATGCCTCCCACGCGCTGGAAGGCGGTGCGGTTGACGTGATCGCCACCTGGGAACCCTATGTCACGCAACAGGAACGTCAAGGTGCGCGGGTGTTGGCAACCGCTGAAGACTTGATCCCGGCCCAGAGTTTCATTGCCGCCAACGCCAGTGCTGTGGAGGCCAAGCGTGAACTCATCAGCGACTTTCTCCAGCGCCTGAAAAAAGCCCGCGACTGGGCCCGCCACAGCCCGGCCAACGCCAACGCGTATGCCGATGCCTGGGCCAAGCGCACCCGCGCGGATGCCGACATTGCCCGCGTCTGGTTTGCCCGCGCGCGCACCTCCGTCGAGCCGCTGACGCCCCAGGCGCCCATCGAGGCGCAAAAGACCGTGGACTTTTTTGCCGGCCTGGGCCTGGTCAAGTCTTACTCGGCCGCCACGTTGTTCGACCCTTCATTCGCGGCCGCCTTGCAGCCCGCCGTCGCCACCACCCAGCCCTGAACGCTTGAAGGACTACTGCGCAATGACTAAACGACAGCTCAAACTTGGCGCCCTGACCATGGGCTGCGGTGGGCCGGGCCGCCATAACCTGTGGCTTGACCCGCAATTGCCGGCCGATGCCAGCGTCAACGTCGACTGGTACATCCAGATAGCACGCCAGGCCGAGGCGGCATTGTTCGACCTGATGTTTATCGTCGACAGCCAGTTCATCACCGAAGGTTCGCCGTCCCATTACCTCAATCGCCTGGAGCCGCTGACCTTGCTGTCGGCACTGGCCGTGAGCACGCGGCATATCGGCCTGGTCGGTACACTGACCACCTCGTATAACTCGCCGTATAACGTCGCCCGGCGCCTGGCCTCCCTGGACCTGATCAGCAAAGGCCGCGCCGGCTGGAACGTGGTGACCAGTGGCGATGCCGGTACCGCTGGCAATTACAGCCGCGACGAACATTACGACTACGCCACCCGCTATGGTCGCGCCGCCGAACACGTTCAGGTGGTACAGGGGTTGTGGAACTCCTACGAAGACGATGCGTTTGTGCGCAACCGTGCCACTGGGCAGTTTCTCGACCCGAGCAAGCTGCACAGCCTGAATCACCAGGGCGAACATTTTTCGGTGGTGGGCCCGCTGAATATCCAGCGCTCGCCCCAAGGCCAGCCGGTGATTTTCCAGGCCGGTGACTCCGAACAAGGCCGCGAGCTGGGCGCCGCCACCGCCGATGTGATCTTCACCCACGCGGCCAGTCTCGAGCAGGGCCTGGCGTTTTACCGCGATATCAAGGGCAGGGCGGTACAACGGGGGCGTGATCCTGAGCAGTTACTGATCATGCCCGGTGCGGAAATCTATGTGGGCGACACCGATGCCCATGCCCGGGAAATCGAACAGCACTACCATCAGGTGGACCATAGTTTTGCGTTGGCACTCAAGGAGTTCGGGCGCAATTTTGGCTGGCATGATTTCAGCCAATACGACCTGGACGCGCCGTTCCCGCAAGAGAGCCTGGAGGCCGCGCGCAGCAGTTTTTTCACCGCCGCCAAACGCATCGCCGACCAGGCCCGGGAAAAGGGCTTTACCCTACGCCAGGCCGTCGAATTTGGCCGGCAATTGCGCCCAGGCGCGTTCGTCGGCAGCGCCGCCACGGTGGCGCAGAAGATGGCGGATTGGTTCGAGGCCCGGGCCGTGGATGGGTTCAATATCTACATCGGGCACCCTGGGCAATTTGATCGTTTTACTCAGGAGGTGATTCCGCTGCTGCAAGAGCGCGGTGTTTATCGTACGGCCTACGAGGGCTCGACCTTGCGTGAAAGCCTGGGCTTGGCGATTCCGAGGTTCCAGCGCTACCCCTCATCCTAAGGGCTGGTTTTGCGGGGTTGCGTTAACTGCCCCATTTCGCATAACTGCTGTGCTGTCACGGGCATTAATCCGCCAGCGAGCTGTGTCTATAGTCCACTCACCCCGTGCAGCCCGTTCAACGGCGTTGCGCGATCCAGCCCAAGACTGAGGTGAGCCTGATGAACCGTGAATTCGACCCCGCACTGACGGATATCAACCAAGTCGACGCCGAGTACTTCGAGTACAGCAAGGCGGCGAACCCCATCAGTGCCAATCTGATTTCCCGCATTCCCTACCACAGCTTTCCCGCCTCGCTATATGACAGTGGCCCCTCGCGCGTGGTACCGCTGGACCTCAGCGAGGCCTTGGGCTGCGAAGGCCCTGCGACAGGCCCAGGGTTGTGCGCGAATTTCATGCGCCTTAACCGTGGCGACACGTTGAAGCTGCAGCCCAACGCCACCTCCCAGGTGTTCTACGTGATCGCCGGGGAGGGCAGCGTGATTCAGGGCGAGTATGAGATTCAATGGTCCAAGGGCTGCTTTATTGCCCTGCCGGGGTTACAGCAGGCGCACTTCAGTGCCCGCGAGGATGCGCGTCTTTACTATGTGCACGATGAGCCGTTGCTGCGTTACCTGGGGGTGACACCCAGTGCCGACCGCTTTGCACCAACCCTGTACCCGGCAGCACTGGCCAACGCGAAGTTGCGTGAAGCAGCCGATGACCCCAGGGCCCAGGACCGCAGCCGCATCAGTATCCTGTTGGGTAACCGCCACTTTCCGCAGACGCGCACGGTGACCCACGTATTGTGGGCCATGTACGGGATTCTGCCGGCACGATCGGTGCAGAAACCCCATCGGCATCAGTCGATTGCACTGGACTTCATTATCGATTGCCCCAAGGGCTGTTATTCCTTGGTGGGCACTGAGCTTGAGGCGGACGGGCAAATCCGTAACCCGCAACGGGTCGACTGGTCACCCGGCCTGGCGTTTGTCACGCCACCGGGTTATTGGCATGCGCATTTTAATGAATCAGATAGCGAGGCGTTCCTGATCCCGATTCAGGATGCCGGGCTGCAAACTTACTTGCGCGCGTTGGATATTCGCTTCAGTTGAGTCACTTCCAGTCCGGTGTCTCGGCCAGTCGTTCAACGATAAAGTCGATAAAACACCGGACCTTGGACGACACAATGCGCTTGGGGGGGTAGACAAACCACACCGCAAACGCCCGCTCCACGCCTTGGATGTGCCACTCCGGTAGCCACACTACCAAGTCGCCGGCCTCGACACTTCGCGCCACCAGCCAGTCCGGCAACAGCGCAAAGCCCAGGCCTTGGCGCACGGCGATCAGTTGCGCGTCCAGGTCATTGATTCGAATAACGCTGTCATGCAGCAGCGGGAACGCGCGGCCGGCGGATACAAAACTGATATCGCCCGTAATAGCCGTGCCCAACACCGCAGGCACACCGGCCAGGTCCGTGGGCGTGGACGGAGGAGGGTGCTGCATGCCAAACGCCGGGCTGACCACCAAGCGGTAATGGCCGTCGCTGAGCTTGCGTGCCTTGAGCGTCGAATCGGCCAGCTCGCCAATGCGGATGGCTAAATCGACGCCGGCATGAATCAAGTTGACCTGGGTGTTATCCAGCACCAGTTCCACGCTGATTTGCGGGTAACGCACCAGAAAGTCATTCAACGCCGGCAGGATGTGATGGCGAGCAAACGCCGGTGGCAGGTTGAGTTTCAGCACGCCCCGAGGATGCTGGTTCAGCGCAGACGTGGCGGCCTTGGCGTGTTCCAGTTCATCCAGCACCCTGCGTGCGTGTATCAGGAAGGTCTGGCCGCCTTCGGTCAGATGCAGCGTGCGTGTGGAGCGGTTGAACAGCGCGATGCCCAAGTCCTGCTCAAGGTCCTTCACGTAGCGCGAGACCGTTGAGGCCTTGATGCCCAAGCGCTCGGCGGCGCGGGAGAAGTTGTTGCCTTCGGCGGCTTCGATAAAGGCGGTGAGGGCGGTGAAATAGTCCAAGGGCAGCCTCAGGGCAGGGCGGTGAGAGGTGCAGGTTGTTGAGTTTTGGCGGGGGCTGTCAACTCGAACAGGCAGCGCGCTTTGCTGACACAAGATTGATCTCGATCAGGTGACCCCGCTGGCCCGCTCTATAACCTTGGGCGCTTATCGATGGCCAGGGACGGCTCAACGAGCAGCTCTGGTCGCACATTCTCAAGGAAGAGTCAGCCATGCGATCACTGAAGATCCTGTTGTTATCATCGGCATTCAACGGTTTAACCCAACGGGCCTGGCTGGATCTGCGCCAGGCGGGTCACGACCCCAGCGTTGTGGTGTTCACCGATGGAGGCACCGTGTGCCAGCAGGTGGAGGCGTCCGGCGCCGACCTGGTGATCTGCCCGTTTCTGAAGGACCGTGTGCCGCACCAACTGTGGAGCCATCCCCAGCGCCCGGTGGTGATCATCCATCCGGGCATCGTCGGCGACCGTGGCGCCAGTGCGCTGGATTGGGCGATCACCCAGCAGGCCAGCCGTTGGGGCGTCACGGCTTTGCAAGCGGTGGAGGAAATGGACGCCGGGCCAATCTGGTCGACCTGTGAGTTCGACATGCCCGACCAGGTGCGCAAATCCGAGCTGTACAACGGCCTGGTGAGCGACGCCGCGATGGTTTGCATCCGTGACGTCGTGGCGAAATTCGCCAAGGGCTTCGTGCCGACACCGCTCGATTACACCCAACCCAGTGTCATCGGACGCTTGCAGCCGAACATGACCCAGGCTGACCGGACCTTCAGTTGGTTCGATTGCGCAGGCTTTATCAAGCGCAGCATCGATGCTGCCGATGGCCAGCCCGGCGTGTTGGCGAGCCTGCTGGGCGGGCAGTATTACGTCTACGACGCGCACTTGGACGCCCGCCAGGGCACCCCGGGGGAAATTCTCGCGATACAGGATGACGCCGTGCTGGTAGCCGCTGGAGATCACAGCCTGTGGATCGGCTCGCTCAAACCCAAAGGCCCAGAGACCTTCAAGCTGCCAGCACGTCACGTTCTGGCTGAGCAGTTGGCCGGCGTGCCGGTGCTGGACAGTTCAATCGCTTGCCAGGCGTTCAATGCACAGGCCTATCAACCGATCCGCTACCAGAAGTTTGGCCACATCGGCGAACTGACGTTTGAGTTCTACAACGGCGCCATGAGCACCGAACAATGCCAGAGGCTGGTGGCTGCGTTACGCTGGGCCAAGGCGCGAGACACCCACGTGTTGCTGATCAAGGGCGGGCGCGGCAGCTTTTCCAATGGCGTTCACCTCAACGTCATCCAGGCCGCCGACGTGCCGGGGCTGGAAGCCTGGGCCAACATTCAAGCCATCGACGATGTATGCCTGGAGCTGCTCACCGCCAGGCAACTGGTGATCAGCGGCCTGACCGGCAGCGCAGGCGCAGGCGGCGTCATGCTGGCGCTGGCCGCCGACATTGTATTGGCCCGCGAAGGTGTGGTGCTCAACCCGCACTACAAAACCATGGGGCTCTACGGTTCCGAATACTGGACCTATAGCCTGCCACGGGCCGTGGGCAGTGAAATCGCGCATAAACTCACTGAAGAATGCTTGCCCATCAGTGCCATTCAGGCCCAGCAATACGGCATGGTCCAGGCCATCGGCCCGCGTTGCCCACAGGCATTTGGCTTGTGGCTTTTGCAACAGGCCGACAGTGCATTGACCGATGATAAGTACCTTTACGCACGCACACGCAAAGCCACGCTGGAGACTCAGCAAGTTGAACGCTGTCGCGAGCAGGAACTGGCACAGATGCGTTTGGATATGGTGGACAACCGCCAGCAGTTTGCCGAGAAGTGTCGCAACTTCGTGTTTAAACGCAAAACCTGCCAGACCCCGCAGCGGTTGATTGCGCCGTGGGCGTTGAAGTACGAGGCTGGCGTGCCGCAAAGCCGGATGCTGAATGACTGACTGTCAACGCGGGGAGGGCGCGGCGGCCAGCCCAGCCTCGCATTGGGCAATAGGGTTGCCCATAATGGAGGCCCACTCGCCCAACCGCACAGACCCCGAGGCCCCATGGAACTGCACAACCTGAACGATAACGCAGCGCTCGTATGACTCGGGCGCTGTTTATTTCGTTGGATGGGCCCAAGGGCACCGGCAAAACCACGCTGTTGGAGGCCGTTACGACAGCATTGAGGGCCGACAATAAAAAGGTCGTCCGACTGTGCGAGCGCAAGAGCGATCCCTATCGAGCGCTAACGATGGCGCTGGTTAACAAATTCGCCAGAGACCCCAGTCGGGATCTGGAACTTGAGGTGTGTGAGCGCTTCGCTGACAGCCGCAGCTGGATTACCCAGCACGTACTGGCCGCACAGCCACCTGACAGCATCATCCTGATGGATCGCTGGTACCCGTCTGATGCCGCGTTTCGTCGATTGATACCCTTTGCAGAGATTCTTGAGCTGAACATTGATCGACAGGTGCAAGTGCCGGATCTGCAGGTGGGGGTTGTCACCGCGGCGCAAATATCCTGGGCGCGGGCGGCAGCACGACGGCGCGGGCTGAGCAGTACGGTGATGTCTAAGCTGGAGGAACAAGTTGCGTGTACCGAGGCGTTTGAGCGAGCGGCTGTGGGGCAGGGGTGGGTGATGTGTCGCAATGAAGGGACGATTGAAGAGGCGATGAGGCGGGTGGTTTCGCAGATATATGAAGTCCTTTGATCTACTTTGATCTGGACCAAGTGAGGTTCATCAATTTGAACTAATCACTAAGCCTGTCCACCTAACGCTTTGCACGTTGCCTCAAGCCCAGGTTTTCCTGGGCTACCCAATGACACACGAAGGTTTGGTTAATCATGAAGAGCGAACAGGTAGAAGGCGTTGTTGAAAAGGTTGCTGGCAAAGCGCAGAGCGCAGTCGGGAAGCTTTTTGGTGATTCGAAGTTGGAAGCTGAGGGCGCTGGACGCCAGGCTGCCGGTCAGCTGACGCAAACTTATGGCGACGCACTGGACAGCGTTTCTACATTCGTTAAAGAGAAGCCGGTTGCTGCACTGGCAATCGGAGCGGTTGCTCTATTGGTGCTGAAGAAATTGCTTAGTCGCTGAACATCAGTAGCTTCAATAAGATTTGCCTCGTACTCCTTGGAGTTCCGCGCCGGGAGGTACGAGGGGGGTAAGCCGTAACCCTTAAACCAAAGCCCTTATATTTTTAATGTCCCAGAAAAGCCAATGCCCCGACAAATCGGGGCATTGGCTTTTTTATGAGCGAGTGGTCGGTTTGTATCGTTTTGTATCTGGGCTTCGGGTAGATACACAGCGATTCCTTTAAGTCGGTTGATGACACATACGGGATACCTGCGGGGCTTTAAATGAACCCATCGAGAAGGCGCAAACCATTCTCCAATGGATGACTCATTTAACTCGCGGCTATCCCTGCGCGTTTCGCGACGTTGTCGACCAATGACTTATAGGAAATTCAAAATGCCTGCAGCTACGTTCGGTTTCACCTGGCGCCATTGTCTGGCTTCTTCCGTAAGAATGGGCGTTTTGGGGTTGGCCCTGATAGGCGGCAGCGGTGGTGCCTGGGCTGCTGGCCCGGCCGCCGATGCGTCAGTTGCCAGCTCGGCCTCGACCCATCCCGAATCTATTAGACCTTATCGAATTCACGTCGATGAAGCTCAATTGACCGATCTGAAAAAGCGTATTGCGGCGACCCGCTGGCCGGACAAAGAGACCGTCCATGACGTGTCCCAAGGCGTGCAGTTGGCCCAGGTCCAGGCGCTGGTGAAGTATTGGGGCAGCGGCTATGACTGGCGCAAGGCCGAAGCGAAGCTCAATGCGCTGCGTGAATTCATCACGACAATCGACGGCGTCGATATTCAATTCATCCATGTTCGCTCGCCAAACCCCAACGCGATGCCGCTGCTTCTGACACACGGATGGCCTGGCTCACAGTTTGAGTTCCTGAAGACGATCGGCCCGCTGACGGATCCCGTTGCTTACGGCGGTAAGGTTGAAGATTCGTTCGACGTGATCATTCCATCGATTCCGGGACACGGCTTTTCCGGTAAGCCAACTGAATTGGGTTGGGGGCCGGATCGAGTCGCGAAGGCTTGGGATGTGCTCATCAAGCGTCTGGGTTATACCCACTATGTTTCCCAGGGCGGAGATCACGGTTCGGTCATATCGGATGCATTGGGCCGCCTGAATCCGCCGGGGCTGTTGGGCATTCACTTGAACATGCCGGCCACCATCCCGCCCGAATTGGTCAAGCCGATCAATAGTGGTGATCCGGCCTCTGACGAGCTCACTGAGCCTGAACGCAAGGCGTTTGATTCCTTGAGCACCTTCTTCGGCCGCAATGCAGCATACGGCGCGATGATGGTGACGCGCCCGCAGACTATCGGTTACCTGCTGGCCGATTCGCCTACCGGAACTGCGGCGTGGATGTACGAAAAAATCGCAGCGTGGACGGACAGTGATGGCCAGCCTGAACGGGTATTGACCCGTGACGAGATGCTGGACGATATCAGCCTGTACTGGCTGACGAACGCAGGCGCATCGTCATCGCGTTTCTACTGGGAAAACAACAACAACAATTTCAGCGCTGCCGCGCAGAACACCGCAAGCATCAAGGTGCCGGTGGCGATCACGGTCTTCCCGCACGAGATCTATCAGGCGCCAAAAAGCTGGGCGCAGCGCGCTTACCCATCACTTTCCTACTACAGCCAGGTTAACAAGGGCGGCCACTTCGCCTCCTGGGAGCAACCTCAATTGTTCAGCGAAGAATTGCGGGAGGCCTTCCGGCCGCTGCGCGCCAAGCTGAGCGTAACGAAGACAGCCCAGTAGCTCATACGCAGTCCAGTCAACACACCGGGCCGCTATTCGGCGGCTCGCTACGGAGAAACACCATGGAGATGACCTTGCTGAACAATCAAAATAAATCCAGCCGCCTGCGGGGTCTTGCCCCATCGCTGTTGGCAGCAGCGGTGCTGCAATTCGCAGCGGTGGCTGTCGGTTTTTCCCAAGCCAGCGCGGCTGATGTACCCGCGTCCACCATTGGGGCTATCACCCCGGGAGCTCACACCTCTTTCGGTGCTCTTAAGCATGTGAAAGCGGGGCTGCTGGACGTTTCTTACGCGGAACTCGGCCCAGCCGATGGCCCTGTGGTCATTTTATTGCACGGCTGGCCCTACGATATCAACGCATACGCTGATGTTGCTCCTGCTTTGGCGGACAAGGGATATCGAGTGTTGATCCCTTCTGCGCGTGGTTATGGCGATACGCATTTTCTCTCGGCCAAGACAGTTCGCAATGGTCAACCTGCTGCGCTGGCGACCGACCTGATCGACTTCATGGACGCGCTGAAAATCAAGACGGCGGTGCTGGGTGGGTTTGACTGGGGCGCCCGCACTGCAGATATCGTTGCCGCACTGTGGCCGGAAAGAGTGAAAGCCCTGGTCGCTGTGAGCGGTTACCTGATAGGCAGCCAAGAGGCGGGCAAGGCGCCATTGCCGCCAGCCGCCGAACTGCAGTGGTGGTACCAGTTCTACTTCGCGACCGAGCGCGGGCGCCTGGGCTACGAGAAAAACACCCATGACTTCGCCAAACTCATCTGGAAGCTGGCGTCGCCACAGTGGAATTTCGACGACGCCACTTATGAGCGCAGCGCGGCGTCCTTGCAAAACCCTGATCACGTGGCCGTGTCGATTTTCAACTATCGCTGGCGCCTGGGGTCGGTCAAGGGCGAGGCCAGATACGCCGCGCTGGAGAAGAAACTCGCGGCATTTCCATCCATCAGCGTGCCCACCATCACCCTGGAAGGCGATGCGAACGGCGCACCGCACCCACCTGCCGAAGCGTACGCCAAGCGCTTCACTGGCAAGTACGAGTACCGATTGATCACCGGTGGTGTAGGTCACAACTTGCCGCAGGAAGCGCCGAAAGCCTTCGCCCAGGCGGTGATCGACGCCGATCATCTTTGAAAACCGGCTGAGAGGAGGGCGATGATGAAGCTGAAATTTCTGGCCGCGATGTCGGCTGCCATTGCAATCGCAGCGTTGACCGCTACCGGTGTCGCCTCGGGCGACGCCAATACTGGCGAAGCCTCACCGATCTATGGCGTGAAATTGCCTGAACACTACCGCCTATGGCCGCTGATTGCGCCGGCGCAGGAAGCGGCCCCCCTGAACGAACTGCGAGCCGTGCTGGGCAATGACTTGGCCATCAAGGCTTATCAGGATTCAACGCTGCCATTCCCTGATGGCACGGTGTTGGTAAAGCTGGCCTGGAAAGATGTGCAGTCCCCGGAATTCGAGCCGGCGTCCATCCCGGGGCCGGCCACGACCGTGCAGGTGATGGTCAAAGACTCGAAAAGATATGCAGCAACCGGTGGCTGGGGATTCGGGCGGTTTATCAACGGTAAACCGGCCGATGAAGCCCAACACCAAACCTGCTTCGCCTGTCACCAGGCGCGAGTGCGTAATCACGACTTTGTCTTCACGCGCTTCGCTCCCTGATTTCCCGTCAAACCCGGAGTTAACAATGAAAAAAGTATTAACCGCACTGGCCGTCACCGTCAGCCTGAGCATGGCGACACACGCCTGGTCGCAAACTGAAAAACCCACGATTGTGCTCGTACATGGCGCCTTTGCCGATGCGTCGAGCTGGAATGGCGTGGTGAAGATTCTCGAGAAGGACGGTTACCCGGTGGTTGCCGCTGCCAACCCATTGCGCGGTGTAAAGAGCGATGGTTCGGCAATCTCGGCATTGCTGACGAGCATTCATTCGCCGGTGGTGTTGGTCGGCCATTCCTATGGCGGCAACGTTATCAGTGATGCGGCCAACGATCATGCAAACGTCAAAGCCCTGGTTTACGTCAGTGCGTTTGCACCTGAGGCCGGGGAAACCGTCGCCGGGCTGGCCGGCAAATTCCCGGGCAGCACGCTGGGCCCAACGCTGGCTGCGCCTGTACCGCTGGCCGATGGGGGCAAGGACTTGTACATCCAGCAGGACAAGTTTCACAACCAGTTCGCCGCTGACGTCCCCGCGAAAGAGGCGGCATTGATGGCCGCCACCCAACGCCCGGTGACGGAAGCGGCGCTCAACGAAGCGTCCGGCAGCCCTGCCTGGAAGCATATTCCGTCCTGGTACATCTACGGCGACAAGGACAAGAACATTCCTCCGCAAGCCATGGCATTCATGGCCAAGCGCGCCGCTGCCAAAGCCGTGGAAGTGGTCAAGGGCGCTTCCCATGTCGTGATGGTTTCGAACCCGGAACCGGTTGCCCGACTCATCGAAAAAGCCGCCACGGCGAAATGACACGCCAAGGGCGAAGCGGCGTTTTCAGCGCTCTACGCCGGCTCGGTGTTGATCAACAGAATTTCGCCAGAGCTGCTGGCGCCGTTCGGCGGGGTAAAACAGTCCGGTGTCGGCAGGAGAGGGTGGTCGCGCAACCCAGGCCGCAGGAATAAAAGCTAATTGCCCACAGCGCGCTGCCTGTGGGCCATTGATTTTCAACGGTTACGCGGCTGGGGCTTTCGCCTCCTGCAGCAGTTGCTGAATCATCTTTTCCTGCGTCTCGTAGCGACCTTCTCCGAAGTGGGTGAAACGCACTTGCCCTTTAGCGTCGATCAGGTAGTGCGCGGGCCAGTACTGGTTATCGAAGTTGCGCCAGATCGCGTAGTTGTTATCGATGGCTACCGGGTAAGTGATGCCGAGCTTTTTCACCTCATCCCTGACATTGCTGATGATGCGTTCAAAACCGTATTCCGGGGTGTGGACGCCGATTACCACCAAGCCATCCTTCTCGTACTTCTGCGCCCAGTCCTTCACGTACGGCAGGGTGTGCTGGCAATTGATGCAGTCGTAAGTCCAGAAATCGACGAGCACCACTTTGCCTCTGAGCGACTCACTGGTCAGTGCGGGCGAGTTGAGCCATTCCACCGCGCCGGACAGCGACGGCATCGGGCCTTTGGCGTTGTCGAGGGTGGATTCGGCCTTGGCCTTGCGTACCAGGGATTCGACGACTTTGGGGACGCTTTGCAGCACGCCTTTTTCCAGCACGCTGACGCCTTCGGACGACGCCCCGGCCAACAGCGTCTTGTCGGCACCGGTAGAAATCATCAGCGCTGCGGCCAGGACCGCAAAACCGGTGCCGCGCCGCAGCCAACCAGTGACCGGAATCGAGGCCTTCAGGCGATTGACTAAACCATGTCCGGCGAAAATCAGCGTACCCAACGACAGTGCACTGCCCAGGCCGTAGGCCACCAGCAGCAGGCTGGTTTGCGCATTGGCGCCTTGCAGCATGGCGCCGGTAAGGATCACCCCGAGGATAGGCCCGGCGCACGGCGCCCAGAGCAGGCCGGTGGCGACGCCGATCATCAGCGAACCCAACGGCCCGGACATTTTGCGCGTTTGGGGGTCGAGGCGATTGCCCAATAACACGAACGGGCTGGCCAGCCAGCCACTGATTCGCGCCGAGATCAGCGACAAGGCAAACAGCGCCATCACCACCAGTGCCACATGACGCCCGGCGTTGTTGGCCTGAATCACCCATTCACTGCTGACCACGGCCAGGCTGGAAATCAGCGCGAAGGTCAGGACCATGCCGCCAAGGGTGAGCAGGATCGAGGAGCGTGTGCGGTCGATACCGGCGAACAGAAATGGCACGACCGGCAGGATACAAGGGCTGAGGACGGTCAATAAGCCGCCCAGGAATGCGATGAGGAACATAAGGGTCTCCTGATGAAATGTGGGCGGGGCTCAGTTATCGCTATGGCACTCGGCAAATTTGCGGTAGTTCAGGATCTCGGTCTTGCCCTGCGAATTCAGGTAGGTCAGTTGGGCATCGACAATGCCGCAGGCAGCCCCGGCATCCTGTGTCAATGCCACCACTTTCTGGATGTCCAGGTGCGTGCCGTAGGTGTAGGCCTGCGGCGTGACGTCGGCTTCGGCGCGGGCCGAGAAGGTGCAGATATTCAGGGCGGCAAACAGGCAAGTGGCATAGAGGGTATTGGTGTTCATGGTCGTTTCCTCAAGGCTTCAATGGTTGGGTCGTTCAGTTGAGCCGAGGCGCTTGGGTTGGCCTCGATGTGGCTCATTAGAAGCGCGCGAGGTATCTCGTCTGTGTCAAAAACAGGCGCGGATAAATCGGTTCGTATCAGGACTCCGTCCCGATACACAGCCATACAAAACCCCGGAAATTGTTGTTTTTGCCTCTGCATGTATCCTTCGCCACAGCAGATACACTGCAATACAAACCGCCGCGGGCGAACGGGCTCAGCCTCTATAGACTGAGCCGCAATTCCCATTGACAGAGGCTTGGCCCATGGAACACGTTGATCACATCCTCATCGTGGACGATGACCGTGAGATTCGAGAGATGGTAGGCAACTACCTGAAGAAGAACGGCCTGCGGACCACCGTGGTTGCCGATGGCCGCCAGATGCGCTCGTTTCTCGAAGCCACGCCGGTAGACCTGATCGTGCTGGACATCATGATGCCCGGCGACGATGGCCTGGTGCTCTGCCGCGACATTCGCGCCGGCAAACACAAGGCCACGCCGGTGCTGATGCTGACCGCCCGCAACGACGAAACCGACCGCATCATCGGTTTGGAAATGGGCGCTGACGATTACCTGGTCAAGCCGTTCGCCGCCCGTGAATTGCTGGCGCGCATCAACGCTGTGCTGCGCCGTACGCGCATGCTGCCGCCCAACCTGATCGTTACCGAAACGGGAAGGTGGCTGGGGTTCGGGCGCTGGCGCCTGGACACCTCCGCCCGCCATCTGCTTGATGAAGACGGCACCATGGTCGCCCTCAGCGGCGCTGAATATCGCCTGCTGCGGGTGTTCCTCGACCATCCGCAACGGGTACTCAATCGCGACCAGTTGCTCAACCTGACCCAGGGCCGTGACGCCGACCTGTTCGACCGTTCCATTGATCTGCTGGTCAGCCGCCTGCGCCAACGCCTGCTTGACGATGCCCGCGAGCCGGCTTACATCAAAACCGTACGCAGCGAGGGGTATGTCTTCTCGCTGCCGGTGCAAGTGCTTGGAGCACCGGCATGAAGCCTTCGCTGCATTGGCCTCGTACCCTCATCTCGCGGCTGTCGCTGATCTTTCTGGTAGGGCTGACCCTGGCGCAGGCCTTGTCTTTCGGCGTGCAGTATTACGAGCGTTACGAAACCGCGAAAAACACCATGCTCGATAACCTGCAAACCGATGTATCGACGTCCATTGCCATCCTTGACCGCTTGCCCGCCGAGGAGCGCATGAGCTGGTTGAAACGGCTGGATCGACGCAATTACCGCTATTTGCTCGACGAAGGCTCGCCAGGCGTCGCTCTGCGTGACACGCCGATTGCAGTGACCTCGATCAAGGAGGCCATCGGCAAGGATTACCCGATGACCGTGACAGACATTCCCGGGCCTATCAAACATTTCCAGGTCCATCTGAAACTGGCCGACGGCAGCCCGGTGACCATCGACGTGCGCCCCTCGATGGTGCCGTTGTCGCCGTGGCTGCCGGTGGTTTTGCTGGGCCAGTTGGCCTTGATGATTCTATGCGCGTGGCTGGCCGTGCGCATTGCCATACGCCCGCTGACTCGCCTGGCCCAGGCCGTGGAAAACCTCGATCCCAATACTCACCCGGTGCATCTGGATGAACAAGGCCCGACCGAAGTCGCACACGCGGCCATCGCCTTCAATGCCATGCAGGCGCGCATTGCGGCCTATCTGAAAGAACGCATGCAACTGTTGGCGGCGATTTCCCACGACCTGCAAACCCCGATCACGCGCATGAAGCTGCGTGCCGAATTGATGGACGACTGCGGCGACAAAGACAAATTGTGGAATGACCTCGGCGAGATGGAACACCTGGTGCGTGAAGGCGTTGCCTATGCCCGCAGCGTGCATGGCGCCACCGAGGAAAGCCGCCGTACCGATCTTGATTCATTCCTCGACAGCCTCGTGTTCGACTACCAGGACATGGGCAAGGACGTGCAGCTGAGCGGCAAAAGCAACGCAGTGATTCACACGCGGCCCCACGCGCTGCGCCGAGTGCTGGTAAACCTCACGGATAACGCGCTCAAATTTGCCGGTGCAGCGCAGCTGCGGGTGGAGCCGAAGGAGGGCGACAGCCTCTCGGTGACCGTAATGGATCGTGGCCCCGGCATCGCCGAAGAGGAGCTGGCCCGGGTGATTGAGCCATTTTACCGCGTGGAAAATTCGCGCAACCGCAGCACCGGCGGCACGGGCCTGGGCCTGGCTATCGCCCAGCAACTGGCACAAGCCCTTGGCGGCTCCCTGACCTTGAGAAATCGCGAAGGCGGTGGACTGTGTGCTGAACTGAGATTACCGACGCGCTTATCGTAGGAGGAGCGAATCACGCAGGAGTGGGTCAGTGCAGCAGCGGTCGCGCCGCTGCGCTGAGCTTTTGCCGGTCCTCTTCGAGTACAAGCGCAGTGTTTGCGTGCTTGAGCAATCGTTCTGCGTGCCGGGTACAGGCTCCCCTGAACATCGCCGGGTTTATCTGTGCCAGGCTTACAAGGGCCTTCATCATGCGCAGGTCGACTTCCACTAGACCCGCGCCATCTCTGGCAATCGGTGCGAAGAAGTCATCGAACAGGTCATCTACTGTCAAGCCGCGCAGGTAAACGTGCTGGCAATCAGCGTCGGCTTTCGCGGTGGGTTCTTTGGGTGTACCCCAGCATGTCAAGCTTCTGACGCCGCGCCCAATCACGTCAATGGCGGTGCCGGGGTCATTGACGGCCGGCGACAAGGCGCGGGAGGCGATCTCTGACAACACTGACAAGCCGAACCGGGGGTCGTGTTCGAACGTTCGACGCACTCCCATAGCCAGGGTTGTGATGATTTTTTCGTTGCTCGACGCCAGTTCCTCACCGCGTGCGTTGCTCAAGCTGACGGTTCTTGCGAGCGGCATGCCGACATGCACGAAGCTTCCCGGCAGGACATCCATAAATATCTGTATCTCATCTGCTTTGGCGATCGCGCCTAACGCCTGAACGTCAATGTGCTGGACGTACCCCGTGTGCTGGCTTGTGATGATCAGCGCCGAACTGGGGATCACTAACTCGCAAGGGTAGGGGGATGCCCCCAAATGCGGCCATTGGACTCGATGGTTAATGGCATCAATGGCTGCCTGCTCGACACGGTCAATGGTTTCTCCCACCCGCCCAAGCTTGGACAAATGATCGATCCAGCGCAGCAGCGTGTAGACAATCAGAATGACCACCGCGATGGTTACCGCAAATAGCAAAACCCTCCCTTGTGTACCGTAGGCGCCGGTACTCAAAGCAATGATCCCAACTAGGCTGAACAGGAATGAGCCAATAAAGGTGGCCAGGGCATTTTGTGTCGTGGTGTCTTCCATCACCAGGGTTGTGGCACGGGGCGTCACGCCGCTGCTCGCCGCACCGTAGGCGCTGACCATGGTGCTTAAAGAAAAGGTCGTCACCGCGAGCATGCTTGAGGCAATGATGCCCAATATCTTATCGACGGCGTCGGCACCGATGCGGGCGGGCAACGACTCGGGAATGTAGTCCTTGAAGACAACGGCGAGTAACGCGGTCGCAATACCCAGCAAGGAAAACAGACTCGCCCTGAACCACAGCCGTTTGGTCAATTGGTGTAGCACCCAGCGCCAGCGTGCGAGCATTTTTTATACCTTCTGCAAATAACACGACGGAACCCACCGCAAGGATTCAGGGAAACGAAGGCGGTGAGTAGATTATCCTTAATGGAGTCTTTGGTCTGGCCGAGGGTTCATCCAGCGTCTTTGGTTGCTGCACACGGAATGACTCGCTTGACCCATTTACTGATCGACATGCCTTGGATCAGGATAGAAAAGACGACCACCAGGTACGTCTGGAAAACCACGATATCTCCCGCGCGTCGGCAAGGCGTACAAGGAATCGTCATGAGCACTATGGACAAGGCCCGTTGAAAGAGTAGGCGTCAAAATCGAACTCGCCGAATCAGTGCCCTATGTGGTCCACCAATCGCGATTTAAGTGGAAAGCCCAAAAGCCCCGTATTTCCTAGGTCAAACCGAACCCTTCGATAAATTAGTGGAACCATTTATTTATGGTTTTTCCGCTGAAGAAACAAAATAAACCGTGATTTTCCACCAATTATTTTCACCCGATTCGTGATTTTCCGCTGATTGATTTAAGCGATTTTTGAACCAATATGTACGTAATTCGCGTGAAGTTTTCAGCCGGACGAGATGGGGTAGAGCGGGTCACTGCCACGCTTTTCCCGGAGCTGGCTTCCACCTCCCAGTGATGACATTATCTCGCCATCTAAAAATATCGTTGGTGGAGAATGGACTTGCTGGATCTTAAGGATGACGAACAGCTCAGGGCTGCATGTATTAGCCTCCAGGAGCAGGTGATGTCCTTGGCGGGCAATCAAAGCTGGATCACCGAATTCCAGAAATGGTTAGTGCGTGTCAGGGAAGTGTCTCATGAAGAGTTCCTAAGCAAGGACTTCCAACTGGCGCTCTGGGACACCGAGGCTGTTTCGGCAACAGGCATGGGGCGCATCAACATTTCTGCGGTCGCCGATAATCCGGCAATCGCAGAGAGCCTCTGGCATCTGAAGCAAAAGTACGCGCAGACAAACGATCCTTCTGAGAATGAGATGCTCATCGCTGACGCCTGGGCTCAAATTGCGTCCGCGGTTGCTGGGCTGACCAAAAGAAACCCTCGGCTCAAGATGTACCGTGTTTTCGCATTGCTTTGTCCTGGCGCTTTCACGTCGATAGCGCATCATCGAAAACTGCGCGAGCTGGCTCATGCCTTGGGGCTTCCACTGAGCGGTCAGAGGCGTCATCTGCACCGCCTCGTATTGAACCGGTTAGATGACGTGCTGGGTGAGGTGGCTGACGTCTATTCCAGGGAGGGCGTCTCACGTTTAACGCTGCCTTGGCTACTGTTTGTCAACTATGTTCAGAACCCAGAAGGCGAAGCCACCGAAATATCCGACCTGGAGACAGGTGACGAAGTACTCAAGCCCTTGCCTCCTGAGAGAAGGAGGCGCGGTCTGCTGGCGATTGGCGGAGGCACAGCCACCATTCAAAGCATGATCGACTTTGCAACAGATGGATGTACACGTGAAGACTTCATCCAACACTTGCAATCGATCAGCCCTCAATCAAAAACGTCGACTTGCAATACTCAGTTGAACGCTCTGATCGCCGAGTGGGGCGTGTTACGTGCCAATGCAAATAACCTGCAATTAACGCCTCGCGGCGAGGCATTTCTGGAGTCGGGTGATCCAGATGAGATCATTGACTGGATGATCACCCGCATCTTGGGGTTTGACTATTTGCTAGCGGCATTGCGTAACTCACCTTTATCTAACCGTGATGCCATCCTTACACTCAGAAAGGCGAACCCTGGATGGACGTCTGACTTTGCCCCATCAGCAATTATTGGTTGGTTCAGACACCTTGATCTGGCCACGATTCACGAGAAAGTGCTCAGTCTCACCGAAAGGGGTAGGCAGTGGGTTAATCGAATTGACTGGGAGCCTAAGGGCCTTGCGGGCATTCCAGGTATCGGCCCGTCCTTGGCTCAAGTACCCCCAGTCCAGCTCGATATCGAAATTGAGAGGCCAAAGCTGGGCGCCGTGATTGCCCGATTTGATCAAGAGTTTCGCTTTCCAGAAGAGCTGATCGGACAACTTGATGCTGGATTGTGGGGGCATCCGAGGCGTCATTTCGCGGTGCTGACAGGCTTGAGCGGTGCGGGAAAGACGCAACTAGCCCGTAACTATGCGCTGAGTCTTTGGCAGGACGATCCCCAGCCAAGTGAAGGGTTGCTGATCGTGCCTGTCCAGCCAGGCTGGCATGACTACACGAGTCTGCTGGGTTACGTTAATCCACTGGAGTCAGACGCGTATGTGCGTACTGGCGTTCTGGATTTTCTCCTGCAGGCAAGCGCCAACCCGACGAAGCCCTACACACTGGTTCTTGATGAAATGAACCTCTCTCATCCGGAACAATATCTGGCGCCTCTGCTTTCAGCGATGGAAACCGGCGAAACGATCGTCTTTCACGGTCAAGTCGACGAGATCGATGGTGTTCCTCCAGGCATTCCGTATCCGAGCAACCTCGTGATCATCGGCACCGTGAACATGGATGAGACCACTCATGGGTTGAGCGACAAGGTGCTTGATCGAGCGTCTGTGATCGAGTTTTGGGACATTGAGGTCAAAGCATTTCCTGGCTGGCAGAAGAGCTCGCTTGAGGATGAACAGATTTCAATCGTCAGAAATCTCATGTCCTCACTCATGGATGTGCTTCGTCCAGCTCGACTGCATTTCGGGTGGCGCACGCTCAACGACGTGATTGGCTATCTGCAGCAAACACAGGCGGGTGGTGTCATCGAGTTCTCACGTGCTCTCGACCATGCCATTTATTCGAAGATACTCCCCAAGTTGCGTGGCGAAGACAGCCCGCGACTTCAGCAGGTGTTCACTTTGCTACATGCCACGCTCAAAGATGCGGGGTTGGGTATGTCGCTGCGCAAGGTCAAAGAAATGGCCGACGACCTGGCTCACTCCGGCTCGACCAGATTCTGGCGGTAGACCATGTCGATCATCTTGCAGGTAGAGCAGGGCGATGCTCGATTTGACGTGCACCCAGGTCAGTTGAACCCGGGTTTCATGGAGAAGAAGGCTTATCGTTTTACCGCGCTTGAAGGGTTTTCCTTCTACATTGATGACATCTTGATCGAGACGGTCGACCAAAACGGCGCCTGTGCGTGGTTATGGTCGCCAGGCTTTTATGCAGGGGACGTCGCGGCAGAGCTTCTGGATGACCAGGGGCGGACTGCCGCCATTTACCGGCTGGACGTTTCAGCAGCTGATAATAAGCTCGGCGGCCAGGCATTCGCTGCCATGGTTGAGGCGATTCTGGATTTCGACCCGGCTCTCGTTCTGGGCACAGAAGAGGCTCAGTTTGGAATTGGCCATGATGGAGCACTAACCAACCCGCATCTGCAGTATGCGAGGCTGAGACGCTATGGGGATCGGCTTCACCGCGCGCTCAAACAGATATCTCTGCGGCCGTTAACAACCTTGAAGAGCGATCGCACGTCGGTGAGTGCGCACACGGTCAAGCGGTTGGATTCCGCATCCGTGCGCAAGGCACTAAGAGGGCCGACCGGGCAGGCACTGTTGCATCCTGCTAGCACTCAGCGTCCGGTCTTGAACACTGTTCGCTTTGAGGTCAGCAGATCTTACGAGGAAGAGGACAATCCCGCGAATCAGACCGTTGGGCTTATTCTCTTTGATGTACTTAGACGTTGCCGGCAGGTGGTGAGGGGGCTTCAGCACGCAGCTGCCACTGAAGTGGTCAGTGATACCCGATCAGCGTTAACGCCAAGGCTCGTACGCCGAATCGCATTCACCGAGTCGCTTGCTCGCAAGCTAGAACGTCTTCAACGCGCAAGACCTTTCTGCATCGTGACTGCCAGACGTCTATCGGCTGCGGGATTGAATGCGATCTCTGCTCACCCCGCATATGCACGAGCTTATCGGTTTGGTTGGTACGCGTTGCGTTCAGGGTGGTTGGGGAAGGATCCTGATGAGACTCTGTGGATCAGCCCAACATGGGAGATCTATGAGCGCTGGTGCTTTGTGACGGTTGTCTCACAGCTGCAACGTCAGTTTCCTGAACTCGTATGGAGTCGTGAATATCGATCATTGGGGTTAAAAGAAATCGTATGGCGGGGGAAAGCGGCTGATGTGACCGTTGAGGTATGTTACCAAGTCCGATGCCCAGCGATTGATCAACCTGCGCATCGCGGTTTCCAAAGCTTATCGCGAGAGCGATATCCGGACATCGTCGTGACGTTGGACTCGCCTTCGGCGAAGCGCTTCGTGGTTTTCGACGCGAAGTATCGCAGCGCCCGCGCCAGCGTCCTGGATGCAATGGAGTCAGCGCACATATATCACGATAGTCTCCGGTGGAAGGGCATCAAGCCTGACGTTTCGTTGCTGCTGATCCCTCGGGCAGACAACGTAACGCTGCTTGCCAGCCCGACCTATCATGCGGACTATGGAGTTGGAGCTTGGCAAATCGGAGCTGAATCAGAAGGGGAGGCGCTGGGGGTCGAGATCAAACGTATTCTGACTGCGGTACCAATCGCGGCCGCTCCTGTGTGTTCGATTGTTACTGGAGCGAAGACGTAAGCGATCGCGCGCGCCCAGCCTGAGTGCAAATTCCTAGGCCTGCCTTTATTGTTGTTGTTTGATTTCATGATGCCCATCGAGCAAGCGTCGGTGCAACGCGCTGCAGGGCGTCTGCTCTGCATTCCTCATTCAGCGAGCGCCAGTCTGACTCTCCAGCGGGAAGACACACGCGGGTGTTGTGGCTAAAATCAGCACGCTCGTAATGGCCATAGGCAATCATTGTTTTGATGATCCGCCACTTTAGGAATGCTTACAGGGGGATACATGGAGTCAGTAGTTCCGAGAGACCGGTCGATATCCGATCTCTTATCGCGTGCCGCATCAGCGGATCTGGAAGTCTTGGCCGACCTGATCACCGACAATGGCAAGGGCAGGATAGCCCTCGACAGCGACGTGAAGGCAACCATCATGACCCGGAAGGTGCAGGGCCGCTTGCAATCTATTTCGGGCCTGCTTGAAAAGGAAATTTGTGCGTTCGGAAGCAACACCATTGTTTCCGCAATCAAATCGGAGAGCATCGACTACCTCGAAGTCGCGACGGATGTCGCCAAAAAGCTGGACGGAAAACCCTCCGCGCAAGATGACATCTTCGCCATTGAGGAAATCATCATCCGCCAGGCCATGGACAAATACATGGGAAACGAAGCGCTCAAGGACTATCTGAGCGGCGGCAATCTCGCTGGCTACATCAATGAAATGGTGAAAACGCTGATGTTGTCTGCCGGTAGCCTGGGCGGTATGGCTGCTACTGGTGGCGGGGCTGGCTTTGCCAGCGCATTAGGAGGCCGGATGCTCTCAATGGTGGCAGCGCCACTCGCTATCGGAGCCGCAGGACTCGCGATTTACCAGGCATCGTCGCCGGCGTTCCGGATCACCATTCCTGCCGTGCTTCAAATCGCCAAGCTGCGGCGCGCACGTTACGACCAGGACTTCGAAGCCTACACGGAGAAACTGAAAGCATGTTTGTAAACGTTGACGCGCTTGTACGATCCTTGCCTGATATCCCAGATGTCCTGGCCAAACTGCATAGCGGAGATTACACGCTATGGGGTGGCGTAGTCCGACACTCAAAGGGAACCGAGAAGGCTGGCCAGATCGTCGGGCACCTCCTTTTTCCGGGCGACTCAGGGCATGTCCAAGAGAGCCTACAGAACCTGCAATCCACACTATCAAGTGGCCTGGGGTCGCTCCAAACCGGCATGGATCAAGTGCAGCAGAGCTTGAATGTGCTTCAGGGTCTGCAGTCGGCCAACCTCGTAATGAGCGGACTCAACCTCGCAGTGACAACTGCAGGCTTTGCCATCGTTTGCAAAAAACTCGACAAAATCAGCCAGAAAATAGACGAGCAATCAAAAACGATCGCACATACATGGCAGTTGGTGAGTGAGGGGCACGAACGCAATCTACTCGCTGATGAGGCTCGCTTTCGAGGCCTGCTAGTCACCGCAATGCAGTTCTGCGAAGAAGGTGATGTTCCGCAGCTCAAGCCATTGATTGGATCATTCAATGAGCAGTATCAGTTCACCAGGCTTCTCCTGGAACGACATTCGCGGAATGCCACAAGCAACGTCGTACTCTTCGATCAGATTTCATTACTGCAAAACCGATTGGTAAACCTTGGCTTGATGATGTCCCACGTTCAGTTGAAGGCTGGTTCTCACAAGTACGCCCGACAACACCTGACGGAGCTTGCAACCGACATCGCCAGCCTTAACGATGCTCGGGTAAAGGCTTTGTCCAACGATCGCAGTGTCGCGTCAACGATCACTCATGAGCAATTCGCGGGTCTGACTCGTTTTCTGCAGGACGGAACACGGATGACGCCTTCTCTGACCTACCAAGCTGATCTCATCGAGCTTGAAGTGAAGCATCCTGGGATACTTCAGCATACGACCGAGGCGCGGGAAATCTTGCTGATAGCCGCGTGAGCGATTCGGTTGCCGTCAACGAAACGCGGCACTTGAAGCTGACATTAATGCCGGGGAGGGCGCAGGCCTTTGGCCGTAGGCACTGTGGCATAGCGATACTTACTGCCTTGGATACCCCCCGGCCTTTTTGGCCGCCTCCCTCAACTCAAGGAATGTGATCGAGGCTCCAGCCTTAAGATGACCGCAGTCGCGCCAGTAGGCCTTCGCAGCCAACGGACTTTGCTGCAGTTGCCTCAGAATGCTGGCCGTGAACCTGCTGAATAGATCGATCATGGTATGGCCCGCGTAACCAGCACTACCATCCATCAAAGGCAGCAGCAGGCTTTGCGGGGAAAGGTCCGAATCGTTTCGAGCACTGAACACATGATCTTGTAGTGCCTTGGGGTGAATTCCGGCCGTTGGCACTGCTTGGCCAGGAAGTCAATGCCGAATCATGGCGCAAAGCTCCTCAGCCGCCGATTGAGCGACTGTTGAAGGACAGCCTTAGCTTGGCCGTGGAACGCCAGCGCAAGGGTGTAGATTGTAGATGCCGAACAGGAGAAGACTAAACTAGGGCAGTCGTCGGCTCAGTTCAGCAAAGCTTCAGTTTCAACCGTAGTTCGAGAGCGTCGGCTGAACTAGACGATGAGATTTCGGATGGGATCTCTAGCTGCTGAATTATGGTTTTCAAACCGGGCTATCAGGGATGGCAGGGCTGGTGAAGCTGACGAGGTACTGGAGAGATGGAACGTAACGGTACGACGCCACCCATGATTTAACAAGTGGGCGATGTCAAATGTTCATGAATCGCTCATCGGGAGAACGCCCCTGGCTTAATGCTCCAGAAATGAATGCGGCTGTTCATCGATTGATGTTCATAGACCTAGTTTTCTGCCCCCTCCTTAGCCTCGTCGCCCCGACCTCTGAACTGCCGCGAAATACATCCAGCGTTTGCCGACCTTGATGTACGTAACATCGCCACACCACACCTGGTTGATCGCCGTGACATCAAACTTGCGCTTGAGCAGATTATGACTACCTCGTTGATATGCTCGGCCACCCAGAGGTGCTCCCTGCGGGCTAACGAGCTCTAGCGGCTCTTCGAGCTAATCGTATGAATGCCCGTTTCAAACATCCGCTATGCCTTCTGGATGCCTCAAAGGCGGCGGGCGGCTTTGGTAGCTTTGGCGTGACCTGAAGATCGTGTAGCGACTGCAGGTCAGTATCAAGACAATCGATCTCTATCGCGTTCGGGTGATGACGCGCATGAAAGCTGAAAGCTGGCCGGCTCTGGTAGGGGATGGCCATTGCTGCTGCCAGGTTGCTCACCGAGCCCGGGCAGCACATTCGAAGTGCCTTAAAAATGCCAGAGAGCATAAAGTTAGAGGCTAGGTGCGCCTAGTCGACGTGGCCATGACGCCGACTCACTCGCACGGTGGCATCGCTTCTGCAATCCTGCCGGAGCTCAATCTTCCTCATGGATCTGGAGTAGGTATGTAAGCGAACGGGCATTACAGGTTGCGTAACGGCAGCCAGTTATGCGGCAACAACTCGGCGATCTCACTGGCGCGCTGCGTCGGCAGCCGCATCAGCACATCCTTGAGATAAGCATACGGATCATGCCCGTTAAGCTTGGCCGATTGGATCAAACTCATCAGCGCAGCCGCGCGTTGTCCGCTGCGTAACGACCCTGCAAAGAGCCAGTTCTTGCGTCCGAGCGCCCATGGCCGGATTTGCTGCTCGATGTGGTTGTTATCAATAGGCACCGCGCCGTCATCCAGATAACGTGACAACGCCGTCCAGCGTTTCAGGCTGTAATCCAGGGCCTTGGCGATGGCCACACCCTCGTGTACCAGCTCGCGCTGGGCGATCATCCAAGTGTGCAGCATGTTCATCACGGGGACGGCTTTTTCTTGTCGTATTCGTCGCCGTACATCGGGCTCCAAATCGCGGATTTCACTTTCGATTTCGTACAGCAACTGGATATAGCGCAGAGCTTGCTCGGCGAGCGTGCTTTTGTTCGTGGCGTGCAGGTCGAAGAACTTACGCCGCGCATGGGCCATGCAGCCGATTTCAGTGACACCGAGTGCAAAACTGGCTTTGTAACCACCAAAATCATCGCAGACCAGCTTGCCCTTCCAGTCTTGCAGGAAGTTGCGTGCATGTTCGCCCGAGCGGCTGGGGCTGAAGTCGTACACCACTGCGCGGATATCGGCAGACGCGGTGGTTGCATAGGCCCAGACGTAGGCCCGATGGGTTTTCTTCGAGCCAGGCATGAGCACCTGTACCGGCGTTTCATCGGCGTGCACCACGTTGTGTCCAAGCACCACTTCGCGCAGAGCATCAACCAGTGGTTGCAGTTGCACACCGCAAGTGCCGACCCACTGCGCCAAGGTCGAGCGCGGGATGGCGAGGCCGGCCCGGCCAAAGATCTTTTCCTGACGGTACAGTGGCAAATGATCACCGTATTTGGCGATCATCACTTGAGCCAGCAAACCTGCTGTGGGGATGCCTTTATCGATGACCTGCGCAGGAACAGGTGCCTGGATCAGGGTCTCGCAGTCCTCACAGACCCACTTGCCACGGATGTGTTGTTCAACCGTGAACACGCCGGGCGTGTAGTCGAGTTTCTCGCTGACATCCTCGCCGATACGCTTGAGGGCGCAGCCGCATTGGCAGTGAGTGTTGTCCGGTTCGTGATGGATGGGCGTGCGTGGAAACTCGGGCGGCAAGGCGGTGCGTTTAGGTTTTTGCCGAGCCACGGTCGGGGCTGGAGCGGGTTGCAACGTCTCAAGCTCGGCTTCGATGGCCGCGATATCGGCATCGATCACGTCATCGAGCAGGCTGGTTTGATACGGATTTAGCTGCTCGCTGCGCTTGGCAAACTTGAAACGCTTGAGCTGTGCGATCTCGTGGGTCAGCTTGTCGTTGACCGTTTTGTAGTGATGGATCTGCTTGTCCATGGACTCGACTTTTTGATCGAGAGTCTCGACACGCTGCATCAGCTGCGCGGCGATAGCGCGCAGTTGTTCAGGGTTTAATTGGTCGAAATCAGGAAGCAAAGTCATGCCGCCGATTTTGTCAGAACAGGCCAACACTGACGATAGGCTCATCGGACAATTGCACGGCGACGCTGGCCATGGCAGTGATTACATCAGGGTAATCGCACTGTTTTGCCCAACTCTTTGCCAAGGTAAACCCAGCACCAGGGCATGCAGTTGTTCGGCACCCAATTCCATCTGCGAGCCGTGCCGAGATCCCGGCCAGAAAAATTTGCCTTGATGCAGTCGGCGCGCCGCCAGCCAGATGCCCAACCCATCGTGCACCAGCACTTTCATGCGATTGGCGCGGCGGTTGGCAAACAGATAAGCACAGTGCGGCTGCGCCGCACCGAACACGGCCACCACCCGCGCCAGCGCTGTGTCAGTGCCGGCGCGCATGTCCATGGGCTCAGTGGCGAGCCAGATGGCGTCGATACGAATCATCGCAACAGGTCTCGAAGAAAGGTTGCACAGGCAGCAGCACTTTCAGTTGGCCAGTTCACTTTAACGGTGCCGCGCGGATGCTGGATCTCAACGCTGATAGTCGATGATGCCGATTGCGACTCAGTGCTGGCGAGTGGCATGGGCAGTGAAACAAAAGCGGGATGCAGCGCCATGCTTTTCTGCGTTTGCAGCCGAATCCACTTGTGGACGAGGTTCGCGTTGAGGCTGTGGCTCAGCGCAACGTTGGCAATCGAGGCCCCAGGTTGGGCGCACTCTTGAATGACTTGGGCCTTGAACGACCTGGAATAGGAACGGCGTTGTGGCTGCATGAAAGACCCTCTTAAAAGGCTAGAAGTGGTGTCCACTTAAATAGGTGGACACCATCGCCTTTGGCGGTGGGGTCAGAAAGGTGTGTTTGCTGGCCGGTTACGTAGGTATGCGAAGGGATCAGATCACAGATGAGCTGACTCAGCTCGCTTTCGAGTTCTTTTATGGCTTTTCTCGGTTCGAGTTTTGTTTGAAAGAAAACGGTTTTCTGGGAAATGACAAGCCTGGTAACGCCGCTGAGCCAGGATGGAATGCATTTGTAGAGCGGTATTCAGGAACCTATACGCTGTCCCCTGAGGCCGGAGATCTGCTCGCGGCTCCTCCCAGCAAACAGGTTGTTGGAGAGAGTCGGGCTTTAGAGTGGCGCGGTCTCAGATTCGGTGAGGGAGAATCGGATTTGGCAAAAGTGGTTCGCGTAGTTAAGACCGTTCGCAACAATCTTTTTCACGGCGGAAAGCATGGTGACGCGGGATGGGACAATCCAGAGCGCACGCGGGCGCTTATCACGAACAGTCAGGCCGTACTGGGCACTCTAGTCGAGCTTGGAGATTTTCAAGAGGACTATGAGCGCCGGTACTGAGATTTGGACACCTTCAGGGTAAGTGTCCGGCGAACTCGCCTTCCGAACTCCAGCATTAAGGGCGATGGTGTCCGCGTATTTTTAAGCGGACGCGATCACCCTTACCGCCAGGATTTTCATGCGCCAACGAAGCTCTTACCCCAATCCGTTCAAGGCCCAGGTCGTTCAGGACTGCCTGCAACCTGGCGCAACCGTGTCCAGTGTCGCCATCAGACACGGCATCAATGCCAACGTCATCCGCAAATGGCTGCCGCTCTATCGAGACCAATCCGCAGCAACCTCACTACCGGCATTTGTCCCGCTGAAGGCTGCATCTAAACGGCCCGCCGAAACGTTAGTGACAATTGAATTGCCCATGGTCGGGCAAGTGATCATGGTGAAATGGCCAGCCTCAGATCCTGAGGGCTGCGCGCAATTTATCCGGGCTGTCGCTCAATGATCCGCATTGATGCCATCTGGCTGGCCACCGAGCCGATGGACATGCGCGCCGGTACCGAAACCGCCTTGGCGCGAGTGATCGCGGTGTTCGGTGCGGCGAAGCCGCACTGCGCTTATCTGTTCGCTAATCGCCGGGCTAATCGGATGAAAGTGCTGGTAAACGATGGTGTCGGCGTCTGGCTTGCCGCGCGTCGACTGAACCAAGGCAAGTTCCACTGGCCCGGCATTCGCCATGGCTGCGAGGTCGATCTCGATAACGACCTACGTAGCGGTAAGCGGGCGGATGCAATCATGAGCCTGATCCAGTCGGCGCGTATGAATGGACATGATCCGTATGCCTATCTCAAGGATGTGCTGACGCGGCTACCGACGCAACGGGCCAGTGAGATAGGGCAACTGCTGCCGCATCAGTGGATGCCGGCCTGACTTACGCAAGGTGAGTTGGGCGGACGCTTACCCTTCAGGCGCGTGAGGACAAACTCCGCTCCATCGTTTTGTAATGTCCAATCTAGCAAGGGGGGTACGGATGTGCTCTTTGTGGCTCGGGATAGGCAGATCTGAGCTATTCGGGGGATCACTACAGCTATGTTAATGTGCCATCATCCGGCTTGTGAGGGTAGGACGTAGGAGGGGAGCCTTTCCTTCTCAAGCTCTGCAGTCAGCACTCGAAGTGGAAGGAAGTGTTCTGTTAAGCCGAGAGTCTGGGGTATTGGTTACTGATTAATGTGATGTGGGATGGATTCTGAAAATGCCGATAAATCAAAAAACAGTCGCTTCCAGTGAGTGCGAATTCTCTGAGTGGGAAATTGATCCTTTAAAAGAAGACAATCTCGTAGAAATCGTTGCCTATTTGTATCTGAGGCAAGAAGAGAATGCTCAACGAGTAATTAGTCAGGTTGCAACGCAAAGGGTTGAGCCCTTTGGTAATGTTGTTGCAAATGTGATAAGGAAACTTGGGGTTCTCAGTCCGACAGACCCTTCAAATACTGCAGATCAGATAAAAAACTCGATAATTCACCGAGATGGACTCTTGTTTCAGCATATATCCTGGGTTGTTACAAGGATTTCAATTCCAAGTGGTGTAATGACTTCGCCGCATGTGCGACAAGCTGACAAGGGGTTTGACGGCTTTGTACTTGAGCTTGATGAAAAAAAAGAAAAAGTCGATAGCATTATCATATCCGAAGATAAGGCCTCGGCTAAACCCAGGAACCTGATCACGTCTAAAGTTTGGCCAGAGTTAAAGCAGATAATTGATGGTGAGCGTGATGACGAAATTTTGGCTGAGCTGGTTGCTTTGCTCAAGGGGGTCGAGGGTGTAAATAAAGAGGGCGCGATAGGGCGAGTAGTGTGGGAGGAGGCGAGACGGTTTAGAGTTTGTATAGCTACTGGGGAAAATATTAGAGATACTGTTTCTGGCAGCTTTGAGAAGCTTATGAATGGTTTTTCAGGCACAGTTAGCGGAGCGATGAGTTCACGCACGGGTGGGGTTCTGGCATTTAAAAATGTTCGCGATGGTTTAGATAAGTTTGCTCTCGCAGTCATCGAAAAAGTGAAGGAGATTTATCGTGTTTGACTCCAGTTCTCGTGCGCTCCTGAAAAGTGCTCCAGACCTTCCCGAATTCGACCCGGATACCATCGATACTCTACTGACAGAGGCTCATGTAGAAATTGCGACAGCACGCCTGGCTATTCAGCGGGGTGCTGATTCGGACAGATCGACTCTGACCAAGGTTAGGCGACTGGCTTCAACATTTGAAGCATATGTTGTACTTGATATACAACCTGAGAAAAAGAGAGCTGCCGCATTCGTCGCCGGTGTTGCTCACCAAGTAATCTCGATGGCACGAAATGCGGAGAATAGTAAGCGCACGCTTCTTAGTGCTGAAGCTATTGACTCTACAATCTCAACGACGCTGCTGTTTCTCATTGCGGATCGTTCAGCAGATGCCGCTGAAGCTGCCAGTCGTCTCACGGTAGTTAATGCTACTTCGTCAATGCGAAGCGCGTTAATATTATCTATTAAAGATCTGGCTATGGGGCGGCTTGACTCTCTTCTGGCGAGAGAATATCCCGTAGATGCGATGTACTCAGAGGTAAATGTTGGGCGCGATAGTCGTGAGTTTGCTGCAGATCTGCTTTTTCATGAATGTGCCACAGCTATCAAAGGTCTTGCAGCTGAGGCGCATGGCGCTGATTACGAATTTGACGTAAGGGATGCTCTAGACAAAGTATTGGATTTATCAAGGGCGACTACTGAAAATTTACCTGGCCTATCAGGTATGGTTAATTATCAATATGCTGGCCCGCATCATTTGGCTAGCCTTTTACTTGCTATGATCGAAGGCGTCAGATCATCGATGCTTGCCCGCCTGGCGACTCCGGAAGGGGCCAATGTTGGAGAATGGGATAAATGGACAATCAGCCAGTCTAAATTGCGACCGTTTTTATGGGTAAACCATCAAAAGGCAATCCAGAGCGGCTATTTGAACCGTGGAAATTCCATGGTGATGACATCGCCGACTGGCTCAGGTAAGACCACGCTTTCCATGCTGAAAATTGCAGCGGTTCGTTGTTCTGGGAGGTCAGTTGTTTATCTGGCACCGACGCATGCATTAGTAGATCAAGTCGAGAACGACTTCGCGCACCATTTAGCGGATATTGAGGCAGTGAGCGTTGAAGACAAGGCACTCGAAGAGCTTGGTGATGCGCTTCCCCCATTCGCAGTTATGACGCCTGAGCGATTGCTAGCTCTCTTAGGTTTCGCTCCGGAACTATTTGGAAACGTCGGGCTTATCGTGTTTGATGAGTTTCACCTCATCGGTATGGATATAGATCCCAAGAGTGTTAAGGTGGGTTCGAGGTCAGTTGACGCTATGCTGTCACTCCTCGGGTTTACTCGCCTATGTCCAACTGCTGATCTATTACTCATGTCTGCAATGGTCAAAAATGCCAATGAGATTGCTAGTTGGCTTAGCCATGTTTTAGGCCGAGGAGTGCATGTCTTTGACGATCCATGGAAGCCAACCCGTCAGTTAAGAACATGCGTCGTATATGACGAGAAAGCACTTGATGCAGCCGTCGAGGTCGCTGCTCAAGGGGAAACAAAAAAAGAGCGCAGTCGAGTGTCCTCCGAACCTCTTGGCCTTTTTTCATTAGTCGCAGGCTGGCACCCGACGCAAACAGAAACATTTGCGATTAGAAGGCTTAGTGATGCCAATCCATTTTTAAATATTAATGATAAGGGTTATCTGACGGCTAATCGCAATGAGTTGGCTGCCACGCTTGCCGCAGATTTTGCACATCTAGGCAAGAGGGTAGTGGTTTTTTGTAGCGACGTGAGGGTGTGTAGTTCGGTTGCTGATAGCGTCAACAAGCTATTGCCCCCGCCTTCTATAGTTCTTGATGAGAATCAAAGGTTAATCCGTGAAACAATCATTGAAGATGTTGGTGATGTTTCTGCTATTTTCGAGGTAGACTCCAGGCGTGCAGGTGTCCACCATAGCGACCTTCTTCCATTGGAAAGACGGTTGGTTGAGGCAGCTTTTCGTAGTAAAAGAGGAAAGCAAGAGTTAGGGCTTGATGTTCTGGCTGCTACCTCCACTATCGCCCAAGGATTGAATCTACCTTGTGATGTCGTAATTTTGGCAGGAACAGATCGTAGCGCCGCTGACGACCCAACTGGAAATCCTCGAACTGACTTGCGCCCGCATGAGATTTTGAACGCTCTCGGTAGAGCTGGCCGAGCCGCATACGCTGCTACTGGGCTTTCTGTGGTCATCCCCGCAAAGCCCATTATTATTGAGCTAGACGAAGCTATCACTTCAAACAATGAAGATCTGTATACGACATTTGCTCAGCAAGATGCATGCGAAATAATATACGATCCTATTGACTACCTGCTTGACCGAATTGAGGTTTCTTCTGCGAATGATCTGAGAGTGCAGGCTTTGATTCGAAGGCTGAATGCAGTCACTCCCGAGGGTAGCAGTGGTCTCGATGGAATTGTCAGGCGCTCACTCGGGTATTTCCAGCGGAGCTCTCGAGACGCCAGCAGTGCGGAAACTTGGCTCGAAGGCCGACGAGTTGTTTTGAAAGCTGCAGAACAGGAGTTAGATGATCCGGAAGCTGACGACTGGCAGAAGGAACTAGCCATTCGCAATGGAGTTAACCCGCGTATTATTTCCAGCTTTGCTGATGCCCTAATAAAGTTGCCGGCTGAACTACGGTCAACCTCGGATTGGGTTGGGTGGGCGCTTGACATAATTTCGAAAAATCCTACAGATCTGAATGGTTTCTTGCGCGAAAGTGCTCTTGAGTCTGTGTTTGCCAGGGCTCATAGACCCGGTAATGATGCGGCAATAAAAGTCCTCTCTGCGCTGAAAAAGCTAGTGGAGATGTGGTGTTCAGGACTCAATGTAGTGAACATTGAGACGTGGCTTCTCGCGTTCATTCGAGAAAATGAGGGTGAAGTATCTAGGCAGGCAACTAAGTCGAAAACTGCGCATCACGCAAGGCGATTCATTGTCAGGTTAACACCTGATATTGGCTTTCTCTGTGGGGTAATTGGTCAGGTTGCTGCCCATGTGTTCGCGGAGATTGAAAACTCTCCACTAGACTTCATCGAGTTGCTACCGCAGATGATACGCGCTGGTGATTACAATCGGCACCAATTTGTGTTGCGTCAAAATATGGCTGGTAGCTCGAGAGTAGCTATTCATGAAGCATATCTTCGCCTCCAGGCAAGCTTTGACCTGAATCCGAACTCAAGCATAGATGCGGTGCGATCTGAGGTGAGAGATGCCTTATTTTTAGACTTGCTAAGGGGTTTTGACAGTTGACGCAGGATATTAACTTGCTAGGGCTGGTTGGCTATTAGGTATGCGGAATTAATTACGCGTCGCAAAAATATTATTGCGACGCCATTTTACACACTCCAAGGTAGCGCGGAGACTCCACAAAATCTAACATCCCAAGGCACGGCGATTGGGTTTCTCGGGATTCTGTACAGAGCCTAAACTCTGTTATTATTTTATGACGCAATTGAGCTGTCGGCGGCATTGTCTTTTCAGTTGAAAAATGACGGCGCTTGGTACAATTTCTAGTCGGGCTGCTTTTTAATCACTACAGATAGGACTTGTTATGCTAATGCCTCCCGAGGGATATGAACTTCTTCTCAAGTATGAATTAGATAAGAGGATAATGCTGGGGCAGCGCGGAGAGTGTAGGTATTGCAGAAAGAAAGTTGGCGAAGTGAGCTTTAGAAAAACCGCACACTCTTTGCCCGAGCTAATTGGCAATAAATTTTTGTTTTCTAATGATGAGTGCGATGAATGCAATAGTTATTTTGATAAAACCCTGGAAAATAATCTTGCAAATTTCCTGGGCATTGCTAGGACTACAACAAAGGTTCAGGGGAAGAAAGGGGTTCCGAAAGTAAAAACAGTAAGCAATGAACGTGTAGAGATGTATGGGAATGATATGATGATTATTGAGGCTTACGACTCAGATATGGTGAGGCTCAGCGAAGACAAGACGGATCTCCTCATAACCACCACGACAAATTCGTATATTCCACTGCAAGTTTACAAGTGCTTCATGAAAATGGCTCTAGCAATACTCCCCGCGTCGGAGATTAAGAGCTACAAGCAATGCTTTGAATGGGTTCGCCACAATAAAAGGCCGGCAAGATTTAATGTCGATTTATTTAAGGTCGTCAGGGCCTTTATTCCGGGGCCGATGCCCTACACCAATGCCTGGATCTCTCTCTTCAAAAGAAAAGGATCATCAAAAAAAGACCCACATCTTAGCTGCGCTGTCGGGTTCAATAATTTTGTTTTCTATTTCTCTGTTCCATTTTGCTCAAAAGACAAATTCCTTGACTATAAGAAAATGAATCAACTCTCTATACCGCATGCGTTTGGTTTGGCCAGGCAACGTGGACGATCAGTCGCCGAAGAGGTCGATCTTTCATCCTCCATTGCTATTAGGGTGAAGGATCAATCCTCTATGAGAAGCGATGGAGCTTGGATTGAGGTTAAAGCAGAGGATTTGCCGGACAGTTTAAAAGAACGAATAAAAGAACTAAAATTTATTTTGCCGGGTGAAGATAACAGCCCTTCAGATCCAAGATAAATGCTTTCTAGTCAGTGCCGAATGTAGTGGTCAACTCATCCCGGACACGGTTTTGAGTTTTTCTTCAGCTTTCGCCGGAGCCAGTCCATCGTTGAACTGATGGGATCGGATACAGTTGTAGTGGCCCATCAGGTACTGGCTAATGTCTCGTTGAGCTTGCTGCCCGGTCAGGTAGCCCGTGGTCGGTATCTTCTCTGATATCAAGCTGCGAAATACTCGCTCCATCGGCGCACTATCCCAGCAGTTGCCTCGGCGGCTCATGCTCTGGCGCATGCGGTAGCGCCACAGTCTCTGGCGGAACTGACGACTGCCATATTGCGATCCCTGGTCGGAGTGAAACAGTAGCCCTTGAGGCTTTCCGCGTTGTTCGTAAGCCACGTCCAGCTCTTTAACCACCAGGTCTGCGTTCGGCTTTTCTGATAACGCCCAGCCCACCACTCCGCGTGCATAGTGAATCGCCCCGGGTTTCGTTGACACCTCTTTGCCTTAAACTGAGGCCGTTTAGGAGGTGCCATGAGCAACCCGCGTTACCCCGAGGAATTCAAAATCCAAGCGGTCAATCAAGTGACCGGAAGAAGCTGCCTGTCGCTGATGTAGTGGCTCGTCTCGGCGTGTCGACGCATAGCCTCTATGCCTGGATAAAGCGCTACATCAAACCTCACGAAGAACGGCAGCAGGACGATGATCAGTACGCTGAACTGCGTCGCCTGCGAGTGGAACTCAAACGCGTCACTGAAGAGCGAGACATCTTAAATAGACCGCAGCGTACTTTGCCAAGGAGTGCGGCTGAAGTACGCCTTTGCTGCGCTTCCGAGTTCTTTCTGAAGCCGTCGCTATGATGCGAGTTGATGCAAAAGTGGAAAAAAAATTTTACTTCTGCCCCAAGGCCGGGGACTTCGGAAAACCATCGAGGACTTTGCCGATCTAGTCTAACTGGATATCAGGGTGGCCGTGTTCGACCCGGTGCTTTTCGTCTTTCTGAGTCGTCACCGCAACCACCCAATTTCGCGAGATCACGTGAAGCCCATTGCTCACCGCAAAGGCACTTGGGGAGAGCATGATGGCCAGCTAAATTTCAGGTTCATACTTGAAGCCTACGGCTTCCCAATCCCGCCAGTCAGGATTCGCGCCGTCAACCCATCGAACGTCTATGGCGGTCGGGTTGCTCAATGCTCCACTCCCTCCCTGATACCAGGCTCCGGTTACTTTCCCATTTGCTTCGACGGCCAAGGGCATAAAGTTTGAATGAAATGAAGGAGGGCGTGATTGTTTCCATCTAGGAACCAACAGATTTCTGACCCGCTCGTGCTCTTGGCGTTGGAGTTCATGGAGCACAGGGACCAGCTCGCTGAAGCCACATCGTACTGAGATCTCTGAGAACTTCTTGAAACCCACCGATTTCTGGGGCGCCTCCACATTGATGTCCAATGTTCTGCCGCTGCACAAGTAGAATTCAGCCTCGGAAAGGTTCAGGTGCGTCACGCTCACTTCAGGATCTTTTTCAACAACCGCGAGGATGTAGTATTGGGCGGGAAAGACTTTTTCGACCTTGTTCTTGTCTTTAGCCATATTCCATCTACACGTTTTATTGAGCCTCCAGTTTTCGCGATTGCTCGTACTTTTAATTTCAATCGTCACACCCCATGTCAGCTGCAAGTCAAAGACATCACCATGGGGTTGGTTGCTGTAAAAAGGTGCCAAGCTTTTAGCCAGCTGTCCTGGAAGCGGAACTTGGTGCGTCAAGTCCAGCACTCGGCCCAACACTATGTCGTCGACGTGATCTATCAGGTGTCGAGCCAGAATGAATTCGATCATGACACCGCGAATGACGGGAGTCGTGATGTTCGAAAATGCCCAATTCCAAAACTCCCCGACATCATAAGCGAGACGTTGATTGTCAAAAGAAAATTTCAGGTCTCTCGTTACTTTGGGGGACATGGTACACCGGTATTTGGAAGGGGCCGCATTGTAGCCATGGGTACTTGGCCAATCCAATCTGCGCGGAATTTTTAAACTGCTGGGAGTCGGCCAGCAATCTCCAGTGCGGTGTATTTCCGTGAATGCAATGTCGGAGCTGCAATTAAAGGACATTCGGGTGATCGGCCTGGAACACTTACTGTACCGGCTCCTGCCGCAGATCGAGAATGCAGCCCCCGCGCGGTAAGAGTAGTGGAGTCATCTGGGCATACCGTATGATGGCGACACCTTTGTCGCTCGGTGCCGCTTCGCAATGTCAATCGCTCCGCTTGATAGGCTCATATCTATATCATCAGGCCCTGACGAGTACAAAGACGCCCAGCGCCTAAGTGATCTGGCCGAGGCCCCCTATGTTGTTTTGTTGGGCGCGCCTGGCATGGGCAAGACTGTGGCGTTCGAGCATTTTGCGGAGCGAGCGGATGCGTCGTGCATTTCTGCCTTTTGGTTTCGCCGCAAAGATCTTTCCGATGTCACGACGGTGTTTATCGATGCTCTCGATGAAGTCCCCATGCAGAACGCCATTGAGATTGCAAAGTGCTTAGAAGAGCTACCGTCGATGCGATGGCGAGTGAGTTGTCGAGCGGAGGACTGGAACGAGGGTGGAAAGCTCAGCAAAGCGTTCGGTCAGGGGCTGGCAGCCCTTGACGAGGCCCCCGTCGTGGCTCAGTTGCAACCTCTCAGTGAGGAGGAAGCAGTCGCAGTGCTCACAGCGTTTGGCTGCTCAGAGCCCATCACGCTCCTCTCTACGCTGCAGACGCTGCGATCGACGCCCTTCGTGCTATCCCCGCTGGGGCTGAAGTTTCTCATGAGCGTAAAGCCCGAACGGTTGCCGTCGCTCACCCGTTTCGAACTGTACGAGTCCGGTGCACGCCATTTCGCTACCGAGCACAACCCCTCCAAGTCAGAAGACCGGCAACACGGCGAACCTGCGCCCGACGTCGTCCTAGACCATGCCGGGCGCGTCTTTCTGACTCTGCTCCTGACCGGAAAGCATGGCTTGCAGCGATCTGCTCCTGTCGCAGATACCATGCTGTCGGTGCATGACGCGGGGCTTGACCCGATCGCTCGCGAGACCGTCCTGGACACCGCGCTGTTCATGAAGAAGGGCGAAGACTTCCTGCCCTTTCATCGCAGCATCCAAGAGTTTCTGGCCGCCCGCTACCTGGCTCGCTTGGTGACAGGCGCCCTCGGGATCGCAAGACTACATATCGAACGCGCGGTTGCACTGTTGGTGTCGGTCGATGGGCTACCATCCGAAGGTCTGAAGGCGCTGTATGCCTGGTTCACCTGTCATCTGGTCAACGAGGGCGCACTACACCACGCCCAACGGCTGGTCCAGCGCGACCCGGAAACGCTGTTACTGCATGGCGATGCGGCCACACTTCCCGTTGCGTCCCGCGTCACCGTGCTGCAGGAGGTTGGGGCACGCGATCCGTTTTTTCGCTGGACTCCGGAGCAGTGGGGCCCAGCGCGGATCTGTTCCGTGGGACTTGTTACCCCGGACCTTGCGCCGCTGGTGATTGAGCTGCTGCAAACAGAGGCGTCCACGCACCGACTCAGCATGTTGCTGGAGGCGTTGTCGACCGGGCCGGCGCTGGCCTCCACCGCTGACGCCTGCTGGAGCGTCGCGTTACGCCAGAGTGACGTGCAATGGTGCCGAGAGCAGGCTATTGATGCTTGGCTACATAATGCTGTGACCTCAGCGGATGACATTTGGGGGCGGATCGACGAGCTCTGTTCCTCCGGGGAGACGTCGCGTGGTTACTTGCGCAGCATTGCACAACTTTTTTGCGCGATCCCTGCGCAACAGTTGGTGGTCGGCGACGTGGAGCGGGTTCTGGCTAGCCTGCAAAGAGCCAATAATGCACTTCTTCCGCGAGCTGCGCCGGAAGATGGACGCATGGAGAGCATCTACGCGATCAGGGATATCGCCTGTCATGTGGCAGCAGATTTGTGGCGCCCCCTGATTTTGGATACACCGAAGCGCTGGCGGCTACAGGCTGGTATGGGGGCCTTGGAGCACAAATTCGCCTCGGTGCTGTGCATCGCGGCCTTGTCGCACGATGGCGTTACCGCGAAAGAATTCGCGCATATGATGGTCGCTACCGGTGTGATCACTGGGGCCGAGTCAACCTTCAAGAAGGCTGCCGGAGAATGGTTGATCGCTCGATCCGCCTCCGAGGAGGTATTGCACGCGTTGCTTTTGATTGCGGACCAGGAGGTAGCCGATAGTGGGTCGCTTGCCCTCGGACTGCGAGCGCTTGGCTTGAAGCCTAGCGAGACGCTGGTGCGCCTGATGCTGAACTCCGACCCACTGATATCCAGCGTCGGTTCAGCATACGTCGGCAGACAGGTGGGTAACTGGGCACTGGAACGAGGAGAGCCCGTACCGGCCTGGCTGATTCCGGTACTCCACGAGAGCCCGGGTGCTGCCGCTGACGCCGCCCTGCAATACGTACGGCTACACGTTGAAGAAGAATCGGAGCGACAAGCGCACCAACGGGATAGCATCGAGCAGTGGCTAGTCCGTCAAATAGCCGAATGGCAGTTGCAGTTACCCTCCGTGGTCGCAGGTAAGGTCGACGGGGCCTTGTACTGGGGGGCAGAAGTCTATTGCGGTAGTCGCCCGATCACGGGTCGTCACGGAAGCGGGATAGAGGCGCTGCAGGAAGTGTTCGGTGAACCGCTGGCTCAGTCAATCCTTGAGGGGCTCGCCCGTGTGTGGTCGAAGGGCGAGTATGAAGATGAACGCGGGGCTAGCGGAGCCATCACAGCCGCGTCTGCTTCCATTCACCTGGCGGACGGACAGGATTTCTCCGCGGAATCTGCGGGACGAATTCTCAAGGTCCTTTTCGCCACAGTGACGATGCGAGATGCCTATCTCAAGGAACGCTTAGAGAGCTGCTGCATTGATCAACTCATTCGATCGTTCATAGACGATCCTGCTTACTTTTGTCAGCTCGCCCATAAGCGGGACGCCAATTGGAACGCGCTTTTGTACAAGCTGCGAGAGCATCCAGCGCGGTCCGCGTTACATGCATGGGCCGTCCAGGTAGCATTGGAGCAGCCTGATACGCTGAGTGGAAGTCTTCTAGACAGCGTGCTTCGGCTGGCTGAAACGAATGCTGAAGCGCCAGAACTGACGCCGCTATTGACTGATGTGCTGTCCCATTGGTCGAACAAGGGCGACGGTACTGATGCTTTGGTCACGGGTAGCGATCTGCGCTGCGCTGACCGCCTGCGCTGGGCATACTTTGCCGTCTGCCTGCAGTCGGATGTGTTCAGCAATGACTTCGTACATGCCCTTGACGAGGCAGAGGACGCTGTCATTCACCGGGTGATCTTCGACGGATACCCCAACTGTAGCTATTGGCAGACGCCGACGTCCACGCTGGCCGTCAGCCGCCTCCTGTTGCAGTTCCTGTTCCAGCGCACTCCATTGATGCAGGGACACTTTGAGCGCGTTTGGCCGGACACAGTGAAAGTATTGAAAGCCGTTTCGTTGTCGGATGAACCAGGCGTCGAGACGATCCTTTTGGAATTGCTCACGGACTCTGAGGGTACACGCTGGGTTGATACCATCAGGCACGAGCTCGAGCTTTACAGGCGAGATGTCCGATCGCAAACACAGAAGCTACTCTCCCCGACAGATCTGGCAAAGGTGCTGAGCGGCAGAGGCCCTATCAATGCGCAGGACCTGAAGGCCTTGGTGCTGTTGAGCCTTGAGGAAGTCGCTGCCGAGTTGCAGCCTTCTCCACATAACCTGTGGAGGCTTTTTTGGGACAACAACAAGCCCAAGGTCGAGAACGATTGCCGAGACGTGCTGGCCGGCAAGCTCAGAGACAAACTTGGCTTTTTCGGTAGCTTCGAGGTGTCCCCTGAAGCGGCGTCATCCGGCGGAACGCGGGCGGACCTGCTTGTTACCCATGGCCCATTTACCGTGCCGGTCGAAGCGAAACGGACAAGCCATACACATCTCTGGTATGGGCATATCGGTCAGCTTCAGACCTATACATTGGCGAACAGTACCGAAGGTCAAGGCATTTATGTGATCTTCTGGTTCGGTAATGCGCTTGGTGTGACGCGCCCTCCAGCAGGCATAAAACCCGAAAAACCTGAAGCGTTGAAGGCGGCACTGGAAAATCTGCTGCCAGCCGAGCTAGCTGCTACAACATCAGTGGTGGTATTGGATGTCTCCAATGCCGCGCAGGCAGCGAAAGTGCGAAAGGACATCGAGTTCAACAAGGCGAAAGCAGCCAAGCCACTCCCCCCAAAAAAATCGAAAGCTGTGGCAGAACTACCCCAAGGAAGTGAAGGCAAAGGCACATAAGAGGTACCCACCATGCTGAGGTCACTCGCTAAAGCCCGCGTGCTACTGCAGGCGCGTATCGTGCCAAAACCTTTTGCGACAGGAAAACACGGATGTATTTGTCAGCGCTCACGATTCAGAATTTCCGGCAGTTTGGAGCTGGAGGGCAGGGGTTGGTAATTCGCTTCAACAATGGCGTCACAGCGCTGGTAGGCGAGAACGATGCGGGCAAGTCGTCCGTAATTGACGCATTGCGGTTGGTGCTGCAGACCCGGGATGGGGAGTACGTACGATTGCAGCCTGACGACTTCCATTTCCCTGAGAATGGTCAACAAGCCCATCAGATCAAGATCGTAGCAAAGTTCTCCGCCCTCTCGACTGCGGAGCAAGGCGCGTTATCGGAGTACGTCACGTTTAACAAGCAAGAAGCTGCGGTGTATGTGCACTGGACTGCACGCCGACTGAATGACGATCAGTTGGCTCGTCGCTGGGTTGATATCGCGGTCCGTAGCGGCCATAGCGGAGGAGGGCCAAGCTTGGACGTCAATGTGCGTCAGTTGCTAGCCGCCGCGTACCTGCGACCGCTGCGCGATGCTGAGCGCGAGATGTCGCCTGGCCGTGGGTCTCGACTGTCCCAGGTTCTGAAAAACTTTCCTCACATCAAGCACGGTGCTGATTTTAACGCTGACCAACCTCTTGCAGACCTCGATCCTGCCAGCCTGAGCCTTGCGGGTTTGGCGGAGTATCTGCGTCACCTGGTCAACCTGCACGGGGGCGTGAAGAAGGCCCAGGACACGATCAACGATAACTACCTCTCCCACCTAGGGTTGGAGGGCGATGATCTGCACAGCCACATCAACTTTGTAGAGGGCGGGTCGGAGTCATCGCGCTTGCGCCAGATCCTTGAGCGCCTGGAACTAGGGCTACTAGATCAGCAATCTGGTGATACGAAGGGTTCCTACGGACTCGGTTCCAACAACCTGCTGTTCATGGCCTGCGAGCTGCTACTTCTGGGTAGAGAGCCTGACGGGCTGCCTTTGCTGCTGATCGAGGAGCCGGAGGCGCACCTGCATCCTCAGCGGCAACTGCGGTTGATGGAATTTTTGGAAGCAGCGGCCAAACCAATGGCATGCAAGCTGGAAGAGTCCAACCTGGAAGAGATCAATCAGCAGCGCCCCGTGCAGATCATCCTGACTACTCACAGCCCCAATCTGAGTTCCAAGATCGCATTGAATAACCTCGTGCTCATGCATCGGCACAAGGCCTACTCGCTCGCGGAGAAGCAAACTAACCTTGATGCCACCGATTACCGGTTTCTGGCGCGGTTCCTGGACGTCACCAAAGCCAACCTGTTCTTTGCACGAGGTGTGCTCATCGTTGAGGGGGATGGGGAGGCTATCCTGCTGCCGGCACTGGCGAAGATCATGGGCCGGGATTTCACCCGGCACGGGGTTTCCGTGGTGAATGTGGGCGGCACCGGGCTCGGTCGATACTCCCGCATACTGCAACGGGCGATACCGGAGGAGGGTACGCTCAATATCCCTGTCGCCAGAGTCGCAGACATGGATGTGATGCCTGACTGCGCGCCGGCAATCCTGGGACTGGTGGACGATGACAACGATCCCAGGTGGAACGGGAAGCACCGTCGGTGGAAAGCCATGAGGCATTTCGGGGATGATGAGAAAACCCGTGATGAAGCCCTAGCGGCTCGTCGCACAAACCTCAAAAGCGACGATGCCCAGAACGTTCAAACCTTCATCGCGAATCACTGGACGCTCGAATACGACCTGGCATACGCGGGCCTGGCGAAGGAGCTTTTAGTAGCCGCCAGGCTCGCGGCAAATGATGACGCGCTGAACATGGAGCGGAAAAAAGTTAAGGAGGTCGTCGAGGCGGCAGAAGCAGAGTTTGAGCAGCTTCGCCAGTCAACGGACACCCATGCCCATCTCTGCTCACACATTTACAGCCTGTTCACGTCTAGGACTGCATCCAAAGCCATCACTGCACAATACCTGGTCGACTTGTTGGAGGATTGCCTGCAGCGCCAGGTGCTCAGCCGCGAGCAGATTATGGGTTGGCTGCCAGGGTATCTAACCGAGGCGATTACCTACGTGACAACGCGTCTCGAGTTAACTCAAGAACCGTCCGGAGATTGATCATGACCGCGTTTCGAGATTTGGTGTCCGAGATTACGGAGGATGACGTTGCCTGGGTCGTTGAACTCATGAAGCTCAAGGAGCTCGATGCGCCTCGAATTGAGTTCCTACGATCGCGTGAGACGCTGGATGTCTCCGCATGTCCTGGGAGTGGCAAAACGACGATGGTCGTCGCGAAGCTTGCTATTCTCGCGCGCAAGTGGACGAGCCGTACCCGCGGTATCTGCGTCTTATCCCATACGAATGTTGCGCGTCACGAGATCGAGCACCGGCTCGGGAACACCGAAATGGGACAGCGGCTGCTCAGCTACCCACACTACATAGATACGATCCACGGCTTTGTCAGCCGATTTCTCGCCACGCCATGGCTGCTATCTGCCGGGTTTCGGTTCACAGCCATCGATGATGAGCTGACGCATCGCATGCGCTTCAATTGCATGACGCTCGCTGATAGAAAAAAAGTCCGTGGATATTTCGAGCGTAGCAATTTCAAAGCTGAGAGTCTCAGGCTGACCAGCACCGACTTCACCGACCCGCTCACAGGCAATAACTTTCCCTGTGGTCCGGATGCTGACAGCTACAAAATCATGGCAGCCGCGATGGGTGAGGCCGCCAAGCGTGGTTACTTTTGCTATGACGAGATCTTCGTTCTGGGCAAGGCACAACTAACCGAACGACCGGGCGTTGGCGCATCCCTTCGGCACCGTTTCCCCTGTGTACTTGTTGATGAAATGCAGGACACGTCTGATCTTCAGAACGAATACCTCAGTACCATTTTTCCACGGGAAGATGGGGATCTCTGCGTGACACGAGTGGGCGATCCTAACCAGGCAATTTTCGACTCTGAAGCAAGCTCCCAAGGCAACGATTTCCCAGATGTCGTACAATCGCTGGACATTGCCAGCAGTTTTCGATTCGACGAATCAATCGCGCTGCTCGCTAACCCTTTTGCGTTTCATCCCGTCGCGCAGCGTCTTAGAGGGCTTCGCGCGAAGGGGAATGAGCAACGGCTACCTCATACCATTTTCGTTTTCCCGGATGGAGATTGCGGCGAGGTGCTCGATGCTTATGGTCGCCACGTACTGCAGCACCTTCCTATAGAGCTGCTTCAGAAAGCGACCATCACTGCTCTAGGCTTTACGCACAAGGGCATAGACCCGGAAGACCAGGACGAGCATTACCCCAAAACAGTGGCACATTACTGGGGGAAGTACGACCGCAACGCCGGCGGCTCAGGTTACAAGCCACCCACACTGGTGGAGCGACTACGTTTAGCCAGGCATCACCTTACTAACGGGGAAACGGCGCATCAGGCGGTGGAGGAGATGGCTCGTGCGTTGATCCACCTGGCGAACCTGTCTGATCCTCGTATGAGGATCAAGCCTGGAGCGCGGCAGCACGTTCAGGTACAACAGCTGTTGATCAAGCCTGATGATCTGCAACAGTACCAACATCTGGTAGTCGAGGTTTTGTTCAGCTCCGAAACGATCAGCCAGCGTCGCTGGAAGGTACTGGGACATCGCTTCTCATCACTTGCGAAGGTACTCGCGGCTACCAACGAGCTATCGGAGGCTGGAAAGGACTATCTGGGTTGGGTAGAAGACGCTCAGGAGACTATCCAAGAGGAAACCGTCGCACCGTCAATGAATACGTATCGATGCGTGCACGAGCAAAGAACGGTCGACATCAAGCTTGGCTCCGTTCATTCGGCTAAGGGCCAAACACATACCGCGACACTGGTTCTGGAAACGTATAACTATGGCCATGTACTCAACAGCCTGATGCCCTGGATGCTGGGGCAACAGTGTCATGGCGGCAAGTCTGTGAAGATTCGCCAGAGGAGGCGCCTTCTGGCGATGTATGTCGCCATGACCAGGCCAACACACCTGCTGTGTTTGGCGATTAGCAGGCGATCACTGGGAGAAGGTGAAGCGTTTGAGCAGAGTCGCCAGATGTTGATCGACCAAGGCTGGAACGTTCATCAGATAGTACCCAGAAACACCGTCGATAGTGTTGATCCAACTCCGTGAAAACTTGCGCTTTTGTTAGCCTCCGATAAGGTGGAAGTTATTTGTCTTGAATTTTTGGCACTCATCTCCTGCGCAACCTCAGAGACAATGAGAATGAATGCAAGCCCCTGTCTGCCACCCTATGTGGGCAAGACAACCGTTTATATAGATCAAAACGTACTGACCATGGCTGTCAAAGGCCACGACCCTGCATTCTTTACATCGTTACTTGACCGATTTCAGGTCATCTACTCGGACGAGACGCTGCGTGAGATCAAGCGCAGCGGCCAGCCTAATAAATTCCTGGCAGCCCTCGACTCCCTGAACGCAATGCACTTCAGGTATCAGGTCAACGATAGCTTCGAGCCTACTGGGGAAATGATCCTCCATGAGGTTCCTCCCGTCCAAGCCTATGACAATTATCTCCAGGCGGAGCCGGTCTACGACATCATGTTGGCGGCAGCTCATCAAACCACACTCAAGCTCTACGGGGGCCGCAGCGACTCGACTTTCACCGAAATAGCCTCTGAGCAGATCGACGCGTTTGATGGCCTAATCAAAAGTCTGTCTGCCCCTCTTGCCCAACTCGACCATACCCACCCTCATCTGCGCGCGTCCATCGAGCAATACCTCCAAATCCTACAGTCCCAGTACGAACAAGTTTCTGTGATGTCCGCCGCCGAGATGAGGAAACACATCAGCGATGAGAGAGATCAATCGGGAGTGAAAAATTACCGGGCCTCGGTTGGATTAGGTCCGAAGGAACTCAACAACATAAAGCCTCCCCGCGTCATTGAGAAAATATGGCAGGCCTACCAGAACCTTGATGGCTACCGCGATCGGGGCTACTCGATCGAAAACTTCCTCGGCATCGCCGCCACGCCTCTGTACAGCCGAGACATGCACGTGCATGAAAAAGTTACGGCCATTTACAACTTGCTGAACGTCATTGGCTACAAGACCGACAGCAAGCTCAAGCGTGGATCCAGATATGTTGCCGCCATCAGCGATGCTGCTCATGCGGCAATCGGATCCCGCGCTCACATCCTGCTCAGCGCAGACGAAGTTTTTGTGGACAAGGTCCGGACGATTTACGAGTTTCTTGGGGTGACCACCGAGGTGGGGCTTGTGTCTTTGGTCGACGGTAGAGTCCTAATAAAAAGCAAGTAGTAGGCCATCGAATACACGCCAGCGATAAGCCCCAGTCAACAGGCATTAACCAGTAAAGCGCCAATACATCTTGGGGGACAAACGGTCGCCTGAATGCTCTTCCTTCAAACTTACGCCTGTTGATCACGCCAGTACGCAGCCCGCAGAACAGACACACAAAGGCAAAAGCCCGGTCAAAAACCGGGCTTTGCAGAACCCTCAAGGGGAGATAAAACTCAAGTGCCTCAGGGGCAACCGACCAAACTCTACGAGCGGTTGGCGCACATGTCAACGCTTCGCGTCTGATACGAAGTAGTCAGGATACCGTAATGTGTAGTCATCAGTGCTGACGCAGCCCGGTCTAGCGCTCTAGGCAGATTACCATGCCGTAATTTGTAGTCGATATGAAGAATGCTAAGCTGATTATCGGGTGTTTCTCAAAGGTGCCATCACTGACTCTACGTCCAAACCGTTCACAAAGCAGTTGTGCGCTATTACTGACAGCGCCTCAAAAAGCTTGTCTCGCTGTCTTGCCAACGCAGCGTTCTCCGCTTGAAGACTTGCAATACGCTCTTCGAGACTCCTGCGCCGGCGGGCACCATCCGGATCCCTCCCGCTTTCCCTCATTTGAACAACACGAGCGGCCTCAATTCTGTCTCCACGGTCACCTCCTAGCGTAGCTCGGCTTGTCAGGCCCAGCCGGCGCTGCACCTCGGGTCGGGAAATGGGAGCGAGCTCCACTCCTGAGCTAATCATCTGGGCGAGCAGGGCGTCTATTGCCTCATCTAGAGTGCCGCCCCGCAATATCTGTCGTCTCGCCATAGTCGCCTCTAGTCATCTGAAACCGAACTGTGTCGTTTGTTCGTATCTGCCACTGTCACAGGATGCCCATCTGGAAACACGCGTTGCACGCCTATATTGGTATCGCGTGCAAGGACGGATCTTAAATTATTGAGCTTGTCTTCCTGGTCTGCCAGCCATACATCGCTGCCTGCCTCTCCGGCACCGGCATCGCGCATAATGGTAATTGCGGTCGTCAGATTCTCGGCTTGTCTCTCAAGGTTGGTCCGCTCCGAAGGAGTGCCCATCAGATGGAGATGCGAGCAGCCATTCCAGCACTGAAGATGCTTAGGGCAGGGCGCTTGGGAGAAATCGTGAATGCACCCTCCAAAAGGTGTCACGTGCAGCGCCGTGGCGTGTACGGCAAGGAATGCTTCTGCCGTGGTAGTGCCTTTATCTGAAAGCAGCGCATGATAACTGTCGGTCAAAGCGCCTTGAATGCGCTTATCTCTTATGCCCGCATGTAGAAAGTCGATACGCTCGTGATGGCTATTGAAAGCCAAAAACTCTTGATGGGTAGCAGCGTCTTCTTCAATGCTTGTGTGTTGGTAATAGACATTCTGGTCGAGACGTTTTCGCCCCAAAGCCAGCGCCTGCTGAACATTGCTCATGCCAGTCAGATGGTAGATAGTATTTCGCCAGTGGCGCGGTTGATGGCTAGTCAGCTTGATCGGTGTCCCATCAGCTTCAAATAATGAACGACGCGAGAATATAGACGAGAATCGCGGATCCGCGCCGAGTGCTCGGTTAATGTCAACCAACGTGACTCGTCGCGGAATGGCGCGGAACACATTGCCCTCACGTCCACCTAAACGAAATTGTCCGTCAAACGCAATTGCAAGCGTTTCGCTAGTCTTAAGTACTGTCCGTGGCATGCCACCGATATTCTCCGTTAGAGTCTCATGACCGCACAGCTTAGGGATGAGTAGTTTTTCAATCTCACCGGCTAGGTACCTCCGTCTCCTAGCTTCAGTTGATTTAAGCTTTGTTTCATCGTCAAATGGGTCAATGCCATTTCTAGATAGATACAAATGGAGATTCCGACCTGAGCTTGACCCGTCACTAAATCCGAGCCACCGGAGAACTTGATTCTCAGTCAGAATCTCGTGCGGCAAGTATTCCCAAAGGCGTCCCGGATTGGCCTCTTGCCATATAGCGATTTCTCGTTGCTCCTGCGTCAGTACCTTTAGTCTCTTGACTGCACGCCTGGCTAGAGGGATGTCGCTTTCTGCAAACCAATGAACACGAGATTGAAAATGCTTTTCCGCAAAGTACCTGATTCCGCATTCGACCAATCGTTTGCCATTTGCATCTACAACTATCTCGCCTGTTGCGCCTTTGATTGGCCTTTCGACCCAACAGTCAAAAGGAATTACCGCTACCTCGTTCCCCCTTTGGCCTGTCGCGATCAGTAAATCGATAACGCGCAGTAAGATTTCTTCACTGTCACTAAGCGGGTTATTTGAGCAAAGGGCGTAGGCTTCCATCGCCTCCCGAGAGGGTAGCTTCTCGTCAGATTTACGCTGTTTTACATCACGATCGGGATCATGCAGTGAAATATAATCGTGACGGCGCTTTTCTGGTTTTGCATCATGCTCAAAGTGGATGGCGATCTCAGTTAATTGCAGACTATCAATCGTATCCGCTACTACTTGAAGGTGAGAGATCGCGTCGTACAGATTTTTGTAACCACTATGGCGGAGAAATTCTACGACGCGATCAAAGTCGCCTCGTGTCAATTGTGTTGGATCGGACGCGCCGCGCTCAAACAAGGGGTTGTATATCCGCCGAATAGCAATATTGTATGCGGCCACCATCGAAAACTTTAGGTTCCTGGTGCGTTGTAGATACACAATCAGGGCCTTGCTAAAATCTTGGAATTCGAAGGGGAGTGGGCCCTTGGCCGGAGAAGGATAGCCCGTTTTTTCGAGGGCTTGCCGGTGCGTCTCGAAAGTAAGCGTATTTTGCTTTCCCCGTTGTGGTAACCAGCTTCCGACGGCCCATAACGATGAAGACCACGGTGTAGAAATCGGTAACGAATGGAAAATCGCTTGTTCCCGTGTAACAAAACCTCCGAGGCGTTGACTTGCTCTAGACAGCGTCATCTGCAGCATCCCCAGTTTGTTGCCGGCAGCGCTCGATTGTAGCGCTTACCGCGAGAATGGTTGTCTGATGCTGGGCCAGGGGCCGGTTATGAATGAGATCTCCGGCTAGTTCTGCCATATCAATGAACCGTTGGGCCTCCCGCTGGAGCGCATCCTTTACCTGCTCATGGCGGCCGTCAGCAAAGGGGTGGAACTTCTTGCAGGTGTAGCACGCGTATATAGGGTTGTAGGGACAGTGGGTATGGACCGGCAGGGCGCAGGCACCAATATCGCCTATGTACTGCGTATCAATGACGCCGCGGACGGCTCTTTCAGGAGCTGTATCGCGGCGTTGGACGATTTTCCCAGTTAATAAGCTGCGCATGATGCGTTGATAAGCCGGGCTCTTACCCAGTGCTTTCTCTTTGATCCGGGCAATGTTCGGGGTTGCAGTGACATAAGCACGCGCCGCAACAGTGCTGTTGTGGCCGAGCAGTTCAGCAATCATGTCTGCTGGAGTACCCTGATCCGCCAAGCCTTGACCGAGATGATGACGCAGTAACATAGTTACTTGGTTTGGTTTGTCTATTCCGGTTTCTCGAAGCTCCTGTTTAAGTCTCACCCCGATTTCAGTTACCGAGAGGCGCCTTCCGTTAGGATTTACAAATAAGGGTTCGCAGTCACTGCCAAAACGGCGTTGCAATTCCGAAACATGCTGCGAAATTTTGTCACCCAACCGGGTGGTTATTTTGCGGGGCCGTCGCTCAGGTCTGCGCTGGCCAACTTTTTTAGCCATGGGTAGCCAAAGAGTGTAGTACTTATCATGATCAGCGCTTTTAATGAGTTCAAAATCCGCAATATCAAGCGAATGGAATTGAATCGAACGCGGGCCTAATTCGAAACTCAAGTGGAGCATTATGTTGAACTGGGCTTCACTCCAGTTTTGGGTCTGGATATTGCGTTCAATTCGCTGAAGTAGCCGGATTTCTTCATCAAGGGCTAAACCGGACTGGAATAGAAATATACGTTCGTACGGATCAAGGCGGCTCGTCTTAATTTCTTTAAGTGCCAGATATATTTCTTTGTCAAATCCTAAAATCCCACGATTAAGGGCCCAGCGATAAAACGTTCTAAAAAAATAGTGCTCTCGCGAAATTTCGACCAAGTATTTATGGTATTGATCACTTCCTGAAGAGTCCAAGGAAATTTGGCCGAAAGATCGCTATCAGCTAGTCGTCCGAACACCCCGGAAGCTTTGAATGCCGTTACAGGCGCATACTTTTCAAGCGCATAAGCTACAAACGCTTTGGCGATTTGCATGAGATTAGGATGCAGGTGGATCGCAGTCCAATCGATTTCCATCGCAATTCCACCGTCGTACCAGGTCCACACCTTCAGCCGCGTATCGACGTAGCGTGGCTGGTCATTAGTGCGAGTTCGAATTGCAACGTAAGCGGGTCCCCTGAACACGTAAGCTGGCAAAGAGGAGGGTGGTGTTGCTTGTTTTTGATCGGCTGATTTGGCCACGGCGAACCTCCTTAACTGTCAAGTCGGCTCCAGGCTGCCGAGGTGCGCTGGGCATTGTGGAGGTTGGCCGACTCCGCTAGATAACGACCTGCGTAACGGCGTGGCATCGTCGAGGTCTCAGACCAACCGCAGACTCGCCGCAGTTCGTCCGTGGCCCGATCGAGGTCATGCCCACGTTTTTCAACCAGGTAAGCCAAAAACCGGTCTGCAAAGGTGTGGCGAAAGTCATGCGCAGAAAGCGTAGGCAACAACCCTGGGTGAGCCAGTTCAATGGTCAGAAACAGCCGGTCAAGAACGTTAGACAACGCGCGGATCGACAGCGGGCGGCCACGATCCGAGATGAACAAATAGCGGTACAGTAATTTCATCGGTTTTCCGTCACGCAAAGGGCGCCGTTCGCTCTGGATATAGCGCTCGTAGACCTCATACAACTGTGCGGAGATGCCCACAGTTCGCCCATGTGTTTTGAGAGCAGGCTCTTCAACGCGCGGGTCGCCGGGATCATGTTCGCGATCATTAATGCTGACATAGGCGTGCTGAGACCCTGTATTGATATCCGTGGTGTAGAGTTTCAGAAGCTCTCCGCGACGGATGCCGGTCTCCAAGAGCAATTCAATCATTAGCCAATTACGCAGTTGCAAACGTTCCGGGAACGGATTCTCCACAGCGCCAGGGCGAATCAGTGTGCGAACGATCTGTAGTTGCGTATCTGTCAGGCTGCGGTAACGAGTGCGGTCGGGACGAACATTGATGATATGGCTCTCAAAGCGCCGCTCAATGACGTCGGCAACATCGGCAAATACCACGTTGATGTCAGCCTGTGTGGCTAAATTCTGACGGGCGCGCGGGATGTAACGGGTGACGCACCAAGACAGGTATTTCTTCAGCAGGCGCAGGTATTGGTCACGTGTTTGTGAACTGATCTGCTGAAAAAGTACAGTGCCAGCTTTGCCGATTCGGGCGATCAGATTATCGGCATGACGGCCACTTTGGAGCCAAATAGCGTAACCGTCCAACAAAGCCAGAATCGCCTCAAAGTGGCAGGCCAAGATGGCCTCATCGATATTCAGATCTCGGCTTTTGGCATAGGCGTAGAAAGCCTGGATCGCGCGCAGGTGCGCCGCAGCCGTGTTGTAAGCGCGGTGCCTGAGTTTGAGTTGGACGTAGATGAACGGAATGAGTATGGGCAACGGCGTCGCATCACCAGCTTGTACAAGCAGCGGTAGTCGTTGACCTGAAGAGAACCTGCACTGAATCAGTTTCATCGACAGCCACCTCATTCAAGGAATCGTCATGAACACTATGGACATGGCCCGTTGAGAGAGTAGGCGTCAAATACGAATTGGTCGAATCAGTGACTTACGTGACTTATGAACATATCTGACATAGCATCTTGTTTAACATAATATACATTATGCGTACCGACATATACGGAGCTGGGGGGCTCTGGAGGCTGCTTTTCACCAAGTGATCAGCTCTCGGAAGTAATCTCCTTTCATTTCGAGAACTAAATTCCTTGCATAGCCGTTTTGCCGCCTGGAAAAGAATTTACATCTACAGATGATCTGCACTGATGGGTTCACGACGTATTCTTTTTTGGTCTCCATTGGCCCTCGTGGTCTCCGTTTAAGGATTTCACTAACCAGGCCGGCGTGTCCCTTGCGGGCTTCGTCGCGACTGATTTTACTTCGTGAATCGCAGGTCCACCTCCAAGCACGGCGCTGTGTGAAATCTGCAGCTTTCGGCATGGAGTTGGTGCACGGATTTCACGGGCTGCCATTCGCGCAATGACCAACGCCGGCTGAGTTACATTCAGATAAGGTCGTGGAGCTTTTGCAGCCACCTAATACCCTGGTAGCTGCTCCAGAATTTGGTTCGCTCAAAAGCGCAGTGATGTGCTAGTGCGTTATCGTTGTAAACCAAATTTTTTACTTGTTAACCACGGTGGTTAACAGATCAGAAAACAGGTTTACAGTACGCCACGACTTGTTCAGGGCGTTTACTTTTGCGTTGGCGGCGATTGCGGTCTCTTCGCAGGCCTGAAACTGCTTGCCAACGGGCATTGCTTTCGTGAGTGTTGAACTGCTAAAGCCCTTATGCCATAACGAAAAATGCTCCGCATCTTTTGATACGGAGCATTTTCTTTTCTGCTAATGAGCCCATCTGTATTCGGGTAAAGCAGATCCGGTCACCACTTCGCCTTATAAGGCATCGGCCCGCCTTGCGCGAGCACCCTCTCGGGCTAGGGGACGTTCGAATCTCAACCGGTTAGTCGTCCCGCAGTTGCATTGCTACAGTAGAGAGAGGTTGACGCCTGTGTCAATCACATTGACAGCGCCTACCCCTACACGCCCGGGTCAACTGCCCCCAGCTGCGCAGTAATTCTTTAATTTCGTTCGCTGCGGCGAAAGCGCGAATGATTACCTCCAGCGCTCCGCTACCTGATCGACATGTAATATCCGATGACTGTCAGAATCTGAAATCTGCAATGCAGTATCCCGTAAAGGATAACAAGATGCCGGCCCCGTATCCGCTGTTTAACACCTACAAAGAATTCGTCAATCACACTAGCGATGAACCTGACCCGTGCCTACCGCTGGTGATGAACTATCTGGCGAACTTTGATGCATATCTCAAACCCATGGACGGTTTCGAAGCCGTCCGTGGTTTTCTGCGTTCGTACTCCAACGTCGGTATGTCAGGTCGTCTTGATAGGCTTATCGAGAGCGGATGCGTGGTCTCGCCGGACTCAGGGTTCCGTAAAGCGAGTCTGCTCTGGTTGCGAGAAACAAGTATGCACCACAGCGCAAGGACGTTGAGGATGGATGACGTAACCAGACTTGTGCGAAAATCAAACGCCGAAACTGCCTACCAACGTTTCTGTGCGTGGCGTGGTTAGAATCTAGCAGGTCTGCCCTACTCTTTCTGGGGGTGGTTTCTAGCAAGCCTTTTTTAACTCAACTAAACATCTATTTAGTTGAGCTAATAGTCATCCTGTTTTGGTGTCATCCTTCCAAGCCCTATTTTGCCATATCCGATAACTGTCAGACTTGGATATTGGGCAGCCTTCTAGGCCACGATGGGTGCTGAACCAGGCATGGTTTCCGTTCCAGCCCTCAAATTTGCTGCCAGACACATTCTTGTCGACCTCGCGGAGGTGAAGTCGCTGGCGAAGGCGACCGGCGCACCCTGGCTGCGGCTGGTCGACGTCGGCCCTGCGCGGGCGGAGTTCGTGTTGCCCACTTTCACAGCGCCAGCGCCGCTACGGCGAGTCCTCGATACACCGATTGCCTCAGGGCATATCGGTACCACCAAGACCCTGAAGCCGCAGACCCTGGCTACAGCAAAAATATGGGATTACTCGGCGACCTATTCAATGCCTGGACATGGATTGCAGCCAGGTACAGATGCGGTATACGCCCGAGTGACCTCGCCTATAGCCGGTCAGTCTCTCACTCGAACAAGATTTTCCGAACAAAGTTTGCTTGTCGCGGCCGATAATTTCATCGCAACTGCCGGAGAATGCATCGGTGGAATGGCCGTCATCAGCGATCTGCAAGCCTCTGCTGCCCGCCTCGAGCACGAGCTCGCCAACTACGCACCGATCAGTAGCTTTGGCTTAGGTAAAGTAGTGATCGTATCGGCGCGCATCGCGCACAACGGAAAGAAATGGGAGTCCAGTAACGCTGATCTTGAAGTTGATGTCGATAAGGATGGGGCGTCGCTCAAGCTGGGCGTAAAAAGCCTCGAAGCTTGCCGTTACCCCTGTGCCACTACTGACCTTTATGCAACCCGAAACGAACAACTCGCCGGCGGTTTTGGAGCGCGTCCCCAGAAGAGGCCCGTCTTCCAGGAGTTTATTTATGCAACGCCTTCAGTCGGGTTTAAAAGCGAGGCCCTGCCAATCATCGAAGTCGCGGAAATGCTCACCGGCGGCACGGCTTCTAATGATCCGCAGAAATGGCTCACCCAAGTAATTAATGAGCTTCTTGGCGGCGCAACCACCGAACAGCTACAGCAACTGCTCGTGCAATGCACGCTCGGATTTTATCCAAACAACGTGTACTCATTGACAGGGCAGAATAGCGAGCCCACCGCATGTCACCATGCTGACATCGAGAGGAGATAGCGCCAGCACTGATATACCTGCAGGCGCCTCAAGCGCGGCAACTATGTGGCTTAGCGAGGTCGGCGGTTCCGCAGCACTAGGGTTCTGGAGTGCGGAAGTGATTGTATTTAGAAATGGAGCGGGCTCGGCGCCGGAAAGATTCCTTGCACTGCACAGAGTCCGTGGCGAACTTGCCAAAAATGGCAATGCCAGTGAGAAGAAAAAGCTCGCGAATGGGAAGCAGACGGGAGCGAAGGCGAAACCCTAACTCAATGCGACCGGCCAATTGCCGCAAGCGTTTCCTCGCCGCCAGCTTCCAAGGCTCAACGGCCCAGCGCTCAGCAGCTGGGCGCTGACGTCAATGACATCAACTTCAGAGCCGCTCGGATGCAGCCCTGAAGTTGCGCAAGCACTTGCCGTCGCGCGTTATCCCGCTCCCCTTCGTCAACTATGGGAACTCCCTGCCCCTAGCCAAAATTTTGACAATAGTCGCAGAGTGCTATAACTCTTTAACTCCGCGATCTTGGCGAAATCGGGCTCATAAGATAAGATCTCTCTTTCGCCAAGGGTTTTAAATATGAGCAGTGGGATGCCGGAATATAAGAAGAGCTTAGATGACGAGCTAGACTGGTCCTCGGTTGAGCAATACCATGAATCAACAATGCAAATTAGCAATCAATGCTTTGAATACAAAAAATTATGCGTGGGTGCCTTGGGCATTATTATCGCGGCCATGCTGAAGCTCGGAACGGATACAACTCCATTATTGCTTTCGCTAACCTGCCTATTCATTAGCACCGGGTTCTGGATGTGCGATACCACAGCCTATTACTATCAAAGAGTGAATCGACAGAAAATTTTGAATCTTCAAACTAAAATCTCAAACCGAAACACTGGAGAATCTATCGCCCCACCTATACTGCCTAATTCATGGAATGCAGCGATTTTTAACAAATCCATGCTGCTATACATTTACTGCTCAACCATTTTCGTACTCATCATGCTCGCAACCATCATCATGCATATTGTCAAGCATTTCGCCTCTGGCCAGTAAAAATGAAGATATTTATCAGCTACACCACCAGAGACAAAATAATAACGAGAGACTTTCTTAGTATCTTGGAGTTCGAATTATCTGACTTGGGGGATATCTATATCGATCTTCTTCACAATCACTCAAAAAATAAGCAAGCAAGAGTGGCAAATGAGTTGCAGCAGGCAGATATTTTTATGCTGCTGAGCACTGATTCCATAAAAAACTCACCGTGGGTAAAATGGGAAATAGATACTGCGAAGGCAATTGATCTTCATGGCGTCACCATACATGCGGACGCTTCCACAAACGAATTTTCCATAGATGAAATTCGCCTGACCATCTCTGGTGCTATCGATAAGTTAGTTGCAGCCCGAAAAGCTCCCCCATTAAGTCTCTGAAAAACCAGAGACAAAAAATTATCACCCCGATGGTTATATCTGCCACCCACTAAAGGTAATAGGATAGTTATGAGTGAGCTCTCAAAGCGGGAACGATTGCTGATTTTTATGGAACAGCTTGGGTCCGCTGGATGTGTGGGAACGAAAAGCGAGGCCTTCAAGCTTGTAGAAACGATTTTGGATAAAGTAGAAGATGATCACAGCGGACAGCCTAAAAATTATAAAGATACAGGGCAACGTATGTATTTATGGGATTTTACCAAATGGGTTCACGATGACTCAGGGCTCTCATCTATAGTGCTAAAAAACCATATGCTATCTTTGTACGAAGACGGCAGCATCAAAATAGAAATTCTCTTGGGGAGTGGTCCGATCACTGTATTCTCCAAGTCGGGCATGACGGCGACCATTTAATACCCCTCGCACGACTTGAAGCTACCCCTTCAGGGCCTCTAGATCGGCCAGGTATCTTTTGAGTTGACGGAACTATGCGAACTTTGACATAAGTAATTCTTGAGTAGTAATTTCCCAACGAGACTATAAATGGAAATTCACATCTAGGGATTACCAACGTCCCATCGCCATTGTCTGCGACGCCCCCGCCAAGGCTGTTCAGAAAAAATACAGTCGGAAGTATCATTAAAAATATGACACCCCAGTGCCGCTTGACTTTGCGTGACATGGCCTCCATGAGCAACATCATTCCCACCATACACCTGCAACTACGATACCGATCTCACTCCCGCCCAGAAAAATCCGAACATCACAATGAGCGAGGAAACAGCTATAACCCCATAAGTGGCCCAACCATATCTAGCAAAGAGAACAACAAATCTAAGAAGCGAGAAAGATGTAATTGTGATCGCAAGGACTATTAGAGCAAAGCAATAAATTCCTGCGATCGCAGCCCCAAAATTGGAAAAAACCCCGTGCGTCGTCAGCATGAGCACGCTGCCTAAAAAGCCGCCCAACGCTTGTTCACCCAGAAAAGCCGATACCACCGGAAACGTAATAGGTACCTCATTGTCAGGTAAGGCCAGGAAATTTGAGAATCGGGTTTCTCCGGCCGCTTCGATCCGTCTCCTTGCGAACGGAAGCCACAATATAAAGCCCCCCAAGGCGCTGATCATAACCGCCGAGAATACATATACCGGTTCGCGACCAGAAAGATAGAGTTGAAGATAGGCGACATCCAGCAGGGCCACAACAACCAAGACCACACCCGCAATAAGGAGCTCCCACCCTCCATAGACACCATTCAGATGTTGCTCGCCTCCACTATTCAACTCCGACTTCGTTTCGTTCATTTTTTCTACCCACTATTCCCGTTGACGGTTACTAGCATTAAAGATGTACGGATTAGGTAAAGTTCAAAACTCAAATTTTTAACTATGCGCGGCGCAATGGATTACCTGAGATCACTGCCATAATAGAAGCCAATCTCCCCTTGTGCTCTTGATGCCTGGTATCCAATTGAACGACTTGTACTGGGCAGCGCTCCATGCCAAGCAGGCATTTAAGGTGGACGATCATGTCAGCAACGCTTGCGGCCTAAAGCAACGCTGCTAAAGAGCTAAATCGTACTTCCATCGCAGCCTAATATTGGCCAAGCCCACACCTATATAGATGCCCAACCGGTCAAGTCGTCTACCCACTAGCGTCCTGCCGCAGGGTGGACGTGAGTGAACTTGCAGCACGTTCTAATGTTTAACGTTATTGCTTAACAACTATGTTTATCTCATGCTCCGAAACGATGACCATAACCGCAGGCAAGCCATCAGCACTCATTCTTTGATGCAAGGTCGCTATCAACTTTTCGTCGTCAACACTCGCCCTTGCCGAAGAGCCTGGCGGATGGGAATGCCAGTCGCCTACGTAATCAACCACCCGCGCAGTCAATTGCTGCACCCTTTCTAATGCCTCCCGTTGTCCTTCCTTGCCGCGGATGAAATGAGTAGGGCTGGATTCGCTGTCGGATGGCGCAGGTAGCACATCAACAAGAGTGATGGTCCTGTTCTTGAAATCGGTGACACCGAGAATGGCACCACCGGTTTCATTTGGCAGCGCGCCCCTTCTGATGTCCTTAAGCTTCAGCCGAAGACCGTGGTCATACGTGACGGTCCAGCCCGCGGTAATTTCGCGCGTCACTGCAAACAGTTCCACCTCGTGCGCGTGAACGGCCCCTGAAGCCTCATCGGATGACCAAATACAGAGCCGGGCCTCCTCTTTAAGCACTGCCTGGCGAAGTTGGCGCGACAAGATCCCGGCATGTGCATGAATGCACTCATTGGACATGCGCACCGATATGTCCCGGCAACCGCCTCCCACCCAGCGGTCGCCGTAATGATGCTCGAGATGAGATTGCCCCCACTCACTGTTCAGGATCGCGCGGTAATACTGCCCCTCCAGGGCGTCGATTCGCTGCGTCCTGCTGGCGTCCTCCATGAGCATGACACTGGAGAGCCCCGAGGGAGTGAGGAACAAACTGATGGTTCGAGGTGCATCATCGCGAACTGCCAAGCTACGAGGCGCTTCAAAGGTGGTGGTGACATCCACCACTAGCTGCGCGTCTCGAAGCGCCTGAACCACATCCCCATCTTCCTCGACAACGCTCTTGGCGATGGCAGTCGGGGCGGGCTCATGCGGATAGATGTACGTCGCCAGCTCCTGCACAACCGCGGTCTTCGACAGACCCAGGTGGCCATCGAACCCCCATTGCCGGACCAGATTGTGCGGCATCAACTGATCAGGATCGATAAATGTCCATTGCCCCCAGCCCGAGCGCACCCAGATATCAGCCAAGGTGCTTCCCAAGGCCCCGACACCGGCCAATACGCCTTTAAAAACGGCGGTGTCATGGTCAATTGCAGACAGATCCCGCGCATTCTTGGCGTCCATCCCGGGACGAATTTCCACAGGTAACAGCGGAAGCTTCTGCCAGCCCGCACCGACCTGGCCATCCAGTGGCTGGAAGCGGAACTGCAGCCCCTCCCCGTCCTTTGGCCCTAAGATATCGAATGCACAGGCGAGCTCGTAGAGTGAAGTGCCTACTACATACCCCATAACATTAGGGCGCTCGTCGCGCCCATTGCGTAAGCGCGGTACCCACACCAGAATCAGCAGTGCCTCCCCTTTCCCACTCGGCGGTTTGATGCCATTTGGTATGGCGTCGAAGGTGGTCTTTAGCAGCCGATCGGCCAACTCACTGCCCCACGACACCAGGTGTTCGTGCAGTGCGCCCAAGGTCTCGGGAAACATCACCACTGACTTGGCCTCGACTGGAAGGACCTCGATCGTCAGCATGCGGATGGCCTTCACCGACGATCCATCACTCTCAGGTACCGCCCTCCAAGTGATAGGCGGCCCTTTCTGGACCTCTTGAATCATCAACTTGCGGTCGACCGAGTTCGCATATTCGTATTGATTGGCGGGTAGAATCAGCTGGTACGGGCTGAGATAAAAGAGCTGTTCCAGCGGTTGATCCTCCCGGTGAAGGCGCAGCTCGGATGACTCCTTAAGCCACCAGAATATCCGACGGAGGAATCGCTCTGCGGTCCAGCTGCGCTCTTCGGCACTCCACGCCGTTTCGTACAGGCAAAGTGTCCTTGGTGTGCCGGGCACCCAGGCATGTTGGTGTGACAGACTCGGAAAGTCTTTGCGCAATGTGCGAGCGACAATGGGGACCCTCCGCTCGGGATTGATCTCTATCGCCAACCGTTCTTTGCGCCGAATCCGCCCTGGGTTGCCCGCGTTGACTTCACCGTCACCCGCATCAATGACGATGTATTCCGAACGATCGTCGCCCTGCTCCGCAATACGCAATTCACGGATCGCAATGTGAGGATGTTTCTCACAGGCTTTTATCAGAGCCACGGTCGCTGGGTAGAGCGGCGCACTGGTCAGAGTGTCGGGTAACTCCCCCAGTTCGAAATATTCGATCATCGTTCAGGTGCACCCGCGCGCGGTGCCGCAGCTGCGGCGGTACTTGCGGCAGCAGAAGCGATACCTACCGCGGCGATCCGGCTCACACTCCCATTGCTCGCGACCTCCAATTCGAGGACTGCGGCATCCTTCAAGTCCCCGGTACAGCCGAACCAGCCGTCCACCTCGTCGGTGATTTCGTCATACTCACGCTTGGCGCGGATGCTCGGTGGATCAACGGCATCGTCGAGAATTTTGTTGCTACTGGAAATGATGGTCGCACCGCCGCGTGCCTGACCGAGTGCCTTGCGCGCAGCATCGCAGAGTTGGGCGTTCTCCCGGAGGTCCGACCAGCTGTCGTACGAGAGCGATCGCCAAGAGCAGTGATGCGGTGCCAGCAGGAGATCGTACTCCAACACTTCCGGTGTATCTTGGAAGCGCTCCCACATACGCTCCCAAATCAGCACCCGCGCATCACCGCCTGTCAGAAAGCGCGTCTTGCGGCTCGAAAAAATGGAAGGCGAAATTTCCATGTTCATGACGATGCTGGAGTCATTTTTAGACAGCAGAGTCTCCAGCTCCTGATCATCTTCATGCGGCGCTGGCGCTAATAGGCGAGCGGAAAACAGCGATGAATACTCACCGTCAATTTTGTTGAAAGTATCGCCCGACCTTATCAGGATGGCGCCTAAATCATCGGTTTTGTCGTCGTTGTCTTCACCCATGATGAGAATGCGATTGCCGCTGGTGGCATAACCATTTGCACGCCAGTGCGCCACGCGCCGGCGAGCTTCCGAATTGAAGGCGCGCGCATCGTCACACAAGGTGTGGTTCACTGAACGACGGCGGAAAATCAGCGGAGACGACCACAGTTCACGGATGATAATGCGCCGTTCTGAGCGCTCAAGATGGTCATCCGGATAGTCCTCCGGACGCCCCAGCCAGAAATGCTTGCGCAGGCCGCGGCAATGGTCCTGATCCGGATGGCTAAGCATAAAGGCGTCAACAAACGGACGCTGATCCTTGTCATACATCAACCGCTGACGCAGTGCGCCTGCAACGTCAGGCATGTCATCGTCGGGATCATCCGCTGAACTACGAATGTTGATGTCGGTCAGGATAGTTGTCACGCGTGTGTCCGCGAGCCGAACCAGAGTCATGTCGCCATTACCGACCTGAAAGAACGTAATTTTTGCTGCCATTGACGCCTCCTGGGCGGTTACGCACGATTGAGTTCTGGCACCGCGAAGGCTAAGATACGTATAGAAAAACTACCCGTCTAGTAGTTATGCGGATAATTTTTATACGCATATAAAAAAGCATGGAAAATCAATAACATGACCGAGCAGATCACCCGTACTGGCCGATGGGGTCAAGACCGAAGACTGGAGTTCATCGATTTCCGTCTGCTGTGGGAGGGACGATTGAATCGCTCCGACCTAACGACCTTTTTCAGAATCTCTGTTCCCCAAGCATCCTTGGATTTGTCCAGGTACCAGGAGCTTGCACCGGACAACCTGATCTACGATCGCACCCTCAAGGCCTACGTCGCCTCACCCTTCTTTAAGCCGATTCTGGCCAGTTTTGACAGCAGTCAATATTTGAACGAACTGTTGTTGCGTGAGCACGGCACCGTTGCCCCGGGTGATAGCTTCATCGGTTGGGCGCCGCCCGTTGCGAGCCTCCCCTCGCCTACTCGCAAGGTCGAGCCTCACATACTTGTGAGTATGATTAGAGCGCTGCAAAAACAGCAGGCAGTAGTCTGCGATTACCGGTCTCTGACAAGTTTTGACGAAGCCGCGACCCGCACAATTTACCCCACTTCATTTGCCCATGATGGGTTTCGATGGCACATACGTGCTTATTGTTTTAAATCGTCAAAATACAAGGATTACGTGCTCGGTCGCATCATGCAGATCACAGAATCAATCGCTCCACCTGGCGAAGTTCCTCAGGATGTTGAATGGGAAACTTTCATTGATATCGTGATCGGCCCAAATCCTAATTATTCCAACCCCAAAAGATTAGCCATTGAACACGATTACCAAATGATCAACGGCGAGACAAAGATCCGCGCTCGTAAGGCCCAGTTGTATTATTTAACCCGGCGCCTAAATTTGGATATAAAGCCTGATGAACCCCTTAAGGATTCGCAGCAAATCGTAATGTTACGAATTGAAGAATGCTCCGCATCCGGACAGTAGGGCAATAATGATGAGCCCTGCTCGGTGGCGAGACCGCACCACGCCGAGACTGAATACTCCCTGAAGAGGTGGATAACGCAATCCCCGCGGTGTTGAAGGCAGAAATGCCCTTCGATGCGCCGGTGACCAATGCCACCCTTCCTGACAGTTCAAGACCCATCGGGTGTCTTCATTTTTAAGAATTGATCCAAGCCCGAAGTGCTTCGGTGGCTCAATTTATCAATTCTCCGGCGCGAGCCTTAGACCGCAAAAATGGATACCATCCATTCCGAGTTGGAACAGGCCTGTCCTCCTGATCCCCCCCTGTCATGCCCAGCCGCAGCGGGGGTGAGGCACTTGGGCGTCAGCTGGTGCGCGTTGACTGGCGACGGCGTGAACACCCTGCAGATCATTGAGGATCCTGTGACGTTGCAGGGGGGGGGCGCAGCGTACCTTGCCCCTCCTGTGCCTTACCTGGTCTCACCTGGTCGCGTGGTGTTTCGCGATGGCTTGGATGGCCTTCTTCGCCGAGAACTCTTTATCGGCTTTCGCGTCGGAATTGAACCGAACGACAAAAGCTTGTGTTGTTCCCCCCTTACCACCCACACCCCTTCCGACATTGCGCACGCAAAAAGCTATGGGTGAGGCTGGTACTGGCCAATCCGTGTACTCACAATATTTGAGGTAAAGCTCACGCAGCAATTCGAACTCCTGCGGCTGGGTGATATCGGCCGCAGAGGCGCTGTATTTGTCGCGCAGGGCATAAAAGTAAGCTTCCGCTTCCTTCTGTGACTCAAATGTGTGATCAAGCAAGGCAAGTTCGTTGGCCACCTTAACTCCTTAGAAACATTGAAGGATTCCTGGGAAACACCTCAAACGGGCCGGTCGGACCAGAGGGCCACGGGCCCTATGCGGGAAGGGCCCGGCGTGTGCCTTACTGCCGGTCGCCTGCAGAGGTATCGTCCTTGCGCACCTCGGAAGCTCTCGACTTATCGATGCCCCAGACGGCTTTGGCCACCTCTTCGATTTTGGCGACAAACTTGTCGACATTCAGTCCCGCAATGAATGCCAGGGCAAAAAAACCGATTTCACTGGCATCACTTTTAGCGCTGGATTCAAGGACCAACAATCCAGCCTTTAAAAACAGGTAGCTGACTGCGCCGGCCACAATGCTGGTGATCGGTCGAATGAAATACCAAACATGCCAATCGGGATCCCAACGTTTGTGCATACATTTGTTGAGATACACCGCTCTTAAGCAGTACAGACATCCCCCAACGCATGCAATGGCCCCACACATCAGCGGCACCCTCAGCACCTCGTAGGGTTGGCTCAGCCAACCCAATGCCATCGCGCCAATGGAATACGTCGCCAGAAACAACAGCAGTACCAGATAAAGAGGGATAATGAACAGCATGAGATTGGTCGTGACTCTCGAAGTAGGATCGGTCAATTTTCTTGCTCTTCTGGAAAAGCCGTCTGGGGCACCGCCGACCACCCTACTCGCTGATTGCCGTTGAACCACAGAATGTCGGTGCCCTCCAGGGCTGCGAAATGCGCGCCCCGGTGCATCATCGCACGCACTACCGACTTTCGCGGATGGTCTTCATCCGCCTTTGCGGAACTGCAGATCGCCGACCACACCGGCTCATCCGGCAGCGATGGTAGTCGTTCCCCCAGCCACCGATCTAACACCTCGGTGGACACATTATGCCGGCCACCGTGATGCGGCACCTGAAACAACTCGAGCCCGGGCAACGCCAAACCGACATGGGGGGCGAAGTCCGCTGCTTCGGTCAGCCCTTCGCGGCCGGTGTCGCCGGTCAACAGGATTTTCGATTCATTGATTTTTGCGTATTGAACGACGCTCATTTCATTTTCACTGCTCGTACCGGCAGCTGGAAAGTACTCATTGCCCCAAACCGATTTCACCAGGTTTGTCAATGCTCGAAACGCTTTGGCAATGCCCTCGAAAGACTCGCCGATCACCGAGGCCTCCTCGGCTTCCGGCGTTTTTTCGGACTCCACGATCAAGTCCAAATATCGGCGGCGAGAAGGCGCCAGCACGTGGAAGGCACCGATACGCTGGCCCTGTAGTGGGCTGTAGATCGGGATATTTCGCGCTAGGGCAATCGCTTCGAGCGTTGCGCTGGCGGAATACACCGACCTCAACTTTCGCTCCAGTGCGTCGGCAGAGGTATAAGTCGCGAAACGGGGCAGCAGCTCTGCGGCGTACTGCCAGGGTCGATTGAGCCATAGTGCTCCCACACTGCAATTTTCAAGCACCGCTCTCAGGCCATTGGCGTGGTCACGATCGGGGTGGGTTAGCACGACATGGTCGATCCGCGTTGTTCCATAATGCTGTTGAAGGTGTTCGATAATCTGGGGGCCAGTGTCGATATAGCCCCCGTCCACCACGTGTATTTGGGTGGTGCCATTGATGGTGTAACGCACCGTAATGGCATCGCCGCTTTTCGAGGTTTCGACGCCGATAAAGTCAATCTCAACACTGTCCGCCACGTCCTTGTGCTCCCTTCGTGCTTAATTGAGGTCGAGCCACATGCCAAGCATACTGGCCCTTTGACACGCTGCATCAGATTGGCCCAGCCCGTCAAGCCAATCGTCGTGCTGTACCCCCCCCAGCCTTGCCAGCCATGGGCTGGCTCATCCCGTTGTCTCCGCGTGCAGCGGACCACCCCATCGCCAATTTATCGCTGCGCCCGCCGGACAAAATAATTTCCGTGACCGCCCTTGAAGAAGTTGGATCCAACCCTATGTTGTGCATGAGCTAGTGGCCAGTGGCCGCCACCCAGTCAATGCCCCGCACTTAGATGTACCGGCTTGCAATCGAAAACGGCCGTGCTCGCAATCAGCGCAATTTCCGGCTCAGATTAACTGCGACTGACGGAGCCGTCTGGCTCAGATTATTTGCGAGCGAGCTTGCATTCAGCCGCGCCGGCTTGCATTCCATCGTTCCCTACTCACATTAACTGCAACTAGCCCCGTCTTTAGAGGTGGTAAAGATGCCGATGATGGCCATGGTGTTCTCCTTTCGGATTCATGGTCGCGCCCATCGCGTCCTTGTTGTGAGCCGATCGGCGGGTGAGGGCCGAACGCACTGCCAATGCAGCCGAAACGTAGAGAAGGACCTTGAGCTCCGAACAATTTGTTGCGCGAGAAAGCCGCTCGCCGGCGGGGAAAATGTTCGGTGGGAACGGTTGTGGGCCCAGGTCCGATCCCGCCAGGATTCACGACGACTCAAGGACGCATGGCTGACCGGCCGGACAGGAGTATTGGCCGACTCTAAACACCAGTCGTAGGCGCTGGAATCTCGCGACATGCGTAGCCCTTGCTTGGCGAAAAATATTCCCGATCGCCGAGCGCTCGATCTGACATTCGTCGTTCGGTATAGTAAAGAGTGCAGACCAGGCAGATAGGGGCGCCGGTAGCTTAAGGCCAAACCAGAGACGAGCCGCGCGAATGCTCGCCGAGGACCCGGTTTTCAAGCGCATGAGCTTATTTGACCGCGACGGAAACTTGGTCTCCTCAAGCCACGCGGATGAACCGCAAAAACTCCCTGCGGGTTGGCTGTCGCAACTGCGCGAACACACGGGTAGAAGTGCCCCGGCCAGGCGCGGAGGCTTCGATGAGCGCGGATCGGACATCTTGTCCTAACGGTCGACCCCGCCAGCGGGGGCTTCGTCAGCACCGCGCTGCAATTGCCGGCAGGGCTCTGGGACAACCATCTGCGTCTGGTCTGAAAGCGTTCAAGTATCGCAGCGGTACGCCGACATAAGGGGGCGAACGAACGGTCATTTGGCTGACCGCTCGCTCAATCTTGCGTATGACTCAAGCGCCCCCCTTTCGATACGAGACCGCCCAGATGCTCTTGAAAAAATCCCTGCGCGCTCAGCTGCTCACACTGATCGGCGGCAGCCTGTTGGTGATATTGCTGATCGCCTTCGCCAGTTTTTCCTTCTTGTCGGATGACATTTCCAAGTATCAACAACTACTCAAGGGTCCGATCGAAACGTCGCGCCTGATCGACGAAGCCAACGTGGAATTCAAAGTGCAGGTGCAGGAGTGGAAGAACGTCTTGCTGCGTGGCAAATCACCTGAAGCCTTGAGCAAGTACTGGCAAAGCTTCGAGAACCAGGAACGAAAGGTCCAGGACATCCTGGGCAGACTCGTTGAGCGAAGCGAGCACAACCCTGCCCTGTCAAAGCAGCTCCGCGACCTGCACGAGGAGCACCGGCGCCTCGGCGCCGCCTACCGCGCGGGCCGTGCGGCCTACATCGCCGGCGGAAACGATCCATTCGCCGGCGACGAGGCGGTTCAAGGCATCGACCGTGCCACCAGCGAACAGCTCAGTGGTTTGGTCATCCAGCAGCGCGATTCGGCGCTGCATCGTTCGGAAACCATCAGCGAAGCCGCAGATCGTAAAATAGTCGTCGGCTCGTTGGTAATGCTAGCCGCTGGCGTTTTCATCGCCTTGCTCAGCCTATGGTTGGTAAACCGCAATCTGATCGCCCCCATCCGTCACCTGATCGACCACATCGCCAAGCTCAGCCAGGGCGACTTTGCACAGCGCGTCGATGCGTCCCGTGCTGACGAATTGGGACGTCTGGCAGTTGCCGCGAATATCCTGCGTGACTTCCTTGCCGATACGTTCACCCTCCTGCAACGCAACACCTCGGACCTGGACAGCGCCAGTGGTGAATTGAGCGCCATCGCCGCACTGATGGGCCAAGGCACTCGCGAGCAGTTCTCGCGCACCGATCAGGTCGCTACCGCCATGCATGAAATGTCCGCTACGGCGCAGGAAGTCGCCCGTCACGCCGCCGAAGCCGCGCGTGCAGCGGATGCGGCCGATCATTCGGCGCAGCAGGGTGAGACCATGATGCGTTCGACTATCCAGACCATTACCCACATGCGCGGCGAGATCAGCAACACCGCCGAGGTAATACGCCGTCTGGAGACCGATAGCGGTCGCATTGGCAAGGTGCTGGAAGTTATTCGCGGCATCGCCGACCAGACCAATCTGCTGGCGCTAAACGCAGCCATCGAAGCCGCCCGCGCGGGCGATGCCGGACGCGGGTTTGCCGTCGTTGCCGACGAGGTGCGCACGCTGGCCAGGCGCACCGCCGACTCCACCGCTGAAATTCATCAGATTATCGACACGGTGCAGACCGGCGCGGTGGATGCGGTGCGTGCGATTGAAAATGGACAAACCCGCAGCAACGAAGGTGTCGAACAGGTTACGGAAGCGGGCAGCATGCTTCAGCGCATCACCCAAGAAGTCGAAGCGATCCGCGACATGAACCGTCAGATCGCTACCGCTGCCGAAGAGCAGACGTCCGTGGCGGAAGATATCTCGCGCAATCTGACCGAAATTACCGCCATCGCCACCACCAACCAGGACAATGTCGAGCGTACCGAGGCAGCCAGCCAGAACCTGCATACGCTGTCGGCCCAGCTCAGCGAAGTGACGCACCGCCTCGCGGGCTGACACAGGCTCTGCTCCGGCCCTAGATGATCGGTGTCACCACGTTGCTAGGTCCGACTCATCCGAGTTCGAGGGAGTTGGGGCAGGGCCGATCAACATGGCTTGTCTCGTGCTTGGTCGATTCGTTCCTGCATCGCCTGCATGACTTCTCGTGGGTGTACGACTTGGCGTTGGGGTCGTCGGCCTCACGGAGAGCTTCTTCGACCTCGCGGGTCATCCGCTCATATTCTTCTGGCCACAGCGCTTGCTCCATGCGCAGCGACGCCTGCCCCAGTAGGTGCAGACCGAACAGACGCATGTCATTGGTGGCGATGACGTGCTCTCGAATCCGCACCTGGATCACCTCATCGCCAGTTGATGCAGCTTCAACAGGTCGGTGCGCAGTTGCGGAGGCCCGCCGTCTGCGTTGTCACTCAATCGCCGCGCAGCTCGTCCACGGCATCGACTGCCCGCAGCAGTGCGGTGGTATCGAAACTCTCGGGAGTCAGTTCGTTCCAATCGTCGTCGGTGATGCTGATTGTCATGTAGCTTCTTTCCTTGTCCTGGGCAGACCCCGGCGTTACAGGCCAAGCTCGCTATGCGATCCGAGACGCACGAGTTGCAGCACGGCGTCATCCGGCTTGCGGTAAATCAACACCAGGTCGGGCTTGATGTGACAGTCCCGGTGGTCTTTCCAGTCGCCGGTGAGGGCGTGGTCACGGTGCTTCTCGGCCAGAGGCTGGTTATTCGCCAGGGCTGTGACGACGGCAATGAAATCGCTCGCCAGCGTCTGACGATGCGGGCCTTTGGCTTCGCGTTTATAATCGCGTTTGAACCGGCTGGTCTGTTCAATCGTCCGCATTCAGATCCGCCATCAGATCCTCGACGGAAGCGAACGACTTCAAGCCGCCACGGCGCGCTTCCTTCATCGCCTCGATGGTGGTGGCGTTCGGAATCAGCGGCTCGAACGGCAAGGCTTTCTCGCGGGCGACTCGGGTCAACATGATGCGGAAGGCGTCAGACACGGTGAGTCCCATCGCTGCCAGCACGACGGTCGCCTCTTCCTTGATGTGCTCGTCGATACGGGCACGGACTACAGCATTTGCGGACATGGTTTGATCCTCCAGATTGATGAGCTACATTGTAGCTCAATCCTTCCAGGAGTGCACCCAGCACACCTCGCCAGAGGCGTCTATCAAACGAAGGTTTATTGGACTGTCCGTACCATTGATGTTGGGGTTTGGGGAGCAATGGAACCAAAAACCAACATAAGCCCTACCACCTCCGCTCAGAGCCCTCTTCCCAAGCATCTGCCTCGATAAAGCAATTACGCATCTCGGCCTCTTGGCTGATCTCGGTCAGCAGATCATGTACCGTCTTATCCAGTGCCTCATCGTTGCGATAGGGAATGCTCAGCGCGTAGTTGCCCGACTCAAGCAGCTTCATGCCGTAAGGTTCCAGGCAGTAACGCTCGATATTCTCCAGTGCCCGTTTTTTACCACGCACGAACTTGCTGTTGTTCTCGACGGCCAGGCGCAATATGACCGTCGCGATCCGTTCGGCATTGTCCACTGCCGGTGGGACCGTGATGTTGAGATGCTGGGTGATTTTTGCGGGTACGCCGATCGTTATGCCGCGATGCCGGAGGTAGCGGTAAAGCGTGCTTTTGGAAATGTGCAGTTTCTTGCCAATGGCGCTCACACTTAACCGACCCTCTCGGTACAGCGTTTCTGCGGCCATAGCGGTCGCTTCCGCCTGAGCGGGCAGCCCCTTCGGGCGGCCACCGACTCGACCACGTGACCGTGCAGCGGACAAGCCTGCCTGTGTGCGCTCACGAATCAACTCACGTTCGAACTCTGCCAATGAAGCGAACAGGTTGAACACAAAGCGGCCTTGCGCGTGGGTGGTATCGATGGGGTCATTCAGACTTTGCAGGCCAACGTTACGAGCGGCCAATTCACCGACCAGTTCGACCAGGTGCTTGAGCGAGCGCCCTAGACGATCCAGCTTCCAAATCACCACAGCATCACCGGCCCGTACATGAACCAATAATTTGTCCAGTTCCGGACGTGCGCTTTTTGAGCCGCTGGCAACGTCTTGATAGATCCGCTCGCACCCTGCCTTTGTCAGAGCATCGATCTGGAGGTCGGCGTTCTGATCCCGAGTACTCACCCGCGCATAGCCAATTTTCATCAAAAGTACCGTTTACTCAACAGAGAAATTGAAAATAGAACCTTGATTAACGATACCAGTATTTAAAACCATAATATGGGCTAACTCGGAGCTGGGCAGGTCTTCCGTTAAAGTTCTATAAAACGAGGGTTTTATCGAACCGTTGCGGCGCAGTGAGGATCGAGTGTATAAACACATAAACACCTAACATTGGAAAAAGTCATGAATACCACTCGCTGGAACGTCGCCGTCTCCACCGACACCGACCAATCGCTTCGCATGTTTCTGGCCAGCCAAGGCGGTGGCCGTAAGGGCGACCTGTCGCGCTTCATCGAAGAAGCGGTGCGGGCACACATCCTGGAGCTGAGCGCCGAACAGGCCAAGGTTTCCAATGCCCATCTGAGTGAGGCCGAACTGACCGAAGCGGTTGAAGAAGCGCTCGACTGGGCGCGTAAGCGCTGATGCGGGTTGTATTGGATACCAACATTCTGTTCAGTGCGCTGATCTCACCGCATGGGTCTCCTGATGCGATCTATCGGGCCTGGCGTTCAGCTCGCTTCGAGGTGGTGACTTCACGGGCACAGCTCGACGAAATTCGTCGCGCCAGTCGTTACCCCAAGCTTCAGGCCATCCTTCAGCCTGCCAAAGTGGGGGCCATGATCAATAACCTGCAACGCGCCGTGGTATTGGAGCGGTTGACCATTGAGGTTGAAGCCGATGATCCGGATGACTCTTTTCTGCTGGCCATGGCTTTGGCGGGCAATGCGGACTACCTAGTAACCGGTGATCGACGCGCAGGCCTCTTGCAGCGCGGACATATCGAACGCACGCGGATTGTCACCCCCGCCGTGTTCTGCGCCGAGGTACTGTGATCGATGCCGGTTGGTTTTCTGACTCAGGAGCAACGCGACGGCTTTGGTCGCTACATCGATGCGCCCAGCCGTGATGAACTGGAGCGCTACTTCCACCTGAGCGATGAAGACCGTGAAGCCGTCCAGGTACTACGGGGCAACCATAACCGCTTGGGCTATGCCGTTCTGCTGACTACCGTTCGCTTCGTCGGTGTTTTGCCGGACAAACCCACGGCTGTGCCGGTGGAAGTCCTGCTTGTGCTTTGTCGGCAATTGGCAATCGCCGACCCTGACTGTCTTGTACGTTATAGCGATCATCGTCGCTGGATACATGCGGCCGATATTCAAGAGCGCTATGGCTATCGCCACTTTACTGACCCAGGCATCGGCTTTCGTTTGAGCCGATGGCTGTATGCCCTTTGCTGGACTGGTACTGATCGTCCTGGCGTGCTGTTCGAACGAGCTACCTCATGGCTGCTCACACAGAAAGTCCTATTGCCCGGAATTTCCCAGTTAGAGCGCTTCATTGCCCAACTGCGTAGCCGGGTTGAAGAACGCCTCTGGTACACCTTGGGCCGCAGCGTGACCGAGGAGCAAAGACAGCACCTACAAGACTTGCTTCTGGTGGCCGAAGGCAACCGTAGTTCCCGACTGGATCAACTACGCTCCGGCCCGGTGATGGTCAGTGGCCCTGCACTGGTTCGGGCGCTGCGTCGGCTGGATGATGTACGCGGGTTGGGTATCGCCTTACCGGCAGCTGCGCATATCCCTCCCAGCCGCATTGCCGCCCTGGCTCGCTTTGCCAACACCGCGAAGGTCACGGCCATCAATCGACTGCCGGCGTCGCGCCGGTTGGCGACGTTGGTGGCATTCGCGGTTTCCTTGGAAGCCAGTGCGCACGACGATGCTCTGGAAGTTCTGGAAGCGCTACTGCGTGATATCTTCAACAACGCAGAGAAGGCTGACAAGAAGGCTCGGTTGCGTAGTCTAAAAGACCTGGATCGCTCGGCGGCAATGCTCGCCGCTGCGTGCAAGGTCGTGCTGGATAGCTCGATCAGCGATGACAATGTCCGTGCCCGGCTGTTCAACGACCTGCCACGTGTCACGCTGGAGAAAGCCCTGGAAGAGGTCAATGCGTTGATCCGTCCGGCCAACGATGTGTTTTACCTCGCTCTGGAGGAGCGCTACCGCAGCGTGCGCCGTTTCCTTCCTGACTTATTGAAACATATTCGCTTCGGCTTCAGCCCGGCGGGTAAGGGTGTGGCGGCTAGTTTGGACTGGTTGCAACTGAACTTGCCTCGCAGGAAGCCGGAGGATGACGTGCCGCAGGAGATCGTGGCCAAGGCTTGGCAGAACCACATCACTCGCGAAGATGGCTCCCTCGACATGGGCGCCTATGTCTTCTGCACGCTTGATGCACTACGCACGGCCCTACGCCGCCGCGATGTCTTTGTTGCACCCAGTTGGCGCTATGCCGACCCGCGTATCGGTCTGCTCGATGGTGCAGAATGGCTGTCGGCGCGACCGATCATCTGTCGCTCACTGGGCCTGACTGTGAACGCCAAAACCACCTTGGACGCCTTGTCTGCCGAGCTGGATGCGACTTGGTACGCAGTCGCCGCTCGCCTGCCCGACAATCCTGCGATCCAGTTGAGTGAGAATACAGAGGGCAAAACCGAGCTGTCCCTCGGAGCGCTGGAGAAGCTGGAAGAGCCCAACTCGTTGCTGCAACTGCGTGCAGCCGTGGCCGACTTGATGCCGCGTGTCGATTTGCCGGAAATCCTGTTAGAAATCGCCGCTCGTACCGGCTTCACTGAAGCCTTCACCCATGTGTCCGAACGCAATGCGCGGGCCGACAACTTGGTGACGAGTTTGTGCGCAGTGCTCTTGGGAGGAGCCTGTAACACCGGCCTGGAGCCCTTGACTCGCAACGACAACCAAGCGCTGCGCCGTGACCGAATGTCCTGGGTGAGCCAGAACTATCTCCGTGACGATACCCTGTCGGCAGCCAATGCCATTTTGGTGGCTGCGCAGAGTCAACTGGAGCTGGCTCAGGTCTGGGGCGGCGGCGAGGTGGCCTCCGCCGATGGCATGCGTTTTGTCGTACCTGTGCGTACCGTACATGCCGGCCCTAACCCGAAGTATTTCGGTACCGGCCGGGGCGTCACCTGGTACAACCTGATCTCCGACCAGTTTTCCGGTCTTAACGCCATTACGGTGCCCGGCACCCTGCGCGACAGCCTAGTATTGCTCGCGGTTGTGCTGGAACAACAGACCGAATTGCAGCCCACACAAATCATGACCGATACCGGTGCTTACAGCGATGTGGTGTTCGGGTTATTCCGTCTGCTCGGTTATCACTTCTGCCCGCGCCTGGCTGATGTCGGCGGTACCCGCTTCTGGCGCACCCGCCCGGACGCGGATTACGGCAAGCTCAACGGACTTGCTCGCCAGTCAGTCAAGCTCGACCTGATCGCCGAGCACTGGGATGACCTGTTGCGTTTGGCTGGCTCACTCAAACTTGGCCGAGTGCCGGCGACAGGCATCATGCGCACCCTACAAACGGGAGATCGTCCGACCCGTCTGGCCCAGGCGTTGGCAGAGTTCGGACGGATCGAGAAAACCCTGCATACGTTGACCTACATTGATGATGAGTCCAAGCGCCGCGCCACCCTGACCCAACTGAATCGCGGCGAAGGCCGACACAGCCTGGCTCGCGCCGTGTTCCATGGCAAACGAGGCGAGCTTCGCCAGCGCTACCGAGAAGGCCAGGAGGATCAACTCGGTGCCCTGGGCCTGGTGGTAAATATCATTGTGCTATGGAATACCCTCTACATGACGGCTGCCGTGGAGCGGTTAAAGCAGCACGGCTACCCGGTACAGGACGAAGACCTGGCTCGTTTGTCGCCGCTGATCTTCGAGCACATCAATATGTTGGGACGGTACTCCTTCGCGGTACCAGAAGAGGTCGCCCGAGGTGAGCTACGGCCACTGCGTAATCCAGACGACGATATTTAGGTGCGCAGGTCGAACTCAGTGGGCTATGTTGTCAGATAGCTTAGATGGGATTGACCACAGCATTTCTCAATAAGTAGAAACACTGTGGCTTAGAGAGTTATCTCAGCGCAGCAGCAATACAGGCATGGTGGCTGTTCGAAGCATCGTCGTAGTCGTGCTTCCTACCAAAAACTGCCTGATGCGTGAATGCCCATAGGCACCCATGACCAGCAGATCAATGCCGTGCTCTGTCTGATAATCGTGCAGAGCCGACTCCACCTCACCTTGTCTGATTTCAGCTTGGACTAGGAAGCCAGCCGAGAGAAGCATGCTTTGTGCTTTTCCCAGTGCCTCGTGATTGCTCACCGAATCTGCACCGACCGTAACAAGATGAATGGGCAAGTCTTTGCAAAGCGAACTGGCGGCAAACATTTGGATGGTTTTGTAGGCTGTGGAGCTGCCGTCAAATGCGAGCATCACCTTTTCGGGCTTTTTATAGCTGTTGGCTGTGATCAGGATAGGCCGGTGAATTGTTCGCACTACAGCTTCTATCTGGCTGCCAAGGCTGTGCGCGTTGCGTGAGTTGTCTTCACCCACTCTTCCTATCACCAACAGTCGAATATCCTCCTGAAGGTCGCTCAGACTTTCTACCAAGTGTCCGTGGCGCTGCTTCAGCTCAGGAAACGCAGCGCCGGAAATGACCGTTCGCTCCCTGGCCTTTTCCAGCATGTGTTGGCCCTGTTCCAGAGCGAGTCTGGCGCATTGGGCATCCAATGTAGCCAGCTCCTCCAGCAGATGCTCTCGACTGCCGAGACCAATATTTCCACTTAGGTCAGCTGCTGCTGGGTATTTCTCTTCATCCAATACGTGAAGCAAGGTAAGAGGCGCGTTGAGTCGCTGCGACGCCCATGCTGCGTAGTCGCAGACCGCCAATGAGGATTGTGAGTTATCAATACATGCCATTACGTGGGTCATTGTCGATCTCCTTAGTGGCTCATGAGCTTGTCGATGGCGCCAGGTTTGTCATGCACGCCAAAGCGGTCAACGATTGTGGCGCTGGCCTCATTTAGACCCAGCACTTCAACCTCGGCGCCCTCGCGACGGAACTTGATTACCACTTTATCCAGCGCGGCGACGGCGGTGATATCCCAGAAATGCGCCTGTGTCAGATCGATGGTGACCTTGTTGAGCGCTTCCTTGAAGTCAAAAACTTCGGTGAACTTGTCTGCCGAGCTGAAGAACACCTGGCCTACCACGCGGTAAGTCCGATGCGACTCCGTCTCTTCAAGACTGCTCTTGATATCGAGGTAATGTCCGACCTTGTTCGCAAAGAACAACGAAGCCAGCAGTACGCCGACCAACACGCCGTAAGCCAGATTATGCGTTGCCACGACCACCACAACGGTCGCGACCATGACGAGGTTGGTCGACAGTGGGTGCTCTTTCAGATTGCGCAAGGAATCCCAGCTAAAGGTGCCGATGGATACCATGATCATCACAGCAACCAATGCAGCCATCGGGATCTTGGAGAGCCATTCGCCGAGGAAAACGACCATCAGCAGCAAGAAAATGCCCGCGCACAATGTGGAGAGACGGGTACGTCCACCGGATTTCACGTTGATGATCGACTGGCCGATCATGGCGCAGCCTGCCATACCGCCGAGCATCCCGGCAGCGATGTTGGCAATGCCTTGACCCTTGCATTCACGGTTTTTGTTGCTGGTGGTATCGGTCAAATCGTCGACGATGGTCGCGGTCATCATGGACTCAAGCAGACCTACTACGGCCAAGGCGGCTGAGTACGGGAAGATGATGCGCAGAGTTTCAACGTTCAGCGGGACTTCAGGCCACAGGAAAATCGGCAGCGTGTCCGGCAGTTCGCCCATGTCACCCACAGTGCGGATATCCAGACCGAGGTAAATAGCAATGGCCGTCAGGGCCAGGATGCACACCAGCGGCGAGGGAATCAGCTTGCCGATCTTCGGTACATACGGAAACAGATAGATTATTCCGAGGCCCACTACGGTCATGGCGTAAACGTGCCAGGTCACGTTGGTCAATTCAGGTAACTGCGCCATGAAAATCAGAATCGCCAATGCATTCACAAAGCCTGTGACTACCGAGCGCGAAACAAAGCGCATCAGAGAGCCCAGTTTCAGGTATCCAGCGAGGATTTGAAGCGCCCCGCAGAGCAAGGTGGCTGCCAGCAAATACTGAAGCCCGTGATCTTTTACCAGGGTGACCATCAGCAGTGCCATCGCACCGGTAGCTGCCGAGATCATGCCGGGTCGACCGCCGACGAAGGCGATGACAGCACAGATACAGAAGGAGGCGTAGAGACCGACCTTGGGGTCGACGCCGGCAATGATAGAGAAAGCAATGGCCTCCGGGATCAGCGCGAGCGCGACCACGATCCCCGCGAGCACGTCTCCACGGACGTTGGAAAACCACGTTTGTTTGAGCGATTGCAGCATCAGAATATCCAAGGCAATGCACCACACGCACACCAGGCAGATGGCGAGCGCGTCGATACGAATTCAAGTTGTGAGGATTATTTGGCTGTGTGCCTTGGGTGTAAAAACCGGGCATACAGCAGTACGCGACCGCGAGCGAAACTAGCGGAAGCGAGATGTTGCGAGGGGGCGTAGCGCTAAGGCGGCGTAGGCTGCCAGTAGATCGTTTGGAGTACAGTCATGCTGGTGTTCCTGTAGCTCAAGAGGTATGGCTGAGCGATAAAGTATACAGTGAAGATATCGTCAAATGCGACCTGCTGCCTCGTTTGGGTCAGTTCTTCCAGCCGTGCTGATCTCCCTAGGGCAAGTCTTTCTAGATTAAACCGCGACGAACTCCGCTGTCAGGCAGTGTACACATGGTGGAGAGATCAATTCAGATCCTCCTGGGGTCGATAGAGAAATCGGAAAAAATCGTACGCTAAGCATTCGGCCTGTCAGGTTGAGGCCATAGAGATTGACGCCTTGGCGTCAGAAAATGCAGAAAGCGGCCCTAGTCTGACGCGGTGCCAGTGAACCGCCTGACGCCGAGTTGAAGCCGTAAACTCAGCAACCTTCGATCAACTCGCCGAACAGTTCCTTAACCTTTGCACGTGCCTCGACCAGCGCAACTTGGCCTTGCTCAGTGATCTCATAGACACGCCGTTCACGTCGCCCGGTGCGTTCGTGGCGTGAGGTCAAATAGCCCTTCTTTTCCAGCCCGTGCAGCATTGGGTATACCGTCCCGGCGCTCAGCTCGTAGCCGTGTCGTTGCAGTTCTTCGATGATTCCCAGTCCGAAGACGGGCTTCTCGGCTGCATGGTGAAGTATGTGCAGGCGGATCAACCCGCCGTACAGGTCTTTATCTGTCATTTTTCGTGCCTCACAGCGCGATACTCAACAGCCAACCCGCTGCACCGCTGCCGACGACAACTAGCCACGGCGGGAGCTTCCAGAACATCAGTGCGACAAGGGCGACCAGGGCCAAGACAAAGTCTTGCGGCTGAAATATGGCGCTAGTCCATACAGGGTGATAGAACGCGGCCAGCAGCAGGCCAACCACCGCCGCATTGACCCCAGCCAGCGCGGCTTGCATGCCTGTATTGCGACGCAGACGCTCCCAAAATGGCATGGCTCCCACAACCAGCAGAAAAGAGGGTGCGAAGATAGCCAGTAGGCACACAATACCGCCGACCCAGCCAGAGGGAGCGGTGCTCATCGAAGCACCAAGGAACGCGGCGAATGTGAACAATGGGCCGGGCACCGCTTGAGCCGCCCCGTACCCCGCGAGGAAGGATTCATTACTGACCCAGCCGGAGGACACCACTTCGGCTTGCAGCAGCGGCAACACAACGTGGCCACCACCGAACACTAGTGACCCCACACGATAGAAGGCGTCCACTACCACCATCGTTGGACTTGGCAGCAATTTTGCCAAGATCGGTAGGCCAATCAGCAGGGCAAAAAATAACGATAGCCAAAGTGCGCCGGCCCGGTGACTGACCGTGATAGGTAGTGGGTCGTGCTCAACAGTATGTGCTGGCTTGAACAATAGTCGGCCTATGATGCCTGCGGCAGCAATCACACCAACCTGCCCCCACGCGGACGGTACGAGCAGGACAGCACAGGCGGCAATCGCCATTATTGTGACTCTCAGCCCATCCGTACACAGGTTGCGCGCCATGCCCCATACCGCTTGGGCGACTACGGCAACGGCCACCACTTTTAGGCCATGCAACGCGCCCGGCGAAACGGAATCCCCATAGTTGGAAATGCCCAGCGCGAACAGGATTAAAGCTACGGCCGAAGGCAGCGTAAAGCCTGTCCAAGCAGCCAGCGCCCCGCTATATCCAGCCCGTGATAGCCCCAACGCTATGCCGACCTGGCTGCTTGCTGGGCCTGGAAGAAATTGGCACAGCGCCACTAAATCAGCATAGCTGCGTTCAGACAACCAGCGCCGTCGTGTGACGAACTCGTCACGGAAATAGCCTAAGTGCACGATGGGGCCGCCGAAGGAGGTCAATCCAAGTCGTAGAAAAATAAGAAAAACCGACCATGGGCTGCGGTCATCGGTGGAGGTATTAGTCATGCGTTGGCCTACCTGATTTTCCACAGATTAATCCATAATAATCGAACTTCGATAACGAAATTCGATTTTATAGCTGCCCAAAACGACTGGAGTACCGTGCAATTCGTACTGGGTGTCGCAATGCAAGTAATCGATGTTGTGCTAGCCGCTGGTTTTGTCTGCTAGCACAGTTCATTAGCAAAACACGCTTGGCCTTAGCGTACGATTTTTTCCGTTTTCTCTATTGCCCCCCTCCTGGTCACTCCGAATGCAAATAACTGGTCAAGAATGCAGCCGGCTGGTCAATAACGGCGCCAATGGGTGGTCAAGTTGCGCAATGGTTTTATCGAGTCGGATGCCTGGGAAGAGGGCTCTGAACGGAGCTAGTCGGGCTTACGTTGGTTTTTGGTTCCATTGCTCCCCAAACCCCATCTATTGATCTGCTGCGGCCGATCGTGGATGCCCAGACCGACAATGTTCTGCGCAGCCGGGTGTTGGCGATGGATGAGACGCCGATTAAAGCTGGCCACCAGGGTCGGGCAGGCCCACAAAAAGGCAAGATGAAATCCGGCTGGTTCTGGCCGTTATACGGCGATGCCGATGAAGTGGTGTTCACTTACTCGAACAGTCGAGGCCGAGCCCATATCGAGCAGGTACTGAACGAACAGTTCAGCGGAACTCTGATCAGTGACGGCTATGCTGCTTATGCCCGCTATGCCGCCGCACAGCAGAACATCATCCACGCGCAGTGCTGGGTGCACAGTCGTCGTTACTTCATTGAGGCGCAGAAGGACCACCCGATAACTGCCACCGAAGCCCTTCAGCAGATTGCCAAGCTATACACCAACGAAGAAGAGATCCGCGTCCAGCAACTGACCGGCGAAAAGAAACGCCAGTACCGGCTGCTCCACTCAAAGCCGGTGGTCAGCGACTTCTTCCAATGGTGCCGGGATCAACTGGCACAGGGCGGTCTGCTGCCCAGTGATTTATTGACCAAAGCACTGAACTACGTGCTCAGCCGTGAAGCCAGCCTGACCGTCTTCCTGGAAGACCCAGACGTCCAGCCAGACACCAACCACCTGGAACGGGCCCTGCGCCCCATTCCCATGGGACGCAAGAACTGGCTGTTCTGCTGGACTGAACTCGGCGCGGAACACGTGGGCATCATCCAGAGCCTGATCACTACGTGCAAACTGCACGACATCAACCCGTACACCTATCTGGTGGACGTGCTGCAGCGCATCAGTCAGCACCCGGCCAGCAAGGTCGCTGACCTGACGCCTCGGCTCTGGAAGACCCGGTTCGCCGATAATCCGTTACGCTCGCTGATCGATCCGCGCCATTCTGATCGACAGACCGCACAGCCAAAGGGCACCCTCCATGCGCATTGAAGACATGAGCATCGATCAGCTATTGGAGCTGAACCGAATGATCTGCCGGCGCATTGATGAACTGCAAGATCAAGAAAACCTGCAGGCGCTGAGTCGGCTGCACGTGGGGCTGAAGGTGACCTTCGAAAGCCGAACTGGCTTGACTATGGGGATCGTCACCAAGATCAACCGCAAGAGCGTGATCGTCCTGGCCGAGAACGGCACGAAACAGTACAAGGTCTCACCGGAATTGCTAAGGCCCCTTCGGGACGTAAAGTAAGTCCAGTACGTCGTGGAATGAACGCTTACGGTTTGGGTGAGCTCGGCCAGCGGATATCTAGGCCTTTTCTGCTAGCAAGTCAGCTGGCTTAGCTTCAACTGCACATGCTGGGATATAAGGTCATTCCGGCGAAGCTGCTCTGGCAACGAGATGACGAGCTTTGCCAGAGCAGCAAGTCGCGAATGTTACGCAGCCATGCGCTCGCATTCTTCAGCGCACTTCATGCACGCTTTGGCACACTCTTGGCAGTGATCCACTTGATGTTTCGCGCATTCCTCTCCGCATGCACGGCAGATCTTGGCGCAAAGGGCACAAAATTCTTTAGCGTAATCACTTTCGCGACTCATCAGTATGGCGGCCAACCTACAAATGTCCGCGCAGTCGCGGTCAAGCTCGATGCAGCGTGCCATCATTTTTACGTCATCCTCACGCAGGCAAGCAGAGGCGCACGTTTCGCACACAAGGGCACAGTTCGAACAAGCTTGGATACAGGAAGCGAACATTGAGTTTGTCATTGCGTTCTCCAGGGTTCGATAGTTGTATGTCGTCGGTGCCTACTGACCGATACGGCTCATCAGCCTGTTAGCAGGCACTGAATTATGACACGCTCCTACCGAGCCCGTTTCGAAAAACTTCATTACAATGTTGTAAGGTAAATCCAACCGCACCGGGGCTCTGCGGGCGCAGTTGGTGGCGATGTGGCAGTCAGTAGCTTGGCGGCCCAGGCCAAGATCAAATCACGGGAGCGAAAGCGTAAGGGCAGCCAGGAACCGGAGGACGATGAGCCGTTCTGATTTCATGGCGACGACGGCCTGCTACATGGCTGCGTGTGGCAGGTCTTAAACAACTGAACTGGGCTAGCGAAGGAGTGGGGGCAACAGCAGCTGCGCTGGTAGACTTATCCACAGTTGCTGGTAACAAAATCAGCAATCCGCCCTGGGTCAAATTTCAATCGGCAGGGTGGGTCAATTTTCCATCAGCGCCAACAATGATCAGCCCACCAGCAAGCTGGCCATGGGCAATTAGTAGCCCACCAGCTTTGACATAGGTCGTCCCGGTAATCTGGCCGGTGGTTTCTCTCTGATCGTTGACTATCAAATCGCCTTTGTGCTGCATACCGAGCCCTCGATTCAATGAAGCGAAGATCGCTTCACTCCTACAGCCCCGGCCCTACAGATGCAGGGCTAGAGCCTTGCCGTTTTCCATGATCAGTTTGAGGTGCCGACAGCGACCCAGCATTTGGCTCCGTCGTACTCATTGCCGCCTTCTGCAATGAAAACGTGACCGTCTTCGTCCACTGCATAAGCGCCAGGCTGCTCGTGACCCGCATCTCGCAAGCAGTTTTTCCAGCCGTAAACCTTGTCCTGAAAAACCAGCACAATGCCTCCTTGGCGCTCGGGATTGGCGTCACGGTATCGCCTAGCGGCGATCCGTACCCTGCTTAGTAGATCGACCATCACGTTTTCCTTAGCCATACGGCTTGAACTGCTCAGCCCAAATCTCGACCTTAGCGCATTGCCTACTCTTAGGTTCGCCTCAAGGTACCCTACAAGTCCTTCCGACATATCAAAAAAAAGCCCCCTTACGGGGGCTAGCTATAACGATGACTTAACAAGCTACCAGTTGCCTGGCCAACGCCATTTCAACCGAATCGCCATCCTGGTTCAGCGAATCGAGCCCAGACTCAGGCACGTCACCAGACGTGGATTGCGCTACTGCGATCTTCTTGGCCATCAGCTCCAGGCAAGCGATCTGCGATGTTTTGGCGTAGCCCAGAAACACCACCCGTACCGCCTGCTTTTGTCCGATCCGCCAAGACCGGCGCGCAGCCTGCTGTAGCGTGTAGACGTTCCAGCCCGTCTGCATGAAGCAGATGGTTGGAAAGTCCAGAAGATCCAAACCCGTCTTTACCAGCTCGGGATTTGTGATCAACACGTCAACGCCTTTATCCACCTGGTCGAGGATCCAGTCTTCACGGCGAGCCGTGTCTACCGATGCGCGCAACACCGCGACCTTCAAGCCGCCCTGTTCGAGGATGGCCTTCAATCGCGAGGTTGTGTCACGCGTTCCCGTGTATACCGAGTAGGCCAGAACCCTGCGCCCCTTGGCTTTTTCCTCCCGACAGAGCTCAAGCAGCTTTCGCTCCTTGGGCATCAGCTCTCCATCAGGAAAGATCGTTGGCACAAATGCCAACAGGGCCTTGGAGCGAGGATGCTTCACTGTTTCGGCCCGGAAACAACAGTCGGGCCATGCCAATAGGACGTTCAACACAACGCCTAGAAGCGTTGTGTCCCTACGAGCCAGTGCCTGTCTCAGTTCAGCTGTCAGGGTTGCAGCCAGCCTGGCGTATGCCGCGGCTTGCTCATCAGCCATGTCCACCTCGACGAACTCCTCATCGTAGGGTGGCAGCACGTTTCCACCGATGTCCTTGAGTTTCAGGAAAACGGTGAATGGCAGCACGTAGGGGATGTAAGCCGGAACCCCAGAAATTTCCGTCACCCTAGTTGGGTGGGCTCAACACTCGTGTCACCAGCTACCTTCTGGAGAATCGAGCTCGGCCATCCCTCCCTGGACGGGCATCGCTCGACGATGTTCAACGGCTCCCTCACGGGGCCGTCGTTTTGTGGGGGCTATTCCATCCACAAGTCGTCGAGGTTCTTGAAGTTCCAGAGCGTCGGGTCTTCGGGGCCAGTGATACTGTCCTTGCAACTCGTGGCCGCCAGGTCGATGGTCTGCATCGGGATCGGCTCTCTCGAGCGTAGCGAGAAGAACACGCGAACCTTGGGAGTCAGCAGTGATTCCATTCCCGGCTCAACGACAACGGCCAGACGCTGAGAGGACAGGCGAACCAAGGAGCCGACGGGGTAGATGCCCACGGCCTTGACGAAGGCGTGGAAGATGCGTTTGTCGAAATGGCCCTCCCACTTGGCCATCTGCCGCATCGCCGCGGACGGGTCCCACGGCTTTTTGTAGGCTCGCTCCGACGTCACGGCATCATAGACGTCGCAGATTGCGCCCATGCGGGCCAGGAGTGAAATGGCGTCACCGGCCAAGCGATCCGGGTAGCCGGTTCCGTCGATCTTCTCGTGATGGTGCAGGGCAATGTCCACCACCCCGGGCTCGGCCCCGCCTGCGCGCAGCATCTTTGCGCCCTCCACAGGGTGGCGCTTCATGATGGCGAACTCGGCATCGGTGAGCTTGCCTGGTTTGTTAAGCACTTCCAGCGGCATCGCGGCCTTGCCTAGGTCGTGCATCAGTCCGCCGATGCCAGCCAGGCGCGTTTGCTCCTCGTCTAGATCGAGATGCCGGGCCAGCGATAGCATCAGGGCGCAGACGGCAACCGAGTGCAGGTAGGTGTAATCGTCGTGCGTTTTGATGCGTGCGACGCTGATGAGGGCATGAGGTTGGCGCAGCACCGAGGCAGCGATTTCTCCGACCAGCGGCAACGTCGTGCTTGGGTCGACGGCCTTGCCAAGCCGGGCTTCCTGGAACATGTCCATGACTTGGGACTTGGCCGCAAGACAGAGTTTCCGTGCATAACACATTTCGCTCTCCATTGAGGTTGCGCCGTCACTTTTCTTGCTTAGTGGACTAGACGGCAGAGATTGCTCCTCCGACAATTCTCTGGGCTCTGGGCTCTGGGCTCTGGGCTCTGGGCTCTGGGCTCTCTGGGCTCTCTGGGCTCTCTGGGCTCTCTGGGCTCTCTGGGCTCTCTGGGTCGACTTGGCTTTTGGCCAAGTCGACCCAGACCTCCCCGACGCCACATTCTCGAATGGCAGAGAGATCCTGAGGCTCGGTCAGCAGGAAGCTGCCGCGCCAGAATGGGTGTCGAACCCAAGAGCCGGCGAGCTTGTGGATGTACATGCCGAGACGAAGCTCGGATACGGGAATGCGTTTTACCAACTTATTTTCCTTTCTGAGTTGGGTGGTTAGGCGTGCGCCGAGGCTGGCACCCAGCGGTAGAGCGGAGGTAAGGTCACGCCAAGATTCTTGGATCAGCCGGAACCGCCGAAATTTCCGTCAGCCGATCAACATGGCTTTGTCTCGCGCTCGGTCGATGCGTTCCTGCATCGCCTGCATGACTTCTTCGTGGGTGTACGACTTGGCGTTGGGGTCGTCGGCCTCTCGGAGAGCTTCCTCGACCTCGCGGGTCATCCGCGCATATTCTTCCGGCCACAGCGCTTGCTCCATGCGCAGCGACGCCTGCCCAAGCAGGTGCAGCAGGCCGAACAGCCGCATGTCATTGGTGGCGACGACGTGCTCTCGAATCCGCTCCTGGATCACCTCGCAGGCCCGATGCGCCTCTGGCGTCGCCGTGCCCTCGTAGCCGGCTGGGAGTTCTGCTTCTTCAGCGATTCGCGCCCAAGCGATAGCCAGCGCCTCGATGGTGGACAGGTTCATTTGCTCATCCACTTGCGCAGCAGACGCTTTTTCAGGGAGGCGCGCTCTTGCGGATTGCGTCCCTTGTGGTTGGCAATGCGATCCGCCGTGGCGGCCTGGCGCTTGATGGGCCAGTAGGAGCGGCCATCCTTACCCATCGACCAGACGTTGCTGACCTGGTTTTCCAGTAGAGGCAGATGGGCGCATAGAGCTTCCGGCGACGCGCTGGCCAGCGCGGTGCGCTCGTGGGTTCGCCAGCGCTGATGCCAGAGTTTCTTGTCCTCGCGCTCGCTACGGCAGGTCGTGTGCCCAACGATGGGCGTTTTGCGGCGGCTGCGGCTCATGATGTGGTTGTCTCCAAGAACATTCAGGACAGGCTTTCTGGGTAGAGCGCCGTCAACCGGGACAGGGTTTCTTGCACTTGTTCCAGCGAGGTCATCAGATGATCAACCTGATCCTGAAGATCCACGGCGAGATCAAATAGCTCAGCCACTCGGCTGCGTGATCCCTCGTTGAACGCGGCCATTGCCAGTTGATGCAGCTTCAACAGGTCGGTGCGCAGTTGCGGAGGTGCGCCGTCTGCGCTGTCATTCAAATCGCCGCGCAGCACGTCCACGGCATCGACTGCACGCAGCAGTGCCGTGGTATCGAAATTCTCGGGAGTCAGTTCGTCCCATTCGTCGTCGGTGATGCGGGCTGCCATCAGGAGGGCTCCGATTAAGCGGTTGCGAGCGTTAGATGCCCGATCGGCTCGGCTGCTGGCCGTACCTTGATTTCGATGTCGTAGCCGAGGCGATTCAGACAATCCATCAGCTTGCGTTCGGATAGATTGGTGAAGTCGCCGCGCATCATGCCCGACACCTTCGGTTGCGGGATGCCCATGCGTTTGGCCGCCGCTTGTTGAGTCAGCCCAAGGGCGCGCATGGCCCTCCTGATCTCGACCACCAGGCCGGTCTTGATCTTGAGCTTTTCAGCGTCAGGCAGTCCAAGGTCGGCAAAGACGTTGCCCGAGCTGCGCTGAACCTCGACGCCTTCAATGATTCGTTTTTGCATTTCGTAGCTCCTGTGCCAATACCTCGGCCACCTTCAGCCGAGCGCGGATGATGTCCATGTCGGCCTTTGGCGTGGCGATTCCGCTCTTGCTCTTCTTCTGGAAGCAGTGCAGGACGAACACCGCTTCCGCAAACTTGACCGTGTATACCGCTCGATAGGTGCCGCCGGCATCGTCTTCGACGACCTCCAGCACGCCGGCACCACCGAACCCCTTGAGCACCTTTGCTGCGTCATCCTGATCGCCTATCTGCGCCAACGAGAGCGCGTAACCGAAACGGCGACGCACGTCGGACGTGCAACGCCATCAAATCCTTGTGGCTGCTCGCGATCCATTCGAGCGGTTTTTCTTTGTTTGTCATGACGGAATTTTATACCTGTTCAGGTAATGATGTAAACGCGGCAACCTCAAGGAGGTGTCGTAAAACATTAGCGTACGATTTTTTCCGAATTCTGCGGGCACCCCTAAACCATGTTTTGTCGCGTATTCCCTCCCAGGCTGTGGATAGCCCGTCTATTAGGAACCGAGTTCCGTCTATTAGGAACCGAGTTCCGTCTATTAGGAACCGGCCACATCCGTAAGACCTTGATTTCAAAAGATAAAAAGCCGTTTTTTCCTCCTAAATCTTTTAAATCTTTTAAATCTTCTTAAAACCTCTCAGCCTGTGGGCAACTCGCAGCCCTGCAAGCAACATACAAGCCGCCGTTAGCGCCCTATGGGCGCGCCTACCCTTCGGTCGCTTCGCTCCCTTCGCCCCGCCGCTTCGCGTCGGCCTGTCGCGGCCTGCGCCCGCTCAAAAATGCCTGGCCTACGGCCAGCAACGTTTACCAAGGGCGCGGCAAGCCGCGCCGGCGTCAACCCAACCACCTCGAACTGAACCAAACCTATGCGCCGCCTGAAGGCTCGCTAAGGGTTGGACAGTATGGATCGAGGCGATCCGACCGCCTGTACTCATCCTGGACGACTGCCGCCGCCTGCAAGTCCGTAAGGGTTGAACGCCAAAGAGGGGGCGGGAGCGCTGCAACCGGAGCAGCGTCAGAGCCTCCAGAATCGCCCACACAACGCGGAAGCTGTCAGTCAGGGGGCAAGCCTACCTTAGCACCAGAAACGCGCCCAGGGGGCCGCAGGGGGCCGCAGGGGGCCGATTTTGGGGACGATAGAGAAATCGGGTAGGAGGCGGGGTCGCCCCCGCCGTCCTCCCACACCACCGTACATACGGTTCCGTATACGGCGGTTCCTGCCTACTGACAGACTGCGTCAGCGAGCTTGGTTCCGTTGATGTGTCGCCTGTGGTAACTAAGCGCCCAGACCGGCCCTCGGAGTTTCCGACTCCTACCTCCTGATGGTCTCGACCGCCGCTGTTCACGACGTTTCTGCCTTACGCTCCAACAGAGAGCACACCTGACTATCCACTCATGACAGGTTCAGCCCTTCATCGCTCCGGTTCCGAGCAACTACTACGGCCTCTGCTGACTTCTGTTCGCCCATCCCGCCACCTCTCGGTGCCGGTAGCACGTGGCAGGCCAAACAGATCTCCCAGGGTAATTCGCGCGCCCTTCCTGCTTATGCCTGTCGGATTTACGTCGTAGCGTTCCGTGCAAGTATCGGGCTTTGGCAATCGTTGCTACCTCACCCCGCTACGCCGCCTCTATCCGCTTCCTATACCTCAAATTGACACTGCGTATTCCAGAGAACGTGATGACGGAAGGTTGAACCTTCCGTCATAGCGCATCTGGTTTGGCCTCCCGTCAGCCAACCACGGGAAACACTGACTCGATCATTGGAGAATGGTCAGCTTGGCCTTGAGATCAATGGCTCTCGCGAAGTTGTGGTAATTCGGCGATGTTCGCTGCACCTGCGCGTGCAATGCTTTCAGCGCCGCCGAATCCGCCGACGACTCCATTTCGACCTCATACTCGACCTGGTCGTACCCTGGATTGATCCCAGGATCGATTCCAAGAAAACCTCTCAGATCGAGGCTTCCCTTCGTGCGGATAGTCAGCGATTGCAACTCGATGTTCATTGCCGCCGCATTTGCCGCGTAGGTTGCAGTCATGCATGCGTTCAACGCAGCCAGGATCAATTCTTGTGGATTAGCGGCCGTGTCGGTACCGAGCAATTCTGCCGGTTCGTCCGCGTCGATGACAAAGCCGCGCGCCAAGGCCGTGTCACCTAGTACGAGCGGCATGGTTCGCGCACGCGTCCGGGTGCCACCCTCCCAGGTTGTCACGACGCCGAACGTCGCGATGCCTGCGGCGGGCTTTGCTGCGACCTGATCTGCAAACTCACGCAATGCGCCGACGTTGATCCCGTTGCCGGGAGTTCCTTTAATGTTTGTGTTCATTTCTCGTTCCCCCATTATGTGTTACGCCCGGCCATCACGCCGCCGTCAACGTCCCAGATTGCGCCCGTCACCCATGCTGCCTTGTCCGACAACAGGAAGAGGATGACCTCGGCGACGTCTTGTGGCGTCCCAACCCTGCCGATTGGGTGGAAGCTGTTGAATCCCTGTAAGGCGCCATGAACCTCGGCCTTGGGTATGAATCCCTCGTAAATCGGCGTTTCGACAACCGCCGGAGAAACGGCATTGACCCTGATTTGTTTGGATGCCAGCTCCATCGCAAGGTGCTGGGTCAGCGAATGCAAACCTGCTTTTGCCATCGAATACGCGGACGACGGCGTAGCCGCAATCGCCTGCTTGCCCCACATCGAGCCGATGTTCACAATGGCGCCGGGACGCTCGCTGGCCACGAGATTGGCCACGACTTTTTGTGTGATGAAGAAGAACGCTTTATTCAACGTCAAATATTGTTCGTAATCACTTTCCGTGTGCTCAAGAAACGCCTTCGGGAAGAACACCCCAGCCGCGTTGACCAGAAGATTGATGTCCTTGTGGTGTTCATCGATGGTATGCAGGAGTCGCTTCACATCTTCGGCTCGCGAGAGATCGGCAGTCAGGGCGGTCACGGTGCCCAACGACGACAGCGCCTTGCGGGCCTCTTCGGCCTTGTCTTCACGGTGACCGACGATGACGACGCTTCCGCCTTGCTCAAGAACCATGCGGGCAGTTTGCAGTCCCATCCCGCTAGTGCCGCCGATGACCAACAACTTCTTGCCATTAAATTCAGTACTCATAATAATCTCCTTAACTACCAACTAAATGGTAGGGTTGTGTTGCAAAAAAAGTGCCGACCTCAGGTCAACACGGTGGAAAGAAAAGTGTTTCCAACTTCGGCCGGTCCGCGTGACGACCGCATGCCACGGCCCACCATCATCGAGCCTTCCAACGCGCACAAGAATGCCTCTGCGAGAGCCTCTGGGGTGGAATTCGAGGTGATCAGCGCGGCACGCTGACCATCGGCAACGACAAGAGTCAACCAGTCGAGATTGACTTTAAAGAATCGCTCGACCTCGCTCACAACGGCGTCCGGCAGCGAGTCCGACTCGGCACCCAACATGCCGCAGACACAAAGGCGCCGGTCCTTGGCGAAGGTGCGTTCGAAAAGTGCCGCATACGCAGTTAGCCTGTCAGGCGCTTTCGCATGCTGCCCTTCGATGCTCAGCAACTCCTCACGAAACCGGTGCGTGTAGCGCTGTGCGACCACGGCCACGAGTTCACCCTTCTTGGGAAAGTGGTGGTGGATACTTGGTTTTTTGATGCCTACCAACTGGGCCACGTCGTCGTATGAGAAGCCGTTGTAGCCGTGCTGCTGTACCAACCCTTCAGCGGCATCGACCACCCGCTCGGCGGTCGGCGAGATTTCGGAGAAATGCTTCATGCAAGCGCCTCATTTGATTCGGCGACTGGCAGGTGGCCTGTCTTGACCAGGATGGTGCAGCCTGTATTGCTGAAGGGACGGTGAGCACTCAAATGCGGACTGCGCATCCATGTGCCGGTAGGGTAGCTTCCGAACTCATCCTCAAAGACGCCTTCCAACACATAGATTTCTTCACCGCCGTAGTGACGATGCGAATTGAATCGTGTCCCCGGGGCCCAGCGCACCAAAGCCGTATGTTGTGTGTCGAACTCAGAAAGTGGCATCACCGACAGACCCGGCACGAGGCCTGGAAACCAGGGGCCGTTACGGGTGTCGACCACGGTGCGTTGGCTGTCGGCTAGATCAAGATGGCGCAGCTTGACGAACAACGTGCAACCCGTCGCGGAGCTCGGTGCATGCGAAGAACCTGGTGGATTCTTGATGTAAGTCCCAGGCCCGAAGGTCCCGGATTCGTCGCTGAATTCGCCGTCCAGGACCAGAATCTCCTCGCCCAAGTCGTGCTTATGATTTTCAAAAGCGGAGCCCGGCGCGTATCGCACGATCGAGGTGGCACGCGCCACTTCGTCGCCATCACGCTCCAGTAACTGGCGTTGAATCCCGGTCGCTGGCGAATCGACCCACTGTAAGCTTGAAGGCTCGACGACAACACGCTGCGAAAGATCTGAATTGAGTTTCATGGCTTTATTTCATCTACCGACTACTTGGTAGGTAAGTTATAAGATCCCGATTTGTTTGTCAAATAGCTTTCGCCATTTTCTTTCATCCATTGAAAAAACAATGAATTGGTTACAAGAACTCGCGAAGCTTAGCGTACGATTTTTTCCGAATTCTCTATCGTCCCCGAGTACATCCACTGGCTGCTGGAAACCTGCACTGCGGGGAAGGTCGAACCCGAGTCGATCCTGAGTGAAGACGCCATCGACCTGCTCGCCACCAAGCTGCGCACACCATTGCAAATCCAACTGCACCTCAGCATGGCATTGGAAGCCGGCTACCTGACTGGCGAGAAACCGGTCTCGGCGGAGCTGGTGGAATCAGTGCTGTCGCGTCAACTGGATGATCTGGAACCGACCCTGACGCGCCACGGTTACCGCATCAAGGATCTGGTAGATCAGTTCGACGCCAGACCCAATGAGATCAAGGCGCTGTTTAGCAACGCGCTCGATCCGGCGCGCGCCGCTGAGCTGCGGGACAAGATGCTGGCAGCGGGGTTGCCGATCTGAGTCTGGGGGCTGAGGAGCAACGGATCAGAAAGTGCACTTAAGCCCTGCCCTCTCCTCTCAGCGCAATAGTCCAGGTACTCCAACTCTATCCTCTGCTTGATTCCGTACTTAACTACGGAGATAGAGTCGACTCGTGGGTAGAAAACCCGAGAGGAGGCTGTTATGAAATACCTAAGACTGCTACTGATAGTGGGTTCGACTCTGCTGTCATCCACCATATGGGCCGAGGGCGGGAGCGATCGTTCGATTGAGCGGGCCGCTTCTATGCACGACAAGGCTGAGGCGGCCTTGGTGGTGAAGATTGAGCAACAAGGGGCCACGGCGGCTAGCCGTGTCGAAGAGCAGCCCGCCTGTTCACCTGCAAGGTAGTACATGAGCGACCGCTCCACGCTCCGCTCGACCAGACTCAGCGTGAGTTTGTCCTGATAAGGCGTGAGCGTAAATGTCAGATTACCCATCTGTGGCCTCTGCAAGTGCTCCTTTGGCCATTCAGCGGTGCTCATTGAGCGCCGCTTTTTTTTAAGCTCCAGCCGACAAACAGGGGTGCCTTACGAAACTGCTGATCGTAGGTCAGCGCGGCTCTTTGTTCCTATGCAGCGAAACGATCAGCGGACAGGAGACAGTCCCGTGGCTCGCACAACAGTCGTGAACCAGTTGCTCCAAAACTGACTCGATCCGTCGCAGATCTGCGAGCTTGCCGCGCACGTCCTCGAGCTTCTGCTCGGCGAGCACGCGCGCTTCATCACAGTGAGCGCCGTCATCCAGCCTCAATAGCCCGGCCACTTCTTCGAGGCTAAAGCCCAGCCGTTGCGCGGATTTTACGAATTTCACCCGTGCGACATCCGCCTCGCCGTAGCGGCGAATGCTGCCGTAGGGCTTGTCCGGTTCGGGCAACAGCTCCTTGCGTTGATAGAACCGGATGGTTTCCACGTTGACCCCGGCCGCCTTGGCGAAGGCGCCGATGGTCAGGCTTTCCAAATTTTTTTTCATACCGCTTGATTCCGTACTTGACTACGGGATTAACCTTAAACCATCGATCAAATGCTCGAAAGGAGAAATGCATGTCTGAACCATCAAACGGGCGCGCCCCTCTTGTCGTCGGGGGGCTTGCTGCGATTCTCGCCTCGACTTGCTGTCTTGGGCCGTTGGTACTGATCGCACTGGGATTCAGCGGGGCCTGGATCGGCAACCTGACCGTGCTGGAACCTTATCGCCCGATCTTTATCGGCGGGGCGTTGATCGCGCTGTTTTTTGCCTACCGGCGCATTTTTCGACCCCAACAAGTTTGTAAGCCGGGCGATGTCTGCGCCATCCCTCAGGTACGCACCACCTACAAGCTGCTCTTCTGGGTGGTGACGGCATTGGCGCTGGTCGCGCTCGGCTTCCCCTACATCCTTCCCTTGTTCTACTGATCAGGAGTTCGCCATGAAAAAACTGCTCGCATCCTTCGCCCTTGCCACTCTCGTCGCCACACCTGTCTGGGCGGCCATCCAGACCGTTACCCTGTCGGTGCCCGGCATGACCTGCGCCGCCTGCCCGATTACGGTGAAGAAGGCGTTGACCAAGGTCGATGGCGTGACCAAGGCTGAGGTGAGCTTCGAGAACCGCGAGGCCACCGTCACCTTCGACGATACCAAGACCAATGCCCCGGCGCTGACCAAGGCGACCGAGGACGCCGGCTACCCGTCCAGCGTCAAGCAATAGGCGGGAGTTCCGATGGCAAATTCTTTCAATCTGTTCACGCGGATCGGTGACAAAGCCGGTTCTGTCGGCGTGCTGGTTTCCGCCATAGGTTGCGCCTCGTGTTTTCCCGCCCTTGCCAGCCTGGGGGCCGCGATCGGTCTGGGCTTTTTGAGCCAGTGGGAAGGCCTGTTCATCACCACGCTGCTGCCTCTTTTTGCTGGACTGGCTCTGCTCGTTAATGCCCTTGGCTGGCTCAATCATCGGCAGTGGCGACGGACTGCGCTCAGTCTGATCGGCCCTGTCCTGGTGCTGGCAGCGGTGTTTTTGATGCTGGCTCACGGCTGGCGGAGTGGCTGGTTGCTCTACATCGGCCTGGCTCTCATGTTTGGGGTGTCCATCTGGGATCTGGTGTCGCCCGCTCACCGCCGTTGCGTACCGAATGCCTGTCCGACGCCGCCAAAACCGTGATACCGCCACTAACCCCTCCGAGGAAACAAAGAATATGACCACCTTACGAATCCGCGGTATGACCTGCGCCTCCTGTGCCGAGCATGTCAGAGAGGCCTTGGAGCAAATTCCCGGTGTGCACCGGGCGGATGTCTCCTATGCCAGCGGCAAAGCCGAATTGAAGGCCGACGAGGGCGTAAGCCGAGAGCAAATGCAGGCCGCCGTCGAGGCTCTGGGGTATCGAGCGGCGTTCGAAGATTCCACGATACAAGCCCGTCCTGGCCTGCTCGACAAGGCGCGGGGCTGGTTGAGCGGCAGCATTGGCGCCGGGAAAGAAGACGGTAGGCTCCACATTGCGGTCATCGGCAGCGGTGGCGCGGCGATGGCGGCCGCGCTCAAGGCGGTGGAAGGCGGTGCCCGCGTTACCCTCATCGAGCGCGGTCTCATCGGCGGCACCTGCGTCAACGTGGGCTGCGTGCCCTCCAAGATCATGATTCGTGCCGCGCATGTGGCCCATCTGCGCCGCGAGAGTCCGTTCGACACTGGATTGTCCGCCACGACGCCGACGGTCCTGCGCGAGCGACTGCTCGCGCAGCAGCAAGGCCGTGTCGACGAACTGCGCCACGCCAAATACGAAGGTATTCTGGAGAGCACCCCAGCCATCAGCGTGCTGCGTGGCACCGCCCGTTTCCAGGACGGCCACACGCTCAGCGTGGAACTGGCCGAGGGGGGCGAGCGCATCGTAGCCTTCGACCGCTGCCTGGTCGCCACCGGCGCAAGCGCGGCCGTTCCGCCGATTCCCGGTCTCAAGGACACGCCCTACTGGACCTCGGACGAGGCGCTGGCGAGCGATACAGTCCCTAAGCGGCTCGCCGTGATCGGCGCCTCCGTAGTGGCGGTGGAACTGGCGCAGGCCTTCGCCCGGCTGGGTAGCGAGGTCACGATCCTGGCACGCAGTGCGATGTTCTTCCACGAAGACCCGGCCATCGGCGCGGCGGTGACGGAGGCCTTCCGTATGGAGGGCATCGAAGTGCTGGAGCAAACGCAAGCCAGCCAGGTGTCCCACGCCAACGGCGAGTTCGTACTGGCCACCAACCATGGTGAGTTACGTGCCGACAAACTGCTGATTGCCACCGGGCGCTTGCCGAACACCCAGGGCATGAATCTGGACGGCGCCGGCGTGAAGCTGGACGAGCGCGGTGGAATCCAGATCGATCAGGGTATGCGCACCAGCGCAGCGGATATCTATGCGGCCGGCGACTGCACCGACCAACCACAGTTCGTCTATGTGGCGGCGGCGGCGGGCACCCGCGCGGCAATCAACATGACCGGCGGCGAGGCAAAGCTCAATCTCGACGTCATGCCGGCCGTGGTGTTCACCGATCCGCAAGTGGCCACCGTCGGCTACAGCGAAGCCGAAGCGCAGCACGCCGGCCTCGAAACCGACAGCCGCACCTTGACCCTGGACAACGTGCCACGAGCGTTGGCTAACTTCGACACGCGGGGTTTCATCAAGTTGGTCGCCGAAGCGGGCTCCGGCCGGCTGCTGGGCGTGCAGGCGGTGACTCCGGAAGCGGGGGAAATCATCCAGACCGCCGCCATTGCCATCCGCGCCCGGATGACGGTGCAGGAACTGGCCGATCAGTTGTTCCCCTACCTGACGATGGTCGAGGGGCTGAAGCTCGCCGCACAGACCTTTAACAAGGACGTCAAACAATTGTCCTGCTGCGCCGGGTAATGAGAGAGGGAGGTTGAAACATGAGCAACACGGCAGGCGAACTCGGTAGGTGCGACAGCCTACGCAAGACATGGCAGGTGGTCAGCTTCTGGGGGCTGCCTGCCGTCGTGGCGACGATAGCGATTGTTCTGTCAGATCGACGCCCCGCGTTGTTCCTGGCAGCGGGCGCCGCGCTGGCCGTGATGGGCGGCGCCTGCCTGGTCAACGCCACGCGTTGTCACCGCCTTCACTGCTACATCACGGGGCCTTACTTCCTGTTGCTCGCGGTTGGTGCGCTACTGGCTTATGTGTTTGACCAAAACGGCGAGCATCTCTCCAGGCTTTGGCTGCTACTGGCTCTGGGTGCTGCACCGTTGCTCATCTGGCTACCTGAGCGCCTAGCCGGAAGGAAATATCTGAGCGCCCCAGTTTGCGGTGAAGATCGGGTGTGTCGGCGATGAATGCCTACTCCATATCCAGATTGGCCGAGGACGCGGGCGTTAGTGTCCATATCGTCCGAGATTATGTGCTGCGCGGCTTGCTGCAGCCCGCGCGGCGCACGGAAAGCGGTTACGGCATTTTCGATGAGCGGTCCCTGGCGCGGCTGTGCTTCGTGCGTGCCGCCTTCGAGTCCGGTATCGGGCTCGACGAATTGGCGCGGCTCTGTCGAGCGCTCGATGCGCACGATAGTACCGATGTGATCGGGTGTATCGAGCGCTTGCTTCGGCAAATCGCGACACGGCAGGCGGCTTTAGCCGCAGTGAAAACGGAGTTGGCCGGGCTGACCCATTGCGCCGTCGAAGGTCACGCCCATGCGTAACACCAACCAATCCGAATCAATCAAGATACCCCGCTGGCGCGCCTACACGTGGGGTGCGCTCGCCGCGCTCACTTGCCCCTGCCATTTGCCGGTGCTGGCATTGCTGCTTTCGGGGACTGCGGCCGGGGCCTTCGTCAGCGAACATTGGAGCCTCGCTGCGCTCGTGCTGGCGGTTCTCTTCATCCTCTTCCTGAGAGCGGCACTGCGGGCCTTTCGGGAGCGGCCGTGATCCGCTCAGACCACTGCGCGGTCTCCGCTGCCGAGTTGCGGCAGAGTTGGGAGCGCCGGGAATTCTTCTGCACTACCGGCCGCAGGTCGATCTGCGCACAGGTTCGATCACGGGTGCGGAAGCGTTACTAGGTTTTCTTGGACGACGGAGGAACCCCATCATGAACGCAAACAACACCCCTACCATCAGCTGCTGCGAATGTTGCAAGGACATTCCCCTTGACGCCGCGCTTACGCCGGAAGGTTCCGAGTACGTCGTGCACTTCTGTGGCCTGGAGTGCTATCAACGCTTTATGTCTCGCGCGGATAAGAGGGCGGCATTCGAGCCTGATAGCCCCTGCACACAAAAGGTCAGTACCCGTCACGACGACTAATTCGCTTTGCCTCTGGAAAGTGGCTCTGGTTAATTGCAGAAAGCGTGAGCCCACGATGATGGAATGCAAGCCGACGCATCTGAATGCAAGCTCACTCGCAGTGAATGTGAGCCCGGCTGCTCCGTCAGTTGCAGTTAATCTGAGCCGGGAATCGCATTGATTGCGAGCGCGGCCGATTTCAAACGCGAGCCGTTACACTTAGACGGCCATTCCTCGTGAGCGCTGGTCGGCGGCAGAGACAACAACAAAAATTTGGAGCGCTTAAAATGGTGAACGGTATCGAAATTGACTTCTTGCCCGTGGGGGAAGGTAAACACAGTGGCGACGCGATCGCAGTTCGTTGGCGCGAGGATGATCAATACAAAATCCTGATTTATGACGGTGGCACCAAGGCCTACGGCGCTGACCTGGTCGAGCATGTCAAAAAACACTTCAACTCGCATTACGTCGATTACGTGGTCAATTCGCATCCGGACAATGACCATGCGGGGGGATTGCTGCACGTCCTGGAGAACCTGACGGTAGGCCAACTGTGGATGCACCGCCCTTGGGCGTACAGCAACGAGATTCGCCATTATTTCCACGATGGTCGGATCACCAACGACAGCCTTGCCGAGCGCCTGAAGCAAAAAATGTCGGCCGCGAATGCCCTGGAAAAAGCCGCGCTGGAGCGAGACATTCCGATCCACGAACCGTTCGCCGGCAGCCAGATCGGGATTTTTACGGTGTTGTCACCCACCCGAGACCATTATGTCCACGGACTAGTCCCCCAGTTTGAAAAATCCCCTGAGCTCAAGAAAGAAGAGAGTACCGCGGCCTCTTTCTTCGACATGATCAAGGAAGCGGCCGGGTATGTTGCCGACCTGTGGGACAAGGAATATCTGCCCGATACGGTAACGACCTCGGCTGAAAATGAAAGCAGCGCAATCCTGTTTGCCACCGTCGGGAAAGGCGGTTACCTGCTGACCGGGGATGCGGGCATCGAGGCCCTGCGCGCCTGCGCGGACTTTGCCAGCAGCATTGGCATTGATTTGCCCCAGCGTGTCAGCTTTGTGCAGATTCCCCACCATGGCGGTCGGCACAACGTGTCCACCGAGACCTTGAATATGATCGTGGGCGAGCCGCTGCAGAACACTCCGGATCAACCCTCACGGACGGCCTATGTGTCAGCGGCCGCTAACGCCCCGCGGCACCCGAAGAAGGTTGTTACCAATGCATTCCTTCGTCGCGGCTTTCGCGTTGGCCAGACCAAGGGGCGGGCAATTTCTCATTTCACCCAGGGCACACCGAAGCGTGAAGGCTGGGGGCCGATCACCTATCTGCCGTTTTATGAGGAAGTCGAAGAATGACGGTCAGTACGGGGGCATCCATTGCCAAGGCCATCGGTCAGTTCTCCGATCCCTACGAACGACAGGCACGTCTGTACCCTGCGCTCCTGACCCTGTCGCCGGTGATCGTGCTGGTGTTCTCGCTGTACAGCGAGAAGCTCGGGGTGCTCAGCACATTGGTTTCCGCGTTGATCGTCTGCGGTCTGCTGTATCTGCTGGCTGATTTTGCCCGACGTGGCGGAAAAGCCAAGGAGCCCGCGCTGTGGAAGAAGTGGGGGGGCATGCCCAGTACCCAGGTATTGCGCCATCGGGAAAACACCACCTTCGACGTGGCCTCTCTCCAGCGTTATCACGCCATTCTTGCGAAGAAGATGGGCGCTCGCTTCCCCAACGCAGGTGAGGAAGCCGCCGATCCGCAAGCGGCGGACGCCCTCTATACTTCCGCGGGAAATATGCTGCGCAATGCCACACGTGATACCAAGCAATTCGGCCTGTTGTACAAGGACAACATCTCCTACGGCTTCCGCCGCAATGCTTTCGGATTGCGGTGTGTCGCGATCAGCCTGTGTTTGGGCAGTCTGGTCTGGGTGGGGGTTCGACACGGCCTGAATAGTTGGGTAATCCGCTTCCAGGCGGCGGCGACACCGGAATCGTTGCTCAATGGTGGGGAGCTGACATCGGTTGCAGTGTCGCTGGCCATGCTGTTTTTGTGGCTGAGGTATTTCACCGAACAGTCCGTACGTGAGGCTGCTTTCTCCTACGCACGCACTCTTGTCCTGACCTGCGAAGCCTGGGCGCCGAAGCCACGAGCGGCACGCGCCACTGCAGAAAAATCCGCATAGACCCGGGCACTCCCTTTAGCAGGGGGCGAAAGCCGCTTGCTAAAGCTGAGCAATGCCACAGACGTGTTGTCCCGACACAGGGCGCCGGCCCGGCAGCCTTCCCCCTTCCGGTTACAATCCGCGAACACCTGTCCCCTGCCCCAAGCGGAAAAAGCCGCCCCCCGCACCGGCCGTGCGGGTTTGCACTTGCACGCCCCGCGACACCGACAGTAGGTCTTGTTGGCGACCCGGATTAGAGTGGGAGCTGGAGCCGTGGATCCTTTTTAACATTGGCCTGCTCGAGGAGCTGCTGCAAACCTGCGATCCGGGCGATCCCAGGCGCGAAACGGCGATCCAGCTCCACTCAGCCATGTTGAGTTCAAGCATTGAGCATTAACACCGAGGTGATGCTGAAGCGAAACTACGCGGCTACAACCCCACACCACGCAGGGGGCGGCGTAGATCAAATGAATCGCTGCCGTGCCCAAAGGTGTGCAGACAGCAGGCCGACAACGGTCAGAATGTCCGAACGACAAAATGTCAAAAGCCGCACAAATATGTTGCAGCGGCCAAAGCCGTTGAGCGAGCATCCGGGCGTTTGTCCTGGCTTGGCCGAGACGGCCGCGAGCACATTCGATCCTGCATAAAATGGACGAAATGCCCTGGCTCGAGGCCGGGCCGGCAATGCGTTATTCGATGCCTTCCTCGGCAACCGAGGGTGTGAAATTCCGCATCTGATACATCATGTTCGCGTGCAAGCGGGCTGCTTCGTCGATGCTCAGCAAATCGATTCTGCCGTTGGGCAAACACCGCACTTGGGTAAGGCTTTCAGTGCCTCGTAGCCCTTTGGCAAAGTGTATAAGTCCCATGCGGCACTGTTCCGCCGAGTAGCCCACACGCGCTTCAAAATCCGCCCGCGTCAGCGGTGTCGCATAAGATGTCAGCATGTCATCGCCCTCTAAACATCGTGCAGAATTGCCCGCACATTCCCGTTGACTCGCAGCGCCCAGACGATGTTCCAGCCTGGAGGAAGCGCGAGTGCTCCCCGCTGTACGGCGAGCAGTGCGGCCTCGTATCGACGACTGCAGCCGGTGCCCGTAACGCTGCTGCCATCGCGCCAATGGTACCTGATGGTTGCAGAGGGGCTGGCCCCGATCAGTTGGGTGAAACTGTGAGTAGGCACCGCCGGACTGAGCGAGGCAAAGTACGCGACAACTGGCTGAGCCCTGACACTGATCGCCATTTGCTGATCAGGGGTATCGGGTGGCAGCTCCGTTGATTTAAATCCATAGCCTGAGCGATACGGCGTTTGTCTGGGATCAGGAGAAACCAGATGCGGGACAAGTTCAATGAACGCGGTTTCCCCTTCCAACTCCACGAAGCACTGGAGATCCAGAAACACCAAATCGTCGCAAGCGGGTCGATAGTCCTGCTCGTCACCATTTTCCAGTGCGGTCACGAGGCCAGAGAGCAATCGGTTACCGTCCTTGGGCGCGGCAATGGTGCTCGGATTGTAGGTGCGCAGCGCCGCTTCGATGGAGAGCAGCCTGTCCACAGGCATGGGGCGAAACAATGCCGCGTTCAAGGCATAGCGCAGTTTACCAGCCCAACGATCCGTGGAGAGATGGTCCGGCTCTCGAAAACTCTGCGCAGTTTTCATTTCCAGCTGCTGTGCCATATCAATAGAGAGCGGTCGACAGGTATCGGCTAGCACCGTGCCAAGCTGCGTCAGCGACGCTTCCGTGAGGGCACCGAGCTCTGCCAGTGTATGCCAGAGTTCGTGGAGCTCCTGTGGAAAGAACTCAGGTACTGCAGGCGACTGGGCAGACGCTGGAACAGGGCCGTCAGCGCAACTTGCGCGCATCGCCGACGCCACGCTAGCTGCAGTCGCGCAGCCCTGCTCACTCGCCCGCTGGGCGATACGCAGAAGCGTGGCAAACCGTGCTACGTGACGACATTGTGCTACAACCTCAGCGATGATGAGGTGTGGTGCTAAGCGTTGCCACAACACCGCCGGATTGCGGCAGGACAGCACGTCGAGAACGGCAGCAGCGATGTCCGCCCGGTTGCGCGGATCCATTGAAAAGGCAAGTTTCACCACTTGGGCAAACCAGGTGTCATCCCTTGAGGACAGCCAGAGCAGCATGGCCGCGCCGCTGTCGCGGCGTTCCCAGACCGGATGATCAAGGGTCCAGAGCAACAGTTCAAAAAGCGCTTCGTTGGCCTCGATCTCGCAGCGGTCAAGGTAGTCGAACGCTTCAGTCGACGCCTCTCCCACCATTTGTCCGACATGCTCAATGGCGATGTCAAGCAAGGCAACCTGTTGTGGCGCCGCTACCTTGTTGGCCACGACGTCAATGAGGTGCGATGCGATGCGCCATCGCTGCACGTGGCGCTCCTCGAGCAACAGCGGGCCATAAAGACGGGCCAACTCGTTGCCGTCTTGTACCTCGGCGATGATCAGCCGCTCCGCCGCGGTACCGGTATGGTTGTTCGACCAGATGGACCATCCTCCCGCTTGGAGGTTGCGCAGGACTTCGATACAGGCGTTGACTGCCGCGTTCGAATTACCTCGGCGCAGGAGCGAGCGCGCCGCCGCTAGATCTTTGCGGGCCTGCTCTTCAACCGACACTTTGCCGAACAGACCTGGGCGGTAGAGCTCGTCCGCAAGGGAATCAACCTGATCTGGCTGTATCTCAGGGCTACCCGTCGCTTTTTCTGCCGCCCGAGGTTGCTCAGACTCAAAACCAAACATGGAGGCGAGTTGCGCAAGGCGCTCCTGCCCTACGCGCGCCTCGGTCTCTTCCAGCAAGCGGGCAAGGTCAGCGTTGATAGCGGCGGACAAGGGGAGGACCGACTCCCTCAACAGCATCCACGCCCGTTCAGCGCGCATGCCTTGAACCAGGACCCGGATTCGCCGTGTCGCCCAGGCCACATCGTCTGGCTCAACTTCCAGTGCAGTGATAATGAGCGCGTACTCTCGTCCCCAGTCGCCCAGGTGTCGCTCATCACCATGCAGGTACACCTCAAGCAGCGCCCAGCGCAGCCGCCAGTCCGCCTTGCTCGGCACCTGGCGAAGCAAGGCGAGCATGGCCGCCTGCTCCTCCAGCGCGCCGCCCGGGAATCGCATGCCAACCAGCGGTGATACCCTGTCCAGATCACCGGCCGCCGCTTGTGCCAATAGTTGCGCCAGCGACCCGCAAGACTGATGCTTGAAATACTGAACGGCACCAGCGTACAACGAACGCCGGCAGAGTTGAGAGATGAAGCTGCCCTTGTCTGCCCGAACATACCGCTGAAACGTCATATCCCCGCTGGCTCGTTCCAGGTAAGCCGCAATTTGTGCCTGCGCTGTCGGGGGCACCTTCAGCTCGATCGGGAGGGATTCAAGCGTACTGGACATCAGGGACAACTGATCCTCCTTGTACCAGCTTGGGCCCATCGAAAAACGCAGTGCCAACTGATACGTTTGGAAGGCCTGTTCGGTCGCGTCCAATCGCGTCAGCAGGGGGACAATGCGCAATAGCTCGGGTATCAGCTCGTATCGGTTCTCGACATTTGCCGCGACGTAGTCTCGCCAGCGGATGATCAGGTTGAAGAGCGCGTCCGCCGTGTCCACCGTTAACTCGGCGCTGACGAACTGCTCCGCGACACCCGCGAGCGCCTGGCGGAAACCTTCGTTGTAGAGGCCGAACTGGTGATCAAACGCCGCTTCAAGCACCTGAATGAACACACCTGACCGCTGGGGAAAGCAGTCCAGTATCAGTTTTGCTAAACGCTCGTACAGAACAGGGATGATGGTCTCCGGAATGCTGTAGGCGCCTTGCCACAGGATCCGAGAAGCGAGGGGGATGGCCCAAGCCGGTAAAATCACATCAGTTACGCAGGACCATACCTGATCAACAGTGGCGTGATCCGCCTCGGCCGTGGCCCTGCGCGCGGTACCATCAGCCCAGGCGATGGCCGCAGCAATCGAGCGCAATGGGCCTTCCCAGTCATGCGGCTGGACCGGGTGGACCACCGGCTGTAGCTGGGTGTCATCGAGGAAATACCGGGCACGCAGCTGCCGATACGACTCGTGGAAACCCTCCCGATCGGGGTCGGCACGGTTGGTTTTATACAAGGCCAGCGGTTGCGGGGTGTCGGCAATGCCCACTGTGCACCTTCGTACCAGCGGCCGAGTGGCCCCCGCCTCAATCAGCGTATCGACAACGACGACGCGCAGATCCTGGGGTTGCTGTAGTGTCTGGCTGACCGCTTCCAAATCCTCCAACAGCAAGTTGATACTCTCCCGGGCCAGGCGAACACCATACAGGCGGGAGTTCATTTCGGCGAAGACCAGCGTGTGGAGCAGCGAGTGCAGGATCTGCTCGGGATCGGTGTTAGGGAGTTTGAGCTGCAGGAGCGACGTAAACTGTCCGCGCAGACAAAGCAGCGCGCCGCTCAGGTTACCTGTGAGCTGTAACAGAACTTCATTTTGCTCTTCGACGGAAAACGGACTATGCGGGGCGCGCACGAATTGATGCACGATCGCGTTAAGGAAGCGCTTCACTGGCGGCTGTCCACCCGCTGCTACGGCTAAAGCAAAGCCGTGCAAGCGCAGTTGGATCGTCTCGATGAGCCGATCAGTCTCGATGCTACCCTCGGATTGCCACTGTTCAAATACCGCATTCAGCGACAGCTGAACCTTATCCAGCAGGATTTGCGCTTCGCGCTGGCGGCCCTTGCGCGTCAGCGCATGGACGACTGTAAACGCTTCGTGCGCGCTCACAATCACGCGACCATTGCGAATGACATGGCGCAGTGCTTCATCGGTTTTGTCGAGCGCCAGCAGAGCCAGCGCCACCCGCTCGGCTGACTGGGTAAACAGGGTGTCGTAGCGAAAGGTCAATCGTTGTGACAGCAGCAGCAAACGGACCATGTCGGTGGCCATACCGATACGCGTCGCGGCGGCGAGCGCATGATCGATGTCGCCAAGGAGTACATCGGGCTCTGAGCCCAGCACAACGGCGGCGTCCACCCATGTTTGCTGACATTCTCCGATGGCCAGCAGTTGCGCCTGCTTTCCACCCAGCAGGCCGTGATAGACCCTGTTCAGCTGTCCGTAGTCGCCACTCTCCGCAGTGACGCAGAAAGTCGCCAGCCGCTCCTGCAGGCGCTGGTTCATGGCTGAGGTCTTGTGCGCCACAAACTCCGAAAAGGATGGATGATAGATCTCGGTGTTACCCGTTCGAGAAAGCAAGTGCTGGATCCGGGCCAGTGTGGCGATGTAGACGGCACTCTCGGCGGGCAGCAGCATGACGGTCAGGTCTGCTGTGGAAATCCCCCAACGGAGCCGGGCAATGATCCCCAGCAGATTGACCGCGTCGGGGTCCGGCAGGAGTTGTCCCCAGAGCGTCTCGTAATAATCCTGAATGGCGCCACTGAAGGCGGGCAATCGAGCAATATCGGCTTCGCTAGCGCCACCGTTCACCAGATCCGCCAGGTAATGGAGGTACAGCGGGTGGCCCACGGCCCGCTCACACAGCAGGGCCACCAGCGTCGACGTCGCTACGCCCGGGTCGAGCAACTCGATGCACAACGCGTGCTGACTGTCGTGATCAAGGGCCGGCAGGGTCAAGCGCCCCGCGCTCTGCAGCAGGGGGCCGATGCTGCTGGCATGCGCTTCCAAGCCAACCCCGGTAATGACGATCACGAGCCCGCGAGGCAAAACCGAGGGAAGTAAGCCGACAAAACGCTGCAGACTATCCGTGCTCACCCCGACAGCTTCGTTCAGGCCGTCGATAAACAGCACCCCGACCTTGTCGGCAGCGGCGTGCCGATGGGCCAGCGCGTTGAGCACTTCATGGGTCTGCTGGATCAGATCAGGGTAGGACAGCTCCCGCAACCTGGCCGGCTTCCCGCTCACTTGCAGCGACAATAACGAGTTGATCCAGTCAAAGAATACTTCCGGCTGAGCCTGGTGCGCGGGCGTTATTCCTCGACCTCGCTCCGAAAGCGCGTACACCCCGAGCACTTCGAGTGGCTGGGTGCGCGGTGCAAACTGCCTGCAGTAGGTCGACTTGCCAATACCGTGCGCGCCCTCCACCCAGAGGTAACCGCCGTTCAGGCTCGCCAGGCGGCTTTCAAAAAGCTCGTCAAACTCCGGGCGAGCGCCATGCGGCGCGCTCTGCTCGGCGTCGACAAGGAGTTCAGGCAGCACGCCGTGGGCCTCAAGGAATGGACGCAACTGGTCGATGCTCAGCGCAGCGAGCGCCGTGTCGACATTCAGCCGCAGCATGCCGCGACAAACGCGGCCGGTCATGAGCGCCGCGCCTGACAGGCCTTGATAATCGGAGAGGTGGGATCCTGGAGCGACCGACAGGTCGAGGTCCACTCCGTGCACCCGTTCGCTCAATATCTGCTGGACTTCACCGTTGAGGGCATGACCAATATCAACCTTGGTCGTCGGATAGCCGAACGCGTACCACTTTGCACCCACCCGGGGCAGGCTGCCGTCCAGTGGAATCGGCTCAATGTCCAAGGGCGCAGGCAGGCGCAGCAGGCATACATCGAGATCGTCGTCCAGCGCTTCAACCACCACAGCATACTGAGTCGCAGCAGTACCAGTCCCGAAGCGGGCTGTGAGGGGGCCGCCTGCCGCCGCAGTGGCTTTCACGCAATGCAGCGCCGTTAGCACGAGCGAGGGTGTAATCAGCCAACCGGTCCCTACATCCTCGCTACCGATAATCATGCAGGTGGCTTGTTTGACAGCTTCATCCATCACAGCTGGGCTTCTCCAAGGTCAATCCATTCGCCTTCAACCACGTGAACGCTAAAACGCGCTCCGGATTTCGATGAGTAGTTGCGCAACCGTCGTGAGGCTGCGGTTTCATAGTTGAAATACAGCGTGCGTTCGAAAGACGCTGGCCGGTCGACGATTTCTTTCAGTACTTCGAAATGCGGATGACCATGCCTTCCCTTGCCATTGGTGGAAATCAGAAAGCATGGGGCGTCCACCAAAGCCAACAGCTCCACACTGGTGTTGTGATAACTCCCATGGTGAGCGATCTTGATGGCGTCAAACAACAAGGGCCCCGACTCTGGCTGCCGGCATTTCAGTTCTTCGACCATGTCTTCGGCCCAGGCATCACCTAACAACAGCACGGTTGACCGCCCCGCCGTCAACAACAGTGCAATGGAACTGCCATTGGCAATCCACGTGTCGGCTTTGTACACCTGCGCCAACGACAGCTCCTGATTTGCAGCAATCGGTTGAATGCCCGCAGAAACTGGTTGTTGAGCAGCATGGGCACACCACATCTCATAGGCATCGTCCACCAGATCGCTGCTTTGCGCTGCACCTCGATAGCCGAACTTCTGCATGTCTTTGAGCCAGAAGGTGCGAAGACTTTCCAGCCGCGCGACACTAGGGCCCAGCACGGCAAGCTGTACTGTATGCGGCAGGTCGAGTGTCGCGCAGCGGCGGTCTATGCAGCGAGATCCGTCACCGAAATTCCAGTGATAACCCTGGCTTCTGAGGAGATTGGCTAGCGAGCTGCCCTGGCGCGCACTGATCGGATCGGCCGCCTGCTCGGGAGGTATGGGGAAACCTCGTCGCTTTATGGCTTCAAGCACCGTGGCATCTTCAGTCAGGCTTGGCCCGGTGGCAGGGCACGGTAAGGAGCGCAGACTGTTATGCCAGACCTCGTCGACGTCGATGCCTCGGTTGCCGGGACCGCCATTGGTCGAAAAGAAGGTCAGCAGCCCACCGATGTGATCGGCGTCGATATGGGTGCATACCACCAGGCTGAGACGCCCGCCCTGTCGTGACAATTCCGCCAGATCCTGAGCGATGTAGTCGGTGTAGGTACTGGCATACCCGCCATCAATCAGCAAGTGATTGCCATTGGCATTGACCAGAAACGCATCACCTTTATTTGCCGGATACATCTTCAGTTTCAGCATACTGCCCAACAGACGTCCGATTAGGGCTGCACAGTCTAAGGGACGGCGGCTGGCAAGGCGAAGAATTCGCGCCCCAACACTTCACCCTTTCTTGATTCTGGGCTTGCGCGGGTTCGGCGCCTGCTGCTGGGCCAGTTGCTGCTCCAGCGTGTCAGCACGCGCCTGTTGGGCCACGGCCGTATGCCGCACTGCGTCAAGCGCTTGCTGCGTGGCATGCAGGCGGCCTTCAAGCGCTTGCAGCTGTTGCTCGCCCTGCTCCGCTGCCACTTCGGCCCGCGCTTGCTGAGCGGCTGCCTGTCGCTGCGTCTCGCTCAAGGCATGACGGTCTTGCTCCAATCGTTGCTGCAGTTGGTCGAGCTGGCGCTGTAGCTCTCGGCGTTCAACCTGATGTGTCTTGCTCTCCTCGCGTGCCCGATCAATTTCGCGGTAGCCACGGTCCTCGACGCCCCGCACGTAGGCATCCTGCTCCAGCCGTGCGTGCTCGGCCTGGTGCTGGGTGTCGTGCAGCTCGGCTTGCAGAGCCTGCAACTGCTGTTGCAAGGCGTCGCGGTCCAGTTGCAAGGCGCCACGTTGTTGCTGCAGGTCCTCGATCTGCGCCCGGCGCTGGGCCAGCAGTTGGTCCAAATCAGCCAACCGAGTTTCTGCTGTCTGCCGCCCAGCCAGAGCCTCTGCCGTCTGCTGCCGAAACTGCGCCGCATCCTGGCGCGCCTGGCCTTCAATCACGGCCACGCGCTCGCGCTCGGCGGCCAGCACCTGGCGATGCTGGTCCAGGGACTGCTCGGCGACGCCTTGCGCCAGATGAATCGCCTGCTGCCAGATGGCAACAAAGGCCTGCGCCACTTCGGCTGGCAACGCTGGCAGACGTGTCTCACCGTTCAGCCGTTCGGCCAGGCGCGCCCACCATTGATCGAGCAGGCCGCCAACCCGCGCCGGGCTGCCGCGCCCGAGTTCCAGGCGCACGCGTTCGACCGTTGGCCGTTCGCCGCGAGCCAACACCGCGTCCGCGGCAGCAAATACCTCGTTTTCTGGCACCCCTACTGCCATGGACTATCTCCCGGTATATTAGGTCTGATAATAGAATGTTATACGACATTATAAAATCGAAACTCAATTAATAATACGTTGAACGTAATGAATAATACAGATGCCCGCACCGACATCATTCTTGGACTATTTGCCCATTTTTTAGCTATAAGAACTGTCTTAAGACACAAAGCCTGGACTTTTTGTCGTGTCAGGATAGCGTTCGTGTAATTTTCGTCGGATGCGTCACAAGGAATGGACTTTTAGTCGTGAGTAACTTCGCTGCAGCTGCCGGCAGCAATACGATTTTGTGAGAACACCTCGCTTATCCGATCGCGCAACCGAATCAGTCCTACATCAGGCGGACGGTAACTGAGGAGCTGGGAGTAATAACTTGAACGGGGGACTTCGGCAAGCATCAGAATTGAGAGATGAGGTTCACTAGCCTGTTGGCGCCAACGCCAAATTGCCCCACGTGTTGACGCAAGTCTGACCCACCTCCAATCTGCCAAAATTCAGCAAAGGCAATGTTTTTGCGAGGAGACGAATGGGGCAGCCACATATCGGCAACTGGGTCAATTCGACTTCGGCTCCAACACCTCAAGGGCCTGCAGCTGCTCGGCGAGGTGTTTTTCGAGTTGACGGAATTCTGCGAGCTTGGACGTTGGGGGCTCCTAGGGAACATTGGATATTCAAGTCAAAATAAAACTTTAGAGTGCCTTGTGACAACGGCGAGAACCGAATTTTCTATTGCTTTACCGCAACGTTGGAAAGACGCTTAAACACATCAGCGTAGATGTCAGCATCTGCCAGCGAAAAAAGCAGCATTTCAACTTCATGAATACGGTTGGAATCACCCCAAAGATCCTGGCTCACCTTGGAGACCAACGACACATAGGTAGCGTAAGTACTGTGCTCAGGAATAAAGTGATTTTTTCGGATCGTCTTGGGCTCACTCGCACCATCAACGTGTGGTTGCGTATGCCCCAACCTTTCGCTCAAAAGCAGCGTTGAAACGTCCAACATCTTGAGGCGTGAGTTGCGCCCTTCTGGCATCGGAAAAATTGGGTGCTTAGCCCCGGCTAGATAATTAATAGCATTTAGCGAGTAGGCAACCCTAACATCATATATACATGCCCACTCAGGACAGACTATAGACGCCCATTTCGACCAGCTACTGATCATCTTGAATGGGAGATTGTAGGCCACCGGCGGAGCTGTGCTGCCCTTCATGTGTGCAAAAAGACAAAGTGTCTCCTCGACTTTTGAGAAGCGGGTAATCCCCCCCCAAACTTTTACGAAATAGATCGCTACTCTCGCGTGCTCGATCGGGCAGTCGGTTTCCCTCACCAGCTGACGCAAACCTGACTTCAGCTCCAACGTTCTACCGAACGATGTGGTATCCCCAAAGCTCAATCCGAAGTCTTTTGTTGCGCGATCCTGGTCAAAATCCCAATCGTAAAGGGTTGGTAGCTTGTCTTTCCATGGACGTAAATATTCAGCGACAAGCTTGTGCATTTGATACCTCGGAATCGGCAAGCGAACACAATATCAAAACAACATCATCAACTGAACCCGGTCTTGTCATGAGACGAACCAGCTTAACAACTGATTCATCCCGACCCGCGCGGCCCTGACTAATGCCTTGCGCTGAGAGTTGCGTATTGAGATCAACATCAACTTGGCCGACAGGCGAAAATGATGCGGAAGGCCTGAGGCGTATCCAAAAGTGTTAATGGCCAATTAAACTGACCCACCTCTGGCCAACAATTTTGACCCACCCATAGTGGCATTGGCCACCGACCATGTAGCGTCACCCGCCTTATGCACAGGCCGGGGACAGATCATTGAAGGAGTGGGTTGTGATTCACAAGATCAAGGGGTTGTATGACCAGGGCCGAGGCCTGTCGGTCCGTGCCATCAGTCGTGAGCTGGGGATTTCCCGGAACACCGTACGCAAGTATCTCCACCTGGATGAGATGCAGATCAGCGCTACCATTGCTGACCCTTCACGCACCAAGGTGCTCGACGAGCACCGCGATTATCTGATTAATCAGTTGGGTCAGTTTCCAGCCCTGAGCGCAGTCAAGCTGGCCCGTCGCCTGAGGGAGCGCACCACCGAGCTGGCGGTGTCAGACCGGAGCATTCGCCGCTATGTGCAAGCGCTCAAGCAGCAGGTTGCCAGTGGCCAGTTGCGCTATTACGAGCCGGTCGTTGAGTCAGTGCCTGGCGTGCAGTGTCAGGTCGACCCCGGTGAGCTGCGAGGCGTCATGATTGGCGGCCTGGAGCGTGTCGTTCATTTTGTGGTGTTTGTGCTGTCCTGTTCACGGCTGATGTATGTCGGTCTGAACTTCCGGCCGCTGGATACCGAACGGTTTATCCAGATGCACGACGAGGCCTTCCGCTACTTCGGCGGCGTCACCGAGGAGTGCATCTACGATCAGACCAAGATGGTGGTGATCAACGAGCAGTACCGTGAGCTGACGCTGAACCAGCGCTTCCACCAGTATGCGACTACCGTCGGGTACCGCATCCATGCCTGCGAGGGCTATGACCCGGAGAGCAAGGGCAAGGTGGAGGCCGGGGTCAAGTACGTCAAGCGTGACTGCTTCTACGGCGAGCACTTCCAGGACGAGGCCGCCGTCCGACAGCACCTGAATGATTGGCTCGAGACTGTCGCCAACGCACGCGTGCACGGCACGACGGGGCAGCATCCAAGAGCGCATTTCGAGGCACTGGAGCGTAGTCAGCTCAAGCCCTATCTCGTCCCGCAGAACCTGCTGCACGTGGCGCCGACAAGGGAGACCCGCAAGGTCGACAAGACCGGCTTGATCTCATGGCAGGCCAACAAGTACTCGGTACCCATGGCCTGGCAGCAAGCCCGTGTCGGTGTCAGCGCACAGGACAACCAGTTGCTGATCCATGACCTGGAGAGCGGTGAACTCATAGCCACCCATGACCTGTGCAAGGCCAAGGGCCGGATGATCAAGAACAACAACCATTACCGAGACCATGCCCAGCGCATTACCGACCTGGAGCGCGGCATCGACTCGATCCTGCCCGATGCCCTTGGGGCAACCCTGTGCCAACTGCTCAAGCGTACTTCGCCGCGTATCTACAAGGATCAGCTGGTTGCTGCACGCGACCTGCTCATGGCCCATGCGCCGGTTGATACGGCGTTGCTCGGCGAGTTGTGCGAGCGCAGTGAACTGACCGCCACCGGGCTCAAGCGCTACCTCGAAGCATGGCAGCAAGCCAAGGCGCGGGGCCGGATCATCGGCGACCATGACTATGCGCCAGAGGCCGGTAGCCAGGTTAGTCACGCCGACCTGAACGCTTATGCCCGCATTGGCCAGTCGACTGGCCACGGGGTGACCCAATGAGCCTGCTCGACAGCACTATCGCGCAGTACCGAAGCCTGCGCCTCAGCGCGACCGCGGGTGAGCTGGCCACCCTGCTGGCCAGAGCCGAAGCCAATGAACTGTCCTACCTGAGCTTCGCCCAGTCACTGGTCGAGCATGAGCTTAACGCCCGCTCCAGTAGCCGCGTAAGCCGCAACCTCAAGCAGGCGCAGTTCCCCTCGGAGAAGCATCTGGAGGCCTTCGATTACCGGCACCAGACCACCATCACCAAGCGCCAGGTCAGCACCTTGCTGGACTTCAGCTTTATCGACAACCGCGACAACCTGGTGTTCATCGGACCACCGGGTGTGGGCAAGACCCACTTGGCCATTGGGATTGGCCACAAGGCGGTTCAGGCGGGCTACAAGGTGCTGTTCCGCACGGCTCTGGCGTTGGTCGAGGATCTGGAGCTGGCGGAAATGAAGGGCGAGCTGAAGAAGCGCCTTAATCAGCTGAGCAAATACGACGTGCTGATCATCGATGAGCTGGGCTACCTGCCGATGACGCGCCAAGCCCGGTACAACCTGTTCCAGTTAATCAACAACCTGTACGAGTACCGCTCGGTCATCCTGACCACCAACAAGGACTTCACCAGCTGGGGCGAGTTCTTCCATGACGACAACGTGGCCGTGCCCATCATCGACCGCGTGATCCACCATTCACACATCTTTATGCTGGGAGGTGAGAGCTATCGTTTGAAGCAGAAAACCGGCGGTTAGCGGTGAGCAAGTGGGTCAATTCTATTGGCCAAAAGTGGGTCAAAATTAATGGCCATTGACAAAAAGCAGCACTCGGTTTAGCTAAGCGTTCATCTCAGCCACCAACAGTTCGGGAATTCGGGATACGAAAGCATGAGCTTCCATCGGTTCATCAAGCACTGGCACGGCCTCGCTCTGAACAAGGTTCTCAGAAGTGATGTGGATACGAGGGTCATTCATGACTCAGCCTTATCGGCAGTATGAAGTCACAGCAACTGCGGGGTGCTCCGCCTGTTTTGTTTTCAACGTGTTGCTCCGATGACTGAACATAAGCGCTCGCTATCCACCGAAGACTCGCACTCGATATTCGCCGGGTTGTCGATAAAAGTTACATCAAACGCATCGATCACCATTTCGCGTCGCTTGGTGCGTGAGCGACACCTCACACCGTTAGCAATGCGGCGCCGCGAGAGAGTCAGCAGCCACGGGAAAAAAGGTCGGTTGGGATCATAGGTGTGTCGCGCCTGGTGAATCGTCATTAGGGTTTCCTGGCGCCGAAATCGTTTGTAGCTGCGCACTCATCCCCTAGCCTTCATTGGCGACATATCGTTCTGCGCGCCTAGGACAGGCACACTCAGCCAAGCATTGATCTTCTGTATATCGATGTCAGTCAGCCCTCCACGCCAGCGCAGCAGGACCAGCTGATTAAAGATGAAGTCATACTGTGCCTTTAGGTAGTCGCGCCGCGCGGAGTACTCCTGCTGCACGGCATTGAGTACCTCTACGGCAGTCGCGATACCCAGGGACATCGAGCGCTCACTGGCCTGCCGCGACTTAGTTGCCGAGTCCAGCGCGTGCCGTGACGAGGCAATCCTGCTCAGATCTGAGGCACTTTTCATGTAGGCAGTGCGGGTTTCCTTGATGACCTGTCGGCGAATGGACTCATAATCTTGCTCAGCCGCGTCTCGCGCCCCGTAAAGGCCCTGTACCCGAGCGCTGGTGGAGCCGCCGCTGTAGATCGGAATCTGGATCGAGACGCTAGCCGAATAAGTGTCCGTGCGCGGCGACGGCACGTTCTCGTAGGCAAAGTCGCTACGCTGAGCGCCGAGACCCATGCTTAAGGTAGGCAAATTTCCGGCCTTCGCCTCACCGATGGCGTAATTGGCCGAATCGACCGCCTTCTGCTTCGCCTGTAGAGCCGGGTTGCTACTCACCGCCTGGGCCAGCCAATATTCCTCGGTGCCTGGAGGCATGTCAAAGTGTACGCCCTGATCAATCCGCTTGAGCGGTTGATAGACCTCGCGACCGATCAGTTCGGCCAGTGCCTCGCGGCTGACCTCAATCTGATTACGAGCCTCGATCTCGGCTGTCTTAAGGCTGTCCACCTTGGCGGAGATCTGCAAGACATCCGTCACCGTAGCCAGCCGAAGCTTGAACATCGCCTGCAATCGATCCAAGTTGCGCTGGGTCGCTTTGCGCTCTGCTGTGGTCAACTCCAATTCATCTTCGGCCGCCAGAACGGTAAAATAGCGCTGCACTAGATCTACGGTAGATTCGACCTTGGCATCCTCGTATTGGGAACGGTACTGCGCAGTCATCTCTGTGTATTTCTTAAAGCCTCGCCAGGCCGCTGGATTGTAAAGGTACTGACTCAGGCGAAGGCCATATGTCTCGCCGTTGACAAGCTCTTTGTATGTCCCCTGCTCGCGGCCTACTCGGTTAAACGAGCTGCTGGCGCTGACTTGCGGCAGCAGCTGCCCGAATGAGGCACGCTCCTGTCCCTGGGCACTGCGAACCTGCGCTTCGGCGCCAATGATTCTGGGATTGGACACTATGTTCTGCTGGTACAGCGTCCAAATATCGACGTAGCTATCCGGCTCCCTGACTGGCCCGGGCTGTGCCATGAGGTGCACCGGTAGCGCCAGCATCCACGATAGATAAAAGGCTTTCTTCAACATCGGCTGACTCACCGTTCGATTATCGACCGCGCCATCACGCGAAATGCGGACTAAAGCGGATAGTTAAGGAGCGTGCGCTCCTCTATTGACCAATGGGCTCTTCTCACCTGTTTAGCCCACCAGGACTTCAAACTGGCAGAAGGACTTGGCGCTGCGTCATGACGCATGGAGAGGGTTAACAGCGTTATCCGGCCTTAAGCACGAGCTTTTTTAAAAACAACGAAATAATTCCGATGCTGTGGTATGGAACGCATCCGTGATGCTCTACAAACTTGATGGAGGTGCCAGAAAACTGCTTGAGCAGCGGGCGTTCAGATACAGGACATAGCAGCAACTCTCCCCGCCCCCAAAAAACACCTTCAACCTGCACGTCAGTAAACTCCAAGGGTTGAATCACACGGGGATAAATCGCCTTGTAAAAGGCTTCTTTAGCCGAAAACAAAAGCGTGGCATTCTGCTATCCAAACCAGAACCGAACCACACCTCCCGCTCCAAATCCGTGCAGCAAAACGATAGAATACTACGCGTCGCGTCGTCACTCGCGACCGGTTCGCTTTCAATGCCTAACGATCCAATATGAGAAGAGTTAACGATCGTGGCGTAAGCCATATGCTCGGTGTGGGTAATAGATCCGACGATACCAGGAGGCCATTTCGGCACGCCATCAAAGCAGCGGAACACCCCTCCCTCAGTGGAAACATTAATACTCTCCATTGCTAACTCAGCACATAATCTCCCGCCAATGAAGGCAATACGCCGCTGATAAACACTACGATGAACTTCATCCGGTAGCAGGTCATCAGTCACCAACGCCGCCATAGAATCCAGGTCCTTCAGCGAGACAGCAAAAGACACGGCGCCCTCTGGCAAAAAATGAGGTGACACCTGCACTTGCGCCTCAAGCGCCGAAGCCCCCACATACCTCCGAATCTTTGAAAGGAAGTTTTCCATGACGCCAGCAGCGGGCACTTCAACGTCAGAACCCCTCATCGTCGTACTCCGCCACTCGCTGAAAACAACACCCCTGAAGAAAAAATTTACCTTTTCAGACAACCCATTATTCGCCGATCTGAGAAAGTGATTTCTTGCAGAACTCTGCAATACCAAGGAGGTTGTCCAGATCATCGTTATTACCAAGACGGACCATCCCCATAATCTCTTCTTCACTGTAAAGATAATTAAGATGCGGCACCAACTTAGCTACCAGGCGATCTCTATACGATGGACCGATTGAGGAAACGAACCCGCCACAAAGAATGATTCGATCTGGCGAATCGAGTAAAATGACGTGCTGCAATGCTATCGACAACCAGCCGACCGAACGGTCAAGCGCGTCCGAGACAAAAATATCCCCATCATTAAGGCACTTGATCGCAATCTTGTTTATCCTATTTAACGCAGCGCCCGACTTTTCATCGATGGAAATCGAGGACATTTTTAGCGCCCGCTTGAGCAAGGAGGATTCATAGAGATCCGGGCATTGCTGGGCAAGAACGCCAAGAAACCTTGCGAATCCAGTGCCCGATGAGTAGTTATTCAACGCGCCTTTAAATTTCCCTGTCTGGCTGGCCAACGCGTGCTCTCCGGGATCTACAATCGCCAATCCGATTTCCCCAGTTCGCCCTTTTGAGTCCAACAAAATTGCGTCAAGGCTTCGCAAGTATGTTTTTGCACCTATACCGCTCCCAATATTGATCAACGAAATTCTTTCGTCCTTCATGTATTGGAAATCAAACGCATATCTATAACAGGCAGCAGAAACGTCGTTTGCGACACGCACGGGGAACCCTAAGCGCCGCTCCAAATCTGCGAGTTCGATTCCCTCGCTAGCACTGCCCCAAATCGCACTATCCTTGGAAATACTCCCATCTTGCGAGACGACACCCGCAAAACTTATTCCAATACCCAGGCACGCACCTTCCGAACTTAACTGGCTTTTTACTTGCGCAACAAGATGACACAGCCATCTTTCCTGTAACGCATCGGCGTTTGATCCATCTACGCCTTTGTCGCAACGCCCCGGCGTCGCCGAGGTGGCGTAAGCTATAACCTCCCCACTTTTTACTACCGCAACTCTGGTATTGGTAAATCCTGCATCAACCGCAATATAGAAACTCATGATAGATACGCCACCAATTAAATGTAATGAATTCTTGATTCAAGCCTAAACAGTCAAGAAGGATCAAGCAAAGTCGGTGAAAGCAAACCATTAGGGACAACGGGGCGCCCTTCACGCCGATTGAGTTGAATAGCATCGGCTTGCGTATAATCACTCCGGATAAATTTTCCACACAGATGCCGGAAGCGATCAGGCCTAATAGCGTCCGCGCTCCTAACTATATAACCCTCACTCTGCGGTGAGCACTGCTCACGCCAGGCCTCGTGTATTGCCTGTTGCTCAAACACCCCATCATATAGCACAGGGACAGTAGAGACTCCCAGTCGCGAGAACAGTTGCACTGAATCATCCCACGACAAGCACTCATCAAGTGCCGTCCAAGCAGAAAAACTGAGAAAATAACTTTCCAGATCGCGATATTCTATAGCGTGACGTGCAAACAAATACTCTCCACAGACCCTGACGCCCGTAGGGATACGAATGGATAATTGATTCAAAAACTCTCTTAACCAATTCCGACTAGGATGAGATGGGCCGTCGACACTCCGACCATGAAAATAGTCGCGATAAATCGTAATATTCTCGCCGTCCATTTTCTCGGTAACGATGACTCTTTTGCCGTGTAGCGCCTTCGTGTCGGTCATTATTCTATCGCCCTCGGAGACCGCATCCACCCAAGGAAGAAGGAATGTGCGAGGGTATTTTGCCCATTGTACAAAGCTATCGCTCTTCCCCGTTTTCGCCAAAATATCCTGGACGTCCGAAGCATGAAAGAGCTCACCTCTGACTCGCTCCCCACTGCTGAGAATCTGATTTCCCCAACGATCATAAGTGAAGGTTTGATAGCACTGCGCGGGCACGAGTATCGAGTCAATACGGGCTAAACTTCTTAATTCAGCGGGATGAAACAATCCATTTTTTACGGCGGCCGCATGGGTGGCGCATAGAGACACCCAATTGTGGGCATCAAATGTAAATGTGTCCCAAAGACGAAGATCGAGTATAGAACACACCTCATCTGCCGTGCCTTCGCAGACGACGCACCTTTGATTGTCACGTGCAAGAACGACGCCTTGCTTATCCGGGGATAAATACATGCCATTCATACTTCACTAGGCCCTGCCATTGAATTGGAAACCACAGATGAGCGGCGTTGACCTTCAGACTCAACAAAACGCCCATCACTGTAATGAAATACTCGATTTGCCGCCGTCAGTGGTTGTTGGTGATGCGAAACAATAATTCGAGTGATATCAAGCGCTGTTAGTCGCTCAGTAAAATGACGTTCTCGCGTCGGATCCAGGTGACTTGTCGCCTCGTCGAGAAATAGAAATTTAGGACGTCTATAAAGTGCACGAGCAAGCAAAATCCTCTGTCGTTGACCCGACGACAAAATCGAGCCACTGTCCTTTATCTTTGTCTGCAAACCTTCAGAAAGCTTTACAACGTCATCGTAAATATCTACGGCACGAGCCACCTCGATGACGTACTCCATATCATAGTACTTTTCGAAGAAAGTAATATTTTCGAGAATACTTCCTGTGAACAGACGATCTTCCTGCATCACTGTCGCCAAATTTGACCTATAGTCTGCTGGACTCAGCTTATGTAAGTCACACCCTGCGATCAAGATCTGCCCTCTTTGCGGCACTGCCAGCCCTAGCATAAGGCGTAGCAACGTTGTCTTTCCACAACCCGACGGCCCCGTAAATGCAACACACTCCCCGGGGTGGATTTTCAACGAAAAATCTTCTAACACGTGGGTTCTGCTGCCAGGATGACTGAAATAAACATTACGAAATTCAATACTTGCAGAGCCGCCCTGAATATCAAAGCTATCCTCTTTCGCGACCGACGCCTCGGGCTCGTGTAAAGCGATGTCCGCCACCTTGTCACGATGTCCATCAAGCAAGGCTATCTCGGCCAACTTATTAGTTAACGTGAAGGAGCGATTAAGAAAAAGCTCGTTATAGGCTAGAAACACTATTAGTTGAGCAATAGTGATCGTTTGCTGCATCGTCATCCAGGCACCTAGCGCTATAACTATTACCCGCTCGATAGCCATCAGCGCTGTAAAATTCGTTCTCAAACTTGCCTCAACCTCTTGGTAACTTCTATCTCCATCAAACAGTTGAGAAACGTGCGCCAACCAGCCCTCCAGCCGGTTGTTCTCTCTCTGGAATAGCTTAACAGACTGGATACCCGAAATAGTTTCCCAAATGTGAGACTGCTGGACGACTGAATATTGGGAACGTTCATGCTCCGCCTTTCTCTGCCGTTTTAAACAGCGCCAACGCAGGATGATGTAGAACAGTAGGGCTGCCGCAGGCAATCCTGCTAACTGAGGAACAATAACGACCAGGACCAGTGCAGTAACCAATGCCATCAAACCGTCAAGAGCACCTTCGATAAAACCGACCGCCAGGGTACGCTGTATGTGCGCAACTGACCAAAACTTGGAGGCGACATCTCCTACTGAGCGTTGCTCAAAAAAACTGATCGGTAAACGGACAAGGTGCGTAAAGAGGTTGCTCAGCCAGCGCAAGTTTATGCGCTGGCTAAACTTTATCAACGCTTGGCTGCGAACATCGTGTAACAACATCTGCAACGCAACCAGTATAAAAAAAAATATAGCAGAGGTGGCCAAAAGTGGCCCATCTACGGCCGGCAGTACTCGATCAAGAACTAACTTCATGAACAGAGGAGACACAATCAAGCATAGTTCAATCCCTACCGCCAACACTCCAATACGGATTGTGGCCCCTGTCAAATCACCTAGATTCCCGGTTAGCCTGCTCAATGGGACCCTTACTTTTTTAGGCGGACGCGTATAGCCCATAGGCGAAACCTTTACGACGACACCGGAAAATATCTTCGCCAAATCGTCCCATTTAATATGCTCCGCCTCCGAACCTGACGATGTAACGAACATCGCACCCTGTTTACCGCGAGCAACCATCACGATGAAGCGACCATCAATCTGCCGAACCAATGTCGGCGACTGAAGTAAAGGCAATTCATCCAGTACTGCATTATGAGACTGAGCCACCAATCCACGCTGGCGTGCCTTTTCGTACACACCTTCTGCCTTTTCACCAACCGAATCCGGAGTGACATGATTCATTTCACAGCGATAATGTTCTGCAATAAAATCCAAACACCAGTCAACGTCATCCTGAATGGCCACTTTTTGCGCGCAAAAATGTATATTTGTATATTCATTGCTTCGCATATTAATTATCACTTCCTAACGAAAATCGAATAAACCCAATCAACAATCCATTCGTTGGCGATTTCAATATTGGCATCAACCGGCGTGCCTGCTGGAATAGGGAGATCAAGACCATCTTGACGAATAGCCTGCACATCCGGATGTACGATCACCCGATAGAACCCACGAATCGCTGGACGCTCATGACCATTTGCATCAGTTTGAACGGGCGCCCCTGAAATACTCGTTATGTTTCCCGTCTGAATTCCATATTTTTGATAGGGAAATGCCGCGTAGCGAAGTTTGACGTGCTGACCAACCTCCAAGCGAGCGGTGGCTTCAGCGGGTACATTAAGGCGTACAGATATTTTTGCGCCTTCGGGCGCCACCATAAAGAGGCTGTCACCACGGTTGACATATTGCCCTAGCCGAACACTAGAGACGACAACACGCCCCCCCACCCCTGCCGTAACCAGAGAGTTACTCTGAAACTTAGCTAGCTCGATCGCCTGGTTAGTTTTCTCGAGTTCCATTTGAAAGGACAGTTTATCGCTATTGGCCTGCTGCTCGAAATCAGCACTCTCCACGCGCAACTCTACATTCTGACGTTCTAGTTGCTGAACCTGTTGAGTCGCGGTAAGTACCCGTGACTGCAGTGTCGTGAAATCAGAGAGCTTTTCAGAAACGACCGTATGCGACACAAACCCCTCACGCTCTAGCTCGCGGTAACGCTCAATCATGTCCTTTGCTTGAACCACAGCAGGCTCCAACGACTTCAAGCCGATGCGGGCTTCATCGGTCTGATGATCGTTCATCCTCAACCGTTCGCTTAACCACTGCTTTTTCTGAGTTAAGCGAGAGTCTACTTGCTTAATTTTCTCTAAGATGAGATCCCGTTGTTGTCGCAATATCTCGATCGTCATTTTACTGAAGTCGTTGCCGTCTGCCCCTAACCGCTGCGGCGCCACTTCAGCCAGCGCTGTGTTGGCATTGATGCTGGAGCCCTCCTCAGTTATTAACCGAATAATCGTTCCGCTTTGTTCGGCAACAACAGAAACATATCCTCCTTCAGGTTCAGCTACTCCCGTGGCGACCGCCGTCTCGGTATACTCTCCGAAGATGATCACCGCCGCTAAAGCGCTTATTAGAAAAAAGATCACCGCACTTTTCTTACTCATATTTCTCTTGTCCCGCGCATAAAACGCGACACCCAAAGTTGCCGAGTAGGCTTAAATTTTTTTAGCCGAGCAGTAATGCACTGTATCAGCTGTATCAGCTATGCGTTTTTGGGTTTCGGGAGAAGGCGTAAAACCTTTATTCCGGTGAAATTGGATTCAGCATACTCCTGCACCGTGCGCAGACGAGACATGTCCATCGCAAAGTAGGTATCCGAGTCTTTTTTGATAATGTATTCGTCACCTGCATAGGCGCCACAGAAGTCGACACCCAGCTGTTCGCAACGCCGGTCATCGTCATAGAAAATGCCGGTATGTGAAGGTCGAGCTTCGTTCGTAGCGTGCTCACGTCGAGCAAAATGTCTGGAGGAGTGAATAAAGTATGCGGCGCCGGCTTGCTTCTTTACAATCCCAAGATGCCTGACCAAGATATGACGAAGATCCCCTTGCGCTGTTGTAGGATCCTTAGCAAATACAATAATGTCGCCATCTTGAAGCAGTTTGACATCCATTTTTTGCAAATCTACGGCACGAATGAATGTGTGACTGATGGCGCGCTCGCCACGTACAGGTGCTACAAGCTGCTCACGAAAATCAAAAGCCGCGGGTCGACGAATGACACGAAGATCGACTGCCATCGGAATAATGCATTCCGCCGTTACAAGTGTTGAGGTGACGTCGGTAAGCCAACCTTGCTCGATCGCCCGTTCGAGCAACGACTCCTCAACAAAGTGAAGAAATGAACCTGAAGCCGCATGACGACCTGACGCGGCCTCAACGTCGGGTACATCGTAACGCAGCACTTTAAGTTGCCTTACGAATTGCTCGAATGAGTCCGCGCGGCTCAGAGCAATGACAACGTAAATAAAAGTGATGCAATCCAGATTGGCCAAGTTCACGCGCAACATGTCCTCCGAAAGGATAGGAAGGTTGCTTTCAAACTCAAACGGCGTACCAATTAACCGCTCAGCCCAAACCGCCAATCGCTGACCTGGAGGCAATTCGGAGAATTCAAAGAGCAGGTCTTCGATCTCTTGCCGACTAATGAGATCACCCAGCGAAACGGCGCATGGGATACCGCCAATAACCTCTTGTAAATGAGAATTAGAAGACAAGTCGACCTCCTTGCAACTGGGCGTTATGGCCGTATGGCCAGGCATAGTTATCTCGCCCATGACCAAAACCCGCGCCTCTCACTACACGAACACCTAGAGGTTGTAATAAATTCTCCATCAATTCGTCCGCCGTGTAGTCAGCACCGGCCGGTAAATAGCACCGTACATATTCGCCCAGCACGATAGCTTTAACCCCGTCCAGAGCACCGCTGTCACGCAATTGAAGGACCATGCGATCCAAGCGAAACGCATGTTCTGTAACATCCTCAAGCATGAGAATGGCTCCTCGAGTGTTGATTTGCTGAGGAGTGCCGCACATGCTCGCGAGCATTGTCAGATTTCCACCTATCAGCTTCCCTTCAAGCGCGGCCTGGTTTGATGAGCTCACAGGCATTTCGCCATGAAAGTTACCAGTCAAAATATGCCGTACACGGGCTCTCGTTTCATCGGTCACGCCAGATGCTAGCGTATCAATCATCGGCCCGTGTACAAGCCGCGTATGCCCCTGGAGAGACAAGTAATGCAGCAGTGCTGTCGCATCTGAACAACCAATGACTATCCGATCATCATTCATACCCACAGGCAAGGCCTTGAGACAATGCTGAACCCCAAATCCTCCTCGAGCAATCCATACCACATCGATGCCGGTGGTTTCGAAGGCCCATCGCAAATCGGCGGAGCGCTGATCGTTATCTCCCGCCATATATCGCCACTTTGCTCCGACGTGAGGGCCGGTTATAACTTCATGCCCCCAACTACGTATAAGAGACAGTCCTTGCTCCAGGCCCGCTGGATCAGGTATCCCCGCAGGAGAGATGACCGCTATCGTAAGACGTTTATGGCTCATAATCATTTTTCTCTGGCAATCGAAGTACGGCTGACAATACCGTACTGTCCTCTAGCAAACACTCTTTCAGCGATGCAGGCACACCTGATTCAAGTGCGTATGCAGTGCGGGTACCAACAGCGAATGTAGCCGCATTTTTTTTACGGCGTCGACGCAAGCCGACACCAAGTTGCGCGCACCGTTGTTCGGTGTCATAGAAGACGTTGACGCCGGACTTGCCTTCGGGCAAATGTTCATAGTCTATTACGGATTGCAATACATACGCCTGGGTACGATCCACGAATAGGATCCCCACGTCATATGTCTGATGTGAGGTATTTGCGCGGTTTCTAAAAACAGCAATGTCTCCCGTACACAAACCAAGACTCGAATTTCCCTCAGCAAGGTCAGACTTTTCATCTAGGTCGCCTGCGATCAGAACCAACATGTTGCGCTCTATCGCTTGTTGCAATATTGACATAGTGTTGCGCCGCTGATCATCTGCGAGAGCCCTAGCGCGCAACGCTTGAAAACGCCGAACAAATGATGTCATGTCCTTGGCATCGGCCATCGCAATCGCTATCGCTGCAAGCGCTTCAGAGTCTAGTGCGCCGAGAGATAGAGATAAGCTGGTATCACCGGCCGAAAATCCAGATGACTTTAGACTGACAGGCGTCCCCATAAATGACTCCGCCGCCAGCCATAGGCGATTACCGCTCCCAGAGCGCACACTATTCACGCTTGCAATACGGGCAGCAAGAGAATCTCTTGTCCAGACTCCAAGTTCCAAGCGAACAGAAATGTCCCCGACGTGGAGGCTATCTGCTGAAGGTCGAGATATCACGACAGGGGAAGCAACGGCCGAGCGACGAACACATGCAGACATTTGCTCCATCCGGGTGTTTTGACGCAACTCCTTGAGCGGAATCCGGGCCCCAAGATCTTGCTGGATTCGCCAGGAGAGTTGCGTCAGAAGTAAAGAATACCCCCCCATTAACATAAAGTCGTCTTTCCAACTCAATGGCCGAAGACGGAGCAAGTCATACCAAATGTCGGCGAGACGATGATCTACATCATCGAACGGTCGTTGCTCTACCAACGCCTCTGAAATCTGAGCCTGCTCATTCAGATTCGTTCTTTGAGTATCGATAGCCATCGTACGCATCACGGCCGTCGGAAAGTGCCCCTCTGGTAATTTATCACCCTCTTCGTCAATTTTTTCTATCAGGGTGTAGAAGTCCGACGCAAGCGTGGCGATCGTTTCCTGTTTAAAGGCATCGACTTCGTATTCGAAATGTCCTGTGAATACGTCTCCACGGTCAGAAATGTTCAGCATCAGAGGAAATTTTGCCCGCCCATTGAAAACATTTAAATTTGGGGCGAACCGTCCACCTGCTTGATGAGCAACAGCTATTGACCGCGGTTGAAATTGTAAATACGCATTGATGAGATCCTCGCCTAAAGCTGGATTGGATTTTCGTGCCTGCTCCACAAGGCGCTCATACGTAAATGCACTATGATCAAAGGCATCGAGAAGCTGCTCGCGCACATGCGCTGCCATGCTATTGATTGTCGCGCCCGCTCCAAAATCAATACGGATTGCTAATGTGTTGATAAAACACCCTAATGCTCGACCAAAACGCCGCTGCTCACGGAAAGCTGTCGTCGTGCCCAGCAATAACTGGCGTCCCCCCGACACCGAGTGCAGCAAGATCGACCAGATGCACAGTATGCCGCCGAACTCGGTCAACCGATGCCGACGACACCACGCACGAAATCGATTCACGGCAGAAGGTGGTAATTCGATGGGGTACTCTGCACCACGCCGGTCGCGTCTCGGATCTGTTGGAGCGCAGAGATAGGGAAGTTCTAGCATGGGGAACTCGCCTATGAGTTGCTGATGCCAATACTCGACTAACCGCTGGCGGTCACGCTCGAACCTAGATCGCTCAAAATCAACGTACTCCCGGTATTGTGTTGCTACGGGTAACTGTTCATGACGTTCTCCGTTGCATGCTCGATATAAAACGTCGAGTTCTTCACAGAGCGTATTTATCGTTCGCTGGTCAACAGCAATGTGATGGGTCAAGAGAATCAAGAGATAATCTGACGGCCCCAAAGACCAAAGAAACGCACGAAAAACGGCACCATGTTCAAGATCAATATGTAATGACGCAATTTCCGCGCCCAACACTTCGCAGCGCTTGAGGCGTTGTTCCTCGGGGACCTCAATACTTCCCATCCACTCCAAATTCCATTTTTCGGGTGGAGAGACTTTTTGCCAAGCCACGCCTGCGACGATGGGATAGCTCGTGCGAAGGATTTCATGGCGCGCTACCAGTTGGCGTAATGATTCTGCAAGAACGTCTTGGTTCAAGTCGAAGCTCAGCCGCATTGCCAAAGTAACGTTATAGTGTGGATCATCCGGCGACAATTGAGACATATACCACATGCGCTTTTGGGCAGCTGAAGTAGGATACAAACCAGCAACCGGGATCGTCGCATTATCCGTCGCCATCGTCCGGAGAGAGTGCGGAGTCATTTCGGAGAGGTCACCGCTGTACATTCAACTTAGCCTGCATTGAAGCCACCTCGACAAGTGAAGGCAGTACGTGCTCTCGAGGAACACCAAAGTCGACCAGACATGCAATCTCGTCCACGCCAATTTCTTTTAGTGATCGAGCCATCGCTTCACAGTGAGACGGTGTCCCAATAAGTGAGCCGCCGTTCAGATAACGGCCCACTGCATGGTCGACCAGGGCGCCGCGATCGGCTGCAGCCAAACCACGCACTCTCTCGTAGCTTACTCGCGCGGAAGCAAAGTCCAGATGCGTATCCAGATATTCATAGAGAGCCCCTGCGCCGATCTGCGCTACAACCGTCGGATCTTGATGCACAAAGGTGTGCAACATGACCGTGACTCGCCCAGGACGGCCATTAAGCGCTTTGCGATAGATGGCAATGCGTTGACGCAACCCATCAAGGTCCAATGACAACATTGCAGTCAATACGTTGGATCCGCTGGCACCTGCACTCTCAAAACTCGACTCGCTGTCGGCAGCAGTAATCCACACAGGAAGCTCGCTTTGAACAGGCCGCGGTAGCACGGTGACGTTCTCATTTTCCCCTAAGCCGTTTATTCCGTTATAAGGCTCACCACGCCACATTGCGCGCAACACTCGAGTGCTGTCCGCGAAATGCTCTCGTCGTTTTTCATAACGCGTCGGATTGAGCACGAAATCGGTTGGATGAAAGCCCGGGGCAAGAGCCAGGCCTATGCGTCCATTAGAAATATTGTCGACAACGGACCACTGCTCTGCGATTTCGACTGGATTATGCAGCGGCAACACAATGCTGCCGGCTCTGATTTTTACGCGATGTGTTATAGCCGCAATCGCACTGGCTAACACAGCGGGAGCTGGGAAGAGCCCGCCGAATCGGTGAAAGTGCCTCTCTGGAATCCATATCGCCTCAAAATCGCTTTCATCGGCCAAGCGAGCGGCATCGAGTACAAGCCCATATAAGTTTGGCTGTGCGTGCTGAGAGGTCTCTCCAGAGAAGAAAAACACACTGAATCGCGGGAGGTGCTCGTGGACAGCATTTCCCATTGAGTCTGTATGTGCAGTTGCTGCAAGACCAAACTCAACAGGTCTAGCAGGTGAGGCAAGCGCTGAAGAGGTGATCGTGTCGACCGATAAAGCGCCGTCCATCTCTTCGCTATTCCGCACTAACAGCAATTCAAGCGAGCGGATTGTTGGCTCATGCAAGAACTCACGCAGGGAGATGCGCACTTCGGCTACGCCATTGACACGCTCAAGTACATCGAGTGCGGTAAGCGAGCATCCACCCAGTTCGAAAAAGTTAGTGTCTATATCAATGTCTTCAAGCTGAAGCGCATCGCAAAACGCCTGCTTCGCATAAGCTCGCATTTCTGCAGGGACCGGCTTGGAAACTTGAGTCAATTCGGAGGGTGCGGTAACCGCGGTCGCTTGCTGCACACGAACCATAGCAGGCGGATAGTAGGCCCTTCTCCGGTCCTCAAGTAGCTCGCTTGCATAATCATGTGCTTGCTGCCCTTCAAAGACTAATGGCCAATTGATAGTGGCGCCTAAACACCATGCTTGCCCGATGGCGCGTGTCATGTGCGCCGATGCCCGTTGATCAACTGTGTCAATGAAGTGGATATGAGGCGTCTCAATCGACAAGCTCACCTTAGTCGCTATCGCACCAACAATGACGTGCATCACACTGCCCGTCTCAGACATTAAGGTCCCCACAGCATCATCATCCTCTTCGAACACCACGTGCCAGAAATCACTGTTGTGCAGGTCATCTGACGAGGTATGCCGCGCAAGAGTTGCGGAGTACCAACTGATACCCTCGCGTATTTGTGCCATTTCCAGCGCGTCTTGGAGTTCGCTGGCAGATTCGGCCAACACCAATGCGGCTGCAACGTCCAAGGTTAATGCACCGCTTACGCAAGCAGCCGCGGCCTCACCGAAACCATAACCAGCGACTCGAAGAACAGGAACGCCCATTGCCGCCAGAGTGCGAGCAAGGGCGACTTGTACACAGAGACCCGCCAAACGATCTTGCGATGGCAGAGCAGTCGTATGTTCCCCCACCGTATTCGCAGTACCTTCGGAGCGCCCTACTCTTGAAACGATTGCCGCTAGATTGCGCCGGAAAACGGGGAAGCATCGGCTGAGATCACGGGCAACAGCTGCGGCCCCTCGCAGTTCACCGAAAACAAACAGAGTGCCAAGCCGCTCGCGTTCGACCAGTGAGAAAGCGACTACGGTGGTTGGATCAATTACTCGAACTGCATCGACAGAAGAAACGAAGATAGCGGCGCGCGCGCCTACTCCATTGCTATGGCTCGCCAAGGTAAAAGCCACATCAACGTAACGTAGACCAAGCGTTGCAGCGCGCTTGCATAACGATGCGTATCGAGCACGCAAAGTCTTTTCGTCAGTGCTGACTAAGGGCACAACCACCGGCCACGCATCACTCTCCAATGGATTCGACTGGCTGCGGTCCTCTGGTTGACTTTGAATGATCAGATGGGCATTTGTTCCCCCGAGGCCGAACGAGCTGATAGCAGCAGTAAGGGCTCCCACACTCGTCCAGGGAACAACCTTTTCTGCAAAAGAGAACTGTTCCTGGTGGCGGCGACTCTCGTCATGCAATCGCTCAAACGCTGCTTGCGGCACTATTTTCCGATGCTGCAACTGCAGGATAAGCTTGATCATCCCCGCGATTCCGGCAGCCGCATCAAGATGTCCGATGTTGGCTTTTACGCTACCTAGATAGACACGATGCTCAGGGCTATCGTCCAAGTGCAGCGCCTCGGATAGCGCAGCCAGTTCGATCGCATCTCCGACAGCGGTCCCGGTCCCGTGAGTTTCAACATAAGAAATGTCGCTCACCGACACCGTGGACCTCTCGAACGCTTGGCGAATAACTCGAACCTGGCCTTGCGTCGAAGGTGTCGAGAAGCCCATGCGATGACGGCCATCATTATTTACTGCACTGCCACAGATAACAGCGCGTATGGCTCGCTCAGCGGCCTGTGCGTCCGATAACCGTTGCAAGACCAGAATACCGACACCTTCACCGCGAACCGTGCCTGATGCACCCGCGTCGAAAGGTCGACATTGGCCGTCACGGGACATAATTCCATCCGGCACATATTTGTATCCGACATGTTGCGGCCACCCAATTGCAACGCCGCCGACGATTGCAAGGTCGCATTCACCCGCATGTAAAGCCTGGCATGCCAGGTGAACCGCAACGAGAGAGCTGGAGCACGCCGTCTGCACTGTCAGTGCAGCGCCCTCCGCACCAAGCCGATAGGCTACGCTTGTCGCCAGGTGAGCTGCACCGTTGAGTACATCAGCGCTGAATGAAGCAATCTCGCTTGCACCCGATAGGCAAGCTGTTCTGTATTCGTTATGGCTTTGCGCGGCAAATACGGCTGTACGCGTAAGATCTCGGCCGTCGATGCCAGCATCCTGTAGAGCAAGTCTGGCGCATTCGAGAAACTGCCTGTGCTGGGGATCGGTAAGAGCTGCCTCAGCCGGAGACATTCCGAACGAAGCCGGGTCGAACATTAGCGCGTCGTCCAAAAGGCCTCGGTACGGGACATAATCTGGATGGTCCAGATCTGAAGGTGCGACGCCATCGGCGATCATGGCCTCACGCTCTAGGCGCTGAATCGTGACCTTGCCCGAGCAGAGGTTTTCCCAAAAAGCGGCAGGAGAATTTGCACCGGGGAATCGACACCACATTCCAACTACTGCAATTTTGTTTTGCGAACTGTCCATAGTCATTTCTAATTCGAATAGTTAACTTGCTTATTGATTTGAGCCCCGCGCGAGACGAGGAGCGCCACCTGGGAGGGAACTGTCGAGTGCCTGAAAAGATCGGCGATACTGACCGTGACCCCTAGCCTTTCAACTAAGCGCCGCCGTAACCCGAGCATCAGTAATGAGTGCCCTCCGACATCAAAGAATGTCGCAGTTGCTGGGATGTGATTGGTGTGTTTTAGAAGCTCGCGCCAAATCTGCCGTACGCAGCCACCCAAATCAGAGCTGTCAGTCACTTCAACGGTACGGTTCACCTTCACCCTGGATAGCAAGTCCTGCGTATCGAGCTTGCCGGAAATGTGGCGCGGAATTGCGTCTATAACTTCAGTCATTCCGGGCACCCATCCAGCGGGCAAACGCTCACGGAGCCACAGATCCAGTTCAGATGTCTGCAACACATATCCACTTTTTGGTTTCACGAACGCGACCAGTTCGTCTTGCGGGTTGCTTTCCTCACCGGGGACAACAAGAAGCTCTACCTCCTGAACCCCCGGGTAGCTGTATATAACTTTTTCAACGCCTGACGGCTCGATCCGTATGCCACGGATCTTTAATTGAGAGTCGATACGCCCGTAATATTCGAGTTCTCCCTGCTCGTTCCAGCGCACAAGATCGCCTGTACGATAAGCTCGGGCGTCTGTACCTTCTGCGAACGGTACCGTACAAAATCCATTAGCCGTGGTCTGTCCCAAATAACCAATACCGACACAATCACCCGATACCACCAACTCGCCGACAGCACCACGTGGGAGGAGCCAGCCGTCCTTACCGGTCACATAGGCTTGTACGTTGGGCAGTGGTCGTCCAATGGGAACAATGGCGCCTGTGTCGCCAGATATCTCATGATAAATGCATCCGATTGTGGCCTCGGTCGGGCCATAAAGATTGACAATTCTGGCGGCTGGCAAGAGTGCTGAAAGGCGACGCGCTGTTTCAGCGCGAAGGCGCTCCGCTCCGAGTATCACCCAGCGCAGACCTTGCAATCGACCGACTGCCGAGTTTGCACTCTCGAACTCTGGCAACAACGATTGAAGAACCGAAGGCACGAAATCCGCAACCGTGACCTGTTCTCGTGCAACGAGTGTGGCGAGCGCCTCTACGTCAAATAGTTCGTGCCGCTCCGGCAACACACAGGTGCCACCTCTCGTGAGAGGCCAAAGCACTTGCCATACAGCACTGTCGAAGGCAAGGGGTGTTGTCTGAAGCGTGTTGGGCATTTCATCGCCAAAGAAACTAGTCATCCAGGCGAACCTGTTAAGCAATCCTCGTTGGGCAATGGCGACTGCTTTCGGCCGAGCGGTCGAACCTGAGGTAAAAATGACGTAGACAGCCGCCTCCCCGGTTAGGGTTTCTGATTTCTTGCGTCCAACTTCCTGCCCGCGCGGGCGCAATGCCACACTTGCCCCGTCCTGCTCGATCAAGATGGAGGCCCCCACGTCATCAAGTGCTGCCTCTCGAACTGAGGACGGCCACGCAGGATCAATCGGCAGAAATGCGGCGTCTGCCATGAGAATGCCTAAGGCCACAGCCGCAGGGTTAATGTCATCGTTCGCGATGAAAGGAACTATCGAGCCCTTACTAACCCCATGCTCAACCAACCGCTCTGCCAGATGTTGTGCGGCCATTGCCAGCTCAGCGTAAGTCTGCATATGCCGACCGCGTAATGCCCACGCCCCAGGGCGTCTGCGCGCATTTTGAAGAAATTGCTCCACGATCGAGTCTTGCTGCCTTGGCATGTTACCGCCAGAGGCCAATGCATACACGATCTCGTCTCGCTCCTTTTTCGGAACAATCACCATAGATTCCAGTGCGGCGTGCTCACTCGCAATGCCATTGGTCATCACGGTACAAATCTGCTCACACACACGCCCAAGCCATCTAGGGTGGAGACGACCGCCTATCCCATCAAGTGATAAAACGACCTCCTCCGCGCGCAACTCCACGGTTAGGGCCAAGTCACAACTCAATGTTGAGGAGTTCGTATCAACCGGCGCCAACGTTCGCAAGCGGCCGGTTTCCACTCTCAAATAATGAACTGACAGCACCGCCTGAAAGAGTGGATGTCGTCCTGACGCTCTCACAGGGTTAACAAGCGCGAGAATATCTTCAAAGGGCAAGTCAGCGTGGTCGAGCGCGCCGGCAATCGCTAAGGTGGCGTGGCGGCACAGCGCCAAGAAATCTCCTTCAGCAGGCAACCGACAACGCACCGGCAGAACATTCAGTAAAGGCGCGACAAGCTCATCATCTTCACCTGCCTCGCGCAACGATGTCGGCATGCCAATAGTGACGTCATTCTCTCCAACGTGTCGACAGAGGACGAGCGAGTAAGCGGCGAGAAACACGGCCGTCGGTGAGAATCCTTTCAAACTGCAAAACTCGAACAGCGACTTCCGCAACGGCTCATTTAGTTTCAAAGATTTCCGTATGCTGGTGACCGTGCGCGAAGGCTCCAATACTGACAATCCAGGAAGATTGAGCACGGTGACCGAGCCATCAAGCGCTTTGCGCCAATAACTGGATGCGTCCTCTCGCACCTGGTCACTCGCCGTCTGCAGGCGCGTAACAGCCTGGGCGAAAGAAGGAGGAGCATCCAGTTGGGGTTGGGCGCCATCGAGGACTATCGATGCGTAAGCACGATCGAAGTCGTGCAGGATCACCTCACAGGATCTCGCATCGGCGATGATGTGGTGGCAAACCATGACTAGTCTGTCATCTTCTGGTCCCGATAAAATCGCAGCTCGTAGCAAAGGGCCATCACAAAGGTCAAACGGCTCACGCAGGCTGGCAGGAAGATGCTGCGGCGTTAATACCTCCGGCAAACGTGCCACCGATTCAAATGCTAGAGGTGCTGCGACGAAATTGGCGATGGTGATTGATGGTGGATCGCTATCGACCATTTTGGCCCGCAGCATTTCATGACGATCGAATACACAACGCATGGCGGCAACAGCTGCCTCTAAATTGACGCGCCCATGCAGACGGGCTGCCCAGAGAATGTGATTCCCATCGTCAGCGCCACGCAGTTGCACGTTAAACCAGAAGCGTAACTGCTGCGGTAGAAGGGCTAATGATTCGGTTACAGTATTTGAAAGGCTCGTCTGTGAGGGGCTGCTTTCAGCGGCAAAGCATTCTAACGTAGGGTCTAGCAACAACGATGAGGGCAATATTCGACGTCCAATGAGGCGTCCGACGGCGGCGCATACCGACATAGCCATCAATGAGTTTCCACCCAGTCGCATGAAAGTATCGGCCGGACCTATTGGGTGCTCCAAGCGAAGCACTTTGGACCACGTCGCGGCTATCGCCTGCTCATGCTCGGTCAGACTGCGTCCTTGATAGGCCCCAGTCAAACCGGGCAATGGCAGTTGGTTCCAGTCGATTTTTCCATTCGAAAGTCGGGGCAACAACGGCACTGTCATCACGATCGGCAGCATCGCTGAAGGCAAGCGTGTGGCCAGAACACTTCGCCATTGCTCTGGTGTTCTGGTGCCGGCATCAGCTACCTGTACCACATAGGCAACCAACGCTGCATTACCTACTTCTCGCTGCCAAAACCGCAAGCATGCTTGTGCAACACCGTCTAGGCGATGCAATGCAGCCTCCACTTCTGCAGGCTCTATACGCACCCCAGCGACTTTGATTTGGTGATCTCGCCTTCCAATGTGAACAAGGCGACCATCGGGTAAAAAGCGACCTATGTCCCCCGTTCGATGAGCACGTGGTCTGGTGGCCGTATCGAGCAAAATTAATGCAGCAAGATCGTCCGGATGGTGTACATAGCCAAGTTTGACGTACGGGCTTCTAATCTCGATCTCTCCCGTCATCGTCGATTCGCCTATTTCATCGCTAATGAGCGCGATATCGGTACCGGTGACAGCTGTACCGATAGGCAATGAGGGCAAGTCACAGGCTTCACCGTGACGAAAGTGTGCCTGGAGTGCCATCGTGGACTCAGTCGGGCCGAAACCGTTGATCAGGATTGCCTCAGGCGGACAGCGGCGATTGAACAACGCAAGATCTTCGGACAGAGCCGCTTCGCCCCCAAGGACGATGCATCGAATCAACGGCAAGGAAAGGGGACCGGCGCTTGTGAATACCTCCCGAAATACCGACGGTGTTCCATGAAAGATGGTGATGGTCTCTTGAGAAAACCATCCGAGCAGGCCCGCGATACCACTCCTGGATAGATTCCAGGCAACCAAACGTGCGCCACTTGCCAATGCGCCAAATATATCCATCAGGGCTGCGTCGTAGCAGACATCAGCGATAAGACTAATGTGGTCGCTCTGCGTCATACCGACACTACGTACGTAGGTCATGATGTGGTAATTCAACGCGTCGGCGTCTTGTGCCACCCCCTTGGGGCGTCCTGTGGTGCCGGAAGTGAATAATACATACGCCGGCGCAGACGCCCCGGGGACAGGACCTCTTGCCACTATTGATATCGGACCAGAGTCTTTTGGGTCTGCAACATTGATAATGGATGAAATAGGGACTTCTGCCGATGGCCACAAAGAAGCCGTGTCGACTATGGCCACTTGTGCACCGACCGAACTAACAATATCACCTAATCGGCTTACCGGTTCCTTCTGGCTGACAGGGACAAAAACACATCGGTTCTGCAGGCAAGCAAGCATGGCTGCTACAGAGGAAATCACACTGCCACACCAAATGATGACCGGGGCTCCAGGTGCTGCAACCCGGTTGAGGTGCGCGCCAATGTTACGAGAAAGCTCGTGTAGAGCTTTTCTCGATATCGACATACCGTCAGCAGAGATTGCACAAGCATCCGGGTGTCGCTGTACGTGCTCTTCGAAGCAATCCACAACGGATCGCGTATCGACTGAATGCACCGCAGGAGCGCATGCGGAAGGTGATAGCGAGAACGGAGTACCTTTAACTGACGCTTCAATTGACGCAACCCAGCCGCTCAGCAACCAATCTAGGGTCTCACCACGAAAAGAGGCGGTGCGGCCATCAACGTAAAGCTCTGCACCTGTCTTGTGAACCCGCACTTGGAAATCCAGAAGCGCGTCAGACACCCCCAGATTGACTTCCTCAGCAATGAAGTCAGATTTTTCCAAACGCCGCGCTGGGGCATCGATCATGCCGAAACGCACGGGGAGAAGGTCCTTCCCTGCGTAGAGAGCACGCGCGAGCCCCTGCAACTGAATCGCAGATGCGTGGGCATGTAAGTGGCTACTGCGCACGGCGTCACGCACAACGCCAAGAACATCCGCCCACGGGGCTGTTTGGCTCATCTCAATAATAAGCGGCACAAGTGCAGCTTCGAAGCCTATCTGCGGGTCTAGGAATGGCGAACGCGTCGACATCATGGTGCCCAAGACTACATGTGACTGCCCGCTCCAAATCGAAAGCAAACGCGACAGTGACGCAACAAGAAATTCGTATCGCGTCAAGCCTCGAATTGAAGCGACCTCTCCAATTTTTGCCCAAGTGGTGGCCCCAAAAAGGTGACGTCTCCTCTCGCAATCAAGTTGTCCATGGGAAGCCGTACTTGCGGTGAAATCAAGAGGAATCGAAATGGGTGGTACCCGTTCAACTTTGCATTTCCACCAAGCGATATCTTTTTCGTCAGTTATCTCATCGTGCGGCATGAACTCAGGTTGTGCCGTTTGTGGCTCCCCAGAAACACCTTCGAGCGCTTTCTGAAACTGCCGCATGATGATGTCGACCGACACTTCATCTACCAACAGATGGTGCAGGGTCAGCAGAAGCCAAGGAGCGAGATCTGGTCGAAGGAAGAGCTGCCCTTGCCATCCGTACCCGTCCCGAGGGTCGATGGGCGTGCGCGCTGCGGCGACTACTTTCGCGTAGAGCACTTTATCGTCGGCAGCAATCGACTCGATCAACAGAGGCAGCTCAAGGTCAGAAAATACCCATTCCCCGTCCTCACTGGCACGAGCAGACAAGAGTGGGTTGTTCTTTTGAACCTGCTTCAGTGCCGCCTCAATTTCGGAAAGCGATACCCGACTAACGAACTTCAAGCAAAAGGCAACGTTGGCAACGGGCGCTGGCGCCATGAGCATTGAGAAACTCAGCATCTGGCGTTGCGCAGACGTCATCGGTAGCGCTTTCACGTGTACAAGGCCACCGAAAGGCAAAGCATCGATTTTTTTGTTCAGCGCAACTCGTTGACTAAATTCAGTTAGTTTCGGTGACTCGAACAACGTTGAAACTGGAACGGCCACGCACAGAGTCTTAGCCAGACGATGAGCAACCACGTGCGCCGCTCTGGAGTCGCCTCCGATTTCAAAGAAGTGATCGTTGCGCCCTACTGCCGCGATGCCAATAACATCAGACCATATGCCTGCAATCACCTTCTCAAGCGAAGAGACCGGCTCCTCCTCACGTGTAAGCGGCTCACCGATCTCCTGCACGGGGGCTGGTAGATTTCTTCTGTCTACTTTGCCATTGGCGTTAAGCGGCAGAGACTCCATCACCACCCAAACGCTTGGAAGCATGTAGACAGGTAGCGTAGCCGCCAATGCTTCGCGCAATGCACCTCTATCGATCTTTTGATTCTTCGTCGCCACGTAAGCAACCAGTTGCTGCGAATGCGGCGTGGGCTCATGCAGCAACACCGCTGTCGCGTAAACGCCGGGCTGTTGAGCAATCAAATGCTCAATCTCGCCAAGCTCAATACGTACACCGCGTAATTTGATCTGTGTGTCTAGTCGGCCGAGGTACTCCAATGCGCCATCGACACGATAACGCACACGGTCGCCCGTACGGTACATACGGGAACCTGGGGAACCGAATGGATTGTTTATAAAGACCTGCTCAGTCAGTTCTGGCTTTCCCAGGTAACCGCGAGCGAGCCCCGCCCCTGCAATGAACAGCTCTCCAACTACACCTGCCGGAACAGGTTGTAAGCAGGAGTCCAGCACATATAGCTGTGTGTTTGCGATAGGACGCCCAATGGGTATGCTGAGCGACGTATCGCCCGGTAAGCACGTCCAAGACGACACATCCACCGAGGCCTCGGTTGGACCATACAGATTGTGCAGGCTCGTATCAGACAAGCACTGGTGAAAAGCCCTGGCGAGCGCGACAGGTAATTCTTGACCGCTACAAAAGACATGGCGCAACGAACCGCACTGCCCCTCTACAACCTCATTGAGAAACGGCTCCAGCATGGGGGGAACAAAGTGCATTACGGTAATGCCCTTTTGTTCGACTAGCGAATAAAGGTATTGCGCATCCTGGTGGCCACCGGGTTTAGCCATAATCAGCATGGCTCCTTGGGTCAGCGGCCAGAAAAATTCCCACAGGGAGACATCAAATGAGAACGGCGTCTTTTGCAGGATTCGATCATCTCCAGAGATCGGATAGGCACGCTGCATCCAGAGAATCCGGTTCACAATTCCCGCATGAGTAATGCAGACCGCTTTGGGTTGGCCTGTGGAGCCAGAGGTGTACAAGACGTAAGCTAGATGACTGGTTGCCACCGGTGGCAGATTAATGTCGTTGTTATTCCCATGCTCATCTTCCAACCAGCAAACAGGCTGGGACAGCACGGGCAGGCGGTTCTGCAAATGACGTTGAGCTAAGATGATCGCCACTTTAGCGTCGTCTGCCATGAACCGAATGCGATCGGCGGGCAGCGTGGGATCAAGGGGGAGATAGGCACCTCCCGCCTTAAGGGTGGCCAATAACGCAACGACCATGTCGATGGACCGCTCGGCAAATACTCCGACAATGCAGTCAGGACCCACTCCAAGCGAACGCAAGTGTCGAGCTACATCCGTGGCCCGAGCGTCCAGTTCTGCATAGCTGGTGCACTCATCCTCAAATGCGATGGCAAGCGCGTTCGGGGTCCGCATGACTTGCTCTTCAACTAGGCCGACCAACGTCTCATGGCCAGGGATCTCTTCGTCGGTCGCATTCGATTGCTGAACTAACCTGATGTACTCATCGGCCCCCAGAAGCGGCAAGTCCCTTAGGAGACTCATTGGCTCGCTTACAATCCGTTGCAGTACAGCACTCAAACTATCGGCGACGTTAACGTGTTCGATCTTCCGTTGCACATCGCTGCTGTAAGTCCATTTAGCGACTGCTCCCTCCCCCAAAACAAGCCGAACCTCAGCATCATTGGCCTCATATAAAGCAGCGCTGCTTGCCCAACTGGCGAACGTAGCCTCACCGTCAAAAACGAATTTTAGCCCCTCGGCTGAGGCACCAATGAGCATGACATGAACAACATCGAGTTGGGCGACGCGGGCCACGGCCACCGCCAAAGCTGCCGAAATGACGTGCTCCAGAGGGGATTTAATGGGGTGGAGCAATACGTTCAGGATGCCCTCCGGCAAGGCCTCCAGCTGTTGGTAGGAAGGCCAAGCAAGCGGCGACAACTGTCTATCGACATCGTCCATCGTCCTCAGGCGTACCCGGTCTACCTTGCCGTTCGGCAAACGCGGGATCAGAGGGCACGTCTTCCATTCAGTTGGAACCATGTAGCGCGGAAGACGCTGCATTAATGTCGAACGAGCACCCTCGATGATTTTTTCGCTTACGCTGTCCGTAGAGAGATGGGCGACTAGGCGCAATGGCTCGCCAGCGACAGCAACCGCTACCACGGCAGCGTCGATCACTCCAGGACACTGCCGAAGCAGATCTTCTACTTGCGCCGGCTCAACTCTGAACCCGCGTATCTTGATTTGATCATCACTCCGTCCCAAACACTCTAGGTTCCCATCTGCTCGCCAGCGGCCAAGGTCACCCGTCCGGTATCCACGTACGGTTCTTCCCCCAATTTCCTTGGTGAAGAACCTGGCCCGCATATCATCCGGACGCCCTAGATATCCGGCAGCAACACCGGCCCCCAAAATGACAATTTCCCCTACATCACCGGCATTCACTTCATCTCCATTCTCTCCCTCCAAGCGAATGGACGTTTCACGAATGGGACGGCCAATGGTAGGCGATGAGTCTTTGGACGTTAGCTCGCAGAAGGTGGAGTAAACGGTCGTTTCAGTCGGGCCATAAAGATTGCATACGCGGCTCACCCCAGGTTGCGCGTGAAGGTCACGAACGAGATCGGCGTTTACCGGCTCGCCCGCGACGTTTATCGTACGCGCCGTCGTCGGTATGGCATTCATGCGCAGCAATTCGCGCATGACGCTTGGTACCGTATTGATCAATGAGATCGGGAGTGATGGCGTATCATCGACGAGAGACAAGGCATCGCTAACGACATATACCGTACCGCCGCAAGAGAGGGGCAAAAACATCTCAAACACCGATATATCAAAGCAAATCGATGTCGAGAACAGAACGCACTTTGTCTCTTCGTGAGTGTAGCGATCAAGCGCCCATTGAATTAGATTGACGACGTTGTTATGACCGACCAGCACGCCCTTGGACTTTCCTGTCGATCCCGATGTGTAGATGAGGTAGGCAATTGAGCCATCGTCGATCTGGGCATTCGGCTGATCCTCTGACACTGAGGGCAAATCTTCAGCCGTGCAGATTTTAACTTGATGCTGAGCCTGTGGCACGTCGCTCGCGTCGTCGCACAATACGACGCGCGCCGCTGAATCCTCAAGAACAAATTCCCGATAAGCTGCCGGGTAAGCAGGATCAAGCGGCACATAGGTGCAACCAGCTCGCAATATGCCGAGCAAAGCACAGATAAGGTCCGGGGTGCGATGAAGAGCAACAGCAATGCGCTCTCCTGGCTTCGTGCCAAGTTGTACAAGCGCTGCCATCCATTGGTTTGAGCGAGCGACTAACTCCTGATAAGTCAGCGCTTGCGCTCCGTCTCCAGCAATGGCGCAAGCAAGTGGCGTAAGTTCCGCTTGCTCCAGGACGAAGTCGTGGAGAGTCTTTTTCGATGAAACGTCATATTGAACGTCGTACGCCTCAGGGTCTAAATACATCTCACTTCCTTACTGGGCTTTATCCACAACTGCACACGGAGTTGACTTCCCCGCCGTACTCACGAAACAACTCAACCCATTCAATGAGTATCGCGTGATCCCGTGGAGACAAAGGAGTAAGGCTGTGCTCAAGTGTTATCTCTCCATGACGGGCATGAAGAACACGATCAGCCATTTGCGCAATGATCGGTTGCGAGACAATGCTAAAAGCAAGCTCCCCACAATCAACTCGTACTGCCTCACCAGTAGCTTCGTAAACCTGAGGGTATAAATTACACAACGGACGTTTCGAAGAAACTGCCAATATGCGTTCTGCTGCCTGGATTGCAAAGCTGATTTCTGAGGTCATAATTTTCGTATGCGTTCTGGATGATATTATGGCGCAAGCACAATGGCTGCATACTGAAGATCTTTGGAGGGATCACGCATTGCGTCCCTGCGATAACTATGAAATCGCGGAGAAGCGCCCTCTACACGTTCGGTACCGCAAATGGTGCATTCACCACTATTGGAGTGCCTCGCAACCCCAATACAATTCAGTTGTGTTTGCACAATAATGGTCAGCGACAATTTGCGGGGCTGCGGAGAAAACGCAGCACGGGGAATTTTGACCTTCTGCTCGAAGTCGTCAATTAGCTGCTCCGACACTTCATAGCAGCACCCTTGAGCACACGGCCCCAAGGCAGCAACCCAGCGGCTGAGATCTTCCCCAACACCAGCTAGGACACCGCCAAACTCGTGCACAATCCCCTCGTACGCACCTCGCCATCCGATGTGCAGTGCAGCTATTGCACCACCATCAACGCGCGCCAATAGCACGGGAATACAGTCTGCAGTTGGAATAGAAAGCACGAGCCCGGGCTGATAGGTGATAAGACCATCAGCGTCGCCCACATCTTCGCAATACTCTGACACCTGTACTACTCGCGCGCCGTGCACTTGCCGCTTAGTTGCACGCTGCTCCCAATAAGGAGCAACACTTGGTGGCACGTTTTTCTTTCGACAACCAAAACCGTGCTGAATACCGGGGATCGTCGCGAGTAAAGGGCTAATGATTGCTTCATCCATTGAGGCACCTGCAGAATTATCATTCATGAATGCAATGGCTCTTGGAGAGCTTGCACCTAGCAGCTATTAGTCGTTCGAAATACCGAAGAGACGATTATCGGCCAATCACTTTGTCAGACGATTTAACACGAGAAAGCTTTGTCCTATCCCTTGAAACTATTGGCTCTACCGGTATGACTGGCAGTCATCACCTGCGCCATCAAACCCCTATGCAGTTGCTAGGCACAGTAACGACAGTTCATGACAGTCTCATTACATCCGGTACTAGTTCATTGGAATCGGCGCGCACCAAAACTAAAGGAGCTGACGATGGACTTAAAAGCAGAAAAAGCACCGGACATTGGATGCAAGCACGGAGGCTGCCGACTTGCGAAGCGCATTGGCCCCATCCCTAGGCCTTACCGGCGCCGACCATCAAGTCGGGCTTGTAGTGATGCGCCCTCTTATACCGCCCTCCGCACACTAGCAAAAGCCTGTAGCAGTAGCAGTCATCGAAACCACGGCCCTCCAACGTCACTGGGAAACGTGAACTACGCGAAGCTCAAATCGTTGGCACAACTGTGAAAGTCTCTGCCGAGTACGGATACGGCACCGAATGCTCCACCTGCCACCTGGTGAATCCACCCGATACAGCGTTTTGTCCTTACTGCTCACACGACCAGAGTCACATGCAGCCGATCTCTATCGCGACGGACTATGCGGCCACGTTCCACCTGCGTATGCGCAGCTCCGCCAAGCCCGGCCGCTCCCTCGGTGCCGTACCGACGTTGACGGTCGAGCCGGATCTATAGCGATGCCTCTTTTGCTCGCCTTCTCAGCCCGGCAAAAGCTTGTAGCAGTTGAGTTTTGACAACCCCGACACGCATTTCCCATGCTGTGGCCGTGTCTCGCTGACGTTGTCAGGCTCCCGAGCACTGACGTCGAGTGACCGGCTAATTCGGCCACCACTTGAGCCGCTGTATACGTGCCCGCAACCAGCCGACAAGAGACGCCGAGGATGGGGCTGGGTCAGCTGCGTGCGTTATTGGTGCAACCCTCACTCCCCGTTTATAGCTGGTGGTCAGGGATCCAACCGATTCGGCAGCGAAAGTTCCTTCAACGACATCGAGGCCGTGCAACAAACCGCATTTGCTCGACAGTTGAAAGCCGTGAGCCATATAAAACTTGTTTCGGTTCTTCCTTGCCTCATCCTCAATGGCATGCGCCTCCGCCAAGCTTCCGGGGGCAACGCAGTAGCTCGTCAGGTGTTGGCCTTGCAGCCACTCGATAACAGCCCCCATCAGGGCGCTGCCAATGCCAATTTTGTCAGGGCTCGCCTTGATGGCATTGACAGGGCCAAAGCGCACGGTCTTTGTCGTGTGGCAAATGGTGGCCGAAAATGTATTGGTGGTCGGCTTGTACTGGAAGGGCGGCAAAAACCCCAATTTTTTATGTGGGGTAGGTGCACTGATTTGAAAGTATTCGAACTCGTAGCCAGCAGTTTCAGTCTCGCCATCCGCGGCGAAGACGCCTTGCAATACAGTAGTCTTTACGGCTAACCGACGGAGAGCTCCTGCAACAACCACCTCCATTGTATGCGTTAGCACCATGTCCTCAGGCTGGACGCGGGTCCGGAATTTTTTCTCAATACTTTGAAAATCTATGTGCACCAAAACCTCTAGAACTGTCCGACGGTGATGAAAGAACATGTTACCGCGCTTATTGGCTACCGCGCCAAACTCGCCGCGACCCAGCTCGACAGGCCTACGGTGCGCGCCAAGCCAGCGCTAGTCGCCGGGGAACGCTGCGCTGCGTGGTGCGTACTGACAAGGCGTCGCCTGGGCGATCGAGGTGCGCCAGCCAGCGACGGGCACAGCCCGCTGCGACGCATGCCCTGCCATCGAAGCCATGGAACGTGGGGCTGGCCGTTGCCGCGGTACCGGCACCCGGAGCCGGGTGGCCCCCAGTCGCTCCGGTCCTCTTCAGGGGGCGCTCTTCGACACCAGAGGTTTTCGCGGCCGCGGCTTACGTTTGACGGCCGGCGCCTGATGCCCCGGCGTCAGATGCGGCTCCAGCGTGTCGGCCCGGGCTCGCTCTGCCGCGGCGTATTGCTGGGCTTGGCTCAGTTCGGTCTGGATCGTCTCCACCCGCTGTTTAAGGTGTTCCAACTGCCGTCCGACCTCCTTGAACTGCAGGTCATGGCTTTGCCCTCCTCCCGGGCGCGGTCGACCTCGCGGTGCGCGCGATCCTCGACACCGCGCACGTAGCTCTCCTGCGCGACGCGCTCCTGCTCGGCCTTGAGTCGCAGCGCCTGCAACTCCTGTTGTAACGCCAGGCTGTGCTGTTGCGCCTCACGGCGCTCGCGCAGCCAGCCTTCACGCCGCTGCTGCAGGTCCTCAATCTGCGTCTGGCGCTGGGACAGCAGCAGCTCCAGGTCGGTGAGGCGCAACTCGACCGCATGGCGCCCCGCCACCGCGTCCGCCGCCAGTTGGCGACACTGCGCAGCGTCTTGGCGCGCCTGGTCCTCAACCGCCGCAACCCGCTCGCGCTCGCCGGCCAGCACTTGGCGCTGCTCGACCAGCGCCTGCTCGGCGGCAACCTGTGCCAGATGCATGGCCTGCTGCCACACTGCGACAAAGGCCCGCGCCACCTCGGCCGGCAGTGCTGGCAGGCGGGTCTCGCCGTTCAGCCGCTCAGTCAGCGCGCCCACCATTGATCGAGCAGACCGCCGACCCGGGCCGGACTGCCGCGGCCTAGCTCGATACGCACGCGCTCGACCGTCGGCCGCTCACCGCGAGCCAGCACCGCATCCGCGGCGGCGAACACCTCATTTTCCGGGACGCCTATCGCCATGCCATGCTCCTTTACGAATAAGGTCTGATAATGAAAGATTATCCGACGTTATTTTCTGAATAATGGAATTATCATACGTTGAACGTATTAAATATTACAGATCAGTTAACCCTAGTCGACGAAACCCCGCTGGATCCGCATGTCTTGGCCATGAACGCGCAGCACGCAGCAGCGGCGTTTATCGCCGCCGGCACGGCGGCCAACACCGTGCGCAGCTATCGCAGCGCCCTCGCCTATTGGTCCGCCTGGCTGCATCTGCGCTATCGCCAGACGCTGGGCGACGCCCCTCTGCCGGCAACGATGGCGGTACAGTTCGTCCTGGATCACCTGGCCCGACCGCTGGGCGACGGCACGTGGGCGCACCTGCTACCGCCAGCGATCGATGCCGCCTTGGTGGCCGCACGGGTCAAGGGCGGATTGGGGACGCTGGCCTATAACACGGTCAGTCATCGCCTCTCGGTGCTCGGCAAATGGCACCGCTTGCAGGGCTGGGACAGCCCCACCGAAGCGCCAGCCCTGAAAACCCTGCTGCGTGACGCACGCAAGGCCCAGTCGCGCCAGGGTGTGACCGTGCGCAAGAAAACCGCGATTGTGCTTGAGCCGCTGCAGGCACTGCTGGCCACCTGCACCGATGGCGTACGCGGGAAGCGTGACCGCGCCCTGCTCCTATTGGCCTGGAGTGGTGGTGGTCGACGGCGTTCCGAGGTGGTTGGCTTGCAGATCGGCGATGTGCGTCGCCTGGATGCTGACACCTGGCTGTATGCCTTAGGCACCACCAAGACCGACACCAGCGGCACCCGTCGTGAAATACCGTTGCGCGGCCCCGCCGCTCAAGCGCTGAGCGAATGGCTGAAGGCTGCGCCTGCAGCGTCGGGGCCGCTGTTTCGGCGCCTGTATAAGGGTGACAACGTGGGCACGGCAGGCTTATCAGCTGACCAGGTGGCCCGCATCGTTCAGCGTCGTGCAAAACTCGCGGGCTTGGACGGCGACTGGGCGGCGCACAGTTTGCGCTCAGGGTTCGTAACCGAGGCCGGCCGTCAGGGGGTGCCACTGGGTGAAGTCATGGCGATGACCGAGCACCGCAGCGTGAATACGGTCATGGGCTACTTTCAAGCCGGTGCACTGCTCGAAAGTCGAGCCACGACTCTGCTTAAGTCATCGACCGTTGATGACCAAGAACCCCCGAAGGGCAAGCAAATTGGGGCAACCGAAGCTACCGAGCCACCTTAGTTGCTGGGTATGCGCGCACTGCGCGCGGGTCGATTTGAGTTTGAGTGTGTGTCGAATGCTCGCGCAGCACCACGGTTCATCGCCTGGCCGCCCGCTAGAAGCCGCTCGCCTTGTGCCTTCACCCGACGCGCTTCAAGCAGGATGCGACCGATCAAAAAAGAGACGGCCGCCACTGCAATGGCGGTGACTCACCCTTCGTCTGAGACCGGTCATCTATCAGCGCTAAGACGCTGGCAGCGGCCACAATCTTAAAGCGCGCCAGCGTGATCCCCTTTTTCCAGCGGGGTGAGGTAACAATCGCAACCCTGGCACCTAAAATCCGCCTCGATCACACCGGGCAGCTTTTTAACGATGCGGCGATACGCAGTTACATCGACTTGACCGATACCACCTCCACGTACCGGAATTTCTTCCGCGCCGCCTTGATTGCCTCTTGCTCTGCGAGCAGAGAGCTCAGCGTGTCGGCCTCATGCACCAGCTCGTGCATTTGACCCTCAAAATCGTTCCCCACACGCAGCGTGACCCTCAACCTGGGCGTAAAACCTTTTGAGATTGAGGCCTTCTTCTTTGCACGCGTAACAGGCAGCACCGGTACATCATCCGGGGCGATATTTTGCTGATGCACAATGGCGCCTGGCGCAGGCGGCTCGACGTCGCCGAACAATGCTCGACGTATCTCTTCTTCTGTAAGTTCTGTATTCATCATTTTTCTCGTTGAGCCTGATCTATCAAGTGACCGACTCTAACCCGTGCCACTGCTATGCTTGTGTTTTCTCAATAGGAATTTAAACGAAATGGCGATGGAGTACTCACTTTCAGACTTGCTGGAAAGGCTGTATGAAAACCAATTGGCCTTGGAGGGGGCGCTGATGGAGTTGGTAATCCACGCCGAGGACCAGGGATCACGCGACGTCGGCGAAAATGTCCGCGGTGCGTTATATGTTTTGGGAGAAAATGCCGGCCACATCAAGCAGGGCTTGGCAAAGCTCAGATCTAGAAATCTTTGATCGTCGTGGTGCTGAACAACCAAATATTCGCACTTTGAAGACGTCTTATCCGCCTAGAGCTATCATTCAGGGGGGGGCAGCTATCAGCCAAGAGCGCAGCACCAAAAGTGCCTACGAAACTCGGGGCGATTCAAACATCTGCTTCACCATAACACTCATCGGGGATCTGGCTGCCAGGACTCACCCGACGCTATGATCAAGAGCCCTGCCAAACAGATTATTCAGATCCGACGGAAAAACCTTTTCATGGCAAGCCGCAAGCTCTCCTGAAGACCACCACCTCACTTCACATACCGCTTCGCGCTCCCGGTCACTCCACTGGGCGCAGGAGCACTGCTCGGTACCTGTGTACACCGTAAAGTAATTTTCGACCGCAAGCACATGCTCGCCATCAGGCATCTGCCACAGAAACTCCCTGTGTGCGATACAGCGACCTACGAAAGGTACCTCAATGCCAGTCTCCTCGTAGAGTTCACGTATTGCCGCCGCTTCAAACGACTCTTCATCCTTGAGCTTTCCACCGGGCGTCGCCCAATAGCTCATGCCCGCCAAAACACCAGCCTGATAGTGAATCTTAAAAAGCAGCAGTCGGTCGCTTGGACTGATCACCAATAAACGAGCGGCTAAACGCTTTCGCGGCATACTTCCCCGCTCCATGGATGACAACTAACCAATGACGCCCAATACCTCGCTGCCCTGCATCCTGCGAACTTCCACCACATAATCCGCGATGTTGGGAACGGCGTAATCGACAACTAGCTCGACGACGTTTTTCACGGGCTTGCCAGAACGCTTCACCGGGTAGTCCCCAATCTTGCAGAAGATGTCCGTGCTGCGACGGTGTGGCATCGGCCAGGTATTACCCGAATTCATATGGCACAGCCAGATGGCCTCGGCATATGCGGGGATGAAAATCGACGAGTTGAGAGTCAGGACGTCATGTTCCAGCTTGCGATAATCGCGAGCTCCGAGCAGACCGTGGAGGCGCTTTTCCTCGGCCCAGAAGAAAACTTTGCCGTTGATCAATTCATACCACTGGCGTGGCGTTGTTCCCCCCGTAAGCGCTCTAACCAACCGGCCTTCAGGCATCGGTTTCTGATCACGAAGTACGATATTGGAGGGGTCGCCTGCCTTCACATCCATCTTCTGTCCACGATGCTCACTCTCATATCGGGCGCGCTCACCTTCTCCCACTGCGAGGTGATCCAGAACTGCAGTGGCACTCATCAATCCGCGTGTGCGAATACTGTCCCAAGCGCCGCGTTCGGCCATGTGATAAACCCGAGGGTAAAGCTCGATCAGCTTGTCCAGATCCATCTATTATCTCCTGTCAGAACGTGCAGTCCAATTCCGCCGATCAATCAGAGAGCGTAAATCGCTCGCGTGGGGGTCTCTGGAAAAGCGGGTGTTGATAAGCGAGACAGGCGCCTGAGAAACGCGCTCGAGTTCCTCGACGAATTTGATCGTGTCCGGATCGAGCTGCTCGAACCTGCGCGCCTTGCTATTGGATGACTTCAAGTAATCGGCAAACGTCAGAACAATATCCGTCGGAGCGTTCAGGGCGCATGCTTTTCTGAATTGATCCCATTCGAACCATCCGACTCGCCTGCTGCGTTTGGTGGTGGAGGTTTTCTCTGCGGTGTTCAACGCCTGCGCTTCAAGGCCCGCAAACGCTGCGATGTCATCAAAGGTCGTCGCATGTTTGAGCGTCCCGGAGGTATGTCCATCCTCACCGTCGGGGTCGCCTACACGAATAGGCATGGGGCGAATGACCATCAGGATTTTGCGGATCCTGCTGGGCGATATACCAGCCTCAGCCAAGCATCCCGCAACATTCGTGTCCCTGGACGTCACGTGAGGATAATCTCCATGAAAAATACTCAGCCCGCTGCCCTGCGTTCCCTCCAGCAATATGGAATGGCCGCTGCGGTAGGCCTCTTCCAAACGGTCTGACGTGCAACCGTGATAGTTCCCAGGAGTACCGACGTATGGACGAAGCTCATCAACATCTCGTGCGAGCCGGATCTCTTTACCCCTGCTCAAAATACGCCGAGCAGCGGCTGCTCCACTACCGCTCCCTGTTGATGCAATTGTTGAGACCAGATGCCCGCCCCTCTCTGTCCCGATATCTTCTTCCTCAATGATGGTGGCCCGGGGATCAATGAATAGTCGATCGTTGCCGATACCGCACTCCTCGATTTCTTTCAAAAGCCCTGGCAAATGAATCGTCATGCCCGGGCCGAGAAGCAGTCGTCCTGTCACGTCCCGCGACCCAGAAGGCAGATGGTGGTAAGTGTAAGGGCCGGCAGAACTGGCTACCGTATGTCCGGCATTGGGCCCGCCGACGCGAATCATCACGTCGTACTCGCGCGCGAGATAAGCGACGATGTTACCCTTCCCCTCGCTTCCATACTGCCCGCCAATCAGCACATCCACGCATCTGATTTCAGGCGGTGTGTACAGATGCAACCGAGCGGCAACCCGCACCAGCGTGTCATTTGAGTCCGAGCGTTCGGTGTAAATGCGGACGTCGGCATCATCCTTGAGCGCCTGGATCTCTGCCTGATCCTTGAGCTGATTGACCTCGCCATAAGACAAAGGATTGGCTTCACCCTCTATTCGCTTTGCATAACGGCCATGGAGCGTAGGGTCACTTGCGTAAAGGTGTACATGCACCAGGTTTGCACCGAAGACCTGTCGAAACTGCAGCACCTGCGCAAGCGTATTCAGGTGATCCACCACTAACGGTCGGCCATCTTTCTCCGCCTCGCACGCTGCCTGGGTTTCCCGAAGCATCCACTGGTCAGCGTCTTTCGCTTCGTGACGACGATCAGGTATGTCGGGTTGCGCCACGCGAAGGCGCCACTCGGAATCATCAATGGCTCGACGATCGCAAACCACGGCGAAGCCAAATTCCCTCTCCAACAAACTGGCCAAACCACTCTTGCCGCTACAGGTCTTGCCACTGATCACTACGATCTGACGAGTTTCCATGAGCTACATCTCCCAGATTCCTAATATTTGATCCGCAATTTGAAACGGGGTGTACGTGGATGTATCGAGAACTTTGTCCGCAAAACCTGAGAGCGAACGGGCACTCTGCTCGTTGGAATGCAACACGCTGGCGTTATATTCATCGAGATGGGAAGCGCTTCGTGCAGCGTACCTCTGTTGCAGGACAGCCTCGGGCGCAATGATGTGCAGGTGCCTCACCGCACTGCCGAAACGGAGTCGGAACAGTTCAACCTGCCGGGGCTTGCGGACAGCATCCAGGAGCCAGTTTTCGACGTCTGGCCGAGCTTGGATGGCTGGGTTTGCTACAGAGTCTATGAGCCAAGAGAAGTCGGTGGCCTTGTCGAGAGAGTCGCCGAGTTCTTGGAGGTTATGACGATCAAGTGGCTCACTCCGGGTAGCCAGGTGCGCACGCAGAAAGGAGCCGCTGCTGATCGGAACAAATCCATGGAGTTTTTGGAGGACGGCGGAAACCGACGTCTTGCCACTGGCCATCGGGCCACTTAGGAGAAGTAGTCGCTTCATGCTTTGACGATCCCTGTCTTGCGAAACCAATATAACGATAAAGTGTAGATTAGTTGGTGAATTTAGCCGGGATTTTCGTGAAACCGAAGCTAGGCACCAACTAGCTGAAATTTGCAGTAAATACCGCTGCTGCCGATGATAGATACCCAATGCCATAGCCTAAACTCAGATTAAGCGTATAGAAGCGATTGAGTACTGTTAGAGATTGAGTGCCCGAGTACCATTGCCATGGACGCGGAATGCCGCTTCTAAAATCATGCCTGAAGGGACGGTACCAATGAGTGACCAGACTGTAATCGCGATCCGCTTCACTCTTTTTAAGCACAGTAGGGATTCTTTTCTTGCGGCGTTAGACGATGCCTCCATTCGCCATTCCAGCGTGATGCAGTTTTCAGGACAGCCGCAGGCTTCGGGATTTGCCGAGATGATCTCAGCGCTGAGCGATGCTATGCCTTGGAACGGCATTGCTAAAGTGATCATCTCTTGGGTCGAGGCTCGGAAAAGCCGACGCGTAATGGTCCAAGTAAAAGATGGCTCGGTTGTCATTGAAGCCAATGGATACAGCGCAAAGGATGTGGAGCGCTTATTAAAAGCATGCACGAGCGTAAGCGTCATTGATACGCTGCCGGGGGAAGCAGAAGCCAAGGCCCTTGAATCAGATACTGACGACTGACCTCGGCCTGTCAGGCCTGGGCCTTTTTGCAACTAACTGCATAGCTCCGACCACTCACGCTCCAGTACTGCTTTTTGCCTGCTTGACGCAGCGTTTCTCGGCCCGCCTGATCAGGGTGTGTGCGCTGACCATAAATATAGTGAGCGCGATTTCGAGCAGGATGTGGTAGTTAGCCGAAACCCTACGCCGACAAATGCACGACAGGCGGCTATCGATCCACCGCTGCCTCTGGAGAACGGCAGCAGCCGGCCGAGGCTGTGTAAAAACAGTTTTGAGCGCGACAGCTACTCAAAACTGGACTGAAAATCGCGTTTCTACGCGAAATCCATATCTGCTGACGTGCCGATAAATTTCAGATTTAACGTAGACGCGCACACTTCAATTTTGGCGAAGCGTTTTTACACACTCTGGGCCAAAAGCGGTCAGTAGACGCACCAGCTCGCTTTGTAGTCTGCCCCAATAGCCGCGTCACACGAATTGAGTTTCGGCCTCCGGCGGCCATGCTCGACCCGTTGCTATATCCGGATGCCGCGGCTCGCCGTTAATTCGCCCTTTTTCGTCTCGGTATTCTTCAATTGCCAGTAAGCATTGTTTGGCCAACCGTGCGCGTGCATCGTTGGCAGGCAACATTGCGAAAAGTCGTGCGCGAATCCCTTTAAGGGGCAATCCAAACTCTTCAAAAGCGCCCCTCCATTGCTCCGAGGGCCGCCGGGAAATAGCTAGGTTTCTTAACGCCCTACCCAGATGTTGAAAAGGATGAGGGGCTTGGACATTACCTTCAAAAAGCGCCATGAAGTTATCCTCACCAGGTAAATCATCCATTGCCATTTCAAGAACACGGCGAGTGTTTCCGGGGGGCAGTGCAAGGTAGCGCTCGATCAGAATCCTATGGAAATCAGGGAGCGAAATGGCAAGCCTCGTTAACTCAGACGATAGGTGGAAGCCATCCCCTCCTGGGATTCGGCCCTCGCTAAGGTGCTCAAGCACCGCAACAGCCGCCTCCAGAGTGTTCAACTTCAACACCGCGCTTGTCCATTGGGAATCACCCAAAAATGCGGGGATGTCAGCGGCCAGACGTTCTAGCATGACAAACGCAGTATCGGCGGGGCTTTGGGGAATGGTCTCCAACAGACGCCGTAAAGCGTATGGGCTGCGGTGCTGATCCGACAACATAAATATGGCATCGTGTACCCGTTCTGGACCGTCGGAAAAAGGGAACAGGTCAATCCATCCCATCAACTCTCCACGATTTTCGTCAAGTCGCCATCTTTGTTCCTGGGCTTCGGAGAGTAGCGCCTGCACACCTTCCATCAATATCGCAGAGGGAATAACTTCTCCGGCGCGAGCAGCATTTACCAATAAACGATGCTTACACGGTGTCGGCTGAGGAAGCGACAGAAGCAAATCTATTTCTGGTCGCTTTGCTCCGTGCGGTAAAGCAAGACCTACACCGACAAGTACGAGAGCATGCTTCTGCTCTGCACCAGACTTTGAAGCAACTCCGAAATCCATCGCCACAGCAAAGATCGCCTCCGCAAAATCTGAAGTCACGGGGCGTTGCGTCACGCGCTCCGCTCTCCGAATCAGATGATGCGAATAATCGGTCGACCGACTGAAGTTCGGTTTTTTTGAAGGGGAATGATCGGCCAGCCAGATATCCAGCAACGCCCCTGCTGCCTCCTTACCCCAACGTAAGTCACTCAACCCTCGAATAAGGACTGCGACGGCGGGTGCATCATGCATAGCTGCCAAGGCCCGGGAGTACGTCAACGAATGCCCCGCTGGGATCACACCTCCACGTCCCCCAGCTTGAAGCCAACCAGAACGTTCAATCTCATATTCGACCAAGTCACGCTCAATGAGATTAAGCAATGGTTCCGCCAGCGCTGCATCCGCAACTCTTTCAGCGGCTCGAGCCACCTCGGAAGCAACATTACGGGGTAGTTGAGGCATAGCTTGTAATGTGTCCATCCAAGTGCCAACGACGAGAGACAAATTCGAGCGATGTTCATCGTCAAACGGAGGCTTCGTATCGCCACCACCATGACGGGCTAGGACGTCAGCTAGCAAGCCGATGCGACGATAGTTAGCTTCCTCGGATTTGGACACAAGCACCTGCGCGAAGACGTTTTGCCGTGTACTGGATAGCGCGTCTACCAATCGATTATAGGCTTTCGACAATGGCTCATCGTATCGACCGAGAAGAGCCTCTAGTTGACTATCTATCACAAACAACTGGTCGAAGAGCACAGCGATGGTGACCGGGCCAATGACAGCCGCCGCAGCATTTAAACGGCGCCCCGAGGTGAGCGGGTCGAAAGCAGCCTCAGCGACTGGTCCTGTATCGATCAGTGGCGTCTCATTGAGATAGTCTTCTATGTGATAGGGAAGTGGTAAATCCGCGGCGATTCTGGCAACGAGCCCAGCAGCAACGGCGAGCGGATATTTTGAGAATGAGGTCATCACTGCTTGTTCGATCCGGCTGCCATTGGGCTCGAACTCGACCGCCCCTATAAGCTGCGTAATTTGGAACTCCGTATCCTGTGGGCGCTCTTGCAAGATCCAGTCAAGCAATTGCCCTGGCGTAGCGTCAGCATTGCGTGCCGTTCCGCGCTGAGCAATAAGACGAGCATTAAGCTCCACATCAGTGAGATGATCAGGGAAACCCGCGTGCGCTATTACTTCCCAAACCGCGTCCGAAGCAGTCTCTAGAATTAGGTTCACATGGCGGTCAGCTCGGCGGAACGCCAGTGCAGTTACGACGGCGGCAACTACGTCCGGATCAGGATCGGAAGCAGCCAGTTCAACCGCTAGTTCTAAGCCATCGAATCCACTATTGCGTGCGATCTCAGGGAAAGCTATTAATCGCTGGGCCGTAGGCATCTCACCCAAATGGATCGCACAATCGACTCCGAGGACACTGGGGTGAAAACGATCAATTAATCCGAATAGGTCGAACTGAGTTTGACGTTCTGTGCTTGACACAAACGGCCAAATTGCTTGCACGAAATCGGGCTTGCCAGAGGCAACCATAAATCTCACAGCTCTATCAAGTTCTCCCGGACGGTGCCAGCACTCAATAAAAGCAAGAACTCCATCGCGCACCTTCCGCCATACCAAATCATCGGCTCTCTCGAGCATTACCGCAGCCAAAACCGGGTCAATTTTAAGCGCCTCATTAATCGCAACTGCGACTGACCACACGCCTTCTTCGCCTTCACGTGAAACTCTGTCGCATGCGAAGAGGACCGAATCCTCCCAGCTCGGCCAATTGAGCATTTGTTCGCGCAGCACGCTGAGCGCATCCGCATCCCCTGCTGACGCCTCAAGCATCACACGCTCTACTTCCAAAGACGCATACCAGTCTTGGAACAACTGATGTTGGAAACTCACTGCTCCGTCGATGCCAGTCGAGCGAACCAGCAAGTGCGCGGCAACTAACCCATCAACAATCGCACGGGGTTGCGGTGCTGAGCCAATTTGTCCCCCTGCAATAAGACACTTCGTGACATCTGAAATGATGCGGTTAGCGCTGGTGTCGGCGACTATAGTATTCGCGCCACGGATTGCTTCGACCGCAAGCCCAATCAAAAAGGCTTTATGCTGACCAACAGCATCTCTCTGCAAACGTTCGACTTTCTCAGGTGCGCTCTCATTTTGCTGCACAAACATGCGCAACACCGCTTCCTTCGTCACCGGGAATTCCGCACCTGTGGGCAACGTCAGCAAAGCATTTAAATAAAGTGGATTGCTCACTAACTCGCGCACTCCACGCGTTCGCCATGCCCTATCCACAAAACCAACGCCCTCATCCCCCCTCACCGCTTGCGCGATCTCTAGCTGTTGCTCATCGGAAAGGGGATCGATCACGATAATCGGCCGAATGTCCGGTAGAGCCTGACGTCGTGAGCTGATGACAATGCCGAGTTGCGGGTAGTCGCGCTGTAACGCCGTCAGGTCACGAGTTGCTCGCAACCGAGCATCGGCTGGTAGTTCATTCCAGCCATCCAACAGCAGAGCAAGATTCCCGTGGTAGGCCAGCTGCATCAAGTGTTCTCGCCGGATGCCATAGAAAGCGCTACGACGCAGGACGAAATCAAAAAAATCTTCCAGTCGGTCAGACCACTCACCGAGGGGGACAAGCATAGGAATCAAACCTTCCTGATTTCCCATGCATTCTGCAAGCTGTAAAAGTGTGGTCGATTTCCCGGTGCCGCCTACCGCGACAACGCCAACTGGCTCAGCAAGCGAAACAAGTCGTGCAAAGCTCTCAAACGTCACTGGGGGTGTGGAACTACCTTCAAGTCTTAGCGTTAGCGCAATGGTTCGCGCGGGTTGACCGGGTGCAGCACGGAAACCTTGAATGTCTCTTAGTGTCGCCGCACGAAGTCGTCCTCCGACAGCATCGATCGCTTCAACGGTTGGAAGGTTGAGCCCCCGAAGGAAATCCTGGTCTGCATCATCGAGCAGTTCAGCAGGCCTAATAGAACCTAGCTGTTCGCCACCGGCGATCGCACCCAACGCCCGTTGTATTGCCGTGTCTTTCCATTCTTGCAGCAGTGCGACCGTAAAGCGCGAATCGTCGGAATCGATGAGTTTTGAACAGCTTTGGCACATCCAGATACCATTCATGGGGCTGCTGCGCTCGGCGGAACTCATGTTGGGGTCGTAACGCTTTCCTCCGGGTGCCGCTGCTGCTATGTGCGCACCGACACCGATGTTGACCGTCCCTTCTTCAGCTAATGCTGGGCCGGAAGTCGAGCGCATACAGGAAGGATTCGAGCAGTGATAGCCCACACGAGCGGCAAGATTACGAATGGTTTGGGCCCGGAAATCGTCGCGCATAGACATTCAAAATTCTGTAGTGAAAATTTACAGCTCTACCAAATGTGATATAGCCAACGGTCTTGAGACTTACAAACTCAGTGTGTTCCCAGTTGCATTCAGTTTCAACGAGCAGAGTGAAACACTAAAATTGGCCAATTGGAGTCGTTCCCAATGGACTGCAATCGGCCATTAACTGACGAGCTGCGGGCCAGTGGCAGTTAATCCAGGTCTAGTACTCCGCGCGTTCGAACTCGTTCGATGGGGACCATCGTCCAATCGTAAGGGTCGCGAATGTATATTTAGGGGCCCTTATCATCTACTCGGAAATAATGATGGTTGACCAAGAATACGACGAGATGATTGCCCGTTATTTCACGGAAATGGAAAAGCAGTCCCGCAAACGGCTTGCCGAAGCAAATGACCTGATTTCGAAGTTCACGGCTTTAGCCGCATCCAAAGGTGTAATCCTCGGTGCGGAGTCATTCGAGTACATCCAGACCATCGGCATCGTTGCCAAGGCGCAGGGCATCGCAAGGACGCTATTGGGGCCAATCAGGGCCGAGCGCGATGGACTGCTGCCATTTAACGAGATCGCAAACCGACTCCCTCCTAGCCTCCATCACGAAGGATGCTTTGCCGGCCCCGACTTTATTTTGATGGCCCACCCTTGTTACCGGCGAGGAATGCACCCAGTCAACAACTGGGCCCCGAGGTTCGTAGATCTGTTCTGGCGATTCGACGGTCCCGGCATAGAAAAATACATTGCCCTCGACGAAGACCGGGTCCGGGTCGACGTCGGCGGGTTAGGCTATTTCGAGGCCGACACCTGGTATGGCGCTCCATTCGGCGAGGACATAAGAAACATCAAAACCGGAATCGCCAAGCTGCGCCCGCCACTGGATCTGGACGCTCGGAATATCTCTTTCTTCTTCGCCGACGCGTACTGTCTAGACATCAAGTGGAGCGAGTTAAATGGCATCAAGTCGTTCCAGGCCTTGGAAATGAAGACAGAGGACATTCAGATTGAGGTCGGGGGGCAATACTTCTTCCCCGCCCGCTACTTGCACGCCGAGTTCGATCTCGCGGCCAACTGTTTCAGGCACTTTGACGGCGCGATCCAGCTTTTCACGAAAGAAGAATATTTCCAGCGGCGGGATTCCGACTTCAACATGACGATGAAGAACCCTGCACACATTAAAGCCAGATCGAGCAAGCTCTTCAAGATCAATGGCCCGCTGAAAACGGAAGACTGGGTCGATCTATGCTGCCACTTCTATACAGCCAACCCCCTTACCTTCGAGTACTTCAGCGGTGAATATCCGAAGCACGTCACTGAGACTCTCGAAAGGATCAGGGGCCAAGCATCGAAACTCGCTGGCGAGACCTAACATCGCTGCTGGGTGGGTTTGTGAAGGGTAAGCTTTGGGTCGGATAGCGACTTCCAGCCATTGTGACTGATCCACCCTTGTCATCCCTCAACGTGGAGGGCGAGCCATGAACACCATAGCTAAATGCAGCCATCAGCCTTGGAACAAGGAAAAGTTTGTCGGGCAGAAAGCCCCGCTCCGAATCAGAGATATCTGGTCCATACGGGTCAGACTCCAGCTCGCGGAGAAGACACGGGATTTGGCGCTGTTCAACTTGGCCATCGATAGCAAATTGCGTGCCTGTGACTTAACCAAACTGCGAGTCCGAGACATAACCCATGGGGAGCATGTATTGTCACAGGCCATCGTGATGCAACAGAAAACTCAGCATCCAGTGTAATTTGAAATCACTGAGCAAACCCGAACGGTTCTTGAGGCTTGGATGCATCAGGCCCGTCTCCGCAGCGAGGACTTCTTGTTTCCGACCCGGTTGCACGACTCAGACCATCTCTCCACCAGACAATACGCTCGAATAGTCAAAGCGTGGGTGACAGCCATTGGCCTTGACCCAGCTATGTACGGTCCTCACACGCTACGGAGAACTAAGGCATCGCTAATCTATCGCAGGACAAAGAACCTGAGAGCTGTCCAACTCCTGCTTGGTCATACAAAGCTTGAAAGCACCGTCAGATACCTGGGAATCGAGGTCGATGATGCCCTGGAAATGGCAGAGCAGACAGAAGTTTGACCATCACTGCGACGGTCGATGCTAGGCCGTTGCTATCCGGCCAAAAGCGGACTTTCTCTGATGCACGCTAACATCTCAAAGTAGCCTCTACCTCAGCCCAGTATGGACTGAAAGTAATCAGAGCGATTATTCGAGCGTCCTCGTCCCCCCTTGTGCAGCATTTACGGCCCGGTCATATCGTCGTGCGATAACATCACCTTTCTGCGGCTGCTACCGCTGACTGTCTGAACACGGCAATTGAGCGGCAGACATGGCATTTATTGATGGTCAAATCATGCTGAAAAAGACGATTGATTGGGATCTAGTAAGAACACGAGCCAAGCTGGTTGAGCTCATGGAGCCAGGCGTACTGGGTTTTTACAACAGCGTCGAGATCACCGAAATTCTAGGCTTTGAGGACAAAAAAATCTTCAATGTGCTAACACTCGCCGTAGCGGAGCCGGGCGAAGCACCGAGTGAAATTGATTGGAACGCTGTTCGTTTGAACCAAGAGCGGATTCAGCTCCCAAAAGTCAGCTGCTCGTTCGGCGTTATGCGATATCGACTTTCTGTTTCCGCTTTCTTAAGAAAGTTCGCAGAGTGTGAGGTGGGTGGTCACTGGAAGACATCACCCGCTGATATCAAGTTCGGCGCTCTTGCCGCCACCCCGCCTCAGTTCATCCCCCCCGATGCAGACCAACCAACCCCTTGGAACGGTGTTCTAAAGAACAACTTCTTCGAAGGCTCCCATACGCTGGAGCTGTTTGATACGACTAAGGAGCATCTCAGATTCCTGCTCGAGGACACCCGCCGACTGACTCAGCTTGCGAACGTCGTAGGGCAAATAGTGCCGATAAAACTGGACGGTATGTCTGATCGTCTCGGAAATATCATCATCCAGCTACCCGTGACAGTGTTTTCTACTGTCGTTCGTAACTCCCCCGGCGGAGAGCATCGGCTAGGCATTGCCTGGCACCCCGACGTTACTCCCAGACAGGTCCAGATCACCGCCGAGATTCTAGACAACGCAGCCTTAAGTAGTTTTGATTCGGCAGTCATCACTACCGGCGAAGCGACCCTTGAGCTCAACGCTCGCGGGGGCGGTGGACGAATACGTATTTGGGACTTGGAAAAACGGGTCCTTTTATGCGCCACACCAGCGATGAGGTTTTTCACGTCTCTCCGGATGTCGACGAGGGCCGTTGGCGAAGGAGCCAGCGCAAAAAGTCGCAAGTTTCGGTTCACTGATTTTGATGGAAATGAATGCCAAAAAACGATTTGCCTGAAAGAACCGTCTGAACTAGGGCGGCTCATTGGGAGCCCTCCCGAAAGACCGCGGGAGCCCTGGGTTGCGCAACGAGTGTTCCGCGATTCCATCTCAAGCCTAAGGGCACGCAAGGAGTTCGTGCAATACGGCCTCGACGCAGATCCAAACCCACCGCATGCCTCTGAGACATCATCAGACGTTCAGGCTGCTGGTATTGGCCAAGAAGGGCCGCTAGTTTACGCCCCGCCGAAGCACAAAAGAAAGACAGCCGCACTTGAGGACCTGCACGAGCTTATTTGCGAACATGGTGATGAAGGTGTGTGGTTGTGGGATCCCTACCTCAATGCGGATGACGTGCTACGCACACTTTTCTATTGCCCACATGATGGCGTTCGACTTCTTGCCTTGACTGCCGGTAAGACTATCAGTGACTCCACAAAAACTGGGGAGGCCCCTAAACCGACTAATGACCGGGAAAGTCGAATAAAGGCACGTAAGAAAGCAAAACACTTGAAACGTTTGCTAGCTGAAAAGCTGGAGTCGGCGAAAGGCAACTGTCTTGGACTTGAGCTTGAGTTTCGCATTCGCGAAGGAGGCGCAGGCTGGGCATTCCACGACCGCTTCATCATTTTCCCAAGAACTCAGGGTTCCGCTTTGGTCTGGTCGCTGGGGACCTCGATCAACAGCTTCGGTGCTGAACACCACATACTGCAGAAAGTCACGCACGGCGAAGCAATTGCACAGGCCTTCCAAGACTTGTGGGGACAGCTTCAAAAGGAAAAATACTTAATATGGAAAAGCGTTCCCGACACGGAGCGCACGGTATGAAAGAACAGTCGTTACAACTTATTAATATGCCCGAGGCTGTTTCCACCGCATTAGGGGACAGCCAAGTGACGCTCCTCGCTGCTAGCCCAAGTGAGGTAAAGGCCTTCAATCGGGCGCTCAATCGACTTCTTTGGCACGGAACCGAGTCTGGCACTCCGGAAGAGCAGGCATTGCATCGAACTCATGCTCAACAATGGGCGCTTCGGCAACTTGAAGTGCTGTCCTTAGACCCTGACCAAAGCCTCAGTCCCCTTCGAATTGTCTTGACTACTCTGTACATTGCCTCACCCTCAGCCTCAGAGGCTGCGCAGATCGTTCCACAAGCGCTCTCGCACGCTAATTTCATAAAAGGTCTGGTCACCCTGGTGGAAGAATCGTCCCCGGATATCCGTATGATATCCCGGCACCAATCTCAGCAGGAGTTGCGCGAAGCACTTCAAACAGCCGATCGCGATGCCAACTACCATCGGCTTCGACATTTGACACGTCATCAGGAAGCAGACATAGCGCCGGATGCTTGCGTCGCGATCTTGCTGCTAACGGCATTTGCGCCTGCCGAAGTTTCGCGCTTAATTCAGGAAAAGCGAGATGTGCTTTTTTCGTTTGCAGTCCAACGTCTACTTGGATCGCAATCCGTTCAACTCGCGTTGTCAGTCAACAACGTTACATTCAAATACTTCAGCGTTTGTTCCCTCGCTGATTGCCCAGCAGCACAGGTACCAGAAGCGACAGTGGCGGACATTGCCACGCTGCATGTTCAGGTCGCCCAGACCGAGAGGTGGCGAGGGTGGATCATGGACTTGGCTGTTAATGGCCAATTAAACTGACCCACCTCTGGCCAACAATTTTGACCCACCCATAGTGGCATTGGCCACCGACCATGTAGCGTCACCCGCCTTATGCACAGGCCGGGGACAGATCATTGAAGGAGTGGGTTGTGATTCACAAGATCAAGGGGTTGTATGACCAGGGCCGAGGCCTGTCGGTCCGTGCCATCAGTCGTGAGCTGGGGATTTCCCGGAACACCGTACGCAAGTATCTCCACCTGGATGAGATGCAGATCAGCGCTACCATTGCTGACCCTTCACGCACCAAGGTGCTCGACGAGCACCGCGATTATCTGATTAATCAGTTGGGTCAGTTTCCAGCCCTGAGCGCAGTCAAGCTGGCCCGTCGCCTGAGGGAGCGCACCACCGAGCTGGCGGTGTCAGACCGGAGCATTCGCCGCTATGTGCAAGCGCTCAAGCAGCAGGTTGCCAGTGGCCAGTTGCGCTATTACGAGCCGGTCGTTGAGTCAGTGCCTGGCGTGCAGTGTCAGGTCGACCCCGGTGAGCTGCGAGGCGTCATGATTGGCGGCCTGGAGCGTGTCGTTCATTTTGTGGTGTTTGTGCTGTCCTGTTCACGGCTGATGTATGTCGGTCTGAACTTCCGGCCGCTGGATACCGAACGGTTTATCCAGATGCACGACGAGGCCTTCCGCTACTTCGGCGGCGTCACCGAGGAGTGCATCTACGATCAGACCAAGATGGTGGTGATCAACGAGCAGTACCGTGAGCTGACGCTGAACCAGCGCTTCCACCAGTATGCGACTACCGTCGGGTACCGCATCCATGCCTGCGAGGGCTATGACCCGGAGAGCAAGGGCAAGGTGGAGGCCGGGGTCAAGTACGTCAAGCGTGACTGCTTCTACGGCGAGCACTTCCAGGACGAGGCCGCCGTCCGACAGCACCTGAATGATTGGCTCGAGACTGTCGCCAACGCACGCGTGCACGGCACGACGGGGCAGCATCCAAGAGCGCATTTCGAGGCACTGGAGCGTAGTCAGCTCAAGCCCTATCTCGTCCCGCAGAACCTGCTGCACGTGGCGCCGACAAGGGAGACCCGCAAGGTCGACAAGACCGGCTTGATCTCATGGCAGGCCAACAAGTACTCGGTACCCATGGCCTGGCAGCAAGCCCGTGTCGGTGTCAGCGCACAGGACAACCAGTTGCTGATCCATGACCTGGAGAGCGGTGAACTCATAGCCACCCATGACCTGTGCAAGGCCAAGGGCCGGATGATCAAGAACAACAACCATTACCGAGACCATGCCCAGCGCATTACCGACCTGGAGCGCGGCATCGACTCGATCCTGCCCGATGCCCTTGGGGCAACCCTGTGCCAACTGCTCAAGCGTACTTCGCCGCGTATCTACAAGGATCAGCTGGTTGCTGCACGCGACCTGCTCATGGCCCATGCGCCGGTTGATACGGCGTTGCTCGGCGAGTTGTGCGAGCGCAGTGAACTGACCGCCACCGGGCTCAAGCGCTACCTCGAAGCATGGCAGCAAGCCAAGGCGCGGGGCCGGATCATCGGCGACCATGACTATGCGCCAGAGGCCGGTAGCCAGGTTAGTCACGCCGACCTGAACGCTTATGCCCGCATTGGCCAGTCGACTGGCCACGGGGTGACCCAATGAGCCTGCTCGACAGCACTATCGCGCAGTACCGAAGCCTGCGCCTCAGCGCGACCGCGGGTGAGCTGGCCACCCTGCTGGCCAGAGCCGAAGCCAATGAACTGTCCTACCTGAGCTTCGCCCAGTCACTGGTCGAGCATGAGCTTAACGCCCGCTCCAGTAGCCGCGTAAGCCGCAACCTCAAGCAGGCGCAGTTCCCCTCGGAGAAGCATCTGGAGGCCTTCGATTACCGGCACCAGACCACCATCACCAAGCGCCAGGTCAGCACCTTGCTGGACTTCAGCTTTATCGACAACCGCGACAACCTGGTGTTCATCGGACCACCGGGTGTGGGCAAGACCCACTTGGCCATTGGGATTGGCCACAAGGCGGTTCAGGCGGGCTACAAGGTGCTGTTCCGCACGGCTCTGGCGTTGGTCGAGGATCTGGAGCTGGCGGAAATGAAGGGCGAGCTGAAGAAGCGCCTTAATCAGCTGAGCAAATACGACGTGCTGATCATCGATGAGCTGGGCTACCTGCCGATGACGCGCCAAGCCCGGTACAACCTGTTCCAGTTAATCAACAACCTGTACGAGTACCGCTCGGTCATCCTGACCACCAACAAGGACTTCACCAGCTGGGGCGAGTTCTTCCATGACGACAACGTGGCCGTGCCCATCATCGACCGCGTGATCCACCATTCACACATCTTTATGCTGGGAGGTGAGAGCTATCGTTTGAAGCAGAAAACCGGCGGTTAGCGGTGAGCAAGTGGGTCAATTCTATTGGCCAAAAGTGGGTCAAAATTAATGGCCATTGACACTTGGCTCGCTATCCACATGAAGACACGGTGACAGAGATGGCGCTCCCGATTGCGCTGGCCCAGCTAAACGCCATGCACTGGGCCGCCTTCATCGATGCTGTAGAGCTCTGGACACTACCCAGCACCGCTAACGCGGTTGCAAGGCTTCTCGTTCCTTTCATCCAGACGAAGGGGGTAGAGGATTCGAGGGAAATGTGGCGTCTTGCCTTCACGCGCTGGGATAATTGGGATTACGGCCATAAGGAAGCTGGAACGGGCCTGACAGCACCTTCGACTTGCTCCTTCGACTTTCCAGTGGCCGTTTACTACGCAAGCCTTCCTGAGGTTGAGATAAAAGCTGAAATTGAGAAACTGCAGGTCGAAATTGCGTGCGTCGAGCAGACCTGGTTTCCAGCCAAGAGCTCGCTCTTGAATGAGCGAAATCGTCTTTCCTCTCGAGTACGCCTCGTGAAACACGCGCTAACACTGCTGCATCCACCCAGTGAAGGTCTTCATGCACTCCCTCCTGCCATAAATCCCGAGAGCGAATTCGCTGGCGTTCGTTACGAGTTTTATGACGCCCATGCACGTTAGCGTTTAACACCGGTAGCAACAGAAGTGCGGCTTCGCCGACAAAAAAAGGTAACCACTTTGGCGAGCACGGTTTCGGTACCGGCGAAGCATATCCATGGGCTCGGTGGCGAGCCAGATGCCGTCAAAGGCGGCTATCGGCCAAAAGCTGCCCTTCGCTATGACCCCTCCTCCCGGCACACCTTGAATCGTGGTCTGATCCATTTTTTTGGCGGGGCCTAAATGAAACGGGCGGTCTCAGATGTATCGGCTGTGTCGCTCAATAAGCAATTGCCTGTCATGAAATACCATCCAAGGCATCAGTGATTCGAACGCCGCATCACGTATTCGTGGATCAACCCATCCGTCGTCCTCGCCGATTGCCTCAAGGATGGCGCGCATCACATATTCTACGCTAGCCGGTTCGGTGATGATCGTCCCGCACCTCATTTGTTCGGCGAGGTGGGTTCTGAGCTCAGCGTGGTCCTGACAGCTAGCTCGTAGTCCCAGGTTAGCTCCCATGTAAGGCGCATTCCCACGCCCGCCCTCAAGCAAGCAGAGCAGCGTGCGATAAAGCCCCATACAAGCTTCGAGACTAAAATGCGCCCGACTACAGCGTCCTGCGATGTTGTAGAAGCTTTGAAGGCGACTTAATGTCAGAAAAAGCCCAAGGCTACGGAAGGCGTCTCCTGGCAACAGATGCACACTTCGGACTTCACTCACTATCCAAGCGCTGGTCCAAGTTTCTACGATCCGTGCCATCTCGTTTTGCGTTGCTTTCGGATGCAACCAACGCTGCAATCGCGTGAAGCGACTCGCGGAAATCCACCTACCGATGGCGGGTAGCAGTTCCTCATAAATCCAGGTGTAGGTATCAATGCAGGACCAGACGGCTCGGCGGTCCGCGCGCCCGTCAAGAAAGGACGGGTCCCAAAGAATAGCTATTTCCGATTCATCGCAAAGATCGGGGATATTTACCCCCCAGAAAATACCCCTGTAGCCCAACTCACAGAATGGCATCAGCCGATCCTGAGCCTCATGGAAAATATGCCACTCAGTCGTGCCTTTACGTACGTCATGATGATTGGCGAACGCGAGAATCCATTCCCAGACCCGCCTATCCACTTTGCAGAGTGCCACCTGCGGCCCGTTCCAAGTTACGACTGGAAAACCCACTGACTCCCAATCAGACTCTTGCTGCCGCAACGCACCGAGGTATACGTCAGAAAGCGCATCCGAAGCTTTGATGATCTCCTTGAGGGCCTCAGGAGGGATTATGAAACGGCAATGATTGAGATCGACGATTTCGCCAATTTTGTCCGAGGCCAGGGGCCCCTTGAAGAATGGCCTAGCTTCAGAAGATACAGGGCTCTCAGAATGGCCCAGAAAGTTCCTTAACATCCACTTTTGATCCAGAACCACATCCACACCCGCGGTATCGGGAAGCTTCAGCGAAACGATGGCAGATCCCGGATACTGAAACTCTTTGCCTCGAGGCAGCAGCGCCGAAATTTCGATCCAAGGCCTCCTCATGAACCAGCCTCGGTCTGTGCCGTGGCAGGTAATCAGCTCCTCGTTCGCGCCTCGCTCCTGACCTATAAAGTCATGAGCCAGCCTCGATACGTGCGGTCGCGGGTCTTCAAGCGCCTGAAGCAGCGCGTCGTGAAAAGCGACCCGTCGCATCCACCCTGCCCCCCACCCCGCCGCCGCCATTTCACCGAAGAATCGACTGATCACGTCAGGTGCTGCTTGCAGCTTCTCTGAAAGATGCTCGGCGGTCCAAATCACCCCTTCGATGCCTCGGTCGGCTAGTTTTCTGCGAGCCTCAATCCACTCGCCTCCCAACCCCTGCACGCCACTGCTGGAAAGAACCAAGGTAAATACGCGCGCGGTGTCGGCCCATCGTCCAGAGAGAAAACGATCCACCGTGTCCCTTAACGCACCGGGAGTAAATCGTTTCCAGCATTTGCATTCATAGACCCGCAATACGTCCGGCTGCGAACGATGGAAGGCAAACAAATCGATTCCGCCCTGAGGTTTTGCTCCCTGTTTGCCCAGCACCTGGCACCCAACTAGGTCATGATCCTTTCTAAGTAGCCACCAACAGAACTGCTCGAATTGCTCCCCGCTCATGTCGCTGAACGAAAATGGAGATGCCCCCAATGGAGTGTGCTGCGAATGTACGGTTGCAGAAGCCAAGTCATGCAGGTGTGCGCCCCATTGTTGCGGGAAAATAGGTCTGCCCAGCGCGTCCTGTTCCTGTGTTTCTAGCCCAAGCGTTCCCCAGTTCACGTTCAAATCTACCTCGTCAAATTGGCCTCACTGCCTAGCATTCACGATGCCAGAGTCGGGCGCTGTCTGCATGAGGGCGATGCTGACTTGATCGACCAGTAGAACCAAACGTTTTCAGAAGTTTGCTAGCAAAAAAAAAGCCCATCGGGTGATGGGCTTTTTTCATTTCAAGTGTCTCCGAGAGGAGGTTTTCACCCACGAACCTCAGAGCGAGCCCTTCAAGCTTATTGATTTGGATATGCCTAGTCAAATTTTGACGTTGATACCTGACTTCAGAGCTCTCTAGACTTGGATAGGGCGACTTAAAACCCCGCTGCGATGTCAAATGTCACGAAGTACAGCAATGATGCTTTGCCATTAGAAATGTGCGCTGGATGGTTGTTTTAGCAAGAGAAAATAGGCACAGGAACTCTTAAATCATAAGATCGTATTCCTCCACATAAATAAATATGCTTTGGCGGAACCAAGCCTTAAGGCTTGGCGGCATGGGCTCTCGCCCGAAGGCTTCACCGGCATGCGCGCTCCACGGGGCAAGTGCATCCATATCGGCTCGCCCCACACAACCTCATGCTAGGCACCGACCTACTCCGCATGCAGGAGCGTCGCCATTGACTTAGTCCTGATCCGTCGCCTCGCTCAACCTTCAGATGCGAGCGCCGTTAGCTCACCGTAGACCTGAGCAAGCATTCCTTCAAGACTGAGCGTTTCATCGCGTAGCAAATAGGCATACGCGAGCAGCGTCAGCGGTTGGATTTCCATCACGGAGGCCAGCTCCCCTACTTTCTCCAGCGTAGGGCTCTTGAGACCGCGCTCCAAGGTGCTGAGATACGTACGACTGCTGACGGTCGAAAAGTCCTCTTGAGTAAGCCCGCTGCTTTTCCTGAGACGCTGCAGCGCCAGTCCGAATGCTTGGTTTAGCTCCATTTTGCACAACTCGCAAAAGGAACTATAAGGCAGCAACGACCACTTTAGAGCTACAATCTATAGTGTTCATTTTCGCTAGGGTTTCGGTGGTATGTTTAGAACGACACGGGATGCGGCAATACCCAGGCCGGCATTTCTATGCGAGGACGTACAGCTATGGTCGTACATCGAGCATGGCTTGCATGTGCCTTGGTTCTACGTACGATTGGTTCATCATGAGGATGGCCTGCAGATGAGCCAAATGTTGATGCTGTCCAAGGTAGAGACCTTGCAGAACGTCTTGACTGAGAAAACATCTACAGCATGGGTGGAAGACGTTCAGTTGGTCAGCCCAAGTTATGTCAACAAATCCGATCGATGGCTGATGGAGCCTCTCCTGGAATTGACGGAGGTGGGGAACGGCCCAGGCAAAGCGAAATCCTACATCTATAGAGTGCTAGGTGACCGCCTCTACACCCAAGGGCAAACAGACGACGTGACAGATCAGGTTGTGTGTACCATCTACTTAGCGAAGGGCTAAAAGACACTGCAAAGAAACACTCAGCGTGAAATACGTACTCCTCAAAAAGACCAGTGTAGGGGGTAAAGCCTAATGGGAAGTCTAAAGGAACCGAGCACTATACAATCGCTAGTACGGTACATATTGGATTGCTGGAAGCTATATTGGGCACCGTTGATTTGGCTAACCAGGCAGTTATCGATCAGTCGTCGCCCCAAAAAACACAGCGCTAAGCACTAACCCCGCTCTGCGGTTAAAAGTGAAAAAAGTCTCCTAGACTAGCGAGGCTGGCATCGTTGTGCAAATGACTATGCTAGAGCCATAGGTGAGAAATGGTATGCAGTTTTGAAGGCATTTCATAACAACCGTCACACCTGCTTGCCGCCACCCTTATCGGATGAACGACAAACGTCTTTTAAAGCAGGTGAATCTACGTCAACCTGCGGCTACAAATGGCGATGGGCGCCCTATTTTGTTGTGTTTGCCATACCAAAAGCGTAGAAAAGTCTTCGGTTCGGGTGTGTAGGACCAGCTGTTGACGGCTTCAGTTGCGTGAAAATTACTCTGGTCGCTAACGCGTAACCTCATACTGCATCGCTTATCGCTTTGCCGAGATAGCCAGTCGGAGCAAACGTGCAAGCAGGTCACATCAGAACTTTTATCTACGTCAACACTGGTAATGCTGATGACATCCGCCCCCAACATAAGGGAATCTCCACCCGACAGCTCAACCGAAAAACGGTCCCGGTCTCGGTTGCAATTTGCGCATCTGGATTCAATGCCGGTCCAGATAGCATAAAACTGCGTTATCCAGAGAGTCATAATTTGACGTGGAGAGGTCGGACGGAAACGCCAACTCGGTGTAGTAAGATTGATCGCGCGCCCATCAGCAGGAAATCGATAGTGCAACGCTAAACGCCAAGCCAAAAACGCTGCAGACACCGTACAGGCGCACCGGCAGTCGAGACCATGTCGACTCTGAGCATCTAGGGAACTCAGATATTTATAGCACTCCAAATGCGGTTTCACATACGTCTTGTACAAGTATCGACGAACACACCGGTATCGAACGTATACTTCTCGCGCGCTGAGATCAAAATCTGTAGCCTCTTGATGACTGTATGTAGCGCCGATCTTTCTATAAGGAGGGATGGGTCGAGTAGTGATTGCGTTAGGAAAGGGGAATCCTCGTAATTCGGTGATCGCGAAATTGAGACCGATATTGACGAACTGCGCTTGCTCGTTAAAGTCTGTGCTTTCTACTTTGGCGGCGTGAAGCAGAGACACTGCGTAGTCGACTACAGGATCTTTCATTGCACTCGCAGCATGAAGCCATGCTTCGATCCTTAAGCCAACTTCCACATACTTATTCCGCTGCTCTGGAGTAGTGCTATTCAGGTAGACGGACCCGGAAGAATCAAAAACAAAATGATCGCAGCGCGTCTTGGCGACGAATCCTCCAGGTGATGGAGAAAAAAATAGTCCTAGCCTCATGGCATTGCTGCAGGGCACGCATAGCTCAAGTGGTAGGTTATGCCAAGGGCACCGCTTTATCATTTGGAGAAGAAAGAACACTGAGTGGTAACCTAGAGCGATACATTTTGCGCAGTGTCGTATATAAACCACCGAATTGAATGGCGTACATTCCACCAGGTTATCGATAAAAGCCCGCCTGACTGCAGGATATGGCAGGGAAAGCGCTTCGGCCAGCTTGGAGTCATCAATGGCACGCCCCCTCCAGTACTGAACAGGACGACTGGACTGCTGAAATCGTGAAATCTCGTTGAGTAGTTGTAACGGGCGAGTGAAGTTTAATGCGCTTGCTTTTAGCAGGATCCCCCACGATGACTCAAATGGAATATAGTTAAAGTGTCCATATGTGAGTTTCATGGGCTACTTCCTTTCTGCCTGTCGCATCAACGATACAAATTCAGCGATTAAACTTGCGCCCACTGCCTCCTTAACAATCCCTTCCGTGACTTGAAACTCTGAGCTATCCATATGGCGGGAACGCATTAAAATCCTTTCGATAACGCGGAAAATATGTTCAAGAGGTAATACGCGGGGGCCATTTTCCCCTGCTACATTCATTAACTCGGCCCAAATAAGTTTTTTGTAACTGGTCAATCGGAAATTTGCTGCAAAGGCCTTAGGCAAAAAGAAATCGGTATATGTGCACCCCGAGTCAAGCGGATATTCTTTATTCAAATCGTACTCATTGAGTATGCTTTCGAAATCAGCTTCTGACAAACATCCGTCAAAATGAATTGGCTCACTTAAAAACCGAGCCACTAAGTTGGTTGCTCCAACACCGAATAATAAATTTCTTCTTTGAAGTATCTCCTCCTGTCCGAATCCTAGCGTCGTCATGCTAATGCCATGCTCCTCCAAACGATTATGAATGACAAGTAACTCATTCCAACTGTCTATCGACAAAAGTTGATTTTCATCAATAATTATTACAAAGTGCCTACCACCTCTTGATTCCACTTCAACACGTACATGAAGGATAAATTTTTCAATCAAAGCGCTGTATGACTCTTTTGGATTTTTGTACAACCCTGCTCCAAAAACCAAATCGCGAGTCAAGTGAGCTGACTTGTTTCCATCTGCTGTATGATACAGGACATATTTTTTTGGAAATTCGGTGGCCAGTAGGTCTCTAACGGCATTAGCGCACCTTGTCTTACCCATTCTCGGCTGAGCATACAAGAAGGTCCCAGTATGTCTTGAGAATACTCTTTCTCGAAAAATGGAATAGACCTTTTCGATCATCGGCGTAATCAGCGTGTAAAAAGTACTTACAATCGGGTGACTCTCTAAATAAGCCTCCCTATCAAACTCTTGTTTGGATTCCATTATTTTAGCCTTCTTTTTCTGAGCAGTTCATTCAGGTCAGGAATCTTTCTACCAATGATTAATGAGTCCGAAAACTCCAACGGTTTCCCTTCCAGCGCCGGAATTGAATTATTAGCGGATCCGGAAACTACTAATGGCGCTCCCGCCTCACTCGCTACACGCTTCGCCTCGGTTGCCGAGTCGGCCGAAATAGCTATGGATTTTTTGCTCTTCGACTTACTTAAAAAAGCCAGATAAGCTAGAACTGGATCTTGTTCAAAGCTGACTTGCAACGTTCTATCCGCCACCTTTGAGTTGATGGCTTTACGGGTTCGCAAATCATGCTTGGTATCTGCCCATTTTCCAACTGCAACAAGCTTTCCAAGCAAAAAACCTTCCATCGTGAATGCTGTTACAAATCTTAAGTCGTTTTCATCAATGTGCAGTACGACCTTCGATCCAATCATTGCCCACGCATCGTGCAAATAGCTTGACGTGTAACGAACTTTCATAAATTGAATATAAGGATGGCGGCCATTTTTTTTGCTACCTCGAACATTAACTGTTTTTTTCATCTGCAATATAGTATCCCCCATAGCACTGGCATCCGGTAACGTTCTCACCATGAAGTGCTGGTGATCTTTCTCCAGTTTTTGCCTGATAAAGTCTAACGGTGACAAGAAAAACAGGCCTTCACTCATCCTTGTATTATGCTGAGCTATTTCAACATCAAGTAGATGAAGCAAATGCTCAACAAGAATCGGGGCTTGCGTCGCAACTTCCTCACAGTTTTCCGCACGCCCATTGTTAGGGCCGTGGCCCGTCGTACTTAAAAGTCGGCAAAATACATTATTGGAGAGCAAGCCAAATACATGCTCTACACATGGTCGCCTTTCAAAGTGCGCAGGTGCACCAACCGTCCAGAAATAGCCCAACTCTTTTCTTGCAGCATTTGTAACTTTTACCGATAGGTGAGCCAGTGCCCCATCGAATTTTACAACCGTAAATAAGGCTCCTTTACACTGCGGAATAACGTCATTAGGCAATCCGCTGCCTTCGGGATATATCAGTCCTTCAATACCGGGCTCTGGTTTTTGCTGCCCTACAACAGAATAACGCATGACATCAACCACGTCCGTAGCTGAAATCTCTGATCGAAAAACACACTTATAGGACAGCACCGCCCCCGATGCACAATCAATCATGAGTACGACCCATATCCGGCTAATCCTTTTGGGGATATAAGTTCCATTCGGCGCCTTCATTAAAACTGAAGAGTGACAATCAATTTTATAACCATCAATCTCAACAGCTTCGAATGGTTCAGTGTAGACCAATCCAGGTCTTGGTCCCTTTCCGACCGCCATATGTGCTTTCGCCTCGCGCGTCCCTTCAAGGCGAATCATGCGACTAAAATTGCTTTCTCTTATATTTTTAATGTAATCATATATCGTACGCTGCCCTTGATACAAAGTATTAAACGGCCATTCATCTTCCTTAACACCGAACTCCTTAAGCGAAGCAAGAAATATCTTATGTAGTGTTTTTGAACTGATGGCATACTCGCTTTCAGACTCCGGATCTGAATAAGAAAGAACTTTCCTAATAAATCTACTCTCTAAATCTGGATACTTTTTTAAGACTGCGCCCAAGAGCCCAGAGTACCCGCCTTGAGCTTCAGGAAGTTTTGGAGCCGCTTGCTTGGATCTGCTATACTTCTTTGTATGCAAATACGGCAACAGTGCGCGGCATCCCCAACATAAGCCGTCAGGAGCCAACTGCATGCACCGTGACGCGTAATAATTTATACACTGCCTATTTATACCTGTTGCAGCAACGATGCTGTTTAATGGTAGGCCTTCACAGTAGAGTTTCATTGCCAAAAACTTTAGCTGAAATTTCTCTATCTCTTGGTCAGTCAATCCCACCAATTCAGGCTTTGGCCAGTCATGAAAAGTGCCTAGCGCTATCGCTCGCTTGCTTAAGCTTTCGACCCAATTGTTAGTCTCATTATTTATCGTAGTCATGACCGACATTTCCATTGGGTGTGATACCCGAATGAGGGTTTACCCGCAAAATCAATTTCGATATGCCCCGCGATAAAGTGACGTACTAAAACACCGCAAACTATCGGAGGTGCGACAAGCGGAGCCTTCGAAAGTACACTCTTTATGTCCCCCTCCCCAAGCGACACCTCAATTGCACGTATGGCATTCGAAGCTGCTACACAATCGAGCGATCTGATAGCCGCGGCAAATGCCAAAGCTTTCATAATTTTTATCGCGAAAGGCGCCTCCTTCATAACTTGCACTGATGGAACTCGAACACTTTTCTCACTACTGTTATCCGCAGGCTCACCCAAGTTCGAGAGTTCAACTTCAACTAGATCTCCTGATCTTTTTTGCACTAAAAAATCAAAAGTTTCGCTTCCCTCAGACTGCCGAAATGACACCACATCTAGATTAATCTCAAGAAATACTAGCCAGTAGACTAACGCTAGATCAGAAGACAACACCAAGTCCTGTTTTAGCTTGACGCTGTACACATACCATAGATTTCTATTACTGTGACCGCGCGCTCTTACCTCTCGAATAATTCGCTTCCTATGCGCTTGCTTGAGAGATTGCTTGCCCGAAGCCATACCAGCTCTCCGTTTTCATTAGGCTTTAATCTACCCCCAGAATATTTTTCTTGTTATATCAATTAATCATAAATTTCTATCGCTTAATTGCCATATAGTGGCTCTACAAACCAAGTCAGCCTGCGGTCAAATAGGTATTCTTCAAATTATTACAGCTACGTGTTTAGTATCGTATTAATGCAACGGCTTGCAGTCCTATCATATGCATACGTGTAGTGTATTAAATATTCAGAGCTTCCGCATTTTAGAGATTGTCAACCTGAGATCCCCCCTCGTATGCTGACCTATAAGAAATAGGCAAAGCCCCTTACCTTTTCAGCGAGACCCAATTAAAAAATAAGCAAATTGGTGCGCGTAATTTTTGCTCGTGATTAACGCGTTATCACCAAACCCAATAACACACTGACCGGGACAAAACGGCCCTTGGTCAAATACGTCACCCTTTTCATAATCTGTATTTACTGAGGTCGAAGGAGGCAAACTCAGATTGGGTGGCCACACTTGTAGCCATCCATCCAACAATAGCCTCTGTGACCTATACGCAGTGGGTAATGAACTCCCCTTTAAGCCGGCGTTCGGGCTCCTATAGTGTTGCTGCAGCACCGACAGTAATTTAGTTCCTACGCATTCTTAGAAAAATAATCACTTCCAAAGCCGGGACTAATTTCTTTTCATATCTTGGCACCACGCCGATGCTAGATTTTGCTAACGATCTGTTTTTTTTGCTATTTTTAGGTGGTAAAAATGTCAATACTTTAGTTCTGGGGACTTGATCAGCGTTAAGGTGTTGCTACTAGCAACACCCGTTCAGGACGATGACTCCTGGGCTTGGCCATCTGCCTCGATACGAATCTTGGCGCGTGCAACAACGGCCATCGCTTCGGCAATGAAAGCCGCGTCACCGGTGTCGTGTACATCAGCCAAAAATACAGATATGGCCTCTGAATCAACCAGCGCGTCTGCTGGGTCATAATCATGAATGGGCTCTGTCATCTGATCACCTGGAGAAAATAATGAACCCGAAACCCAAGGCTAATGGGACTGGCGATTTAATCATACCGCTGACTGACGATCTCCTGTCGGTCGTCAAGTTGGCCAACGGCGACAAACTCGACCTGGAAGTGAAACCTAACGGCACGATAATCCTGACGCCAGTTCGCGCGTAAGATCTATTCAGCCATCCACGCGCTTGATGGTTGAAGCCCATAAACGACGTAACTTGTTGCCGATTACACGTGATTTTACAGGGTGCTAATTTCTCATCCTTGAGAGATAGCGTTCACATTTGGAAGATAACGAGCAAGGAGTTGAGCTACCCTCCTCTTTTTAATAACCAGTGCGCATAACTATACTAAATGACTATTTAGTATAGTTATATGCGGGCTGCTTATCGCCTCTACTGGAACCCGGGCCTGGTTCTTCTTAGGCTCCTACATCTTGAATCGATCAACCGACTGCGACAGTTGCCCTGCCAGGCTGGATAGCTCATCGGTGGTCGACGCTGTGCCCGCAATCACCCGACTGTTACTTTCCGACATCCCCGCAATCCTCTCCACCTGATGGGCTATCTCATTACTGGCCAGGCTCTGCTCGCTAATAGTGCGGGAAATATCATTGACCAATTCAGTGGTACTCAGCGTAGCCTGGAGGATCTCGCGAATGGCGCGTTCCACTTCGGCAGTCACTGCCATGCCCTTGTCCACTTGAGCAACGCCCTCCTCCATGCTGATCACCGCTGCTCGGGTGTTCTGCTGGATACTCCCCACCATGCTGGCGATTTCCTGGGTTGAGGCGCTGGTGCGTCCGGCCAGGCTGCGCACTTCGTCGGCCACGACCGCAAAGCCGCGGCCTTGTTCACCGGCGCGGGCGGCTTCGATGGCGGCGTTCAGGGCCAGCAGGTTGGTCTGGTCGGCAATCCCCTTGATCACCTGGATGATGCTGTAGATCGCTTCGGACTCCTTGTCCAGCGTGCGAATCACTTGGGCTGACTGTTGGGCTGAACGGGCGATGCCGTCCATGTCGCTGACCACCTGGTGAATGACGCGGCCGCCGTCCTTGGCCAGGGTTTCAGCCTGGCTGGCCATGTCCAGGGCACGCTGGGCGTGACGGGTGATTTCTTCGATGCTGGCGGTCATTTCGCTTGCGGCGGCGGCCATGGTGCTGGCGGCGACGCTTTGTTGCTGGCTGCTGCCTGCCACTTCATGGCAACCCTGGCTGAGGCGTTCGCTCATGCCATTCACGCCATGGGCATTGCTGCGAACCACTTCGATCATGCCGCGCAAATCCCGCTGCATCGTCGCCAGGCTACGAATCAGTGCACTGGCTTCGTCCTGGTTCTTGGGTTCTACAATCGGCTCGCTCAGGTTGCCATGGGCAATGCTCTGGGCAATACGGCTGGCGGTGCGCAACGGCCCCATGATGCTCAGGGTCACCCAACGTCCTTGTGCCAGCAGCAATAGCAGGCTGGCGCCCAATACGATGGCCAAGGTCAAGTTGGCGTTACTGATGGTTTGCCGGGTACCGGTGCTGGTGAGTTGGGTATTGTTTTCGATCAGTTCGCTCAACGCCGCCATTTGTTCTTCCAACTGGCTGAACGCGGCATTGAAGGTCTGCAGTTCCCCACGAGCGGCCTCTGGATTGTCCAGGGCCAGTGCGACGATGCGCTCGCCGGCACTGATGTAGGTGTCCAGGCTGGGTTTGATTTTTTCCAGGCTGGCCTTGATCGAGGCGTCCAGCGGCAGCTTGAGGTTTTCCGCCAGCACCTCGCGGAAGTGCTCGGCATGCTCCTTGATCGAGCTGTTGACCTCGGCCGGCGTACTGGTGCTTTTGCCCAGCCCGACCAACATGGCAGACAGCACATCCGCACGCAGGGCGTCGTGCATCATGTCGGCTTCCATGTGGTTGCGCAGTACCGTCATGCTGACGTCGTTGTCCTGCACGGCATCGGCCATCCGGGTATTACCCAGGTAACCGGCCAGGCTCATGATCAAGGCGGTGAGCAACCCCGTCGCAATCAACAGCACCAAGCGTAATTTGATCGTCATAGTGGTACCCCGTGCCAGGCCTGCCGGTTGGGAACCCAACCGTTTGAGTGTCGCTGCTAGCTGTATCGGCAGCTGTTGCTTGTTAGTGAAGCCTAAGTTTGCGGATCTGCGCGGTTCCCTTAAGCTGACCGTCCATTGCTCTACCTGGATCTGCCTAATGCCTCAACGTATCGCCCGTCTCGCCCTGCTGTTGGGCTTGATCACCGCCGTCGGCCCCTTTGCCATCGACATCTACCTGCCAGCATTGCCCACCCTGGGCGCCAGCCTCCAAGCCTCGCCGGCGGCGGTGCAGATGAGTTTGACGGTGTTCTTCATGATTATCGGTGTGTGCCAGTTGTTCTACGGCCCCCTCAGCGATGTGTTCGGGCGTAAACCACCGATTTACGCGGGTCTGGTGATCTTTGCCATTGGCAGCGTCGGCTGTGCGCTGGCCCCGACTATCGAAGTGTTGATCGGCTTTCGTGCGGTGCAGGCGTTCGGTGCCTGTGCGGGGATGGTGATCCCCCGGGCGATCGTCCGCGACCTGTACACCGGCCATGAAGCGGCGCGTCTTATGGCTTTGTTGATGCTGGTGATGAGTGTTTCACCGATCCTCGCGCCACTGGCTGGCAGCCTGGTGATTTCGATCTGGAGTTGGCGCGAAGTGTTTGCCGTGTTGGCGGTAGTGGCCGTACTGTGCCTGCTGATGACCGCCGTACAACTGCCAGAAACCCACCCGGCCGAGCGCCGCCTGGGCAAGACCCTAGGCCAGGCGTTCGGCAGCTATGGCGCCCTCCTCCGCGACCCGGTCTTCACGGGGTTGTCGGTGGTGTGCGGGTTTGGCCTGGCCACTTTCTTCGTGTTCATCGGCAGCGCGCCTTTCGTGTACATCGAGTTTTTTGGCCTGACACCAACCCAGTTCAGCCTGTGCTTTGCCCTCAACGCTGCTTCGTTTTTTGCCATGAGCCAACTGACCGCGCGCCTCAGCGCCCGCTTTGGCCTGGCGCCGTTGATTCGATGGTCGGTGGTGGGCGTGGCGGCGGTCATGAGCTTGCTGGCGGCGACTACGCTGTGGGGTGACAGCCTGGCCCTGATGATGGGGCTGTTGTTTATCGGTTTTGGTTTTCTGGGCCTGTTATTGCCGGCGGCCGGGGTGTTGTCGTTAGAGGATCACGGTGCAGTGGCCGGTTCTGCGTCTGCACTGCTGGGCGCGATCCAGATGGTCACGGCGGCTGTGGCGATGACCTTGGTGGGCGTGTTTGCCGACCATACCCCGGCGCCGATGTTGATCGGTATCGCGCTATGTGCGCTTGCCGCGATGCTGACCACGTGGTGGACGCTGCGGCGCTTACCGGCTCATTTGGCTTCAAGCGCCCCGCCCTCCTCCTGAGTATGGTTGTAGCAGCCAACGGTAACCACGATGCGAAGCGAGTCGCTCTTGATCTGCTCTTGATCTGCTCTTGATCTTGATCTCAGGCGCCCCGTTAAACCACGCTGGCCGAACGCAGGCTTGAATTCGTGGGTAACCCGGCAGGACGCCGGGTTAGCCGTCCTGGGCCAAGGATGGCCCATGACGGCGGCCCACGGATTCAAGCCGGAGTGAGGGCACACCGAGCCTAAGCGAGGTGCCGAGTGGTGGGGCAAGAGCCCTTTTGGTTACTTTTGGGGCTCTTTTCCAAAAGTGACCCGCTGTCAGAGCGGAACCCTAAGTGGCCGTTACCGCAGCAATGGATATGTACACAATCCAACCGTGTCGCCTGTCAGGCCGCCTTCGCGAGCAAGCCCGCTCCCACAATTTGATCGTGGGGGTGTCAGGTAGATAGGTGTCGACTGGGAGGCCGTCATCGCAGGCAAGCCAGCTCCCACATGTCCCCGCCGCCTACAAATCAAACCGATCCACCGCCCGCCGCCGCTCATTGTCGTCACGCACGTCATAGCTGGCAGTGGTCTGGATATTGGTGTGATGCGCCAACTTCTGCGCAATCGACAAATCATGCTCCTCGATCACCCGCGTGATAAACGAACGACGGAAATCATGGGGCATGATCTTGACACCCACCTGATCACCACGCTGGCGCGCGATGTAGTAAATCGCATGTTTGGTAATGCGTTCCCGGGTGATATGGCTGCCTCGACGGATGCGGTTGAACAGGAAGCTATCGTCCTGCTCACCTTCCTTGAGCTGCTCGCGACGAAACGCCAGCCAGGCCTGAAGTTTGGCAAACGCCCAGTCCGGCGCGTACTTGACCAGCTCTTTGTTGCCCTTGCCGATCACGCGCAAGCTGCGCTCGTCAAAGTTGATCTGCGCCAGGTCCAGGTTGACCGACTCCGACTTGCGCATGCCCGATCCATATAACAGCCCGATCACCGCGGCATCCCGCAGGCCCTGGGGCCGAGGGTCGGCGGCGCAGACGTCGAGCATCTCGCGGATCAAGGTGCGGCGCAGGTTGCGGCCCTGACCCAGGCGCGTACCGGGTGTGGCCTTGACCGAGCGCATCTTCAACAGGTGGTCCTGGCTGATCAAACTCATGCGCCACGCTTCATTCATCACCCCGCGCACTGCATTCACATACAGCGACGAGGTGTTCGGCGCAAAGCCGTCCTCGCGCAAGGCAGCCACCAGTGCGATAACGTGTTCGGGCTGCAGCAGGTGCCAGTCAATCTCTTCGAGGTTGAGGTCTTCGAAACCCAGGCGGTCGGCGGCATCCTGCAACACGTAGCGCATGGTCAGTTGGCTGGAAGGCGCCAGGCGGGTGAGATAAAGGGTCAGTGGGTTGCAAATGGACTCGGTCAAGGTAGATCAGCCTTTGGATTAAATACACCGACCAACTATTTGATTAGTCGATGTATTTAGTGGGTTGGCGAAGGCCGAGTCTAACCCAGGAGCGGCCCTGGCACAAAATCACGGGGCTGTATCGTCGTCCTCGCTGGCTGCCTGGGGCTGGGCCTGGGACTGGCTCCAGTCGGCGTCCTGTTGCTGCATCAGCGCGAACCACTGCTGGCGCATAAAGGCGAGGTAACTGTCCGGCGCCTTGGCAAAGTCCTTCTCGTCGCCGTAGCAACCCGGCAGTGGCAGTTCGGTGCCCTGCTCCTTGTACTGGCTGACCAACGCTTGCTGCGCCGCGACGCTGCAGTCAGTGGGCAGTGGCATGCCACGCAAGGCGCCCGCGTCTTCATCCCACCAACTGGCGCCTACGCGGTCAAGGCCACGCAGACGATACTTCTCGGACTTGCCGACATGCATGATCAGCTTGAATTCGTTGGGGCTGACGTCACTGGTGCAAGCGCGTGAATAGCCGACGGTAGCCTGGGTATTGCCATCGCCCAGCAGGTCGGTGACCTTGGTTGCTGCCCGGTCAAAGCGCAGCCCGGCGTCGAACTCGCAGTGCTGCACATCGTCATAGAGCATCCAGACACGCTTGGGGCGCTCGCCACTCAGCACGTACTGCGCCGCGTAGACAAAGGCCGATTGGGTACCATCGTCATCGCGCTCACCGACTTGCTCGGCGAGTACCAGCAGGTTTTTGCCCTGGCGGTCATCCCAGGTATACGCGGCGACTTGCTTGCCGCGCACTTCCACCCCTTCCGGCACCTCCTCCAGAGGCGTCAGCGCAACGCCCTGATCGGCCCGCACGCTGGTGACACAGGCCACCGTCATCAACAATCCCATCAGCACGGGCCGCAATGGGCCGCGCAAAAGCTGCACGCTATTCATCCGAGTACCCTGGCAAGAGAGGGCTTACTTTACCGGCACTTGAGCGCCAATGCAGAGAAGATTGTTGAAGGGCGCGCATTGGCCTGATCGCCTCGCTCAAATTGAACCAAGCGCCCTGCACGAAGCTCCGATATCGCCCTGTGAGGCTTACCTGTAACGCCTTGATTACTTAGCTGAACCCTAGCTGTCTGCCTGTCAAATAAACGAGTTTTTCATCCGCCTTTCATATTCGTTGCACATTTTTGCGCTTAACCTTGTAGGCAACACTTAAGAGCAATCCGTGGATTATCGACTAACCTATTGAAAACGCATCATCTTTGGCCCCGTTTTGTAACTTGCGGGCTGTAGTTTTGCCCAATGAACGCTGCTGTTTTCACGCTTGAAGTCGCTTTAGCCCGAGGTCATGAATCTTTGAAACCCTACCCTATTCATTGCGTGTCGATCGTTATCCCGGTCTACAACGAACAAGAAAGCCTGCCTGAGTTGCTGCGTCGCACCACGGCAGCCTGCAAACAACTGGCTTACGAATACGAAATCATCCTGGTGGATGACGGTAGCCGCGACAATTCGGCCCAACTGCTCGAAGACGCCGCCGCCGAAGACGGTAGCAACGTGGTGGCGGTGATCCTTAACCGCAACTACGGCCAGCACGCGGCGATCATGGCCGGCTTCGAACAGTGCCGTGGCGAAGTGGTGATTACCCTCGACGCCGACCTGCAAAACCCGCCGGAAGAAATCCCGCGCCTGGTCGAGCAAGCCGCCCTGGGTTACGACGTGGTCGCCACCGTGCGCAATAACCGCCAAGACTCGGCCTTCCGCCGCTGGCCGTCGCGCTTGATCAACCTCGCCGTGCAGCGCTCTACCGGCGTGGCGATGAGCGACTACGGCTGCATGTTGCGCGCCTACCGCCGCACCATCGTCGACGCCATGCTCGCCTGCCGTGAGCGCAGCACGTTCATTCCTATCCTGGCCAACGGCTTTGCCCGCCACACCACGGAAATCCTCGTGCACCACGCTGAACGTGAGCACGGCGAATCCAAATACAGCGCCATGCGCCTGATCAGCCTGATGTTTGACCTGCTGACGTGCATGACCACCACGCCCTTGCGCCTGCTGTCCATCGTCGGTTTCAGCCTCGCGGCGCTGGGCGTGCTGTTTGCCTTTGCCCTGATCGTCATGCGCCTGGCGTTCGGCGCCGACTGGGCCGGTGATGGCCTGTTCGTGCTGTTTGCGGTGCTGTTCGTGTTCACCGGTGGCCAGTTCATCGGCATGGGCCTGCTGGGCGAATACCTGGGCCGCATGTACAGCGATGTACGCGCCCGCCCACGCTTCTTTATTGAAAAAGTGCTGCGCAACCAACCGGCAGCACCGGCTCCAGTCGTCGTGGTTGACGGCCTGGTGTCTTCCCATACTTCTACTTCTACTTCTTCTTCGGATCAGGTCCAGTCATGAGTTCAAAAGCTGTTGTATTCGCCTACCACGATATTGGCTGCGCAGGCATTGAAGCGCTGCTCAGCGCCGGTTACGACATTGCCGCCGTGTTCACCCATGCCGATGACCCCAAGGAAAACAACTTCTACGGTTCCGTCGCCCAACTCTGCGCACGCAACGGCATCCCGGTACATGCTCCGGAAGACGCCAACCACCCGCTGTGGATCGAACGCATTGCCAAGCTGAACCCGGAGTACATCTTCTCGTTCTACTACCGCAACCTGCTGAGCGAACCGCTATTGGCCACCGCTCGCAAAGGCGCGTTCAACCTGCACGGCTCGTTGCTGCCTAAATACCGTGGCCGCGCCCCGGCCAACTGGGTGCTGGTCAACGGCGAAACCGAAACCGGCGTGACCCTGCATCGCATGGTCAAGCGTGCCGATGCCGGCGCCATCCTCGCCCAGCAGAAAGTCACCATCGAACGCAGCGATACCGGTCTGAGCCTGCACGCCAAGCTGCGTGATGCAGCCGCTGCCCTGCTACGCGATGCCCTGCCACAGCTGGCCCAGGGCAAGCTGAGCGAAACCGCCCAGGACGAGAGCAAAGCCACCTACTTCGGTCGTCGCACCGCCGCCGATGGCAAGCTGGACTGGAAACAGCCCGCCGAACAACTGTTCAACCTGGTGCGTGCGGTGACCCAGCCGTACCCGGGCGCCTTCTGCGCCGTGGGCGAGCACAAGCTGATCGTCTGGCAAGCCGATGTGGTCAAGGGCAACGAAGGTCTGGCGCCTGGCCGTGTAATCAGCGTCAACCCACTGCGCATTGCCTGCGGTGAAGACTCTCTGGTGGTCAAGTTCGGCCAGCGCAACGAAAACGGCCTGTACCTGGCGGGCCCGTCCCTGGCCGATGAACTGGGCCTGGTGGATGGCTCTGTACTGCGCGGCGCCGAGTCGGGCCGCAAGCCGCGCCGCACTCGCGTGCTGATTCTGGGCGTCAACGGTTTTATCGGTAACCACTTGTCCGAGCGCCTGCTGCGTGACGACCGCTACGAAGTCTATGGCCTGGACATCGGCTCCGACGCCATCGAGCGCCTGCGCAGCCACCCGAACTTCCATTATGTGGAAGGCGACATCAGCATCCACACCGAGTGGATCGAATACCACATCAAGAAATGCGACGTGGTGCTGCCGCTGGTGGCCATCGCCACGCCGATCGAATACACCCGTAACCCGCTGCGTGTGTTCGAACTGGATTTTGAAGAAAACCTCAAGCTGGTGCGCTACTGCGTCAAGTACAACAAGCGCGTGATTTTCCCGTCGACCTCCGAAGTCTATGGCATGTGCCAAGACCAGTACTTCGACGAAGACACCTCCAACCTGGTGGTGGGCCCGGTCAACAAGCAGCGCTGGATCTACTCCGTCTCCAAGCAACTGCTGGACCGCGTGATCTGGGCCTACGGCGACAAGGGTCTGAAGTTCACCCTGTTCCGTCCGTTCAACTGGATGGGCCCGCGCCTGGACCGCCTGGACTCGGCGCGCATCGGCAGCTCCCGCGCCATTACCCAACTGATCCTGAACCTGGTGGAAGGCACGCCGATCCGTCTGTTCGACGGTGGTGAGCAGAAGCGTTGCTTCACCGACATTGCCGACGGCATCGAAGCCCTGGCGCGCATCATTGATAACGACAATGGCGTGTGCGACGGCCAGATCATCAACATCGGCAACCCCGAGAACGAAGCCAGCATCCGCCAGTTGGGCGAAGAGCTGCTGCGTCAGTTCGAGGCTCACCCGCTGCGCCACAACTTCCCGCCGTTCGCTGGGTTCCGCGACGTCGAGAGCAAGGCGTTCTACGGCACCGGCTACCAGGACGTGGCGCACCGCAAGCCAAGCATCGAAAACGCCAAGCGCCTGCTGAACTGGGAGCCGAGCGTGCAGATGAGCGAAACCATCGGCAACACCCTGGATTTCTTCCTGCGTGAAGCCATGCTTGAAATTGCGGACAAAAAGTAATGCAGGCAGGTCTTCGCATCGACGTCGACACCTACCGCGGCACCCGTGAAGGTGTGCCACGGTTGCTCGACTCCCTGGCCGAAGCCGGGGTCAAAGCGACGTTCTTCTTCAGTGTCGGGCCGGACAACATGGGGCGCCACTTGTGGCGCCTGATCCGCCCGCAGTTTTTGTGGAAGATGCTGCGTTCCAACGCTGCCGGCCTGTATGGCTGGGATATCTTGCTGGCCGGTACCGCCTGGCCAGGCAAGCCGATTGGCCGCGACCTGGGGCATTTGATGCGCCAGGCCAAGGCCGCCGGGCATGAAGTCGGCCTGCACGCCTGGGACCACCATGGCTGGCAGGCCAACACCGGGCGTTGGAGCGAGGCACAGCTGATCGAGCAGATTCGACGCGGCGTAGACACCTTGAGCGACATCCTCGGCGAGCGCGTCGACTGTTCAGCGGCCGCCGGCTGGCGTGCCGATGAGCGCGTGGTGCAAGCCAAGCAAAGCTTCAACTTTCGCTACAACAGCGATTGCCGGGGTACCAGCCTGTTTCGACCAACCTTGGCCGATGGCAGCGCGGGCACCCCACAAATTCCGGTAGACCTGCCGACCTTCGACGAAGTCGTCGGGCCGGTGGTGGCTGCCAACGATTTCAACCGCTTCATTCTTGATCGGTTCAGCGCGTCAAAGCTGAACGTCTATACGATCCACGCAGAAGTAGAAGGGATTCTGATGGCCAATGATTTTCGCCAGTTGCTCGCCCAGGCCGGGCAGCGCGGCATTGATTTCAAACCCTTGGGCGAGCTGTTGCCTGCGGATGCGACCACCCTGCCCCAGCAACAGCTGGTGCGCGGCGCCTTGAGCGGCCGCGAGGGTTGGCTGGGAGTGCAGCAGGCATGATCCGCCGCTGGGCGTTGCCCCTGCTCCTGCTGGCGTTCGCCGTGTTCTACCTGCTGCCGTTGGCCACCCATGGTCTGTGGATTCCCGATGAAACCCGCTATGCGCAAATCAGCCAGGAAATGCTGCTGACCGGCAAGTGGGCTGCGCCGCACTTCATGGGCATTCGCTACTTCGAAAAGCCCGCCGCAGGCTATTGGATGATTGCGCTGGGCCAGGCGATCTTCGGGCAGAACCTGTTTGGCGTACGGTTTGCCTCGGCCTTGAGCACCGGTTTGAGCATTCTGCTGGTGTATCTGGTGTCTCGCCGGTTGTGGAACGACCCGCAAAAGAGCCTGGTCAGCACGCTGCTCTACATGAGCTTCGTCAGCGTGGCCGCGCTGGGCGGCTATGCCAACCTGGACCCGCAGTTCACCTTCTGGGTCAACCTGACGGGCGTGGCCTTGTGGTTTTGTTTCGACAGCACCACGCGGCGTGCGCGCTTGTGGTCCTGGGCCTTGCTGGGCCTGGCGTGCGGCATGGGCTTCATGACCAAGGGCTTCCTGGCCTGGTTGCTGCCGGTGCTGGTCGCCCTGCCCTACGCCGTCTGGCAAAAACGTTTTGGTGAGTTGTGCAAGTTTGGCCCTGTTGCCGTGGTGGTAGCGATTGCTGTCAGCCTGCCGTGGGCGTTAGCTGTGCACCTGCAAGAGCCGGACTACTGGCATTTCTTTTTCTGGCACGAGCACATTCAACGCTTTGCCGGTGAAGACGCCCAGCACGCCGAACCCTTCTGGTATTACTTGCCGTTGCTGGTCGCGTTCGCGCTGCCGTGGGTCGCCGTTCTGCCGTCCGCGTTCAACCAGGCCTGGCTGCAACGGCGCGTGCCGAAAACCGCGTTCCTGCTGCTGTGGTTGTTGATGCCCCTGGCCTTTTTCAGCCTGGCCAAAGGCAAGCTGCCCTCCTACATCATGCCGTGCATGTTGCCCTTGGCCTTGCTGATGGGCTCGGCCTTGAGTGACAAACTGGCTCAAGGTCGCGGCCGCGTGCTGCGCATCAATGGTTGGTTGAACCTGGTGATCGGTGTGCTGGTGTTGCTAGCTCTCAGCTGGTTCCAGTTGAAGAAGCCGGTATACGAACCGGGTGAAGAGACCCCCAGCTTGGTGCTGGTGTTCATCTTCTTGTTCGGTTGGATTGTGGTCAATTTGCTGCAAGCGGCACGCCCCTTGAAGTTGTGGGCGGCGCCCTTGATCGGCAGTGGCTTACTGGTGCTGCTGGTGCCTGCGGCGTTGCCCCATTCGGTGGTTTACAACAAGACCCCGGACCAATTCATCATCGATCACATCGACGAGTTGCAGCCCAGCGTTGCCCTGCTGAGCAACGACCTGGGCGCCGCCTCGGCGTTGTCCTGGCGCCTCAAACGCCCCGATATCACGCTGTACAACACCTCGGGTGAGGTCAAGTACGGCCTGGCTTACGAGGACACGGCGCCGCGTCTGGTCGACCGTAACCGCATCCAGTCATGGATGGCCGAAACCCGTCGTACCGGCGCGGTGGGCGTGGTGATGCGCGTCAATAGCACCGGTGAAAAGGAAGAGCTCGCCCTGCTGCCCACCGACGGCAAGCGTTATGCGCAGGGCAAGATCGTGATCCTGATTTTCCCGCAGGTCGCGCCATGATCACCCTGCTGCTACTGCTCACGGCCTGCCTGCTCACGTGCATGGGCCAGGTCTCGCAAAAGTTTGCTGTGGAAAGCTGGCGCGGCGTGCCGGATGGCTGGACCTTGAAACTGCGCTCGCCGTGGTTGTGGTCGGCGCTGGTGTGCCTGAGCCTGGGCTTGCTGGTGTGGCTGCTGGTGTTGCAGCGCCTGGAAGTGGGCATTGCCTACCCCATGCTCAGCCTGAATTTTGTGCTGGTCACGCTGATGGCGCGCTTTGTGTTCCACGAACCCATTGATGGCCGTCACTGGCTGGGTGTGGGGCTGGTGATTGCTGGCGTGGTCTTGCTGGGGCGTCAGGTATGAGCCGCGTGCGGGGTTTCGCCCTGGCCCTGGGCAGTGTCGGCCTGGTGAGTGGTGCCCAACTGGGCATGCGCTGGAGCATGACGCGCCTGCCCCTCCCCTCTGAATGGCTGGCCGCCTTCACGGATAACAGCGTCGACCTGGGTGCCCTTGGCGTGGTGATCCTGGCGATCATCGCCTATGCGCTGTCGATGCTGTGCTGGCTCGGCGCACTGAAGCACTTACCCCTGGGCCGAGCCTATTCGCTGCTCAGCATCAGTTACGCGCTGGTGTATTTGCTGGCCGCCAGCCTGCCGGTGTTCAACGAAAATTTCTCGCTTTCAAAAACATTGGGGGTGGCTTTGGTCATCCTCGGTGTACTGGTTATCAACTCTCGTCGTGCTAGCACCTCAAGTCCCAGGAATACCCCATGAAAATCAGTGTATTTGGTAGTGGTTACGTTGGTCTGGTCCAGGCCACTGTATTAGCCGAAGTCGGTCACGATGTCATTTGCATGGACGTTGATAAGAGCAAGGTCGAGTCGCTACAGAAGGGTCATGTGACCATCTTCGAGCCGGGCTTGGCAGCCATGGTCAAGGACAACCTGGAAAGCGGACGCCTGCGCTTTACCCACGATGAGAAACTCGCCGTCGAACACGGTGAAGTGCTGTTTATTGCCGTGGGCACGCCGTCGGATGAAGACGGTTCGGCCGACTTGAAATACGTGCTGTCGGTGGGTGATGCAGTTGCCCGCCACCGCGTGGCGCCGGTAATCCTGGTGGAGAAATCCACCGTACCGGTCGGCACCGGCGACACGTTGCGCGATCACATCCTCAATAACCTGCGCGCCGCCGGCCGTGAGCTGCAGTTCGATATCGTCTCCAACCCGGAATTCCTCAAGGAAGGCTCCGCCGTTGCCGACTGCCGCCGCCCGGACCGGATCATCATCGGCTGTGAGCGTGAAGAAGTACGTGACGTGATGCGCGACCTGTACGCGCCCTTCAACCGCAACCACGACCGCATCATCTTCATGGACCTGCGCAGCGCCGAACTGACCAAGTACGCCGCCAACTGCATGCTGGCCACCAAGATCAGCTTCATCAACCAGATCGCCGAACTGGCCGAACACCTGGGCGCCGACATTGAGTCGGTGCGCCTGGGCATTGGTGCCGACTCGCGCATCGGCTACCACTTTATCTACCCCGGCTGCGGTTATGGCGGCTCGTGCTTCCCCAAAGACATGCGCGCCCTGATCCATAGCGCCAAGCAGGCCAACTGCTCCAGCGACCTGCTCGAAGCGGTGGAAGCCATCAACCAGCGCCAGAAGAGCAAGCTGTTCGAGCGCATCAACGCGTTCTTCCAGGGCAACCTCAAGGGCAAGACGTTCGCCCTGTGGGGCCTGGCCTTCAAGCCCAACACCGATGACATGCGTGACGCCCCCAGCCGTGTGCTGATGGAAGCCCTGTGGGCCGCCGGCGCCAATGTGCGTGCCTTCGACCCGGAAGCCATGCAGGAAACCCAACGCATCTACGGCGACGACCCGCGCTTGATGCTGATGGGCACCCCGGAATCCACCTTGGGCGGCGCCGATGCGTTGATCGTGTGCACCGAGTGGCAGCAATTCAAGGCACCGGACTTTGACCTGATTCACCAGCGCCTGAAAACCCCGGTGATCTTCGACGGCCGTAACCTGTACGACGGCGAGCGCCTGGCGCGCAAAGGCTTCAAGTACTTCCCCATCGGCCGCGGCGACTCCTGCGAGTTACCGATCCCCCAGCAAAACTGGGTGGAACAGGTCAAGGACGCTTGCTAGGTGAACATCGCCTTACTGTCCGCGCAGCGTGCAACGATCCGCCACCAGTCGCTAGGGCTTGGGCTCTTGGCGCTGGTGCTGTTTATCGCCGGTAACTGGCACCAGGCGATCATCGGCTTTGATTCGCGCTTTGTGCTGTTTGCCCAGGAAATGCTGCGCCATGGGCCAAGCTTCTTCCCCACCACCTATGGCCAGCCGTATGCCGATTACCTGGCGACGTCGACCCTGCTGACGTGGCTGCTGTCGTTGCCCTTGGGCCAGGTCACCAGCCTGACGGCGTGGCTGCCCACGGCGGTGGCGTCGGCGCTGATCGTGGTGCTGGTCTATCGCCTCACCGCGCCCTACTCGCCGCGTTGGGGCCTGCTGAGCATTGCGATGCTGCTGCTCAGCAGTACCTTCATCAGCGAAACCCGCGCAGTCTCCCTGGATCAGATGCTCACCGCCGTGGCGTTGGCGGTATTCTACCTGGGCTATGCCCATGACCATTTCGCCGCTGCAAAGCGCCTGCATTGGCTGTTTTTGCTGCTGCTGTTGGGGTTTGCCATTCGTGGGCCGATTGGCCTGGTGATCCCTACGGGCGTGTTGTGCAGCTACTACCTGATCAACCGCCAGTGGCGCCAGCTGTTCAGCTTCGGGCTGCTGGCACTGGCGCTGCTGGCGGCGTGCGTCGGCCTGTTGCTGCTGCTGGCCAAGCTCAGCGGTGGCGAAGACTTTATGCATGACGTGATTCGCATGCAGTTCCTGGGGCGCATGGATGGCAGTGAAGGCTCCGGCGGCGTGCTGTATTACTTCACCAGCTCTTTGGGCAATTACGCCCTGGCCTATCCACTGGCATTGTTAGTGCTGCTGGCGGTGCTGATGGGCGGTCGACGCGCGCCGGACCCGGCCTTGAAGCTGGTGCTCTACTGCGCAGCAGCGGGTGTGCTGGTGATGCTGGGGCTGTCGGTGCCCCAAGCCAAGAAAGCGCGTTATATCCTGCCGATGTTGCCGATGGCTGCGATCATTGCCGCGTACCCCTTCCAGGCCACGCAAGGGCGGCTGTTTGCCTGGCTGCGCGCCTTGATGCTGGGCATCTGGACGCTGTTGCCAACGCTGCTGGTCATTGGCCTGGTGGTGGCGCGGCGGCGTTACCCGGAGCCGCTGGCCGACCTGGTGCTGATCTTCGTCGTGCTGGGTGTGCTGCAGGTGCTGGCCCTACTGGCATTGTTCCGCTCGCGGCTGCGCACCTACGGGCCCGCCCTGGCCGCCGTGCTCGCCCTGTGGAGCACCTACATCATGGTGGTCGAACCGCTGGAACGTCAGGTGTACGACACCCGCACCTTCAGCCTCGCCGTCAAGGCGCACGTTCAGCAGCAACCGGCGCCGCTGGTGTTGCATGCACTGGGCAAAGACGCGAAAGCCATCAAGTTCATGGTCAACTTCGATTGCGACAAGGTGCCGTTGTTTACTCAGCTGCCCGCCGAATTGAAACCCGTCCAGGCGCCGGCATGGATAGTGATGAGCCAGGCCGACTTCCAGGCGCTGGACGATCCGCGCCTGCGCTCAATCACGCCGACGCTCACGGCAGCGTTCGACAAAAACCCCTATGTGTTGCTGCATTTGGCAAAAACCTCGACGCCCTGAGTGCTTTTCCGGCTGCATTGTAAGAAAGAACGCCCACTCCTCCACGAGTGGGCGGCTTTCATCATAGGTACCAAGAAAGTGCCTACATTTGTTTGCGTAATGGCTGGTGCACTTTCCCTTCCGGTGCTCGGAGCCCAACTGTAGACTCGCTGCCACGTGCACTCACTATCTACCACCCGACCGTCAGGACCAACCTGTAGCGCTTGGGTCAGGGCACTTCACAACAACAAGGACGTTGTAGGCTGCCCGCGCGCGATGGCTTACTTCATTGAGAGGACAATGCCGTGCGAGATGACCTGTTAACCGTACCTTTACCCAGGCTGGATCGTTTGATGGCGTTGCGTGACGCACTGGTGGCGTTGAAGGGGCCGCTGGCCGACGATCCCAGGCTGCGCGAAGACCTGCAAGAGCGCCTGTTCAATGAAGAAACCCACAGTCGCGTGCTGGGCAAGATCAACCCAACGACGGCCACAGCCACCGGGCCGATCACCTACGGCGACGCCTTTTAACTGCATTTGTTTTGCATTTAACCTTCATTAATATGCAGTAGCGCCCCTGGATCAAGCGCGGCACACTGCACAGGTTCCTTCCCCCAATGTTGGAACCTTCAAAGGGCTGTTCCGGGAAACCAGGCAGGCCTTTTTTTTCGCCCGCTGTTTATGGACCGTCTTTCAATGCTCGCTCGCTGGTTACCCGCTGCAATCAACACCCGTCCCGCCGAATGGAGCCGTGCAGCCATCGGCATGGCCCTGGGCACGCTATTGAGTGTCTGGGCTTGTGCCCAAGTATTCGGCATGGAGGTGGCCCTGCACCTGCTCGGCCCTCTGGGTGCCTCGGCGGTGCTGTTGTTTGCCGTGTCATCGGGCGCGCTGGCCCAACCCTGGTCGATCATCGGCAGTTACCTGTGCGCAGGCGTGGTGGCGCTGCTGGTCGCCCGCGTCCTGGGGCGCACCTTGGGCAGCGCGTGCCTGGCGGCGGGTATGACAGTGGTCCTCATCTGCTGGCTACGCTGCCTGCACCCGCCGGCCGGCGGCTTGGCCATGACCCTGGTGCTGGCCGATCCGGCATCTGTCGCCCTTGGCTGGTACGAACTGGCGCCGGTGATGCTCGGCGCTGGCGCCCTGCTCGCCTGTGCGCTGGCCTATAACAACGCCACGCGCACGCGTTACCCCAAGGGGCTTGCCGAGCCTGCACCGGTTATCCTGGGCACTGCCACCGCCGTCAGCGAGCCGAGCATCACGGCAGCCGACCTCAAGCTGGCGCTGGCCGAGATGGAGCAGTTCTACGACGTCGAACCGACAGAGCTGGAGCAACTGATCCACGCCGCCGAGGGCCATGCCCGGCGTCGCAGTATCGGCGAGGTTCTGGCCAGCCGGGTGGTTTGACCGGCACTGCATAAATGCAACAACGACCTGCAGGATTCCGGGTTGTACGGGGCAAATTTGCACTGGTACGATCACAAGAGAGTTCACCCGCGAACATCTTGATAAAGACAATAAAAGCAGGGAGTTAGAGATGACTGCTCAGGTTTCATCCCAAGCAAGCCACGCCGAGGTCCAGCAGGACGCTGTCTTGGCACAGGTGCGTAACCATATCGGCCACCTCACCCTCAATCGTCCCGCCGGCCTGAATGCCATCACCCTGGACATGGTCCGCCAGTTAACCGCGCACTTGCAGGCCTGGGCCGTCGACCCCGAGGTCTACGCCGTGGTACTGCGCGGCGCCGGCGAGAAAGCATTTTGCGCTGGCGGCGACATCCGTTCGCTGTACGACAGCTTCAAGCAAGGCGACACCCTCCACCAGGATTTCTTCGTCGAGGAATATGCCCTCGACTTGGCCATTCACCACTACCGTAAACCCGTAATGGCATTGATGGACGGCTTCGTCCTCGGCGGTGGCATGGGCCTGGTGCAAGGCGCAGACCTGCGGGTAGTCACCGAACGCAGCCGCCTGGCGATGCCGGAAGTGGCCATCGGGTACTTCCCGGATGTGGGCGGCAGCTATTTTCTCTCGCGTATTGCTGGCGAGCTGGGCACCTACCTTGGGGTGACCGGGGTGCAGATTCGCGCGGCGGATGCCTTGTATTGTGGGTTGGCAGACTGGTACATCGACAGCGCCAAGCTGGTTGAGCTGGACCAGAAACTCGACGGCCTGCAATGGCACGACTCGCCGCTCAAGGACTTGCAAGGCGCACTCGCCAAGCTCGCCGTACAGCAACTGCCCGACGCCCCGTTGGCGGCCTTGCGCCCGGCCATTGACCATTTCTTCGGGTTGCCGGACGTGCCCAGCATCGTCGAGCAACTGCAACAAGTCACCGTGGCTGATAGCCATGATTGGGCGCTGACCACCGCCAACCTCATGCAGACCCGCTCGCCCCTGGCCATGGCCGTGACCCTGGAGATGCTGCGCCGTGGCCGCCACTTGCCACTGGAACAGTGCTTTGCCCTCGAACTGCACCTGGATCGCCAATGGTTCGAGCGCGGCGACCTGATCGAAGGGGTTCGCGCCCTGATCATCGACAAGGACAAGGCTCCGAAGTGGAACCCGCCCACCCTCCATGCGCTGGATGCCAGCCATGTCGAGAGCTTCTTCCGCGACTTCGTGCAGATTGGGAAATAAGCCATGCAAGATCTTGAATACACTGAAGAACAAGTGATGATCCGCGACATGGCGCGTGATTTTGCCCGTGGCGAAATCGCGCCCCATGCCCAAGCCTGGGAGAAAGCCGGCTGGATCGACGACGCCCTAGTGGCGAAGATGGGCGAGCTGGGCCTGCTGGGCATGGTGGTACCGGAAGAATGGGGCGGCACCTATGTCGATTACGTCGCCTACGCCCTGGCCGTGGAGGAAATCTCCGCCGGTGACGCTGCGACGGGCGCGCTGATGAGTATCCATAATTCAGTGGGTTGCGGGCCGATCCTCAACTACGGCACAACCGAACAGAAAAACACCTGGCTGTCCGAACTTGCCAGCGGCCAGGCCATCGGTTGCTTCTGCCTGACCGAACCCCAGGCCGGTTCCGAAGCCCATAACCTGCGCACCCGTGCCGAGTTGCGTGACGGGCAATGGGTCATCAATGGCGCCAAGCAGTTCGTCAGCAATGGCAAGCGCGCCAAGCTGGCCATCGTGTTCGCCGTGACCGACCCGGAACTGGGCAAGAAAGGCATTTCGGCGTTCCTGGTACCGACTGATACCTCAGGTTTCGTGGTCGACCGCACCGAGCACAAGATGGGCATTCGTGCGTCAGACACCTGCGCGGTCACGCTCAACCAATGCAAGGTTCCCCAAGCCAACCTGCTGGGTGAGCGCGGCAAGGGCCTGGCCATCGCCCTCTCCAACCTGGAAGGCGGACGCATCGGCATCGCCGCCCAGGCCCTGGGCATTGCCCGCGCCGCGTTTGAAGCCGCGCTGGCCTACGCCCGTGATCGGGTGCAGTTCGACAAGGCAATCATCGAACACCAGAGCGTGGCCAACCTGCTGGCTGACATGCAAACCCAACTCAACGCTGCGCGCCTGCTGATCCTCCACGCCGCACGCCTGCGCACCGCCGGCAAACCCTGCTTGTCCGAAGCCTCCCAGGCCAAGCTGTTCGCCTCGGAAATGGCCGAACGGGTCTGCTCCAAGGCAATGCAGATCCATGGTGGGTATGGGTATTTGGAGGATTACCCGGTGGAGCGCTACTACCGGGATGCACGGATCACGCAGATTTACGAAGGCACCAGCGAGATACAGCGGCTGGTGATCGCAAGAGAGCTCAAGAACTACCAGCTCTAACCGACACCACACAAAACCCTGTGGGAGCTGGCTTGCCTGCGATGCAGACACCTCGGTACATCAGGTACCGATCAACGCTAACCACGATGCGAAGCGAGCCGCTCTTGCTCTTGCTCTGCTTGTGATCTTGATCTGGCTTTTGATCTTAGGCGCCCCGTTAAACCACGCTGGCCGAACGCAGGCTTGAATTCGTGGGTAACCCGGCAGGACGCCGGGTTAGCCGCCCCGCGCCATGGATGGCGCGTGGCGGCGGCCCACGGATTCAAGACTGTGTTCGGGCACACCGAGCCTAGGCGAGGTGCCGAGTGGTGGGGCAAGAGCGTTTTGCTTACTTTTGCGCTTTTCAAAAGTAAGACGCCGTCAGGGCGGAACCCTAAGTAGCCGTTACCTAAATAACGGATATGTACTCAGTCCAACTGTGTTGACTGCCAGGCCACCTTCGCGAGCAAGCCCGCTCCCACAGTAGGATCGCGGGGGTATCAGGTAGATAGGTGTCGGCTGGCAGGCCGCCATCGCAGGCAAGCCAGCTCCCACAGTTGGATCGTTGGGGTGTCAGGTAGCTAGGTGTCGGCTGGGAGGCCCCCATCGCAGGCAGGCCCCCCCCCCCCACCAGGTTACTTATCCTTGAATTCCGGCGCCCGCTTGGCCACAAACGCGGCCATGCCTTCCTTCTGGTCCTGGGTCGCAAACGCCGCATGAAACACCCGACGCTCAAAACGCACGCCTTCAGACAGGCTGACTTCAAACGCACGGTTCACACTTTCCTTGACCATCATGCTGATCGGCACGGATTTACCGGCGATCAGGGTAGCCACCTTCAGCGCCTCTTCCAGCAACTCATCGGCGGGGATAACACGCGCCACAATCCCGCAGCGCTCGGCCTCTACCGCGTCGATAAAACGCCCGGTCAGGCACATCTCCATGGCCTTGGCCTTGCCCACCGCACGGGTCAGGCGCTGGGTGCCGCCCATGCCTGGCAGCACGCCCAGGTTGATTTCCGGCTGGCCGAACTTGGCGGTGTCGCCGGCAAGGATAAAGTCACACATCAAGGCCAGTTCACAGCCGCCGCCCAGGGCGAATCCATTCACGGCGGCAATGATCGGCTTGCGGCGGTTGGCCACACGGTCGCTGTCGCTGAACAGGTCGTCCATATAAATCTGCGGGTAGGTCAGCTCGGCCATTTCCTTGATGTCGGCACCGGCCGCGAAGGCTTTTTTCGAGCCGGTCAGCACGATGCAACCAATTTCCGGGTTGGCTTCCAGGCTGTCCAGCGCCTGGTTCAGCTCGCTGACCAGTTGTGCATTCAAGGCGTTCAGTGCGCTGGGGCGGTTAAGTGTGATCAGCCCGACACGGCCCTGAACGTCAAGCAGGATGGTTTCGTAACTCATGTCTCGGCTCCTTAAAGATTGCGTGAGATGACCATGCGTTGAATATCGCTGGTGCCTTCGTAAATCTGGCAGACCCGCACATCGCGGTAGATCCGCTCCAGGGGGAAGTCGTTCAGGTAACCGTAACCGCCCAAGGTTTGCAAGGCGGCCGAGCAGACTTTCTCGGCCATTTCCGAGGCAAACAGCTTGGCCATGGACGCCTCCACCAGCGCTGGTTTGCCGCTGTCACGCAGGGCAGCGGCGTAATGCACCATCTGCCGGGCGACGGCGATCTGGGTGGCCATGTCGGCCAGGCGAAAGGCGACGGCTTGGTGTTCGATCAGCGGCTTGCCAAAGCTTTCACGTTCACGGGCATAGTCGCGGGCCGCTTCGAAGGCGGCGCGGGCCATGCCCACCGACTGGGACGCGATGCCCACGCGGCCACCTTCCAGGTTGGCCAGGGCAATTTTATAACCTTCGCCCTCCTCGCCCAGGCGGTTGGCCACCGGCACTTTCACGTCTTCAAACAGGATCTGGCAAGTGTCCGAGGCATGTTGCCCCAGCTTGTCCTCCACCCGCGCCACCGTGTAGCCCGGCGAATCGGTGGGCACGATAAACGCGCTGATTCCGCGCTTGCCCGCAGCCGGGTCGGTGACCGCAAACACAATCACGATCCCGGCGTTTTGCCCGGAGGTGATGAACTGTTTGCAGCCGTTGAGTACATAGTGGTCGCCTTCAAGGCGCGCCCGGGTTTTCAGGCTGCTGGCATCGGAGCCGGCCTGGGGTTCGGTCAGCGCAAAAGCACCCAGCATAGCGCCGCTGGCCAAGGGCGTGAGGAACTGCTCTTTCTGCTGGTCATTGCCAAATTTGAGGATCGGCACGCAACCCACCGAGTTGTGCACGCTCATGATCGTGGAGCACGCACCGTCGCCCGCGGCGATTTCTTCCAGGGCCATGGCGTAGGCCAGGTAGCCGGTGTCGCAACCGCCCCACTGCTCTGGCACCAGCATGCCGAAAAAGCCCAGTTCGGCCATTTCCGCGATGGCCTCCTTGGGAAAGCGATGCTCGCGGTCCCACTCGGCGGCGAAGGGTTTCAAACGTTCCTGGGCAAATTGCCGGGCGGCGTCGCTGATTTGCAGTTGTTCGTCATTGGGCAACATAGGTCATCCTCAATACAGGCATTCAACGGCCATCGCCGTGGCTTCACCGCCGCCAATGCAAATGGCTGCGACGCCACGCTTGAGCCCCTTCTGGCGCAGGGCCGCGAGCAATGTCACCAGGATACGTGCGCCAGAGGCGCCAATGGGGTGGCCCAGTGCGCAGGCGCCGCCATGCACGTTGACCTTGTCGTGGGGAATCTCCAGCTTGCTCATGGTCACCAGGCTGACCACGGCGAAGGCTTCGTTGATTTCGAACAGGTCCACCTCGTCGAGGCTCCAGCCGGTCTTGCTCATCAGCTTACGGATCGCCCCCACCGGCGCCACCGGAAACAGCCCAGGCTCATCGGCAAACGCGGCGTGACCATGGATCACCGCCAAGGGCTTGAGGCCACGCTTGAGCGCCTCGGACTCACGCATCAGCAACAACGCCGCCGCGCCATCGGAGATCGAGCTGGAGTTGGCTGCTGTCACTGTACCGCCGTCACGGAACGCCGGTTTCAGGCTGGCGATCTTGTCCAGCTTGGCTTTCGGCGGTTGTTCATCATGGAGGATGGTTTTTTGCTCCTTGCCCACGGTGACCTGCACCGGGACGATTTCGCTGGCAAAGCTGCCGTGGGTGATGGCCTCCTGCGCGCGGGTCAGGGAGGCGATGGCGAACGCGTCCTGGGCTTCACGGGTAAAACCGTTGTGCTCGGCGCAGTCCTCGGCAAAGGTGCCCATCAGGCGCCCCTTGTCGTAGGCATCTTCGAGGCCGTCGAGGAACATATGGTCAAGCACCTTGCCGTGGCCCATGCGGTAGCCGCTGCGCGCGCGGTCCAACAGGTACGGGGCATTGGACATGCTTTCCATGCCGCCGGCGATCACCACATCGACGCTGCCAGCGCGCAGCGAATCGTGGGCCAGAATCGTCGCTTCCATGCCGGAGCCGCACATCTTGTTGAGGGTGGTGCAGCGCGTGCCCTTGTCCAACCCGGCGCCCAGGGCGGCCTGGCGGGCAGGTGCCTGCCCAAGCCCGGCAGGCAGCACGCAGCCAAACAGGACTTCGTCGACGGCATCGGTGGCGATACCGGCACGCTCGACCGCCGCACGAATGGCGGCAGCGCCCAGCTGCGGCGCGGTCAGGCTTTTAAGGTCGCCCTGAAACCCGCCCATGGGCGTGCGCACGGCGCTGACAATCACAATAGGGTCGTTCATAGCCATTGCTCCTTATTTGGCCGCCATGCGCAAGGCACCGTCGAGACGGATCACCTCGCCATTGAGCATGCTGTTTTCAATGATGTGGCGTACCAGCGCGGCATATTCGGCGGGTTTGCCCAGGCGTGGCGGGAACGGCACGCCGGCCGCCAGGGACTCACGCACCTCGGGGGTCATGCCGGCCATCATCGGGGTTTCGAAAATGCCCGGCGCGATGGTCATCACACGGATACCAAAGCGCGCCAGTTCCCGTGCGGCAGGCAAGGTGAGGCTGGCAATCGCGCCCTTGGAGGCGGCATACGCAGCCTGGCCAATCTGCCCATCGAAGGCCGCCACCGAGGCGGTATTGATGATCACGCCGCGTTCGCCGTCGGCATTCGCCTCGGTTTCAGCGATCGCCGCAGCGGCCAGGCGCAGCAGGTTGAAGCTGCCGATCAGGTTGACGTTGATCACCTGGGCAAAGTTTGCCAGGCCATGCGGGCCATTCTTTCCGAGGATCTTCTCGCCACGCACCACACCCGCGCAGTTGACCAGGCCATGCAAGCCACCAAATGCGTCTACCGCTGCCTTCACCGCTGCTTCTGCAGCGGCTTCCTGGCTGATGTCCGCCACGGCACTGCGGGCGTTGTCGCCCAGTTGCTGGGCCTTGGCGGCCACAGCGTCGGCGTTCAAGTCCACCAGCATCACCTTGGCACCCGCGGCAATCAGCATTTCAGCGGTGGCCGCGCCGAGGCCCGACGCGCCGCCGCTGACCAGGAATACCTTGTTTTCAATCTGCATCGTTGTTTCCTTTTAAAGAGATCAAGCCACGGCCGCCTGGGCCTTGGCTATTTCCTGATTGCGCAAAATAAAGCGTTGCAGCTTGCCGCTCGGGGTCTTGGGCAAGTCGCTGACAAATTCGATTTCCCGTGGGTACGCATGGGCGGCCAGGCGCTGGCGCACATGCAGGCGCAGCTCTTCGGCCAACTCGGGGGTGGCGCGGTATTGCTCGCTGATCACCACAAAGGCTTTGACCAGCTCGGTGCGCTCCGGGCAAGGCTTGCCGACCACCGCAGCCTCGACCACCGCAGGGTGTTCGACCAACGCACTTTCCACGTCGAAGGGGCCCACGCGATAGCCGGATGTAGTGATCACGTCGTCGCTGCGCCCCACGAAGCTGATGCTGCCGTCCGGGTTCAGCTCCACGGTGTCGCCGCTGAGGTAGTACTTGCCGACGAACGCCTTGGTTTTCACGCCGTCGTATCCGGCGAACCAGCACATCGGCGATTGCTCGCGGTCGATGGCCAGGATGCCGGGCTGGCCGGCCGGCAGCTCTTGATGGTCGTCATCCAGCACCACGATGCGATGCCCTGGCGAGGCAAAACCCGCCGAACCCACGTGCACCGGATGCGCCAGGCCGTGGTGGTTGCACAGCACCATACCCAGTTCGGTCTGGCCGTAATGGTCGTGGATGGTCACGCCCAGGTTGTCGGCGAACCAGCGAATCACCTCCGGGTTCAACGGCTCGCCGGCGCTGCTGACGATGCGCAGCTTGCCCTTGATCGAACGCGCGAACTGTTCGCCACCGGCAATCAGCAGGCGATACGCCGTGGGCGAACCGGTGAGGTTGGTGATTGCGTATTTATTGATCACCCGGCAGGTGCTTTCCAGGGTGAACGGGCCATCGTAGAAGGTGATCGGGTGCCCCATGGACAACGGCCCGGTCACGCCGAAATAGATGCCATAGGCCCAGCCAGGGTCTGCGACGTTCCAGAACGCGTCCTCAGGGCGCAAGTCCACGGCGTCGCGCATGTAGCCCTGGAACGCGACGATGGCCTTGAGCGGCACCGACAGCGCCTTGGACGGGCCGGTGGTGCCCGAGGTGAACATCAGCAGGAACGGCTCCTCTGCGCCCAGTAGCACCGGCTCGCAGTAAGAAGAGTAATTGGGCAGTTCGGCCCAGAAGCTGTAATCGCCACGCACGATGCCTTCGCCCTTGGCTCCGGCCACCGTGACGATGGTCGGGCAGTCGGCGACTTCAGCCAGCTTTGCGCGGTTCACTGCATCGGTGACTACCAGCGCTGCACCGGAACTGTTCAAGCGATGTTCAATCGCCTTGGGCCCGAATGCGGTAAACAGTGGCTGATAGACCGCGCCGATGCGCCAGGTCGCCAACACCACCACCAGCAATTCGGCGGTACGCGGTAACAGGCCCGCCACCTTGTCACCGCGCTTGACGCCCTGGGCCAGCAGGAAGTTGGCAAAACGCGCGGCCTGCTCCTGCAGTTCGGTAAAGGTCGAGGTGGCGCTACGCCCGTCCTTGCCTTCCCAGAACAACGCGATACGCCCCGGCAGTGCGTGACGGTCACAACACTCCACACAGGCATTGAGCGCTTGCAGATTGCCGGCCAGTGCGGCGTCGACGGTGTGCTGGTAATCAAACTCGGTGGTGGCAGCCAAATACTCACGCATCGCTTTCTATCCTTCTGTGTTTTTATTTTCAGGACATTTTCAACTCGATAAAACCGCTGAAATAGTCGCTCCAGAGCGGCGCAGCGGCAATGGTCAAAGCTTTCAACTTGGCTGACTGGTTTGGCCATGGCTATCTGTAGGAGCGAGCTTGCTCGCGAAAAACTCACAGGCGCCGCGTTTAATCAGAATGCGCGCGTTATCGTTGCCGTTTTTCGCGAGCAAGCTCGCTCCTACAAAGAGTCATTGAGTCGACTGATCAGACGGTCGATCCAAGTGATTGGACGCTCCGGGTGCCAGCTTCTACCCTGATGATCTGCGCCGCCACAGAAGCCCGCCATGATCGTTCGCCCCAAACCCAACGTACTGGGTATCCTGTTCTCCCTCAAAGGCTCCATTGCCAAGCGCATTGCCTGGCGCAGTCTGCTGGTCACGCTGTTGGCCTCGGTCATCGTGCTGGTGGAAACCCTGCACCCCGCCTATTTTTCCAAGGTCAACGCTACGCCCTTCACCTTGCTGGGCTTGTCGCTGTCGATCTTCATGAGTTTTCGTAACAACGCCTGTTACGACCGTTGGTGGGAGGGCCGCAAGCAACTGGGGCAAATGGTCATTGACGTGCGTTCGCTGATTCGCGAGACCCAGGTGCTGGGGGACACCGCCGAGCGTGCTGGCCTGCTGCGCGGCCTATGCGGTTTTGCGCATGGTTTGGTCGCGCATTTGCGTCATGAAGATCAAGCCCGGGCGATACACCCTTGGATCACCGTGCCAGCCAGCCACCCCAACCTGTCGGACAGCGTGCTGCAAACGGTCGGTGCCCGCTTTTCGGTCCTGGCCCAACAGGGTGTGATCAGCGAATGGCGCTACACCCAGCTGGAAAGCCGGTTGGTCAGCCTGAGCCAGGTGCAGGCGGCGTGTGAGCGGATCAAGACCACGCCACTGCCCTTCCCCTACACCCTGCTGTTGCACCGCACCATCTACCTGTTCTGCATCCTGCTGCCGTTCGCCATGGCCGAGCCACTGGGCTGGTTGACGCCGGTGTTCACTGCGATCGTCAGCTACACCTTCTTTGGCCTGGATGCTATTGGCGACGAATTGGAGGACCCTTTTGGCTTCGACGAAAACGACTTGCCGTGTGACGCCATCCTGCGGACATTGGAGCGTGAGATTCTCGCAGCCCTGGGTGAAGTCAACCTGCCGCCTGCGTTGGAACCAGCGGACTACGTGCTGACCTGACGCAAGTTTGACACTCGCCGTGCGCTGACCGAAGCTGTCCACTTTTAGCTGCCCAAGCTTTCGGACGCCTGCATGTCAAAGTCACGCCGTTACTCCATCATCGGCCTGTGCGCCCTGTTGCTGATCGTACTGATCATCTGGTTTTTCTCCCGCACCCCGACAGTGGCCGTACCCCCAGCCATCGCCCATGGCTATTCCAAGGCCTTGAAGCAAGCGCATAACGGCGAGCCCGGCGCCGCACGTGTGTTGTACCAACAGTTGGGCCGGCCGGACCTGTCGCCCGAACGCCGCGCCGCCTTGCATGCTGAATTGCCCAATTACCCCAGCCCCCAGGCGCTTAAGCTGGCCGATAAAGACCTGGCCAATGAATCGGCGCTGGTGCGCGAAGCCGCGATTCACAGCATCGTCGGCCTGGTGCCCACCGGCCAACGCACCCTGCTGCTCGGCCCGGTGCTGGACGACCCCGAACAACCGGTGCGCTTTGCCGCCGCCAATGCCTTGCTCGGCCTGTCGCCCGACACCCTGGGCCTGTACTTTGGCCCGCTGCAGCAGGTGCTCGACGAATTCGTGAAAACCCTCAAGGCCCAACCCGAAACCGCCGAAGGATGGATTCAATTGGCGCGCCTGTACATCCACAGTGCCCTGCTGCCGGAGGCGCAAAACGCCCTGGAGCAGGCAATGCGTTTACAGCCGGACAACCTGCAAGCGGTGGTATCGCAAATCGAACTGCTGGATAAACAAGGCAAGACCGACGACTCGCGCCAACTGTTGGCCCGGCAACTGGCGGCGCATCCGGAATCGGCCTACCTGCAACATGCCTTGGGCATGTGGCTGCTGCACCATGGCGAGCGCCCCTACGCCCTGCTCGGCCTGTCCAAGGCGGTGGAGCTTGAACCGGACAATCCGGATTATCGCTACGACCTGGCCACCACCCTGCACGCCCAGGACGAAGTAGAGGCGGCCCAGCGCCAGTTGGAAGAAATCGTCCAGCGTGATCCCGCCAACCGCAAAGCCCGTGTGTTGCTGGTCAATTACTGGAAAGAGACCGGGCAGTTGCAGAACGTCCAGGTGCTGCTCGCCCAACTGGAGCAACAAAACCCCGATGATCCGGCGCTACAGCAGGGCCTGTAGGAGCGAGCTTGCTCGCGAAGATCGTTAACGATAACGCGGGCTGCCTGGTTCACAGCGGCGCCCTCCGGCTCTTCGCGAGCAAGCTCGCTCCTCCCTTCGTACAATTCATCCAAAACGTTGAACCGCTACGTGCCACTACGGTCAAGTGAATATGGCGCGTCCTAGCGGGCGTGCACCTCTACTTGTACGTGACCTGAGGGCACTTCTTGAGTACATCCAATCAGCTGTTGAGTGAAAAGGCGGCCACCGGCATCGAAGGTCTTGATGACATTCTTGCCGGCGGGCTATCGCGTAGCCACGTGTTTTTGCTTGAGGGCGAACCCGGCACCGGTAAAACCACCGTGGCCCTGCACTTCCTGCAGGCCGGCGCGCAGAACGGCGAACGTTGCTTGTATATCACCCTGTCCGAAACCGAGCACGAATTGCGCCAGGGCGCTAAATCCCATGGCTGGGACCTCGATGACCATATTCATATCTTCGAACTGACCCCACCCGAAAGCCTGCTCAACGCCGAACACCAGCAAAGCCTGCTGTACTCCTCCGACCTGGAGCTGGGCGAAGCCACCCGCCAGATCTTTGAAGTGGTAGAGCGGGTCAAGCCGACCCGCGTGGTGGTCGACAGCCTGTCTGAGATCCGCCTGTTGGCGCAAAGCTCGTTGCGCTATCGCCGGCAGATCCTGGCGATCAAGCACTATTTCGTGCGCTATGACGCTACCGTATTACTGCTGGATGACCTGACCACCGAATCCCTGGATAAGACCGTGCACAGCGTGGCCCACGGGGTGATTCGCCTGGAGGAACTGACGCCCAACTACGGTGCCGAGCGTCGTCGCATCCGGGTGGTGAAATACCGGGGCCAGAAATACCGTGGCGGCTTTCACGACTTCACCATCATGGGCGACGGCATTCACGTATTCCCGCGCCTGGTAGCGGCCGAGCATCGCGGCGGTTACAACCGTCAAACCTTGAGCAGCGGGATCGAGGAATTGGATTCTCTGCTCGGCGGGGGAATCGAGACCGGCTCCAGCAGCCTGATTCTCGGCCCGGCCGGTACCGGCAAGTCGCTGATCTCGATGATCTTCGCCGCTGCTGCCGTGGCCCGTGGCGAAAAGGCTGCGCTGTTTATCTTCGATGAAGAGCTGGGCCTGCTGTTCGAGCGTATGAAGAACATGGGCATCGACCTCGCGGCTTTGCGAGACACCGGCAATCTGCTGATTGAGCAGGTCGACGCCGCCGAACTCTCCCCTGGCGAATTTTCGCACCGGGTGCGCCGCTGCGTGGATGAGCGCGGTATCAAGACGGTGGTCATCGACAGTATCAACGGTTACCAGGCGGCCATGCCCGAAGAGAACGCGCTGATCCTGCATATGCATGAGCTGCTGCTGTACCTCAACCGCCGTGGTGCCGCGACCTTCATGACGGTGGCCCAGCACGGCCTGGTCGGCGACATGCAGACGCCAGTCGACATCACCTACCTGGCTGACACCGTGATCCTCCTGCGTTATTTCGAGGCGCTGGGCAAAGTTCGCCGGGCCATTTCGATCATCAAGAAAAGAACCGGCTCCCATGAGTCGACTATCCGCGAATACCGCATCGGCAGCCGCGGCATGACGGTGGGTGTGCCCCTGGATAACTTCCAGGGTGTGCTGCGCGGCATTCCGACCTATATGGGCGCCGGCTCCCCCCTGCTCAAGGATGAGGGCTAGTGCCGGCCCTTTCTCCTGTCTCCGAGCGCGCCATCGTGCTGGCGCCCATGGGCCGCGATGGGTCATTGGCGCTGATGATGCTAAACGAAGCCGGCTACAGCGGGATCGTCGCCAATAGCCTGGCCGCCCTGTGCGAAGAGCTGACCCAAGGCGCCGGCCTGCTCATCATTGCGGCTGAGGCGCTGCGTGGCGTCGACCTTGAGCCGTTACTTGAGCTGTTGCATCAGCAGCCGGCCTGGTCCGACCTGCCGATCGTGCTGATGACCCAGCATGGCGGCAAAGAGCAGAACGGCTCGACCCGGCTGAGCGGCTTGCTGGGTAACGTCACGTTTCTGGAGCGGCCATTCCATCCCATCACCCTGATCAGCCTGGTCAGCGCCGCCCTGCGCGGTCGCCGGCGCCAATACGAGGCGCGGGACCGCTTGATTGACTTGAGCGAGAGCGAGCTGCGGCTGCAGCGCACCCTGGAAACCCTCGAGCAGCAAGTGGAAGAACGCACCGCCCAACTGCGCCACAACGAAGAAGCCCTGCGCCAGTCGCAGAAAATGGAAGCCGTTGGCCAGTTGACCGGCGGTATCGCCCATGACTTCAACAACATGCTTACCGGCATTATCGGGAGCCTGGAACTGCTGCGCCGACGTGTGGCGCGAGGCAAACTGGATGACCTGGACGGCCTGATCGACCTGGGCGTGACCTCCGCCAACCGCGCGGCCAGCCTTACCCACCGACTGTTGGCGTTCTCCCGTCGACAATCGCTGGACTCCAAACCCGTGCAGATCAACCAGTTGGTCGCGGCCATGGGCGAATTGTTGCAACGCAGCATCAACGAAAGCATCAGCCTGGACATGCGCTTGAGCGACGCCTTGTGGACGGCCGAAGCCGACCCGAACCAGCTCGAAAGCGCCCTGCTCAACCTGGTGATCAACGCGCGCGACGCCATGCCCACCGGTGGCACGCTCAGGGTGGAAACCACCAACCGCCACCTCGACAGCGTCTTCACCGCCGCCTACGGCACCCTGACACCGGGCGATTACGTAGAGCTGAGTGTCAGCGACAACGGTTGCGGCATACCGCAACACCTGATGGGCCGCGTGTTCGATCCGTTTTTCACCACCAAGCCCATCGGCCAGGGCACAGGGCTGGGGCTGTCGATGATCTACGGCTTCGCTCGCCAGTCTCGCGGGCATGTGACCATCCACAGCGAAGTCAACAAAGGCACGACGGTCAGCTTGTTCCTGCCGCGTTTTATCGGCGAGCCCCAAGCTCAGGAGCCGCTCAATCCGACATTGCTGCCGTTTGCCAACGCAGGGGAAACGGTGTTGATCGTCGAGGATGACCCCGCTGTACGAGTATTGGTCAGCGCCGTGCTCAAAGAGCTGGGTTATGGGTTTATCGAGGCTGGGGACGCGAATACGGCAGTGCCGATCATTGAATCCGAGCAGCGCATTGACCTGATGATCAGCGATGTCGGGTTACCTGGTATGAATGGCCGGCAACTGGCGGAAATCGGCCGGCAAATTCGCCCTGAACTCAAGGTGTTGTTCATTACAGGGTATGCCGAGCATGCGGCCGTACGTGGAGGGTTCCTGGACCCTGGCATGCAGTTGATCACCAAGCCATTTACGTTTGATTTATTAACGGCCACAGTACGGGAGATGATTCGGGAGTAATGAGCCTTTATCAGAACTGACAGCCCTCTCGCTGTGACGAAGGGGCTGATCATGTTTTAGCTTGCCTTAAACTTTACTGGGCGATAATAAAAGGGTATTTCCTTTCCAGACCGAGAGCCGCTAATTCCTTTAGGGCCGGTTTTACTTGTACCAAGGGACAAATTCAGCTGAAGCTGATTGTAGATCCTCTGGTTAATATCAGCGGCTGAAGCCCCGGGACTGGTCAGATTTATATTTTCTTTTAAAGTACCAACGTCTTCAGGCACGACGTACGCACGAACAGGCCCTTGAAACGCCTTGACATCACGCTTTATTAATTTCCCAAATTGGCTCCCAAAAGAATTGGCAGACCCATTGGCTGAGTGACACATCAACAAGCGTACATTGTTGAACTTTTCAGGACTAATGCCCGAAGCGCGAAGATGCTCCAGCAGGTCAGCGGGCGTGTTCTTCTTACCATTGAAAAACATACTCATTGGCTCATTAGTGAGAAGTTGTTTAAAATTCGGATTGACCCCATGGGCACAGATATTAAATCTCTCCACGCCTTTATATTTATCCACATAGCAAAAAATACCATCGCCGAGCACCTTAAAATCCTTGATTTCGCGCCCCAAGTGTAATGCGTTATCACTGGCCAGGCTTTTTTCCAGGTGATTGGTTTTTTTTCTGCGGCGTACCACTTCGCCGACGCCATCTGCGACATCGTCTGCAGTGCCCAAGCTGTCCTCAAAATACCTGGCGGTTTCAGGTGTAAAGTTTTCCAGGGGGTTGCCATAGACTTTGTTCTTGGTTACATCATAAGGTAACCATCTACCAGTCGCCTCATCGAACTTCGCTGCGACGTTCGATACCGGCGCACCGTTGACCGGTTTATAGGTGCCTATTGCAATATCGTGTCTATTGGAGAGCTTAAGTAAATCGACACTGTCGGAGGACCCTGTCAACCTGCCAAACCACTGACGGCTTTTGGATAGCAGTTCCCCCCCTCCGTTCGTCGTCGACCGAAACAAGTTACCCACGCCGGCTGTCGATTTTCCAGCGGCCAGGTACTTTCCGAAGCGGCTTGACCCCGTGCGAGCTGCTCCACTACCCGCCTTTCCTAGCCCTGCGGTGGTAGCGTATAGCACGATATCAAAAATGATATCCGCAGCTGCATCTTTGTAATTGCCGTGTGCCAAATTCCACAAGGCAGACCCTCCGGGTATTAAACCCAGTACCAGGTTACGAAAAAACTCCTGTTTTTCTTTTTCTTGATCAAACGTTGTTACTTCGCGAGTGGAGGCCTTCACATCCTCCATGGCGTAGGATCCTATAATGTTTTTAGAGAGCAACATACCCAAAAAATTACTTCGGTCACTGGAAAATGAATCCGGTAGGAAATCTTCGTTATCTGGGACGCCCCGCACATGGGCGGCGTCATTAGAGGCCGGATGTTTTTGAATGGCATCAACGGTAAATTTTTTTCCAAGGCCGCCGTACTGGATTTCCGTCTCCGGACCTTGAGGCCCCTCATGGAAGGAGTTCTTCCAATCGTCTCGTTTTCGTAGCTCTTTGCGCTGAGGATCAAACTCATAGTAAGTTTCGACACCGTTACGAACGGTTTTAATAATCAGTGACCTGTCTTCCTGATGCCGCGAAAAACCGTCGGAATGGTGTAGAGTGCCCGCACGGCCTGCGAGTGTTTCCGTACGCGTTGTCTGACCTTTTTCATAGATTTCCAAATCGCCCCATTCGATGTTTTTCCGATCTTCCAAGGGTAAGTTGGAAATAAGCTTTTTGGTCACGGTACTCCAGGCCTGCGACAAATCTTCCGCGTACTGATCGAACGCTTGGCTGTGTTTTGTTATTGGATCTGGCATCGTTAAAAGTTGGTTGATGACCGTTTCAGTAATCTTGGGGTTGGTAGAGTGCCACCCCACCGTCAACCCTGCTTTTTTTGCCAAAAAAAGGTCCAGCAGTGAATAACTACCTTCCGGATCTAATGTGAGGGATGGGGTTAGTCTATAGCCATCTGTTTGAGTAACATGACTGCGGATACTTTTTTCTTCAAACGGTATGCCCTCACCTAAGTGCGCCTTGAGCTCGGCCAGTGCTATAGAGCGCTGCGTCGGGGGTGAGGACGTCAATACGTCAGCGGCGCTCAATATCTGCTGTTGCTCCTGACGGAATGCCTTCTGGGTTTCTTCCAGCTGTTCAGCGGTAGGCTCCTTTGTTATCGAGAGCTTGCCATGCGCTTTGCCCCATTCGCGGATCCCAGGCCAGGCCGTCAGCGTTTGAATCTCTTGTTCATGGTCTGTAATAGGGTCAATAGCATCGAAATTAACAATTTCGCTAAAGCTCATTCGTATAGCGGCACCCGGGCTGGTTGCTTCAATCCGGCCTACCGCAGCCTTGAGATTGAGCCAGTTAGCTGAGAGGTAGGTCACGTCGGCGGGAATATCTTTGACACATAGCTCTGGAGCGGCACGACTCAGTAGAAGCATTGCCGCGATTGGAGCGGCCTCTGGTGTGGTTTTGTTTGTCTGCAACAGATGATCGATCAGCCCTTGTTTGATGACGGACAAGGGCTGGTTATTGAACTCAGGCGCGGTGAGATTAAACCCGGCAATGTGATCGGGTTTTGCCTCAACCAGACTTTGTGAGTCCAGTGTCACAGCCAACACCGTCAACAATACTTCCCGTGGTGTGGAGTGTTGCGCCACCTGCCCCATTCGCTTTTTCAGCTCTATGCCTAATTCTTGGCCCAGACCGCTATTGAGGATCCATTGTACGGTGGCGACTGGATCCCCTTGATTGAGTACGGGCCGGGGGACCTGTTTTACCAATGCCCCCAACACATCAGCACTGCCAAGCCGAGCGTCGCTGCTCAAACCAGGCAATGGCGGCTGGTTGTCAATGACTATGCGCACAAGTTCAGACTGGTCCTCGATGGACATTGGCATGGGCCATGCCAATGCACCGGCAAAGTTTCCGTCGGTTGTTTGAGGCAATGCAGGGGAGCCCAGAACATGGATCAGATTTTTCAGTTCGTCCACATTGTTTGGCACGTGCCAGCCATTTGCATGAAGCAGGTCTTGCAGACTGGCGTCGGTTTGTTGCGTTTCTTGTTGGTAGGTTGAGTCTGGGTGGGTCGAGACCCGTGCATCGGCCAGATACCTGGCAAGGAATTCAGGATGGGCCTGGCTAAATTTCTTCAATTTCTCAAGCAGCGCGAATTTGTTGACGCTATCGCCTAGCTCGCGCTTTTGCTGTTCCAGTATCTCGGGCGATTGAGCGCCAAGATCAACATAAGTATCAGCGCCCAACACATCGAATTCCTGGTTATGTTCAAGCTGCGTGGCCCGGGAGAGCACTTCTTCTTTTCTGTAAGGCAGCAGTACCTCACCGTAAAAACGAGCAATCAGAATCAACGGCGCCTGCTGTGGGCGAGTTGGCGCGTCGACGATGGAAGCCCCCAACGCTTTCACGGCCACCATGATCGGCCCCGTAGCCTCCCGCCAGCCGGGGCCTTGTTCCGAACCGCGCAATTCAGTACGTTCGCCATTGATCGTAACGGTCAGTACGTCACTGTGAGGGTTGACGGTGATGGCTTGTGAGGTATCGATATTCTTCGATTTCGCCCATTCCAAGAACGCCGGACTATGTGTAACGTTGTACAGTTGCTGCCACCACGCGCCAAACCGCGAGTCATTAGGAATATCGTCAATTGTTTCATCGCCCGTATTTGTCTGCGTTGCTTGGCGTATAGCACTCGCATAAAGCTCCAACAGCCGCTTATCGCCAGTTGCTCCGCTGGCTTGGGCTTGTTGTATGGGCGCCTCGATAGAAAGCGGCCGCGAGTTCGTCACCGGATCAGACAGGCGGTTGCTTGAGGAAATATTGGAGAGGCTCATGGGTCAACCTTCTGAAAGTCAATTAATCTCGTCGGTGATGAATGTGGCTCAACACCGACGAGATTAATGGGCTGAATCTGTCAGAAGGTTCCAGCTAGAACATATAAAGCAACGATATTTCGACACCGCCTTGGCAAAAGGCATTCATAACTGGCTGAAATATACTTTCGTGACATTATCAAAATTGTTACAACTTTCTTCGTCTAAAAACCAAGATGGATACGAATGTTGCCACTATCTTCTTGCTTGAGTCAGTCTTTCCTCGGATGAGCAGAGTTGCTCAACCTGAAGCCCTTACTCCATCGACTGATGTTGGACTTATCCGCGAGGATTTCCCCCGCGGTAGCTGACGTTGAGAACTTAGGCAAGCAATCGCTGAATATGCTCCTGCAACGTATCCAAATCAAACGGCTTGGCCAGGATAGGCGCATTGCGCGTTATCGGGCTGTGGCAGTCGAGAATCTCCTGCGGGTAACCGCTGATAAAGATCACTTTCAGTTCCGGACGCAACTTGATTGCAGGCTCGGCAATCTGCACGCCGGAAATCCCACCCGGCAGGCGATAATCGGTGACCATCAAGTCCAGGTGCGGCTTGGTCGCAAGGATTTCGAAGGCCTGCTCCCCGTCGATCGCCTTCAAGACCCGGTAGCCCAAGCCTGCCAGGTACTCGCCCAGCACAAACATAATGGATTCGTCGTCCTCGACGATCAGTACGACATCTTGTGCATCTTCACTCATGGGAAGCCTTTGTCCGGTCAATTGCTGCAGTTACGACCATGGGGTCACGCAGAGGTTGCGTTGGGGTGACGATTGATTTCACTCGGCCACTTCCAGGGGCAGGCACACCCGGAACAGGGCGCCCTCACCTATCTGGCTCTCGACCTCAATCGTGCCGCCATGGGCCGCCACGATCTGTTCGGAAATAAACAGGCCCAGCCCCAGGCCGGCGGCGGAGTGGTTGGCGGAAACCCGTTCGAACTGCTGAAAAATACGCTTCTGGTTTTCCTCGCTGATACCAATGCCATGGTCGCGCACCTCTACCCGCGCTTCGCCATGCTCGGTATACACCCGCACCTGCACCGGGCTCTTGGCCCCGTAGCGCAAGGCGTTGGTCAACAGGTTGGTGATCACCTGCTCGATACGGAACTCATCCCAATAACCTTCCACAGGGCTCTCGGCCTGCAATTGCATGGACGACTCGGCGGCCGCCACTTGCGGCGCGAAGTTATCGACCAGGTTGCGCACCAGTTGCGCCAGGTCGATGTGTGCCGGGCGAATCGACAACTTGCCGGTGCGGATGCGCGAAACGTCGAGCATGTCTTCGATCAGGCGGATCAGGCTCTGGATCTGGCGCTCATCGCGGTCAACCATGGCGTGCATCTTGTCCAGGGTAAACGCCGCAGCATTGTCCCGGGCCAGGTGCATCTTGCGCAGTTGGGTCTCCAGGATCAGCCCGTTGAGGGGCGTACGCACTTCGTGGGCGACAATCGACATGAAGTCGTCACGCATGCGCACCGCTTGTTCCAGCTCGGCCTGGGTGGCTTGCAGGCGCGTGAGCAACAGCTCCTGCTCACGACGGCTGCGCTCCAGTTCCTCGACTTGCAGCTTCATCGCCTTGCTTTGGCGATACAGGTCGACGAACACATTGACCTTGCTCTTGACCGCATGGATATCCAGCGGCTTGTGCAGGAAGTCCACCGCGCCGCTTTCGTAGCCTTTGAAGGCGTAGTTGAGTTCGCGGCCAGCGGCGCTGACGAACACGATGGGGATGTTCTTGGTCTTTTCAGTGCCGCGCATCAGTTCGGCCAGTTCGAAACCGTTCATGCCGGGCATCTGCACGTCGAGGATCGCCATGGCGAATTCATGTTCCAGCAACAGGGACAACGCCTCGTCGGCACTCAATGCCTTGAAGACCTGGCGATCCTCACGCTTGATCAGCGCCTCGAGGGCCAGCAGGTTTTCCGGCAGATCATCAACGATCAGCAGTTTGGCCTGGACAGTACTTAACATGGGAAAGGTTCCAGGGAAGCCAGCATTGAGCCGATTCGGCTCAAGGAAAGAATATAGTCAGGTGTGTGCAAGGCCAGGGCCGCCAGGGGCATGACGGCAATGCGTGCCTCTTGTGGGTCCTGCACGATGGTAATGCCACCTGATTGCTTGACGTGGGCAAGGCCGCTTGCGCCGTCCTGGTTGGCGCCGGTCAACAAAATGGCGAGCAGGCGGCGCCCATACACATCGGCCGCCGAGGAAAACAGGTAGTCGATGGCGGGTCGGGAATGGTGCACGCGGTCTTCCTGGCTCAGGGACAGGCTGCGGTCCTGCTCGACCGACAGGTGATAACCAGGCCCGGCAAAGTACAAGGTACCCGCCTCTACGGCTTCTTTGTCCCGGGCCTCCTTGACCGGGATGTTCAGCCGCCGCGCAAAGACTTCCGCCAGTTGGCTGCGGCGCTCATCCGGCAGGTGCAGCACGGCAATGATCGGCAGGCCGAAGCTGCTCGGCAGCTGGCCGAAAATACTCAGCAACGCCTCAACGCCGCCGGCGGAAGCGCCGACGACGATGGCTTCGATCCCACGAATCGGGGTGTCTGGCGCGTCGCTCATGATTTGCGGTAGATCCGTTCCTGCTTGACCAAGGGCTCGAATTGCTTGCTATAGGCGGAAAAATCCAGAGTTTCCTTGCTGCCCAGCACCAGAAAGCCGCGATGACACAGCGACTCATGAAACAAGCCAAACGCTCGATCTTGCAATTTTTTATTGAAATAAATCAATACGTTACGACATGAAATTAATTGAGTTTCTGAGAATACGCTGTCGGTCGCCAGGCTGTGATCGGCGAAGGTTACGTTCTCGCGCAATGTCTTGTCGAAGATCGCGTAATCGTAAGCCGCTGTGTAGTAGTCGGCAAATGAACGTTGCCCGCCAGCCTGCTGATAATTGGCGGTATAGGCGCGCACGTTCTCCAGGGAAAAGATGCCCTGCTTGGCTTTCTCCAGCGACGCCGGGTTGATGTCGGTGGCGTAGATGATGGTGCGCTCCAGCAAGCCTTCTTCACGCAGTAGGATGGCCATGGAGTACACCTCCTCGCCCGTGCTGCAGCCAGCGATCCAGATCTTGATCGACGGGTAGGTCTTGAGCAACGGCACCACTTCCTGGCGAATCGCCAAAAAGTGCGACGGGTCGCGAAACATCTCGCTCACCGGGATGGTCAAGAACTGCAGCAACTGCATGAACGCGGCCGGGTCGTGCAATACGCGCTCTTGCAGTGCGGAGATGGTCGCGCAGTCGAACTGGCGCAAGGCATGGGCCACACGGCGTTTGACCGACGCGCCCGAGTAGTCGCGAAAGTCATAGCTGTACTTGAGGTAAATCGCCTCGATCAACAGGCGCAGCTCAATATCGCTGCTCTTATCCAAGAAACACTGCTCCACTTAAATGCGTTCCATCTTCGGTAGCCATACGCGAATCAGTGAGAACAGGCGGTCCAGGTCAATCGGCTTGGCCAGGTAATCGTTTGAGCCTGCAGCCAGGCAACGTTCCTGATCGTCCTTCATGGCCTTGGCCGTCACGGCAATGATTGGCAGTTTTTTCCAGCGTGGGTCCTGACGGATCAAGGCGGTGGCCTCGTAACCGTCCATCTCCGGCATCATCACGTCCATCAGCACCAGGTCGATATCGTCCACTTCATTGAGTCTGTCGATGGCTTCCTGGCCGTTACGCCCGATCACCACCACCGCGCCTTTGTGCTCCAGGGCGCTGGTCAGGGCGAAGATATTGCGTACATCGTCGTCCACCAGCAGGATTTTGCGCCCTTCGAAGACCTTGTCGCGGCTGCGGGCGGTCTTGAGCATCTTCTGGCGGTCATGGGACAACTGGGATTCGACTTTGTGCAGAAACAGCGTGACTTCATCCAGCAGGCGCTCGGGCGAGCGCGCGCCCTTGATGATGATCGAGCGTGAATACTTGCGCAGTTCGGCCTCTTCGTCCCGGGTCAGGTTGCGCCCGGTGTAGACGATCACCGGCGGGAACGAGCAGATATCCTCGGTGGCCATGCGCTTGAGCAACTCATTGCCGAGCATGTCCGGTAGCTTGAGGTCGATGATCATGCAGTCGTAGATATTGCTGCGCAGCAGGTCGAGCGCCTCCTGGGCAAAGCCTACGGCGGTGATCTCGATGTCATCGTCGCCGATCAGGCGGGCAATGCTATCGCGCTGCAGGTCATCGTCTTCCACCAGCAGGATGCGCTTGACCTTCTGGGTCAACTTGGCTTCCAGGCGTGCGAACACGTCCTTGAGCTCTTCGCGGGTGGTGGGCTTGACTGCATAACCGATGGCGCCCATGTGCATGGCGGCTTCGACGCGGTCTTCCACGGAAATCACGTGCACCGGGATGTGGCGCGTGTTGGCGTGTTCCTTGAGGCGCTGCAGCACGGTCAGCCCGGAATGGTCGGGCAGGCGCATGTCCAGCAGGATGGCATCGGGGATGTACTGCTCGGCAAGGCTGTAGCCCTCGTCGGCACCGTGGGCGACCAGGCAGTGGTAACCCAGCTCGTGGGCGAGGTCGAACAGGATGCGCGCAAAATTCGGCTCGTCTTCCACCACCAGGATGCAACGGGTGCTGAACGGCGCCTTTTCGCGGTCGTCGGCAAAGCGTGGGATCAGCTTGGCGTCGGCCACCGGCAATGGCGACACCTTGACGGGCGCCGGTGCCGGCGCGACCACCACTTGGCGCGGGGGCTCGATCGGCGCTGCGTCCTCGTCGCGTTCAACATACTGTTCCGGCAACACCAGCGTGAAAATGCTGCCTTTGCCCGGTTCGCTGGTCACGCTGATATAGCCGCCCAGCAAGGTGGCCAGGTCACGGGAGATCGACAAGCCCAGGCCCGTACCGCCGTAACGGCGATTGGTGGTGCCATCGGCCTGGCGGAAGGCTTCGAAGATGCTTTCCTGTTGGTCCGGGGCGATACCAATGCCGGAATCGCGCACCGTGAAGGCAATGCCCTCCCCCGGCGCACGGGACACCGACAAGCTGACCTCGCCCTGTTCAGTGAACTTGATGGCGTTGGACAACAGGTTCTTGAGGATCTGCTCCAGACGCTGGCGATCGGTAAACAGCAGGGTTGGCGAGCCTTGCTGCACGTCCACCTGGAAGCCCAGTTTGCGGTCCATTGCCAGCGGCTCGAACATGCCGCGCAGGCCATCCACCAGGCGCTCGACGCTGGCGTTTTCCGGGCGTACTTCCAGCTTGCCGGCTTCGACCTTGGAAATATCCAGGATGTCGTTGATCAGGTTGAGCAAGTCATTGCCGGCCGAATAGATCGACTCTGCAAACTTGACCTGCTCGGCACTGAGGTTTTCCTGGGGGTTATCTGCCAGCAGTTTGGCCAGGATCAGCGAGCTGTTCAGCGGTGTGCGCAGTTCGTGGGACATGTTGGCGAGGAATTCGGACTTGTACTTGCTGGAACGCTGCAACTCATCGGCGCGGTCTTCCAGCTCCAGTTGGGCCTGGTTCAGCTCGATGTTCTTGCGGTCCATGGCGTCGCGCTGTTCGGCCAGGGTCTGGGTCTGTTCGGCCAGTTGCTCGTTGGTCTGCTCCAGCTCGGCCTGCTGGGTTTCCAGGTGAGCCTGGGACTCCTTGAGGATGCGTGACTGTTCTTCCAGCTCTTCGTTGGCGGTCTTGAGCTCTTCCTGCTGCACTTGCAGCTCTTCGTTGAGCTGCTGGGTCTCGGCCAGCACTTCCTGCAAGCGCTGGCGATAGCGCGCGGCTTCGATGGAGGTGCCGATATTGCCGGCAATCAGTTCCAACAGTTCAATATCACGCTCATCCAGTGGGCGCAGGAAACCCAACTCGACCACGCCATTGACACGGTCGTCATCGCTGGTAGGCACTACCAGTACGCTACGGGTCGCGCCCTCGCCGAGTCCCGAGCTGACCTTGAAGTAATCCACCGGCACATCATCCAGGCGAATCAGGCGATCGTGCTGGGCGGCCTGGCCAACGATGCCTTCGTCGCTGTAGATCGACTGTTCCTGTTGTTCCTGCTCGCGGGAGAAGCCGTAGGTGGCCACGCGCTTGAGGCCGCCGTGTTCTTCGCGCACGTACAGCGCCGCGACGGCCGAACCCATGTATTGGGCGAAGAACTGCAGGATATTGCGCCCCAGCATGTTCAGGGTCAGTTGGCCCAGCACTTGCTCGGCCAGCTCGGTCTGGCCATTGCGCAGCCAGGCGGTTTGCTCCAGGCGCCGGGCAATCTTCTGTTGTGACGCGAGGTTTGCACTGTAACTCTTTGAAAGTGAAATTAAATTCTTCCTGCCGATGTAGGCCAGAAAGCCACTCAACCCCAGTACAAACACCAGGTACAACGTGACACTGATCACCGTCGTACGGGTGACTTCTGCGTTACGGGTGATACGGAACTGTTGTTCCATCGCCACCGCGTCTTCGTATTCCTTGCGGATCTCGTCAGTGAGCCGCTTGCCCCGGCCCGCCTTGACAGCGCCCCGGAAATCGCCGCTGTTGCGCTGCAGTTCAATCATCGACTGCGCGTAGTTGTTCCATTCGGTCTGCAAGGTTTCCAAGCGCTTGAGCCGGTCAACCTGCTGCGGGTTGTCGGCTACCAGGTCCTGCAGATTGCGCAGGTCGGCGATGATCCGCGGCTTGGCCACTTCGTACGGGTCAAGGAAATGCTCGTCACCGGTGATCAGGAAGCCGCGCATACCTGTTTCCAGGTCAACCGTCAGTTTGGACGTCTCATTGAGGTTGTTAATGACGCGGTCGGTGTGCTCCACCCACTGGATCACCGAGAGCAAATAGGTAATCAGGCAGACGAAAAACACCGCGCTGAGCACGCCCACGCCCAAAGGCAGGGCCACGTTTCGGCTCAGCAGGGTACGAAAGCTTTTTTCATCGACGGACGACGCGGGTGTCATGGGCATGCCTTGGCCAAATGCGGAAAAGCCGCAAGTTTGCCCGAACAACCTGGCTAAAAGCTATGTTTGTGCGTTGATTGGCTGCGGATGCGGTCAAGCGCATGGCGCCGGCCCCTTTGTGAGTCAGCACGCAAGCTGACGGGACTTTTTGCGCCGCTAAGGTCACAATGCCAGCAATTGCTTCGGAACTTGCTGGCATTGTTATCACTCACAATCTTGTTGCCTTTAAGCCCAGCGCCCTCACTGTTCAGGAAAGTTCACTATGTCCCATGCCTCCACCATCCTTGTAGTCGAAGACGACGCCATCGTGCGCATGCTGATCGTCGATGTCCTCGAAGAGTTGGAGTTCAGGGTGCTCGAAGCCGCAGACGCTGAGCAAGCGTTGGAAGTGGTGAAAGATACTGCCCAGATCATCGACCTGATGATGACCGACGTCGGCCTGCCCGACATGGACGGTAAACAACTGGCAACCAAAGCCCGCGAACTGCGCGCCACCCTGCCGATTCTGTTTGCCAGCGGCTATGCCGAAAATATTGATGTACCCGCCGGTATGCAGGTGATTGGCAAACCGTTCTCGATCGATCAATTGCGTGACAAAGTCAAATCCATGCTGTAACGCCCCTCCCCCCGTTGTCCTTTGCAGAGATTAACGTGACGTCCGGCCAATAAAACAGGAAACTCAGCGCCTTCACGCCACGCTCTCAGATAGCATTCAGGAAGGACGCAACAACATGATTGGAAAACCGACGCGCCTGCTGTTGGCGAGCCTCTCGATTTTCATGAGCTCCGGCGCCTGGGCTGACTTCACCGCAAGCCCCAGCGAAGCCCGGGCCATCGCCAAGGAAGCCTACCTGTACGGCTTCCCCGTGGTGCAGATGTACAAGACGCTCTACACCCAGGCCGTTGATAAAGGCGGTGCCCACTTCAAGGCCCCCTTCAACCGTATCGACAACAGCGCCCAGGTGCTTACCCCCAAGGACAACGCAGTTACCACCCCGAACGTCGACACGCCCTACTCGTTCGTATGGATGGACCTGCGCAAAGAACCTTTGGTGCTGACCCTGCCCAAGATTGAAGACAACCGTTACTACTCAGTGCAGTTGATCGACCTCTATACGCAGAATTTCGCTTACTTGGGCACCCGCAGTACCGGCAATAACGGCGGTCACTACATGATCGCCGGGCCCGACTGGAAAGGTCAGCAGCCGGTGGACATCGACCGTGTGGTCTACAGCGAAAGCAACATCGCCTACGCCCTTTACCGTACGCAGCTGTTTGATGACAAAGACTTGGGCAAGCTCAAGCAGATCCAGAGTGGCTACAAGGTCCAGACGCTGAGCAGTTATGTGAAGCAACCCGCGCCTGCCAATGTGCCGAAGATCCAATGGCCCAAGCCAATGGCAACCATGACCGAAGGCCCGCAACTGTTTCGCTACCTGAATTTCATGCTGGCCTTTGCCGCGCCCCAGGACAGTGAAAAAGACCTGCTGGCGCGCTTTGCCAAGATCGGTATTGCGCCGGGCGCGCCGTTCAAGGTCAACCTGTTGACTGCCGAGCAGCGCAAGGCCCTGGAGGACGGCATCGCCGATGGCCGCGCCGAATTCGCAGCGTTCAAGAAAGCCAAGGTCGATACCCACCAAGTGACCGGCGCAGACCTGTACGGCAGCCGCGACCACCTGCAAAACAACTACCTGTACCGCTACGCCGGTGCCGAGCTGGGAATGTTCGGCAACTCCAGTGATGAAGCTGCGCACTTGAGCTACGTCATCGACAGCGAGGGCAAGCCGGCCAATGGTGCGCGCCACAGCTACACCGTGCATTTTGCCAAGGACCAGTTACCGCCGGCCGATGCGTTCTGGTCGCTGACGATGTACGACGCCAAGACTAAATCGCTGGTGCCCAACCACAAGAAGCGCTACCTGATCAATTCGCAGATGCTGCCAACCCTCAAGCTCGACGCCGATGGTGGCTTGACCCTGGCGCTGCAACACCACGAGCCCCCCAAGGCTGAGCAGAGCAACTGGTTGCCGGCCCCGCCCGGCCCGTTTTATGCGGTATTGCGCATTTACCTGCCCAATCCTGAAGTCGCCAGCGGCCAGTGGAAGCTTCCAGCGTTGACGCCGCTTAAATAATCACGGCGAATAAAAAAGCGCGGCGGGCGATAACCCGTCGCGCTTTTTTTTGACTCAGTGTTTTTTCAGTTTCACGTAAGACTGGTGCAGGTCCGATGCCCAACCGTCGATGACGCTTTTCACATCGTCGGCCTTCATTACCTGGGAGTCATTGGCCAGCGGCTTGCCGGTGCCTTTGCGCACCACTTGGGCCAGCACTTTATTGGTAGCGCCATCGAGGAACTGCGCCTCGGTGCCCAGGGTGGTTTCCTGGTCGCGAATGCCGGTGCCGGTGCTCACTGCCGCGGCCACCAGGGCGACGGGAATAAACTCATAAGGCTTGAGGCTTTCGGTCTTGCTGCTCACGGCGGTAATCGCCGCCCTTACCACGATCACCCCTGGGCCTGGGGCATTGGCCACGGGCAGTGACTGGGCCAGCTCGCGCTTGAGCGCCTGGTTGTAATAGTCGTTGATGCCGCGCAACGTGCTCTCGGGAATCCGGGAGGTGGCCTGGGGCTTGGGGTAGAACTGGGTAGGCTCGATGTACACCGCCGTGTAGCGGCTCAAGTCCAGTTGTGGATCAACCCAGCGCATCACCTCTGCCCCCGACGGTGACTTGGCTTCCTTGAGCTGGCTGTAGTTGGAGAGGAACCCTGAGTATTCATTCGGTTGCACCACCTTGCTCGCGCAACCGGCCAAACCGAGCGAGGCAACGCACAGTGTGCCGATCATTAGCCTTAGCTTCATTAGTGAACTCCCTGGCGACCATCATTGTAAGAATGAGTTATAGGTATAGCCAATACTTAGGCAGTACACCTAATTTCGCTCGGAGCACGCCAATACATGCGTCAACACATTCAGGTCAAGGATGGAAATCGGAACGCACGATTCGCCCACTTATACTCATCATGAAGTCGTCTTTTTTGTCGCCATCGAAATCGAAACGCAGCAAGGTGAGGTTATGACTGGGATAATATTTCTGGGTGACGGTGAGTTGAGGGTGGGCTGCGCGCAGGGCTGAAATATCCAATTTATCCTTGCCGCTGACAAAGTCCGTTATAGCTGTGTTTTCAAAGCTGGCGGATGAGTCGTTTGCGCCGATAACGAAGGTATTTTTACCAGGCCCGCCTGACAGCCGGTTAAAGCCAGAGTTCGCCTTGACATAGAGAGTGTCATCGCCTTCGCCGCCCTCCAGTTCGTTATCCGAGTCATTCCCAATAAGAATGTCGTTGCCAGCACCGCCAATAGCCCGTTCGATGGTGACGCCGTTGGCGATCGAGACGTTGCCTATGCCTCCCCCTACATTAGAGAAGCTGCCCGATCTCAAATTGATAACCTGATCTTGCTTGAATGCGGAGAAATCGAATGTGTCTCTACCACCGGCGTCCCACACGCAAAATACCGGTAAATCATCGACTGATTCCAATTTGAATACTTCACGGTCGGCATTTGAGTTGAATCCATACGTCGTATCTCCCGTACGCGTTTGGAGGTTCGCCCCGAATTTATCTTGCATGATGGCGATATCATCCATCATCGGTGTACTTGAATATTGATTGTCTTGGCCATGGGATTTATTAAAGCGATGGTCTGAGCGGGTTTCCAGAAAAGGACTCCTTACCGTGTAAGCCAGCGTATTTTCCGCATACTTATTTTCCGGTGTTGCGGACGTCGGGTCAGGAAGCCCCAATTTAAAGGCCGCAGCTTTTGCAATGACGTGACGGCCAAAATTATTGGGTTTTTCCAGCCCATCGGCATGGCTCTGGATCAGCGTTACCTGCACCCTGCCGGGCTCGTCATCGGACACCGGTGCATACCAAGGGGCTTGCCACTTAAAGCTGCCATCAACCTTAAACTGCATATGATGGGATTGTGCATTGGCAGACTCTTTGAACCGGATATTTGCAGCATCGCTGAAATTATTCAGGGTCTCACGGATGACGCCTTTTTGTGTTTCTGTGAACTGGCTGGTGGTGGCGCCCGTTTCGGGACGATTGGAGAAGTCATAGGTTACCTCTGCGGAGTCCCCGGAACGCAGTGAACCCGCAAATCCGTCTGCACGTTGTGACCTCTCTAATACTTGGTCCGTGGACAATGAAACGTGGCGATGTTTAATTTGATTGCCGCGGTCGCCTGAATGAGCAATCTCGACGACGGTCCTGTGTGCATCGCTGGTGGCGTATGCCCTTGCCAACGCAGTGTTCGGATCAATATTCATGAGGTAGTCCTAAGGGAACTGGGATTTTTCTACTCGTCTGGCGGCAGACCAGTGACCTGCGTATAGGTGGTATTGCTACGCTAAACAGTTCCCGAACTGACCTCACAATTGAGGCGCGGCTCGCCTAGTAGCGTTGGCAAACATTCACCCGGGCGTGCGGCCTTCAAATGAACCGCCTTCGTTGTGTAAGGTGAAGCCTTATCCCCTTATCCGGAGCATTACATGCGCACCATCGGCCTTATCGGCGGCATGAGCTGGGAGTCCAGCGCCGAGTACTACCGCCTTATCAACCAGCGCGTGCGCGACCAGCTCGGCCCGCTGCGGTCGGCGCAAGTGTTGATGTACAGCGTGGATTTCGGCCCGGTGGAACAGGCTCAACATGCCGGGCGTTGGGACGATGCCGCGCTGATCCTGGAAGATGCCGCGCGACGCTTGCAGGCCGGGGGTGCTGATTGTGTGGTGCTGTGTACCAACACCATGCATTTAGTGGCTCCGCGCATTGAGGCGGCGGTGTCGATTCCCTTCCTGCATATTGCTGATGCCACGGCGACGGCGGCTCTGGCAGCTGGGACCTTGACGGTAGGATTGCTGGGTACCGCGTTCACCATGGAGCAGGATTTCCTCAAGTCCCGCCTTGCCGCCCAGGGGCTCAACGTGCTGGTGCCAGACGCGGATGAACGCAGGGCGGTGCACCGAATCATCTATGAAGAGTTGTGCGTGGGCGTCATCAGTGACGCCTCGCGCCAGGTGTATCAGCGGGTGATCCAGACACTCGCGGCACGCGGCGCCCAGGCGATCATCCTCGGCTGCACGGAAATTTGCTTGCTGATCCAACCGGAGCACAGCGCCCTGCCACTGCTGGACACCACCGCGCTGCATGCGCAGGCCGCGGTGGGGTTTGCCTTACAGGGCACAGGGATCTGTGCCAAGCGCTGATTTTGTGGGCAATGCATAACCCGTGTGGGAGCTGGCTTGCCTGCGAAGGCGGTGGTTCAGTTAAAGATTCAGTGGCTGACACACCGCTATCGCGGGCAAGCCAGCTCCCACAGGGATCTGTGCCGGGCGCTGATTTTGTGGGCGATGCATAACCCGTGTGGGAGCTGGCTTGCCTGCGAAAGCGATGGTTCAGTCAAGGGTTCAGTGGCTGACACACCGCTTTCATCGAAGTTGTGTAGATCCCTTTGCTTAAAGGATCAAGCCGATGTGCGCAGGCGCGCCATGCTGAAGGTGTCGACAAACACACCATCACGCAGGGCATAGTCGCGCAACCGCCCTTCCACTTCGAAGCCGAACTTGCGGTACAGGTTGTGCGCAGCTTCGTTGTCGGCGTAGACCGTCAGTTCCACACGGCGCAGGTTCATCCAGTTGTCGGCCACCTCCAGCGCGGCCGCCAACAGCCGCGAACCGACGCCCTTGCCCTGCCACGCGGGCGCCACGCCCATACCCAATGAGCCAACGTGGCTCTGGCGTACGCGCAAGTACTGCTCAAGCCCCAGTTGACCAATCACCTCAGCGCCCTGCAACGCCACCAGTTGCAGGCGCCGCTCGTTATCCATCACCAGGCGCTTGCGCCACATCTCAACCGACTGAAAAGGCATTTGCAGCACCTGACGGCAAACAGCCGGTTCATTGTAGAGCGCGGCGACGCCCTCCAGGTGGGCCTCGGTAAAACGCTGGATCACGATAGACGGTTCAGGCACGTGCATTGCTTTTCATCCTATGAAAGACAGGTGGCTGACCAGTGTAGAAGTTAAGTCGCCCATCTGACGAGCCGGAGTTTTCCCACTGGCCAACCAGCACCATCCTGCATCTGAACGATGGCGATCCCTGCGCGCAGCGCCGATACTCAGCCCAGGCCCTGCCCCGTCAACCCGACGCTTTGGCCTTCACCCTGTGACGAGAACAACAAAAAAAGTCCCACAGAGGAACACCCATGAACCGTCTCGATCCCGCGAGCCTGTTACAGGCTTTCAGCACCCTGACCCTGGACCTGCAACGCCTGGCCCAACACCAGGACATCGAACACTTTCAACACCATGCCCTGGCGCGCCTCAACCAATTGCTGGCCTTCGACAGCGCCTGGTGGGGGCGCTCGGCGGTCATCAACGGGGTGCCGCACGAGCACAACAGCTTCCTCTACCAGTTGCCCCCCGACTATCTGGCGGACTGGCAGTCGATCCGCCATCTGGACGTGACCGTCGCACGGGTGCATGCCTCGCCCGGCGAGGCAGTGATCATCGATATGCGCGACCCCGCCAGCGGCAGCGCCTTGAACTGGTTGGGGCAACGCCACGGCTTGGGTGAATTGCTCTGTGTGATCCATATCGACGCGCAAACCCACCTCAGCCACCACCTGACGCTCTACCGCCAGCCCTCCGCGCCCACGTTCAACGCGCAGGATTGCCAGTTGCTCAATAACCTGATGCTGCATCTGGTGGCGGCGGTCTCGGCGAACCAGATCCGCACCTTGGTGGCCATGCGTGAAACCCTGACCAGCCCGCGCAATCTCGCCCTGGCGGTGTGCGACCCACGGGGAGTATTGCAATGCGCCGAGCGCGGGTTTGTCGACCTGCTGCTCAGCGAATGGCCGCAATGGTGTGGCCCCACCCTGCCGGTGCCCCTGGACGAGCGCGGGCATGACGGTAAGCACATCCATATCCAGGTGTCCCCCGTGGGCGACCAATTGCTGCTGGCCGCGCGCGTCAACCGCGCCCTGCCCCAGCTCAGCCCACGGGAAAACGACGTGGCCCAAGGCTTTGGCGAGGGCAAGACCTACAAGGAAGTGGCCCGCGACCTTGGCCTCTCACCCAATACCGTGCGCCACCATATTCGCGCCATCTACACCAAGCTCGGCGTCAAGGACAAAGCACGCATAGCGCACCTGGTGCACGCCCCGCCCGACTGACCCTGCCCGTTTCTCCCACGGTTTACCACGGTCGTTTTTTAACGGTCACGGGCTGCTGTTGCCCTTTTTCGGCCTTCTCACACGAGACGCTTCTTCATGACTTCCACATGCTTACGTAACTTGACAGTGCTGTGCGCCACCCTGCTCAGCCTCGACAGCCAGGCGGCCGACCTCAACGCCCGCGACTTTTTCGCAGCCCCACCGGGTACCAGCCTGGGTGTGTTGTACCTGCCCGCCACACGTGCCGGGGATTTCCATGGCCCCGCCGACAGCACCGGCAAGGCCGACCTGCGGGTCAACGCCGTGGCTTACCGCCAGGTGTATTTCACCGACGCCTGCGGCACGCTGTGCACGCCGCAATTCATCCTGCCCTTTGCCGACATCAACGCACGCCTGCCCGGCGCAAACCAGCGCAGCCGCGAGCGCGGCCTGGGCGACCCACAGGTGGGTGGCACGCTGTTTTTCGTCAATGACCCCGCCTCGCGTACCTACAGCGGCCTGTTGAGCCTGATCACCGTGCCGGTGGGTGAGTACCACAGCCAAAACCCGGACGTGTCCCCCGGTGCCAATCGCTGGGGCGCCACCTTTGTCTACAACTACACCCACGGCATCGGCGACAAATGGGTACTGGAAGCCAACCTGGAAGCCCAGCTCTATGGCCGCAATGACGATTACTTCGGCAGCGAACTCAAGCAAGCGCCGCTGTATCGCTTACAGGCCTTCGCCTCGTATGACTTCAGCGCCGCCACTTACGGCGCATTGCGCCTGATCCAGGCCGACGGTGGCGCGCTACGCCTCAACAACCGCAGCCTCGACGACACCCACAAGCGCTATACCCAAGTCGGCTTCGAATTCGGGCATTGGCTCGACCGGCAGAACCAACTGATGGTCAGCCTTTCGCAAAACGTTGCGGCTTCCAATGGCTACGCCGGCACCGAGGCGTTGTTACGCCTTGTGCACGTGTTCTGACCCCTTTCCTGGAGCTTGAAAATGCCCATTTCCACCCCTGCAATAACGGCACGCTTGGCGGCGATCGTACTGTTTGCCGCCATCACCCCGACCATCCTGATGACCGCTCCCGCCGTGGCCGCGCAGTTGGCCAGCCAGTGGCAACTGAGCCCTGCGCGCATTGGCGACTTGTTTTCCGTGGAGCTGGGCGCCATGAGCCTGGCGACCTTGCCCGCTTGGTGGTGGCTCAAGCGGGTTGACTGGCGCACCGCCGCCCGGGTCGCCGCGCTGTTGTTCATTGCCGCTAACCTGCTGTCGATGCTCGCCGACACCTACGCCGTGCTGCTGGTGTTGCGCGGTGCCAGCGCCCTGGCCGGCGGCTCGTTGATGATCCTTTGCCTGGCCAGTGCCGCCACCACCGCCAACCCCAGCCGGGTGTATGGCTTGTGGGTGATGGGGCAGTTGGTCGTCGGTGCCCTCGGCCTGGTGGCGCTGCCTGGCTTGTTCGAACGGTTTGGCTTGAATGCCTGCTATCTGATCCTGGCAGGGTTGATGACCCTGCTGCTGCCATTGGCGCGGGCTTTTCCCGCTGGTAGCCCAGCGTTGCCGGCCAACCGCGAGCCGGTATTGCCCGGCTCACGCTGGAAAGCCGCCCTGGGGGTTGGCGCGGTCCTGGCCTTTTACATCAGCCTCGGGGGCGTATGGACCTTTATCGGTGCCTTGGGCGCCAGTGCCGGGATTTCGGCGCAGCACAGCGGCGAAATCCTCGCCATTGCCACCGTGATGGGCATTGCCGGGGCCGCAAGCGCCTCACTGATCGGCGCTCGCCTGCCGCGTGGTGCGCTGTTGTTGCTGGGCTACACGTCAATGGCAACAGCGGTGCTCCTGTTGCTCGGCCAGCCTGCATTACTGCGGTTCGCCCTGGCCGCGCTGCTGTTCAAGTTTACCTGGACCTTCATCCTGCCGCTGATCCTGGCCTGCCTGGCCGACCTCGATCACAGCGGCAAGCTGATGAACGCCTCCAACCTGGTCATCGGCGGTGGCCTGGCCATCGGCCCGGCGCTCGCCGGCCGCCTGATCGAAGCCAGCGGCGGGTTCAGCCTGTTGCTGCTCGGTGCTGCCGCTATCACCTTGCTGTCCCTGGTAATGATCGTCGCCAGCCGTCCCCACTCCCCCACTGAACTGGAACCGGTATGAACCTGACCACCGCATTTTTTTTCGACGAAATGAGCCTCTGGCACAGCGCCGGCGCCCATGCGCTGACCCTGCCCGTGGGCGGCTGGGTGCAGCCGCCGGCCGGCAGCGGGCATGCCGAGTCACCGGAGACCAAGCGGCGTTTGAAAAGCCTGTTGGATGTCTCCGGACTCAGCCGCCACCTGCACCAGCATAGCGCGCCGCCCGCCAGTGAAGAGGACCTGCTGCGCGTCCACAGCCGTGCTTACCTGCAACGTTTCAAAGCCTTGAGCGATGCCGGCGGCGGTGAGCTTGGCCCCCAGGCACCGATAGGACCCGGCAGCTATGAGATCGCGCAACTGTCCGCCGGTTTGGCCCTGGCCGCCGTGGAAGCGGTGCTCAAGGGCCAGGCGCACAACGCTTATTCGCTGTCGCGGCCACCGGGGCATCATTGCCTGGCAGACAGTGCCATGGGCTTTTGCTTTCTCGCCAACATTGCCATTGCCATCGAGGCCGCCAAGGCCCGCAACGGGCTGGGCAAAGTCGCCGTGATCGACTGGGATGTGCACCATGGCAACGGCACGCAGTCGATCTTCGAAGAACGCGCCGATGTGTTGACGATCTCCCTGCACCAGGACGGCTGCTACCCGCCCGGTTACAGCGGCGAGCAGGATCGCGGCCGGGGTGCAGGCCTGGGCGCCAACATCAATATCCCGTTGCCGCCAGGCAGTGGTCACGCCACCTACCTACAGGCCATGGAGCGCATCGTACTGCCCGCCCTGGAGCGCTTTGAGCCGGAGTTGATCATCGTCGCCTGCGGTTATGACGCCAACGCCGTCGACCCGCTAGCGCGCATGTTGCTGCACAGCGAATCGTTCCGGCTGCTGACCCGCGCCCTGCGCCTGGCCGCCGAACGCCTGTGCCACGGTCGCCTGGTGCTGGTGCACGAAGGCGGCTACAGCGAAGCCTATGTGCCGTTCTGCGGCTTGGCGACCCTGGAGGAACTGAGCGGCGTGCGCACAGCGGTGCAAGACCCGATGCTTGAGTTTGTGCAATTGCAGCAACCCGGTGCGGCGCTGCAGGGGTTTCAAGAGCTGTGGGTGGAGCGTTTGGCGCGCGGGGTCAGCGAGTAGCTGCCAGGCGCCATACCCGCGCTATGTCCGAGGCCCGCTCGCGCAACAGGCGCGGGGCCTCGTGGCAGGCCTGCTCAAGTGACATCGGCCCCGACGGCAAGGCGAACGCTGCGTCCACACCATGAGCGTACATCTGCTCGTAGCCGTCGCCCAAGGTGCCCGCGATCACGATCACCGGCACGCCCTGTCGCTGGGCAATGCGCGCCACGCCAAACGGGGTTTTGCCACGCAGGGTCTGGGCGTCGAAGCGGCCTTCGCCGGTGATGACCAGATCGGCGCCACGCACCGCTTCATCGAGGCCAACCAGTTCAGCCACCACCTCGACCCCCGGACGAAACTGTGCACCGAGGAACGCCTTGGCGGCAAAACCCAGGCCACCGGCGGCGCCGCTGCCGGGTTCGTCGCGCACATCCTGGCGCAGCACCTGGGCGCAATGGTCGGCGAAGTGGCCAAGGGCAGCGTCTAGTTGTGCCACTTGCTCGGGGCTCGCGCCTTTTTGCGGGCCAAAAATCGAAGACGCTCCGTGAGGGCCGCACAGGGGGTTGTTGACGTCGGCGGCGATTTCAAAACGCACCTGTGCCAGGCGCGGGTCGAGTTGTTCAAGGCTGATATGGGCCAGGCGTGCCAACGCCAACCCACCCGCCGGCAGTGGCTGGCGTTCACTATCCAATAGCTGCACGCCAAGGGCCTGCATCGCCCCCGCCCCGCCATCGTTGGTGGCACTGCCGCCAATCGCCAGGATAATGCGCTGCGCCCCGGCATCCAGCGCGGCGCGGATCAACTCACCGGTGCCGTAGGTCGTACTTGAACACGCGTCGCGCTGCCCCGGCGCGACAAGTTGCAAGCCGCTGGCCTCGGCCATCTCGATCATCGCCGTGTGGCTGTCGGCCAGCCAGCCCCAACGCGCTTCGACGGCCCCGCCCAGCGGGCCTCGGACCGTTTGCCTGCGCAGTTCACCCTTACACGCGGCGAGTACCGCATCCACCGTGCCTTCACCGCCATCGGCCATCGGGCATTGAAGCACGTGCGCATCCGGCCAGACCTGGGCCCACCCCTCGGCAATCGCCTGGGCGACGCCTGCGGCACTCAGGCTGTCTTTGAACGAGTCGGGGGCGATCACGATTTTCATGGGCTTTCTCCGGTTTTTATAACGCCCATGCTGCCAGTTGGTTGGGGCAATGACGCGGGGCCGATGCACAAGTGTGGGGCGGGTTTGTTGTTCATTCCCACAAAGTGAAACGCCGCGATAAATAAACGCCAAACCTATGGGCCCGCTTGTTTGATCTATCTGTCAGTAACGACTTGCAGCAGTGTAGGACGCATCTTTAATGCGCACGCTCCCTTGAGGCTCGCAATTGCACGCTAATAGAGTGTGGCCCAGAAGATTCCAGACAATATCAATCCGGGGGCTCCACGCCGGCCCGCAACAACGCCCTCGACTCAGGGAGAACTTCATGGCCGACACCCCTCAAATGCCACGCATAGCGCCGCTCTCTTATAACGCCCGGGGCAACCCGGTACATACCTGGACCCTCACGCCCAGCCATATCACCGACCCGGTGCATTGCATATTGCCGCCGGATGGGGTGCTGCCGGTGATTTTTGTGCCGGGGATTATGGGGTCGAATTTGAAGAGCAAACCGGAGAAAGGAAAGGGAAAGAATAAGGCGGCTCCCGTCTGGCGGTTGGATGCGGGGTTCATGGGTAAGAATATGTGGTTGGCCCTGAACTGGATAAACAAAAAGGCGGGTATACGACAGCAACTGTTGCACCCCGCCAGGGTAGAGGTCGATAACAAAGGCGCAGTGCCGGAGCGCTCTGTCGGCACGGTCATAGTGCCGCCAGAGCCGGACAGGAAAAAAACCATCCTGGCTCTGACCAAGCGCTACGAAGAGCGGGGCTGGGGCGAAGTCAGCGAAACCAGCTACCACGCGTTTCTTCTGTGGCTGGAAGACACCCTTAACAGCGAATTCATGCCGCATAAATGGCCGCAATTCGACATTCGGCCTGAGCATCTGCATACGCGCAGTGTCGAGCCCGGCCCGGTTCAAGTCACCGAGTTGAAACCCGAAATGCCCATCGCCATGCCGGGGTTGGGCGCTAACCTGGCGGCGCAGTTGCCGTCGATTATTTCGCACGAGTTGGCGGCGCGTGGTGGCTACCGCATGCCAGTGCATGCCTGTGGTTACAACTGGCTGGACTCCAACGAGGAGGCCGCGTCAAGGCTGGCTGAGCGTATTGATGAACTCATGCAGCAGTACGGTCGCAACTGCCAACAGGTGATTTTGGTTACCCACTCCATGGGCGGGCTGGTGGCACGGCGATGCGCGCAGCTACCGGGTATGGCCGACAAAATTGCCGGCGTCGTGCACGGCGTGATGCCCGCCATCGGGGCGCCGGTCGCTTACCGTCGCTGCAAGGTCGGCATGCGCGACGAAGACCCCATTGCCGGCGCGGTCATTGGCCCCACCGGTCAGGAGGTCACCGCTGTATTTGCGCAGGCACCCGGTGCCTTGCAATTGCTGCCCACCCAGGACTATGCCCCGGGCTGGCTGCGGCTGATTGACGAGCGCGGAGCCCCGGCTATGCCGCGTCAACCGGTAAAAGATCCTTATGAAGAGATTTATCTACGCCGCGACCGTTGGTGGGGATTGTTGCGTGAAGAGTGGTTGGCACCGAAGGATGGGGATCCGATTACTTGGGAGACATTTGCGATAAACATAAAGAAAGCGAGCAGCTTCCATCAACGCATTGCAGGGTCATACCACCCTCAAACCTATGTTTACTATGGAAACGACGATAAATATCCCAGCTTCGAAACCATCACCTGGGAGATGCGCCGAGGGTCTCGCCTCAACGGCCCCTATGCTTCAAGCCCCGACGCCTTCACGGTGTCCAGCTTGCAAATGCCCGAGGTGCGTGACGACGGGCGAAGCCCGCTGTACGTAGGCGGGCAAGCCGAAAGTGTAATGCCCCCACGCGGTGACCCCAATGCGCCAGTAAAGACCGTACAGACCAGCTATTGGGAACTGCATTGCCGTATGCAGGACGGCGCTGGCGACGGCACCGTACCGGTGAGCTCCGGCCGCGCGCCGATCAGGCAGGTCCGCCAAGGTTCTGTCCGCCAGCAAGTGCAGGCCCCAGGGTTCGACCATGAAGCGTCCTACGCCAACCCGCTCACTCAGCAATTCACCCTCTACTCCCTGATCAAGATTGCGGCGAAAGCCAAGAGGCCTCTATGCGCAGGCTGACCGTTTTTTTTACATGCCTGCTACTTGGATCGGTTGCAGGGTGCACCACCTTCAAACAACCCAGTGAACAGGAGAAACAAACCGTGCACGAATTGACCAGCAACATGCGCACCTGGGCGCTGGGCCGTGGGCTGATAGATTTGCCCGCCAGCTGGACGGGGGGCGGGAATGTGAAGTTGTACTACGGGCTGGGGGCCGATCATGCATCCGTTGAAGTGCGGGTGTTAGGAGAGGGAGTGACGCGAGAGCGGTTTGATGCTGCTGTGTACGAGCGAGCGAGTCGGATTGCTTCCGTAAAAAACTACAATCATTCCGATGTGTCGATGCTGGTATCGGCGAAAGTCGTAACGGCACAACATAGGTTATTGCAGTACTACGAGAGCGTTGAAATTGCAGACTGGTTCGTGCATGAGTCCCATCTGTTGATTGGTGACGTTTACGTCATGCTCCGCGCTGACTCCTTCAATGGTAATACCGCCCCTGTTGAAGGTCGTCTGTTAAAACTTTCAAAAGAGATCTTCAAAGTCACCCCTGAAACCGCAGGCGCAGGCTTTGCACTGGACTCCATTGTCATTCGCAGTCATCACGATCAGGAGATCGCTAGTTTCGACTTTAGCCCACCAGCCTCAGATGTCTCGCTGAGTATCTATATCAACGCTCTGTCGCCTGATGATGAAGAACGCTTGCACGTGCGCACTCCCAAAGACGGGCAAATTTTTCTCGCAGGGGATTACGAAAATTTGCGGACAAGAGAAATCACGTTAGCCGGCATGCAAGCTGAAGAGTCCCTGATCGGCTTCAGCGATGACACTCACCGTCAAATACTCTTTGTGAGCGAAAACTACCGGGACAATCCTTCGCTGGCTCGGCCTGGCATGAGCATCCGTTTGTCGGCGGGGGGCATGAAAGGAGAGCCAGTTGATCCCAACGAACCCGAAGACCTGGTGCGCTGGACCCTTCCCCAATTCGCCAACAAAGGCTACGAACTGCCTCTCTGGCAACAACCCGCGTCACCAGAACCCGTCAACCCCTCACTCACCGACTACGAAGCCATGGCCGTGTGGGACGCCATCCTCAAATCCGTACGCATCCGCTACGGCTCGGTCGTGCCCAAGCCGGACCCTTGGGCCAACATTCGCGGGCCCAGTGCCGATGAGGTTGCCGAAAACAAGCGCATCCTCGATGAGTTCATTGCCAGTTTTGAAAAACGTAAGCCGTGACATTGGGAGAACAGCTAATAACACGAATTTTAGCGTTCGCTCTGGGGCAGCAGTTGGACGCCCAGGTACAAGGCAAGCATCCCATCGAGCGTCAGCGGGTCTACGCCGCTGAGTTCAGCGATGCGCTCCATGCGGTAGCGCAGGCTGTTGCGGTGAATGCCCAAGGCGTCGGCACAGGCCTGGCTTTGCCCATCGTGTTCGCACCAACTGCGCAACGTGGCGAGCAGTTGCCCGTTGCTGTCCTTGGCCAACACCTTGCGCAACGGGTTGAGCAGCTCATCCAGGGCGTCGTCGTTGCGATGACGCCACAGCATCACCGGCAGGCGGTAACGGTTGAGGGTCAACAGGCGTGATTGGGGCAGGATATCGCGGCCATAGGCAAGCAGGTCCCCTACCCTTCGGTAACAGCGGCGCAGCCCCGCCAAACCTTCCGCTTGCCCGCCGATGGCCACGCGCAGGATGTTCCAGCCCAGGCCGTCGAGCTTTTCCAGCAAGCGGGGATTATCGACCTGCACCGCGGCGGGTCGGCACCACAGCAAGGAAAACTGCGCAGAACTGACGCACCAACTGTCCGGGTAACGGCTGGCGAGCCAGGCGCTCAAAGCCTCCGCCGTTTGGCCCGGGCCCAGTTCAAACAGGTACGGCGTGCGCGCCAGTTGTGGCTTGAGCCCCAGTTGCTGGGCTTCGTCCACCAGGCGCGGGGAGTCGCCGCTGTCGGCCAACAGCAGGGCCAGCAGATCATCGCAACGCTGGCGCCGCCATTGTTGCTCGGCTTGCTGGTGGCGTTGGCTGACCAGCATTTCAGCGGTCATGCGCACCAGTTCGGCATAGGTGCGCAGCCCATCCGGCTCGCCGGTGATACCCAGCACGCCGATCAGGCGTTGATCATGCAGTAGCGGCAGGTTGATGCCCGGCTGTACGCCCTTGAGATGCTTGGCGGTCTGCCCGTCGATTTCCACCACGCGCCCATTGGCCAACACCAGTTGCGCACCTTCATGGCGAGTGTTGATACGCTCCGGCTCGCCGCTGCCCAGGATCAAGCCCTGGCTGTCCATGACATTGACGTTATGGGGCAGGATCGCCATGGTGCGATCGACAATCTCCTGCGCCAGGGCATGATCCAGCTCGAACATGGGGCTAATTTCCTGAAAAAGGTTGTTCACCGGCACAGCGCAAAGATGGCTTGACTGTGCGCCAGCACAAAGACAGTTGCCCGTCACGTCACCGAGACTGTCAGGGCGGTCAACGTTACCCTCGCACCGCGAAAAATCATAATAAAGAGAGAATCCCATGTCACAGAGCGCCACTGCCGCACTGGCCAGCGATGACGATAAAAACGCCATCTACAAGCGCGTTACCCTGCGCCTGATCCCCTTCATCTTTATCTGCTACCTGTTCAATTACCTCGACCGGGTAAACGTTGGCTTTGCCAAGTTGCAGATGCTCGATGCGTTGAAATTCAGTGAAACCGTGTACGGCCTGGGGGCCGGGATTTTCTTTATCGGCTACGTGCTGTGCGGCGTGCCGAGTAACCTGGCGCTGACCCGGTTCGGCCCGCGGCGCTGGATCGCGTTGATGATGATCGTGTGGGGCACGCTCTCCACATGCCTGCTGTTTGTGACCACGCCCACGCATTTCTACACCTTGCGGCTGTTTACGGGTGCCGCTGAAGCCGGCTTCTTTCCAGGGGTGGTGTTGTACCTTTCGCAGTGGTTTCCGACCTTTCGCCGCGGTCGGATCATGGCGCTGTTCATGTCCGCCATTCCGGTGTCCGGCTTGCTCGGCAGCCCGTTTTCCGGCTGGATTCTCAATCACTTCGCCGCAGGCCAAGGTGGCTTGGCGGGCTGGCAGTGGATGTTCCTGCTGCAAGGCATCCCGACTGTAATCCTCGGCGCCCTCGCCTATTTCTTGCTCAGTGACAACTTCGCCAACGCCAAGTGGCTCAAGCCCCATGAGCGTGCAGTGCTGGAAGCCGACCAGGCCACGGACCTGGCGAACAAACCCAAAGCCACCAGCGACTCCCTGGCCGAAGTGTTCAAGAACCCGGCGATCTGGGCGTTCGGCCTGATCTACTTCTGCATCCAGAGTGGCGTGTATGCGATCAACTTCTGGCTGCCGTCGATCATCAAGAACATGGGCTTCAGCGATAACCTGGTGATTGGCTGGCTCAGCGCTATTCCGTATCTGCTGGCAGCGGTGTTCATGCTGCTGGTGGGCCGCTCCGCCGACTTGCGCAAGGAGCGCCGCTGGCATTTGGTGGTACCGATGTTGATGGGCGCCCTCGGCCTGGTCATTGCAGTGAACTTCGCCACCACGCCGGCCATTGCCATTCTCGGCCTGACCATCGCCACCATGGGCGCACTGACCGGCCTGCCGATGTTCTGGCCAGTGCCCACCGCGATGCTCAGCGCGGGTGCGGCGGCGGGTGGCTTGGCGTTGATCAACTCCATGGGGCAGATGGCGGGATTTCTCAGCCCGTATATCGTGGGTTTTGTGAAGGATGCCACCGGGTCCACGGATGTGGCGTTGTACCTGCTGGCGGCGGTGATTGTGGGTGGGAGTGTGCTGGCGTTGCGGATGACGCGTACGCTCAGGGCCTGACGCCTTCAAAGTGGGAGGGAGCTTCTCCCTCCCACTTTGGTCATGTATTTACAACAGCCCGCCGCCGTCGATATCAACCACTGCCCCGGTCATAAAGCCATTTTCCATGGCCAGCACATACCCCGCCGCCACTTCTTGCGCCTGCCCCACCCGCCCAACCGGCAACCCCTGGCCCGCCTTGGCAAACATCGCCAAACGCTGCTCTTCGCCAAGCCCTGCGTAGGCCGGTGTGTCTATCACCCCCGGGCTGATCACATTGACTCGACGCGGCGCCAGTTCTTTCGCCAGTTGCTTGCCCAATGCCTCGGTCGCGGCGTTAATGCCCGTCTTGATGAACTGCCCTGCCGCCAACTTTCGCCCCAGTTGGCCCGAGGTCAGGGTGATGCTGCCCTGTTCATGCATAAAGGGCAGCGCGTGTTGAATGGCGCGTAGTGCGCCCCAGAGCTTCACATTGAAGTTGTCCTGGGCTTCATCCAGGTCGGTTTCAATCAAAGCCTTGGCCCGTACTGAAGGCCCCGAGGTGTAGATCAGATGGTCAAACCGCCCCACGGTTTCGAACAGTTGCTTTAAAGAGGCGCTGTCGGTGACGTCCACCGGCTCGCTGTGCAGGCCGTTGTCGGAACTTGACGCCAAGCGGCGCCCAGCCACGACCACCTTCGCGCCGCGCGCCAAGGCTGCCTGGGCCACTGCCGCGCCGATACCGCTGCTGCCGCCGATAACGATGATGGTTTTGCCGCTCAGAGAAGAGGTCATGAGAAAACTACCCGGGTCAGAAAGTGAGCGTTCATCTTCCCAGCTTGGTAATCGATGAAAAATCCGGGTAAAACGACAAGATCTTTAAAGGATTTTTATCAATGAGCTCGATTCTTGACCTTGAAGTCTTCGTGCGCAGCGCCGACACCGGCAGCCTGACGGCCGCCGCCCGTGGCCTGGGCCTCACGCCAGCAGCGGCGAGTATTGCGCTCAAGCGCCTTGAGACCCGCCTCGGCATCCGCCTGCTCGCTCGCTCCACGCGCAGCATGCGCCTGACTGAAGAAGGCCGGCGTTACCTGGACAGCGTGCGGGTGGCGCTGGAGGCGTTGTCGGAAGGCGAGCACGCCATCAAGCAACAAGGCCAGAGCCTCAGCGGTTTATTGCAGTTGGCCGCGCCCTCGGACTTTGGCCGCAATGTGCTGCTGGGTTGGCTGGACGAGTTCAAGTTGGAGCACCCTGATATCCGCTTGCAACTGTTGCTCAACGACAGCAATGCCGACTTGTTTCGCGACACCGTCGACATTGCCTTGCGCTTTGGCGTGCCGAGGGACTCCAGCCTCGTGGCCCTGCCGGTGGTACCCGATCACCATCGCATTGCCTGCGCCAGCCCTGAGTACCTGGCGCACCACGGCACACCGCTTGAGCCCGAAGACTTGGCCCACCACAGCACGCTGCGCTATATGCGCCGGGGCCAGGCCAATAGCACCTGGTATTTCCGCCAGGGGGCGTTGCTTCACGAAGTCGAGGTGAGCGGTGACTACCTCAGCGATGACGGCGAGATTGTCCGCCGCTGGGCGTTGGCGGGGCATGGCATTGCCTATAAGGCCAACCTGGATGTGGCCCGTGATATCCAGGCTGGGCGGTTGGTACCCCTGCTACCCGACTGGCAAGGCGAACCCGCTCCGTTCAACCTGATGTGCCCGCACCGCCTGCAAGTGTCGGAACGCGTGAAAGTGCTGCACCGTTTTTTACAGGCGCGCTGCCTGACTTTGCTACGCACATGAAGAAATGCGCCCAGGGCTTGTTCCAGAGCGCTCGGGTCTGGTATTGCATCACTTACATTTTGCCTGCCATGAGGAGCTTTGCATGATTTACCGCACATTGGGCCACTCCGGGTTGAAGGTCAGCGCTCTGACCCTCGGCACCATGATGTTTGGCGAACAGACCAGCACCGAAGATTCGCTGCGCATCATCGACAAGGCCTGGGACCAGGGCATCAATTTCATCGACACCGCTGATGTGTACACAGGCGGGCGCTCCGAGGAAATCGTCGGTGAGGCGATTGCACGCAACCGCCACGATTGGGTGGTGGCCTCCAAGGTCGGCTTCGGCCCTGCCGATGGCGTGCCCAACCGCAGCGGTTTGAGCCGCAAGCGTATGTTCACAGCCCTGGACGCCAGCCTGGCACGCCTGGACACCGACTACCTGGACATCTACTACCTGCACCGTGAAGACCACGACACGCCGTTGGAGGTGACCGTGTCCGCCATCGGTGACCTGATCCGCCAGGGCAAGGTCCGCTACTGGGGCCTGTCCAATTACCGGGGGTGGCGCATCGCCGAAGTGATCCGCGTGGCTGAACGTCTGGGGGTTGATAAACCCATCATCAGCCAACCGCTGTACAACATCGTCAATCGCCAGGCCGAGGTGGAACAGATCACCGCTGCAGCGGCTTATGGGCTGGGCGTGGTGCCTTACAGCCCGCTGGCCCGAGGGGTGCTCAGCGGCAAGTACGCACCGGACGTCACGCCTGAACCCGGCAGCCGTGCCGCGCGCCAGGACAAGCGCATCCTGGAAACCGAGTGGCGGGTTGAATCACTGCGCATTGCCCAGCAGATCCAGCAATACACCCAAGGGCGTGGCGTAGGGATTGTCGAGTTCGCAATCGCCTGGGTGCTGAACAATGCGGCGGTGAGCTCAGCGATCGTCGGGCCACGGACCGAGGCGCAGTGGGACGCCTACACCGGCGCGCTGGCGGTGAAGATCAGCGCCGAAGACGAGGCGTTCATTGATTCGTTGGTTACGCCGGGGCATTCGTCGTCGCCGGGGTTCAACGATGTCGGGCATTTTGTATCCGGTCGGTTGGCGCGCCTGTAGACTGCCGACGGAATAATCGGCTTTCGTGAGGACAGCGTGTCTAAAGGTGTGGTGTTATCGGTCTTGGCCTCGGTGTTGTTTGCGGTGATGTATTACTTCACATCGCTGCTTACTCCCCTGAGTGGCCTGGAAATTTTCGGCTGGCGCATGTTGCTGACCGTGCCCTGCATGACGGTGTTCATGATTGTCAGCGGTGAGTGGCGCAGGGTGTGGGAACTGCTGCGCAGGCTGGCGGCTAAGCCACGGCTGATTGGCGGCGTGCTGGTGTCTTCTGCCCTGCTCGGCGTGCAGTTGTGGCTGTTCATGTGGGCGCCGCTCAATGGGCGCAGCCTGGACGTGTCGGTGGGGTATTTCCTGCTGCCGTTGACCATGGTGCTCACCGGGCGCCTGGTCTACGGCGAGCGTCTGTCACGGCTGCAACAGATCGCCGTGGTGTTGGCCGCGCTGGGCGTGTTGAACGAGTTGTACCAGGCCGGTGGTTTTTCCTGGGCCACACTGGTGGTGATCATCGGCTACCCGGTGTACTTCGTGGTGCGTAAGTACCTGAGCACCGACCATCTGGGTGGGCTGTGGCTGGATATGGCGTTGATGCTGCCGGTGGCCTGGTGGTTTGTACAAAGCGGTGAACAAGGCTTTGCCGTGCTGGATGGGCACCCAAAGCTCTATGGATTGATTCCCATGCTGGGCCTTATCAGCGCCTCGGCGCTGGTGAGCTATATCATTGCCAGTCGCTTGCTGGCGTTCAGCCTGTTCGGGCTGCTGAGCTACGTGGAGCCGGTGCTGTTGCTGGCGGTGGCGTTGCTATTGGGTGAAGGCATCCAGGGTGGGCAATGGCTGACCTATATCCCGATCTGGCTGGCGGTGATGGTGCTGGTGTATGAAGGGTTCAAGCACTTGGTGCGTCAGCGCCGGGCTTGATGCGCGGCTTAGCGTGAATGTCGATTGCGGGGTTTCCCTACCCCTTTGTCGATTGAGTCAGACCCTGACTTCGGTCGTCGGCACTTCAGGTGTGCCGACGACTCGTTCAATGACGTTGGCTGTATTTTCCAACCTGTCTCGCCACGTACCGTAATAGGGAATATTGCTTTGGATTTGGCTGCCTGCGCTTTCCAGCTGGGCGTCCATCTCGGCCTGATCGACTCCAAACAGCTTGCCGATACGATTGTCGTGGTTCAACTCAAGCAACGTTCCTTTAACCGGGTCTTTCACGATGGTTTCGATGGAGTGGGCCACATCGTCAGGAACACCCAGCGCTTTCAGCGCGGTGGCAAGGCCATGCCCAGGGCTTCTGAGTTGCTTCAGGAATTCGTCGTAAAGACCGTTTAGATTATTGGCACCCACATTGTCCAGGGCGGCACTGGCTATTTTTTTGCGGAACTCATTGAAGGTCATGGGTTCAAGCGGTTTATTTTCGGTCAACCCGTTTTGAACGAAATAATGTCTGCGCGCCTTGACGTCCTTTTTTTGGCCTGCGCCTTGCAAATTTCCATAAGCGTCGTAGCTATAGACGATGGCTTCCCCATCTGGCCGGTACCCGACATAAAACGCCTTGCCATCTGGTGCAAGTTTATAGAGCTGCGTTCGCACCAGACCGTCGACCGGAGCGGGTGGCACCGAAGCATCTTTGTTCAACCGTTCGAAAATATCACCCTTCTCATCGCCAAAACTGCCCACGACTGCATTGATGTCGCCATCAGCGAACTCGCCAAACTTCTTGTTAACCCGGTCCTCCTGCTTCGGCGCTTTATCACTGGCAAAATGCTGGGTAAATCGCTTGCGCTCGGTCGGGTCGTTGGCCACACCCTTGAGCCAGGCAGTCATCTCCTCTGCATTTTTGAACTCATGAAACGATGTCACGTCATCTTCGGGCATATACAGGACGAGATTAGGCCCCTCTTCTGTACGCGACACGCGCTTGATCACCATCATGTCGTTGGACTGAACGCCATCAACGGCAAATGTCGAAACCTGCACCTTTGGACTTCCCGGTTTGTTGGGTGACACAGCTGCCTTCGTCAGTTGATACCCTTCGGCGCTGAGTGTGCCGCCCAAGTACTCGGTTTCACCGTCATCGAGAAACTGTTTACGCGCCTGATCGACCGGGTCTGCATGACCGGTTGAAGGAACATTTCGCACAGGCCCAGCCTGCTCCGTTGATATAGAGGGGCCGATCGGGCGTTGAGGGGTAGGAGCATTCACATTCATAAGAGGGCCTCTTCATAGTGGAAACGCAGGTTTTTCTGCGTCCTGCCCTCTGAGTGATCTCTCAAGAAACATCTGTTCCCAATAAACCGCAGGCTATTTGCAACACGATGGATCAGGCACAAAAAAACCCGGTAAAAACCGTAATGTTTGTAGGAGCGAGCTTGCTCGCGAAAAACGTCAACGATAACGCGGGCATCCTGAATGAACGCGGCGCCTGTGAGTTTTTCGCGAGCAAGCTCGCTCCTACAAAAACGGTAAAAACCGGGCTTTTTTGCTTTAGCCAGTCATCAATCGGCGGTCAGTACACCACGACGCACCTGGTCGCGCTCGATCGACTCGAACAACGCCTTGAAGTTGCCCTCGCCAAACCCATCGTCGCCTTTGCGCTGGATGAATTCGAAGAACACTGGGCCCATCAGGGTTTCCGAGAAGATCTGCAGCAGTAGACGCTTGTCACCGGCAACCGACGAGCCATCCAGCAGGATGCCACGCGATTGCAACTGGTCCACCGGCTCACCGTGGTTCGGCAGGCGGCCTTCAAGCATTTCGTAGTAAGTATCAGGCGGCGCGGTCATGAAGCGCATGCCGATCTTCTTCAGCGCGTCCCAGGTCTGGACCAGATCGTCGGTGAGGAACGCGACGTGCTGGATGCCCTCGCCGTTGAACTGCATCAGGAACTCTTCGATCTGCCCGGCGCCCTTGGACGATTCTTCGTTCAACGGGATACGGATCTTGCCGTCCGGCGCACTCATGGCCTTGGAGGTCAGGCCGGTGTACTCGCCTTTGATGTCGAAATAACGCGCTTCGCGGAAGTTGAACAGCTTCTCGTAGAAGTTGGCCCAATAGATCATGCGCCCGCGATAGACGTTGTGGGTCAGGTGGTCGATGACCTTCAGGCCAGCGCCTACCGGGTTGCGATCAACGCCTTCGAGGTACACGAAGTCAATGTCGTAGATCGAGTTGCCTTCGCCGAAACGGTCGATCAGGTACAACGGCGAACCGCCAATGCCTTTGATTGCCGGCAGGTTCAATTCCATCGGGCCGGTGTCGATGTGGATCGGCTGGGCACCCAGCTCCAGGGCACGCTTGTAGGCCTGTTGCGAGTCCTTGACGCGAAACGCCATGCCGCACACCGACGGGCCGTGCTCGGCCGCAAAGTAGGAAGCGAGGCTGTCGGGTTCGTTGTTGAGGATCAGGTTGATCTCGCCCTGGCGATACAGGTGCACGTTCTTGGAGCGGTGGGTGGCCACTTTGGTAAAGCCCATGATCTCGAAGATCGGCTCCAGGGTGCCAGGGGTGGGCGAGGCGAATTCGATGAATTCAAAGCCCATCAGGCCCATTGGGTTTGCGAGTTGGTCGGTCATGTTCGGTGCCTCATCATTCTTGTAGGTAGCAATTGATTAGTTGCGAGCAAGGATGAGGCTGGAGGGTGGCGCACAAGAGAGGCCCCGCACGCTGCGGGCGAGGAAGTCACCAAAGATGAGGGGGGAGCCAAGTAGCTTCATGGTGTCATCAGTCTCTGACGGCCGAGGCTTGCGTGAGCGCAAGTCCATATTCTTGTATGCGTAAACTGATTCTACACAGCGTAACCAGGTTTGTCCGTACTCTTATCAAATCCCCATTGCCCTGCCCCGCGCAAGGGGTTTGTTGCACAGGTAGATGCCCAGCAGGATGACCGCGCCGCCGAGCAACATCGGCATTGTCAGCGGTTCGTCCAGCAGCACCGTACCGCAAATGACTGTCGTCAACGGGTTAAGCGCGATGAACACCCCGGAGCGTGTGGCGCCTATGCGACGAATGCCATCGATAGCCGATATCCACGATGCGAAGCGAGTCGCTCTTGATCTTGATCTGCTTTTGATCTCAGGCGCCCCGTTAAACCACGCTGGCCGGAATTCGACAGGGATTTGGGGGGTAAACCGGCAGGGATGCCGGTTTAGCCGCCCCGCGCCATGGATGGCGCGTGGCGGCGGCCCCCCAAATCACTGGCGGATTACGGGCACACCGAGCCTAAGCGAGGTGCCGAGTGGTGGGGCAAGAGCGTTTTGCTTACTTTTGCGCTGTTCAAAAGTGAGCCGCCGTCAGGGCGGAACCCTAAGTGGCCGTTACCGCAGCAATGGATATGCACACAATCCGTTGACTGTGAGGCCGTCTTCGCAGGCAAGCCAGCTCCCACATTTGGACTGCGGTGCGTCAGGTAGATAAGCATCGGCTATCAGGCCGTCGCGGGAGCAAGCTCCCTCTCCACAGGTTCAGCGTCATACCAAAGTTGTGTAGATACTTATGCGCCGATGAGGCCATGACCTTGCAAGCACTCTGCGATGAACCCTTTATCCTGACTGAAGCCGGCTCGTCGGAGCTGGTGTTGCTCAGCACGTTGGAAGCGGTCAGCCGGGGCGATGGTCTGAGTGTGGTTGCGCAGGCTTCACTGCCGGAACATGCCGACTCGCGTTATGTGGCGTTGCCATTGGCGCCGCGGGTACCGCGTCAGATCGGGCTGGCGGTGCTGGATCGGCGTCAGTCTTCCCCGGCTGCCCTGGCATTTATCGCGCTGGCACAAGAGCTGTACCCCTCGCCTACTTAGTTACCGGCCTATGCGCTGCGTCCTCTCCTGCGTCGCGCCATAGTCATCCAATGTGGTGAAACGCAGCGTCGGCGTTCCTCGCCACGGTACAACCCAACCCGGCATGATCAACTCGGCCGTTGAGCGCGGAGCCAGCATCGGTGGGTTTTCATGGCGGTATTCGACGCCCTCAAGATTGAGCGCCACGCTGGACAAGGTCATATGAAAGGCACTCCGGTTGCGCACCCGCAGCACCGCGCGGTCGTCTGCCAGTTGCCATTGCAGCGCCGCCACGGCATCTTCCACCCTGCCTGGCAACGCGTTGGGGCGCAGGAACAGTTTGATGCGCGTGCGAAACGCCAATTGCAGTTGATGGCTCGCCGCGTCAGTGGGCCGGATCCCCAGCACATTCAGCCAATACACCACTTCCTGAGGATCGGCCGTGGCAGTCTGCGGAACCGGATGATAGATCACCCGCAATGCGTGCGATTTGCCCGCTTCCATTCTCAGGATCGGTGGCGTGACGGTAAACGGCACGTCACTGCGTTCCGGCGTAGCCTGGGGGTCGCCTTCATCGATCCAGACTTGCACCAGCCTCGGGCTGTCCGCCTCGTTACGCAGGTTGAGGGTTACCCCCCGTGCCGCGGCCGGGTAAATGAGCCGGGTGCGATCAATGACGATTTCGGCCTGCGCTTTCGCCATAGATGCCGCCAGTGCCAGCCCGAACACACAGTTCAATAAGGCTCGGATTATCACGCCGACTACCGATAGGCCAAAGTGAAGGTCGCCAACCCGTTGGCCGTGCCCGGGCGGACGGCGGCGCCGGTTTGTATGTAGCGCGCGGTCAAGGGAATCTGGAAGGTGCCGTTGCCGGTGCTACCTGCCAACCATTGATTCGGCGTGCCAATAGCGGCGGCGCCGGTTTGTATGTAGCGCGCGGTCAAGGGAATCTGGAAGGTGCCGTTGCCGGTGCTACCTGCCAACCATTGATTCGGCGTGCCAATAGCGGCGGCGTCGGGGCCGTAGCTGATCAGGCGATTGCCAAACAGCAGTTGCAGCGCCACGCCCTTGGCGGTGGAACTGGCGGTCAATGTCAGTTGGTCACTGCGATTGGCCGGTTGGGTCTGGTCGGTCAAGGTCAACAGCACATCGCTGTCAGCGCCCCCGCCACCAGCGCATTGCAAGGTGATGGTGCGGGTGGCATTGCCGGCCACGCTGCCAATGCCCTTGAACGCCCTGCTCTCCACCGCCCCCAGCGGGATTGCCACGGAGGGCGTGGAGACCGTGCAGGTGGGCTTGCTCGGCGGGCCTACTTCGATGCTGCCGAAGTTGAACGCGTGGTGTGTCTCGCTGGTGTACAGGTACAAGCCCGCGAAGGTCTGCGGCGCAATGGTGCCGCCCTGGATCGGGCCGGTTACTACCAAGAACAAGCGTCCGCGCAAGCCCCACGTAGGCAAACCGGGATGGATCGGGCCACGCAACACTGTGACTCCGGTAGTCACGGTTTGCATCGGCCCGACGTCACGGTCCTGCGCCATAAACGCAAACCCGACACCTTGCACGCCGGTCAGATGAACCGGCATGACGACCCCTGAGTGGAAGAAATTACGTCCCGTCCAGGGAATCTCCCGAGCAATCCGCGTGGACGACCAATAGCGAACAATCAGGTTGGGCGGATAGGTGCACCTCAATCCGTGCGCTACCTCGACGGGGTAGCCATCCGGGTTGCCCAGGGCTTGGCCGACCACAGGGTTGGCGGGCACCGTAATGCGCGGCACCGACAGCACCGTCGGCGGCGCGGGCGTACACGTCGCCTTGGCCTGGACATGGGGCGCGCTGGCGAGGGCGATGCAGGTCACCATGACAAGCCCTGCCAGACGTTGCGTACAGATGCTGATCATCGGCTGCTGACCTCTTCGTTGGCGGTGTTGGGGTGGCACCGGCTGACCAGTTGGTCGGCATTTTCCTGGCGGTGCCCCGGTGGCCGCGGTGGCAGACGGTATGGGATATAGCAGCGGTCACTTGCCGCCTCGGTCCAACGCACGGTCAGCGTGCCCTGATCGGCCACGCCGCGCACAAACGCCTTGCCGGCTTGCCCAATCACCCCGACTTCCCTGCCCTGCTCGTCGAACACCTGAGCGGCAAAAGGCAGCGGCTGACCGTTGCGATGGGTCGCCTTGATCACCACCGCACGGCCACTGACGGTCTCGAACTTGACCAGCGACACTGCGCCCCCTGTCGGTACCACCGAGCGATTCGATTCCTTGAGCTCCACATCCATGGCCATGCCTTCGGGGTCGATATCCACGTCATTGGGATGGTAGGCCCGCAAGCTCGGCAACACGCCATAGCCGTGTGAGTCGATGCGTACCCCCCCACCGATCTGCGCGCCCTGGGCATCCGGTGCATACACCAGTGCCGACGCTTCACCGAGGCTTTGCGAGAGGGTCACGCCACCGCCATGGGCAATCAGCCCGCCGTCGGCGCTCATGGACACTTGTGCGTTGTTGCCACTCTGGCCGTAACCGGCGCGCAGGTTGGCCGTGCTGCTGCGATATCCGGCGTAGGCATTGAAGCTGGAACCGGCCTGGCTCCCCGTGCCCTGGCTGCCGGCCAGGCCGTAGTGCCCCTCTGACGCCTCGCCGAGCAAGCCATTGATACCCACTTGCTGTTGACTGCCCTTTGACTCGCCGGTGTCGCGCGACAACGCGCTGCTCAGGGTCGGCGCCGATGTGCCCTGGCCCAGCGGCATCGACAGGGTCAGCGCCAGACGATTATCGACGCGACCGGGTTGCAACGCGCGGCCGAAAAAGATCGCGTCACTGTGGTCACGATCGCTGGGTGGGTCGGCGTCGCTGACCCTTGAGCGCTGCGCCGAAATGTTCCAGTTGAGCCGCTTCCAGCGTGATCCATAGCTGAGGGTGAAGGATGTCTGGCGACCTTGCCGGCTCGCCCAGTAGTCAACCGAACTGCCGTACAGGCTCAAGGTGCCTTCGCCCAGTTGCTGGCTGATCGTCAGATCGAGACGGCTTTTCTGTCGGGCATAGCCCTCGATGTTCCCCTGCTGACGCGCCAGTTCCTGCACATTCAAAGCATCCGGCAGGCTCAGATAGCCGACCGTGGAGAAGCGGTAGGCGCCTAGCGCAAAATGGGTTCCGGAAAACGGCAGGTTCTTGTTGTAGGCCAGGCCCCAACTGTGTCCGCCAACCACCCCGTTGCCCTCAATGCGGGTGCGCGAGTGCGTGGTGTCCAGGGCAAATGCGCCGATGGGCGTACTCATCGCCAACCCGGCCTTGCCCTGAAAGTAACCTTTGGAAAGCGTGCTGCCGCCATAAAGGCTCAGGCCATCGGTAAGGCCATGCTGCAAGGTGCCCTGAAATAACAGGGGGCTGTCACCGCTGACTCCGCGTTGCTGCACCTGGCCCAAGGTCGTGCTGTAGTGGGTGGCGCCCTGACGCAATAACTGTGGGGCCACTGAATACGGCACGACAAAGGTGGTGCGGCGCCCGTCCACCTCGGTGACGCTGACATTCAGGTCGCCGCCGTAGCCCGTGGGGTAAAGATCGTCGATGACAAAGGGCCCTGGGGCAACCTGGGTTTCGTAGATCGTGTAGCCGTTCTGGCGCACCGTTACCGAGGCGTTGCTGTCGGCGATGCCGCGTATCTGCGGTGCATAGCCTTGTTGCGACGGCGCCAGCATGCGGTCATCGGTCGACAGGGTGATGCCCCGCACTCGCACGCCGTCGAGGACCTGGCCGTTACTGAAGCTGTCGCCAAGGGTCAGTTGCGAACGCCAGGCCGACAAGGGCCGTTGCAGGTACGTGGCGGTGTGTTGATAAGGCAACAGACCGCCTCGGGAGGTCCAGGCCTGGCCGCCTTGGTGGCGCAGGCGCCAGTCGCCGAGGTTGACGCCGCCGTTGAGGCCCAGGTAACCCCGACCTTCCCCCGCCCCCGCAGTCACCGCTGCGGCGCTGAAGGTGTAATTGAGCAGCGCAACGTTAAGCCCCTTGTCCCAGCGGGCCGGGTCAACGTAACCGCGTGCGGCACGGCTGAGGTGAGCTTGGGGAATACTGACGTCGAGTGTAAGGGTCTCGATGTCGAGTTGGCTGCTGGCCAGGGGGATCCATTGGGTAAATTCACGGCACTGCGTGTCGGCGCTACGTTTGTCAGGTGGCAGCACGACTCCGAGTTGGGCAAGTTCCAGCGCGCTCACGCAAGGCTGGACATCATCCTGCCCCTTCCGGGAGACAAAGCTGATTTCACGGCGCCCCACGGATTGCCCATTGAGCATCACATCCACACGATAGACGCCAGGCGCCAGTGCATTGCCCGTATTGAAACGCGAAATATCCACCGCAGTGGACAAGCCGGTGGTAAACGCCTCGATATCAAACAACAGTGGCGCGGCCTCGGCCGGCAAGCATAAGGTCGTGAACACACCCAGCGACACCATCAGCCGCGAGTTGTACAACAGCCAGGCAAACACGGGATGCCCCGTAAATGGCAGGTAAACAGACATAATCAAAACTTCAGGGGCGCTCGCTGCGGCGCGGAGAATGCGCCGTAATCATTGATGTATTTGAAATGCACCTGGGCGTCGGCGGGGATCGTCGGCAGGCTGCCGCGTACAGGCAGTTCGAGGCTGGCACCTGGCGGCACCATGCCTTCTTGTACCGGTATCAGGTGGGCGTCAGGCCGAGGGCCCAGCGCCAGTGCCACCTCGTTGAAGGTCACGTGAAAGGCCGTAGGGTTGTGTACGCGCAGTACGGCTGCGCGCTCGGTGCGCCTCAGACTCCAGCGCAGTTGCGCGGGGGCCTGGTCTGCACTGCCAGGCAAATGAGGGGGGCGAAAAAACACTTTGGTGCGGATACGAAAAGCAAACTGCAGGTGGTTTCCTTCAGAGGGTTGCTCGTCGAGTTCGGCCGCGTTGACTTTAGGGGGGATTTCCAAGGCATTGAGCCAGAACAGTGATTCTCGATCTGACGGCAGCGGCTCCTGGGTGTAGACCAGCCGCACCCCCTGGCTTCTACCCGGATCCAGGCGAAACACCGGGGGCGAGAGGCTGAACGGCACGTCGCTATGGGCGGGATCTGGAGTGGCATCGCCTTGATCCAGCCACACCTGGACCAGGCGCGGTGCCCGTTTATCGTCGTTGGTCAGGCGCAGGGTGATTTCACGGCGCTGCTGGGGGTAGATATGCCGTGTGCCATCGATCACCACACCCGCGTGGGCCGTTGACGGTAAGCCGGCGAGGAGCGCAAAGGTGAGGCTCGCCAGTAATGTGCGAGAAAGCATGAGTCCATCCTTCAAGGCAGGGCCTGGCGCATTGCCAGGCACCATGGCCTTGATCAGGGGAATGTCACGGAATACAGCACTTGCGTGCTGATCGGGCCGGCGGTCGCTGCCCCCGTGGCGAAGTACTGAGCCGCAAATGGCAGCGTCACCGCGCCGCCGTCTGGCACTGTCGCGGTACTCGAACTCAGGCCCAGCCGCAGGTCCAGGGGCTGGTTGGTGACGCCATCCACAATCTGTACTTCCACGAACTTTGCCGGTTCGGGCGTGGCTGGCGCCTGATTGACCAGGTTACCGGTCGCCGGGTTGATCGCCGGGCTGCTGCTCTCGAATAACACCGCGACCACCGTGTCCTTCGGGCAACTGCCCACTTGGATAAAAAATGGCTTTACCCCTGCCGTCTGCCCGGCTGCCTTGAGTGCGCTGGCCTGGACCTTGTGCAGCGCAATGGCAAAGTCCGGCCCGGCGCCAGGTGCAGCGCCTGCCCCGCCACTGATGCTGCAGGTGGTGCCAGTGATCTCACCGGTCAGGGTGATAGTGCCGTCCGCCGCGAACGCCGGTAGAGCGACAACGCTGTTAGCCATCAACCAGGCAACGGCCAGTGCGATTTTTTTCATTGCTGCAAATTCCTGTGGAGTCGTTAAAAGGCTGCAAGGCGGCTGCCGACATTCGAAAGGCACGCGCCGACCGTCCCGCCAAAATTGGGCTAGCACGGCACTGAGAGAGGCTGGAGGGATACGGTCCTGAGTCTCTTACTTCTTGCAACGATGTTTATGTTGCCTAGATGAAATCCCCGCCACAACTGACCGAACGGCTAGGTCAACCCGCTCAAAACAACTGAGCAGGCCTGCGTATTGCCATCTATCATCGGCATATCTCACTCTTTTTCTCGCGACTGACCGCCCCTATGCCCCTGACCGTCAAAGGCCCACGAAGCCGAGCCGCACGCTATTTCATCAGTGCAACCAGCGGCGTGTTGCCCATCTTGCTGGGGGTTGTGATTCTGTATTGGCAAGCCGAGCGCACCCTTGAACAAAGCACGGCGCAAACCGCTCAAGAAGCGGTGCGCCAGTTCGACTTGATGCTCGACAACACCGCCATCGCTGCCCAGGCGTTGCTGCCACTGGCCGGTAAGCCGTGTGACAGCGCCACCAAGTTGGCGCTACGTGAACAAGTCACGCGTCGGCCGTTTGTGCGGGCCACCACGCTGTCCTGGCAGAAAAATATCTATTGCAGCTCGTTGTTTGGCGGTCGCTACCAATCGCCCGTCAACCCCGACGACTACGTGGATGGGCGCCTGTGGTTGATGAAAGGCAACCCCGTCACACCCGATACCGCCCTGCTGGTGTACCGCCTGGTCCAAGGCGATCAAGGTGCGTTTGCCTCGGTTGACGGTTACCACCTCACCAACGCCTTGCGCTTGATCAGCCGTTACGCGTATTTGGTATTGCACGTCGGCCCGAACTGGCTGGGTGCCGACGGCAAAGTGCATCAAGGCGCGTTGCCGACATTTGCCGTGGCGCCACAGCGCCTGGCTTCCGAGCGCTATCAATACAGTGTCGAGGCCGGGATGCCCGAGGGTGAAGTCTGGCGCTATATGCAGGCGCGGTATCCGGCCCTGTTCAGCCTGGTGGTGTTCTTCGGGATATTGGCGGGGCTGCTCGCTCACTGGCTGCAAAAACGTTCGTCCGCGCCGACCCATGAGTTACAACGCGCCTTGGGGGCCAATGAGTTCATCCCGTATTTCCAACCGGTGGTACGCGGTGACACACGCCAATGGGCCGGGTGTGAGGTGCTGATGCGTTGGAAGCATCCCAAAGAAGGCCTGGTGCGCCCGGACCTGTTTATTCCCCTGGCCGAAGACTCCGGCCTGATCGTGCCGATGACCCGTGCCCTGCTGCGCCAGACCGCCGCGCAACTGGCGCCTCATGCCGCGCGCTTCAGCCCAGGCTTTCATATCGGCGTGAATATCACTGCGCGCCATTGCCAGGACATGGCGCTGGTGCAGGACTGCCGGGAATTCCTCGCCGCGTTCCCACCCGGCCAGGTCACCCTGGTGCTGGAGTTGACCGAGCGGGAGTTGATCGAACCCACCGAGACCACCCGCCGCCTGTTCGAGGCGCTGCATCAAATGGGGGTCATGATCGCCATTGATGATTTTGGCACCGGCCACTCCAGCTTGGGCTATTTGCGCAATTTCAATGTCGACTACTTGAAGATCGATCAAAGCTTTGTCGCCATGATCGGTGCGGATGCGCTGTCTCGGCATATTCTGGACAGCATCATAGAGTTGTCGGTCAAGCTGGATCTAGGCATTGTTGCCGAAGGCGTAGAAACAGCCCAACAGTGTGAATACCTCGTTGCCCAAGGCGTGGATTTCCTACAGGGTTACCTGTTTGGTCGACCATTACCCTGCGATGAATTCATTAAATCGTTGGGCATCGTGGAATAGCCTTGCGCGACCGGTGATGAAAGATTGGTCTTTCTTTAAAAGACATGATTTACTCGGGCTGAATTAACTACTACAATTTTTTCTGCCTGTGCAGAACTCGCAGAAGGGTCTTTTTCGTTGACGTGGCTTAACGTTCTTGGCTTATAGCTTTGTCTGCAGTTGATATCAGCAACTACATTATTGGAGTACAGATTTTGTCCAGACTCGCCGAATTTCGCGCAGCAGAAAAAGCCCTTCAAGAGCAGCTTGCACAGCTGGAATCCTTGAAGAACGACGCTGGCCTGAAGAAAGAAATCGAATTCGAAGAAAAGCTCAAGACGCTGATGGGCAAATACGACAAAAGCCTGCGTGATGTGATCGCTATCCTCGATCCAGCGCCACGCAAAGGCGGCGCACCGGCCGCTGCCGCGCCTAAACAGCGCCGCGCACGGGTGGTCAAGGTTTACCACAACCCGCACACCGGCGAGCTGATCGAGACCAAAGGTGGCAACCACCGCGGCCTCAAAGCCTGGAAAGAAGAGTACGGCGCTGCCACTGTAGACTCCTGGCTTCGCGGCTGAAACATGTACTAAAAAATAGCCCCGCCTACGCGGGGCTTTTTTTGCTCTAACGGTTCGGAATCGAACTTAACTCAGCGTTCATGTTGTTCAAATTCGCTCAATTTGAGCGCGTCAAAGTTTCAGACTGTTACGCACCAAACTGACTTCCTCCTTGCTCGCCTCGTACGCTTGCGCCTGCCCGGCGTATGAAAAAACATAGGCTTTGTCGACATCCAGCGCACCGACTAATGTTTGCGACAACAGGTGTCGACCATTCTCGGTAATCACGCAGGTAGTTTCCAACGCGTCAAGCCGACTCAATGTCGTGGAGTGCATTTTGCTGCACACGCTTTGATAACCGCCGCGGGCAAAGTCTTTCTGGATCGACTTGCGCATCTCCAGCAACACGCCAGCAAGATTAACTTTATGACCGGCCTCAATTGGCGTTCCGGTCAACTCCATGACCATCAACGTGGCGCCATTTTCATCGTTCTTGATCGCTCGCTGCCGGGACACTGCTTGGGGTTTGGCAGGGGGCTCGCCGTCAGGCACGACTTCTTCGACCTGCCAACCGCTGGGCCAATGGACCTCCGGTTCGGCGGCCAGCACAAACGGGCTGCCCAACAACACGCACACAGCACTCAACAGCGGCCTACGAAACTCGATCATTGCGAAAAACACCCAAGGTTCCAGCGGCAAAGTGTGCGGCCCGGCGCGCGCTGACCGCAAGGGTTGAGCGCGCTTTTTCATTTGGCGCAGCCGGTGCGCCTTGCGTATCATGGCCCGCCTGCATGGAGGCAGGCCGCAAGCCAATGGACCGCTCATCTCACATTTTTTCTGGAGGGCCCATGAGCCTGCACGAATTGAACACCTTCCCGGGCGTCACCGCCCAACCCGACAACGCCACGGCGAACTTTGTGTTCAACCACACCATGTTGCGGGTCAAGGACATCACCAAGTCGCTGGACTTCTACACGCGTATCCTGGGTTTCTCCCTGGTCGAGAAACGTGACTTCCCGGAAGCCGAATTCAGCCTGTACTTCCTGGCCCTGGTGGACAAGGCCCAGATCCCGGCCGACGCCGCCGAGCGTACCCAGTGGATGAAGTCGATTCCGGGCATCCTCGAACTGACCCACAACCACGGCACCGAAAACGATGCCGACTTTGCCTACCACAACGGCAACACCGACCCGCGTGGCTTTGGCCATATCTGCATCTCGGTGCCGGACATTGTCGCTGCGTGCGAACGCTTCGAAGCCTTGGACTGTGATTTCCAGAAGCGCCTGACGGATGGCCGCATGAAGAGCCTCGCGTTCATCAAAGACCCGGATGCTTATTGGGTCGAGATCATCCAGCCGGCGCCGATGTAATAAGCACTGCGTGACGCGGAGCGTCACCGGATGCATTCCCACGCGGAGCGTGGGAACGCGCCGAGCGTGGGAACGAGAAAAACCCCATGATCGCTCATGGGGTTTTTCATTTTCAGCTCAGCATTTATGCCGGAGCAGAGGTACGGATCAGGTGATCGAACGCGCTCAACGAAGCCTTGGCGCCCTCGCCTACTGCAATCACGATCTGCTTGTACGGCACGGTGGTTACGTCACCGGCGGCGAACACACCAGGCAGTGAAGTCTCGCCACGGGCATCGACAATGATCTCGCCACGCGGCGACAGCTCTACGGTGCCTTTGAGCCAGTCGGTGTTGGGCAGCAAGCCAATCTGCACAAAGATGCCTTCCAGGTCGATGGTCTTGAATTCACCGCTGTCACGGTCCTTGTAGGCAAGGCCGGTGACTTTCTGGCCATCGCCTTTGACTTCACTGGTCAATGCGCTGGTGATCACATCCACGTTCGGCAGGCTGTAGAGCTTGCGTTGCAACACAGCATCGGCGCGCAGCTTGCTGTCGAATTCAAGCAAGGTGACATGGCTGACGATACCGGCCAGGTCAATGGCCGCTTCCACGCCGGAGTTACCGCCGCCGATCACCGCCACACGCTTGCCCTTGAACAGCGGGCCATCGCAGTGCGGGCAGAAGCACACGCCACGGGCTTTGTATTCCTGCTCACCGGGCACACCCATCTCTCTCCAGCGGGCGCCTGTGGCCAGGATCACGGTCTTGGACTTGAGGGTGGCACCGCTTTCGAAGCGAATTTCGTGCAGCTCACCGGCATTTTTCGCCGGTACCAGGCTGCTGGCGCGCTGCAGGTTCATGATGTCGACATCGTACTGACGCACATGGGCTTCCAGTGCGCTGGCCAGTTTCGGCCCTTCGGTTTCCTGTACCGAGATAAAGTTCTCGATGGACATGGTGTCCAGCACCTGGCCACCAAAGCGTTCAGCCGCCACACCGGTACGAATACCTTTACGTGCCGCGTAGATGGCAGCTGAAGACCCTGCGGGGCCACCGCCAACTACCAGGACGTCGAAGGCGTCCTTGGCGCTGATTTTTTCCGCGGCTTTCTCGATACCGCTGGTGTCGAGCTTGGCGAGGATCTCTTCGAGGCCCATACGGCCCTGGCCAAAGTTGACCCCGTTCAAGTAAACGCTCGGCACCGCCATGATCTGGCGCTCATCGACTTCGGCCTGGAACAGCGCACCATCAATCGCAACATGGCGGATGTTGGGGTTCAGCACGGCCATCAGGTTCAGCGCCTGGACCACGTCCGGGCAGTTCTGGCACGACAGCGAGAAGTAAGTCTCGAAGCTGAACTCGCCTTTGAGGGCGCGGATCTGTTCAATCACCTCGACACTGGCTTTCGACGGGTGGCCACCGACTTGCAGCAGGGCCAGCACCAGCGAAGTGAATTCATGGCCCATGGGGATGCCGGCGAAACGCAGGCTGATATCGGCACCCGGGCGGTTGATGGAGAACGATGGCTTGCGCGCATCATTGCCATCGGTGTTCAGGGTAATCAGCGTGGAGAGGCTGGTTACGTCCTGCAAAAGAGCAAGCATTTCCTGGGATTTCGCACCGTCGTCGAGGGAGGCGACGATCTCGATCGGCTGGGTGACCCGTTCCAGGTATGACTTCAACTGAGCTTTAAGATTGGCATCCAACATACGGGCGATTTCCTGTTCATTCGGTTTATTGCAGACAAAAAAACGCCCGAGCGAATCTCGCCCGGGCGTTTTGAGGGCGGATGCAGCTTACTTAAGTGCGGATACCCGCCCTTGATACGCGTTCACAGACTTAGATCTTGCCGACCAGGTCCAGAGACGGCGCCAGAGTGGCCTCGCCTTCTTTCCACTTGGCTGGGCAGACTTCACCTGGGTGGGCAGCAACGTACTGAGCGGCCTTGATTTTGCGCAGCAGCTCGGAAGCGTCACGGCCTACACCGCCGTCGTTCAGCTCAACGATCTTGATCTGACCTTCTGGGTTGATCACGAAGGTGCCGCGGTCTGCCAGGCCAGCTTCTTCGATCAGCACGTCGAAGTTGCGGGAGATGGTCAGGGTTGGGTCGCCGATCATGGTGTACTGGATTTTGCCAATGGCTGGCGAAGTGTTGTGCCAGGCAGCGTGGGCAAAGTGGGTGTCGGTGGAAACGCTGTAGATTTCGACGCCCAGCTTCTGGAATTCGGCGTAGTTGTCAGCCAGGTCTTCCAGTTCGGTTGGGCAAACGAAGGTGAAGTCGGCTGGGTAGAAGAATACAACCGACCACTTGCCTTTCAGGTCAGCGTCGGTCACATCGACGAAGCTGCCGTTTTTGAAAGCGGTGGCTTTAAACGGTTTTACTTGGCTGTTGATGATAGGCATCGTTGACTCTCCGTCAGGGGTTAAGAAGTTGATGAGATGAATCCTACCGGCTCTTTCGGTCGATGGCTCATTGGCAAACCTGATGCTGACGATTGGCTTTCTCTATCAGGTGACGGTATTAATAGAAGAAATCTCAAATCAGCGGTTGGGTTGCCAGGGTCATGCCCAGAAACGGCGTCGCTTCAACATAGCGCATCGCGGATTTCATGTCGTTCCAGCCGACGTAACTCATCAGCGACTTCAAATCCCAACCGCTGCGATGTGCCCAAGTGGCGAAGCCCCGACGCAGGGAGTGGCTGGTGTATTGCTCGGCAGGGATGCCTGCGCGCTCAAGGGCCTGGCGCAATAACGGGATCACGCTGTTGGGGTGCAAGCCCTCCTCGCCCAGGTTGCCCCAGCGGTCAATGCCGCGAAATACCGGCCCGCGCACCAACGCCGAGGCGCTGAGCCACTCGCTATAAGCCTGCACCGGGCACAGCCGCAGCAACGCCGGGGTCTGGTAAGTCTTGCCGAGGTTGTCGCGATCACTTTTGCTGCGCGGCAAGTACAGGCTGATGCCTGCGCCCGGTACGGCTTGCACATGCTCAATGCTTAATCGGCACAGTTCATCACTGCGAAACCCGCGCCAGAAGCCCAGCAGAATCAGCGCAGCATCGCGCTTGGCCCGCAGCAAGCGCGGTTGGTCGTGATGCTCGCTGGCCTGTTTGGCTTCAATGTCCAGGGCGGCGATCACCTGTTCCAAATGCTGGAGCTGCAAAGGCTCGGCCTGCCGCTCACGCACCGGGTGCACGGCGCGGATGCCCTTGAGCACCTTGCGTACCACCGGCGCCTTCGTCGGGTCGGCAAACCCTTGGCTGGTATGCCACTGCGCCAAGGCCGAGAGCCGCAGCTTCAAGGTATTGACTGCCAACACTCCCGCATGCGCCACCAAGTAACGCGCCACGCTGTCGCTGGTGGCCGGCAGGAACCCTCCCCAACTGACTTCGAAATGCTCGATGGCCGCACGGTAGCTGCGGCGCGTGTTGTCACGGGTGGCGGCGTTGAGATATCGGTCGAGGTCGCTCATAGGCGTCTTTTCGTACTGCTGACAGGTGAATGGCTGATGAAAACAGGGGTCACACGGGATAATACGCCAATATCCCATCTGTTAAATCATGAATTTCAACGAGTTTTTAACCATGCTATAGTATGTATATACATACCATGTACCACAGTACTAAATCGACGGAGACTCCATGGCTCGCGGCGGCATAAACAAAGCAGTAGTGCAAACGGCACGCCTGGCGATCCTCGCCCGTGGCGAAAACCCCAGCATCGATGCGGTGCGTATCGAAATGGGCAATACCGGCTCGAAAACCACCATTCATCGTTACCTGAAAGAGCTGGACGAAAGCGAATCACGGCAAACCATCACCCAGGCGCCGATTGACGATGAGCTGGGCGAACTGGTCGCACGCCTGGCCCAACGCCTGAAAGAGAAGGCCCAAGAGCCGATCGACCTGGCCCTGGCGCAATTCGAGCAACACAAAGCCGCCCTGCTCGCCCAGGTAGAAACCCTGGAAGAAGCGCATACCCAGCTCAAACAGCAATTTGATATCCAGGCGGCAGCCCTGGCCGAAGAAAGCGCGGCGCTGCAAACCGCCAGCACCAGCCTGCAGACCGAGCAAACCCGTAATGCCGGGCTGAGCCAGGCGTGCAGCGACTACGAGCTAAGACTCAAGGACAAGGACGAGCAGATTCGCTCACTGGAAGAAAAACACCTGCACGCCCGTGATGCGCTTGAGCATTACCGCAATGCCATCAAGGAACAGCGCGAGCAGGAACAGCGTCGCCATGAAGGCCAGTTGCAGCAGGTTCAGGCCGAATTGCGCCAGGCACAGCAAAGCGCGCTGGTGCGCCAGGATGAAATCACCCAGTTGCATCGCGATAACGAGCGTCTGCTGAGTGAGCAGCGAGTGACCGCCAAGGAATTGAATGCGCTGCAGGAGCAAACTCGCCAGGACCAGGCGCTACAGCTGAAACTCAAGGAGCAGCTGAGTCAGATCGACAGCGAGCGCACCCTGCTCCAGGAACGCCTGCGCGTGGCCGTGCAAGACAGCCAATCACGCCAGGCCGCACTGCTGGAACACCAGCAGCACAACAAGGCGCTTGAGCTGGACCTGGTCAAGGCCCAGGCAAGCATCGAAGCCCTGCGCCTGGCGGCCGTCGTTGCAACGGCGCCAGAGGCAGCAGAGCCAACCTGATCAATCCGCCACAGGCGTGCGCATGGTGACGAATTCTTCCGCCGCCGTAGGATGCACGCCGATGGTTTCGTCGAAATGCTGTTTGGTCGCGCCCGCCTTGAGCGCGATCGCCAGCCCTTGCACGATTTCACCCGCATCTGGGCCGACCATGTGGCAACCCAGCACTTTGTCGGTGTCGGCGTCGACCACCAGCTTCATCAGGGTCTTTTCCTGGCAATCGGTGAGGGTCAGCTTCATCGGCCGGAAACGGCTTTCAAAGACCTGCACGTTGTGGCCGTTCTTGCGTGCATCCTCTTCCGTCAGACCGACTGTGCCAATGTTTGGCAGGCTGAACACCGCCGTCGCGATATTGGCGTAATCCACCGCGCGGTATTGCTCGGGCTTGAACAACCGCCGCGCCACGGCCATGCCTTCAGCCAGCGCCACCGGCGTCAGCTGCACACGACCAATCACATCGCCAATCGCCAGGATCGACGGCTCGGCGGTCTGGTAGAGATCATCCACCGCGACGAAACCGCGCTCGTCCAGTTTGACCCCGGTATTTTCCAGGCCCAGGTTATCCAGCATCGGACGGCGGCCGGTGGCGTAGAACACGCAATCGGCTTCCAGCACGCGACCATCCTTCAAGGTGGCTTTGAGGCTGCCGTCGGCTTGCTTGTCGATACGTTCGATGTCGGCATTGAACTGCAAGTCCAGGCCGCGCTTGGTCAGTTCTTCTTGCAGATGTTTGCGCACCGAACCATCAAAGCCGCGCAAGAACAGGTCACCGCGATACAGCAATGAAGTTTGCGCACCCAGGCCGTGGAAGATGCCGGCGAACTCAACGGCGATATAACCGCCGCCCACCACCAGCACGCGCTTGGGTAGCTCTTTAAGGAAGAATGCCTCATTGGAGCCAATGGCGTGCTCGCGCCCTGGAATCTCAGGGATCTGCGGCCAGCCACCGGTGGCGATCAGGATGTGCTTGGCAGTGAAGCGCTCACCGTTAATCTCCACCTGATGGGCATCAACCAGGCGTGCGTGCCCTTCGTGCAATGTCACGCCGCTGTTGACCAACAGGTTGCGATAGATGCCGTTGAGGCGGTTGATCTCGCGATCCTTGTTGGCGATCAAGGTCGCCCAATCAAAGTTCGCCTCGCCCAGGGACCAGCCAAAGCCGCTGGCCTGTTCAAAATCTTCGGCAAAATGCGCGCCGTACACCAACAGCTTCTTTGGCACACAGCCGACGTTCACACAGGTGCCGCCCAGGTAGCGGCTCTCCGCAACAGCCACCTTGGCGCCGAAGCCCGCGGCAAAGCGCGCCGCGCGAACACCGCCGGAACCGGCGCCAATTACATACAGGTCAAAATCGTAGGCCATTTCACTCTCCTCGGCAGGACACCAGCATACCGACTTAGGTGGGGACGAGAAACGAAAAAGCCAATCGACATACCTTGCCACATTCAAATACGAGGCCCTAGAGAGCGCATTGTCACGACGGTCTTTAACGGCTAGTTAAAAACCGCAGGCGTAACCTGTCATTGTTGACAGTAGAAGGCTGATTGACGATCCGTAATGATACTTCGGTGCCGTAAACACTCACCGCATCCGAAATGAGGAAGCATCGCTATGATTTTCGGCTATCGCTTTACGCTTAGTTCAAGATTTTTTAGCCGACTCACGCTCATTGTGCTGGCTGCATGGATTACTTCCAGCCATGCCGACAGCATGCTTGTCTCAATTCCAAATCCTCACACCTCACCCGCTGCTGGAGTGGCTCCGCTGTTATCGGCCACTGCGCCGGGGTCAGATCGTTTCTTCGCTGTAGGTTTAATGAAGAAGACTCAAGGGCTCGCGTGGGAATGCACGGCGACATTGGTGGCTAGCAGCGAAACACCCAATGATACTCAGGCCGCGCTTATTCTCACTGCGGGGCATTGCAGTGTTGATCCTTTGTTGAGCATTGATAGCGGTGACAATGACGTCGTCATTGATAAACCCATGGCAGTTGGCTTTGCTTTTTCCCCCGCCTATTTTTTTGACAATGTTAATGAGCACCATTGGTACAGCATCAAACGTATAGTTTATTCAAGCATGAAAGGGTCGGACGTCGGGTTGCTGGAACTGGCTGCAACCTACGGCGAACTTCGCTCAAGAGGCGTGAAGCCGTTACTGTTAAAGAATTTTGATGCGTCCGACCGCGCCATTGAACTGGCACATATACCCCAGGGCGCTTTTCCTGGCGGATTTTTTCTGCGCCACTCAGTTTGTCAATCGCAGCCGCCCACGCCTCTTTTCGAAAGCGCCTGGCCTATCCGACCAGACCTTCCCTGGTATTGGTCCGACGCTCGTGCCAACGACTGTATTGGCGTATACGGCGGCTCCTCCGGCTCCCCGGTCTTTGCGAAAGATGGCAAGCGGGTAATCGGCATACTATCTACAGCGACCGACTCTTACTTGAATGGTTGTGGCTTCGCCCGGCCCTGCGAACTCGCGCCTGCCGGCACGGTAAGTCGGCCTGAGGCGGTATACACCCACTCGGTTGATCATATTCTTGCGGCATTTCGACCAGATAACACCTTGGACCTGAGCAATCTTGACCCGGGTACCGGGATAGCTATCGAACGCGTGGGCTCTTGGTCGACCCGCTCCGCAGCCCCCAACGAGCACGGTCAATTGCAACCGGCGTCTTGGGGCCTGAAGATCAGTAAAGACTTCGAATGGATTCGCTACAAGAGCGGATCAGCCAGTTCAATTCAATGCGCACTGCCAAAAGGGTATGGGGCGCCAGTCAGGGCGGTTGATCAACCCCTGCTTAAACTGCCCGTCGATCAAAGGGAGGGGGTTCAGGCGATATGCATCATTGGCAAACGCTTTGGACAGACGTCCTGGCAACCCATGAAGTTTGCGACCGTTAAATTACGCCAGCTGGATGACACAGCCCCGCAGAGCAAGCCGGAAGTCGACGTGTATGAACACAGCCCTGACGAATGGCAAATAACCACAGCCTCTCGGCTGAACGAAATTGTCCAGACGTATTATAAATACGGGGCGCTCGATTCAATTGACTGCAAGAATGAAAGCGGTTACGCCCTCGTAAGAGAGACACTCATACTGCCAAAAGATCGGAACTGGCGTTATTGCGCCTACGGAAAAGACGAGGCCGGCAATAAAACGCTTATTATCACCAGGGACCTCAAAATCGAAACAGCGAAACATTAACCCGCCATTCATCTGCTGGCATCGACACTCTTCGCTTTAGAGGTCAAAAGCAGAACGCGTGCGCCTAACGCATGAAACAAAATGCCCCGAACAATCGGGGCATTTGTTTAGGTCGCTGAAACGACCTGCTGGAGCAACGGCTTACATGAATCAGTAAGCCTTGCCCGTCTTGTAGAAATGCTCGTAGCAGAAGTTGGTCGCTTCGATGTAGCCCTCAGCACCGCCGCAGTCGAAACGCTGGCCCTTGAACTTGTAGGCAATCACGCAACCGTCTTTGGCTTGCTTGAGCAGAGCGTCGGTGATCTGGATCTCGCCGCCCTTGCCTGGCTCGGTCTCTTCGATCAGCTTGAAGATGTCCGGGGTAAGGATGTAACGACCGATGATCGCCAGGTTCGACGGTGCATCTTCCGGTGCTGGTTTCTCGACCATGTCACGTACGCGGATCAGGCCATCGCCAATATCGTCACCGGCGATAACACCGTACTTATTGGTTTCGGTAGGGTTGACTTCCATCACCGCAACGATGGTGCAACGGTATTTCTGGTAGAGCTTGACCATCTGGGTCAGCACACCGTCGCCTTCCAGGTTGACGCACAAGTCATCCGCCAGGACCACGGCGAACGGTTCGTCACCGATCAGCGGGCGGCCGGTAAGGATGGCGTGGCCGAGGCCTTTCATCTGAGTCTGACGGGTGTAGGAGAACGAGCACTCGTCGAGCAATTTACGGATACCGACCAGGTATTTTTCCTTGTCGGTGCCCTTGATCTGGTTTTCCAGCTCATAGCTGATGTCGAAGTGGTCTTCCAGCGCGCGCTTACCACGACCCGTGACGATGGAGATCTCGTTCAAACCGGCATCCAGAGCCTCTTCCACACCGTACTGAATCAGTGGCTTGTTCACCACTGGCAGCATTTCTTTGGGCATGGCTTTGGTCGCTGGCAAGAAGCGAGTGCCGTAACCGGCTGCTGGGAACAAGCATTTCTTGATCATATGAGTCCTTACAAAGGGCTGTGCGTACGGAATTCGGCGCAGTCTAATCAGGCCGCAGTCACCTTACAATGGGTCCTGCTGGCGTTGCGATGTCATCATAGAGAAAAAATGTCGGCGTAAGTTCCGCTGATCCTGCAAAGCGCATCACCAACGGTCGGTCAGAACCCGACTTGGCCCCTTGTTTAAAGGGCTGCAATGGTTTTAGCACGCTTTTGCCCCCCTGGCACTGACCTGCAACAACTTGCGCCCTGCCCCGGCAATTGGCGTTATCATGAGCGCCTTGAACCAAGACCACGAGATTGCCAACAGATGTCAGAACCCAAAGGTGTAAACGGCTACCTGATCACGAAGCGAGCAGACGGCTGGCACTTGATCAATTTTCACGGCGACAGCGTTGCCGGCGTATTCGAGACCGAAAGCATGGCGATTGCCGTAGCCGAGGTGTTTGTGGATGAGGCAGGCCATGCATCGAGCAAGCGGCCGAAAACCAAGTAAGCCTCGTTGCTCTGCGAAAGCCCCGTTAAGCGGGGCTTTTTTGTGGCTGTTGACCCGCCAGCCTCACGGCCTCTGCGCCCGTAACCCGGTTAGTTGTTTCGCGCCATTAATGTCTATTGATTTTCACTGTATGTCATCCCATTCTTACAGCTATAACCCCAACTAAATTATTCTCATTTAGCAGCGTGTAGTTCATTTCTTACAGCCAAAATCAAAGTTTTGGCAAAGTGCCATATTCTTCCTATAAGTCGCGATACTGCCTGCCCACATCAATAAGCGAATGTGACGACTTACTTTTTCAAGCCGCCATCACACAATTGCTTCCGCCTCAACCGTGCGCCCAAATGGCAATACAACTAATTGGAAAGTTTTAACTTCTGATTGGTACTCGACTGGCGATCAGCCGAGTTTGCTGCCGGCCACTCTTGAGGTGAAACGTCAGCCCCACGCCAACGGGTGGCGGGGCTCTTCCATGACATTTTTATGTGGGCATCTGCAAATGAAAACTACGTTCAAAACTGCACTGTTAACCATCGGCCTGTTCGCGGGCTCCATGTCCGGCGCTCAGGCGGCAGATGGAACGGTTACCTTTCTGGGATCGGTCCACTCGGGTGCCTGCTCCATCAAGCCTGAATCGGTAGATCAGACCATTCACCTGGGCGCCATCGCCAAGCATCAATTGCAGGCAGGCGGTAAGTCCGAAGCTCGCCGTGTGCTGATTGAACTGGAAGGTTGCGACCTGACGAATCTGACTGATAACACCGTGACCACGACGTTCACGGCTGCGCCATCAACTGACGTACCTGGCGCAATCGGCACCGTCGGTACCGCAGGCCGCGTCGGCATCATGATGACCCACGGCGGCAGCCCTATCCAACTGGGTGTGGCAACCACGCCCCAGGCCATTTCCACCGGTGACAACACGCTGGAATTCGGCGCCTTTGTTCAAGGCGCGGCGACCGGCGACATCGTGCCGGGTGACTTCAGCGCGGTCACCAATTTCACCTTGGCTTATCAGTAAGTAGCCCCCCCGCCACTTCAGGGTGGCGGGGGGAACGGGTGGGAGAAAACGGTGAAAAAACTCATAAGTCTGGCGATGAGCTCGTCACTGGCGGTGGTCATCAGCCCTTGGGTGTTCGCGCAGGAGCCTGCGCAAGGTGAAGGGGTCATCACGCTCGGTGGCAGGGTCGTTGACTCCGCGTGCGGGTTGGAACTGACCAGTGCCGATCAAACCATCGAGATGCCCGCCGAGCCCATTGGGAGGCTGTTGCGAAACGCGTTGGGCGAGCCACACCCCTTTGATTTGCGCCTGGTCAACTGCTCATTGACGCGCCCGGACCCTTTACGGCCGGGTGCAACGCTACCGGACTGGGAGCATTTGCGGGTCACGTTCGACGGCCCGCGCGACCGCGACGGTCGCTCTTTTGCTGCCTTCGGCGATTCACAGGGTGTTGCCTTTCACATCTGGGATTCGGCCGGCCAGGAGAGCGTGCCGGGCGAGCCGATGGCGCCGCATCCCTTAGCCGAAGGCGACATGACACTTCACTACACGTTGCGGCTGGTGGGCAACGGGTTGCCCTTGGCGCCGGGCGCTCACCGCGTCGCCGTGCGGTTCAAGTTGGAATACTTTTGAACATTGATGGGTTGCTTTCATGCTGAATGCGTCGAAGATCAAACATACGCTGCGCCCCACGTTGGTTGGCGGGCTGATGTCACTGGCAGGCACAGCCTTGGGTGCCGGGGATATCGAATTCAATACCGACGTTCTTGACCTGAATGATCGCACCAATATCGATTTGTCGCGGTTTTCGCGCAGCGGTTTCATTCTGCCCGGCACCTACACGATGCTTGTGCAGATCAACGGCCAGGCGCTTTCCGAGCAGTCGGTGGCTTTTTATCCCCCTGATGATGACCCGAAGGGTAGCCAGGCCTGCTTGTCCGCAGAGCTCGTGGCGCAACTGGGCCTGAAGGCGATCGAAGCAGCCAGGCTCACTCGGTGGAAAGGCGACGAGTGCCTGGACCTTCAAGGCTTGCCAGGTGCCGAGGTCAGTGCAGACCTGGCCACCTCCACATTGAGCATCAACCTGCCCCACGCCTACCTTGAGTACAGCGCCCTCAACTGGGATCCGCCTGCACGCTGGGATGAAGGCGTACCGGGACTGTTGATCGACTACAACCTGACGGCGCAGTCCAACGCCCAGAAAAACGAGCGCACCCGCAACCACCTCAGTGGCAACGGAACGCTGGGGGCCAATGCCGGGGCCTGGCGCCTGAGGGCCGACTGGCAGGGCCGTGTCGACAGCGCAAGGGACCGTTCCGCCGGGGAACAGAAGCTGGAGTGGAGCCGCTACTACGCTTACCGCGCCATTCCTGCCTTGAGGGCGCGGCTGGTGGTTGGCGAAAACTACCTGTATTCGGACTTGTTCGACAGCTTCCGCTTTACCGGTGCCGCGTTGACGTCAGACGAAAGTCAGCTGCCCCCCAACCTGCGCGGTTACGCACCTGAAGTGGTGGGGTTGGCCAAGACCAACGCCAGGGTGGTCGTCAGCCAGCAAGGGCGCGTGCTGTATGAAACCCTGGTGGCCGCCGGCCCCTTTCGTATCCAGGACCTCAATGATGCCGTCACCGGTACGCTGGATGTGCGGGTAGAGGAGCAAGACGGTTCGGTACAGACCTTCAAGCTCAACACCGCAGGCGTTCCTTACCTGACGCGCCCTGGGCAAGTTCGATACAAGCTGGCGAGCGGGCGGCCTTCGGATCTCCAATATGGCGCTGACGGCAACTTTTTTGGCACGGGGGAGTTCTCCTGGGGCGTGAGCAACGGCTGGTCGTTGTTCGGCGGCGCCATCACCGACAACAACTACCGGGCCGCCACTATCGGCGCTGGCCGCGACCTGTTGGCATTGGGCGCGTTATCCCTGGATATCACCCAGTCCCGGGCTGAGGTGTGGAATCAAACGCTCTCGGGTAAATCCTACCGCCTGCAATATTCGAAGAACTTTGAACAATACGACAGCCAGATCACCTTCGCCGGTTATCGGTTCTCCGATAAGAACTTCTTGAGCATGAGTGAATATTTAGACGCTCGTCATTACGGCAGGAACGGGGAACTGGCGGGCCGCGGGCAATACGACGAATTCGGTCAATATGCCGGTGAATTCAAACCTATTGGTGGCAGCAAAGCGCTGTATACAGCGACCGTTAACAAACAATTTCGCGACTTGGGCGCCACGGTCTACGCCAGTTATAACAAACAAACTTACTGGTCGCGGCCGGCTACCCAGCGCTGGAACTTGTCGGTGTCCCGCTACTTCAATGTGGGCACCGTCAAAAACATGAGTTTGTCGCTCAACGTTTATCGCACGTTGGATTACAACTACAAGGATAACGGCATGGCGCTGACGGTCAGCCTGCCATTGGGACGCAGCGGCACGCTGTCGCTGGACGCCAGCCGGGCCGCAGGCAAGAACGGCTTTTCCACGCGTTACAGCGACCGCCTCGATGAGCGCAACAGCTACCAATTGACCGCCAGCGATAATTCGGCCAGTGGCTATCTGAGCCACATGGGTGATCAAGCGGACCTGACACTTGCCGCCAGCCGGCAACGAGACAGTCGCACCAGCCTCAGCCTGTCAGCCCGCGGCGGTGGCACGCTCACGTCTCACGGCGCAGCCCTGCATCGCACCAACAGCATGGGCGGCACCCGTTTGATGGTGGATACCAGCGGCGTGCCTGACGTGCCGGTGCGGGGTTACGGCTCGCCGACCCGCAGCAACGCCTTCGGTAAAGCGGTGATCGCCGACCTGAGCAGCTACCAGCGTACGGCAGCCAGCGTCGATCTGGAGAGCCTGCCGAGCAATGTCGAAGCCACTCAATCTGTCACCCAACTGACCCTCACCGAAGGCGCCATCGGTTATCGCGCCCTGGACGTGATTGCCGGTGAAAAAGCCATGGCGGTGCTGCGCCTGCCCGATGGCAGCTCGCCGCCCTTCGGTGCGACGGTCCAGAACGCCAAGCAGCAGGACACCGGCATCGTGAATGACGGCGGCAATGTCTACCTCAGCGGCATTCAAGCCGGTGAACAGATGGTCGTCAGTTGGGGCGGGAATGAGCGCTGCACCCTCACCCTTCCCGACGTCTTGCCCGCTGACGGCCTGAGCAACGCCCTGCAACTGGACTGCCGAGTCGCAGCCACCGATCAACCCTTGTCCGCGCCGGCAGAACTGACCGGCAAGCACCCCGTCACGGAGACCACATCCTCATGACCCTGTACAAACGCTTCACCGTCTCGACCCTCACCCTGCTGACGCTCGCCATGAGCCACAGCAGCCACGCTGCAATTGGCCTGGACCGTACCCGCGTGATTTTCGACGGCAGCAAGGACGCCACCAGCGTGAACATCACCAATAACAACACCCAATTGCCGTACCTGGCCCAAGGCTGGATCGAGAATGAAGAGGGCCAGAAACTCACCACACCCTTGATCGTGCTGCCCCCGGTGCAGCGCCTGGAACCGGGCAAGCAGAGCCAGGTAAAAGTCCAGGCGCTGCCGGCGGCCAAGTCGTTGCCCCAGGATCGAGAGACGGTCTACTACTTCAACCTGCGGGAAATTCCGCCACGCACCGATAAGGCCAACACCCTGCAAATCGCGCTGCAGACCCGGATCAAACTGTTCTACCGGCCTCAAGCCATTACGCCCAGCCAGCAAGACCTGTCCAACCCCTGGCAGGAAAAGCTGACCCTGACCCGGCAAGGCGAGCATTACCGGGTGAATAACCCGACGCCCTACTACGTGACCCTGGTGGATGCGCGCAGCACCAAAGAGGGCAAGACCGTGGCCGGTTTCGAGCCGGTGATGGTGCCGCCCAAAGGCACGCTGATCCTCGGCCCCACCGCCAAGGCCCTGGGCCCTACCCCTCACTTGGCCTACGTCAATGATTACGGCGGCCGTCCGCTGCTGGCCTTCACCTGCAGCGGCGAGACTTGCAAGGTCAACCTGCAAGCAGCACTGCCCAAACAGTAAGCCTGTCGCTGGAGTCAGCCATGAAGTCTCATTACATAACGGCATTGGGCGGCCTGTTACTGGCCCTTGGAGGGAGCGCGCAGGCCGAGGATATCGAGGGCATGAATGGCGTGCTGAATATTTCCGGCTCCATGCACGAAACCCCGTGCAGCCTGGAAATGACCTCGCTGCATCAAACCATTGAACTGGGCGACGTCTCCACCAGCCAGTTACGTCGGCCTGGTGATCAGGCCAACCAGGTGGCCTTCCAGTTGCGCTTTACCGAGTGCAACCGCACCGCCGGCAGTATCCGCAGTGAACGCACCGGCAACCTGACCTGGAGCGCCTTTCAACCGGTGCTGTCGGTGGCCTTTATCGCGCCTGCCGATGACGACGATTCGCGCCTGGTCAAAGTGCAAGGCATCACCGGCCTGGGGCTGCAACTGACCGACGCCCTGGGGCGGGACGTACAACTGGGCCAACGCGGCGAACCGCTGTTCTTGCCCCTGGGCGGTAACACCAAGACCTGGAACGTTCGGCCTACGCGCACCGCTGCGCCATTGACCAGCGGGGCATTCCGGGCCGTGGTGGATTTCAGGCTCAATTATGAGTAAGGGCAGAACAATGGCTAAGTCATACGGCCCCTGGGCCGTGTTAATGGGCAGCGGTTTGCTCTGGGCGCTCAGCCTGGGTGCGCAGGCCGAGACCAACCTGACCATCCGCGCGGTGATCATTGCGCCGCCGCCGTGTGTCATCAACAGCGGCAGTACGCTCGACGTGCCTTTTGGCAATGACCTGCTGACCTCGCGAGTCGACGGGGTCAATTATCGCCGTGGCGTGCCGTACACCGTCACCTGCAGCTCCCCTTTCAGCAACGCGCTGACCCTGCAACTTCGGGGCACGGGTGCCGCATTCGACAGCCGCGTGCTGGTCACCCGCAAGCAGGACCTTGGGGTAAAGCTGTTCGTCAACGGCGCCGATTGGCCGCTGAACACGGTGGTGAACTTCACCTATCCCAACGTGCCGGTGGTGCAGGCGGTACCCGTCAAACGCCCGGGCAGCAAGCTGACCGGAGGCGCATTCGATGCGGCCGCCACTCTCGTGGTCGATTATCAATGAAGAGGAATGACCAATGATCTGTTGGCCGCAGCGAGCGTTGCTCGCCTTGTGCTCCCTGGGCCTGTGCAGCGTTGCATCGGCCAACCTGACGTTTAGCGGCACGCTCAACGAGCCTCCCCCGTGCACGATCGATGCGGGCAACACCATCGAGGTGGATTTTGGCGATGTCGGGATCAAGCGCGTCGACGGTGTGCAGTACCGAAAAGGCGTGGGCTACACCATCAACTGCGGCACCGACACGCTGCCATGGGCGTTGAAATTGAGTGTCAACGGCACGCCAACCACCTTTGACGGGGCGGCGGTACAGACAAGCGTACCGGCGCTGGGTATTCGGGTTTTCCAGAACAACCTGCCTTTTTCACTCAATACGCCACTGGATATCAGCCTGTCATCACCGCCCGTATTGGAAGTGGTGCCGGTCAAACAGCCCGGCGCAACCCTGGCGCCCGCAAGGTTTAGCGCGGTGGCCACGCTGTTGGCCGAATACCAGTAGGAGTCGAATCAATGGGACATTTACACCGTGCAGCGCTGGTATTGGCCTTGAGCCTGGCCGCCGACGCCCAAGCAGCGGACAACCTGAGTTTCAAGGGCAACCTGGTCCAGGAGGCCTGCACCCTGCGGCCGGGCGACGAGGCCGTCACCCTGGAACTCTGGGACGTTACCAGCAAGCACCTGTATATCAACACCCGTTCACAGGGCAAGGACTTCAGGCTGCACCTGGAGAACTGCGACACCACCATTGGCGCCACGGTCAGCATCACCTTTGGCGGCAGGGAAAACACCGCGTTGCCCGGCATGCTAGCGCTGGATGGCGGCAGTGGCGCCTCAGGCATCGGGGTGGGCATAGAGACGCCGAGCAACAAGCCACTGCCGCTGAATTCGCCCAGCGATGCGCAGGTACTGATAGATGGCAGCAATGTGATCGCGCTTAAAGCCTTTGTGCAGGGCGAGCCGCAAGCCATCAGCGACCAGACCATCGGCCAAGGCGCGTACAGGGTGACCTCGACTTTTACGTTGGACTATCCGTAGCCGTTGCTGGCCTGAAAACGGCCTGGGCAAACCTTAATTATCTTCCGGATGATCACTCACAGTGACGTTCGGACAGAGGCGCAATGAGAGATCAAAATGAAACGACTCTATGGAGCAATAGTGCTTCTCGTCCTGCTAAGTGTGACGACCACCTCGCGAGCAGCGGATTGCCGCGTGAATGGCGGCAATTGGCAATATGTTGGCGACGGCGGGATCCTGAACCTGGAGGTCCCCGTCAACGTGAGTGTCGGCTCGGACAACACCCGTATCCTTCTCGAAGGCGCGTGGCTGGAATGCCGATTTACGCCCTCCCATGCTCACCCCACACGCATAGACTTTTGGGGGACATCCGCGCAAGCCGGCGCCCCCTGGGTGCCCGGGCCGAAATTCAACAATCAAGGCACCGGTCTACGCATAAACGGCGCGTTTTATAACACCCCGGTGCCGTTTAATATTCGGATCGCGACCATGCCCAACAACTTTGTGGCGTATCCCATCTATGTAACCCCCTATATCCTGCTGCGCAACGACCCCAGCAACCCGATCAGCGTGGTAATAGGTGACATTCTGGGCGCGCTGAATCTGCACCAGACGAATAATTACAGCTTTGGAAGCACGCGGCTCGTCCTCACGTACAAAGCCGCCAACAACTTCGGCATCTCACCGTCAACCTGCACCATCAACAATAACAACCCCATCGAGATCAACTTCGGCAATGTGCAACAGCGGGCGATCGGCACCGATCCCCTTACCACCTCGGTTCGCGCCAACCGCAGGCTCACCTATTCATGCCCCAATGGTGGGATCAACACCGACATCACCATCACCTACAAAGGCATTTCGACGTCGTTCGACGACAGGCTATTGGTGATGAGCAACCCGAACGTGGGCACCGCCCTCGTGCGTGCGGGCTCAGCGGTGAGGGTTAACGGTTCATTCCGGACCCGCATCACCAACAGCATGGGAGGCGATGATGTGACCTTTTCGCTCGTACGACGAGCGGGCGTCTTCCCTGCTGCCGGGGCGATCAGCGGAAGTGGCGTGCTGGTAATGGGCGTGCCATGACTGTTACAGACTGACTTACAGGGTGTGCAAACGCAGTACGGGTAACCTGCGACTGCACACCCGATGGCAGTTCGCTATAATCGCCGCCAACGCCCCACGACAGTGTCAGCGCCCTCTATTCCCTCTCGACGAAGATCCCTTATGAACAAAATCCTGGCACTGACCGCGGTACTGGCACTCGCCGGCTGCACCACCGCTTCCGACACCCTGCTGAAAAATGGCGAGCAAGGCCTGACCATCGACTGCTCGGGCGAGGCCAATTCATGGGCCAGTTGCTACGAGAAAGCGGACGCATCCTGCGCGGGCACCGGTTACCGCATCGTCGGCACCAACGGTACGCCGGCGCTCAAGGAAAGCGACAAGACCCTGGGCCAGGACGTGGGCAATTTCAAAGGCCGTAGCGTGGTGGTGGTCTGCAAGTAAACCGGCTACAGGTGCACTTCAGCGAACTTGATCCCCAGGCCACGCAGGAGTTCGATCAGGTCATCCAGGCGCGCGAACGATTCGACCTCATCCTGCTCGTCCACCAGGAAGTAGCTGCGCCCGCCGCTCTTCTTGAAAAATACGATCCACTCGCCCAAATCGGCGGGGTTCTGGATGACATGGGTGGCCGAAATCTGCCCTTCGGCATGGCGGGCTTTGACGTGTTCTCGTTTCATAACGGGCTTTCCAGAAAAACAAATGCCGCTCAAACCCAGGGTTTGAGCGGCATCTTTGTAGTGAATGCCCGACAGTTTAACGGATGCAGGCCGTCCCTGCAGGGTGATGGCTTTTTTTATCGGGTTTGAGGGGTGGGCCTGTGGCTCAACCAGAAATGCACTCTTCCCCTGCCTTCTTCACGTCGCCCGGGCGGATGGGCACATTGGACATGCTTTCATAAAGCTTGATGCTGCTACCGCTGGAACGGTCTTCGATTTCAAAGATTGCCGAAGGGTCTGCCGAGAATTTCTGCGGCACGATCACCTGAATGCCGTCTTTATGGGGCTCGATCTGCGGCGGCCGACGGGTCGCCTCCAATTTGCGCACCACACACGCCGCATATTCCTGCGGTTTCTTCCCTGAGATGACCACCAATGTTGGCGGGGTCTGCTTGATATCTGCAACCGAAGCACACCCACCTATTGCCAAGGCCAGCACCAACACACTCCACTTCATACAAAAACCTCCGATAAAGACCCTACGACAGCGGGGATGGTAATTTTCTCCCACCAACGTAGGATTTATCTGTGATAACTCGGTAAATAACTGTTTTAAATTGTCGAAGTCGTCGACGACGGCCCGATAATAAACGCGCTGGGGCTGATAAACTCCATCTTAACCTACGTATCGTTCTGATTTTTCAGAAAAAGCCCTTCTGGAGACACCCCATGAAATTCATCCACCAGCGTGAGCACCTCAACGAGGGAGACATTGTCGTCATCGAATGCTCGCAGACCTGCAATATTCGCCTGATGAGTGATGCGAACTTTCGCAGCTTCAAAAACGGCGGCCGCCATACCTACCACGGCGGCGCATTTGATAAATTCCCGGCCAAGATCACCGCGCCCAGCACCGGCTTCTGGAACATCACCCTGGATGTGGTGACCCGTCGCGCCATCAGCGTGACCCGCAAGCCTGCGTTGTCCCACAAGATCCGTATCGTTCGTCGTACCAGCAGCAAGCTGAGCTGACCCGAACACCTGACAGGAAAAAAGCTGTGACCACCACAACCAAATACGTCATCAAGTACAAGCTCAACGGCGAACGCCGCTTTGAATTTGCCCAGCTGCACAGCAACAGCGTCGAAGAAGCCAAGCAAGCCTTGGCGAAAATTCATGATGCCAGCGACGAAATCACCGACATCAATGTGAGCAAGGCGCTGTAAGCCATGCCGGGCCCTACCGCCGATTTGTTTGCCGATGATGCCCTGCAACAGCCTGCCGGGCGCGAGCAAATTGGCGAAGAGTCCTACGTACTGAGGGGCTATGCCCTGCCCTGGATCGAGCGGTTATTGCCTGAACTGCGGCGTGTCCTGGCTCAATCACCGTTTCGGCAGATGGTCACCCCCGGCGGTTTTACCATGTCGGCGGCGCTGAGCAGTTGCGGCGAGCTGGGCTGGACCACCGACGCCCGCGGCTATCGCTATAGCCCACTCGACCCGCGCAGCCAGCAACCCTGGCCGGCCATGCCCGACACGCTGCGCCAACTGGCGGTGGCGGCGGCCACTGAAGCGGGCTTCGACGGTTTTTTGCCCGATGCCTGCCTGATCAACCGTTACGTACCGGGGGCGAAAATGTCACTGCACCAGGACAAGAACGAGCGCAGCTACAGCGCGCCCGTGGTCTCGGTGTCCCTGGGGCTGCCAGCGATTTTCCTGTTCGGTGGGCATGCGCGCAGCGAAAAAACCCAAAAGGTCTCGTTGTTCCATGGTGATGTGGTGGTGTGGGGCGGCGTTGATCGCCTGCGCTTTCATGGCGTGATGCCGATCAAGGACGGCGTGCATCCGATCATGGGCCCGCAGCGCATCAACCTGACCTTTCGCACCGCTGGGTAATTTGACCGCAAGCTTCGGAGTGTCGAGCGCGAGCGGCGGGCTTAATCTGCTCCGGAACCGTCAAGAGTGCAGGCCATGAACAACGAACACGATCCGCGCTGGGCTGCCATTATTGCCCGTGATACCAAGGCTGACGCGCTATTTGTCTACGGCGTGAAAACCACTGGTGTTTATTGCCGCCCCAGCAGCGCTTCGCGTTTGCCGCGCCCGGAGAATGTCGAGTTTTTCGACACGCCGGCGCAAGCCGAAGCCGCCGGTTATCGTCCCAGTAAACGCGCTGCCGGCGACCAGACCCAGTTGGCCGCTCACCATGGGCAATTGGTGGCCGAAGCCTGCCGGCAAATCGAACAAGCCGAAACCCCGCCTAGCCTGGACGCGCTCGCCCGATGCGCCGGGCTGAGTCCGTTTCACTTCCACCGTGTATTCAAAGCCAACACCGGGTTGACCCCCAAGGGTTACGCCAGCGCCCTGCGTTCGCGCAGAGTGCGCGACGGCCTCAAGGGCCAGCATTCGGTGACAGACACCCTGTACGACGCGGGCTTTAATTCCAATAGCCGCTTTTATGAAGCCGCCGACCAAGTGCTCGGCATGAAACCGCGAGACTACAAAGGCGGCGGCGCCAATAACACCATCCGCTTTGCCGTTGGGCAGTGCTCGCTGGGGGCGATTCTGGTGGCGCAAAGCCAACGTGGCGTGTGTGCGATTTTATTGGGCGATGATCCGGGCAAACTGGTGCGCGACCTGCAAGACCAGTTTCCCAAGGCTGAGTTGATCGGCGCGGATCAGGGTTTCGAACAACTGGTCGCCCACGCCGTCGGCTTTGTCGAGGCCCCTGCTCTGGGCCTGGATTTGCCCCTGGACCTGCGCGGCACGGCCTTTCAGGAACGGGTGTGGCAGGCGTTGCGGGAAATCCCTGCGGGCAGCACTGCCAGCTATGCGCAGATTGCCGAGCGTATCGGCGCGCCCACCTCCTTTCGCGCCGTGGCCCAGGCCTGTGGTGCCAACCACCTGGCGGTGGCGATTCCCTGTCATCGCGTGGTGCGCAGTAATGGCGAGCTGTCGGGCTATCGCTGGGGCGTAGAGCGCAAGCGCCAGTTACTGGAGCGCGAAACCCAGCCCCACAAAATGCCGCTGTCGTCCAGTGAATAAAACAGACTGGCCGGGTGCCGACTGCCCTGCTAAAACAGCGAAAAGCCCGACTAACGCTGGAGACGCACCCCATGAGCACCTGGCCAGACACCCGCATTCTTGACCTGTTGGGCATTGAGGTGCCGATCATCCAGGCGCCGATGGCTGGCGCCACCACCACCGCCATGGTCATCGCCGCCCAGCAAGCCGGCGCCCTGGGCTCCATGCCCGCCGCAGCCTTGAGCCTTGAGCAACTGCGCGACGCCTTGGCCCTCATTCGCCAGGCCAGCCATGCGCCGCTTAACGTCAACTTCTTCTGCCATCAACCGCCCGATGCCGATGAAGCGCGGGACCAGGCTTGGAAGGCCTTGCTGCAACCTTACTACCACGAACTGGGCGCCGACTTCGATGCGCCAACCCCGGTGTCCAACCGCGCGCCGTTCAATGACGCAGCCTGCCAGGTGGTGGAAGAATTTCGGCCAGAAGTGGTGAGTTTTCACTTTGGCCTACCAGAGAAGTCTTTACTGGATCGAGTAAAAGCCAGCGGTGCCAAGGTGCTGTCATCGGCCACCACCGTCGAGGAAGCCGTGTGGTTGGAACAGCACGGCTGTGACGCGATTATCGCCATGGGCCTTGAAGCCGGTGGGCATCGTGGTCTGTTTCTCAGCGATGACCTCAACAGCCAGATCGGCTTGATGGCACTGTTGCCACAGATGGTCGACGCGGTCAGCGTGCCGGTGATTGCCGCCGGCGGAATCGGCGATGCGCGTGGCATCGTCGCCGCCTTTGCCCTCGGCGCTTCGGCCGTGCAGATCGGCACAGCCTACCTGTTCACGCCCGAAGCCACTGTAAGCGCTTCCCATCACCACGCGCTGCGCCATGCCCAGGCCAGCGAAACCGCGCTGACCAACCTGTTTACCGGCCGCCCGGCGCGGGGCATCGTCAACCGGGTGATGCGTGAGCTGGGCGCCATCAACCCGGTGGCGCCGGCGTTTCCTAAAGCCGGTGGCGCGTTAATGCCGCTCAAGGCCAAGGATGAAGCCGGTTTCAGCAACCTGTGGGCAGGCCAGGCCCTGAGGCTGGGCAAAGACCAGTCCACCTATGACCTGACACGCCAATTAGCCGAGCACAGTTTGAGCAAACTCACCCGCATCTGATCTGAGCAGCAACTTGGCACTGTACCGGCAATGGCCAACCGCTATATATTCCCATACATAGCGGTAAGCCTGCCGTACACCTTCAAGGAGTTGCCTCATGATCACCCGCGTTTCACGCCTGGCCCCCCTGCTTGCCGCCTTTGCCTTGGGTACGGCCCATGCCGATGAAGTGCAGGTGGCCGTGGCCGCCAACTTCACCGCCCCGATCCAGGCGATTGCCGCCGACTTCGAGAAAGACACCGGCCATAAACTGGTCGCGGCTTACGGTGCCACCGGGCAGTTCTACACCCAGATCAAAAATGGCGCGCCGTTTGAAGTGTTCCTCAGCGCCGATGACACCACCCCGCAAAAACTCGAAAGCGAAGGCGCTACCGTCAAGGGCTCACGTTTTACCTACGCGGTCGGCACCCTGGCGCTGTGGTCAGCCAAAGACGGCTATGTGGATGCCAAGGGCGAGGTGCTGAAGAAAAATGAGTTCAAGCATTTGTCCATCGCCAATCCCAAGGCTGCACCCTACGGCTTAGCCGCCACCCAAGTGCTGGCCAGAGAAGGCTTGACTGACAAGGTCAGGGACAAGCTCGTCGAGGGCCAGAACATCACCCAGGCTTATCAGTTTGTTTCCACCGGCAACGCCGAGCTGGGTTTTGTCGCCTTGTCGCAGATCTACAAGGACGGCAAAGTCACCAGCGGTTCGGCGTGGATTGTCCCGGCCGCCATGCATGACCCGATCAAACAGGACGCCGTGATCCTCAACAAGGGCAAGGACAGCGCCGCCGCCAAGGCCCTGGTGGACTACCTCAAAGGCCCGAAAGCGGCTGCCGTTATCAAATCCTACGGTTACGAGCTGTAAATGCCCCTGTCGAGTGCTGATTTTTCTGCGATCTGGTTGACCATCAAGCTGGCCGCACTGACCACCCTGATCCTGTTGATCATCGGCACACCGATTGCCCTGTGGTTGTCGCGCACCCGTTCCAAGTGGCGCGGCCCCATCGGCGCAGTGGTGGCGCTGCCGTTGGTGTTGCCGCCAACGGTCATCGGCTTTTACTTGTTGTTGGCCATGGGGCCCAACGGCTACGTCGGCCAGTTCACCCAGTGGCTGGGCCTGGGCACCCTCACCTTCAGTTTCGCCGGGCTGGTGATTGGCTCGGTGATCTACTCCATGCCCTTTGTGGTGCAGCCGCTGCAGAACGCGTTTTCGGCCATCGGCACGCGCCCGCTGGAAGTGGCCGCGACCTTGCGCGCCAACCCGTGGGACACGTTTTTCACGGTGATCCTGCCGCTGGCACGCCCTGGGTTTATCACCGCCTCGATCCTGGGCTTTGCCCATACCGTCGGTGAGTTCGGCGTGGTGCTGATGATCGGCGGCAATATCCCGGACAAGACCCGTGTCGTCTCGGTGCAGATCTACGACCACGTCGAAGCCATGGAATATGCCCAGGCCCATTGGCTGGCCGGGGCGATGGTGGTGTTCGCCTTTCTCGTGTTGCTGGCGCTCTATTCCAGCCGCAAAACCAAGATGGGCTGGAGCTGATCGCCATGATGGATATACGCCTGCAGCTGAAGTACTCCGCCTTCACGCTGGATGTGGACCTGCAATTGCCCGGCCGTGGCGTGAGCGCGCTGTACGGGCATTCCGGCTCTGGCAAGACCACCTGCCTGCGCTGCATCGCAGGTTTAGAACGCGCCGAACACGGTTTTGTGCAAATCAACGACGAGGTGTGGCAAGACAGCCGCAAAGGGCTGTTTGTGCCGCCGCATAAACGCGCCCTTGGCTATGTGTTCCAGGAGGCGAGCCTGTTTCCTCACCTATCGGTGCGCGCCAATCTGGAGTTCGGCCTCAAACGAATTTCACTCCCGCAGCGGCGCGTGGACATGGCCCAGGCCACCGAACTGTTGGGCATCGGGCACTTGCTTGAGCGTCACCCGCAACACTTGTCTGGCGGCGAGCGCCAGCGCATCGGCATCGCCCGCGCCTTGCTCACCAGCCCCAAGTTGTTGTTGATGGATGAACCGCTGGCGGCCCTGGACAGCCAACGCAAAAGCGAGATATTGCCTTACCTGGAACGCCTGCACGACGAGCTGGACATCCCGGTGCTCTACGTCAGCCACGCCCAGGACGAAGTGGCGCGCCTGGCTGACCATATCGTCTTGCTCAGCGACGGCAAGGCCCTGGCCAGCGGCCCTATCGGCGAAACCCTGGCGCGTCTCGACCTGCCCCTGGCGCTGGGCGACGATGCCGGCGTGGTGATCGCCGGCAGCGTCGTTGCCTACGACGCGCATTATCAGTTGCTCACCCTGCAGTTGCCCGATTGCCCGTTGCAGATGCGCGTGGCCCACGCCCCGCTGGCGGTGGGCAAACCGCTGCGGGTCAAGGTCCAGGCGCGGGATGTGAGCCTGAGCCTGCAGGCCGAAGAACACAGCAGCATCCTCAACCGCTTGCCGGTGACCGTCACTCAAACCATCGGCGCGGATAACAGTGCCCATGTACTGGTGCGTCTGGACGCTGGCGGCACGCCGTTACTGGCGCGCATCACGCGCTTCTCCCGCGACCAGTTGCAACTGCATCCGGGCCAGACGCTGTGGGCGCAAATCAAGGCAGTGGCGGTACTGGCTTAAGCATTTGGCACGACCGCAGGGCGCTGCGGTCAATCAGACATACCGGCCTGATTTGTTGCCAAGGAACCCGCCCCATGCCTGACTCTTCGTTACCCGCCGACCTGCCCCGCGACCTGCATTATGTGGATGACACCCAGCCCGGCATCCGCCGTAAAAAAGTGCGAGGCAAGTTCCAGTATCTGAACGCCAAGGGCGAGCGCATTACCGATGCCGATGAAATCAAACGCCTGAACGCCTTGGCGGTGCCACCCGCCTACACCGATGTGTGGATCTGCGCCGACCCTCGCGGCCACCTGCAAGCCACCGGCCGCGACGCCCGTGGCCGCAAGCAGTACCGTTACCACCCACGCTGGCGCGAAGTGCGCGACAGCGACAAGTATTCGCGCTTGCAGGCCTTTGGCGCCGCCTTGCCCAAATTGCGCAAACAGCTCGAAGCACAAATCGCCGAGCCGGGGTTTACCCGCGAAAAGGTATTGGCCACGGTGGTGATGTTGCTGGACGCCACGCTGATCCGCGTCGGTAATACCCAATATGCCCGCGAAAACAAATCCTACGGCCTGACCACCCTGCGCAACCGCCATGTGGACATCAAAGGCAGCGAGATCCAGTTTCAGTTTCGTGGCAAGAGTGGCGTGGAGCACCAAGTCAGCGTCAAGGATCGACGCCTGGCCCGGGTGGTCAAGCGCTGCATGGAATTGCCGGGGCAGAACCTGTTCCAGTACCTGGATGAAGACGGTGAGCGGCATACCGTCAGCTCCCAGGACGTCAACGACTACCTGCACCATCTTACCGGCGAAGATTTTACCGCCAAGGACTACCGCACCTGGGCCGGCACGGCGATGGCGCTGGCGGTGCTGCGCGAGTTGGCGTGGCAGCCCGAATCTGACGCCAAGCGGCATGTGGTGGCGATGGTCAAGGATGTCGCCCGGCAGTTGGGCAACACGCCAGCGGTGTGTCGCAAGTGCTATATCCACCCGGCGGTGCTTGAACATTTCAGCCTCGGCCAATTGTCGAAGCTGCCCAAGCCGCGAGTGCGCAAAGGCCTGAAAGCCGAAGAAGTCGCGCTGGCGATGTTCCTGGAAAAACTCGCCGAGGACTTGCCGCGAAAAGTTAAGGTGGGTTAGGCTCTGCCTCCCTTCTGACTGACAGGATGACCGCCGACGTGAACATCTAAGCCTTCCAAAATGTATCTGCAACGAGCCGCCTGGCGCGCTTGTTGGCCTGTTCGACATTTTTTTGGAGGTGCTGATGACTGACGTCAAACGGCTGCCCGCGCTTGTTTCCCTGCACCACCTGTCTTTCCAGTTCGCCAATGGCGAAACCTTGCTGGCGGACGTGAACCTGTCCATTGACCAAACGCCTACCGGTATCGTGGGGCGCAATGGACGGGGCAAAAGTATCCTGGCGAAGTTGATGGCCGGCGTGCTGCTGCCCTCCTCCGGCAGCCTGAAAAAAACCGCCAATGTTGCCTATGTGCCCCAGGCTGTCGCCGTTCAACCAGGGCAAACCATCGCCGATATCACCGCAACTGCCGCGGCCCTGGCTGCCCTTGAGCGCATGGCCCAGGGCGATGCACGTCTCGGTGACCTGGAGCTGATCGACGACCGCTGGGACCTCGCCGAACGCCTGCGTCAGGCGCTGGATGCAGCGGGTTTGCCGACCCTCAGCGCCAGTACCCCGGCCGATCAACTCAGCGGCGGCCAACTCGCCAGGGTTGCGCTGATCGGGGCGTTGTTGGCGGCGCCGCAGTTGCTGATTCTGGATGAACCCAGCAACCACCTTGACGCTGCCGGGCGCGATTGGCTGTTGCGCGTACTGGGCGCTTGGCGCGGTGGCCTGGTGGTGGTCAGCCATGATCGGCAGTTGCTCAACGCCATGGGCCGCATCATTGAACTGTCGCCCCTGGGCATTCAGGTCTACGGCGGCAACTACGATGCCTATCGCCAGCAACGCGATACTCACCAGCAGGCCGCGATTGCCGCGTGGGAGCAGGCGCGTCTGGCCCGCAGCCGCGAACGTCGGCGCCTGCAAAAAGATCACGACGACCTGCAGCGCCACGCCGCACGCGCACGTAAACAGGCCGAGACCGCCAACGTCGACCGTTTTACCAAGGCCCGCTGGAAAAGCGCAGCCAAGGAGATTGTCAGCACGGTACGCAGTGCCCATCACGATCACAAAAACCAACTCGACGCCCAAGTGCGCCAAGCTTACGAGCGCGTGGCGGATGAGACGCCCACACTGCTCGCATTACCAGGCTCAACCGTCCCGAATGGCCGCCAAGTGCTGGTGCTGGAACAGGCGCAGTTGCCTTGGCTCGATCCGCTGGCACCCGCCAGCTACCTGACGCTCAACCTGACAGGCCCGGCTCGCGTTGCCGTGCGTGGGCCGAACGGTTGCGGCAAATCGACCTTGCTCAAACTGCTCGCCGGCCACTGGCGGGCGGTCAGCGGCGAGTGCAACGTCGCGGTGCCCAGCGCCTATATCGATCAGCACCTGGCGCTGCTGGACGACCGACGCAGCCTGGTCGAACAACTCAACTTGCTCGATACGCCATTGGCCGAAGCCGAACTGCGCACACGCCTGGCGTTGTTGCAGCTGGACGCGCTGCGGGTCACGCAGCCCGCAGGGCACCTCAGCGGCGGCGAGCGTTTGAAAGCCGCGATGGCGGTAGCCTTGTGGCGTGAAACACCGGCGCAGTTGCTATTGTTGGATGAACCCACCAATCACCTGGATCTGGAATCGGTACTGGCGTTCGAGCAGGCCTTGAAGGGCTTTACCGGCGCGCTGCTGGCCGTGTCCCATGACGAGGCATTCTTGCAGGCGATCGAGCCGACTCACCATCTGACGTGGCACGCCACCGGCTGGCAACTGGAGCGTGTCTGAGGTCATTGCGCGGACAAGCAAAGCGCCCTACGGTAGTGGCCGGATAATCTCACCGAGGAAACCGGCCCCATGCTGCCTTCGTCCCGCAAGCCTTACACCAATGCCACGCTCGCCCATCGACAGCGCTGGCGCGGGCGCGTGGGCTTGATGCTGGTGGCCTGCCTGTCGGTGCTGGCGGGCATGACCGATGCCATCGGTTTTATGGCCAGCGGCGATTTCGTCTCGTTCATGAGCGGTAACACCACGCGCCTGGCGGTGGCCATCAGCGCGGGCGACCTGGGGCTCACCGGGCGGCTGGTGTTGTTGGTCGCTACCTTCGTGGTCGGCAATGCCTTGGGCGTATTGGTCAGCCGTTTCAGCAAGCGCCACGCGTTGCCCTTATTGCTGTGCATCGGCGCCTTGCTCTGCGCTGCGGCGTTGTGGCCTGCCACCGACACCTTGCCTGCGTTGCTCGCGGCCATTATTGCCATGGGCATGCTCAACGCGGCCGTCGAGGAGGTGAACGGATTACCGGTGGGGCTGACCTACGTCACCGGGGCGCTGTCACGTTTTGGTCGCGGGCTGGGCCGCTGGTTAATGGGCGAGCGCCGCAATGGTTGGCGCGTGCAACTGATTCCGTGGGCCGGGATGTTTATCGGCGCGGTGATCGGCGCCCTGCTGGAACAGCAAATGGGCCTGCGTGCACTGTGGGTCAGTGGTGCGTTGGCCGGGGCCTTGGGGGTGGTGACACTGTTGATTCCGCGACGCTGGCACTTGGGTTTCATGCCCCGTTGAGGTTGGGGGTGGAGGAGCTCGTTCGACGTTTAAGCCTCGACATCCGTGTACCGGTAAAGAGCCATCACGTCGAACGAGCGAGTGAATCATAAGCCAATGCCCGGCGGCTGTCCCGCCAGGCGTTTCGGAATATGACTAAGGCAACCGACTTACAGACAAGTGGCCAGTGCTGCCAAGCGACGCTTGGCTGGCATATTGTCCTGTGCGGCATAGTAGTTGACCTTGGAACCCGCGCCGGAGCTGAGTACATCGACAAAGTAATCGCCACCGGTGGTGTACACCGTGAAGCCACCCGCCTCGGTCGCTTCCTTGAAGCCGCCGGCATCGACGCCGAACACGCTTTCATCCTGCCAGCCAAACTGGATGCACTGGGCAACTACCAGGGTGGCCTTGTCTGACGCCAGGGTTTTGTAAGGGCTGCCTGCGCGCGCCTCTTTCATCTTCGAACCGGCGCAACCGGCCAGTGCCGCCAGTATCAATGCGCCCATTACCACTTTGTGCATGGCATTGCTTCCTTGGAAAAACCGTGACTCTACCACTGTGCCGAGGCCAACTGACGCGCCCATGAACTTTGTTTCACTGTGAAGAGTCAACACGCCGCCTATAGTTGGCAGGCTCATTTTTTAGAAGTCTCCCTTCTGCCCGCCACCCCGCGGGCTTTTTTTTGCCCGGGTATCAGAGCCACCAACGCAGCAGATAGAACAGCGCCATGCTCAATAGCACAGTGGTCAATACGCTGCGTGTCCAGTACATCAACGCCACGGCGCAGATACCGGCCAGCAGGTAAGGGTTGGTCGGGCTCAGGTTGAGCTGATGGTCAGCCAGGAAAATAATCGGCCCGCAGATCGCCGTGAGCATGCCTGGCACGGCGAAGCCCAGAAATTCACGCGCGCCGCGATTGAGCCGCACCGGCAAGCGTGGCTCGATAAACAGGTAACGGTTGAAGAACACCACCAGGCCCATGGCCACAATCATCAGGTAAATCATCGTTGCCCCACTCCCAGCCGCTTGCAGGCAAACCCCGCGCTCATCCCCAACACACCTGAGACCACCACCGCCGACTCCCAGTGCAAATAACTCAGCCAGACTGAGCACAGCAGTGCCACCGCCACGCATACCACCGTGGGCACATCGCGCACCACCGGGGTGATCAAGGCGATAAAGGTGGCGGCAATCGAGAACTCCAGCCCCAATTGATCGAGGCCGGGAATGCTCTTGCCCAGCACGATGCCGGCGAGGGTGAAGAGGTTCCAGATCAGGTAAAACGTCAGGCCGACGCCCAGGGCGTACCAACGATTGAAGGTCTGGCGGTCATAGTGGTTGACCAGGGCGAAGAACTCATCGGTCAACAAAAACCCCAGGCTCATGCGCCAGCGGGTGTTCAGCGAAGACAGGGTAGGACGCATGTGCATGCCATAGAGCAGATGCTGGGAGGTCAGCAGCAAGGTGGTCAGCACAATGGAAATCAGGCTGGCACCGCTCTTGACCATGCCAATGGCTACCAATTGTGCGGCACCGGCAAACACAATGGCGGACAAGCCTTGGGCTTGCAGCGGGGTAAATTGCGCGTCGATGGCCATGGAGCCGGCCAGCAACCCCCAGGGCGCACAGGCCAGGGACAAGGGAATGACGGCGATGGCGCCGCGGGTGAAGGCGTAATGAGGTAATGCAGTGGGCATGGAAACGGCTCATCGACAGACAGTCGACAAACATGCCAGCACCAACGAAGGCGTGTCTTGAACGATCTTGCTCAGGCGAGCTTTACCGACACCTGCTCTACCGAATCCCGCGCTTCGCGCAATTCGTAGGCATCCTGGTTCAGTCGGTGGATGGTATTGAGCAGGCGTTGGCGCAGCACTTCATCGCCGAGTTTTTCCACGGCGCGCATCAGGTCAAACGCCGCGGTTTCGTTATTTTCCGCGACGGAATCCAGGGTCTTGCGCAGGTTGCGGGTGGCTCGGGTCACGCGAGGTCTTCCTTCATCAGCAATGGGCAGGCACCTTAGGACATTTGTGTTTCAGTTTAATTTCAAACAGTTGTGGTGGTTTCACAGGCGTTTGATCCATATCAACTGAAACAAGATTTGACCGGGACATACAGAAATACGTATAGACGCACTGCGTCTGAATGCAATGGGCGACAGACCACAACGGGCCAGCCTTGCTGGTGAGCCATCGGAGCTTTTATTCATGCTTGTCGCAATTGCGATTTTCCTCGTCACCATCGTGCTGGTCATCTGGCAACCCAAGGGCCTGGGCGTCGGCTGGAGTGCCACCCTGGGCGCGATCCTGGCGCTGGCGTGTGGGGTGATCAGCCTGGCGGACATTCCGGTGGTGTGGCACATCATCTGGAACGCCACCGGTACCTTTGTCGCGCTGATCATCATTAGCTTGTTGCTGGACGAGGCCGGCTTTTTCGCCTGGACGGCCCTGCATGTGGCGCGCTGGGGCCGTGGCCGCGGGCGGCGGTTGTTTGCTTATATGGTGCTGCTCGGTGCGCTGGTATCGGCGCTGTTTGCCAATGACGGTGCGGCGTTGATCCTGACGCCTATCGTGATGTCGATGCTGCTGGCCTTGCGCTTCTCCCCGGCGGCGACCCTGGCCTTCGTCATGGGCGCAGGGTTTATCGCCGACACCGCGAGCCTGCCGCTGGTGGTGTCGAACCTGGTGAACATCGTTTCGGCGGACTATTTCAAGATTGGCTTCAATGAATACGCCGCGGTGATGGTGCCGGTGAACCTGGTCAGTGTCGCCGCCACACTCGCGGTGCTGCTGTGGTTTTTCCGCCGGGATATTCCGCAGACCTACGACCCGGCCGACCTGGACGACCCCGCCAGTGCCATCCATGACCGTGCGACCTTTCGCGCCGGCTGGTGGGTGCTGGGTATTCTGCTGGTCGGTTGTTTTGCCCTGGAACCGCTGGGCATACCCATCAGTGCGATTTCGGCGGCCTGTGCGGTGCTGCTGCTGGTAATTGCTGCCAAAGGTCATCAGATTTCCACGCGCAAAGTGCTTAAGGAAGCCCCGTGGCAGATCGTGATTTTTTCCCTGGGCATGTACCTGGTGGTGTATGGCCTGCGTAACGCCGGCCTGACCGATTACCTGGCGACCTGGCTCGACACCTTCGCCACCTACGGCGTGTGGGGCGCGGCCATGGGCACCGGGGTGCTGACGGCGCTGCTCTCCTCGGCCATGAATAACCTGCCGACTGTGCTGATTGGCGCGTTGTCCATCGAGTCCAGCCAGGCCGTGGGCGTGGTCAAGGACGCGATGATCTACGCCAATGTGATCGGCAGCGACCTGGGCCCGAAAATCACGCCTATCGGCAGCCTGGCCACTTTGCTGTGGCTGCACATCCTGGCGCGCAAAGGCATCACCATCACCTGGGGTTACTACTTCAAGGTCGGGATCGTGCTGACCTTGCCCGTGCTGCTGATCACCCTCGCCGCCCTCGCTTTGCGCTTGAGCCTCTAAAGGAGCGCCCCATGAGAGTCCTGTTCATGTGTACCGCCAACAGTTGCCGCAGCATCCTGTCTGAAGCGATGTTCAACCACTTGGCACCGTCGGGCTTCAAGGCGATCAGCTCTGGCAGCTTCCCCAAGGGGCAGGTGTTGCCACGCAGCCTGACCACGTTGCAGGCGGCGGGCATCAGCACTGACGGCCTTTACAGCAAAGGCAATGACGCCTTTGAAGACAGCCCGCCGGATGTGGTCATCACCGTGTGCGATAAAGCGGCCGGTGAAGCGTGCCCGGTGTATTTCGGCCCAGCGGTGAAGACGCATTGGGGCTTGGAAGACCCTTCCGAGGTACAGGGTGATGAGGCGCAAGTAGAGGCGGCATTCAAAGCCACCCTCGACATTATCGCTGCACGCTGCGAGGCGTTTTTTGCGCTGCCCTTTGCGAGTTTGTCGCCAAATGAATTGAAGGCTGAAGTCGACCGCATTGCCTCAACACCGCAGCCGTTGTAGGAGCGAGCTTGCTCGCGAAAAACTCATAGACACCGCGCTCATCCAGAAAACACGCGTTATCGTTGACGCTTCTCGCGAGCAAGCTCGCTCCTACAGGGGGGCGCTAATTCTGTGGGCAATGCATGGCCAATGTGGGAGCTGGCTTGCCTGCGAAAGCGGTGGTTCAGTTGAAGATTCAGTGACTGACACACCGCCTTCGCGAGCAAGCCCGCTCCCACAGGGGATCTGTGCCAGGCGCTGATTTTGTGGGCAATACATAACCAATGTGGGAGCTGGCTTGCCTGCGAAAGCGGTGGTTCAGTTAAAGATGCAGTGACTGACACGCCGCCTTCGCGAGCAAGCCCGCTCCCACAGGGGATCTGCGCCGGGCGCTGATTCTGTGGGCAATGCATGGCCAGTGTGGGAGCTGGCTTGCCTGCGAAAGCGGTGGTTCAGTTGAAGATTCAGTGACTGACACACCGCCATCGCGAGCGTTCCTACAGAGGACGTGGTATCCCCCTCCCGGACTGACGTATGCTCTGGCACTTTCTCGAAAGGAGCTGAGTATGCTGTCGATCTTTGTTTATGCGCTGGTATTCGGCTTCGTATTTTGCCTCTCCCCCGGCGCCGTACTGGCAGAGACCCTGCGCCGCGGCTTGCTCCATGGCTTCACACCGGCCTTGCTGGTGCAGTTCGGCTCGCTGGTGGGCGACGCCGTCTGGGCCGTGATTGGCCTCACCGGTATCGCACTGCTGATCCAGCATGATGCAGTGCGGGTACCACTCACAATCATCTGCGCGCTGTACCTGGCCTGGTTGGGCATCCGCAGCCTGATTGATGCCTGGCAGTTGCCCGCAACCGACGACGCCCCTGCCAGCTCAGGCAAAAATGCGTTGGCGGTGGGCGCGGCGATTTCCCTGGCCAACCCTAAGAATATTGTCTACTGGGGCGCCCTGGGCAGCGCACTGTCGGGGATTGTCGGCACCACCCCCAGCCACGCGCAAACGCTGATGTTTTTTGCCGGCTTCATGCTGGCGTCGGTGCTCTCGTGTTTTCTCACTGCCGCCTTGGTAAACCTGCTGCGCAAAAATGCATCACCGACTTGGCAGCGCGTGAGTTATGCGGCCTGCGGTTTAGTATTGATCTATCTGGCGCTACTCGCCGCGCAAGGTATATGAAGTTATTCAACCTACAACTTACGCGCGGCTCTTATCTGAACGAACTCTGAACACCGGATAATTTAATTAATCATACGTTGACATTCACTGATGCCCTGAGTAGATTGCCCGTGCCCGCAACTGGGGCCTTTTTTAAACCTCACAAAAGAAGCCAATGGACACAGTATCTAGTCGCTGTCCGAGCACCGCCTCTGCGGGCATCGGGCGCCAAACCCAGAATATGACAGGACTCGCGTTCCAGGTCCGGTAAGCTGCGCTAGAGCTTGATGCTCCACCGTAACTGCCTCACCGGTCGCCCGTCCGGTCCCGAGGTGTGTTATGACCTTCCAACTCCTTGTTTTGCCCGATACACGCACACTGGTGGCCGCCCTGCGCGCCAAGCTGTGCCGAGCACCCGTGGGCTTTTCGCCAACCCGCTCGACCTTTGCCATACCCTCCCCTCAAGTGCGCTCGGCCCCGCCGCTGGCGCACTGGCGTATCAGCCCTGAAAGCGGCCACCTGGTGCAGCACTGGGATCACGCCGACCCTCTAGACCCACAGAGACCCAAGGTTTTCAGCCTGTCGCAAGCGCGCTTGCTGTTCGGTCTTTACCTGAGCGCTCGCGCCGCCTGACCTGGCTGGAAACAACAACTTTCTTATTGATGACCCTGGAGTTCGTTATGAACAGGTCCAGTAGTAGCCCGCTGCACGTTAGTTAACTAACGCGCCGTTAGCGGGCCCTTCAGAAGTTATGTGAACACCTTATTTAAACCGATCGCAAAGTTTGCGGCTCGGCATGCTTTCGCTCGCCTGTCTGCAGGTAAGTACCGGGTATGTTTTGTCGAGAATTGGCGACAGGAGTACAGACAATGAGCGCCGTAAAAAACACGCCTCTGCACAAGAAAAATGGCACCGCCGCCGACACCAAGCTGTCGATGCGTGCCGCCCGTGAAGCCCACAATGGCCTGGCGGCCACCCTCGCCAATGTACGGGCCACCCAGGACGGCCTGACCGAACTGGACGCCTCGGCGCGCCTGCAACGGGAAGGCTATAACGAAGTCGCCCATGACAAGCCGCCGCACGCGATCATCCAGTTCCTGCAGGCCCTGAACAACCCGTTCATCTACGTGCTGTTGACCCTGGGCGGTATCAGCTTTGTGACTGACTGCTGGCTGCCGATGCAGGAAGGCGAAGAAGCCGACCCGACCAAGGTCGTCATCATCATGACCATGGTGTTGCTCAGCAGCCTGCTGCGTTTCTGGCAGGAACACCGTTCGGCCAAATCCGCCGAGGCCCTCAAGGCCATGGTACGCACCACCGCCACCGTGCTACGCCGCGAGCAGGTTGGCGCCCAGCCCACCTTGCGTGAAGTACCGATGCGTGACCTGGTGGCCGGCGATATCGTGCAATTGTCCGCCGGCGACATGATCCCCGCCGATATCCGCCTGATCGAGTCCCGCGACCTGTTTATCAGCCAGGCCGTGCTGACCGGTGAAGCCTTGCCGGTGGAGAAGTACGACACCCTAGGCGATGTCACGCAAAAATCCGCCTCCACCCTCGCCGCCGACCAGGGCAACCTGCTGGACTTGCCGAACATTTGCTTCATGGGCACCAACGTGGTCAGCGGTCGCGCCAAAGCAGTGGTGGTGGCAACGGGGCCGCGTACTTACTTCGGTTCCCTGGCCAAGGCGATTGTCGGCTCGCGAGTGCAAACCGCCTTCGACCGGGGCGTGAACAGTGTCAGCTGGCTGCTGATCCGCTTCATGCTGGTGATGGTGCCCATCGTGTTCTTCCTCAATGGCTTCTCCAAGGGCGATTGGGGCGATGCCTTCCTGTTTGCCCTGGCGGTAGCCGTCGGCCTTACCCCGGAAATGCTGCCGATGATCGTCAGCGCCAACCTGGCCAAGGGCGCTACGGCCATGGCCAAGCGCAAAGTGGTGGTCAAGCGCCTCAATGCGATCCAGAACTTCGGTTCGATGGATGTGCTGTGCACCGACAAGACCGGCACCCTCACCCAGGACAAGATCATCCTCGAGCATCACGTCAATGCCTTCGGCCAGCGCGATGACGCCGTGCTGTCCCTGGCCTGGCTTAACAGCTTTCACCAGAGCGGCATGAAAAACCTGATGGACCAGGCAGTGGTGCAGTTCTCGGAACAGAACCCCAAGTTCCAGGTGCCGTTTGCCTACAGCAAGGTCGATGAATTGCCGTTCGACTTTGTACGCCGCCGCCTGTCGATCGTGGTCAAGGATGCCGCCGGTGACCAGTTGCTGGTGTGCAAGGGCGCGGTGGAAGAGATGCTGAGCATTTCTACCCATGTCATGGAGGCCGGCGAAGCCTTGCCCCTGGATGACCGCCGTCGTGACGCCCTGCTGGCACTCGCCAATGACTACAACGAAGACGGTTTCCGCGTACTCGTAGTGGCGACCCGCAATATCCCCAAAGCACTGGCACGCCAGCAGTACACCACTAGCGATGAGCGCAACCTGGTGATCCAGGGCTTCCTGACCTTCCTGGACCCACCGAAGGAAACCGCAGGCCCGGCCATTGCGGCGCTGCAGCAGATTGGCGTGGCGATCAAGGTGTTGACCGGTGACAACGCCGTGGTCACCAGCAAGATCTGCCGCCAGGTTGGCCTGGAACCGGGCCAGCCGCTGCTGGGCGTGGAAATCGAAGCCATGGACGAAGCCACCTTGCTGCGTCGCGTGGAAGAACGCACGGTGTTCGCCAAGCTCACGCCGCTGCAAAAATCCCGCGTGCTCAAGGCGCTGCAAACCAACGGTCACACCGTCGGCTTCCTCGGTGACGGTATCAACGATGCGCCGGCGCTGCGCGATGCCGATGTGGGTATTTCGGTGGACAGCGGCACCGACATCGCCAAGGAATCGGCCGACATCATCCTGCTGGAAAAAAGCCTGATGGTGCTGGAAGAAGGCGTGCTCAAGGGCCGCGAAACCTTCGGCAATATCATGAAGTACCTGAACATGACCGCCAGCTCCAACTTCGGCAACGTGTTCTCGGTGCTGGTGGCCAGTGCGTTCATTCCATTCATGCCGATGCTGGCGATTCACCTGCTGCTGCAAAACCTGATGTACGACATCTCCCAGCTGGCCCTGCCGTGGGACAAGATGGACAAGGAATACCTGGCCAAGCCGCGCAAGTGGGATGCGAAAAACATTGGCCGCTTCATGATCTGGATCGGGCCGACCTCGTCGATCTTCGACATCACCACCTTTGCGCTGATGTGGTACGTGTTCGCGGCCAACAGTGTGGAAATGCAGACGCTGTTCCAGTCCGGCTGGTTTATCGAGGGGCTGCTTTCGCAAACCCTGGTGGTGCATATGCTGCGCACCCGCAAGATCCCGTTCTTCCAGAGCACGGCTGCCTGGCCGGTGTTGATGATGACCTGCATCGTGATCGCCCTGGGCATCTACGTGCCGTTCTCACCGCTGGGCACCCTGGTGGGCCTGCAACCGCTGCCGCTGGCGTACTTCCCATGGCTGGTGGGCACCTTGCTGGCTTACTGCTGCGTCGCCCAACTGATGAAAACGATCTACATCCGCCGCTTCAAGCAGTGGTACTGACCCTCCCCGCCGTTCAAACGCAGGCGGCCGCCCGGTCGCCTGCGTGCAATACAAGGATTTACTCATGCGCGTGTTGATCTGTGCAGGTCGTCATTACGCCGACACCAAAAAGTCCCGCCACGTGCTGGACGCTTACCACCGCCTGCGCCCGGTGCAGGTGCTGATCCACGGCGGCAACCAGTTCCTGGGCAGTGAGATTGAGGAATGGGCACGAGAAATCGGTATCGACGTGGTGCGTTACCCACCCAATTGGCAGCGCCACGGCAAACAGGCCGAACGCCAGCGCAACCATTTCATGCTGGCCGACAGCCGTCCCGACCTGATCATCGCCCTGCCGGGTGGTGACGATACCTCGGAGCTGGTCTGCCAGGCCAAAGCCAGCGGCATTTCGGTGCTGACCGTAGAAAGCTGAATTCAAGCGAGGTGCATCATGCACAAAAAATACACGCCGGCGCGCCGCGACGGGTTTACCAAATATCGCGCACGCCACGCTCGCCACACCCCGCTGTTACTGCCGCCAGCAAAGCGCCGTGCATTGCAGCGCAACTTGATCTTTATCGGCATAACGCTGGGCCTGGTCTTTGTCGTCGCGTTGATTTCAAAAGCGCAAGCCGCAGGCGGCGCTTATGTGGTGGATGACGGTGCGATCAACGCGCCGGGGGACTGCAACATCGACGCCTGGTACAGCGCCCAGCGGCACGCGGGCAGTACCCACAACAGCAACGTATCGCCCGCCTGCACGTTCAGCGCCATGCCTGCCGTGCAATGGGGCGCCGCGTTGTCACGGGCCACGGATGCAGGCAAAGGCGAGACGCAGATCAGCCCGCAAGCCAAGGTGCAGGTGCTGTCACGGCAAGACTTGGGCTTGGAACTGGCGGTTGCTGTCGGGGCGCATGTCGCGCTGGATCGCCATCACGGGTTTGATGGCGCAGACCTGAACATCCCACTCACATGGCAACCCTTGGCGCCCCTGCGGCTGAACCTGAACGCGGGCTGGAGCCACGCCTACAACGACGGTGATCAACAACACCGACTGACCTGGGGCACAGGGTTCGAATATCAGTTGGCAGACGCGCTCACACTGATTGGCGAGCGCTATGGCCAGGAAGGCGGCGAACAGGCCTGGCAGGCTGGGCCGCGTTTGCACATCGGCGAATTTGTCGACGTGGACGTGCTGGTCGGGCGCAGCCTGATTGGCGATCGCGCCCAGTTGCTGACCACTGGGGCGACGCTGAGGTTCTAGGCTTTGGCCTGCTGCTCCAGATGCACCTGCAATTGCGGGTCGATTTGCAACTGACCGGCCAGGTCGTCGAGGTAATTACGCTCGGCGTCCTGTTGGTCATCGACCAGCATCACGCTCGCCAGGTAAATCTCCGCAGCGAGTGCCGGGTCATTGGCATACTCGGCAAAATCGGCGGCATCCAATGGCTTGGCGACTTCGGCGTCGAGCCACTGCTGCAATTGTGGGTCGTCGGTATGACGGCCGATTTCTGTAGAAATCATCTGCTGCTCTTTCGCATCGATTTTGCCATCCGCCTTGGCCGCCGCGATCAACGCACGCAGTACGCCGTGGCTATGGGCTTCGGCTTCAGGCCCTTCAAGCTGGTCAACGGTCTGGATAGCTTGCTGCGGCGCCGAGGCCTGTTGGCGTTGCCAGGCTTGGTACGCCTGGAACGCCGCCATCCCCAGGGACGCCAGCGCCGCGTAGTTCATCCCACCGCCGCTACGCGTCTGGGCAGTACCACCTGCCGGCGCGCCGCCCAACAAGCCACCCAGGCCACCTAGTAAACCACCCAAACCGCCGCCCGCCGAAGACGCATTGCCGGTGCCGGCGCCCTTCAACAACCCTCCGAGCAACCCGCCCAGGCCGCCGCCCGAAGCCCCGCCGCCTTGCTGCCCTGCACGCAACAGTTGTTCCAGTAGATCGCTGGTATTCATGGTGTCGCCCTCCGGGGCGCAATAGTGGCGTTGATCAAACATAGTCCTCCCCAGATGGAACACCATGACCGTCGGGCGGGCAAGCTTTATGATGACGCCATCACGCCGACAAGGGAGAACAGCGGTGAATCGCATCGAGCATATTGCGTTGATGGCCACCTACAACCAATGGATGAACCGCAAGGTCTACGACGCCGCCAGCACCCTGACGCACGCACAATTGACCCTGGACCGCCAGGCGTTTTTCGGCTCGATTCTCGGCACCTTGAACCACCTGATGCTGGGCGACATCGTCTGGCTCAAACGCTTTGCCGAACACCCGGCCCACTTTGCGGCCTTGGCGCCACTCAACGGGATTGCCACGCCCAGCGACCTCAAGCAATTGGCCTTCGCCAGCCTCGCTGAATTATCGGCCCATCGCGCCTGGCTGGATCAACTGATCATCGATTGGGTCAAGAGCCTGCACGAGTCCCACCTTGATCAACGCCTGCGCTATCACAACATGCGCGGCCTGGCTGCCGAGAAACCCTTCTTCGGCCTGCTGGTGCACTTTTTCAACCACCAGACCCACCACCGCGGCCAGGTGACGACACTGCTGAGCCAGGCGGGTGTAGATGTGGGGATCACCGACTTACTGGCCCTTATTGATTGAAGGCCGACAAGGTCAATGTGGGAGCTGGCTTGCCTGCGATTGCAGCGCCGCGGTGTGACAGACATACCTGGTGCCTGCATCGCAGCATAGGTATCTACACAACTTTGCAGACCGTAGCAGCCGACGGTAACCACGATGCGAAGCGAGCCGCTCTTGATCTGCTTTTGATCTTGATCTCAGGCGCCCCGTCAAACCACGCTGGCCGGAATTCGACAGGGATTTGGGGGGTAAACCGGCAGGGATGCCGGTTTAGCCGCCCCGCGCCATGGATGGCGCGTGGCGGCGGCCCCCCAAATCACTGGCGGATTACGGGCACACCGAGCCTAGGCGAGGTGCCGAGTGGTGGGGCAAGAGCGTTTTGCTTACTTTTGCGCTGTTCAAAAGTGAGCCGCCGTCAGGGCGGAACCCTAGGTGGCCGTTACCTAAATAACGGATATGTACCCGGTCCAACTGTGTTGACTGCCAGGCCGCCTTCGCGAGCAAGCCCGCCCCCACAGTAGAATCGCGGGGTGTCAGGAAGATAGATGTCGGCTGTCAGGCCGCCATCGCAGGCAAGCCAGCTCCCACACTAATCACTTCACCTTGCTGCTCAAGGTCTCCACACTGCGCTTCAACTCATCCAGGCTACGCTTGAGCCCGTCGATCTCGCCTTTCTGCCGCTCTATCGTGCTCTTCTGCTCGTCCACCGTACGCTTGAGACTCGACAGCTGACTGTCACTGCTACTGGCACTCGAACCGTCCTTACGCTTGAACTCATCAAACGCACGCTCCTGACCTTCCACCTTGCTTTTCAAGCTTTGCAGTTCGCTTTGACTCTGTTTTTGCCCAGCCTGCAGCGCCTCGATAGCACCCACGGAAACACCCGACGGCTTCAACACATAGGCACCGCCCACGTCCATCGAGCCGGCCGTCAACTTGTCTGAAGACGACGCACTAAACTCACCCCACCGCACCGCACTCCCCGCCTGCGCCGAGCTGAACACGGCAGTGCCCAACAAACCCGCCACACCCGCGGCCATGATCCAAGCCTGCTTACGGACCCTGAGCATCAAACGACTCCTTGCGAAATGCCGAAATGGCATATCGCTATGACTGTCATTTATGGGGCTTGTTCCTGCGTTGCGTGCGTTCATCAAGACGTGACACAAAGGCCCTGTAGATCACTGATCTGCCACGCTTTTTCCTGCGCATCTTTATGCGGGAAAACCGGCTTTGAGGTTGCGCTGAAGCGGCTGGATCTATATATTCCCAACCCTGTTACACCGCGCTACCGCCCGAATGGCGAAACTGGTAGACGCATGGGACTTAAAATCCCCCGCTCGTAAGGGCGTCCCGGTTCGATTCCGGGTTCGGGCACCATAGATATCAAGGGCTTGCCAGGGAAACCTGGGCAGGCCCTTATCTTTTCCGCTCCGCAATTTAAAACCCCGCTCGCCAATCCCTTCCCCGGCGTCCAGCCAAACAAAATCAGGCACTCCTTCTCGTACGCGTTGACGGCTGCAAAACGATAAGCCAGAAAAAACCCCACAGCATCAACGACGCTGTGGGGTTTTATCGCCAACCTTACCGATACCGCATCAAACCACGCTGATCATCTCTGCACTCAACTGCGCCGCATTGAACCCCACCAGGGTGACACTGCTGTCCCCCGCCAGAATTACGCTGTCACTGCCATGCTGGGTAGTGGCTCCGAGCACAGCATCGGCATTGGCAAACAGCGACTTGGCGAACACCAGCAGGTCCTGCCCGTTCTGGTGAATGTTGAAGTCGCTGATCACGTCGTGGCCGAACCCGCGTTGATCGAAAACAAACAGGTCGCTGCCCACGCCACCGCTGAGTTGGTCATTGCCCAGCCCGCCGATCAAGACGTCATTGCCGCTGGCGCCATACAGCGCGTCGTTGCCCGTGCCGCCCAGTAGCGTGTCGTTGCCCTCGCCGCCGTGCAGCAGGTCATTGCCGGCGCCACCGTCGAGCCGGTCATTGCCGTTCTGGCCGAATATCAGGTCACGCGCGGCGGTGCCTTTGAGGGTGTCGGCCAATTGGCTGCCTTCGATGGATTTGGCATACGCCTTATCGGCGCCGAACAGGCCTTCGAAGTCGAGTTTGCCACTGGTCACCGTATAGGCCGGCGTGAGGACCTCGCCAATGCCACCGAAGAGCCCGCCGAACACTGGCACGTGGCCGAGGCTGTTGGCCAGGCCGGTTTCGAACTCCACGTGTTCTACGCCGTGCAATTCCTTCAGGCCGTATTGGCCGCTGCTGTCGTTGAGAAACAACGTGCCATCGCTGAGCTTCACCGCTTCGTAGGAAGACGCGGTGCCTTTGAGGAAGACTTTGTCGTTGCCCTCACCGCCGGCGACAATATCGGTACCGGTACTCACGCGGAAACTGTCGTCACCCTTGAACCCGTCCAGGAAGTCATCGCTGCGCCCGTCCTGCAGCTTGTCCGAACTGTCGGTGCCCAGCAGGAAGGCCGGTGTGCCGTAGTGGTTGGAGGTGGCGGTCTGTTTGTCGCTGACCCAGGTAAAGCTGCGGCTGATGGCGTCGAGGTTGCTGATGACGATGGTGCTGTCGCGTTCGATGTAATCGTAGAAAGTCGATTGGGCGATACGCTGGATAGGGTTGATGAAAATGCCTTCCAGGTGCGCGGCCCACCCTGACAGGTTGGCAATCGAAAACGGACCATTGGGCCAGGTTGGTAGCGCGTAGATCGTGTCGAACAGCACGATGTTGTCGGTGGTCGAGGTGTAACTGGCGTCACTGCCTTGAAGCGCGTCGATGATGGCGCTGCCCACGTCAGTCTCTTGCCCCGTGAGGCGGTGGACCACATCGTTTTCAAAGCCGAAGTTGAAGATTCCGTCGCTGTTGCTGGATTTGGGCGACTCCATGCCAAAGTAATCCGAATCCTTGAAAAAACCGTCTGCCAAAGTGTCCTTGCCAATATACATGCTGTTGGTAACCGAGCCGCCTTGGCTGTAGCCGGTCACCAGAACATCTTTACCGCTCAGGTTATGGCCCGTGGCGTAATCCTTAATTGAATTGAGCAGGTAGTCGTAGCCGTTGATATAAGAGTTGTCGATCATTGCTGGCCAACCCAGCAGATCAATTGGCGAGTTGGTGCCGGCAATGGAAAAACCCATTTTGACTAATTGGCCGCTGTCATCGTATTGACCAAACACCCTGGCCTGGGAGCCGAACACGCCGTCGCCGGTAAAACTTCCAGTGATGTCGGTGTGGCTGCTATCAACCTCCAGTTCGCTCGCGCCGATTTCACGCCAGCCCTTGGGCAGCGCGAAGGTGTTGCCCTCGCCCAGCACAAGCCCCGGAATGTTGTAGAGCGCGCCGACGGTCGCTACGCCACTGGTGTAAGTGGCGAGGGTCCAGGCATCTGAAATCAGGACGCGGGCGTCTTGCCCCTTGTAATCGAATATAGCCATGTCAGTACTCCTTGAGCCCAGCGATCAACACCGAAAATCAACGGTAATACCTGATGCGTCGGGCTAAACAATATGCATTGAAGTTGTTGTTGTGCATTCTGTTCAGGCTGCTTCGTTGCTTAATATCGAGGTTAACCATTAAGGAAGCTCGTCAACACTAGCCTAGAAGTGCCGCCTTAAAATGACCGACTATCGGATGGCAAGGGTATGTACTCAGGGATATAGACGACAAAAGCGCCATAAGCGCTGTTTGTCGAACAAGAAGTGAAGTTCCGTGTTGTTCGTGACTAATGAGTCAAAGACAATTAAGCCCTTATAGCAAGTTGTGAACTGCAATAAGGGCTCAAGCAGTTCAGGTTTCTCTGGAACTCAGGAAGAATAAACCTCAGCACGTTGGCATACAGGCTGCTTGAACCTGGGCAATTGCTGACGGGCCAGTTGTGCCTGCACGCCCGCGACCGCTTCAAGCACTCTTTGCGCCCAATGCTCATCCTGCGGGTCAACCACCACCACGCGAAAGCCGTGGTCGTTGCCTTCAAGGCGCACGCCCTCGGAATCGTCCACGTGCAAATCAATATCGAAGGCCGGCGGAAATTTCGACGGGGTGTTCGACAGCCCATGCACCCTGAGGGCGTGGTTATGCCGCTCGCTATTCACTACGCCGTCGACACGGATGCCGTACAGCATCAGCCAACGCCTGATGTAGGAAGGCGCCCTGCCCGATGAGGTGTAGACCCAGATACTGCAACCCTGGCGCCGCAGCTCCCGTGTCAACGACCGGGTGCCGATACGCAGCGGTTCTCCCCACCAACGATGAGCGCAGGCCGGCAGCCAACTGCTCTCGACATCAGCGTGGTCAAGTTGGCAAGCCAGCGTGTCGTCAATATCAAAGGAGATGCGTACGCGCGGGTGCTTGGCGGCACGCGTGAGGACCGCTTGCTGGACGGCTTGCACGGCTCGGCTGGCGAGTGTTGGATACCAGCGCATTAATGGCCTCCCTGATAGATAGGCTGTGGTGTATCGCTCAAGAAAAACGCCTTGGGATCCGGGGCCTGTTCCTCCAGGAAGGCGGCGTATTTTTTCTTGATCTTGGGCAATTCATACAACGCCTTGACCCCATGTTTGGCCGAGTTGCGGATCACCGAAGAAGGATTGAAGTAACCCTCGGCATTTTCCAACGTCAGCACAAACGGTGGCAACCCGGCGCGCATCAGCAGATAGCTGACGATCAGCGAGCCACTGCGGTTGTTGCCTTCGATGAACAACTGCGGCTTGCTGAGGATGCGCACATACACGCCGGCCGCACGTTTCCATACCGATTCACTGCGATACGCGCAGTACCAGTTGAACAAGTCCTTGATACCGCCTTCAACATTGTTGAAGAAGTGCTCTTCGGTGGCGGCCAGGTGCTGCGCGTATTCCACGCGGCGCGCCGGGTCGCTACCGCAGAGCACGGTGGCGTTGATCTCCAGCATCAGGTCCAGATGATGAAGGTCAAACAGGTCAACGCCCCGTGCGACATAGTCGTCAACCAGCGCATAGCCTTCAAGCACGTTGAGCAGCACTTCGTCGGTCAAGGGGTCGCGCGGCTCGGTAAATTGCGTGCTGAGCTCGGCAAAGCGGCTCTGCACTTTACGGAGCGCGCGTTCAATCGCTGACAAATCAAGACGATGCGTTGCAGACATTGGCATTCCTGGGCTGACGGTGGCGCACGTGCGGTTTTTATCGAACATAGGGACTCAGCTGAACTTGCCGCTGATGTAATCCTCGGTCATCTGTTCACGCGGGCTGCCAAAAATCTGCGCAGTCGGGCCCATTTCCACCAGGTAGCCGGTACGCGTGCCCTGGGAAATATCCACCGAGAAAAACGCTGTGGTGTCCGCCACGCGAATGGCCTGCTGCATGTTGTGGGTGACCAGGGCGATGGTGTAATCCTTCTTCAGCTCCACCATCAGTTCCTCTACCCGGCGAGTCGCAATCGGGTCGAGTGCCGAGCACGGCTCATCGAGCAACAGGACTTCCGGCTCGGTGGCGATAGCGCGGGCAATACACAGCCGTTGCTGCTGGCCACCGGAGAGCGAAAGGCCGCTGACCTTGAGCTTGTCCTTGACCTCATCCCACAGCGCCGCGCCTTGCAGAGCGTGCTTGACGCGGTCGCCCAAGTCGCCTTTGTAGCGGTTCAGGCGCAGGCCGAAGGCGACGTTGTCGAAGATGCTCATGGAGAACGGGTTAGGCTGCTGGAACACCATGCCGATGTAACGGCGCACCACCACCGGGTCTACACCCTTGCCATACACATCCTGCCCCAGGAAATGCACGTGGCCCTCGAAGCGAAAGCCTTTGACCAGGTCGTTCATGCGGTTGAGGCTACGCAGTACCGTACTTTTGCCGCAGCCGGACGGGCCGATAAAACCGGTGATCTTGTTCTTTTCGATCGGCACATGGCTGTCACGCACCGCCATGAAGTTGCCGTAGAAAATCCGGTCCAGCTTGCAGTCCATGACCACAGGCGATTGGGTGACAAACGGAGCGGCTATTTGCGCAGTTGAGACGTTCAAGATTCAGATGCTCCCGTTCTTAATACTTAGGCTTGCCGAAGATACGGCTCACAATATTCACGACCAGCACGATCATCACCAACACCAACGAGGCCGCCCAGGCGAGCTCCAGCTGGTTGTCGAAGGGCATGCCGGAAAAGTTGTAGATCAACACGGCAAGGGAAGCCGTGGGGTTCATCACCGCCAGGTCGCCGTCGTGGTAGATCCAGTAGTTGCTGAACAGCGCGGTAAACAGCAACGGCGCGGTCTCGCCTGCGGCACGAGCCACAGCAAGCATTACGCCGGTGAGGATCGCCGGCAGGCCGGTCGGCAAGATGATCTTCCAGATCACTTGGGAGCGGGTGCAGCCCATGCCGTAGGCGGCGTCCTTCATGATCTTGGGCACCATGCGCATCGACTCTTCAGCCGTCAGCACCACAATGGGCAGCATCAATACCGCCAGGGCCACGCCGCCTGCCGGTGCCGAGTAGGTGCCGGTAGTCATCACCACCAAGGCGTAGGCAAACACGCCGGCCAGGATCGAAGGCAAGCCGGTGAGCATCTTGGCGGCAAAGCGTGCAGCGTTGGCCAATTTGCTGTCCGGCCCCAGTTCGGCCAGGAATATGGCCGCCATGATGCCGACCGGCACTGCGATCGCCGCAGCGATACCGACCATCACAAAGGTGCCGGCCATGGCGTTGCCGAAACCGCCGCCCGTCTCGAAGCCGGTGGGCGGCAGTTCGGTGAACACCTCCAGGCTCAGGCGTGCGCCGCCACGGGTGATCAGCATGTAGAGCACCGAAATCAGCGGCACACTGGCCAGCAGCGCGCCAAACCATACCAATGTGGTCAACACCAGGCTGCGCAAGGCGCGGCCTTCGAACTTGCGCTGCAGGCTCGGTACCGCGGTGATAGGGGATGTGAGATTCGTCATCATCGATTACCCCGTTGGGCGTAGAGCATGATCATGGAACCGATGACGTTCACCAGCAGTGTGATGAACATCAAGACGAGGGCGGCGTACATCAAGACCTCCACCTCGTTGGGCCCGGCTTCGGGGAAGTTCAGCGCCAACAAGGCCGCCAACGTATTGGCCGGCGCGAACAGCGACAGGGAAATGTTGTTGGCGTTGCCCACCAACATCGCCAGCGCCATGGTTTCGCCCAGCGCACGGCCGAGGCCGAGTACCAGGGAGCCAAAAATACCGGTGGCGGCGGATGGCACCATCACCTTGAGGATCGCCTCCCAATGGGTGGTGCCCATGCCGTAGGCGGCCTGCTTGGTTTTCATCGGCACGCTGGTGAGCGCGTCCTGGGACACGGCGGCAATCGTCGGCAGAATCATGATCGCCAACACCAGCGCCGCCGGCAGCAACCCCGGCCCGCTCAAGGACGTGCCGAAAAATGGTATCCAACCCAGTTCACTGTTCAACCAGGTGGTCAGTGGCCGGATCGCTGGGATCACCACGTAGATGCCCCACAGGCCATACACCACGCTGGGGATGGCCGCGAGCAATTCAACGATGGTGCGAAACACCGCCGCCAGCTTGGCCGGCAGGAAATCCTGAGTCAGGAAAATCGCCATGCTGACACCGAAAAAGCCTGCAATCAGCAGCGCGATAAAAGCGCTGTAGAGCGTGCCCCAAATGGCCGGCAGGATCCCGTACTTGCCCTGGTTAACGTCCCAGACACTGCCAAAAAGCACATCGAAGCCGTGCTTTTCCATGCCCGGCAAGGCCTTGCGTCCCACCTCGAAGACCAAGGCTGCGACCAACGCCAGAATCAGTACCACCCCGATTCGCGCGAGCCCACGGAAGGTGCGATCGACCAGGAAGTCTTTGGCCGAGGGAGGTTGGCAGGCAGAATCCCGGTTAACCGGTACGACGAAAGGTTTGTTCATTGGCTAATTCCGGAACAGGGGGGAAACGCCCCCGGCGCGGCAAACAGCCCACACCGAGAGCGGCCTCACGGGTGTTACTGAATGTTGGCGGATGCCTTGCGAACCTGCTCCACCACCGATGGCGGCAGCGGGATGTAGCCCATGGAGTCGGCGATTTTCTGCCCCTCGGTCAGGCTGTACTCAACCATTTCGCGCATGGCCTTGGCCTTGGCAGGGTTGCCGTTGTCCTTGCGGAAGATCATCCAGGTGTACGAGGTGATCGGGTAAGACTTGGCACCGTCCGGGTCCGGCAACCAGGCCACCAGGCTTTCCGGCATCTTCACTGCGGCCAGGGCCTCGGCGCCGCTTTCGGCGTTCGGCACCACGTACTGGCCGGCCTTGTTCTGCAACTGGGCGAAGTCAACCTTGGCCAGTTTGGCGAAGCCGTACTCGATGTAACCGATGGCGCCTGGGGTCTGGCGTACGGTGGCGGTCACACCATCGTTCTTGGGCGACTTGATGAATTTGTCGCTGGCCGGCCAGTTGACGGTGTTGCCCTCCCCCAGCGCGGTTTTGAATTCAGGGTTAATGGTGGACAGGTGCTTGGTAAATACCGCTGTGGTGCCGCTGGAGTCTGCGCGTACCACTACAGTGATCGGCGTGTCGGTGAGCTTCAGGTCCGGGTTGGCGGCAACGATCTGTGGGTCGTTCCACTTAGTGATCTTGCCCAGGAAGATATTGGAGTAAACATCGCGTGGCAGCTTGAGGCCCTTGGGATTGCCCGGCAGGTTATAGGCCAGCACGATTTCACCGGCGGTCATTGGCAGCAGTTGCACGCCTTCGGCGACCTTGGCGATGTCTTCGTCTTTCATGGCCGAGTCACTGGCGGCGAAGTCGACGGTTTTATTCAGGAAGTCCTGCACACCTGCGCCGCTGCCCTTGGATTGGTAATCCACGGTGACGCCAGCGGTCTTCTTGCTGAAATCCTTGAACCAGGTGAGGTAGATCGGTGCAGGGAAGCTGGCGCCGGAGCCGGTGAGGCGTACGTTCTCGGCGGCGAAGGTCACGGAGGAGGCACACAGGGATACCGTAATGGCGAGTGCTGCGGACTTCATCAAGCTTTTCATTAAAAGGAACTCGTTGTGGTGACGGGCTCCCGAACTGTGAAGCAGGGTTGTTACATTTTTATGAAAATTGAATGGCGAGAGGGTGTTTTGTCCTGCTTTTGCACCACAGCGCTGTATTTTTAGGACATGGGTTAGTAACAAAATACGACTAGAGTGCTGTCATCCTTCTAGCGGTGCTGATCCAGTGGTGAGGGAACTTGCTCCCGCGACCGCCTGACGGCTGGCGCCTATCTCCCTGGCGCCCCAAGATCCAAATGTGGGAGCTCGCTTGCCTGCGATGGCGGCCTGACAGTCAACGCAGTTGGACCGTGTACATATCCATTCCTGCGGTAACGGCCACCTAGGGTTCCGCCCTGACGGCGGCTCACTTTTGAAAAGCGCAAAAGTAAGCAAAACGCTCTTGCCCCACCACTCGGCACCTCGCCTAGGCTCGGTGTGCCCGTAATCCGCCAGTGATTTGGGGGGCCGCCGCCACGCGCCATCCATGGCGCGGGGCGGCTAAACCGGCATCCCTGCCGGTTTACCCCCCAAATCCCTGTCGAATTCCGGCCAGCGTGGTTTGACGGGGCGCCTAAGATCAAAAGCAGATCAAGATCAAGAGCGGCTCGCTTCGCATCGTGGTTACCGTTTGCTGCTACAGCCTACAAAGTTGTGTAGATACCTATGGCCATCGCAGGCAAGCCAGCTCCCACATTTGGACGTAAGGGTGTCAGGGAAATAGGTGCTCTACTGTCACCCCCAGGGCTAGCGGCAGCCTGCCATCAGGCTCACTTGCCTTCAGTCAACGCGTTGTAGCTGGTGAACAGGTTCCGGTAGTCCGGAATGTGGTTGGAGAACAACGTCCCCAAGCCCTCGATGTCGTTGCGCCAGTCGCGATGCAGCTCGCAGGCCAGGCCAAACCAGGTCATCAGTTGCGCGCCGTTGGCCGACATGCGAGCCCAGGCCGATTGCTGGGTCAGTTCGTTGAAAGTGCCGGAGGCATCGGTGACCACAAACACTTCAAAGCCTTCGGCCAGGGCCGACAGCGCCGGGAACGCCACGCACACTTCGGTCACGACGCCGGCAATGATCAATTGCTTCTTGCCGGTGGCCTTGATGGCCTTGACGAAATCTTCGTTGTCCCAGGCGTTGATCTGGCCTGGGCGCGCAATGTACGGCGCATCCGGGAACAGCGCCTTGAGCTCGGGCACCAGCGGGCCGTTGGGGCCGGTTTCGAAACTGGTGGTGAGGATGGTCGGCAACTTGAAGTACTTGGCCAGGTCAGCCAGGGCCAGCACGTTGTTCTTGAACTTGTCCGGGTCGATGTCACGGACCAATGACAGCAAGCCGGCCTGATGGTCGACCAACAGCACCGCGGCGTTGTCTTTGTCCAAACGAACGTAAGGTGTAGACATCTTCATACTCCTGATAAATAGAGGCAGCGCCCAACATGGGCTTACCGCAAAAGGCCCCAGCGTATTTAGGTGCGCTGTGAGTCTAGTACTTCGTGGTTGTTTGCCACTTCCTGGGCCTTGATGTAGCTCTCGATCAGCAACTGGTAGTGCGGCATGGCCTGGGTGTAGACGTTGGCCCACTCCTGGGCATCCGGGCGGTTCCAGGAGCCTTGCAACTCCGACAGCGTGCCCATGATGTCGATCGGCACCACGCCGGCCTGGGCCAGGCGTGCAACGGTCAGGTCGGTGGCCAGCCTGGAGTGGTTGCCCGAGGCATCGACCACCGCGAACACCTTGTAGCCTTCATGCACCGCCGCAATCGATGGGAACGCCAGGCACACGCTGGTCAGGGTGCCGGCGATCACCAGGGTCTTCTTGCCGGTGGCTTTGACGGCGGCATGAAACTCCGGGTTGTCCCACGCGTTGATTTCGCCACGGCGAGCCACATACTGCGCGTGCGGCGCGGCTTCGTGGATTTCCGGAATCAACGGGCCGTTGGGGCCCTGCGGCACCGACGCGGTGGTGATGACCGGTATTTTCAGCAGGGTTGCGGCCTTGGCCAGCGCGATGGCGTTGGCACGCAATTGAGGAACATCAATGTCCTTGACGATCTGGAACAGACCACTCTGGTGGTCGATCAGCAACATGGCGGTGTCAGCGGGGTCAATCGTCGGCTTTTGACCATTGAAGTTTGCAGCGTTACCTGATGCAGTCATTTGCATTTCCTCTTGCTTGGCGATACCTCCCTGGCGTGTGCGCCGGAGCTGCGCCCGGCTGTGCCTGTACTTCCTGTAAAGACACGCTTGGGCAGCGACCTGGACGTGTGTCAGCTGGCCCACCCAAAAAAACAGTGGGACCACCTTAGTCATCGCGTTCGGGGTTAGGTAGTAGCTGAAACGGGCCGCTCCATCCCAGAAATGGAACAATGCCACTGCACCGTGGCAAGGGCACTTGGACGTGCCGGTCGTTACAATGCGATCATCGGCTCATTTCCAGGCAGGTGCCTTCATGGACATCAAACAACTTAAATTCCTGCTCGCGCTGGAGCAGACCCGCCATTTCGGCCAGGCCGCTGCCCGCTGCAACATCACCCAGCCCACCCTGTCGATGCGCCTGCGCAACCTGGAGGAAGAACTGGGCCTGGAACTGGTGACCCGTGGCCAACGCTTCGAAGGCTTCACCCAGGCCGGCGAACGCGTGCTGGCCTGGGCCAGGACTTTACTCGCCGCCCACGATGGCCTGTTCGCCGAAGCCGCTGCGTGTCGCGGCCAGTTGGTCGGCAACCTGCGCCTGGGCCTGGTGCCCCTGAGCGGCTTCAACCCGATCAGCTTCATCCAGGGCTTGTCCCACAGCTTCCCGGAACTCAAGTTCAGCCTCACCTCCATGAGTTCGGACAAAATCATCGAAGCCCTGGGCACCAACCAGTTGGACCTGGGCGTGTGTTACCTGGACCACGTCAGCCCCAACTACCTGGAGTTTTTCGAACTGGGCGAGACCCGTGTCGGCCTGCTGTACGATACCCGCCACTTCCACTTCGAAGGCACGCAGATGAGCTGGGAAGAAGCCGCCGAGCTGCCCCTGGGGATGATCAGCAATGGCATGCACTATCGAAAATCCATTGACTTGAGTTTCCGCAGCCGCGGTCTCGATCCCCAGCCGATTCTGGAAAGCGACTCCACCTATCAACTGTTCCAGGCCATTCACGAAGGCTTCTGCTGCGCGATCATGCCGTTGGACAGCGGCCTGGAAAGCCCCATCGAGAACCTGGCGTTTATTCACCTGCCGGATGCCAGCGTCCTAGCGCCCTTGGGCATGGTGATGCGCAAGACCGAACCGCGCTCGGCCATCGCCGAGAAATGCTTTGCCGAGGCCAAGCAGTTGTTTGCACCCAACACCCAGGCTTAGCGGACCTGGGTTTGCAGCGCGCACAAAAAAGGCGCTCCGCAGAGCGCCTTTTTACCGCCGATTGTTTTACTGCAAGCTGACCTGACGCAGCTCGGGCTTGGCCTCGCCACCAATCATGATGCGTTTTGGCTTGGCCTCTTCAGGCACTTCACGCAGCAGGTCGATGTTGAGCAACCCGTTGGTCAGGGATGCGCCACGTACTTCGATATGGTCCGCCAAGCGGAACGACAACCGGAACGCACGTTGGGCAATGCCCTGGTGCAGGTAAGCGACCTTATCGTCGGTTTCGCGTTTACCGCCAGAAACCGTCAATACACCCCTCTCGACCTGGATATCCAGATCCTCCTCGGTCAGGCCAGCCACGGCGATGACAATGCGGTACGCGTCGTCACCGTGCTTTTCCACGTTGTGAGGTGGATAGGAATTCGGAGCCTCGCTGCGCAGCGCCGACTCGAACAGGTCATTGAAGCGATCAAAGCCCACCGATTGACGGAACAGTGGGGCCAACGACAGGGTAGTAGCCATTTTAAAATCTCCTGAGTTTCTCCAAGTGATTTAGTACGCGACCCGGATTCGGCATCGCGTGATCAAAAATTTATGGACGCGCAAAAGGAATTCAAGAGGGTTGATAAAAATTTTCTTGCGCAAGGGGCGAACACCGAAACCCTAGTGCGGCGGCCTGTGCTCTAATCACATTGCCAGGCGTGCTTTACCCCGTGAGCGCCTGAGACAGCCCTTGAGGTACAAAAAAATGAAAATGACATTCCCGGCCCTGGCATTGGGCATCCTGATCTCCCAAGGCGCCCTGGCCGCTGGAGATGGTACCGCCGCGCTGGGCGGCGGTGTAGGCGGCGTGTTGGGCAATGTGGTCGGCCAACAGCTCGGTGGCTCGACCGGTGCAGCCATCGGTGCAGGCGTAGGTGGCGCAGCCGGGAGTGCGGTGGGTGCGCAAAAGGGCAACAAGACCGAAGCGGCGATTGGCGGCGGTTTGGGCTCGGCGGGCGGTTCGCTGATTGGCAATCGCCTGGGCGGCTCCACCGGTTCGACCATCGGCGCGGGCGTGGGCGGCGCAGCCGGTGGCGCGCTGGGTAATAATCTGGCCGATGACGAGAGCGGTCATCGTTCCGGTGGTGGCAAGCACAAAGGCAACAAACATAAGCACAAGAACAAGCACCACTGATCGTCTGGCACGACTTGCCATGTAGGAGCGAGCTTGCTCGCGAAAAACTCACAGACGCCGCTTTTATTCAGGAAGCTCGCGTTATCGTTGACGTTTTTCGCGAGCAAGCTCGCTCCTACAGTAGGCGATGACGTTTACGGTTTGCCAGGGCCAATATCCCTTTACATCGGCGTGCTGCTCACCACCCGCAACGCCAGCCCTTCATAGGCGTCCAACGTGATCGTGAACGCCCCCTCCTCGGTCAAATCGCCTTCCACCCGCTCATTGATGATATCCACCACCGGTCCCGGTGCGATGTTGGGCAGGTGCAAGGTTTCGGTGATTGGCGTGGCACCAAAGTTCAGCGCCGTGATTTGCGTGCCCTTACCCGCCGGCAGTTCGTGAACCATGATCAGCAAGCCGGGATGCTCGACATCTGGCACCAGGATCTGGCGGCTCGCGGCGATGTCGTAGGCGCGGCGCACGGCGAGGATTTTTTGCAGTTGGGAGGCAAAGGACTCCGGGTCCTGCAGTTGGCTGTTCAGGCTGCCATACAGGCTTTTTGAGCGCGGCATTTGCCCCGCCGACAGCTCGGCGTCGGGGTTCAGGTCTACCAGGTCGTAGGCGCCACGGTGGATCCACCGGGTGTCGCCATCCGCCATCAGGTGCGCCACCTCTTCGGCCGCCAACGGCAGTGCGCCCACCAGGTCCCAGCCGGACAAGGCAAACACCCCAGGTTGCATGGCGTTGTACATCACCAGTAGCAAGTGGATCTGGCGAATCTGCTGGATATCCGCCGGGGTGATCGCCTCCAGGTCACGAATCCCCAGGGCTGCAGTGATAATACTGGCGGTGGTGCAGGACACGCCGTTGGTGACGAACTTAAGGTTATACGGCGCATGTTCGCCGGTCAGGCGTTCGTACATCTGCTCGCGGATATGCTCGCGCAGGATGTTGCCGGGAAAGGTCTGGCCCTGGAACAGGAAGCTGTCATGGGCGTGCAGCGTCCAGAAGTGCACCAGCTCCAGGGTCAGTTCATCGTGGTTCTGTAGCGCGTGAATCAGCGAGCCGGGGTCGATGCCGAGGCTGTGCATCTGCCGCAGCATCAGGCGCAGGAACTCGGTGTCGCCCATCAGCAACGCATGCTGGTAGGCCGGCCGGGTGATGAAGTCATAGGACAGGTCGGCGCCGCCATGGGACATGGACGCGATGTCGTCCACAGTGAGGTTGAGCTCCTGAAAACTGAAACCGCCCGCCTTGCGAATGGCGCCGCCGAGCAACTGATTGCCGGTGATCGACAGCGGATGGCTTTCGGACCAGGCCGTGCCGTCGAGCTTGCGCTCCACGCCGAGAAAGCCGTTGGCATCCAGACGCAGGATTTTCGCGCCCATCACATCAATGGCGTGCAGCGCATCACCGATGATCATCTGCTGCGCGGCAAACGAAGGGTCAAGCCAGTTGAGCGACGGCTGGCCTTCCTTGAAGTAATGCAGGTAGACCCAGCGCCGCGGTTTGCCATCCACGCCGAGCACCACCGGGGTGGCGCTCCAGTCGGTTTCCTTGACGCCGGGCTCGAAGAAAATCACCCGCTGCAATTGGCCGACGATGTAGTGCTTGTCGCGCAGCGCGTCTACCTGTGAGGGGCTGAGGTTTTGCGCATCGCGTCCGTCGGCCACGTCGGGCAGCAACGGCCAGTCTTCCTCGCGGATTTCGACCATGTGGTACAGGCCCGGATAGTCCTCATAGGCCATTTCCGCCAGGCGAAAATCCGCGCCTTTGCCGGTGTGGGACGGGATCACATCGTCGATGATCACCGCATTGTGCGCGGCAGCCATGCGCGTCAACGCCTGTAACTGCGCCTCGGTGCCCAGTTGCGGGTCGATGTCAAAGCTGATGCGGTCGAAATTGCCGTCGATGGTCGGGGTGTGCTCGGTGCCAGACAAACCACCGGACTTCTTCAACGGGCCGTTGTGAATGCCCTGGATGCCGATCTTCGACAGGGTATGCCACAGGGTTTCGTCCCCCAACGCTTCCAGCACAGTGCCGCCTTCGCGGGTGACAATCGACGCGGGATAAGCAGTGAACCACACGGACGACAAGGCTGAAGCGTCACGCGGCCGGGTCTGTGCATAGGGCTGCTGCCACAAGCGCCCTTGCCCCGAATACAGCTTGGCCCGCTGCCGCGCCGCGTGAAGCATGGAATGTTGCACCAGCCAGTTCACATGATCGTTGTTCGCCGCGGTCATAAGCTCGGTACCTGTCGTGGTGAAAAGGGTCGGTGTAAGCATATGAGGGGCGTGGGCGCCATTCGTTGCATCGCAATAGAACGCTTACCCTGTAGGAGCGAGCTTGCTCGCGAAAAACTCACAGGCGCCGCGTTCATTCAGGACGCCCGCGTTATCGTTGAGGTTTTTCGCGAGCAAGCTCGCTCCTACAGAAGACATTCACCTGCGCTGCCGCCTTGTGTGGCTTGTCGGTACTGCCTTGGAGTGAAGCCTGTAGAGGATTTGAACTGCCGGGTAAACGCGCTGTGGTCGGTGTAGCCGCATTGCAGCGCCACCTCGGTAATCGGCAGCTCGGTATGCAACAACCGCCGGGCATGTTCGAGCCGGACTTTCTGGATCATTTGCCGGGGCGTGAGGTGAAACACCCGCTTGCAGTAGCGCTCCAGTTGCGCCACAGAAATCCCGGCGATTCGGGTCAGTTCACCCAGGGTGACACGGCGGTTGAAGTGGCTGCGGATGTGTTCGTCCACCGCCGCCAGGCGCTGATAGGCCGGGTGGGTTTCACTGGCCGATTGCAGGTCCACCGAGATTCCGGCCAGGCCGATGATCGCGCCGAGCTGGTTGTACAGCGGCCACTTGTGGGTCAGGCACCAGCCGGGTTCGCGGGTGCCGTAGAGGTGCAATTCGAGTTGATCCTCCAACACCAGGCCTTGCTTCAGCACGCGCCGGTCCTGCTCGGTATAGCCGGGGCCCAATTGCGCGGGAAACACTTCAGCGCTGGTCTTGCCCAGCAGTGGTTGCAGCTGCTTGAGGCCGCAGCGTTGCACCAGGGTGCGGTTGGCGAGCACGTAGCGGGCGTCGATGTCCTTGATGAAAATCGCGGCATTGGGCAGTACATCGAGCATCGGCAGCAACTGCTCTACCCCGCTCAATAGCTGCTCGATGCTGTGGGGTCGGCTGCCCTGGAAAAGGCTCGCGAACGCGCTCTGCAACATGACTTTATCTGCCCTTTTATTCGTCGACAGCCAGCAGATTGCGCCATAGGCCGAGCGCTGTCGAGCGCGGCAAATTGTGCTGAATTCGTCATCCATCGCCGCATAAAACATCAATCGTCAGCCAGGCCTGTGGGTTCAGGATAGCGCCACTGCATGCCTATCCAATAACTCACAAGAAGGCGCCGCTATGTCAGGCCAAGGCAAGTTCAAGAAACAGCTGTCACTGATGGACCTCACCTTTATCGGGTTGGGGGCCATCTTCGGTTCGGGTTGGTTGTTCGCTGCCAGCCACGTGTCTGCCATCGCAGGCCCGGCGGGGATTTTTTCCTGGTTGCTGGGTGGTTTCGCTGTGCTGTTGCTGGGCATTGTCTACTGCGAACTCGGCGCCGCCCTGCCCCGCGCCGGCGGCGTGGTGCGCTACCCGGTGTACTCCCATGGCCCGTTGCTGGGTTACCTGATGGGCTTTATCACGCTGATCGCGTTTTCCAGCCTGGTGGCGATTGAAGTGGTCGCCTCGCGCCAGTATGCGGCAGCCTGGTTTCCCCAGCTGACCAAGGCCGGCTCCAGTGACCCGACCACCCTGGGCTGGCTGGTGCAATTTGCCTTGCTGTGCCTGTTCTTTGTGCTCAATTACCGCAGCGTGAAGACCTTTGCCATCGCCAATAACCTGGTGAGCGTGTTCAAGTTCATCGTGCCGTTGCTGGTGATCGGCGTGCTGTTCACCTTCTTCAAGCCGGAGAATTTCCAGGTGCATGGCTTTGCACCGTTCGGCTTGTCGGGCATCGAGATGGCCGTGTCCGCAGGCGGGGTGATCTTTGCTTACCTGGGGCTCACGCCGATCATTTCGGTGGCCAGCGAAGTGAAAAACCCACAGCGCACCATCCCCATCGCCCTGATCCTCTCGGTGCTGCTGTCGACGGCCATCTATGTGCTGCTGCAAACCGCGTTCCTCGGCGGCGTGCCTACCGAAATGCTCGCCAATGGTTGGGCCGGCATCAGCAAGGAACTGGCCCTGCCCTATCGCGATATCGCCCTGGCGCTGGGCGTGGGCTGGCTGGCCTACCTGGTGGTGGCCGATGCGGTGATCTCCCCCAGCGGCTGCGGCAACATCTACATGAACGCCACCCCGCGCGTGGTGTATGGCTGGGCGCAGACCGGCACCTTCTTCAAGGTCTTCACGCGCATCGATGAAAAGTCCGGCATCCCGCGCCCGGCGCTGTGGCTGACCTTTGCCCTGTCGGTGTTCTGGACCTTGCCGTTCCCGTCCTGGGAAGCGCTGATCAACGTGGTGTCCGCTGCCCTGATCCTCAGTTACGCGGTGGCCCCGGTGACCGTCGCCGCCCTGCGCCGCAATGCACCCGACATGGCGCGCCCGTTTCGGGTCAAGGGCATGGCGGTGCTGGGCCCGCTGTCGTTCATCATCGCTGCGCTGATCGTGTACTGGTCGGGCTGGAACACCGTGTCCTGGCTGCTGGGCCTGCAAATCCTGATGTTTGTGGTGTACCTGCTGTGTGCACGCTGGGTGCCGACCGCGCACCTGAACCTCAAGCAACAGGTGCGTTCCTCGGCGTGGCTGATCGGCTTCTACGCCGTGACCATCCTGCTCTCCAAACTCGGCAGCTTTGGCGGTATCGGCGTGATCAGCCACCCGTTTGACACCCTGGTGGTGGCGGCCTGCGCCCTGGGCATCTACTACTGGGGCGCCGCCACCGGCGTGCCCGCCCACTTGGTGCGCCTGGAGCAGGAAGAAGACGAAAGCGAAACCGTCAGCGACGCGCACTACAGCGCCCCACTGTCCCCGACTACCCACTGATGGAGCGCCTTATGAAACGGCTGCACGTGATTGACTCACACACCGGCGGTGAACCTACACGCCTGGTCATGAGCGGTTTCCCCGCGCTGGTTGGCGACACGATCGCCGACCAACTGGACCACCTGCGCACCCACCACGATCAATGGCGCCGCGCATGCCTGCTGGAGCCCCGAGGCAATGATGTACTGGTGGGCGCGCTGTACTGCGCGCCGGTCACACCGGGAGCGACCTGCGGGGTGATCTTCTTCAACAACGCTGGCTACCTGGGCATGTGCGGCCACGGCACCATCGGCCTGGTTGCCTCACTGCACCACCTGGGGCTGATCCAACCGGGCGTGCACAGCCTCGATACGCCGGTCGGCCCGGTCGCGGCCACCTTGCACGACGACGGCAGCGTGACCCTGCGCAATGTGCCCGCTTACCGCTATCGCAAACAGGTGCCGGTTGAGGTGCCTGGGCATGGCGTGGTGCTGGGCGACATTGCCTGGGGCGGTAACTGGTTTTTCCTGGTGTCGGACCATGGCCATGAGTTGCAGATGGATAACGTGGAGGCCCTGACCGACTACACCTGGGCGATGCTCAAGGCTCTCGAGGCCCAAGGCATTCGTGGTGCAGACGGTGCGCTGATCGACCATATCGAACTGTTCGCCGACGACGCCCACGCCGACAGCCGCAACTTTGTGATGTGCCCTGGCAAAGCCTATGACCGCTCCCCCTGCGGCACCGGCACCAGCGCCAAGCTCGCCTGCCTGGCCGCCGACGCAAAACTGGCCGCAGGAGAACCCTGGGTACAAGCCAGCATCACCGGCAGCCAGTTCCTCGGCCGCTATGAGTGGGACGGTGAACACGTACGCCCCTTCATCACCGGCCGCGCCTACATGACCGCCGACAGCACCCTGCTGATCGACGAACAAGACCCGTTTGCCTGGGGCATCTGAGCCCTTGAACAATTCAACTGAAACCGGAGTTAGCACCATGAGCGACAACATCTTCACCGGCTGCATGCCCGCCCTGATGACCCCTTGCACCGCCGAGCGCCAACCGGACTTCGACGCCCTGGTGGCCAAGGGTCGCGAGCTGATCGACATCGGCATGAGTGCCGTGGTGTATTGCGGCTCCATGGGCGACTGGCCGCTGCTCACCGAGGCCCAGCGCCAGGAAGGCGTGGCGCGCCTGGTGGCGGCGGGTGTGCCAACCATCGTCGGCACCGGTGCAGTGAACAGCCGTGAAGCCGTATCCCACGCAGCCCATGCCGCTAAAGTTGGCGCCCATGGTTTGATGGTCATTCCCCGCGTGCTGTCCCGAGGTGCTTCGGTCACTGCGCAAAAGGCCCACTTTGCAGCGATCCTCAACGCGGCCCCCAACCTGCCGGCGGTGATCTATAACAGCCCCTACTACGGTTTCGCCACCCGCGCCGACCTGTTCTTCGAACTGCGCCGCGAACACCCGAACCTGATCGGCTTCAAGGAGTTTGGCGGTGCCGCCGACCTGCGCTACGCCGCGGAAAACATCACCTCCCAGGACGACGATGTGACCCTGATGGTCGGCGTCGATACCCAAGTGGTCCACGGCTTTGTCAACTGCAACGCCACCGGCGCCATTACCGGCATCGGCAATGCACTGCCCCGCGAAGTGCTGCAACTGGTGGCCCTGAGCAAAAAGGCCGCCAAGGGCGATGCCAAGGCGCGTCGCCAGGCCCGTGAGCTGGAAGCTGCGCTGGCGGTATTGTCGTCGTTCGACGAAGGCTGCGACCTGGTGCTGTATTACAAGCATTTGATGGTGCTCAACGGCGACCAGGGTTACGCCCTGCACTTCAACGAAACCGACGGGCTCAGCGCTGCCCAGCGACGCTATGCCGAGCAGCAGTACGCACTGTTCCGCCAGTGGTATGCCAACTGGTCGGCAGAACAGAACGCCGCTTGATTCTTTGTAGGAGCGAGCTTGCTCGCGAAGATCGTTAACGATAACGCGCTCACCCTGAATGAACGCGTTGTAGGCACGTTTTTCGCGAGCAAGCTCGCTCCTACAACACCTCTTTTGTTTTTCAGGATGCCCCCATGACTCTGACAGGCAAGCTGCTGATCGGTCAGCAATCCATCTCCGGCCATCGCGATGCGATCCGGGCGATCAACCCCGCCACCAACACCCCGCTGGAACCCGCCTACGCTGGCGGGGATGAGCAGCACGTCGAACAGGCCTGCGCACTGGCGTGGGCCGCGTTCGACGCTTACCGCGAAACCACCTTGGCAAATCGTGCCACGTTGCTTGAAACCATCGCCACCCACATCGAAGCCTTGGGTGATGAGCTGGTCGAACGCGCCTGCGCCGAAACCGGCTTGCCTCGCGCACGCATTGAAGGTGAACGCGGCCGTACCTGCGGCCAACTGCGCGCTTTTGCCCGCACCGTGCGCCTGGGCGAATGGCTCGACGTGCGCGTCGATACCGCACAGCCCCAGCGCCAACCCCTGCCCCGCGCCGACCTGCGCCAGCGCCATATCGCCCTCGGCCCCGTCGCAGTGTTCGGTGCCAGCAACTTCCCTCTGGCCTTCTCCGTGGCGGGCGGCGATACCGCATCGGCACTCGCCGCCGGTTGCCCGGTGATCGTCAAGGCGCATAACGCGCACCCCGGCACCAGCGAGCTGGTGGGCTGCGCCATCGCCCAGGCGGTGAAACATTGTGGCTTGCCGGAGGGTGTGTTTTCACTGCTCTACGGCGCGGGTAACGAGGTGGGTATCGCACTGGTGAGCGACCCGCGCATCAAGGCCGTGGGCTTTACCGGTTCGCGCAGTGGCGGCATTGCCCTGTGCCAAGCCGCGCAGGCACGCCCGGAGCCGATCCCGGTGTTTGCGGAAATGAGTTCGATCAACCCGGTGTACCTGTTTTCTGCTGCGCTTGAAGCCCGCAGTGAAGCCTTAGCCGAAGGGTTCGTGGCGTCGCTGACCCAAGGCGCCGGCCAGTTCTGCACCAACCCTGGCCTGGTGATCGCCCTGCAAGGCGTCGCTCTGGACCGCTTTATTCAGTCTGCCAGTGACAGGCTCTCGCGTTGCTCGGCCCAGACCATGCTCACACCGGGCATCTTCAACGCCTACGAAACCGGTGTGAAGACCCTGGCCCAACACGCCAACATTGCCGCCAACGGCTTGCCAGCAACCGGGCCGAACCAGGGCCAGGCCCATTTGTTCGTGACCCAGGCCGAGGCGTTCCTGAACAATGAACACCTGCAAGCCGAAGTCTTTGGCGCCGCCTCGCTGGTGGTGCAGTGCCGCGATGTCGAGCAAATGCGCCAGCTGTCCGAACACCTGGAAGGCCAACTCACCGCCACCCTGCAAATGAATGACACCGACCTGCCACACGCACGGGCACTGCTGCAGGTACTGGAGCGCAAGGCTGGGCGCCTGCTGGTCAACGGCTGGCCGACTGGCGTAGAAGTGTGCGACGCCATGGTGCATGGCGGGCCCTTTCCGGCGACTTCGGATGCGCGCAGCACCTCGGTGGGCACGGCGGCGATCCTGCGGTTCCTGCGCCCGGTGTGTTACCAGGACTTCCCGGACGCCTTGCTGCCCACTGCCCTGCAGCACGACAACCCGCTGCGGCTGCGGCGCCTGCTCGACGGCCAGCGAGAAGCATAACCATGGCCGAACCCAATCAAGCAGACATCGTAGTAGTCGGCGCCGGCATCATCGGCGTCGCCTGCGCCTTGCAGTTGGCACGCCAAGGCCGGCGAGTCGTGGTGGTCGACGCGCAGGCACCCGGCATGGGCGCCTCCTACGGCAACGCCGGCCACCTGGCGACGGAGCAAGTCTTCCCCATCGCCGACCTGTCGATCCTCAAGCGCTTGCCCGCCATGCTCCTGGACCCAATGGGCCCGTTGCGCCTGGACTGGGCCTACCTGCCCCGCGCCCTGCCCTGGTTTATCCGCCTGCTGCTGAACCTGCGGCGAGCACCTTACCAACGCACCGTGGCGGGCCTTCGCGCCTTGAACGAAGGCAGCCTGGGCGCGTGGCAACGCTTGTTGCAATCGATTGGGCAAGCGCAACTGCTGCGCGAAGACGGTTCGCTATTGGTGTATGAGCGCGCCGAATCCCGCGCTGCACTGGATGCAGTGCAGCGCCGCATGACTCAGCAAGGCGTCGCCGTGGACTTCTGGAGCGGCGACGCAGTGCGCAAGGCTGCGCCGCAACTGAGCGACGCCCTACAAGGCGGTTTGTTCTTCCCGGCTACCGGGCACTTTCTGGACCCGTACACGGTGGTTGGCGAACTGGTGAACGCGGCCAAGGCCGAGGGGGTGAAATTTCTTCAGCAGCGGGTTCTGGATGCGCGCCTGGAGGGCAGCGGCGTTTCCCTGATGACCGACCAAGGCGTACTGACAGCGCAGCACGTGCTGATCGCCTGCGGCGCCCACTCGGCCAAACTCACCGCTGCACTCACCGGCAAACAAGTGCCACTGGACACCGAACGCGGTTACCACCTGATGCTGCCCCACGAACAACAGCGCCTGCCATTCGCGGTCACGTCGCTGGAGCGCAAATTCATCATGACGCCCATGACCGGCGGCCTGCGCCTGGCCGGCACGGTCGAATTCGCCGGCCTCGACCGCCCGGCCAATATCCAACGGGCCTGGCAGTTGCACCGGTTGAGCAAAGGGCTGTTCCGACATGACCTGAGCGACAGCGAAGCCACGCCCTGGATGGGGTTTCGCCCGTCCCTGCCCGACTCGCTGCCGATCATTGACCGGGTGTGCGAGGGCAAGGTACTGCTTGCGTTCGGTCACCAGCATCTGGGGCTGACACAAGCAGCGGTGACGGCCGAACGGGTTGGGCAGCTTGCGGCGGGTGAGCGGGTGCCAGAGCTACAGCCTTATCGGCTGGATCGTTTCTGAACCATGCTGTTGTAGGTGCGAAATGTTGAATAACGCATCAGCCGTTTCTTGAATTTCATCGCGCATCCATAGTTTGTGCAACCAATCGGCGGGGATAGCCTGGACGCCATAATACGCCCCCGCCAGTTGCCCAACGATTGCGGCAGTAGTGTCTGCATCATCCCCAAGGTTGGCGGCGGTGAGTATCGCGTCAGCAAAGTTGGAGGTCTGATCGAAACACCAGAATGCGGCCTCCAGCGAAGCCACCGCGTAACCTGAGCCAACGATTTGAGCAGAGGTTTTATCGCGATAATCGCCAGAGGCGATAGCCTTGACCTTAGGGGCCGACAGCACAGTGTGGGAAAAGCTCAGCACCTGCTTCTTTGGAACACCGCTCAGGGCATTGCTGATAGCCTCGGCCAGCAGCAGGCAGCACTCGATAGCCTCCTGCGCGGCATGAGTAGTTCGCGAGCTTTGCTCGGCAAACAGGTGGATGTGCGCCCTATCTGGAAAGTAAAACAACACCACAGGTGCGAGGCGCATCATTGAACCATTGCCGGCCGAATACGGATGCGTTGAACCCGCAAAAGCGTTGCCACTTTGCTGAAATTGCTCCAGCGCTTCGCGAACCGTCATGCCGATATCGAAACACTCTCCGGTAGAACTCAAGTAACCCCACTTCCACCAATTCAGGTAACGCCCCATCTGGTCTATCGCGTCAAAACCGCCTTTGCGCAACAGGCTTTCGGCCAGACACAGTGCCATGGACGTATCGTCAGTCCATTGGCCAGGCTTGAGGCTAAACGGTCCGCCGCCAAGCATATCCGTCACGGGAGAAAAGCTGCCACGGGGCATGAATTCAACGGTCGTCCCTACCGCGTCGCCACACGCCAGCCCAAGTAGGCTGCCGCGATAACGATCCAAAAGCGTGATGTCCATTGCCACTCCTTGTGAAAATCTTTCTACACACGCCAGGCTACTTGACCAACCGCTTCTCCTTCGAGGGGCGATAGCCGAAATACGCGCTGTAGCATTTGCTGAAATGGCTCGGCGAGACAAACCCGCACGCCACCAGCACATCCACCTGGGATAACTCGGTGTGCTGCAACAGGCGTCGCGCTTCAGTGACGCGCAGTTCCATGTAGTAGCGTTGCGGCGTGGTGCCCAGCTGTTCTTTGAACAGACGCTCCAGCTGACGGCGGGAACGGCCGGCGTAGACGGCGAGTTGATCGAGTTCCAGGGGTTCTTCGAGGTTGGCGTCCATCAACTTCACCACCTCGCGCAGCGGCGCGCTGACACACATGTTTTCGGTGGGTTTGATGCGGCGGTAGCGCGATTCTTCGAACGCCAGAATATCTTCGATGCCTTCGACCAAGGCTTTGCCATGCAGGCTCTTGATCCAGTCCAGGGCCATATGGAAAGCCCCCGAGGGGCTGGACGCGGTGAGGCGGTCGCGGTCGATCACATAGGGTTCGCTGGTGACCTGCGCCGCCTTGGACACTTCGGCCAGTGCCGGCCGATGTTCGGGATGGATGGCGCAGCGGTAACCCTGCAACAGCCCCGCACGCCCGAGGAACCACGAGCCGTTCCACAAACCGGCGAGGCGCACGCCCGCTTCACCCGCACTGCGCAGCCATTGGATAAATGGCTCGCTGGCCTTGAGTTCGGTGCGAAAACCACCGCAGATCACCAACAGGTCCAAGTCCTGCAAGCTCGCCAGCATCAGGTTCGCATCCGGGCGAATGATCAGGCCCAAGTCGCTGATGACTTCGCCCTCGCCCCACCCGAAAGTGCGCGTAGCGAACAGATCAGGGCGCAACAGGTTGGCGGTCACCAGCGTGTCGAGGGTCTGGGTGAAGGCCGGCAAGGAGAAGTGTTCGAGCAGCAGGAAACCGACGCGGGTGACCGAGGTTGATTGCTGAGGGTTATCACTGAGGTAGCGCAGGTTCTTGCCTTGCATGCCACCGCTGAACTGGCGTCTTTCCATCGAGGGTCGGCCCATGCTTATTGTTGTGCAGTGGGCGCTATCTTAGGGGCAAATGCAGTGGCTGTCTCAGGTGACGCTCAAGACGTGCACCCGCCATGGCGCTGATCTTGATAAAAGCTGTTCGCTTGAAAAGCCACGGCCCAGGCGCTGCGCGGTGATCTGATACGGTTTTTTCTTTTCGATCTGCGCCTGTATTGAAAAGCCCTTGAGGCGGACAATAGCCCCATCCCGACATTCCTGTCGTCCCCTTCCCCTCGGAGGCCTTATGACCAAGATGGCAATTTTCCTGTTTGGCTTTTTGGTGTTGACCATTGGCATCGGCATGTTGGCGACCATCTCGCCGGTCTAAGCCCGCATCAGCGTGGCGAGGGAGCTTGCTCCCGTGACGGCCTGACAACCGACGCCTATCTCCATGACACCCTGCAATCCAACTGTGGGAGCTGGCTTGCCTGCGATGGCGGCCTATCAGCCGACACTTCTCTACCTGACACCCCGCGGTCCAAACTGTGGGAGCGGGCTTGCTCGCGAAGGCGGCCTGGCGGTCAATACAGTTGGATTGTGTACATATCCATTGCTGAGGTAACGGCCACTTAGGGTTCCGCCTGACGGCGGGTCACTTTCGAAAAGCGCGAAAGTAACCAAAGCGCTCTTGCCCCACCCCTCGGCACCTCGCTTAAGCTCGGTGTGCCCGTAATCCGCCAGTGATTTGAGGGGCCGCCGCCACGCGCCATCCATGGCGCGGGGCGGCTAAACCGGCATCCCTGCCGGTTTACCCCCCAAATCCCTGTCGAATTCCGGCCAGCGGGGTTTAACGGGGCGCTTCAGATCAAAAGCAGGTCAAGATCAAGAGCAAAAGCTACTCGCTTCGCATCGTGGTTACCTACGCCACCTCAGCCCAAAAACAGCATCGGATACAGTGACAACACCAACAGCCCGGCCATGGACCAGTTGAACATCCGTAACCAGCGCGGCTCACGCAACAGGTTACGCAAGCCGCTGCCACACCCCACCCACACGCACACACTCGGCAAGTTGACCACTGCAAATACCAGGGCGATCACCAGCACATTGGTGACATAACCCTCGGCCGGCGTGTACGTGGTGATCGCCCCCAGCGCCATGATCCAGGCCTTGGGGTTGACCCACTGGAAGGCCGCCGCACCGAGGAAGGTCATCGGTTTGCCGTGTTCATCCGGGTTGTCAGACATGCCGCCCGCATTGGCAATCTTCCACGCCAGGTACAACAAATACGCGGCACCGACATAACGCAACAAGGTGTAAGCCCACGGGAACAGCTTGAACACCTCGCCCAAGCCCAGCCCCACACAGATCACCAACAGCATGAAGCCGATGCTGATACCCAGTGCATGGGGCATCGAACGGCGAAAGCCGAAATTCACGCCTGAGGCCAGCAACATGGTGTTGTTGGGCCCAGGGGTGATCGAAGAGACAAAAGCGAACAGCACGAAGGCTGATAACAGGCTGGTAGACATGATCATGGCGCGGCATCCAAGCGATGGTGATGTGCCTGCGACAGTAGTGGGTTATGGCGCGCTGCGCCCCGTACAGCTAGGGGTGTATCGAGGCATACACTTGCACAGCCTTCATCGAGAAGTTGCGCTTACCGAGGCGCATCCGGAACCGGTGTGGGAACCTGCCATGCCGGTTTTTTGCCCTCCTGACTGTCGAAAACACGCCGAGCCTTACGAAAGTCCTCCACGTTTTCCACCACCCAGGTCCAGATAGGCGACATGCGAATCAAAAGCTCTCGGCCCAGGGGCGTCAGCTCGTACTCGACGCGGGGCGGAATCTCACCGAACTCGCGCCGAACCAACAGGCCGTCGCGCTCCATGGCGCGTAGGGTCTTGGTCAACATGCGCTGAGTCACACCTGTCATCTGCCGTTTTATCTCGGCATGACGCATCGCACCGTACACACCCAGCGCATGCAGAATGCCCAGTGACCAGCGGCTACCGGCGTGAGCCAGGACTTCACGCCTGACGCCATCGTCTTCTTCCCTGAGCGACTGGCAGATAACTTCTGCCTGGCTGAGCGTTTCATGATCGGTCATTTCTACCCCTGGTATCACCCGTGTGCCTTCTTATGAGCGCTGCCGAATCGTGCCAGCATGAACTCATCTTATCGCCAACAGGTCTGCGGAGAAATCATGCCTGAAATGACCCCACTTCCCTCTCAATCGATCCTCGTTCTAGGCGCTGGCGAACTCGGCCTGCCGGTTTTGCGCAACCTGGCGCGTGAGGCCAAACGCGCGCCCGGCTCCGCCCTCAGCGTGTTGCTAAGGGAGTCGACCATCAACACGCAAGTGCCCGAAAAAAAGGTAGAGATCGATGAGCTGCGCGGCCTGGGCATTCAGATGGTCGCCGCAGACCTGGTGAACGACTCAATCGATCAACTTGCCAAGGTCTTCGCACGCTTCGATACCGTGATCGGCTGCGCGGGCATGGTCGCGGGCCGCGAAACCCCGATGAAGCTGGCGACCGCCGCGCTCAAGTCCGGCGTGAAGCGCTACTTCCCGTGGCAGTTCGGCGTGGATTTCGAAGTGATTGGCCGGGGCAGCCCCCAGGATCTGTTCGATGCTCAGCTCGATGTGCGCGAGTTGCTGCGCGCCCAGGACAACACTGAATGGGTCATCATCTCGACAGGCATGTTCACCAGCTTCCTGTTCGAGCCGGTGTTCGAGGTCGTCGACTTCGACAACAACACAGTCAACGCCCTGGGCAGCCTGGAGAACAGCGTGACGCTCACCACGCCAGACGACATCGGCACGCTGACAGCGCAAATCGTGTTCTTCGAACCGCGCCTGCGCAATCAGATTGTCTACCTCGCCGGCGACACCGTGACCTATGAGCAGGTTGCGAGCATGCTGGAGCGTGTTCTGGATCGCCCGTTCAAGCGCAACGTGTGGACGGTTGACTACCTCATGCAGGCACTGGAGCAAGACCCCACACACCACATCAAGAAGTACCGTGCCGTATTCGCACAAGGTAAAGGTGTGGCCTGGCCTAAGGCGGTTACCTTCAACGAGCAACAGTCGATTCCGGTCACCACTGCCGAGCAGTGGGCTCGGGAAAACCTTGCAGACCATTGAAAGTCGGATTCTGAGGCCAGCCGTAAAGGCTGGCACAGGTGAAGGGACGGTTAGCGGCTTTGAGCTTCACGCTGCTGCCCAGAGGTATGTTGTTTTTTTACATACTTTCGCGACCTGAGCTCGTATTATTGATGGTGAATAAACCAGGCGACCAACAACAACCCGGTGACGCCAAAAACCAAGACCAATAGCTCTAGCGCAGTACCTTCATGTGAAAACATCTTTCGTTCCTCGTCCTGAAGCCGTGTGACCGAAAAACAGCCACACCGAAATTATTTGTAATAATTCAAACATTTTCAGGGTAGTCGGCAAAAGTTCAGGTGACAACCCCCAATCGGGCTATAACCCTTGATCTAGACGTGTCACTCGTCGAAAAACAGGTAAACCACAGGCAAAAAAAAACCCCTTAGACGCTAATCTACGGGGTTTGCGCGAGCTTATTTGCTGCCAGAAGCGTCCTGCTCGACCACCATATCCAACACGTAGACCGTCGAAGGGGCATCCGCTGGCGGATTCTTCCATTCGTACTGCTTGACCCGCAACACAGTGCGCACGCCGTCATGATGCACAAAGCCTTCGATAGGCTGGTACAGCGGATGCCAGGTGTCTTGGGTCGCCAGTTGCAGGCCCGCGTCGTCATAGCGACGCTCGCGCACTTGCAGGCATTGATAGTTCGGGATCAAAGGGTGGCTGCACTTGACCGTCTTGGCCGCCACTTCCAGAAACTTGACCTCACCCTCGCTACCGTAGCGGGTCTGCGGGGTGGCCTCGCCTTGCAGCTTGAGCACCGAGCCGTCCGCTGTCGTCAGTTGCAGCATCGGCGCCATGTTGTCGCCGGTGATCACCGCGCGCAGATCGCCCTTGAGCAGGCGCCCTACTTGGGCGTCAAGGTCCATCAGGCTCTTGTCACAGGCCATCAACGTAGAGGCCAGTGGCTGCACCTTCACAACCCCGTCCTGATAGCGATAGCCGCCGAACTGCCGATTGCAGCCGCCGCTGATGCTCAGGTTTTTGTCACCGAAGGCAACGCGCAACTTGCGCTCGATGCCTTTGTTCATCGCCACAAGAGGCTTGCCCGACGCATCCGTTGCCGAGACCAGGCTCCAGTCGTAAGCAGATAAGGTTGGCTGGGCTACAGCGGCTGAGGTAGTTGGCATCGAAGGTGATTCTTCATGGCTTTTGGAAGGGGCGGCACAGCCTTGGATGAGTGCAGCACACACGGCTACAAGAAGAATTTTTTGTTTCATGGGTCACTCTGTCAGCTTTGATGAGTGCGGGCGTTATCTTGCGCTGGCAGGATAAGCGCGCGGCTAAAACGGCGTGAGGAGGTCGCTTGAGACCTTACTGAGCCTAGACCCAATGCGTGCTTGGCGGACCTCGTCCTTGGCCGATAGCAATCGGACATCATTTGCTTCGATCAGTTTCACGCAATGAGGGCGACGGCGGTAATGATTCGTTGCGTTCGATGGGCGCAATTCTGTACTCAGTTGCCTATACCTGTAGCTTATCTCAAGGATGTACCGATGCCTCGGCCAAAAGCAGTCAGTCATAACCGGCCGGCTGCCCTTGATGTAGCTGTGTTGTCGCCCTATCTTATTGGCATTCATGGAGGATTCTGACTGATGCCACGTGTGGGATTGATACTGACACCCGGTTTTGCGGACTGGGAATACGCTTTCATTGCTGGAACTGCGTCTGCGTTTTACGGGATCGACGTCAGGTTTTTCGCTTCTGCTACGGGGCAATTTCGCTCGCAGGGTGGATTGGCGGTAACGGTCGATAGCAGTTTGCAACAATGTCTGGACTGGAAGCCGGACGTTGTAGTCGTGATTGGAGGAATGGTCTGGGAGCGTGCAGAAGCACCCGATATTCGAGAGTTTCTTCATGCGAGCCGTTCAAATGGAGCGACAATTGCCGGTATCTGCGGGGGAACGCTGGCACTTGCCAGGGCCAGCCTTCTCGACACCGTTGCTCATACATCGAACAGCGCTGACTTCCTGCAACAGAATGCCGTAGGTTATGAGGGGCGCGCGCTTTATCGAAGCAGTCCAGTGGCTGTGGTTGCAGACCGCGTCATCACTGCTCCAGGCCCTGCACCCGTTAGCTTCACCTGCGCAGTGTTCGAAGCTGCCGGGCTATCTTGCGAGACCACTTCTCAATTCAGATCAATGTTGGCAGCGGAGCATCGGTGACTGCGCCGCCTTACAAAACAGCCGGCTAGGTGATGTGTTCGAGTGGCCGCCCATGGACAATTTTTGCCTGTTATGAACGGCTGAAATCGCCATTCAAGAAACCGGATCCCGAGAACGTCTTATCCAAGAATACTGGAAGGATTTAGCCTCGACTTGATGGCTTCGCCGCCGATAGCTGCCCAGATCAGCGCTGTGGCAATAAGTACAATGTTGGAGCACCTGAATCTGTTCAATACTCACACCGCTCGCCACCAAGTGGCGCAGCGCATATTTGCGTAGATCAAACCAGGCTTCATTATGTGTGATCTCAGGTTCGACCCAAGGCGCACTTGCCGGTGGCGCACGATGGTGGGTCCACGGCGCAGAATCGTTTTGCCAGAGATGGCTGTCGGCATGTTCAATATCTTCGACAAACTTCCTGCTCACCTCATAACAACAAGGGCCGATAGATGGGCCTATCGCTATTCTCAATCCCGTAAGAGAAGCACCTTCTTTCTCTAGCCGGCTGATCGAATGACCGAGAATGCCTGCTTTCAAACCCTGCCATCCGGCGTGGATTGCCGCTACAAGTGGTTGATCAACCGAAGCAACCAGAACCGGCAAGCAATCGGCAGTGATGATCGCTATCGCACCCTGGGCTCCTCTCGAGAATAGTGCATCGGCGACAGGACGTTCATCTCGCCCTTTCCCGTCAGCATCGACGATGTGCGTACCGTGAACCTGAGCACAGTAAAGTGTTCCTTCCGGCAGCGTTAAATTTCCCGAAGTCTCGAAACCGTGGTCCACGCCAGGGATCTCGAACAGCAACGAAGACAGGTAGGTCATGGAGCAGATCCTATCGATGGCAATCCGGGTACCGGCATATCATCCGTAAGAGGAATGGGTCAAGTTCGCATAGAACTCTGTGTTCCGGATGAGGTGAGCGCACGTTTAACGGCGTCTCAAATTTGCTGAAAAAAGGCAGGGTTGCGCAAACGATCCGAAAAATTGCGGAAGCGATGACTAAATCGAAGGCAATAAAAAACCCCGTAGACGTTAATCTACGGGGTTTCTAAGAGTGGAGGCCGAGGTCGGAATCGAACCGGCGTAGGCGGATTTGCAATCCGCTGCATAACCATTTTGCTACTCGGCCTCAAACGATCAATGCCCTTGTTGCTGACATTCACCGCATACAAACTTGAGTGGGCTATGTGAAGCTTGCCTCTACTCTAACTCATTGAATACATTGAAGTTTTTAATGCTTCGTTGCGTTCGATGGGCGCCATTATGTACTCATTTGCCTAGGCCTGCAACCCCTTGATTTCAAAAAATATTCTGCCTTGGCATCAAGGGGTTGCGCGTCTGCCCTACTCCTTCACCGTGTGGATTTGGTAGTGCGGGTCGGCCTTGATCTGGGCCTCGGTGAAGGGCAATGGGCGCAGTTTTTTCTGGGAGAAGGCTTGGGTCTGGTCCTTTGAGTAGGCGGACGCTGGGTTGCTGGACTCGGAGAATGCCAATACGCCGAGCGCGTTGGGGCCTTTGTCGTCGAAGGTGACGATTTGCAGGTAGCTGGTGCCGCTGACGACTTCGCGTTTGCCGTCGGCACGGGGCACGGTTTGCATGGCGTTGTAGATGCCCAGTTCTTGCGGGCCGCCGTGCATTGGGGTTTGGCCGGAAACTTGGATATCGCCCCAGCGGGTCTGGCCCAGTTTGCCGACCTCTGCGCTGGAGGCCAGCATGGCTTCGCGCAGGGCTTTGGCGACCGGGGCGCGGTCGATGGCGAGGCCGCTTGGGGTGGTCAAGGGGTGGGCCGGGTCGAAGGCCACGCGCCAGGCGTCGGGGAGTGGCTGCAAGTGCTGCATCAGGTTGATGAAGTGCACCAGGCCCACGCCGCTGTCGAGGTTGGCGCGCTGGTCCCAGTTTTTCAGGCTGGTGCACAGCGGTTGCAGCGCATTGGCGTCGGTGCCGAGTTGGTTGGCGCAGAATGTCAGCAAGTCCGGCATGACTTGGCCTGCCAGGTACACCTCGTTGTCCATGACCATATTTTGCAGGTCGGTGATGCTGATCGGCTGTTTCTCAAGGGTTTGCAGGCGCTGGAGCGCGAAGCGCGCGCGCGGGCCGAGGCCGATGTGATCCTGGCTGATCACCGGCGAGAAGCCACTCAGCGGGGCCTTGGGGTTGGCCATCCAGGCAGAATCATTGGAGTGCTGCACGTAGTCGGTGCGTTGCAGCTGTGGCAACTGGTCGGCCGGGAAGATACCGGGCTGGGCCGCGCGTGGGTCGATGTCCCAGGCGCAGGCGCTGTGGGCGCCGTCGAGCACGATCATTTGCAGCCCGGCCCGTGGGTCGCTGCAGGTTGCCAGCTTGGCGGCGCTGACGTTGGGCACCACCGACAAGTTCATGTACAGGCTCTGGCCCTGGTCATCGGCGGCCAGGGTGTTGACCCAGGGGATACCTTGCAGGGTGTGCACCGAGTTTTGCAATTCCTTGAGGCTGCCGGCGCGGTTCATGGCGTACCACTGTTGCAGCACACGGTCGTTGCCCAGGTTGGCGTCGCGCAGGCTGAAGGCGTAGTGGCTGTCCCAGTCGAGCTTGCCGGGCCATTGCACCACGGGGCCAAACTGCGAGCTAAAGACGGTGTGGCTCACCGCCTTTAGGCTGCCGTCGGCTTGCTTGACCTGTACCGTTACCGCCGTTTTATCCAGGGGGATGGACTTGCCGTCCAGCAGGTAACGGGTGGCGTCCTTGGGGTCGAGGGTCAGGCGGTACAGGGTGAAATGCTTGGATGTGTCCACGGTATGGGTCCACGCCACATGCCGGTTGAAGCCGATGTTCACCACGGGCAACCCTGGCAGTGCGGCGCCCATCACATCCAACTGGCCAGGGATGGTCAGGTGCATCTGGTAAAAACGCATGCCGCCCACCCAAGGGAAATGCGGGTTGGCCAGCAGCATCCCACGGCCATTGAATGAGCGGTCACGGCCCACGGCAACGGCATTGCTGCCTCGGTCCAGGGTGAAGCGCTGCTGGTTGGTTGCGGCCTGTGCAAAGGCTTTGGTACCCAGTTGCACACTGGCGGTAGCCAGGGGTGGTGCAGCCCCCACCAAGGCTTCGGCGAATTGGCCGACGCCCCCTTCTACCAATAGCCTACGGGTCAACTTGACCAGGTCTTCCTTCACCAAGGGCCGTACCCAAGCGGCCTGGCACTGCGCGGGGGCGCCCTGCTCCTTTAGATAACGATTGTAGCCAGCCACGTACCCTTCGATGCGCTGCTGCATCGCTGGCGTCTGGGCTTTCCAGAAGGCCGCCACGGCCTCGGGTGTATTCAGCCAGTTGAAGAACACATCGCTGGCGAGGTTGTTGCGCTCCTCCAGGGTCGCCTGGTCCGGCCCGAAAAACCTGGCGCGCTGGCCATTGACCGTGGTCACCTCATTGGCCAACAGGCACAGGTTGTCCTGGGCATAGGCGTACCCCATACCCACCCCCAGGCCACGCTCATCAACGGCGCGAATATGCGGCACGCCATAACTGGTACGGCGGATATCCGCCGACGCCTGCGTCATTTGTTCCCGTGCCGATGCGGCCAGGCTCAGCCCCAGCAACAGCCCTGCCACGCCCACTCTGGACAACCCGTTGGAAATAATCACGCCGACTCCACAGTCAAATTGAACACCCTCACACGGGATGGTTACCCCACCGTAAGAACGCACATCGACCGGAATAATTTAGCCGCACACGGCTGTATATCGTCAGCGCTTGAAAAGTGACAAACCCGATACCGACAAATTTTCTACATCCGTCGTTTCATGATTTGCGTCACTCGTTCGTCTTATTACTCAAGAGCACCATCTTTTTCCTGATCAGGCTCTGAAAAGGAGTTTTTGCATGTATAACCCTCAAGTGCCCACGGATGGACATTCAAAGGCCACAGATACTCACTTTGGCAAAGGCACACAGGCGTTCGGCAACGCGCCCGAACAGCAGGGCAACCAGCGCATCCGCCATTTGCTCAAGTGTTTCGGTTTGCGCACCAGCCTGATCCGGCTGAAGGTCATCGACGCCCTCCTCACCGCCGCCGACAACCAGCGCACCCTCGGGGTCCGCGGCGTGCACAGCCACTTGCTGGAACTGGGCATTCCGTTGTCGTTTCTCAGCGTGCGCGAGGTGCTCAAGCGTCTGTGCAGCGAGGGCGTGATCACCCTGAACGCTGACAAGAGCTACAGCCTCCATGAAGAGGCTGCCAAGGTCCTTGAAAGCCGTGCCTGACTGACGCCCGTCAGAAGTTAGGCTTGACCTTGCGGCGCATGATGCCGTTGATCACCACGACCACCACGGCAATCGCGATCGCCAGGTACTGGAAGGTTTTTTCGCTGATCACACCTGTGTTCTGCAGATAAGACAGGCCGAACATCGCCCCCAGTACCGCCAGGGCAATCAGAAGCGAGTATTTCAAGCGTTGCTTTTGGGTCATGACAAGTTCCTGAACCTGAGAATGTATCCACTGTGTATCGCCGCGCATGCCAAGCACATACCCAATTCTGGGGATGGCACGGGGTCGGCGGGGTCTTATGTTACAGGCGATCAATAGTTTTGGCTTGTCCGGCGCCTGACTGACTCTGTAAGGCTCCCTTGAGGATCATTAAATGCTTCGACGACTCGTGCTGCTAGTTCCCCTTCTGATCATGCTGAGCATCAGCGGCTGCTTCTTCTTCCCGCGCGGCGGTGGTTGGCATGATCACCACGATGACGGCGGCCGCGGTTACGAACGGCGCTGATCCCCTCCATCAAATTTACCTGACCCTACGTAGACACTGCGTGCGGCAAGCTGGGCAGCCCAGCATTGCCGCCACGGGCGGTACATATTCGTAAATAACATTTCAGCGGGCCTGCTCGGAACCTTCCGACGCTTTCACCCCAATTATCCGAGGCCCAACTAAGGAAGAATCATCCCTCGGATTACCATCAGGACGCCTGGGCCAATGCAATCGGAATAACTCACTTGCTGACAGGTATCGCCCCCCCTCGCCTGCGCCGAGACGTCTGCGTCGATGAAACCACCCAGGCTTCTCACACCCCACAAATCTCACCCTCGGCCCAAACGCCTTCTGCTCCTGAGGTAGAGGCTATCGTGCCGGCCAGCGCGACTCGCTCTGACCTGATCAAGGGCCTGCAAATAACTGATCAACGCCTATTGCTCAATCAATACCAGCAACTCAATCAGGACATCCAGGCACTGCTGCTACGCCAGCCGACGCTCAGCAGTGTTATCGAGCAGCAACTCGCCCGCAGTTTAGGCATTACGCCTCCCCTGGACGTCTCGTCGCTGTATGTACACCGCTATCACACCGATGAGCAGGGCCAGCGCACGTTGGTCTCGGTGGAAGGCATCACCGAGGCGCTATTCAAGGCGTTGCGCCAGCTCAAGACATCTCCCGACGCTGAGCCCTCGACCAGTACCGTCGGCATGGAAGTCGGCTTTTACCGCAGCGATTCGCCAAGCGAAAGCACCCAGCAATTGCAGACTCGCGACACCCTGCTTTCAATTGCACAAACCATCGAAAAACAACTGCCCCTGAGCCTTGCCCGATTCTGGACCGAGCCACGCACGGGCGAACCCAACCCTGAGTCCCCCCAAAACGAGTTGCTGGCTATCCACCGAGAGATGCTCTCCACTCTGGCGGCCTTGGGAGTGGAAGACGGTGCGTTGACGCCCGCAGCCAAATCTTTGATCGACAAGGCATTCCAATACCCGACCCTGGAGGCTCGGGAACGCGCGATGAAAGAGGGAGACCGGCCTGGCGTCTACCCGCTCAAGCTAGAGGTGCCACGCCCGGCCGGCAGCCTGTTGGCGGGTGCCTTCCTGATCACCAGCAGCGATGGGTCGTCAGCGACACGCCCATTCAATAGCGCGCAAACCGATCGGACCCTGCTGCCTGGCCAACAGCAAGGGCTGACCGTGCTCTACACCCCCCGCGATGGCTACGAAACATTCGACAGCCCGGCCAAGGCACTTGCGGCACTGCGTCAACGCATCAACGACGACCCCGATGCCGCGCAGCAATTACTACAGAGCCTGCCTATAGAAGTTCAGCGGAGCTTGAAAGATGACTGGCAAACTCATCTGAGCCAGAACCTCTCCCCGGTGAAGGTTGACGTGATTGCAGCAGGTGTACCGCAATTGTTGGAGCGCCAGCGACAACAGGTGAGCAACGAACTACAAGCGCTATATGACTCGCAAAGCCAAGAACCGATATTAGTAGACCCTTGGCGACACCTGTTGACTGAGAGAGGCCTGCATGAAGCCGCCGACCTGGGGTGGCATTTCGACGGCGATAACGCCTTGTTGACGCGCACGCAATGGCTGGACAGCCGATCACACAATCAGGACGCTCGCCAGGCGCTGGACCAAAGCCTTGGGAACCAGAAAAACTGGCAATACCTGGCTCAAACACTCAACGAGTCCATCCAGACATTGCCGGAAAAACCCACAGCGCGGGACGTGTCGGCCATTTTGAAAAAAACGCCGATGAATATCGCGCCAGACTCCGGCCATTACCAATCCTATATACGCGCACCTGGGATGTCCGTAAGCGTTGAAGCGTTCCTGACTGAAAACGGCTTGCCATTGCCCAAGACCCTCGACGACCTACTGGCCTTGGTGCAAACCGCGAACGTTCGAGCGCAGCAGCACCCCTTGGGCAATTTCGCAGGCGCCCTGTCATGGCCACTGCCCCTGAGTGTTGAAAACCAACGCGAACTGTTCAACGTGGTCGCATGCAACAGCGCCGGCCTGGAGGGCTTGCCGTTGCAAAATCCCAGCTGGGGCGCATTGGACTACCTGGCCAGCGCCGTATCGCTGTCGCCAACCGACATGCAAGACCCCGCCAAAGCGCTGGAAAAACTGCTCGGCTCGCCCCGTTACAAGGCCTTGGGCGAAGCGATCCAAACCAAGATCAATGGCATAGCCACCCACAGCAGTATCAACGATTACGTATTGGCGGCGATCCATTTGGGGCTTGATCACGAGTCCATCGACCACCCCAGTCGAAGCCGTGTCGCAGGCTTCGATCTCGCTGCCGATACATTCTGGAACAAGCCGCCCTCAGACATTATCAGCGCCCTGGCGGAGCACCTGAGTACCAGCGGCAAGACCTCCACGCAGACAGCTGCATTGGGCGCACGCTTGCTGTTGGGACGTGTCGCCCCTCAGTTCTTGGTCAAAGACATTCCTGCCACCGTCACTGTCGGCAGCATGGCGTGGGCGAATCTGTGCCTGGCAGTCGCCCGCATCGAAGCACAAACGCCTGGCAAGGTTGCGTCGATGAGTTTCGGTGAAGTCATGCTGGCTGCCGAAGACACACCGCCGGCCAGCGAAGCGGTACAGAAAGCGGTGCTGATGGACTGGGCAGTTGCCAATCAAATTACCCATGTCGACCCAAGTGGGGATTACACCCAAGAGAACATCGAATACGCCCGTACGGTGTTCAACCGGCAACTGGATGCGTTGAAAGTCATGTCCGAACGGCTTGAAACACCGATGCCCAATCGAAGGGCCATGGCATTGGCTCTGCTCAAAGAGAAATTCGGCGGTGATATCGATTTTGAAGAAAAATGCCTGCGCATCAACTACGGGCATGAATCCATCGGCCCTCGATTCGGCCCCGCCCATTCGATGCTGGACCTCACCATGGAGGGGATGAAACTCGATGAGTATTGGCAACGCACGGATGGCGCCACAATCAGCAAGCAAACATTTGACGACTTTGTCGCGCTCACTCGTGATAAAGCTCAATACAACGTTGTGAGCGAGTTCAACAAAAAATTCACCGAGGTCACCAACCTTTACAAAGACATCAACAAAGATCTGGTGATGAACGCTATCACGCACTTGCCTCTGGAGGACCGAACCCAACTTAACTACGGCAAAATCCGGTTCTTCAAAGAAAATTCCTACAGGGTCTCTTACATTCCATTTGTCGGTGAAAAACTGTTCCATTCGAGCGCCACGATTCGAGTGCAAACCGAGCTCAATGGGAAAAAGCAGTCGTACTTGTTTGACACCGAGAAAGGCACCATTCAAAAAACTGGATCACACCCAGCCGACCACAAACCCGTCACTTTCTCGGACGAAGTCATCAGGGTCGAGGAGTATTCTCCTAATCCAGCCAATACCTCTTTCGAGCATGAGAAACCGCTGTATCACGGCAGTAATCAGAACCACTTCCAAAACCATCGAATTCAGGAGGTGGCAGAAACGGTCGTGAAGGGTCTGGGGATCGACAGTGACGCCGTCAGGCGCCTGGCCGAAGGCAGAACGGCCAGGGAACAACAGCGTGACACCCTCACCACGATAGGCGAATTTTTGCTGGATCTTATCCCCCTCAGATCGGCCATTGCCAATTTTCGCAACGGCAACATAAAGGACGGTGCCATAGACTTGACGTTTGATTTGTTCGGCTTCCTCACTGCGGGCGTGGCCATGGTCGGAAAGTTGGCAAAAGCCGTCGGCAAAACCGGCAATGCGCTCGCCAAAGTCGCCCGCAGCGGCCGAATCATTGGGGCGACCGCCTTCAGCGCATTCAACCCGCTGGGTGGTCTAGGTGACTTGACGGTAGGCGCGGGCAAAGTGCTGATGGAAGGTGCAAGCGCCGCCCGCGCGGGTGTTCAACGAGTGCGCGGCATGGCCACAGGCGGTGAGCTGGTTAAAGCGAGCAAGCGTTATGAAGCTGCGGCGACGGGCTTGTTCAAAGTCGGTGAGCAACAGGTGCAAGGTTCGGCCATCAAGCACAACGGCAAATGGTATGCCTACGATGCGATGACACAAAAGCCCTACGGCGCGGCCAGGGAGTTTTCCCCGGCGGATCTACTGATGCCGCCCTCGCCTAACCTGCATGATACGACGACGAGCAGCCGCAATGGCGTACGTCATAACCCACTAAGCAGGGCGTCTCGCCCCTCCAAGGCCGTCAAGAGGGTGCCGCTACCCGAGGACGAATACGCGACGAGCCGCAGTACGAACGGTTATCTGGTCCTGGATCATTTCACACCCAATAGAATTAAACAGACACGGGAAAAGTTTGTATTGGAGAAAAGCGGTTATTTACAAGACGCGGCCAAGGGCGAGAGGCCGCGCGCTGCAACAGTGCCTGATATCGAGGATGCACTGACGCCCAATCAGGCATTTGAAAAGGCGTTGGAAAATACCGATGTACTGGTGCTGGGAGAAGATCACACTGAAGTTGCAGGCCTGATTGCACTACGCGACGGAATGAAAACATTCCATGAAAAGGGCGTCAGCGCCATTTACCTGGAAGGTACGACACTCGACCCGTATGGCCTGCTAGACGATCGTTCGTTCCGACACGCTCTGAAGCGACGACCCGGGGGTGAAAAAATCTATGAGGAACTGATAACGGAAGCCGAAAAATATGCAATCGAATTACTGCCGCTTGAGCACAAGTTTTTGACAAGGCACTCCGATACTCCTGGCTATTTCGAAGGCCTGGGTAAACTTGATAAAGACTCCCCCGAGTATCTGGCATTGTCCAAGCAACGCCTTGAGGAAGTGAACTATTACGGTGCCAGGCAGATAATGAAAAATGAACTCGGCGGGAAATCCGTGGTGTTGGTAGGCCGCTCGCATATGAATACCGCCGAGGGTGTTTATGGTATCGCGGAGTTAACCGGTGGCATCGGTATTGGCGTCTATCAAAAATCGGATATCGCCCACAGCGGGGGCCGTAAAGCGGGCGCTACCCGTGACACCTCAGTGAGAATATCCAGCAGAGATGACACTGTCGGCGATTTGCAGATTGACATAAAAGCGTAAGCACCGGGTAAACCGTTGGGGCTCGCGCCCCAACGTGGCACGTCGGCTGCTTCACATGGCGACGTTCAAGCCATCAACCGCCATGCACCCACCGCTGGTGCAACCCACGCGCAAACGCATCCAGCGCAAACCCCAGCACCCCGATCACCAGCACCATCGCCATCAACTCCGAGTAAGCGAGCCGATCACGGGTGTCGAGAATGTAATACCCCAGCCCCGCACTGACCCCAAGCATTTCGCACGGCACCAGCACGATCCACAGGATACCGATGGCCAGGCGCACGCCGGTCAGCACATGCCCCACCACGCCTGGAATGACCACCCGGCGTAACGTCTCCCAACGCGTGGCACTCAAGCTCCTGCTTAACTGCAACCAACGCGGGTCGAGCTGACGTACGCCCGCTGCGGTGTTGAGCATGATCGGCCAGACGGCGGCAAAGGCCAGCAGGAAGTAGATTGGCTGGTCGCCCACGCCCATCAGCATCACCACGATCGGCATCCAGGACAGCGGCGAAATCATCCGCAGAAACTGGAACGCCGGCGTGGTCGCCGCCTCCAGGTTACGCGAACTGCCCACCAGCAACCCGAGGGGCACCCCGACCAACAACGCCAGGAACAGCCCGACAAAAATACGCTTCAGGCTCACGGCGATATGCAGGTACAACTCACCGCGCCCGAGCAATTCCCACAGGCTGCTGGCGGTGGCCGCCAGGGAAAAGCGCGCCGACAGGCCATCGGCCTCGCCAAACACGTTCACGCCCAGCCACCACAGCAGCAGCAAACCCGCCAAGCCACTCAGCCCCAGCCACCAGCCGGGGATTCTGCTGTTGTTCAAACGCCGATCTCCTCGTGCCGCTCATAGCCTTCCGGCAAACCGAAGGTCTGCATGCCGCCCACGGCTTCGATCGCGTTGCGCACGAAGCGGTCGTCCACCAGGTCCTTGGCCACGAAGGCTGGGTCCAAGCCGGCGAGAAACTTTTTGTCGCCTTCGATCAAGGTGTCCTTCAAGCGCCGCACCAGTTCTTCGGTGTAGCTGGGGAACGGGTACGGTTGGAAGTCGATGCGATGCTCGTCCCAGTTGGCATGCTGGATCGCGCCGCTTTTCAAATAGGCGTCCCGGTCGCTGGCAGCCGGCGCCAGAACTTTGCTCAACACCGGCTCGGCATGGGGCGTGTAACGGTTATCGCCGCTCTTGGACAGTAGCAGCGCCGCCTCACCGCGGTGGTCACGGGTCCACACCTGAGCCTTGACGATGGCGTTCACCACCTTTTGCGACCACTCCGGGCGGTTGGCCAGGTCGTGCTCATGCATGAACACCACGCAGCAGGCATGGTTGCGCCACACGTCGCCAGTAAAGCGCTGCACACGACCGACCTTGAGGTTTTCTGCCAGGGCGTTGAACGGTTCGGCGACGATGTAGCCGTCGATGCGTTTGCTGGCCAAAGCCGGAGGCATGTCCGAGGGCGGCAACACGATCAGGTTGACCTCATTGGCGGCAATCGAACTGCCGGTGGCGCGAGTGACCGGGGTGAGGCCGTTATCGCGGAACAGTTGCTGCACCACCACGTTATGGATCGAGTACCAGAACGGAATCGCCACCGACTTGCCGCCCAGTTGCTTCACGTCGGTAATGCCTGGCGATACGGTCAAGCCTGAACCGCCCACATGGTTCCACGCCACCACTTTGGCTGGCACCTTACTGCCATAGCGCGCCCATACGGTCATCGGCGACAACAGGTGTATGACGTTGACCTGGCCGGAGATAAACGCCTCGATCACCTGGGCCCAACTGCGCAACAACACCGGGCGCTCGGCCTTGATGCCTTCGGCTTCGAACAGGCCATTGTTGTGGGCCACCAGCAGTGGCGTGGCGTCAGTGATAGGTAGATAGCCAATGCGCACCGGCGCGTCGGGCTCGTTGGCGGCACGCGCCTGCAAGCTGCTCAGCAGAGGCAAGGCGCCGGCGGCACTGAGCACAGCGGAAAGTTTGAGAAAGTCACGGCGCGAGTGGGTCAGGTCATCCAGACACATGGGTAAACTCCTGTTGTTCAAGGGGGTGGGGTTGAGGGCGGCTCGCCTGCCGTAAGGTTTTCAAAATCTCGATACGCAGCGCGCCGATGGCCTCGACCTGTTCTTCCCGAGGGTGCGGCAAATCAATAGCCCACTCGCCCAGCGTCCGCGCCGGGCGGTTACCCAGTAGCAGGATGCGATCGGATAGCAGCAGTGCTTCGTCGATGTCGTGGGTGATCAATACGGCCGCCGAGCCCTGCTCACGATTGACCTTGAGCAACAGGTGCTGCATATCGGCGCGCGTCACTTCATCCAGCGCGCCGAAGGGTTCATCAAGCAGCAACACTTGCGGCTGACGCGCCAGGCAGCGAGCCAATGCCGTGCGCTGGGCCATGCCACCGGACAATTGCGCCGGGAACTGCTGGCGCGCAGGCTCCAGCCCTACCGCCGCAATGGCGTGGTCGACACGCCGGCGGCGCTCTTCAACACTCAAGTGCGGTTGGCGGGCGAAATCCAGGCCGAAGGCAACGTTCTTTTCCAGGGTCAGCCAAGGCAGCAGGCTCGGGTCTTGAAAGGCCACCACGACGCGCGGATGCGGGCCGCTCAATGGCTCGCCCAATACCTGCATACGGCCCGCCTGAGGTGCCTGCAAGCCGGCCAGCACCCGCAGCAGGCTGGATTTGCCCACGCCGCTAGGGCCCAGGATCGACACCACTTCGCCCGGTTGCAAGTGCAAGTCGAAGCCTTGCAGCACCGGCCCACTGCCATACCCCAGGCAAATGCCCTGGGCCGTCAATACCGCCTGGCTCATAGATTGGCCTGGCGATGCAGCTCGGTACGCAGTTGCACCAGGCTGGGCGTTACGATCGGCACAAAGGCCGACTCGCGCCAGCGCCGGGCAAAGCCGCTGCCGTGGGCGGTCAAATAAGCCTTGCCACCGCTGGCTTGCAGTTCAAGCTGCACGGCGCTGGCGGCGGTTTCAGCCAAGGCGATGCGCAGCTTGAACAGCGGTATCGGCTCGGCGGTAAAACGCCCGGCCAACAGCCCGTTTTTAAGCTCGCTGACCAGATGATCCAGGGTCACGCGCAGGGCTTCCAACTCTTCGCGCAGTACGGTGCGACTGGCACCCAAATGGTGAGCCACTTCGGCTAGCGAACGCCGGGCCAAGCCAATCGACATGCCGCACTGCAAGCCCAGGAACGCCGGGCGTACCGCGGGCAGGAACTTGCGCGCATCCTCGTGCAGCAACCACTCGCGACTCAGCTCCACGCCTTCCAGGCCAAGCGCTGCGGTGTTGCTCGATTGCAGCCCGAGCAGCTCCAGGTCGCGGGAACGCTGTAACCCGGCCACCGAATCCGGAATCGCCAGGATAAACGGCGCGCCGCCGCCTGCATGCTCGATGGCCGCTGCAGCGACAAAGCCATTCTTGCGCAAGTTGGTCACCCAATGCAGGCGACCGTTGAGGGTCCAACCGTGGTCGTTGGGCTCGGCGCTGATCTGCAACGTTTCGATACCCGACAGAAACTTCATCGCATTCGACAGCCCGGTGGCCCCGGCCAACTTGCCGCTGAGCAGGTCTGGCATCAGTTGCTCGCGCAGGCGCTGATTGGGGCTCTGCAGCAAGTACTCGATAAACGAGCGCTGGCCCCAGCACACAAACGCCGCCGCCAGGGAATGGCTGGCCACATTGGCGATGGCCTCGACCGCCCCCGCCACATCACCGCCCAGGCCGCCCAGTTGGGTGGGCACGCCGATTTTCAGAATATTGGCTTCTGCCAGCCGCGGCAGCACTTCCTGTGGATCGCAACTGCCCACGTCCAGGGCCTGCGCTTGAACATCGAGCCAACGGCTCAAGATTGGGTCAAGCATTCATGTCTCTCCTTTTACAGCAGATGGGCCAACGCCGAATCAGCTGGCCGGTTTTTCCCAACGGTATTGCGCCAGCTCCGGGTTCAGCGGGGTGCGGGCAAACACGTTAGCGAAGTTGCACAGGGTTGCCAGGCTGACACCCAGGATGACTTCCAGCGCGTGGCCGTCGGTGTAGCCGGCGGCGCGGAATGCCTCAAAGCCCGCATCACTCACATCCCCACGGGTGGCGATCACTTCTCGGGTAAAGGCGGCGAGTGTCTCATAGCGCGCGTCAGGCAATTCACCGCGGCGGCGCAGGGCCTCGATCACTTCCTCAGGCAGCTTGGCTTTGTTGCGGGCAACCGCCGTGTGGCCGGCGACGCAGAAATCACACCCGTGGCTGGTGGCGGCAATCAGCTGCACCACCTCACGGTCGGCCAGGCTCAGCTCGGCCTTGGCATTCAAACCGGAGACGGTGATGTAGGTTTCCAGCGCAGCCGGTGCGTTGGCCAATACCCCCAGCAGGTTAGGAATAAAACCCGAGCCTTTGAGCGCGTTTTCCAGAAAGGGTTTGGCGGCCTCCGGGGCAGTTTCGGGGGTGAGCAGCGGTACGCGGGACATGAAGTGGACTCCTGTTGGGTTTGAATGCCCCAGTCTGTTGGTTCTAAAAAAAGCGCTCAATAGGCTAAAGTAGCGATTACTTGCTCTTGAGTCTTTCCATTAGATGAATTCGTCCAGCGTCCTTGTCGATTGGTTATTAGATAGCCTCGAACTCAACACCAGCTTGTTTCACGTCGGCCGCTATTGCGGGGACTGGCACGCGAGCACCCACGGCCTGGCACAGGCGAGCTTCCACTTGATCGTGCAGGGCGAATGCTGGCTGCATATCGACGGCGATCCAAGGCCACAACACCTGAATAATGGTGACGCGGTGTTTCTGCTGCGAGACTTTGCTTTTCGCCTGTCCGGCCAGGCCACGGCAGCCGGCGCCCAGGAGTGCCCACGCCGCTCGATGTTGCCCCTCGACAGCACGGCCACCGACGGTGTGGGATTAGTCTGCGGTTTCTTTCACTTCCAATCCGGCTTGTCGACACTCATTGTCGACACCCTCCCCAGCTGGATCATCCTGCGCGCCGGCGACCCGTCGCTGATGGCTGCACGCAACCTGTTCGAATTGATCCTGCAAGAATGCGCACGCACGCCGGCGCCCTCTTCCGCTTTGCTGGAGCGCCTGTGCCACCTGCTGTTCCTGTATGTGTTGCGTCAGCAAGTGCTCGACAACACCGAGCTTGGCGGCCTGGCGGCGCTAGGCCGGGCACCTGCGTTTGCGCATTTGCTGGAGCAATTGATCGCCCGCCCCGCCGAGCCCTGGAGCCTGGAAAGCATGGCGGCCTGCACGGGGTTGTCGCGCTCGGCGTTTTTCAAGCGCTTCAGCGAATTGTGCGGGCAGTCACCCGGGCAAGTACTGCTGATGATCCGCATGCGCCACGCCTGTGGGTTGCTCAAGGCGGACCAGACCGTGGCCGAGGTGTCGCTGGCGGCCGGGTATCAGTCGGTGGCGGCGTTTACCCGAGCCTTTCATAAAGTCACCGGGCAACAGCCTGGCGCCTATCGCAGAGCGCAAGCCTAGCCGTGTAAACCCGTGCCGGGCCGGGCGCACAACTGCACCAGCCAATCGACAAACACCCGCACCCGCTGCGACAACTGCCGATGGGGCGGGTACAACGCTGTCAGCGCCATTTTCGGTACTGCTACATCGGCCAGCACCTGCACCAACGTGCCCTCGGCCAGTTGGCGCAGCGCGTGATAACGCGGCGCCTGGATCAGCCCATAGCCGGCTTCGCACGCAGCGAAGTAACCGGTGGAGCTGTTTACGGCAACCACCTTCTTCAGGTTGATCGGGCGCAACTCGCTGCCCAGCAAAAATTCCAGGCCAAACCGTTTACCGCTGGCACTGGAAACGTACTCGACCATTTGGTGATCCGCCAACTGCTCAAGGCACAAAGGCGTGCCCATGCGCGCAAGGTACGCGGGGCTGGCCAGGGTCAGTTGTTCCATCATCGCCAAGGGGCGCGCCACCAGCGATTCGTCCAGGACCGGACCACCGCGCAACACGCAATCGACGCCTTCGCGTATCAGATCTACCGGGCGGTCGTTGAGGCCGATCTCCAGTTCGATCTGCGGGTACAGGGCGGTGAATGTGGGTAAAGCCGGAATCACGATCAAACTGCCAATGCCTGAGGGCATATCGATACTCAAGGTGCCGCGGGGGTTCTGGCGCTGCGTGGAAAACACCGCCTCGGTTTCCTCAAGATCGGTCAGCAACTGCACACAACGTTGGTAGTACGCCGCGCCATCCAGGGTCGGGCTGACGTGGCGTGTGGTGCGCTGCAGCAGTTGCACGCCGAGATGGGCCTCCAATTGCTTGATCAAAATGGTCACTGAGGCGCGTGGCAATTGCAGGCTGTCGGCGGCCTTGGCAAACCCGCCCAATTCGACAATCCGAGTAAACACGCGCATGGCGTTAAAACGATCCAAAAGAGTGCTCCTGCAAGGATTGTTTAGATATTACAAACAGTGATAGCACTTTTAGCGGGTTTATCTGCATTTTTTCAAGGGCAACAATGGGCCCTCATCACAAGGAGCGCCCCTATGCACACTCGACAACTCGGTAAAAACGGCCCGCATGTGTCTGCCATTGGCCTTGGCTGCATGGGCATGACCGATTTCTACACGCCCGGCACCGACACCACCGAGGCCACTGCAACCTTGCACCGCGCCTTAGAGTTGGGCGTCAACTTTCTCGACACCGCTGACATGTACGGCCCGCACACCAATGAGCAATTGATCGGCAAGGCCATCGTTGGCAAGCGGGACCAGGTCTTCCTGGCCAGCAAATTCGGGATCGTGCGCGACCCCGCCAACCCCGTAGTACGCGGCGTGAATGGCCGGCCCGACTATATTCGCAACGCCATCGACGGCACCTTGCAACGCCTTGGGGTGGATACGCTGGACCTGTACTACCAGCACCGTATCGACCCGGACGTGGCCATCGAAGAAACCGTCGGCGCCATGGCCGACTTGGTGAAACAGGGCAAAGTTCGCTATCTGGGCCTGAGCGAGGCGTCTGCCGTTACCCTGGAACGAGCGCATAAGGTCCATCCTATCAGCGCCCTGCAAAGTGAATATTCGCTGTGGAGCCGTGACCAGCAAGACAACGGCTGCCTCGCCACCTGCCAACGCCTAGGCATCGCGTTTGTGCCGTACAGCCCGTTGGGCCGTGGCTTTCTAACCGGCGCGCTGAAAAGTCCGGATGATTTCGGTGCTGATGATTACCGGCGCTTCAGCCCGCGCTTTCAGGGCGAGAACTTTGCGAAAAACCTGCAGCTGGTCGAACAGGTCAAGGCCCTGGCGGCAGACAAAGGTGTGACGGCCGGACAACTGGCGCTGGCCTGGGTATTGGCCCAAGGCGATTACATCATCCCGATTCCCGGCACCAAGCGGCGTTCTTATCTGCAAGAGAATGTGGAGGCGCTGTCGATTTCCCTCAGCGCGCAAGAACTGGCTGCCCTGGATGCGATTTTCCCTCCCGATGCAGCCGCAGGCCTGCGTTACCCCAAGGAAGTGCTGGCCATGCTGGATATCTAGCGCCTGCTGAAAACCTTTGTGCGGGCCGTTCTGAGCGGGATTGATGAACGGCCTGCCGACTCCCGTGCAAAGCGCAGGAGTCAGACTATTCTCACAGCTCCTAGTGTAAAAACCGCCACACAGGAGGTGTGTCATGCACGCGACTGAGCATTCGGTCCGCTTGGAGCAGATCAGTCAGGAGCGCTTCATCCAGGCGCCGATCGACGCGGTTTATGACTATGTCACCCAGCCCGACCGCTGGCACGAGTGGCACCCCACCTCCCTCAGCGCCGACACCGGCACCACCGGTTCATTGCCGGTCGGCACGCGCTTTACCGAAATCATCGACCTGCTGGGCATACGCGTCCCCATGAGTTACCGCGTACAAATCGCCCGCCGCCCCAGCGAATTCAAGACCGTGTTCACCTCCCTGGCGGTTGACGGTTCCATCCATTATTTCTTGCGCGCTCATCAGCGAGGCACGCTGTTCAAGCGGGTGCTGACTTACGAGACCGAACTGCAACTGGCGTCTTTGCATGAGCGCATGGTCACGTTATCGGCGATTGCATTGGACAGGCTCAAGCAAAGGCTGGAAAACCAGGGCTTCGTATAATTTAGAAACATTACAACGGCGTCACAATGCAAACACGCCCGCAAAAGCAGGGAGAATGCCCGGCTTATTGCCGCGCCTTGAGTGAGACCCACGATGAAAACCCCATTGCGACTGGCCCTGCTCAGTGCCTTGTTCACCACCACCCTGGCCCAGGCCGCCGAGCTGATCCCCATCGACGTCCACCGCGACGCCAACTGCGGCTGCTGCAAAAAATGGATCAGCCATTTGGAAAGCAACGGATTCAAGGTCAACGACCACGTTGAAGCCGACATGAGCGCGGTGAAACAACGCCTGGGTGTCGCGCCACGCCTTGGCTCGTGCCACACAGCGGTCATCGACGGCAAATTCGTCGAAGGCCACGTGCCCGCCGAACAGGTCCTGGCTCTGCGCAAGCGCGACGACCTGCTGGGCCTTGCCGCACCGGGCATGCCCTTGGGCTCGCCAGGCATGGAAGTGGATGGACGCAGCGAGGCCTATCAAGTCATAGGCCTTACCCGTGAGGGCAAAGACGTGGTGGTAGCGGACTACCCGGCTCACTGACCGGTGTTGATGGGTTACCTGGGGCTGTTCGCCGCGGCATTTGGCGCGGCGACGTTATTGCCCCTGCAATCGGAAGCCGTGTTGGTGGGCCTGCTGCTCAGCGGGCATTACAACCTGTGGCTGCTGCTGGGCATAGCGACTTTGGGCAACGTGCTGGGCTCGGTAGTCAATTGGCTGCTGGGCCGCTCGGTGGAACGCTTCAAAGAGCGACGCTGGTTCCCGGTCAGCACCAGGCAGCTGGACAAGGCTCGCGGCCATTACGCGCGCTGGGGGCACTGGACGTTGTTGCTCAGTTGGGTGCCGATTATTGGTGACCCGCTGACATTGGTGGCTGGGGTGATGCGTGAGCCGTGGTGGCGGTTTTTGCTGCTGGTGACTCTGGCCAAGGGCGTGCGTTATGGCGTGCTGGCGCTCATTACTCGGTAGTTGACCGCCCGTCGCCACTGTCATTTCTCACAGCTAGACGGTTATCACCTTCTCATATTTGCTGACCCTGTTTGGCACGTTTTCTCAAATCAGCCTGAAGGGTCACCCCCATGTCCGATAAACGCTCAGACAGTCCACCCATCCTGCACCCACCACGCATCATAGGCCTGGAGCCGCCGCCCTACAACGACAACACGGTACGCCCCCTTCCCGAACTCCTTGCTGATGTAGGGGTTGGTATACGCAGCCTCGAAAACCGTTTGTTGATTACCTTCGAGAGCTGGACCCAGAAGCGAGTCGGCGATACTTACGAATGGTATATGGGAGACCGGCGTTTTCCGGTCGCCTGGGGGGAAATTTTTGCTGGCCAGGAAACGCAGCCACGCTACCAACTGTCGGTACTACGCGAGCATGTACCGTTAGGTAGGGTGTTCCCCTGCTATGGCCTGGTCAGGCGTAGCGGGTCTGGCACTGAAATCACATCGCAGGAAGAAACCTGGTTCTTGAAAGATACCCGGCCAGGAGGCGTGGATCAGGACCCAGGCCTCCCCTACCATTCGGCGCTGATCCTTCACCTGCCAGAGGACCTGAGTGACCCAAATGCCGAGCTCGACAGCGTCCGCGCAAAAGAGGGTGTGCTCATTACCATTGATCACTACCCCGAAGCATATGTAGGTGACACCATCGAGTTGTATTGGAACGGCCATTTGGTGGAGCTGTCGTTGGACGCGGATCAGGCTGAGGGGCTCAAGCCTATCGAGGTGTTTGTCAAGCCGGATGTCATCACCTTGGGCGGTAGCGGCCTGCTGAGTATCCGATTCCGGATCTATGACTTGGTGCTGAACTTCTCAGGGGAAGTGCGGCAGTGGTCTCAGGTCGTAAACCTGAAAAGTAACCTGGATCCAAACGCATTCATGCGCCCCCACTTCTTGGTGGATGGCGCAGACATTGATCGTAATGACGTCGATTTCGATCAGTACGCACAGAGTCACTTCGAACTCGAAGTGATTGTGCCCACACGACTCTCCAATGGCGCCACAACGCCAGCAGGCGCTCAGATCGTAGCCACCATCGAGGGCACACGCGCAGATAAAACGAAAGTCACCGTCACACTGCCAGCGTTTGCCGCCCGGCCCGGGCGTTCGGCCTATACCACCGTCGAGAACAGCATCCTCGAAGACCTGATCAACGGTTCGATGAGAATTTCCTACAAACTGCAATTCCCGCTGGGCACTGAGATTGGCTATTCCGCAGGTCTGACTGTCACAGTTTTCGGTACTGTTTCCAACATGCCTGCGGTTGAAATCGAGGAAAACGAGGGCGGCTTGATTGATCCGACCGAGCCCTACCTCAAAGTCAACTTCCCGGTCTTCACACCTTACAATCCGAACTATCACGTCACCTTGCGCTTTGAGGCCCACCAACCCGGCGGCGGCCTGGTGTTTTATGAACAAACCCAGCAGGCGGGTGACCCTCCACCGCCCACAAAATTTCGGATTGTGTCCCCTAAAGATTTCTTACAGTTTGACGGGCTCGGGCCGATCGACGTCTTTTATCGTGTCAATGATGGTGTGACCACGGTACAGGACGCCGGTGTGCTGACGGTGCGTGAATCCGAGCACCTGATAGTAGAAATAGGCGAACGTAGCGCCGACCTGCCTGCGCCGCAGATTGAAGGCGTAGATGAAAATGGCAACCTCGATCCGACCGATGTAATTTTCCAGGTCAATGCCACTCTGCCCTATGCCTTTATACCAGGTGACACTGTGGTGTGGCGCTGGGTTGGCTCTGGTGTAGATGGCAGCACAGGCGGCACAATTAACGTCGTTGTAGCAGGAGAGATTTCGTTTGCGGTAGCTCGAAAGTATGTCGACTTGAATAACAACGGCACCATTCGCTTTAGCTATTCCCTCATACGCGGTAACCAACCACTGCGCTCTGAAACACTTGACGTGACAGTCGGTAAAGCAATAGGTGTACTGCCAAGGCCGGAAGTGCTTGAAGCCTCGCGATACCCAGACCAACTAAGACCGGAGGCCGCAACAACCGGAGCGACGATTGAAGTATCGTTCCTGACCATGTCGCCCAGCGACCGGGTCATGGCAGTGTTCAGTGGCACACCGGGCATCGGCACTTATGAAGACACTCAGAATGGCAACACCTCAAGAACGTTGCACTTTGACGTACCGAGCGAAGTGGTAGGCGCTAACATTCTTTCCGAAGGTCGCTTGATTACCGTGCAGTACTTTGTGCTGCGCGGCACACGGAGAATACCGTCGCCCATACTGGATCTGCTGTTACTGCCCCTGACCACGCTACCGACCCCCACCATCGAAGGGCATGATAGCCCGGTACTGGTGGTTTCCCAGCTCACTGGCCAGGAGCGCACCCTGATCAATATCTGGCTCTTCATTCACCGTTTTCAGCGGATATGGATGACATATAAAGGTATCTACAGCGATGACATGCCTTACCGTGAGGATACGTACAGCGAGAATTTAGTAACGCCTGAGGGCGAGAGTCTGGGCATCATGCCTCCCACGCCGCCGGATCTGCGCAGGCTCAAGGATGGATCGACGCTGACCATCGATTTCTGGGCCAGTTTTGATCGTAGTACCAACAAAACCAATGCAGTGCACTTCCGTCAACGCACGTACACCATTCAGGCACTATCAGGAGTTTTGCCGCACCCCTTTATCAATGGCACCACCGATACCGGGCCGAATGTGACAGTCGACCCGCTGCCAATTGAACACAATACGACGGTGACCGTACGGTATACCGGTATGAGTGGCCAAGATTTCATCACGCTTGTATGGACTTTTGCCGACGGCAGCAGTCATTCGGCTGGTCTGCCTGGGCTGGATGGCGGCACCGTGGTGTTCAATCTCACCGCTGATAAAGTCTTGCATCGCAGCGTATACAGTACGGTATGCCTGACATATTCCGTGGCGCGCACAGGCGTGCCTGATCCGATTGCGTCGCAGGTGCAGACGGTTTGGGTCAATGCAATTCCTGCGGCAGACTTACCGCAGCCACTCGTCAACAATGTCATCGACGGAGGCACGCTGGACCTGGCGAGTTTTGCTGGCGACGCCAAGGGGTCAGTAAGTAAATGGCCTTTGAGCGATGAAGATCAACTGACGTGGATGGTGTTGAGCGCTGAGGGAATTGAAGATTTAACCGTGTTCGAGGGCAAGGCGATTAACGCCACGGAGGCTGCGAATGGATTGAAAGATCAAGCAGTGCTGCGTAGTTGGTTGGCCAGGGTGCCGAATAACAGCCAGATCACGGTCAAATTCTGGGCGGCTTATAACCGCATTAACGACAAAAGCCGTGCAGTGGCTTTCCCCAGCACCCAATACACCCTTGCTCTCGGTAATACACTTATCGTCTGGCCAGACAGAATCAGGCACAGTTCGTATATGTATAGGTTGGGAGATTACCCCAACATTGTCGCTACCAGCACGTCACGCAATACGACACAAGTGAACGTATCAGGCGGCACCGCGCCCTATCGTTTCTCGTCCAGTAAAAGTAATGTGGCCGCTGTCGATGCAAATGGAGCGGTCTCAACACGGGGTAATGGGGTAGCGATTATCAGCATTACCGACTCGTCAAGTCCGCCACAGGTCAGGACAGTTACTGCCTCGATTGAAAACGTGATCTGGGTTTACAACAATGGCTCGGGAACGTTCGATCAAATGTTTAACAGTGCCGTTGATAGAAACATGTCATTGCCTTATCTTGAGCAACAAAAGTTAATGCAAGAGCAGTATGCTGGTCGTTGGCCAATGGCAAATAATTACTATTGGTCGCGCTCACGTCAGCGTGAAGAATTTGGGATTGAGTTCTTTTGGACGACCAATCTGGCCTCGGGGGTAACGGCATGGTTCGCCAATGTTCCCAGCAATACTTTTAATGCGGTAGCTATAGACCAGTTTAAATACGAAGATTAGCCGGAGTGATGAAAAGGGACGAATCTATTCTATTTATGGGTTCGTCCCTAGCCCCGATAAATTCCGGGAGCGTTAAAGCAGTTACGCCTCAAAGCGGACGCCAACGACTTGCCCGTCCACAGCCCTGCTGCTAGATGTTAATTTTCACTTAATCCCCTCCCGACAGCATCCGATTACTCCATTCGGAACCCCGCCCATGACTTCAGTCCGCGCCCTATCCATCGCTACCCTACTGAGCCTCAGCGCCTCCTACGTGTTCGCCTCCAGCGAAGGACGCGTCTACGGCCCTGAACTCCAAGGCTTCCAATACCCTCACCCTCTCCAACATTTCAGCTTCCAATCCCAAGGCAAATCCCTGCAAATGGGCTACATGGACGTCCCCGCAACCGGCACTCCCAACGGTCGCAGCGTGGTGCTGATGCACGGCAAGAACTTCTGCGGTGCCACCTGGGAAGGTTCGATCAAGGCGCTGAGTGACGCCGGTTACCGCGTCATCGCCCCGGACCAGATAGGTTTTTGCTCCTCCAGCAAGCCCGACCATTACCAGTACAGCTTTCAGCAACTGGCGACCAACACCCATCAACTGCTGGAAAAGCTCGGCATTCAAAAGGCCACGGTGATCGGCCATTCCACCGGCGGCATGCTCGCCACGCGCTATGCGCTGATGTACCCCCAGCAAACCGAACAGCTTGGGCTGGTGAACCCCATCGGCCTGGAAGACTGGAAAGCCTTGGGCGTGCCTTACCAGAGCGTCGACCAGTGGTATCAGCGCGAGCTGAAGCTGAGCGCCGACGGTGTACGCAGCTATGAGCGCAGCACCTATTACGGCGGGCGCTGGAAACCTGAATACGAGCGCTGGGTGGACATGCTCGCCGGCCTGAACAAAGGCCCGGGGCATCTGCAGGTTGCCTGGAACTCGGCGTTGATTTACGACATGATCTTCACGAAGTAAGCGCCAACGTATACGCGATTATAATGCAGCTTCGTGTCAGTCACGAATTTTGTTGGACAATCGGGCCTCTGCTTCATCGACAGTCATAAAGGTTCGCAAGACGTGACGCTCTAAGTCCCGCCAGAACAACACTACCGCATCCACCAGCGAGCGAAGCAGCTCAAAAGAAAGTCGAATGTCAGTCACCGGACGTACACCGAAATGCTCTTCAAACAACGGCTGAGAATCAGGCCAAAGCTCTGGATTCCGCTTACGAAGCGTACGAGCAGCCTTACCCTCACCATGACGACACACGTTACCTAAAAGCATAAGCAGGTCGAGCTGGAGGTACGATTGGAATTGTGAAAGCTCTAGCCCCCGAACTTTTAAGAAAAGCTTTTTGAAATCCTCACCCCATAGGGTTTTCTCTGCTTTCTCAATCTCCTTTCCAATCAAATCAGGCGCCTGTTCATTTGGCACAGTGGGAGTGAAGAACTGTCGCACGCACCCAGTGACGTATGTCCGTATTTGCTGCTCCCACAACGACTGGATGCCAAGGCAAAAAGTCATAGCTGCCCTTTGCTCCAGTACGAAATGGTCGAAGGCATGAAGTGACTTTATAAAATCGTCTATATCAGTGCGGTCAATCAATTCATCACGTCGACGCCGTAGAGCGAGTAGAGAAGGCTGAACAACCAGCTCTAAATAGTCCTGCACCACGTTGCCATAGTTGTTGGCGTATACGTCCACAATTGAGTGCTTCCATGGATGCTGACTCATAAAACCCACCATCACCTATGCTTTAAATAATACGCACGGCCAGCTGGTGTAAACCGGTAGAACACTCCACGTACATTCGCAATCTTGCCTAGAAATCCCTGCTCAAGAAGATCATCAATAGCGGCGCCAGCTTCTACATTCCCTATGCCTAAGGCAGAGGCAAAAACACCCAATGTAGGTCTGACTTCTGCATCCGTATATTTTGCCATTATCTTCATCACATCAAATCCGATAGCTGACACCTCCACTTCCGCTGGAGCCTGGGCCTTTTCAAGCAAACGTGTTAATTCCTCACACGAAGACTTTAGGCGAGCGTTCTCAACCTGAGCTGAGCGGTAACGCTGCTCACTATCCGCTAGCGTTGCTAGCGTGGAGGCTAGACGGGCATTCAATTTATGAGCCGCACTGGAACGGTACTTCACAAACATGACACCTAAACCGCCTCCGCATACGAGAACCAAGACGATAGACCAATAAGGGATACCTAGGTCAGTTGAAAGCCAGCTTGCCATCCCGCCTAGCTTCTCCGGCATCCAAGGTGGCAGTTGCCCATTCTCAGTGACGTACCCGATAACCGACTGCCCCACCAAAGCGCATGCGGCAACCGCTAAGGCCAACAGCTTTGTCCAATGCTTCTTCATATCCGTGAATGCCCCATCACCCCAAAAATACAGATTATACCAGAGACAAGGTGGCAGACTGCCTTTCTGAAAGTTGTGGCAATGTAAATGAAAGGCAGGTGAAGCCTATAGAACTCAATTCAAATAGAAAAGTTACAAAACCCGCCTATCGAAAGTGTAGATTTATTTGAATAAATGCCTTGCAATTGCCCCTGAAAGTCTTGACAAAGTTCAGACCCGTGCTATAATTTAGATGTAGTACGGCGGAAATAAATTATTCTGCTTAAACCATCTTATTTGTAATGCTGGGCTTCTCTCTTAGTGTTACTCCTTCTGTCTGGTTTGCTCAAGCCACCTCCAACGTTCCCCTAGTAACGTGACAGAAAACTAGGCTCCTAATTCTGTTCTACGAGTGCAATTGTCGAGCTGAAAGACCTTGGGACTACGCTTAGCGTCTGCCGTAGAATCCTTTTTCAAGCACTTGCCCTGTAGTGTGGTCGCAACAGGGCACTAATTCAGAGTTTCCACTAAGCCAATAATTTCAGCCTTGAATCAGCTGTTTTTATCCTCATCGCTTTAATCTGTAGTGTGGCTTAAACAGATAGATCCAGTGTCTCAAGGGTGGTTCCTTGCAAGAGGCATTTCGAAGCTCGCCCCGGTCGAGTGGATCATAACCGGAACTAATCTCTAAACATGCCCCCGAACACGGCAGAGTCAGTTTAAAACAAATCCAATAGAGAGTGGATAGAATAGGCCGAGAAATCGGCTTTTTCTTTATCTGCATTCTCTACCCGTACGCTTTCGCAATACCCGCCGTACTCACACGGCACACTCTCTCAATAGGAAATAAATAACATGCTTACATTCGTGCTAATGGTGGTCTGTGCCACCTCGCTAGGTTTGATTGCTTTCGGATTGCCGTCTGTAGTGTCTGTTTTTCGAGGCACTGAATAATGGATCAGTCAGCCCTCAACAAACTAGCAACCTACGTGCAAAGACTCGATGTAGCAAAACTAATCGAAGCTAACTACCTCGACATGCTTCTAGCTGGCGAAGCAGAGAAAGATGCCTACGCAGAACTCTATGAGGATATTTGCTAATGGCTATTTTCTTTTCAGCCGCTGCATTCATCTATTTAATCTCTTTCAAAACCCCACTCTCTAATACAAGGAAACAAATCAATGACCATCCAATCCGCTCCAACCAAACAACAAATCCAAGAAGCCAAAGATCTAGCCGCACTTGAGTACAGTGCTGCCGTTGAGGGCTTCGCAGAGGATCTTAACCAAGCCCCTAGTGACAGAGGTATTTACCCGCGCAAACACTTCAAGGGTGCAATCGTGAAAGTGTTTCTTGAAGCTAACGGCAATCAAAACAGCGTATTCACGCAATACTCTGACTACATTGCCCAAGGCTACAAACTCTCTGCATTGCCTTCTAACATACTCCGCGATCAATATGCCACTCACTCTTTTGAAGTTTTCTTTGAAAAACCCGAGACTGTACAAGTCGAAGAACTAGAAGTGATTCGTGCAAAAGCCGAAGCTGATTTGAAAGCTCGCTTTGCTGCCGAGGCTGAGAAAGCAATCGCTCTTGAAATTGAGTCTGCTATTGCTGCCCAGATTGAAGAAGAACGTGTAGCGGTTGCTAATGCCGCTGCTGCTCAACGTGCAAGAATCGAAAAAGACATTCGTGCCGCCCGTGGCATGCGTTAATCAAAGCGATACTCTGTAAGGGCTCACAAGAACCCTACACACTCTCTATAAGGAAAATGACAAGTGAAACATACAGCCGTAGTAGAACGCCAAACACGCGAAGCAATGGCAAGAATTCAGAATGATGAAGACTTCCAACAGATTCTTAAAGAATACAGATACAACGAAGAAATTCAAATGGACGCTCTACGCGATCTAGCAGAAGCCCAAGGCTTTAGCCGTGACATTCGTGCCACACAAGGCCAGATCACTAACCTTATCGTGGAGAAAGCCAAATGAGTACAATCCTTGTTGAACTCCCACTGTATGAAGAAGAAGATTACCGCTACAGCCTATCTCTTCAAACAGTTTCGTTGCAGTTCCGCTTCCACTGGTCTAACCGTGCTAGCCAATGGCATATGGATATTCGCCAAGAAGATCAAACGCCAATCGTATTAGGTCACGCCCTGGTAGCTCAGTTCCCAATGCTTGAAGACTTCCACCTAGAAACCTATGGCCTAACTGGACACTTTGAATTGATGCCAGTGAACGTAGCAACTGGAACAAAGCTGACGCTAGAGCCAACAGTTATGCCTCAGTTCTTCAAGCTTTACTACATCTACACCGCAGAGGGTTAATAATGCCAATATACACTGAACTAGAACTAACGTTGCTTGCAAGTGTTAAAGAACTGGCTGATCAAGTAAGCCTACTCGCAGAGGAACTGGAAACAGTCGCAGCACAGCGAGACGATTTACTTGAACTCCTAGAGTCTACGGTGCAATTCGCAACTCAAACAATCGAAGCTCTACAATAAGGATAACCAGTGAACACAGTTTCTCATTCCAACACAACCTACAAAGCAATCAGAGATGTTTCAGCGGTAGCTGACGCACTCGTGACGGAAAATAAAGGAGCTGGTTTCATGCCATCGCTTAACACAGATCCTAGCGAGCTAATCACGCGTGAACAAGCTGAACGAATGATTGCCCTTGCCATCCGCGACACAATCCGCCGTACAGCATAAACATTTCAAGGAGGGCTTAGGGTTAACGCTCTAAGCCCTTCTTTTGATCCAAACAAAAGATGAATACAAGGAGACACACAATTGTCTAAACCAATTAGACCAATCACAGACTACGTTAATACGGTAGCTGATCCCGCTCTAGACAAATACGCCACCTATCGCTTGGTAGGATGCACAAACATTTCTGCAATCATGTACGACCTCAAGAAAGTCATTAAGATTCGTTTTGGCGGTACAGCATACAAATTCCACTACTTCTGGCTGAATACGTCCATTGGAATAGTGGTAGGTTTCTCAGGTGATAAGCAGGTGATGGAAGTAATCGCCAATCGCCTCCTAGATCACAGCCTACATTTCACGCGTGCTGAATGCTTGCATGTTGGTGGTGGTGCGATCCGCTTCAAGGCTTACATGCAAACCATTGAAATGATGTACCGCCCAATCCCAGGCAAACGCTCCTATTCAGGAAGTGCTGTGAATGCTCAGGCGGTCGCTCCACGTCGCAAGAAGCGAGCATAACCGCTTGTACGGTGCAAAGAGAGGCTAACCCCCGCTTGTCAGTCTCTCCGGCTTCAAACGCTCTGTAATCGCCTTACAGACACTCTCAATACAACCCTCGCCACAAAGAAGGAACATGAACAATGCCGAGTTTGCCAACAGTGTCAGCCGTGAAACGCTGGCTGTGCAATCACTTTGGTTTGTTGGTTGTTATCTTTCTAATCTTTGCCTTGCATTCGTGCCAGATGAGCGGAATTGAAGATGTTAGACAAGAGACTGATTTCAAGATGAATCAGGTGCTTCTAATCACTCAACAACGCCAGCAAAGATACCAAGAAGACACTATGAAGGTGTTGAACGAAGTCAGTAAAGCTCAAATCAAGATTGGTAAAGTCGAGTCCCACACGATCAATGACAACTCTCGCTATGAGATTGGAAACGTGAATGTGAAAGTCGAGGCACCAAACTATGGAACAGCGAGCCGAACAGACAACAGCACAACGAGTGTAAACAAACCACATCTAACACCAAAGACTGATCACCTTGACGCCTCCCCGGCTGATCGTGACAACCCTTAAAGACACAAAGCCGTAAGGCTCACACCGCACGCCATAAGGACAAGACAACATGAAAACAAAAGTATGCCAACACTGTCGCCGCCTGCTGGGGGCACGAAACTATGCAGGAATGTTCTGTAACACAGATTGCATGTTTAAGTACCAATTGGGCCTAACCCTTAAACCCGATGCACGAGAAACAATGAGCTGATGAATCCCGACGCATTTTATGATCCTCACGACCTCTTGAGATGCGTTCTGGCAGCACTTAAAAACTATGCCAGTGCTATCCCACTCCAAGCTAGAACAGATGCAGCAATGCAGCTTGTAGAGGCTCTTAGCGGTGCTGTAGAAGATCCTGAACTACTGCCAGTACAAGAGGCTACACGCCCTAAACCACGTGAACAGTATGAACAACGAAAGGCTTCAAGAGAGCCAAGTGTTAAGGCTGTTATATCCCACGCAACCCACCAAACGAAAGTTACCTACAATACTATGATTGAACAATGAAGGTCGGTTAGCGTGGGATACTTTAGGCTACCAGCAATTCTCTTTCATCTTTTAGAATAAATGTCAAATAAATACCCCCTCTAAGTATTGACAAACTTGGTTCTCGTGGTAATATATACATGAGTAGAAGATAAACATTTTCTGCTTTCGTTACAACCTCCCCCCGCTTCACTCGCTACACCTTCTGCTACATCCAAACCAAACACCCCAAAACACCATCCCGAATGGAGGTATTTCTATGACCCGCTTTTCTACTCGTGGTGGCGCTTCTAAGACTTGTACTTGCAAGGTTTGTGGAATCTCTTTCCTCTCTCGCAAGCTACAGCCTTTCTGCTCCAGCACTTGCCGCACCACACAAAACACAACTTCCCCAGCCATCCTAGAAGGAGCTATTCAGCATGACCAAACAAACCCAAATAGCCACTAAGAAATCCGCTCCACGTCGTCCTACTTGCAAACACTGCAAAGTGCGATTCACCACAACAATCAAAGATAAGATCTACTGCTCACGTACCTGCAAGGACAAAGCTCTAGCAGTTTCCCGCCGTAAAGATCCTCTTGAGAAAGCAATGAAATGTGCTTTCTTCTACTACCTAGCTCGTGAATGCTCTCGTGCTGGTACATTGGAAATTCTACGTGGTCACACAGTTGAATCCCTCTCTGCTCTCCACTCTCTCTACAAAGCAAACATGCGTTACAACGGCTACGGCGACCGTAACGACTATGAGCTATCCCACATCTCCCCAGTCAGCGGCGTGAACACTCTAGGTTTGCTGTTCGCTGATAACCTTGTCTCCGCGCCTAAATCTCTCAACCGTGCCCACGGAACTAAACACTTCGGACACGGCATGTCTATCTCTCGTGCAACTCTCAACACAAAGCACGCTGTAGACAAAGAAAATGAAAAGGAGTCGTCTGTGGTTCAACGCGTTCTAGCCTTCCTTGGTAAGACAGTTGTTCTTGAGACAATCAGGGCGTGCAAGATCAAACCTACTCAACGTTGCCAGCTAACACAATGGATTGTTAACCATTACGACGAATCCAACGCTGAACACGTTGCGGCCCTTCCAGATCTAGACGCACTGGAAGACATGAAGACTAAACAACTGCAAGCAGTCAAAACGCTGATGACTGGTAAAGAATCCAGTTTCATGCTTTGTGAAGCTGCTCGTGTTGAACACGTTATGTCTCGTGAACTCTCCCGCCTTTCCCTAGTTCGTCCTGAACTAGGAGTTTACGCTTGCGCTTTTGAAGATGCTTTGACCACACAAGCCGGTCACAGTCTATTTACCCAGCATCATGCACAAATGCTGTTCGACGTGCTGCACGGTAAGTCGATTGAAGTTATGGGCGATACTCTTCAAATGCTGATTGCTGAAAACACTCTGTACAAACACATCACTTACGTTCACGGCTGGGCACAAGCTACCGACATGTCTATGGCTGCTTACAAAACCCTCCTAGACACTCCAGCCGCTGCCGCTGTGCAAGAAGTTGAATTGATTGTTGATAGCCGTGGAAACATCATTCCTTTGGAGTGCCACGAGTACTACAGTCAGATCCCATTTTAATCCACTCTCTAAACGATCCCCGCTTAGCCTCCGTGCTACGCGGGGTTTTGTTTGCCGGTAAGAAGAGTATTAGAGACGCCCCATAGGGGGCTTTCTTCACCAGCCCTCCGCCCTTAAGTGCCCGGTTTTAAAGGGCGAAACCCCTGTTTGAGCTGACAAATTTCACGCCATAGCATGGTTCTAAACGTCAACAAGTGGGACGTATTACAATCGCCCCACAGCCGGGAAGGTGTAGCGGGACAAGGAGTGTTGAGCTGTCCGCCGTTGTGGTGACTGGGGTTAGTATTGGCCCTGCACTCTCCCTCCCTACTGCGGTACATCCCGCTGCCGCGATCTGAACCTATTCACGCAACACCCGGATCAAGTTAAAAATCCCCTCGTTGCTTGTGTCAAGAGTCTCTAGCGCACCAATGACATTTTCATGAACAACCAACGCCCCCCTATCTCTAACCCAATTATTTAGTTCTTCAATTGCGGCGCTGAGTGCGTGCTGATTGAGAACGATTAGCTCCAATGCGTCGGCGGTTACTTCTTTTAGATCTCTATCCATAGAAAGCTTCCTCGTATGATGGATGCGGCAATTATGCAACCCGCTGTCAGCTTAGCCAACTTGATGTTCACTGCCTAGCTACGCTGTAAATTCACGTTAGCCCCATCCGCAACCATAAGACCTCACAACAAACCATGCTTCCATTCTGTTAACCCCGCTACGAACACTAGCCTGCATCCCTGCACCACTTGCACACTTAATGCGTATAAAGTTACTCTAAGGCATTGCTTTTTACAGAATTTAGTTTATACTTATAATGTAAACTAAGGAAATTTTGAGACGCTTCCTTTCTCCGTGTTACAGCCTTCCAATCGGCTTCATAGATTGGCTTCCCTCTTCTATGACACAGGCGCCTAGTCTGTGTTTCGCTGTGCTCGCCTGAGCAATCAGCTACCCAAACACATCGCTAAGCATTCATACAAGGGCCAGTATGTGACGGCCCTTTTTCATACCTGTTTCAGCAACCCGTACAACTCCAAACATTCACTCTCACCTAGATACTCAAGGAGCTATTTCTATGGCTATTCGCCGCACTCGTGCCCGTCTATGCAGTTGTAAGCAATGTAACAAATCATTCAACACATTCTCGCCCCGTACTATTTGGTGTTCTGAGGCATGCCGTCTGAAAGCCTACCGTGCTAAGCAACCTCGCTAATCCTGTACTCCCTCTCTATAAGGAAACTCATTTATGAACGCTGTAATGATTGATCACTTCAATGATCTTTCGTGCCACACACTGCACGGGATCTACAAGAACGCTTTAACCAAAGCTGCCAATCAGCTAATGGTTTGGCAATGATGCTTCAACAAGCTCAGCACATCGAACAACAACAGATTCAACGTGCTGAACAACAGCGTCAACAACGCTTGGCAATGGCTCAAGCTGCCCAAACAGCACAGAACGAAGCTCGCGGCAAACGTGCCCGCGAGTACATCCGTACAAACATGCCCGCTCTCTACAGCTCGCTACAATAAGGAACACTCATAATGACTATCGCTATCCGCCGTAAGAACGGTGACATTCTTTGGTTTGACGCCATTGAAGGATTTGACGAAGTGCTAACAGCGACTACAACCAAACACCCTATTGGCTCTGGTGCATTCGTTACTGACCACATCATTAAAGACAACCCACGTTTCACCCTACGCGGAATCCTGTCAGACGCAGACTTCAACTACAACCGCCCACAAATGTCTGACTACAACTCTAGCCTGGCTACCGCTGGACTTCAACAAGCAGATGCATACTTCCCTGCACCTGACAAACAGTACGTGAACAATACCCCGACGAACAGCCCTGTCTCTATCAACAGCAATACAAATACATTTAAGAAGTATCTACCTGACTCTATTGCACAATACACAACCACAGAGATTCCGGAAGTAGTAGTGACAGAGCAACCAAAGGTTAAGGCAGCAGCCGCTGTACGTATGGACCTTGTGACGATCATGCAAGAGAAAGAAGAATTCACAGTAGTTGATTTTGATGCAAGCTTGATCAAACGTAGTTGGGAACATTGCGTGTTAACTGGATTGTCTTTCTCTGAGAATGCTGACGGTGGGGATGCTCAGGCTCTGTTCCCAGTTATGGAAATCGAACAGGTAAGATATGCGGAGACAAAACAGATCAAAGTACGGATTAAGAATAAAGGCCGTAAGCAAGGCATTGCTACCAAGCGTAGCAAAGTGAGTGACGACGCACCTAATAGTGCACCCACTGACCTTTCCCATCAGTCAGCTTCTCAACGTGTTAATGCTCAAGGACCAAAGAGTGGAGCCCTGCCAGCGCCTAAAGAGCCACAGCGAACAGGCAATGAAGGTGTTAACCCATGACCCTAAAAGAACGTGTATACGAACTAACAATTGGCAACCATAAGACAGGTAATGGGATTCTACTTCGCAGTGACGGGACTAATCCAGAAACAGGATTGTTCACATACGGCAGTCAACTTGTCTTCTCTTTCACCCGCGACTCTGACAATGCAAGAACCCCTAACAGCGGTGAGATTGCAGTTTACAACGTATCACGCGAACATCTAAAACTCGTTGATGGAGACTTTACAGAACTCACCTTGAGTGTTGGTTATGTGTCTAACGGCCCTCGATTGATGGTCAAAGGCAATGTGATTGAAATGTCCACTCGCAAGATTGGTGCTGATCGTGTGACTACTTTCAAAGTTGGTGAGGCGTATTCAGCACTGAATCATAAGAGAGTAAAAGGCATTATCTCCGCTGGCAAAAAGGTTGAAGACTGTATTGAGTTTATCCGTACAGCAATGGATGGCGATGTAACCAAGGGAAGCTATCGTGGTGACGGTTTGCAAAGGCCAGTTACTAACGGTATGTCCCTGCATGGCACGCCCAAAGAACAGCTGACGCGTTTGTGTAAAGCGAATGACCTAGAATGGAACATTAGCGGCGGTGTACTTAACGTAACTGGTAAGAATATGCCTTCAAGCAAGAACACACTAAACGCTATCGTGCTGAATGAAAACACTGGCTTGCTTGATGTTCCCTACTTCACATCTGCCGAAGGAAAGAAACTCCCAAAAGACAAGACCCGCAAACGTGGCGTACATTTCACAGCTTTTTTGAACCCAGATCTATTGCCCGGAGCAATCGTCAAGATTGAAGATCCTGATATTTCAGGTTTCTTTAGAATCAATACTGCTCAGTTTGCAGGCAATTACCGTGGAGACAGTTGGTATGTAGATTGTTTCTGTTCTGAAATTACAGCGGAGGAACTAGTTTAATGAGAATGTTTTCTCAAGATGATCATGTGCATAGCATGATTGAACAAAAGCTAGCGGCTGGCTTCACCGCCCTCCCCGCTAGAATCACTGGCGTTAACAACCTTGAAACCTTGAGCGTTAACGTTCAACCAATCATTAATGACCTTTACACAGACGGCACAGCGGATGAATTCCCGGACATTTTGAGTGTTCCATTGATCATGCCGGGAAGTAAGAAAGCTCTTGTAAGCTTTCCTGTTGAAGTTGGTGACACTGTGCTACTCGTGTTCGCTCAACGCTCAATGGATAACTTCAAGCTAGGCGCTGGCAGACCAACAACACCTAATGACTCTCGCAAGAATGATCTACAAGACGCTATCGCTATCCCCGGACTATTCCCGTTTGGCACAAGCTCTAACAGGGTTTCCGCTCGCAAATACCCTCACAACGTCCAAGACGTAGTTGTGGTGGCGAACATTGGCGGCAACGAATGTGAAGTGCGTCTAGCTACATCTGGCGAGATTACGTTGAACACAGAATTTCAAGTGAACGTGAACGCCAAGGACATTAACCTAACAGCTACAAACTCGATTGCTCTCAAAGGCGCTTCAATGTCTATCGACGTTCCTAACACTACGTGGAAGGGAAACTACACGATGACAGGTCAAGCTACTTTCAATGGCATTCCTTTTTCTACACACAAGCATACAGGCGTCACACCGGGTAATGGCACTTCTGCTAACCCAGTTGCTTAACGCGGCCTATGCAGGCTCTTAGGAACACTTCGCACTCTTGAACTAGAAGCGGCTTTGCAATCCCAAACAGAAGCCTTTGAGAAAGCGTCAGAACGAATGGAATTTATTTTCCTTAGCCACTATTCGTGCTGACACTTTCAAGGGCCAACCCTCTTTCACTCTCTCCCCCATTTTCTAGGAGACTTATTCAATGATGATTAACAATCAAACTATCGCCTACGCCCAGGGCATTCTAGGCGACAGAACAAACTACTTCATTGGCTACCTTGTAGCGAATGAATACGCCATCAAACGTACAGTGCAACAACTTCGCAACGTAATCAAAGGCAAGACACGTGGCCTAGGTCAATTCCGATACTTCTGGATACTGACTGACAGAGGTTTGGCATTCGCCATTAGCGGCGATGCAACTTCGGTCGATACTGCCAAAGCTTTTCTGAACAACAGCGACGAATTCACTTGCACACCGGCTTACGAAGGACACCATAGCCGCCCTATGTCAGCGGCTCTTAGCAAGGCTGTTGCAACACACGTCACCATCCCGAATCAACGCACCTTCGGCGGCTCTTACCTGCCGAAGTAATGTCGAGTAAACAATAATGAGTACAGAAACTATCGGTCAATTTTTCGGCCAACTAGGTTTTAAAGTCGATTGGACAGGACTTAACCAGTTTGAACGACGCATGCGACAGCTTTCAAGTGAAGTCAACAAGATTGGTCGTAAGCTTGAAAGGTCTCTAAACCTTAAGCCAACACTTGGAAACTACGCCGCACAACTGCGAAGCCTTCAAGGTCTCACAGCCAAGATGAACAAAGAGCAAATGCAGACAGCAAAGTTTACGCTCGCTACTGAACAGGCTAGAGCCAAAGTGGCACAGGCGCAGGCTAAAGCTCAGAACGAAGTAGACAAAGGCAAGCGTGCTGCTCAAGCATTCAGTTTGCGTGCTGAACAGCAAATGATGCGTAACCAGTCAGCCAAGACACAGGCTATGTATCAACAGACACGCCTACTGCGTGCTATGCACCAAACTGAATTGGCCTCTATGCGTCTACAGGATCGCATTCAAGCCCGCCTCAACCCACAGCCACGCAGTAACGCCTCAACAGGTGGCACAGGCTCCTACAGAGGCTCACGTGGGCATGCTTCCCCATCACTGACACGCCATGCAATGGCCGGTGGTGTAGGTGGCATGGTAGGCGCTCACGCTGGCGGTTTCTCAATGCCGGGTATCGGTGGATTCACATCTGCCGTTGGTGCGGCTGCTGTTGGTGTGGTTGGCCTAGGCGTTGCTGCTATCGGTGCTGCTGCTGCAATGCACGCATTTGTAAACAGCATTGCTGAGAAAGGCCAACAATCAAACATGCGTATCGCCCAGCTCACAGCGGGATACGACGATGGAAAACGTTCTAAACAGGATGCTACCAAGCTGGGCCGTCAGGCCAACTATCGTTTCCTGGGTGTTGCTGATGAACTTGGACTAGACGCCGGGCAGTCTGGGAAAGATTACGCAGCCAACAGAACAAACCTGATGGATGCGGGAATGCCTGATGTTCGTGCTGAGAAAACATTGCACGGATTCCTTGCATACGCTAAAGGTTCTGGCCTGGATACACAGAACGTAGCCGGCATTATGAAGGCCATGGGACAGTCTCTGTCTAAAGGCCAACTTATGTCTGAGGAATGGAAGAACCAAATTGCTGAACACTTGCCGGGGGCTGGGAAGATTGGTGGTGAAGCCTATCAGAAAATGACAGGTGGCAAGCTAACTGGTGCTGCTGCAACAGCCGCTCTTACACAAGCAATGGCAAAAGGCGCTATCAAAGGGGATGACGTTAAGAAGTTCTTTGAAACAGTCGCTGAATTGCTGGAGCGTGATGCTAACCGTGGTGGCCGTCTTGATCTTGCAAAGACAAGTCTCGAATCCCAGAAGAACCGCCGTAACACTTTGATTCAACAAGTAGCGACAAACGCTTACGATAAAGATGATGGTGCTATGGGCAAAGCTTTGACAGCAAACGCTGTTGCTCAACAAAACTTCATTGCTGCATTGGCTCCGCTGGTCGATAAAATGTCTACAGTGGGCACAGCTTCCATTCAAAGCATGACCCGCCTAACGGATTCCGTAACACAGCTCATTCCAGCTATTGACAGTTGGTTGAATGGTTTCAGTGGGAACACTGACAAACTAGAGCAAGCTATCAAATCAAACATTGATGGTTTGAAAGCATTCATTGATGGATTCCAGTCTACGTTTGCTTCTATTGGGATTAGCCAATGGGGCGAGAAGTTCGGGGCATTGGGTGTTGCACTTGTAAGACTCAACAACGCTCTAGAGCCTCTGAAAGCCCTTATCGGCGTACTGGCTGGTACATTCGCAACACTAGCAGGCATGGCCCTTGATACAGCCCTAGAAACTCTCACAGGCGCTGTTAACGCCCTTGCTGCTGTACTTGAGTGGTCTGCCAAGAAGTTGGGTTATGAATCGCAAGCTGAAAAGACAAACCGTCTTTACAACGAAGCACATCCAAACCGTGTAGTTGATGGTAGCGGTACTAAGCCTTTGGTTATGGCGCCACAAGAATCGAATAGCATCATTGGCTCTCAAATAGCTACGAGTCCCCTTGTAGGTGGACTGTTGAAGCTTAACGAGAATCAAGCTATTGACCGTTTGAAAGCGTCTCAGTCGAGCGCCTATGTGATGGCTTCAAATCAAAGCCAAGCCGCTGTTAACAATCAGTCAACCGTTAACCAGCAAGCACCAGTTACAACAATCAACAACGACATTAAGACGGGTGACATGAACGTGACAATTCACTCAAACGCAACCACAACTGAGGGTGTGCTTAAAGACGCATTGCCAGCCATCCAACAGGCAGCGAGAGAGGCAGCAAAACAAGGTGTGCTAGAAGCCCAGGGGAAACAGTTCTCCCCTGCTTCTGTGACTGACTTGCGATAATGTCCAATCCATTTAAGCCCCTTAGTCAAGGACGTGACGAACGGGGTTCGCACCTCATACGTGTACACCATAGGAGAATCCCAAGTGGTACAGACCAAACACAAGGTGTTTCTAGTCGCCTTTGTGCTAACAATGCTTATGGGCGTTTCGCCTGTAGCATATAACGCAAAGATGTATGATGAACGCCAGCAACAACAGCAAATTCGCTCAACTCTCATTGTCCAAGATCGTGACATTAATAGAAGTACAGATAGTGCAATCACCCTTGCCAAAGAAGCAAGGTCGCTAGCCGAACAACTGTGCATTAAATCTATTGGTGCTACAGCTTGCCTAGAGTGAGTGCCATTATATGTCCAAAACATCTATGGCACCCGCTTTCTATGGCGTAGTGATTGCCCTATTCCTGCTATTCGTTACCTACACAGTTACATCCCTAAACTCTCTCCAGACTAGAACAAAAGAGATTCCCGTGCTAATCGCACGAGTGAACAAAGTGGAGAGTAGTGTGTTGATTGTAGCTGACAACTCAGCTAGAGCCTCAGAACGACAAGTAGATTTGATTCTACAACTCCAAAGCACCGTTGGTTATCTAACAAAGATCATTTCCACTTTACCTCTCAAGAAGGAGCTTAAAGACAATGACACTAAAGCTAGACCTTAGTGGTTTGCAATCATTGAAAAAACGTCTGAAAGCTCTTGAAAAGCGAGACGTGAAAGTGGGTTTCTTTGATTCCTATTACGATGATGGAACCTCAGTTGCACAAGTGGCAGCGTGGAACAACTACGGAACAAGCTTTCACCCTGAACGCCCTTTCATGAACGATACATTCTTGACCCATATGAACAGACAACGCATTCATAAAGCCATTCGTGATGTATTCCGAAGCGTGGCTAACAGCAATGGTCAAGCATTCAACGCACTGAATCGCCTAGGTAAAGAAGTAGCTGAGATTATGAAGCAAACCATTGATGACTATCCGGACCACAACAGCCCCAACACGATTGCCATTAAAGGATTTGATGATCCTCTATACGACACAGGCAAAATGCTACGAAGCGTCACATTTAAGATTGATTCAAGCAAACAGCTAGCTTGATAAATACACATCAGAATAAGGAGTAATCCAAATGCACTACATTCCAGATCCATCCAAAGCCGTAGACTACAAACGTCTGTTTCTTGAGAAAGACGGCATCGAAGCTTGCGGCCACTACATCGCCAACAAGTGGAACGTGCAACACGTTCTGACATTCCCGAACGCACCAAGCAGACTGTTCAATCTGGTGCTGAGTGGCTACACAGAGCCTCAAGCACACGTAGCCCTTTATGCAGACTTCGGCTTTGCAATCCCGCTAGACATTCCAAAAGAGAAAGCCAAGCCAGCCCCAAAGGCTAAGCGTAAGGCTTAAATACCTCAACACGAGTAAGGAGATTCGCACTTATGAAAATCAACACGTGTGAACATTGCCTGAAAGTGTTCACAGCTTATCGCTTCAAACGTCGATGCAACTTATCATGTCTCCCTCTAGAAGCCTCTACATGCGCTTCTGAGAGCATTCAAGGAATTCACATAGGCAATGGCAACACTAGGACTAGAAAACGCCCCGTGCAGGCTTACAGAGACTCGCAGAATATGCTCTAAAATTGCTTCACAGAGTTTAAGAAAATCCTTCCTGTTCCTTTCTGAAATAGAAAAGCCTCGGTTACCAATTATGATAGCTGGGGCTTCTTTATGCCCGTATATTTTGTATCAACGGCTTAGGGTATACAGTGGAATACCGTCTGCAAAACAGCGTTCAACATCATTAGGATGGATCGCCCCGCCATCTATCCAACCCGTAGCTGCATCTTTGACAGACTCAAAATCCAAGCCATGGGAATAGCAAATTTCCATAGCCTTTTGAACCAACTTCATCGCCCTAGCATTTGCGTAGTGCTGATGGTCCTCTAGTCGAGTAAACGTTTCCCGTGATTGCTGTTCGTTAACTTCCATAGGCTCAAAGAAAACTCCGCCATTAACTGCAATCTCTTTGGCTCGCTCAAGGCTGGTGTTCCGGTTCAGTTTCCGCATGCTTGTATCCTCCGTGTGTTGTGGTGAGCCGCCATTATGCACAGCCTGTAACATTCTGTCAACCCAACACAACGTTACAGACTTGCAACGTCCACGCTACACACAGCTAAGGAATCGCGTGAACCCTCCCCAAGCCCTTACAGAATTACACCCTCCCTAGTGGGGAAACATCACCAGCCATTTCATAGCAAACCCCTGTAGGCATTGGACGAAACCCTATTTTTGACTGACAGAATCAACACGGTCGCATAATCTAGGAGGGACGTGAAACGCCCCAGTGAAGCGACAGCGAAACGCTCCAAGATTATGCTCTTGACCTTCGCTTGTGGCGGGGAGCCACGATAGGTACAGCTAGCACTAGAAACAGGTGCAAGCTGACAAAGGCGTGTTTATTCACGAAGTGATAACGCCCCAAGAAAGAAGTGTTACTAATCTCAAGCTAGCTTGAGAGATACATCATGAAAGCTTCGCTTTCAGTTTTAGCACGGTAAAGCGAAGCGTTAGATGATACCCTTTTCTTTTCAGGGATTTTTTCATTCATGAAAATCCCTGTGAACTATCCTAACTGGATACAGTGCTAACAGGCTCAGTCTACAGCGTTCGCTGTGAGGCTTTCACAAGCCGTATCGGCAACGATACGATAACACCCATACTCTGCAATACTCCGTGCTAGAACGTTGCTCATAAGGTGCTGTGGGAGCTTGCAAGATAGGGCTGAATATCCGCCTTGGGAGTGGGTTTAAAAACCCCAGAAATAACCATCTGAAAACTCCTTGAAACCCCTGAAAAACCTAGCTTGCTCTCTAATCATCCAGTGCAATACGGCTGAATCAGCGAATTTGAATTCTCAGAAATTTAACTCTGTTGAAGTCTTACACCATCTGGCTAGAAATCAACCAATTACATCACAACTAGTACAGAAGACGTGATTGCATGTAAGGGCGTGGAGTGCCTCTCCCCTTCTCATGTAGGTTTTCGCTGGAATACGTCTCTACGCACCTACTCTAACCGTGCGTATTGCTAAGCAAGTTGCTTTTTCACAGTCAACTACTTTATTCAAATTCTTTAAATTCATTTCGCTAGATCAATTCTAGTCGCAGCCGTCAAGCACCACGTGCAAACCCCGGCAAAAGGCGTTTGTAGCACGGCAATTCCCCTTTTCACTGTTTGGACGAAACGCTTCAAATTGCACGCAAGGTCTGACTATTGGCTCGCCATTTGTGATAGAGAAAGGCAATTGATTGAGATTCTTGAATTTCCAAACATTGGCGCGTGGAGTGTCCACACCAGAAGTATTCTTAGCACCCTCAGTGGTTCTAGGGCTCGCTCTAGACTACTAGCCATGAGAAGCGCCCTACCCCACTGGCTTGTGCTTAACGTGGCTATAGGATTGCCTTGCTAGCTCTCAGGCTCTGTTGGCTGGCTTATTCTAGGACTGTCTACGGTACTTCTCGTGCTAACTGGCCCAGCGGCCCTAGTTGTCTCGCCCTGAGAGACTTAGTGCTATGCCATAGGAGAGATATCTCTCCGCCCTAAAGCCGCCAAACCCCCGGCCCTGTTGGGCAAAAGTTGTGTTTTCAATGACAGAAATAGCTAGCTGTCAAGCCTTCCTAGAAGGTGTGTAGGGCCATTCTCATTCATTCATGAATGGCCCCATAGAAAGAGCGGGCAATGCTCATGGGAAAATTAATCCTGTAGACAGGGCGTACAGATTATGAGCCGTTCACACCCTGTAACATCGTGTAGACGCCCGTCTACCAACCGTTACAGAAACAGCTTGCTGTAACACTGTGTTGAGCGTACAGTTCAATCACAACACAACGTTACGGAATCCAACCATGAAAAGCACCGCTCCTGTAGTTGCCTATTACCGAGTTTCCACAAAGGGCCAGGGCGAGTCAGGTCTAGGTCTGGAAGCTCAGAAGGCTTACATTGAAACAGCGGCAAAATCCCATGGTTGGGAAGTGGTAGCTGAATACGTGGAGACTGTCAGCGGCACCATTGCCCCGCTTGATCGCCCTGAATGTGCAAAGGCATTGGCTCATGGCCTACCACTGGCTGTAGCGAAGCTAGACAGGCTTTCTCGTGACGTTGAACACATTGCTTCCCTGATGAAACGAGTGTCCTTGAAGGTGGCGACAATGCCACAGGCCGACAACTTCCAACTCCACCTATTTGCAGCACTGGCGGAACAGGAACGAGCTTTCATTTCCCAACGCACCAAGGAGGCTTTGAAAGCCTTGAAGGACCGGGCAGACGGGGGCTGTGAGACAAGCCTATGGAAGATCGCTAATCGTGCTAAGGCGAAGCCACAAGACTCCAACACTGCGGCCTTGCTGCTGGCTAGGGCAGTCCGTACAGAGCGGGCCAAAGAGTTTGCTGTAACCCTTGAAGGCACCATAGCTCTAGCACGCTCTAAGGGCTGTTCTACCCTACGTGACATTGCTCTCTTTCTGAATGAACGAAAGGTGCTGACACCTCAAGGCAAAGAGTGGACAGCAATGCAGGTAAGCCGCGTTATGAAGCGTCTGAATGACTCTCCCGTGTGATAGAGCGATCCTAGCTTAGCGTGGCCTACAGGCACTCTCAGGGGTGCCACAGGTTACTTTCATATTTGTCAGCTTTCTAGGCTGGCGTCTCGCTCCGTGTTAAGCAGGTAACGTGCTAATCCCATGTTCTCAGATCAAGCTAGAAATTATTTTTCTGTGCTATGGGCTGAAACACCCTGTTGTACGCGTCTAATTTTTTGGCGGAAAATGGAATTCCTTATAAAGCACTCTTGACACAACGAATTTTCAAGTATTATCACCAAAGAAAAGGTCATCGGCCAAGAGACGTTAAATTTGATGCGTGTCGCTCACCTACTAGGATTGTGGGTCATATAGAGCCATCCTAGAATCAGATATTGTTCTGTCCCACCTCTCAACAAATATTAGAAATTTATCATGGCTATCCGCATAAGTCTGGAGCCATTTTCTTATGCCCTCACAAACCTCAAGATAGAGAGAGTGCAGATTGAAGTAATATATCCCATCGAACGCGCCCTGCGAACTCTCTGGAACGTCGCCAATTGCGATTGAAATTCGTCGAGTCTTTTTCTTTAATACCTTTTTTGAGTCAAGATTCGACATGTGCAAAACCCCATTTCGCATTTCCCAAAGCTCGTCGGCAGTAATACCCACAGGCTCTAAATCCACATACGCGTCCAGCCATCTACTAAAAACAGCTCGATCTTGTGGTTGCTTATCGTAGCCGTACTCGACATGTGCAATGCTGTCGATACAAGACATAAACAATTTAGTAGCAGAAGCATAGTGCTTATGATTAAAGAGAAGCTTATATGCTAAAAGAAAATCGTCATTAATAAGATCGGCATAGTGAAACATATTATCTTTGGTATACTTTGCCAGCCAGTCTTCCATCACACTATCCGCCCCCATCGCCTTATTAACGTCATTCATATCTAGCGGGGAGTGATCAGAAACATAATTTATCGCAGGCTTGCCATTCAAGATGATAGTTATGGCCGTGAGTGGGTCTCGTGCGACGTTAGGCCCAAACGCATACTCAAATAGCCCAAGCGCCGTCCCCAAGCGACTACGTGCAGTATAAGCAGCAATTGTCAAACCAGCTGGAGCCTTTGTTAATATAGCTTTTTTGTAATCTCGTTCTGCTGCGATTTTCAGAAATGCTTGCTTCTCTGCGTCAGTACCCTCGACCTCATAGCAAATATGCCCGAGAAACCCCACTCTCTGTTGCTCATCTGCAATCAGATAAAAGCTGTATATTATTTCTTTCAAAACTGCTCTCCTTTGCAAAACTGCCTGAAAGACCGCTATTGATAGAACCTATGCTTGGTTGGACAGAAAGCTTGATCAATTCAGAGGTATCTCTTTTCGCGCCACCCTTCAATGACCTAGCCGAACGCACTATAACCGCAAGCACCAACTCAGCTATGATGGTAGCCAAATGCCAGCCTAGCCCTGTTAGAATGGCTTATAGCTCACGAGCTTAGCCTTGACAAGAAAAATGGTTAAAAGTGTTACTAAAAGTAAATTTTTAAGGAGTGGAAAATGTATTTTTATATTGATGAAAGCGGCCAAACCGGACTTAAACTTTTCGACGCACAGCAACCAATCTTGTATTATGGTGTAATCTCATCGCCTCATAACTTGAATGAAGTTGCACGCCCTTTCGTTGAGTCCTTGAGAGAAAGATTCCAAGTAGAACGCCTACATGCTAGTGAACTAGGGCTGGGAAGGCTTTTAAGCATCACTGGCGAACTGGAAACCCTCCACAAGCAATTCGACATCACATTAGACGTTTACAAAGTTCTCAAGCCAGATTACGCACTCATAAGCTTCTTTGATCAAGTTTTTGACCAAGGGCTTAATAAGGCCGTTCCTTGGGCATCTTACTGGACACCTCTTCGATACATACTCCTAGCAAAGCTTGGATTTATTTTTGATCAGGCCGTTTTGGAATTAGCATGGGAAGCACGAATAGAGAAGAACTCTCAAAAGGCCAACAAAAAGCTACAAGAGGTTTGTGAGATTCTTTTACAACGGGTAGACCAACTTCCAGACGCTCGCTCCCGCGAAGTTATTGGAGACGCTCTCAAGTGGGCTAAAAAATACCCAGAGGAAATACACTACAATATTTACAGCAAGGATGACAAACTTCAAATCTCGCCCAACCTTATAGGGTTTCAGTCAGTACTACACGGTATTGCAATAAGATTGGGAAGCAATGGCGCAAAAGCGGCGGCAATCATTGTAGATAGGCAATCTGAATTTAACAAAGCACAAGAGTACATTGCTGAGTTTTATAAAAAGAGCAAGCACATTCCATGGGAGACAGGACCAGGACTTCCCGTGATGGATCTTACGCACATCCCTGATATTCCTATCGCCTGCACACCAGGGGATGAAGACACCGGACTTGAATTAGTCGACGTGTACCTTTGGCTATTTAAGCAGCATGCCGAAGGAAAGAAAGGTTCCAATGCTCTAAAAAGCTTCCTTGAACCGCTCCTTAAGAAAGGGCAAACTTCTGAGGTATCGTTCAATGCTTTGATGGATCGTTGGGAGCCATTACTTCTCGGCGGACCTGAGCTTTCAGCGGATGATATGAAACGCGGAGAAGAATTTGTAGCACTCCAAGAAGCAGAACGCAAAAAACATCTAGATGGAATTTGATACACATGAATAGTAACAGCAGATTAGCGGGTGCTATATACATCCTGATTGTAGGAGGGTTGATTCTATTTGGATTCTATCTAATGTTTTTTGGTGGGGTTAACACGAGCATCACTAGCGATTTCTACAGACGTTGACGCCCCCCGCTGTCTTGAAGGCCACTCTTGTGCTGAGAATGGCCTTTTTTGTCTGTAGAAAGTGAATCAAAGAAGCTACGCTGCAGGTAGGATAGGAACTACTCCGCTCCGACTCGCTACAGCCCAGGCACTACGTGGCCTAGAGACCCTTTTTAACTGACATATTCTTCACAAAGTGCGGAGTGTGGCACCTCAAAGCACACTTCAAAATCCTGTGTATACTGGGAACTCAGCCATTGTAGCGAGCCGCACCCCGATGACAATAACCTTTGCACCTTGGATGGTCGAAAGCGCCCATAAATACCTTAAAGCAGCTAACATCCTTTATCGGGCAGACCCCAACCTGTTACACATAGCTAGTGTTAACGCAGCCCTTGGCCTTGAGATACTGTTGAAGTCTTTCATAGCGAATATCACTAAGAATGAAGGTAAGGTGCACGAGAAATACAGACCCAATAAGGACGCCCTGAAAGCCTCTCACGCGATCCTGAAAGAAAAGGGTGAAGTAGGCGATAGACTGGATTCTCACGACCTACTATTACTCTTCTATGCAGTTCCCGAGGAAGTACGGAAAGCGGTGAATCTACATCGTTTTGAAATATCTATTAGAACGTGCCGCCATGTGTTCGCCGGTAGCCGTTATGAGTATGAAGCAGAATCCCCTACAGGGTTTTGTGATACTGCTATCCAAGCCCTAAACATCTTAGTTCCCAACACCGTGCACTACTATAAGCAACATGGCTGCACAGACTCATGGATTATTTCTTATCCCAACGTACCTTAATCTGTGAAAGCTTCACCCCTTTTAAGGCTGCTCTATCTACCGGCGTAGCCTTTACTGTCTTTTTCATCAGTTTATTCTCGGGGCGAGTAATACCAAGCTTCACTAGCTTCCCATCTGGCAAACCCACTTTATGTACATCTTCACTACGACCCCAGCCTAGGTAATGGAATGTCTGTTTTCCTGTTTCATCTTCGAAGGTGATTCGCCCGTCTGGATGACAGACCAACTGATAACCCACACTTTGTAAGAGTGCGTTAGCTTTCATCATGTCTTTGTTGAAGTCAGTCGTGTTTACGATTTTGTCACGCATACTAATAGATGTGTGCGTCAGTCCGTTCATTTCAGCCTGTAGCAGTTTACGTTCAGCCTGTAAACTTCTTAGTTTATCTGTCAGTTCTTCACTGTCGTCTTCAAGGACGGTGATAGCGTTCACGATGCGAGTAATCTTTTTGTTCACTTCGCCTATCTCACCTTCCAGTTCCACAGCTCGCTTCTGTGAAGCTGTGAGCATCTGGCCTTCTAACGCTTTCAGAGCGTGCCCAGTAAACGTAAACAGGTAAGCTAGCTCAATGACAGGCTCAGGTATAGAACGATTGTTAGAACAGCCCATAGCGCCTCTACGGGCACGACTGGAACATTCCATTGAAGTTTGGTCGCTGGCCTTAAAGTATTTGGTGTTAAAGTTCTTCCCGCACTCGCTACAAACAACCAATCCTGTATAAGCGTGTTTGTTCGGTGTGCCACGTGGAGAAAACTTAGCTTCCATTCGTTTTTGCACACGATAGAACAACTCAGGTTCCACAACGGCTGGATAGACGTTAGGTATGCTGTCCCACTCGCCTATAGCGGTTCTGTTATTCATCCAACGCTTCACGGTGCTAGGTGCCATCCGTGCTAGCAGTGGGTTGGAATTCCCTTTAAAGATACGTTCAAAGATTCGACGTTCACCGATCCCGCTTGCATAGTCTTCAAATGCTTGTTTAACGAGTGGTGCAATCTCGGGAATCAACTCACCATCGCTTGTCAGCCACACAGGCGTGTGACGTTTTGGCACCACGCCTTCAACAGCGTTCTTTCTACGTGCTGCATAGCTGGCCTTCAATCGGCGGCTAAGCGTCTCTGAATATTGGTGTGCCTGCTGCACCTTCGCCACGAGCAAGAACAGGTGATTGCTGTTCGCTGACTCACGATCATATCTGATGCCATCGTCTAGGGTTACGATGTAGACGCCAGTCCTCACAATACGTGCAAGCAATGGCAACATTTCCATAGGTTCTAAACGCCCTACCCGGTCGATAGCTTCAATCAACACAACATCGCCCGGTTCAATGCTTCCATTCTCTACAGCCGCTAGCAATTGCCCGAAGCCATTTTCAAGATGTGCCCCGGTGAACCCACTAACCCCTAGATCCTGAAACCGTAGGTCACTAAGGACGTATTCAGGGTTAGATTCCAGCCACTGAGCGAGCATTGTTTGCTGTCTCTCAAGGCTGCTACCCTTGGCTTGTTTCTCAGAGGAGAAACGAATGTAGGAGATTGCTTTAGGCATGGCGAAGTCTCTGTATCCTCTGGCTCTGGCCGGTGTGGAGTGAGTCTATCACTCTCATATACAACGCCGCATTCTGCACCCAGCCGGTGTACTACGAGTTCAAGGACTTGCAGGTGCCCACCCTGCTGCTGATCGGCACCAGCGACACCACCGCCATCGGCAAAGATGTGGCGCCGCCGGCGGTCAAGGCCAAAATCGGTCATTACGAGGTACTGGGCAAGCAGGTAGCCAAGCTGATTCCCCACGCCACGCTGGTGGAGTTCCCCGGCCTGGGCCATGCGCCGCAGATGGAAGAACCTGAACAGTTTCATAAAGCCCTGTTGCAGGGGTTGAAGGCCCTTTAATTGCCACTTTTCGAGGCCCGCGTGCATGTCGATACAGATCGCAGTGATGGATGATTGGCAGCACGTGGCCAGTAACGTGGTGGATTGGTCGACACTGGACAGCGTAGGCAAGGTGCATTTTCTCCACGACTACCCCGCCGATACCGCCACCATGATCGAGCGCTTGAAAGGGTTCGAGGTGATTTGCCTCATGCGCGAACGCTCAACCTTTGACAAAGCCTTGCTGCAAGGGCTGCCCAAGCTCAAATTGCTGGTGACCGGCGGCATGCGCAATGCCGCCATCGACCTTTCCGCAGCCAAGGCCCTGGGCATTCAGGTGTGCGGCACCGACAGCTATAAGCACGCCGCACCGGAACTGACCTGGGCCTTGATCATGGCCTCCACGCGCAACCTGCTCGCCGAAGCCAACTCGCTGCGCGCAGGTGGATGGCAGGTCGGCCTGGGCGGCGACCTGCATGGCAAGACCCTGGGCATTCTGGGGTTGGGCAGTATTGGCCAGAAAGTCGCAAAGTTCGCCCAGGTGTTTGGCATGCGGGTGATTGCCTGGAGTGAAAACCTCACACCGGAGCGTGCAGCGGAATCAGGGGTGACCTGGGTCAGCAAGCGCGAGCTGTTTGAGCAGGCGGATATCCTGACCATCCACCTGGTGCTCAGCGAGCGCAGCCGTGGCCTGGTGGATGCGCAAGCCTTGGGTTGGATGAAACCCAGCGCGCGGCTGGTGAACACCGCACGTGGGCCGATTGTGGATGAGCAGGCGCTGGTGCAAGCGTTACACAGCGGTCGCCTGGCCGGGGCGGCGCTGGATGTGTATGCCGAGGAACCGCTGCCGGCTGACCATCCATTTCGCCGCTTGCCCACTGTGCTGGCTACGCCACACGTGGGGTATGTGAGCGAGCAGAATTACCGGCAGTTCTATCAGCAGATGATCGACGATATCCAGGCTTGGGCCAGCGGTGTGCCCATTCGCGGGCTCAGCTGACGCACCATTAAAGTGCAATCTTGGTGGCTCGCGAAAAACGCCGACGATAACTTGGGCATTCTGGTTTTACGTGGCGCTCTCTGGTTTTTCGCGAGCGAGCTCGCTCCTACAGGGGCAGGGTGGCATATCGTTAAAAGTTTTTTGTCCTACAAAATCTGCATGAAAACCCAGCAGGCGCTGGGATCTGTCCTAGACTCATGACCGATGGGTCCGTTCCAAAACAAAAACCCCGCAAAAAATCTAAACTTTCGAAACCTGCCGCTGGTCAAGTTTTAGGTAAGGGCGAGCACGCGCGCTTCAGGCCGAATGCCCGCTCATCCAATCTTTTTTAGCCGACGTTGCAACTGGCATACGCCTTGCCAGCTTGTATAGCGCTTGTGTGCCTGGCCGCAGGATGCGGTCACTCGGAGCTGATGGCAGCGGGCCATTAGCCAACCAACAGATGGGAGTGCATTATGATCAGTGCCGCAGTAGATACTCAGGGAGAGCGTTTTAGTCAGCCGGCAGGAGGGCCAAAGTCTTTGGCCGACCTGCCCAACACTGTGCGGCCGGTCGTGAGTCAGAATCCGAATCGAAAGAAAGTCTTGTTTGTCACCTCCGAGTTCGCGGACCTGGTGAAAACCGGTGGCCTGGGCGACGTCTCCGCTGCCCTGCCCCGCGCCATGGCCCACCTACATGATGTGCGGGTGCTGATTCCGGGTTACCCACAAGTGATGGAAAGCGACAACCCGATTCATATCGTCGGTGAACTGGGCGGCCACGCTGCGTTGCCACCGTGCAAGATCGGGCGCATGGACCTTGCGGACGGCCTGGTCATTTACGTGCTGATCTGCCCCGAACTGTATGAGCGCGAAGGCACGCCCTACGGCGCCAACAACGGCCGCGACTGGCCGGACAATCATATTCGCTTCGCCCGCCTGGGCCTGGCCGCCGCCGACATGGCCGCCAACCTCGCGCAAATCCACTGGTGCCCAGACCTGGTGCACGCCCATGACTGGCCTGCGGGCCTGGCTCCGGCGTACATGCACTGGCGTGGGTCACGCACGCCCACCCTGTTCACCATTCATAACCTGGCCTACCAAGGCGTGGTCAGCCTGGCCTCGACGCCAGAGCTGGGCATTCCGCCCCACGCCCTGCAACAAGAAGGCATGGAGTTCTACGGCAAGATGTCGTTCCTCAAGGCGGGCATGGCGTATTCCAGCCATATCACCACCGTGAGCGCCACTTACGCCCAGGAGATCACCACCCCGGAATTCGGGTGTGGCCTGGATGGCTTCCTCGCCAGCAAGACCCAACAAGGTCTGCTCAGCGGCATTCCCAACGGTATCGACGAAAGCTGGGAAACCTCCACCGACACGCACCTGATCCACAACTTCAATATCGGTGACTGGGAAGGCAAGGCTATCAACGCCGCCCATGTGCGCGAGCTGTTTGAGCTGCAGCCATCCAGTGGCCCGCTGTTCGCGGTGGTCTCGCGCCTGGTCTACCAGAAAGGCCTGGACCTCACCGAAGCCGTCGCCAGTTTCATCGTCGAAAACGGCGGCCAGATTGCGATTATCGGCCGTGGCGAACCGGAAGAAGAGCAGGCCATGCGCGAATTGGCGCTACGCTTCCCAGGCCAAGTGGGCGTACGCATCGGCTTCAATGAGACCGATGCGCGCCGCATGTTTGCCGGCAGCGATTTTCTGCTGATGCCGTCGCGCTACGAGCCTTGCGGCCTGAGCCAGATGTATGCGCAACGCTTCGGCTCGTTGCCGGTGGCGCGTAATACCGGCGGGCTGGCGGACACCATTGAGGATGGCGTCACCGGCTTCCTGTTCAATGAATCCACCGTGCAAAGCTACGAAGAGGCGCTGCGCCGCGCCTTCAAGGTGTTTGCCTTCCCCGGTCTGCTCAATGCCATGCGCAGCCGTGCCATGACCCAGCCGTTCAACTGGTGCCAGGCCGTGGAACCCTACGCCGAACTCTACGAACAACTGGTGGCCAAGGCCCTGGGGAAATCGAACAAATAGCGATTGGAACAACTAAGGGAGGTCTTCATAGATGCCGTTACGGACTCTGGAAACCTGGCCCCACGGCGCAATCATGCTGGACGCGCACCGCACGCGCTTTGCGTTATGGGCGCCAGACGCATTTTATGTCAGCGTTGAATTGGAACAGGGTAAAACCATCGTCATGCTGCCCCAGGCCGGTGGTTGGTTCGAAGTCGAAGTCGCGTGCCCTGCCGGCACGCTCTACCGCTTTAATATCGATGGCGAAAACACGGTGCCCGACCCTGCTTCCAGGGCCCAGGCGCTGGATGTGCATGGCTGGAGCCGAGTAGTCGACCCCCTCGCCCATGAATGGCGCCACAGCCAGTGGCAGGGCCGCCCCTGGCACTCGGCGATCATCTACGAGCTTCACGTCGGTGCCATGGGCGGCTACGCTGGCGTCGAGAAACACCTGCCGCGCCTGGCCGAGCTGGGCGTCACCGCGATTGAATTGATGCCTCTGGCGCAATTTCCCGGCGAACGCAATTGGGGCTATGACGGCGTGCTGCCCTACGCGCCCCACGCCACCTACGGCACGCCCGAGCAACTCAAGCAACTGATCGACAGTGCCCATGGCCACGGCTTGGCCGTGATCCTCGATGTGGTCTACAACCACTTCGGCCCCGATGGCAATTACCTGGGCCAGTACGCCCAGGGTTTCTTCCAGGAAGACGTGCACACGCCCTGGGGCGCTGGCATTGATTTCGAGCGCCGTGAAGTGCGGGATTTCTTCCTCGATAACGCCCTGATGTGGCTGCTTGAATACCGTTTCGACGGCCTGCGCCTGGATGCCGTGCACGCCATCGACAACCCCGGGTTTCTGCAAGAACTGGCGCAACGGGTACGCCAGCAGGTGGACGGCGGGCGCCACGTGTGGCTGATGCTGGAAAACGAACTGAACCAGGCCAGCCTGTTGCAGCACGATTTTGACGCGCAATGGAATGATGACTTTCATAACGTGCTGCACGTGCTGCTCACCGATGAAACTGACGCCTACTACAGCGACTTTGCCGAACAGCCCACCGCCAAGCTGGCGCGCTGCCTGGCCGAGGGGTTTATCTATCAGGGCGAAACGACACGCCATGGCCATGCCCGCGGCGAACCCAGTGCGGATCTGCCCCCCAGCGCCTTCGTGGCGTTCCTGCAAAACCACGATCAGGTCGGCAACCGCGCCTTGGGCGAACGCCTGCACCAGTTGTGTTCGCCCGAGGCGCTGAAAGCGGCGACCGCCCTGCTGTTGCTGTGCCCCATGATCCCGATGCTGTTCATGGGCGACGAGGTAAATGCCGCCGAGCCCTTCCTGTTTTTTACCGACCATCATGGCGAACTGGCCGAGGCCGTGCGTGAAGGCCGGCGCAGTGAGTTTGCCGACTTCGCGGCGTTTCACGACCCCGAGCAACGCCAGCGCATCCCCGACCCCAACGCGCTGCAAACCTTTTTGCAATCGATGCCCTCCTTCGTCGAAAACGACCACACCCAGCTCTACCGCCACCTGCTGAGCCTGCGTCACGCGCACGTGGTGCCGCACTTGCCCGGCACCGTGGCGCTCGGGGCGCACGTGCTGGCCGACCGCGCCGTCACCGCGCGCTGGCGCCTGGGCAATGGCCGTGTGCTGCAGATCGACCTGAACCTGAGTGAGCAGCCCCTGGACCATCCGGCACCCCAGCCGATTATTTTCCAAACGCCTGCCCAGCAAGGTGCGCACTTACCGCCCTTGAGCGCACGCGTTTGCTTATCCCCTGTTGGAGAAATGCTTTGAGCGAAGCGAACCTGGAAATTCTCGCCAGCCGCGCGGGCCTGGCCGTCGATTGGATCGATGCCAACGGTCGCCCGCAGCATGTAAAGCCTGACGCGCTGCGCGCCGTTCTCAAAGGCCTTGGGCACCCGGCCGACAGCGATGACGAGATCGACGCCAGCCTGCAGCAACTTGAGCAGGCGCAGCAAGACACCCACCTGCCACCCTTGATGACCACCGACAGTGGCGCGGGCCTGGACCTGGCGCGTTACTTCGCCCCGGACACCCCGTGCCGCGTCAGCCTGGAAGGCGGCGAAACCCTGGAGCTGCGCCTGGACGGCGAGGCCGTGCTGCCCGGCGTCATTGCCCTCGGCTACCACCAGGTGCATATCGACGGGCAAACCTTCACCCTCGCCGTCGCGCCCAGCCATTGCTATAGCGTGGCCGACGCGGTCGACAGCCAACCCGCTCGCGCCTGGGGCCTGAGCGCCCAACTGTATGCCTTGCGCCGCCTCGGCGATGGCGGTTTTGGCGACACCCTGGCCCTGGAACACCTGGTGCGTTCAGCCGCCGAGCGCGGCGCCGACGCCGTGGCAATCAGCCCGATGCACGCGATGTTCAGCGCCGACACCGAGCGCTTCAGCCCTTATTCACCCTCCAGCCGCCTGTTCCTTAACAGCCTGTATGCCTCGCCGGCGTGCATTCTCGGTGAACGTGAAGTGCGTAACGCCATCGAGGCTGCCGGCTTGGCCGACGAGCTGCATGCCCTGGAACAGCTCACGCTGATCGACTGGCCTGCCGCCGCCAAAGCCAAGCAACGCCTGCTGCGAACGCTGTATGAAGACTTCCGCCACGGCGCGCATCCCCAGCATGGCGACTTCCAGAGCTTCCGCCAGGCCGGCGGCGAAGCCCTGGAAAACCACTGCCGCTTCGAAGCCATACAGGCCCAGCGTGCTGCCGCCGGTGAGGACCTGGACTGGCGCCAATGGCCCGAAGCCTGGCGCACGCCGCAAAGCCCGGCCCTGGCGCAGTTCGCCGAAGACAACCGCGATGAAATCGGCTATTTCGCCTTCACCCAATGGCTGATCGCCCGCAGCCTGGAGCGCGCGCAACAGGCCGCCCGTGGCAGCGGCATGGGCATCGGCCTGATCGCTGACCTGGCAGTGGGTGCCGACGGTGGCGGCAGCCAGGCCTGGAGCCGCCAGGATGAACTGCTGGCCGACCTCACCGTGGGCGCGCCACCGGACATTCTCAACCGCGCAGGCCAGGGCTGGGGCATCTCGGCCTTTTCCCCCGAAGGCCTCAAGCGCAATGGTTTTCGCGCCTTTATCGAAATGCTGCGGGCCAATTTCGCCCATGCCGGCGGCTTGCGCATCGACCACGTGATGGGCTTGCAACGCCTGTGGGTGATCCCCCTGGGCGCATCACCCCGCGAAGGTGCCTACTTGTATTACCCGGTAGACGACCTGCTGCGTTTGCTCGCCCTGGAATCGCACCGCCACCGGGCCATCGTCCTCGGTGAAGACCTGGGCACCGTGCCCGACGGCCTGCGCGAGAAGCTCAGCGCCCGCTCGATCCTGGGCATGCGTGTGCTGCTGTTCGAACAGAACCATGACGGCCAGTTCAAGCCCATCCTCGATTGGCCCGACAACGCCTTGGCCACCACCAGTACCCACGACTTGCCCACCCTCAATGGCTGGTGGCACAGCCGCGATATCGAATGGAACATCCAGCTGGGCCTGATCGACGCGCCCACCGTGGACCAATGGAGCGAACACCGCCTGCGCGAACGCCAGGCACTGCGCCAAGCCTTGAGCCAGGACCCGCAGAACTTCATCGATGAGATCCGCAACGACACCGACCATATGATCGACGCCAGCGCGCGTTACCTGGGCCATACCCGCGCGCCCCTGGTGTTGTTGCCCCTGGAAGATGCTTTGGGCATGGAGGAGCAAGCCAACCTTCCAGGTACCCTCGACACCCACCCCAATTGGCGCCGCCGTTTGCCCGGCGAAGCCGCCAGCCTGCTCGACAATGACAGCGCCGCGCGCCGCCTCGAACTGCTGGCCGTGGCGCGTAACCAAGCCTATGAGCGTGACCGATGAACGCACTGCCCCTGCGCGCCACCCAGCGCCTGCAATTTCATAAAGGTTTCACCCTCGATGACGGGGTGCCGCTGGTGCCGTATTTCGCCCAGCTGGGCATCAGCCACCTGTATGCCTCACCGCTGTTGAGCGCCCGCGCCGGCTCCATGCACGGCTACGATGTGGTCGACCCGACCCGCGTCAACCCAGAGCTGGGGGGCGAAGCGGCTTTGCGTCGCCTGGTCGCCGCGCTGCGTGAGCACGACATGGGCTTGATCCTCGATATCGTCTCCAACCATATGGCCGTGGGCGGCGCGGATAACCCTTGGTGGCTGGACCTGCTGGAGTGGGGCCGCCTAAGCCCCTACAGCGAGTTCTTCGACATCCAGTGGCATTCTCCCGACCCGCTGCTCAAGGGCCAGTTGCTGATGCCCTTTCTCGGCAGCGATTACGGCGAAGCCTTGCAGAGCGGCACGCTCCCGCTCAAGTTCGATGCCGCCCAGGGGAGTTTCTATGTCGAGCATTACGAACACCATTTTCCGATTTGTCCCAGGGACTACGGCCTGATCCTGGGCAACGATGAGTTACTCAAACCGCTGGCCGAACGTTTCGCCGCCCTCGCCTATCAGCACGACGCCTACGCCGAAGCCGCCACGCTCAAACAAGCCTTGGCCGAACGCGCCAGCGAGCTGCTGCCCGCTATTGAACAACGCCTGGCCGCATTCGACAGTCGCCAGCCCGAGGGCTTCGAGCGCCTGCATCACCTGCTTGAACAACAGACCTATCGCCTGGCCAGTTGGCGCACCGCCGCGGACGACATCAACTGGCGGCGCTTCTTCGACGTCAATGAGCTGGGCGGCCTGCGGGTCGAGCGCGCAGCGGTGTTCGAAGCCACCCATGGCAAGATTTTCGAGCTGATCAGCGCGGGGCTGGTCGACGGGCTGCGCATCGACCACATCGACGGCCTCGCCGACCCGCGTGGCTATTGCCGCAAATTGCGTCGGCGGGTGGATGCGCTGTCACCCCAGCGTCACCTGCCGATCTTTGTCGAAAAGATCCTGGGCGAAGGCGAAACCCTGCGTGAAGACTGGCAGGTGGATGGCACCACCGGCTACGAGTTCATGAACCAGTTGTCATTGCTGCAACACCATCCCGAAGGTTTTACGCCGCTGGCCGAGATGTGGACGCGTTACAGCGACCGGCCTTCAGCCTTCGGCGAAGAAGCGCGGCTGGCGCGCCAGCAGATCCTCAATGGTTCGTTGGGCGGCGACTTCGAAAGCGTGGCCCAGGCCCTGCTGCAAGTGGCCCGCGATGACGTGATGACCCGCGACTTGACCCTGGGCGCCATCCGTCGTGCCTTGCAGGAACTGATCGTGCATTTCCCGGTGTACCGCACCTATATCAGCGCCAAGGGCCGCAGTGCGGACGACGACAAGGTGTTCCAGCAGGCCATGGAGGGGGCGCGCAGCACCCTCAACGAAGGCGACTGGCCGGTACTCGACCACCTGGAGCAATGGCTCGGCGGCCAGCCCTGGCGCAATCGCCCGGTGGGCCGCGCGCGCAAGATGCTCAAGCATGCCTGCGTGCGCTTCCAGCAACTGACCTCGCCCGCCGCCGCCAAGGCCGTGGAAGACACCGCGTTCTACCGTTCGGCAGTGCTGTTGTCGCGTAACGATGTGGGTTTCAGTACCGAGCAATTCAGTGCGCCGCTGGCCGATTTCCATGCAGCCAATCAACAGCGCCTGAAGACCTTCCCTGGCAACCTGCTGGCCACCGCCACCCACGACCACAAACGCGGCGAAGACACCCGCGCGCGCCTGGCGGTACTCAGCGAGTGCGCCCCCTGGTATGCCGAACAGGTCGAGCACTGGCGCCGCCTGGCCGAGCCTTTGCGCGAGAGCGCCGAGAGCCCCTCAGCGGGTGATGAGCTGATTCTTTATCAGGTGCTGCTGGGCAGTTGGCCGCTGGAGCCCAACCCCAATCTGGAGGTGTACCAGCAACGCCTCTGGCAGTGGCAGCAAAAAGCCCTGCGCGAGGCCAAGTTGCAGAGCAGTTGGAGCGCGCCCAACGACGCGTATGAACAGGCGGTGGACGGGTTCCTCAAGCGCCTGCTGCTCAGTGAGGCCGGTGCGCCGCTGCGCAGTGCCCTGGACAGCGCCGCCCAGGCCATCGCTCCCGCTGGCGCCCTGAATGGGCTGGCGCAAACCTTGCTTCATCTGACCGTGCCGGGTGTGCCGGATATTTACCAGGGCGATGAGTTCTGGGACTTCAGCCTGGTCGACCCGGACAACCGTCGCCCGGTGGACTTCGCTGCGCGGCAACGTGCATTGCAGGCACCACCGGACATCGGCGAACTGTTGTTCAACTGGCGCGACGGGCGTATCAAACAGGCAGTGATCGCCCAGGTACTGGGCCTGCGTAAAGCCTGCCCCGATCTGCTGCGCCATGGCAGCTATACGCCTTTGGAAGTGGTGGGTCAGCACGCTGAGCGCGTGGTTGCGTTTTACCGTGAACATCAAGGCAAGCAGTTACTGGTGGTGGTGCCGCGCTGGTCTTATCCGTTGCTTGAAAACGGGATGTTTCCCCAGATCAATGCGCAGGTTTGGGGCGATACGCGGGTGAAATTACCGTTCGCCGCCCCTGCACAAAACTGGAAGGGACTTTTTCAAACGGGCGTAGTCACACCCAACAAGGAGCTGTTGATCAGCGCTGCCCTGGGGGATCTCCCGGTCAATGTCTTTATCAATCCTGATAATCAAGAAAGCTGAAAATTTTCTGTGAGGAGTTTGTGATGAGTAAAGAAGACAAACGCATTCGCGAACTGGCGCATCAGATCTGGGAGTCTGAAGGCAAGCCCGATGGCGCCCATGATCGCCACTGGGAGATGGCGCGCAAGCTGGCCGAAGCCGAGGCGCTGACGCCGAGCAAGCCTAAACCGGCCGCCAAGCCGAAAACCGCGCCCAAGGCGGCGGCCAAGCCCAAGCCGGCTGCGCCTGCCGCCGCCAAGCCTGCGGCAAAGAAACCCGCCGCGCCGAAGAAGCCCAAACCGCCCGCCCCATGATTTCTCGGGCCTGCAGCACGCAATGCGCGCTGCAGGCCCTTTTCCGTCCATGCCATGCGCTGAAGCACCGTCAGTACGGTGGCGTTCGGCCCGAAAAAAAAGACCCCTTGCAGGAGCAACTCGATGAGCAAACCCGACAACACCACAGCGACGCCGGTTAATGAGCCGTCGCGGATCCGTGAAGGTTTGCCCTTCCCCCTTGGCGCCACCTGGGATGGCCTGGGTGTGAACTTTGCGCTGTTTTCCGCCAACGCCACCAAAGTGGAGCTGTGCCTGTTTGACGATACCGGCGAGGTTGAGCTGGAACGCATCGAACTGCCCGAATACACCGACGAAATCTTTCATGGCTACCTGCCCGATGCTCACCCTGGGCTGATCTACGGCTACCGCGTATACGGCCCGTATGACCCGGCCAATGGTCACCGTTTCAACCACAACAAGCTGCTGATCGACCCCTACGCCAAGCAACTGGTGGGCGAACTCAAATGGTCCGAAGCGCTGTTTGGCTACACCATCGGCCACCCGGACGACGACCTCAGTTTCGATGAACGCGACAGTGCGCCCTTCGTGCCCAAGTGCAAGGTCATCGACCCGGCGCACACCTGGGGCAACGACCAACCGGTACGGGTGCCGTGGGACCGCACGATCATCTATGAAACCCACCTGCGCGGCATCAGCATGCGCCACCCTTCGGTGGGCGAATCAGTACGTGGCACCTGCGCCGGCTTGATGGAAGATGACGTACTCAAGCACATCCGTCAGTTGGGCATTTCCTCGGTCGAGCTGTTGCCCGTGCACGCCTTCGTCAACGACCAGCATCTGCTGGAAAAAGGCATGACCAACTACTGGGGCTACAACAGCATTGCGTTCTTCGCCCCCGACCCGCGCTACCTGGCCAGCGGCAAGATCGCAGAGTTCAAGGAGATGGTCGCGCATCTGCACGAGCAGAAGCTGGAAGTGATTCTGGACGTGGTCTACAACCACACGGCCGAAGGCAACGAACGCGGCCCGACCCTGTCCATGCGCGGCATCGACAACGCCTCCTACTACCGGCTGATGCCCGACGACAAGCGCTTCTACATCAACGATTCGGGCACCGGCAACACCCTGGATCTGAGCCATCCGTGCGTGCTGCAAATGGTCACCGACTCCCTGCGTTACTGGGCCACCGAGATGCACGTCGACGGCTTCCGCTTTGACCTGGCGACCATCCTCGGGCGCTACCGCGATGGGTTCGATGAGCGCCACAGTTTCCTCGTGGCTTGCCGCCAGGACCCGATCCTGCGCCAGTTGAAACTCATCGCCGAGCCCTGGGACTGCGGCCCCGGTGGCTACCAAGTGGGCAACTTCCCACCGGGCTGGGTGGAATGGAACGACCGCTTCCGCGACACCGTGCGGGCGTTCTGGAAAGGCGACGACGGCCAGCTCGCCGACTTCGCCGGGCGCATGACCGCCTCGGGCGAGATGTTCAACCACCGTGGGCGCAGGCCGTACAGCTCGGTGAACTTCATCACCGCCCACGACGGCTTCACCTTGCACGACCTGGTGTCGTACAACGACAAACACAACGAGGCCAATGACGAAAACAACCAGGACGGCAGCAATAACAATCTGTCCTGGAACCACGGTGTCGAAGGCCCTACCGACGACCCGGAGATCAACGCGCTGCGCCTGCGCCAGATGCGCAACTTCTTCGCCACCCTGCTGCTGGCCCAGGGCACGCCGATGATCGTCGCCGGGGACGAGTTCGCTCGCACTCAGCACGGCAACAACAACGCCTATTGCCAGGACAGCGAAATCGGCTGGGTCAACTGGGACCTGGACGATGACGGCAAGGCCCTGCTCAAGTTCGTCAAGCGCCTGATCAAGCTCCGCCTGGCTTACCCGATCCTGCGGCGCGGGCGTTTCCTGGTGGGCGACTACAACGAAGACATCGGCGTGAAGGATGTCACCTGGCTGGCACCGGACGGCAACGAGATGACCACCGAGCAATGGGAAGACAGCCAGGGCCGTTGCCTGGGCATGCTGATGGATGGCCGCGCCCAGGAAACCGGGATTCGCCGCGCCGGGGCCGACGCCACCTTGCTGCTGGTGGTCAACGCCCATCATGACCTGGTCAATTTCCGCCTGCCACCGGTACCAGAGGGTGAGTTCTGGACCTGCCTGCTCGACACCAACGACCCGGCTGTGCGTGGCCAGGAACGCTTTGATTTCGAGCATGAGTACGCGGTCACCGGTCGCTCGCTGCTGCTGTTTGAACTGCAGCACGAAGGCGAGGTGTGAAATGGCCTTGCACGGTTTCCTTCGGGGCTACCGGGGCTATGCCGACACGCAAGCCCTGGGCAATGCGCTGAGGGCCCTTCAAGAGGAAGGCCTTGATCAACTGCCGTTGCCGGGCAGCGGCGATACCCTGGCCCGCTTGAGCCAATTGGCTCAGGTGGCCGGGCATGACCTGCGCCTGTGCAAGTTGTTCGAAGGCCATACCGATGCGCTGGCGATCATTGCCGAACTCGACAGCCCCTTGCCGCCGCTGGGCAGCACCTGGGGCATGTGGGCAGCCGAGCCGCCGACCGCCAAGGTGCGCGTGCGCCGCGACGGCCAGCGATTGCTCGTCGAGGGGCGCAAAGCCTGGTGTTCCGGTGCGGCGGTGGTCAGCCACGGCTTGCTGACGGCCTGGGACGAAGAGGACCGCCAGCAACTGGTGGCCGTGGCGATGGATCAGCCCGGCATCACGGTGACGGATGAAGGTTGGAAGGCGGTGGGCATGGCGGCGACCGGTAGCGTCGACATCCTGTTCAGCGCCGCCAGGGGGATTGCCGTGGGTGGCCCGGGCGACTATCTGTCCCGCCCGGGCTTCTGGCACGGCGGCATTGGCATCGCCGCGTGCTGGTACGGCGCGGCGCAACGCCTGGGTGAAGTGCTGCGCGCCCAATGTGCCACGCGTGCGGAGCCCCATGCGCTGGCCCATCTCGGCGCGGTCGACAGCGCCCTGAACAGTGCCGCCTGCGTGTTACGCGCCAGCGCCGCGCAGATCGACCGCCAGCCACGCGCCGATGCGCGGCAACTGGCGCAACAGACGCGCGCGTGTATCGAAGATACGGTGGAGCAAGTGATCCACCATGTGGGCCGTGCGGTCGGCGCCGGGCCGTATTGCAAGGACCCGCACTTTGCCCAGTTGATGGCGGATTTGCCGGTGTATGTGCGGCAAAGCCATGCCGAACGCGACTTGGCCGCTTTGGGCGAACACGTCGCTGGCGCGCCTACAGGGAGATGGGAGCTATGAGGCCCAATCCGATTGTTGGCCAGGGCACACCGTTAAGCCACTGGCAAAACTCTGAACGGTTGGCCGAGTTGCCACACATCAGCGTGGCGCAGTTGGTGCCGCCAGGGCATCGAGCGGTGATCGTCGCCCCGCACCCGGATGATGAAGTGCTGGGCAGCGGCGGCTTGCTGCAAGGGTTGGCTGCATTGGATCGCCCCATCCAGTTGATCTCCGTCACCGACGGCAGCGCCAGCCACCCTGGCTCCCGGCGCTGGCCGGTGGAGCGCTTGAGCGTGGTGCGCCCGCAGGAATCAGCCCAGGCCCTGCACCGCCTTGGCTTGCCGCTGCACAGTTTGAAATGGCTGCGCGGCGGGTTTGCCGACAGCCATGTGGCCGAGCGCGAAACCCAGCTGTGCGAGTTTATCCAGCGCCACCTCAAGCCCAACGACGTGGTGTTCGCCACGTGGTGCGAGGATGGGCATTGCGATCATGAAGCCGTGGGCCGCGCCAGCGCCAAGGCCGCCAAGGCCGTGGGCGCAGTGTTGTGTGAACTGCCGGTATGGACCTGGCACTGGGCCACCGCCGAAGACCACAAAGTGCCCTGGCATCGGGCGCGCAAAATCCCGCTGACCGCCGAGCAAGTGGCGCGCAAACGCCATGCGATCCACGCCTTTGCCAGCCAATTGGAGGGCGACCCGCAAATCGGCCTGCCTCCGGTGCTGGCGCCCTATGTGGTGGAGCGCTTGCTGCAACCTTTTGAAGTGGTGTTCGTATGAGTGTGGCAACCCCCTACTTCGACCAATTGTTTGCTGGCAATGACGACCCCTGGGCTTTTCGCCAACGCTGGTACGAACAACGCAAGCGCGCCCTGACCTTAGCCATGCTGACACGGCCGCGCTATGCGTCGATATTCGAGCCGGGCTGTGCCAATGGCGAACTGAGTGCCGAGCTGGCGCCACGTTGCGACCGCCTGCTGTGTTGCGACACTGCAAGCGCTGCGGTGCGGCTGGCACAGGCGCGGCTGGAGCGTTTTGCTCATGCCCGCGTGGAGCAGCGCCGCCTGCCGGAGCAATGGCCCAGCGGGCAGTTCGAACTGATCGTATTGAGTGAGCTTTGTTACTACCTTGATGCAAATGATTTGAATCGTCTGATCGATTGCGCCCTCGCCTCCTTGACCGCTGACGGTCAACTCCTGGCCTGCCATTGGCGAGCGCCCATTGACGGTTGCCCGCAAACCGCCGAACAGGTGCACACCGTGCTGCAACAGCGTCTGGGTGGAGCACCGTTGGTCCAGTACCAGGACCCGGACTTCCTGCTCGACCTGTGGAGCCTCGACGGCACCTCGGTCGCTCGCCACGAGGACTTACGATGATCGGTATTCTGATCCCGGCACATAACGAAGAAGCCTGGTTGGATGGTTGCCTGAAGGCTGCGCGAATCGCCGCCGACCATCCTGGCTTGCTGGGTGAAGCGGTACAGATTCTGGTAGTACTCGACAGCTGCAGCGATGCCAGCGCGGCGATAGCTCAGGCCCACCAAGTGCACTGCCTGCACGTGCAGGCCCGCAATGTGGGGCATGCCCGCGGCGTGGGTGCACGGTACTTGCTGGAGCAAGGCGCGCGGTGGATTTCCTGTACCGACGCGGACAGCCGCGTCGCCCCTGACTGGCTGGTGGCCCAACTGGCTCAAGGTTGTGACGCGGTGTGCGGCACAGTCACCGTAGACGCCTGGAGCGAAGGCTTCGACCCGGCTGCGCAGATCCGCTATCACCAGGCCTACCAGGCCCGCGACGGGCATCGGCATATCCACGGTGCCAACCTGGGCGTGAGTGCCCGCGCCTATGTAGAGGCCGGAGGGTTTGAACCGCTGGAATGCCACGAGGATGTACAGCTGGTGCGCGACCTGGAGCGTTGCGGCGCTTCTATTGCCTGGAGCCATGCACCGCAAGTGGTGACCAGCGCGCGCCTGGATTGTCGGGCTGAGGGTGGGTTTGGGGACTATTTGAAGAGCTTGATGCAGGCTGGGTGAAAACGGAAACGCATTCAACAACAGGCCCATCGCAGCATAGGTATCTACACAACTTCGGGTATTGCGCCGAACCTGTGGCGAGGGAGCTTGCTCCCGTGACGACCGGACAACCGATGCTTCTACCTGACGCCCCGAGATCAACCTGTGGGAGCGGGCTTGCTCGCGAAGGCGGCCTGACAGTCAACACAGTTGGACCGGGTACATATCCGTTATTTAGGTAACGGCCACTTAGGGTTCCGCTCTGACAGCGGCTCACTTTTGAACAGCGCAAAAGTAAGCAAAACGCTCTTGCCCCACCACTCGGCACCTCGCTTGGGCTCGGTGTGCCCGAACGCAGGCTTGAATCCGTGGGCCGCCGCCACGCGCCATCCATGGCGCGGGGCGGCTAACCCGGCGTCCTGCCGGGTTACCCACGAATTCAAGCCTGCGTTCGGCCAGCGTGGTTTAACGGGGCGCCTGAGATCAAAAGCAGATCAAGATCAAGAGCGACTCGCTTCGCATCGTGGTTACCGTTGGCTGCTGCAACCTACAAAATTGTGTAGATACCTATGCCCATCGCAGGCAAGCCAGCTCCCACACTGGTCATGTATTGCCCACAAAATCAGCGCCTGGCACAGATCCTTGTGGGAGCTGGCTTGCCTGCGAAGACGTCGGCCCAGCCAACATTGATGGTGAATGACCCACCGTTTTCGCGAGCAAGCCCGCTCCCACAGTTGGATCGTGAGACGCCAGGCTAATCGTCGACTGTTATGTGGCATCGCATCCAAAGTTGTGCAGACACCCATGCCTGTCTATGCTCCTAACGCCTCGCACAGCACTCACCCCAGCGGAGCCTGCGGTGAAGACAAGAGCGTCGTCCCGTCAACGGGGTACGACCCGGTATCAACCGACAAGGATGTGACACCCATGAAGCCTGCCTCCTTAAGCGAAGGCCGCCGCGGCCCCGCGCAAATCTGGAACAGTGCGCCGCAGTTGGCGCAAACCCCCATCATCTCCCTGAACACCCTGGTACCGCGCGGCGCTCGCGTGGTGGTGATCGCCCCGCACCCGGGCGATGAAGTGCTGGCGTGCGGCGGTTTGCTGCAACTGCTCAGCACCCAGGAGCATCCACTGCAATTGATCTCCATCACCGATGGCAGCGCCAGCCATCCGGGCTCTCAAGTATGGCCGGCCAGCCGCTTGAGCGTGGTGCGCCCCCAGGAAAGCGCCGAGGCCCTGCGCCGATTGGGCATGCCCTTGCACAGCCTGAAATGGATTCGTGGCGGGTTTTGTGATGACGCCCTGGCCGCCCGTGAACAGCCCATGAGCCAATTCATCGCGCGCTACCTGCAACCCGGCGACGTGGTGTTTACCACCTGGCGCAACGACGGCAATGACGACCACGATGCCGTTGGCCGCGCGAGTGCCAAGGCGTGCAGCCTGGTGGGTGCGCAGTTGTATGAACTGCCGATCTGGGCCTGGCATTGGCCAGCCCGGGAAAGCGCGGTAATACCCTGGCAACGTGCGCGCAAGGTCCGCCTGGACACCTGGACCGTCGCGCGCAAGCTGCACGCCGCCCATGCCTACGCCAGCCAACTGGTGGGCGACCCGCAGATCGGCTTACCACCGATGCTCGCGCAAATATTGCTGGAACGCATGCGCGAGCCCTACGAAATCCTGTTCACCTGAACACCCCCCTGTAGGAGCGAGCTTGCTCGCGAAAAACCTCAACGATAACGCGGGCTTCCTGAATAAACGCGGCGCCAGTGAGTCTTTCGCGAGCAAGCTCGCTCCTACAGCGTTCGGGCTTTTCCCTACAGACTCAATCTGCCAAACTGATGCGAATAATTATCAACAGATTTATTATTCGCCACGGACGGCGCTTGGGGAGCCCTACTTTCATGTCTGTGCAACAATGCGGCGGCAACGTTTTTACACCCAGTCTGATGGCAATCACTATCGCTCTAGCAACCTCCAATGCGGCCATGGCCGCCGACGCCGAAGCCCCTGCCACCATTGAGCTGGGCGCCACCCAGGTCTCCGGCCAACAGCTTGGCGCAACCACCGAAGGCAGCGAGTCGTACACCACCGGCTCGATGAAGACCGCAACCAAACTGCCACTGACCCTGCGCGAAACCCCGCAGGCCGTCACCGTGATCACGCGCCAGCGCATGGATGACCAGGCCATGACCAGCATCAACGACGTGGTCAACGCCACGCCGGGGCTGTTCCTCAATTACTCCAACGGCCCTGGCCGACAAGGCTTTACCGCACGCGGGTTCGATATCGACAACCTCATGTATGACGGTATCCCCAGCGGCTACAACGGTGCCTCGGTAGGCGCCCAGCCGAACCTGGCAATGTTCGACCGTGTCGAAGTGGTGCGCGGCGCTACCGGCCTGGTGACCGGCGCGGGCAACCCTTCGGCCGCCATCAACCTGATCCGCAAGCGGCCACTGGACGAGCAGAAAGTCACGCTCACCGGCGCCGTCGGCAGCTGGGACGACTACCGAGGCGAGCTCGACGCCTCCAGCCCACTCAATGACAGCGGCACCTGGCGCGGTCGCGTCGTCACCTCTTACAGGGATGCCAACAGCTTCATCGACAAGGCTGAACAGGATCACGGCCTGTTCTATGCCGTCACCGAAGCCGACCTGGGCGAAGACACCACCCTAACCCTCGGTTACTCGAACCAAAAGGACAAGACCAACTACTTCTGGGGCGCTTCGATGGTCGGCCTCGATGGCCGCCACCTGGACCTGTCGCGCTCTTACAACCCAGGCACCGATTGGGAAAACAAGGACCAGGAAATCAACACCGCGTTCGCCGAGCTGCGCCAGCGCCTGGCCAATGACTGGAGCCTGCAGGTCAACGCCAACTATGCCGAACAGAACGCCCTGTTCTCCGGCTCCTACCAATCGCGCTGGACCAACAGCACCCTGGGCCGCACGGTGTACCAGGCCAGCTACGATGAAAACCAGGCCGGGCTCGACGCCTTCGCCAGCGGCCCGTTCGAGGCGTTCGGCCGTGCCCATGAACTGGTGGTGGGCGCCAGCAAGCGCATCTACGACATGACCACCCACAACTACAGCCCGTACGACCTCAACTGGCCGATCAACGCCGGCAAGCCGAACTTCACCCGCACCAACAATGTGCGCGAAGTCACCACCCAAGACGGTTTCTACCTGACCAGCCGCCTGAGCCTGGCTGACCCGCTGAAGCTGATCCTCGGCGCTCGCCTGGACTGGTACGACTACGACAACCGTGATGCCGCCGGCGACTACAAAGTCACCCGTAACCTCACCCGCTACGCCGGCCTGATCTACGACCTGGACGACCAGCATTCGGTATACGTGAGCTACAGCGACATCTTCACGCCGCAAAAGGAAAAGAGCACAGCCGGCACCCCACTCAAGCCCATCGTCGGTAAAAATTATGAAGTTGGCGTCAAAGGCGAATACTTCGGTGGCACGCTCAATGCCAGCGTGGCGTTGTTCCGCGTCGACCAGGAAAACCGCGCCGTGCCGGTGGTGGTGCCCAACTGCCCACAGGCGTCCTGTGCCGAAGCCTCGGGCGAAATCCGCAGCCAGGGTATCGACTTCGAACTGCAAGGCGCCTTGACTGAAAACTGGCAGGTCGGCGGCGGCTATACCTATGCGCGCACCCACACCATCAAGGACGACGCCAACCCGCAGAAGGTCAACAAGCAGTTCGATACCGACATCCCGGAACATCTGTTCAAAGTGACCACCCGCTACAACTTCCAGGGCCCGCTGGAAAAACTCCGAGTCGGCGGCAATATCTCCTGGCAGAGCCGCATGTACAACGACATCAAGCTCGCGGACGGCAGCAACTATCGGCTCCAGCAAGGCGGCTACGCCGTCACCGACTTGATGGCGGGCTATCGGGTCAATCAGCACCTGGACCTGCAGCTCAACGCCAACAACATCTTTGATCGCCACTACTACCAGTCCATCTCCAACTCAGTGACTTATGGCGGCGACTCCTATGGCAGCCCCCGCAACATGATGCTGACTGCCAAGTACAGCTTCTGAGGCTCACGGCAACCTCGGCTGCCCGCTCGGGCAGCCGTTCTTAAAGTCATCCCTTTCAAGGTCTTCGGTAAAATCCCCTGAAATTTCATTCAGGGATCCCAAACGATGTGGGCCGATGTTCTAGCGCGTTTCGAGAAAAAAGCACCTGCCAGCGTCATGGCCAAATTGGCGCTGGAACAAGCTATTGCCCCTGAGTGGGTCGATCAGGTCTTCGAAGAACATCGGCAACGGCAGTATTCTCGTGAACTACTGTTCTCGACCATAATCAAGCTGATGTCCCTTGTTTCATTGGGCTTGAAGCCATCCCTGCACGCCGCCGCGCGGCAACTGGAAGATCTCCCTGTCAGCTTGGCGGCGCTTTACGACAAGATCAGTCGTACTGAACCCGCGCTATTGCGCGCTCTGGTCACCGGTAGTGCGCAACGACTGACTCCAACCATCAAAGAACTGGGTTGCACGACGATGCTGCCGGACTGGCAGGTTCGCGTGGTAGATGGCAATCACCTGGCATCCACTGAGAAGCGTCTGGGGGCTTTACGCCAGGAGCGAGGTGCGGCTCGTCCCGGTTTTTCGGTAGTGGTCTACGATCCTGATCTCGATCAGGTCATCGACCTTCAGGCATGTGAGGATGCCTACGCCAGCGAGCGCGTTTGCGTGTTGCCTCTGTTGGCTAATGCTGAACCGGGCCAGGTGTGGCTGGCTGACCGACTCTACTGCACGCTTCCGGTAATGGAAGCTTGTGAGCAGGTCCAGACGTCCTTTGTCATTCGCCAGCAAGCCAAACATCCACGCCTGATTCAAGAGGGTGAGTGGCAAGAACCCGTGCCTGTGGAAACAGGCTCTGTGCGTGAGCAGATCATCCAGGTCAGAGGCGGTTACCAATGTCGGCGCGTCGAACTGACGCTTCATTCGCCAACAGACTCGGGTGACAGCAGCTTGATGTTCTGGAGCAACTTGCCTGAAAACGTCAGCGCTGAGCAGATCGCGCAACTCTATCGCCGCCGCTGGAGCATTGAAGGTATGTTCCAGCGACTGGAAGCGATCCTGGAAAGTGAAATCGAAACTCTCGGCAGCCCAGAGGCCGCCTTGCTCGGGTTCACTACGGCAGTGTTGGCCTACAACGTCCTGGCCGTACTCAAGCGAAGCGTGGAGCAAGCCCATCGGGAGACCCAGCCTGATGGCTGGGAAGCCTCGATCTATCACTTGGCGGTCCAGGTCAGGAGTGGTTATGAGGGAATGCAGATTGCACTGCCCTCGGAATATCTTCCCGCCATCCCTGTGGAAAAGTTGGCCCAGCGTTTGTTGGAGCTGGCCAGAAACATCCAACCCAAACAAGTTGCGAAAAGTCCCCGCGGCCCCAAGGTGCCTAAACCCAAGACATGGGTGCAAGGCACGGCGGTGAATGCGCATGTTTCAACAGACAGGGTAATCAAGGCTGCCAAAACGAAAAGACCTTGAAAGGGCTGGTTCTTAAAGTCCCGCACCCGCGTGCCGATAACGCGTGGGTAACCGGCGACAATCCTTAACATCTGCTTGACTCCACAGCGGAGCGCCTGTGTGGCACACCGCGTGCTTGCTTGACCTCGACGCCCCCTCTCATGGAGTAAGAGTGAATGCCCGTCCGTTTTCTAGAGCACTATCGCAAGGCCGACCGCATCATGCTGGCACTGATCTGGTTAATGCTGCTGTTCTCCCTCGGCCTGGCGTTCTGGCACGACACCCTCATGCAGGCCGTGATCGTCGGGGGAGGCACCGGCGTGGTGCTCACGGCGCTGTACCGCGTCATCGGCGGCACCCGCGTGATGCGCTGTGCACTGGGTGCCGGCTTGATGGTGATGGCGGCGTTGCACATCAACCAGGCGCACGGGGTGATCGAATCCCACTTCGGCATTTTCGCGCTGTTGGCAGTGCTGACCTTCTACCGTGACTGGCTGCCGATCCTGGTAGCGGCGCTCACCATCGCGGTGCATCACGTGGTGTTCCATGCCTTGCAGCATCAGGGCTTCCCGGTGTTTGTGATGGAGCATCACGGCGGCTGGACGATGGTCTTCGTCCACGCCTTTTATGTGGTGATGGAGACCGTCGCCCTGCTCTACCTCGCCGTCCATAGCCAGGCCGAAGCGGTGGAGAGCCAGGAAATGCTGGAGAAGATGCTCGCCGTTACCTCGCAGTTCACCGTGGAAACCGCCCAAGGTGAAAGCAAGGCCCACGTGTCCCTCGCCAAGCGGTTCGACCACTTCCTGCAGCAACTCACCCACCTGATCGACGGCGTCGCCCGCGACTCCCATGGCCTGGGCCAGCTCGGCCAGGAACTGGCCAGCGCCAGCGGCACCCTGGAAAAAGGCGCACGGCATCAACTGGCACAGATCGGCGAGATGACCGGCTCGATGCAGCGCATGGAAGACGCCATGGGCCACATTACGGTGCAAGTCGAACAGGCCGTGGAACATGCGGGCCAGGCCAGCCAGCAGATTGTGCGCGGCCAGGAAAGCGTCGGCCGCGCCCAGCATGAAATCAGCCAACTGGCTTCGCGCATCAACGGCACGGAGTCGACCGTAGAATCCCTGGCGGTGCAGGCCGAACAAATCGGCTCGGTGCTGGAAGTGATCAGCAGCATCGCCAACCAGACCAACCTGCTGGCCCTCAACGCCGCCATCGAAGCCGCCCGCGCCGGCGAGCAAGGCCGTGGCTTTGCCGTGGTGGCCGATGAAGTGCGTAGCCTGGCCCAGCGCACCGCCCTGTCCACCCAGGAAATCAAGAGCATCATCGAGGGCCTGCAACACGGCAGCCGCCAAGCCGTCGAAGCCATGCACGCCAGCCGCGAAGGCGTAGAGCGCTGCGTGGCCGACAGCCAAGAGGCGGTGGACATGCTACGGGCGGTGGGCGAGGACATCGCGCACATCGACCAACTCAACGGCCACATTGTCACCACCACCCGCGAGCAGACCTCGGCCAACCTGGAGATCGTCGAGCGCTTGCAATCGGTGCAAAGCATCGCCCAGAACACCGCCGACGACGTCGAGACACTCGCGCGTAGCAGCGAACGTCTGCCACCGATCGCGGTGCGGCTGGATGCGTTGGGGCGCAGGTTTCATCCTTGAACGCGTGGGAAATGGACAGGCACGGATCCGCTACACTCGCGGCCTAAGATACGAGCCGCGGAGGCCACCATGAGCACAGCCGGTAAAGACAGACAGATCGACAATATTGAGTTCAACGTAAGCGACATCGCCCGCAGTAAAGCCTTTTACGGCGCTGCATTCGGCTGGACGTTCGTCGACTACGGCCCCACCTACAGCGAATTCAGCGATGGCCGGCTCACGGGCGGTTTCACCACCGGCGAGCCTGTGCGACCGGGCGGGCCCTTGGTTATCTTGTATGCCGATGACTTGGACAGTGTGCAGCAGCGGCTTCAACAGCTGGGCGCGGTGATTACTCGCCAGACGTTTGCGTTTCCAGGAGGCCGCAGGTTCCACTTCACCGATCCAGATGGGTATGAACTGGCGGTGTGGAGCGTTGCGCTGTGATCCAGCGCTTTAGCTGTATCGTTAAAGCGCGAAAGCTCTGACGGAGAATAAATTGTGTTGAGGGAGTCTTTTCTAGATTCAAAGCTGTTGCAGCTTGCGCTGCAAGCGGGTCATTAGCCGATTGACGATCAGCTTGTGCGCCGGCCCCACCGGCAGCATGTAGAGGCGCCCAAAGGTGTTGTGGGTGATCACCGATGAAGTGATCGTAAGCACACGATCAGCAAGTGAAAGGCAAATCATCACATCCAGGTGCCGGTCACGCTCGGTCAGCACCAGCCTATCCGGCGCGCAGTCCTCCACCAGGAAAAAATCAAGCCGCTCACCCGCTTGCACCGTCACGCGCCGATTGCCGGAGAACCCGCCGATGCGCTTAACGCCAAACCTTGAAGAAATCCCATCTCTGATCCTAAAGGCCAATTTTAACAGCGGTCCCGTTTCGGCGGTCATGATGTTCCAGGCATCCAGCGCGCTGATCTCAGTCGACAATGGCACCGACCTGCAATCGTAATAATTGAGTTCAGACGGTGCACCCAACGTGTGACTGACAGAGTGAGTCGCCAAGATTTTTCGTCCATGATCAAAACCGGGATTGGCATCATAACTCTTCAAGCGAAATGCTGCGCTAAGCTAGACAGGGTCTGTGGAATTCAAGCGGAGTACCCATTATGGAATACGACGAAAAACGGATTGAGGAAACCGTACTTGCCCTGCTGACCACCTTCAGTTTTGATAAGGGCAACTCATGGAAAGGTTACGACTTTCAGATAATGAACCGACTCCATGAGCAAGGCTTTATCCGAAATCCGGTAAACAAAAGCAAATCCATTTGGCTGACGCCGGAAGGCTTGGAACGGGGCCGGCACATCGCGGATCAATTGTTTGGTGCAGCACCTGAAGCCGAGCGCTTATCCAACCCGGACACCTGAAGCGCTAGCGGAGCTTAAGCCCAGCCACGAATTGTTAAACCGTGCTTTATGCCTTTATCCTCCAGACTCCCCGACCTGCCAATCCGGAGCCGCCATGGACCTCGCCACCCTCGCCCTCTTCCTCCCCGCCTGCTTCGCCCTGAACATGGCCCCCGGCCCCAATAACCTGCTGTCGGTAAGTAACGCTACCCGCTACGGTTACCGCACCTCCTGTCTCGCCGGTCTCGGTCGCCTGTTGGCCTTCGCTGGCATGATCGCCCTCGCTTCCGCCGGGTTGGCGGTGGTGCTGCAAACCTCAGAGTTGTTGTTCTACGGGATCAAGATTCTCGGCGCTGCGTATCTGTTTTACCTGGCGTATCAGCTATGGCGCGCAGACCCGCAGCAGCAGGTGGACACCGCGACGACTAAGGTAGGCCTGTGGGCCTTGGCACGGCAGGAGTTTCTGGTGGCGGCAGGCAACCCCAAAGCCATCCTGATCTTCACCGCCTTCCTCCCGCAATTCGTGGTGCCCGGCCAACCCGTCACTGCGCAATTTGCCCTGCTGGGTGTGATGTTCCTGGCTTTGGAATGGGTCGCCATTAGCGCCTACGCCTATATGGGCCTGCATATGCGTCGCTGGTTTGCCGAGCCGAAGGGCAAGCGCCTGTTCAATCGCTGCTGCGCGGGTTTGTTGTCAGCGGCGGCGGCGGTGTTGTTGACTGCGCGCAGGGCATGAGTGAGGTGGGAGTGCCCCTGGCAGCCGACGCCGATCTAACTGACGCGGCGCGATCTAAATGTGGGAGCTGGCTTGCCTGCGATGGCGGTGGTTCAGTTGAAAATTCAGTGACTGACACACCGCCTTCGCGGGCAAGCCAGCTCCCACAGGGGATCTGTGCCAGGCACTGATTTTGACGGCAATGCATGACCAATGTGGGAGCGGGCTTGCTCGCGAAGGCGGCCTGGCAGCCGACGACGATTCAACTGATGCCCAAGTTGCGTAGATACCTGTGCTATCTCAACGGCAAACCATACCTCACCTCCACCAGCGCAACACCGCCCCTTTCAAGATCGCGCTCAGTCCCGGCCTCCTCCACACACCCCGCCCGGCGATAAAATCGAATAGCCCGTTCATTACCGGCCAAGACCCACAGCGTTAAACGCTCATAGCCTTGCGCCAATAGGTCCTGCAAGCCGGCTTTCCACAAGGCCAGCCCAACGCCGGTTTGCCAATGCTCGGCGAGCACGTAGATGGCCATGACCTCACCAGCCTTTGCCTGGACGGCGTCTTCGTCACGGCTGGCGCCAACGGATATCCAGCCGACAATCTGCTGGCCCACCTCGGCAACCCATACCGTCGACTCACCCAAGGCAAGCGAGCGAACCCAATGGGCTTCGCGCCTAGCCAGGGTTGCTTGCAACCCGCTCAAGAACTGGGCGGGCATCAAGTCACGGTAGGCGTCTTGCCAACTGCTGATATGCACCTGGGCAATGGCTTTTGCGTCGGCGGGTAAGGCCCTGCGAATCATGGAGATGCTCCTGAAATACGGTTATTTCAGTATGCATGCCCGTCGATGACAGAAAGCCCTGCGCTGAACACCGCCCAATATCAATACCAACCTCAATGTAGGAGCGAGCTTGCTCGCGAAGAACTTCAACGATAACGCGGGCTTGCTGAGTGAACGCGGCGCCTGTGGGTTTTTCGCGAGCAAGCTCGCTCCTACAGCTGCAGGGCGATTCCGGCGTCGATGAAGAACGCCGGGCCCCGCGTGAAAGCTCCAGCCAACATCACCCCTTGGTCAAATCCACCAAAGGCGTCTGCCGCACCTCAGTCTCCCGCCCACCCTGAATCTCGCTGACCTGCTTCAAAGCCTTATCAACAGCCGCCTTATCCGCCAACAAGCTGTAGCTGATACGGAACTGCTTATGTTCCTTCGCCCCGATCGTAGGCACCAGGTTCAATGGCCGCTGATAACGACGGTTGTACGAAAAACTCGTCCCCGGCTCCAGCCCCGTGACATAGCCCTGCCCTTGGGTATCAGTGTTCTTCCACAGGGAAAACACCGGCAGTGTCTGCGTATTGAAACCCACCGAAACCCCCAGGCTGCCGGCCTTGTTATGCAACACCGTCAAGGTATCGCCCTTGGCATCGGCATACGGCACCACGTTGTAGACCGTTTCGTCATAGTCCTTGGTCGGGGCACGATAGGTTTGCCAGTCTGCCAGTTCGCCCTTGGCCTTGTCGTTGAACGGCGACACCTGCTTCACCGGCGCAACGAAACGCGCGCCCTGCTCCAGGAACGGCGTGCTGAAGTTACTGTGATACAGCGCCTGGTATTCCTTCGGATAATCACCATTGTTGGTCAGCGTGTCGTTGAGAGCGAACACCACACTGCCAGGCTCGGTGACCAGTTCGGTCGCAACAGAAAAATCGACCTTCTTGAACGCCTGCTCTTTCAACTCGCCGCGCAGGGTGATGGCGTACGGCGGTTTTTCATCGATATGCAGGGTGACTTTATTCGCAGGAATATTGGCCGCCCGCCCGTGCAGGGTCAGCAACTCGCCGTTGTCGATGCCAGGGTGCCCGACCCATTCGTAGCCGCAGCGGGTGACCAGCTCATTGAAACCCTCCAGCCAACCCAAACCACCACGGCCATTGAGTTCGATAAAGGACGGATTCACCACTTCCTTGACCGGCGAATCCCAACCCATACGCACATCGCCAACCGACGCCTGCAACACGTTCATGCCACGCGTCGGCACTACCGAGAGCTTCATCGTGCCGTTATTAATATCGACAATGCTCACGCCCTCCTGCCGACCACCGTGCAGGGTGCGCAGGGTAACGCTGAAGGGTTTGTCGGTTTGGATGCCAAGCTGCTGGCTGGTGACCTGCCAGTTCTGGGCGGCTTTGTCGGTATCGAGCAGCACGTAATCCCAGGCCAGGGCGTGGGAGGCGGCAGAGAATGCGCTGAGGGCAACGATGAGTTTTAGCGGGGTCATGGCGGTGGCCTTTATTGGAGTTGTTTGCGATTTATAAACTCGATGAAACGTTTCAGCAAGCTTAAAAAGCGTAGTCGTACGGGGAAATGCCACGAAGGAGATGAGACTAGCCTAGGGAGACTGAAGCAAAAAAGTGGGATGAGCGGCGTATGAGCTTCAGACCATCCGTGCCGGTTACAACCTTGGCGTTGCTAGTCGGCTGCAATGACATTTATAGTCCCCCGGTCACCCACGTGGCGACCAGGTTTGGCGACCTGCTTATCGGTAAATCATTGCATTTATCGGAGTTTCAAAATGGAAAGATATATCCCTCTTACTGGCATCGAACGGGTTCCAGCCTCCCTTCTCATTGACTCGCAAGCACCGCTCGACGTGCTTCAAGCGATGGCTGACTACCGTATTCGTACCGTGACTCAAGTATTGGAAAACATCGCTTTTCGGGGTGAGGTGGAGGCTGATTGCGTGGTGCTTTCGGATTTTGCGCAGTTGCTGGCGATACCGTTGCGGGATGGGTGTGATTTGATGGAGGTTATTGGGCAGCGGTTGCAGAAGGAGGTTTCCGAGGTGGAGGTTGCGTCTGCCGCGACCGTTAGCTAGTGGATGATCTCCGCGCGCTGGAATCGAAAAGGCCAGCGCGTGGGGATTAGAGTGAGCGTCGTCTCATCGGCTGCAATCGGCCAAAAGCAGCCATTGCGACGATGCAGTACGATACACGCCTGCCGGTAGATCATAAGAGCTAACCCATGCAATTCCTTGGTTTCGTGTTCGGGCATATCGAGGTTGAGATTCACGACCGTGCCTACGATCTGCATAATTTCTACCGAGCCAGCGTTATCAATTACGACATCGTGGATAGGTCGGCTGTACTTATCTTTACTCGACGGACTGAAGCTTGGGTGCCAGCCGAAGAGGCACGCAAGATTACTATCAGCTTCCATGAGGTCGATTACTTTTCAGCAAGTGGGCGGGATGTACACCCAATTGAAGGCGACGGTAGTGTTATCCATTCGATTGGAGCCGTGGTGTCCGACGCCGAGACACAAACCTTTTATCTCACAGATAACATCCAACCAGATCATCACCTTGTCATGTCTTTCGAGTCTGGTCTGACATTACGAGTACAAGCCGCTGAAGCACGATGCGAAATCGTTTTCTGAACGGAATAAATTCTGGCCCTCGACGTCTGCTATGGGTCGAAAGACGTCTTTCGGTAAAGACATCGGAACGTCGCTACGCCCCGCGCGGAGCGGGTAGCAGCGTGGAGATGGGAATCGCCCGAGTCGTTGCGCGTTTGATAGGTCATCGTCATTCTGTAAGCGACGATTTCTGAGGAGATTGAAGTGGACATTGACCGTCTGTTAAAAAAGCGGCAACTGAACGTGCAAGAGCAAAATGCTCTTGTGGCCCACACACTCATGGTAACCGCCAAAGCTTGGTTGGCCAGAGGGATTCCCCTAGCCTTAAAAAAATATGGCGAGTCGAAAGGCATTAGATGGTCAGAAACCGTAGTACTGGATCTTGAAGTCGACTTTCCCGGTATGCCCAGCCTTTATGGTCTTTTGCTCACTCACGCAGAGCGGTTCATAGAGTTTGAAATTGATACCGATGACACTCATAGGTACGTGAAATCGGTGAGTCAATGGGAGGATGTTTCTGTTAATCAGGACTACGCGCCCCGCAAGCGCGGTACTGGAAAGGGCTTCGCAGCAATTGCTCTTCAGGTGAGGCGCGAACTCCTATGCGGCTTGTAGGCGTGAATCACAGAAGCTGAGATTCCATTGTTGATCGGAAGCCGCTTTTCGCCGATTTCTTCCGGCAACTGGTGTCCCCATTGGGTCGAAAACTGCCGATCGTGAACGGCGGAAATCGACCCGAAGCGTGGTAATCCACAATTTTCTGGCTCTAGGCAGTGCCAGCAAACAACTATCAATCCTCGCAGACTCGGCTACACCGTAAACATGAGCCAGCGTGGATTGAGAGCGCTTACTCAACAGATACCACGCACCGCTAGCAGATCACTGGGCCGGGCGTCTCGGTTAGGCGTTTGATTGTTCCAGGCAGCTTGCATAGTGCTGTATCGCCATTCGATACCCATCAGTGCCGAACCCTGCGAGCACGCCTTTGGCAACGCGTGACACGTAGGAAAAGTGCCTGAAATCTTCACGCCTGTGGACATTTGAGATATGAACCTCAATCACCGGTACCTCGGCTGCAATCAATGCATCGTGGATGGCTGCCGATGTATGGGTCCATGCTCCTGGATTGATCACAATCCCCGCTATCCTTCTACGTGCGTGGTGAATCCATTCAATCATTTGCCCTTCGTGATTGGTTTGCTGAAACTCAATTACAAGCCCAAGTCCTTCGCCGTACTGACGACACGTCTGCTCAACGTCGGCCAATGTTTCCGACCCATACACCTCGGGCTCTCTCAATCCCAACATGTTCAGGTTAGGGCCGTTCAAAACCAGGATGGTTTTCATCATTTAATCCTCGCCAGTCGCTTCAATTCTTTACGGTACTCATGGCTGCCAGACGTGCTTTATGATATTCGCCGGCTTCTGTGGATTGGGCATCGCGGTTACCGAGGTCGGCTGTAGGAATTCGAGAGGTCTCGGGCGCGCACCAGGCCGCGATACCAGCTAGCAACGTGCACACACAGGCGATCCCACCGACAATCAAGGGTATGTTTTGAGTCCCAGGGCCTGCGATCAGGGCAAACAGAGCAGGTAACATTGCGGTGATGAACAGTCCGCTGTTTTGCGAAATTGCCATTCCCGACACGCGGTAACGTGTTTCAAATTGCTCTGGGAAGAAGGATGGGAACACCGCGTTGTAGCCCTGGTAGATCATTCCCCACATCAGCAGTGAGGCGCCGAAAGCGAGCGGGAGGCTGTGAATGCTGATTGCGTATAAATAAGCAAAGGACATCAGCCCGCAACCAAAGGCGCTTGCGATGATCAGAGGCCGGCGCCCAACCTTGTCAGAAAGATTGCCCACGAAAGGGATGCACAGCACCGCCACGATATTGCCAACGACCGGGATCCACAGGTACACGCTTTTATCGAAACCGATGCCATAGGCAGGTTGCACCGCATAGGCCGCTCCAAACACGGTCGTAATGACTGGAATAACATTCATCAACGAAACCCCAACGACCACCAGCATGCCTCTCCAGCTGTGTTTGAAAGCTCCGATAACCGGCGATTCAGACTTCTCATCTTTCTTTGTTTGCTCTACGAATACTGGCGGTTCCTCAACTTCCCGGCGAATGATAAAGCCAGCGATCAGCACCACAGCGCTCAAAAGAAAGGGAATACGCCAGCCCCAGCTATTGAAGGCTTCATCGGACATGAAATAGGCCAGAGGCAGGAAAATGGCTGCTGCGAGTACCTGACCTGCCTGTACCCCTTGAAGTGTGTAGCTGCCGAAGTATCCTCTTCGTCCTTGGGGTGCATGCTCCAGAATCATTGAGCTGGCTCCCGAGATCTCTCCCGCTACAGCAAACCCCTGCACCAGTCGCAGAACTACTAGCAGGATAGGTGCCCATATACCAATCTGGTGGTAGGTCGGCAGCAGGCCTACCGCCATGGTGGCGAATCCCATCAGGAACATGCATAGCAGCAGTACGTTCTTGCGTCCTCGAGTATCACCCCAGTGCCCCAAGAAGAACGCGCCGATAGGGCGAGCAATGTACCCAACCCCGTAAGTCGCCATAGCCGCCACGATGGCAATCTTTGGATCGGTTGAGGGTGTCAATGGCCATTAATTTTGACCCACTTTTGGCCAATAGAATTGACCCACTTGCTCACCGCTAACCGCCGGTTTTCTGCTTCAAACGATAGCTCTCACCTCCCAGCATAAAGATGTGTGAATGGTGGATCACGCGGTCGATGATGGGCACGGCCACGTTGTCGTCATGGAAGAACTCGCCCCAGCTGGTGAAGTCCTTGTTGGTGGTCAGGATGACCGAGCGGTACTCGTACAGGTTGTTGATTAACTGGAACAGGTTGTACCGGGCTTGGCGCGTCATCGGCAGGTAGCCCAGCTCATCGATGATCAGCACGTCGTATTTGCTCAGCTGATTAAGGCGCTTCTTCAGCTCGCCCTTCATTTCCGCCAGCTCCAGATCCTCGACCAACGCCAGAGCCGTGCGGAACAGCACCTTGTAGCCCGCCTGAACCGCCTTGTGGCCAATCCCAATGGCCAAGTGGGTCTTGCCCACACCCGGTGGTCCGATGAACACCAGGTTGTCGCGGTTGTCGATAAAGCTGAAGTCCAGCAAGGTGCTGACCTGGCGCTTGGTGATGGTGGTCTGGTGCCGGTAATCGAAGGCCTCCAGATGCTTCTCCGAGGGGAACTGCGCCTGCTTGAGGTTGCGGCTTACGCGGCTACTGGAGCGGGCGTTAAGCTCATGCTCGACCAGTGACTGGGCGAAGCTCAGGTAGGACAGTTCATTGGCTTCGGCTCTGGCCAGCAGGGTGGCCAGCTCACCCGCGGTCGCGCTGAGGCGCAGGCTTCGGTACTGCGCGATAGTGCTGTCGAGCAGGCTCATTGGGTCACCCCGTGGCCAGTCGACTGGCCAATGCGGGCATAAGCGTTCAGGTCGGCGTGACTAACCTGGCTACCGGCCTCTGGCGCATAGTCATGGTCGCCGATGATCCGGCCCCGCGCCTTGGCTTGCTGCCATGCTTCGAGGTAGCGCTTGAGCCCGGTGGCGGTCAGTTCACTGCGCTCGCACAACTCGCCGAGCAACGCCGTATCAACCGGCGCATGGGCCATGAGCAGGTCGCGTGCAGCAACCAGCTGATCCTTGTAGATACGCGGCGAAGTACGCTTGAGCAGTTGGCACAGGGTTGCCCCAAGGGCATCGGGCAGGATCGAGTCGATGCCGCGCTCCAGGTCGGTAATGCGCTGGGCATGGTCTCGGTAATGGTTGTTGTTCTTGATCATCCGGCCCTTGGCCTTGCACAGGTCATGGGTGGCTATGAGTTCACCGCTCTCCAGGTCATGGATCAGCAACTGGTTGTCCTGTGCGCTGACACCGACACGGGCTTGCTGCCAGGCCATGGGTACCGAGTACTTGTTGGCCTGCCATGAGATCAAGCCGGTCTTGTCGACCTTGCGGGTCTCCCTTGTCGGCGCCACGTGCAGCAGGTTCTGCGGGACGAGATAGGGCTTGAGCTGACTACGCTCCAGTGCCTCGAAATGCGCTCTTGGATGCTGCCCCGTCGTGCCGTGCACGCGTGCGTTGGCGACAGTCTCGAGCCAATCATTCAGGTGCTGTCGGACGGCGGCCTCGTCCTGGAAGTGCTCGCCGTAGAAGCAGTCACGCTTGACGTACTTGACCCCGGCCTCCACCTTGCCCTTGCTCTCCGGGTCATAGCCCTCGCAGGCATGGATGCGGTACCCGACGGTAGTCGCATACTGGTGGAAGCGCTGGTTCAGCGTCAGCTCACGGTACTGCTCGTTGATCACCACCATCTTGGTCTGATCGTAGATGCACTCCTCGGTGACGCCGCCGAAGTAGCGGAAGGCCTCGTCGTGCATCTGGATAAACCGTTCGGTATCCAGCGGCCGGAAGTTCAGACCGACATACATCAGCCGTGAACAGGACAGCACAAACACCACAAAATGAACGACACGCTCCAGGCCGCCAATCATGACGCCTCGCAGCTCACCGGGGTCGACCTGACACTGCACGCCAGGCACTGACTCAACGACCGGCTCGTAATAGCGCAACTGGCCACTGGCAACCTGCTGCTTGAGCGCTTGCACATAGCGGCGAATGCTCCGGTCTGACACCGCCAGCTCGGTGGTGCGCTCCCTCAGGCGACGGGCCAGCTTGACTGCGCTCAGGGCTGGAAACTGACCCAACTGATTAATCAGATAATCGCGGTGCTCGTCGAGCACCTTGGTGCGTGAAGGGTCAGCAATGGTAGCGCTGATCTGCATCTCATCCAGGTGGAGATACTTGCGTACGGTGTTCCGGGAAATCCCCAGCTCACGACTGATGGCACGGACCGACAGGCCTCGGCCCTGGTCATACAACCCCTTGATCTTGTGAATCACAACCCACTCCTTCAATGATCTGTCCCCGGCCTGTGCATAAGGCGGGTGACGCTACATGGTCGGTGGCCAATGCCACTATGGGTGGGTCAAAATTGTTGGCCAGAGGTGGGTCAGTTTAATTGGCCATTAACAGAGGGGAAGAAGAGTTGTGGAAATATCAGTGCTGCCGCTTGGGCATAGATGAAAAAGTCGTAATACTCCAACGCGGAGCCGATCCAACCACTCGCGGTGGCTTTCTTGGCTTGCTTGGAACGGTGCTGCTCTGTCGCTGTTGCTGTGTTCATCTGACTACTCCAGATATTGTTGTTATAGGTCTGGCAGGGCAGCAACAACCGCCCCTGGTACACGCAAAACAGGGTATGACTGGAAGCCATGCCGGGCTCAAATACGGTCGATTTCTATGATCGAGCCGCTTTTTGCGGCCTGTGAAATAGCCTCAGTGATGATCAGATTCTGCAGTCCGTCGCGCACGGAGACCAAAGGCGTTTCCGTGCCTCGTATGACGTTGCAAAAGTGCTCAAGCTGGATCTCGAGGGGGTCTGTGCGGTCGACAGCGCAGTGGCTCGTTTGGAAGGGCTTCCACCATGATCTGTCTTCGGCCTTCACGTAGTATTTGAGACGCATTGTGGGCACTGACAGTGAGCCGTTCTTCCCACTGATGACGTAGCAATCCTCATCCTCGTAGGACGGATAGCTCGCGTTTTCTTGCGATGTTTGTTCCCAACTGCGGGCACATCCGGTGCTATCGGAAAGCAAGAAGGAACCGAGAGCTCCATTCTCAAAGCGCAGGCCGATACACACGGTATCTTCGACAGGAAATCCACGTGCGACACTCGACTGCATTGCTTGAACAGCAACAATTTCGCCGCACAGCGAACGCAGGTTGCCGATCTCATGGATCATATTTATCAAGATAGGGCCACCGCCTTCCTGGCGTCGCCAGATGGCAGCGTCGAAATAGTCATCTGGTTTGTAAAACAGAGCGCTGCCTTGCACGGCAACGATGTCTCCAAGAATGTCGTCACGGATGATCTCTCGCGCCTTGGCAAGGATTGGGCTATGCGCTCGATGATGTCCTACGAGCAGCTTGGCGTCAGTTGCATCGGCAACAGCGAGTAACCGCCTGCCCTCCTCAACGCTGTGCGCCACCGGCTTCTCTATCAGCGCCGCAACACCAGCCTCAATGCATTGCAAAGTCTGTTCGACATGTAAGGCGTTTGGAGTGGCGAGAATTACGCCATCAGGCTTGTCCTCGGCGAAACAAGCCAGAAGATTTTCATACTGCGAGACGCCAAGCGAGTCTAGGTAGGAGCCATCAAGTTCGAACGGATCGATAACGGCTGACAGTTCGCAAGAAGAACTCGCTTGGATGAGTTCGATATGGCGTCGGCCGATGAGGCCGGCACCCGCTACCGCAATTCTGATTTTGGACATGCTTTGATCTTCGCGAGCGTTATTGTTTTAAATCTCGACGTACTGAAGTCGTGATTCGATCTGCTAGGATCAAGGCTACTATCAACGCGCAAAGCTATAATTGAGCCATATGGAAAATCAGAATTCTCCACTAGTAAATAATGATCCCTTCCTGAGGGATCTGCTTCTGTTCTCAGTCATCGCAAAACGTGGAAGTTTTAGCGCGGCCGGGACAGAGCTTGGAATTTCTCCCGCCCATGTCAGCAAGCGTGTTTTGGCGTTGGAAGAAACGCTGAGCTGCAAGCTCTTTAACCGGACAACCAGACGGGTTTCGATCACCAAAGATGGCGAAACGATGCTCGTTTGGGCTCAGACAATCATGGACAACGTCAATGGGATGCTGGAGACATCACTTGGTGACCGGGTCGAGCCCAGAGGCACGCTGCGTATCAGCACAAGCCAGCGAATGGGGCGGTTTCACATCGCTCCAGTTCTGGCCTTGCTTCGTAAACGCTACCCAAAATTAGAGGTGTGGCTTGAGCTGGTTGACCGTCGAACTGATCTCATTGGGGAGCAGTTCGACATCGATATCCGAGTTGGAGAAGTTAACGAGCAAAATCTGATTATTCACAAAATCGCAGATAGCCAGAGGATTCTCTGTGCTGCTCCGAGTTACCTGGAAGAGCGCGGTAATCCAAACTCTGTGAGCGAGCTTCAACGCCACGATTGTCTATTGTTTCGTGGGAGGGATCAAAGCTTTGGAGTATGGCGGCTCGAGGGGCCAAACGGTCTTGAGTCGGTGAAAGTCACAGGGCCGATGGCGTCCAACCACAGTGATGTCGTTCGAGAGTGGGCGCATGATGGTTTCGGCATCATCATGGCATCAACCTGGGATGTGGCCCCGAGCATCAGGAGTGGGACGCTCATACGCATCCTGCCTGAACATTTCCAGCCGGCGAATGTGTCCGCAGTCACTACGATTCGGGCTTCTGGCTCGATGAAGATCAGGGTATGCCTGGAGTTTCTGAGTGCGCACTTGAGTTCTGGCCCTTACGCGCTACGAAATGGCTAAGTCCCAGAGGGTGTCGCTACGACCGGCAGTTATTGGCCGAAATCCGCCGGTCAGCCCCCTCCTCCCCAAAAATCCCTCCCCTTAACCCCCACACCTCTCCACCAAAAAATCCACAAACGCCCTAACCCGCGCCGGCATCGCCCCTCCCCCTACAAACACCGCATGAATCGGCTCCACATCCCCAGGATTAAACTCCTCCAGCAGCACCACCAACTCCCCCTGCCTCACCTCCTCCACCACACTAAACGCCCCAATCCTCGCCACCCCCGCCCCCAGCTTCGCCAACTGCGCCAATGCTTCACCACTATTGCCCTCAATCGTCCCCGCTACTTTCAGCGAAAACTCCCGTCCCTCCACCCGAAACGGCCAATCCGGGGCCGCTCTACGGAAGTTAAAGCGCAGGCAGTTGTGCCCAAGCAGATCCTGCGGCGTCACCGGTGTGCCATGCCGTGCCAGGTACTCCGGCGAGGCGACGATCACCTGCCTGGTAGAGCCGATAAGGCGAGCAGTCAGTGGGCTGTCGGCGAGGGTGCCGAAGCGGATGGCGACGTCGGCCTGGCCGCCGAGGATGTCTACGACTTCGTCGCCGAGCATCAGGTCGACGACGATGGCGGGATAGCGGGCGCTGAAGGCGGCGACCAGGGGGACGATGGTCATGCGACCGTGTGCCAGTGCGGCGCTGACGCGCAGGCGGCCGCGGGGCGCGCCCTGGTCGGTGATGGCGTCTTCGACTTCGGCCATGTCGGCGAGGATGCGCCGGGCGCCGCGCAGGTAGGCTTCGCCTTCGGCGGTGAAGGTGATGGCGCGGGTGGTGCGCAGCAGTAAGCGGGTGCCGATGCGCTGTTCAGTGCGGGTGATGATGCGGCTGATGGCCGATGGCGTCAGCCCCAAGGCCCTTGCCGCACCCGACAGGCTGCCGTGCTCGGCGACCATGGTGAACACCTCCATCTCTCCCGACCGCCCGCCGATGTCCATTTGTGCCTCCTGCGCAAAGCTGTAGTTCCCAACCAAGGGCTACTGCTGCAAAAGGCAGGATTGTAGCATTTGGCTCACAGATGAGGAGTCACCCATGCGTATCAATCCACCCCTTGTAGCATTGTCCGTCGGTGCCTTTGGCATCGGGGTCACAGAGTTTGCCCCTATGGGCATGTTGCCCGGTATCGCCGCTGATCTTGATGTCTCCATTCCCGCTGCGGGACTGTTGGTGAGCGCCTACGCCATGGGCGTGTTGATTGGCGCGCCGATCATGACCCTGGCGACGGCCAGGGTACCCCGCCGCTATTTGCTGATCGGGCTGATGGCGATTTTTACCCTGGGTAATTTGCTGTCGGCGTTGGCCAGCAACTACCAGACGCTGATGATCGCCAGGCTGGTGACGTCGCTCAATCATGGGGCGTTCTTTGGGATTGGCTCGATCGTGGCCGCAAGCCTGGTGGCGCCCGAGAAGCGCGCGGGGGCTGTGGCGGCGATGTTCATGGGGCTGACCCTGGCAACCATTGGCGGCGTGCCCCTGGCGACCTGGTTTGGCGAGAACTTTGGTTGGCGCACAGCGTTCTGGGGCATCAGTGGGCTTGGCGCAGTGGTGATGGCGGCGCTGTGGTGGGCCTTGCCCAATGCGCCGGCCCCTAAAGGTGGCGGGCTGATGGCGGAAATTCGTGTGCTGGGTCGCGGGCCTGTGCTGGCGGCGTTGGCGCTGACCGTGGTGGGCTCGAGTGCGATGTTCACGGTATTCACCTACATCGCGCCGATTCTGCGAGACGTCACCCACGCTTCGACCAACTTCGTCACCGGGATGCTGGTGCTGTTCGGCATCGGGCTCACCCTGGGCAATGTGTGGGGTGGCAAGTCTGCGGACCGCTCGGTAGACCGCACCTTGATCATCTCGCTGGTGGTGTTGATTGCCGTGCTGTTGGCCTTCTCGGTGCTCATGCAATGGCCGCTGCCTGCGGCGTTGTCGATCCTGCTGTGGGGCGCTGCCAGCTTTGCCCTGGTGCCGCCGTTGCAGATGCGGGTGATGGAGGCAGCAAAGGATGCGCCTAACCTGGCTTCGGCGATGAACATCGGTGCGTTCAATTTTGGGAATGCGATTGGTGCGGCGTTGGGGGGTGCGGTGATCAATGCTGGGCTGGGCTACCCGGCGATTTCACTGGCAGGCGCGATCATGGCTGGGCTGGGTTTGCTGATGGTATTGGGGTTGAGCTGGCGTGCGCGGCGGGCCGATTCACGCTCTGGCAGAGAGGCGGTGCAAGCCTGAGCAGCATCGCAGGTTGTTAGTCTAGACTTCATGCACCTTCCAACCCGAGGAGCCTTGCGATGAACAACAAGAATACGATCTGCCTCTGGTACAACGGCGATGCCCTGGAGGCAGCGACCTTCTACGCCAACACCTTCCCCAACAGCGCAGTAAAGGCCGTACACCGTGCCCCTGGCGACTACCCATCCGGCAAGCAGGGTGATGAGTTGACCGTGGAATTCACCGTACTGGGTATCCCCTGCGTGGGCCTCAATGGCGGCCCCATGTTCAAGCACAGTGAGGCGTTTTCCTTTCAGGTGTCCACGGATGACCAGGAGGAAACCGACCGCTTGTGGCATGCCATCATCGACAACGGTGGGCAGGCAAGCGCTTGCGGTTGGTGCAAGGACAAGTGGGGGCTGTCGTGGCAGATCTCACCGAGGGTGTTGGTCGATGCGGTTACCAGTAAAGATCCTGCCGTCGCCAAGCGTGCGTTTGAGGCGATGATGAAAATGACCAAAATCGACATCGCTACCATCGAAGCCGCGATTGCCGGGAACTGAACTGTGGGAGCGGGCTTGCTCGCGAAGGCGATGTATCCGCTAGCACATGTGAAAACTGACCCACCGCTTTCGCGAGCAAGCCCGCTCCCACATGAAGGCATAGGTATCTACATAACTCTGCAGCTCTCAACGGTAACCACGATGCGAAGCGAGTCGCTCTTGATCTGCTTTTGATCTTAGGCGCCCCGTCAAACCACGCTGGCCGTAATTCGACAGTGATTTGGGGGGGTAAACCGGCAGGGATGCCGGTTTAGCCGCCCCGCGCCATGGATGGCGCGTGGCGGCGGCCCCCCAAATCACTGGCGGATTACGGGCACACCGAGCCTAAGCGAGGTGCCGAGTGGTGGGGCAAGAGCGTTTTGCTTACTTTTGCGCTTTTCAAAAGTGAGCCGCCGTTGGGCGGAACCCTAAGTGGCCGTTACCGCAGGAATGGATATGTACTCGGTATAACTGTTTTGACTGTCAGGCCGCCTTCGCGAGCAAGCCCGCTCCCACAGTTGGGTCGTGGGGCGTCAGGTAAATAGGTGTCGGCTGGCAGGTCGCTATCGCAGGCAAGCCACACAGTTTGATCGCGGGGCGGCAGGTAGATAGGTGTCGGCTGTCAGGCCGTCGCGGGAGCAAGCTCCCTCGCCACAGGGTCAGCGTCGCACCAACGTTGTGTAGATACCTATGACCATCGCAGGCAAGCCAGCTCCCACATTGGATCGCGTGGCGTCAGGTAGATAGGTGTCGGCAATCCGGCAAGCCAGCTCCATCGTTGGTTTTCAGCGCAATCCTGGATTGCGCGCCCTCCCCCCATGCGGCAAAAAAAGTCATCCAACGGACGCCCGGTTGCGACACCGGCGATACCGGCCTATGTTCCAAGCCATGCTGTTTTTTTACTGTCCCTCGCCCTACGCCCATCCCGTAACCAGGAGACGACATGCCCACGCCTTCACGCCCTGCCGTACTTGAGCTAATCGGCAACACCCCGCTGGTCAAAGTCAGCCGCTTCGATACCGGCCCCTGCACGCTGTTTCTCAAACTGGAATCGCAAAACCCCGGCGGTTCCATCAAGGACCGCATCGGCCTGGCGATGATCGACGCTGCCGAACGCGACGGTCGTTTGCGCCCTGGCGGTACCATCATTGAAGCCACCGCCGGCAATACCGGCCTGGGCCTCGCGCTGGTGGGCCGGGCCAAGGGTTACCGGGTGGTGTTGGTGGTGCCCGACAAGATGTCCACGGAAAAGGTCCTGCACCTCAAGGCCATGGGCGCCGAGGTGCATATCACCCGTTCCGATGTGGGCAAGGGCCACCCCGAGTATTACCAGGACGTGGCAGCGCGCCTGGCCAAAGATATTCCAGGCTCGTTCTTCGCCGACCAGTTCAACAACCCGGCCAACCCGTTGGCCCACGAGACCAGTACCGCGCCGGAGATCTGGGCGCAGACCCAGCACGATGTGGACGCGATTGTGGTGGGTGTCGGCTCGGCCGGCACCCTCACCGGTTTGACGCGTTTCTTCAAGCGCGTGCAACCCGAGCTGGCCATGGTGCTGGCCGACCCGGTCGGTTCGGTGATGGCCGAATACAGCCGCAGCGGCACGTTGGAAACCCCCGGCTCCTGGGCGGTGGAAGGCATCGGCGAGGACTTCATTCCCTCGATCGCCGACCTGTCCAGCGTGCGCCACGCCTACTCCATCAGCGATGCCGACAGCTTCGACTACGCCCGCCAGTTGCTCAAGGCCGAAGGTATCCTCGGTGGCTCATCCACCGGCACCCTGCTCGCCGCTGCCCTGCGCTACTGCCGCGAGCAAACCGAGCCCAAGCGCGTGGTGACCTTTGTCTGCGACACCGGTACGCGCTACCTGTCCAAGGTCTACAACGACCAGTGGATGAACGACGCCGGCCTGTTGCAATACAAGCACTACGGCGACCTGCGCGACCTGATCGCCCGCCGCTTCGAAGACGGCCGGGTGATCAGCGTGAGCCCCGACGACACCCTGCTCACCGCCTTCCAGCGCATGCGCCTGGCGGACGTGTCGCAACTGCCGGTACTGGTCGATGGCCAGACACTGGTGGGCGTGATCGACGAGTCCGACATCCTGCTGGGCCTGCACAATGACGCCGCGGACTTCTCCATGACCGTTGCCAGCGCCATGACCAATACGCTGCACACCCTGGCCCCCAGCGCCAGCCTGGCCGAACTTCAGGCAGAACTGGATCGCGGCCTGGTCGCCATCATTGCCGACGCCTCAGGCTTCCATGGCCTGATCACCCGCGTCGACCTGCTTAACCACCTACGGAGATCCCTTGCATGAGCCAGCCCGATAAAAGCGCGTTTGCCACCCGTGTGATCCACGCCGGGCAGTCACCCGACCCGACCACGGGCGCGCTGATGCCGCCGATCTACGCCAACTCCACCTACCTGCAAGACAGCCCCGGCGTGCACAAGGGCTTTGACTATGGCCGCTCCCACAACCCCACGCGTTTTGCCCTGGAACGCTGCGTGGCCGACCTTGAAGGCGGGAGCCAGGCGTTTGCGTTTGCCTCGGGGCTGGCGGCGATCTCCACTGTGTTGGAACTGCTGGATGCCGGCGCGCATATCGTCTCGGGCAATGACCTGTACGGCGGCACCTTCCGGCTATTCGACAAGGTGCGCCAGCGCAGTGCCGGGCACCGCTTCAGCTATGTCGACCTCAGCGACGTGTCGGCCTTTGAAGCGTCATTGCAGGACGACACGCGCATGGTCTGGGTCGAGACCCCAAGCAACCCGCTGCTGAGCCTGACCGACCTGCGCGCCGTGGCCCGCATCTGCCGTGCCCGTGGGATTATCTGCGTGGCCGACAACACCTTTGCCAGCCCCTGGATCCAGCGCCCGCTGGAGCTGGGCTTCGACATCGTGGTGCACTCCACCACCAAATACCTCAATGGGCATTCCGATGTGATCGGTGGTATCGCTGTGGTTGGCGACAACGCTGAATTGGCCGAACGCCTGGGCTTCCTGCAAAACTCCATCGGCGCCATCGCCGGGCCGTTCGATGCCTTCCTGACCCTGCGCGGGGTAAAAACCCTGGCGCTTCGCATGGAGCGCCATTGCAGCAATGCCCTCGACCTGGCCACCTGGCTGGAACAACAGCCGCAAGTGTCGCGGGTTCATTACCCGGGGCTGGAATCCCACCCACAGCACGACCTGGCGAAACAGCAGATGCGCGGGTTTGGCGGGATGATTTCCGTGGATTTGAACAGCGACCTGGCCGGCGCGACGCGTTTTCTGGAGAACGTGAAGATCTTCGCCCTGGCCGAGAGCCTGGGGGGAGTGGAAAGCCTGATCGAACACCCGGCGATCATGACCCATGCCAGCATCCCGGCGGCTACTCGGGCGCAATTGGGCATTGGCGATGGGCTGGTGCGGTTGTCGGTGGGGGTTGAAGATGTGGAGGATTTGCGCGCCGACCTGGCGCAGGCCTTGGCCCACATCTAACCGCCATGATCGTTCCCACGCTCTGCGTGGGAATGCCACCCGGGACGCTCTGCGTCCCCAAGCGTGACGCAGAGCGTCACCGGATGCGTTCCCACGCGGAGCGTGGGAACGATCAGTGTGTATCAGCCTTGGGTGATGTTGGCCCGCGCTGCATGCAGCTTCTTGTAGCTATCGATCAAGCGCAAATGCCGGTCCAGGCCTTCCAGCTTCATGCTGGTCGGCGTCAGCCCATAAAAGCGCACGCTGCCGTTAACCGAACCGATCACCGCGTCCATGCGTTCATTACCGAACATGCGCCGGAAGTTGGCCTCGTAGTCAGCCAGTTCCAAGTCGTCATCCAACTCCATCTCCAGAACCGCGTTCATCGCCTGGTAAAACAGGCCGCGCTCAACGGTGTTGTCGTTGTACTGCAGGAACATCTCCACGCACTCCTTGGCCTCTTCATACTGCTGCAAGGCCAGGAAGATCAGCAGCTTGAGCTCCAGGATGGTCAGTTGGCCCCACGCCGTGTTGTCATCGAACTCGATGCCAATCAGCGTGGTGATATCGGTGTAGTCGTCCAGCTCGCTTTCTATCAGGCGCTCGACCAACGCCTGCAACTCTTCCTCGTTGAGGCGGTGCAGGTTAAGGATGTCTTCGCGGAAAAACAGCGCCTTGTTGGTGTTGTCCCAGATCAGGTCGTCCACCGGGTAGATTTCCGAGTAATCCGGCACCAGGATCCGGCAGGCGGTAGCGCCCAGGTGCTCATACACCGCCATGTACGACTCTTTGCCCATGCCTTCGAGGATGCCGAACAGCGTGGCGGCTTCCTGGACGTTGGAGTCTTCGCCCTGGCCGGAGAAGTCCCACTCGACGAATTCATAATCAGACTGAGCACTGAAGAAGCGCCACGACACTACGCCGCTGGAATCGATAAAGTGCTCGACGAAGTTGTTCGGCTCGGTGACCGCCTGGCCTTCGAAGGTCGGCTGCGGCAGGTCGTTCAAGCCTTCGAAGCTGCGGCCTTGCAGCAGCTCGGTGAGGCTGCGTTCCAGCGCCACTTCCAGGCTGGGGTGCGCGCCAAACGAAGCGAACACGCCACCGGTGCGCGGGTTCATCAAGGTCACGCACATCACAGGGAATTCACCGCCCAGGGACGCATCCTTGACTAGCACCGGAAAGCCCTGGGCTTCCAGGCCTTCGATGCCCGCCAGGATGCCTGGGTACTTGGCCAACACGTCGGCCGGTACGTCCGGCAGCGCAAATTCGCCTTCGATGATTTCGCGCTTCACCGCCCGCTCGAAAATCTCCGACAGGCACTGCACCTGGGCTTCGGCCAAGGTATTGCCGGCGCTCATGCCGTTGCTCAGGTAGAGGTTTTCGATCAGGTTGGACGGAAAATACACCACCTCACCATCGGACTGACGCACGAACGGCAGCGAGACAATGCCACGGGCCTCGTTGCCGGAGTTGGTGTCGAACAGGTGCGAACCGCGCAGCTCGCCCTCGCGGTTGTAGACTTTCAGGCAGTAGGCATCAAGGATTTCACTCGGCAGCTCATCGTTGGGGCCCGGCTGGAACCAACGCTCGTCCGGGTAATGCACGAACGGCGCGTTGGCCAGGTCCTCGCCCCAGAACTGGTCGTTGTAGAAAAAGTTGCAGTTCAGGCGCTCGATGAACTCACCCAGCGCCGACGCCAGCGCGCCTTCTTTCGTCGCGCCTTTGCCGTTGGTAAAGCACATCGGTGAATGGGCGTCGCGGATATGCAGCGACCACACGTTGGGCACGATATTGCGCCACGAGGCGATCTCGATCTTCATGCCCAGGCCGGCGAGAATCGCCGACATGTTGGCGATGGTCTGCTCCAGCGGCAGGTCCTTGCCGGCAATGTAGGTGCCCGCCTCGGACGTGGAATTGGGCATCAACAACGCCTGGGCATCGGCGTCGAGGTTCTCGACTTCCTCAATCACGAATTCCGGCCCGGCCTGCACCACCTTCTTCACGGTGCAGCGGTCGATGGAACGCAGGATGCCTTGGCGGTCCTTGTCGGAGATGTCTGCGGGCAATTCGACCTGGATCTTGAAAATCTGGTTGTAGCGGTTTTCCGGGTCGACGATGTTGTTCTGCGACAGGCGAATATTCTCGGTGGGAATATTGCGCGTCTGGCAGTACAACTTCACAAAGTACGCCGCACACAACGCCGACGAAGCCAGGAAGTAGTCGAATGGCCCCGGTGCCGAGCCATCGCCCTTGTAGCGGATGGGCTGGTCGGCAATGACCGTGAAGTCATCGAACTTGGCTTCAAGCCGAAGGTTGTCGAGAAAGTTGACCTTAATTTCCATGCGGGCACACCAGAATAACGAGCTAAACAAATTGGCCGCCATTATGAAGCGTTTCGCCGGGAAGTCTCAGGGTTTTGCGTATCGGCTGCCGATCGGTGCTAACGTCCAACCTGTGGGAGCGGGCTTGCTCGCGAATGCGTGCTGTCAGTTGATAAATAAGTCACTGATAGACCGCATTCGCGAGCAAGCCCGCTCCCACATTTGGACTGCGTTATACCCGCTGGATAATGTTCACCTCTGCCAGGACAGGTCATGGAACCGATAGCGACGAACGCCGCACTGTTGATCATCGATATGCAAAAAGGCATGGCCGACCCACCCTTGGGCGCCGCAACAACCCAGACGCTGAGCTGCACATACAGCACTTGCTCAATGCGTGGCGCCAGGCGCAACGCCCGATCATTCATGTGCGGCATATCTCCCGCTCTGCCGCTTCGGTATTCCGGCCAGGCCAACCTGGCTGTGAGTTCCGGGATGCGTTGCATCCCCTGGCCCACGAACATGTGGTGGAAAAAAATGTACCGGATGCATTCAGCGCAACAGGCCTGGAGCGCTGGCTACACGTGCGCTCGATCCAGCAGTTGGTGATCGTTGGCGTCATCACCAACAATTCAGTGGAATCCACCGCACGCTCGGGAGGCAACCTGGGGTTCGACGTGATCGTGGCGGAGGATGCGTGTTTTACCTTCGACCAAACCGACTTGTCGGGGCGGCTGTGGGCCGCTGAAGACGTGCATGCGCTGTCGCTGAGTAACTTGGCCATGGACTATGCCAGGGTGTTCCAGACGAGTGAAATCCTGGCCAGTCATTAACAAAGCAGACATGCATCAGGGCAAATGCACGCTGGCGGCCGCTTGCGGGCCTGAGCGGTTAAAACACCCCAGCATCCTCCAGCATTTGCGATAACGCCTGCGGCCATACCGTATCGCTCGTTGCGCGCAGCGCCTCTGCCGACCACCAGCGATGGTCCGCCATCACCTGGGCCTCCTGCTCCGTCCACTCGGCCCTGGATAACGCCTCGCTGGGCGCATGCACAACGAAGTACCGCTCAACCGCCAGCACCGTTTCGCCGCAGGGTAGCATCAAGGTCACGTTGCGCTCTGCTACACATTCCCCGACGCTGCTCACCGTGATCCCAGTCTCTTCGCGCAACTCACGAATCGCGGCACTGTGAAAGGTCTCCCCGGCCTCAACGCCACCGCCCGGTGTGGCCCAGTAATCCTGGCCGGCCAAGGCGCCTTCTTTGTGCACGAAGCGAAACAGCAACACTTGCTGTGCAGGGTTTATGACCAGTAATCGTGCGGCTTTGCGTTCACGCATCTGATTGATTCCTTTCTATGACGGCCGAATTCATCCTGCTCAGAAACGCCCGCAGGCGTGTCGTAAATGCCTGGCCCTCGGCGCTCGGGTTGCGTGCCTCAAACAGGAAATAGGCGATTTGCACGCGCATAGTCGGGTAATGCTGAACAAACAGCCCGACGTACTCTTCCAGGGTTTGCGGCCAGGTTTGCGCATCTTCCGCTCGCAGAGTGTGGGTGGCGCGGATCAAGGCCCGCGACGCTTCCCGCTGCAAGCGATGGCGTACGTGCTCAGTGCTGGCCTGTTCGATACCTACCAGATACCCCGTGAGCGCCTGTTCAAAATCGCCGTTGACCGCCAGGGCGATGGCGCGAGACGGGCGAAACGGTTCGAAATGCAGCGACAGGTCTTCGCCCCAGAGACAACGGCAATGATGTTTGAGCCAGAAGCCCCAACGGTTTCGGTTCTCGGGCGCCAACACCTGGGCGCGGTGGCCGATATCAAAGTCGATCTTGGTGACTTGGGGATGCCGCTGCTCCAACGCGAGTCGGGCCGACTCCAATTGTTCAAGCACGGGCGCATCCGGTGGCTCGACCAGTATCAGGGAAAGGTCAAGATCAGAAATGCCGATCTCACCTTCGCCCCGTGCGATGCTGCCATACAGGTAAATCCCGTGCAGCCCCAGTTCAGGCCGGGACAAGGTAGCGCAGATGTCCGTCAGCAGGGGCTGGAACTCGGGTTGTATAGGCCCATCGGCAACGGTGAGGATATAGCCGTCGACATCAATGCCTGCAGATTTTTGGGTGTTCACGATGCGATCTTGCCGCAGAGCAGATGCAGAGTGGGCATAACGCGATTCCTCATATCGGGCCAGGAAGGATGAGTCATATAGCCGCTGTGGTAAACAGATGCAGGCATAGGTATCTACATAACTTTGTGGGCTGTAGCAGCAGACGCTAACCACGATGCGAAGCGAGCCGCTCTTGATCTGCTTTTGATCTTGATCTTAAGCGCCCCGTCAAACCACGCTGGCCGGAATTCGACAGGGATTTGGGGGGTAAACCGGCAGGGATGCCGGTTTAGCCGCCCCGCGCCATGGATGGCGCGTGGCGGCGGCCCCCCAAATCACTGGCGGATTACGGGCACACCGAGCCTAAGCGAGGTGCCGAGTGGTGGGGCAAGAGCGTTTTGCTTACTTTTGCGCTGTTCAAAAGTGAGCCGCCGTCAGGGCGGAACCCTAGGTGGCAGTTACCTAAATAACGGATATGTACACCGTCCAACTGTGTCGACTGCCAGGCCGCCTTCGCAGGCAAGCCAGCTCCCACATTTGGATTGCGGTGCGTCAGATAGATCAGCGCCAGCTGTGAGACCGTCACGGGTGCAAGCTCCCTCGCCACAGGACAAAATTGTTTAGATACCTGCATATGCAGCGGAACGCCGGATCGAAACACACCTCGAAACGCCCTCCCAGTGAACTTTCTCACAAGTGCCATGCTCCTTTTCTATGCGAAGTCAGCGCGCCCTGAGTCCAGGGTGCAGAACGATAAGGAGCCGCCACCACCATGACTACCCTCCCCACTTACCCCGTCGTCAGGCCCGGGCCGTTGCACGGGACTTTGCTCGCCGGCACCGTGCCGTTGTTTCTCGGAGCCTTGCTCAGTGATATCGCCTACGGCCAGACCTACCAGATCCAATGGGCCAATTTTGCCTCCTGGCTGATCGCAGGAGCCTTGGTGTTCTGTGGTTTTGCCCTGCTGTTTGCGCTGGTCAACCTGGTGCGTGCCGAACGCAAGGCCGGGCGCCCGGTGGCGTACTTCCTGCTGTTGCTGGGCACTTGGGTGCTTGGGTTGGTCAATGCCTTCCAGCATGCCAAGGACGCCTACGCCATGATGCCCACCGGCTTGATGCTGTCGGCGATCGTCACCGTGCTGGCGATTGTCGCCACCTGGATCGGCTTGACCAACCTGCGCTCAGGAGCTGCCCGATGAAACCACTCAACACACTGACCCTGCTCAGCGCCGCCCTGTTGCTGAGTGCCTGCGGCGGCGAAGGTGACAAGACCCAGGCGCGCGGCCCAGACCCCAAGCTGCCTGAGCAACAAAGCAGCCTGTTGCCGAGCATGAAGATTGCCGAGCCCACCCCGTGGGGCGATCAAAAGCCCAAGGTGCCCGAAGGCTACAGCGTGACCGCTATCGCCACTGACCTGGCGATCCCACGCCAGACCCTGGTGCTGCCCAACGGCGATATCCTGGTGGCCGAAGGCCGTGGCGGCAGCGCGGCCAAGCTCAAGCCCAAGGACGTGATCGCCAGTATGATCAAGGCCCAGGGCAACACCCAGGTCAAGGGCGGCAACCGCCTTACGCTGCTGCGTGACGCCGACGGTGACGGCACCTATGAACTCAAGACGGTATTCGCCGACAACCTCAACGCTCCCTACGGGCTGGCATTCGCCGACGGCAAACTGTATGTGGCCAACCAGGATGCACTGGTGCGTTTTGACTACGCCGACGGCCAGACCAAGGCCAGCGCCCCGCCGGTCAAAGTCACCGACCTGCCGGCGCAGATCAACCATCACTGGACCAAGTCATTGGCCGTGAGTGAGGACGGGCGCCAGCTGTATGTGGGCATCGGTTCCAACAGCAACATCACCGAGCGCGGCATGGAAGTGGAGATCGACCGCGCAATGGTCTGGCAGATCGACGCGGCCACCGGCGCGCACAAACCCTACGCCACGGGACTGCGCAACCCGACGGCGCTGACCCTCCAACCGCGTTCCGGGCAACTGTGGACGGTGGTCAACGAGCGCGATGAACTGGGCCCCGACCTGGTGCCGGACTACCTGACGTCGGTGCGTGAAGGTGCCTTCTACGGCTGGCCCTACAGCTACTGGGGCCAGAACGTCGACCCCCGCGCACAACCGCAAAACCCGGCCAAGGTGGCCGCGGCGATCAAGCCCGATTACAGCCTGGGTTCCCACGTGGCCGCGTTGGGCGTGGATTTCTCCATCCCCGCCCTGGGTGAAAAATTCGCTGACGGCGTGTTTGTCGGCGAGCACGGCAGTTGGAACCGTGACGACCCAGTGGGCTACAAAGTGATCTTCGTACCGTTCAGCAACGGCAAACCGGCGGGCGAGCCCATCGACTTTGCCACCGGCTTTCGCGGCGACGACGGCAAAACCCGTGGCCGCCCGGTTGGAGTGACCGTGGATCCCAAAGGCGCGCTGATCATTGCTGACGACTTGGCCAATACTGTTTGGCGAGTCACACGTAACCAATAATCGAGGAACGACGCAACGGGGTAGTGAGACTGATGTATAGGCTGTCTGATCCAACCTGCTGTTCGGCTGTCAGGCTGCCATCGGGCGCACACAAGGTCTGTGCCAGGCGCTGATTCTTTGGGCAATACATAACCAATGTGGGAGCTGGCTTGCCTGCGATTGCGGTGGTTCAGTTAAAGATTCAGTCACTGACCCACCGCCTTCGCGAGCAAGCCCGCTCCCACAAGCCCACCGTCGTATATTTGATACCTAACCGTTACCGCAACACAGCAGCAGCCCCGCTACACGCCTGCCCCGACCGCTCGCAGATCTCCCAGCCGCCACCCAGCGCCTTATAGATCCCCACCACCGCCAAACGCTGTTCCGTGCGCGCTGCGGTCAACGCGCGGCGGCTGGTGAAGTCGGCACGTTCGGCCTCAAGCACATCCAGGTACACGCCCTCGCCTTGCGCAAACCGCTCGCGCGCAAAGCTGGCGGCCTCACGATTGGCGGCCGCCTCCAGCAGCCGCAAGCCCAGGGTGTTGCCGGCCGTGCGGTTGGCCTGGAATGCATCATCGGTTTCCTGCAAGGCCCGCAACACAGTCTGGTCATAAGCGATCAAGGCCGCCTGGGTGCGCGCCTCGCTGGCGGCAATCCGCGCACGTACGCGCCCGGTGTCCAGCAGCGACCAGCGAATCACCGGCGCGATAAAGTTCGACTGCATGCCCGCATCGCCCAGGGCGCTGAGGCTTCCGGCCAGCAAACCGATGGAGCCCTGCACCTGAATGTCCGGATACAAGCCTGCGGTTTCCACGCCGATCTGCGCGGTCGCGGCCGCCAGCGTGCGTTCGGCCGCAGCAATGTCGGCGCGGCGCGCCAGCAAGCCGGCTGGGTCTCCCACCTGCAGCGTGCGCAGGTTCAAGGTTTCACGCCCAGGCCGGGCCTGCGGTGGCTTGAACCCTTGAGGCGCCTGCCCCAACAACACCGCCAGCGCGTTGGCTGCCCTTGCGCGACGTCGCTCCAGGTCAGGCGCGACCGCCTCCACATTGCGCAACAAGGCCTCTGCGCGCAGCCGGTCGAATTCGGTGGCGGCGCCGACGCTGACCATCTGCCCCACCAGGCCCAGGCTGTCGCGCTGGCTCTGGCTGATATCCGCAACCACGGCCTGCTCAGCTTCGATGCCTTGCAGGTCAAACCAGGTGGCCGCAACAGTCGCTGCGACGCTCGCTTGCACGTTGCGCAATAACGCCTGACGCGACCCAGCCTGGGCCTGGGCCGCCTCCACCGAGCGACGCACGCGGCCAAACAAGTCGATTTCCCAGGCCGCATCCACCGCCGCGCGGGTGGTTTCAATGGAGCGCTGCTCGCCGAACGGGGTCTCGACCTCGCTGCGCTTGCGGTGCTCGTAGCCCAGGGCGGCGCCGCCGCTGGGCAGGAAGCCTTGGCGGCTTTCGCGCAAAAGCGCCTTGGCTTCGTCCAGGCGCGCGGCGGCGATGCCGATGTCGTGGTTGGCCGCCAGTGCCTGTTGGATCAACTGGCTCAGTGCCGGCTCATCAAACACCTGCCACCACTGCACCTCCACCTCGCCCGGACCCAGCCCGGCGATGGGCGCGCCAAAGCTCGTCGCCCGCTGCGCAGCGGGCAGCACCGGCGCGGAATAGTCCGGCCCCACAGAGCCGCAACCGGCCAGCAGGGTCAACGACAACACAAAAGCTGGATACGCCTGTTTCATGATGCGCTCTCCTTTAGCTGCACCTTAGGGCTCGCCCCCTGACGCTGCACACGCAGCGCCAGGCTGCGCATCACCACATAGAACACGGGCGTGAGGAACAGGCCGAACAGCGTCACCCCCAACATCCCGGCAAACACCGCCACCCCCATGGCATGGCGCATCTCGGCACCGGCGCCACTGGCAAACACCAGCGGGACTACGCCGGCGATAAACGCCAGGGACGTCATCAAAATAGGCCGCAGGCGCAATTGACACGCGTGGATCACCGCCTCCAAGGGGCTGGCGCCTTCAGCTTCGAGGCTGCGGGCAAACTCGACGATCAGGATAGCGTTCTTCGCCGCCAGGCCCACCAGCACCACCAACCCGATTTGCACGAACACGTTGTTGTCGCCGTCCACCAGCCACACGCCGAGGATTGCGCTGAGCAGGCACATGGGCACGATCAGCAACACCGCCAACGGCAGCAGCCAACTGTTGTACTGCGCGGCGAGGATCAAATACGCCAGTAACACACACAGCGGGAAAATAAACAGGGCCGATGACCCGGCGAGCTTTTGCTGGTAGGTCAGGTCCGTCCATTCATAGGTCACGCCCTCGGGCAGTACCTCCTGGGCCAGACGCTCCATGAGCGCAACCGCCTGCCCGGAACTGACCCCTGGCATCGCGCCGCCAGAGATATCCGCCGACGGATAGCCGTTGTAGTGAATCACCCGGTCAGGCCCCGAGCTCGGCGTGACCGTGACAAACGCTGACAACGGCAGCATGTCCCCAGCGGCGTTGCGCACCTGCAGACGGCCGATGGCTTCGGCCTGCATGCGGTGGTCTGCATCGGCCTGGGCCGTGACTTTGTAGGTGCGGCCAAACCGGTTGAAGTCATTGACATACAGTGACCCCAGATAGACCTGCAGCGACTCGAACACATCCGCCAGGCGCACGCCCTGGCTCTTGACCTGGGTGCGGTCGATGTCGACATTCAGTTGCGGCGCGTTGACGTCCAGGCTGGTCATCAACCCGGCCACCTGGCCTGACTCAGTGGCTTTGGTCATCAATACCTGGGTCTGCTGCACCAACGCCTCAAGCCCGACGCCGCCACGGTCTTCGACCTGCAGCTTGAAGCCGCCGGTCACCCCGAGCCCCGGTACCGGCGGCGGTGGGAACACGCCGAGGAAACCGTCGGGGATGCTCGCAAACTTGGCTTGCAGGCGCCCGGCAATAGCGACCGCTGTCATATCCGCCGAGGTGCGTTCTTTGAACGGATCAAGCATGACGAACATCACCGCCGCATTCGGGACGTTGACGAAGCCATTGACCGACAGCCCCGGGAACGCCACCACACTCTCGACCCCCGGCTCGTCCAGGGCGATTTTCGACATTTGCCGCACCACCGCATCGGTACGCTCCAACGAGGCCGCGTTGGGCAGTTGGGCGATGCCGACCAGGTAGTACTTGTCTTGCATCGGCACGAAGCCGGCCGGTACCGCGTTGAAGCCAAACCAGGTCAGCGCGAGCAAGCCGCCGTAGGCCAACAGCGCCACGCCGCGACGGCCGACGACCTTGCGCACGGTATTGCCATAGGCTTGCGGCGCACGCTGGAACGGCCGGCCCAGCACCTCAAGCAGCCGCGTAGCGCGACCGCGCAGGCTGCGCGGGTCGGGCACCACGGCGGTATGCCGGGGCCGCAGCAACAGGCCGGCCAGCGCCGGGCTGAGGGTCAACGAGTTGACCGCCGAGAGGATGGTGGAAATCGCGATGGTCAGCGCAAATTGCCGATAGAACTCGCCTTGCAGGCCACTGAGAAACGCAGTGGGAATGAACACGGCCGCCAGCACCGAGGTGATCGCAATGATAGGGCCGGTGACCTCGCCCATGGCCCTTCGCGCAGCCTGCATCGGCTCCTCGCCGTTCTCGATATGCCGCTCGACGTTCTCCACCACCACGATGGCATCGTCGACCACGATGCCAATCGACAGCACCAGGCCAAACAACGACAAGGTGTTGAGGGAGAAGCCCATCAGGTGCATGACTGCGAAGGTGCCGATGATCGACACCGGCACGGCCATCAAGGGGATCAGCGACGCGCGCCAGTTGCGCAAGAACACCACCACCACGATCACCACCAGCAGGATCGCTTCCATCAGCGTGATGGCCACCGACTCCAGGGAAGCGCGCACAAACACGGTGGGGTCATAAGCAATCCGCGATACCAGCCCTTCGGGGAAGTTGGTTTGCAGGCGCTGCATGGTATCGCGCACCGACTGCGCCACATCCAGCGCGTTCGCCCCCGGGCTCTGGATGATTTGCAAAGCCACCGCAGGCTCGCCGTCCAACAGGCTGCGCAGCGCGTAGGCATCGGCGCCCATTTCGATACGGGCCACATCACGCAGGCGCGTGACCTGGCCGTTATCGCCGGTGCGAATGATGATGTCGCCAAACTGCTCTTCATCGGTCAGGCGCCCGAGGGTATTGACCGTGACTTGGAAGGCCGCAGTGGAATCCGGCGACTGGCCGACCGATCCGGCGGCCACTTGCACGTTCTGCTCGCGCACGGCAGCAATCACATCGCCGGCGGTCAAGCCACGGGCGGCGATCAGGTCCGGGTCGAGCCACAGGCGCATGCTGTATTCACCCGCGCCCCACACCAGCACATCGTTGATCCCCGGCAGGCGCGACAACTCGTCGCGCACCTGCAGATAGGCGTAGTTGGAGATGTACAGCGGGTCATAACGCTGGTCGGGAGACAGCAGGTGGACCACCATGAGGATGTCCGGCGAGGTCTTCTGCGTGACCACGCCCAGGCGCTGCACCTCTTCGGGCAAGCGCGGTAAAGCTCGCGACACACGGTTCTGCACCTGGATCTGGGCCATGTCCGCATTGGTGCCCTGGGCAAAGGTCGCGGTCAGGATCATGCGGCCATCGGTGGCCGACTGCGAGGTCATGTAAAGCATGCCCTCGACCCCGGTAATCACCTGTTCCAGCGGCGCTGCCACTGTCTCGGCAATTACCTGCGGGTTGGCCCCCGGATACGACGCGGTCACTTGCACCGTGGGCGGCGTGACGGCCGGGTATTCGCTCAACGGCAAATGGAAGAAGGCGACGATGCCGCCGATCATCATCAACACCGACAGGACGATGGCGAAGATCGGTCGGTCAATGAAAAAGCGTGGGAAGCTCATTGCACGCCCCCCACCGCCAGCGGCGCCTCAAGCGGCTTGCCCTCGATGCTGGCAGCCAGTGGTGTTACCTGCATGCCGGGGCGCACCAGGCCTTTGACGACAATGCGCTCGCCCGGTTGCAGGCCCTGTTCGACGACCCGTAGGCCGTCGACCTCCGGGCCCAGTTCGACTGGGCGGTATTCGGTCTTGTCACCCTCACCCACCACCAGCACATAACGGCGGCCCTGGTCGGTGCCGATGGAATGGTCGGCAATCAACACCCGGGGTTGCGCCGCGCCGGTGTCCAGCTTGACCTTGGCAAACAGCCCAGGCGTCAAGCGCCCATCCGGGTTCGCCACCACCGCACGCACGCGAACCGTACCTGTCTTGCGATCGGCCGAGTTGGCCAGAAAGTCCACGCGCCCGGCCCGTGCATAGGTGGTGTCGTTGAGCATCGCCACCATGACCTTGGCAGCGTTTTCGCCCTTGGACCCGGCATGCTGCCGCGTCGCTGCCAACGAATGCAGGTAGGTGCGTTCGTCCACGTCGAAGTACACATGCAAGGGGTCGATGGAGACAATTGTGGTCAGGGGTGTTTCCCCACGGGTGACATAGTTGCCCTCCGTCACCAATGCGCGGTCGATGCGCCCGCTGATAGGCGCGGTGACGCGGGTGTAACTCAGGTCCAGTTGGGCCGTATCCAGCGCAGCCCTGGCCGCCTCAACCTGGGCCCTGCCGGCATTCAACGAGGCAATGGCGGTGTCGAGGCGATCACGTGCCACCACCTTCTTGGCGTACAACTGCTCGGCGCGGCCATGCTCGGCCTGGGCCAGTGATGCATTGGCCTCGGCCTCGCGCAAACGCGCCTTGGCGGCGTTCACTGCCGCCTGAAACATGCGCGGATCGATCACAAACAACGGGCTGCCCTTGGCCACGAACTGGCCTTCGGGCACGCTGACACTTTGCAGATAGCCACTGACTCGCGGGCGCAATTGAACCTGGTCGATGGCGGTCAACGAACCGGTGTACTCCACAAACGGCGTCACTGCCCGCGCCACTACCTGGGCCACCGGCACGCCGGGTGGTTGGGCGGCTGCGGCTGGCGGCGCCTTGTCCGAGCATCCGCCCAGCGTTAACGCTACGGCCAACGCCCCGGCAATCAGGCTTAGTGGTTTGGTGTACATCGTTCACCCTCCTTGGAATTTTCAAGACAAATCGACACGTGGGGTTTTTATCCGGCTTGCCATACTGGGAAGGTCAAGCGCTATAAAACCGGGGGTGTGTTTTGTCTGAGAAATATCTGGAGGGTTAAACAGGTAGGAGCGAGCTTGCTCGCGAAAAACTCACAAGCGCCGCGCTTATTCAGGAAGAACGCGTCATCGTTGACGTTTTTCGCGAGCGAGTTCGCTCCTACAGAGGAGCTCCATCAGGTCCAGGCGACCACCAGCAAGCCTGCGCCCAACACCAGGCACAACGGCGAGTAAAAATACGTATCCAGGCGAGCAAACTTCGACCCGCCGACCTTCTTGAAAAACCCCACCAGCTCCGAATCCCCGATCGCCCGGGCAAACATCAGCACGGCAATCGCACTGATGCCCCACTGCAACGCCCCATGGGACACCGGCGAGAAATACAGCCCGGCGCGAAGGCACACCAGCAGGGCAATCGCCACCAGCCCCATCGCTACCAGGAAAGTGCCCAGCGCCGATGGTTTGAACGCCGGCCTGGGCCCGCTGGCAAACTCTCCGGGCAGTTGCGGGATAGCGGCCAGGCTGCCGAGCTTGCCACCCGCAGCCCAATACAAATGCACCATGCTGATGAAGGTAAAGACCCCGACGATCCACCGCGCAATCACAAAGCTCATGGTCGGCGCTCCACAAAAATGTGCGAATGAGGATAGTCGCCCTGAGATTTTTTGCAGGCATTTCGTCGGTCGCTGATGATAAAGTGCCGCCCCATGAAACTTGCCCGTGCCGACCGCTCGCTTATTGCCTGGATGCTCTACTGCTGCGTCCTGTTCAATGTGTTCGCCTGCAGCATTGGGCATGGGCAGATGGTGGGGATGCAGCTCAACGGCATCAGCGGCCAGTTCTGCACGGTCGACCCACGCACCCAGGCGCCGCTGCCCAGCAACTCGACGGACGAGAACCTGCCCACGCTGTCGAAGGCGTTTGGTTGCCCGCTGTGTTCTACCGGCGGCATGGGCCCGGCGCTCAACTCCCACCTGAATGTGGCGGTGCTGCCGCAACCCCACGCGCCGCCTGCTGCGGTGGTGCTTGCCGCTGACATTCCTGCCCGCTTCAGCTGGCCTGCGGCTAATCCGCGCGCGCCACCTGCCTTCGCCTGATCCCTGCGCTTTCTGATCTGCATTGCCCCGTTGCCGTAAGGAGTACGGGTGGCTGTGCGTTGTTTTCGAGCCAAGTTTTCAGGATTCAACCATGAAACATTTACCCCTGTTGGCGGGCCTGTTCGGCTGCCTGCCTGTTTGCGCCTCGGCCCTTGAGCTGGCGCCGACCACCATTGATGGCGAGCAAAGTGCCGAGCCAGGCCTGGCCCTGGACCAATCCAGCGGCATGGCCTCGCGCCTGGGCCTGAGCGTGCGGGAAACCCCGGCGTCAGTGGCCATCGCCAACAGCAACGATATCGAGCGCCACGGCGCCAAGACCTTCCGCGATGCGGCCAATACCCTGCCCGGCGTCAACGCCAGCGCGCCGCCCGGGTTTGGCGGGTTTGTCTCGTACCGAGGGTTTACCAGCAGCCAGATCACCCAGATGTTCAACGGCATCAATGTCGCCACCGGCCTGGCGCGGCCGGTGGATGCGTGGATCTACGACCGCGTCGAACTGGTGGGTGGCCCCTCCTCCTTGATCAACGGCGCAGGCTCCGTGGGTGGCTCGCTGAACTACGTGACCAAGCTGGCGACCCGCGAGGAACAGGCCGTCGAAGGCCAACTGAACTATGGCAGCTACGACACCGCTGGCATGGCGTTCGGCCTCAACCATGCGCTGACCGAACCCGGCGCCGAGGTGCAGCATTACGCCCGCCTGGATGTGAGCCGCAACACCAACCACAGCTACATCGACCGCGACCAGCGCGATGCCTGGAGCGTGGCGTTTTCCCTGCTCAGCGACCTCACCCCCAATCTGTCCCACATCCTGGCCCTGGAATATCAGGACGAACATGAAGACAGCCCGTACTGGGGCACGCCTGTGCTCAACCCCAAGGCCGGTGAGCTGAAGATCGACAAGCACAACCGCTTCAATAACTACAACGTCGCCGACGGGCGTTATGAGCAACGCACGATCTGGGCACGTTCAATCATCGACTACCGGATCAACGACAGCACCACGCTGAAAAACACGCTTTACCACCTCGACAGCCAGCGCGACTACCGCAACCTGGAGACTTACCAGTACAACGCCGACAACAGCGCGGTGAACCGCTCGACGGCCTATCAGGTGCGGCATCAGGGCGAGCAGAACGGCAACCAGTTCGAACTGCGCCATGACACCAGCGTGTTCGGCCTTGCCACCACCTGGTCCGGCGGTTTTGAGTACAAGGTCAACAGCACCACCAACAGTCCCTTGAACGTGCCGGGCAAAAGTAGCGTGGACCCGAACCACTACGACCCAGGGCACTTCTATGATATTCCCGGTACCCAGCCAGGTTTCGTCAAGGACAAAACCAACCAGGTGACCACCAAGGCACTGTTTGTGGAGAACCGCCTGGGGCTGACGGACAAGCTCTCGCTGCTGACCGGGCTACGTTATGACGCTATCGACCTGGACGTGACTAACCATCGCACGATCACCGCCACCAACCCGCGGCACTTCAAGCGCAGTTGGGAGCCGGTAACGGGTCGGGTGGGCCTGACCTATCAGTTCATCCCGTCTGCCAATGTCTATGTGCAATACAGCACCGCCGTCGAACAGCCCAATACCACGACCCAAGTGTTCGACGTGTCCACCGGCAAGCAATGGGAAATCGGCAGCAAGTTCGATTACCTGGAAGGTCGGGGCTCCGCTACGGTCGCGGCCTACAAGATCGAACGCAAGGACTTTGCCGTCACCGACCCGCTGGACCCGACCAACAGCATCCCGGTGGGCGCGCAGTCGTCCAAGGGCATCGAACTGGCCAGCTCGTTGCGCGTCACGCCGAGGCTATTGGCCGAAGGCAACTTCGCCTGGGTAGACGCGCAGTATGATGAGTTCAACGAAAAAACCGCCAGCGGCGCCGTAGTGTCACGCAAGGGCAATACGCCAACCAACGTGCCCAAGCGCGTGGGCAACCTGTGGCTGACCTACGACTTTGCCGAGGACTGGCAAGGTGGCGTGGATGCGCGCTACGTCGCCCAGGTGTATGCAGACAATGCCAACACCCAGACCGTGCCAGCGTATACGCTGTTCGGCACGTTCCTGCGCTATAAGCTGGATGCGAACACCTCGGTCACCGGGCGCGTGCGTAACCTGACCAACGAGGTGTATGCCGAGTTTGCCCATGTGTCGCCGGCGTATTATCTGGGGTCACCGAGGACCTTTGAGCTGGCTGTACAAACCAAGTTCTAACGCTGCAACGACCGTTGACTTGAAATGCAATTGAATGTGGGAGCTGGCTTGCCTGCGATGACTGAGTGTCAGACAACCTATTTTTAGGCTGACCCACCGCTATCGCAGGCAAGCCAGCTCCCACATTTTGATCTTCACTGCATACAAAGACCGTCGCTTACTTGAGGCTCGCCTCGACCTTCTGCGCCACATCGTCCGTCAACCAGGCCTTCCACACCTGTGGATGTTCCTTGAGAAACGCCTGGGCCACTTCCCTAGGAGGCGTGTGACGCTCGCTCATCGCCGCCAAGGCTTTATTGAGCGGCTCGATGGGAAACTCGACCTTCTCGAAGAACTCGGCAATTTGTGGATGTTCCTGCTGGAACGGCGTCGATACGCCAATGCTCAACTTGGACGCCAACGAGCGTGTCGGCTTAGGGTTCGGGTTGTCGGCATCGGTCAGGGTCTTCCACGCGTCTGCATCAAATGGCGGCTCTTGCAGCTGGATCAATTTGTAGCGCCCCATCAATGGGGTCGGCGACCAGTAGTAGAACAGCACGGGCTTGCCCCGGCGAATCGACGAAGCAATCTCCGCATCCAGCGCCGCGCCCGACCCGCTGCGGAAGTTCACGTAGCTGTCGTCCAGGCCATAAGCCTTGAGCTTCTGTTTGTTGACCACTTCGGAGGTCCAGCCGATGGGGCTGTTGAGAAAGCGCCCCTTGCCTGGGGATTCAGGGTCTTTGAACACGTCCTTGTAACGCGCCAAGTCCTGTACGCTTTTCAAATCCGGTGCCAGGGGCTTGAGTCCTTTAGAGGGGTCACCCTTGACCACGTATTCCGGCACCCACCACCCTTCGGTGGCGCCTTTGACGATATCGCCCAGGCCCGCCACCTTGCCTTCGGCTTCAGCCTTGACCCACACCGGGCTGCGGCCGGCCCACTCCTCGCCAATCACCTGGATATCATTCTTGGCCAGGGCGGTTTCCAGGGTGATGGTGGTGCCCGGCAAGGTGTCGGTGGGCAGGTCATAACCCTTCTCGACGATAAAACGCAGGACCTCTGTGATCAGGCTGCCGCTTTCCCAGTTCAGGTCGGCAAAATGCACCGGTGCCTGGGCAGCCGATACCGGCAATGACAGACTCAGGGTTGTCAGGCCCGCCGCCAACAGTGACTTCAATCCTTTCATGCCTTTGCACCTCGCGTTTTCGCAGTCATGGCGAACGGCTTTGCTGCGAATGCGCGAAGCCTCTGAATAGTTAAGTCAACTCAACTGTAGTAGAGGTTCCAATAGACAAAGAGGCACAACGTGTTCAGTACCTACTCGCTGGCCTTGAAGGTCACCAGCTCGCCCTTGCGCCATTTGGCGGCTTTGCCCGTCACGGCCTTCAGGGTTTTGGTCAACCCTTCCTGCAATTGCTCATGGGCGGCGAATACCAGCATTACGCTGTGGCCTTCCTTGAACACAATGCCCTGGCCTTCGTTCGATGACACAAAGGCATAGTCGCCGAGGCCGTACACGGTCAACTTGATATCGCGAAACCTCAATTCGAACTTGCCACCCTCGCGGCTGGGCAACACCGACGCGCGAAAATGGTCGCCCACTTTGAGTTCCAGACGTGGCTTGTCATCCACGACCAGCGCCGCTTCGGTATCGATCTCGGCGATATAAATACCTTCCGGCGTCTGTTCAGTGATGTAGACAAACCGAGATTGAAACTGCTTGACCAACTTAGCGCGCAAATCACCCAGCACGAATAACGCGTGCATATCCAGATTACTGACTGCCAAGGAAACGCCCCCACATCAAAAAAGCGCTGGCCGCCGAAGCGAGCAGCACAAAAAATCGCCGTTACGACACGATCACAGAGTCATTAAAAAACTGAAGAGAACGCGTAAGGCTAGTACAGACATCTGCGGCGGACCTCATGCAAGGTCATCCGGTGGTACAGCAAATCACAGGTTCAACGACCCGAGAATACGGGGCGACCAACTTCAGAGAATAACCCGATTAAAAATGCAGTTTTCCGACATTCCACACAAAAAAATACGCAAGGCATGGAACCAGTCGCGAACTGCCGACGACAATACTAAAACAGCAACAGGGGTCAAAACCACCGCAAATGCTAACCACAGGCCAATAAGATCGATCGACAGGAGCTGAGCATGCAACGACGTCAACACGACGCTACGTCTTTCCACACTCGTTCATCATGTCCAGACGAACGCCAATACTACTGCTTGCTTAACCTTGACGGGTACTCCAATTCAGTGCTGTACCAAGTTGTACCGGCAGGAAAGAATTTTTTTCATATTCTTGAAGTGCCCAGCGGCAGGATCAAGGGTTTTCGCAGCGATCACAACAAGGCCTGTGAACTGGCCAAGACTCTGGAAGCAAAGCTGCACGCTCGTTGCGGTCGGGTCGTTTCGTCACCTGGCTGACTTTACTGCGCCACCGCCCCTCAACAACTGCCATACTGGCCCGTCCATTGAAGTTTGCCCCCTGCGGGTCAGGTTTCATCAACGCAGTTACCTTGAAGGGAAAGCTATACGTGACGGAATTTGATATTGGCGAATTTATTATCCACGGTGATGCGAGGGAAGTAGACGGCGAGTTTCAAGCGGTCATCATCATGCGAGCCAAACCGCCGCTGAACAAGGTCACCGCGCACCAGGTGGAAAAAGACCGCTGGTTCAAAACCGCCGACGCAGCTGCCGTGGCAGGCAAAGAAGCGGCCCAGGCGCTGAAAGCCGCCGTGGATTGCGGCGCGCTCAATTCCTGACAATCCGATAGAACTCTGGCGTCCCCTACCCCTCACATGCATGACGATAAGCCCGCATGGAGAACGTTATGGACACCACCACCCCAACCCTTGAAACCCTGTTCGAACAACTGGGCCTGGATTCCAGCCAGGAAGCTATCGAGCGTTTCACCGCTGAACATCGCCTGCCCGACGATGTAAAACTCATCGACGCGCCGTTCTGGAGCGAACAGCAGGCGAACTTCCTCAGGGAGCAATTGCACGTCGACGCAGAATGGGCGCCCGCCGTGGATGACCTCAATGCACTGCTGCATGAGCCTCCCCGCATGTGATCAATGCAGGCTGTCTGACGCTTCACTGCGCAACAGCGCTTGCCAGGCAGCCTGGCATTCCTGCGCCTCATCCCGGCTGGCGAATGCCGTACCGCGCTGCTCACCGTTGAGCAACACCACCCAGCAGGCTCGCTGGCCCATGGCACGCAGAGTTTCGGGTACGCCACTGCCGATCATCACGGCCACATCGACTTTGTTTTGCATGGAGCTTCTCCGCAGCATTAGTTAGCTGGCTAACAATGTTGGCCATGCTACGGTTTTATTCCAGTTGGAAAAAGCTATCTTCGGAATAGCTTCATTGCATAAACAGCAACAATGTAGAGACCGGGGCGGCCAGCTCGAGAGCCGCCCCCATTCACCGCATCAGGCTTGACGCTGGTGCTTGTCGATCTGCTCGTGGCGCTCTTGCGCTTCGATGCAGTACTTGGTGGTGGGGCTGATCAGCAGGCGCTTGAGGCCGATAGGCTCGCCGCTGTCGTCACACCAGCCGAAGGAATCTTCCTTGATACGCTCCAGGGCGCGCTCAAGTTGCGGCAGCATGCGCTGGTCGCGGTCAATGGCATTCACCAACCAGGTGCGCTCTTCTTCCACGGAAGCCGCGTCAGCCGGGTCGGCCGGGGTGTCCAGGCTTTCAATGGCGATACGGTTCTGCTCAATGCGCTCGTGGTGTTCCACTTTCATGTCTTGCAGCAACTTCTCGAAAAAAGCGTGCTGTTCGGCATTCATGTAGTCATCCGCCGGCATGGCCAGCAACTTTTCCTTTGTCATTGATTTCTCTATAAAAAATACGTGCATTAAGGCGAATAAGGGAGCGTTCCGCAAGGCCTGTGCAGGTCTCGGAAGGGCGCCGTCCATTTCAAGCGCCACCCGGCACTCAATTTACGAGGGGCGGCAGTCTAAGGCCGACTTGAGGGCGCAGCAACTGAAAAGACAGGCATTTTTTCCCGATCAACCCCCAAAAGCACCAGGACGGGCTTGGCGAATGGTCATCGGAGTGCGTTTATAGCAAGAAATTCAGTGTAGTGGAGCTATATAGAAGACAAACGGTTGTAGGAGCGAGCTTGCTCGCGAAGCATTCAAGGACACCGCGTTCAATCAGATAGCCCGCGTTATCTTTGCAGCTTTCGCGAGCAAGCTCGCTCCTACAGGGTATTCAGCGCTTGAGCTTGCGCTTATTGCGGTATTGGTCGATCACCACCGCCACCACGATGATCAGGCCCTTGATGATGTCCTGGATATACGCGTCCACCCCGACAAAGGTAAACCCGCTGGCCATCACCCCGAGGATCAGCGCGCCGATCACCGTACCGGTGATGCGCCCTACGCCACCAGCCAGGCTGGTACCGCCGATCACTGCGGCGGCAATCGCATCCAGTTCGTAGGACATGCCCATGCCGGCCTGCCCCGTTGCAGCACGCGCCGAGGCCACCACGCCGGCCAGGCCCGCCAGAAGACCGGCGATGCTATAGACAATGATCAAGTGGCGCTTGACGTTGATCCCCGAGGTACGCGCCGCCTGCATGTTACCGCCGATGGCATAGGTGTACTTGCCATACTTGGTGTAACGCAGGGCGATGTGGAAGATCACCGCCACCACCAGGAAGATAATCACCGGCATGGCGCCATGGCCGATTGCTGTGTAGGAGTCCGAGAGCATGCTCACCGGCTGGCCTTCGGTGTAGTAGCGCGCCAGGCCACGGGCCGAAACCATCATGCCCAGGGTCGCGATAAACGGCGGGATGCCGGTGACCGCGATAATGCTGCCGTTGATCGCCCCCGCTAAAAGTCCCACGCCCAAGCCCATCGCCACCGGGATCCACACCGGCAAGTCGGTGAGGGACGGAAACACCGCCCGGGAAAAGTCAGAGGTCTGCGCCAGGCTGGCGGCGATCATTGCTGACAAGGCCAGTACCGAGCCGGACGATAAGTCGATACCCGTGGTGATGATCACCTGGGTCACACCGATGGCCAAAAGGCCAATGATCGACACCTGCAGGATCATCAGTACCAGGCGCTGGGAGTTCATCAGAAAGCTCTGGTCGCGCACGATCCAGCCAAACAGTTCAAACACCAGGCCGATACCGATCAGCACCAGGAAGATACTCAGCTCGGTGGGCATGCGTCGACGGTTCTTGACCGGTGCGGTTGCCGGCTTGTTGTCTGTTATTGCGTTCATAACCCATCACCTTCTTATTCTGTAGATCAGTGGACTGCGGTCATCCCGGAAGCCAACTGCATGACTTTTTCCTGGGTCGCCTCGGCGCGATCCAGGGTGCCCATCAGCTCACCTTCGTGCATCACCATCACCCGGTCGCTCATGCCGAGCACTTCGGGCAGTTCGGAAGAAATCATGATCACCGCCATGCCTTCGCTGGCGAGGAAGGCGATCAAGCGATAGATCTCGGCCTTGGCGCCCACGTCGATGCCACGCGTTGGTTCATCCAGGATCAGCAAGCGGGGGTTGGTCATCAACCAACGCGCCAGCAAGGCCTTTTGCTGGTTGCCGCCGGACAAGGTGTCGATGCATTGCTCCAGCGAAGGGGTTTTCACCCGCAGTTTCTTGCACATGTCTTCACACAGGGCACGCAAGGCTTTCTGCTGGATAAAACCGTTGCCCGAATAGTGCGGCAACACCGCCATCTCCATGTTCTCCAGCACCGACAGGCACGGGAACAGGCCGCTGAGCTTGCGGTCCTCGGTCAACAGCGCAAAGCCTTTCTCGATGGCCATATGCGGGTCGGTAATGCGCACCGCCTTGCCGTCCAGGGTGATTTGCCCGCTGGAGCTTGGGGTGATGCCAAAAATGGTTTCCGCCACGTTGGTGCGCCCGGAGCCCATCAGCCCGGCGATACCGAGGATCTCCCCGGCGTGCAGGTCGAACGATACGTCCTTGAATACGCCGTCCAGGCTCAGGTCGCGCACCGACAGCAGCAGGTCACCAATCGGCGTCTCGCGCACCGGGAACAACTGGCTCAGCTCACGCCCGACCATCATCGAGATCAGGCTGTCGCTGTTCATGCTGTCGGCCCGTTGCAAACCGATGTATTGGCCGTCGCGGAACACCGCCACTTCATCGGCGATGGCGAACACTTCGTTCATCTTGTGGGTGATATAGACGATGCCTTTGCCCTGGGACTTGAGGTCGGCAATGATCGAAAACAGGTGGGCCACTTCCTTGTCGGTAATGGCCGAGGTGGGTTCATCCATGATCAGGATGTCGGAGTCATAGGACACCGCCTTGGCAATCTCGACCATCTGCCGTTCGGCAATGCTCAGGTTGCCGACCTGTTCTTCCGGGTCGAGGTTGATGCGCAGGCGCGCCAGCAACTCGGCAGTGCAGCGGTGCATTTCGCGGTGGTTGACCATGTGCAGGCTGTTGAGCTGTTCGCGGCCGATCCAGATGTTCTCGGCGATGCTCATGTGGGGCATCAGGTTGAGTTCCTGGTGGATCATCGCGATCCCGGCCTTTTGCGCGGCCAGCGGCGTTTCAAAGGTGATCGGCTTGCCACGCAGGCGAATCTCGCCGGCGTCGGGCTGGTAGATGCCGGCGATGATCTTCATCAGCGTCGACTTGCCCGCACCGTTCTCGCCCATCAACGCCAGCACGGTGCCGGGGCGCACCCGCAGTTGAACATCGTCCAGGGCCACGACACCGGGAAAGCCTTTGCTGATGTTGAGGATTTCCAGCAGGTAGGGTTCGTCCAGCGCCAGCGCCGGGTGGGCGGCGGGCTGAGACGTGGCGGCTTGAGCAAGCATAGGGAGGTACTCCATCTGCAGGGCGGCCGTGACCGCCCTGCCAGCTTTTGTTGTTATGTCGGGGCTACTTGAAGTCTTTGACGTTGTCCGGGGTGATCAACTGGAACGGGATCACCACGTTCTGCTCGACCGGCTCGTTCTTGGCCATCTTGCGCGCCGCTTCCACCGAACCCACCGCCTGGCCCTTGGCGTCCTGGAAGGCCGACACGGTCATGTCGCCCTTGGTGATCGCGTTCAAGCCATCGGGCGTGCCGTCGACACCGGCAATCAACACGCTGCCTTTTTCCTTGCCGGCCGATCTCAGGGCCATGGACGCACCGATCGCCATCTCATCGTTGTTGGCCAGCACCGCATTGAACTCCCGGCCCTGGGTCAGCCAGTCGTTGACCAGGGTCATGCCTCGGTCACGCAACCAAATGCCGGTTTGCTCCTGCTCGATCTTGATGTCCGGGTACTTGGCCAGCACTTCCTTCACGCCCTTGGTGCGGTTGGTGGTGGAGTTGTTCGCCAGGTCGCCCAACAGGATCACGACCTTGCCCTTGCCGCCGAGCTTTTCCGCGATGTATTGCATTTGCAGGCGGCCGGCCTCGACGTCATCGGAGGTCACGGCTACCACGTCCTTGGGCAGGTCTTTCTGGTCTGGGCGACGGTTGACGAACACCAGCGGAATACCTGCCTTGGTGGCGGCACTGATGATGTTCTTGGTCGACGCAGTATCGACCGGGTTAACGATAATCGCGTCGACCTTCTGGCTGATGAAGTTCTCGACCTGGCTCAACTGCTTGACCACATCGGCGCGGGCATCTTCGAACTGCAGTTGCACGCCATCGCCTTTTGGATAGGACTTGGCTTGCTTGTCCATGTCCTCGCGCAGGTAGGTGAGGAAGGTGTCATCGAACGCGGACATCGTCACGCCCACCTTGAGGTCGGCGGCGCCGGCAACGCCACTGGCCAGCAGCATGGACAGGGCCAGGGCGGTAAAACGGATCGGGGTCTTCATGAACGGTCTGTCTCCACTTTCTTGTTGGTTTTGTTCGACGTAGCGTTGATCAGGACTCGGCGGTCAGTCGCACCACCGGCGCGCCAGGAATGCAGCACACCAGCGCGCCCTGGTTTTCGACGCACAACACATTCAGGAAGGAGAAGTAGAATGGCCGGGCGCGGGGCAGTCCGCGTGGCGCTTGGAGGGGGCGTAAAACTCGCAGTACAGCGTTGAAGATTTTCATCTGACGGTACCTGGTTGTTTTTGATCTTGTTTTTGTTGAGTCGCCCGTTGGTTCCGGGACGTACTTTATGCAACCTGGAAAAGACTGTATTAGAAAATAATTTCCATATCAACCTGTTTTAGAATTTTATTCTATTTTTGTCGAAACCACCTGCTGGCGCTCAGCGCTCAGGCGCGCGGCGTCTAATATACGGGTGGTTTCCAGGGCATCATAGGCGTTGACCGGCAGCGTCCCCTGCCCCATCACGGCGGCTTGCAACTGGCGGTAGAACTGAGTCCAGCAGCCTTTCTCCGACGGCACCCGCTCACGCTCCGGCCCTTGTTCAAACCAGCCCCAGCGTCGGTGTTCCTCAGCGCCCCAGTGTTCGCCTTCGGTTTTCGGCGACTTGCCGGCCAGCAGCGCTTCTTCCTGGCCGTCCAGGCCGTCGACGGTGTAGCAACCCAGGCTGCCACTGACGCGAAAGCGCGGCGCCTGGCTGTTCTGCAACGCGTTACCCCACAGGTGCGAAATCACGCCGTTGGCATGGGTGAGGGAGACAAAGAAGCCATGGTCCACGGTGGGATGTTCAGGGGTGTAGTGCAATTGGGCGAACACCCGGTCCACCGGGCCAAACAGTTGCAACGCCTGGTCTACCAGATGGCTGCCCAGGTCGCGCAGCCACCCGCCACCGCTGGCATTGCCGACGGCCTGCGGGCTGTAGCGCTCCACGCGGGATTCAAAGCGGGTAATGGTGCCCAGGGCGCCGGCGTCGATCAGTTTGCGCAGGGTCAGGTAATCCGAATCCCAGCGCCGATTCTGGTAGACGCTGAGCAGCGAGCCCTGGCGCTCGGCAGCGGTAATCAGGGCCTGGGCTTGTTCGGCGTTGGCGGCAAAGGGTTTATCGCTGACCACCGCCACCCCGTGCTCGATGGCTTCCAGCACCAGGGCCGGGCGTCCTTTCAAGGTAGTGGAAATCACTAGGGCATCGACGCCGGCTTCGACGATCTGGCCGATGGAGTCGAAGGCTTTGACACCGGGAAGATCAGTACTCAATTGCTGGCGACGTTCGGGTGAACGCGTCACCACACCGACAAAGGTGGCGCCAGGCAGGGTGGCGATCAGCGGCGCATGAAAAAAGCGTCCACCGTGGCCGTAGCCCACTAGTCCGATTCGCATGCTTAACTCCTTATATGAAGTGCAATCCATTCCTAATGTGGGAGCGGGCTTGCTCGCGAATGCGGTGTATCAGCTAAAGCATTTGTATCTGATAGACCGCATTCGCGAGCAAGCCCGCTCCCACACAGATTGCATTCCAATGTTGGATAGTGGTTAGCCGTAGAAGCGCGGGCGATCCGGCAGGCTGACTTTCACAATCTGCCCACTGCCCTGGGCTTCAATGCACGCATCCGCCGCCACCGCCGCCGCAAACCCATCCCACGCCGACGGCCCGCCGACTTGCCCGGCCAGCACGCTGTCGATAAACGCCTGCAACTCCACGTCATAGGCACCGATAAACCGATCCTTCCAATCCATCAGGATTGCGTTGGACAGCTTCGCCTCGCTGCGCAGTTGCACCTGGGACGGCTCCGGCAACTTGGCGATGCCGCTCTCCCCCACCACTTCACACTGGATGTCGTAGCCGTATTGGCAGTTCACAAACACTTCCACGTCGATACGCGTGCCTTTGGCGGTTTCCAGCAGCACGATCTGCGGGTCACGCAGGTGCGCCAGCGCCTTGCTGGTCTTGCGTGGGAACACCACCTGCACGGATACGTAGTCGTCGTTGAGCAGCCAACGCAGCACGTCCAGCTCATGGATCAGGGTGTCGGTGATCGCCATGCCGGTGTTGTAGTTCTCGCCCACCGTGGGGTTGCGGTGCGCGCAGTGCAGCATCAACGGCTCGCCAATCTGGCCGCTGTCGATCACCGCCTTGAGGGCGCGGTAGCCTTGGTCGTACGGGCGCATGAAACCCACTTGAACCAGGCGTTTGCCGTGGGCCACTTCGGCCTCGACAATGTTGCGGCAGCCCTCGGCCGTCACCGCCAGGGGTTTCTCACAGAACACCGGTTTGCCGGCGGCAATCGCGGCCAGCACAAATTCTTCATGGCTCGGCCCCCAGGACGTCACCAGTACCGCTTCGACCTCTGGCGCGTTGATCAGCGCATGGCCGTCCGGGTACACCTCGGCGTCGAGCTTCAAGTCGGCAACGACTTGGGCGGCTTGCTCAAGGTTGATATCGGTGACGGCCACCACCTGGCTGTTGAGCAAGGCCTGGCTGCAACGACGAATATGGTCCCGGCCGATGGCGCCCGTACCGATCACTCCAAGCTTCAAAGACATGCAAACACTCCTCTTGTTGTTAGTACTGCCGGGCCTTGGCCAGGTGTTCATTGAGTTTTTTTGCCGCTGCATTCGTGCGTTCACTGGTGGACACTTGCGCCACCCCCACCCGCCACCACGACAGGTAGCCGTGGACCATGGTCTTGGGCAGCACCTTGATATCGATGAGCGTGGAGACGGTTTGCGTGCGGGCATCGGCCAGCGCCGCTTCCAGCTGTTCCAGCGTGCTGACCTTGTAGGTCTTGCAGCCATAGGCCGCCGCACTCATGGCGAAGTCCACCGGCACCAGGCCACCGTCGAGCTTGCCGCTTTCGGGGTTGCGGTAGCGGAACTCGGTGCCGAAGCTGTCCATGCCATTGCCGATCTGCAGGTTGTTGATGCAACCGAACGCCATGTTGTCCAGCAGCACCACGTTGATCTTGCGCCGCTCCTGAATCGAGGTGGCCAGCTCCGAGTGCAGCATCATGTAGGAGCCATCGCCAACCAGGGCGTACACCTCCTTGCTTGGCTCCGCCAGCTTCACGCCCAGGGCGGCGTTGATCTCGTAGCCCATGCATGAATAGCCATACTCGACGTGATAGGTGTTGACGCCCTTGCTGCGCCAGGCACGCTGCAAATCGCCGGGCAGGCTGCCGGCGGCGGCCACGATAATTGCGTCATCGGCCAGGCGCGCATTGAGCACGCCGAGCACCGCGCTTTGGGTCAGGCACGAACCGGTCAGCTCGATGAATTCGCGCAGGACGGCACGGTCCAGGTGGTCGTCGACTTCGGGGACGAACTCATCACCCAGGTATTGCACCTGATGCACGCGGTCGACTTCGGCATCGAGTTGCGCCTTGGCGTCGGCGATCTGCTCGCCCCAGCCCGAACGATAATCGCCCAGGGCAGTGGCCAGTGCTTCAAGGGCCACTTTTGCATCGGCCAGCACTTGCACACCGTCCAGTTTCAAGGCGTCGGCTGGGCTGATATTGAGGTTGAGAAACTTCACTTCGGGGTGCTTGAACAGCGATTTTGATGAGGTGGTGAAGTCGGTATAACGGGTGCCGATGCCAATAATCAGGTCGGCCTCGGGAGCCAGCAAGTTGGCCGCCAGGCAGCCGGTTTCGCCGATGCCGCCGACGTTCAGCGCATGGCTGGACACCACGGCGCTCTTGCCTGCCTGGGTTTCGGCGAAGGGAATATCGAAACGCTCGGCAAAAGCTTGCAATGCTGCGTTGGCGCCAGAGTATTTGACCCCGCCGCCGCAGATGATCAGGGGCTTGCGCTTGCCGCCAAACGCCGCCAGCGCGTCGCCGATCATGGCGCTGGTGGCCGGGCGTCGGTCGATGCGGTGCACGCGTTTTTGCAGGAAGTAGTCGGGGTAGTCCCAGGCTTCGGCTTGTACATCCTGGGGCAAGGCCAGTGTTACCGCGCCGGTTTCGGCCGGATCGGTCAACACGCGCATGGCGTGTATCGCCGCGGTCATCAGTTGCTCGGGGCGGTTGATGCGGTCCCAGTACTTGCTCACGGAACGGAAGGCGTCGTTGGTGCTGATGCTCAGGTCGTGGAACTGCTCGATCTGCTGCAACACCGGGTCGGGCTGACGGCTGGCGTAGACATCGCCGGGCAGCAACAGCAAGGGGATGCGGTTGGCAGTGGCAGTCGCTGCGGCGGTGAGCATATTGGCCGCGCCCGGCCCGACCGAGGCCGTGCACGCATAGATCTTGCGGCGAAGGTGTTGCTTGGCAAACCCGATGGCGGCATGGGCCATGCCTTGCTCATTGCGGCCCTGATGCACCACCAGGTCGCCGCTGTCCTGCTCCAGGGCCTGGCCAAGGCCCAACACATTGCCATGCCCGAAAATAGTGAATACCCCGGCGACAAACTTGCTCTGTACGCCGTCGACTTCGATGTATTGGTTGTCCAGGAACTTCACCAAGGCCTGGGCCATGGTCAATCTTGTTGTGGTCATCACTTGCACCTTGTGTGAATGCAATTGGAATGTTCAACACCAATCCACTGTGGGAGCAGGCAAGCCAGCTCCCACATTTTGATCGCGTTATGGCAAGGGCTTTTGCAAATACGCCATGCTGCTGCCCAACGCCTGCTGGATATCCGCCAACCCATGCACGCTTTCGGCAAACGGCTCGAACGACAAATAGCCGCTGTAGCCGGTGCTCAGCAAGGTCTCGATCTGCGCCGCATTGCCGAGGATATCGTCCTCGCCCACCAACACGCGGTGGCCGTCGCGGATCGAGTCGAGCGGCGCCTCGCGGTCTTCCACGCCCGAGATATGCACCAGGCCGGTCAGTTCCGGGAAGAACTCATGCTCGCCGGCCAGGTGATGGTGGAAGGTGTCGTGTACCACCCGGAATACATCCAGGCCACCGATGGCCTTGATGGCGTCCACTGCCACGCGCTTGCGGCGCAGAGCGGATACCGTAAAGCCCAGGGGCTCGATGAAACCGAGAATCCCGTACTCGCGCAGGATCAACGCCAGCTCGCTCAACGCCGTGCGCAAACCGGCGGCGCGCTGCGCGTCGTTGCGCGTATCGCCAGGCTGATTGAACGGGCACATCACCAAGCCTTCGGCTCCGCACTCACGGGCGTAGGTGGCCAGTTCGATTGCCTGGGCACGGCGCTCGTCGTTCCACACATCAAAGGGGTACAGCGCGTTGATCGACAGCACCTTGATGCCCTGCGCTGCGCACAACTCGCGCACGCGGCTGGCGGGTGTGCCGTATTCGATTTCGCGGTTCTTGAGGTCGTTGCGGATCTCAATGGCCTCGCAGTTGAGGGCCGCCGCCAACTGGATGAAATCCGGCAAGGACAGGTTGGGGGCGACCATGCGGTTAAGGGCAAAGCGTAGCGGCGACTTCATTGTTTTTGTTCTCCGTCCAACACCGGTTATAGGTCCAGCAGCCAGCTGTGCTGCGGGTCGTTATGGAAATGCCAGGCGCGCTTGGGGCCGGCCATCACGTTCAGGTAATAAGACTCGTAGCCGTACGGCACGCTGACCGGGTGATAGCCCTTGGGCACCACCACCAGGTCGCTGTTTTCCACGGCCATGGCCTGGTCGATGCTGCGATCGTCGGTGTACACGCGCTGGAATACAAAGCCCTGGGGCGGGTTGATCTGGTGGTAGTAGGTCTCTTCCAGGAAGCTCTGGTGCGGCAGGTCGTCGGTGTCGTGCTTGTGCGGCGGGTAGCTGGAGGAATGCCCCGACGGCGTGCGCACTTCCACCACCAGCAGCGAATGGGCCGGCTCGCTGTCGGGCAGGATGTCGCACACGTAGCGGGTGTTGGCGCCTTTGCCGCGCACACTGCGTTTGCACTGTTCCGGGCGGATCAGGCGCGGGGCAAAACCCGTAGCACCCGGCGCTGCGCAGACGGCAATCTGCACATCGCTCAGGGCCGTGACCCGGGCGTCAGTGCCCGGCGGCAAATAGGCGGCGAACGGTGACTTGTCTTCGAACACCGACTGGCGATCACCCAGGTTCTGCCAATTGAAGCCTTCGCCTTCAATATTCACCCGACCGCTGAGCAGCACCAGGCACAGCTCCTGATCCCCCGCACTGACCGGCAGGGTTTCGCCCAGGCTCAAACGGTAGGCGGCAAAGCCTACGTACTCCAGGCGCCCCGCTTCCAGCGCCACCATGGTTTGCCCGCGTTTGCTGCTTTTGACCAACAAGCTCATCACTCAAGTCCTCTGGTTGAGAAGCGCACGCAGGGTGTCGTAACCCTTCTTCGCGTAGATATAGCTGGGCGCCACGGCCGGGTCCTGCTCGGCTTCCACCACCAGCCAGCCCTTGTAGTTGGCCGCGATCAACACATCCAGCAACGGTGCGAAGTCGATATCTCCATCGCCGGGCACGGTAAAGGTGCCGTTGACGATGCAGTCCGGGAAGCTCCACATCTGGTTGCGCGCCAGTTGCACCACGGGTTTGCGTACGTCCTTGAAATGCACATGGCAGACGCGGTCGATATGCTTGCGCAGCACCTCGATGGGTTCACCGCCGCCCATGTAGCAGTGGCCCGAATCGAACAGCAGGCCGACTTCCGGGCCCGTGCGTTTCATCAACTGGTCGATGTCGTCGGGGGATTCGACGTAGGCGCCCATATGGTGGTGGTACGCCAGACGCACGCCCTGGGACAAGGTGAAGCGCGCCAGTTCGGTGAGTTTGTCGGCGTAATCCTGCCAGGCCTGCTCACTGTGAAAACGCGGGCGCTCGATCAGGCGGATGCGCGAGCCCTGGATCGAGTCGGCCACTTCGCCGTATACGAGCACCGAGGCGCCGTTGTGTTTGAGCAGTTCGACATGGCCGGCAATGGCCTCGATTTCTTCAGCCACCGAACGGCGCGCCAGGCGGCTAGAGTACCAACCGGACACCAGCGCCAGGTCATAGGGGCGCAACACGTCAGCGACGCCCTGGGCATCCTTGGGGAACTTGCCGTTGAGTTCAAAACCTTCGTAGCCGATGTCCTTGCCTTCGCTCAGGGCCGTGCTCAGCGGGGTCTCACCGCCGAGGGCCGGGAGGTCGTCGTTGCTCCAGGAGATCGGGTTGATGCCAATTCGGATTGCGGGCATGGCTGCACCTTTATTATTCAAGTCGCTTCTCAACTGTAGGAGCGAGCTTGCTCGCGAAAAACGCAAGGGCAGCGCGTTTCGCCAGAATGCCCGTGTAATCGTTAACGATCTTCGCGAGCAAGCTCGCTCCTACAGGTATCGGTCATGCATCAGGTTCGGGCGTTGAGCCAGGCGTTGATGAGCTGTTCGAAGGTCTGCTGCACCTGCTGGATCAGCGTTTCGTCATCAATCTCCCCCGCCATCCACGCCCGGCTCGGCTCGTGGAAGATCGTGCGGCCCACGGCAAACCCACGGCAGGTGCTGCTCTGGCTGGCTTGCTTGAAGCCATCGGCCAGAAACTCAGGCGAAGCATTCAGGCCCAGCAACACCACGCCACGGCAGTAGGGGTCGCGTTCCTGGATCAGTTCGTCGAGCTTTTTCCAGTCTGCGGCCGACTGGGTTTCGATCTTCCACCAGGCCGGGTAGATGCCCAGGTTGTAAAGGCGCTTGAGGCTGCGATAGAGCACGTCCGGGTAAGTGGACGGGTGATCCTTGGGCGGGATGACTTCCAGCAGCAGTTCGTGGCCACTGACCAGCGACGCCTCGTACACCGCCTTGAGTTGCGCTTCCTGTTCCAGGCGCAGCATCGGCTCGTCATCGGGGTGAAATTGCACCAGGCACTTGATGATCTGTTCCTGAGGCCAGGCAATCAGGTTGCTGCCAATCGAGCGCCCGTGCTCGAACGCCAGGGGCCGCGAGTTCTGCACTTCCACCGGGCGAGCGATCCACCAGCCGCGACCGCTGGCGGCGTTGAGTGCATCCTGGCCAAAGCGTTGGTCGGCGAGCAGGCCCACATCGGCCTCGACGCCCTGCTCGCTGAGTTTGCGCTCCACGCGTTCGATGGCCTGAATAAACAACTGCTTGATGTCGCTGATACGCTCAGGGGCCTGGCCGCCTTTTTGCGCCAGTTCCACCAATTGCCAACGGTGGTCGAAGGCAAACACGAACAGTTGCTTCCAGGCCTTGCGCGGCACCGTGACACGGTGCAGGCGTTGCAGGGTCACGTCCTGGTCCGGCCGGGTGATGGGCACCGGGCTGTTGAACAGGTAATCGAGTTCGGCGGGTGTCGGCATCGCTGGCGCACAAGCGTGGCGTGACACCACCAGGCCGCCACAGGCATTGGCCAACTGGCTGCAACGCTCATCGCTGGCGTCATTGATCCAGCCGCTGAGAAAGCCCGACATAAAGGCATCACCGGCGCCCAGCACGTTGAGCACTTCAACGCGCACACCGGGGTAGATCGCCCCGTCTTCCAGGCGCGCGGGAATCGCGCCGTGGATCACCGTGCAGCCCTGGGGGCCGAGCTTGACCACCAGGGTGGCTGGGGTCAGTTCACGCACAGTGCGCAGGGCCGTGAGCAGGTCTTCACTGCCTCCGGCGATGAGGAATTCTTCTTCGGTGCCGACGATCAGGTCGAAACGCGGCAGGATCTTCTGCACATGCTGGCTGACATTCTGGTCGGCGACAAAACGGGTTTCGCCATCAGCCTTGCCCGCCAGGCCCCACAATACGGGGCGATAATCGATGTCGAGCACGCGCTTGACGTTGTGCTTGGCCGCGTAATCCAAGGCCTGGAGGCTGGCTTTGTACACGCCGTCGGTGGAGAAATGCGTGCCGGTGATCAACAGCGCCTTGCTGGAGGCAATAAAGGTTTCGCTGATGTCTTCGGCGCGCAGGGCCATGTCGGCGCAGTTTTCGCGGTAGAACACCAGGGGGAAGGTTTCGCGGTCCTTGAGGCCCAGCAGGACCAGGGCGGTGAGGCGCTCCGGGTCGACCTTGATGCCGCTGACATCGCAGCCTTCGCGGGCCAGGGACTCCACCAGGAAACGGCCCATATGGTCATCGCCCACCCGGCTCAGCATTGCCGACTTGAGCCCAAGCCTGGCCGTGCCGAAAGCGATATTGGCGGAGGAACCGCCGAGGTACTTGGCGAAGCTGGACACATCCTCAAGCCGCGCACCGACTTGCTGCGCATAGAGATCGACGCCCAGGCGCCCGAGGCAAATCAGATCCAATTGACGCCCACTGGCAAAACGAGTCTGGCCCATGCTGGCTCCTGTTATTTTTATCAGCCTGCGTTGTGCCGCCGTGGCGACGGCAAACGCTCTTGGTGGGAGCAGACTAGAACGTCCGGAGGCAGCAATCAATATTTATTCCATAATTATTTTATGTGGAATATTTTTTCCAATACTTCAGGATAGAGGCACGCCAGCGCCCGTGCATCGTTTCAGCAGGCCACGCGGGCCGTGATGCCGGGGTATTTTTTTGCGCCTACCCTGTAGACTTGCGCCACCTATCAGCGCATCAGACGAACACGCCAGAAGGATTGCCCATGTCCCGCACCGATCCCGAGACCACCCTGGAAGAAACAGTCGCCAGCCCTCCGGTCAATGCCGAACGCCTGTTGCAGCTGATCACCGACGAATACGAGAGCCTGCCGCGCCAGCTCAAGCGCATCGCCAGCTACATGAGCCAGCAGAGCGACCGGATCATGGTCGACCGCATCAGCGACATCGCCCGCGAGTGCGAAGTGCACCCCTCGGCCATCGTGCGGTTTTCCCAGCGTTTCGGCTTCAGTGGGTTCAGTGAGATGCAGGCGCTGTTTCGCGAGGCGTATACCCACAAGACCACGCCGGTACAGAACTACCAGCAGCGCATCCGCAGCATGATCGCCAACAAATCGCAGAAGGCCAGCGGCGGCGACCTGGCGCGCGAGTGCGTCAACGCTACCCTCTCGGGCATCGAACGCCTGGGGCTTGAGCTGGACGATGCGGCTTTCGAGAAAGCCGTGGACCTGGTGGTCAATGCCGACAACATCTACGTGGTCGGCGTGCGCCGCTCTTTTGCGGTGGCCGACTACCTGGTCTACAACCTGCAGCACACCAACAAGCGCATCCATTTGATCTCGGGGCTAGGTGGCAGTTATCGCGAGCAGATGCGCAGCGTGCGCGCCAATGACCTGGTGATCGCCATCAGCTTCACGCCCTACGGCAAAGAGACCCAGCACTGCTTGCGCATCGCGCAGCATCACCAGGCCAAGACCCTGATCATCACCGACAGCAACCTGTCGCCCCTGGCCAAGCGGGCGAACGCGGTGCTGTTGGTCAATGAAGGCTCTTCGTTTGCTTTCCGCTCGTTGAGCGCCACCCTGTGCCTGTGCCAGGCGTTGTTCATTGCGGTGGCGTATCGGTTGGAATTGAAGGTGGATGAAATCCATGAGCAGGTAGGATTCGACGACTGATAAGGCTTGCCCTATCTGCCCTCTGTAGGAGCGAGCTTGCTCGCGAAAAACCACAACGATAACGCGTACTCCCTGAGGGAACGTGGCGCCTGTGAGTTTTTCGCGAGCAAGCTCGCTCCTACAAGGGGGAGCGAGCCAGGAGTGGGTTTAGTGCATGAAAATCGCGATCAGGATGATCACCGGAATCGGCACGCCGAGGAACCACAGCAGTAATGAGCGCATCATGTTCTCCTTGATTTAACGAACGTAGTTTTCGGTTTCGACGTACACCACGGCATCCCGGCGGCGACCGCCGAAGGTGGCGGCGAAGCTGGCGAAGAACGCCCCGATGAGCAGCGCTACAAAGGTCCACAGCGAGGTGTAGGCCGCCACTTTCGCCGCGGTCTCAGCGGCCTGCTTGGCTTTGAGCTTGGCGTCTTCAACGGCTTTGCGCGCATCGCCATACACCTTGTCGATACGGGCTTCGGCATCGGCCTGGCTCAGGTTGGTACGCTGGCTGATCAGTTGAGCTAGGTAGGCGCGATCTTCCGCTGCCAGTTGGCCATCGTTGCTCAATGTACGCGTCAGGATGCGACCGACCACGGCATGCGCCGCATCATCGCTGACCGCCGCAGGGCGATCATCGCGGAACAGGCTGTCGACGTAATAACCGAAGTCACCGCTGTCGGCACCCTTGGCCGCACTGCCCGCCGCCTGAGTGAGGCCGCTGGCCGCGCCCGAAGCCACACTCGCACCCGCTTTCACGCCGCCGCTGACCACACTGCTGACCGAACCGACCACCAGCATCGCCGTGATCAATGTGGCCACTGCCCACGCCAGGAAACCATGGGCGGTATCGCGAAAGTACACCTCGTCGCCGTGCATATTGGCCCACTTCACCCGCAACCGTCCGGCGATGTAACCGCCCAGGCCAGAAGCGACGATCTGGGTGAACGCCAGCCAGACAATCGTGGAAATGCCAAGGCCCTTGGCGCTGATACCGCTGTCCGCCCACGGCGACACCGCCGAAAAGCCCAGGCCGAAACCCAGCAACACCAGGATCAATGACAAGGCGGCCGCCGCAGCGGCCCCGGCAAAAATCGCCCCCCAGGAAACCCCGGAGAGCGTGCTTGACTCTTGCAGCGTGGATGAGGATGTGATCATTGTTGTTTTGCTCCAGGCACGAAAAATGATGTTACAAGTCTCAAAACGGACAGTGCAGGCAGCGTGCCAGTCGCCGATAAAATTAAATTCCTTTGATTTCAATTACTTATTTAAATTGAACTTAGCCACATCATGCAGGTTGCAATAAACGATGCTATCAGGCGGGCGTAATGCACTCCCCTGTGGGCTGGCTTGCCTACGATATCCATAGGTCTCTACACAACTTTGTAGCCTGTAGCAGCCACCGGTAACCACGATGCGAAGCGAGCCGCTCTTGCTCTTGATCTGCTTTTGATCTCAGGCGCCCCGTCAAACCACGCTGGCCGGAATTCGACAGGGATTTGGGGGGTAAACCGGCAGGGATGCCGGTTTAGCCGCCCCGCGCCATGGATGGCGCGTGGCGGCGGCCCCCCAAATCACTGGCGGATTACGGGCACACCGAGCCTAAGCGAGGTGCCGAGTGGTGGGGCAAGAGCGCTTTGCTTACTTTCGCGCTTTTCGAAAGTGAGCCGCCGTCAGGGCGGAACCCTAGGTGGCCGTTACCTAAATAACGGATATGTACCCGGTCCAACTGTGTTGACTGCCAGGCCGCCTTCGCGAGCAAGCCCGCTCCCACAGTTTGATTGTGGGGTGTCAGGTAGAGAAGTGTCGGCTGGTAGGCCGTCATCGCAGGCAAGCCAGCTCCCACAGTTGGATTGTGGGGTGTCAGGTAGAGAAGTGTCGGCTGGTAGGCCGCCATCGCAGGCAAGCCAGCTCCCACAGTGTTCGATGTAGTGTCAGTTTCAGGAAGATGAAGTTTTATTTAGGAAACATTCAGCAACTTCTTGGCAAAATGTCGCCACTTCTAGTGTGAACGCTCATCAGGTAATCCTATGACCCGCATTTTGACCATCGAGGATGACGCCGTAACGGCCCGCGAGATTGTCGCCGAGCTGAGTAGCCATGGACTGGACGTAGATTGGGTGGACAACGGCCGCGAGGGCCTGGTCCGCGCCGTGAGTGGTGATTACGACCTGATCACCCTCGACCGCATGCTGCCCGAACTCGATGGCCTGGCCATCGTCACCACGTTGCGCACCATTGGGGTGTCTACGCCGATCCTGATGATCAGCGCCCTCTCCGATGTCGACGAACGCGTGCGCGGCCTGCGTGCGGGCGGCGATGACTATCTGACCAAGCCGTTCGCCTCGGATGAAATGGCCGCCCGTGTCGAAGTGCTGCTGCGGCGTAAAAGCACGGTCCAGGAGTTCGAAACCGCCCTGCGCGTGGCCGACCTGGAACTGAACCTGATCAGCCGCGAAGCCAGCCGTGCCGACCAGCCGCTGACCCTGCTGCCCACCGAATACAAATTGCTTGAATTCCTGATGCGCAACACCGGGCAGATCCTGTCGCGGATGATGATTTTCGAGGAAGTCTGGGGCTATCACTTCGACCCCGGCACCAACCTGATCGACGTGCACATTGGCCGTCTGCGCAAAAAAATCGACCCACCGGGCCTCACGCCGCTGATCCGCACGGTACGAGGCTCGGGTTATGTCATTGCTGAACCCCTCTAAAGGCTGGCGCTCTTCCAGCAGCCGCTTGCTGGCGCTGTACAGTTCGTTGTTCGTGGCCTGGAGCTGCATCCTCATGGGGGTGCTGTACTACGAGGTGTCGGGCTACCTCAGCGATTTGTCGCGCCATTCCCTGCTGCAACGCCAGCATCTGTTCCAGCGTTTTGACGGCGAAGAGCTGGTGGAGGCGCTCACCACCAGCATGACCTTCGACATGAAGGGCGTGGACGCCTATGGCCTGTTCGATGAGCAATTTCGCCCTTTGAGCGGGCCGATCCGCGCCGTACCACCCGATTTGCCGCTGGACGGCAAAATCCACGCCCTGACCAACTGCGTGCAATCCGATGACCCCAAACTGCCCAAGGACAGTTGCGACGCGGTGGCCACCCACACCGAAGACGGCCGCTGGCTGGTGTTGGTGCGCGCCAACGGCTCGTTGTTCGGGGTCACGCGGATCATCTGGCACGCCCTGCTGTGGGCGCTCTCTTTGACCATCATCCCCGGCGCTGCCGGCTGGCACCTGCTGCGCCGTCGCCCGTTGCGACGCATTCGCGGGATCCAGGCCAGCGCCGAGGCCATTGTCGCCGGCGACCTCACGCACCGCCTGCCGCTGTCCGACCGACGCGACGAGCTAGACATGCTCGCCGCCATCGTCAATGCCATGCTCGACCGCATCGAAAAACTGATGAACGAGGTCAAGGGCGTGTGCGACAACATCGCCCACGACCTGCGCACCCCGCTCACCCGCTTGCGCGCCCAGCTGTACCGCATCAAACAACAAGCCGAAGAAGACTCGGCCCACGCGGTAAAACTCGATGACGCCATCGCCGAAACCGACACGCTGATGGCGCGCTTTCGCGGGCTGCTGCGCATCTCGGAACTGGAAGACCACCAGCGCCGCTCGGGCTTCCTGATGCTAGACCCGCTGCCGTTGCTGCGCGAGTTGCATGACTTCTATCTGCCCCTGGCCGAAGAAGGCGAACTGGAGTTGGTGTTGCAGGCGCCTGACTCACTGCCATGGATTACCGGTGACCGTGCGCTGCTATTCGAAGCCCTGGCCAACCTGCTGAGCAATTCGATCAAGTTCACCCCGCCCAAGGGCAAGGTGATTCTGCGGGCGGTCAATGACCTGGGCAGCACGCGCATCGAAGTGCTCGACTCCGGGCCAGGCATTCCAGCCGCCGAGCGCGCGTCGGTGTTCCAGCGTTTCTATCGGGTCGATGAGAGTGATCAGCAAGGCGGGTTTGGTTTGGGACTGTCGATTGTGGCGGCGATCATCAACTTGCATGGCTTCAAGCTGGAGGTCGGCACCAGTGAGCTGGGCGGCGCCCGCTTGGTGCTCGAATGCCGCCAGCAACTGATGCCCGAATAGACTCCTGACGCAATGTAGGAGCGAGCTTGCTCGCGAAAAACTCACGGGCGCCGCGTTTATTCAGCAAGCGCGCGTTATCGTTGGCGTTTTTCGCGAGCAAGCTCGCTCCTACGTTGGTGATGAGTATCAAGCCATCTGGCGCTATAACACGCTGCCCATGGCCTTGATCAACGCCGGATCACGCGCATAAATATCCGGCGCGTACACCAGCTCGCCCTGGCGATCCACTTCTACCGTCCAATACCCCAACAGCACTGGTACCGGCGTGGCCAGCCTGAACTCATGGGTTTCGCCGGTCGCCAGCAGTTCATCGGTGCGGGTGCGTTCGGCCGGCGTTACCAGCAGGTCGCGCAATAACAACGGTTGCTCGACCCGCACGCATCCCGAACTGAACGCCCGCGGGCCCTTGGTGAACAACGGTTGGCTGGGGGTGTCGTGCAGGTACACCGAATACGGGTTGGGAAAGCGCATCACAATCTTGCCCAACGGGTTACGCGGGCCGGCCTGCTGGCGCAACAGGATATTGCCGGGGCGCGCCCAGTCGACTTGGTCGGCAGTCAACGGGTGACCTTCGGCGTCGAGCACTTGCAGGTTTTGCTGGCGCAGGTATTCAGGGTTGAGGCGGATGGCCGGCAGCTTGTCCTCGCGCATGATGGTCGGCGGGATCGTCCAGGTGGGGTTGAGGGTCAGCCGGGTGATGCGCGACTTGAGCAACGGCGTCTGGCGTTCGGCACGGCCTACTTGCAGACGGGTTTGCCACACCGGGATGCCGCTCTGGTACACGCTCAGTTGCGCAGCGGCCACATTGACCACGACGCCTTCAGGCTCCAGGTCCTGGGCCAGCCAACGGAAACGCTCCAGGTTGATGCGCAGTTGTTCACGACGCATCGCCGGGCTGATATTGAGTTCGGCCACGGTGCCGGCGCCGATCACGCCGTCGGCCTGCAACGAGTGGCTGAGCTGGAAGGCTTTCACCGCCTTGACCAGTTCGCCCTGGTACTGCTTGCCGTTGCCGCTGGGCAACTGGGCCAGGTAGCCACCGCTGTGCAGGCGCCGCGCCAGCTCCGGCACGCGGGGGTCGTTCATCCCCGGGCGCAATAACGTGCCCTCGGCGACCGGGTCCCACTGGGGCAACGGTTGCTGGCGCACGCCGGCATAGGCATTGCGCAGGCTGCGGTACAAATCGGCGCTGGGCCGCGCCTGATCGAAGGCTTGGGCCATGTCGTGCAGGCCGGTGGCGGCGAACGCCAGTACCTCGGTATTCGGGTCGCCACTGGGTGGCTGGGAGTGCCAGAGGGGCTCAAAACGCGATTGCTGCAGGCGTCCGTAATGCAAATCCTGCAGGGCTTGCAGGTACTGCTGGCTGTGGGCGATATCGCTGCACAGTACGTTGGCCGTTGCATCCGTAGCAGGCAAGCTATAGTGGGTGGGGTCCAGGCCATCGTCGGCAAGCATCAGCAACTGGGCATGCAAGGCTTGCCGGCGTTCGTCAGCCGCCCATAGCGGGGCATCGCCCTGCTGCTGGTAAAAGGCTTGCAGGCGCGCCAACGCGGCGCCATCGATACGCGGCGCAAGCTGCGGGCAGACACTGGTCAACTGCGCCAAGGCCTGTTGCAGCGGCGCCAGCGCGACCGGCGCTGGGGTGGTGACGGGCAAGGGTTCAACCGGCAGCGTTTGGGCTGTAGCGACCAATGGTGCAACGAGCAGGCAAATGCTCAAGTAACATGCGTGTTTTTTGAACAATTGACTTAGCTCCACTCCACAGCGGGGACTCGACTGTAGATGCTGACTTTTATACGCCTGCTCAGGCTAACCAGCCTGGGCTTGATCACCGGGTGCCTGGCTTTATTGAGCAATATTGCGCTCGCCGCCAATGGCCCCTCTCCTTCCCTGTATAGCAGCCTGGCGCGCTCTGCTCCAGAACTCAATCCCACCGTCCTCAAAAGCGCCCTGAGCGCCGTGCAGTGCGCGGTCAATAATGGCGAGGAACGTTCCGATCGCCTAGCGGTTATTGACTACTCCCAGCCCTCGACCGCCCGTCGCCTGTGGATCTTCGACCTGCGCAAAAAGACCCTGGTTTTGCGCGACCTGGTGGCCCACGGAGCCAAGTCCGGGGAAAACTTCGCCACCCAGTTCTCCAACCTTGAAGGCAGCCATCAGTCGAGCCTGGGGTTGTTCCGCACCCAGGAAAGCTACCTGGGCGCCCATGGTTACTCGTTGCGCATGGACGGTTTGGAACCCGGCTTCAATGACCAGGCCCGCGACCGCGCCATCGTGATTCATGCCGCCGACTACGTCAGCCCGTTGTGGAGCAAGCGCGAAGGCCGTATCGGCCGCAGCCAGGGTTGCCCAGCCGTGCGCCCGCAAGTTGCCCGTCAAGTGGTGGACAAGCTCAAGGACGGGCAGTTCATGTTTTCGTGGTACCCCGACCAGCGCTGGCTGAAGTCGTCGACCTACCTCAATTGCAAACCCCAACAGGTGGCGAGTAGTCGTACAATCCGTGGCGGATAGCCTGTCCCCATAGATAAAAGAGAGCGTCGCATGCTTCTACACACCTCCACCTGGATCGAAATCGGGCAGTTCCTGGAACGCAGTCGCACGGTGGTGATTCCCATCGGTTCCAACGAGCAACATGGCCCCACCGGCCTGCTGGGCACGGACTGGATGTGCCCGGAGATCATCGCCCACCACGCCCAGAAGCACGCCGATATCCTGGTCGGCCCGACCTTCAATATCGGCATGGCCCAACACCACCTGGGCTTTCCCGGCACCATCTCCCTGCGCCCTTCCACCTTTATCGCCGCAATTGGCGACTGGGTGCGCTCGTTGGCCGGGCATGGTTTCGAAAAGATCCTGTTCCTGAACGGCCACGGCGGCAACATCGCCACGATTGAAGCGGCGTTCTCCGAGTTGTACGCCGAAGCCAGCTTCGCCCGCCGCCCGGCCGGTTTCGCGCTGAAGCTGGTGAACTGGTGGGACCTGGAGGGCGTCACTGACCTGGCCCAGCGTCAATTCCCGGTCGGGCATGGCAGCCACGCCACGCCGTCGGAAATTGCCGTGACGCAGTGGGCGTATCCGGACTCGATCAAGTCTGCCGAGTACTCACCGCAAATCGCCAACACCGGCCCGATCCGCGAAGCGCTGGACTTCCGTGCGCGCTTCCCTGACGGCCGCATGGGCTCGGACCCGGCGTTGGCCACCGTGGAGAAAGGCGGTGAGTTGGTGGCGTTGGCGGCGCAAGGGCTGGTCAAGACTGTCGACAGCTTCAGCAACGAAGCCAAACCCTGATCCAAATGAGGCCAATACCCTGTAGGAGCGAGCTTGCTCGCGAAAGACGTCAACGATAACGCGGGCTTCCTGAATAAACGCGGCGCCTGTGAGTTTTTCGCGAGCAAGCTCGCTCCTACAGGGGGTCAGAGGTTGCCCCCCGCCCACATTTGGGTTTGCATTGTGTGCCGGGGTTTATTTGCAATCCTGCGCGGCCTGCTCAAGCCGTGACGGCTTGATCGCCGAAGCCAACGGCTTGCGCTCATACAGGAACACCTTGGTGCCGTCCTGGGACTTGTAGGCCTCCAGCACATCATCGGCGGCAATCTTGCTGGTCAACAGCACCTTGGCGTGACGCGAGTTCTGGGTGACGGTCGAGGTGATGCCGTGCTTTTCCAGCTTGGGCAGCACGCATTGCACATAGCCGTCGGGGGTTTTATTGGTTTGCAGGGTCAGCGATGGGGCATTGGGCGCCGTGATACAGCCGGTCAGCAATAACGAAGCACAAGCCAGGGCCGGGGCGAAGAAAGAGCGCATATACATTCCTGAAAATAACCAATAGGGTTCACAACCATTCGCGGGTCAACCTGCGCGAACCAGGGCCTTGAGCGACGCATCGAACTGCCTCAGGGCATCTTGCTGTACATCGCGTTGTTGCTCGATCAGTGCAGCAATCTCTGGCGCCGCCTTGTCGTGCACCCACACGGACGGCACGTGCTTGTCCACCGAGCCTTCGGCCTTGGCGATAAACTGCAGGTTCGCATCAAAGAAGCGTGCGACAAAGCGTGCTTCGACCCGGTCATTACGCTGGGTCAGCAATTGGTTATGGGCATCGAGCACCACCACCACATCCGGGTGCGCCTGCACCAGGGCATCCAGGCTGCTATAGACCGTCACCGAGACAAAAGTGCCCTGCAACGAGTGCATCAACCAGTCGATCGCCAGTTCCGGGTCGGAGCTGTTGACGAACGCCTCGCGAATCCGCCCATCCAGCGCGTCCTTGGCGCCGTTCAGCGCCATGGCGTGGTAGCGTTCAAGGTAGCTGAGGTTGTCGCGGGTGTTTTCACTGAACAACACCCCCACCGACTGGCCACGCTGCAGGGAGTCTACGCTACCCACCAGTGGCAGCAAATGGCCTGTACGCACTTCATCGGCCATCGCCGGGGTGGTCATGACCGCGGTGCCCAGCATCAGGGCCATCAAAGCCAACTGGATAATCGTCCTCATCGCGCATTTTCCTTGGGCTGCGTCTCGATGTGCAGATTCTGCGCGTTTGGCGAAAAAACAGAACTTGTGATCCTTGATGGTGACTATCATTTGAACCGATAGTGTCAGGCCGCCCATAAAATCTATAAGGACCCCGCCATGAAGCCCTACCAGAAAATCTTCGATCGTATCCGCGAGGCAGTACTGCCAGAGTTTCGCGAGCGAGTCGCCGACTACCTGGTCGAGTACGAAACCGTGTTGCTGGACTCAGACGCCGACGCCGCGCAAAGCAGCGCCAGCGCCCATCAACTGCGCGGCTACTTGCGCGGCTTGAACACCATGCGCGTGCTGGGCATGGCCGATTGGGAAGACCTCGACCGGCGGGTTGCCCAGCAGGCAGAGTTAAAGCGCGGGGCGTCGCAGCTCGACCCACTCGCGCACTGACGGCCGCTGCCACTGGCGCTGCGCGTAGGCCACCAACTGCGCCGGCACAGCGTCACCGTTGAGGATCAGGCGATTGAGCATCACCGCCAGGTCCACATCGGCAATCGACCACTGGCCGCACAGGTACTCGCGGTTATCCGCCAGCAAGGCTTGCGCGGCGCTGATCAACTTGGTCGCGGCGGCTTGAGCCTCTGCTGACAATGGCGGCCTCTTCTGCCCACAGAACACCACCAGCGTCGAGCGCTCCTGGCGAATCGGCAGCAAGTCGCTGCGCAGCCACGCCTGGACCTGTCGCGCCCTCGCCCGCTGCTGCACATCCGCCGGGTACACGCTGGTCCCGGGGTAGGCCTGGTCCAGGTACTCGGTGATGGCCGAAGATTCCGACAGCGCAAAATCACCGTCTACCAGGGTCGGCACGCGCTGGGTCAGGGAGCGCAAGGCGAAATCTGTCGCCTGGTTCTGCCCGGCATCGAGGTCCAGGGTGAGGGTCTCGAATGCCAGGCCTTTTTCGCGCAAGGCGACAAACACCGACATGGCATAGGGGCTGGTAAACAGCGAATCAACGTAGAGGTGCAGCGGGCCTTGGCTCATGGGCAATCTCCTGGGGTGAGCCATCACGCTACGAGATCCGGGCCGATAAAGACAATGCAGGTTTTTTATGGGGGCATTCCTGGCGGGAATAGCGCGGGTAGTGGCAATATTATGGCTACCGCTGATTTTCAAGGAAGGAACAGCACATGAAACAAGCAGTTGTGGTTATCCACGGTATCGGCGAGCAGCGCCCAATGGACACCTTGCGCGGCTTTGTCGAAGCGATGATCCCCACGGACACCCCCGAGGGCAAACCTCTGTACTGGAGCAAGCCGGATCGGCTGTCGCGCAACTTCGACCTGCGCGTACTGAAGTCCTCGGGCCGCACCTCGACGGATTTCTATGAGTACTACTGGGCCCACAAGATGCAGGGCACCAAGCTCGGCCATCTGCTGGGCTGGCTGTGGGACATCTTCAAGCGCCCGCGGCGCGACATTCCCGACGCTATCGTGCCGATCTGGCGCAGCACGCGCTGGACGGTGCTGGTATTACTGCTATTGATTGCCAGCGGCGCACTGGCCGCAGCCTGGGGTCAGTTGCCCGTCAACGACAACCCCTTCGCGCTGATCCCCCTGCTGCTCGCGGCCATGGGACTCGGGCTGCGCTATTCGGCGCTGGCGTACCTGGGAGACGCCGCACGCTACTTAAGCCCCAACCCGCAGAACGTGATGGTGCGCGAGCAGATCCGCGCCGATGGTGTAGACCTGCTGCGCGCCCTGCACAATCAGGGTGACTACGAGCGCATCATCGTCGTGGGCCACAGTTTGGGCAGCGTGATTGCCTACGACATCGTCGGCTACCTCTGGCATGAATACCACGACCAACTGACCCAACTGAACCCCAGCAACCGTGAGCTGGCGGCCCGTTTTGCCAACCGCGAACCGCTGCAACCGGTGGTCAAGGAGGCCCTGCCCGCAGCCGGCGCCTTGCTGGACGGCAGCCTGGGCAGCCTGATGAATTTTCGTCAGCAACAGGCCGAGGCGTTTGTCGAACAGCGCGGCCTGGGCAACCTGTGGCGCATCACCGACCTGGTCACCGTCGGCAGCCCAATGGCCCACGCCAGCCTGTTGCTGGGCCGCAGCGTCAGTGACTTCCAGCAGCGTATGGAACGCCGAGAGGCCCCGGCCTGCCCGCCTACCGAAGACACCCAAGGCTACGGCTACAACGCCCGCCAACCGCTGATGCTCGGCCAAAAGCCCTTCACCCCGCACTACCTGCACCACGCCGCAGCCTTTGCCGTCACGCGCTGGACCAACCTGTACTTCCCTGCCCCCTTCGGCGTATTCGGCGACATCGTCGGCGGCCCGGTCAAGCCGGTGATGGGCGGCGGCGTGCTGGACTTGCCGGTGACCGTGGGCAATGGCAAAGGCTGGCTGGCCAGATCCTGGCTCAGCCACACTCACTATTGGAGCGAACGCGGCGGTACACAGGGTTACCTCGACGCGCTGGGCAAGGATGAACAGGCGATCACCCAAGGCCCGCGCCCTTCGGCCACTGAAGCGTTGCGGTGGGCGATTGACCTTAAGGGGGTGCGGCGGTTTCGACGTACGAAGGTAGAGCAGCGGGCGGCGGCGGCAGAAGCCTGAGAGTCCCCCTATCAGTCCTCTTGCACTGACAGGAGAACCGTCAACAACGCCCCCACCCCTAAACTTAAAGCGAGTAAAGCTACGCCCTGCGTGCCAAGAGGAATGAGCAATGACGCCAACGTTCCGAACAGCAGGGCTACCAGCTGTTGTAAAAAACTGAACAGCATCATTGACTCCATTCCAGGGTGTTTTTTTACTGCAAGAGACGCGACACAGGGATACATCATTGCCTGGGCATACCAGGCTGCAAAATATGCCAGCACCGTAAATTGGCGATCCAAATATCCAAAAGTTGTAAATAGAAATACTGACGTCGCTACAACCAACACACTACTACCTGTGATTGAAACTGCATAAACACTCATAAAATTCAATGCATACCTTACAGTCAGCGCCCCCGAAAAATAGGCGAGCCCTAGCCATACTCCGAGCATTCCGTATTGCACACTTCCCCACCCCAAAAGCACGTCAAAGACAAAGACGCCCACACCTTGATATACGACAAACACCCCATAGCTACATCCACCGACTATGACCGGCAAATAAAAGCTGGGCCGACTGATGATGGCTGCATACCCTGAACAGCTGACTCGACGCGTTCTATCCATGTCCAGAACCGACAAAATCCCTGCTGCCAGCAGCACAAGGACAAGGGTTATAACTGAGCCAAAAGCCATGATCACTGCCACTACTTCCCAGCGAAAAAAAGAAACTAAAAAGCCGCCTGCGAGTTGTCCTACCACCAAGGCAAAAACAAATGAATAGGATAAAAAAGACAACTGCTTCGCCAGGCGTGCTCCCGAGTAGATTTCGGTTAACAATGCGCGCCCAATTAAGGCTGCTCCACCACCACCAATGCCTTGGAGCAGCCTGGAAAGATAAAAACCATCATTATCATGGACCCATATAGATAAAATACTTCCGCTAAAGAAGACGCCACAAAACCCCAGCAGAACGACTGACCGGCCAAAAAATCGAATAAGTTGTACGGCAAAAACCAACGGAACTGCGGTACCGCCTAAATAGATTAGTAAGGCAGTGTAGCCTTCGGCATCACTCATACCGAAAGCATCAACAATATCAGGCGTGACGGGCAAATAAAGCGTCACGCCCAACTGAGCCATCATGGTAGTACTACAGGCTAAAGTCAGCACCCTTACATTCGACTGCACGTGCCCCCCACCAAACTTAGTTAACTTGGCAGCGATGTTTTAACACGCGAGAGCATTTTACAAGCAGACAAAGTATGGGATTAGCCCCAAAACTTTGTAGGCTATTTCCTCAGGTAACAATGACTACGGTTTAGCTCCATACTAGCCAACGCAACACATCGGGGACCCGTTAAAGGCGCTTGAGCAAGCGCCCCCTCCTGTACCTACCCCGCAAACCCACCCTCATCCAAAAAAACCTGTTCCGCAGCGGTGGTCTTCCTCCCCAACACCCCATTGCGATGCGGAAACCGCCCGAACCGCTCGATGATATCGGCATGCTCCTTGGCCCAGTGGTAAGTGCTGGCATCCAACTGCTGGTTCAGGGTAAGGGAGCGTTGCTGGTCCTGCGGGTCTTCCGAATGTTCAAAAGGCAAATAGCAGAACGCACGTAACTGAGGTTCAACCTGTTGATCCAACCCCGCGTCCACCATCTTTCGCGCATACAACCGGGCCAGCGGGTCGGTGGCGAACATGTGCGCCGTGCCGCGAAAGGCGTTGCGGGGGTACTGGTCCAGCAGGATCAGTAGCGCCAGCGCGCCATCCGCCGTGGTCAACCAGTCTTCGAGTTCACGCCTCGCCGCCTGCATATGGGTGGCGTGGAAGCTGTCACGAAAGGCTGTATCGAACGCCTCGTCCTTGGCGAACCAGCGCTTGGGCCCCGCCTGTTTCCAGAACGCGATTACGGCTTCGGCCGATTGAGGGGTCATGCTTACCTCGCTTAATGTTATAGAATAACGTCAATATTGTGCCTGCGTGTGATCCTCAACTTATGACTGACGCTATGACTTTACGCAAACGCCTGTTGTCCATCGACGCCCTGCGCGGCCTGGTGATCCTGTTTATGTTGCTGGACCACGTGCGTGAAACCTTCTTGCTGCACCGCCAGGTCAGCGATCCCATGAGCATCGACAGCACCGAGCCTGCGTTGTTTTTCAGCCGCACCCTCGCCCACCTGTGTGCGCCGGTGTTTGTGCTGCTCACCGGATTGTCGGCATGGCTGTATGGCCAGAAATACCAGGGCCGTCGCGACGTGTCGGCATTCTTGTTCAAGCGCGGGCTGTTCCTGGTGGTGCTGGAGTTCACCCTGGTCAACTTCGCGTGGACCTTCCAACTGCCGCCCGGCGTGATCTATATGCAAGTGATCTGGGCCATCGGCATCAGCATGATCGCCCTTGCCGCGCTGGTCTGGCTGCCGCGTGCCTGGCTGATCGGATTGGCGCTGGTGATTATCGCCGGGCACAACCTGTTGGATGGGCTGCACTTTGCAGCGGGTTCGATGTGGCATGTGCCGTGGACGATCTTGCATGAACGCAACTGGATTGAAGTGTCTGACAACCTGCGCCTGCGCACCACCTATCCGGTGCTGCCATGGATCGGTGTGATTGCCCTGGGTTACGGCCTCGGGCCATGGTTTGCCAATGCCGCGCTGCCGGCTGTGCGTCAGCGTTATTTGCTGATTGCGGGGGTGGGCGCGTTGGTGGGTTTTGGGCTGTTGCGCGCGCTCAATGGCTACGGCGAGCAGCCTTGGCAGGTGTATGACAGCGGCGTGCTGACGCTGATGAGCTTTTTCAACATCACCAAGTACCCGCCTTCGCTGTTGTTCCTGGCGTTGACCCTGGGGATTGGCCTGCTGTTGCTGCTGGCATTTGAACGCGCCGGGCATAAGCGCTGGATCGGCGTGCTGGCAGTGTTCGGCGCGGCGCCGATGTTCTTTTATCTGTTGCACCTCTACGTATTGAAAATCCTCTATGTCGCGTGCGTCGCGTTGTTTGGCCTCAACCATGGCAATTACTTTGGCTTCGACGGTATCGGTGCGGTGTGGTTGGCAGCGCTGCTGTTGCCGATTGCCCTGTACTTGCCGGTGCGTTGGTTCGCCGGCCTGAAAGCCCGGCGGCGCGACCTGGCGTGGCTCAAATACCTCTGACCTGATGCAGGGGGCAAATATTGCCCCCTTCCCTTGTAGGAGCGAGCTTGCTCGCGAAAAACTCACAGGCGCCGCGTTCATTCAGAAGATACGCGTAATCGTTGGCGTTTTTCGCGAGCAAGCTCGCTCCTACCGTTTGACTCGGCACGCAGTTGGCGAGCGGCGGTGACCATGTGGATGAGCGCCGCCTCCGTTTCCGGCCAGCCGCGCGTCTTCAAGCCGCAATCGGGGTTCACCCATAGACGCTCTGCCGGAATCCGCTTGGCGGCCTTGCGCAGCAAGTTGGCCATTTCCGAGGCATCCGGCACCCGTGGCGAGTGGATGTCGTAGACGCCCGGGCCGATCTCATTCGGGTAGGCGAAGGCTTCGAATGCGTCGAGCAGTTCCATGTCCGAGCGTGAAGTCTCGATGGTGATCACGTCGGCATCCATGGCGGCGATGGACTCGATCACATCGTTGAATTCGCTGTAGCACATGTGGGTGTGGATCTGGGTTTCATCGCCCACGCCACTGGCACACAGGCGGAACACTTCGGTGGCCCAGCCCAGGTAGTGCTGCCACTGCGCCTGGCGCAACGGCAAGCCTTCACGAAAGGCCGCTTCGTCGATCTGCACGATCTTGATGCCGGCCGCTTCCAGGTCCACCACTTCGTCACGAATCGCCAGGGCCAGTTGCCGGGCCTGCATTTCGCGGCTCAGGTCTTCCCGTGGAAACGACCACATCAGCATGGTTACCGGGCCTGTGAGCATGCCCTTCATCACTTTGTCGGTAAGGCCTTGGGCATAGCGAATCCACTCCACGGTCATGGCTTTGGGACGGCTCAGGTCACCGACAATTACCGCAGGTTTCACGCAGCGCGAACCGTAACTCTGCACCCAGCCAAAGCGGGTGAACGCGTAGCCATCCAGTTGTTCGGCAAAGTACTCGACCATGTCGTTACGCTCGGCTTCACCATGCACCAGCACATCCAGGCCAAGGTTTTCTTGCACCTCAACGGCATGCTTGATCTCACTGTGCATGGCTTCGACGTATTCGGCGTGGCTCAACTTGCCGGCCTTGTAGGACTGGCGCGCCAGACGGATCGACGCGGTCTGTGGGAACGAGCCGATGGTGGTGGTCGGGAACAACGGCAGGTTAAGCCCGGCCCGCTGTTTTTCGATGCGCTGGGCAAACGGCGACTGACGCTGGCTGTCCTGTGCGGTGATGGCCTCTACACGCGCTTGAACAGCAGGCTTGTGAATGCGTGGCGATGCAGCGCGAGCTGCCTGAACGGCGCGGCTTTCTGCCAGGGCGGCGAGTACGTCAGGTGCTGACGGTTGGTCAACCGCCTTGGCCAGCAGCGCCACTTCCGCGCACTTTTGCACGGCAAAGGCCAGCCAGCTTTTCAGTTCGGCATCCAACTGGTCTTCGCGCTCAAGATCCACCGGGCTGTGCAGCAGCGAGCAGGACGGCGCGACCCACAGGCGATCGCCCAACTTCTCATGGGCGTGCTGCAAGGTGGCCAGGGCTTTTTCCAGGTCGCAGCGCCACACGTTTCGGCCGTTGACCACACCCAGGGACAGCACCTTGTACGCTGGCAGGCGGTCGAGGATGGTCGGGTACTGGTCCGGCGCACGCACCAGGTCGATATGCAAGCCATCCACCGGCAAGTTGGCGGCCAGGCCGAGGTTTTCTTCCAGGCCGCCGAAGTAGGTGGCCACCAGTTTTTTCAGCGGGTCGCGCTGGATCAGGTTATAGGCGCGCTCAAAAGCGTTCTTCCACGCCTGGGGCAGATCAAGCGCCAGGATCGGCTCATCGATCTGCACCCACTCCACGCCCAATTCGGCCAGGCGCTGGAAGATCTGACCATACAGCGGCAGCAGTCGCTCGAGCAGGTCGAGCTTGTCGAAGTCAGCGCCCTTGGCCTTGCCCAGCCACAAGTAGGTCAGCGGGCCGATCACCACCGGCTTGACGCGGTGCCCCAGGTCGAGCGCTTCCTGGACCTCTTCGAACAGTTGGTCCCACGCCAGGTGGAATTGCTGATCGACGCTGAACTCCGGCACCAGATAGTGATAGTTGGTATCGAACCACTTGGTCATCTCCTGGGCATGGGCACCGCCGCAGCAGCTGTCGCTGACGCCACGGGCCATGGCGAACAAGGTATGCAGAGTGGCCTGGCCATCGGCCGGGCGGAACCGCTCAGGGACCACGCCGAACATCAGCGAGTGGGTCAGCACCTGGTCGTACCAGGCAAAATCACCCACCGGCAACAGTTCGATGCCGGCTTGCTGTTGCAAGGCCCAGTGGGTGCTGCGCAAATCACGGCCAACAGCGCGCAGGCCGGCTTCGTCGAGCTCACCCTTCCAGAACGCTTCCTGCGCTTTTTTCAGTTCACGATCGCGTCCAATGCGTGGAAACCCGAGGGAATGAGCGACTGCCATGACTTACAACTCCGATGGTGTGATTGATGGCGGTCATTGTCGGCAGAGGGGCGTCTTGAGACAAACTCATTTTGTTCTAGATCATCACAAGATTTACTCATGTTTAGGTGGGCCTGATTTTAGCGGCGCTACGGTAGAGGTTGTGGTGCAAGGGCCGGCGTCATCGCGGCCTCGCTTAGGCTCGAGCGCTCCCACAGTTTGGGCGGGGTGATTCTTATGAACGGTCATACTTACGCCCTATGCTTAACGTGGCGCGCAAAATCCGCCGGCTAACCTTTCGATCTGTTCCAAGTGCGGGCACAATGCGTGTCCTTTTTTGGCAGGCACCGCCGCAGGCTCTCAAAAATGATCAAAACGCCGTACTACCTCATCGATAAACAGAAGCTTCTGGTCAACATGCAGAAGATTGCCTACGTGCGCGAACAGTCCGGCGCCAAGGCTCTGCTGGCGCTCAAGTGCTTTGCCACCTGGTCGGTATTCGACTTGATGCAGCAATACATGGACGGCACCACCTCGTCGTCGCTGTATGAACTCAAGCTCGGTCGCCAGAAGTTCGAAGGTGAAGCGCACGCCTACAGCGTGGCCTGGGCCGACGATGAAATCGAAGAGATGCTGGAGAACTGCGACAAGATCATCTTCAACTCCATCAGCCAGCTGCAGCGTTTTGCCGAACGCAGCGAAGGCAAGACCCGCGGCCTGCGTGTGAACCCGCAGGTGAGCAGCTCTGACTACCTGCTGGCCGACCCGGCGCGCCCGTTCAGCCGCCTGGGCGAGTGGGACCCGGTGAAGATCGATGGCGTGATCGACCAGATCTCCGGTTTCATGTTCCACAACAACTGCGAGAACGGCGACTTCAGCCTGTTCGACAAGATGCTCGGCACCATCGAAGAACGCTTCGGTGCGCTGTTGCATAAGGTCAAGTGGGTCAGCCTCGGCGGCGGCATCCATTTCACCGGTGAAGGCTATGCGCTGGACGCGTTCTGCGCGCGGCTCAAAGCGTTCTCCGAGAAGTACGGCGTGCAGGTCTACCTGGAACCCGGCGAAGCGGCGATCACTAACAGCGCCTCCCTGGAAGTCACCGTGCTCGACACCCTCTACAACGGCAAGAATCTCGCCGTGGTAGACAGCTCCATCGAAGCCCACCTGCTGGACCTGCTGATCTACCGCCTCAACGCCAAACTGGCGCCGAGCGAGGGTGAACACACCTACATGGTGTGCGGCAAATCCTGCCTGGCCGGGGACATCTTCGGCGAGTATCAATTTGATCGTCCGCTGGCCATCGGCGATCGGCTGTCGTTCATCGACACCGCAGGCTACACCATGGTCAAGAAAAACTGGTTCAACGGCCTGAAAATGCCGTCCATCGTAGTGAAACAACTCGACGGTACAGTCGAGGTGGTTCGTGAATTTGGTTACGACGACTACCTGTCCAGCCTGTCCTGAGCTGGCGGATAAAGGAGAGATAAAGCAATTGAAAAAGAACGTTCTTATCATTGGTGCAGGAGGTGTCGCCAAGGTGGTGGCCCACAAGTGCGCGCAGCACAACGACGAACTCGGTCGTATTGCTATCGCGTCGCGCAACATCTCCAAATGCCAGGCCATCATCGACAGCGTCAAGGCCAAGGGTAGCCTCAAGGTTCCCGCCGATATCCAAGCCTTCGCGCTGAACGCCCTGGACGTGGAAGCGACCAAGGCCCTGATCCGCGAGACCGAATCGCAGATCGTCATCAACGTTGGTTCCGCGTTCCTCAACATGTCGGTACTGCGTGCCTGCATCGACACGGGCGTGGCTTACCTGGACACCGCCATCCACGAAGAGCCGGGCAAGGTCTGCGAGACCCCGCCGTGGTACGGCAACTACGAGTGGAACCACCTGGAAGAATGCAAACAGAAGAACATCACCGCCATCCTTGGCGTGGGCTTCGACCCAGGTGTCGTCAACGCGTACGCCGCGCTGGCGCAGCAACAGCATTTCGACCGCATTGATTCGATCGACATTCTCGACGTCAATGCCGGCTCCCATGGCAAATACTTCGCCACCAATTTCGATCCGGAAATCAACTTCCGCGAATTCACCGGGCAGGTGTGGAGCTGGCAGAACAGCCAGTGGACCAGCAACACCATGTTCGAAGTCAAACGCACCGACGACCTGCCGGTAGTCGGCTCGCAGAACCTCTACCTCACCGGCCACGATGAAGTGCACTCGCTGTCGAAAAACCTCGACGTGCCCAACGTGCGTTTCTGGATGAGCTTCGGCGAACACTACATCAACGTGTTCACCGTGCTGAAAAACCTCGGCCTGCTCTCCGAACAGCCGGTCAAGACTGCCGAAGGCCTGGAAGTGGTGCCGTTGAAAGTGGTCAAGGCCGTGCTGCCCGACCCGTCTTCGCTCGCCCCGGGCTACACCGGCAAGACCTGCATCGGTGACCTGGTCAAAGGCACCAAGGATGGCCAGCCGCGTGAAATGTTTATCTACAACGTGGCTGATCACGAAGAGGCCTATGCCGAAACCGACAGCCAGGGCATCTCCTACACCGCAGGCGTACCACCGGTAGCCGCTGCGCTGCTGGTTGCGCGTGGCGAGTGGGATGTCAAGCACATGGCCAACGTCGAGGAACTGCCGGCTGAGCCGTTCCTCAAGGCGCTGGATGTGATGGGCTTGCCGACTCGGATCAAAGACGAGAACGGTGATCGGGCCTGGGATGCGACGGCCTGATAGGCCATAGCTGACCGAGCAAAAGAATGCGCCCCTAGGGGCGCATTTTTTGTTTGGGCTCACCTACAGTTCAAAGAACAATACAGATTCAAAATGTGGGCTTGCTCGCGAAGGCGGTGTGTCAGTCACTGAGTTTTCAACTGAACCACCGCTTTCGCAGGCAAGCCAGCTCCCACATTGGCCATGTATTGCCCACAGAATCAGCGCCTGGCACAGATCCTCTGTGGGAGCGGGCTTGCCCGCGAAGGCGGTGTGTCAGTCTCTGAGTCTCCAACTGAACCACCGCTATCGCAGGCAAGCCAGCTCCCACAATGAGTCGCCGGTGTATCTGGGGCTTCGGTTCATTCCAGGTTCCGCACCGGACTATTCAGCGCCCTTGAGCACTGCAACAGCACCGGGGCTCACATTGACGCAGGCGTGGCCTGGTATAGCTTGTTGGATCGGTTGAACCTCAGTTAAATCGCCAATCACTCTTACAACTGTCAACTCCAACAGGTTACCGCCTAGGTGAATGCCGTTAGTCTGAGCGAGCCAGTCATCGATTGGCTCACCCAATCACCATGTGCGAAAGGAATCGTCCATGAAACGGCAAACCTCTTCAAACACCCTCACGGCACGCTTGGCTGGCCTGGTCTATAGCACCTGCTGCTACCTCGTTTTCCTATTCACCTTGCTTTACATGATGGGCTTCGTGGGGGCTGTGGTCGTACCCAAGCACATCGACTCCGGCGCGCGCATCGACTGGGCGCTGGCACTCATGATCAATGCGTCACTGATCATTGTGTTTGGCGTCCAGCACAGCGCCATGGCGCGGAAGCGCTTCAAACGCTGGATGGCAGTCTTCGCCCTGGCAGCGGTGGAGCGTTCTACCTATGTGTTGCTCTCCAGCCTGATGCTCGCGCTGCTGTTCTGGCAGTGGCGGCCCATTACGCACACCGTTTGGGAAGTTGACGCCGCCTGGGCCAAGGCACTGCTGACCGGCCTGTTCTGGCTGGGCTGGGGCATCGTGGTGCTGGCGACCTGCTTGATCAGTCACTTCGAGTTGTTCGGACTGAAACAGGCCATTGATCGCTGGCGCAACGCCCCACCGTCAGGCCTGACATTCCGGACGCCGCTGCTCTACAAAGTCGTGCGTCATCCGCTGTACCTGGGCTTCCTGATCGCCTTTTGGGCAACGCCGCATATGACCGTGGGGCATCTGCTGTTTGCGCTGGGGATGTCGGTGTATCTCTTCATCGGCGCCCGTTTTGAAGAACGGGATTTGGTGGCGCTGTTTGGTGAGCGGTATCGGCGTTATCAGCGTGAGGTGGGCATGGTCGTGCCACGCCTCAACAGGCCCCGCCGCTAACCCACTGTAGGAGCGAGCTTGCTCGCGAAGATCGTCAACGATAACGCGGGCAACCTGGATGACCGCAGGGCCTGGGCGTTTTTCGCGAGCAAGCTCGCTCCTACAGTGGGGTATGGTCTCGGACCTTTCCCACAGCTGTTTCAGGTTGTCGCTCGGAACTTCACTGACTAACCTCTGGGCCGTCGCTGCCAATTCAGCGGCCGGATTTGACCGTCCGACCTTGTTAACGAACTGCTACGCCCTGCACCTCTTCAGGCGTTTTTTTTGTGCCTGAGGTATTGTGTCGCGGCAGTTGTGCGCGGGATACCTTCGGGTATGCCGGGTTCGTTGACAACCGGTCGGTCAACCCGCGTACAGCTGCCACCCTCTTCGCTTGACCGCGAACGCTGGCGGCTCCACTTGTCGACGGAGCTTCACCATGATCAAAGACACCCCAAATCCCCCAGAAACGCTCTTCACCGTACGCCCCGAGCTAGGCACAGAAACATTGTTGGTCAATGCATCCCAGGATCTAGCCTCCATCAGTGACATCGCTGCTCATCTAGCCTTTGAAATCGACGGTACCCAACGCAACGTAGCGCTGGGCATCTGCCGCATGCTCGAAGGTGTGCAGTTGCTCGTAGACAAGGCGCTGGACGATACCCACCCAGCCACTTGACCTGATGCTCGCGCCGCGCCCTTACCCACTGTAGGAGCGAGCTTGCTCGCGAAGATCGTCAACGATGACGCGGGCAACCTGGGTGACCGCAGGGCCTGGAAGTTTTTCGCGAGCAAGCTCGCTCCTACAGTGGGGTAAGGTCTCGGACGTTTCCCACAGCTGTTTCAGGTTGTCGCTCGGAACTTCACTGACTAACCTCTGGGCCGTCGCTGCCAATTCAGCGGCCGGATTTGACCGTCCGACTCCCAACTGCATCTGTGCCACATCGAATCAGGCGTTTTCTTTACGCCTGCTGTATCGTGTCGCGGCAGCTGTACGCGGGATACCTCCGGGTATGCCGGGCTCCTTGGGACCGGTCGGTCAACCCGCGTATAGCTGCCACCCTAATTCGTTTGACCGCGAACGATGGCAGCTCCATATCCCTTGGAGTTTCACCATGATCAAAGACAGCCCCAACCCACCAGAACAACTCTTCAATGTGCGCCCCGGCCTAGGCACCGAAACCCTGCTGATCAACGCCTCCCAGGATCTAGCCTCCATCAGTGACATCGCTACTCATCTAGCCTTTGAGATCGACGGTACCCAACGCAACGTAGCGCTGGGCATCTGCCGCATGCTCGAAGGTGTGCAGTTGCTTGTGGACAAGGCGCTGGATGACACCCACCCAGCCACTTGATCTGATGCTCGCGCCGCGCCCTTAACCACTGTAGGAGCGAGCTTGCTCGCGAAGATCGTCAACGATAACGCGGGCAACCTGGATGACCGCAGGGCCTGGGCGTTTTTCGCGAGCAAGCTCGCTCCTACAGTGATCGATGGCACTGAAAAACCGCTATCGCAGGCAAGCCAGCTCCCACAAGAACAATCTCAAAACACCGACCACCCAATCCGCTCACTCAACAATTCCAACGCCTTCATCCCCGCCAGCGAATTGCCTGCTGCGTTCAACTCCGGCGACCACACGCACACCGTAAACTGTCCCGGCACCACCGCAACAATCCCGCCGCCGACTCCGCTCTTGCCCGGCAGGCCCACGCGGTAGGCAAAATTGCCCGCCTCGTCATATAGCCCGCTGGTGGCCATGATCGAATTCACTTGCTTGGTCTGGCGCGCCGTCAGCACCTGCTCGCCACTGTGGGCACTCACGCCTTCGTTGGCCAGAAAGCTGAACGCTCGGGCCAGGTCCAGGCAGCTCATCTGCAACGCGCAATAGTTGAAGTAGCTGTGCAGCACTGCGTCCACATCGTTATGAAAATTGCCGAACGACTTCATCAGGTAGGCCATGGCCGCATTGCGCGCACCGTGCTGGGCTTCCGATTCGGCCACGACGCTGTTGACCAGGATCTGCGGGTTGCCCGACAGGCGCCGTACAAAATCGCGCATCGACAGAATCGGCACGGCGAAGCGTGACTGGTTGATGTCGCAGATCACCAGCGCGCCAGCGTTGATAAAGGGGTTGCGCGGGCGGCCACGTTCGAATTCCAGCTGCACCATGGAGTTGAACGGCTGCCCCGAGGGCTCGTGGCCCAGGCGTTCCCAGATAGTTTCACCGCCATGGTCGATGGCCTGCACCAGGCTGAACACCTTGGAAATGCTCTGCACCGAAAACAGTGTGTCGGCATCCCCGGCGCAGTAAGCCGCGCCGTCGTTGCCGTAGACCGCAATGCCAAGTTGGTGAGCGGGCACGTCGGCCAGCGCGGGAATGTAATCGGCAACTTTGCCGAGGCCGATCAAGGGGCGCACTTCGTCGAGGATCGACTCCAGCAGCGCCTGCATAGCTTGTCCTGTCATCTTTGTTTGAATCAGTGATAAACGAGGCGCGGAGGATACTTCAGTGGGCGCGCAACACCCACACAATCTCTACCACCCGCTCGGCAACCACCACGTAGATCAGGATCAACAACAGTTGCAACGCCAAGTGATAACGCAACTTGGCCAGCCGGCGAATGCCGTCGCTGACGTTCAACAACATCAGCAGCGTCGACAGCACAATTAAGCCCCACCCCGCGACGCTGGAAGCAAACAGACCGATCAGCAAATCGTGCGGCCCCACCAGCGCGTTGGTCCCCGCCGCAAACAACAGCGCGCAGACCAACAGGTTCTTGACGTTGTCGAAAATCTGCGTGCTCAAATCGTTTTCCAGCAATGCCAGATACCGCGTCCATAACGTGCGCATGCTTGAGTACCGAGTGGGAAGGCTCGTCAATCAAGGTAGTTCAATTGTGGACGCTGTCGAGCTTTGGCCGGGCTTAGAAATGCGCCACATCCGACACTTCTGCGTCCAGCACATCCTGGGCCAGCGCCCAGGCGCGGTCCTCGGACTCCACCACCAGCAGCGGGTAGCCCCAGGCTTTGCCGAACGTCACGGCGAAGGGCTTGAGAGCCAGGCGCTTGGCGGCGCTGGGCTCCACCTGGATCATGCCTTTGACGTAGGCGCGCAAGGCCGCTTTGTTTTTCTTCATCCAGATAGAGGCGCGCTTGCGCTCTTCGTGGGCGTGTTCGTGATTGTTTTCATCCACGGCTTTTTCGTGCAGCAGCAAGAAGGGCTGCTCACGGGCCAACAAATGTTCGAAGGTCAGTAAGGCATCTTCCGGCCCGCCGTCCTCAGGCGCGTCGAACAAGATTTTCACCACGGGGAAAGTTGAACTGTCGAGTCGCATGGCAAAGCTCCTTGGATGAGATTGGTTCTCATCATAGAGCGCAGGACGCTGGACAGCATTGCACACAATAGCCAGAATATTTCGCAATCCAGCCAAGGCAGTTATCACCATGGTTCATCACCGGCTCGACCAGTACGACCCCTGCCGGGTTCGCGACGCCGCCGCCATCCCTCGCTCGATAGTGGCCGTGGGCGCTTCGAGTACCTCCGAACGCTGGGAACATACCCCTCACCACCATCAACACGGGCAGTTGATCTACACCCTGCGCGGCGTGGTGCATTGCGTGATCGAGGCGGGTATCTGGATTGTGCCGCCGCAATGCGCGTTGTGGATTCCCGGCGGTGTGACCCACGCGGCCCGTGGCGCTGGCGAAGCAGACGTGTATTGCCTGTTGATCAACCCGGACGCTGCCAGCGCCCTGCCCCGGCAATGTTGCACGCTGTCGGTGTCGCCATTGCTGCACGAATTGATCGGCAAGGCGGTGAGTTTCCCGCAGCTCTACGACGAAAACGGCGCCCAGGGCCGTCTGGTGGCGACGTTACTCGACGAGTTGGCCCAGGCCCCCATCGAAGCCCTGCATTTGCCGATGCCCCAAGACCCCCGCTTGCATCGGCTGGCCAACAGCTTATTGGCCAACCCCGGCGATAAATCCACCCTGGGCGAATGGGCCGTGCGCATCGGCATGAGCGAACGCAGCATGACCCGCCTGCTGTTGGAAGAGATCGGCCTGAGCTTCGGTCGCTGGCGCCGGCAGTTGCATGTAATCCTTTCACTGCAGCGCCTGGCCAACGGCGAGAGTGTGCAGAGCGTGGCGCTGGACCTGGGTTATGAAAATGCCAGCGGGTTTATCACCATGTTCCGCAAGGCCATGGGCCAACCGCCGGCGCGTTACCTGGCGGACCGCACGGGCGCGCCGAGCCCGGCAGCGCAACCCAGCATTGCGATGCGCGAGGCTGTTTGATCGTTCCCACGCTCTGCGTGGTAATGCCTCGTGTGCCGCTCCGCGTCACGCTTAGGGACGCAGAGCGTCCTGGGCTGTGTTACCACGCGGAGCGTGGGAACAATCCAACTCAGTTCTTGTAGTCGGTATCTGTTCGCTCAAGCTGACGCACCAGCGCATCCCAATGCCGCGCCACGCCTGGGCCTTCACCGTTGCTGAATACCTTGGCCTGCTGCTCAACCTTGGCCACCACCTCTGCCGGTGGGAAGATCAACTCGGCATTCCCCGCCGCCTGTGCCGCGATCTGGATATTGCAGGCCCGCTCCAGGCTTTGTAGTTGCTGGAAGGCATGCTCGACGCTGACGCCGCCCGTCAACAGGCCGTGGTTACGCAGGATCATCACACTCTTGTCGCCCAGATCCGCCACCAGCCGTTCACGCTCATCCAGGTCCAGGGCCACGCCCTCATAACCGTGGTAAGCCACACGCCCCGAGAACGCGATAGCGTGCTGGGAGATGGGCAACAGCCCCTGCTTTTGCGCCGACACCGCAATACCATCGCGGGTGTGGGTGTGCAGCACCGCTTGCAAGTCATGGCGTGCGCCGTGGATGGCGCTGTGGATCACGTAACCGGCGTAGTTGATCCCCAGGCCCGTGGGGTCATCGACAATGGTGCCGTCCAGATCGACTTTGACCAGGTTGGAAGCGCTGATTTCGTCGAACAACAGCCCGAAAGCATTGATCAGGAAATGCGCCTCGGGCCCTGGCACCCGCGCCGAGAAATGCGTGTAGATATGATCGGTCCACTTGTATAACGCCGCCAGTCGATAGGCTGCGGCCAGCTTGACCCGCACCTCCCACTCTTGCGGTGTGACTCGCTGGCGCACAGTGCTGGAGACACTGGAAATCGGCGTGACGCTGCTCATGGCAAATCTTCCTGGATGGCCTAAGGGGGCTTACAGGCAAGACTAGAGGATGGTCATAAATAATAAAAAGCACATTTTAATCTAAGCTAATTATTATATTTATTTATAAAAAAGCAGCAGTGGCAGCTTTCAGGCCGCCACGGGAGCAAGCTCCCTCGCCACCGATCAATTCAGCAGGTTCAACGCCCGTTGTTGAGGGTCTCGTTGATTGCATCCGTTTGCCGTTCAATGTCCTTGATCGAGGTCGGCGTCACGACTTTGTCGATGGTTTCGGTCTTGGGATTCGCAGGTTCAAGCGTCTGCCCTTTGGTGGCCTTGGCATTACCTTTTTGCGCGTCTTCAGAGCTGATGGGGTCGGGGGTTTTATCGGTAGTCTTATGAACGGTCACAGTGCAATCCTCCTGGCAATGGCGGGCCGCTGAGATGACGGCCCTGTGCAGCAGAACCCTGCGAATCCGGATTGGTTCAAGTCAATTGTCCTCCCTCACCACTGGGCAAAAAAGCGCAAAAAATTTTAAACCTTTTACGCCCCTCTCCATTCAACAGTCAGGTAACGGCATCCCGCCATTTCCAAGGAGAGACACCATGAAAACTCGACTGATGAAACCGATGGGCCTTACCTTCATGCTGATCGCAGGCTCGATGTCCACCGCGATGGCGGCGACCTCCAACGACTTCGTCGACAGCGCCGCCGAGGGCGGTATCACCGAGGTGGAAGCGGGCAAGCTGGCCCTGGAAAAAAGCAGCTCGGCGGACGTGAAGACCTTTGCCCAGCATATGGTTACCGACCACACCAAGGCCAATCAGGAACTGATGGCCCTGGCGAAAAAACTCGATATCGAAGTCCCCGATGACGCCGCGCTCACCGACCAGGCGAAGAAAGCCATTCTGGAAATGCGCGATGAGTCGTTCGACAAGGCCTACGCCAACAACCAGGTAGCGGCCCATGAAAAAACCGTCGAACTGTTCAAGAAAGAAGCTTCCTCCTCGGACAATCCCGAGTTGAAAGCCTTCGCCTCCAAGACCCTGCCCACCCTTGAAGCGCACCTGAAAATGGCCAAGGAACTGCAAACCAAATACGCCCATTAATCGATCCATGACCCAAGGAGACACTCGACCATGAGCTCGCAACTCAACGGCAAGCACATCCTCGTCATCACATCCAACACAGGCATTGAGCGCGACGAGCTGCTCAAGCCGCTGGAGACACTGCGTGGCTACGGCGCGACCGTGACGCACGCCTCCAGCAAAGGCGGCACCACCCAGACATTTGTCGGCGACACGGAAAAAGACCAGACCGTGGAATCAGACGTGCAGCTGTCGGATGTGGTCAGCGCCGATTTCGATGCGCTGGTCATCCCGGGCGGCACGGTGAATGCCGATACACTGCGCCAGGATGCCGCCGCGCTGCGCTTGATCAATGAATTCGTGCAGGCCGGCAAGACCATCGCGGCGATCTGCCACGGGCCATGGACGCTGATTGACGCCGGGGTGGTCAAGGGCAAAACCCTCACCGCCTATAAAAGCGTGCGCATCGACCTTGAAAACGCCGGCGCTGCCAGCGTGGTGGATGCCGAGGTTAAAGAGTGCCAGGCCAATGGCTGGACCTTGATCACCTCGCGCACGCCCGACGATCTACCGGCGTTCAATGAGGCGATTGCCAACGCCGTCGGCGGTTGATCGGTTTAGCGCAATGAAAACAGGCGCCCCATGGGCGCCTGTTTTTTTTCACTCACCGCTTCAGCTCTTACGCTGCTGCGCCATCTCACGCTTGGGCCCGAACATCGCCCACGCAATCAGCCCCAGCAGCGGCACGAACACCAGCACCACCACCCACAACCCCTTGGTCTCCCATCCGCCCGTGCTGCGCAAAACGATGTTGATCGCCCAGAGTTCCAAGAGCAGCAGAATCACCGCCAATACGATCCAGATATATTCTATTTGCATGATTCACCTCCTGAAGTCTAAGCGTTAGGTCAAGCAGATGCGCCAAGGGTTCCATTGGATTTTCAAGCCACGCTTTAAGGCCTGCGCCGTTGCGCTGGAGCGTCAGCGCCGGTTGGGCGTTGTGCAATGTCGCCGCAACCCGACCATGCAAGCTGCACGACAGCAAAGCGCATAAGCAAACCCAACCAATTGATTTTAAACATTTTTTATATCCGAAAAATTGGTACGCCTGATGCAACACTCCTCACCACGAGGCGTGCGCTTCGACACGCCCGAACACCATCCGTGAGGTTTTATATGAATGCCATCGACCTTCTCAAAGCCGACCATGAACGCGTCAAGACCCTGCTGACCCAGTTGAGCGAATCCACTGAACGCGGCGTAAAAAAACGTACCGAGTTGCTGGCAAAACTCGAAATGGAAATCACCCTGCACACCCAGCTTGAAGAAGAGATCCTCTACCCCGCGTTCAGAAAAGCCGGGGGCAAGGAGCAGGACATCATGTACCACGAAGCCAAGGAGGAGCACCGTACCGTCGACTCGCTGGTACTGCCGGACTTAAAGAAAACCGACCCATCGTCCACCGAGTTTTCCGGTCGCGTCAAAGTGGTCAAGGAGCTGCTTGAACACCATATCGAAGAGGAAGAAACCGAGATGTTCCCACAAGCTAAAAAGCTCTTGGGTAAAGCCCTTCTCGAGGAGCTGGGGGCTGAGATGGAAGCGATGAAGGCCGCGCACAAAAAAACCATGGCGAGAAAACCCCTGGCGGCGTGATGGCCTTCGGGTCGCTATCAGGTTCGGCGCTTCATGGCACCGGCAGCCAGCCGCTGAAGGTGCCTTGCGCATTCAATGGGCACCAGGCGAAATCCCAGGCGGGCGCCGGCAATGCCGGTTGCTGCGTGGCTATAGAAGGGTGGCCCTTCCAATCGAATAGGGTGCAATCGCGCCAGCTCAGAACAATGCCTGCCGCCGGGCTGTCGTCGGTGAGCACCCAACGTGCGGCCGCGGCGGCCATGAAGGCTTCGATCGGTTCCTCATCGATCTGCGTGCGGTACGCCGAACTCAGTAACCAGCGGCATACGTTCAGATGGTAGGTCCAGTCCAGCGGCGGCTGGTTGCGATAGGCCCAGGTCATGAAGGCGCGAAACAGGTTCAAGCCCTCCGGTGGGTCGAGCTTGAGCAGCGCCGGGCAGATATCAAACAAGCTATGCCAATGAGGCAGCAGGCGTGCGTCCAGGTGCACGAAACAGCGCGAATTACTCGGGTAATCAGGCAGCGCCGGCTGCGCACGCAGACGCCGCGACGCCTTGCTGACCAGGCGGCTGGCGCCGGCAGGCAATTGAGGGTTCATAAAACGTACTCACCATCGTGACGAGAGAATGCCTCCTGGTGACAGGAAGCCCAAGGCACACGTCAGAATGCGGGAGAAGCGCGAGGGTTGGCCGAAGGCCAGGAATAACGCGGAGGCGCCTTGTTGCGCCGCTCATGGGCGACACGTGGGGTTTGCGTGAGACCGAGCAGCCAGGCCAGGCCGATCAGGAACACCAGGGCGACGGTAACCGCGTTGCACACCGGGCAGGCAAAGTAGTTCGAGATGTTGCTGGAAGACGGGGTTGCCAACCCTTTGTCGGAAATGGGCGACTGGCCGCCGTCCACCGAACAGAACAGCCCACCGATGCCGTTGAGCTGCTGGCCCATCATCTGGCCATGCCCCAAACCGCAGGCGAACAGGTTCATCAGCACGCAGAAGTACAGGGCCCAGGCGATCAGTGAGCGGTCAGAGTGGCGCAATTTCATGGCGGCGACTCTACCACCGAAGCCACAAAAGGACGAAATGCGCCGCGCCCCTGTGGCAGAACGTCGCAGATTACGCGCACGGGCCAGGGTTGCTAGACTCTGCACCCTTCTCGTTACTCCTTTTCAAAGCCTGGTGGGGCAGCTCTACTGCCTTGCAGGCGTTTCACAGGATGCACAGTTGATGAGTACGTTATTCACCCGCCGCAAAGTGCTGACCGGCATGGGCCTGTTAGGCCTGGGCAGCCTGCTGGGCGGCTGTGACTACAGCCCCAAGCTGAATTTCAAGTACGGCAAGGACCTCAGTGACAAGATCATGGGCCGCACCTTCAAGCTCAAGAACACCGACGGCGAAACCGTCACCTTAAGCTCGTACCGCGGCCTGATGCCGGTGGTGTTCTTCGGCTTCACCCAGTGCCCGGCCGTCTGCCCGACCGCCCTGGCCCGCGCCGCCCAGGCCAAGAAACTGATGGGCCGCGATGGCAAGATCATGCAGGTGGTGTTCATCACCCTGGACCCCGAGCGCGACACCCCCGAGATTCTCAACAATTACGTCAAGGCCTTCGACCCCAGCTTCGAAGCGCTCTACGGCACCCCGGAAGAAATCGCCGTGGCCGCCAAGGAGTTCGGGATCTTTTATGAAAAGATCCCCGCCGGCGACACCTACACCCTTTCCCACACCGCCACCAGTTTCGTGTTCGACACCCGTGGCAACCTGCGCCTTGGCTTGCAGGCATCCCTTACCGCTCAAGAGTGCGCAGAAGACCTGCTCACCGTCATGGAGGTCTGCTAATGACTGCCGTTCAACACCTCAAGCGTCTCACCCTCGGCCTCACCCTGCTGGGCCTCGCCGCCCACGCCAGCGCCCAGGTACAAGTGACCGACGCCTGGGTTCGCGCCTCCGTACCGGGCCAGCCATCCAGCGGTGCCTTCATGACCCTCACCGCCGACAGCGACAGCAAACTGCTGAGCGTCGCTTCGCCAGTGGCCAAGGACGTGCAGATTCACGAGATGAGCATGAAGGACGACGTGATGCGCATGGGCCCGGTGGATGCGGTGGCCCTGCCGGCAGGAAAAGCCGTCAAGCTCGACCCGAACGGCTACCACGTGATGCTGATGGGCCTGAACGCTCAGATCAAGGAAGGCGACCAGGTGCCGCTGACCCTGACGGTGCAAGATGCCAAGGGTGAAAAGCAGGCTGTCGAAGTGAAGGCAACGGCCCGTGGGTTGGATGGTATGGACCATAGCAAGATGGACCATAGCAAGATGCATTGAGTAGGCCGCTTTTTCTCCCACGTCCCCACGATGCGAAGCGAGCCGCTCTTGATCTGCTTTTGATCTTGATCTCAGGCGCCCCGTTAAACCACGCTGGCCGAACGCAGGCTTGAATTCGTGGGTAACCCGGCAGGACGCCGGGTTAGCCGCCCCGCGCCATGGATGGCGCGTGGCGGCGGCCCACGGATTCAAGACTGTGTTCGGGCACACCGAGCCCAAGCGAGGTGCCGAGTGGTGGGGCAAGAGCGTTTTGCTTACTTTTGCGCTTTTCAAAAGTGAGCCGCCGTCAGGGCTGAACCCTAAGCGGCCGTTATCGCAGCAATGGATATGTACACAATCCAACTGTGTTGACTGCTAGGCCGCCTTCGCGAGCAAGCCCGCTCCCACAGGTTGATCGCAGGGTGTCAGGTAGATAGGTGTAGGCTGTCAGGCCGCTATCGCAGGCAAGCCAGCTCCCACAGTTGGATCGTGGGGTTGAACGCTTTCGGTACGCAATCCCTCGAGCCCTTGACCGATGGCGCTGAACTGACCCAATTGCGCGCAGCATTCAAGCGCAATTCATAACCTGCAACCGCTTCACCATCGGTACACACGCCAGCACCAACCCGGACGGGGAGCGATACACCGCCTGCTCATCGCCCACATACCCGCACGCTCTATAAAAACTCACCGCGTTCAGCGTCGCATCCAGCACCACCTGCTCAATCGCCTGCTGCTGCGCCACGTGCTCCAAGTGAGCAAGCATCGCCTTGCCAAACCCTCGCCCGCTGAATACGGGCAATACAAACAAGGCGCCGAGTTCATGGTTGGCAAGATCCAGCATGCCAGTGGCAACAGGTTCGCCATTGAACCATCCCATGTAGAACTGTTTTTCCATCAGCGCGCCGTAACCATCACTGGCCCGACCTCTGGTCCAAAGCGCCATTTGTTCAGCGCTATAAGCGCCAATGCATTGGCCGAGAATGGCCTCACGACGAATCTCAAACGCACGCTCGGCGTCGTCCGGCGTGGCACGTTTTATCTCCAGCATCGCAAGCTCCTTCCATGACCTCAAACTGCCATTAGCCCATTTGTGCTAATCGACCCTACCTCACCGCGGCGCTATATTCCGCGGCACTTCCAACGTTCTCACCAACACCGCGCATTCAGTGCGCGTGGGTTTGTTGCGCGTTGGAAAAACCAAAACAACCCCAAGGAAGAAGCACCATGAAACTCCTCTCCCCTGTCACCCGCCTTGCCCTGTTGGGCGCCCTGATCATCGGCGTCGCCGGTTGCAGCAATATCAAGCCTACCGAAGACCATCTCAAGAAGCTGTCGGAAACCAATCTGGGCGAACCCGTGAAGCGTATCTCCAATGTGCGCAGCGATTCCATGAGCACCTACTATGTAGCCAACACCGCGTCCGGCGAATACAACTGCTCCGTGCCCAGCGGGGCCAGCGGCGGCCTATTTGCGGTCGCCAGTTTTGGCCTGATGAAGCCTGCCGCCTACTGCCAGCCAAAAGGCGCGCGTGGCAACGCAATGACACCATTCATGCAGTAATTTTTTCCTGGCTGAGCTCACGCAAGGTGCCGCGCAGTTCCGCAGGGCGTACCGGTTTGGACAGGATAGCAATCTGACGGTCGTGCAACGCCGCCTGGATTTTCTCCACGTCGTGCGCGGTAAGGATCAGCGCTGGCACCGCCCAGCCACGTTGCTCGCGTAGCTGGTCGATGCATTCGATGCCGGTGGCATGGTTGCCCAGGTCATAGTCGGCGACGATGATGTCACAGTCGCTGACCAAACCCTGCCCCGTGGACTCGGCCTGCACTTGGCACCCCCAGCGCTCAAGCAGGGCCTGGGTGGCGAGCAGCACGTTGTAGTCATCTTCCACCAGGCACACCTTAAGGCCGGTGAGCAGGCCGGCTTGGCGTGCATCGTCGCGCAACGCCGGTTGGCGCGGCGCGGCCGCCAGGGCCAAGCCATGCAAGCTGACAGAAGTGCCATGGCCAACGCGCGAGCGCAGGCTCACCTGCAACCCCATCACTTGCCCCAGGCGCTTGACGATGGACAGCCCCAGGCCCACGCCTTCAACGTCCTTGTCACGCAGTTGACGCACGCGATAAAACTCTTCGAAGACTTTTGAAAGATGCTCCCTGGCAATCCCCCGCCCCTGGTCGTGTACCTCGATTACCAAGCCGTTATCGCGCACACGCACACCGATCAGCACCGGTCGCTGCGCGCCGTATTTGAAGCAATTGGAGAGCAGGTTCTGCACCATGGTCGCCAGCATGCCCGGATCGACCAACACCCAATGGGCGCAGGGGCGCAAGCGCAACTCCACCCCCGCCCAGCGTGCAGCCTCGGCGTTCTGGCGCACCAGGTCGGCGAGAAATTCGCCCAGGTGGATCACTTGGTACTTGGGCAACAGGCGACCGTTGTCGAGGGTGTAGAGGTCGAGAATCGAACGGAACAATTGCGAGACGTTAAGCAGAGAACGGTCGATATTGTCCACCAAGCGCTGTTCGTCCTCCCCCAAGCGGGCTTCGCGCAGGCAGGCGGTGAACAGGCCGATGGAGTGGATCGGCTGGCGCAGGTCATGGCTGGCCTGGGCGAGAAAGCGGGATTTTTCCAGGTTGGCAGCGATCGCTTGCTCGGAGGCCTTGCGCGTGCGCTCCAGCAGAATATGCGCATACACCGGGATCACCGTGCTGGTGATCATCAGCATCAGCACCATGAACGGCTGCGCCTGCCACAGCGGCGTAAGCTGATACACGATCAACAACGCCAGCAACGCCAGCGCCGTGGCAATCGCCAGGTAGCGCGAACCGTAGCGCATGCCATTGCCCAGGTTCACCCAGACCATCACCGCATACAGCGGCAACGCCGCTTCACCCCCCACCACCAGGCCGAACGAAGTACCGGTGTAGTCGTGGATCATGCCGAAGATCCGCCGCGCCGGGTAATGCCCGGGCCAGCGTGCGATCACCTGGCGAAGCACGATGGACGCCAGCAGGAACACAAAGATATAGAGGATCACCGGCAGGTAGGTGTCCAGCGATTGCCCAGGTAGGAAACCCAGTAGGCTTATATACACAATGGCGATGGTGGCCACCACGATGCGCAGGTTAGCCTGATCGAGTTCAGAGTTGGTCTCAAGACTCATCGTCATATCCCTGACCTATTATCTGTAGGAGCGAGCTTGCTCGCGAAAAACGTTAACGATAACGCGTTTGACCTGCAAGTACGCGGTGCCTGAGCCTGCTTCGCGAGCAAGCTCGCTCCTACACCGACGGTAAATAAATTAGCATGCCTGGACGAAGGCCTTGCCCCAGGAAGGAGCACACAATGACCGGCCGAATCATCATCGCCGACGACCACCCCATGTTTCGTGAAGGCATGACGCGCACCGTGCAGCGCCTGCTACCGGGCGCGGTGGTGCAGGAGGCCGGCGACCTGGCCACGGTGAATGCGTTGCTGTGCGAAGCGGGCGAGGTCGATACCTTGATCCTGGATTTGCGCTTTCCCGGCCTGACCTGCATCAGCCAACTGGCCGAACTGCGCCAGCAACTGAAACGCACCACCTTGGTCCTGGTGTCGATGGTCGACGACCCCGCGCTGATCGAACAGGTCATGGCCCTGGGCGCCGACGGCTTTATCGGCAAGAACATCGCCCCGGATGAGATCGGCCAGGCCCTGCTGGCGATCCGCGAGGGCGAAGTGCTGGTCAAGTTCGCCCCTTCAGGCCTGCTGCCGCTCGACACCCACACCCTCACCCCACGTCAGCAGGAAGTGCTGCGCCTGATTGCCCAGGGCAAGACCAACAAGGAAATTGCCAAGGCCCTGAATATCTCGCCGTTTACCGTGCGTATCCATGTGTCGTCATTGTTGCGCAGCCTGAATGTCCCCTCACGCGCTGCAGCTGCGGTGAAGTATTCCGGCGAGTTCTAGGCGCCGGCGCGGCTCAACGCTGCGTGGGAATACGAATATCGCCTCCACGGCATTGGCTTTTCACACTGCGCGGGCAACCTGCAAACGCCAGGTCCTTGGTCAGGCAAACCCGCACTTCCGACAGCACCTGACCCTTGCAGATCACCGCCATCCCGTGGTTGCCCATGCGTGGGTTGCTCTCGCGAAACAGCGCTTCGATCTCTTTGGCCTGCAATGACGGCGGCGTGTTGAACGGCTGCAGCTGCTGCGGGATCACCACCGCACCAAGCGCCACATCGGTCTTCTCCAGATACTCCAACGGCGGCAGCCCACTGCAGGTGCCATGCTTGGCCCACTCATGCTTGAGCAATGCACGGGTGGGAAACAGCGCCGCGCCCTTATCCATTTCTGCCTCGCTCAAGTGCGTCTGCGGCGCACAGGACGCCGGCCACCCTCCCCGCACGTATTGCGGCCACAAACCGTGCAGCACAAAGCCGTAGCCCTTGCCCGAACATTGCTCGTTGCCTGGGTGCGTGAGGCAAAACGTGGGTGACCACGATAGCGACAGCACATAAAAATCAAACTCGCCCGACTGCCCTTGGCTGCGTGGCGCCGCCGTTGCCGCGGTGGCGATCAGCAGCCACAACACCATCCAGTATTTCATCCCGGTATTCCTTCAAAAGAGTGAAGCCTTACGCTATCGCCACGACTAGGGATGCTGGGAGTAACGGTGTAGCACCTTATCCAGGATGATATCGGTCTTCAGCGCCTCGATGGCCAACGAGGGATGCTCGGCCTCGCCACGAATATGCGCGTTCATGTTCAGCACATGGTGCCATTGAATATGGGTGTGACACGGCACTTCCAACACTTCGGTGGTCTCGCCTTCAAGCCGCAGCGGCTGGTCGTCGAACACCGAAAATTGAATACGGCCGCGACTGCCGATCAGTTCGACACGGTCTTCGCGGCGGTCTGCCACAAAGTTCCAGCAGCCCATGCCCAGCGCACCGCTGGCGAATGTCCAACAGGCTGTCACTGCGTCTTCTGCCGCGTAGCGTCCCGCCTGTCGCGCCGAAAAGCCTGAGACCTCAACGATATCGCCAGCCAGGTACTGGAACAGGTCAAACCCATGGCTGGCCAGGTCGGCAAAGTAACCGCCACCGGCAATGGCCGGGTCGGTGCGCCAATTGGCGGCGTCGGTGTCTGTTGCGGCAGCTGGCTTGCACAAGGTCCAGGTCAGGTGGCGCAGCTCACCGATACGGCCGTCCTGCAGCCAGGTGCGCACTTGCTCAAAACGCGGCAATGAACGCCGGTAGTAAGAAACAAACAGGTGCAGCCCGGCGCGCTCAAAGGTGCGCTGCATCAACGCGCTCTGTTCAGCATTCAGCGACATCGGCTTTTCGACGCAACAATGCTTGCCCGCCGCGGCCACCCTCAGGGCGTACTCAAGGTGACTGTCGGGCGGGGTGGCGATGTAGACCGCCTCCACCTCGGGGTCATCGATCAAGGCCTGGGCATCGGTATAGCAACGGGCAATGCCATGGCGCGCTGCATAATCGCGCACCGCCTCGGCACGCCGCCCCATCACGGCCACCAATGCCGAACCTGGCGCTTTATAGAAAGCCGGTCCACTCTTTAACTCAGTGACACTGCCACAGCCGATCATGCCCCAGCGTATGGTCTGCATTAAATGCCCTCGTTCAAATTCGTCAATCGGGCAGTATCCACATACCGGCCCCGGCGCGCTATAACCACTTAGCATGACAATTGCATTACACTTTTATGACATTCATTCGGCACGGGGGCACACTCGATGAAAATTAGGGCAACCGTCATTTGCGAACATGAGGGGCACATCCTCTTCGTGCGCAAGGCCAGATCAAAATGGGCATTGCCCGGCGGGAAAGTGGAAGCAGACGAGCGCCCGGTAGGCGCGGCGGAACGCGAATTAGAAGAAGAAACCGGGTTAAACGTGGACGGCTTGCTGTACCTGCAGGAGCTCAAGGCCCGCGACACCGTCCACCATGTGTTTGAGGCATCGGTAGTCAATATCGACGAGGCACGGCCGTGCAACGAGATTGTCGATTGCCAGTGGTACGCCTACAGCGCCCTGGATGAGCTGGACACCACAGACGCCACGCGCCACATCGTCAAATCCTTTCTGCGGCGCCTCTGACGCCCTGGACAGAACCCACCGCAGCAAACCCACGGCGCCCGGCCTTTATCTCGGTACGCAACTCACCAATCAGGTTGGAGATGGCACGGATGCTGTCCAGGCCCTCGGGCGATACGCAGGTCAGCAGCAAGTCGACACGGCCGGACATGGGCTCGAACACGCTGATGCGCAGTGAGCCGTCGCTGTTAACGCAGCACTCACACGCAAGCGGCAGGAAGCCTGAGGCCATGATGCGGTTGAATTCGGTGATGGAAATCATGATCAGCCCCCCCGTCCCTGGGTTCTACCCGATTGAGGTGATGCAAGCAGCATAGATAAGGTTTTGCCGGCCACCGGACAATTAATGCAAAAGTGTTAGCCAGCCCTCATTTTGTCGGGCCTGGCGGGCCATGAACTGCAAACCAGGATTAAATCGCAGGCAAAAAAAATCCCAAGTAGCTGATGGAAACTTGGGATTTAAAAATGCATAAACCGTGGGAGGTGAACGCCCGGCTATATTAACGACTGTAAAAACATGTAACAAGATTATTTTAATCCTTTCGTCGGATTGAAAGTGTCGTAAGCCCTTCAATAACCACATGTTTTTTAAGGTAGAAGGCTGTAGCCATGCCACTTTTTGGTGCAAGTAACGGCTATAAGCCCACGTATAAAAAAGGGTTATTAATCCGGTGCACTTTTAAGTAACTGTTCACTTAACTGTTTGCACGTTTCTTCAAGCGCCTCGCGGCTGGAAGCGGTGGCACCCACCACGGCCTCCAGGTGACGACACAGCGTCAGGCGTTCAGTGGCCTCTTCGCGTTGGCGGTCGACCTTGGCGTTAAGGTGAATGAAATAGAACCCCAGTAATACCGCAACAACCAGCACACCCACCGCGAAGTAGCGCAAGCTGTTGGACGATGGAGGCTCTGGGGCATTCATGGCCTTATGGCGCCCTGCTCTTTTCATAGCGCACATCATCGCCATCGACCGGCCCCACGACGGACCAGCCCAGGCGCTGATAGAACCCATTGGCACGGATTTCATCACGCCCATCAGTTACCAGGTACAGCGTGTCGTGGCGCTCAAACAGCGCCGCCTCGGCCACCGCCATCAGTTGACGGCCCAGGCCAAGCTTCTCGTGTGAGGGCAACACGAACATCGCGAATACTTCGCCTTCATCCAGATCGACCATGGAAAACCCCGCAGCCTGGCCGTCCACTTGCGCAATCCAGCCGCAAGGGGCTGCGTGCAACGTTTCGCGCAACACCTGTGGGGTAATCCCCAGGTCAGCCATCTGTTCCAGGCTCAGGTGGTTTTGCACCACCGCGGTGCGAATCGCGCACAGCGTGTCGACGTCATCGGGTGTCGCCGCTCGAATCAGCACTTGCATACAGGCCTCCATGAAGAAGTGCGCCATTGTATGCAAATACTCACACAGGGTTTGTCGTGGATTTGTAAAGGCCTCACAGCGGGTGCGGGGCTACGAATTACTTGCGCGCGACCTTGTAGCGCAGGCAATCCTGGTAAAAGCTCTGACGAATCGCCTCCGGCTTGAGCCTTGAACGACTGTCATAAGTCTGCTCGGTGATACCCATGGCCATCATGCGCATCCACGATTTGTTGAACTTGAGGGTCTGGATCTTCTGCCGGGCGGCGTACAGCGAAACGCCGGATAACTTGAGCTCCTGAGCCCTGGCGGCCGTGCCGGCGCCCCAACTGCACATGTACTTGTCACCTTCGCGCAATTCCCTGGCCTGCGCGACAGTCGCGCCGCCGGCCAGGGAGCAGGCAATCAGCATCATTCCCACAGAGCGCATTTGCATCCTCACCTAACCACCTGAAAATAAAAGTGATTTTGGCGAGGATTTTGTTACAAAGGGGCCATTAAATTGCCTTACTGCGCAACGCAATGGCCGGATGGCTCATATCAAGGCTTGAGTTCGAACAGCGCCGGCATTGGCGGCCACTCCGAGGGCACTTTGCGGAAGCGGCTGAAACCGGCCGCTTGCGCCATCTGGCGGGCACGCTTCTCGCCCATGAACGCCCCCAGCCCCGCCCCACCATGGGACAGTGAACAGGTCATGCAATAGAGGGTGCTCTGCGGGTACATGACGCGCCCGAACAGGTTCATGTTCTCGTGCAGCTCTTCGGACAGGTTGAGCTCCACCATCAGGTAAGTGCCGTCTTCGGCCGTTGCTGCGCGTAAATCCTTGAGCATCTGCTGAGGGTCGGTGGCATCGTGGATCACCACAAAGGTGGTCACGAAATCGAATTGCTGGCCGCGCAAGGCATCGGAGTCGTTCACCTCGAATTGCACCCGGTCACCCACACCAGCCGCCTCGGCGTTGGCCCGCGCCAACTCGATGGAAGGCAGGTGGAAGTCGCAGCCGACAATGCGCGCCTCGGGGTAGGCCTTGGCCATGGTGATCGCCGCCAGGCCCGCGCCGCAGCCAAAATCCAGCACACTGCCGCCGGTCTTGAGCTTCTCTTCGACGCCGTCCAGGGACGGGATCCAGTGCTGGACCAGGTAGTGCTTGTACCAGGGCATGGTCATGCGCTCCATGCCTTTCCAGGTTTCCAGCGGGAACGCCTCTTCAGCACAACCACCACCATGACGGAAGGCCTCAATGACCTTGGGTGCCATGCTCACGAACGGCACGCTGAGCTGAATGATGCCGCCGGCGAAATACGGCGAGTCTTCATCGGCCAGCACTGGCACAAATTCAGCTGGCATCTGGTAGCGGCGGGTTTGCGCGTCATAGGTCACGTAATTGCCGGTGGCCATGCTGCCCAGCCATTCGCGCAAGTAACGCGCGTTGTAGCCGGTCTTGTGCGCCAACTCCTCCAGGGTCACCGCGTGGCCGTCGGCCAATGCCTTGAACAAGCCGAGCTGGTCGCCGATGTAGAGCATGGCGCCGCGCAGCGTGTTGCCGTAATCCTCCATGATGCGCGCCGAAAATTGCTGGACCTTGGTTTTATCAACTTCCATAACGTTGGACATCTGTCGCTCCTTGATGAGTTTGCAAGTCTGTTCAGAGATCAATGATCAGTGGCCGGCGAGCCTGGCCAGCACGTTGTCAACGATGCGTTCGGACATGCCCAGGTGCGTCCGGGGCTCGAACAGCCGCGCCAGGGCGCCGTCATTCATCACCGCGAGCACCCGCGCATCGGCCTCGATCGCCTCGCGGATCGACACGTGGTTGCGCTGGCTGGCCTGGGACACTTCGAAGATGATCTGGTAGGCGCTGCTCTTGCCCAGCTTGCGCGCCATTTCGAACACCACGGCTTCGGTGCAGATGGCATCACCATAGGCCTGGGCGGTGCCTTCCATCTTCTGCACATTCACGGTGAGCCCGTCGATGGTCTCGGTCAGAATCGAGAGCGCCATCAGCGCATAGTGGGAAACGTCCGCGACCGCGCACCACTCCAGCCGGGTACCCCGGTAATCGCGCTCATGCTCAAGAATCATCGCGTCCAGCGCGAGCATGACCTGGGCCTTGGCCAGCCGCGCCAACACCACCACCTGCTCGCAACCTTCAGGGTTGCGTTTGTGCGGCATGGTGCTGCTGCCGATCTGCTGGTCGCTCCAGCCCACTTCCACTTCAGCGATTTCCCAGCGATTGAGCGTACGAATTTCATCGGCTACGCGAGCCAACGAGGCGGTGACCATGGCCAGGGTGCTGACAAACTCCGCAACGCGGTCACGGGACACATGCCAGCCCGTCAGGGGCACTTGCAGCGACAAGCGCTGGGCAAAACGCTCCAGCATCGGCATGGCGTCCGGGCCGAACGCCGCCATGGTGCCGACCCCGCCGAACAACTGCACCACCAGCACCCGCTGGCGCGCCTCGGCCAGGCGCTGACGGTGGCGCAACAGCTCATCGATCCAGCCGGCGACCTTCAGCCCGAAGGTGGTTGGCAAGGCGGGAATCGAGTGGGTCCTGGCGACCATCAGCGAGTCACGGTGCGCATCAGCCAAGGTCGACAACTTGCCCAGCAAGGTCTCCAGCGCCAAGTCCATCGCATCAAGCACATCGCGCATTTCCAGGGACTGAGCGGTGTCCTGGATGTCCTGGGTGGTGGCGCCGTAATGCACGTATTCACGGGCAGTGGGGCTGCAGTTTTTTTGCAGGGCGCTCAGCAATGGCATCAGCGAATGCCCAGTGGCCGCCACGCCCTCGGCCAGTTGGCGCACATTGATGCCTGACAGCAATGCGGCCTTTTCGATCTCCAGGGCCGCCTCGCGCGGGATGATGTTGACGTCGGCCTGGGCCATGGCCAGCGCGGCTTCCACGTCCAGCCAGCGTTGCAGGCGACAATGACTGCAGAAGATCTTGCGGCTCTGCGGGCCGGCATAACCCGAGCCGTGGGTTTTCGAGTCAAGAATATGGCTGTGTTCGTGGCGGCATTGCTCGCCGTCATGATCAAAGCCCGGGCGGTCCAAACGTGCGGTGCAAGACGCACGGGCGGTCACTTCCAATGTTTGCGCATCCATCACATACCCTCCATCGCGTACTGGGACTGACTGGTATTGCCTGGGGTTGCCTTCGTCGCTTCAAGGCCATGGCCGCAAGCGCGAGGCAGTGCTTTAGTTGCCACCAAATCGACCATCTCGGCCGCCAGCCCCGTGTAGGTCGTCGGGTCAAGCAGCTCATCGAGCGTTTGCAGGCTGAAACAACCCTGCAGCCGCGAGTCGCCAAGCAGTGCGTCGTGAAAGCAGACGCCTGCGTCTTGGGCTTGCAGGGCGATGTCGTGCACCAGGTGGTGGGCCGTCTGCTTGCCACACCGAGGCGCCAGCGCGAGCATCACCCGCTCCGACAGGATCAGCCCGCCCAGTAAATCCAGGTTGCTGCGCATGCGCGCTTCACGCACCTCCAGCCCCGCCAGCAGCAAGCCCTCCATACGGGCGAGCAAGGCGCCGGCGTAAATGAACAGCTCCGGCAAGGCCGCCCATTCGATGCGCCAGGTGGTGCCGTCACGCTCGTGCAACTGGAACGCGGCGTCGGTCAGCGCAACCATCTGCGCGCGCACCAGCCGCGACAGCGCGCTGATCAGGTCCACCGTCGACGGGTTTTGCTTGTGGGGCATGGTGCTGCTCCCCACCTGCCCTGCCCGCCGGCCTTCGCGCACTTCGTCGATCTCGGTGCGCTGCAGGTGGTAGATCTCATTGGCGACACGGCCCAAGGTTGCCGACGCCTGCACCAGCAACCACGCCGCCTCCAGGATGCGGTCGCGGGCACTGTGCCAACTGCTCAACGGCGCCGCCAGGCCAAGGCTTTCCAGGGTGCGGCGCTGCACATCCAAACCCTGCGGGCCAAGCCCGGCCAGGGTGCCCACGGCGCCGGTCAGGTTACCGACCATCACCCGCGCATAGGCTTCGTCAAAGCGTTCAAGGTGCCGATCAATCTCATCGACCCACACCGCCACTTTGTAGCCAAACGTGGTGGGCAATGCCTGCTGCCCGTGAGTCCTGGCGACCATCGGCGTGTGCTTGTGGCGCAAGGCGAGCGTGAGCAAATGCCCACGGATCCCGCGCAAACGCTGCACCACCAGGCCCCAGGCATCGCGGATTTGCAGGATGAGGCCGGTGTCGAGGATGTCCTGGGTGGTGACGCCGTAATGCACGTACTCACCCAACCCATCGGCGCATAACCGCTGCAAGGCGCGTAGGGTCGGCACCAGGATGTGCCCGGTTTCCAGGCTCTCGCGCCCCAACGCGTCGAGGTCCAGCAGTTCCACACTGGCCACCCGGGCAATCTCCCGGGCGGCCTCCTGGGGGATGATGCCCATCTGCGCCTGGGTCGCCGCCAGCGCAGTTTCAACATCGAGCCACTTCTGCACCTGATTGGCATCAGAGAAGATCGCGGCAAATTCCGGGGACGAGTAAGCGCCCCCGTGGATACGGGATTCAGTGATATGACTTGGCATGTCGAGTTACTCGCGTTGTCCTAAGGAGGGCTACTTCACGCGTTGCACTTGTTCCCAGACTGCATCGTAGTAAGCCCGCTCCAGCCGGAAGTGCTCGGCCAGGGACGTGAGAAACGCGTTCTGGAACCCGAGGTCCGGAATACGCCGTGAGATCAGCGCCCATTCACGCTTGGCCCGTGGCGGCACCAGGCTGATATGCACTTCGTAGTACTCCGCGTCATCCTGGCTCAAGCCCGCATTGCGCAGGGCGTTGTACAACTTGCCGTGGTTGCCCGGCACCACCAGTTCGGTGATGTAGAACACCGCCAGGCCCCAGCCGACATCGGGGTTGCGGAAGCAACGTGCGCGGTTGTTGAGGTAGGCGATTTCCTCAGGCATCGTCGAGAGCGCCTCGAAATCGGCATTCAGGCCTACGGCGGCGAGTAGCTTGGCCAACAGCTTCGGGTGGGAACGCTGCTCATCCTCTTCGCCCAACTCGCCGTAGAGATAACGCGCCAGGGCAGCCGCCTCGTCCACGTCAGTCAGGTTGACCAGCAGGTCGGCGGCGTCCCGGTAAAGGCGATAAGTACGGAACCATTGGTGGCGCAAAAACACCTGCAGCTGCTCGCGAGAGGCTTTGCCTTCAAACACATACTGCGACATCGGGTGGTTTTCCCGCGACTGCGCGGCAATCTGCTCTTCCAGGCGTTGCTGGAAACCGGCCTCGGACAAGGGCGATGCCAGGTCGGCAGACGGCATGAAACGCTCTTGCACGCTATAGACGGCATTGGCCAGCCAGCGCCGGGTCGAGGCGGTGGCCACGTCATCGCTCAGCGACAGGATATACAGCAACTGCTGGCACTGCGCTGCATTGGCGGCGTCGCCACGTTGGCCGCTCTCGCACAGGGCGCGCAGCATATTGGCGGCAATTTCGATGCGGTTGAACGTCGCGTCCGGCTTCAAGGCTTCCGCCAACAGACGGGCTTCGGCCGTGTGAATATTCTGCAATTGCGGCAGGGAAAAATTACGTGGGCTCATCATGTGCTCCATTATTTTTGTTCTGGGATCGCAGGTCGTTCAGGCAGACAGGCGTTGGGCCTGCATCTGTTGCCACAGGCTGTCGAAGTAGGCCTTGTTGATTTCGAAGTGGCGCTTGAGTGCACGCATAAACGTGCGTTGAAAGCCCTCCTCGCTGGCGAACTTGGCAATCAGGGCCCACATTTCCTCGGTGTCGATCTCATCCTGGGTGCCATGCAAACGGTGGAATTCGCTGGGCTGCTCTGGAACGTCGAGGCGCTGCAACAGCTCGTAGATGCGCCGATGGTTGACGCAACTGACGGACTCGACCGCATAGAGCAGCGCAAGGCCCCAGGCGACATCCGTGTGGCGCACACAGCGAATGCGATTATTCAGGTAGGCCTTTTCCAACGGATGCAGCGCGGGAAAGTCGATGGCCAGCGGAATATCGAAATACTCCATCAGATGAGCCAGCATCGCCGGGTGCGAACGCTCCGGCGTCTCAGCCCCTGCTTCACCGTAGAGGTTGCGGTAAAACACCGAGGCATCTTCGATGGCTTCGAAGCGAAAGGCCAGTTCGGCCAGCAGGCTGTAGAAATTGTAGGAACGGGTCCAGTGATGCTCCAGGAAGAAGCGCACATCCTGCACCGGCGGCGTCCCTTGGAACAGATGCACCGACATCGGGTGATTGACCCGGCTGCGTGCAGCGATTTCAGCGTCAACCTGCTGACGGAACTCCTCCACCGGCAACGCGGTGAAGCCCGGCACGTCGGCGGCGAACTCATCTTCGACGCGGTAAACCTCGCTTGCCATCCAGCGCCGGGTCGGTTCGGTGCGCGGGTCACCGGGAATGTGCAATTGCAGCAAGGCTGACTGATAGTGCGCGTAGGCGTCGGCGTCTCCCGACAGGCCTTGCCGAGCCTGTGCGAGCAGCGCTTCCAGCGCGCGGGTGACCTGGGTGTAATTGGCGCCAGGTTCCAAGGCATTCGCCATCAGCCGCGAGGCGTTGGTGAAGAGATCGGAATCCGAGCGTTGTTGCAGGGCAGCAGTATCCATTGATAACCCCTGAATCTTGTTTTTGTGGTTGGGCGTACTCGGAAAAAAGCCTAAAGGTTCCCGTAGTGGCAAGGTCAACACCTGTAGGAAAATTCTTTCAAAGGCGTGGAGATAGGCCGATAGCGCCACCCAACCACAGGTATAAACACAACCCTGCAGCCCCCAACGGTAACCACGATGCGAAGCGAGCCGCTCTTGATCTTGCTCTGCTTGTGATCTTGATCTGGCTTTTGATCTTAGGCGCCCCGTTAAACCACGCTGGCCGAACGCAGGCTTGAATTCGTGGGTAACCCGGCAGGACGCCGGGTTAGCCGCCCCGCGCCATGGATGGCGCGTGGCGGCGGCCCACGGATTCAAGCCTGCGTTCGGGCACACCGAGCCCAAGCGAGGTGCCGAGTGGTGGGGCAAGAGCGTTTTGCTTACTTTTGCGCTTTTCAAAAGTGAGCCGCCGGGCGGAACCCTAGGTGGCCGTTACCGCAGCAATGGATATGCACACAATCCAGCTGTGTTGACTGTCAGGCCGCCTTCGCGAGCAAGCCCGCTCCCACATTTGGATTGTGGGGGTGTCAGGTGGATAGGCGTCTGCTGGGAGGCCACCATCGCAGGCAAGCCAGCTCCCACAGTTGGACCGCAAGGTGTCAGTTAGAGAAGCGTCGGCCATCACACCAACGCCCTGCGCTCCCGCACAAAGCGTGGCATCTGATCCCCAGGCAGTGCCTTGCTGAAATACCAACCCTGAATAAACAACTCAGGCCCATGACTCAAAAACGCCAACTGCTCAGCCGTCTCAACCCCCTCCACCACCACCCCCAGATCCAAGGCCTCGCAGAAACGCAACATACCAGTCAGCACCTGGGCGCCTTTAGGGTCACGCTGAGCCACCACAAAACTTCGGTCAATCTTGATGAAATCCACAGGAAACTGGTGCAAGTAACTCAGCGCAGAAAACCCAGTGCCAAAATCATCCAGATAGACCTTGGCCCCCATGGCCTGCAGCTTCTGGATGGTCTGGCGAGTGGCCGGGATATCACTGACCAGCGCGTCTTCGGTAATTTCCACTGACACCCGCCCTTGGGCCTGGGCCAGAATTTCCACCAGCCGATCGCCGTAGGCCGCGTCCTTGAGCGTAGTGCTGGAAATATTGATGGTCATCGGCAGTTCAAAACCCACCTTCTGCCATTTCTGATACTGGCGCACGGCCTGGGACGCCACCCACACATCCACGTCCGGCATCAGCCTGGCGTGCGCCAGCCATTGCAGGAACTCCCAGGGCGAATGCACCGTGCCCTGGCTGTCCCGGGCGCGCATCAGCGCCTCGCAGCCGGTGCACAAACCGGTGCGGGTGGAGACCTGGGGTTGAAACTCAAGGTAGAACTCGTAATCACTGATCTGCTGGATGCGGTTCAACTCAGCGGCCTGGCGGGCCAAGGTCTGGTGAGTGGCCAGCACCGGGTCGAACTCCAGCAGGCGGCCTTTCTCTTCAAGGCCGCGAAACGTCATGTCCAGGGATTTGAGGTACACCGTGCCGCCATCGCTGGACTGGCGATGAATCGCCCTGACGTAGGGCGCATACACCAGCGTACCGGCCCCCAACAGAACGATCTGCAACACCACCGCCGCCACGTCGCCGTGGGTGCTGAGGTAGGCATTGAGCAGCACCGGGGCGGTAAACGGCACGCTGGCCACCGCCGGCGACACCCAGCCCAATTGCACCACCATCAACGCCACCATCGCATTGAACGCCGGTACCAGTAGAAACGGTATAAACAGACGCGGGTTGAGAATGATCGGCAAACCGAACAACAACACCTCGCTGACATTGAATAACGACAACGGCAAACTGGCCACCGCCAGCAAGCGCATCGACTGGCTCTTGGAAAACAGCAGGATCGCCAACAGCAGGCATAAGGTTGCGCCCGAACCACCGATAAAGGCAAAACTGCCCAGCAAGCCGTTGTTGAGCAGGTACAGCACCGGCTCCCCCGCCGCCAACGCTGCGCCATTGAGCGCCACCGCCTGGTCCAGGGCATCGAATAACGGCTGCATGGCATACACGCCGTGAATGCCGAAGAACCACAGCAGCGAATTCATCAGGGTGACAAACAACCCACTGCCGTAAGGCGCCTGCAACGCATCAAGCACCTGCGGCCCCTGAATTTGCGCCACATGGGGGATCAACAGCAGCAACGACAACACCGCCACCAACGCCAAGGCTGTGAGTGCGCCAGGCACCACCATGTTGATGGTGCCCTTGAGGTTATGGCCGACCAGGTCTTGGTTGACCAGGCGCGTCCAACGAAAGCGATGCAACCAGGCAATGGCTGGCACATTGATCAAGGGCGAAGCAATGGCAATAAACAATAAAAACGTGGCCGAAGCACGTGGGTACTCACGCAGCACGAAGGTGGCGACCACCACATGGGCCAGGCACAAAAAGGCCACCGGCAGTTGTGGCAGACGGTGTTGAATCGCCAACATATAACCGATGGAAGCTGCGACCAGCAGTGGGATCACCGAACTGATCTGTTTATGCAACCCCGCCAGGAAACTCACCACCTGCGGATCGAAACCCAGCGCCTGGGCGCATTCGGACAGAATCAGGAAACCGGCGGACACCAACAGGCACGGCAGGATCCATAGCAGCCCCTCACGAATCGCACGCAACGACTCCGTGCTGGCCAGGACTGCCAGGCGCTGGGTCAGGAAAAGTTTGAACAGGGTGTGCGCCATGGGCCGTCCTCTGCCTGTCACCGACTGCCGCTGAAGATCAGGGCCGGAAACACCCGCTAACGCTACACGCCCTGATAGCCGAAGCGAAAGCCTTTATGCCCGTCCCCGCCCGGCTTTTTTGCCAATGAATGCCGGGTTGCTAGACTAAATCCTTACAGATTTATCGAACTTTCTGACTTGAATCATCCCCTAAGGCTGTCTGAGTCGGTATCATCCGCACGTTTTGTGCGTGTTATACGATGTTACAACCTGTCTGATAATGGGTACGCACTCAGGGAATCTTGCCTGGAACGACAACAGGCCAAAGGAGAGAACCTCACTATGCAAGACAAGCGCTCAAGTAACATGCGTCCTCTATTTGTCACCATCCTGCTGTGGTTGTGCAGCGTGGTGTTGCTGTTTGTGATCAAGAACGTCATTGAATTGTTTACCGGGCCTGTGGCTGAAACCTGGGTAGACCTGGCCCTGGTGCTGGTCGCCTACCTGATGTTTTTCTTGCTGGCGCCGTTGCAGAACTGGATGCGGCGCAGGTCGCGCAAGCGTGCTCGCCATCACCTCAACGCACGCACGTCTGATAGCGGCTCCCACCCTTCTCATTAAGGTGTCTACCTATGTCGGCACCCAACGATACTCACCAACTCGCCCTGGACAGATTCCTGCGCGAACAACCCCAGGTCGCTGCCGAACTGGACAGCCTTAACCCGCTGGTAGCCCAGGCCAGGGGCGAAACCCTGGCGCAGTATCGCGCCGAGCGCTTGCATGAGGCTTTCGAAGTACATGCTGAACAGCAAAAACTGTTCGCCTGGGAATTGACCCTCAAGCTCACGGCCGATTCGCCCGAAGCCTTCGAGGCCCAACGGCGCGAAGTGCATAAAGAAGTCGCGCAAATGGCCGGCATGGACTGGGCGCAGTACTGCCAGTTGCACGGCTTGGCCGTTTGACCTTTACCCTACAAGCACCAGCGTGCTCGGTTGCGCCCCATGACGTGACGCAACTCGGCGACCGTTAGGCTTCGGTGCCGCGGGTCTATCGCCAACGCGGCCTGTAACGCTGCCCAACAATGCCTGGGCAACTGCGCGGGCCGGGGCAGCCGGTCTGTAGAGGCGCGCTTGCCAACGCGCCTGCCGTGGGCCAATTCGTACAGGATGCAGGCCACGCCGTACAGGTCGGCGGCAGCGGTCAGCGCACCGCCGGCCAACAGTTCCGGGGCGGCATAGGCAGGTGTCCAGGCATTGAAACGACTGCGGCTGACACTCGGCAAACCCACCGCAGCCTCTGCTTGAGCATGGCCCAGGCCAAAATCGAACAAGCGCACGCCCTCCTCGCCCACCATGACATTGGCGGGTTTGACGTCACCGTGCAGAACATCTTGCTGGTGGGTGTAAACCAGCGCATCCAGCAGTTGCAAGGCGATGGGGCGCAACTCCCGCCAGGGCAAGCCCTGGGGGCACTCCAGCAGCAGGCGGTCCAGCGTCATCCCTTGCAGCAACTCCATGGTGAAAAACGCGACGTGGCTGTGTGTATCGACCTCAAACGAAAACACCCGTACCACGCGTTCATGCCGAAGGCTGCGGGCCAAGGCAAACTCGCGGTACAACAACACATGCGCGTCGGGGCACTGGGAAATGGGTTCGTCGAGCAGCTTGATCGCTACCTTGGAACAGGGTTCGCCCAACTGCTCGTGCAACAGGTCGCGCGCGCGGTACACCCTGCCCATACCACCGCTGCCCAAGACACGTTCAAGGTGATAACGCCCAGCCAATAAACGGGAAGATGAAGCTGTCGAGTTCAAGGCTGCACCACGACCGCGGTCAGGTCATCACGTACCGGCCTACGCAACGCCCCTGCAAATAGCCGTTCCACTGCCCGTTGAGGCGTGCCCATGCTCAACGCCCGCCCCAGGTCAACGTGGCTGAGGGCCTGATACAAGCCATCACTGCACAACAAAAACACGTCCCCTGGGCGGGTGCGCAGTTCCAGTACTTCAAGGTGCAAACGCGAACGCGCGCCAACGGCCCGGGTCAAGGCCCTTGCACCCGGGTAGGCCTGGGCTTGCGCCACACTCAACTGACGCTCGTCCACAAGGCGCTGCAGCAGCGAGTGGTCCTTGGACAACTGATAAAGGCTCTGGTCGCGCCATAAATAGCAACGGCTGTCTCCCGCCCATAGGCAGGCTGCCCGGCCCTTCTCCAGCAACAGGGCAACCACGGTGCTGCCCATCGTCACGTCACCGCTTGCGCCAGGCTCTGTCCACGCGCGTCTCACCCCTTGGTTGACGTCCTGCAACCTGTGGCGAACCGCCTGGATACGTTGGTCAAGGTTGCCGTCCGCCGACACTGACGCCAACTGGCTGATCACCCACTGGCTGGCGACATCCCCGTGCCGATACCCGCCCATGCCGTCCGCCACCGCCCAGCAACCCGCGCGCGGGTTGTCCAGGAACGCATCCTCATTGCGCAACCGCGCCTGGCCTCGCTGCGTGCGCCCGGCGCTGCGCCACGGGGCCTCCAGCGGGTTCACAGCTGCTCCGGCAGGCGAAAGGTGCGCCATGAGTCCATGTCAAACGGGCCGGGCGTACGCTGGCTGGTGAGCCGGTAATTGGCACGCAGGCCGGCGAGGTCTGCCTTGAGGATCTGTATATTTCGGCCACTGGCGGGCTCTTTCTGCAGCAGATCCAGAAACCGGAACAACGACCACGCCCCGGTGTTCTTTTCGATACCCAAGGGCCGCTGCTCCGTGCCTCTCTCCAGAACGAGGCTGCTGCGCCCATTGTCTGCATCGGTGGGCCAATGGAACGCCATGGGTACGATCGGACCGTGGCGATACTCCAATTGCTGGTCGCCAAACCGCAGGATCGCACGACTGACCGATGGGTCCAGGCTGTAGGGCGCCAAGGTGAATCGAACAGATAACTCCCCCGCGTCTTCGGTAAAAAAGCCGCGGCGGATGACCTGAGTTTTCATCAGTTGCTCCAGCAGCGCACGCGAAACCGGCAAACTCTGGCCATCCAGCCCACGCAGTCGATAGCGGCTGCCGTCGACGCTGATAAAAGGCCGCAGGTAGCCCTCATAAAAGCGCGCCATCACCCCGCGTGGCTTGAAGAACTCCTGAAAATCGTGAAGGGCGACCTCACTGCTGGCGTGCGCATTGAATGGGTAACGTCGGCCGATGGCCTTGGCGTAGAGGCTATGCATCTCGCTCTGATAACGTTGGTTGACGTGCACATAGGCCTGCTCCAGCAGATGCCGCCAACTGTCATCAGCCACACCTTCGAGCCAGCCGGCAACGGGCAGCGGCAGGCGCGCGGCGGCGTCTCGCAGATGGCCCAATGCATCCTGCTGGCCCTCCATGCGCTGCCTGGCACGCAGGAAAGCCGCCTGCTCGGGTGCGCTGTCACGGTTCAATGCCGTCAGTTGCAGGTGTACTTCATCCAGCAGGCGCAACGCCTGAGTCAGCTCTACGCCGGGGTTGTGCTGCTCATCCAGCAATTGATGCAAAGGCTCAAAGCGCCGCTGCAAGGCGCGCCGCGGCGCATCGACAATAGCCGTGTGCCCTGCCGTCAACCGCGACTTGGCCATCTCGCCCAGGTCTGCCGACTGCTGGGCCACTTTGTCCAGCAGCCCAGGGACTGGCAACAGACGCGTGTTTTCACGCACCTGTTGCAACAGACGAATCAAGGGCGATTGCGCCGACGTCAGGTTCATCAGTTGCTCGGCATCCTGGCGCAAGCTGTCAGTCTCTTGCAGCCTGACTCGCCCAAGCGCATCGCTCCAGGCATCCGCATACTCGCTGAAATAGCGTTGCTGCAGTTCAGCCATCAGGCGCCGCAAGTCCTGGGGCCCCAGGTCGGAGCCCTGCCCGAGCACCCAGTTGTCCTGGGTGATGGCGTTTACCAAGCGCGGGCCCTGCGCCTCGAAGTACTGCACATAGCGTTTGGTATAGAACCCCGGTACAGGCGGGTCGATAGCGGCGAACACCTTACCCTCGGCCAGCCGCAACGGCTCCAGGCTGCGCGCTTGTTCGCGCAATACCCGATAGACCCCATCGGCCAACGATTCGCCCCTCAGCGCTTCACGGGCCTGCGCCACCCGCTCTTCGTTGAGCGGCGCCACAAACGGTTGCTCCAGCAGCCGGGCAAGGTGCGTATTAAGGCGCTTCTGTGTCGGCATATCCCCGGCAAACCGCACCGACCAAAGGCTTGCGATATGTTCTGCCAGCCAGGTCGTGTCACGGCGCTCGCGCAGATTGAGCATCAGGTAGGCACGCAGGTCGTCGAGCAGTCGTTCCCGGTCCCCCAGGCTGGCGTCTATCTGCTCTTCCAACTGGTGGGTTATCCAAGCCAACAATGGCTGTTGCAGCGCCTGTTCATAGGCTTGATCGACGCGGGGACGGCTCAGTTCACCCTGATACAGCCCGGTGCGCTCCACCAGGCGTACATCTGCCGGCCCTGGAAAAACCTGGGTCGCCGCCAGTCGCGCGTCCAACAGCGCCAACAGCGCCGTGCTTTCATCGTTGACCGCAAGGGCGAGCGGCGGGTGTGAGGTCAGCGCCGACAATTGCGCCAAGCGTTGATGGTTGACGGTGTAACTGTGCCCCCACAGCCCGCCGACACCGACAATAACCAGCGCCGCAGCCATCGCCTGCGCGCCCTGGCGCCAACGCAAACGTTGCTGTTCGTGGGCTTGCAAGCCCGCCAGGTCGGCCTCGGCGAAGATCACCTGGCTGAACAGGCCCTGCACAAAGCGCGGGTGCCTGCCATCGGCGCAGGTCAAGAAGAACCCTCGCAAACCGTTGATGGGTTGGTAGCGATGAGCGCAAAACGCCATGTCAACGAACAGACTGACCTGCTCCCCCATTCGTGCTGCTTGTTGGGGAAACTCGAGCATCTGTCCACGCCGCTCGACATTGCGCTCCTGATGCAATCGCCCAATCAGCTCACTGTTCAAGCGTTGCAATAATCGCTCGACCGCCTGACGAACCTGCGTCGTGTCAGTCCCCTCGGCGCAGGCATGCAGGTGCTGCCCAAGCACGCTGTCGGCACTTTCTCCAAGGGGTGAGTCGAAGTATTCAGCGAATCCCGGCAACTGGTCGGCGTGGGTCAACACCAGATAAATCGGCACATCCACATGCAGCGTCTGTTGGATCTCCTGCAAGCGCGAATGTACACGGCGGGCATGATGATCCAGGTCGTATTCAGTCGCGCTCGCCAGCGCATCGGCCGATAACGTCACCACCACACCGCTGAGCGGGCGCACTCGGCGACGCCGCCTGAGCAGTTGCAGCAAGGTAGCCCAGCCTGCGGCGTCCACCGAACGGTCGGGCTGGGTAAGGTAGCGCCCCGGGGTGTCGACCAGAACGCCTTCGTCGCCGAAATACCAGTCACAATGGGCACTGCTACCTGTCGGCCGCTTTTGCCCGTGGTCCAGCGCCAACGGTAAACCGGCTGCTGCCAACAACTGCGTCTTGCCACTGCCCGGCTCGCCGATCAACAGGTACCAGGGCAACTCATGACGCCAACGCGCGTTACGTTCTCCATAATGGCGGGACGTCTTGAGCAGGTGCACGGCTTTCTTGAACCGACTGCGCAGGTGTCGGCGTTCGTCCTCCACCCCCGTCATCGGCTGCTGACGCGCCTCGCGTTCAGGCCTTTGGCGCCAGGCGGCAAAACCGGGCCCCGCAAACGCCATCGCCAGCCCCCATAGCAAGAACACACTGCTGATGGTGACCAGCCGCGCAGTCGCCCCGGCCCAGATACGGTGGTCATCCACCGCCAGCAGCGGCCCCAAAAACCACACCATTGCCGCACAGGACAGCACCAGCAACAGGCTCCACACCCAAATCCTGCCCAGCACGGTGCCCATCCCCTTGAAGAATGCGATCATTCAATGCTCCCAGCGTTTACAAAGGCGTGCGGAGCAGATCCGACGCCGACAGTTGAAGGGGTTGCAGCGCGTGCGTACGCTCGTTGCTCAGTACCCAGGCAAACCCTGTGTACATCGCCAGCACACACACCAAGGTGAGGCCGACCCACCAGGTGGCAGGGATGACACGCACCCGCTTGCGCCGTTCGGCCTTTGGCTGGGCAGGCAATAGCGCTACCGCCGCCGGTTCCCCCCGTACATGCCTGATCTGGCGATACAACGCATCGCGCACCGCCTCAAGTTGAGGCACACCCCGCTCCATCACCCGGTATTTGCCTTCGAACCCCAGGGACAGGCACAGGTACAGCAATTCCAGCATCGCCAGGTGCTTCACCGGGTCGCGCGTGAGGCGCTCCAGCAACTGGAACACTTTTTCGCCGCCAAAGGTTTCGTTATGAAAGCGGCTCAACAGGCTTATCTTCGACCATTCGCTTTGCGCCCCCCACGGGGTCGTCACCACCGCCTCATCGATCACGCTGCACAACACATAGCGCGCCGACATGACCTGGCTGTTCTCCACGCCGCCCTGCAACGCGCGGGTTTCGAACTGAGTCACCGCCAACGCTAACCGATCGTTGAGCGTGCCCAGGTTTTCACGGCCGGAGCAGACCCTGAGCCCTATAACTTCAAACAATACCGCCCAGGCTGCGGCAACCAGCGGGTTGAGCCCTGCCTGAAAGCTCTGGGTATCGAGCCTGTGGCCGGCGTAGATCATGCGGTCTTGCAGCTGTTCGTAGCGCGGCGGCGACGGGAAATCCGTCAACGGCCCCTGGGCAGGCTCATGAGTCTCCCGGTCGAGCAGGACGGTTTTTTCATCCTGGGTGTATTCACTGTCCATGGCATTCAGTTCCTGATGGCCCAGAAGTCGAGTTCAAGCCCGGTGAATTCACCCCCTACGTGGAAAGCGAAACCACCCGACTGCTCCAGCTGCGCGATATCACGGGGGCTCATATCGAGCATGAAATAGGTCTTGCCGGCATGGAACGGAATCTGTCGCGGCGCCACTGGCAAGGGTTTGACCTTGATACCGGCCAAGTGCAGGTTGACCAACTCGCGTATGCGCTCAACCGGCGCGACTTTCAGGTGTGCTGGCAGGCGCTGGCGCAGTTCCTGCGCCTCACACTGCGCAGTGGCTGCCAGGATGAAGGTGGCGGTGCCCAGCAATTTCAACTCGCTGACCGGGCATACCAGAACGCCGTATTGGCGTGGCTGCAATGTCAACTCGATCGCCTGTTGCTCCAGCACCACCGACAGCGCCATACGCAACTGCACCATCAGAGCGCGAAAACTGGTGCCCTGATCGCCGTGTTGATAGTGAACATCCAACTGCGCGCGTTTACTGTCAGTGGTGAAGGTTGATAGCTCCCCAAGCAGCGACACCAGCGCACGGAACACCGCTTCGGGCCGCACCCGCGCCTGGCTCAGGCAGTGGCGCAGCTCCAGCTCGCTACGATTGATCACTTGCAGCATCAGGAAATCGGCGATGTGCGTGCCTGCGGCTGTGCTCTCGCCACGAATGCGCGCCGCGATGGCATCGCCCCGGCTGGCAAGCAGGCCAATTACCTCCTTGAGGCACGACGCCACGTACCCGTGCTCCTGCACGAAGATAAACGTCGGGATGAACGCCGTATCCAGATTCACGCCGCCTTCACTGCTGGCGTCCAGTACCTGGGCCACCTTGAGCTTGACGAAGTGCTGGTCACCCGGCTGTTCACCCAGCACAAGACGTAAATCCGGGCGCGCGCAGTGGATTCGGCAACGCGTATCCACGCCCACGTTGGAGTCTCCCACTTCCACTTCACAGCTGAGGTAGCGCGCCAACACCTCGCTTTGCGCAGGCTGGCGGACCTCAAGGTGACTGCCGCTGGCCAGCGGCAGCGCCAGGTAAACCCCTTGCGTGCCTGCATCCTTTGGCACCTGCAGCACCAGCGGCTCCATGGCGGCATTCAATTCAAACAGGCTGCCGTCCGGTAACACGCCACTGGCTTGGTTGACCACCAGCTTGCCCAGCTTGAGGTACTGCGTATTGAGTTCGAGCGTGAGCAAACCCCAGGTGTCACTGCCCAGCAGGCGGGTCTGATTGAGCTGCTGCTGGTAATAACGGTCGTTGTGCTGCAAGTGCTGTGGCCGCAACAGCATGCCTTCCTGCCAGATGACTTTATGAACCTGCATGTTATTGCTTCTCCGCAGCAGCGAGCGGCTCAGCAACACGTATACCGCCCTGGTCCAGCACCAGCTCGGCACGGTTGCGTTGCTGCACCGTCAAGGGCACCAGCCGCCGCCATTGCACATGGGGCAAGTCTCGATAAGCGGCCAGCACGCCCACAAAACGGCTCTCAGGAGCGATGCGCAGTTTGAGCGCCAGCCGGTCACCCGGGCGCAGTTCAACCTCCTCGCTGCCGACCCAGTCCTTGGGCAGCGCCTGCTGGGCGTTGCCATACAGGCTGAAGAAGTCGGCATGTTCAAAGGCGACGCCATGGCGCAGTTCGATCAACTGCACCACCACGGGAGAAGGACGACCGTGCAGGTCCGGGTTGACGTGCTCGCTGGCGGTCAGCACCACATCCAGCTTGGTCAGCATGGAGAATGGTGAGACGGCACTGCAGCCCGCCAACAGCCCGCACAAGACCAACAGCGAAACAAGGGTGGCTCGATACATGACTATCATCCTGGAAAATCCATGTGCAGGCTGGAGAGCAGGCGCAACTGCTCCTCATAGGCTTTGGCGAAGTCGCCGCCCAACGGGCGATCGTTCAGCTGTTCTTGCGCCACTACACGCTGGTAGTGACGCTGGTAGGCCCGCCAATGCCCGCCATCGGGGAAAAACCCGGCCGATTTGCCCTGGGACTCAAAGCACCCCAACAGGTGGCTGGGCTCAAAGGCCGCACGGGCGTTACGTATGGCGCTTCGACAAGCGGCCAGCAACGCAACCTGATGCACCTGCAGCTCTCGGTGCACCTGGGCAATGGCGCGCACGGCAGGCAGTTGCCCCAACTCCCGGGTATCGAGCATCGCGGCCAACGCAGCATCGGTGTCGCGATACACTTTCAAGGGGTTCTGGCCCATGCCCTGACTGGCGAACGCCGCCGTACCCAATTCGTTATTCAGTTCTTCCCGAGTGCGCAAACCGTGTTGCAGCCCTTCGATCGTCACCCGAAACAAGCGTGCCACCTTGATCGCCAGTGCCTCCCGGGCCAGCGTGTCGAGGGCCGTAAGGTCGACGCCCAGGACCGCTGCAAATTGTGACCAGAACACCTCGTCGGTCGACGGCGTCATCGCAACAGCGGGTACGGCGGCAACCTCTATCGAAGGGGCTTGCTGACGCGGCAAGGCCACGTGCTCGCTATCGGCCCCAAAGTGATCTGCCCATATCGCTTGCTCATCGGCGCTCGTGTTCAAGGCCTCCAGATCATCCGAGGTGGCCTGCATCTGGCGATCAAGCTCCAAGCCGTGCAGCGGGTCCAGCGACAGGAAAGCGTCATCGGGGATCGGTACTGCCGCGGGCGTCAGCAACTCGTCGCAAGATCGCGTCGATTCCCGCAGGCGCGCACGTATCGTCAACACCCCCAGCTCGAAGACGTCACCGTCACTGATCAATCGCGCCTGCCCCTTGCGCAGGCGTTCGGGACTGTTGGCCAGTCCTATACCGTTACGGCTGATATCCGTGAGGAAATAACGGCCTTCACGGTAACCGATCAACCCATGATGGCTGGAGAGTACGCGGCTGGCGTCAGGGATCACCCAGTCGCATCCAGGGCCGCGCCCGATCACGCCGCCTGCACCGTCAAATACTTTGCGGGCCAAAAGTAGGCTCTTGTCGCTTTCGCACGCGCAGACCTCAAACACAAGCTGCAGCTTCATGCCCTCTCCTTTCAGCGGCCACGAATGATCGCCTGCGGATCACCCAAGGGGTGGTACTCGGCATCATCGAATACATAGTTGGCGTTACAGCCCCCCAACAAACACATCACCAGCACGACGACGTGCCACGGACGATCAGGCATCAGGCTTCTCCCCCAGTAAAAATCGAGTGCGTCATTCAGCGTTCCTCCCGGGCATCACCAAAGGGAATGTTCAAACGGGCCAGGCGGTAAAGCAGGGTACGCCGGGCGACCCCAAGCTCCCGCGCGGTTCGGGTGCGATTGCCGTGGTTCTTGTGCAGGCAGTCGAGCAGGAACGTGCGCTCCACTCGCTCCATACGTTGGCGCAGCGTCACGTCATCGGGAGTGGCCGGCTTTGGTGCCAGGGGCAGCGCCAGGTGCTCGGGCCGAATCACGCGGTCGTCACACAACAACACGGCGCGCTCCACCAGGCATTTGAGCTCGCGCACGTTGCCGGGAAAACCGTGGCTGGACAGTTGATCGAGGGCGGTATTCGACCACTCGACAGGTGGCCTGCCCAACGCTGCGCACACCTTGGCCGTGAAATGGCGCGCCAGTTGCAGCACATCGCCGTCTCGCTCGCGCAGGGCCGGCAAGGTGATGGGGAACTGAGCCAGTCGGTAATAGAGGTCTTCACGAAAGCGCCCTTCGGCGACCATCGCCGCGAGGTCGCGGTGGGTCGCGGCAATGATTCGCACGTCGACCTTGTGTGCCGCACTGGCACCCAGCGGGCGAACCTCACCCTCCTGCAATACCCGTAGCAATTTGGCTTGCAAGGGCAGCGGCATATCGCCGATCTCATCCAACAGCAACGTACCGCCATGTGCGGTGTCGAACAGCCCCGCGTGATTGCGTTCGGCACCCGTGAACGCGCCTTTGCGGTAACCGAACAGCTCGCTTTCAAGCAACCCTTCCGGGAACGCCGCGCAGTTTTGCACCACAAACGCCTTGGCCTTGCGCGGCCCGGCCGCGTGAATGGCCCGGGCCACCACTTCCTTGCCCGTGCCGGTCTCGCCCTGCAGTAGCACGGTGTAAGGGGTGTTCAAGACTTTACTGATCAGCCGGCACGCCTGCTCCATTGCCGCGCTGGTGCCAATCAAGCCGTATGCGCCAGCCAAGGGTGTGTTGCATTCGGGCTGCGTGCCAGCGTTGGGCTGCCCATCGCGCAGTGCGCGCAACTGGTTGACGGCGAAGCTGCCCAAATGCCCCAAGGAGGGAGCGTAGCTTTGCAGCTGGGCCGGGTGTTGGCGGGCGCATACCAGCACACCAGTCATGCGTTCGCATCGGTTGAACAGCGGCACGCTTAATAGTGCCCGCCAAGGTGTCGCCAATGCTGGCAGGAAACCCGTGTCATGGCCGCTGCCTTGCACATCCTCCAGGCTCAACGCTGTGCCCTGGGTCAAGGTGTCGTGCAGCAACTGTTGGGAATGCTGACCAGGCCGTGAAGGCACTACGGCGAGCGACGGAACCTGGGCAAGATGTTGGGCGATCAGTTCAAGCCCGCCGGTCACTTCATCGAGCAGGTACAACTGGCTGACGTCGCACTGGCTCAGCCGGGCCACCGCGCGGACACATACGTCAGGTAACGCGTGTTCATCACGCTCGAACCCCAAGCGTGCGAAACAGGCAGACAGTGCGTCGATCATGTGTTGCAAATCCCTGTTCATCATGTCCATTCATCCCTAATGAAATTGCCGGTTAGCGTGACGACGCCATCGGCCCGCTCGCGCCCCAACCAGGTGGTCCAGCCCAAGCGGCAAACCGTGTTTTCGCCAATGTGCAGGGCTCTGATCTGCCCCTGTGCCATTACCAAACGCAGGTCGTATTCCAACGGATCGCACAGGGTCAGGCGCACCAGCGAGCGCAGCGGCTCACAGGCTTTTCCCGTGGGCAGGAAGTCGTGAAAACGCTGCCACCCCAACGCGCGGACATGCACCCTGAACTTGCCACTGCGGTCAGCGACGCGGCGCCCCAGCACAAGGTCCTCGCCAAGCACACTGTTGGCCCGTCCAAGGTCATTGCGCTGTACCTGGCTGACCTCGACCTGGCGTTCAACCCACTGCTCGATAAACAACGCGTCGTGCTTGAAGTAGTAACGCAGGACCGACTCGATCAACGCCGCCGAGTGCACACGCACACTCAGCAGGCCCAGGTAGGGCAGCAAGCGCTTGCAATCGAGCTGGCAAGCGCCACGGATCGCGGCACCACCCAGCCCCGTCAAGGCAAACATCTGCTCGGAAAAACCGTCATTGGCGCCTGCCCGGAAACACGCCCGATAGCGGTATTTGCGCCAGATCGGGAGCATCAGCCGGTGCAGGCGATGATGGAACAGATCGAGGAAGTCTCGAGTCGGGTTGCCGCCCGGCTGTTCGGCAAATGCCTGCTCACCATAAAACGCAGGCAGTGGGGACCCGGCGCCAAATAACCCCAGCACATTGAGGCGCAGGCGTGCGCGCAAATGTCCGTGTTCCATAAAGAACTCCACTCGGTCAATATCGTGCGCGGCAAACCCCAAGCCAGGGTTGGCCTGGAACTCCAACTGGTCGTACAGCGCGTCCTCATCCAGCAGCGGATGAGCCTCACGCAATCGCTCGGTGACCTGCAAAACCGCCTGGAACAGCGTGTATTCACGGATACCCCGGCAAAGTTGATTTAGAGCAGGGGTTGCTGCCCGATCCGGGATGGCCATAGATACACGTCTCCTTGTGTGCTGATGACACGCAACTCGTGATGGGAATTGAGGCTGGCATAAAGCGCAAAGAACTGATTGAGGACCGAAGCGAATACAAACAAGTCGCCCTGACCGACAAAGCCCTGGGAATCGACGGTCAGATCGACCCGCACACCTCGCACGGGCAACCCACGATGCAGGCGATCAATCGCCTCATGACGGATGGCGCGCAAGGCCCCCAGTCTTTTCTGGCTGACCTTCAGCGCCTGGCGATCGTAATAACGCGGCAGGTCGTAGGTTTCGAGAATCACTTTCAAGGCGTTGATATCGGTCAACGACAAATAGTTGAGCGACATGTTGCTGATGAGCTTCCACAGAAAATTCTGGTCCAGGGGCGGCGAGTAGCTCGCCGTTGGCGCGGTGATATTGCGGAACGTCAACGACTCCGGTGTCTGTTCGCCTGGCTGGTTGATGTCGCCTGCACGTAATTGCCGTGGCAGGTTGCAATTGGTACAGGTCAGTTCGACCGACAGGGTTTCCTGGCCCTGTTCGCGGCGATTGCCGAACCCCATCCAGGTGTCGAGCCCGGCATGTTGGACCGACGAACGTTGTCGAATGCTGTAGCTGGGCGGTGCCGCCAGAGGCTCACTGTTGCAATCATGTTCAAACGACTCGAACGGCACGTAGGTTTGATAGCCCAAACCACCGGGGCGCCAGCCGGTGACCTTATCCACGGAAAATACGCTGGCATTGCCTGGCGTGTATTCCCCAGGCACCAGAAGGTACTCGTCCTGTTTACCGTCCAGGCGAATGGGAACGGCATCCTGGGTAAACAGGTTGACGATGGGCGTGCAATACAGCTTCACGTTATCCAGGGTAGGACGCAGGGGCTCACGGCCCTGGGTGCGAAGTTCGAAACGCATCACCAGGCCGTGCGCCTGCCGGAGTAACTCGTGAGGCAACGTGTGCAATACCTCCAGGCCTACGACATCGACAAACAGGTACTTCTCGGGAAACGCGAAGTACTCCTGCAGGTGCCGATACCCCTCCAGGGTGTTCTGCGGATAAGGAATCAACGCCTGGTCTGGGGCAAACCCCACCGGCCGGACCTGGTTGGCATTGAGCCGCAGCGTCATGGGTTGGCCATCGCCGGCGTTGATCGGCAGACCATCGTGATCCACGAGCTGCAGGCTGATGCCCTCCAGGTGGCGCAATAGGCTCAGATACAGGCCCTGACTGATGTAATGGTCACCGGCCAGGTGCAGTCGCAGCGAATCGAATATCAACTCACTGAAGCTGCCGTCGACACTCATGCGCAGGCGCAAGTCCAACCAGGCCCCTTCGCCCTGGCATCTGTATTCCAGGCCATTGAGCTGCAACGGCATGACGTCGGTGGCATAACAGGTGCGGAACCGGCAACGCTCTCCCTGGATGGGGGCGCTTTGCACAGCAGTGTCCCGAGCCACCCGAACGCTGGGGCCGGCACGTTTCAACGGGTCGAATTGCAGGATGCTGAAGGCCGGTATCGGCCTCATGTAATGGGGCCAGAGCAGGTGCATCAATGAGTGCGTCAACTCCGGCAGTTCGTCATCCAGCTTCTGGCGCAGGCGCCCGGTCAGGAATGCAAAGCCCTCCAGCAAGCGCTCGACATCCGGGTCCTGGCCGGCTTCGCCAAGAAACGGCGCCAGGGCGGGATTACGCTCGGAAAAACGCCGCCCCAGTTGGCGCAGCGCGCTGAGTTCGCTTTGGAAATAACGGTCAAGCGCCATCGGCACAAACCTCAACCCGCCCGGTATCGGTAAGGCGCGCGTGGAACACCACAGGATGCAGGGCACCCTCAATCATCCGCTCAGCCTCAATGGCGAATGCCAGGGACAAGGAGTCACGCACAACCGGCAGCAGCCTGACATGTACATTCGTCAGCCGCGGCTCATAGGCCTGGATAAACCGTTCGATATGCAAGCGCGACTGACTCAAGGATTCATGCAAGCTGAGCCGCATGTCGTTGAGGTCGGGCAAGCCATAATCAGGCAGCGTCCGGACACTGCCCGCACGAGTGCTGAGCATTTTCCCCAAATGTGCGGCGATGGACGCCACGGCGGCGCCCGGGTTAGACGCACCACGCTCAAGGCGTTCGAAAAGGCTGTTGTGCTCAAGCATGCCCTGGCCTCTGCTCATTCTTTATCGAGCTTGCCGACCAGGGACAACGTGAAGTCTGCCCCCATGTATTTGAAATGCGGGCGTACCGTGACGTTGACCCGATACCAGCCAGGCTCGCCCTCGACATCGCTGACGACAATGCGCGCGGCACGCAAGGGGCGACGCCCACGCACCTCGGCACTGGGGTTTTCCTGGTCCGCGACGTATTGGCGAACCCATTTGTTGAGTTCCAACTCCAGGTCCGTGCGCTCTTTCCATGCGCCCAACTGCTCTCGTTGCAGCACCTTGAGGTAATGAGCCAGGCGGTTGACCACCATCATGTAGGGCAATTGAGTGCCCAAGCGGTAATTCAGCTCTGCCGCCCGGCCCTCCTCACTGATGCCAAAGGATTTGGGCTTCTGCACGGAGCTGGCGGAAAAAAACGCTGCGTTGTCGCTGCCCTTGCGCATGGTCAAGGCGATGAAACCTTCTTGTGCCAGTTCGTACTCACGCCGGTCCGAAATCAGCACCTCCGTAGGAATCTTGGTTTCGATCTCGCCCATGCTCTGGAAATGATGCAGCGGAAGATCTTCAACCGCCCCGCCGCTTTGCGGGCCAATGATGTTGGGGCACCAGCGAAAGCGCGCAAAGCTATCGGTCAGGCGAGTGGCGAAGGCGTAGGCGGTATTGCCCCACAAGTAATGCTCGTGGCTGTTAACCACATTCTCCTGGTAGGCGAAGGTCTTGACCGGGCACTCAAGGGGGTCATAAGGGGTGCGCAGCAGAAAGCGCGGTACGGTGAGGCCAATATATCGGGCGTCTTCGCTCTGCCGGAAACTTTGCCATTTGGCAAACTGCGGGCCTTCGAAATGGTCCCGCAGATCCTTCAGGTCGGGTAACCCGGTGAAGCTTTCCAAGCCGAAGAAACTCGGCCCCGCCGCAGCGATAAAGGGTGCGTGGGCCATGCCGGCGACGCTGGATGCGTATTGCATCAGTTTCACATCGGGTGCGCTGGGCGAAAGAAAGTAGTTGGCAATGATCGCGCCCACCGGCTGGCCGCCAAACTGGCCGTATTCGGCGCTGTAGACGTGTTTGTACAACCCCGACTGGGTAATTTCCGAGGAGTCTTCAAAATCATCCAGCAGGTCCTGGCGCGAGACATTCAACAGCTCGATCTTGATGTTCTCGCGAAAATCGGTGCGCTCAACCAGCAACTGCAAGCCTCGCCACGAAGCCTCCAGTGCCTGGAACTCCGGGTGGTGAAGAATCTCATCCATTTGCTCGCTGAGCTTGGTATCGATCTCGGCGATCATCCGGTCGACCAGGCGTTTTTTTACCGGTTCGTCACAATTGTGTGGCTTGACCAGCTCTGCGATAAACGCCGACACCCCGCGCTTGGCGATGCCATAAGCCTCGTCGTCGGCGCTGAGCAATGTCTGGGAAATGATGTTATCGAGGATGCTACCGCCTTCGATAACCTGTACGGGTTGCGGGCCGTGTTGAATCGTGGTCATGGTGTCAGTGTCCTTTTACTGAAAATGTCAGGCTTGGGGCCTATCCAGCCCCAATTCGGCGAGCACTCGTGCGCGCGAGTCGCCATTGGCCAGCGTCCGCTCGATAGCGTTGCGAAAGCTGGGCGTATTACCCAGCGGCCCCTTGAGCGCCACCAACGCCTCACGCAAAGCCATCAGCTTTTGCAATTGCGGAATCTGTTCCACCAGGTTCGCGGGGTTGAAGTCCTTCATCGCGCTGATCCGCACCAGGACCGGCAACTCTTCCACGTCGGTTGCCTCCTGGAGGCGGTTGGGCACGCTCAGCGTCAGGCTCAATGCTTGCTTGGCCAACACCTCGTCAAAGGTGTGCTTGTCGATGCCGATGGGCTTGCGATCTTCAAGTTTGCGCGGGTCCGGGCGCTGGGAAAAATCCCCCAGCACCAGCAGCTTCAACGGCAGTTCGACGTCTTCCTGAGCGCCACCGACGGCGGGTTTGAAGGTAATGTTGATGCGTTCCTTTGGGGCTACCGAACCGTCTTTGGCCATGGTGCTTTTCCTTTTTGATGAGGCACTATTCAAGTACTGCTTCCAGGTCGAAATGGCACAACCGGCGATGCAGGGTGTCTTTTGCGTCTTGTACGGATTGGTTTTGTGGCAACAGGTCGTAGCAGCGATACAGCAGCTGGCCGACTTGCACGGCCAGCTCCGGCTCCCAACTTTCCAGGCCCGTGCGCTGTAACTGCAGGTCGAGTTGTTCCAACTGGATCCTGGCCAGGTCATGCTTGCCGGCCGCCACACACAACCTGGCCAGCGCCAGGTGCCAATGAAAGCGCGCTCGATCACCGCACGCCGCCCGCAGCCCTTGCTTGAGCACACCCACTGCAACCTTGAGGCCGTCCTTGCGCAGGCAAGGCATCACCGCTTGCAACGCCGCTTCCCAAGGCTGGGCGACGCTGTCGACGACAACACTGGAGGGCTCAGGCTTGCGTACGTGACGCATCACGTGAAGCGCGATCCACTCACCTGTCGCGGGGTCAGCAAAGGGCGTGCCGTCCTCGAACCGATACTCAGGCAGGTTCGGCAGGCGATGCAGCAGCAGAGCGAATTGCATTTCCAGTTCGGTCATGGCCAGCTCTGCGTGCAAGGCCTCCAGGCACTCCCAGACCATGCGCAACCCATCGAACCAGAACATCGCACCGGCCAGGCTGACCTCAAGATCAAGCAACAGATCGGCGTAATGGCCTTGGCTGAAGCGGTCTTGATAGCGCTTGCGCTTGTCGCCAGCCAATGGGCGCAGCGCCGTGACCCGCTCACTATTGGCATCGGGATAATTGACGAGCATCAACCACGCCAGGGTTCGGCCCAGGCGCAAGGCACGCGGGTCGGTTGCATCCTGACGCAACCACCAGGCACATAAAGGCCGAGCCTGCTCCTGCAATGCGCGCAGCCGTTTGTGCGCGTCTTTTTCGTTATTGAGCGGTTGCTCGGGCTCTAGCAGCGCAGTTCGCGCTGGCTTGACCTGGGCAATGACGCCCGCGACGCCGCCAGGTTCAGCTGTAGCCTGGGCCAAACGCGCCGACAGCTGCCGGCGAACCGGCAACAGCAACGGCGCCTCGCTGCCAAGCTGTTCGCCCCATAGCCGATCAAGACATTCCAGGTGTTCCAGCAGCGCTTGGCATAAAGGTCGTTGATCCTCGAGTGGGACGTTATGCGCACACGCTTGTTCAAGGCGCGACACCAACCAGCCAAACGCCGCAATGCGGGTACGCAGCTTAACGGGATAGACCTGCGCCCAATGATGCTCGCAGAGTTCACGCAACACACCGAGTCCCGCCAGCAACCCAGCAAATGAATCACGCTGGTACAGGGCCCAGGCCAACCAGGCGGCGACGCGCAGATCCTTTGAATGCTCACGCAGAATGCACTCACAGATTTCGCTGATCTTCTGCCAATCCGGCAGGCCCGCCCCATGAATGGAGTGCGCCTTGCCCAGCTCGGCTTCCAGCACTTCAAACTCACTTGAATAGCGCATATCACTGCCAACAAAACTGCTTGGCGAGCACGCTGTCCGTGCAAGTTCTAAGTAATAGGCATATTGCTTTTCTGAATAAACCATTTTGGGCTGCACACAACCATCCAAGGCAAAGTAGGCAAAATTAACATCATTGTTAAACCGCCCTTGAACTTCCGCTCAAAACACATTGAAGTGAGCGAACCTTAGCCACGAAAAAAACAATCAGCAAGTAACAGAACGGAACTTAAGAAACATCCTACACCGCCTGAAAATAAAGGCCTGCGCAGCTATTTGCGCAGCCCACCCAAGCGAAACCCATCATCCACAGCCTAAAACCATGCATTTACCAAACATATGACATGAGCAACTAAATGCGCATATCTGTGCAACTAATGACACTAAAAACAACCCACAGCACTACAGCAAACGCATCAATAAAGGATGCTGAGTCTTTTTCGCCCTTATTTCATTGAGCCTCACACTTTCAGGCACGCTTCTTGTTATAGGAACCTGCCCGGTCAGCGCTCTCGCTGCCCGGCAATACCTACTCAATCAGGCAAGGAAACCCGTCATGCCCACACCCGCGTACCTCTCCATCACCGGTGTCAAACAAGGTTTGATTACGGCAGGCACATTTACCCAGGACTCGGTAGGCAACATTTATCAGGAAGGCCATGAGGACCAGATTCTGGTGCAGGCGTTTGCTCATCAGGTAATCATTCCCCGCGACCCGCAGTCGGGCCAGCCGACCGGTCAGCGCGTGCATAAACCGCTGATGATCAGCAAGGTTTTCGATAAATCCTCACCCTTGCTGTTCAGCGCCCTGACCACCGGCGAAGAAGTGTCCTGCCGCCTGGAGTGGCTGCGCACCTCCTCGGCCGGAACCCAGGAGCACTACTTCACGATTGAACTGGAAGGCGCCACCATCGTCGACATCCAATCGCGCATGCCCAACTGCCAAGAGCCAGACAACGCCCACTTCACCCATCTGGAGGATGTGCACTTCACCTATCGCAAAATCATCTGGACTCACGAAGTCGCCGGAACGTCCGGCTCGGATGACTGGCGCAGCCCAGTGACGGGTTAACGGCAACCACGATGCGAAGCGAGCCTCTGTTGATCTTGATCTTGATCTGCTTGTGATCTTAGGCGCCCCGTTAAACCACGCTGGCCGAACGCAGGCTTGAATTCGTGGGTAACCCGGCAGGACGCCGGGTTAGCCGCCCCGCGCCATGGATGGCGCGTGGCGGCGGCCCACGGATTCAAGCCTGTGTTCGGGCACACCGAGCCCAAGCGAGGTGCCGAGTGGTGGGGCAAGAGCGTTTTGCTTACTTTGCCGCTTTTGCAAAGTGAGCCGCCGTCAGGGCGGAACCCTAAGCGGCCGTTACCGCAGAAATGGATATGTACTCGGTATAACTGCGTCGACTGTCAGACCGCATTCGCGAGCAAGCCCGCTCCCACATTTGGATTGTGGGGTGTCAGGTAGATAGGCGTCGGCTGGGAGGCCGGCATCGCAGGCAAGCCAGCGCCCACATTTGGATCCTGGGGTACCAGGTGGATAGGCGTCGGCTGGGAGGCCGTCATCGCAGGCAAGCCAGCTCCCACAGGTTCAGCGTCGCGACATAAAGGCCCCATCCCAACCGGACAAACCAGCTCAATCGCAGTATGGTTGCCCTCTCACCACTCCCCAGGAAACACCGGTAATGCTGTTTGTCGTCATGCTCGGGGGCAAGCACCCGCGGGCCAGGATCGAAGTACACGATGTGGTATTCGCAGTGGCCGCTACCCTGCAAGCCACCTACCCGCAATTACGCGACGCCTGGTTTGGCAGCCCCAAAGGCGTACACATCGATTCATGGATGGCCGTCGATGGCGTCGACGGCTGGAAGGTTGAACTGAGCCACCTGGCGCCCCACAGCGATGCGCCGCGCTTGTACTTCATCAACCTCGGTGGCTACGAGGCTAATAGCTTCGGCGAAGCCCATCACTACCTGCTGGTGGTCGCCCATCACAAACAAGAGGCCATGCGCAAAGGCAAGCAACAGATGCAGAGCCACTGGTCCCAGGCCCACACCGACGCGGTGCTGGATATCGACGATTGCCTGCCCATCGACCTGGTGGACGGCCGCTATATTCACCTGGTGCAAGCGGCGCACCGACCGATCGTGCAGCGCAACGACTATCTCGTGCTGCCTTGAACCGGCAGGACCTAAACAGTGGCGACTTAAAACCCAGTGGAACTTTGCCGAGAAATAACCGCCTGAATCCGGTACGCTCACCGTTTTTTACTCTAGGAGTTACTCACCATGGCCAAAGCCACCGCCCGTCACATCCTCGTTGCCACTGAAGACAAGTGCAACGAACTCAAAGCCCAAATCGAAGGCGGCGCTGATTTCGCAGAAGTCGCTAAAGCCAACTCCAGCTGCCCATCCAGCCGCCAAGGCGGTGATCTCGGTTCGTTCGGCCCAGGCCAGATGGTCAAGGAATTCGACACCGTGGTCTTCAGTGCCCCGGTCAACACCGTGCAAGGCCCGGTGAAGACTCAGTTCGGCTACCACCTGCTGGAAGTCACCAGCCGCCAGGATTGATTCAATCTGCGCTGATGCTATAAACAACGGCCCGCCCTTTGGTGGGCCGTTGTGCATCTGATGACTGGCGATGCCCAGGCCGTTAGCGTACAAATCCTTATTATTCTTTACCCGGCGCTCAAGGCTGATAATGCGATTGGCTTTTTCATCTCTGCTCTGTTCCACCCTGGCCTTGCTAATGGCCAGCACTGCGGTGATCGCGGCCCCGCAAACCTACTTGACGGTATACGGCGAGCCCGCCAAGTACGCCGAAGGTTTCAGCCATTTCGACTACGCCAACCCCAACGCCCCCAAAGGCGGCAGCCTGCGGCGTTCGGCGCTGGAGGTGGGGCGGTTTGACCATGTGCTGCCCTATATCGACAAAGGCATCGGCGTGTCCCAGGTCGACGGCTGGGTGTACGCGCCCTTGGCGTTGCGCTCGCTGGATGAGCCTTACACTGTCTATGGCCTGGTGGCGCAAAAGATGGAACGCGCAGGCGACGGCCTGTCGCTGCGCTTCTACCTGAACCCCAAGGCGCGTTTTGCCGATGGCACGCCCATTACCGCGCAAGACGTGCGCTACAGCTTTGACGTGCTGATGACCCAAGGTAGCCTGCGCTATCGCACGTTGTTTGCCGACGTCAAACACGTCGAAGTCGAAGGCGAACGCCAGGTGCGCTTTGACTTTTCCAGCAACGAAAACCGCACCCTGCCCCTGGATATCGCCACCTTGCCGGTGTTCCCCGAGCACTGGTGGAAGACTCGCGACTTTGCCAACGGCGGCGGCTACGAAGCCCCGCTGGGTAGCGGCCCTTACAAGGTCAGCAAGATCGACTCCGGCAGCACCATCACCTTCACCCGCGACCCCGACTGGTGGGGCAAGGACTTGCCGGTCAGCCGTGGCCTGTACAATTTCGATCACTTGAGCCTGGAATACTTCGGCGACACCGAAGTGGCACGCCAGGTGCTGCGCGGCGGTGCCTACGACTTCAACCGTGAATTCTCTGCCACTGGCTACTCCATCGGCTACAACGGCCCGGCCCTGGACGATGGCCGCTTGCAGCGCGCGCATCTGGCCAAGGAGATGCCGCAGCCGGCCCAGGGTTATGTGTTCAATGTGCAAAAACCGATGTTCAAGGATCGCCGCGTGCGCCAGGCCCTGGCGATGCTGTGGGATTTTGAATGGGCCAACCGCCAGATGATGCGCAACCTGTACATCCGACAGCAGAGCTATTTCTCCAATAGCCCATTGGCCGCCAGCCAGTTACCCACTCCGGAAGAACTGGCGATCCTCGAACCCCTGCGCGGGCAGGTTCCCGACGAGGTGTTTACCCAGGTGTTCAAGGCCCCGGTCACCGACGGCAGCGGCATGATCCGCGATAAACAGCTGCAAGCCTTGGCCCTGCTGGAAGACGCCGGCTGGAAACCTGTGGGCGACAAACTCGTCAATGCCCAGGGCGAGCCGCTGGAATTCACCTTTCTGAATGTGCAGAACGGCCTTGAGCGCCTGTTGCTGCCCTACAAGCGCAACCTGGCGCAGATCGGCATCACCCTGAACATCCGCCGCATCGACTCCTCGCAATACGTCAACCGCCTGATGGCCCGCGACTACGACATGATCGTCACGGGCTTCCCGGTGACCACCTCGCCCGGCATGGAGCTCTATAACTATTTCGGTTCTGCCGCCGCGTTCGATTCGGGCGCCAACAACTACATCGTGCTCAAGGACCCGGCCGTCGATACGCTGATCCATGGCCTGGTCAAGGCCGACACCCAGGCGAAGATGCTCACCTATGCCCACGCCCTGGACCGCGTACTGCAATGGAACTACCTGTGGATCCCCAACTATTACCCACCGGGCACCTCGGCCGCGTGGTGGAACCGTTTCGGGCGCCCGGCCATCGAGGCAAAAAACGACGAAGCCCTGGAAACCTGGTGGGAAGTCAGCCCCACCCCGCTGACGAACGAACAAATGCAGGCTGAGTTGAAAAAACGCGGAGAGGCCCACTGATGTTTGCCTATATCGTACGGCGCCTGCTGCTGATCATCCCGACGCTGGTGATCATCCTGTTGGTGAACTTCGTAATCGTGCAGGCCGCGCCCGGCGGGCCGGTGGAGCAAGCCATCGCGCACTTGCAAGGCATTGGCGGCGGTGGTGTGGCGGGCGCATCCGGCGAAGGCATCAGCGGCTCGCGGGCCAGCCGCGGCCTGGACCCGAAGCTGATCAAGGACATCGAGAAACAATACGGCTTCGACAAATCCGCGCCGGAACGCCTGTGGTTGATGCTCAAGAACTACGCCCAACTGGACTTCGGCAACAGCTTCTTTCGCGGCGCGACGGTGACCGACCTGATTTTGGAAAAGATGCCCGTCACCATTTCCCTCGGCCTGTGGGCCACGCTGATCACCTACCTGGTGTCGATCCCGCTGGGCATACGCAAGGCCGTGCGCCATGGCAGCAGCTTTGATATGTGGAGCAGCACGGCCATCGTCATCGGTTATGCGATGCCGGCGTTCCTGTTTGCGATGTTCCTGATCGTGGTGTTCGCTGGTGGTACCTCGCTGAACTGGTTCCCGGTGCGCGGGCTGGTCTCGGAGAACTTTGCCGAACTGAGCACCGTGGGCAAGGTGGCCGACTATTTCTGGCACCTGGTGCTACCGGTCACCGCGCTGGTGATCGGCGGGTTCGCCACCTTGACCATCCTCACCAAGAACTCGTTCCTCAATGAAATCACCCGCCAGTACGTGGTCACCGCCCGCGCCAAGGGCTTGAGCGAACGCCGGGTGTTGTACGGTCACGTGTTCCGCAATGCCATGTTGCTGGTGATCTCGGGGATTCCCCAGGCGTTTATCAGTGTGTTCTTTGCCGGCTCGCTGCTGATCGAGGTGATCTTCTCCCTCGATGGCCTGGGCCGCATGAGCTACGAGGCGGCGGTGTCCCGGGACTACCCGGTGGTGTTTGGCTCGCTGTTTATCTTCACCCTGTTCGGCCTCCTGATAAAACTCATCGGTGACCTCTGCTACACCCTGGTGGACCCGCGTATCGACTTCGCCGCGAGGAACGCCTGATGCTCAACCTGTCTCCCGTGGCCCGTCGGCGTTTCGAGCGCTTCAAGAAAAACAGGCGTGGCTGGTGGTCGCTGTGGCTGTTTATCGGCCTGTTCATACTGACCCTGGGCGGCGAGTTGATCGCCAATGACAAACCGCTGGTGCTCAGTTTCAAGAACGAGCTGTATTTCCCGGTGTTCAAGCGCTACACCGAGCAGCAGTTCGGCGGGCAATTGCCGTTCCAGGCGGATTACCGCAGTGACTATGTGCAAAAGCTGATCAAGCAGGATGGCGGTTGGATGCTGTTCCCACCGATTCCGTTCAGCGATGACACCCCCAACTACGAACTCACCCGCCCTGCCCCGAGCCCGCCGTCGGCGGTGAACTGGCTGGGCACCGATGACCAGTCCCGCGATGTGTTGGCGCGGGTGATCTTTGGCGCACGGGTGTCAATCCTGTTTGCCCTGGCCCTGACTGCCATCAGCGCCGTCATCGGGATTGCCGCCGGGGCGTTGCAGGGCTACTACGGCGGCTGGGTGGATTTGCTCGGCCAACGCATCCTCGAGGTGTGGTCTGGCCTGCCGGTGCTGTACCTGCTGATTATCCTGTCGGGGTTTGTCGAGCCGAATTTCTGGTGGTTGCTGGGGATCATGGCGCTGTTTTCCTGGCTGGCCCTAGTGGACGTGGTGCGCGCCGAGTTCCTGCGCGGGCGCAACCTGGAGTACGTCAAGGCCGCACGCGCCCTGGGCCTGGGCGACGGCAAGATCATTCGTCGGCACATCCTGCCCAACGCCATGACCGCGACCCTCAGCTATTTGCCGTTCATTTTGACCGGGGCGATTTCCACCTTGAGCGCCCTGGATTTCCTTGGCTTCGGCATGCCCGCCGGCAGCGCGTCCCTGGGTGAGCTGATCGGCCAGGGCAAGCAGAATCTGCAAGCGCCGTGGCTGGGCTTGACGGCGTTTTTCACCTTGGCGCTGATTCTGTCGTTGCTGGTGTTTATCGGCGAGGCACTGCGTGATGCCTTCGACCCCCGCTCATGAGTGACTGCGTATGAACCTGATCGAAATCCGCGACCTGTGCGTCGCCTTCAACGGCCAGACCGTCGTGCGTAACCTGAGCCTGGACGTGCGCCCCAGCGAGTGCCTGGCGCTGGTGGGCGAGTCGGGCTCGGGCAAGTCGGTGACGGCCCATTCGATCCTGCAACTGCTGCCGCAAGCCGGCACCGAAACCCTGGGGTCTATCAAGTATCGCGGCCAGGAACTGATCGGCGCCTCACCAAGCACCCTGCAAAAATTGCGCGGCAACCGCATTGCCATGATTTTCCAGGAGCCGATGACCTCGCTGAACCCGCTGCACAGCATCGAAAAGCAGATCGGCGAAACCCTGCTGCTGCACAAGGGCCTTGGCGGCAAGGCGGCGCAGGCGCGCATCCTCGAACTGCTGGAACTGGTGGGCATCCAGAAACCCCAGGAACGGCTCAAGGCCTACCCCCATCAATTGTCCGGCGGCCAGCGTCAGCGGGTGATGATCGCCATGGCCCTGGCCTGCGAGCCCGAACTGTTGATTGCCGACGAGCCCACCACGGCGCTGGACGTGACGGTGCAGCGCAAGATCCTGTTGCTGCTCAAGTCTTTGCAACAGCGGTTGGGCATGTCGCTGCTGCTGATCAGCCACGATCTGAACCTGGTGCGCAGTATCGCCCAGCGGGTCTGCGTGATGCGTGCCGGGGAAATCGTCGAGCAGGCCGACTGCCAGGCCCTGTTCACCGCACCGCAGCACCCCTACAGCCGCCTGCTGCTGGATGCCGAGCCCTCAGGCGATGTGCTGTGCAGCGAGCCGCGTGAGACGGTACTGGAAGTGGATGACCTGAGCGTGCAATTCCCCCTCGGCGGCGGGCTGTTCCGCGCCAAGACCTACCTGCGCGCGGTGGACGGCATCAGCCTCAGCGTGCAGCGCGGCAAGACCCTGGGGATTGTCGGTGAGTCCGGTTCCGGCAAGTCGACCCTGGGCCAGGCGATCCTGCGCTTGCTCGACTCCAGCGGCAGCATCCGCTTTCAGGGTGAGGCCCTGGACCCGCTCAACCATCAGCAGATGCGCCCATGGCGCAAGCAGATGCAGGTGGTGTTCCAGGACCCCTATGGCAGCCTCAGCCCGCGCATGTCGGTGCAGCAGATCATCAGCGAGGGCCTGGAAGTGCACGCACCGTGCAGCCTGGCCGACCGCGAAGCGCAAGTGATCCAGGTGCTCAAGGACGTGGGGCTGGACCCTGCCAGCCGGCATCGTTACCCCCATGAGTTTTCCGGTGGCCAGCGCCAACGCATCGCCATTGCCCGCGCCCTGGTGCTCAAGCCCGCGCTGATGCTGCTCGACGAACCCACCTCGGCCCTGGACCGTACGGTGCAGAAACAAGTGGTGGCGCTGCTGCGCGAGCTGCAGGACAAATACGGCCTGACCTACCTGTTTATCAGCCATGATTTGGCGGTGGTGCGCGCCATGGCCCATGACATGATCGTGGTCAAGGATGGCAAGGTGGTGGAGCGTGGCGCGAGCCATCATGTGTTCGAATCGCCCCAGCACCCGTACACCAAAGAACTGCTGGCTGCAGCGCACATCCCCTTGTGATGATTAACAGGATTCTGCCTCCATGAGCACTAGCCTCAAGGACTACCAACAGGTTCGCGGCCTGGCCATCCAGTCGCTGTTCGAGATCATCGAGCAGTCCAGCGAAGGCACGGTCATCGTCGACCGCGATGCGAATATCGTGTGGATGAACGAGCGTTACGCCAAGCGTTTTGGCCTCAAGAGCGCCGACCAAGCCATCGGCCAGCCGTGCGAGCAGGTGATTTCCAACAGCCTGCTGCGCCAGGTGGTGCGCAATGACCGGCCGATCCTGCTGGACATCCAGGACACCCCCAAAGGCCCGCTGGTGGTGATGCGCCTGCCGATCCACGACGAGGCCGGGACGGTGATCGGCGCGATTGGCTTTGCGCTGTTCGATGAACTGCGCAACCTGTCGCCGCTGATCGAGCGCTACCTGAGCATGCAACAGGAGCTGGCCTCCACGCGCTCACTGCTGCGCTCGCGGCAGAGCAAATACAACTTCGCGCACTTTATCGGCACCAGCGCGGCGAGCCTTGAGGTCAAGCGCCGGGCGCGGCGCAGTGCGAGTGCCGAGTCGCCGGTGTTGCTGCTCGGGGAAACCGGCACCGGCAAGGAGCTGCTCGCCCAGGCCATCCACGGCGCATCGCCTCGGGCGCACAAAGCCTTTGTGAGCATCAACAGCGCGGCGATTCCCCATGACCTGCTTGAAGCCGAGTTTTTCGGCACTGCACCCGGTGCGTTTACGGGTGCCGACCGCAAGGGTCGCCCCGGCAAGTTCCAGATAGCCCAGGGCGGCACGCTGTTTCTCGATGAAATCGGCGATATGCCGCTGCCCCTGCAAAGCAAATTGCTACGGGTGTTGCAGGAAAAGGAATTCGAACCGGTAGGCTCCAACGAGATGCTGCACAGCGATGTGCGGGTGATTGCCGCGACGTCCATGGACCTGGAAGCGGCGATCAAGCGTGGCGAGTTTCGTGCGGATTTGTATTACCGCCTCAACGTATTGCCGATCCAGGTACCGCCGTTGCGTGAACGCCTGGAGGATATTCCGGCATTGAGCGAGGCGATCCTTGAGGAGTTGCGCAGCCAGCACGAGCTCGACCGCGATGCTTTGGCGCTGTTGGCCCAGCACGCCTGGCCGGGGAATATCCGCGAGTTGCGCAATGTGCTGGAGCGGGCGGCGCTGTTGAGTGATGACCTGATGCTCAATGCCAGCGACCTTCGCGCAGCGATTGGCACGTTCAGCCCGGTACAACGGGGCGCGGTGGCGGCGGTCGAGGGTGAAACCTTTGCGGCGGCGCGGGAGCGCTTTGATCGGGAAGTGATTGCGGGGGCGCTCAAGGCCTGTGACGGCAATGTGGTAGAGGCGGCCAAGCGGTTGGGGCTTGGGCGGTCGACGTTGTATAAAAAAATGCTGGTGCTTGGACCAACCTAGTCTCAAATTAGAGACATCATTCCCAATATCAAGACAATCTTATGTGGGAGCTGGCTTGCCTGCGATAGCGCTCTAACAGTGCCCTACAAGCCAGCTGAACCACCGCTATCGCAGGCAAGCCAGCTCCCACAAGGATCTCCACTCGTCTCTCGATTGAGACTGTCTTCTGAAAAACCGTCGTCAACAGCCAATAAATCTTTATATATCAACAAGTTATAAATATGGCACACATCTGGCTATAGCTCCCTCCCAAAGCGTCACCCACAACAATAACAATCCGATGGAGACACACCATGAGTGTGATCATTGCCCTGGCCGCGCTCGCGCTGCTGATGCTGGCCGCCTACCGTGGCTATAGCGTTATCCTGTTCGCCCCCATCGCCGCCCTTGGCGCTGTGCTGCTCACCGACCCGTCCGCTGTCGCCCCTGCCTTTACCGGGGTGTTCATGGAAAAGATGGTCGGTTTTATCAAGCTGTATTTCCCGGTCTTCCTGCTCGGTGCGGTGTTCGGCAAGCTCATTGAGCTGTCGGGGTTTTCGCGCTCGATCGTGGCCGCTGCGATCCGCTTGCTCGGCACGCGCCAGGCGATGCTGGTGATCGTGCTGGTCTGCGCCCTGCTCACCTACGGTGGCGTGTCGCTGTTCGTGGTGGTGTTTGCGGTGTACCCGTTTGCCGCCGAGATGTTCCGCCAGAGCAATATCCCCAAGCGCCTGATCCCGGCAACCATCGCCCTTGGTGCGTTCTCGTTCACCATGGACGCCCTGCCCGGCACGCCGCAGATCCAGAACATCATCCCCAGTACCTTCTTCAACACCACCGCCTGGGCGGCGCCGTGGCTGGGGCTGATCGGTACGATCTTCGTGTTCTGCGCCGGCATGCTCTACCTCGCACGCCAGCGCAACAAGGCCCAGCGTGCCGGTGAAGGCTATGGCACCGAGTTGCGCAATGAGCCGGAAACCGCCGACAACCTGAGCCTGCCCAACCCGTGGCTCGCGCTGTCGCCGCTGATCCTGGTGGGGGTGATGAACCTGTTGTTCACCCACTGGATCCCGCAGTGGTACGGCAAGACCCACAGCCTCAGCCTGCCGGGCATGAGCGCGCCGGTGACCACCGAAATCGCCAAGCTCACCGCGATCTGGGCGGTGCAGGCAGCGTTGCTGGTGGGGATTATCGTGGTGCTGGTGTTCGGCTTTTCGGCGATCAAGAGCAAGCTGGCTGAAGGCAGTAAAAGCGCGGTAAGCGGTGCATTGCTGGCGGCCATGAATACCGCCTCGGAATATGGGTTTGGCGCCGTGATCGCCTCGCTGCCGGGTTTTCTGGTACTGGCGGACTGGCTCAAGGGCATCCCCAACCCGCTGGTCAACGAAGCGATCACCGTGACCTTGCTGGCCGGTATCACCGGCTCGGCTTCCGGCGGCATGAGCATCGCCCTGGCGGCGATGTCCGAGAGCTTTATTGCAGCCGCCCACGCGGCCAATATCCCCCTTGAGGTGCTGCACCGGGTCGCGGCCATGGCCAGCGGCGGCATGGACACCCTGCCCCACAACGGCGCGGTGATCACCTTGCTGGCGGTCACCGGGCTGACCCACCGCGAAGCCTACAAGGACATTTTTGGTATCACGATCATCAAGACCCTCGCGGTGTTCGTGGTGATCGGTACTTTCTACGCCACCGGCATTGTGTGAGGTTTTCATGACGACTTTGAATGGCAAGACCGCCTTGGTCACCGGTTCCACCAGCGGCATCGGCTTAGGGATAGCCCTGAGCCTGGCCAAGGCTGGCGCCAACCTGATTCTCAACGGCTTTGGCGACGCCAGCGCTGTGATCGCACAAGTGCAGGCGTTTGGCGGCAAGGTCGGGCACCACCCGGCCGACGTCAGCGACCCCGCGCAGATCGCCGACATGCTCGCCTACGCCGAGCGCGAGTTCGGTGGCGTGGACATCCTGGTCAACAATGCCGGTATCCAGCATGTGGCAGCGGTGGAAGACTTTCCGGTGGAACGCTGGGATTCGATCATCGCCATCAACCTGTCCTCGGTGTTCCACAGCACTCGGCTGAGCTTGCCGGGCATGAAGGCCAAGGGCTGGGGGCGCATCGTCAATATCGCCTCGGTGCACGGCCAAGTCGGCTCAGTGGGCAAGGCAGCGTACGTGGCGGCCAAGCATGGGGTGATCGGCCTCACCAAGGTGGTGGGCCTGGAAACCGCCACCAGCAATGTGACCTGCAACGCCATCTGCCCGGGCTGGGTGCTGACGCCCCTGGTGCAGAAGCAGATTGATGATCGTGTGGCCACCGGGGTCGACCCACAGCAGGCACAGCAGGATCTGCTGGCGGAGAAGCAGCCGTCACTGGAGTTTGTGACGCCGTCGCAGTTGGGCGAGCTGGTGTTGTTCTTGTGCAGTGAAGCCGGTGCCCAGGTGCGCGGCGCGGCCTGGAACATCGATGGCGGCTGGCTGGCCCAATAAACCCAAATATCACCGGCAAAGGTGATCTATAGGTGGGAGCGGGCTTGCTCGCGAAGGCGGTGGGTCAATGAGCCTATTCGGTACTGGTGTACCGCATTCGCGAGCAAGCCCGCTCCCACATTGGGCCTGTTTTATCTGACAAACCTCATACAAGAACAAGAGATCTCGCGATGTCCGACATCCTCTGGCAACCCTCCCCGGAACGCATCGCCCACACGCGCATGGACCAGTTCCGCCGCTTCATCAACCAACGGCACGGCGTGCAGCTCCACGACTACCCTGCCCTGCACCAATGGAGCATCGACCAGCGCCCGGACTTCTGGCAGGCGATTGTCGCGTTCTTTGACGTGCAGTTTCGCAGCCCGCCCAGCGTCACGCTGATCGAAGACGTGGAGATGCCCAGCGCCCAATGGTTTCCCGGCGCCACCCTGAACTTTGCCGAACACCTGTTGCGCCGCCGCGATGATCACCCTGCCGTGGTGGCTGTCAGCGAAGACGGCCAACGCGAACAATTGAGCTATGCCCAACTGGCAGAGCACGTTGCCGGCCTGCAAAAAAGCCTGCGGGCGGCCGGGGTCGGCATGGGTGACCGGGTGGCCGCGTGTATGCCCAACACCTGGCAAACCCTGGTGGGCATGCTCGCCACCACCAGCCTCGGTGCTATCTGGTCGTGCTCCTCGCCAGACTTCGGCACCCAGGGCGTCATCGACCGCTTCGGCCAGATCGAGCCCAAGGTATTGATCACCTGCGCAGGCTACCGCTATGCCGGTAAGCGCATCGACCAGAGCGCCAAGCTCAATGAAATCCTTGAGCGCCTGCCCTCCCTGCAACAGCTGATCATCGTGCCGTACGCCAAGCCCGAAGCGCAGGCTGGGGACTACACCACTCACGCCAACGTCGCGCTGTGGGACGACTTCTACAAAGCCTGTGGCGAACCCGAATTTGTTGCGGTGCCGTTCGATCACCCGCTGTATATCCTTTATTCCAGCGGCACCACCGGCATCCCCAAGTGCATCATCCACGGCACGGGCGGCGTATTGCTGACGCACCTCAAGGAGCACGGCCTGCATGCTGACCTGAACCGCGAGGACTGCCTGTTCTACTACACCACCTGCGGCTGGATGATGTGGAACTGGCTGGTGTCGGTGCTGGCGATCGGCGCCACCGCGGTGCTGTATGACGGCTCACCGTTCCACCCCGGCCCCGAACGCTTGATCGACCTGATCGATGCGGAAAAAATCAGCGTGTTCGGCACCAGCCCCAAATTCCTCGCCACCCTGGAAAAATCCGGGTTGCAGCCGCGCTTGAGCCACGACCTGGGCAGCCTCAAGGGCCTGATTTCCACCGGCTCGCCGCTGTCGCCCCAGAGTTACGACTACGTGTACCGCGAGATCAAGGCGCAGTTGTGCCTGTCGTCGATGTCGGGTGGCACCGACATTGTCTCCTGCTTTGTGATCGGCAACCCGGTGCTGCCGGTGCGGCGCGGTGAGATGCAGTGCAAGAGCCTGGCCATGGCCATCGAAGTGTGGGACGACCAGGGCCGGCCTCTGGTCGCAGAGAAAGGCGAACTGGTGTGCACCCGGCATTTCCCTGCCATGCCCATCGGGTTGTGGAACGACCCGCAGCAGCAAAAACTGCGCGCTTCGTATTTCAGCCAGTTCCCCGGCGTGTGGGCCCAGGGCGACTATGCCGAGCAACGCGCCAACGGCAGCCTGTTGATTCATGGGCGTTCAGACGCGGTGCTCAACCCCGGCGGCGTGCGCATTGGCACCGCCGAGATTTATCGCCAGGTAGAAAAAATCCCGCAGGTGCTGGAGAGCCTCGCCATTGGTCAACGTTGGCAGGACGACGTGCGCGTGGTGCTGTTTGTGCGCCTGGATGACGGAATTGAACTGGACGAGGCGCTGCAACAGCAGATCCGCCAGGTGATTCGCGCCAACACCACACCGCGCCACGTGCCGGCGAAGATCCTCGCTGTCACGGATATCCCCCGCACCATCAGCGGCAAAATCGTCGAATTGGCGGTGCGCAATGTGGTGCACGGCGAGCCGGTAAAAAACACCGATGCCCTGGCCAACCCCCAGGCACTGGAGCAATTTCGCGACAGAGCTGAGCTGGCTTATTAGATGAAAGGTTTCAGCGCTGACACGGCACTTTGAAGAAAAACCCTCAAGGCATGCTATTTTTCCGGGGTAGCCACCCGTTGCCACTCCTTGGGATAATGGGTGTTGTCATTTTTCAAAGCGTCATGCTCAGGGCTTTTTATGAATGGAACATCCACCGGTAGCGAAGCCGCTGCGTTGATCAAGCGGCTGGACTGGGCACAAAGCCCACTCGGTGAGGCCAGTGAGTGGCCGCAAAGCCTGCGCACTGCCGTCGATATCGTCGTGCATTCGCCCATGCCGATGGTACTGCTGTGGGGCCCGCAGCTCACGCAACTCTATAACGATGGTTTTGCATACCTGATTGGCAGCAAGCACCCCGGCGCCTTGGGCCAGCCGGCGCACCACACCTGGCCAGAGCTTGAAAGCTTCGCCGCGCCGGTCTACGACGCCGTGCTCGGCGGCCAGGTGCGCACCTTCAGCGAGCAACGCTTTGTGCTGCACCGCCAGGGCTGCGATACCGAAATCTGGCTGGACCTGACCTACAGCCCGGTGCGCGATGAAAGCTGCCGGGTGGCCGGCATTCTGGTCACGGCCATTGAAACCAATGAGCGGCGCAGTAAAACCCTCGAACTGCAACAGCGTTCCGAAGAAAGCCTCAAGGCCCAGCACAACACCGAGCAACGCCTGCAACTCGCATTAGCAGCCACCGACGCGGTGGGCACCTGGGATTGGGATATCGGTGAAGACCGTTTCATTGCCGACGCCCATTTCGCCTACCTGCATGGCGTCGACCCCAACGATTCAAGCCTGCTGCCCATCAGCGCCTACCTGCACGGCGTGCATCCCGAAGACCGGGGCACGGTGACGCGCAGCATCAAGCATTGCATCACCCATGGCACCGAATACGCCGAGGAATACCGCCTGCAGCAAGCCGACGGCCAGGTGCGCTGGGTGTTCGTCCGTGGCCGCTGCTACAAGGATCAACAGGGCCGGCCGGCGCGGTTCCTCGGCGCCGCGCTGGACCTCACCGAGCGCAAAAACACCGAGCAGGCCCTGCGCCAGAGCCAGACCGAGCTGCAACTGATCATCAACGCCATGCCCGTATTGATCGGCTACGTTGACCACGACCAGCGCTTTCGCCTCAACAACAGCGCTTACCTGGAGTGGTACGGCAAGACGCCCCAGGAACTGTACGGCAAGACCATCCGCGAAGTGCTCGGCGACGAGGTGTATGCCGGGCGCGCAGACAAGATCGCCGCTGCGCTCAAGGGCAAAGCGTGCAGTTTCATGACTGTCACCCCGCATCGCGATGGCCGCCCCCGCCATGCGTTGATGAAGTACCTGCCGCGCTTTAGCAATGACGGCTCGGTGAATGGTTTCTACATCTTTGTGATCGACGAGACCGAACGCAAGCTCACCGAAGAAGCCCTGCGCCACCTCAACGAAAACCTCGAAGAACGTGTGGCCCAGCGCACCCAGGCGCTGGCCGAGGCCAACCAGCGCCTGCAAAACGAGATGTTCGAGCGCGAACGCGCCGAAGATGCCCTGCGCCATGCGCAGAAGATGGAAGCGGTCGGCCAGCTCACCGGCGGTATCGCCCATGACTTCAACAATATGCTCACCGGCATCATCGGCAGCCTGGACCTGATGCAGCGCTATATTGCCGCCGGGCGCAGCGACGATATCGGCCGTTTTGCCGATGCCGCTGTGTCCTCCGCCCACCGTGCCGCTGCCCTCACCCACCGGCTGCTGGCGTTCTCGCGGCGCCAGTCGCTGGACCGTCGCCCCACCGACCCCAACCAACTGGTGGCGTCCCTGGAAGACCTGTTCCGACGCACCAAGGGCGCGCATATCGAACTCAAGGTACAACTGGGCAAGGACATCTGGCCGGTGAACACTGACGCCAGCCAATTGGAAAACGCCCTGCTCAACCTGGTGATCAATGCCCGCGACGCCATGCCCGACGGCGGTGAGTTGCTGATCGAAACCGCCAACAGTTACCTGGACGGCACCGACATCACCACTCTGGAACCGGTCAAGGCCGGCGACTATGTGATGCTGGGCGTGAGCGACAACGGCAGTGGCATGGCGCCGAAAATCCTCGCCAAGGCCTTCGACCCGTTCTTCACCACCAAGCCCATCGGCCAAGGCACTGGCCTTGGGTTGTCGATGATCTACGGCTTTGCCCAGCAGTCCGGCGGCCACGTAACCATCCAGAGCGAACCCGGCCAGGGCACCTGCGTGCGCCTGTACCTGCCGCGTTTGTATGGCACGGCGCTGGAAAGCAGCCTGCCCACCAACCTGACCGAAGCGCCGGTGGCCCTGGCCGGTGAAGCCGTGGTGGTAGTCGAGGACGACCCGGCTGTGCGCATGCTGGTGGTCAATGTGCTCGACGAACTGGGCTACACCGCGCACCAGGCGGCGGATGCCCGTGCAGCGCTGCCGTTGCTGGAGTCGGACTTACGTGTGGACTTGCTGGTGACCGACGTTGGCCTACCCGGCATGAATGGCCGGCAACTGGCGGAAATCGCCCGCCAGCATCGCCCCGGCCTGCGCGTGCTGTTCATGACCGGTTATGCCGAGAAAGCCGCCGAGCGCCAGGGGTTCCTGGAGGACGGCATGGACATGGTCGCCAAGCCCTTTTCCATTGACCTGTTGGCCAACAAAATCCGTAGCATGATCGGCGTCGAGGCCTGAGTTCAGGCATAATCGCGCGCCGTCGCACAGCTGGTAGAGCCCAATGAAAGCCCAAGCCCGTCATATCCTGGTGAAAACCAGCGAAGAAGCCGAACAACTCAAGCAGCGCATTGCCAAGGGCGAAGCCTTTGATGTGCTGGCCAAGAAGTACTCCACCTGCCCGTCGGGCAAGCGCGGCGGTGACCTGGGCGAAGTGCGGCCCGGGCAGATGGTGGGGGCCATTGATGCGGTGATCTTCAAGAAGCCGGTGAAGGTGGTGCACGGGCCGATCAAGAGCAAGTTTGGCTATCACCTAGTGCAGGTGTTTTACCGCGATTGAGCATTTGGCTCCAGACCGCTTTCGCGAGCAAGCCCGCTCCCACATTCGACCGCGCTCCTTCAGTTAAAACACGATCAACTGTGGGAGCGGGCTTGCTCGCGAACCGCCGCAGGCGGCCATTCATCTCGGTATCAGCGCCCCCGGCACCTGAATCACCCGGCTCGCCAACCGATGCCCCGCCGAGGCAGCTTCTTGCGGCGAGCCACCTTTGAGCCGACAAGCCAAATACGCCGCGCTGAACGAATCCCCCGCCGCCGTGGTGTCCACCACCTTCTCCACCTTCAACGCCGGCACCGCAAAACGCTCCCCCGCGCAACGAATCAGGCACGCATCCGCTCCGCGCTTGAGCACCACTTCTGCAATCGACGGGTACGCCGCAAACACCTGCTCGCTATCTTCATAGCTAAACAACGCACGCTCGTCATCCTCGGTGAGCAAGGCAATGTCCACCTCGGCCAACACCCTGCGATACGCCTCACGGGCCGTTTGCACATCGGCCCACAATCGCGGCCGGTAGTTGTTATCGAACACCACCTTGGCCCCGCGCTGGCGGGCTTCGATCAGCGCCTGCCGTAAGCGCTCACGCCCGATGTCTCCCAGCACCGCCAGGGTAATGCCGCTCAAATACACCACGTCATAGCCCGGCAATGCCGCCAGGACCGGCTCGGCGGCAGGCGTGGTGAAGCAGTCGCGCACGGCCGCTTCGTTGCGCCAGTAGAGGAATTTACGTTCACCCTGGGCGTCAGTCTGGATGCAGTACAAGCCCGGCAGGCGCCCAGGCAGGCGCTGGACCATCCCCAGGCCAAGGCCTTCGGCGTGCCAATGCTCACACATGGCATCGCTGAAGCTGTCATCGCCCAGGGCGGTGACGTAGTCAACGCTGCCGGCATCGCCCAGCTCGCGGCGCAGGTACACCGCGGTGTTCAGGGTGTCGCCGCCGAAGCTCTGGTGCAGGCTGGCGTCGGCGCGGTGTTGCAGTTCGATCATGCATTCGCCGATGAGGGCGATGTGGGGGTGGGTGTTCATGCCTTTGCTCTCTGGTGTGGCTGATGGCCCCTTCGCGAGCAAGCCCGCTCCCACAGTTGACCCTATTTCAACTGAAGGAATGCAGTCGAATGTGGGAGCGGGCTTGCTCGCGAAGGACGCGACGCGGTCTAGAAGCTGGTACGCAGAGACTCAACCACCTGCAACTGCTCATCCACCAGGCACCCCACCTGCCATTTATCAAAGGTCAGGCAAGGGTGTGACGTACCAAACGAAAGGATGTCGCCAATGCGCAATTGCACCCCCGGCGCCACGGTCATGAACGCATGCTGGTCCATCACCGCCGTGACCTTGCACCCGCTCACATCATCACCTTGCGCCGGCACAATCCCGGCCCTGTAGCGCTTGAGCGGCACCGGCAAGCCGGCGTCGTAGGCCACGTCGCGCTTGCCCAGGGCGATCACCGCAAAACCCGGCTCCGGCAGCGACTGCACGTGTGCCCAGACTTCCATTGCCGGGCGCAGGCCCTCGTTGAGGTCGCTGCGGCGTTCGAGTACGCAGCACTGCGCTTCTTTGTAGATGCCATGGTCGTGGGCCACGTAACTGCCAGGGCGTAACACGCTGAGGAAGCGGCCGGCGGCGTTCTGCGTTTCGAACGACTCGGCGATCAGGTCGTACCAGGCCGAGCCCGATGCGGTGATGATTGGCTTGGGCAGGTCGAACAGGCCGCTGTCTTGCAGCTCGACCGCCAGGCTCACCAGGCTGGCGGCAAAGTCGCGAATGCCACTGACGGCATGCTCGCCGTGGATCACGCCTTCGTAACCCTCGATACCGGTCAACGCCAATGCCGGCTGGGCCTGGATCGCCTTGGCCAGCTCACGCACTTCTTGCTCGCTGCGACAACCGCAGCGGCCACCGACCACCCCGTACTCGATCATCACGTTAAGGCGCTGGCCACGGGCGGCGAAGAACAGGCCCAGGTCGGCAACGTTGTCCGGGTGATCGACCATGCAATGGAAGTCAAAATCCTTATCGGCCAGCAGGTCGGCGATCAAGGCCATGTTTGGCGCGCCCACCAGTTGGTTGGCCATCAGCACGCGACGCACGCCGTTGGCGTAGGCGGCACGGGTTTGCACGGCGGTAGCCAGGGTGATGCCCCAGGCGCCAGCGGCGATCTGGCGCTGGAACAGTGCGGGCATCATGCTGGTCTTGCCGTGGGGCGCCAGCTCGGCACCGCTGCTGCGGACAAAGTCCTGCATCCAGCGGATGTTATGTTCCAGGGCGTCGCGGTGCAGCACCAGGGCCGGCAGGCTGACATCCCGAACCACATGGGCACCGACGGCGGCGGCACCTTTTTCAACGGCATTGAGGGCAGACATGGAAAACTCCTATTCGTTGATGCGCCGGGCCAGGCTGTTGGCGCTGTCGATCAGTACCCGGCGATAGTCGTGGTAGTTTTTGCTGGCATCGGCCCGGGGGGCGACGATGCACAGGGTCGCGATGCTGATGCCCTGGGCATCGCGCACCGGGGCGGCAAAACAATGGGTGAAGGTGTCGGCCACACTGTCGAAGGAGAAGAACCCCTCCAGGCTGGCCTGGCGGATCTGCGCCAGGAAAGTGTCCAGCGGCAGGCGCAGGCCGTCCGGCAGGATGAAATCGTCGGGGTCGATCAGGTCGACGATCTGCTGGTCGCTCAAATGCCCTAGCAACAAGCGCCCCGAGGCCGTCCACGGAATGGGCGCGTTTTCGCCGATATCCGAAGAAATACGGAAATGCCGCTGGCCTTCGCGCATCAGCGCCACCGTGTATTTGCGCCCGTTGAGCAGGCACATCTGCGCGGTTTCGTGGGTCTGGCTGACGATCTCCTGCAAGGCGTGGTCGGCCTCACGGGTCAGGTCGAAGTGACGCAAGTGTGCCTGGCCGAGAAAATACAGCTGCCGGCCCAGGTACACGTGGCCGTCCTTGCCCACGGTCTCCAGGATGCGCCGCTCCAGCAACGACGCCACCAGTTCGTAGACCGTGGATTTGGGGCTGCCGATGCCGCTGGCAATATCATTCGGGCGCAGGGGCTGGCCGATTTCCTTGAGAAAATCGAGGATATCGAACGCACGGTCCAGGCCTTTGGCGCGGCGTTTGATGGTGTCTTCGGTCATGGCAGTACTCGGTCCCGTTCCAGATGATCGTTCCCACGCTCTGCGTGGGAATGCATGCGGTGACGCTCTGCGTCACAAGCGCGGACGCAGAGCGTCCAAGACGGTATTCCCACGCAGAGCGTGGGAATAATCAAAGTGGGTATTCAGCCCTTTTTCTTGTAGGCCACGCAATCGATCTCGACTTTGCAATCGACCATCATGTTGGCCTGCACGCAGGCGCGCGCAGGGGCGTGTTCCGGGGTGAAGTACTCGCCGAACACCTTGTTGAAACTCCAGAAGTCCCGTGGGTCTTCCAACCATACGCCCACCCGTACCACGTCCTTGAGTTCGTAGCCGGCTTCTTCGAGGATCGCCACCACATTGCGCATCGTCTGCCGGGTTTGCTCGATGATGCCACCATTGATGATTTCACCGTCCACCGCAGGCACCTGGCCCGACACGTACAGCCAGCCATCGGCTTCCACGGCGCGGGCGAATGGACGTGGCTGGCCGCCACCTGCGGTGCTGCCGGTGCCGTAACGAGTAATGCTCATAAAAGTTGCTCCTTGTTAAAAACGAATGTTCTTGAGAAATTCCGCCAGGCGCGGCGACTGCGGCCGTTCGAAGATGTCCTTCGCGCTGCCCTGCTCTTCAATGCGGCCCTGGTTCATGAACACGATCTGGTCCGAGACCTCATAGGCAAAGCGCATTTCGTGGGTGACCAACAACATGGTCATGCCCTCCTCTGCCAGCCCCTTGATCACGCTGAGCACTTCGCCCACCAACTCCGGGTCGAGGGCCGAGGTGACTTCGTCGAACAGCATCAGGCTGGGGTTCATGGCAATGGCGCGGGCAATCGCCACACGCTGTTGCTGGCCGCCGGACAGTTGGCCGGGAAAGTGATTACGGCGCTCCAGCAGGCCGACGCGGTCCAACCATTTTTCGGCCAGGGCTACCGCCTCATCCTTGCTCATCTTCTTGACCTTGAGCAAGCCGAGGGTAACGTTCTGCAGCGCGGTCAAGTGCGGGAACAGGTTGAATTGCTGAAACGCCATGCCGGTCATTGCACGGTGCTGGGCGATCACCCGCTCCGGGTGGCGTACGCGCTTGCCGCCGACATCGCTGTAGCCGATGGACTCGCCGTCCAGGGTGATCTGCCCGCCCTGGAACTCTTCCAGCAGGTTCACGCAGCGCAGCAAAGTGGTCTTGCCCGAGCCGCTGGAGCCGATCAACGTCACCACATTGCCGCGCTGCATGGTCAGGTCGACGCCCTTGAGCACTTCCACCTGGCCGTATTGTTTACGCAGGCCACGAATGTCCAGCAGCGCTGGGTTGGTTTGAGCTTGGTTCATGGCAAGGCCACCCGCTTTTCAATGTAGCGCCCGAATAATTCGATGGCGTAGTTGATGACAAAGAACAGAAACCCGGCGAACAGGTAGAACTCCAGGGTCATGAAGGTACGCGCGATCACCTGCTGGGTACTGAGCAACAATTCCGCCACGCCGATCACTGACAGCAAGGTGGAGGCCTTGACGATTTCCGTGGAGGAGTTGACCCAGGTCGGCAAGATCTGCCGCAGCGCCTGGGGCAACAGCACGTAGCCCAGGGACTGGTAAAAGGTCAGGCCAATCGCCTTGCCTGCTTCCAATTGCCCACGGGGAATGGCTTGCAGCGCGCCGCGCACGATTTCCGACACATGGGAGCCACAGAACAAGGTCAGCCCAACCGCACCGGCCTGGAACGCACTGATTTGCCAGCCCAGGGCCGGCAGCATGTAGAAACACGCCAACACCAGCACAAACACCGGCGCGCCACGGATCAAATCGACGTACAGACGGAACGGCGCGCGCATCCAGAATTTGCCGTAGGTCAGGATCAGCCCGGCGACGATGCCGATCAGGGTGCCAAAGACAATCGCCAGCGCCGAGACCGCCACACTGGCCTGGAAGCCAGCCCAAAGGGTCTCGCGGGCAATCCACAATTCATGCAGCCAACTGGGGGATTCGTACATGGGGACCCTTCCTCAGCGACGGATAGCCAAACGCTGTTCCAGGTAACGGAGCAGCATGGCAATCAGGTAACAGGCAGCCACGTAGAGCGCGGTCGTGACCAGCCAGGTTTCAATCACCCGGTAGCTTTCGACGTTGATCTTGCGGGCGTAATAGGTCAGCTCCGGCACCGCGATCGCAGCGGCCAGAGAGGTGTCCTTGAACAGCGAGATAAAGTTGTTCGACAGCGCCGGCAGCACGTTGCGCAGCATCACCGGCACGGTGATGTAAGCGCGGATCCGCCACTCGCCCAGGCCGATGGCCAGGCCGGCTTCACGCAAGCCCTTGGGAATATTCACCAGGCCTGCGCGGAACACTTCGGTGAGGTAGGCACCGGCATACAGCGACAGGGTGATGATGAACGAGGGGATCTTATCCAGGCGAATACCCAGGGAGGGCAAGGCGAAGTAGATCAACAGGATCAACACCAGGATCGGGGTGTTGCGCACCACCGTCACGTACACCGAGGCAAAAATACGCAGCGCGCGGTGCCTGGAGAGCATGGCAAACGCCATCAACAGGCCGATCACGCAGCCGATGGCGATCGACAGCAACGCCAACTGCAACCCCAGGCCGAGCCCCGCCAGCAAGGTGTCGAAATCACGCCAGACGGCGGCAAAGTTCAACTGATAGTTCATGGTCAGCAGCACCTGAAGGGGGCGCGCTCAAGCACGCCCCTATTGTTGCGGGTCACTTGAATTCCACGGGAAAACCAATCGCCGGTTCTGGCAGGTCCACGCCGAACCACTGCTTGAACGACGCTTTGTAGGTGGGGAACTCCACACCGGTCATGGCTTCGTGCAGCGCGGTATTGACGAAGTTCAGCCAGTCCTGGTCGCCGCGCTTGACCGCGCAGGCGTAGGTTTGCGGGCTCCAGGCATAAGTGGGGCTGCGATAACGACCGGGGTTCTGCACCATCAGGTATTTGACCGAGGATTGGTCGGTGGCGGCGGCATCGGCGCGGCCTGAGTTCACGGCCTGGTACATCAGATCAACGCTGTCGTACTGGTCGACCTTGGCCTTGGGCAGCGCCTGATGCACCAGCTCTTCGGCATACACGTTCTGCAGCACGGCCACGGTAACGTCATCGCCCGCCGCCTGCAGGTCTTCGATTTCCTTGTACTTGCTGTTGTTGGGCAACAGCAGGCCGACGCCTTCACGGTAGTACGGCAGGGTAAAGGCTACTTGCTGTGCGCGGCTGGCGGTAACGGTGATGAACTGGCAGCTCATGTCGACCTTGTCGGTGAGCAGGTTGGGAATGCGTGCGTCGGACGACTGCACCACAAACTCCACCTTGCTCGGGTCATTGAACAAGCCTTTGGCCACGATGCGGCCGATGTCGATATCAAATCCCTGCAACTTGCCATCCGCTCCCTGGAAGTGCCACGGCGCATTGGTACTGCCTGTACCTACGATCAAGTGCCCGCGCTTGAGCACATCATCAAGCTTGCTGTCCGCCGCCTGCACCACGCTGGCGAGGCAAGCCGATGAGGCGACAAGAAAAACACACGCTTTGAATACGGAAGGTCGGTGATGCATGACAAGCACTCCAGGGATTGTGTATTCCGCTATACCGGAACTTGGTATGTAACAACGGAATAGACAGCAGAAAGTGTGCCACAGACGCCGGAGGAAACCTATGGGGGCAAGAAATGCGTTAGGGATCAGGGAGATAGTGATTGGAGCGGTAAGCAGCGTTGCGCCGTCATCGTAGGGCTGTGCTACGCAACGCCCCACAAGGGTGTTACGCCGCACCCAGACGGGTCGCCTCGAAGTGCCCCGCACCTGTGAAGGTTGACAGTAGACGGTGACAACCCACTGGCCTAGCGTGGGCAAAAACCAACACGGCAGGCAGGGGGATCGACATGGGAGTCGCCACGCGCAGAATTTCCAGCGCCAAAGAGTTTGGATGGGTGCTGAACACGCCCCGCCCAGTGTTTATTCTGTTTTTTTCAGAGCAATGCCCCGCTTGCGCGCAGGCATGCCATTTATTCGAACAGACCGCGTGGAAGCATCCGTGGATCGTCAGCCTGTTACTCGACTGCGCCCATACGCCGAGGCACCCTGACGTGACAGGCACCCCGACGCTGCTGATCTACCTGAAGGGCGCCCTGGAACAAAAACACAAAGGCTTCGGCCCTCTTGAAGAACAAGAGCAGTACGTGAAGGACATCTTCAACCGATATGACCTGAGCAAGGGCGCAAGTGCACCTGCGTCACTCGACGCTCCTCCACTTCAGCCACCGTCAAACGCCAGCCTTCATGCTCCAGGCTATCGCCCACCACCGGCAGGCGGTCAAGCAGGCTCATCACCAAACCCGCCAAGGTCTGATAATCCTCGGTCGCCACCGCCTTGAAGCCCGTGCGCTGACGCACCAGATTAAGGTTCAAGGCACCATTGGCACGGAAACCTTCGCCGTCCTCGACAATGTCCGGCCCTTCGATTTCGCTGGCATCGGGCAATTCACCGGCGATGGACTCCAGGATATCCGTCATGCTCAACACCCCCATGAAGTCGCCGAATTCGTTGATCACGAAGGCGATGTGGGTGGACTCCTGGCGCATCTGCTCCAAGGCATTGAGGATCGAAAAACTCTCCAGCAGGTTGATCGCACGACGCGCCAGGTGTTCCAGGTTCGGCTCGTTGCCGGCCAGGTACTCCTTGAGCAGTTCCTTCTTGTGCACAAAACCCAGGGGCTCATCCACTGCACCGTTACGGATCAACGGCAGACGCGAGTAGGACGAATGCATCAGTTTCAGACGGGTCGCCTCGGGGTCGTCCGCCAGGTCGATGCAGTCAACCTTGGCCCTTGGGGTCATCAGGGTGCGAATCGGCCGCTCGGCCAGTTGCAGCACGCCGCTGATCATCACCCGTTCACGTCGGTCAAACAGCGGGCCCTGCGCAGCATCCGGCTCACCCAGCAGGTCGGCTACGTCTTCACCCACCTCTTCCACCGCCAGGCTGCGGCCACCCAACAAGCGCATCACCGCGTGGGCGGTACGCTCACGCACTGGCAACACACCCTGGGCCGATTTTTTGCGACGGGCGCGGGCGATCTGGTTGAACACCTCGATCAGAATCGAGAAACCAATGGCCGCGTACAGGTAGCCCTTGGGAATATGGAAGCCCAGGCCTTCGGCGGTCAGGGCAAAGCCGATCATCATCAAGAAGCCCAGGCACAGCATGATCACGGTCGGGTGCGCATTGACGAAACGGGTCAGCGGCTTGCTCGCCACGATCATCAGGCCGATGGACACGATCACTGCGATCATCATCACCGCCAGCTCGTCGACCATGCCCACAGCGGTAATCACTGCGTCGAGGGAGAACACCGCATCCAGCACCACGATCTGCGCGACGATCGGCCAGAACATTGCGTAAGCGACGTTGCCCTTGTGCTGCGCCACATGGCCTTCAAGGCGCTCATGCAATTCCATGGTGGCCTTGAACAGCAGGAATATACCGCCGAACAGCATAATCAGGTCACGCCCGGAGAAGCTCTTGTCGAACACCTCGAACAGCGGCTGGGTCAGGGTCACCAACCAGGAAATACTCGCCAACAGGCCCAGGCGCATCAACAACGCCAGGGACAAGCCGATCAACCGCGCACGGTCACGCTGCTCCGGCGGCAACTTGTCTGCCAGGATCGCGATAAACACCAGGTTGTCGATACCCAGCACCAGTTCCAGCACAATCAAGGTCGCAAGGCCGAGCCAGGCCGTGGGATCCGCTAACCATTCCATTTATAAATTCTCTGTCTTTAAAGGGTTCAGAACGCCAGGCACGGCAACGTGCGGTCAGAAGACCGGGACAAGGTTAGTTGACGGAATACGGGGTGCTTGAGCGGAAACAGCGACAGCGGTGGTCTTGGGGAAAGACGACTGGGAGGCTCCGAGAGGGTGTTCATGCAAGTCCTGAAATGACAAAAGGACTTGAATCCTACATTCGAAATACAAATTTCCCACAGCGCAAAACTATTACAAAACCTGTAAACCGCTATCAGAAGCACAGCAACTCTTGTGGGAGCTGGCTTGCCTGCGATGCGGGCACCTCGGTGCATCAGGTAGACCGGGTCGATGCAATCGCAGGCAAGCCAGCTCCCACAGAAAGCCTGCCCCCCCTGCCAGATAGACGACTCATCAGGTTTTGCGAGTGGCATCATCCAGCGCCAAGATGGTGTGGGCATTGGTGACGGTGGTCGCCAGCGTATTGATCACGCCCGAGCGCAACGCCCCCAGGGTCGCCGCCGCCTTGGTGTTCTCACTGGCAATCGCCACCACATCCGGGATGCGAAACAGCTCCTGCACCGTCAACCCGATCACGCGCCCCTGGATGGCGTTGACCGCCGGCTGGCCGTGTATGTCGATAAAGTCATAGCCCATCATGTCGCCCACGGTGCCAGACAAACGCGCCTGGGCGATTTCCTGGGGCGAGAACCAGCCCATGCGCACCATGTTGCTGTTCTCGCTCATGTCGCCGATGCCGATCAGGGCAATATCGGCACGCCGGGCGCGGTCAAGGGTCGAACGCACCGTGTCGTTATTGATCAGCACCCCACGCAGTTCCGGGTTGGCCACCAGCGCGGGGGCGTAGAGGCTTTCACTTTCGCCACCAAAGCGCAGGGCCAGGCGTCGGCAGATGTGGTCAGGGTTCATGTACTCGCCAGCCTTGAGCGAACCGCCGATGGCGCACACGAAGGTGCAGTTGCGGGTCACCGGCAGAAACACGTTGTCGGCCACCGCGCCGACGTTACGGCCCATGCCCACGGCAACGATCATGCCGTCGCCCAGGGTCTTGTTGAGGTAGTTGGCCACCAGGCTGGCGACCGCCGAGCGCTGGGTGTCGGGGTCGCTGTGGTCGACGGCGATCAGGGCACGGTCGAGCTTGAAGCGCTCCACCAACGCCCGCTCCAACTCGTTGTTCATCGCCGGGTGCTGCAACACGCGCACCTCGACAATCCCTTCATCGCGCGCACGCTTGAGCAGGCGGCTGACCTTGGCCCGCGACAGGTCAAAGCGCTTGGCGATGGCCTCCTGAGTGACGTTCTCAAGGTAATAGAGCATCGCCACTTCGGTCATCTGATCGATATCACTGGCCATGCGCTGGGTACTGTCACTCATGGGGACGGGCTTCCGTTTCGGCGTCAAAGGCGCATTCTCCCGACTCTTGCCCTGCGCCGTCCACTACTGATGCCCATCACGCTCAATCGCATTGATGCGCTCGACCTTGGCCCCGGACCGCGCCGCTTCGAACTCCGAGGCCAAAAACGCGCTGACGATACTTTTGGCCAACTCCGCCCCGATGACCCGCGCCCCGATGGAGAGGATTTGCGCATCGTTGCTCTTGCGCGCGCGCTCCGCCGAATAGGTGTCATGGGCCTGGGCCGCACGAATGCCCAGCACCTTGTTGGCGGAGATGGCCATGCCTATTCCGGTGCCGCACACCAGCACGCCGAGGCGCTGTTGCCCGGCATTGATGGCAGTGGCCACGGCCAGGGCAATGTCCGGGTACAGCACCGGCGCCATGGAATGCGTACCGAAGTCGGTCACCGGGTATCCCAACCCCTCAATGTGGCGCTTTAACAGCTCTTTGAGTTCAAAACCCGCTTCATCGCATCCGATAGCCACCGGAAAAGGTGTGTTCATGGTGCCTGGCTCCACTGATCAAATGATCACTTAGTGAAATATCTCTCACGCATTTCGCAAGCATTCACCCCTTCCTGTCAAGCGAGATTTAGCTGACCTGCCAGTCAAAGCCCCATACAAAGGCAATAATCGCATCACAGATGAGAATCACACCTTTTAAGTGAAAGAGATTGACTGATCAGAATTTCATTTGATACACATATGATCACAGCGAAACATGACTGTGCGACCTAATAAGAATTCACAGCACGAGGACACGCCGATGGCCACGCCATTACTGCTCCAGGCTGAACACGTCGCCAAGGCCTACGCCGGGGTGCCCGCCCTGCGTGACGGGCGCCTTGCTCTGCGCGCCGGTAGCGTCCACGCCCTGTGCGGCGGCAACGGTGCTGGCAAGTCGACTTTCCTGAGCATCCTGATGGGCATCACCCAGCGTGACGCTGGCAGCATTCTGCTCAACGGCGCACCGGTGCAGTTCAATCGGCCAAGTGAAGCCTTGGCCGCGGGGATCGCGATGATCACCCAGGAGCTCGAACCCATCCCCTACATGAGCGTCGCCGAAAACATCTGGCTGGGCCGCGAACCACGCCGTGCCGGTTGCATCGTCGACAGCAAGGCCCTCAACCGCCGCACCCGTGAACTACTGGAAAGCCTGGAGTTCGACGTCGACGCCACAAGCCCCATGCACCGTCTGAGCGTTGCGCAGATGCAACTGGTGGAAATCGCCAAGGCGTTCAGCCATGACTGCCAGGTGATGATCATGGACGAGCCCACCTCGGCCATCGGCGAGCGCGAGGCCGAAACCCTGTTCAAGGCCATTCGCCGCCTTACCGCACGCGGTGCCGGCATCGTGTACGTGTCCCATCGACTGAGCGAACTGGCGCAGATCGCCGATGACTACAGCATCTTCCGTGATGGCGCCTTTGTGGAAAGCGGGCGCATGGCCGATATCGACCGCGACCACCTGGTGCGCGGCATTGTCGGCCAGGAACTGACGCGCATCGACCACAAAGTGGGCCGCGAATGTGCGGCCAGCACCTGCCTGCAAGTCGACCACCTGAGCCGCAACGGTGAATTCCACGACATCAGCCTGCACCTGCGCCGTGGCGAGATCCTCGGCATTTATGGGCTGATGGGATCCGGACGCAGTGAATTCCTCAATTGCATCTACGGCCTGACCGTGGCGGACTCCGGCAGCGTTACCTTGCAAGGCAAGCCCATGCCCATCGGGCAGCCCAAGGCAACCATCGACGCCGGCATGTCGCTGGTCACCGAAGACCGCAAGGACAGCGGCCTGGTGCTGACCGGCAGCATCCTGTCCAACATTGCACTGTCGGCCTATAAGCGCCTGTCGAGTTGGTCGCTGATCAATGCGCGCAAGGAAGCGCAGCTGGCCGAGGAGATGGTCAAGCGCCTGCAGATCAAGACCAGCTCCCTGGAGCTGCCGGTGGCGTCCATGAGCGGCGGCAACCAGCAAAAGGTGGTGCTCGCCAAATGCCTGTCCACGGAGCCGGTGTGCCTGCTCTGCGATGAGCCCACCCGCGGCATCGACGAAGGCGCCAAACAGGAGATCTACCACCTGCTCGACCAGTTCGTGCGCGCCGGCGGCGCAGCCATTGTGGTGTCGTCGGAAGCCCCGGAACTGCTGCATTTGAGTGATCGCATCGCCGTCTTCAAAGGCGGCCGACTGGTCACCATCAGCACCGACACCGCCCTTTCCCAGGAAGCCTTGTTGAGTCTTGCCTCATGAATGCCAAAACCATCGTCGCCCCCGTTACCGCCTCGCCGCGCAACCGCCTGCGCCTGTCCCTCGACCGCTTTGGCCTGCCGCTGGTGTTTATCCTGCTGTGCGTGGTGATGGCGTTTTCCAGCGAATACTTCATGACCTGGCGCAACTGGATGGACATCCTGCGCCAGACCTCCATCAACGGCATTCTCGCCGTGGGCATGACCTACGTGATCCTGACCAAGGGTATCGACCTGTCGGTGGGATCGATTCTGGCGTTCGCCGGCTTGTGCAGCGCCATGGTCGCCACCCAGGGTTACGGCCTGTTGGCGGCGGTCAGCGCGGGGATGTTTGCCGGCGCGATGCTCGGCGTGGTCAATGGTTTTATGATCGCCAACCTGTCGATCCCGCCGTTCGTGGCCACCCTTGGCATGCTCAGTATCGCCCGGGGCATGACCTTTATCCTCAACGACGGTAGCCCGATCACCGACCTGCCCGACACCTACCTGGCCCTGGGCATCGGCAAGGTCGGCCCGGTGGGCCTGCCGATCATCATCTTCGCCGTGGTCGCGCTGATTTTCTGGATGGTGCTGCGCTACACCACCTATGGCCGTTATGTGTACGCGGTGGGTGGCAATGAAAAAAGTGCGCGCACTTCCGGCATTGGCGTGCGCAAGGTGATGTTCTCGGTGTACGTGGTCTCGGGCCTGCTCGCCGGGTTGGCCGGCGTGGTGCTGTCGGCACGCACCACCTCTGCCCTGCCTCAGGCCGGGGTTTCCTATGAGCTGGACGCGATTGCCGCGGTGGTGATCGGCGGCACCAGCTTGTCGGGCGGTACCGGCAGCATTGTCGGCACCTTGTTCGGGGCACTGTTGATCGGCGTGATCAACAACGGCCTGAACCTGCTCGGTGTGTCCTCCTATTACCAGCAGGTCGCCAAGGGCCTGATCATCGTGTTCGCAGTCCTGATCGACGTGTGGCGCAAGAAGAAACGCTGAAGAACGACCCATAACAATAACCGGAGTTCTACTTATGAAACTGGGTACCACCCTGGCCGCTGCGGCGGCCCTCTCCCTGCTCGCCAGCAGTATCGCCCTGGCCGCCGATGGCAAGCCCTACAAGATCGGCGCGGCCGTCTATGGCCTCAAGGGCCAGTTCATGCAGAACTGGGTCCGCGAGCTCAAAGAACACCCGGCGGTCAAGGATGGCACCGTGCAGTTGACCGTATTCGACGGCAACTACGACGCCCTGACCCAGAACAACCAGATCGAAAACATGGTGACCCAACGCTACGACGCGATTCTGTTCGTGCCGATTGATACCAAGGCCGGCGTCGGCACCGTCAAGGCCGCCATGAGCAACGACGTGGTGGTCATCGCCTCCAATACGAAAGTAGCCGATGCCAGCGTGCCGTATGTGGGTAACGACGACGTGGAAGGCGGCCGCCTGCAGGCCCAGGCGATGGTCGACAAGCTCAATGGCAAGGGCAACGTGGTGATCATCCAGGGCCCGATTGGCCAGTCGGCCCAGATCGACCGGGAAAAAGGCGAGCTGGAAGTGCTGGGCAAACACCCGGACATCAAGATCATCGAAAAGAAAACCGCCAACTGGGACCGCGCCCAGGCCATGACCCTCACCGAAGACTGGCTCAACGCCCACCCCAAGGGCATCAACGGTGTGATCGCCCAGAACGACGACATGGCCCTGGGCGCCGTGCAGGCGCTGAAGTCCCATGGCCTCACTTCCAAGGATGTGCCCGTGACCTCTATCGACGGCATGCCGGATGCGATCCAGGCGGCGAAAAAGGACGAAGTCACCACCTTCCTGCAGGACGCCCAGGCCCAGTCTCAAGGCGCGCTGGACGTGGCACTGCGCGCCCTGGCCGGCAAAGACTACAAGCCGCAATCGGTGATTTGGGAACGCTATGGCAAGGATGTGAAATGGGCCGACGGCACGGCCAAGAACTACATCCTGCCCTGGGTGCCGGTGACCAATGCCAATGCGGATGCGCTGTACAAGCAAGTCAGCGGCGGTAAGTAGCCAGTGGCTTGAAACACCGTCCACTGTGGGAGCTGGCTTGCCTGCGATGCAGGCACCTCGGGGCATCAGGTAGACCGGGTCGATGCAATCGCAGGCAAGCCAGCTCCCACATTGGACCGAGTTCTACCTTTTGATCTGTATGGGGAGTCATTCATGTCTGGTTTCTGGAACCAAGCCTTCGACCTCAGCGGTCGTTGCGCGGTGATCACCGGTGGCGCCGCCGGCATTGGCCTGGCCTGCGCCACCTTGCTGGCGGAACGCGGTGCCCGGGTGGCGCTGCTGGACCGCGACCCGGCCGTGGTCGAGGTGGCCGCCGGCCTGGGGGCCGGGCACGTGGGTATCGCCGTCGACCTCGGCCAGATTGGCCAGATACAACCCACCATCGACCGCGTATTCGCCCACTTCCAACGCCTGGATTACCTGATCAACAGCGCGGGTGTGGTGCTGCTGGACAAAGCCATTGAGGTGACTGAAAGCGCCTGGGACACCACCCTGGACATCAACCTCAAGGCCAGTTTCTTCGTGGCCCAGGCCTGCGCCAGGCATATGCTCGCCCAAGGCAGCGGCCGCATCGTCAACCTGGCGTCCCAGGCCGCCGTGATTGGCCTGGACCGTCACGTCGCCTACTGCGCCAGCAAAGCCGCGATCGTCGGCATGACCAAGGTGTTGGCCATGGAGTGGGCGCCGCAGGTGAACGTCAACGCCATCTCCCCCACCATCGTCGAAACCGCCCTGGGCAAAAAAGCCTGGGCCGGCGACGTAGGTGAGCGGGCCAAATTGCAGATCCCGGCGGGCCGCTTTGCCCAGCCGGAAGAAATCGCCGGGCTGGCGCTGTACCTGCTCAGCGATGCTGCGCAGATGATCACCGGTGCAAACATGGTGATCGACGGCGGCTACAGCATTCAGTAATTCATCGTTATGTCGTGAGGTTTTGTCATGTCCACCGTCACCGAACGCACACCTGAACAACTCGCCCCAAGCATCCCGAAAACCATGCAGGCCGTGGTCTGCCACGGCCCGGAAGACTACCGCCTGGAAACCGTCGACGTGCCCACCCCCGGCCCCGACGAGATCCTCACCAAGGTCGAGCTGTGCGGCATTTGCATGGGCGATATCAAGACCTATCGCGGCGCGCCGTCGTTCTGGGGCGACGCCGAGCAACCGCGCTACGTGAAGCCACCGATGATCCCCGGCCACGAGTTCGTGTGCCGCGTGGTCGCCCTTGGCCCGGGCGCCGAAAAGCGTGGCGTGGCCGTGGGTGACCGGGTGATCTCCGAGCAGATCGTGCCGTGCTGGGGCTGCCGCTTCTGTAACCACGGCCAGTACTGGATGTGCCAGAAGCACGACCTGTATGGCTTCCAGAACAATGTGCAGGGCGCCATGGCCCAGTACATGATCTTCACCAAGGAAGGCATCATCCACAAAGTGCCGGAATCCATCGCCCCCGATGAAGCGATCCTGATCGAACCCCTGGCCTGCTCGCTGCACGCGGCGGAACGTGCCAACGTCGACCATGACGACATCGTGGTGGTCGCCGGCGCCGGCACCCTGGGCCTGGGCATCATCGGCGCGGTGCGGTTGCGCAACCCCAAAAAGCTCATCGTGCTGGACATGAAACCCGAACGCGCCGCCCTCGCCCTGCGGATGGGCGCCGACGAAGTGTGGAACCCGGCCGAAGTCGATGTGTTGGCGAAGATCCGCGAGATCACCGATGGCTACGGCTGCGACATCTATATCGAAGCGACCGGGCACCACAAGGCGGTGAACCAGGGCCTGGCGATGCTGCGCAAGCTGGGGCGCTTTGTCGAATTCAGCGTGTTCAATGACGAGGCCACGGTGGATTGGTCGATCATCGGCGACCGCAAGGAATTGGATATTCTCGGCTCGCACCTGGGCCCGTATATGTACCCCAGGGCCATCGACTTTATCGGCAACCGCAAGATCGACATGCGCGACGTGGTGACCCACAAGTTTGCACTGGCGGATTTCAAGGAAGCGTTTGCGGTGATGGAGCGCGGCGATAAATCGCTGAAGGTTGTGCTCGAACCCTGATTGCAGCGACAACACACAACCCTGTGGGAGCTGGCTTGCCTGCGATGACGGTGCACCAGGTAAAAATGCGCCAACTGACACACCGCCATCGCAGGCAAGCCAGCTCCCACAGGGGAATAGTGCCGCCCCTTAGAACAAGAACACAGGAACCCGCGTTATGAATCGAGTCATCAACGATCCCGACCAAGTGGTCGAAGACATGCTGCGCGGCATCCTGGTCGCGCACCCCCAATTGCGCCAGTACGAGAGCAACCCACGGGTCATCGTCAAGGCCAAGCCCTCAGCCCAAGGCCGCGTCGGCATTGTCACCGGCGGCGGCTCCGGGCATGAGCCGGCGTTCCTCGGTTATGTTGGCCCGGGCCTGGTGGATGCGGTGGCCGTCGGCGAGATTTTTTCCTCGCCCACCGCCAAAAGCTTTTTCGACGCCTTCCGCGCTGCCGACCATGGCGCAGGCGTTGCCTGCCTGTATGGCAACTACGCGGGCGACAATATGAACGTGAAGCTGGCGATGAAAATGGCCGCCAGCAAAGACATGCGCATCCGCACGGTGGTCGCCAACGACGACGTGGCGTCCGCGCCCAAGGCCGACATCGCCAAGCGTCGCGGCGTGGCCGGGGAGATCTTCATGTGGAAGATCGGCGGTGCCGCCGCCGCCCAGCATTACGACCTGGACGGCGTGATTCGGGTGGCACAGAAAACCGTCGACCACTGCCGCTCGATTGGTATCGGCCTTACACCCTGCACCATCGCGGCGGTGGGCAAGCCGAACTTCCAGATTCCCGACGGCCAGATGGAATTGGGTATCGGCCATCATGGCGAACCGGGCATTGAAGTCATCCCGATTGAACCGGCCGCGGCCATGGCCGAGCGCATGCTGGCGCCGATCCTCGCCGACCGCGATTTCAGCCAGGACGACAGCGTGGTGGTGCTGGTCTCAGGCCTGGGCGCCACCCCGGTGATGGAGCTGTATATTTTCTACGCCGAGGTGGAGAAGCAGCTCCAGGCCAAAGGCTTGAAGATTCACCGCTGCTACGTGGGCAACTACTTCACGTCCCTGGAAATGATGGGCGTGACCTTGACCCTGCTCGGCCTCGACGCTGAGCTGAAAACCTTGATCGACCAACCCTGCCGCTCCATCGGCATGACCCAGGCGGAGTGAACCATGAGCCAGCATTTTTCCACCCATGACGGCAGCGCCATCGTCGCCGACCTGGTCAGCGTCATCGTGGCCAACCGTGAGTACCTCAGCGAAGTCGACGGCGCCATAGGCGACGGCGACCATGGCATTAACATGGCCAAGGGCTTTGCCCATTGCGGCCGTACGATCGAAGGCCGCCAACTGACCCTGGCCGAAGCCCTGGACGAACTGACCCTGAGCCTGATGGAAGGCATCGGCGGCTCTATGGGGCCGTTGTATGGCAGCTTATTTATCGGCATGGCCGACGAAGTGCGCGGCTGTGACGACATCGACGCCGCCACCTTCGCCCACCTGCTGCGCGGCGGCTTGACCTCGTTGCAGGACATCACCGAAGCGGGCGTGGGCGACAAGTGCTTGATGGATACGTTGATCCCGGCGGTGGAAGCGTTTGAACGGGCGCAGGCGTCAGGGGCTTCGTTCAACGATGCACTCGATGCGATGAAAAGCGCTGCTTCTCAGGGGCGGGATTCGACCAAGGACCTGGTGGCCAAGATTGGCCGGGCCAGTCGTTTGGGAGAGCGTTCGCTGGGGGTGCTGGATGCGGGGGCGGTGTCGTGCTGCCTGATCCTTACGCAGTTGGCGGACTCTATCCAACCTCGCCTTATCTGATCTCACCTGTAGGAGCGAGCTTGCTCGCGAAAAACGTCAACGATAACGCGCGCTTGATGAATGAACGCGGCGCCTGTGATTTTTTCGCGAGCAAGCTCGCTCCTACAGGGTATGACGGCTTACCAGAACCGCTGCTGGGTCAAGCGGCTCCACCAGGTCAACAGAACCCGGTCCACCGAACCGCTGGCCGCCAGGCCAACGCGCTCTTGCAGGCTCTTACGCTCGGCATAGTGCAGGTGGAACACTTCGGCGGTCTTGGCCTTGGTCGCCAGGTATTCATCGCTGGTTTGCAGCTCATCGACCAATTGCTTGTCGAGCGCGGCAACACCCAGCCACACTTCACCGGTCGCCACCTCGTCAATCGCCAACTGTGGGCGGTAACGCGAAACGAAGTTCTTGAACAACTGGTGGGTGATGTCCAGGTCTTCCTGGAACTTCTCCCGGCCCTTCTCGGTGTTTTCGCCGAACACGGTGAGCGTGCGCTTGTATTCACCGGCAGTCAGCACTTCAAAGTCGATGTCGTGCTTTTTCAGCAGGCGATTGACGTTGGGCAACTGCGCCACCACGCCAATGGAGCCGAGAATGGCGAACGGTGCGCTGATGATCTTCTCGCCGATGCACGCCATCATGTAGCCGCCGCTGGCCGCCACTTTGTCGATGCACACAGTCAATGGCACGCCGGCCTGGCGGATACGCGCCAGTTGCGAAGAGGCCAGGCCATAGCTATGCACCATGCCGCCGCCGCTTTCCAGGCGCAACACCACTTCATCCTTGGGCGTGGCCAGGCTCAGCAGCGCGGTGATTTCATGGCGCAGGCTTTCGGTGGCCGAGGCCTTGATGTCACCGTCGAAATCCAGCACGAATACCCGTGGCTTGGCCTCGGGCTTCTTCTTGTCTTTCTTCTTTTCGGCTTTGCTTTCAGACTTGCGCAGGGCCTTGAGCTGGTCTTTGTCGAGCAGGCTCGACTCCAGACGCTCGCGCAAGCCCTTGTAAAAATCATTCAGCTTGCTGACCTGCAATTGGCCGGCGGATTTACGACGACCTTTGCTGCGCAGTGCTGCAAAGCTGATCAGTACCACCAGAATAGCGACCACCAGGGTGACGGTCTTCGCCAGAAAGCTCGCGTATTCGGCCAGAAAATCCATATGTCTCCTTAAAAAAAGCACTGCGCCAGGCGCGGATGGCCCCAGCATACCGACGCCACCGCGAAGGAGCCAGTGATCAAACCGCCAGCAGGCGGGCTCCAACGCGCTTTTAAAACAAGCGTATGTTTTTTCATTGACAGCTCGCAGGCATCCTCATAACCTCGCCAGACTTTCAACGTACCGGGAAAACGGACGTGGGCAGCATTTATCTGATTCGACATGGCCAGGCCTCCTTCGGTGCAGACGACTATGACGTCCTCTCGCCCGTTGGCGTGGAACAAGCGCAAGTGCTCGGTCGCCACCTGGCAGACCTGGGCATAGCGTTTGACCGCTGCATCGCCGGCGACCTGCGTCGCCAGCAGCACACCGCCAGCGCCACGTTCGATCAGTACCGCGCCCTCGGCTTGCCGGTGCCAGCATTGGAAACAGACAGTGCGTTCAACGAGTTCGACGGCGAAGCGATTATTCGCGGCCTGTTGCCCGACCTGCTCGGCAGTGAACCGGATGCCGTGCACATCCTGCGCAATGGCCCGCAGAACCGTAGCGAGTTCCAGCGCATTTTCGCCCTGATCATCGAACGCTGGCTGGCCGGCACCTATGATCCGCCGGGGCTGGAAAGCTGGCTGGGGTTTGTCGAGCGGGTCCAGGGTGGCTTGCAGCGCATCCTTGACGCCGCGAACCACACCGACAAAATCGCCGTATTCACCTCCGGCGGCACCATCACCGCCCTGCTCCACCTGATTACCCGAATGCCTGCCGCCCAGGCCTTCGAAATGAACTGGCAAATTGTTAACACCTCGCTCAACCAACTCAAGTTCCGTGGTCGCGAGGTGGCACTGGCTTCCTTCAACAGTCATGCCCACTTGCAACTGTTGAAGGCGCCGCAGCTCATCACTTTCCGATGAACTGCGGCCAACCGTGACCCCAAGGTCACTGGACTCTACCCTTAAGGATCGAAACCATGACTGACGTAGCTAAAGCAGTAGAAGCAATGAAAGCCAAATTCAACCCAAGCGCTGCCGAAGGCTTGGACCTGGTATTCGGTTTCCGTATCGACGACACCAAGAATTTCTCGCTGGTAGTCAAGGACAAGACCTGCGAACTCAAAGAAGGCGAAAACCCTGACGCTCAGGTCACCCTGGTGATGGACAGCGAAACCCTGGAAGGCATCGTCGATGGTTCCACCGACGGCATGCAAGCGTTCATGGGCGGCAAGCTGCGCACCGAAGGCGACATGATGCTGGCGATGAAGCTGAGCGAGCTGTTCCCTTCCTGATTCAAGGGCAACCCTGAATCCCTGTGGGAGCGGGCTTGCTCGCGAATGCGCAGTGTCAGCTAATGCATCAGGCACTGAACCACCGCATTCGCGAGCAAGCCCGCTCCCACATTTGGTTTGCCGACTGCTTAAGGTTTTGGTTGCAACAGTAACGCCACCAATGCACTCCAGCCGGTCTGGTGTGAAGCCCCCAACCCTCGCCCTGTCTCCCCATGAAAATACTCATGGAACAACACCAGGTCACGGCTGGCCGGGTCCTCCTGCAATTGCGCATACCCCGCCATCGACGGCCGCACCCCGTTTTCATCCCTGAGAAACAACCGCGTCAGCCGCTCGCTGAGGCTGTCAGCCACCTCCTCCAGTGACGCCAGATACCCACTGCCCGTCGGGTACTCCACGGAAAAATGCTCCGCGTAATAGCGATGAAACTCGCGCAACGATTCAATCAGCATGTAATTGACCGGCATCCACAGCGGCCCGCGCCAATTGGAGTTGCCGCCATACAAGCGTGAGTCGGATTCACCGGGCTGGTAACTGGCACACAAGGTGTCGCCATTCATCTTCAACGCCAGGGGCTGCTCGGCGTACGCCTTGGACAGGGCGCGCACGCCAAAGGCCGACAAGAATTCCTGGTCATCGAGCATGCGCCGCAGCAAATCCTTGGTGCGTTCACCACGCAGCAGCGCCAGCAACAGGCGGTTGCCCTGCCCTGGCTCGGTCCAGCGCGAAACCAGCTTGGCCAGGTCCGGCCGGTGATGCATAAAACCCAGCAGGCGCTCGCGCAAGCCTTCCAGGCCCTCATGCTCGCGCTGTTCCAGCACCAGCACCGCGAACAGCGGCATTAACCCGACGATGGAGCGCAGGCGCACCGGTTCGCTCTGGCCATCAGGGCGGTGCAGCACGTCGTAGAAAAACTGGTCCTGCTCATCCCACAAGCCTTCGGCGCTGTCATCGACGCGGTTGATGGCACCGGCGATGTAGAGGAAATGCTCGAAAAACTTCACAGCAATGTCCACATACACCCCATTGCGCTTGGCCAGTTCCAGGCCGATGCGCATCAGGTCCAGGGCATAGGCCGCCACCCAGGCGGTGCCGTCGGCCTGGTCCAACTGGTAGCCCGGCGGCAACGTGGCCGAACGGTCGAACAAGGCAATATTGTCCAGGCCCAGGAAACCGCCCTGGAACAGGTTGCGGCCCTCGGCGTCCTTGCGGTTGACCCACCAGGAGAAATTCAACAACAGTTTGTGAAAGATCCGCTCCAGAAAATCCATGTCACCCACGCCGGTCAGCGCCTTGTCCTGCTGATACACGCGCCAGCTGGCCCAGGCATGCACGGGCGGGTTGGCGTCGTCAAAGCGCCATTCGTAGGCCGGCAACTGGCCGTTGGGGTGCATGAAGCGGTCCTTTACCAACAACAACAGCTGTTGCTTGGCGTAACCGGGGTCGATCAGCGCGATGGCCACCGCCTGGAAGCCTTGATCCCAGGAGGCGTACCACGGGTATTCCCAGGTGTCGGGCATGGACAGGATGTCGAAGTTGGACAGGTGCCGCCAATGGGTATTGCGGATGTGCAAGCGCTCGGGCGGTGGCGCCGGCTGGGCTGGGTCACCGTCGAGCCACTGGTTCACGTCAAAATAGTACAACTGCTTGGACCACAGCAGGCCGGCCAGGGCCTGGCGTTGCACATTGCGCGCATCGTCATCGGCAAGGTCCTGTTGCAAGACCGCGTAGAAGTCATCGGCCTCCTGGCGGCGCTGTTCGAACAGCTTGCGCGCATTGACATCGGGCGCGTCCACAGGCGCAAAGCGCAGGTAAAGGGTTTTGCTTTCCTGGCCCGCCAGTTCAAGGGTGAAATGCGCGGCCACTTTGGTGCCCGCGTCCCGGCGAATGGCCGACTCAAGCCCGCCCACCACGTAATCGTTGATCCCATCCTTGAACGGCCCCGGCGCCGGTTGCCCTTCCAATTTGGGTCGGTTGGTCTGGTTTTCACAGAACAGCCATTGCACCCCATCCTGGCCCCAGGCGCTGAGGTGGCGATCATCGAGTTCATGGTGGCGGGCCAGCACTCGCTCGCCGTCCAGCGTCAAGCTGGGCTTGGGTGCATCGAGGGTCCAGCTCCAGTCATTGCGCGCCCAGAGCTGAGGCAGTACCTGCAGGCGTGTGGGTTGGTCCGAACGGTTATGCACGGTGACGCGCATGAAGATATCGTCGGGCTGATGCTTGGCATATTCGACGCTGATGTCGCAGTAGTGGTTATCCGCAAACACACCGGTATCGAGGATTTCATACTCGGTATCCGTCAGCCCACGACGGGCGTTTTCGGCGATCAGGTCGGCGTAGGGAAAGGCCGCATGGGGGTATTTGTAGAGCATGCGCATGTAGGCATGGCTCGGCACGCCATCGACGAAAAAGTACAGTTCCTTGACGTCTTCACCGTGGTTGCCTTCGGCGTTGTTGAGGCCGAACAGGCGCTCCTTGAGGATTGCGTCGCGCTCGTTCCACAGCGCCAGGCCCAGGCACCAGCGTTGGGCCTTGTCACTGAAACCGGCCAAGCCGTCCTCGCCCCATCGATAGGCGCGGCTGCGAGCGTGTTCGTGGGGGAAGTAGGCCCAGGCATCGCCGTCGGCGCTGTAGTCTTCGCGCACCGTGCCCCATTGGCGTTCACTCAAGTACGGGCCCCACTCGCGCCACCGCTCGGCGTGTTGCGTTGCCAGGCGCTGGCCTTCAATGGTGCCCAGCAGGTTGGTTGCGGGTTTGGCCGTCATCGGGTCCTCCTTCACCTACACAGTGAGGCGCAGTGTAGAGCGCAATGACGCCCGCTTGCACATGAAGACTTGGACGCAGGGTCAACTCATTCATTTGCAGAATGAAGTCCAGAGGAATCTTCGTTTGCAAGCCAGCCGGCGGCTCAACAAAATCAGGCAAAGGCCACGTTCATCGCTCCAGTCATCAGGAATTTTTCTATGCACGCCACCGCCCATGTCAGCCCCGACGAGATCCGCAAGGGTTTTTCCAAGGCCATGTCCGACATGTATCGAGATGAAGTGCCCTTGTATGGCGCGCTGCTGGAATTGGTGGCCGAGACCAATGCCCGCGTGCTCGACAGCGAACCGGCCCTGGCGCACCACCTGCAACGGACCGGCGAAATCCAGCGCCTGGACATGGAACGCCACGGCGCCATCCGCCTGGGCACCGCTGCGGAACTGGCAACCATCAGCCGTTTATTCGCGGTGATGGGCATGCAACCGGTGGGCTACTACGACCTCACCCCCGCCGGCGTGCCCGTGCATTCCACCGCCTTTCGCGCCGTGCATGAACACGCGCTGCAAACCAGCCCGTTTCGCGTGTTCACCTCATTGCTGCGCCTGGAACTGATCGAAAACCCCGACCTGCGCGCCTTCGCCGAAAGCGCCCTGGCCAAGCGCTCGATCTTTACCGCCGAAGCCTTGGCCTTGATCGAACAAGCAGAGACCCAAGGCGGCTTGAATGCCAGCGACGCCGAGGCCTTTATCCGCCAGGCCTTGGAGACGTTCCGCTGGCACCACACTGCCACGGTCACCGGTGCCCAGTACCAGCAACTCAGCGACCAGCACCGCCTGATCGCCGACGTCGTCGCGTTCAAAGGCCCGCACATCAACCACCTCACCCCACGCACCCTGGACATCGACCAAGTGCAGGCCGCCATGCCCGGCAAAGGCATCACCCCCAAAGCCGTGATCGAAGGCCCACCCCGGCGCCAGTGCCCGATCCTGCTGCGCCAGACCAGCTTCAAGGCCCTGGACGAACCCATCGCCTTCACCGACGCCCACGGCAGCCACAGCGCGCGTTTCGGCGAAATCGAACAACGCGGCGTCGCGCTCACGCCTAAAGGCCGCGCCCTGTACGACCAACTGCTGAACGCCGCCCGCGATGAACTCGGCGCGTTTCCCACTGAGGCCAACGCTGAGCGCTATGTGCAATTGATGGAACAGCACTTCCAGGCCTTCCCCGATAACTACCCGCAGATGCGCGAACAGGGCTTGGCGTATTTTCGCTACTTCGTCACCGACAAGGGCTTGGAGGCACGCGGCCAGATCGACCAGCCGCGCACATTGGAGGCGCTGGTCAACGCCGGCCATGTGGCGGTGGAACCGCTGGTGTACGAGGATTTTCTGCCGGTCAGTGCGGCGGGGATTTTCCAGTCAAACTTGGGGGATGGTGCGCAGAGTCACTATGCGGGCAACTCCAACCGAGCGGCCTTCGAACAGGCGCTGGGCCGCAGGACGATTGATGAGTTGCAGTTGTATCAGCAGACGCAGCAGCGCTCTATGGATATATGCGTTGAAACGCTGTTGAAATGACTGAACGCCAGGCGCCACGGCCTTAATGGTAACCACGATGCGAAGCGAGTCGCTCTTGATCTGGCTCTTGATCTGCTCGTGATCTTGATCTCAGGCGCCCCGTCAAACCACGCTGGCCGGAATTCGACAGGGATTTGGGGGGTAAACCGGCAGGGATGCCGGTTTAGCCGCCCCGCGCCATGGATGGCGCGTGGCGGCGGCCCCCCAAATCACTGGCGGATTACGGGCACACCGAGCCTAAGCGAGGTGCCGAGTGGTGGGGCAAGAGCGTTTTGCTTACTTTTGCGCTTTTCAAAAGTGAGCCGCCGTCAGGCGGAACCCTAAGGGGCCGTTACCGCAGCAATGGATATGTACACAATCCAACTGTGTCGCCTGTCAGGCCGCCTTCGCGAGCAAGCCCGCTCCCACATTTGGATTGTGGGGTGCCAGGTGGATAGGCGTCGGCTGGGAGGCCGCCATCGCAGGCAAGCCCGCTCCCACATTTGGATTGTGGGGGCCAGGTGGATAGGCGTTGGCTGGGAGGCCGCCATCGCAGGCAAGCCAGCTCCCACATTTGGATTGTGGGGTGCCAGGTGGATAGGCGTTGGCTGGAAGGCCGGCATCGCAGGCAAGCCAGCTCCCACATTTGGATTGTGGGGTGCCAGGTGGATAGGCGTCGGCTGGGAGGCCGCCATCGCAGGCAAGCCCGCTCCCACAGGCAGCATTTTCATGCCGACCGATTCAGCCCTGTGTTGCATGAATTCTGAGGATGCCCACCCGGCTCAACAACGCAATCCTTGCGCCGCAACAAGCCCCAGAGCCGAGTGGACGGGGCGCATCATAAGGAGTGAAACGGCATTTGTCCTCCAGACAATTCTGAACAAATGTGCACATTCCAAATGTGTGACGAGGGATTGCTCAACCCAGCCGCCCCACAATTTCGTCTTTGATCAATAGCCGTTTCTTCTTCAGCTTTTCCACCTCCTCATCGCTGGCACTGGCTTTTTCCGCCGCCAGCACCTCCCCGTCGGCAGCATCATATTGGGTGAGCAACGAATCCAACCGTTTGTCCTGCGCCCTGCGTTCGTGAACAACTTCCTTGCTCAACCCCAAGTCCTGATACAGGTCGTGTTTCACTGGCATGGCGTACCTCCACAGATTGATCGATGGTCTACGCCCTTGAAGCTAGCCCATTCCAACCGGTCTTGTCATGTTCGGGGTCAATACATTCCCGTTCGTCGCAGCGCACACGATAGGATCAAACCTTTGCCCCACCCTGCCCTCCACTGTAGATCGCCATCCCAGGGAGAACGGTTTTATGAATCACGTTGCCACTGCTGCCGACACCCAATGCATCAATACCCTGCGCACCCTGGCCATGGATGCCGTGCAGAAGGCCAACTCGGGCCATCCGGGCACGCCCATGGGCCTGGCCCCGGTGGGTTATACGTTGTGGAGTCGCTTCCTGCGTTATCACCCCGAGCATCCCGACTGGCCCAACCGTGACCGCTTTGTGCTGTCGGTGGGGCATGCCTCGATGTTGCTGTATTCGCTGTTGCACTTGGCCGGTGTGGTGGAGATCGATGCCCATGGCCAGCGCTCCGGCCAGCCGGCCGTCAGCCTGGACGATATCAAGCAGTTCCGGCAGATCGGCTCCAAGACCCCAGGCCATCCCGAATACCGCATGACCACCGGCGTGGAAACCACCACCGGCCCGCTGGGCCAGGGCTGCGCCAACAGCGTGGGCATGGCCATGGCCGAGCGCTGGCTGGCTGAGCGCTTCAACCGCGACGGCCAGGTGCTGTTTGACTACGATGTCTACACCCTGTGCGGTGACGGCGACATGATGGAAGGCATCAGCAGCGAAGCCGCGTCCCTGGCCGGGCACTTGAAGCTCGATAACCTGTGCTGGATCTACGACAACAACACCATCAGCATCGAGGGCCACACTGAGCTGGCTTTCAGTGAAGACGTGATCCAACGCTTCCGGGCCTATGGCTGGCACACCGTACACGTCACCGATGCCAATGACTTGCAGGCGTTGAGCGTGGCGCTGGAAACCTTCAAGGCCAATACCGGTGCCCCCACCTTGATCGTGGTGGACAGCGTGATCGGCTACGGCTCACCGCACAAACACAACACCGCGGCGGCCCATGGCGAGCCACTGGGCGAGGACGAGATTCGCCTCACCAAGGCCGCCTATGGCTGGCCGCAGGATTCAAGTTTCCTGGTGCCCGAAGAGGCTCGCACAGTGTTGCGCGACGTCCTTTACGAACGCGCCGAGCCGCTGTACGCCGAATGGAACCAGACCCTGGCCGCCCTCGACCCGCAACGGGCCGATGAACTGCAACGCATGCGCGCCGGGGAAATGCCCGAACAATGGCAAGCGCACCTGCCAGACTTTGCCGCCGATGCCAAAGGCGTCGCCAGCCGCGCTTCGGGCGGCGAGGTGTTGAATGCCTTCGCCCAACAGATCCCCTGGCTGCTGGGCGGTTCGGCAGACCTGTCGCCCTCGACCAAGACCAACCTCACCTTCGACGGTGCCGGGCGTTTCAGCGCGGATGACTACAGCGGGCGCAACCTGCACTTCGGTATCCGCGAACACGCCATGGGCGCGATTGCCAATGGCATGGCGCTGTCCTACCTACGCCCGTACACCTCGACGTTCCTGGTGTTCAGCGACTACATGAAACCGCCGATCCGCCTGGCGGCGATCATGGAGTTGCCGGTGATCTTCGTGTTTACCCATGACTCCATCGGCGTCGGCGAAGATGGGCCGACACACCAACCTATCGAACACCTCACCCAATTGCGCGCCACCCCGGGGCTGTTGACCCTGCGCCCAGGCGATGCCAATGAAACCCTGGAACTGTGGAAGGTGGCACTGGCACAAACCCATCGGCCCAGCTGTATGGTGTTATCGCGCCAGGCACTGCCGACCCTCGACCGCAACCACTATGCCCCTGCCTCCGGTGCGGCCAAAGGTGCCTATGTGTTGGCCGGCGCGGATCAACCGCAAGTCATCCTGATCGCCACCGGCAGCGAAGTCAGCCTGGCGGTGGCCGCGTATGAGCAGCTCAAAGACCAAGACATTGGCGCTCGCGTGGTGTCGATGCCCAGCTGGGAGCTGTTTGAAGACCAGGATCAAGCCTACCGCGACAGCGTCCTGCCACCGGCGGTAAAAGCCCGCGTAGTGGTGGAGCAGGCAGGGCCCTTGGGGTGGGACCGCTACGTCGGGCAGACCGGCGCCAAAGTGGTGATGCACAGCTTCGGCGCCTCGGCCCCGTTGGCCAAGTTGCAGGAGAAATTTGGGTTTACCATAGAGAATGTGGTGAAGCTGGCCAAAGAGCAGATCCAGCACAACCTCACTGACTGACACTGGGCTTAATGTGGGAGCGGGCTTGCTCGCGAAGACGTCGGCCCAGCACACATTGATGTTGACTGACCTGCCGCTTTCGCGAGCAAGCCCGCTCCCACATTTTGGACATCAGCACCGGTTAGATCAGTGATTGGGCCAGATAAGGCCCGGTGCGGCTGTGTGTGCTCTTGGCAACCTGGTGGGGCGTGCCGCACGCCACCACCGTTCCGCCCAGGTCCCCTGCCCCCGGGCCGATATCAATCACCCAGTCACTCTGGGCCACCACGCGCATCTCATGTTCCACCACAACCACCGTATGCCCCGCCTCCACCAAGTGATTCAACTGGCTGAGCAAACGATCGACGTCCTTGGGGTGCAAGCCGGTGGTCGGTTCGTCCAAGACATACAAGGTGGCGCCCCGGGCGTTGCGTTGCAGCTCGGTAGCAAGCTTGATGCGTTGGGCTTCACCGCCGGACAGCTCGGTAGCCGGCTGCCCCAGGCGCAGATAACCCAGGCCGATATCGCGCAGCACGACTAACGAACGCAGGATGCCCGGCTGCTCGGCAAACACCTGCACCGCCTGCTCCACCGTCAGCCCCAGCACCTGGGCGATGTTCAAGCCCTGCCATTTGATCGCCAGGGTATCGGGGTTATAGCGCGCGCCGTGGCAGGTCGGGCATGGCGCGTACACGCTGGGCATGAACAGCAATTCAACGCTGACAAAACCTTCACCCTCACAGTTCGGGCAACGGCCCTTGGCGACGTTGAAGGAGAACTGCCCGGCATCGTAGCCGCGCTTCCTGGCCGCTGGCGTGGCGGCGAACAGTTTGCGCACGTTGTCGAACAGCCCGGTGTAGGTCGCCAGGTTGGAGCGCGGCGTGCGGCCGATGGGCTTCTGGTCCACCTGCACCAAGCGCTGGATGTGCTCCAGCCCGGCGCTGATATGCCCGCCACTGGCTTGCGGTGCGGCATCCTCCAGGCTCGGTTCGTCGTCGCTTTCCAGCACGCGCCCCAGGCCCGTGCCCACCAGCTCCAGCAGCGCCTGGCTGACCAGGCTGGATTTGCCCGAGCCGGAAACCCCCGTCACCGCGGTGAAACAGCCCAGCGGGAAATCCACGTTCAAATTGTTCAGGTTGTTTCGCGTCACGCCCTCCAGCTTCAGCCACCCGGCCGGCTCGCGGCTTGGCGCATTGGTCGGGCCAGGTTGAGCAAACAGGTATTCGCGGGTCTGCGAGGCCTCGACATCCGCCAACCCTGCGGGCGGCCCGCTGTAGAGCACTTGCCCGCCATGCTCGCCGGCAGCCGGGCCCACGTCGATCAGCCAGTCGGCGCGGCGCATGGTTTCCAGGTCATGCTCCACCACAAACAGTGAATTACCTGCGGCTTTCAAACGATCAAGGGCAGTGAACAACGCCTCGCCATCGGCCGGGTGCAGACCCGCCGAAGGCTCATCGAGCACATAAATAACGCCGAACAACTGCGAACCCAATTGGGTGGCCAGGCGCAGACGCTGCAGCTCGCCGGACGACAAGGTCGGCGTGCTGCGCTCCAAGGACAGATAACCCAGGCCCAGCTCGATCAACGTATTGACCCGCTCGAGCAAGTCCTGGGCAATGCGTTGGGCCGCCAGGCGTTTTTCCACCGACAGCTTCATGGTGTCTTGCCCCGCTGCCACCGGCCGCAGCAACTCGGCCAATTGGGCCAGGGACAGTTGCGATAACTCGCCGATATCCACCCCGGCAAACTTCACCGACAGCGCCGCCTGGGTCAGGCGTTTGCCCTCGCACAATGGGCAGGCACTGCCTTGCATGAACTGCGATACACGCTTTTTCATCAGCGCGCTTTGGGTGTGGGCGAAGGTGTGCAGGATATAGCGCCGAGCGCCGCTGAAGGTGCCTTGGTAACTGGGCTCCAACTTGCGTTTCAACGCCTCGCGGGTCTGTTGCGGGGTGAAGCCGGCGTACACCGGTACGGTGGGGGTTTCTTCGGTGAACAGGATCCAGTCGCGCTGCTTTTTCGGCAAGTCGCGCCATGGGATGTCCACGTCATAGCCCAGGGTCACAAGGATGTCGCGCAGGTTCTGGCCCTGCCACGCCAACGGCCAGGACGCCACTGCACGCTGGCGGATGGTCAACGACGGATCGGGCACCATCAGCGCCTCGGTCACTTCGTACACACGGCCCAGGCCATGGCATTGCGGGCACGCGCCTTGAGGCAGGTTCGGCGAGAAGTCCTCGGCGTACAACATGGCCTGCCCTTTCGGATAACGGCCCGCGCGGGAATAAAGCATGCGGATCAAGCTCGACAAGGTGGTGACACTGCCCACCGACGAGCGCGCACTGGGTGTACCGCGTTGCTGTTGCAGGGCCACAGCAGGCGGCAAGCCTTCGATGCTGTCTACATCCGGCACGCCGACCTGGTCGATCAGGCGCCGCGCATAGGGCGCCACCGATTCGAAATAGCGGCGCTGGGCCTCGGCATACACGGTGGAAAACGCCAGGGACGACTTGCCGGAGCCAGACACGCCGGTAAACACCACCAGGGCGTCCCGGGGAATATCCACATCGACATTACGCAAGTTATGTTCACGGGCGCCACGCACCCTGACGAAGCCCGTTTGCTGGGCGGTGAGCGGCGGGATGTTGTGCGGTGATGTCATGGGCAACCTTGTCTTGCGCTTAGCACCCTGCGCACGCGTTGGGTCAGGGCATCGGGGCTGTAGGGTTTGCTCAGCAGGTGGATATCGGCGCTGAGCAGATGATTGGAAGACAGAATGTCGCGGGTGTGGCCGGAGGTAAACAGCACCGGCACCGGCGGGTTCTGTGCGCGGGCCCAAGTGGCCAGGTCGGTGCTCTTGACCCGGCCGGGCATCACCACGTCGGTAAAGATCAGGTCCGGCGACACGCCGCGCTGCAACACTTGCATCGCGCGGTCACCATCCTCGGCGGTCAGTACGGTATAGCCCGACTGCTGCAGCAACTCGACCACCGTCAGGCGTACGCCTTCATTGTCCTCGACCACCAGGATGGTTTCCTGGCCGCTGCCTTGCGGATCCGCATCACTGTCGTCGTCGAAGCATTCAGGCTCCAGGCAGTGGGGAAAATACATCTGCACCACCGAGCCCTTGCCCTCCTCGCTCCACATGTCCACATGCCCGCCGCTTTGGCGCACAAAACCGAACACCATGCTCAGGCCCAGGCCGGTGCCGTGGCCTTCGCGCTTGGTGGTGAAGAAGGGTTCGAATGCACGCTTGAGGGTTGCCTCGGACATGCCCACGCCGGTGTCGGCCACTGCCAGGCGCACGTACTCGCCGGGCTTGATGCTTTTACCCACGCAATCGTCCGGGTTGAGGATGACGTTTTCCCCGGTGATACGAATCACGCCCTCGCCCTGCATGGCATCCCGGGCATTGATCGCCAGGTTGAGCAGCGCGTTTTCCAACTGGTTGCGGTCGACATTGATGCACCAGGAATCCTGGGGCAATTGCACGTCAATATGAATGGTTTCCCCCAGCGCCCGTTGCAACAGCTCACCCAGGCCGGCGTAGATGCGCTGCGGGTTGTACACCGCCGGCGACAAGGGCTGGCGACGGGCAAAGGCCAGCAGTTGCGAGGACAGCTTGGCCCCACGTTCCACGGCGGCGATGGCGGCGGTGACGCGACGTTGCACCTGGGGGTTGTCCGGTTCATGCCGGGCAAGCAAATGCAGGTTGCCGGCGATCACTTGCAGCAGGTTATTGAAGTCATGGGCCACGCCACCGGTCAGGCCGCCAATCGCTTCCAGCTTCTGGGACTGGCGCAACTGGTCTTCGGCGGCCGACCGCGCCTGCACTTCAGCGGCCACGCGCTGCTCCAGATTATGGGTGAGCTCCTGGCGCACCCGCTCGGACTTCACCAGCTCGGTGGTTTCCACCACAATCGCCAGCACCCCGGCCGGCTGCTGGTTGTCCCCGGCCACGGGGCTGTAATAAAGGTCCAGCCATACGCTTTCCGGTTGGCCGTGACGCGATAACACCAGCTCCTTGTTATTGAACGACAAGGTGCCGCCCGCCAGGCACGTATCCACCACATGCCGATTGAACTCGGCCACTTCCGGCCAGCCCAGTTCTACCGGTGTGCCCAACAGGTAGGGATGGCGCCCGCCGGCAAATACCGAATAGCTGTCGTTGTAGATCATGTACCCCGCCCGCCCCCACAGCATCACCATCGGCACGGGTGAGGCCAGCATCATTTGCACGGTGCACGCCAGGCTCGTGGACCACTGATCCAAGGGGCCAAGGTCGGTACTGGACCAGTCAAATGTGCGAATCCGCTGGGCCATTTCGCCGGCCCAGCCTTCACAGCCGTGGGGGTTGGATAAAAATTGCATGATTGGGCTCTGTGCGGGGACAAGACAGTCGCAAGTTTTGGAGCACGCCAGCGGTGGATGGTTTCATCTTGAATACACAGGAATGCACAAACCCCTGGAACTCAATGAAAGTCCCGGCTGCGCACCACAATCCCCTCCAGCAGCGGCGTCAAATCGGTGAGGCGCCCCGCGATCAAATGCCGCACCTCGCCCACCGCCTCCCAACGGCCGTCCACCTTGAGCAAACGCGAGCCCACCAGCGCCTGGCGCTGACGCTCGGCCAGGTCGCGCCAGACCACCACATTGAGGTTACCGAACTCATCTTCCAGAGTGACAAAGGTCACGCCGCTCGCCGTGCCTGGGCGCTGGCGGCCGGTGACCAGCCCGGCGACGCTCACGTTGCGCCCATGTTCCACCATCAGCAACTCCTGGGAACTGCGGCAGCGGCGCCGGCGTAACTCGGCGCGCAACAACGCCAGGGGATGGGGCCCCAGGGTGGTACCGAGGCTAGCGTAATCGGCGTGCAAGTCCTCGCCTACCGTGGGCTCGGGTAATGCCACCCGCGTTTCATCGGGGCTCGGCAGGCCGGCAAACAAGCCCAGTTGCTGATGCACACCGGCCACGTCCCAGCGTGCCTGATGGCGGTTGCCGGCCAGGGCGCGCAAGGCCCCGGCGTCCGCCAGCAGCGCCTGGGCACGTGCATCCAGGCCGGCGCGGGCGTCCAGGTCAGCGATGTCGCTGAACTGTCGACGCTGACGCACCACTTCGATACGCCGCCCATCTTCCTCGCGAAACCCCGAGATCATGCGCAGACCCAGGCGAATCGCCGGTTGCTGGCCGTCAATGGGCTCCAGGCTGCAGTCCCAGTCACTGGCCTGCACATCCACGGGGCGGATCTGCAAGCGATGGCGCCGCGCGTCCTGCAGGATCTGGTCCGGGCTGTAGAAGCCCATGGGCCAGCTGTTGATCAAGGCGCAGGCGAAGGCCGCCGGCTCATGGCATTTGAGCCAGCAACTGGCATAGGTCAGCAAGGCGAAACTGGCGGCGTGGGACTCAGGGAAACCATAGCTGCCAAAGCCCTTGATCTGCTCGAAAATCTGCGCGGCAAAGGCTTCGGTGTAGCCGTTTTTGAGCATGCCGGTGCGCAGGCGTTGCTGATGGGGCTCCAGGCCGCCGTGGCGTTTCCAGGCGGCCATGGAGCGGCGCAACTGGTCGGCCTCGCCGGGGCTGTAGTCGGCGGCGACCATGGCGATTTGCATCACCTGTTCCTGGAACAGCGGGATGCCCAGAGTGCGCTCCAGCACGGCTTTCAATTGCGGCGACGGATAGGTCGTGGGTTCTTCATTGTTCCGCCGCCGCAAGTACGGATGCACCATGCCACCCTGGATCGGCCCGGGGCGCACAATGGCAACCTCGATCACCAGGTCATAAAACGTCTGCGGCTTGAGCCTGGGCAGCATCGACATCTGCGCCCGCGACTCGATCTGGAACACACCGATGGTGTCGGCCTTGCTGATCATGGCGTAGGTGGCCGGGTCTTCCTTGGGAATCGTGGCCAGGGTCAAGTCCCGGTGGCGGTGCCGGCGCAGCAAATCGAAACAGCGGCGGATCGCGCTGAGCATGCCCAGGGCGAGGATGTCCACCTTGAGCAAACCGACGGCGTCGAGGTCGTCCTTGTCCCACTGGATAATGGTGCGCTCGGCCATGGCTGCATTTTCCACCGGCACCAAGGTGTCCAGCGGGTATTCGCTGATCACAAAGCCGCCAGGGTGCTGGGACAGGTGCCGGGGAAAACCGATCAGTTGCTGGGTGAGCGTCAAGACCCGGCGCAGCAGTGGGCTGTCCGGGTCGAAGCCGCTTTCACGCAGGCGCTCCAACGGTGGCGCTTCATCGCTCCAGCGCCCGCAGCAATCGGCCAAGGCGTTGATCTGGTCTGCCGGCAGCCCGAGGGCCTTGGCCACATCACGTACTGCGCCTGTGGCGTGGTAACTGCTGACCACCGCCGTCAAGGCTGCACGGGTGCGGCCATAGCGCTGGAACACGTATTGCAGCACCTCTTCGCGGCGTTCGTGCTCAAAATCCACGTCGATATCCGGCGGCTCGTTGCGCTCTTTGGACAGGAAACGCTCGAATAGCAGGTTGGTCAGGCTCGGGTTGATTTCGGTGATGCCCAGGGCAAAACACACCGCCGAGTTAGCCGCCGAACCACGGCCCTGGCACAGGATCGAACGGCTGCGGGCGAAGCGCACAATGTCATGCACGGTGAGGAAATAGCTTTCGTAACCCAGCTCGCTGATCAGCTGCAGCTCACGCCGGATTTGCTGCACGGTCTTGTCGTCGATGCCTTCGGGCCAGCGCTGGGCGATGCCTTCTTCGGTGAGGGTGCGCAGCCAGGATTGGGCATCATGGCCCGCGGGCACCAGCTCGCGTGGGTAGTGATAGCGCAACTGGCCGAGGTCGAAGGTACAGCGCCGCGCGATGACGAGGGTTTCGTCCAGCAAGGCCTGGGGGTACAGCGCCGCCAACGCGTCGAGGCTGCGCAGGTGGCGTTCGCCATTGGGGTGCAGGCGCGCGCCGGCTTCGGCCACCGGCACGTGGTGGCGGATGGCGGTCATGGTGTCTTGCAGAGCACGGCGGCCCCGCGCATGCATATGCACATCGCCGCAGGCCACGGCAGGGATTTGCAGGCTGTGGGCCAGTTGCAAGCGCTGTTGCAGATGGCGCGCATCATCCTGGCCACAGTGCAGGTGCACCGCCAGCCACAGGCGCTGGTCGAAGGTGCGGCGCAGCCAGTCGAGGCTGGCCTGGGTGTCGCTGTCTTGCGCCACCCACAACGCCAACAGGCCGGGCAGCGGTTGCTCGAAATCTTCCTGTAGCAGGCGATAGCTGCCCTTTTCAGCCCGCCGCCGCGCCAGGGTGATCAGCCGGCACAGGTGCTGGTAACCGCTCAGGTTCTCCACCAGCAGCACCAGTTTCGGGCCGTTTTCGATGTGCATTTCGCTGCCGATAATCAGCGGCAAGTCCACGGCTTTGGCGGCTTGCCAAGCGCGCACGATGCCTGACAGCGTGCATTCATCGGTGATCGCCAGGGCGCTGTAGCCTTGGCCCTTGGCGCGCTCGAAGAGCTCCAGCGCACTGGAGGCGCCACGCTGGAAGCTGAAATTGGACAGGCAGTGCAGCTCGGCATAACTCATGCGTCACCCCTCCCCTGTAGGAGCGAGCTTGCTCGCGAAAAACCCGAGGGCACCGCGTTCATCCAGGTTTCCCGCGTTATCGTTGACCATCTTCGCGAGCAAGCTCGCTCCTACAGAAGGTGGTGGCCTAAGGGGGCTCATGCAAACCAGCCTTGCAACCACAGCCCATCGCCTTGCCCCACCGTGCGATAGGCCCAGCCTTGCTGGCCGGCGCGGGTCTGGATCAGGTAATAGTCGCGGCGCACATCGGCGCCATCCCACCAGCCGGATTCGATGCGCTCCGGGCCCATCAGGATCTGTACGCTGTGTTCGGCCAGCAAGGTCGGTTGCGGCAATAACCAGCCTGGGCGCCGGACCTTGCTCAAGCTCGGGCACGGCTGGCTGTCGGTCGCGGCCTGCCAGGCACATTCGGGGCGGTGGTCGGCCTGAAAACGCAGGCCCTGCACCGCCTCATCACCCAGGCGTGCACGCAGGCGTTCGCGCAATTGTTCCCACGGCAGGGTTTGTTGCGGGCGGTCGTCGAACAGGTCCTGGCGTTGCGGCACGAACACCGGCAAGTCCTCGGCCACCAGGCGCACACCCCGCACCGGCGCGGTGACCTGTACCTGTTCCAGGCGCCCACGGGCCAGTTCGAACAGCATCGAAGGTTCGCGCTCGGCGCTGAGCAGGCCCACCTTGATCACACTGTCGTGTGCCTGGGCATGTTCCAGGTGCAGGTCAAAGCGCTGCACGCCACTGTCGCGGCCGCACAGGAACGCCGACAGGTCGCCGGTCAAGCGCCGCAAAGGGAACAACAGCGCCTGGTGGGATTGCACGTCGAAATTCAACTCGATGCGTGCATCGAACTGGTCCGGCGGTTGATAAAAATCCAGGGCCAATGGCCGCTGCCCGCTCAGGGCGTCGAGGTGCTTGAGCAGGCTGGCGTCAAAGCGTCGCGCCAGGGTATGCCGGGGCAAGGCCTGCACCTGGGCCAGGGCGCGCAGGCCCATGCGCGACAAGGCGGTGGCGGCCTGGGGTTCAAGGCCCGCGCGGTCGATAGGCAACGACGCCAGGGCCTGCATCAAAGCGCTGTCATCGGCCACGGCCAGGCCGTCGTAGCCGTTTGCCAATACCCGCGCCGCCGCCGGGTTGGGCGCAGCGACGATGCGATGACGAAAGCCAAGCTCGGTCAGCTCTTTGCGCAAACGCGCTTCGAGTTGCGGCCAGGGCCCGAACAGGCCCAGGCTCGATTCGATCTCGAACAACAAAGCCCGTGGGTAATACAGGCTGACCTGGGAACTGAAACGATAGGCCCAGGCGGCCAGAAACTGCTGCAGGCGCTCGATCTCCAACGGGTCGTATTCGACACAGGCAAACTGCTTGGCCAGGGCATGGGCTGCCGTCAACGATTGCCCGGGGCGCAGGCCCAAGGCGCGGGCGGCGGCGTTGACGGCTTGCAACACGCGCCGCTGCGACGTGCCGGCCAGCAGCGCCAGCGGCTGCTCGGGTTCGGGGTGCACACGCTGTGCCCCGTCCAGCGCCAATTGCGGGAAGACAATACACACCCAACGCATGGCAACCTCAATGCCCCGCCAGGGCAATCGGCGCCGGATGGGCCAGCCCGCCACGGCACTTGAGCACCCGCACTTGCGCGGGCCTGGCCTCAACCGCCAGGCGCAGGGCGGCGGGCGAGGCATTGATCGCCTCGCTCAGGGAGCGCCAGGCAAACGCCAGGGTCTGCCCGGTTTCGGCCGCCACTTGCAAACGCCGCAAGGCACGATCATCGGCCTTGCGCGGCCAGCACAACACCGCCCCGCAACTGCCCGAACGCAGGCATTGCTCCACCGCCCACAGTGCGTCGCGCTCCTCGGCCCGGATGATGGACAACTGGCGCACATCCACCCCGGCGTTCTGCCACGCATGGGGATAGGGGGTATAGGGCGGCGCCACCAGCACAATGCGCTCGCCCAGGGCCGACAAGCGCGCCAGTGTGGGCAGCACCAGTTGCAACTCGCCCACTCCGTCCTGGGCCATCAGGATTTCACTCAAGGCCGATTCCGGCCAGCCGCCACTGGGCAGCACCGCATCCAGCGCCGCCAGCCCCGTGGGGTGCACGCTGGCCGGTGGCGCGGCGGGCCGGCCCTTCCAGACTCGCCCGCCATTGAACAGCGAGTCCAGGGCAACCACGGCGCCCATCAGCCTTGCCTCACCAGGCCGCAGAACACACCTTCGATGGCCAGGTCCTGCTCGGGCCCGACCACGATGGGTTGATACGCCGGGTTGCGCGGCAACAGGCGAACCCTGTCGCCGTGGCGCTCGAATCGCTTGATGGTGACGTCGCCGTCCAGGCGCGCCACCACAATCTGCCCGTTCAAGGCTTCGGCACTGCGGCGCACGCCCACCAGGTCGCCATCGAGAATGCCATCTTCAATCATCGAATCGCCCTGCACCCGCAGCAGGTAATCGGGGGTTTTGGCGAAGGTGGCGGGGTCCAGTTGCAAGCGGCTGTGCACCTCGGCATCGGCGCCAATCGGCCGACCGGCCGCCACACGGCCAAGCACCGGCACATCCAGCCACTCGGGACGCGCCGGTTGGTTGAGCAAGCGAATGCCACGGGCCTGGTTGGGGTTGACCTCGATAAAGCCGGCTTCAGTCAGCGCCACCACATGCTTGCGGGCGACGCTGCGCGAGGCGAAGCCGAACGCCTCGGCGATCTCGGCGAGGCTGGGAGGCTGGCCTTGTTGCGCGATGCGCTCGCGGATGAAGGTCAGGATGGCAGTGCGGCGGGGAGTCAGGTTTGTCATGGAGTACATTTGTACTCCTGTGGGAAATTTCTGACAATAACCGTCAGTCTGCTAATTGCCAGCTCCCACATGAAGGCATAGGTATCTACTTAAGTCTGTAAGCTCAACGGTTACAACGATGCGAAGCGAGCCGCTCTTGATCTTGATCTGGCTTTTGATCTTAGGCGCCCCGTTAAACCACGCTGGCCGGAATTCGACAGGGATTTGGGGGGTAAACCGGCAGGGATGCCGGTTTAGCCGCCCCGCGCCATGGATGGCGCGTGGCGGCGGCCCCCCAAATCACTGGCGGATTACGGGCACACCGAGCCTAAGCGAGGTGCCGAGTGGTGGGGCGAGGACCTTTTGGTTACTTTTGGGTCCTTCCAAAAGTGACCCGCTGTCAGAGCGGAACCCTAAGTGGCCGTTACCGCAGGAATGGATATGTACACGGTCCAACTGTGTTGACTGTCAGGCCGCCATCGCAGGCAAGCCAGCTCCCACATTTGGATCGTGGTGCGTCAGCTAGATCAGCGTCGGCTGTCTAATCGTCACGGGAGCAAGCTCCCTCGCCACAGATTTAGCGTCGTAGATACCTATGCACATGAAGGCATACCTCACCACCCCTCTTTCAACATCCGCAACTCCAGATGCTGCAACAACATAATCGTCTTGCCATCCACAATCTCCCCACTCTGCACCATCGCCAGTGCCTGCTCGAAGCCCAGCTCCAGCACCTCGATATCCTCGCCCTCTTCTTCCAGGCCACCACCCGCCCCCACTCGGTCACCTGGCTGATATTCGCCGATAAAAAAGTGAATCCGCTCGGTTACCGATCCCGGGCTCATGAACGCCGCGTAGATTTTTTCCACATGCCCCACGCGATAGCCGGTCTCTTCCTCGGCCTCCAGGCGGATGCGCTCTTCGGCGCTGGCGTTGTCGAGCAAACCGGCTGCCGCTTCAATCAGGTAGCCGGGGTAATCGTTGACGAACGTAGGCATGCGGAACTGGCGAATCAGCAACACCGTGCGTTGTTCGCGGTTGTACAACAGGATGGTCGCCCCGTTGCCCCGGTCATACACCTCGCGGGTCTGGGCTTGCCAACTACCGTCGCGACGGCGCAGGTCGAAGCTGTATTTCTTCAGCAGGTACCAGTTGTCCGAGAGGGTTTCTTCGGCGGTGATGCGCACGGGGCTGTTATTCATGTGTGGGCCTTTACAGGTGGGGCAGGTTCAAGCCGTCCACCCTATCAATCCGCACGAGGATTGTTCAATGCTGTAACACTTTCATCGGCCACGATCGTCGCATTAATGCCTGCCCACCCAGGCCATCTGGTAAAACCCGTGCTTCACCTTTGTTCTGGAACCTTCATGTCTTCTGCTTCTATCCCTCGCCGGGGCCTGCGCTGGTTTGTCTGGCTGTGCATGGCGGTGTTGATCGTCGGCCTGCCAGTCGGCTGCGCTGTGCTGCAACACAAAGAGCGCGAACTTGTGTTTCGCATCGAGCCGGGAACCGCCGGCTGGTACACCGGCTTGCCCAAGGCGGTGCAGGAATTTGAACTCAAGCCCGCCAGTTTCAAAGCAGGGCAAAACATTCATGGCTGGTGGTACCCGGCAACCAACAAAGACGCGCCCGCCATCCTCTACTTGCACGGGGTACGCTGGAACCTCACGGGCCAATTGTTTCGCATCGAGCAATTGCATGCCCTGGGCTTTTCGGTCCTGGCCATCGACTATCGCGGCTTTGGCCAAAGCCAGGGCGACCTGCCCTCGGAAGCCACGGTGTACGAGGACGCGCGCATTGCCTGGGAGCGTTTCCAGACCCTGCAACCAGACCCCAGCAAGCGCCTGATCTACGGGCACTCCCTGGGTGGCGCGGTCGCCATCGACCTCGCCGCCGAGCTGGGCAAGCAGGTGCCGCTGCCGGTGCGTGGGCTGGTGATCGAGTCCACCTTCACCTCCCTGGCGGATGTCGCCACGGCCGTTGCCAACACCTCATTGCCGGTGCGCTGGTTGCTGTCGCAGAAGTTCGATTCCATCGACAAGATTGCCGACATCCACATGCCGCTGCTGGTGGTCCACGGCCTCGACGACCGCTACGTACCGCCGCGTTTCAGCCAGCAGTTGTTCGAAGCCGCCCAGCAGCCCAAGCACCTGTTGCTGGTGCCAGGCGCCAGCCACAACAACAGCATGAACCTGGCTGGGCGCAGTTATGGCCAGGCGCTGGAAAACCTGATGCGCACCAAGATGCCCGCCCAGGTGGTGACACACTCCACAGGCCGCGATAACGCCTCGTAAATACGCTTTTCGACACTGGGTTCGCGCTTGGCTGTCAAGCGCAAACCCTGGCCATGTTGGCCCGAAATGCAAGTTGATCAAATAATGATCTTCGCGGAAATCGCCAACGCTGCCGGGCCTTCGCAAAGTTATCCACAGAGATACCCACGGTTTTCGTGGACAACTCTTTTTATATTTTTGCGTTTTTTTTGCTCAAGCCGTGCTTCCAGGAAAGGTACCGGGCAACAGGATTTCGCGATTCACCTCGCGTATATCCTTATAGCCACAGAGCGCCATGGACACGTCCAGTTCGCGGGCGATGATATCAAGCGCCTTGGTCACGCCCGCCTCGCCCATCGCCCCCAACCCATACAAATGCGGGCGGCCGATCATGGTGCCCTTGGCGCCCAGTGCCATGGCCTTGAGCACGTCCTGGCCGGAACGGATCCCCCCATCGAGCCACACTTCAATGCGGTTGCCCACGGCTTCGACAATCGCCGGCAATTGGCTGATGCTCGACGGCGCGCCATCAAGCTGGCGGCCACCGTGGTTGCTCACCACCAACGCATCGGCACCGCAATCGGCCGCCAAGCGTGCATCCTCCACATCGAGAATGCCCTTGATGATCAGCTTGCCGCCCCAACACTTTTTGATCCACGCCACATCGTCCCAACTCAGGCGCGGGTCAAACTGCTGGGCGGTCCACGACGACAGCGAACTCATGTCGGCCACGCCCTTCACATGCCCGACAATATTGCCAAAGCCGCGCCGCTGAGTACCCAGCATGCCCATCACCCAGCGCGGCTTGGTCATCATGTTGAGGATATTCGGCAGGGTCAGCTTGGGTGGCGCGGACAGGCCGTTGATCAAGTCTTTGTGGCGCTGCCCCAGAATCTGCAAATCCAGGGTCAGCACCAATGCATCCACCCCGGCAGCCTTGGCGCGCTCGATCAACTGCTCGATAAAACTGCGGTCGCGCATCACATACAGCTGGAACCAGAACGGCTGGCCGACATGCTCGGCGATGTCTTCCAGCGAACAGATACTCATGGTCGACAAGGTATAGCGCAGCCCGAACGCAGCAGCGGCACGGGCAGTCAGGATTTCGCCATCGGCATGTTGCATGCCCGCCAGGCCGGTCGGTGCCAGCGCCACGGGCATGGCCATGTCCTGGCCGATCATACTGGCGCGGATCGAACGCTCGTCGATATTCCGCGCCACCCGTTGGCGGAACTTGATACGTGCAAAATCCGTTTCGTTGGCGCGGTAGGTGCTCTCAGTCCAGGAGCCGGAATCGGCGTAGTCGTAGAACATGCGGGGCACACGCTTTTGCGCCAGCTTGCGTAAGTCTTCGATGGTTGTGATCAACGGCATCGGGTCACCTCTCCCTGAACTGAACACAGAGAGTAACCGGCAGGAGCGTAGGCAACCAGCCGTTGCGTTTAGAGGGTCTGGCGATTAATCTCGCACAAACCCGCAATAAAGCGCACAAACATGCACAACACCCATCAAGCCATCGACCTGCCTTCCCTGCGCAAGCAGAAGATTCTGTTGTTGCTGGAACGCGACGGCAAGGTCACCGCCTCCGAGTTGGTCGAGCATTTTGCCGTGTCCCAGGACACCATCCGCCGCGACCTCGGCGAACTCGCCGCCGCCGGCCTGTTGCAACGCGTACACGGCGGCGCCCTGCCCCGGCCCAAGGATACCGGCAAGGATTTCTTTACCCGGGTCGGCGAGACCAACGAGGTCAAGCGCCACCTCGCACGCGTAGCGGCGGACCGGGTTGAAGACGGCCAGATTGTGCTGTTCGATTCCGGCTCCACCACCTTGCAGATCGCGCAGTGCTTGCCCCATGCACTGCACCTGACCGTGGTCACCCCCTCACCGATGATCGCCATCGCCCTGGCCGACCATCCGCACGTGAAGATCATCCTGGCCGGCGGCCCACTCAACCCAGCCACCCTCTCCACCGGCGGCCATGAAGCGGTGCGCCTGATCCAGAGCGTCAAGGCCGACCTGTTGTTCACCGGGGTTTGCGCACTGCACCCGCAAGTGGGCATCACCTCGCTGCACTTTGGTGAAGTGGCCGTCAAGCAAGCCTTGCTCGACAGCGCGTCCCACGTCATCGCCGTGACCACCTCAGACAAACTCGGCGCAGTGGAACCCTTTGTGGTTGCGCCGTGCAGCCGTATTCATACGCTGATTACCGAGCGGGACGCGCCGGATGTGCAGGCGTATGAACAGCTGGGGCTGCAAGTGCAGCGAGTGGACGTGCAGTGATGCAACCCTTGCTCGCGAAAAACTCACAGGCACCGCGTTCATTCAGGAAGCCCGCGTTATCGTTGACGTTTTTCGCGAGCAAGCTCGCTCCTACAAAAAGGGCAAGCCAGCCATCTAGGAACGGTAACCACGATGCGAAGCGAGCCGCTTGTGATCTTGATCTCAGGCGCCCCGTCAAACCACGCTGGCCGGAATTCGACGGGGATTTGGGGGGTAAACCGGCAGGGATGCCGGTTTAGCCGCCCCGCGCCATGGATGGCGCGTGGCGGCGGCCCCCCAAATCACTGGCGGATTACGGGCACACCGAGCCTAGGCGAGGTGCCGAGTGGTGGGGCAAGAGCGTTTTGCTTACTTTTGCGCTGTTCAAAAGTGAGCCGCCGTCAGGGCGGAACCCTAAGTGGCCGTTACCGCAGCAATGGATATGTACACCATCCAACTGTGTTGACTGTCAGTCCGCCTTCGCGAGCAAGCCCACACAGTTGGATTGTGGGGCGTCAGGTAGATAGGTGTCGGCTGGGAGGCCGTCATCGCAGGCAAGCCAGCTCCCACATTTGATTCGCGGGGTGTCAGGTGGATAGGCGTCGGCTGGCAGGACGTCAGGCAGCGCTGCGAATCTTGTGCAAAGCATCCGCCACCCATTGACCAAACGCATCCACCGGCCCTTGCAGGTTGCCGAGAAAATGCGGATAGATCAGCCACAAATCCATCACCGGCTTGAAATCCTTGAGAGGCATCGCCGCCAAGTGCTCGCGATGAGCACTACGTTCCAGCAACGGACGTGGCACCAGGCCAAGGCCCAGGCCATCAGCCACCAGCCCAAGTTGCAGTTCAGTGCCAAAGGTTTCCAGGTTCACCCGCAGCGCCAGGCCCTGGTCAGACAAGGTGCGCTGCAACCCCGCACGGAACCCGCAGCCGTCCGGGTTGAGAATCCAACCGCTCTGGTACACGTCCGCCAGCTTGCACGGTTTCTTCGGCAACTGCGCCTTGGCACAGACCACCACCAACTCCATCTTGCCGATGGACTCACCCACCAGGTTGTCCGGGAAGATCTTGCCCGCGGGAAACAACGCCACCGCCGCATCCAGTTCGCCGCGTTCGATCTTGCCCACCAATTGGCTGCCCCAGCCGGTGGCAACCTGGGCGCGCAAGTCGGCGTATTCGCTGCGCAGGTGCTTGAGCGCGTCCAGCAGCACCACATCGCCGATGGTCTGCGGTACACCCAGGCGCAGCACGCCGGTGGGCGGAGCATCGGTGGCCACCAGTTCGCGCAGGGCATCCATCTCGCGCAGGATCAACCGGCATTGCTCATAGACACGGGTACCGATCAGCGTCGGCTTGAGCGGCTTGGTGTTGCGGTCGAACAGCTCCACCCCCAGGGCCTGCTCGAAGTTCTGCACGCGGCGGGTGATGGCTGGCTGGGTCAGCTGCAACGACGCGGCGGCATGGCTGATGGACTGGCAACGAATCACTTCGACAAAGGCATCGATATCGTCAATTTTCATTTGGGCCGCACATACAGATCAGTCATTAAGATGTGCGTGAAGCATAGTGGCCGCACACAGGTCTGGATAGCCCACCCTGCGATCAATAACGTCTAACACTATTCAAACCGGTTCTAAATTACCTTCGGCTATAAGCTAATCATTAAAAAATAGCATATTAAAAATAAACATTATGCTTAGATAAAAGCACACCAACAGCCCGATGGAATGGTCATGACCCAGGCCCGACACCCCGAGAGACTCAGAGCCTTCATAGGCGCCCTGGCGGAATTGATCGACGGCAACCCGCGTGAAGGCGACCTGCTGCACCGTGGCGGCAAGCTGCTGGCGCAACTGGTCAGCCACGATGATTGGCTGCCCGACGAGTTCGCCCAGCCCGACCCGGAGCGCTACCAGCAATTCTTGCTGCATGCCGATTCGCGCCAGCGCTTCAGCGTGGTCAGCTTTGTGTGGGGGCCAGGGCAACGCACGCCGATTCATGACCACAGGGTGTGGGGGCTGATCGGCATGTTGCGCGGGGCGGAGTTTTCCCAGGGGTTTGCCCGGGCGCCGAGCGGCAGCCTGGTAGCGCAAGGCGAACCCGTGCAATTGCTGCCGGGCCAGGTCGAGGCGGTGTCGCCAAAGGTCGGCGATATTCATCAGGTCAGCAATGCCCACGACGACCAGGTGTCCATCAGCATCCACGTATACGGCGCCAATATCGGCGCGGTGCGCCGGGCGGTGTATCAACCCGACGGCAGCGAAAAACTGTTTATCTCCGGTTATTCCAACGCCTATCTCCCGAACATCTGGGACCTGTCCAAAGAAAAGAGCCCTGCCCTATGACCACCCTATCAACCCGCAGCTTTGCGCAGATTCGCCAGGCCCTGTTGGCACGCGAAGAAGTCGCCCTGATCGACGTGCGTGAGGAAGCCCCCTTTGCCGAGGCCCATCCGCTGTTCGCCGCGAATATCCCCTTGTCCAAGCTGGAACTGGAGGTGTACGCGCGCATTCCCCGCCGCGATACCCAGGTCACCCTGTACGACAACGGCGAAGGGCTGGCCCACCGCGCCGCCGAACGCCTGGTTGCACTGGGCTACACCCAGGTCAGCCTGCTGGAGGGTGGGCTGTACGGTTGGCGCCGGGCCGGTGGCGAGCTGTTTATCGACGTCAATGTACCGAGCAAGGCGTTTGGCGAACTGGTGGAGAGCCAGCGTCATACGCCGTCCCTGGCCGCCGAAGAGGTCCAGGCCTTGCTCGACAGCCAGGCTGATGTGGTGGTGCTCGATGCGCGGCGTTTCGACGAATACCAGACCATGAGCATCCCCACGGGCATCAGCGTGCCGGGGGCCGAGCTGGTATTGCGCGCCCGTGAGCTGGCGCCCGATCCGGCCACGCGCATTATCGTCAATTGCGCCGGACGCACCCGCAGCATTATCGGCACCCAGTCGTTGATCAATGCCGGCATCCCCAACCCGGTAGCGGCCCTGCGCAACGGCACCATCGGCTGGACCTTGGCCGGGCAGACCCTCGCCCATGGGCAGGCGCGCCGCTTTGCGCCAACCTCGGAAAACCATCGCCAGCTCGCCGCCCAAGAGGCCCGTGGTGTTGCCGACAAAGCCTCGGTAAAACGTGCCACCCTCAATGATCTGCAGCGCTGGCAACAGGACGCGACACGCACCACTTACCTGTTCGATGTGCGCACCGTAGAAGAATTCGAAGCCGGCCACCTGCCGGGCGCCCGCGCCACCCCGGGCGGGCAACTGGTGCAGGAAACCGACCACGTTGCCAGTGTGCGCGGTGCGCGCCTGGTACTGGTGGACGACGACGGCGTACGCGCCAATATGTCCGCGTCGTGGCTGGCCCAGTTGGGCTGGCAGGTGTACGTATTGGATGACCTGCAAGCGGAGCACTTCAGCGAACACGGGGCATGGGTCGCGCCAGTACCGCCACCGCCCCAGCCCGAACTGATCAGCCCCCACACCCTTGCCGACTGGCTCGGCCATGGCGACACCCTGGTGCTGGATTTCACGGCCAGCGCCAACTACGTGAAACGTCATATCCCCGGCGCCTGGTGGGTGCTGCGCGCGCAACTGCCAGAGGCCCTGGCCAAGGTAACGAGCGCCCAGCGCTATGTATTGACCTGCGGCAGCAGCCAACTGGCGCGCCTGGCGGTGCCGGAAGTCGAGGCCCTCACCGGCAAGCCGGTCTTTTTGCTGCAGGACGGCACGGCTGGCTGGATCCAGGCGCAACTGCCCCTTGAGTCAGGCGAAAGCCACCTGGCTTCCCCGCGTATCGACCGCTACCGCCGCCCTTACGAAGGCACCGACAACCCACGGGAAGCCATGCAGGCTTACCTGGATTGGGAATTCGGCCTCGTGGAACAACTGGCCCGCGACGGCACCCATGGTTTCTACGTGATCTGATTCACCGCAGCACCGTTTCGCTCAACCGACCCCTTCTCCAGGCGGAGGTACTTTCCTTTACCTAACGCTTGGAGTTTTGCCCATGCTGTACGCCATTGCATTCAAACGCCTGTTGCTGGGCGCGGCCCTCGCCTTCGGCCTGCTTTCTACCGTCCAGGCTGGCGACCTGCAACCGCTGCGCGTGGCCAACCAGAAATCCACGATCAAGGCGCTGCTGGAAGCCTCGGGCGAAAGCCAGAACGTGCCCTACGAGATCAAATGGTCGGAATTCCCTTCGGCCTCGCCCCTGGGCGAAGCGCTGAATGCCGGTGCCGTGGATGTCGGCGCCCTGGGCGATGCCCCTTATGTGTTCGCCCTTGGCGCCGGCGCCTCGATCAAGGTGATCAGCATCATCCATGCCGAAGGCCGTAACACCACCGCGCTGCTGGTGCCCAAGGATTCACCGATCAAGACCGCGGCCGACCTCAAGGGCAAGAAAATCGTCACCGGGCGCGGCTCCATCGGGCATTACCTGGCGATCAAGGCCCTGAACGATGCCGGGCTGACCACCCAGGATGTGCAGTTCATCTTCCTGCTGCCCGCCGAATCCCGGCTGGTGCTCGACAACGGCACCGCCGATGCCTGGGCGACATGGGACCCTTACACCACCGTGGTCACCTCACAAAGCAAGGCTCGCGTGTTGGTCAGCGGCAAGCACCTGCTGAGCAATCACCTGTACTTCGCCGCCACCGGCCAGGCCATTGCCGACAAGCGCGTGCAACTGGACGACTTTGTCGCCCGCATTGATCGCGCCTACGCCTGGGCCAACACCCATCCCGAGGCATACGCCGCTGCCCAGGCCAAGATCACTGGCCTGCCACTGGCCGTGCATATCGAAGTGGCCAAAGACACCCACCTGTCCCCCGTCACGATTGACGATACGGTGATCCACGGCCTGCAAGCCACCGCCGACACCTACGTAAAAGAAGGCCTGCAGAGCAAACACATCGACGTCTCCCAGGGCTTCGATTCCAGCTTCAACGCCAAGCGTATCCCCCTCGAACAAGCCTCGCGCTAAGGAGCAGACCATGAGCAAGCCACGTCAATTGAAACTCGGTGCCATGGTGCACGGCGTCGGCCACGGTTGGGGCGAATGGCGCCACCCGCAGGCACAACCGGACGCCAGCACCAATTTCGGCTTCTATAAGCAGCAGACCGCACTGGCCGAAGCCGCCCGGTTCGACTTCGTGTTCATCGCCGACAGCCTGCATATCCACCCCAAGTCCAGCCCCCATTACCTCAACCGCTTCGAGCCGCTGACGATCCTCTCGGCCCTGGCCGCGCTGACCACTCACATCGGCCTGGTCGCAACCGTGACCGTCAGCTACACCGAGCCTTACCAGGTGGCACGCCAGTTCGCTTCGCTGGACCATATCAGCGGCGGCCGCGCCGGATGGAACGTGGTCACCTCGTGGCTGAGTGGCACCGCCGATAACTTCGGCAAGGCCGAGCACCCGCCCCACGCCGTGCGTTATCGCATCGCCAAGGAGCATTTAAATGTGGTCAAGGGTCTGTGGGATTCCTGGGAGGACGACGCCTTTGCCTATAACAAGCACAGCGGCGAATTCTTCACCCCAGGCAAGTTGCATGCGCTTAACCACAAGGGCGAATTCTTCTCGGTCAAAGGCCCGCTGAACATCGCGCGCTCGCGCCAGGGCCAACCGGCGATTTTCCAGGCGGGCACTTCGGAGGATGGGCGTAACTTTGCCGCTGAAAACGCTGATGCGATTTTCGTGCATGTGGAAACTATCGACGAAGGCAAGGCCTACAGCGCCGACTTGAAACGCCGCGCCAAGGGCTTTGGCCGCGACCCGGACAGCCTGTCGATTTTGCCGGGTATTCGCCCGATTGTCGGGCGTGATGCCGCCGAAGTGGAAAGCCGCTACCAGCAAGCCGTGGCGTTGGTCACCGTGGAAGACGCCATCGTCGCCCTCGGCCGGCCGTTCAACGACCATGATTTCAGCCAGTACCCGCTGGATGCGCCCTTCCCCGAACTGGGCGACCTGGGCGCCAACAGCCAGAAAGGTGGCTCCGAGCGTATCAAGCAACTGGCCCGTGACGAAGGCCTGACCCTGCGCGAAGTGGCCCTGCGTTTCTCGCGGCCCCAGCGCGACTTTGTCGGCACCCCGGGACAGGTCGCGGACGCGATCCAGACCTGGTTCGAGAGCGGCGCCAGCGATGGTTTCATCATCAATTCGGTGCTGCCGGATGGCTTGCAGTATTTCACTGAGCTGGTGGTGCCGGTGCTTCAACAGCGGGGGTTGTTCCGTACCGATTACAGCGGCCATACGTTGCGCGACAACTTGGGTCTCAAGGTACCAGCGAACCGCTACAGCGTGATCGAAGCCACCGAACAAGCCCTGGCCTGAAGGCTCCCCCCTGTAGGAGCGAGCTTGCTCGCGAAAAACTCAAAGGCGCCGCGTTTATTCAGGAAGTACGCGTTATCGTTGACGTTTTTCGCGAGCAAGCTCGCTCCTACAGATGTTCAGGGCTTGCCACCCTGCCACACTTTTGCCCGAGTACAGACCTATGACTCAACCGTCTCTCAAGGCTGTGGAAGCCGTCGATTTCGACGCCCTGCTTGACCACCTCAGCGCCGAGCTGGCCAGTACCGCGCCCCTGTATGACGAAAGCGGCGCCTTCCCCCACGCCAATTTCAGGCTGTTGCACCAACACCACCTCATCGCCCTGACCGTGCCGAAAAAACTCGGCGGCGGTGGCGCCAGCCTGGCCCAGGCGCGCAAGGTCATCAGCGCCATCGCCAAGGGCGAACCGTCCACGGCATTGATCCTGGTGATGCAGTACCTGCAACACGCACGCCTGCAAGACAACCAGAGTTGGCCCGCACACCTGCGCGTGCAGGTCGCGCAAGAGGCGGTGCAAAACGGCGCGCTGATCAATGCCCTGCGTGTCGAACCCGACCTGGGCACCCCGGCCCGTGGAGGTTTGCCGGCCACCACCGCGGTGCGCACCGCCGAGGGCTGGCGGATCAGCGGGCGCAAGCTCTACTCCACCGGCAGCCATGGCCTGAGCTGGTTCAGCGTGTGGGCGCGCAGCGACGACGCCGACCCACTGGTAGGCGCCTGGCTGGTGCCCAAGGCCAGGCCCGGTGTCAGCATCATCGACACCTGGGACCACTTGGGCATGCGCGCCACCTGCAGCCATGAGGTGGTGCTCGACAACGTTCTGGTGCCCCTGGACCATGCGGTTAGCGTCAGCCCCTGGAGCGCCCCGCAAGCGGAGCTGGATGGCGAAGGCTTCCTGTGGATGTCGGTGTTGCTGTCGTCGGTGTACGACGCCGTGGCTCAGGCGGCGCGGGACTGGCTGGTGCACTGGCTGGACGAGCGCAAGCCGTCAAATCTCGGCGCGGCATTGTCTACCCTGCCGCGTTTTCAGGAGACCGTCGGCCATATCGACACGCTGCTGTTTGCCAACCGCAGCCTGCTCGACACTGCCGCTGCGGGCCACACGCCAACGGCCAATGCCGCACAGGTGAAGTACCTGGTGACCGGCAATGCAATCCGTGCGGTCGAGCTGGCCATCGAAGCCTCGGGCAATCCTGGCCTGTCACGCCATAGCCCACTGCAACGGCATTACCGCGATGTGCTGTGCAGCCGCGTCCACACTCCGCAAAATGACGCCGTGCTGCAAGGCGTCGGCAAAGCGGTGTTCAACCAGCGCCAAAAGGAACGCACATGAGCCAGGTAATTGTTGCCAGCCAACTGGACGAAGACTTCAACCAGGTGATCCGTGACCGTCTTGCGCCACTGCACCCCCAAGCCCAGGTAATCGGCGTGCCGGTCGGTGTGCCCAGTGACTTGCCGCCCCACGCCAATATCCTGCTGCTGCGCCCGATCAATGTGCGTGGCTACACCGCCCCCGACACCCCGCCACCGGGCTGGCCCTACGGCGCACGGTGGGTGCACCTGGTGTCGTCGGGTATCGACTTCTACCCCCAGTGGCTGTTCAACGGCCCCCCCGTGACCACTTCCCGCGGCAGCGCCGCCGATAACCTGGCCGAGTTCGCCCTGGCGGCGATCTTTGCCGCGTCCAAGCATTTGCCGGATATCTGGGTAAAGGATGCTCAATGGCAGTTCACCGCGCTGCGCCCGCTCAAAGGCACCACGCTGGGCCTTTTGGGCTTTGGCGCGATTGGCGCAAGCCTGGCGCAAAAGGCCCTGGCACTGGGGCTCAAGGTCGTGGCGCTGCGTCAAAGCACAACGCCGTTCGGCCTCGATGGCGTGGAAGCGGCCAACGACATCCACGACCTGTTTGCCCGCGCCGATCACCTGGTGGTGGCGGCCCCCTTGACCGAAGCGACGCGGCATATCATCGACCGTAATGTACTGGCCAGCGCCAAGCCGGGGCTGCACCTGATCAACATTGCCCGCGGTGGCCTGCTCGATCAGCAAGCGCTGTTGCACGCGTTGGATAACGGCCAGATCGGCCTGGCTTCCCTCGACGTCACCGAGCCAGAGCCACTGCCCGACGGGCACCCGCTGTACAGCCATCCGAGGGTAAGGCTGTCGCCGCATACTTCGGCTATTTCGACCAACAGCAAGGAAGAAATTGCGGATACGTTCCTGGCAAATCTGGAACGGTATGTGGCGGGCCTTGAGTTAAGTAACCTCGCGAATGCTTGACGGCTTGCTCGCGAAGGCGGTGTGTCTGTCACTGAAACTCTAACTGAACCACCGCTTTCGCAGGCAAGCCAGCTCCCACATTGGCCATGTATTGCCCACAGAATCAGCGCCAGGCACAGATCCCCTGTGGGGCGGGCTTGCTCGCGAAGGCGGTGTGTCAGTCACTGAATTTTCAACTGAACCACCGCTTTCGCAGGCAAGCCAGCTCCCACATTGGCCATGTATTGCCCACAGAATCAGCGCCTGGCACAGATCCCCTGTGGGAGCGGGCTTGCCCGCGAAGGCGGTGTGTCAGTCACTGAATTTTCAACTGAACCACCGCTTTCGCAGGCAAGCCAGCTCCCACATTGGTTATGCATTGCCCACAGAATCAGCGCCTGGCACAGATCCCCTGTGGGAGCGGGCTTGCCCGCGATGGAGGCGTGTCAGTCACTGAATATTCAACTGAACCACCGCCAGGAGAAACTCATTTGATGCGGTAGTGGAAGGTATTGCGCACCGCCGGCACGGCAACAGCCTTGCCATCGACGATTCTCGGCTGGTAGCGAAAAGTATTGGCCGCCGCCAATGAGGGCCGAATGAACAACGGGTGGCAGCCGTCCAGCACCTTGGGGTTTTCCACGTGACCCAGGGTGTTGACGGTGTACTCCACCGAGCAGTCGCCTTCGATGTTCTTGTCCAGGGCGCGTTCGGGGTAGTCGGGGGCGGCCTTGCTCAAAGGCTGGTATTGGCGACTGTCGAATGCAGGGGCAGGCGCAGGCACGGCGGCTCGGGCTTTTTCCGCAGCTGCACGCGCCTGGCTCAGACGTTGCTGTTCCAACTCTCGATTGCGCTGCTCGGTTGCCATGCGCTGTTGTTCTTGCTCGAGTTTCTTTTCTTCCACCCGCTTGCGCGCCAGGGCGGCTTTCTCTAGCTTTTGCGCCTGGAGCTGCGGATCGACCGTCGGTTTGGTCGGTACCGGGATAACAACAGGTTCTGGCAGCGCGGCAGCGACGGGCTCAGGTGTCGGCGCCGGCGTTGGCGTCGGCGCTGGTAAAACCACCAACTGCGTGTGCATCACCCGTGGCGCATCCGCCCCTGGTCGCTCCGTTGACCAGCCCAGCATCAACGCCACTGCCACCGCACCATGCAGCGCCACGGCCAGACTCGCTGCCAGGCTTTTGCGCCAGAAACCATCGCTGTTAGGCGCCAAGGCCAGTGCCGGACTGTGCATGCTCATCGCCGTCATTGTGGGGCCTCGGTGACGAGCCCAAGATGACTGACGCCGCCCTTCTGCAGCACTGCCATGGCCGCCACCACACGGCCGTAGCCGGCATTGTCATCAGCGCGGATATACACCTGGGTATCGCTGCGCGCCGCCACCACCTGCATGACCTTGGCGCTCATTTCTTCCAGGGTCACCGCGCTGTCGGTCTGCTGGCGGGTATCCAGCTCGTCACCCAGGTTCCAGTAGTAACCACCGTCGGCCTTCACCGATAACGTCAGGATCTGCTGGCGCGTATCGGTAGCCAGCGCCTCGGCGGCGACCTTGGGCAGTTCGATCTTCACACCCTGGGTGAGCATGGGCGCGGTGACCATGAAGATCACCAGCAGCACCAGCATCACGTCGATGTAGGGCACCACGTTCATCTCGGCCTTGGGCCCGTGCTTGCGTTGCGGCCTGGTCAACATCGCTTTGCTCCTTGTTCAGGCGGCCACGGCCAGGTTGTTCGAGGTACCGCGCAGCGTGCGGTGCAGGTGCACTTGCAGCTCATTGCCAAAAGCGTAGTAGCGCGTAAGCAAGGTCTGGCTGCGTGCCGCAAAGCGGTTATAGGCGATCACTGCCGGAATCGCCGCAAACAGGCCAATGGCCGTGGCAATCAAGGCTTCGGCAATGCCCGGTGCCACGGTCGATAGCGTGGCCTGCTGCACTTGCGACAAGCCAAGGAACGAATTCATGATGCCCCACACAGTCCCGAACAGGCCGATATAGGGGCTGACCGACCCCACCGTCGCCAGAAATTGCAGACCCTTTTCCAGCTCCAGTTCCTGCTCGGTGATCGCTACTTGCAAGGCGCGCTCCACCCCCTCGAGCACGGCCGGATCGTGGTGGTGCAGGTGCTGGTATTCCTGCATGCCGGCAATAAAGATCGGCGCGACACCGCCCTCGCCTGCCTGCACGGTTTCGCGATACAAGGGCTGCAGGTCCGACGCCACGCGAAAGCGCGCCAGGAAGCCGTTAAGCTGCCGTTCCAGGCCACGCAGCACACCGCTGCGCTGAATGATCAGGTACCAGCTGAGCAAGGACGCCAACAGCAAAGTGATCATCACGGCCTTGACCAACAGGCTGGCGTCGCTGATCAAACTCCAGATCGTCATATGTTCCATCGTCGCGTGCATGGTGAAGCTCCTATTCGATTAAAAACGGATGACTGCGTGATGACAGCTCAAGGCAATTTCAACGCGCGGCTCACCTCGGCCCAGGGCACGAACTTGAAGTTCTGGGCTTGCTCGGGCATGCGCTTGCGCCCGTCCTGCACCACCAGCATGCCCTGGCTCCATGGCCCGCCGAGGTTGACGGCAGTGACCTCCAGGCCATCGGTTTCCGAGGCGCCATCAATGCCTGCGGCCGCATTGAGGCCAACGCGCAAGGCGCCGTGCACAGCGAATGGCGGCTCGGCGTCCAGCACCAGGTAGCTGTCATTGCCTTGGCTGGAGATCACCAGGTAATCCCGCGCGGGGCTTTGATACAGCGCCAGGCCTTCGACGTCCGCGTGCAGTTGCGCGCCGACTTTGATCACCGAAGTGAGCGTGGCCGGTTGCTCGGCACGGGCATCCATCGCCCACACGCCCACATCTTCCTCACCGATGAACAAGCGTTGGCGCTGGTCATCGGCCACACAGCCCTCGGGTTGGCTGTCGACCTTGAACTGGCGCACCAACTCGCCCTGCACACGGCCAGCCGGGGCACTCAGGCGGTATTGCAAGAAGGTGCCGTCCTTGTCATTGGCAAACGCGTAAAGCTCGCCGCTGGCGGGCTGAAACAGGCAGATGCCATAGATGTCCTTGAGTGGCGTGGGAACCTCACCGGCTTCACGCAGCTCGCCGCTCTGACGGTCGATGCTGAACAGGCTCAGGCTGTTGCGGTCGCGGTTACTCGCCACGGCCAGGTCGACGGTGTGCGTACCCAGTTTGAAGCCTGGGCGTAGGTCGACATTGTTCAGGCGCCCCACTGCCAGCTCTTGCAGCAACTTGCCGTCGAGATCGTAGGCCAGCAGGCCCTGTTTCTTGTTGGTTCCCAGCACACGACTCTTGGCCGGCGTGTCCGGGTGAATCCAGATGGCCGGATCATCCGCCGCGTCGCCTTGGCGACCCACGGGTTCGGTCTGGCGCAGTGCGGCGACTTGCGCTAGCACCGGGGCAACCGGCACCGGCGTGGCCTGCCAGTCGAGGCGGGCCTGATACAGCTGGCCGCTGTCGTCATCCCGCACCAGCACCTCCCGCCCCTGTATCACCAGTTGCTCCGGTTCTTTGAGGCCCGGCAAGGCCAGGCTGGATTGCCCCACCCAACGCTCCCCGACTTGCTGGAACAGCTGCAACTGCGCGGTTTTCGGGTCCAACGCGAGCATCCCGCCCGGCACCAGCGCCATGGTGCCTGCTTCCCGCGCGGGGTCGTCGAACAGCGCCACGGGCGTGCGTTTCACCTCAGCTTCCGGGTGCGCCGGGTAGGCCCACCAGCCGACGTTTTGCTCGTTCACCACCAATCGCTCGGCCGCATCATCCACTTGGCAGTACTGCGCCGATGGCGGCAGTGGCAGGCTGCGAACACGCTGCGCCTGGGCCAGCAGGGTCGAACCATTGCCCACCAGCCACTGCTCGCCCTTGCCCTCTTCACCGACCAGGAACACAAACAGGTTGGCCGCCGAATCGCGATAGAGGCACAGGCTATTTACCGCAAAGTCGCGGGTCGGCAGGTACAGCGGCGTACCCCAGGTTTTGCCGGCGCCATCGAGACCGATCAGCAAGGCCTGCTGGCGGTCGTTGTCGAGGCTGGCGATCAGCGATTGAGTGCCGGCAGCACGGGTGTCGAGGCTGCTGAAACGGCCCTTGAACCGGGCCAGTTCGGCGCCTTTATCGTCGAGCAACAACAGGCCGTCGCGGGCACTGGCGGCCACGCGCTGGGTACCGCCGGGCAGGAAGGCCACGGCTTGGGCATTCAGGCTGGGTGCCCAAGGGGTCAACGGCAGCTCGGTCGCGAACGCATTGCCGCTGGTTATCAGTGCAACCAACAGGCACAGCTTGGAAATTCTCATGAACAAACAATCCTTCGAAAACAATGGAGATCCCGTTTGGGACGGCTTGCCCTGATGCCCTGTAGGAGCGAGCTTGCTCGCGAAAAACGCACAGGCGCCGCGTTCATTCAGGCAGCACGCGTTATCGTTGAGGTTTTTCGCGAGCGAGCTCGCTCCTACAGGGTGGCAACAGTTAGAAATGGGTGAAGGTCAGGCCCAGCTTGTAGGTGGGGCCGTACTCTTCGTACTGGCCGTTGTAGCTACGGTGGCCGGTGTAGACGAAGTACGACTCGTCGGTGAGGTTCTGCGCCTCGAAGCTGACCTGCAGGTTTTTGGTCAGTGAGTAGCGCGCGCTGAAATCGACGAAGGTTTGCGCGTCGACGTGCAGGTCATGGGCCTTGTCGTTGATCGACGCCAACTCGTACAAATAAGCCGATTTGTAGTTGGCCGAGAGGCGCAGGCTGAGCTTGTCGTCTTCCCAACCGAGCATCAGGTTGCCGACCGTGTCTGACTGGTTGGGCAGGCTGATGTTGCGCTTGCGATTGCGCCCGCTGGCGCTGTCGAAGCCCTCGATGTCCGCGCTGGAACGGCTGAAGGTGCTGTTGGCGCCGATCATCAGGCCGTTCCACGGCGCAGGCAGCCAGTCGAACTTCTGTGAATAGGCCAGTTCCAGGCCATAGAGTTTGGCGCTGTCGCCGTTGGCAAAGGTGTGCGCCTCGGCGAAGTTGGCCCAGGCACCGGTACCGGCCACGTCGGTGTTGTAGACGAAGTTCTGGATGTCTTTGTAGAACACGAAGGCCGACACGGTACCGGCACGGCCCATGAAATGCTCGATGCCCAGGTCCAGATTGCTTGATTCCAGCGGCTTGAGGTCTGGGTTGCCGAAGGTGGCTTCGTCATCGTCGATCACAAAACCAGGGGCCAATTGGCCAAAGGTCGGACGCACCACCGATTTGGTCCAGGCGGCGCGTACCTGGGTGTTCTTGTCAATCTGGTAGCGCGCATGCAGGCCCGGCAGCCAGTGGTGATAACGGCGCTTGGTCTCGGTGGCGCTGAACTGGCCGTCCGTGGCGCCGGTGCCCTTGGCTTCGAACTCAGTACCCTCGTAACGCATGCCGGCGATGAAGCGCCAGTCGTCAATATCGACGGTGTTCATCAGGTAGCCGGCGTTGATGTCTTCGCGAATGGTGAAGTCGTTGACCGTGGATTCGGTGGGGTCATAGAAGTCATCGCGATTGAGGCCACCGATCAACTGGCGGATATTGCCAGCGCTGATGCCTGGGCCAAAGCGGCCGAGGCGGTAGTCGACGTTGCCCTTCTGGAACTGTGTGAGGTTGAGTTGGTCGTCGCTCAAGCCCTGTTCATCCAGGTCCTTGTAGACCCAGGCCTCCAGGTCATTGTCCTTGTGGCGCCGGCTGACCTTGCCGCCGAACTTGAACTGGGATGCGTAACCGCGCAGGTCATAGTCGCGGGCCAGGTCCAGGCGCAGGTTTTTCTCGGTGTCCTGGGTGTGCTGTTTTTCCCAGTCGACTTTGTCGAGGCTGAAATTAGCGGGGTCGTAGAAACCGCTACCCACGATCGGGCGCGGCTTGGACTTGTCGTAGAAGCCGCTGTCGGCAAAGTCACCGCCGTCGAAGGTCGCACCGGCAATATGCCCCGGGCTGTCTTCGCTGGAACGGCTGTAACCAGCCTGGCCGCTCAGGGTCCACAGGCCGAGCATGCGTTCACCGCCCACTACGTAGGACTGGATTTCTTGGGTTTCCTCGCGGTTCTTGAGCTTGCGCTTACCTTCGGCGTCGCCCATTTCGCCCGGCCCTTGCGGGTCAGCGAACTCGAGGCTGGCGGCGTTGCGGGTTTCGGTGTCTTTGTAGCGACTGTAGAGCGTGCGCAGGTAGTAGCTGCTCACGTCATCGGGCTTGTAATCGAAGTTAAGGCCACCACCGGCGCGTTCACGACTGATGTCATAGTCGCGCTGCTCGAATTCGTTGAGCCGGGCGCCGTTAGTGAAGTCCCAGGCGCCGCCAGTTTCGACATTGTCCGAGCCAAAATCACGCTTCTGCCAACTGAGCGCCGCGGCCACGCCAAAGTTGTCGATACCATCGCCGAGGCTGAACCGGTTACTGGCGGCGCCGGAGAATTTCGGGCTGGTCTGGTGCGTGTTCTTGTCGTAACTGGCCTCAGTGCTGCCGGTGTAGAACAGGCCCTTGTGATCGAACGCCGACAGGCTCTTCACATCAACGGTGCCACCGAGGGAGTTGGCGTCCATGTCCGGTGTGAGCGTCTTGATCACCGACAGCGACTGCACCAATTCCGAAGGCAGAACATCCAGGGCCACGGCACGGCGCTCGCTCTCGGGGGATGGCACCAGCGTGCCGTTGATGGTCACGCTGTTGAGGTCCGGGCCCAGGCCGCGCACGCTCACAAAGCGCCCCTCGCCCTGGTCACGCTCAACACTGATGCCCGGCAAGCGCTGCACCGCCTCGGCAACGTTCTCATCCGGCAACTGCGCGACGCCGTCAGCATGCACCACGCTCTTGATGCTGTCGGAAGAACGCTGCTCCTTGAGGGCGCTGTCGATCGCAGCGGCTTGGCCGACCACATCGACATGCTCGGTGGTGGCCGCTTCGGCGGCATTGACCCGCTCGCAGGCTATCGCCAGGGCCAAGGCGGTAAGCGTAAAGCTGACGAGCCCGGTGCGCTTGTACATGAAACCCTCCCCAAGAATCCGTTGGCGCCAGGCAAGAGGCCCGGCAACTGGGAGGGCACGCTAGGGATGGGGCGTGACGGTTCTGTGACAGGGTTACGGGCAGAGCCTGCAAAAGCGGGGTTTACAAGCTTGTGGAGGGTTCAAATGAGCTGAAATGACCTCGTCAGAGGTGGGAGCTGGCTTGCCTGCGAAGACGGTCGACAGTAACCACGATGCGAAGCGAGCCGCTCTTGCTCTTGATCTGCTTTTGATCTTGATCTCAGGCGCCCCGTTAAACCACGCTGGCCGGAATTCGACAGGGATTTGGGGGGTAAACCGGCAGGGATGCCGGTTTAGCCGCCCCGCGCCATGGATGGCGCGTGGCGGCGGCCCCCCAAATCACTGGCGGATTACGGGCACACCGAGCCTAAGCGAGGTGCCGAGTGGTGGGGCGAGGACCTTTTGGTTACTTTTGGGTCCTTCCAAAAGTGACCCGCCGTCAGGGCGGAACCCTAAGTAGCCGTTACCGCAGCAATGGATATGCACACAATACAACTGTGTTGACTGCCAGGCCGCCTTCGCGAGCAAGCCCGCTCCCACAGTTGGATGGTGGGGTGTCAGGTGGATAGGTGTCGGCTGTCAGGCCGCCATCGCAGGCAAGCCAGCTCCCACATGGGCTCTATGTCCAGCTGAAAAATGCACCGAGTGCATGAGCTGATTCGACCCTCCCCCTCCGTCATCCAACCGTCACATCCATCTGCTGTGCTGGCGCCCATTACTCATTCGCCCAAGGACCCGTGGCCATGTTTTCCGTGCTCAAACCCCACCGCTGGAAACTCACCTTACTGCTGATCGCCGCCAACCTCGGACTGATCCTGCACCTGGCCTGCGGCGAGCTCAAAAGCATCAGCGAATGGGTATGGCTGGATATCATCGGCGAAGGCGGTTCGGCGCTGCTCGCGCTGATCTGGCTGGGCCTGGTATTGAAAAGCCGCCCCGCCGGACGAGTCACCCAATACCTGGCACTGGGGCTGTCGTGCATCTTTTTTTCCTGGTGGATCGACAGCCTCGACGAATTCATCCGCCTGCCTGACAGCATCTCCTGGGATCACTGGCTGGAGTCAGGGCCCATGCCGGTGGGCATGATCCTGCTGACAATTGGCATCTACCACTGGCACCACGAACAACTGGCCATCAGCGCGCAGATGGAAAAACGCGAGCGATTGTTTCGCGAGCATCGGCTGTTCGACAAACTCACGCCCCTGGCCGGTGCCGATTACCTCAAGCGCCAACTCGCCGACAGCCTGCGCGATAGCCAAGAGCAGCAACAACCCCTGTCGTTGCTGGCCCTGGACCTGGACAACTTCGCCGCCATCAACCAGGCCTACGGGCATGCCGAGGGTGATGCGGTGCTACAGGCGGTCAGCCACGTGCTGTTGCTGAACCTGCGCCGCCAGGACCTGTTGTGCCGCCTGGCAGGCGATCGTTTTGTGGTGCTGCTGCCCAACACCGGCGAGCGCCAGGCCCAGGGCCTGGCGCTGGAGTTGCAACACGCGGTGCAGAGCCTCGCCCACAAGACCCGGCAACAGGGCGAACGCCTGCAACTGGCGGCGACCACGGCGGTGGTGATGGCCTTGCAAGAGTCTCCCCTTGAGCTGCTCAAGCGCCTGAACCTGGGCCTGGCCCGGGCCAAGCAGCCCCTTGCGAAAAGTGCCTGAAATGGCCGTGAAAACCAGCTGGTATGAAAACGACAGCCGCTTCATCCCCGGTCATTATCAACCCGCCACGTTGATCGACCTGGGCTTGTCCCGGGACATCGACAGCCATCGCCTGCTGCGCGGCACCGGCCTGTTCCACGAAGACATCCTGGCCGGCACCGCGCGGTTGAGCCCGCAGCAGTTCCTGGGTTTGATCGGCAACAGCCGCAAATTACTGGATGCCGATGACAGCAGTTTCCTGTTTGGCCAGCGCCTGCTGCCCGGCTACTACGGCGCCGCGAGCCATGCGCTGGGGCATGCACAGAACCTGCATCAGGCGCTGGATATCCTAGTCCAGCAACAAGTGCTGCTCAGCCCGCTGGTCACGCTGCAACTGGAGTTGGATGAGCATCACGCTTACCTGTATTGGTTGGACAGTTGCGGCGCTGGCGAACACTGGCGCTTTCTGCTCGAAGCCAGCATGACCTCGCTAGTTGCCATGAGCCAATGGCTCAGCGGCCAGCGCTTGCCGTGGGCCTGCAGTTTCAGCCATGCCGAACCCCAGTACGTCGAGCAATACTGGGTGCATCTGGGCGAACACACGCGCTTCGAACGCCCGCTGGATATGATGTGCCTCCCCCGTGAATACCTCACCCACAACTGGCCGGGTGCTTCGGCCACGGCGGGCCAGGTCGCGCGCCAGCAAGCCGTTGAACAAATCGAGCAACTGGGCTTTGCCACAAGCTTTCTGGACTGCCTCTACGGCTACCTGCGCGAACACGTGCGCCAGCCGCCGAGCCTGGAACAGGCCGCGCACACCTTCGCCATGAGCCCGGCCACGCTAAAGCGCAAGCTGCAACGGCACGACACGGGTTTTCAGCAACAGGTCGACCGGGTGCGCAAGCATGTGGCGTTGCACCTGTACCAGGCCAAGGGCTTGAGTAACGAAGAGGTGGCGGCGTACCTGAACTTCAACGATGCGGCGAATTTTCGGCGCTCATTCAAGCGGTGGACGGGCAGCACGCCCAACCTGATCCGCCAACTGTTCAGCAGCCGCTAGCCAGGCGTTCGCGCAGGAACTCCACCAGCGCTTGCACCGGGCGTGAACTCTGGCGGTGCTGCGGGTACACCGCCGACAGGGTCAAGGCCTCAGGGGCGAAGTCTTCCAATACCTTGACCAAACGGCCGTCCTTCAAGGCCTCGCTGACAATGAACGTCGGTAGATAGGTAACGCCCAAACCGGCAATCGCGGTATCGCGCAGCAGGTCACCGTTATTGACACGCATGCGCCCGCTGACGCTCAAGGCTTGCACCTTGCCTTTGAAACGCCATTGCACCTGGCGGCCGTGGCCGTAAGGCAGGCAGTCGTGCGTGGTTAAATCTTCGGGTTTCAATGGCGTGCCCCGCAGTGCCAGGTAGTCGGGGCTGGCGCAATATACCCGCTCGATAGCGGCAATCCGCCGAGCGATCAGGGTGGAGTCCTCAAGGGTGCCGATGCGCAGCACCAGGTCATAGCCCTCGCCGATCAAGTCCACCGGGCGGTCGCTCAGGTCGACTTCAACGCAAACCTGTGGATGCTGGCGCAAAAACAACGGCAGCAGGCAACCCAGGTGCGCCATGGCGAACGACAAGGGCGCACTGAGGCGAATGGTGCCGCGCGGTTCGCTGTTCTGGCCGGCGATGCCCTGCTCCACCTGCTCCACCTCTGCGAGCAGGCGCAAGGCCGACTCGTAGTAACTCTGGCCCAGCGGCGTGACGTCCAGGCGCCGTGTGGAGCGGTTGAGCAAGCGCACGCCCAGGCGCTCTTCCAGTTGGATCAGGCGGCGGCTGACGAATTGCTTGGACAAGCCCAATTGCTCGGCGGCGGCGGTAAAACTGCCGGATTCCATGACCTGGCAGAACAGGCGCATGTCTTCGAAGGGGTTCATTGTCGCTTCTCAGGGGACGATGGGCTGTTTTATAGCCTGTCAGTGGTCACACCACAAACCAAATGTGAACCCAATCAAATGTGGGAGCTGGCTTGCCTGCGATAGCGGTGCATCAGCCAGCAATGCTGTTGACTGATACACCGCTATCGCAGGCAAGCCAGCTCCCACAGGGTTTTGCGGTGTTTTACAGACCCGGTTACTTGGCAGCGAACGCCGAGTAGCTGTTCATCAGGTTGCGGTAGTTGGGAATGCGCGGCGAGAGCAGGTTGGCCAGGCCTTCCATGTCGTTGCGCCAGTCCACTTGCAGCTCGCAAGCCACGGAGAACCAGTTCACCAGTTGCGCACCGGCGGCGGTCATGCGTGCCCAGGCGGCTTGTTGCACCGTTTCGTTGAAGGTGCCGGAAGCATCGGTGACCACGAAGACCTCAAAGCCTTCGTCAAGAGCACACAGGGTCGGGAACGCCACGCACACGTCGGTCACTACACCGGCAATGATGATCTGCTTGCGGCCGGTGGCCTTGACGGCCTTGACGAAATCTTCGTTGTCCCATGCGTTGATCTGGCCAGGGCGCGGGATGTACGGCGCGTCGGGGAACAGTTCTTTGAGCTCAGGCACCAGCGGGCCGTTGGGGCCGCTTTCAAAGCTGGTGGTCAGGATGGTCGGCAGGTTGAAGAACTTCGCCACGTCGGCCAGGGCCAATACGTTGTTCTTGAACTCGTTGGGGGAGAAATCCTGCACCAGGGAGATCAGGCCGGTCTGGTGATCAACCAACAGCACAACAGCATCGTCTTTGTTCAAGCGCTTGTAAGTCATGGGTAACTCCTTTGGGGATGGGGTGTTTTTCAAAAAGCAAAGCAGGAGCAGCCGAACGCACCCCAGAAACCCTGGAAGTCGCTGACCGGCACGCTGGAAAGGCGCGCTTTTTCATGGCTGTGGGCATGCACACCACAAGGGCCGCTGCACTGGTGAACCTGGGCCTGCATCGGCGACGTCGGGCGCCAGTGCCCTGGCACCTTGGCCACCGGCGACCAGTCGGGCAGCACCGGTAACCGTGGCGGTGCGAAATCTTCGAAGTCGCCAGCGCCGTACACGACCTTGCCGCCGACCACTGTCAGCACCGACTCGATCCACTTGATGGCTTCTTCCTCGACACTGAAAAAGTCCGCCGACAACGCGGCGACATCCGCCAGTTGACCGACCTTGATCTGGCCTTTCTTGCCCTGCTCGGACGAGAACCAGGCGCTGCCGTGGGTGAACAACTCCAACGCGGTAAGGCGCGGCAAGCCCTCGGCGTGCAGCTCCAGGCCGCCGACGGTACGGCCGCTGACCATCCAGTACAGCGAGGTCCAGGGGTTGTAGCTCGACACGCGGGTGGCATCGGTGCCCGCCCCTACCGGCACGCCTTCGGCCAGCATGCGCTTGATCGGCGGCGTGGCTTCGGCGGCCTTGGCGCCGTAGCGCTCGACAAAGTATTCGCCCTGGAACGCCATGCGATCCTGGATCGCAATACCGCCACCGAGGGCACGCACGCGCTCGATGTTTTTCGGAGTGATGGTTTCGGCGTGGTCGAAGAACCACGGCAAGCCATTGAACGGGATGTCGCGGTTGACCTTCTCGAACACGTCGAGCATGCGCGAGATGGACTCGTCGTAAGTGGCGTGCAGACGGAACGGCCAGCGCTGTTCCACCAGATGGCGTACCACCGGTTCCAGCTCCTGCTCCATGGTCAGCGGCAGGTCCGGGCGGGGTTCGAGGAAGTCTTCGAAATCCGCCGCCGAGAACACCAGCATCTCGCCGGCACCGTTGTGGCGCAGGTAGTCATCGCCCTGGTGCAGGGTGACGCTGCCGGTCCAGTTCTTGAAGTCGCTGAGTTCTTCCTTGGGCTTCTGGGTGAACAGGTTGTAGGCGATGCGCACCGTCAACTGTTGGTCCTTGGCCAGTTGCTCGATCACCGCGTAGTCATCGGGGTAGTTCTGGAAACCGCCGCCGGCATCGATGGCACTGGTCAGGCCCAGCCGATTGAGTTCACGCATGAACTGGCGGGTGGAGTTGACCTGGTATTCCAAAGGCAATTTCGGCCCTTTGGCCAAGGTCGAGTACAAAATCATCGCGTTAGGCCGTGCCACCAGCATGCCGGTGGGGTTGCCGTTGCTGTCGCGCACGATCTCACCGCCCGGCGGGTTCGGCGTGTCCTTGGTGTAGCCCGCCACCCGCAGGGCTGCGCGGTTGAGCAAGGCGCGGTCGTACAGGTGCAGCACGAACACCGGGGTGTCCGGGGCGGCCTGGTTGAGTTCTTCCAAGGTGGGCATGCGCTTTTCAGCGAACTGGAATTCGTTCCAGCCGCCCACCACGCGTACCCATTGCGGCGTGGGCGTGCGGTCGGCCTGGTCCTTGAGCATGCGCAAGGCATCGGCCAGGGACGGCACGCCTTCCCAGCGCAGTTCAAGGTTGTAGTTCAACCCGCCACGAATCAGGTGCAAGTGCGAGTCGTTGAGGCCGGGAATCACGGTGCGGCCCTTGAGGTCGATGACCTGGGTGCCGCTGCCGCGCAGGGCCATGGCTTCGCCGTCGGTCCCCACGGCGACAAAGTGCCCTTGGTGGATGGCCACGGCGGTGGCGCGTGGGTTTTCCCGGTCCACGGTGTGGAACTGGCCATTGAACAGAATCAGATCGGCGTTCATAGGGTTTCCTTTACAGAGGCTTCAAGCCAGGGAGCGAACAGGCGGGTGGCCGCCGGCATCAGCAGGTACACCACCAGCAACACGATGGTCAGGGTGACCAGGAAGGTGGAGACCACGTAATTGGACAGAAACGGGTGCAATCGCAGGATCGGCCCCCAGATAAACGGCAACAGCAAGGTCTGCGGCAGGATCACAAACAGGCTGACCACCGCCTGCTTCCAGCGCGGCGGCTTGGCACCGCCCTCGGCCTGGGGCGCGAACCAGAATTCATTGGCCGCGCCGATTTCGGTCTGGTCGCCGTCCGCAAGCATGGGCGCGGCTTCATCGATCAGGGCCTGGCGTTGCGGGGAGCCGAGCCACAGCTCAAGGGCGTTGGTGGAGCTATAGCGCAGTACGCAAGTGAACAGCGCCATGCCGTTTTGCTGGCTGCGCACCACGTCAACACCCAGGTGCCCAGGGCGTTCGCCCGCGATGCGCACGATGCGGCGCAGCCAGGCTTCGTACTCAACTTCAAAGCCGGGTTTGACCCGGTGCTTGACGACCAGGGTGACGACTTCGTCGGGGCTGGTGTTGACGGTTGAATCCATGGCTGAGTGCTTCCCCGGGGTATTGAACGATGGGGAGAGTCTGGCCCGTTGAGCGGTGGGGAGAATTGGATGTATGTGCTGTTTGGCTTTCAGTGAGCGCTGGCATGCCACAAGGGCCTGAAAACAAAACAGTAACGGCCTCCCCCGGTACCGCCGGTGCCCCCGTGCGCCCTACCAACAGGCTGACAGATCGCGGGGCGAATTTTTATTCGGTTGGCATTTGGGTTTTCCCCAGTGCAAGGTTTACCGATAGCCACCCATTCACGGCCGTCTCTCCGGCCTCGGCGAACACGTGCTCCAGTAACTTCACTTGCTCGCGACGCAATGACTGTTCAAGACGCAGCCCAGCATCGGTCAGTTCGAGCAACCGTTTACGCTTGTCGCTCTGCGACTCGATACTGTTTACCAGGCGCATTTCGATCACCTGGCGCAGTGGCGTGTTCAGCGCTTGCTTGGTCACTCCGAGCAATGCGAGCAACTCCTTGACGCTCAAGTTCGGATAGCGAGAGATAAAAAACACAATGCGCTGGTGCACGCGACTCAAGCCGCGGCGCTCAAGCATACCGTCGGCCTTGGCAGTAAAGGCGCGGTAGCCGAAGAAGAACGCTTCCATGGCCTGCTGCTGGGAATCGCGATTTTTAAGGTCAAGCATGTTGACTTATCCTTTCCAGTCGTCGTAATTTCGGTCAAGCAGTTTGACTAATTCTAATAAACCTTTCCAGCGGTGACCTTCATGGCTTTTTCCGAACGTGTTTCGCGCCTTAAAAGTTCTTTGATCCGTGAAATCCTTGCCGCTGCCCAGCGTCCGGAAGTGATGTCGTTCGCGGGAGGTCTTCCGGCTGAGGTCATGTTGCCAAAAGTCGATTGGGCTCAGATGCCCGTCTCGATGGGCCAGTATGGTACGAGTGAAGGTGAGCCAGCTTTGCGTGAAAGTTTGGCCACTCAAGCGCGAGCGCTAGGTGTGCCATGCGAGACAAGTCAGGTCCTGGTCGTCAGTGGTTCCCAGCAAACTCTCGATCTGGCTGCAAAGCTCTATCTCGACAAGGGCACCGAGATTCTGCTCGAAGCGCCAACCTACTTGGCCGCGCTCCAGATTTTTCAGCTCTTCGGTGCTGATTGCATCACCGTCCCGCTGGAGGCTGATGGCCCGAACCTGGAGACACTGCGCTCTCGCCTGGAAAAACACCGGCCGGCATTTATCTACTTGATCCCGACTTTTCAAAACCCATCTGCCGTACGCTACAGTGAGGCTAAACGCGACGCCGTGGCGGCTTTGCTTGATGAATTCGGTGTGACGCTGATCGAAGATGAACCCTACCGGGACCTGACTTTCGACGGCGGCAGTGCCACGCCGATTGTAGGTCGCCTGAAAAAGGCCAGCTGGATTTACACCGGTACTGTATCGAAAACACTGCTGCCTGGTTTGCGGGTCGGTTACCTGATTGCCAGCCCTGATCTATTCCCGCATTTGCTACGGCTCAAACAGTCTGCCGACCTGCACACCAACCGCGTGGGTCAATGGCAAGCGTTGCAATGGATCGGAACAGAACGCCTTGCGCACCACTTGGCTGAATTACGGGACTTCTACCGGCTTCGGCGGAACGCTTTTCAGATAGCACTGGAAACCCATTTTTCCGATCTGGCCGATTGGAATGTGCCACAGGGCGGGCTATTTTTCTGGCTGACCTTAAAGCGGCCCCTGGATACCCGCACGCTGCTCAAGGCCGCGCTTGCAGCAGATGTGGCGTTCATGCCAGGCGAACCATTCTTTCCAGATCCGGACAATAACCCAGGGTATTTGCGGCTGAACTTCAGTCACATCGATCCAGCACGACTGGACGAAGGCCTCAAACGCCTGGCCGCTGTGGTGCACAATGCCCAGCAAGAGCAAACACAACGCGCGTAACCGCATCGTCTACACCTTATAAAAATGTAATGGATAGCCCACAGCTCGCTGGAGCACTCTAGCGCTGTGAGCGCGTTGGCTGGCAGGCCGCCGCCGGAGGAAGCTCTCCCGCCATATGCTCCGCAATCCTGCCCCTCAGCCACCGCTCCGCCGGGTCGTTGTCATGCACCCCGCTCCACACCATCGACAGCTCCGCCGCATCAATCGCAAACGGCGGGTCCTCGGCGCGCAGACGTGTGCCTTCGGTCAACGCGCACGCGGCGTAATCCGGCACGGTGGCGATAATCTGCGTCCCCGCCAGCAACGCCCGTAACCCGCTGAACTGCGGCACCGCCAGCACCACGCGGCGCGAGCGGCCGATGCGGGCCAGGTCCAGGTCGATATTGCCGCTCAGGTCACCGGAGAACGACACCATCGCATGGGGCCTGGCGCAGTAGTCATCCAGGGTCAGCGGCGCCTCGCCGTCATCGCCGCGCAGGACCTTGCAGGGGATATCGCGCAGTTTCTTGCGCTTGGCATTGGCCGGCAAATCGGTGGTGTAGCTGACCCCCACGGAAATTTCACCGCTGGCCAGCAGCGAGGGCATCAACAGGTAATTGGCGCGGCGCACCACCACGATGATGCCCGGCGCTTCTTCGCGCAGGCGGCTGAGTAACGACGGAAATAGCCCGAACTCCGCATCATCGGACAGGCCGATGCGAAACACCGCGCAGCTGGTGGAGGGGTCGAAATCCTTGGCGCGGCTGACGGCGCCCGAGATGGTGTCCATGGCCGGTTGCAGCTCCTTGAGTATCGCCAGTGCACGCGCGGTGGGTTCCATGGCCCGGCCGTTGCGCAGCAGCAACGGGTCGTCGAACAAATCACGTAAACGGCCCAACGCGGCGCTCACTGCCGGTTGGCCGATAAACAGCTTTTCGGCGACCCGGGTCAGGTTTTTCTCGAACATCAAGGCTTCGAAAATCACCAGCAGGTTCATATCGACACGGCGCAGATCGTTGCGGTTCATGGGCGCTATCCAAACGTTTTCCAGGGAGCCAGGGAAGCATGCCCTGCACGCCAGGGATTGCATAGCTGTGCTGTCTTTTCCTGCACCGCACCTGGCGAAATTAACAACGATTAACTCGTCAGCCAGGCGGCCCGGCAACAAGATGAAGCGCGTCTACACTGCACCCATCCACCGGGAACGTTCCCATCGACTGCGGATATTTGTCATGGCCCGACTCGAGCAATATGCCCCCCGGTTGCCCGCCACCGGTGGCCTGTGCCCCCGGCGTGAGCGCATCGCCAAGCAACTGATCCTTGCCAACCTCGGCGAAAGCCTGGCGATCGCCGACCTGGCCCAGGCCTGCGCCTTGTCGCGCAGCCATTTTTCCCGCGCCTTCAAATGCACCACCGGGCTGTCGCCCCAGGAATGGATTCGCCAGCAACGCATCCAGCGCGCCAAGGAATTGATTACCGGCTCGTCCCTGAGCCTCACGCAGATCAGCCTGGAATGCGGCTTTTGCGACCAGGCACACTTTTGTCATATGTTCACCCGCAGCGAAGGCGTCAACCCGATGACCTGGCGAAACCACCACTCGCGCAGCAAACCTGATGTGATCGCTGCCTAGTGGTCTGCGCGCACCTGGAATATGCTGGCCGCTCTCTTCCTCCAGAACCTGGGCAGCCATGAATGACTTGAGCGACCAGGCCGTGCATTTCGGCCCCTATCGCATCCACCCGCGCCAGCGCCTGGTGCTGGAGGCCGGTCGCCCGCTACGCCTGGGGCGGCGGGCGGTGGACATTCTGCTGATCCTGCTGGAGCACGCCGGCAATGTGGTGAGCAAACAGGAGTTGATCGCACGGGTCTGGCCCAAAAGTGTGGTGGAAGACGGCAACCTGCGGGTGCACATGGCCGCGTTGCGCAAGGCACTGGGTGACGGCCAGGCCGGGCAGCGCTATATCGTCACGGTCGCCCAGCGCGGCTACAGTTTTGTTGCGCCACTGAGCATCGAACCCATGACGCTGCCCACCGACGGTGCGCCCCAACGCCCCAGCCATAACCTGCCCCTGCGCCGCACACGCATGATCGGCCGCCAAGCGCTGATCGACGCCCTGGTGCAACAACTGCCGCAGCAACGTTTCATCACGCTGACCGGTGCCGGTGGCATCGGCAAGACTACCGTGGCCTTGCGCGTCGCCGAATTGCTGATCGGGCATTACCGCGACGGTATTCACCTGCTGGACCTGGCGCCGCTCAGTGCAGCGTCCATGATCCTGCCCAACCTGGCCGCCCTGCTCGGCCTGACACCGGGCGAAAATACGGCCCTGGCCAGCCTCGCTCGCAGCCTGCAGGCACGCCAGATGCTGCTGGTGATCGACAACTGCGAGCACCTGCTCGACGACATCGCCCTGATCAGTGAAACCCTGCTGCGCCATGCACCGCACCTGCACATCCTCACCACCAGCCGCGAAGCCCTGCGCGCCGAAGGTGAATATGTGCAGCGCCTTGAACCGCTGGCCTGCCCGCCCGCCACCGGCAACCGCGCCCAGGCCCTGGGTTACCCGGCCATGCAATTGCTGATCGAGCGCGCCATGTCCCACCAGGAGAGCTTTGCCCTCAGCGACGCTGAACTGCCCCTGGCGATTGATATCTGCCAGCGCCTGGACGGCATTCCCTTGGCCATCGAACTGGTGGCCGCGCAAATCGAACGGTTTGGCTTGCCGGGCCTGTTGGTGCAGATGGAAGACAACTTTCGCCTGCTGACCCGCGGGCGACGCACTGCCCTGCCCCGCCAGCAGACCCTGCGCGCCACGCTCGACTGGAGCTTTGACCTGCTCACCGAGTGCGAACAAATCTGCCTGCGCCGCCTGGCGGTCTTCCGGGGCGGCTTTAGCCTGGTCAGCGCAGCGGCGGTGATCGCCGGGGAGCAAGTGGCCCCCGCCGAAGTGCTGGGCTCCATCACGCAACTGGTGGCCAAGTCGTTGTTGAATGTGGAGGCCAGCGATGACGAAATGGTCTATCGCCTGCTGGACATCACCCGCACCTATGCTCTGGAAAAGCTCAGCCAGGCCTGCGAGTTGCCCGCCACGCGAGAACGCCATGCCGCACGCTGCCTGGCGCTGATGGAACAGGCCCAGGCCGACTGGGACTTGATCGCCACGCAGCCGTGGATCGACCGCTATGCACCGCTGCGCGAAGACGTGCGCGCCGCTCTCGACTGGGGCTTTGCCGATAGCGGTGCGCAGTTGCTGGCTATCCGCCTGACGGTCAGCGCAATGCCCCTGTGGCAAGAACTGTCGTTGCTGCGTGAGCACGGCGGCTATGTGGATCAGGCGCTGGCGCTGATCGATCAAGTCACCGCGCCTTGCACCCAATTGACCCTGCAACTGCAATTGGCCCTGGGCAGCCTGTCCTATCACGCCATGGGCGCTGCGCCTCGGACCATTGCAGCATTCGAGGGGGCCGCGCGCCTGGCCGAGGCGCGCCAGGATCGTGCCGGCCAGTTGCGCGCGGTCTCCGGGCTGATGGCGGTGAACCTGTGTGCCGGGCGCTACGGCCCAGCGCAGGAGCTGAGTGTGCAGTTCGAACGCCTCGACCCACGCAACGAGCCGTTGCTGGACCTGAGCGCCCAGCGGCTGCGTGCGCTGGGCCAGCATTACACCGGTAACCAGGCCCTTGCGCGGCACCACGCCGAGCAGGTGCTGCAGCGTATGTCCCAAAGCGGTCACGTGAACCGCTTTGCCCTCGGGGTTGGCGTGCAATACGACCAGAGCGTCGCCTCCTTGACCGTGCTGGCGCGAATCCTGTGGTTGCAAGGCTTTGCCGATCGCGCCTGGCGCACCGCCAGCCAAGCATTGGAGTTGGCGCTGCAGATCAACCACGGCACCTCGATCTGCTACACCCTGGCCCTGGCTGGGATAGTGATCGCCCGCTACAACGGCGCCGAAGACGATGCCCAAGCCCTGCAACGGCTGCTGCTGGAGCAGTCGCACCAGCATTCGGTGCAGTTGTTCCAGACCTGGGCCGGGCATTACGCCGGTATTCTTGGCCACCCGGATTGGCAAGGCCTGGGCCTGATCCAAGACACCTTGATCACCTTCGGTACCCATGCAGTGGATGCGCCCACCCTGGAGCGCGCGCGCAGTGGTGCGGCGGGCTGGTGCGCCCCGGAGATTCTGCGGGTGTACGCCTTGCAGCTAGAGGATGAGCACGCCGCCGAAGCCCTGCTGCTGGAAGCGCTAGGCCTGGCGCACCAGCAAGGTGCCCTGGCCTGGGAGCTGCGCTGCGGCGAATCTCTGGCGCAATTGTGGCAACAGCAGGGGCGCATTCAGCTCGCCAGGGATTTGCTCGGTTCAATCCATGCACGCTTCAGCGAAGGCTTCGACACCCAAGATCTACTGCGCGTGCGCTGCCTGCTCGACGAGTTGCAGGACAAACGGCCGGCCTGAGAACGCGCCCAGGCAAGGCGCGTAGCCTTGCTGCAAACGCTCGACCTGACGCGGGTCGCGCAGTTGCCCCAAAGCGTAGCTGCGCACACAGTTGAGCAGCCGATAGCGCGCTGGGCCCAGGCCGGGCTCGACGCTCAGCAACGAGACGTTGACCAGGCGTGCCAGCAGGTAAGACAGGTCGGCATGTTCAAGCTCGGTACCGGCCACCATGTCACTCAGGCCGGGTAAGGTGACCGCCATCTTGAACAGGCTCAGTTGCAGAAACAGCCAGCACTCCGGCAGGCTCAGGCGCTCGTAGCTCCAATCCAGGGCCGCGGTGAGTGAGCGATGACGCTCCACCGCCGTGCGCCGCCCTCGGGCCAGCACTTGCAAGCCCGTGCGTACTTGCATCTGCACACCGCCGATGCCCAACGCATCCACCTGGGCGGCCGCCAATTCCAGGGCCAGCGGCAGGCCGTCCAGGCGCCGACACAGGTCGCGCAGCGGCGCCAAATCCTGGGGCCGCAAATTAAACCCCTGCTGATTGGCACGCGCGCGCGCCACGAACAGCTGCACCGCAGGACAGGCCATCGCCTGTTCGACATTGGCCGACGGCGACGGCACCGCCAGCCCAGGCACGCGTACCACCCACTCGCCAGGGGCCAGCAAGGCTTCGCGACTGGTGATCAGCACGCTGATGCCAGGCGCCGTCGCGCGCAGCGCACGCAGCAGCTGTCGACACGCGCCCAGCAGCAGGTCGGTGCCGTCGAGTACCAGCAGCAACTGGCGCGAGGCCAGGCGCCGGCCCAGTTCGTTGAAACTGTCGGGCGTCGAATGCAACTGCAGTACCCTGGCGAGGCTGCCGAGCAGTTCGCTCGGCGCTTGCACAACGGCCATGTCGAGCCACCATACGCCGTCGCGATAACGCGGCAATGCCCGCTCGGCCAGAGCCAGGGCCAGTGTGCTCTTGCCAATGCCGGCCACGCCGGTGAGGGTCAACAAGCGCTGCACGGCCAAACGCCGCGCCAGCACGCCCACCAATTCATCGCGCCCCCACACCGGGCTCAGCCGCGCCGCCAGGTTGTGCTGAGGCAGCAGCGTCGGCAGCGCGTCCTGCGCAGGCGCAGCGAAGCAGTAACCGCGCTGGGGGTGATTGAGGATCCAGCGTTGGCCGTCCAGGGCGCGACGCAATGCGGCAATGTGCACGCGCAGGTTGCTCTCTTCGACGACGCTGTTGGGCCACACCCGCTCGATCAAGGTCGCCTTGCTGATGAAGTGCCCGGGGGCTTCGAGCAGTACCGCAAGAATATCCAAGGCTCGCCCGCCCAGTGGTACCGGCCAGCCCGCCTTACTGACCAGGCGCTGCTGCCGATGAAAGGTGTAGGGGCCAAAGCTCACCGCCGTAGCATTTTGCATGTCCGTCACAGCGCTGAAACACCCGTGCTTGAGTGCCTGCGCATCCTTTTTCCATGGGCTCGACGCTATCTTGCCAGTTGGCGATGACAGGACAATGCTGGCACGGGGAGCGATACGGACAATCGGGTGCCTGAGACGGACATGCTGTCGTTAACTGAACTGTTGTCGGTATTGGGTAGGGTTCAAACCGAGCTTTTCGCTGAACAGAAAGCGCATATGCCGCACGCTGCCAAAGCCTGCGTGGAAGGCCACGGTCTTGAGCGGCAGGTCGGTGGTTTCCAGCAGGTGCCGGGCCCGGTCGATACGCGCGCCTTGCAGGAAAGCCATGGGCGTCATCTGCACGTCCTTGGCGAACAGCCGCGCAAAGTGGCGCGCGCTCATGCCTGCCAGCTCGGCCATGGACTCGATGGTAAAGGGCTGATCCAGATGCGCCAGCACGTGGTTCTGCACACGGGTGATCGGGGTCTCTTGCGGCGCCACGGCAGCAGTCATCGGGCTGAACTGGGCCTGGCCGCCCTGGCGTTTCATCACCACCAGCAGCACCTTGGCCACGTCCACCGCCACTTGCTTGCCGTGGTCCTGGGCCACGACCGACAGGGCCAGGTCGATACCTGCGGTGACGCCGCCAGAGGTGATCAGGCGCCCGTCCTGCAAATAGATGCGATCGGTCTCGACGATGGCGTTGGGAAACGCCTTGATCAACCGTTCGGTGTAGTGCCAATGGGTGGTCACGCGGTGCCCGTCGAGCAAGCCTGCGTGGCCGAGCACAAAAGCGCCGGTGCAGATCGAGCCAAAACGCCGAGCCCGTGCCGCCGCCGCTTTGAGCCAAGGCAACAACGCGGGGTGGCATTCGTTATAGGCGCCGGGGCCGCCGGGCACCAGCAGCAGGTCATAGGCCGCCTGGGCCTGTTCCAACAGCAGATCGGTCTGCACGCTCACGCCGTTGGACGCCCGCAACGGGCCGGGCTCGGTGCCGATGGTCAGGATCTGGTAGTGATCGGCCGCCGGCAAGTAGCGGTTAGCAATCGAAAACACTTCCAGCGGCCCGGCCATGTCGAGCAGCAGGAAGTCCGGGAACAGCGCCATGGCCACGGTTTTCATAAGCGGGAAATGTCCATCGAAAAGGAGTGCGGCGAGCATTATGGCACGACTTTAACTGTCAACCTGAAAGCGACAGTTATTCTATTTTCATCTTCTTAATCAATCATTTGTTAACCATTAACCTTCTTCTCAACGCAAGCGCCCTGCATCTCGCAGCCCGCGCTCACTTGAGGACTGGACCATGCTGACCCTTCGCAAAGCTTCCGAACGCGGCGCCGCCAATCACGGTTGGTTGAAGTCGTTCCACACCTTCTCTTTCGCCAACTACTGGAACCCCAAGGAGCAGGGTTTTTCCGACCTGCTGGTGATCAACGATGACCGCGTCGCCGCAGGCAAAGGCTTCGGCCAGCACCCGCACCGCGACATGGAGATCTTCTCCTACGTGCTCGAAGGCGCGCTGGAACACAAGGACACCCTGGGCACCGGCTCAGTGATCCGCCCCGGCGATGTGCAACTGATGAGCGCCGGCAGCGGCGTGGCCCACAGCGAGTTCAACCATAGCCAGCGTCATGGCGTGCACTTCCTGCAAATCTGGATCGTGCCCAACGAAGCCGGCGCCAAACCGCGCTATCAGCAAGAGCATTTCACTGAAGCGCAAAAACGTGGGCGATTGCAGTTGATCATCTCGCCGGAGGGCGCCAACGGTTCGCTGAAAGTGCGCCAGGACGCACGGGTGTATGCCGGCCTGTTCGACGGTGACGAAAGTGCCCGCCTGGAACTGGCACCGGATCGCTACGCCTACATCCATGTGGCGCGCGGCAGCGTGGAACTTAACGGCCAGCGCTTGCAGGAAGGCGACGGTGTACGCGTACGGGACGAACGCCAGATCCGCCTGAGCCATGGTGAAGACGCCGAAGTGCTGGTGTTTGACCTGCGCCCCAACGAACTGCCGCAAATGCCATGACGGCCGCAGTGATGGTCCCGCCAGCGGGACCATCGTTGGCGTCGATAGTCACCATCAGCGCAATGAAGTTCTCTTAAAAAATGCAACGCGTAACATCAAACCCATGCCAAACGGCACCCAACTAAAACACTCGGAGCACACCATCATGAAACGCCAACTCTTGCTTAGCCTCGCTTTCTCGGTACTCGCTGCAAACGCTTTTGCCCACCCGGTTGTCGCTGAAGGCGGTGCGGATCGCCTGATAGAAACCCGCGTTGCCGAAGGTGGCGCGGATCGCCTGCAAGAACGCGGTTTGGCTGAAGGTGGTGCTGATCGCCTGCAGGAACGCGGCCTGGCTGAAGGCGGTGCGGATCGCTTGCAAGAACGTGGCCTGGCTGAAGGCGGTGCTGATCGCCTGCAAGAACGTGGCCTGGCTGAAGGCGGTGCCGATCGCCTGCAAGAACGTGGCCTGGCTGAAGGCGGTGCGGATCGCTTGCAAGAACGCGGTCTGGCTGAAGGCGGTGCGGATCGCCTGCAAGAACGTGGCCTGGCTGAAGGTGGTGCCGATCGCCTGCTGAGCACCCACGTATAACCCCGCACTGTTGGCGGGACACCCCAAACCGGCCTGATCAGCCGGTTTTTTTTCGTCTTCAATTTCTACATCACACTACCCCCCCGTAACCACGATGCGAAGCGAGCCGCTCTTGATCTTGATCTGCTTTTGATCTCAGGCGCCCCGTCAAACCACGCTGGCCGGAATTCGCCAGGGATTTGGGGGGTAAACCGGCAGGGATGCCGGTTTAGCCGCCCCGCGCCATGGATGGCGCGTGGCGGCGGCCCCCCAAATCACTGGCGGATTACGGGCACACCGAGCCTAGGCGAGGTGCCGAGTGGTGGGGCAAGAGCGCTTTGCTTACTTTCGCGCTTTTCGAAAGTGAGCCGCCGTCAGGGCGGAACCCTAAGTGGCCGTTACCGCAGCAATGGATATGTACACAATCCAACTGTGTCGCCTGTCAGGCCGCCTTCGCGAGCAAGCCCACACAGTTGGAGTGTGGGGTGTCAGGTAGAGAGGCGTCGACTGGCAGGCCGTCATCGCAGGCAAGCCAGCTCCCACAGCTGGATCGTGGGGTGTCAGGTAGATAGGTGTCGGCTGACAGGCTCCCACAGTTGGATCACGGGGCAGTCAGAAACTTCTTGCGATACGCCGCCGGCAGCATCCCCACCCGCTGCTGAAACAACCGCCTAAACGAATTACTGTCCTCATAACCCACCGCATACGTAATGCTGTCGAGCGTCATCCGTGTCGACTCAAGCATCTGCTTGGCACGCTCCAGACGCAGGCTCTGCAGATAACCAATCGGCGTACACCCCGTGGCCTCCTTGAAGCGCCGCTTGAAATTACGCACCCCAAAGCCAAAGCGCTGGGCAACCTCGTCAATCACCAATGACTGCGCAAAGTGCTGCTCCAACCAATGCTGCACACGCAGGATCTGCGCATCACCGTGGCTCTTGGGCAGCGACCACATCGCGTAGGCCGACTGCTCGGTGCGGCCGGCATCGATCAGCAAGTACTTGCCGCAGGTATGAGCCAGCTCCGGCGAGCCGAAACGGCGGATCAGGTGCAGCATCAAGTCCATCGCCGCCGTAGCGCCCCCGCACGTGATCAGGCGATTGTCTTCGCAAAGGATCTGCCCCTCATCCAGGCTGACCTGGGCATATCGACGCCGGAAGAACCCGGCAAATGCCCAGTGAGTCGTCGCACGCAAGCCGTGCAATAAGCCGGTCTCGGCCAGCATGAAGGCCGCCGTGCACATGGAAGCCAACACGGCGCCCTGCCCATGCTGCTCACGCAACCAGCGGCCGTAGGCAGCAAACGTCGGCATAGCCTCCTTGAGGGTAAAGAGAAACCCGGGAATCAGCACCAGGTCCGTGTGCGCGATCTGCGCCAGTGAACCCTGCACCTGCAAGCGCTGCCCGCCCCATGCTGTCACCGGCTGGCCGTCCATAGACGCGAGCATCACCTCAAACGGCGGGCTGTCAGCGAACAGATTGGCCGCACTGAGCATCTCCATGGCCAGGGTGGCACTGGCAGCGGAACATTGATCCGCCAGGAGCAAGGTGACATGCATGTAAAAACTCCGGCTTGCACTTTTCGCATGTAATAAGTCATTTACGCATCTACCTTAGCCGATTCCGCCCCCGTACAGTGCGGCCATTGATCAACTGTCTGGCGTCTTTATGAATCTCTGGTTTCGATTACTGCACATGCTGTTGCGCCGCCCCTGGCGCAAACCGGTTCACGGCCTGGCCACCACGGTGGTGCGCATGCGCGTCTGGCCGCTGGACCTGGACCTGAACCGGCATGTCACCAATGGCCGGTATTTCACCCTGGCCGATGTGGCACGCATGGATTTTGTGCTGCGCACGGGCGCTTTTCGCGTGGCGCTGCGTCACAAGGCTATGCCGATAGTTGGCGATACCTGGGGCAAGTTCCGTCGGGAATTGAAGCTGTTCGAGGCATTCGACGTGCACACCCGCATTCTCGGCTGGGACCACAAGTGGAACCTGATGGAGCACCGCTTCGTCAGCAATGGGCGGGTGGTCGGCGTGGTGGTGATGCGCGGGCTGTTTCGCTCCGCCAAGGGCACCCTGCCCCCGGCTGAATTTATCCGCGAGCTGGGCTTGGACGACACTTCACCGCCGATGCCGCAATGGTTGTGCGACTGGGCACGCAGTTGCGATGAGATGAGTGCGCAATTGCGCGAGGAAGAGCAGGTTTAAAAACCCCGGCTAAGCCTCGCGTTTGAGCTTCAAATGCCGCGCATACCATGGCCGCTGCGGTACACGTTTGAACAGGCCCTTGAGCAGCTCTTCATCGGCACCGAAGGTAATGCGCAGGGCCAGCTTCATGATCTCCGGATCCATTTCCATCGAGCGCCCCTGCTGCAGCCCCGGCGTGGTGCTGCAGCCGTGGGTGTCCGGGCCCAGCCACGGGTCGCCTATTTCGACCCAGCGGCCTGGCGCGAACCAGGCCACGCCGTTGACTTCCAGTCGGCTCACCTCGCCTGGGTTGAAGCGCTCGTGGGCACGAAACCAGTCTTCAATGCGGTCATCGATCCAGCCGTGGAAATGCCAGAACACCGGGTTTACATGGGATGAAAACGGGTCGCCCAAAAAGTCGTTCTCCGGCGCATACCAACGTGCGGCAAAGTCTGCGGGGTCACGGGCGAAGGGTACCGGGGCGCCGTTGGACGGGTCGCGGGGCACCGAGGCCCAGCGCATATGCAGCCAATCGTGCAGGCCCAGTTCCATTTCCGAGCCCAGTTGGCCCAGGCTCAACTTGGCCAGGTAGCGCGGATCGCGGTACTGGGATTCCCACACCTGGAAGTTGCTGTGGTAGGTCTCGGCCGCCTTGATATCGCTGACCCACTGGGTGTAGTCGGCGTCATCCGGCGCCGACCAACAGGGCGGCAGCGCGAAACCGTCGTGATTGTCGAAGTAGCGCACAAAGCCCAGGCGATCGCGCTCCAACGGCGGTTGCGGCTCGGGGAATTGCGGCCAGGACGGCAAGTCCTGCATGGAGCGTGCGGTGCCGAGCATGTGGCGGTGCATGAAGAAAAAGTCGATGCCCGAGCCATTGCGGTCTTTGCGCTTGCCGCGGGCGTCGCGCTCCTGGCCACGGGGCCCGGGCTGCCAGCCGATGCCGCGCAGAGCTTCGCGTTTTTCTTCGGAGAGCTTGTGCCACTGGTCGCGGGTGGCGTGCCACAGTTGGTGAAACAGGCGGTGCTCGGGAGAAATCAGCCAGGCCAGCAAGGTCGGGTTGAGGCCGATGCGCTGGCGGGCTTCGGGGAACAGTTGTTTGTGGGCGATAAAACGGTTGTCGCGTTCGGTCAACGCCAGGGGCCGCTCAAGGTCGAGGATGTGCCCGCTGAGGGTGGCGCTGCCGGCATTGCCGAAATCGGCCCAGACTTCATCCAGGGTCATCTTGAATTCATAGGCCGGCACGTCGCCGGCTGAATCACGGTCGATCAAGCGCCAATAGAGCACGGCGCCCTCGCCCGTCAGTAGGTCGCCCAAGACGCGGTAGCGCGGCTCGCCGTCGGCGCGCAATTGCTCGGCGGTATCCAGGTAACCGCGCAGGCCACGGCCACGGGGGGCGATGTCCAGCAGCAACTCCAGCCCTTGCAGCGGCAGGCCCGCAAGGCCGGCATCGCGGCCTTCCAGGCGCAGGCTCCAAACGCCCCGCAGGGTGTTCGCCAGGTGCTGGCCCTGGGTGTCAGCGAGGTCGACCGTGGCTTCGCCGGGGGTGATGGGAAACGCTTCTTCCCGTGTCAACTCGCGATGGGCATAAAAAGCCGCGGGCACGGCTGCACCAGTCAGCGCCAGGCCTGCGATGAACCCACGTCGAGAGATTGTCATTGGCTACCTTAGGAAACGGCTTGATCAGAGCTAGAACGTTTGCAGCCCGACGAAATTTACCGCCCTGCCCCCGCCACCTAAATTTCCCCCGCCATCGCTCGTTCCTCCCTGATAGCAAAGGCCTCAACTGACTGAGATGGCAATGACAAAATCACGTTCGAAAAAGGCGCTGTATATCGGCCTGCCGCTGGCCCTGGCTATCGGCGCCGGGGCGGGCTTGCTGGTCTGGGATCAGTGGTTCAAGGGCAACGCCGGCTACCCGCTGGAGGTGATCAAGCAGGCCAATGAAATGCAGGATCGCCTGTTGTCATTCGACAGCCACATCACCCTGCCCCTGGATTTCGGCACGGCGGGCAATGAGGCCGACAAGGATGGCAGCGGCCAGTTCGACCTGGCCAAGGCCGCCCGCGGGCGATTGTCGGGCGCCGCGCTGACGATCTTCGGCTGGCCGGAAATCTGGAACGGCGCCAACGCCCCGCACAAGCCCACCGACGGTTTTGTCGAGGAGGCCCGCCACGAGCAGGAGGTGCGCTACAAGATCATCTCCGGCATGGTGCGTGACTTTCCCAACCAGGTGGGCATTGCCTACACCCCGGACGATATGCGCCGCCTGCACGGCGAAGGCAAGTTCGCGATCTTTATCAGCATGCTCAACGCCTACCCCCTGGGCAATGACCTGAACCAGCTGGACCTGTGGGCCGCACGCGGCATGCGCATGTTCGGCTTCAGCTACATCGGCAATAATGCCTGGTCCGACTCCTCGCGCCCGCTGCCGTTTTTCAATGACTCCACCGACGCCCTTGAGGGCTTGTCGCCTATCGGCCAGCAAGCGGTGCATCGCCTCAATGACCTGGGGGTGATCATCGACGTGTCGCAGATGTCGACCAAGGCCCTGGAACAGGTCGCGCAGTTGAGCCGCACGCCGATGGTGGCGTCCCACTCGGCGCCACGGGCGTCGGTGGACATCCCGCGTAACCTCAGTGACAAGGAACTGCAACTGATCAAGAACAGCGGCGGCGTGGTGCAAGTGGTGGGCTTCCCCGCCTACCTGCGCCCCTTGAGCCAGCCGACCCAGGACAAGCTCAACGTCCTGCGCGCACGCTTCGACCTGCCGCCACTGCCCAACCTGGCCATGGCCTTGATGCCCGGCGATGCAATCATTGCCGCCTGGCCCGAGCAACGTTTCGGCCAATACGCCAGCGCGCTGTACGGCATTCTCGAGGAAGAACCCAAGGCCACCCTCAAGGATCTGGGCGATGCCATCGACTACACCGTGCGCAAGATCGGCATCGATCATGTCGGCATTGCCTCGGACTTCAACGACGGCGGCGGCCTCCAGGGCTGGGAGAACGTCGGCGAGGTGCGCAACGTCACTGCCGAACTGATCCAGCGCGGCTACTCCGAGGCCGATATCGCCAAGCTGTGGGGAGGCAACTTCCTGCGGGTGTGGGAGCAGGTCCAAAAAGCCGCCAAGCCATTGGCCAATCGCTAACTACCATGAAGTAAGTCCATGACCGACCGCCGTACATTTCTCAAGCAGGCCGGCGTCTTTGCCGCGAGCCTGCCGCTGGGCACCGCGTTGCTGCCTCAGGCAGTGGCCGCCGTTACGAACGACCCATGGACGGGATTGAAACAGCTGTTCAACCAGGACCCGAGCTACCTGCACTTTTCCAACTTCCTGGTGGCCTCGCACCCAAGGCCTGTGCGCGAGGCCATCGAGCGCTACCGCCAGCAGATCGACCGCAACCCTGGCCTGGCCATGGACTGGGACCTGCAGGAAACCTGGAAGCGTGAAGGCCAGGTGCGCGAGTGGGCCGGCCGTTACCTGAACGCCAAACCGGCGCAGATCGCCCTCACCGGCAGCACATCCGAAGGGCTGGCGATGATCTATGGCGGGATCAAGGTGCGCGCCGACCAGGAAATCCTCACCACGGTGCATGAACACTACGCCACCGCGTTCAGCCTGGATTTCAGGGTGCGCAAGGAGCGGACCCAGGTACGTAAAATACGCCTGTTCAACAACGCCCATCAGGTCTCGGCCGACGAGGTGCTGGGCAATATCCAGCGCAATATTCGCCCCAACACTCGCGTGCTGGGCATGACCTGGGTGCAGTCCGGCAGCGGCGTGAAATTGCCCATCGGTGAGATCGGCAAGCTGGTGGACGAACACAACCGCAACCGTGACGAGCCAGATCGCCTGCTCTATATCGTTGATGGCGTGCACGGCTTCGGCGTGGAAGACCTCGACTTCCCGAGCATGCAGTGCGACTTCTTCATCGCCGGCACCCACAAGTGGATGTTCGGCCCGCGCGGCACCGGCCTGGTGTGCGCCCGCGAGACCGAAAACAAATACGTCACACCGATGATTCCGACCTTCTCCGAAGACAAGGACTTCGCCACGACCATGACGCCCGGTGGCTACCACGCCTTCGAACATCGCTGGGCCGCCGATGAAGCCTTCAAGTTGCACCTGCAACTGGGCAAGGCGCCGGTGCAAGCGCGTATCCATGCCCTCAACACCGAATTCAAGGACCAACTGCTGGCCCACCCGCAGATCGAACTGGTCACGCCGCGCAGCCCCGAGCTGTCAGCGGGTTTCACCTTTTTCCGGGTCAAGGACCAGGACAGCGATGCCGTCGCGGCCTACCTGATGAAAAACCGCGTGGTGGTGGACGCGGTGGACCGTGACGTTGGCCCGGTGATTCGCACCTCACCGGGCCTGCTTAACAACTCCGATGAGATCCAGCGCTTCATGGCCCTGCTGAGCCAGCGGTTATGACCCCTTTTCCCTTTGAACGAGATGCCTCCATGATTCCATCCCAACTCAAACCCCTCACCGCACTGGCACTCACCGCCCTGTGCGGCGCCTTGCTACCCGGCCTGGCCCAGGCCGCTACCCCACAACCTGGCAAGGTGTTCAAAGACTGCAAGGACTGCCCGGAAATGGTGGTGCTGCCCGCCGGCACCTTCACCATGGGCACGCCCGAAGACGAAGTGGGCCGCGAGCCCGACGAAGGCCCGATGCATGAGGTGACCTTCGCCAAACCGTTCGCCATGAGCCGCTTCCATATCACCGCCGGCGAATGGGACAGCTACGTGCGCCAGACCGGAGTCAAGATTGCCAATGGCGACGACCGCCCCGGCCGCGAATGCATCGCCAGCAAGCCGCGTTACCCCCAGGGGCCACGTCAGCCGGCGGTGTGCATGGACATGGACGACATCAAGCAGTACGTGAGCTGGTTGTCGAAGAAAACCGGGCATAAGTACGACATGGTCAGCGAAGCCCAGCGTGAATACGCCGCCCGCGCCGGCACCAGCGGCCCGTTCCCCTTCCCGTTCGACGAAGGCAAGGGCTACAGCATCGCCCAACACGCCAACACCTACGGCCCGGCGGACGGCTACAGCTATTCGTCGCCCGTGGGCAGCTACCCACCGAATGCCTTTGGCATGTATGACATGCACGGCAACGTGTATGAGCGGGTGGCTGATTGCGAGCATCCGAACTACGTCGGCGCGCCGACGGATGGCAGTGCCTGGGTTGAGCCCAACTGCAAGGCCTACCAGATTCGCGGCAATGACTGGGGCGAGGCGCCGGTGTTTTCACGCTCGGGCAATCGCAACAACATCTACCCGCAGACGCGCGGGGATTGGATCGGCTTTCGGGTCGTGCGCGAGCTGTAAAACCTTGTAGGAGCGAGCTTGCTCGCGAAAAACTCACAGACGCCGCGCTTATTCAGGAAGCGCAAGTAATCGTTGACGTTTTTCGCGAGCAAGCTCGCTCCTACAGGGTTCAGCCTTGTTTGGCCAACAGCTCCAAGCCTTCATGCAGCGCCGGGAACAGGCTGTTGTTGAAGTTGTTCCAGCGCAGCTCAAGGATGGTGTCCTCAGGCGAAATCTCGGTCTTGAGCACGTCGTGGAACACCTCTCCCGAATCGATGCCGTTATCCACGTAGTGGAATGACGCACCGGTCCAATACAACGGCTCGCACGCCTGCGTCGCTTTGCTCGCCCAGTCGGTGATTGCCTGCCCACGTGCGCCGTACAGCGCATTCCAAGTGGCGTACGCCCCACGGCGTTCGTACGGCGACTCGAGGCGGGTGATGCCCGGATGAATGTTCATGATGCGCCGCGCAAACGGCGCACCTGGGCGCACCAGTTCGTCGAGGATCACCAGCAAACCATCCAGCACCACGATGTCAGCCTTCAACTCCACCAAAGTGTCATGCAGGCGACGCTCGAAATCCTGCTTGCCGGCGACATGCTCGGCGCTGCCCCGTGGCAGGCGACGATAGGTTGACGGCACGCTCAGCAGCAGGTCATTGACCAACGTGCCCTGCACACGTAAATCCGCCGGATACAGCCACTGACGCCCCGGCTGGTAAGCAAAGCCATAGTCCGCCACCAACTGCTGGTCACGCGGGTTTTGCTCATCGTCGTCATACACCACGCCCACCAGGTTGTAAGCCTCGCCCAGCGGCGTGTCGTTGAGCGAGCCCACCAGAAACTCCAGCACCGATTTCATATAGCGCTCGTGGTCTTTATAGGCCACCGGCTGCCCCGCCTTGTCGGCGGCGGCATTTCTCAGGGACCAGACATACACCAGGTTCTTTTTCGTCATGTGTTTCGCTCTCGCTCAAAGGGCCACGCACGGCATTGATGCACGTGCGCCTACAGAACAAGAACGAACCAGGCCCCGGGCAATTTATCGCCCACGGCCACCGCCCGGCACGCCGCGCTAAATAGTCACGGCACAGCTTCGTTTGTCATGGGTAAGGGTCTGTGTGCCCAGCCCCCTCTTTTTCACTTTCCGGGAAGTATTTATGACCGACCCCAAGCGCGGCGCCTTCAAAGGTTTGCTCGCATTGCTCAGGCCCTTTCGTACCATCGTGACGGTCTCCGTCGCCCTTGGCATGGCGGGTGGCCTGGCCATTACCTTGCTGCTGGCGACGATTAACACTGCGCTGCATTCGTCTACCGGCATGACGCAAGGTGTGATTCTGACCTTCGCTGCGCTGTGTGCGCTTGCCCTGGTCAGCTCGATCGTCTCAGATATCGGCACCAACTACGTCGGCCAACGCATCATCGCCGCACTGCGCAAGGAGCTGGGAGAAAAGGTGCTGTCAGCACCTATCGAACAAATCGAACGCTACCGCACCCACAAACTGATTCCGGTGCTGACTCACGACGTCGACACCATCAGTGATTTCTCCTTTTCTTTCACCCCGCTGGCCATCGCCAGTACGGTGACTTTGGGCTGCCTGGGATACCTGGCGTACCTGTCGGTGCCGATGTTCCTGATGATGATCGTGGCGATTTTAATCGGCACGTCCGTGCAGTACGTCGCACGCTCTGCTGGGATCAAGGGTTTTGAAGCAGCTCGCGACCAGGAAGATGAGCTGCAACGCTACTACACCGCAATCGCCTCTGGCGCGAAGGAGTTGCGCATTCACAGGCCTCGCCGCTACCGGATGAATACCCATCGAATCCAGGCTACCGCTGATCGCATCAGCGATATCCAGGTTCGCTCGGTGAACATCTTCATTGTGGCCAAGACCTTCGGCTCCATGCTGTTCTTCGTGGTCATCGGCTTGGCGCTGGCGTTCCAGGCGTATAACCCAAACCCCGACCCGGCTGTGATTACCGGCTTTGTGCTGGTACTGCTGTATATGAAGGGACCGCTTGAACACGTGGTCACCGCCTTACCGATCGTCAGCCGCGCGCAGATCGCGTTCTCGCGCATCGCTGAATTGTCCGACCGCTTTTCGTCGCCCGAGCCGCATTTGCTGCTCGAAGACAGCGAAGCACCAAAACCGGTGGTCCACAGCCTGGAACTGCGCGACGTAAGCTACAGCCCTCCCCCCGTGGAAGGCAGCGAGCCGTTCCACCTGGGACCTGTCAACCTGAGCATCAAGCAAGGCGATATCGTGTTTATCGTCGGCGAGAACGGCTGCGGTAAAACGACGCTAATCAAGCTGCTACTGGGGCTTTATCAACCGCAGTCGGGCGAGATCCACCTTAACGGCGAGGCAGTGATCGCTCCTACCCGCGACGATTACCGCCAGTTGTTTACAACAGTGTTCGCCGACTATTACTTGTTTGACGACCTAGTTCAGGGCGGCGGGCAGCAATCGATGGACAGTGCGGCCCAATACCTGGAACGCCTGGAGATTGCGCACAAAGTGACCATCAAGGACGGCTCATTCAGCACCACCGACCTGTCCACAGGGCAACGCAAACGTCTCGCCTTGGTCAATGCCTGGCTGGAAGAGCGTCCGGTACTGGTGTTCGATGAGTGGGCTGCAGACCAGGATCCGGCTTTCCGGCGAATCTTCTACACAGAGCTGTTGCCGGATCTCAAGCGCTTGGGCAAGACCATCATCGTCATCAGCCACGACGATCGCTATTTCGATATCGCCGACCAACTGGTGCGTCTACGCGCGGGCAAGGTGGTGCCTGAAATGGAACCCGCTTGAATTTTTTTTCCGGTTTACTGAAGGAGGAACGTCCCATTAAAGTTAATGAGAACCAACCTCAATAAATACCTATAATCTGCTAACCAAAAATACAGAAGTGAACGCATCCATGTCAGTACGACTCGGTCTCAGCCCCCTGAGCAAAGCGCTGTCCATGCGACGGGCCATGAGCTTTAACTTGAAACCCTGTACGCTTGCCCTTGCGATCTCCCTGCCCATCGCCGGTTACGTACAAGCCCAAGAGATCGACGTCAACATTCCAGCCCAGCCACTGGGAGCGGCGCTGCAGGAGTTTGGCCGCCAGACCAATCTGCAGGTGCTCTACAGCCCGACGGATGTGCAAGACAAAAGCAGCAATAGGGTAAAGGGCAAGCTGGCACCGACCCGGGCTATCGCCGCCCTGCTCCAGAACACCGGCGTCAGTTACGGGCTGCAGGGCACTACCATCACCATTACGGCCCGTGCCAGTGAATCTTCCACGCTGGAATTGGGTGCAACCCAGGTTAGCGCCAACCAGTTGGGTACGGTGACTGAAGACTCAGGCTCCTATACGCCGGGCACTATCGCCACCGCTACGCGAATGGTACTGACCCCACGAGAAACACCTCAGTCGATCAGTGTTATCACACGCCAGCACATGGATGATTTTGCGCTGACCTCTATCGATGATGTGATGCGTCATACGCCAGGCGTCACTGTATCGAGGCTCGACAGCGAGCGGACCCAATACTTCGCACGTGGGTTTTCGATCGAAAACTTTCAATATGACGGCATCCCAACCCTGCGTAACGCGGCTTATTCGTCTGGCCAGACCCTGACGGACATGGCGATCTACGACCGTGTTGAAGTACTCAAGGGTGCCAATGGCTTGTTGTCCGGCGCCGGGGCCCCCGGGGCAACGCTCAACCTGATCCGTAAAAAGCCAACCAAGGACTTCAAGGCCAGCCTCGAATTGGGGGCGGGCAGCTGGGATAACTACCGTTCCCAGGTCGACGTCAGTGGGCCACTCACACAAAGCGGCAATATCCGCGGCCGTGCGGTGGCTGCTTATCAGGACAAGCACTCGTTCCTGGACCACTATGAACGCAAAACCAACGTGTATTTCGGCACGATTGAAGCCGATCTCAGTGAAGATACCCTGCTGACTGTCGGATTCGATTATCAGAACAGCGACCCATCCGGCGCAGGATGGGCAGGCAGCCGTCCGTTGTTTGACCGTAGCGGTAACCGCATCGACGTAAAGCGTTCGTTTAACAGCGCTGCCAAGTGGAGCAGTTGGGAGCAGTTCACCCAAAGCGCGTTCGCCACGCTGGAGCACCAATTTGCCAATGACTGGGTGGTCAAGGGCCAATACACCCATCAATTCAGTGGTTACGACGCACAGATGGGGTCGATCCAGACAGGCCCATTCGTAGCCACCGGCATGTCGACGCTTTATGCGAACAAATTCACCGGTGATACCCGCGCCGATTCCGGCGATATTTACGCCAGCGGCCCGTTCAGCTTGGGTGGTCGGGAACACGAACTCGTGGTGGGCGCCTCTGCGTCTAACTCCCACTGGAAGGGCAAAAACTACGCCAACCCGATTCACGCCAATGGACGAATCGTCGACTTCTGGAACTTCGACGGTGATTTCCCCAAACCCGACTGGGGCGCAGTGACCCAGAGGTTCGATGAAACCACCCGACAAACTGCCGGCTACGCGACTGCACGCTTGAACCTTACCGATGATTTTAAAGTGATCCTCGGCAGTCGCGTGGCCAATTATTGGTTGACAGGCACCAGCGACAGTACGGAAGCCGGCAAACTGATTCCCTATATCGGCGCCACTTACGACCTCAACGACAACTTTACCGCCTACGCCAACTACACCGAAATCTTCTACCCACAGACGGCGCGCGACCGGGACAACAAGGTACTGGAACCCGATGAAGGCAAGAACTACGAACTCGGTGTGAAAGGCGAGTTCTTCGACGGTGGGCTGAACACCAGCCTGGCCTATTTCGAAGTGCATGAATCCAACCGCGCGGAATCTGACACCGAATACAACGCCAACCCGACCAACCCAGCGATCAACGATGCCTCCAGAGGCATCAAAGCCAAGACCAAAGGTTTCGAAGCCGAGCTGTCCGGTGAACTTGCACCTGGCTGGCAAGCCCAGGCGGGCTATACCCACAAGGTCATCCGGGACGAGCACGGTGATAAAGCGTCAACCCTGGAACCCCAGGACCAGATCAGCTTCTTTACCACGTACAAGCTCAGCGGCCCGCTGGACCGCTTGACCATCGGCGGCGGCGCTCGCTGGCAGGGTAAAACCTGGCAATCGGTCTACAACAGCGCGAAATCTCGATCCGAAGACGTTCGCCAGGAAGCCTACTGGGTGGTCGACGCCATGGCCAAATACCAGTTCACCGACAAAGTCTCCACGACACTGAACGTCAACAACCTGTTCGACAAGCATTACCTCACCAACATTGGCTTCTTCAACACCGGCTATTACGGCGATCCGCGCAATGTCATGCTGACCACTCGCGTGGACTTCTGACTCCGGCGCTGCCGTTCGAGCAACCCAACCCCCGCTAATCGGCGTAATGCCGTTCAGTTAAGGCTTTTTGTAGGAGCGAGCTTGCTCGCGAAAAACTCACAGGCGCCGCGTTCAATCAGGAAACACGCGTTATCGTTGAGGTTCTTCGCGAGCAAGCTCGCTCCTACAAAGGGCGATATACGCTTAAGTGAACAGCATTACGCCAATCGGCGGGGGTTTTGTTTGGCCCCGCCAAACCTGGTCACTATCTGAGACTGCAAGAGAAACACCGGTACGAAGCCGGTGTTCCAAGCCCGAACGCCAGGCCTCACTTGCGTATGACGCGCTTTACCGCGGATACAAACGAAGCGATGAACTCAGGGTTGTGGACGATCTTGTCATGGGTCGTATCGATCACCACCGAAGCCTCAACCCCATGGCCAATGCCTGCTTCAAGCGCCGTGCCAATAACGTGGCGATCCACTTCGGACTTGCTTTGAGCGGCCCACCAACAGCTCACTGGCGCGGCAATGCTCACGTAGTCGGCCTCTTTCAATCGCTCATCCAGCGCAAGTTTCAAAGCCCATGAAACATCCAGCTCTCCACCCTGCTGCAACTCACTGCGCAGGCTGGTGAACGTCTCGCCCAGGAACGAATCGGCCCACTCACAGAACATCGCCCACTGTTGATCAGCTGTGGCGCCGCCGTGCTCGACATCCCGCCAGGCATGGGCAATGGCCTGTGCAGCATCAGGGAACATCACCGCCAGCAATGCCACACGCCGGTCCACTAACGTATCGCTGATTGCCGCTGGCTCGGCAATGGGACTCAAGGATTTTTCCCTTTCCCAGAACGCCGTGACACGCAAGGGTGGAGGCGCATCGATACACCCCACAAACGCGACTTCGGCGCCCTGCTCTTCCAGGACCGCCGCCACCTGCAACGCCAGATTGCCTCCCAGCGACCAACCTCCGAGGTAATACGGCCCCTGCGGCTGAGCCACCTGAAGCTGCCGGGCATATTCGTCGACCATCGCATCCCAGGTCGGCACTTCGCTCAACGGATCAACCAATGCACGGCAAATGACGCCGCGTACCGGCATCTCCAGGCGCAGCGCCATGCCGATGGCTTTATAGCAGTGTGCCGAACCGAAGCTTGGATGAAACAGGAACAATGACGGGACACCCTGATGGCCGTTCAGCTCAACAATCAGCGAATGATGAACCCCATCCGGTGCATCGCTTGCCAGAGCCCTGACGGTGGGGCGTGTCATCAGTTGGTTGACCGTGAGCACCAACCCGCAGTGAGCAGCCAGGCGTTCTTTCACCACCAGAAGCAGCAACGAGTGCCCACCCAGCTCGAAGAAGTTATCGTCAAGGCCCACACGCTCAACACCCAGCACTTGCTGCCAAACCTGCGCCACCTGTTGTTCCAGCGCTGTGAGCGGCGGCGCATAGTCGCGGTGCTCTGTACCCGCTTCAGGACGCGGCAGCGCCTTGCGCTCCAGTTTGCCGTTGGGGCTGAGCGGCATTTTCTCCAACAACACCCATTGGGCGGGCACCATAAAGGCCGGCAGGTGGATTGATAAATAGCCGGCAAGGGCTTCACGCCACTGAGGCACAGTCTCGTCAAGTACCACATACCCAACCAGTTGAGTGCCATCGAGCGCCACGACTGCCGCTTCACGTACCAGTTGATGTTCAAGCAGGCGTGCCTCTATCTCACCCAGCTCGATGCGCAGGCCACGCAGCTTGACTTGATGGTCGATACGCCCGGCGTATTCGATCACCCCATCAGGGCGGTAGCGCGCCAGGTCGCCGGTACGATACATCCGCTGCCCCACCCCGAAAGGGTTCGCGACAAAACGCTCGGCCGTCAACGCAGGCCGACGGTGATATCCGCGCGCCAGCCCTTTCCCCGCCAGGTATAACTCGCCGAGCACGCCGACGGGTACAGGCTCCAGGTTAGCGTCCAGTACATGGCAACCCAGGTTTGCGATGGGTTCGCCAATGGGCACGGCATCTTTGCCCTCATCGACACAGGTCCAGTGGGTGACGTCGATGGCCGCTTCCGTGGGGCCATAGAGGTTGTACAACCGGGTCTTGGGCAGCTTCGCAAATACCTGGGACTGCGCGTCGACGGGAAGTGCCTCACCGCTGCAAATGATGCGCTGTACACTGGTGCAACGCCCCACTTGGCCGTCCTGCAAGAAGGCTTGCAGCATCGACGGCACGAAGTGCAACGTCGTGACACGTTCGCGCACGATCAGGTCGACCAACTTTCTCGGATCCCGATGATCGTCGGGCAGCGCCACCACCAATCGGGCGCCGCTGAGCAAAGGCCAGAAAAACTCCCACACCGACACATCAAAGCTGAACGGTGTCTTCTGCAGCACGGTATCGCTGGCGTCCAATGCATAGGCTTGTTGCATCCAAAACAAGCGATTGGCCAGGGCTGAATGACTATTTCCCGCGCCTTTAGGCTTGCCGGTCGAACCCGAGGTGTAGATCACATAGGCAAGGTTTTCACCGCCGACCGCCACGTCGGGGTTCACCTGGCTGTATGCACTCAGCCAGGCGTCATCAAGATCCAGGTCAATACGCACCACATTGTCGGCCGTCGGCAGATTCACGTGCGACTGGCTCAACAGCAGCTCTACCGCACTGTCCTCAAGCATGTAGGCCTGACGCTCCTGGGGATAGTGCGGGTCCACAGGCACATAGGCGCCCCCGGCCTTGAGGATGGCTATCAAGGCCACGACCATCTCAACGGAGCGCTCCATCGCCACGCCCACCAGACTATCGGGGCCGACACCGTAAGCGATCAAGGCATGGGCCAGGCGGTTTGCGCGATGATTCAAGGCCGCATAGGTCAATTGTTCTGTGCCAAACACCAGGGCAGGCCGGTCCGGAGTACGTTCGGCGTGCTCTTCAAAGCAATGATGCACCTGCTCGAGAGGGTAATCAGTGGCGGTCGCATTCCAGGCATCGACCATCTGCCAACGCTCTTGGGCATCCAGCAGTGCCAGCGAATTGACCGAAGCGTGCGGCGCCGCAATCATTTCATTCAATAGGCGCTGCCAGTGATGCGCCATGCGTTCGATGGTTGTGGCCTCGAACAGGTCGGTCGCATAGCCAAATGAAGCCTGGATACTCGAACCCTCCTCGCAGACATTCAAGCTGAGGTCGAACTGCGCCGTGCGGCTTTCCCACTCCAACCCTTCCAGTATGAGACTGGATGCCTGTGCCTCGCTGTCGCTGCCGGCCCCTCGGTTCTGATGATTGAACATCACTTGGAACAACGGGTTGTAACTCAAGCTACGCTCAGGACGCAGTGCTTCAACCAACTGTTCAAAGGGTAAGTCCTGATGCGCCTGGGCCTCGAGTACCCGCTGACGAGCCTGGCGCAACAGCGTCAGAACAGTGGTGTGCTCGTCGATATCGGCTTTCAACACCTGGGTATTGACGAAGAACCCGATCAGACGCTGCGTCTCCACCCGGTTACGGTTCGCGGTCGGCACACCTACACGGATATCCCGCTGCCCGCTGTAGCGATACAACAGCGCCTGGAAGGACGCGAGCAGCAACATGAAACTGGTCGCCCCCTCGCGCTGGGCCAGAGTTCTGACACCCGCAGCCAGTGCGTCATCCAGTACCAGCTCCAGGGACGCGCCGCGATAGCTCTGTACAGCAGGACGCGGGCGATCCAACGGCAACTCCAGTACGGGTTGCTCACCACCGAGCAGCTTGAACCAGTATTCCAGTTGCCGCTCCTTCTCCCCTGCTTCCATCCAACTGCGCTGCCAGAGGGCGTAGTCTGCGTACTGGATCGGCAAGGCGGGCAAGTCAATCCCATGTCCATGGCTGAGAGCGGTATACGCCTGCACCACTTCTTGCACCATGACTTGCATCGAACCGCCGTCGGAGATGATGTGGTGCTGCACCAGCACCAACACGTGCTCCTCCTCGGCCAGGCGCAGCAACGTGATGCGTAACAGCGGGCCTTGTTCAAGATCGAAGGGGCGCGCAATCTCTTGTTCAATCCGCGCTTTGAGGTGGCCTTCATCGATCTCCTCAGGTGCCAGGACGATCGAAAATCCTGGCAGCACCGCCTGCTGCGTGACCTCACCGACCCGTCGAAACCGCGTGCGCAAACTTTCGTGTCGCGCGATCAGGTACTCAAAACTCTTCTGTAGCGCGGCGATATCCAGGCGTCCCTTGAGTCGCAAGGCACTGGGAATATGATAAGCGGCACTGTGCGGGTCCAACTGCCAGAGGAACCACTGACGCTCCTGGGCGTACGAGAGCGGCAATGCAGCCGCTTCAAGCCGCACTTGCGGAATAGGCAGGTTCGCGGGGGAAACACCCTCCTGCAACATCCTCTGCAGATAAACCTTGCGCTGCTCCAGCCCCAGGCCGATAAAGCGCTTCATGATTTTCTGAGCCATCTGGCTATCCATTACACCTCCTCCATTTCGTCGAGGAGCGAATCCAGGAACGACAATTTTTCTGTACTGACACGGGTGCCCTGCCCCTGCAGGTGGTCTGCTAGCAGTTTGAACTGAGCATGCTGGAACAGCTCATGCACGCTGATCTTCACCCCCAATTCCAACTGAATGCGTGACATCACATTGATCACCAATAGCGAGTGCCCGCCCAGCTCAAAGAAATTGTCGTTGAGGCCTACCTGTTCGACGTCCAGCACGTCTTGCCAGATCCCTGCCAACTGTTTCTCAAGATCGCTTTGAGGTGCTACATACTCGCTCTGCGATACTTGGTTACCAGGCTCGGGCAACGCTTTGCGGTCCAGCTTTCCACTGGGGCTCAACGGCATGCTGGGTAGGCGCACGAAGTATTTGGGCACCATGTAGTCCGGCAGTTGTGCCTGCAGGGCGTCGCGCAGTGTCTGGTTGTGCTCGGGTTCGTCAGAGGCCGACGGCTGGGCAACGTAGTAGCCAACCAATTGGCCGCCGCCGCTGCCCGAGCGCAGAATCACTTCGGCGTGCGCCACTTGTGCCTGACGCAGCAGCAAGGCGCGCACTTCCTCCAGCTCCACACGGAAGCCGCGAATCTTGATCTGCTGATCCAGGCGTCCCAGGTACTCCAAGGCGCCATCATCCCCCCAGCGCACTCGGTCGCCTGTGCGGTACAAGCGCCCTCCCGCACTGCCGAATGGGTCGGCAATAAAACGCTCGGCCGAAAGCCCCGCACGCCCGAGGTAACCGCGAGCCAAGCCTTCTCCGCCAACGCACAATTCTCCGGCAACGCCGGCAGGCACCGGGTTCAGGTCACCGTCCAAGACCCGACAAACCACATTGCCCAAGGGCCGGCCGATCGGCGAACGCGCGCCGTCCTCCAAAGAGCATGCCCACCACGTTGCATTGATCGTCGTTTCAGTCGGGCCGTAACGGTTGTGCAGCTCAACGGCCGGAAGGGTCCGCAGGATCTGATTGCGCAGTTCAGCACTCAGCGCTTCGCCACCAGAGAACATTCGGCGCACATGCACGCACTGCGCAACACCCGGCGTGTCCATGAACAGCTGCAGCAACGAGGGGACGAAGTGCAACGTGGTTACGCCGAATGCCTGGATCAACTCCATCAGGCGCACCGGGTCCCGGTGTTCGCCCGGCGCCGCTATCACCAGCCGGCTGCCGCTGATCAATGGCCAGAAACACTCCCATACCGATACGTCAAAACTCATCGGGGCCTTTTGCAGCAACACATCGTCGGCCTGCAAATGGTAGGTTTCCTGCATCCACGCTAGACGTTGTGCCAATGCGTCATGGGTCACCCCCACCCCTTTAGGGTTGCCAGTGGTGCCTGAGGTGTAAATCACATACATCAGGTTCTGGCCGCTCACTGCAACCTGCGGATCGGCATCGCCGCCGGCACTTAACCAAGCTTGATCACCGTCCAGGCTCAGGCACTGCACGCCTTCAGCCGGCGGTAGGTCCAGGTCCGACTGAGTCAGCAGCCATTTAACGCCACTGTCCTTGAGCATGTAGGCGAGGCGTTCTTGCGGATAGTCCACGTCAAGCGGCACGTACGCGCCGCCAGCTTTGAGAATCGCCAGCAAACCCGCCAGCATGTCGAACGAGCGCTCCAGCGCGATACCCACCAGCGAGTCAGGACCCACGCCTTGTTTTATCAATCCGTGCGCGAGGCGGTTGGCGCGCCGGTTCAACGCATCGTAGGTCAATTGCTGGTCGTCAAAGATCGCTGCGATTGCCTTTGGCGTACGGCGTACTTGCTGCTCGAATTGGTGCTGGACAAGACTGTAAGAGCCGCTATTGACCACTCCATTGCCTTGCGCCATCAGCGCCCGGTGCTCCGGCGCTGTCAATAGCGTCAATTGCGCCAGCGCCTCCTGCGGCCTGGCAACCATTGCCATGATCAGATGCAGTAAATGTTGGTGCAGGCGTTCAACCGTAGTCGCCGCAACTTGGCCAAGGTCATAGGTGTAGTGCAGGCTAAGCGTTTCACCGGAACCGACGGCAATCGACAAGGGGTAATGCGTCTGCTCGCGACTCTTCACCTCGCCGAACCGAACCCCCAGCGGGGCACCCTGCTCCAGGACCTCTGATACCGGATAGTTCTCAAACACCAGAATGGTGTCGAACAACGCCTCACCGCCCAATCCGGCCAGGCGCTGTAGCTCGAACAACGGCGTGTGCTCGTGCTCGCGCAATGCAAGATTCTGTCGCTGGACTTGCTGCATCCATTGCGCCGCGGTCATGTCTGGCCGAGGTGTTGCCACAACCGGCAGTGTATTGATGAATAAACCGACCTGCTGCTCCACGCCGCGCAGGTCCGCGGGACGTCCCGAGACGGTGGCACCGAAGGCCACGGTGTCCTGCCCGGTGTAGCGTTGCAACAGTAATAGCCAGGCCGATTGCACCAAGGTGTTGAGCGTAATCTTCTGCCCCTGGGCAAATGCTTTTAGCCTGGTCATCTGCGCCACTTCCAGCTCATGCGCGTACTCCCCAAGGTACGATGCAGTCTGCTCCGTGTTGCGCGGCAGTGCCTGGAACAACCGTGTCGGTTCGTCCAGATTGACCAGTTGCGTCTTCCAGAAGGCTTCGCGCAGGGTTTTATCCTGGGACTGCACCCACTCGATGAAGTCGCGGTAGCGCGTGAGCTGAGCTTGCGGAGTCACGCCTGCGTAACGCTCCAGTACTTCGCCGAGCAGCTGGGAACTGCTCCAGCCATCCATCAAAATATGGTGGCTGGTGTAGATCAACTGACAACGCTGCGGCCCGGTGTGGGCCAGTGCGATACGCACCAGCGGCGGATGCTCCAGGTTGAAACCTTGTACGCGTTGCGCGTCGGCCAGACGGTCCAGCATTTGCTGCTGCCCGGCGCCCTCAGGACATTCGGTTTCAATAAACGGCAACTGCACGTGGCGATGCACGACTTGCAATGGATGCTCCAGGCCGCCCTGCCAGATAAAGCCAGTACGCAGGATGTCATGGTTATCCAACGCAGCCTGCCAGGCATCGCGAAAGCGCGGAACATCCAAACCATCTACGTCCACGCGCATCTGGTTAACGTAATCACCCGCCTGCGGTTCATACAACGCGTGAAACAACATGCCTTGCTGCATGGGCGACAACGGATAGACGTCTTCGGCGCCCGCCAATTCGAACTGCTCCAGTTGCGCTTGAGTGAGCGCGGCCAGCGGGAAGTCGGACGGCGTCGCCCCCTGATGGGATGACAGGCAGCAATGCTCGATCAGTTGCTTGAGTTCTTGTGCATACGCGTCAGCCAACCGCTGCACAGTGGCTTCACTGAACATTTCACGGCTAAAGCTCCAACTCAGGTTCAGCTCACCGCCGTAGACCTGGCCGTTAATCTCCAGCCAGTTACCCAACTGGGCCTGTTCGCTTTGTTCAGGCCCAGCCTCCTCGCCCGTCGGAGTAAAAAAGGCCCCCGTTGCATCCTCTTCGAAGGTCCCGTCGAACTGGCCCAAGTAGTTGAACGTAATGCGCGGCTGTGCCAGCCCGCTCAACACCTGCCGAGCATGATTATCACCCAGGTAGCGTAGCGCGCCGAAGCCGATGCCTTTGTCCGGCACCGCGCGTAACTGCTCCTTGATCCCCTTGATCGAATCCGCAAGGTTCGCCGCCGGCGTCAACGCCAATGGGTACATACTGGTGAACCAGCCGACAGTGCGGGTCAGGTCCATATCGTCGAACAGATCTTCACGGCCATGGCCTTCCAATTTGACCAGTAGCGAATCACTGCCTGTCCAGCGGGTAATCACGCGGGACAAGGCGGTCAACAGCAAATCGTTGACCTGTGTGCGATACGCCGCTGGCGCCTCTTGCAAGAGACGACGGGTAAAGGACTGATCCAGGTGGGTGGTCACAGAAATTGCCAGCGCGTTATTCAGGCCACCCTGCGGGTTGTCGCATGGCAAACCGGCATCGGTGCCCTGCAATTGTGTTTGCCAGAATCGCAGCTCTTCCTGCAATGCCGGGCTCTGTGCATGGGCCTGCAAGCGTTTTGCCCAGGCCTGGGTTGAACTGGTCTTGGCCGGCAATGCAATTGCCTGCCCGCTTTGACGCTGGGTATAGGCGGTCTGCAGGTCCTCGAGCAGAATGCGCCACGAAACGCCGTCCACCACCAGGTGATGGATCACCAGCAATAGTCGTTGGGACGCATCCGGCAACTCAACCAGCACCGCACGCATCAACGGTCCTTGCGCCAAGTCCAGACTGCGTTGTGCCTCCCGGCCTAGAGACTCAAGCGCCCCAACAGTTTCCAAGTGCCTGTGCCAGAGCAGATCGCCGTATGAGGCTACATCGCGATACTCAGCCTTCCAATGGCCCGATAACTGACTGAAGCTCAGGCGCAATGCGTCGTGATGCTCGATCAACGCCAACAACGCAGCGTTCAAGGTCGCTTCATCCAACCGTGTACCGGGGCGTAGCACCACGGACTGATTCCAGTGGTGACGTTCGGCAATGTCTTCCTGGAAAAAGTACTGATGAATCGGCAACAGCAGTGCTTCACCCGTGGCCAAGCCTTGCTCGATGATGAGCCCCTGCCCACCTGTCTGAGCGACGGCCGCCAGGCTCTGTACCGTTTGATGCTGGAACAGATCCTTGGGGGTGAAGCGAATACCGATCTGTCGGGCACGGCTGACCACCTGGATCGAGATGATCGAGTCGCCGCCCAACTCAAAGAAGTTGTCATTCAACCCCACACGTGGCAGGCGCAGTACATCGGCCCAGAGGCTGGCAATCTGCTGTTCCAACCCATTCTGTGGCGCCACATACACCTGCTGCAATTGGCTGGCATCCGGCTGTGGCAAGCCTTTGCGGTCGAGCTTGCCGTTGGGCGTCAGCGGCATTTGTGCCAGAAACATGAAATGCGCCGGCACCATGTAGTCCGGTAAGCGAGCCTTCAGTACACGACGCAAGGCATCACGGAACTCAACCTCGTTAGCTTGAGTGGCGGCAGGCACCACGTAGGCCACCAGTTGCTTTCCATTCGGCCCCTCTTGGGCGACCACTACGGTTTCGCCCACGCTGTCCTGTTCACGCAGACGCGCTTCGATCTCACCCAACTCAATACGGAAACCCCGGATCTTCACCTGATGGTCAACACGCCCCAGGTAATCCACCACGCCATCCGCACGCCCACGGGTCAGGTCGCCGCTGCGATACACGCGGCTGCCCGGTTTGCCGAACGGGTCCGGTACGAAACGCTCGGCAGTCAGTGCCGGACGCTCCAGGTAACCCCGGGCCACGCCCTCACCGCCCAGGTACAGCTCGCCGGCCACGCCGATGGGTTGCAGGTTCAGTTGCGCATCCAGCACGTAGCCACTGCGGTTGCCCAACAAGGTGCCGATGGGCGCGTAGACGGCGCCACATGGGTCGCCTTTACGGGCCTTCCACAGCAGCGGCGTAACCACGGTTTCGGTCGGGCCGTAGCCGTTGAACAGGTATTTGGGTTTCAGCGCGCGCCACGCCAGGTCATAGCTGGCTTGAGCAACGGCATCACCACCAAAGCAATACACCCGCACCGGCGGTGGGTTGCCGTCGCGCTCGGCGTGTTCGGCCAACTGTTGCAGGTACACCGGCGGGAACACCGCCATGGTCACGTTGTGGCGATGCATCTGCTCGTAGGTGTATTCCGGCAGCCATAGGCTGTCATCACGGATCAACACGCTGGCGCCGTTGATCAGCGGGTGCATCCAGCCTTCGTGGGAGCCGTCGAAGGCAAACGACATGAAGTGCAGTTCGCAATCGCTTGGTGAGGTTTCATAACGCTCGCCAGTGGCGATGATATGCGCCACCAACGGCCCGTGGGACACCGCCACGCCCTTGGGCAAGCCGGTGGAACCGGAGGTGTAGATCACGTAGGCGAGGTTGTCGCCATCCAGCGCCACATCCGGCGCTGTATCGCTGTAACCGGCCCATTCTTCGGTGCGATCAATGGCCAGGGTATCCAGGCCCTCGGGGACCGGCAGCTGCTGCAACGCACGGCTGTGGGTCAGCAGCAATTGCGCACGACTGTCTTGCATCATGTACAGCAGGCGATCACGTGGGTATTCGATATCCAGCGGCACATACACGCCTCCGGCTTTCATCACCGCCAGGAACGCCACCATGCTCTCGGCACTGCGCGGCATGGCGATGGCCACCCGCACTTCCGGGCCGACGCCACGGGCAACCAGGGCATGGGCCAGGCGGTTGGCCTGGCGATCCAGCTCGCCATAAGTCAGGGTTTGCGCGTCGAATTTCACGGCGATTGCTGCCGGATTCTCATGGGCACGGTCGGCCACCAGCTCGTGCACCAGGCGCTGGGCCGAAAAGCCTGAGTCGGTACGATTGCAAAGCTGCAGGATATGCTGCTGCTCGTCGACACCGAGCAGGTTCAACTGGCCAATCGTCTGCTGCTGATCGGTAACCAACGCCCGCAACAGGTTTTGCCAATGACGAGCCATGCGTTCGATGGTGGCAGCGTCAAACAGATCGGTGCTGTAACCCAGGGAGGCCCAAAGCCCGTCACGGCTGTCATGAGCATCCAAGTCCAGATCAAAGTGAGCCGTGCGGCTTTCCCAAGTGAGGTTTTCAAAACGCAGTTGCGTGAATGTCGGCGCATCGACGGTGGGTCCGTCGGCCTGGTAATTGAACATCACCTGAAACAGCGGGTTGAGGCTCAGGCTGCGCTCCGGTTGCAACGCCTCCACCAGTTGCTCGAACGGCAGGTCCTGATGAGCCTGGGCTTCCAAGGCGCGCAGACGTACCTGAGCCAGTAACTCGCGCACGGTGGTATGCCCGTCAATGTCAGCCTTGAGCACTTGGGTATTGACGAAAAAGCCGATCAGACGCTCGGTCTCAACCCGGTTTCGATTGGCAATCGGCACGCCGACGCGGATGTCTTGCTGGCCGCTGTAACGATGCAAGAGGGCTTGGAAGGAAGCCAGCAGCAGCATGAACATCGTCACGCCTTCAGCCTGGGCCACCCCTTTAAGGTCTGCAGCGAGCGTGGCCGGCAGCAACACCTCCAAACGTGCACCACGATGGCTTTGCTGGGCCGGACGCTGATGATCGAACGGCAACTCAAGGACCGGCTGTTCACCGCCCAACAAGTCACGCCAATAGCTCAGTTGCCGCTGCTGTTCCCCGGCCTCCATCCAGTCGCGCTGCCATAGGGCGTAGTCGACGTACTGGATCGGCATTTGCGGCAGCTGCAGGTCCCGGCCTTGGCTGTAAGCGGCGTACAACTGCATCAGCTCCTCGACCATGACTTGCATCGACCAGCCATCGGAAACGATATGGTGCTGCACCAACACCAGTACATGTTCCTGCGCAGACAGGCGCAGCAAGGTCACGCGCAACATCGGCCCCTGCTGTAAATTGAACAGCCGTGCGATCTCCGCTTCGACCCGCATTTGCACATCGGCCTCTTCCACCTCGGCCAACACGATAGAGACAGGGGCGCACGCTTGAATGACCTGCACGGCCCCCTCGTCCGTCTGCTGCACATGTGTGCGCAAGCTTTCGTGGCGTGCCACCAGGGCATCAAAACTGCGCTGCAAGGCAGCAATATCGAGTTGGCCGTGCAGGCGCAATGCGCTGGGGATATGGTAAGCAGCGCTGTCAGGGTCCAGTTGCCACAGGAACCATTGGCGCTCCTGGGCATATGACAATCGCAACGGCTGATCACGATTGGCCACTCGCATCGGCGGCGCCGACGGCGCTGCGTGCGCCGTGTCAGCCACCACGCTGGCCACAAAGCCTTGCAGACGCGGCTGCTCGAACAGGCTGCGCAGCGGCACATCACGCCCAAACAACTGACGCAACTGCGAGATGACTTGCATCGCCAGCAACGAATGCCCACCCATTTCAAAGAAATGGTCCGTCAACCCCACTCGCTCGACGCCCAGAATCTTGGCCCATACGGCCGCCACTTGCTGTTCCAGCGCAGTCACCGGTGCGACCCATGCCTGCTGTAACTGGCTGGCATCCGGTTTGGGCAGGGCTTGGCGGTCGAGCTTGCCGTTGGGGTTGAGCGGCATGTGTTCCAGGAACATCAGATGCGCTGGCACCATATAATCAGGCAGTTGCTCGCGTAGCACGCGTTTAAGTGCGTCGGCGTCTTGGGGGTCGGCCACCAAATAGGCAACCAGCTGGTTATCGGCCGCCAGAACCAGGGCTTCACGCACGCCCTTTTGGGTTTGCAATAGCGCTTCGATCTCTCCAAGCTCGATGCGAAAACCGCGAACTTTTACTTGGTGGTCTACCCGGCCTACATACTCGATAACACCGTCAGCGCGGTAACGCGCCAGGTCGCCGGTGCGATACAGACGAGCGCCGCCGCCACCCAATGGGTTAGGCACAAAGCGTTCGGCGGTCAGCGACGGGCGGTTCAGGTAAGCACGGGCCAGGCCGCATTGGCTGGCGATATACAACTCACCTACTGCACCCAGTGGCGCCAGGTTCAGGTCGCGGTCCAACACATACAACCCACGGCCCGGCAGCGAGCGGCCAATCGGACTGGCTGTGCCAACGATGTCTTCACCCGTCGTACAGTCCAGTACGCTTGAGACCACGGTGGCCTCGGTCGGGCCGTAGGTGTTGAGCAGCCGTACATGCCCCAGACCAGCTTTCAACCATTGAGCCGGGCCTTCCAGCGGCATCGCTTCGCCACCAATATGGACCTGACGCAGCGCGCCATACGAACGTGGCCCCGCCGCCAGGCAGTCAAGCAGGAACAAGTTCCAATAGGCTGTCGGTAAGTCTGCCAGGGTAATGCCTTGAGCGATGATTTCAGCATACAGACGTGCGCTGTCCCACAATTGGGCGCCACGCAAGACGACGGTGGCCCCATGGGTCAATGCCGGGTAAAGCTGCTCGACGAAGCCATCGAAGTTCAGGGTCGAGAATTGCAGCACGCGATCATCAGGCACCAGACGGGAATAATCGGCGGCGATGCTGGAAAACTCAGTCAGCGCCGCATGATTGATCGCCACGCCCTTGGGTTTGCCGGTGGAGCCGGATGTGTAAATCACATAGGCGAGGTTCAGTGGGTCCACTGTCACCTGCGGGTCATTTTGCGCACAGCGTTGCAACGCCTCTTCGGCGCGATCTATGTCCAACCGTGCAACATCACCAGGCAACGCCAGCTGCTGCGTGGAGTGGCTCAGCACCAAACGTACATCACTGTCTTGCAGCATGTGCAAAAGGCGCTCGCGTGGGTATTGCGGATCGAGTGGCACATACGCACCACCGGCCTTGAGGACCGCCAACAGGCTAATGATCATGGCAAACGAGCGCTCTACCGCGACCCCAACCATCACCTCGGGGCCGACGCCCTTGCCGATGAGGTAGTGGGCCAACTGGTTGGCCTGGCGATTCAACTGGGCGTAGGTAAGCGACTGATCGTCAAGGCAGAGCGCGACGGCCTGCGGCCGCTGCTGCGCCTGCACTTCAAACAAGCTATGAACACAGCTTGCAACTTCTGACGCGGCGGCGCTGTTGTTCCAGTCGCCCAACAGTTGACGCTGCTCTTGACTGGCCAGCATCACCAGCTGGTCGATACGCTGCTGCCCAGCATTGGCGAGCGTATGCAGGAGCGTTTGCCAGTGCAGCGCCATGCGTTCCACGGTGGCCGGTTCAAACAGGTCGGTGGCGTAAGTCCATGAGGCGCAGAGTTTTTGATCGACTTCCTCGGTGTCCAGGCTGAGGTCGAACTGCGTACTCTGCTCTTGGAACGACAGCGCCTGCACGGCCAGGCCCGGCAATAGATGCCCGCCACTGGATGCGCGCCCCTGGACCTGGTGATTGAACATCACTTGGAATAAGGGGTTATGGCTCAGGCTGCGCTCAGGTTGCAACGCCTCCACCAGTTGTTCGAACGGCAGGTCCTGGTGGTTCTGAGCCTCCAGCGAACGCTGTTTGACCTGGGCCAGCAACTGACTGAACGTCATCTGCCCATCCATATCAGCCTTGATCACCTGGGTATTGACGAAGAAGCCGATCAGGCCCTCAGTCTCGCCACGGTTTCGGTTGGCGTTAGGCACACCCACACGGATATCGGATTGACCGCTGTAGCGATACAGCAAGGTTTGGAACGAAGCCAGCAACAGCATGAACAGGGTGACGCCCTCGCGTTGCGCCAAGGCCTTGAGGCTGGCGGCCAATGCAGGCTCCAGCACAACATCATGGCGTGCGCCCCGGTAACTCTGCCGGGCTGGGCGCGGATGATCCAAAGGCAACTCCAGCACCGGTTGCGCGCCACCCAACTGTTGGCACCAATAAGCAAGCTGACGCGCTTTCTCTCCGGCTTCCATCCAGCTGCGCTGCCACAGGGCATAGTCGGCATACTGGATCGACAACGGCGCCAACTGACACTCAAGGCCTTGGCTGAAAGCAGCGTAGAACTGCATCAGTTCTTGCACCATGATCCCCATTGACCAGCCATCCGAGACAATGTGGTGCTGCACCAGCACCAGCACATGTTCGCATTCGCTCAGATGCAACAGGCTCAGCCGCAATAACGGACCGTGCCGCAAATCGAATGGCCGCATAATTTCTGCCTGCACATTGGCCTGCAACTGCGCTTCGTTCACAGCGCGCTCAGCCATCTCTATGTGCGCATGTTCCAGTACCACTTGGGAGCGGCTTTCGCCGTCCAGATTCAAGCGCGTACGCAAGCTTTCGTGGCGCGCCAGCAAGCTGTCGAAACTGCGCTGCAACGCCTGCTTGTCCAAACTGCCGCTGAGGCGCAATACGCCAGGAATATGGTAAGCAGTGCTTTCTGGGTCCAGTTGCCAGAGAAACCACTGGCGCTCCTGGGCATAGGACAGCGGCGTAGCCTGGCCGGCCTCGCGCACCGAGGCAATCGGCAGCTGAGCGAAACTCATGCCCCGGGTTTGCAGGCGCTGATAAAACTGCTGGCGCTGCTCCAGAGGCAAGCGAAGAAAGCGCGACACCAGGTCGATATTTGGGTTGGAAAGCATGGTTCAAATCGCCTCTAGTTCGCTCAAAAAGTCACGAAGATCATCAAAGTCTTCCGCGGTGCCGGCGCGGAAAGTGGCAGCAGCCTGGACATAGGCGCGCAAGGAATCGGTCTGGAACACTTCCACCAGCGGCACTTCCAAGCCCAGCTCGGCCTGGACGCGGGACGTGATCTGGATAGCCAACAAAGAGTGGCCGCCGATTTCGAAGAAGTTGTCGTTCAGGCCCACTTGCGGCAGGTGCAGGATGTCGGCCCAGATCGCGGCAATCTGCTGTTCAAGCTCGGTTTGCGGCGCCACGTAGTGTTGTTGCAGTTGGCTTGCGTCCGGCTCGGGCAGGCTACGGCGGTCGAGCTTGCCGTTGGGCGTGAGTGGCATCTGCGCCAGGAACACGAAGTACGCTGGCACCATGTAATCCGGCAGGCGTGTTTTCAGAGCGCGGCGCAGGGCGTCGCGCCATACGGCTTCGTCACCCACCGACTCTACCGGTACAACATAAGCCACCAATTGCTTACCGGTCGGGCCGTCCTGAGCCACCACCACGGTTTCACCGACATTGTCCTGTTCACGCAAACGCGCCTCGATTTCCCCCAGTTCGATACGGAAGCCCCGGACCTTCACTTGGTGGTCCACACGCCCCAGGTAATCCACCACGCCATCCGCACGCCCACGCGTCAGGTCGCCGCTGCGATACACGCGACTGCCCGGCTTGCCGAACGGGTCCGGTACGAAACGCTCGGCAGTCAGTGCCGGACGCTCCAGGTAACCCCGGGCCACGCCCTCGCCGCCCAGGTACAGCTCGCCGGCCACGCCGATGGGTTGCAGGTTCAGTTGCGCATCCAGCACGTAGCCACTGCGGTTGCCCAACAAGGTGCCGATGGGCGCGTAGACGGCGCCGCAGGGGTCGCCTTTACGGGCCTTCCACAGCAGCGGCGTAACCACGGTTTCGGTAGGCCCGTAGCCGTTGAACAGGTATTTGGGTTTCAGCGCGCGCCACGCCAGGTCATAGCTGGCTTGAGCAACGGCATCACCACCGAAGCAATACACCCGCACCGGCGGTGGGTTGCCGTCGCGCTCGGCATGTTCAGCCAACTGTTGCAGGTACACCGGCGGGAACACCGCCATGGTCACGTTGTGGCGATGCATCTGCTCGTAGGTGTATTCCGGCAGCCATAGGCTGTCATCACGGATCAACACGCTGGCGCCGTTGATCAGCGGGTGCATCCAGCCTTCGTGGGAGCCGTCGAAGGCGAACGACATGAAGTGCAGTTCGCAATCGCTTGGTAAGGTTTCATAACGCTCGCCAGTGGCGATGATATGCGCCACCAACGGCCCGTGGGACACCGCCACGCCCTTGGGCAAGCCGGTGGAACCGGAGGTGTAGATCACGTAGGCGAGGTTGTCGCCGTCCAGCGCCACATTCGGCGCTGTATCGCTGTAACCGGCCCATTCTTCGGTGCGATCAATCGCCAGGGTATCCAGGCCCTCAGGGACCGGCAGTTGCTGCAACGCACGGCTGTGGGTCAGCAGCAATTGCGCACGACTGTCTTGCATCATGTACAGCAGGCGATCACGTGGGTATTCGATATCCAGCGGCACATACACGCCACCGGCTTTCATCACCGCCAGGAACGCCACCATGCTCTCGGCACTGCGCGGCATCGCGATGGCCACCCGCACTTCCGGGCCGACGCCACGGGCAACCAGGGCATGGGCCAGGCGGTTGGCCTGGCGATCCAGCTCGCCATAAGTCAGGGTTTGCGCGTCGAATTTCACGGCGATTGCTGCCGGATTCTCACGGGCACGGTCGGCCACCAGCTCGTGCACCAGGCGCTGGGCCGAAAAGCCTGAGTCGGTACGATTGCAAAGCTGCAGAATGTGCTGTTGCTCGTCAGCACCGAGCAAGTTCAACTGGCCAATTGTCTGCTGCTGATCAGCAATCATTGCCTGCAACAGGTTTTGCCAGTGCAGTGCCATGCGTTCGATGGTGGCGGCATCAAACAAGTCTGTGGCGTAGCTCAGGGAAGCATTCAACTGGTCCTCGGACTCCTCAATATCCAGGGTCAGGTCGAATTGCGCTAGCGCTTCATCCCAGCTCACCGGGCTCATGTGCAACTGCGCCAAGCGCTGCAAATGGCGGCCGGACAGGCTGATATGGTGGTTGAACGCCACCTGGAACAATGGGCTCAGGCTGAGGCTGCGTTCAGGTTGCAGGGCCTGCACCAGTTGCTCGAACGGCAGATCCTGATGGGCCTGGGCCTCCAACGCGCGCTGCTTGACCTGTGCGAGCACTTGGCGAACGGTGGCATGCCCGTCGATATCCGCCTTGAGTACTTGGGTGTTGACGAAAAAGCCAAGCAGGCGTTCGGTCTCGACACGGTTGCGATTGGCGATCGGCACGCCGACACGGATGTCCTGCTGGCCGCTGTAGCGATGCAGCAAGACTTGATAGGACGCCAGCAACAGCATGAACAGCGTGACGCCTTCGCACCGGGCCAGGTGCTTGAGGCTATCGACCAACGGCGTCGGCAGCGCGATATTCAAACGTGCGCCGCGATGGGTCGGCACGGCTGGACGCTGGTGATCAAACGGCAACTCCAATACTGGCTGCTCACCGCCGAGCAGATCGCGCCAGTAATCGAGTTGACGAGCCTTTTCCCCAGCCTCCATCCAGTTGCGTTGCCACATCGCGTAGTCGGCATATTGGAAAGGCAGCGGCGGCAGGTCCAACGCCTGACCTTGGCTGAACGCGGCGTAGAGTTGCACCAGTTCGTCGACCATTATTTGCATCGACCAGCCGTCAGAGATGACGTGATGCTGCACCAACACCAACACGTGTTCCTCTGGAGCCAAACGCAACAGGCTGATGCGCATCAGCGGGCCCTGGCGTAGATCGAATGGCTGGGTGATCAACGCTTCGACCATCGCCTTCAACCCTGCCTGATCGGCGTCCATTGAGGCTATCGGAATGCGTGCCTGCGGGCTGATGACTTGTACCGTGCCCTCGGCGGTCTGATGCAGATGAGTACGCAGGCTTTCATGACGCATCACCAGCGTATCGAAGGCGCGCTGCAAGGCGGCCTTGTCCAAGTGCCCGGTGAGGCGCAGAGTGCTCGGCACATGATAGGCGGCGCTTGCCGGGTCCAGTTGCCACAGGAACCATTGACGCTCCTGGGCATAGGACAACAGCAAGGGCTGGTCACGCGATACCGCCGTCATCTTGGGTGCCGAGTCACTCTCGTGGCCCAGGGCAGTAACGAAATCCGCCAGCAACGGCTGCTCGAACAACGTCTTGAGCGCCACCTCGATACCCAAGCCATGGCGCACGCGGGACACAACCTGCGTCGCCAACAGCGAGTGTCCGCCCATTTCGAAGAAGTGATCACTGAGACCAACCCGCTCGCAACCCAGTACCTGCGCCCAGATCGCAGCGACTTGCTTTTCCACGACACTCACCGGTGCAATCCAGTGGGCCAGTGGCTGGCTGACATCGTGCTTGGGCAGTGCAGCGCGGTCCAGTTTGCCGTTGGGGCTCAGGGGCAACCGATCGAGCAATACCAGATGCGCGGGCACCATGTATTCCGGCAATTCCTTGCGAAGGCGAGTCTTTAGCTGTTCACGCAAGGCGCCCCACGCTGGTTCGGACAGCGTCTGTTTCGCCACAATGTAGCCCACCAACTGGTTATCAGCGGCGATCACCAAGGCTTCGCGCACACTGGCCTGGGCCAGTAGTCGCGCTTCAATTTCGCCTAATTCAATACGGAAACCACGCACTTTCACCTGGTGGTCGATGCGCCCCACGTACTCGATCATGCCATCGGCGCGGTAGCGTGCCAGGTCGCCGGTGCGGTACAGGCGCCCCGCCCCACCGGTGCAGAATGGATCGGGGATGAAACGGTGCGCCGTCAGGCCGGGGCGATTGAAATAGCCGCGCGCGAGCAACGGCCCACCGATCACCAGTTCGCCCGCGACCCCCACCGGCACCGGATTGAGGTTGGCGTCCAGCAGGTAGATGGCGCGCCCATCAAGCACCCGCCCGATAGGCATCATCGACGGCAAGGCTTCACGCCCTTCCACGTAGGTTGCGCAATCAAGCGCGGTGACGGTCACCGTCGCCTCAGTCGGACCATAAGTGTTGAGCAGCCGCACAGGCTGCAAGCCTGCTTCGCGCCAAGCATTCAGCCCTTCCGGTGGCATCGCTTCGCCACCAATGTGCAATTGGCGCAAGCGCCCGTAATCGCGCGGGCCCCGCTCGGCAAAATCGCGCACCAGTTGCAACCAGTAGGCGGTGGTCAGGTCGACCACGGAAATGTCGTGGTCAAGCAGCTGCTGGTAGAAGGTGTCGCTGTCCCATAGCTCGCCGCCACGTACCACTACAGCTGCACCACAGCACAAGGCCGGGTACAACTGCTCGACGAAACCGTCGAAATTGAAGGTGCCAAATTGCAGCACACGATCATGAGGCGCCAGTGCAAACAACTCACTGAACACTTCCACATGCCGTGCCAGGGAAGCATGGTCGATACCCACACCTTTGGGCCGGCCGGTAGAGCCTGAGGTGAACATCACATAGGCCAGGTTGCCGGGCTGGGCACGCGGCGATGGATTTTGCGCGCTGTAGTCAGCAAGCCAGCCGGGCGCATCTTCCAAGCACACCAGGGCCAGGTTGTCGGTGATCGGTAATCCTTCGACCAGTGGCTGCTGGGTCAGCAGCAGTTTCAGGCCGCTGTCCTCGATCATGCATTGCAGGCGATCGGCCGGGTATTTCGGATCCAGTGGCACATAGGCGCCGCCGGCCTTGAGCACCGCCAGCAGGCCTATAATCATTTCCAGGGAACGGTCCACCGCGACACCCACTAAGCTGTCGGCTGCGACGCCCAAATCGATCAGCCGATGAGCGAGGCGATTGCTGCGCATGTTGAGCTGGGCGTACGTCATGCGTCGCTGATCAAGGATCAGCGCGACGTTATCCGGATAAAGCTGCGCCTGTTGCTCGAAGCGCTGTAACACGCTGGCCTGTGCCGGTTGAGCGACGTGACGCGGATTCCAGTCATGGACCACACGCAGATGTTCATGGGCAAGCAGCAAAGGGATAGCGCCGAGGGCTTGCTGAGGGGAGTCGACAAACTGCTGCAACAGACCTTGCAGGTACGCCGCGATGTGTTGCACCGCATCGGTGGCAAAATCCGCGCACAGGTACTCCACGTGCAGGTTCAAGCGCTGGCCGCCATGTACGGTAAGAGTCAGTGGGTAGTTGGTACGTTCCTGATGGCTGACGCCGCTGAAGCGTAGCCCGCCCTCGTGCGACTGCTGCAGACTCTTGGCCACCGGAAAGTTTTCGAACACAACCAAGGTATCGAACAGCGCTTCACCGGCCGAACCCGCCCAGCGCTGGATATCAAACAGCGGTGTGTGCTCATGCTCGCGCATTTGCAGGTTAAGCGCCTGTATCGTGCTCACCCAGTCGATGACACTCTGCGCCGGATTGGCCGCCGCGATCAGCGGCAAGGTGTTGATGAACAGGCCGACCTGCTGCTCGACGCCCACCGACTGCGCCGGCCGCCCCGATACCGTCACCCCGCAGGCCACGCTGGCCTGGCCGGTATAGCGTTGCAGCAACAATAACCACGCTGATTGCACGAGCGTGTTGAGCGTTACTTGATGAGTTCGGGCGAAGGCGACCATGCGTCGGGTCTGTTCCTCATCCAGTTCGCAGTGAACTTCCCCATATTCACCGGCACTCTGCACTGCGGTCCTGGTCACGCTGCGCGCAAGGTGCGTCGGTTCGTCCAGCTGCTCCAAGCGTTGACGCCAGAACCTCTCCCCCGCCATCGGGTCCTGTTGCTGCAACCAGGCAATGTGCTGGGAAAACGCCGCGCCAACCGGCGGCAAGGTCTGGCCCTTGCAGGCTTGCAGTACCTCGTTGAGCACCAGCGCGTTACTCCAGCCGTCCATCAAGATGTGGTGGCTTGTGTAAATCAGGTGCCAACGATCTTCGGCGCTACGAACCAGTGCCACCCGCAATAATGGCGGCCGGGCCAGTTCGAAGCCTTGGCGGTGATGTTCGGTGGCCAGGCTATCCAATGCTGCGCCAAGGTCTTCACGCCCGCGCCAGTCGTATTCGGTAAACGGCAGGCTGACCTGACGATACACCACTTGCAGGGCCTGCCCCTGGTCGTCCTGCCACACAAATGCAGTGCGCAACATGTCATGCCGCGCCAGTACCTGCGCCCAGGCGCTCTGGAACTGCGCCACATCGATACCCTGCACATCGGCGCGCAGTTGACCGACGTAGATATCACCCTCGCCCTGCCGATAGAGGCTATGGAACAACATGCCCTGCTGCATCGGCGAGAGCGGATACAGGTCTTGCACCTGGCGTGCCGGCAGCGCCAGCTCGTCCAATTGCTGTTGGGTCAGTCGGGCCAAGGCTACATCGGCCGGAGTGAGAGCGCCTTGTTGCGGGTCGATGCAATGCGCAATCAATGCCAGCAGCTCTTGCCGATAATCATCCGCCAGCCGCTGAACAGTCGCCGCCTCGAACATCTCTCGACTGAACCCCCATTGCAGCGACAGCTCACCGCCATAGACCTGTCCTTCCACCGTCAACCAGTTGGCCAGCGGTGCCTCTGGATCCTGGGCCTGGCCACTGCCCTGGCTGGCCGGCACGAACAGTGCCGATTCGTTGAACTGGCGGTCGAACTGGCCCAGGTAGTTGAACGTGATGCGCGGCGCGGCCAGGGTCGACAACGCTTCGCGGGTGTCAGGCGTGCCGAGGTAACGTAACAGGCCGTAGCCAATGCCTTTGTTCGGTACGGCGCGCAGTTGCTCCTTCACCGACTTGATCGCCGCCGACAGTTCGCCTTCGGCCTGCAGGCGCACCGGGTACAAGCTGGTGAACCAGCCGACGGTGCGGCTCAGGTCGATATCGTCGAACAGGTCTTCACGGCCGTGACCTTCCAGCTGGATTAGCGCAGCCGGTTGCTCGCTCCAACGGCTGATCACCCGTGCCAGGGCGGTCAGCAACAGGTCATTGACCTGGGTGCGATAGGCCGCTGGTGCGTCTTGCAGCAAGCGGCGGGTTTGCTCGGCATCGAGGCGCGTTTCCAGCTTGGCGCCCAGGCGGTTTTGCAGGCCGCCTTCGGGGTGATCACACGGCAGTTCCGCGTCGATGGACTGAGCTTGCCAGTACGGCAGTTGCTCATCGAGGGTCTGCGCGTGGCTGTGCAACTGTTGCGCCCAGTGCTGGTAGGCACTGGTTTTCGCCGGCAGTGCCTGTTCGCGGTAGGCCTGTTGCAGGTCTTCAAGCAGAATGCGCCAGGACACGCCATCCACCACCAGATGATGGATCACCAGCAGCACACGTTGGCTGCCATCGGCCATGCTCACCAACACGGGGCGCAACAGTGGGCCTTGGGCAAGGTCAAGACTGCGCTGGGCTTCATCACACAGCGCCGCCAACTCGGCGTCGGTGCTGGCCTGGCATTGCCACAACAGCGGTTCGCTGACGTAGGCAGCATGGCTCTGCTGCCAGCCGTCAGCCTGCTGCACAAAACGCAGGCGCAAGGCGTCGTGATGCTGCATCAATCGCGCCAGCGCTGCTTCCAGGCGTGCCGGCTCAAGCATCTCGCCGGGTACCAGCAACAAGGATTGATTCCAGTGATGCCGCGCCGGGATCGGCTGGTCGAAAAAGCTGTGCTGCACGGGCGTCAGCATGACCGCGCCGCTGACCGGGCCCTGGTCGATCAGGCTGACCTGCTCGAAGCTGGCCGCCAGCGCCAGGCTGCGGATGCTCTGGTACTGGAACAGGTCACGCGGACTCAGGCGAATACCGGCCTGACGGGCGCGGCTGACTACTTGGATGGAGATGATCGAATCGCCGCCCAGCTCGAAGAAGTTATCGTCCTGGCCGACCTGCTCAACGCCCAGCACATCGCTCCAGATGGCGGCCAGGGCTGTTTGCAGGTCGCCTTGTGGCGCCACAAACGCCTGTTGCAATGCCGCGTCCGGCACTGGCAACGCCTTGCGGTCGAGCTTGCCGTTGGCGGTCACCGGCAGCTTGGGCAGCGCAATGAAATGCGTCGGCACCATGTATTCCGGCAAGCTGCTAAGCAACCAGGCCTTGAGGTCCGTTGGCGCCTCGCCTGCGTGCACCAGATAGGCGACCAACTGCTTGCCGCCATGTACCAGCACCACGGCTTCGCGCACGTGTGGATGCTGCATCAGGCGTGCTTCGATTTCGCCCAGCTCGATACGCAAGCCACGCAACTTGACCTGATGATCGAGACGGCCAAGGTATTCGATCACCCCATCGGCACGTTGGCGCACGCGGTCACCGGTGCGATACAGGCGTTCGCCCGTCACGAACGGGCTAGACACAAAACGTTCGGCGGTCAACGCCGGGCGTCGGTGGTAACTGCGCGCCAGACCAACGCCGCCCAGGTAGAGTTCGCCGCTGACGCCAGCCGGCACCGGGTTGAGTTGCGCGTCCAGCACGTAGGTGCCGAGGTTGGCGATCGGGCGGCCGATGGGCACGCTGTCGGCGCCTTCGTCGATGCAGGTCCAGTGCGTGACGTCGATGGCCGCCTCGGTCGGGCCATAGAGGTTGTACAGCGCCGCAGTCGGCAACTTGGCGAACACTTGCTGTTGCGCATCCAGGGGCAAGGCTTCGCCGCTGCAGACGATACGCGTGAGGCTTGCGCACGCCTGTACGCCCGGTTCATGGATAAACGCCTGCAGCATCGAGGGTACAAAGTGCAAGGTGGTGATGGCGTGCCGGCCAATGGTGTCAATCAGGCGCGCCGGTTCACGGTGCTCCCCAGGCGCCGCGACCACCAGGCGTGCGCCGGTCATCAGCGGCCAGAAGAACTCCCACACCGACACGTCGAAGCTGAACGGGGTTTTCTGCAAGACCGCGTCATTGGCACCCAGGCCATACGCCTGCTGCATCCAGCTCAAGCGGTTGACCAAGGCGCGATGGCTGTTGCCGGTGCCTTTGGGCTTGCCGGTGGAGCCCGAGGTGTAGATCACGTAGGCCAGGTTAAGGGCATGCAAGGCCACATTCGGCAATTCGCTGCTGTAGCCGTCGAGCCATAGCGCCGGCTGGTCCAGGGCAATCACCTGGATACCGGCGACGGGCAGCGACGCCAGCAGGCTCTGCTGGCTGAGCAGCAGTTGTATGCCGCTGTCTTCGATCATGTAGGCCAGGCGTTCCTGGGGGTACTCAGGGTCGAGGGGCACGTAGGCGCCACCGGCCTTGAGAATCGCCAGCAGGCCAACCACCATCTCGATGGAGCGCTCGATGCAGATGCCCACCAGCACGTCCGGCCCTACGCCCTGCTCGCCCAAGGCATGGGCCAACTGGTTGGCGCGCGCATCCAGTTGGGCGTAGGTCAAGGTGGTGGTACCGAACACCAGCGCCGGTGCATCGGGGCTGCGCTGTGCCTGGTCTTCGATCAGGTGATGAATGCCGCGCTCGGTCGGGTACGTCTCGTCGGTCTGGTTCCAGGTGTGAACCAGCCGTTGCTGTTCATCCGCATCAAGCATGGGCAATTCGCCGATGCGCTGTTCGCCATCGAGCACCATGGCCTGCAGCAGGCGGGTCCAATGCCGGGCCATGCGCTCGATGGTGGGCGTATCGAACAAGTCATTGGCGTAGGTCAGCGCGGCATGCAGGGTGCCGGACTTTTCGTAGGTGTCCAGGGTCAGGTCGAACTGGGTGGTGCGGCCTTGCCATTCCACCAGGGCCAATTCCAGCCCCGATGCGGTACTGACCGAGGCGATGTCGGCGACTACCGGCTGATGGTTATACATCACCTGAAACAGCGGCGTGTGGCTCAGGCTGCGCTCGATTTTCAGCGCTTCAACCAGACGTTCAAAGGGCAACTCCTGATGGGCCTGGGCGCCCAGGGCATGCTCCTTGATACCTTGCAGCAACTCGGCAACCCGCGTTTGCCCGGTCAGTTCGGTGCGCAACACCTGGGTGTTGACGAAGAAACCGATCAGCCCCTCGACTTCGGTTCGATTGCGATTGGCAATCGGCACACCGACGCGGATATCGCCCTGGCCGGTATAGCGGTGCAGCAGCACATTGAAGGCGCCGAGCAACAGCATGAACAGGGTGACGTTGTGTTTTTGCGCGCAACTGCGCAGTTGCACGGCCAGCGCCGGCTCAATCGCGAAGTTATGCCGTGTGCCCTGGTAGCTGGGCATGGCCGGGCGTGGGTGATCAGTGGGCAGTTCCAATACCGGATGCACATCACCCAGGCGAGCCTGCCAGTACTCCAACTGACGCGCCTGCTCGCCCGCTTCCAGCCAGCGGCGCTGCCACAGGGCGTAGTCGCTGTACTGGATGGGCAGCGCTGGCAGTTGGGGCGTTTCGTTGCGTTCATGGGCGTCATAGCAACGGATGAATTCGTCGATCAGCACGTTCATCGACCAACCGTCGGAGACGATGTGGTGCAGGGTCAGCAGCAGCACGTGTTCCTGCTCGGCAAGCTTGAGCAGTTGCAAGCGCAGCAGTGGCCCATGTTCCAGGTCGAACGGCAACAGCGATTGACGGGTGGCGGCGGCGTTGACGGCCTGCTCCCGCGCGTCGACGGCCAAGGCGGTGAAGTCCAGGTGCTCGACGGTCACCGACGGCTCCACCGCCACCTGCGCCAGCCGCTCATCGGCCTGACGCTGGAACACTGTGCGCAGGGTTTCGTGCCGCGCCACCAGGCTGGCGAACGCTTGCTCCAGCGCTGGCAGGCTCAACACGCCACTTAAACGCACCGCGCCGGGCAAATTGTAGGCGCCGCTGGCCGGGTCCAATTGCCATAGAAACCACATGCGCTGCTGTGCGTAGGACAGCGCCTGGCGGTCCTCCACCTCCACCCCTGCCGGAATCGGAAACCTTGAAAAATCCACGCCTTCTTTCTGCAAGGCTTGCAGGAACAGTTGGCGTTTTTCCAGGGGCAGCCCGATAAACCGGCGAGCAAGTTTCAAGGAGTCTTCAGCATTCATTTCTTGGAATCCGGGGCAATAGGCGGGAAGCACAAAGGCACGTCGTCCCTATAAAACGAACCGGGCGGGGAAAAATTAGCGAGGGGATGGGTGGCGCCGAGGGAGCTGTCATCAGGGGTTACATCAATCCCCGGGAAGCAACGCGAACCTGAGCTAGGATTGACGAATACCACTTTTTGCAACTACATTTAGTTACACGCAGGGAACGCCGTGTCCAAAAATGAAAAGCTGCTCGCCAAACTGCTCAATGAGCACATGGCATTTACCTGGTCTGAGCTCGTCACGTTATTACGCCGATTGGGATACACACAGATTGAAGGGGCCGGAAGCCGGGTCAAGTTCGACATTGGCGACCCCAGTGCAATGATCACCCTGCACAAGCCTCACCCCGGCAACGAACTGAAACACTACATTCGGCGCCAGATCATCGAACAATTGAAATCAGGAGAACTGATTCAGTGAACAACCAACTGAAACACAAAGGCTACATCGGCTCCATCGAAGCCAGCCTCGAGGACAACTGCCTGTTTGGTAAAATCCTGTTCATCAAGGCATTGGTGAGCTATGAAGGCAAAACTGTGGCTGAACTGGACGCAGCCTTCCGTGGCGCGGTGGATGATTATCTCGCTACCTGCCAGAGCCTGGGGCACACGCCGGAGAAACCGTGCAAAGGTTCATTCAACGTACGCGTCGGGCATGACTTGCATTTGGCCGCTGCCCTGGCGGCAAACCGTAAGAAAGTGACATTGAATGATCTCACGCGTCAGGCGCTGAACGAGTTTCTGCAGCATCATTACCCAGAGCCATGCCCAACGATTGGCTGACTAGCCCAACCGCCGGTAACCCAACACCGCCGAGCCCGCTACCACCGCCCCCGCCGCCAGCGCCACCCAGAACCCGCTGGTGGCGCCAAAGTGGTCGATCATCCACCCCGAACTGGCGGCGCCAATGGCCACGCCGATGCTCAGGCCGGTAATCAGCCAGGTCATGCCTTCGGTCAGGCGGCTGGCCGGGACGATCTGCTCCACCATGGCCATCGACACAATCAAGGTGGGCGCGAAGAACAGCCCGGAGATAAAGATCGCAGCGGCCAAGCCGGGAATATTGCTCACCAGCAGCAAGGGCAAGGTGGTCAACGCCGTGGCTACGCCGCAGTACAGGAACTGGCGTGGCAACGATGCCTTGAGTTTGAGGGCACCGAAGGCCAACCCGGCCAGGCACGAACCAATGGCATACACCGACAGCACGATACTCGCCGCCGCCGGCTGGCCCTGATACTGGGCGAAGGCCACGCTGACCACATCCACCACGCCGACGATCACGCCCATGGCCAGCAGCAGAATCATCAGGATCAATACCGACGGCGAAGCAATCAGCCAGCGACCGTGCGCCCCCTGATGCGCGTGTACCGGAGGCTCGGTTTGCCGTTGCAGCACAAAGGTGGTGACGCCCACCGCGAGCAACAGCGCCGCTACCAAGGGCCCGGCTTCTGGAAACACCGCCACGCTCAACCCCACCGAAATGGGTGGGCCGATGATGAAGCACACCTCATCGAGTACCGACTCCAGGGCAAACGCGGTTTGTAGCCTGGGCTGGCCACGGTACAACTCGGTCCAGCGCGCCCGCACCATGGCCGACATATTGGGCATGCAGCCCGCCAGCGCGGCGAACAGAAACAGCGTCCAATTCGGCGCCTGCAACCGCGTACACAACAGCAACATCAAGAGCGCGCCGCCGCCAATCAGCGCGGCAATCGGCAGCACCCTGCCCTGGCTGTAGCGGTCCACCCAACGCGACACTTGCGGCGCGCAAATCGCCGTGGCCAAAGCAAACACCGCCGCCACCGAACCGGCCAGGCCATAGCCGCCATGCACCTGGGACAACATGGTGATCAGGCCGATGCCGGTCATGGATATCGGCATACGCGCCAGCATGCCGGCGAGCACGAAGGCCCGGGCACCGGGGGCCTGGAATAGTTCGGCGTAGGGGTTCGCCATGACGTTAATGCCTTCTTTGCTTCAAGTTGCGCAGCTTTTTATCACACCAACCGCTTGATCTGCTTATGCCGCCACACCAAGCGGTAATAGGCGATCTGCAACACCAGCATCGCCAGGTAGGTCACCGGAAATGCCATCCACACCCCTTCCAACCCGAAGTGGGCGTTGAACAGATAGGCCATTGGCAGTTCCACGCAGAGTACACAGAAGATCGAGATCGCTACCGGCATCAGCACCACGCCGCTGGCGCGCATGATGCCGCCGATCACCGCCTGGAAGCCGAATACCAGAATGCTCCAGAGCATGATGTGCAGCAGGTGTTCGGCCCGCACCCGTGCGCTGTCGTCGGTGATGAACAGGCCCAGCAACCAGTGGGACAACCCGTAGCCGAGCACGATCAAGCCACCGGTGAGGCACAGGTTGATCACCAGCCCAGTGCGCAGGATCGGCCCGATGCGCTCCAGGCGCCCGGCGCCAATCGCCTGGGCACCGAGGATCGAGGCGGTGATGGCAATCGACAGCGCTGGGAACTGCACATAGTTGACGATCTGCGTCACCGCGCCATAGGCCGCCGTGGCCTGGGAACCGTGGCCGTTGACCAAGGCCAGGATGACCAGCTCCGACAGCGACAACACCACCATCTGCAAGCCCGTCGGCAGGCCGATGCGCAGGACTTTGCCGAGGATGACGCGGTCCAGGCGCAAGGCGGCAAGCAGCTCGCGGTCTGGCGCCATCACGTGGTTTTTGTGGCGCAGGCGCAGGACCAAAAACAGCATCGCCAAGGCGTTACCCACCAGCCCGGCATACACCGCACTCTGGATGCCCATGGGCGGCACGCCGATCCAGCCGCGAATCAGCGCAGGTGTCAGCAGCAAGCCCACCAGGGTGGAGACCATCAATGCCAGGAGCGGCGAAATCGTGTCGCTAACCCCGCGCAGCAGTTGGGTATAGAGGATGAACACCAGCAGCAACGGCATGATCAACATCATCATCTGGGCGTAGCCCACCGCATCGTCGAGCACGTCCACCGGGGTGCCCAACGCTTGCAACGCCGGGCGCGCAAACAGGCTGCCCAGCACGGCGGCCACCATGCCCACCAATGCGCCCAGGGTCAGGGTGGCACCGGTGATCGCCTTGACCATCCCGGTCTCCTGGGCGCCCCATGCCTGGCCGATCAGTACCGAGGCGCCCGCCCCCAGGCCGATCACCAGCGCGATAAAGAAAAACACGATGGGAAACATCCCCGACACCGCAGCCAACGCCTGGGTGCCCAGCATTTGCCCAACGTAAATGCCGTTGAGGGTACCGGAAAAGCTTTGCAGGAAATTGGACAGCACCATCGGTGCCAGGAACAACAGGTAGATTTGCCACAGCGGACGTTGCAAAGGGTTTTGCATGAAAAACGGGGCCTCGAATGACGAAAGCGTCTCAGGGTTATACCGTAACTGGATCCAATATGCTGTTGTGAAGGCTCGGGTTAACCCCCAAAGGTCTGCGAAGGCCTGCGCAACGTCGGATCAAACGGATTGAGGCGCGGCCCGATGGCCGCCGCCTCGCGCTTGAGCAACTCCACCACCATCGGCAGGCGGCTCGGCCCCAGGCGGTCGCTGATGGTCGCCACGCTCAACGCCGCGACCGCATACCCGTCGCGGTTGAGGATCGGCACCGCCAGCCCCGCCATGCCTTCCAGCACACCAGTGTTGCGTGCCGCGTAACCGAGGTGGCGCACGTTCTCCACTTCGGAGCGCAGCAGCACTTCGTCATACAGGTGGAAGTCCTTGAGCCGTGGCAGGTTGTAGCGGATCACCGTCTCGCGCTCTTCCTCCGGCAGAAACGCCAGGATCGCCAGGCTGCCCTGCCCCACGCCCAGGGCCACGCGCCCGCCGATATCACCGGTGAAGGTACGGATCGGGTAAGGACCCTCGCTGCGGTCCAGGCAAATGGCGTCAAAGCCTGAGCGCGCCAGCAGGAACAGCGAGTCCCCCAGCGAAGCGCTCAGGCGCAACAGGCTGGGGCGCACCAGGTCACGCAGGTTGCCGGTCTTGCCTGCGTTGGCCGCCAACGCGAAGAACTCCAGGCTCAGGCGATAGCGTTTGCTGCGGGCATCCTGCTCGACCATGCCTTCGTCCATCAGGCTACGCAGCAGGCGATGGGTGGTGGGTTGGGACAAGCCCACCTGTTGGGCGAGCTGGGTAACCCGCTCGCCACCCTCCGGTACCTCCCCCAGCGCTCGCAGCACGGCAAACAACCGGGACACGCTGCCCGCACCGATATCCTTACCGTCGTTATTCCGCTCAGTGGAATCCATAACACCTAATCTCGTTAATAATTCTGCTCAATGAATAAATCTTAAAATAGTAGTCCACTGAGTGAAATTCTATCTTCCGCCCATCCTAGTCTTCGTCCTAATCTGCGTCCACAGGGGCGAAATGAACAACAACCGGCAGCCGACTTGAGATCGAGCGCCAACGCACCGGCACCACTTTTCGCATCTGCCCAAAACAAGAAAGCGCGTTTTTGACGCGACTGAATAAAGGTGGAACGCAAACATGGCATTTCTCCAACTCAAGGCCTTGAGCAAACGCTATGGCGCCGTCGATGCGGTGGTCGCCACTGATCTGGCGGTGGAACAAGGCGAGTTCGTTTCCCTGCTCGGCCCTTCAGGCTGTGGCAAGACCACCACCCTGCAAATGATCGCCGGTTTCGTCGACGTCAGCGGTGGCCAGATCCTGCTCGACGGTCGCGACATCACCCACGCCAAGCCCGCCAGCCGTGGCCTGGGCGTGGTATTCCAGAGCTACGCGCTGTTCCCGCATATGAGCGTGCGCGACAACGTCGCCTTCGGCCTGAAGATGCGCAAGGTGCCAGCGGCCGACATCGCCACCCGCGTCAACAGCGTGCTGGAGCTGGTACGCCTGGCTCAACATGCCGAGCGCTACCCCCGCGAGCTGTCCGGCGGCCAGCGCCAGCGGGTGGCCCTGGCCCGTGCGCTGGTGATCGAACCGCCGGTGTTGTTGCTCGATGAGCCGCTGTCCAACCTCGACGCCAACCTGCGTGAAGAGATGCAGTTTGAAATCCGGCGTATCCAGTGCGCGGTGGGCATCACCACCTTGATGGTGACTCATGACCAGGCCGAAGCCCTGTCCATCAGCGACCGCGTGGTGGTGATGCAGGCCGGGCGCGTGACCCAGATCGACGCGCCCTACAAGCTCTATGAACACCCGCGCACGCGCTTTATCTCGGACTTCGTCGGCAAGGCCAATCTGCTGGCCGGCGACTACGATGCGCTCGGCATCCCCCAAGTGCGCCACGACGGCGGCGCAGGCGAACTGACCCTGAGCCTGCGCCCGGAAAAAATCCAACTGGTGGACGCGGGCGCCGGGCGCATGCAAGGTACAGTGCTGGACCGCTACTTTTTCGGCAGCCAATGGCTGTACCGCGTGCACACCGCCCTGGGCGAAATCACCGTTGTGCGCAGTAACGACGGCAGCGCGCCCTTGGCTAACGGCGCGGTGGTGGGCCTGCAATGGCAGGCCGATTTGCTGCGCGTACTGGCGGCCGATGAGGTGCACCCATGAGTCGCGGCTACCTGCTCTCGCTGCCTGCACTGGTGCTGTTTGCCGGGCTTTTGATCATGCCGCTGGGCCTGACCCTGGTGCTGTCGTTCAATGTGTTCGACTACCAAGTGGGCGTAAAGGCCGATGAGTGGACCTTGGCCCATTACTGGGCGCTGTTGAGCGACGCCTACTTCTACGAGATTTTCTGGCGCACCTTCTGGATCAGCGCCCTGGTGACACTGCTGTGCGTGGTGATCGGCGTGCCGGAGGCCTACATTCTCAGCCGCATGGGCACGCCGTGGCGCTCGATCTTCCTGATCGTGATCCTCACGCCGCTGCTGATTTCGGTAGTGGTGCGTGCGTTTGGCTGGAGCCTGTTGCTGGGTGCCGACGGACTGATTAACCAAATGATCCAGGCCCTCGGCGGCAGTCCGATGAAGCTGCTGTATACGCCGTTCGCGGTGATCATCGCGTTGGTGCATGTGATGCTGCCGTTCATGATTATCCCGGTGTGGACCTCGCTGCAAAAACTTGACCCGTCGGCCGAACAGGCAGCGTTGTCCCTGGGCGCCAGCCAGGCCACGGTGATGCGCAAGATCGTATTGCCCCAAGTGATGCCCGGTGTGCTGTCCGGCACATTGATCGTGTTCGGCCTGGCCGCCAGCTCCTTTGCGATCCCCGGTCTGCTGGGCGGGCGACGCCTGAAGATGGTCGCCACCGTGGTGTACGACCAGTACCTCTCGGAACTCAACTGGCCCATGGGCGCGACCCTCGCGGTGGCGCTGCTGTTGGTCAATCTGCTGATCATGCTGAGCTGGAATCGCATGGTCGAAGGCCGCTACAAAAAGTCCCTGGGGGTTTAAGCGCATGTCCAGAAACGGTCCTTTGGCCCTCGGCTTTCATGCGGTGGTGGTGCTGTTCATGATGGCGCCGCTGGTGGTGGTGTGCCTGGTGGCGTTCACGCCAGAGAACACCTTGAGCCTGCCCACGTCGGGCTTCTCCCTGCGCTGGTTTCGCGCAGTGTTCGAACGCGCCGACTTTATCCAGGCGTTCTACAACAGCCTGATCCTGGCCTTCACTGCCGCCACCCTGGCGACCCTGATCGCGGTGCCGGCGGCCCTGGCGATCAGCCGCTATTCGTTCCCAGGGCGCAATTTCTTCAGTGCGCTGTTCCTGTCGCCCATCATCATTCCGCACCTGGTGCTGGGGGTGGCGATGCTGCGCCTGTTTGCGCTGATGGGCGTGAACGGCAGCTTTACCTGGCTGATGCTCGCACACGTGGTGATCATCACCCCCTACGTATTGCGCCTGGTATTGGCGGCGGCCATCGGCATTGATCGCAGTGCCGAGCAGGCCGCCGAATCCCTCGGCGCCGGGCGCTTTACGCTGTTCCGGCAGATCACCCTGCCGATGATTTTGCCCGGTGTGGCCGGTGGGTGGTTGCTGGCGTTCATCAACAGTTTCGATGAAGTGACCCTGTCGATTTTCGTCAGCTCGCCGGCCACGCAAACCCTGCCGGTGCGCATGTACGTATACGCCACCGAGTCCATCGACCCGATGATGGCGGCCGTGTCGGCGCTGGTGATCGCACTGACGGCAGCGACCATGATTGTGCTCGACCGGGTCTACGGCCTGGACCGCGTGCTGGTGGGGAAACACTGATGGCCTTGTTCAAGCGACTGAGCGAAACCCAACGCCCTGCCCTGGCCTTCACCCTCGACGACCAGCCCGCCACGGGGTTGCTCGGCGATACCCTGCTGACCGCCATACTGACCTGCGCCGAGCACCTGCGCAGCAGCGATTTCAGTGCCGAGCGCCGCGCCGGGTTTTGCCTGATGGGCGCGTGCCAGGATTGTTGGGTGCGCCTGGCGGATGGGCGGAGGGTACGCGCCTGCTCGACCCTACTGGAAGAAGGCCAGGCGATCAGCCGTGATCCGGGGCGCCAGTCATGAAGCCGGTAGTGATAGTGGGAGCAGGCCCGGCGGGAATCAGTGCGGCGCGCACCTTGCTCGACCATGGCATCACACCGTGCCTGGTGGATGAGAGCCCGCGCGGTGGCGGGCAGATTTATCGGCGCCAACCCCCAGGGTTCCAACGCACTGCCCGGCAGATCTACGGATTTGAAGCGCGCAAGGCCCAAGCCGTGCACCGCACCATGGATGAACTGGCAGCGCTGATCGACTACCGGCCGGACACCTTGGTGTGGAATGCCGAGAATGGTCGTCTGGACATGCTCAATAACGGGCGCGCCGACAGCCTCGAATACGCGCAGGTCATTGTCGCTACCGGCGCCACCGACCGCATCCTGCCTGTGCCGGGCTGGACGTTACCCGGCGTCTATAGCCTGGGCGCGGCGCAAATCGCCTTGAAGTACCAAGGCTGCGCGATAGGCGAACGTGTGGTGTTTTGCGGCTCCGGGCCGTTGCTCTATTTAGTTGCTTACCAATACGCAAAGGCCGGTGCCAAGGTGCTGGCGGTGCTCGACAGTGCACCGCTGAGCGCCCAATGCCGTGCCTTGCCGGCGCTGCTCAGGCAACCGGCGACCCTGGCCAAGGGCATGTATTACCGCGCCTGGCTGACCGCCCACGGGATTCCCGTGCATCAGGGCGCAATGCTCCAGCAGATCAATGGCGACCAACGGGTGCGTGGCATTCGCTGGGGCGACCAGACCCTGCCATGCGACGCGGTGGCCTTCGCCCATGCCCTGCGCAGCGAAACGCAATTGGCGGACTTGCTCGGCTGTGAGTTTGCCTGGAGCAGCCTCAACCGCGCCTGGTTGCCACAACGCGACAGCGCCGGGCGCAGCAGTGTCGAAGGGGTGTACCTGGCGGGCGACGGCGCCGGAATAATGGGCGCCGATGCTGCGCAAATGGCCGGCGAGTGTGCTGCGCTGGCGCTGCTGGAAGATACCGGCGTCGCAGTCGACCCGCACCGCCGCGTCACACTGGAACGGCAGTTGGCGCGTATCCAGTGCTTTCGCCAGGGCCTGGAAACTGCGTTCCCCTTCCCCGAGCACTGGGCCGCGCAGGCGCCCGATGACCTGATCCTGTGCCGCTGCGAAGAGGTCAGCGTCGGCGAGGTGCGCGCCGTGGTGGATGAAGGTCACTGGGAAATCAACCGGGTCAAAGCCCATTGCCGCGTCGGCATGGGCCGCTGCCAGGGGCGAATGTGCGGGTTGGCGGCGGCGGAAATCGTTGCCGAGCGTAGCGGGCGTGACCTCCCCCAAGTTGGGCGCTTGCGGGGCCAGGCACCGATCAAGCCACTGCCGTTTGGCGTGCAGGTGCAGCCATGATCGACGTCATCGTCTTGGGGGGCGGCATCGTCGGGGCTTCGGCGGCCTTGATGCTCGCCCAGAAAGGCCAGCGTGTGGCCCTGGTAGAACGGGATTTTTGTGGCTCGCATGCAAGCGGCGTCAATTACGGCGGCGTACGGCGCCAGGGGCGGCCCTTGCATCAGCTGCCGCTGTCGCAACGCGCCCATCAACTGTGGGCCGACCTGCCCGGGTTGATTGGTATCGAGGGTGAATACGTGCGCTCCGGGCATTTGAAGCTGGCACGCAGCCCCACGGACTTTGCCGCACTGCAAGCCTACGCCGAGCAGACCCGTGGCTTCGGCCTGGGCTTGCAGCTGCTGGACCGCAGCGAGTTGCGCAGGCGTTTCCCCTGGGTGGGCGACGTGGCAGTGGGCGCCTCATTGTGCCCGGACGACGGGCATGCCAACCCGCGCCTGGTGGCCCCGGCCTTTGCGCGTGCCGCCCAGCGCCACGGCGCTGCGGTGTACGAGCAAGCCGAGGTAATCCGCATCGAACACGACAGTCGGCTGTTCCAGGTGGATTGCGCCAACGGCCTGCACTTGCATGCGCCGTGGCTGCTCAACTGCGCGGGCGCCTGGGCCGGCAAGGTCGCCGCGCAATTGGGCGAGCCGGTGCCGATCATCTCGGCGCACCCGGCGATGCTGGTCACCGAGCCGCTGCCGGGGGTGATGACCGTCAGCACCGGCGTCGAGGGTGGCGGCATCTATGCGCGGCAAGTCGCCCGTGGCAATTGCATCCTCGGCGGCGGGCGCGGCTTTGCCCTGGGCCCGCAGCAGGCCAGGCCGGGCCAGGCGGCGGTGCTGGAGATTCTGCGCAATGCTGGCGAACTCTACCCCTTTCTTCAGGGTGCCCAGGCCATTCGCACCTGGAGTGGCACCGAAGGTTACCTGCCTGACCACGAACCGGTGATCGGCCCCAGCAGTACCCAACCCGGCCTGCTCCACGGTTTCGGCTTTGCCGGCGCCGGGTTCCAGCTCGGCCCCGCCGTCGGTGAAGCCCTGGCAGAGATCGTCTGCGACGGCAGCAGCCGCCAACCCATCGAAGCGTTTTCCATCCGTCGTTTCCAAGCCTGAGAGGAAAAACCCCATGCAATCACGTCTCGCGTTGTCCTGCTTGTCCCTCGCCTTGCTCACCGGCACGGCCCATGCCGCACCCACGCTGTACCTGGGCATGAACGGCGGCACCATGGAACGGGTGTACGCCGACAAGGTGCTGCCCGCCTTCGAAAAGGCTAATAACGTCAAGGTCGTGATCGTACCTGGCACTTCCTCGGACATCCTCGCCAAGGTTCAGGCCAACAAGGCCAACCCGCAGATGCATGTGATGTTCCTCGACGACGGCATCATGTACCGCGCCATCTCCATGGGCCTGTGCGACAAGCTCGCGCCGAGCCCGCCGCTGGAGCAGATCCCGGCCAAGGCCCGCATCAAGGATGAAGCCGTGGCCGTGACCCTGGGCGTCACCGGCCTTGGCTACAACGCCAAGATGTTCAAGGACAAAGGCTGGGCCGCGCCCACCTCATGGATGGACCTGGCCGACCCGCGTTTCAAGGACAAAGTGGTGTTCCAGTCCCTGGCTTCCTCCACCTTCGGCCTGCATGGCTTCCTGATGTTCAACCGCATCCAGGGTGGCGATGAAACCAATGTGGAACCGGGCTTCAAGGCCTGGCCTACGAGCGTGGGCCCCAACGTGCTGGAATACATCGCCAGCTCCGCGAAGATCTCCGAGATGGTGCAGACCGACGAGGCCGCGATCTTCCCCCTGACCCCGACCCAGGTCGCCACGCAAAAGCTGCTCGGCATACCGATGGAGTACGCGCAGCCCAAAGAAGGTGCGGTGGTGCTCAACGTGGCCGAATGCGTGATCGCCCGTAATGACCAGCCAGAACTGGCGCAAAAGCTCGCAGCGTTCTTGCTGACCGCCGAGGCCCAGGCGCCGGCGTTGGAAGAAGGTGACCAGATCCCGTCGAACCCGACTACCCCCACCACCGACAAAACCCGGGCGCGGGTGGAGGCCATGCAGGGTTATCTGCAAACGGCCATTTCGATTGATTGGGACCAGGTCAACCAGGCACGGCCAGAGTGGAACGCGCGGTGGAGTCGCTCGATTGAGCGTTGAGGCTTAGCCCTGCGCAATCAGGGCCAGTTCTTCGCGGGTGCGGCTGATGTGTGCACCGGCCTTGAGCAATTCGTCGACGGCCTGTACACCGCCCTCCTCGCTGATGCTGCGGCACGCCGGCAAATGCAGAACAACGTGCAAGCCGGCCTTGAGCAATTGCAACGCGGTAGTCTTGACGCAGTAGTCCAGCGCCAAGCCGCCGACGATCACACGAACCACGCCGTGGGCCTTGAGGTACTCGATGACGCCAGTGGACAGCTTGTCGTGCAGGTCGTGGTAACAGGCGCCGTAGGGGTGCAGGTCGGGTTCGACACCTTTCCAGATGAAGTAGTCGTAGTCATAGGGCGCGGGCAACTCATCGAGCAGCGTGAACCCCTCAGTGCCCGGCACGCAGTGGATGACCCAAGTCACATCGGCATGGACCAGGCCGGTGGGTTGCAGCATCTCGCTGTGCTGCGCGACCACCCAGGGCGCGTGGGGGGTGTGGGCGTCCTTGCTGCCAATGCGGTGGCCGGCGAGGCTGGCCATGTAGTTGAGTTCGGCACCGATGTGATCGCCACCGGCTACCGGCAACTCGTTGGGGCATAAAGGTGTGAAGCTCTTCTGGGCGTCGACGTCGAATGAAGCGATGGCGGCTTTCGAAAGGCTCATGGTCGTTCTCTGGTGGTCTGCACGTACGACCGCCTCAGGGCGAGCGTAGAGAAGTTGAAGTATGGGGTAGTTTACTGCGTGGATCGACGCGTTGCTGACTCACCCTATTCTCAATAACGCTGAAGCTCAAAGGTGGGCTTGCCTGCGATGACCACAGGTATCTACACAACGCTGTAAAGGTGGACGGTAACCACGATGCGAAGCGAGTCGCTCTTGATCTGCTTTTGATCTTAGGCGCCCCGTTAAACCACGCTGGCCGAACGCAGGCTTGAATTCGTGGGTAACCCGGCAGGACGCCGGGTTAGCCGCCCCGCGCCATGGATGGCGCGTGGCGGCGGCCCACGGATTCAAGCCTGTGTTCGGGCACACCGAGCCCAAGCGAGGTGCCGAGTGGTGGGGCAAGGGCGTTTTGCTTACTTTGCCGCTTTTGCAAAGTGAGCCGCCGTCAGGGCGGAACCCTAAGTGGCCTTTACCGCAGCAAGGGATATGTACACAATCCAACTGTGTTGACTGCCAGGACGCCTTCGCGAGCAAGCCCGCTCCCACAATTTGATCGCGGGGCGTCAGCTAGATAGGTGTCGGCTGGCAGGCCGTCTTCGCAGGCAAGCCAGCTCCCACAGTTGGATCAGCGTCAACCGCTAGTTCATCCAATTCCCGCCATCAACGTTATAGGTCTGGGCCACCACATAGTCGGCCTCCGTCGACGCCAGGAAGATCGCCATGCCGGTCAGGTCTTGCGCCGTGCCCATCCGCCCAAACGGCACCTCATCGCCTACACGCTTTTTCTTCTCGCCAGGCGCCAGCCCTTCATGCCTGGCGAACAACGCATCCACCCCATCCCAATGCTCGCCGTCCACCACACCGGGGGCGATGGCATTCACGTTGATGCCCTGCTTGATCAGGCTCAACCCCGCCGATTGCGTCAGGCTGATCACCGCCGCCTTGGTCGCACAATAAACCGCCACCAAGGGTTCGCCCCGCCGCCCGGCCTGGCTGGCCATGTTGATGATCTTGCCGCCATGCCCCTGGCTGATCATCTGTCGAGCTGCAGCCTGCAGGGTGAACAGGGTGCCGGCGACGTTGATCGAGAACAGCCGTTCAAAGCTGTCGCGGGTGATGTCGACGATGGGGGCCAGGTCGAACAGGGCGGCGTTGTTGATCAGGATATCGAGCTTGCCGGCGTGGCTCACCACTGTGGCGATGGCTGCGTCGATGGAGGCTTGGTCGGTGACGTCCATCGCTACGGCGTAAGCCTGGGGGCCCAGCTCGGCGGCGGTGGCCTGTGCCCTTTGCAGGTTGATGTCAGCAATGGCCACCGTGGCGCCTTCAGCGATGTAAGCCTGGGCGAACGCACGGCCAATGCCCCGCGCCGATCCGGTGATCAGCGCGCTTTTGCCTTCGAGTCGTTTCATGGGAGGGTCCTGTAAAGGTTATTGCCGGTAGCCGGTGAGCGCCGCCGAGAACAGCTTGCCACCTTTGTTGTTGAGCTTCGATTACAGCAGCTTGGCCTGCCATCTCACAAACGACTGGCGAAGGCTCGGCTGATACTTTTTTAACCGCAGGCATAGGATCAAAAAAGTATCAGCCTCAGGCGAAACCGGGGCTAGCGCACCAATTGCCAGTGCGGGTATTTTGGGGCGATTGCACCCTCACAAGAGGCAGCACCATGCCCATCAGCCCCGCCACCCTGTTCGAGCACCGCCCTGCGGAACTTGAGGTGATACTGCCCGAACCAGAACATGGCTTTCGCTGGTTCGAACATGACTATCCCTATGAATTGGCGCGCTGGAACCATCACCCTGAATTCGAAATACACCTGATCCGCCAAGGCAGCGGCAAGTTGGTGGCGGGCGACTATATCGGTGCGTTCGGCGCCGGGCATGTGGCACTGATCGGCCCTGACCTGCCCCACGACTGGATCGGCGACCTGGCCCCCGGCGAACACCTGCACGGGCGCGATGTGGTGCTGCAATTCGACGGCGCCGCCCTCCTCGCCCTGCGCACCACCCTGCCTGAGCTCGGTGATTTACAGCCACTGTTTGAACGGGCGCGCCGGGGCATCGAATTCACCGGCGAGACCGCAACGGGCGCGGCACGGCTGATGGAGGCCATCGGCAGCGCCCAGGGCTTGCAACGCCTGACCCTGTTCCTGCAACTGCTCGACACCCTGAAGAATGCTCCGCCTTCACAGGCCAAAACCCTGGCCAGCCCTTGCTACGCACCCACTTTGGACGCGCGCAGTGCCCAACGCATCAACAAGGCGTTTGACTACCTGATGCGGGAGCTGACCGGCGATGTACGCCTGTCGGACATCGCCCGGCAACTGGACATGAGCGAACCGGGCTTTTCGCGGTTTTTCAAACGCAACACCGGTCACGGTTTTATCGACCTGATGCGCAAGTTCCGCGTGCAGCGTGCCTGCCGCTTGCTGTTGCACAGCCAGATGTCAGTGGCGGACATCTGCTTTGAGGTGGGCTACGTCAACCTGTCGAATTTCAACCGCCACTTTCGTATCGAAATGCACCAGACGCCGAGTGAGTACCGGCGCCAGGCCGCACTTCAAGTATTCAACTGAGCCAGTGCCTTCTGTGCCAGGCGAGCAACCTGCAACTCATTCATGGCACGCTCGCGCTCCTGGTCTTCCAGAAACCAGGCGGCGGACAACCCGGCATGAGCCACTACCCATTGCAACAATCGCGGACGCGAGAGGCTGGCCGCCTGGGCGATAACCTCGACCTGGCGGCTGAAACGCAGCGGGTCGCTACTGGTCGGCAAATCCGGGTTGCAGATCAAATTAGCGTAATCGTAACCGCGCTCGCCCATCACCCGCTTGGGATCAATCGCCAGCCAGCCCCGCGGGCCAAAGTCGAGGATATTGTCGTGATGGCAATCACCGTGCAGTACCACCACCTCCTGTTGCGCAGCCAGCAATGTGCGGGCCATCGTCGCGCAGTCGCGTAAGTCGCCGCCCTCCTGGTCGGCGGCGTGCCACAAGGAACTGAACCACTCATCCAGCCCAACCAACCCTTCAGGCGGTGACGCACGAGGCGCATGCAGTCGGGCCAGGGTGGCGCAGGCTATCTGGCTGGCTTCATCGTCCTGGCCATTGAGGGCCATGCGCATCAAGGAACCTGGCCCCGTGGCGCGCTCCATCAACACGGCGGTGTGGTCATGGGCGAATACGCGTGCCGCGCCGTCACCTGCCCACCAGCTCAACAGGCGGCCGCCGAGTTTTTCTTCAGGGGTATGGGCAATTTTCAGCATCGCCGGCACGCCTTGCCAGCGCACCGGCAAGAGGTGGCTGCCCGGTGTGACGATAGGCTCTCCATCGGCACTCAGGTTCCAGGCACGCAGGTAGTGTTCGAACATCGGGTTCCTCCACAGGGTTGGCGCGTCAGGATGACAGAAAACCCACTGTTTTCCTGACCAAAGCGTCGGCAAATTCGTCTTTTTTCTAAACAGTTCAAGCCATTGAGCCAAGTTGGTACAGCCTGTGCAAACGTTTGCGGAACGAACTTGACCGCCAAGTTCACTCCTACCCGTCTGATCGGGCTTAAACCGCGTAAGAATAAGGACTTTCAATGCACCCCACCTCAAAGCCTCGCGCTTGTCTTGGCGCTTCTTTGCTACTGGCCGCCGTTACGGGAGTACTCAGTGCACCCATTTTGGCGCAGCAAAAGCCCGTGGATGACTCAGCACAGGGCGAAACCCTCAGCCCTGAAGCCAACCCCCCGGCGAAAAAAGGCGTCTATTTGTCCGAGTGGTTCAACCAGGACCTTACGCTGATCGGCAGCAAAGACATCAGTTTCGGCCCCAAGCCCCAGGATGACGTCTACCTGGAATACGAGTACTTCGGGCGCAAAGGCCCCTTTGAGTTGTACGGCTATATCGATGTGCCGAAGATCCTCACCATCGGTAACAGTAATGACAAAGGCGTGTGGGACCATGGCTCGCCGGTGTTCATGGAGCATGAACCGCGGATCTCCATCGACTACCTCGCAGGACGCAGCCTGGCGATCGGCCCGTTCAAGGAATGGTATGTGGCCTTCGACTGGATCTACGACCACGGCAGCCGCAAGGAAAACCGCGCCAACACCCTGTACAGCGGCCTGGGCACCGATATCGACACCCACTCGCGGGTCAACCTGTCGGCCAACTTCTACGGGCGCTACCAGTGGGAAAACTATGGCGCCAGCAATGAATACTCGTGGGACGGCTACCGGGCGCAGATGAAGTACATCGTGCCCATCGGCAAGTTCGACAACGGCGCCTCGCTGACCTACATCGGTTTTACCAACTACGATTTCGGCTCGGACCTGCACAAGGACAACCCGGCGCGCACCGCCAACTCCCTGGTGGCCACCAACGTGTTGCTGTACTCGTTTACCCACCTGCGTTTTACCCTGGTCGGCCGTTACTTTCATAACGGCGGCAACTGGGAGGACGGCAGCGAGTTGAATTTCGGCGAAGGCAACTTCCGTGCACGCTCCGACGGCTGGGGTTACTACGCCGGCGTGGGCTACCAATTCTGATCAAGGAGCTGTAGATGAACGCATTGACCCGTATCTCGCTGGCCGCAGGCCTGGCCCTATTGCCCCACGTGGTGCTGGCGGATAACCCGACGCCGATCAAACCCAAGGTGATGCTGATCACCATGTTCGCCCCCGAGGCGCAAACCTGGATCGACCGCCTGGCCCTCAAACAAGAAGTGCGCGTACCGGGCCTGTCCGCCGAATACCCGGTAATTCGCTGCAACGCCCAGGACGTGTGCCTGCTGGTGACCGGCATGGGCCAGACCAACGCGGCCGCGTCTACCCTGGCCCTGGCCTTATCGCCCAAGTTCGACCTGCGCCAGAGCTACTTCCTGGTCGCCGGGATCGCCGGCATCAACCCCAAGCACGGCACCATCGGCACCGCCGCCTGGGCTCATTACCTGGTGGAGTTCGGCACGCAGTGGGAGCTGGATTCACGGGATGCACCCAAGGACTGGCCGACGGGCTATATCGGGATCAACACCAAGGGCCCCAACGAAAAACCCCCGCTGGACTACAAGACCGAAGTGTTTGAGCTCAACCAAAAGCTGCAAGCCAAGGCGTTTGCCTTGTCGCACAAGGTGGAACTGACAGAAAGCAAAGAGTCCGCCGCCTGGCGCAAACACTACCCCGCCGCCCCCGCCAACCAACCGCCGCAAGTCACGCGCTGCGATACCCTGGCGGGCAACACCTGGTTTTCCGGCACGCGGTTGAGCGAACGTGCCGAGGTCTGGACCCAGTTGCTCACCGACAACAAAGGCGAATACTGCACCACCCAACAAGAGGACAACTCCACCTACGAAGCGCTGCTGCGCGCCAGCCGCGAAGGTTTGGTGGATATCCAGCGCCTGGCCGTGGTACGCGCCGGCTCCGACTTTGACCGGCCTTATCCGGGCTACAGCGAGGTAGACAACCTGCTCAAGTATGCCGACCAGGGTGGTTTTGTACCGGCGCTGGAAAACCTGTACCGCACGGGCAACCCGTTGGTCCAGGCGATTGTGAAGAACTGGTCGGCGTGGGAAAAAGGCGTTCCCGAAACCGAATAAAGATCAAAAAAATGTGGGAGCGGGCTTGCTCGCGAATGCAGAGTGTCAGTCGATATATAGGTGACTGATACACCGCATTCGCGAGCAAGCCCGCTCCCACATTTTTGATCCCATCAAGGCAGGAAAATGATTTTGTCCGGGCTGCCACTATTTACTTGTTCATAGCACTGAACACCCTCCACCAACGCCACTTCACGCAACCCCGTAGGCAGCGGCAACAGGCCTTCATCAAAGAAGCGCCCAAACGCCTCCAACATCACCGCGCATTGTTCGCAGCTATAGAGCAACGAGTTGACCCCCACTACCGAACCACCCTTGCGGTACAGCGCCAGGGCCGGTAACTGCACGTGGCCGTCAACCGGGGCGGCGATGATGGCGATGCGGCCGAACGGTGCCAGCCCTGCCACCGCGGCAGGCAGCCAGAAACCGGTGGTGTCAAAGATCACGTCGGCGCCGCCCTTGAACACAGCCTGCACTTGCGCGCCCAGCGCCTCTGGCTTGCCCAAGGCAATCGCGTCCAACCCTTGAGCCTGCAACAACTCGAGCTGATCGGCCTTGCGCACAGCCGCCAGCACCTGCGCGCCGCGTATCTTCGCCAGCGCCAGCGCCGCACTGCCGACCGCGCCGTTGGCGCCGATCACCAGCAAGCGCGTGCCCTGGCCAACGCCGCTGCGCTCCAGGGCATCCCAGGCGGTGGTATAGGGCACGCCGAGGCTGGCCGCCTGGGCAAAACTCAAATGCGCGGGTTTGTGCGCCACGCCCTTGGCGGATACGCGCAGGTATTGGGCATGGGAACCGTCAGCGAAAAAACCCAGGTCGCGACCGGTGCCCCAGACTGCCTGGCCGAGCAATGCTTGCGGCCCCTCCACCACCACGCCGGCAAAATCACGCCCTGGGATGCGTGGCAGCGTGGTGTAGGGGAAGCGGCCAAGCACGTTTTTCACGTCGCTGGGGTTCAGGCCCGCAGCGTTAATCTGCACCAGCACTTCGCCGGCAGACGGCACCGGCACGGGCACCTCCACCAGGCTCAGGTGGGCGAGGTCGCCGGTGGCGGTAAATTGCAGTGCGTTCATCGAGGGCATCCGTCGAAGGGAAAAGGGATCAGGACAACCAACCACTGACCAACTGTCGCGCCATGGGCCAGAGCTTTTCGCCGAGCAGCATGCCCATCAGGCCGACCAGTGCGATAGCGGGCGGTGCCGGTGAGCGGAAGTCCAGCACGCCGTAGATCACGCCGACAAACAGGCCGATGGCCAAGGAAATCAAATAGCTCATGAAGGCTGCGCCCGGTGGATTGATGGGCTCAGTCTAGGGCGCGCCTACCGTGGGTATCGGCCAAGTGCTTCAGGATTTCGGCCAACTCCGGTACTGCGACGGCGACACGCCCAGTTCGCGTCGGAACATGTCGCTGAAGCTGCTGGGCGAGTAACCCAGGGTGCGCGCTATGCCGCTCACCGACTGGCCTTGGATCAACTCCGCCGCCGCCGTGGCCAACTGCACCTGACGGCGCCACTGGGCAAACCCCATGCCCAGGTGATGCTGGAACAACCGCGCCAGGGTACGCACGCTGGCGCCCGCCGCCTCGGCGTGCTGCTCGAACGGGATGTCCAGGGAGGGCGACGCCATGACCGCCTGGCACGCATTGATCAGCCGACGATCAGCCGCCACCGGCATGGCGATGCGAATAGACGAGCGACGTGCGCGTTGCAACTCCAGCAGAGCCAGGCCTACGACAGCCTCGTAGTAGGCCGCATCGCCGTGACCGCCCTGCTCCACCAAGGTCACGATCAACTCCCGCAACAAGCGACCCACTTCGATCACCTGCACCTGGCTGTCCAGCGTCGCCGCCAACGCCGGGCGCAGGTAGATATTGCGCATTTGCAAATCGGAGACCACGCGGATCCCGTGCTCCACCCCCGGCGGCAACCACACCGCGCGCTGGGGCGGCACCACCAGGGCCTCATGGGGCGTCTCGACCCACATCACCCCGCTCATGGCGTAGAGCAGTTGACCCCAATCGTGACTGTGCGGCTCTACGTACAACCCACGCGGGTAGGTACGCGCCAACGGTTGCACGGGAACGGCGTGATCAGTGAGGTCGGGAGGCGCGGCCAGGGCCATGGCGGGTACACATCAATCAAGGACGGGCGACCATGGTAAAGACTGGTCGCCTGCAAACGAACTGTTTTTACTCATCCTGCAGGCACCGGGTGCCCGGGCCTGCAGGTCAATCCTGTCAACCGTGGGCCGACTTGGCGCATTCGCAGCCCGTCGCTGCGGCGCATGGCTCACCGTGCGCATGGTGCTCGGCACAGCCCTGGCAGCAATAGCCCTTGCCGTCTTTCATGATTGCGTCAGCGCCCAATACACATTTGCAGTGAGGGCAAGCACAGGTTTGATCTGGCATGGTCAGACTCCTTTTTCATGGTCGTCCGATGCAGCGAGCGCCGCACCTTAAGCAGTGACCTTGGGCAAGCCAGCATGGTTCAGCGCCGTCAGTCGGCCCGGCGGCTATTGCTGCGGTACATGAACACCAACGCCAGGGCGAGTAACAGCATGGCGAGAATACGGCTGCCCGACAGCTCGATCGCCGGGTTGCCCAGCCAGCCAAAGTTGTCGATCAACATGCCCATGCCCAATTGCCCGACGATCACCGCCACCGTGGCGACGGCCGTGCCGACCACAGGTACCGCGCCGACCATCACCATCATGTACACCACGCCAAACAGGGCACCGGTCAATTGCCACTTGGGCACCTCCAGCAGGCTGACGGCCTGGGCCGGCTCGAAGAAAAATATCAACAGCGCCGTGGTCAGCGCGCCCACCGCGAAGGTCAACAGACTGCTGCGCAACACCCCCACAGTCTGGCCCAGACGCCCATTGATAGCGGCCTGCACACTCAGCACCGCACCCGCTGCAATCACCAGCACCAACAACATAAACAGATTCATCGCCTTAACCTCGTGCAATCAGAATCAATGCCGCCACAATCAACGCCAACGCGATCCAGCGCTCACCATTGACCCGTTTGCGCGCCGTGCCGAACCAGCCGAAGTGGTCGATCAACACGCTCTTGCCCACCTGGCCCGAGAGGATCGCGATCATGGTCATCGCGATACCGATATGCGGTGTGGCCAGGGTTAGCACCACCACGTACATCGGCCCCAGAAACCCGCCGATCAGCTGCCAGCGCGGCAACTGCGTGAATGCCGGGCCCTTTTGCGGGCCGCTGAACAGCAGCAGTAAAAACAAAATCGCCGTGCCAACGCCGAAGATGCTCAACGTCGCCCACAAATGCCCGACCTGCGCACCCAATGGCCCGAGCAACCCGGCCTCCACCGACAGGCCCATGCCCGCCAGAATTACCAACGGCAACAGCAGCAGCCGTAGAAGGTTATTGCTCGGCCTGGCCTGCGCCAGCCCCTCGGTAGAACGTGCCTGCATACATCACCCGTGTCTCAAGAAAGAAAAACATGGCGCGCATTATCCGGTGGCCGTGCTGTGCGATAAATGGGAGCATGCGTACAACACCTTTGCGCAAAACGCACAGCCTGGAGAGATGATGCAGGGCTTGAATGAACTGAGTTTCAAGGCGCTACGCCTGTTTGTGGCCGTGCTGGACCAGGGCAGCTTTTCTGAAGTGGCCCGCCGCGAAGGCCTGGCGCCCTCCTCCATTTCGCGGCAGATCCAACTGATGGAACAGGCCGTCGGCCAGCAATTGCTCTATCGCCATACGCGCGCCGTCAGCCCCACCGAAGCCGGCCGCCTGTTGGGCCGTCACGCACGCTTGCTACTCGAGCAGTTGGAGACGGCGAACCAGGCCCTGCAGGAGCAAGACAGCGAACCCAGCGGCCTGGTGCGCATCAACGCGCCCATGGTGTTCGGCCAGCGCCACCTTTCACCCTGGCTGGGAGCGCTGTGCCGGCGCTACCCGAAGTTGCAGCTGGATATCCAGCAGACCGACACCTTCGTCGACCCGCTGCAAGATGGCACCGACCTGCTGTTTCGCATCGGCGTGCTCAACGACTCGGGCATGCAGGCGCGCATCTTCGCGCCGCAACGCTTTCGCATCGCGGCCAGCCCTGCCTACCTGGCCCAGCACGGCACGCCGCGCCACCCCGACGAACTGGCGCACCACCACTGCCTGGCCTACAAAGGTATCACCGGCCAGGAGCGCTGGTTCTTCCGCCGCGGCCAAGGCGACTGGACACCCTACAGCGTCAGCGGCCCCATCACCGGCAACCACGCCGACACCCTCACCCACGCCGCCGAACAAGGCCTGGGCCTGGTGGTATTTCCGTCCTGGCTGATTGGCGAAAGCCTGCGCGCCGGTACCTTGCAGGCGGTGCTCGGCGAATACGAAGTGGCGACAACCCTGGAGCCCCAACAGATCGCCGCGTTGTGGCCGGGCAGCCGCAGGCTCTCGCTGAAGGTGCGCACGGTGATCGACTATTTCGTGGAGTGTTTTGGGACGGTGCCGTATTGGGATCGGTGACGGAGGTTGGCGCTGCTGAACGGCGCCAGTGAAGGAATATTCCTAGTAGGAAAAGTAGGCTCGTTCTGATTTTGGGGGCCAGTATTTCTGGGGACGGTGCGCTGGGGCAGACTTTGGCAACGTCCACTACCGAGATACCGACATGAACGCTACGTGTTCGACACTGACTGTCTCACTCAGCCAAGCAAAAGCCGATTTTTTGAAATTGGCTCATCAGGCCAGCACTGGCCAGGTGATAACTATCACCAGAAATGGAGTGGCATTTGTCCAGCTTTTGGCTGTGCGAAAGGCTCCTCAACGCCGGATAGGAGCGATGAAAGGGAAACTGATTATTCCTGATGACTTTGATACACCGCTTCCTGACAGCCTGCTTCGGGAGTTTGAGAAAAAGAGCACATGACTCAACCCTAGCTCAGAACAACCACTGCCCAATCAACCAAGCATTCGCCCCACTGATGACCGCGAACAGAAACCACGCCAGCAGCCGTGTGGGTAGCCGGTTGACGAACGGCCCCATCAGTTGCTTGTCGCCGGTCATGCGGATCAACGGGTACAACGCAAAGGGCAACTGCAGGCTCAGTACCACCTGGCTGAGAATCAGCAGCTTGCCGATGGCATCGTCGCCCATCAGCCATACCCCCAGGAACGCCGGGATCAGCGCCAGCCCACGGGTAATCAGGCGGCGCTGCCAGCAGGGTATGCGCAGGTTCAGGTAACCCTCCATGATCACTTGCCCGGCAATGGTGCCGGTAAAGGTCGAACTCTGGCCCGAAGCCAACAAGGCGATACCGAAAAGGATGCTGGCGAAAGCACCGCCGACCAAGGGGTCGAGCAGGTGATAGGCGTCCTGGATTTCCACCACATCGGTATGGCCGGTCTTGTAGAAAGCAGCTGCGGCCAGCACCAGAATCGCGGCGTTGACCAACAGCGCCAAGGCCAGGGAGCCGATGGTGTCGATACGCGCCAGCTTGACCGCGTCCTGCTTGCTCGCCAGGTCCTTGCCGATCAGGCGGGTCTGCACGATAGAGGTGTGCAGGTAGAGGTTATGGGGCATGACCGTAGCGCCGAGGATGCCGATGGCCAGGTACAACGGCGCCGCATCGCTGATGGCCGACAGTGACGGGGTGAACCCGCTGAGCACATCCGGCCAATAGGGTTTGATCAGCACCAGCTCGATGAAAAAACACACGCCGATGGTGGCGACCAGCGCCAGCATGATCGCTTCAAGGCGGCGAAAACCACGATTTTGCAGGGCCAGGATCAACAGCGTGTCGAATGCCGTGATGACAATGCCGGTGGTCAGCGACACGCCGAGCAACAGGTGAAACGCCAGGGCGCAGCCGAGCACTTCGGCAAGGTCGGTGGCGATGATGGAGATTTCCGCCAACACCCACTGGGTGCGAGCAGAGCGCTGGCTGTAGCGCTCACGGCACAGTTGCGCCAGGTCCTTGCCAGTGGCGATGCCCAGCCGCGAACACAGGCACTGCACCGCCATCCCCGCCAGGCTGGCCAGCAGCACCACAAACAGCAGGCTGTAGCCGTAGCGTGAACCGGCTTCGATGGCCGTTGCCCAGTTGCCGGGGTCCATGTAGCCGATGGAGATCAACAGGCCGGGGCCAGCGAACATCAACACCCGTTTAAAAAACGAGGCCTTGGGATCAACAGCGACAGAGCCGGCCACTTCCGGCGGGCAAAACGGAGCGGTAGCGATTTTTGGCAGGCTGAATTTCACGCGGTATTCCAGGCAAATACACAAGACTTGGGCAGCAGCTTATCAGTCGGTGGCGACCGTGCGCATCACCGTGTCCCGTGGCAGGTCAAACGCTTCCACCACTTGCACCACCAGATCCAGCTCCTGGTTAAGCGCCTCGCGCTCCATGCGTTGGCGGATCACGCCGACCACCAGTACCGCCAAGGTGGTGATCGAATACGCCGGGCCGGAAAACGCCCGAACACCGCTGACCAGCAACATCGCCGCAGCCAGCGCCTGGCCCACCACCGGAATCGCCGTCGCCGCACCGCGCCGCAGGATAAACCCGGTCAGCCCGGCCAACGCCGTGCCGCTCAAAGCTGCGGTAGCCGAACGGCCTACATCCAAGCGGTTGAACACCCCCTGCTCTTTTTGTGCAGCGGCCTGGAGCTCGGCCTCGAACGCCTGACGATCAGCGCGGCTGAGTTTGTCCTTGTACTGCTCGATCAGTGTTTCTGCGACCTGCCCTTCGATCTCTGCCAGCGCCACATGCTCAAGTGGTTGGTCGAACTTGATGCCCAGGCGTTGCGCCACGTCTTCGGCAATCTGGCGATAGCCCACGCCATGGCCACGGGCCAGGTTCATGAAGCTGTCGCCGCCCATGCGCTGCAACTCAATGGCCAGTTTCAACGGTTCGCGCACACTGGCATCAATCGCGGCACTGCGCTTTTGCGCCATCAGTTCGGCAAGAAACTTCAGCTCCTCCGGCCGCGCTTGTACCAATGCCGGGTACAGGTCCACGTCCGCTTCGGCAAACCGCACGTCACTGCTGCGCGAGTCCACACGGATCATGCCGCGCCGCTCCTGCAGCAGGTCGGTGTACTGCACCACCGTCTTCAACTGCGGCCAATAGGCGGCATGATCGAAGCTGGCCAGGTGCACATTGGTCACCTTGGCCTTGAGCGCGGGCGTTACATCAATCGCATAGCGGCCAATGCAACGCTCGGTATCGGGCTTCATGGCCAGCGCCCAGTCCTTGCTCGAATGGCAATTGATCAACCGCCCCTTGAGCGGCGCCGACACCTTGTCCCAGGGGCTCGAGGTACAGATCGCCCCGCCCATCAACAACAGGTTATTCAACGGCAGTTCGCGAGCGATCTCGGGGCTGGCCAGCAGGCTCTTGACCAGAATGCGCGCGCCCAGGGAATGGCCGATCAGGTTGATGCGCCGTACCGGCAGCGACTGGTCGTGCAGGTAGCCGGCCAATTCTGGCAACAAGGTCTTGGCCACTTCATCCACCCGCGCCTCGACGCTTTTGTAATGGTCAAGAAAATAGGCAATGGCCTTGCCCACGCCCACCGTCGCCGCGCCCAGGCCGCCACCGCCGAGCAATGAGGCGAGCACGTCCTTGAACGGTGCAAACAGGTTTTCCAGAAAATGCCCTGCCGGCCAGAACAGCATCAGGTTGGTCGAGCCTTCGATACCCGCCAACTGCTGCTTGAAATTGCCCAGTTGCTGGCGGTTGAAGAACGCCGAGTAACCGTGAACATAGAGATTGAGCACATCCCCCTGGGGCTCGCCACACAGGACGAACGTGGGCTGGCGGGTGCGGTGCATTTCATCCCACTGGTGTTGCATAGAGCGGCGACTCCGGGTGACGGGCTGGCGATAGTAACAAACAGAGGCGATCAGAAAGGTGAATCCTGACCGACGTTTGCAGAAGGGCCTGGCCAAAACAGTATTCAACCAAGACCAAACACTGCGCGACTGCTTAAACTGACTGGCGGGACATGGTAAAACAGGGCCCAGCCCCTTCACCGGAGACCGCCACCATGACAGGCAAACTTGAACAACCCGAGCAATTGAGCGTGGTCATGGGCGCAAGCTTCTGCACCTTGAGCCAAATTGAGCAACTGACCAGCGCATGACCGCACTCTCCCCGCTTGGCCAACCCCGCACTCTGGTGTTCCTGACCTACCCGCACATGGGCCTGCTCGACCTGACCGGCGCGCAAACGGTGTTCTGGGCCGCGACCAAGGCCATGGCCGAGCGCGGTTTGCAAGGTTATGTGCTGCACAACGCCAGCCTGGCGGGCGGGCTGATGCCAACCGCCGAAGGCTTGAGCGTCGACACTGTGGCTTTGGCGCAGTTGGACCCAGCCGCCATCGACACTCTTGTGGTACCCGGCGCGCCCGCCATTGAGCAAGCCATGCTAGACAATACTGCGCTGGTGGACTGGCTGCGCAACGCCTCCGGTCAGGCGCGACGTACCGCCTCGGTGTGCAGCGGCACTTTTTTGCTGGCGCTGGCGGGCTTGCTGGAGGGGCGCCGCGCGGCAACGCATTGGGCCATGTGCGAGCTGCTCAAGCAACGCTTCCCGAGCATCGAGGTGGACGTGGACGCGATCTTCGTGCAGCAGGGCCAGGTGTGGACCTCGGCGGGCGTCAGTGCCGGGATCGACCTGGCGCTCGCGCTGGTGGAGGCCGACTGCGGGCGCGAAGTGGCGCTGCAAGTGGCACGCGAACTGGTGGTGTTCCTCAAGCGCCCCGGTGGCCAGGCGCAGTTCAGCCAGGTGCTGCAAGCGCAAACCGCCGACAGCGCCAGCTTTGATGCGCTGCATGCGTGGATCAGCGACAACCTGCGCGACAGCGACCTCAGCGTCGAGCGCCTGGCCGCGCAGAGCCATATGAGCCCACGCAACTTTGCCCGGGTCTATAAGCAAAAAACCGGTCGCACCCCGGCCAAGGCCATCGAACTGTTTCGCATGGAAGCGGCGCGCCGCATGCTCGAAGACTCCCAGCGCAGCATCGACCAGATCGCCGGGCTTTGCGGGTTTGGCGATGAGGAACGCATGCGCTGCACCTTCCACCGCCACCTGGCCATCTCACCCCGCGACTACCGCGAGCGCTTTTCCCGCTAGGCCGGCAGAGGTGGCAGTCATCCAGGGTTATATGTCCTTTCGGACAGGCCCTGCTGCTTTTACAGTGATCCGGCAATGCCTTGCGGCTTATCTGGTCTCTGGAGCAACCCCATGAAACAACATATTCTGATCATTGGCGCCGGGTTCGGTGGCGTGTGGAGCGCCTTGAGCGCGGCTCGGCTACTGGATAAACACGACCGCAACGATGTGCGCATCAGCCTGCTCGCACCCCAAGCGGAGCTGCGTATCCGCCCGCGGTTCTACGAGCCCGATGTACATACCATGCTGGCCCCGCTTGATGCGCTGTTCGACGCTGTGGGCGTGACCTTTGTGCAAGGCGCCGCCGACAGCATCGACACCCCTAATAAGCAAGTGACCTATCGCAACGCGGCCGGCATCCCGGCCACCCTCGCCTACGACCGCCTGGTAGTGGCTGCCGGCAGCCGCTTGAACCGCCCAGACATGGACGGCATCGCGCATGTGTTCGATGTGGATCAGATCGAAGACGCCGCGCGCCTTGAGGCCCATATCAAGGCCCTCAAAAATCTGCCCGACAGCCCGGCCCGCAATACCGTGGTGGTGGCCGGCGGCGGCTTTACCGGTATCGAGACCGCCACCGAAATGCCGGCGCGCCTGCGGGAGGCGCTGGGTGAAACGGCCAACATCCGTGTGATCGTGGTAGACCGCGGGCCACAGATTGCCGCGTCGATGGGCGATGGCATACGCCCCTCGATCATCGAAGCCAGCCGCGAGCTGGGGATTGAATGGGTACTGAACACCTCGGTCGCCTCGGTGGACGCCGGTGGCGTGACCCTGGCGGATGGGCAGCGGATTGAATCAAGCACCGTGATCTGGACCATCGGCTTTCGTGCCAACCCGCTGACCGAACAGGTGAGTGCCACCCGCGATCCCCAGGGCCGCCTGCACGTGGACGCCACCCTCAAGGTCAAGGGCCAGGCCGCCATCTTTGCCGCCGGCGACGTGGCCTACGCCGCCACAGACGAGCTGGGCAACTTCGCTGCCATGTCCTGCCAGCACGCCATCGCCCTGGGCCGCTACGCCGGCAACAACGTCGCCGCCGATCTGATCGGCGTAGCCCCCATGGCCTACAGCCAACCCAAATACGTCACCTGCCTCGACCTCGGCGCCTGGGGCGCGGTGTACACCGAAGGCTGGGACCGTCAGCTTAAGCTGGTGGGCCAGGAAGCCAAGGACCTCAAACAGCAGATCAATAGCGTGTGGATCTACCCACCGGCGGCGGATAGAAAGGTGGCGTTGGCGGCGGCGGATCCGTTGATCCCGGTGGCGTAGGATCGAAGGCAAGCCTCAATGCCAGTCAGTTAAGCGAACACAATGCTCAAGGCAATGAAGATCAACTGTGGGAGCTGGCTTGCCTGCGAAAGCGGTAGTGCAGTAACAGATGCAGTGACTGACACTCCGCCTTCGCGAGCAAGCCCGCACACAGTTTGATCGCGGAGCATCAGGTAGGTATGTGTCGTTTATCGGACCGCCATCGCAGCATAGGTATCTACACAACTTTGTGGGCTGTAGTAGCAGACGGTAACCACGATGCGAAGCGAGTCGCTCTTGATCTGCTTGTGATCTTGATCTCAGGCGCCCCGTTAAACCACGCTGGCCGGAATTCGACAGGGATTTGGGGGGTAAACCGGCAGGGATGCCGGTTTAGCCGCCCCGCGCCATGGATGGCGCGTGGCGGCGGCCCCCCAAATCACTGGCGGATTACGGGCACACCGAGCCTAAGCGAGGTGCCGAGTGGTGGGGCAAGAGCGTTTTGCTTACTTTTGCGCTTTTCAAAAGTGAGCCGCTGTCAGAGCGGAACCCTAGGTGGCCGTTACCGCAGGAATGGATATGTACTCGGTATGACTGTGTCGGCTGTCAGGCCACCATCGCAGCGATGCGGCGACCCGACAAGCCAGCTCCCACATTTAGCCTGCAGTTATCCGGATCAGCTTGGCGTCGGGGCACCACCCTGCCCAAACCGCCGAATCGCCAGGCAATACCCCACCAACGCCAACCCCGCCAGCAAACCGCCCGCCGCGCCGATCCAGGCGAAGCCGAAGTGGCTGCCCACCCAACTGCCCATCAACGCGCCACCGCCGATGCCGATGTTGTAGATCCCGGAAAACATCGCCATGGCCACATCGGTGGCGTCCGGTGCCAGCACCAGCACCTTGGACTGCATGGCCAGGCCAAAGCCCATGATCGCCATGCCCCAGAAAATGCTCAGCCCCACCAGGTAAGACTCGGCGCCGCTCAACGGCAGCATCAGCGCCAGGCACGCGGCCAGGATAGACACCGCGCCGATCACAAACAGGTGGGGGTTGAAGCGATGCACCAGGCTGAACAGCAACGAGCCGATGATGCCAGCACCACCGAACACCAGCAGGATCAGGGTCACAGCACTGCCGCCCAGGCCGGCGACGCCTTCGACGAAGGGTTCGATGTAGCTGTAGGCGGTGAATTGGGCAGTGACGGTCATCGCCGTCAGCACGTAGAGCGCCACCAGCGCCGGACGCTTGAACAACAGCGGCAGGCTGCGCAGGGAGCCGGAGTTCTGGCTGGGCAGCAGCGGCAAGGTGCGCGCCAGCCAGAACACCAGCGCGGCGGCGAACGCGGCGATCACCAAAAAGGTAGTGCGCCAACCCATGGCCTCGCCCAACAGGCGGCCCAAGGGAATGCCCAGCACCATCGCCAGGGATGTGCCGGTGGCCAGCAAGCCAAGGGCCTGCACCTGCTTGCCCTCTGGCGCCAGGCGTACAGCCAGGGAAGCCGTGATCGACCAGAACAACGCATGGGCCAGGGCGATGCCGACCCGACTGACCATCAGCAAGCCGAAACTGGTGGCGACGCTGGAGAGGATATGGCTGGCGATAAACAGACCGAACAGCACGATCAGCAATTTGCGCCGTTCGACGTTGCGGGTCAGCAGCATCACTGGCAGCGAGGTCAGCGACACGATCCACGCATAAATGGTGAGCATCAGGCCGACGCTGGCCACGGGCATGTCAAAGCTGGCGCCGATGGCGCTGAGCAGCCCGACGGGGACGAATTCGGTGGTATTGAACACAAACGCGGCCAGCGCGAGGGCGATGACCGGTTGCCAGTTGGCTTGGGGGGTTGCGGCTGAAAGGCTCATTGACGGGCGCGGTACTCTGACGATGATCAAGCGGCCACCCAGGACAAGCGCCGCCGCCGAGCATTCTATAGGTTTCTCGCACCGCTGTTGCTGCGGATCGTCGCTCGACGACCTACGGCGAAGTCATGGTAATGATGTAGTTGCCTGACTGGATGAGCTTGCCGGCGCGGTCTACCAACACGTAACGCTGATCGTAATAGCGCCCCTCGCCGGTATCCGCCACCAGCCGCACATGGGGTGCGTCGATACTGGCCACCGGCGCGACACTGCGCACCTCGATTCGGCTACCACGAGTGGATTGGGCGCAGCCGCGCAGTTCCATCACCGAACCGCTGCGCGCATTTGTCGCACACCCTGACTCGACAATGGCGCCGCTGAACCTGATGGTGCCCTGCCCCACGGTTTGTGCGGCGCCGCAGGTACTTGCCCACAGCCCCAGAAGGCCAGTCATTACCGCTACACGATGAACGTTCATGCCGACACTCCTTCTTGGGTTAGTTAAGAAGTAAGTCGTCGGCACGCCGGTTAACTTGAGCTTATTTACCCGCGAATGAGAGGTGCGTCACGGATCCACCTGCCCCATCAACTCAGGAATGCTCTCCGGCCGCTGGGCATAGCGTTGGGCCAACGCCGCGCAGACCATCAACTGGATCTGATGAAACAGCATCAACGGCAGGATCAACACGCCCATGCTCGCCCCGGCGAACAGCACCTGCGCCATCGGCACGCCGGTTGCCAGGCTTTTCTTCGAACCACAGAACAAGATGGTGATGCGGTCCTCCTGGTTAAAGCCAAACGCCTTGCCCAGCACCGTGGATGCCACCAGCACCAGTGCTAGCAACACGCAGCAGGCCACCACCAACCCGCCCAATTCCCACAGCGGGATCTGGTGCCAGATACCTTCGTTGACCGCCTCGCTGAAAGCCCCGTAGACCACCAGCAGAATCGAACCTTGATCGACAAACTTGAGCCAGGCTTTGTTACGTCCGACCCAGCCACCGATCCAGCGGCTGGCGATCTGCCCGGCAATGAACGGCAGCAGCAACTGCACGCTGATTTTGACAATCGCGTCGATTGTGGAGCCGCCATCCCCGTGCACGTTGAGCAGCAGCGCTACCAGCAGCGGTGTCAGGAAGATACCGAACAGGCTGGACGCCGCCGCGCTGCAGATAGCCGCAGGGATATTGCCGCGAGCCAGGGACGTAAAGGCAATCGCCGATTGCACGGTGGCCGGCAAGGCGCAGAGGTAGAGCATGCCCATGTACAGCTCGTCGCCGATCAACGGCGACAGCAGCGGCTTGAGCGCCAGGCCCAGCAGCGGGAACAGCACGAAGGTCAGGCTGAACACCAGCAAATGCAGGCGCCAGTGGCCGGCACCGGCGACGATGGCCTTGCGCGACAGCTTGGCGCCGTGCAGGAAAAACAGCAGCGCGATGGCCAGGTTGGTGACCCAGCCGAACGCCACGGCAGTCTGGCCGCTGGCGGGCAGCAGTGAGGCGAGGATCACCGTGGCGATCAGGGTGAGGGTGAAGTTGTCGGGCAGAAACCGGGGCCGGGTCATAAGCAATTCTTCCAGGGGTTGCCAAGAGCGTCGCGACGACTCTAACGTAACCACCTGTTACCGACTAACGCCAATGAGCCAGTAAATGCCGCCTAAAGGACATGAAAAAGCCGTTCGCCGCAGTGTCCCTGGGCTTTCCAGCCTGCCACGGCCGGTGTACGGGCGCACTGAATCCTTGCCCAACCGTGCGCTGACGCGACGGCACAGTCATCCGTGGGTGCAGTTGTCCTACGCGATTTCCGGGGTATTGGAGATCCAGACCAGCGTCGGCCGTTTCGTCGCGCCACCCCAGCGCGCAGTGTGGATCCCGGCCGGCATGCCCCACCGGGTGTTCAGTTCGCCCCATACGGAAATGCGCAGCTTGTACCTCGATTGCAGCGTCACCGCCTGGGCCGCCGAGCGTTGCCAGGTGCTGGAGGTGAGCAGTTTGTTGCGCGAGTTGATCCGCAACTTCAGCCAACTGCCGGTGGAATATACCGAAGACGGGCCAGACGGACGCCTGGCCCAGGTACTGCTCGACCAACTCGCCGCCGCGCCCCAGGTGGACTTGATGTTGCCGCTGCCTCACGACCCGCGGCTGCGGCAGATCTACCGCAGCCTGAACCTGCACCCCGAGCAACAGACCACGTTGGGCGAGTGGAGCCGCAAGCTTGGAGTCAGCGAAAAAACCCTCAGTCGGGTGTTCCTGAGTGACACCGGGCTGACGTTCCGCGCGTGGCGCCAGCGCCTGCGCCTGTTAAGCGCCCTGCCCGCCCTGGAACAAGGCGAGCGGGTGACGGATGTGGCATTGGGCTGTGGCTATGAATCGACCTCAGCCTTTATCAATGCGTTTCGTCAGCAGTTTGACTCCACCCCCGGTGAATTCTTCCGCTGACCCTTTCCCACGATGCAAATAATCCCCAACCCCACGCTCGGCTGGTATTGTGCCGCGCTTTGAAACACAGCAACCGACTGCGAGGAAATGGACGTTGAACACTGACGAAAAAATGACCGGGGACCTGTTCGAGGTTGATAAGCGCCTGTCACTCAAGCCCGTGGTGGACTTCAACGCCTACCTGCGCAGCGCCTTCGGCGACGGCCCTTGCACCTGCGTGCGCTGCACGGCCAGCGGTGGTGATGAAAGCGGCTATGAGTTCCAACACACCTTCACCTTCGAGGGTAAGCCCGTGCACCGCCGCTTCGCTTCAACGGCGGGCAGTGATGTACTGATGGCGTTGAAAAAGGCCTGGTTGTCGTACACCAAGGCCGAGCTGCCGCTCAGTGGTGTGTTGGCGCTGGATACGGTGAAGGAATTCGTCGAGCCGCAGTTGCACAAACGCCTGGCGCCGTTGTTTGTGGCCAGTGGGCTGGTCAAGGATGTGGACGGCGAACTGCGCATCCAGCCGCAAGCCATGGCCTGACACAGGCTAATGTTGGGGGGAACACATCTTTCTAGGCAAAGAAGATCCAATGTGGGAGCTGGCTTGCCTGCGATAGCGGTAGTGCAGTAACAGATGCAGTGACTGCCACACCGCCATCGCAGCATACAACTCTGTGGGCTGTAGGCGCAGTCGGTAACCACGATGCGAAGCGAGCCGCTCTTGATCTTGCTCTGCTTTTGATCTCAGGCGCCCCGTCAAACCACGCTGGCCGGAATTCGACAGGGATTTGGGGGGTAAACCGGCAGGGATGCCGGTTTAGCCGCCCCGCGCCATGGATGGCGCGTGGCGGCGGCCCCCCAAATCACTGGCGGATTACGGGCACACCGAGCCTAAGCGAGGTGCCGAGTGGTGGGGCAAGAGCGTTTTGCTTACTTTTGCGCTGTTCAAAAGTGAGCCGCCGTCAGGGCGGAACCCTAGGTGGCCGTTACCGCAGGAATGGATATGTACACAATCCAACTGTGTTGGCTGTCAGGCCGTCTTCGCAGGCAAGCCAGCTCCCACAGTTTGATTGCTGGGTGTCAGGTAGATTGGCGCCGGCTGTCAGGCCGCCTTCGCGAGCAAGCCCGCTCCCACAGTTGGATTGTGGGGTGTCAGGTAGATAGGTGTCGGCTGGGAGGCCGCCATCGCAGGCAAGCCAGCTCCCACATTGGTCAGGTATTGCCCACAGAATCAGCGCCTGGCACAGATCTCCTGTGGGAGCGGGCTTGCCCGCGAAGGCGGCGTGTCAGTCACTGAATATTCAACTGAACCACCGCTATCGCAGGCAAGCCCCCCCATTTTCCGGGTATTGGCCTAGAACCCGGGAACCCCTTGTACGCGCAACTCAGGCGTCAGTTCGTCCAGCGGTTCGGTCAGCGGCCGGTCGCTCCCACCCGGCAGAAGGATCACCTTGCGGCATTCCTCTTCGGCTTTATCAAACAGCTCATACCCCCGCGCCGCCTGCTCCAGGGGCAGCCTGTGAGTAATGATCGCCTCCGGGTGCAGATGCCCCAGCTCGATATGCTCCAACAACTCCGGTAAGAACCGCTGCACATGGGTCTGGCCCATCTTGAAGGTCAGGCCCTTGTCGAAAGCATCGCCAAACATAAAGCCATGGATAAACCCGGCATACACCCCGGCGACGCTGACCACGCCACCGCGGCGTACGGCAGCGATGCACTGGCGCAGGGCCTTGCCGCTGCTGCCCTCGATCTTGAGGGCCGTAAGCAGAGTTTCCGTGGTGCTGCCCTTGGCCTCGAAACCCACCGCATCCACCACACCATCGACGCCGCGCATGCCGGCGGTCTGGCGGATGATGGTGTCAGCCGGGTCCTCGTCTTCTTCGAAGTTGATCGGGATCACCCCGTACATTTTCTGCGCGTAGGCCAAACGGTACGGATGGTCGTCGACCATGAAGATCTGCTCGGCGCCCAGCATCTGCGCGCACGCCGCACTGAGCAGGCCCACCGGCCCGGCGCCATAAATCGCCACGCTGGACCCTTTGCCAATGCCCGCATTGGTCACTGCCTGCCAAGCGGTGGGCAGAATATCGGAGAGGAACAGCACCTTCTCATCCGCCAAGGTGCCGGGCACCTTGAACGGCCCGGCGTTGGCCTTGGGCACCCGCACCCACTCCGCCTGGCCGCCAGGAATACCGCCATACAGACGGCTGTAGCCGAACAGTGCGGCCCCCGGTGGGATGGCTTTTTTATTCAGGATCGCACCGCGCCCATCGTTGGTGGTTTCACAGGCGGCGAATTGCTGGAGCTGGCAGAAAAAGCAATCGCCACAGGCAATCACAAACGGAATCACCACACGGTCGCCAGCTTGCACGGCGGTGACGGCCGGGCCGGTTTCTTCGACGATGCCCATGAACTCATGGCCGAAGATATCGCCATGCTCCACGGTCGGGATCTTGCCACGGTACAGGTGCAGGTCCGAGCCACAGATCGCGGTGGCGGTGACCCGCAGAATGATGTCGTCGGGTTGTTCAATGATCGGATCGGGCACGGTATCCACCTGCACCTTGTGTGCGCCCTGGTAAGTCATCGCTCGCATGCTCTGCGCTCCTGCCGTTGAGGGGTTACTAATTAAGGACAGAGCAGCCCCTCAGTGTTCCTTCGACGTAGAGCGACACCCGATCAATGGTCGCCGCGCGTCTGGGCCAACAGCAGGTCGACTACCTGGCGCAAGCTACCAAGCGCCTCGGCGCCGCTGGCCTGGGCCTGGGCGTGCCAACGCAACTGTTCGGTCGCGCTGTTGCCGCGTTGCAGCAAGGCATCCAAGGTATCGAACAACAGCGGCTCGCCGATGGCCTCTGCGGTGGCGGCAAAGGTCTGTCGGGCGTATTGCAGCCATTGCTCAGCGCTGCCCAGGGTGCCGGTGTCGTCCAACGCAAAGGTGCCAGCAGTCCCATACCGCTTGGCCTGCCAGCGATTCTCCTTGAGCAGCCAGCTCGCTTCGGTATTGAACCTGGCGCCAGGGCGCTGCATCGCGCAGGCGTGGGTGACCATCACCCGAAACAGCGTGGCGAGGGCCAAGGCGTCCGTCAGCCGTGGGCAGGCGTCGGTCATGCGCAGTTCCAGGGTGGGGTAACGCGCCGCGGGGCGGATGCCCCACCAGCCATTGCCATCGGCCTTGATCGCGCCAATGCGCTGCAACAGGGCCAGGTAGCGCAGGTACTCGGCCCAGTCGCTAAAGTGCTCCGGCACGCCCATGCGGGGCCACTCGTCGCACGCGGCCTGGCGGTAGCTCATAAAGCCGCTGGGCGCGCCGTCCCAGAAAGGCGACGAGCAACTGAGCAGCAGCAACAACGGCAACCACGGCGACACCTGGTTCATCACCGCGATGCGGTCCAACGCCTGCGGCACCTGCACATGCACATGCAGCCCGCACAACACACTGCGCCGCGCTACGTATTGAATATCGTCGAACAGTTGCCGGAAATGCGCCTGATCGGTCGGCCGTTGCCCACGCCAATCGGCCAGCGGGTGGCTGCCGGCGCACACCACACCGAGACCGAACTCAGCCAGGGATTGCGCCAGGTTGCCGCGCACAGTCGAGAAATAATCCGCCGCTTCGGCGCTGGAGGTAAACACCGGCGAGGCCGCCTCGATCTGACCTTGGAACATCTCAAAGGAGAAGCCCGCGCCAATCGCTTCGCGGCAGGCCGCCAGCACCGCCGCAGACGGCTCGCCGACCATCTGACGGCTGTGCAGGTCGGTGATGAAGTATTCCTCTTCAATACCAAAGGTGAGCATCGGCATTCAGCGCAATCGGGTGACAGTCAGCGCGACCACGGCGATGCGCTCCACCTGCTCATAGCCTGGCTTTTCCAGTTCCTCACCAAAAACGTCCGGGTCCAGTTCGCGGTAGGTCCAGCCGTAGGCGTCGCTGCCCAACAGTGGCTTGACCGCCTCCAGGAAAGGGTCGCTGCCGGCCACCATCGCCACCCCGGTATACAGCAGCAGGCTCCCGCCCAGGGCCAGCCGCCCGATGGACTCACTGACGATGCGCAGCGACAACTGCTCCCCCAGGGCGCCACCACCATGGCGATAGGCGCGCTGACGGTCATCTTTCATGTACGGCGGGTTGGCGACAATCAGGTCGAATTCGCCCTCCACACTGGCCAGCACGTCACTGTGGTAAACGCTGACGTTATTCAACCCGGCCAGCTCGGCATTCACCGCGGTCATGCGCAGGGCGCGCGGGTTGATGTCCACTGCCAGCACCTGGGCGTCATGCCGGGCTTGGGCAATCACCAGCGCGCCAACACCGGCGCCACAGCCAATGTCCACAGCGCGCTTGAGCGGCTCGAAACGCTGTTGCAGGTAGGCTTCGATCACCTGGGCAAAACGGTAGCTGTCGGGGCCGAAAAACACCGCGTCCGCCTGGTCGGTGGGATAAGGCGAATGAGCGAACAACAGCTCATCGAGGCTCGACCAACGCACCGTGCTGCGCCATAGCGCGCCGTGTTTTTCGATCACATCCGCTTGCTGCAACTCCTCACGCAAGGCCTCGGGCAACAGGCCTTGATCGAACGGCATCGACCACCCGAACACATCGCGCAGCGTCATTGCCAGGGGCGTCGCCAGCCGCCGATAGACACGCTCATGGGTCAAGGGCGTCGGTGTGATAAAGCGATAACCGCCCTCCTTCAACCCCCGGCCCAGGTTCAACAAGGCACGATCAGCCAGTTGTTGCGCAGACATAGGCACATTCCTTAGCGCAGGCGCGCACGCAGTTGGATAAAGCGGCGAGTGGCATACAGCCCGGCAGGCGTGCAATGACGGCGTGCCGACAGCCATGGGATCAGCGCATTGAGCTGTTGCACATCGGGCAAGTTGCACAACGACTCCGCCAGTGCCTGGGTATCCGGGTCCGCCGGGCGATGCTGCTCGCGGGAAAACCGGCTGCCGCGTCCCGGCCGTACGGGCGCCACGCGTTCGCTGGCCACCCATTCACCGGCGATCCAGTCATGGATCAGTTGTTTTTCATAACCGCTGAACACCCCGAACATCGCGGCGCCAGCACCCTCGATGAGTTGCCAGAAACGGCTGTTGGCGGGGTCCTGGTTGTGCTGGATCCAGCCCTTGTCTTCCAGGGCCTTGAGGAACGCACCGATCTGCCCAGGCTGGGCCAGCCATTGGTTGACGGTCTGGCCTTCGAAGCGGCAATAGTCCGAATGCATGTGCTGGCCGAAGGCGCGCTTGCGTTCGAGCATCGCCACCACTTGGTCCTGCAGGTTGAACTGTTTGATGACAGACGTGGTACCCAGGCCCAGATCATTCAGACGGTAGCCTGCGGCCACCCGGCGATAGAAGTCTGCCCTGCCCTCACCCAGCGGCAACAGGTTCAGCACCGATTGTGCGGCCTTGCAGGCGTGGCCACTGCTGGCGTTGTCGATGGTGACATGCAGCGTGAAGTAATAAGGGTCGATGCCCAACTCACTGAGTTCATAGGCGCTGATCAATAGGTGCAGTGGCAGCTGTTCGTAACCCAGGTTGAAGCCAATGACTTCCGGCAGGAACTCGTCAGCGCACATGCCCAGCGCCAGTTGCAGCGCGCCTTGCAGGTAATGGTCATCCTCAAGGCCGGCTTCGCTGTCGGCGTCGTGTTCGCTGAGCAACTTGCGGTAGATCACCACATGGTTCTGCGCGGCTTCACCGTCGCCCAATTCTTCCAGGTAAGTGGTGAGCAGGCCGTCAAAGCGCAGGTCTTGCCAATAGCGCAGCAAGCCGTAGAGCCAGGCACCGTCCACCTGTTTGGTCGGCGCCACGCACTGCAGGAAATACAACGCATGGGCCTTGTTCTGGAAATACCGCCGCGGCCCACCGTTTCGGCGCTGTTCCAGATAGTCGGCATAGGCCTGGGCCACCTCGGCGCAGCGCTGCTCGACCCAGGCCAGCAGCTGTTCGGGCGCCTCTGGCAAGTCGCAATCGGTTGCCTCTACCAGGGCCAATTGATCGTGCAGGTATTCACGCGCCAGTTCGGCGGCGTCTTGGGTTTCGCCATGCAGCTGTTGGTAGACCCGTTGATGGCGGCCCTGGGCCGAATCAGTGAGAGAGGCCGGCTGGCCAGACAGCGCTGTAAGGAGTGTCATGATGGCAGTTTCCGCAAAGTCCGTTACAACGGGCCTCCCACAAGGTGGCCCCGCAAGAGCGCTTGAAAAACATGCGCTTCTAAGATGCAGAACCTTGAGAGGTGCGGAAAATTCAGATGGGATTGTTAACCTGGAGACAAGCGGTCGCGGTGTTATTGCGATGGGGGCATTGGATCAATAGTCGTGCCCAACGCGATATGAGGGGAAATCAGGGATACTCCTGCCGAGCGTGCAACACGTTGACTATCTCGATGCGCTCCGCCGTTACTCGATACACCAGGACGTAATTGGGGTGAACGACGACCTCCCGAGTGCCGGGCACACGCCCGTTCGGATACAGGTAAGGATGCTCGGTCAGTGGCAGAGGCGCACCTTCAAGGCGTGTCTTGATACGGCGCGCAGCCCCAGGATTCTCTGCTGCAATGAAAGTAACGATGTCAATCAGGTCGCTGATAGCCTCATCAAGCCAAACAACACTCAACATCAGGCTTTGACCCTCTGCTTGCGTTCTGCTTCAAGAATAATCGCCTCAACCCTCGCCATGACTTCGTCATGGGGTACACCGGGTCCGGGGTTGGCCAAGCTTTTTTCGACTTTGGCGCGAAACCAAAGATCATGGCTACTTGCCTGCTCCTCAGTTTCAAATTCGGAAACAATTGGGGAAAGTGGAACACCCATGAGATGACCTCCTGTATGAATGCTCAGCAGTTTAGTCCCAAGCTAGCAGGCTGTCTCGGACCACCAGATGAAATGCAGGTGGCTCACCCACAAACAAAAAAACACAACGGCACGCCAGCGTGCCGTTGTGTTCCGCTCATTCAGCGAAATTACTTACGCGCCGCCTCCCACTGCTTGAGCAGGTCGTTGTAGTTCACGGTTTCGCCCTTGGGCTTCTCGTTGGCCAGTTTCGGCTTCGGCGCACCCGGCTGGTCGAACCAGTATTGCGCGTCACGCTCGGGGTTCATTTTCGGGCCGCACACCGGTTGCACCTTGGAGCGTTCCAGGCGCGTCATGATCGCGTCCTGCTCCTTGGCCAGGTTGTCCAACGCCTGTTGCGGGGTTTTCTCGCCGCTGGCCGCTGCGGCGATGTTGCTCCACCACAGTTGCGCCAAGCGCGGGTAGTCCGGCACGTTGGTGCCCGTCGGGGACCATTCGGTGCGGGCCGGGCTGCGGTAGAACTCCACCAGCCCCCCGAGTTTGGGCGCCATGTCGGTCATGGCCTGGGAGTTGATATCGGACTCACGAATCGGCGTCAGGCCAACGATGGTTTTCTTCAGCGACACGGTTTTGGAGGTCACGAACTGCGCATAGAGCCAGGCCGCGAGTTTCTGCTTCTCGGGTGTGGACTTGAGGAAGGTCCAGGAGCCTACGTCCTGATAGCCCTTCTTCATGCCTTTTTCCCAATACGGCCCGACCGGCGACGGCGCCATGCGCCACTTCGGCGTACCGTCGGCATTCACCACCGGTAAGCCCGGCTTGACCATGTCGGCGGTAAACGCGGTGTACCAGAAGATCTGCTGAGCAATGTTGCCCTGGGAAGGCACCGGGCCGGATTCGGAGAAAGTCATGCCCGCCGCTTCCGGTGGCGCGTAGGCTTTCATCCAGTCCACGTATTTCTGCGTGGCGAATACGGCTGCCGGGCCGTTGGTGTCGCCGCCACGGGTGACGCTGGAGCCCACCGGGTGGCAGTCCTCCACACGAATGCCCCACTCGTCCACCGGCAAGCCGTTGGGCAAGCCCTTGTCGCCGCCGCCGGCCATGGAGAACCAGGCATCGGTGAAACGCCAGCCCAGGGACGGGTCTTTCTTGCCGTAGTCCATGTGCCCATAAATGCGCTTGCCGTCGATTTCCTTGACGTCTTCGCTGAAGAACTTGGCGATGTCTTCATACGCGGACCAGTTCACCGGCACACCCAGGTCGTAGCCGTATTTCTCCTTGAACTTGGCCTTCAGCTCCGGCCGCTCGAACCAGTCGGCGCGGAACCAGTAGAGGTTGGCGAACTGCTGGTCGGGCAACTGGTAGATCTTGCCGTCCGGCGCGGTGGTGAACGACAGGCCGATAAAGTCTTTGAGGTCCAGGGTGGGCGAGGTGAAATCCTTGCCTTCGTTGGCCATCAGGTCGGTGATGGATTCGGTCTTGCCGTAGCGAAAGTGCGTACCGATCAAGTCGGAATCGTTGACCCAGCCGTCATAGATGTTCTTGTCGGACTGCATCTGGGTTTGCAGCTTCTCCACCACGTCGCCTTCCTGCAGCAGGTCGTGGGTCAGCTTGATGCCGGTGATTTCACTGAAGGCCTTGGCCAGCACCTTGGACTCGTACTCGTGGGTGGTGAGGGTTTCCGACACCACGTTGATCTTCATCCCACGGAACGGCTCCGACGCCTTGATAAACCACTTCAACTCCTCCAGCTGTTGGGCTTCGGTAAGGGTCGAGGGTTTGAACTCGCTGCCGATCCATTTTTTTGCGGCATCTTCATACGCATCGGCCCAGGCCGAAGCGCTCAAACCACTGAGGGCCAGTACGGCAGCCAATGAAATGCTATGTCGCAGCTTATTGTTTTTATTCAACATAGAGACCTCCAGGTTAATTTCAAACGGGGCTATCGGCAACCACCTCCCTTGTAGGAGCGAGCTTGCTCGCGAAGAACGCAAAGACACCGCGGGCTACCAGGAGCACTGCGTTATCGTTGACGATTTTCGCGAGCAAGCTCGCTCCTACAGAGGTGTGCACAGCTAGCCCCAACGCATCACACTCAACAGCCATACCAGGGAGAGCGCGGACGCCACCCAGATGCTCCAGTCGGTAACGCCAATGACCAGCAAATGCAGGTAGGCGCTGCCGAGCAGACCGATAAACAAGCGATCGCCACGGGTGGTGCTGATCGGCAGCAACCCGCGCCGGGGGATACTCGGCGAACGCAATTCCCAAGTGGTCATGCCCGCCAGAATCAGGGCAATACCGCCAAAGAACAGCGCTGTGGGGGTGGTCCAGGCCATCCATTCCATCATCGACTCCTCTAGACCCGGCCCAGGGCAAAGCCCTTGGCCACGTGGTTGCGAACAAACCAGATCACCAGCATGCCCGGCAGGATGGTCAACACCCCCGCCGCTGCCAGCACGCCCCAATCAATGCCGGAGGCCGACACCGTGCGGGTCATCACCGCTGCGATGGGCTTGGCGTTGACCGAGGTGAGCGTGCGCGCCAGCAGCAGCTCGACCCAGGAAAACATAAAGCAGAAAAACGCCGTAACGCCGATACCGGAGCCAATCAGCGGGATAAAAATCTTCACGAAAAACTTAGGAAAACTATAGCCGTCGATGTAGGCGGTTTCGTCGATTTCCTTGGGTACACCGGACATGAAGCCTTCCAGGATCCACACCGCCAACGGCACGTTGAACAGGCAATGGGCCAAGGCCACGGCGATGTGCGTATCGAACAGGCCAATGGATGAATACAGCTGGAAAAACGGCAGCAGGAACACTGCCGGCGGCGCCATACGGTTGGTGAGCAGCCAGAAGAACAGGTGCTTGTCACCCAGAAAACGATAGCGCGAGAACGCATAGGCTGCCGGTAGCGCCACGCTCAGGGAGATCACCGTGTTCAGGCTCACGTAGTACAGCGAGTTGAGGTAACCGGTGTACCAGCTTGGGTCGGTGAAGATCACCTTGTAGTTGGCCAGGGTGAAATCCTGCGGAAACAGGGTCAGGCCGCCGAGGATTTCGGTGTTGCTCTTGAAGGACATGTTCAGCAGCCAGTAGATCGGCACCAGCAGGAACAGGATGTATATCAGTAATGGAATCAGCTTGCGTTTGCTCATGTTGGCGGCCTCAGCGGTTGGCGTCGGAATGAGTCATGGCGGTGTAGAACAGCCAGGACACCAACAGGATGATCAGGAAGTACACCAGGGAAAACGCCGCCGCCGGGCCCAGGTCGAATTGGCCGACGGCCATCTGGGTAAGCGTCTGACTCAGGAAGGTGGTGGCGTTACCCGGCCCGCCGCCGGTGAGCACGAAGGGTTCGGTGTAAATCATGAAGCTGTCCATGAACCGCAGCATCACCGCGATCAGCAGCACGCTTTTCATCTTCGGCAACTGGATATGTCGGAACACCGCCCAAGCCGATGCACGATCAATCCGCGCAGCTTGGTAGTACACGTCCGGAATGGCCCTTAAACCTGAGTAGCACAGCAGCGCCACCAATGAGGTCCAGTGCCACACATCCATGACCAGCACGGTGACCCAGGCGTCCATGGTGTTGGCAGCGTAGTTGTAGCTGATGCCCATGGTGTTGAGGGTCGAGCCCAGCAGGCCGATGTCGGCACGGCCAAAAATCTGCCAGATGGTGCCGACCACGTTCCACGGAATCAGCAACGGAATGGCGAGGATGATCAGCACCAGCGAGGACCAGCGGCCCTTGGTGGGCATGGTCAGGGCGATGGCGATGCCCAACGGGATCTCAATGAGTAGCACGCAGGCCGAGTAGATGAACTGGCGCAGCAGCGAATCGTGCAGGCGTGGGTCGAGCAGCACCTGCTTGTACCAGTCGGCCCCGACGAAATAGCGGCTGGACTGATCGAAAATGTCCTGCACCGAATAGTTGACCACCGTCATCATCGGGATCACCGCACTGAACGCCACCAGCAGGAACACCGGCAACACCAGCCACCAGGCCTTGTTGTTCTGCACCTTGTTCATGGCGCCACCTCCAGCAGGTAATCGTCGGCGTAGAGCATCAGCCATTGCGCGGGGAAACTGATGGAGGCCTTGCCTTCCGGCACCGGCTTGTCCTCGGCCAGGCGCACCTTGAGCGTGGCGCCGTCGAGGTTGAGGGTCATGATCTTGTAGGTGCCGAGGTCTTCCACATGGACGACGTCGGCTTGCAGGGCGTCAGGGTTGTGCTCGTCCCACACGTGGATAAATTCCGGGCGGATACCAACCTGGAGTTTTTTGTAGTCAGTGGTGTTGAGACGTTGCTGCAACGCTTCGGACAGTGGCAACAGGGTATTGGCGAACCCTACACCGCCAGACTTGGCCTGCACCTCGATCAGATTCATCCCAGGGCTACCGATGAAATAACCGACAAAGGTGTGGCTGGGCCGCTCGAACAATTCACGCGGCGTACCGAACTGCACGATCTGCCCGCCATACATCACCGCGATCTTGTCGGCGAAGGTGGAGGCTTCCAGTTGATCATGGGTGACATAGACCATGGTGATATTGAACTGCTCATGGATCTGCTTGAGCTTGCGCCGCAGTTTCCACTTCAGGTGCGGGTCGATCACCGTCAGCGGCTCATCAAAGAGAATGGCCGACACGTCATCGCGTACCAGGCCACGGCCCATGGAAACTTTCTGTTTTTCGTCGGCGGTGAGGTTGCGGGCTTTTTTGCTCAGCAGGTTTTGCAGGTCGAGGACTTCGGCGATCTCCTGCACCTTGCTATGGATTTTCGCCTCGGCCATGCCCTGGTTGCGCAGCGGGAACGCCAGGTTGTCGAACACCGTCATGGTGTCGTACACCACCGGGAACTGGAACACCTGGGCGATATTGCGTTTCTCCGGGGTGAGCTCGTTGACCACCTGGGTATCAAACAGTACCTGACCTTCGGACGGGCTAAGCAGGCCGGAAATGATATTGAGCAGCGTGGACTTGCCGCAGCCTGACGGCCCGAGCAAGGCATAGGCTCCGCCCTGCTCCCACACATGGTTCATTTCCCGAATGGCGTAGTCTTCTGGCCCCGCGGGCGCAGGGCTGTAGCTATGGGCCAGGTTGCGCAAATGGATCTCGGCCATCAGGCAACCCTCGCGACACGGCGCCCGGGGGCCTGGACCAAGCGGCCCTGACCATCGAACACAAACAGTTTGTGGGTGGGGATATACACGCGGATCGGCGCGTCGACATCGTACTCATGCACCCCCGGCAGGTGCAGCACCAGCAGGAAATGCTCACTGCGCACATGCAGGAAGGTTTCCGAGCCGCTGATCTCGGCGACTTCCACGGTCACCGCCAGCTCCAGGTCATCATCGTTGCTGGGCACCAGGCTGATATGGCTGGGGCGCACGCCAAAGCGGAAATCGCCTTCGCCGATGGGCCGCAGGTCAACATTGAGTGGGAAATGCACGAAATTGGCGAAGCTCACTTCGTTGCCGCTGATGCGCCCTGGCATCAGGTTGATCGGCGGCTCGGAGAACAGCTCAGCGGCGAGCACGGTTTGCGGCTGGTGGTAGACCTCGGCGGCCTTGCCACTCTGGATCACCCGCCCCTCGTGAAGAATGGTGGTGGTGCCGCCCAAGGCCAGGGCTTCGTTGGGCTCGGTGGTGGCATAAATGGCGATGGTGTGGCGCGCCTTAAACAGTTCGCGCATTTCCTGGCGCAGCTCTTCGCGCAGTTTGTAGTCCAGGTTGACCAGCGGTTCATCGAACAAAATCAGTTCGGCGTCCTTCACCAAGGCGCGGGCCATGGCGGTGCGTTGCTGCTGGCCACCGGACAGCTCCAGGGGGTGGCGCTGCAGGAATTTCTCGATGCGCAGCATCTTGGCGGTTTCCAGCACCTTGCTCTGGATCACCTCATTGGACACACCGGCCTGGCGCAACGGCGAGGCGATGTTCTCGAACACGGTCATGGTCGGGTAGTTGATGAACTGCTGGTAGACCATCGACACATTGCGCAGGCGCACCGGCTTTTGCGTGACGTCCACGCCGTTCATCAGGATACGGCCGCTGTCGGGCTTGTCCAGGCCGGCCATCAGGCGCATCAGGCTGGTCTTGCCGGACAGGGTGCGACCGAGCAGGACGTTGAAAGAACCGGCTTCGAACCGCAGGTTGGCGTCGTCGATCCAGGTTTGGCCGTCGACAACGCGGGAGACATGTTCCAGGGTCAATGACATGACACGACCTTTTTTATTATTGGAATGAATCTGGTCCATTGTCAGAGCGAGTTTCGTGCCAAAACCGCAAGCGCTTGATGTGTAAGGAAATGGGTGAATCATGATGTTCAGGAGTGAACAATCCGGCTGAACAACTGAACACTGCCGGGGTTGACAATGAACAGTTGTGAACAACACTCTCATAACCAACACAGACTAAATGTGGGAGCGGGCTTGCTCGCGAATGCAGTGGGTCAGTCAATCATCGGTCGACTGATACACCGCATTCGCGAGCAAGCCCGCTCCCACAGTTTGAATCGGTTTCTTCAGTTAGATATGCAAAAACAATAACAATAAAAATGAAGGTCGCACGATGGCCGAACCCTTGACCCACGACACCCTTATCCAGGAATCCTGGCGCCGTTGCCGCGCCTATGGCCTGGACCACCAGAGCGCCCCCAGCTTTGACCAACTGCCCGCCGAGGGCATTCGCCAACTGCTGGAAAGCCAGCATTCCCTGGTACAGACCACCCACCAGGAAGTGTTGCCCTACTACGAAAACATTCTCAGCAATTCCAACTGCCTGATCATGCTCGCCGACAATCAGGGCCAGGTGCTGACCTCGTGGGGTACCCAGCGGTTTATCGAACCCACGCTGGCCCGTGGCTTCAGCCCCGGCGCCAGTTGGATGGAACGCGCCAGCGGCACCAATGCCATCGGCACCGCGCTGGCCTGCGCCCAGGCCGTGCATATTGAGCACGATGAGCACTTCCTCAAGGCCAACCGCTTCATGACCGGCTCCGCAGCGCCGATTTTCGACGCCCAGCGCGAAATCATCGCCGTGCTGGATGTGTCCAGCGACAGCTACCTGCCGCCCTCCCACACCCTGGGCATGGTCAAGATGATGAGCCAGACCGTGGAAAACCGGCTGATCCTCAACCTGTTTCGCGGCGAACACTTCCAACTGACCTTCAACACCGGCTTGAGCAACCTCGACAGCCAATGGGCCGGCCTGCTGATCTTTGATGAAAGCGGCCAGGTGCTGTCGGCCAATCGGCGTGCAGATAACCTGCTGGGCATCAGCCTGTCGCGGGTGATGATCGACAGCCTGTTCAAGGTCTCGCTGCTGGAGTTGCTCAACCAACCGGAAGGGCTGCCCTTCGCCTTGCACGCGGCGGGACGCAATAGGTTTCAGTGCCTGTTGAAGCGGCCCAAGCAGATGCCGGTGCAGGCCCGGGTGTTCAGCCAACCGCCGCCGCCAGCACCGACCTCGATCAACCTCCAGACCCTGCATTTTGGCGATGTGCGCGTGGAAAAAGCCGTGCGCCAGGCCGAGCGCCTGCTGGAAAAAGACATTCCGTTGTTGATTCACGGCGAGACCGGCGTGGGCAAAGAGGTGTTCGTCAAAGCCCTGCACCAGGCCAGTTCCCGCAGCCGGCAGGCGTTGATCGCAGTGAACTGTGCGGCGATTCCCGCAGAGCTGGTGGAATCGGAACTGTTCGGCTACGAAAAAGGCGCCTTCACCGGCGCCAACCAGAAAGGCAGCATCGGCCTGATCCGCAAGGCGGACAAGGGCACGCTGTTTCTCGACGAGATCGGCGATATGCCGCTGCCGACCCAGGCCCGCCTGTTACGGGTGCTGCAAGAACGCTGCGTGCAACCGGTGGGCAGCAGCGAGGTGTTCCCGGTGGATCTGCGCATCATCTCGGCGACCAACCGCGCCTTGCGCGAGCTGGTGCAGGCTGGGCGCTTTCGCGAAGACTTGTACTACCGCATCGGCGGCCTGACCCTGGAATTGCCGCCGTTGCGCGAGCGTACCGACAAGCAGGCGCTGTTCCAGCAACTGTGGCAGCAACACCGCGAGCCGACGCAATGGGCCGGGCTGAGTGCCGAGGTGCTGAGGCTATTTGAGCAACACCCGTGGCCGGGGAATTTACGCCAGGTGAGCAGCGTGTTGCAGGTGGCGTTGGCAATGGCCGAAGAGCAGCCGATCCGCGCAGAGCACCTGCCCGATGATTTCTTCGTGGATTTGCAGGCGACGCTGCCGCAGTCCAAACCCGAACACCTGGATGAACGCCTTGACCTGAACCAGCGCCTGGAAGCCGTGGGCGGGAACATCTCCCACCTGGCGCGGGAGTTAGGGGTGAGCCGCAACACACTGTACAAGCGCCTGCGCCAACACGAAGGCTGATTTAACGCCAGCTCCAGGAAACGCCGGTGTAGATACCCCGCCCATCCGCAGGGGTAGAGCGCACCGCGTCCATGCCGTTGTCGTCGTAGCCCGGCGTGACGGTGTTGGCGTAACGGCGGTTGGTGAGGTTGCGCAGGTCGACCCAGGCTTGCCAATCCTGCTTGGGCGCGTCATAGCCGAACGTGGCGCCGAGGGTGGTGTAGGCCGCCGCGTAGTAGGAATTGGCGTAGTCCACCGCTACCCGTGATGCATGCTCGGTGTTGAGGCTGGTGTAGAAACCCGTCGGGTGGCTGTAGCGCAGTTGCGCCTGGTAGTAGTGCTTGGGAATGCCGGGCAAGGTGTTGTCGCCGAAGCGGTCGTCATCGCGGTAGTGGAAGTCGCTGAAGGTGTAGGCCTGGCGCAGGTCGAGCTTACCGCTGCGGCCGCCGTCCCACAGCGGGCTGAGCAGGCTCAGCTCCACACCCTGGTGCACGGTGGGGCTGGCGTTGGATTCGGCGATGATGGCGCTACTGTTGACGGTTTGGGCCTGGGTTTCCACGGAGAGCAATTCGTGACGCACTTCGGAGCGGTAGAGGGCCAGGTCCCACTGGCCGAGCCATGCTTCACCGCGCCCGCCGATTTCCAGAGTGGTGGCGGTCTGATTACGCAGCTTCACGCCTTCGCGCTGTAACCCCGTGGCTGCCCCACTGCCCTTGCCGAAATATTTGTTCGACCCCCAGATCATCGACCATGCGTGCGGTGGCTCTACCGAGCGGCTCAGGTTGCCGTAAATCTGCAGCTGCGGGGTGAAGTCGTAACGCAGGCCAATGCGCGGCGCGTAATCCCAATCATGCTGACTGATCGGCGCCTGGCCGTCGGGATACGTGACCTGGGTTTCGCGGCGCGTGTAGATGGCGGCGAGGCCGGTGGTCAGCCACAGATCCTCCACCAGTTCCAGCTCATTGCCTACATGCAGCACGGTATCGGAGCCCAGATAGCTGTAGTCGCGGGTCTTGGTGCCCGGGGCATAAATGGCGGTGTTGCCCGCAGGGATGCGGACGTATTCCGACGCGCCATTGTTCGGCATCGCCTGGGTGGTACGCAGGCCCACGGTGGTGGTGCTGGCATGGCCGAACAGGCTGTCCTGGCGGATGTAATTCAGGGTGCCGCTGATATCGGTGTAGGCGACCTTGAGGCGGTTGGTGCCTTCGCGCAGGTCCATGGGGTAATCGTGGTAGGCCAGTCCGACCTCGACCCGTGAATTATCGTCCAAGCGCAAGGTGGTTTTGTTGGCGATCCAGGTGGAGCCCGGTTGCAGGCGTTTTGAGTCGCGGGCGGCATTAAGGCTGTTGGCGGCACGCGGATCATGGCTGATCTGGTCACGCGTGAGCCTGCCGGGAGAATCGTTGGTGGTTTCGCGATAACGCAAGTAGAAGCGCGTTTCCAGGTCCGGGTTAAAGCGATAGCCAAAGTTGGCGGCGATGCCCTTGCCGGTACCAGCGCTCTGGTGCTGATAACCGTCGGACGCCGAATCGGTGAGGCTGATGTAATAGTCGGCGTCCCCCAGCACTTGCCCCGAACTGACTTCACGTTGAGCATAGCCGCGACTGCCGACCTCATAGCGCACTTGCAGCTTGGGCGCATCCAAGCCGGTGCGGGTGACGTAATTGACCGCACCGCCCAAAGCCAACGCGCCCTGATCGAACCCGTTGGCGCCACGCAGCACCTCTACCCGGCTTTGCCACAGCGGGTCCTTCAGCTCATAAGGCGTACCCCCTGGGCCGGTAAGCGGCAGGCCGTCGAACATTTCATACAGGCCGGAGGCATGGGCACCGGGGGCGCGGTTCAGGCCCGAGCCACGGATGGACACCTTCACCCCTTCGTTATTGGCCGCTTTGGCGTACACACCAGCCTGGTATTTGAAGACATCCTCGTTGCTGCTGACCCGTCCCTGCTGCACGCTGTCCATATCGATGTAATTAGTGCCACCGGGCACGCTTTTGAGCTGCGCCTGGGCGATTTCTGCGGCGCTGGCCTCGGCCGTGGTGACTTCAACCGGCGCCAATTGCAGGCCTTCGGCCTGTACCAGCGAGCTGAGGGTCAAGGCGGCAAAAATAAACGGGGGGTGGCGCAGCAGCATTGGGGGCAGGTCCTTGGAATCCGGGAACGTGCCGGGCCAAGCCCACCACGCGAACAGTGATGGGAAGGCAGGCACGCCCGTCGAGTCACTCCTTAATGACGGACAGGGGCGTATCAAAAACAGGGATGAATCAGTTTAGCCATCGGTAGTTGCCAATGCCCGCAGCAGATCATCTGCATCCGACCCCGGCGCAAAGCGAAAGCCATACATTTCGTCAGTGGCGAGAATCTCCCCCAAGGTGTCGCGCAATTGGGCCTCCGTGGGCGAGTCACGCAATAACTTATGCGCCGGCAGCAATAACTCGGCAGACACGCCCTGGGCCGTCGCGGCGTCGATCACCGCATAGAGGATAAACCGCAAGCGTATTTCGCGATCCGTGGGCCAAACCGTTTTTCGTTTACCCAAGGTAGGGCCTCGTGTTTAAGAAAAATCCGAGGCTATTGCCCGCAGGCAAGCGTTTCAAGCCGCGAAAGGCAAGATAGGCCGCTTCCTACAGCGGAAAGGGAAACACCGCACCGATTGGTCGATGCGATGGGCCTTATTGCACCGGCAGGAAATTCATCAGCAACAAGCTTTGTGCGTAATTGAGGCCGATACGTCGGTAACGCTCATCGAGGATTTGGGTAAGCAGGTCCAAACGCGCGACGATCTTGCCGAACTCAACGGCAAAACTGAGGTTACTGCCCTCCTCCGATATTTCATTGGAAAACAACAGCAACACGCCATTGGCATCCTGACGCTGGCTAAGCAACCAGGTGGCCTTTTCGATATTGCGCGCGGCATTGCTGACAAACTGCGGGTTGATCGAGTCGGTCACATAAAACTGCGTGCGCCCGCCGTGGGCGGTCACGAGCATGCTGCCAATCGCATAGATGAACGCGCCGACGCGGTCGCCGCGAAAGTCGGGGCTCAGGGAATAGCTCAGGGCAGCCAGGTCACGCCGGTCACCCAGTGCGGGCAAGGGTTGGCGATTTTCGATGGCCTGGCGGATTTGCCGGGCGGCAGTCACCGCATCCGGGTAGCCCGATTGACGCCACTGATTGGGGTTGCGCAGGTAGAGCTTGCTCATCAGCAAGTAGAGGCTTTGCAGGTTGTCACGCATGCCCAGGGTGGCCATGCGGTCGACGCTGGTCTGGAAGAACTCATCGGGCTTGCCATCGCTGAACTGCCTGGCGATATCGCGGCCCTGTTGTTGGCTGCAGCCTGTTGCGCAGAGCGCGAAAACCGCAACAAGCAGCAGCGGCCATCGGGAGGTGGAAACAGTTAACGTTCGATCCATCGGCACCGTGTCTGATCTGTGGGCCACGCGCAGGAGTCGGGTGGCTGGGACAGGGGTAGATCAGCAAAATGCAAAAAAGTGCAGCGGTGCGGGTCGGATCAGCATAGGACTACAGCAACGAGGTGAACGAGACCACGCTACCCGAGCCATCAAGCGCCCACTCTGTAGGAGCGAGCTTGCTCGCGAAAAACTCACAGGCGCCGCGTTCAATCAAGAAACACGCGTTATCGTTGACGTTTTTCGCGAGCAAGCTCGCTCCTACAACCGCATTACGGCACAGGGCCGGGCTCGTTTGCCTGAACGCCTTCAGGTGTCGGGATGTTCACTTGCTACGGAATCGGCCGCGTCTACATCCGACATGTCTTCCTCAAGCGGTGCCTCGTCGTCCGGCGGCAGCGGGACATTGTCCTCATCGCGCCGAGGGTCATGCCCTGTCTCGTTATCGGTGCCCCGGGTAACCGCTTGCTGGGAAATGTTGCCTGGGGCTTTTTCGTTGATTTCCATGCTGGCTCTCTCCGTTTATCGCTCGGGATATCCGTGCTTAAGATTGAGAGGTAGCAACGGATGAAGAGTGCCGGATGTTAGACGAATGGCGGTTCGTCTTTGAAAGGTATGAATGCGACAAACAGCATTTGTTTGATTATCAGCACACCCAACCCCCAGAAACGCAAAAGCCCCGCTTTCGCGAGGCTTTCGTGTAAATCTTGGCGGGAAACCAGGGATTCGAACCCTGGAGACGCTATTAACGTCCGCCGGTTTTCAAGACTGCCGAGTTAACTATAATAATCAACACCTTAGCTATTTATCTTTTCCGCAACTCAGAGTTTTTACCAAGCCTACAGCCCGCATGTATCAAGGGGCGTGCATTGGGTTGCGGAAATGATTTCCCCCTCCTCCGGCGTCCTGCCGAACGATCTCCCCACTCAATAATTTGCCTGCTACGCTGTTCGCTCCACGGAGGAACAACGATGCCGAACTCAGACCTAATCCCTTCCCTGCTTTCCAAACTCTACGAAAACCAACTTGCCCTCGAAGCGTCCATCCTGGAGCTGTCAAATTGGGTTGAGCAACGTGGCTCCGCCGAGGTGGCAGACAATGTGCGAGGCGCCCTTTTCACAATCGGCCACAATGAAGAATTCATCAAAATGTCTCTGGCTGTCCTTATGACGGAGGAATGAGCGCTACTTGCAGGCCACCGTCCAGAGTTGGTCCAGCTTAGTGGTATAGCTCTGGCTCATCATCTCTCGACGCATACCCCAGTCAGGGTTGGTAGGTACGCTGGCAGATCGAAGCGTTCCCCTTCCCCAGCGTTCATTGATCTGATCAAGAACCGTCATGACCTGGGTTGCCTCGGTCGGCTGCGATATTGCAAAAAGATCATCGGTGTATTCGCCTGGCTGGCACAGGTTGAGCAGCATTACCTCGGCCTTGCTGTATTTGAAACCCGGCCGGAAAATCCTGTCGAGCGCATCGACGGCGGCTTTCGTGAGCAGGCGCACGTCATCGGTGGGGTACGGCATATCGACCACCACGCCGTTGGCATACTTCGCCTCCTCGGGGTTGAACATGCCTGTGCGGATGCAGACGCGGACCTTTTTACAAAGTGAGTTTTGGGCGCGAAGCTTTTCTGAGGCGCGCATCATGTAGGTGGCCACCGCCTCCTTGATCGGCGGCAGATCGGTCAGCCGTTTGCCGAACATCCGGCTGCAGCATATTTCTTGCTTGGGCGGGTCGGGCTCGTCAAGTTCCAGACACGATGTGCCGGCCAGCTCCCGCGCCGTCTTTTCGATCACCACGCTGAATTTCTTACGGAGCGTCCGAGGATCTGCCCTGGCCAGGTCCATCGCTGACTTTATGCCCATGGCGTCGAGGTGGAGCTTCATTTTGCGGCCTACGCCCCACACTTCGCAGACGTCAGTATTACGCAGGACCCAATCGCGCTTGACCGGATCGGTGATGTTCACTACACCACCGGTTTGAGCTTGCAATCGCTTTGCCGTGTGGTTGGCCAGCTTGGCCAAGGTCTTGGTGCTCGCTATTCCAACTCCCACTGGAATGCCAGTGCAGCGCAGCACCCGCTCCCTGATTTGACGACCCAAAGCATCCAGCCCGGGAATACCCGATAGGTCAGCAAATGCCTCATCGATACTGTAAATTTCAACGGCAGGAACCATCGATTCGATCAGAGTCATCACTCGCTCGCTCATGTCGCCATAGAGCGCGTAGTTAGACGAGAAGGGAATGATGCCGTGTTGCTTCAGCTTGTGTTTGATTAGAAAATACGGCTCGCCCATCTTGATAAACGGCTTGGCGTCGTAGCTGCGGGCAATGACGCAGCCATCGTTTGATCTGAATGACACTAACAGTTAGCGGAAGATAACATATTGATTTATATTGAAAATACACCACTAACATTTTTTATGGTTTTGGCGATTCAGCGGGATCAAATAAGCCTTTTGATTCACACAGACGAAGGCAATTCGGCATAGATAGTTTGACGCTCGTGGCGTCCGTCCTGGAGGCGCACATCGAGAGTTATTCGTCGAAGTCAGGCCTCGATATCACGCATCAGAGTATCGATGACGTCAGGTTTGTCATGGACGCCGAACCGATCCACCAGCATGGAGGTCGCTTGGTTCATGCCAATGATGTCGACCGCGCACATACACGACGGAGTCTGAGCACCACCTTGTCGAGAGCCGCCACCGCCGCGATATCCCCGATGTATTCCTTGAATTCAAGTTTGGTATGCCTTGATACTTCTGAGGGGGCTGATATACGATGATTTCAGGAGATGGCATTCCTCCTTTAACCGCCTAGTGCTGATGATGCCTACGTGAACCCTGGACAGGGTGCGTAGGTGTATCCGCTCCCTGTCCCTGAGCTAGGACAGGATTATGATCCTACGACCCCAGTCGCCTCTCTTTTTTTGTGCTTACCTGTTACCTATTTGGCCTAGGTCTGACGAGGTGAGCCCACCATGCTGAAATCACTTTTGGTTATCGCCGTTGGCGCGTCACTCGGTGCCTGGTTGCGCTGGCTATTGGGTATGAAGCTAAACGCATTGTTCCCCACGATTCCCCCAGGCACTGTGATTGCAAACATGATCGGGGGCTACATCATCGGCTTAGCAATCGCGTTTTTGGCCGCATCCCCGACTCTGAGCCCTGAGTGGCGCCTGCTGATCATCACGGGTTTCTGTGGAGGGCTCACCACCTTTTCTACGTTTTCGGCAGAAACAGTTGCCCTGATCCAGGAAGGCAGATTGCTCTGGGCGTTCGGCTCAATTTCATTACACGTCGTGGGCTCGCTGACGATGACGGCTGCCGGGCTTCTGTCCTATCAAATTATCGGTACGCGCTGAGGAGATGAAAATGAAAGGTTTCCTGGTGATTTTCTTTACCCAACAGAACCGTCGTTATCAGGGCAAGATGCTCGGCGACTGGATCGTTGATTTGGCGAAAGAAATGGGACTACGTGGTGCGACCCTATCTACGGGTATCGAGGGTTTTGGGCATACCGGTCGGCTGCACTCCTCCCATTTTTTTGAACTGGCGGATCAGCCTACCGAGATTCGCATGGCTATCACCGAGGACGAATCTGAACGGTTGTTCGTACGATTGGAGCTTGAGGAAATCTCGGTGTTTTACATAAAGACTCCAATTGAAATGGGCTTCGTCGGCAAAAAAACCACCTAGTCCGGCATCCTTTTACCAAGCTAGGCTTCAAGAGATCTTCCTGTGCTTGTTGTTTCCGTAACATGATTTTACATTTTGAGCGGAGCTAGCTAAGATCGACGGATTGGAGATGGCATTCCTCCATTAACCAACCGCTGCGCCCGTAGCAGCTGATGATGCCTACAGAAACCTGATCAATCAGGTCTGTAGGCGTTCGCGCTCAGATTCCCTTTTTGGTCAGGCCCACTTACTTTTTTGTGGCTGGCCAAATGTCTAAATTTCGACGACCTGAACAACTCGACTTACTGCCCTATATAGCGAAATGGCTTGCGCTTGCTGGTCTTGTAGCTCTTTTGGCAGGCTCTGCTTCTGCGTTATTCCTCCTTTCTTTGGATCATGCCACCCAGTGGCGAGAAACCCATCCCTGGGTGATCTGGCTCCTGCCAGTGGCCGGCTTTGCTGTGGGACTTGCATATCACTTGATAGGCAAACCCGTTGATGCCGGAAACAACCTGATCATCGATGAGATCCATGATCCTAAGAAGATCGTGCCTTTGCGCATGGTACCGATGGTGCTGATCGGAACCGTGGTTTCCCACCTTTTTGGTGCATCTGTGGGACGTGAGGGGACGGCGGTGCAAATGGGCGGTGCCCTTGCCGATCAACTGACGCATGTCTTCCGTCTGCGCCGCGAAGACCGTCGGGTGATTCTCATGGCCGGTATTAGTGCTGGCTTTGCGTCCGTCTTCGGCACCCCTCTTGCCGGGGCTTTATTCGGACTTGAAGTATTGGCCATTGGACGTATGCGTTACGACGCGCTTTTCCCTTGCGTGGTTGCGGCAATCGTTGCTGACCAGGTGGGGCAAGCCTGGGGCGTGGTTCACACGCATTACGTCATTGGCGAAGTGGTTCCGGTGCAGCTGTGGAGTGTCATGGCTGTGGTGGTAGCTGGGATTGTCTTTGGCCTTACCGGCCTGCTATTCGCGACAGCGACCCACAAGCTCGGAGCCTTCGTTAAGCGGCTTATCACCTATTCACCATTAAGACCCTTTGCCGGCGGCCTGCTGATCGCAGTCGCAGTGTGGGCGCTCGGTAGTAACCATTACATCGACGTTGATAAGTACATCGGGCTAGGCATTCCGAGCATCGTCCAATCCTTTCAAATGCCAATGGCCCCTTGGGATTGGCTTGGAAAGATGGTGTTCACCGTTGTCTCCTTGGGCACTGGATTCAAAGGCGGTGAAGTGACACCGCTGTTTTACATCGGTGCCACCTTGGGGAATGCGCTGGCTCCCCTCTTGCACCTTCCCTTCGGCATGCTGGCTGGTATCGGCTTTGTCGCCGTCTTTGCCGGTGCAGCTAATACGCCACTGGCAACCATCGTTATGGCCATGGAGCTCTTCGGGCCCGAAATTGCTCCGCTTGCAGCCATTGCCTGTATCGCAAGTTACCTCGTATCCGGACACACCGGGATCTATCACGCCCAGCGCGTCGGCCACAGCAAGCATCACCGTCCTCTTCCGGAGGAAATCCGGCTCTCTGATTTCAAGCAATTTCATGCTCAAAGTGAATCCGCCAGCGAGCGGAAAGTGACTCTTGTGGGGGAAGAGAAATGATTGAACATCACCAAGATCGCCTGACAGCTTTGCAACTCTATTTTCCTGGCGCTAGCCGGGCTCGCGTGACCAGCTTCTGGCACCACCTAAGCGCACCTGCACTAGCCCAGCACCTCCTTAAAGTTGCTCAAAAAGCAAAAATTGAGCAGGTCATGCTCAAGACGATTTCTGCAGGTTATTTGCCAGGCCATCGCATCTCCCATCATCACCCGGAGCTTGGCGATATGCGTCATCCCCAGTGTCTGGAATTGCTAGATACAGAGGACAAGCTGCGCGCATTCCTGCGCGACCACGCTGACGAGTTACGCAAGGTGCGAGCAGTTCTTCTCTTATGTGAGTTACCGCTCACTAACGCGTCGTAATTCAGTTTGAAAACAGCTCGGAAATGAAGAAGTAAGGCCGACCGAAGCGTCGGTCACTCGCCACATTAGAGGATGTAGCTATGAACGGCTTTCAGCTGACGTTTTTCACCGAACAGAGTACCAACTACCAGCACCTTCCACTGGGAGAGTGGTTGGTCGAGTTCGCCAAGCGAGAGGGCGCGTTGGGTGCGACGTTGGTGAGCGGTACGGAGGGGCTAGATCATTTGGGGCATTTGCATACGGCGCATTCCCTCAGCGGTGCCGATCATCCCGTCACGGTGACTATATCCACTGATGAAATTGGGTGCGACAGGTTGCTGGAGGCATTGGCCAAGGAGTCGTTTTCACTGAGCTATATCAAATTGCCCATCGAATACGGTCGAGTGGGCCAGGCGAAAAACTAAAAAACGCACCTTGTTGGACAACCAATAAAAAGGATAACGCCATGTACCGAGTTTATAACCTACGTCCACAGCCAGCCCCTGCTAACTGGGCTCGTGACAACAAGACGCTTCTCGTAGGACTGGTTTTCTGGTCACTTTTTCTGGCCGGCATCGCAGGCAGTCAAAAGGTCTCGAGCGAGGGGTGGTACATCGTCACCTCGCTCGAAGGCGCATTGGTCACGATGCGTATGCCCAGTGAGAAGTCCTGCAAGGCCGACGTAGCCCAGACCTGCGTACCGGGCTACGAGCTGAGAGCACAGCAACATTGAGCGCGATGGCGGTTGGCAATCCAAAGATGAGATCGCGAAATGGAGCTCACCGACGTCGGCTCATCAAAATCATTTTAGAGAATTGGGAGACCACATGAGCGCAGTGACGCTGAGCATCGTATTCGGGCTTGTGATGGGCAGGTTTTTCACAGGATCTGTCTATGAGTTCGCCGCGCTTTTCATCGTAAGCGTTGGAGTGTCCTTGCTGACCTTTTATCTGCTAAATCAAAGGCGCGCCAGGCTACAAGCCCAAACGGCGTATTGCTGCTCTGTAATGGTTGCTTCAAACCAAATGATGGAGCTTTTCCAGATGGCAAAGGGAGGGCAGTTCATACCCTTGGTGGGAGAGATTCCTGAACTAATTATTGGAGGCTTCTTGGTTCCCGCAATTGCGGTGTCGGCAGTGCAGCTGTTCAGGATACTCATGGAGAGCTGACGTCCGACATAGAGGCCTCTCAACGGTTTCACATGGTTAATGACGTTCCCGAATCGTTACTTGGAGAAGATCTATGAAAACGCAAATTCAGGCCATTTATGCACGTGAAATTCTCGATTCACGCGGCAACCCTACCGTTGAAGTCGACGTCACCTTGGAGTGCGGCGCCAACCGTTCGCACACCACTTTGACTGTGATGAGGACAGCTCGAAATCTCCGCGACCATGGACTGACTTGGATGCGATCAGGAAGTCATTCGTCCTGCAGCCGGGAAATCTGTTGGTTTGGTCAGCGTAAAAATCGAATCACGTGTATCCGTTGGCAAAAAAGTCAGCGGCCTTAGCCTTTCATAGACGCTTGGAGATATGAGCATGAGCTACGCGGACATTCCAGCTGGTAACGCAATCCCCGATGACTTCTTCACCGTTATCGAGATTCCTGCAAACCACTCGCCGATTAAGTACGAGGTGGACAAGCCGAGCGGACAAATTTTTGTTGACCGCTTCCTCAGCACACCGATGTTCTATCCGGCCAACTACGGGTTTATCCCGAACACGCTGAGCGACGATGGCGATCCTCTCGACGTTCTGGTGATTTGCCCATATCCCGTCTCACCTGGTGTTGTAATCCGCAGTCGCCCGGTTGGTGTGATGTACATGACTGACGAAGCCGGAGCGGATGCCAAGGTGATCGCAGTGCCTCATGAAAAACTCAGCTCTATGTACAGCGACGTCAAGGAGTGCTCAGACCTCCCTGCGTTACTCCTCGCGCAGATCCAGCACTTCTTCGAAAACTATAAAACATTGGAGCCAGGCAAGTGGGTGAAGATGGGCCGCTGGGGGAGCTCAGATGAGGCGCGGGAAGAGATTCGCAAATCGGTAGCTGCATATATCCCCAAATAGCTCTTCCGCCAGTTGGAATTCAGCCGGGAGTCGAACTGAGGGGCGCGTGATTTGTAATTGGCCTCTCAGTCGCCCGGAACATTAAATATCGATGGAAACACGCGCATGGAAAAATGGGTGGCTTATGCCTTCATCTCAATGTTTTTTGCCGGGTTTACTTCTGTGATCGCCAAGATGGGACTCGCAGGCATTTCAGCTGAGCTTGGTCTAACAGTTCGAACCCTGTTCGTGTGTGCCTTTGTACTCGTATTCGCCGCCTGGGCTGTTCCGACACAGGAAGTGGCCAACATCACAAGCCGAAATCTGTATTGGCTAGGACTGTCTGGCGTCACCACTGCCTTGTCATGGATCTTCTACTACAAGGCACTGAAAGTCGGGGATGTCGCCACGGTGGCACTGATCGATAAAGGTAGCGTGGTCGTTGCCATGCTGCTCGCCGGCCTGGTGCTTCGAGAGATCATCACGTTGCGCATGATCGCCGGTGCGGGCTTGATCGTGGCAGGTTTGTTGGTCATAGCTAAAAAGCCCTGACTAGCCTGCAAGTCAATGTTCTGCTCGGAGCATAACTCTGTACCACGCGTTCCAGAGCCCTAGGGGATAGGTTGAGTCTTATCTTAGCCTAGGACAATAACTGTTACAGGCTATTTGCTCAGCCATATTGATAAACCTCGGATGTTAAAATAATCGCTTTAGATCAAAGCGCAAGGAAACTGATGACCCACAATAGAACTTCCGCAGAAACCCCTAGAGCGGCTGCAATCTTGGCTCGCTTCCTGTCATCGGAATCCGCTGGAGGTCTTGTGTTGATGGGGGCAGCTTTGGCTGCGCTGATTGTCGCTAATTCGCCTCTATCCCAAGGTTACTTCGCAGCCTTGCACAGTGTCTGGTTGGGCATGTCTGTCGAGCATTGGGTCAACGATGGCCTGATGGCCATCTTCTTTCTAATGGTCGGCCTGGAGATCAAACGAGAAGTGCTGGCAGGTGGGCTTTCCACCTGGGGCCAGCGTGCCTTGCCGGGATTTGGTGCTATAGGCGGCATGGTTGTGCCTGCGCTGATCTACATCGCAATAAACTGGGGTAATACTGAGACCTTGAAGGGCTGGGCCATCCCAGCCGCTACCGACATCGCATTCGCCCTGGGCGTCTTGTCGCTGCTGGGTAAGCGAGTCCCGACTTCGCTGAAGGTTTTTCTCGCTGCCTTGGCGATCATTGACGACCTGGGGGCTGTGGTCATCATCGCTTTTTTCTACACCACTGGTCTTTCCATGCCGATGTTGCTGGCATCGCTCGCAACTCTGGTCATTCTGATCGCAATGAATCGATTGGGCGTCAGACGATTGCTCCCATATTTGCTTGTCGGTGGTGTGCTGTGGTTCTTCGTGCTGCAATCTGGGGTGCATGCCACCCTTGCTGGTGTCGCTGTAGCGCTGTGCGTCCCAATGGGCAAGCCTGAAGAGGAAGCCCGGTCTCCACTGCTGTTCCTAGAAGAAAAGCTGCACATGTGGGTAGCGTTCGCTGTGGTGCCGATTTTTGGCTTCGCAAATGCTGGGGTTTCACTGGCAGGTATTTCCATGGAAAACCTGGTCGATCCAGTTCCGCTGGGTGTTGCGCTCGGCTTGTTGGTGGGCAAACAGATAGGCATTTTCCTATTGGCGGCCTTAGCCATTCGTCTGGGCTTGGCCAAGTTACCAGAAGGAAGCACCTGGACTCAGCTTTACGGCGTGGCGCTGTTGTGTGGCATTGGCTTCACCATGAGCCTATTCATTGGCAACCTGGCGTTTGCCGGATCAGCTCACTTGATTGATGAAGTCAAAGTTGGGGTCTTGATCGGTTCGATCCTGGCTGCGTTTGGCGGCATCATAGTTCTTAGCCGTAGCAGTGTTCTCGCAGGTGCCGCAATAGCCAAATAGCCTCGATTGGATTGACCACGGTATTTCTGAACAGGCAGAAAGGCCGTTTATCTGCTGGGCTTCTGAGTCAGAGCCACAACCTTTCCGCTGGAGACCGCTTTTAACTCAGCCATTTCGAAAAGGAGGCGCTGGTTTACAGAAGCGATTCGGGCAAGCTCCGCCAAAAGCTGGTCGTTTTCCGCACGAAGCGCCCTGTTTTTCTCCTTCTCACTCATCAGTGCTTGGTGCTTCGAGTCTCGCTGGGCGCGCACCGACTTGCCCATGAGAGTGCGAATTTTTTCCGCCACCGCTGGGTAGGTATTATGAATGAGACCCGGCGTAACACCTGCTGCTCGGGCAACCGAAGCAATGGAGAGCTTTTCGTTGCCTGCGACGAGGCCATCAATGACCTTATCTAGCGCGGCGAGGGTCTTCGACCTTGAACGGGCTGGTGTCTGATCCTGAGTAGACTTATTCACCATTTACAGCCTCGTCCGTCTCATCGTTTATGGGAGAGAGCCCCAAACTGGTGATGACGTCGAGTGCGACTTGCAAATCGCGCGCTGCTCGCTGCGTAACGGCAGGGCCCGCGTCTTCGATCTTAATCAACTCTTGCTGCTGGATATAAATGTCCTGCCAGGTGCCAGCGAAGAATTCATCGATGACTGAATTTTTGCACCCTGGGCACCGTGTGGCCTCATATAGACCAGCACCTCCGCAGCCCCGCTCCGTGGCAATGCACCATCCGTGTCCAGTCGCACGAATGTTGGCATGTGGAGCGGTCTGGGCAAGTAGAGCTGCTCTATCCTTGATTGGGATCGCCCGCAATTCCACAATCTTTTCGCCTGCGCCCCCAGCCAAGGGCTGGTCACCGAGCCATGATTCGATCAGATCGATTTTAAATTCTGTCATCTGCTGAAAGATCTCATCAAAAAGCGTCAGGTCTTGCTGCGGATTGGATGCATAGAGTTGAGTCATGCTCATGCTACTGTGTTTGAACTGCCACTTTAGGTAGATTAACGAAGTGCGACCCATACGGGACTCAACAAAACACCTTGCATAGGTTCGCCTGCATTGGTGCGTCCTCAATGGCCAATCACTTCCAGCGGCTTTAGCTATACGGTCAAACGCAGCATTGGATGCTTGCCCGCTAAGCGCCTCAACATGTTTATCCTGAAGTTTACCGCCCTGGGCGTGTCGCCCCAAAAATAGTTTCTTCGAGTCCCTGCGAGCCTTTTCCAGCCTCAGAAGGTGCTCGGTGGGATTACTGGGATCGATAGTTCTTGCAAGATTTCTAATCTCTAGTTCCAGTTCTTTCCTGATAGGAACCGAGTATTTGGCCAAAAGCTCCAGTGCATCTAGAGTCAATTCTGGGACGAGATACTCTACGCGCCCCTTGCCCGTCTTATGTTCTATTGTGGATACCCAGCAAAATTTAACTCCATTTTTGATCTCTCTACGCCAAGCGCCAACCTCAATCCCAATGGCCTCGTCATTACGCATGCCGCTAGTGATTGAAACTATATACAGCACAGCATCTCTGCATCGAATCGACATTCGCTCATCACTAGGATGATATCCTATACCACTGACCGCTAACTCAGCTTTCATCTCCCGAACGATACTTTCGCAATAGTTGAAAATTTTAGATTGTTCACCAGAAGGAATAATATCCGTCCGCCCAACGTTTTTATTAGCAGAAGCCGATCCTTTTACTTTGCTAACTCCGCAAATTCGCCATAATTTAGAGTTACCCCAAGGATCACTCTGAAGGGGAAAAATCGTATCAGCAGCAAATACCCAAAGGAAATCAATAACCCGTAACCGTCCATAGAGCGGGAGCGGCCTTAACTTTAATTCATTCTTGCAATGATAAACATAATTACTGATATGGATCGGACGAACATCCGCAAACCTTGAAACTCCCAGATTGTTCAACCAACGAATAAAGGGCATCACACTTGCAACAGCGAAAGTAGTGATACCCCGTGCGATAGGAGGCTTGGAGCTAGGTAGACCTCGCTTAAACCATGCGTAAGCAACAGCTTTGCAGTCATCAATGAGCGCCCGAGGCATGCTCATATCCCAATTGATAAATTTATAGGAATGGGCAACATTGGCCTGATCAAAAAACGGACGAAGATCCCACTGCGCATCGCCAAACCTGCTAAGCACCAGAGTTTCCCCACGGTCATTAACGATGGCACTGATCACAATAGCATTTCGTTCTGCGGGACTCAGACCATTGGCTGTCACCGGTTGCGCAATGAGGACATCATATGCCTTCAACAACGCATTCGTGCTTCTTATGTTCAAATCCCGCCGCCCCTTCTTTTCTTCATGAACTCGATCTTTTTAGCCCAGAACAAGTGCGGAGATGATTCAGCCTTTGCCTTTGCTCGCTTAACCAAAGCGGCATCAAATTTTCGTGAAGTGAACTCATTGATAAGTTTAATATAGTCAAACTGCCGCCTACGCCATGCCTCCCACTCATCAGTGAGAAAATATTCGACTTCGGCGTAAAGGAACTGTTGGTAACTGAACAGCCGGTATAAGTCCTCCTGTGTGCCTACAATCGCATAGCTGGGACAACCGAGGCAGTGAATAAACTCCGAACAGTGATTTACGCCATCCTTGGGCGCCCGACTACCATAAAGGCTATCTTTGCAGCCGCCTGGCGGGGTAGGTGTGACGTGGATGCCCCGTAGCTTGTCTGGAAAAGCCTCCCCGACAAAAGTTGCGCCTTCGGTCTTAATTTCATCATTAATTTTTAAGTAGTGATTATCCGCAACGCCTGGCGTATGGCCCATGACAGAGGACACTTCTAAAATGTCTCCACCGCTCAGCTTCCACAAACGGCTTTCCATAGTCTTCCGCAGCCGACTAAGCGTGACATGCAGTCGATTACCTAGATCGTCTTGAAGTGCATGACGCTCACAAATATTTTTGGTAGTCACGTATAAAGCGCCGGGCGTAAGGGTAACAATATTGTTCGCCCCACCCCGTTGCCCTGAGCGATACAACCATACATATGAACAAATCTCCTCGGATGCCAGCGCCACAAGTGGCTTGCTGATTTCAAGGGCCTTATTCAAGACTGCAACCCCATCGAGCGGAATGGCGCTGTAATCGTCTAGCAGATTAGTTTGACGTATTGTTTTACTCTGCGCACCTTTGCCCCGCCGCTTGATAGTAGTTATCAATCTGAGATTTGGCACAAACGGGTGAGGCTTTAGGGCATCTCTCGTCATTTCTAAAAGTGGCGTGGTATTAATACCTGATCTTGCCGCCGTGATTAGTAGCATCACTGCCATGGCCTCTGCTCCATTGCCAAGGAACGTGCCCTTATGGATAGCAACAAGGTCGGACTTTAATGCCCCGAGTAGCCTTTGCATTTCCCCCATGGTGAGCGGATCTGCGTCTTTCGTATTCCGCGCATTGTTGGGGAATGGATTTGGCGGCAAGAGATCGTCAGTATCGGTTTCTACAAATCCATAATCAGCTAGAACAATGACCAATGACTTAAAGCTGGTGTAGTAGTTCTTAGCCGTCGAGCCATTGGGGTACTTTAGCTTTAGCCAAGAGATATAACGTTCCAAATGACGTTTGGTCAGGCCGTTCGGCGTTGTGGGTGGCGACTCGACCGAGCCTCCACCTAAGAAACTCAGAAAGAACCTCAACCCGTTCACAGAGTAACCAATCAAAGTGGCTACGGAGAAGTTTCCTCCTTGCAGCAACGCCCTGATAACGTAAATGCTTTGAATTGCCCAGGCGTCGAAGCCCGAACCTAGGTATTGAGAGTGGTCGAGCTGCCTATGATTTCTCGGGTTTCTCGGCAAATCAATTTTGATGCTATCTTCGACAGCCTCGAATCCTTTCGTGACGGATTGCAGGGCCGCCTTATAGTTCTTTTGCCGGGCCAACGTAACTACCTCAGGTGCGCTTAGTGGAGTCAGCCGTGAACATCATGTCAATTTCGTCCTCATGCGCAAGAACGGATTGAGCCTCCAGCTGGTTGATGAGGTGCAAGTAGATCATCGTTGTTTGAACATCTGAATGCCCCAACCTGTCTCTGACATACAACAGCGGCTCACCTTCAAATTCTTTGCTTTTTCTAAGGGCAAGCAAGGTATAAGTCCCGTAAGTGTGGCGTAGCATATGAGCCCGAACATAGAAGCCGCACTTTCGCTCATAGGACTTCATAACGTCCACTACGGAATCCTTTGAATAATGCCTGCCTTCATTAGTTAGGAGTAGCGCAGTTACACCTCCATCACCATTGGACTTACGAACCTCTCGCTGGTGAAGGGAATAAGACCACATGCTCTCCATCAGCGACCATGGCACATCGATAGTCCTGGGCTTGTCGTACTTGATATGCATGTCTGAAGGATCAAGAGCAACGCTGACCATTTGCCTTGGGCGCAGTCCATTTTTTAACCTAGGGTTGAACACATATTTGAGAGGAAAAGACCTGGCCTCACAGGAGCGAAGCCCTGTACGCACCATGAGGTGAAATAATATCTGGTGGCTTGGATCAGTATCCAAGGCAACGCATACCTTGACTTGATCCTTGGTCAAGAATTTGGTCAGGCGCTTTCGGTCACGCACCATCACCGAAGCCTTCGTGCTCTCGGCTCCGGGTTGAGCAACATGACTGAGAAGACCGGAATGTGGAGCCACCCTGACCCTTTTCTCCCCGAAGGGCAGCACGGTTATCAGGTTGCGCTGCTTGGCCCATCGGTAGAACTTCACAATCAGGGCCAAGCGACTGTTCACCGTTTTGGGATCAAGCGCTAATTCTCCGCTAGACCAATCCCTGTACCTCGACAGGATGCTCAGACCATGGGCCGGGCTTTCCTCGTTCCAGGCCAAACCATTGGCCTCCAGGAAGGCGAAATAATCGTACAGACGCCGCCCATAGGCTTCCCAAGTCAAATCGCTTAGGGCCTCACCTGACTCGATGAGCGTGTGCCAAAGGAAGGACTGGGCTGGCTCGACTGGCCATCCCTCTGACCCGATCAGCAAAGGAAAGCCTTCAAAGGATCGACCTGCCAATGCTAGGTCTTTTGTTGCGAATACCAGCCTCATGCCGCTGCCCTAAACCACCACCAATGGATTGCCTTATGAAGTCTGGAAACTATTGTTCCAAAGGGGTTCAGAAGGTGGCGCGGACTCTACAGGATTTACTAACGATTTCTACCCCTCAGATCGTTATTGCTCAGTACGACGATAGGCACCTTTGCCAGATCTGGACGAAAGACCCGTTCGCAGCTCGCATAGAAACTGTTGCAGTCAATCAGCGCGAAGACCGGCGCGTTAGACATGACTGCGCACCGTGCTGGTGATCACGCCCCAGATCGATAGCTCATCCCCCTCCAGGACATACCGCGCTGGGTATTTCGGATTCTCTGACAGAAGAATCACCTCTTTCCCACGCTTGCACAGTCGCTTGCAAACAGGATCATTATTCAAGAGAGCCACGACAACGTGCCCATGGGCCGGCTCAATTGACCGATCCACAACAGCCAGGTCTCCCTCAAAAATTCCCGCCCCTTGCATACTTTCGCCAGTAATCGCGATCAGATAGACGTGCGGCGCCCTGATATTTAGGACCTCATCCAATGAGATGTGCTGCTCGATGTGATCGGCTGCCGGTGATGGGAACCCAGCAGGTACACGAAACGAGCAGAAAGGCAGCTTCGTGCCGCCTTCGGATATAGGACCTAAAATGGTAAAGCTCATGATGCAGCCTTCTACACATACTGTGCGAATGTACAGTTAACTTTGCGGCCGGCTTGCGGTCAATTTTTCTGTAGGGGATTTCGACAGACGGAGAGGTGCCTATGTGCGGAAGGCTTTCGCAGTACCGGGGAATCCACGACTTCGTTGCAGCGCTGAGCATGCCCAATGCTCTGGCGAACTCTGTGGGCGATCAGCCGATTGAGCGGTACAACGTGGCGCCATCAACGACGGTTGCATTGCTGCACCTGCAGGGAGACCTGCTACACGCCGATCCAGTTCGCTGGGGTTGGCGACCACACTGGGCAAAAGACCGGGCAGCGCCAATCAATGCTCGCGTGGAGAAGGTAGCCCATGGCCCGTTCTTCCGGGCCATCTGGCCGCACCGGGCAATCACACCTATCGACAACTGGTTTGAGTGGGTAGACGAAGGCGGCCCAAAAAAGCAGCCCTACCTCATCCGTCGGAGGGATGGTGCACCGATACTCTGCGCTGCCATTGGCCAACTGCCTGACGCCGATGAAGGTCCGGGCGAGCATGACGGCTTCGTGATCATCACCGCCGACAGTGCCGGGGGGATGGTGGACATTCACGACCGCCGGCCGGTGGTCCTAACTCCGGACCTGGCACGGGAATGGTTGGATCCTGGCACACCCAAAGAGCGCGCCGAGCAGATGCTCTTGCACCAAGGCGAGCCGACCGAGACTTTCGAGTGGTTCAAGGTCAGCAACGCCGTGGGCAATGTCAGAAATAAAGGGCCAGATCTGATCAAGCCAGTCACCGAGCAATAAGCCCTGGCTTACGTCTGGCACGCCGATAAGGCTTTCGGTAAGCTATCCAAATCAATGGATGGCAAAATGCCAGGAGTAAAAATGAAGGATGAATTCGACGTCACCACACCCTCCGGGCTTAAATCTGCCGCAGATTTTTTTCGTGAAGGCAGCGTTTTTGCGTGGCTGGTTAATCCGCTAGCGACAGCTCTCTTCGCTGGAGAGCAACTCCTTAAAGCAAACTCAGAAAGCACCTCAGTTGAAAGCCAAGGGAAAGCGGCCGTTGAAATTATCAAGCAAGGAAAAGAGAGTGGCGCAAAAAGGATCAAAGTAACTATTGATCAAGAGGCAGGTGCAAATCTCAATATTCCGGTTGAGGGTGTAAACATCTCTGCAATGATGGGGAGTAACGGAAAAATGACCCTTGAGGTGGAGTACGCGTAACGTCTTATTCGTCCCTGCAAGCTCCAACCGCCGCTACCAATTGCCGTTCGTACCCAATCCGCTGTCGACGCTCGGCCAACAACGCCCGAACCTTTACTTCCAGGCTGTCGGACTTCTTCAGTCCAGCAGCTGCCCATGGCGGCACAGCGATCTCCTTTGTTTTGCACGGAACCAGGACCGGCATCTCCACGCGGACAGTGCGCACTTCTGGCTCCCTGCCAGCGCAGCCAGTCAGCACCAGCGCTAACAGCACCAGAAAAGACTTCATAACCCCAACTCCTGATTGATGATGGCCTCAGCAGCCTGTTCTGGGTCGCCACCGGTTCGCTCCCGCAACAACTGATTGGCAGCGGCGTAGTCGGGCTGGGCCTCTTGCGCTGCTTTTGCCTGAGCCTGGGTGGCAGTTCGCTCCCGCAGGTCGCCGGCCAGGACAAGCTCGCCCAGTTTCCTGCCTTGCTCTCCCGCCAGCGCTTCCAAGTTGTTACGCGCCGACTGAGCTCTGACCAGGTTGGTGTTCGCGGCGTCGAGTAGCGGCCGATAATGCCAGGCCGCCAGCCACGCACCACCGCCAGCGCCCAACACCAGCAGAAGGACAACCGCAAGCCCAAGGCAAGCCAGCTTCTGCAAGGGTGCCATCACGGCACATCCTTGAAAAAGACGTGATGCCCAAGGCGCAGCGTCTGCGTGGCCTTTGCCGCCCAAGCCGGGGCCTTGGGCATTGTGGTTGCGTAATAGTGCGTGGCGCCGCCGGTTGGATCCGGTACCGCACCAGACATCACCTGGTCAGCCGCACGCTGCGCCTGGGCAAACTGGGCCGCCGGGATCTGCTTGGCACCGCTCAGGTAGGCGTAGTTCGGATCGTTCTGGTTCCAGCAGCTGAACTGCCAGGGTTTCAGGCATACACCGGCGTAGCCCTCCCCCCACCATGATTTAGCTTTGCCGTCGAACACACGGTTGCGGATGGTCCAGGCCACGGCGATCTGGCCCTCAAAACCCTCACCTCTACTTTCTCCCCACAGCGTGCGCGCCAGGATGTCCCGGTCTTTCTCGGTTGCGTTCATGCTTTTCTCCAGGCGAAAAAAAACCGCACAAGGCGGTGATGGTTTCCAGGTCGGCGGTCAGGCCGGAACCACGGGCCACTCGATAGCGTCCGGGTACTGCTCCTGCTCGGGCACTCGGCTCAGCGCAACGCGGTACTTCTTCCAGCCCTTAAGCTGGGCAACCTCTGAATCCGTGGCCTCGTCGACGTCCACCGCATCCTGTAGTGGCGCAACGGCGTAATCTGCGATGGCTCGAAGACGGATGATCTCGGCCTGGGCAGCCTCCAGAGGATCAACGACAATCGACGGAAGCTCCGGCACTTCCTCCAGCGGAATATCGGGCACCAGGATGTGAAGCGTGACCATCGTTTTCAGATCGTAGGGTTCGCCATCCATAGTGACGGCCACGGTCAACAGGCCTTCAGCGAAAGCGATATCGACCTTCGCTGTGTTCTCCGAAGGATGTAGTGAGTAGCCCCAGCCCTGATCTAATGGCGGAAAAGGAACTATGCCCAGAGTGCCAGTGACGCAATACACCCCGACACCGGAACGGTAACTGTCGACGTCTGTTCCACCGAGAGAGGTGAGATCAAACTTCGCACCGGTCTCGCCAATAACATTGATTGCTGCTCTTGCCATGATTAAATCGCCTTGAGAGTGCCGTCTTGGGCACGGGTGGTATTTGTCGTGTCGTACACCTGTCGCCAACCCAGGGGCACACCGCTTGCGTTCACCTGACGCCAGTACAGACCGGCGGCGGTCTGGTAAACGCCAGCAACGATGTCAACAGCCCAAAGGCTGTTATCCGCAAACCTTGAGCGAAACCCAACCGCGTTAGGTGCGCCAGGTGCGCCGCCTGTAGTAGTGCCGTCCAGATGGGAGATGAACCGGCTGCCATCGACTGCAAAGGATGAGTTGCCTACCACAGCCGGCGCTGCCGCAACCTCAATCAGGTTGCCCGTTACGACGCCCACTGAACGTGTGGCTGCCGAACCCAGACCCAGGTTAGTTCGGGCAGTTGCTGCATTCGTAGCGCCGGTACCACCGTTTGCCACCGGCACAGTGGTCATACTTGCGACCGGGCCAAGGCCAGCCAGGGTTGCGCCCCACTGCTGCACCATAAGATTGACTGCATCAGCCAGAGCTTTGGGATAGCCGTTCACGGGTACGACGCCGTAAGAGACTCCGGCAGCAGTTGCCCCGCGATAAGCGGGTGTGATTGATAGGGCAAGATCACTAGATGGGTTAACGACTTGATAGATTCCACCATCAGGACCGACAAACATATCTCCAGATCGGCAATTAGAAAACTTCGTGCCAACACCATTCACCACGGTATTCCCGTTGGTGACTGTTACCGTTCCTTCTGTAAACCAAGACGACATAGGTTTCCCCAAGAGTTAATTGATATTTAACAGCCCGCCTGATGCTATTGTGAAATCCTTCCAACCATCACAGTTATGCCAGTGACAATCGCGTTCTGTACCGCAATCATCCCCAGAGTAAGAATTCTGCTTGGGTAGTTCCACATAGCTGCAATTTGGCGATTCGCTGTTCCTGAGGCAATTGTCACCGCCTGCATGCATAGGTTATTTATTAGCATGTACTCGTCTTCATTCAAGTTAAATTGTGAATTGAAGTACGTTATTGTCACGCCTTGGCCGGTCGTACCGCTACCTGCATAAGTCCACGTGTTACTAGCCCTGACAAACTGAGCGGCAGGTGTGCCTGAATCGAAAATAGTTTTGCGGCTTGCATCGCGAAGCCGCACACCAAATGTAGCTAATGGCTGCGCCACGTATCCAGCAACGAACCAACGCCCAACGGGCTTGATCGTATACATATTGAAAATACGGACCCTGAACCCCGTCCAGTTACCCGCAGATCCAAATATTTCAAGGTTGCTCATCCCGATGATGCCGCTTGCACTATCAGGCCGAATAAAAACAAGTGGCTGCTCTTGGGTTGTGATAGGTGAAGGGAAGTATGTTGACGAGGAATTACCGTCTTCCTCGGTTCCAACATACCTACCCTTGTACATTACAACAAGTCTCGAATATTCCGAATCAATTACTACTCGATTGTCGTCCCCGGCCTTAAAGACCAAACCATAAGATTCTGCCATATTACTTAAACCTCACGACTGTCAGACGCTGCCTTGTAATGGTTATCGCAGATGTGTTGTATGGATCACCCTTAATGGTTCTCCATACTCGCACCAATCCATTCAGGACTTCGGGTTCTACCTGCGCGTCGAATAGCGAATTGACTGCCTGTACTGGCGTCGGAAAAGCGGCCGCGTTTTGAGGGGTAATTCCAGGGATCGCTATATCTATAAACTTCGCCCCCCAAGTTTGAGGCGTGATTATTTCGGAATACACCACCCTCATTGTGAATGACGTTTCATCAAGTTCAACGACGCCTGTAGGCCCCTTGATCCGCATACCGAAAGTCATACCGAAAGCCTCCCGACCGATACGCGGTCAACACCGCCTGCATCAAACACCGTCAATCCGTCGTTGTTGAGCAGCGATGAACCACCAGTGCCCGCGCTTCGCAACGTGAACGTGCCAGCAGGAATGTTGATTTCCAGAAGCGGACGTCCAAGCGAATCCACTGCCGGAGAGCGGAGCACCATCCCCAGAACAATTTCCTGAATGATCGCCTTGCTGATGATTGCCGTATTGAAAACAGCCTGGCCGTTCTCGATGACGAACATCGGGTCGACCTTTCCGTTCACCTCGTTCACCACCGCAAAGCGCTGAGCGAAGATAAGGAATTCCGACTGCTCTCCGTTCGAACCGAACGCCAAACCAGACACCACCCTCCTCCCATCCACTATGGTCTGGGCCTTCATGGTGGTCTGAGCTGAAACCCTCCCGTCCAGCCTAACCACTGTCTCGCTCACCGACTGAACTGAAGCACTGGTTTCGCCGATGCTCGACTGCAGCGTCTCCGAAACCTTGGCCTGGGCCTCAATTTCAGAAGCTCGCACCTTCCTCTCCGTGCTAATTGCTGCGGTGGACTCCCATGCCTTGATCGCCCCTGCCAGATCACCAGAGCCATCGTCCCCACGAACCGAAGCCCGCAGCGCCTCGTTGCTCGATGCCTGGGATGTGATCTTCCCGTCCAGGTTGGTGACTTTTGTGTCGAGGCTGTTGAGCGCCTGTGCATTGCCGGTCGCCTTTTGATCGACCGCAGATAGATCGCTCTTAAGCTGGTTGATCTGCGCTGCGGACGTCTCGCGATTACTGGCAACCACCTGTTCCAGGACGGTCAGCGACGACTTGTTGTCACCGACCTGGGCGCCCAGGGTGAGCAGCTGCTGAGCCATCGCATCGTTTTCGCTGGCTCGGGTTTTACGCTCGACCGCCAGATCTGCCGTCGAAGTCCAGCCTTTGATGGCGTCGGCTAGATCGCCGGCGCCATCATCACCACGGGCAGCTGAGCGTAACGCCTCAACTGAGGTGGCGGTGGCCAACACCTTGCCGTCGATTTCCTCGATCTTCGTTTCGATGATCTGGACTTGGGACACCAGTGCATCAGTGGTCTCAAGGATGGTGCCGATATCTATCCAGTACGTAGCGTCAGGCGGCGTTGCGCCCACAGGCACAGGGCCTTTCGCTTGGTAGAGACGTTGATCCAGCCGCACGATGTCGCCCTTCAGATAGGGCTTTTCCGGGTCGTAAGCGAGGGCATCGCTCACTTGCTTGATCAGATCTTCCAGCTCCTGCTTGGCTTCCTCGAGGCGTTCATTTACTGAGCCAGGGCCGTCGCCGGTGATGAGCTCTATCTCTTCGCGCAGGCTCTGGTACAGGGCGCCCTTACCGATCTTCTCGGCGTAGTACGCCTCATAATCGCTCCGCTTGCTGCTGGCCTGACCGTTGACGGCGCCGGGCACAGGGAAGAACGGGCCGACGTTGCCAGTCCGGTCAACCAGGCGCGCCCAGAAGAACAGACTCGCCCCGGCCAACAGGCTGTGCATCTCGTGCGAGGCCTGCGGGTAGCTGAAGTCGCTCAGCTTGACCGCCGTCGTCAGGTCGGGCGACTGACTGTACCAGAGCTCCGTCCGCTGGGTGTCCTCGGCACCTGGTGGAAAGCCCCACTGGATGCCGATGCCGTAGATCAGGCTGGTGGTGGTCAGGAACGACACCGCCGGCGGCAGGCCGGTCTTTCCTTCCAGATTGGTCAGGCTGGAGTTTTTCCAGATCGACGAGATTTCGAACGCACTCACCGCACGCACACGCGCCAGGTAGGCCCCGGAGTAGATGCCGGTGACGTCCACGCTCGTCGAGCCTGTGCGCTGCACCTTGATCCAGTTTCCGTTGTCCTTCCGCCACTCCACGTCGTAGGCGACAGCGCCAGCAACAGCGGGCCAAGAGATGTTCATGGTGCTGATGGCGATGCCCTGGTTAACCGCGTAGCTCGACGTCAGCGTGACGCTGGCCGGCGGCGGTACCACGGTGATCGGGATAATACTGATCGGGCGCTCTTCCAGCCGTGCACCAGTGTCGATGTGCGCGAACTTGCTCGGGTCGTACTGAACGGCCGATATTTCAAAAACACCAGGCTCTGGCCTGGCCACGCTGACCACCCGGTAAAGCGGGACTGCCAAGTCGTCAGCATCGAGCGCCCACACCAATTCCGGCTCAGGCGGCACTGAGTAGGCCACGGTGACCGTGACCTGCCGCCCGCTGACCACCTCCACGGTACGCCCCTCGCACTTGCCGTCAGGCAGGTTGAGGATCAGTCGGTCGCCGGGCTTGGCCTGGGTGTCGCGGTCCAGCTTGATGACCTTGCCGTTTACAGCTGAGATACGGCCGCCAATGGCACGGCCGGCCAGCAGCTCGTCAGCAATCGGGATCACGTAGCAAGGCAGCGGGATACGGCCATCCAAGCCAACCTTGAACGTTACGGCCCGATCCTTGGAGTTGGTCAGCAACGCCCACTTGCCGCGGCGCTGGGCCTCCGATTCGCGGGTGCAGCCGATAGCGCTGATCTCCAGCGGGTTATCGCCGTAGCGCCGCTGCAGCTTCTGGTCGGTCACCGCGGTGACATCGGTGTCGTAGTTGTTCAGCGGATTGTCGTAGCTGACCAGCGCACGGGTGTAGCGGGTCCGCTCCGATGCGCTGGAATAGGTGAACTTGCCGTCGATGACGTTTGCTCGGGTGTAGGCAAAGTCGAAGTCGGTAGCACGCGGCATATCCGAGAGAGTGAACACCTGGCCTTGGGCCCAGTAGGTCATGCCTCGGTAGATCGCCGAGATATCGCGCAGCAGCGACCAAGCATCGGCCTTGCTTTGCAGGTTCAAGTTGCAGATGAAGCGCGGCTCCTGGCCGCCCTTCCCGTCCGGCACCAGTTGGTCACAGTACTGGGAAATTCGATACAGCTCCCACTTGTCCACCATCCACGGCTTGATGCGACGGCCCAGGCCAAAACGATCGGCGGTGGTGATGTCGTAGGTCATCCATACAGCATTGTCGGTCCAGGCCTGCTTAAAGGTGCCGTCCCAAACGCCACTGTACGAGCGCGACACAGGATCGTAGTTGCTCGGCACCTGCATTTTTTTCAGCTTGGTCTCGACCGTCACGGCCGGGATGCTACGGAACTGCTCGGCGGAAAATTCGATGTAGAGCAGCGCCGTGTTTGGGTAGCGGATCTTCGCGTCGATCACCTCGGTAAATCCGGCGATCTGCATGGTGTCCGAGATTTTGTTGTTGTTCTGGTTTGGTGTGATGCGGGTGATGCGCATCAACCAGCCGGTCGTGGCTTTGGGTAAATCGATACGGCGGGTGCGCTCGTACACGCTGGTGGTCTTGCCATCGACAGCCTCGCTCAGCACCAGCTGATAGGCGCCCCCATCAGTGGCCAGCTCAACCTTGTATTCAATCCGGTACCCGTTGATGTTGCCCCCGGCGTCCACGGACTGAAGCGCCGGCCAGGCAAACCGCACACGCACAGCGGAAAGCTGGGTGTTGTTGATCGCCCTAACCCATTGGGTGCCGCTCCGCAGCTCGGTGCTGATAGTGGTCTCGTTCTCGACCGATGGGATCCCCTGGATATAGGTCTGGTCCACTGCGCCAGTGCGCCACTCCCACTTCACGTTCGGGAAGTTCATGTTGCCCTGGGGGTCTTGCAGCGGAGTGTTGTCGAGGTAGATATCGCGGGCTGTCGGCGTGCCTTCGAATTCACCCTCGCCCACGGCGATCAGCATTTTGGCAATGGCAACCGAGCGCAGACTGTCCGGGGCCTCTGTCGGCGTTTTTGGCTTCTCTTCGCCGCCCTTGGCGCCGTGGATGTCGATGTTGCGTGCTGCGCCCATGCTTTCCTCCAGGCGAAAAAAAACCCGCTCATTGGCGGGTATTCAAATGGTGATTAGTAAGCGGTCGGGGTAAAGGAAAAACTACTGCCGTGCTGAGAAATTCTTCGGCGGACCAGATCTCCCGGCTTCACATCTATTTCTGATTCGATGATTCTTGAAGTACCGAAAAGCATGTATTTCGAAACACCAAGAATATGCTTACCAGGGGCCAACCCAAACCTGGCGACCTCTCCGGGGTGAAACTCAGCGGAAGGCTTTCCATCAATATGCAAAATAAAACGAACCTCAGATCCGTAGATGCCAGAGTCTCTAGTCACCACCAACTGAGCCGCTCCCTTCTCCTTAAACGCATACATCCTTGTAGACGGCACTGGGTCTGCAATATCGGCAGATATTGGTGATGTGGAGCACCCTCCGATAGCCACAAGAAGCAACGCTCCGATCAAACCCCGCATAACGTTCCCTCGCAAAAAATTTGCGCGACTTTAACATTAAAGATAACCGTTACAAGCCGAACGCCTATTACATCTGGTCTTCGGCATATATGGCAGCACTGATGATTGCCCCGCCGACACGGCGCTTGCCGTAGCACAGCGGAACCGGGTTGCCCGACGCCGTGGTGTTCTTGGCGCTGCCGAATGCGTAGCCGGGAGTGTTCTCGGGCGCGGCGCTGGTCTTGAGTCCTCCAGCCTGGGGGCTGAGCATTTGGATTACCCCGCCGGCGACAAGGCCGATGCCTGCCGGCGCGAGATAAGGCGCGGTGACCGGGAACACGTAGGAGATAGCCAGCAGCACCACGCCAACAATCGTTTGAAGAATCCCACCTCGCTTGCTCCCTGTTATGACTGGGGCAATTCGGATCTCACCCTCACCGCTATAGCTGAGCTCCCCAGCACCGATATTCTTCTTTCCCCTGAAAACAGCGAACTCAATACCCCTCGACTTCGCATTCGACAAAAAGCGCTCGAAGCCAGGAATCTGAACGCAGAGCGCCTTGATAGCCTCAGCCGGCGTTCTAACTGACAATTTGAAGGACCTGCCAAACTGACGTAGCTGGCCAAAAAGCAGGACGGTAGTGAGTGGCTGATATTCCATTGCGAGAGCGGCCATTAGAAACTCCAGACGTAAAAAAACCGCCCGTAGGCGGCTTGATGTAATTGTTCGTTAAAGGCAGTCGCGAACAGCCTTCTCAATGGATGCTCGCCCATATCCTGGAGCCCAGGACAGACGCTGATACAGTGCGACGGTGCTACCGCTAGCAGATCGGTTGACCTCTAGAAGCTCTTCAGCTGTCGAATCGGTGGCCACGATGAGCCTGTATCCGTTCTCTGTTTCGGTCATGGTTGCACCCGAACGCGCATCTTGCCATTTGGGCATAACGCAAAGGGAGTACTGCTTTGGCGCCTTGCTCGACGTGGCGCTGATAGTTGCCTTGCCTCCTTTCAAGTCGGCAGGCGTTGTGCACCCCGCCAGCATCACCACCGCTGCCGCCGCTATCAAAATCCGCATGTCGTTCCCTCGTTGGTTTGGCGGGACTGTAGCACTAGAATAGCCAAGCACCAAAAATACACCTTCACCCAGCTAGTTAGGAATGACCCCTAACTCCTTTTTAACAACCTTCCATTCGTCCTTCAATATTTCTTGCTGCTTGTCAATAAGCGACTGCAACACCTTATATACTTTCACTCTAATAATATTCCCAGGCTCGTTACTTCGATCTCTGCTAAACAGGCCCACAGTAGTTTCCAGATCGCTCATTAATACTACCAGCTCCTTATGCTTTTCTTCATCTTTGTTCAGCCGCAACATAATTCTCATTTCTAATTCGTGCGCATTCCTTCGCATGTTGGCAATAGGCTCATTCAATGCCTCTACAGTTATTGAACTAATTGCTCTATTCCGAGGGTCAGAAATAATCGCTTCCCACCGATAGGCTATATCTTGCCAGAGCGCCATATAAGCCGCAGTATCCGTGCGTAATTCATTAATCCAAACCTGCCGCATTTGCGCAACTTTTGCGCTGGCTTTCCGCTGCGATGTCGCATCTGTCATTAAAAGCTTATTTTGTGCAATTCTCGAATTTTCTAAAGACTCTTCATCCGCGACTCTTTTTTCATGTTTCCTTTGTTGATTTGCGCTAACAAGCTGAACCATAGCTGTTGCAAATGAACCAAGTGCCGCAGCAATAATCGCGGCTGATGCAGCTATCAGCACGCCCCACACTTTGTTAAAACTGTCGGCATCGCCTAGCGAATTTGTGAGAAATTGGACTGCACTAACTGCTTCACTTGTAGCAATATTAGATGAGGTAGTCACTATACTGGCTACTGCGTCAACCATTTTACAACTATCCTTAGTTTTGAAATTTGGATTTAAGCACTTCTACCAAAAAAGGCGCAGAGCGCAGATGGCGATTCGTAGTTGATTTTGTGGCACCACCCTTGAGATGTCAATTTGACACTAAATCCTGGCCAGGCATCCAGCGTGGATGGAATGCCAGTAGCTGGGCCAGGGCTTGGCGTAGTAGCGTTGTGCCGTTGCGAATCGACAAGGAGTGGTAATGCCGCATCGCCTGACGAAATTAAAAGCAGCCCTTAGCCAGATGCCAAACGGCAGCTATTCGCAGTTTCAAGATCTGAGAGACGGCCTCGTTGCCTCGCTTATCGACTGGCCAGCGCAAAAGTGGGATATCGCCGATGAGCATTTGCCAACAGATAAGCCAGTCTCTCAAAACTCTAGAGCTTGGCTACACGCGCTTACCGTGGCGCTAGCACAGGATCTCCCCGCCAATAAGTCGGACGCCACTCCCGAGCGACTGAAGGATATCTTGGCGCTTGCATCAATGATTTCAATTTGAATATCAAGGATTTCGCAGTCCTACGCCCGCAAGCCCAAGGACTGGGATAGCGCCAATATCGGCGCGTTTGTGACCTGGAGGTCAATGTGAGCGATCAACAAAAAGATCCACGCAAGGAAGGATGGTTCTTCAGTTGGGCAGTGGTTCAGAAGAACCCTGTAAGCTTTGCTGGAGCATTTCCGAGCAAAGATGCGGCACAAGCCAAGGCATTAACACTTGGCGACGGATACTATGCGGCCTACGTCACTCATCTGCCCGGCTCTGATGAGTTCATAGTTGAGGAGGAGCCTCGCGGGTGAGAATTACGGCCGGATCTCTGTGAACGTGATCCGGCCAACTCCGGCGACTACAGCAGCTTTCAGGTCAGGCTTTCCGCTATAGCTTCGACTATATCCATCACCACCCGGCCCAACTTTGCCCTTGAAGCTCAATCGGTCGACTTCGGTATCGCCGTCTAGAATGGCGACAACCACCTCGGCGCCGCAAAGGCCCTCGCTTGAGCTGATAAATAAATCTCGAATATTCAGTGTGTAGCGCTGGCTGGCTTGCATAGCTCACCCTTGCGGCTCTGCCGCGTCATGTTGGTTGTTTTTGCGTCTTTGTGCCTGAGGATCAGGCGCGTTCGGTCATGCCATGGTCCGCCGTAGACGATGATCTCGGACGGCCTGCCGTACAGGTGGTGCAGCAAGAAGGGGCCAGGCCCGAAGGCGCCCGACTCTTCCTCTGGTAACGCCGGATCGGTACCCAGGTAAATCCCGGCATGGTTCGGGTGAACCGTGCGCCCGACCTGCATAACGATCATGTCGCCGCGCTGAGGACTGTCTACGCGCACGAAGCCAGCACCCTCGTATTGCTCTTCGTAGAGACTGGCGTTTTCCGAGCGTTCCCACCACCCATCGATACGCTGGAAGGCTTCAAACTGAAGACCCCACTCGCGCTGATACCAATCTGCGCAGACCTGCCAGCAATCCCATGCGCCGTGCACGAACGGGCGTCTGAGCAGCGGCGTACTGCCGGTTGGCATGATCGTGCGCAGGTCGCCCTCGGGCCAACTCAGAATGTGCCAGGGCAAGGCCGTGGCTTCGCACATGGCCAGGTCGTGCGGTGACGGCCGACTGGTCGCGTCCGGATGCGAGTGAACGATGCCGATCACTTCGCCCAGATCTTCCGCCGCGGCGTAGTCCTCGTGGTCGAGCCGGAACTCTTCGTTCGGCTCCGTGGCGATGTTCCGGCATGGGAAATACTTCTGTGCTCGTCCGATGGCCAGCAGCAGGCCGCAGCACTCGCGCGGATATTCCCCCTCCGCGTGCGCCTGGATCGCCGCAATGATGTGCTTGCGCATGATCAGCTCCGGGCTATGAGGGAAACGGCAGGGAATCCACCGAAGGAAAGTTCGTTGTTCTCGCCGAAGCGCAGCTTGCAGGACGACAGACAGCCCTTGCACTGGTCAAGCGACGGGTCATCCGTGGGATTGTCCTCGTCGTCGAACATGGCGGCGCCGGTGTATCCGCAGTCTGGGCCACGGTAACCGTTGGTCATTGCCCAATGGCAGAAAGTCGTCATCTGCCGGCCGGGTAGGCCGTGGTTGTCGATCTCGCCCGGGGAAGACAGTTCCCACACCACCGCCTCGCCGTCCTCACTGGTTTTCTGGTCGATATACCAGATCTCCAGCGCCTCCTGAGTCGGATCTGCAGTTGGGTTACCGTCGGGGAAGTTCGCAGCATCCAGGTACTGCGCCAGCGTCTCGCGCACCGTCAGCTTGAACTTCAGCAGGTCCTCGAAGGCCAGGCACAGGGCAGTCACTCGGCCATTGATATTGCCGGCGGCGAATGTCGGTCGAGAGGCCGTGCCGTCGCTGCTGGAGCTTATGCCTTCTATCTGCACCGGCCAGGCTGCGTACTCCTGGCCCTGCCAGATAATCGATTTGGCGGGCAGATCCTCTTCCGAGCCTTCATACGCCAGCAATTCCTCTGGCGTGTGCGGGATGGCGTGACCGTGGAAGCGGAGGTAATCGGCTCCGTACTCGGTTCCGTCAATTTCGAACAGGCGAATCTCGCCGCCGGGCTCCAGTTTCTGGATGTCCGTGATCAATGCCATGGGTGGGTCTCAGGGATGAAAGGTTTGTTCGAAGGTGGCGGTGATGGCGTAGACCTGGCCGCCGCGGTGCACTGGCTTGTAGCCGTTGCACTTGTAGAGTCCAAGATCACCCAGGGGCGGCCCCCATAGGAAACCCCGCGCCCCTTTGTGCCGATCCAGGAACGCCATGATGTCTTTGATGCGCGGCTTCAAGCCAGTGAAGGTCACCGGCCAGGATTGCGTCCGGTTGTTGATCCCATCCTCGACCGACTGCTCGTAACCGTCGCCGAATTTCTTGGAGCGGACGCGCTGGGCAATATCGCCCTCCGCGCCCTTCTCCGTCGCCCAGGTGAATCGTTCGATAGCCATCAGCGCCCCTTTATTGCTTTGTTGATGACGCCGCCCTGGCGCATGTCCTTCGAGCGCAGTTCTTGATACTTCTGCTCTACGAAGGTCGCCAGCTCCTTGCCGAACAAGTCGTAGCCAGGCGCGTCAGCGGTGGACGATGCGTTGCCGTCACCGTCGATGTGCACTTCGACGTTGATCTGCGTTGAACCGGCACCGCCACCTCCCATTGCCATTACGCCCAGCTTGCCGCTCGACGTCCGGGTCAGCGGCATGATCGCCTCTTCCCCGGCCTCACCCATTACACCGGTTTTGCCGTTGGCCATGCCGAACGCCGTGGGCTTGCTAACTATGGAGTTGGTGAAGGCGCCGCCATCGGCGAACATCTGTACGCCGCCCGACCAAGCGCCGCCATTGGCCTGGGTAACGCCAGACCAACCCGCCAATACATCAGGGCTGTACCCTGCCGCTGTCGAGCCTGCTGACGTGGTAGCCCCGCCGCCAAAGTACGAGCCAGCGGCAGATATACCGAGCCCTACAAGTGAGCCGAGAAGCCCAGAGGCTGCTTGCCGAGTAGCAATGCGCGCCATGTCCGCCAGAATTGACTTGGTGAAGTCTGCAAACGAGAGTTTCCCAGTCATAGCGAAGTTGACGATTGAGTCCTCCATAGAGCTGAACGCATTGCCGAACAGGCTTTTGGTCTGCCCTGCGATGTTTTGTGCGGAATCCAGGTAGTTGGCCCAGGCCGAGGTAGCACCCTTCGTCCAGTCGCCCTGGGCTGCCTCCACATCCGCGTAGTTCTGCCGGATCTGGTCGGTAGCGGCCTTGTTCGCGTCGGCGAGCGCCTGCGACTTCCGTTTGAACTCTTCCTCCGACATGTTCCGCGACGGGTCCGACTTCTGATTGGCCAGCTCCAGCGACTGCTGAGCAAACCGGTCTTGCTGGCTGTTCAGTTCACCATTGAGCGCGTTCTGCCGGTCACCCTGACCAACGCCGAGCACCGCACGCTGGCCAGCAAGTTCCAGGGCCCGCTGTTGTTGCCCCAGTGCCTGCACGTACGAGCTGATCGCCCGCCCCTGCTTGGCAAGCCGCCCGCTCTCATTGGTCGCCAGCACTTCAAGTTGGCTGTCAGCATGCTTCTGCGCCTTGACCATACCTGCGCGTGCGTCAGCTATCTTCTGGTCCAGCTGGATGCCTTGCGCTGCGGTCGTGGTCTTCTTGCCCTTGGCAGCTTCTAACGCGCTGATCTCGGCTTCATAGGCTGCCGTCACCTGGTCACGCTCGTTGCCGATCAGGGCTTGGCGCCGCAGAAGGTAGTCAGCCTCAGATATCAGCCCGGCCTTTTGCGCCGCATCCAGTTCCTTCTGGTAGTTTTTGTAGTCGGCGGCAATAGAAGCCAGATTGTTCTTCGCGCCATTGAAGCCGGTCAGATCTACCTGAGTGCCAGGCGCTCTCGGGTCCTTGAACTGCTCATTGATATTCGCCAGGTTCTTGTCGATCGCTGCTTGGTTCAATCGCGGGTCGTTCGGCGCAACCTTTCGGATGTTTTCGAGTTGCCGCTTGTACTCCTTGATCGCCTCCGTGCGCTTTTGCTCATTTGTCCACGCAGACTTGGTCAAGGCGTCAATTTTCGTCATTGACGATACGGCATCACCCTGAGCCTTGGCCTGCTCACCCTCCCACTTGGCGATATCGGCCTGGGCCGCCTTCTCATCCTCCAGCATGTTCAGGCGATTTTGCCGAACTTCGATCATCTCTTTCTGGTTTTGGAAAAGGCCGATATTGCCCTTCTGAGCATCGGCCAGGTCGCGGCGGGCCTGCTCTATGTCTGCACCAATGTCCGGTCGACCGACGTTCTTGAGGTTGTCAGCAGCGCGAGCAACAGCGTTGTATCCCTTCTCCCAGAAGCTTAAGTTCTCCAAAATTTTCGGCGTACGCTCGTTGATAGCGTCGGCGTAAGTCTCAGTTGCCAGCTTCACGGCGCCGGCGTGGTTGCCTTGTTGCTCCAGCGCTGCAATTTGCGAGTAAACCGAAGCGGTCAGGTAGTGATACTGCTCATTGAGCGCGGCAGATGCTTTTACCGGGTCGTCGGCCAGTTTGGTGAACTCGGAGACCGTCTCGCTTACAGCCTTGCCGGTAGCCTCTTGCATCGACACAGCGGCCAGGGTAATGCCCGCGAAGCTATGACCAGCGATCTTGCCGTTGTCCGCCAGCATAGCGAGGACCGCGGCGGCCTGGCCTGTGGTACCGACTGTCGCACTAACCTGACGCGCCAGGTCGCCCAGTTGTCCAGCACTGATACCGGCATAGTTTCCAGTGAGGATCAGCGACTTGTTGTAGCTGTCCTGTTCTTCGCTGCCTTTGTGATAAGCGTACGCCAGGCCGCCCACAGCGGCAGTGGCTAGGGCAAGCGGAGCCAGTATGGCAAGGAGTCCAGCGGCCCCTGCACCAGCGCCAGCACCCAGCTGAGCCACGGCGCGAACGCCGCTCCCCCAGTCCCCCGAAGACAGCGCGTTACCGAGCTGAACAACGTTTTCCTGTGCCTGGCGGGTACCGAGGCGCAGCTTGTCGAAGCCGGTTGTGGTCTTTTCGAGCTTGGCGTAATCCTTGTCAATTTTACCCAGAGCAGAGTTGTACTCTTCCTGGCTAATCCGTCCTTCGTCCAGATGCTTCCCTAGTTGCTCGATCTGGGTATCCAGCTTTGCCAGTGCAGCACGAGCCGGATCAATTGCCCCCAGCAGGCTGTTCAGCGCCTTCTGCTCGTCCATCGCAGACTTGGCCAGGGCGATCTGTTGCTTATCCAGCTGAGCCGAGATCTTCGCGGCCTCGGCCTCGCCATAGGCGCCGGTCTTGGTCAGCTTGGCGAGCGCGTCACGCTGCTTCGCCAGGTCATGTGTGGTTTTGGCGCTGGTGGATAGCGACTTCTCCAGGGTCTGCATTTCGTTCATCAGCGAAACGGCGGACTGCTCGGCACGGCCGCCGGCCTTCGCCATCTCATCCAGGTTCGTTTTAGCCTGGATTGCATCGGCCGAGTCGATCTTGACGCCGAGTTCTGCAATGTTCATCGACTCACCTTGAATAAGTGCCCGTGGTTACGGGCTGTTTTCCCTTTCCTCCGCCATAACGCGAAGGGCTTCGCCTTCCAGCACCTGAAGATCAGGGAAGATTTCAGCGAGTTTCTTTTTCTTGATGCCGAGGAAGCCGGCCACGTCGCGGATGCAGCTATAGTCGAGACCGATCGCGCCGCCAGCGCCTGCTCGCCACTGAGTGGACATTCGGTTAAACAGGAGGAAGGCTGGCCAGTTGCAGGGCCAGACCTCCACTTCTTCAACCAGGTCGCCAGGGGCAAGGCCGAACATGCCGATAATCGCATCAGGCACGCTCGGCGAGTACATCGCACGCGCAGCCTCGATCAGTTTCCCAGGCGAGCCTGGCTGTATGCGCCCTCATGGGCCTTAACGACAGCCTCGGCGGCACCCTGGCAGGACTTCACGAACGCGACGATGTTGTCTTCGTTGTATTCGTCATCGAAGCCCCAGCCCACTACCAGATCCTTGATCTGCTGGGTTTGTTGCTCGGTATCCACGGCCACAATTTCCGACCAAGAAGGCTTATCCCCCAATGCTGCCTGCGCCGTCTTCCGCTTCTCGTTCCACTCATCGAATAGAGCGGCAAGCTCGGCGCGATCCCGGTACTTGAAGGTGAACTCAACCTTCTCAGGCGCGCTGCCGACGATTGGAATCAGCACGGGTGCGGTGAACGTGGCGCTCTGCGCAATCCGGATCTTTGCCATGGTTACACCACCGCAGTCAGGTAGCGGGTCGGCTCAGCCTGCAGCGCTAGGCTGATGGTACGGGTCAGCAGGTTGTTACGGGACACTGCCGGCTGTTTGGAGAACGACGTGTAGGTGCCGTACAGCAGGGTGTCGTTACCGGGCAGGTTCAGGCGCGCCGCCTCGATCTGCGTGCCAGCGTCCGCCTTCAGCAGTACCCCGTTGAACGCCTGGGCCGGGTCATCGGCGATGGTGAGCACCATACTTGCTGCCGATTTGTCGGTGGGGATCTGCTTCCCCTGGTCATCCTCGAGGAACACCACATCCAGGTAGTTCTGTTCGCCGCCGGAGAATGCCACGTCGGAGATTTGCGGGATCTGCACCCAGGTCAGCACCTTGCGCATCGTGCCGGAGCCGCCCGCGACCGGATAGACCTGCGTGTCGGTAGTGTCGATGCCTTCCAGGGTAATCGCCGTTGCCGTGGCTGCCTTTACGCGCACCACCTTGCTATCCAGCTTGCTCCAGCCGGAAGTGAGCAGAACAATATCGCCGGCAGCGATGGTGCCGCCGACAACAGTAGCAACGGCCTCAGCGGCGTTGCTGATGGCAGTGAACGCCAGTGCGGTCGCGTAGGTTGCGGCGTGCTGGAAGGTGCCGCCGTTCGGGAGTTTGTAGCCCATGGGGTATTTCCTCTTTGCAGATGTGAAAAAACCCGCTCAATGGCGGGTCTCTGGGTTTGCCCAATGGGCGGGATCAGTTGGTGTCGGCTCGGTACAAGAACGAGATCGGGACGGTGTAGGTCGAATCGCCTGTAATGCCAGGCCCTGGGTCAAGTGGCGACATCGTCACCACGGTGACCGCGCCCTTCGTGTCCCTGCCATATAGCGGGAACAGATCTGTCAGTTCTGTTGCGATTGGATTCGTTTTGGCCTTGCCGGTACCGGCCGGCGCGATGATGCTGACCTGGAACACTCCGGTGAACAGCCGGTGATCGCCGCCAAGCGTGTTGCTCGCGGTATCGCCCGGAATCGTGAAAGCACGCAGATACGTCTCGCCTGCCACCGGCGTGTAGGCCGTGTTCTCGAACACGATCTTCAGCTTCTCCGGCCTGGCAGCGTTCCAGGCGATTAGCTTGGCCTCGTAGATCGAAGCGATAATTGCGTGACTCATACCTGGTTGTTCCTGATGGCCTCCAGCACTATCTGCTGAAAGCGAGCCACGGTGACCCGAACCATGCCGCCGGGGGCCTGGGTGGAATGGCCGAACTCTAGCGGGATCGCATAGGGCAAGTTGTTGATGATGTAGGCCATCTGGCCGGCGGTGAAGTCGCTCATTGCTGCGACCAGCGCCGCGGTCGTCTCAGCCCCGCTGGGGTCAACCTCTTCAAAGGTGACGCTCTCGACCACGCCAAGCGATATGTGCCAGTTCGCCCGGAACCGGCCGCCGACATAGCCTTCAGGCGCCTTGATGTCAATGCCGTCGTTTAGCTTGCGACCCTTCTTCAGCCGCCCGCCCTTCGTGAGGTTCGCCGGGGCACTGCGCAGCGCGCTGTTGTGATCGTCGACGGCCTTGTTGTACTGCGTCGCCACAGCGTTCTGTGCCCATATCTCCGGGTTACCCACGGGAGACATCCGGATCAGGCTGCTGCCGACCTCGATGATGATCTCGCGCACACTGGCATCGATGGCTTCGCTGGTCTGCGCGGCGAACTCGGCCAGGCTCAGGGCAAAGCTGCCGGATTGGGTCGCCATGTCATTTCCTCAGTTGCGCCGTCCACGTTGCATCAGCGGGGTCCGCAGACACGTTCATCACCCGCAGCCCGTTGACGATATCGCCAATGGCCGGGGCAGCCGGTACTGCTGTCGGCACACCGGCCTCAGACACGAACAGTTCGTTTTGCAGCACCAGCAGCTTTTTGTCGGTGGTGTGGATGAGGGAACCGTCGATTTCCTTCGACAGGTAGCTGCCCAGAACGCCGCGGCCCACGTACGTGACGGTGGACTCGGCCGTTTCGCCGCCCAAGTCAGGGTCATACTCGCCTGCAACCTTGCGCACGCCTGTCACCTGTTTGACTGCGTCGGCCAGGCCATCGGGGTCGTCGAACGCTTCAGCCAGTTCGGCCTGGATCTGTTCGCGCATGCCCATGATCAGATCCTTTTCAGCATCATCACGCCGGAGCGCTTGATCCAAGGCTCCAGCAGGGCCAGGGCGAAGTTGACGCCCGCCGACTGATCGGTAGAGCCCGCCACGTAGGTCTTGCTCACGGACGTACCGGACTGAGCCGATACCGTCTTGCTCTGCACTTCCTTCTGCGTTGCTGTGTACAGCTTGTCAGCCGCTGCCTCTTTGGCAACCTGGGCGCCGGCTGCTTTGATCTCGGCCGGGACCGGATCGGGAACAACCCGCTTAATCTTGGCCGTGAGCCAGGCATTGGCCATGGTCACAGCAAGGACCGGATCACCGGTGCCGGCCCAGTTGGGACCGAGCTGGGCGTCAACATCGGCGACGGTGATGTAATCGGTCATGTGCTTGTCCTTATTCCGCTGGCACCAGGGCCTGCAGGTCTTCTTTCTTGGCGGACGGATCGAAGGCAATGCCCTTCTCGGTCAGCCATTCTTTCAGCTCGGGGACCTTCATTTTCAGAGGGTCGGTTTCTTTGCTCTCCGGCTCCTTGCCGTCAGACACCTTGATGCCGGCCGCTTGGTAGGCGTCGTAGATGTCCGGGGCATCGCCATCGACCACCACCTCGGTAGCGGAGCCGATGACACCGAAGAATTCGCTCAGCAGGCGGTAGCACACGCCGCGCTCTTTGCCCGGCTTGTCCGTGTAGATCACTTTCATGAGTCACCTCAAAAGCTCCCCGGCGCCGATAAAGACGCCAGGTTGTGTGGGCCGGATTACGGCGTGGTGGTACCGCTGATGACAGCAGCGAAGGGAACTTGCTTGCGGCTGAACACGCGCTGCCAGTTTGCAGCAGCTGCGTACTGAGTCGCGGTTGGGCTGAGGTTCTGAGCCTCGGAGCCTTTCCAGCTGAAGCCTGCGGGCTGGAGAATGTAGGTCTTCCGCTCCCACAGCACTTCGGCACCACCACCGTTACCGCCGCCAGGCTTGCGTTCCAGCTCTACCGGCACCTTCGGCGTGCCTTCGCCGTAACCGAAAGCGCCCTGGCCGAAGAACACGGAAAGGTACTTGCCTGCGCCGTACACCAGAGCATCGTCCATGAACACTGGCTTGCCGAGGTAGGTGGCCAGGATGATCTTGCCGTCAGAGTCACGCAGGTACTCGATGAGGTCCTGCTTGACCATCTGGTTCATCACCACCGAGTGCACGCCGATCGCGCCGAACTGGTCAGCGGCATCGCCGGCGGTAAACGCTGCATCCTGGAAAGCATTCGCACTGATGGTCGCACCGGCGTCGATGACCATGTCACCACCGTTGTTCGCGATGTTCGAGGCGATGATGCCGCGAGCCGCGCCCAGGGTGTAACGCTGCCACTGGCGGGTCCAGTAGGTGCCGAAACGGTTGCGGATCTGCTGCTGAGGCTCGCTGTTGGCCAGTTCAGCCGTCAGGTCAGCCACGCCGTAACCTTTGTTGAGGTACAGGACTCGGGCACGCATGCTGTCCTGGGTGACTTTGCCGACTTCGCCCTGGTCGTTCGGGTCGTCGTTGCTGATGTTCGGCGCTTCATCGGCGTTGAGATCCTGCCAGTAGCTGATCTCGGCGGTGCCCTGGCTGCCGGAGGCGATCGCGTCCAGCACAGGGGAGCGAGTCACGATGCCCGACTCGTATACAGCGGTCTTTTCCGGGCTATTAACCGGCGCCAGGGAGGCGTAGTAGTCACCGACGAAGATGTCGGTCAGTTGGGTAGTTGCCATGGATTAGGTTCCTTTGGTGGCCTGGATTTTCTTGAAGAGCTCAGGGTTGTCACGGGCGATCGCGGCGCGCTCGGTTTCCGTGTACTCACCCCACTTTTTCGTGGCCTTGCCACCGTTGTCGCCGGTCTGCCCGGCACCCTGAGCCCTTGGCCACAGGTGTGTTGCTGTTTCACGCAGAGATTCCGCCCATTCGAGCGGCGACAGCGGAGTTTTCCCGTCCTTCCCGTAAACGACCTCGCCGTCACGGTCGGTGGCAATCGCCTCGCCGTCCTCACTGAGTTTGAAAGTGCCCCGGGCGCGCAGGATGATGTCCTCGGCGGCCTCGGGGAGCGCGCCGGCCTTGATGGCAGCGGCGCGGATGGAATCGGCCAGCACCTTGTCGCTGTACTTGGCAGCGAATTCCTGGGCCTTGTCGGCGCGGGCCTTCTCGGTGGCCAGCTTGGTTTCGTAATCGGTGCGCAGGCGCTCGGTACGGCGGGTGATGACCTCGTCCAGCTTGCCCTCGGCAATCAGCTTGGTCTCTTCATCCTGTCCAACCTTGGTCAGCAGCCCTTTCACGGCGGCGATGTCCAGCCCTTCGAACTGGGACTTGAAGCCGTCCAGCTCGGTTTTGGTGGTCCGGAGGGAGCCAAGCAGCTCGGTGTTTTTGTTCTTGAGGCCCAGGGTTGCAGCCTCAACGGCTGCAGCAATGGCGGCCTGAACTGCCGGGTCTTCGAGATCAATCTGGTTTTCGTCTGCCACTTGGTGCACCCCTTGGGTTTGGTCGGCCCGCTTTGCAGGCAATAAAAAACCGCCCATTGGGCGGTTTGGTGTGAATTCTGTGTTTTATCGGACTATCGAGAGCCCGCGCATGACCAGGTAATCGGCGAACTGCGTCCTGCTCGGCGCGTATGGCGGCGGCCGCATGCGAAAGCCTGGCGTATCGCGGTTGAGCCGCGTGCGCCGGCCATTGGGTTCAGTGCAATGCGTCGGCTCCTCAATCTGGAAGCCCTGTTCGACAGCGTATAACTCGACGGCCAGCCGTACCTGGCCCCATTCAAGCTCAAAGGGCACGAATGTCTCGGAAAGCGTTTGGTATTCGATTTTGCAGTCACGCCGGGGCCAGACCATTGCCTGTTCAAGACTGGCCTTGTGCCCTTTCCACCGGCGACCATTGATGTCGGCCGCAGCGCGCAACAGCAGTTCGACCTGTTCAGCCTCAGCTTCAGGTATTCGAAATCCGTAGTAGTCGCGGTAGAAGGTCAGCTTCTCCAGCGGCACGAAGCTATTCGCGTCTGGCCTGCCCTTTCCGTCCTCAACGATGATCTGCATCGATTATCTCAACCTGGTGGAGCGCCGAGTGTAACGCCTGCTCGGATGAACATGTCAGGTTCGGCCTCCTTCAGCTGCGCCAGGGTCAGCGGTTTGAACGACTTGTCGAGCTGTAGCTTGGCGAACTTCTCCGGCGTCAGCCCGCCATCGCGGAACAACTTGCCCCGGACCGGACCAAGGGCATGATCCTGAAAACTCGCCGGCTGCGTTGCCAGCCACTCGTAATAATTCAGGCCTGCGTCGACCTGGGCCCCACCGTTATCGCCCACCGAGGCGCGTGTGGCGTCCTTAGCGAACATCTCCGAAAGCCTGGTGGTCGGCACCGTGGTTGACCGGCAGTTGATGTGCGCCGGTGGCAGCGGACCTTTGCCCAGGTCGAAACGCATCCCATCCAGGCCCTTGCATTGCTGCGAGGTCTTGCGATCGAGCGTCGACACCCAGCGATAGCCCAGCACCACGTCACTGTTGGCCTTCAGCGTCTCCATCCGCGCCGTCGTGGCCACATGCTGAATTGCCGTCTGCACCACGGCCGCAGCGTTGCGGTTGCTCACCGCCAAGACGCCATCCGTGAAGTTCTGTGCAGCGGTGCCGCGAATCGCCTGGATGATCTGTGCATTGGTCTGGCCTTGGCCAAAGCCGAGCCGGATAGTGTTAGTGACGCGCATCGTCTCGGTCCGCGTCCAGCCGCTGACAAAGCTCTTCAGCAGCTTCCCGCCGTCGATGCCTTTCACCTGCAGCGGGTACGAGAACACCGCCGCCCGGATCACCGTGTTACTGGGCACCACTGCATCGATGGACAGCGCATTGCTAAGGCTGTTGGCCTCGAAGGCCGACTCATACAGCGCGATATCGACCAGATCGGCCTGGACCACTTCGCCATAGGCCTTGTAGATGTCCAGCAGTTTGCCGTCCACCCGGGCCAGGAACTGCTCAAGGCGGTCACGGCTGTAGGTGGTCAGCTCCTTGCGAGTCAACTGCTCCCGCACCAGCGTATCGATCTGGCGCAGGTACTTTTCGAACTTCTTGACTTCGCCAGCCTTAAGCCGCTCCAGCATTACCGAATGCCGGGTCGTCTGCTCCAGCAGTTGGCTGTCGGCCTGCACCAGGTTTGTCGATGGCATCGTCTTTGTCCAGGTTGATGCCGGCCGACTCGCGCTCATCGCTGATCAGTTCGGCCTCGTCTTCGTATGGGCGCTCCGGCAGCTTGCCGGTGGTGAGGTACTGCCAGTAGGTGTCGGCGCTGATCGTGCCGGCCATCACGCCTTTCAGCAGCTCGGCGAGCACCTGGGCGTCGACCACCGGGGTCACGAACTCAGGGTTCACCTTGAACTTGACCTGCTTAGGGTCGTATCCCTTCCACTCGGCGGCGTAACGCAGCCCCTGCTCCACCGCCTCGGCCACTGTGATGACGATGCTGTGCAGCGTGGCGTGCTGGTCGTTCTGGCGCGTCTTCCGCGCCTCGCCTGACTCGGTACCGCCGACGTCCATGACCTTGGCGCCAGCCTCAAGCGCTGCGTTCTTCTGGTCATCCATGGCCTTGCGCACGGCTTCGATGCCGGCGCCCTGGAACTCCAGGTAGCCGCAGGAACCGGAAGGCCCAAGATCCCATGCCGCCGATGGGCCGGTAACGCTCAGCTCCACCGCCTCATCCAGGCCAGAAACCCATGGCTGCGGGTGGCTGGTCTGGTGCAGTGAGGTGAAGTAGTCAGCGCTCAACTGGTAGGACTTCAGCGCGGCCCGCGCCATGGTCAGCAGCGGCACCTCGTCCACTTCTGGCGAGTTGTCGGTCGAACCGCAGTAGATCACCGGCAAGTACGACAGGCCTTTGACCAAACGATTGTCTGTGCCGGTAGTGCCCAGGGGCTTCTCGTCTTCGACCAGCTCACCGCCTTCGTTGCGCACCGACGTGTAGCAGACGTTGCCTTGCATGAAGAACTCACGGAACACCGTGTCGCAGTCATGGCTGTATCGGTCGCCGCCCTTCTTGCGGAACTCGCGGAACACTGAAAGGACCAGGTCCTGCCGGCCGCCTTGATCCGCAGTGTCCCAGTTGATGGCGTTGCGGGTGGCGTACGTCGAGAAGTACGGCTCGCCGCTTTCGTCGATGTTCACAACCAGCGGCACCCGGCCGTGGGAGATCGCCTGGCGCACCATACGAAAGAACAACTGCTTCAGGCCGAAGCCGTCAGAGGTGGCGTTGTCCACCAGCCCCTTCAGGCCGGTGGGCAGCTCGATCTCCGGGATCAGTCGCGAGACTAACCCCATCATCGACCGCAGCGAGTCGCGCACCCAGTGCTCGTACTGGGCCCGGTTCGTGTAGTTCTCGTAGAGGTACTTGTTACCCGCGCTATCCAGCTTTTCGGCTTCGACCATGCCGCTCGGCTTAGGCAGGTTGCGCTCATTGCTCTTTACGGCGCACTCGCCCTCGAGCGCGTCGTCCATCATCTCCCACTCGGCGATGTGCGCGTCGTAGTCGGGGTTTGTCGATTGCACTGGCATCAGGCCAAGCCTCCAATTCGGCGTGTTCCGCCTGTGGGTGTTTTGATCGGGTACCGCTTGGCAATGAAGTAGCCGGGGGCGTCCACCAGGTGGTCATAACCGGCCTTCTTGTCGGGCTCACCCTTGTCTGTGTAGATCTGCCGTTCCAGGCACTGCGTGTATTTCGGGCATTGATCGACGTTGACCCGGTACCGGTGCTCGCCGTACGTGTTGGCGAACATCGCGCACATGGCGTTGACCCGGTCCTTCACCGCTGGGTTGGTCGAATCCACCACTACGGTGAAACCGGCCTTCCTGAGCAGTGACAGATCAGACTCGCTCGCGCTCTTGCTGCTTGTGTTCTGGCCGCTGGCGTCCGGGTAGATAGCAATGCTGTGATCGGGGAAGCGGAGCTTGATCTTCTCGATCATCTCCGGTGTGTCGCGCACCTCGGAGAACTCGCTGAGGGCCAATGGCAGATCGTCACGGATGACATGCACCACGGCGGCCATCTTCATGACGTTGAAGTCCATGCCGATGTGCAGCGCCTCACCGCGCTTGATCGTCTCGCTGGTTCGGTTCGCCTCACGATTGAACGTGTAGTAGACGACCCCCTGGTAGTTCTCAAAGCTGGCTTCGTACTCTTGCCGGAAGGTCCGAGGGTCCATCTTGCGGCGGGCAGCTTCCAGCTCTTCAGCCGGAACGTTGCCGCCGTCGAGGGAGGTGTAGAGCCAACTCTTGTGGTCGGGCTCATGGCCTGGCCGACCATCGAGGAACGTGTCGTAGCAATGGTTGAAGCCCTTAGGCGTGCCGATGCGCAATGCGTGGCCACCTTTTCGCATGCCGATGCCCGGTATCGAGTATTGGCAGGTCGAGAGCATCGGGCGCAGGACCTCTTCCCATGCCTCCCACGGACAGTCCGCCCATTCATCCACCAGGACGAAGAACAGACCAGAGCCCCGCAGGTTGTCGTAGTTGTCGAGCCCCACCACGCGCATGACGTGGCCGGACTTGAGCGTGATCGAGCATTCCGTCTCATTAGGGCGGTGCGCACGCCATGCCTCGGGGATCGCTTGCTTCAGCCGGCGCCAGAACACTCGCTTGGCCTGCTTGAAGGTCGGTGCGCCGTACCAAATTTCATCCTCGACGCTTACGCCCCACTCCGCAGCCAAGCGGGCAGCACGACGCATCTCCGCCTTACCCAGGAACGTCTTGCCGAACCGGCGACCACAAACCGCATCGCGGAAACGGGCCTCAGGCTGGAAACCCCAGCAGTAAATGTTCGCCTGCTTCGGCGTTAGCTTCACCGGCGGGTCAAAGGTACGGGGTAGCGGGGACATTCTCATCAGGCTCCAGGGTGTACTCAGCAACTGCGTGCTGCTGGTCAGCGTGGGAGCCCAAAGGCTTTTCAGGTTCAAGGCGGCGGTTCACGTAGACGTCGCCCACCTCTTTGGCGGCCTGCTCGTACAACTGAGCGGTGAGCGCCAGGTTGCGCATGTTCTCGGCCTTCTCAGCCATTCGCCCCAGGCCACGAAGCCGGAACGCGCGGCTGGCAATCGGGATCTCTGCGGTCTCTTCTCGGAACCGCTTCCTGGTGTCGTGGAAAAGCGTCACCCACTTCACCGCCAGCCCCTTGCCCGCGGACTTGGTTGGGTCGTGCGTCTCCACCTGCTGGCGGCTCACCACAACCCCGTATTCGTTCTTGACGGCTTCCACCACCTGGGATGGGGTGTCAAAGCACGCCAGCGCCTGAACGATGAAGCTCTTCACCTCATTTTTCAGGGCTGCCATAAATTCTCATCCGTCTAGAGCCTGTCAAGAATCAGGCCGATCTCAGCAGACAGGTTCCGCAGGCCCTCGATATGTTCAATTTCCCCACCTCAGCAGGACTGTTTGCTGCATCCACCAACGCTTGAACGTCAGGGCTTGCGCCGTAGCGGCGGACGACACCGACGAACTCTTCAACGTCGTGGCCCTGCAGCTTGATCTTCGGTGCACCGTCTTGGGTGAATGCTGGTTGACCATACTTGTCGGTCGCGTGAGCCAGGTGATACAGCTCGTGTTCCAGGAGCGCGCAGAACTCGAGGTCGCTGCACTGGGCGCAGTAGTCGGCAGCCAAGGTGATGATGAATGCCGGCACATCGCCGAACCAATCACGCATCTGTTGCTCCATCCGGGCCTTCTGCCAGCCGCCGGCGCGGAACGCTACTTGCTCGGCCTGCCCCAAGACTGTCCTGCCCTGCTTCTCGAAGCTCGACGATGCCCACATGATCCGGATGTCTGCATCCAGTAGGTGTGCATGGTCTTCGTTGTGAATGCTGCCGGTGTCGGCAAGGATCTCGATCTGGGCCCACTCCCACACCTCTGGCGCTGGAGTGAGGCGGATAGCGAAGTCGGAAAGATCAGACAGCTCAAGCAGGACGGATGGAGGGTATGGTCTGTCCATGGATCACCTTGAGCTTGAAATAGTGGCTCGTTGCCGGTATTGGTGGATCCCCCTCCTCATTACAAGGAATGAAAAATGGCAGAGCTCAACAATACCTTCCGCGCAACGGCATACGCCCAATCGGGTGCGGAAGGAAAACGACTTGTAGCGGTTGAAGCGGCAATCGACTTGATTGTTGCTCGCGTTAGTACAGAAGGGGCAGATCTTGAAGGTGAAATGAATCGCCTATCCCAGTATGCCGATCAAATTCAGGAAGCAGTTAAAGTCAAATGACCCACCCGTGCCGTACTCACCTGCGGCACACCCACTCCGCAACTGGTATAGAAGAACGATGCATAAATACGAACTGACCTACGAGTACATGAATTCCCCGCAGACAGTGCACGGAGAATCCCCTGAGCGCATAGATGCTCATGAGCTACTGATGGAGCTGAAGCTTGGCGAAAAAGGTGGTCAGATCGTAGGGACGCACACGATCAAGGAATCTCTCGCGCGAATGCGCTTCACTAACGTCCTGGTCACTTGGTTGTAGGCTGCTCAATTCTCACGTCTCAGAAGCTCACGTAAAACACGCAAAGGACCAGCACTGCATGCCCATTCAAGAGTTCGACGCCAAGACTGAATACAAGGTCAAACCCCCGCTGTCACATAGCCTTGCGCACAAGCCCGTATACGCGATGCCCTATTGGCACTTCGATGGCATGCACAAAAAAAATACTGATGCAAAATACCTCTCCGTTGGTTTGTCTCAGTGGGGTGACACAGATCTCTCTCTGAAAATTATGCGCCATGACAAACAATGGTCTCCCCAATCAGAGGAGTTACCACTCCACCGAGTCATTGATTCAACGCTTTTTTTAGCCAAGGTTTTATTGGACCGAGAAAACCAAAGCGTGGAAATAGAACGCAACCTTTTCGTTGATCAGAAGAACGGCTTTCTGGTTAAGCAAGAGTCTGTGACCTCCAGTGAGCAAGACCGCTTTGATAACTTCGTGGAAAAGTACGAAGACGACCTGAAGGCACGCTTTGACACGCTCTACCAGCTTCTAAGCAGACTCAAAACTCAAGGAAAGTTTTAAGACGCTTCTGTAGCTCAATCAGCCTCGCGCCACGATTTGGCGCATTCGAAAACGTGGCGCGGATTACTTACCCCGGCGCTCGACACCGCCGGGAGCCTTGTCACAGTGCAGGCAGTGCTCGCAGTTCAGGGTCCGGCACAGCCACACCTTCACCCGCTGCCAGTACGTGACCATGAAGACATGCCGGGCTCCGGCGAGGGCCAGGGACACATGCAACGTCAAGCCGGCACTGGTCGGGCCGAAGAAGATGTTTTGGCTTCGCGCCATAACGACGAAGCCGCTAATGGCGATGGCCGAGTAAATCAGCTTCCCGAGGATGCCGTCCCTCACCTTACCGCTCAGTACGCACCAGGCTGCCCACAGCGCAATAAGGCCGCAGGCGATGGAGTTGATCAGTTCAAGATTCATGGTGGATTGCCTCCCCCGAACCGCTGGCGAATGAGCGCCCAAAGGTCGGCGGCTTTGATGGCTCGGTTGATTGCCAGCAGAAGCGAGCCGCCGAAGGTGCCCAGGAGAAAACCAATCCCGGCCACGATGCTCGGCTCGGTGACATTCAGGTAGGCGCTCACCATACCGGTCAGGTAAAGGGCGCAGACAATGCCGGTGAAAAGAAACTTGCCCCAGGCGCGCCAGTCGGTCAGGTCTTCCTTGTGCCACCAACTGGCGACGATGGCCCCAATGAGGCCCGCGATAACCCACTCGATTCTGTCGAGCAGGCGATGCAATAGATCCATGCGCTCGACTCCGTGGGGCATGTTTGAAATAGGTCAGCCCCGGCGGCACTCCCTGCTTAGAGCGAAGGGTGTGGCGGGGCCGAAAACGAAAAGGCCCCGATCAATGTCGAGGCCATGAATGAGTCACTGATCTTTCAGTGCGCCCGCGGGCTATAGCCGAGGCACGGTAGGAAGTTGACACTAACTTCGGAGTTCAAGCACGCTGAGCGACTACCAATCTTTTAAGGATGAAAAATGAACGAAATTGGATGGGGAATTCTAATCAACTCAGGGGCAGCAATCGCCGCTGCGATTTCCGCCATAACCAGTGCGATAAGCGCCCGGGCCGCTTATAAAGCCATCAAGCAAAACGATCTGCTCCATTCCATCGAACAGAAAAGCACTGAAGCACAGCGTGAGAATACCCGCCTTTTTGACCACGCAATCATGACCCTCGAAAGATCTTTCATGGCGCTCATGGGAGGCGACTCAAAATGGAACATCCCACCCAAGAGTCGCCTCAATTGGCTAACGGCTGCACGATTGATAGAGGAATTTAAGGATACGAAAGCGCGGATCGGCGACCCATTACTAGCTCAGGAATGCGTAAGTCATGAAGCGCACTGGCGTCTTCAGTTCGCTCGCAAGTTAGAGGAGCTAGGAACCGGTCACGCCGACTATTTCAAGCAATCAGGAAAAGTAAGAATTCACCTAACCTCTGCAATTATCGTGTGCGCTTTTTCCGAATGGATGGGTGAATTAGGTGATGCGATAGACGAGCGAGGAAGCCCACAGCAGGCGGTTGAGGAGCTCGGCGTATCGCCCGTGTTCGCGCAACTGAAGTTTCATCTGGGCATTCTGTGAATAAAAAACCCGGCGCTTGGCCGGGTTCAGGGTTTCGTGTGCGTTTCGCGTTACTTGTGCACTATGGGAAAAGTACGCGCCAAACCCCGTCATGTCAATATTATTATGCCGCCTCTTGTTCTTTTTCCGAGTGGATCACCTGCCATAGTGGTTGTTGAGCCTGAATATCCACTTCCTTGATCACTTCTTTCAGGGATTCCCACAGGTCGAGCCAGTCACGCGTCCAGTTCTTCGGATCGATGGTGACGCCAAAGAATGTCAGCATCTCAGCGGCAACACGGGCCGGCCCCCACTCCGCCGATCCGGCGACCTCTCCCTTGTACGATTGTAGGGCCAGGGTAACCAGGTACTGCGCCTTAACGCGCTTGGCCGAAGTCAGGTCAGGCAGCGCCGCTTTGGCGGTAATCAGCAGCACCGCGTTCAACAGGTGCTTCATGTTCATCGCTGGATGGTAGAGATAGTGGCCGAACTGCTGAACCTGGAAAGGCAGCGTGTCGATGGCGCGTAACACTTTGCCGATGGTCGCGAGGTGAGCGGCGCGGGCGGTGGACCGTCCAAGAGGCGTCCGGCGCGTCTCGCTGATGCTGATCTTCTGGCGCACCACCTGAATGCGCTCTTCCTTGTCATCCCCCAGCGCAGCGAATACGGCCTCGGCGCGGCGCATGCGCTGCCCTTTCTTGGTCGGTGCCGATTGCGCTTTGTCGATGGCCACGGCACTGATCGACGCATTCGATTCGTGCTGAGCCTCGGTCCACACCTGCCTTGCGTTGATCAGCTTCATGCGGCTTCCCCTTGTTTCAGTTCTTTGGTCATTGCCCGGTACTTGGCCTTGATGGCCTTGATCTCATCTACTGTGTACTTGCAGGCCGGGTGCAGGCCTTCCAGCCAGGCGACCTTCTCCGCGCCGATGCGCTGCACCAGGCGAATGCGGTACTCCACTGCGTTGCCGGAAAGGTTGCGGTTGCACTTCACACACTGCCGGTGGATGTTCAGCGGCTCGAAGCGCAGCTCCGGGCAGGCGCCGACGGAACGGTAATGTCCCGCGTCCCAGCGGCTGCCGGTCATGAGGTCGTTGTCGTTCGGCGTCGAGTCGCAGCTGATGCAAGGCAGGTGCGCGTCACGTAGGCGCACATACTGGTTCACCGCGGCCTGAGCTTCGCGCAGGTGGTCCGCCCTACTCTTCAGCTTCTCCTTGCGGACCTTGATGTCGCGGCGACCAACATCCGCCAGGGCCTTCTTGGCGCTCGCCTGGCCCTTCTCTGACTTGCCGTAGGAGATGGCGCACTCGATCTCGCCGCACACCGCCTGCGAGCCGCGGGCAGGCGTGAACATCACTCGGCACTCAGGGCAGCGTTTGCGGCGTGGCCTACCGGACGTGAGCGGGGTTTTGCGTTGTATTGGGGTGCGCCTCATGCGGCCTCCTTGAATGCTTCGAACTCTGCCATTTCGGTCAGACGCTCTTCCGTGAGCGTCGGCCAGTCATGCAGCACCAGGTACGCGCAGCACTGGCGCCAAAAGTCTTGGAATGTCTCCTCCCCCATCGAGTCGTAGGAAAGGCTGCGGGGTGTCTTGCGGGTGAGCTGGCCCAGGCCAGGGATGTCGAACAACTCCTCATCGCAGTAAACGCCCGACTCCAGCTGCAGGGCCTTGATCGCATCGTGGGACTGCTTTCCGGAGAACCGATCGATGTTCTGGCTCAGCACCCGGCCCAGGCCGTGGACCAATCCATTGAACCTTGGGTTGCGCGGCTGCTTGAGGTCGGCGCGGATTTTCGTGTTGATCCGGAAGTCACGCTCGCGGAGGATCGACCGGTCTGCGTCGGAGGACGGCACGAACGCTGCCACCTCCTTGCCGGTGGCGGGATCTACCAGGCGGCGCAGCACCAGGTACACGGGCATTGGGCGAGGTTTGGCAGGCCTGGTCATGCTGCAATCTCCGCAAGCTCTGGGCAGGAACGCTGCTCCAAAAGATGGGCGCGCGAGATGAATGCGTCGACGATGAAGCCGCCGAGGTCAATCGCCAACGGAATCCCCTCCCCCCTCCCGCGCGCCACGTAGTACTTGCAATCCTCGCGCCCTTGAACCGGGTCAAGGACGACGTAGTTCTCGTCGGTGACCTCGATCAGGATCTGGTGATTGCCACCCTCGATGTTGAGCGACGGTGACGTGCACAGGTACACACCCTCATCGGCCAGCGGCGGGCAGTCCAAGCTGAAGAAAGCCGTGTATTCAACGCCCAGGCGCTCCAGCATCTGCCGCAACGTCAGATCGCCATCGTGATAAGGCTGGTGCATCTCTTCGATGACTTCCTTCGCCGGACGCCCAACGATCATTGCCAGGCAGGTCGACACGCAGCTGTACGGGCACGGTTGCATTTGGTGAGTGATGATCGGGCTCATGGCTGCCCTCCCTTGCCCACAGCGGTGCGGCGGGATTCGTGGAACGCCATAATCCCCTGCATTCCATCATCCACCGCGACAATCTCCCGATCGAAGTAGGCCTGGCTGTCCGTCTCGCCTTCTGGGGGCAGCTCACCCGGACCAGCCAGCGAGTTGTAAATCCACTCCATTGCGGCGGCCGGGCCTTTGCCATGTTCTTCCTCGATGAGGGCTGAGCGCATGGCGAGGATGTATCGACCAAACAGCAGATCCAATTCCTTGATACGCATGCGGGCCAACTCGTTCTCTTCCAGCAGCTCCAGCGCCACTTCCTCAACGGTCTTCTCCCCCAGGAAGTCTTGGAGCGCCTCTGTGTTGCGCTTCCAGTCGGCGCAGTCGGCACGGAAAGATGCAGCCTCGGCCCACAGCAGCTTTTGCAGTTTCTGTTTGTCGATGCTCATGTCCGTTGCTCCGTTGTCTTCTTGCCGAACCTGGCCATCAACTGCGCGCGCGCTCCGGCACCCGTGGCAGGGATGCCCTGTATGTCGAGCAGGCGTGCCTGGCGCCGGCTGGCGAACTCCTCGGCCTGCTCCAGTTCGGTTTTTTGGCTGTCATGACCTATGCCGGTGGCGATTCGGCCGTCGAGTTGTTGCCCTGCCTGAGCGCGGCGAAGGATGATTTCGTAGTTGCGGTCGAAGCGGGCGCGAAGCCCCTTGTCTTCCTGCTTGGCGGTGCGCAGGTCGAACAAGCCTGTGGCGATGGCCGCGACCTTCACGCCTTCGTGGCTGTAGGTCTCCATCAGAGCTTCCATCCATGCCCCAGCGACCGAAGGCATGCCGAAGTCTTCAGGGCCCGGCACGCACATGGCGATGAACTCGCCCACGCTCGGTGCGAACGGTTTCTTGAGCTTGCGGCACTTCTGGATGCCGAACTCGATCTGCTCGAGGGTGCGAATGCCCTCATCAGCGAACTCCTTGATCCATTCGGCCTTGGCTGCGTCGAGCGCTTCAGTGGACGGCCATGCCTGGCGCCATGCAGGAAAAATCCCACGCAGCCGTCGAAACAGATCGTTCACCACTTCGACAGTTTGCGGCGTGATGTCGAGCGGCTGGACATGGCTTTCAGCGGGTAGGTTGCCCATCGTCGCCATGATCAGGTTGACCGGCTTCATGGGCGGACCACGAGGGCGTCAGCCCACGCGTTGCTGTTGAAGTCCGGCTCGCCAAACTGAGGCCTCGGCGGGAACTGGTGGACATTGCTACCGGCCGGCGCCGGATCTGGCACTTCGTCTTCCCAGCGCTTGCCGTTGATCCACGTCGATGGGTGTGGGATGAACCGGCCGTCATCCTTGAGCCAGTCTGTCGTGAGGCACTGCGCGCCCAGGGCCTGAACCAATGAATCGAAAAGCTGGTTGGTCGGCTTGATCTTGTCCCACGCCTTGCGTGCAGCCTCCTTGCCCACCTTGCGTGGATACAGGGCCCAGAACTGCGCGAACAACTCAGCGTGATCGACCTCATCATCGCCATAAGGCTTTTGTTCTTTATCTTCTCTTCTCTTCTCTTCTCTGGTCCGCAATTTGTCCGCATCACTAGCGGACACGTTGCGGACATTCTTTGCCTTTCTGTCGTTGCGCTTTCGCTCGTTATCGTTGGCGCGGCGCTTAGCGCTGGCCCCGTTATGCTCTTCAAAGCGAGGCATTACGAGGCTTCCGTCGTCTTGGATACCCGCCCATTCCACGTCAATCATGGCCTGGGTAAAGCCTGGCCAGCCCACCACCGCATCCATCGCGTCGACGGTGTAGCCCACCAGCACACCATCATCACAATGGGTGTCGAAGATGCTCCAAGCGATGTGCAGTCCGCCAATGATCCGCAACCTGTCCGCTTTCAATGCGGACACCATGCGGAAAACTTTCGGATGCGTCTGAAGGTCGATGCGCATTTTGATCCAATCTCCGGCCATTACTTGGATCCTTTGCCGACAAGGCCGGCCAATTCAAGGAAGCGATCCAAGTACCAGTGAGGCTGCGTCTCGCGGGGGCATTGAGGGCTGGTGAGGTTCTTGCCGTAGGCCATGCCCTTCTCGGTCACGGACCAGAAGTCCACCACTTCCTGCTTGGAGTTTTTGCGCTGCAGGACCTTGAGGAAGCCGTGGGCCTCAAGTGCAAGGTTGAAGGCGCGAGCGGTGCTGGCGATGGCGTGATCTTTGATCAGGGCGGTGATTGCCTTGGTAGGCATCGAAGAGCCGCCAGTGGCATCAGGGGCGGCGTCAACGGCATAGCCTGGGAGGAACTTGGCATCCAGGCCGTTGTTGGCGGCGATCTGCGCAAGCATCATCATTTTGCTGGAGGGTGCAGGCTTCAGTAGGCGATCGAAGCACTCAAGGATTGCCAGCTCGCCAATGACCTTGGAGTTGTTCGTCACCTGGGCGGTGTAAGAACCGGTCTTTCGAATGGTCGGCAGGACCTGGCCCACCACCCACTCTTCAAACTGCTCAGCAGCCGGAAGCTTGGACTTCATCACTAGGCGGTACAGATCGCGTTCAGGGATGATTTGGACTGCACGGACCTGACCTCCCATTTCGGTATGGCAGGTACTTACCGCTTTGCAGTGAACATTGATCGCCTTTGACGTATTCGAGTAGCCGAGGGCTTCAGCGATGTCCTTGGCGATGAACCAGGGCTCGCCGTGGCCGTCGTCAATTACGCGGACAGGGAAGCCGTGGAAGTCGAAAGGAGTCACAGGCTTAATCCGCGCCACGTTATCTGATTGCGAAAAACGTGGCGCGTGATTGATAGGGGTATTGACGAGATTCGTTTGTGTATTCATGATTACCTCGCTGATGTAGCAATGAGCCAGGCCGTGAACCTGGCTTTTTTGTGCCTGCGATTTATGCGCGGGCTTTGTGCAACTCAATTACCGCCCCGATAGCCTCAAGGCTGGCCGACATGTACTTGGCGTGTAGGGCGCGGATCTTTTTGGCTTCGCTTGCGTCGATTTCGCCGTCTTCCAGGGCCGAAGCCACCATCTGGTCAAGAGCTCCACGCTGTGCGGACGCAGCCAGCGAGCGCTGATACAGATCGACGTTGTCCAACTCCCCCGCTTCAGGGATCTTCACGAACACACCGCCGTACATCGCGCAAATGTAGTCCGGCAGATGTTCGGTCTTGGTCTCGCATTCCAGTACGTGGATCTCGACATCGCTGAGCGGCTTGCACCCGGCGGTTTCATAGATCTGGTTCTCCAGGCGCTTGTCCTTGATGCCAAGGCGAGCAGCTGCGCAATCCATCCCGCCAGGGAAAGCGTTGGACACGGCAGCCATTACTTGGCGGCGGGTCTCTAGTACGGGCGTTTTCATGTCCTAGTTTTTCCTTGGGTCGGTTGCGGTCAAGATTGCTTCGTCGCTGGAATGGCCTGGGGGCGCTCATATCTGGTATGAGCAAAATTCGGGACCTTTTAAGGGCGGAAGAAATGCGTTAAGCGGCGATCGGGTAAATATCTGGACGAAGCTCATGGCGTGGAATGCCGGTGGCTTGCTCTACTGGAATAACCCGCTCAGCTGGGATGCGACCTGTTGCGCACCACTTCTGAACGTTTTGAGGCGTACAGCCAAGAACGCGAGCAAGGGCGGACTGGCTTCCTGCTGCTTCAGCTGCACGCACGGCTGCGTTCTGGTTCATAGGCACCTCTAAAATTTGACTTACAACGCAAAGTTACAACCTTTGCCAGAAAACTACAACTGAGAATTGCAATGCTAGCTACAACGACTAGTTGTAAAGTGTCTCTATGAGCACAATCGGAAAAAGAATCGCTGCTGCGCGAGAGGCTGTCGGGCTGAACCAGTCGGAACTCGCTCGTCTATTGGGAGTTAAGCCTCAGTCCGTCCAGGCTTGGGAGGCAGACAAAAATGTTCCCCGCCCGAAGAAACTTGAAGGAATTGCAGCCGCGCTGAAGGTTTCAATCTCCCACTTGATGGGCGAATCGAGCTCATTTAGCACTCCACACTTCACTCCTCTGACGGGCTCCGCAATCAAAGGCGCTGCGGCCAAAAACCTGAGGATCAGCTCGTCCGGCGGAGTGGATAAAATCCTCCGCGATGTAGTATCCCGCGCGCTTCAGAGAGGGGAGCTCGGAGAGAGTGATGTGTCACTTCTTACAGCCATGGCAAAAGTCATGATTGAAAGAAACGCTTCCTCCGGGGAAGACGTGCCAAATCTTCCTGATGAATTGGATGCACTCGCAGAATCCGCGTTTAAAAATGCGGACGCTGGCGGTGATTCGGGAGATATGGTGAAGATGATCGGTCATGGCCTTAAGAAGTCAGTAGCCAAGGAAAGCGGCCCTACACATGCAAAACGCAAAACCGGAACCGATTGACATTCCACTCGCACTTTATCTCCAGGGCGCGGCTGTTGTTGACCCAGACGTGAAGGGTCAGCACCCTCTCTTCTACGGCACCATCAGCGGGCTGAAAGGCTACCGTAGAGACCTCCATGCATACATAAAGGTATTGCCTGCCGAGCGATTGTTCGCCGAAACCATGAGCGCGAGCATCGGGAGATATTTTGGCCTACCTATTCCCTTAACTGCTCTTGCGGTTGCCCGCGGAAAAGACGTTGGGCGAGGACAGGGTAAGTGCATCGTATTGGCTAGCGTGGACACCAATGCGGTGCCTATGAGCCGTGTGATCAATTTCGACAAGGTCTCACATTTACTCAATAAGTGGTCACACCTGCATGCCGCCATTGTCTTCGACGAACTCCTCGCTAACACCGACAGGAATTTGCGCAACCTCCTTATCGGTGGCGATGGAGCAATTTGGCTTATCGACCACGAGGAGGCGCTGTCAGCACCAAGCCTCCAAGCGAGCGAAAATATCCGGAACCATCTTCTGGGAATGGTCATCGGAGAGGTGTCTGAGTTTGAAAGACACCAGGCGTCCAAAAAGCTGAAAGATCGATCTGCGCCAGCATATACTGCTAACTTCAGGAACCATGCTGCGGCGAGTCAGCCGCATTACTGCCAAGTCGACCAGGCCCATGTCGACAAAGTGGTGGACTTCCTCGAGTCACGCGTAAAACATATGAGCGCTCTAATGGATGGGGCTCTCGGCTTCAAACAGAAAACCATGGCGGTCTAAAGGATGCTCCCAGATCTCTCTGAATTTCCCAGCTTTCCTGAATATGAGGCGGATTGGGCCCCTGTTTACCTGGAGCCCATCGTTCAGTCCGGCGAGCGTCTAACTATTGCAGTGGTCGCAGCTTCTGGCGACGAGGTCAACGGCTGCCTCACTATTAGTGAGAAGGCCTTGAAATGCCTATATGGCACCTCGGCGGTCGGAATGCAACGAATGATGGGGCTTGCGTTGTCCCGCGCCCTGGAGTTTGCCGAAGGCGGCTTCGAAGGGCAGTTCTCATGCGGCATTCACGGAGTAGTCATCGGAAAGACCCGCAGGGGGTTGGGCAACAACATGACCCATATCCTCCAGCAAGCATCCAGCCTTACCTCAAGCCTTTCCACCGTTCATGCCTCGGCTCTAATGGAAGAGGACGAAGAGTCTGACGATCCGGTAGCCTACGAGGCAAATCTTGGACAGCTACGATCTGACATACAGGATCGAGTGTTGGGCATTCTCCCCCGCCTGAGGGATCGCTTTAACTTGCCTTTGCATACCCAAGCAATTCAGGGATCGCGTGGCAGCCTGTTCTTTGCTGGCAATCGCATGGCAGCCAGCCTGGCCAAGATAAAACCATCGAAGCAAATAAGTCGCCACGTAGACGGCGCCAAGAGTCGACTGTGGGATCTGCATTTCGTTAAGCATAAGGTCGCCGACGCCCCGCAGAATAAATGCACGCTATTCATCTGGACGCCAAAGGAGCTAGACAGGTTTGATCCCTCGCTCATAGCTGAATACGAGCAAAGTCTTGAGGACCTCCAGCGCCAGAGTCTTGAAGACGGCATTGAGCCACACATTTTTTACGGCGCCGAAGAGGCCGCCGCTGCCATCATTGATTATGAGCGTGCTGCCTAGTCAGGCCTCCCCGTAACGCTCACCCCTCCATCCAAGAGCACCTATAAGCCCCTGATTCCTAAGGGGCTACAATTTTCATTGCCTAGAATTACAATTTATAGTTGCAGATTACAATTTTGGGTTGTAGATTGAATCCATCGAGTCACCCAGCAGGGACTCGCCAGGGCCTCAGGGCCTGACCGCTCTTTAACATCGATAAGCATCACTCACCCTACGCCCCAGCAACAGCTCGGCAATAAGCCTGGGTGAGGTAACGCAACGCAGCAACGCTCCCCTTCTCGACTTGTCGGCAGGCTGGTTTGCTGGAAACACCCACAGATTTACTGATGCCGCTTCTATGAGGCGGCATTGGAAATCAACGGAGGGCAAGACGATGACGAACGAACAAGCATGCCTGCGCGACGAATACATCGTTCAGGCGAAGCGGGAAAAGCACTGGGTGATCTGGTGTAAGCGTATCGGCTGGCATGGTGATGCGGCGATGGCTACAGATAAGCGCAAGCGTCTAATGCAAATGGCGCGGTCAGTTTCTGCATGACGGACCTTTTCGCTGATGCCCATCCAGAGTGGTGGGCATTGGGAAACCAACCATAAAAGCGGAGAGCATCCATGAACGAAGCTCAGATAGAGCAGGTGCAGGAAATTGTGCAAGAAATCGCGACCGACGAAGGCATCAGTTTTGATGAGGCCTTCGCAATCGCGATGGGCAACCTAAAGCAATGGGTGGACCGGATGCCCAAGGGCAGGAATGCAGCAGGCTGCTCGGGCGGCTCTAGGCGCTAAGCAGGATACAAAAACGCAGACCACTCTTGGTCTTTGATCTGGCAGGCAAATATAGCTGGATCCTTGTGGGGCGAGACAGGGGCCGCAGTTGCTCTTACTCGATCCCTGAGCGACGTGACATCAAGACCGCTGGGGCCAAAGTACGTGCCAGTTGGCATTTCGTGGATAACTCCACCGGTGAATGTCACCGTCCTCTTCAGGCCTAAAGCTTCCATTCTTTCGTGAAGATCTTCATACCCATTTGCGCTCGCCCCGAACAGCTCAACACGCACCAAGTACTGCGCCATAACGATATTCCTTATCTCGACTGTGGAAGCTGAAGCATATGGTTTTCCCTCGACTGTGGAAAGCGAGGAAACAGGGTGCCTGCCCCTGCAAAAACAGGCACACCACTTCCCCGCCTCTACCCGTCAGCACTCCTCCCCCGCGCCCATCGGCAACCAACGGGAGGCATGAGTGTTGACGAATACAGGTGAAAAACCCGCCACTTTGGAGGCGACCATGTCAGCACTACGCAAACCTCAGTTTCAGCACGACGAACAAATGCAGCCTCCGGTGAGCGAAACCTCTCAGCAATTGGCTCGCAGCGAATGGCTGTACAACGCAGCCGAAGAGCTGGCCAGAGGTGGCAGCGTGGTGTTCAAGCGCCACCTGCACCCGCAGCAAGGCGTTACGGCCTACCAGTTTGCACTGGCTGTCGATGAGTACGCCAACAACCTACTTGCCGACTGCGGCGTCGACGCTCCAGCCCTGGGCTACTTACTGATCGCAGGGATGGCGGGTTCGAGGGTGAAATCGGAAGCACTGGAGCTGCTTGGCCGGAGTGACCACCAACTTGGGAAGCTCGGCGAGATTGCCGAACGCCTACTTCAGCCTTTGGTTGATGACGCTCTTATCGCCCAGGCCGAGGACAACGAACTGTGAGCCCCTACGTTGAGATCGATAAAGCGCTGTTTGCGCTTGAAACCCCGGATAAGCCCGCCATCGACGAGATCTTGGCTGAGGCTTTGATCGTGCGCCACTACACCTCAGGCGCCATCAACGCAGAAGAATTTCATTGGTATAGCGCACGCCTCCTGGATGTCAGCCGGCGGCGTAAGGAGGTTCAATGAGTACTGCACCGGTTAAATCGCTTATCGACGAGCAGCTCGAAGACATCAGCGCTCACAACCTGCGCGAGGCCTACAGCCTTGCCGAACGGCGCGGCTTCTTCGGCGCACCGGTTGAGCAATACGCAGAACCTGGCTATGGCGGTCGAGTGCTCCAGGTCCTGCGATACAGGGTTCAGCAGCAGGATCAGCAATCGAACTGATCAGCCTTTGCCTTTGTTCTTGTTCTTCGCACTGCCCTGCCGCGCTTTGAATTTCGGATTGGATTTACAGATCACGTAGATCCGGCCACGGCGCATAACGATCTGGCAGTCGCGGTGACGGTTTTTCGCTTCTTTGAGTGAGGACAGCACTTTCATAGGTGAGGCTCCTTGCGTTGAGTTGAAATGTTATTACGTATCTTAAATACGAATAAGAACGTTTATCAACTCTTATTTCCCCTTCCCCTTTTATCGCTGCGAGCATCGCGGCAAGGATTCCCCATGTCCGCAGTAATGAAGCAGGACGACAACACACCTCCAATGTCGGAGGCCGCGCTCGTTGAAGTGCTGAGCAGCAGCCTCTACCCCGGCGCTGAAAAGAACTCGGTTGTGATGGTCCTGGCCTACTGCCAGGCCGCACTCCTGGACCCGATGTTGAAGCCGGTGCACATCGTTCCGATCTGGAACTCCAAGACGAAAAAGATGCAGGACACGGTGATGCCCGGCATCGGCCTTTACCGCATCCAGGCGGCACGCACCGGCCAGTACGCCGGAATCAGCGAGCCGGAATACGGCCCGCCAGTAACTGCGAAGCTGAGCGGTGTAGAGGTCACTTATCCCGAATGGTGCCGCGTGACCGTCAAGCGGCAGATGAGCAACGGCTTGGTTGCCGAATACACGGCCAATGAGCGCTGGCTTGAAAACTACGCAACATCAAGCAAGGACACCGCGGCGCCCAACGCCATGTGGAAGCGTCGAGCATTTGCCCAGCTCGCCAAATGCGCCGAGGCCCAGGCTCTGCGCAAAGCATTCCCCGAAGTCGGATCTGCGCCAACGGCTGACGAGATGGAAGGAAAGACATTCGAGGACGCCGCCAAAGACGTTTCGCCGGCGCGGCAGCCCCCACCGGAACCGGACGCCAAGCCTGCCTATCCCGACGAGCTGCTGGCTGAAAACATCGAGAAGTGGCAGCCACTGATCGACGCCGGTCGCACTAGTCCAGAACACATTATTTCCAACGTCATCAGCAAGTACTCGTTGCGCGATGACCAGATCGAAACCATCACCAACCTCAAAGCCCTCGATGGAGACGCAGCATGAAAATTCACAACGTAGCTCAAGGCTCTGCCGAGTGGCTTGCCCTCCGCGCCAAGTTCCGCACCGCCTCCGAAGCTCCGGCAATGATGGGCGCCTCTAAGTATCAATCCCGCACCGACCTGCTGATCGCCAAGAAGACGGGCATCACGCCGGACGTCACACCTTCTCAGCAGCTTGTCTTCGACAAGGGACACGCAACCGAAGCCCTGGCGCGCCCACTGACCGAGGCATTGATCGGCGAAGAGCTTTATCCGATCGTCGCTACCGAGGGCAATCTGCTCGCCTCCATGGACGGCGCCACAATGCTCGGCGAGACGCTGTTCGAGCACAAGCTTTGGAATGAGTCGGTCGTGGCTCAGGTGAGGGCCGGCGACCTGGCCCCGCACTACTACTGGCAGCTTGAGCAGCAACTGCTGGTGAGCGGCGCCGAGCGAGTGATCTTTGTTTGCTCGGATGGCACGTCGGAAAACTTCGTGCACATGGAGTACCGGCCCGTCGCCGGGCGCGCGGCCCAGTTGATCGAAGGCTGGAAACAGTTCGAGGCAGACCTGGCCAACTTCGAGATGGCCGACGCGCCTTCAATCGTCGTCGGCAAGGCACCTGACGAGCTGCCAGCCCTGCACATCGAGCTGACCGGCATGGTTACCGCCAGCAACCTGAAGGTGTTCGAAGACTCGGCGCTGGCTGTCATCGACTCGGTGAAAACTACGCTCTCTACGGACCAGGACTTCGCCGACGCAAAGAAGGCGGTCAAATGGTGTGGCGATGTCGAGGAAGCTGTCGCTGTCGCCAAGAAGCAAGCCCTGTCGCAGACCCAAAGTATCGACGAGCTGTTTTCGTCGCTGGATCGCATCGGTGCGCATGCCCGCGAGACCCGCCTGAAGGTCGACAAGTTGGTGAAGGCTCAAGAGCTTCTGGTGAAGACCAACATCAAGCAAAAAGCCGAACTGGCGCTGGCGGATCACATCGCCGCAATCAACAAGACGCTGGGCAAAGTCACACTGCCTCATGTCGTTTCTGATTTCGCCGGCGCCATGAAGAACAAGCGCACCATCGCCAGCCTCCAGGACGCAGTAGATACCGAGCTGGCCCGGGCGAAGATCGATGCAAGTCAGGCAGCGGACAGTATTCGCTTGAACCTGACCAGCCTGGCGGAGCTCGCCGTTGATCACGCTTTCCTGTTCAGCGACGTGCAGCAGCTGGTCACCAAAGCCAACGATGACCTGGTGACGCTGATCAAATTCCGAATCTCCGAACACCAGAAGGCGGAGAAGGAAAAGGCCGACGCGAAGCGCATTGCTGAAGAGCAGGAAGCCCAGCACCTGGCGACCATCAAGCCAGAGCCGGTCATGGAGAAGGTGGCAACACCAGAGCCTGTCCGCACTGCTCCGGTCCAGGCAGCGGTCCCCGTAGCCCAAGCTGCTAAGCCAGTAACGAGCCACGCGGTCGAGCAGGTAGCGCTGCAGGCCAACGTGACGGACTTCGAGGCACTGATCAAAGCGGTGGCATATGGTCAGGCACCGATCACGCTGCTTTTGGTGAACTGGGAAGCGCTCGACGCAATGGTCGCAGTCCAGGGTTCAGCCTTCAGCATGGCCGGAGTGACACTCAGCAAGGCGGCAGCATGAGATGGGACGCCCACAAGGCTGCTGATCCAGAGGTAGCCGCCGCCCTGCCCCGTTACGTCGACGCGGGCATTCTTGCCGCGTCTAAGGCCCTCGGCAGGTCCACTCGCGCACTTAACCGGATCGCCGCAGAGCATGGTGTCGAGTTCTCAACCTGCACAGCCAAGACGATGGAAGCGCGACGGCGGGCCAGGGCCTCGTTGGTCACTCAGGTCAAAGCGCTAGCCGAATCACGCACCCACCAGGCAGAGATCTGTTCTGCCTTAGGTATCACCCGTGCCGCACTGCGCGAGATCGCCGAGATCAATCACATCAATATCGACAATCGCTCAAGAGGTGCCCGGAATGCATCCGACACTTGAAGTACACAATCAGGAACAAGCGAACCTGGAGGCGGCGAAAGCTGCCTTCTTCGCATCTGGCGGAACAGCTCAATTCATCCGGCCAGGTGTAGGCAAAGACAGCCCGAGGATTTCGCACGAACCGATGCGGCCTTACGGCTACGCGCGAATTGCCCCGAAAACGAAGCGCGGCCGAGTTATCACGGCGGACGACGAAGTGGTGATCTGCGCCCAGCTTTTGGAATGCAAGAAATCAGGCATGACCCGGTACAAGGCCAGCAAGCACGTCGGCATCAGCGAGACGCTTTGTCGGCGCCTGATTGCTGATCACTCGCTCGACTTCCCAAAGGCTGGCTGATGCGTCGCGTATCTAGACCACAGCAACGCAAACGTCAAACCTGGCTCGCCCTGCCGGCCAGCGGAATAGAAGAGGTAGGCCATGGCTGCCGAACAGAAGGAACGTACAGCCAAACTTGCCGAGAAACGGCAGGAACTGGGCGAGCACGAATTGCGGCACACAGTCCCGTACGGTACCCGGCAGATGCTCGGCGAGTTGATGCGCCGGCATGAGATAGAGGAAGTCAGCGAGGCGGTGCAGCTGCTAGTGCTGAATGGTCAGGCCGAGGATCTGCCGCCGGCGCCGCCGAAAGTCAAAGGGCCGTCCGACATCATCCGCCACTACTTCCGCGAAAGGATGCGCGAACGACTGGCGGCGCTCACCGCCGACCTGGGCGAGACAAAGGATCGAGCCACTATCTGGCGACTGATCGCGCACGCCCACTCGCTGGGAGCCGAGAAGTCCGCTTACCTGCTCGTAATTCCGCGCCACGTTATGACTGTATCTGAAAACGTGGCGCGTAAATTACGGCAAGCAGGCTTCGCCGAATCGCTCCAAATGAACGCCGAAGACGACGGCGAGAACGACTGACAACCCACCCTACTCGCTGCGTCCGGTCACGAATATGGCGCCTTACCGAGATAAACAATACTAATTTGGAACAGCGTAAAGACACCTCGACAGAGCACCTCATCAATCACCCTTCATAGTGTTTGATATTACATGCTCTATACCCGCGCGATGAACACCCATGCTAGCTAATCGCTCAGCACAACCCTCTTCACTTACGCCCTCGGCTCGCCACTTCAAAACCTTAGACACCAGCTCACTAAATACGAATATTGGCGTCCTCGACATATCTCTTTTAGCACCAGCGTCCTCACCTCGAACTTCTAATTCCCGGATACGATTAGAAAGCACTCTAGTATTATTTAGAATCTCTGAAAGAATACTCTTATCAGTTCTAGGAGGGATATTTGCTTTAGCAGGAAAAGTTTCCAATATATCTTTAAATTTTGCATCAAATTGCGGCCAATAGGTATCAAACACCTGCCTTAAGACTTTATCACTAAGCCGCTGTACGTCTAAACAGCTATTTAGAGAGCTAATTAAACCCCACATGCTGTCTGAATCAGCAGTCGTGTGGTTAAACTGAGCGAGTGGATCTTCAATATCTTTGGGCTCTAGATCGATCAAAAAAGTGCAAACCCGATTGGTATTAAGCCCCTTTGCCAAGGCACCAGTTTCAAAAAGTATCCAAGGCTTATCTTTATTCTCCTGGGTGAGGCAGACGATACCAGCAGCCGTATCCTTCAATTGGTCAGATATTTCTGAAAACCAGATAGAGCCCTTATCAATCCCTCGGGTAGATATCCAGGGATTTGACGCCTGAAGAACACACTTAATCCATTCATTCATTAATTCGGCGACTGCTTGACTGCGAGTGCCTGACCAACTGATGAAAACCTTCATGACCTGTCCCTAGACGTCTAATAATTACGAGACGCTAATGTCTCATAGCCAGCATTAATAAATCCACCACCCCCGTTGCATCCGATCACGGATGGAAGCATGTGCATTGAGGAACACCATGAGAAAAAGCCATAAGTCAATCAAGCGTCACGCAACGTGCTGGCCTACTCCGTAGAGACCAACGACCCTGAAGAATCCAACATTCAATTTGCCACCTCGAACGCGGCGGCCAGGCGCCAGAGTGCGGATGAGATTGGCACGGACTTCAGCGCAGTGTCATGCCGGCGAGCGCATTGGGCCGACCAATATGCGGGCCAGCGCTTTATCCCGGCAAAAGCCTACATCGACGCAGGCTGGTGGTTCGGCTGCAACCATTGCGGCGCCAAGTGCGATAGTGATGCCAGCTACTGGGATGAAGAGACCGAAACCGATATTGCAATGGATCTGGTGTTCGATGGTCGCGTGGTCTACTGCTCTGCAGATTGCAAGTCCTTGCACGAAGCCGAGGTCGCGGCACGCAATGCAAGATTCGAAGAATTCAAGGTTCGGGTAGCAGCAGAGCGCCACGGTGTCACCTTTACCGATTTCACTGGTGGATACCCATGGTGCGGCAACAAAGGGCTGATCACTTTCCTTGGAGCCCAATACGGCGGCTCAGTGACCGACTCGGAAGAAAGCACTAAGCTGAAATGGTATGTGGCCCAAGGCGATAAAGCAGCCTGGTAACGCTTCATTGCTGGGCATGAAGCAGTCTGATCCAGCGTCATAAATTGCAGTGGCCCAGAAAGCCTAAGCTAGCGATCTTCCGTCCAGACGGACTCAAAAGGAGAAAATGTCTCCTGGGTTCTGCGCCATTGGCAGGAACATGTCTCGCAGGTGTAGAACGAAATATCCTTGCCGATCATGCTTCGCTCTCCCGTTTTATGAAAGCCGTTGGCATTGGACCCGTCGTCAATCTTTTGCATTACCTCTTCACAGCACTCTTTGATAAACATCACCTTCCTCCTTGATCCGGCTCCATGCCGTTCACCCGTAATACCCCAGCCAACACCAAATTGCCATTGCCCTGAAGCATGATGCCTACCTGAACAATCACGATACTCAGATTGGGGTTTCGCTTACGACCACCCATCTCATTTTGTATGGATAGTGGTCGTCTCCGTAGCTGCACTGCAAGGAAAGATCCTCCGTGGGTTGAAGAGTGAAGGGCTTTATCGCTTCCGTTGGCTTTCCCCCGCCCCATGGATTGAAGATCTCTTTAACAACGACCTTATATGCCCGTTTGGCATCGCTGTTTACCAGATGTGCGATTTGGCCGGCTGAGGCGAACCCGCAGCGCTCATTGTATTTGACTGTTACAACGGGATCCGCCATAGCAGGCCCAGAAAAAATCAAGGCGACGGACCAACCTATCCAAGTGCTTACTCGCATAGACACCTCACGTGCTTCTGCTAGCCCAATGCCAGCTCACAAGTTATAGCCCACCAAAACCAAATTGCCACCACCGGCCACCGGAGGGCGGCGCTTACCCGAGGTAAACGAAATGCCTGTACGCCATAGCGTCATCCACAAGATCGACAAGAAGCCAGACGGCACCCCGGCCGTTCTGTTCCTGGGCGCATCCGAACAAGTCGAAAGCCAGGCCCGCGACGATCTGATGAGCCAGCTCAACGAAAGCTACAACGCCACCGCCGGCAAGGGCTGGGGCTTCTTCCATGCTGAATCGGGGGCTTTCCCATTGAGCGGCTGGCTCGGTAAGTACCTGGCAGGAGTCAGTGACTTCCTCAAGTTCAGCACCATCGCCGTCGAGCACCTAGCCAAGTTGATGGAAGGGTCGAACCTGACCACCGGCGGGCATGCCCTCTTCTGCCACTACCAGCAAGGCCTGACCGAATACCTGATCATCGCCCTGGTGCAGGAAACGGAAGCGGTGACCATGACCGAAGAACTCAGCCTGCTGACAATCAAGCGCCTTGACTTGGATCACATCCGCCTGGCCGCGCGCATCAACATCAGCGAATGGCAGGCCAACCGTCAGTCGAAGCAGTACATCTCGTACCTCAAGGGCAAGCAGGGCCGGCGACTCAACGATTATTTTCGCGACTTCATCGGCTGCCAGGAAGGGATCGACGGCCCAAGCGAAACCCGGACCTTGCTCAAGGCGTTCAGCGACTTTGTTGAAAGCGAGGACATGGTCGAAGATGCGGCCCGCGAGAAGACGCACACCCTGGTCAGTTACTCGATGGCCCAGGCCAAGCTGGGCGAGCCCATCACACTCGACGAACTGTCGGGCCTGATCGACGAAGACCGACCGAAGAGCTTCTACGACTTCATCAAGGCCAAAGACTACGGGATTTCCGAAACCCTGCCGCCGGACAAGAAGACCCTCAACAAATTCCGTCGATTCACCGGCCGGGCTGAGGGCCTGTCGATCAGCTTCGAGGCGCACCTGCTGGGCGACAAGATCAAGTTTGACGAAATCGGTGACACGCTGACGCTGCGCGGGCTGCCCACTCAACTGGCCGAGCAGCTCAAGCGCGCGGCAGCCTGACACCAACCGCAGCGCCGCCCTCTCGAAGGGGGCGGCGCTTGACTGGATAAATTTACCGACTCGCTTTTTCTGAGCGAAAAACTTTCCCGTATGCGTAAAAGCCAGCAGTAATTTCGGCTATCGCCATGACGCCATAGACCGCGCCGAACATGAAGGATGAAACGATAAACCCGAGCCCAACAAGGAAAAGTAGAACTTCAGAAATAATCTCAGTTTTCTTTCTCCAAGATGGCCCTCGAGCCTCAACAAAACCACCTACAAATCCGATCAGTATTCCAACAACAATTTTCGCAAACATCATCGTTCCTTGATCCGGCTCCATGCCGGTCACCTGATATAGCCCAGCCGAATAGACATTGCCAATGCCTGCTACGGGAAGCACGGCACGTGTTAGACCCCAAACCTAATCTGGCTCGATGCCATTTTTGTAAATGGATGATTGCCTAAGTTTGCCTTGCTATGAAGCTCGTAGATCAAGCCCCTGCAGGCATCGAAACATTTCCGCGCGTTAGGAGTGGTCAAAGCAATTTGCCAGCCAACAGGGATCTGCCGAGAGTTCTCGCCCCCAATAGACGCAGGTAACTCTAAAGAAAACTTATGTGTTTCGGTTCTACCGTGAGCCATTTCGTTTCGAAACTTGATCGCCTCGGCAACGTCCGGATAAGCACCATCGATACTTGAATCCGGCAAGCCAACCTTCTCGCGAAGCCTTCGGTACTTGTTCCAGACTGTGGTGCGGTTTTTCTTGTCGTTCCACTCAGGATATCCAAGTAGATCACCTAGGTGATTGAAATACGCCTCTACTAGAAAGCTGGATAGTATCAAAGAATTCAATAGGTTATAGCTCTGCCCTTCCTCACTTTCTTCCGCCGACGTCAGCGCGGCACGGGCCCCTACGTGAAAAAATGTGTAGGTGAATAGTCTGGTTTCTCCGGTAACGCTTCCTGCCATTTTTCTATCTCCCTAACCAGTCAAATGTCTGTCACTTGTAATACCCCATATCAACGAATCACGCCAGCCGGCGAGGCAGGCGCGCGCATGGAGCAATTATGAATCCTTACCTGATCACCGGCCCGGCACAGATCGGCATCAGTGGCGGTCGCACCAGCGGGCACATGGTCTACAAGATCCTCGAAGCCCACAGTGGTGTGCTCCCGCAAGATGTACATCTGTGCTTCCAGAACACCGGAAAAGATCGCGAGGAAACGCTGGTCTTCATCGACCAGATGGCCAAGCGCTGGGATGTGCACGTTACCTGGATGGAGTGGTGCCGAGTATACGGGCAGCCGGATGACGCCCCCTGGTACAAGTTGGTGGACTTCGCAACCGCAAGCCGCAACGGCGAGCCCTTCGCCATGATGCTGGACTACTTCGCCGAGTACCGAGCACAGGAAAAAGGGCTACCGATGTGGCTTCCCAACTTCTCTAACAACGCGTGCACCGCTTACTTGAAAATCAAGATCGGCGAGAAGCACATGCGCTCGCTGGGTTACGACGAATGGGATTGCGTGATTGGCATTCGAAAGGATGAGCCTGGACGCTACCACCGCATGATGGCAGCTAACGCAAAGGGCGGCGCCCGCTGGGACAGCGTCTGCCCATCCTATACCGCGGGCATTATGAAGGAAGACGTGGCGGCCTTCTGGCACGCGCAAGACTTTGACCTCGGCATGGATTCAGACCTAGGCAACTGCGATTTGTGCTGGAAAAAGGGCGAAGACAAGCTGTTCAAGGCCATCCAGGCCGAGCCAGAACGCGTGATCTTCTGGTCCGGCCTGGAAAAGAAGCTCAATCAGGTGTTCCGAATGGATCGTCCGAAATACTCACACTTGGCCTGGTATGCCGAGAACTACAAAGGCCAGATGGATGCGTTTGGCTATTCCCAAGACATCGACTGTTTCTGCGGCGACTGAGCCTATCTATCTTCAGCTGTAGATCTTGAGGCATGGTCTCTTTGACCATAAATCGCAACAAGACGACTAGGTTCCATACGCGGGCTTGCTGAATTAATAGTAGCCTGGCTAGTACTTGCCGGCACGGAATTCAAAGCAATTATCGCCACAACCAAGCTTCCAAGCGATATCAGGGCAGCAAGAATTGCCACAACAACAGCAAGTCCAGCGTTTCGGTTACAAAAATCGAGCGCCTTGTCCCACCATCCCATAGCAGCACGCCTGTATCCCTCCTCCGTGAAGAAAAACGCCATCGACCTAGCGTCTTTGCGTACATGGCCTTTCGACTCAAGCTCTTTCATGAGTTGTAGGTACAGGTAGGTGGTGCGGTTCCCATCTTCCACGCGAAGCTCAGGCATATCTTTCGCAAACAAGCCTTCAGCCAGGAAACTAAACGGGCACTGATCAAGATTTCGGACCCCGTGACCGTGCTTACTCACATATCTCTTATAGAGCAAACCGAGCAGCTTTTCCTCCATCCCTTTCTTTATATGCCCGGACACAGCAGACCTCTCAAGAGTAAAAACCCCAAGTTTATCAGCTCTCCGATGCCAAGGAACAATGACAACAGCTATCGACCTGTCCGCCGGACTAGGCGGATCCACTTGGGTAAGGTCATGGGCATATTCATCGGCATGCCCTACAACCGGCGCATAATCCTACCCGTCCGGCGCGCCACTTCCTGAAAGGAGCACATCCGTACCCCACCCGAAAAACCTGTAACCCCTCCCCCTTCAAAGTCAGCCGCTATAGCGGCAAGGACACCTCATCACGGGTACGGGCAAAAGTCTCCAAGGCTATCCCGGGCAATTTTTACTGCGTACTCAAGCAATTCTAGGGGAACACTTTGCTCAAAGAGGCTTACTTCAAAGCGCAACGTTTCGTCATTCCGAAAGATCTCGAACATCTGCGTTCTGTCACCTTCCCAGCACTCTAAAGCCAAGCCATCGTGACCTTCGACGATGCTTGAGGCACGGCAAAAACGGTATTCAATTCCGTGTACGACCACATCTCACCTCCATTTCTAAGGAGGCAACGATACCTCTCCCCTCTATGAATTTGATAGCCGCTATGGCGGCAAGGACGAAGTCATGCCTGAAGAGATCAACAAAGCCTGGCCGGACCACTTCCGCTATATCGACACCATTGGCCCGGAAGGCCTGGAGGTGCACTGCATCACCTATCAGGTGATCGGCGAGACGGCGCAGTGTTTCTACATCGGCGATACCCATACCTGCGACCTAGTCAAAGGTCCTCAATATAGCTGGACTGCTGAGGCGATCAAGAAACGTCGCAAGCGCGTGCTGAAAGAAGGTGGCGAGTGGGCCCGGCGCTTCGCCTACACCGACAAGGCGCTAGCGCTGCGCTCGTACAAAGCCCGAAAGTCCTGGCAGATGAAGCATGCCCAGTTATCTATGGAGCGCGCCAAAGCAGCAATCGGCTACTTCGGCAACCATGAGGTGGAAAGCACCATACCGGCCGAGGCCGTGACCATCCCAAGCGAATACATTCAGGGCTTGAACTGGGGTGATTATTGATGATCGCCACCCTCTGGTTCGCCTACGTCTTCATCTACAAGGGGCCAAGGCCATGAGCAATCGAATCGTTTGCCAGTTCAGCTGCGGTGCTGCTTCGGCGGTGGCTACCAAGCTAGCTCTGGCCGAATATGGCGCAACCCACGACGTGCAGATAATCAACGCCTTCCTGGCCAATGAGCACGAAGACAACCGCCGATTCGCCCTGGACTGTGAAGCTTGGTTCGGGCGCCCTGTAACTGTGCTTCGAGATGAAAAGTACGGCGCCGACATCCTTCAGGTATTCCACCGCGAGCGATTCATGAAGGGACGGAACGGCGCGCCCTGCACCAAGTTGTTGAAGCGGCGCCTGCTGGATGCCTGGAAGCAGCCGGGAGACGTGATGGTGTTCGGTTACACCGCCGAAGAGGTTGAACGCCTTGAGGACTTCCGCGACCGAAACCCAGACCGGCCGGTGATTGCGCCGCTGATTGATGCCGGTCTGGGAAAGGAGGATTGCAAGGCAATGGTTCTGCGCGCAGGTATCAAGTTGCCGCTGATGTACCGCCTGGGCTACGACAATGCGAACTGCATTGGCTGCGTGAAAGGTGGTGAAGGCTATTTCCGCGCGATAAGGCAAGATTTCCCGGAGCAGTTCGAAGCGCTGTGTCGGGTGCAGGACGACCTCGGCGAGGGTTCATATCTGTTTCGCAACCGCACCACCAACGTGCGGTTTTCCCTCCGCGAGCTGGGCGACGGCCCGGTGCGTCGTAACGAGAAAATCCCGTCTTGTTCGTTCTTCTGCGAGATGGCAGAGGCCGACCTCGCCGCAGCACCCTAACCCCAATCCCCCTACACGCCTGCCGGTGAGCGTCGTCAGGGCAACTGACTGTCGATCCATCGTTCAGCTGCCGCCATCGCGTCATCAAGTGCTGCCGGATAGTCAGGCCAAGGGCCTTCCAACTTTGCTGCAACCTCACCCAAGCCATTGATGGGTGCTGGTTCAATGATCTTTGCAGCAACAGGGCTCTGGTCGTTCGGGCGACGCCAGTCGAACTTGAGAAAAATCACGTGGCCCCGGTAAGCGTGCGCTATCGGAGCATCGAAGTTGTGTGACACGTCCATGCCTCATCACGAACTTAGTTGAACCCTTTTGTACACCGCTTCGGTCCTGTTTGAAAGATAGGCAGAAAGCTATCACTCCAATCCCCTATATGCCGCCCCGCGCGGCTAGGACACACCCCATGTTCGCTATGAAACTCACCCTGACTGTACTGGGCGCCCTGTTGTACTTGGTAGGAACCCTTGGCTGGTTCTTCTGGGCCGGGCCTGACCTTGTTGGCACAGGCACCACCGAGGCGCTGCTCTACGCGTTTGCCGGCACATGCGCCTGGTTGCTGATCAGCTTCGGCCTGGCAATCCACATCATCCAAACAGCGCGGCCCGCGGGCTCACTCGACAAACCAGAGGCATAGAGGTGCACATGATGGAAATGCAAAGCGAAACCCTTGCCGAAGAAGAGATCGCGGCAATCACTGGCTATATGATCCCGTCGCGACAGATCGCCTGGCTCAACCTGAATGGATGGAAGTACGTGCTGACGCGGGCGCGCCGGCCAGTAGTGGGCCGGGTATACGCCCGGATGAAGCTGGCAGGCGTAAAACCCTCAGCAGAAAACGTTGCGGCCGAAGCCTGGTCGCTGGACTTGTCACGAGTAGGATAAAAAGATGCGAGCGAAAAAGGCGGCAAACAGGGACCTGCCGCCGCGAATGATTCGGCGCGTACGCACGCTGAAGGGTGGCAAAGAGTGGGTTGGCTATTACTACGACGGGAGGAATGAAGACGGGAAGCGGGTGGAAATCCCGCTTGGGGGTGATTTGGATATCGCCAAGGCTGAATGGGCAAAGCTTGATTGCAAGCCGGTACCGAAGAAGAACGCCCTGCTGGCCCAGGTGTTTGACCGGTATGAACGAGAGATAATCCCAGGCAAGAAGCCCAAGACCCAAAGCGATAATCTGCTGAGCCTCAAACAGCTGCGCAAGGCTTTCAATGACGCCCCTATTGACGCAGTTTCGCCACAGATCATCGCGCAGTACCGGGACGGCCGAACCGCCAAGGTCCGGGCCAATAGGGAGATATCCCTATTATCCCATATCTACAACATTGCGCGGGAGTGGGGACTCACACAGAACAACCCTGCCGCCGGCGTGCGCAAGAACAAAGAGGTGCCGCGTGACTTTTACGCCAGCGAGGAAATCTGGAGCGCCGTGTATGCAGTCGCAGCCTCGGAACTACGTGACGCTATGGACCTGGCCTACCTGACTGCTCAGCGCCCGGCGGATACGCTGTCCATGCGGGAGGCGGACGCCGTGAACGAATTCCTGCAGGTGTCCCAAGGAAAGACATCGAAGAAACTACGCATTCGCCTAACCGCTGCCGGCGCACTCAATGATCTGGGCGCCTTGGTTGCAAGGCTGATAGAGCAAAGACGCTCCCGGGGCGTACGAAACCCTTACCTAATAGTCACCGAAGACGGCAGGCAGGTGACGAAGCACATGCTCCGGCTACGCTTTGACGATGCTCGCGACAAAGCAATCGCCATCGCCAGAGAGGCAGGCGATGGTGTTCTTGCATCCAGTATTCGACAGTTTCAGTTCCGTGACATCCGCCCGAAAGCTGCCAGTGAGATTCTGGACCTGGGCGATGCCAGCCGCCTGCTGGGGCATACGGACAAGCGGATAACCGAGACGGTTTACCGTCGTGTTGGGGAGATTGTGAAGCCGACACGCTGACCGCGATCAGCGCTAGGTTGCGGAAACCGCCGGAAATGATGCGGAAACGATCAGTCTGTTGAGGTTTTTCTGAGACAAACCCCAGAAACGCAAAAGCCCCGCTTTCGCGAGGCTTTCGTGTAAATCTTGGCGGGAAACCAGGGATTCGAACCCTGGGAACGCTATTAACGTTCGCCGGTTTTCAAGACCGGTGCATTCAACCACTCTGCCAATTTCCCTTGTGCATCACAGGATTATAGTAGCCCATCCCGTGTCAGCGGGCGCCATAATACCCGAATGAAACACACTGTCAAACTCTCTGCATCGCTTGTTACAGGGCGTCTGTTATGATCTTTGCGACTGAACGTTTCAAAACTGAAGGAGTGTCGCCATGCGCGAACAGAATTACGCAGTGAATGGCAACGCGCAGGCTGAGCAGCTTGAAGTCAGCCGCGTGTTGCGCAACACCTACGGCTTGCTCGCCCTTACCCTCGCATTCAGCGGCGTGATGGCTTACGTGGCCCAGCAGATGCGCGTCGGTTACCCGAATATCTTTGTCGTGTTGATCGGCTTCTACGGTCTGTTCTTTTTGACCAACAAGCTGCGTGACTCGGCCTGGGGCCTGGTGTCGGCGTTTGCCTTGACCGGTTTCATGGGCTTTATCCTCGGCCCGATCCTTAACCGTTACCTGGGCATGGCCGGCGGTGCGGAAGTGGTCAGTTCGGCATTTGCCATGACCGCCCTGGTGTTTGGTGGTCTGTCGGCCTACGTGCTGATCAGCCGTAAGGACATGAGCTTCCTGGGTGGCTTCATCACCGCAGGTTTCTTCGTGTTGCTGGCGGCCGTGGTGGCCAGCATGTTCTTCCAGATCAGCGGCCTGCAACTGGCGATCAGCGCGGGTTTTGTGCTGTTTTCCTCGGTGTGCATCCTGTTCCAGACCAGCGCCATCATCCACGGCGGTGAGCGTAACTACATCATGGCGACCATTAGCCTGTATGTGTCGATCTACAACCTGTTCATCAGCCTGTTGCAGATCTTCGGCATCATGAGCCGCGATGACTGATCAGCCAGCGCCATAAAAAATGCCCCGTATCGCGAGATACGGGGCATTTTCATTTTCAGGCCCGATAAAGCTCAGTACTGATTGGGTTCCATCTCCAACTCGACCTTGAAGCGCTTGAAGATATCTTGCTGGATGCTTAGCGCCAGGCTGGCAATCTCCCGCCCGGTGGCAGTGCCGTAATTGACCAGCACCAGCGCTTGCAGCTTATGCACGCCCGCATCGCCCTCCCGGAAGCCCTTCCAACCGGCCTTGTCGATCAGCCAGCCGGCGGCGAGTTTCATTTGGCCGTCGGCCTGAGGGTAGGCCACCAGGTCCGGGTACTGGCTTCGCAGCTCTACAGCCAGGGCTTGAGGTACCAGCGGATTCTTGAAGAAGCTGCCCGCATTGCCCAGCTCCGCCGGGTCTGGCAGTTTCTCGCGGCGAATGCTGCAGATCGCGCGGCTCACATCGCTTGGCGTGGCGTGGGTGATGCCCTGCGCGGTCAGGCGCTGTTGCACGGGGCCGTAGTCGAGTTTCAGGTGAGTGGCGCGGCTAAGGGCAAAGCGCACCCGCAGGATCAGCCAGCGCCCGACTTCGTGCTTGAACAGGCTGTCACGGTAGGCAAAGTTGCATTCGTCCAGGCTGAAATCCCGCAGCTCGCCCGTCTGGCGGTCCAGGGCGGTGAGGCCGACGAAGACATCCTTGATTTCTACGCCATAGGCACCGATGTTCTGCATCGGCGCCGCACCGACCGTGCCGGGGATGAGGCTGAGGTTTTCCAGGCCGCAGAAGCCGTGTTCAAGAGTCCACAGTACAAACGGATGCCAGGCTTCGCCCGCTTCGGCTTCGACCACCACGTGCGTGCCATCGTCGCTCAGCACGCGAATGCCCTGGGTCGCCATACGCAACACCAGCGCCGGAATATCCTGGGTCAACAGTAAATTGCTGCCGCCACCGATCACCAGCAACGGCACCGCGTGCGCGGCGGCATAGGCGAGGGCCTCGCGCACGTCAGCATCACTGTGGGCCTCGGTGAACAATTGCGCGTTCACATCGATGCCAAAGCTGTTGAATGGCTTGAGCGATACCTGCGCAAGCACTTGCAAGGTCATAACCGCCCCTTCAATTCGATCACCAATAAATCACAGGCGCGTTCAATCAGGTCCAGGACCCGTTCGAAACCTTGCTCACCTTCATAGTAAGGGTCTGGCACTTCGTCCACTTCGCCAGCAAAGCGACGCAGGAACAAATCCAGCTCTGCCTTGCCCTGCCCCGGCTGCATGGCCTTGAGGTTGCGCAGGTTGCTGCTGTCCATGGCCAGGATCAGGTCATAGCGGGCAAAGTCCGCGCGGGAAACCTGCTGTGCACGCTGGCTCGACAAATCATAACCTCGCGCCAGCGCCGCACGCTGGCTGCGCTGGTCCGGTGGGTTGCCGACATGCCATTCGCCGGTACCGGCAGACGCCACCTCAACCTGGCCCGCCAAGCCGGCTTCGCGCAATTTATGGCGCAAGATGCCTTCAGCGGTTGGCGAGCGGCAGATATTGCCCAGGCATACAAACAGAACTTCCATCAGGCGCCCAGCAGGCGACGGACGCGTTCGAGGTCTTCCTGGGTGTCGACACCGGCTGGCGGTGCTTCCAAGGCATCGCCCACGTGGATACGCACGCCGTGCCAGAGCGCACGCAGTTGCTCAAGGGACTCGGTGTTTTCCAGCCAGCACGGGCCCCAGCTGACGAAGTCATGCAGGAAACCGGCGCGGTAGGCGTAAATGCCGATGTGGCGGCGATACGGCACACCTTCCGGCAACACGTCAGGGTGCTTGGCGAAGGCATCCCGTGCCCAGGGCAGCACTGAGCGACTGAACGTCAAGGCCAGGCCGTTGATATCGCTGACCACCTTCACCACGCTCGGGTTGAACAGCGTCTCAAGGTCTTCGATCGGCTCGGCCAGGGTCGCCATGCGCGCTTCGGCGTCGGCAGCCAGGTTGGCCGCGACCTGGTCAATGATGCTCGGCGGGATCAACGGCTCGTCACCCTGCACGTTCACCACAATGGCGTCGGGTGCCAGGCCAAGCTTGGTCGCCACTTCGGCCAGGCGGTCAGTGCCGGAATTATGGTCTTCGCGGGTCAGTACCGCTTCGGCGCCAAAACCTTTGCACGCCTCGATAATACGAGGGTCATCGGTGGCCACTACCACGCGCTCGGCGCTACTTTTGCACGCTTGCTCCCACACCAGCTGGACCATCGGCTTGTCGCCGATCATTTGCAACGGTTTGCCCGGCAGGCGCGTCGAGGCATAGCGCGAGGGAATCACAACGGTAAAGGCGGTGGTCATTTATCCAGGCGCTCATCGGTGGTCAGGGTACGGGCTTCGCTTTCGAGCATGACCGGGATGCCATCACGGATGGGGTAAGCCAGGCCGGCACCTTTGCTGATCAGCTCGGTTTTGTCGGCGCTGAGCTTGAGCGGGCCTTTGCAGATCGGGCAAGCGAGGATATCGAGCAGTTTGGTGTCCATGAGTGTTTCCTGGAAAGAAGCGTTTTAAGGCAAGAGACGGTTGGGCAGCAGACGCATCAGCTGCGTGTCGAACCAGGCGACGAACGCCGGCGACGGTACCGCATCCACCGCAAGGTACCACCAGTCGGGCTGGGCAAAGGCGCGGCACTTCACCGCGTCCTTTTCGGTCATGACCAGCGGCAATGACGGGGTAAAACTCAAGACCTCGGCGCTGTAGGGCGCGTGGTCGGCAAAAGCATGGGGCAGCGGCTGCCAGTGTAGCGTTTCAAGGGTATTGAAGAAACGTTGCGGGTTGCCTATGCCGGCCACCGCATGCACCTGCTGGCCCTGCGGGAAATAGGTGACCGGCTGGCGCTCGCCGCTGTGCAGGTTGACCAGCGCTGTGGGCTGCAGGCGGAAGGCAAAACCCTCTTCACGGTCCGAGGCGGCACCGTTATAGAGCACCGCATCCACACTGTGCAGGCGCTCCACTGGTTCGCGCAACGGCCCGGCAGGCAGGCAGCGGCGGTTGCCGAGGCCGCGGGCGGCATCGATCAGCACCAGTTCAAGGTCGCGTGCCAGGCGGTAATGCTGCAGGCCGTCATCCGAGAGGATCAGGTCCAGGGGCTCACTGGCCAGCAGGGCCTTTACCGCGCGACTGCGATCGGGGTCGATCATCAAAGGGACGCCACTGCGCTGCACGATCAGCAAGGGTTCATCACCGGCCACCTCGGCACTGTGGTCGGCCTCGACCCGCCACGGCAACTGCGGCGGCTTGGCACCGTAGCCTCGACTGACCACGCCCACGCGTAAACCGCTGCGGCGGCAGTGCTCGATCAACCACAGGATCAACGGCGTCTTGCCGGTGCCGCCTACCGTGATATTGCCCACCACGACCACCGGCACCGGCGCTTGATAAATCTCGCCCTCGCCTGCCACAAAACGCGCACGCTTACGTTGCACCACGCGGCGATACAGCGATTCCAGCGGCCGCAACAATGCCAGTGCCGGGTGGCCCTCGTACCAGGCCTTGAGTAAGCGCTCGGACATGGCCATCAGGGCGGGCTCGCCGCCTCGACGGTGGTCATGCGCAAATGGCTGAAGCCGAGCTTGCCGGCAGCGTCCATGGCGGTGATCACCGCTTGATGCGGGGTCTTGCCATCGGCGCTGATGGACAGCGGCAATTGGGTGTCGCCGCCGGACTCCTTCTGCAAGGCCTCCATCAGGCTGGCAAGGTCGTTTTTCTCCAGCAACTGGTTATTCACCGAAAACACCCCTTCGGCGCTGATGGCGATGTCCAGTTGCTTGACCTGCTGGTCTTCGGCAGGCGAGCCGCTTACCGCTTCAGGCAAGTCGACACGCAGCTGGGTTTCGCGGGTGAAGGTGGTGGTCACGACAAAAAACAGCAGCAGGATAAACACCACGTCAATCAACGACGCGAGGTTGATATCGACATTCTCCCGTTGCTTGCGGCGAAATTTCACGCTTTGCCCTCGACCAGGTCTACATCACGGTCGCCCTGCACCACTTCTACCAGCTTGATGGCTTCCTGTTCCATACCGACCACCAGCTCATCAATGCGCCGCTGCAGGAAACGGTGGAAGAACACCGAAGGGATCCCCACCATCAAGCCCGCGGCAGTGGTGATCAGGGCCTTGGAGATACCCCCGGCCAGTACCGACGCGTTGGTGGTCATGCCCGAGCCCGTGAATGCACTGAAGATATCGATCATGCCCAGGACCGTGCCGAGCAAACCCAGCAACGGCGCCATGGCGGCGATAGTGCCAAGGGCGTTGATGTAGCGCTCCAGCTCATGGATGACCCGGGCGGCTGCTTCTTCAATGCACTCCTTCATGATCTCGCGACCATGCTTGGAATTGGCCAGGCCGGCGGCGAGGATTTCACCCAGTGGCGAATTGGCACGCAGTTCCTTGAGCTTTTGCTTGTCGAGCTGCTTGTTCTTGATCCAGCCCCAGACTTGCCCCAGCAAGTGCTCGGGGGTGACGCGACTGGCGCGCAGGGTCCACAGGCGTTCGGCGACGATGCCGAGTGCGACGATGGAGCTCAGAATGATCGGCAACATCATCCAGCCGCCGGATTTGACCAATTCCCACACAGTGAATGTCCCCTCGAAAAAGTGCGCCACTTTACCATATAGGGTCAACAGAGGGGTTCACCGGCTACAGGTCCGTCTGTCGCGGTTCGAGACCTTGGCAACGCCTGATTACGGTAACGGTTCGCGCCAGAAACGACGTTGGCTGCGCGCAACCGTCGCCGGCACAAACGCCCCCAGGCGCAGGCGCACGGCCCCCTGTTCTGCACTGTCATACACGCGGCTGCCCAGCGCTTGGTAGCGTTCCAGGACCTGCGGATGAGGATGGCCGAACGTATTGCTGCGCCCGCGGGAAATCAACACCGAGGTGGGCGCCAACCGCTGCACGAAAGGCCAGGACGAAGAACTGCGGCTGCCATGGTGCGGGGCTTGTAGCCAGTCGGTCGGAACGGCCAGCGGGGAAGCCAGAAATGCCTGCTCAGCGGCGCGATCAATGTCGCCGGTGAGCAGCAGGCGTTCGCCATTGGCCTGGACGTGCAGCACGCACGACCTCGGATTGCCCTCAAGCCCACCCGCCCACTGCCACAGTTCAAACCACACCCCGTCCCATTCCCAGCGCTCGCCGCTGCTACAGGGCTGGGTGGCGAGAAAGGCTGGCAAGCCCTCGGTTTCGCCGCCCACCACGCGTTTGACGGGCAGCCCCCGAGCCACTGCTGCCGCACCACCGGCGTGATCGGCGTCGGCATGGCTGAGCAGCATCATGTCCAACTGCCCTACCCCGAGTTTTTTCAACGACGGCAACACGACGCGCGCGCCGAGGTCGACAGGCCCAGAGCGCGGCCCTGCATCGTAGAGCAAGGTGTGGTGGCGGGTACGCAGGATCAGTGCTTGCCCCTGGCCGACATCCAGTTGCAGCACCTCGACCTGTCCGTGGGGCACCCACTCCCGGGGCGGAAAAACGGCCATCAACAGTATGGGCCAGCCCAACACCCGGAACGGCACCCCTTTGGGCAGCAGTAACACCACCGCGCCCACCAGGCTGACCAGCCAATACCCCTGCGGCACCTCGGGCGGCACCCAGGCCGGCAATTGCCCGGCCAGCAACGCCAGGCCCTTGAACAATCCGTCCAGCGCGCCGCCGGCCAGCCACAGCACAGCTTCCCCCGCCAGCGGCACCCACAACAACGCCGTGCCCAGCAGCGCCAGGGGCAGCACCACCAGGCTGATCCACGGCACGGCAAACAGATTGGCCACCGGTGCGCTGAGGCTGATGGGCAGACCCAGCACCAGCAACACCGGAAACAAGCCAATGGCAATCAACCACTGGGGCCGGGTCCACGCCTGCCAGACGCTCCACGGCCCCAAGCGCCCGCCGAACGCCAGCAGCAACACCGCGACCGCTGCAAACGACAGCCAGAACCCCACCTGCAGGCTGGCCAGGGGCTCCAGCACCAGCACGCCGTTCAGCGCCAGCAACAACGGCCACCACAGCCCCAAATGGCGAAAACGCAAACGCCACAGCAGCACCAGGCCGACCATCACACAGGCCCGCTGCACCGGCACACCAAACCCTGCCAGCAGGCCATAACCCAACGCTGCGCCAAATGCCAGGCCGCACGCCCACGGCAGCCACGGCCAGGTTCGGGGCCAGCAACCATAGCGCGCCAAAACCGCGACCAAGCCGTAGATCAAGCCCGCCAACAAGCCGATATGCTGCCCGGAAATCACCAGCAGATGCACCGTGCCCGTGTCCTGCAACACCTGCCAATCCTCAGGCGCCAGGCCGGAACCGTCGCCCAATACCAGCGCCGCCAAGCCTGCCTCGCGGCCTTGGGCATCCACCGCCATCAGGCGCTGGCGAACAGCATCGCGCCAGGCATTGCGGGCCGGTGCGAGACGTTCACCGTCTTTTACCGTTGCAGTGGCACCGATACGCTGGGCCAGCAGCCAGGCTTCATGGTCAACCCCATGGAAATTGAGCAGGCCCGCAGGCCGCTTGAGCGTCAACGCCAGGCGCCAGCGTTCGCCGCTGTTGACCACTGGCCCGCCGTGCCAGGACACGCGAATACGTTTGGGCAGCCGCCCCTTGCGCGACCGGCCGTCGGCCAGTTCAAAGCGCACGCCCGTACCCGTCTGCTGAGGCAAGCCGACCACACGCCCCTCCACCCAGCGAGTCTGCCCGTCGAGGGCCGGCTGCAGTCGATCATCCAGCGCCCGCTGCGCGCTGAAGCAAGCCCAACTCAAGCCCACCAGGAAAAACGCCAAGGGATAGGACCGAAAAGGCAACAGCATCAAGGCCAGCACCAGCATGGCCAATAGCCCGGCGCCGGGCGGCAGCGCCGGCAACCAACGCAACGTCAGCAACCCCAGCGCCAACGCCAACATCCCTGTCTTCATGGATCATCCTTTTCCCGTGATCCACTCAGTCTTAGCCGGCTGAACGACAGCGCCTATGATGTTTTGTCACAAAGTCTGAATTTTCTGTTTATAGAATCCGGGCATACTTGCCCCTCGAATTGACCTGGACCCCTTATGCCCCGGCGCTTATTCAAACGGTACATGCCCGATCCCAGCAGTATCAGGGAACACAAGTCATTACAGTTTCTTGGCACGCTGCTGCATGACCCCAACCTCTGGCACCTGAACCGGCACTCCGTGGCGCGCGCCATGGCGGTGGGTCTGTTTGCGGCGTTTATCCCGATTCCGTTGCAGATGTTGCTCGCCGCAGTGCTCGCGATCTCGGTGCGCGGCAATATGCCTATCGCCATCAGCCTGGTGTGGTTGACCAACCCCATCACCATGCCGGTGGTGTTCATCTGCACCTATATGACCGGCGCCTGGCTGATGAATGTACCGCCACGCAGCTTGCCCGATAACCTGACGTGGGAATGGATCAGCGGCCAGTTGAGCACACTGTGGCAGCCATTCTTGCTGGGTTCGGTGGTATTAGGGGTAGTTTTGGGCGCCCTGGCCTATTGCCTGACCATGGCGTACTGGCGCTGGTGGGTGGCGCACCAGTGGAAAAAACGCAAACTGCGCCGGCGCTGAGCGCTAACGGGCCAGCAAACGCAAATGCACCCGCAGGCCCTGCCCGGTATTTTCCGCCCATAAGCGACCGCCCTGGCGCTGCACGGCGTTGCGGGCAATGCTCAGGCCCAGACCGAAACCGCCATCGCCGGGCCGCGAGCCGTCCAGGCGGGTAAAGGGCGCGAAGATGCGCTCCAAGTCCCCCTCCGCAATCCCCGGGCCCTGATCCTGCAGCCAGATATGCCAATAGTCTCCTTCACGACAGCCGTCGAGTTTCACGCAGCCGCCCGTGGGCGAGTGGCGTATGGCGTTGCGCAGGATATTTTCCAGGGCCTGGGCCAGTGCATTCAGGTTGCCGCGCACCCAGCTGTCTGCCGGTAGCAGGCACGGCAAGCGCGAGGCCGGCCAACCGCTTTCAAAACACGCGTTCTCACGCAATATGTCCCATAACGCCTGGAGCTGAATATCTTCCTGGGGCAGCGGCGTCGTTTCGCTGTCGAGCCAGGCCAGTTGCAGGCTGTCTTCCACCAGGCGCTGCATGGCGTCGATTTCCCGGCCCAGGCGTTCGCGCAGTCTGGCCAGGTCTTGCTCACTGTCGCAGGCCACCCGCAGGCGGCTCAAGGGTGTGCGCAGTTCATGGGACATATCGCGCAGCAACTGCTGCTGCAAACGCACCGTGCCCTGCAAGCGTTCGGACATGTGGTCAAAGGCGCGGCCCAGCTCGCCCAATTCATCCTGACGGCTGGTGGCATCACGGGACATCCGCGTATTGAGTTGGTCGGCACGCCAGGCATTGGCCTGCTCGCGCAATTGATTGAGGGGCATGATCAGCAGCCGATAGAGGCCGATGCACAGCAACAGGGTAAACAGACCGGGAATCACACCATTGGTGACCACTCGCCAGAACAGTTGATAGCGCCCTGGCATAAAGCGCTGCGGCAATTCGATCACCAGCGACCCCGCGCCAGGGTCGACCGGAAAAGGCACCTTCATCCAGGGCAAACCGATGACATGCCGGCTGACCGGCCAATCCAATCCGCGCAAGAACGTCAGGCGCTGGCTTTCCTTATCACTCAAGGGCGTGCTGCCCAGGGACTGCAAGTCGTTACCGATCACGCCAACCCAGGTGCTTTCACGCTCGGCCATTCGCTGCAGCCAGGCGTCCACGCCAGCGCTGCCCTGTGTGCTCCAGGCCAGCTCGGCGCCCGCGGCATAGCCAGTGAGAATCTCCCGCGACTTGTCGGACAGGTACGCACTCTGCTGCTCCATGTAGCGGCCCCACGACCAACTGAGCCAAATCATCAGCAAACAGAAGGCGATCAACAGGCAGGCCAGCTTCCAGAACAACGAGTGTTTGCCTGGCAGTCGCTCAAAGCCCTTCATCGTGACCGCTCAGCACGTAGCCCTTGCCCCACACGGTGCGCACTTCACGCTCGATGTAACCGATGGCCTTGAGCTTGCGGCGGATCTGGCTGACGTGCATGTCGAGGCTGCGGTCATGGGGCGCATAACCGCGCTGCAACACCTGCTGATACAGGAAAGCTTTGCTGAGGACTTCTTCGGTATTGCGGTGCAGGGTTTCCAGCAGGCGGTATTCGCTGCGCGTGAGCGCGGCCCACTGGTCCTGGCAGGACACATCGCAGCGCTCATCATCAAAGTGCAGCACCCGGGTATCTTCGGGTGCCGGGGCACGCGGCGGCTCGGGTCGGCGGTCCAGGGCAACACGGCGCAGAATCGCTTCAATACGCACGCACAGTTCAACCATGCTGAACGGCTTGGGCAGATAGTCGTCCGCGCCCAGGCGAAAACCGCTGATACGATCGGCCTCAGCGCCCAGGGCCGACATCAGGATCACCGGCATGGCGTGGCTCTGGCGCAAATGGGTGAGGATCGACAAACCGTCCAGCCCCGGCAGCAGAATGTCCATCAGCACCAGGTCGAAGGCCTGGGCGCGGGCCAGTTGCAGGCCCTGCTGACCGTTCCGGCACCAGGTCACCTGGAAGCCACTGCGGCCAAGCTGCTCGTGCACGTAGGCGCCCAACACAGGGTCATCTTCGATGGTCAGGATACTGGGTAGGCCAATTGCTACGGGAGTCATTAGCGTCTGCAAGTCATTCTCAATCATTGATTATTCAAGATTAAACGTTCACAGGCAATCGCCACCCGGCGCCGAATGGCCCGAAGATTGCCGCATGTCATTAATTTGCAAGATTCCAGGCCGCGCAAATGGCTACACTGCGCAGGTGGCGCGGGCCGGATGCCGGCGTGGATGATTGATAACAACGTGGTAGCAGGAGAGTGGCGTGCTTAGAAGAATGGGGATAAAAGGCCGCGTACTGTTGCTGACCTTATTACCGACCAGCCTGATGGCGCTGTTGTTGGGCGGCTATTTCACCTGGATGCAGCTCTCGGAGTTGCAGACCCAGTTGCTGCAACGCGGCGAAATGATCGCCGAGCAATTGGCCCCCTTGGTGGCACCTGCCCTGGGCCACAACAACACCGACCTGCTGGAGCGTATCGCGACCCAGTCCCTGGAGCAGCCGGATGTGCGCGCCGTGTCGTTCCTGGCGCCAGACCGCTCCTCCCTGGCCCACGCCGGCCCGACCATGCTCAACCAGCCACCCACCGGCAACAGCTCGCACCTGTTGCAGCGCACCGGCAACGATGCCACTCGCTATCTATTGCCGGTGTTTGGCCGCCATCGCAACCTGGCGGGCGAGCTGATTCCGGATGAGGCCGACCGCCTGCTGGGTTGGGTCGAAGTGGAGCTGTCTCACAATGGCATGTTGCTGCGTGGCTATCGCAGCCTGTTCGCCAGCCTGCTGCTGATCGCCATCGGCCTGATGTGCACCGCCGCCCTCGCCCTGCGTATCAGCCGTACCATCAATTCGCCGATTGGCCAGATCAAGCAAGCAGTGGCCCAACTCAAGGACGGCAACCTGGAGACACGCTTGCCTCCCTTGGGCAGCCAGGAGCTGGACCAGCTCGCGTCGGGCATCAACCGCATGGCCGAAACCCTGCAAAATGCCCAGGAAGAGCTGCAACACAGCATCGACCAGGCCACCGAAGACGTGCGCCAGAACCTGGAAACCATCGAGATCCAGAACATCGAGCTGGACCTGGCACGCAAGGAAGCCCTGGAAGCCAGCCGTATCAAGTCGGAGTTCCTGGCCAACATGAGCCATGAAATCCGCACGCCGCTCAACGGCATCCTCGGTTTTACTCACTTGCTGCAAAAAAGCGAGCTGTCGCCGCGCCAGTTGGATTACCTGGGCACTATCGAAAAGTCTGCGGATAACCTGCTGGGCATCATCAACGAAATCCTCGATTTCTCGAAGATTGAAGCCGGCAAACTGGTGCTCGACAGCGTGCCTTTCAACCTGCGCGACTTGCTGCAAGACACCTTGACCATCCTCGCCCCCGCCGCCCATGCCAAGCAGCTCGAACTGGTGAGCCTGGTGTACCGCGACACGCCGCTGGCGTTGGTGGGCGACCCGCTGCGGCTCAAGCAGATTCTGACCAACCTGATCAGCAATGCGATCAAGTTCACCCGCGAAGGCACCATCGTGGCCCGGGCCATGATCGAGGATGAGCAGGAAGACAGCGTGCAATTGCGCATCAGCGTGCAGGATACCGGCATCGGCCTGTCCAACCAGGATGTGCGCGCCCTGTTCCAGGCATTCAGCCAGGCCGACAACTCGCTGTCGCGCCAGCCCGGCGGCACCGGTTTGGGCCTGGTTATTTCCAAGCGGTTGATCGAGCAGATGGGCGGCGAAATCGGCGTCGACAGCACGCCGGGGGAAGGCTCCGAGTTCTGGATCAGCCTGAACCTGCCCAAAACCCGCGACGACGTCGAAGATTTGCCCGCCGCGCCGCTGCTGGGGCGGCGTGTGGCCGTGCTGGAAAACCACGAACTGGCGCGCCAGGCCCTGCAACATCAGTTGGAAGACTGCGGCCTGGAAGTCACCCCTTTCAATACCCTGGAAAGCCTGACCAACGGCATCACCAGCGCGCACCAGACCGAACAGGCCATCAGCCTGGCGGTGCTCGGTGTCACGGCCAATGACATTCCGCCCGAGCGCCTCAACCAACACCTGTGGGACCTTGAACACCTGGGCTGCAAGGTGTTGGTGCTGTGCCCGACCACCGAGCAGATGCTGTTCAACCAATCGGTGCCCAACCCCAACAGCCAATTGCAGGCCAAGCCCGCTTGTACGCGCAAGCTGCGCCGCTCCCTGGCCGACCTGATCAGCCCGCGCCCTTCGCGCAGCGAACCCGGTGAGCCGTTGTCCAGCCGTGCGCCACGGGTGCTGTGCGTGGACGACAACCCGGCCAACCTGCTGCTGGTGCAAACCTTGTTGGAAGACATGGGCGCCAAGGTGCAGGCGGTGGAAAGCGGTTACGCGGCGGTCGACGCCGTGAAGCAGGAAACTTTCGATTTAGTGTTGATGGACGTGCAAATGCCCGGCATGGATGGCCGCCAGAGCACCGAGGCGATCCGCCAGTGGGAAAGCGAGCGCCACGGCACGCCGCTGCCGGTGGTAGCCCTCACGGCACACGCCATGGCCAACGAAAAACGCGCCCTGCTGCAAAGCGGCATGGATGACTACCTGACCAAACCCATCAGCGAGCGGCAATTGGCCCAGGTGGTATTGAAATGGACCGGCTTGGCTTTGCGTAACCAAGGCCCGGAGCGCACCCACGAAGGTGCGGCCCAGGGCGTGCAACTGTTGGTACTCGACCACGAAGAAGGCCTGCGCCTGGCCGCCAACAAGGCCGACCTGGCCGCCGATATGCTCGCCATGCTGCTGGCCTCCCTGGAGGCTGATCGCCTGGCGATTACCGTCGCCCGCGAAGCCAATGACAACCACGCCTTGATCGAACGCGTTCACCGCCTGCACGGCGCCACCCGCTACTGTGGCGTGCCGCAATTGCGGGCCGCCTGCCAGCGCGCCGAAACCCTGCTCAAGCAGGATGACGCCAAGGCCATGGCTGCGCTGGATGAACTGGACATGGCGATTGCACGGTTGGCCAGTGAAGCCAGGGTCAGCGCCTGACTACTGTAGGAGCGAGCTTGCTCGCGAAAAACCAGAGAACACCGCGTTAAACCAGAATGAACGCGTTATCGTTGACGTTTTTCGCGAGCAAGCTCGCTCCTACGGGTACGCATCTATTTTGTCATTGCAGGGAGCCTTTTTAATGCGCGTCATTCTCTTCAGCAGCCAAACCTACGACCGCGAGAGTTTCCTCGGCGAACCGCTGCCGGCTGGCCTGGAACTGCAATTCCAACCGGCACGCCTGAACCTCGATACCGTGGCCCTGGCCGAACACCACGAGGTGGTCTGTGCCTTTATCAACGACGACCTCAGCGCCCCGGTGCTGGAGCAACTGGCCAAGGGCGGCACACGCCTGATTGCCCTGCGCTCGGCGGGCTACAACCATGTCGACTTACCCGCCGCCCAGCGCCTGGGCCTGAGCATCGTGCGCGTACCCGCCTATTCGCCCCACGCGGTGGCCGAGCATGCCGTCGCCCTGATCCTGGCCCTCAACCGTCGCCTTCATCGGGCCTACAATCGTACCCGCGACGGTGATTTCAGCCTGCACGGGCTGACCGGTTTTGATCTGGTCGGCAAAACGGTCGGCGTGGTTGGCACCGGGCAGATCGGCGCGACCTTCGCCAAGATCATGGCCGGGTTCGGCTGCCAGTTGCTGGCCTACGACCCCTTCCCCAACCCGCAGGTGCAGGACCTGGGGGCCCGCTACGTGAGCCTGCCTGAACTATTGGCCGAGGCGCAGATCATCAGCCTGCACTGCCCGCTGACCGCCGACAGCAAACACCTGATCAATGCCCGCTCGCTCGCGCAGATGCAACCCGGCGCGATGCTGATCAACACCGGGCGCGGTGGCCTGGTCGACACGCCAGCACTGATCGAAGCGCTCAAGCTTGGCCAGTTGGGCTACCTGGGGTTGGACGTCTACGAAGAAGAAGCGCAGTTGTTTTTCGAAGACCGCTCGGACCTGCCCCTGCAGGATGACGTGCTCGCCCGCCTGCTGACCTTCCCCAACGTGATCATCACCGCGCACCAGGCCTTCCTCACCCGTGAGGCCCTGGCGGCAATTGCCGGCACCACGCTGGCCAACATCGCCGCGTGGGCCGATGGCCGGCCGCTGAACCTGGTCGAGGGATGATCAGCGGTCACATACCGGGCTCATGATAGGCCAGCACCCGTGATAGGATGCCGCGCCTATTTGGAGGATCCATGGCCGAACACGATTTCCGCTTCAGCTTGCTGAGCCCGCAACACACCCTGATCGAATGCCGCGCCCTGGTGCCGGGCCGTTACCAGGTCACCGGCAACGGTGGTTCGATCAAACATGGCGACGTCCTGATCGTCAGCCTGCGCGGCAGTAAAACCCTGTCGATGCGCCTGACCGTCGAAGGTGACGCACGCTACTCCATCCGCCCGGCGGGCCAGTGGGTCGCCATGGCCCAAGGGCCGAAGTTCGGCGAACTTGAAATTCACACCTGGAAGGTCAACTGCGACAGCTGCGACGCCGTGCTGGAGTTTGAATTCGCGGTAGAAACCAAGCTGACCAAGGCACCCCTGCAACCGGCTGCCAACGCACGTATCAAAGAACTGGGCTGGGCCAGCGAAGGCGACAAGCACCGTTGCCCGAAATGCCAGCAGGCCGCGCAATGAAAGGCCGGCTGCTGCTCGCCGCAATCGGCATGAGCCTGGCAGGCTGCGCCGCCGATGTCGCCAAGCTCGAGCGCGACCACAGCTACGTAGTGGAATGGATTGGTGAGCGGCCGTTGATGGACTACGCGCACCTAACCGTCACCCTGGGCGCCGATGGCCGCGCCTATGGCAATGGCGGCTGCAACCACTGGTTTGCGCCGTACACGGTCGACGGTGACAAGCTCAGCTTCGGCCCGGTCGGCAGCACCCGAAAAATGTGCGCCGAAGCCCTGATGGAGCAAGAGCATCGCTTCTTCCAGGCCCTGCAAAGCGTGCAGCGCTGGGACATCTCGCCGATCGAGCAGACGCGGTTCTGGCCGGCCGAAGGCAAGCCAATCCGCTTATGGCTCGAAGAAGGCTAATCTAGGCGCACGCTCCTGTATTAACGCGGTGTCCTCTGGTTCTGTGGGAGCTGGCTTGCCTGCGATCCAGTCAACTCGGTGATTCAGGCACACCGAGTCGATACCTTCGCAGGCAAGCCAGCTCCCACAGTTGACCGCGCCCGGCCACACACTCCACGATGCGAAGCGAGCCGCTCTTGATCTTGATCTGCTTTTGATCTCAGGCGCCCCGTCAAACCACGCTGGCCGGAATTCGACAGTGATTTGGGGGGTAAACCGGCAGGGATGCCGGTTTAGCCGCCCCGCGCCATGGATGGCGCGTGGCGGCGCCCCCCCAAATCACTGGCGGATTACGGGCACACCGAGCCTAGGCGAGGTGCCGAGTGGTGGGGCAAGAGCGTTTTGCTTACTTTTGCGCTGTTCAAAAGTGAGCCGCCGTCAGGACGGAACCCTAAGTGGCCGTTACCTAAATAACGGATATGTACCCGGTCCAACTGTGTTGACTGCCAGGCCGCCTTCGCGAGCAAGCCCGCTCCCACAGTTAGATTGTGGGGTGCCAGGTAGATAGGTGTCGGCTGTCAGGCCATCATCGCAGGCAAGCCAGCTCCCACAGTTTTAGCCTTTCAAGGCCTTGAGCTTGGCCAACACCCCTTCCGCCGTCTGCTCCCCCATCAACTGCTCACGCACCTTGCCCTTGTCGTCGATGATGTAGGTCACCGGCAAGGCCTCGCTGCGCGGAATCTCGAAAATCCCGTCCGGGTTCTGCGCCAGCACCGTGAACTTGATCCCCAGCTTGTCGCTGGCGGCCTTGAGCTCTTCACCCTGCACATTGTCGAAGTTGACGCCGAACACCCCGACATTCTGGCCTTTCAGCTGTTCTGCCAGGGCATTGAGCTCGGGGATTTCCGTGCGGCACGGGCCACACCATTCGGCCCAGTAGTTGACCACCAGCCACTGTTTGTCCAAGCGTTCGGCCGCCACTTTCTGGCCATATTGGTCAACGCCGTAATCGTTACCGCAGCCGCTGAGCAGCAGGGTTGTGATGATCGCCAATGCACCGATCAGTCGCCTTGTCATGGGGTATTCCTTCGCAAAAATGAACGTTGGCTGCGGCCTATCGCCTCTTACGGTTTAAGGACAGGCGCCAGCGCAGGTAGAATACCCGCCACCTTACGCAAGATGCGACCCGCACATGACCGATCTGACGCTTTATCACAACCCGCGCTGCTCGAAATCCCGCGGTGCGCTGGAACTGCTGGAAGCCCGCGGCCTCACCCCGACCGTGGTGCGCTACCTGGAAACCCCGCTGAATGCCGCGCAAATCAAGGCCCTGCTCAAAAAGCTTGGCATCAGCGCACGCCAACTGCTGCGCACCGGTGAAGACGAATACAAAACCCTGAACCTGGCCGATGCCAGCGTGAACGAAGCACAGTTGATCGCCGCCATCGCCGCCCATCCCAAGCTGATGGAACGCCCGATCCTGGAAACCGCCGATAAAGCCATCATCGGCCGCCCGCCCGAGAACGTGCTGGAGATTCTGCCGTGAGTACGCCCTATGTGCTGGTGTTGTATTACAGCCGCAACGGCTCGGTGAGCGAGATGGCCAGGCAGATTGCCCGGGGTATCGAGCAAGGCGGCATGGAGGCGCGGTTGCGCACGGTGCCGGCGATTTCCACCGAGTGCGAAGCGGTGGCGCCGAGCATTCCCGACGAGGGCGCGCTGTATGCCAGCCTAGACGACCTGAAGCACTGCTCGGGCCTGGCCCTGGGAAGCCCCACCCGGTTCGGCAACATGGCCGCGCCGCTCAAGTACTTCCTCGATGGCACCAGCAACCTGTGGCTCACCGGCGCTCTGGTCGGCAAGCCGGCCGGCGTGTTCACCTCCACCGCCAGCCTGCATGGCGGCCAGGAAACCACGCTGATGTCGATGCTGCTGCCGCTGCTGCACCACGGCATGCTGATCACCGGCCTGCCCTACAGCGAGCAGGCGCTGCTCGACACCCAGGGCGGCGGCACGCCGTATGGCGCCAGCCACCATTCCGGGCCAGACGGCAAGCGTATGCTCGATCAACATGAAATCACCTTGTGCCGGGCCTTGGGCCTGCGCCTGGCCAAGACCGCCACGCTGTTGGAGAACGGCCGTGGCCAGGAAGCCTAAGGTCCTGCCGCCACGGGAGTGGCTGGAGCCACGGGTCAAGGTGGCACGCGCGCTAAGCCTGCTGGCGTTCTTGGGCCTGGTGGGCTTGTTGTGCGTGTACTACCTGTTGGTCGCCGACCTGCATGGGGCGCGCCCGTGGGTCATCCTGCTGATCGAGCTGGTGCCGCTGCTGATACTTGCGCCAGGCATGCTGATGGGCAGCGCACGCGGGCATTCGTGGATGTGCTTTGTGGTGAACCTGTATTTCATCAAGGGCGCACTGGCTGCGTATGACCCGAACCGCCAGTGGTTTGGTGTGCTGGAAATGCTCGCGAGCCTGGCGGTGTTTTGCACGGCGTTGCTGTATGTGCGTTGGCGGCATCAACTGAACCGGCGACTGGCCGAAGCCCCGGGCGCCTGAAAGTCAGCCTTCGCGAGCAAGCCCGCTCCCACAGGTGGAATGCGTTCCCCTGTGGGAGCGGGCTTGCTCGCGAAGGCATCACCGCGGTTTCAATGGTTGACGGTATAAGCCAACATCATCGACAGCTGACACATCGGCCGCCCACTCTCGGCATGCCACTGGTTGAAGGCGCCCTGCACCGTCGCCAAATCGCGCAGGCTGGTCGGGGCCTTGTCGACGATCTTCTGCGCATTCAGCGCCGCCACCACGTCATCGCTCGGCACAAAAGTGTCCTTGCCGACCATGCGCAGAAAGCGCGGCGCCGACAGCCCGCCCAACTGGTGGCCGTGCTTGCTCAGGTACTTCCACAGCCCGACGATATCAGTCACCGGCCAATCGGCGATAAACGCGCCGAAGCTGCCTTTTTCCTGCTCGATATCCAGGATCATCTGCGCGTTGCGCGGCACGCTCTTGAGCTTGCCCAGGTGACGGATGATGCGCGTGTCCTGCATCAGCCGTTCCAGGTGCTCGGCGCCCATCAGCACGACTTTTTCCGGGTCGAAGCCAAAGAACACCTGCTCGAACGCCGGCCATTTGGCATCCACCACGCTGTGCTTCAAACCGGCGCGGAACACTCGCAGCGCCAAGGTCGACAGGTAACGGTCATCGGTGATCTTGCGCAATTGCGCCGGGGTCTTGGGCACCGGCAGATGGGCTTCCAGCTTGGCCGCCGAACCGAAGCGGTTCAGACAATATTCGTGCAGCCACTTGTAATCACGCATGCCCTCTCCTGTCAGTCGAATTGAAAACGGCGCCCGCAAGCGCCGTGTACTAGAGCCTTGGGAAGGCTCAGAGGTTCACTACATTGACGAAACGCGATGCGGCGGTCTCGTCGATTTTCAGGCTGGTGAAGTCGAACAGGTTGCGGTCGGCCAATTGCGACGGGATCACGTTTTGCAGGCTGCGGAAGATACTTTCGGTACGCCCTGGGGTCTTGCGCTCCCAGTCCACCAGCATCTCCTTGACCACCTGGCGCTGCAGGTTTTCCTGGGAGCCGCACAGGTTGCACGGGATGATCGGGAATTGCTTGAAGTCGGAGTAAGCCTGGATGTCCTTCTCGTTGCAATACGCCATCGGGCGGATCACTACGTTGCGCCCGTCATCGGCACGCAGCTTGGGCGGCATGGCCTTGAGCGAGCCGTTGAAGAACATGTTGAGGAAGAAGGTTTCGACGATGTCATCGCGGTGATGACCCAGGGCCATCTTGGTCGCGCCGATCTCATCGGCAAAGGTGTAGAGCGTGCCACGGCGCAGGCGCGAGCACAGCGAGCAGGTGGTCTTGCCTTCCGGGATCAGTTCCTTGACCACCGAGTAGGTGTCTTTCTCGACGATGTGGTACTCGACGCCCAGTTCTTTCAGGTAGGCCGGCAGCACATGCTCGGGGAAACCGGGTTGCTTCTGGTCCATGTTGACCGCCACGATCTCGAACTTGATCGGCGCGACCTTTTGCAGGTGCAGTAACACGTCGAGCATGGTGTAGCTGTCTTTGCCGCCGGAGAGGCAGACCATGACCTTGTCGCCGTCCTCGATCATGTTGAAATCGGCGACTGCTTCACCGGCCAGGCGACGCAGGCGTTTTTGCAGTTTGTTCTGGTTGACTGTAAGAGTGCCCATGGCGCTTGGATCCGCAAAGGTGTGTGACGAAAAGCGCAGCATTTTACCGGCAAGACTGGCCCAGTTCCAATGTGGGAGCTGGATGCCATGAATCCTGACAGACCGCACCGCGATTAGCGCCCGTGTTTACAGCGCAATTTGCTCTAAAGGCCCTACGGTTATTCCGGTCATCCCTTCCTATACTGCGACTTGAGGTCGCACATCTATCCAGACCTTTCAGGCCATTTGGCCCGTGGGCGCTCCGATGGGGGGCGATGGTAATAACGACAGGAGTGACTGGCATGATCCATCACGTCGTGGGGCTGTTTACCCATCCCGACCAGGAATGGCGGGAAATCCGTGGCGATAAAGAAGAAAGCATCGGCCACATGTACCTCACTCATACCCTGATTCTCGCGGCGATCCCCGCCATTTCCGCCTTTATCGGCACCACTCAGGTTGGCTGGGTTATCGGCAACCGCGCTCCGGTGATGCTGACCCAGGAAAGCGCGCTGTGGATGACCCTCATGTCTTACGCGGCCATGCTGTGCGGCGTGGCGGTGATGGGCGCGTTCATTCACTGGATGGCTCGCACTTACGACGCCAGCCCAAGCATGGCCCGCTGCGTGGCGTTTGCCACCTACACCGCCACGCCCTTGTTTATAGGTGGGCTGGCGGCGCTCTACCCGCATATGTGGCTGGGCATGGTGGTGGGCACGGCGGCGATCTGCTACACGGTGTACCTGTTGTATGTAGGGCTGCCGACCTTCATGAGTATCGACCCGGATGAAGGCTTCCTGTTTTCCAGTTCGGTATTGGCCGTGGGCCTGGTGGTGCTGGTGGCGATCATGGCCTTTACCGTGATCGTCTGGGGCCTGGGCGTCGGGCCGATCTATACCAGTTGACCGAAAAAAACCGCAGGCAAGGCCACCGCAAGGTGGCTTTGTGCGTTATGCATGACCATTCGGCGCCTGACAGATTCGGAAACCCCCAGCTTTGCGGCATACTGGGCGTCTCTGGAGATATGTACAGCATGCCCGAGCAACTCAATACCCGCGTCGAAGATTGTTTCCTGCAAGCCGAATCCTTTTTCAAACGAAGCTTCAAACGCCCCCAGGTCAGCCTCAAGCTGCGGGGCCAGAAGGCCGGTGTCGCGCATTTGCACGAGAACCTGCTGCGCTTCAACCCTCAGTTGTACCGTGAAAACAGCCAACACTTTCTCAAGCAGACCGTGGCCCACGAAGTGGCGCACCTGATTGCCCACCAGTTGTTTGGCGAGCGCATCCAGCCCCATGGCGAGGAATGGCAGTTGATCATGCGCGGGGTTTACGAACTGCCGCCCGACCGTTGCCACACCTACGAGGTCAAGCGCCGGCAGGTGACTCGCTATATTTACCGCTGCCCGTGTGCGGACAGTGACTTTCCGTTTTCACCGCAGCGCCATGGGCTGGTGGGCCAGGGGCGGCGGTATTTGTGTCGGCGGTGTCGGCAGACTCTGGTGTTCACTGGAGAAACTCGGGTGGAATGAGGGCCTCTTCGCAGCATAGGTATCTACACAACTTCGGTACGACGCTAAACCTGTGGCGAGGGAGCTTGCTCCCGTGACGGCCGGATAGCCGACGCCTATTTACCTGACGCCCCACGACCCAACTGTGGGAGCGGGCTTGCTCGCGAAGGCGGCCTGACAGTCGACACCGTTATACCGAGTGCATATCCATTGCTGCGGTAACGGCCGCCTAGGGTTCCGCCCTGACGGCGGCTCACTTTCGAAAAGCGCGAAAGTAAGCAAAGCGCTCTTGCCCCACCACTCGGCACCTCGCTTAGGCTCGGTGTGCCCGTAATCCGCCAGTGATTTGGGGGGCCGCCGCCACGCGCCATCCATGGCGCGGGGCGGCTAAACCGGCATCCCTGCCGGTTTACCCCCCAAATCCCTGTCGAATTCCGGCCAGCGTGGTTTGACGGGGCGCCTGAGATCAAGATCACAAGCAGATCAAGATCAAGAGCGACTCGCTTCGCATCGTGGTTACAGGAGGCTGCTGCGAACTACACAGTTGTGTAGATACCTATGCTCATCGCAGGCAAGCCACACACATTTGGATCTGTGAACGCAATCAAAATGTGGGAGCTGGCTTGCCTGCGATAGCGCCCTTTCAGTCAACCCACAACCTTGGCCTGGCGCAATTGCTTTATCCGCTCAACACCGACCCCCAACTCCACCAACACCTCATCACTGTGCGCCCCCACCGCCACCCCAATATGCCTGGGCGCCGGCAACCCCTCGGAGAACTTCAGCGGGCAGGCCAATTGCGCTTGTGTCGAGCCATCCCCCCGGGGCACCTGGCTGACCAGCTCCCGCGCCTTCAACTGTGGATGCTCCACCGCCTCACTCAGACTCAACACCGGCTCCACACACGCATCCACCCCGGCAAACAACTCACACAACTGGTCAAAACTGCGCTTCTCGAACTCCACCTGCAACGCCTGCTTAAGCACGGCCTGGCGTTCGGGCGTCACACTGTGTGCCGCCAATTCCGGCCGCCCCAATGCCTCGCACAGCTGCTGCATAAACCCCGGCTCCAGACTGCCCACCGACATCCAGCGCCCATCGCGTGTGCGGTAATAGTCATAGAAACTCCCGCCATTGAGCACATGGTTCTCCCACCCAGGCTCGACCCCGCAAGCCAGATAACCGGCCCCAGCCATGGCGTTCAGGCTGAACGAGCAATCGGTCATGCTCACATCCAGGTATTGCCCCACCCCGCTCTGCTGCCTGGCAATCACCGCCGCCAGCAAGCCCACCACGGCGTGCAGCGAACCGCCCGCCACATCCGCCAGTTGTACGCCCAGGGGCAACGGGCCCGTGTCCTGGCGCCCGGTATGGCTGGCCACGCCGGCCAACGCCAGGTAGTTGATATCGTGCCCGGCGCGGTCCTTATAGGGGCCGGTCTGGCCGTAGCCGGTGATCGACACATAGATCAACCGCGGGTTGATCGCCTTCAGCGCCTCATAGCCCAGCCCCAGTCGCTCCATGACGCCGGGGCGGAACTGTTCGAGCAGGATGTCATAGCCCTTGACCAACTCACGCACGATCTCGATCGCCTCGGCCTGCTTGAGGTCCAAGGCCAGGCTGCGCTTGTTGCGGTTGAGGTAGGCGTGGCTGGCCGACGTGCCACGATCATGGGGCGGCAATACCCGCAACAGGTCCATCCGCGTGGGCGATTCGATACGCAGCACTTCGGCGCCCATGTCCGCCAGCATCAAGGAGGCAAACGGGCCGGGCAACAAGGTGGAAAAATCCAACACTTTAAGGGACGCCAAGGGACCTGACATAGGGACTCCAGTTGGGTTGCGAATCCCCACAGACTAGGCAGCCGGGCACCTGTCGGCAATCGTCAGAACGATCAACCACAGTGACCGTTTTGATCACGGCGGGCTTTTTCGCGGCGGCGGCTTTATCATTGGCCGACGTTTGTTGGCAGAGTCTTCCATGAAGTTCGCGATTGCACTGTATAGCGCCGCCCACGCGCCCTCCTCGCGCCGCGCCCTGTTGTTCGCCCAGGCAGCGCTGGCCGGAGGGCATGAGATTGTGCGGCTGTTTTTCTACCAGGACGGCGTGTACAGCGCGTCCAACAACATTGTCGCGCCCCAGGATGAGCAAGACACTGCGCGCCAATGGCGCGAGTTTGTCAGCCAGCACCAACTCGACGGCGTGGTGTGCATCGCCGCCGCCCTGCGCCGGGGTGTGCTGAATGCCGAGGAAGCTGCGCGCTATCAACGCAGCGCAGTCAACCTGGAGGCTCCCTGGGCGTTGTCGGGCCTGGGTCAATTGCATGACGCAATCCAGGACGCCGACCGCCTGATCTGTTTTGGAGGGCCGTGACATGTCCAAATCCTTGTTGGTGATCAGCCGTCAGGCGCCGTGGTCCGGGCCGAGTGCGCGGGAAGCACTGGATATCGTGCTGGCCGGTGGCGCGTTCGATCTGCCCATTGGCCTGCTGTTTCTGGATGACGGCGTGTTCCAACTGGCGCCGAACCAAGCCGCGAAAGCCGTGCAACAGAAAGACCTGAGTGCCAACCTGCAGGCCCTGGGCTTGTTCGGCATTGACGACGTGTTCGCGTGCAGCCATAGCCTGTCCGCACGCGGGCTGCCGCCACCCGCCAACGCGCAGGCGCTAGACAGCCAAGCCATTTCCCAACTGATTGACCGTTACGACCAGGTGATTACCCTCTGATGTCGACTCTACATGTGGTGTCTCATTCCCCGTTTACCGACAGCCGCCTCGACAGCTGCCTGCGCCTCTGTGGCGCCGAGGACGCCATCCTGCTGTGTGGTGACGGTGCCTACGGCCTGCACACGCCCGCCCTGCAAACCAAAGGCGTCAAGGTGTTTGTATTGGCCGAAGACATGCAGGCGCGCAACCTGCCGCTGCCCGACTGGGCTGACAGCGTCGATTACCCAGGCTTCGTGCAACTGTCCATCGACTACGACAAGGTCAACACCTGGCTATGAACACCCTGACCGTCGGCGCACGCACCCTGGAACTGGACAAAGACGGCTACCTTGTCGACCTCAACGATTGGTCCGATGAAGTGGCGAATGCCCTGGCCGCTGCCGAAGCCTTGGAGCTGACCCCGGATCACTGGGAAATCCTCACCCTGCTGCGCCAGTTCTACACCGAATTCCAGCTGTCCCCCGCCACGCGACCGCTGATCAAGTACACCGCCTTGAAGCTGGGCCCGGATAAGGGCAACAGCCTGCACCTCAACAAACTGTTCAACGGCACTCCCGCCAAACTCGCCGCCAAGCTGGCGGGCCTGCCCAGGCCGACGAATTGCTTATGACCGACTTTGCCCCCCTGACTCTCGTAACGCCCCAAGAGCATCCCTTTGCGCAGTTCGTGCGCATCCTTGGCAAAGGCAAGCGCGGCGCGCGCAACCTCACCCGTGAGGAAGCGCGGGAAGCCATGGGCATGCTGCTCGACGAAAAGGTCGAGGACACCCAGCTCGGCGCCTTCCTGATGCTGTTGCGCCACAAGGAAGAAAGCCCGGAAGAACTCGCCGGCTTCACCGAAGCCGTCCGTGAGCGCCTGCACGCGCCAGCATTGAACGTGGACATCGACTGGCCGACCTACGCAGGTAAAAAGCGCCACCTGCCGTGGTTCCTGCTGGCAGCCAAATGCCTGGCACAGAATGGCGTGCGCATCCTGATGCACGGCGGCGGCGCCCACACCGCGGGGCGCTTGTACACCGAGCAATTGCTGGACAGCTTGCAGATCCCGCTGTGCCGCGATTGGCAACAGGTCGAAAGCGCCTTTGCCCACGGCAACCTGGCGTTTATCCCGCTGGGTGATTGGGCGCCACAGTTACAACGCATGATCGACCTGCGCAACACCCTGGGCCTGCGCTCGCCTATCCACTCCCTGGCGCGCCTGCTCAACCCGCTGAATGCGCGCTGTGGCCTGCAAAGCATTTTCCACCCCGGTTACCAGGGCGTGCATCGTGATGCCAGCGGCCTGCTGGGTGACAACGTGATTGTGGTCAAAGGCGACGGCGGTGAGATCGAGGTCAACCCCGACACCCTCAGTCACTTGTATGGCAGCACCGACGGCCAGAGCTGGGACGAAGAGTGGCCCGCCCTCTCCGACCAGCGCCACGTCAAGCCAGCCACGCTTGAGCCCGAGCACCTCAAAGCGCTGTGGCGCGGCGACGTTGAAGACAGCTACCCGCAACTGGCGTTGATCGCCACCATGGCGTTGGCCCTGCGCGGCCTTGGCCACCCGCGGCAACAGGCGTTCGAATTGGCCCAGCAGTACTGGGACGCACGGGATAAATCGATTTAATCGATCATTCACGCCGGTTCTTTGCGCTTTTAGTTCGAACTCATCCCTTTAGACTGGGCTCCAACGCTTATCAGCCAAGGAGCCAGTCATGGGTTTATTGATCGAAGGACAGTGGAAAGACCAGTGGTACGAAAGTAGCGCTGATGGCGCTTTCCAACGGGAACAGGCACAACGCCGCAACTGGGTGACCGCCGATGGCGCGCCAGGCCCGAGTGGCGAAGGCGGCTTCAAGGCCGAGGCCGGTCGCTATCACCTCTATGTGTCCCTTGCCTGCCCGTGGGCGCACCGCACTTTGATCCTGCGCAAGCTCAAGGGCTTGGAAAGCCTGATCGACGTCTCGGTGGTCAGCTGGCTGATGCTGGAAAACGGCTGGACCTTCGACAAGGCCCACGGCTCCAGCGGCGATAGCCTCGACGGGTTCAACTTCATGCACCAGCGCTACACCGCCGATACCGCCGACTACACCGGGCGCGTCACCGTGCCGGTGCTGTGGGACAAAAAGCTCAAGCGCATCGTCAGCAATGAATCGGCGGAGATCATCCGCATGTTCAACAGCGCGTTCAATGAGCTGACCGGCAATACCCTGGATTTTTACCCCCAAGCCCTGCGCCCGACCATCGACGCCCTCAACGAACGCATCTACCCCGCCGTGAACAACGGCGTGTACCGCGCAGGCTTCGCCACCTCACAACAGGCGTATGAAAGCGCGTTTGATGATGTGTTTGCCGAGCTGGATCATCTGGAACAGCACCTGGGCAGCCATCGCTATCTGGCCGGCGAGTACCTGACCGAAGCCGATGTGCGGCTGTTCACCACGCTGATTCGTTTTGATGCGGTGTATTACAGCCACTTCAAATGCAACCTGCGGCGGATTGCCGACTATGGGAATTTGTCGAACTGGCTAAGGGAGATGTATCAGTGGCCAGGCGTGGCCGAGACGGTGGATTTCGAGCATATCAAGGGGCATTACTATGCCAGCCATCGCACGATCAACCCGACGGGGATTGTGCCGAAGGGGCCGTTGCAGGGGTTTGATACCGAGCATGATCGCCATGCATTGCAAGGCAAAGGTGTGTGGAGCTGACGTAAACCGCCTGTAGGAGCGAGCTTGCTCGCGAAGAACGCCAACGATAACGCAGCGCTACCAGGTAGCCCTCGGCGTCCTTGAGTTTTTCGCGAGCAAGCTCGCTCCTACAGTGGGTCAGTCGTTCAGACTTGGGACTGGGCACCCTCGAACCACTTGAGCTTCTCACGCAGTACCACCACCTCACCCACGATCACCAATGTCGGCGCATGCACTTCATGCTCTGCCACCATGCGCGGCAGGTCGGCCAGGGTGCCGGTGAACACGCGCTGGTTGGACGTGGTGCCCTGCTGGATCAGCGCCGCTGGGGTATCCGACGCGCGCCCGTGCTTGATCAACTGCTCGCAAATGATCGGCAAGCCAATCAGGCCCATGTAGAACACCAGGGTCTGAGAGGGGCCGACCAGGTCTTGCCAAGGCAAGTCAGAGGTACCGTTCTTCAGGTGGCCGGTGATGAAGCGCACCGATTGAGCATAATCGCGATGCGTCAGCGGAATCCCGGCATAAGCCGCGCAACCACTGGCTGCGGTGATGCCCGGCACCACCTGGAACGGGATGCCGTGGGCCGCCAATTCCTCGATCTCTTCGCCACCACGGCCAAAGATGAACGGGTCGCCACCTTTAAGGCGCAGCACGCGCTTGCCTTGCTTGGCCAGGTCGACCAGTTGCTGGTTGATCTGGTCCTGGGGCACAGCGTGATCGGCGCGACGCTTGCCGACGTACACGCGCTCGGCATCCCGACGGCACAGTTCCAAAATCGCCGGCGCCACCAAACGGTCGTACAGCACCACGTCGGCTTGCTGCATCAGGCGCAATGCGCGGAAGGTCAGCAAATCCGGGTCGCCTGGGCCCGCGCCCACCAAGTATACCTCGCCGGGCGCATAAGGCGGCGCGCCATTGACCTTTTCGATCAACAGGCGCTCAGCCTCATCGCCCTGCCCGGCCAACTGCCGGTCGGCAATCGGGCCCTGGAACACTTCTTCCCAGAACGCTCGGCGTTGCTGCACATCCGGGTACAACCCTTTGACCTGAGCCCGAAAACGCGCGGCCAGCCCAGCCAGTTGACCGTAGGTTGAGGGAATCCAGGTTTCCAGCTTGGCGCGGATCAGGCGTGCCAGTACCGGCGCGTCACCGCCGCTGGAGACGGCAATCACCAAGGGTGAACGGTCGACAATCGCCGGGAAGATCACGCTGCACAGCGCTGGCGCGTCCACCACATTGACCGGCACGCAGCGACGCTTGGCATCACTGGATACTTGCGCATTCAGTGGCTCATCGTCGGTGGCCGCGATAATCAGGGTGCAACCGTCCAGGTCGGCCTCCTGATAACCGCGCAACATCAGTTCCCCGCCACTGCCCAGCACCAGCTCACGCAGCTGGCTTTCGATCTGGGGAGCAACCACCCGCAACACCGCGCCGGCGTCGGCCAGCAGCCGGGATTTGCGCAAGGCAATCTCCCCGCCACCGACGACCAACACACGACTGCCGCGCAGGTTATGAAACAGCGGCAGAAATTCCATTTAGCGGATGACCTCAACGCCCGCCATGTACGGCTTGAGCACCTCAGGTACACGGATCGAACCGTCGGCCTGCTGGTAGTTTTCCAGCACGGCCACCAGGGTACGGCCTACGGCCAGGCCCGAACCGTTGAGGGTATGCACCAGCTCCGGCTTGCCGGTTTCCGGGTTGCGGAAACGCGCCTGCATGCGACGGGCCTGGAAGTCACCGCAGTTGGAGCACGACGAAATCTCGCGGTATTTGTCCTGGCTCGGCACCCACACTTCCAGGTCGTAGGTCTTCACGGCGCTGAAGCCCATGTCGCCGGTGCACAGGGCCAGTACGCGGTAAGGCAGTTCCAGCAACTGCAACACGCGCTCGGCGTTGGCAGTCAGGCCTTCCAGGGCCTCCATGGAGGTCGACGGCTCGACCACCTGCACCATCTCAACCTTGTCGAACTGATGCTGGCGGATCATGCCACGGGTGTCTCGACCCGACGCGCCGGCTTCGCTGCGGAAGCACGGGCTGTGGGCCACCAGCTTCAACGGCAGTTGCTTGGCGTCGAGGATTTCGCCGGCGACGATATTGGTCAGCGACACTTCGGCCGTCGGGATCAGATACAGGTCGGCTTCGCCGTCGCGGCTGATCTTGAACAGGTCTTCTTCGAATTTGGGCAGTTGGCTGGTGCCCATCAACGCCGGCGCCTGAACCAGGTACGGGGTGTAGGCTTCTTCGTAACCGTGTTCGCCGGTGTGCAGGTTGATCATGAACTGCGCCAGGGCACGGTGCATGCGCGCAATCGGGCCGCGCAGCAAGGCAAAGCGTGCGCCGGACATTTTTGCTGCGGTTTCAAAATCCAGGCCACCGGTCAATTCGCCCAGGGCGACGTGGTCCTTGATCTCGAAATCGAAAGCTTTGGGCGTGCCCCAGCGGCGCACTTCGACGTTGCCGTCTTCGTCTTCGCCGACCGGCACGGATTCGTGGGGCAGGTTCGGAATGCCCAGCAGGATCGAATCCAATTGGGTCTGAATGCCTTCCAGCTCGATTTTGCCGTCGGACAGCTCAGTGCCCATGCGCTCGACATCCGCCATCAACGGCGCGATGTCTTCGCCGCGCTGCTTGGCCTGGCCGATGGACTTGGAGCGCGCATTACGTTCAGCCTGCAGTGCTTCGGTGCGGGTCTGGACGGTCTTGCGCTGTTCTTCCAGCGCTTCGATGCGCGCAACATCCAAGGCAAAGCCACGGGATGCCAGGCGGTCCGCTACGTCCTGAAGGTTGCTACGTAACAGTTTGGAATCGAGCATGTCGGTCTCTCGTTATCAAAGTTTGGTCAAGGACAGGCCAGCCCAGGTGGCGAGCAGCCCGCCGAATACGCTGATGGCCGCATAGCCAATCGCCAGCGGCACTTGCCCGCTTTCCAGCAGGCGCACGGTATCCAGTGAAAAGGATGAAAAAGTCGTCAGGCCGCCAAGAAAGCCAACCATCAGGCCGGCACGTACCTCGACAGGCACTTCCGGGCGTAACAAAAACAGGCCGTATAACACGCCGATCAACAGGCAGCCCACGATATTAACGGCGAGCGTCGCCGTATAGAAGTGTTTCGGCCAATTGGCGTTGATCCAATTGCCGGTAGCAAAGCGCAGCAGTGTACCGGCGATACCTCCCGCCGAAACCGCGACCACTAAAGGAATCATGATTTTCTCCGCTGCCGAGGGCTCAGACGGTCGAGAGTGGCCAGATGATTGAGCTTCTCACCGATCTTCAGCTCCAGGCCACGGGGCACTGGCTGGTAGAACGGCTGCGGCTCCAGCTCATCCGGGAAGTAGTCTTCGCCGGCCGCGTAGGCGTCCGGCTCATCGTGGGCATAACGGTATTCGTCGCCATACCCCAGCTGTTTCATCAGCTTGGTCGGCGCGTTGCGCAGGTGCAGCGGCACTTCGAGGGAACCATGCTCGGCGGCCGCACGCAGGGCTGACTTGAAGCCCATGTACACCGCGTTGCTTTTCGGCGCGCAGGCCAGGTAAGTGATGGCCTGGGCCACCGCCAACTCGCCTTCCGGGCTGCCGAGGCGCTCCTGCACTTCCCAGGCGGCCAGGCACAGGCTCAGGGCACGTGGGTCGGCATTGCCGATGTCTTCGCTGGCCATGCGCACCACGCGGCGTGCCAGGTACAGCGGGTCGCAACCGCCGTCGATCATGCGCGCAAACCAATACAGCGCGCCGTCAGGGTTGGAACCGCGTACGGATTTGTGCAGCGCCGAAATCTGGTCGTAGAAGGCTTCGCCGCCCTTGTCGAAACGCCGGCGCGTGTCACCCAGCAGGCTTTGCAACAGGTCGACGCCAATCTCGCCGCTGTCTTCGGCCAGGTCGGAGGCGTTCTCCAGCAGGTTGAGAAAGCGGCGCCCGTCGCCATCGGCGGCGGTCAGTAAAATCTTGAAGCCTTCGTCGCTGAGGCTCAACTGACGCTTGCCCAGGCCCTTGTCTTCGCTCAAGGCACGGTGCAGCAGCTTACGCATCGCCGCTTCATCCAGGCTCTTGAGCACATAGACCCGCGCCCGTGACAACAAGGCGTTGTTCAATTCAAAGGAAGGGTTTTCGGTGGTGGCGCCGATAAAGATCAGCGTACCGTCCTCGACATAAGGCAGGAACGCATCCTGCTGCGACTTGTTGAAGCGATGCACTTCGTCGACGAACAGGATAGTGCGCTTGCCGTATTGCCCGGCCTGCTGCTTGGCGACTTCCACCGCCTGGCGAATCTCCTTGACCCCGGCAAGCACCGCCGAGACCGTTTCAAAGTGCGCATCCGAGACTTTCGCCAGCAACCGCGCCAGGGTGGTCTTGCCCACGCCCGGCGGGCCCCAGAAAATCATCGAATGCAGCGCACCCTGCTCCAGGGCTTCGCGCAAGGGCTTGCCGCGAGCGAGCAGGTGTTCCTGACCGACGTACTCATCCAGGTTGGTCGAACGCAAGCGCGCGGCCAATGGCTGGGCAATCGGGTCACTTCGAAACAGATCCATGGGCAGCGTTTGAAACCTCTGGGCAGTTTATTCCTGGATCACGTCGGCACCCTTGGGGATGTCGAACTTGAACTTGGACGCGGGCACCGGCTGGTTGGCCTTGACCCCGGAGAACAGGATATCGGTGCGCTGGCCGACGCTGTCGACCAGGCGCATGTTGTTGATCACGCCGTTGCCGAACGACAGGGACAGCGTGTCAAACAACGTGTCCTTGGATTTTGGCTTGAGGGTGAACTCGATGACGTTGCTGGTCTGCTTGGAGGTGATGTCGAAGCTGTCATTGATTTTCGACACATCGCCCGACAGCAGCAACGCTGGGGTCTGATTCAGGCGCGGATCGAGCTTCTTGATGGTGGCCTGCTCCAGGTCCGGGTCCCACAGCGTGACTTTCTTACCGTCGGAAACGATGGTCTGCTCCGCCTTGCCTTCGGTATGCCAGTAGAACAGCCCTGGGCGCTGCACGGCCATTTCACCAGCGGTTTCCTGCAACTGGGTGCCGCCAGCATCCAGGGTCAGCTGGGAGAAGCGCGCGGTGAGGGTCTGGGATTTGTCCAACAGGTTCTTCAGGCTGGCGACAGAAGCCGGGTCAGCGTGAGCCGAAACAGCGGTCAGGGCCAGGGCCGGCAACAACAGCATGCGGATAAAGCGCATGGGAGTCCTCATTGAGTAGTCAGGGCACGCCGCGTGTTGCCACGCGACGCGGAATCAGTCGCGCATCTGCCCGGGGGCGATGACTTCACGCGAGCCATTGGTGTTCATTGCGGTCACGACGCCGGCCATTTCCATGGCTTCGATCATGCGGGCGGCACGGTTGTAGCCGATTTTCAGCTTGCGCTGCACCGCCGAAATCGAGGCCCGGCGGCTTTCCAGTACGAAGGCCACGGCTTCGTCATACAAGGCATCGGTCTCGGCATCATCATCACCGCCACCGCCGCCATTTTCAAAGCCGCTGCCGGCTTCTTCGACGCCGTTGAGGATGTCATCGTTGTACTCGGGCGCGCCGCGCAGTTTCCAGGCTTCGACCACACGGTGCACTTCGTCATCGGAAACAAAGGCACCGTGAACGCGAATCGGCAGGCTGGTGCCCGGCGGCATGTAGAGCATGTCACCGTGGCCCAGCAGTTGCTCGGCGCCACCCTGGTCGATGATGGTGCGCGAATCGATCTTGCTGGAGACCTGGAACGCCATGCGCGTCGGGATGTTGGCCTTGATCAGACCGGTGATCACGTCCACCGACGGTCGCTGGGTCGCGAGGATCAAGTGGATACCCGCCGCCCGCGCCTTCTGGGCGATACGGGCGATCAGCTCTTCAACCTTCTTGCCGACGATCATCATCATGTCGGCAAACTCATCGACCACCACCACGATGGTCGGCAGCTTGGTCAGCAGCGGTGCTTCATCGTGAATGCTTTCGCGCTTGTACAGCGGGTCGGTCAGCGGTGTGCCGGCGTCCTGGGCTTCCTTGACCTTGGCATTGAAGCCCGACAGGTTACGCACGCCCATCTTCGCCATCAGCTTGTAGCGGCGCTCCATCTCGGCAACGCTCCAGCGCAGGGCGTTGGCGGCGTCCTTCATGTCGGTGACCACCGGGCACAGCAGGTGCGGGATGCCTTCGTAGATCGACAGTTCCAACATCTTCGGGTCGATCATGATCAGCTTGGCGTCATCCGGCCCGGACTTGAACAGGATCGACAGGATCATGGCGTTCACACCCACCGACTTACCGGAACCGGTGGTACCGGCCACCAGCAGGTGCGGCATTTTCGCCAGGTCGGTGATCACCGGCTTGCCGCCGATGTCATGGCCGAGCGCCAGGGTGACCGGCGATTTGAAGTTGTCGTATTCCGGGGTCGACAGCACTTCGGAGAAGCGCACGATCTGCCGGTCTTCGTTGGGGATCTCGATGCCCACGGTGGTCTTGCCCGGGATCACTTCCACCACGCGCACGCTGGTCACGGCCAGGGAACGCGCCAAGTCTTTGGCCAGGTTGGAAATGCGGCTGACTTTTACTCCGGCGGCCGGTTGGATTTCGTAACGGGTAATCACCGGGCCCGGATGGATCGAGTCCACCGACACTTCGACGCCGAATTCCTTGAGCTTGATTTCCAGCAGGTGGCCGACGGCCGCCAGGGATTCGGGGGAATAGTTGAGTTGTTTCTTTTCGGCCGGGTCCAGAATCGAGATCGGCGGCAAGGTCCCTTCGACGGCGCTGTCGATAAACAGCGGCGCCTGTTTCTCTTTTTGCACGCGATGGCTGGGCTCCGGCGCCTTGGGCGGAGCCGGGGCGATCACCGGCGGCACCTGCTTTTCACGGTCCGACATGTGCTTGCTCAGGGCCTGCTCGCGTTCGATCAAGCGCTCCTTGACCTTGGCTTGCTCGCGTCGATCCGGCGTACTTGGGGCCACCACCTCGTTGACACGGGTGTCCACTTCACGCAACTGCGCCACCATTTGCTTGCGCTCGACACGGGCGGCCCACCAGCGGTTGGCGGCGCCCTGGAACAATTCGAACAGGTCGAGGGTGATCTTACCGGTCACGTCCATCACCTTGAACCACGACAGGTCGGTGAATACTGTGAGGCCGAACAGGAACAGCGCGATGAACATCAGGGTGCTGCCCTGGATATTCAGGGTTCTGCGCGCCAGGTCGCCAAGGCTTTCGCCCAGGGCCCCGCCCGCGCCCGCCGGCAGGCCGGTCGGTGCATGGAAGTGGATATGCGCCAGCGCAGCGCCCGACAGCACCAGGAACACCAGGCCGATCAGGCGCCAGGAAAACAGCCAGCCGCTCCACTGCCACGGCTCGTGACGCTGGCGGAAGATCTGCCAGGTCTTGATCGCCAGCAATAGAGGGAAAATGTAGGCGAAGTAACCCAGGATCATGAAGAGGATATCGGCGCTGTAGGAACCTACCGGGCCGCCGAAATTCTGCACGTCATCGATCTTGCTGTTATGGCTCCAGCCCGGATCGTCCTTGCCATAGGTGAGCAAGGCCATCATCAGGAACAGGCACAGCGCACCGATGGCAATCAGTGCGCCTTCCTTGAGTCGGTAATGCAGGTGCTGGCGCCAGGCCGGTACGACTGCTGCTTTAGGTGCTGCGGCGGATTTCTTCAAAACGGGTCTATTCCTGCGCCTTTAGCGCGTCCATCTGTTGAATGACTGCACACGACTGCTCTATCCGGAGCAGCTGAAAAATGAACGAATGTTGCTGAATCTACTTTTAACACCCGGTGACGGATAGGTGAAATGGCGATAACGCCACAATGGCCGCATTGTACGGGTTTGCGTGCGCGATGCCACACACTTGCCGCTCACCTGACTGCACGCACAATTTGAGCATGCATTGCCTTTGCTGACAAAGGCTTATGAGCTGTATTTAGCAATCCAGGCAAGCTTGGCAAAGGGCCGGCATGCGCCAGACCCGATTACGACCACACCCGGTGTGCAGAGTTGCAGAAACACCCGCTCATGCTAATCCACGTCAATAGCCTATTCGGGCTGGCCCAGTGGCGCCGGGTCGTCAATAATCAACGCTTGCGGCGCAGGTGAATGACCTGCCACTCCCCTCCCCTACCGTAAGCCTGGATGCCATGCTGACCTGGTTGCAACGCGACACCCTGACATTCCCACCCTTGGCCAAGGCCATGCGCGAACCCAACGGCCTGCTCGCCGCCGGTGGCGACCTGTCGGCTGAACGACTGGTCCAGGCCTACCGCCATGGCTGCTTCCCCTGGTTCTCCGAAGGCCAGCCTATCCTCTGGTGGTCACCCGACCCGCGCACAGTGATATTCCCCGACGAGCTGCATGTTTCCCGCAGCCTGGGCAAATTATTGCGCCAGCAGCGCTATACCGTGACCTTCGACCAGGACTTCGCCGCCGTCATCCAAGCCTGCGCCGCGCCCCGCGCCTACGCCGATGGCACCTGGATCACCGAAGGCATCCAGCAGGCCTACCTGGAGCTGCACCAACGCGGCTATGCGCATTCCGTCGAGGTCTGGGACCAGGGCGAACTGGTGGGCGGCCTGTACGGCCTGGCGATGGGCCAGTTGTTTTTTGGCGAGTCCATGTTCAGCCGCGCCGACAACGCCTCCAAATTCGGTTTCGCCACGTTGACCCGGCAACTGCAAGCCTGGGGGTTTGTGCTGATCGACTGCCAGATGCCCAACGATCACCTGCACAGCCTGGGTGCTCGTGGCATTCCGCGCAGCGTCTTCGCTGACTTCCTGCACAAACATCTGAACCAGCCCAACGCTGGGCCGTGGGTTTCCTAGGCGACTTTCGCGCACGTGGCTTACACTTATTTCAAAGCTTATCCCGAGGGTTGATCATGACCGAGCTGGCGCGCTTGAAGTTCTATGCCACTCAAGCCCACTCATGCAGCTATCTGCCCGACGAGCAGGCCACCACACTGTTCCTCGATCCCAGCCAGCCCATGGACGTGCATGTGTATGCCGACCTGTCCGAGATGGGCTTTCGGCGCAGCGGCGACCACCTGTACCGCCCCCATTGCCAGAACTGTAATGCCTGCGTGCCTGCGCGTATCCCGGTGGCGCAGTTTTCGCCCGACCGTAACCAGAAACGCATTCTCAAGCGCAACGCCGACCTGACCGTACACGCCACTAACCCCCAATATAGCGAAGAGTATTTCGATCTCTACCAACGCTATATCGAGCAGCGTCATGCCGACGGCGATATGTTTCCGCCCAGCCGCGACCAGTTTTCCACGTTCCTGGTGCGTGACCTGCCCTTTTCGCGCTTCTACGAGTTCCGCCTCGACGGCCGCCTGCTGGCCGTGGCGGTCACCGACCTGCTACCCAATGGCCTCTCGGCGGTGTACACCTTCTATGAACCGACCGAAGAGCGCCGCAGCCTCGGGCGCTTCGCCATCCTCTGGCAAATAGGCGAAGCGCTGCGCCTGGAACTGGAAGCGGTGTACCTCGGATACTGGATCAAGAACTGCAAAAAGATGAACTACAAGACCCAATATCGGCCCATTGAGCTGCTGATTAATCAAAGATGGGTCACGCTTAACTAGAACCCCTTGGCGTGAACACCCTTTTTCGGGCACAATGCACGCCGCTTTTGCCTGGCGCAGTTGCACCGGGCCATTCACTGGATACCGAGGGCTTTACTGCATGTCGAAAGAAGACAGCTTCGAAATGGAAGGCACTGTCGTCGACACCCTGCCCAACACCATGTTTCGTGTGGAGTTGGAAAATGGGCACGTCGTAACCGCGCATATCTCCGGCAAGATGCGCAAGAACTACATTCGTATTCTTACCGGTGACAAAGTGCGCGTCGAGCTGACGCCCTATGACTTGAGCAAAGGGCGCATCACTTACCGCGCTCGCTAAGCAAGTCAATACAAAACGCCCGGTTATGCCGGGCGTTTTTGTGTGCGCAGGATTTAACAGTCACCACTTGACCCTGTGGGAGCTGGCTTGCCTGCGATGGCGGCCTGACAGCCGACATCTCTCTACCTGACACCCCACAATCCAACTGCGGGCTTGCTCGCGAAGGCGGCCTGGCAGTCAACACAGTTGGATTGTGTACATATCCATTGCTGCGGTAACGGCCGCTTAGGGTTCCGCCCGACGGCGGCTCACTTTTGAAAAGCGCAAAAGTAAGCAAAACGCTCTTGCCCCACCACTCGGCACCTCGCCTAGGCTCGGTGTGCCCGTAATCCGCCAGTGATTTGGGGGGCCGCCGCCACGCGCCATCCATGGCGCGGGGCGGCTAAACCGGCATCCCTGCCGGTTTACCCCCCAAATCCCTGTCGAATTACGGCCAGCGTGGTTTGACGGGGCGCCTGAGATCAAAAGCAGATCAAGAGCAAGAGCGACTCGCTTCGCATCGTGGTTACCGTTGACGGTTACAAACCCACAAAGCTGTGTAGATACAGATACTGCGATAGCGGCGGGCCAGCTAAAGCTGTGCTACTGAAGGATTGTCATCGCAGGCAAGCCAGCTCCCACACTGGTTATGTATTGCCCAAAGAATCAGCGCCTAGCACAGGTCCCCTGTGGGAGCGGGCTTGCCCGCGAAAGCGGTGTGTCAGTCACTGCATCGTTAACTGAACCACCGCTATCGCAGGCAAGCCACAGTTGACCGTCATTGTCTCGCAAATCGTATTGCAGGCAGCAAAAAGGCGCCTTTCGGCGCCTTTTTGGTGTGTTGCAGCCTGCTATCAGGCCATTTCCGCCGTGGTCTCGAAGTCGAAGGTCAGCTCGCCGTCCTTCAGGTCGATATGCACCACGCCGCCATGGTCGGAGAGTTCGCCGAACAGGATCTCTTCGGCCAATGGCCGTTTGATCTTGTCCTGGATCAGACGCGCCATTGGGCGTGCGCCCATTGCCGCATCGTAGCCGCCCTCTGCGATCCAACTGCGGGCCGCTTCCGTCACATCCAGCTGCACGCGCTTGTCTTCCAACTGCGCTTGAAGCTCGGTGAGGAACTTGTCCACCACGCTTTTGATGACCTCATGACTGAGGCGACCAAACTGGATAATGGTGTCCAGGCGGTTGCGGAACTCCGGCGTGAAGCTCTTCTTGATCACTTCCATGGCATCAGACGAGTGATCCTGATGCGTAAAGCCAATCGAAGCACGCGCCGCGGTTTCAGCACCGGCGTTGGTGGTCATGATCACGATGACGTTGCGGAAATCCGCCTTGCGCCCGTTGTTGTCGGTCAGGGTGCCGTGGTCCATGACCTGCAACAGCAGGTTGAAGACTTCCGGGTGAGCCTTTTCGATTTCATCGAGCAACAATACGCAGTGTGGCTGCTTGGTGATCGCCTCGGTCAACAGGCCGCCCTGGTCGAAACCGACATAGCCCGGAGGCGCACCGATCAAGCGCGACACCGTGTGGCGCTCCATGTATTCGGACATGTCGAAACGGACCAGCTCGATACCCATGGCCTTGGCCAACTGGCGAGCCGCCTCGGTCTTGCCGACGCCGGTCGGCCCTGCGAACAGGAACGAACCGACTGGCTTGTCCGGCGACTTGAGGCCCGCACGGGACAACTTGATCGCCGTGGACAACGAGTCGATGGCAGCATCCTGACCAAACACGGTGAGCTTGAGGTCGCGCTCCAGGTTACGCAGCAGTTCCTTGTCGGAACTGGTGACGTGTTTTGGCGGAATCCGCGCGATCTTGGCCACGATATCCTCAACCTGAGACACGTCGATGCGCTTCACGCGCTTCTCGACTGGCTGCAGGCGTTGGTAGGCACCCGCCTCGTCGATCACATCGATGGCTTTGTCTGGCATGTGCCGGTCGTTGATGTAGCGCGACGCCAGCTCAGCCGCCGCACGCAAGGCCTCATCGGTGTACTCGATGCCATGGTGCGCTTCAAAACGCCCCTTGAGCCCGCGCAGGATGCCGATGGTGTCTTCAACCGACGGCTCGGACACGTCGACTTTCTGGAAGCGACGCGCCAGGGCACGGTCTTTTTCAAAGATGCCGCGAAATTCCTGGAACGTGGTCGAACCAATGCAGCGGATATCACCCGAGGACAGCAGCGGCTTGAGCAGGTTGGAAGCGTCCATCACCCCACCGGAAGCCGCACCGGCGCCAATGATGGTATGGATCTCGTCGATGAACAGGATGGCCTGCGGGCGTTTTTTCAGCTCGCCGAGCAACGCCTTGAAGCGCTTCTCGAAATCGCCACGGTACTTGGTCCCGGCGAGCAACGCGCCCAGGTCAAGGGAGTAGACGACACTACTGGCCAGCAGGTCTGGCACCTGGTTGTCGACAATGCGCTTGGCCAGGCCTTCGGCAATCGCGGTCTTACCCACGCCCGCCTCGCCCACCAGCAACGGGTTGTTCTTGCGACGACGCGCAAGGATCTGCGCTACACGCTCAACCTCATGCTCACGCCCCACCAGCGGATCGATCCGCCCCTGGCGCGCCATTTCATTGAGGTTACTGGCATAGGCATCCAGCGGGTTGCTGGAAGAAGAAGACTCTCCGCCCTCCTCGTCCTGCATGTCCTGCTCACCCTCGGAATGATCGCCGTGCCCAGGCACCTTGGAGATACCGTGGGCGATGTAGTTGACCACATCAATACGGGCAACGCTCTGCTGCTTGAGCAGGAACACGGCCTGGCTTTCCTGTTCGCTGAAAATCGCCACCAGCACGTTCGCGCCTGTGACCTCACGCTTACCGGAGCTCTGTACGTGGAACACAGCACGCTGCAATACCCGCTGGAAGCCCAGGGTTGGCTGGGTTTCGCGATCCTCGTCATGCACGGGGATCAGTGGCGTGGTGGAGTCGATAAACTCCTGCAGGTCATGCTTGAGCTTGTCAAGGTTGGCGCCGCACGCACGCAGAACGGTGGCGGCAGCTTCGTTATCCAAAAGTGCCAGCAAAAGGTGCTCGACGGTCATGAATTCATGACGCTTCGAACGAGCCTCCTTGAAGGCAAGATTGAGGGTGACTTCGAGCTCGCGGTTTAACATAGCTTCACCTCATACCCAAGTGGTCGGCGTTAACCGTCCTTCTCGATTTCACAGAGTAGCGGATGCTGGCTTTCCCTGGCGTACTGGTTGACCTGCATGGCCTTTGTCTCGGCGATGTCGCGGGTAAACACTCCACATACTGCCCGTCCTTCTGTGTGAACGGCCAGCATTACCTTGGTCGCCAACTCGCGGTTCAGGTTAAAAAACACCTCGAGCACTTCGACGACGAAATCCATCGGTGTGTAGTCATCATTAAACAAAACCACCTTGTACATCGGCGGCGCCTGTAAAGCAGGCTTCGCCTCCTGAACAGCAATGCCTGCAGAACCGTCGTCGTCATGTTCCTGATCCGGGCGATCCTGATTGAATGTTAGTCGAATCTGGCTGTTTGCATGCATGGGAAAGAAAGGTTCGTCAGTGGTTCAATTACAGTGGTGGGGGCGACCTGTCAGAATTTCAACTCTGACCCTTTGGTCACCTTGACTATCGGCGAAACGGTGTTACAACGAATAGAGCCCACAGTGGGTAAAAAAGGTCCGCGCAGTCAACCTTATTTATTCGGGTTAGGACGGATAGACAGGATGATACTCCAGTGATGGAGTCTGGTGCAGAGGGATATGGCGATGCTAAGTGGTAAGGTCAAGTGGTTCAACAATGCCAAGGGTTACGGCTTCGTCAATGAAGACGGCAAGGATGAAGACCTTTTTGCGCATTTCTCAGCGATCAAGATGGATGGCTACAAAACACTGAAAGCGGGACAGCGTGTCAACTTTGAAATCATTCAAGGGCCAAAAGGCACGCATGCCGTAAATATTGTAGATGCGCCTGCCACTACAGGCGTGAAAGAAACAAAGGTAGAAAAATCAGAGAAGCAACAGGCCTGACCAGCCACTGAAATTAAGCACTCAAAGCAAACCGGCCGCCCCGAACCATCAGGGCGGCAGGTTTTCTCTGCCTGTTTACATATGCTTGATCAACGCATCACCAAAGCCCGACGACGACACCAGCGTAGCGCCATCCATCAGACGCTCGAAATCATAGGTCACGGTCTTGGCCGAAATCGCGCCGTTGGTGCCCTTGATGATCAGATCCGCCGCCTCGACCCAGCCCATATGCCGCAGCATCATTTCCGCCGACAGGATCAATGACCCAGGGTTGACCTGATCCTTGCCCGCGTATTTAGGCGCAGTACCGTGGGTAGCTTCGAACATTGCCACGGTGTCCGACAGGTTGGCCCCCGGCGCAATACCAATACCGCCCACCTCCGCCGCTAGGGCGTCGGACAGGTAATCACCATTGAGGTTGAGCGTGGCGATCACGTCATATTCAGCCGGGCGCAGCAGGATCTGCTGGAGCATGGCGTCGGCAATGGCATCCTTGACCACCACATTCTTGCCGGTCCTGGGGTTCTTGAACTGCATCCACGGCCCGCCGTCGAGCAGGGTCGCGCCGAACTCTTCAGCCGCCACCTCGTAGGCCCACTCCTTGAAGGCCCCTTCGGTGAACTTCATGATGTTGCCTTTGTGCACGATGGTCAGCGAATCGCGGTCGTTATCCACCACATACTGCAAGGCCTTGCGCGCCAGGCGCTTGGTGCCCTCTTTGGAGACCGGCTTGACGCCAATCCCGCAATCCTGGTCGAAACGGATCTTGGTAACGCCCATTTCTTCCTTGAGAAACTTGATCACCTTGATCGCTTCCGGCGAACCGGCCTTCCACTCGATGCCCGCGTAAATATCCTCGGAGTTCTCACGGAAGATGGTCATGTCCACGTCGCCAGGCTTTTTCACCGGGCTGGGCACGCCTTCGAACCAGCGCACCGGGCGCAGACACACGTACAGGTCGAGTTGCTGGCGCAGCGCCACGTTCAGCGAGCGGATGCCGCCACCGACCGGCGTGGTGAGGGGGCCCTTGATGGACACCACGTAATCCTTGACCGCATCCAGGGTTTCCTGGGGCAGCCAGGTATCCTGGTCGTAAACTTGCGTGGCCTTTTCGCCAGCGTACACCTCCATCCAGGAGATTTTGCGCTTGCCGCCGTAAGCCTTTTCAACAGCGGCGTCGACCACCTTGATCATCACCGGGCTGATGTCGACGCCAATACCGTCACCTTCGATATAGGGGATGATCGGTTGGTCAGGAACATTGAGAGAATGGTCTGCATTGACGGTGATTTTGTCGCCGACTGCCGGAACCTGAATCTTCTTGTATCCCATGCTGAACTCCATCTATGGATTGAACATCTGGCTGCGTTCGAGCCTACTCCAGATAAATGGCGACTGAAACCTCACGCCATGCTCATTTGCATCGAAAACAGCATATTTGGTGGCCTACAAGCCTGAAAGCAAAGGGAAAAGCGCCAATCTTGAGCACATCCCACCACCCTGTGCGCCTGCGACCTTTAGACCAATGGACGAGCCTCCTTTTTCATGAAGGCTCAGCGTAAGCATAGCGACCTATGTATAATGCCGCCGCTGACCAAAGAGTCACGACGGCGGACCGCTCTAGAACGTAGCCTTTCGCCAGAAAGCCGGACTATTACCATAGCCCACCCGCTTGACGCTCGACTGATGCAAACCAACATCACCGCGAAGAAACCTCGACATTTCGCTCATGGATGACTTTGAACGAACGCGCTCTACCCGGCGCATCTCGAGTTTCTGCGCACGCTTTCAGCAAAGAAGAGAGTTAATCCGAATATGCCCACCCGCTCGAAGATCATCTACACCTTCACCGACGAAGCCCCAGCCCTCGCCACCTATTCACTGCTGCCTATCGTAGAGGCCTTCACCGCTTCCGCTGATATTGCCGTGGAAACCCGCGACATTTCCCTCGCCGGGCGCATCCTCGCAAGCTTCCCCGAGCAACTGGGCACCAAGGCCATCCCGGACCACCTCGCCGAACTGGGCGACCTGGCCGTTACGCCTGAAGCCAACATCATCAAGCTTCCCAACATCAGCGCCTCGACCCCGCAGCTGCAAGCCGCGATCAAGGAACTGCAGGCCCAGGGCTACGCCCTGCCGGACTACCCTGAAACCGTAACCACCGACGCGGAAAAAGAAACCCGTGCACGTTACGACAAGGTCAAGGGCAGCGCCGTGAACCCGGTGCTGCGCGAAGGCAACTCTGACCGCCGCGCACCGCTGTCGGTCAAGAACTACGCACGCAAGCACCCGCACAAGATGGGCGCCTGGGCCGCCGACTCCAAGTCGCACATTGCCCACATGAACAACGGCGACTTCTACGGCAGCGAAAAAGCCGTGCAGATCGAAGCCGCTGACACTGTCAAAATTGCGCTGGTTGCAAAGGACGGCACCACCACCGTCCTGAAGGAAAAGACCAACGTACAGGCCGGCGAAATCATCGACACCGCCGTGCTGAGCAAGAAAGCCCTGCGCAGCTTCATCGCCGCTGAAATCGAAGACGCCAAGAAGCAAGGCGTGCTGCTGTCGGTTCACTTGAAAGCCACCATGATGAAGGTCTCCGACCCGATCATGTTCGGCCAGATCGTTGCCGAGTTCTATAAAGACGCCCTGGCCAAGCACGCCCCCGTGCTGGAACAGATCGGCTTCAACCTGAACAACGGCATCGGCGACCTGTACGCCCGCATCAAGGCCCTGCCGGCCGACCAGCAAGCGCAGATCGAAGCCGACATCCAGGCGGTCTACGCCGCTCGCCCTGCCCTGGCGATGGTCAACTCCGACAAAGGCATCACCAACCTGCACGTGCCGAGCGACGTGATCGTCGACGCCTCGATGCCAGCGATGATCCGTGACTCCGGCAAAATGTGGGGCACCGACGGCCAACTGCACGACACCAAGGCCGTGATCCCGGATCGCTGCTACGCCACCATCTACCAGGCGGTCATCGAAGACTGCAAGGCCAATGGCGCCTTCGACCCAACCACCATGGGCAGCGTGCCAAACGTTGGCCTGATGGCCAAGAAAGCCGAAGAGTACGGCTCCCACGACAAGACCTTCCAGATCAAGGCTGACGGCGTTGTCCGCGTCACCGACAGCCAGGGCAACCTGCTGATGGAACAGAACGTCGAAGCTGGCGACATCTTCCGCATGTGCCAGACCAAAGACGCGCCGATCCAGGACTGGGTCAAGCTCGCCGTCAACCGTGCCCGCGCCAGCAACACCCCGGCCATCTTCTGGCTGGACCCTAAGCGCGCCCACGATGGTGTAGTCGTCGAGAAAGTTCAGGCTTACCTCAAAGACCACAACACCGAAGGCCTGGACATCCGCATCATGGCCCCGGTCGATGCGATGAAGTTCACCCTGGAGCGCACCCGCAAGGGCCTGGACACCATCTCGGTGACCGGTAACGTACTGCGCGACTACCTGACCGACCTGTTCCCGATCATGGAACTGGGCACCAGCGCCAAGATGCTGTCGATCGTGCCGCTGATGAACGGTGGCGGCCTGTTCGAAACCGGCGCTGGCGGCTCGGCGCCAAAACACGTGCAGCAACTGCTGGAAGAAAACTTCCTGCGCTGGGATTCTTTGGGCGAGTTCCTGGCCCTGGCCGCGTCCCTTGAGCATTTGGGTGTGACATACAACAACCCCAAAGCCCTGGTGCTGTCCAAGACCCTGGACCAGGCCACAGGCCAGTTCCTGGACAACAACAAGTCGCCATCGCGCAAAGTCGGCAACATCGACAACCGCGGCAGCCACTTCTATCTGGCACTGTACTGGGCACAAGCCCTGGCCGCCCAGACCGAAGACACCGCACTGCAAGCGCAGTTTGGCGAACTGGCCAAAACCCTGGCCGAGAACGAAGCAACCATCGTTGCCGAACTCAACGCCGTACAGGGCAAGCCAGTGGACATCGGCGGCTACTACGCGCCGAACCCGGAGCTGACCAGCAAAGCCATGCGCCCAAGCAACACCCTCAATGCGGCGATTGCCAAGTTGAAGTAAGGTTGTAAGGATGCAAAGAAGCCCCGGCCAAGTGCCGGGGTTTCTGTTTATCGGGACTTCATTGAACAAACCCCATCAAATGTGGGAGCTGGCTTGCCTGCGATTGCAGTCTGTAGGAGCGAGCTTGCTCGCGAAAAACTCAAAGGCGCCGCGTTCATTCAGCAAGCACGCGTTATCGTTGACGCTTTTCGCGAGCAAGCTCGCTCCTACAAAAAAGCCTTAATTGACTGGCATTAAGGCAAGCCAGCTCCCACATTGACCGTGCCACCTTCCAGATACCGAGGTTTGCAATGACCTGGCTCCCCCACATCACCGTCGCCACCATCGTCGAAGACAACGGCAAGTTCCTGATGGTCGAAGAACTCAAGGGCGGCCGCGCCGTGCTCAACCAGCCCGCCGGCCATCTGGACCCGAACGAAACTCTGACCGAAGCCGCCGTGCGCGAAACCCTGGAAGAAACCGGCTGGGACGTGGAAGCTACCGGCATCGTTGGCATTTACCTGTACACCGCACCCAGCAATGGCGTGACCTATCAACGGGTCTGCTTTATCGCCAACGCCCTGAGACACCACCCGGAGTATCAACTCGACGAAGGCATCCTGCGCGCCCGCTGGATGACCCGTGACGAGCTGATGGCGGTGCGCGACGACTGGCGCAGCGAGCTGATTATCCGCTGCATCGATGATTACCTGGCCGACCAGCGCCACAGTCTCGAATTGATCCGCCCTTCTCTTTAGCCTTGCGGGCCCAGGCCTGCTAGAATCGCGTCCTTTTTCAAGACACCCGTTGAAACCCTATGCGTGATCCAGCCCCTTCTGACACACAAAAGAAGCGCGTCATCGTCGGCATGTCCGGCGGCGTGGACTCTTCCGTTTCCGCCGTTCTGCTCATGGAGCAGGGTTATGAGGTGGAAGGCCTGTTCATGAAGAACTGGGAAGAAGACGATGGAACCGAATACTGCACCGCCATGGACGACCTCGCGGACGCTCAGGCCGTGTGCGACAAGATCGGTATCAAGCTGCACACCGCCAACTTCGCCGCCGAGTACTGGGACAACGTGTTCGAGCACTTCCTGGCCGAGTACAAGGCAGGCCGCACGCCGAACCCGGACATCCTGTGCAACCGCGAAATCAAGTTCAAGGCGTTCCTCGACTACGCCATGATGCTCGGCGCCGACCTGATAGCCACCGGCCACTACGTGCGCCGTCGTGATATCGATGGCCGCACCGAATTGCTCAAGGGCCTGGACCCGAACAAGGACCAGAGCTACTTCCTGCACGCCGTGGGCGGTGAACAGATCGCCAAGACCCTGTTCCCGGTCGGCGAGCTGGAAAAGCCCGAAGTGCGCAAGATCGCCGAGAAACATGGCCTGGCCACCGCCAAGAAGAAAGATTCCACCGGCATCTGCTTTATCGGCGAGCGTCGCTTCAGCGACTTCCTCAAGCAATACCTGCCCGCGCAACCGGGCGAGATCAAGACCACCGAGGGTGAAGTGATCGGCCGCCACCATGGCCTGATGTACCACACCATTGGCCAGCGCCAGGGCCTGGGCATTGGCGGCCTGAAGGACGCCGGCGTTGAGCCGTGGTACGTGCTGGTCAAAGACCTGGAAAACAACGTGCTGGTGGTCGGCCAAGGCAATGAGCACCCGCTGCTGTTCTCCGGCGCCCTGCTCGCTTCCGAGATCTACTGGGTCAACCCTGTCGACTTGAGCACCCCGCGCCGCCTGACCGCCAAAGTGCGTTATCGCCAGAGCGACCAGCCCTGCACCCTGGAAAAGACCGCCACCGGTTACCGCGCCACCTTCGATGACCCGCAACGCGCGGTCACCCCTGGCCAGTCCGTGGTGTTCTATGACGGTGAAATCTGCCTGGGCGGCGGCGTGATTGAAGTCGCGCAAGCCTGGAGCAACCCGGCATGAGCCCGACCCAGGAGCAATTGACGGCCCTTGGCGGTGTGTTTCTCGCTGCGGTACTGGTGGACAAGATCGCCAAGACCGGCCAGGTCACGGAAGCCGGCCTGACCTGCATGCTCGGCAGCCTGCTGATCCGCGACCCCAAGGACACCCTTGAGGTTTACGGCGGCGACGACCTGGCCCTGCGCGAAGGCTATCGCGCCCTGATCGGCGCCCTGGAGCGCGACCCCAGCACCTTGCAGCGCGAACCGTTGCGCTACGCCCTGTCGATGCTTGGCCTTGAGCGCCAGTTGGCCAAGCGCGACGACCTGCTGGACACCATCGGCAAGCGCTTGCCGCAGATCCAGTCCCAGGTAGAACACTTCGGCCCGGCCCACGAAAACGTGATCGCCGCCTGTGGTGCGCTGTACCAGGACACCTTGAGCACCCTGCGCCAGCGTATCCAGGTGCACGGCGACATGCGCAACCTGCAGCAACCCAACAACGCGTCGAAAATCCGCGCCCTGCTCCTGGCCGGTATTCGTTCGGCACGCCTATGGCGCCAGTTGGGCGGTCATCGCTGGCAGTTGGTGATCAGCCGGCGCAAATTGCTCAAAGAGCTTTACCCGTTGATGCGCAACGAATAAGTCGCACCAACAGGCTGTTTTCAAGCCATTACGCGTAATACGCCGGTCAGTTGGCGACGGACCGGCGGATTTTTTCATGTATGATACGCGCCCCATTTCGTTGCCCGACTGTCCGAGAACACCCCATGCAGCTCTCTTCGCTCACTGCGGTTTCCCCTGTTGACGGCCGCTACGCCGGCAAAACCCAGGCCCTGCGCCCTATTTTCAGCGAGTACGGCCTGATCCGTGCCCGCGTCCTGGTTGAAGTGCGCTGGCTCCAGCGCCTGGCCGCTCATCCCGCCATCAGCGAAGTGCCGGCGTTTTCCGCCGAGGCCAACGCTGTATTGAACACCCTGGCGGAAAACTTCTCCCTGGAGCACGCCGAGCGTGTGAAAGAGATCGAGCGCACCACCAACCACGATGTAAAAGCCATCGAATACCTGCTCAAAGAGCAAGCGGCCCAACTGCCGGAACTGGCCCAGGTCAGCGAATTCATCCACTTTGCCTGCACCAGCGAGGACATCAACAACCTGTCCCACGCCCTGATGCTGCGTGAAGGCCGTGATGACGTGATGCTGCCGTTGATGCGCCAGACCGCCGAAGCCATCCGCGAGCTGGCGATCCGTTTCGCTGCCGTGCCGATGCTGTCGCGCACCCACGGCCAGCCGGCCTCGCCGACAACTCTGGGCAAAGAACTGGCCAACGTGGTGTACCGCCTGGAGCGCCAGATCGCCCAAGTCGCCGCCGTGCCATTGCTGGGCAAGATCAACGGCGCCGTAGGCAACTACAACGCCCACCTGTCGGCCTACCCTGAGATCGACTGGGAAGCCAACGCCCGCGCCTTCATCGAAGACGAGCTGGGCCTGGGTTTCAACCCCTACACCACGCAGATCGAACCGCACGACTACATCGCCGAACTGTTCGACGCGATTGCACGCTTCAACACCATCCTGATCGATTTCGATCGCGATATCTGGGGCTACATCTCCCTGGGCTACTTCAAGCAGCGCACCATTGCCGGCGAAATCGGTTCTTCGACCATGCCGCACAAGGTCAACCCGATCGACTTCGAAAACTCCGAAGGCAACCTGGGCATCGCCAACGCCCTGTTCCAGCACCTGGCCAGCAAGTTGCCGATCTCCCGCTGGCAGCGCGACCTAACCGACTCCACTGTACTGCGCAACCTCGGCGTGGGCTTTGCCCACAGCGTGATCGCGTACGAAGCCAGCCTCAAAGGCATCAGCAAGCTGGAGCTCAACGAGCAGAAGATTGCCGCTGACCTGGACGCGTGCTGGGAAGTATTGGCCGAGCCGATCCAGACCGTGATGCGCCGCTACAACATCGAAAACCCCTACGAGAAGCTGAAAGAATTGACGCGCGGCAAGGGCATCAGCCCCGAAGCGCTGCAAACTTTCATCGACGGCCTGGACATGCCAGCCGCGGCCAAGGCCGAGCTGAAGCTGCTCACCCCGGCCAACTACATCGGCAACGCTGTAGAGCAAGCCAAGCGCATCTGATCCAAGCAAGCTCCTTTGAGACGCCCGGCCGCGCCGGGCGTTTTTATTCCTGTCTTAAAAGTGCTTTTTTTCAATAGGTTACACATGAATCCTGATATCCCTCTTCAACTTCTGGGCGGCATCACGGCACGGGAATTCCTGCGCGACTACTGGCAGAAAAAACCGCTGCTGATCCGCCAGGCCATCCCTGACTTCGAAAGCCCGATCGACGCCGACGAACTGGCAGGCCTGGCCCTGGAAGAAGAAGTCGAGTCGCGCCTGGTGATCGAACACGGCGAGCGCCCGTGGGAACTGCGTCGCGGCCCGTTCGCCGAAGACGCTTTCAGCACCCTGCCCGAGCGTGAGTGGACCCTGCTGGTGCAAGCGGTCGACCAGTTCGTGCCGGAAGTGGCCGAGCTGCTGGAGCACTTCCGCTTCCTGCCGAGCTGGCGTATCGATGATGTGATGATCAGCTTCGCCGCGCCGGGTGGCAGCGTCGGTCCGCATTTCGATAACTACGATGTGTTCCTGCTGCAAGCCCAAGGCAAGCGCAACTGGAAGATCGGCCAGATGTGCAATTCCGAAAGCCCGTTGCTGCAACACGCCGACCTGCGCATCCTCGCCGAATTCGAAGAAAGCGCCGAATGGGTGCTGGAGCCGGGCGACATGCTCTACCTGCCGCCGCGCCTGGCCCATTTCGGTATTGCTGAAGACGACTGCATGACCTATTCCGTAGGTTTCCGTGCACCGAGCGCAGCTGAAGTGCTGACCCACTTCACCGACTTCCTCAGCCAGTACCTGACCGACGAAGAACGCTACACCGACGCAGACGCCCAGCCGGTCAGCGACCCGCACCAGATTCAGGGCGACGCACTGGACCGCCTCAAGGGCCTGCTCGCCGAACACATGAGCGATGAGCGCATGCTGCTGACCTGGTTCGGCCAGTTCATGACCGAACCACGCTACCCGGAACTGGTAGCCGGCGAAGAGTTGGGCGAAGAAGACTTCATCAACAGCCTGCAAGACGGCGCGATTCTGGTGCGCAACCCAAGCGCGCGCCTGGCCTGGTCCGAAGTGGACGACGACGTGCTGCTGTTCGCCAGCGGCCAGAGCCGTTACCTGCCGGGCAAACTGCGTGAACTGTTGAAGCTGGTGTGCTCGGCCGATGCACTGCACAGCGAAAACCTGGGCGAGTGGCTGGCCGACGAAGACGGTCGCGACCTGCTGTGCGAACTGGTCAAGCAAGGCAGCCTGGGGTTTGCGGATGAATAAAATTCACGTAAGTGTCGCGGACTGGCGAAAGGATATCGACGAGATTCGGCGCATTCGTGAAGCGGTATTTATCGCCGAACAATCGGTTCCGCCTGAACTGGAGTGGGACGCCGACGATGCCGACGCGGTGCATTTTCTGGCATTCGAAGGCGACTTCCCGATTGGCACTGCTCGACTGCTGCCCAGCGGCGAGATTGGTCGCGTATCGGTGCTCAAGGACTGGCGCGGGCTGAAAGTCGGCGACAAGCTGATGGAAGCCGTGATTGGCGTGGCCGAGCAACGTGGCCAGACCCGGCAGTTCCTGAGTGCGCAGGTGTATGCGGCGCCGTTCTATGAGCGGCTGGGTTTCAAGATTGTCAGCGATGAGTTTCTTGAAGTCGGGATTCCGCATGTGGATATGGTGCGCGGGGGCTGATTTGAGACCGCGTCGCCTTTATCGCAGGCAAGCCAGCTCCCACATGTGAATGCATTCCAAGTGTGGGAGCTGGCTTGCCTGCGATAGCTATTTCAGCAACACCCTAAATGCCCTGCCTGCCAGGGCATTTTGCCGTCTACGATTCAACTTGCGCCCTGCCAGGCCGACAAACTGGCACTATCAAGCAAATGACTCGCAGAGATAACGGACATGTCCCTACGCACCCTGCTCACCGCCCTCCTGATGACCGTCAGCGCTTGCGCCATGGCCGCCACCGAAGTCGTCAACCTGAACAACCGTACCAGCGCCGACCTGTTGCCGGTCGCGCAAAACTTCATCGGCAAGGACGGCACCGTCAGCGCCTACGGCAACCAGCTAATCGTTAACGCCGAGCCCGCCAAGATCGAGGGCTTGCGCGCACTGCTCGGCCAATTGGATACACCAGCCAAACGCTTGCTGATCACCGTCGATACCAACGAGAACAACCAGCAGAACAGCGGTGACAGCCAGACCCGCATCATCAGCTATGGTACCGCCAGCCGCGATGGCGGCATCCAGCAGATCCAGGCCAGCGAAGGCGTGCCCGCGCTGATCCAGGTTGGCCAGAGCGTGCCGCTGACCTCCACGCAGCAGGACAGCTATGGCCGTCTGCAAAACCAGACCCAGTATCGCAACGTCACACAGGGGTTTTACGTGACCGCCAGCGTCACTGGCGAAACCGTGCACCTGGCCATCAGTACCAACCGTGACCGGATGAGCCAGGAACGTCCCGATGTAGTGAACGTGCAAAGCACCGACACAACAGTCAGCGGCCGCTTGGGCGAGTGGATTCCCCTGGCCGGCATCAATCGTGAAACCCAGGCGGAAAAATCCTCTACAACCCGCAGCTACTCTACTCAGGGCCGCGATGACCTGACTTTACGGGTCAAGGTCGACACCCTGAACTGAGGCACCGAAAACTGACTGGCAAGTCGCATTAGACTAAAGATGTAGTGCTTGAAAAAAAGCACTACAAAACATTTGACGAGCCAAAAAAGCATGGGCATGATGGCCTCGCTCCCGCTAATCAGGGGCCCTGGCAAGGGCCTTCGGATCGCTGCTCTAAGCTACCCACCTGAGCCGATTCGTGTCTGTACCGCCCACAAGGTGTGTTTGACGTTGGTTGCGACTGGAACGAAGTTGTCCCGAGGGACGGAAGCTAACCAGGTAACCCGGCTACACACTGATGGATCGTACAAAGGCCCACGACGCCCGAAGACCGTTCGCAGTTTGCCCTTACCTGCTCAACTCCCCCTTTGAGCCCCATCGTTCATCCCGTCGCCTCCCTCCGTCAGATTTGACTTGAACACCAAAGCTTCTGGTCAGCGAGCAACCCTACCCAGGCAACGAATGCCGGGCTGGCAAACGGATACTTCAAACAAGACGCGACGAGGTTTTTCCCCATGGCACTGACACGCGAACAGCAAATTGCAGCCCTTGAAAAAGACTGGGCTGAAAACCCACGCTGGAAAGGCGTAACCCGCGCTTATTCCGCTGCTGACGTCGTCCGCCTGCGTGGCTCGGTTCAACCTGAGCACACCTTTGCAAAACTCGGCGCCGAGAAGCTGTGGAACCTGGTCACCCAAGGTGCCAAGCCTTCTTTCCGTCCCGACAAAGATTTCGTCAACTGCATGGGCGCCCTCACTGGCGGCCAGGCAGTCCAGCAGGTAAAAGCCGGTATCCAGGCGATCTACCTGTCCGGCTGGCAAGTGGCAGCGGACAACAACTCCGCTGAATCCATGTACCCCGACCAATCGCTGTACCCGGTGGACTCGGTGCCAACCGTGGTCAAGCGCATCAACAACTCGTTCCGTCGTGCCGACCAGATCCAGTGGAAAGCCGGCAAGAACCCGGGCGATGAAGGCTACATCGACTACTTCGCGCCAATCGTGGCCGACGCCGAAGCCGGTTTCGGTGGCGTACTCAACGCCTACGAACTGATGAAGAGCATGATCGAGGCAGGCGCTGCCGGCGTGCACTTCGAAGACCAACTGGCTTCGGTGAAGAAATGCGGCCACATGGGCGGCAAGGTACTGGTACCGACCCAGGAAGCCGTACAGAAGCTGACCGCTGCTCGCCTGGCTGCTGACGTGGCCGGTACGCCAACCATCATCCTGGCCCGTACCGACGCCAACGCAGCAGACTTGCTGACCTCGGACTGCGACCCGTACGACCAGCCGTTCGTCACCGGCGAACGCACCCAGGAAGGCTTCTATAAAGTGCGCGCCGGTCTCGACCAGGCCATCGCCCGTGGCCTGGCTTACGCGCCATACGCCGACCTGATCTGGTGCGAAACCGCCAAGCCGGACCTGGACGAAGCACGCCGCTTTGCCGAAGCGATCAAGAAGGAATACCCGGACCAACTGCTGTCCTACAACTGCTCGCCTTCCTTCAACTGGAAGAAGAACCTGGACGACGCGACCATCGCCAAGTTCCAGCGCGAACTGTCGGCCATGGGCTACAAGCACCAGTTCATCACCCTGGCGGGCATCCACAACATGTGGCACAGCATGTTCAACCTGGCGCACGACTACGCTCGCAACGACATGACGGCCTACGTGAAGCTGCAGGAGCAGGAATTCGCTGACGCCGCCAAAGGCTACACCTTCGTGGCGCACCAGCAGGAAGTGGGCACCGGCTACTTCGACGACATGACCACCGTGATCCAGGGCGGCACCTCGTCCGTGACCGCGCTGACCGGTTCGACCGAAGAAGAACAGTTCCACTAAGTACCGCGTACACGGCCACTGCGGCCCCACGGAAGACCTAACCGCAGTGCCGCGCAACAATCACGCCCCGACTGGTTCGGGGCGTTTTTTTTGCCTTAAAAAAAGGCTCATAGCCCCCTGTAGGAGCGAGCTTGCTCGCGAAAAACCTGAGAGCACCGCTGGCTGGCGGGTTACCCGCGTTATCGTTGACGATTTTCGGGAGCAAGCTCGCTCCTACAGAGAGCGCGTGCATGAGCTTGGTTTTTGCGCAAAACATTGATCCAGAGCGGTATCCGCACAGGCCCAATCGGTTAAAAGGACCGTTGCGACAACTAAGCGACACTCAAGCAAGTAACGCTAACTTCCCGCGCCACATGAGAAACACTCGCTTAAACCCCGCGCAAACAATAGTCATTATCATTTGGCGCTTGAAAACTTCGTTACAGCTTAAACAAAACATATTTGATGAAAAGCCCGCTAATGCCCACACCACAAGGGCTACAGCCCCAAGAAGGTGCACTATGTGCTTATTCCACCGAATAATTTCGCCCTGGGAATTTTACTTGCCCGGTGTTTAGCCATAAAATCACCGCGATTGATTGCAGTGCGACATATCGTCACTGCATCGTTACTTTTTCGAGCTCAGAGACCTTTGCTCTCTGTTAAGGATTTCCAGCATGACCGACGCGACAGGACTCATGGCCCACAACTGGGGCTTTGCCATTTTCCTTCTCGGTGTTGTAGGCCTCTGCGCCTTCATGCTCGGCGTGTCCAGCCTCCTCGGGTCAAAAGCCTGGGGCCGCAGCAAAAACGAACCGTTCGAATCCGGCATGCTGCCTACAGGTGGCGCCCGCTTGCGGCTCTCAGCCAAATTCTATCTGGTCGCGATGTTGTTCGTGATCTTCGATATCGAAGCCCTCTTTCTCTTTGCATGGTCTGTGTCCGTCCGCGAAAGCGGCTGGACCGGATTCGTCGAAGCTCTCGTTTTCATAGCAATTCTGTTGGCAGGTCTTGTCTACCTGTTCCGAGTGGGCGCCCTTGACTGGGCTCCGGAAGCTCGTCGCAAGCGGCAGGCGAAGCTGAAACAATGAGGCTTTGGCAATGCAATACAATCTCACCAGGATCGACCCGGATGCTCCTAACGAGCAGTACCCCATCGGCGAACGGGAAACCGTTTCCGACCCGTTAGAAGACCAAGTCCACAAAAACATCTACATGGGCAAGCTGGAAGACGTGCTGAGTGGCGCGGTCAACTGGGGGCGTAAAAACTCCCTGTGGCCGTACAACTTCGGCCTTTCGTGCTGCTACGTGGAAATGACCACCGCCTTCACGGCGCCCCACGACATCGCGCGCTTTGGCGCCGAAGTTATCCGGGCCTCGCCGCGCCAGGCGGATTTCATGGTTATCGCCGGTACCTGCTTCATCAAGATGGCGCCGATCATCCAGCGTCTCTATGAGCAAATGCTCGAACCAAAATGGGTTATCTCCATGGGTTCGTGCGCCAACTCCGGTGGCATGTACGACATCTACTCGGTCGTTCAAGGGGTGGACAAGTTCCTGCCCGTGGACGTCTACGTGCCTGGCTGCCCGCCCCGTCCCGAAGCGTTCCTGCAAGGCTTGATGCTGTTGCAGGAATCGATTGGCAAGGAGCGTCGCCCACTGTCCTGGGTGGTCGGTGATCAAGGCGTTTATCGCGCCGAGATGCCGTCTCAAAAGGAACAGCGCCGCGAACAGCGAATCGCAGTCACCAACCTGCGCAGCCCCGACGAAGTCTGATCCAGCCCGCTTCTTTTATAGAACGAAAACCTGGCTTCATTCTTTACGTTGACCGAAAGCGATAAAAAACCATGACTACAGGCAGTGCTCTGTACATCCCGCCTTATAAGGCAGACGACCAGGATGTGGTTGTCGAACTCAATAACCGTTTTGGCCCTGACGCCTTCACCGCCCAGGCCACACGCACCGGCATGCCGGTGCTGTGGGTGGCGCGTGCCAGGCTCGTCGAAGTCCTGACCTTCCTGCGCAACCTGCCCAAGCCGTACGTCATGCTCTATGACCTGCATGGCGTGGACGAGCGTCTGCGGACCAAGCGCCAGGGGCTGCCGAGCGGCGCCGATTTCACCGTGTTCTACCACCTGATGTCGCTGGAACGTAACAGCGACGTGATGATCAAGGTTGCGCTGAGCGAGAGCGACCTGAGCATCCCGACCGTGACCGGTATCTGGCCGAACGCCAGCTGGTACGAGCGTGAAGTCTGGGACATGTTCGGTATCGACTTCCCGGGCCACCCGCACCTGACGCGCATCATGATGCCGCCGACTTGGGAAGGTCACCCGCTGCGCAAGGACTTCCCTGCACGCGCCACCGAATTCGACCCGTTCAGCCTCAACCTGGCCAAGCAGCAGTTGGAAGAAGAAGCCGCGCGCTTCCGCCCCGAAGACTGGGGCATGAAGCGTTCGGGCACCAACGAGGACTACATGTTCCTCAACCTGGGCCCGAACCACCCTTCGGCCCACGGTGCCTTCCGGATCATCCTGCAACTGGACGGCGAAGAGATCGTCGACTGCGTCCCGGACATCGGCTACCACCACCGTGGCGCCGAGAAGATGGCCGAGCGTCAGTCCTGGCACAGCTTCATCCCGTACACCGACCGTATCGACTACCTCGGCGGCGTGATGAACAACCTGCCGTACGTGCTCTCGGTCGAGAAGCTGGCCGGTATCAAGGTGCCAGACCGCGTCGACACCATCCGCATCATGATGGCCGAGTTCTTCCGGATCACCAGCCACCTGCTGTTCCTGGGTACCTATATCCAGGACGTCGGCGCCATGACTCCGGTGTTCTTCACCTTCACCGACCGTCAGCGCGCCTACAAGGTTATCGAAGCCATCACCGGTTTCCGCCTGCACCCGGCCTGGTACCGCATCGGCGGCGTAGCCCACGACCTGCCGAACGGCTGGGAGCGCCTGGTCAAGGAATTCATCGACTGGATGCCCAAGCGTCTGGACGAATACCAGAAAGCCGCCCTGGACAACAGCATCCTCAAAGGCCGCACCATCGGCGTTGCGCAGTACAACACCAAAGAGGCCCTGGAATGGGGCGTCACCGGTGCCGGCCTGCGCTCCACCGGTTGCGACTTCGACCTGCGTAAAGCGCGCCCGTACTCCGGCTACGAGAACTTCGAGTTCGAAGTACCGCTGGCGGCCAATGGCGATGCCTACGACCGTTGCATCGTGCGCGTCGAAGAAATGCGCCAGAGCCTGAAGATCATCGAGCAGTGCATGCGCAACATGCCGGCCGGCCCGTACAAGGCGGATCACCCGCTGACCACGCCGCCGCCAAAAGAACGCACGCTGCAGCACATCGAAACCCTGATCACGCACTTCCTGCAGGTTTCGTGGGGCCCGGTCATGCCGGCCAACGAATCCTTCCAGATGATCGAAGCGACCAAGGGTATCAACAGTTATTACCTGACGAGCGATGGCGGCACCATGAGCTACCGCACCCGGATTCGTACCCCAAGCTTTGCCCACTTGCAACAGATCCCTTCGGTGATCAAAGGCGAGATGGTCGCGGACTTGATTGCGTACCTGGGTAGTATCGATTTCGTTATGGCCGACGTGGACCGCTAAGCATGAACAGCACGCTTATCCAGACAGACCGTTTCACCTTGAGTGAAACCGAGCGCTCGGCCATCGAGCACGAGCTGCATCACTACGAAGACCCGCGCGCGGCGTCTATCGAAGCCTTGAAGATCGTCCAGAAGGAACGTGGCTGGGTGCCCGACGGCGCCCTCTACGCCATCGGCGAGATCCTCGGCATCCCCGCCAGCGACGTTGAAGGCGTGGCCACGTTCTACAGCCAGATCTTCCGCCAGCCGGTGGGCCGCCACATCATTCGCGTGTGCGACAGCATGGTCTGCTACATCGGCGGCCATGAGTCCGTGGTCAGCGAGATCCAGAACAAGCTGGGCATCGGCCTCGGCCAGACCACCCCGGACGGCCGCTTCACGCTGCTGCCGGTGTGCTGCCTGGGCAACTGCGACAAGGCGCCGGCGTTGATGATCGACGACGACACATTCGGTGACGTACAGCCCGCTGGCGTCACCCAATTGCTCGAGGGCTACCCATGACCCTGACTTCCTTCGGCCCGGCCAACCTGATCAAGCGTTCGGCCGAGACTCACCCCCTCACCTGGCGCCTGCGTGACGATGGCGAGCCGGTATGGCTCGACGAGTACCAGGCCAAGAACGGTTACGCGGCAGCGCGCAAAGCCTTCGCCGACATGGCCCAGGACGATATCGTCCAGACCGTGAAGGACGCCGGCCTCAAGGGTCGCGGCGGTGCGGGTTTCCCCACCGGCGTGAAGTGGGGCCTGATGCCCAAAGACGAATCCATCAACATCCGTTACCTGCTGTGCAACGCGGATGAAATGGAGCCCAACACCTGGAAAGACCGCATGCTGATGGAGCAACTGCCCCATCTGCTGATCGAAGGCATGCTGATCAGTGCCCGTGCGCTGAAAACCTACCGCGGCTACATCTTCCTGCGTGGCGAGTACACCACCGCCGCCAAGCACCTGAACCGTGCCGTGGAAGAAGCCAAAGCCGCCGGCTTGCTGGGCAAGAACATCCTCGGTTCCGGTTTCGACTTCGAACTGTTCGTGCACACCGGCGCCGGGCGTTATATCTGCGGTGAAGAAACCGCACTGATCAACTCCCTCGAAGGCCGCCGCGCCAACCCGCGCTCCAAGCCGCCCTTCCCTGCCGCCGTGGGCGTGTGGGGCAAGCCGACCTGCGTGAACAACGTCGAGACCCTGTGCAACGTGCCGGCGATCATCGCCGACGGCGTGGACTGGTACAAATCCCTGGCGCGCGAAGGTAGCGAAGACATGGGCACCAAGCTCATGGGCTTCTCCGGCAAGGTCAAGAACCCTGGCCTGTGGGAGCTGCCGTTCGGCGTGACCGCGCGCGAGCTGTTCGAGGACTACGCCGGCGGCATGCGCGACGGCTACACCTTGAAAGCTTGGCAGCCAGGCGGCGCCGGCACCGGTTTCCTGCTCCCTGAGCACCTCGATGCACAGATGTATGCCGGCGGCATTGGCAAGGTGGGTACCCGGATGGGTACTGGCCTGGCGATGGCAGTGGACAACACGGTGAACATGGTCTCGTTGCTGCGCAACATGGAGCAGTTCTTTGCCCGTGAATCCTGCGGCTTCTGCACCCCATGCCGCGACGGCCTGCCGTGGAGCGTCAAGCTGCTGATGGCCCTGGAAAACGGCGAAGGCCGCGAGGGTGATATCGAAACCCTGCTGGGCCTGGTCGGTTTCCTCGGCCCAGGCAAGACCTTCTGTGCTCACGCACCGGGCGCCGTGGAGCCATTGGGCAGCGCAATCAAATACTTCCGCTCGGAGTTCGAAGCCGGCATCGCGCCCACCAGCGCCGCCGTCCCGCCTCTGGCGAAGCCGATCGTAGTCGGCGCGTAACGCTTAAACAGGCGGAGGGTCCGTGCCCTTCGCCTGCTCATGTGCTGACGCCTTCAAGGCTGTGTAGATGCACATGAATAACAAGATTCCATTAGCCACGCCCGCTGACAACGGGCCAACGAAGAACTTTGAACCATGGCCACTATCCACGTAGACGGCAAAGCGCTCGAAGTCGATGGGGCAGACAACCTGTTACAGGCGTGTCTGTCACTCGGCCTCGACATCCCGTATTTCTGCTGGCACCCCGCGCTTGGTAGCGTCGGTGCCTGCCGCCAGTGTGCGGTCAAGCAATACACCGACGAGAACGACACCCGTGGTCGTATCGTCATGTCCTGCATGACCCCAGCCACCGACAACACCTGGATCTCCATCGACGATGAAGAATCCAAGGCGTTCCGCGCCAGCGTTGTCGAGTGGCTGATGACCAACCACCCCCACGACTGCCCGGTCTGTGAGGAAGGCGGTCACTGCCACCTGCAAGACATGACGGTGATGACCGGCCACAACGAGCGCCGTTATCGCTTCACCAAGCGCACCCACCAGAACCAGGACCTCGGCCCGTTCATTTCCCACGAAATGAACCGCTGCATCGCCTGCTACCGCTGCGTGCGCTTCTATAAAGACTACGCCGGCGGCACCGACCTGGGCGTGTTTGGCGCCCACGACAACGTGTACTTCGGTCGCGTTGAAGACGGCGTGCTCGAAAGCGAGTTCTCCGGCAACCTCACCGAGGTCTGCCCCACCGGGGTGTTCACCGACAAGACCCACTCCGAGCGCTACAACCGTAAGTGGGACATGCAATTTGCGCCAAGCATCTGCCATGGCTGCTCCAGCGGTTGCAACATCTCTCCGGGCGAGCGCTACGGTGAGCTGCGTCGTATCGAAAACCGCTTCAACGGTTCGGTCAACCAGTACTTCCTGTGCGACCGTGGCCGTTTCGGCTATGGCTACGTCAACCGCGAAGACCGCCCACGCCAGCCCCTGCTGGCCGATGGCGCCAAGCTGGGCCTGGACGCCGCGCTGGATAAAGCCGCCGACCTGTTGCGCGGCCGCACTATCGTGGGTATCGGTTCGCCACGCGCCAGCCTCGAAAGCAACTTCGCCTTGCGCGAGCTGGTAGGTGCCGAGCACTTCTACTGCGGTATCGAAGCCGGCGAGCTGGAGCGTATTCGCCTGGTCCTGCAAGTGCTGAACGACAGCCCGCTGCCCGTGCCGAACATGCGCGACATCGAAGACCACGATGCGATCTTCGTGCTCGGTGAAGACCTGACCCAGACCGCCGCGCGTATCGCCCTGTCTCTGCGTCAATCGGTCAAAGGCAAAGCCGAAGAAATGGCCGACGCCATGCGCGTGCAGCCTTGGCTCGACGCCGCCGTGAAGAACATCGGCCAGCACGCGCTGAACCCGCTGTTTATCGCGTCCCTGGCTGAAACCAAGCTCGACGACATCGCCGAAGAATGCGTGCACGCCGCGCCGGACGACCTGGCCCGCCTCGGTTTCGCCGTGGCCCACGCCCTCGACGCCAGCGCGCCTGCCGTTGAAGGCCTGGACGCTGAAGCCGTCGAGTTGGCCCAGCGCATTGCCGACGCCCTGCTGGCGGCCAAGCGCCCGTTGATCATTGCCGGTACCTCGTTGGGTTCCAAAGCGCTGATCGAAGCCGCTGCCAACATCGCCAAGGCCCTGAAGCTGCGCGACAAAAACGGTTCCATCAGCCTGGTAGTACCGGAAGCCAACAGCCTGGGCCTGGCCATGCTCGGTGGCGAGTCCGTGGACGCAGCGCTGCAAGCGGTGATCGACGGCAACGCCGACGCCATCGTGGTACTGGAAAACGACCTGTACACCCGCACCGCTGCGGCCAAGGTTGACGCTGCGCTCAACGCCGCCAAGGTGCTGATCGTCGCCGACCACCAGAAGACCGCCACCAGCGACCGCGCCGACCTGGTGCTGCCAGCCGCCACCTTCGCTGAAGGCGACGGTACCCTGGTCAGCCAGGAAGGCCGCGCCCAGCGCTTCTTCCAGGTGTTCGATCCGAAGTACATGGACGCCAGCATCCTGGTGCACGAAGGCTGGCGCTGGCTGCATGCCCTGCGCGCCACCCTGCTGAACCAGCCGATCGACTGGACCCAGCTCGACCACGTCACCGCTGCCACCGCCGCCAGCGCGCCGCAGCTTGCTCGTATCGTCGATGCCGCGCCATCTGCCGCGTTCCGCATCAAGGGCCTGAAACTGGCGCGTGAGCCGCTGCGCTACTCCGGTCGTACCGCCATGCGCGCCGACATCAGCGTGCACGAGCCGCGTACCCCGCAGGACAACGACACCGCGTTCGCCTTCTCCATGGAAGGTTACTCGGGTTCGGCCGAACCGCGTCAGCAGGTGCCGTTTGCCTGGTCGCCGGGCTGGAACTCGCCGCAGGCCTGGAACAAGTTCCAGGACGAAGTCGGTGGTCATATCCGCGCTGGCGACCCGGGCACCCGCCTGATCGAAACCAGCGGTGACTCGCTGAACTGGTTCGCTGCGGTACCGCGTCCGTTCAACCCGGCGCCGGGCACCTGGCAGGTCGTGCCGTTCTTCCACCTGTTCGGCAGCGAAGAAACCTCTTCCAAGGCCGCGCCGGTGCAAGAGCGCATTCCTACCGCTTACGTGTCCGTCGCCAAGTCCGAAGCCGACCGTCTGGGCGTCAACGACGGTGCGCTGCTCAGCCTCAACGTGGCCGGCCAGACCCTGCGTCTGCCGCTGCGTATCAATGACGAGCTGGGTGCCGGCCTGGTTGCACTGCCTAAAGGCATCGCCGGTATTCCGCCTGCCATTTTCGGCACAACCGTTGACGGTCTGCAGGAGGCAGCGCAATGACTTGGTTCACGCCGGAAGTAATTGACGTGATCATCTCGGTGGTCAAGGCCATCGTGATCCTGTTGGCCGTGGTCGTCGCGGGCGCCCTGCTCAGCTTCGTCGAACGTCGCCTGCTGGGCTGGTGGCAGGACCGTTACGGTCCGAACCGCGTTGGCCCGTTCGGCATGTTCCAGATCGCTGCCGACATGCTGAAAATGTTCTTCAAGGAAGACTGGACCCCGCCGTTTGCCGACAAGGTGATCTTCACCCTGGCACCGGTGGTGGCCATGAGCGCCTTGCTGATTGCCTTTGCGATCATCCCGATCACCCCGACCTGGGGCGTGGCGGACCTGAACATCGGCTTGCTGTTCTTCTTCGCCATGGCCGGTTTGTCGGTGTACGCGGTGCTGTTCGCCGGTTGGTCGAGCAACAACAAGTTCGCCCTGCTGGGCAGCTTGCGTGCCTCGGCGCAAACCGTATCCTATGAAGTGTTCATGGGGTTGGCACTGATGGGCATCGTGGTGCAGGTTGGCTCGTTCAACATGCGCGACATCGTCGAGTACCAGGCACAGAACCTGTGGTTCATCATTCCGCAGTTCTTCGGCTTCTGCACCTTCTTCATCGCTGGCGTGGCCGTGACTCACCGTCACCCCTTCGACCAGCCGGAAGCGGAACAGGAACTGGCCGACGGTTACCACATTGAATATGCCGGCATGAAGTGGGGCATGTTCTTCGTCGGTGAGTACATCGGCATCATCTTGATCTCGGCCCTGCTGGTCACGCTGTTCTTCGGCGGCTGGCACGGTCCGTTTGGCATCCTGCCGCAGTTGGCCTTCTTCTGGTTCTTCCTGAAGACCGCGTTCTTCATCATGCTGTTCATCCTGCTGCGCGCCTCGATTCCGCGCCCACGCTATGACCAGGTGATGGATTTCAGCTGGAGATTCTGCCTGCCGCTGACCCTGATCAATTTGCTGGTGACGGCTGCCGTCGTGTTGTTGAACACGCCCGCGGCCGCGGTTCAGTGAGGATTTGACCCATGTTCAAATATATTGGCGACATCGTTAAGGGTACCGGTACCCAGTTGCGAAGCCTGGTGATGGTGTTCGGTCACGGCTTTCGCAAACGCGACACCCTGCAATACCCCGAAGAAGCGGTGTACCTGCCGCCGCGCTATCGCGGCCGCATCGTACTGACCCGCGACCCCGACGGCGAAGAGCGTTGCGTAGCCTGCAACCTGTGCGCCGTGGCGTGCCCGGTGGGTTGCATTTCCCTGCAGAAAGCTGAAACCGAAGACGGTCGCTGGTACCCGGACTTCTTCCGCATCAACTTCTCGCGCTGCATTTTCTGCGGCCTCTGCGAGGAAGCTTGCCCGACCACCGCGATCCAGCTCACCCCGGATTTCGAGATGGCCGAGTTCAAACGTCAGGACCTGGTGTACGAGAAAGAAGATCTGCTGATCTCTGGTCCCGGTAAAAACCCTGATTACAACTTCTATCGTGTTGCAGGTATGGCCGTTGCCGGTAAGCCAAAAGGCGCCGCACAAAACGAAGCCGAGCCGATCAACGTGAAGAGCTTGCTGCCTTAAGGAAGAAAGATGGAATTCGCTTTCTATTTCGCATCGGGTATTGCAGTGGTGTCCACGCTTCGCGTGATCACCAACACTAACCCCGTGCACGCCCTGCTCTACCTGATCATTTCGCTGATCGCCGTGGCCATGACCTTTTTCAGCCTCGGCGCACCGTTCGCCGGTGTGCTGGAAGTGATCGCCTACGCCGGCGCCATCATGGTGCTGTTCGTGTTTGTGGTGATGATGCTCAACCTGGGGCCGGCTTCGGTCGCCCAGGAACGCGTCTGGCTCAAGCCCGGCATCTGGCTCGGCCCGGTTGTGCTCGCAGCCTTGCTGCTGGGTGAACTGCTGTATGTGCTGTTCGCTCACCAGAGCGGCCAGGCCATCGGCCACACCACCGTAGACGCGAAAGCCGTAGGCATCAGCCTGTTCGGTCCGTACCTGCTGGTGGTCGAACTGGCTTCGATGCTGCTGCTCGCCGCAGCCATCACTGCCTTCCACTTGGGCCGCAACGAAGCCAAGGAGCAATGACGATGCCTGCTATCCCTTTGGAGCATGGTCTGGCGGTCGCCGGCATCCTGTTCTGCCTTGGCCTGGTCGGCCTGATGGTTCGCCGTAACATTCTGTTCGTGTTGATGAGCCTGGAAATCATGATGAACGCCGCAGCACTGGCGTTCATCGTGGCAGGCGCACGTTGGGGCCAGCCGGATGGGCAAGTGATGTTCATCCTGGTGATCAGCCTGGCAGCCGCCGAAGCCAGTATTGGCCTGGCGATCCTGCTGCAGCTGTATCGTCGCTTCCACACGCTTGATATCGACGCTGCCAGTGAGATGCGCGGATGAACATGATCTTTCTGACTTTCGTATTCCCCCTGATCGGTTTCCTGCTGCTGTCGTTCTCTCGCGGGCGCTGGTCAGAAAACCTCTCGGCCTTGATCGGCGTGGGCTCCATCGGCCTGTCGGCCATCGTGGCCGCCTACGTCATCTGGCAATTCAACGTGGCACCGCCTGAAGGCGGTCACTACACCCTGGTGCTGTGGCAGTGGATGGCGGTTGAGGGCTTCAAGCCCAACTTCGCCCTCTACATCGATGGCCTGTCGATCACCATGCTTGGCGTGGTGGTGGGTGTGGGCTTCCTGATCCACCTGTTCGCGTCCTGGTACATGCGCGGTGAAGCGGGCTACTCGCGCTTCTTCTCGTACACCAACCTGTTTATCGCCAGCATGCTGTTCCTGGTGCTGGGCGATAACCTGTTGTTCCTGTACTTCGGCTGGGAAGGCGTGGGCCTGTGCTCGTACCTGTTGATCGGTTTCTACTACAGCAACCGCAACAACGGTAACGCGGCACTCAAGGCGTTTATCGTCACCCGCATCGGCGACGTGTTCATGGCCATCGGCCTGTTCATCCTGTTCCAACAGGTGGGCACGCTGAACATCCAGGAACTGCTGGTGCTGGCTCCGCAGAAATTCCAGGTCGGTGACTTCTGGATCACCCTGGCGACCCTGATGCTGCTGGGCGGCGCCGTGGGTAAATCTGCGCAACTGCCGCTGCAAACCTGGCTCGCGGATGCGATGGCCGGCCCTACCCCGGTATCGGCACTGATCCACGCCGCCACCATGGTAACCGCCGGTGTCTACCTGATCGCCCGTACCCACGGCCTGTTCACCCTGGCGCCGGACATCCTGCACCTGGTGGGCATCGTCGGCGGCGTGACCCTGGTACTGGCCGGCTTCGCCGCGCTGGTGCAGACCGACATCAAGCGTATCCTCGCCTACTCGACCATGAGCCAGATCGGCTACATGTTCCTGGCCCTGGGCGTTGGCGCCTGGGACGCGGCGATCTTCCACCTGATGACCCACGCGTTCTTCAAGGCCCTGCTGTTCCTCGCCTCCGGTGCGGTGATCGTGGCCTGCCACCACGAGCAGAACATCTTCAAGATGGGCGGCCTGTGGAAGAAACTGCCACTGGCCTACGCCAGCTTCATCGTCGGTGGTGCCGCACTGGCCGCCCTGCCGCTGGTGACCGCCGGCTTCTACTCCAAGGACGAGATCCTCTGGGAAGCTTTCGCCAGCGGTAACCAGAACCTGCTGTACGCAGGCCTGGTGGGTGCGTTCATGACCTCGCTGTACACCTTCCGCCTGATCTTCATCACCTTCCACGGTGAAGCCAAGACCGAAGCGCACGCAGGCCACGGCATCTCCCACTGGTTGCCACTGTCGGTGCTGATCATCCTGTCGACCTTCGTTGGCGCGATGATCACCCCGCCGCTGCACGGTGTGTTGCCACAAAGCGTCGGCCATGCCGGCGGCGAAGCCCAGCACAGCCTGGAAATCGCCTCGGGCGCCATCGCCATCGCCGGTATCCTGCTGGCGGCCCTGCTGTTCCTCGGCAAGCGTCGCTTCGTGACCGCCGTGGCCAACAGTGGCATTGGTCGCTTCCTGTCGGCCTGGTGGTTCGCTGCCTGGGGCTTCGATTGGATCTACGACAAACTGTTCGTCAAACCTTACCTTGCGATCAGCCACGTGCTGCGCAAAGACCCGCTCGACCAGACCATCGGTTTGATCCCGCGTGCCGCCAAGGCCGGTCACACCGCCCTGAGCCGCAGCGAGACCGGCCAATTGCGTTGGTATGCAGCGTCCATGGCGGCGGGTGCCGTTCTGGTGATCGGCGCCATCGTCGTGGTAGCGGTCTGACTATGTTTAAGTGCACTGCGTACTTTGCGAACTTGCGAAAGGAAACGAGCCCGTCATGATTCTGCCCTGGCTAATCCTGATCCCTTTTATCGGCGGCCTGCTCTGCTGGATGGGTGAACGCTTCGGCGCCACCCTCCCCCGCTGGATTGCGTTGCTGACCATGTCCCTGGAACTCGCGCTCGGCCTCTGGCTGTGGGCCCATGGTGACTATTCATTCGCTCCGGCACCGGGTGTCGACCCCACCTTCGCGCTTGAATTCAAGCACGTGTGGATCCAGCGCTTCGGCATCAACGTGCACCTGGCCCTCGACGGCCTGTCGCTGTTGATGATCCTGCTGACCGGTCTGCTGGGTATCCTCTCGGTACTCTGCTCCTGGAAAGAGATCCAGCGTCACGTGGGCTTCTTCCACCTGAACCTGATGTGGATCCTGGGCGGTGTTGTCGGCGTGTTCCTGGCGCTGGACCTGTTCATGTTCTTCTTCTTCTGGGAAATGATGCTGGTGCCGATGTACTTCCTCATCGCGCTCTGGGGTCACAGTTCTTCGGACGGCAAGAAAACCCGGATCTACGCGGCGACCAAGTTCTTCATCTTCACCCAGGCTTCCGGCCTGATCATGTTGGTGGCGATCCTGGGCCTGGTACTGGTCAACTTCAACAACACCGGCGTGATTACCTTCAACTACGCCGACCTGTTGAAAACCAAGATGTCGTTGACCACCGAGTACGTGCTGATGCTGGGCTTCTTCATCGCCTTCGCGGTGAAGCTGCCGGTAGTGCCGTTCCACTCCTGGTTGCCTGACGCTCACGCCCAGGCGCCGACTGCCGGCTCCGTGGACCTGGCCGGTATCCTGTTGAAGACCGCTGCCTACGGCCTGCTGCGTTTCGCCCTGCCGCTGTTCCCGAATGCTTCGGCCGAATTCGCGCCGATCGCCATGACCCTGGGTCTGATCGGGATCTTCTACGGTGCGTTCCTGGCCTTCGCGCAAACCGACATCAAGCGTCTGATTGCCTTCTCGTCCGTTTCCCACATGGGTTTCGTACTGATCGGCATCTACTCCGGCAGCCAACTGGCGCTGCAGGGCGCAGTGATCCAGATGTTGGCCCACGGTGTTTCGGCCGCTGCCCTCTTTATCCTGAGTGGTCAGCTGTACGAGCGTCTGCATACCCGTGACATGCGTGAAATGGGTGGCGTGTGGTCGCGCATCGCTTACCTGCCGGCTATCAGCCTGTTCTTCGCCGCCGCGTCGCTGGGCTTGCCGGGTACCGGTAACTTCATCGGCGAGTTCCTGATCCTGATGGGTGCCTTTGTGCAGACGCCGTGGATCAGCGCCATCGCCACCTCCGGCCTGGTGTTCGGTTCGGTCTACTCGCTGATCATGATCCACCGCGCCTATTTCGGCCCGGCCAAGTCCGACACCGTCCTGCAAGGCATGGACGCGCGCGAACTGATCATGGTGCTCGGCCTTGCGGTATTGCTGATTTTCATCGGCGTGTACCCGCAACCGTTCCTGGACACTTCTGCCGCAACGATGCATGGCGTGCAGCAGTGGTTCGGCACCGCCTTCTCCCAACTCGCTTCGGCCCGGTAAGAGCGCTATGGAATTCACGATCCAACACTTTATCGCGCTTGCGCCGCTGCTGATTACCAGCCTCACCATCGTGGTGGTGATGCTGGCGATCGCCTGGCGCCGCAATCACTCGCAAACGTTCCTGCTGTCCTGCGCCGGGTTGAATCTGGCCCTGCTGTCGATCATCCCGGCCCTCAAGGTCGCGCCACTGGCGGTCACGCCATTGATGATGGTCGATGACTTCGCGTTGCTGTACATCGCCCTGATCCTGGTGGCGACCCTGGCCTGCGTCACCCTCGCCCACGCCTACCTCGGCGAAGGCGGCACCGGCTACCCGGGCAACAAGGAAGAGCTGTACCTGCTGATCCTGCTGGCTGCGGCCGGCGGTATCGTGCTGGTCAGCGCGCAGCACCTGGCAGGCCTGTTCATCGGCCTGGAACTGCTGTCGATCCCGACCTACGGCCTGGTGGCCTACGCCTTCTTCAACAAGCGCTCCCTGGAAGCCGGCATCAAGTACATGGTGCTGTCGGCCGCCGGTTCCGCGTTCCTGTTGTTCGGTATGGCCCTGCTCTACGCCGAAGCCGGCAGCCTGAGCTTCACCGGTATCGGCCACGCCCTGGCCGCCACCAACAGCCCAGCGCCGATTGCCCAACTGGGCCTGGCGATGATGCTGATCGGCCTGGCGTTCAAGCTGTCGCTGGTGCCGTTCCACCTGTGGACCCCGGACGTGTACGAAGGCGCCCCGGCGCCGGTGGCCGCGTTCCTGGCCACTGCGTCCAAGGTCGCGGTGTTTGCGGTGATGGTGCGTCTGTTCCAGATCTCCCCCGCCGCCAACACCGGCGTGCTGAGCAACGTACTGACCGTGATCGCCATCGCGTCGATCCTGTTCGGTAACCTGCTGGCCCTGACCCAGAACAACCTCAAGCGTCTGCTGGGTTATTCGTCCATCGCCCACTTCGGCTACCTGCTGATCGCCCTGGTGGCGAGCAAAGGCCTGGCCGTGGAAGCCATCGGCGTGTACCTGGTCACCTACGTGATCACCAGCCTGGGTGCGTTCGGCGTCATCACCTTGATGTCGTCGCCGTACAAAGGCCGGGACGCCGACGCCCTGTACGAATACCGCGGCCTGTTCTGGCGCCGTCCGTACCTGACCGCCGTACTCACCGTGATGATGCTGTCCCTGGCCGGTATTCCGCTGACCGCGGGCTTTATCGGCAAGTTCTACATCGTCGCGACCGGTGTCGAAGCCCACGAATGGTGGCTGGTAGCCTCGTTGGTACTGGGCAGCGCCATCGGCGTGTTCTACTACCTGCGCGTGATGGTGACCCTGTACCTGATCGAGCCAAACCTGCGCCGTGTGGATGCCGAGCTGCACTGGGAACAGAAAGCCGGTGGCGTGATGCTGCTGGCGATCGCCCTGCTCGCCTTCTTCCTGGGCGTGTACCCACAACCGTTGCTCACCCTGGTGCAGCACGCGGTGCTGGGCGTTTGATCGCTTAGGTTGATGCAGTAAACAGAACGGCGCCTTTGGGCGCCGTTTTGCGTTTCAGTAGCCTGGCTTTTTCCCTTCCCTACTCGCTGAAATTTCCTCTTCAATCTGCCTCCTCATCCGGCATCTTCCCCGCTGGATGCGGCCTTAAGGTGTTTGCGTTTTAAGAAAGTTCCCACAGCTTGGGCGCTTGACCCATAGCGAGTGGGCCACCAAACTATACGCAGGCTACGTACAGAACATGGATGCTCTATTTATCGAACTGCCGGCATTCGAACGGCATCGCAGGGACTATCTGAGCGATGAGCTTTTTCACGGTTTTCAGCAGGAGTTGATGAAAAACCCAGAAGCGGGAGACGTGATCGAAGGAACGGGCGGGTTGAGAAAGTTCGCTTCGTCGATGAGCGACGAAACAAAGGCAAGCGCGGTGGCCTGCGGGTCATTTACTACTGGTGGTCAGGCGGTACGCAATTCTGGTTATTCACTTTGTACGGCAAACACGAACAGAACGACCTGACACCCCAACACAAGAAAGCCCTTAAACACATGCTAGACAGGGAAATCAAAGCGAGAACACACCATGAAACGTGAAATCTTTTCCGAACTGGTCGAAGGCTTCGACGCCCTGGCCGATGAACGCCAGGGCAAAATCACCCTGCGCACCCACAAAGCGCACCTCAACAAGCTGGCGCCACTGCGCGCTGAGGAGGTAATCGCCGTACGCCAGCAACTCAACCTGTCCCGCTCGGTATTCGCTATGTACCTGCGCACCAACACCCGCACCTTGGAGAACTGGGAGCAAGGCCGGGCCAAGCCGAATGCGCAGGCTGTCACTTTGATACGACTGGTGGCGCGCTTTCCGGAAACCGTGGCGCAACTTGCCGCATTGGGCTGACCGGCAATAGCCGCAAAAAAAACGCCCCGAGCATTCGGGGCGTTTTTACAGCGTAAACAGCGTTAGAACGCGATACCCACCTTGAAACCATACTCATCACGCTTGAGCTTGGTGTTGTCGGCCACATAGGAATCGTTATCGAGCTTGTACTCGGTGCGGGTGTAGTACAGGCCCGCCATCACTGGCAGGTCGCCCTTCTGGTTCATCAGCAGGCTGACTTCGGCGTAAGGGTTGGTGCGGTCCTTGAGGTCGACGGTGTCGCTGCCAACACCGTCTACCTTGAGCTTGGCGCGGCCGTCGATGGTGTGACGGGCGCCGGCTTCAACGCGCAGGGTCATGTCATCGAACTGGTGGTTGTAGCCCAAAGCGGCCTTGGCAAACGGCGACTTGTTGGTGAGCTTCATGTCGTAGCCATTGGTGTCCGGCTCGTAGCGGGTCCAGCTGTAGCCGCCACCCACGATCACGTCGACAAAATTGCGCGCATCCAGCGCGGCACGCCAGCCGAGGTCGAGGTCGGCCTGGCCTTCCTTGAGTTTGTTATCGCTTTTTTCGCCGTACTTGGCTTCGATACCGGCCTGGTAGATAAAGCCCGACTCGGCAGTGAGCTTGTTGCCGAAGTTGTAGAACAGGCCGGCTTCGGGCATGTGGTCTTTGTCGCTTTCGCTACCGCCTTCAAGTTTGAAGTCGTTGTAGCTGCCCATGATCCCGAACGTGGAAATCGGGTCAGTGGAAGGTGCTGCGAACACCACGCCAGGCGCAGCCACCAGGGCCAGCAACGAGGTGTTCTTGAGGAATTTTCCGAATAGTTTGGACATCGTTTTACATCTCCATTTTAAGGTGGGCAAAGTATTCAGGAATCGGTTCGAACCCTGGCGTTTGCGAAAAGTTCGAACTGATTTGCACCAAAATGGAGAAAAACGGTTCAGCGAAGGCTCTATCTCAAGACTCTTCAGGATTCATGCGAATCAGGTGTTCAACGGCTTCGCGAAGTTGAGGCTGCTCCGGCAGCCGAATGCCGAAGGTGTCGCGCAACAGTCCCAGTAACTCATCGGTACTCTTGAGCGTGCGCTTTTCGCTGGGTCGATCCAGATAATGAAGGGCATAGCGGGCGTTGGCCAAGGTATGACGTATACCGGGCGCAAGCAGCGCGGCTTTCAACTGCCCTACGAACGGTGAGCCAGGGTGCGTGGAGACGTACCAGTTGCCGATTTCATAGTCGATGTCGGCCTGGGTTTGCAGGTCGAACACGTACAGGCCGCGCCACTCCTCGCCCACCTGGGCCCATAGCGTGTAGCTGCCTTGATTGAGCGTCAGTCGATAAGGCTCATGAGCGGTGGCCTGGGGCGCTTCGGTGTCCAGTTGCAACGGACTGCTGGGCACCATGCCGCCAAAACCGACATCGGTGATATAGCGCACGCCGTCGAGGGTCACCAGGCTCAAGCGATGGGTACGCCCGGTGTGGGCGTCCGGTGGGCCGCCGATCACAACGCGCCCGGTGATGCCACGGGCATCAAAGCCCAGTTCCAGCAACAGGGCCAGGAACAGCTGGTTCAACTCGTAGCAATAGCCGCCACGTCCCTCATGCAGCACCTTACGCTCGACGCTGGGCAGGTCGATCGGCACCGGTGCATGCATCAGGGTCGACAGGCTTTCAAATGCGAAGGTGCACACATGGCGCAGTTGCAGGTCCCGCAGGGTTTGCAGGGTGGGCGGCGGTGGCGAGGCATAGCCCAGGCGTTGCAGGTACAGGCGGCTATTGGCGAGTGTGTGCATGGCGCGATCCTTGGGCGCAGGGCGAGAGCGTCACTATGCCGCGCCTCTGTGTGCGTTGTCATTTTGAATGAACCTTTTGGAGCGCCAGCCTATCCATCTATAACAAGATTGGGAGGCAACATGAGTACCGCAAAAATCTACACCGTCCACTATCAGCTACACGGTAAACCCAAGTCTTTCGTGGTGCGCGCCGAGGTGATGAACAACGCCGAGGCCTGGCATTGGGCGGCCGTCGATGCCGACATTGCCCATGTCAGCCGCATCGGCCGCGTGGGTCACGAGCAGGTGAAAAAGACCACCCGGCCCTGGGCGGAAAAATACGGCATCAGCGACGTCAGCTGGTCCCCGCCCAGATAAACAAAGCCCCGCACATAGGCGGGGCTCGGTTCACTGCTTCAAGTCGCCCAACGGATCGTAGGGCGGCTTTTTTTTCGCTGTCTCCTCATCCTTTTTGTCCAGCGGCGCAATAGCCGGGCCGATCGGATCGACCTGCGGGTCGGCCACGTCCGGCGAGTCCGGGTCGAAGCCCAGTTCATCCTTGCCACTGGCATGTTCGTTGGAATGGGGGCCATCGGTACGCTTGTTCATCAGGTTCTCCTGTTAAAGCGGGCGGGCTTTGTCGTGGAGGTTTTCCAGGTCTTCTTCGGCGCGCTGCACATCGTCGTCCGGGCCTCGTTCTTTCGGATCATTGGGGCGCAACGCATCGTTGTCGCGCTCCTCTTCCCCGGGGGTACGGTGCGGGTCGGGTGTGCCAGGCGGTGGCTGTTTATAGTCGGGCATGATGGCTGACCTCATGAAGGGTTCACCGTTTTAGAGAAATCGCCCGCGGCCATCGTTCAACTTCATTGCTGCAAGCATGAGAAGATGAGCGCCCTTTCTGGAGACCTGCCCCGGATGTTCGAGCTCAAACCCTGCGACCCCGCCACCTATCGCCAACAGACTCGCCGCAGCACGCTGGTCATTGCCGTGCTGTTCCTGGCCTTGGCCATGCTGTTATCGAGCCTGGCAGTGATGCTGTTCGGTGAGCCTGGCGGTGATAATTTTCGCTTCAACGTCGGCGGCGTCTTTGCCGGCGTGTTGATCACCGTCGCGCTGGTACGTGGCCCGTTCTGGACCCAACCCTGGATGGCGTCGGCGGTGTATGGCTGGCAGCTCAAGCGCAGCCTGATGAGCGTGACCAATGTGATGCACAAGGTTAGCGAGCGGGTACAGGCCAACGACCCGTCAGCCATCAAGCTGTTGCGTTTCTATCACCTGGGACTGACACAGATGCACGAACTGGACGCCAACTCCAGCGCCCAGGCGCAACTGGTGGGCGAGATCGAGGCCCACAAGGCAAAGATGCAGGCGCTGGGCATCGATATTGCGCAAACCCGGCTGGACCCGGCCTGGCTGGACAGCCTGAAGAGCGCTTAACGCCCCAGGGACACGTCAGTGGGCAATTTGGCCCGCCAGCAAAACACTGCGCTCACGGCAATCGCCGCACCCGCCAGGCCAAACACCCAGGGCGCCGAGGCCACAGGCAGCAACAGGCCCGCCAGCAGCGGCCCGAGGCCGGCGCCGATATCGCGCCATACGGCGTTGGACGCCAAGGCAGACACGCGCAAGGTGCCGGGGTTGCGCTCGGCCACCAGGGTGGTCACCAAGGGCAATTGCAGGGCACGCAGCACCAACACTGCTGCGGCGCCGACGATCACCCAATGGCTGCCGAACGCAGCCAGGGCCACGGCGCTCAGGAACGAAAACAACAACAGCATCGACGTGGCGCCAAACCGCTGGGCCGCACGCCCGCCCAAGGGGCTCAGGAGCAATTCCGACAGGTAGCGCAGGCCCATCAAGCCCCCGGCGATCAGCACCGCATCCCCGCCCATGATCTTCTGCGCCTGGATCGACAGGCCAAAGATGAACAAGCCATCCAGGGCGACACCTTCGATAAACGACCACAGTGCCACACTGTCCGGCCACTTGAAGCGGCGCCCCGGGGTGCTGTGCAAGTCATGACCGGCGGTGGGCAAGCCGCGGGCGATCCATACCCCCACCAGGCAGCAGACGGCGAGAATCAGGAAAATCGGGCGCGGCCCGGCCCATAACGTCAGCAACCCGCCCAGAGGCAGGGCCAGCATCGGCCCAAAGGCGATTAATGCTCGTGAGCGCCCCGCCCGGCGCGCCGCTCCCTCAGGTTCAGACGTCGCCAGTACCTGGGTCGACAGGTTCAACGCGGCAAAGCACAGGCCCCACACCAGCCGCAAGCCCAGCAGCGCAGCGAAGCCCGACAGCACCGAGTTACCCAGTGCGCACAGCGCTGCCGCCCCGGCGGCGAGCGTGCAGGTCAGGCGGTCGCCGTTGCGTGCATAAAAATTCAGTACATGCCGGTAACCGAAGATGCGTACCAGGCGGTTGGCCGCCAACAATACGCCGGCCTGGGCCAGGGTGATGCCGAACGCCTCGGACTCCATTGGCAGCAGCAGGTACAGAAACACATCACTGGGCAGGCAAAACCCGAGGGTCAGTGCCGCGCGGCGCGAGGTGGTATTGGCGGTACGTTGGGCAGGGCTGGACATAAAACTGAAACATTCAGAAATATTCAGGCCGCCACACTAGCCTTCCCCAGGCCTGTTTTACAAGGGCTGAGTCTTGTGTTGATCGGGCTCTGCGTCCACCGGGCAAGCCAAAAAAACGGATATTCCTTACATCTCTTTCGGCACGTCGTTCGCACCCTAGTGCTCTCAAACCCGCCTGAGAACCTTGCCCATGTGCGACCGCCCAACTCACCTCAAAGACCGTCGAAACTTCCTGCGCCTGGCTGCCGTCAGTACAGGCGCAACGCTACTGGCCGGGGCGCTGCCCTCACTCGCGTACGCAACACCAGCGCCGACAGAGCGCCCCAAGCCCGCCAACGACCTCAGCCCACAGCTTGCCTTGCAGCGGTTGATGGAGGGCAACCAACGCTATACCAACGGCGTAACCAGCCGTCACGACTTCATGCGCGAACGCAAAGTGTTGGTGAACGGGCAAAATCCGTTCGTCGCGGTATTGAGCTGCGCCGATTCGCGGATCGCCCCTGAGTACACGTTCGACACTGCCCTTGGCGACCTCTTCGCGGTACGGGTCGCGGGCAATTTCGTCACCGATAACGGGCTCGCCAGCCTCGAATACGCGGTAGCGGTATTGGGCACGCCCCTGATCATGGTATTGGGGCACGACATGTGTGGCGCCGTCGCGGCGGGGGTCAAGGCCGTCAAGGATAACGCCCGCTTCCCGGGCAAGATCCAGGGCTTGGCGGATACTTTCAAACCCTCGGTGAACAAGGTATTGAAAGCGCCCGGCGACCTGCTGGAAAACGCCATTGCACAAAATGTCACCGACACCATGGCGCGGCTCATGGCTGAATCAAGCTTGTTGGCCGATGCGGTCGCCACGGGAAAACTGCTGATAGTGGGCGGCGTGTACAAGCTGCACAGCGGCAAGGTGAAAATGCTCGGTTAAGCTTTCTGTAGGAGCGAGCTTGCTCGCGAAAAACGCGAAGGCGCCGCGTTGATTCTGGCGGCGCGCGTTATCGTTGACGCTTTTCGCGAGCAAGCTCGCTCCTACAGGGGGCAATGATCGCTCAAGGCAAGCGGCGCGTCTCAAAAACCACGTCCAGGTCCAGGCGCCCGTCCTTCAGCGGCGGGCACCAGTAATAGCCCCCCGTCAACGGCTTGCTGATGCGATACAGGCCATCGACAATCCCATCTTCCAACCCACTCATGCGTCGCAACTGCGCTTCGAACGCATCGAATGAATGACCAAACGCGAGGAACATCAACCCCGCCTGGCCATTTTCGGCCCAGGGCATGGAGCGGCGCACTACGAAGGCTTCCGGCGTGAAGCTTTCCTGGGCGGTGCGCTTGGTATGGGCCGACTCGGGGGCATCGTCGAGCTCTTCGTTATCGCCATGGCGGCGGCCAATGATGTGATCACGCTCCTGGGCAGGCAACGCGGCGAACCCGTCAAGGTCGTGCTGCCATTGCTGGATAGCAGCGAAGCTGGCGCCGCTGTCGGTCAGCGCGGCTTCCACGGCGGCATCGTCGTGGGGGTTTTCGGTGCCGTCTTCGTAGTCGGTCAGGTCAAAACCGGTCTTGTAGCGGAAGCCTTCAGTCGACTGCACCAGGCGAAACGCCGGGGCCAGGGCTTTTTCCACGGCCCGGCTGCGCAGCAGCAACTCACCGCGATCCACCCCATGCAGCCATACCCACAGCGCCTGTTGAGTCGACGGGTTGTGAGCGCCAGGGCCGCTGACGGCCGGGAATGAGCGCAGCCCTGGGATCTCGGCGCCCAGCGCCTTTACCAGCGGCTCACCGAAACCCACCACGGCCGCCGCATCCGTCAACTGCACCAGTGCGTCCAGCGCAGCGGGCACGGCGTGCAACGAGTCGAGGGCGAAAAACAGATGGCGGGCCTGCAAAGGCACCGGTGCGGCAAGAATGCCCGGCTGGTACTGACTCATGTGAACTCCTTCTGAAAAGCCGCGCAGTTTACCCGGCGTACACCGCGCTGCGAACAAGAATGCGCGCAAGCCTTGCGTTAGAGCCGCTTGTTGGGTGACTCTCTAGTCATGTTTTGCAACTATTCCAGGGGTAGCGACATGACCACCAGCAACCTGCTCGCCCAGCTGTTTCCCACCTCCACCTCGCAGATTCCCGAGCAATTTCGCCTGGCGGCGCCCATTGAACAACGTGAATACCTGGTCGATGGCCAGTTGCAGGTGTGGAACGGCCCGCTTGCCCGCGTGCAAAGCCCGGTGCAACTGGGTGAGGAGCGCGTGCACATCGGCAGCACGCCGCTGCTGGATGCCGACACCGCCCTCACCGCTTTGGATGCTGCCGTGCGCGCCTACGACCGTGGCCAAGGTGCATGGCCGACGATGCGCGTGGTAGAGCGTATCCAGCACGTCGAGGCGTTCCTGCGGCGCATGCGCGAACAGCGCGATGCGGTGGTCAAGCTGCTGATGTGGGAGATCGGCAAAAACCTCAAAGACTCGCAGAAAGAATTCGACCGCACCTGCGACTACATCACCGACACCATCAATGCCCTCAAGGAACTCGACCGCCGCAGCAGCCGCTTTGAACTGGAGCAGGACACCCTCGGCCAGATCCGCCGCGTGCCCCTGGGCGTGGCGTTGTGCATGGGGCCTTACAACTACCCGTTGAACGAGACCTTCACCACGCTGATCCCGGCGCTGATCATGGGCAATACCGTGGTGTTCAAGCCGGCCAAGCTGGGTGTGCTGTTGATCCGCCCCTTGCTGGAAGCCTTCCGCGACAGCTTCCCGGCCGGGGTGATCAACGTGATCTACGGCAGCGGCCGCGAGACCGTGAGCGCGCTGATGGCCAGCGGCAAGATCGACATCTTTGCGTTTATCGGCACCAACAAGGCCGCCAGTGATTTGAAAAAGCTGCACCCCAAGCCGCACCGTTTGCGCGCTGCGCTGGGGCTGGATGCCAAAAACCCGGGGATCGTACTGCCCGAAGTGGACCTGGACAACGCGGTGAACGAAGCCGTCACCGGCTCGCTGTCGTTCAACGGCCAGCGTTGCACCGCGTTGAAGATCCTGTTCGTGCATGAAGACGTGGTCGACCGCTTTATCGAGAAATTCAACGCCAAGCTGGCGACGCTCAAGCCCGGCATGCCCTGGGAGGATGGCGTGGCGCTGACGCCACTGCCGGAAGTGGGCAAGGTCGATTACCTCAACGAACTGGTGGCCGACGCGGCGCGCCATGGCGCCAAAGTGATGAATGCCGAAGGCGGCAGCAGCCGGGGTTCGTTCTTCTACCCGGCGGTGCTGTACCCGGTGAACCCACAGATGCGCGTCTACCACGAAGAGCAATTCGGCCCGGTGGTGCCGATCGTGCCCTACCGTGACCTGGAAACCGTGATCGACTACGTGCTGGACTCGGATTTCGGCCAGCAGTTGAGCCTCTTTGGCACCGACCCCGTGGAAGTCGGGCGCCTGGTAGACACCTTCGCCAACCAGGTGGGCCGCATCAACATCAATGCCCAATGCCAGCGTGGGCCGGATACCTTCCCGTTCAATGGGCGCAAGAACTCGGCCGAGGGCACGTTGTCGGTACATGACGCCTTACGCGTGTTCTCGATCCGCACCTTGGTGGCGACCAAGTTCCAGGAGAGTAACAAGGCGTTGGTCAGCGACATTTTGCGCAACCGCGATTCGAGTTTCCTGACTACCGACTACATCTTCTAAAATCAATCCCGTTCCAATGTGCAGACAGGTCAGTGTGGGAGCTGGCTTGCCTGCGATGCCGGCACCTCGGTCTTTCAGTCAGGTCGCGGTGATGCAATCGCAGGCAAGCCAGCTCCCACATTTGATCGCGCGCACTCAGATAATCGAGGCCACTTTACTGCTGATGAACCTGCCCTTCTTTGCCCGGCGCCTGCTGCGCCCCTTGCTCGACCCCTACCGCCGCTTTCGCCATGCCAAGCTGATCCACGCCGCGCGCGTATCAGTGGGTTTGCTGGCAACCATCCTGCTGACCACCGGCCTCAACCTGCCCCACGGTGAATGGGCCTCGGTGACCATGCTGATCGTCATCGGCGGGTTGCAGCACCACGGCAATATTGGCAAGAAAGCCGTCGAGCGCGCCTACGGCACCTTGATCGGCGCCAGCGTCGGCTTGCTGCTGGTGGTGCAACAGGCGTACTTCGGCCTGCCGTTGCTCACCTACCTGTTGATGTCAGTGGTATGTGGGTTCTTTTCCTATCACGCCATCGGCAAGGGCGGTTACATCGCGCTGCTGTCGGCGATCACCGTATTTATCGTCGCCGGCCACGGCGACAACCCGATCTCCGATGGCCTGTGGCGCACCGTCGACATCCTGATCGGCATCGTGCTGGCCCTGGCGTTTTCCTTTGCCTTGCCGTTGTACGCCGTGTACTCGTGGCGCTACAACCTGGCCAGCGCCCTGCGAGATTGCGCGCAGATTTATAGCCGGATCATCAATGGGCAATCGGTAACCGACGATGAACACCTCAAGCTGCTCAACCGCTTGAACGGGGCAATGGTGCAGCTGCGTTCGCTGATGCCTTCGGTGTCCAAGGAAGTGCGGATTTCCATGACTGAACTGGACGCGATCCAGCGTCACTTACGTATGTGCATCAGCACTCTGGAGATTCTGGGCAATACCCGGCCGGACCCGCGCGATGAGCAAGCCACGGCAAGGATGCGGGTGATGTTGAAGGCCGAGCATCGGCAGATTCGGGTGCAGTTGGTGGGGATGGCTCGAGCGTTGAAGTCGGGGGTGACGGAGCGGTTGGAGCGTAGCGGACACACCACTGCCCGTGAGTCCACGCTGGGTGAACCGGTTTACAGCGCTCTGGATGGGTATCGATTATTGACAGTGCAGTTGGCGCAGAATGTGGAGGGAATGCGCGAGCGGCTTGCGACGACCTCAGCAGGCTGGCGCATCTGAAGCTAACGCAACTCAGTGAATAAGTACGGGAGAGCTTCATCGTGAGCCCTCCCGTTACTATTTCATGACAACAAGTCCTGTTCAGAGCAGCCCGATAGCATTGCTGTAACCACCAAGAAAGTGATCCTTGGCTGTCCCTGTATCACCGTTTTTGACGTTGATTACATAGTAGTAATTACTAAACCATTCAGAATGGGAGAACGTCGACGTGCAATCAAAGTAGCCGCCCCCTATCGGCCAACGAGCGCCATACGCCGCATGAATTTCTCGAGCCTCTGTCAGGCTGGGCAGGCGCCTGCCAGCGTTGGCAGCGACCGACCGATTTGTGGGAACAGTACCATTACCCAAATCAAGGCAGCGAACCACATTACTGACAACAACGGCGTAACTTCGCGTCTGTGCGGGGAATGACGAGTCACGCACGCTGATATATGCAGTGCCATTACCTCGCACGGTGACTAATCCTGAATTGCTAGTGACATTGGCGACATTGGCATTGGAGGTAGAATAGATATACGGAGGAGTTCCGCCGGATGCCATATATTGGACCTGATTACCCGCACCAAAAGCTGGCAAAACATTTGGATATCCGTCTATTAGGTACGTTTTCCTGTTCAAATACACCGTCACCTGATTGAACACCAATGCTGTAGTATGCATGATTCGGTACTGCGTCTGCGGGAAGGCCACCGCTTTTGGCTTATCATTCTGCTTATTGAAGTTCACATGCGGCGTTATAGTAACGGTTCCATTATTTGGCACAGACATCAGCCAACTGCGCAACACCGTGAGGTTTATAAAGCCATTGGCAGCCTCACTAGCGGTAACGCTGTGCGCTACCAGCAATTCCTGCGTGCTCGCTCCTGGGGCAGACACTATTAACCAGGCAATATGGCCTTCCTGACTATACGGCCACTTGCCCATCCTCAACACAGCATTACCAGTCAGACTGGCAGGATTTATGCTGCCTCCATTGCCAATATTATTGATAAAGGCTCTTGGCAGACTGCCCAGAGGGATCGCCTGGACATGCACTATCTGAACTTCCGAAGAGCCTTGACCACCACGCCCCAATATCACCTCATACTGAAACTGGATTGTAGTATTAATTGCCGCCCCAACCAGCTCATTGCTGATATTGAACGTCACCGTGCCGCCGTCAAGCCCAGGCAGCGTACCCACTTCAATCGATGTTCCCTGTGAGTCGATCAAATACAGCGTAATCAGATCCTCTCCCCCTTGGTTCATGTTCGGGTAGGTCACCAACACCTGACATTTATTTTCAACGGTGATGGGACTGATAATAACTTCAGGCCCGTCCGGAGGAGAAGAATACCTGATTTGCGGATGAGGGAAGACATTGGACTCGGTCTGAACCATATAATGGCGAGTCTCGAACCATACAATGTCACCAGCGTTGCTACTGTGATTAAACGTCACACCAAATTCAATGGCTAAGGGCGTCCACTCTTGCAGATTGCGCAATCTGCCAACAGGCGTGTAAGACGCGGGTCCATCGTTCACATCGTTGAATGAGACATCACGACCTGCAAATGTCTCCTCGTAATAGGCGTCACCATTGTTAAAGGTTCCGATGTAGCGTTTATACATCTTCTGTTTAAGTGCAATGTATGGCCAGGGAAGCACACGGGTCTGGTCAAGGTCTTGTAACTTGGGTATTTCGAGAACGGCGCTTTCGCCGATGCTATCAATCGTTGCGCCAGGCACATGGCTCAAGGTCAGCAAGTTCAAGGTGAGGGTTGGTGAGTCTGTGGGAAAACCATTACGCACCACCTTAAACGATACGTCGATATCACGCCCAGACGGATGAATACTGAAGCCAATCGCTTCCGGCGGAACGATCACATCGACATAAGCATCTCCGCTTTGCGCATCCTTGACTTCAAAGTGTACGCCGCCGCCGACCAGCCCTAGCCAACAGACTTCGACGGTATCGCCGTCCTTGGGTTCATCATAGCGGCAACGTACTGTGGCTCCGGTATTTACTACCAGCCACGGGTCGAGTTCATCCGGCCCTGTTGTCGCCTCAAGGACCTCGGGCAGGGACAGCAAGCCCAATGCCCTGCCAATGGTATAGGTCGCCTCTTCGGACAACTCATCCACGGCAAACCGCCTGCGCACATAACTGATAGTGAGCGTGCCATTTTTATTGCCGTCTATCAGCTGTTTAGGAATATCAGCAAGAAAAGGGTTGGAATTCACAGCCAGTACATAAGAGGATGAGATTGTTCCCGTTACCGATCCCACGAATTTGATAATAACTTCATCGCCGGCCCTGAACTCTGCACGGGCCTCAAACGTCGCGACGCTGCCGATGCTGTCCGGATTAACATTGTTGGTGGCGTCTGCCTCCTGAATAAGTGGCGCGATTAAACTGCGCGCCGGACGCCCGATCTGGATATATCGACGTTCGGACTCGCGTATGTTTACTGGCCCCGTGACACCATAATAGACGCGGGTACGAAGCAATCCTTCGAATCGTGCATAGACGGCGTTCAGGAAGTCCCGGAAACGGGGATGAGTTCCGGCGGCGCGATCGCTGAATTCGTGCTCGACACTGCCATCCTTGTTATCCCCCATAATATTGACTCGCAGGCTATCCCCTGCATTACCGGGTGGGGTGTAGTCAGGCATTGCCGCAGTGATGTATGGCAAGTCCGGCTCCACAAATGGACCATGCGCCTGGACGACCTCTGGCTGAGGCAAGGTATAAAGGACTCCAGCGACCGCATAGATGGTTGATCTGGATGCCAGCATGCCTCGTTCACGAACATAGGAGATCTTCAAGGTGCTTTGGATCAGAGAACGGATAAACGCGTTGGGAATTGCAATGTCGTTGTAATTCGCCAGTTCAACTTCCAAGCGAAACCCATAGGAAACATTCTCGCCATCCACCGTGTTGCCTTCCACCTTCCAAATAAGGAAATCCCCCCTGATAAAGTTCGGATCATTTCTGCGAATCAGTACTGAACCTGTGGCAGGTTGACCATGTAACTCATCAGCTTCCAAGAGCAGTGTTGCCGCATCCGCCTCGACAATCTCAGGCTCATCCAGCAACGTCAGGTTAAGGTCAACGTCGACAGGAATCGGCTTGCTCCATCGGTGGCAAGGTCCAGACACATCCAAGACCTCGTCGTACAAATAGAACTGCACGACAAAATGGCCGCTGCCCGCTTCATTTAAAAAAGTAGGATCGATAGCGAACGTAAGGTCGGAACCGACTTGATCATTACGCAAAGGGGGTAACTCATAGCGGTGCTCTCCCCAGTAGAACATAACCAGGTCATTGACCCGCATGTTCACCCACTTGTGGATGGTGCATGTCACACCTAGAGCCGCAACCACGGAGTCGACATAGACATCGGAGAGCGTAAACGTCAATCCACGGTGGTAGGAACCGTCGCAATTGCCATCCCCACCGGGCAACGTGTGCAGTATCAGAATACGTTGCGGTACTGAAGTACTTGGTGTTCCCGGGCCGCCCCGGATGACTTCTCCATATACATTATTGACAAAATAGTGCAGCAGGGTCGTTCTGGGAATTACCAGAAAAAAACGTGGATCATCTTTATTGACGGAATTAACTTTACCCTCTTGCATGTGTATCCCGTTCATCCATATATGATATGTATCGCCCTCTTTACAGTTGGACCAACGCTCAAAGACATAGGTCAAACCATCTTTGATATGACGATAACCAATCCCGTAGGCCGCTCCCAGAACCGGAATGACTTGGTTGGGCACAGGGTAGGGGGAGTCGAGATCTTGAACGACTGTGGGTTGTGCCGGGCCTTTAGGCAGCGATGCTTTTTTTTTCGGCGGGGTCTTTTTTTTATTCGCTACAGGAAGGACGGAAACCGACGGCTGTTCTGCGGCCGTCGTTTTATGCGTGCCGGCAGATTTTTTCTTGGGGCTGGGGCTGGCTGCAACGCTATTTTTTTTACTCGCAGGCTTGGTCGGCATCTTTTTTCTCCTGAGCGGGGATCGCTGTGGGAATAAAAGCCCCCTCAACTACAACCCGTCACCTGTGAGAATTGACAGTTCTGACCAGCGGTAATAACCCTGCTCGTTCACATGCATGTAAGCCGTAAAGCAAATTCACACGTCTTCTTACATATTTTTCACGTTTTATTCACAAGCCAAGCCGTAGTGTGAAGCCTCATCCGTTACAAACGTTGCATATCAAGCCCGCCGCCCCAGCGGGCTTTTTTTTGCCTGGGTTTTGGTCAGGAAACGGCCTCACCCTGTAGGAGCGAGCTTGCTCGCGAGGAACATCAACGATAACGCGGGCATTCTGGTTAACCGCGGCGTCATTGCGTTTTTCGCGAGCAAGCTCGCTCCTACAGGGGTTTGGGGATGGGTTTCAGCGTGTGGCCTGTTCGCGAATGGCGCGCTGGGTTTCCAGCACCTTGGCCAACGCCGTTTCAGCCTCGGCACTCTGCTGCGGCACCCGAATCGCTGCCGACACCAGGGTAATCAACTTGGCCATCACCTCGGCATCCGTGGCCGGGCGGCCCAGGCTCATGGAGTTCATCAGCAGGCGCAGTTCGGTGCCGGCCATGACCCCGGAAATGGCCTTGAGGGCAAACTGCAGGCGCACCCCCAGTTCATTGCGCGGCAAATCCGGCAAGGCCAGGGCGAAAGCTTCGAAGAAACGCTGGAACACCGGCTGGTAATGCACCTTGAGGTATTCCTGGATGAACGGCGAGGTGTCGCTGTAGACGCGGCCCAGGAAGCGGATGAACGAGCGCCCTTCCCCGCTGGCCGGGTCGCTGCGCTCCAGCCCCATGGCCGGAGCAAACAGCACGCCCAGAAGCGTGTCGCAATCCAGCGGGCCGTCGGATTCGGCTTCACAGCGCGCCAGCAGTTCCAGGCGCTGCTCGTTGAGCGGCTCCAGGCGTTGCATCAGCAGGGTTTTCATCAGGGAGTCCTTGTCCCCGAAGTGGTAGTTCACCGCCGCCAGGTTGACCTGGGCACGTTCGGTGATCTGCCGTAACAACACGGCGTCATAGCCGTACTTGATGAAGAGAGCCTCTGTCGCATCCAGCAGTCGAGTCTTGGTAACGTTTGGAGCGCTGAGTTTCTTCGCGACCATATGGGTTCCACGGCGGAAATATTGTTTTAAAAAATAATTTGATTTTTTATACCGGGGCGGCCCGTCGAAAGCAAGTAGTGACACTCCGCCATATCTTGTAAAGCCCGTATATTCGGGCTTTTGAGGCAAATCGTAGGTTTTTTAACTGCCTCTCACACCCAGCGAGAAAATCGTATCAACCGGTAAAACCGCTCTACCTCGACGGCTGGCGAAGCGTGAGGAAGGCAGTTACTATTCAAACAATATTTTAAAAACAAGAAATAAAACCAGTCCGTGACGCGTACAGGCAGCTTCCGAACTTGTTACAAAGGGTTTCCGGGGGCAAGGCGATACCGTCGAGACTGCAGGCGTAGTCATGATGACACAGACCCCCGCGCAACCCGGCTTGATTTCCCTGCAAGGCATCGGCAAGCGCTATCAGCTCGCCGGGCAAGAATTGAGCATTCTCAATGACGTGTGCCTGTCCATCGCCAGCGGTGACAGCTGCGGCATTCTCGGGGCCTCTGGTTCCGGCAAAAGCACCTTGCTCAACATCCTCGGCCTGCTGGACCTGCCCAACTGCGGCCAATACCACTTTGCCGGCCACGATATTTTCAACGCCACCCCCGATGAGCTGGCGGCGATCCGCAACCAGCAGATCGGCTTCGTGTTCCAGAGTTTCAACCTGCTGCCCCGCCTGAGCGCCCTGGACAACGTCGCATTGCCCTTGAGTTATCGCGGCGTGTCGCGGCATGAATCGGTGGAACACGCCCAGCGCATGCTCGCACAGGTCGGCCTCGGCGAACGCGCCCACCACCGCCCTGCCGACCTCTCCGGCGGCCAGCGCCAGCGCGTGGCCATTGCCCGCGCCCTGGTCGGCAACCCCTCGGTGATTCTGGCCGACGAACCCACCGGCAACCTCGACAGCACCACCGCCCAGGAGATCATGGACCTGCTGTTGAACCTCAACCGTGAACAACAGGTGACGCTGATCATCGTCACCCACGACCCCCACATTGCCGAGCGCCTGGAGCGCAAGATCCTGGTGCGCAATGGTGTGGTGCATGAGGCCGGGCGCCCATGAGCCTGCGGGTCGAGCAGAGCCTCAGCCAGTTGCTGCACGAAGCCTTTATCAGCCTGCGCACCCTGGGCAAGCGTTCGATCCTGGCGCTCCTGGGGATCGTCATCGGCAGCTCCTCCGTGGTGGCGTTGATCAATATCGGCCACAACGCGGCGGTAGATGCGGCGATGATTTTCAAGGACATGGGCACCGACACCCTCATCGCCCAGTTCCCGCCCAAGGGCAGCAGCAACGTGCCGATGCGCACACAGCTGGACCTCGACGCGGTGCGCCACGCAGTGCCAGGCATTGCCCATATCGGCACGCTCAGCCTGTTCAGCGGGCCCATCGTTTTTCATGGGCGCACTACCAATGCGAGCTTTGTCGGCAGTACTGCGGGGATCCAGGACGCCATGCGCCTGGCGCTGCGTGAGGGGCGCTTCCTGTCACCCTTCGATGCCAACGAAACCTACGGGGTGATCGGCGACCAACTCGCCCAGGCCCTCAGCACGCCGGGCGACCCGCTGCAACTGGGCGACCGTGTGCGTATCAACGATTACCTGTTTCTGGTGGTGGGCATCCTGCACAACCAACCCCGGGCCATGCTGATGCCGGTGCAGGCCAACGAATCGCTGTTTATTCCCGCCGAAGGCATGCGCCGCATCTACGCCACCCCGCAGATCAACAACCTGATCATCCGCGCAACGCCTGGGCAAGACATGGAACGCATCGCCAGGGACACCGTCGCCGCGTTGCAACCCCAGCTCACTGATCATGACGTCGACATCACGGTGCCCCAGCAAATGATCGATGGCATGACCCGCCAAAGCCGCACCTTCGCCTACCTGCTGCTGGCCCTCGGCGCGATCTCCCTGGTGGGCGGCGGTGTGGGGGTGATGAACGTGATGCTGATGAACGTCTCGGAACGCCGCCGTGAGATCGGCATCCGCATGGCCCTGGGCGCGCGCCAGCGGGATATCCGCAACCTGTTTTTGCTCGAAGCGGTCACCCTCACCGCCGTGGGTGCGCTGTGCGGCGCGGTGCTGGGCATGACCGCTGCCTGGCTGTATGCGTGGCTGTCAGGCTGGGCCTTTACCTTAGCAGTGGCCGCCCTGCCCCTGGGCGTGGGCAGCACGTTACTGGTGGGTTTGTTCTTTGGCATTTACCCGGCGGTGTCGGCCTCACGCTTGCAGCCGGTCGAGGCCCTGCGCGATGAATAAATACCTGCTACTGCTGATGCTGATCAGCCTGCCGGGCATGGCCGCCGACGTGGTCATCAACCCTCAGGCACCCAGTACCACCCGCAGCGGCTACGAGCGTAGCGTCTCGCTGAATGCCCAGGCCACCACCATGACCCTGGGCGACGCGGTGTACCTGGGCCTGCGCAATAACCCGGCGATCCGCAGCGCCTACCTGCAACGGGTGGCGCAGAAGTTCGACCTGCGCGTGGCCGAAGACGTGTTCAACCCCAAGCTCACCCTCAACAGCTATTACCGCAGCACCCGCGGCTCCCAAGACAATGCGCGCAACGCCAACGTCGCGCCGAGCAGCAGCCTGCTGGGTGAATACGGCACGCGCTTGAGCATGGCCTGGACCCAGCAGTTGAACAACGCCAACCGCGCCGGCCGCTACCGCAGCGACGGCCTGGACCTGGCGATCATCCAACCGCTGATGCGCGGGGCCGGCTGGGATGCCACCACCGCACCGCTGCGCCTGTCGCGCCTGGCCGAGCAGGCCAACCGCCTGAACCTCAAGGCCACCGTGGCGCAGACCATCAGCCAGATCATCGCCACTTACCGCGAGTTGCTGCGCGCCCAGGAACAACTGGTGATCGTGCAGGAAGCCCTCAAGCGCTCCACGACCTTGCTGGAGGTGAACAAAGCGCTGATCAGCGCCGGGCGCATGGCCGAGTTCGAGATCGTGCAGACCGAAGCCGATATCGCCACCCAGCAATTGGGCGTGGAAGAAGCCCGCAACCAACTCGACACCAGCCGCCTGGCGTTGCTGCGCCTGCTGGCCCTGGACCTGTCGACACCGGTGCGCGCCACCGAGGCCCTGGAAGCCAGCCCCATGGAGATCGACAAACGCCAGGCCTTCAACCTCGCGCAAAACCAGCAACCGGAATACCTCGCCGCGCTACTCGGCAGCCAGCAGGCCGACCTAAACCTGGTGATCGCCAAGGATTCCGGGCGCTGGCAGGTGGACCTGGTGGCCGGCGCCAACCAGATACGCGCCGCCACCGATAACGACGACGGCCATAACAATAACCGCACCTGGGACAGTTACGCCGGGGTGCAAGTGCAGATCCCCATTGGCGATATCAGCACGCGCCAGGCCGAAGTGCGCGCGCGGGTAAATGTGGAGGATCAGGAAATCCGCATCACCGACGCTCGCCAGGAACTGGAGCGCAACGTCAACAATGTGGTGCGTGACCTCGGCACCCGCTGGCGCCAATATGAAATATCCAAACGTGCCGTGGAGTTGTCGCGGCGCAAGATCGAGATCGAGCGGGAAAAACTCAGCGCCGGGCGCTCCACCAACTTCCAGGTGCTGAGCTTCGAGACCGACCTGCGCAACGCCGAAAATGCCCAGCTCAATGCGCTGATCGCTTATTTGAACGCCCAGACCCAGCTCGATCTGACCCTGGGCATGACGCTGGAAAGTTGGGAAATCGCCCTCAATGACTACTAATAAAAAATTGCTGATGGCCGTTGCCTTGATCCTGTTGCTGGCCGGCGCGGCAGTCAGCCTGCTCAGCCAACGCGGCGGCGCCGAGCCAGCGAGCACAGCCGGGCAGTGGCTGGCCGTCAAGCCCGACCCGCTGGTGCACCAGATCGGCCTGGTGGGCAAGATCGAGCCTCAGACCACCGTCACCCTGACGGCGCCGTTCGACGGCAATGTGCTGGCTAACCTGGTCGAGCAAGGCCAGCGCGTCGAAGCCGGCCAGGTCCTGTTGCGCATGGACCCAGCGACGCTGGAAGTACAACTGCGCGACGCCCTCTCCGCGCAACTCAAGGCCCGGCGCACCGTGCAGGAAATGCAAGACTGGGGCAGCAGCCCCACCGTCAGCCGCGCCCGTCGCAGTTTACGCACCGCGGAAATGACCGCGGGTAACACCCAACGCAAACTCACCGAGAGCGAAAACCTGTTCAAGCGCGGCATCATCCCCCGCAACGAACTGGACGACCTCAAGCAACAAACCCAGCAACAGCAACTGGACCTGGCGGCGGCGCGCAGTGAGCTGCAACAAGCCCTGGACCAAGGCCAGGGCGAATACCGGCAGATCGCAGAGATGGAGCTGACCAATGCCACAGTGAAGTACGAAGCCTTGCAAACACTGCTCGAAGGCAAGGAGGTCAAGGCGCCCTTCTCCGGCATCGTGGTACCGGCCCCCGGCAGCACCAACACGGCTCAAGGTGGCGGCAACAACAACGCGCCGGTGCAGGCCGGCAGCAAGGTCAGCCAGGGCCAGGTGCTGTTCGGCCTGGCCAATATCGAACAGTTGAAAATCGTCGCCAAGGTCTCAGAGCTGGATATCAACCAGTTACGTCAGGGCCAGGCCGTTGAAGTGATGGGCGATGGCTTTGACGGCGAGCGGCTGACGGGTTCGGTCAGGGTGGTCAGCGGCTTGGCCATCGCCAGCGACAGCCAGGGCAGCGCGCAGTTTCCGGTGACCTTGTCGATCCCCAAGCTGACGCCACAGCAGTTGCAACGGGTGCGCCTGGGCATGAGTGCGCGGTTGACCATCGTCACTTACAACAATGACCAGGCAATCGTGATTCCCAGCCAGGCGATCCAGGCGGATATGACCGTGGCGTATCGGGCGGCGATGGATCAGCCGGTGCAGCGGGTAAAAGTGACCACGGGGCAATCGACGCCGCAGGGGGTTGAGGTGTTTGGGCTAGAGGCGGGGTTTGTGAGGGTCGGGGAAGTCAGTCACTGACACTCGATCCCGGGTATGCCCTAACTGTAGGAGCGAGCTTGCTCGCGAAAAACGTCAACGATAACGCGTGCTTCCTGAACAAACGCGGTGCCCTCAGGCTCTTCGCAGGCAAGCCAGCTCCTACATCTGGCCCTGTGGCATCCGTTAGATAGCTGTCGTAATCCTGGCGGCCAGCGCCTTGGCCTGCAGCGCCACATCGGTCACCGCCGTACTTTCCCACCACATCCCCCGCAACGGCGGCCCCATGGCGAACAGTCGCGGGCTGACCTGGCCGCGAGCATCCAGCACCGCCCCCGTTGCATCCGCCGCGATCCCCAGCGCCAATGGCCCAGGCTGGACCAACCCGCGCTTGAGCAATTGCTGCGGCAAAGGCCGGGCCACCCGCCGCCAGTCGTATTCGATGCCGCTGGAATTGATCAGCGCAGCGCCCACAACCTGATTGATCATCTCTTCACCCCGGTAGCGCAGCGCAATGGCAACCCCCTCTTGCGACGGCACCAAGCCCTTGAACGACGCCGCATGAATCCGCAGCCGCCCTTCCCCCTGCAAGCGCTCCACCAATTGCGCACTCATTGGCGGCGAACGGTGATGGTGGCTTTCCCACCAGGGACGCACATGCCGCACAAACTGGCGTTTCTGAGCCTCAGTGGCCTGGCTCCACAGGCGTGCTATATGCACGCGCACCGTGTCCAGCGGTGCCTGCCAGTCGATGCCTTGCCCCAACGCGAGCTGGCACTGGCGTCGCACCTCACGCAGCAATTGTCGGGGGCTGCTCAGGCGGTGGTCGGCGGCGAGGAAGTCGTCCCAGCTCGGCGGTTGCCGGCGTACATGGGGCAACAAGCCGTGGCGCGAAAAAACCTCGACAGGGCCGCGATGCCCGGCCTGTTCCAGGGAGACCACGGCATCGACCATAGTCAGGCCCGAGCCGATGATCAGCACCGTCGATTGGGGGTCCAATTGGGTCATTGCGCGGACATCCCAAGGATCCAGCGCAGCAGCGTTCAAACCTGTGGATTCGGTTTGCGGGGTGCGTGCCGCTGGGAACATGCCGGTGGCCACTACCGCACAGGCGCCGCGCAGTTGCTCGCCAGTATCGAGAGTCAATAACGCTGAGGTTGCGTCGACTTGAAGGTCCACCGCTTCGGCACGGATATGCTCGACGGTCGATGTGGACCGCGCCTTGGCTTGCGCCAAGCGCTGCTGGGCGTACAGGCCAAAAATCCCCCGCGGCGGGAACAGTTCGCTGATGGGCACATGCTGTTGATACGACTCGGGCCATCCCCCGGCGCTGAGGTAGTCGGTGAGCCACTGAGTGAGGTCGTCGGCATTGTCTGGGTCAACGCTCATGCGGGCGGCATTGCCGTTCAGCGTATGGCCCAATTCGACTGCGCTGTAGGCTTCGCCGCGCCCCAGTTCAGCGCGAGGTTCGACTATCAGGATGCGCCGCGTGCCCGGTAGGCGCAGCAGTTGCACGGCCAGCATCGTACCGCTCAGGCCGCCACCGATGATCAGTACATCAGCATTGCGGGTTGATTGACTCATGCCGGTTCACCCCTGAGTGTTGTTCAAATCACCACATTTCGAACAAATCGCACCGCCGCGTCCCCATCATTGCGATAAGCATGGGGCTGGTGGCTGGCGAACATAAAGAACTCTCCTGCTTCGATAACATTTTCCTGATCACCTATCACCAGCGTCAGGCTGCCCTCGAACACAAACAGTTGTTCGCTCCACCCTTCCAAGTCAGGGTCCGGGCAATAGCGATCACCGGGCTCAAGCCGCCACTCCCATAATTCGACCTCACGCCGTGCCGTGGCCTTGGCCAGCAACACCGCCTTACTGCCGACAATCTCGCCCGCCCAGGCCAACTCGTTGATACGGCTATGATCGCGCACATCCGGCGCCTGGATCAGGTCGCTGAAGGCCACGTCCAGCGCTTCGGCGACACGGTCCAGCGTCGACAGACTGACGTTCTTCTCCCCTGCTTCAATCGCCACCAGCATGCGCCGGCTGACACCGGATTTTTCCGAGAGCGCGGTCTGGCTCAAGTCGGCGGCATGGCGCAGACGACGAACGTTCTGGCTGACGTGCTGCAGGACCGAGGCCCGTTGCGGATTTTCTTTGTGCACTATATTGCTCAATAGGTAGGTGTGCGCAGTATACTGCCCAGCGTGCGGCGCATTGTGCGGTCCGTGCTTTCCCCTTGCAAGACCGAGCCGCCATGACTGCCCCTAACTCCCCTTCGCGTTTCAACCGTTTCAGTAAAGCCGAATGCATCCTGGTGGTGATCACCATGATCTGGGGCGGCACCTTTTTGCTGGTGCAGCACGCCATGACCGTCAGCGGGCCAATGTTCTTTGTCGGCCTGCGCTTCGCGGCGGCGACGATTGTGGTGGGGTTCTTTTCCTTGCGCACCCTGCGCGACCTGACCCTGTTCGAACTAAAGGCCGGGGTGTTTATCGGTGTGGCAATCATGTTCGGCTATGGCTTGCAGACCATAGGCCTGCAAACCATCTTGAGCAGCCAGTCGGCGTTTATCACCGCGCTGTATGTACCGTTCGTGCCGCTGTTGCAGTGGCTGGTATTGGGCCGTCGCCCCGGGTTGATGCCCAGCATCGGCATCATGCTGGCGTTTGCCGGGTTGATGCTGTTGACCGGCCCGGCGGGGGCTTCGCTGAACTTCAGCCCAGGTGAAATCGCCACGCTGGTCGGTGCAGTGGCAATAGCGGCCGAGATCATCTTGATCAGCGCATTTGCCGGCCAGGTGGATATTCGCCGGGTGACCGTGGTGCAACTGGCCACCGCTTCGGTGCTGTCATTCATGATGGTGGTGCCCATGGGCGAGGCGTTGCCGGGCTTTTCCTGGCTGCTGCTGTTCAGTGCCGTGGGCCTGGGCTTGACCAGTGCGGTGATCCAGGTGGCGATGAACTGGGCCCAGCAAAGTGTTTCGCCAACCCGGGCGACGTTGATTTATGCCGGTGAGCCCGTGTGGGCAGGCGTTGTTGGGCGAATCGCCGGGGAGCGGTTCCCACCGATTGCGATGTTGGGGGCGGTGCTGATTGTGGTGGCGGTGATTGTGAGTGAATTGAAGACGAAGGGGCAGAAGGCCGTTGAGTTGGCAGAGGCGTTGGAGGAGGAGCGGCAGGGATAGTTTGCGATCAACAGTAACCACGATGCGAAGCGAGCCGCTCTTGCTCTTGCTCTTGATCTGCTTTTGATCTCAGGCGCCCCGTCAAACCACGCTGGCCGGAATTCGACAGGGATTTGGGGGCTAAACCGGCAGGGATGCCGGTTTAGCCGCCCCGCGCCATGGATGGCGCGTGGCGGCGGCCCCCCCAAATCACTGGCGGATTACGGGCACACCGAGCCTAAGCGAGGTGCCGAGTGGTGGGGCAAGAGCGTTTTGCTTACTTTTGCGCTGTTCAAAAGTGAGCCGCCGTCAGGGCGGAACCCTAAGTGGCTGTTACCTAAATAACGGATATGTACCCGGTCCAACTGTGTTGACTGTTAGGCCGCCTTCGCGAGCAAGCCCGCTCCCACAGTTTGACCGCGGGGTGCCAGGGAGATGGGTGTCGGCTGTTAGGCCGCCATCGCAGGCAAGCCAGCTCCCACAGTTGGATTGTGGGGTGTCAGGGAGATGGGTGGCGGTTGGCAGGCCGTCACGGGAGCAAGCTCCCTCGCCACAGGTACGGCCTCGCTGCAGATAACGGCTCCCACAGAGGTCAGCATTTCAATTCAAGGGCAGGTCCAAACAGTGCCAAATGGGAAGTTTCAGCCTACCTTGTAGGATCCTGCCACATCTTGGCGTTTGGTGATCGTGAAAGCGGCACGTATGATGCATCCCAAACTCCCGCAGATTAGAAGCCTATGTCCCTGATAGTTCTACTGCTTCTGCCTTTTATCGGCAGCTGTCTGGCGGCCTTGCTGCCGCATAACGCACGTAACACCGAATCCCTGTTGGCCGGCCTTGTGGCACTGGTCGGTACTATTCAAGTCGCCCTGCTCTACCCCCAGATCGCCCACGGTGGCGTGATCCGCGAAGAATTCATGTGGTTGCCCAGCCTTGGGCTGAACTTCGTGTTGCGCATGGATGGGTTCGCCTGGCTGTTCTCGATGCTGGTGCTGGGCATCGGCACGCTGGTGTCGCTGTATGCGCGCTACTACATGTCACCGGACGACCCGGTGCCGCGTTTCTTTGCGTTTTTCCTGGCGTTCATGGGCGCCATGCTGGGCCTGGTGATCTCCGGCAACCTGATCCAGATCGTATTCTTCTGGGAACTGACCAGCCTGTTCTCGTTCCTGCTGATCGGCTATTGGCACCACCGTGCCGATGCGCGCCGTGGTGCGTACATGGCACTGATGGTCACTGGCGCAGGCGGTTTGTGCCTGTTGGCGGGAGTGATGCTGCTGGGGCATATCGTCGGCAGCTATGACCTGGACCAGGTGCTGGCGGCGGGCGATCAAATTCGCGCGCATTCGCTGTACCCGGTCATGCTCGCCCTGGTGCTGATCGGCGCCTTGAGCAAAAGCGCGCAATTCCCCTTTCATTTCTGGCTGCCCCACGCCATGGCGGCACCGACACCGGTTTCGGCCTACCTGCATTCGGCGACGATGGTGAAGGCCGGCGTGTTCCTGCTGGCCCGCCTGTGGCCATCGCTGTCCGGCAGCGAAGAATGGTTCTGGATCGTCGGCGGTGCCGGCGCCCTCACTCTCCTCCTCGGCGCTTACTGCGCCATGTTTCAAAACGATCTCAAGGGCCTGCTGGCCTATTCCACCATCAGCCACCTCGGGCTGATCACCCTGCTGCTGGGTCTTAACAGCCCACTGGCCGCTGTTGCCGCCGTCTTCCATATTCTCAACCACGCCACCTTCAAGGCTTCGCTGTTCATGGCCGCGGGCATCATCGACCACGAAAGCGGCACGCGGGATATCCGCAAGCTCAGTGGGCTGGTGCGCCTGATCCCGTTTACCGCGACCCTGGCGATGGTCGCCAGTGCGTCCATGGCCGGGGTGCCGTTGCTCAATGGCTTCCTGTCCAAAGAGATGTTCTTTGCCGAAACCGTGTTTATCTCGTCGACCCAATGGGTGGAAATCGCCCTGCCGCTGATCGCGACCATTGCCGGCACATTCAGCGTGGCCTATGCCCTGCGCTTTACCGTCGATGTGTTCTTCGGCCCGCCCGCCACCGACTTGCCGCACACGCCCCACGAGCCGCCGCGCTGGATGCGCGCACCGGTTGAGCTGTTGGTGTTCACCTGCCTGCTGGTGGGAATTTTCCCGGCCCAGGTGGTCGGCTCGATCCTCGCCGCTGCCGCCCTGCCGGTGGTGGGCGGTACCTTGCCCGAATATAGCCTGGCGATCTGGCACGGCTGGAACGCGCCGATGATCATGAGCCTGGTGGCGATGACCGGCGGCGTGGTGCTGTACCTGCTGCTGCGCAAGCAACTCAAGCGTGGCCGCTTCGAATACCCACCGCTGATCGGCTACTTCAACGGCAAGCGCGGTTTCGAGCGCTGCCTGGTGGTGATGATGCGCGGCGTGCGCCGCATCGAGAAACGCATCAGCACCAAGCGCCTGCAAACCCAGTTGTTCCTGTTGGTGCTGCTGGCAGTGATCGGCGCAATGATCCCGATGATCAACAGTGGCCTCAGCTGGGGCGACCGCCCGAAAATCCCGGGCTCCATCGTCTTCGTCACCCTGTGGTTGCTGGCGATTGCCTGCGCACTGGGTGCCGCCTGGCAAGCCAAGTACCACCGGCTGGCGGCCCTGACCATGGTCAGCGTGTGCGGCCTGATGACCTGCGTCACCTTCGTATGGTTCTCGGCACCGGACCTGGCCCTCACCCAACTGGTGGTGGAAGTGGTCACCACCGTGCTGATCCTGCTCGGCCTGCGCTGGCTGCCAAGGCGGATCGAAGAGGTCTCACCCCTGCCCAGTTCGCTGCGCAAGGCGCGTATCCGCCGCCTGCGTGACTTACTGCTGTCCACCGCAGTCGGCGGCGGCATGGCGCTGCTGTCCTACGCGATGCTGACCCGTCAGACGCCCAACGATATCTCTTCGTTTTACCTCAGCCGTGCCCTGCCCGAAGGCGGCGGCAGCAATGTGGTGAATGTGATGCTGGTGGACTTCCGGGGCTTCGATACCCTGGGCGAAATCACTGTACTCGGCGCCGTGGCGTTGACGGTTTACGCCCTGCTGCGCCGCTTCCGCCCGTCCAAGGAAAGCATGGAGTTGCCGCCCCAACAGCGCCAACTGGCGCCGGACGTGGCGACCGATCTGGTCAACCCACGCCAGGCCAGCGACACCGCCCTGGGCTTTATGATGGTGCCGGCGGTGCTGGTGCGCCTGCTGCTGCCGATTGCGCTGGTGGTGTCGTTCTACCTGTTCATGCGTGGCCACAATCAACCGGGTGGTGGTTTCGTCGCCGGGCTGGTGATGTCGGTGGCGTTTATCCTGCAATACATGGTCGCCGGTACGCAGTGGGTCGAGGCGCAGATGAGCCTGCGGCCGATGCGCTGGATGGGCTTCGGCCTGCTGTCGGCGACCTTGACCGGGCTGGGTGCGCTGTTCGCCGGGTACCCGTTCCTCACCACACATACCTGGCATTTCAGCCTGCCGCTACTGGGGGACATCCATATCGCCAGTGCGCTGTTCTTTGACGTCGGCGTGTACGCCATGGTCGTGGGCTCGACCCTGTTGATGCTTACCGCCCTCGGCCACCAGTCGGTGCGCGCGCATAAACCGAGCAACCAGCCCAAAGTGGTTGCTGCAACCGAAGGAGCCGCCTGATGGAAGAAGTCATCGCAATAGCCATTGGGGTCCTGGCGGCCTCCGGCGTCTGGTTGATCTTGCGGCCTCGGACGTTCCAGGTGGTGATGGGTTTGTGCCTGCTGTCTTACGGCGTCAACCTGTTCATCTTCAGCATGGGCAGCCTGTTTATCGGCAAGGAGCCGATCATCAAGGACGGCGTGCCCCAAGACCTGCTCAACTACACCGACCCACTGCCCCAGGCCCTGGTGCTCACGGCCATCGTCATCAGCTTCGCCATGACCGCATTGTTCCTGGTGGTGCTGCTGGCATCCCGGGGCCTGACCGGCACTGACCATGTGGACGGCCGGGAGCCCAAGGAATGACGTGGATGAATCAACTGATCGTCGCGCCGATCCTGCTGCCGCTGCTCACCGCTGGGTTGATGCTGATGCTGGGCGAGAAACGCCGCCCGCTCAAAGCCCGGATCAATCTGTGCTCCAGCATCGTCGGCCTGGGCGTTGCCGTGCTGCTGTTGTACTGGACGCAACAGGGCGGCCCCGGCTCCATTGGCGTGTACTTGCCGGGCAACTGGCAGGTGCCGTTCGGCATCGTGCTGGTGGTGGACCAACTGTCGGCGATGATGCTGGTGCTTACCGGGGTGATCGGCGTGAGTGCGCTGCTGTTCGCCATGGCGCGCTGGGACCGTGCGGGCACCAGCTTCCATGCCCTGTTCCAGATTCAACTGATGGGGCTGTATGGCGCCTTCCTCACCGCGGACCTGTTCAACCTGTTCGTGTTCTTCGAGGTGCTGCTGGCGGCCTCTTACGGTTTGATGCTGCACGGTTCCGGCCGCGCGCGGGTGTCGTCGGGGCTGCATTACATTGCGATCAACCTGCTGGCGTCGTCGCTGTTCCTGATTGGCGCGGCGATGATCTACGGCGTCACCGGTACGCTGAATTTCGCCGACCTGGCGTTGAAGATCCCGCTGGTGCCGGAGGCCGATCGCGGCCTGTTGCATGCCGGTGCGGCGATCCTGGCGACGGCGTTCCTGGCCAAGGCCGGCATGTGGCCGCTGAACTTCTGGCTGGCGCCCGCCTACTCCTCGGCCAGCGCGCCGGTGGCGGCGATGTTCGCGATCATGACCAAGGTCGGCGTGTACACCGTGCTGCGCCTGTGGACCCTGCTGTTCTCCGGCCAGGCCGGCGCCTCGGCGCTATTTGGCGGCGACTGGCTGGTGTACGGCGGCATGGCGACCATCATTTGCGCGGCACTGGCGATGGTGGCGGCGCAGCGCCTGGAGCGCATGGCCAGCCTGAGCATCCTCGTGTCGGCCGGGATCCTGCTGTCGGCGGTCGGGTTTGCCCAGCCGAGTCTGACCGCAGGAGCGTTGTTCTATCTGGTCAGCTCCACCCTGGCACTGAGTGCGCTGTTCCTGCTGGCTGAATTGATCGAACGCTCGCGCTCGGCCAACGACCTGCCACTGGATGAGGAGATCGATGCGCTGCCCAAAGCCATGGAATCCCTGCACCCGCGTCCCGGCGTGAACCTGGACGATGAGCAGAAAGCGGTGATCGGCCAGGTCATCCCCTGGACCATGGCCTTTCTCGGCTTGAGCTTTATCGCCTGTGCGCTGCTGATTATCGGCATGCCGCCGCTGTCCGGGTTTATCGGCAAGCTCAGCCTGTTGAGCGCGCTGATCAACCCGCTGGGCCTGGGCAACGCCGTGGATGAGTCCATTCGCCCAGCGGCCTGGGGCCTGGTGGCGCTGCTGATTCTCTCTGGCCTGGCCTCGCTCATCGCGTTCGCCCGCCTCGGCATCCAGCGCTTCTGGACCCCGGAAGAACGCCCATCACCGCTGCTGCGCCGCTACGAATGTGTGCCGATCTTCCTGCTACTGGGGTTGAGCATCGCGCTGACCTTCAAGGCCGAGGCGCTGATGCGCTACACTCAGGCCACCGCCGACAGCCTGAACAACCCGGAACACTACGTGATGGCAGTGCTCGCGACCCGGCCAGTGCCCAGCCCTGAAGCCAAGGCCGCCGCCCTGGAGGTGCAACCATGAAGCGTCTGTTCCCTGCTCCCTGGTTGTCGTTGGCGTTGTGGGTGTTGTGGCTGGTGCTGAACCTGTCGATCAGCCCCGGCAACCTGCTGCTGGGCGCACTGCTGGGCTTTCTTGCGCCGCTGATGATGGCGCCGTTGCGCCCGCTGCCGATCCGCATCCGCCGCCCTGGGGTGATCATCCGTCTGTTTTTCCGGGTCGGCCTCGACGTGATCATCTCCAACCTTCACGTGGCCTGGGGCGTACTCACCTGCGGCTCACGCCCACCGCGCTCGCGCTTTATCAAGATCCCCCTGGACCTGCGCGACGCCAACGGCCTGGCCGTGCTGGCGATGATCACCAGCGTGACCCCCGGCACCGTGTGGTCGGAACTGGCCCTGGACCGTAGCATCCTGCTGCTGCACGTCTTCGACCTGGATGACGAGGCCTCGTTTATCCAGCAATTCAAGCACGCCTACGAACGGCCCCTGATGGAGATCTTCGAATGAGCGCCCTGCTCGCCAATGCGATCCTGTTCAGCCTGTTCCTGTTCTCCCTGGCCATGGTGCTGACCCTGGTGCGCCTGTTCAAAGGCCCCTCGGCCCAGGACCGGGTACTGGCGCTGGACTACCTGTACATCCTGGCGATGCTGATGATGCTCACCCTGGGTATCCGCTATGCCAGTGACACTTACTTTGAAGCGGCGCTATTGATCGCGCTGTTCGGCTTCGTCGGCTCGTTCGCCCTGGCCAAATTCCTGCTGCGTGGCGAGGTGATTGAATGATGCCGTTATGGGTTGAAATTATCGTGGCGGCGTTGCTGTTGCTCAGCAGCCTGTTTGCCTTGATTGGCGCGATTGGCTTGCTGCGGATGAAAGAATTTTTCCAACGCATGCACCCGCCGGCACTCGCCTCGACGCTGGGGGCGTGGAGCGTGGCGTTGGCGTCGATCATCTACTTTTCAACGCTCAAATCCGGGCCGGTGTTGCACGGCTGGTTGATTCCGATTTTGCTCGCGATCACCGTGCCGGTCACCACACTGCTGTTGGCGCGAACCGCCCTGTTCCGCAAACGCATGGCCGGCGATGACGTCCCCGCCGAAGTCAGCAGCCGCCGCTGATTCATCAGGCGAACGCATTAAAAATGTGGGAGCTGGCTTGCGATAGCCATAGGTATCTACACAACTTTGGTGCGACGCCGGACCTGTGGCGGGGGAGCTTGCTTCCGTGACGGCCTGACAGCCGGCGCCCATCTACCTGGCACCCCGCGATCAACCTGTGTGCGGGCTTGCTCGCGAAGACGGCCTGACAGCCTACCGGGATTTAGGATCAGACTGAGTACATATCCGTTATGTAGGTAACGGCCACCTAGGGTTCCGCTCTGACAGCGGCTCACTTTTGAAAAGCGCAAAAGTAAGCAAAACGCTCTTGCCCCACCACTCGGCACCTCGCCTAGGCTCGGTGTGCCCGTAATCCGCCAGTGATTTGGGGGGCCGCCGCCACGCGCCATCCATGGCGCGGGGCGGCTAAACCGGCATCCCTGCCGGTTTACCCCCCAAATCCCTGTCGAATTCCGGCCAGCGTGGTTTAACGGGGCGCCTGAGATCAAGATCACAAGCAGATCAAGATCAAGAGCGCCTCGCTTCGCATCGTGGTTACCGTTTGCTGTTACAACCCACAGAGTTGTGTAGATACCTATGGCCATCGCAGGCAAGCCAGCTCCCACATTTGGTTTGGCGCCAGGCAATCGAACGGATACGCGCCGCCCATTGCGCCAGCTCAGCATCATCGGCCCGCGCCACACAGGGAAGCGACCGCTCGATCAGTAAAACGGTTCTTGGTGGTAACCATTACCTCAGCTGGCACCCGATCCATCCAGGCATTGAGGTCCAGCCAGAAATTTCCGACAGCGTTTTAGGGTTGCCCCTCGGAAGATGCCTGCCTAATCTTCGGGGGTCGCTGCAAATTCAGCGACCGGGTTTCGCAGCTCGGTTAAACTCTAGACGCACAGCGTCCACCTCAAGATAGCGGGCGCTTTTTTATGCCTGATGTTATGGCGGCTGTGCGCGGGATACCTTCGGGTATGCCGGGAGCCTAGAGTCCCGGTCTGCGAACCTGCGTACAGCTGCCACCCCAATATCGTTTCGCAGCGAGGGGTGGTGACTCCAATACTCTAGGAGCTTCGCCATGATTAAAGACAGTCCTAATCCGCCTTCAGATTCAATCACGCTTCACACTGCTGCTCATCGAGCAATCAACCACTATCTGAACCCGTCTGAGAAACCAGAGCCGCCTGCTGAGGGCCATGGCTTGTTTACCGTGCGAGAAGGACTAGACGTCGAGACGCTGCTGGTCAACGCATCTGAGGATCTAGCGTCGGTTCATGCACTGGCAAGCCACTTGGCTTTTGAGATCGACGGCAATCCTCGCAGCGTCGCCCTGGGGATTTGTCGGATGCTGGAGGGGATCCAGTTAATGGTGGATAAAACACTAAGCCTCAAAGACCATCCAACCCACACATAAATCTGAAACCGAAGAGTTCGCAAAGTGGGCACGGTAAAAAATGTGGGAGCTGGCTTGCCTGCGATTGCAGCGGGTCAGCCAACATTTTCGGTAACTGACACTCCGTCATCGCGGGCAAGCCAGCTCCCACAGTGGATCGAATGAAACGTTAAACAGTGTGCAAAAAAACGCCCCGAACCAGTCGGGGCGTTTTTCATTCAGCGTGCAGCTTTCAACGATCAGTCAGCCAACCGCCACGTCGTCCCACCCTTACCGTCTTCCAACACCACACCCATCGCGGTCAGTTGGTCGCGGATACGGTCGGATTCCGCCCAGTCCTTGTTAGCCCGAGCAGCCAAACGCGCCTGGATCAACGCATCCACTTGCGCGGCATCCACACGCCCTTCAGCGCCCGCTTGCAGGAAGTCATCGGCCTCCATCTGCAACACGCCCAACACGCTGGCCAGCTCTTTCAGGCGCGCCGCCAGGCCCGCCGCTGCGTCGATATCGGTCTCGCGCAAGCGGTTGATCTCGCGCACCATTTCAAACAGTACGGCGCAGGCTTCCGGGGTGCCGAAGTCGTCATTCATCACTTCGGTGAAGCGTGCCACGAAGGCTTCGCCGCCAGCCGGTGCAACCGCGGGCAGGCCTTTCAACGCGTGGTAGAAACGCTCCAGGGCACCCTTGGCGTCCTTGAGGTTGTCTTCGGAGTAGTTGATGGCGCTGCGGTAGTGGCTGGACACCAGCAGGTAGCGCACCACTTCCGGGTGGTACTTTTCCAGCACGTCGCGGATGGTGAAGAAGTTGTTCAAGGACTTGGACATCTTCTCGCCATTGATGCGGATCATGCCGCAGTGCATCCAGGCATTGGCGTAGGTCTTGCCAGTGGCGGCTTCGCTCTGGGCGATTTCGTTTTCGTGGTGCGGGAACTCCAGGTCGCTGCCGCCGCCATGAATGTCGAAGGTCTCGCCCAGGCAGCAGGTGGACATCACCGAGCATTCGATGTGCCAACCCGGACGCCCGGCGCCCCAGGGCGACTCCCAGCTCGGCTCGCCCGGCTTGGTGGCTTTCCACAGCACGAAGTCGAGCGGATCCTGCTTGGCTTCGTCAACTTCGATACGCGCGCCGATGCGCAGGTCTTCGATCTTCTTGCGCGACAGCTTGCCGTAGCCCATGAATTTGGCGACGCGGTAGTACACATCGCCATTGCCTGGGGCGTAGGCGTAGCCCTTGTCGATCAAGGTCTGGATCATCGCGTGCATGCCAGGAATGTGGTCCGTGGCACGCGGTTCCATGTCCGGCTTGAGGATGTTGAGGCGCGCCTCGTCCTCGTGCATGGCGGCGATCATGCGCTCGGTCAGCGCGTCAAACGACTCGCCGTTCTCGTTGGCACGGTTGATGATCTTGTCGTCGATGTCGGTGATGTTGCGCACGTACGTCAAGTCATAGCCGCTGAAACGCAACCAGCGGGTCACCAGGTCGAAGGCAACCATGCTACGGCCGTGGCCGATGTGGCAGTAGTCGTACACGGTCATACCGCACACGTACATGCGCACCTTGTTGCCATCCAGCGGCTTGAAGACTTCTTTGGTCTTGCTGAGCGTGTTGTAAATCGTTAGCACGATGTTTCCCTTAAATCACTGGCCCCACGAATCTCGCAAGGTCACGGTACGGTTGAATACCGGAGCACCAGGTTTCGAGTCCTTGATATCCGCGCAGAAGTAGCCTTCGCGCTCGAACTGGAAACGGTCTTCCGGCTGTGCGTCGCCAAGCGATGGCTCGGCACGACAACCAGTGAGTACTTGCAGAGAGTCAGGGTTGATGTTGTCGAGGAAACTGGCGCTGTCTTCTGCCTTCTCAGGGTTCGGCGAGCGGAACAGACGATCGTACAGGCGCACTTCGCACTCGATGCTGGCAGCGGCCGGTACCCAGTGGACCACGCCCTTGACCTTGCGGCCTTCAGGGTTCTTGCCCAGGGTGTCCGGGTCGTACGAGCAACGCAGCTCGACGATGTTGCCATCGGCGTCCTTGATCGCTTCGTCCGCACGGATCACGTAGCTGCCGCGCAGGCGCACTTCGCCGTTCGGCTCCAGGCGCTTGTAGCCTTTTGGCGGCTCTTCCATGAAGTCGTCACGGTCGATGTAGATTTCGCGGGCGAACGGCAATTTGCGCACGCCCAGCTCTTCTTTCTGCGGGTGACGCGGCAGTTCGAGGTTCTCGACCTGGCCTTCCGGGTAGTTGGTGATCACGACCTTCAACGGACGCAGCACGCACATGGCGCGCGGCGCGTTGGCATCCAGGTCCTGGCGGATGCTGAATTCCAGCATGCCGAAATCGACCACACCGTCGGAACGGTTGGTGCCGACCATGTCGCAGAAGTTGCGGATCGACGCCGGGGTGTAGCCACGGCGGCGGAAGCCCGACAGCGTGGACATGCGCGGGTCATCCCAGCCATGCACGTGTTTTTCATCGACCAGTTGCTTGAGCTTGCGCTTGCTGGTGATGGTGTAGTTCAGGTTCAGGCGGCTGAACTCGTACTGACGCGGGTGCGCCGGCACCGGCAGGCTGTCCAGGAACCACTCGTACAGCGGGCGATGGCTCTCGAACTCCAGGGTGCAGATGGAGTGGGTGATGCCTTCGATGGCGTCCGACTGACCGTGGGTAAAGTCGTAGTTGGGGTAGATGCACCACTTGTCACCGGTCTGGTGGTGGTGGGCATGGCGGATGCGGTACATGATCGGGTCGCGCAGGTTCATGTTCGGCGAGGCCATGTCGATCTTGGCGCGCAGCACGCGAGCGCCGTCCGGGAATTCGCCGGCACGCATACGGTTGAACCAGTCCAGGTTCTCTTCCACCGAACGGTCGCGGAACGGGCTGTTCTTGCCCGGCTCGGTCAGGGTGCCACGGTACTCCTTGGCCTGCTCCGGGGTCAGGTCGTCCACATAGGCCTTGCCGGCCTTGATCAGCTCGACAGCCCAGTCGAACAACTGGTCGAAATACTTGGAGGCATAGCGCACTTCACCGGACCATTCAAAGCCCAGCCACTTGATGTCGCTTTCGATGGCGTCGATGTATTCCTGGTCTTCCTTGGCCGGGTTGGTGTCGTCGAAACGCAGGTGCGTGACGCCACCGAACTCCTGGGCCAGGCCGAAGTTCACACAGATCGACTTGGCGTGGCCGATGTGCAGGTAGCCGTTGGGCTCAGGCGGGAAACGGGTGACGATCTGCGTGTGCTTGCCCGAATCCAGGTCCGCCTGGATGATCGGGCGCAGGAAATTGACCGGGACGGCAGGTCCGGCCTTGGTATTCGAGGTAGGGTCGACAGTGGGCTTGCTCATAGGATCCTTGAACAGACAGGTGCGTGGCCAGGTGGGGCCAGATAAAACAAAGGGCTCATAATAGCCGAAGCAGTCAAGACACATACAGAGCGCGGCCAATTAATTGCCCGGGCGGTAAAAAACCACCTCGAAATTCCCGCAGGGCAGGCTAAACTGCGCGCCTTGGCCGTCGTTTAGCCAGACAGGTAAGGTGCCCAGGCGCCCACACCCACGAATTCCCTGAAAAGAGTAGCGAACATGACTCAAGTCAAACTGACCACCAACCACGGTGACATCGTCATCGAGCTGAACGCCGAGAAAGCGCCGATCACCGTCGCCAACTTCATCGAATACGTCAAAGCCGGCCACTACGAAAACACCGTTTTCCACCGTGTCATCGGCAACTTCATGATCCAGGGCGGCGGTTTCGAGCCTGGCATGAAAGAAAAGAAAGACAAGCGTCCAAGCATCCAGAACGAAGCAGACAACGGCCTTTCCAACGACAAGTACACCGTCGCCATGGCCCGTACCATGGAGCCGCATTCGGCCTCCGCGCAGTTCTTCATCAACGTCGCCGACAACGCCTTCCTGAACCACAGCGGCAAGAACGTGCAGGGTTGGGGCTACGCAGTGTTCGGTAAAGTCACCGCAGGCACCGACGTTGTCGACAAGATCAAAGGCGTATCGACCACCTCCAAGGCCGGTCACCAGGACGTTCCAGCCGAAGACGTGATCGTCGAGAAAGCCGAGATCATCGAAGCGTGATATTGCTGATTTCAGACTTGCATCTGGAAGAGGAGCGCCCGGACATCACCCGGGCGTTTCTGGATCTGCTCCACGGCCGCGCCCGTGGCGCCCAGGCGTTGTACATTCTGGGGGACTTCTTCGAAGCCTGGATTGGCGACGATGGCATGACCCCCTTCCAGCGTTCCATCTGCGCGGCTCTACGCGAGCTGAGCGACAGCGGCACCCCGATTTTTATCATGCACGGCAACCGCGATTTCCTGATCGGCAAGGCGTTCTGCAAAGCGGCAGGCGCCACCTTGCTCAAGGACCCGACGGTCGTGCAGTTGTATGGCGAGCCTGTGCTGTTGATGCACGGCGACAGCCTCTGCACCCGCGACCTCGGCTATATGAAGCTGCGGCGCATCCTGCGCAACCCGATTGTGCTGTTTATCCTGCGCCACCTGCCCTTGGGCACCCGCCACAAACTGGCGCGCAAGTTGCGCAGTGAGAGCAGCGCCCAGGTGCGCATGAAGGCCAATGACATTGTCGATGTCACGCCTGAAGAAGTGCCCCGGGTGATGCAGCAGTTTGGCGTGCGCACCCTGGTCCACGGCCATACCCACCGCCCCGCCATCCATAAGTTGCAGATCGGCGACCAGGCGGCCAAGCGCATTGTGCTGGGGGACTGGGACAAGCAAGGCTGGGCGTTGCAGGTGGATGAGCAAGGGTTTCAGCTGGCGGCGTTTGACTTCGTCAACCCGCAGTTGGCGCTGCCTGGAGCCTGATCAAGCACAACACCGGTCAATGTGAACAGAGATCCAACTGTGGGAGCGGGCTTGCTCGCGAATGCTGAGTGTCAGTCGATATGGCTGTGACTGATACACCGCATTCGCGAGCAAGCCCGCTCCCACATTCTTGACTGAGTACAACCTCAAGTCAGTGCCCTGAAGCCGCAGGCCCGGCCTTCGCCGTAAACGGCGGCTTGGCCAGCCACACCAGCAACATCAAGCCCATGAACATCCACCCCAGCAACGTGAAGTAATCCACGGTGGACATCATGTACGCCTGGCTGGTGAGAATCTGGTCCAGTTGGGTATAGGCCTTCTGCCCTGCCCCACCCAGCGCCTGCAACGCATCGCGGGTGGTCGAGTCGTAGACGGTCATGTTCTCGCTCATATAGGCATGGTGCTGGTCGGCCCGGCGGATCCAGATCCAGGTGGTCAGCGAGGCCGCAAAGCTGCCGCCCAAGGTACGCAGGAAGGTCGCCAGCCCAGCGCCATCGGCAATCTGGTGCGGCGGCAGGTCGGACATCAGGATGCTCAAGGTCGGCATGAAGAACAGCGCCACGCCGATGCCCATGAACAGTTGCACCATGGCGATGTGGGTGAAGTCCACTTCGTTGGTGAAACCGGCGCGCATGAAGCAGCTCAAGCCAATCGCGAGGAACGCCAGGCCCGCCAGCAGGCGCAGGTCGAACTTGTGCGCGTACTTGCCCACGAACGGCGACATCAACACCGGCAAAATGCCGATGGGCGCCACCGCCAGCCCGGCCCAGGTGGCGGTGTAGCCCATCTGGGTTTGCAGCCATTGCGGCAGGATCAGGTTGATGCCGAAAAAGCCCGCATAACCGAGGATCAACACAATGGTGCCGATCCGGAAGTTACGGTGTGCGAACAGCCGCAGGTTGACCACCGGGTGCTTGTCGGTCATCTCCCAGATCACGAACACCGCCAGGGCAATCACCGAAATGGCCGCGCCGATGATGATGAAGTTGGACTCGAACCAGTCCAGGTCATTGCCCTTGTCGAGGATGATCTGCAAGGCCCCCACACCGACGATCAGGCTCAGCAGCCCGACGTAGTCCATCGGCTGATAGCTGGTGACCACCGGGCGTTTCTTCAGCTGCGCACGCACCACCATCACCGCAAAAATCCCGATGGGCACGTTGATGAAAAAGATCCACGGCCAGCTGTAGCTGTCGGTGATCCAACCACCGAGGATGGGCCCGGCAATCGGCGCTACCACCGTGACCATCGCCAATAACGCCAGGGCCATGCCGCGCTTGGCGGGTGGATAGACCGCAATCAACAGCGTCTGCGTCATCGGGTACAACGGCCCGGCGACCAAGCCTTGCAGGACCCGAAAGCCGATCAGCTCAGGCATCGAGGTGGAAATACCGCACAAGAACGACGCCAGCACAAACAGCAGGGTCGCCCACAAAAACAGCTTCACCTCGCCAAAGCGCCGGCTCAACCAACCGGTGAGCGGCAAGGCGATGGCGTTGCTCACCGCAAACGAGGTGATCACCCAGGTGCCCTGCTCCGAACTCACCCCCAGGTTGCCGGAGATGGTCGGCAACGCCACGTTGGCGATGGTGGTGTCGAGCACCTGCATAAAGGTCGCCAGCGACAGGCCAATGGTGGCCATCAACAGGCTGGGTGGCGTGAACGAGGCGTTATTGCTCATCAGCGTTGCGCAGCCTTGGGAGCGGCGACGCTGTTGTCATGGATCAACTGGTTGATCATGGCATCGGCTTCGGCCAATTGGCGGTCATACACGCTGGTGGTGAACGAGGCTTTTTGCGGCGCCTGTTGCGCCAGCACCGGGCCGCTCTGGTCGTGCAGGTCGACGTTGACCACGGTGCTCAAGCCCACGCGCAGCGGGTGCTTGGACAACTCTTCAGCGTTGATATGGATGCGCACCGGCACCCGTTGCACGATCTTGATCCAGTTGCCGGTGGCGTTCTGTGCAGGCAGCAAGGCGAACGCGCTGCCGGTGCCGGCGCCGAGGCTGTCGACGGTGCCGCTGTACTTCACGTCGCTGCCGTAGATGTCCGACTCGATATCCACCGGCTGGCCGATGCGCATATCCCGCAGTTGGGTTTCCTTGAAGTTGGCATCGATCCACAGCTGGTCCAGCGGGATCACCGCCATCAGCGCGGTGCCCGGTTGCACGCGCTGGCCCAGTTGCACGGTGCGCTTGGCCACATAGCCGGTAACCGGTGCGATCAAGGTGCTGCGCGCATTGGTCAGGTACGCCTGGCGCAGTTGCGCGGCGGCGGCTTGCACGTCGGGGTGGGACGAAATCACTGTGTCATCCACCAGGGCATTGGTGGTTTTGAGTTGTTGCTCAAGGTTGGTCAAGGCGTTCTTGGCGGCGGTCAGGCTGTCGCGGGCGTGGGACAGTTCTTCCTGGGAAATCGCGCCACCCTGGGCCAGGGTCTTACGGCGGTTGTAGTTGTCCTGGGCGGTTTGCACATCGGCTTTCTGCGCATTGACCTGGGCTTTCATACCATCGACGTTGCTGTACAAACCGCGCACTTGGCGTACGGTGCGGGCCAGGTTGGCCTGGGCACTTTGCAGGCCGACGGCGGCGTCGTTGGGGTCGAAGTTAATCAGCACCTGGCCTTCGTGGACCAGGTCGCCATCGTCGGCGCCAATGCTGACCACGGTGCCGGTGACCAGCGGGGTGATTTCCACCACGTTGCCGTTCACATAGGCGTCATCGGTGCTTTCATTGAAACGCCCGTAGAATTCATACCAGGCCCACACGCCCACCACACTCAGAATGACGATCAGCGCCAGGCCGATCAGCATCACTTTGCGTTTGCGCGGGTTGGTGTCTTTGGGTTGTTCGGTTGCGTTGTTGCTGTCGGCAGTGGCCATGACAAATACCTCAAATTATTCCGTGCGTGTAGCTGGGGTGGTCGCGGCCACGCTGTTGGCGTGATACCCGCCACCCAGGGCCTGCATCAATTGAATCGACAGGTCGATCTGCGCCGCATTCAGGGTGGCCAGCTGACGCTGGGCCTGCAGCAATTGCTGCTCGATGCTGAGCACATCCAGGTAGTTACCGATGCCTGAGCTGTAGCGTTGCACCCCGGTGTCGTAGGACTGCTGCGCGATATCGGCGGCGTGTTGCTGGGCCTGGATCTGCCGCCCGGTGTCGCGCAGTTGCGAGAGGGTGGAGCCGATATCACCCAAGGCTTGCACCAGGGTTTTGTTGTACTGGGCCACGGCCAGGTCGTAGTCAGCGTCGCGGGCATCGAGGTCGGCGCGCAGGCGACCGCCGTCAAAAATCGGCAATGAGATCGTCGGCGCGATATTGAAAAAGCGGCTGGCCGAACCGAACATCGCATCGCCCAGCAACGACTCGGCACCTGCGCTCGCGCTCAGGTTGAGGTTGGGGTAGAAGCGGGTCTTGCTGGCATCGATGTTCTTGCTCGCGGCCTCTACGCGCCAGCGTGCGGCGACCAGGTCCGGGCGACGGCCGAGCAGCTCGGCAGGCAACACCGCCGGCACGGCCACGGCGCTGGGTTTGAGCACCGCTGGGCGAGCCAACTCGTCACCGCGGTCCGGGCCTTTACCCAGCAATACCGCGAGCGCGATCTTGGCGCTTTGCAGTTGTTTTTCCGCGTCAATCAGTTGCGACTGAGAGCTGGCTTCCAGGCTCTCGGTCTGCTGGTACTGGTATTCGCTGTCGATACCGGAACTCAGGCGGCGCTTGCTCAGGTCGAGCATCTGGCGGGTGCGCTTGAGGTCATCGACGGCCAGGTCACGCACGATATGGGCCTGGCCCAGGTCGCTGTAGGCCTTGGCCACGTTGGCGGCCAGGGTCAGGCGCGCGGCCTGCTGGTCGACTTCGGCAGCACGGGCCTCGCCCAACGCGGCTTCCCAGGCGGCGCGCTGGCCGCCCCAGAGGTCGAAGTTGTAGTTGAAGCTGGCGCCGATGTTACGCACCGTCGAATAGGCATCGCCCTGCCCGCGTGGGTCCTGGTCCTTGGCCAGGCGCGAACGGCTCACGCCGGCGCTGGCATCCAGGGTCGGCATGCGCGCCGCGTTGGCGGCATAGGCGGCGGCTTCGGCTTGGTGGGCGCGGGCATCGGCCACTTGCATGTCGGGGCTGTTCTGCAGAGCTTCCTGGATCAGGCCGTCAAGCTGTGGGTCGCCCAGGCTTTTCCACCAGTCAGCGGCCGGCCAGGCGGCGCTCGACAGCGTCACGCCGCTGAGGGATTTGCCGGTGTGCAGAGTATTGGCGTCGAGGCGATGGCCCTGGGTGTCGAGGCCGCTGTAATTGGCGCAACCGGCCAACGTCATCGCCGCCAGCACCAGGCTGAGTGCGCGTGTGTTCATGATCGACCTACCCGCTGGATCGTGATGGGGTCACCCGCAGCGATCAGCATTTTCTTCAGGATCCGCTCCAGGGTTTCCAGCTCGCCCGGCTCAAGCACGCCGGCCAACTGGTTGAGCGCCTTGGCGCCAATGTGCGGCAGCATGTCCGCCAGGCGCTGGCCCTCGGCGGTCAGCACCAACTGCACCTGGCGCCGGTCCAGCTCGGAACGCTTGCGGCTGAGCAGGTCTTTTTGCTCCAGCCGGTCGAGCATGCGCGTCATCGAACCGCTGTCCAGGGACAGGTTGCGGCACAGCTCCGCCGGGGTATCGACGCCGAACTGGGCCATGATGATCAACACCTTGAACTGCGCGGCGGTGATGCCGTGGGGTTCCATATGGGTGTCGATGATGCGGTCCTTGAGAATCGCGGCGCGGCCCAGCAACAGGCCGAGATGGCAGTTGTGGAAGTTGTCAGGGGTGAAGTGAGGCATCGAAAGTCACCTTATTACTGCCTAGGCAGTGAATGTGTGACGAGATGTTACTGCTTAGGCAGCGAATGTCAAATGGAATAATTAGATTGCTTGGTAGTTGAGGGATGAGCAGTGAGGTCTAAGGATTGCCTGATGGGCTACGGTATCTGTGCTAGTTAAGGTAGGGGATTCTTGAACAACTCGTATAGCCCTGCCCATGAAGTACTTAAAAGCGCGTCTACCGAGACACTGCAAAGCACCGGTCACATCTGGTACTGCAGGGATAACTCGAGGTATGGCATTTTGATCAATCCCGTCCCGGGCGACACGTTCGCCAAGCAGACGACTTTCCCGCTTGGCAAATCTGGGCTTTCCTTCCGTATCTGGATGACGGGTACAGATCGCTATGAACCAGGATATCAACCCATCCCATCTGCGGACAGAACCTATGCCATCGGCAGCGGCGGGGGTGAGGCTGGAAATCTTGAAGACCGGCCCACTGGCGGAAAAAGCCAAGATTGATGAAGGCAACCTGGCCACCCTGAGCAACGATTACCTGATACTGAAAATATTCAACCTGAGCAACCCGATCGTAGTCAATAAAGCCTCCTGCCAGACACCCGCCGTCCCGGTCGCCATGGGCGACGACTATCAGCTTAAGGACTTCGAAAAAAGCCGGAGCAGCACAGCGCACTGGACACCACCTACCCGTTCAATGCCTTCAGCCCCACTGGCACCCATTTCCAGATCCCCCTGTCGGCGGCGTATTACCGCTTGCCCACCGGCACCCTGAAGGCGGGCAGCGCCAACACGGATGTGACCTTCATCGTGAACTAGCTGTAACAATCTAAGGATCGTCTGATTTTCCCTACACCTGGCCTTCCCTAAAGTGCCGGGATGAGATTAAAGAACTACCTCCACCAGATCAGCCCGGTCCTTTCCAACCCCAACGCCGCGCGCCGGCTGTTGCGCGTTTTTGCGCTGGTACTGCTGGTAGGGATTCTCGGTGGCGTGTACAGCTTTTTGCTGTTTACCTTCAACAATGAAATCTCCCAGCGGCGCAGCTACATGAGCAGCGCCATAGCTGAAGCGCATACCTTTTTCACCACCCGTGAAGCGCTGTTGGAGAGTCTGAGCTTATCAGCCACGCGTAAAACCGAACTGAACGCGCCGGTATCCGATGAGGAGATCCGCCTGTTGCTGGGGCAAACACCGGGCCAGCAATGGAGCATCTGGCTGACCCAGCGCATGCGTGACTACCTGAAGGCCAAGCAGCTCAACCTGCTGTATGTCGACACCGAGGGCTGTGTGCTGCGGCTGTACAGCACCGCACCGGTCACCACCGTGTTTTCCCAGGGCATGCTCAATCAACTGACCGCCCTCAAGACGTCGAAAACTCTTCAAGAGTTATGGCTGACCCATGCGTCCAATGGGCATTCACGGTTGTATATCTTTATTCGCCTGGACGAGCGGGACGTGAACTCCGGCTGGCTCGGCCTGGAAATGGACGACCACGAAGTCTCCAGTGCCTTGAACGACCACAGTGCCGGCGAGTTCACGATGTTCAACGCCGAGGGCATGGCGCTGTTCAGCAATAGCCATACACCTCCGCCTGGGCAGAACTTGCCACTGCTGCGGCAACAGGACTTCTTCGGGTTTGTCGGCGCTGGCTGGTTTCCCGAACAGTTGGTGTTGCGCAAGCAGTTGAAGTCCTCGGATTGGCAACTCACCTACTCCATTGATTTGCTCGCCGTGGTGCAGGCGCTATGGCCGCAAATCTTCGGCGCGCTGGCGTTCTGCCTGCTGAGTATCAGCCTGGTGTGCCTGCTGACCCGCCGCCTGGAGCACCGCTTCATTACTCCGGCGCTGCACCGTCTCCAGGCGCTGGTGGAAAGTGAGCTGTTCAGCCGCGACGTGATCCAGACTGCGCCCGTGGCGCTGTGCGTATTGCGCCGCACCGATGGCCAGGTGGTGCTGGATAACACCCTAGCCCGACAATGGCTGGGTGAGTGCGGCGAGCAATTGGGCCCGGGCTGGATACGCAATGCCTTCGACCCCACGGCGCCCTGCCTCACGGATTACTTCGAGACCGCCGACGGCCGTCACTTATACCTGAGCTGCGCCCCCACCCGTTACAAAGGTGAAGATGTGCTGTTATGTGCGTTCAGCGACATCAGTGCGCGCACTCAGATCGAAGCAGCGTTGCAACAGGCGCGCCAATCTGCGGACGCCGCCAACGAAGCCAAGACCCTGTTCCTGGCCACCATGAGCCACGAAATCCGCACGCCGCTGTACGGCGTGCTTGGAACCCTGGAGTTGCTCGGTCGCACGCATCTAGATGCCCAGCAGAAAAGCTACCTGCGCACCATTGAGGGTTCTTCCGCCACCTTGCTGCAGTTGATCTGCGATGTGCTGGACGTGTCGAAAATCGAGGCCGGGCAACTGGCCTTGGAACTGAGCGAATTCTCTGTGCAGGCCCTGGTGCAAGAGGTGGTGCAGGGCTACGGCGCCGCAGCGCAGAGCAAAGGCTTGCAACTGTACGCCTGCCTCGACCCGCAACTGCCGGAGCCGTTGCTGGGGGATATCAGCCGACTGCGGCAGATCCTCAACAACCTGCTGAGCAATGCCGTCAAGTTCACCGACGCCGGGCGCGTGGTGTTGCGGGTCCAGGTGCTCAGCCGCGAAGGCGAGCGGGTGTGTCTGCAATGGCAGGTCTCGGACACCGGCAAGGGGATAGCCCATCAAGACCAGGCGTTTATTTTCGAACCGTTCTACCAGACCACAGGCAACAACAATGTGATGGCCGGAACCGGCCTGGGCCTGCCCATTTGCCTGCGCCTGACCCACTTGATGAATGGCACCCTGCGCATGGTCAGCGAACCGGGCCTGGGCAGCAGTTTTTCCCTGGCGGCGCCGTTGGAACAACGTTCATCCAGGCTGCTGTCGGCCATGCCACAGACACTGACGGCGGAGAGGGTATACGTGGTCTCGCCCGTGCATGAACTGGCGCAAAACATCAGCGGTTGGCTGCGCCTCTGGGGCGCCCGGCCGCAAATCGGCGTGCCGGTGGGGATGGAGTCGGACGCCGCTGGCGTGTTGCTTGAGCTGTACCCCGATCCGCCGGACTCCCGCCCACGCCTGCCCTGGCAGGGGCCAAGGGTCATCGCCCGTTGCGACGGTGCCTACGAGCCGCAATTTCGCGGCGATGGCTGGAGTGTCAACCTCAATGACCTGAAGGCGATCCAGCAAGCGGTGCGCCATGCCCAGGGCGGCCGACCAGCCCTGCCCCAACCAACCTGCGAACCGCGCGAGCTGAGCCCGCTGGGCCTGCATATCCTGGTGGCAGAAGACAACGTCATCAACCAACTGATCCTGCGCGACCAGCTCGAAGAGCTTGGGTGCAGCGTGACCTTGACCCGAGATGGTGAAGAAGCCTTGTCGCTCTGGCACGACGGCGGCTTCGACATTGTGCTCACCGACGTCAATATGCCCAAGCTCAATGGCTACGACCTGGCCAAGGCCCTGCGCGAGCTGGGTTGTACAACCCCCATCATCGGTGCGACCGCCAACGCCCTGCTCGGTGAAGACGCACTGTGCCTGGCCGCTGGCATGAACCACTGCCTGATCAAACCTTTTACGCTGCGAGCCTTGTTCACCGCCCTGGCTCCCTATGAACGAGCCGCCCATGAAGCCCTGTAGCATTCTGATTGTCGAAGATCACCCCTTCCAGCACCTGTACTTGCAGAACCTGTTCAGCACCTTGGGTGAGTTTGACCTGGTGTTTGCCAAGGACGGTGAAGCCGCCCTGGCCTGCCTGAAAAGCCGCGACTTCGACCTGGTGCTGACGGATCTGCTGATGCCCGGCATGGACGGTGTGCAATTTATCCAGGGCCTGGCCGCGCAAACCTCGCGACCGGCACTGGCGATCATGAGCGCGGCGTCGCGCCGTATGCTGATGGGCGCCAGCCTGGTGGCGAGCAACCTGCAAGTGAAGGTCGTAGGGCTGATTTCCAAGCCGGTCAATGCCGCCGCCCTGCGCTGCCTGATTGATCAACTGCAGGGGCTGCGCCACACCCCGCTCGCCGAAACCCAACCCGGCATCGACCGCCAGAGCCTGGTCAATGCCCTGGACAATCACGAACTGCAAGCCTGGTTCCAACCCAAGAAGGCCCTGGACAACGGCCGCATCGTCGCCGCCGAAGCTCTGGTGCGCTGGATTCACCCCGACCACGGCACCTTGCTGCCCGGCGCGTTCCTGCCGGCGTTGATTGCCTTCGGCCTCGAAGAACACCTGTTGTGGCGGGTGCTGGAACAGGCGATGGTGGCCCAGGCCCAGTGGCGCCAACACGGCTATGACATTCCCGTGTCGATCAACCTGCCCACTCACCTGCTCAACAGCCACGACCTGCCCGACCGCATCCTCGCTTTCGTACTGGCACACCAAGGTTTGCCCGCGCGCATCTGCTTTGAGTTGATGGAATGCTCGGTCCCGGATGACATCAGCAACTTCTACGCCGGCGCCTGCCGATTGCGGATCAAGGGTTTCGGCCTGTCCCAGGATGATTTTGGCAAGGGCTACAGCTCGTACATGAACCTGGTGTCCGCGCCCTTCACCGAGTTGAAAATCGACCGAGCGCTGGTGCAGGGCTGCAACGCCAACGAAGAACTGGCCCAGGCGCTGACCAGCATTGTCAGCCTGGGCCGCCAATTGGGCCTGACGGTAGTGGCCGAAGGCGTAGAAACCGCGCAAGAACTTGCACTGTTGCGTAAGATCGACTGCACTCAGGTACAAGGCTTCCTGATTTCCCACGCCGTGTCTTCGGATCAGTTCCAGCAATTGCTGACCCATGACGGGCCGGCGAACGTGTATTGATCCGCGCAAGCGTGTGGCCGAACGTCGCTTGCTATAGAGGTCATTGTGTTCACAAGCAGCTCCCTCACCTTCGTCCAGGCGCAGTAATGCACCCGCCCAACGCCTTCCTGGAAAAACTCGCCAGCAGTTCCTCGCGCCTGAATAAAGGCCTGCTGGTGCTCGGCGCCCTGGTGCCGCTGTTGCTGGGCATCAGCTACCTGGGTGTGCTGCGCATGCTTGATGAACAGCGCGATACCTTGGACTTCCACTTCGCCCGCTTGATGGAAAATATCCACGAGCACGAGGTTTTTCTGCGCAATGCGGCACTGGAAAGCGTCAAAGGTGAGATCAAGCCCTCGACTTCCCTGCCGCCCCCTATGCAAAGACCACTGCCCGAAGAGGGGCCGAACGTGTATGAAGGTCGCGCCCTGCCATTCTCCTTACCGTATAGCTTGAAGATCAATCCGGACAAGATCACCGCCGATCAATCCCCCAACATCTTTGCTCTGGGCACCTATCTGGCCGCCTATTACAGTGCGTTCTGGGCAACTTCGCACTATCAGTCGCCCCAAGTGATGCTGCTCAATGGCCCTGGCAATTTTGACGTGACGGTGCCCTCAGCCGGCCGACTGCGCGGGGCAGGACCGACACGGGTGAACGCGTTGGTCGAGGTGATGACCCAACTGAATCAGCGCCTGGAAACAAAAAAAACCTCGCAGAGGGACAATCAGGTGCATTGGGCGCCCTACCCGGCGGCCCCCGGTGACGTTGCACCGAGACTGCTGGCTTACGTGGAGATCAATCTGCCTGGCGAGTTTTCAACCATCGCGGGGGCCAGTACTCGGGTGGTGCTGGGCTCGCTGTTGAACCTGGCGCAGATCAATAACATCGAGCGGTTGCTGCAATGGTCGATCTACGATGACTTCACCCTGGTCACTCCCGCAGGCCAAGTGTTAACAGGCACTCTGAAAGACGGACAAATGCTGGCCAAGGGCTTGAACTTCAGCCCCGACGGGCTGGTGTTCAAGCTCACCAGTCCTGGCGAACAACACTGGACGGCTATCTACGTCATTAGCCTGCACCGCTTTCTCAAGTACGCGCTGTGGCCGTTGCTGTGCCTGGTTGCGCTGGTGCTGGCAGTGCTCGGCTGCAGTCGGGCAGCCAATCGCTGGTACACCGCACGGGTGATCCTGCCCGCGCAACGCGCCCATGCCAGCACCGCTGAAAGCGAGGCGTTCAGCCGCACGGTGATCGACACGGCACCCGCCGGCCTGTGTGTGATCCGCCGCAGTGATCACCAAGTGCTTCTGCAAAATCAGCGCGCTCAAGCCTGGCATGACAGCCAACGATTGATAAGCCTGCTCAAGTTGCACAGCGAGGCCGGGCAGACCGATCTTGAAATCAACGGGCGTCACCTGCACGTCGATTTCGTGCCTACGCGCTACCAGGGTCAGGATGCCTGGCTATGCGCGCTGCATGACGTAACCCGGCACATCGAAGATGCCGCCGCCCTGGAATCTGCCCGCGAAGCCGCCGACTCGGCCAACCAGGCCAAGAGCCGCTTCCTCGCGACCATGAGCCATGAGATCCGCACACCGCTGTATGGCGTGCTGGGCACCCTGGAACTGCTCGGCCTGACCGCCCTCGCCCCACGCCAGCAGGATTACCTGCACACTATCCAGCGCTCGTCCGCCACCTTGTTCCAGTTGATCAGCGACGTGCTGGACGTGTCGAAGATCGAAGCCGGGCAAATGATCCTGGAACACCAGGACTTCTGCCCGCTGGAGCTGACCGAAGACAGCGTGCGTACCTACAGCGCCTTCGCCCAGGCCAGGGGCTTGCAACTGTACGCCTGCATCGACGCAACCTTGCCGGACAGGCTGCGCGGCGACCCGCTGCGCATTCGCCAGATCCTCAATAACCTGTTGAGCAATGCAATCAAGTTCACCGATAACGGTCGAGTGGTGCTACGGGTGCGGGTGTTGGAAAACGCGCAGGTGCAGTGGCAAGTCAGCGACACCGGCGTGGGAATTTCCCAGGCCCAGCAACAGCGCTTGTTCGACCCTTTCTACCAGGTCAACGATGCCACCAGCCAAGCAGGTGCGGGATTGGGCCTGGCCATCTGCAAATGGTTGTGCGAGCTGATGCAAGGCCAGTTGAGGGTGGTCAGCGAGCCCGGATTGGGCAGCAGCTTTACCCTGCACCTGGCCCTGAAAACTGTGCTCGGCAGCCTGGCCGATTGCCCCACCTTCGCACCCGGCACCCCGGCGGTGTATGTACGTGCGCCGGTAGCTGAACTGGCGCAACACCTGATCGACTGGCTGGCGCGGTTTGGCCTGGACAGCCGCGCTGTCACCGCTGACGTGCCGCCGCCCTCGGCGCTGCTGGTTGACCTTGCGCCACTCGCCAATCCCCCCGCCTGGCTCGGGCCTCACGTCATCGCGACACCCGGCGGGCCCAACCCGCCACAATTGTCAGGTTCGGCCTGGGCCGTCGATGCCCACGATGTGCGCGCGATTGCCAACGCAATTGTCCTGGCACACCACGATGCCGACGCGCACAGCCCACCCACGCGCCCGGCAAAACCCCGTCAGTTGAACCTGCGCGTATTGGTGGCCGAAGACAATGTGATCAACTCGGCGGTGATCAAGGAACAACTCGAAGCGCTGGGTTGCTCGGTGGTGGTGGCGGCGAATGGCGAACAAGCCCTGGCGCAGTGGCTGCCCGGGCGTTACGACTTGGTGTTGACCGATGTGAATATGCCACTCATGAACGGCTACCAGTTGGCCGAAGCGCTGCGCCAGCAGGATAAAACGCTGCCGATCATCGGCATCACCGCCAACGCCCTTCGCGAGGAAGGCGAACGCTGCGCCGCTGTCGGCATGCAGGCGTGGCTGGTCAAGCCGCTGAACCTGGCGACCTTGCGCGCCGAACTGGAGAAACATTGCCAGATCGTCCTGCCGCCAGTGGTCGAACACCCCACGCTGTCACCAAAAATGCGCGCGCTGTTTGTCACCACCCTGCGCCAGGATGTGCAGACCACCTTGGCGGCCTTAGGAAGCGGTGATGCCAATGCCGTGGCGCAGCAACTGCACAGCATGGCCGGGGCCGTGGGCTCGGTACAGCTTCAGGCGATGGCCAGCGCGTTTGTCGAACTGGAATGTCGCCTGACCGGAATGGCCATCACGCCCGCCCTCGCGCTGGACGTGCAACAGAACCTCGCACGATTGAACGCTTTGCTCGATACCCTTGAATAATTTCACTTTGGAATATCAACCCATGGATACCCTCAACGTTGTCATTGCCGATGATCACCCCATCGTACTGGTCGGGGTGCGCGAACTGATCGAGCGTGACCCACGCTTTCGCGTGGTGGGCGAGGCCGTGTGTTCCAATGAACTGGTCAACTTGCTGGCGTCCGGTCCGGTGGACCTGGTGGTCACCGACTTCAACATGCCCGGCGATTCGCCCTATGGTGATGGCCTCAAGTTGGTGGAGTACCTGACTCGACACTTTCCCAGCATACGGGTGGTGGTGCTGACGATGATTTCCAACCCATTGATCCTGACGCGCCTGCAAGAGCTCGGGGTGTTGGCCGTGATTCAGAAGAACCAGCTGCATGACGAAATCCAGGCCGCGCTCCAAGCTATTGCCCGTGGCAACCCGGTTCGCCATAACTGGCCACAGCCGATCTCAGTCGTGGATGACGGTGCGGGTCTGGATGAACGCTTCACGCGGTTGTCTCCCAAGGAGCATGAAATTTTGCGGTTGTTTGTTTCGGGACAAAGTGTCAACGAGATTGCGCGCGGGTTGAACAGAAGTGCAAAGACTATCAGTACCCAAAAGGTGTCGGCGATGCGAAAGCTTGAAGTAAGCAGTGATCAAGACCTGTTGACTTATTGCATAGAGCGCAACTTGTTCAACTAAAAACACTTCGGGCACAATTGTACTTTCTATTTTCTAAGGATCGTCTGATTCTCCACTAAGTGCTGACGCTTTATTGTGTTGCTTCAACCCCAATTATGGATAAGCAACATGAAAACGTTCTCTCGAGCACTTCTGGCCCTGTCGATTTTCGCCGCAGCAGGCAATGTCCTGGCAGCCGACCCTGTTCCGACCAAGGCCGGCAGCGGCACCATCAACTTCACCGGCACCATCAACAACGATGCCTGCTCCGTTGAAGGCGCCGGCACCAACAAGACCATTTCGGTGAACATGGGTGAAGTGTCGATCAAGGACATGGGCACCTCCACCGCGCCAAAAGGTAGCGGCACGCTGAGCGCCGAGAACTTCGAGATGAAGGTCAACTGCAACGCCGGTACCAAGGTGGCCATGCTCTTCCAACCGACTTCTGGCAAAGGCAGCGGCCTTGTGACTGGCACTGGCGTGTTGAAAGTCATCGATGGCCTGGGCGCCGCCAAGAATATCGGTATTGCCTTGCTGGACAGCAATGGCGCCTTGATCGACCTGAGTTCACCCGCCACCGCGAAAATCGAAAGCAACCTGCAGGACAGCAACGCCTCGCTGAAATTCTCGGCCGCCTATGTCACCACCGGTACCGATCCGAAACTGGCTGTAGCCGGTCGTGGCGACGCGACCCTGCCGTTCACCCTGCAATACGAATAACCCGCACGAGCATTACGGGTCCGTGCAGGGCCAATCGGTCCTGCACCTTCATTCATTTGCGCGGTAGTCATCATGTTTTATCGTCAGTCATTGTCCTTCTGCATGGGCCTGCTGGGCCTGCTGGTGGCCAGCCAGGCCACGGCCGGTATCTCGTTGAGCAGCACGCGCCTGGTGTTCGACGGCAAGCATAAGGAAGCCGGCATCACCGTGCGTAACAGCGGTGAAGACGTGCTGATCCAGTCCTGGATCGACGCCGACAGCAGCGAGGCCACCTCGGTACCCTTTGCCGTCACCCCGCCCTTGGTGCGGGTGAGCAACGACGAACAGCAACTGTTGCGGGTGATCTATGAGGGCACGGGCATGCCCACCGACCGCGAGTCGGTGATGTGGCTCAACGTGCAGGAGATTCCCAAGGCTTCGAAGACCCAGAACACCTTGCAGCTCGCGGTACGCCAGCGCATCAAGGTGTTCTTCCGCCCTGCCGGGCTCAAGGCCGAGGCTTACCTGGCACCCGCCACATTGAAATGGCGTCTGGTTGAGCGTGGCGGCAAAAGCCTGCTGGTGGTGAACAACCCTGGTTTGTATCACGTGTCCATTGCCCAAATCACCCTGACCTCGGGTGCACTGCGCGAGCAACCATTTGATTCATTGATGATTGCGCCCGGCGAGCAAAAAGAGTTCGCCCTGAAACACTTCACGCCGGGGCAGACCCCCAACTTGTTATTTCGCAGCATTAACGATTACGGCGCGCAAGACCGTTATAGCGCGCAACTTTCCAACTCGGCCGATGTGCAGGCCAGCGCAATTAAAGACACCCCTTAATACGCCCGCTTGTTCGGCGGTCGCACTTTCACTGTATTTATCTTCGCTCCGTTAGTTCGTATCGGAGGTGATATAGGGTTCCTGCATGTTTGTATTCAAGTACCAAGGATTGGCACCGCTGTCGGTGGCCCTGATCTTCAGCAACGCCTGCCTGGCCGACGGCGAAGAACAATTCAATACCTCGTTTCTGCAGGGCGCAGCCTCTGCCGTCGACGTACAAGCACTGCTCGCCAGCAGCACTGTGCTGCCCGGCAACTACCGGGTCGACCTGTACGGCAACGACACCCTGGTGGGCCGTCGCGATATCGACTTTCGCCACAACCCGGCCACGGGCAAAGCCGAGGCCTGCCTGACCCTTGAGATGGTGCAGCAATTGGGAGTCGATATCGCCAGGCTGCAAGCGGCCGGCAAACTGGCCGGCGATGACCCCAACGCCTGCATCGACCTGCCCGCCCTGATCGACCAGGCCAGCGTGCGCTATGACGTACCGCGCCTGCGCTTGCTGGTCAGCGTGCCCCAAAGCGCGATGGAACGTGGCCGGCGCGGCTATGTAGACCCGGCCTTATGGGACGATGGTGTGCCCGCCGCGTTCATCAACTACCAACTGAGCAGCAGCCGCAACAGCAACCAAGGTGAAACCACGCTCTCCAACAACATTGGCCTGCGCAATGGCATCAACCTGGGCGGCTGGCGGCTGCGTAACGAATCGAACTTCAACAGCAGCACCGGTCGCCCCAGTACGTTCAAAAGCAACCGCAGCTACCTGCAGCATGACCTCACGGCGTTGAAGGGCCAGTTCAGCGCCGGGGATATTTTCTCCGACGCCGACCTGTTCGACAGCGTGCGCTATCGCGGCTTGAAACTGGCCTCGGACGACGGCATGCGTGCCGACAGCGAGCGCGGCTATGCGCCGATCATTCGGGGAGTTGCCCAGTCCAGCGCGACCGTGGAAATTCGCCAGAACAACTACGTCCTGTACACGGCTAACGTACCGCCGGGCCCGTTCGAGATCAGCGACATTTACCCCAGCGGCTCCAACGGCGACCTGGAAGTGACGATCATCGAAGCCGATGGCCGACGCCGGGTCACGGTGCAGGCGTTTTCCAGCTTGCCGATCATGGTGCGCCAGGGCCAACTCAAATACAGCGTGTCGGCCGGGCAGTACAACAGCAACAATGATGACCAGAAGTCGCCGCAGTTTGTCAGCAGCACCCTGGCCTACGGCATCAGCAGCAACCTGTCCGGGATCATCGGTGCCCAGGCCACGGAGAATTTCCAGGCGATGTCCATCGGTGCCGGCCGCAATACCTCCATCGGTGCGGTGTCCCTGGACGTGACCCATTCGGTCAGTCGCACCTTTGGCCAGGCGGTCACGGGCAACAGCGTGCGGGCCTTGTATGCCAAGACGTTTACCGGCACCGACACCAGCTTCACCCTCGCCGCTTATCGCTATTCCACCGAGGGTTACCGCACCCTCAGCGATCACGTCGAGGAACTGAGCCATGAAGGCCAGAAGCGCACCGGCAACTCGAAAACCCGTACCGATCTCACCATCAACCAGAGCCTTGGCCGCAACCAGCAATATGGCACCATTTACGTGAATGCCAGTGACCAGCGCTACTGGGGCCGTGGGGGTTCGCAAAGCCTGTCGGCGGGCTACAGCAACTATTGGGGCGAGGTGAGTTACAACCTGGGCGCAACCTACACCAAGGATGTCGGCAACTACGGGCCGGCGAACAACGACACGCTGGTCAACCTGTCGCTGTCCTTCCCCCTGGGCTCAAAACCCCGTGCACCGCGGGCGTTTGTCTCCGCCAGCACGCAGAAGGCCAGTAACACCACCCAAGTGGGCATCAACGGCTACCTGTCCGAAGACAGCGACACTTATTACTCGGTGCAAGGCGGCAACAGCAGCACCGGCGGCAGTACCGGCTCGGCCAACCTCAGCACCCGCACCTCGATGATGGATATCAGTGCCGGTTACAACCAGGGGCGCGGGTATAACTCGCAGAACCTTAACCTGGCCGGTTCCGTGGTGGGGCATGCGGGCGGGATCAATCTGGGGCAAACCGTGGGTGAGACCTTTGCGCTGGCGCAGGTTGAAGGGGTCAAGGGAGCGAAGATCGGCAGCTTTTCCGGTGCAAAGACAGGCAGCAACGGCTTTGCTGTGGTGCCCAACGCACAACCCTATCGCGTCAACTGGATCAGCCTGGACACCCGTGACCTGGGCACTGATATCGAGATCGACAATGCCACTCAGCAAGTGGTGCCGCGACGTGGTGCGGTAGTACTGGCGCGCTATGCCAGTAAGACTGGCCGACGTGTGCAGTTTGCCTTGTTCGATGCCCAGCACCAGCCGATTCCGTTTGGCGCGGCGCTGGAAGACAGCGCGGGCAAGCAGATCGCAATTGCCGATCCTGGCGGCAAGGCCCTGGCGTTGGTTGAGGCCGACACGGGCACCCTGGTGATCAGTTGGCAGGGGCAACGGTGCGAGGCGCCTTATGCGTTGCCACAACGTGATAAGGCGCTGAACTATGAGCGGGTTGAGCTGACTTGCCGTCCTTAGTTCGCCGGCCTTGTAGGAGCGAGCTTGCTCGCGAAAAACGCACGGGCGCCGCGTGCATTCAGGATGCACGCGTTATCGTTGACGTTCTTCGCGAGCAAGCTCGCTCCTACATTTTTTGACCGGGCAAGGCTTAGAAGTCGCGTTTGTAGAAGATATCCAATGAACTGGCCACACCCGTCGCCACCTCCAGGTACACCTTCTTGCTCAGCAAATAACGCAACGCAATAGTGTTAGCCGGCTCGAACACCCCTACCCCATAACGCAGGCTGAGCTTCTCGTTAATCTTGCCGCTGGCCACCACCGCCGTACTGTTGCCAGTGCCTTGGGTATCCAGATCAAAGTCCTGAATCCCCAGCTTATTGGCGATATCCGTGGTCACCCCGGCGCTGCCCATCAAGCCCAGGCCCAGGGCGGCTTCGGCGAGCATGTTGTTGTCTTCGCCGGTGTTGGTGCGCGAACGGCCCAGCACCAAGTACGACAGCGCATCTTCCTGGGCCATGGTCGGCTCGGAGAAGATCTGCGTGGTGGGCTGTTCGGCGCTGCCGCTCAGGCGTATACCGGCGGTCACGGTGCGGGACGGTTCGACCACCACGCGCACGGCTTCGATGTCCAGGAAGGGCTGGTCCAGCGGCCCGGCAAACAGCAGCCGTGCGCGACGCACGTTGAGGCGCTGGCCGTAGGCGCGGTAGCGGCCGTCGTTGAGCCACAGCTCGCCGCGGGTGTCCATGTTGTCGCCGATGTGCACATGGCCCTGGACCTTGGCGGTGAGGCCGAAGCCGGCGAAGTTGAGCTGGTCTTCGCCTACTTCCACGTCGATATCCATCGCCATGGCCATCGGCGGTTTGCCCTCTTCGGTCTGGCTGCCGATGATCACGGTGTCGTCGGAGACCTTGACCGTCGAAGGCGGCAGTTCGCGCACGGTGATGTCGCCACGGGGAATGTGGACTTTGCCGGCAATCGCCAGTTTGTCGTCCTTGAGGCTGATTTTCAGGTCGGGGGCCACTTCCAGCTTGGCGTAGGGTTCCACGGTGACCGGCAGTTGCGAGCCTTTGAGGCTGAGGTCGACCACTAGGGCGCGGCCCCAGTCGATCTGGCCCGTAAGGCTGCCCTGCCCGGCCTTGCCGCTGTGCCAGGCGCCGTTGAGCTGCACGCTTTCGCCGGCGATCTGCGCCTGCAGGTTCAGGCCCTCGAGGCTGATGGGCAGTTCGGGCCCGGAGACTTCGCCGCCCACCAGGTTCAGGTTGCCGTTGACCAAAGGCGCAAGCAAGCCGCCGGAGATGCGGCCGCTGCCGTTGAGCTTGCCGGTGAGTTTTTCCACCATGGGCACAAAGGGCCGCGCGACGGAAAGGTCCAGGCCGGCGAGGCTGAAGGTGCCAGTGATCGGTTTGTTGTTCGGCAGCGGGTTGATCTGCGCCTGCAACAACAACTCGCCGAGCTTGCCGCCGCGGAAACTCAGCTGGGTGTCGATGCGCTTGGGGTTGAGGGTGGTTTCCAGCTTCAGGGTGTCGTAGGGGAAATCCAACCACTGGCCCTTGTCACGCACGCGCAAGGTGCCGCCACTGGCGTCCACCGCGACCACACCCTTTGGGCCGCTCTGGGGCAGGTCGAGTTGCACATCGGCGTTGAGCTTGCCCTGCCAGGCGAAGTCTTTGGGCAAAAACGCCGCGAGGCTGTCGAGGGGGAATTGCTTGAGGTGGTAACGCAGCTTCGGCTCGGGCATCAGGCGCTGGTCTTCGCCACACAGGCTGGCGCCGCCGGAGACCCAGCAGTGCGCGCCGAAGGTCAGCTTGCCATCGGCCAGGCGTTCGATCTTCGCCGGGGCTTGCAGCCGCCAGTCCTGGCCACCGGCTTGCACGTCGCCGCTGGCCAGGCGCCCGCGCCAGTTGTCTTTGTCGAGGTTGCCGTCCAGGGCCAGGGCCAGTTTGACCAGCGGGCCGGTCAGGGTCAGTTGGACCTTCTGGTTCTTGATATCGCCCTGGGCGCTGGCGGTGAGGTTGCCGACTTGCGTCTCGCCGCTTTGAATGCCGTTGGCCTTGAGGTCGAGCTTGGCGCGTTGGGCGCTATCGAGGTTGGCGTCCAGGTTGAGGCTTTGCAGGCGGTTGTCGGCAAAGGCCAGTTGCTGGCCCTTGAGGTCGAGCTTGCCTTGAGGGGCTTTCAAGGTGCCGGCCACCTCGACACGCCCGTTGACTTGCCCGCGCAGTTGCGGCCAGAGCTGGGCCAAGCGTGCCAGCTTGATGTCTATCTGCCCGGCCAGGCGCTGTTGCAGGCTGCCGCTGCCGTTGATGCGGTTATCGCCCAGGCGGATGTCCAGGTTGGCGAGGGTCCATTGTTCGCCGGCGCCTTCGGCCTTGGCCGCGAGCACGGCGGTTTGGCCACGCAGGCGGCCCTTGAGGTCCAGGTCGGCGTTGAGCTTGAGCTGTTCATTTTTGAACTCGCCTTTGCTGCGCAGCGGTCCGGCCAGGGTGCCGGGCAACTCGGCGACCCAGTAGGCCGGGTTCAGCGCCGACAGATCCAGCGCGGTGTCCCAGGCAATGCCGTCGGCAAATTGCAGGTTCAGGTGGCCTTCGGCCTTGCCCTGGCCGGCGCTCAGCTTCAGCTCAGGCAGGAAGACTTGCTTAAGGTCGCCACTGAACGGCGTGACCACATTGAACTTGCCTGCCGGGCCGTCGAGGTCGGCCTTGAGATTGCCCAGGTAGTTGCCGTCCTGATAGGAGACTTCACCGTTGAAGGTGTGCAAGGCCACTTGTGGTTCGTCGATGACCGGATAGAGGCGATGCCAGGGGAAGTCCAGCCAGTCGATCTTGGCGTCAGCACTGAAGCCTTGCTGCCAGTCCAGGTTGGCACTGAGCTTGAGGCTTTGCTTGTCGCCAGCCGTCAGGTCCAGGCCGGCAATCTGTGCGCCCTTGGCGTCAACCTTGCCCTTGAGCAGTAAATCCACCGGGCCTTTTTCGGCCGGGAGCACGGCCTTGCCCAGCAACTGGTAGCCACTGTTGAGGTCGCCTTTGGCACTCAGGTCCAGTTGGTTGAGTTGCAAGGTATCGGGCAGGTCCGCGCTGGGTTTGAAAGATTCGGAGGTGATGTGCAACTGCGCCGGCAGGTGTTCCACCAGGGGTTGCAGCTCGCCAGTGAGCTTGGCCGGCAGGTAGCCACTGCTGTCGGCGTCGAGCTTGAGGGTTTTGAGCAGGTCGCCGTCGAGCTTGAGCGCGACCGTCCAGGGGGCGCCGCCTGGGGCGTAGGGCAAGCTCAGGTTGCCGGTGGCATTCAGCGGCCAATCGCCGGTAGGTTGCAGCAGGCCTGCGAGGTCCAGCACCAGATCGTCGCGCTGCAGGTGCACCGAGTCGATCTGCAAGCCGGCGGCGGTCCAGTGCGCGGCCAATTGCAGGCCCTTGAGTTCTTCACTGCCATTGAACAGCAGGCTGCCAATGCGCACATCGCCCAACTGCAGGGCAACCGGCAGCTTCAGGTCGGGCAGTTGAATCGGCCCGCTGTCGCTCTCTTCATCACTGGGGGCGAACTCCAGGCTGACCTGTTCCACATCCAGTCGGTTGATGCACAGGGTCATGCGCAGCAGGCAGCCGGGCGACCAGTCAAATATCGGCGCATTCAGCTCGACCCGGCTGCCGTCCTGCTGCCACAGCAAATGATCGGCGCTCCATTGCCCGCCCAGACGCCCCTGGAAATTTTCCACGCTCAACCCTGGCACCTGGCCCAGGGCCCAGCGACTGCCCGCCTGGGTGCCGAGCACCGACCACAGCGCCACTAACAGCAAGGCGAGGATGGCGACCAGCGCCAGCCCCGCTATTTTCAAACCACGCATCACAGCTCAGGCCCCATGGAAAAGTGCAAGCGAACGCCGCCCGGATCTTCGAGGGCATGGGCCAGGTCGAGGCGAATCGGCCCCACCGGCGACACCCAGCGCACGCCGACGCCAACACCGGTTTTCAGGCTGGGCAAGTCCAGGTTGTTAAAGGAGTTGCCCTGATCGACAAAGGTCGCGATACGCCATTTATCGGTGATGGAATATTGATACTCGGCGCTCAAGGCCACCATGTAGCGGCCACCGATGCGGTCGCCGCGATCGTTCTCGGGCGACAGCGTCTGGTACTCGTAGCCGCGCACGCTCTGGTCGCCACCGGCAAAGAAACGCAAGGAAGGCGGCACGGATTTGTAGCCGTTGGTGGCACTGCCACCAAACTGCGCACGGCCCAGGAAGCGGTGGTTGTCCCACAAGGTGGTCAAGCCCTTGACCGTCGCTGTGCCGTAAAGCAGGTTGGTGTCGGACCCCGCGCCCTCCTTGGCGACCTTGGTGTCGAACATCAGCCGGTAACCATGGTGCGGGTCGATGCGGTTGTCACTGCGCAGGTAGGAATAACTCACGCCTGGCATCAGCAGGTTACTCAGGCCCGAGTCATTGCCTAGGCGATATTCTTCGCGCTGGTACTTGAGGGAGATCACCCGCGTCCAGCCACTGGGCAGCTTGCTGTGCCATTCGGGGCCGATGGTGAGCAGCTTGCTCAGGGTGTCGGTGTTGGCGATCTCTTCATTCTGGTAGCCACCGGCAAAGCGCAGTTTGTCGGTGAGCGGCGGGTCGAGCGGGATGTCGTACCACAGCCCGACGTTCTGCCGCGGCGCCGACAGTTCGGCTTCCCAGCCATAACTGTGGCCCTGGGGGTTAACCCAATGGCGCGTCCAGTTGGCTTTGCCCCGTGGGCCGACGTCGGTGGAGTAACCCAGGCCCAGGCCCATGGTGCGCGGCTTGCGGGTGTCCAGTTGCACCGCCACCGGGATCACGTCATCGGTGGCGGCGGTGGGGCTGGCATCCACGCGCACGCCTTCAAAGAAACCGCTGGCTTGCAGGTTCTGATTGAGTTCGGCGACCAGTTCAGAGTCATAGGGCGTGCCGGGTTTGAACGGCACCATGCGCTGCAACAGCTCTTCATCAAAGGGCGTGTCGCCGGTGAAGCTGACCTTGCCCATGCTGTAGCGCGGGCCGCTGTCATAAATAAGTTCGATGTCGGCCACGCCCGCTTGAGGGTCCACGGCAAGTTTCTGGCTGGTGAAGCGCCCACTGAAAAAGCCGTAGCGCGAGGCCTGGTTCTGGATCAGGCGCTTGGCGTCTTCGTAATGGCCGTGGTTGAGCACGGCGCCGGGCTTGAGGTCGTCGCTGGCGGGCACGCGAAAGGCCTTGAGGCTCGCAGCCGGGCCATCGACTCGCAGGGTCACGTTGCGCAAATGCACCGGTTCGCCGGGGTCGATGGTGAGGGTCAGGCGCGGGTTCTTGCCGCCCTTCACATCGCTGGCGATCTGTGGCTGATAGTAGCCCAGGGCCTGCGCGGCTTTACGCGCCTGCTCCTCGGCGCCACGGCTGAACCGCAGCAAGGCTTCTTCATCACGATCGCCCACCCCGCCGATATAGCCTTCGATGTTGGCTTTCAGCGCGTCGTTTGAGGGTTTGATCCGCACGTCCAGTTCGCTTTGCGCCAAGGCGCCGCAGCTTGTGAACAGCAGAATCAAGCCGCTGGTAAATCTTCCTGGAAACTTCATAGGCGCGGATGCTACACGAGCGAGGGAGGAACTTTGAACCCGGATTAGTCTGAATAATTCTGTTCTAAGCCGTTGCAGGATGTAACGCCTGGGGATTGGGATGGAAAAACACATGCTCGCGCACCGGCCCTACGGCGACTTCGCCGATTTCCTCATAGCCCTGGCGCTTGTAGAAATCCAGATAGCGGGAATTGCCAGTGTCGAGCACCACGCCGGATGAATGCGGGTCGTCGGCACACCAATTGTGTACCGCTTCCAGCAACTGCTCACCATGGTGCTTGCCCTGAAACTGCGGGTGAATGCCCAGCAGCGGCAACACATGCACAGATTCGGTGGGCAGGCACGCCATGACGGCATGATGGTATTCCAAGTAACGCCGCGTACCGCGCACGCCGGTGCTCAGCCACATACGGATTTGCCAGGCCCAGCTTTCGGTGATGCCCAGGCGCCGCTGGGGGGGTGCGATCAAGGCGATGCCGATCAGCCGGTCATTGACGAACAGGCCGATGGCCGGGAGTTTCTGAAAGAAGTGCTGCTTGACCAGTTCGCGCACAGTGGCACGTACTCGCTGCTCATAGCCCGACCGCTCGGCTTCGAAGATGTAGGCGAAGGTTGGCTCATGGCGATACGCCTGGTACAGCAGGGATCGCGCTTCACGGGAGTAGCCGCTATTGAGCAGGCGGATTTCGGCAGTCGACGTCTCAGGCATACAGTCAATCTCCCTGGGCGCCACTGAAAAAGATGGCGTTCTTATGGGTACGAACCTACACAGCACCAGTCGTTCCCACATTAGCAGCGCATTCACCCTACCGCCACGCTGGCCCCCGTCCGACTTGTCGGCTAGCATCGCCCTTTTGCCAGACTGGACTGCCGACCATGAAAATCGTCTCCTTCAATATCAACGGGCTGCGTGCTCGCCCTCATCAGTTGGCGGCGCTGATTGAAAAGCATCAACCGGACGTGATCGGCCTGCAGGAAACCAAGGTCCACGATGATCAGTTCCCATTGGCCGAAGTGCAGGCCCTGGGTTACCACGTGTACTACCACGGGCAGAAAGGCCACTACGGCGTGGCCCTGCTCTCGCGCAAAGAAGCGTTGAGCGTGCACAAAGGCTTTGCCAGCGATGAAGAAGACGCCCAGCGCCGGTTTATCTGGGGCACCTTCGCCGATGAAAACGGCCAGCCGGTGACCATCATGAACGGCTACTTCCCCCAGGGCGAAAGCCGCGACCACCCGACCAAGTTCCCGGCCAAGCAGCGCTTCTACGCAGACTTGCAGCACCTGCTGGAAACCCAGTTCAGCAACGACCAGGCGCTGGTGGTGATGGGCGACGTGAACATTTCCCCACAAGACTGCGACATCGGCATCGGCGCCGACAACGCCAAGCGCTGGCTGAAAACCGGCAAGTGCAGCTTCCTGCCGGAAGAACGCGAGTGGATGGAGCGCCTGAAGAGCTGGGGCCTGGTGGACAGCTTCCGCCACCTCAACCCGGACGTGACCGACCGCTTCAGCTGGTTCGATTACCGCAGCCGTGGCTTTGAGGACGAGCCCAAGCGCGGGCTGCGCATCGACGTGATCATGGCCTCCACTGGTTTGGTGCCACGGGTCAAGGATGCGGGGGTGGATTACGATTTGCGCGGGTTGGAGAAACCGTCGGACCATGCGCCGATCTGGCTGGAGCTGAGCTGACACTACGCTCCAATGTGGGAGCTGGCTTGCCTGCGATTGCCATAGGTATCTACACAGCTCTGTAGCGCTCAACGGTAACCACGATGCGAAGCGAGCCGCTCTTGATCTTGATCTGCTTTTGATCTTGATCTCAGGCGCCCCGTTAAACCACGCTGGCCGAACGCAGGCTTGAATTCGTGGGTAACCCGGCAGGACGCCGGGTTAGCCGCCCCGCGCCATGGATGGCGCGTGGCGGCGGCCCACGGATTCAAGCCTGTGTTCGGGCACACCGAGCCCAAGCGAGGTGCCGAGTGGTGGGGCAAGAGCGTTTTGCTTACTTTTGCGCTGTTCAAAAGTGAGCCGCCGTCAGGGCGGAACCCTAAGCAGCCGTTACCGCAGCAATGGATATGTACACCATCCAACTGTGTTACCTGCCAGGCCGCCTTCGCGAGCAAGCCCGCTCCCACAATTGGATCGCGGGGGTGTCAGGTAGATAGGTGTCGGCTGCCAGGCCGCTATCGCAGGCAAGCCAGCTCCCACAGCTTGAACCGTGTTGTGTCGGTCATATGGCTGCAATCCAACTGACTTAATCTTGCGGCACTCCCTTTGGCTTGAGAAGGTGCCGGCATGATGCTGCGCGTTCTGTTCCTGTGTTTTGCAATCGCCCTCCCCGCCGTGGCGGCCCCTCTGCCCATTCCCGACCAAGGCCCGGCCCTGCGCATCCAGGGCTCCAACACCATCGGCGCAGCACTCGGCCCGGCGCTGGTCAAGGGTTTGATGGAGCATCAGGGCTTGCAGGACGTACACGCTGAAGCGGGTGCGGGGGCTAATGAACAGCGCGTGGTCGGCAAGACACGCCAAGGCCAGACGGTCACCATCGAGGTCGCGGCCCACGGTTCCAGCACCGGCTTTACGGCGCTGAAAAACAACCGCGCCGACCTCGCCGCAGCGTCCCGCCCGATCAAAGACAACGAGCTGGTGGACCTCGCCCCCTTAGGTGACTTGAAAAGCCCAGGCGCCGAGCATGTGATCGCCATCGATGGCCTGGCAATTATCGTCAACCCGCGTAACCCGCTCAGTACCCTGAACACCGAACAATTGGCGCAGATCTTCAACGGCGAAGTCAGCACCTGGGAGGCCCTGGGCGGTACAGGCGGGGCCATTCATTTATATGCCCGGGATGATCAATCCGGCACCTTCGACACCTTCCGGGAACTGGTGCTGAGCCGCCGCGGCCAACCCCTCGCGCCGTCGGCCAAGCGCTTTGAATCCAGCGAACAGCTGTCCGATGCGGTGAGCAAGGACCCGCAAGGCATTGGTTTTATCGGCCTGCCCTCTGTGCGCCAGGCCAAGGCGATGGCGATTGCCGATGGCGACTCGCAACCCATGTTGCCGCTGACCAGCCTGATCGCCACCGAAGATTACCCGCTGTCACGCCGGCTGTTCTTCTACTTGCCGCCCTCTTCCCCCAACCCGTGGGCCAAGGCGTTGGTGGACTTTACCCAAGGCAGCCAGGGCCAGGCGATGGTGGCCGCCAATGGCTTTATCGCCCAGCAGGTGCAAGCGATTGGCGTGGCGCCGCGCCCGTCGATGCCCGACGACTACCAGGCCATCGCCCGTGACGCTCAGCGACTGACAGTGAATTTTCGCTTCGACGAGGGCAGCGCCAGCCTCGACAACAAGGCGCGCCAGGATGTGCAGCGGGTGGTGGCCTATATCAGAAGCCACGGCAAGCTGGATAAACAGGTGACGCTGGTGGGGTTTGGCGACACCAAGAATGACCCACAACGTGCAGCCTTGTTGTCGAAATTGCGGGCGATGGCAGTGCGCCGGGAGCTGGTCAAGAGCGGTGTGGTGCTCAAGGATATTCGCGGGTTTGGCGCGCAGATGCCGGTGGCGGCCAATACGGCGGATGAGGGGCGGATCAAGAATCGGCGGGTGGAGGTTTGGGTGTACTGAAGATCGTTCCCACGCTCCGCGTGGGAATGCCGCTCTGGACGCTCCGCGTCCGTTCTTGAAAGGGTGACGCAGAGCGTCACGGGAGGCGTTCCCACGCAGAGCGTGGGAACGATCATCAGTGTTACTGCCCACCGCGCATCAATTCCCGCGGCACATATTTGCCAATCTCAAACTTGCCAATCGCCGCGCGGTGCACTTCGTCCGGGCCGTCGGCCAGGCGCAAGGTACGTTGCATGGCGTACATATAGGCCAGCGGGAAGTCGTTGGAGACCCCGGCACCGCCGTGCATCTGGATCGCGCGGTCGATGACCTTCAAGGCCACATTCGGCGCCACCACCTTGATCTGGGCGATTTCGCTTTTCGCCACTTTGTTGCCCACGGTGTCCATCATGTACGCCGCCTTCAAGGTCAACAGGCGAGCCATGTCAATTTCCATGCGTGAGTCGGCGATCTTGTCGATATTGCCGCCCAACCGTGCCAAGGGCTTGCCGAACGCGGTACGGCTGACCGAGCGTTTGCACATCAATTCCAGTGCGCGCTCGGCCATGCCGATCGAACGCATGCAGTGGTGGATACGGCCTGGGCCAAGGCGGCCCTGGGCGATCTCGAAGCCACGGCCTTCGCCCAACAACACGTTTTCATACGGCACACGCACATTATCGAACAGCACTTCGGCATGGCCGTGAGGCGCATCGTCGTAGCCGAATACCGGCAGCGGCCGCAGGATTTTCACGCCTGGGGTATCGACCGGCACCAGGATCATTGAGTGCTGCTGATGGCGCGGAGCATCGGGGTTGCTCAGGCCCATGAAGATCAGGATCTTGCAGCGCGGGTCGCAAGCACCGGACGTCCACCATTTCTTGCCGTTGATCACCCACTCGTCGCCCTGGCGTTCGGCGCGGGCCGCCATGTTGGTGGCGTCCGAGGACGCCACATCCGGTTCGGTCATGGCAAAGGCCGAGCGGATCTCGCCGCGCAGTAGGGGTTCGAGCCAGCGCTGCTTCTGCTCTTCGTTGGCGTAGCGCACCAGCACTTCCATATTGCCGGTGTCCGGGGCGGAGCAGTTGAACGGCTCCGGGCCCAGCAACGAGCGGCCCATGATTTCCGCTAAGGGTGCGTATTCAAGGTTGCTCAGGCCGGCGCCCAGTTCGGATTCCGGCAGGAACAGGTTCCACAAGCCCTCGGCCTTCGCCTTGGCTTTAAGTTCTTCCATGATTGCCGTGGGCTGCCAGCGATCACCTTCGCTGACCTGGCGTTCGAACACCGGTTCGGCCGGATAGACATAAGCGTCCATGAACGCAGTGACGCGTTCACGCAGTTCCTGAACCTTGGGCGAATAGGCGAAATCCATGAGCAGCTCCCTTCTCTGAGAGGTTGTTTAGGTCATGCATTCGATGCTAGAACAGCGCTGATAATTTACCTAGCCTATTCTCGGCGTGTATTAACATTCATCACCGATATATGATCGGCGCATGGGCACCCCACAATAAGAGCGCAACGAAATGAATCTGAGCAAGGTCGATCTCAACCTCTTCATCGTCTTTGATGCGATCTACACCGAAGCCAACCTGACCCGCGCCGGGCAGATCGTCGGTATCACCCAGCCGGCGGTGTCCAACGCCCTGGCACGGTTGCGCGAAACCTTCAACGACCCGCTGTTCGTGCGCACCGCCCAAGGCATGGTGCCCACGCCCATGGCACAGAACATCATCGGCCCGGTGCGCAATGCGTTGTCGTTGCTGCGCGTGTCGGTGCAGGAAAGCCGCATCTTCAACCCACAGCAGGCGGCCAAGACCTACCGCATCAGCATGACCGACCTGACCGAAGCCGTGATCCTGCCGCTGCTGTTCCAGCGCCTGCGTCGGCTGGCGCCGACGGTGGTGATCGAGAGCTTCCTGTCCAAACGCCGCGAAACCACCAAGGAACTCGCGGCCGGGCGCCTGGATTTTGCCGTGGATGCGCCGCTCAACACCGACCCGCAGGTGCGCCACGTCAAGCTGATGGAAGACCGCTACGTGTGTGCCATGCGCAAGGGCCACCCGATGGCGGGCAAGGACAAATTCACGCTGGATGATTACCTGTCACTGACCCACATTCATATCTCCAGCCGTCGCAACGGTTTGGGTTATGTGGACCTGGCCCTGGGCAAGATGGGCATCCAGCGCAAGATCGCCCTGCGTTCCCAGCATTACCTGATGGCCTCCCAGGTGCTGCAACAGACTGACATGGTGATGACCGTGCCCGAGCGTTTCGCCCGCCGCCATGAACTGCACTGGTTCCATCTGCCGGTCAACAATGTACCGCCGGTGGAAACCCATTTGTACTGGCACGAAAGCACCGACCAGGACCCGGCGAACCGCTGGATGCGTGAACAGATGATCGAGTTGTGCCAGCAGGTGACGGCCCAGGAAAAGAAGTTGGATAAACAACAGGCTTGAAGTTGAAGGGCTACCCCTGTGAGCGCATAGGTATCTACACAACTTCGGTGTGACGCCGAACCTGTGGCGAGGGAGCTTGCTCCCGTGACGGCCTGATAGCCGACGCTGATCTAACTGACGCACCGTGATCCAAATGTGGGAGCTGGCTTGCCTGCGATGACGGCCTGCCAGCCGACGCCTATCTACCTGACGCGCCGCAGTCCAAATGTGGGAGCTGGCTTGCCTGCGAAGACGGCCTGACAGTCAACACCGTTGGACCGTGTACATATCCATTGCTGCGGTAACGGCCACCTAGGGTTCCGCCCTGACGGCGGCTCACTTTTGAACAGCGCAAAAGTAAGCAAAACGCTCTTGCCCCACCACTCGGCACCTCGCCTAGGCTCGGTGTGCCCGTAATCCGCCAGTGATTTGGGGGGCCGCCGCCACGCGCCATCCATGGCGCGGGGCGGCTAAACCGGCATCCCTGCCGGTTTACCCCCCAAATCCCTGTCGAATTACGGCCAGCGTGGTTTTACGGGGCGCCTGAGATCAAAAGCAGATCAAGATCAAGAGCGGCTCGCTTCGCATCGTGGTTACCGTGTGCTGCTACAGCCCAAAAGTTGTGTAGATACCTATGTCTGTGGGAGAAGGCTTGCTGCCGATGGCTGCGCAGCGGCCCTTGACGTTTACGTCAACCTACAATTAGCTTAGCGCCAAGACTTTCTTGAGCATTGCCATGAGCACCACCTACAGCATCTCCGACCTCGCCCGCGAGCTCGACATCACTACCCGCGCCATTCGGTTCTATGAAGAACAAGGCCTGCTGGCCCCGGAGCGTCGGGGCCAGGAGCGCATTTACTCGGGGCGCGACAAGGTCAGCCTCAAGCTGATCCTGCGTGGCAAGCGCATCGGCTTCTCCCTGGCCGAATGCCGCGAGTTGATCGAACTCTACGACCCCACCGGTGGTAACCAGATCCAACTCAACAGCATGCTGGCCAAGATCGCCGAACGCCGTGAACAGTTGGAACAGCAACTGCTGGATATCGAACAGATGAAGCTGGAACTGGACACCGCTGAAGAGCGTTGCACCCAGGCCCTGGCGCAGACCATCAGCCAAGCCGGCCATTGATCAGAAGGTAACTGCCATGTCTCTCCCCTCCCACGTACGCCTGGTTGAAGTCGGCCCGCGCGACGGTTTGCAGAACGAAGCCCAGCCCATCAGCGTGGCGGATAAGGTCCAACTGGTAGACGCCTTGAGCGCCGCCGGTTTGAGCTACATCGAAGTCGGCAGTTTTGTCTCACCCAAGTGGGTGCCGCAAATGGCCGGCTCCGCCGAGGTCTTTGCACAGATCCAGCGCAAGCCCGGTGTGACCTATGGCGCACTGGCGCCGAACCTGCGCGGCTTCGAGGATGCGCTGGCGGCCGGGGTCAAGGAAGTTGCGGTGTTTGCGGCGGCCTCCGAGGCGTTTTCCCAGCGCAATATCAATTGCTCCATCAGCGAAAGCCTGGAGCGCTTCGCACCGATCATGGCCTCGGCCAAGCAGCACGGCGTGAGCGTACGCGGTTACGTGTCCTGTGTGCTGGGTTGCCCCTATGAAGGCGAGATCGCCCCGGAGCAAGTAGCGGCGGTCGCCCGCGAGTTGTATGCCATGGGCTGCTATGAAGTGTCCCTGGGCGACACCATCGGTACCGGCACGGCGGGCGCTACCCGGCGCCTGTTCGAAGTGGTCGGCGCGCATGTGCCACGGGACAAGCTGGCCGGGCATTTCCACGACACCTACGGCCAGGCCATCGCCAACATCTATGCCAGCCTGCTGGAGGGCATCACGGTGTTCGACAGCTCTATCGCCGGCCTGGGCGGCTGCCCTTACGCCAAAGGCGCCAGCGGTAACGTCGCCACCGAGGACGTGCTTTACCTGCTCAACGGCCTGGGTATCAACACGGGTATCGACCTGGAACGCTTGATTGGCGCCGGCCAGCAGATCAGCCAGGTGCTGGGACGGCCAACCGGGTCCCGCGTGGCTAAGGTGCGTAACGCCGGGTGAGTAGCACAGCTGTGACAATGTGTTACCGCCCCCCGGCATAACGGGTAACGCGGGAACAAAATCGGCCGCACCGACTGAACGAAAATGCCGACCAAAAAACCAAACCATTGATTTAAAAGGCTTTTAAAAAGTTGGCACGCCTTCTGCTATCTCTATGGCATAACAAAAATAAAAAGCGCCAAACCTAATAAAAATAAGACGAAACGACTCTGACATAACAAAAACAACACGGCAGAGACGCAGCTAACAGATTTTTTTGGAGAAGATATGCTTCCCAGGGTACGGCATGCCGCAACCCGCAACCGGATAGAGAAAAATAAAACTACTTAAGGTAGCTACCCACTGGTTGGATCGTTTACGAAGAAGCAGGTCAGCGTTCAAAAAAATACGTTTGCTCTTGACCCCGGATGGGGGTCGCCAAAAAAAGCGGTACGGGCCACGGCTACCAAAAACAACAACAGGCCGCCCCTCAATAATAAGAAAAGAGCACGCAACGACAAATTAAAGGGGACCTTCGGGTCCCCTTTGTGCTGCTCGCACTTTTTGACTTACGCGGATGCCACCTTCTTCGCTGAGAAATTGTTAAGCACTGTGACCGTCAGGGCCAGCATCGCCGCTGTCTCTTTGGCTTGTCGCTGCGCCCCCAGTTGTCTCATTTGCTGATTATAAAAAGCATCGGTCATGGAACCGTCGGTCAGAATCTCATCCCGGTTCTTACCCAGCAGCTTAGCAACGCTGTCAATCGCTTCGTCGTAGTCCCGCTGCCACACCCGCTTTGCATCTTGATCTACAGGGCGACCCTGGCTTTTTTGCAGTTCAGTCACCTCTTCCAACGCTTCTCGCGTTTCAGTTATCAACTCAAAATCGGTGGCCGTCAGGGCGTTGAGTTCCTGGGTGTATTGGGTGCGAAGCTGCTTCCTCCAAAATGCCATGTCTACAAAAAAACGACTCTTTTCGCTCATGTTTTTTTCGTCCTCAAGCACTTTCAGATAAGCAGCATCAAGCGTCTCTGAGCTCACACCCGCGGTTTGGCGATAGAGCATTTCGAAGGTTTTGATCGGCAAATTCAGCCGCTGTGCCAAGCCGGTGCGATACGCAAGAACAACTTCGGTCTCCTCCGTAAAGTCGGGCCCTCGCGCCTCGACATCAAGCTGAGCGATGACATCCACCAACCTCAGGCGAAAAAGCCGCTCGCCAGTGCTGATAAAGGTCGCTTCTACCTCATGCTCCCCAACCCTCTCACGCGATTGTTCCACTAACAGATCAGTTTCCAGCTTCATGAACTCAAGTACGCTTCCGTCACCACAGGTAGCGCGGCCATCAGCGGACTTAAACAATACGTCACGAGTCTTTTGATTCTCATAGACCGCTTTAATCATGTCCCAGACGCGCTCGGCCAACTGCGGTCGAGTGGCCCCGGATATGTACTCTGCACAACGTGTCGTGTCCGCCACCACGGCGAAAAACGCCTCTGCCTGAGGACTGGAGCTGAGCTGGTCCCACATATCGCCGCGACTGGTTTGCATGTCTGCGGGAGAATCGTGCAGCCATAACCTGCGCCCCTCGACGAGGGTGACGTGGTCATCGGTAAAGCGCTCTTGCGATATAGGATTATCATGCACACTGATCCGACCTGGATGATCGAGGGCGTACTGAGGCAATTCAGTCATCGCGTTTGTATGCAGATCGATCCAGGCCAAGTTATTCAGATGTTCGACGCCTCTGGGGAACGTTGTCGTTCCGGTATTCGCCAGATTGAGCCGGTTCAAATCATGCATGTTGCTCAGGTCGGCGGCCCATCCCAAATGACGGTTGTGGGAGAGATTCAGTGTGGTCAAACTCCGCATGCCCTGGAGGCGTGCCTGGCTTTGCGCCGTCAGCCGTATGTCATTGCCGCTCAAATTGAGCGTGGTCAGACCCGCGCCACCATTGGCGAACTCCGGCAAACGCGTGAAGTGGCTGTAGCTGATATCCAACCAGCGCAAACCGCCAAACCCATTCAAAAAGGGCAAGGATGCATCCGAAAGATACATTCTCGATAAATCAAGACAGTCCACATGATCCATGTTCGCCGTAATCGGGGGTAACTCACCGACTTGCTCATCGGCCAAGCACAAGATGTATTTCATTCCCTCCTGCTCGGGAGTCTGGACTTGTTGCGATGACCTACGCTGCCATGCGTCTTTGAGTGTATTGGCGACCCGGCCTCGGGCCCTGCGTTGTTGCTGCTCTCCTGCGTCGCGCCAAGCGTCCAGGTCGGTCTTGAGTTGCGTAAACTCGCGATTGAGTGCTTCCATTTTTGCCAGGAACGCAATATCGCCGACGCCTTGCAACCCCAACATTTGCTCCACCTCCTCAATGGACTGCGACGGATAAAGATCTATCGCAGCCCTTTCACACGCATAAGGCCGACGCCCCGCGCCAACTACCGGACTCAACGGGTAACCCATGCGCCCATCGGCAAGACGCATTGGCGGTTTGTAGCGTGGTTTGACAGGCTGCATCCCTAACAGCCTGCGCAGTTCATCGCGCGGCATCAGCGACATGTGCTCCAGCGCCTGTTTCAGGCTCGCGCCACGATCATGAGCGGTCAATTTCATCGCCCTCCAATCTTCGGGCGAAACCGCTGACTGGACAGCGCCATAGATATCCGCCTGCGAACTCAATATCGCAAACTTATCGTCTTGGACTTCATAAAGATTTTGGGAGCCAAACTTGATAAAGCGACGCTTGACGGCCGCATGCGCAGGTCCCAATGAATCCAGCAGACGCTCCCCTACGGGCAGCCGCTCGACGATATCGATGCGCAGGTCGCTGGGCCAACCAGGCAGCTTACTCAGGCTGTGCAGCACCATGCGTTGTGTATCGTCATTACCCAGGGTCTTGCGGTACAGCCCTTCGTAAGCCCGCGCCAAACGCACGTGCTGTTGATAATGGCGAGCCTCTTCCGCCAGGCGCAACGGCACGCGATTGTGTTCGGTGAGACTCTTCATTTCTGCGGAGTTGGCAGCGTTCAACAGTTCTTCAATAACGGCCTGGGGAAGCGAGGGAAACACACGCTTGATCAACCTTGCGGCCTCGCTGCCGGCGCTCTGGGCAGCGGCATAGCGTTGAGCGAAAAGCTCAGACAGATGCGCCGCCCTCTGTGAGGCGCTGACCGTGTTGGGTTCCTGCGCCACTGCACTGTCCATTTCCAATCGCTTCAAGGTATCGGCCAGGAGGGCAGGCAGTGGTGACTGATCTGCATGCATTTTGCGCAGAGCGTCCATATTGGTTTCAGACATTTGCACAATGCGTTCAAGCTTGAGTGGTTCATTTGCAAAACGCTCTGCTGTCGGGCCAAGCCGCTGCATCAACTGCGAGTCGGTCAATGTCAGCGGGTTTTCATGCTCATGGGCCCAAGCGCCAGCGCTCGTACGGCTTACCTTTGGGGTGTAAGCTGCCGCGTTGTCAGGGTGCAGGATTTTATAGTCATTGCTGGTCCCTACCCTCTCCACCCGGTAATACGTATGGTTTTCCCGCAGGTATAAGCCGGCTTCATGTTCATATAAGTCATGCTCATTGGCCGAGAACCCATCGGGCAGTGTGACCTGTCGCTGGTAGGGTTTGAGGTCAGGAGAATACAGACGGATATTGCCGTCAGGGCAACGCACGTGGGCCAGGCTCTCGACAAATGCTGTCTTGACAAGCGGTAACAACTTGGCGCCCACATACGTGGTTGCCGCATTGAAGACGATGGCTGAAACGTGGGCCCATGCGGCTTTTTTATCCCCCTCTTCCCACGCCTCTATACCTGAGCCGACCTCATGCAGCATTTGCACCGCGCCAACCAGCAACATGACGGGCGCCAGTTCAGGAAAGACCAGGACTGCCACGTTCAAGACATTCAAAGCTGTGCTGCCTAACTTAAGCAGCCACGCGTTACGCGCACGTACCTCTGCCGCATCGGTGGAAACGGCGATCGCCTGGGCGTTATCGAGCATGAGATCGACGTTTTGCCGAGCATAGTCTTGCCACAACAACGAAAGACGCAGCCCGTAGCCAGTGGTGAATGTTTTTATGTCTTTTTTTTTGGCATCAAAATTTTCAAGTTCAGAAAATTGTTCAGTCGGGTCAAGGTGCCGCTTGAGTTTGGTAAAAAATTGTGACTGGCTCGCGTGCGGAACGAACTGACTGAAAAAGAGCCGGTAATCCGCTTGGCATAATCGCTCCACCAAATCGACTTTGAAGTCATTTAAGCCGTCGTACTCCTTTAGCATGCAAACAGGATCTCCCGGAATGAATACTAAACAGGGCTCGCGCTTGTACACAAACTGACCGTGCACGGGGTAAATATTCAAATGACCGATAACAATAATTTTCGCCAACGGCTGCCCCAACACGTTCAAACATGAACAACTGACTGTTTTTCCCAGCCACAGCAATTCCTTCTGATGCCACACCAACTGTTGTATCAGTTGGTAGGCCTCTTTCTTGATGTGCCGGCGCTCAAGCGCCACTTCAGCGGCGAACGTCAACTGCTGGATGGTCGCGCCAATCATCAGGTGACGAAGGGCTCTTGCCGAGGTACCCGCAGCTAAGTTGGGTGTATCGGCGGGGCTGACAAACGACTCAACATGCCTCAAGTATTGCGCGCCTAAATCCAATGTTCTGCACAGACTTGCAAACAAGGAGGGTTTTATCGACGTTTTACGAGCGACGACCTCGGCCTCATTAAATGCAAGAGTCCGCTCGTGAAAATCATACCGTGTGATGATACTGGCATCCTTGTCAGCCACTTCAAGCGTCTCTTCGGTCGCGAAGTTATTTAACGCGGCCTCGATTAAACTGACGCCTTCATAGCGGCAATATCCAGTGGCCTCCAGACCAAAAACTTTTGAGCGATCGGCAGGCACAAATACCTTGCGCGCAAAAAACAGCCGCCTGACATCATAATCCTCACCAAACTCCTCTTTCATTGCCGCCACTAGAAGAGGCTCGCAGAACGTCACAGCACCTTGCATTTTACTGAACTTCGCATCCAGCTTGTTCAGTGCTCTAAAACTACGCGTATAGGCCGTCGTCACGACCAACTTTCTCTGCGGCGATAAATTTGTATACCACTGCGGCACGACTAACTGTGTTTCAGCGAACGCCTTTTTGTGCTTGGCAGTAGCGCCGTCATACCACGATGGCACCCGATCCAGTATGACATTCGCGTGCACACTCTGCGCCGCCCCCGACTGACTGCTATCGCGTTGATCAAGATCGCTCATTTACCGAATTCCATTTGACAGAACAAACAATCAATATCCGATCATTGCTCCATCAAACAGCGGTATCCACATACCCCACACCGCGATTAAACCCTCCCTCAGCCGCGAGTAGACGCCAATTCCTTTATGCTGATCTCCCGCATGCGAAATTTCTGGATCTTGCCCGTTACCGTCATCGGAAACTCATCCACGAATTTGAAATGCCTGGGCGTCTTGAAATGGGCGATACGGTCCTTGCACCAGCTCAATAGCTCCAGCTCGTTGGCCACCTGCCCGGGATGGAACTTGATCCAGGCAACGATCTCTTCGCCGTAACGCTCATCTGGAACACCGATGATCTGCACGTCCGCCACCGCCGGATGAGTAAAGAAAAACTCCTCCAGCTCACGCGGGTAAACGTTCTCGCCCCCGCGAATGATCATGTCTTTGTTACGCCCGGCAATGCACACATAACCCTGATCATCCATGGTCGCCAGATCACCAGTATGCATCCAGCCGGCGTCGTCGATGGCTTCACGGGTGCCCTCAGGGTTGTTCCAGTAACCGAGCATCACACTGTAACCCCGGGTGCACAGCTCACCGATCATGCCGCGCGCCACGGTGTTACCAACCTCGTCGACAATCTTGGTTTCCAGTTGCGGTTGGGTGCGGCCCACGGTGGTGACACGCCGTTCTATATCGTCATCCGCGCCGGTCTGCAGCGACACCGGGCTGGTTTCGGTCATGCCGTAGGCGATCTGCACTTCACCCATGTGCAGCTCATGAATGACCCGACGCATCACCTCGATCGGGCACGTCGCCCCAGCCATGATGCCGGTGCGCAGGCTGGACAGGTCGAACTCGGCCCGGCGAGGGTGATCGAGCAGCGCGATGAACATGGTCGGCACGCCGTATAAGCCGGTGGCTTTTTCTTCGGCGACGGCGCTCAGCGTCAGCAGCGGATCGAAACCGTCATTGGGGTAGATCATGGTAGTGCCATGGGTGATGCAACCGAGGTTGCCCATGACCATGCCGAAGCAGTGATACAGCGGCACCGGGATCACCAGGCGGTCCCCTGCGGTCAGGCCCAGGCTTTCACCGACCATGTAACCGTTATTGAGGATGTTGTGGTGACTGAGGGTGGCGCCCTTGGGGAAACCGGTGGTGCCGGAGGTGTACTGGATATTCACAGGTTGATCGAAATGCAGGCTGGCCTGGCGGCTGTGCAGTTGCTCGGGCGACACGCCTGCACCAAGGGCCGCCAACTGCGACCAGGGCATAAATCCCGGCGGCGGGCTGGGGTCGAAGCTGATGAGGCCGCGCAGCTCTGGCTTCAGCGCCTGGAGCATGGCGTGGTAATCGGAGGTCTTGAACGAACCGGCGCATACCAGCCATTGGCAGCCGGACTGCTTGAGCACGTAATCCAACTCGCTGCTGCGATACGCCGGGTTGATATTGACCAGGATCACCCCGAGCTTGGCGCTCGCCACCTGGCAGATCAACCACTCGGCACAGTTAGGCGCCCAGATACCCAGGCGGTCGCCGGTTTGCATGCCCAGGGCGAGGAACGCGCGGGCGTGTAGCTCAACCGTCTCGGCCAGTTGCCGCCAGGTGTAGCGCCGCTGCTGGTGGCGCACCACCAAGGCTTCGCCCTGTGGATGCTGCGCGACGGTGTGATCGAATGCCTGGCCAATGGTCATGGCCAGCAAGGTTTTATCCTGGGAGCCACGGCTGTAGCTCGGGTGCGGTTGATCCATAACGACCCCTGTTATCTTTTTTGTAGGTTGACGTATACGTAAACTACGATTGACAGCGTCATAACGCAAGCTTACGTTAACGTAAAGGTGAGCGCCCTCCTCCCGCGCCCCGCCCACACAACAACAAAGCTCACATTAAGGTGCCTGTCCATGAGTTACCCGTCCCTGAACTTCGCCCTCGGCGAGACCATCGACATGCTGCGCGACCAGGTGCAGTCCTTCGTGGCCAAGGAGATCGCACCGCGCGCGGCCCAGATCGACATCGACAACCTGTTCCCCGCCGACCTGTGGCGCAAGTTCGGCGACATGGGCCTGCTGGGCATCACCGTGCCCGAGGAGTACGGCGGTGCCGGCCTGGGTTACCTGGCCCATGTGGTGAGCATGGAAGAAATCAGCCGTGGCTCGGCTTCGGTGGCGTTGTCGTACGGGGCGCACTCCAACCTGTGCGTCAACCAGATCAACCGCAACGGCAACCACGCACAAAAACTCAAGTACCTGCCCAAGCTGATCAGCGGCGAGCACATCGGCGCCCTGGCCATGAGCGAGCCGAATGCCGGCTCCGACGTGGTCTCGATGAAACTGCGCGCCGACAAGCGCGGCGACCATTACGTGCTCAATGGCAGCAAGACCTGGATCACCAACGGCCCGGACGCCAATACCTACGTGATCTACGCCAAGACCGACCTGGAAAAAGGCCCCCACGGCATCACCGCCTTCATCGTCGAACGCGACTGGAAAGGCTTCAGCCGCAGCAACAAATTCGACAAGCTGGGCATGCGCGGCTCCAACACCTGCGAGCTGTTTTTCGACGATGTCGAGGTACCCGAAGAAAACATCCTCGGCGTGCTCAATGGCGGCGTGAAAGTGTTGATGAGCGGCCTGGATTACGAACGCGTGGTGCTCTCCGGTGGCCCTACCGGGATCATGCAGGCATGCATGGACTTGATCGTGCCCTACATCCACGACCGCAAGCAGTTCGGCCAAAGCATCGGCGAGTTCCAGCTGATCCAGGGCAAGGTCGCCGACATGTACACCCAACTCAACGCCAGCCGTGCCTACCTCTACGCGGTGGCACAGGCGTGCGAGCGTGGCGAGACCACGCGCAAGGACGCTGCGGGCGTGATCCTTTACAGCGCCGAGCGCGCCACGCAAATGGCCCTGGATGCGATCCAGATTCTGGGCGGCAATGGCTATATCAACGAATTCCCCGCCGGGCGCCTGCTGCGTGACGCCAAGCTCTACGAAATTGGTGCGGGCACCAGTGAGATTCGGCGGATGTTGATCGGTCGCGAACTGTTCAACGAAACCCGCTGAAGGAGCGCGCCCATGGCCACCCTGCACACCCAGCTCAACCCGCGCTCGGCGGAGTTCGCCGCGAACCGCGCGGCGATGCTTGAACAGGTCGACGCCCTGCACAGCCTGCTCGCCCACGTCCACCAAGGTGGCGGCGCCAAGGCCCAGGAGCGCCACACCTCGCGCGGCAAGCTGTTGCCCCGCGAGCGCATCAACCGTCTGCTCGACCCGGGCTCGCCGTTTCTGGAGCTGAGCCAACTGGCCGCCCACCAGGTGTATGGCGAAGACGTCCCGGCGGCCGGAGTGATTGCCGGCATCGGCCGGGTGGAAGGCGTCGAATGCATGATCGTGGCCAACGATGCCACGGTCAAAGGCGGCTCCTATTACCCGCTGACCGTTAAAAAACACCTGCGCGCCCAGACCATCGCCGAGCAGAACCGTCTGCCGTGTATCTACCTGGTGGACTCCGGCGGCGCCAACCTGCCGCGCCAGGACGAGGTGTTCCCTGACCGCGAGCACTTCGGGCGGATCTTCTTCAACCAGGCCAACATGAGCGCCCAGGGCATTCCACAAATCGCCGTGGTGATGGGTTCGTGCACCGCCGGCGGCGCCTACGTGCCGGCCATGGCCGACGAAGCGATCATGGTGCGCCAGCAAGCCACCATCTTCCTCGCCGGTCCGCCGCTGGTGAAGGCCGCCACCGGTGAAGTGGTGAGCGCCGAAGACCTGGGCGGTGCCGATGTGCATTGCAAGGTCTCCGGCGTGGCCGACCACTATGCCGACAGCGATGAACACGCCCTGGCCCTGGCGCGGCGCAGCGTGGCCAACCTCAATTGGCGCAAGCAAGGTGAGCTGCTGCAACGCCCGCCGGTGGCGCCGTTGTACAGCAGCGAAGAGCTATACGGTGTGATCCCGGCGGATGCCAAACAGCCCTTTGATGTGCGCGAAGTCATCGCACGGCTGGTGGACGGCTCGGTGTTCGATGAATTCAAGGCCTTGTTCGGTACCACCTTGGTGTGTGGCTTTGCGCATTTGCATGGCTACCCGATTGCGATCCTGGCCAACAACGGCATCCTCTTCGCCGAAGCCGCGCAAAAAGGCGCGCACTTTATCGAACTGGCCTGCCAACGCGGGATTCCCCTGCTGTTCCTGCAAAACATCACCGGTTTCATGGTCGGCCAGAAGTACGAAGCCGGCGGCATTGCCAAGCATGGCGCCAAGCTGGTGACCGCCGTGGCGTGCGCCAAGGTGCCGAAATTCACCGTGATCATCGGCGGCAGCTTTGGCGCGGGTAACTATGGGATGTGTGGCCGCGCCTACGACCCGCGCTTTTTGTGGATGTGGCCCAACGCACGCATTGGCGTGATGGGGGCCGAACAGGCCGCCGGGGTACTGGTGCAGGTCAAGCGCGAACAGGCTGAGCGCGCCGGCAACGGTTTCAGTGCCGAGGAGGAAGCCGCGATCAAGCAGCCGATCCTCGACCAGTATGAAACCCAAGGCCACCCGTACTACTCCAGTGCGCGCTTGTGGGATGACGGCGTGATCGACCCGCTGCAGACCCGCGACGTGCTGGCCCTGGCCTTGTCTGCCGCACTGAACGCCCCCATCGAGCCGAGCCGCTTCGGCGTGTTCCGTATGTAACCTGTAGGAGCGAGCTTGCTCGCGAAGAACCTCAGGGCAACGCGGTCATTCTGAAGCCCCGCGTTATCGTTGACGATCTTCGCGAGCAAGCTCGCTCCTACAGGAGGCCTCTCATTATCATGGAGCTCCTTGCATGAGCGACTTCAACACCCTCGAACTGATCACCGACCGCCGTGGCTTTGCCACGCTGTGGCTCAGCCGTGAAGCCAAGAACAACGCGTTCAACGCCCAGATGATCCGCGAGCTGATCCTGGCCCTTGACCGCGTACAAGGCGACCCGTCCCTGCGTTTCCTGGTGCTGCGCGGGCGTGGCAAGCACTTCAGCGCCGGCGCCGACTTGGCCTGGATGCAGCAGTCGGCCGAGCTGGACTACCACACCAACCTGGACGACGCCCGCGAACTGGCGGAGTTGATGTACAACCTGTCCAAGCTGAAAATCCCCACGCTGGCGGTGGTGCAAGGCGCGGCCTACGGTGGCGCGCTGGGCCTGATCAGTTGCTGTGACATGGCCATTGGCGCCGACGATGCGCAGTTCTGCCTGTCGGAAGTGCGTATCGGCCTGGCACCGGCGGTGATCAGCCCGTTCGTGGTGCAGGCCATCGGCGAACGCGCTGCCCGTCGCTATGCACTGACGGCCGAGCGGTTCGGCGGCCAGCGCGCACGGGAGATCGGCTTGCTGGCGGAAAGTTATCCCGCCGAGAGCCTGGATCAACAGGTGGACCAGTGGGTCGCCAACCTGCTGCAAAACAGCCCGGCGGCCATGCGTGCCAGTAAGGATTTATTGCGTGAAGTGGGCAACGGTGCCCTCACCCCCGCGCTGCGCCGCTATTGCGAAAACGCCATTGCGCGCATTCGGGTGAGCGCCGAGGGCCAGGAAGGTTTGCGCGCGTTTCTGCAAAAGCGTGCGCCAAGTTGGCAAGACCAGGAGCCGCGTTCATGAGCACACTCACCACCATTCTGGTGGCCAACCGTGGCGAGATCGCCTGCCGGGTCATGCGCACCGCCAAGGCCATGGGGTTGACCACCGTGGCTGTGCACAGCGCCATCGACCGCGATGCCCGCCATAGCCGTGAAGCCGATATCCGCGTCGACCTGGGCGGCAGCAAAGCCACCGACAGTTACCTGCAAATCGACAAACTGATTGCCGCCGCACACGCCAGCGGCGCCCAGGCGATTCACCCTGGCTACGGCTTCCTTTCAGAAAACGCCGGCTTTGCCCGGGCCATCGAGGCGGCAGGCCTGATCTTCCTCGGCCCGCCCGCCTCGGCCATCGACGCCATGGGCAGCAAATCCGCGGCCAAGGCGCTGATGGAAACGGCTGGCGTACCCCTTGTGCCGGGTTATCACGGCGAGGCCCAAGACCTGGAGACCTTCCGCGCCGCCTGTGAACGTATCGGCTACCCGGTGCTGCTCAAGGCCACGGCGGGCGGCGGTGGCAAGGGCATGAAGGTGGTCGAGGATGTCAGCCAATTGGCCGAAGCCCTGGCTTCCGCCCAGCGTGAGGCGTTGTCATCGTTCGGCAACGGGCAGATGCTGGTGGAGAAATACCTGCTCAAGCCGCGGCATGTGGAGATCCAGGTGTTTGCCGACCAGCATGGCCATTGCCTGTACCTCAATGAACGCGACTGCTCGATCCAGCGGCGCCATCAAAAGGTCGTGGAAGAAGCCCCGGCGCCCGGCTTGAGTGTGGAGCAGCGCAAGGCCATGGGCGAAGCAGCCGTGCGCGCCGCCCAGGCCATCGGGTATGTCGGCGCAGGTACCGTGGAGTTTTTGCTGGATGCCCGTGGCGAGTTTTTCTTCATGGAGATGAACACGCGGCTGCAAGTCGAGCACCCGGTGACCGAAGCAATTACCGGCCTCGACCTGGTGGCCTGGCAGATCCGGGTGGCCCAGGGCGAGGCGCTGCCGATCACGCAAGAGCAGGTCGCGTTGAACGGTCATGCGATTGAAGTGCGGCTGTATGCCGAAGACCCGGCCAATGACTTTCTGCCGGCCACCGGGCACCTGGCGCTGTACCGCGAGTGCTGCCCTGGTGCTGGGCGCCGCGTGGACAGCGGCGTCGAGCAAGGCGACAGCGTGTCGCCCTTCTACGACCCGATGCTCGGCAAATTGATTGCCTGGGGTGAAGACCGCGAACAGGCGCGCCTGCGCTTATTGAGCATGCTGGATGAGTTTGCGGTCGGCGGGCTCAAGACCAACCTGGGCTTTTTGCGGCGCATCATCGGGCACCCTGCGTTTGCCGCGGCCGAGTTGGACACCGGGTTTATCCCGCGCTATCAGGATGAGCTGTTGCCGACGCCAGGGGCCTTGAGCGATGAGTTCTGGCAGGCGGCGGGCGCGGCGTTTATGCAGAGCTTGCCGGTGGGTGATGGGCCTTGGGCAAACAATCAGGGCTTTCGTGCGGGCTTGCCTGCCGAGGTGTCGCTGCACCTGAGCTGCAATGGACAGGATCGGCTGGTGACACTGGCCGGCCACTCAGCGCAGTTATGCGGCGAACAGTTGCTGACTGAACACCAGGGCGTGCGCCGCGCCCATCTGGCGGTGCGCAATGAAGGCAGCCTGTACCTGCGTTGGGACGGTGAGATGCATGCCGTCAGCCTGTTCGACCCGATTGCGGCGGTCGAGGCTAATCAATCTCATCAGGGCGGCCTCACTGCCCCCATGAACGGCAGCATCGTGCGGGTGCTCGTAGAAGTGGGTCAAACCGTTGAGGCTGGTACTCAGCTGGTGGTGCTCGAAGCCATGAAGATGGAACACAGCATCCGTGCGCCCCACGCCGGGGTGGTCAAGGCGCTGTTCTGCCAGGAAGGTGAAATGGTGGCCGAAGGCAGCGCGTTGGTGGAGCTTGAAACGGCCGACTAGAACTTCGCCGTGGCTTGCACCACCACACCCAGGAGGCGGCAGCCCTCGGTAAGCAACACCTTGGGGTAAGTGGGATTGAGCGGCACCAGGTAGTGCTGGCCGCTCTCTTCCTGCAATTGGCGAAAGGTGGCCTGGGGGTTCCCGGCCCATTGGGCCACCACCAGTTTGCCGGGCTCGGGCGGTATGGCCGGGTCAACCAGGATCATCATGCCAGCCGCAATGCTCATGCCCGTGGGCGCGGTCATGGCGTCTCCCGTCACCGGCAACCAGAATGCCTCGCCTCGCGCGTGGTAATCGGTCAATTCGTAGCGCTCGGTTCTATAAGGTGCCCGCTCTTCACGCAGCTCGCAGGCCTGCTTCCAGTCGCTGACCGGGTAGCGGAAATACGGGTTGTAGAGCGCTTGCAGTTCAGGCGCTTGCGTGGCCCGTTCACGAATCTCCAGCGCCACCTCCAAATACCCCAACCCCAGTTCGGCCAGTACGCGGTTCATGTCCGCCAGGCTCGGCACACGGCGTTTATTGAGCCAATGGCCGATGCCGCCCTGGGACATGCCCAGGCGCTGCGCCAGTTCATCCTGTGTGACCTTGCGGTCTTTCATGTTGGCTTTGACCAACGCTATCCAGTTATCCATGGCGCATCACAATACGGTGCCCATTTTTTCGGGCAATAAACAGTTTGTAGTAATCCATAAAACGACAGGAATACGATACGTACTATCATCAAGCCCAAGGATTTCGACACCCACCGGAGTACTGCCGCTTATGACGACCCGCACGCACCCAACGCCCGAAACATCCGAACTGACTGAAGTAAACGACATGTGCACCAGTAGCGCTGCACAGCGCGCATTGGACTATTACTTGAAAGAAAATCGGTCGACGCCGGCCTCGGACGGGGCCATGTTCGCGATCAAACCCGAAGTGAGCCAGGAGGAAGCCCTGATACACGCCTCGGACCTGTTGCGCAGTGCAGCGGCTACCGCCTACGAATCGGCGTGCAGCCATCAGGGCAACCAGCGTGACCTGGCGTTTTCGGTGGTGTATTTGATCGATATGGCGAAGGCGATGGTGGAGCGGTCGTTGCAGGCGCCAGGGGCGGCGGCAAACGCGTAGCAGGCACGAAAGAAAAATATTTCTATCCCAGGGATAAAAACATTTGACTTGCAAATGATAATGATTATTATTGGGCTCAGCTGATCGCGAGATCAGTCGATAGACCAAGAGACCTTAGGTCGGACTCTTGGAATATCTCCTCATCAGGCTAATCACGGTTTTTGACCCGGCTCTTTGGCCGGGTCTTTTTTTTGCCAGTTTCCCTGGCGTGGCTTCAGGCTAATGAAGACTGTGTGTTGCTTGATGGCGCGCATGGTAGCAAAAGACTATCGCTCAAAGAAAGTCGCGTGAGTGCTCTAGCCTCTATCTCTGCGAATTAGCGCTTGAGAATCAATCTCATAGACCCTAAGCTTGCGCAGCGTCACGGATGACGCCCCCTCCCCCTGCAACAATTTTTGCATCCAGGTTTTACCGAACCCCTGTGTAAGATAGCCGCCACATCACTCATATTCAGGCAACCAGACTATGACCGTGGCCTTGACCTCCATCAAGATCAGCACCGACTTCGACAGCGGCAACATCCAGGTCCTGGATGCCAGCGACGCTTTTCAGTTGTTGCTGGCAATCAAACCCGACACCCGCAGCGATCACTACCAATGGTTCCACTTCAAGGCCGAAGGCATGCACGTGGGGCACACCCACACCTTTCGCTTGAGCAACGCCGGGCGCTCGTCTTACAAAAATGCCTGGAGCGGTTACAACGCCGTGGCGTCCTACGACCATATCAACTGGTTCCGGGTACCGACGCGCTTTGATGGCGAGATCCTGCACATCACCCTCCAGACCCGGCAAAAGTACGTCTGGTTTGCCTACTTCGAACCCTACAGCCGTGAACGCCATGACTGGTTGATCGAGCAAGCCCTGAAGTACGCCGGGGTCACCCTGCTGGCCACCGGCAAGAGCGCTGAAGGCCGCGATATCCAACTGCTGCGCCGTGGCAAAGGGATCGAAGGCCGGCGCAAGGTGTGGATCATCGCCCAGCAGCACCCCGGCGAACACATGGCCGAATGGTTTATGGAGGGCGTGATTGAGCGCCTGCAAAAGGACGGCGACGACGAACTGAAAAAGCTGCTGGCCGTCGCTGATCTGTATCTGGTTCCGAACATGAACCCGGACGGCGCCTTCCATGGCCACCTGCGCACCAACGCCATGGGCCAGGACCTCAACCGCGCCTGGCAAAGCGCCAGCCAGGAACTCAGCCCCGAAGTCCTGTTCGTCCAGCAACAGATGGAAAAATACGGCGTGGATATGTTCCTCGACATCCACGGCGATGAAGAAATCCCCTACGTATTCACCGCCGGCTGCGAAGGCAACCCCGGCTACACGCCGCGCATCGAAGCCCTGGAAAAACACTTCCGCAGCCATTTGAGCCACCTGACCCGAGACTTCCAGACCACCCACGGCTACACCCGCGACCTGCCCGGCCAAGCCAACATGACCCTGGCCTGCAACGCGGTGGGGCAAAAGTACGACTGCCTGTCACTGACCCTGGAAATGCCCTTCAAGGACAACGACGACGCACCCAACCTGCGAACTGGCTGGTCAGGCGATCGTTCCAAACAGTTGGGCAAGGACGTGTTGAGCAGCGTCGCTGATATCGTCGGGCGTTTGCGCTAGCGCCTGAGACGAGCGCTGGTGGCGAGCGAGCTTGCTCGCCACCAGAAGCGGTCAATCCTTGCTGCCGGTCATGCTTTGCAAGACACCGTCTCGCCGGATCAGACCGTGGAACAACGCGGCCGCCAGATGCACCAGCACAGTGAGAAACAGCAGATAGGCCAAATAACCGTGAGCCTTGCGCAACAACGCAAACAACGGCGCATTCGCCCCCACCAGCGCGGGCAGTTGCAGGTTACTGCTGAGCATCACAGGGTCACCGGCCGCTGAAATCATCGCCCAACCCAGCAGCGGCAACACCAGCATCAAGGCGTACAACAGCACATGGGAAGCCTTGGCTGCCAGCCTTTGCCACACCGGCAAATCCGCTGGCAACGGCGGCTGGCGCGTCGAAAAACGTACCGCCAGGCGCACGATCACCAGCGCCAGAATCGCAATGCCCAGCGGCTTGTGCAGGTGGATCAGCCACTCATGACGCTCCGACACTGACGCCGCCAAGCCCGCACCGATAAACAGCATGGCGATGATCATCAACGCCATCAGCCAGTGCAGCACGCGCGCCAGGGGCGCAAAAAACCGTGGTTGAGCATTCATGGCTTCGACTCCTGAGGGGGGCTGTGCAACGGGCTGACTTCACCGGCCCGGCGCAGGTACGAACTGGCATACGCGGCCGAACGTGCGGCCAGCAAGGGGTCGTTGGAGGCTTGGATACCACTGGGCAGAATCAGCGGGTCAAAGTTGATATCGCGGCAATCGCCGTCTGCCTGGGGCTGGCTGCTTTGCAGCACAAGGGTGCCAGCGTTGAGCACCTTGTGTGCGCCGTTCCAGGGCTTGCTCGCGTCATCCAATGGGTCGTCTGGGTTGGCCAGGGTCATGTTCAACTGCCAACGCAACGGCCCGGCAGCCAGGCGTCGTACCAAATCCTGCTCCAAGAAGTCACTGCCCGCAGGTGCGGTATCACCCGCCGCGTCCTGGCTCTGGGGCACCACCTCCCAACGCACGGCCTGGCGCGTACCATCGGCAGCCACCAGGTAAAACGCGTTGATGCCGTTATAGGTTTCAGTCGCGTAACTGGCCGATGGTTTGGCGGTCTTGACCCAGGCCAGGAACGGCGCGGTCTCGGGGTGCGCGGCAAAAAACGCCGGCATGCTCGAGGGGTTCGGCTTGCCCGTGGCCGGGTCTGGCGCGCCGGCCTTGAGCAACTGGTAGAACGCCTCGGGCGTGCCCACCGGGAACACCGGCATGCTGTTCATCCCTGTACGCCATTGCTGGCCGTTGGCCTGGCTGAATTGCACGGCAAAGCTGCGAATCGGCACACTGCTGTCCGGCGCGTAGGGGTTGCCGCTGGGCAAGGCAAAGCGGCCAATGATCGGGGTCTTGGCCTCGCTGAACACCTGGGCACTGGAATACGCACGGGCCTCGGTACTGCTCTGGAAATACCCCGCCACGCACACGCCCTTGGCATGGTTACGGCGAAAGCCCGGATGCACGCCGTTATTGGTTTCCAGGGCATTGACCAAGGTCTTTGGCCGCAGACGTTGTGGGTCGAGCGTGCCATTGACGTAGGCAAATGCCCCTACCACCACCGCCACTACGCCCCCAATACACGCCAGCCTGACCAGCAGGCTGGCGGTACTAAGAGGCGGACGCGGCGGTAAAGAGTGATCAACCATAAAAAACTCCAGGGCCAGTGGCCGCAGGGGAAAAGTGTTATGAGACGAATCTCACGTAGGCTTATTCCCCGTTCACTGTAGTTTTTTTGTACTAGACGCGCTGGTAGATCCACTCCGTTCTAGCGCTGGTTAAACATTGGCTGTCGTTTGCGAAGAAACGCCTGCATGCCCTCTTGCTGATCAGGCGTGGCGAACAGGCCATGAAACAACCTACGCTCCTGACGCACACCTTCGTGCAAGCCGACCTCCAGGGATTGCTCCACCGCCTGTCGTGCTGCGCGGGTGGCCGTTCGAGAAAAGGAGGCAATTTGTGCCGCCACTGCCAGTACTTCATCCAGTAAGTTCGCGGCCGGGTAAACGCGAGACACCAACCCCGCCTGCTCGGCTTCCTGGGCGGTCATTGGCCGCCCGGTCAATACCAGGTCCATCGTCTTGGCCTTGCCAATCAACCCTGTCAAACGTTGGGTCGCCCCCATCCCCGGAATAACCCCCAGCTTGATTTCTGGTTGGGCAAAAGTGGCGGTATCAGCGGCGAATATCATGTCGCACATCATCGCCAGTTCGCAGCCGCCGCCATACGCATAGCCTGTCACTGCGGCAATCGTGGGGGTGCGTAAACGGGTGAAACCTTCCCAGCCGGCGAAGTAGTCTTCATTGAGCATGTCCAGATAGGATTTGCCGCTCATTTCTTTGATATCGGCCCCTGCCGCAAAAAACTCGCGGGTTCCCGTAATCACCACACACCCGACCCCAAGGTCTTGGTCCACTGCAGCCAAATGGCCGATCAACTCCTTCATCATCGCCGAACTCAGCGCATTCTTGGCTTCAGGGCGGTTGAGCTTGATCAGGACCACGCGGTCATGACGTTCCATTAAAACATTCATAGGCATCTCCAACGATTTGATTGATATCGCTCACACTTCAGGCTGTCTCAGGAATCCCAGATGGCACCCTGGGCGGGTATTCCGCGCGCTTCCAACTCTTGCACCACGCGTTGAGTCAACGCCTGGTTGGCAATACAAATCACCGCCTCGGCACCGCAGGCTTGCACCGCGCCATAGGCCAACTGCACCAGGTCGGGCTTACCGCGCTCATCGGTGTCCCAGATCACTGCATGTGGCTGGGCCCGCAGAATCTCCTCCACCAGTTCATCGCCGTAGGTCTTCCTCGGGCTACGCGTGGACCAGATCAATTGAATAGGTACCTTCGCTGCGAGCAAATGCGGCATGACAGGCCCAATCCCGCTGCCTGTGGCGATGTACACCACAGACCTGAACAGGGTTTCTACATTGGCAACACCGGCGGTGGTAATGCCCTTGACCCATACATAGCGGGGCAAGTCCTCGATAAACTCCCCGGTCCAATCGCCTGCGCGGGAAATGATCAGGCGAAACCCCGCCTCGCCTGGCGCGCAAATATTGGCAAAGGAGTGCCATTCCAACAGCGGGCTGCGGCTGATTGCGCTGGATGAACCGGCGAATGGCGAGGTGTGGCTCAAGCGCGTAATCACGGCATGTGTGGAAGGCCGCGTGTGTTCAACGGCAACCTTGCGCAGCCGCAACCAGGGCAGCAGGATGCTCAGGGTCAGCAGCACCAGCATCCAGAACGAAAGGCTGTGCAACAGGTTCGATGTGGTCGATAACGTTTGCCACCAGAACAACAGCAACGCGCTCCAACCGGCAAACCGATGAACCCGTTCAAACCCGTTGTGAAAGCGGCTTCGAATACGTGGTTGAGCCATAACCACCATGAACAGCAACACGCTGAGCAGCAAAACGCTGACCCCGAGCGAGCCTGCCGAAACACTGTCCGGTTGCTGCAGATACTGCGTGACCTGCACACCGACCAAGCCCGCAAACCATCCCGTGGCCGCCAAGGCTGCGCCGCTGTGCAGCCCGCCGAAGTGGTACACCTTGGCTGCGCTTCGCCGCACACCGAGCGGCCATGTACGCGGTATCCGCGTCGCCAGCCAAAACAGGCCATTGATCAGGTATTGCTGGCGAATCAGGATGGCGATCGACAGGTTAATCAGCACCATGTCCGACAGCGTCTGCACCGCAATGGCTTGCAGGTCCAGAGCCAACAGCACAAACACAGCGTTGCCAATCAAAACCCCTGAAGCCAGGCGGTTGTAATAAGAAAACATCGGCAGTGAAGCCCAGCGTCGCCAAAGCGCTGGCTTGGGCGGCACAACGGTACGGGTCAGCGCATCAATCATGACCAGGCTCCTGGGTCAAAACCGCTTGCGCCGCCACCTGCGACTCTCGGGCCACTTGCAGCAACAGTGCCTTGTCGATCTTGCCCCTGGCGGTCAGGGGAAAATCCTCCACCGCGTAGATGAACTGCGGCACGCAGTAGTAGGCCAGGCGCTGTTGACAGGCCAACCGGCAAGCCTCTATGTCAGCGCTGGCTGGGGAGACAAAGGCCACCAACGTACGATTGTCCAGCTTCAACGTGACCGCGCGCATGCAGTTCGCACCGGCCTCCAAAGCGGCCGACACCGCGTCCAGCTCTACGCGAAAACCGCGAACCTTCACCTGGTCATCCACACGACCTAAATGTTCGAGTCGGCCGTCAGCTACCCAGCGCCCAAGGTCTCGCGTACGAAACATCACCGCATCGCCGCCGCGAAAGGGATCCGGTCGGTACCGGTCCAACGTCAATGCCTTGTTGTTCAGATAGCCCGCCGTTACCCCCGTACCACCGGCCCACATCTCACCCATCTCGCCTATCGCGCAGGCACGCCCCTGGTAATCGAGCACATAGACGGTGTTGTTCGGTGTTGGCCTGCCGATAGTCAATGGTGCGCCTGGTACGTGCAGGTGCAAGGTGTTAACGATGGTGGTTTCGGTGGGCCCGCACCCGTTGTAGAACGTACAGTGTTCGGCCCAACGGTCCGCAAGCGCTTGGGAACAGGCCTCTCCGGCCACCGCAACGTACTTGAGGTCGGGACATTGCAAAGGGTCCAGGGTGGCCAGTATCGATGGCGTTGCGATCAACACGTTGCACTGGGCGGCTGTCTGCGCGATATCTTTGCCGCGAATCAGCAAGGTCGCGCCATGCGCCAGGCAACCGAGTATTTCCCAGGCAGCCATATCAAAACCAATATTGAGAATCTGCCCAACAGTGCGACCCGGCGCCATTCCCATCTGCCCAGGTTGGGTCAACAGAATGTTGCACACGTTGCGGTGGCTGACACACACGCCGTTGGGACGCCCAGTGGTTCCGGAAGTAAACAGCACAAAACACAGGCCATCGGGATTGACCTCGGCGGACACGCCATCATTGTTCTCAGCCACCCAAGGGGTTTGCGCAATGAACGTGTCCAGACACAAGCAGCGGGAGGCCGCGTCTGCCGGAATGTGCTCCAGCAAGTTCGACACAGTCAGAATGACCGGACTGGACAACGACTCCAGCACCATACCCAACTGCAGGGTCGGCACGATTCTGGCGTCCTGTGGCACATACGCGGCACCCACCTTCAACACCGCCAGAAGCCCGACCAGCATGGGGATCGAACGTTCGACGAACAACCCCACCGTGTCACCCGGCTTCACACCCTTTGCAAGCAGGTGCACAGCCAAACGGTTGGCTTGTCGGTTGAGCTGTTCATAGCTGATTCGTTGGCCCGCGCACACCGCCGCTGTGGCGTGGGGCGCCAACTTCGCTTGTGCTTCGATGGCGTGGTGTACGTTGGCGTAGGCGGTCAGCGCTGAAGGGCCGCATCCCCATTGCTCAAATAGAACTCGCTGCGCGGCAGGCAAATGAGCCAGCGAGGCGTTGGAAAAAAACTGTTTAACGCTCGGTGAATACGTCATGAGCACCCTCTCTCTGTTGGCCTGCCGGCTGAATACCGACAGATACAAGGGTGGATAGAGGACGCCGCACGAGATTACAGACTCTCAAGCTATGCAGAAGCTTCCCACTCATACCTGGGGAAGTTTCTTTGCACAGTTCATGGAATAACCTACACAGACCGACGTCTACCTCAACACAAGTGAGTAGACTCATCCCATGCATGAACTCGACGAACAGTTACGTGAACTCATCCCCAGGTTGCGGCGTTTTGCCGTGTCCCTGACGCGCAATAGCAGCAGCGCCGATGACCTGGTGCAATCGACCCTGGAGCGCGCCATCGTCGCCTGGGCCGATAAACGTATCGAGGGCGACCTGCGTGCGTGGCTGTTTTCAATCCTCTACCGCCAATTCCTCGACGCCCACCGCCGCAACCGCCGCTATGCGCGCATGCTCGAATTCTTCACCGGCCGCGATGACGTGCAACCTTCGGTAGAACGCACGGTGCTGGCCCAATCCACCCTGCAAGCCTTCGACCAACTGAACACCGAACAGCGCGCCCTGCTGCTGTGGGTGTCTGTCGAAGGCTTGAGCTACAAGGAGGTGGCCGAGATTCTCAAGGTGCCCATCGGTACCGTGATGTCACGCCTGTCCCGCGCGCGCCAAGCGTTGCGTCAACTCAGCGATGGCGAAATGGCCGGCCCTTCCCTGCGGAGACTCAAATGATCAGCCTGCCCCCCAGCGAACGCGATTTACATGCCTACGTCGATCATCAACTGCTGGACAGTGACCGTCGTGTGCTTGAAACCTGGCTGGCCAGCCACCCCGAAGTGGCGGCCCAGGTACAGGCCTGGCAACAGGATGCACAGTTGCTGCGTGCGTCGTTGAGCGGCGCCCTCCAGCAGCCGTACAACCCGGCATTGGACCCGGCGCTGATTCGCCAGCGCATCAAGAAACAGTCCCGTCGGCACTTGGCCACGGCGGCAGTGCTGCTGATCGCGGTGAGCCTCGGCGGGTTTGGCGGTTGGCACGCCCGCGAAGCCACCCAGCCGCCGCTGTTGCCGATGACCGACGCCATGCAGGCCTACCGCCTGTTTGCCCAGGACGGCATCATGCCCGCCGACTACAAGGCCCAGGACCGCAGCACCATGCAGGCCTGGCTCGACCGCTATTTCAACCAGGCCCATCGCCTGCCTGACCTCAGCCAAGCCGGCTTCAAGCCGGTCAGCGGGCGCCTGCTCACCACCGACCAAGGCGCGGCAGCCATGGTGCTGTACCAGGACGCCCAAGGTCGACGCATCAGCTTCTATATCCGCCCGCCTGGCCCGAACAACGGTTTCCTGCCTCGCGGCAGCCGCAGTGCCGATGGCTTGCAGGCCGACTACTGGTCGGGCGGGGGCTACAACTATGCGATGGTCAGCCCGGTGGATCAGGCCGCCGCGCTGCAGACGCAGTTCTAGAAACCAACATCCAGCACCACATTGTCCAGATAGGTGCCGGCCGGTGGCGTGGGCTGGTCGGTGTAGACCTTGGCGTTGTAGTTGAACACCTGGCTACCGACGCCCAAGCCGTTGCCAGGGTTGACCTCGGCCGTGGAACTGGCCCGCCGCGCCGCGCCGACACTGCCCCAACGCGTGGTGCCGGCGCTTTGGAAAATGTCATAGGCCAGGTAGTTGCTGCCGGAAATCATGCGCCGCCGGCCGCCGACGCTCACCGGGTTCTGGCCATCGCTCAAGCCCACGGTATAGGCGCTGCCCTTGGTGCAGGCGATGTTGATGGTCTGCCCGGTCACCGCAGTAAACCCACTGACCACCGGCGCGCTGCCAAAGCTGATATTCGGGGCAGTGATCTGGCAGTCGTTGGTCACGGTCATGCTGACGGTCAGGGACGCCGTGCCGCTGCCAGTGTCACGTCCCAGGCAGGCGCCGCCAATGCCGACTCCCGAGCAATAGTTCCAGTTCCACGCGATGCTCAATGTCTCGGTGTACATCCCGGCAGCGACGTTGCTGCCGGTGATGCTGCTCAGGTACAGCGGCACGGTTTTCGCGCCGGGCCCAGTGACCAGGCCAATGCTCTGGGCGATGCCGCCAGCGCCGCCGAAATCGAACTGCGCACCACGGGTGATGGGATAACTGGTGCTGTTGTTGCCGTAAATCGTGTAGCCGATCACATCACCGGTCGGCCCGACCATGCCGCTTTGGGTGGAGGTGATCGTGGCGTAAAAGTGGTCAGTGGGTACCAGCAACGAAATCAATGCCGGGGTGCAACTCAAGCCCGAGTTTGTCGTAGAGCTGGTTTGCGCGGCGGTACGCACCGTCATCGAACTGATCGAGCCAAAACTGGCCGGCACGGTGGACGCTACCGAGCACGCCGCCATGGCCTGCCCGCAAAACAACAAGCCCACGCCATACAACCCTACGCTGCCCCTCACCTGAACACTCCCTGTTCAATCCCTCATTGGCACACTAATGGCCCGATCAAGGGCACGTCCTGTTGCTGCTCATCAATATCGAAGGTTGCCTGGCAAGTGCGGCCCTCTCCCAAAGTGACCTGCAAGGTGTTGTGGGCGCTGAGGTTTTCCAGATACACCAGGCCATCCCAGCCGACCACCGCCTGAGTGTTGCTTTGCTCGTGCACTACCAGGCTGCCCAGCGGCAATTCCTGGTGCTGTCGGTCCACCAGGGTGATGCTTGCGGCGAGCACACGGCGCAACGGGAATTCCAGCAGGTAACCACTGCCTCGGCGTACCGACACGCGCTGTTCCACATTGGGGCTCTGCACATTCGCCGGCAGGTTCAACGGGTCGATCTCATATTTACCGCGGTAGTAGGCACTGCTCCACGGCACCAGCAAATGGCCGTTGCGGTCAGTCTGGCCCACCAGTTGGTTTTCGTAACGCACTGGAATCCCGGCGAAACCCTGGGTGCTCACCACCACAAACGCGTCATTGATACGGTTGGCGGCAAAGGTTTCGCCGCCCATCCATACCAGCGAGCCGCTGGCGTCCGCCCAACGCGTCATGGCCTCGCTGCTGCCGTACACACCGGCCTGCAACTGCACCGACTGCAAGCGCCAGGTCAGGTCGGCCTGCCGATAGCTGGGGGCATCGCCCTGGGCATAGCCGAGGTTGTAGCCCACCCCGCCTTCGCTGGGCACCGCGCGGCTGTAGTTGATGCGCTGGCGACTGGCGCCGTCCTTGCTGCGCTCGGCGCTCAAGGCCAGGCTGCCGTTGAGGTCGAACGGGATGACCAGTTGCGCCTGCATGGCCCAGTTGCTGTCGCCGATTTCGCGGTTGGCTGACAGATAAAAGCTGGTGTTGCGCCACAGCGGTTTGCTCCAGCTCAGGTTGAGCAGGCGCGTGCGCGAGTCGTCCGCGGCCTGCACGTCGAAATAGCCCAGGCCCAGGCTGCCGAAACGTTGAAGGTTGAGGCTCAGGGTCACCTGCTCGCTGCGCTTGCTGAGGCTGGCGTAAGGGGTGTCGACCAGGGTCAGGTCGGCATAGTCGTCGCGGCGCTCCACCCGTTGGTACATAAAGCTGTAGCGCGTGCTGTTGTACTGATAACCGAGGCTCAGTTGCTGGCCCGTGCGGCTGTCGAACTGGCTCTGGCTGAGGGCGGTATTGAGCACGCCGAAGTTGCCCAGGCGCAGGTTACCGCCGAGCCCGCCGAGGGTCAGGTCGCTGGAGGCTTCGGCGTGGCTCTCCAGGGTGAGGTTATCGGAATATCCATAGCGGAACGTGCCACTGGCCACGCCTGGGCCGTAGCCGAAATCCCGCAGGGTGTAGTCACGGCGCAAGGTACCGGCGGCCAGCGAAAAATCCGTCAAGCCTTGTTGCAGCAAGGTGCTGGTGACGTAGAACGGTACCGTGGTCGACACCTGGCGGCCCAGGGCATCGGTGGTGACCACCACGGCCTCGCCGGCGCCGTTGATAAACGGGATATTGGTCAGGGTGTAGGGGCCGGGTTGCAGTTGCGCGGTGTCGGATTTGTAGCCGTTGATAAACAGGTCCACCGACGACGGCACCGCCGCCTCACCGGCAAACTGCGGCAAGGGGTACGTGACTAGGTCGGGGCGCACGGCAAAATCGCGCGACAGTTGCACCCCGCCCAGGCGCACCGAGCTACTCCAGGGCAGCGCGCCGCTGATCACGTCGCCGGCCTCGTAGGTCAGCAGGCGTTCATCATCGGAAAAGCGCCAGGTGGTGTCGTAACGCCGATAACCATTGTTGAGGGTGCCGCCGCTGACTCCATCGGAGAGTGTCTGGCGCAGTTGCCCGGTGGTGGACAAGGTGCCCCAGGTGTCGAACAGCCGCACTTCGTTCCACGCCGCGAGGTAACTGCCGCCGTCGTCGGTGTCATTGAAATACACGTCATAGTTGAGCAAGGCGCCGAAGCTGCTCATGGCCTGGGTACGCGGATAGGTATTGCGGTTGCCGATGAACTGTTCCTGCAGCCAGGAAGGCGGCACATCCAGCAGCAGGCGCTGGCCGTTGCTGTCGTAGTCGCTGTGCAGGCCCGGCACTTGGTCCAGGGCTACGCTGCCGACGGGTTCACCCGGCAGTTTCATGCCCACGTCCTGCAACGCACTGGCCGGCACAAACAGCTGGCCGGCGCGCTGCTCGACCGCAATGACGCGGCCGGTGTCCATCTGGTTGACCACCAGTTCCAGAAACAGCTGTGCATCGGCAACTGCCTCCATGCTGCCGGGCGGCGGCGGCAAGTCGCCTGCCATCGCTACGCCCCACAGCCCGCTTGCTACTGCCACCGACGGCCATAAAACCCGAGCCCAACCACGACTCACCATGGCGTTGTGTCCTTCAATGGACATCTCCATCCTGTCAAAACCCGGGCGTGTGCCCGTTGCGCTACATAACGGCTATCGCTTGGGCGCCAGGCTCTCCAGTTGCGGCGCGCCGTTGACGCGTACCTGCAACGGCTGGTCGGCCGATACGGCATCCGGCACCGGCCAGCGCATGCTCGCGCCCGGCAGCACATAGCCGAGCAAACCGTCCACCAACGGCCGGGTCTGCCCGCCCTGTTTGAATGACGCATCGGTAAGCCGCGCATGCACGGCGCCCTGGTTGCGCACCTCGATGTAGTTGCGCCCTGCCACGTTGACCTTTTGCCAGCTCAACTGCGGCTTGCCCGCGCCCTTGGGGTCGCGCTGGCGGGTAGCGTCGTCCTTGCTCCACAAGCCGGCGCCGTAGGCAAACAACGGCACCGAATAACGCATCTGGAAGCGAATCGCCGCCGCTGTGTTCTTGCCCTCAGGCGGCGTGGGCACCTGCAGCGCCGAGGGGATTTCGTCAATGATGATGCGATAGGCCAACTCCTGCCCCGGCGGCACTTCCCGGGTGCGGGTCAGGCGCACCAGTTGCTTCTGGCCCGGCTCGATTTTGGCCACCGGCGGGCTGCCGATCACATCGCGCTGGTTCTGGTACTGCTCGTCAAAGCCATTCTGACTCCAGGCAAACACGCGGATCTGCAGGTTGGCGGTCTCGGTGCCACGGTTCTCCAGCCACAGCGCGCTGGCCTGTTGGTCGGCCTCCAGCACCGGGTCGATGGGCCAGATCAGCACCGAACTGGCCGCCTGCCCAAACCCCGCCGTACACAACGCCCCCAAGGCGAAACCCGCGGTCCATAACCGTCGCAAAGCACACCCCATAACACCCCTCCTTAAAACCGTTAGCCCTACCACGTCAGCTGCACCTGCAGCGTGTCACTGTACGTCCCCCCAGGCTGATTGCCCGGTAAAACCACCCGCCCGTAAATGGGTAGGCTGATGTTGCTCGCATCGCTGTAGGTCACACTCACGCTCTGGCTGATACCCAGGCTCTGGCTGAACGCCGCATCGCGAAACAACTGGTATGCCACTCGCGCGCTGCCACTGTTGAGCTGCAAGTTGCGCCCGGTGCTGCTGTGCAGGCCGCCATCGACGCTCATGCTCAAGGCCACGCCCGGCGTGCATTGCAGAGTTACACCGCCAGTGAGGGCCGCCGTCACCGTGCTGGTGGCCAAGGCCGAATAGCTGCCGTAGGCCAACGTGCCGTAGTTGGAGCCGCCGCCCACGATCAGGCAACCTGGCGTGATGGTCGCGCTCACCTGGAAGCTCTGGTTGACCACCGCCGACAGCGGCAACGGCATCGCCAGGCCGACGGCGAGCAACACCCTGGGCCACATCGTTAGAACGTCAGTTCCACGGCCACCGTGTCGGTGTAGGTGCCCGCTGGCAGCCCCGCTTTGCCCACCGCCCGGCCGTAAAGGTTGACGGTCTGTGCCACGCCGGTACTGGTGGCAAGTGTCACCACGCCGTCAATCGCCAACAGCGCTGAACGCCCACTGTCGGTGTAAAAATCGTAGGGCACGAAGTTACCCACGCCATCGGCCAACGCTCGGGTGCCACCGGGGGAAGCACCATCGTGGGCGCCGGCACGCACCTTGATCGTTGGCGCGGTGCCAGCCGAACACAGGATCGACAACGCGCCGCCGGTACCGGTGCCGCCGAGCAACTGGGCGTCGGCATTGGTAAACAGGCTGTTGGTGGTGCCGAAATTCAAGCTACCAAAATTCAGCCCGGTGGCCGCGCCGGAGCCGTTGACCTGGCAACTGGCGATCAAGGTCAGGCTGGAACTGATCTGCCCGGTCACCGTGGTCGCCGCGTTCAGGCTGGACGCCAGCCCCAGGCCCAGGGCACAGAGGCCGATTCGCGATACAAGTACATGCATGATATCCATCCTCATGGTTTACCAATCCAGAGTCACCGTCAGGGTGTCTGTGTAGATGCCGGCCGGTAGGGCCCTGGTATTCGCCACCACGGAGCCGAATACCGGGATCGGTACCTGGGTGCCCTGGGTCACGACGAAATTGCGTTGCTGGCCGATGCTGTAGGCACTGCGCCCCTGGGGGTCGGCCGAGAGTCGATAGGGAATGGTCTGGCGGCCATTGCTCAGGCGCCGTGTGGTGCCGTCGCCGTTGGCGCCGCCGTCGATGGTCACCGTGAAACTGCTGACCACCGAGGGGTTGCAGGACACCGACAGCGGCGCCTTGTCGCCATCGGAAATCGCCGCGTCCAAGGTCTCGTTCCAGGTCGGCCCTTGGCTGCCAAAGTCCAACAGCGCGGTGCCGCCTTCGGGCGTGACCGGCGCGGTTTCCACGCCCTTGCTCACTTCGCAACTGGCGGTGATCACCAACCGTGCGTGGACCTGGCCGTTGACCACCGCCGCCTGCGCGTCATCCGCCAGCAACAGCAGGCCGCCCAGGGCCGTCACGGCCAGGTAGCGGCTTACCATGTGACCGTGACCTTGAGCAGGTCGGAATAACGGCCAACGGCGGGGATGTCCTTGAGCGGTTCGATGCGCCCATACAGCGGCAGGTCCACAGAGCCGGTGTCTGGCACGCGGCCACTGACGGGCACGTCCACCGGCAAGGGGATCAGCCGCGCGGCGTCGGCATAGATTCGATAGGGAATGGGCCGGCTGGAGGGTGCCGGATTGGCGAGATAACGCACTTCGCCGACGCCGCCATGCAGGCCACCGTCAACGCGCACCTGATAAGGCGTGTCGGGGTTACATTCCAGGCGCGGCTGGCGCTGGCTGATCAGGGCCGCACTCAGGGGGCCGGCCGGGTCATCCAGACGCGGGCCGCTGCCGAAATCCAATACGCCAAGTTGCTCGATGCCCGCACTGCGGGTGGTGCCCACCAACTGGCAACCCCGCTGCACGTCGATACGCACCTCTACTTGGAGTTGCGCAGCAAAAGCCGTGTTGCAGAGCATCGTGCCCATGACTGCCAATACCGCCGGTCCCTTCACAGCCCCAATTCCTTATACAGGGGTAACAACTGTGTATGAGGTTAGCCAGTTAACCCGAAAGTGCCAGTTTGCAAGGCTTGGGGTCCTTCGCTATTGGTCAAATGGTTTCGAGCGTCTTACAGTGAGCGACCACCGTAATACAGAGTGTTTATTCTTGGCCGTGCTTGCCCTGCTCCAGCGCCTGCTGGGTAAAAAAACCGACGCCTCGGACGCCTCACTTATTCCGACGTATTTTCAGAAAAAAGCCGAACAACAGGGCTATACCCTCAGTGATGGGCAAATCCGGGCGATTACCGCCCTGAATCGCGAGGCCCAGCACCTGCTCAACGGCCAGCCCACGCGCAGCCTGTACCTGCACGGCCCGGTGGGGCGCGGCAAAAGCTGGCTGCTGGACGGATTTTTCCAGGCACTGCCCATCGCCCAGAAGCAGCGCGTGCATTTCCACACCTTCTTCGCCCGGCTGCACCAGGGCATGTTCCTGCACCGCGGGCATGACGATGCCCTGGGCGTCACGCTGGACGAGCTGCTGGTCGGCTGCCGAGTGCTGTGTTTCGACGAATTCCATGTGCACGATATCGGCGATGCGATGCTCATCAGCCGTTTGTTCAAGGCCCTGTTCCTGCGCGGCGTGCTGGTGCTGGTGACTTCCAACTACCCGCCGGAAGGATTGCTGCCCAACCCGCTGTACCACGAGCGCTTCAAACCGGTGATAGAACTGATCGCCGCGCGCATGGACGTGCTGGAAATCAGTGCGCCCCAGGACTTTCGCAGCCTGGCCCAGGCCCACACGCAACAGCGCTTCACAGGCGGCCAGTACGTCTGGCCAGGTACGGCTGGCCAGCGTGAAAGCCTGGGCCTGCCTGCCACAGATTGCCCGGCGCACACCCTGAAGGTCGGCACTCGGCAGTTAAAGTGCCGAGGCCATCAGGCACGAACCATCGCGTTCACCTTCAACGACCTGTGCGAACAACTCACGGCGGTCATGGACTACCTGTTGTTGTGCCAGGACTTCGACCACTGGATCATCGACGGCCTGCCGCAGCTGGCCGAATGCCCCATCGCCGTGCAGCAGCGCTTTATCAACCTGGTAGACGTGCTCTACGACCAGGACAAGCAACTGACGCTGATCGGCCACCAGCCCCTGGATACATGCCTGGAAGGCCAGGCCATCGACCTCGCCCGCACCGCCAGTCGCTTGCGCCAATTGCACACGCTGTGCCCGCAAACCGCGCCCGAGCCGCTATCATGAGCGCCTTTTACGCCCTCTTCCGAGCACCGCGCCCTGCATGAATACCCTCGCCCAACTCAAGGCTGGCCAATTGGCCGGCGCGACGCGCCTGGACCTGGCCTGCGGGCTGACCCAGTTCCCCCAGGAAATTTTCGAACTGGCCGACTCGCTGGAAATCCTCAACCTCACCGGCAACGCCCTGAGCAGCCTGCCCGACGACCTGCACCGCCTGACGCACCTGCGCGTGCTGTTCTGTTCGGACAACGCCTTTACCGAACTGCCGCAATGCCTGGGCCAGTGCGCCAAGCTCAGCATGATCGGCTTCAAGGCCAACCAGATCAGCCAAGTGCCCGCCGCCGCCCTGCCCCCGCATTTGCGCTGGCTGATCCTCACCGATAACTGCATCAGCCAGTTGCCCGATGAGCTTGGCCAACGCCCGTTGCTGCAAAAGTTGATGCTGGCCGGTAACCAGTTGACCGACCTGCCGCCAAGCCTGGCCCAATGCCAAAACCTGGAGTTGATCCGCATCGCCTCCAACCGCCTCACCCACCTGCCACAGTGGCTGCTGACCCTGCCGAGCCTGACCTGGCTGGCCTACGCTGGCAACCCGGTGGAAATGGCCGTGCAGGTAAGCAGTGATGACGCGACGCCGAACATCGCCTGGCAGGAACTGGAAATGGGTGAAGTCCTGGGCGAAGGTGCCTCGGGGATCATTCGCAAGGCGCTGTGGAAACCCCGGGCGTTGCCGGTTGCGGTCAAGCTGTACAAGGGCACCATCACCAGCGACGGTTCACCGCTGCATGAAATGCAAGCCTGCATCGCCGCCGGGCTGCACCCCAACCTGATCAAGGTTGAAGGACGCGTCATCGGCCACCCCGACAACCAGGCCGCCCTGGTGATGGACCTGATCGACCCGAGTTACCGCAACCTCGCGGCCCTGCCGAGCCTGGCGTCGTGCACGCGGGATGTCTACGCACCCGCCACCCGTTTCAGCCTGGACGTGGCACTGCGCATGGCACGGGGCATCGCTTCGGTGGCGGCGCACTTGCATCGGCACGGCATTACCCATGGCGACCTGTATGGCCACAATATTTTGTGGAACGCAGCGGGTGATTGCTTGCTGGGGGACTTTGGCGCGGCGTCCTTCCATGCCACGGCGGACACGCTGCAAACCCGTGCGCTGCAGCGTATTGAAGTGCGCGCGTTCGGAGTGTTGCTGGGGGAATTGTTGGAGCGGGCTGAGGCCCGTGACGAAAGCTTGCAGGCACTGCAACAACGCTGCTGCCAGCCGGATGTGCTGGCGCGACCGAGCTTTGAAGAGATCGAAGCCTTGCTGCAGGCTATCTAATTGTAGGAGCGAGCTTGCTCACGAAAAACGTCAACGATAACGCGTGCGTCCTGAATAAACGCAGCGCCGGTGAGTTTTTCGCGAGCAAGCTCGCTCCTACAAGGCAATTTGACCGCTTGTACTCAGATAGAAATCAGCCCGCCAGGCCGACAAACATATCCTGCACATCATCATGGTTGTCCAGGCCTTCCAGGAACGCCTCGACTTCAGCCATCTGCTCATCGGTCAAACCACTGACCGGGTTCTTGGAGATATAACCCAGCTTGGCCGACAACACGGTGAAGCCCTGCTCCGGCAAGGCCTTCTGCACGGCATCCAGGTCGGTGGTTTCGGTGATGAACAAGGTGGCGCCTTCTTCACCCTCTTCAAAGTCCTGGGCGCCTGCTTCGATGGCGGCCATTTCCGGATCGGCGTCCGGGGTGTCCGGCGATGCTTCGATCAGGCCCACATGGTTGAAATCCCAGGCCACCGAACCGGACGCGCCCAGTTGGCCCTTGCGGAACGCCACGCGGATTTCCGCCACGGTGCGGTTGATGTTGTCGGTCACGCACTCGACGATCAAAGGTACCTGGTGCGGCGCGAAACCTTCGTAGGTCACGCGGTGGTATTGCACGGTTTCACCGAGCAGACCGGCGCCCTTCTTGATCGCGCGGTCCAGGGTTTCCTTGGGCATCGAGGCCTTTTTGGCCTGCTCCACCACCAGGCGCAGGTGCGCGTTGGTCGCGGTATCGGCGCCGTTGCGGGCGGCAATGGTGATTTCTTTCACCAGCTTGCCGAAAATCTTGCCCTTGGCATTGGCTGCCGCTTCTTTATGTTTGACTTTCCACTGTGCGCCCATGACTCACTCTCTTATTTCCATCGCGCCCAAACGTCTACTGGCCGGCGCTTTGGGGGCAGAGTTTATAGCGCGAGAACGCTTCGTTCCACCAAAAAACCGGCCAAGACCCTCAGGTGCGCAAGGGTTTAATCACTGCATTGCGGTCCGGCACAAAATCCCCGGCCTGGGCCAGTACGGCGGGCCTGGCATTCCAGTAGGGCATCAGCACCAGCGAAGAAAACAGCGCCGCGCCGGCAAACACGATAAATACCGTGACGGTATCGAAATAGCCTGGCAGCAAACCACCCAGGATCGCGCCCACCGAACCGCAGCCGTTGACAAAGCCCGCTGCGGTAGCGCCGGCCTTGGCGGTGCCAAAGTCGATGGCCGCCGTGCTACTGATCATCGAGTCCGGCCCATACAGCGTCAGGCCCATGACAAACAGCAACGTCATCACCAGCACCACACTGCCGGTGTGCAGCGCGCCCATGAACAACGCCAGGGCAACCGTCAGCGCCAACAGGCTCAGCACGCAGGCGGGCATGCGCCGAGCACCGAACAACTTGTCGGAGGCCAGGCCGATCAACACCGGCCCCAGTAAACCGGCCAGCTCAAACGCGGTGGGCACGATGGCGGCCCCGACCTTGCCCACCGACGGCATCTGCTCGTAGACGATCACCGGGCCCCACAACAGAATCGCATAGCGCGCCGGCTTGAGCAGGAAGTACGCCAGTCCCAGGGTCAATACCGTGCGATTGCGCAGGATCGCGCGCAGGGGTTCGAGTACGCTGACGCGCTGCTCGGCGGCCAACTGCTCGGCACTCAACACCGGCTCGGGTTCGACTGCCGGCAAACCCACATCCTGTGGAGTATTGCGCTGGAACATAAAGAACAGCACGGCCACCACTGCCACCACTGCGGCACTGGAAATAAATGCCGCATGCCAGCTGCCGATCAGCGTATAAGCCCACCAACCGGCAAACGGTGACGCAACCAACCCGCCAAACGCATAACACGAACTCCACAGCCCCAGCACCCGTCCCCGCTGCTGGGCCGGGAAGAAACTGCCGAGGTTCTTGCACAACCCCGACCAGCCAGTGGACTGGGCCAAGCCCTGTATCAACATGCAGGTGACAAAGATCGGCAATGTGGCAAAGGTGCCCATCACCAGCGCCGCAGCCGCAGAAATCAGCAAGCCACCGAGCACCACCACCCGTGGCCCGAAGCGGTCGGCAAGCATGCCCCAGGTGAACTGGCCCACGGCATACGCGGCGAGGTAGAGGCCATCCAGGTTGGCCATCGTCATTTTGTCGAGGGTAAAACTCGGGTCGTCGCCAATCCCCAGCTTTGCCACCGAAAAGGCTTTGCGGGTGAAATAGAAAGCGGCGTACGCCAGCCAGGTAATCGCGAAAATCTGCACGCGCCAACGCTTGATGCTACCCATAGGGATATTCATGGTGGTTCTGACCTCAGGTGTGAGTGTGCCGGCAGAATCGAAAGAAAACGCCTGTTGTTTTTATGGTTGAGCACTGCAATACCGGGCCTTGAATAGCGCGGCATTGGTCAGATGGGTGCGGTGTGCCTGCGCCCATGATCGCCGTGGTTGTAGGACTCAACCTACGGCGACTGAGGAGCATCAAAGCAATGGCTGACTCATAGGTAAAATCGATTTATCGTATTTCAAATATAAGTTCAGCTTTTAAGAGGATGTGCCATGTCGGTTTCCCATGCCCAGCTCAAAGCCTTCCATGCGGTGGCCATTCACGGCAGTTTTACCGGGGCCGCCGAACGCCTGTTCCTGACCCAACCTGCGATTTCCGACCAGGTGCGCAAACTTGAAGAGCGCTTCGGCGTATTGCTGTTTCACCGCAACAAGCGTTCGGTGCGCCTGACCGATCTGGGTGAACGCCTGCTGGCCATTACCCAACGCCTGTTTGTGATCGAGGCCGAAGCCGAAGAATTGCTGCAGGATTCGCGGGCCCTGCTCACCGGAACTCTCACCCTGGCGGTGGATGCGCCCGTGCACGTATTGCCGCAGATTGCACGCTTCTGCCAACGCTACCCTGGGATCAGCGTGAAAATCGAAACCGGCAATACCGACGAGTCGCTGTCGCGTCTTTACAACTATCAGGCCGACCTGGCGCTGTTGGGGCGCGATGTCGATGATGCGCGCCTGTTGTCAGTGCCGCTGCCCGACGATCAACTGTTGGCTTTTGTCGCACGGGATCATGCCTGGGCCGGGCGCGAATCAATCTGCCTGGCCGACCTGGATGACACCCCGCTGGTACTGCGGGAAACCGGCTCGGTCACCCGCCAGACCCTGGAGCAGGAAATGCGCCAGGCCGGCCTGCGCATTCGCCCGGCCATCCAGGTCGAAGGCCGCGAGGCCGCCCGCGAAGCTGTGGTGGTCGGGATTGGCGTCGGCGTGGTGTCGGCGGCAGAGTTCGGCGCCGACGCGCGGGTGTACGCCATGCCCATCCGCGATTGCACCCAACGCATGAAAGAAACCCTGGTGTGCCTGAAAGAACAGAGTTCACGCCGCGTGGTCGCGACCTTCCTGGAGATCGTACGTGAAAGCCTTCACGCCAACTCGAAAAACGCCTGAATCAAGCGCAACGAGCGGCGGCGCTCCATGCAGCCGAGCATATGCCGGTTCAGCAGGCCATCGCCGAGGATCGGTACTGCCTGTACACGCGGGTCCGGGCTGACCTCCATCGACGACACCACGCCCACGCCCAACTCTGCCGCCACCGCTTCGGTCACGGCTTCACGACTGTCGAGTTCCAACAGCACTTTGGGTTGCACATTCGCCGCCAGGCAGGCGTCATCAAAGGTGCGTCGGGTGATGGAACTGGGCTCGCGCAGCACCATGATCACCTCATGCAACTGCGCCAGCTCAATACCGTCGGGCTGCTTGGCCCACGGATGCGCAGCCGGCACCAAGGCGCAAATCCGTGACTCGTCCAGGGGTTGCACGTGCAGACCATTGCGCGGCTCCACCTCGGTGAGCACCGCCACATCGGCATGTTCGGACAGCAGCGCCGCCAGGGTTTCCTGGGCATTGCCCAAACGCAGGTTCACGGTAATGCCGGGGTAGCGCGCGCGCAGGCTGGCGATCATCGGCATGACCAAGTGGGGCCCATCCGCCGCCACTTCCAGGCGCCCGGTGAGCAACTGGCGGTTGGCCTCCAGCATGGTTTGCGCCTCGTCGACCAAACCGAAGATCGCCCGGGTGATAGCCGCCAGGCGCGCGCCCTCCTCGGTCAGCTCCACCCGGCGTGCGGTGCGACGCAACAGCGGGATCTGGTAGTGCTCCTCAAGCGCCTTGATATGCCCGGTCACCGCCGGCTGGCTGATAAACAGCCGAGCCGCCGCACGGGTAAAACTGCCCTCACGGGCCACGGCATCGAATGCACGCAGTTGAAACAGGTTCATAGCTATCGGCCTCACTGATAGCTCGCATAACAACAAACAATTTGATTGATAACAAGCCAAACTGCAATTTAGGCGCCGTAGCTTGACCCCCGACACCTTGCGAGGATTTGACATGACCCCTGCCGCGCCGATCCTGTTGACCCCCGGCCCCCTGACCACATCGAACCGTACCCGCCAGGCGATGATGGTGGACTGGGGCTCATGGGACGACCGCTTCAACCAGCTCACCGCCAGTGTGTGCACGCAGTTGCTGGCAATCCTCAACGGCGCCGAAAGCCACCACTGCGTGCCATTGCAAGGCAGCGGCACCTTCGCCGTCGAAGCGGCGATCGGCACCTTGGTCCCCCGTAATGGCAAGGTGCTGGTGTTGATCAACGGCGCCTACGGCAAGCGCCTGGCGAAAATCTGCGAGGTGCTTGGCCGCGAATTCAGCACCTTTGAAACCGCCGAAGACGAGCCCACCACTGCCGCCGATGTGGATCGCCTGTTACACGCCGACAGCGCCATCACCCACGTCGCGCTGATTCATTGCGAAACCAGCACCGGCATTCTCAACCCGTTGGCGCAGATTGCCGAGGTGGTCAAACGCCACGGCAAGCGCCTGATCATCGACGCCATGAGTTCCTTCGGTGCACTGCCGATTGATGCCCGCGAAGTCCCCTTCGACGCGCTGATCGCCGCCTCTGGCAAATGCCTGGAAGGCGTACCGGGGATGGGCTTTGTCTTTGCCGAAAAAGCCGCGCTGGCCGCCGCCCAAGGCAACTGCCACTCCCTGGCGATGGACCTGTTCGACCAGCACAGCTACATGGTCAAGACCGGCCAGTGGCGCTTCACTCCGCCCACCCACGTGGTCGCCGCCCTGCATGAAGCACTGTTGCAATACGCCGAGGAAGGCGGTCTGCCCGCCCGTCACCGGCGCTATGCGGATAACTGCCAGGCATTGCTGGACGGCATGGCCGAACTGGGCCTGCGCAGCTTTCTCCCGGCGGCGATCCAGGCGCCGATCATCGCCACCTTCCACGCCCCAAGCGACCCGCGCTACCAGTTCAAAACGTTCTACGAACGGGTCAAGGCCAAGGGTTTCATCCTGTACCCGGGAAAATTGACCCAGGTAGAAACCTTCCGCGTGGGCTGCATCGGCCATGTCGACGCGGCCGGCATGCGCGCAGCGGTCAAGGCCATCGCCGAGGTGCTGCACGAAATGTGTAGGAGCGAGCTTGCTCGCGAAGAGTGTTAACGATAACGCGGGCGTCCTGAGTTAACGCGGTGCCTGGATGTTTTTCGCGAGCAAGCTCGCTCCTACATAGATGAATGTTATTACCCCACAGGATCTGAACCATGAACTATCAAAACCCCAATACCCTCCAGGCCGTTATCCTCGACTGGGCTGGCACCGTGGTCGATTTCGGCTCCTTTGCCCCCACGCAGATCTTTGTCGAGGCCTTCGCCGAGTTCGACGTGCAGGTGTCTATCGAGGAGGCCCGTGGCCCGATGGGTATGGGCAAGTGGGACCATATCCGCACCCTCTGCGACCAGCCACAGGTTGCCGAACGCTACCGCCAAGCGTTCGGCCGCACGCCCACCGACGACGACGTGACCGCCATCTACCAGCGCTTCATGCCGCTGCAGATCGAAAAGATCGCCGAGCATTCGGCCCTGATCCCTGGCGCCCTCGACACCCTCGCCGCCCTGCGCGGCCAAGGCATCAAGATCGGTTCCTGCTCCGGCTATCCCAAGCAGGTGATGGACAAGGTCGTGGCCCTGGCTGCCACCAACGGCTACGTCGCCGACCACGTCGTGGCCACTGACGAAGTGCCCAACGGCCGACCATGGCCGGCCCAGGCGCTGGCCAACGTGATCGCCCTGGGCATCGATGATGTGGCGGCCTGCGTGAAGGTCGACGACACCGTGCCGGGCATTCTCGAAGGCCGACGTGCCGGCATGTGGACCGTGGCCCTGACCTGCTCGGGCAACGCGCTGGGCCTGACCTACGAACAGTTCCGCGCCCTGGACAGCAGCACCCTGGCCAGCGAGCGCCAGCGCATCGAAGCGATGTTCGAAGGGTCGCGCCCGCATTATCTGATCGACACCATTACCGACCTGCCACGGGTCATCAGCGACATCAACCAGCGCCTGGCCCGCGGGGAAATGCCGCAGGCCTACTGACCGAGGTCAAGACAACGGCATTGGCAACAAGCGCAGCGCTCGAAACAGGCATAAAGTTAATGCACTCCATCACTAAAGAATGGAGGTATGCCCTGATGAGTGAGGAACACAGCAATGCCGTGGAAAAATTCCGATACGCGCTACAGCACCATGTCGATTGCGTTGCACTGGTTGATGGTGGTGCTGCTGGCGGTGGTTTACGCCTGCATTGAACTGCGCGGCCAATTCCCTAAAGGCAGCGGTGCGCGCACCTTGATTGTTGAAATGCACTTTATGCTCGGCCTGACCGTGTTTGTGCTGGTATGGCTGCGCCTGTTTGCCCGCAGCCTGGGGGTGGCGCCGAAGATAGTGCCGGCACCGCCGCAATGGCAGAGCCTGCTGGCGAAGCTGATGCACTGGGCGCTGTATGCGTTGATGATCGGGTTGCCGATTGCCGGTTGGTTGATCGTCAGTGCCAAAGGGCATTCGGTGATGTTCTATGGAATGGAATTGCCGCCGCTGATCGCGGAAAACAAGGCGCTGGCCGAGGAAATTGAAGGCTGGCATGTGCTGTTCGCCCAGGTCGGTTACTGGCTGATCGGGCTGCACGCGCTGGCGGGGATCTTTCATCATTACGTGATGCGCGATAACACCGCGCTGCGCATGATGCCGGGTAGGCAAAAACGCATCATCTGATAACCGCTACCCTGTAGGAGCGAGCTTGCTCGCGAAGAACTCCCAGGCAACGCGATCATTCAGAATGCACGCGTTATCGTTCAGGTTCTTCGCGAGCAAGCTCGCTCCTACAGGAAGCCTCGGCGGCCTTGCAGGCCGCCGGTGTGGATGAAGATCAGGCGCGTGCCGGGGGCGAAGCATCCGGCCTCGACCTGCTGTTTCAACGCTAACAGCGCCTTGCCGGTGTAGAGCGGCTCCAGCGGTAGGCCGCACGCTTGTTCGGTGCGCTCAATGAAGTCCAGCAACAGCGGATCGACCTTGGCAAAGCCACCGCGACAGGCGTCCAGCACGGTATAACCGTCCCGCACGATAGCACTCACGTTCTGCGCCACACCGTGGTCATCCGGCACCGCCATGGCGCCATACACCGTGTGCGCGCCCGCCTCCGCCAGCGCCAGCCCGGCCACCGTCGTGCCGGTACCCGCCGCCAACCACCAGGCGTCGTAATCGCTCCAACCGAGCTTGCCCAACTGTGCCCGCGCCTGCTCGACCAACACGCCACAACCCCGCGCCCCGGCCAGCCCACCGCCGCCTTCGGGTATCGGATGAAAGTCGGGATACTGCTCGCGCCAAGGCAACCAGAAACCCGGTTCATGCCGCGCCCGATAACCGCCATAACCCAGCCAATGCAGCTGCATGCCGAAGGCTTTAAGGTCGAGAACCGTGGGGGTGTCTTGAGGATGGCCGCGCAGCAGGCCGACCGTGGGAAAACCAAAGCGCTTGCCCGCCGCCGCCAGTGCATGCAGATGGTTGGAGTAAGCGCCGCCGAGACTGATCACCCCCGTGGCCCCAGCGTGTCGCGCCTGGGCCAGGTGCTCGGTGAGTTTGAACCACTTGTTGCCGCTGATCAGCGGGTCGATACAGTCCAGGCGCAGCACGGCCAACTCGACCCCGTTCAGCCAGTCCAGCTGCAAGGGTTCAAGGGGCGCGTGGGGAAGCCAGTCGAAAGGGCCCATCGGCAGGTATCGAAATGAAAAAGGGGCGGTAGTCTAACACCGCCCCGCTTGTTGCCTTACAGCTCTGCCGCCAGGCGCGAGCCCTGGTTAATGGCGCGCTTGGCGTCCAGTTCGGCCGCCACATCGGCGCCGCCGATCAGGTGCACGTTCTGGCCGGCAGCCACCAGGCCGTCGTGCAATTCGCGCAGCGGGTCCTGGCCGGCGCAGATGACGATATTGTCCACCGCCAGGACCTGCGGCTCGCCCTCGGCGCCGATGCGGATATGCAAGCCTTCATCGTCGATCTTCAGGTACTCGACACTGTTGAGCATCTGCACCTGCTTGTTCTTCAAGCCGGTGCGGTGGATCCAGCCCGTGGTCTTGCCCAGGCCATCGCCCACCTTGGAAGCCTTGCGTTGCAGCAGGAACACTTCACGGGCCGGCGCATGGCGCTCGGGTTTGATCCCGGCCACGCCACCACGGGCTTGCAGCTGAGTGTCGATGCCCCACTCTTTCCAGAACGCCTCGCGATCCAGGCTGGTGGAGACGCCTTGGTGCACGAGGAATTCAGACACGTCAAAGCCGATGCCTCCGGCGCCGATCACCGCCACGCGCTTGCCCACCGGCTTGCGTTCGAGGATCACGTCCAGGTAACTCAGGACCTTGGCGTTGTCGACACCGGGAATCGCCGGGGTACGCGGTGCGATGCCGGTGGCCAGGATCACCTCGTCATAACCGCCCGCTACCAATTGCGCAACGTCCACACGGGTGTTGAGGCACAGCTCGACGTGGGTGGTCTGCAATTTGCGCTTGAAATAACGCAGGGTCTCGAAGAACTCTTCCTTGCCCGGCACGCGCTTGGCAATATTGAACTGGCCGCCGATCTCGCTGGCGGAGTCGAACAACGTCACCTGATGCCCGCGCTCGGCGGCCACGGTGGCAGCGGCCAGACCCGCGGGGCCGGCGCCGACCACCGCGACCTTTTTGATCTGCTTGACCGGCAGGTAATTGAGTTCGGTTTCGTAGCACGCTCGCGGGTTGACCAGGCAGGTGGTGAGCTTGCCGCCAAAGGTGTGGTCCAGGCAGGCCTGGTTGCAGCCAATGCAAGTATTGATCTCATCGGCGCGCCCGGCGGCGGCCTTGTTGACGAACTCGGGGTCGGCGAGAAACGGCCGCGCCATCGAGACCATATCGGCGTCACCTTCGGCCAGGATCTGCTCGGCGATTTCCGGAGTGTTGATGCGGTTGGTGGTGATCAGCGGAATCTGTACCGAACCGCGCAATTTGGCCGTGACTTTACTGAACGCACCGCGGGGCACTTTGGTGGCGATGGTCGGGATACGGGCTTCGTGCCAGCCGATACCGGTGTTGATGATCGTCGCGCCGGCTTGTTCGATGGCCTTGGCCAACTGCACGATTTCTTCCCAGACGCTGCCGCCTTCTACCAGGTCGAGCATCGACAGGCGGAAGATGATAATGAAGTTCGGGCCTACGGCTTCGCGTACACGGCGCACGATTTCCACCGCCAGGCGCATGCGATTTTCAAAGCTGCCGCCCCAACGGTCGGTGCGATGGTTGGTGTGGGCAGCGAGGAACTGGTTAATGAAGTAGCCTTCGGAACCCATGATTTCGACGCCGTCATACTCGGCGACCTGGGCCAGCAGCGAGCAGGTGACAAAATCCTGGATCTGCTTTTCGATGCCCTCTTCATCCAATTCCTTGGGCTTGAACGGGTTGATCGGTGCCTGGATAGCGCTCGGCGCCACCTGCTTGGGGCTGTAGGCGTAACGCCCGGCGTGGAGGATCTGCATGCAGATCTTGCCACCCGCGTCGTGCACTGCCTGGGTGACGATCTTGTGCTTGCGCGCCTCGTCTTCGGTGGTCAGCTTGGCCGCACCGGCGTACACGCCGCCTTCATCATTGGGGCCAATGCCGCCGGTGACCATCAGGCCCACGCCGCCACGGGCGCGCTCGGCAAAGTAAGCGGCCATGCGCTCGAAACCGCCGGGCTTTTCTTCAAGGCCTGTGTGCATCGAGCCCATCAGGGTACGGTTGCGCAAGGTGGTAAAACCCAGGTCCAACGGGGCCAGCAGGTGCGGGTAGGCAGCAGCGGTCATGGTACAGCTCCACAACGGATCATCACGGGACGTGGCGCACTCGAACGGCGTGCCATCGGTTTATGTCCCACAGACTAAGAGGCGGTGGACCACGGCTCAATGACTGAAACTGACAAGTTATTGATCCAAATGCACAGCGCCCCTTGGCAAGCCGCGCCATGGGCCCTACCCTAGTCGCGAACCCTGCACCTGGTCTGTTGTCTGTTGCCCCATGCGTAAACTTCTAGCGTTCACCGTCATCATGGCCCTGGTTGCCTCCCTCGCCGCGTATCTGGTCTGGACCCAGGAGCGCCCCGTGGCGCATTACCTGTCCGACCTGCGCATCACTCTCGCCGTCAATGAGGGCGAACCGGCCGACCGGGGCAACCTGCTGGGCATCCAGCCGGAGCTGTTCCCTGCCGATTACCAGAGCCTGGAACGCCTGCACCTGAAGCTGTCGGCCTATCTGCAAAACGCTCGGGACCTGGGGCTGATCAATGCCAAGACCGTGGTGGTGCTGCCGGAGCATATCGGCACCTGGCTGATGCTCGGCGGCGAAAAGAATGAGCTGTACCAGGCCGCGCATCTCAAGGACGCCATGAACTGGCTGTCGATCAGCAACCCGCTGCAATTTGCCAAAGCCTGGATCAGCGCCACCGGCGACAACCGTATGGATGATGCCTACCTGCGCATGAAAGCCCCGGCCATGGCCCGCGACTATCAAGTGTTGTTTGGCGGCCTCGCCAAAGAATTTGGCGTGACCCTGGTGGCCGGCTCCATCGCCCTGCCCAACCCGAGCGTGATCCAGGGGCAACTGGAGATCGGCCACGGCGCGCTGTACAACGCCAGCGTGGTGTTTGCCGCCGACGGCTTGCCGCTGGGCCAACCGCAGCGCCAGCTTTACCCGATCTACGATGAGCGGGGCTTTATCGAGCCGGGCGATGAGCATGTCGTCAACGTTGTCGATACCCCAGCCGGGCGCCTGGGCATCCTGGTGGGCAGTGACAGCTGGTACCCGGACAACTATCGCAAGCTCAACGAGCAAGGCGCGCAATTGATCGCGGTGCCGGCCTTTGTCACCGGCCGCGACACCTGGGAGCGTCCGTGGCGTGGCTTCAAGAGCGTTTCCACGCCCTCTGAAGTGAGCCTCAAGCCTGAAGAAACCAGCGAGGGCGCAGCCTGGCGTCGCCTCACCCTGATCAGCCAGCCACCCGTCAGCCAAGCCACCGCAGGCATGAGCGTCTTTCTGCGCGGGCAGTTCTGGGACCTGGGCAGCGCCGGCCAGAGTTTTCTCAGCCGCAACGGGCAAGTCTTCGCCGATGGCGATGCCCGTGGTGCGCGCCTGCTGAATATCTGGCTGTAGCGCCTTGAAGCCGGTGCGCCTGGGGGATCTGTCGGTGGGCTTCGTGCACACCCTGGCCGACGCCATCCACAGCCACGGCCTGGACCCACAGCCCCTGCTGCTGCAATACGGCCTCGACCCGGCGCGCCTGGCTGAAGCCAGCGCACGCTTGTCGATCCCGCGCTATATGCGCCTGGGCCACGCGGCCATTCAGCTGACCGGCAACCCCGGCCTGGGCTTGCGCATGGGCCAGCTCAGCCGCTTGAGCCAGGCCGGCCTTGCCGGCGTCACCGCCGCCCAAGCGCCCACGGTGCGCGAAGCCGCGCGGACGCTCACACGCTTTGAAGCGCTGTACGGTTCCAACTATCGTGGGCAATCAAGCTTTCATGAAGACGCTGAAGGCGCGTGGCTGCGGTTTTATTCCATCAGCCCCTATAACGCCTATAACCGCTTCGTGGTGGATTCGATCATCGCCGGCTGGCTGCAGCAACTGTCGGGCCTGGCGCAACAGCCGGTGCAGGCCCAGCGGATTGAAATCGAATTCGACGCGCCGGACTACCACGACCACTACAGGATGCTGGGAGAGGGTGTGGTGCACTTCGGCGCCGAGGTCAATCAACTGCGCCTCAGCCAACCCACCCTGGCGCTTCGCAACCCACAGCATTGCCCAAGCACCTGGCACCTGTTGCTACAGCTGTGTGAAAGGGAGTTAGAGCAACTGACTCGCACCCGCAGCCTGCGCGAGCGCATTACCCGCTTGCTCGGGCCGATGCTCAATGGCGGCCGGGAACCCGACCTGGAAGAAGTGGCGGCACGCTTGAAGCTGCCAACCTGGACATTGCGGCGCAAACTGGCCGAGGAAGGCACGCAGTTTCGCGCGATTCTCAATGACACCCGTCGCGACCTGGCCATGACCTACATTCGCGATACGGAACTGGCGTTCGGCGAGATCGCTTACTTGCTCGGTTTTGCTTCAGCCCAAGCCTTCCAAAGGGCCTTCAGGCGCTGGAACAACCAGACCCCAGGGGAATTTCGCCGCAGTCAGCGCCACTCCGCCTGAAGTCGGTGTTACAGCTCGGTGGCATCGTCGGCTGGGTCCAGTGGGTCTAGCTCGAATGCCTGGTACTCCAGCAGTTCTTCCTGGTAATCGTCCATGGTGGACTCCTTCTTCATGTTGAAAGCGGTTGCAGATTAATGACCTGCGAACTCAGCCTAAAGTGCCGTCATGACGAAAAAATGTCGACGTCGTGACATTCCTGCTCTTCAGGATTAAACGTAGCGGCGATCACTGGATTTAACTTAACCGCAGCCTCGGACAACATGTGGGCTTGCCTGCGATGGCCATAGGTATCTACACAACTTTTGGGCTGTAGCAGCAGACGGTAACCACGATGCGAAGCGAGCCGCTCTTGATCTTGATCTGCTTTTGATCTTAGGCGCCCCGTTAAACCACGCTGGCCGGAATTCGACAGGGATTTGGGGGGTAAACCGGCAGGGATGCCGGTTTAGCCGCCCCGCGCCATGGATGGCGCGTGGCGGCGCCCCCCCAAATCACTGGCGGATTACGGGCACACCGAGCCTAAGCGAGGTGCCGAGTGGTGGGGCAAGAGCGTTTTGCTTACTTTTGCGCTTTTCAAAAGTGAGCCGCCGTCAGGGCGGAACCCTAAGTAGCCGTTACCGCAGGAATGGATATGTCCACAATCCAACTGTGTTGACTGTCAGGCTGCCTTCGCGAGCAAGCCCGCTCCCACATTTGGACTGCGGCGCGTCAGGTAGATAAGCGTCGGCTATCAGGCCGTCACGGGAGCAAGCTCCCTCGCCACAGGGTCAGCCTCGTACCGACGTTGTGTAGCTACCTATGCTGCGAAGGCGGCCTGTCAGCCGACGCTTCTCTACCTGACACCCTACACATTCGAGCATTGCGTTATTGCGCAGGCATCGGCAGCGGTGGAATCGCTTCCGTCGGCGCTGGCAAGGCAGGATCAGTCGGCGCCGGCGCCACTGGAGCCGGCTCTGTCACCGGTGCAATCGGTGCAGCCTCAGGTGGCGGCGCAAGCGGCTCTGCAGCGGCGGGCGCTACAGGCACCTCCTTCGGTGCTTCGACCTTCTCGGGTGCCGGAGCGGCCTTGGGCTCGGGCACTCCCAGGTCGGCCTTGGGCTGCTCGGGAATATGCTCGGCCTGCTTTACTTCCTGTGGCAGGAACACGTCCACCAACGCGAAGTATCGCTCGTAGAACTTGGGGGCCGAGACGGTCTCGCTGGCCACTTTCACCATCGAGTCGTCGGTGGAGCCAATCGGCATCGACACCGAGCCCAGCACGCCCACACCGAGGCTTGCGGAGTTGTTGACCTTCTTCAGCGCATAGCGGTCCTGCAAGGCGTTGGCAAACATCGTCGAGTGATTGCTGCCCTTGCCATCAGCGGCGCACACCACATTGAAACTGATCTGCAGGTGGGTCTCGCCGGTCTGCTGGAAGCTCTTGTTGCCGGCCACCAACTTCGGGTCGCTACTGGTAATGATGTAGCCCTGACTCAGCAGGGCACGGCGCGCAGCTTCACAGGCGGCCACATCGCTGACCGGGTAATCGCGGGAAAACGTACCGGAGTCGTCGAAGTTCTCATGTTCGTAGATAGCGGTCTTGGGTGACGAGCAGCCCGCAGCGCCCGCCAGCACCAGCGCCAACCCGAGAGTGCGCAAGTGAAATGATGTCGACATTGAAAATCCTGAAGAAAACGGTCCGGACGGTATTGTGCAACAGAACACGACATTGAAGCGCGATTCCTGTCGGTAAAACATCTCAGGCTTAGACAGCAGCGTCAGTAGGAAAAAGCCTGGGGCACATAGGATCGATAAAGATCCGTAATGTGCGCGGTTCTATGACAAGTTTGTTTACAACTTATTCCTCACCTTTCTATCATCGTCCCTGGGTGCGTTGCTGCATAAAGTACGGCGCAGGTTAAAAGCCAAGCATTGGTCGGGCCGCCAATGGAGATTTGTCGTGCCTGATAAACGCCCCGCCATCCCCCGCCCCCAGCGTTTGACTGAGGGCGCGCTGTCCGCCCTTGAGCGCTTTTCACATATTGAAGCCGTCAGCGGTATCGTGCTGTTGCTGGCCGCCATCGTTGCGCTGGTGTGGGCCAACAGCCCCGCCGCCGCGACCTACGAGCATTTCTGGAACACGCCCATCACCCTCGGGCTGGGCGACTACAGCGTGTCGCGCTCCCTGCATTTTCTGGTCAATGACGGGCTGATGACCATCTTCTTCCTGGTGGTCGGTGCCGAGATCCGCCAGGAAATCAAAGACGGCGCCCTCGCCAACCTGAAACTGGCCACGCTGCCGTTAGGCGCGGCGTTGGGCGGCGTACTGATGCCGGCACTCATCTACACCCTGCTCAACCACGGCACTGCCGCCGCAAGTGGCTGGGCGGTGCCCACCGCGACCGACATCGCCTTTGCCGTGGGCGTGCTCGCGCTGCTGGGCAAGTCGATCCCCAGTGGCGTGCGTATCCTGCTGCTGGCCTTGGCGATCATCGACGACATCGTGGCGATCCTGATCATCGCGATCTTCTTCACCGCCAGCCTCGACTATATGGGCTTGGTGATTGCCGCAGGCGGGCTGGCCCTGGTGCTGGTGTTCCAACGCATGGGGATCAGCAAGGCGGCGATTTACCTGCTGCCGGGCGCTATTGTGTGGTTTGGCCTGCTCAAGACCGGCGTGCACCCAACGCTGGCCGGGGTGATCCTTGGCTTGATGACCCCGGTCAATTCCAAGCCCACCCGGGAACGCCCGCTGGAAACCATCGAACGTACCTTCAACGAGCTGATGGACCGGTTCTCGCAGCCAGCCGAAGGGGCCCAGCAAGTCGCCGCCCCCCTCAAGCAATTGCGCGAAGCCCAGCGGGAAATACTGCCGCCGGTGCAGCGGGTTCAATCAGCGCTGCACCCCTGGGTAGCCTTCGGCGTGATGCCGCTGTTTGCCTTGGCCAACGCCGGTGTAAGCCTGGACGGTTTCAATCTGGATGACCCGCTGGCCCACGGTGTGTTCATGGGCGTCATCTTCGCCCTGGTGCTCGGCAAGCCTCTGGGCGTGATGCTGGCGAGCCTGGCGCTGGTCAAGCTCAACATCTGCAAGCTGCCGGACGGTGTGACCTGGACGGGCGTTGGCCTGGTCGGCCTGTTGGCGGGGATCGGTTTTACCATGTCGATCTTTATCTCGTCCCTGGCATTCTCCGACCCGGCCCTGCTGTCGGCTGCCAAGCTGAGCGTGTTGGCGGCTTCAACCCTGGCGGCGGTGATCGGGTTGACGTGGGGCAAGCTCAAGTTTGCAGCCAGGAATTCCTGACACCTGTGGCGAGGGAGCTTGCTCCCGCTGGGTCGCGAAGCGGCCCCAAAAAGCAGGGACTGCTGCGCAGTCAACGGGAGCAAGCTCCCTCGCTACAATATGACGGGCAAAAAAAGACCCCGGCCTTTTCAGGTCGGGGTCTTTTTATTCAGGCCGGCATCAGTACTTCTTGATGTCTGCCTGGGTTTCCAGCTGCTTGCGGTAGGCCGCGAAGTCCTGCTGGCCAATACGGGAAGCGAGGAAGCGGCGGTATTGCGCCTTTTCTTCGTCCGTAGGGGCCGCCGCTTCGTTCACGCCGTTCAAGCGCACGATCATCAGGCTGCCATCGCGCAGGGTCACGGTGGTGAAGGTCGGCTTGTCCTTGGCCGCAGGCTTGGGCATGCGGAACAAGGCTTGCAGCACGGCCGGGTCGATAGACTCCTGACCACGGGTAGCCGCCTCAGTCACCTTCCAGGCCTGGCCGTCAACCGGCTGGTCCAGCGCGGTCTTGCCATCACGCAGGCTGGCGATCAACTCGTCGGCACGGGCTTTGGCGGCAGCGCTCGCGCGCTCCTTGGTCATCTGGGTGCGAATGGCCGCAGCGACGTTCTCCAGCGGCAATTGGGCCGGCTTGAGATGCTCTTTGGCACGCAGCACGATGATGGTTTCCGGGTCCAGCTCGATAGCGCTGCTGTTGGCACCTTCATCCAGCACTTCCGGGCTGAAGGCTGCAGTGACCACGGCACGGTTGGCCGCGACACCTTCGCCACCTTCACGGCCAAACGGCGCGGAGGTGTGGACGGTCAGCTTCAAGTCGGACGCTGGCTGGGCCAGGTCAGAGGCTTCGAATGCCGCATCTTCCAGTTGCTTGGTCGCTTCGACAAAACGCTGCTCAACCTGCTGGGCCTTGAGTTCGCGGGTCAGCTTGTCTTTCAGGCTGGCGAACGATGGCACCTCAGGCGCTTCAACGCCCAGCAACTTGATCAAGTGCCAACCGAACGTGGTGCGTACTGGCACCGACACCTGGTCTTGCTTCAAGCCGTATAGCGCGGTTTCGAAGTCCGGGTCGTAAACACCAGGGCCGGCAAAACCGAGGTCGCCGCCATTGTTGGCCGAACCTGGATCCTGGGAGAACTCCTTGGCCAGGGCTTCGAACTTCTCACCCTTGGCCAGGCGCGCCTGGATGTCTTCGATCTTGGCCTTGGCTTGCGCCTCGGTGACCTTGTCGTTGACTTCAATCAGGATGTGCGCGGCACGACGCTGTTCAGCGAGGTTGGCGGTTTCCTTCTCGTAGGCAGCCTGCAGCTCATCGTCCTTGACAGTAACCTGGTCGAAGAAGGACGACTTCTTCAATTCCAGATAGTCGATGACCACCTGGTCCGGGGTCATGAACTCTTTGGCGTGCTGGTCGTAGTAGGCCTTGACCTCGTCGTCGGTGAGTTTCACCGCCGCAGGGTCAGCCTTGATGTTGACGGTGGCGAAATCGCGGGTCTGTTTTTCCAGGCGGGCGAATGCCAGCACCTCGGCGTCGGTCACGAAACCACTGCCGGCGATGCCTGCACGAACCTGGCCGATCAGCATTTCCTGGGTCAGCATCTGACGGAATTGCATGCGGCTATAGCCCAGCTGACGAACCACCTGGTCAAAGCGTTCGGCGTTGAACTTGCCGTCTACCTGGAATTCCGGCGTCTGCAGGATCACCTGGTCCAGCGCAGCTTCCGAGAAGCCGAACTTCGAATCAGCAGCGCCTTGCAGCAGCAGCTTACGGTCGATCAGGCCCTTGAGGGCAGCGTCGCGCAGCAGCTTTTCGTCCAGCAGGGAAGCGTCGAAATCCTTGCCCAGCTGTTGCATCAGCTGGCGCCGTTGCATGTCGACAGCCTGGCTCAGCTCGGTCTGGGTGATTTCTTCACCGTTGACCTTGGCCACGTCCTGCTTGTTATTACCCGAAGCCTGGAAAATGGCTTCGATACCGGTGAACGCCATCAATGCGACGATGATCCCGATAATGGTCTTGGCAATCCAGCCTTGTGAATTGTCCCTGATATTTTGCAGCATGCGTCCCCCAGAAACGGTTGAACTTCAAAAATTAGGCAACCGTGGAGCGTGGGTAGAGTCCGGATAGAAGAAAGGCGCATCCGAGGATGCGCCTTCTCGTAACTGGCGGAGCGGACGGGGGTTCGAATCTGCACCCCCGGCGTGGCGACCCGATACGTGGGTCAGCTACCGCTCCGCTGCCAGGCCAGACCTGCGTCCGACCCGGGTAAGCAAAGGCTTGAACGAAGCTTAGTTAACGGCTTCTTTCAGGGCTTTACCGGCTTTGAAACCTGGTTTCTTGGCAGCAGCGATTTGCAGTGCTTTGCCGGTCTGTGGGTTACGGCCAGTGCGAGCTGGGCGGTCAGTCACAGAAAAAGTACCGAAGCCTACCAGTACCACGGAGTCGCCGGCCTTCAGAGCGCCAGTGACGGATTCGATTACTGCGTCCAGCGCACGGCCAGCAGCAGCTTTCGGGATATCAGCGGATGCAGCGATAGCATCAATCAGTTCCGACTTGTTCACTCTAAGTCCCCTTATATATCTATTGAGTATGATTCTAAGTTTTTTGGTAAAAAGCAAAACCAGTGCTGAATGGCCTACAGACACTTAAGAGCCGCTTTATAACAAGGGCTCTAAAAAGCTGTCAAGGAAGCCCCCAGGCTCCAACACATTAATGCGTGCTAATTCTTTCCTTGGAATCGGACTCGCGTTTTTCGTCCTTCGCGACAATCTCCGGGGCCACATCCGGCAAGGGCTCCGGCGCGTATTGCAGCGCAATTTGCAGGACCTCGTCAATCCATTTAACCGGTTTAATCTGAAGATCCTGCTTGATGTTGTCAGGAATTTCCTTCAAGTCGCGAACATTCTCTTCAGGAATGATCACGGTCTTGATTCCACCCCGGTGCGCGGCGAGCAATTTCTCTTTGAGACCACCGATCGCCAATACCTGGCCACGCAGGGTGATTTCCCCGGTCATCGCCACATCGGCGCGCACGGGAATGCCGGTCAATGCCGATACCAGGGCCGTGCACATGCCTACGCCAGCGCTAGGGCCGTCTTTGGGAGTCGCCCCTTCCGGCATGTGGATATGGGTGTCGTGCTTCTCGTGGAAGTCCAGCGGGATGCCCAGGCTGCGGGCGCGGCTGCGTACCACGGTCTGCGCGGCGGTAATGGATTCGACCATCACGTCACCCAGGGAGCCGGTCTTGATCAACTGGCCTTTGCCCGGAATCACCGCAGCTTCGATGGTGAGCAATTCGCCACCCACCTGGGTCCACGCCAGGCCAGTCACCTGGCCGACCTGGTCCTGTTGCTCGGCCAAGCCATAGCGGAATTTCTTCACGCCCAGGAAGTGCTCAAGGGAGTCGGCAACCACTTTCACCGAGAAGCGTTTTTCCAACGCGTGTTCCTTCACCGCTTTGCGGCAGATCTTCGCGATCTGGCGCTCAAGGCCCCGTACACCGGCCTCGCGGGTGTAGTAACGCACGATGTCGCGGATCGCCTCGACCTCGAATTCGATCTCGCCCTTCTTCAGGCCGTTGGCCGAAATCTGCTTGGGCGCCAGGTACTTGACCGCGATGTTGATCTTCTCGTCTTCGGTGTAACCCGGCAGACGAATCACCTCCATCCGGTCCAGCAAGGCTGGCGGAATGTTCATGGAGTTGGAGGTGCACAGGAACATTACGTCAGACAAGTCGTAGTCGACTTCCAGGTAATGGTCGTTGAAATTATGGTTCTGCTCAGGGTCCAGCACTTCGAGCAACGCCGACGCCGGGTCGCCACGCATGTCGCTGCCCATCTTGTCGATTTCATCGAGCAGGAACAGCGGGTTGCGCACACCCACTTTTGTCATCTTTTGAATCAATCTTCCCGGCATCGAACCGATGTAGGTACGGCGATGACCGCGAATTTCCGCTTCGTCACGCACGCCACCCAAGGCCATGCGCACGAATTTGCGGTTGGTCGCGCTGGCGATCGATTCCGCCAGGGAGGTTTTACCCACACCCGGAGGCCCAACCAGGCACAACACCGGACCGCGGATTTTCTTCACGCGTTTTTGTACAGCGAGGTACTCAAGGATGCGCTCCTTGACCTCTTCCAGGCCGTAATGGTCAGCGTCAAGGATCTCTTCAGCACGGGCCAGGTCAAGGCGCACCTTGGTCTGGGCCTTCCACGGCACTTGCACCAACCAGTCGATGTATGAGCGCACCACGGTGGCTTCAGCCGACATCGGCGACATCTGCTTGAGCTTGTTCAGCTCGGCGGTGGCCTTGGTCAGGGCGTCTTTGGGCAGGCCAGCAGCATCGATGCGCTTTTTCAGCTCTTCGATTTCGTTGTGGCCTTCCTCGCCGTCGCCGAGTTCCTTCTGAATGGCCTTCATCTGCTCATTCAGGTAGTACTCGCGCTGGCTACGCTCCATCTGCTTCTTCACGCGGCCACGGATGCGTTTTTCAACCTGCAACAGGTCGATTTCGCCATCCAGCATCGCCAATACGTGTTCGACACGGGCCGACAGGTCGATGATTTCGAGGATGTCTTGCTTCTGCTCGATCTTCAGCGCCATGTGTGCGGCCATGGTGTCGACCAGGCGGCTTGGCTCATCAATGCTGTTGAGGGACGACAGGACTTCAGCCGGGACTTTCTTGCCCAACTGCACATACTGCTCGAACTGCGACAGCAGGCTGCGTACGAACACCTCGGATTCACGCTCCGGGGCTTCGACTTCTTCGATCAGCGCCACTTCCGCGCGCAGGTGGCCGTCCACCTCCATGAAGCGCTCTACGGCACCGCGCTGCTCGCCTTCGACCAACACCTTGACGGTGCCATCGGGCAGCTTGAGCAATTGCAGGACAGTGGCAATGGTGCCGACGCGATACAGGGCGTCTTCGCCCGGATCATCATCAGCAGGATTCTTCTGGGCCAACAGCAGGATTTGCTTGTCGCCCGTCATCGCGGCCTCGAGGGCTTCGATAGACTTCTCGCGCCCCACGAACAGCGGGATAACCATGTGCGGATAGACGACGACATCACGCAACGGCAGGAGAGGCAATTCGATGGTTGTCTTCATGATTTCGCCTCTATGACAGTTCAAAAATAAGCTTGAAACCAAGATGGGGGTTGCATGCAAAAAAAACAAGCTCAATGCCAGCAGTTAAACGCATGAATACACGCGAATTTAACCACCGTCTCGAAAAAACGCCCCAAAAAACAAGGGGCCCCTAGAGGCCCCTTGCTTGTACCGCAACTGCTGAACGCTTACGCGTCGGGTGCAGCCTTGGCAGCCGGCTCACTGTTTTCATAGATATACAGTGGTTTGGACTTGCCTTCGATAACGCTTTCGTCGATCACCACTTTACTCACCTCGGACTGCGAGGGGATTTCGTACATGGTGTCGAGCAACACGCCTTCGAGGATAGAACGCAGGCCACGTGCACCGGTCTTGCGCTCCAGTGCCCGCTTGGCCACCGATTTCAGCGCGTCGGTACGGAACTCCAGGTCTACACCTTCCATCTCGAACAATTTGCCGTATTGCTTGGTCAGGGCGTTTTTCGGCTCGGTGAGGATCTGAATCAGAGCCGCCTCATCCAACTCGTCCAACGTGGCCAGGACCGGCAGACGGCCAACGAATTCCGGGATCAGACCGAACTTGACCAAATCGTCAGGCTCGACTTCACGCAGGGACTCGCCCACCTTCTTGCCTTCTTCCTTGCTACGCACTTCCGCACTGAAACCAATGCCGCCACGGGTGGAACGCTGCTGAATCACCTTCTCGAGACCCGAGAACGCACCGCCACAAATGAACAGGATGTTGCGCGTATCAACCTGAAGGAATTCCTGCTGCGGGTGCTTGCGACCACCTTGCGGCGGTACGGACGCAACCGTGCCTTCGATCAGTTTCAACAGGGCCTGCTGCACGCCTTCACCGGAAACGTCCCGGGTGATCGACGGGTTGTCCGACTTACGCGAGATCTTGTCGATCTCATCGATGTAGACAATACCCATCTGGGCTTTCTCTACGTCGTAGTCGCACTTCTGCAGCAGTTTCTGAATGATGTTCTCGACATCTTCACCCACGTAGCCAGCCTCGGTGAGGGTGGTGGCGTCGGCGATGGTGAACGGAACGTTCAGCAGGCGAGCGAGGGTTTCTGCAAGCAGGGTTTTACCCGAGCCTGTAGGACCGATCAGCAAGATGTTGCTCTTGCCCAGCTCAACCTCGTCACCTTTCTTGTCACGCTGGTTCAGGCGCTTGTAGTGGTTGTACACCGCTACGGCCAGAACCTTTTTTGCACGCTCTTGACCAATGACGTATTGGTCAAGGATGCCGCTGATTTCTTTAGGCGAAGGTAATTTATGCGCACTGCTCTCGGCCTGGGCTTCCTGCACCTCCTCACGGATGATGTCATTGCACAGGTCGACGCATTCGTCGCAGATAAACACCGAGGGGCCGGCAATCAATTTGCGTACTTCATGCTGGCTTTTGCCACAGAAGGAGCAATAGAGCAGCTTGCCGTTGTCCTCGCCGTTGCGGGTGTCAGTCATTCGTTCGATCCAAATCCGATAGGCTTGCAACACAAGATGAAGGCTTATGCGGGCTTTTTCAAGCCCGCCAGTGGTCGGACATGCCGACCAGCCCTATTTTGAGCGGCTTATATTATGCGGGGCGCTTGTCGATCACTGCGTCGATCAACCCGTATTCCTTGGCGGCTTCAGCGCTCATGAAATTGTCACGGTTGGTATCGCGCTCGATTTCTTCCAGGGTGCGCCCGCTGTGCTTGGCCATCAGCGTGTTGAGACGCTCACGAATGAAGAGGATTTCCTTGGCGTGGATTTCGATGTCCGACGCCTGACCCTGGAAACCGCCCAGTGGCTGGTGAATCATCACGCGCGAGTTCGGCAGGCAGAAACGCTTGCCTTCGGCACCCGCGGTCAGCAGGAAGGCGCCCATGCTGCACGCCTGGCCAATACAGGTGGTCGACACGTTTGGCTTGATGAACTGCATGGTGTCGTAAATCGACATGCCCGCAGTCACCGAACCACCCGGCGAGTTGATGTAGAGATGGATGTCCTTGTCCGGGTTTTCCGCTTCAAGGAACAGCAGCTGCGCACAGATCAGGTTGGCCATGTAGTCCTCTACCGGGCCAACCAGAAAGATCACTCGCTCCTTGAGCAGGCGCGAGTAGATGTCGTAGGCGCGTTCGCCACGAGCGGACTGCTCGACAACCATCGGGACCAGGCCGCCTGCGGCCTGGATATCAGAGTTCTGCTGAATATAGGAATTACGGAACATGCTCTGCAGTTACTCCCAAATAGTCATGTCTTGAAAACGCATAAGCCAGCGCGAGGCTGGCTTATGGTTGAATTTCCAACGAGTTGGACAATCAGTCGGCTTGTGCTGCTTCCGCCGGTTTGACTGCTTCTTCGTAAGAGACCGCTTTATCGGTCACCTTAGCCTTCTGCAGAACAGTATCCACAACTTGTTCTTCCAGCACAACCGAACGTACTTCGTTCATCTGCTGCTCATTCTTGTAGTACCAAGCCACGACCTGCTCAGGCTCCTGGTAGGCCGAAGCCATTTCCTGGATCATTTCGCGAACACGGTCTTCGTCTGGCTTGAGGTCGAACTGCTTGACCACTTCAGCCACGATCAGGCCCAGCACAACGCGGCGCTTGGCTTGCTCTTCGAACAGCTCGGCCGGCAGCTGGTCAGGCTTGATGTTGCCACCAAACTGCTGAACCGCTTGAACGCGCAGGCGGTCCACTTCGTTGGACAGCAGGGCCTTAGGCACTTCGATCGGGTTGGCGGCCAGCAGACCGTCCATGACCTGGTTCTTGACCTTGGACTTGATGGCCTGGCGCAGCTCACGCTCCATGTTCTTGCGAACTTCGGTGCGGAAGCCTTCGATGCCGGTTTCCTTGATGCCGAACTGGGCGAAGAACTCTTCGTTCAGCTCTGGCAGCTTAGGCTCGGAAACGCTGTTGACGGTCACGGTGAACTCGGCGGCTTTGCCAGCCAGGTCCAGGTTCTGGTAGTCAGCAGGGAACGTCAGGTTCAGAACGCGCTCTTCGCCGGCTTTGGCGCCAACCAGGCCGTCTTCGAAACCAGGGATCATGCGATTGGAACCCAGCACCAGCTGAGTGCCCTTGGCGGAGCCGCCAGCGAAGACTTCGCCGTCAACCTTGCCAACGAAATCGATGTTCAGTTGGTCTTCGTTCTGGGCGGCACGGTCGGCCACTTCGAAACGGGTGTTCTGCTTGCGCAGGATTTCCAGCATGTTGTCCAGGTCCGAATCCGCCACTTCGGCGCTCAGACGCTCGATTTCGATACCGTCGAAACCGGCCACTTCAAATTCCGGGAACACTTCGAATACGGCAACGTATTCCAGGTCCTTGCCTGCTTCCAGGGACTTAGGCTCGATCGAAGGCGAGCCAGCCGGGTTCAGCTTTTGCTCGACAACAGCTTCGTAGAAAGAAGCCTGGATCACGTCACCTACAGCTTCCTGGCGCGCATCGGCACCAAAACGACGCTTGATTTCGCTCATCGGCACTTTGCCTGGACGGAAACCAGCGATCTTGGCCTTTTGGGCAGTCTGCTGCAGACGCTTGTTGACCGCAGTCTCGATACGCTCTGCCGGCACGGTGATGCTCAGGCGGCGCTCGAGAGCAGTAGTATTTTCAACAGAAACTTGCATGGATATTCCTCGTTGCACAGACATTAGCCGGCCATTTCCGACCCCAATCAAGGGCATGCATTCTAGTGGGTCAAACTCAAGAAGTCACCCTACTGAAAACACAGCGGAAAACAGCCGGCAATTTATCGGTACGAAAGCACTGAAGTACCTCGCCCCGGTGACAAATACAGCCAAATTGCGCCAGGGCTCTGCGCCGCTCCTCTCTATATATAGAAGGAACAACCATTCATCTCCCTGACGGCCCGCCCTGCGAACAGAACAGGCAAGCAGCGCGGCATCATCGAGATACACAAATACGACGACACGCCCTGCCGGGGCAGCCCAGCACCTGCGACCACCCAATCTCAAACCGCCAAAACCAAAAAAGGCGCCAGACTGTTAAATCTGGCGCCTTTCGAATATGGGGTGGACGAAGGGGATCGAACCCTCGACAACGGGAGTCACAATCCCGTGCTCTACCAACTGAGCTACGCCCACCATATTGCGTTAACAAAGAAACCAAACCACTTCTTTGTTGAGCCCTGCCCCGCCTGACGACCGGGAAAAGCTTTAATTGGTGCGGATGAAGAGACTCGAACTCTTACGCCTCGCGGCGCTGGAACCTAAATCCAGTGTGTCTACCAATTCCACCACATCCGCGCTTGAAGCTCTTAAAGCAAAGGCGCCAGACTGTTAAATCTGGCGCCTTTCAGAATATGGGGTGGACGAAGGGGATCGAACCCTCGACAACGGGAGTCACAATCCCGTGCTCTACCAACTGAGCTACGCCCACCATATAGCGCTACTTGTGCCAAAGCTGCCTAATGGCGCACCCGGCAGGACTCGAACCTGCGACCATCCGCTTAGAAGGCGGATGCTCTATCCAGCTGAGCTACGGGCGCCTTATTAATCTGTACTCTTGGAGGATTACAAACTAAGTGCTTCCAGCCTTGCAGTACAACTATTCTGCTCGACCTTCTTAACCAGTGCTAGGCTGTGCCCGACAAGTGCGACGAATAGTATAGATGCCCCGGAAACCCGTCAAATCTTTTTTGAAAAAAACTGATTTTATTTAAGGGGTTAGGGCAATTTGCAGACCAAGCGCCTTTGCCCTCGCGCCTTGGCATGCGAGAATGCGCGCACTTTTCTTCCCCCTCTCGATGGTTAATCACGCGTAATGACTGCACAACTTATCGACGGCAAATCAATCGCCGCCAGCCTGCGCCAGCAGATCGCCAAACGAGTCACCGAGCGCAGCCAGCAAGGCCTGCGCACGCCTGGCCTCGCGGTGATCCTGGTCGGCAGCGATCCTGCCTCTCAGGTTTATGTCTCGCACAAGCGTAAAGACTGTGAAGAGGTCGGCTTTATTTCCAAGGCCTACGACTTGCCTTCGGACACCACTCAACAGGCCCTGACCGACCTGATTGACAGCCTCAACGATGACCCGGGCATGGACGGCATCCTCCTGCAATTGCCGCTGCCTGAGCACCTGGACGCCTCCAAGCTGCTGGAACGCATCCGCCCGGACAAAGACGTCGACGGTTTCCACCCTTATAACGTCGGCCGCCTGGCCCAACGCATTCCCCTGCTGCGCCCATGCACACCCAAAGGCATCATGACGCTGCTGGAAAGCACCGGTGTCGATCTATATGGTCTGGACGCTGTCGTGGTGGGCGCATCGAACATCGTCGGTCGCCCGATGGCCATGGAACTGCTGCTGGCCGGCTGCACCGTGACCGTAACCCACCGCTTCACCAAGGACCTGGCCGGCCACGTTGGCCGCGCCGACCTGGTGGTGGTCGCTGCTGGCAAGCCGGGGTTGGTCAAAGGTGAATGGATCAAGGAAGGCGCCATCGTCATCGACGTGGGCATCAACCGCCAGGAAGACGGCAAGTTGGTGGGTGACGTGGTGTATGAAACCGCCCTGCCCCGCGCTGGCTGGATCACGCCGGTGCCAGGCGGTGTCGGGCCGATGACCCGGGCGTGCCTGTTGGAAAACACCTTATATGCAGCGGAAACCCTGCACGGTTAATAACCAGGCGTAATGAAAAAGCCCTGCCTTAGCGCATAATGCCGTTCAGTTAAGGCTTTTTGTAGGAGCGAGCAAGCTCGCTCCTATGTATGGACTCGCCCCCACTTTCAACCCGCTTTAAAACATTGGTACCCGGTTGCTTCTATGTATCAGGCCTATCCGAGGAAGCTCCAAACAGCTTCTGGCCAACATTGGATCAGCTCGCGATCTGCCCATTACAAAAAGGCCTCAAGGGCCGGTAGGAGCGCAGGCATCAATTCACGCCGGTCTGACCAGGGGTCAATGTTCGTCAGCACGGGTTGGAGCGGCTAAACGCCCCGGTGGCAGAACTCTGTAAATCCGTGGCTCATCTCAGCCTCCTGACTATTACCTGGCTGACGTCGAAAAGTCTGGTCGTTTTGCAAAAGCCGCCAGAGGATACGCAGGTTGCGGTTGGCCAAACGCACCGCCACCTCCTTGCGCCCTAGGCGAGATACCCAACGCTGTAGCCGCTGGTCGTCGGACTGCTCTGAATCCGGTCGCACCTGTCTTAACACGGCGCGGGCTCCCTGGACCGCCAGGCTGCGCAGATACGCATCACCGTTCTTGCCCATCTTGCCGAGCCGGATTTTTTCTCCGCTGCTGTGCTGGCTGGGCACCAGCCCGAAGTAGGCAGCGAACTGTCGAGCATTTGCGAAGCGTTCAGGCTCAGCCTGCTTGGCCAACAGTGCTGTGACCATGATCGGGCCAACTCCGCGCACCGTCATCAATCGCTTGGCTGTCTCATCGTTCTTCGCCGCTGTTTCGAGCCGACCGGTCAACACGTTGACGCGTTCGCCCAAATGACCACATTCAACTAACAGTTCGGCGATTAGTTCGCGCAGTAAATCGGGTAATGGCTGAGTGGCGTCTTCCAGTATTCGAGGATACGTTGGCTGATGGCCATTTCGCCTTGGGGCATGGAAACTTCCTGCTCCAGGAGTAAGCCACGCATCTGATTACCGACCGCCGTACGTCGCCCTATATATCCCTGCCGAGCCCGATGCAACGCTTGCATTGCAAGCGCCGCAGGCCTTTTGACCGGTACGGCTGATATCGCACAGTCGCGTCCGGCGCGCAGGATCGCCAATGCATCGTTGCGATCATTTTTCGGGCCGCTGCGATGATTGGCCACATGCTGAGAGGGTAGGATGCGAACAGAATTGCCCTGTGCTTGCAGTAATCGCGTCCATGCCTGAGCACCTGGCCCGGTTTCCACCAGCACCGTCACGTTTGCTGGAAGCTTAAGAAAAAAGGTTTGAAAGGCCTCTCGTGACTTAATCCGATCCTCGAATATGACCTGGCCGAGCGCATTCTCACCGGCCACTTGGAAGACCTTTTTGGCAAGGTCTACCGCGACGTTTACGCAAGTAGATACATCGGCTGACAAAGACTGATTGATCATCGTATGCTTTTTCATGGGCTCGCCCTCGCTGTCGTTGGCTTCTATAAGAATGCCACCGTGGCGCATAGACGCCTCGGCTTGGGCGAGTCCATCCAATTACAGAGGGCGCCCCCTCCCACCGTCCGAGCCAAGAATTCATACTTTCATAGATACGTCATGACAAATGTCAACTCAGTATCAGCCGTACCCGATATTAATGTCTCACCTATTAATCGAGAATACGTCGCATGAAACGGGATATCGAAATTTGTAAGACCAGAAGTAAAGCCATCTACACGATAGCTGTTGCCAAAAATAACAGCACCGCCATTCTCCCGTGTAATCCTTAGTCCAACTCCTCGGGCAGTAGATCCTCGATTAAGTGAAACCACGCCTTTACTTTGATCGAGCACTGGGGTAGCTGGCAAAAAACTGTATTTAACAATAGCCACACTATCATCACACTCACTCAACTTAATACTAAACGGAACTGCTTTACTTTCTCCACTGTCAAAATCCGATGAAACATACGTCCCCATATTCACCGCTATAAACTCTGGAGTGCTGCAAGACGAAACAATAGGGCGACTTCCATTTCTAATTTTAATATTGGCGAGCAATCCGAGCGTATTCCCATACCCAGAGCCACCGCGCACCGTACCAATAATGCCTGTCGGCACAACAGTATCATTAGTAAACTCTCCAGCCTTGACCAAGTATAGAGTAAATACCCCAGGCCCCAGCGAGTAGATAGTATTTGACATCAAGCCTGGGCCATAAGGGCGAGTTGCAATGCCTTCAACCTCCGGAGAGCCGGACAAACGAATTCTCCATGATAAACTTTTGCTCCCCAATAGAGGGAAGGTGTTTTCGTTCCCATGCATAGACGCAGGACCATCCTGAATCCCGATTGAATGAGTTATGTTTTTACATAGAAAAAGAACCTCTCCGGCAGAAATCGTTTCCTCATAGATAACTGTCCCCAAAGGTACATCTCTGCCTACCTGAAGATTGTTTGGACCATTAAATGCCAATTCCAACGGCACGCTCACTGGGTTATTTCCACACCTAGGAGTTTCGCCCCCAAATGACAAATCAGATAACACTAGCAACGACACCAACATTATATTTGATACCCGTGCGCCTACCCCCCTAAACATAGAGCTTACAAACCACTCGCACTTCTTCATAATAACTCCACTTACATTTCAGACGCGCATATCACCACGATAATTTCACCTGCGACATAAGATGATCCTTAAATTTGCAGCCCTTTCTAGATCCAGCTATACAATCTGCACCTTTTTTTCGCTCTCCGATGCTAGCCTGCGGCTACAATGCATAGGCTTTATTCGCGCCCTAAGCTAAAGGCGTCTCGGAGAGCACCATAGCGGCGCGGGTGACTGACGCGCCTCGCTGGGCAGCAGCGGGATCGCCGCAGGTGGTGATGGCGAACGCTTGGGCCTTGCCAATGTCTGAGCTCCTCGGTTGAGGCCAGATGCAAAATGGCTTTCGGCAACCACGGGCCATCAGAAGTTGGAAAGCTTGAGCGCGCAGTGATGGGTACAAAATCGCTACAACCTCAACCAATCATCGGCTTAGAGCCTTTATTTAAAGGCTCTCTATCGCTTTCTGATCCATACTCCTAAAATGTAACGTCATTTGTCACAAGATCCGTTCTACAACGGCATTTCCTTACTTTTTAGCGAGTTCATCCGCGTGAAAATTCGTCTTTCTATTGTCAGCCTGTTTTTTGCTTTGACAGGCACCTTCGCCCACGCCGCCGAAACCACCCTGGCCCCGCGTGACGCCTCCAAGCTGCAGATCGCCTCCGGCAGCGCCATGCTGGTCGATTTGCAGACCAATAAAGTCATTTATTCCAGCAACCCCGACGTGGTGGTACCTATCGCCTCGGTGAGCAAGCTGATGACCGGCCTGATCGTCCTCGAAGCCAAGCAGAATATGGACGAGTACATCGACATCAACATCACCGACACGCCCGAGATGAAAGGCGTGTTCTCCCGGGTGAAGATCGGCAGCCAGATGCCGCGCAAGGAAATGCTGCTGATCGCGCTGATGTCCTCGGAAAACCGCGCCGCTGCGAGCCTGGCCCACCATTATCCTGGCGGTTATGCGGCCTTTATCGCGGCGATGAACGCCAAGGCCAAATCCCTGGGCATGACCAGCACCCACTACGTGGAGCCCACCGGCCTGTCGATCCATAACGTCTCGACCGCCCGCGACCTGAGCAAGCTGCTGGCCTATGCGCGCAAATTCCCGATGCTCAGCCAGTTGAGCACCACCAAGGAAAAGACCGTGTCGTTCCGCAAGCCCAACTACACCCTGGGCTTCTCCAACACCGACCACCTGATCAACCGCGCCAACTGGGATATCAAGCTGACCAAGACCGGCTTCACCAACCAGGCCGGCCACTGCCTGGTGCTGGTGACGAGCATGGGCAATCGCCCGGTGTCGCTGGTGATTCTGGATGCCTTTGGCAAGTTCACCCATTTTGCCGATGCCAGCCGTATTCGTAGTTGGGTCGAAACTGGCAAAGGCGGCGCAGTGCCGGATGTGGCGCTGCGTTACAAGGCTGATAAAAACCTCAAGAATCGAGCGACCGCTGCGGAAGTACGTCGATAAACAGCGATTTTAGTGTGGGAGCGGGCTTGCTCGCGAATGCGCAGTGTCAGTCGCTGAATGCTTAGGCTGACCCACCGCATTCGCGAGCAAGCCCGCTCCCACATTATTTGAGTTTCACTTCTTCTCTGCCAACACCTTGAGCGCTTGGGCTGCTGCCTGCTCCTGCCCCGCCTGCGCCGTGGCATTGGCCGCATCGCGCCAGCGTTGCGCGTCCACATTGGCGGGCAACTGGCTCGGGCGCTGGGTCAGGATGGCCCAATGGCCCGCGCCCTTCCACGCCGACTCAAAGTCGCTGAAGCTCATGCTCAGGCGGCGCTCATTGCCTGAGCGCAACAGCACCGTACTCTTCTGCTGGTTGAACCCCACCACCACGACATAACGCGCTCCGGACCAATAGCCGGCGTTGATCCGCGCCATCACCGGGTAACCCGCCGCTACCTGGGCCAGCACGGCGGTCAGCTTGGCGTCCAATGGGTACACCATCAGCCCGTACTCGCGCGCCAGCACCTGCATATTGCGCTCAAGGTCGGCCTCGGCACCGGGCAGGCGCAGCGGCTTATCAAGCAAACCCGGTGTCATGACAATGCCTTGTTGCGACAGCATGCTGGCAAGTGCTGTAGGACCGCTCTGATACGCCTCGCTGCGAAAGGTCGGCACGCCATTGAGTTCAACGCGCTCCGGCAAGCCTGGCAGTTTCGACGGTGTGTTGCTGGAACAGGCCGCCAACCCGAGGGCAACGGCCAGTAGCAAGGAAGTTTTAAGGTTCGACCGTAAGCGCAATTTTTTCACTCTCTTGATCAACTGCCAGTAAAGGCCCCGATCATAGCCCAATCGCGCTTTCTCTATCCCGTAGGAGCGAGCTTGCTCGCGAAAAACTTGGGGGCGCCGCGTTTATTCAGGAAGCCTGCGTCATCGTTGACGTTTTTCGCGAGCGGGGTCGCGCAAGACGTCTATATCCGACGCGTGCAATAAAGCGGTGACGATAGAGCAAACAAGTTGGACAGACTCGACCATTGGTCAATAGCAGGCAACCGTCAGCTGACTAGACTGTCCATTGAGAAGACTGTGTGTGCCCCAAGTGGGCGAAAGGAGGCCCGAATGAGCCTTGCGACAACGATTTTCCTGTTGATCTGTGGTTGGCTGGCCGTCGCCGCCGCCATGCTGTGGGGGGTCATGCGCGTGACGCGCCGGCATCATCACCCCCACGTCAAACCTGCTGAACCCGCCGAGCCGCGCAAGGCGACGGCGCATCACGCCTAGCCAGGCATGCAATTGAAGTCCTGGGTTGCGGCAATTTCCTTGGCGTGGCCGTCCTCAAGGGACGCGCGCACCGTGGTGCCCAGGCTCGACTCCACCAGGGTGTAGTGCTCACCCGCTTTGAAATGCTTGTACTCGATGCGGCCCTGGCAGTCCTGCTGGTTGTCGTCACCCGGTTCGTCTTCAAATAAGGTCACGTCCAGGCGATGGTCCCCCGGGGTCACTTCAAAATAGCGCCCATCGTCCACGCGCTTGCCATCGACACGCTCGGCCATCAGGTCATTCGGCGCTTCTTCCTGCAAGCCGATCCAGGCTTGGCTGGGGTCCGCCTTGGGGATTGGGCCAGCGCATGCCGACAGTAAGCAGACAAAGCCAAGAACGGGAACTAACAACAGTGGTTTAAGTGACATGACAGGACTCCAAAGGGCATGAATGAAAAGGTCGTATCCGATGGCTGACAAGCTTGATCAGCCGCCCTTCCTGGAACAAATGAATCCCTATGAAAGGATCTTCAGCCGTTAACTAAAACTTCCTTCACCTGGCTGAAAGGTGCGTGTTAGGTGGGTCGGGCAAGACTGCCGGGGGTTGCAATTCTGCTCTTCTCGGAGACTCACGCATGCTCGGGCTGGTAAAGACCGCACTGCACAAGCCGTACACCTTCATCGTGCTGGCTATATTCATCTGCATCATCGGGCCGATGGCGGCCCTGCGCACGCCCACGGATGTTTTTCCCGATATCGGCATTCCCGTGGTCGCCGTGGTTTGGCAGTACAACGGCCTGTCCCCGGACGCCATGGCCGGCCGGGTGATCTACACCTACGAACGCTCCCTGAGCACCACCGTCAACGACATCGAACATATCGAGTCGCAATCGTTGCCCGGCATGGGCATCGTCAAAATCTTCTTCCAACCTGGCGTGGATATCCGTACCGCCAATGCCCAGGTCACGGCGGTGTCACAAACCGTGCTCAAGCAAATGCCACCGGGCATCACCCCGCCGCTGATCCTCAACTACAGCGCCTCCACGGTGCCGATCCTGCAAATGGCGTTCTCCAGCCCCAGCCTTTCGGAAGCCAGAATTCGCGACCTGGTGCAAAACAACATCCGCCTGCCCTTGAGCGCCCTGCCCGGCCTGGCCATGCCTACACCGATGGGCGGCAAGCAACGGCAGATTACGCTGGACCTCGACCCCCAAGCCCTCGCCGCCAAAGGCTTGTCGGCCCAGGATGTGGGCAATGCCTTGGCGTTGCAGAACCAGATCATCCCGGTGGGCACCGCCAAGCTGGGGCCCAACGAATACACGATCCTGCTCAACAACAGCCCCAAGGCCATCGATGAGCTCAACGACTTGCCGATCAAGACCGTCGACGGTGCGCTGATCACCATCGGCCAAGTGGCCCATGTGCGCGACGGTTCACCGCCGCAAACCAACATCGTGCGGGTCGACGGCCATCGCGCCGTGCTGATGCCGGCGCTGAAAAACGGCAGCATCTCCACGCTGTCGATCATCGACGGTATCCGCCAGATGCTGCCGCGCATCAACGAAACCCTGCCGCCGTCATTGAAAACCTCGCTGCTGGGCGATGCCTCGGTATTTGTCAAACAGTCGGTGGGCAGCGTGGCCCAGGAAGGCATCATTGCCGCATTGCTCACCAGTGCGATGATCCTGCTGTTTCTCGGCAGTTGGCGCTCGACCTTAATCATCGCCGCCTCGATTCCCCTGGCGGTGCTTTCGGCCATCGCGCTATTGGCCGTCAGTGGGCAAACCCTCAACGTCATGACGCTGGGCGGGCTGGCGTTGGCCGTGGGCATCCTGGTGGATGACGCCACGGTGACCATCGAAAACATCAACTGGCACCTGGAACAAGGCAAGGCGGTGAAGACCGCGATTCTCGACGGCGCCGCGCAAATCGTCGGCCCGGCGTTCGTCTCGCTGCTGTGCATTTGCATCGTGTTCGTGCCGATGTTTTTGCTGCAAGGCATCGCCGGTTACCTGTTCCGGCCCATGGCGCTGGCGGTGATCTTCGCCATGGCCAGTTCGTTCATCCTCTCGCGCACCCTGGTGCCGACACTGGCGATGTTTTTGCTCAAACCGCATAGGCCCGAGCCTGGCGCGGGGCATCATCCGGAAGATGCATTCATCAACCACCACGAGGGTGAACAGCACCCGAAACCGCGCAATGCGTTGCTGCAATCGGTGCTTAATTTTCAGCAGGGGTTCGAGCGGCACTTTTCCAATGTCCGCGACACCTACCATGGCCTGCTGACGCTGGCATTGGGCGCACGCAAGCGCTTCATTGTCGGGTTCCTGGCGTGCGTATTGGCGTCGTTCCTGCTGTTGCCGAGCCTGGGCCAAGACTTTTTCCCGGCCACCGATGCGGGTGCCTTGGCGCTGCATGTGCGCTTGCCCCTGGGCACACGCATCGAGGAAAGCGCCGCGGCGTTCGACCGCATCGAAGCGCGGATCCGCGAGGTCATCCCCGCCGAAGAACTGGACACCATTGTCGACAATATCGGCATTCCGCTCAGCGGCATCGACATGGCCTACAGCAGCAGCGGCACCATCGGCCCGCAGGATGGCGATATTCAAGTCAGCTTGAAAACGCACCACGCACCCACCGCCGACTATGTGAAAAAACTGCGCGAAGCCCTGCCGCAAAGTTTCCCCGGCAGCCACTTTGCGTTCCTGCCCGCTGACATCAGCAGCCAGATCCTCAACTTCGGCGCCCCCGCCCCGCTGGACGTCAAAATCTCCGGGCGCAGTGACGCAGACAACCGCGCCTATGCCGTCGAGCTTGAACGGCGCCTGCAGCATGTACCGGGCATTGCCGACCTGCGGATCCAGCAGTCCACCGGCTACCCCTCGCTGCAAGTAAACGTGGACCGTATGCGCGCCAATGGCCTGGGTATCACCGAGCGTGACGTCACCAACAGCATGGTCGCCTCCCTCGCCGGCAGCTCACAAACCGCGCCGACCTTCTGGCTCAACCCGGCCAACGGCGTGTCTTACTCCATCGTCGCGGCCACCCCGCAATACCGCCTCGACAGCCTGCCGTCCCTGGAAGCGCTGCCGGTGACGGGGGCCAATGGGCAGGCGCAAATCCTCGGCGGCGTGGCAACCATCTCCCGGGTACAAAGCCCCGCCGTGGTGACCCACTACAACATCGAACCGACCCTGGACCTGTACGCCAACGTGCAAGGTCGCGACCTCGGCGGTGTGGCCCGCGATGTGCAAAAAGTGCTGGATGACACGGCGTCCATGCGCCCCAAAGGCGCGACCATCAGCCTGCACGGGCAGATCGATGCGCTGCATGAGGCGTTCAGTGGTTTGAGCTTCGGGTTGCTCGGCGCGGTGGTGCTGATCTATCTGCTGATCGTGGTCAACTTCCAGTCGTGGGCCGACCCCTTCGTGATCATCACGGCGCTGCCGGCTGCATTGGCGGGCATCGTATGGATGCTGTTCCTCAGCGGCACCTCGTTGTCGGTGCCAGCACTCACCGGTGCCATCTTGTGCATGGGCGTGGCGACCGCCAACTCGATCCTGGTGGTGAGCTTCTGCCGAGAGCGCCTGGCCGAACATGGTGATGCGTTGAAAGCCGCGCTGGAAGCCGGCTATACGCGCTTTCGTCCGGTGTGCATGACCGCCCTGGCAATGATCATCGGCATGCTGCCCCTGGCGATTTCCGAGGAACAGAACGCCCCGCTCGGCCGGGCGGTCATCGGCGGCTTGATCTTCGCCACCATCGCCACTTTGTTGTTTGTTCCCGTGGTCTTCAGCCTGGTCCACGGCCGTCATCCTACTCGCGCAACTGCTGGAGAAACGCCCCATGTCGCCTGATCAAAAACCCTCGCGCAAGCGCCTGATGCTCCTGGGTGTCGGTGGCCTGACGTTGGCTGCCCTGTTGGTCGCCAGCGGCCTGCACGCGCGTACGCTGCACGAGCAATCAGTCACTGCCTGGACCGAAGCCGCCGCCGTCCCCCAGGTGATGGTGTTCCAACCCAAGCCAAACGCCGCCGGCGACACCCTGCGCCTGCCCGCCCACCTGGAGGCATGGAGCCAGGCGGCGATCCATGCACGGGTCAGCGGCTACTTGAAGGACTGGAAAGTCGACATCGGCGCCCAGGTCAAGGCCGGGCAACTCCTCGCCGAAATCGACAGCCCCGACCTCGACCAACAACTGGCCCAGGCCCATGCGCGCCTGATCCAGCAACAAGCCAATGCACACCTGGCAGCCACCACGGCGACCCGCTGGCAAAACCTGCTGGCGAGCCATTCGGTATCGCGCCAGGACGCCGATGAGAAAACCTCCAATGCCGCAGCCGCCAAGGCCGACACCGAAGCTGCCGCAGCAGACTATGCGCGACTGTGCGCCCTGGAAAGCTACAAGACCCTTCGCGCGCCGTTCGCCGGCACCATCACCGCCCGCAACACGGACATCGGCCAGTTGATCAAGGCCGATAACGCCAGCGATCCGGAACTGTTCAACATTGCCGACACCCACCAACTGCGTTTGTATGTGCCGGTGCCGCAGAACTATGCAGCGGTCATCCATACAGGCCTTGAGGCCGAACTGACCGTCCCCGAGCACCCCGGTGAGCATTTCAAGGCGCGCCTGATCGGTGACTCCACCGCCATCGACCGCCGCTCCGGCACCCTGCTCGCCCAGTTCGTCGCCGACAACCCCAACGGCGAACTGCTGCCGGGCGATTACGCCGAAGTCACCCTGCCGATTCCGGCCGACACCCATGGCGTGAGCATCCCGGCCAGCGCCTTGATCTTCCGTGCCCAGGGTACCCAGGTTGCCGTGCTGGACGGGCGCAACCATGTGCATCTGCAAGACATTCATATAGGCCTGGACCTCGGCGAGCGCCTGGTGATCGACCAGGGCCTGAAGCCTGCTGACCGTATCATCGACAACCCGCCCGACGCCCTGCGTGAAGGCGACCCGGTGCAACTGGCTGACGCCTCGGGAGGTGCCCATGCGCCCAAGGCTTAAATCGCTGGCAGCGTTGATGCTGCTGGCGTTGCAGGGTTGCTCGATGGCGCCCACCTATACAGTGCCGTCGGTTGACCTGCCCGCGAACTACCGTGAACAAACCAGCGATGGCCCCTGGCACAGCGCGCAACCGTCGGACCAACTGGCGCCCCAGTGGTGGCAGCTTTACAACGATTCGCGCCTGAACGGGCTGCAACAGCAACTGCTCAAGGCCAACCCGGACCTGGCCGCGGCGCTGGCGCACTTCGATGCGTCCCAGGCCTATGCCAGTCAACTGCACGCGGGCCTTTTTCCGCAAATCACCGCCAGCGCGCAACCGCTGCGCCAACGCCAATCGGATTCACGACCGTTGCGCGGCACTACACAGCCGTCGGTGTACAACAGCAATACCGCTGGGTTCTCCCTGGGTTACGACCTCGACCTGTGGGGCAGAATCCGCAATCAGGTCGCTGCGGGCGATGCCCAGGCGCAAGCGTCCTTTGATGATCTGGCGGTGGTGCGCTTGAGCCTGCAACAGCAGTTGGCGAGCCTGTATGTGCAGCTCAATGGGCTGGATGCACAGGGCCGAATCCTCAACACGTCGTTGCAGGACTTCAGCAAAGCGCTGCAACTGACCCGCAGCCGTTATGAAGGCCAGATTGCGTCGGAACTGGACCTGACCCGCGCACAAAACCAACTGGCCGAAGCCAAGGCGCAGCTGGATGAAGTGCGTGGTCAACGCAACCTCGCCGAGCATGCCATCGGCGAATTGGTGGGCGTGACGGCCAGTGATTTTTCACTGCCGCCCAGCTCGCAGTTAATGGCGTTGCCCGGCATTCCAGCGCAGTTGCCCAGCCACCTGCTGCAGCGTCGCCCGGACATTGCCGCCGCTGAACGTCGCGTGTTTGCAGCCAACGCGACGATCGGCGTGGCCAAGGCGGCATGGTTTCCGGATTTCAGTTTGACCGGTGTGCTGGGCGGGCAGACCCAAGGCGTCGGCAACCTGCTGTCCGCCGGCAACCGGTACTGGGCGCTGGGGCCACTGATGAACCTGCCGATCTTCGACGGCGGGCGCTTGAGCGCCAATGAGCGCCAGGCCAAGGCCGAGTTCGAGGAGGCCTCGGCACAGTACCGTAGCCACGTATTGAAAGCCGTGCGCGAGGTGGAAGATAACCTCGCGCAACTGCGGGATTTGCAGCAGCAAGCCGAGGACGAGCAAGCGGCGGCAGAGGCAGCGCAACATACCCAGGCCTTGGCGATGAACAGCTATCAGGCCGGGGCGGTGAGTTACCTGGATGTGGTCACCGCCCAAACCGCCGCGTTGCAGGCACAGCGAACGTTGCAGGCGGTGCAGACCCGGCAGTTGCAAGCAAGCGTGGGACTGTTGACCGCACTCGGCGGCGGCTGGCAGCCGGGCTAATACCCACTGATCGTTCCCACGCTCTGCGTGGGAACGCCGCTCAGGACGCTCTGCGTCTGCCCTTAAAATCGTGACGCGGAGCGTCACAGGGTGCATTCCCACGCGGAGCGTGGGAACGATCAGGCCGCGAGTTTGCCGCTGGCGATGGCCGCTGAAGCGGCCAGCATGGCGCGCAACAACACCGCACACCCTGCCGCCAGGTCATCCGGCGCGGCATTTTCGATTTCGTTGTGGCTGATGCCGCCTTCACACGGCACAAAGATCATCCCCGCCGGGCCCAGTTCAGCCACGAAGATCGCGTCGTGCCCTGCCCCGCTGACGATGTCCAGGTTCGACAAGCCCAAGCCATTGGCGGCATCGCGCACTGCATCCACACAGCCTTTGTCAAAGTACAGCGGCGGGAAGTCCGCCGTGGGCTGCAGGTCGAAACTCAAGCCATGTTTGGCGCAGGTGTCCTCGATCACCTGGCGCACCTGGGCAATCATCGAGTCCAGCCGTGCCGGTTCCAGGTGACGAAAATCCAGGGTCATGCGTACTTCACCGGGAATCACGTTGCGCGATCCCGGATACGCTTGCAGGCAACCCACCGTGCCGCATGCGTGGGGCTGGTGCGCCAACGCCGCCGCGTTCACGGCGGCCACCACCGCCGCCGCACCTACCAAGGCGTCCTTGCGCAAGTGCATGGGCGTAGGGCCCGCATGGGCCTCAACACCGCGCAGCTTCAGGTCAAACCACTTTTGCCCGAGGGCGCCGAGCACCACGCCGATGGTTTTGTGTTCATCCTCCAGAATCGGCCCTTGTTCGATATGGGCCTCGAAATACGCGCCGACCTTATGCCCGCTGACCGGCCGCGTTCCCGCATAGCCAATCGCGTTCAACGCCTCCCCCACGCTGACCCCATCGGCATCCACTTTGGCCAGGGTATCGGCCAGGGTGAACTTCTCGGCAAACACCCCTGAGCCCATCATGCACGGCGGGAAGCGCGAGCCTTCTTCGTTGGTCCATACCACCACTTCCAGCGGCGCCTCGGTTTCCACCTTGAGGTCGTTAAGGGTGCGCAGCACTTCCACACCGGCCAGCACGCCGAAGCAACCGTCGAACTTGCCGCCCGTGGGCTGGGTGTCGATATGGCTGCCGGTCATCACTGGCGGCAGGTCGGGATTGCGGCCGGGGCGACGCGCAAAGATATTGCCGATGCCGTCGATGGTCACGGTGCAACCGGCCGCTTCGCACCACTGCACGAAGAGATCGCGAGCCTTGCGGTCGAGGTCGGTGAGGGCCAGGCGGCACACACCGCCCTTGGGGGTGGCACCGAGTTTGGCCAGGTCCATCAGCGACTGCCACAGACGGTCGCGGTTGATGTGCTGATGGGTCGATTGCAGAACGTCGAGGGCAGCGTTCATGGGGGTCTCCTCAGGCTGATTTTCTTATGAGTCGGCTCGATCCAACTGTGTAAAGAAGTCAAACATGTGGGAGCGGGCTTGCTCGCGAAAGCGGTAGTCCAAGCGACATTTTCGGTGACTGACACACCGCTTTCGCGAGCAAGCCCGCTCCCACCTTTGGATTGCATTTCAACGCATTACAACGGGGCCTTGGCGGTGATCGGGCTCGCCCCGCGCTTGGCGTTCAAGCCGTAATACAACACCCCGCCCAACGCCGAACCGGTAAACCAGCCGTAGCTGTAGAACCAGCTGAACGCATCGCTGCCCAGCGACAGCAGCGTCAGCACCACCGGTACGCCAAAGGCGACAAAGCCGCTCCAGTTCCAGGCCGGGTACACGTCGTCGCGGTACAGGCCGGCCAGGTCCAGCTGCTGTTTTCGAGTAATGAAGTAGTCCACCACCATGATCCCGGCAATCGGCCCCAGCAGGCTCGAATAACCCAGCAGCCAATTGGAATACACGGTTTCAAGACTCACGTCCGAGACGATCAGCCCGAGTTTTTTCAGTAGCTCATGGGCCATCAATGCCAGCCCTACCAGGCCGGTGAGAATCACCGCCGTGGTGCGGTTGATCAGCTTGGGCGCGATGTTCTGGAAGTCGTTGGTGGGCGAGACGATGTTCGCCGCGGTGTTGGTGGACAAGGTCGCGACGATGATCAGCGCCATGGCGATGGCCACCCACACCGGGCTCTGGATATGACCGATCAGGCTCACCGGGTCGGAGACGCTCACCCCCACCAGTTTCACCGAGGCGGCGGTCATGACCACGCCGAGGGCGGCGAACAGGAACATGGTCAGCGGCAAGCCGAAGATCTGCCCCAGAATCTGGTCTTTCTGGCTGTTGGCGTAGCGGCTGAAGTCGGGAATATTCAGCGATAACGTGGCCCAGAAACCCACCATCGCCGTAAGCCCCGCCATGAAGTAACCGGTGAGGCTGGCGCCTTCGGGGCGCTTGGGTGGGATCGCCATCAACTCGCTGAGGGACACATTCGGCATCGCCCATACCAACAGCCCAACGCCCACCGCCACCAGCAGCGGCGCCGACAAGGTTTCCAGGCGCTTGATCGACTCGGCGCCGCGCAGCACCACCCACAGGTTCAGGCACCAGAACAGCATGAAACCGATCACCTCGCCAGTGCCGCCGAGGGCTTTCCAGCCATCGAAAATCGAGCCCAGAAACAGGTGGATCGCCAGCCCGCCGAACATCGTCTGGATACCAAACCAGCCGCAAGCCACCAGCGCACGGATCAGGCACGGTACGTTGGAACCGAGGATGCCGAAGGACGAACGCAACAGCACCGGAAACGGAATGCCGTACTTGGTGCCGGGAAACGCGTTGAGGGTCAGCGGGATCAACACCACGATATTGGCCAGCAGGATCGCTACCAGCGCCTCCCCCACCGACAGCCCGAAATACGCTGTGAGCACCCCACCCAGGGTGTAGGTGGGCACGCAGATCGACATACCGACCCATAGCGCCGTGATGTGCCATTTGTTCCAGGTGCGCTCGTGCACTTTGGTAGGTGCCATGTCGTGGTTGTAGCGAGGGCTGTCGAGGACGTCGGGGCCGGCGTCGAGTTCGTACAGGCCGTTGCGCTCGATGACTTGCGATCTGTTCTGTTGCATGGCCGCTCCACGGGTTTTTTAAAATTATTGTTGCTCACCTGCACGCTAGGTTCAGGTGGCCGGAGTACCGCATCAACAACATGACATCCAGGGTTCCGGCCAACTGCCCGTGCACTCAATAACCGTGCCGACAACCGCCTCTGAACCCGCACCGCTTATATAACGTGCTGATGTTTATCAGCTTTCCAATTGAACCTGCGGTACTTGCCGTATGCGTCAGGCTAAACAATACGCAAGTTGCTCGAACCCTCAGGTCTCAATCTGGTGCATCACAATTATTTTTATTTCTCGACGCCGTCAAGCGGCATATCTCAAGCGCCTGATTTGCAATAAGAAATATTGATCAGATCAAGAACCTGTCAAGTGCGTCAAAACAGGGTGAGCGTGCTTCATTTTGGTGAAACCAGTATTTTTCTTATATATATCAATAAGATAAAAACTATAAAGGCTTGCGAAAAATCTTCTTGCTCATTCGAAAAACTCGGGCTAGTTTCTATTCCTGTCACCGATGACAGGAATTAACCCGTCATCGGTACGCAGTATTACAACACTTAGAACTGGCACAAGCCGGTCAAGCCTGTGAGGAACTCGACATGTCGCTGTTGATCCGTGGCGCCACCGTTATTACCCATGATGAAAGTTACCGCGCCGACGTGTTATGCGCAGAGGGTCTAATTCGCGCCATTGGCACGAATCTGGATATTCCCGCAGGCTGCGAAATACTCGATGGCAGTGGCCAATACTTGATGCCGGGGGGCATCGACCCCCATACCCATATGCAACTGCCCTTCATGGGCACCGTGGCCAGTGAAGACTTTTTCAGCGGTACGGCTGCAGGCTTGGCCGGTGGCACCACGTCGATCATCGACTTCGTGATTCCCAACCCGCAGCAATCGCTGATGGAAGCTTTCCACCAGTGGCGCGGCTGGGCCGAAAAGTCTGCCGCCGACTACGGGTTTCATGTCGCGATCACCTGGTGGAGCGAGCAGGTACGCGAGGAAATGGCCGAGTTGGTCAGCCACCACGGCATCAACAGCTTCAAGCATTTCATGGCCTACAAGAACGCGATCATGGCCGCCGACGACACCTTGGTTGCCAGTTTCGAACGCTGCCTGGAACTCGGCGCGGTGCCCACCGTGCATGCCGAAAATGGCGAGCTGGTGTATCACCTGCAACGCAAGCTGATGGCCCAGGGCATCACCGGGCCGGAAGCCCATCCGCTGTCGCGCCCCTCCCAGGTGGAAGGCGAGGCGGCCAGCCGTGCCATCCGGATTGCCGAGACCATCGGCACGCCGCTGTACCTGGTGCATGTGTCGACGAAGGAAGCCCTGGATGAAATCACCTACGCCCGAGGCAAGGGCCAGGCGGTGTACGGCGAAGTGCTCGCCGGCCACCTGTTGCTCGATGACAGTGTGTACCAACACCCCGACTGGCAGACCGCCGCTGGCTATGTGATGAGCCCGCCGTTCCGCCCGCGCGGGCACCAGGAGGCACTGTGGCATGGCCTGCAAGCGGGCAACCTGCACACCACCGCCACCGACCACTGCTGTTTCTGCGCCGAGCAAAAAGCCGCCGGGCGTGATGACTTCAGCAAGATCCCCAACGGTACCGCCGGCATTGAAGATCGCATGGCGCTGCTGTGGCACGAAGGCGTCAATACCGGGCGTTTGTCGATGCAGGAGTTTGTCGCGCTGACCTCCACCAACACCGCGAAAATCTTCAACCTCTACCCACGCAAAGGCGCGATACGCGTAGGCGCCGATGCCGACCTGGTGCTATGGGACCCCGAGGGCACGCGGACCATTTCCGCCAAGACCCACCACCAGCAGGTGGACTTCAACATCTTCGAAGGCAAGACCGTGCGCGGCGTGCCCAGCCACACCATCAGCCAGGGCAAGCTGGTGTGGGCCGATGGCGACCTGCGCGCCGAGCGAGGGGCCGGACGGTATGTGCAGCGGCCGGCGTATCCGTCGGTGTTCGAGCAGTTGAGCAAGCGGGCAGCGCTTTCCAAGCCAGTGGCTGTGAACCGCTGAGTCCAAAAAAAGCGGACGCGGAGCGTCCAGTGAGGCATTCCCACGCAGAGCGTGGGAACGATCGCCCACCTCAATAACCGTGAGGCCAACACCGTGATCCAGACCCTGACCCACCTCCCCCACCCCCGCGAAGACGGGGCCACCCTCGCCAGCCAGTTCACCGACCTGGCACCGCCGCTCAACGCCCGACAGGCCCAGCTGGAAGCCTCGCGCTGCCTGTACTGCTACGACGCGCCCTGCGTGAATGCGTGCCCCAGCGAGATCGATATCCCGTCATTTATCCGCAATATCCACACCGACAACGTACAAGGCGCCGCGCAGAAAATCCTCTCGGCCAACATCCTCGGTGGCAGCTGTGCACGGGTATGCCCGACGGAAATCCTTTGCCAGCAAGCCTGCGTACGCAATAACGCCGAAGAATGCGCCCCCGTGTTGATCGGCCTGTTGCAACGCTACGCCATCGACAACGCGCACTTCAGCGAACACCCGTTCCAACGCGCCGCCCCCACCGGCAAGCGCATCGCCGTGGTCGGCGCCGGGCCCGCCGGTTTGGCCTGCGCTCACCGCGCCGCCTTGCACGGCCATGACGTGGTGATATTCGAAGCCCGGGAAAAAGCCGGCGGCCTGAATGAATACGGAATCGCCAAATACAAACTGGTGGACGACTTCGCCCAGAAGGAACTGGATTTTCTCCTGCAGATTGGCGGCATCGAGGTTCGCCACGGCCAGCGCCTGGGCGGCAACCTGACCTTGAGCGAGCTGCACCAGCAATTCGATTCGGTATTCCTCGGCCTGGGTCTTGCTGCCAGCAAACGGCTGGGCCTGCCCTGTGAGGACGCCCCCGGCCTGCTCGCCGCCACCGACTATATCCGCGAACTGCGCCAGGCCGACGACCTCACCCAACTGCCCCTGGCCGACCGTTGCATCGTACTCGGCGCCGGCAACACCGCCATCGACATGGCCGTGCAAATGGCCCGCCTCGGTGCCCGCGATGTCAACCTGGTGTACCGACGTGGCCTGGCCGACATGGGCGCGACCCACCACGAACAGGACATCGCCAAAGCCAATCAAGTCCGGCTGTTGACCTGGGCCCAACCCGACGAGGTGCTACTCGACGACCAAGGCCGCGTGCGCGGCATGCGCTTTGCCCGCACCCGCCTGGAAAACGGTCGCCTGCTGCCGACCGGGGAAACCTTCGAACTGGCCGCCGATGCGATCTTCAAGGCGATCGGGCAAGGCTTCGACAACGACGCCCTGCACGATCCGCTGGCCCAGCAACTGCACCGCGTCGGCGAGCGCATCTTCGTCGATGAGCAACTGCGCACCAACATTCCAGGGGTGTATGCCGGCGGCGACTGCGTCAGCCTCGGCCAGGACCTCACCGTGCAGGCGGTACAACATGGCAAGCGGGCTGCCGAAGCCATGCACGCCCAACTCATGCTGACTGTGGAGGCTGCGTAATGGCCGATCTCTCGATTGTATTCGCCGGTATCAAAGCGCCCAATCCGTTCTGGCTGGCCTCCGCGCCGCCCACCGACAAAGCCTACAACGTGGTGCGCGCCTTCGAGGCCGGCTGGGGTGGCGTCGTGTGGAAAACCCTGGGGGAAGACCCGGCGGCAGTGAATGTGTCATCGCGCTACTCCGCGCACTACGGCGCCAACCGCGAAGTGCTGGGCATCAACAATATCGAACTGATCACCGACCGGTCCCTGGAGATCAACCTACGGGAAATCACCCAGGTGAAAAAGGACTGGCCGGACCGCGCGCTGATCGTCTCGCTGATGGTGCCCTGTGTCGAAGAATCCTGGAAAAATATCCTGCCCTTGGTGGAGGCGACCGGCTGCGACGGCATCGAGCTTAACTTCGGCTGCCCCCACGGCATGCCCGAACGGGGCATGGGCGCCGCCGTCGGCCAAGTACCGGAGTACGTGGAGCAAGTGACACGCTGGTGCAAGACGTATTGCTCACTGCCGGTGATCGTCAAGCTCACGCCGAACATCACCGACATCCGCGTGGCGGCACGGGCGGCCTATCGCGGCGGCGCCGATGCGGTGTCGCTGATCAACACCATCAACTCCATCACCAGCGTAGACCTGGAGCGTCTGGTCGCGCTGCCGGTGGTCGGCACCCAGAGCACCCATGGCGGTTACTGCGGCTCGGCGGTCAAACCGATTGCGTTGAATATGGTCGCCGAAATTGCCCGCGACCCACAGACCCACGGCCTGCCGATCTGCGGCATCGGCGGTATCGGTACCTGGCGGGATGCGGCGGAGTTTGTTGCCCTGGGCTGCGGCGCGGTGCAGGTGTGCACGGCGGCGATGCTGCATGGGTTTCGCATCGTTGAAGAAATGAAGGATGGCTTGTCGCGCTGGATGGACAGCCAGGGCCACGCCAACCTGCAAGCGTTTTCGGGGCGTGCGGTGGGCAATACCACGGACTGGAAGTACCTGGACATCAACTACCAGGTTATCGCCAAGATAGACCAAGAGGCGTGCATTGGCTGTGGGCGTTGCCATATTGCCTGCGAGGACACCTCGCATCAGGCCATTGCCAGCTTGAAGCAGCCTGATGGCACGCATCTGTATGAGGTGATCGACGATGAGTGCGTGGGCTGCAACCTGTGCCAGATCACCTGCCCGGTGGCCGACTGCATCGAGATGGTGCCGATCGATACCGGCAAGCCGTTTTTGAACTGGACGCAGGACCCGCGCAATCCTTACCGGGAGGCGGTGTAACCCTTGCCCCTCGTTCCCACGCTCCGCGTGGGAACGCATCCTGTGACGCTCCGCGTCACACTGGCAAGAGCGGACGCGGAGCGTCCAGGGTGGCATTCCCACGCAGAGCGTGGGAACGATCACGCAGAGCGTGGGAACGATCAGCTCAAGGCTCCAAGCCAATCCCGCGCAAAATCACACCGGTCACGGTCTGAATGGCCTTCTCGAACTGCCTGTCCGACAACGGCTGGTGGTCATTCAAAATCTTCACTTGGTGGTCGAAGTCGGCATAGTGCTGGGTCGAGGCCCAGATCATGTACAGCAGGCTCGACGGTTCCACCGGCAGGATGCGTTTGTCTTGCACCCATTGGCGAATCTTCGCTTCCTTCATCTTGGCCCAGTCGTACAGGCTTTCATCCAGGGCTTCACCGAGTGTGGGCGCGCCGTGGATGATTTCATTGGCCCAGACCTTGGAGCCATACGGCCGCGTGCGCGAGCGCTGCATCTTGGCGCGGATGTAGCTGCTGAGCACCACACGGGGGTCGTCGAAGGTTTCAAAGCTCAGGGCGTCCTGCTTCCACAATTCCAGCAGATCGAACAGCACCGCGCTGTAGAGCTCGCTTTTGGTGGTGAAGTAGTAATGCAGGTTGGAGCGCGGCAGTTGCGCTTCTTCGGCGATGTCGGCCATGGCGGTGCTGCCATAGCCCTTGTTGGCGAAGACCTTCTCCGCCGCCAGCAGGATTTTCTCGACGTTGACCCGACGAATTCCGATCTTGTGATTGCCCATAAGGGCTCCCTGACAACAACACGGCCTAAAGACTACCACCGGCTCTAGATCGGGGCGACAGGCCAAGCCGAAACTTCGTACACTGCCGGCTCCTATCCTCTGATCGGTATTGAACAATGTTGCTCAAGAAGTCCCTGACCGCTGCTGTCCTGTTCACTGCCCTGCTGGGTGCCTCCACGGCGTTTGCCCACGCCCACCTCAAGAGCGCGGAGCCTGCGGCTGACAGCACCGTCGCGGCGCCGAAAGACCTGCGCCTGACCTTCAGCGAAGGCGTCGAAGCCACCTTCACCAAGGTGTCCCTGAGCAAGGACGGCACCGAAATTGCGATCAAAGGCCTGGAAACCCCGGACGCCGACAAGAAAGTCCTGGTGGTGACACCCGCTGCACCGCTCGCGGCTGGCAATTACAAAGTGGTATGGAACGCGGTGTCGGTCGACACCCACAAGAGCAGCGGTGAATACAGCTTCAAGGTCGGCCAATAACCCATGGCAACCCTGCTGGTGCTGTGCCGCTTCCTGCATTTCATCGTCGTGCTGTTGATGTTCGGGGCCTGGGTGTTCAGGCCCTGGCTGCTCGGCGCTCATGTGCAACCGACACTGGACCGGCAACTGCTGCGCATCACCCGTGGCCTGGCCGGGTTGGGGCTCGTCACCGGGGTTGTGTGGTTGCTGTTGATCACCGCCAGCATGGCCGGCAGTTGGGACGCGGCGCTGCAACCGGCCACCCTTCAGTTGGTGCTGGGCAAGACCTTTTTTGGCCAGGTATGGGCCTGGCATCTGCTGCTGAACCTGCTGCTGGTGATCGTGCTGATCAAGCCCTGGCCAGCCTTACGCTTACCGCTGCTCGCCCTGCTGCTGGCAACCCTGGCACCCGTAGGTCACGGCGCCATGCTCGATGGGCTGAATGGGCAGTTGCTGATTCTCAACCAAGTGGTGCACCTGCTGTGCGTTGGGGCCTGGCTCGGTGGGTTGCTGGTGTTGGTGCTGATCCTCAGGCATGCGCAAGACCATCGCTTGGAGCCGATTTTGCGCCGCTTCAGTGGTGTGGGATATGGCCTGGTCGTCGGCCTGCTGGTAACCGGTTTGATCAACGTGCGCGTGCTCACCGGGCAGCTGTGGCCCACGCCGCTCTTCCAAGGGTTTGCCTTGATTTTGCTGATCAAGATGGGACTGGTGCTGGGCATGCTGGGGTTGGCGCTGCTGAACCGGTTGCGTATCAAACGCTGCGAGCAACGCCTGGGCAGTTTGAGAACCAGCGTGATGATGGAGTGGCTGTTGGGCCTTGCAGCGGTGGCTGCGGTTTCCCTGCTTGGCACCCTGCCGCCGATGGTCATGGCTGGCTGAAACCTGCGTTGCAATGCAATCCATGTAGGAGCGAGCTTGCTCGCGAAAAAATCACAGGCGCCGCGCTCATTCAGGAAGCACGCGTTATCGTTGACGTTTTTCGCGAACAAGCTCGCTCCTACAGAGAGCAACCGTGCCGCTGCGTTGAATCGTTTCACCGAAGTCATCGTATAACTTCTGCTTGACACGCCCTGAAAACCTCGCAAATATCGCGCTCAATGTTGTACGACGACGTATAACAAATAATAAAAACAACAAAACAAAGGGAGCCTCACTGTGAGTCAATCCGCCCGCCATTCCTGCACGCGCCTGGGCCTTCTCGGCCTCGGCAGCCTGGCCGTCACCCTGCCGCTGGGTGCCCATGCCGAAGGCTTTATCGACGACGCCAAGGCCACGCTCAATCTGCGTAATGCCTACTTCAACCGCAACTTCACCAACCCCACCAACCCCCAGGGCAAGGCCGAAGAGTGGACGCAGAATTTTATCCTCGATGCCAAGTCCGGCTTTACTCAGGGCACGGTCGGCTTCGGGATAGACGTGTTGGGCCTGTATTCGCAAAAGCTCGATGGCGGCAAAGGCACCGCCGGCACGCAACTGCTACCGGTACATGACGATGGCCGCCCCGCCGACAATTTCGGGCGCCTGGGTGTCGCGCTGAAAACCAGGCTGTCGAAAACCGAGTTGAAGGTTGGCGAATGGATGCCGGTGCTGCCGATCCTGCGTTCCGATGATGGCCGTTCCCTGCCCCAGACCTTTCGTGGCGGACAAATCACCTCCAATGAGATTGCCGGGCTAACCCTCTATGGCGGTCAGTTTCGCGGTAACAGCCCACGCAACGACGCGAGCATGGAAGACATGTTCATGAACGGCAAAGCTGCGTTCACTTCGGACCGCTTCAACTTCGGCGGCGGCGAATACACCTTCAACGATAAGCGTACCCAGGTCGGCCTGTGGTACGCCGAACTGACTGATATCTACCAGCAGCAGTACCTCAACCTCACCCACAGCCAGCCAGTGGGCGACTGGACTCTGGGCGCCAACCTCGGTTTCTTCAATGGCAAGGAAGACGGCAGCGCCCTGGCCGGCGACCTCGATAACAAAACCCTGTTCGCCCTGCTCTCAGCCAAATACAACGGCCACACCTTCTACGTCGGCCTGCAGAAACTCAGCGGCGACAGCGCCTGGATGCGCATCAACGGCACCAGCGGCGGCACCCTGGCCAACGACAGCTACAACGCCAGCTACGACAACGCCAAGGAAAAGTCCTGGCAGGTGCGCCATGACTTTAACTTTGTGGTGCTCGGGGTTCCGGGGCTGACCCTGATGAACCGCTATATCAGCGGCAGCAACGTACACACCGGGGCGATCACCGACGGCAAAGAGTGGGGACGTGAGTCGGAGCTGGCCTACACCGTGCAGAGCGGTGCGCTGAAGAATCTCAATGTGAAGTGGCGCAACTCGACCATGCGCCGGGACTTCAGCAATAACGAGTTCGATGAGAACCGGATTTTTATCAGCTATCCGATTTCGTTGCTCTGAGGGCTTGGTCAGTTTTTTGTAGGAGCGAGCTTGCTCGCGAGAAACCCATGGGCGCCGCGTTTAATCAGGAATACGCGTTATCGTTGGCGTTTTTCGCGAGCAAGCTCGCTCCTACAGAGGGCCGGAAGTTGACAACACCAGGAATCCCTAACACTATTTCCCTATAGTCATACGACAACCTACAACAAAAATCTGGAAGGCCCATGACCATCACCACTCCCACTCCTTTCAACCGCCTGCTGCTTACCGGTGCCGCCGGCGGCCTGGGCAAAGTCCTGCGTGAACGCATGCGGCCCTATGCCCAGGTGCTGCGCCTTTCGGATATCGCTGAAATGGCCCCCGCCACCGATGCTCGCGAAGAAGTGCAAACCTGCGACCTGGCCGACAAACACGCCGTGCATCAGTTGGTAGAAGGCGTTGACGCCATCCTGCATTTTGGCGGTGTGTCGGTGGAGCGCTCGTTCGAAGAGGTGCTGGGCGCGAACATCAGTGGCATTTTCCATATCTACGAAGCCGCCCGCCGCCACGGGGTCAAGCGGGTGATCTTCGCCAGTTCCAACCACGTGATCGGTTTCTACAAACAGGGTGAACAACTCGACGCCCACTCCCCTCGCCGTCCGGACAGTTACTACGGCCTGTCCAAATCCTACGGCGAAGACATGGCCAGCTTCTACTTCGACCGCTACGGCATCGAGACCGTGAGCATCCGTATCGGCTCCTCGTTCCCGCAACCGCAGAACCGCCGGATGATGCACACCTGGCTGAGCTTCGACGACCTGACTCAACTGCTCGAACGCGCGCTTTACACGCCCAACGTCGGCCATACCGTGGTGTACGGCATGTCGGCCAACCTCGATACCTGGTGGGACAACCGCTACGCCGCGCACCTGGGCTTTGCGCCCAAGGACAGCTCCGAAGTGTTCCGCGCCGAGGTTGAAGCCCAACCGCCCGTGGCCGCCGATGACCCGGCCAAGGTCTACCAGGGCGGCGCGTTCTGCGCGGCGGGGCCGTTCGGTGACTGAGTGCCCAGCAACCCAAGGGAATGACCATGCGTGCTGAATTGATTGTCGACGCCCGTAACGCCGTGGGCGAATGCCCGGTATGGGTAGTGGAAGAAAACGCGCTGTATTGGGTGGATATCCCCAACGGCGGCCTGCAACGCTGGAACGCCGCCACCGGCCATCTGGCGGCGTGGAAAGCCCCGCAAATGCTCGCCTGTATTGCCCGCACCAACACGGGTAACTGGGTGGCTGGCATGGAAACTGGCTTCTTCCAGCTCACGCCCCATAACGACGGCAGCCTCGACACCACGCCGCTGGCCAGCATCGAGCATTCACGCCCGGACATGCGTTTGAACGACGGCCGCTGCGATCGCCAAGGCCGTTTCTGGGCCGGCAGCATGGTGCTGGACATGGGCTTGAACGCCGCCGAGGGCGTCCTTTATCGCTATGCGTCCGGGGCTGCGCCCCACGCGCAACTGGACGGGTTCATCACCCTCAACGGCCTGGCCTTCAGCCCCGATGGCCGCACGATGTACGCCTCCGATTCGCACCCGAAGGTGCAACAGGTCTGGGCGTTCGACTACGACATCGAGACCGGCACACCGTCCAATCGCCGCGTATTCATTGATATGAATAGCTTCCCCGGACGTCCCGACGGTGCGGCCGTGGATGCCGAGGGTGGCTACTGGATTTGCGCCAACGACGCCGGGCTGATTCACCGTTTCACCCCCGACGGTCGCCTGGACCGCTCCCTGAGCGTGCCGGTGAAAAAACCCACCATGTGCGCCTTCGGTGGCAGTCGCCTGGACACTTTGTACGTCACGTCTATCCGTGACGACCCGAGTGAACAGTCGCTGTCCGGTGGCGTGTTCGCCCTCAACCCCGGCGTCCAAGGGCTGCCCGAACCCCGCTTCATCGTTTAATCGCTGTGCCTTGAATACAACAATAACAAGACAGGAGTGACTTCCATGGACTTCAAACGCACCTTGCTCGCCGCTGCAATCTTCACCCTCAGCAGCGCCGCCCACGCGCTGGAAATCAAGTTCGCCGACATCCACCCCGCCGGCTACCCCACCGTGGTCGCCGAAGAGAACATGGGCAAGGCCCTGACCAAGGCGAGCAACGGCGAGCTGACCTTCAAGTACTTCCCCGGCGGTGTGCTGGGCTCCGAGAAGGAAGTGGTCGAACAGGCCCAGGTCGGTGCCGTGCAGATGACCCGCGTCAGCCTCGGTATCGTCGGCCCGGTGGTGCCGGACGTGAACGTGTTCAACCTGCCGTTCGTGTTCCGCGATCAGGCGCATATGCGCAAGGTCATCGACGGCGAGATCGGCGACGAGATCCTCGCCAAGATCACCAACTCCGAGTTCGGCCTGGTGGCCCTGGCCTGGATGGATGGCGGCACGCGCAACCTCTACACCAAGAAACCGGTGCGCAAGATCGAAGACCTCAAGGGCATGAAGATCCGCGTGCAAGGCAACCCGATTTTCATCGAGGCCTTCAACGCCATGGGCGCCAACGGCATTGCCATGGACACCGGCGAGATCTTCAGCGCCCTGCAGACCGGGGTCATCGACGGCGCGGAAAACAACCCGCCGACCTTGCTGGAACACAACCATTTCCAGAACGCCAAGTACTACACCCTCACCGAACACCTGATCCTGCCTGAACCTATCGTGATGTCGAAAATCACCTGGAACAAGCTCAATCCCGCCCAACAGGACATGGTCAAGGCCGCCGCCAAAGCCGCCCAGGCCGATGAGCGCGTGCTCTGGGACGCCAAGTCCGCCAGCAGTGAAGAGAAACTCAAGAAGGCCGGCGTGGAGTTCATCACGGTCGATAAAAAGCCCTTCTATGAGGCCACCGCCGCGGTGCGTGCCAAGTACGGTGCGCCGTATGCAGACATGATCAAGCGCATCGACGCGGTTCAATAACCTCCCCTGCCCCTGCATAAGGCCCGGCGCGGTCGGTATCGACGCGCCCGGTCACGGTGAACGCCATGAAGACTTTACTGCTGCGCTTCAATGACCGCCTCTACATGACCTGCATCTGGGTCGCCGGCCTGTCGGTATTGGGGGTCGCCTTGATCATCCCCTGGGGTATCTTCACCCGCTACGCCCTCGGCACCGGTTCCAGCTGGCCGGAGCCCACCGCCATCCTGCTGATGCTGGTGTTCACCTTTATCGGCGCCGCTGCCAGTTATCGTGCCGGTGCGCACATGTCGGTGGCGATGATCACTGACCGCTTACCGCCCGCCCAACGCCGCCTCGTCGGCATCCTCTCGCAACTGCTGATGGGCACCATCTGCGTATTCATGACGATTTGGGGCGCCAAGCTGTGCCTGTCCACCTGGAACCAGTTCATGAGCGCCATCCCTACCCTGCGCGTGGGCATTACCTATATGCCGATCCCGATTGGCGGCGTGCTGACCCTGGTGTTCGTGGTCGAAAAGCTGCTGTTCGGTGACCAGAGCAACCGCAAGGTGGTGCGTTTCGACCTGGTTGAAGAAAACGAAGGGGCCGCCTGATATGGACGCATTGATTCTGTTGGGCAGCTTTGTAGCCTTGATCCTGATTGGCATGCCGGTGGCCTATGCGTTGGGGCTGTCGGCGTTGATTGGCGCGTGGTGGATCGACATTCCGTTCCAGGCCCTGATGATTCAGATTGCCGGTGGGGTGAACAAGTTTTCGCTGATGGCGATTCCGTTCTTCGTGCTGGCCGGGGCGATCATGGCCGAGGGCGGCATGTCGCGGCGCCTGGTGGCCTTTGCCGGGGTGTTGGTGGGTTTTGTGCGCGGTGGGTTGTCCTTGGTCAACATCATGGCCTCGACGTTTTTCGGTGCGATTTCCGGTTCATCCGTTGCCGATACCGCCTCGGTCGGTTCGGTGCTGATCCCAGAAATGGAACGCCGTGGTTATCCGCGCGAATTCGCCACCGCAGTGACCGTCAGCGGTTCGGTGCAGGCGCTGTTGACGCCGCCCAGCCACAACTCGGTGCTGTACTCCTTGGCAGCGGGCGGCACGGTTTCCATCGCCTCGCTGTTTATGGCCGGTGTGGTGCCGGGCCTGATGATGAGCGCGTGCCTGATGGTGCTGTGCCTGATCTTCGCGAAAAAGCGCGACTACCCCAAAGGCGAAGTCATCCCCTTGAAGCAGGCGCTGAAAATCGCCGCCGATGCGCTCTGGGGCTTGATGGCGATGGTGATCATCCTCGGCGGCATCCTCTCGGGGATCTTCACCGCCACCGAGTCGGCGGCGATTGCGGTGTTGTGGGCGTTCTTCGTGACCATGTTCATCTACCGCGACTACAAATGGCGCGAATTGCCCAAGCTGATGCATCGCACGGTGCGCACCATTTCCATCGTGATGATCCTGATCGCCTTCGCCGCCAGCTTCGGCTACATCATGACCCTGATGCAGATCCCGGCGAAGATCACCACGCTGTTCCTGACTCTGTCGGACAACCGCTACGTGATCCTGATGTGCATCAACGTCATGCTGTTGCTGCTCGGCACGGTGATGGACATGGCACCGCTGATTCTGATCCTCACGCCTATTCTGATGCCGGTGATCCTGGGCATCGGCGTCGACCCGGTGCACTTCGGCATGATCATGCTGGTGAACCTGGGCATCGGCCTGATTACCCCGCCGGTGGGCGCGGTGCTGTTCGTCGGGGCGGCGGTGGGCAAGACCAGTATCGAGAAAACCGTGAAGGCACTGTTGCCGTTTTATGCGGTGTTGTTCTTGGTGCTGATTGCAGTGACCTACATCCCGGCTTTGTCGCTGTGGTTGCCCCATTTGGTGCTGTAAACCCGACCTTAAGATCACAAAAAATCAAAATGTGGGAGCGGGCTTGCTCGCGAATGCGGTGTTTCAGTTGGAAGATTCGGTGACTGACACTCAGCATTCGCGAGCAAGCCCGCTCCCACATTTGATCCGCGCTGTTTGTTTTGACTACAGAGGGCAGGTCAATCGTGATTGAGCTTTGGGATCAACTCACCCATTTGGTGCTCGCCCCGGCCATCGGTGGCAGCCTCGTCAACTGGACGGTACGCGCCACCGGGCAACCGCTGTTACGGCACAGCGATGCACAGGCGATCAATACCGGGCTGCCGGGCAAGCTGGGCTGCTATCCCTTGGCACCCTGGTCCAACCGAATCGCCCAAGGTGGGTTCGACAACCCCGATGGCTGGCTGGCACTGGCAGCCAATAGCCTCACTGATCCCCTGCCGATTCACGGCTCGGCCTGGCAGCAGGCATGGCAGGTGGTGAGCCATACCACGCAGGAAGTGGTGCTGGAATTGGAATGCGACACACCCTTCGCCTATCACGCCCGCCAGCGGGTGCGCTTGAACAACGGTGAGTTGAATATCGACTTGTGCGTGACTCATCTGGCCGAGCAATCAGCGTGGCATGGGTTGGGTTTGCATCCGTACTTGCCGCGCCGGCCGGGTACGCGGCTGCAGGCCAGGGCTGGGCAGGTGTGGAGGAGTGATGCAGCCAAGCTGCCCACAGGGTTGGCACCAGTTCCCGAGGATTGGGATTTCCGGCAACTGAAGGAACTGCCCCAGGGGCTGGTGGATAACGGCTTTTGCGGCTGGGATGGGAACTGCCTGATCGAACAACCGGAGCTTGGCTATCACCTTGAATGCCAGGCCAGCGGTGCCGATTACTTCCTGTTGTACTGCCCGCCGGGGTTGGATTTTTTTTGCATCGAGCCGGTGAGCCATCCGGTGAATGCCCATCACCTGCCAGGCAGGCCTGGCCTGAAACTGCTGGAACAAGGCCAGTCAACCCACCTGGCATTCAACCTGAAATACACTCCAAATGCCTGAACTGTAGGAGCGAGCTTGCTCGCGAAAAACTCAGGCGCCGCGTTCATTCAGAAAACACGCGTTATCGTTGACGTTCTTCGCGAGCAAGCTCGCTCCTACAGTTGGGACATGCGTCAGTGTCAGGGTGGGCTGTTTTTCAGGCGCCCGGCCGTGTCGATACTCACCACCACCGACAACCCCGGCCGCAAGCGCTCGCTCTCGGCCTGGTCCGGGTCTACGGTGATGCGCACGGGCACCCGCTGGGCGATCTTGACGAAGTTGCCGGTGGCGTTGTCCGCCTGCAACAGGCTGAACTCGGAACCGGTCGCCGGGGAAATATGCTGCACCGTGCCATGGAATTTGCGGTGGTTCAGCGCGTCCACGGTGAAGGTCACTGGCTGGCCGACCTGCACGTTGTCCATCTGGGTTTCTTTCATATTGGCAATCACCCACAACTGCTTGGGCACCAGCGCCATCAGTTGCGCGCCGGAATTGACGTAAGCGCCCAGGCGCACGCCGATCTGCCCGAGCTGGCCATCCCGTGGCGCCGTGATGCGGGTATTGGACAGGTCGATGCGCGCCAGCTCCACCGCCGCCTCGGCGCTCGCGACAGCGGCCTCCAGGGAGCCACGATTGACGATCACCGTCTGCAAATCCTGGCGGGCAATTTCCAGGCTGGCCTGGGCCTGGGCCACGGCGGCGATGGTCTGGGCATTGGCGGCACGGGTCACGTCCAGTTCGCGTTTGGAGACCGAACCGTCACTGATCAACTCTTCATTGCGGCGCAAATCCGCGGTGCTCTTGCGAGCCTGAGCCTGGCTGTCGACCAGCGCGGCCTGACGCAGCTTGATGGTCGCTTCGGCACTGTTGCGTTGCTGCACCACATTGGCCAACGAGGCCTTTTGCACCGCCAGTTGCGCCAGGGCCTGGTCGAGGCGCTGCTTGTAGATGCGGTCGTCCAGGCGCACCAGCAGATCGCCGGTCTTGACGTACTGGAAGTCCTGCACCGGCACTTCGAATACATAACCGCTGAGCTGCGGGCCGATAATCGTCACCTGCCCCCGCACCAAGGCGTTCTCGGTGGTTTCCACCGCGCTGCTGAACGGCGGCAACTGCCAGGCGTACAACACGATCAGCACCCCGATGATGGCGATGGCGGCAAAGCCCAGGGACGAGATGATACGCACGCGCAAAGGCCGTAACTGGGTGGGCACCGCGCCCGGTGGCGTGCTGCCTTCCGGTGTGGCGGCAATGGCGGTCGTGGTGGTGGTTGAAGGTTCAGTCATGAAGTCGCGCCGCTGGGTTGAACAGGAGGAGTTGCCTTGGTGGTACTCATCAGCCACAGGCTGCGGGTGAAGATCCACAGCATGGTCAGGATCGCGATAATCGCGATCAGCATGAAGACATCGTTGTAAGCCATGACGTTCGCCTCACGGGTGGCCGCCGTGGCCAGGCTGCGGATGCCCATGAGGTTGCGCAGTTCCGGGTCGGCGACGATCTTGCCATAGGCCGCCCCACCACTCTGCACCCGCGCCGCCACAAGCGGATCGATCAGGGTCAGGTGCTCGACGATCATGCTCGAATGGTACTTCTCGCGCACGATCTGGAAGGTGCCCAGCAACGCCGCGCCGATCAGGCCGCCAAGGTTCTGGCAGATCCCGAACATCACCGAGAAGCTCACCAGGTTGCGCGGGTTGGTCAGCACATTCTTGGTGCCCAGCACCATGGTCGGCCCCAAGAAGAACGTACCGCCGAAGCCTAGCAGGAACTGGCTGATATAGAGGTTCTGCGGGCGGGTCAGGTTGCTGGAAAAACTATCCATCACCGAACCTGTCGCCATCAGCGCCAGGGAGATGATCAGCGGCATCAGCAAATGCGCCGGGTTGATCGTCAGCGCGCTGACCACCAGCCCGGCAATCGCGCCGGCCAGCATCACCACGTACAGGGTATGCATCTGCTGGTAGCTCATGTTCAGCATCTGCATGAACCCCACCGCACCGGTGGATTGCTCGGACAGCACCATGCGAATCAGCACCACCGCCAACGCCAGGCGGATCATCACGCCGCTGCCCAGCCAGCGCGTCATCAGCATGGGGTTGCTACGGTTATGCTCGATGGCCAGCCCCGCCATGATCAGCACCAGGGAGCAGGCCGAGGCTACGCCGATCCACGGCGCTTCCAGCCACCAGTCAATGCGCCCCAAAGACAGCACCGCGCAGAGCAAGGCCACGCCGCTGGCGAGGATGGCGAAGGTGAGAAAATCGAGTTTTTCAAAGGTCTTGAAGCGGTCGCCCGGCGGCAGCTTGAGCAGGAACACACAACCCAGGCAGATCAGCGCCAGGCCCAGCTCGAACAAATACAACCCGCGCCATTCAGCGATTTGCAGCAAGTCTTCGGAAAACAGCCGCGCCAGGGGCAGCGCCAATTGCGCGGTGCCCAGCCCCAACACCAAAGCTTTCAACCGCCACTTGGCCGGGAATGCCTGGATCATGTAGTACAAGCCCAACGAACTCAGCGCCGCGCCCACCATGCCATGGGCGGCCCGTACCGCAATCGCCGAGCTGAGGTCATTGACGAACAAATGCCCGAAGGTCACCAGCGCGTAGAGCACCAGGAACACCTCGGTAAACGCGCGCAGGCCGAACTGCTGGCGAAACTTCACCAGCAGCAGGTTCATGCACACGTTGGTCATCACATAGGCGGCGGGCAGCCAGGCCATTTCCGCGGTGGTCGCGCCCAGGGCCCCTTGCAGGTATTGCAGGTTGGCGATAACCAGGGCGTTACCCAGGCCGCCGGTAATTGCCACCAACACGCCGACCATCGCGAAGAGCCAGCGCTTACGCGTAGGGTGCAGCGGCGTCGACGGCGAGCCAGGCAGGCTCGGCCGCTCGTGGGGTTTCCAGGTGTGGGGGGTGTATTTATCCATTCGGTGACCTTGGTAAGCCGGGGTGCAAGGCCGGTGAATCCGTTACACAGAGGAACAGTAACCTGAGAGGCGTTCATGTTGCCATCTTGAGGACGCAATTGATCGTCAATGGGGCACAGTCAAATGGGGTCCACTGTCAGGGATCATTTGCCTTGCCCCATCGTTCGGGCTATATGCCCAGCGCTTGAGCTCAGCGATCAGGGTCCGGCTTGATCGCTATATCAGGCACCGGCTTATAGAACGGGCCATAGTCCAGCAGTAACTCCTCGCCTTTCTTGATGTCCTTGAACGCCACATAGAACGTCAGGTTTTTCCCGACCGCGATGGACACGACATTGTTGGACATCCACGCAGGCCCCTCGCCCAGTTGCGAGGTATTGATCAGGCTCAGGGTGTTGCCTGTGTGCAGGCCGCTCACCGTCCGCGTACCCGAGCGCGTACCGAACAGGTAAGTCATTACAGCCCGCGAACCTTGCTTGCGCTGCTCCTCGAACAGTGACGCTTCATCTGCATGGTATTTGCCTGCATAAGGGCCAAGCACTTCATATTGGGGGATGTCGCGCCGCGCCCATACCGAAGCGCCGCGAGCCGGCCCCCCATCGTCCAGCGGCGTGACCACCTCCAGGGCATCATCAAATCGGGCCTGATGCTGGCCTTCGGTGCGCAGCCAGTCTTTGATCGACGCCTTGATCTGTGCTGAAACCCTCGCCTTGGTCGGGCTATCAAGCCCATCGAGCACGCCGTTCCAGTACGAGATGCGGATGTCCTCGATCGGGCCTTCAAGTGATTGGGTCAAGCTGATTCTGGGGTTCACCGGGTCCTGAAGAATCGGCAGCGTGTTGTCGATTTGATGAGGAGGTAATGTCGGGAAGTCGCTGGGTTCAACCTTGATCACCACGGGCTGGACTGTCGAAGAGGGGGCTGGGGCCTCCAGGCCTTGCGTTGTGCCGGCGCCGACCTTTGCTTGGGGCGAGTCCAAGGGCTCTGATGCGGGGCGTTTTCGTGGGGTATTCGTAACCGGTTGCTCAGGAACCGGGCGCGGCCCAGTGCCTTGCTGTAACCGTCCGAGACGTTGCGAGGCGATCGCTGTAAACGAGCCGTCCACTCTCACGTACTTACCCCAAAGGTCTGGGCTAAGCCTGTGCTGCTGCACGAATTGCGCCTGTGTGACAGCGTTATCTGCGCGCTCGGCAAGTGCTTGCCACTGACGCAAAAGTTCACCGGTGATCTTGCAATAGGAGCCATCGGTTGCATGCTTCATCAGGGCTTCGCCGGCCGCCGACAGGCCACCATCAGTGCGCACATACGCTCTGAACGAATGCACACTCAGGTTATGCTGAGCGGCGAACCCCTCCATGGTCATGGTGTCACGCGCCTGCTGTGTCATCTTTTGCCACCTATCGATATGCGTTTCGGTCACCCTACCCGCCGCCATATTGGAAGAGCGGTCGCGCACCGTCACGCCGGCAGGGCTCAGTTTGCCGTCAGGCTGCACGTAATACTCAAAGGTTCTCGGGGATATGTGTTTCTGGCGAGCAAAGCCCCTGCGTGTAAGGCTCCGTTGCTGCGCAGGCGGCAAAGCCTCCCACTCGCGCAAATGCCCAGCCGTGATCAACTCCATGGGCGCCCTCGGAACATGGGCGATCGGGCCCAGTGCGGCGCGCTCAAGACGTTCGCTGGCGGTCTTTTTCAAGGAACCATCAACGTTGATCCAGTCTCTCCAAGTGGCTGGATGGATTCTGTTCTCGCTCGTGAACTGCGCCTGCGTGACCGCGTTATTGGGGTCCTCGAAATAGGCTTTCCACTGGCGAAGGTGGTCGTCGGTAATCCTGTTAGGGGCAACACCGGCCACCCTGTCCATCAGTTCCCGACCGACCGGCCCCAATGTACCGTCTCGCCGCACATGGGTTTTGAATGAGCCTGGATTAACGTGATAAAGCTCGGAAAACCCCTCGAGAGTCATTTCGTCACGCTCCGTCTGTGGCATGTCTTGCCAATCACGGATATGGGTTTCAGTCACGGCATAAAATGGCGTATTAGGTGCACGGTCGCGCACCGCCACGCCGGTAGCGGTCAACTGGCCATCTGGTTTTACATAGCGCTTGAACACTTTGGGGTGGAGATGTTGCTGCCGGGCAAAGCCTGCGGGGGTAAGGCTTTGCTGCTGCTCCAATGACAACGCCTGCCAAGCGCGCAAATGATCAGCCATGGGGGGCGGAGCCTGAGTAGCGGACGCCCGCTCGGCGTTTTGCCGGGCACGTTCCAGACGCTGCGTGCCAGCCCCCTTCAACGACCCATCCGCGTTGACGTATTGCGCCCAGCTACGCTGGCTGAGCCCGTGCTGGCTCACGAACTGCGCTGCGGTCAATGAGTTGCCTGGTTGCCTGAAAAGCTCATCCCACTGACGTAAATGCTCATCGGTAAGCTGGTTGTTTTTGGTGCGAATGGAGGCTTTGCCCAACGTTTCCCCTCTGCTCATCAGGATGCCGTCCTTGCGCACATAGGTTTTGAACGTGCCGGGGCGAAGGTTATGCAGAAGGGCAAATCCGTCCTGGGTCATTTCGTCACGCTGTGCTTGTGTCATGTTTTGCCAATCACGCACATGTGTTTCGGTCACCCTATCGGTGAATGCGTTGGAGGGGCGGTCACGCACGACCACACCGCTATCACTCAACTGACCGTCAGGCTTTACAAAAAACTCAAAGGTTTTCTGGGGCAGGCTATTGTTTTTGGCAAAGCCCTTGCGAGTCAGGCTTGCCTTTTCCGCAGGTGACAACGCTTCCCAGGCCTTCAGGTGTTCAGCAGTGATCTGCCCGCCACCGGGCGCCCCCAGGCGTTGCCATTCGTCACCCTGCACATGCTGGACCAGCAACTCGGTCTGCCGGTTGTTGTGATAGATCCGCGCCTGCACAGCGCCGTCCTCCGTTCGGGAGACCTGCCGCACCTCGTACACCGCGGTTTCACCCTGGCTGTCGGTATGGCGTATGTGCGACACGTGCCCATCGGCACCCACATACACACCTTGACTGTTGCGTGAAAGCCCGGCGATTTTGCTGTCTGGCACTTTGAAGTGCCCGAACAGCTCATGGCTCAGCTCGCTCAGCTCATCGAGGTGCCCAGTGTCCACCTCACCGGCGACAGCCTGTGTCGCGGCCTTGAACTCTTCGAGCGGGCTACCATAAGGCCGCATCGTGTCGGCATCGAATGAATACCACTTGCCACCCTTGAGTACCGCAGCCCCCTCCACCGTCTGGCCCGCCACCTTGAGGGTGCCGGTTGCGGCAGCGTCATACTGTTTGCTGATGCTTTTCAACACGTCGTAACTGCCCGTGCCGCCCCTGAGCGTGTTGACGGCCTTGACGCCTTTGGACAGCACATAAAGACCACCGCTGGCCACCAACCGCGGCAAATCACCCACCCCGCCCACGGGGTTGAGCACCTCGATGGCCGCCACACCGATGGCCTTCGCCGCCCGCAATGCCTTGGTGCCGGTGGACAGTGCAGAGCGCCCGACCTTCAGCAGTTTTCCGGCGGTGGCGGCGCCGGTGGTCAGAAAGCCGAAGACGTCCAGCAAGAGATCGAATGTGCCTGCGCCGTACTGACCGTTCTGAAAATTGACGATGGCGGACCTGAACGGGATCAGGTTCAACAAAAACTCGCTCAACTGCTCATTCGCCGTGTCCCGGGCGGTCTGCCCGCGGGCTTGCTGCTTGATGGCCGGATCATCGAGTTTCAGATGTTCCACGAAGGCCGTGCCGATCGCATGGGATCGAGCGCTGGTAAAGCTATCCCAGGGTGAGTTATTCAACGGTCGCTCACGCCCCAGCTCATCGGCTTTATGACTGGGGATGAGTGTTTTGGTCGTCGAAACCCTGTTGCCGTTCCTGTCCTCCTTGTTCCTGGCATCGTAAAGGCTCGCCCTTTCAATCGTGCCTTTATTGAAGTCGATGACGTAGGCGTGCGACGTGCCTTGCAGCTCGGTTTTGACCAGCAGCCCCGGTTTATTTTGACCATACGTATTATTGAAATGCCCATCCATGACGTATGAGCCTTCCTGGAAAAAACTGACTTTTCCAAACTCGAAATGCTTTCGATCCGGTAAGGGCAGTTGCGAGATCATGTGCCTGACCGTTGTATTGACGGCGGCCTTTTTTTCCTCGATTGCACGGCTGAACTGCCGTTCGAATTCTGCCGGCACGCCAAATTGCCGGTTGGCGTTCAAACCCGTCAGTACCCTTTGCAGGTCGTTGCCCTTGAGTGAGCTGCTGGGTTCGTGCGCCTTGAAAGGCCGGGACTCCCGCCAGTCGTCCATGGCGACATCCAAGAGCGAAATCCCTCCCCCTTCAATCTTCACGTAGTGCTGATCGACAGCAAATACTTTTTCTTCGAAAAACGCGCCAAGGTCGCCAAATCGCTCCTTGAGCTTGGTCAGGGCGATCTCTTTTCGCGTGGGCAACGCCTTATCCAATGCATGGGAGGCAGCGAGCCGGGTGTCCAGCTGCGCGTTGAATGCGGCCCTTGCCGATTCAAGTTGCGCGGGCGGATAGTCGTCATTCTGTCTTTTTGTGAGCACGCCACTGGCCACGGCCCAGTCCAGCAACGCCACCGCCTCTGCCGCTTGGGTAACTCCTGGATCAACCCGCCGCGCTTCTTGCGCCTCGCTCATGACCTGGGCAAACGTCATGCCTGAGACTTTGCCCGGCTTCTGCGCCTCAATCGTCATCGCAGCAATCGCCAGGCTGGCCCATGCCTGGCTGCCAACTTTCACCGTCGCAGGAATGTCTTTGATCAGAAACTGCGGCGCCGACTTGGCAAGCAACAGGTACGCGCCGACATTTGCCAGTGCAGCGCTGGTTTTGCCAGTACGACTCAAATGTTCGGCCAAGCCGGCCACCACCGTGGCTGCGTGGTGCCCCCCATGCGTTTCACTGTCCAGATCAAACCCGGCGACGCTATTGCAATCGGGTGCGGTGATCGACTCAGGGTCCATCTGCAGTGCGATAGCGGCCAGTAGGTAATCGCTCGCGCTGCTTTCGCTGTCAATGCCCTGCATTGTTTGCTGCAGCGCGTTGCCCATCCGTTGCCCTTGCGGGGAATTGACCAGCGCTTCGAGTATTTTGGCCGGGTCGTTCCCCCCTTCTGCCGGCAGTGGCTGGCGATACCGCAGGAACTCCAGTACGCCACCTTTGGTTTCAATCACCAACGGCTGGTCGCCCAGAGGGTGTGCGTAATTCATCGTCACAAGACGCAAGCGCCGCTGCTCGTCTGCACTCAAGGGAATTGGCCAGGATAATGCCCCGCCCAAATGGCCCAGTGTGAAGGCAGGACTGTTGGGTAATGGCAAATTCTGGCTGGGACGCTGGGGCGTTTTCGACGGTTCAAGGTCATCGGCCACGAGCGATGGCCGTTTTTCAGCTGCTGGCAAGGGAAGCGAAAAATGCGTATGTGCTGCAGTAATTGTCATAAAGCGCCTGTGCAAAGTCGAAGAATCATCCAGGCAAAAGCGCGTTTCTGCGCTTACGGCCGTTCACTGAGTGTCAGCGCTCAATGAGGAGGTTCCTGACCAAGTACAAGATTTCGTGACAGCCCACAGGGGCAGCGTCAGAGCAACGCGCTGGCTAGCATCCCAATCGCCACCACCCCACACAAGCTGGCGAACCCCACTTGCAACACCCGCGCGGGAATCACCGAACACAACCGCCGTCCCGCTAACATGCCGACGACACTCGCGCCAATAAACACCCAGCCCACCGGCTCGATGCTCACGCCCGCATGAAACGCACCGGCCACGCCGATCAGCGACAGCAGGCTGACCACCATCAAGGAAGTGGCGACGATCCCACGCATCTGTACGTCGGTCAGTTGCTTGAACGCTGGCACGATCAGGAAGCCGCCGCCCACGCCCAGCAAACCCGACACGGCGCCGGTCACCGAGCCCAACGCTGCGAGGGTGGCGCTGCATTTGGCGGTCCAGGCCAGGCGCCCGGTCTGCTGGTTGAGCATGCAATTCTTCTGGCCCCACGACGCCGCGCCATGGTCACTCGGCCCGGCTTCGCGCTTTTCCCGTTGCAGCATGCGCCAGGCCACCAGCACCATCAGCGCGCTGAACAGGCCCATCAGCACCGGTTCCGAGAGTTGGTGGGCGACGAACACGCCCAACGGCGAAAACAGTGCACCGAGCAAGGCGATCAGTAGTGCCGCGCGGTAACGCACCAGGCCATGGCGTAAACCATCGATGGCCCCGACCGCTGCCGCCGCACCCACCGCGAGCAATGACACGGGCGCGGCCTGGGTCATGGTCAAGCCCAGCCCCAGCACCAGCGCCGGCACCCCGAGGATGCCGCCGCCCGCGCCGGTCAGGCCCATGACCAGGCCCATCAATACCCCTAACAGACTGGCGAGCAGCATTCAGTCCACCTTGCTCAGGCGGGTCAGCCACTCGCGGCCCTTGAGCATGCCGTTCCAGTAGAACCACGGCAGCAGTGTGGCCTTGAGGAACCACATCGAACGGCGTGCCCGAGTTGGATCGAGAGGAAAAGTCGGCAGCAACTTGCCGCCGTAGCCGAACTCGGCCAGCACCACCTTGCCCTTCTCCACCGTCAGTGGGCAGGAACCGTAGCCGTCGTACTTGAGCGGCAATGGCGCCTGCTTGCGCAGGGCCAACAGGTTTTCGGCCACCACCACGATTTGCTTGCGCACCGCTGCCGCCGTCTTGGCGTTGGTGGTGCCGCATACATCGCCCAGGCCAAAGACGTGCGGGTAGCGCAGGTGCTGCAGGCTGTGGGGGTTCACTTCGCACCAGCCGGCGGCATCGGCGAGCAGGCTTTCGCGGATAAAATCCGGGGCGACCTGCGGCGGTACGACGTGGAGCATGTCGAAGGTTTTCTCTTCGACCGTCGCGTTGCCTTCGGCGTCCTTGACTTCAAACCAGGCTTTGCGCGCCGGGCCATCGACTTTCACCAGGTTGGAATTGAACGCCAGGCGCGCGTTGTATTTTTCCACGTACTTCATCAAGGGCGGCACAAAGGTCGGCACACCAAACAACGCGGCACCGGCCAGGTTGAATTCGACGTCGATGTGTTTGAGGTTGCCCTGCTTGAGCCAGTGGTCGCAGGACAGGTACATGGCTTTTTGCGGCGCGCCGGCGCATTTGATCGGCATGGCCGGCTGGGTGAACAACGCCTTGCCGCCCTTGAGCTGCTGCACCAACTGCCAGGTGTACGCGGCGTGTTCATAGCTGTAGTTGGAGGTGACACCGTGTTGGCCGAGGGTGTCTTGCAGGCCTTCGATTCTTTCCCAGGCCAGGCGCAGACCGGGGCAGACGATGAGGTTCTTCCAGGTGACGCGCTGGCCACTGTCGAGCACCAGGGTGTTTTCATCGGGCAGCACTTCGCTGACGGCGGCCTGCACCCAGCTGACGCCATTGGGTAGCACATCGGCCAGGGGCCGGCGGGTCTTTTGCAGGTCATAGGCGCCGCCGCCGACGAGGGTCCAGGCCGGCTGGTAGCAGTGGTAGTCGCTAGGTTCGATCAGGGTGATGTTCAGGTGCGGGTCGCGCTTGAGCAGGCTGGCCAGCAGGCCGATGCCTGCCGAGCCGCCGCCGATGACTACGATATCGCCACTGATGGTGGGTCCCCAGTGTTGTTCGGTCATTGTCTACTGCCTTTTTGAGTCAATGCACACAAGGGTCGCTGCCGGATGGCGTCACGCCCAGCTTTTTATGACCGCGCCGCAATACAGCCCGGACAGGGTCTTCATCACTTGAATCACTTCGTGGCTGGCCAGCCCGTAAAAAATGTATTTGCCTTCCCGACGGGTGGCGACCAACCCTTCATCGCGCAAGATGCCCAACTGTTGTGACAGGGTGGGCTGGCGTACGCCGGTCAAGGCTTCCAGCTCGCCGACGTTGCGCTCGCCTTGGGTCAACTGGCACAGGATCAACAAGCGGTCTTCATTGGCCAGGGCCTTGAGCAAGGCACAGGCCTTGGACGCCGACGCACGCAACTGGGCGACCTCGCCCTCACTCAACGTAGATTCCATTTGCCTCGGGTCCTTTATGTCACTTAAGCTCAAAACATTATGTGTAAACGTAAACTGATTGTAACCACTTTTTTCTTCAGCACTTTTTCCTAACAGAGGCGGCCGCCATGCCAGCGTTGATTCAAGCCTTTCTGGATGACGCATCGTCGACCTACACCTACATCGTCTATGAAGCCGATGGCGGCCCTTGCGCCATTGTCGACTCGGTGCTCAATTACGACCCGGCGTCCGGGCGCACCGACACCGTCCAGGCCGACAAGGTGATTGCCTTTGTGCGAGAGCATGGCCTGCACGTGCAGTGGCTGCTGGAAACCCACGCCCATGCTGACCACCTGTCCGCCGCGCCCTACCTGCGCCGCACTTTGGGCGGCAAGATCGCGATCGGCGAATCCATCAGCAAGGTGCAGGGTGTGTTCAAGAACCTGTTCAACCTGGAGCCGGAATTTCGCGTGGACGGCTCGCAGTTCGATCACCTGTTTGCGCCGGATGAAATCTTTCACATCGGCAACTTGCAGGCCCAGGCACTGCACGTGCCCGGACACACCCCCGCCGACATGGCCTATCTGATCGACGGCCGCTTGATCCTGGTGGGCGACACCCTGTTCATGCCCGACGTCGGCACCGCCCGTTGCGACTTCCCTGGTGGTGACGCACGGCAGTTGTACGCGTCGATGCGCAAGCTGCTGGCGTTCCCTTCAGACACCAAGCTGTACGTATGTCATGACTACCCACCCGAAGGTCGAGAGGCGAAGTGCCAGACCACCGTGGCGGAACAGCGGGCGAGCAATATCCATGTGCATGACGGCGTGGATGAAGCGGAGTTTGTAGAGATGCGCACCCAGCGCGATGCTGGATTGGGCATGCCGACGTTGTTGCTGCCGGCGATACAGGTGAATGTGCGAGCGGGAAATATGCCGCCGGCAGAAGAGAACGGCGTGACCTACCTGAAAATCCCCCTCAACCAACTCTAGAAGCACAGCGTTGTAGCGATCAACGGTAACCACGATGCGAAGCGAGTCGCTCTTGCTCTGCTTTTGATCTTAGGCGCCCCGTCAAACCACGCTGGCCGGAATTCGACAGGGATTTGGGGGGTAAACCGGCAGGGATGCCGGTTTAGCCGCCCCGCGCCATGGATGGCGCGTGGCGGCGGCCCCCCAAGTCACTGGCGGATTACGGGCACACCGAGCCTAAGCGAGGTGCCGAGTGGTGGGGCGAGGACCTTTTGGTTACTTTTGGGTCCTTCCAAAAGTGACCCGCTGTCAGAGCGGAACCCTAAGTGGCCGTTACCGCAGCAATGGATATGTACACAATCCAACCGTGTTGACTGTTAAGCCGCCTTCGCGAGCAAGCCCGCTCCCACAGTTGGATTGCGGGGGTGTCAGGTACATAGGTGTCGGCTGGCAGGCCGTCATCGCAGGCAAGCCAGCTCCCACAGTTGGATCGTGGAGTGTCAGGTAGATTGACGTCGGCTGGCACGCAGGCAAGCCCCACATTTTGCCCCGTATTGAATCAGGAACCCAGACTGATGCCGTTGGCTGGCAACGGCAACGCCGTTTTGTAGCGCACCTGCTTCAAGGCAAAGCTGGAGCGAATGTTCGCCACCCCCGGCACCTTGGTCAAAAAATCCATCATGAAACGCTCCAGCGACTGAATCGTGGGCACCAACACGCGGATCAAATAGTCCGGGTCACCCGCCATCAGGTAACACTCCATCACCTCCGGCCGGTCCGAAATCGCCCCTTCAAATTGCTGCAGCGCCAGCTCGTTCTGTTTCTCCAGGCTTACATGGATAAACACATTCACGTGCAGCCCCAGTAAATCAGCGTCCAGCAGCGTGACCTGCTCCCGAATCAACCCCAGTTCTTCCATCGCCTTGACCCGGTTGAAACACGGCGTGGGCGACAGGTTGACCGAGCGGGCCAGGTCGGCATTGGTGATCCGCGCATTCTCCTGCAAGGCGTTGAGAATGCCGATATCGGTACGGTCCAGTTTGCGCATGAGACAAAATCACCTGCTTATTATGTTTATGCAGTTTTTTTATCCGCAAATGGCCGGCGACGCAATGAAACAGAGATAAATATTCTTCTACGCCACGCCTATGATTGTTGTAGGGCAAGATTTCTTCTACCCGAAGACTGACTGTCAGCTAGCGCGCCCACTACAAGAAATTCACAAGATAGAGCGTAGAAAGCCATGACCCAGCCGTATGCACCGCTGCGCCTGCACGTTCCCGAACCCTCGGGCCGCCCAGGCTGCAAGACCGATTTTACCTACCTGCGTTTGACCGACGCCGGCCTGGTACGCAAACCCGCCATCGACGTAGAGCCGGCCGACACCGCCGACCTGGCCAAGGGCCTGATCCGCGTGCTCGACGACCAGGGCCAGGCGCTCGGGCCGTGGGCCGAGGGTGTCTCCACCGAGATCATGCGCCGCGGCATGCGCGCCATGCTCAAGACGCGCATCTTCGACAACCGCATGGTGGTCGCCCAGCGTCAGAAAAAAATGTCGTTCTACATGCAAAGCCTTGGCGAAGAAGCCATCGGCAGCGCCCAGGCCCTGGCCTTGAACATCGACGACATGTGCTTCCCCACCTATCGCCAGCAAAGCATCCTGATGGCCCGCGAGGTGCCGCTGGTAGACCTGATCTGCCAACTGCTGTCCAACGAGCGCGACCCGCTCAAAGGCCGCCAGTTGCCAATCATGTATTCGGTCAAGGAGGCGGGTTTCTTCACCATTTCCGGCAACCTTGCCACCCAATTCGTCCAGGGCGTGGGCTGGGGCATGGCCTCCGCCATCAAGGGCGATACCAAGATCGCCTCGGCCTGGATCGGTGACGGCGCCACTGCTGAATCGGACTTCCACACCGCCCTCACCTTCGCCCACGTGTACCGCGCGCCGGTGATCCTCAACGTGGTCAACAACCAGTGGGCAATTTCCACCTTCCAGGCCATCGCTGGCGGTGAAGCCACCACCTTCGCCGGACGCGGCGTGGGGTGCGGCATCGCTTCCCTGCGCGTGGACGGCAACGACTTTATCGCCGTGTATGCGGCCTCGGCCTGGGCTGCCGAGCGTGCGCGCCGCAACCTGGGGCCCACCCTGATCGAATGGGTCACCTACCGCGCCGGCCCGCACTCCACCTCCGATGACCCGTCCAAGTATCGCCCCGCCGACGACTGGAGCCACTTCCCCCTGGGCGACCCGATTGCCCGCCTCAAGCAGCACCTGATCAAGATTGGCCAGTGGTCCGAAGAGGAACACGCGGCGGTCAGTGCCGAACTTGAAACCGAAGTGGTCAAGGCGCAGAAGGAAGCCGAACAGTACGGCACCCTGGCCGGTGGCCAGATTCCAAGCGCCGCGACCATGTTCGAGGATGTCTATAAAGAGATGCCGGAGCACTTGAAGCGCCAGCGTCAAGAGCTGGGGGTGTGACATGAACGACCACAACAACAGTATTGAACTGGAAACCGCCATGACCACCACCACCATGACCATGATCCAGGCCCTGCGCTCGGCCATGGATGTGATGCTTGAGCGTGACGACAACGTGGTGGTGTTCGGCCAGGACGTCGGCTACTTCGGCGGCGTGTTCCGTTGTACCGAAGGCTTGCAGACCAAGTACGGCAGCTCGCGGGTGTTTGACGCGCCCATCTCGGAAAGCGGCATCGTCGGTGTGGCCGTGGGCATGGGCGCCTATGGTTTGCGCCCGGTGGCGGAAATCCAGTTCGCCGACTACGTCTACCCCGCCACCGACCAGATCATTTCCGAGGCGGCGCGCCTGCGTTATCGTTCGGCCGGTCAATTCACCGCACCACTGACCATGCGCATGCCCTGCGGCGGCGGTATCTATGGCGGCCAGACCCACAGCCAGAGTATCGAAGCGGTGTTCACCCAGGTTTGCGGCCTGCGCACGGTGATGCCGTCCAACCCCTATGACGCCAAGGGCCTGCTGATTGCCTCCATCGAGAACGATGACCCGGTGATCTTCCTCGAGCCCAAGCGCCTGTATAACGGCCCGTTCGACGGCCACCACGACCGCCCAGTAACGCCGTGGTCCAAACACCCCCAAGCCCAGGTGCCGGACGGTTACTACACCGTGCCTCTGGACGTGGCCGCCATCGTGCGTCCAGGCTCGGCTGTGACCGTGCTGACCTACGGCACCACCGTGTATGTGTCGCAAGTCGCCGCTGAAGAAAGCGGCATCGACGCCGAGGTCATCGACCTGCGCAGCCTGTGGCCGCTGGACCTGGAGACCATCGTCAAGTCGGTGAAAAAGACCGGCCGTTGCGTGGTGGTGCATGAAGCCACGCGCACCTGCGGCTTTGGTGCCGAGTTGGTCTCGCTGGTGCAAGAGCATTGCTTCCACCACCTGGAAGCGCCGATCGAACGCGTCACCGGTTGGGACACCCCCTACCCGCACGCGCAGGAGTGGGCGTATTTCCCAGGGCCGTCCCGAGTGGGCGCGGCGTTGAAACGGGTCATGGAGGTCTGAATGGGCACGCACGTTATCAAGATGCCGGACATTGGCGAAGGCATCGCGGAAGTTGAATTGTCGGTATGGCATGTAAAGGTCGGCGACCTGGTGGTTGAAGACCAGGTGCTGGCGGACGTAATGACCGACAAGGCGATGGTGGATATTCCGTCGCCGGTCCATGGCAAGGTGATTTCTCTGGGCGGTGAGCCGGGTGAGGTCATGGCAGTGGGCAGTATTTTGATCAGCATTGAAGTGGAAGGCGCAGGCAATACCAAGGATGTGCCGGTGGTTGCCGAACCTGCGAAGGTCGCCCCGCCTGTGGCAGAAGCCAAACCGGTACAAGCGCCGGTAGAAAGCAAGCCCGCAGCAGTAGTGAAAGCACCGCAAGCCCCCGTGGCCCGTGAAGCCAGCGAACGCCCATTGGCCTCGCCTGCCGTGCGCAAACACGCGCTGGATGCCGGGATTCAACTGCGCCTGGTGCAGGGCACCGGGCCTGCGGGGCGGATTCTGCATGAAGACCTGGAGGCTTACTTGCGCCAGGACCCGGCAACGGGTGCCAGCGCCGCCAACCCGTATGCCGAGCGTACTGACGAACACCAGATCCCGGTGATCGGCATGCGCCGCAAGATCGCCCAGCGCATGCAGGACGCCACCCGCCGCGCCGCGCATTTCAGCTACGTGGAAGAGATCGACGTCACCGCCCTCGACGAGTTGCGCGTGCACCTCAACGAGAAGCACGGTGCGACACGCGGCAAGCTGACCCTGCTGCCGTTTATCGTGCGGGCCATGGTTGTCGCCTTGCGCGACTTCCCGCAGATCAACGCCCGTTACGACGACGAAGCCCAAGTCATCACGCGCCTCGGCGCCGTGCACGTGGGCGTCGCCACCCAGAGCGACGTGGGCCTGATGGTGCCGGTGGTGCGCCACGCCGAAGCTCGCAGCCTGTGGGGCACTGCCGAAGAAATCGCACGTTTGGCCAATGCCGCACGTACAGGCAAGGCCAGCCGTGAAGAGCTGTCCGGTTCGAGCATCACCCTGACCAGCCTTGGCGCTCTGGGCGGCATCGTCAGCACGCCGGTGCTGAACCTGCCGGAAGTGGCCATCGTCGGCGTCAACCGCATTGTTGAGCGGCCGATGGTGATCAAGGGCCAGATCGTGGTGCGCAAGATGATGAACCTCTCCAGCTCCTTCGATCACCGCGTGGTCGATGGCATGGACGCGGCGCAATTCATCCAGGCCATTCGCGGCCTGCTCGAACAACCCGCCAGCCTGTTCCTGGAGTAAGGGCATGACTCAGACATTGCATACCACGCTGCTGATTATCGGCGGCGGCCCTGGCGGTTATGTGGCGGCGATTCGCGCAGGCCAGTTGGGCATCCCGACCATCCTGGTGGAAGGCCAGGCACTGGGCGGCACCTGCCTGAACATCGGCTGCATTCCCTCCAAGGCGCTGATTCATGTGGCCGAGCAGTTCCAGCAAACCGTGCACCATAGCCAGGGCTCGCAGCTGGGCATTGAAGTGGATGTGCCGACCCTGGACATCCGCAAGAGCGTGGAATGGAAAGACGGCATCGTCGACCGCCTCACCACCGGCGTCGCCGCCCTGCTGAAAAAACACAAGGTGCAGGTGATCCATGGCTGGGCCAAGGTCATCGACGGCAAGACCGTCGAGGTGGGCGAGCAGCGCATCCAGTGCGAACACCTGCTGCTGGCCACCGGCTCGAAGAGCGTCAACCTGCCGATGCTGCCGATTGGCGGGCCGATCATCTCCTCCACCGAAGCCCTGGCACCGACACACGTGCCCAAGCGCCTGATCGTGGTGGGCGGTGGTTATATCGGCCTGGAGCTGGGTATCGCCTACCGCAAGCTCGGTGTCGAGGTCAGTGTGGTCGAGGCTCAGGCCCACATCCTGCCGGCCTACGACGCCGAACTGACCCTGCCGGTGGCTGAATCCCTGAAGAAACTCGGCGTGAAGCTGTACCTGGAACACAGCGTCACCGGTTTTACCGACGGCAAACTGCAAGTGCGTGCGCCCAGCGGCGACACCTTGGCACTGGACACCGACCAGGTGCTGGTAGCCGTAGGGCGCAAACCCAACACCCATGGCTGGAACCTCGAAGCGCTGAACTTGGATATGAACGGTGCGGCGATCAAGATCGACAGCCGCTGCCAGACCAGCATGCGCAACGTGTACGCCATCGGTGACCTCAGTGGCGAGCCGATGCTGGCGCACCGGGCCATGGCCCAGGGCGAAATGGTTGCCGAACTGATCAGCGGCAAAGCCCGCGAATTCAACCCGGCGGCAATACCCGCGGTGTGCTTTACCGACCCGGAACTGGTGGTGGTCGGCCAGACCCCGGACGAGGCCAAAGCTGCCGGCCTGGACTGCATCGTGTCGAGCTTCCCGTTCGCCGCCAATGGCCGGGCCATGACGCTGGAGTCCAAAGCCGGCTTCGTGCGGGTGGTGGCGCGGCGTGACAATCACCTGATTGTGGGCTGGCAAGCCGTGGGGGCTGGGGTATCCGAGCTGTCGACCGCGTTCGGCCTGAGCCTGGAAATGGGCGCGCGCCTGGAAGACGTGGCCGGCACCATCCATGCCCACCCGACCCTGGGTGAAGCGGTGCAGGAAGCCGCGCTGCGGGCGTTGGGCCACGCGTTGCACCTGTAAAAACACAACCCCTGTAGGAGCGAGCTTGCTCGCGAAAATCGCCAACGATAACGCGGGCCAGCAGATTAAACGCGGCGCCTTTGCGTTCTTCGCGAGCAAGCTCGCTCCTACAGGGGATGCGAACAGCCCTGTGAATGCAGTATTGTTCGCCCATCCAGAAAAAAATCCGACTTGACCAGAGATAGAGGGTGTCATGGGTAACGAGAGCATCAATTGGGACAAGCTGGGTTTTGACTACATCAAGACCGACAAGCGGTTTCTCCAGGTCTGGAAAAACGGCGAATGGCAAGCAGGCACCCTGACCGACGACAATGTGCTGCACATCAGCGAGGGCTCCACTGCCCTGCATTATGGCCAGCAATGCTTCGAGGGCCTGAAGGCCTACCGTTGCAAGGACGGTTCGATCAACCTGTTCCGCCCGGACCAGAACGCCGCCCGCATGCAGCGCAGCTGTGGCCGCCTGCTGATGCCACAAGTGCCGACCGACGCGTTCATCGACGCGTGCAAACAAGTGGTCAAGGCCAACGAGCGCTTCATCCCGCCGTACGGCAGTGGCGGCGCGCTGTACCTGCGCCCGTTCGTGATCGGCACCGGTGACAACATCGGCGTGCGTACCGCGCCGGAATTCATCTTCTCGGTGTTCTGCATCCCGGTCGGTGCCTACTTCAAGGGCGGCCTGGTGCCGCACAACTTCCAGATCTCCGGCTACGACCGCGCCGCGCCGCAAGGCACCGGTGCCGCCAAGGTTGGTGGCAACTACGCCGCCAGCCTGATGCCAGGTTCAGAAGCGAAGAAATCCGGCTTCGCCGACGCGATCTACCTGGACCCGATGACCCACTCGAAAATCGAAGAAGTCGGCTCGGCCAACTTCTTCGGGATCACCCACGACAACCAGTTCATCACACCGAAGTCGCCTTCGGTATTGCCAGGCATCACCCGCCTGTCGCTGATCGAATTGGCCCAGACCCGCCTGGGCCTGGAAGTGGTAGAAGGCGAAGTGTTCATCGACAAGCTGGACCAATTCAAGGAAGCCGGCGCCTGCGGTACCGCTGCCGTGATCTCGCCTATCGGTGGCATCCAGTACAACGGCAAGCTGCACGTGTTCCACAGCGAGACCGAAGTGGGCCCGATCACCCAGAAGCTCTACAAAGAGCTGACCGGTGTACAGACCGGTGACGTGGAAGCGCCAGCGGGTTGGATCGTCAAGGTCTGATAGCCACAAAAGCCAGCTACACCACAAAACCCTGTGGGAGCTGGCTTGCCTGCGATAGCGATCTGTCAGCCAGCATATTGGCCACAGACACACCGCTATCGCAGGCAAGCCAGCTCCCACACTGGTTTCTGCGCCTTCAAGAGCGTGGCGCAATATTCTCGGCAATCTTCTTGCCCATACTGATCCTCGGCTCCACCCCATACCCCAGCGCCTCATAAAACCCCACCACCACGTCATTGCCGCCGGTGATCTGCAGGTTGATCTTCATGCAACCCAGCGCCGTCAACGCCTGTTCGGCATAGCGCACCAGCGACGATCCCAGGCCATGGCGCCGATAGTCGGCATGTACCGCCACCGAATACAACCAGCCACGATGGCCGTCATAGCCGGCGAGGATGGTACCGATCACAGCTTTGTTGTCGGTGGCAACAAAGAACAACCCGTCATTGACCGCCAGTTTCTTATCAATCGCCAGGCTCGGCAGGTTATGGGCCGTGTCATAGCCAAACGCCTGCTGCCATAACTCAATCACTTGGGCACGATGCTCACGGTCGCGATACGGCCCGATGGGGTGCCGGGACAACAGCACCTTTTCCATCACCAACGTGCGCTCGTTGCCGTGGTACACGTCACGCACGTTGTGAAAGCCCAGCTTGGCGTAGAAGGCTTGCGCCGTCAGCGAGGACGGCACGCTCAAGACCGTCACGCCGGCTTCACGGGCGCGCAGTTCGATCTCGATCATCAATAACCGGCCGATGCCCTGCCCTTGCAGCGCCGGGTTGACGAACACCGAGCGCACCACATTGCCATCAAGCGCCGCCGTAGCGACGATCAGTTGAGCCTGAGTTGCCACTAACACCACACGGCGCTTGAGCAGTTCCAGCACGGCGTCGGGTGTAAAGTTACGTGCCACTCGAGCAATCACATCCGCCGGGTAGTCCTGCGCATTGCTGCTGTGCAAGGCGGCCAGGATGACCTGGCTAATGCCCTCGGCATCTGAAGGTTGGGCAAGGCGAACAGCGGTAGACATGGTTCCTCCTGGCTGACAGCGATAACAATCACCACAATACCAATGTGGGAGCTGGCTTGCCTGCGATAGCGGTGTGTCAGCCAGATAAATGGGGCTGACACACCGCTATCGCAGGCAAGCCAGCTCCCACAGTTTGATTGCATTTCAACTTGGCAGCCGATTCGGCTGCGCCACTCCCGTTTTCAGCTTTCTTGGCTGAGCCACCCCGCTGTTTCAGCCGGGATCCTTTCCCCACAACGGACAAAATAGCGGCACAAGATCCCCAACGGACCCGTGCCCCCATGCAAACCACCAACACCGTCCTGATGATCCGCCCGGCGCGCTTTGCCTTCAACCCGGATACCGCGATCAACAACCGTTTCCAACGCCCGCCGCTGGACCCGCTCAGTGCACAGCACAAAGCGCTGGAGGAGTTCGACGGTTATGTCGACACCCTGCGCCAGCACGGCGTGGAGGTACTGGTGGTGCAGGACACGCCGGCGCCCCACACGCCCGACTCGATCTTCCCTAACAACTGGTGGAGCAGCCATGCCGACGGCAGCCTGGTGCTGTACCCCATGGAGGGCCAGAACCGCCGACTGGAGCGCAACAAGGGCGTGCTGCAAGTCCTGGAGCAACGCTTTGCGATCAACACCACCATCGACCTCAGCCACCTGGAACAACAGAACATCTTCCTGGAAGGCACCGGCAGCATGGTGCTCGACCGCCAGCACCGCATCAGCTACGCCTGCCATTCGGGGCGCACCCACCACGCGGCGCTGCGCCAGTTTGCTGAACGCCTCGACTACCAACTCTGCGTGTTCCACGCCCTGGACCGCCACCAGGCCCCCATCTACCACAGCAACGTGATGATGAGCGTTGGCCGCGACCTCGCGGTGGTGTGCCTGCAAGCCCTGCCCGACGACAGCGAGCGCCTGGCCCTGGAACGCTCCCTGCGTGACACCGGCAAGGACATCCTCAGCCTGGACTTCGACCAGCTGGAAGCCTTCGCCGGCAACATGCTGGAGGTCCACGACCGGGACGGCCAGCCGTTGCTGGTGATGTCCGCCAGCGCCTGGGGCGCCCTGCATCCGGCGCAGCGCCAGCACGTGGAGCGCCATACGCGGCCAGTGGTGGTGAATATCGACAACATCGAACGCATCGGCGGCGGCAGTGCCCGCTGCATGCTGGCCGAAGTGCATCTTCCGGCCCGTCCCTCATTTCAATAAGGAGTCTTGCCATGACCCGTTATATCGACGTCAACGACCTCAGCTACCTGGTTTCGCAAAAAGGCCTGCAAACCTGCATCACCGAGATGGCCGACTACATTCGCGCCGACTACCTACGCTGGCAGGAGTTCGAGAAATGCGCGCGCCTGGCCAACCACTCACCGGATGGCGTGATTGAGCTGATGCCGGTATCCGACGCCTCGCTGTACGCCTTCAAATACGTCAACGGCCACCCGAAAAACACCCTGGCCGGCATGCTCACCGTGATGGCGTTCGGTGCCTTGGGCGACGTCGACACCGGCAAACCGGTGCTGCTGGCGGAAATGACCCTCACCACCGCGATCCGCACCGCTGCCACCTCGGCCCTGGTCGCCCGCTACCTGGCCCGCGCCAACAGCCGCAGCATGGCGCTGATCGGCAACGGCTGCCAGAGCGAGTTCCAGGCCCTGGCCTTCCACGCCATGCTTGGCATTACTGAAATCCGCCTGTTCGACATCGACCCCCAGGCCACCGCCAAGCTCGCCGCCAACCTCAAGGCGTTCCCGGCGATCAAGGTGATCCTGGCCGCCAGCGTCGCCGAGGCGGTCAAAGGCGCGGACATTGTTACCACTGTGACTGCGGACAAGGCCTACGCCACCATCCTGACTGACGAGATGATCGAGCCGGGCATGCACCTCAATGCCGTGGGCGGTGACTGCCCGGGCAAGACCGAGCTGGACCGCCGTATCGTCGAGCGCGCCCGGGTGATCGTCGAGTACGAACCGCAAAGCCGCATCGAAGGCGAAATCCAGCAGATGCCCGAAGATTCGCCGGTCACCGAGCTGTGGCAAGTGATCAATGGCCAACAGCCCGGCCGCGAGAATGACCGCCAAATCACCCTGTTCGACTCGGTGGGTTTTGCCATCGAAGACTACTCGGCCCTGCGCTACGTACTGGACGTGGCCAAGGCGCTGGATGTGGGCAGTGAGCTGGAACTGGTGCCAGACCTGGCCGACCCGAAAGACCTGTTTGCACGCCTGGCCCAGCAACCGGTTGTACAGCACAAAAAGCGCGCCTGAAACCGCTCTGGCCTGCCGCTTTGCGCCCAGGGCAGGCCAGATTTTGATGGGCTTAAAGCCGATTTTGCCGGTGCCGCAGCCGATTCCGCTGCATTGCTTGTTTTAACAGCGCAATTTGCGCTTTGCGCAGGGGGTAAACGACACAAAAAACGCACCATCATGAAGCATTCTCTGCTCCCAGTTATTCACTGCCCCTGACATCAATTACAAAATATAGGGACCGACACATGACTCCTCTGCGATCACTCTTCGCTGCGTTGCTGTTGCCACTGTGCGCCACTGCTGCCCACGCCCAAGACTGGAAAGAAATCCGGTTTGGCGTGTTCCCCGAATACCCGCCCTTCGAATCCGTTGCCGCCGACGGCAGCCTGCAAGGTTTCGATATCGAATTGGGCAACGCTATCTGCGCCAAACTCGAAGTGAAATGCACCTGGGTGCACAACGAATTCGACGGCATGATCCCGGCACTGCGTGCGCGCAAGTTCGACGCGATCATGTCTTCCATGGCCGTGACCCCGGCCCGCGAGAAAGTCATAGACTTCACCGACCGCCTGTTCCTCAGCCCCACCTCGGTGATCACCCGCAAAAACGCCACCTTCGGTGATACTCCCGAATCGCTTAACGGCAAGCAAGTTGGCGTGCTGCAAGGCTCGTTGCAGGAAGCCTATGCCCGCGCGCACCTGGCCAAACTCGGGGCACAGATCAAGGCGTACCAGTCCCAGGAACAGAACTACGCCGACCTGCAAAACGGCCGCCTCGACGCCACCCTCACGGACAAGCTCGAAGCCCAGCTCAACTTCCTGTCCAAGCCCGAAGGCGCCGACTTCAAGACCGGCCCGGCCTTCAAGGACCCGACCCTGCCCCTGGACATCGCCATGGGCATGCGCAAGAACGACCAGGCATTGCGTGAGCTGATCAACAAGGGCATCGCCGCCGTCCAGGCCGATGGCACCTACGCCCAGATCCAGAAGAAATACTTTGGCGATCAGGACATCTACAACGAGTAATACCCGCGCTAGCAAAACCCCCTGTAGGAGCGAGCTTGCTCGCGAAAATCGTCAACGATAACGCGTTAAACCAGCATGAACGCGCCGCCCTTGAGTTTTTCGCGAGCAAGCTCGCTCCTACATAAAAAGAGATCTCCTTTCCATGAACGACCTCCTCAACCTGCAAGGCTACGGCCCCATGCTGGCCCAGGGTGCCTGGATGACGCTCAAGCTGGCGTTCCTCGCCCTGGCCCTGAGCCTTACCCTGGGCCTGGTCGCCGCGGGCGCCAAACTCTCCAGCGCAAAATGGCTGCGCGTGCCGGCCACGCTCTACACCACGTTGATCCGCAGCGTGCCGGACCTGGTGCTGATCCTGCTGATCTTCTACAGCCTGCAACTGTGGCTCAACGACCTGACCGAAGCGTTCGGCTGGAACTACGTTGAAATCGACCCGTTTACCGCCGGGGTGATCACCCTGGGGTTTATCTACGGCGCATATTTCACCGAGAACTTCCGGGGCGCGATCCTCAGCGTGCCGGCGGGCCAACTGGAAGCCGCCACCGCCTACGGCCTGAGCCGCTGGCAGCGCTTTCAGCTGGTGCTGTTCCCGCAACTGATGCGCTTTGCCCTGCCGGGCCTGGGCAATAACTGGCTGGTGCTGCTCAAGTCCACGGCGCTGGTGTCGATCATCGGCCTGTCAGACCTGGTCAAGGCCGCGCAGAACGCCGGCAAGTCCACCAGCGAGCCGCTGTACTTCCTGATCCTCGCCGGCCTGGTGTACCTGGTGATTACCACACTCTCCAACCGCATCTTCAAGCGCCTGGAACGGCGCTATAACCTGGGCATCAAGGGGATGGCGCGATGATCGAACTGTTCCAGCAATACGGCCTGGCCTACCTGTTCAGCGATGGCAGCGGCCTGTCCGGTGTCGCCATGACCTTGTGGCTGTTCATTATCTCGGTGGTGCTGGGCTTTGGCCTGTCGATCCCCCTGGCGCTGGCACGCGTGTCAGAGCACTTCTGGCTGCGCTGGCCGGTGGAGGTCTACACCTACCTGTTCCGTGGCACGCCGCTGTATATCCAACTGCTGATTTGCTACACCGGGTTGTACAGCCTGGAGGTGGTGCAGGACAACGCCCTGCTCAACCAGTTTTTCCGCAATGCACTGAACTGCACGCTGTTGGCGTTTGTGCTCAACACCTGCGCCTACACCGTGGAAATCTTCGCCGGGGCGATCCGCAACATCCCCCATGGCGAGATCGAAGCGGCACGCGCCTATGGCCTGCACGGCTGGCGGCTGAACCTGTTTGTGATCGTGCCCGCCGCCTTGCGTCGCGCCCTGCCGGCCTACAGCAATGAAATGATCCTGATGCTGCACGCCACGTCGCTGGCGTTCACTGCCACCGTCGCCGACATCCTCAAGGTCGCCCGCGATGCGAATGCCGAGACGTTCCTGACCTTCCAGGCCTTTGGCATCGCCGCCCTGCTCTACATGCTGCTGTCCTTTGCACTGGTGGGCCTGTTCAGGCTGGCCGAACGTCGCTGGATGCGTTTTCTTGTTCCTACCCGAGGCTAACCCATGAATCAGTCCGCGCAGGCCCTGGCCGCTTATTCGCTGGATGTACCCGTCGGCAAAACCGCCACGGCGGCCATCAAGCTGCAAGTCGAAGGTATCCATAAACGCTACGGCGAACACGAAGTGCTCAAGGGCGTGTCCCTCAATGCCCGCCAGGGCGATGTGATCAGCCTGATCGGCGCCAGCGGCTCGGGCAAAAGCACGATGCTGCGGTGCATCAACTTCCTGGAACAGCCTGACGCCGGGGTGATCACCCTGGACGGCATCAGCATCGAAATGCAACCAGGCCGCGCCGGCACCCGCGCGCCGCACCAGGCGCAACTGCAAAACCTGCGCACGCGCCTGGCCATGGTGTTCCAGCACTTCAACCTGTGGAGCCACATGACCGTGCTGGAAAACATCACCATGGCCCCGCGCCGGGTGCTGAACGTGAGCGCTGCCGAAGCCGAGAAACGTGCGCGGCTGTACCTGGACAAGGTCGGCCTGCCCAGCCGCGTGGCGGACCAATACCCGGCGTTCCTGTCCGGCGGCCAGCAGCAGCGCGTGGCGATTGCACGGGCACTGGCGATGGAACCGGAGATTATCCTGTTTGATGAACCCACCTCGGCCCTGGACCCGGAGCTTGTAGGAGAAGTGCTAAAAGTCATACAGACGTTGGCCGAGGAAGGTCGTACCATGCTGATGGTCACCCACGAAATGGGCTTTGCCCGCCAGGTGTCCAGCCAAGTGCTGTTCCTGCACCAGGGCCGAGTCGAGGAACACGGCGGCGCCGAGATCCTCGACCATCCCACCAGCGAACGCTTGCAGCAATTTCTTTCCAACCGTTTGAAGTGAACTCATGGATACCAAGGCCAACGGACCCCATTCTTCCCCTACGCTGGATCGCATCGACGAAGCGATCATCGACGTACTCAGGCATCAGGGGCGTATCACCTACGAAAAGCTTTCGTCGCTGGTGCACCTCACCCCCAGGCCCTGTCTGGAACGGGTGCGCAAGCTGGAGCGACGCGGGGTGATCCGTGGGTATGGGGCGATCATCGATGTGCAGATGGTCTCACCGGGGCTGTCACTGCTGGTGCTGGTGGCCTTGTCCAACCAAAGCGGGCGCTCGGCGCAAAAGGCCTTCGAAGCCTGCGTGAAAGCCTGCCCGCAGGTGTTCGAATGCCAGTTGATCAGCGGGCCGTTCGATTACAGCCTGCGCATGCGTTGCCGCGACATGGAGCATTACCGGGTGCTGACCGAGACCTGGTTGAACAATGATGAGTTGCACATTGATAAGTTGGTGGCGCATCCGGAGTTGGCGGTGGTCAAGAACACTGCGACCGAACTGGCCTGATCCAGTTGGTTTGTGTGGGAGCTGGCTTGCCTGCGATGACGGCCTGAGAGCCGACGCCTATCTATCTGACCCACCACGATCAAACTGTGGGAGCGGGCTTGCTCGCGAAGGCGGCCTGACAGTCAACCCAGCTGGACTGTGTACATATCCATTGTTGCGGTAACGGCCACTTAGGGTTCCGCCCTGACGGCGGCTCACTTTTGAACAGCGCAAAAGTAAGCAAAACGCTCTTGCCCCACCACTCGGCACCTCGCCTAGGCTCGGTGTGCCCGTAATCCGCCAGTGATTTGGGGGGCCGCCGCCACGCGCCATCCATGGCGCGGGGCGGCTAAACCGGCATCCCTGCCGGTTTACCCCCCAAATCCCTGTCGAATTCCGGCCAGCGTGGTTTGACGGGGCGCCTAAGATCAAGATCAAAAGCAGATCAAAAGCAGAGCAAGAGCGGCTCGCTTCGCATCGTGGTTACCTTTGGGCGCTACAGCGTTGTGTAGATACCTATGTGCGATAGCAGTGCATCAGTCACCCCACCTCTGACTGCTCGACCGCCATCGCAGGCAAGCCAGCTCCCACATTGACCGGGTTTGCAATTCTTTTGCCTGGCTTGGCCCCCACCAGCTTCGCCTGCCCATCCTTCTGCTTGCCCGTACGCGCTTCGCTGATCAGCCCCGGGATCAACTTGCCCTCCGGCAAGTTCTTCCAGAAGCGGCTGGGCAAATGCCCTTCCATCACTTTGGGATTCAGCCGCGCCGGGTTGAAGATGTGGCTGTAGTAGGTCAGCCACATGGCGCTGTGGGGGTCTTCGACATTCTGTGCCAGTTGCTGCCAGGCCTCGGGGCACTGGCGCTGGTGAATCAGTTGTTCGCCGTCGTAATACACCCCGTCAAGGGGCGTGGCGATCATCCAGCGATGGCGGCCCATGCGCCCGATGAAATGCTCGCTGGCGCTCTTGAGAATGTCATGGGCCGGCTCATGCCAGGCCACGTACTCCGGCAGTTCCGGGCCAGCCTCGGCCGGCAGTGCGATGAAGCGCACAAACGCATGCAAGTGGTGGGCTTCGCGGCTGACTTGCTTGATGCGCCGCTGCAATTCGCTGCCAAGCTTGTCACCCGCGAGCATGGCCGTGCGATCACCATGGCTGACCCGCCACAGCACTTCATACAACAGGCTCCAGCGTTGATCACCGTGATAACAGGCGGCGGACTCCAGTAATTGCAACAGCGCCTTGGGTATGCGTGCCTGAAACGGCCCCAACCCTGGCGGGATCGGTTCATCGGTGGCGAACAGGTCCGCCGCCTGCATCTGGCCCCAGCTGACCTGGCTAGGGTCGACCTGATGGCTGAGCAACCAGCGTGCCTGTTCGCGCCAGGTGCTGAACAGGTTGTCGCATTCCAGGCTGATCATCCCCATAGCCCCATCTGTTGCGGCTGCGGTCGATCACGCAGTTGTTCACGCAGCAACACACTGGTGCTGTCGGCCTGTTGCGGGTGGTAGTCGCTGGTGATGAAAAACGGCTTGGCCTTGGCCAACACGCAGCGCATGCGCGCCAGGTCTTCGAAGCGGATCTTGCGTTCACGGCGCAGGTCGACCAGGCGCTGGGTGGTGCGCAAGCCGATGCCGGGGATACGTGCGATCAGGGTGGGCTCGGCGCGGTTCAGGTCCAGGGGGAACACCTCGCGATGCTCCAGGGCCCAGGCCAGTTTGGGGTCGATATCCAGTGCCAGGTCACCGGGGCCAGCGAACAGCTCATTGGCGCGGAAACCGTAACTGCGCAGCAGGAAGTCCGCCTGGTACAAGCGGTGCTCGCGCATCAAGGGCGGCGCGGCCAGGGGTACGCTTTTCGGGCTGTTGGGGATGGGGCTGAACGCTGAGTAATACACTCGGCGCAACTTGAAATTACCGTACAACGCCTCGGCACCGTGCAAGATGGTGCTGTCGTCGGTGTCGTCGGCGCCGACAATCATCTGCGTGCTTTGCCCGGCCGGGGCGAAACGTGGCGCGCGGGGTTCGTTGAGCACCGTCTGCTCGCCAGTGTAGATGGTCTGCATGGCCTGTTTGATCGAGCCGATCTGCTTCTCGGGCGCCAGGGTTTGCAGGCTGGCGTCGGTGGGCAGTTCGATATTCACGCTGAGGCGATCGGCATAACGGCCAGCCTCGGCGATCAGGGCCGGGTCGGCATCGGGGATGGTCTTGAGGTGGATATAGCCGCGAAAGTCATGCTCTTCGCGCAGCAGCTTGGCGACCCGCACCAATTGCTCCATGGTGTAGTCCGACGAACGGATGATGCCGGAACTGAGGAACAGCCCGCTGACGCAATTGCGCTTGTAGAAATCCAGGGTCAGGGTGACCACCTCCTCCGGGCTGAAGCGCGCACGGGGCACGTCGCTGGAGCGGCGGTTGACGCAGTATTGGCAGTCGTAGAGGCAGAAGTTGGTGAGCAGCACCTTGAGCAACGACACGCAACGGCCATCGGGCGTGTAACTGTGGCAGATGCCCATGCCATTGGTGGAACCCAGCCCCGCCTTGCCCTCGGAACTGCGCTTGGGCGCGCCACTGCTGGCGCAGGACGCGTCGTACTTGGCGGCGTCGGCGAGGATGCTGAGTTTTTCGATCAACTGCATGGAGGGCTACCGATACTGGTTTTTTGTACAGTACCAATAGCCACACCTTGTCACAAGTGCCGTCTGTAGGAGCGAGCTTGCTCGCGAAGAACGCGAGAGCGCCGCGTTCATTCAGAAGAGGCGCGTTAGCGTTGACGTGCTTCGCGAGCAAGCTCGCTCCTACAGGGGATCGGTCAGCTGGCGGTTGCCAGTAGCAAGTCCTGCACCGAACGCGCTTTGCCACGGTGATGGTCCAGCGCATACAGCGACGCCGCAATCTCATCCGCGCGAATCGGCAGCACCGACAGCAAGGTATCGCTCAAGCCATGACTGGCCTGGCTGAAGCCCTGGATGTAGATGCCCGCCTTGCAGCGTTCGTCGGTGACGATGCGGTAGTCGCGGGCCACCTCAAAGTCGCCCATGTAGGCCTCCAGCGGCGCCAGCAGTTCACGGTGCATCTGGCGCTCGTAGCCGGTGGCGAGGATCACCGCATCGTAATGGTTGACGCTGGTTTCGCCAGTGGCGGTATTGCGCAGGGCCAGTTCGATGCCCAGCGGGCCCGGGGTGGCTTTCTCTACCACGGTGAGGGTACGGAACGCCTGGCGGGCGATGCCGGAGACTTTCTGGCGGTAGAAAATCCCGTAGATGCGCTCGATCAGGTCCAGGTCCACCACCGAGTAGTTGGTGTTCTGGTACTCGGCGACCAAACGCTCACGCTCGGCACCGACTTGCTGGAATACCAGGTCCGTAAAGGCCGGCGAGAACACTTCGTTGACGAACGGGCTGTCGTCGGCAGGCTTGAGCGCCGAGCCGCGCAGGATCATGTCGACCTGCACCGACGGGAAGCTGTCATTGAGGTCGATAAAGGCTTCGGCCGCGCTCTGGCCACCGCCGATCACGGCGATGCGCATCGGCTTGCCGTCTACGCACGGCTGGTTGGCCATGCGCTCCAGGTACTGGGAATGGTGGAACACCCGGCTGTCGCCCTTGAGCGCCTTGAACGCATCGGGGACGCGCGGCGTGCCACCGGCGCTGACCACCACCGAACGGGTGGTGCGCACATGCTGCTCGCCCTGGGCATCGCGGGAGATCACGCGCAAGGCCTCGACCTGCTGCTGATGCAGGATCGGCTCGATGGCCAGCACTTCTTCACCGTAGTTGGCCTGGGCCTGGAACTGCCCCGCCACCCAGCGCAGGTAGTCGTTGTACTCCATGCGGCAGGGGTAGAAGGTGCCCAGGTTGATGAAGTCCACCAGGCGGTCGTGGGCCTTGAGGTAGTTGACGAAGGAATACGGGCTGGTGGGGTTGCGCAGGGTCACCAGGTCCTTGAGGAAGGAAATCTGCAGTTCACTCTGGGTGACCAGGGTATTGCCGTGCCAGCGGTAGTCGGCTTGTTTGTCGAGAAACAGCACGTCCAGCTTGCCCTGGGCCTTTTCACGCTCCTGCAGGGCGATGGCCAGCGCAAGGTTCGAAGGGCCGAAACCGATCCCGATCAGGTCATGAACCGCGGGCGAAGCAATTGCCTGTGTCATTCCAGTGTCCTCTGGATAAGCCCCATGGCGGTGGGGCGGGAATACCTTCATGGCCTGAACAACAGGCCGTGTGTTGATAGGAAACGAGGACAGTGAAATAAAATTTAACTAACTGGCGATCAGTGCGCTTCCCACTCACGCATACGCACCCGGCAGTGCTTCATTGCGTTGACGATGTGTTTTTCCACCAGGCTGCGGGAAATGCTCAGGCGTTCAGCGATTTGCAGGTGGGACAGGCCTTCGAGTTTGCGCAACAGGAAACTGTCGCGACAGGCCGCCGGCAACTCGGCCAGGGCGCGTTCGAGCATCTCCAGGCGCTGGCCCTGGTCGTGGCTGGCCTGGGGCGAACAGGCGGCGAAGCGTTCTTCGCTGTCCAGCACCTCCAGGGGCTCGGCCTGGCGCAAGGCGTTGCGCCGATGGCCGTCGATCACCAGGTTCAAGGCGGTGCGGTACAGGAAGGCGCGGGGTTGTTCGATCGGGGTGTCGCTTACGCGCTCCAGCACCCGCACATAAGCGTCATGCACCACATCTTCGGCCACCTGACGGTTGCCCAGCTTGGCGTTGAGGAAACACACCAGCTCGCGATAGTAGTTTTCCACCATGACTCCTGACCCCACGGCCTTAATACCAACGACGCCCACCCTGTAGGAGCGAGCTTGCTCGCGAAAAACCCGAGAGCACATCCCCTTACCTGAATGCACCCGCAACCAATGGCGGTGTTGCCATCACCGATGATGGCAGTTTGAGCGTGTGCAATTTATAGTAATTCTCATCTACTTTTAAAGAACTCTCTCGTCAGCGGTCGAATTTTTTCTCCCACTGAGCTGTAACTACTTATGTAACAGCCTAAATTCCCGGGCATTTTCCTCGTTTACCTGTCAGCTCTGCGCGACTGCGCCCCGAACTTTCCTGGCTGGAAGCTACCGATGAAACGCCCTCGACCTGCCCGACGCGCCCTGCTTGTGGTGGCGTGCCTGATTCCCATCGTTGCGTTTGCCACCTGGCAGGGCCTGACGCCGGGCCGCGATGCCCTGGCCACCGTCACCGTGACCCGCGCCGACATCGAAAACAGCGTCACCGCCCTGGGCACCCTGCAACCGCGACGTTACGTAGACGTCGGCGCCCAGGCCTCCGGGCAGATCCGCAAGATCCACGTCGAGGCCGGCGACCAGGTCCAAGAGGGCCAGTTGCTGGTGGAGATCGACCCCGCCACGCAAAAAGCCAAGCTCGACGCCAGCCGCTATGCCATCGAAAACCTGCAGGCCCAGTTGCAGGAGCAGAAAGCCCAGCATCAACTGGCCCGCCAGAAGTACCAGCGCCAGCAGCGCCTGAGTGCCGGCAACGCCACCCGCGAAGAAGACGTGCAGACCGCCCAGGCTGAACTGCGCGCGACCCAGGCGCGGGTCGAGATGTTCCAGGCACAGATCCGCCAGGCCCAGGCCAGCCTGCGCAGCGACGAGGCCGAGTTGGGATACACGCGCATCTACGCGCCAATGACCGGCACCGTGGTGGCCGTGGACGCGCGCGTCGGCCAGACCCTCAACGCGCAACAGCAAACCCCGCTGATCCTGCGCATCGCCAAGCTGTCGCCCATGACGGTGTGGGCGGAAGTCTCCGAAGCCGACATCGGCCATGTCAAACCCGGCATGAGCGCGTACTTCACCACCCTGAGCGGTGGCAGCCGGCGCTGGACCAGCACCGTGCGCCAGATCCTGCCGATCCCGCCCAAGCCCTTGAACGAAACCCAGAGCAACGGCAGCCCGAGCAGCACCAGCAAGAGCGGCACTGGCCGAGTGGTGCTGTACACGGTGCTGCTCGACGTAGACAACGCCGACAACGCGCTGATGGCCGAGATGACCACCCAAGTCTTTTTCGTCGCCAGCCAAGTCAAGAATGCCCTCACCGTGCCGGTCGCCGCCTTGCAAGGCACGCCAGGTTCAGAGGCGCAAATCGCCCGAGTGGTGGCCAAGAACGGTGCCATCGAAGACCGCGAAGTGCGCCTGGGCATCAGCGACCGCCTGCGCGTCGAAGTGCTCGGCGGGCTGAACGAGGGCGACCACCTGTTGATCGGCCCGGCTGACAGCCATGGGGGCTGAATTGACCACGCCCCTGATTGAACTCAAAGGCCTGCGCAAATCCTACGGCGGCGGCGACAGCCCACAGGTCGATGTGTTGCGCGGCATCGACCTGTCGATCCATGCCGGCGAGTTCGTCGCCATTGTCGGCGCGTCGGGCTCGGGTAAATCGACGCTGATGAACATTCTCGGCTGCCTCGACCGCCCCACCGAGGGTGACTACCTGTTCGCCGGGGAAAACGTCGCCCACCTGGGCAGCGACGAACTGGCCTGGCTGCGCCGCGAAGCCTTCGGTTTTGTGTTCCAGGGCTACCATTTGATTCCCTCAGGCTCTGCCCAGGAAAATGTCGAGATGCCGGCGATCTATGCCGGCATCAGCGCCGCCGAGCGCCATGCTCGCGCCAGCGCCCTGCTCACCCGCCTGGGCCTGGCCGAGCGCACCGGCAATCGGCCGCACCAACTGTCCGGTGGGCAACAGCAACGGGTGTCCATCGCCCGCGCACTGATGAACGGCGGCCATATCATCCTCGCCGACGAACCCACCGGCGCCCTCGACAGCCACAGCGGGGCCGAGGTCATGGCCTTGCTCGACGAACTGGCGAGCCAGGGCCATGTGGTCATCCTGATTACCCACGACCGTGAAGTGGCGGCGCGAGCCAACCGCATCATCGAGATTCGCGACGGCCAGATCATCAGCGACTCTGCAGACACCCGCGCGGCCACCCCCAGCGTGGCGTCGGGAGCCCTGCACGCCGTAGACCTGCGCCAACGCCTGGCCGACGGCGCCGAGCACAATGGTGCCTGGAAAGCCGAATTGGTGGACGCGGTGCAGGCCGCCTGGCGGGTGATGTGGATCAACCGTTTTCGCACGGCGCTGACGCTGCTGGGCATTATCATCGGCGTCGCGTCGGTGGTGGTAATGCTGGCGGTGGGCGAAGGCAGCAAGCGCCAGGTCATGGCGCAGATGGGCGCGTTCGGTTCCAATATCATCTACCTCAGCGGTTCTTCGCCCAACCCGCGTACGCCGCTGGGGATTGTGTCCCTCAACGACGTCGCCGCCCTGGCGACGCTGCCTCAGGTCAAGCGCATCATGCCGGTCAACGGCACCGACGCGGGTGTGCGCTTCGGCAACGTCGACTACATGGCCTACGTGGGGGGCAACGACACCAACTTCCCGGAGATTTTCAACTGGCCGGTGGTCGAGGGCAGCTATTTCACCGAGGCCGACGAACGCGCCGCCGCCACGGTCGCCGTGATCGGCGCGCGCATCCGCCAAAAGTTGTTCAAGGACGTGGCCAACCCCATCGGCCAGTACATCCTGATCGAGAACGTACCCTTCCAGGTGGTCGGCGTGCTCGCGGAAAAAGGTTCCAGCTCGGGCAACAAGGACAGTGACGACCGTGTCGCCATTCCCTACAGCGCCGCCAGTGTCCGCCTGTTCGGCAGCTACAACCCCGAATACGTGGCGATTGCCACCACCGATGCGCGCAAGGTGCATGAAGCCGAACGCGCCATCGACCAGTTGATGTTGAAGTTGCACAACGGCAAGCGCGACTACGAGCTGACCAACAACGCCGCAATGATCCAGGCCGAAGCGCGTACCCAGAACACCCTGTCGCTGATGCTCGGCTCGATTGCGGCGATCTCCCTGCTGGTGGGCGGCATCGGCGTGATGAATATCATGTTGATGACCGTGCGCGAACGCACCCGTGAAATCGGCATCCGCATGGCCACCGGGGCACGCCAGCGCGACATCCTGCGCCAATTCCTCACCGAGGCGGTGATGCTCTCGGTGGTCGGTGGCCTGTTCGGTATCGCCCTGGCCTTGCTGGTGGGCGGCGTGCTGGTGCTGGCTGAAGTGGCGGTGCAGTTTTCCCTGGTGGCGGTGCTCGGTGCGTTTGGCTGTGCGCTGGTCACCGGTGTCGTATTCGGCTTTATGCCGGCCCGTAAAGCTGCCCGGCTCGATCCGGTTAAGGCGTTGACCAGTGAATAAACGATCTCTCACTCCACAACTGTCAGCGCTCAGTGTGTGCCTGTTGCTCACGGCCTGTGGCGCTAACCCGCCCGCCATCGACAGCGGCATCGCTGCGCCCGCCGCCTGGCACTATGCCGGGCGCGAGGCAAACCAAGCCGCCAATCAACGCTGGTGGACGCAGTTTGGCAGCCCGGCGTTGAACCGCCTGATCGACCAGGCCCGCCGCGACAGCTTCGACGTGGCGGCCGCCATGGCGCGTGTCCGCCAGGCCCAGGCCACGGCGGTGATTGCCGGTGCACCGTTGTTGCCGGAGCTGAAGTTCAACCTCGGCGCCAGCCGCCAACGGCTGTTGCGCGGCAGCGGCAACTCGGAGCTGGACGCCACCGAGAGCAACAGGACCGTCACCAACTATGACGCCAACCTCACGGCCAGCTACGAAATCGACTTCTGGGGTGGCCGCGCCGCTGCCCGCGACAGCGCCGTGCACAGCCTGCAGGCCAGTGAGTTCGATCAGGCCAACGTGGAGCTGACCCTGCTCAGCAACGTGGCCGACCGCTACGCGCAAACCCTGGCCGCACGCCAGCGCTTGCAGATTGCCGAGCTCAACCTGGCGAATGCGCGCAATGTACTGAACCTAGTGCAGACCCGCTTTGATGCCGGTTCCGCCACGGCCTTGGAACTGGCGCAACAGAAAAGCCTGGTGGCCGGTCAGCAACGGCAACTGCCACTGATCCAGCAATCGGCGGAAGAATCGCAAATCACCCTCGCCGCCTTGCTCGGCCAGCCCGTGCAGGCCCTGGAGCTGGGCACAGAACCCTTCCAGGCACTGAGCTGGCCGAGTATCGGGCCCGGCGTGCCCAGCCAGTTATTGAGCCGGCGCCCCGACCTCGCCCAGGCCGAGGCCCAGTTGGCGGCGGCCAGTGCCGACGTCACGGTGGCCCGTGCGGCCATGCTGCCGACGGTGACGTTGGGCGCAACGCTCGGCTCGGGCGCGTCCAAGGCCGAAGAGATCCTGCGCAGCCCCTTCTACACCCTGACCTCGGGCCTGATGGCGCCGATCTTCAACAATGGCCGGCTGAGCGCCGAGCGCGACAAGGCTCGGGCGCGCCAGGATGAACTGCTGCAAACCTATCGCGGGGCGATCATCAACGGCTTTGCCGATGTAGAAAAAGCCCTCAGCAGCATCACCCGCCTGGACCAGCAACGCCAGTGGCAAACCGAGGAGCTGCAACAGGCGCAGACCGCCTTCCAGATTGCCCAAAGCCGCTATGAGGCCGGCGCCGAAGACCTGCTCACGGTACTGGAAACCCAACGCACCCTGTACGACGCCCAGGACCAGAACGTGCTGCTGCGCCTGTCGCGCCTGCAAGCCAGCATCGCCCTGTACAAGGCGTTAGGCGGTGGCTGGAGCACCGGTATCTGATAAACGAAACTCATATTTCATACATGAGTTGTTTCTTCACCTTACATTTTCCACCCCAAGGTCCTTGGTAAAAAAGCCGTTATCACACGGATGCCCGGGACCTCATGATGAAACCCAGCGTTGTTGTAAAAGGCCTGGCCTGCGTTGGCGGCTGGCTGATCACACACCTGGCGCTGGCCGAGCCCTTGATCGCGCCCACCGCGATCGACTGGCTGCTGGACTGCCCCCTCACTGCAACCGCGCGCCTGGACCCGGAAGTGGTTGGCCGCACCCAATGCGGCCTGGTCAGCGTGCCCCGCGACCATGCCGCACCCCAGCGCGGCCGCATACGCCTGAGCGTGACACGGGTAGGCGCACGGCAGCCGCTCAACCGTGAAGGTGTGGTGTTCATCCAGGCCGGCGACCCCCAACAGGCCAAAGGCGCGCCGTTCGTCCTTCACCTGGCCAGTCGCTGGGAGTCGCTTGCCACCCAGGCCTATCGCACCCTGGTCGACCGTTATGACGTAATCGAGTTGAGCACCCGCGACCTGCGCCAAGGCAATGGCGTGGAACAGGCCGCGCAGGATATGGAATTCGTGCGCGGGCAACTGGGCGAGGCGCGCCTCAACTACCTGGGCAACGCCACGGCCACCCGCCTGGGCAGCCGCTATGGCACGCTGTTTCCCGAGCGCGTCGGGCGCATGGTGCTGATCAATACCGAGCCTGGCGAACCACTCGCCACCGGTGTAGAGCAACTTTTGCTCAAGGAGTCGGCACACGCAGGCGCTGACGGCTGTGTGAGCCGTTGGCTGGGGGACTTCCTCGCTTACGGCAAGCAGCCGCCGGCGTCAGCACGCTGCCTGGACTTGGGCGCCTGGGAATAACCTGCGCATTTACGACCCCTATTCACCGAAAACGACCCCTTGCGTTGACGCCCCTGCCCAATCGTTATTAAGTGCTATTTATCCGCATTAATACGATAAATCACCGCCATGCTGAGTCGACCGCTACGCCGCAAACGCCAGAAGCTGTCTGATGTGATTGTCGAGTCGGTCAAGCGCTCGATCGTCACCGACGCCTTGAAGCCCGGCGACCGCCTGCCCACCGAACGCGAGCTGATGGAAAGTTTCCAGTGCTCCAAGGGCTCGGCGCGCGAAGCGCTCAAGGCGCTGGAGGTCGAAGGCCTGGTGAGCACACGCACCGGCCCCAGCGGCGGGGCGTACTTGAACCAGGCCGGCACTGAACCGGCCAGCCGCGCCTTGCGCAATTACCTGCACTTCCAGCACCTGGACGGCGAGCAGGTCTACCAACTGCGCAAGGTCATCGAAGTGGAACTGGCGGTGTCGGTGCTCGGGCGTTTGAGCGAAGACGATTACATCGCCCTGCAAGCCAACGTGGATTTTTGCAGCGCCCCCGAAGACAGCGAAGCCGGCCAGCGCGAACAGCGCCTGGCAGAACTGGAGTTCCACAACCTGCTGGCCCAGGCCTGCCCCAACCCGCTGCTGAGCTTCATGGCGCAGTTTCTCAACGACTTGCTGCGCGACCTGGTGGTGCTGAAAAAAGCCTACAAGCCCAAGCGCAAGCAATTCGACGCGGCCAACCTGGACTATCACAAACAACTGCTGATCGCCTTTCGCGCCGGGGATGAAAGCGCGGTGCGCAGCTTGATGCATGAACACATGTGCGATGCCGAACACCATATGACCGCGCTGGAAGGCCAGGTAAGCCCGCACTTCCTACTGGAGTTCGACCACTCATAAGCACACCAAAAATCCAATCTGGGAACCCGAACAGTGTGGGAGCTGGCTTGCCTGCGATGGCATCGACTCGGCCCTCCCCGTAATACCGAGGCGCCTGCATCGCAGGCAAGCCAGCTCCCACATTTGACCGCGTTCATCTGTTGAGTCGAGTTAACCAATAACAAGCCTGCCCACAGGCCCTTGCTCCACCGTATCGCCCTTGCCGCTCCTGCCAATAACTAAACCAGGGAGTCACCCCATGCAGCGTCGTACGTTATTGAAAGCCAGCCTCACCGCGGCCGCCGCCCTCAGCCTTCCGCTGAGCGTGCGTTCGACATTCGCCGCCGAGCCCTTTACCTTTTACGGCCTCAAGTCCATGTCTGGCGCCTTTGCCAGCTATGGCAAATTTGCCGACATGGGTTCGCGCCTGGCGGTGCAACAACACGCCCAGTTGCTCGGCCGCCCGCTGAACTACAAGGTCATCGACACCGAAGGCAACGCCGGCAAGGCGGTGCGCAAGGTGCAGGAGGCCATCGCGCAGGACGGCGCACGGTTCTTCCAGGGCTGCACCTTGTCGTCTTCCGCCCTGGCAGTGGCCAAGGAAGTGGACAAGGCCAGCGGTGTGTTCATGACCCCGGTGGGCGCCGATGAAGTCACAGGCAAGGACTGCAACAAGGCGACCTTCCGCTGGTCGGTGCCCACCTACGGCGCGATCCGCGAGACCATGGTGCCGCTGATCAAGCTGCTGCCGGACGCCAAGCGCTGGTACACCATCACCCCACAATACGTGTTCGGCGAAGCCTTGCTTGAAGGCGCCAAAAACGTGCTCAAGGAACATGGCCTGGAACACGTGGGCAACAGCTACCACTCGCTGCAGGAACAGGAATTCTCCGGCTATCTGACCAACGCCATTTCTACCAAACCCGATGTGCTGGTGCTGCTCAACTTTGGCAGCCAATCGTCCAACACCCTGCGCCAGGCCGTAAACTTTGGCATCAAGGAGCGCATGAAGGTCTTGCTGGTGTGGTCTGCCGGCCTGGATCAGTTCCAGGAACTGGGCAGCGATGTGCTCGAAGGCGTGTACCTCGGCGCGCAGTACTGGCACCAGGTCGACACCCCGCTCAACCGCGAACTGGTCAAGCTCACCCAGGCCACCTACGGCATCAACCCCACCTACCCGCTGGCCGCCGATTACATCAGCACCAAAGTCATGCTCGACACCATCATTGCCACCGGCAGCTTCGACGGCCCGACCGTGGCCAAGGCCATGCAGGGCTTGAGCTACGAAGGCCCAACCGGCAAGGAGTCGATCCGCGCCGGCGACCACCAGGTGATCAAGGATTACTACCTGCTGATCGGCAAGGCCAGCGGCGACATGGCCGACAAGGACGACCTGGCCAAAGTGCTCAGCGCTGGCCAGTCGTTCCCTGCGGTCGAGGCGACGGGCTGCACGCTCGGCTGACCGTTTAACTTTGTCGCGCAGGGCCGTGCAAGCGGCCGTCTGCGGAGGGTGCCTGCATGCTTAATCTGTACCTGTTCCAGATTCTCAACGGCCTCGGGTTGGGGATGATCTACTTCCTGATCGCGGTGGGGCTGACGATCATTTTCGGCCTGCTCAACTTCGTCAACTTCGCCCACGGCGCGTTCTTCCTGCTCGGCGCCTACATCTGCTACACCGCGGTGAGCCTTACCGGCAACTTCTGGCTGGCGCTGCTGATCGCGCCGCTGGTGGTGGCCGCACTGGCCTGGGTGATCGAGCGCTTGCTGATCCAGCGCATCTACCACTTGCCGCACATGTTCCAGATTCTGGTGACCTTGGGCATCGCTCTGATCATCCAGGAAGCCAGCGTGATGATCTGGGGCCCGGTGGGCAAAAGCGTCGCCGTGCCGGAACTGTTGCGCGGCGTGCTGGTGGTGGGTGACTTTGTCTATCCCTACTACCGCCTGTTCCTCATCGTGTTTTCCGGGCTAGTGGGCCTGGGCCTGTGGCTGCTGCTGGAACGCACGCGCTTCGGTGCCCTGGTGCGCGCCGGCAGTGAAAGCACTGAAACCGTGTCGCTGCTGGGCACCAATATTTTCCGTTTGTTCTCCATGACCTTCGCCCTCGGCGTTGCCCTGGCCGGTGTCGCCGGGGTGTTATTCGCGCCCTTGCGCGGCGCCCAGCCCTTCGTCGGCCCGGAGATTCTGGGCATCGCCTTCGTGGTGGTGGTGATCGGCGGCATGGGCTCGTTCAGCGGTGCGCTGGTCGGCGGTTTACTGGTGGGCGTGGTGCAAAGCCTGATGACCACACTCTGGCCCCAGGGTGCGAGCCTGATGATCTACGGCGCCATGGCCGTGGTGATTCTGGTGCGCCCTTACGGCCTGTTCGGGAGAGCCTGATATGAGCGAGAAAAACCCCCTGCCGTTCGCCAAGACCCAATCCAAAGCCATGTTGCTGTGGGTGCTGGCCGTGCTGATCGGCCTGCCGTTGGTGTTGCCCTCGGCGACCCTGGCCACCGAGATCCTGATCTTTGCCATGGCCGCCCTGGCCTGCAACCTGCTGCTGGGCTATACCGGGCTGCTGTCCTTCGGCCAAGGCATCTTCTTTGGTGCCGGTGCTTATTGTGCGGCGCTGTTGATGATCCACCTGCAACTGGGCCTGTTCATGGCGTTGCTGGGCGCAGCGCTGGCCGGTGGCGTGCTGGCCTTGCTGGTGGGCGCCCTGGCGATTCGCCGCACGGGCATTTACTTCGTGATGCTCACGTTAGCGTTCAGCCAGATGGCTTACTTTGTCGCCTACACCTTGAGCGACTGGACCGGCGGCGACAACGGCCTGCTCAGCGTGCCGCGCCCGGAAATCCGGGTGGGTGACACCGTGCTGCTGTCCCTGGCCGATGCCCGCGCCTTCTATGGTTTTGTCGCGGTGCTGTTCCTGCTGATCTTCATCGGTGCACGCCGGGTGATCGCCTCACCGTTTGGCAGCACGTTGATGGCGATCCGCGAGAATGAAACCCGCGCCTCGGCCATCGGCTACGACACGCGCCACTTCAAGATCCTGGTGTTCGTGCTGTCCGGCGCGGTCACCGGGATTGCCGGGGCGCTGTACGCCATGCTGCTGCACTTTGTGCCGCTGTCGAATATCGACCTGGCGATGTCCGAGAACATCCTGATCATGACCATCGTCGGCGGCACCGGCTCGCTGTTCGGCTCACTGCTGGGCGCCGGTTCCATAGTGCTGTTGGGGGACTTTCTCTCCGACCTGTGGCCGCGCTGGCTGATGCTGCTGGGGGTGATCCTGATCCTGGTGGTGATCTTCATGCGCGGCGGGTTGTGGGGCGGCCTCGCGTCGCTGTTCGAAAAGCTGCGCGGCACGCGCAAAACCGTGGTCGTCGCCAAGGAGGACGGGCTATGAGTATCTTGCTGGAAACCACAAACCTGGAGCTGGCCTACGGCGCGTTCCATGCGGTCAATGGCGTCAACCTGAAGGTTGAAGCCGGCACCATCCACACCATCATCGGCCCCAACGGCGCCGGCAAGACCAGCCTGTTCCATTGCCTGACGGGTGAGCGCCAGGCCACCGCCGGCGCGATTCATTTCGATGGCAAGAACCTGATGCGCAAGCCGGCCCACGGCCGCGTCGGCCTGGGCATGGCGCGCTCGTTCCAGCTCACCAGCCTGTTCCAGAACCTCAGCGTGCGCGAGAACCTGCGCCTGGCCGCCCAAGGCCGCGACGGCGTGCGCGCCTTGAATTTCTGGCGCCGGGTCGACAGCAAGCGCGAGCATCTGGAGATGGCCGACCAAGTGCTGGAGCGCCTGCAACTCACCGCCCGCGCCGACACCCTGGCCGGTGAGTTGTCCCACGGCCAGCAACGGGTGCTGGAGGTGGGCATGTCGATCTGCTCCAAACCCAAACTGTTGATGCTCGACGAGCCCACCTCGGGCATGGGCATCGACGATATCCCGATCATGACCCAACTGATCAGCGACCTTGGCCGCGACCATACGGTGCTGTTGATCGAACACAACATGAGCATCGTCATGTCCATCAGCCAACGCATCACGGTGATGAGCCACGGGCAGATCCTGGTGGAAGGCACGCCGGAATTCGTGCGCGCCGATGAACGCGTGCGCACTGCCTATCTTGGGGAGGCTGCCTGATGCTGATCGTCGAGAATATCCATTCCTACTACGACAAAAGCCATGTGCTGGAGGGTGTGTCGCTGAGCGTCAACCCCGGCGAACTGGTGACCCTGCTGGGCCGTAACGGTGCCGGCAAGACCACCACCCTGCGCAGCATCCTCGGTATCATCTGCCCGCGCCAGGGCCAGATCCACTTCAACGGCCAGGCGCTGGTGGGGCAAAAGATCTTTGAAATTGCGCGCCAAGGCTTGGCGCTGGTGCCGGAAAACCGCGGGATTTTCCGCCTGCTGACGGTGGAGGAAAACCTGCGCATCGCCGCCCGCAAGCACAGTCGCTGGCAACTGGAGGACGTGTACGCCATGTTCCCGCGCCTCAAGGAGCGGCGCAAAAACGCCGGCCATGCGTTGTCCGGCGGCGAACAGCAGATGCTCGCCATCGCCCGCGCCCTGCTTAACGACCCCAAGCTGCTGATCCTCGACGAACCCACTGAAGGCCTGGCCCCGGTGATCGTCGACGAACTGGTGAAGATCCTGCGCAAGGTCAAGGACGAGGGCCTGCCGGTATTGCTGGTGGAGCAGAACCTGATGGTCTGCGACAAGCTCGCCGACCGCCATTACGTGCTCGAACAGGGCCGCGTGGTGTACGAAGGCAGCGCCGCTGACTTCCGCGCCGACCCGACGATCAAAAACCGTTACCTGGCCTTGAGTGCCTGAGTGGAGATTCCTGATGAACAGTCTTGCGCAACCGCTCCAGAGCAATGCCCCACTGATCAACCGCAACCGCTTGTGGCAGTCGCTGATGGACCTGGCCCAGCTCGGCGCCACGGCCAAGGGCGGCGTGTGTCGCCTGGCCCTCACCGACCTGGACCGCCAGGCCCGCGACCTGTTCGTGCAGTGGTGCGAAGCCGCCGGGTGCAGCGTCAGTGTGGATGCCATCGGCAATATTTTCGCGCGGCGCCCTGGCCGCAATCCTGACCTGCCCCCGGTGATGACCGGCAGCCATATCGACACCCAGCCCACCGGCGGCAAGTTCGACGGTTGCTACGGGGTGATGGCCGGACTGGAAGTGATCCGCACGCTCAATGACCTGCAGATCGAAACCCAGGCACCGATCGAAGTGGTGGTGTGGACCAACGAAGAAGGCTCACGCTTCCCGCCGTGCATGATGGGCTCCGGGGTATTTGCCGGGAAGTTCGACTTGCAGGACACCCTCGACAAGTGCGACGACCAGGGCCTGTCGGTGGGCGCTGAATTGCAGCGCATCGGCTATGCCGGTTCGCGTGCGGTGCTGGGCCACCCAGTGGGGGCGTATTTTGAAGCGCATATCGAGCAAGGCCCGGTGCTGGAAGACCAGGCGATTACCCTGGGCGTGGTGATGGGCTGCCTGGGCCAGAAGTGGTTCGACCTGACCCTCACTGGCGTAGAGGCACATGCGGGCCCTACGCCCATGCACCTGCGCAAGGACGCCCTGGTGGGCGCTGCCGAGGTGGTCAGTGCGGTCAACCGAATCGCCCATCAACACCAGCCTCACGCCTGCGGCACCGTTGGCTGCCTGAACCTGCACCCTGGCTCGCGTAACGTGATCCCCGGCCAAGTGCACATGACCATCGACCTGCGCCACCTGCATGCCGACAAGCTGCAAGCCATGGTCGATGAAGTGCGCGCAGTGATCGAAGACTCGGCCGCCCGCCACGGCTTGACGTTTGAACTAACGCCCACCGCCGACTTCCCGCCACTGGACTTCCACCCGACCTGCGTCAACGCCGTGCGTGAAGGTGCCAAGGCATTGGGCCTGAGCCATATGGACATCGTCAGCGGCGCCGGGCATGACGCGATCTTCGTCGCCGAACTGGGCCCGGCCGGGATGATCTTTGTGCCGTGCGAAGGCGGCATCAGCCATAACGAAATCGAAAACGCCGCGCCGGATGATCTGGCCGCAGGCTGCGCGGTGTTGTTGCGCGCCATGGTGAACGCGGCCCAGGGGGATCTGGCATGAGTGAGATTGGCCAACTGACGGCGGTGCAGCTATTGCAGCATTTTCGCGACAAAAGCTTGTCCCCCGTGGAGGTTACTGAAGATGCTTTGCTGCGCATCGAGCGCTATAACCCGGTGGTGAATGCCTACTGCCATGTCGACCCGCAAGGCGCGCTGGAGGCTGCGCGAACGTCGGAACAACGCTGGTTGAAAGGTGAACCCTGCGGCGCGCTGGATGGCGTGCCGGCGTCGATCAAAGACCTGACGCTGACGGTCGGCATGCCCACGCGCAAAGGCTCACGCACCTCGTCCGCCGACGGCCCATGGGACGTGGACGCCCCCTTCCCGGCCTTCATGCGCAAGGCCGGCGCGGTGCTGCTGGGCAAGACCACCACCCCAGAATTCGGCTGGAAAGGCGTGACCGACAACCCGCTGTACGGCATCACCCGCAACCCGTGGGATACGCGCACCACCGCCGGCGGTTCCTCCGGAGGCGCCGGTGCGGCAGCGGCGTTGAACCTCGGCGTACTGCACCAGGGCAGCGACGCCGGTGGTTCGATCCGTATTCCCTGTGCGTTTACCGGCACCTTCGGGATCAAGCCGACCTTCGGCTACGTGCCGCAATGGCCGGCCAGCTCCATGACGATCCTGTCGCACCTGGGGCCGATGACACGCACCGTGGAAGACAGCGTGCTGATGCTGCAAACCGTGGCGCAGCCGGATGCGCGGGACGGCCTGATCGGCGCGCCGCGAACCACGCCCTGGCTCGCTCCAGGAGCGGACTTAAAGGGGTTGCGTGTCGCCTACAGCCCCACGTTCGGCTATGCGAAGGTCGACCCGCAGGTCGCCCAGGTGGTGGATCAAGCTGTGCAGGGCCTGGTGCAACTGGGCGCCCAGGTCGAACAAATCGACCCTGGCTTCAGCGACCCACTGGAGGTGTTCAGCACCCTATGGGCTGCCGGCGCAGCACGCCTGACCGGCACAATGAGCGAGGCGCAAAAGCAACAGCTCGACCCCGGGTTGCTGCGTATTGCACAGCGAGGCGAACGCTTGAGCCTGGATGATTTCAACGCAGCCCTGGAAGCCCGAGCGGCGCTGGTTGCACGGATGGCCGCGTTCCATGAGCATTACGATGTGCTGGTGTCGCCGATGATGCCGATCACCGCATTCGAAGCCGGGCACAACGTACCGCCGGGCTCAGGGATGACTGAGTGGATGCAATGGACGCCGTTCACCTACCCCTTCAACCTCACCCAACAACCAGCGGCGTCAGTGCCGTGCGGGTTGGCAGCGAATGGCCTACCGGTGGGCTTGCATGTGGTGGGTGCGCGGTTTGCCGATGAGCAGGTGTTGAGGGTGTGTCACGCGTATGCCAAAGCATTCCCCACAGAACACTTGCACACACCGAGAAGCCCGACCTGACATACGACTCTACTGTGGGAGCTGGCTTGCCTGCGATAGCACAGGTTCAGTCAGCACATTGGCCTCTGACACACCGCCGTCGCAGCTTCTACACAATTTTGTAGGTTATAGCAGCCAACGGTAACCACGATGCGAAGCGAGCCGCTCTAGCTCTTGATCTGCTTTTGATCTTGATCTCAGGTGCCCCGTTAAACCACGCAGGCCGGAATTCGACAGGGATTTGGGGGGTAAACCGGCAGGGATGCCGGTTTAGCCGCCCCGCGCCATGGATGGCGCGTGGCGGCGCCCCCCCCAAATCACTGGCGGATTACGGGCACACCGAGCCTAAGCGAGGTGCCGAGTGGTGGGGCAAGAGCGTTTTGCTTACTTTTGCGCTTTTCAAAAGTGAGCCGCCGTCAGGGCGGAACCCTAAGTGGCCGTTACCGCAGGAATGGATATGTACACAATCCAACTGTGTCGGCTGTCAGGCCGTCTTCGCAGGCAAGCCAGCTCCCACATTTGGATCGCGGCGCGTCAGTTAGATCAGCGTCGGCTGCAGGGCCGTCACGGGAGCAAGCTCCCTCGCCACAGGTCCGGCGTCGCACCAAAGTTGTGTAGATACCTATGGTTATCGCAAGCCAGCTCCCACATTGATCGCATTCCAATCCTGCCTCTTCAACGCGGCGCGGGTGTGGCCGATGAGCAGGTGTTGAAGGTATGCCAAGGCGTTCCCGATGCCGCTTCTGAAAGCACCGAAACACTCGAGCTGACCAGCGTTCAGATAAATGGCCTGGGACAGCTATGTACCGCTCTACCAGGTCGTTTCAGCGATCAAATCTTCAGGGTATTTCAGCGCCTCAACCTTGAAGGAGTTCCCACCGTGGAATCGATCCGATACAAAGACCTGCTTATTAACTTCACCTCTAACTTCACCTATTACGGCAACAACCGTACCGGCGAATCCGGGCACTTCGGTGACGCCGCCTTCACGCTCTATCGCCCCCGAGTCACGCCGGCACTTGCCGAATATTCGATACTCGGCGATGTACTGGAGCCCAACTTTACCGATATCCATGGCCTGAAAGTGGTGCCGATCGTGGCGGATGCACAGGGCTCGACAGGTACAGCGCTCAAACCACCGACCGGCTTTACCTGGGTATGGGAGATACAAAGAGCCGAGCTCACCCTGTCCATCTGGCGCCCGCAGCCACCGCCCGGGTACGTGTGCATGGGCCTGGTCTGCAGCAACTCACTGCGCGCACCGGACATCGGAACGGTCAAATGCATCCGCGCAGACCTGGTCACTGAAGCCAGGATCAATCAGGAGGTCTGGAACGACAGGGGTACACACGCAGGCACGAACTTCTCGGCCTGGAGCATTTCGCCGCCGTCTCCCATGCCAGCAGAAGTGTTTTTCAGCACCGGCACCTTCATCGGTCACGACCACTACCAAGCGCCTTCACCGGTAACGCCCACCTACGCCCTTCGCACTCACCTCTCCATTGAGCCTCCCACCGAGCCATCGCACGCCCCCGTACTGCACAATTATGCGCATCCCACGGCACTCACCTCCGACACTGCGACGTATACAACCTTGCTGCCCTGGTTTGTCATCTCTGACCCTGATTTGACGCAGGATCAACAGTTCCTTCAATCGCCCCAATATAAGTTAGAGACCACCGAAACCTATAAGCTGGTACGCCATGCGTATAACAACACAGGTGACATTCAACGCTACAGTTTGATGTTCCAGTCCAGCACGTCCACCAGCACCACGCAAACCGAGACAGATATCAAGACCGCAGAAGCGTTAGCAGAAGCCACCTTTGCCGGCTACTTCAAGACCAGCGTCAAAGTCGGCTCCAGCATCAGTCAAAGCAATGCCATCACCCAAGGTTGGACCACCACAAAAAGCTCTACCGTCTGGTGCACGTTGGGCGCCTATAAAGCCGTGGCAGTGTACCTGATCAGCTACACCTACCGACTACTGCGTGCAGACAAACAGGAAGTGGGTAAAAGCCTTACCCGTCAACCCAACAATAGTCTGTACTGGACCGAATATCCGCCAGCGCCAAAATCGGTGACCATCAGCACAACGACCGAACCACAGGACCCGGCGTTTTTGCTGCACGAATGAGTGCAAGTCCAGGCGCCGATGACTCTACAATAACCGCCACTTTCCTCGGCGGCTGACATCCATGGACATCGAACTGGCACGCACCTTCCTCGAAATCACCCGCTGCGGCAGCCTGGCCGCAGCGGCCGAGAAACTGCACGTCACCCAGACCGCCATCACCGCCCGGGTGAAGAATCTGGAAAGCCAACTGGGCTGCACACTGTTCGTGCGCAACCGTGCCGGTGCGCGGCTGACCGCCGACGGCGAGGCCTTCGTGGTGTACGCCAACCAGTTGCTGCAAACCTGGGAAGCGGCGCGCCGTGACCTGCCATTGCCAGACGGCTATCGCAACGTGCTGCATATCGGCGGTGAAGTCAGCCTGTGCAACCCGTTGATGCTCGGCTGGGCCAAGGCGTTGCGCGAGCACATACCAGGCCACGCGCTGCGCACCGAAGTGCGTGAAGGCGAGTACCTGCTACGCCAACTGGAGCTGGGTGTGCTCGACGCCGCCTTGGTGTTCCAGCCGCAATACTGGCCGGGCTTGCAGGTGGAACAGGTGCTGGAAGAAAAACTGATTCTGGTGCAACTGGCGAGTAAACCCGAGCCTTACGTGTATATCGACTGGGGCCAGGGTTTTCGCCAGCAGCACGACGCCGCCCTGCCCGACCGTGCGCGTGCTGCGGTGAATTTCAACCTGGGGCCGCTGGCGTTGCAGTACATATTGGAGAATGGCGGTGCTGGCTACTTCCGCACACGGGTGGTGCAGAGCTACCTGGACAGCGGCGTGATGCAGCGCGTGCCCAAGGCGCCGGAATTCAGCTTCCCGACCTACCTGGTGTATTCGCGGGCGCGGGATTCAGCGGTGTTGCAACAGGCTTTGGAGCTGCTACGCACAGTGGTGAAGGCCGAAGGCGACTGGTCGCAACGCTGGGACCCGCTGATTTGAATCACTCTACGCCTGCGCACATGCTAGCCTGCTGGTGTTTCCCCTCGCAGCCTTACCGATGAACAAGAAAAAGTCCGTCACCATCAGCGACATTGCCAAACGGGTCGGCATGACCACCATTACGGTGTCCCGGGCCTTGAGCAAACCCGACCTGGTCAAACCCGCCACCCTGGCGCGCATTCTGGAAGTGGCCCGCGAGCTGGACTACGTGCCCAACGCCTTCGCCCGTGGGCTCAAGCGCAGTGAAAGCCTGATCATCGGGGTCATCACCGCTTCGGTGGACAACCCGTTCTACAGCGAGATGATCAAGGCGATTTCCCGCGAGGCCAAACAGCACGGCTACACCATCATGCTGGTGGACACCGATGAGCTGGAGGAACTCGAAAGCAAGGCGGTGGATACCCTGCTGGGCTACCGCGTGGCCGGTATCATCCTGTCGCCGGTCTCCGATGAACCGAGCTATCAACCCGACTATCTGGAGCGCCTGAGCAACGGCAAAACCCCGGTGGTGCTGCTCGATCGTACGATCCACGACAGCCCGTTCAGCCGCGTGGTGCTCGACAACTACCACAGCGGCCTGCAAGCCGCGCACTACCTGTTACGCCAAACGCCCAACCTCAAGCGCCTGCTGGTGCTGACCGGCCCCGAGCACTCGCGCATCAGCGTGGAGCGCCTCAAAGGCCTGCGGGAAGTGCTGGCCGAACACCCCGACATTCAGGTCGAGGTGCAGGCGGGCGACTACACGCTGATGCCGGCTTACCTGCATACCCTCGATTACCTGGCCGCACACTCGGCGCCGGACGCGATCATGGGTTTCAACCAGTTGATCACCCTGGGGGCCCTGCGCGCGTTGCGCATGCACAACATCGCCCATGACAGCCTGACCATCTGCGGCATCGACCGCCTGCCCTTCGCCGATATCTTTGGCGTGCCCATCGCCTGCGTGGCCCATGACGCGTCCCTGGCCGGCAGCAGTGCCGTGCGCCTGCTGCTCGACCGCCTGCAAGACCCGCACAAGCCACGGGACAAAGTGGTGATCGCCGGGCAGTTGGAAAACGGCTAGCGGCTGGTGTAGCCGCCGTCGACCGGCAGGCTGACGCCACTGATCATGCTCGCCGCGTCACTGAGCAGGAACAGCACCGGCAGCGCGACTTCCGCCGGTTGCGCAAAACGCCCCAACGGAATCGCAGCCAACGCCGGGTCGCGCTTGGCCGGGTCGGACCAGGCCATGGCCGCCATTGGCGTCAAGGTCACGGTGGGGTTGACGCTGTTGACGCGTATGCCAAAACGGCCCCACTCGGCGCATTGCACGCGGGTAATCGCATCCAACGCGGCCTTGGAGGCGCAGTAGCTCAGGTGATCGTCCAGCGCCACCAACGATGCCTGGCTGGAGACGTTGACGATGCTGCCGGCAATGTCCGCCTCGATCATCTTCGCCGCGACCCGGCTGGCCACTTGCGCAGCGGCGCGGGCGTTAACGCCCATCACCTGATCGAAGGCGTCGGCGCTGATGGCAGCGGCGGGTTCCAGGCGTGAGATGCCGGCACAGTTGACCAGGCCGTGCAGGGGCGGCAAATCTTGCAGGGCTTTGTCGAGGGCGATGCTGTCAGCGATGTCCACGCACAGGGTGTGGCACCCCAATGCCGCCAACGCCTGGGCGTCGCGACCAAGGGCGAAGACTTCAGCGCCGCTGGCGATCAGTTGCCGGGCGATTTCGCGACCGATGCCGCTGCTGGCACCGGTGACGAGGATGCGCTGGTGAGAGAAGTCGAAGGTGGTGATCATAAATAAAGATCTCAAAACCAATGAAGATCCACTGTGGGAGCTGGCTTGCCTGCGATAGCGGTGTATCAGCACCCAATAAGGAGACTGAAACTCCGCTATCGCAGGCAAGCCAGCTCCCACAGTTTTGGATCGTGTTGAATCAGGTGGTTTGCAGGTTGTGCATGACCGGTTTCAGGGCCGGGTACAGCTTCAGGTACTCGGCAAACGCCCGGTCATAGGTCATGACATTCTCCCGCTTGGGCTGCGCCCGCAATTGCAACTGCACCCAGCCGGTGTCCATTGCCTCATCACTCACCAGCCCCACCGTATGCGCCGCCAGCAACGCCGCGCCCAGGGCCGCTTCTACCTCCTGCACGATGGTGTACACCGGGTAGCGTGTGACATCGGCGATGATCTGCATCCACAGGTCCGAATGGCTCGCCCCGCCCACCACAATCAGGCGTGGGTCCAGGGAATGCGCGCCTTGGGTGCCCGCTTCGATATTGTGGCGCAGGGCAAAACTCACGCCCTCCAGCACCGCGCGGTACAGGTGAAAGCGGCTGTGGTACAGGTTGAGCCCGACAAAACTGCCGCTGGCGCGGTCATCCCACACCGGGCTGCGTTCACCCATCAGGTAGGGCAAAAACACCACGCCTTCGCTACCGGCCGGAATCTTCATCGCGCTCTGCTCCAGCAGCGCCAGGCTGTCTTGCCCCATGGCCTTGGCCTGCTGTTCTTCGGCCTGGCAAAACTGCTCGCGAAACCAGCTGACCGAGGCTCCGGCGGTGATCGCACCGCCGAAGATGTACAGGTCGCGGTGGCCGTTGTAGACATGGGGCATGCTCACCAAACCGTGGTGTGCATCCACCTGCTGGTTCAGGTAGCCCCAGCACATGCTGGTGCCGATCATCGCCACATGATTGCCTGGCTGGGTGACACCCGCCGCCAGGGTCGCCATGGCCGCGTCCACGCCCCCAGCGAGGATCGGCGTGCCCGCCTGCAGGCCCAGGCGTGCGGCCCAGTCTGCGCGTAAACCACCCACCACTTCGCCGGAATACAGCAACCGCTCGGGCATCATCGACTGCGCGATACCTAGCGCCTCCAGCATCTCGCCTGACCAGTTGCGCGCCGCCACGTCGTAGACACCGCCGATATTCCCGGCGCTGCTGTGGTCCACCGCCAACTCGCCGGTCAGGCACCAGTTGATGTAGCTGTTGGGCGGCAGCAGGTAACGGGTATTCGCCCACACCTGGGGCTGGTGCTGCTTGAGCCAGAGCATCTTGGTGAAGCCGTAGTAGCTGTCCACCGAGTTGCCGGTGATGGCGAACAAGCGCTCCAGGTCCACATGCTCGCGTACCCAGGCCACCTGCTCGCCGGCGCGGCGGTCCATCCAGATCAGGCACGGGTGCAGCGGCGTCATCTGTGCATCCACGGCAATGCCCGAACCACCGTACAAACTGCTGATGCACAGCGCCTTGACCTGCGGCGCCGGCACCCCGGCCTTGGCCATGCACTGGGCCACGCAGGTTTGGACGGCATCCAGCCACACCTGCGGCCACTGCTCGGCCCAGCGCACTTTCGGGGTGTCTACCCGGTAGCCGTGGCTGTGCTGGGCGATGATCGTGCCCTGGGCATCCACCAGCAGCGCCTTGGTGCTTTGGGTGCCAATGTCTACACCGATGACGTAGTCCATCTCAGAGCACCGGCTTCAACAGCACCTTGATCGACTTGGTCGAATTGGCCAGTTCAAACGCCTCGGCCCAGTCGTCCAGCGGGAAATCATGGGTGACGATGCCTTGGGAGGTGACCAGGCCGCGCTCAAACAGGTCGATGGCGATCGGGTAGCAATACGGGCCCAGGTGCGCGCCGCGCACGTCGAGTTCCTTGCGGTCACCGATGATCGACCAGTCCACGCTGGTCTCGGCACCAAACACGCTGAACTCGACAAAGCGCCCGAGCTTGCGGATCAGGTCCAGGCCCTGGGTGACGCCGGCCGGTACGCCGGTGGTTTCGATATAGACGTCGCAGCCGTAATTCTCCGTAAGGCCGTTGATGATCTCGCGGGCGTTGTCACGGGCGGGGTTGATCACCACATCGGCGCCGAACTTTTTCGCCAGCTCCAGGCGCTCGTCGACCATGTCGATCACCACGAGTTTTTTCGGGGTCTTCAGCGCCGCCACCTGAACCATGCACAGGCCCAGGGTACCCGCGCCGGCAATCACCACTACGTCGTCGAGCTGGATATCGCCACGGTTGACGGTGTGGATCGAACAGGCCATTGGCTCCACCAGCGCCGAGTCTTCCAGGGACACCGACTCGGGAATCTTGTGCACGATAGCGGTCTTGGGAATGCGCATGTATTGGGCCATGCCGCCTTCGGCCACTTCGCGCTGGAAGCCGAAGATGTTGTGCACTTCGCACATCCAGTATTTACCCGACTTGCAGAAGCGGCACTTGCCACACGGCACGATCTGTTCGGCGATGACCTTGTCACCCACCTTGACCTCAAAGTGCTCCTCGGCGCCCTCGCCGGCTTCGACCACGTAGCCGAAAAATTCATGGCCCGGTACTACCGGTGCCTTGACCCAGGGGTTGTCGCCGCCCCAGAACATCGCCGCGCCCGAGTGGCACTTGCAGTCACTGGCGCAGATGCCGCAGGCGGCGATGCGGATCACCAGTTCATTGGCACGCGCCTGGGGTTTGCCGATGCGCTCCAGGCGGTAGTCTTTCGGGCCGTGGCAGACGACGGCTTGCATGTGAGTGTGCTTGTCCATGGTGTTCGGTCCTGTGTGGTGAGGTATTAACGATGGCGCTGACGGCTGATGAAAATCGCCAGCAAAATGATCCCGCCCTTGATCACGCTCTGCACGTAGGGCGACACGCCAAGCATGTTCAAACCGTTGTTCAAGACGCCCAGCAGCATGGCGCCGAGCAAGGTGCCGATGATCACCCCGCGCCCGCCAGCAATCGACGCGCCACCCAGTACCACGGCGGCAATCGCATCCAGCTCGAACGACACGCCGGCATTCGGCTGGCCGCTCATCAGGCGGGAGGTAAGCACCAGCCCGGCAATCGCGGCGGTGAAGCCGCTGATGCCGTACACCAGCAGCTTGAAACGCGCCGCACGCACCCCGGACAAGCGCACCGCTTCTTCATTGCCGCCGATGGCGTAGATGTAGCGACCGATTCGCGTGTGCTGCAGCAGCACATAGGCCGCCAGGTAAGTGATCAGCATGATCAGGATCGGCACCTGCAGGCCAAACACACTGGCGCGACCGAAGAACGCGAACCACTCTGGCAACCCGGAAATCGGGTAGCCGTCGGTGTACATCAGCCCGAACCCACGGGCGATGCCCATGGTCGCCAGGGTGACGATGATCGGCGGCATGTGCAGGTACGCCACGAACAGCCCGTTGCCGATGCCGAAGGCCACGCCCACCAGCAGCCCGACGCCAATCGCCAGGCCCGGCGGCAACCCGGCGACCATCAGCCCGGCAGTCAAGGTGCCGGACAACGCCATCACTGGCCCCACCGACAAGTCGATGCCACCGGTGAGAATCACGCAGGTCATGCCCACCGCGATGATTGCGTTGATCGACACCTGGCGGGCGATGTTGGAGAGGTTGCTGGCGGTGAGGAAAGTGTCGCTGGCGAGGATCATCACCAGGGTCACCACCACCAGCCCGACAAAGGGATAAAACGCGGGCGAACGCAGCAGCCGCGCCAGGTTCAGGCGCAACCGGCCGGTGCCAGCGGTGTTAATGGACGTATTCACTTGAGCCCCCTGTTGCATGGCGCATGACCTCTTGAGGATTGACGGCGGACGCTTCCAGTACCTTGACGATCGCGCCCTTGTGGAACACGGCGACGCGGTCGCACATGCCGATGACTTCGGGCAGCTCGGAGGAAATCATGATGATCGCGTAGCCCTGTTCGGTGAGGCTGCGCATCAACGCGTAGATCTGCGCCTTGGCACCGACGTCGATGCCGCGCGTGGGTTCGTCGAACACCAGCACGTCGCAGTGATGGTTGATCCAGCGGGCGATCACGACTTTTTGCTGGTTGCCGCCGCTGAGGTTCACCACAAGGCTTTCGCCGCTGGGCGCCTTGATCGACAGCTGGCGCATCAGCGCGTCGACGCTGGCGCATTCCTTGACCTTGTCGATCAGGCCCGAGGCGTTCTGATACTTGGGCAAATTGTTCAGCGAGATATTTTCGCGAATGCTGAAGGCGGTGATCAGCCCTTCGCTCTTGCGGCTTTCCGGCAGCAGGCCGATGCCGTGGGCCAGGGCTTGGGCCGGGTCATCGAGGCTGACTTTTTCCCCGCGCAGCCATACATCCTTGCTCACCGTGGGCAGCGCGCCCATCATGCCCAGGGCCAGCTCGGTGCGGCCCGAACCCACCAGGCCGGCGAAGCCCAGGATCTCGCCTTTGTGCAAATTGAAACGGTTGCGGGGGCCATTGCGCACCAACTGGATGTCCTTGACCTCTAACAGCAAGGGGCCGGGTTCGCTGCTGGGTTTGGGCGGAAAACTGCATTCCAGGCGGCGGCCAACCATCATCTCGACCAGGTGATCGATATCGCTGTCGGCCACCTCGGTGACGCCTGCATTGCCGCCGTCGCGCAGTACGCTGATGCGGTCGCAGACCTGGAAAATCTCTTCCAGGTGATGCGAGATAAAAATCACCGCCACGCCCTGGCGCTTGAGTTCGCGCATGATCTCGAACAGCAACTCGGCTTCACTGGGTGTCAGCGTCGCGGTCGGCTCATCGAGCACCAGCAGGCGTGCGTCCAGGGCCAGGGCCTTGGCGATTTCGACAAACTGCTGCTCGGCCACGCTCAGGTGCTTGACCGCGCAGTGCAGGTCGATGCTGACCCCGAGGCGCTCGAACAACGCCTGCGCGGCCTCGGCCATTTCGCGCTTGCGCAACAGGCCGAAGCGGTTGCTCAGCTCATGGCCGAGGAAGATATTTTCTACCGCCGTGAGGTAGGGAATCAGGCTGAACTCCTGGAACACGATGCCAATCCCGGCGGCAATCGCATCCCGATAGGTCGCAAATTTCCGGGCCTGCCCGTCGATAAGGATCTGCCCTTCGTCCTGATGCTCGACACCGCCCAGAATCTTCATCAGGGTGGATTTGCCCGCGCCATTTTCCCCGAGCAACGCGTGGATTTCGCCGCGCTCCACTTGCAGGTTGATGGCCTTGAGGGCCTGTACCCCCGGGTAACGCTTACAGATGTTTTCCAGCTTCAGAAGACTGCTCATACCGCCGACCTCGCACTCAGAAGGAAGACCTGGGCCCCACGCACTGCGTGGGGCCTGGGGGATTTACCAGCTGAAGTCCTTGGCCTTGGCCTGATCGATCAAAGTGATGTCCACCGGCACGCTGGCCGGTACTTGGGCGCCCCACTTCTTGGCCAGGGCAATGCCCAGGGCGAGACGGATCTGGTCGCGGGGATATTGGGCCGAGGTGGCGATGAAATGGCTGCCGGGTTTCTGGATCGCCTTGATCGCTTCCGGCGCGCCGTCGACGCTTACCAGCTTCACGTCCATGCCGCTGGCTTCGATGGCCGAGAGTGCGCCGAGGGAGCCATTGTCATTCACGCTGAAAATGCCCTTGAGGGTGGGCTGGGCCTGCAACATGTTTTCGGTGACGGTCAGGGCCTGGTCACGCTCCTGTTTGCCGTTCTGGATGCTGACAATCTTGATATCCGGGTGTTTGGCCACCGCCTCTTTGCAGCCGCGCACACGTTCGAGGATCGGCACCACGGCGATGCCGTCGAGGATGGCGATATTGCCTTTGTCACCGATGGTTTTAGCCAGGTACTCACAGGCCTGGAAACCGGCGTCGAAGTTCTTCGAGCCGACGAACGAATCCAACGGGCCATCTGCCTGGGCATCCACCGCCACCACTACGACGCCGGCAGCATGGGCCGACTTGACGGCCGATTGCACGCCGACCGAATCAGTGGGGTTGATTAGCAGAATATCGATGCCTTTTTGCAGCATGTCTTCAACGTCACTGACCTGCTTGGATACGTCGTGGCGGGCGTCGGTGATGATCAGCTTGGCACCGATGGTCGCGCCGGCTTCCTCCAGGGCGTTATTCATGGTGACGAAATAAGGGTTGTTGATTTCCTGGAACGAGGCGCCGATGCGGATGGGCTTGGCAGCGTCGGCAAACGCGGGGCTCGCGCTGCCCAGGGTGATGCTGGCAGCCAGTAAACACAGGGTTTTTGGGAGCATTTTCATGGCGTGGGTCTCTGTTTTGTTTTTATTTTTAGAGCAAATGTTATCGTTAACATTTTGTCAGAAACTAACAAGTAAATCAGACCTGTGCAAGCCTCCACTGGTCGGTCTCGGGCAAAAATGTGGGCGCGGACGTGCCCTGTTGTAGGAGCGAGCTTGCTCGCGAAAAACTCACAGGCGCCGCGTTTATTCAGGAAGCCCGCGTTATCGTTGATATTTTTCGCGAGCAAGCTCGCTCCTACAGGGGGCAAGAGTTGCCAGTAAAAACTCGCACATCCGCCCATGGCAACTAAGCTCAGCCTCAAATAAAAACACAGCGAGCAGCCAGCCATGCCCCATCCCACCGAGACCTTTCGCGCCCGTTACCGCGCAAGCGTCAACCCGCATTACAACCCCTGGCTGCACGCCGCGTTCGTGCTTGGCTACGGCATCGCCTGCATCACGCTGGCCTGGTCGTCCACCGCCGATATCACCGCCCTGCAGTGGCTGACCGTGCCCCTGACCCTACTGTTCTTCAACCTGTGCATCTACCTCGTGCACCGCCACCTGGGCCATCACAAACACGCATTCGCCCGGCTGTTCTACGCACGCCACACTGGCGATCACCACAGTTTTTTCACCCCCGATCACATGACCTACCACAGCCCCCGGGACTGGCGCGTCATCCTGTTTCCGGCCTGGCTGATCGTGCTGCACAGCCTGGCCATCACCCTCCCCGCCTGGTGGCTGCTCAGCCAACTGAGCCCCAACGTTGCCGGGCTGTTTGCAGGCTGCATGATCCTTGGCTACCTGCTCTACGAAGTGTTCCATGCCTGCGAACACCTGCCTGACGAACACCCGGTGGCACGCCTGCCATGGATTCGCCAGATGCATCGCCTGCACGCCTTGCACCACCGTCGTGAGCTGATGCAGGGGCGTAATTTCAATATCGTGCTGCCGTTGATGGACTATCTGTTTGGCACTTTGCATTGGGAACCCACGGAAAAAAAAAGGGGCAGTCCAACTGGACTGCCCCCCGCTTCACACACATAGATCAATCAGCGCACGATGGTCTGGCTGCAGATGTGGCCGAGGCTGACGTACTGGACGTTATTGCCACCCACGCCCACACCTGGGAACTCCCTGAGTTCGATGCGCCAGCCGCCCTCGTTGAACCAGGTTTCCCAGTTGTAGGTCTGGCCCGAGGCGCTGTCCGGGTAGCGCACTTTGTAGTCGCCAGAGCAGGTGCCCAGCGCGACATTCCCCGAGGCTGCGCCGGTGATGCCGGTCTTGGCCTCATAGTCGACCCAGTTGTAAGTGCCGCCAAAATGCTTGTCGACCCGCAGCACAGGGGTGACGCCGCGCAGGGGTTCGCCGGTGCTGTCTGACCACTGGGTGCTCCAGCTCAGATTGCGGGCCGCCTGGGTGGCCAGTTGGAAGATCGAGCTGGGGATGCGCACCACGTTATCGCCGTTCACATTGTGCTGGTTCAGGCGTGGCGCCGAGCCGAGGGTCAGCTTGTATTGAGCCTGAGGGTTCAATGCCACCGCCGGGTTAGCCCGTACACGCACCTTGACCGTGTAGCCTGGCGTCAGGTTGGGATAGGTGGAGGTGGAGCCCTGCGGGACTTCCACCCACTGGGTGCCATCGAACCGTTCGAAGATCCACTGGTTACGCGTGCCCGCACCGTCATCGCCCAGGAACATGCCCACACCTTGGCCACGCAACGAGACGAAGGAGAAGTAATCCACGTCATTGACGCTGTCGAGGTTACCGGTCACCTGGTTCAAGGCATCCGGCAGCGCGAACGCGGCTTGCTCGGTGTCGTTAGGCTCGTAGGCATCCACATTGCTGTCCACCGCCACACCAAAACTGAACTGCGAGTTGCTCGCGGCATTGGCCACCATGAACCAGTAGTAGTCACCGGCCGGCAACACGCCGTTGAGGTATTCATCGGCACTGCCGGGGTTATCCGAGGTGCCCAGCGGCGTCAGGTTGCCTTGGCCGTCGTCATGGAACAGCGTCAACGACATATCCGTGCCGGCACTCTGGTTCAGCAGCTGTACCTGGATTCGCGCGTTTTTCGGCAGGTTGAAGTGATAAGCGATTTGCGCGCCGGTCTCCACACCGGTGAGGGTGTAAAGAGTGTTGATATCCAGGGTGGGAAACAACGGCGTGAAGGCTGCAACCGCGGCCTGTTTCATGTGCGCCGAGTCAGGTTTTTCCAGCTGGCTAACCGGGGAGTCAATCGCCACATTACCGACGGCCGCCTTGCTTTTTTTGACGACGTTGGACTGCCCGGCCTTGGCAGCATTGAGCTTTTGCTTGAGCTCGCCCGAAACGCTGGCCTTTACCAGCGTACCGCCAGGTTTCAATGCTTTGTCCACGGCCTGCTTGACCGCCTGCGCGCTGAGTTTTGCCGGGTTTTGCTCGGCCAGGGCAAAGGCCGAAACGAAGCAAGAGGCCGCCATGGCCGCGCCCAGAATGAAGGCTTTTTTCGATTTCATTTTTTATCCATCCATAGTTAAAAAATTGAAGCTCAGGTAACCGGTGACATCCGGTCACCTGGGATGGACTGTAGGACAATACTGTATGCATGTACAGTATTTTTTAAAAAATGTGAGCCCAGAAATGCAGGTTCAGGAAGCGAGAGCACCTCTAAAGCCAGGTACACCAATAGCCCCAACTGATCGCCCAAATCATCGCGAGCCGATAGGGCCATACAGCCCAACGCTTGAGCGCTGGCGGAATGACGGCTAACTCTGCCTCGGTCATGTAACCTTCTTTGACGGAGCGTTCTGGCGCGCGGAGGATATCAATCATGAGACACATGCGATGAAACCTGACGAACCGCTGGTTTCGTCCCCAGCGTTGCTGATATTTACGCACCTGCACGTTTTCAATGAAGTAACCTTCCAACGCGTCGAGTTTTGTTCGTTCGACAAAAAGTATCAGTCCTAAAACCACAAACGTCCCGATGATCATCACAGCGGTATAGGCGACAAAAAAATCCACGCTTAAGCCCCCTCTGACTGGAATATCAAATCACCGTTGTGCTCTACAATTTTTCCGCCGAGAAACGCCCCGCCATCCCCGCCCTTCTTACCGCCTATATACCCTACCGTCGCCCCTCCAATTATTCCGCAGGTCAGAGCACCGGATCCTCTCGTGGCGACACCTAGGAAAATGTGGCATGCCCGGCGTGTTAATTCAGCCCCTATTACCCCTGCGCCAGCCGCCCCTGCCACACCCCCCACCAACCTCCCAGTCTCCACATACTTCGCTCTGTTGCATTGCGCCTCCCTTCCCACCACACACGCCTCCTTCATTTCCAAACCCGCGACGCCCACATCCAACGCCAACCCCAGATATGTTCCTTGCTTTAACCATTTCGACATCTGCGTAATCGTTTGAACCCGCTGCGCATACCCCACAATTTCGCCTTGATGCAGATAGCTGTTGGTCGAGATCCCGAGCGCTCCCTTCAGCGGCTGATTGCCACGCAACCCCGAGCCAAATCGTGCAGCCCCTTGCAGTTGCATATCCAAAACGCCAAACATCCTTTGGCGCTGTCGTATGAATGACTCTCTGTCCAAACCACCGTCCTTCAATTGGCGATGCAGTTGCTCGATTTCCATCAAAGTCTGTGCAACCGCCTGCAGGTGCCGGCTCCAAGCCGACGTCGCACTGCCGATGCCTATCGAGCCATCCCCCAGAATGCTCTGCGCCAAGTCGTAATTTGTGTTTCCTGCTCTATCGAGCGGCACATTCTGGTCCAGTTGGCGACTAATCTCTTCAGCGTGGCGCATCAACCAGGCTTCTTCGATTGAGCAATAGGCACTGGACATTTCTGGAACGATCACCAACTCACCCGGCCTCACCATTCCTTGGCTCAGATGTTTATTCAGCACATCAAAATGATCTGGGCCCTGCAACAAGCCTGCGTGCCATAGCTGTGATTTCAAAAATGAGTAGGGTGTAGCCTGTTGATTGATGTAGCCGTACGCCATGTCCTGGGTTCCGATACCGAGAGAGATGGCATCGAAATATAAGCAAGCGCCTACAGCCCGGACACAAGCAGGCGGGGGTTAAAAAGTACGTTTGGGAAGTTGCCTACACAGCAAAAGATGAACGCCTACAGAAAGCGCCCCTAATACCCCGTCATCTCCAAATACCCCACCCCACCCTCAAACCGCACCGGCCCTTCCCAGTACGGAATACCCAGGTCCATCCACGCCTTCGGGTTGACGGCCTCGGTGGTGATATCCAGCTGTTTACCGGGAATTTTCAGCGACCAGCGTGTGGGAATGTTGCGCCCGTCGATGGCCGTAGTGGTCAGCGGTGTGAGTTGGATATCGTTGTTGTGCAAGGTCTGGGTGTGGCCCTGGGCGTCGATCCAGGTGCCGGTGAGGTAACCGTTGCTGTCTTTCTCCCGCACGCGAAACAGCATCAGTTGCGCGCCGCGGTCCAGGTGCAGGGAGAACCAGTCCCAGCCGGTCTGGCTGGCGGCCAGGGGTTGGCTGCTCCATTCGCGGTCGAGCCAGGCCGGGCCGATGACTTGGTAGGTGTGGCCGTCGAGGCTGACGCTGCCACTGGCGGTGAAAAACGGTTGGCTGTAGTAGTACGACGCCTGGCCCTGGTCGGATTTGCGACTGTAACCGCCATCGCCTTGCAGTACCAATGGACGGCTGGAGGTGAGGTGCAGGTCGTAGGCAAATTGCGCGCCGCTGGCCTTGAGTTGCATGTCGGCCAGGGGGCTGGCGGCGCCGGGGCGGGTGGCGAAGTTCCAGTCGTCGATCCAGGCGTTGAACGGCTCTGCCTGAGCCCCAGCCTGGCCGACGCCACCCCGGGCCAGGCGTTCGGCGGCGTAGTGGCGGGTGGCCGAGGTGACGGCGGCGTGGCCGAGCCACACGGTTGAGTCGCGCCATCCAGGTTCAACAGGGCCGGCCTTCAACGCGTTGCGAAACAGCGTCCATTGCACGCCGAAGACATTGCCCTGGGCGTCCTTGAGGTTGGCGGTGACGTACCACCATTCGATACGAAAGCCGTCGTGGGGCCCGTGGTCCTCGGGAAAACTGAAGACTTTGCCGGGCACTACCTGGGCAAAGTCCGCCGCATCGCTGCCCAGCCCGGCGAAACTGTCCTCGGGTGCGGGCGCCTGGTCGCAGCCGCTCAGCAGTAACCAGGCGATGCACGCCAATGCCTTAATCTTCATGGGCGAACGTCCTCAACAAATCCGCCGGGCGGCTGCGGTACAACTGCCATAACGGCCAGGCCGACGCGAGCAAGGTGGCGAGCATCGCCAGCCCCAGCAATTGCGCAAGCTGGCCGGGGAACACCTGCAGCGGCAGGCGCCAGCCGAAGGCCTGCACGTTGATCACCGCATCCAGGCACCACGCCAGCAACAGCCCCAGCGGCAACGCCAGGATCAACGTGAGTACCGCCAGCAGCCAGGTCTGGCCGAGGTTGAGCAGCATCAATTGTCGGCGCGTCACGCCCAGCGCCCACAACGGCGCGAGTTGGCCGAGACGGCTTTGGCTCTGGGTCAGCAGGCTGATGAACAACGCCACCCCGGCGACGCCAAGGGTCAGGCTGTTCAACGCAGCGGTGGCGGCAAAGGTGCGTTCGAAGACCTGGCTGGACCAGCCCTTGAGTTGCTGCTGGTCGACGATGCGGCTGTCTTCCAGGGCAAACTCACGCTGCACTTCACGGATCAGCGGCGGCACGTCGGCGGGCGCCACCCGCAGGTTGAAGCGTGCCGGTGAGAGCGTCGGCCAATGCGCCAACAGGTGCTGGGCATTGACCAGCAGGTGGCCCTTGGGGTTGCCATAGTCGGCGTAGATGCCGACGATCTTCGGCGCCCAGGTGCCCTGTGGGGTGGGGATGGAAACCGTGTCGCCCAGTTGCACCTTCAGGCGTCGCGCCAGTTGTTCGCTGAGCATCAGGCTGTCGTCTTGCAGCAAGCGATCCCAAGGCGCGTCCGCCGCCTCCAGCAGCGGCCAGTGTTGACGATAAGTGGGGTTGTCGACCACGCCGAACACCTCCGCGGGCCAGCCTTGCAGTTGCACCGATACCTGCCAGGCGGGCAATACGGCCTGCACCAGGGGCTGGCGACTCAACCATGCTTTGAGTTGCTCGGCCTGCTGCGGATTTTGCGGGTTGAGGTACAGCTCGGCGGTGAGGCGTTGCTCCAGCCAATGGGTGAAGGTCTGGCGAAAGCCCGAGGTCATGGAACCGGCACCGATATTCGCCGCCAGGGCCAACAGCAACGCCATCAGCGCCAGGCTCAAGGCTGGCAGTTGTTGGCGGCAATCGGCCAGGAACCACTGGCCCAGCACCGAGCGGCTGCGCCCCAGCACCGCTTTCAATAACCCGTTGAGCAGCACCGGTAACGCCAACGCCGCACCCAATAGCAAGGTCGCCATCAGCACAAACCCGGCGGCCAGGCTATCGCCCAGCCACAGTGCCAGCAACGCGATCAGCAAGGCGGCGGATGCCACCCAGCCCTGGCGCCGCAGCCAGCGCCCATGGGCTTGATGCCAGGCCTGGGCGTTGGCCAGCGCCAGTAACGGCAAACGCGCCGCGCGCCACAGGCTGCTGGCCCCGGCGAGCAACGCGCCGAGCAGGCTCACGCCCAGGCCGGCCAGCCACCACCAGGGGCTCAAGTTCAATTGGCCGGCGACTTCGGCGCCGTACAGGCCGCGCAAACTGGCGGCGACATCCGGCAGTAACAGGCTGGCCAGCAAGTAACCGCTGGCGATACCGAGCACACCGCTCAGCACCGCCAAAGCGCCCAATTCGACGCCCAGACTCAAGATCAACAGGCGTGCGCTGACCCCACAGGCGCGCAAGGTTCGCAGCAGGCCACGGCGCTGTTCCAGGGCCAGGCCGATGGCCGCATGCACAATAAACAGCCCCACCACAAAGGATAAAAAGCCTACCGCATCCAGGTTCAGGTGAAAGCTTTCGGTCAGGCGTGAAAGGTTATTGTCTTCGCCCTGCTTGAGTTGCAACGCAGCGGGTGGCGGGGGATGGCGGGCGGCGAAGGTGTTGTCCACCAGTAAGCGCGACAGGCGCCCAGGCATGTTGAGCAGAGGTTGGGCAAAACTGATATCGGTCAGCAGCAGACCGGGCGCCATATCGGCCTGTACCTGCAACGGTGGCAGGCGCTGCCCGGTGGACGTCAGCGGCTGCTCGCCCGCCTGCAACCCCAGCGCCTCTAACGTTTGCGCAGCGACCCAGGTACGCCCCGGCGGCTCGAAAAACGCCAGCATCTGCGCCTGGCTCAAGCGTTGCCCTGCCACGCTGCCGCTGCCGGGCAACGACACCGGCTCGATGCCCATCAATTGCAGGCGCTGTTGCTCACGCCCCAGGAGCACCACCCGCCCCTGCACCACCGGGGAGACCGGCCAACCGGCGCGGCGCAACTCGGCAAACAGTGCTTGGGGGAAACTGGCGGCGTCCGGCGCAACCAGGCTGGCTTGGGGTTCACCACCGATCAGTTGGCTGGCGCGTGCGTAGCTGTCCCGCGCCTGGCTGTTGAGGGCCTGCACGCCGGTGAGGAGCGCGGTGGCCAGCCACAGGCCGGTGAGCACGCTGAAAAATTGCACCGGGTGACGCCGCCAGTGGCTCAGCAATGCGCGCAGCGTCCAGTAAAACAGCGCCATCTCAGCGAGCGTCCATCGACACGACACGCCCACGATGCAGCACCACCTGCCGGTCAAGCCGTGCAGCCAGGCGCGGGCTGTGGGTGACCATCAGCAGGCTGGTGGGGCTGTCTCGCAGCAGGTCCAACAGCAGTTGCAGCACTTCATCGCTGGTGGCTTCGTCGAGGTTGCCGGTGGGCTCGTCGGCCAACAACAAACCCGGCCGCGAGGCCAGCGCCCGCCCGACGGCAACCCGTTGCTGCTGGCCACCGGAGAGTTGTTCGGGGTAACGCCGCAGCAAGTCGCCCAGCCCCAGGCGCTCCACCAATTGCGCTTGCCAGTGCGGGTCAAAACGCCCGGCCAGCCGCGCCTGGAACGCCAGGTTGTCTTCCACGCGCAAGCTGCCGATCAGGTTGAACTGTTGGAAGACCAAGCCGATTTGCGTACGCCGCCAATGGGCCAGTTGCCCTTCGTTGAGTTGGTCGAGGCGCTGCTCGCCGATGCGGATGCTGCCGCCGTCCACTCGGTCCAGCCCAGCCACCAGGTGCAGCAAGGTGCTTTTGCCGCTGCCCGATTCACCCATCAGCGCCAGGCTGCTGCGCTCGCCCAGGTGCAGGTCGACGCCGGCCAGGACGGCCAGCGGACCTTGCGGGGTCGCGTAGTTTTTTACAACACCTTGCACCTGCAACATAAGAACGCTCATCTGAAGGACCCGCAATGAGAATAACGGCTGACGCTCCTGCCCACGCAAATTTTTCACATGGATTTCACCGCCTGCCCATCCACCGTACTTTAAAGTGCCCGCCAACTCGTGGTAACCCACAACTTTCTTAGTTAACCCAAGTGACACTCTTAACATGCACGTGTTCAGCAAAAAGACAGCAGTGCTGTGACAGTCTCCTGCCTCACTAAGGGCAACTGCCCCGTCATGCAACCTTTTTATAAACACAATAAACAGTGCCGAGGGTGAACCGCGTGGCAGACATGATCCTGGCCAACCGCCAACCTAAAAGGTCTAGGTTAAAACGCCTGAGAAAATACCGCCTGCACCTGCTTGGCATCTGCGTTGCCGCCTTATTGTTCGTGGGCTTTTTATTCTGGCCCAGCTCGCCGCTGGATCTGGGCGTGGGCAATCGCCTGCTGACCTCCGGGGTGCTCGCCAGCTGGCGCGAGGGTGAACTGGTGGTGCTGGTGCGCCATGAAGAGCGCTGCGACCGCTCGGCCAACCCCTGCTTCGGCCCTGCCGATGGCCTGACCATCAACGGTACTGAACGCGCCGTCGAACTGGGCAAAGCCTTTGATTCACTGGGCATGGCTCTTACCGACGTGCTCAGCAGCCCCACCACGCGAACCGCCCAGACGTCACTGTTCATGTTCGGCAAGACCGAGCTGTCCCCCGGCCCACTCGCCATCTGCGGCGACGCCATGGGCGATGAAATCCTCGGCCACAAACAGCCGGGACGCAACCTGATGCTGATCACCCACAGCGCCTGCATGAGCGACTTCCAGACCAGCCTGGGCTTCCCCCATGCGGCCGCCGCCGAGTACGGCAGCGCACTGTTCGTCAAGGTGCTGCCCAACGGCACCTTCAAGGCCATGGGCACCATGAATATCGAAGAGTGGAGCGCCGCACTCAAACAACTTTAATTACACTTGTTTACATATTAAGCCACAACGTGTTCAGCAAAACGACAGCCCCGTTCTGGCATGTTTAGTCGCGCCTGTTAGTTATGTTTTCCTACAACTACTTAGTGACCCTTACGATGCTTCACCCTATTAAGTTAATACCGCCATTGCCCGTACTTGAACGTTATGGAGCGATGTGAGCATGCCCCGCATAAACCCTCTGGCCTGGCTATTGCTGGGCGTGGCCGTGTTCATCTTGTTGCCCCTGGGCTTTCACGGTTTATGGACGCCAGACGAAACCCGCTACGCCCAGGTCAGCCAGGAAATGCTGATGAGCGGCAACTGGGTAGCGCCGCACTTCATGGGCGTGCGTTATTTCGAGAAGCCCGCCGCCGGCTATTGGCTCATCGCCCTCGGCCAGGCGGTGTTCGGTGAAAACCTCTTCGGTGTGCGCATCGCCTCAGTGCTGAGTACGTGCCTGAGTGTAGTGCTGGCCTACCTGCTCGCCCGGCGCGTGTGGAACGACCCGCGCAAGAGCTTTGCCTGCGCCCTGCTCTACCTGAGTTTTGGCCTGGTAGCCGGGCAAGCCGGGTATGCCAACCTCGACCCGCAATTCACCCTGTGGGTGAACCTGAGCCTGGTGGCGTTGTGGTTTGCCCTGGACTGTCGCACGCCACGGGAACGCCTGGGTGCCTGGGCAGTGTTGGGCGTGGCCTGCGCCATGGGGTTCATGACCAAGGGCTTCCTGGCCTGGCTGCTGCCGGTCTTGATCGCCGTGCCCTACCTCATCTGGCAGCGTCGCGTCGGTGAGTTGATGCGCTACGGGCCGTTGGCGGTGCTGGTTGCCGTGCTGGTATGCCTGCCATGGGCCCTGGCGATCCACCTGCGCGAACCGGATTACTGGCATTTCTTTTTCTGGCATGAGCACATCCGCCGCTTTGCCGCCGACGATGCACAGCATGCACGGCCGGTGTGGTTCTTCCTGCCGATCATGGTGGTGGCGTGCCTGCCGTGGGCTGCCTTGTTACCTGGCACCCTGCTCAAGACCTGGCAGGAAAGGCGCCAGCCGGCGATTGCCTTTCTCGCCCTATGGCTGCTGCTGCCCCTGGGCTTTTTCAGCCTGAGCAAAGGCAAGTTGCCGACCTACATCATGCCGTGCCTGTTGCCCCTGGCGCTGTTGATGGGCCACGGCTTGATCGACCTGATCAAGCAAGGCAAGCCGCGCCCGCTGGTCATCAACGGCGCGCTCAATTTCGTGCTTGGCATGACGGCCATGGTGGCGCTGATTTACCTGCAAATCACCCGCCCGCTGTACGCCAATAGCCACGCAGAGATGTTCAACCTGTCGCTGACGTTTATCGTGCTGCTGGGCTGGATCCTCGCCAACTTGCTGCAAGCGGTGCGCCCGCTGACGTTATGGGCGATGCCCGCCCTCGGCATTGGCTTGCTGGTGGCACTGCTACCGGCGGGCATGCCGGCCCTGATCGAAGATAACGAAATGCCCGACCAATTCGTGCAGGAGCATCTGGACGAACTGCAACCTGTCCGTGCTTTGCTGAGCAATGACCTGGGCCTGGCATCGGCCTTGACCTGGCGCCTGCGCCGGCCCGACGTGGCGTTTTATAACACCCAGGGCGAGCTGCGCTACGGCTTGAACTACCAAGACGCAGCGCAGCGCAAGGTCACGCCGGACAGCGTCCAGGCCTGGTTGGCCGAGGCTCGCCAGCAGGGTTCGGTCGGCGTGCTGATGCAGGTCAAGAGCACCAGCGAACACCGCGAAGAAGGGCAATTGCCTCCCGGTGGAAAACGTTATCGCAAGGGCGACCTGGTGCTGACGATTTACCCCCAACACCCTTGAATGCAGCGCCTGCCACAGGGAACAACCCATGAGTTTCTGGAAAACCGAACGCGGCGCCCTGGTGTTACTGCTGGGCGTCTCGGCCTTGCTGCTCTTGCTAGGCCTGGGCAGCCGCGACCTGTGGGGGCCGGAAACGCGCTGGGCGAATATCGCCTTGCAGATGCTGCAAAGCGGTGACTATTTCGACCCGTACCTCAAAGGCACGCCGTATTACGACAAACCCCTGCCCTCCTACTGGCTGATCACCGGGTTTGCCCACCTGCTGGGCGGCCTCGGCCCGTGGTCGCTGCGCCTGTCATCGGTGATTGCCGCGTGGTTGAGCATCTGGCTGGTGTACCTGATCGGTGAACGCCTGTTTCGCAAAGGCACCGGGCTGATCGCCGGGTGGATGCTCGCCACCACCTTCTACTTCCTGTTCTGGGCCCGCGTGGCCACCGCCGATGTACTCACCGTGTGCGGCGTGCTGGCCGCGGTGTGGTGGTATTGGCGCGGGCCGGATGACACACGGCTGGGGCGCTACACGGTGTTTTTCCTGTTGCTGGCCGCCACCTCGCTGTTCAAGGGTTTGATCGGTGTGGTGCTGCCGGGCCTGGTGCTGTTGCCACACCTGCTCAGCGAACACCGCTACAAACGCCACCTCAACCTGCGCCTGGCGCTGGCCTTGCTCATCGCAGGCATCGTGTATGCGATTCCCTTTGTGCTGTCCCATCGCTACGGCGCCCCCACTTATGGAGAGAGCGGCCTGGAGCTGGTGTTCCGCGAAAACGTGGTGCGCTTCTTCGACCCCTTCGACCATATGGGGCCGATCTACACCTACCTGATCTACCTGCCGGCCTACACCCTGCCCTGGGCACCCTGCTGGTTACTCGGCCTGTGGCTGGCCGTGCGCAACTGGCGCAGGGCGCCGCCCAACGTACGCTGGCTGGTGTGGGGCCTGGGCCTGTTGTTTGTATTCTTCACCGCCAGCGGCAGCCGCCGCAGCTACTACGTGTTGCCGCTGGTGCCCTTTGCCCAACTGCTCGGCGCCTGGTGGCTGAGTGAGCGCCTGCACAAAAAACCTTCGAGCTGGCCACGCTGGCAAACAGGCTTTGGCCTCAGCGCCGGCCTGCTCTTGCTGGTGCTGGGCGTGATCTACCCCTGGACCAACGGCAACGGCGGCGTCACCCGCTTCGCCACCGACCTGCAAGCCCAGGCAGAAAAAAGCGCGCCCTGGAACCAATGGCAACTGGTGCTGGTGGAGGTCGACAACAAACTGCCCATGTACCTGCAAAACCACGGCACGCCCTTCTACTACGTCAGCGAAACCCAGGACTTCCCGCGCCAAGGCGACAGCGCCGCGTTCATGGCCTGGCTGGAAAAAACCAGCGGCCAGGGCTTTGATCCGCAACGCACGATCATCGTCGCGCAGTATTCCAAGGACGAGCCGACACCGTTGGCGTTTCTGGGGGAGGATCATCAGGTGGTGACGACCCAGCCGGATAATGGGGAGCGGTTGTTCAAGGCGCGTGAGGGTGGGAGTGTGGCGTTTGTTCCGGGGAGGCGCTGAGGCACTGTGTTTGCTGGCCTTTTGTCATGGTTTGTAAAGGGCCAGCAAGCCGTGTCCCTTTAAATTGCAGGACGTTTCCGAGACAATCCCCGCCGCCTTGTGCCGGTTGGAATCGGTGGCTAGTCTGCGGTCTGTCACTGCTCATCAGTGATCGGGTTTAGTCGCTCGTATCTTCCAACACGGCATGGTCTCCATGAGTTTTATGGTGGCTGTGCGTAGGGCACCTTCGGGTGCGCCGGATGTTTCGTGTTGGGCCGGTCGACTAACCTGCGTACAGCCGCCACCCTCGTTTAGTCGCGACGGGTGTCGTCTCCTAATCCAACGCGGAGCTACACCATGAATAAAGTCCTACCCGATCCACCCCTCGATCCTGCAAAAGACCGTGCCGCCTTTAACCGCGCCATCGACCATTACCTGCCAAGCCAGGGTTTCCACAACGTCAACGACGACCTGAGTTTTGAAGATGCTTTGCTCTACACCGCCAGCTTGCTCGACAGCGCTTCGGCAACGGCGCTCGATTGTGGCGAGCTGCTGGATAACCCAGGGCGGGCGAAGATTCTGGCGGTGTGGCATTTGTTGGAGATTGCCAAGACGACGGTAGATCGCTCTATTGAGTGCGTGAAGCCTTTGAAGCCAACAACTTAAAATGTAAAAGCGGGCTTAGCCCCATTTTGTAGGAGCGAGCTTGCTCGCGAAAAACCTCAACGATAACGCGCGCCTCCTGAATAAACGCCGCGCCTGTGAGTTTTTCGCGAGCAAGCTCGCTCCTACAGTGGTATTGATGCAAATACCTTGGTAGTTCAGGCGAACCGAGTCGATGCCATCGAGGGCAAGCCAGTTCCCACATGGGTTCGCAGGGCATCAATCGAATCAATATCGCGGAGAAACCCGTTCCCATCCCGCAAGCGTTCAGACACAGCTACCAGCATCTCAAGTTCTGGGCAGACTCGCCGCGTGAATAAATGCCTCATCCAAAGTACTGCCGCCGTACCTGCTCAAAAATCCCTCGGCATTGGAAAACCGATTAAAGCGTTGTTGGCTTAGCATGTAAAAGTCATCGCAGTGAGTGACGATCTCGTCAATGTTATGCGACGACACGAGTATCGCCACACCTTCCGCCGCCGCGCCCTCCAGACACCGCCAAATGTGGTACCGAAATTCCGGGTCAACCCCCGCAGTGGGCTCATCCAAAATCACAAGGTCTGCGTTAACGGACAATAACGACAAGGTGAAAAACCAACGCTTTTCGCCATAGCTGCAAAGGGATGATTTCTTCTTCCAGATTTCGCAATAGCGTTCAGCGATACCAGGGCTCCACTTTCCAATTTTTTCCAAGGCGTGCCGCTGGGTAACGCGCGTATCGGAGCAAAAAAGCATCATCATGTTAAAGACATCGAACATTCGAAATACGGGAGGCGTTGCGATGATCTGTGACAGGTAAAGTAGCTTGGAAAATGAATGTTGCACTTCACCGCCATTCAATTTCTTCAGGCCACAGATTACGTCAAAAAACGTAGTTTTTCCGGAACCATTAGGCCCCAACAAACCTGTCATTGTGCCAGCCTCGACTTCCAATGAGGCACTCTTGAATAAAATATGCTGACCATACCTAACGTCCAGTGCATCCACGATTAGCCGTTTCATCAGTACCGACTCCAAACGGGGTTGATGAGTAAAAATCGGAACACAAACCACCCGGTGACAATGATCATTCCTAAAATCGACGCTACCAACGTAGCGGACCCGGTCACCCCCACCAACATCAGGCGATTGGCCCACCCCATCGGATTAAAAAGACCGATTACGTTAAATAGTGAATACGAGGTGTTAAGGCTACCGATACCCAGTGCCAACATAGAGACTGATAATATGGAGAAAAGAGTATTAGTATTTTGAAAGCCTATGGGCACCAGCGTCAACAATAAGGATGGCGTAGAAAAAAGCAAAAAACACATATAGAAACGACCAACAATAACCAACCACTCTTCCAGGGCCATCAAACCAAAATAGCCCCGCGTCAGCACATAAAACACTGAGCAATAAATCACCGACATAAATGAGTACGCTAAAAACTGCCCAGCGAGAAAGGTGATCTTGGTACGTTTTGTATACACAAAAGAACGCAAAAAACCACTCTCCCTTCGCCCCACTATATAAAACGCCAAACCAAAAAGTGCCACGCTTGAAGAGATGAAAGCGTAAAACCATGAAGTGGCAGATGCGTAGTCACGTAAAGATTCTCCGCCAGAGTACCCGACGTAAGTAATCAAGTAGAAGGTTACCACAGGGGATATTACGACCCACAACAGGGCGACCGGCTCCTTCAACTGTTCCTTGATAAAAAGCTTCGCCAGCAAGAAAGGTTTAAATAAGGGGTAAATATTCATAACTCACCTCATGGAAACGGTACCATTCTATTCAGACGAGACGAAAACATTAAGAATTCAAAATTTTTGGAATAACTATTTTTCAGATTTATGTTTCTTGAATTATTCATATGAAGAAACAAATCAGGTGAAACATACTTTGCAAAGACGCAATTAACCCCATTAATCCTGGCGCGCCGAGAATAAAAATAACCCGACACACCCAAACCATTAAGTACCGACAGAAAAACCTCCAATGAAAACTCCAAAGAAGTCTCCCTATCGTCACCATCAGCAACCACATAATCGGTTATTTCACGATAGGTACCATACTCATTACAGGTCATAAAATAGCGAAGATAGTCATCCTCCACTTTTCGCTCATCAGACCCGATCGATTTAAACAAATCCATAAAACGATAAGTTTGCCACAGCTCAAGCAGCGCTTTTTCCAACGCTTCGCCGACATCACCTGAATAGGACATACCCGCACAATACTTCACATGTCGATCACCATCGTTTTGGCCATAAACCGCCAACACACAAACCCCAGGAAAACGATTGTCAGAAATATCGAAAATGGAAATCTCACCGGAAAATATTAGCGCATCATATAAATATTTAACATTCCTCCCTCGTAACAGACACTCAACTTTACCGAGCGAGAAAAGTGCTTGGCATTGCTTAGTCAGCCAAAACCTCAGTAGAAATTGTCGTTCAAGATACTCTTTTACAGCTCCTAAAAACGCAACATCTACGTTCCAGTAAAAGCTGCACCCACAGGTGTCTCTCAGCGGATATAAAAAATTATCCTTTTCGAGGCCGTGCGCAGAAAGAGAAATACATATAGTGGGAATTAAGCACTCAGAAAAATCAGAAGTTCTCATGACTTGCGTCAGTGAGAAGTGATGTTTTTTAACCTCTTCAATTGATATCAGCCTTGAAGCCGTCTGTGTAAGAGCGCTGGCAAAACTATCAACTTCAGCTCTCGTCAGCGAGTCACTAAGAAAGCCGCGCTTTATCGACAAAACCTCTCTATAAAAATGACGCCTTTCAAAATACTCTCCCAAGGCAGTTTTGATAGAGCGTGCGCCCCCGCCCACCCCTGACCCGTTAACTGAAAGAGCGTCTGACACCTCTACAGAATTTGGTAAATAGAGCAGTCCGGCAGGTTGAAACAATAATGCTCCAGGAAGATCCGGCTTCTGCATTGCATTAACAAGTTTCATGCTGCTTACCTATTAAGTGAATACATACAGGAAAAAACAGAGCGGGGTTAACCCCCAGCAACTTACATACCATGGAGTCCGTATAAGCAGACCATGGGCGGCAGGCAAGTCCTATTTTTTTTGCTTGAACCTCCACAAGCATATAAATAGAACCCACTTCCATAAGCGCCATGCGATAACCACGATACCTATATTTGAAAATATTTTTAGGCATATAGACTGAATAAACAATAGCCAAACTCGGAAAACCAAGCTGTTCTCCAGACGAACCCATTATAGCCGCCTTCACATATTCAAAATCCACATCCGCTTGCATTACTTCAAACCTCCTAGAACTAGGAAGCAAGTGCAAAATGCGTTCTTTAATGGGCCAGTCTGCATTACTCTCAGCGAGTGAACAAATGAAGATCTCAACAGGGTAAAGTGCTCCTGCACTCGGATACCCACGTTTGTGTGCTCCGACACTCCTAGAGACAAGAGGTGACACCAGCTTTTCAAGCACTTCAAAGTTCAGAGACGCTGACAAAAACTTCTCGCATGATTCATTTCTGTATAAACATTCAGCCCTATCTTCCTCGGACAATCCAAGGCTGACCGTTAGCCCCATATCAGGATAGAGCACCAGCTCATTCCCGGTTAACTGGCTCAGATGTTCTTCGTCCAGTGTATGGAGGCCAGTGCAATGTTGAAACGCTGTATAAAATGTGAAGTTGCCTTTACTATGAAAATCAAGCACTGCCTCATAGACGGCAGGGTCTATAAATCTAAGATAATAGTCATGCGGAATATTTTTCACTTCCTTACCTCCAGGCAATCGCAGATATACCAGTGGGAATTGGGCTCTTGAAATATTCTGCCGTCACTTAATTGCACATACGAGGAGCACAACACATCATCATGATACTTGCGCAATACGCCGTTTTCAGTAAAAAACTTCACATTTCTAATAATTGCACCAATCACCACCAACTCTTGATAAAAACTTAACTTCTTAAAGGGCACATTGACATGTTCATTTTTACAAAACGCCAATGCCGATGCCCAGTTGTTTTTCACCCGCTTGACTGACTCATTATGAATAAGTCTATCAACGGTACAAAAATGACAAGGGTTTCCGACCTCCGAGATATAAGGTTGCCCGATGCAAAAAAAACCGCCCATCGGCCAACAAACGCTAATAGCGCTAGCTGGTGATATTTTTGCCAAGTCAAAATGTATTTCTTTCAGGCCCTCATAATCATAAGAATGGCATAACAACACAATAAAACATCTAACCCCCGCAACAGAACTTACTATATCGCTTGAAAAATCTTTAAACTCTACGACACCCGATAACTCTTGTCTAAATAAGTCTTCAATCCCGGCAGCCCCTTCCCACGAATGCACAACTATAGTCTTTTCAAAATAAAGCTCCTTAGCCGCCGTGAACGGAATTATTTTCTCCAGAAACTCAAATGCACTGGCTGCATTCAAGCCATTATCGGCGAGTATTTCATCCAACTCATCCTTCGTCAGCGCACGAGACATTTGTATCTGTCGCAACGCCTTCAAGATCGGTTGTGAATGCACCTTAGAGATACCCGCATCGGATATTACTAAACTTTCCGTTTCAAAATTTAGAATCTGATAGTTGGGAATGGCTATATTCATTATGTGATCCCCTGTAGGGGTTTCAGGCGCTGCCTAAGAAACCCCGTCAAGTGGGTAAATAAACCTATTCTTTGGCAAGTGATTGTTCTTCTATCGAGTTGTGACCACATCCACCGGAGCCACCACTTCCTCCATTACATCCACCGCCACCTCCACACCCTCCACTTCCACCACATCCCCCCTGACTTCCTGAAGCGCCAGCATTGCCAGCATACGGGTTAAATCCATAGTCATCGTCGAAATCGCAGATAACTTCGCCATATTCTGATTTTTTCATTTTCAAGTTCCTCATATTGTCGTGTATCGCCACTAAACTGAAGTGACACTCACAATTTAGTAGACAAGAAGAAACTTGCAACGAAAATAATTTTTCCTTGTAGGAATTCAGTTACATCTGATTAGGAAATTTCACTCATTAAATTCAGAAAACCAATAATTGTCAGAAAAAAGAGGCAATGAATCAACTTTCACACACCAAATTATTCCTTCACAAAATAACATCTTAGAAGTTACCAACTTCGGAATCCAACAACCGTTCTCTGGCGAGTTCTACGTAGGAAGCGGCGTGAAACTTCAAAAAAACGGTAATAAATCCGACAAGCGGTCCGCCGAGTTAGCGCCTTGAAACAACTTTAAAGGCCAGCAAGCCGTGTCCCTGGTTTAGTCGCGACGGGTGTCTTCCCCTAATCCAGCGCGGAGCTACACCATGAATAAAGTCCTACCCAATCCACCCCTCGATCCCGCAAACGACCGTGCCGCCTTTAACCGCGGCATCGACCATTACCTACCCAGCCAGGGTTTCCACAACGTCAACGACGACCTGAGTTTTGAAGATGCCTTGCTCTACACCGCCAGCTTGCTCGACAGCGCTCCGGCAACGGCGCTCGATTGCGGCGAGCTGCTGGATAACCCAGGGCGGGCGAAGATTCTGGCGGTGTGGCATTTGTTGGAGATTGCCAAGACGACGGTAGATCGCTCCTACAGTGGTATTGATGCAAATACCTTGGTAGTTCAGGCGAACCGAGTCGATGCCATCGCAGCATAGGTATCTACACAACTTTGTGGGCTGTAACAATGGACGGTAACCACGATGCGAAGCGAGCCGCTCTTGATCTGCTTTTGATCTTAGGCCCCCCCCAAATCACTGGCGGATTACGGGCACATCGAGCCTAAGCGAGGTGCCGAGTGGTGGCATGAGCGTTTTGCTTACTTTTGTCTGGGCCGGCATTCCGGCTTTTCAAAAGTGAGCCGCTGTTGTCTGACACCCGAAACCCGGATATTCAAATGGATGGATAGGCCTGGGCTGAAGGTTCATGACTGAAACGATTAAAGCGTTGTAGGAGATTGGCTACATCGGATCCATCCCGAGCCTCTGGGCAACCTCTTTATTTTATAAATTCATCATTTACATCAATAAGTTAACCAAAGCTAAAAATAACTTACGCCTGTACGTAACCGGCTTAATTCACGAGAAACGTCGATTTAATGGCGCAGTTTTTATGGCAGCTTGTGTCCCTCGTTTCCGCTACATACGTAGGACAAATCCCTGTGGCTAAATAAAATCTCGAACGCCGAGTTACGTTCAAGCAGTACGGAGCGCCCTGCACAGGCCCTGGGCAACCGTTGACGGTTTTCGACATCAAGGATGAGATGGCTATGAGTCTGACCCCAAGTATTGGCGGCACCTGCGGCCCGCATTTTTACGCCGAAATGGGCGAGTTGATTTCAAACAGCGGCGACGAACATTTCGCCGCCACCATGTTGCAGCTGGTGGGCAAGTGGGTACCGATTCACCTGGTGGACCTCAGCGAGTGGACCCTGGATGAACTGCGCGACCGCGTGCTGGACATCAAGTTACTGGGCAGCGCCGGGGTGAAGAAGGATTTGTCTGTGCCCCAGACCCTGCATGCGCTGAACGACCACCCGTTGTTGCGGCAGATGCTGCACATGCAAGACCCGCTGCTGATCCAGATGAACGCCAAGGCCAACAGCGCGCACCCGCGCGGCACCTCGCACCAGTGCAACCTGGTATCACGCCAAGGCAATCGACGCTGTGTGATTTCGTTCTACCGCCCGCCGACCCAGCAGGGGTTTTCCCTGGCTGAGCTGTCGTTTCTCAAGTGCCTGTCGGACACGCTGTTGCCGTTGATGGAGCGGCACGCCCAGTGTCTGCGCCAGGCGCCACACCCCGAGACTGAGCCGGCCCATACCCTGCTGGAACAATCGCAGTTGCAGCGTGAGTTCTACAAGCGCTTGTCTTTGAGCGACATCACCCTTTCGGCGCGGGAACAGGAGGTGTGCCTTGGCCTGCTGACTGGCGGCACCGTGCCGCAAATCGCACAGAAACTCAGTGTCAAAAACAGCTCGATCGAGACCTACCTCAAGCGCGCCGCCGCCAAGCTGGGCGTGAGCGGCCGGCATGGCCTGGCCAAATGGATGGTGGGCGCCTGATGAACAAACAGACGCTGTGCCCCCTCGGCATGGCCTGGATGCTCGGCGGTTGCTCGCTGATCCCCGAGTACCAGCGGCCAGCGGCGCCGGCAACCGCCAGAAGGTGCCAGGGAGCGTGACCGGCACCGGCAAGTCAGCGATCACCTCCAACTATTCCGCCACCTTGGGGCTGAGCGCCTAGGAACTGGATTTGTTCGGCCGCGTGCGCAGCCTCAGCAAACAGGCACTGATCGTGGACCGACTGGCGCAGTTGGTCGCCGAGGTGAATCTGTATACGGCGCTGGGTGGTGCGTGGAGTGAGTGGCCAAACCTGGCGGCTGCGCGTTAGAGCAACTTGAGCCCAGCCGCGGCGTAACGGTTCGCGTCGCGGTTATCCAGCGGCTGTTTGTGCCCATAACTGTCCACGAAGCCGCCCACAGCGGCCATCGAATGAAACCCGCTGTTGACCGTGCCGATGGCGCCGTTGAGGAAGTCCTGGAGGGTTGCGGGCGCCACGAAGTCTTTCAAGCCCAGGCGACGCAACGCCTGCCCCGGATACTCGCCATCATTGAGGCTGCGTATGGCGGCGGCAAAACTCTTGTTGGCCTCCCCGTCGTTATTTTCGAGGTAGGCGCGTTTGGCACTGACGGCATATAGGAAATGCGCATTGACCAGAACATCGTTGGGCCGGTCGGTGCCGAAGTTGGCGCCGGCCTTGGCCTGCTTCAGTTCGTCATGGGTGATGTGCAGCTTGAACCCATCGCGCATGACAATGCGATAGCCGCTATCGGTGTCTTCAATGGTTTTGTAAATACCATAAGGGTTATGGCCGAACCTCATCATCGCGGCTTTAATCGCGGATATCGTCACGCAATTACCTTCGGCCAATTGGTAAAAGTCTTTGAAAATATCACCGGGCTTGATGCCCGTATTTGCAGGCGTACCTTTCAAGAACTCGTCACGTCTGATGGTGCGGTTATCGGGCACCTGCGCAGGCACAGTTGTTGAATCGACGTCGGGCTTTAACCGCGCAGATAACAGCGCCAACAAGCGCTCCAATTCGCCGACCAGGCGACTGAGTTGTTCAGAAGTTCCAGTTGGGGCAGATGCGTTGGCGGAGGGCAAAACATGTGGAGAAATGACGGCATCGTTTGCCCTGGCATGACCAAAAGCAGCAGTGTTAACAGAAGACACTAACATGTTGAATAACCCCTATTATTCACTAAACACTTTAAATCACCCGCGAAGCGTGACCACCTTCAATGACGGTGAAACCGGCGTGTTATATAACTGCCCCTCCATCACGCCCTCAATAATCACGCCGTTCTTGTTTCTTGCGCCCTTGTCCAACGGCACACCGACCTGCGTGCCCAATGCACGGGCATCGATGACCTGCAAATGTTCTTCAAGCCCCAGATAGGACAGCGCCGTGTCACCGTCGATACCGCCTCCGGCCCCCGACAGCACACCGGGATAAGTGCGATGGGCGTGGTACGCACTGTCTTTGCCGTACAGGCTCATGAAGGGGTCCGTCGCGCTGTCGTGCTCAAGCTCCAGGTATTGACGCTTGCTCATCACAGCAAACAGAAATTGTGCGTCCTTGACCATGCCTTCATCGCCGCCACTGAACTTTGCCGCCTTGGCCGCCAGTTCAAGTTCTTCAACGGTGATTGTCAGCTTGAAGCCGTCTCGCATCGTCACGTCATAGTGGTCACCGTGTTTGACGACGTGCTTGAAAATCCCGGCCGGACTTTGCCCGAACGTGGCCATGGCAACCTTGATCGCGGCTACGTGCTCCTCTCGCCCCCGGGTGCCCAAGTAAGGGAAGTTCTCATACGTGGCACGCAATCCATTGCGCAGATCGTCAGGCTTTTGACCTTTGGTTTTTTCAGACATAAACGCAGTGATTGGCTCATGGTTTTTATCTGAGAACATCTCAATAAGTTCGGTATCAAACGCGTTGCGGGTACTGGCCAGGTTCGGCCTGTTCATGAACGGTGCCAATTGTTCTTTCCATTCATTTTTGGTGGTGGACACGGTGTTCGGCACAGGCAAGGTATTAACCAGTGGCCGATGCGGCGAACTCACAGAAGGGGTTGGACGAGCCGTCATGGGCGGTTGTGGTTTTGCAGTCTCAGCGTCCTTGCTCATCCATGTTTTAAGTGCCACGACTAACGTGCCCAGCAACTTCAACAGCTCTCTCAGTTCTGCATCACGGTGCGAGTTAGCGCTTTGGCCAATCGGAGGATGTGCCGCTAACTTGCCAACGTGATTGAGTTGACGGGTAACTGCCGGCTCAAGAGTTTTATCCGGCGGTGTAAACGTTGAGTGCGCAGGAGAATAAGCAGGCTGAGTGTGCGTGAGCATTGAAGGGAGTCTCATATGATCGAAGGAGAATAATCGCGGACTGTCTAGCACTACTTGCCCACTGCCTAACCCTGCACTGAACAAGTACTCTTGCGTGGCCAGACGGTCAGAAAAGTTCCGGCTCGACAGGTAACACCATCCTTCTCGTTCAACGGACCACTATCAGCCAATTCCTCAACGTTGCATTTTTTGTCCGATCCCTTATCAGCGCATCCCCGCCTGCCGTACCCGATACTCCCCCGGCGTCATCTGCGCATACCGCAAGAAAAACCGGCTGAAATACGCCGGGTCCTTGAACCCCAGTTGGTAGCAGATTTCATTTGCCGAACTGCCGGTAAACAACAGCAGGCGCTTGGCCTCCTGCATCAGCCGCTCAAGGATCAGGCGCTTGGAGGGCAGGTCGGCAATGCGCCGGCACACTTCATTGAGCCGCGCCTGGGTCACGCCAATACTTTCGGCATAACGCGCCAACGGCCAATGTTCCAGGTAGTGGGCTTCGATCAGCTCATTGAAACGATGGAAGATGCGCAGGTCTTCATGGGCTGTCGGGCGTGCCGGCTGGGCGTGGGCGCACAGGCGCAGCAGGCGGATCATGATCAGCCTTGTGAGGCTGTCGAGGGCGGCGGCGCGCCCTGCCCGTTCAGCGTTGATCTCACTGCACAGCGCCTCGAAGAGTTGCTCCAGCCCCTCTGCATCCCCGGTCAAGGCCACGCAGGCCGCACCGGAGGCAAGGCTGGGGTCGGCGTCGATCAAACTCCACACCAACTGCTGGCGCACCGTCAACACATGCCCATCGGCATCCGCTTCGGTGACAAAAGCGTGAGCCACCGTAGGCGGCGTGAGAAAAAACATCGGCCCCGATTCAACGTACTGGCGGTCATCCAGATAAACCCGCACCGCGCCACTCTTGACGTAATGCACCTGGAAAAACCGGTCATGGCGATGCACCGCCATGTTGCGCCCGAAAAAACCCGCCAGGTTGCCGAGCTTGTCGTAATGCACCTCGGCGTCGCTGTAGCGCTGGTCGTAGACCTGCCCGATGTTGATGTTGGGGATCGGCTTCACGGGGTTCACTTCTTGTTGTTTTGAGGCCAACGCAGTGTGCCACGCTTGACGGTAGTTAACATATTAATTATAACGTTAACAACTTAACGAACTGCCTATGCAGCCGTCGTCACCGCCAGGAGAAACGCATGAGCCGTACCCTGCATGATGTTGCCAGCGGCACCCTGTTCGGCGTTGCGCTGAACTACCAGGGCCTGCTGGACCAGCATCTCGCCGCCTTCCAACAGGCGCCCTACCAGAAGCCGCCGACCAAGCCGGTGTTGTTTATCAAGACGCCCAACACCCGCAATGCCCATGGCGGCGTCGTGCTGCAGCCTGCGGGCGAGCGCCTGCAACCGGGCCCGGCGCTGGGCGTGGTGATCGGCCAGCGCGCCAGCCGTGTCAGCCTGGAGAACGCCATGGCCCATGTGGCCGGGTATGTGGTGGTGAATGAATTCAGCCTGCCGGAAGACAGCTACTACCGCCCCGCCGTCAAAGCCAAATGCCGCGATGGGTTTTGCGCCCTGGGCCCGCAGGTGATTGCGCGGGATCAAGTCGACAACCCCAACCAACTGAGCCTCAAGCTGTTCGTCAATGGCGAGCTGCGCCAAGAAAGCTCCACCGCTGACTGGGTACGGGACATCCCGCAATTGATCGCCGAGATCAGCGAGTTCATGACCCTGTACCCCGGCGATGTGCTGATCACCGGCACCCCGGAAGGCCGCGTGGATGTACAGCCAGGCGATCAGGTCGAGGTCGACATCACCGGCATTGGCCGCCTGAGCAACACCATTGCAGCGGAGGCATCGGCATGAAACGCGCACGTATCCGTTTTGAAGGTGCAACCCACAACGTGCTGGTGCAAGCCGACTGCAGCGTACGCCTGGAGGATGGGCGGTTGCTGGCCGAACACCAGGTGCAATGGCTGCCACCCGCCACCGGCAACATGTTCGCCCTGGGTTTGAACTACGCCGACCACGCCGCCGAACTGGCCTTTACGCCGCCGACCGAACCGCTGGCCTTTATCAAATCGGTGGGCACCTACACCGGCCACCGCCAGGTCACCTGGCGCCCGGACAACGTCGCCTACATGCACTACGAGTGCGAGCTGGTGGCGGTGATCGGCAAGACCGCGCGCAACGTCAAGCGCGCCGACGCCCTGGACTACCTGGCCGGTTACACGGTGTGCAACGACTATGCGATCCGCGACTACCTCGAGAATTACTACCGCCCCAACCTTCGCGTGAAAAACCGCGACGCCACCACCCCGGTCGGCCCATGGATCGTCGACGTGGCCGATGTGCCCGACCCAGGCAACCTTAAGCTGCGCACCTGGATCAACGGCGAACTGCGCCAGGAAGGCAGCACGAAAGACATGATTTTCGATATCCCCTACCTCATCGAATACCTGTCCAGCTTCATGACTCTGCAACCGGGCGACATGATCGCCACCGGCACGCCCGAGGGCCTGGCCGATGTGGTGCCGGGGGATGAAGTGGTGGTGGAAGTCGAAGGCGTGGGCCGCCTGGTCAACCGTATTGTCAGTGAGACGGAGTTTTTCTCCGCGCGCAAAGAGGCTTGAGCACCATGATCAAACACTGGATCAACGGCCGTGAGGTCGAAAGCAAAGTCACCTTTATCAACTACAACCCGGCCACCGGCGAGGCCATCGGCGAAGTGGCCAGCGGCGGCGCCGAAGAAGTCGCGCAAGCCGTGGCGGCGGCCAAGGCGGCGTTTCCCAAGTGGGCCAATACGCCAGCCAAGGAGCGCGCACGCTTGATGCGCAAACTGGGCGAGTTGATCGAACAGAACGTGCCCCACCTGGCCGAGCTGGAAACCCTGGACACCGGCCTGCCGATCCACCAGACCAAGAACGTGTTGATCCCGCGTGCCTCGCACAACTTCGATTTCTTCGCGGAAGTCTGCACGCGCATGGACGGCCACACCTACCCGGTGGACGACCAGATGCTCAACTACACCCTGTACCAGCCGGTAGGCGTGTGCGCGCTGGTGTCGCCCTGGAACGTGCCGTTCATGACCGCCACCTGGAAGACCGCGCCTTGCCTGGCGCTGGGCAATACGGCGGTGTTGAAGATGTCGGAGCTGTCGCCGCTGACCGCCAATGAACTGGGACGCCTGGCGGTGGAAGCCGGAATCCCCAACGGCGTGCTCAATGTGATCCAGGGCTACGGCGCCACCGCTGGCGATGCACTGGTGCGCCACCCCGACGTGCGGGCGATTTCCTTTACCGGCGGCACCGCCACCGGAAAGAAAATCATGCAGACCGCCGGCCTGAAAAAGTACTCCATGGAACTGGGCGGCAAGTCGCCGGTGCTGATTTTCGAAGACGCCGACCTGGAACGCGCGCTCGACGCTGCGTTGTTCACGATCTTTTCCCTCAACGGCGAGCGTTGCACCGCTGGCAGTCGGATCTTTATCCAGGAAAGCGTCTACCCGCAGTTTGTCGCCGAGTTCGCGGCGCGGGCCAAGCGCCTGATCGTGGGCGACCCTCAGGATCCCAAGACCCAGGTCGGCTCGATGATCACCCAGGCCCATTACGACAAGGTCACCGGCTATATCAAGATCGGCCTGGAGGAAGGCGCCACGCTGCTGGCCGGTGGCCTGGAGCGCCCGGCGAACTTGCCTGCGCACTTGAGCCGCGGCCAGTTTATCCAGCCGACGGTGTTTGCCGACGTGAATAACCGGATGCGCATCGCCCAGGAAGAAATCTTCGGGCCGGTGGTGTGCCTGATTCCGTTCAAGGATGAAGCCGAGGCCCTGCAACTGGCCAACGACACCGAATACGGGCTGGCCTCCTACATCTGGACCCAGGACATCGGCAAGGCCCACCGCCTGGCGCGCGGTATCGAAGCGGGCATGGTATTTATCAACAGCCAGAACGTGCGGGATTTGCGCCAGCCGTTCGGCGGGGTCAAAGGCTCGGGCACCGGGCGTGAAGGTGGCCAGTACAGCTTTGAAGTGTTTGCTGAGATCAAGAACGTGTGTATTTCCATGGGCAGTCATCATATTCCGCGCTGGGGCGTCTGAAGCCCGCATTGCCTGTAGGAGCGAGCTTGCTCGCGAAGCACCCACAGGCACCGCTGGCTAATTGAAGCGCTGCGTTATCGTTGACGTTTTTCGCGAGCGAGCTCGCTCCTACAAAAGAATAATATTCAGGAGAGTCATCATGGGCGAAGTGGTTCTGGCAGCGAAGATCTGCCACGTACCGTCGATGTACCTGTCGGAACTGCCCGGCAAGCATCACGGCTGTCGCGAAGCGGCGATTGCCGGGCACAAGGAAATCGGCCGGCGTGCCCGCGAACTGGGGGCCGACACTGCGGTGGTGTTCGACGTGCACTGGCTGGTCAACAGCGGTTATCACGTCAATTGCGGTGAACAGTTCCAGGGCACCTACACCAGCAACGAGCTGCCGCACTTCATCAAGAACATGGACTACGCCTACCCCGGCTGCCCCGAACTGGGCGAGCTGATCGCCGCCGAAGCCAACCTGGCCGGCGTGCGCAGCATGGCCCATAACATCCCGAGCCTGGAGCTGGAATACGGCACCCTGGTGCCCATGCGCTACATGCACATGGGCGTACCCGACGCAGAGAAATTCAAGGTGATTTCCATCGCCGCCTGGTGCGCCTGGCATCGCCTGGAGGACAGCTTCGCCTTCGGCGCCGCCGTGCGCCGCGCGATCGAAAAGAGCGACCGCAAGGTGCTGGTGCTCGCTTCCGGCTCGCTGTCCCATCGGTTCTCGGACGACCGCGAGGCTGAGGCGAATATCCACAACTGGACCCGCGAATTCGACAAGCAGGTGGACCTGCATGTCGTGCAAATGTGGAAGCAAGGCCGCTTCAAGGAGTTCTGCGCCATGCTACCCGACTACGCCGAACACTGTTTTGGCGAAGGCAAGATGCACGACACCGCCATGCTCCTGGGCCTGCTGGGTGGGCCGGATTATGCCAAGCCAGCCGAGATCATCACGCCGCCGTTCGGCAGTTCGGGCACCGGCCAGATCAACGCGATTTTCCCGCTTTAAACCTGGGAGAGCCCCATGCCGCACTTTATCGCTGAGTACACCGACAACCTCGAATCGCAGGCCGATTTGCCCGGCCTGTTTGAAAAAGTCCACCGCGTGCTGGGCGACAGCGGCGTGTTTCCGTTGGGCGGCATTCGCAGTCGAGGCGTGCGCCTGGACACTTGGCGCATGGCCGACGGCAAGCACGACTATGCCTTTGTGCACATGACCCTCAAGGTCGGCCACGGCCGCGACCTGGCAACCCGCGAAGCAGTCGCCCAAGCAGTGTTCGCGGTGATTACCGAGCACTTCGCCCAGCTGCAGGCGCAGCGCTTGTTGGCGCTGTCGTTCGAGATGATCGAGCTGCACCCGCAGCTCAACTTCAAGCAGAACAATGTGCACGCGTTTTTGAACAACCCGGCGAACTGAAACGGCCCCGCCTCTCCCCTGTAGGAGCGAGCTTGCTCGCGAAAAACCTCCAGGCCCCGCGGATCCAAGCGCGCTGCGTTTTCGTTAACGTTTTTCGCGAGCAAGCTCGCTCCTACAACAACAAAAAGAACACCACCATGAGCACAGCCCATTCCACTGCAAGCCTGCAGCTTGCCGAGCACGACCGCACCCATCGTTTGGTGACTTGGCGCCTGATGCCCTTGTTGCTGGTGTGTTACCTGTTCGCCCATCTGGACCGCATCAACATCGGCTTTGCCAAGATGCAGATGAGCAGCGACCTGCACTTCAGCGACACCGTGTACGGCTTCGGTGCCGGCCTGTTTTTCATCGCCTACGCGCTGTTCGGCGTGCCCAGCAACATCGCCCTGGACCGCGTCGGTCCACGGCGCTGGATCGCCTGCCTGATGGTGGTGTGGGGCCTGCTCTCCACCGGCATGTTGTGGGTGGAGAGTGCGCGCGGGTTCTACGTGCTGCGCTTTTTGCTGGGGGTGGCCGAGGCCGGGTTTTTCCCGGGGATCCTGGTATTCCTCAACCGCTGGTACCCGGCACGCCGTCGCGCCCAGGTCACTGCCTTGTTTGCCATTGCGGTGCCCATGGCCGGGGTGCTTGGCGGGCCGATTTCGGGGGCGATCCTGGAGAACTTCCACGACGTCGGCAGCCTGCGAGGCTGGCAGTGGATGTTCCTGATCGAAGGCGCGCCCGTGGTGCTGCTGGGGCTGGTGGTGCTCAAGTGGTTGCCGGACAGCTTCGAGTCGGTGCACTGGCTGACTGCCGAGCAAAAACAGCAACTGCGCACCCAATTGAGCAACGAGGAACAGCGCAAGACCATCACCTCGTTCGGCGGCATCCTGCGAGACCCGCAGGTGTGGCTGCTGGTGGCCGTGTACTTTGCGGTGATGCTGGCGGTCAACACCCTGGCGTTCTGGATGCCCACCCTGATCCACGGCGCCGGCATCGGCCGTGACAGCCAGGTCGGCTTGCTCAGCGCCGTGCCGTACCTGGCCGGCTGCTTCTTCATGCTCGGCTGCGGGCGTTCGTCCGACCGTCACCGCGAGCGCCGCTGGCACCTGTGCGTGCCGTTGCTGATGGCGGCGCTCGGTATCGCCGTGGCGGGCCTGGCGCCCGGCAATGCGCTGCTGGTGATGAGCGGGCTGGTGGTTGCCGGCATGGGCGCCAGTGCCGCGCTGCCGATGTTCTGGCAACTGCCGCCGGCGTTTCTCTCCCACACCACCCAGGCGGCGGGCATCGCCATGATCAGCTCGTTTGGCAGCATCGCGGCGTTCCTCGCGCCGTACCTGATCGGCTGGATGCGCGACGCCACCCAGAGCGCCAGCCTGGCCCTGTACGTACTTGCCCTGTTTATCGCCCTGGGTGGCTTGCTGGTGCTGCGCACCCAGGCCGCCATCGTCAACCCACACTAGAGACCGTTGCCATGCTCGACTCCCAGCAAATCCTCGCGGCCGCCGCAAACCTTGACCGCGCCGAACGCAGCCGCGAACAGGTGCGTCAGTTTTCCCTCGACTACCCCGGCATGACGATCGAGGATGCCTACGCCATCCAGCGTGAATGGGTCGCGCAAAAGATCAAGGCCGGGCGCACGCTCAAGGGCCACAAGATCGGCCTGACCTCACGGGCCATGCAGGTGTCGTCGAATATCACCGAACCCGATTACGGCGCCTTGCTCGACGACATGTTTTTCGAAGAAGGCAGCGACATCCCCTTCGAGCGTTTCATCGTGCCACGGGTGGAAGTGGAACTGGCCTTCATCCTCGGCAAGCCGCTCAAGGGCCCCAACTGCACGGTGTTCGATGTGCTCGACGCCACTGAATGGGTGATCCCGGCGCTGGAAATCATCGACGCCCGCATCCAGCAGGTCGACCCCCACACCAACGCGACCCGCAAGGTGTTCGACACCATCTCCGACAACGCCGCCAATGCCGGTGTGGTGCTCGGCGGCCGCGCAGTGCGCCCCACCGAGATCGACCTGCGCAAAGTACCGGCGGTGTTGTATCGCAATGGCGTGATCGAGGAGTCCGGGGTGTCGGCGGCGGTGCTCAACCACCCGGCCAAAGGCGTGGCGTGGCTGGCCAACAAGCTGGCGCCCTATGACGTCACCCTGCTGCCCGGCCAGGTGATTCTCGGCGGCTCGTTTACCCGCCCGGTGGCGGCCCGCCCTGGCGATACCTTCCACGTCGATTACGACCTGCTCGGCTCGATTGCCTGCCGCTTCGTCTGAACCCAGGAGTGCTGTCATGGACATGCCTGTCAACCGCTTCAAGCAACGCCTGCACCACGGCGAGGTACAGATCGGCCTGTGGCTCGGCCTTGCCAACGCCTACTGCGCGGAACTGGCCGCCAACGCCGGTTTCGACTGGCTGCTGATCGACGGCGAACATGCGCCCAATCAACTGGGAGACATGCTCGCGCAATTACAGGCCATCGCGCCCTACCCCAGCCAGGCGTTGATTCGCCCGGTGATCGGCGACACGGCGCTGATCAAGCAGCTGCTGGATATCGGCGCGCAGACGCTGTTGGTGCCGATGGTGGAAAGCGCCGAACAGGCCCGGGAACTGGTGCGCGCCCTGCGCTACCCGCCCCAGGGTATTCGCGGGGTCGGCAGCGCCCTGGCCCGCGCTTCGCGCTGGAACAGCATCGCTGATTACCTCGACCAGGCCGATGCGCAGATGTGCCTGCTGGTGCAGATAGAGAACGCCGAGGGCCTGACCAACCTAGACGCCATCGCCGCCGTCGAAGGTGTGGACGGGGTGTTTATCGGCCCGGCAGATTTGAGCGCGTCCATGGGCCACCGTGGCAATCCGGGGCATCCCGAGGTACAAGCCGCGATAGAGGACGCCATCGTGCGTATCGTCAAGGCGGGTAAGGCGGCAGGGATTCTCAGTGCGGATGAAAATCTCGCACGGCGCTATATCGCGTTGGGGGCGACGTTCGTGGCGGTGGGGGTCGATACCACGGTGTTGATGCGGGGGCTGCAAAGCCTGGCCGGGAAGTTCAAAGATATTCCACAGGCCACCACCACTGGCGCAGTGTATTGAGATCCCCTGTGGGAGCGGGCTTGCTCGCGAATGCGGTATATCCGTCAATGAATCTGCTGACTGACACGCCGCATTCGCGAGCAAGCCCGCTCCCACATTTTGATCGGTGGTGATTCAGCTGTTGGTTTATCGCTTGATGTTCTTCAAGTCATCCAGCAACCCTAACAGCATCTGGAATTTCTCTTCACCAAACTGATCCTGCAAACGCTGGTAGTTGGCCTCCATGCACTGGCTCATGGACTCGAAACTCGCCTTGCCCTTGTCCGCCAGGGTAATCAGCACCCGGCGCTGGTCCTGTTCGGCCTTGCGCCGGTGCACCATGCCAGCCGCTTCCATGCGCACCAACACGCCGGTCATGCTCGGCTTAAGGATGCAGGCCAGTTCCGCCAGTTGGTAGATCTCCAACTCACCGTGCTGTTCAAGGATGCGGATGATGCGCCATTGCTGTTCGGTCAGGCCGTGTTCATTCAGGGAAGGACGGAAAAAACTCATCGCGGCCTCGCGCGCTTGCAGCAAGGCCAGGGTCAGGGATTGTCGAGGTGTGGACATAGGGCTCAGGGTCACGAAGTATTTAGTTAATAGTTTAACGAAACTCTAACATTCCCGGCCGGCGAGCGCGCTATAACTTATAGGTGCCCTCGCCCGTGGCGCGCTGAATCAAAAAACCGGGCACGCAGGATCAAGACTTCCAGCCCGCCAAGGGCCCTAATGGAGGCATCCGCTTTAGCGCCTTCCTTCACTTTTTCAGGCTGCGCCATGATCAACATCGAAACCCCCACGTACTACACCGCCACCAAGAAATACAACCTCAGCTTCCCCACCCTGGAACAGGATATCGACGCAGACGTCGTGGTCATCGGCGGCGGCTTTTCCGGGATCAACACGGCCCTTGAGCTGGCGGAAAAAGGCATCACCAACATTGTGGTGCTCGAAGCGCGCTACCTGGGCTTTGGCGGCACGGGTCGCAACGGCGGGCAGATCATGGCGGGCATCGGCCATGACCTGGAGAAGATCAAGAAGGACGTGGGCGAAGACGGCCTGCGCCAGGTGTTCGAGATCAGCGACCTGGGCGCCGACATCATCAAGAACCGCATCGCCAAGTACAACATCGACGCCGACTTTTGCCACGGCTACGGCTACATGGGCTTCAACGCCCGCCAGGAAAAAACCCTGCGCGCCTGGGAGAAGGACTTCAAGTCGATCAACAGCCAGCACGAAATCCGCTTTCTCGGCGGCTCCGACGTGCAGCAGATCATCGGCTCCACCGCCTACACCAGCGCCCTGCTGCACATGGGCGGCGGGCATGTGCATTCACTCAACCTGCTGCTGGGCGAAGCCACCGCGCTGGCCAGCCATGGTGTGAAGATCTTCGAAAACAGCCCGGCCCTGGAAGTCAGCTATGGCGAGCGCATCACCGTGCGCACCGGTCGCGGTTCGGTACGCGCCAGCAAGTTGCTGTGGGCCTGTGACAGCTTCCTCAACAAGCTGGAGCCGGAACTGCACCGCTCGACCATCAACACCTACGCGTTCCAGATGATGACCGAGCCGTTGTCCGAGGAGTTGATCCAGCGCATCAGCCCGATCCGTGGGGCCTACAGCGATATCCGCCCGGTGATCGACTACTACCGCGTGACCAATGAAAACCGCTTGCTGTTCGGCGCCGCCACGCCGTTGGTGGAGCACATCCCCGGCGACCTGAAAGCCTGGAACCGCCAGCTGATGCTGAAGATTTTCCCCTACCTCAAGGACGTGAAAATCGACCTGGCCTGGGGCGGCCCGATGGCGTGCAGCCCGAACCTGTTCCCGCAGGTGGGCACCTTGCCGGGGCGCAGCAATGCGTTTTTCGTGCAGGGCTATTCCGGCTTTGGCGTCACCCCCAGCCACGTCATCTGCAAGGTGCTGGCCGAAGGCATGAGCGAGGGCTCGGCGCGCTATGACCTGGTCAGCTCGATCCCCCGCCCCACCATCATCGGCAAGGACGCGATCCGCCCCCTGCTGCTGACGGCGGGCAAATCCTGGCACCAACTTTCCGGCTACTGGAACGGTCGCCGCTAACCCCTGTAGGAGCGGGCTTGCCCGCGAAAAACGTCAACGATAACGCGGGCCTTCAGGTAAATCGCGCTGCCATGACGTTCTTCGCGAGCAAGCTCGCTCCTACAAAAATCTCGTATTTATCAGGAGCATCTGCCATGACCCTTACCGCTATCAAACACAACGTCCAGCTGTCGGAACTCGACGCCTGGGGCACCGTGGCCGACCTCGGCTCGCAAATCCTCGAAGGCGAAGTACGCGCCTTCGGCAAGATGACCTTCGGCGCGCCCACCGATGCGGTCAGCAGTGCGTACTTCGGCACCACCCAGGGCAAGTTCCGCATGGTTTACCCGTTTGCCGAACAGGCCACGATAGTCACCGGCGAAGTGGTACTCACCGATGAATCCACCGGCCAGTCCACCCGCTACAAGGCCGGTGACAGCTGGTTCGTGACCAAGGGCACGCCTGTGCTGTGGGAAGTGGTCAGCGAGAGTTTCGTCAAACACTACTTCGCCGTCGTGTAAGGGAGGCGTTGCCATGTCGAATTCATCTGACTGGATCACCGTAGGCGCCCTGGCTGAGGGGTTTGCGCCTGAAGCGTTCATTCTGCCGAACCTGGCCGACCTGGCCGGCCAGACCTTCACCCTGCACTTTGCCAATGGCTGGCAGATCGAACACCGCTTCGAACAGGAGCGCCTGGCCTGGCACGCCGCCGATGGCCACTCCAGCGGCAGCGCCGCCTACCGCGCCAGCTCGATTCGCCCAGGCCTGTACCTGGTGGACTTTATCAAGCACGAGGCCGGGCAAAGCTGGTCGATCAGCCTGGTGCTGGACACACCAACTGCCTCCTTTACCGCCGTGATTGGCCGTATGCCAGAACCGGCAGAGACCCACGAAGGCCTGTACCACCGTGCCCTGGCCGGCAAACCGCTGACCTCGGTACAGGTCGACTTCCTCCACGGCAGCCTCGACCGGCCGTGGCAGGACGGCCTCTGCCTGCACGCCCCCACCGACGAGTTGGTCGGCCTGCGCAACCAGTATCGCTACAGCCCCAGCGAGGTCTACGAACACATCTACCTCAACCCGCGGTTCTACGCCTGGCAATGCCTTGAGGGCGTGGAGAAAGGCCTGTGCGACACCGACCGCTGCCATTACTACAAGATCGCCGAACAGCTGTACCTGTTCGTCTGGCAAGAGAAGATCGTGCCGACCCTCGGCCTGGTGCTGATCGACCTGCAACAGCACCGCAGCGACGGCAAGATCTTCGGCTATGCCGGGGCGTCTTTCGACGCGCTGTCGAACTTCCCGATCAGTTCCTATTGCCAGGTGCTCAACCACACGGAGTACCCCCGTGACTGAGCCGCGCACGGTGGTGATCACCGGGGCCGGCACCGGCATCGGCGCCGCCTGCGCACGGTTGTACGCACAGGAAGGCGCACGGCTGGTGCTGATCGGTCGGCGTCGCGAGCCGCTGGAACAGGTGGCGCAGGACACCGGCGGGCTGATCCTGGTGGGCGATGCCGCCTGCCCGGACACCTGGGACGGTTTCATCCAACAAATCCGCACCCACTTCGGGCGCCTCGATGTGCTGCTGGCCTGTGCCGGTGGCCATGGCCTGGGCAGCGCGACCCAGACCAGCCCAGCCACCTGGGAAGGCGCACTGCGCAGCAACCTCGACAGTGCGTTCTACAGCGCTCGCGCCTGCCTGCCGCTGTTACAGGAAAGCGCCGGGAACATGGTGCTGATTGGCTCCATCGCCTCATTGGCGGCAGGCCCCGAGGTGTGTGGCTACACCACCGCCAAGCATGCGCTGCTCGGGCTCAACCGCTCGCTGGCCCGTGACTATGGGCCCCATGGCGTACGGGTGAACGCGGTGTGCCCAGGCTGGGTGCACACGCCGATGGCCGACGCCGAGATGCAGCCGTTGATGGAGGCGTACGGCGAGACCTTGCAGCAGGCCTATGCGCGTGTGTGTGCCGATGTACCGCTGCGGCGCGCCGCCCGCGCCGACGAGATCGCCAAGGTGTGCCGCTTCCTGGCCAGCGACGACGCCTCGATCATTACCGGTGCCACCTTGGTGGCGGACGGTGGCTCCAGCATCGTCGACGTGCCGACGCTGGCGTTCACGCGCCTGGAGCCTGCCCATGACGAATGACCTGGATTTCAGCGGCCAGCTCGTGCTGGTCACCGGCGGCGCCCAGGGCATTGGCCTGGGCATCGTCCAAGCCTTTGCCGAACGCGGTGCGCGGGTGGTGATTGCCGACCGCCTGCTTGAACAGGCTGAAGCCGTGGCTGCCGAGTTGTGCGCGCAGGGCTATCAAGTGGAAGCCGTTGGCGTTGACCTGGCGGATGCCGAAGCGGTGTTTGCTTGCGTCCAAGGCTTGGCGCAACTGGATGTGCTGGTGCACAACGCCGGGTACTTTCCGCTGACCGCCTTTGCCGACATCACCCCAGCGATTCTGGAGCGTACTTTGGCGGTGAACCTGTCGGCGCTGTTCTGGCTGACCCAGGCGGCGTTGCCGAGGTTTCGCGCCCAAGGCGGGGGCTGCGTGCTGGTGACGTCTTCGGTTACCGGCAACCGTGTCGGTTATCCGGGGCTGAGCCACTATGCGGCGTCCAAGGCCGGGGTGAATGGGTTTATCCGCAATGCGGCGCTGGAGCTGGCGCCGTTGAATGTGCGGGTCAACGGCGTGGAGCCCGGCATGATCGCCACCCCGGCGATGGATAACCTGGGCGATGCGGCCGTGAATGACAGCATCGCCCGCCGTGTGCCGCTGGGACGCCTGGGCGCAGCGGCGGATATTGCCGGGGCGATGGTGTTTCTGGCTTCCGACCTGGCGGGCTATATCACCGGGCAGACGCTGGTGGTGGACGGCGGCGCTACCCTTCCCGAAACCTGAAACCCGAACTAACTGTGGGGCTTGTCACAATGCCCTGTAGGAGCGAGCTTGCTCGCGAAAAACGTCAACGATAATGCGTGCTTCCTGAATGAACGCGGCGCCTGTGGGTCTTTCGCGAGCAAGCTCGCTCCTACAAAATGCCTTGCCAGCTCCCACATTGGATCTCATGCAGCTTGAAGAACCTGTTTACACCCCCACCGCCTGCAACCGGCTCGAACGAAAGTCCTTGGGCGATACCTCGAACTGTTTCTTGAACGACCGGCTGAAATGCGCCGAGTCGGTAAAGCCCCATTTGTAGGCAATCGAAGTAATCGACTCACTGCGCAGAAACGGGTTGGTCAAGTCATCCGCACTGCGCTTGAGCCGCGCGCGCTGGATATAGCGGCAGACGCTGTCGTCCTGTTCTTCAAACAAACGGTACAGGTGTCGCACCGAGATATTCAGGCGGTTGGCCAGGCCGATCGGGCTCAAGCCTGGCTGGCTCAGCGACTCGTCGATGACCTTCTGCACATAACTGCGCAGGTTATTGCCCTGCAACGCGGCCACGCCTTCGCGGCACTCATCGCCCTGCTCCAACGCCGAACCCAACAGCGAGACGAACGCCGCTTGCAGCGCTTCCACTTGCGTGGCGTCTTCGTCGGTATCGTCCTTGCACAATTGGTCCATCAGCACATGCAGCATGCGCCCACAGGCTTTGGTCGAGGAGATCTTGCCGAAGGCCCGCGCCTGGCCACCCAGGTGCTTGCACACCGCAGTGCGCGGCAAGGACAGCGAGGCGTGTTCGATCAGGCCAAAGGGGGTAATTTCGATGGCGCCCACCGAATCCATCAACAGCATTTCGCCGGGGGCCAGTTGCACCGTCTGGTCGTTCTGGGTGATTTGCGAATAGCCGCTGCGCTGGCTGACCAGGAAACATTCCTGGTCGTTGTCATGGTCGGCGTGGTGCGTCGGGCGCTTGATCAGCCCGGCATTGGTGCGCAGGATGGCCAGGCCACGCGACAGGTTGTGGATCTCGCCGATAAACAGCGAACGGTTGAAAGCCAGTTCGGTATCGAAGTGGCCGCACGCGGCGCGCAGTTCGCGGTTCCAGCTGTCGAGCCCGTCGGGTGCATGCTGTGGGATGCTCATGGGGTGTCTCCGCAGTGGCGTTATTCTTGTTGTTCTGGTGCAATAGTTAACATGTTATCTATATGCACGCAACAACAAACCTGTTTGCCCTTTGCAGAAGCACTAATGGTGCCAATCAGAGACCCGACAGTACCCGCCGCAACCCGGCCAGGGTTGCCAAGAGGTACCCGCGTTGCTCGGCGCTCACCGCAATGTAGCGCCGAAACGCCGGCATGCGGTTGACCACCTCGCTGCCACCCATATGCTCCAGGCGCACGCACCATTGCTGGTCGTGCAGCTCGATGCGCAGGCGCTTGAAATCCAGCGGCATCAACGCCTGGAACAACACGCTGTCAGCCTGTAAACGCGCCTGCAATTCACGGCCCAGTGCCTGGTTGCCAGCGCGGCGCCGCACATGAATGCCACTGCGACGGATCGCGCCGCCATGGTGCACCTCAAAGCGAGCGGTGCCACCCGCTGCAGCAGGAACGCGCAGGACACATTCGGTCAGCACCAGGTGCATCAACAGCTGCGACTCGGTGCGCTCGACAATCTCGAAGGCCACACCATCCACTTCAAGGGTGGCCAGGCCCAGATCACGCCGCAGATGCGCCAGGGTCACCCCCGGCCGGTACCCGCTGGGTGCGCGGTCGGCACGAAACAGCTCAAACAGTTTTTGCCGCAAGGTCGCTATAACTGGCATGGGCGTGCCCCGGTTCATGATTGAATTCCCTGGCCAACACCTCTTCCACGCAGGCGGGCTTGAAGGGGTTGACCTTCTGCACCACCAGGGTCCAGAACAGCGCGTAGGTGGCCGTCACACCGAGCATCACGCCAAACGGCACGTAGATGTCCGCCGGGTTCATGCCGGGCGGGGTGATAAACCACATGCCCAACAGGATGCCGATGCTGGAGACGATCTGCGGCAGCGGGAACCACGGCGAGCGATAGGCCCGAGGCAAGTCCGGACGCCGAATGCGCAGGATCACCACCGACAGCGTCACCAACAGGTAGGCAAAACTCCAGGCGCACACCGCCGCCAGCACCAGGTGCATGATGTTGTCAGTGTTGCCGCCCAGGTACAGCGCGTGCAAGCACGGAATCAACATGGCCACCAGGATGCACAACAGCGGCGTCTTGAAACGCGGGTGCAGGTAGGTGAACAGCTTGGGCAAGGCGCCATCCACCGCCATGCCGTAGAGAATGCGCGGCACGCCGGCCATCAAGGTATTGATGGTCGCAGCGCCAGCGAACAGAAAGCCGATGCCCAGCCACAACGGGCCGATCTGCCCCATCACCTGTTCGGCGAACCGGGGGATGGCCATGGGCGTGTCCAGCAAGTGCACACCGGAAGCCGCATCGAGCACCACGTTTTCCACCTGGCGCTTCATCGCCGCGCCATAGATGAACATGCACGTGGCCACGCCCATCAGCCCGAGCATCATCGCCCGTGGCATCACCTTGGCCGATTGGCGCAGGTCCGGCGCCAGCGGGGTGACGAACTCGCAGCCCACGAACATGAACATCGCCATGCCCACCAGCGACAGGACGGTGACCAGGTCGGTGCCCACCAGCGACTCACCGAACCAGCCATCCAACTGCACCGCGGGCGCGGCGATCAGGCCCAGTACACCAAACACCATCAGGGTGGTCCACATGCCGAAGGTCAGGATGATCTCCGCGCGGCCAAATGCGCTGACGCCAAAGGCATTCAGCACGCCGAACACCAGTACGAAACCGACGCCCAGCAGCCATGAGCCGCCGGCCGACTCTGCCAGAGTATTGAGGTGTTCGAAGTTCACCAAGGCCATGACCCCGGCGAGGATGGTTTCGGCCGTGCCGGCGAACACATGCACGATCAGATAGGCCGACAAGGTCCCGGTGATCGCAAAGAACCGGCCCATACCGCAGTTGATGTAGTCGTACACCGAACCGGTGGTGGGCAGTATCGACGCCGCCTCGGCAAAGGTGGTGGCCTGGGCCAGCATCATCACCACGGCGATCAGCATCGCCAGGGCAAACGCGCTGCCACCGATGCCAAAACCCATGGTGGCGGTGAGAATTACCGGGCTGGCCATGATCAGGCCGATGGTGCTGGCCAACGCAGTGGGAAAACCTACCGTGCCCCGGTTGAGGTGTGCGGTGAGTCGGTCGTTGATCGACATGGAGGGGTCCTCGAAGCGGTTTTTTTTAATGTGTCGGCACTCTGCGCCCCACTCCCGTTGATCGTCTTGCCCCTGTCTGCCGCCGGTTTTGTTGCTGCCTGCCAGGGCGTGTGGCCTGGCGGCCAGAGTCAATTGCCTGGCACGCAGGGAAAAGACTTGGCCTCATACCGCTCGCCCTAATGCGCCCTCACTCTTAACCAAGATGGGGGCAATAACAATGGAGCACACACTGAAAAACCGCCGCCTGCGCCAGGCGGTCTGCCTGGGCGTGGCACTGCTGGTGGGCCAGGCGCAGGCCATCGAGTTATATGCCGACGCCGACACCCAGGTCACCGGCAACTTCCTCGCCGTGTACGGTATGTTCAACAGCCCGAAGAACTACGATGGGCGCAGCGGCGGCTCCACCTGGCGCGAGGCGTTCATCAAGTACGGCTTGAGCGTCGAACAAAGCCTGGGCCACCTGGGCGGCGTGTATGGCACGGCCAACCTGGTGAGTTCCGGTACCTGGGGCGATGGCGATGCGGCAGGGCTCACCAACGGCACCGAGCGCACCACCAAGTTTGACGAGGCCTTTGCGGGCTGGCGGTCTGGCGAGTTGTTACCGGCGCTGGGCAAGGATGGCCTGGACCTGTCGTTCGGTCGCCAGATCATCATGCTCGGCGACGGTTTTATCCTTAACGACGACGGCCCCAACCTGGGCAATGGCGTGGGCGACGGCGAGTTCAATCGCGGCGGCGCCTACTACATCGCCGCGCGCCATGCCTTCGATAAAACGGCGGTGATTCGCCTGGGCGGCAAGGACGGTGTGCACGGCAGCCTGATGTGGATCAAGTCCGACAACCGCGCCCAGGCCCTCACCGAAATGGCCGCCGGCACCCTGGAATACACTGCCGCGCCGGGCACCCTGGGGCTGACCTACATTCACGGCATCGACGTGGATGAGCGCTTCGCCACCGACCTGCAGCGCCAGCGCAAAGGCATGAACCTCTACAGCCTGCGCGGCGCCGGCAGTGCCGGTATCGACAACGCGCACTTCGCCTTCGAACTGGCGCGCCAAAGCCGTCGCGACGGCCAGGAAAATGCCGGCTACGCCGAAGCCGGCTACACCTTTGCCAACCTGCCGTGGTCACCGGACCTGACCTATCGTTATGCACGCTATTCAAAGAACTGGGACGGCATGTTCTCAGGCTTCAACCGTGGCTACGGCACCTGGGTGCAGGGCGAAGTGGCGGGCAACTATTCCGGCCCCTTCAACAGCAATACCGCCGTGCAGCACGTGGCGCTCAAGGTCAAGCCCTTGGAGAACGTCACCCTTGGGGCGCTGTTCTTCGACTACAACACCGTGAGTACCCGTGACCAGCCCAATCTGGATGGCCGCGAATTGGACCTGTATGCCGAATGGGCCGTCAACGAGCACCTGATCATCACGCCGCTGCTCGGCCTGTACAAACCGAATAAATCAGCCGACAACGGCGGCAACCAGGTCGGCGGCAACGGCACCAATGTCTACAGCCAACTGGTGGTCGCCGTGCCGTTCTAAACCGCCTCGGGCGCGCAAGGAGGCAGCGCCCGGACCTCGGCATACGCGCCCTGATGATAGAGCAGCGGCGCACGGCCAAAGTCATCAAAGGCCACCACCTTGCCGATCATGATCCAATGGTCGCCGCCGTCCACCTGCTGGTATTTCTCACAATGAAAACGCGCCGAGCAATCGGCGAACACCGGCGAGCCACCCTCCCCCGGCTCGTATTCGATCAGGGCGAAGCGGTCTTCACGGGGGCGCGCGAAATTGTTGGATAGATGCACCTGGTCCGCCGCCAACACATTCACCGCAAAGTGGCTGGCCTCCTCGAACACCGCATGGCTGTTGGAGCGTTTGTCGATGCTCCACAGCACCAGCGGCGGGTCGAGGGACACCGAGTTGAAACTGTTGGCCGTCACGCCCACCTTGCGCCCTGAAGCGGTGGCGGCGGTGACCACGGTCACGCCAGTGGCAAAGTTGCCCAAGGCGCGACGAAAGGCTCGTGGGTCGAATACGTCAGACATGCAAGACTCCCGGGTGGCCTCTATGGGCCGCCCTGATTGTTGTAGGGAAAACGCGGCTACACCATGCTCGGGTCGGGTTCCAGGCCCATCAGCTCACGGCCGAGGATCTGCGCGCACACGTCATAGTCGGTGTAGGCATGGGCGCCGGTCATATGGGAATCGCGGAACAGGCGCTGCATTTCGTTGTGTTCGAACCAGGCATTGCCACCGGCGGCGGCGAACAGCCGGTCTACCGCTTCGATACACATCTTGGTGGCGTAGGCCTGGTTGGTGCGCCAGAACGCCAGGGTTTCTAGCGTTGGGTAGCGGTGGGCGGCGCTGTGTTCGGCGTGGTCTTGCCAGGTCTTTTCCAAAAACGCCCGGGCGGCGGCCACTTGGTGGGTAGACTCGGCCAGGCGCATCAGCGCCGGGGTCGCGGCGCCGACGGCGGCACCGGTGTAGGCGCGCACGCGGTTTTTGGTTTTTTCGCGGAACACCTCCAGCATGCGCTCGGCCACACCGAGGCTGACGGTGGAAAAACCACTGGCGAAATACGGCCGATACGGCGCGTAGAAAATCTGGCTGTCAGGGTACAGACCAAAGCCTGCGGACTTGCCTTCCATCATGTCCTTGGCCTTCTGGATCCGGTGCTCGGGCACCCAGGCGTTGTCGATGATCAGGGTCTTGGTGCCGCTGCCTTTCATGCCGGCTGCAAACCAGTCATCGCGGATCTGATAGTCACTGCGCGGCAGCACGGCAAAGCAGTAGTCCTGGGTGCCTTCGACATTCTGGCGACGGCAGCCGACAATCGCCCATTCACCATGGTCACAGCCGCTGCTCCAGCCCATCTCGCCGCTGAAGTACACGCCGCCCTCACCCTCGGTCACCCGGCCGAACGGCGCAATACTGCTGCTGGCCGTGGCATCCGGGTTGGCGCCCCAGATCTCCTCCTGCAACTGCGCCGAGAACAGCGCCAGTTGATGGCTGTGGGTGCACAACAAACTCATGGCCCAGGCGGTGCTGGCGCAACTGCCGGCAAGCAAGGCGATGCAATCGGCGAATTCGGGCAGCGACAGTTCCAGGCCACCGAATGCCTTGGGCTGGAAGGCGCGGTGCAGGCCGATGCTTTTGAGCAGCGCGATATTCTCATCCGGCACTCGGCGCAGCTGTTCGGCACGGCTGGCGTTGGCGGCAATGGCAGGCAGAAGAGGCTTGAGGTCTTCGAGGAGCGGGTTTGGCTTTTTCATGGACGGCCCTGCTTATTATTGGAAGTCCGGCAGGCGCTCCAAATCGTGGAACGGCGCGGGATGCAGGGCCAGTATCGACCGGCTTGCGCCGGCACAACATGCACGTTCGGCAGGCAAGGTTGTACTTTTCACAGGCACGGCAGGCACAGGCATAAAACCTGGCAGGCACAGTCAAGCCGCGTACCTGCGCGTTGGTTAACCTCGAGTTTTCTTTTGTGAACTGCCAGGAACCTGCCATGAGCGATATCCCGCTGCTGCCTCACGTCGAAGCCTTTTTGCGTCGCCGTCATGGGCTATTCATCGACGGCGCCAGTGTGCGCAGCCACGCCGATGCACGCCTGAGCGTGACCAACCCCGCCACCGGCCAGGTGATCGCCGATGTGGCCGACGCTGACTTGGCGGATATCGACGCTGCGGTCGCTTGCGCCAACCGGGGTTTCCAGTTGTGGTCACAGACCGCACCGGCCATTCGTGGCAACGTGCTGCTGAAACTGGCCGACCTGCTGGAACGCCACCGCGAAGAACTGGCGCAGATCGAAACCTGCCAGTCGGGCAAGATCATCCAGGTTTCCCGCGCCTTTGAGGTCGATCAGGCCGCGCACTTCCTGCGCTACTACGCAGGCTGGGCCACCAAGCTCAGCGGCCAGACCCTCACGCCGTCGCTGCCTTCGTTCAATGGCGAGCGCTACACCGCCTTCACTTTGCGCGAACCGGTGGGCGTGGTGGTGGGCATTGTGCCGTGGAATTTCTCGACCATGATCGCCATCTGGAAGCTCGCCTCGGCGCTGGTAACCGGCTGCAGCATCATCATCAAGCCCAGCGAATTCACGCCGCTGACCCTGCTGCGCATCGCCGAGCTGGCCATCGACGCCGGGTTGCCGGCGGGGGTGCTCAACGTGCTGACCGGCGGCGGCCATGTCGGCAAGGGGCTGGTGGAACACCCTGGCACCCACAAGGTGTCGTTCACCGGCTCAGTGCCCACCGGTATTGCGGTGGGCCGCAGTGCCATGGGCGCAGGCCTCACCCGCGCGACCCTGGAGCTGGGCGGCAAGAACGCCGCCGGCTTCCTGCGCGACATGGATGTAGACAAAGCGGTAGATGGCATCATCGAAGCGGGCTTCTTGCACTCAGGGCAAATCTGCGCGGCGGCCGAACGCTTCTTCGTGCACCGCTCGCAGATCGACGCCGTGCTGGAAAAGCTCACGGCACGTCTCAGCCGCCTGACCATCGGCTCGCCCCTGGACGAACACACCGAATTCGGCCCAGTGACCCACCAGCAACACCAACACAAACTGCTCGGCTACTTCAACCAGGCCCGCGCCGAAAACAACACGATCATCCACGGCGGCCACCTCATCGACCGCCCCGGCTGCTACGTCGAACCCACCGTAATCCTCGCCAACCACCTGCACGACACCCTGCTCAACGAAGAGACCTTCGGCCCCATCGCCACCTTCCTGCCCTACGACGATGAAGACGAACTGCTGGCGATGATGAACCACGGGGCCTACGGGTTGAGCGCCAGCCTGTGGACCAATGACCTGGGCAAGGCCCTGCGCATGATCCCCGCGATCAAGGCGGGCACGGTGTGGGTGAACATGCACACCTTGCTCGACCCGGCAGTGCCGTTTGGGGGCAGCCGGTCTTCGGGATTAGGGCGGGAGTTTGGCAGTGCGTTTATTGAGGATTACACCGAGCTTAAGTCGGTGATGATTCGGTATTGAATGGCTGTAGGAGCGAGCTTGCTCGCGAAAACCGTCAACGATAACGCGTGCATCCTGAATAAAGGCGGCGGCTCTGGTTTTTTCGCGAGCAAGCTCGCTCCTACAAAAGCCCTAACTGAACGGAACCACCGCCTCCGCCTCGATCTCAATCAACCACTGCGGCAACGATAACCCGCTGACGATAATCCACGAAGACGGTGGCGGGTTGTGCGCGAAGCGCTGGCGCAGAGCCTCGGCAATCGGCTCCTGCTGCTCTCGGGCAGATTCGACAATATACAAGCGCAGCATGATCACATGAGACAGATCACCGCCCACCGCGGCTAGCACCTTTTCGACATTGTCCAACGCCGTGGCCGTTTGTTCGGCAACCCCTGGGCCCACCGTACGCTCTTGAGCATCCACGCCCACCTGCCCCGACAGCATGATTCGCCGGCCCTCTGGCACTTCCATGGCCTGGCTGAAACCGTATTGCAGGGAGTTGAATACCGTCGTGGGATTAATAACGTTTCGTTGCATGACCAATCCTTGTTGTCAGTAGGAAAACAAGGCTAACCCAAAGAAACCGCTCAGGATGATGGTTCAACATCCAGCAACATGTTCGTGGGTCAAGCGCTGAACCTTGAGTGCCCGGTGGCCTGATGAAAACGCGCAAACCCAACAGGCAATCACATCCCCTGTAGGAGCGAGCTTGCTCGCGAAAACCCCACAGGCGCCGCGCTTACTCAGGAAGCGCGCGTTATCGTTGACGTTTTTCGCGAGCAAGCTCGCTCCTACATGGGGTATTCGGCGTACCCGCAATGGCGCGGTTGTCGGACCGCTCTTACACAACTTTCGGGTTGCGTCCGATGAACCTCGCCGCTAACCTTCGCGGGTCGCTGCAAAATCAGCGAATGGGTGTGGTAGCCCAGTTCTTTCATAGACCCCAAAAACGCTCAAGGGCGTTTTTTTATGCGGGCTGCTTTGTGGCGGCTGTGCATGGGAGGCTTCGGCCTGCCGGGTTTCTATGACCGGTCTACCACCCCGTGTACAGTCGCCTCCTTACTTCGTGTGGTAGCGAAATGGAGGTGCTCATTCATAGGAGCTTCGCCATGAAAAAAGTCACACCCAATCCCCCACCATCCCCCTCGGATGACAACCCGCAACTATCCCCCGATGTCATCTTCACCGTCCGCCCCGGACTCAGCACTGAAGCCGCCTTGAGCAATGCCAGTGAAATGCTGGAGTCCGCGACCGTCTGCGCCTACGACTGTGCCGAACAGCTTGACGGTCACGCCCGCAAGCAGGTGCTGGCGGTGGTGCAGATGATCGAGATTGCGCAGTTGCTGGTAGATGAAGCGCTGAACCGTGAGTGTCCGGCGGCCTGATGAAAACGCGCAAACCCAACAGGCAATGACATTCCCTGTAGGAGCGAGCTTGCTCGCGAAAAATCCACAGGCGCCGCGCTTACTCAGGAAGCACGCGTTATCGTTGACGTTTTTCGCGAGCAAGCTCGCTCCTACAGGGCATTATCGTGCCAGGCTACCAGGTGCCCATCGCCAGGCTGTGCGGTGAAAACTCAGCGAACTGCCAACGCAAGGCCAACGCTGCAGGGCGGCGGACCACATGTTCCACCGTCACCGTCCACAAGCGCTGCGCGCCTTCGAACTCAGCCACTTGCGGCCCACCCAGGATCAACGAAGTACGCCCGGCCACTTGCAGCACGTCGCCCGTCTCGAAATCCACAAACAACAACCCCGCCACCGGGTTGGCGTGCAGGTTGCCGAGGGTGTTGAAGAACAGGTTGCCGGCAAAATCCGGGATGGTCAGCACGTTGCCTTGCACCCGCACAAATCCCGTATTGCCGCCTCGATGAGAGACGTCCACCGAGCGTTCGCCGTGCAGGTCGACGTAGCTGGCGACGAAGAAGGTGTCGGCGTGGTGGATCAGTGCTTGAGCCGCGTCATCCAGGCGGTTGCTGCGCTCGGCCAGGTTGCCGGGTTTGCGCGCAATGCCGGCGACGGGGCGCAGTTGGATGTACTTGGGGCAGTTGCCGAAGGTGTGTACCACGTCGACGGTGAAGCCCTCCTGCTCAAGCGTTCCAATGCGCCCATTCATGCGGTTGCGGCGGCGGGTGTTGAGGTCGATGCCCAGCAGGCCAATGGCCGAGCCATCCGTTATTCCAGCCCAGGCGGGATCAGTTCTGGAAGGCAGGCTGTCGATCTGCAGCGTGTGCGGATCTGGTGAGTGCGCGAAGCCTGGTGCGCCCTCCAGCATCGTCGCCCAGGGGATGCCCTGTTCGTCCACCACACCCGCGATCAGGTACGGCAGTAGCGGGTAAAAATCGCGGTGCTGCTCAGGCAAATGATCACGAATGACCTTGGGCCCGATCATGGCCATGCGTTCAGAAACGCCGGCACTTTCCTGCATGTGCCGTTCGCCGACATGCCAAGGGGTTGCTTCAATCGAGTGCATGGCGCTCACCTCCGGTTAGAGACTGCAGATGCTGCGCCCACGTCGCGATGGAGAGAATGCCCACCCTGGGCAATCCACTATTACGCCAACTGAAACGCCGGATGCTCGCGCAACGCACTGACGCAGTAGTCGACAAAGCTGCGCACGCGCATCGACGCATGGCGGCCTTCGCGGTAGACCACATGCACCGGCTGCGGCGGCAACTCGAAGGTAGGCAACAGGCGCTGCAACTGGCCGCTCGCCAGGTGTTCGTGCAGCGGGTAACTCAAGGTTCGAATCACGCCCGCCCCCTGCACCGCCGCATTGATCGCGCCTTGGACAGTGGCGCAACTCAGCCGGGCGCGAGCCTTGAGGGTGTAATGCAGGAAATCCCAGTGCACCGGGTCGGCGCTGGCAATCAGATGATGCTGCTTGAGTTCAGCCGGATGCCGGGGTTCGCCCCGGGTCGCCAGGTAAGCGGGGCTGGCGCAAAGGACAGTGCCCACCTGCCCGACCTGCCGCGCAATCAGCGACGAACTGGGCAATTCGCCGACCAGCACCGCCACGTCCAGCCCTTCTACGTGCAGGTTCGGGTAATAGTCGTGGTAATGCGCGATCACACGCACCGCCGGGTAGCGATCCGCATAGCCGGCCAACAGCGGCGCCATGACATAGCGGCTGAACAGCAACGGCAGGAATATCCGCAGGTCGCCCTGGGCCTGCACATGCAAACCGTTGGCCGAAGCCTCGGCGGCGTCCACCGCTGCCAGCAGGCGCACGCAGTCGGCAAGGTAAGCCTGGCCTGCGTCGCTCAGGCTGACGCCGCGGGTGCTGCGATGCAGCAACACCACACGCAGGCGTGCCTCCAGGCGCGCAACCGCACGTACCAGGGTCGGGCCGGAGACCTGCGCATGGCGTGCCGCCGACGCCAGGCTGGGTTGCCCGGCCAGCGCGGTAAACAGCTGCATATCGCGAAAACGCTCCATCAGGCGCGCCGCTTGGTCGCCGCGTTCAGGGCCGGGTCCTGCCCGAGGCGCTGGCTGAGGAAATCCACAAACGTATTGACCTTGGCCGGCACGCGGCCGTTTTGCTGGAACACCACGTGGATCGGCAGCGGCGCCGGTTCGAAATCCTCCAGCACCAGCTCCAGCTCACCCGCCGCCACCGCTGCCGCGACTTGATAAGACAGTACCCGCGTCATCCCCCAGCCCAGGCGGGCCAGGTTGATCGCGGCATTGTTGGCGGTGACCACCAGGCGTGGATCGATCGGTACCTTCAGCGGCTGGCCGGCGTCGATAAATGTCCACTCACTGACCAGTTGGCTGGACGATGACGTGACGAGCTTGGCCTCACGCAACTGCTCGGGGCGCTGGGGCCGCCCGTGTTGGTCAAGATAAGCCGGCGATGCGCACACCACCCGGCGTACTTCGCCGACCTTGATCGCTTGCTGTCCGGATTGGTGCAGGTGGCCGATACGCACCGCTACATCCACACCTTCGTCGGTCATATTGACCACCCTGTCGACCAGCAAGGCGTTGATACTCACCAACGGAAAACGGTCCAGATAATCCCCTAGAACCGGCGCCACATACAGCTCGCCAAACAGTACCGGTGCGGTCACCGTCAACTGACCGCCCGGAATGGAGTAACTGCCCGCCGCCGCTTCCTCGGCCTCATCCAGCTCGGCAAGGATGCGTCGGCAATCTTCCAGGTAACGCTGGCCGGCTTCGGTCAAGTGCAGGCTGCGGGTGGTGCGCGCCAGCAACTGAGTGCCGATGCGTTGTTCCATGGCGGCAATGGCCCGAGTCACGCTGGGCGGCGACGTGTTCAGGCGGCGTGCAGCAGCGGCGAAGCCCTCCTCCTCGGCCACGGCCAGGAACACCTGCATTTCATGAAATCGGTCCATCGGCGCCCCTCGGTTGTTATTGCGATTGCAGCCCCACCGCCGTACGCGGCATGCCAACGAAACCCGGCAGTGCTTCGATGCTGGCCAGCCAGGCGCGTACCTTAGGGTAGTCGGCCAGGGACACATTGCCTTCCGGCGCATGGGCCACGTAGGTGTAGAAGGCGATATCGGCAATGCTGGGCTGCTCACTGGCGAGGAAACGGCTCTGGTTCAGTTGCTGCTCCATCACGCTCAGCAAGGCATGGGCGCGGTTGATTGCGCTCACAGTGTCCACCTCGGCGCCAAACACCGTGGCCAAACGAGCCGTGGCAGGCCCGGCATGGAGTGGGCCGGCGGCGGCCGAGAGCCAACGCTGCACCCGCGCTTGCCCGACAAGGTCACTGGGCAGCCATTGGCCGTTGCCATAGGTGCTGGCCAGGTAAAGCAGGATGGCATTGGAGTCGGCCAGTACCGTGCCGCCGTCATCAATCACCGGCACCTGGCCGAAGCTGTTCAAGGTGGTGAGAAACTCAGGCGTTTTATGCGCACCTTGCTTGAGGTCCACCAGGACAAATTCACTCGCCAGCCCCAGCAGGGACAACATCAGCTCGACCCGGTGGGAGTGGCCAGACAGGGGAAAACCATAGAGTTTGATCGCAGGCCGGGTCATGACAGGCTCCAAATGAGTGGGTATCGATGCCAGGGATGTTCTACCGCTGCCCTGTCTGGCGGAATGACCAGGATTCACAATCCAGCATTTCATCCAGCGAAACAATCCCTCGTGCACGTCGCAGCCAAGCCTGCCGCGAGCCTTTCATGAAAAAATTCAAACTATCGCCTTCCCCATCGTTCACACCTTCACGTGCAACGTTAAGTAGGAGGCAACATGCAGTACCGACAACTGGGTCATTCCGGCCTGCTGGTATCGGAAATCATCCTGGGCACCGTGCCCTTTGGCGGTCGCGCAGAGTTTGAAAAATGCGGTGCGGTGGACGTGCCCCTGGCCAAGCGCATGTTCGATATGGCGTTCGACGCCGGGGTGAATATGGTCGACACCGCCGACCTCTATTCCCACGGCCTGGCCGAAGAAGTGGTGGGCAAGGCGCTGGGCGACAAGCGCAACGACATTCTGCTGGCCACCAAAGGCCGCAGCCCGGTGGACGACAACCCCAACAACTCCGGCTCGTCGCGCTACCACTTGATCCGCGCGTGCGAAGCCAGCCTCAAGCGCCTGGGCACCGACCACATCGACTTGTACCAACTGCACAACTGGGACGGCATGACGCCAATCGAAGAGACCCTGGAAGCCCTGCGCCTTTTGGTGGGCTCGGGCAAGATCCGCTACTTCGGCACCAGCAACTTCACCGCCTGGCAGATGATGAAAACCCTGGGCAAGGCTGAACTGCACGGGATGCTCAAGCCGATTACCCAGCAGATCTACTACACCCCGGAATCCCGCGAGGCCGAGTACGAGTTGCTGCCCCTGGCCCTGGATCAGCAAATCGGCACGCTGGTATGGGGGCCGATGGGCGAAGGCTTGCTGACCGGCACCACCCGACGCGGGCACAAGCCGCCGGCCAATACCCGCCAGGGCAGCGGTTGGCCGGAACCCTATGTCCACGACCAGGAACGTGCGCTGGACATTATCGAGACCCTCGCCGCCGTCGGTGATGAACACGGCGTCTCGGTCGCCCGCACCTGCCTGGCCTGGCTCAAGGATCGCCCCGGGATCACCTCGCTGATTGTCGGCGCCCGTACCGAAGCACACCTGCGCGACAACCTGGCGGCCACCGAACTGAAACTCACCGAAGCGCAGTCGGCGCGCATCGAAGCCGTCACTCGCCGTCAGCCGTTGTACCCCTATTGGCACCGCTTCACCGCCGGGATTGATCGTTTTGACCCCGCGGAGCAACCGTTCCTGGCCGAGCATCAAAAGACTCTGGATGCGCGCAAGGACAGGTAAAAAAGCCCTCTTGGTGCAGGCTTTTCTGTAGGAGCGAGCTTGCTCGCGAAAAACTCACAGGCGCCGCGTTTATTCAGGAAGCACGCGTTATCGTTGACGTTTTTCGCGAGCAAGCTCGCTCCTACATTTTTGGGGTTGCATGCAATGGCAATGCTGCCTATATTTCCCGCCTGGCGCTCTCTACGCCACCTTCCGCGGAAAGGGCTGCGCCCAAGACATCCCAGCTGCACCTCATTTCTACGACTCCCAACCTTAAAGCGGAAAAGGTTTGTGCAAGGAGCTCGTATGTCGCAACGCCCTTTAGCCTCCACCACCAACGGTCGCCTCAACCTTGAGCAGCAGCGCAAACGTGCCAGGGAACTGTTGTCGCACCTGAAAAACCAAGACCCCAGTGCCACCTTGGCCCAGGCCCAGTGGCAGCTCGCCAAGCAATTGGGGTTTGCCAGTTGGCCCAAGCTCAAGGCGCATATCGATGCCCTGGACTTTGCTGCGCGCCACCAAGGTTTCGAGGCCAGCGACGAGGCACGCACTCGCCATTGGCGCTGTGGCAATGATATTGCCCACAGCCTGCAAGTGGCGGGGTTCAAGGGCCGCTTTCAGATGCTCAGCGACCCACTGTGCATGGGCCCGGTACGCGACCTTCCCAGCGCCGAATTCCGTCGCCTGCGCAGCGCTTTTATCAGCCAGGCCTTTGCCCTGGCCCCTGCCGATGTAGACCGCCGCGTTGACGATGAATACACCCAATTGGACTCACTGGCCGGCGCCGAACATAGCGTGCTGTGGTGCGAAGCGGATGCCTATGACCAACTGTTCCTGATTCGCGCACTCTCAAGCCTTGAGTGCGCGCCGAAAACACTAGAGTTGATCGAGGTCGACCGCATACCTGGCGTCGAACGGTTTATCGGCATCGGGCAACTGGCGCCCGACGTGCTTGCCTGGCTGTGGCCGCAGCGACGCTTGATCGACGACGCGGCGGTGCACCTGGCCAAACAAGCCTGGTCGGCTTACTGCGACCCCTCGCCAATCAAGCTGGCAGAACTGGCCAAAACTGCTCACCCGAGCCTGCCGATGCTTGCGCCGGCGCTACGCCGCCAATTACAGGAGTTGCCAGGAGTTGAGGATGGACTCTCACTGACCGAGCGCTTGGCGCTGAGGTATCTCGCTGAAAGCGGGCCAGTGGCGTTTGCCCGCGTCTTCGCGGAGTTGATGGCCAAGCGCGAACCGCTGCCGTTCCTGGGCGACCTGATGTTTCATGCGCTGATGCGGCCGTTGATCGATGGCGAGCAGCCGTTGCTGGTGGAAACCGAGATTGATCAACCATGGCCTAAGCGTCCCTTGGCATTGACGCCACTGGGGTACGCCGTCATAAATGGCGACGCCCATTGGATGGACCACGCCAGCCATGAGCGTTGGGTCGGCGGAGTGTGCCTGAGGCCTCGGCAGCCCCATTGGCGAATGAGCAATGACAACCTGCTCACCTGGGGTGGCTGAGGCTCAATGCTTGGTGGGCATCCCGGCAACGCACGCCATCGCCGCCGGGTCGAGCATTTCCAGGCACCGGCACAAGGAATTGAAATCCGGCGATTGCGACAACGACAGATGCAACGTCTGGCTGGCCGACACCGGCACCACCGACCGCTGCGCGCACTGCCCGTCATAGATCAGTGCATGCCGGATCATCGGGTTTTCCCGGCAGAACTTCAGCAGGTCGACCTGGCGCGAACGCACCAGCGCGGTGTTGATAATCAACAGGTCGAACATCACACCATTCGAACGCGTCAACGCCTGCACCTCGTCGAACGAGCTCAAGGGGGCGATGCGGTAGTAGCCCAACTGGTTGAGCATCTTCTCGATCTTGACCCGCTGCAAATGCTCTCCATCGGCGATCAGAAAACGTAACGCTTTATTGGACATAGGCAAACCTGGCAGATGGGCAGCGACGACGATCCTTCAACGCTCGCTACATTACCCGCCAAGGCTGAAGCCTGGCTTTAAGACGATTCCGAAACGGCAACGAGCCGCGAGCCTCGCAAGTGATTAGACTGGCGTGCAGACCACGCCACCCCGTTCTTCGAGACCCAGCCCATGCGCAACCTGTTCCTCGCCAGCCTCTGCTTGCTCACTACCGCCCTCGCAGGCTGCCAGCAACACCCGCCGGCCAATGACCAACTCGACGCCGTGCTCTGGACCCAGACTTCCATCGAGCACGAGTTGATCTACCGCCAGCTCTTCGCCAATGCCACCCGCCAACTGGATGTCGCCCTGGCCGACCCGAGCTGGGACGCCCTGCCCTTTGCCCCACGCAACCTGGCCGGCCTGCCCCCGGCGGTGGTGGTGGACATCGACGAAACCCTGCTGGACAACGTGCCCCTCAACGCCCGCGACATCATCAACAATCAGGTCTATTCCTATGACCGCTGGAACACCTGGGTCGAGCAGGCCAAGGCCCAGGCATTGCCAGGCTCGGTGGCGTTCCTGCAGGCAGCCCGGCAAAAAGGCATCCAGGTTTACTACCTCACCAACCGAGAACACAGCCAAGTCGCGGCCACGGGCAAAAACCTGCGTTTGCGCGGTTTCCCGATTGAGAGCGACGCACAGATCCTGGCGGCCAGCACCCCCACCGGCCACTGCGAAAGCGCAGGCTACGGCAAGCAGTGCCGCCGCCAGTGGGTCGCCAGCCATGCCCGCGTGCTGTTGATGGCCGGAGACTCGCTGGGAGATTTCGTGCAAGCCGAACACAACACCCTGGATGCGCAGCGCAAGGCCGTCGAACCCTATGTGAACTGGCTAGGCCAGCGTTGGTTTCTGCTGCCCAACCCGAGCTACGGCAACTGGTATAGCGCGCCGTATGGTGACGATGAGAGCTTGCCGTTTGCGCACAAACGCAGGCTCAAGCAGGGGGCGTTGCTGTTGCAGGAATAGGGTGAAGCCCTGCCATGATGATCGTTCCCACGCAGAGCGTACTCACACCGCCCTGGCCGCAATCGCCTCCACCTCCACCAACGCCCCCGGCAATGGCAACGCCACTACTTGCAACGCGGTGCGCGCCGGTTTGTTCGGCTGTTCGGGCGTGCCAAAGAACTGGGTATAACCGCGCTGCAACCCGGCAAAATCCAGTTTGCCATCGGTCTCTTCGGCGCCGACCAGAAACACCCGTAACTGCAAGATGTCGCCCAGGTCCAAGTCGTGTTGACGCAGTATCTGGCGCAGTTTGTTGAACACTGAAACGCTCTGCACTTCAGTGTCGCCATACACCCCAGGTACCTTCGGGTCGGCGGGGTCCGGTAGCGTGCCGCTGACAAACACCAGGCTGGCCGAGGCCGGCACGGTGACGGTTTGCGAGATGGGGAATTCGCCGACGCTGGTGCGTTGGATGCTGTCGCTCATGGTGAGGCTCCTCAGGATGCGGCCAACGCCGCGAGTTGGTGTTGTTGGGTGATGCGCTCGGCCAGTTGTGCGACCACATGGCGCGCCGAGTTGGCTGCCGATTCCTGCCAGATGCCTACGCCGCTTTGCACCAGGCCGTCGCCGGCGAAGTACACCCGGCCATGGGGCTGTTCAAGCAAGGCGTGGGCCTGGGCGGGGAAGTGTTCGCGTTGCAACCACGGGCCTTCGCTGTAGGGGATCTGCTCCCAGGAAACCGCCAGTGGATGGCGCAAATGCCTGGCATAACCTGGATGCAACAGCTCCACGGCTTGCCGGGAAGCAGCGTACTGCTGATCGAGCGGTTGGGCGCCAAACACGTCGGCACCTTCGCCGGTCACGTAACCGGCCACCAGCACGCCTTCGCGGGTGTTGAGGTCGTTGCTGGGGTACCACAGCAGGCGCGCCGGATGCTCGATCCACGACAAGCCGCCGTAGGTACGGTAGTCGGTCTCCCAAAAGCGCGGGGATTGCCAGGCCACCTTGGTCGCCTGGTCGCTGCGGGTGCTGAGCAAGGCCGCCTTGACCGGCGCGCTGAAGTCGGTATCGAGCTTGGCCAGCAGGGGCAGCGGCACGGTGGAGACCAAAAAATCGCCACGCACCACCTGATCACGGCCACTGCGCTGGTCGTGGTAGGTCACCGCCACGCCGTCCTCCAGCTGGCGGATCTGCCGCACCTGGGCGCCCAGTTGCACCTGCTCCTGCACGCGTCGGTAGAAGGCCTCGGTGATACGGTCCATGCCGCCCACCGGCTGGAACATGGTGGCTGAAAATTCCGGGAACTCGGTGTGCAGTAAAGCCCCCCACAGTTCCGGGTGCAGCAAGCACTCCAACGTCAACGGGCTGCGGCGGGCGGGCAAGGCGCCAGGGTGAGCGGCGGATTCAAGGTGCCCCGAACGCAGGGTGCCCTCAAACGCCAACGCCTGGGACAGGTCGCCATAGACCTGCAAAAAAGCCAGCAGGCGCATGCGCTCTTCGCCACTCAGTACATCGTCAAGGGCATCGCGTTGCACCGCCTTGGCCAACAAGCCGGATAAATGCCCACGCGTATCGTTGAGCGCCTGGCCGACGCTGAACGCCGCCTGGCTCAGGTCCGGTCGCACCTGGGCACCATGACTGCTGTTGACCAGCACTTCCAACGGCACGCCAAGCTCACTGCAATAGTCGAGGATCGTGCGGTGCTGGCTGGGAATGCGTGCCGGCCCGGCGTTGAAATACTGGCCTGGGTCAAACCCCACCGTCTGCGAGCGACCGTCCTTATAGTCCACGCGGTCGCCGTTACGCAGGGTCCAGGTGCGGCCACCCACGCGCTCACGGGCCTCCAGCACCTGCACGCTGAAGCCCGCGCGCGTCAACTCCAGCGCAGTGACCAACCCGGCAATCCCGGCGCCCAGCACCAGTACACGGGTGCCCTGCCCCAGGCCGTCCTTGAGTTTCAGCGGTTGCGGTCGGCGGTGTGACGATGGGCCCAGCCCCAACACCGCCAGTGCATCCTTGACCGCTTTCTCACCGCCCACCGCTGCGATACTCGACAGCGCTTCACGTCGTGTCAGTCCCATGTCTGTGCCTCCTTAATCCGGCAGCCCGGGCGGGTTGATCAGCGACTGGTCGACCCGTTCCACATCCAGGCCCCAACGTTGCAGCACCTGTGCGTATTGCCCCCCGGCAATCGCGCCTTGCAGGGCGGTGTGAATCGGTTTGACCAGGCCGTTGTCCTTGCGCGTGGTCACCGCGATATCCGCCTGCAACGGCCAACCACCGTTGACGGTGCCGACGCGCTTGATGCCGCCGGTGATCGCCGCCGAATAGGCGTACACCGAGTTCGGCCCGAACAGTGCGTCGCTGCGCCCCGACTGCACCGCCAGTTGCGCGGCGGCCTGGTCGTCGAAGTACTGCAACAGCGCAGGTTTTAGGCCGGCTTTCTCATTGGCCTCGTTCCAGCCCAGCAGGACTTTTTCCTGATTGGTGCCAGAGCCGACAATGATTTTCAGCCCGGCAATGTCCGCCGCCTGCTTGATCTCAGTGATCGTGCTGGTGCTCTTGACGTAAAACCCGAGCACATCCTGGCGGTAGGTGGCGAAGTCGAAACGCTTTTTGCGCGCCTCGGTCACGGTGACGTTGCTGATCACCGCGTCGTATTTGCCCGAGCTGACGCCCAGGGGCCAGTCTTCCCAGCTGGTCTGCACCACATTGAGTTGCAGGCCAAGGCTGTCGGCCACCAATTGGGCGGTGTCGGCCTCGCTGCCGATGGTGGTCTTGTCGTCACTGGCCAGCAGCGCCAGCGGTGGCCCGGCTACGCCTGACACGGCCACGGTGAACTTGCCCGGCTGGGCGAACTTGAAGCCCGGCGGGATCTGCGCGATGGCGGCTTCATTGCGTGGCGCATGGATGCGCGGGCGGTCGGGGCTGAGGTCCACCTGTTGCACGGCGAATGCGCTGTGGGCAGTGGCCCCGGCAATTGCCAACAGGGCGACACGGGCAGTGGCGATAAACATGGGCAGTCACTCCTTGAACTAAAGCACTTTGCCGAGAAAGGCCTGGGTGCGGGGATGTCGGGGTTGGCGCAAAATCTGTTCGGGCGGGCCTTCTTCGATCAGTTGACCGTCGCAGAGGAACACCACGTGGTCGGCCACTTCGCGGGCAAAGCCGATCTCATGGGTGACAATCACCAGGGTCACACCCAGTTGGGTCAAGCCCTTGATCACGTCCAGCACCTCGCCCACCAGTTCCGGGTCGAGGGCCGAGGTGGGCTCGTCGAACAGCAGCACTTTGGGGTCGAGCGCCAAGGCCCGGGCGATGGCGACGCGTTGCTGTTGGCCGCCGGAGAGCTGGCGCGGGTAGGCGTCGGCCTTGTCCGCCAGGCCGACCTTGGCGAGTAATTCATCGGCCTTGTCACGGGCCTGCACCCGGCTCCAGCGCTTGTGCGCCAGGGGCGCTTCGGCGATGTTTTCCCAGGCAGTGAGGTGGGGAAACAGGTTGAAGTTCTGGAACACGAAGCCCACGTCGATACGGCGCTTGAGAATCTCGCGCTCGGTGAGTTCAAAAAGCAGGTCGCCTTTGCGCCGATAGCCGACGTATTCACCGTCGATGGTGATATGCCCGCTGTCGATCTTCTCCAAGTGGTTGATGGTGCGCAGCAAGGTGGACTTGCCCGAGCCGGACGGCCCGAGGATCACCGTGACCTTGCCTGGGTCGATGCTCAGGTCGATATGATCGAGTACCTGCTGGTTGCCAAAGCGCTTGCCCACGCCCTGGATCTGAATGCGCCCGGCGCGTGCTTCAGGCATGGGCCTTCTCCTTGAACCAGCGGCGCGCGCGCTGCAACGGCGTGGGTGGCAGCACCCGCGCGGTGCCCCGGGCGAAGTGGCGCTCGACGTAGTACTGGGCGCTGGTGAGCACGGTGGTGATGATCAGGTACCAGACCGTGGCGACGATCAGCAACGGGATCACCGCCTGGGTGCGGTTATAGATGACTTGCACGGTATAGAACAGCTCGGGCAAGGCCAGTACGTAGACAATCGAGGTGCCCTTGACCAGGCCGATGATTTCATTGAACCCCGACGGCAAGATCGAGCGCAGCGCCTGGGGCAAAATGATCCGGAAGATGCGTCGAGAGGCCGGCAACCCCAAGGCCGCCGCGGCTTCATGCTGGCCGGCATCCACGCCGATCAGCCCACCGCGAATGATCTCCGCCGCGTAGGCCGCCTGCATCAGGCTCAAGCCCAGGACGGCCACGGTAAATTGGCTGAGCACATCCACCGTCGACCACTCGACGAACACCAGGTCGGTGAACGGCACGCCTAGCACGATGTGGTCGTACAGGTAGGCAAAGTTGTAGAGGATGATCAGCACCAGCAGGGCCGGCATCGAGCGGAAGAACCAGATATAGCCCCAGGCCAACGCCGCCAGCAACGGCGAACCCGACAGCCGCGCCAGGGCCAGCGCGGTGCCCAGCAGGATGCTGAACACTGTGCTCAGCAGCGTCAGCAGCAACGTCTGGCCCAGCCCGCGCAGCACCGAGGGCGAGAAGAACCACTGGCCGAACACGCCCCATTCCCAGCGCGGGTTGGTGGCCAGGGAGTGCACAATGCCGAGTAATACCAGCGCGGCGAAAATCGACCCGGCCCAGCGCCAGGGGTGCCGGGCCGGCACCACGCGCAACGCCTTGATCGGCGTGGCGGCACGGCGCTTGCGCAGCGGTTGGGCGCTGACTTCATCCAGCAGGTCATAGGGTTTGGCAACAATGGGCATGTTCTTTTCCTCGCAGGCCTCAGAAGGCGTAAGTCAGCCGGGTGTAGTAATACCCGCCGGTAAAACCGTAGGGCGAATAGGTGCCGTAGCTGGCAACCATGGTGCTGCTCGGCACCCCTTGTTTCTTGGGATAGAGGTCGAACAGGTTCTTGGCGCCGATGGCGATGTTCAGGTCTTTGGTGAGGCTGTAGCCAAGGTCGAGGTCGGTGATCCAGCGGGCGTTGTAGACCCGGTCCAGATCACGATTGGCCGATGAGTTCACTTCCTTGTACGAGCCGTAGCGGGTCAGGGCCAGGTTGAGATTGAAGCGCTCGATGCGCCAGTCACCGCCCAGGATCAGCTTGGTGTTGGGTTGCACGCCGGTGATCAGGTTGCGCGCCTGGCGGTCCATCAGGTCGTAGGAGGTGCCGAGGATGTCGGTAGATTCCTTGTAGTTGAGGATTTTGGTCTGGTTCCAGTTGAACGCGGCGGTCCACTTCAGCGCGCCGAACGCGCCCAGGTCCTGGTTATAGCTGCTGACCAGGTCCAGGCCTTTGGTGCGAGTGTCGGCTCCGTTGATAAAGTACTGGCCGCCAGAGGTGGAGTTGATACCGTTGTTCTGCAATACCTGGGTGACCTCAGGGCCCAGTAAGGTGCCGGTTAGGGTGATGCGGTCACGCAGGTTGATCACGTAGGCATCGGCGGTGAAGCTCAGGCGGTCGGTGGGTGTGAGCGTGAAACCGAGGCTGAAGTTGGTAGAACGCTCGGGCTTGAGCTCCTGCGCGCCTAGTGCCTGGGCCGCCGCCGAACCCACCGGCAGCACGCCATAGTTGATCGACTGATACACCCCATCGACGACGCCATAGGTGGTGGAGCGCGCACTGAACAGGCTGTTGGCCAGGGACGGCGCCCGAAAGCCATTGCTCACCGTGGCGCGCACCGCGAACTGCGGGGTGAAGTCGTAGCGGGTGGTCAGCTTGCCGCTGCGGGTAGCGCCCACGCCCTCGTTGTAATGCTCATAACGCACCGCTGTGCCGACGTACCAGTTAGGCAAGGGGTTGAACCCCACGTCCACATAACCGGCCAGGCTGTTGCGCGAGGCGCTGCTCTCTTCGTCCGATGAAATACCATTGGTGACCTGCGCCCCGGACGATGCGCAGTTACCTGGCGCCACGCAGTAACCGCCATTGGCATAGGACGCGTAATCGCCGGCTTGCACCTCGTAGGTGTCGCGCCGATGTTCGAAGCCGTAGGACAGGTCCAAGGGTTTTTGCAGTCCGATGTCGAAGCCACGCTTGAAGTCCAGGTTGGTGGTCAGCTCGGTGGAAATCCAGGTGCCGTAGGTGAAGCTGTTCGGCGTGGCTTGGCCCAGGGAAGGGTTCTGGTTGTGGGTGGTGCCCTGCTCCGCTTCGTTGCGCCCGTAGGTGGTAGACAAGTCCCAGTCCCACTCACCCACAGTGCCCTTGCCACCGAACGCCGCCTGGAAGTCGTCCTCGTCGATGTACCAGATGGGGGTGTACCCGGCCGGGTAACCGTTGGGCCCGCTAGTGATGGTGTTGGTGATGGTCGGCAGGCGGAAGTTCTGCCCCTGCTCGGCCTTGCGTCGCGAGTAGGTGGTGAAGGAGTAGAGGCTGAGGCTGTCGTCGATCGGCAACTCGGCGTTGTAGCCCAGGGTCAGCAGGTTGGTCTTGGGTGTGCCGTAGCCGCCATAGGTGGACTTGCCCGCCAGGCCATAGGCTTGCTCATAGGTGTAGCCGTTGGCGCTGGCCTTGTTGTCATCGTTCTGGCTGCGCGCATCCAGGGCCAGTTGCACGATGCCGCCGTTGCCGATTTCGAAGCCCTTGTTGAGGCTTTGCTGCACGGTCTGTTTCTTGCCGTCGTAGCCAAGGCCGGCGTTGGTCACCGAGGTACCGCGGGTGTCGGCCTTGAGGATCACGTTGATCACCCCGGCGATGGCGTCGGACCCATATTGGGCAGCCGCGCCATCGCGCAGCACTTCGACATGGTCGATGGCGCTGATGGGTATCAGGTCCAGGTCAGCCGGCGCCGCGCCGGTGTTGATGCCGTTGATATTCAAGGTGGCACTGGTGTGGCGGCGCTTGCCGTTGACCAGCACCAACACTTCGGCGGCGCTCAAGCCCCGCAGGTTCGGTGCCCGGGCAATGCCGCTGGCGTCCCAACCGGTTTTTTCCGGCAGGGTCAGCGACGGGATCACCGCGCTCAGCGCCTCCATCAACCCGGGCTTGCCGGTGTTTTGCAATTGCCGGGCGCTGACCACGTCAATCGGCACCGGGCTGCTGGTGACCGTGCGCTGCTCGGCGCCACGGTTGCCGGTCACAACGACCGTAGACAAAGTGCTGTCTTCCTGGGCCTGTGAAGCTGCGGCGAACAGCGACAGGGTCAGGGCAGCAGTAGGTTGCAGAATGTGCTTCATATCCATTCCCAGCTTTTTCCAAATCGCAAAGTCGAGCAGGCACGCGCCGGGCGCGGCGGAGCCGATGTTCAAAGGGGCGATACGGCGTGGGCTAGGTGTGGGGTAAGCGAGGGGTTTGAAGTGGCAACATACGTTGAGCTCCCGTCCAACGACTCTGCGGCGGCGGGAGGATTACCCGGTCAGGCGCGCAGAATCTGAATCACGCTGGGTACCATCCGAGGTCAGGGGTAGGCTGTTGGGATCAAACATAACGGAATGGATTTTAAAAATATAATGCTATTTGGGCATAAGCTAATATTCTCTACTTTCATTATTTTTAAAAAAAATTATTCATAAAAATGATTTTTCATATGAGCGCGCAAAACGCTCAAAATGTAGGAGGGGGCGTACTACCGATGACAGTGGACCAGCCAAAATGCATTTACTGACACGCCCCCCCCCGCAACGGTAACTACGATGCGAAGCGAGCCGCTCTTGATCTGCTCTTGATCTTGATCTCAGGCGCCCCGTTAAACCACGCTGGCCGAACGCAGGCTTGAATTCGTGGGTAACCCGGCAGGACGCCGGGTTAGCCGCCCCGCGCCATGGATGGCGCGTGGCGGCGGCCCACGGATTCAAGACTGTGTTCGGGCACACCGAGCCTAAGCGAGGTGCCGAGTGGTGGGGCAAGAGCGTTTTGCTTACTTTTGCGCTTTTCAAAAGTGAGCCGCCGTCAGGGCGGAACCCTAAGTGGCCGTTACCGCAGCAATGGATATGTACCCGGTATAACTGCGTCGCCTGTTAGGCCGCCTTCGCGAGCAAGCCCGCTCCCACAGTTTAATTGCGGAGTGTCAGGTTGATAGGCGTCGGCTAGTAGGCCGCCATCGCAGGCAAGCCAGCTCCCACAATTGGATTGTGGGGGGGTCAGGTAGGGAAGTGCCGGCTGGCAGGCCGCCATCGCAGGCAAGCCAGCTCCCACATTTTTGATTGCGGGCTGTCAGGCCACCATCGGGAGCGAGACCCCTCCCACATTGGTACTCGGTACAGCCCGGATCACTGAGCCGGTCGCAACAGCTGCATCTGCTGGCGATAATCATCCGTCACCTGCCGCGCCTGGCTGCTACTGGTAATCACCCTCGGCGTAATCAGCACAATCAGCTCCGTGCGGTCCTTGGACCTGCCGGTATTGCCAAACAACCAGCGCAACCCCGGAATCTTCCCCAGGTAAGGCACGGCGCTGACACTCTCAGCGTTGTCCTGCTTGATCAACCCGCCCAGCAACACCGTCTGGCCACTCTGCACCGCTACCTGGGTGGACACCGAGCGTGTGGAGATGCGCGGGTTCACCGGCGTCTCACTGTTACCTGTCGGGTTCTGGGCATCACTGACCTGTTGCTGGATATCCATGTACACCAGCCCGCCCGGATTGATGCGCGGCACCACATCCAGAATCACCCCCGTCTGCACATATTCGACGCTGCTCAAGGTGGTGTCGGCGTCGCCGGTATTGACGGTGGTCTGGCTGATGGGAATGTTGTCCCCCACCTGGATCTGCGCCGGCTGGTTGTTCATCACCACCAGCGATGGCGCCGACAGCACCTGGGTGCGCCCGTTGGTTTCCAGGGCGTGCAGGGCCACTTGCAGGTTGGAACTGACGAAGGAATAGAACAAGGAGTCTGCCGCGCCCAGCCCTGCCCCGCCACCGCCCAGGGCGCCTTGGCTGCCGGAGGCGTTGGCCACCGTGGTGCTGGTGGAATTACCGGCCAGGCGGCCCAGGTACCACTGCACGCCCAGGTCCAGTTCGCCGGTGAGCTTGACCTCCAGGATGCGAGTTTCGATCTGCACTTGCAGCGGTGGGTTGTCGAGGCGTTTGATCGCCGCTTCGATCTCTTTCCATTGCGCCGGGCGGGTGCGCACCAGCAGTTGGTTGCTGCTCTTTTGCGCGGTGATGCGCGTGCCGGCTTCGAGGTCGCTCGTGGGCGATGCCGGGGTGTTTTCGGCAGGCTCGGCTTCAGGCTCTTCGGCTGCGGGCACGGGCGCGTTGGCCTGCAAACCGGCACTGGTGGACGAGGACAAGGTGGTGGTACGCAAGCCCGGCGCTACCTTCGCCGGGGCGTCATCCTTGATCGCGCCGTTGCCGTAGATCTGCCGCAGGTACTTGGCCAGATCAGCGGCCTTCATATTGCGCACGTCGTACACATACATCTGCGGCTCGTTGCCGCCGCCCTCGTCGATGGTGCGGATCCAGTCGCCCACTTCGCTGAGGTACTGGGGCTGGGAAGAAATCGCCACCACCGAGTTGGTGCGCTCCACCGGCAAGAACCGCAGCATGCCGGCCAGGGGTGTGCCACTGTCCGCGCCGAACATGGCTTGCAGCTCGGGCATCAGCTCGGCCACCGAGGCGCGTTGCAGGCCGAACACCGCCACCGACATGCCCTTGAGCCAGTCCACGTCGAAGGTGTCGATGGTGTCCTGGTAGTTGGCCAGTTCTTCAGGCGTACCGGCCAGGCTCAGGACATTGCGCGCCGGATCCACTAACAAGAATGCGTTTTCACGGGCGAAGGGTTTGAGCAGTTTCTGCATCTCGATGGCCGAGATATAGCGCAGTGAAAACAGACGTGCCGAGAGGCCGCTGGCCGGTTGCTCCACGCGCATCTGCGGCACCAACTTGCCCGCCACTGCCTGGTTGGCCGGCAGGATCACATAGCGGTTGCCCTGTTTGATCATGGCGTTGTCGGTCCAGGACAGCAGGGTTTCGAGAATCGACAGCGCCTGCTGTTTGTCCACGGGTTTGGAAGTGGAGAAGCTGACAATACCTTTCACGCCCTCGGCGATGCTGTAGTTCTCGTGCAGCAGGTCGCCCATCACACTGTTGATCACGGCCTCGATGGGCTGGCCGGCGAAGTTGAACACGATGTCACCGCCCTGCTCCGGCACGTTTACAGGCGCCTTGGGCTGGCGCACGAACGCTTGATTGCCGCGAATCAACTGGCGCTGTGGCGGGGCCTGGGTGGCAGGTGGGGGGCTTTCGGCCACTGGTGCCTCAAGCGGCGGGCGTTGTGCGCCGGTGCCCTGCAGGGCCTCGTGCAGCAGGTCGTCGTCCGGGTCGAGGGTGTCGGGCAAAGAGCCACAGCCGCCCAGGGAGACGGCGGTAGCCAGGCAAAACAGCGAAGTGCGCATATCGATCAAGGGAGAGACTCGCGGGGATGTGAGATCAGGGGTAACCGCTTACCGTAGAGGCTCAGGGTTTGGGTGCGCCCGTCCAGGGCAAAACGGGCGTATTGCGGGGTCAGGTGTTCCAGGCGCCAGCCGTTGGGCAACGCCTGGCCCAAGCGCACCGTGAGCGTCGGGCCACCGGCTTGCTTGAGCATGGCCATTTGCAGGTTGCCGGTGATCATGATGCCGCTGAGGGTCAGGTTGGCCAGGCTTGCCACCTGGGTTTTACCCACCTCCCGGTCTGGGCGGCGATCCGGGCTGAACAGCGGCTCTTGCCAGATGCCGGCAAGGTCTTGCAACGCCGGCGTGGGAGCGGCCTGCAGCTGGAACGAGGGTGGCGCGTGCACCGGCGCATCGGGTAACCACCGCGGGGCATCGCCGATGCTGCTGAGGATCATCGCCATCAACAGCCCCAAGAGCCCGGCCACGCCGAGCCAGCCCCATTCAAGAGGACGCAAGGGGCCGATCATGGTGCCACCCGCGCCGGTTGCAGGTAGCCGCGCACCAGCAGTTGCACCGCCAGCTTGCCTGCCCCGCCATTGGCCGGCGCCTGTTTGTCGCGACGAATATGCAACTCATCGACGAACAAAAAAGGCGGCTGATATTCCAGCCCATGCAGGATTGCGGTCAGCGGTTCGATGGCGCAATTGAGCGTGAGGCTGACCTTGACCTGACGATAGGGTTCGCTGTCGTCCTGTTCGGGCGTGATCGGCTTGCGCTGGGTGAGGTTGCAGCCGCCGCCGAGGTTGGCGTGGCTGTTGATCAGGTCGGCAAGACGCTGCATCAGGTCGGCGGCGACCACGTCCGGGTCGTCCCCCGGCAACAGGCTGGCGCTGCTGGCCGGGTCTTGCTGTGCTTGCGCCAGCTGTTCGCGCAAGGCATCGCCCTGGCGTATGACGCTGGCATAGCGCTGCTGCTGTTCACGCAACTGTTCGGCCTGTTCACCCATGGCCCGCAGCGGCCCGGCGAACCAGCTGTCGATCAACAGCCAATAGGCCGCGCCGAGCACCAAAGCCAGGGTCAACAAGGCGGCGCCGCGGCGTTCACGGGGTGTGAGGGGTCGGCGCATCGGCGGCCTCCTGGCGTAAGTGGGCACGCAAGGCAAACTGGTCCTTGCCGGTGCGTGCGTCGGGTTGGATCACCCCTTCGAACTGCGCGTTGTCCAAGCGCTGGCAGCCTTTGATGCGGCTGATCAGGCCACTGGCCTTGGCGCTCTGGCCGGAGAAACTCACCTCGCCGTCCTTGACGTCCAATTGGTCGAGCCAGGTGTCGGCGGGCAGGCAGCTGGTCAAGTCATTCAGCAGCGCGGCCAACGGCGGTTGCGCCCGTTTGCGCTGGCTGAGGTACTGCGCCGCGCCACGGGTATTGAGCAGTTGCTGGCGCAGGGCGTGCACCTGGGCGACCTCGGCTTTTTGCTGTTGGACAGTGGCGCGCATGCTGTCGAGTACCCGCTGGCGGTCGTTGAGCCACAACAGCATCGCCGCGATCAGCAACGCGCCGCACAACCACGGCAGGCTGCGCTGCAATTGCTTGCCGGCGGAACGCGAACGCGGGCGTAACGGCGCGGGCAGCAGATCAATACCCAAGCCCGCCACATCCACGCGGTGCGGGTACAGGCCGAGGGCAGCGCAGTCGGTGAGAATCTGGTCCAGGCGCTCGCGCAGGATCGCCACCACCCTCACCTCAAGATGGCTAGGTGTACGCCGCTCCTGACGGGCGACGAAGTAGAGCTGCTCGGCGTCAAACGGGGTGTAGCGGTCCAGTTCATAGCCAACCACTTCCATGAGGTTACGTGCAGCGGCCAGAGGCAGTTGCACGCTTTGCTGTAACACCGCGTCGGGGGCAAGTATCAGCACCTGACGCGCATTGCCTGGCACCACCGCCGCCGTCAGCGGCCAGTGATGAACCTGCTCAGGCGGTTCCTGAAACGCCAACCACTTCGGCACACAACCGCGCAGCTCCGTGAGCCACAGGCGCCAACCTTGTTGCAGCAGGCTGCCGCGCCAATAGCGGGCAATCGGTTCGAGTTGAATCATTCTTGCCACCGCACTACCCGGTAGGGCTGTGCGCTGTCCTCCGCAGGGCTCAATAAAAGGGTCAGTCGCAGGCGTGCCTGATAGCCGCCGGGGCGCTCGGCGCGGCTGTCGATTTCCACGACCTGCCCGGGGTCGGCGCCCTCGGCGTCCTGGCGTGGCAGGTTCAACGCCTTGCGCATCAAAGGGCTGGCGAATGCCGGAGCGGGCCGGTCGAGGTCGCTCCACAAGGTGATTTCTGGCAGCAATTGGCTGTAGAGCGCCTGGGTCATACCAGGCAGTTGACGCACCTCCTCCAGCACCCGAAACGGCGCCAGGCCCTGATGACGGCGAGTCTCAAGGGCCTTGGCCAACTGCTGGGCCTGGGCCGCTGTAGCGCCGCAGGCCAGGGCCAGGCGCGTGAGGTCTTGGAAAGCGGCGTTGACCAGGTACAGCTTGCCGCGCTCACTGCGCACACTGACCTGCAAGCGCGCATCGTCGAAGGTCAGCGCAATAGAACGCCCGTCCGCTACCCAATGCCCTTGAGCCATGACCTGAGCGATACCGGCCTGGGCGGCCAACACTGTCTGGCTGTGCTGGCGCAGCCACAGCGCCTGGCGACTTTGCAGTTGCACCCACCCGGCCAGGCCACCCAGCAATACGCTGAGCAAGGCCAGCACCCACAGCACCAGCAACAGGGCCGCGCCGCGTTGGCGCTTCATTCTTCGCTGCTCGCGCTGGACAGGTTCAGGCGCAGCGCAACCACCTGGGTAACCCACGGCACCGGCCCGTCGACGGTGGCATCGATACGCACCGCGGTGGGCAGGCGCCGGAGCCAGGGCCACGGGCTCAACCAGTCGGTGGGCTGGCCCAGTGGCGATATACCGCGATAGCTGAACTGCAGCGCCTCGACATTGTGCAAAAGCACCTGCGGCTCATCGCGCTGCGCGTTGGCGTGGGAGGCCCTCTGTGAAAAAGCCACCTGCAGGTCCTGCCCGACCCGTTGCAGGGTAAAGCGCTGGATACCGCCGCCCAGCACACCGGGCAAGGTCGCCACAAACTGCAGCCGCTCCGGCGTGCCGATCAAGAAACCCTCGGCCTGGCTGTCGTCGTCAGTGAGCTTTAACGGCAGCGCCTCGCTGATCGAGGTGCGCAAAAACTGTTGGGCGGCGCGCATTTCATCCAGGCTGGCGGTGTAGGCCTGAGCCTTGGCCACCGCCCGATTGGCTCCCAGCAACGCTGCGCTCACCAGCAGCAACAACACCGACAGCAAGCTGAGCACCACGAGCACTTCCAGCAACGTGAAGCCCTGCTCACGGCGCTTCACAGGCACGCCTTCAAGGTGCTGAAGTGCGCCTGATGCACGCCTTCACGCACGTTCAGATCAAGACGAAACAGGTGCGGCTGTTGGCGGGTGCTGGTCAGTTGCCAATGGATGCCGTCGAGTTGGCCTTGGCGGGTTCCTTCAATCAGCGGGCCGGCAGCTTCCTGGTCCAGCAGCGTAAGCGCGGCATGGGTGAGGCGGTCGCTGTGGGCCACCTGGGACAACGAACGCGCGCTCTGGCCGAAGGCAACCAGCAACACGCTGCTGCACACCGCCATCAACGTCAGGGCGGCGAGCATTTCCAGCAAGGTGAAACCGGCCTGGTGCTTCATGGCAGCGCCTTGGATTGCACACTGCCGGTGAGCCAGCCGATGTCGATGCGCCAACGCCGGCTACCGTTGGCCAGCAGCAGGTTGCCGCCGGTAGAACTGCCGTCGGGATAGAACACCACGGCGGCCCCGGCCTGTTCGGCACTGTGCAAGGTCACTTGCACCTGCGCTGGCCACTGCTGAGACGCACGCCCTGGCGCCTGGAACGTGCGGCCCTGGAGGTCGAATTGAGTGTGCGCCGCCTCGCCGCTGACGATCGCGCTCGCGCGCGTAGCGCGCAGGGCCTCGACCATCTGCGCGACCACCCGCCGCTCCTTGGCCACCTGCAACCCTTGTCGTACACCCAGCCCCAACAACCCGGCAGCGATGCCGATCAATAGAATGACCACCAGCATCTCCAGCAGGGTAAAGCCTCGCTGGGCCATGGGCGGGTTATTCCCAGTTGCCCAGGTCGGCACTGTAGCCCTCGCCGCCGGGTTGGCCGTCCTGGCCGTAGAAGATCAGGTCGAAGGCGCCGTGCTCACCGGGGAAGCGATAGCCGAACCCATGGCCGAACGGGTCTTTCAACTCCGAAGGTTTGGCGTAGGGGCCGGCCCAGTTGGACGCACTGGCTGGCTTGTCGAGCAGCTGTTGCAGGTCGTTGGGCGGTGCGCCCACGTCCAGGGCGTAGCTGTCGATCTTCATGCTCAAACTGGCCAGTTGCGCCTTGCCCGCGCCGTACTTGCCCTTGTCCACATTGCCACCGACCTGGCGCACCACAATGGTCGCGACGATGCCCAGCAGCACGATCACCGCCAGCATTTCCAAGAGGGTGAAGCCGCCTTGGCGGTGTCGGTTTTTCATCGGTTCTGCTCCTTGAAAGTTCATATATGACTGGTGAGGCTCATCAGCGGCAGCATGATCGCGAGCATGATCACCGCCACCAGTACCGCCATGACCACGGTCAGGGTCGGCACCATTGCCGCGAGCAAGCGTTCGATGGCGCGCTTGGCCTCGACGTCGAAGATGTCGGCGACCTTGAGCAGCATGCTGTCCAGTTCACCGGCCTGTTCACCGACTTCGATCATGTGCAGTGCCAACTCAGGTAGCAGCGGCTGGCGGCCGAACGCATCGGCCAGGGTGCCGCCGCCCTTGACCCGTTGCGCCGCCAGCGCCACTTGCGCCTGGAGTGCACGGTTGCTGCAGACCTGCCGGGCGATCACCAGCGCGGGCAGCAGCGCCACGCCATTGCTGAGCAGCGTGCCGAGGGTGCGGGCCAGGCGGGCGGCTTGCACCCGTTGCAACAGCGGGCCGATCACGCGGATGCCCAGCAGGTGACGGTCGTAACGCTCACGGCGCAGGGGGTCGCGCAGGCGCGCAGCCAGGACCCATCCACTGATCGACAACCCGGCCAGCACCACCAGGCCATAGGCGCCGAGGAACTCGCCAAGCGCCAGGATCACCTGGGTGATCAGTGGAATCGGTACGCCCAGGTCCTGGAAAATCGGCACGAATTGCGGCACCACATAGGCCAGCAACAACGCCAGGGAACCCAGTACGCCCACCACCAGGAACGCCGGGTAGATCAGCGCATTGATCACCTCGCCGCGCAGCAACTGGCTGCGCTCCAGGTAGTCGCTGAGCTGTCGCAGGGTGCCCTCCAACGCCCCGCCGGCTTCACCGGCGCGCACCATGCTCAGGTACAGCGGGGAAAACGTGCCGCCCTCCTCCTCCAGCGCAGCCGAGAGCGGTTTGCCGGCCTTGACCTGGTCGCAGATGCGCTCGATCAAGGCCCGCACCTGGGGATGGCGGGCTTGCTTGAGCAACAGGTTTAAAGCGCGTTCGAGGGGCTGGCCGGCGCCCAGTAGCGTAGCCAATTGCTGGGTGAAACTCACCAGCGCTGCGCCCTTCAACTGCCCGCGTGCCTGGCGCAACAAGGGGCCGCTGGCCGTTTCGATGTGCAGCAGCAACCAGCCACGCTGATGCAAGACGGCGACAGCGGCCGCCTGGTCAATGGCTTGCAGCGTGCCGCTCTGGGCCACGCCCTGGCTGTCCAACGCGCGGAACTTGAATAGGCTCACACCTCATCTCCACGGGTGACGCGCAGCACTTCTTCCAGGGACGTGACACCGGCCAGGGCCTGGCGCAAACCGTCTTCATACAAGGTGCGCAAACCGGCGCGGCGGGCGGCGTGTTCGAGGCTGGCGGCGTCGGCGCGGCCCATCAGCAGGCCCCGCAACTCATCGTTCATTACCAACAATTCAGTGAGGGCGCTGCGACCGTGATAATCGCCGCGGTAAAGCAGGATCGGGCGCTGCTCGGTCAGGCGATCCAGGCCGTGCTCCTGGATCAATTCCGGCGGGGCCTGGAAGGCCACGCGCGTGGCAGGGTCCAGGCGGCGCACCAGGCGCTGGGCGAGGATACCGCTGACCGTGGAGGCAATCAGGTAGCTTTCCACGCCCATGTCCAGCAAGCGCGTGATGCTCGCTGCGGCGCTGTTGGTGTGCAGGGTCGAGAGCACCAAGTGACCCGTGAGGGAGGACTGCACGGCGATACGGCAGGTTTCCAGGTCGCGGATTTCGCCGATCATGATCACGTCCGGGTCCTGGCGCACGATGGCGCGCAGCGCTCCGGCAAAGTCCAGGCCGATGGCCGGCTTGACCTGGATCTGGTTGATGCCTTCAAGCTGGTATTCCACCGGGTCTTCCACGGTGATGATCTTGCGCTCGGCGGTGTTGAGCTGCGACAACGCGGTATAGAGCGTGGTGGTTTTGCCCGAGCCCGTAGGCCCGGTGACCAACAGGATGCCGTGGGGCCGCGCCAACAGGTCCAGAAAGGCCGCCAGGCGTGGGCCATCAAAGCCCAGGCTGGGGAAGTCGAACTGCACGGTTTGCCGGTCCAACAGGCGCATCACCACCGACTCGCCAAAGCTGGTGGGCACCGTGGACACCCGCAAATCCAGCGCCTTGCCCTGAATGCGCAGCATGATGCGCCCGTCCTGGGGCAGGCGTCGTTCGGCAATGTCCAGGCGCGCCATGATCTTCACCCGCGAGATCACCGCCGCCGACGAACTGGCAGGCGGCGCTTCAGCGTCGTGCAGCACACCGTCGATGCGGTAGCGCACCTTGAGTTGGTTTTCGAAGGGTTCGATATGGATATCCGAAGCGCGCTGTTCCACCGCGCGCTGCAGGATCAGGTTGACTAGGCGAATCACCGGTGCTTCGGAAGCCATGTCCTTGAGGTGTTCGATATCTTCGAGGGCGCCCCCCTGCTCATCGAGGTTTTCGATCAGGCTGCCCATGGCGGAACGGCCCTGGCCGTAATAGCGCTCGATCAGTGTGTCGACTTCAGTCCGCGAACCGATGGCCAGCCACACCGGCACCTCACAGGCATACGCCAGGGTCTGGAACGGATATAACTGCGCGGGGTTGGCGGCCATTACGCGCAACCCGCCCTGATGCCACCCCATGGGCACAACCTGGTAGTGACGCATGAAGCGCTCGGTGAGCACGGGAAGCGGGTCAAGCAACGGCGGCGCGGCGTCGGCCAACAGCAAGGGGGCGTCCAGCAAATCGGCCCAGGCGCGAGCCAACTCGACTTCGGACACCAAGCCCAGGCGCGTGAGTAAACCGAGCAGGTCGCCAGGCTCAGTGGATAAACGCTGGGCGCGTTCCAGATCAGCGGTTTTGAGCCCGGCGTGCTGCATCAACCACGCGCACACTTGGTCGGTGTGCGGGATCTGCATTTTGCAAGCATCGATGGGCGCTGACGACATCATTGAGGAACATCTAACGTTGCGAAAAGTATGGCTATTTAGAACTACCGAACAATGCCATTAGTTCGCCATAGCCCAGGCAGGCGTTAGCCGGGTGTATCGACTGGAAGTTATAGCCCTAGTTCCGGATGAGGGGGTAATTAAATACAAAACATTGCCAAATGCACTGATTTAGAGCGTTAGCAGCCAATAGCCACTAGTTGCACTTAGCCATAACGAAGGGCTGTTCAGGTGCTCTCTCTTTCAATTAACTGACAGTGCAAAAGATTCAAGCGCTTAACTTCCTCATCGGTGGCTAATACACCCAGACTTTGCAGAACGCGTGTGGCAGCGAGTACCCCGATCTCCAACGCGGGTGGCTGGAGGGTGCTGAGGCTGGGCAGCAACATGGGGGCAAACGGGTAGTCGCCAAATCCCAATATGGCGCAGTCCTGGGGGATGCTCAGCCCCGCGCGTTGAGCGGCCAGCAAACCGCCGGCGGCGAGGTTGTCATTGGCGAAGAAAATCGCGTCGGGCGTGATCGCCTGCCCCATCAGCGCTTCCATGGCCTGCTTGCCGGCGTCGAAGGGGGCGCGGTCGGCGTCCGGCACAAAGACCCAGGGCTGCACACCCAGCTCGGCGAGGGTCGCGGTAAACCCATCGCGGCGCTCCAACGCGCTGAAGTCGCCTACTGCGCTGTTCTGTACGAAGGCGATGCGCCGATAGCCCTTGCCGTGCAAGTAGCGCGCGGCGCTGACGCCCACTTCATAATGGGAAAAACCCACTTGCAACGGCGCGCGTTCCGGCACGTAGTCCCAGGTTTCGACGATCGGTATATCTGCCTCGGCGATCATCTTCTCGGTGCCAGGGCTGTGAAAGCGGCTGGTCAGCACCAGCGCTGCCGGCGACCAACCGAGAAAGGCACGCACCGCGCTTTCTTCCTGCTCGACGCTGAAATAGCTGGAGGCCAGCAACAGCTGGTAGCCGTGACGACTGAGGGTGTCGCTGAAGCCCTGCAGCGTATTGGCAAAAATCGGCCCCGAGATATTCGGAATCACCATCGCAACGATTTTGCCTCGCGCGGAGGCCAATCCACCGGCCACCAGATTCGGCACATACCCCAACTGCGCAACTACCTCGGCGATACGTTCACGGCGCTCGGGCGAAACCTGTTCAGGTTGGTTGAAGTAACGCGACACGGTAATGGCCGACACCCCGGCCTGGCGCGCCACGGTGTTGAGGGTGACGCGGCCGGCGCCCCGGCGCTTGCGCGGTTTGTGTTCGTCCACGGCACAATCCTCAAAAAGGAATATAAAACTAATTTTTTAGTATTTGACGCTCTAAACGGTCGCCTTCAATAATCCAGATGTTAGCGCTAACAAAGCGCACTGTCTGCTACTCGCTCGAGCGAATGCCCAAGACATTTTCATAGGCGCTGACGGTCGCAGAACCGCAGCGGACCAGGGTATTTTTTCGAGCGGGCACAGCATGCATAACTTTCCACGGCACACCCAATTGTTGCTTCTGGCTGGCCTCTGCGCCCTGCCCGTCTGCGGCGCTGTTGCGGCTGACGAACAGGAACCCACGCTTCAATCCGTGACAGTCACCGCCACCCGCCGCAAAGAATCGCTGCAAAAAGTCCCGGTGGCCGTCTCGGTGCTCGATGGCGAGCAACTGGAGCGTGACAATCGCAACGGGGTGGCGAGCATCGCGCAGCAGGTGCCATCGCTGAACTTTCGCACCGGCGCTTCGAACAAGGACACCTCATTGTTCGTGCGCGGCGTGGGCACCATTTCAACCTCGCCGGGCGTTGAGCCAACGGTGGCTACGGTGATCGATGGCGTGGTCTATGCACGCCCCGGCCAGGCCACACTCGACCTGTTGGATTTGGAGCGCATCGAAGTGCTGCGTGGCCCGCAAGGCACGCTGTTTGGCAAGAACGCGTCGGCCGGTGTGCTGAATATCACCAGTAAGGCGCCGACCGCCCAGACCCACGGCTTTATCGACCAGTCGTTCTACAGCGGTAATGAAAGCCGCACGCGCTTCGGCATCGGCGGCAGCCTGGTGCCGGAGGTGCTCAAGGGTTCGGTCAGCACCTTGTTCGGCAGCTACGACGGTAACGTCGACAACCGCCACAACGGTCAAGAGGTCAACGGCTACAACCACAAGGGCATTCGCGGCAAGCTGGAATTCACACCCAACGATGACGTGACACTGACCCTGATCGCCGACTACATGCAATCCCACGATGACGCGCCCAATGGCGTGGTCAGCAAATCCCTGAGCCCGGCGTTCAGCAATGCCTTGAGGCCGGTGCGCGCCTCAAGTGACAACCGCGATATCAACACCGATACCCGCAGCCATGTGGAAGATACCAACAAGGGTTTGTCGGCGCAGTTGGACTGGAACCTGGGCGACTATACGTTGACCTCGATCACCGCCTGGCGTGGCTGGGACAACACTCAATATCAGGATGGCGACCGCCTGGGCACGGTCACCGCGGCGTTCCCCGGTACCGCCGACAAAGGCGACCTGGCGTTCGACCAGTACTCCCAGGAGCTGCGCCTGGCATCGCCCAAAGGTGAGTTTCTGGAGTACGTCGGCGGCCTGTTCTACATGCATGGCAAGGATGAAGAAACCTATCAGCGCACCCTCACCACCACGACGCGGGTCGATCGAGGCATTGCCGACTACAGCACCACCAGCGACAGCTACGCGGCGTTCGGCGAGACCACGCTCAACTTCACCTCGCGCTTTCGCGGCATCGCCGGGTTGCGTTACACCCATGACGACTTGAAGTACGACCATCGCCGCGTGTCCAGCTCTGCCACTACCGTCAGCGGCATTCAACCGGCGACGTCGAGTTCTGGTTCGGTAGACGAGGATGGTTGGTCCGGTCGCCTGGGTGTGCAGTACGACATCAGCGACACCGTGACCAGCTACCTCACCTACTCGCGTGGCTACAAAGGCCCGGCCTATAACGTGTTCTTCAACATGCAGCCGCGCGACACCGACGCGCTCAAGCCAGAGACCTCCAATACCTGGGAAGCCGGAATCAAGGCCACGGCCTGGAACAACCGCCTGACCACCAACCTGGCGGTGTTCCACAGTGACTACGACAACTACCAGGCCAACTTTTTCGACACCGTCGCCGGCCAAGTCGTGACGCGCCTGATTAACGCCGGCACCGTCAGCACCGAAGGCGTCGAGCTCGATTACGCCCTGCAAGCCACCCAGCAACTCAAGCTTTCCGGTGCCCTGGCCTACACCCGGGCGCGCATCGATCAGTTCGCGTGCCCGCCGGGCGCGGCGGCGACCTGCAACGTCAATGGCAAGCCACTGCCCTTCAGCCCGGACTGGAAAAGCTACGTGCGCGCCGACTACAGCATCCCCTTGGATAACGGCCTGGATATCGAACTGGGCACTGACTACAGCTGGCAGAGCGAAGTGCAGTACGACATCAGCCAGAACCTGGACACCAAACAAGGCGCCTACGGCATCTGGAACGCCAGCGTGGCCCTGGCTGACTACACCAACGGCTGGCGCGTGGCGCTATTGGCGAAGAACCTCGCCGACAAATCCTACTCCCCCCTGCTGGCCAGCGGCGGCAATTACATCTACCGCGCCGTGCCTCGTGACGATGAGCGTTACTTCGGCGTGCAACTGCGCAAGGATTTCTAGCATGAGCCGTCAACTCAAACTCGGCGCCTTCCTAATGGCTACCGGGCACCACGTGGCCGCCTGGCGCCACCCCGACGTACCGGCGAACGCTGGCCTGGACTTCGCCCACTACAAGCATTTGGCACAGATGGCGGAAGCGGCGAAGTTCGACGCCCTGTTCGTGGCCGACAGCATTGCCGCCGCCACCGGTGAGGTCGCCAGCCACATGGCGCGCTCAGATCATTTCGAGCCGCTCACCCTGCTCTCGGCCCTCAGTGCCGTGACCGAGCATATCGGCCTGATCGCCACCGCCACCACCAGCTATAACGAGCCGTACCACGTGGCGCGCAAATTCGCCTCCCTGGATCACCTCTCCGGCGGCCGCGCAGGCTGGAACCTGGTGACCTCGGACAACGCGGCCGAGGCGCTGAATTTCGGTCGCGACGAACACCTGGGGCATGCCGAACGCTACAGCCGCGCACGGGAATTTCATCAGGTAGTGACGGGGCTGTGGGACAGCTGGGACGACGACGCCTTCGTACGCGACAAGGCCAGCGGGCGCTATTACGAGCCAAGTAAACGCCATGTACTGGACCATGTGGGCGAACACTTCCAGGTCAAAGGCCCCCTGAACGTGGCGCGCTCGCCCCAGGGCCAGCCGGTGATCGTGCAGGCCGGCTCCTCGGAAACCGGCCGTGAACTGGCCGCGCAGACCGCCGAAGTGGTGTTTACCGCGCAGACCTCATTGGCCGACGCGCAGGCCTTCTACAGTGACCTCAAAGCTCGCCTGGGCCAATACGGGCGCGAAGCCGATTCGCTGAAAATCATGCCGGGCGTGTTTGTGGTGGTGGGGCAAACCGAAGCCTTGGCCCAGGCCAAATTCGAAGCGTTCCAGGCGTTGGTCGAACCCGAGGTGGGAGTGGCGTTGCTGGGGCGCATGCTGGGTAATTTCGACCTGTCCGGCTACCCGCTGGACGGGCCGCTGCCCGATCTACCCTTGACCGACAGCGGACAGCGCAGCCGTCAGCAACTGCTGAGCGAACTGGCCCAACGCGAACGACTGACGCTGGCGCAACTGGGCCGACGCATTGCCGGTGGACGCGGTCATTACAGTGTGATCGGCACACCGATGCAGATCGCTGATGAACTGCAGCGATGGTTTGAAGAAGGTGCGGCGGATGGCTTCAATATATTGGTACCGCACTTGCCGGGTGGGCTGGAGGATTTTGCCGGCTTGGTCGTTCCTGAGTTACAGCGGCGTGGCTTGTTTCGTCGCGAATATACCGGCACTACACTGCGTGAAAACCTTGGGTTGGCGCGCCCGGTCAGCCGTTCCAAGAAGACGCGATCATGAAGCCCCAGGTAAGGCGGCAGCCAGAACGGCACTGCCGCAAACACCCCGTACAAGCCAGAATGTGCCGAACTTACAAATCTCCACGATGAACGACATGTACCTTATTGCCATCTGGATCACGCAAGTATGCGCCGTAGTAACCTTCACCATACTGCGGACGTAAGCCGGGCATTCCCTCATCCGATCCGCCCGCATGAAGCCCGGCGGCATAGGCAACGTCTACCGCATCTGGAGAGGGAGCTGAGAAAGCGACCATGCTGCCATTCCCTGCCCTGGCTTCGTTGCGATCATAAGGGCTGTACACATAAAACCGAGGAAGAGCGCTATCTGGCTTGACCCAGCATGCCGACGTCGGTCCACCATCAGGAGTTACGGTACGGCGACACAGCCCCAGGGGGATCAGTACGGCGTCGTAAAAAGCGGCAGCCTGATCAAGATTATTTGTTCCAACAGTGATGTGACTGAACATCCGCGACCCTCCTTTGTTTTTGATGCGGGGGATTCTATCTTGCCTTTCCAAGTGGGCACCGCTCATTGGGTAAGAAGGCGGCGCTCAACCTTGAGAAGAAAATAGAGCTCACGCTTGGCGTGCTGGTCAACCCGAATGGTACGGGCCGGTATTGATCGAGGGTGAGTACACCCATCAGGAAGACTTAAGGAGTCAGACTTGGTGCTGCTTGAGGGCATAGCTGCCCAGCTTGAAAAGGCCAACGCTGAAAAGCCTTGAGCCAGATGCAAAAAGCCCGGCGCATGGCCGGGCTTCAAGGTTTCAGGGACGCGCTGACCACTTAATCAGCAGCGCAGCCTGGGAATTTGGGTTGGACTTCGACTACTACAAGCTCTTCAGCGTACCCCGCGTCATCCTGACCCGCCTGACAAGCACTTTTGCTCATTTCGTACTGACGAAGAGTAATATTTCCCTTGCGGTGCTCGCTCATATCCTCCACACCTTGCACCAGCTCGGCAAACAGGCTGCGTTTCAATTCTCACCTCATTTTTCAACTTTGCGCCAACGGATGCGCAAAACGAAAAAGCTCAGCAGACAAGCCGGGCTTTTACTGGTTACTCAAAACTAGGCGTCAGACGTTTTATTTCTGACAGAGTCACCAGCGGAGAGTGAGCCTTTGATTTTTGCCGCGCGTGCAACCACCTCACGCTGGGAAGCGCTTGCCTTGTGAAGTACCTCCCGGAAAACCTCACGCTTGGTTTCATAGGAGGCGTTACTGAAGAAATCCGCCAATAGGCTGGATTCTTCGGTATTAGTTTTACGCATGATGATCTGCCTCAGTCAGTAGCTCAATGAGCTGCTGGTAATCATAGGTCTCTGGAATTAGGGCGTCAATCTGCTCCACTGTCACCCCTTCCTCATAGAACTCTTCGGAGCAATCTGTGTTTTTTACAAGCAAATCTATGTGCAGATTCTGTCCATAGGATTGTCTTAACTCAACAATATTCCGACGCACTGCCAAGAATTGCTGAGCGAATTTCTCCATAGGTATGTTTCGTCCCTCGGCTATTTCTCGTGCTTTCACGAACTCCCAAGCGAGTTCTGGCCGCTGATAGACGTACATTATCTGCGCAGTCCTACTCCCCTTCAAAACCCTATCAATATTCCGCTTCGCGACACCTAGATTCGACATTGTTCCGTCAAGGATGAACGAAACACGCTTCTCAAAGGCTCGATCCAAGACCTTTTCGAGGATCTTGGTAACAGCTCGCTGGAAAAGGTAAGAGTTCCCACCGGAATAACCTGGGATGAGCTCTCGAAAATCATCCGGATCAATTCGGAGAACTCGACGCCCCTCGCCTTCCGGATGCCCTTTCTCCAAAGCCTCCACCATTGCCATGGAAATCTCTGTTTTTCCAGCACCAGGGGAGCCTGCCATAAAGACAGTAAGCGGAGCGCGCTCTGGAATAAAAACCTCGGTGTCGACAATCTGCTTTGCCAGAGACCGGCGGTGCGCGATGGCAAACTGAAAAGCAGCCTCTTCCAGCTCTATTTCTTCAGGGGTCATTGGTGGCTCGAAATTCGTTTTCCAAAAACTAACACTTTACTCGGCCTTAAACCACGCAACCTTGAGGCGAAACAAATAGCCCGGAGCTGGGCCGTGATGCCGGTCAGTTAAGGCTTTTTGTAGGAGCAAGCTCGCTCCTACAGAGGGCGATACGCTTAACTGAACGGCATTACGGCGCGGGGCCGGGCTACCAGCCAGCAGGGCTCGGAGGTCGAACTCGATAACGAGCAACTTCAGGCTTTGGTACTGGGCTTGCCATGGCAACGGGTCGGTGCTGGCGGCTTGATCACAGTGTTGTAACGCCGGCCATTAGCCCATCGGTTTATCGCTGCTGACTTTCGGCTCTGGCACAATCAGCGGCATGACTTCCTCGCCCAATCTCGATCAAATGACACCGAAACAGCTACGTGCCTTGGCCGAACAGGCCTTGCAGTTGCTGCACCAAGTCGACTCGATGGGCCAGAAAATCCACCGCCTTGAAACGGTCAACGAGCAACTCGCTCATGAGATCGCCATCCTCAAGCGACACAAGTTCGCCAAGCGCAGCGAACAGCTTAGCCCTGACCAAGGAAGCTTGCTCGACGACCTGCTCGACACTGATATCGCGGCCATCGAGGCCGAGTTGAAGGCGGTCAATCCGCCACCTGCACCGGACGAGCTACGTCAGAAACCCAAGCGTGCGTCGCTGCCACCGCAGTTCCCACGTACAGTGATCCGTCACGAGCCAGAAAACACCCAGTGCGTCTGCGGCTGCCAACTTCAGCGCATTGGCGAAGACGTCAGCGAGAAGCTCGATCACACACCCGGCGTGTTCACCGTCGAACAGCATGTGCGTGGAAAATGGGCCTGCCGCCAGTGCGAAGCACTAATCCAGGCGCCTGTACCGGCCCAAGTGATCGACAAGGGCATCCCGACCGCAGGCCTGTTGGCCCATGTGATGGTGGCGAAGTTTGCCGACCATTTACCGCTGTATCGGCAAGAGAAGATTTTTGGTCGGGCCGGGCTGGCGATTGCCCGCTCAACACTGGCGCAATGGATCGGACAGACCGGTGTGCAACTCCAGCCTCTGGTCGATGCGCTGCGTGAACAAGTGTTGGCCCAGGGAGTGATCCACGCCGATGAGACTCCGGTTCAGATGCTTGCGCCAGGCGAGAAGAAAACTCACCGCGCTTACGTCTGGACCTACTGCACCACGCCGTTTTCGGTACTCAAAGCTGTGGTTTATGACTTCAGTCCCAGCCGTGCAGGCGAGCATGCGCGCAACTTCCTTGCGCAGTGGAGCGGCAAGCTAGTCTGCGACGATTTCGCTGGCTACAAAGCCGGTTTCGAGAAAGACATCACCGAAATTGGCTGCATGGCCCACGCCCGCCGCAAGTTCTTCGATCTGCACGTGGCGAACAAAAGCCAACTGGCTGAACAAGCGCTGTAGTCGATTGGCGGCTTGTACGAAGTCGAACGTCAAGCTCGAAACATGAGCGATGAGGATCGCTGGCGAATACGCCAGGACAAGGCAGCTCCAATCATCAAAACGTTGCATGACTGGATGTCGACCCAGCGCGCTCTTGTGCCCAATGGCTCAGCAACGGCCAAAGCCCTCGATTACAGCCTTAAACGCTGGGTAGCGCTGACGCGCTACCTAGAAGACGGGGCCGTGCCCATCGACAACAACCCAGTGGAGAACCAGATCAGACCATGGGCCCTTGCGCGCTCAAACTGGTTGTTTGCCGGGTCGCTTCGCAGTGGCAAACGGGCGGCAGCGACCATGAGTCTGATCCAGTCGGCACGCATGAACGGACATGATCCGTATGTTTATCTGAAAGATGTGCTGACACGGCTGCCGACACAGCGGGCGAGTGAAATCGGTCAACTGCTACCTCATAGGTGGGCGCCGGCCTGACTGACTCAAGAAGAGCTGAATACACACTTAGACTTCAACAAGGGTAGTCCTGAGAAAGCTTAAAGCATCCTTGAAAACCTGATGCCATCTTTCAGAAGGCTCACTCATTAGTGGATGCCAAAAAAATCTGAACTCATGGCCTCCATCATCTTCTGCAAAATGCACCCAAGTATCGGGAAGGTCTTGGGCAACATGACACTCATGAAATACCCACGTGTGACCTGTTTCAATGGCACGCCACTCACCCAAATTTCGCCCTACTGCGGATTGAATCCCTGCCTCTTCTATCAGCTCTCGTACGGCAGCCAAGTCGGTTGACTCATCTGGTTCCACACTGCCCTTGACCAGTTGTAGCCCTGCCAATGGATGCTCAAATGCCAAGATCTCCAGCGTTTCACGGACTCGCAGAACCACAGGACAAGATTTATCTGCTCTCATGCCGTCACACCTTTTCCTGTTTCAACTAATCCTTAGGCAAGTCGGGAAGCATAGAGGAAGCAAGCCATCATCGAAACCGAATGACGCGAAGGCCTCGCCCAGGTGTTTTGCCTAGACGCTTACAGAGGACCTTCACGGCCCCCTTGTTTCTTGCTTACTCCGCCATTTGACGTACGGCCCTCTCAATCCGCTGGCGTCCCGCATGAGCAAGCTTGCTTACACCAGCTTCCTTCGCAACCGCATATATTAGGGCCTCCCCTTCGTGCCCCCGCTGCACCATCTCGTCAACCAAAGCACATAGTTCTGGCAGGCAGATTTCAGATAGCCCTCTCGTGGTGTCTTCATCGCCGGGCTTACGAAAGACTACACTGGCATCCGACTCGATATGAGTCGGCCAGAAAAAGACTCCTGTCTGCTCCTCTTCATGTGAGCGGAATCGCGCCCGGGCAATTTGGTCAACCCGATCACGTATCCGTGAGCCGGTTCGTACCCAGCCATGAGCACGGGCAATGCGCTTTGCAAGCGCCGTGTCCAGAACCGGCCCCTCTTCCGCCACGACATGAGCAATCATCTGCTCCAACGTTTCCGTGTAACTCGCCTCAAAGAACTGATCTGGATCGACCAACCCTACCGCCTGACGAGGGTCGGATTCTTTATAAATCAAATATTCAAGGGGACGAGCAAAAGCCAGGACATCCTCATCTGGCTTTCGCAGGACTCCCCACTCTGAAGAGCGACTCACACTGTCTTGGCTTGGTAGGGTCGGAACATAGCCGAGCCCGGAGCCAGTCCTTGGTCAACTCGGTGAACTTGTCATCCAAAGCCCGGAAATCACGAATGCGCTGTTCATGCTCCACGCTGACGAACGTCCGGATCACCTCTTCGTTGTCGACCGTCGTGTTCAGCCACCAGCGGGCATAATTTACTTCCAATACACGACGGACTTTTCCAGAGCTGATGGCTCCTGTTTCCATAGATTGAACAATCGGAGCCAGGCCGACAGCGTAGGCCTCATCGCGAACCTTCCGCCAAGCGCACCATGCCTTCAGGCGCGATTCAGACGAAACGACAGTTTCGCAGTTTTTCTTGATATCACTTAGTGCCAGGTTGGCAGTTTCGATGACGCCCATTTCGGTGAAATGACCGACGGCAGTCAGGTGCGTTGCTCGCTCCTGGAGCAGCTCGAGCTTTTCACGAAGGGTAGCGCCGGCAATGGCTATAGCAGCCTCCGGCTCAAGTAATGCGTTACCATCACCCAGCAAAGTTTGAAGCGGCGCTTTGTAGGCCGCGACCTGCTCAGGATTGAGTGCTAGCTTCGCTACCGCGGTAGCCATCTCCCCTTGGAAGGCTACCGCCATAAGTGCGACGTCAACCTTCGTTTTTAAGTCATTCCAGACAGGAACGATTTCTCGCAGATCAGCCAGATCCACCAACTCTCGTTCAACTGCTGCTCTTTTCTTGAGCAGCTCAAAATCAGCTTTGAACGACGAGCCACAACGCCCTTCCTCCACATGAGGATGATCGTCGACAAGCCGACCACGTTCTTCAATGTCACGTCGTTCAGCCTGGAAACGTAGCGCTGCAGTCAGCACGTCAATATCAGTGGCCAAACCGCTCCAGAGAGAGCTAGTTGCTAAGCTGAGATCAACCAGCTCATCTAACCCAGCATCGAGACGAGTCAGCGCACGCAGCCGGCGGAGTTCCTCCTTCAGCTCATCACCTAGCTGGCCCTGCTCAACCAACTGCAAGCCGTCATCGATCCAAGCAGAATTACTTTTCTGAAGCCGCATAGCCTCCTGCAGCTTGATCGCTGTCGCGAGATGCATTGCTTCGGATTTGGCACCTTGCCAAACAGCAACACACTCATGACCTGGCTCCAGCTCATCGATTGCTCGACGCACCGACCGAATCTCTTCCCAAGTAGCGAGATCCTTGCCATTGTCGATTTCACCTGTTGATGTCTGCGTCGGCGCCAATAGCCCAGCAATGCGGCGTTTTCCGAACCAGGACTTAGGCCAGAAAGACTCCTCCGCTTCTTTCCATTCGCGCAGTAGGAGTTCGGTATCAAGTACTTCAATCGCATCCCCGTAGGACGCCGTTAGCTGGTGCTTGAGGTCGTCTATCTGACGCAGCAATGTGACAGCTTGCCCGAGAACGTCAGTGACATTTACTGGCCAGGCCGAGCCTAGATCAACGAATGTAGCGCGGCGTTGCTGCAGCAGATCAATGCCTTGTTTAGCTTCAGCAGTAATACGAGAGGACCAGAAGGATGAGAGTCTGGAGTTAATGTTCCGGTGTTCGTCTACCCAAGTGCAGCCGTCACTCAGGCGTTTAGAAATCGAGCGAGCATCGGGGCGCAGTGCGAACCGCCAATCATGCCCAGCGGCAGCGGGAAGTACTCGAGAAAGAATCGACAACCCCTCAAGCGCTGTTGGGGTGTACTCCGTAACAGGAAGCCCTGACAGCTCAACGAAGCGATCGGCAGCTCGATGGACTTCAAGCACAGCAGGAAGCACGTCACGAGCCGCCTGCACGAATTGTTGCTGCCAATGAGGCGACCACTCTGCTTGGCCGACCCCGGACAAAGCGTTGCCTGCCAGCTGACTGTAACCCACAGCCTGAGCGTTCACTTCAAGGCGGTCGCCCAGCTCTCGAAGCGCAAGCATGGCCTTCTGATCATGAGTGTCCGGGGATGACCAAGAAAGCGCAGCAACTGCCTCATCAACACCCGATGTCACAGCCCCGATAGCATCGTAAATCGTATAGCCATTGCGGTGCCGACGATGCAGACGCTCGACATAAATATTAAGGCTGTCACGCAGGGAAGCCAGCCGCTGCGCTTCCACCTCCCAAGCGGAAGCATCTACCTCCCCTTTCGCTTCCCAAGCCGACTGCAACTGAGCAAGGACATCCGTTTTTCGAGCCTTACTGGAGTGAAGTTCAAGGCAAAACTCACCCAGACCGATTTCACGCAAGCGGCGGTACACGACATCCAGGGCAGCAATTTTCTCAGATACGAACAGTACCCGGCGCCCTTGAGCGATGGACTGGGCGATCATGTTGGAAATCGTTTGGCTTTTACCCGTACCCGGTGGACCTATGAGAACGAAATCTTTTCCCTTTGCTGCTGCCATCACAGCAGCAAGCTGAGATGAATCAGATGGCAATGGGCAGAACACATCAGTCGGACCATAATCACGGTCCAGTGACTCCGCCTCCGGAAACGGGGTATCGGAGATGAACGAATCACGTGGCGTATCCAGAAGGTGCTGGACTACAGGGCTCTGTCTAAGGTGCTCTGCATTCTCGGCAAGATCCTTCCACATAAGATACTTGGCAAACGAGAACATCGAGAGCACAACGTCCTCGTTCAGCTCCCAGCCAGGGATATCCTTGATAGCATGGCCAACTTTGTTCCAAATGGCCGCGATATCCAGACCGGAGTCGTCCCGAGGCAGCTCCTGCTCCAGTGAACCCAAGCCCAGTTCAAAGTCTTGACGCAGCATCTCGATCAGAGTCGGGTTAAAACGAGGCTCATCATCGTGCAGCACCATGGTGAATCCAGAACGCGCACTCTTACGCTCCAAAGTGACAGGAACCAAGACCAGTGGCGCTTTGTACTTCTGCCCGGCCCTATCCTCACGCGTCCAGCTTAGAAAACCGATGGCCAGGAAAAGCGTGTTGGAGCCACCTTCCTGCAAAGCAGTACGAGCGCTTCGATATAACTCGGTTAACCGGACATCCATTTCGGCGGACGTCAGCGCAACGAATACGTCCCTACGTTTGAGAGCATCTTCAGCATGACGGCGGCGAACATCTTCTCGCTCACGCTGCTCATAGAGTGCGCGCTCACGCGGATCTGCGCCATCCATTAGGTCAGGCCTGGTAAGCAGCTTTAGAGACTGTCCACTTGCAAGTATGTCCTCGAGAGCACCAGGATCAGGAGATTCAAGCTTCAGCGCTCGCTTACCCATTTTGAAATTGAGCAAGTTATTTCGAAGCGACAGATCCAGAAGCTTTCGCTGCCATCGGCCGAGGCGATCTGCTGGGTCGAGCTTAGACAGATCCTCAACCTGTGCCTTAATATTGTCATCGGAGATGCCGATCCCGTCCTCCACAAGAATCGATGGGGCTTCATCAGACTCAGCAACGGCGACGCGTGTAATCTGAGCCTCTGAGCTGGCGAGCGGTTTTATACGTTGCAAACGGGCGCGACGGATATCTAGCAGCATCTCGAAAACACTTTCGGCGTCTTCGGCTACCTGTTTCGTGCCCATCTCTACCGCATAAGAGAATGACGGTATCGAGGCGTGGGTAATGAGAGTGGCCTCAAACAGCACGAGCTCCTGAAGCTTCACCCGCTTACGTACTGCAGTGACATCATCCACCACGGCAGTCGTAAACTCTTCTGGCTTAAGCCACAAACCAGCAAAGGCATGACCATGGGTGAATACGATCACAGGGTTAAGACCGATCTGCTCCAATGCTGCGCAGAAAAGCAGAGTCAGATCGAGACAAGTAGCCAACCCGGAGTCAGCAATCTGACTGGGGCTACGAATCTTCTGTCCTGATTGTTCAAAGCTAGCCGGCGGCAACGCATAGTCGAGCTTCATGCGCGCCACCGCGCCCCACACTGCCGACGCCAACTGCCAAGCTCTTTTGGGGCCACCCTCATATCCATCAAGTGCCGACGGCTTATCGCTAAGACGAAGCAACTCGGCCGCCTGTTTGAGCAACCGCTCAACTGCTGCATCATTCGGCTGAACAAAAGCCGCAGTCATATCTGGTATATGCCGCAATCCGCCCCACTGGTTTCTGGGCAAAAGGTCTACGACCTGTTCAAGCCGAGCAACTTCCTTGCGACCGCTCTCCGCCTCCTTGTCATCGGCTTCGAGGACAAACGTAAAGGTCGACATTTCTGACTCTGTCAGGCGACTCAACAACGGGCCGTCCAAGACAAGATCAAGCCCAGGTATGACCCGGAAGCTATCCGCAGCGATCTCGTCGATCCGCCAGATCTTGGACTTAAATACCTCGGGGGCCGAGCTAAGCGTAAGAGTGGCATTGACGAAACGATTATTCGTTTCGTTCGAGATACGAAGCTCGCGAATCACAGGGATAGCGTTCTGGAAATCTGCAAGATTTAGCTTTGCTACCAAGGTGGCAAGGACCTTTACTTCCTTAGGCGGGGCTTCTTCTTGGGGTGTGAGGGGCTGAACGATATCGTCCATGCGCAACAATCCTTGTCGTTATGCTCAAGGGAGTGCAGAAACTGAGCGGCCAGGGAGCCCCTCTTGAGCTGATGGCGGGATGATATCTCTTATAGCGACAAACGTAATGTGCCTTTGGTCGTCACTGATTTCTCAGCCCATCATCGAACGTCACATACTACGACCGACACAGCTCAATATCGAAAAAGGATCGAAGTCCACTGGGCAAACTCCGATAGTGGTATCACATCGAAATGTCCATCAAGAGCCGGGCGTTTTGTGGGGGTAAAAACACCTGAAAACAAAAAAGGGTCGCGAGATAAAATCTCGCAACCCCTTGAATTATATGGTCGGGACGGAGTGATTCGAACACTCGACCCCTAGCACCCCATGCACTTTTTCAATGGATCTTCATGGAGGATCATAAACTTCAAAAGACTCCTAAACCCTACAAAAACCGTGACCTTTAGGCTACTTTAGTATCCACAGCCGTCCACCAGCGCTCACCAATAGCCAGGCAATTCGGTGGGGCAAAAGTGGGGGCAAAATTCTGAAAGCCTAAGGGATACAAGGAGTCGGAAGTGGCAAAGCTTACTATCAAGCAGCTGGAATCACTGTCCGCTGCGGATGACGGCAAGAAAATGCGTGAGGATGGTGGAATCGTGGCCAAAGTTCGAGCAGGTGTACGCGGGGTGACGGTGCAATTCCGCTACGAGTTCAAGCTGGGCGGAATCAAGCGTGACTACCGCCTTGGCACATGGCCCAAGAAATCACTAGCTTTGATACGGGCCGAACGCGAAGAAATACGTTCAACTGCATCGAAGGGTATCGACCCCAGCGAAGCGCGGAAAGCGTCCAAAATAGAAGCTCAAGCTGCTATCGCAGCCACCATTGCGGAAGCCGAACGCCAGGCTGCCGAAAACAAAACTGTAGCTGACCTTTTCGAGGAGTGGCTACGTGACGGCGTATCGCGTCTGGATGGCAATGCCGAACTGCGCCGCAGCTTTGCCAAAGACGTTCTGCCTATCATCGGCACCACGCATTTGCGGAATCTAACCGAAAAAAACCTGTTGGTTGTTCTACGATCGATCAAATCCCGCGGACTTAACCGTGCTGTGGTGATCCGAAGTAAAGACATCGGGCAAATGTTGCGCTGGGCTGAAAAGCGCAAACCATGGCGCACCCTGATGGCCGACGGCAATCCGGCCGACTTGGTAGATGTGACACAACTGCTAGACCACGACTACCAAGAACAGCGAGATCGCTTACTTTCCCCTGACGAGATCCTCGAACTGCGCGATATCTTTGCTCGCCTAGAGCGTGATTACCTCGCGCTACCGCCTGGACATAAATACTTCGGGACCCGACCGGTCAATCAGCGCGTGCAATGTGCCGTGTGGATCTGCCTTAGCACCCTGTGCCGCATCGGCGAACTACTCAAAGCCGAATGGCGTCATGTCGATTTGGACAACGCGACCTGGTTCATCCCCGCTGAAGCTACCAAGGGGCACAAAGGTAAACGCCAGGATCACCACGTGTTTCTGTCTGTCTTTGCCCTGGGAGAGTTCAAGCGCCTCAAAGAAGAAACTGGGCAAACCCCTTTCTGCTTTCCCGGCAAGGACGAGAAAAACCATGTCGACACTAAGACAATCAGCAAACTGATCGGTGACCGCCAGTGCCGCTTCAAGAACCGCAGCAAGCCCCCGGCAGGACGTCACCATAACGACTCGCTGGTCCTGAGCAAAGGAACAAAGGGTGAGTGGACCCCTCATGACTTGCGACGTACCGGCGCGACGATGATGCAGATGCTCGGCGTTACTCTAGAAATTATCGACCGCTGTCAGAATCACCTCCTGGGCGGATCCAAGGTTCGCCGGCACTATCTTCACCACGACTACGCGAAAGAAAAGACTGAAGCATGGCGACTCCTTGGGGAACGCATCGAGGCCATTCTAACTACTGGCCAACACTCCGAGAGTGTGTAGTGAAGTAGCCTTGATTTGGCAGCCCCTGTCACGGGTTTAAGCTGACCGTAAATATATGCGCCGAGCCAAGGGCACGAAGTTCTCACCGATTGGTTTAATCGGACCGCCACGGCGAGCAATAAATAGTCCTGATCAGAGCGCATCGCGCCAAGCAGGTGACGCACGATCTCGGGCCTGGACCAAGGCTGGCCCAGTGTAAGGAGGAACGTCTTGCGGCCGCTTATCTTGCTTACGCATCATCAGCTGTAACTATTTCAAAACCTCGGACGAAATAATCCAGGGCCCTCGCGCCAGTTCAAACTGACTTGGTGTGCAAAGCGAAGCTGACCAATACGCCCGCCTGAGCCGGTCGAACCGGCGTCGGCAAAACCCTCAAGTGTCCAGGTGCGTAAAGCACGTAGAAGCGATTGGGAGCCGACGCGCGAATAGCCCATCATGGCCCTGCATCGAATCGATGCCGAAGTCAGAGGCCGAATATACGTGCGCAGTCGGCATCCACGGCTATCGCCTGTCCAGTGACATGCGGTGCACAGGCCAGGTAAACCGCCAGTTGGCCCATGTCTTCGACGGTTTGCGCTTCCCCTTGGGGCAAGAGGCTTGACTGCTGCCGTTCCCAGGATTGCTCTTCCGTTTCTCCTGGCTGGCGCCACCGTCCGCAAAGCCCCTCTTCGCGTTGGAGAAACCGATCACGGCAAATTTGGATGTGCTGTAATGTGCCAGGTCCGGAAATCCGACTTTGCCGGCGATCGAGGCCAGGTTGATGATTCGGCCGAATTGATGCTCACGCATCAGCTTGAGTTCGGCCTGGCAGCACAGGAATACACCGCGAGCGTTGATGTTCATGATTCGGTCCCATTCGCTGACCGGCAGTTCGTCGACCTTGCCGAGGCTGACGACGCCCGCGTTGTTGACCGCCACATCGAGGCGACCGAACTCATGTCTCACCTGTTCGATCATGGTTGCAACGCTGTCGGCCTGGCTCACATCAACTTGCAGGGCGATTGCGCGCCAACCCACCGCGCGAATTTTCGCGGCGGCCTCTTCTGCGATACTCAAGTCATAATCGGCGAGTACCAGGTCAGCGCCAGCCCGAGCCAGACTCAGCGCGATGCCCTGCCCGATACCTCGTCCGGCCCCCGTGACCAGGGCAACCTTGCCTTTAAGGGAGAAATCGACAGCGGTAGATTCGCTCATGTGATGCCTCTAATCATTATTGTTGTTGGAATGCGGCCGTCTGACGCGGCCCACTGAGACAGTCAGAGCAAGTCGAATGCCAAGATCCGAAAAATGACCTGAAAGCATTGAAATAGGGCGGTTTAACGTTAAAGGCACGTATCGAGTCAAGGCGTTGTGCTAAGACATAATGGCTCTCGTCCCTCACGCCAGGCTGCGAATGCTGAGATGTAATGTCTCACCCCCGGACTGCTGATCGATTCGGCTTGTGGGGGCTGCCCAACACGCATTTAATGGGACCTACAAAAATTAGATCCAACCCTCGGAGGTACCATGTCCTCTGGCTACTCAAAGACTCACGTCGAACATGTGAGTCGAGTATTACGCACTGCCGAAAGTGCTCCGACCCTGCCGGTGCCCAACGTCATCCTCGACTCCTGGCGTCGCTCGGTACAGCATCACAAACTCGACCCTGGTTCATTGCAGGGACCAAGGATTCTTGAGGCTCACCAGCTCCATGAGCACCGTGAGCGCGTCGACGACTTCCTGCATCTTGCGGGTGATGAGATGTCGCGCCTGCACAATCGAGTACGTGACGCCGACTACTGCGTGATGCTCACCGATACGTTGGGCTGCACAGTCGACTACCGCATCGAGTCGACGATACGCGGGGAATACCGCCGCTCCGGCATGGACGTGGGGACCTGTTGGTCCGAAAGCGAAGAAGGGACGACGGGCGTCTGCGCGGTCCTGATCAACAAACACCCGGTCACGGTGCACAAGCACGATCATTTCCGCGCGGCTTTTATCGGCATCACCTGCTCCGCTGCTCCAGTGTTTTCGCCGAACGGCGAGATCCTGGCTGTTCTGGATGCCTCTTCGATCCGCTCTCCCGATGATCGGCGCAGCCAGCACTTGATTCGTCAGATGGTCATCCAGAGTGCCACTGAAATCGAGAATGCCTACTTCATGTACAGCACCCAGGATCTGTGGGTGTTGCGCGCGCACCCCCTACCCGGCTACATCGACAGCCAGCCACAATGCCTGTTTGCCTAGGACCGCGATGGCGTGATTCAGGCGCTCAACCCCGCCGCACGACGGCTCCTGTTGCAGCGTTGCAGCGGGATTCCCACTAGTATTCATGAAGCCTTCGCCTCGGCACGACTTCCAGCCTCCGGCGATGACAGCATCCACTACCTGCCTTCGATGGGCCTGCATGTTCGCCTCAAGGCTCCACGCAGACCAACCGGGGTGCCCGCGGCAAGCAGTGTCGTTTCGGCACTTGATCCGAAGGTAGCTCAAGCGCTGGACCTGGCCGTGCGCGTCAAGGACCGCGGGCTGCCTGTTCTGATTCATGGCGAGACCGGAGCGGGCAAAGAACACTTCGCCTTGCAACTGCATGCCGCGAGCAAGCGACGTGACAAGCCCTTCGTCGCGGTTAACTGCGCGGCGATACCCGAGAATCTCATTGAGAGTGAATTGTTCGGCTATGCCGCCGGCGCGTTCACCGGCGCATCCAGCAAAGGCATGCGCGGCCTGCTGCAGCAAGCCGACGGTGGCACGCTGTTCCTTGATGAAATCGGGGATATGCCGCTGACCTTGCAAACACGCCTGCTCACGGTCCTGAGTGAGGGTGAGGTGGCGCCGCTGGGAGGTGCCCGGCCGCAGTCCATCGATATCCAGGTCATTTGCGCCAGCCACCGTGATATTTCTACGCTGATAAAAACCGGCGGCTTTCGTGAAGACCTGTATTTTCGTTTGAGTGGGGCGCGCTTCGACATACCGCCGCTACGTGAGCGCAAAGACAAGCTCGCGCTGATCAACAAGCTGCTGGACGAAGAGTGTCAGCGTTCGGGCGAGCGGCTCGATCTGAGCGAAGCGGCGCTGGAAATGCTCTTGAACTACAGCTGGCCAGGCAACATGCGCCAGTTGCACCACGTACTGCGCTACGCGTGCGCAGTCTGTACAAGCCACGTAATTGGTGTGGAGGACCTGCCTGCCACCCTCGGCATCAGTGCCCCGGCAAAGGGTCAGGAAACGGTACCTGGAAGCCCGGAACGTCAGGCCTTGATCGACACATTGGTGCGCAATCGGTGGAAACCCGTACTGGCAGCACAGGAGCTGGGTATTTCACGTGCCACCCTCTATCGCAAAGTGAACCTGCATGGCATCAAAATGCCGGGCAAAGGTTCCTACAACTGAGCGTTGGGCTTGGGGAATGGCTCCGCTACGCTCTGATAATTCTGAGTGACCTTGCAAAGCCGGGCCATCGGTCTACACAAGCAATGGCAGACCGATGCGGGGGTCGATTCTATACCTACACAACGACTGGATGTTCCGCCCCATCCATAGTGACGGTTGTGCCGGTGATATAGCTCGCCTTTTTGGAGGCAAGGAACAGTACCAGGTCGGCAATCTCCTCCGGCTTCGCCATTCGCCCCATTGGAATCTTTTGAACGCTACGCTGGATCGCCGCATCCAACGTGATGCCTGAGTGACGAGCATCTGCCGCCATTCCTTCCGCGACGCGGCCTGTTTCCGTCAATCCCGGGTTTACACCCACCACCCTCACACCGGACGAAGCGTAGGCATTTCCAAGACCAGCTGTGGCGAGCATCAGAGCGGCATTGGCTGATCCGCCAGCGAGATGGATTGGCTTCGCAACCTTGCCACCGGCACCGATAATATTGACGATCACCCCTTTGCCGCGCGCAGCCATTAGCTTTACCACAGGATCAAGGACATTAATCGTAGAGAAGAATTTGGCATCCATCGCCGCGCGCCAGAACGCTGGTGTGAGGTCTTCAGGTGGCAATCGCTTCGCCGCCCCCGCTGAGTTGACCAACACGTCAATAGGGCCGACCTCCTGCTCAACGCGCTGGACCAGTGCAGAAGCCGAGGCATCGTCAGTAAGATCCGAGGCAAAACCAATCGCGCCTGGCAATGAGGCAAGTGCGTTGTCAATGTTTGTCTGCAAGCGCGAGCTGATCACAACGCGGGCCCCTTCTGCCACGAATTGTTGAGCACATGCCAAGCCGATGCCTTTGGATCCGCCCGTAACGAGAACAACCTTCGCGTCAAAGCTTTTCATTACGTTGTTTCCTTGGTTTGAGAATTTTGGCCACCGTAAGTCGAGATCACATTACGACAGATCGCGCGTCTGACCGCTGAGGCTTACCAGATCGGCAGGCTGTAGCTCAGGATCAGGCGGTTCTCGTCCGTGCTGTTGGCAAAGTTGGAACGGGTCGCCGCGTTGCGCCAGCGCAGACTGACGTTCTTCAGCGGGCCATCCTGCACAAAGTAGGCGATGTCGATGTCGCGCTCCCACTCGCGGCCTTCGGAACGGCTGGCGCCCAGGTCGACGTTGTCACCCGACAGGTAGCGGGTCATGAAGGTCAGACCCGGCAGGCCGATCCCGGTGAAGTTGTAGTCGTAACGGACCTGCCAGCTTTTTTCGTCCTTGTTGGCAAAGTCGTTGACCTGCACAAAGTTCAGAAGGAACGGGTCGGTGCCACCCAGGTAGGCGAAGCCGGTTTCACCGGTCATGGCCTGATAGCCCAGACCCACAGCGTGGAAGCCTATCTTGTAGGTCGACATGATCCCGAAGGCGTTATTGTCGACGTTACTGTTGCCATCGTCGGTGGAGCGCGCATAACGGATATCCGTCACCAGGCTGCGCTTATCGCCCAGCGGCAAGGTGTGTAAGGCATTGAGCATGGTCTGGCGATACAGGCCTTGCAATTCGCCAAGGGCCAGGGTGGTGCTCAGTTGATCGTTCCAGCGGTAAGCGCTCTGGGCGATGTTGAATTCGGTGGACTCATTACCGTCCGACACTTTGATGTTACGGCGGTTGCCGCTGGTGACGCTGAGCGCTTCGTAATCCTGGGAGTCACGGGCGTTGACCCGGCTGATGCGCCCGGCGTCCAGATCCAGGCCTGCAATTTCCTGGGAATGGACCATGGTGCCCTGGAAGACTGTGGGCAGCAGGCGCGAGTCATTGCCTTGCAGCATCGGCAGGCGCTTGTCGTAGCTGCCCAGGCGCAGGGTGGTTTTCGAGTAGCGGATTTTCGCGGCGGCGTGCAGATCGCCGTAGGAGTCCTGGGCGCGCTTGGTCTCGGCGTCACGCAGCAGAAGGCCGGTGCCGCTCGAGCCACGACCGGAGTCCAGTTTGATGCCCAGGGTGCCAATGGCATCGACCCCGAAGCCGACCGGCCCCTCGGTGAAGCCCGACTCGTAACGCAGGATGAAGCCCTGTGCCCACTCGCTCATGCGGCCACTGCCGGGGACGGCTGGCTGGCGGCCGCTGTCATCCTGACGATAGTCACGGCCCATGTAGAAGTTACGCATTTGCAACGAAGCTTTGCTGTCCTCGAAGAATTCCGCCCGGGTAGCAGTTGATGTCACCAGACCAGCGCTCAGAGTGCTGAGGCCGACGGCATATGCCAGTGCTGTTTTTTTCATTGTGATTTACCTAAGTGACATATTGCGAAAGCACACGTCCATGCGCAGCCACGCCCAGGAAACGGGGCGTGGCTGGTGTAACAGACGCGGGAGCGCCGAGGGATTTATTGCTTCTGTGGATCGAACTGCTTGTCCTTGATCAACAGCGCCGGAATCACCCCGCAGATGAAGTAGGCAGCGCCCATCACCAGGAAGCCCACACCGATGGAGTACTGGGTAGCCAGGAAGCCAATGGCAATCGGGGCGATGGCCGCACCGATGCGGCCAATGTTGTATGCGCCACCCACGGCGGTGCCGCGGTACTTGGCCTGGAAGCTCTCGGTCATGTAGGTCGCGTTGACGCCGTACGGAATGCCATACAGGAAGCCGAACACCACCAGCATCCAGAGGATGGACTCAGGGCTGTGGAACAGCACGATGACCGGCAGGAACATCGCGGTGCCGATGGCGCCGAAGGAGTACACCACGCGGCGGCCGAACTTGTCGGCGGCCACACCGGCCAGCACCTTGCCCAGAATCATCGCGGTATAGGTACCCACCAGGTACGCGGTCATGGACTTGAAGTCCATGCCCATTTCGGTCTGCAGGTAAGCCGGCATCCAGTTGTTCACGCCGTAGTAGCCGAACTGCAGGAAGCCTGCGGTCAGACACCAGAAGATGAACATGCTGCGCGCACGCGGGTCGCCAAAGATCATCTTGTAGGCGCCTTCGCGTTTGACCGGCGTGGCGCTGGGGTTCTTCAGGCCTTCAGCCAGTTCCTTGGCCTGTTCAGCCTTGGCCTTGACCCAGGCTGCCGGCTCGGGCACCAGGCGCTGCATCAGGATCGCCAGTACCACCGGAACAATCGCCACGTAGAACAGCACTCGCCAGCCGTAGATCGGCAGCAACCAGCCCGCCAACAAGGTGGCGACGATATAGCCCACCGACCAGCCAGCCTGTAACGTGCCCAGCACCGTGGTACGGTACTTGGTCGGCACGTATTCCGCCATCAGGGTGTTACAGGCCACATAGAGCGCGCCCAGACCCAGCGAGGAGATAAAGCGGAACAGCGCGAACTGCCAGTAGTTCTGGGTCATGCCCAGCACGGCGGTGCCGAACGAGAACAGGACGATGGTCCAGACCACGGTCTTGACCCGGCCGAAACGGTCACAGGCCCAACCGCCGTAGATGCCGCCCAAGGCCATACCGGCCAGGGTGAAACTGCCCAGACTCCCGGCCTGGACGTTAGTCAGACCGAACTCTGCTTTCAAGCTGGTCAGGCTGTAGGACAGCAACATCAGGTCGGCACCGTCGATCAGCAACCCGAGGAAGCAGAAAGCGAAGACCAGAATCCAAACATTGTTTTTCACTGACGCGTCAGCAGCAGCCGAAACATTAACACTCATGAGTCATACCTTGTTGTATTTGTGGGCGCTGGAGAGGTTCTCAACGTGGCCGGCAGATCTTGATCCGACTCAGGATTTCGCCTCGCGGATCATGTTCCGCGCGATGATTACCTGCTGAATCTGGGTAGTACCCTCGTACAGACGGAACAGGCGCACATCGCGGTAGAAGCGCTCGATGGCGTACTCGCTGACATAGCCGGCACCGCCATGAATCTGTACGCAGCGATCTGCGACGCGGCCGCACATTTCAGTGGCGAACATCTTGGCGCAGGAAGCTTCGGTGCTGACGTTGCGCCCCTCATCACGTTGGCGTGCGGCATCCAGCACCATGCAGCGGGCTGCGTATATCTCCGCCTTGCTGTCGGAGAGCATGGCCTGGATGAGTTGAAATTCGGCGATGGGTTTACCGAACTGCTTACGCTCGATGGCGTACTGCAGGGCGTCGGCCAACATACGCTCGGCGGCACCTACCGATAGCGCGGCAATGTGCAGACGCCCCTTGTCCAGCACCTTCATCGCGGTCTTGAAGCCGACCCCTTCCACGCCGCCGATCAGCGCGCTGACCGGGACCCGGACGTTGTCGAAGATCACGTCGCTGGTGTGGGCGCCTTTCTGACCCATTTTGTGGTCGCACTTACCCAGGCTGATGCCGGGCGTGGCGCGTTCCACGACGAAGGCGCTGATGCCGCCCGCGCCCTTGATCTCGGGATTGGTTCGCGCCATCACCGTGAAGATTCCGGCGTGCGGGGCGTTGGTGATGAAGCGCTTGGTGCCGTTGATCACGAAGTGATCGCCATCGCGTACGGCGGTGGTTTTCAGCGAGGCGGCATCGGAGCCCGAATCCGGCTCGGTCAGGCAGAACGAGCTGATCAGCTCACCGCTGGCCAGTTTCGGCAGGTAGTGGGATTTCTGCTCGGCGGTGCCATCGATGACCAGAGCGCTGGAACCGATGCCGTTGTTGGTGCCGATGTAGGAGCGAAAGGCCGGCGAGGTGCGACCCAGTTCGAAGGCGATGCTCACCTCCTCTTCCATGGTCACGCCCAAGCCATCGAACTCTTCCGGAATGGTCAGTCCGAACAGCCCCATTTCCTGCATTTGAACGATGATGTCAGCCGGAATATTGTCGGTTTCAGCTACTTCATTTTCGCGTGGGATCAACGCCTCGTTAACAAACTGGCGGATCGAATCCAGCAAAAGTTGCAGGGTTTCTGGGTCACGAATCATATGCGTTCCTCAAGGGCCGAAACCGGCCCGCTGACAAAATAGCTGTAGTTGCTGATGTTGAAGCAATGAACATAGCGCCCGACCTTATTGCGTTGACGTTTCAGATCGATTGCTGCAGTTCCGGTACCGCCTCGAACAAGTCCGCGACCAGGCCGTAATCAGCCACCTGGAAGATCGGTGCTTCTTCGTCCTTGTTGATCGCAACGATCACCTTGGAGTCTTTCATGCCGGCCAGGTGCTGGATCGCGCCGGAGATACCGACCGCGATGTACAGCTGTGGCGCAACGATTTTGCCGGTCTGACCGACTTGCATGTCGTTCGGTACGAAACCTGCGTCGACCGCGGCGCGAGAAGCGCCGACTGCCGCGCCCAGCTTGTCGGCCAGGGCGTACAGGTGCTTGAAGTTGTCGCCGTTCTGCATGCCGCGACCGCCGGAAACGACGATCCTGGCAGCGGTCAGTTCCGGACGATCAGATTTTGCAAGCTCTTCGCCGACGAAGCTGGAGGTATCCGCGTCGTGGACAGCAGCGACCACTTCAACAGCCGCCGAACCGCCAACAGCGGCAACCGGGTCGAAACCGGTGGCACGCACGGTGATCACTTTGATGGCAGCCGAAGACTGCACGGTAGCGATGGCGTTACCGGCATAGATCGGACGCTTGAAGGTGTCAGCGCTTTCGACCGAGATGATCTCGGAGATCTGGTCGACGTCCAGCTGCGCGGCGACGCGTGGCAGGATGTTTTTGCCGTTGGAGGTGGCAGCAGCCAGGATGTGGCTGTAGCCCCCCGCCTCTTGAGCAAGAGCAGCGATCAGAGGCGCAACGTTTTCCGGCAGTTGGTGCGCGTAGGCGGCGTTGTCGGCCACCAGCACTTTAGTCACGCCAGCGATTTTCGCCGCGGCTTCAGCCACGGCGCCAGCGCCCTGACCTGCAACCAGCACGTGGATGTCGCCACCGATGTTCGCGGCAGCAGCCACGGTGTTCAGCGTGGCCGGAGCCAGCACTTTGTTGTCTTGCTGGTCGGTTGAATAGTCAGCAATAACCAGGATCGTCATTTAGATTACCTTCGCTTCGTTTTTCAGTTTCTCGACCAGTTCAGCCACCGACTTGACCTTGATACCCGCGCTGCGGGCAGCCGGCGCTTCGACTTTCAGGGTCTTGGTGGTGGAGGCGGTGGAAACGCCCAAAGCGTGCGCAGTCAGCACTTCGAGAGGCTTCTTCTTGGCTTTCATGATGTTTGGCAGGGACGCATAACGCGGCTCGTTCAAACGCAGGTCGGTGGTGACGATGGCTGGCAGTTTCAAGGAAACTGTCTGGCCGCCGCCGTCGACTTCGCGAGTCACGGCAACGCTGTCGCCGCTGACTTCGACTTTCGAGGCGAACGTGCCCTGACCGTAGCCGGTCAGTGCAGCCAGCATCTGGCCAGTCTGGTTGTTGTCGCTGTCGATGGCTTGTTTGCCAAGGATCACCAGTTGTGGCTGTTCCTTGTCGACTACAGCCTTGAGCAACTTGGCCACGGCCAGGGAGTTCAATTCATCAGCGGATTCGACGAGGATGGCCCGATCGGCACCCAGCGCCAGGGCGGTACGCAGCTGCTCTTGAGCAGTGGACGGACCAATGGAGACGACGACGATTTCAGTCGCAACACCTTTCTCTTTCAGGCGTACGGCTTCTTCCACGGCGATTTCGCAGAACGGGTTCATCGACATCTTGACGTTAGCGAGGTCGACGCCGGAGTTGTCCGCTTTGACGCGAACCTTGACGTTGTAATCGACCACGCGCTTGATGGCTACGAGGACTTTCATGGCTGGCTCCATTCAGAAAGATTGACCCGACAGCACCTGATCGTGCTCGGGGTGACGCACATTCAGCGGTCGCCAAGCTGCTCGATCACGCCTTGGGCCTTCAATTCGGCCAGGCGTGCATCATCGAGCCCCAATTGGCGCTTGAGCACCTCATCCGTATGCTCCCCCAGCATCGGCGCGGGGCGCAGGTACTCCACCGGTGTGCCGGACAGCTTGATGGGGCTGCCAACCGTGACGAAGTCTGGCTTCAGCGGGTGAGGAATGGTCACCAGCATGTCGCGCGCCTTCACCTGCGGTTCGTCCAGTGCCTGGGCGATGCTGTTTATCGCGCCCACGGGCACGCCCTGCGGGTGGATCCGTTGCACCCACTCATCGGCACAGCCACCGAGGAAATGTTGCGACAGAATCCTGACGATCTCCTCGCGGTTGGTCACCCGATCCGCGTTGCGGGCAAAACGCGGGTCTTTGGGCAACTCAGGAAGATCAATGGCCTCGCACAGGGCGATGAACTGGCTGTCATTTCCGCAAGCGATGATGAAATCGCGATCATTGGCACGGAACACCTGATACGGAACGATGTTCGCGTGAGCGTTGCCATAACGCCCCGGCGGCTTCCCGGAGGCCAGATAGTTCTGGCTTTGGTTGCACAGGGTGGCAACCTGCACATCCAGCAAGGCCATGTCGACGTGCTGGCCCAGGCCGGTTTTTTCGCGACTGAGCAATGCAGCCTGAATGGCGACGGTGGAGTACAGACCGGTCATCAAATCGGAGAACGCCACTCCCACTTTCTGCGGACCGCCCCCAGGTAGGTCATCGCGCTCACCAGTGATACTCATCAGCCCGCCGATCCCCTGGATGATGAAGTCATAGCCCGGCTCGGCAGCCCGCGGACCGGTCTGGCCGAAGCCCGTCACCGAGCAGTAGACCAGGCGTGGGTTGATCCTGGACAAGCTTGCATAGTCCAGCCCGTATTTGGCCAGTGAGCCGGCCTTATAATTTTCGATCAGCACGTCACAGCTGGCGGCCAAAGCGCGCACCATTTCCTGACCCGCGGGTGTGGCCAGGTTAAGCGCCACCGATAGCTTGCCGCGGTTGGTGGACTGGTAATAAGAGGCTTCCTGGGTCGGCTCGTCGTTCTCATCGTTCATCCACGGCGGTCCCCAGCCACGGGTATCATCGCCCACGCCAGGCCGTTCGATCTTGATCACTTCGGCCCCGAGGTCAGCCAACGTCTGGCCACACCAGGGACCGGCCAGCACACGGCTCAGGTCGAGCACGCGGTATCCAGTCAAAGCACCCATTTCATTTCACCTTTGTTTGCCGCGTTCATACGCGCTCGATAACCATCGCCAGCCCTTGGCCGACACCAATGCACAGACTGACCACTGCGTAGCGCTTGCCGCTCACTTGCAGCGCGCGGGCGGTACTTAGCGCCAGACGCGCGCCCGAAGCCCCCAAAGGATGGCCGACCGCAATGGCGCCGCCATTGGGATTGACACGCGGGTCATCGAAGGCCAGACCGAGGCCCTTGAGGCAGCCAAGGACTTGGCTGGCGAAAGCTTCGTTGATCTCGATAATATCCATATCCGCCAGACTCAGCCCGGCGCGAGCCAACGCTTTATTGATCGCTTCGACCGGGCCGACGCCCATGATGCGAGGGGCTACGCCCACCGCGGCGGCAGATAGAATGCGGACCATCGGCACCAGGCCATGACGTTCGCCTGCAGCCATTGAGCCAACCAGCAACGCGGCAGCCCCATCATTGATGCCCGAGGCGTTGCCAGCAGTGACCACACCGCCCTCGGACAGAGGTTTCAACCGCGCCAAGGCCGCCAGATCAGATTGCGGGCGGGGGTGTTCGTCCTCCGATATTACGTTGGGCGGTGTCTTGCGACCGGTGGGTACGCTTACCGCGAGCAATTCGCCCGCGAAGAAACCGGACTGTCGCGCTGCTTCGTAACGGGCCTGGGAACCTGCGGCGAAAAGGTCCGCTTGCGCGCGGTCGATGCCATATACGTAGGCTACGTTGTCACCGGTCTGCGGCATGCTTTCGTTGCCAAACTCGGCGACGATTTTCGGGTTCGGGAAGCGTGCGCCGATGGTGCTGTCAAATACCGTGAATTCGCGGCTGTAGGCCGCCTCGGCCTTGGCCATGACAAATGGCGCGCGGGACATGCTTTCCACGCCGCCAGCGACGAACAGATCCCCTTCCCGGCAGGTGACCGCACGTGCAGCGTCGATCACCGCCGCCAAGCCACTGGCGCACAGGCGGTTGACCGTCTGCCCCGGTACCGTCACCGGCAGTCCGGCGAGCAGCGCGGCATGGCGCGCGATGTTACGGCTGTCCTCTCCCGCTTGGTTGGTGTTGCCGAGGATCACGTCCTCGATAGCATCACCCGGGATGGCATGGCGGGCGAGCAGTTCGCGGATGACGTGAGCAATGAGATCGTCCGGACGTACCGGCGCAAGTGCGCCGCCGTGACGACCGAAGGGGGTACGCAGACCTGCGAAGATATAGGCGTCGAGCATGGAAAATTCCTGAATGTCAGAGGTCAGTTGAGCGTCGGTTCAATGTGACGCAGCGATAGGCCGAGGGCTGCTCGACGGCGCAACCAGGGGCCCGGGCGGTAACGAGGATCCCGTGTCAGCTCGGTCATCCGTTCGAGAATGGTCAGCAAGCGTTTGGCCCCGAGACTATCGCCCCAGGCCAGCGGCCCCTGCGGATAACCCAGGCCACGGCGGACGCCCTCATCCAGGTCGTCGACACTGGCAATGCGTTGTTGGACGATGTCGCCAGCCAGATTGACGATCATGGCCAGCACGCGCTGGGCGACGAAACCAACGCTGTCATTGATCACACTGACGCCGACTCCGTCGCGGGCCAGCAAAGCATGAGCGGCATCGCGCATATCGACTCGCGTCGCCGGTGTCGGCATCAGCGTGCGGTAGCGGCGACTGTCAAGCAGCGGGTCAATGCACACCGTGCGCGCCGGGTCGGTGGCAAAGCAGCCAGCGGCAGTGGTGGCATCCAGGCCGTAAGGCGCGAGCAAGCACAGCGCCTCGCTGGTCGGTGTGATGCCCTGCTCCACCCGCGCGCCCAACGTCTCCAGCAGAGCGCTCAAGGTGGCCCGATCATCCTCGTTCTCGGTACCGAGCCATACCGGCGGCAGAGTCTCGACTACCGGCACTGACTGCGCCGACGGTGGATTAATCATTTGACCGTTGGCGTACCGGTAAAACCCACGCCCGACTTTACGCCCGACATACCCGGCCTCCAGCATCTGCCGAGTCAGCGCCGACGGACGATAGCGCGGCTCCTGGTAAAACTGGTTATAGATCGACTCGATCACCGGATGAGAGACGTCCAGAGCCGTAAGGTCAAACAACTCCAGCGGCCCCATGCGAAAGCCCAGGCCCTCACGCAGGATGCGGTCAATCTCGGCTGGCTCGGCAACGCCTTCCTTGAGGATTTGCAGGGCTTCGGTGCTATAGGCTCGCCCCGCATGGTTAATGATGAAACCAGGCGTGTCCTTGGCCCGAATACCGCGGTGGCCCATGCGCGCCGCCAACGCCTGCAGGCAGTCGCCGACCTGCGGATCGCTGGCCAAGCCGTCGATCACCTCCACCACTTTCATCAGCGGCACCGGGTTGAAGAAATGGAACCCCGCGACACGTTCTGGGTGCCGACATCCTCGGGCGATGCTGGTCACGGACAGTGACGAGGTATTGGTTGCCAGAATGCAATCGTCGCCGACGACCGCTTCAAGCTGGGCGAGCAATGCCTGCTTGGCATCCAGGCGCTCAATAATGGCTTCGACCACCAAGTCGACGTCCTTGAGCTCAGTCAACGAGGTCGCTACCCGCAGACGATCGAGGGTGGCCTGGGCGTCGGTGCCGAGAACCTTGCCCTTAGTCACGAGCTTGTCCAGCGTCTGCTTCAAATTATCGCGAGCGGCCTGGGCGGCGCCTTCGCGGTTGTCAAACAGCAGTACCTGAATACCAGCCTGGGCCGCAATCTGGGCAATACCGGTGCCCATGATGCCAGCACCAACAACGGCCATATGGTTGATCTCATGTGTCATGAATCACTCCCCCAAGAAGGTGGCTTTGCGTTTTTCCAGAAAGGCACTGGCACCCTCTTTCTGGTCCCTGGAGTCGAACAGCAACTGAAACGCCTTTCGTTCTAACGCCAAGGCGCTGTCCAAGGGCAAATCGGCACCGAGCAACATCACTTCCTTGATCTGCGCTACAGCCAGTGGCGGCAAGGCGGCTATTTCAGTCGCCAGTTCAAGTGCTCGCGGCACTGTACGCTCGTCACTCACCACCTCACTGACCATGCCCATGGCAAGGGCTTCGGGGGCCGTGACCAGACAGCCCGTTAGTGCGATACGCATCGCCTGGAATTTGCCGACAGCGCGGATCAAGCGCTGAGTGCCACCGGCTCCCGGCATCAGGCCAAGCTTGACCTCCGGCTGACCGAAGCGTGCCGATTGCCCTGCAACGATGATGTCGCAGTGCATTGCCAGTTCGCAGCCGCCCCCAAGAGCAAAACCATTCACCGCAGCAATCACCGGCTTCGGACACCGACTGATGGCTTCCCACAGGTATTCGGTATGTCGAAGATACATCTCGATGGGGCTGGCTTCGGCGAACTCGCGGATGTCGGCACCGGCTACAAAGCACTGTTCACCACCGGTAAGAACGATCGCACGCACCCGGTCATTGCCGGCCAGAGCGCGAAAGATTTCTGCCAGTTGTTCGCGCATTGCACGGTTAAGCGCGTTCTTTACCTCGGGCCGCTCAATCCGTACGACAGCGACGGCATCATCGCGGATTTGCAGATCCACTACAGATTTATGCTGGGAGCCCATACCTACCTCTTATTTTTGTTTCGCTGTGCGAAACCTAATACCATAATTACAACCAATCATAGGTACGCAGACAAATCCCTGTAAACAAGAAAACTAAAAATTCTGTTAAATTCCTTTAATAACAATAAGTTAATAGATCAAAATAAATAAATTGGCTTTTCATAAACCAGCGAATACAATTTCGCTAGACGAAACTGCATTCTATTCACTTGAATTTCTCAAAAATGAGGTTCTACCATGGGTCGCGACAATGCAGATCACCAGGCCGCGGAAAAGACAAAAGGAACGGATGAAATCGGCTTGCTGAAGATGGGCATGCTCGATCCCGCCAGTGCGCTGAGCGAAGACGAAAGCAGTGGCCAATTCGTAACTGCGTTGGCACGCGGGCTGGAGCTGATGAGGTGCTTCACGCCGCGTGACAATGTTCTCGGCAATCAGGACCTGGCTCGAATGACCGGGCTGCCCAAACCGACTGTGACGCGTCTGACCAATACGCTGATGCGGCTGGGCTGCCTCAAGCGTGAAGTGCATTCAGGCAAGTACCAGCTGGACGTCGGTGTGCTCGGCTTTGGTTACGCCATGTTGTCGAATCTGGCGATTCGCACGGTGGCTCATCCCTTGATGGAGGAATTGGCAAATCACGCTCAGGCGGCCGTCGCCATGGCTGCCCGCGATCGACTGCAGATGGTGTACCTGGATGTGGTTCAGGGTCAGGGCAACATGACCATGCGCCGGCAGATCGGCAGCTACTTGCCGCTGGCACAGAGTTCGGTGGGCCGGGCGTGCCTGGCGGCGATGCCGGAAACCGAGCGGGAATTTCTGCTCGACCACATTCGCCAGCGTGAAACGGAGCAATGGCCAGCCATCCGCAAGGGCCTGGACAGAGCGTTCAGGGATTACGCCGACTACGGCTTCTGCCTGTCGGTCGGTGAGTGGCACCGCGACGTCAACTCCGTTGCAGTGCCGTTGCTGCACCCGCAGTACGGGTTGCTGACCTTCAACTGCGGTGGACCGAGCTTTCAGCTTCCCCGTGAGCAGCTCGTGGACGATATCGGGCCTCGCCTGATCAACATGGTCAATAACATTGGCGCCGCTGCTCGCTGACGCAACGGAGTAACGGCGCCCTAAAAACCCGGCTCGCTTCGTGATGGAAACGCAATGCGCGCATACCTTCAAGGTTGCGTGGCCAGGCTTCGGGGTTGATCACGTCGACACCCCGAAACTCTTCCTCGCTGGCGTTTCGCCGCTGGAGTACGGCGCGTTCCAGGGTTACTCCCGGGCCGGTCGGCAGTTCAGCGGTGCAGGTGCGCGAGTCGCCTGTCAGATGCAGGCGATCGACGAACTGCGCCACGTACAGACACAGATTCACGCGATGAGCCATTACAACAAGCACTTTCAAATCTGGCGTTAGCCTCTATGCCAGGTTTGTACCGGCCCAGCGATGATGTAACCCTCGCGCCAGGGCATCTAGGGCAATCCCCAGCACGCCGATCAGCAGCACCATCGCCATCAGGTCCGATTAGGCTAGTCGATCACGGGTGTCGAGGATGAAGTAGCCTAACCCTGCGCTGACTCCAAGCATTTCGCAGGGCACCAGCACGATCCACAGGATGCCGATGGACAGTCGCACACCGGTCAGCACGTGGCCGAGCACACCGGGCAGGATCACCTTGAGCAGGGTTTCCCAGCGAGTTGCGCTGAGGCTGCGGCTCAGCTGCATCCAGCGCGGATCGAGCTGGCGTACGCCAGCAACGGTGTTGAGCAGGATCGGCCAGATCGCAGCAAAGGTCAGCAGAAAGTAGATTGGCTGGTCACCCACACCCACACCCATCAGCATCACCACCACCGGCATCCAGGACAGCGGCGAGATCATCCGCAGGAACTGAAACGCCGGAGTGGTCGCGGCTTCCAGGTGTCGGTAGCTGCCAATCATCAGCCCCAAAGGCACGCCGATCAGCAAGGCCAGCAACAGGCCCACCAGAATGCGTTTGAGGCTGACCAGTACATGCTCATAGAGCTCGGGACGGCCCAGCAACTCCACCAGACTGACCAGCGTCGCCTCAGGGGAAAAGCGCGCCGCCAGCCCGTCGGCGCTGCCAAACAAGCGCACACCCAGCCACCACAGAAACAGCAGGCACAACAGCCCTGCCGCTCCCAACACCCAATACAGGATCGATGAGGTTTGCTTGCTCATCAGAGACTGAACTCCTCGCTGCGCTCGAAACTCTCCGGCAGCCCGAAAGCCTTCATCCCACCGACGGCGGCGATGGAGTTACGCACAAAGCGGTCGTCCACCAGATCACGGGCGGTGTGCTGCGTGTCGAGACTTGCGAGAAAGCCTTTGTCGCCTTCGATCAGGGTGTCCTTGAGGCGCCTGACCAATTCTTCGGTGTAACTGGGGAACGGGTATGCCTGGAAGTCGATGCGCTGCTCGTCCCAATGACTGTGCTGGATCGCGTCGCTGGCCAGGTATTGCTCGCGATCCGCTGCCTCCGGCGCCAGCACCCGGTTCAAAACCTGTTGGGCATGCGGCGTGTAACGGTTGTTGCCGTCCTTCGACAGCAGTTTTGCAGCCTCGGCGCGGTTGTCGCGGGTCCACATCTGGGCCTTGACGATGGCGTTGACCACCTTCTGCGACACTCGGGACGATTGTTCAGATCCTGCTCATGCATGAACACCACGCAGCAAGCGTGATTGCGCCAGATACCGCCGCTGAAGCGTTGCACCCGGCCAACCTTCAGCTCTTCGGCCAGGGCGTTGAAGGGTTCGGCAACAATGTAGCCGGCGATGCGTTTACTCGCCAGCGCAGGCGGCATGTCCGACGGTGGCAGCACCAGCAGATTAACCTCATTCGGCGCCAAAACGCTGCTGGCCGACTTGCTCACCGGCATAAGTCCGTTATCGCAAAACAGCTGCTGCACGACCACGTTATGAATCGAGTACCAGAACGGAATCGCCGCCGATTGCCCGCCCAGTTGCTTGATCTCGGTAATGCCCGAGGATACGGTCAGGCCCGAGCCGCCGACATGGTTCCAGGCCACGACTTTGGCCGGGATCTTGCTGCCATAACGAGCCCAGACCGTCATCGGCGACAGCAGGTGAATCACGTTGACCTGCCCGGAAATGAACGCTTCGACCACTTGGGCCCAACTGCGCAACAACACCGGTCGTTCAGCCTGGATGCCTTCGGCTTCGAACAGGCCGTTGTTATGGGCCACCAGCAAGGGCGTGGCATCGGTGATCGGCAAGTATCCGATCCGCACCGGGGCATTGGGCTCTGAGGCGGCGCGGGCCTGCAGGCTGTTGAGCAGGGGCAAGGCGCCGCCGGCGGTCAGCTAGGCGCTGAGTTTGAGGAAGTCACGACGTGTGTGAGTGAAGTCATCCAGGCACATGGTAAATCTCCGACGGTTCGGGCAAGGGTTGGGTAAGAGGATTGCGGCTCGCCCGCCGATCGATGTTGAAAATTTTGAGACCATGCAATTCGCTCACTGAATGGTTCATTGGCATTCTGAGATCTCCAATCTGCCTTCAGGCAGCAGTCCAATAGGCCCTCCAAACTAATCGATCGACTCCCTATAAATCGCGGCTAACGGATTGAACTCATCCTGAAACCGGCTATCTTCATACTGGACCTCATAGCATCGACAGGTTAAAAACCTGCCTTTCCAGAGCCAATTGGACGACGCAGAGATAAGCAGTGAGATCCCAATCCGTCTGCTTGGGGCGGAACGTCGAACGAAGATCGAAGACAGTCACTTTGGATTGTAGGTAAATGGAATGACCTCACCGAGTTAGAAATCCGAATAAAGCAACCACTGCCAGCAGTTTCCCAGCAGGTGGGCGATGCAGGGATGTTCCGCGGGAGGCCTATCCATCAGAAATGGAGGTCCATCCGCACATGTACGCCGACAATTTCAATCCGCAGGCTAAAACCTTCTATCGTCCGATCGATGCCGCCTTGCGATGGTGCGGCCTCGTACGTTATGAGGCAGAAATATTACAAGCAGCCTGGCACTGCCCGGAGAGGCTCGGGACCTTATTCCCTCAATGGCCCTGCCTTCACGCCAATACCGAAAAAATTTACGATGCGATGCGTAACGGCGAATTACCTTACGGCTACCTTGGTGTTTCGGTGCCAATGGGCAGTCCCTTGGAGCCTGGTCAGATAACGGTGCGCCATTCTGACTTACGTCTCTGGATGCAACGTTACTATCCCGATCAGCGGCCGGGATTTCTGTTCGAGTCCGTCAATGACACCCGTGAACAAATAAGCCCTGCGGCTTACCTTTCCCTCCAGGCAGAGCGTGATGCCCTCGTGCAAGAATGCAATACGCTGCAACGCCAGCTTCAGGACGTTACAGCTGACCTCCAAGCGCTGGGACTGGAACAGGAAAGCCTCAACGCGTTAGTGAAGTCGCAGGGGCAACTCAGCGAGCGCAGCGAACACACCTACTTGCAGATCATTGGCGCCTTGACCTACACCGTCTTGGATTCATCACCGGCCGGCAAGCCCCTGTCCGTGTTCGAAAATCAAACCGCGATCGTCGATGCCGTAACCGCGCGTTTTACAGACACTCCCGGTCTCAGCAAACGAACGTTAGACGCAAAATTCGCGGCGGCCAATCGCGCCCTCAAAAAAAACACCTAAACCATCGCATTGTACTGCAATCCCCTCAATTGCAGTGCAATGACGCCATCCCATTTCTGCTATTCAATTCAGGTCACTTCCCATCACGCGCCAGGCGGCGCCAGGAGTGACCAGCATGTCCAATTCATCCACCCCGCTCGCTGACATCGCTCAACCACCGACCGAACGCCACATCATGCGCCGCGATGAAGTGGAGCGAAAAACCGGGTTTAAACGAGCACACATCTACAACCTGATGAAGGAGGGGCGCTTCCCCCAAGCCAAGCGCATTGGCCTGCGTGCCGTGGGCTGGGACTCGTTGGAGATCGAGCGCTGGATTACCGAACGGCTGGCGCCGCAGGAGAGATGACCATGCGCGTGGTGTCGGTAATATCCACCAAAGGGGGGGTGGGCAAAACCACGGTGACCGCCAATCTCGGCGGCCTCCTGGCCGATGCCGGCCTACGCGTGCTATTGCTGGATCTGGACAGCCAGCCCACGCTGTCCAATTACTACCCGTTGGGCCATGCCGCACCAGCGGGGGCCTATGAGCTGATAGCGCTCAACCTGACTGATCCCCCCCAGATCATTTCCCGCACAAGGCTGGATAACCTCGACCTGATTCTCTCCAACGACCATCAGGGACAACTCAACACGTTGTTGTTGCATGCTCCGGATGGACGCTTGCGTCTGCGCCACCTGCTGGATGGATTTCGCGATCATTATGACCTACTGCTGATTGACACGCAGGGCGCGCGTAGCGTGCTGTTGGAAATGGCGGTCCTCGCCTCTGACCTGGCGCTCACCCCGATCAACCCGGAAATGCTCGCTGCCCGTGAACTGAGTCGCGGCACACTGAAACTCCTCGGTGACCTGGAGCCCTTCCGCCACCTCGGCATCCCCGTGCCTCCGTTGCGCCTGCTGCTGAACCAAGTGGACTTGGTCAGGCTGGATGCGCGGATGATCGTACGTGGATTACGGGAAAGCTTCCCAGCAGCCACCTCGATTGCAGTGCTGAACACCGTCATCCCCAATCGGGTGGTCTACGTGAATGCCGCCTCACTGGGCCTGCCGGTTCACCGGGTCGAAACGCAACGTCCGAGCGGTCGACGCTCGCCCTCAGCACTGGAAACCCTGCAAGCCCTGGCCATCGAGCTGTTCCCCGAATGGCAGGCCGTTATCTCGACGGTCGGCCCCAGTGCGGAGAGGCCGTTATGACCATCGCCAACCTGACGCCCCCCTACTCACTCGAAGCGGAGCAAGGTGTACTCGGCGGGCTGATGCTGGACAACAGCACGTGGGATTTGCTGGCCGATCGGCTGATGGCCGAGGACTTTTTCCGCTCCGAGCATCGGGCGATCTTCAAAGCCATCGCGGTCCTGGCGCAGCAAAACAAACCTTTCGACGTGGTGACCCTGTCCGAACAACTCACCGATCAGCCCGAATGGGGTGGTCTCGCCTACTTGGGCGAGCTGGCCAAAAACACGCCCTCAGTGGCCAATATCAAGACCTACGCCGAGATTGTTCGCGAACGGGCCCACCTGCGCCGACTGATCCAGCTCGGTTTCGCTTGCAGCCGCGAAGCCGCCGAACCGCAAGCCAACAGCCAATTGGTCCAGGAGCTGTTTGAGCAACGGCTGTTCGCGCTGGGTCAGGCGCAACAACGGCAAGAATTCGTCGATCTGAATCACTGCCTACTGGGGGTGATCGAGGAGATCGACCAGCACTTCAACAGTGGCGAGATCACCACCGGCGTCCCCAGTGGGCTGGTTGAGCTGGACCTCAAGACCGCCGGCTTTCAGTCGGCCGACCTGGTGGTGGTCGCGGCACGCCCATCGATGGGTAAAACCAGTTTGGTGCTGAACTTTGTCGAAACCGCCCTCGCGGCTCGCCTCGGCGCTTCGGTGCAGATCTACAGCCTGGAAATGCCGGCTCGGGCGCTGGTGTATCGGCTATTGGCCATTCTGGGGCATCTCTCGCTGGCCAATCTCATGAAAGGCCAACTGAGCGACAACGATTGGCCACACCTGACGGCTGCCGCAGCCAAACTGCAGGGCTATGGGGAGCGCTTGATCATCGACGACAGCCCGGCCTTGACCTGCATGGCGTTGCGCTCCCGTGCCCGGCGCGCGGCTCGCCGCTTTGGTCCGCCGGCCCTGGTGATGGTCGATTACCTGCAATTGATGCGGTCACCGGGGCGCGAGACTCGCAATCTGGAGATCGCCGAGATATCCGCAGGTCTCAAGGCGCTGGCCAAGGAGCTGAATTGCCCGGTCATCGCCCTCTCCCAGCTCAACCGATCATTGGAGCAGCGCAGCAACAAGCGCCCGGTACTGGCTGACCTGCGCGAATCGGGTGCCATCGAGCAGGATGCCGACCTGATCATCTTCGTCTACCGCGATGAGGTGTACCACCCCGAGAGCGCCGATCGCGGCACCGCCGAACTGATCATCGGCAAGCACCGTAATGGTCCGACCGGTTTCCTGCGAGTCCTGTTCATGGCCGAGCAAACCCGCTTTACCTCCCTGCATGCCAACAGCGTTTGGCAAGGAGCCTCCTGATGCGTCAAGCCCTTTCACAAACCTGCCTACCGACTCAGCATCCGGCGCTGAATGTTGTGAACGAAGAATACTGCACCGTGGTGTTTCGCCTGCGAGGCGGGCGCCCGACCATGAGTGAGTTTCTGCTCGAACTGTCCCAGCACGTTGAACGCTCAGGGACGGTCGAAATAGTCCGATTCCAAGTCGGTGATTCCTTGGGCCACCCACACTCATGAGGCTAGCAGAATGAAAAAGCCGACTCAGGAGGACATCACCGGCAAGCTGCTGGCCGGCCACTTCGGGCACCGCCTTGAGGTGGATCAAGCCGTCGACCCTATCGTCGATACGCCTATGCTGGTGACTCTGGAGCAGCTACGGCCGTATGAACACAACCCGCGTTTCCTTCGTAATCCCCTGTACGACGATCTGAAGGCCTCCATCCGCGAACGTGGTTTGGATCAGCCTCCCCCGATCACCCGTCGTCCCGGCGAGACGTCCTTCATCATTCGCAATGGCGGTAATACCCGCCTGGCGATTCTCGGCGAGCTGTGGCATGAGAGCCGTGACGAACGTTTTTTTCGCATTCACTGCCTGTTCAAACCCTGGAGCAATGAAATCACCGCCCTGATCGGCCATCTGGCCGAAAGTGATCTGCACGGTCAGCTCACCTTTATCGAACGGGCGCTGGCGGTCGCCAAACTCAAGGCCATGTTCGAACAAGATGGCGCCTCGCTGCCCCAACGCGAATTGGCCACCCGCCTAGCAGCAGGCGGTTATCCGATTTCACAGTCGCACCTCAGCCGGATGCTCGGCACTCTGGAACACCTGCTGCCGGCCATTCCACAAGTGCTCTATGCCGGTTTGGGAAAACCCCAGGTCGAGCGCCTGATGGGCCTCCGCAGCCAGGCCGAGCAGACCTGGAGCCGCTACCCGTCGACCGCCTATGCATTCAACGAGTTCTGGCTCGACACCTTGAGCAGTTTCGATGCCGAACCGGAGGGCTTTGATGTCGAGCGTGTTCAGGATGAACTCCTTGAGCGGATGAGCCAATTGCTCGGGCAGTCCTATCGCATGCTGGCGTTGGAACTGACCGACAGCCAACGCCCCCAGCCACTACCAGGCATCGTGGTCAGCCCGTCGCCCGAACTCGGCCGATCCTCGAACCAGCCCGCGTCAGCCCCACCCGCTCTCGAATCTCGCCCCTCCTCCCCTGACTCTCAGCTTCCCGATGACGAAACAACAGCGAAGTCATCTGCGCAGACGGACGCCCAGATAGCGCCGTCGCCCAATCCCCTTTCACGGGTACAGAACATCCGCGAGCTGATCGCTCGCGAGACCATGAACGAGCCGTTGTCAGACCTTGAACAACCTGCCGGTGCCCCCGCTCCGGTCCAGGCTGACGGGTTTCACTCGGTAGGTGATCTCTGGCACATCACACCCGCGCACGACACACCCGAACAGTTACGCACCGCCATCTTCAACCTGGCACGGGACCTGGCGAGGTACGCCGGACAGGCCGACAGCGTGGTCGAGCAGCTGGACGGGCTCGGCTATGCCCTGCGAATGGAACCGCTTGAGCGGAGTTCACCCCGGGCCACCGGCATTCAGCTGCTGCTGACCGCCCTGTTGCGAGCTCATGACGACGTCCAGTGGGAGGATCGTCAACAACTGCCAGCGGCTCTGTTTGGACAGTTGCTCATTGGTGTCTACGAGGTCCCGCTGAATGATCGCCCCGCCCTGAACGTGGGCTTGGAGCGGCTGGCTGACGAACAGTTGATCCAGCTCTTTCGTCTTATCCGCCTGGCCCGATGCCTGATCGATCAGACGCTTGAGCCTTCGCTCGCCCCTTCGGAGGAACTGTCATGAGCCTGTCCTTCAACCTGCTCAATCAGGCCATGCTGACTCAAGTGCTGCATGAGCTGCGTCAGGGCAACCTGCAGCGCTGCAAAGCGTTAGGCTTGGGCGAAGACGATCTCACCCTGTTGCAAGCCTTACCGCCCACCACCTTGTCGCGACTGGCCCATGCCAGCGTGTCCTGGGTCGAAATCCGCATTGATTCACCGGTGCTGCGGCGCCTGATTGAGCAAGCCGAGCGCGACGAACGGAACGAACGACTGATCAACCGGGCCCTCAAACTGGGTGCTAGCAGCACCATCATGTATCAGTGCTTCGGCTTAGCCCATTCGGAAACCGCCATGCGTCGCCGACTGCTGAAGATCGAAACCCGTAAGGGCCGTCCTCATCACCTCAGCGAAGCGCAAGAGCATGCGCTCTGGCGGCGCTGGTGCCAGTTGCGTGAGCAGGAAGGTGCCGAGGATCAACTCGACGCGATGATGATGCTGGCCGAAGAACAACAGATCAGTCTGGTGATGGTCTGGCAGCAAATCGCGCAACACAGCCCTCAGCCGTGAATGCTATGGCGACCTCTCGTTGGCGACGGGTGCTGCAACAGTGCGCCCGACAGTTAGAAGATCAGTGGCCTGCCCGTCCTCCGTCCCCCAAACCTTCCGTCTACGGCCTGCAGGCCGGCTTTCTGTACAGCGGCCAATCCCTCGATACTGTGCCACGTCGCCTGCTGCTGGACAGTCGCTTGACGCCGCTAGAGCGCAACGCCTGGCAGGTGTCTCGCTTGTTATTGGACGGTCGGGGCTTGGCCACCCCCCGCTACCAGGATTTGCAGCCTTATTTGTCAACCGTTCCCTATGGCCCAGTGGCTTCCCGCGAGACCATCGCCCGCGTGCTCACCGTGCTCCGGCTCACCCGCTGGCTCAGTTTGGTGGCGCGTGGACGCGATCCCACCACTGGGCGCCTGCAAGGTTCGCTGTATGTGCTGCACGACGAGCCGCTGACCCCTGCCGAAGCCATGGAACTGGATCCGGACTATTTAGAACTGGTCGGGCATTGCCTCGGGCACGCCGCCAAGAACGTCCGTATCGTTGCCCAGCACGTTCTGGAGGAAGTTCAGCGGGATACCGATATAGATCAGCACCGGCTGCCCACACGACTGGATGTCTTGGGTGAACGCTTGGCACAGCACGCATTGGATACATCCGTACCCGACGTCCCCCTGCACGAATCCGAACTGGGCAACGTCTCCGCCGTTCGGATTCGTGCGACCCCCAGTTCGGAGTCCGAACCAGGTCTGCAACCCAACATTCACGGCAGCGTTGGGAATCCGAACGCCGCCTGTACTGTATTAAAAGAAAGTATTAGTACTGTACTGCACGTGAGCTCCGCTATGGAAAAGCCGACCTTGCAGTGGCCCTCTGCGTTGCATCTGAGCCCAGACGAGCAACAGGCCGCGCTCATTGCGCTGAACAAACTGGAGCCCAGTGATCGCCAGGCGGTGTTGAACGAGGCGGGGGCCCGCTGCGCGGCCGGCGGCATCCGCAAACCCACCGCGTACCTGATGGGGCTGATCCAGCGTGCGCTACGCGGTGAATTCCATCCTTGGGCGGGTCAGTCAGCACCGTCACCCGTCGTCAGCTCAGGCCTGACTGCACCACCACCACCACCACCACCACCACCACCACCACCATCACCGCGATCCAGAAAACCGGGCGAGCCCCTATCACCCTTGGTGCAAGCCTGCCTGGATGAGTTGCGCCAGCTCCCCACGAAACACCTTGGCGGTTAGTAGATTTGATGCCACTGGCATCAAATCAAGCTCGCCGCGCGCCCCATTTCACTCGTGGAAAGCAACCGACTCAGCGACTCGTTAGGTCATCGGGCTGATCGTGGACGTTGGTGGATTTGATGCCAGTGGCATCAAGGCGGATTCCACCCTGGGGAACGGATCGTTTGGGAGACAGTTGCCCCGAACCGATCATGGACATCAGTGGATTTGATGCCACTGGCATCAAGACGGATGCCGCCCTGAGGCCCCAGATCCTTTGGAGGACAGTGGCCCCGTGCCGACCCTGGACCTCAATGGATTTGATGCCACAGGCATCACGCCCGTAAGCGATCAGCGGCATCCATCTACCTTCGGCAAACCGAACAGACCGCATTCAGCTTTTGGGCTGCCCTTGCACAGCATCCGACGCAATGCTTTCGCCCAAGCACCTGCGAGGACAATACCGTGGCCGACCACTACCAACTCAACCTGGGCTCATTGCGCAGCAGCATCACCCTGACCCTGCACACCCACCATGCCGCGCGTATCTGGCAAGGCCGGACGGCACGCGAAGGCGTTCACCCGATCATGGGCATGGCCGGCTATATCAGTGTCACCAACCTGATCAAACAGACGTCGGCTCACGACGATCCCTACGCCGACTGGGCCATGTTGCAACTCGAAGAAAAACTGCTGCAGGCCAAGGTCGGAATGCTGGAACTGACTCAGCAATTGGATCAAGTCAAACAGGACCTGCCGACCCAGATCGACATGAGTGACAACCTCAACATCCATCCGGTGACCTTACCGCTGTACATCGGCAGTCAGCTGGGTTTTCTGGCGGTCTACCTGTTGACTGACTACGACACCCTGGTGCGCCGCACCCTACTGGCCCATCACACCGCGCTGATCGGACGCGTCGACCTGGAAGCCTGGATCGACAACGGTGCCCATCTGCTGCGCAGCCTGTTCGGCCTGGCGCAACGCTTTCGGCATGCCGGCGTCACCCGGGATGACATGGCAGCGAACAACGCCCGAGCCCATGAGGCCATCGATAAGTTCGGCCTGCCGCCGCAGGACATTCTCGAAGGCCTGCGTCGCTCGCAGTTTGCTCCGCCGATCGTTCGCGGCAGTGCTGTACCCATGACTGACACTGAGACACGAATAGAGGACGCGGAAGATCCGCCAGCGAGCATGCCTGAGCCGGAGGGTGAAGCATGAATCCCATGACCCCGGCGCAATCGATGCCCCTCGACGTGCTGACACCGGATGCCTATCGACAGCTCGAACACGCAGCCTCCCTAAAAGGCCTTTTAAAACCTTTTAAGGGTAAGGGGGAGTTGGAACACCTGGCGCAGGTAGCGAGGGACATCGAGGCGCAGTTATGCCGGTTGATGGAGGCCTTCATGCAGCAGGCCGGACGTGCGCCTTACTCACTGCTGGATATGCGTCTGGTGCTGCAAAATACCAGCGCTGGCAGCACCTTTCTACGCTGGCGCACCCGTGACTTTGCCCGCATGGGCGTTGCGGTCTGGGAGCAGCAAATGGCCAACCCAGCCCTGCCACAGACCATGCGCGAAGGGCTGCACCGATTTGAATGCGAGCGCATTGCCCTGAACCTACAGATGAGCGTGGTGCATTCGCTCTTTCGCCAGGCCAGCACCTGCGCGATCAAAATGGCCAGCGCCGAGCAGTTGCTGCGCCAACTCACAACCGCAGTGGAGGTATCACGATGAGTACTTTTTTCGTCGGCGAAGGCAACATCGGCAGTGCGCCAGAATTCCAGGAGTTTACCTCGGGCAATGACGAACCACGCCGTTTGCTCCGGCTGAATGTGTATTTCGACAACCCCGTACCCCGCGATGGCAGCTATGAAGACCGCGGCGGGTACTGGGCACCGGTTGAACTCTGGCACCGCGAGGCCAAACACTGGAGCTCGCTGTACCAGAAAGGTATGCGCATTCTGGTCGAGGGCCGCACGATCAAGGACGAGTGGGAGGACAGCGAAGACAACGCGCGGGTGACCTTCAAGATCGAGGCCCGGCGCGTCGGCATTCTGCCGCACCGCGTGCAAAGTGTGGTCATGCGGGAACGTTCCAGTGAACAGGCAACGCCTGGAAAACACGTTGAGCAAAGCCCTGAGCCGGCCAATGGCCAGAGTACTTCACCCGCCGCAAAACCCAGGAAACGCAAGGCGTAATCGGTCAGTATTGATAGAGACCGGCATGCCATTTGCTCCTCTGCGCGACACCCCGCGACAGTGGTGCTTCGTCTCTCGTGAGCCTGACAATCACCCTCCGATGCCTGGCTTCCCGCCATGACTAATGCGGGAAGCCTGGGATTCAGGTTTCTCATAGCCCGCCCCAGCTGTTTCCCATGACGCTGCTCTGGACCCCATCTGGAGCAGTGTTATGCGTTTATTCCTCTGCGAAAAACCCTCTCAAGGTCGAGACATTGCCAAAGTGCTCGGTGCCAACCGGCGCGGTGATGGTTGCCTGATCAGCACCGACACCACCGTCACCTGGTGCATCGGCCACCTGCTCGAGGCTGCTTCGCCCGAAGCCTATGGCGCGCAGTACAAGAGCTGGTCGCTGGATCAGCTACCCATCATTCCCGCGCAATGGAAGGTTGTGGTCAAGCCCAAAACTGCCGCACAGTTCAACGTCATCAAGCGCCTGCTCAGCGAAGCCTCCTGCGTCGTCATCGCGACTGACGCCGACCGTGAGGGTGAGATGATTGCCCGCGAGTTACTGGAGCTCTGCCACTATCAAGGGCCCCTTCAGCGCCTCTGGTTGTCGGCGCTCAACGAGGCGTCGATTCGCAAGGCACTCGCCGCACTGAAGTCCGGCGAGGAGACCTTTTCGCTCTACCACGCAGCCCTCGCCCGCAGCCGCGCCGACTGGCTAATCGGCATGAACTTGAGTCGGCTGTTCACCCTCCTCGGCCGGCGCGCGGGTTACGACGGAGTGCTGTCGGTGGGACGGGTGCAAACTCCGACCCTACGCCTGGTGGTCGATCGGGATCGTGCGATTGCCAGTTTTGCCCCGGTGCCTTATTGGGACGTGGCCGTGCACCTGTCCTCGATGGAGCAGCGCTTCAGCTCGTCCTGGGTACCGCCCAGCTCAGAACGGGATGAAGCGGGTCGTTGCCTGCAGCAGGCACTTGCCCGTCAGGCGGTCCAAGCGATCACTGCCGGCAAGATCGCCACGGTGCTCTCGCTGCAGACCGAGCATTGCCGCGAAGCGCCACCCCTGCCCTTCGACCTGAGCACGCTGCAGGAAGTCTGCTCGCGCAAGCTGGGGCTCGGTGTTCAGGAAGTCCTGAATATTGCCCAGGCCCTGTATGAAACCCACAAAGCCACCACCTATCCGCGCAGTGATTGCCGCTTTTTGCCGGAGAGTATGTTTGACGAGGTACCTGCAGTCCTTGAGGCCCTGCTCACCACCGATCCAGCGTTGCAGGCCGCATTCGGAAGACTTGATCGCTCGTTGCGCTCACGGGCGTGGAACGATGCCAAGGTCACCGCGCATCACGGCATCATCCCCACCACCGAACCGGCCAACCTGGCGCGGATGTCCGAGCCAGAGCGCCAGGTCTACGAGCTGATCCGCAGCCATTACCTGGCGCAATTTCTCCCGCATCATGAGTTTGATCGCACCCAGGTCGAACTGGAGTGCGGTGACCAGCGGTTAAGAGCCGTTGGTAAACAGATCCTGGTCCACGGCTGGAAAAGCTTGCTCGACGACAGCGCCGAAGATGATGAGCCCCGTCAGAAGACCCAGGTATTACCCGCCGTACAACAGGGCACCCAGTGCCCCGTGAGCGACGTCGAACTCAAGGCCCTGCGCACCACCGCCCCCAAACCCCTCACCGAGGGCGAGCTGATCAAGGCCATGAAAAACGTGGCCAAGTTGGTCAACGATCCCCGCCTGAAACAGAAACTGCGCGACACCACGGGCATCGGCACCGAAGCCACGCGCGCCAGTATCATCAAGGGTTTGATCGACCGTGGTTATTTGCTAAAAAACAAACGCGCCCTCATGGCCTCAGCAGCGGCCCACACCCTGATCGAGGCCGTACCGGCAGCAGTCGCCGATCCGGGGATGACCGCGATCTGGGAGCAGGCCCTGGACGAAATCGAAGCGGGACGCCTGACCCTCGAGGCGTTCGTTGCCAAGCAGGCGAGCTGGATTGCGCAACTGATCGAACACTGTGGGACGCTCACCTTGGCGGTGTCTGTCGAAGCCGGTCCGGCATGCCCGGTTTGCAATGAGGCGATGCATCAGCGTAAGGGGAAATCGGGACTGTTCTGGTCGTGTTGCCAGTACCCCGCATGCAAGGGGACTTTACCCCTCAAAAAAGACAAGAATCGCCAATGATGCGCCATCAAGGTATCAGGATTGTTCTTGGGGAAAGGGTGGAACGATTGACCGTACCGCTCGGCGGTACCTCGGTGTTAGCCTCAGACTTGACGCTGTCGCGCCGTCTCTGCTGTAGTAACTCCGGTGCATCGCCAATGGCGACCCAAGACCGATTAGCTCCGGGCAGCTCGGTCGGACTCTCAGAGTTCGGGGCCTTCTTCTCAGTGGAATAATGTTCCCACTTCATGCTCGACCTGATCGTGGTGGCGGATGACCACTGTTGCCGCTGCCAGGCAATAGCGGTCATCCGCTTCAGCGATCGTATTCAGCCCCGGAGCCCACCGGGGAAACACTGGGCACCCTTTGTGCGCGGATGCGTGCCAGCAGGTTCCGACCCAGGCCACGACAAGGGTTGGTTGGCGAATCGTGACGCAGTGAAACCAAGCTTTGCGAGGAGCTGTTGACTGCGCAAGACCGTCAAAGGTGGCTTTTCTGTTCCGCGCCTGGCGCCCTGCCAGGCCCCCTCTTCACTTTTTTCATTCCAGTGATTACCGCGGTATTCCAGGTGTCAAAAATCGGCTTGCAGCGTCTTGACGCGCTACATTGCCAGGTTTATAGAAAGGGTATGGTTCGCTGTCGTTGACAGCCCAGCCCAGGTAGCCGAAACCTTCAAGGCTACGCCACGTTCGTGGTGGTTGACCCAAGTGCGATCAGCGTTCGGAAGCTCACACGGTTACCGCTTCAGCGGTGATGAATGCCCACTCCCCCAAGTCCTCGGACTTTTCCCGCGGACGCTCTTCTGCCGTACCGCTATTCCCAGATGCAGTGTCCTGCTCTTCATCGGCTTGCCGGTGGCGGGTCGTTCATTGCTGACTTTTAGTTAACCCACCCTGACGGGGGCTCACGTTCCCGCCCAGGGAGTGTGCGTCGCCGTTTTTCCTTGAAACAGGAGAACCATCATGGCCCACACCAACCAACCCCAAGAAGCCACCACCTACTTCAACCTGCACACCGTCGGTATTGGCTACCTCAACCGTGTTCGTGAAGTACAAGTCCGCCGCGGCCAGCCGTTCATGGCCTGCGATATCGCCGCCCTACACGGTGCCACCGATGCGGTGGAATACACCCGCTTCGATTGCAAGGTCGCTGGCGGCGAAGCTGAACGCTTGATTCGTCTCTATATGGACGCCGTCAACGCCGAGAAAAAGGTGTTGCTGTCGTTTCGTATCGGTGATCTGTGGATCGATCCATTTCTCTACGAGAAAGGTGAGAGACAGGGCCAGCCGGGCGCGAGTCTGAAAGGTCGTTTGCTCTTCATCGACTGGATCAAGGTCAACGGCACACTCGAGTACAAAGCATCCGTCCGGCAGGAAGCCACAGTCCCTGCTGAGCACGCGCCCAATCATGAGTCTTCTCCAACGTCGGCCGATGCTGAAGCTGAAGTCAGCGAAATCCCAACCGAGGCTCAGCTCGAACCTGAAACCCAACCCACTCCACACACCGCTGGCCGTGACGCTACCCACACCGTTCAGTCCGTCTGAACAGTGCACGATGTTCCTCACCCAGGCGCTCCGTCGAGCGCCTGTTCTTCACTCAGCACAGGAGCACCGCCATGGAATCCTTCTGGCTTTGCGACGACTGCCTGTTCGCTGCTGCTTACGAGGACTACAGCGCGTTATCGCTCTACTACACGACGGATGAAGTCGAAAAACGCCTCGCCGTTATCCAACGGGGACTGATGCACTTGATGCCCCTCAGTGCCGACTTCGATGCCGAGGCCGGCTGGGGGATCAACAGCTTTTCCTCGCTGCCTTGTGATGGTTGTGGTTCGCCCCGGTCGGGTCAACGGCACCGATACACTCGGTTGTAAACGACGCGACATCGGCTAACGCCCGCGACTTCATACCCACCTGGGGAGACCACTCCCCTGGAGTGCCTCCCCTGATTATCCCATCGGAGGCACTATCATGGGCACACAACTCATGCTGATTGAACACACGGATTTCGAGGCCGATCGTATTGCCCAGGAAAAACCGGGTGGTCGACGAAGCCCTGCATATTCTGGATCGTCGACTGTTCTCCCGCGGTCCCGACCTGGCCTCACCTAACGCCGTGGCGGCCTATCTCAAACTGCATCTTGCGCAACAAGAGCACGAAGTTTTCGGGGTGATTTTTCTCGATGCCAAGCACCGGGTGCTGGCGTTCGAAATCCTGTTTTACGGCAGCATTGACGGCGCCAGCGTTTACCCGCGACAGGTTGTTAAGCGATCCATGGCGCATAACGCGGCAGCTGCCATTTTGGTTCATTTTGTGGCGCGCCACAAAATGACACTTATGTGCCCCGTTTTCTTATGTGCCCGAAGGCGGTGACACCGGCGTAGATCAAGGATTTCTGCCCAGTCGTAGGAGACATAACGGGCGAGCCGCCAAGACGGCGAATCCCCGCCCGATCGGTAGATAGATGGTTGTTGTGAGGCTGGACGATCAAGCGAAGCGAAAGCAGATCGCCCAGCCCGGCAGCGGGTAGCGACTACAAGGACGACAGCCAGGCCAGCATTGCGGCATCGTCCTGCCACGTGGGTTTTCGCGAGCGTTCCAGGCTTGCAGCGACGGGCTCGCACAGCTCCAGAGCATCGGTCTTCATGCGGATGGTGATCTCGGCATACCGGTTGGTCGTCTCCAGCCTGACGTGCCCCAGCCAGCCCCGAATGACATTCACCTCGACGCCAGCTTCGAGCAGATGAACCGCGGTGGTATGCCGAAACACATGCGGCGTGACCCGGACCTGCGAAAAGGGCTTGGCCGAGGCCTCCCAGGCCTGCGCAAGGTGGCGGATGCGCTTGTAGATACCGAAGCGGGTCATCGGCGCTCCGCCCGTCCCAACGAACACCGGCTCGGTTGGCCCCAAGGAGGCGGCGCGTTCGTCCAGCATGGCTTGCAAGGCCTTCGCCGTCTGGCTCCACAAGGGGCAGGTCCGCCACTTCAAGCCTTTGCCCAGCAATCGAACCTGGGCGGGCGACTGCAAATCGAGCTGGCCGACCGTCAACTGGGCTACTTCGGAGACCCGTGCCCCCGTGTTGTACAGCAGCATCAAGAGCGCGCGATCGCGTATCGAAAGCCTGTCCTGAGCGGGGATGCTGGCGAACAAGGCTTCGACTTCATCGCGTGCCAGGAACTTCATCTCCGGCAGCGGGCAGCGCTTCATCGGAATGGCCGCGACCTTTGCGCAGGACGGTAGCCTCTCGGGGACTGTGCGGCCGATGTACTCGTAGAGCGCGTGCAGCGCCGCCAGGCGCTGGTTGCGCGTGCTGATGGCGTTGCCACGTTCGACCTCCATGTTGCGCAGGAAAGCTAGCACCGCGTGGTAGTCCAGATGTTCCAGCTCCAGTTCACTTACGCCCCGGTGATGCGCTCCGGCGACGAAGACCAGAAACAGGCGCAGGCTCTCGCGGTAACTGCGGATAGTGCTGGGCTGCAAGCCCTTGTGCCGGGGAAGGTAGTCTAGGATGTAGCCATGGATGACCGATGAAAAACTCTGGAGTTTCATGGCTCCACCTCTTCGGCAAGCAACGGTGCAAAGGCCTCGAAGCGCTGGTTGGCAGCACTGAGCAGGTCACTGGTGATAGTCAGGTACACGGCCGTGCTGGCTGGGTTGAGGTGTCCGAGGAAGGTCGACAGGTGATGCAGGCGATCGGCAGGCGCAATCCCCTGGCGATACCACCTCAGCAGCGTTCGGACTGCAAACGAATGACGCAGTCCGTGGACATGCGGTCCGAAGACGCCGGCCGGGACATCCAGAGCCAATTGCGGCAGGAGGTCATCGCGGAACGTATTGCGGATGCTGTTCGTGCTGATGGGATCTCGTCCATTCCAGGAGAACAGGAAGCAGGCACCCGCGCAGGCATAACCTCGCGCCTCGCGTAGGGCCAAATAGCCGCGCAGCCTGGCGGCCAGTTTGGGGCCGAATGGCACCAGCCTGTCCTTGCCAAACTTGGTGTTTCGGATCTCCAGGACTTCGCGCTCCGGGTCCACGTCGCCCCATTGCAGGCGGGCTACCTCGCTAACCCGAAGGCCGAGGCCGGCCAGCAAGGCGAAGATCATCTCGTAGGTGGCGCCCCGCAGCGGCGCGCGTGAGTTGTCCTGCAATGCCTTGGCATGGACCAGCAGTTGTCGGATGGCCTCGGGCGGGAACAGGAAAGGCAGCCGCCGGGCCGTCTGCGGCTGCGCCTTGGCTTGTACAGGGGACGCCGCGAGCAACTGCTGACTGACGATCCAGTCGAACAGCCGTCGCACATTGCCCAGCAAGTTGTTGTAGCTGCGTGGGTTGGTGCGATGACGGGAGACCAGGAAGACCTGCAGGCATCCGGCATCGATCGCCTCAATGCTGTCGATGTCTTGCTCATCCAGGAACCGGTCGAGCAGACGCAGTTGGCGGTCTTCGTTGGCGAACTTGCATCCCATGGCCCGCTTGGCGCGCAAGTACTGTTCGATGTGAGATGCGAGGGGGCTGTGAAAACCATTCCAGTGGGCGGTCATAACACGTCCTCCGCGGTTGCGATGACCAGTTCGCGCAGCTTGTGCAGCGCCACCTTGCCGTAGACCAGTGTGGAGGCCGGGTTGCGGTGGCCGACGTAGTCGCCGATGACCTTGAACGGGACGTCGGCCTCGACGAGATGCTGCACACAGGCGTGGCGCAGGGTGTGTGATCCCGCTCGGGACACCTGGATGTTGGCGGCTCGTAGTCGGATGCCGACCATCGATGAAACCGTGGTGTGCTGCATGGGCGCGTAGGGCGATCTGGCCGTGAGAAAGGCTTGGCGATGTACCACGTCGGTGCGTCGAACCTGCAGATACTCAATGACCGCTTCGCCGGCTGTCGCCGAGAGTGGATAGCGGGTCGAGTGCCCGCCTTTGCGCATGGGAATGCTGACCTGGGCGTGCTTCCAGTCAAAGTCGTCCAGGCAGAGGGCCGCGATCTCCCTGGCACGCAGCCCATAGCTGGCCAGCAGCACCAGAATGGCATAGTCGCGCTTGCCCAGGTCCGAGCGCCGATCGATGCTGGCAAGCAGTCGCTTGACATCCTCCCAGCGAATGGCGCGAGGAATGGAGGCCTGCCTGTAGCTGCGCCCGCGCGGCACACTGCGCACGAGATCCGTGACCACGATGCCCTCTCGGTGCAGATAGCGGAGAAAGACACGCAAGGCCCCTGCGCTGTTGAGCATGCCGGATTTGTGTAGGGTTTTTGCGCGCTCGCTGAGGAAATCGGTGATGCAAGCAGGCGTCAGTCCGGCCAAGGCGATACCGGCTTGCGCTAGGTACGACTCGAATGGACGCAGCGTGTAGATGTAGTTGTGCAGCGTAGTACGGAGCAACCCCTTCTCCTCCACCAGAAAGGTGAAGAAGCCCGGGACGGAGATGGAAAACGGCATGGCGGGCTTATTGCTCGGTCGCGTGTAGCCGGACAAGGCCACGCACAACATCCGCTCCACGGGAATACGGCTTTGCGCGACAACTGCCGCCCTGTCCTGGGCGTTCTTGCACCAGCCGCCATGTTCGGCCTTCCATCGTTCGACGAAAGGATCGACATGATCGGGAAGTTCCTGCAACTGCGTAGCGCCTCTTGCGATGGCGAAATTGTTGAAGTGCGCGAGCGCCCGGACATGCTGCCGAACCGTGTCATTGGACGTGTGCTGCTCATCGAGCGACTGGACGTAACGCTCGATCTGCGGGCCCAGCCACAGGGCCTTGATGCGGTCAATCGCCTTGAACGACCGAAAGTGATGTTCCAACATGACAACCACCTCTCTAGAAAAGCGAAGGAGATGTCATGCTGCGCTTGGCTTGCGGTTATGTGCCCTGATGCTGGGCCGAAACCCTTGATCTACGCCGGTGTGGCTACCTTCGGGCACATAAGAAAACGGGGCACATAAGGTTCATAACCACCCCTCAGGTTGTACGGAACCCAGCCAGGCAGATCGCCTCCTGACCGCACGCCTGAAGGAAACCCTGGCCTTGGTCGAGGTACGTGTACTGGACCACTTCATCGTGGGCGAAGGCCGTTCCCTCTCCCTGGCCGAATATGGCTGGCTTTAACCCTCACAGGCGCCTTCGGGCGCCTTGTTCATTTCACCCTGGAGAAGCCTCATGAACCCCATACACCAAGCCCCAACCCTGCTGGCAGGCCAAAATCCTTTTGCTCGCGGCTACGACAATCTGTGCATTGAACGGCTGTTGCTGATCACCTATGAAAACGACTGTCCGCCCTGCGTTCGCCCTGTCCATCACTCGCAAGCCCATCTGCCTGACGATGAGCTGCAACTGTTTCCCTGCCTGTTCAATGACGATTTCGCCCTGATTAGCGAAGGCCAATCCATCCCAGATGCATTGGAAGAACACTGCCAGTCCACCGGACTGGTGCGCCAAGTGCTCTACGCCGTGACCAACGAAACGCTCAACGAACGACATCACATCGGTGACCTGTACTCCCTGGAAGCAGCCCAAGCAGTGATTCATCGTCTGAGCTTCGAAACAGGACACTACAGTCGAGCCTGGGAAATCAGTACCGCACATTTGCCCGAAGAGGCGATGCGTTTTCTGGAAAGGTGGATAGATAACTCCGCGCCCAAGTTGACCGGCCTCTTGTTCGAACTGTTCACCTTGCCGGATTGCAACGGTATCGGTTGCAAGCTGATCGGCACGCCATGGACGGACAAAAACTTGTTGAACATTGAGGGCAAACTTTATTCCGCCCTCAAACAAGAGCAACGCGATGCCGGCACGCCGGAAGCCTTGATCAAAGTGCTGCACCTCGCGGCGTTGGCCGATGTGCGATTACTAATCTTCGATCCCGACGCCGCTGTCTTGGCCGGACTCGCCGTTTTTGATGAGTAACGACATAAAGTGGCTGTATTAAAACGACCCGCTCTGAGTCGGCTTTCTCACTGAATCGTCCCGCTCCTCATGTCAGGTTCTGCACTGAATCTGACATGAGGATCTTTCCATGGGCCGTTTCTTCACGCCTGTCTGCCTGCTGGGCCTGCTGAGCGCCTGCACCGCGCAAGCACCCAACACATCACCACCCCCGCCACTGATCGACAGTGGTGCCAATCGGGCCCAGGCCATGATCGGCGTAGCCTCAGAACGTCATCAGACAGCGCTTCGTTACGGCCGCTATACGCTGGTCAGCACCACGCCGACCACGGAGCAGCAGGATCTTCTCGCGCAAATCATCGAGGTAACCATCCCCTCCAACCTGAGCCCCTCGGTACAGGACGCCCTGCTCCACGTGCTACAGCGTTCGGGTTATTCGCTCTGCCCGGCCAATCCATCGGTTCAAGTGCTCTTTACTCGGCCGCTGCCGGCAGCCCATTACCGGCTTGGCCCAATCACCTTGCGGAATGCGTTGCAAGTGCTAGTCGGTCCAGCCTGGCCACTCACGGTCGACGAAGTCAGTCGCTCGGTCTGCCTCACCCAACAAAAAACCGATGTCGCCACCCCGCCGCCTGTACTGTCCAGCTCACCGGAGGCGCGCCCATGAAAGCCTCGACCTTTCAAACCCTCATCGTTGGGGGGCTTTGCCTAGCGATCGCCGGCCTGAGCGCTGGGTTATATAACCAATGCCAGCGTCTGAACGAACTGCAAAGCACGAGCACCCAACGCCAGCAGACCCTGGACATCCTGCAACGCGATGTAAGTGCACTGCAGGACGCTCAAGAAAAGCTGCAGTACGCGGTGAACGACTTGAAGCTGGCAGTCGATACCGGTGAGCAGACAGCCAATACCCTCGACCCCCTGTTGGATCAGTGGGCGCAAGAGCTCCAGGAACTGCGCAAGGGTTTAGCCGCCCGCGCCACCGAAACTGACATGACGGCGTTGCGCGCACGCCTTGAACAGGTCGAAAAGCAGTTTCTGCAGTTCAAGACTCCGCCGTCAGCCCCTCCATTGGCACCTTCGGCGGCCAAACGGAAAAACACCGCTCGCCCCCAGCCTGTCCCACTCTCGCCACCGTTCTCGGTGCTGGCTGTCGAGTCCCGTGCGGGCGAGCGTTTTCTGGCTACCGCACCGCATGGCAGTCGCTCTCTCGCGGATATCCGGCTGTTGCATAGCGGCGAGCAAATGGGCGCCTGGCGTTTGAAAGTACTGGAGCCAAGATCCGCCATCTTCGCGGTAAAGGATCAACCGGATCAGACCGTGCCACTGCCATGAGGAGCGATCATGAACAGAACGCTGCTGCCCGCCATCGTCCTCGTTTCGCTGCTTGCCACTGGCGCTGCGGTCGGCGATACCGTCACGACCCAGTCATTGATTCAGGATACGCCGTCGACTCCCTTGGAGCGCTCCCGCACCGCGCAAGCGGCAAACTGGGGACTGACCGAACAGGAGTGGTCGCGCTTCGAGTACATCCAAGCCGGGCCGCGCGGTTTCTGGAGCCCGAACCTCGATCCGTTGACCGCACTCGGGATCGAAGCCGAGACCGACCAGGCACGCCAGCGTTATGCCGAATTACAAGTCACCCTGGAGGCCAAACGGGCCGAGCGCGAACTGGCCTACCAAAACGCTTACAACGCCGCCTGGGCCAAGCTGTTTCCCGGGCTGCTGCCCATCCAGGGCATGGCTTCGTCGCCCCCGACCAGCTCACCGGTCGCCCCCCGCCCAGCCTTGTTTGTGGAAGACCAATGCCCAGCGTGTACCGCCGAAGCGCAGCGCCTGCAAAGCGGTGACGTGGCATTCGATCTCTACTTGGTGGGCAGCCAAGGTGAGGATGAGCGCGTGCGCACCTGGGCTCGACAAGCCGGCATTGACCCGGCCCGGGTTCAACGCCGGCAGATCACCCTGAACCATGACCGGGGTCACTGGTTCAGCCTGGGCGCGCCTGGGTCATTGCCTGCCACGTTTCAACAGGTGAATGGACAATGGCAACGCCTCGACTGAATGGCCTGGTTCTCATGGCGATAACGCTGGTGGCCCAGGCTACTGAGCTCCCGCCACCCGCCTATCAGTTGGCGGCACAGGGCGCCGACATCCCTTCGACGGTGCTGTTTGCCATTGCCTTGCAGGAGAGTGGCATCCGCGTCCGTGATCGACTGCTGCCCTGGCCCTGGACCCTGAATATTGCCGGGGCCCCTTACCGATTCGCCACTCGCCAAGCGGCGTGCCAGGCCTTGCTCCAGGCGCTCGCCCAGCATGACGCCAAACGGATTGATGTCGGGCTCGGGCAAACCAATTGGGGTTACCAGGGACAACGCTTTTCCAGCCCCTGCGAAGCCCTCGACCCCTACCGCAATCTCGCCGTGACCGCCACGCTGCTAAGTGAGCATCACGCCGTCACCGGTGATTGGGGGTTGGCTGCGGGGCGCTATCACCGTCCTGCGGGCGGTGCACCGGCTGCGCGCTACCGCGCGGGGTTTTCCCGGCAACTCGAACGACTGCTGATTTCCTTCGACGAGGTCACACCACCATGAAGCGCATACCCCTCATCTGTTATTGCATCCTGCTTTGGGTACCTTTCGCCCAAGCGAATTTGACCGTGGTCGGCGATTCGCCTGACGACGTCACCCTGCCCTATTTTCGAGCGAAGGGGTTGCCGATAAATAATAGGGTTCAACCTGATCGGACCACTCATGCAGATTTATCCACGTTTACCGATGAGACCTGGCTACTGCCAATCAGCAGTTCCCGATTGAGCCCCGGCCCGATCACGTCACGAACCTTAAACATGCCAGGCCTACAGCCCTTCTTCCTGGTGGGTGGCGACCCTCTGTCGCTGACCTGGTTGCGTCAACACGCGGCTGGATTGCGCGAAATGGGCGCCGCCGGCCTGGCCGTCGAAGTCGCCGATACTGAAGCCTTGCTCCGAATCCGAGCGGCGGCGCCGGGCCTCACCATCCTCCCGGTCAATGGTAACGAGATCGCCATCCGCTTGCAGATCGAGCACTACCCCGTCTTGATCAACGCCACGGCACTGGAACAGTGAGTCCCGACCATGGCCGAGCATGCAATGGAGTCCAAGCTTCGGCCAGCGGTGGAGCTGTACACGGTAGCAATCTGCATCGCCGCCGCGATGCTGTGTCTGTATTCACCCTGGGCCGTAGCCCTATCACCCGAAATCGGCCTGGTCGCGGCGCTGGCCTATACCTTGTTCGGCTTCATCCGCTTGCGCCAAGCCTGGGACGTGCTGCGCTATCGGCGCAATATCCGGCGCCTACCCCGCTACGAACTGACCAGTCGGCTGATTCCCGTCAGCCGCCAGCGCTTGTTCATGGGCCGCGGCTTTCGCTGGACTCGCTTACATACCCAGCGTCTGGTCGAGGCCCAGGAACCGGCCGTGGCCCGTTATGTCGATCCGCCGACCCGCTACCGCCTGGCCCGCGGGCTTGAGCGACATCTGGAGCATGCGCCGTTTCCGCTCTCGATATTGGCGCGGATCACCGCGTGGGACAGCGCCTTCAATCCGTTGCGGCCGTTGTCCCCCGTAGGTGGTTCGCCGCTGCTGCATGGGGTCGAGCCCGACGAAATGGAAGTTAGCTTGCCGCTGGGCGAACGGGTCGGACATACCTTGGTGCTGGGCACGACTCGCGTCGGTAAAACACGCCTGGCCGAGGTGTACATCACCCAAGACATCCACCGCGTCGAACCTGAGGTGGTGATTGTCTTCGATCCCAAAGGCGATGCCGACCTGCTTAAACGCATGTACGTCGAAGCCAAACGGGCCGGTCGGGAAAAGGAGTTTTATGTTTTTCATTTAGGCTGGCCGGAGATTTCGGCCCGCTACAACGCGGTAGGACGGTTCGGACGGATCTCAGAGGTGGCCTCGCGCATCGCTGGGCAACTCAGCAGCGAAGGTAACTCCGCCGCTTTTCGCGAGTTCGCCTGGCGTTTCGTCAACATCATCGCCCGTGCCCTGATCGAGCTGGGCCGGCGCCCGGACTACCTGCAGATCCAACGGCATGTGGTCAACATCGACGCGCTGTTTATCGAATACGCCCAGCAGTTTTTCGCCAAGACCGACCCACAGGCGTGGGAAGTCATCGTCCAGCTCGAAGGCAAGCTCAACGATAAGAATATTCCGCGGCATATGGTCGGCCGCGAAAAACGCGTGGTGGCCATCGAGCAATACCTGGCGGCGAAACGGGTCTTCGATCCGGTGCTGGATGGACTGCGCTCGGCGGTGCGCTACGACCGCACCTACTTTGACAAGATCGTTGCCTCGCTGCTGCCGCTGTTGGAAAAACTCACCACCGGCAAGACCGCACAGTTGCTCGCCCCCAATTACACCGATCTGGATGACCCACGGCCAATCTTCGACTGGATGCAGATCATCCGCAAACGCGGTATCGTCTATGTCGGTTTGGATGCGCTGACCGACGCGGAAGTGGCCGCCGCCGTGGGCAACTCCATGTTCGCCGATCTGGTCTCGGTCGCTGGGCACATTTACAAGCATGGCATCGACCATGGCTTGCCTGCCGCGGCCAGCAGCGCCGACAAGCTACCGATCAACCTGCACGCCGATGAGTTCAACGAGTTGATGGGCGATGAATTTATTCCGCTGATCAACAAGGGCGGCGGCGCGGGCATCCAGGTGACGGCATACACCCAAACCCTCAGCGATATCGAGGCGCGCATCGGCAACCGGGCCAAAGCCGGCCAGGTCATCGGTAACTTCAACACCCTGCAGATGCTTCGGGTGCGCGAAACCGCCACCGCTGAGCTGCTCACCCAACAGTTGCCCAAGATCAACGTGCTGACGAAAACCCTGGTCTCGGGGGCCACCGACACCTCCGACCCGGAGGCCAACACGGACTTCACCTCGTCCTCCCAAGACCGGGTCAGCAGCACCAGCGTGCCGCTGATCGAGCCGGCTCACATCGTCAGCTTGCCCAAGGGGCAAATGTTCTCCTTCCAGGTGGGTGGTCAGCTCTGGAAAGTCCGCATGCCACTGCCCAAACCTTCGCCGGACGATGCCATGCCCAAGGATCTGCAGGAGCTGACTCAGCGGATGCGCGCCAGCTACAACGAGCAAGCGGGACACTGGTGGAGTGCGAGCGGTGGCGGACCGACGCTCGACTTTGATCCGGATCGAGTCACGCCACCCCGCACCTCTGTAGCGGTGGATTCGCCTGCTCCCACTCAAACAGCGCCGTGATGACGTCGGCCCGGCAGTGCGCATCGAGGAGTAGCGGATAGTGACGTCAGTGCAGCGCCCACCACCGCAACCGATCCAACGCCCTGGCCTGCTCGTCTCGGCGATTGGCTTGGTTTTGCGCATCATCGGTTTGCTGATCGCCTCGTTACTGTTTTCGATTCTGATCGAGTTCGCCGGTCTGCTGCTGTTCTGGGGCGATCAGGGCTGGCGACACAGTCAGGCGATGCTGAGCAGCGAACTGGGCTGGCTCAGTGAGCACTTCACATCGTCACTGATCCTCCAACAGCCTGGGCAGACGATTGTCCAGTGGCTGGACTTCCTCAACCAATGGTTGTTGGTCAAGACCGGTTTTACGGAATTCGCCCAGCAGGCGCGGGTGTCGAGCCAGGACAACGGTTTGTGGGGTGGGATCAATCAGATTTACGTGAGCATTGAGGATTTTGCCCTGGCCGCGGTATATGTCACTTTCACCTTTGTGGTGCGCCTGACCATTCTGGCCTTGGCGACTCCCCTGTTTCTGCTGGCCATGTTCACCGGCTTTATCGACGGCCTGATGCGCCGCGACCTGCGAAAATTCGGTGCGGGCCGAGAAAGCAGCTTTGTCTATCACCGTGCCAAGCGAGCGGTAACCCCACTACTGCTTGTGCCCTGGATCATTTACCTGTCCCTGCCCTTTTCGCTCAATCCCATGGCCGTTTTTTTGCCTTGCGCTGTGATGCTCGGGGTGGCCATGGCAATCACGGCGGCGACATTCAAAAAATATCTCTGAGTGCGACACGAATGCTATCTGCTGAAGCGTTCAGGAGCGGAGCTAATGAGATGCCCAAGCTCCCGGGCGTGAGTAGCCATCAGTCCCGCGTTAGTGGACACCCCTCACAGGTCGCAGGGGCCTTGCTCCCTGATAATACTCAACATCCATGACGGGATGACGTGGGGAAAGTTTCAAGAGTTTGGCTTCGAGAGGAGTTTGATCATGGCATTGGTTAGTAGACGAGATGGGCGCAATTTGGTTATGGCCGACAACTGAGTTATGCCGGACCGCAAGCATTAAGCGATCTTTTTGGCGGGGGTTCGTGACGGGCAGCTATCGGCCCAGAGTGTGTAAAAACGCTCATAACCTCATCGTCTTGGGTCATCGACGTTTGTTGGCTGAGCGATCGCACGGTCAATGCTCCGAGTCGCATCGGTCGCGACCTGGAACACGTAACGCTGTTTTTACAGCCTCTGGGATGGGCCAAAACCAGCCTTTTTAATGCCGACAGCGCCTTCATTAAACCGTTAGCACCAATGATTTTCATGACCCGTTTCATGTTATAGGCGAGCACATTCAAACTCATCTCCGCACTCACCCCGGCCAGCTTTCGGGTCAGGAAGTGCGTCGCACCCATCCATTGTTTGAGCGTCCCGAAGGGATGCTCAACAGTCCGTTTTCGGATTCGCATCATCTCTGGTGCTTTGCTCAGCCGAAGCTGCATCTCCTCCAATACGGCTTCATGCTCCCAGCGTCGAACTCGTCGTTCCGTGCTCGGTGTGCACTGCGATTTCAACGCGCAGCCCTGGCATTTCGAACTCCAGTAACGGTGCAACTTCAGGCCTTTTTCAACGTAGGAGTAGTGCCAGATCAGCGCCTCTCCAGCCGGGCAAATGTATTGGTTTTTTGCCGCGTCATAGATGAAGGCATCGTTATTGAAACGCCCGTCAGCCTTGGCTCCAGAGGTCATCGGCTTGGGCACATAGGCTGTGATGCCTGCATCGTGACAAGCCAGGATTTGTTCGCTTTTGAAGTAACCTCGGTCAGCCACTACCGACAACGTATCTGACGCCATCGCCTCGCGGGCCTGCTTGGCCATCGAGCTGAGTTGATCTCGGTCGGAACCGACGTTAGTCACCTCGTGCGCAACGATCAAATGGTGCTGAGTATCGACCGCTGTCTGCACGTTGTAGCCGACGATTCCCGTGCCGCGCGTCATCATGGAGCGGCTGTCTGGATCGGTCAGTGAGACCTGTTTATCCGGCGATTCATTGAGCTGGATTTCGATCGCCTGAAGCTCTTTCATTTGAGTTTTGAGCTTGGCGATTTTCTCTTCCAGCCGCACGACACTGGGCTCGGAAGCTGTTGGTTCTTGCCGATCGGCAGCATCGAGTGCCGTCAGGTAACGGTTGATACTCGATTCAATTTCTTCCATTCGCCGCTTCAGTTTGGCGCTGGTGAAATTGCGGTCGCGGTTGTTGACTGCTTTGAATTTACTGCCGTCGATGGCAACCAGATGTTCTCCGAACAGTCCCAACTGCTGACACAGCACCACGAATTGGCGACAGACGCCTCGGATGGCCTTGCTATTGTCTTTTCGGAAGTTGGCGATGGTCTTGAAGTCCGGCATCAAGCGGCCGGTTAGCCACATCAATTCGACGTTACGCTGGGCTTCTCGCTCCAGGCGCCGGCTCGACTGAATGCGGTTGAGATAGCCGTAGATGTAGATCTTCAGGAGGATCGCGGGGTGGTAAGCAGGCCGGCCAGTATCGGCTGGAATGGCACCTTCAAAACCCAGATTGACCAGGTCTAGTTCGTCGACGAAGACGTCGACTACGCGCACCGGATTGGTATCGCTGACGTAGTCGTCGAGGCTCTCGGGAAGTAAGGTGCCTTGGCCTCGATGTTCACCTTGAATAAAGCGCTTCATGGGCGATCCCTGCGATGAAATCCTCAGAAATCATAGCAAGTGTTCGCAAAGGCGTTTTTACACACTCTGGGCCACGAGCAGCCATTCTCGGCAGTCTGATATCGACCCATGCTGTGTGAAAAACGTTTAGCGCAAATTTGATTGTCGGAACCGCGATGAAAATCGCGCTTTTACGAACTGAACAACCAAACGCTGGCAGATTTTACGTAGCAACGCAGACTTCAAAATGGCGCATGCGTCAGGCAATCGAAACAAATCTGAGAATCATCTGGCCGGCCTTCCCACCTCACAGAGGTGGCGCAAAATTCAAGGTGCGAACTTAGACTTTTGCTGTGAGGGGGCCGTGATGAAATTTTGTGGCAGAGACCTGCATTCGAACAACAGTGTTGTGGTGGTTGCCGACCGGCTACATTCATCCGCCACAGGAATGACCGCCTCTATGTGTGACGACAGTTGTATCGCGGTCGGTGCCAGCACCTATGAGTGAATGCTCATCTTGAAAATGCAATTGCAAATTTGTATCATTCGTTTTCAATTCAGCGAAGCAGGGAACGCAGCGCCAAAACAATAATAGGTCAAGGCAATGCTCAAAATGCTTCTCGTATACGGTCATCTGCTCGCTACGTGTATTGCCCTGGGGAGGGTGTTGCAGGCGGATCACAAGCTTTGGAGTTGGCGCAAGGAAATACTGGACCAGGCGAGGCTTGAGTACCTTGATGAAACTCAGAGGATCGTCAGCCTCGCACTGCTGGCCCTTTGGGCAAGCGGACTGTTGCTGGTGCTTCAGGGTTATCTCAATGAAGGCGACGCGTATCTGCTCAATCAGAAACTCTGGGCCAAGGTGACTGTCGTCGCGCTGCTTAGCCTGAACGGTGCATTATTGCATCGAGTCGGCTTCCCGCTGCTGCAAAAGGCTCCATTCGTCGCACTGCGCAGTGCAGGCCGCACGCGGCTCGCCTTGTTGGGTGCGCTTTCCATGAGCGGTTGGCTATTCACCGCTTTCCTGGGGGTGGCTCGAGCCTGGAATCACGTGTTGCCTTATCTACATGTGATGGGCGCATTCGCCGCATTCTCGTTACTGGCTTGTTGCGTGGCACTTGCAGTCGCCGGTAGGGCGGGCAGTGTGGCTGCGCAAAAATCCTCGGTGCCGGGGTAGCTATCAATAACGTGCAGCCGGTAGTCTGGAGTTTGTCGAGCCATGGTGGTCATTGTCCGCTGCTGCCACCGCCAGCGCTTGAACCAGCTCCCGTCCCGGCGCCGCTGCCACTCGAACCGCCCTTCTGGCCGAGACTGTGTAAAAACATCAGTTGGCCTCTACCCAAACTATTTGAAGGTTGCCGAAGCCGTAAGGCTTGGCTTTCTGAAGGGGGGGCGGTTTATTAAACCACTGCACATCGCCCCTCGGGGGACACACTCGCTGAAGGTATGCGAGCACCGCACCCGCGCTGATCAAGAACGATTTCACGAAGGCTAAAACTGTCGGAAACAATAGCGGCTGTACGAGGTAGGAACTGCAACCTGGGCAAAAACCGATGCTAGAGGTTTCGTTGGCTTATACGAACTCGGCTGAATTGTGGCATCTGAGTGACTGCTTTTTGTTGACGCCGACGCCGAATTGACCCACGTGCTGAAGCAAAGACTGACCTATCTCCAAATCTGCACAAATCCAGCAAAGGCAATGGTTCGCGAGGAACAGACTGGGGCAGTGACATCTCGGCAACTGGGTCAATTCGGCGTCGGCGCCAACAAGTGGTGTCTCCCAAGGGCCCCAGCCACTTTCCACCAAAGGCCGAAGGGCCACATAGCTGTAAGTAAACATCTCAAGCGTTTCCCCCAGAAAAAGCGATCCACCGTAACTCGCTTTTCTTACTGAACAACTCCTACCGTTAGCTCGATTCTGTGCCCATACCCACATGGGGCAGGATCATGCCGACTACCGCCTTTCGCTGCTGGTTACTGCTATCACTGGCCATCGTCCATGGCAGCAGCTATGCCGCACCGGCCCATGAGCAGACTCAGTTCAGTCTGATCCTGCAGCAACTCGACACTGTCGAACGCCTTGCGACACGAGCCGAGGCCGCCAGCACGTCTGAACCCGACGAGCGTTATCGCTTCGACTATCCCCGCCTGACCCAGGACATCCAGCGCATCCGCCAAGGGGTGCAAGGTTACCTGTCCCCTTCCCGCGCCCAACCGCGCGATCCCGCTGAACTGGTCGGCGACTACCGCCTCGACACGCCGCCCGTGGAGCCCTCGCCATGAGCATGACTGACGCTCAGACATCCGCGTTCCAAAACGCCTCCGGTTTCTCAGCGCAGAGCAGTTCGTCGCTGTGGATCTCCCTGACGCTCGTCCTGGCGTTGCTCTGGTGCACCTGGGTGATGTGGACGGCGTACCGGGGGTGGGCGGCTGGCAGCGTGCGCTTCGGCGCGTTTGGCGGCAGTGCCGCCCGCGTCCTGCTGGTGTTGCTGATCCTGATGTTCTTTACCCTGTCCTAATCCAGGAGATCGCCGTCATGCTCAAGTGCTTTGCCGTCCTGAAAAACAACCTGCGTGACCGGGCCAACCAACGCCTGATCGGTTTGTTACTGGTACTCAGCCCAAGCCTGGCCTTTGCCGAACTACCGACCATGGAAGCCCCCTCCCGCGGTGAAGGCACCGGTTTGATCGAGACGATCAAAAACTACGCCTATGACGGCGGCATCCTGCTCGGCCTGCTAATCGCCCTGCTCGCCTTCTTGGGCGTGGCCTGGCATTCGCTGACCGTGTATGCCGACGTGCAGAACCAGCGCAAGACTTGGAAGGACCTCGGCGCGGTGGTCGGCATCGGTGCCCTGCTGGTGGTGATCATCATCTGGTTCCTGACCAAGGCGGCGGCGATTCTGTGAGGTCGATATGAACGACACTATCGAATGCCTCGCCGACGGCACCTTGGTCTTTCTGCCGGAGCGGCTCAACCGGGATCCGGCGGTACTGCGCGGCTTGACCAATGATGAGATGTGGCTCGCCTTAGGTACCGGCGCAGTCCTTGGACTGATGCTGGGCGTCCCCCTGGCTATCGCCACTGCCTCGATTGCCGTGGCACCGACCGGCATGATCGCGGGCATGGCGCTGGTGCTCTTGGCCGGTGGCACGCTCCTGCGTCGGGCCAAACGGGCCCGCCCCGAGACCTGGTTATACCGCAAGCTCGAATGGGTCCTGGCCAGTCGCTGGCGCTTGGGCCGTGGGAGCTTGATCCTCCACTCCGGCGCCTGGACGGTTCGTCGCTCGCGTCGACTGTGCCCTGCCCTGTCCCGGTGGCAGCCATGAGCCGTTTTCGGAACAAGGTCGATGCCCAACAAGCGCATATCGTCAGCCTACGTCTGGCGGTAGGGGTTCTGGCACTGATCTGTGCCGGGCTCTGGTATGGCTGGCGTTCAGCACCGACCGACCTGACCGTGCATGTCCCCCCCGATTTACGCTCGGGCAGTACCCGCAAATGGTGGGATGTGCCCCCGGAAAATATCTATACCTTTGCCCTATACATCTTCGGCCAACTCAACCGCTGGCCTTCGGATGGCGAGCAGGACTATCGCCGTGCCATCTATAGCTTGCAGTCCTACCTGACACCCGCCTGCAAGACCTTCCTCGATGGCGACTACGAGTACCGCAAGGCCGCCGGCGAGCTGCGTCAGCGCGTGCGTGGGGTCTATGAAGTGCTCGGTCGCGGCTACAGCGAGGATCCGACCTTACGGGTCAAACAACTCGACCACGACAGCTGGCTGGTCAAACTCGACCTCAATGCCGATGAGTATTACGCCGCCGAACCGGTGAAACGTGTGGTGGTGCGTTATCCATTGCGCGTGGTGCGTTTTGACCTTGATCCCGAGCGCAACAAGTGGGGGTTGGCGCTGGATTGTTACCAGGGTACACCGCAAAAACTCTCCCTGCCCGGAGGTGAACCATGAAGCGAATGTTAGTGATCGGACCAGCCATGGTCTTGGCGATGTACGGGGGCCTGGCTCAGGCTATCGAGCTGATACGCTGGGAGCGCCTGCCTCTCGCCGTGCCGTTGGTGATCGATCAGGAACGGGTGGTCTTTATCGACGAGGCTGTTCGCGTCGGCCTGCCCTCAACGCTGACCGGTAAACTGCGTGTGCAATCCACTGGTGGCACGCTGTACCTGCGAGCGTCGGAAGCGATTGCACCGACCCGATTACAACTGCAATCGGTGGCGACGGGCGAGATCATCCTGCTAGATATCGCGACGACCCAGAATGACCAACCGCTAGAGCCCGTGCGGATCCTCAAAAACGCTGAGAGGCAAGTCAGCGAAGGTGAACCGAGCAGCGCCCGCGTTGCAGAACGCACGCCGATCCCGGTGGCCTTGACCCGCTATGCCGCACAAAGTCTGTACGCGCCGCTGCGCACCGTGGAGTCTCTGCCCGGCGTACGGCGGGTTCCGCTCAAGCGGCGCAGCACGCTGCCGACCCTGCTGCCGAGCGAAAACGTGTCCAGCACGCCCCTCGCCGCCTGGCGACTTGGGGATTACTGGGTGACGGCGGTGAAGCTGCGCAACCGGGGTGCCGAGACGGTGCAACTCGATCCGCGCCGGCTTCAGGCCCAGCTGTTTGGCGCGTCCTTCCAGCATGCCTTCCTCGGTCCGGTCGGCAGTGCGGAAGACACCACGGTCGCCTACCTCATCACCCGCGGCGCGGGCCTCGAACACGCCATTGTGTTGCCGCCACCCGCTACGCGAGGTGATGACAATGAAAGCTAATGCGCTGCTCAAGTGGCTGGTACCGGGTGCGCTGCTGGCCGTGGTGCTGATCATCCTGAAAACCTGGGTCGCGGGGGGGAGCACGCCCGCTCCGGAGAGTTCGGTTGATCAGGACAACCTCCAACTGTCCGCCGAACAAGCCAAGTCGCTCGGCATCGCGGGCGATACCCCGCGCGACACGGTGGCCACCCTGGTCGGCCAGGTGAAAGCGATGCGCAGCGACATGCTCAGCCTGAAGAAGAACAATGACTCGTTGCAGACCGAAAACAACCGTCTGCGGGAACGAGAAAGCAGTGTCGACTCGCGTATCCAGGCCACTCTCGGCAGCGTGACCCAGCAGGTCGACGAAGGTCGCCGACAAGCCAACGACGCCCGACTCAAAGCGGAACAAGACAGCCGTCAGGCCCATGGTTTGCTGAGCCAACTGCAGACGCAGTTATCTGGGCTGACCAGCAAAGGCCAGGATCTACCGGTCGGGCTGGGGCTGCAGCCGGGCGATGGGGAGCAGTTCGACGGGCATCGTCCGGCCGGTGAGGCGATGCAGTGGATTGAACCCTCGGATACGCTGCCCGCCGACACCAATAACAAAGGCAAAACAACCTCCGCGCTGAATCTGCCCAGCGCCTTTAACGCGCTGGGAGGCCTGAAGGACAGCACCATCGATCGCAGCCAGAAACAGTTGCGCGCGGTCACTAAGGGTGAGCGTGACCTGGCACGTTCCGTCGAGCGTAACGAAGGTGCAAAACCGATCTACACCATTCCCGAGAACGCTACATTGATGGGTTCGGTCGCCATGACCGCGCTGATCGGCCGGGTCCCGGTGGACGGCACGGTAAATGACCCCTACCCCTTCAAGGTGCTGGTCGGCCCCGAGAACCTGACCGCCAACGGCATCGACCTGCCGGAGGTAGCCGGTGCCGTGATGAGTGGCACGGCGTCCGGTGACTGGACGCTGTCCTGCGTACGCGGGCAAGTCGAGTCGATCACCTTTGTCTTCACCGACGGTACCATCCGCACCGTGCCGCAGCCACAGGCGGTGGCCGGTCGCAATGCCTCCTCCACCCAGAGCACGAACACCGACAAAATCCGCGGAGGGCTCGGCTATCTGTCCGATCCGTATGGCATCCCGTGCATTGCCGGCGAACGCCGCTCAAATGCCCAGCAGTACCTCGGCAGTCAGAGCCTGATCACCGCCGCCGGTGCGGGGGTCGCTACCCTGCTCGGGAATGAGCGAAACAACACCAGCGTGATCAATTCGGGCGGCAGTACGCTCGGAGTCACCAGCAGCACGGGGAACAGTGCGCTGAATTCCATCCTCAGTGGTGGCGTCAGTGATATGCGCGAGTGGGTCAAAAAACTCTATGGCGAGGCCTTCGCCGCGGTTTACGTCCCCCCCGCCGCTCAGGTCGCCCTGCACCTCGACCATGAAATCACCATTGACTACGAGCCCAACGGCCGGAGCGTTCGCCATGAACCACCACATGCCTCCCTGCCTGATTTGGATTAGTCTGTTCTGCGTGGTCCTGGTCGGGTGTTCCACCGACAAGGAGACGCTACTGCCCCATGGCGAGCAGACCATGCTCGACATTTGGAATGGCGCCGGCTCACAGGGCACGCAGCAGCAACTGCTGGAGGCCCGGCAGCAATTACGCCGCCCGCTGACTCAGGTGGAGCTTTCTGCAACCGTGCAGGAGCCTTACACCCGTACGGCTGAAAGCGAGATTCGTAGTCTGTTTCCTCGCCTGCCGAACCCCGATCTGCTGCTGTACGTCTATCCGCATTTGAGTGGCACCGAGCAGGCGCCGGTTCCGGGGTACTCGACGGTGTTTCCGTTCTACCAGCGCGTGCAATACGCGTTGCCCGGTGAACGTCAGGAAGACTTGTAATGTGCAGCGACGAAGCGGACAACCGCGCTCATAGGTGGAAAGCCTGGCGTAACCCCTTGCGTCCTCGCGCTACCGTGGCAGATGAAGCCGCGCTCTACGCACACAACCCCAGCTTCACCGATCATTTGCCCTGGATTGAATACCTCCATACCGAGCAGTGCTTTCTGCTGGATGACAATCGCTCGGTGGGTGCAGTGTTCGAATTGCTGCCTATCGGCACCGAAGGGCGCGAACCCGATTGGCTAATGGCAGCCCGCGACGCCCTCGAAGATGCCCTGCAGGACAGTTTTGACGAACGGGATCAGGCGCCGTGGGTGGCGCAGTTTTTCTGTCAGGACGACCATGACTTCACCCCCTACCTGAACCGGCTCACGGACTATATTCGGGACAGCGCACGCGGCACGGTCTTCACCGAGGCCTACCTAGAACTCAGCCGCCGCCATCTGCAGGCCATCGCCAAACCCGGTGGTCTATTCGAGGATAAAGTGGTCACGCGCCTGCCCTGGCTCGGCAATAACCGGCGGGTGCGGCTGGTGGTCTATCGCTGGCTCGAGTCGGACGCTGAGGAGACGGGGCTCACGTCGGTGCAATCCCTGCAACAGGCCTGCGAACGGATCGGCGCCTCCCTGCAGGCCTGCGGGGTACAAACGGTGCGAGTCGACGGTCGGGGTCTGTATGCCTGGTTGCTGCCGTGGTTCAACCCGGGGCCCAGGCTCACCGATGAGGCGCCCGAGGCGTTCTACCAACGTGTGGCCTACCCGGAATCGGGCGACGGCGAGTCGCTGGAACTGCCCTTCGATCACGATTTCGCCGAGCGGCTGTTCTTCAATGAGCCGCGTTCGGATGCCCAGCGCGGACTCTGGTATTTCGACGATCAGCCCCACCGGGTGATGGTGGTGGATAAATTGCGCCGCGCACCGTTGATTGGCCAACTCACGGGCGAAACCCGCAAGGGCGATGCGGTGAACGCGCTGTTCGACCAGTTGCCAGAAGGTACGGTGATGAGCCTGACCCTGGTGGTCAAACCACAGGATGTCCTGGAGGATCAGTTGAGCCGGTTGGCCCGAAAAGCCATCGGTGAAAACCTGGCCTCGACCCAGACCCGCCAGGATGTCGAAGAGGCCCGGACGATCATCGGCCGCCAGCACAAGCTGTACCGGGGTACGTTGGCGTTCTACCTACGCGGTCACGACGAACCGCAATTGCACCAGCGCTCGGTCAGCCTGGCCAACGCACTGCTGGGCGCGGGGCTGCAGCCTGTACGTGACGGGGATGAGGTCGCCGCCTGTAACAGCTACCTGCGCTGGCTGCCAATGGCCTACAACCCCGCGCGTGATAAACGCCACTGGTACACTCGCCTGATGTTTGCCCAGCACCTGGCAAACCTGGCGCCGGTCTGGGGCCGCAGCACGGGTACCGGCCATCCGGGCATCACCCTGTTCAATCGAGGCGGGGCGCCGCTGAGCTTCGACCCGCTGTCCCGCCTGGACCGGGCTATGAACGGCCACCTGCTGTTGTTCGGCCCGACCGGTGCTGGGAAGTCGGCCACTCTGGTCAGCCTGCTGATGCAGGTCATGGCCGTGTACCGCCCTCGCCTGTTTATTGTCGAGGCTGGCAACTCATTCGGCTTGCAAGGCGACTACTTTTCCACGCAAGGCCTGTCGGTCAACAAAGTCCAATTGAAACCTGGCGCCGCGGTGAGCCTCGCGCCCTTTGCCGATGCCTGGCGTCTGGTCGAGCAACCGGATCAGGTGGCGAGTCTGTCGGTCGACGAGTTGGACGATGAGGCAGCCAGCAATCGCGAAGACCAGCGCGATGTGCTCGGCGAATTGGAAATCACTGCCCGCCTGATGATCACGGGCGGCGAAGCCAAGGAAGACGCTCGCCTGAGTCGAGCCGATCGTAGCTTGATCCGCGAGTGCATTCTCGATGCCGCACAGGGCTGCGTCGCCGCGGGCCGGCAGGTACTGACCCGCGACGTACGCAACGCCTTGCTAGGGGTCGCGGCCGATCCGCATCTACCGGAGAAGCGTCGCGAACGCGCCCAGGAAATGGGCGAGTCCATCGACCTGTTCTGCCAAGGTTTCGAGGGCGAACTGTTTGATCGCGTGGGTACACCCTGGCCCGAGAGCGATGTGACCATTGTTGATCTCGCCACTTACGCCCGTGAAGGTTACGAAGCCCAGCTGTCCATCAGCTACATCAGCTTGATGAACACAGTGAACAACCTCGCCGAGCGCGATCAGTACCTGGGCCGGCCCATCATCATGGTCACCGACGAAGGCCACATCATCACCAAAAACCCGTTGCTGGCGCCATTCGTGGTCAAGGGCACGAAGATGTGGCGCAAGCTCGGCGCCTGGTTCTGGTTGGCCACGCAAAATCTGGCCGACTTCCCGAATGCCGCGCAGACCATGCTCAACATGATCGAGTGGTGGATTTGTTTGAATATGCCGCCCGCGGAGATCGAGGAGATCGCACGGTTCAAAAAACTCACGCCGGCGCAGAAAGCCTTGTTGCTCTCCGCCAGCAAGGAGCCAGGCAAATACACCGAAGGCGTGGTGCTGTCGAAGAAGGTTGAAACCCTGTTCCGGGTGGTTCCACCCAGCCTCTACCTAGCCTTAGCCATGACCGAGCCCGAGGAAAAGGCTGAGCGCTGGACCCTGATGCAGGAAAACGGTTGCTCGGAGTTGGACGCGGCCTATCAGGTCGCGGAACGGATCGATCGCACCCGAGGCATAGATCCAACATAGGAAGGTTTATTCAGGCGTCTCGCCGTTGAACCTGAACAACGGACTATTGCCGTACGCCCCGCAGCCGTTGCTGAATCCTCAACAGAAAACCGGCTTCAAAAGCATCCTGGCAATCACCCTGAGGAAAAGTCTTGCGGGCTTGCGTTAACTCCCACCACAGCGGAATCTCATCGGTTGTATCAAGCCAAGCTTGGGCACATTGCACGCCACGCTCGATCATCGGTGCAAATTCGCGGCCCCACGGAGTCAGAATGCTTGAGCAACCGTCTGCAGCCGGGATTGAAATGTAGTTTTCGTCCATACCCACCCTAATATTTCTAATTTATTGTTAAACGCCGAACCCAGCCTCGACATCTTTAAGGAACCAAATGAACGCTCGATAACAGGCATCAGCATCAAATAGCCTAGCTCAATGCAAATGTAGACTATATCCCGTGGATTGAGAGTCCCTCAAGGCGCAATTTGCGCGCATGGCTCAAGACTACGAACAGCTTCGCCTGCAACTGGCGGAGAACATCCGCTTGATGCGGCGCGTGAAAAACCTGACCCAAGAGCAGCTGGCGCTCATGGCCGAGGTGGACCGTACCTACGTCAGTCAAATCGAACGGTGCACGGGCAATCCGTCACTGCTGGTCCTGTGCAAGCTCGCCAATATTTTTGAAATAACCGCAGATCAGCTACTTACAGAACCCGATATCCTTCGCCGCGCCCTTCACGTCAAATAATAGTCTCACATCTCACAAATCCGATAGATCCACCTTCATTTTTTCCACTGACAGTCTTCAGCCCGTAACCGAACCTGCCCAGGCCATACACCGAGAGCCTGGATCATGCCTGCTGCCTGCTCGTCAATCACGTCCCTAAAGCTTCGGCCCTTGGCGCTGAGCATCCTGCTGGCGTGCGGCCCAAGCATGGCGCTGGATACCGGCAGCATCACGTCCTCTGTGTTGTCGCCAAATTGCCTCGCATACCGGGTCGTCGGCATTTGTTTCTGGCTTCTTTGCACGCCCTTCGGCTGCAAAGTCAAAACCTCGACCAAGGTTCGTCATTTCATTCCTGAACTGGTGGTCTCGAGCTACGCCACCACGGGCAATAGCCCCTGGACCGAGATGGCTGCCCTCTCTAGCCCGATTAGCGGCGCGGAGGGCGGCGGCAACCTAATCACCCCCAACACCCGACGTTACAACCTGCCCCGTTTCAAAAATGTCGATGGCATCGGCCACCCCGGTGGCTCGGCCGCTACACAGTTGGCGGCGCAATCCGGCTATGCCTGCGCCAGCGGCGCAACCGCGTTCAAGCCTTACTACCTGAGCACCCTGGACACACTGGCCTGGCGCCATGGCATCCCGGAAAGTGTCTATCCCGAAGCCCTCATACCGGGGATCCGTGAAATCGGTAGTCAGACGTCGGGAAACATGTGGGGCAACGTCTATCCCCGCCAGGGTTTTCTGGTACAACCCGACGATTTCAAGGCAGCCGCAGTCATGGCGCAACGGGCCGGCGATGTGATTACCCGTAACGGGCAGCCGCATGTGTACTTACCGCTCACGCCCGCGCAACGCGACGGCTACTGGCCGCCTGGCCCGATCGTTGAAAACGATGCTTCAACCCACAAATGGCAATTGCTCTACCCCCAGATTCAGCCCACCTGCGCCCTCTTCCCCAGCGATCCGCTACAGAGCGCGGATGGCGGCTACGCCTGGTCGTTGTGGCGTCCCTATAGCTGCTGCAAACGTGAGGGGCAGACCTTCCTATTCAGCATCGATTTCGAAGGAGGTGCGTCATGAGTCAGTTTTTCACGCGACCATGGTTGGGGGGGATGCGTCTGTTGCTCTGCGGGTTGTTGGTGATGGCTATGCATGCCCGTGCCGCCGAGGACGATTACCGTCTGGGCACTCAAGGCGATGTACTCGATGACCGGGTGATGTACACCATCGGTGGCGGCTCGGCGGTGGGCTCACCGAGCTCGTTCTACCGCCCCAGCGGACTCGGGGTCGGCGGGTCCTGGCGAGCGAACCTGATGTGCGGAAACATGAGCCTCAATAATACCCTGCAAAACCAGTTGAACGGCGTCACCGAGGGTTTCCAGCAGATCATGGGGAGTATTGTGCAGAACGCGACCCAAGCCGTGATGTCGCTGCCGGCGTTGATCATCCAACGTGCCAACCCTGGCCTCTATGAGTTGCTCAGCAACGGCGTGATGCAAGGGCGTATCGACTTCGATCGCTCCAAGCTAACCTGCCAAGCCATGGCCGACAAGATGGCGGACAAAGTCGGTCAAGCCGGCTGGGGCGCGCTGGCCAAGAACCAGGAGATGCAGGGCAATCTGGAGAAAACCGGCGGTGATGCGGTGGCGGCGGTGAAAAACACCGAGACCCATAACGGCAACAAAGGCGTCTCCTGGGTCGGCGGCTCAAGGGCCGGAGGTAACGGGCAGACACCCATTCGTTTGACCGCCGACGTGGTGCGCGCCGGCTATAACCTGCTGCATAACCGTACGGTGGATGACAGTGCTTCGATCAGTAGCCACGACTGCCAGGGCGGCGCCATTTGCCAGACCTGGGCGTCGCCCCAGGAACAGTCCGAGTGGGCCGTCCGCGTACTGGGCGAGACTGAAGTGGCGACCTGCGACAGCTGCGAAACCCTGCGGGCGACCGCCGGCAGCGGATTGACACCGCTGATTCAGGAGGCCTACAGCGAGCGGCTGAAAGCCTTGCAACAGCTGCTGTCGGGCTCACTCCCGACTAACCCTGACAACTTGGTCAAAGCCTCCAGTCCGATGCTGCCGGTCACCCGCCGAGTCATCGAAGCCCTGCGTGACGATCCCGACCAGGATCTGCTGGCACGGCGCTTGGCCAGCGAGACAGCCTTGTCCAGCGTGCTCGACAAAGCCCTCTTACTGCTACGCACCCTGCTGGCCGGCAGTCATGAACCAAACATCGCTTCCGCCGAGCCCGCCCAAACCGCCTTGACGAAAAATATCGACGCCCTGGAGCGTGAAATCCGCCTGCTGCAAACCGAGCTGCAGGTCCGGCAAATGCTGACCACCAACACCGCCAGCTTGGTACTCGATCGGCATGCCGGGGGTGCCGATGCCTCGCGCACCATTGAGCAAGGCGACCCCGAGCCAGGTCGACTCAATCACGCCGGTACCGGCGCGCCAGTGACGCCATGAACCGCTCACGGCTGTTCACGTTGCTTTCGGCGTTGGGAGTTGCCGCGGTGATGCTCCTGGTCGCCGCACTGCTCACACAGCTCGGCAGCACGGCGCTGGGCAGCGTTGAGGTCTGGCAGCAGGCGCTCGAATCGGCACGGCCTTATCTGCGGGTATGGCGGGGCCTGCTCTACAGCATGCTGTTTGCGCTCTGGTGGGATCTGCTTCGCCGCTACCGCCAGCAGCCACTGGATCGACTTCGCGTACAGCGCGTCGGCGCCATGGGGCTCGTGCTCTTTACCTTCGTCGAACTCTCCCGATTGTGAGGTCACCGCTATGCTCATGAGCACCAACAGCTACTTGGAGTTTTACCTCTCCTTGCTGGCCTGGATCATCAACAACGGTATCTGGAGCGTCTTGTCCGACACCGGACTGTTCGCCGCGCCCTTCAGCGCCATCATCCTGCAAGAATGGCTGGCAGCCCGTCAGCAAGGCGCGGACGAAGGCAACAAGGGACTGTTTTCGGTGCCACGAATCGAGAACCGGTTGTGGCTGGCCTACATCGTCGTGTTGTTCGGCTGTGCGCCGGCCTCTCCCTTGAGCCTCGCCTCCATGACGCTCGACGCGGCGGCCAGCCAGCGCTGCGGCATTAGCGCTGCCAAGCCGGCGGAAACCGCCTGGGGCGCCACCTTTAACACCATCGGTGAACGCTCCGCCAACGTGCCGGTCTGGTGGTTTCTGGTGCATGCTGTGAGCAAAGGCGTGACCGCGGCGGCCACCGCCGCCATCCCCTGCGCCCCAGATATCCGGCAGATGCGCATGGAGATCGACAGCTCACGGATTGACAGCCAGGTGCTGCTGCAGGAAGTCGCCGACTTCACCCGCGACTGCTACGGCTATTCCCGCTCTCGGCTGTTCACCAACCGCCCACAACTGGGCAAGGCGCAAAGTCATGAGGCGTCCTGGATCGGCTCAAGCTATTTTCTCGACACGCCCGGCTACTACGACACCGATCGCTCACGTACACCGCGAGTCAGTTGGCCGTATGACGACAACCGCGATGTGTCCTTGCCGCGGCTGGAGAATGGCGCGGGCTACCCCACCTGCAAGCAGTGGTGGAGCGATAGCGGGGGCGGATTACGCGAGCGCTTGATCAAAGAGGTCGATCCTTCGTTGCTGACTCAGCTAAAAGGCTGGCTGACTGGCCGCTCGAACAACGAGATCGAGGATGCCACCCTGCGTGAACTGGTCAGCCCGCGCCAGCAGTCTAGGTCCATGTCGCCCGGACAGGTGTTTCAGGACTATGGCTCCAGCGCCCGCGGCGGTTCGATCAATCAGGGGCTCAACAACCTGGCCACCAACACCGGGTTGGCCCTGGGTTCCTTCAGCAACTTTCCGGCACTGAATGCACTGCGCGCCGCCCTGCCGATGGTGCAGGCGTTCCTGATCATGGGCGTCATCATCAGCTTGCCGCTGGTTCTGTTGGTCAGTACCTACCAGTTGAAAACCGTTATGACGGTGACCTTCGCGCTGTTCACCTTGCACATGATGACCTTCTGGTGGGAGCTGGCACGCTGGGTCGACTCCAGCATGCTCGATACCCTGTACCACCAGGTTTCGGCGTCCGACAAGGTGTTGTTGTCGCTGCCGACATCCGGCGTCATGGATGGAACGATCACAGCTCAGGTGATTGAGTATGTGATGGGGGCGATGTTCATCGTGCTGCCGATGTTGTTTCTGGGGGCAATGAGCTGGGCCGGGTATTCAGTCGGCAATGGGATTCAAGGCATGTTGGCGAACGGTAGCAAAACAGCAAGTGACTCAGCGAGCAAAGGTACAGATCAAATATTGGGTGCTGCTAAGCGCTCAATTAGATGACTTGCAGTCGCCTATATAATGCCCGTTGTCGTCGAAGTCACCGATGTAGAGGTCAGCACCTAGATAGTCTGGCCCTGGATTTTTCTCTTGTTGATCGGCACCAATAAAAGCCCTGAGCCATAGCAAAGTAATGACAGCCAGCATCATCACAATGAAAGTAACCAGCCAAGCACTGACAAAGAGCAATCCTCCGATCAATGCCAGTTTGGCAACCAGAAAGCTTCCGCAAACAATGCCTTTACCTGCGGGTATACCTGCCGACACCGCACGCTCGGCCACGCGAGACTCGAACGTTTTTAACCTACGATAACCACGCTTTACCGACATGCCACAGGCGTACGCCCAGCGGTGGGCACGTGACTTCTGAACAGGTTGCTGAGTCGGCATGGCCTCGCCCTCTTCTGAGCGTTTTCATGGTTGATACAGGATAACAGCCTACTACTGAAAACGGCCCGTATCTGACCGTTTATCAGTTTTCCCAGCCGAAATATCTTCACTGGAAGACAGAAGACAAACCCCGTGAAACAGCGTCTCTACAGTGGTTGACCCATATAAATCGTCCGGCTAAATACTAGGTACGGATCGCTGCGACCGACAGCACCCTACCCAGATAGTCAGGACCTTCAAGACTATGTCACTTCGGTGATGGTTGTCCCCAAGTGCGATTAGCGTTCGGTAGCTCGCACGGTGACCGTTTCTACGGTGATGAACGCCTACTGCTCTCCTGAGCGCCTTTCGAGCTCTGCTCGCCAGGCAAACCTTCTTGTTTTTCTTCAACCCACTGCGGGGAAATTCTTCCTCCACGGGACAGGTTTCTTCGTGCTTTCAACGGAGGCAAACCATGTCCAACTCACTTACACCGGAAGCTCTGAACACCCTTCGGTTGCCCATTGTGTTCACTCCTGGCGCGTGGCAACGCGCAGTACTACTCGAGCGCTCAGGTCATCCTGAGAAGCTGCAGGTCGATCGGCTGAGCGACGTATTGCTCGCAGCCTTCGAAGCCCACCTAGCCTATCCACACGAGCCCTATGTGCTATTCGATGTAGTCCACATTGAACCAACAGATCACTTAGCCCACGACCCGTTGCTGCGATTGAGTCTCAGCCTACTCCAAGAACCAGGTCAGCCTGGCGCCTTGCTGATAGCGCTTGCAGGAGAACATCAACGCTAAACGCATACGGCCGTACTCGGCACTCAGATCCACACTCAGACGGCATGCAAGTCCTGCATCAATCCAACCCACCACCCACCGGGGAACCCTCCCCGACGGGCAAGGCGTTCCTCCGTTTTCTCTCGAGGAAAATGCCATGCGCGATATCTACCAAGACGTGACTGACAAGATCGTGACCGCTTTGGACCAAGGCGTTGCGCCCTGGATCAAACCCTGGTCCTCAAGTGGCTCAGCTTACATCGGTCATCAACCCTACCCCATCAATGCAATCACGCATCGTCCCTATTCGGGTATCAATTTACCGTTGCTCTGGGCCGAGGCCCGGTTGCAGGGATTCACGCAAGATCGTTGGCTGACCTTCAACCAAGCCAAAAAAGCCGGTGGGCACATCCGTAAGGGTGAGCACAGCACCCTGGCAGTTCTTTACAAGCCGATGGAACGCGAAGAACAGACTGAATCAGGCCAACCCGTTCTCGATGAGAATGGTGAGCCCAAGGTCGCTCACTTTGGCATTCTTCGGACGCATTTCCTGTTCAATATCGAGCAAACGGAGGAGCTCAGAGCCTTCAATGAAACCCTGATCGAAACGGAGCCTAGCGATCCTTTTCAGGCCAACAGCGCTGCAGAAAATCTGCTGTTACTGTCTGGTGCCAAGATCGTTCATCGATCTGCCGACCAAGCCTTTTACCACCCGCTCAGGGATTTCATCCAACTGCCCACAAAAGCCCAATTTCACGACGAATGCGGCTACTACGCCACCGCGTTGCATGAGCTGACGCACTGGACCGGACATGCCTCGCGTCTGCAACGCAAAGGGGTGGTTTCACCTAGCCCATTCGGTACGCCAGGTTATGCCTTCGAGGAACTGGTGGCTGAAATGGGGGCGGCATTCTTGTGCGCTCATTGCGGCATTCAGGGAGAGCTGCGCCATGAGGGTTACATTGAGTCCTGGCTCAGCCTGCTCAAGGCAGACAAGCGCGCGATCTTTCGGGCCAGTGGCCAAGCCCGAACGGCATCAGAGTATGTGTTCAACCTGGAGCGGCCATTGAAACCAGCGGTCTTGGATGACCCGCTGTGCATGAACGATGAAGCTTAACCGTGATCTCACCGCTACAACCGCTTCACAGGGCCCAACGCGAGTTGGGCCCTTTTTCTACCCTGAACCACAGAGGGCCTCGCGTTACGGGACCCTGACACAATGGGCAATAGATGGTCACGCGCTTGCGGTTAGCGGTTAGCGGTTAGTCATCCAAGTTCTGCGCCAGAAAATCCACCAGCTCGAGCGGGCTTTGGCTATCGATCACCTTGTAGATCAGATCGCGTTTACTGCGCGGCAACTTCTTGACCACGCTCTTCGCCGAGGCCCTGACGGCTTCGTCGGTCCCATGGATACGTGCCGCGAGCAGCAGCACGAGCGTGGCGTCAGTGAGGTTCATGGCAAGACCCAAAAAATATGCACCGCAGTGTACCGACTCTTTTCTTTTTCGTACCAGCCCCCCCAACAAAACGATGCGTTGCAGTATCGATATTCCGATTGCCGCACAAAGAGACACGAGCCAAAAGGACGGGTAAGGGTTGGAAGGGAATGGGGAGTCAAGGGTAAGAGCTCTATCCGAAAAGGCTAAAAGGCCACTGACCCAGCCACTTCCCGGAGGTCACGATGTTCAGTCTGTTTCGCCACAAAAAGCAGAAGCCCCCTCCGCCGCCGACCGTGAGCGTCGCCGAAGGCTACCTGCCCATCGAGTCCGCCCACACCCTGTTAGCCGCGGAGCACCGCCGCCAGTTGCTCGATCGCATCTGGCAGTACACCGCCCTCTCCCACGCGCAATTCAATCAGCTCTACTTGCAGCCGATCCAGCGCTACGCCGAACAGGTCCAGCAGCTCCCGGCCAGTGAAGCGCACCACCATGCGTATCTCGGCGGCATGCTCGACCATGGACTGGAACTGGTCGCTTGTAGTTTGAAACTGCGTCAGTCTTATCTGCTTCCGACCGGCGCCGCGCCCGAAGACCAAGCCGCCCAGACTGATGCCTGGTCCGCCGGAATCGCTTATGGTGCCCTGCTGCATGACATCGGCAAGATCGCCGTGGACCTGCGGGTCGAACGCCAGGATGGCTGTGTTTGGCATCCTTGGCAGGGTTCCTTGGATCAGCCCTACCGTTTTCGCTACCTCAAGGGTCGGGACTACCACCTGCACGGCGCCGCCGCCGGCTTGCTCTACACCCAGATTCTCGACCGGCCGATTCTCGATTGGCTCAGTGGATTTCCGTCGCTGTGGGCCAGCTTGCTGTATGTCCTAGCCGGTCAGTACGAGCATGCCGGCGTGCTGGGCGAGTTGGTCATTCAGGCCGACCGGGTCTCCACCGCACAGAACATCGGTGGCAACGCAAGCAAGGCGCAGCAAGCGCCGATTCATGCCCTGCAGCATCACTTGATCAGCGGACTGCGGCATCTGGTTCAACGCGAACTGAAACTCAACCAGCCGGGTGCCGCGGGTTGGTTGACTCAGGACGCTCTGTGGCTGGTCAGCAAGGTCGTCACCGACAAGTTGCGGGCGTATCTGCTGTCGCAGTCGATCGAGGGCATCCCCTCGTCCAATATCGCGGTGTTCGACGAGCTGCAATCCCATGGGCTGGTCGAGTCCACTCCGGAAGGCAAAGCCATCTGGAGCGCACTGGTGGCACAGGGCGATTGGCGGCAGAGTTTCACTTTTCTCCGGCTTCAACCGGCGTTGATTTGGGGGAGCGAAGATCGCCCCGAAGCTTTCAGCGGCACGGTGAACGTGGCCGTCGAGGACCAGTCGACTAACAAACCGGCATCACCAGTATCGTCCGAGGTTGTCAGCCCAAGCTCGACTCAAAGTCCATCGCAACCCGATCCACTGGCGATGGAGGATGCCGACTACCTCGGAACGTTGCTGGACATGTTCGAATCGGTGGAGCCCAGGACCAGTGAAGCACCATCAGAAAGAACTCTCGAAAGCTCAAATCCCCCTTCGGAGAACCCTGGCCAAGCTTTCTTGGATTGGGTCAAGGAAGGTATGCAGAGCCATAAGTTGATCATCAACGACAGCAAAGCGAAGGTGCACATAGTGAAGGGGGCTGTGTTTCTCGTGACCCCAGGCATTTTTCAACGCTATGTTCAGGAGTTTCCTGGGGTTGCCGATGAGCCAAACGAAAAACATGAAAACACATGGAGAAGCGTTCAAAGAAACTTTGAAAAATTGAAGGCACATCAAAAAAAACCTGAAGGCCTTAATATCTGGACCTGCGACGTGAGGGGACCGAGAAAAAATGGAACCCTTAAAGGTTATTTATTACACGACACATACTTAGCCATCGATCAAACTCTGGTGGACAATCCATTTTTGACACTAAGAGATTAAAAATTGCCCAACAACAAATGAGAAAACCTAAGGAAACTTATATGGACGCCTCCCGAAGCTCAATGGGGTAGTCATGCTGACGTATAGGTAGGAGCAGTCTTATATCCGGCCTGTTTGTGCAGGCCGACAAGCCTACTGGCCCTGATGGAATCCGCTGACGAGGCCCTCATCTGAAAATCGAGCTGATGGTGTGCCCATAGCTCATATTCCCTACCAGGTTTACCTCGTCACGGTCTGACCTATTTCGCCATCACGTATCTACCGCGTGCGCTCCTTGTGAAGCCTTTTGTCTATAAGCTTTTTCAATGCCCTACAGGGCATGCCGTAAAGAGTTCTGCGCGATATCGGGAGCCTTTGACCAGCACAGCCCAAACGGTTCTCGCGAGTTTATTGGCAACTGCGGCCACCACCACGTTATACGGTCGCCTGGCAAGCAAGCGCTCAACCCACTCAGACTTCTGCCCCCTGGCAATGATTGAGCGGGCACCATGCATAAACAGTGTTCGCAGATAGGTGTCACCGCGCTTGCTCAGCCCCAGTTGCCGAACTCGACCACCTGTGCCTGTCTGTCGAGGAACCAGTCCCACCCAAGCGGCAAACTGCCGACCGGAGCGAAAGGTTTTGGCATCGCCCAGCGAGGCAACTGCGGCTGTGGCCGTCAACAAGCCTACTCCGGGGATTTCTGCAATTTTTTGACAATCGAGACGCTCACGCATGCAGTGTTTCAAACGGAGTTCAATCGCTTGGATTTCTTCGTCCAGCCGGATTACCCGTGCCCACTGCTCGCGCAGACTTTCCAACAGCACATGGGGTACTTGATTTTCCGCATCGACGAAGGCGTTAGGCACCGCCTTGGTCAGCGGGGTGTAGCCTTCCGGCAACACAATCCCGAACTCATAGAACAAGCCGCGCAATGCATTGCTTTGCATAATGCGAAATTTCAGCAGTTGAGCGCGGATGCGGTGCAGCGAGAGGATGGCCTGCTGATCAGCTTGTTTGATTGCGACTTGGTGGGCGTCGGGCTGCTGCACTGCTGTCCATATCGCTTGGGCATCAGCCGCATCGGTCTTGTTCCTGAGTACGAATGGGCGTACCGAGCGAGGAGCCAGTAAGCGCACCTCATGCCCCAACTGCTGAAGCTGGCGCGCCCACCAGTGCGCACTGCCACAAGCCTCCATCGCTACCAAGTAGGGCTGACGCTCGGCGAAAAACGCCAAAACCTCTTCACGCCGCAGCTTGAAACGTTCGATTTTTCCGGAGCGCTGATCGACGGTATGCAGTTGGAAAACCTTCTTGGCGATGTCCATACCAATCACACTCTGTTTCATGGTGGATCCTCCTGTTAGAGGTGTTCTTGCTGTTCACACGCGTTACTTTGACACTTGTATATCGGGGCCGCGAGATCCGCTTGTCGTGCACAGTGCGGCGGTCGGCCCGCTGCCGGGGGGAGGCGTCCATACCATCTGAAAAAGACTTCCAAATCTGGTGAAATACGCCTGTCCCACGAACTGAACGGTTGAGCCCCGATGAAGCAAATGTCTTTCGCTGATGCCGAGTACGCAGGCAAACGTAAGCAGACCCGCCGTGAGCGTTTCCTGATTGAGATGGATCAGGTCGTGCCCTGGAAAGGCCTGATTGCGTTGATCGAGCCGCATTATCCGAAGGGTGAAGGCGGTCGTCCGGCGTATCCGTTGATGGCCATGCTGCGGGTTCATCTGATGCAAAACTGGTTCGGCTACAGCGACCCGGCGATGGAAGAGTCCCTCTGCGGATTCCACGACACTTGGACACTCAGCCCACGATCATTTGGACACTCGTTCCATGCTCACTTGGACACCTGATCCACGTCCACTTGGACAGGCAGTCGGAGCGCAGCGACGCAGGTTCGCATTGTTAGTCTGAAGTCCCCGTTGCCGTCAATTTTCGTCGAGCGCCTGCGCATCGATTCGCCCTTCAGTTCGATCCGGTAAGCGTTGTGCACCAGCCGGTCGAGGATCGCATCGCCCAAGGTCGGATCGCCGATCAGCGCATGCCATTTGTCCACCGGCATCTGGCTGGTCACCAGCGTCGAGCGATGCCCGTAGCGGTCGCCCAGCAGTTCCAGCATGTCGCGCCGTTGTTGAGCGGTAAACGGTGCCAGGCCCCAGTCGTCCAGTAATGTTGAGCTCAACATTACTGGACTTATGTTGCGCACCCCGTTATGTGGAGTAGCGACTTCCAGCCCGCCATTGGTCTGACTTTGGAGCGTCCGTACTCAACATAACTAGTCCCAGGGGTAGCGTGGATTTCTCCATCGAACGCAATGGAGGACATCATGCTCACTCGAATCTTCCCCAAGACACATCGGCGCTATATCGAGTCGCCCGTTGGCTGCTGGCTCGAAGGCTTTGCGGACTGGCTAATGTCCGTCGGCTACGCACGCAGTCCCACTTGCCACCATGTTCGCAGACTTAAACTGGTGCTTGAGCGCGTCGAATCGATCGCACCGGATGCCAATTTCTCGGTACACCGGCTCGATACGATATTCACTTCGGTCCGAACGCGACCTCGATACCGTGCTACCCGGCGTGCCTTTGAACGCTTCCTGGCTGCTCGCAGGCTTCTGACCGTAGAACCCGATGTCGATCGGTTTGCCCCGCTACTCAAGGCATACCGCCATCACCTTATTGAGGTTCGCGGCTTGGCGCCGCCGACGGTAAGCCAGCATATCTCGACCATTGCCGACTTTCTGACGCAGTCCGTGCCACACGAGGCGGCGCTTCTGGATCTGTCGGCGCTGGCCGTAGAACAGTTTGTCATTACCAAGGGCCAACTGATCAGGCGCCAGAGCCTGCAGCATTCCATCGCCAGATTGCGTGCCTTTCTCCGCTACTGCTTCGACCACGGCCATCTCCGGGAGCGCCTCTATACGATCGACACGCCGCGCACCTATCGCGGCGAAGCCCCGCCGCGTGCCCTTGCCTGGCATTTGGTGCAGCAACTATTGCAGTCAGTCGATCGCAACAGCAAAGCCGGCTGGCGCGACTACGCCATCCTGCACTTGATGGCTTACTACGGATTGCGGCCATCGGAGATCGTGGCGCTCACCGTGGCATCGATAGATTGGACAGCCCGAACGTTGCGTGTCGATCAGCGTAAGACCCGCTCGAATTTGATCCTGCCGCTATCCGATCCAACACTGCGCCTGCTCAAGCGGTATTTGCATTGCGGTCGGCCTGGCAGCACTCGGCCGGAATTGTTCCTGCGTGTAAGAACACCGCTGGCTCCGATACAGCATTATGCGGTCTGCGAACTCTACGAGAAGCGCGCGCGGCAAAGCGGACTGCCGCTCGATGGCAGCTCTTCCTATTGCCTGCGCCACGCTTTCGCCATGCGACTGCTTGAGCGCGGTGTGGGCGTCAAGGCGATCGGCGATTTGCTTGGGCATCGCTCGCTGGAAAGCACCTGCGTTTACCTTCGGCTGCAAACCGAGTCGTTACGTGACGTGGCACTACCCCTTCCATGCCGGCATGCTGCGCAGAAGGGAGACCACCATGTTCCCCACTGAGACCTCACTCGACTTGACCATTGCGCGCTATCTGCAACTTCGGCGATCGCTTGGTCGAGCTTATGGAAATGAAGAGCGTGTCCTCGCGTCGGTCCGCCAGTTTCTGGTGGCGGCGACATGTACGGATCTGGACTACGATCGCTTCCTTGGGTGGTGCAACACGCACGCCGGGCTTAGCGCCACGGGGCGACGCAAACGGCAGCGCATCGTGCGCAACTTTTGTCTGTATCGACAGCGCACCGAACCGCAGTGCTTTGTGCCCGACCCCAACCACTTTCCGCGACCCTGTCCCGCTGTTACTCCCGTCATCTTCGGTTCGAGCGAGGTCGCGAGTATGCTCGCGGCTGCCGAGCAATTGGGTCCGGTGCCCACCTCGCCTCTGCGGCCAGCGGTCCTGCAGCTGGCCGTCGTGCTCCTCTATACCGCAGGACTACGTCGCGGCGAACTGCTACGGCTGACCCTGGCCGATGCCGATTCGGCGAAAGGCGTATTGCATATCCGCGAATCGAAGTTCCACAAATCCCGCTTCGTTCCACTATCGCAGGACGCCCATCGTGAGCTGCGCGCCTATCTCAAGCAGCGGCTGGCGCCGCCCTTCAGCATCACGCCGAATTCTCCCTTGCTGTGCAACTGCGCCAGAGGCTTGCGCGGCTATACGGGGACAGGGATAAGAGGTGGCATACAAACGCTATTCCAAGCTGCAGATGTTCACAGTAGCGATGGCCGACGGCCGCGGATTCATGACTTTCGGCATAGCTTTGCCGTCCAGGCACTGCTGCGTTGGTATCGGCAAGGCGCCGATGTGCAATCCAACTTGCCGAAACTAGCGCTTTATATGGGGCACGTGTCGATCGTCTCTACCGCTTATTACCTGCGTTGGATGCCGGATATTGCGGCAGCGGCCAGTGATCGCTTCCAGACCCACTTCGGCCATTTGATTGCTGGAGGTGCGCCATGAAGCCCGCTCGGCCCAACTCGCTTGGCAATTGCATCACGCACTTCTTCCGGGAATATCTGCCCGAGCTCCGTGGCATGAGCCTGCACACGATTCGCAGTTATCGCGATGCCGTCGTGCTGTTCTTGCGATTTGCCTCGGCTCGCAGCAAACGGGGCGTCGAGGATTTGGAACTCGACGATTTTACGGCAGAGCAGGTCAGCCAATTCCTGACGCATTTGGAACAGGAGCGTCACAATGGTGTTGCGACGCGCAATGCACGGCTGGCGGCTATCCACACCTTTGCCCGATTCCTGGCCAGCGAACACCCGGAGCATCTAGCCGAGTTGCAGCGGGTGCTTGGGCTGCCATTCAAGCGCGGCGCCCGCAGCGCACCAATAGCGTATTTCGAGTCTGATGAAGTCGACGCAATGCTCAATAGCATTGATCGCACTACCGACTCGGGGCGGCGCGACTATGCGTTGTTTGCGCTGATGTTCAATACCGGTGCTCGCGTGCAGGAGGTACTCGATCTGCAGGTACGCGACGTGAGAACCGAGCCGCCGCACCAAGTACGTCTGCGTGGCAAGGGCGGGAAGATTCGTTTATGCCCCATCTGGCCGCATACCGCGGCGCTGCTGCGGGAACTGGCTCAGCAGTCGGCACAGACCATCGCGCCGGAGGCGTTTCTGTTCACCAACCACCACGGTGCCAAGCTCACGCGGTTCGGTGTTCGCTACCTACTCAAGAAATATGTGGCAGCGGGCACACCGGTGGCCAACACCATGCGAGAGAAGCGACTTCATCCGCATTCGCTTCGACACGCCACAGCGGTTCATTTGCTCAAGGCTGGCGTTGACTTCGCCACAATTAGCCAGTGGCTGGGCCATGCGACGCTGAACACGACCATGGTCTATGCCCGGGTGGATTTGGACATCAAACGCCAAGCGCTTGCCCAGGTGTTCCCCGACGTGTTGGCGTCGCCACGTGCCGGCCATCTGTCGCCGGCCGCGGTCGATGTGGTCGATTGGCTGAAACGGCTGTGAGTGGTTATGTGGAGTTTGGGCGGTTGGAGTCGGCGCAACGCGCCATGTTTGCTGCTCAACTCCACATAACGGGGTACGTAACATAAGTCCAGGATCAGCAAGTCGGTCTTGGCATAACCCGCCATCAGTTTCGCGAAGCGGCCGTCGCCGTGGGCCAGGCCTAGTTCTTCCATCAAGCGCGGCAAGCGCAGATAACGCACGCTGTAACCGTCGCGGCAGGCCTTATGAGCCAGCGCGCAGGCGAGCCAGGTTTTGCCTACGCCAGTTGGGCCGCCGATGATCAGGTTCAGGCCGTCGCGCAGCCACTGGCCGCTACCCAGTTGCAGGATCAGAGATTTGTCCAGGCCGCGCGGGCTGCGGTAGTCGATGTCTTCCAGGCAGGCGTTATGGCGCAGTCGTGCGGCCTTAAGACGAGTAGTCAGGCGTGCGTCTTCGCGCTCGGTCAGCTCGCGGTCGACCATCAGACCGAGGCGTTCGTCGAAGCTAAGATCGTTGATGTCAGGCGTTGCGTGTTGTTCGCCAAGCGCCTTGATCATGCCGTGCAGGCGCAGGGTTTGTAGCTTGTCGAGTGTCGGGTTGGGCAGCATTTTGGTGCTCCTTTTTCAGGTCAGTGGTAGTAGCCAGGGCCGCGCAGGTTGATGTGTTCTTCGGGCAGTAACGGCAGGTTTTGCTGGGCAAGCGGCAGCCGTTCCAGCCCTTGGCGCAGGATCGATTCCAGGCTTTTATAGCTGCACGCGCCCAGTGCCAGCGCTCGCTGGCAAGCGGCTTCCAGCCGCTCTTCGCCGTGCTGTTTGCTCAGGCGCAGGATCCCCAGGCAGGCGCGGAAGCCGTGCTGCGGATGGATTCGGCGTTCGAGGATATGAGCGATGACACCAGCGGTGTTCGGCCCGGTCTGCTCAGCCCAGTGGATCAGTCGCTGCGGCGTCCATTCAGCATGTTCGCGGTGACTTTTGGGCATGTGCTCGGTTTGGGTGGTGTGGCGGCCTTTGTGCGGCGAGCGCAGATGGCTGGCCACACGCTGGTTGGCGTGGAAGCACTCGACGGTCTTCGCGGTTAGCCGCACTTCGAGTTGGTGTTTTACCAGCTGGTACGGCACCGAGTAGTAATGGCCGTCGACCTCGACGTGGTAGTCGATGTGCACCCGCACCTTTTTCCATTCGGCGTAGACATACGGATGTTCTGGTAGCGGTTGCAGTGCGGGTTGGTCGATGGTCTCGAAGGCCGAGCGGCGTGAGCCGGGCAGCTTCTTGAAGGGCTTCTGATTGAGGCGATCCAGCAGCAGCGCGATGGCTGTGTTGAGTTCGCCCAAGGAGAAGAACTGGCGGTTGCGCAGCACCGCCAGGATCCACCGCTCGACGACCTGTACGCCGACTTCAACCTTGGCTTTGTCCTTGGGTTTACGCGAGCGCGCGGGCAGCACGGCTACGCCGTAATGCTCGGCGAGATCGCGGTAACTGGGGTTGATATCCGGCTCGTAGCGATGCGCCTTGGTGACGCCGCTGCGCAGATTGTCCGGTTTATGTTCCCTTCGCCGTTATGTGGCACTGGCTCGGCAGCCCCAGGAATGATGGGTGGCGCTCGAGCCGAGGGGCACATAAGAATCAAAGGGAATCGAGCCATTTCAGCAAGTCGACGTCCCGGTGCCAAGCGCCTGCTTGGGAAAATGCCGCCGAGGATTGATCGGGTGGAGCGCACAGGGCGACGGCAGCCTCCTTGGTCCGGATGTTGATCTCAGCATAACGGTTCGTCGTTTCCAGACCGACGTGACCCAGCCAGGCCCGAATGACGTTGATTTCAACTCCGGCCTCAAGCAGGTGCATCGCTGCGGTATGCCGGAACACATGCGGAGAGATGCGCCGAGCCTCGCCGCTATTGGGTGAGGCTTGCGGTAGATTCGCCGCGTACCGTTTGACGAGCTTGTACAGGCCAAAGCGTGTCAGGGGGGCGTGAAGCCGAGAATAGAACAATGGGGCGTCGGGTTTACCTTCATGGACCGACTCGAGCTGCTTGAGCAACTGTGCGGTCTCGGGCCAAATCGGACAGGCGCGCCACTTGTCCCCCTTGCCGTGGAGCCTCACTCGATGAGTGCCATCGAGATCGATATCTTGGACGCGCAAATCGGCGATTTCCTGCACTCGGGCGCCGGTGTTGTACATCAAGGTCAGGATGGCGCGATCGCGCAGACCGGCGGCCGTCGTCGGAATCGCCGCGAGCAATTGATCAACTTCGTCACGCTCGAGGTAATAGGTCGGTGGTGGTGGACAGCGCTTGGTGGGAATGGCCTCAACCCGTTCTGCCTCGGCCAGCATCTCCGGTGCACGACTTGCAAGGTAGCGAAAGAAGGTGCGTAGCGCGGCCAGCCGCTGATTGCGGGTGCGCACTTGGTTGCCGCGCTGCGCCTCGAGGCTTCGGAGAAAAGCGAGCACCTCGTCGGCACCAGATCCGTGAGTTTGAGGCGGGTGATGGGACATTGACGCCGATCTGCAGTCTGCTTGAGAAACAGTTTCAGGACATCACGATAGCTGCGGATCGAGCTGGGGCGCAGACCTTTCTGCACCTTCAGATGTCCTCGAAGAAGGACCTGACCACCGTACCGAGCTCGTTCATGGCTGTTCTCCGGCCGGTGGTGACAGGTGCGCGTAGTCCCTGAACCGTGCACTGGCCTCCCCCAGAAGTTCACTCGTGATCGTCAGATACACGGCGGTCGAGGCCGGATCGACATGCCCGAGGAAAGTGGCCAGGTGAAGCAGTCGGCGGTTGGGATCAATCCCTTCCCGATACCAACGCAACAAGGTGCCGACGGCAAAGGAATGACGTAGGTCATGGAGCCTTGGCGCAGCGACGCCAGGCCGACTTTCCAGCGCCAGTTTCGGCACCAGTGCGTGAAAGGTCTGACTGATGGTGCCCGAACTCACTGCCTGCCCCTGAGTGAAGCCTAACAGGGGCTGGGTTGCATCGGGAGGCGAGGTGCCAAAATGCTCGGCGAGATAGCGCTGTAACCGCGCTGCCATATGCGGGCCAAACGGTACAAGGCGATCCTTTGCGAACTTGGTCTGCCGGATCATGAGCACATCGCAGGACAGGTCCACATCACCGACCTTGAGCCGAGCAACTTACCCAACCCGCAGCCCCAGGCCGTAAAGCAGCGCAAACACGGTTTCATAAATCAAGCCGCGGTGCCGGCCTTTTGGACGATCGGGCAACTGCCGTGCCGTTTCCAGCAGCCGACGTGCCTGGACGAGGTTGAAGATATACGGGATGCGTTGCCCGGTGTTCCGCCGCGGGCCAGCGCTCACCGGCATCTTCGTCATCAGCTCCTGCATCACCAGCCAGCCGAAGAAGCGCTGCAGTACGCCAAGCAGATGGTTGTAACTACGAGGCCTTGATCGCGGGCGGGATGCGAGGAAGCGCTCGATGTCCTGGGTGGTCACGGCCGCCAGATCCTCGATTCCGGAGGTGGCCAGAAATCGCTCCAGCAGGTGCAGGGCGGCTTCTTCCGTATTGTACTTGCGATTGAGAGAGCGCTTGTAGGTCAGGAAAGCATTGATCACTTGATGCACCGAGGCGCCGACAGGAACCAAAGGGGTATTCATAGCGCCTCCCCATCGCCAAGAGCGACTTCACGCAAAGCTTCGGTGGCGACCTTGGCGTAGATTTCAGTGGATGATGGGGAGCGATGCCCAACATAGTCGCCGATGACCTTGAGCGAAAATTCTGCGTCGACGAGGCGCTGGACGCAGGTGTGCCGGAGCGTATGGGCGCCTGCCCGCCGTACCGTGATCCCGGTTTGGCGCAGATAGAATCCTGCTCTCTACGAGATGGCGCTGGCGCGCAGTGGCAGTCTGGGGGCCAGAGTACGGAAGAATAGATGCCGATCCGCGGTCTGCGGCCGTCCATGCTGCAAATACTCCAGTATGGCCGTTCCGACCACGTTGGCCAACGGATAGGCTGTCCAGTGGCCAGCCTTGCGCTGCGGTACTTGCAACCGGTCACGCTGCCAATCAATGTCGTCCAGGGTGAGCGATGCGACTTCGTGGGCGCGCAGCCCATAGGTGACAAGCAACAGCAAGATCGCGTAGTCCCGGCGGCCGCGCACTGTTCGTCTATCGACCACGGCCAGCATCCGCCGGACATCGTCCCAACTGATCGATCTCGGCAACTCGGCCAACCGATAGGCTTGAGGCATCTCGACGGCCTGGCTGAGGTCATGCGTCAGAATCTGCTCCCGCTGGCAGTAGCGCAGAAACACCTTCAACACTGCGCACAGGCCACGCGCGAATTGGGGGAGAGCTCGGGCGCGCTATCAACAACGAAAGCGGCCAGGATTGCGGTCGAAAGCTGTTTGAGCGATGTCACCTCTTGTCGGGCAAGGAATGCCGCAAAGCGGTTGAGATAGTGCCGGTAGTGTCGAACCGATGTCTCTTTGAGACCACGCTCTTCGCGCAAGTAGGCAAAGAACCCGGGGGCTTCTGCCAGAAATGGCTCAGGCTGCGGGTGACGGCCCCCGCCGTGGTGCTCGGGAAGGACCAGCCTGAGCATCTGGTTGACCGGATTGCGGGCATCTTCCTCTATCTTGACCCTGGCCTCCTTGCTCACGCCTGCTTTCGCATGTTCGCTGAGCCAATGCTGGGCGAAGTCATCGACCAAGGCTGCAGCCTGTGTCAGGGTTTGGGCACCGTGCTCTTGGGAGAATTGGCCAAAATGGCACAGCATGGGCAGGCGCCGATAGACGTTTCGAACGGCATAGCCTTCCTCCTCCAGCCACTCCACGTAACGCTCGATTGCCGAGCCAAGCCAATTGCCGCGAATCCGATCGACGGTTTGCGGTTTCAAGAAATAATGTTCCAGCATGACAACCTCCATTCCAGGAAACAGGGTGGAAGGTCATCATCCGACTAAGGTGAAACGTTATGTGGCGTTTACCGGCACAGTCGCCTTCAGGTACGGCCAAACGCCCGCGCCGGGCACATAACGGCGAAGGGAACATAAGCCGGATTATGTGGCGCGCCACATAACCGCAGACCAGGATCTGCGATGTACCGCCGAAAAAGGCGAAGCAGCGTACGTGCGAGCCCAGCCAGTCAGGCAGTTTCTGCGACCAGGTGGCCTCGGCGAAGGTGTAGCTGGACGCGCCGAGGACGGCGACGAAGATCTGCGTCTGGCGGATCTCGCCGGTTCGCCGATCAATGACCGGCACGGTCTGGCCGGCGTAATCGACAAACAGCTTTTCGCCAGCACGGTGTTCCTGGCGCATGACCACGTCGACCTTGGCAGCCCAGAGGCGGTAGTGCTCGCAGAACCAGCTGTATTGGAAGCCTTGCGGATGGGTGAGCCGATACTCTTGCCAGAGCAGGGCCAAGGTGACGCCGGGGCGACGTAACTCGGCATGGACATGAGCCCAGTCCGGCATCGGACGTTGATCGCTGGGAACCGTCGGCGCTGGCGGGAACAGACATCGCTCCAGTTCGGCGTCCGACAACTGCGTGGGCCAAGTCAGCCCGCAAGCGTTGAAGCGGTGCAGGTAATTGCCGGCACTGCCGCTGCTAATGCGCAGGCTGGTAGCAATTTTGCGCACGGACAGGCCGGCGTCGAACTTTAGGCGTAGTACCTCTCGGATTTTACGCATGGATATACGCTCCACGACGACCTCTTCGCTTCGAGAAAAGAGGTCGATGGTAGTGAATAATCCTGCGTTGCTGCTTGCCTGAGCTTGGGTCGGATCAGTGAGAGATCACTGTCCAAGTGCTCGTGGAATCAGTGTCCAAGTGGCCGTGGAATGAGTGTCCAAGTCAGCGTGGAATCGCTGTCCAAGTGTTCGTGGAATGGGTGTCCAAGTGCGCATGGAATCCCCAATGTGAACCAACAGTTGGCGCAATTGATCGGCTAGCTCACGATCGTTGCAGATAATTCGGGCTGTCTGGTTGGACTCGTGCATAAAACTGCATCCCCACAAGGTTGATGCGCTGTTTACACCACCGTCCGTGTCGTTTTATTGATTCAAATCAATGTTGAAGCTGATCCTATGGTTTTCCACCTACCAAGTGAAACTCATCACTATTCGCTTCACTCTGGGATTCCTGGAGCTGCATGAAACGGATACAGGTCTGCACGGATAGGATATTGGCCGGCCCGCCGACTCTCCACGCTGTGGATACCTAATAACAACAATGGAGTCTCAGACCATGTCCATCGGCATCGAGTATCTCAATTCTTTGCTTGAAGAAAACCGTGAAAAAGGCGTTTACCGCTGCAAGCGGGAAATGTTCACCGACCCTCGCCTGTTCGATCTCGAGATGAAGCACATTTTCGAGGGCAATTGGCTCTATCTGGCCCACGAGAGCCAGGTCCCGAACATCAACGATTTCTACACCACCACCATGGGCCGTCAGTCGATCTTTATCGCGCGGAACAAGGATGGTGTACTCAACGCCTTCATCAACGCCTGCAGTCACCGCGGAGCGATGTTGTGCCGACACAAGACCGGCAACAAAGCGTCCTATACCTGCCCGTTCCATGGCTGGACCTTCAACAACTCCGGCAAGCTGCTCAAGGTCAAAGATCCGTCCGAAGCGGGCTACCCGTCGAGTTTCAACTGCGAAGGCTCCCACGACCTGACCAAGGTCGCGCGGTTCGAGTCCTATCGCGGCTTTCTGTTCGGCAGCCTGAACCCTGATGTGGTTCCTTTGGCCGAGCATCTCGGAGAGTCGGCGAAGATCATCGACATGATCGTCGATCAATCCGCCGATGGCCTGGAAGTGCTGCGCGGATCGTCCAGCTACATCTACGAAGGGAACTGGAAGCTGACCGCCGAAAACGGTGCTGATGGCTACCACGTCAGTTCCGTGCACTGGAACTACGCGGCTACCCAGAACCAGCGCAAGGAGCGCCTGGCGGGCGACAACAACCCGACGATGAGCGCCGGCGGTTGGGCCAAGAATGGGGGTGGTTTCTATTCCTTCGATAAAGGTCACATGCTGTTGTGGACCCGTTGGGCGAACCCGGAAGACCGTCCGTTGTACGAGCGTCGCGATGAGCTGGTCGGTGGCTTCGGACAGGCTCGCGCTGACTGGATGATCGGTAACTCGCGCAATCTGTGCCTGTACCCCAACGTGTACTTGATGGATCAGTTCAGCTCGCAGATCCGTATCGCCCGGCCGATCTCGGTCAACCAGACCGAAATCACCATTTATTGCATCGCGCCCAAAGGCGAGAGCGACGACGCTCGTTCCAAGCGCATTCGCCAGTACGAGGATTTCTTCAACGTCAGTGGCATGGCCACGCCCGATGACCTGGAAGAGTTCCGGTCTTGCCAGATGGGCTATCAGGGCAGTACGACCGCCTGGAACGACATGTCCCGTGGCGCCGAACACTGGGTTGAAGGCGCCGACGATGCTGCTCGCGAAATCGACCTGCATCCGTTGCTCAGCGGCGTACGCACCGAAGACGAAGGCCTGTTTGTGTTGCAACACAAGTACTGGCAGGAAACCATGCTCAAGGCGCTAGCGGCCGAGCAGTCCCGGTTGATTCGGTTGGAGGAGGCACAATGAGCGTTTCCTACGAAACAGTGTGCGACTTCCTCTCCCGCGAAGCGCGCTACCTGGACGACAAGGACTGGGACAACTGGCTGGAACTCTACGCCGTCGATGCGAGTTTCTGGATGCCGTCCTGGGACGACGATGACGAGCTGACACAAGATCCGCAGAAAGAAATTTCGTTGATCTGGTACGGGAGCCGTGAGGGTCTCGAAGATCGGGTGTTCCGGATCAAAACCGAGCGCTCCAGTGCCAGCATTCCCGACACCCGTACCTCACATAATTTGAGCAATATCGAGATCATCGAGCATGGCGAAGGTACCTGCCGGGTACGTTTCAACTGGCACACCCTGAGTTTTCGCTACAAGACGGTCGACAGCTACTTCGGCACCTGCTTCTACACCTTGGATGTCAGTGGCGAACAGCCGCTGATCAAGGCCAAGAAAGTGGTACTGAAGAACGACTACGTTCGCCAGGTCATCGATATCTATCACATGTGAATGAGGCCGTATTCAGCTGTTGTCTTCGCTGGGTGTCATGCCGTTTTGCTGCATGCCGCCAACTGCGGAATTGGCATTTTGAATGCGGTTCTGCGAGGTCGCCATGAACCACAAGATTGCATTGAGCTTTGAGGGCGGGATTACCCGTTTCATCGATGCCGCGCCTAATCAAACCGTGGCCGATGCCGGCTGGGTGGTGGTGACCTGGGCTCAATACCCACCCGTGACATGAGTCAGCGCTGTTGACGTTTGGCCAGTATTGAAAAAACCGTTGATTCATAAGACCGATAAGAGAGGTTGACCAGCATGAACGTGAAGATTACCCATACTCCCGAAGTCCAGGCCTTCTTCAAGGAAGTGAGCGGCTTGGGTAATGACCAAGGCAGCCCGCGCCTGAAGCAGCTGATGTTTCGGGTCGTCAATGAAATCGCGAAAATCGTCGAGGACCTGGACGTCACCGATGACGAGTTTTGGGTACTGGTTGACTATCTGAATCGCTTGGGAGGCAATAACGAGGCAGGCTTGTTGGTGGCAGGCCTAGGTATCGAGCACTTCCTGGACTTGCTTCAAGATGCCAAGGATGAGCAGGTTGGTCTTGTCGGTGGTACTCCGCGTACGATCGAAGGTCCTCTCTATGTGGCCGGTGCTCCGCTGTCCCAAGGACAAGCCCGGATGGATGACGGCAGTGAAGATGGTGTCGCCACTGCGATGTTTCTGCAAGGCGTGGTGCGCGATGCCGATGGCAATCCTGTGCCGGGTGCTGTGGTTGACGTTTGGCACGCCAATACCCAAGGGGCTTACTCCTACTTCGACTCGCGTCAGTCGGAGTACAACTTGCGTCGCCGTATCGTCACCGATTCCGAAGGCCGCTATCGGGCACGCTCCATCGTACCGTCGGGTTATGGCTGCAACCCTCAGGGTCCGACCCAGGAATGCCTGGACCAGTTGGGCCGCCATGGTCAGCGGCCGGCGCATATTCATTACTTCATCTCTGCGCCAGGCCACCGTCATCTGACGACTCAGATCAACCTCTCCGGGGACAAGTACCTGTGGGACGACTTTGCCTATGCCACCCGTGATGGTCTGGTCGGTCAGGTGAACTTTGTTGAGGGTAGTGCACAGGCCGAACAGCTTGGCATCGTGGGGCATCACGCTGAACTTGAATTCGACTTCCAGTTGCAACGTGCGCCGAGCCCTGAAGCCGAACAACGCAGCAATCGTCCAAGAGCCTTGCAAGAGGGCTGAGTCATCTGTCTGACGGGGAGTTGGGCTAGCAATTAATCCGCGGCCCAGCTCCTTTCGTTCAGCTTTATTGAGGCTGGTTTAAAGCGGGGGGGCTGATGCCTGGGCGGTCATCGGTAACCCCTTCGAGCCACTTATTTTTTGTCTGCTTGGTTTAACTTTCAGCAAAAAAAGCTTCCGCCGTGATGCTGTAGGTATCCGGGGCAAGCTTGTAGCCGGCCTCAACAAAGCGTTGATGTATGGCTTGCCAATCTTTACAACCGGTGAAGCCCACCTGATCACCCCAGCCCAAAAGCGCATAGCCACTGCTCATGCACTCATCGTAGATGTAGCATCGTCGCCCAAGGTATTACCCGAGTAAATTTTCCGAATGCGCCGACCGCTGATGTCAATCGACGCCTGCCCCTGCTGCGTAACTTTGGCGGCGGCTGCCTATCCTTTGGCTCGCCGCTCGTTGAGACACATAAATAGTATCGAGTGGCCATCAAGGTGACCAGTGTACGCATCTGGCCGATTGCTGCACCTTATCGTCATAGAGCCCAATTACGATTTGACTCAAAAAAAATTCAGTCCTACATCACTGCCATGACATCCACCCCATGGAACTCAGAACCATGTCATTGCAATGTCCTCTGTGTAACTCCCCCAAGATCGCATCGTTACAAACAGCCATGAAGATTGGGGCAGCTGTTGGAACCGTCGGCGGAGCCGCTCGTGGTGCGAGCAGCGCTCTGGCAGGAGGCCAGATGGGAGCTGCTGTCAGCGCTATTGCCGGCCCGCTTGGCATCACCCTGGGCACAGTCTCTGGTGCCATCCTCGGCGGGCTCGCTGGAGGTGCAGGCGGCTGCGCCCTCGGTGCTCAGCTTGGCGAAAAACTCGATCGCCATGTGTTCACCAACAACCTCTGCCTCGCCTGTAATCATCGCTTCAACCTACCAGCCTAATCCTCTTACAAAATTCTTCGGCCAGTGCTGCGCGATGCGCAGCATTTATGCCGGTACGCACCCAAAGGAATCACTCCCATGGCTCATTTCGTCGAACAAATGGCATACATTGGCGGTACCCCTTGGCATGGTCTGCTGGGTAACCGCCTGACGCAAAAACAACCGCTGGAAGTTTGGCAGCGCGAAGCTGGCATGAACTGGCAGATTCAGGAAAGTCCAGTTCACTTCAAGGCCGACACTGTCGGCAATCTAGGCACGATTCATTCCTTTCCGGAACAGAAGGTACTGTACCGCTCCGACACCAAGGCCCCCTTGTCGGTGGTTTCCAATCGTTACCAGGTTGTGCAGCCCCGCGAGGTGCTGGAGTTCTACCGGGATCTGACTGAGGTCTCGGGCTACGAGCTGGAAACCGCTGGAGTGCTCAAAGGCGGTCGCAAGTTTTGGGCTCTGGCCCGAACTGGGCAAGGCACGGCGTTGAAGGGCAACGACCAGGTGAATGGCTATCTTCTACTAGCCACCTCCTGTGACGGTACGCTGTCAGCAGTGTCATGTAGCCCGCTCAAGCCATCCTGGATTCTAGCCATTACTTCGGCGCAGCACGATAGTTTTACTCAGAGCACGGCAAGCGTCGTCTAGTGCCCATTGACGTTGATGCCTTGGGCGACTAGCGCACGCACCTCAACGCGGCGGGTACGAACTTCTTCGAGGCTGATTTTTGGGTGACCGAGAAGCAGCTGCCCGTGGCATCAGCGTTGAAATTCTGTTGCCAGATGCTGATTACTACATCTGTGGGCCAATTCCCTTCATGCGTATACAGCATGACTTATTGATGAACCTCGGGGTTAACGAAACGCACATCCATTACGAAGTGTTTGGGCCTGACTTATTTGACGCATAGAGTCTCGTCATTTCAGCTACTGGTGAGGCTATGACAGTGAGCGAATCCGCGAACAAATCGAAGCTCAGGGCGCTCGTTCGGTGATCCCGCGAAAGAGCAACTCGATCAAGGGAAGTGCCGATTTGGACAGGGGTCTCTACCTCTACCGGCACTTGGTCGAGAACGCCTTTACGCGTCTGAAACATTACCGGGCTGTGGCGTTTAGGTACGACAAGCTGAAACGAAATTACGAAAGCGTGGTAGCCATGGCTTGCGGATTTCTCTGGCTACCGATGTGAAACGTCAACAGCCCCTAGAAACTGAGCTGAGTCTCAGCTAACTCCCAAACATGCGTAATCCTCACTGCTTGCCGCCTGATCCAAGATTGCTGCCACTTGAACAGGAGCAAGTGGGGCAACATTAGCACACAGACTGTTGAGCATTGTCTTGGCGCCACTGATAGACCTCGGTGCATTGCCCGAGAGAACCTGCCCCATCCGATGCGCCAGACTTAACTCCCCCTCACACACCTCATCCACCAGGCCAATCTTCTGCGCCTCAGCAGCGTTCAGCCTTTGCCCTGTGAACAGGATTTTCTTGGCTTGAGCCAAACCGACCAGTTCAAACAAACAGGCTGAAGTGCAAATCGGACATGTGAAACGCTACTTTCTCAAAATCCCCGAGGAAAAATCAGCGGTGGGGCAAAAAGTGGGGTCAAAACTCATTTATACCAAAAACCAAAACCTATAAAAAAATCCAACCACCGCTAAGTAGTTGGATTTTCAATATAAATATGGTCGGGACGGAGTGATTCGAACACTCGACCCCTAGCACCCCATGCACGCAGTAACACCGTAAGACCTTGTGAAATGGCCGTTTTTACTGGCGCTCGCTGCAATCGAATGCCCACAAGAGCTTACAAGCGCGTGAGAGAGTCACGCAAATGTCACGCACCCGCCCCGGCGTCCTGCCGACGAACACCACTCCCCAAACCTGCACCACCTCGATTACTGTACGCACATACAGTACTTGAGATTCACGCTATGAACGTAGACATGGACACCGATGATTGGCTCGGCTGCCCCACTCCGCTGGAGATGTACCAGCACCAATGCTCGATCCTTGTGGATGAACTGGTGCAGACCGAGCGCATGCTGCGTCGAGCGCGGGCAAATATCGCCGGGCTGGTGCAGATGAATGACCTGCTAATGACCGGAAAGGATCAAGCCGAGGCCGCCCTGAAATCCGCACTGTCCCAAGTTGCTGACTTGAACCTGGAAAACTCAGGCCAGGGCCGCAAGCTAAACGGGTTGGCGATAATCACGGAGCAGAGAGACCACCTTCTCAGGGAAAACCAGCGATTGCTGGAAGAGCTGCGGGCACTCAAGGAGCCACAGCCCTGACGTACGCCTGGCATGCGCGCAGCGCGATTATGGCGTTATCCCCGTCGTCGGTGATGGCGACAATTCGTTGCGCATGCGCTGGGTCAAGTTGGGCTCGACGGGCTGCATAAACCACGCCGACGGCGCCGGGGGCGGCAGGCACGTTGCAGCTACTGGCTGAATCCTCGAGGAGGACTGACAACCGCAAATCAGAAGTGGCAAGGCGATCACGGACAATAGCTTGCTTGCGTTGCTCATCTGATAATTCCTTTGTGTGTTGTTGGTCCTGGAGCGCGAGTTTTTCCTCGGTGGCCAGGCGCTTATCCAGCTCGGCCGACTGCTGAAGCCAGGCCTCGCCAGTGATTGCATCCAATTCCTTCTGGTGCCTGGCACCCTGCTCCGCGATACGCTCTGCCAGCTTCTTGCCTAGGCGCCAGTCCTGAACCTGCCACGCCCCGCCAAATCCGATGCCCAGCGCCAGCAGGATTGCCAGCCCCAGGCCGATCAGCTTCTGTACCGGCGTCATCACGGCACATCCTTGAAGAACACATGGTGACCAAGGCGCAGCGTCTGCTTGGCCTTCGCCGCCCAGGCCGGGGCCTTGGGCATCGTGGTTGCGTAGTAGTGCGTGGCACCGCCGGTTGGATCCGGTACCGCAGCCGACATAACCTGATCAGCCGCACGCTGGGCCTGGGCAAACTGCGCAGCCGGGATCTGCTTGGCGCCGCTCAGGTAGGCGTAGTTCGGGTCGTTCTGGTTCCAGCAGCTGAACTGCCACGGCTTCAGGCACACGCCGGCGTAGCCCTCACCCCACCACGACTTGGCCTTGCCGTCGAACACACGGTTGCGGATGGTCCAGGCCACGGCGATCTGGCCGGCCAATCCCTCGCCGCGGGCTTCGCCGTACAGCGTGCGCGCCAGGATGTCCCGGTCTTTCTCGGTTGCGTTCATGCTTTTCTCCAGGCGAAAAAAAGCCCGGCTCACTGGCCGGGCTCGGTGCTTTCGTTTATTTACTGCTCGACTGCTTTATAGAGTCTGAACAAGCGGGCGGCGTACATTGCGTGCCCAAGATCGTTAGGGTGCCACTGCACGCCAGCATCAGTACCATATCCATGCGCCTCGGGAATTTGTGCGATATCCCGGACCGACAGATACTCGAGCGACTCTTCAATGGCGACGTTATACATTTCTCGATCAACCGCAGCAGCATCTGGGTCAGAATACTCCCCGTTTTTGTTGAGAGGCACTAATGCCCATGGTCCAACAGCGATCACCTTTGGGTTGCTGGGCAACGCTCTGGACATTCGAACAAGCGTGGCGTATTGGCGATGAAATAGGACTGGATCGCTTAGAGCGCTGTCATGCTCGCCGATTTGGATTACAACCAAGTCAGGGCTTGTGGTTTGAACCATCGGCATTCCTGCGACTCTGCTTGCAACTGATCCGCCACCGCCATACGTGTGAAAGCAAGCAACTACTTTCTGCTTTCGTTCTTTAGAAATCTTTGAGACCAGAAGGCTTACAAAATCAGTTTTCGGCGTTGACGCGGCCATTCCAGATACGTGAGTCCAGTTAAGGTCTTTTATAGTCCCTGGATTTACTGCGTGGCGAGTAATGCTATCGCCAATAAATAAAATACGGTAAGTACCCTTCACAGCCTTAGGGCAGTATACCGACTCATCCAGTTGGCTTTTTTCGGCGAAAGCCGATGACGAAAGCACCAAGGCCAGTAATAAAAATAATCCGCGCATTAAACTCTCCATTTTCAATGCGCGGATTGTACCTCCCTGTCTAGATAACCTCCATCACTTACGTGACACCTGCACCGCGTCTGCTCGGATAGCCGTCATAATTGGGTTTGTACCTGTCGCTGTAACGACCCTTCCAGGCGACGCAGGGTCAACATACAGAGCCTGCCCATATGAAAGCCCAGACAGGGTGCCAAGCACGTCCTTCACCGACAGGTAGCCTTTGGTTTTTACGCGCCCAAACTGACCTGGGTAAATGTCCTCCCAGGCGATACCGGCGAAAAGCGCTGGCGCGTCCACAGACGTCATTTTTCTTACCTGCTTGTTACTGCCGCTAAACGCCAGTGCTGCGCCCATGGGAACGCCTTCGGAAGAGGCGTTCTTCAGAAGCATCTCTTCGTCTGTAAAGCGCGGCCTGTATCTCTCGCCAACAGCGTATTCACTTGCTATCGCAGACCCTGCAAGGGCGGCATTGATCGTAGACAGAATCGAGGCATTGGTGGCGTTCGTGTAGTTCTGGTTGAACACGATATTCACCGGAGTAGCGCTGAAATTGACGAACACCGATAGGGTTTTCGGTGTTCCAGTGCAGTCTCCCAAGCGCTTGCCCATGCTCGTAACAAAAACGTTACCCAGCTGCCCTACGCCAACACCTGAAATATCGGCCCACCCATAACGATACCCTGCAAATCCAGGCACCCCATTCTTGGCATAGTTCTGCTGCCCGAAAAGTGCGTCGGCCGCCGATCCGTTTGCAGAAATCGCAGAGCCTGGCCCAGCTAGGGCGCTATCAATCCTAAAAGCTCTCCCGAAGTCAGACACCGTAAAAACAGCAGGGCTGTTACCTGATCCGATAAGGGAAATTTCCGAGTGGTCAGCAGGTTGGTCAGCTAACGCGGTTGGTATCCATGGGCTAGGAATGTAATCGATATCACCAACCAAAAGGCAATTATTGACTTGTACCAGGTCACTTTGAAGCGAGCCAAGTGGTTGCAAGCGAATAGATTTGCCGTCGGCGTTAGCGGCTATGCATTCGCAGTTTTCCAATACGCTAACGCAGGCTTTATCGAAATAAGAGTTTGTGTGTATGTACCAAGCAACGGTCGGGCTTCGAAAAGTGCTACGAATTGCCGTAAATCGTTGTCCGGAAGCTGCGCCCCAGCCCCAGGCTGTAGTGAACGGCCACACCAAATCAGGGTTACCTCCGTTGTCGATCTGGTACTGCCGAGCACCATCATTACCGAGGTGCTCAATATGGCAGTTCTCGATCACCATCTCTGTATTTTTATTGGAGCCTGCACCCTCTGAATGGATCGGATAACGGACATTTCGACCCGTTACACTGAGGTTGGAGAGGCGCGTAGTACCGTTAACCCATAGCGTTTGTACGTCTTGTATAGTCACAGGATTGACGTTATCCGGCAGCTCAGAGGCTATGATTGACGCAATGCGCTGCTGCCCAATCAGGTTAGTGCGGTTTTTTACGTACCAGTTCCTGTCGGTGTAAGTGCCAGGCCCTACCAGAATGTCGTATTCTTTAATACGACCAGCTGAAGTTATGACGCTCGTAGCTGCAAGCGGGGTAAGGTAATCACCAGTGCCATCTGGACGAACTAGAAGCTGCTGTTTTTGTGGCTCGAAACCTTGCTCAACTAAGAAATCGGCCGCGCTTGTGGTGCCGTCGATCCAATTGTCAATTGAGTAAGAGAGACTAGCGGCATTGTAGAAGTGACCCGTAGTTGACCCGCCTGCAATCTGCACAACTAATCCGATTTTTTCATCTTGAGCGGTCACCGTATAGGTAACCTCTCTGACAAACCTTGAATTAACAATTGATTGAGATGCTAAAGTCCCGACCTGAACCCCTGCACCGTTTCTCCAAACAAAACCTACAAAATCTGTAGTTACTTTTGCTGAGAAGTTAACGCTGCAGTCCGCTACCAGTTTTAAGCGAATTGTTGACCCGGCGAGCGCCTGTTGCGTGGCCGCGTCAAGCTCAATCCAGTGGATCACATACGAGTTAGCGCCTGACGAACCGACGGGAAAGTTTAACCCAACTACTTTACCCCCACGCTTTAAAAAGGTCGCTCCACTAATGGCCTCTGCAAGTGTTGAGTACTCCACGCTTAGTAACTTTTCTCCGGAGCTAAGCCTGACTCTGTCTACTGCTTTTTTGCTCGGGTAGCGCTTAACTTCCTGAGCTACGCCAGACTCATTAAGGTAGAGAATGGTGTACTCACCATCGTCAGCGCTCGGCACGCTAAAATATTTGCCAGTAGTAGTTGCTGCCAGGCCGGCGGCTACCGTAGTAAAAATTCCAGCAGTTGCTGCAGCCTGCTCAGCCCGGTCAGCTGCAGCCTCGGCCTCTGCCACATAGCCCTGAATGTTAGTAGCATCTACGATGGCAGCAGACGCTGCCGCTTCCGCCGCGGAAGCTGCAGATTGATCGGCTGACACTTTCGACTTCTGTGAAGACGCCAAGGCTTCCTGGGCGGCACCGATAGCAATTGTTGCATCGCCGGCAGCACTGGACATGCCCTTCAGAGTCAGAATAACCCGGCCAAGTCGGTCTTCAGTCGTATTTTCTTGTCCGGTTACCACCAAGTCGATGATGCCGGAGTTGTCATAGAGGTCTTCAGGAGCGCTGGAACCGTCCGGCCCTACAGGGTTGCCCGTGTTATATCGCATGTTTTCTCCAGGCACAAAAAAAGCCCGCGCAGTGGCGGGCTTGTGTGGTTTTGGTTATTTAGTCGGGCGCAGTCGCGTTGTCGTACAGGTAAACCCTGTCGTCATAGTTGAAGCCTTGAACCGAAACGCTTTCGCTCCCTTTAGGTGTCACTTTGCTGATCAGGACGCGATGGCATTCCCTGGTTACAGGGCCGAACAGCAGATGTGGCGGCTCCCTGTCCCAGCTTGTGTCAGGGACGAAGTCGAGCGTCGGAATGCTAAGGTGGTAGTCGCCCATCCTTGTGGCCGTCCATGGACCGCTGAGCGTGCCGTCTTGACGCCTTATGCCGACCGTGTGGGATACGCCGGGCTCCCATATGAAAGCTTCCGAACTTTCGAGGATGTAGCTGCCAGAGCCAAGGGATATGCCAAGCAGCAAGGCGCTCTGCCCTCTTCCTGGCGTATCGTCCGAAACGCCTGCAAGGCCCATGTAATCGCTGTTGTTTCCGTCCAGTTCGGTCTCGAACGAATAGCTCCATCGGCGGTACCTGGTCTCGCTTGCTCGGCGCATTCCCAGGCGATATGCCCGGTTACGGTCACCGATTCCGAGAGCCTGGACCTTCTCGGCTTTCAGGCCCTGCTGACCAGGCAGTCGACACTTAACCGTCTCGGTTTGGCGGGTGCGCCGATCCTTGTACTCAACATCCACGCCGTCGTGCTCTGACCCTGGGTCTGGAGACTTGAAGCTGATGCGCAGCGGCCCCTTCATGTTCTGGGCCGAGTAACCTTGCGTGCCGGGAGGGAAATACTCTGTATCGAAGCCTTCCCTCTTCTGGTCTCGCACAGGGCGAAGCCGACCACGACTGATGGTGAACTCTGCGAAGCCTGGGGCGAGCGCAGTGTTCAGTGCCTCCTTGACGGTCATGAGCGAATCGATCGACAGGTTGAAGGTGTCGCCTCTGGCCTTGCATACCGCGTCAAATGCGGCCAGTTCTTCGGTATCTATGTCGGCGTCCTGATAGCCGGGCGCCTTGGCGATGTAGTTGAACGCAGGAGCAATGTCACGGGTTACGCGGTTGTCTGGCGTCCAGGCTCCATTTACCAAGATCGGCAGCTTGCGCGTGGCCACGACCGAAACCTTGTTCTCGCTTTGGCTTGAGAGCTTGCCGCCGCCGGCCGCCGATAGCGCCAGAATCGTCCAGCCTGGGTAACTCGTAGGGCTGGGAAGCAATGCCCGAACGTCATACCACTGGATATTGTCCTGCACGTTGGTCAGCGTGGACTTTGCACCGATTCGGCGCATACGGCCTTCCGGCTCAATAGCAGACGCTGTTGTCAGCTCTCGCGTGAAGCCGATCTGGTCCAGCGTTCGATCACTGATCGTTTCAGTGAACGAAACCCAGGCGCCTGCGGTTGTTCTATCCCGGTACTGAAACTCGTAGGTGACACTCCAAGGCTCAAGGTCGCCCTTGTTGTTTACCCCTGCCAACCCGCTTGGAAACAGGACTGTGAAGGAGAGCTTGGTTGCCTTGAGGCCTGGCGGGCACAGAGCAAACGGTCCAGCCCAGTCGCCTTCAAGGTTAGAATTGTCCAGCCTTAGAACAGCTGAGTTGCTTTCGATGAAGTCAAATCCTGGCCAGTCATTGTCTGTAACGCCAGCGTCAGTCAGGCGGTCTACGGCAATCTGAGACGTACTCGCCGCCGTGAGGCGGTACCGAAGGCCAGCATACCCAATGCAAGCCCAGCCAATGCCGGCTAAGAGGCCAGATACCGGCGCGCCGCTGGTGGTGTTGAGTGTCATGTGGGCCGGATCGCCGCCGGCCGCTGGCGTGAAGTCATTCACGATATAGCGGCCAGCGTTAGCCCCCACCACCTCGATCTGCATTCCAGGGAAGGCGCCAAGCTGCTCCAGCGGGCCGGAAATCACATCACGACCACCAGCGCCACCGCCCGCAGTGACCATGTATTGGTACATTACCTCGATGCGCAGGATCATGCCAACAGCCCAGCCAGCGGGGAATGCACCGGCGGCAGTTGGGACGGCGACCAAATCACCGTTGAACTGATAAGCCTGGGCACCTGGAACCGGTGGAACCGTGACAGTGGTCTTCAGCTCGATGCCAGACGTACCGGTAGCGGTTACGCCCACCTCTGGGGCCTGATACCACCACTTGGCGGCTGGCTCGTTGCTCAGGTCTTCACCTGGACCGTATACCCTGGCGGTCGCGTTGGCACCCAGCGATATGACCGCAGTGTTCCCGATCTTGATATCGCTCGGGTTGACCTGGCATTCACCACGGGTAATGCACAACAGCATGTGCTGCCACTCATCCCGCGGGCCTTTGAAGTATCGGCGCGGCTCTACTATATAGTCAGGAAATATCTCGTCCTCACCGAATATCTCGCGCACCGGGTCGCCGTAGCGCACCTGGTTTGCCTTGGCGTTGGCACTGGATAACGTGCTGCCCTGCTGCGGCGATCCGGTTTTGGGAAGCTTCACCCGCGGCGTGATGAGCTTCATCACCGCTTGCACGCCCTTGATGGCGGCGATGGTGATTGAGATCGGGTCTGTACCCTTCGGCTCGTACCAGATCTGCACGAAGTCGTCAGGACCAAACTGCAATTCAGGCCAGGAATGATGAGTGCTTGGGCACCCATTGACCGATATGCTCACTGGGGGCACGTCCCGGCGCTCGTATGCCTTCATGTTTTCGATGAGCCACCGCTCAACGGTGGTAGGCGAACTCACCCGATAAGTTCTTAAAGCAACCGGGTCAGCCTTGTTCCCATAGAACTCGATCACGATAGAACACCACCGTCATGTAGTTATCTTTGAATTCCTGAAGCCGGATGATCCTGGCCCCGCTGCCGGGGTTGATCTCCAGCACCTGCAGGCGGTCGTCTTTGAGCACCACCAGGGCAACGTGGGCGCAGATGTCACCCTTCATTGCGGCGGCGATTGCTCCCGGGAAAGGTTCGCAACGCTCAAGAGCCCTGCCAACCTCAGCCCTGTATGAGCGCTGGAATGCGTGAATGCCCAGGCGCGTCACCTCTCCAAACTTGGATAGCCCGGGCAGGCCATATAGCTCCGACCTGGCTATCGTCGTCAGGCCCCAGCAATCTACGGACGGCAGTTCGCGACCGCCGTCTTGGTAGATGGCAGTTAGGTATCGTGATGGCATGGTTATAGGTACTTAATGCAGGGGGCGTTGAGGGCGTTGAAGGTTTCGCGGTTGAAGTTCGTGTCGATGAGGTTGAAGTAGCCACCGTCAACACGGATTGTCGCGCCTTCGAAGCTTCCGCCGCTCACGACCAGGTAATAGGGCCTTTGCGCCGGCTGACTGAGGTTTGTACTCAGGTAAAGCCGGAGCGTGGCACGGATGATTGTGTCGGCGTCCATTGCCTGCCGTAAAAGGTTTTGGCCGCGCCCTGTAACACCGTCAATCGCAAACGTTACCGTCTGGCTGCCGGTGTTGTCCTTCGTGGGGTATGAAACATCAATACCTCCGGCCTCGTGCAAAAGCATCCTTCCATCTTCGGTTCCAAGCAAAAGATTTTCAAAGCCAGCAGTTATGAGTACCGGCTCAGTCCAGGAATCGCTAAACAGTTCAAATGCCGGAATTAGAACCTCGCTACCTGGCGATGCGTAGCAAACGTCGAGTGGATTCATGCCTCGGGCCACTCCCTGTTTATCGCCATGTCGATGATGTTCTTGCCGAACCAGAGCTCAGGGAAGTTTTCCCAACCTGGCTCTATCAATGGCCTGTCGCGCAGAAGAAGCGTGCCCGATATCTCGTATCGGTTCACCTGGACAAGCTCGGGACCGTCATACATCCCTTTGATTTTGCAGATGTAATCCTTAAACCCCACAGGGGTTTTAAGCGCTGCCTCAAACCATAGCGTGCCGTCGACAAGCGTCCGCGCAAACCATGATTCGAAGAACGCCATTTGCGCCTCATCCATGTTCCAACGCGCACGTATGGTTGTTGGGACATAGGTGAACTTTCGGCGCTCCCTGTATCGACCTGACTCTAACTGAGTCTCCATCTTTGGGTTTTCAGTGCTGAGCTTGTATCCGTCCTGGAGTGGCAACGGCAGTTCTTTCGGGTACTTAATCATGAGCCCACCGTGCTTAAACCATATTTTTCAGCCATGGCCTGGTGCGCCGGGCCATCGCTCATAACGCTGGCAACCCAGATATCCACGATATCCCGACCACCTTCGTTTCGGCTTTGAACCTGTCCACCACGCGATGCATCCTCATGAATGTTCACCACGACCCCGGCAGACTGAGTGAGTGAAACGCCACCACCTCCGCTGCCACCTGATACGGAAACCCGCTCATTTGAGTTGATCGCCTCCAGCAGTCCACGGTTACGCTTTGTTGCCGCAGCATTCACAACGAACTCGCCATCACTCAGGCGCGCAGGGATGCTGTCTGATGTTCCGGTGCCAGGACCGGAAACGTGACCGCCAGTGCTGAAGCCCCTGGTTAGCGCGAACGCAGCCAGCAAAGCAGTCCCGCCGACGATTGCAGCGGCACCAAAGGAGCCAACAGAGGCCACGAGCGCGGCAGGCAACCATGCGGCAAGCGTGCTGCCTGCAGCTGCCACCTGGGCGGTTTGAACGGTTGCTGTAGCTGCCAGGCTGGAGGCAGTAGCTACGCCGTCAGCTGCGACCTTGGCAGTTGCGACTGCTGCAGCGCCGCCGACCTTGATGCTGGTTTCGGTGGTTGACTGGGCGATCTCCTTGGCGGAAAAGGCCGCACTGAGAGCAGAGTTGATGCCGATCTGCACACCCATCCGAATGAATCCGGAAAGGATCTCGCTGACAACCGTGCGACCGATATCACCAAGCGTGCTGAGCGACAACGAACCACTCGCCAGCGCCGTGGTAATGCTCGTTGAGATACTGCTGAACGCCCCAGAGAAGATCGATTGAGTCTGTCCTGCGATGTTCATCGCCTGCGTGCCAAAGTTCTGCATGGCCGCTGTCCACCCGTTGATAGGGTTGAGCATGGCCTGGTCCATCTGAGCCCAACCTGCTTGCATATCTGCTATGCGTAGAGGAAGGAACTCGCGCTGCAGGTCAATTTGCCCTTGCAGGTCCTGACGCTGCTTCTCTGTGGTGGCATTCGACAACTCCGTTTGCAGGGCAATGATCGTGTCGTTTGTCTGCTTCTCCAGTTCGATGCGTTTTCGCATCCGCTCGGATTGCTGATCGCCCATTCCTACAGAGGCCGCGTCGAGCGCATACCCTTCACTCTCGGTACTGCGCTTTTTCTCCAGCGCCGCCCGGTATTGCTCGGCCTGGGTCAGGCCCTGGGCACCCTTGATGGCTGCGGCGTAGTTGATGGATACCTGGGCCAGGGCCTGGTTGTATTCGTCTTGAGTGATTTTCCCTTTCGACAGCAGAAGAGCCAACTGCCCCTGCTTCTCTACGTACTCCTGAAGCGCAAACTTGGCTGGCTGTGCTGCCTTATACAGCCCATCAAACGCCGTTTGAGCGGCGCTTAGTTTGCTGGCAAGGCCACTTTCAGCCTTTGGCTTTTTGGTCTTTGTGTCTGTGTTGCCGTCGATCTGGTCCAGAACATCCTGGACCATCTGCGCGACAGTTTTGGTCTGCGCTTTTGCTTCCTGCTTCGGTGGCTGAGCCTGGCCGAAGGTAAGCAGCGAAGAGCCCTGAAGGTTTTGCTTGGGCTGATAGGTCTCTACGAGCGATAGACCCTTGGCATAGCGAACCGTCTGGTCAATAACCGTCTGGATTGCATCAACCTGGCGCTTCGCGCTCGACTCCGCCTGCTCTGCCATCTTCTTCATGGACTGTGCTTGGCTTTCGGTCTGAGCCTTTATCGCCTCCGAAGCAGTTATAGAAGCTGTCAGCTGGACTTTGAGGCGCGACTGCTCCTCGGCTTTGCCGTCCTTGACTGCCTGCTCATACTTCTTCAGAAGGTCAGTCTGCTGTCCAATCAGGCGCGCATATTCGATTTGCTGAGTATTGAAGCCGGCCTTCGCAGCGCTATAAGCGGCCTCCTGGGCGGCGTTCGCCCCAATCAGGTCTCGGGTCTGGGTCAGCTGGGAGATGTATTTATCCCATGCCTGTGCCCCACCCGATACCGCGGCAGAGGTTGCAGACTGAGAATCAGCTAGAGCTCGCGCACCCGCCGCCGCCTTGTCAAGAGGCTCCTTGCTCTTCCCAAGCAAGGCCTGGAAATCGGCTGCCTTCTGGCTGCTGCTTGAGTACGAAGCAGCAAGCTTGACCAACTCTTCACGGTAAACGGCGGATACCTGCGTGTTGCTGCTAATCCACCCTGTAAGCGAGTCAAGAGAGCGTTGTCCAGATTTAACCTCATCGAACATCCGCTGAAATTCGCCGACAGACTCGACGCCGGATGCGCCAACTGAAGACAGGCCAGCCTGTGCGCGATTGAAATAGTCGTTAAGTGCACTGGTGGCCAACTCCAGAGCTTTACGCTCAGACTCCATCCACGTTGCGGACTGGTAACGCTGCTGCTCGGCTGTCAGCTTGCGATACTTATCAATCGAATCGTCAAGCGTGAGGTTTTGGTCGATTAGCGATTGTGTCGCGCTATCACTGCTAGTGGCGAAGTACAGTGCGGCGCCGGCGGCGACCGTGATGGCCGTGGTCAGCAAGCCAATAGGGCCACCTGCCAGGCCGAGCAATGCGGAAGAAGCTCGAGCGCCGGTACTTTGCGCAGCATTAAGGCGTAATTGTGCTGCACTTTGTGCCGCGACTGCAGCGGTGTCAGCTTCTCGCGAGGCAACCAATGCCACGTTTGCGGCAGTCACTCGAGATTGAGCGATGGTCTCGGCGCTCAAGGATTGGTTATGTGCAGACTGAGCTGCCGTTTGCTGAGTGGTTACTGCCGCCTCCGCCAAACGGATTTCAGCCAGGCGAGCCAAGGATTGCTGACGACCAACATCGGTAATCTGTGAACGCAGACGCTGCTGCTCAAGGGTTCGATCTGCGACAAGCTGGGCCTGAACCGCCTGGATCTGCGCCAGCGCATTAGCCTGGAATGCTCTGGCTGCCGCTGTTTCCACCAATGTCCGCTGCGCAGTCGCCAACGCCGCGGCCTGATCGGCGACAGCGCTACGGCTTGCCTGTGCGGCAGCGTCTGCTGCCGAAAGCGTTGCTTGACGTTCTGCGACTATCTGCGCTTGCGTGGCAACTATCGCGTCATAGCGGGCCTTTGCTGCTGCCGCCAAAGAAATGAACAGCCCGGTACCAACCCGGGCGGCGTAGGCGCCGGTAACTGCAATAAGGGCGTCAATATTTGACACCAGGCCCTGGAACCCTTGAACCCCAATGCTTGCGATGCTCGACAGGGAGGTAGATAGGGTCTTGATGTTGCTGATGATCTCCGGAGAGGCAAACGCCTCTCCCAGAGATTTCACGGAATCAATGGCCGGCTGGGTATCAACCTGACCAATTGCGGCGAGAAAGTTGTTCTTCAGCACCTGCGATGCACGCTCGAACAAAGGCGGCATGGTGGCCACTTCTTTGTTCAGGGACGAAAGCGAGCGCAGCAGGGAGTTCATCACGATTTCGGATGTGATCTTGCCCTCGGCAGCCATAGCGCGGATCTGTCCATTGGACACGCCCAGGTACTCGGACAGAGCGCGAGTGATACGCGGCGCCTGTTCCATTACGCTGTTCAGCTCTTCGCCGCGCAGAACGCCGGAGGCCATAGCCTGGGAAAGCTGAACACTTGCGGCTGTAGCCTCAGCCTGGGTAGCGCTCGACACCAGGAACGCCTTGTTGACCGCGTCCGTCGCCTTGAGCAGCTGCTCCTGGGAGAAGCCTGCACCACGGGTGGCGTTCGACATCCGGGTGAACAGCGTTACGGTGCTTTCCAGGCTTGAGCCTGTGGAGTTCGCCATCGCCTTCAGTGTTTCGAAAGTGCGGGCTGCCTCGGCGGTCGAGGTGCTGACCAGGTTGATTTGGCCGGACATGGTCTTGAATCGATCAGTCATCTCCAGCAGGCTGCTGGCTAGGCGACCAACACCGATCCCAGCCAATGCGCCTGCCGCAGCCTTTGCAGCCGATCCAAGCCCGCGAACACTGACCGTAGCCTGGGAACCAGAGTTTTGCAGGCTGTTCAGGCTACCTCTGAGCGCGTCGACCTGCTGTTGAGCGCTTCGCGAGTCGATGATTATCGCGAGCCGGGATTCCTGCGCCATAACTTTCTCCAGGCGTAAAAAAACCCGCTCGGTGGCGGGTTTGTGGTGTTTATTTTGGCGCTATGGCTCTGGGTTGACCTTGATCATCAACTCACCAGCGCCTTGCTGCCGGCCTTTTTTCGGCTGGACAATCCATTCTTTTGCGCCAGGGATTTCCGGCTGTAGCGATCTGGCGATGGCCAGCGCCCTGTCTGCTACCAATTGCTGCATGGTTAAAAGCGCGGCTACTTGAGTGGAGTTCATTTCGTGTCCTCGGCAGGCGGTTACGACACAATGTACATTATTTCTTCGGCGGCTTCGGCGCGTCATTTTCCTGCTGTGCCTCCCAGCTTTTGCGGAAGTCATCGTCAAGGGCAAAAATGGCGGAGTCGAACTCTTCGCGATTGATCGCAGATGGGTACCTGACTAAGTAGTCGCCGATGGCGGCTGGACCGATTGGAGCTGGCGCCCCCATCATTCCCACGTACTGCCGAGAGCGGCCTATGATTGCGTAGGCCTGAAGTATTTCGGCGGTCACGCCATCAATTACAGGCGCTTCTGGAACGCCACCCCCTAAGCGCTCTTCTTTCCAGCGCTTTTTCTCGTTTGATTGGCCTGCCCAGTCGCGCCCCCACTGGTACGCCGCGAGGGCTTTCCCACGGTTCCGGCTACCTTCTCTTCGGCACGCGTGGCGATGTCGCTGGCAACCTTGAGGGCGATGAAATACACGTCAGGGCGCACAGCGATGAGAAGCTTGCCGCGCTCCTGAGTGTATGGAGTGTCGACACCTGGCGCTTCGGCCTCCTCCACTCCCTCCCAATCAAGAATCAGGTGCTTGCAAACTAGATCGACCAGCATGTCATCCATGCTCTCAATCTCGGATATTTCAGTGTTCGCTGGATCAAAACCATCCGTGCCGACACCGTAGCGAGAATCCACCACCGCCTGGTGCCGCTGGATCAGCGCGTGGTGAGATTTGAACTTTGGGTTGCCGGCTGACCCGATCTTGATCTTCACACCCTTGTCGATATCGACCCAGCGCGTGCCTTCAAGGTCCAGCTTTGGAGCCTGAGTAATGACGAGAGCCATAAATTCCTCTGCGGTAAAAGGCCCGGCGCGCACCGCAGGGCGCACCAGGCAAAGGGTTTAAGCGGTTATGGTGATTGTTGCGGTGTCGGTTTTGGTGACATCCGCTTTACTGGTGGCGGTGATGGTCGCGGTACCAACGGCCACACCTTTGACCAGGCCGGTGGCGCTGACGCTTGCCTTGGTTGCGTCGGAAGTGGTCCAGGTAACCAGCTGGCTTGCGCCCACAGGAGTTACGGCAGCCTCCAGGTCCACCGTGGCGCCCACGGCAACGCTGGCGGTGCCAGGGCTGATATCTACGGCGGCGATGACGATTGGCGCTGGCAGACGGGTGATGCTCGGCGGCACGCGGCGACCGGTGTAGCTCAGCTCAACCTGGATGATGTCGGTCGAGCCACCGTCCGGCCAATCACCGCTTACTTCCATTTCTGGCAGGAGGAAGGTGTAGCCGCCGTCAGCGTTGTTCAGCGTGAACTCGAAGCTCAGTGCGTCGCCGGCCTGCTGCGACTTCCAGTAGTTGTATGCGGCTTTCGACCAGCTCATGGTGATAGAGCCAGACGGGGTGAAGGTGGTCGGGATGATGTTGCCCGGGAACGGGTTGCCGTTACCGATGCAGCGCTGAGTCTGGACGCTGTTGTCGAACTGCAGGTTGAAGCTGTCGACGCAGGCATTGTCCTCGCCCAGCTGCACGCCGTTGATCTTCAGACCAGTCACGTCCTTGAAGCCGTAGCGCCGCTGGCTGACTTCCGACAGTGGGTTGACAATGAAAGACGTGTTGTCAGCCTTGTCGTCCCAGGCGATCGCGGCAAAGGTGGTGGTTACGTTGATCTCGTTGTCGTTCGGGATCTCGAAATTCATCGTCGCCACTTGGGCGCCTCGGGCAATGGCAGCAATGCCGACATCGCTCGCGTACGAGCCAATCGAGAACGAAATCCGGTCATTGCCCATGGTAAGGACGTTACCGACCCAATCCTTGCCGAAGCAGGAGGCCATGAAGTCGTCCAGCGCGCCGAAACGCAGCTTGGTCTCAACGTCGCCACCCACGTCCACGGTGGTCTGGGCTGTGCCCTGGGCCATCCGGTCAGCGCCGATTTCGTTATTCTCTTCCGAGTTGTAAGTCGGCAACAGGCCGAAGCTGACCCGGGTCAGGACATTCCAGTCGCCGGGCGGGGTGATTCCTGGGGTGATCTCGCGCTTCCACGCGGTTGAGACCTTGGCACCACTGGACATGGGGTGTTTCTCCTATCAATAGGCGTAAAAAAACCGCCATGTGGCGGTGAGTGTGGCGGGCTCAATAAGCCCTGTATGGGATTTGCAAGTTGACCTGGTACCAGCCAAGGCCGTCGTCGCCTACAACCTGTGCAGAGGCGGCGAAGCAATCAAAAGGACCAGATGGGTCGCTGTAGTACTCGAAGTGCTGCACAAGCGTGTCAGCGGCTCGCGTGATGGCAAGAGTGCCCTTGTAGGCCGGAACGAATAACTGAATGACGATGATCCCTGTTCGACGAACGCTCGGGCCTAACCCTACCTCTGGGGCACTGGATAGGCCCGGTACGTCTGCGAGTCTGGCCCAGATCGTTTTACCCGCTGGGTCAAAAGGCTGCGGGGCGTTCGGATAATCGACGGAACTTGCTGGAATTCCTGCCCACGCTGTCATGCGGCCTATGACGATGCCGCGAATCTGTTCAAAGGTCATCAGCTGTACGCCTGTGAAACGCCATGGAAAGCCACCCTGTAGATACCGGCGGGCGCTTGCTTGGAATGACCATCCTCGAGCTTTTGGGCATAAGGCAGATTGGTCTGGATGAACACCTGGGTGAATGGCTCAAGCCCAGTTAAGGCAGATAACCCAGCACTGGTGGTGCTCCCGCCGCTGCGGTCCAGTCGCCCGGAATCTGAATAAACCGGACTGCCGATGCTGATTGTGTGGCTTCCACGGAAACGCCCAGTGTCCACCGGCGACCGGAGAACCACTTCGCCCAGCATGGCCATGGCGATGATCCGCACTCTCTTGACGATGTTCTGTTCAACCACGTCAGCGAACAGCGCCGGTGGGGTACTCCATCCGCCAGCCATGGCTATTTCCTCAGCTGAATTTCGTAATGCGCTTTTGCTGGATCGATGCCAGGGCTAACCACCTGGTAAGCGACCTGCGCGCCGGTGAGCAAGTCGGGAGCCGTGATCTTGTGGCCAACAGCAGGAATATCGGTTGTTTCGTTGGCCAGGCAAATCAGCAGTACATCGCCGACCTTGATGTTGATGTTGTCGATGCGCCGGCTGTCGTACCTGTCCAGAACGCCGCGACCGGTGTAGGTGACGGGCTGGGAGGTCGTCTCTTCGGTTATCGTATCGCGAACACCTGGACCCATATACTCACCGGTAAAGGAGGTCACGGACTCAGCGAATACGCTATCGAATAACGCCCCGAAGATTTCCTGCATCTCGTCGCGCATAGTTAGCCCTTATGGAATATCTGGCCTGGCAGCGGCAGTTAGCGGTTTCGTCGTATCCCGCGCCCAGCGAACGGTCACCTGGATAATTCAATAGAGCTCCGGCGGTACTCACAAAGGGCTCTCCAAGTTGGCGCTTTTGCCCTTGCATGCCTGAGTGACTGTGCCTGACCTTCTCGTCACGACGCGTGTCCCAGTCCTTGGTTATGGCCTCTATAGGTAGACCGCGCTCCACCAACTGCTGATAGACACGGTCACGTCCGGCACTGAACGACTCGAGCGCCTCAGTCCTGGCGATCATTTCCGCATGGGTTTGAAGTAGGCGGTCGGAGTAGCGGCCAGCAATGCGCTCCACATCGACCTTGTTGACGGCCTTCCCTGCCTTTAGCGCCCGAAGAACCATCGAGTCGAATCGGCGGTCACGGCGGGTGCGAGTCAGGTACTTCTTCAACTGCTCGCGATCACCGCTCAGTAACTGGGTGCGCGCATCGGCGACGTACTGAGCGAAGTTTCCTGGGAGACCTACAGAGCCACCAGTCCGCTTGCCCGTCTGCTTGCTAACTCTGCCAGCCAAGTCCAGCGCGATCTGCCTGGGCGACCTACCAGCCTGCAATCCAGCCGAAACCGTTACTCGCACCGAGTCAACCAGGTCACGATCCATCTGAGCCTTGAGCGACGCGATGTGATCGCCAAGCCATGACTCGGCGGCTGGCGCCCTAACATCGAATTCAGGTCTCCCGGTCGCCTTTGGCACTTGCTTGGTTTCGTAAGCGCCGCCGGCCATGTATCCCGACCGGATCAGCTCAAACAGAAGCCCAAACACACCAAGAGTCAGAGCATCATCCAGGGCGCTCTGACTATTCGACTCGATGTATCGCTCGATTTCCGCTATCACCGCCGCATCGACTACACCGCGCACCTGCTCAAGGTAAGCCCGCTGCATCTTGGGCTCCATACCCTCGATCTGGCGCAGGATGTCTGTCTGATTCACACGGTCACCACGAAAGGCAATGGGCAACGAAGGATCATGATCGGGCCAAGGATGCTGTTGATCATACCGATCACCGGCTTGTTTGGCTGTTCGTCTCCATCCTCCGGCCCGAAGAACTCGGTTTCCAGCGGACCAACCTTAGCGCGCTTGATGGCCATGGACGCGATGTAGTCCGGATTCAGGCTCCCAGGCTTGACCAGCTCACGCAGCGCCCCCTCATAGGTAGCCTGCTCAATCTCGCGCGGCACCTCGCCATCTAGGATAGGGTCGCCAGACCGATCGACTGCTCCAGTACGCGGCCATTGCAGGGCTTGCGCCCTACCACCAGCCTTACGGCCAGGGAATGACAGTACGCATCCAGTCGTAGGCAACTGAGTGCCAATGCCATCGATGTAGGCTGATGCTCGCGCCAGGGCTTCTTCTTTGGCCTGCTCTGTGGCAGCCGCCCAAGCGGCATTGCCACGGGCCGAGTGGTAAGCGTCAGCGCCCGCCACGGTACCGTAGTAGTCAGCCATCATCATTCTCGAATAGGTGGAGCGGCATGCGCTCCGGTTTTGCGGGGTATTACGCCTTGGCGGCGGCCAGTGCGGCCTGCAGGGCTTCCAGATTTGCTTCGGCGTCGAACTCAACGTTCAGCGCCTTCAGCTCGTCGATGACCTTCTGCTTTTCGGCAGCGGCAGCAGCCTCGGCTTCTTCCAGCTTCTTGCGCAGGGTTTCGACTTTGCTGTTGCCAGCGGCATCGATGCCCAGCGCCTTCAGCTTGGCGAGCAGCTCAGCCTTTTCGTCGCCGGACGGAGCCTCGACAGCCTCAAAACTGAGGACATCGATTTTCTTGGCCTGCTCGAGCTCTGCCTCGGTCAGGGTCAGTTCCCGGCTTGCACCGATGCCGATCATCTTGATCGCACCCATGGACCAGAGGCCGCGCGGGCAGGTCCCGCTGTTCGTGACTTTCACTTTCATGACAACCCCCTTATGCAGGCTCGGACACGCCGTCCATGTACGCCATGGCGCCTGGCAGACGAACTTCAACACCGCCGGTGCGCGCGATGATGCCGGTCTCGAAGCCCATGATGGTCTTCTGATGAACCGGCAGCACCATGCGAGGCATTGGCAGGTGGAAGCGGATCACGTCCAGAGCGCGACGGTACGCGGCGATACGACCACCGCCACCAGTGCCTGCGGTCGACAGCGAGTCGGCCGTCAGGATGGTCAGCGGGCGACCGGTGCGCGCGGTGTAGACGTTGGAAGTGCGGAAGCGCTCCAGGATGGTCGGACTATTCGCTTCGGTACCGACGAAGACGGTCGAGATGTAGTCCATCACCTCGAGAGGCAAGGCCAGGGTATCGGCCAGCTCTACGTTGTTCGACGCCTGCGGCACCACCTTGAGCAAGGTGTTGAGGTCGTTCAGAACCTGTTGCGGTGTCTTGTCGACGAAGAGCTTGGAGCTGCCAGTGCCGGTGGCCGCAGCGGTGATGGTCTGCACGTTGGACTGGTTGACAAAGCCACGCCAGTTTTTCTCGGTGCTACCGGTGGTGGCGATGTCGTAGAGCAGGCGCTCGGTGGAGCGACTTGCCGACATGGCTTTCAGGTCGTTCAGGTTGCGGCCATACAGAGCGGCCTGATTGACCTCTTCCAGATTCCACTCCCAGCCGGAGCCGATCATGGCGTAGTCGTGCGAGCCTTCGCCCCACGAAACGTTGTTGAACGGCATGTCATTGGCGGCGCCGGACAGGAACTTGGCTTCGCCCGCGAGTTGCATGCTGTAGAACTGGGTCCCGATCCCCCACTGATTGCCTTCGGTTACGACAGGCATCAGGTCGCGGTAGCTGTATTCCGGGTAGCGAGCTTCATAGATCGCGGTTTCGATGTTGCGGCCTTGGGCTACAACGAATGGCAACGCTGCTTGAGCGTCTGCGAATGCTTGTCGCATGTTATGCGCTCCGGTTCTTGAGGGAGATTTCCACGATGTCGCCGGCGGCACCAGTGGTGTCGAAGAACGCGCTCGGGATCGGACCAACAATGCCGGCGCCGGCAGCGTTGGTGTAGGTGTTGGTGGCGGTCACGTAGTAGACCGGATCGCCATCGACCACCGGCGTGCTCACCGTCACGTACATCTGGCCGCGCTCACGAATGGACGCGGTGAAGTACTGCGGGTAGCCGTCGACCAGAGTCGATCCTGCCTTCACGGCAGGGACGGCCGGTGTCAGCTTGGCAATACCGACGAACTTGCCGCCGGCTGCGAATGGAACAACGCCATGGTCGCCGGCGCCGCGCTGGACTGGCTCGCCGAAGCGGACGCCGGCAGCGTTTTCGATGGTGCGGCTGATGTCGTTCTTGATCTCTTCGTTCGCCGAGGCGCCATGAAGGCCCTTGGCTGGACGATCAGGGTAAGTCGTTTGATAAGCGGCCATGATGGCTCCTTACTTGGCGGGCTGAGTGGAGTTGAAGTCGGCCAGCATCTTCGCGCGGGCGGCTTCAGCCGGGTTTTCGCCTGGCTTACTGTCCTGATGGATCATGTGCTGCCGGAACGGGTCATTTGCCGGGTTCTTGGCGGCGTCTTCGACCAGGATCTCGAAGCGCGCATCGATGTAAGCGTCAGCCTTACCGGCCACGGCCGCATCACCCAGCTTCGCGACCACAACAGCCTTGCGGATGTCAGCGTCGGTCTTGCCGGTGTAGTCGGCGTCAGCGATCAACTTGGCCTTGCTGATCAGGTCAGCGCGGGCGGTGACGCGCTTGTCGATATCGGCATCGCTGAGCTGCTTGACCTTGAGGGCGTCGATCTCGGCGTCTTTCTTCGCCAGTTCGCCATCCTTCAGCGCCAGCGCAGCGGTATGCGCGTCGGTCAGGGATTTGATGTTTACCCCGGCATCGGCCAGCTGCTTGGTCAGCTTGTCGATCGCCTGGGCGCCTTGGTCGGTCGTCTGGACGGACAGGCCATCAACGATGACCGTACGCAGTGAATCAGCCATGTCATGGCCTCCTTGGGGGGTGTGTGGTTTATGGTCACCGATGCGAAGGTGCTCGCCACCCCGAGCGCGATGCTCAAGGCTTAGGTGATTCATTTTCATAGGGCCGAGGAAGCAGTCGTACTGCTCGCCATCGGGGGAAACGCCATCCTGAAACACGACTTCGGCGCCGTAGCCCATGGACAGCTCGCGCTTGCCGGACTCGTAGTCCTCGATCGCCTTGGCGTCCATCAGCACCAGCGGCACCTTGACGAACTGGCCGTCGCGGACGACTTCGCCGCCGGTTTGGCCGATAGCGACATCTTTCCAGTTCTTGGAGTTGACGCCGTCCCCGCCCGGATGGCCGTTGGTCATTGGTCGGTAGGCGTACGAGTGCATGGCGTCAGCGTGGAAGACCGCGCTTTCCGGCCGGTACACACGAACGATTGGCTTATCCCGCAGGCCGTGTTCGTTGTCCGGGTCGATCTCGGTACCCAGATAGTCCTGGATGCCGGTGCGCGCGACTCGAGCCTCGGCCACCAGATAGCCGTCCTCGGTGCGCCGCACTCCCGTGACTGGCACGGAGTCGGTGAAGATCATGGGGCGAGCTCCTCGAAGATCTCTGGACCCAGCTCAATCGCGCCACGGTATGGCTCGACCTTGTCGACATCGACGCTGCCGGGTTCGTAGGTGAAGGTGATGTGGGGCTGATAGTCCGGCCAGTCCCAAGAGGCGCCAGCCTCAACGATGGAGACATGCCTCCAAGCCAGCTCGGAGCTGTTGAACAGCAGCACCACCGCGCCTTCGCCGAACTTGTCGATCAGCCGTGCGCCACCTGGTGCAATCTTGAGCTGGCCCTTGCCATCGCCCGACCACGACTCGCCGACCTTCATCCAATCCACCGGGTTGCGGCTGTAGGCGACAGTGACGTGCAGGTCAGCAGCCGGGACGGTGGATTCAAAGCCCTGCGACTTGGCCCACTCGATGATCTCGGCGCCGTTGATGACCTTGCGGGACACGTACAGGGAGCGAGGCGCGGCGTCAGTGATCGCTTTCTTCGCCACCGGCTGATCCGCACCGGTGCTCGGCAGGTCATCATCGTCATCGGACAGTTCGGCGCCGAACTTCTCGATAGCCGCTTCCAGACCCGGCATAACGCTCAGCTCGACCAGCAGGTTCACTGCGGCGGTCGAGAGCGCATCCTCAGGGAACAGCCCGGAGTCTTTCAGCGCCTTGATGGTGTCAGCCGTGGTCTTGCCGATATCGGCCCGCTCTTTCGCCGTGGCCTGCCAGAGTGGCGCCCAGGTGTAGTGCACCTCTTTCGGCCGACTGCCGAGCGCGGAGCGGATCAAACCCTCATCCAGCACGCTCATGGCTGGCTTGATCTCCAGCTTCTGGCGTGACGCGACGTTGTCGTAGTAGTTGCGGGTGTTCTCTTCGCCATTGGCGCCGAGCCCCGTCGACGACTGACCGAACATGCGGGTGCCGGGGATATCGAACGCGCCGGCGACGCCCTGCTCTGTCTTGGCGATAACCTCCGGCAGGTTGCCGAAGCTCGCCGACTTGGAACTATGGGTCTCTTGCCCGTCGAGGATCAGTGTGCCGTTGATACCCTTGGCGGTAGCGGCCAGGCGCAGGCGCTCCAACAGCAAGCGCTCGTAATTCTTGTCCTGCATGCTCGACATCAGGTTCGGGATGTTGATGACGTCGATCTTGGCCTCGTAGACCAGGCTGACCACGTTGGCCACTGTCTCGTCGTAGTGACGCACTGCGGGCATAGCGGCCAGCAGCACCGAGTCGCCCCAACCGAAGCCGGTGCCCACCGCCAACTCAGGGTCGGGGTGGGCGGCGCCGATGAAGATCACCAAGCGCGACGGGTGGATCTCGACCACGCTGCCCGGCAGCCGGTACGCCTTGGGCTTTCCGAAGCGCGGGCTCTGCGGGTCTTGCTCGATCTCGGTTGCGCTCAGCTGCCGGCGGGTCATGACAGTGAGGTACTTCACGCCCCCCTGCTTGACGCGCTCAGGGTTCAGCTCGGATGCCGTGTCACGCTCGCCGGTGCCGATGAATACAGCAGCACCACCAAACAGACGGGCCTTCAATAGGGCCTCAAGGATCTTGCCCTTGACGTTCAGGCGGTCCTCTTCGGCCTCGATCAGCCCGATCTGGTCCTTGTCAGCCTGCCAGTTGCGCCAGTTACGGCACGCGTCCACCGCTGGGATGGTCACGCCCTTCTGTGCTGTCCACGAACCACGGAAGGCGTTCAGCAGTTGCTGGTCGTCCATCACCGGAAGCGCATAGTGCGAGTGAGATGCCTTGTCGCGCGCAGTACCCAGTCCTGCGACCAGGTTCTGCAGGCTGTCTTTCAGGTAGCTGAATGCGCTCATGAGTTGCTCACGTTTGCGAGTGTATAGCTGCCCGCAATCGGGAAGCGCTGGACAATGAAGTAACCGAGTGCGTCGACCGGGTCTTCAGTGCCGTCCTTGTTGGGTTCGCCGTTTTCGGTGTATGCCTGCTGCTCCAGCACCTGGGTGGTTACTGGACAGTTGTCGGTGTTCACCAGGTAGCGGCGCTTATGGTCGATATTCAGGAACATGGCGTTCACGGCCAGTACCCGGTCGCGAACCGCTGGGTTCGACGGGTTCGCCATCACCATGAAGCCGGCAGCACGAAGTAGGCTGTGATCCGACTCGCTGCCGTTCACGCTCTTGCGGTTCTTACCGCTGGCGTCCGGATAGACCGTGATGCTGTGCCCCGAGAAGCGGCGCTTCAGCTCGACGATCATCGCCGGCGTGTCGAAAAGGTGCGTGGCTTCTTCGAGTAGCAGCGGGAGACCGTCACGAATGACATGCACCGTCGCGGCCATCCGGCTGATGTTGAAGTCCATGCCGACGTGCAACTGCTCGCCAGGGCGAATAGTCGCGTCCGTGTGGTTCTGCTTGCGGCAGAAGTTCGGGTACACGCTGCCCGACGTCAGGTTGACGAACAGGCCATCGATGTACGCGTCCACCAGGTTGGCCGGGTACGACTCCCGCAGCGACTTGATGTAGTCCTTCGGCAGGTTCTTCGCGTTCTGCCGCGTCGAGGCGTGCACGATGCCGTACAGAGGGCGCTGACTTGGGTTGGCGGCCAACTCCTTGACGAACTTGCGATAGACCCAGTTGAAGCCCTCCGGCGTCGTAGTGACGTCGATGGTGTTCATGGCTCGGGTTGGCCACACCGTGGACATCCGCGCGATGATTTTCTTCCAAGCGCTGTCAGCCTTCTTGATCGCCATGCAGTCGATCTCGTCGACCAACGCATGAGCGATGTTGAAGCCGACGATGCGGTGCGGGTGCTCCATGCTCTTGCAGACGATCGTCGACAGGCACCGGCCTCGGTTGTCGCGCAGGTACACGCGCTTCTTGCTCGGCACGATGTCGGCGAACAGACCGAAAGCCTCGGCCACCACCGGCATGGTGTCGTAGAAGATGTCCGCGATCTGCGGATAGGTCGGCGCGAAGTAGCCCTGAGGAATGCCTGGATGCTCCAGTGCGTTGATGCACATCCGAACACAGCCCACGAAAGTCTTGCCGCTACGGTAGCCGCCGACAAATGCTGAAAACTTCTTGGGGTGACTGATGAACTCGAACTGGGGCTTATTCAGCTTCAGGGTCGCTTGCATCTTCTACCCCGATGATTACTTGCTTAGGCTCGGGCAGGCCCTTATTCGGGTCTTCCAGTTCGCGGCGCAGCTTCTCGTTGGTGAGGCGGCGCGTCTCCAGGTCTTCCTTTGTCCGCTCCAGGCTCTCGACGCGTGCAGTGAGGCGGTCGATCAGGCTGGAGTAATCGCGAACCTTGCTCGTAGTCGTTATCGATGCGAGCGCGGTCTCTTTGCCGCTGACCAGGATCGGCTCTTCCTTCTCCGACTCCACTTCCAGCGTGTTGCCGAATTCGTTCTCCCTGGCCAGCGCACGCATCAAGCGCACTCTCGTCAGCCGCAACTCATCGTCCACGCGCCCCAGCTCGATGCTGGCAAGCATGTCGTTCTCTTCGTCAGTCAGGAATCGGCTGTAGATCGAGCCGGGCTTTGCAGCGTTCTTGTTGCCCCTCTGTTCCTTGGGGCCCGAACTCTTGCCGCCGTGTAGCTTGCAGCGAGAGGAACCCGGTATCGCGTGACGCTTGCATGGTTCCCCGTTGCCGCGCTTGGATGCGCCGCATAGGGCCATAGTCAGCCTCATTCATGGGGTTGGTTTTCGCAGAACGATTCATTCAATGCATTCGAACGTCATTCAATGATCATTCGATGCCTATAACCTTGATCTCACCCCATACGGGTCGGAAGTCGACATGCTCGCCATCGGATGACTTGATGGGCTGGTCAGCAACAACAGCGATACCCGACATGGTGTCGCAGTAGGTCACACACTCAAGGCGCTCTCCGCCAAGGAAGACCTCGCGCCGCCCTCGACCATCATCGGCCCAATGCACATGTTCGCCTGACTGGTCGCTCATGGTGATACCTCATACTGGAACGCCCGATCAGCAGGCATGGCCGTCACGAACCGGCACCTGTGAGTATCGAACGCCTCATTGAACGCAATGGTGCGGCGGTACTCGGAGGTGACCTTACCGGTGAACCGCTCGCGGTGAACGACCACACCCTCACGCAGGAACTCGACTTCAGCCGATCCCAGTAGCTTGGTGACGATTACTTTCATGTGACCTGTCTCGCGCCACGATTTGGCGCATTCGAAAACGTGGCGCGGGTTACTTGCTCTGGCTGCGGAGGATCTGGGCGTCTACCTGATCTGCGCAGGTGTCCAACAGCCGGACCGCCTTGTCTTTCAGCTCCCACACATCTCCATTGAGACGAAGGTCTTCGTCGCTGTCGTCGATGCGCTCGCATGGGATCAGCTCAGGTGCTTCAATTCTTACGGCCTGTGTCTTTGTCACTGCCGCCGGCTTTGCCGCGCAGGCCGTCAGGAAGAGGCTGAGCAGCCCAGTCACGAACAGGCTTGCTGTTGCGCTTGAGGTTTTCAAAGTTCTTCTCCGCCTTCTTGGCTTTGTCCTGGCTGGCCCTGAGGCGCTTTGCCAGGTCTGCCTGGTATTCAGCATTGCGCTTTGCTTCAGCGCGCAGCGTAGTGATGGTCGCCTGGCTTTCGAGGTTGGCGTCGACCGCCTTCTTCTTCTCGCCGGCTTCGAAGGCCACCTCCCCGCGCAGGGCGACGACACGTGACTGCTGAATGCCAACGAGCAGCAGGCCGACCAGGGCGATGATGATTGCAGCAGCGATGGCCTTCATGATGCATCCGCCTTGCGGCCCAGGAAGCGGGTCACCAGTTCGCGGATGGCGGTCACGCCGAGGAACCCAATAGTCCCTCCAGCAGCAACCGATAGGCTGGGCGGCCAGGTCATCCACTCAATCACGCTGGACGCAACAAGGCTCAGCGATCCGCAGATCAGCGATTCGAACAAGATCCGACGCTTACTGGTTTCCTTCGCGTCGTACATGACTCGAAGCAACGATACTGTGATGGCCATGATTGCGCCCTGCCAGAGCGGATTGCTCAACGCCAGCCAGATCTTGGCCCATGTGTCTGGCTTGTCAGGCATGGTAGGCATCCGGGTTGCCTCCCCTCGGGGAGATTGATAAATCCGGCTCCAGCAGCACTCCCTTCTCAGTGCGAACAGTGTGGCGGGGCCGAAAACTGAAAGGCCCCGCACAATGTCGAGGCCCTGAATAGGTACGCGTGTCTTCCCACGCTGCCAGCCAAAGACAATCCCAGCGTCGACGCCCCAATGCATCGATCTCGCCATTCCTGTCTCGCGCCACTCCACAAGCATGTGAGGTCAGAGTGCACGGGCTGCCGGTGTTGATTCCGTACGTCGCACTATCCGGCTATCGACGTCCAGGCCTTCCCGAGGGCTGTCCTGGCTACAGGTGAAACTACAGATTCTTTTTGTGGATCCGCCAACCCATGGCGACACCGGGGTGCAGATACTCGCCGGTGCGCGGATGGCGCGAGAAATCGGTCTCGCCAACTTGGCGTGCGACCGCCTCCCATGCCGTTCTGGCGCGCTCCAGCAGATTGCTTTTGGCTTTTAGCTTCATGCGCACCTACCGGCAGTAGAATTAAGGCAATAAAAAACCCGGCGCTGTGGCCGGGTTTCGATGTGGTCGTGCGCTGGAGGTAAGTTGCGCAGTGTGGGAAAAGTACATCGAATTCCCCACCATGGCAACATATTTATGCCGCATCCTCTGAATTTTCCGCGTGTATCACCTGCCAAACTGGCTCTTGCGCCTGAATATCAACTTCCTCGATTGCCTTTCGCAGGAAATTCCAGATGTCGAGCCAGTCGCGGTCCCAGTGCTTGGGTTCGATGGTGATCCCATACAGCTTGATCATGGCGTCGGACACTCGAGCTGGGCCCCACGCGTCACCGCCGCTCACCTCCACCTTGTAGGACTGCAGGGCGCACGTGATGAGGCAATGAACCTTCACCGCTTTGGCGTCGGTAAGCGCGCCAAAGTCCGTATCCGCCCAAATGAGCTTTTCGGCGTTGAGCATGTGCACGACGGTCATGCACGGGTGGTAGAGATAATGCCCCAGCTGCTGCACCTGGAACGGCAGCGACTCGATTGCCTTCTGCACCTTGCCCATGGTGAGAAGGTGGGCTGCACGATGTGTGGAGCGGCCAATCGGTGCGCGCCGCGTTTCGGCAATGCTGATCTTCTGGCGCACGGCCATGATGCGCTCTTCCTTATCCTCGCCCTGGGCAGCGAAGATGATCTCGCGCAGTGCTGCCTTTTCCTTCCTGACTACGGTTGCGGACTTGGCCCGATCAGCCGCCGCAGCACTGATTGAGGCATTCGATTCGTGCTGCGCATCAGTCCACGCTTGACGTGCGTTGATCAGTTTCATGCTGCCTGCCCCTTCTTGAGTTCTCTGGTCTTTGCCCGGTATTCTGCGGTCATCGCCTTCAGTTGCTCGACGGTGTACTTCTTGGGTTCGTGCGGCCCTTCTAGCCATTCCACGGCATGGATGCCGATCTTCTCGATCAGACCGGGCCGATACCCAAGGAGGTTTCCGGACTTACCCATGTTGCAGTTGCGATTGCACTGAAGGTGTACGTTGAGCGGTTCGAAGCGGAGCTCTGGGCTTGCGGCGGTTGTTCTGTAGTGGCCAGCGCAGTACTGGACGTCCGCTGTGGTGCCGCATGAGATGCATGGCTGCCCGGCGTCACGGGCACGTATCCAGGCGTTGAATGCGTGCTGGGTATCTTTGAGGTGGTCCGCCCTGCTCTTCAGCTTCTCCTTGCGCACCTTGATATCCCGGCGCCCGGCCTGGGCCAGCGACTTCTTCTCCTTCGCCTTCTGCACCTCTACGGTGGCCAGCGCACACTTAGGACTGCACACCGCCTGACCGAGGCGCTGCGGGATGAATGAGGACCTGCACGCTGGGTTCTTGCAGGTCTTTGGACGGGGCTGTTTAGCTGGGAGGCTCATTGCTGGTCACCCTCTGCCGCTTCTTCACGCAGTGAGTCGATGGCGTATTGCGGAACTCGATACCCGAGCGTTTTTAAAGACTCAAGGCGATCCGCGCAGGCTGATGCATCGCCTTCGAAGAAATCCTCACCATCATGTGGAAGACCTATCGGTAGGCGCTTGGCCTCATCTACCATCTTCATGACTTTGTGATTGCGCTCCACTAACGCCAGGATGTTTTCCTTTTCGAGCAGAACTTGTTCAGGCAGAGGCTCGGTAAATACCACCCGATTCCCAGCAACATGAACCGAGAATCCGCCGTGTACAGACTCATATGCGTATACATCGCACTGGAAGTCTTCACTGCTCCATCGGCAATAGCTCATGCGGCCTCCTGGCTAAGCAGGTCATTGAACACAACACCTTGGCCGGTGAAGTAGTGAGCGATGAGGTCGGTGTACTGGATGCCCTGGGCGCGATTGAACAGGCTGGTCACCGGCATACCGTCTGGGCCGAACAGCTTGCAGCCGCCCATCAAGGCCAGCTTGGTCTCGTAGGTCAGGTGGCGCATGACCTGGTACCAGTCAGCTTGGAACCCGGCGTCTTCGTTCAGCAGGATCTGCACGCCGAAGTGCAACTTGCAGTACCGGCGGGCGTCGGCGGCGTCACCGATCTGGGTCATCTCGGCAATCCGCTTGTACATCGCGAACCACAGGGCGTTCTGATCCAGGGTGCGGTCCTTTCCAGGGCGCAGAGAGACCACGACGTACTTCTTGTCGCGATACATGGCGGTCAGGCTGGTGATTGCCTCGGAAAGCTTGGCCTGGCAGTTGACGCTGATCTTGTCCGTCATGGCGCGACCCTCCTGACTCCAGCGGCTTTTACCCAGCGGCGCATGGACATCTCGCAGCCACTCGTTAAGCAGACGCCGTTGGCGAACCCCGTGTGTGTTTTCGGAGTGCCGCAGCCGCAGCTGCATTTAGGCTTGCGGCCCGGGCGCTTTGGGCGCAGCTCCATGTATCGAATATGCTCAGCCAGGCCACCGACCTGACCCCAGCCAGCGGTACCGCCTCGCATTGCTGCGGATCGGGCCGCCGACGAAAGCTGATTCAAGTCAGTCATGACTGCTCTCCCTGGCCCAGGGATGTGTCGATCTGATCAGCCGTCTCGCGCCGACGAATTGCCCAGTGAGTTGCAGACTTTGTTTCTGCCTCTACCTCTCGGCATATCCAGCTAGATGCCTTTCTCAGCGTGCCTGAGGCGTCTATCAAAAGTTTGTCCAGACGCTCCACCTCAGCCTTCAGCTCAGCATTCACCCGCTCGTAGGCTTCGTAGCCGGCCTTGAGGCCGGCGACTTCGGCGCGGAGCTGGTCGATGTTCGCTTCCTGCCTACGGATGCGTGATGCCGAAGCAAGGAGAACGATGACAAATCGATCTTCTTCACCATCGTCAGCGTTTTCCTGAATCGCCTGCGCGTTATCGACCAGCTCCTTGATCAGGTCTTCGGCCAGCCAGTCATGCGGGCCTTTCAGAGCATCGTTCTCAGCCTTGAGCTGGTCGCGTTCGGCGCGGAACGAATCGCTGAGCGCCTTATTCGTTACGACGAGCCGATCCAGCAACTCATTTTCTTTGATCAGACGATTGCGGACATTGCAGGCTGTGGCATACGCCTCTTCAAACGGAACAAGACGATCGTTCTCGGCGATCAGGGCCAGGACTCCATCGCGTGCTGCGACCACGAACTTGGCAAAGTCGGCCTTGCAGGTTTCGACGTACGTATGCCCGTCGTATTGTTCGCCATCAATTTCGAAGGGGGCGCCATAGACGCAGTAGAAACCAGTTGATCCGCCACCCAGCGATTCGCCTGATGGGCCGTTGAAGAACGGTTCGGTGTTGCTGTCCCAATCCAGGTCGGCAGGGAAAGCCTCGGCCAGCCGCTTCAGTTCGGCGTTGTCGGTCATGACAGCAGCTCCTTTGGCACGCTTACGGTTTCGCCAAGAACTGAGGCAACGATGGCGCGGCAGGCAGCGATCAGCGGGGTGTCGCCCTTGTAGCCATTCGGGTGGCCCCACTCGGTAGCGGCATTCCATGGCCCGTTGTTGTTTTCCATTGGCGCGCCGATGTCGAGCTTGTACTTCTCGATAAGCGGACCACCATCGCTCCAGTCGGTTGACGGGCAATAGCAACGAAGCCAGTCATGCGCCCAGGCTTCCCGACTATCAGGGTCATGCCAGCGCACCGCATACCCAAGAGCCCAATCCAGCGCCGAGCCCAACAAGTCCTGCGTCTTCACTTCTACGAATTCGTTCATGTCTGCTTCTCCGCTGCTTCTGCGATCAATGCCAGGCGCTCCGACTTGCGCGCCTGGAGCCAGGCCTCAGACATGCGATCTTTCTCGCTGCCCTTGTCGACCCACTCCCACACCGGACGGCCGTTGCTGACCATGTAGGCCCGGTACAGCTTGCTGTACTGCTGCTGGCGGATTTGCTGGACGCCTCGGCCCTTGAGGAAACGCTCGTCCCCGGCCTGCGGCTTTGGCTTGGTCTGTGCGCTGCTGTATCGAATGCTGGTTACGGTCATGTCCGTTTCTCCGCGCCGCACGCCGGCTCGCGCTTGATGTTCATTTTTGCCAGCAGCAGCGCACGCGCTGATTTGCCGTCAGCCGGGATGCCCTGCTGAATGATTTTTGCCTGGACCTGCTGGTCGGCCAGCTCGTTGGCGAGCTCGAAGGCCGTCTTCTGGCTGTCGTGGCCGATCCCGGTGAGGATCTTCCCGTCAAGCGGCTGGCCTTCCTGGGCCCGTCGGATCACCACGGCGTAGTTGTGGTCGAAGCGCTGACGAAGGCCCTTGTCTTCCTGCTTGGCGGTGCGCAGGTCGAAGATTCCGGTCTCGTTGGCAGCGATGCGCACGCCTTCGTGGCTGTAGACGCCCATCAATGCCTCCACCCATGCGTCAGCGCTCGCTGGCAAGCCGAAAGCCTCCGGCCCAGGCGTGCACCAGCCTATGAACTGGCCGACGCTGGGAGCGAACGGTGAGCCGCTTTTGCGGCACTGCTCGATTCCATAACGGATCTGCTCCAGCGTGCGGATGCCGGCGGCCATGAACCCCATTGTCCAGTTGCGCATCGCTGCAGCCTTGGCCTTGTCGTCCGGCCATGCCTGCTTGTGGGCCGGGAAGATGGCCTGCAACTGCCGAAACAGGCGCTCGACCACTTCACCGGTGGCGTCATCCACAACGCCCAGCTGGGTTCCGGTCTGCGCCGGGGCCTGATAAGGGGTGGTGGTGGCCAGGGCCCGCGCTGCACCTGGGATCATCTGAGTGACGTTCTTCATAGGTCATCACTCGTATCGGCGCGCCACGACTGATCGTAGAAGTCCGGGCCGTTGCTGACAGTTTTGCCGCCAGGCACCACCTTGTCCGGGAACAGGCCGGTCCAGCCGTTGCTGATGGACTGGATGATCACAGCGTCAGCCCAGTGGTGGCCGGTTAGGGTCTTGGCTTGGCGTTCGCAGGTGGTTTTGGTCAGCGGCTTGCGGATCTCTTTACGGTGCTGGCACCAGTCAGCCCAAACCTGTTCGCTGACGTTTGCCGGCTTGCAGGTGAGCGGGTCGAACTTGGTCGCCTTCTTCTTCGCCGAGGGAGCGTCAGCGACCGGCTGCTTTACTGGTTCCTTGACTGGTTCAAAAGAGTGACTGGTTCTGGTGCTTTCTGGGCCTACAGGGGGTGTAGGCTGTGTGCCTACACCTGTGCTTTTTGGGCCTACAGGTGTGCTTTCTGTGCCCATACCACCAATGGTCAGCAAATAGAGGTTCGATGAGTTGCCTTTCGGGCCATCGCGGTTCTCAATTTTCAGCAGGCGCTGCTCTTCCAAGTGCTTGATATGGCGGCGAACAGTGCTGCGGTCGATCTCGCATTGGTCGGCAATGTGCTGGTAGGACGGCCAGCACTCGCCAACGTCGTTAGCGTTGTCGGCCAGCTTGATCAGCACCAGCTTGCGCAGAGGGTTGCCGACCTTGGTCTTCATGGCCTTTACCATCAACTCCATACTCACGCTGCACCCCGCATAGCCTTGTCGTGGGTGAACATGCCGTCCCAGGTCTTCTTCATGGGCAGCTCGCCAGCCAGGTACAGGTCGTACAGGCGTGCGGCGCCCTTCTTCAGCAGGATGGGTGTGTAGGAGATAAACGGGTCTTTGCCGTGCGGGGTGACTTCGTGTTGGTGCTCGGTCATGTACTTGTCGCGGGCGTACGACCCAACACGGTGACGGGTACCGGACTTGCTCTCGTTGTAGAGCCAGCTACGACCTTCCAAGTAATTGCCCACCTGCATGACGTTGACCCCATTGAGGCCCTTGCAGAATTGCGTGTGGGTCATGCCTTCCTTGAACAGGTTCTCCAAGGAGTGGATCTTCGTGGCCTGGGTCTGCACCTCGATCGACAGCTGGTTCTTCTGCTCAACCTGGTCGGCCCAGGCTCTGGCGGCGGCTACCGGGTCAGCGAAGTTGGGCAAGGTTGCAATGACCCGGCCCGCGCTCGATTCAAGTTCCTGCCAGCGGTCGATGACCTTGGCGCGATGCTCGTCGCTGTACCCGGCCACCACCAAGTGCGTATCGCGCTCAATGAGGTCGTAAACGTCGATCGGGCGGCCGCCAGTGGACTCGCGACGGCTTTTACGAATTGATCGTAAAAGGTTTTTGGTGAAGAGCCGCTCAATCGTGGCAATCACATCGTTGTGTCGAGCCTCGACAAGCTCAGCGATTTCTCGCGATGACATTGTCCGCGCCACGTTTTCAGATATCGAAAATCGTGGCGCGGTATTATTCAGGGCCTGTACATCAGTGTTAGAGGTATGCATAATCGGCCTCACAGATTGTTTTGCAGTACGCAGTTAAAGAAGCCGGGATCGCACCCCGGCTTTTTTGTGCCTGCGATTTATGTTTATTGGTTGAGGTCTTCATCAGGCCCTCCTTTTTCAGGCCCTATTCCGGGCTTCGGCGGTTCTCGCCTTGTTGTTGGTAGATGCCGGATCTTTCCAGCCCCTTTTGGCCTTGTCTTCTCGAAAAAGCGTTCTGCTCCAAGCTTTGCGGCGTACTCGTCAGGGGTCATCCCTGCCGCTGCTGCCAACCGTTCAAGCTTTTCGTAGAGGCGCCCATCGATCCCATGGCAGATCGTGGTTTCAGGCACAGAGCCTCCTTTCAGGGCCTTCAGGCCTGCATGTGTTTACCGGTAGCATTCGGCTCGACGATGCTTTCCAACTTCTCCTCAACGCACATGCGTACAAATACGGCCAGTTGCAGCTTGTGCAGGCGTGCAACAGCCTTTAACGCTTCGTAGGTCTCATCGTCGTAACGGGACTTGATCTCCCGGTCTTTCAGGTGGCGGGTGTCGTCATATGCCATTGGTGAGGCTCCTTGGTTGTTCGAAATGGTTAAGCGGCTGATTGAGATGCGGGGCGCACGCAAAGCTCGCGGGCCGTTACGGCGCCGCCAGTTAGCTCTTCGGCTTTGAATGCCTTTTCCGCGCCCATAAAGTGGATCCCGGACACCCAGTACGAAACCGCAGCCTGGGATACACCGAGAGCCAATGCTGTTTTGGTCTGCCCGCCGAAGTGGTCGACGAGCCTTTCGATAGGGGTCATACAAGAACCCTCCTGATAAGCCTGCTTATATGCTATGTAGAAGCAGGCTTATTTGCAAGCAGATAAGCGAACTTATAAATTATTCTCATGACGACACTCGCCGAACGCATCAAAGAAGCACGTAAATACGCAAAGCTCACGCAGCGAGCCCTCGCCTCTCGGGTGGGTGTTGAGCAGCCTGTGATTTCTCAGCTGGAGACCGGGAAGAACCTTCAGAGCGCGCACTTGAGCAAGATCGCTCATGCGTGCCGGGTTAATTCCATATGGCTTTCCGAAGAAATTGGCCCAATGACCGGAAGCTATACTTCCGAAGCGCAGATCAGTGCGCTCGATGAAGAGCAGTCGAACGTTGAGTCGGCGCTGCAACCCACGAGATCATTTAGCTATCCAGAGATCAGCTGGGTACAGGCAGGGAGCGCCAAGGAGGCGATCGATATGGGTAACGTGGCCCTATGCCCGCGGCATAACTCGGACGTATGGGCTGGAGAGGACGCGTTTTGGCTCAAGGTCGTCGGCAACTCCATGAGCTCCACCTCCGGACATTCCTTTCCTGAAGGCTTCCTGATTTTGGTTGCGCCTGACATAGAGCCACGACCTAACCAGTTCGTAGTAGCCAGGATGATCGATACCAATGAGGCAACTTTTAAGCAGTTAGTCAGGGATGCCGGAGAGCTTTACCTGAAGCCACTGAACCCCGCCTACCCGACCAAGCCTGTCGATGACACCTGGGAGATCATAGGCACGGTGGTTGATGGTAAAATGCCAAAATCTGTTTTCCTGATGTAGGTCTGGGGCTCATGGCTGCATACAAATTACCTGGCGTTCTACTGGCTCTATTGGCATCAATGGCGGCGGCTGGTACTAATGCTGGAAATCCGACCATGGCGCAGTGGGTTTTTTCTGAATCCCCAACAAAAGGTGGAAAGCCAATCTGCGCGATGTCGGCCGGCCCCATCTTGAGCTCTGGCGTCAACAATATTTCTATCAAGTGGGCCGGAGGGGGTAGGCGTGTAAGCGCAACGCTTTATAAGGACTCTTGGGATATTCCTCGCGGCAAAACGATAGCAACCACAATTGATTTCATGGATAACCAGCCGTTGAGCTTGCCTGCATATGGTGATGGAAAAATTGTCGACATGCAGATCCCTGAGCAAGTAACCTATGTGTTCCTGTCGCTCGTACGCGATTCGAATTTCTTGCAGATTGGGTTTCCCAAAGGGTCAGAGCCCACCTGGACGATACCCTTGAAGGGGTCTTCGGCAGCTTTTAAAGAATTTGTCGCCTGCGCTAGCCGCCTATCAAAGCAGAACACACAACCCTTCTAGCCCCCCCCCGCCCATTGAAATGACTGAGCCCGCCGTCCTGCGGGCTTTTTTACGCCCACCTAAAAAAATATAAGCGTGCTTATTGACTGGTTAGATAAGCTGGCTTATATTCACTCCATCGAGTCACCCAACAGGGACTCGCCAGGGCCTCAGGGCCTGACCCGCTCTTTAACAGTCAGCGCAACAAACAACAGACCGCATTGCCTCTACCGGCGACCGGCGAGCAGACAGGCCCGAAAGCCTGCCAACGACAGGAACAACCTGGACGACTGCTCGATGGCGAAACGCCAGAACCGTGTATGCCCAGTAGGCACGAATGACCCGGCAAGCAATGCGCCCCGCGAATCCCAGCGGCAGAAGGGAGAGACACCGAATCGAATTAGCGGTCCCGATAGCCTCGGCTGGGATCGCCGGACCTCATGCACCCTGCCCCACTCAGCCGGGCACTCAGAGCTGTAGCGTGCATGTTGTAAGGACCTGTGATCCACGGCGAATAGATGCTGTTTGACGCTGTGAGTAGGAAGCTCGAAGCCCAACCACGAAGACGAACGGCCAGCCCTGCAATCAGCGGCGGGATACGCGGCGCCGCCCTAGCGAAGAGGGAGCCACCGATGACGCAACAAACCCGGTCCGTCACCAGTAGTGAGACCGGGCACATTCGATTCAAGCCAGTGAGTGCAGCCAGTAGCTGATCACGGCGAACAGATTTCCTCGATGACCTTGGCGACAGGGTCATCACCAAAGCCTTTTCGCAGAAGTTTTTGGTGATACGGAGGGCCAGTAATGGGAAGAGGTTTAGTTCTTGGCATAGGAATCAATGATTGGCCTAGCCATCACGGATGTCAGATTTACAGTCGATGGAAAGGAGTTCTAAGGCGCTGCTACAGCAAAAGCGGAGATGTACCTGACTCATACAAAGGCTGCCGCGTGGTAGACGAGTGGCTTAGGTTCAGCGCCTTTCGGGCCTGGATGGTTGAGCAGCCTTGGCAAGGCAACCATTTGGATAAAGACATTCTCCGTCCATGGGAAAAACTCTACTGCCCAGAAACGTCCGTGTTTGTTCCGCAGTACATCAACACGTTGATGAGCGAAAAGCCTTCAAGCCTCGCAGGCCTACCTGTCGGGGTCGTAAGAACGCTTAGAGGTCGTCCTTACATGGCGATGATTCGCGTGCTGGGCGCTGAAAAGGTGGGACTTGGAGTATTTGACACTGCCGAAGATGCACATCGGGCATGGGCCAAGGCTAAGTCGGTTGTAATAGCCGAGGCGATTGATAGGTACCGAACGACTGACCGATACGACGAGCGCGTCTGCGCCGCCTTGATGGATCGAGCAAACAAACTCGCAAAAACCTGAAAATCACCGAGGGCAAGACGATGGCAGACCCAAACAGCCCCAACGGCTGCTTCCAGCGCCACGGTTATAACGTCGAGCGCACGCCACGCAAGAGTGGAGCCGGCCACCACCGAGCGATCTACGATCGGAGCGGTCAGCAGGTTCTGAAACGAGCCGGATACGACGCAGAGATCCAGTTCTGCCGCGAGAAAGGGCTGATGCTGAGAGAGGATCAGGCCCCGCTGCAGTCCGCGTAGCTGTCATTGGCAGCACTTGAAACGGAATGTATGGACCTGACCCACGTCAGCACTGACGTTAACTGCCCGATCCTCTCTATGAGAGCGCATCGGGGTGTGCAATCGCAGGATGCAACCTTGGAGGCAGCGGCATTGACTAGGCGGGTTGCTCCGCTGACTAGATGCCGGCGATCAACTGATCACTGTTTCGAGAAATCCCCCTGAGGTGGCGGTTCGACTCCGCCGATTGCACACCCCGATGCGGATGACCAATACACGCGGCGCAATGCCGTCCCCTGCATCACACCTATGAAGACCTACCACGATCCGTAGCCAGTAGCTGGATCGTGCGCAGATGGCTCCCTGCTGATTCAGGTAGCCATCTGGTTTCACAAATGCCTCTAGTCCCCCTGGAGGTATTTGGAAGCCCCGGGGCCCACTGCACATCCCGCCGGGAGGGAGCCGAAAGGTAGCAGCAGCCCGCACATGCGGATTTATTCAATAGGTGGCCACTGCCAACCCAGTGAGCGAACAACGGAGGGCTTCCACATATCTCGACGGGCTGGCATCCCGCCGACACCCGCACCACCTCAGACACCAAGCGCGCACGTAAGTCTTGGTCAGGGCCTCCCATAAATTGTACGTGGGGCGCGGTTGGTAGATTGCTTGGTAGATAAATTCCCGGCCCGACGCCACATGCGCCCGGCAGGCTTGTACGTAAAGAGGGAAAAGCCCGGTTTCGACTGGGCTTTTTTACGCGCCTCTACCCGTCAGCACTCCTCCCACGCGCCAATCGGAAACCAGCGGGAGGCATGAGTGTTCACGAATACAGGTGAACCAACCACTGAGGAATCAGCAATGGAATACATGGCAGCTCAAATGGATCGCCAGATCGAAGGCGCTCAGCTCGCATACGACGAGGCGCTTGAGGCAGGCCGAGCAGCGGCCTTCCCTTCTGCTCCGGACCACCAGTCTGGCCGCGAGTACGGCGTAACCGTTCGTGATTATTTCGCGGCCAAGGCTATGCAGGCACTTATCTCCACCGCTGCAGCGCCATGCCTTTTCGGCCTTGACGACGCCGAGCATCACACGGCCAAAGCCGCTTACAAGATGGCGGACGCAATGCTCGCTTCTCGCGCCTTCCTGCACACCGCCTAACCCCAAACACTGGAGGTCGCCATGAGCGATTTCGGATATTCCGAGGGCGACGTGTGCGCCCGTGATGGCTGCCAAGGTGTAATCGAGCTGGAGCCAGTCAAGGATTGTAGTTGCCACATATCAGCGCCGTGCTGGCGACATGAGAGCGCCGACATGCACTGTCATGACTGTGGGTGGCGCGCCGCTGATGACCCGCTGTGCGTTCGCGATATCTCGTCTATCAGCATGGGCGGCCCGGTTCCATACATCCAAACAAAGCCTCGCGTGCTAGACCCCACCAAGATCGACTGGGTGGACAAGCTCCACAGCAGCAGCTCGATGATTAAGGAGGGAGTTTTCCCTATCGGCACCGAGGCCAAGGAAGTCGAGGAGAAGGTGCGCGGAACGTTCGGCGGCAGGTTTGAGCGCTTCAACAAAGATACCGGACACTTCAAATACATCGCTTACACCGACTAACGCCACCCTGGAGGCGACTATGAACGCAGCATTGAAGATTTGTCAGGCGATGTACGACGCCCAGTTGCCTCCAGAGGTCAGCGAGGCGAGCCCAGAACAGGAGTGGCTGGAACACTCGGCGGAACAGTTGGTGTGCGGTGTCGACATCAAGTGGAAGCGTCGCTTCGGTCGTCCGCAGGTCGTCACGTTCGACCGGTACTGCACGTACCTGCAAGGCATCTTGAATCAGCGCCAGATCGACAGCCTGGACCAGCGCGACTCATTCGCCCGGTTATTCCTGTCGTCGATCCTGGGCAGCCAGGCCGACTCACGCGGCCACGCCGCAGACCTGATTGGCGAGCAACGCCCCATTGAATCCGCCGAGCGTATCGCCATGACCCTTCTCAAGCCCTACGCCGCCGACGCGGTTGCAGCCGAGCGGGAAGAGGCAGAAGGCGACGTGGATGCGGACCTATGAGCCCGCACATCCTGATCGATGAGGCGCTGGAGGCCCTGGCGCATCCTGCCAGCGAGCCCGGCGCCGAGGCAGTCGTACAGCGGATGATCATCAACATGCTCAAGGGCAATGTGATCACCATCGAAGAGTTCAACCACTACTGCGCACGCCTCAACAAGGTTTCGCGCAAGGAGACCGCATGAACAGCATGACCCTGGCTTTCACCCACAAGTCCTGGCTCGGAGCCCTGTCGCTGGCCTATGACGCTGGTATCGAAAACGTCCACGCCTGGAGCCGCCGGGCCTGCCTGTGCGGTGAATGGACTGTCGCTTATGAGGTGAAAGCGTAATGAATAATCAATTTGAAGCAGGTCAGACGGTCTACAGCATCCACGGCGAATCGGCGTCTTTCGTCGCGCAGACCTCAAGCGGTTATGCGGTTGAGCCGATTTATGAACACGAAGACGGTGAGCCGCACTACGGCCCGGTTAAGTCGTGGCCCGAAGTGTACGCAGAACCGCCGGTTGCAAAGCTGCACGGCAAGGTCCAGGAGCTGGAAGCCCGAATCAATGAGCGGCGCAAAGAGCTGAACGATCTTTCCAGCGAAAAGCGCACCATGGAGAGCGATCTTGCCAGCATGCGCAAGCGCCATGAAGAGAACGACCAACTGCGGAACTTGGACCTGTGGATTTCCGGCGCGGTGACGCACTTGGTCAAGATCGACCACTACAGCGGCTTCTTAATCGGCACAGTCGAGTCGATCCTGGGCTATGACAGCGACAAGGAAATGCGCCTGCTCTCGATCTATGGTGGCACGAAAAATCACTACCGCTGGAAAATGGCCGCCTACTCCGATGGTAGCGGTTCAAATACCGAGGTTCTCCTGGCAACTTCAGAGGAAGAGGCTCGGCAGGTTGCAGCAAAGTGGTACGCCAAAGAGGTCGCATCTTGCGCTCGCAACAATCAGGATCACGTAGTTATCAGTCTGGCGAGGTCAGCGATGAAGTACGGAATTCCTGTATCCGATGAGCTGCGAGAGAAGGTCGCCAAGAGCGAAGTAGAGGGCCGTAAGCGCATTATCGAATCTGCGCAAAAGGAATTCGAACGGGCAAAGCAGCGGCTTGATGAGGCTGTTGCAGCCGCCTCACTGCCTGCGACGCCATGACCACCCACCAGCGGCACCGGCGCCGCGCCATCCGCGCTCTGTCGGCCATCGTTGGCCTGACCTTCCTCACCATCGTTCTACTGGGCCCAGCCATTGGCGGCCTGATCACCAACTAACCAACACCTTCAATCGCTGCGAGCATCGCGGCAAGGATTCCTCATGTCCGCAGTAATGAAGCAGGACGACAACACGCCTGCGATGTCGGAGGCCGCGCTTGTTGAAGTACTGAGCAGCAGCCTCTACCCCGGCGCCGAAAAGAACTCTGTAGTGATGGTGTTGGCTTACTGCCAGGCCGCGCACCTTGACCCAATGTTGAAGCCGGTGCACATCGTCCCGATCTGGAACTCGAAGACGAAAAAGATGCAGGACACAGTGATGCCTGGCATCGGCTTGTACCGCATTCAGGCGGCGCGCACCGGCCAGTACGCCGGAATCAGTGAGCCGGAATACGGCCCTCCAGTAACGGCAAAGTTGAGCGGTGTAGAAGTCACGTATCCAGAATGGTGCCGCGTGACGGTCAAGCGGCAGATGAGCAACGGCCTGGTGGCCGAATACACGGCCAACGAGCGCTGGATCGAAAACTACGCAACAGCCAGCAAGGACAGTGCGGCGCCCAACGCCATGTGGAAGCGCCGGGCATTTGCCCAGCTCGCCAAATGCGCCGAGGCCCAAGCCCTGCGCAAAGCTTTCCCTGAAGTTGGATCAGCGCCAACGGCTGACGAGATGGAAGGCAAGGCATTCGAGGAACCAGCGCGCGACGTCACCCCTCGGCAGCACGCCCAGCCTGAGCAGGAAGCGCTGCCCGCCTACTCCGACGACCTGCTGACCGAGAACATCGCGAAGTGGCAGCCACTGATCGACTCGAACCGCACCAGCCCAGAACACCTCATTGCGACCATCAGCAGCAAGTACACGCTGAGCCCGGCGCAGATTGAAAAAATCACAAACCTCAAAGCCCTCGATGGAGATTCAGCATGAAAATTCACAACGTAGCTCAAGGCTCCGCCGAGTGGCTAGCCCTTCGCGCCCAGTACCGCACCGCTTCCGAAGCCCCGGCGATGATGGGCGCCTCGAAGTATCAATCCCGCACCGACCTGCTGATCGCCAAGAAGACCGGCATTACACCGGACGTCACGCCCTCTCAGCAGTTTATCTTCGAGAAGGGCCACGCTACTGAAGCCCTGGCGCGCCCGCTGACTGAGGCCTTGATCGGCGAAGAGCTTTATCCAGTCGTTGTTACCGAGGGCAACCTGCTCGCCTCTATGGACGGCACCACGATGCTCGGCGAGACCCTGTTCGAGCATAAGCTGTGGAATGAGTCGGTCGTGGCTCAGGTGAAGGCTGGCGACCTGGCTCCGCACTACTACTGGCAGCTTGAGCAGCAACTGCTGGTAAGCGGCGCTGAGCGAGTGATCTTTGTTTGCTCAGACGGGACGCCAGAAAACTTCGTGCACATGGAGTACCGGCCCGTCGCCGGTCGCGCGGCCCAGTTGGTCGAGGGTTGGAAACAGTTCGAGTCAGACCTGGCCAACTTCGAGATGGCCGACGCCCCTTCAATCGTCGTCGGCAAAGCCCCGGACGAGCTGCCAGCGCTGCGCATAGAACTTACCGGCATGGTCACCGCCAGCAATCTGAAGGTGTTTGAAGATTCCGCGCTGGCTGTCATCGACTCAGTGAAAACCACGCTCTCCACCGACCAGGACTTCGCCGACGCCAAGAAGGCGGTCAAGTGGTGTGGCGATGTTGAAGAGGCTGTAGCGGCTGCCAAGAAGCAGGCGCTGTCGCAGACCCAAAGCATCGACGAGCTATTTTCGTCGCTGGATCGCATCAGCGCCCATGCCCGCGAGACACGTCTGAAGGTCGATAAGCTGGTGAAGGCTCAAGAGCTGCTGGTGAAGACCTCCATCAAGCAAAAGGCCGAGCTCGCCCTGGCGGAGCATATTGCCGGGATCAACAGGACCTTGGGACAGGTGGCGCTGCCTAATGTGCACGTCGACTTCGCCGGCGCCATGAAGAACAAGCGCACCATCGCCAGTCTCCAGGACGCAGTTGATACCGAGCTGGCCCGGGCGAAGATCGATGCCAGTCAGGCGGCGGACAGTATTCGCTTGAACCTGACCAGTCTGGCGGAGCTCGCCGTTGATCATGCCTTCCTGTTCAGTGACGTGCAGCAACTGGTTACCAAGGCCAATGATGACCTTGTGACGCTGATCAAATTCCGAATATCCGAACACCAGAAGGCGGAGCAGGCAAAGGCCGACGCGAAGCGCATCGCCGAAGAGCAGGAAGCCCAGCGACTGGCAGCCATCAAGCCAGAGCCAGTCGTGGAGAAAGTGGCGGCGCCCGAGCCTGTCCGCGCCACGCCAGTTGAGACAACGGCACCCGTCGCCCAGGCTACAAAGCCAGTAACGAGCCACGTGGTCGAGCAGGTAGCGCTGCAGGCCAACGTGACGGACTTCGAGGCCCTGGTGAAAGCCGTGGCATATGGTCAGGCGCCGATGACCGTCCTCTTGGTCAACTGGGAAGCGCTCGACGCGATGGTCGAGGCGCAGGGATCAACCTTCAGCATGGCCGGTGTGACGCTGGCCAAGGCGGCAGCATGATCAGCAACCTCCGATCAGACATCGAGTTTCGGCGCGGGAAAGCGCTGGAGCTTTCCAGTCAGGTCCTTCGGCACCTGGCCGCCGGCGGCAAGCTCACAATCGGTGATAGCCCGGCGATCAATCCAGCGCCGGCGAAGCGTTCGGAATTCATCGACCCGACAACCATTCTCAAGCGCCGCAAGCCGCTCATCACCCGGGCCGAGCGTGAAGCGCTGCGCAAACTTGCGGAGGCTTTATGAGCAAGCGCAAACCCCACAATCTCAAAGCACGCATTGACCGGTCATGCCGGTCGCTGCTGGCTGCCAACCACGTCGCGGTGGTGAACATCGATCCCAGCGGCCGCCAGGGCATGGTCAATTACAAGTCGCTGAAGAACATCGCGCCGGGAGAGATTGGCCAGGCCGTCTGCGGCATTCCCCACCGGTGGACGATCTACCTCAGCGCCCTCTGCATCGACGCCCGTGGCGACCGGTACAGCAAATCGGTGGAGGTGGCGCCCGATGGCGTTTACCTCTCCGACCACCTGGAAGACGTGATCGAGCATTGCTACAAGAAGCTGCGCGACGAGGCCAATCAAAGCCAGATGGTGGCTTCAGGTTGGATTGCCATACCTGAAGCGATGTCGCTCGATGAGGCGCACGCCGCGATGATCTTCGAAGCCGTCGGCGCCTGGCACCAGGTGAAGGTCGATTCATGCTCCGCATAGCCCGCACCCAGCAACGCAAACGTCAAACCTGGCTCGCACTGCCGGCCAGCGGAATAGAAGAGGTAGGCCATGGCAGCAGTACCGCAGAAAGAACGCTCGGCCAAGTCTGCCAGAAAGCGTGTGGCACTTGCCGAAGAGGAATTGAGGCTCAGGGTTCGCCCCGGAACGCGCCAGGCCCTGGCCGACCTGATGGAGTGGTCAGGCATTACTGAGCAAGGCGAGGCGATGACGCTGATGATTCATCACCTGCATGCGATGGGCTCCGCGAAGTGCCAGCCGCTGCTGAATCCGCCGCGCCACGAAATCGAGATATCGCAAAACGTGGCGCGGGAATTCCGCAATAAAAGCCTTCTCGCCATCCAGAAAGACCCGGGCGACGAGATCATAGAGCCCGCCTGATCCGGCTCCATGCCGGTCACCCGTAATAACCCATATCACTGAACAGCGCCAGACGGCGAGGATCCCCTATGAACACGTATCGACACACGTTCGCCGCGGTATGCCCGTCTGACGGCGAAACCATTGTTTATCGCCTTGAGTTGAAATCCTTGTCGATGATCCATGTCGAGCATATCCGGGCGGCCACCGCGCTGATTAAAAAAGGCTGGCATGAACAGATCGCCGATCGTCTGGCGGAATCCCTGGGCGGCGACCAAACCATCATTGCTACCCACCAGGGCGTCGAGATCGAAACAGTGAGGCTTAGCGGATGATCCATTACCACGGCACGCCTGTCGGCGGTAAACGAGAGGATGCGGCAAAGTTCCTGACGGGCCGGCACGCGCTGGTGCCATTCCCGCGCAAGGACGATCTTGGGATCGTCGCCGATGTGTGCAAATCGTTTGTTTTCGATAACGGCGCGTTCACGGTGTGGAAAAAAGGTGGCCAGGTAGACGTCGAGGGCTACACGCGCTGGGTAGAAGACTGGCATCGACACCCTGGATTCACCTGGGCGCTCATTCCAGATGTCATCGATGGTGATGAAGAGGCCAATGATGACCTTGTTCGGCAGTGGCCAGAGGAGCTTCGCGGCGTGCCTGTCTGGCATTTGCACGAATCGCTTGAGCGGTTGCAGCGTCTGGCAAGGTGTTGGCGTACGGTCGCCCTGGGCAGTTCTGGGCAATGGGCTTCACCGGGCACTGGAGCATGGTGGAAGCGGATGGGCGTCGCGATGGATGCCATCTGCGATGACCAAGGGCGCCCGGCCTGCAGGCTTCATGGCCTGCGAATGCTCGACCCTGCAATATTCCAGCACCTGCCCTTCGCGTCCGCCGACTCTACAAACGCCGCGGTAAACGGCGGCAGCATCAGTCGCTTCGGCATGTACGCCCCGCCGACCGCCGGTCAGCGCGCCAACGTCATCGCCGACAGAATCGAGGCGCACAACAGCTCGCCTATCTGGCAGCGAGAAACCCAGGTCGAAATGGCCTTGTAACTCCCCCACTCCACCGCCCGGGCATGGCCCGGCAAGGACTCCCCGTGAAACGAATTTACCTCAGCGGGCCCATGAGCGGCTTGCCCGGGCTGAACTTCCCCACCTTCCACAGCATGACCGCTAGCCTCCGCGCCAGCGGCCACACAGTCACCAACCCCGCCGAGATCAATCCTGAAGGTGGCACTTGGACCGACTGTATGCGCCGCGACATTGCCGCCCTGATGGACTGCGACACCGTGGCCACCCTGCCCGGCTGGGAGAATTCAAAGGGCGCAAAACTGGAAGTCCTGATCGCCGAGAAGCTCGGCATGACCGTTGTGGATGCCCATGATCTGGTAACGAGGGAGGCTATATGAGCAGTCAATGGAAACTGGTGCCGGTTGAACCGACCGAAACCATGGTGATAAACGGCTTCGAGTCGGAGCCGGACGAGTGCTTTTCCGATGAAGAAGTCTGGGAGCAGTACCAAGAGATGAGCGGCTGCCAGCAAGCGGCGCTCCGCGCGAAACTGTGCTGGGCCGCCATGCTCGCCGCCGCTCCGGAAGCGCCTGTCACCAATGAGCGTTCCGACAAGGACTATGCCATTGAGCATGCCGAGTACATGGCCAAGTCAGCCGATGATGTGCTGGCGAAGTTCCAGGCATACGGCCTGGCCCTTCTGGCCGTCGATGAGGGCGGCGACGATGGTGAAGGTGAGTTGCTCGAAAATATCGACTCAACCCGCGGCGACCTGCAGGAGTCACTGGTAGATCTGCGCAGCATGGTTTACGAGTTCCGCAAGCGTGCCGCCAAATCCCGATAGGAGTACATCCGTACTCCACCCGCAAAACCTGTAACCCCTCCCCCTTCAAAGTCAGCCGCTATAGCGGCAAGGACACCTCATCACGGGTACGGGCAAAAGTCTCCAAGGCTATCCCGGGCAATTTTTACTGCGTACTCAAGCAATTCTAGGGGAACACTTTGCTCAAAGAGGCTTACTTCAAAGCGCAACGTTTCGTCATTCCGAAAGATCTCGAACATCTGCGTTCTGTCACCTTCCCAGCACTCTAAAGCCAAGCCATCGTGACCTTCGACGATGCTTGAGGCACGGCAAAAACGGTATTCAATTCCGTGTACGACCACATCTCACCTCCATTTCTAAGGAGGCAACGATACCTCTCCCCTCTATGAATTTGATAGCCGCTATGGCGGCAAGGACGAAGTCATGCCTGAAGAGATCAACAAAGCCTGGCCGGACCACTTCCGCTATATCGACACCATTGGCCCGGAAGGCCTGGAGGTGCACTGCATCACCTATCAGGTGATCGGCGAGACGGCGCAGTGTTTCTACATCGGCGATACCCATACCTGCGACCTGGTCAAAGGTCCTCAATATAGCTGGACTGCTGAGGCGATCAAGAAACGTCGCAAGCGCGTGCTGAAAGAAGGTGGCGAGTGGGCCCGGCGCTTCGCCTACACCGACAAGGCGCTAGCGCTGCGCTCGTACAAAGCCCGAAAGTCCTGGCAGATGAAGCATGCCCAGTTATCTATGGAGCGCGCCAAAGCAGCAATCGGCTACTTCGGCAACCATGAGGTGGAAAGCACCATACCGGCCGAGGCCGTGACCATCCCAAGCGAATACATTCAGGGCTTGAACTGGGGTGATTATTGATGATCGCCACCCTCTGGTTCGCCTACGTCTTCATCTACAAGGGGCCAAGGCCATGAGCAATCGAATCGTTTGCCAGTTCAGCTGCGGTGCTGCTTCGGCGGTGGCTACCAAGCTGGCTCTGGCCGAATATGGCGCAACCCACGACGTGCAGATAATCAACGCCTTCCTGGCCAATGAGCACGAAGACAACCGCCGATTCGCCCTGGACTGTGAAGCTTGGTTCGGGCGCCCTGTAACTGTGCTTCGAGATGAAAAGTACGGCGCCGACATCCTTCAAGTATTCCACCGCGAGCGATTCATGAAGGGACGGAACGGCGCGCCCTGCACCAAGTTGTTGAAGCGGCGCCTGCTGGATGCCTGGAAGCAGCCGGGAGACGTGATGGTGTTCGGTTACACCGCCGAAGAGGTTGAACGCCTTGAGGACTTCCGCGACCGAAACCCAGACCGGCCGGTGATTGCGCCGCTGATTGATGCCGGTCTGGGAAAGGAGGATTGCAAGGCAATGGTTCTGCGCGCAGGTATCAAGTTGCCGCTGATGTACCGCCTGGGCTACGACAATGCGAACTGCATTGGCTGCGTGAAAGGTGGTGAAGGCTATTTCCGCGCGATAAGGCAAGATTTCCCGGAGCAGTTCGAAGCGCTGTGTCGGGTGCAGGACGACCTCGGCGAGGGTTCATATCTGTTTCGCAACCGCACCACCAACGTGCGGTTTTCCCTCCGCGAGCTGGGCGACGGCCCGGTGCGTCGTAACGAGAAAATCCCGTCTTGTTCGTTCTTCTGCGAGATGGCAGAGGCCGACCTCGCCGCAGCACCCTAACCCCAATCCCCCTACATGCCTGCCGGTGAGCGGCGGGCGGAGCTACGCACATGCCTGAAATAAAGTGTCACCACGGCTGCTCAATGAGTATCGGTACAGATGATTGGGTGGCAGCCCTGACCCTGGACCAGATGCGGTACGCCCGCGACCGGATGGCGGAAAAGATCAAGGCTGCCGAGGCTCAGTCGAAGCGAACCGTCTGGCGTGTCAGCAACGGAAGCATTTGCGAAGGCAACTATCGCGAAGAGGAATTTGAGAAAGCCGCTGACCACCTGCTTCGGATATTTAAGGCCAAGTTTATGGAGGAGGCACCAGCCTGGATTGAAAAGCCATACGGATATCTGGTGTTCGAGCGACAACTCCCCAGCCTCGCCCCGGAACTGGTGACCCCGCACGAATACGACACCGAGTGGTTCCCCGCCGAACCCTAACCCACCTTCTTCCGCCCAGCGCGGCAAGGACACCCCATGTTCGCTATGAAATCCACCCTGATACTGCTGGGCGCTTTTCTGTACCTGGTAGGAACCATCGGCTGGTTTGGTTGGCTCGGACTCGACCTGCTGGACACCGGCACCACCGAGGCACTGCTCTACGCCTTCGCCGGTACCTGCGCCTGGCTGCTGATCAGCTTCGGCCTGGCAATCCACATCATCAAGACAGCGCGGCCCACGGTGGGCGGGAGGTAGGTATGGGCGCGCAACAACTGATACCTCGATTCATCCGAGCAAAGGAAGCGCCTGGGTACCTGGGCATGTGCCGGGCAATTTTCGACGAGACCGTCAGGCCCTTCGTCAGCGAGTTCCCCATCGGCGGGCGCGGCGTTGGCTTTGATCGACAGGAGCTTGACGACTGGGCCACGGCGTACGTCGAGGCAAAGGCGATTGATAAAAAAGGCGCAACGGAGCAACAATCGCCCCGCAGCGAGCGCCAGAAAGGAGATAAATCATGGCGCGAAAATCGATCACAGGCCTCTCCCAAAGGAAAGGTATCTGGCATATCGACAAGAAAATCAACGGAGAACGACTTTACGAAAGCACTGGAACTGGTGACCGGGAAGAAGCGGAGCGCTACCTGATCTTCAGATTGGAGCAGATCCGGCAGCAGAAGGTGTACGGTGTGAAGAAGGTCAGGACCTGGCGGGAGGCGGCGACTCGCTTCCTGCTGGAATTCAAGGATCAGCCTTCAATCAAGCTATCCGCGCACCACCTTTCACAGCTCGACCCATTCATTGGCGACATGCCGCTGACCCACATCGATGACCAGGCCCTGGTGCCTTTCATCAAGGACAGGCTGGCGACAAAGAAGCTGGAATGCGGGAAGGCAAAGAAAGGTGTCAGCAACAGAACGGTGAATATCTCGATCGAGCGTGTGGTTCGTGTTTTGTCGTTGTGTGCCAGGAAGTGGCGAGACGATGAGCGCAGGCCGTGGCTGGATAGCGTGCCGATGCTCACGAAACTGGAAGAGAAGAAGTCGAGCCGCAAGCCGTACCCGATGTCATGGCCGGAGCAGTCGATTCTTTTTGGCGAGTTGCCGGCTCACCTGCAAACGATGGCGCTGTTCAAGGTGAACACCGGAACGCGGGAGCAGGAGGTCTGCAAGCTGAGGTGGGATTGGGAGATCGCGGTACCGGAACTGGGCACCAGCGTTTTTCTGATACCGGCCGACTTTGGTGGCAGGCATGAGCGCTCTGGCGTGAAGAACGGTGACGAGAGGCTGGTGGTGCTGAACAGCGTGGCCAGGTCGATCATCGAGAAGCAGCGCGGCATCAGCAAGGAATGGGTTTTCCCATACAACGGCACCGCGATGCACCGCATGAACGACTCGGCCTGGAAGAAGGCGCGGGTGAGAGCGGCGAAACTCTGGCAGGAGGAAAACCTTCGCCCCGCTCACCCTGGGTATGCATCCATCAGGATCCATGACCTTAAACACACGTTTGGCCGTCGGCTGCGCGCCGCAGGCGTAACCGAGGAAGACCGTAAGGCCCTTTTGGGGCACAAGAACGGCAGCATCACCAGTCACTACTCGGGCGCTGAGCTCGGGCATCTGATTGAAGCTGCGAACATGGTATCAGCAACCGATTCTCGCGGACCGATACTGACAATCTTGAAGAGGAAGCAGGCGTGAAAAAACGAGAAGTCACGCAAATGTCACGCACATGAAAAAGGCCAATGCTGTGAACATTGGCCTAAGTCATTGAAAAATATGGTCGGGACGGAGTGATTCGAACACTCGACCCCTAGCACCCCATGCTAGTGCGCTACCGGACTGCGCTACGCCCCGACTAGGCGTGTTACTGGGTTTGCTTCTTAACGAAGCGAACCGGAATATACCGCAAGCTTTTGAAATGTGGAAGTATTTTTAAAGCTTGAATCATTTTTTCAGCACCACCAGTACATCTTCCAATTCGGAGATCATCTGGCGGATCAGTTGCTTGTATTGGGTGGTGTCGTCTTTGGCTTCATCACCGGACATACGCTGGCGTGCGCCGCTGATGGTGAACCCCTGGTCGTACAGCAACGCACGGATCTGTCGGATCATCAGCACGTCCTGGCGCTGATAATACCGACGGTTCCCGGTGCGTTTGACGGGGTTGAGTTGAGGAAATTCCTGCTCCCAATAGCGCAGCACGTGCGGTTTTACCGCACACAGCTCGCTGACTTCACCAATGGTGAAGTAGCGTTTGCCTGGGATGACGGGTAGCTCGTCGTTATGACTTGGTTCCAGCATAAGCCTCAACTCGGGCCTTCAACTTCTGCCCTGGACGAAAGGTGACCACACGGCGAGCCGTGATCGGGATTTCTTCTCCCGTTTTTGGATTGCGGCCAGGCCGCTGGCGTTTGTCTCGCAGGTCAAAATTGCCGAAACCGGACAATTTGACCTGTTCGTTGTCTTCCAGAGCGTGTCTGATCTCTTCAAAAAACAGCTCGACCAATTCCTTGGCCTCGCGCTTGTTCAGACCCAACTCTTCGTACAGACGTTCCGCCATCTCAGCTTTCGTCAAAGCCCCCATACGTCACTTCCTTAACGTGGCGTTCAACCTTTGTTCGAGCGAGGTGAGGATATTTTGCGTCGTGGTATTCACCTCATCGTCATTAAGAGTGCGCGATGGATGCTGCCAGGTCAAGCCAACTGCAAGGCTTTTTCTATGCGGATCAATGCCTTTACCCTGATAGACGTCAAATAGCCTGAGGTCTGTCAGCCATTCCCCTGCATTTTCACGGATTACATCCAGAACCGCAGTGGCGGCGACTTCGCGGTCGGCGATCAGGGCCAGGTCGCGACGCACTTCAGGGAAGCGCGACAACTCGCTGAATTTAGGCATCTTGCCCGACGCAACTTCAGCCAAGACTAGCTCAAACACGAAGACTGGACGGTCCAGACCCAAGGTTTTCGACAGTTCTGGGTGAATGGCGCCGACGAAGCCCACCAGGCGACCTTCACGCTCGATACGTGCTGTCTGGCCTGGATGCAAGGCTGGGTGGCTGCCCGGTACAAACGTAAAGGCGTCCAGCGCACCGGCAAAGCCCAGCACCGCTTCCACGTCAGCCTTGACGTCGAAGAAGTCCACGACCTCACGGCCTTGCGCCCAGCCTTCCGGCAGACGGCTGCCGCAGACAACACCCGCCAGCATTGGCTCTTGCTTCAAGCCATCGAGTTGGCCGACGAAACGCAAGCCGCTTTCGAACAGGCGCACGCGGTCTTGCTGGCGGTTCAGGTTGTGGGAAAGTGCCTTCACCAGGCCCGGCCACAACGAGGAACGCATGGCGGCCATATCGTTGGAGATCGGGTTGGCCAGCAGCAACGGCTCGACGCCAGGGTTGAACAGTTCGAACTGTTTTGGATCAATGAAGCTATAGGTCACGGCTTCCTGGTAACCACGGGCAACCAGCAAACGACGCAGTTCAGGCAGGTGCGCACGCGCTTCGGCCTTGGGTTGCGGTGCCAGGCGTGCTTGCGGATAGCGAACCGGCAGGCGGTTGTAGCCGTACAGACGTGCCAGCTCTTCGATCAGGTCGACTTCCAGGCTGATGTCGAAGCGATGGCTAGGTACTGCAACCTGCCACTGCCCTTCCCCACCCGCAGAAATACCCAGGCCGAGCGCAGACAGCAGTTGCTCGATTTCAGCCGGCTCGATGACCAGGCCGAGCATCTGCTCAACGCTTTTGGCACGCAAGGTGATCGGCGCAATCGACGGCAGGTACTGTTCGCTGACGGTCTCGGTGATCGGGCCGGCTTCGCCACCGGTGATTTCCAGCAGCAGGCCGGTGGCGCGCTCCATGGCTTCACGGGCGAGTTTCCAGTCCACGCCGCGCTCATAGCGGTGCGACGCATCGGTGTGCAGGCCATAGGAACGGGCCTTGCCAGCGATCGCGATCTGGTCGAAGAACGCGCTTTCAAGGAACACGTCACGAGTGGTCGCGGATACACCGCTGTGCTCGCCACCCATCACGCCAGCAATTGCCAGGGCGCGAGCGTGGTCGGCGATCACCAAGGTGTCGGCACGCAGGCTGACTTCCTGGCCATCGAGCAGCACCAGCTTTTCGCCCTCTTCGGCCATACGCACGCGGATGCCGCCGTTGATTTCGGCGAGATCAAACGCGTGCAACGGCTGGCCCAGTTCGAGCATCACGTAGTTGGTGATGTCGACGGCGGCGTCGATGCTGCGCACGTCGGCACGACGCAGGCGCTCGACCATCCACAGCGGAGTTGGCTTGGACAGGTCGACGTTACGGATCACACGCCCCAGGTAACGCGGGCAAGCGTTGGGCGCCAATACTTCAATCGAGCGGACTTCGTCGTGTACCGCCGGCACGGCAGCAACCACTGGACGAGTGACAGGCGCGTTGTACAGCGCACCCACTTCACGGGCCAGGCCAGCCAGGGACAGGCAGTCGCCGCGGTTGGGGGTCAGGTCGACCTCGATGCTGGCGTCTTCCAGCTCCAGGTAAACACGGATGTCCTGACCCACTGGCGCGTCGGCAGGCAGTTCCATCAGGCCATCATTGCCCTCACCTACTTGCAGCTCGGCCTGGGAGCACAGCATGCCGTTGGATTCAACGCCACGCAGCTTGGCCTTCTTGATCTTGAAGTCGCCCGGCAACTGGGCGCCGATCATGGCGAACGGGATCTTCAGGCCCGGGCGCACGTTAGGCGCTCCGCACACGACCTGAAAGGTTTCCGAGCCGTTGCTGACCTGGCACACACGCAATTTGTCGGCATCCGGGTGCTGCTCGGTGCTCAACACCTCGCCCACCACCACGCCACTGAAAACACCGGCGGCCGGCGTAACGCTATCGACCTCAAGACCGGCCATCGACAGACGAGCAACCAGCTCGTCGCGATCTACCTGCGGGCTTACCCAGCCACGCAGCCATTGTTCACTGAATTTCATCCTGCTCTCCTAAAGATTCGTTACGACTAGCGAAATTGCGCGAGGAACCGCAAGTCGTTGTCGAAGAACAGACGCAAGTCGTTCACGCCGTAACGCAGCATGGCCAGACGCTCAACGCCCATGCCGAAGGCAAAGCCCGAGAACTCTTCCGGGTCGATCCCGGACATGCGCAGCACGTTGGGGTGAACCATGCCGCAGCCCATCACTTCCAGCCAGCCGGTCTGCTTGCACACGCGGCAGCCTTTACCGCTGCACATCACGCATTCCATGTCGACTTCAGCCGATGGCTCGGTGAACGGGAAGAACGAAGGACGGAAACGTACCGCCAACTCTTTTTCGAAGAACACCCGCAGGAACTCTTCGATGGTGCCTTTGAGGTCGGCGAAATTGATATCGCGATCAACCAGCAGGCCTTCGACCTGGTGGAACATCGGCGAATGGGTGATATCCGAGTCGCTACGGTACACACGGCCTGGGCAGACAATGCGGATCGGCGGCTTGTTCGCTTCCATGGTGCGGACCTGTACCGGCGAGGTATGGGTGCGCAGCAGCATGTTGGCGTTGAAATAGAAGGTGTCGTGCATCGACCGGGCCGGGTGATGGCCTGGGATGTTGAGCGCCTCGAAGTTGTGGTAGTCGTCTTCGACCTCAGGGCCTTCGGCAATGCCGTAGCCGATGTGGGTAAAGAACTGTTCGATACGTTCCAGAGTCCGGGTGATCGGATGCAGACCGCCCGAGGCCTGGCCACGACCAGGCAAGGTCACGTCAATGGACTCGGCGGCGAGCTTGGCCGCAAGATCGGCCTCCTCGAGCGACGCCTTGCGCGCATTGAGAACCTCTGTGACACGCTCCTTGGCGACGTTGATCAGCGCACCGACTTGCGGACGCTCTTCAGCAGGCAGATTTCCCAGGGTCTTCATCACCTGAGTCAATTCACCTTTCTTGCCAAGGTAGTGAACCCGGATTTGCTCCAGGGCATTTACATCTTCAGCGCTTTGCACAGCCTCAAGGGCTTGGGCGACGAGCGCGTCCAGGTTTTCCATGTACAGACTCCAGATACAAAATAGGGGAAGAGCTTGAAGGCTCTTCCCCTATTTATGACGTTTACCACCTTGGGCCACAGGAGTAGCCCAGGGTGACTGTCGGGGGTACTTAAGCCAAGGAGGCTTTAGCTTTCTCGACAATCGCAGCAAACACCGCTTTTTCGTTCACGGCCAGTTCAGCCAGAACCTTACGGTCGATTTCGATGGACGCTTTTTTCAGGCCAGCGATGAAACGGCTGTAGGACAGACCGTTAACACGTGCACCGGCGTTGATACGAGCGATCCACAGAGCGCGGAACTGACGTTTTTTCTGACGACGGTCACGGTAGGCGTATTGGCCTGCCTTGATTACCGCTTGCTTGGCAACACGGAATACGCGTGAACGCGCGCCGTAGTAGCCTTTAGCAAGTTTCAGAATTTTTTTGTGACGCTTACGGGCCATGACGCCACGCTTTACACGAGCCATGAGTTACTTCCTCTATTCTTGAACCAAAATTAACGAAGGCGCAGCATGCGCTCGACTTTTGCCACGTCAGACGGATGCAGCAAGCTGCTACCGCGCAGTTGACGCTTACGCTTGGTCGACATTTTGGTCAGGATGTGGCTCTTGAAAGCGTGCTTGTGCTTGATGCCGTTAGCAGTTTTCAGAAACCGCTTAGCAGCACCACTTTTAGTTTTCATCTTTGGCATGTTCGGTACTCCGCATTCAGTTGATAAACATAATCAGAAGGCCTGCCGTGCCCTGTTGATTACTTCTTCTTTTTCGGGGCGATGACCATAATAAGCTGGCGTCCTTCCATCTTAGGATGCTGTTCGACCGAACCGTACTCGAGCAGGTCAGCTTCAACCCGCTTGAGGAGTTCCATCCCCAGCTCCTGGTGGGCCATCTCACGGCCGCGGAATCGCAAGGATACCTTGGCCCTGTCCCCATCACTCAGGAAACGTACCAGGTTGCGCAGTTTTACCTGGTAATCCCCTTCCTCCGTCCCTGGACGAAACTTGATTTCTTTTACTTGAATCTGCTTCTGGTTCTTCTTCGCTGCGGCAACCTGCTTCTTCTTTTCGAAGATCGATTTGCCGTAGTCCATCACCCGACAAACAGGTGGGATTGCATCGGCGGAGATTTCCACCAGGTCCAGCTTGGACTCTTCTGCAATACGAAGCGCTTCATCAATCGAGACGATGCCAATCTGCTCGCCATCAGCGCCAATTAACCGAACCTCGCGTGCCGAGATATTCTCGTTGATCGGGGCTTTCGGTGCAGCTCGTTTATCTTGTCTCATTTCACGCTTAATAATAATTACTCCGAATCTGGGCGACCACGCCGGGAAACCGCTTGCGCGAGGAACTCAGCGAACTGGGCGACGGGCATCGAGCCCAGGTCAGCACCTTCACGAGTACGCACAGCGACAGTCTGCATCTCGACTTCCCGATCTCCGATAACCAAGAGATAGGGAACCTTGAGCAAGGTATGCTCGCGGATTTTAAAGCCGATCTTTTCATTTCTCAAGTCGGACTTGGCACGAAACCCGCTTTCGTTGAGAGTTTTTTCAACTTCAGCGGCAAAATCTGCCTGTTTATCAGTGATATTCATGATCACTGCCTGGGTCGGAGCCAGCCACGCAGGGAACGCGCCCTCGTAGTGCTCGATCAGGATACCGACGAACCGTTCGAACGAGCCGAGGATCGCCCGGTGCAGCATAACCGGGTGTTTACGGCTGTTGTCTTCGGAGACGTATTCGGCTCCCAGACGGATCGGCAGGTTAAAATCGAGCTGCAGGGTACCACACTGCCAGACACGGCCAAGGCAATCTTTGAGCGAGAACTCGATCTTGGGACCGTAGAAGGCGCCCTCACCCGGCTGCAGATCGTATGCAAGGCCCGCACTGTCGAGTGCTGCCGCCAGTGCCGCTTCGGCGCGGTCCCACAGTTCGTCGGAACCAACGCGTTTTTCCGGACGAGTGGACAGCTTCATTTCGACTTCGGTAAAGCCGAAATCGCGATAAACATCCATGGTCAGCTTGATGAACGCTGCGGACTCGGCCTGCATCTGCTCTTCGGTGCAGAAGATGTGGGCGTCGTCCTGGGTGAAGCCACGCACGCGCATGATGCCGTGCAGCGCACCGGATGGCTCGTTACGGTGGCAGGCACCGAACTCGGCCAGGCGCATCGGCAACTCGCGGTAGCTCTTCAGGCCCTGGTTGAAGACCTGCACGTGGCACGGGCAGTTCATCGGCTTGATGGCGTAGTCGCGGTTTTCCGACTGGGTGGTGAACATGTTGTCGGCATAGTTGGCCCAGTGCCCGGATTTCTCCCACAGGCTGCGATCGACCACTTGCGGGGTCTTGATCTCCAGGTAACCGTTTTCGCGCTGCACCTTGCGCATGTACTGCTCAAGCACCTGGTACAGGGTCCAGCCATTCGGGTGCCAGAACACCATGCCCGGCGCTTCTTCCTGAAGGTGGAACAGGTTCAGGCGCTTGCCGATCTTGCGGTGGTCGCGTTTTTCGGCTTCTTCGATGCGCTGGATATAGGCGGCCAGCTGCTTCTTGTCAGCCCAGGCCGTGCCGTAGATCCGTTGCAGTTGTTCGTTCTTCGCATCACCGCGCCAGTAGGCACCGGACAGCTTGGTCAGCTTGAACGACTTGAGAAAGCGCGTGTTCGGCACGTGCGGGCCGCGGCACATGTCGACATATTCTTCGTGGTAGTACAGGCCCATGGCCTGCTCGTCCGGCATGTCTTCCACCAGGCGCAGCTTGTAGTCCTCGCCACGCGCGGTAAACACATCGATCACTTCGGCACGCGGGGTGACTTTCTTGATGACGTCGTAATCTTTTTCGATCAGCGCGTGCATGCGCTGCTCGATGGCCGCCAGGTCGTCCGGAGTAAAAGGACGCTCATAGGCGATGTCGTAATAGAAGCCTTCTTCAATGACCGGGCCGATCACCATCTTGGCGGTTGGGTACAGTTGCTTGACCGCATGGCCAATCAAGTGCGCACAAGAGTGGCGAATGATCTCCAGCCCCTCTTGATCCTTGGGCGTGATGATTTGCAGGCTGGCGTCGCTGGTGATCAGGTCGCTGGCGTCAACCAGCTTGCCGTCGACCTTGCCGGCCACGGTGGCCTTGGCCAGGCCTGCACCAATGGATGCGGCGACCTCGGCTACGGAAACCGGATGATCGAATGAACGTTGACTGCCGTCGGGAAGAGTAATAGTTGGCATGGCGCCTCCTCTCCTAGTGGTGACCCCTACCAAAGGTCACGTGGGTTGGGATGAGCCAGTACAAGATCCAACACCAGGCCGTTCAATGCTGAACGCCTGCCTTACAGCGGCAGGAGCCTTTCGGCCAACCGATAATCGAACCAGAGTGACTGGAGTGAACAAAAAGAACCTGGCAAGGCGGCAAATGGCGCGCCGGGAAATAGCCAGGCAGGGATGCTAGCACAGATGAACGGTCATCGCGTCGGCCAAGCGCTGGGTAAAGAGCAATTCATGGCTTTATAGCTGCGAAAGTGAACTTGAGCTGTACGTGAGGCCTCAAAGCCACTGAGAATCGCCGTTCGTCCTCGACCCAAAGGAGCATCCCATGATGCGTTTTACCTCTACCCTCGCTGTCGCCGCTACCCTGAGCCTCCTTTCCCTCGGCGCGCAGGCTGCAGCCCCTTCCAACTGGCCAGCGGGCGCCCGTGACGCCTTCGTCAACGACTGCAGTGCCGCCGCCAGCCAGAACGTAGACGTCAAAACTGCCAAAGCCCACTGTGAATGTGGCGCTGACAAGATCAATGCCGAATTGAGCACTGCCGAGATCAAGGAATTGATGACCAACCAGAACGCCAGCCCGGAGCTTAAAAACAAAGCGGTCGCGGCTATTTCGTCCTGCAAAGTGGTGAAGAAAAAGTAAGAATGGCTGACGATTCGACGGCCATTTCGCTGGAAAAACAGCCTGAAAACTGCCATTTCGCACAAATTATGCAGGTTTTACGGCTTTTTTTAACAGCTGATATTTCGTCGCAAAGCCCCGTAAATCGGGGCTTTCAGCCTGAAGACGGATCAAACGCAAAGCGATTGATTAGCAAACAGTGCCTTGGGGGGGCTCCCAAGCCGAACATTTCGACTATGATAGCCCTGTGTGCCCAGTTGGCCTGAGCAGCACAGCACTACTGAAAATATATGTTTCTTGGAGATACACCATGTCTAATCGCCAAACCGGCACCGTTAAATGGTTCAACGATGAAAAAGGCTTCGGCTTCATCACTCCTCAAGGTGGCGGTGACGACCTGTTCGTACACTTCAAAGCTATCGAAAGCGACGGTTTCAAAAGCCTGAAAGAAGGCCAAACCGTTTCCTTCGTGGCTGAGAAAGGCCAAAAGGGTATGCAAGCTGCACAGGTTCGCGGCGAGTAATTCTCCGCTGAGCTAAAAAAACCCCGTCCATGTGACGGGGTTTTTTATGGGTGATGCAAAAGCCGCATCAGCCGCAGTTAACCCGGTTGATCACCAGATTGTTGTCGGTGTTCAGGTTCAAGCGGTCGGAGCGATACTCCAGCGTGATCATGTCGTTAGGCTTGAGAATGCGCGCATTCTGCGCGCCGGCACGCGTGCGGGCCTGTTCCAGCAATTGAGGCGAGGCTTTCTGGCCGATGGCGAACTCTGCAGCCTTCGACTCACAGCGGCTATGACCGGCATCGGTCGCGGTGGCAGCTTTGCCTGGCTCAGAGGCACCCGGGGTGCTGCAACCTGCCAACGCGAGCGCAGCCAACAAAGTACCGAATGATGCGAGCTTCCAAGGCATGAAGCCTCCTATGATAAAAAGTGGACAGAGATCGTGCGACAGCAGTCAAAGCGATTGGTTTCAAGACGTTAACCGCCTGTAGGCAAGTCTGCCTGAGTCCCGGCCTGCAATCGCTCGGTGAATCGTGACTAGATATGAACGTATTCAGTAGATGTCGATGTAGTCCGACGAAGGCGTAGGCCAATTCTGCTTCAGCGCGTTGAAAATCTGCATAACCCAGACTTCGTCACTGGCTGCCACCTTGCCGACATAGCCGGAACCCTTGGCCCAGGTCTCCAGGCGAAACAGCAGGCCATCGATATCGGCACCCCCGACTACGCCGGACGAAATGTAGGCCACGCCTTTTTTGGTCACCCGCAGCTGGGTATGTTCGTCGTCACTGGCGCTGCCAAGCAGTTGGCGCACGGCGTCCAGCGTCAGGTTGTCGGGCTTGCTCAAATCGATTTGCACGCGGTGTTTCCCGGCCATTTAACAGACCGACAGTGTCGCACAGCCGCTACGTCATGCCTAAGTAGCAGTGCCAAATGCCGTACAAAATGCTTAACTGCGCCCCTCTGGAACAGCGTTCCAGTGCACTGCCCCGCATTTTCAGCCCGTGAGATTTCCATGACCACCGTAACGCTTCAAGCCGACATCAAAGCCAAGTGGCCCCAAGGGCAAAGTTCCTACAGCCCCGGAAGCCCGGAAGAACTGGCGATCATTGGTATCGACCTGCTGGTCAAGGAACTGGGCACCCAGGCGGCGCAAGCGTTCATCGGCCAGATATTTGAGAAATACCCGGCCGATTACGGGGGCGCCCAAGGGCGCGAATAAGAACCGGGCGACGAGCGCCGCCCGGCAAAACACCTTACTTCAGACGCGCCAGGCGCTCGGTCAGCAGATCGAAGAAGCCCTGGGCGTCGCCATTCTCAACCCAGAACACATTCTTGGGCTGCTTGAGGCCGTCGTACCAATCGACGATGGTCTGGCCGAAGGTCGGGCCTTCGCGGCTGTCGACCACCATGTTGGCCTCACGACCGCTGAACAGCGAAGGCTTGAGCAGGTACGCCACCACGGTAGCGTCATGGACCGGGCCACCGGGAATGCCGTAGTGCTCCATATCGCCTTTGACGTACTCATTCAGAATACTGCTGACCACCTTGCTCGCGTTGTTGTTCAGGTCGGCAATCTTCTTCAGGCGGGCGTCGCTGGTGAGGACTTTATGGGTCACGTCCAACGGCAGGTAAGTCAATTTCACACCGCTTTTGAGCACGATCTCAGCCGCCACCGGATCGGCGAACAGGTTGAACTCAGCCACAGGGGTGATATTGCCACCATTGAAGTGCGCGCCGCCCATCACGACCACTTCCTTGATGCCCTGGGTGATTTCGGGCGCTTGGGTCAGGGCCAGTGCCAGGTTGGTCTGCGGGCCGAGCATGGCGATGGTGATGCTGTGCGGCTTGGCGCTGCTCAGGGTCTTGATCAGGTAGTCAACGGCATTGCCTTCGGCCAGGCCTTTTTTCGGTTCATGCACCGTGACGCCCGAGATGCCTTCCTTGCCATGGATATTCTCGGCGTAGATCGGTTTGCGCAACAACGGCGCTGGCGCACCGGCGTACACCGGGATGTCCTCGCGCCCTGCCCACTCACGCGCCAGGCGCGCGTTGCGCGAGGTCTTGTCCAGGCGCACATTGCCGGCGACGGTGGTCAGCGCACGAATGCTCAACTCCTGCGGCGAAGCCATGGCAAACAGCAAGGCCACCACATCGTCGGCACCCGGGTCGGTGTCGATGATCAGGTCGATTTTTTCCGCCGCTTGGGCGCTTGCAGCAGTGAGCGCGGACAAAAGCAGAACACTCCGGAACAGGTTTTTCAGGGTAGGTAGACCACGTTGCATAAAGCACTCCTTGTCATAGGGGGGACGCTAGAACGTTACGCCGGACACCAGCGCGATATTGCAGTACGGCTGGCACTCGCCAGTGCGCACCACGGCGCGGGCATTGCGGCTCAATTGCTTGAATTGGTCATGGCTGAGCAGGCGTCGTTCGCCCAGTGCAGCCTGCTCTGTGAGCGCATTTAGCGCGGTCAGCGCAGACGGTTGTTTCAGCAGGATCTCTTGCGCCAGCACATGGCTTTCCACCTGCATTTCGCTAAGCACGATGCGCAAGGTGCTGATGAAGTCCGGGATGCCCTGGGTCAGTGCCAGGTCGATCAATTCGACGCCAGGAGGTACGGGCAGGCCGGCATCGCCGATGACCAGGATGTCACCGTGGCCCAGGGACGCGATCACACGCGACAGGGCGATATTCAGCAAAGGTGTCTTTTTCATGCGGGCACAAAACCTTGTACGTCGTGCAGCGTAGGAATGGAAGGCTGAGCGCCAGCACGGGTCACCGACAACGCCGCCGCCACCTGACCAAAACGGATCGCCTCAGCTTCGCTCTGGCCCGCGGCCAGCGCGGCGGCAAAGCCACCGACAAAGGTATCGCCAGCAGCGGTGGTATCCACCGCCTTGACCTTCGGCGCCACCAGGTGCTCAAAGCTCTTGCCGTCGGCAAACAGCGCGCCCTGGGCACCCAGGGTGATGATGACCTTGCCAGCACCTGCCCGGATCAGCGCGGTCGCGGCGACCTTGGCGCTGTCGAGGCAGTCGACCGTCACGCCGCTCAGGGCGCTGGCCTCGCTTTCATTGGGGATCAGATAATCGATCGAGGCATACCAATCAGCGGGCAACGGTCCGCTTGCCGGGGCCGGATTGAGGATGACCGTCTTGCCCAGCTCGCGCGCCCGCTTGAGCGCATACCCAACGGTCTCCATTGGCACCTCAAGCTGGCAGATGATCACGTCTGCCGTCTGCAGCACAGCGTCGCACGTTCGCAGCGACGCAGGCGTCAACTCACCGTTGCTGCCGGCCACAATGACAATGGCGTTCTGGCTGCTGTCATCGACCACGATCAACGCCACACCGCTGGAGCCCTCCACCGTGCTGACTGCCTGGCAATCGATGCCTTCGACCAGCAGCGCATCGCGCAATTGGCTGCCGTAGGCGTCGGTACCGATGCACCCCACCATTGCGACACTGGCGCCCAGGCGTGCCGAGGCGACGGCCTGGTTGGCGCCCTTACCACCGGGCACAGTGGAGAACGTCTGGCCGATCAGGGTTTCACCGGCACGCGGCAGGCGACTGGCGCGGGTGACCAGGTCCATGTTCAAGCTGCCTATTACCACTACTTTTGCTGGCATACATCAGTACTCATCAATTCGGTTCAGCGGTATTGGGCGAACACATCAGCCAATGGCGCGGTCGACTCACGCAAAACAATACTGGGCGTCACGATACGTTGATCGATCGGCAGTTGGGGTGTTGCTATTCGTTGCAGTAATAATTCGGCGGCCGTCTCACCCAATTGCAGGATCGACTGGCCGACCGTTGTCAGCGCCGGGTAGACGTAGCGCCCCATCTGAATGTCATCGAAACCGATGACCGACAGCTCGCCCGGCACCCGCACATTGCGCTCGGCGGCGGCGCGCAGCACGCCAAACCCAATCATATCGTTGCTGGCGAAAATCGCGCTGGGTGGGTGTTGCGATAATAACTGTACGGCTGCGGCATACCCGCCCGTGCTGGTGAAATCGCTCTCCAGGGTACGACTGGCCAACACCTCGATACCCGCCTCGCGCAATGCACGCTGGTAACCCGCCAGGCGCATCTGCGCCACGCGGGTATGCCCCGGGCCGCCGATACAGGCGATGTCGCGGTGGCCCAATTCCAATAAGTGCCGGGTCGCCAGGTAAGCGCCCTCTTCGTGATCGATGCGCACCAGGTCCACATCAATCCCATCCAGCGCCCGGTCGACAATCACCATGGGCGTGCGCACGGCACTCAAGCCCGCCGCAAGGCCACTGTCATCGCCGCCCACGGAGGTCACGATCAAGCCGTCGACGCGTTTTTCCAGCAACACGCGCAAGTAACTGCGCTGTTTCTCTGCGTCGTCATCCGAGTTGCAAAGGATCACGCAATAGCCATTACGCTCGCAGTAATCCTCGATACCCCGGGCCAGTTCGGCAAAATACGGGTTGAGGCTGTTGGGCACCAGCAGGCCGATGGTCGCCGTGGTCTTGGCCTTGAGCGAGCGTGCGACGGCACTGGGCACGTAGTCCAACTGCTTGATCGCCGCCTCGACCTTGATGCGTACCGGCTCGCTCACTGGGCGCGTCTTGTTCACCACATGGGACACGGTGGTGTAGGAAATACCTGCAAGCGCTGCCACATCCTTGATCGTTGCCATGGTTCAGCCCCGCCGACTGGCGCGCTGGCTGCGGTAAGTGTCAAGGACCACGGCAATCACGATCACAGCACCGGTAATGATGCGTTTAGTCGGCTCCGTCGCACCGATCTGCGCCAGCCCGGCCGCCAAGACCGAAATGATCAACACGCCGAAGAACGTGCTGATGACCGAGCCACGCCCGCCCATCAGGCTGGTGCCACCGATCACCACGGCAGCGATCACTTGCAGCTCCAGGCCCGAACCGGCATTCGGGTCCGCCGCTTCCAGGCGCGAAATCTGAAACAGCGCCGCCACACCGGCCAACAGCCCCATCAGGCTGAACACCAGGATCTTGTAAGGCTTGGGATTGATGCCCGCCAGGCGCACCGCTTCTTCGTTGGTGCCGATGCCGATCAGGTAACGACCGAAGACCGTACGGGTCAGTACCAATTGGGCCGCGATGATCACCAGCAGCGCGATGATAAACGACGGGGAAATACCGAAGGCAATCGGGTTGGACAGCCAGGCAAACGAGTCTCCGATATAAGCGGTGCGCGAGCCCGTCATCTGGTAGGCCACGCCGCGGGCCATCTCCAGCACGCCGAGGGATACGATAAATGACGGAATGCGCCAGGCCACCGTGATGGAGCCGGTGATAGTGCCGGCCAACGCCGCGCAACCCATGCCCAGCAGAGCAGCGGGCAACACGCTCCAGCCCCAGCCCAGGATCGCCACGCTGACTGCCGAGGCCGCCAATGCCAGTACCGAGCCCACGGACAGGTCGATGCCGCCAATGATCAGGATGAAGGTCATGCCCACCGCCAGCACCATCAGGTCTGGAATCTGGTTGGCCAGGGTGCTGAAGGTGTCATAGGACAGGAAGTGATCGCTGAGCACCGAGAACAGCGCAATCATCGCCAGCAACGCACCCGCCAGCCCCAGGTAGGTACCCAGGCCATAGAAGTTGCCGCCAGTTTTACCGGGGGAAATGCTTGTTTTCATGGGGTATTCCTAGGCGCTGCTTCGTTGAGCAGCGCATCACGTTTCTGATAGCCGGCAAAGGCGGCGGCGAGCAATTCATCCTGGGTCCAACTGTCACGCTCGAAGGTCTCGATCAGGCGCCCGGCGGACAACACACCGATGCGGTCACAGATCAGCATCAGCTCACGCAGGTCACTGGACACCACCACCAGCGCCTTGCCCTGGCGGGTCAGTTCACCGAGCAAGGCATAGATGTCGAACTTGGCACCGACGTCGATGCCGCGGGTGGGCTCATCGAACAACATCACCGCGCAATCGCGCTCCAGCCAGCGGCCAATCACCACCTTTTGCTGGTTACCGCCCGACAGCTCGGACACCAGTTGCGTGGGGCTGGAACTGCGGATACGCATGGCATCGATCTGGCGCTTGGCCAGAGCGGTTTCGTTGCGGCTGTTGACGACGCCACCGCCGGAAATTTCCGGCATGTTGCCCAGGGCGATGTTGGCGCTGATGGATTGGGTCAGCAGCAGGCCCTCGCCCTTGCGGTCTTCGGTGATCAGGGCAATACCGTGACCGACCGCGTCTACCGGCGAGCGAATGCTCACCACCTTGGCCGGCGAACCCAGGGCCACGGTACCGCTGTCGGCCGGGTCGGCGCCGAAGATCAGGCGCAGCAATTCGGTGCGGCCGGCGCCAATCAGGCCGGAAATGCCATAGATCTCACCGGCGCGCACTTCAAAGGACACATCGCGAACCTTGTCCGAACGGGTCAGGCCCGTCACCGTCAAGGCCGGACCACCGATGGTGCGCGGGCCCAGGTCAATGTGCTCGCCCAGTTCGCGACCGACCATCAAGGTCACCAACTGCTCACTGTTGTAATTGGCCATCGGCTCGACGCAGACCAGCTTGCCGTCGCGCAATACCGCAATGCGCTGGGCGACACGGGCCAGCTCTTCGAGCCGGTGCGAAATATAAATGATCGCCACGCCTCGGGCCTGCAGGCGCGTGATTTGTTCGAACAGCATCTCGACTTCACGGGCGGTGAGCATCGCCGTGGGCTCGTCGAGGATCAGCACATGGCAGTCGCCGATCAGGTTACGGGCGATCTCGACCATCTGCTGGTGACCAATGCCCAGGCTGCCCACCAGCGTGTCCGGGTCGATCGCGTCCAGGCCGACTTGGGCCATGGCTTCGATCGCGGCTTTGCGCAGTTGTTTGCGGCTGATCCAGCCACAGCGGCTTGGCAGGTTATCCAGGAACAGGTTTTCAGCCACGGTCAGCGTCGGCAGCAGGTTGAGCTCCTGCATGACCATGCGCACGCCCAAGGCTTCGGCCTGGGTGCGGCTGGCGGGGGCGTAATCCTGACCGTTGAATTGCATGTGCCCGGTGGTGGGCGTGACCAGGCCGCCGATGATCTTCGACAAGGTACTTTTGCCTGCGCCGTTTTCACCGGTCAGCGCCAGCACTTCCCCGCGATTGAGCGTCAGGGTGATGTCGGACAGAACCGGTTGGGCATAGGTCTTACCGATACCGCTGACCGAGAGGACAGCGTTCGGGGCGGAAGATGACATAGGAAAATCTCCAGGCGCCCGCCCAGGACGAGCGGGCGCTGTTGGGTACTGCCAGGATTACTGCTTGATGACGAGTTCGACCGGGGTTTCGATCACGCCATCTTTGGCATCGACTTTCTCACCCTTGACCAGCTTCAGCGCATTCTGGATACCGAACACGGCTTGCTGGGCAGCGGCCTGGTCAGCGGTGGCCAACACGCGGCCGTCCTTGAGCATTGGTTTGATCGCATCAATGTTGTCGTAACCCACCACCAACACCTTGCCGGCCTTGCCTGCCGCACGCACGGCGGAGACAGCGCCCAGGGCCATGTTGTCGTTACCGGCCAACAGCGCCTTGATATCTGGCGTTTCGCTCAGCATCGCTGCGGCGATCTTGTTGCCTTGGTCGATTTCCCAGTTACCGGATTGGGTGGAAACAATCTTCATGCCCGCCGCGTCCATCGCATCCTTGAAGCCTGCGGTGCGCTGCTGGGCGTTGGTGGTCGTGGGTACGCCCTCGATGATGCCGACCTTGTCACCGGCGGCCAGTTGCTTGGCCAGGTAGTCGCCCACCAGCTTGGAGCCTTTGCGGTTATCCGGGCCTACGAACGGGATATCGAGTTTTTTGCTTTTGAGGACATCCGGGTCCAGGCGGTTGTCGATGTTGACGACTTTGATACCGGCATCGGAGGCCTTCTTCAACACCGTGACCAGGGCCTTGGAGTCGGCGGGCGCAATGACAATGGCATTGACCTTGGACAGAATCATCTGATTGACGATATCGATCTGCGCAGCGGTATCGGTTTCGTTCTTGATACCGTTGGTGATCATGTCAAAGTCGGCGGCGTGGTCTTTCTGGTACTGTTTGGCGCCGTCCTGCATGGTCACGAAGAACTCATTGGCGAGCGACTTCATCACCAGGCCAACCTTGGGTTTGGCAGCGGCGTCATCAGCAAATGCAGAGGAGAGAGGCAAAGCGGCGGATGCGGCAGCAAGCACAGCAACAGCAAGAAGACGTCCAGCAAATGGCAGCTTCATGGGTTCACTCCGATCTTATGATTATTGTGAGCAACGCTTGCACCGAAGAGCCCTCCGGCAGCCCTCCCACCTGGGCGGCTGATACGAGTTGTGACGATGTGCCAAGGGCGCAGTGAAACATCTCGCAAACGTTTGCGTTGAGCAAACTATGAGAACCTTGTCGAGATTTGTCAACGGTAGCAGCAAGCCTTTCATGGGCGCCCTCCAAGCTCACCCTTTAGCTACTGACCGCTGATACGTTTAAGCAAATTCGCCCTGCCTGACCGTTCTCTGAAACGACAGACTGTGCGGCGAATGATCACACAGGGTGCCCGGACAAATCGAGAACGCTTTCGGACAACCGAACACCACAGCCCTTCGCGTTCGGAAAGCCGGACAGCGCCCCGCCCCATCAAACCGAAACCTCACTTTAAGTTGTTTTAAATCAATAAGTTAATTTAAAAAACCCAACATGCTCAGCCTGGTACAAATCCTGCTCTTTCTCAGCACCTCGCGGCGTTCAGAACCGCCCGGGTGTTCTAGATGAACCTGCTACAGCACTCATCAAAAACCAGAGAGAAAAATAATGAAATCTGCATTGAAGAACGTTATTCCGGGCGCCCTGGCCCTTCTGCTGCTATTCCCCGTTGCCGCCCAGGCAAAGGAAGTTGAAAGCAAGACCAAACTGTCCAACGTAGTCATCCTCGCCACAGGCGGTACCATCGCTGGCGCCGGCGCCAGTGCGGCCAACAGTGCCACCTACCAGGCGGCCAAAGTCGGCATCGAACAACTGATCGCCGGCGTTCCTGAGCTTAGCCAGATCGCCAATGTTCGCGGCGAACAAGTGATGCAAATTGCGTCGGAAAGCATCAACAACGAAAACCTGCTGCAACTGGGTCGCCGTGTCGCCGAACTGGCCGACAACAAGGACGTGGATGGCATCGTGATCACCCACGGTACCGATACTCTTGAAGAAACCGCCTACTTCCTGAACCTGGTAGAAAAAACCGACAAGCCTATCGTGGTGGTCGGCTCCATGCGCCCAGGCACCGCGATGTCGGCAGACGGCATGCTCAACCTGTACAACGCGGTTGCGGTCGCGGGTAGCAAGGAAGCCCGCGGCAAAGGCGTGCTGGTGACCATGAACGACGAGATCCAATCGGGTCGCGACGTCAGCAAGATGATCAACATCAAAACCGAAGCCTTCAAGAGCCCATGGGGCCCAATGGGCATGGTCGTTGAAGGAAAATCCTACTGGTTCCGCCTGCCGGCCAAGCGTCACACCATGGATTCTGAGTTCGACATCAAAACCATCAAAAGCCTGCCTGACGTTGAAATTGCCTACGGCTACGGCAACGTGAGCGACACCGCCTACAAGGCACTGGCCCAAGCGGGCGCCAAAGCGATCATTCACGCCGGCACTGGCAACGGGTCGGTATCGTCCAAGGTGGTTCCAGCGTTGGTGGAACTGCGTAAACAAGGCGTGCAGATCATTCGCTCTTCCCACGTCAACGCCGGTGGCATGGTTCTGCGTAACGCCGAACAGCCAGACGACAAATACGACTGGGTCGCCGCCCTTGACCTGAACCCGCAGAAAGCCCGCATCCTGGCGATGGTCGCCCTGACCAAGACCCAGGACAGCAAGGAACTGCAACGGATCTTCTGGGAGTACTGATCCCTGCTGATCTACCTGTAGGAGCGAGCTTGCTCGCGAAGAACGCTAACGATAACGCGCAAAGCCTGAGTCACTGCGGCGCTATCACGTTTTTCGCGAGCAAGCTCGCTCCTACAGTTCCTTTGCCCCCCTTAACAAACTTCCTGATTCGCTGTCAGACGAACTTCTTGAAATTTAAGCAGTTGCGAAATTGCCTACAGTTAAATACTGTATGTGCGTACAGCCAATTAAGGAATGCTCTGTGGCAAAGCCCTCTTCCGCAGCACCTGCAGCGCCTGACGCCTATCAGCGTCTGGCCATTCGCGTGCAAAAAATCATCAATTCGACCAACGCGCAGAAAGCCAAGGCAGCGCTGATCTTCCGTTTACCTGATGAGCCGGAGAACGATTGGCAACGTTTACTGGAAGAGATTGCGGAAAACGACAACGTCACCCTCGCCTATCGAGATGACGGTGGCGTGCAGATTTTCTGGGTTGTGCCGAAGGAAGATTGATTCAATGAGTGCCCGTTTTATTGCTGTGTGCTGTCTGTTTTTTACCGTCACCGCCAACGCCCAGGCCCCTCGAACCTTCAGCGAAGCCAAGAAAGTCGCCTGGAAGCTCTACGCGCCGCAATCCACGGAATTCTATTGCGGCTGCAAATACACCGGTAACCGCGTGAATTTGAAAGCCTGCGGTTACATCCCGCGCAAAAACGCCAACCGCGCCGCGCGCATCGAGTGGGAACACATCGTGCCGGCCTGGCAAATCGGGCATCTGCGTCAATGCTGGCAAAATGGGGGGCGAAAAAACTGCACGCGCCATGATGAGGTGTTCAAGCGCGCCGAGGCCGACCTGCACAACCTGGTGCCGAGCATCGGTGAAGTGAATGGCGACCGTAACAACTTCAGCTTTGGCTGGCTGCCGGTGCAAAGCGGGCAGTACGGCTCATGCCTGACCCAGGTGGACTTCAAGGCGAAGAAGGTCATGCCGCGCCCGTCCATTCGCGGAATGATCGCGCGCACGTATTTTTATATGAGCAAGCAATACGGCCTGCGCCTGTCGAAGCAGGACCGGCAATTGTATGAAGCCTGGAACAAGACCTACCCGGTGCAAACCTGGGAACGCCAGCGCAACCAGACCGTGGCTTGCGTGATGGGGCGTGGTAATGAGTTCGTCGGCCCGGTCAACCTCAAGGCCTGCGGCTGAACGTGGGCGGGGGTGCCCGCCCACCTGGCCTGCTACTGCGCAGCCTTGTGTTCGATAATCTCCGACACGGTGTCGTTTTTCTTGGCCCGCGCCATTTTTTCGTTTAGCAGCGCCTGCTTGGCTTCGGCCTCGGCTTTGGTCGCAAACGGCCCCAACAGCACCTCATCCTTGCCGTCGACTTTCACGATATAGAAATTGAAGCCATGCTCCAGCAACCAGGCGGTCAGGTCGGTGATCGCCTGCAACTTGTGGTCCGGCGGGCCGACCCGGATATCCCATTCCTGGGCGGCAATCGCACCGGCTTGCGGCAGGCTTTCGGTCACGGCAGGCTTGGCCTTGGGGGTATCGACCGACTTACCTTCACCGCATCCGGCCAACGCCAACACCACAATTGCCATCGCTACTTTACGCACTGCCCTGCTCCTTTGAGGATCAAAGAGGCAACTTTACCATTCACTGTCTATTCTGGCCGTCATAAACGTTGGCTTAAACAATGCGAATCATGTATCGCGACCTGTATGATACCGCCATGGGAATTAATGTCGCCTCTACGCGTCCTAAAAGAGGCAGTCACAGGGAAGCGCTTCGCAGTAAGCTACACACATCCGACACCTGCCCTGTCTGAAACATGTGTCCTTAAAAGTAATTCAAGGAGAAGTCCATGCTTATACTCACCCGCAAAGTTGGTGAAAGCATAAACATCGGTGATGACATTACGATCACCATCCTGGGCGTTAGCGGCCAGCAAGTACGAATCGGCATCAACGCCCCTAAGGATGTTGCCGTGCATCGCGAAGAGATTTACCAACGTATCCAGGCCGGCCTGACTGCACCCGACAAAAACCAGACGCCTTGAAACGCCTCCAGTAGCCAGCCTTTTCGTTCACTGTAACGGCTGGCGAAAACCCCATTGGCCTGTTCGCGTCCCCCGCGTGACCAGCGCGCCTTGAGTCTTCCCTTCGCTGCAAGATGAAACTGTCTGGGCATCCGGAACTTGTCGCGCTATTGGCAGCCCAATTTCTGACACTTTATCCTGCCATCCGAGTGCATTTCAGGAACACGTCGATGAGGCCAGCTGCGTCGCAACCCCTTGTTTCAAGATCCTGGATGCTTGCCCTGCTGATAGGGCTGGTCTTCGTGGCACTCGGGTGTGGGTTGAGAATGGAAGTTGAAGGGGCCGATCCCGACACTCATTCCTGGGTGGATCTGGCGCTTCTGCTCTGCGGCTACCTGCTTGTGTTCTGCCTCAAGCCCATCCAGAAGGTGATCTTGCGCAAGTTGCGCCAGCGCGCCGCCCATCGCGCCCGCGGGAACGCCGCACGCTGAGCGCTGCTGCCTGTTATCGGATCACCGGTATTTACAGCGCCGCCACACCACCTATCATTGGGCTTGCGCAGTCAGTCAAAGGGGCAGAGACAGATGGACACCCTCAGCAAAACCCAAATCGAATCGGCACTGGCAGCGCGCCTGCCCAGCTATACCGTTGAGTGCACACTGCATGCCGACGGTACGCTATCAGCCGTTCTCAGCGGCCCAGGGACCGATCACTTCGCGGTTACCGGCATCGTGCGTGCGCACTATCACGGTACAGAAGCCATCAACCGGCTCGCCACCGAGATCCTCAGGGAAATGGTGTTGTCGCGTCAGGGTATGAAAAACAGCCGGCTGCAGGCGTTGTCCGATCCCATCGACTGCCTGGAAGGCCGAGACCGGTAACAGGCTCGGCCTTCCACGTGTCACGGCGCTAACCGACTCAGGGACAGCAAGCCATCAGCCCCCCGCTCGGCTTTCAACGCACCGTATTGCTCGATGCAAGCATGGGCCGTCACCATCGGCGCCAAGTGTGTCGAGGTCACCACCAGGATATCCGCCCCCGCCGCTTCCCCAGCCTGAATGCCCACTGTGGCGTCCTCGAACACCAGGCAGTCTTGCACCGGCACGCCCAGGCGCTTGGCACCCAGCACGTAACAGGCCGGATCGGGCTTACCCGTCTTCACATCTTCGGCTGTCACCAGTACCGCCGGCACGGGGATACCCGCCGCTTGCAGCCGGCGCACGGCCAACGCTTTTGGCGCAGAAGTGACCAACGCCCATTGATCGGCGGGCAGGCTGGCCAAAAACGCCACCGCGCCAGGAACTGCCACGATGCCTTCGACATCGCGCAGTTCAGCCTCGGTGATCCATTGGGCTTCTATCTGTGGATCGACACCCGGCAATGCCTGGCGGGTGATCGTATCAATCGCGCGGGCACCATGAATGGTGTGCAGAAACGCTTCCATATCCAAGCCATGCCGAGCAGCCCAGATACCCCAGACACGCTCCGCAGCGGCAATGGAGTTGAGCAGAGTCCCGTCCATATCAAACAGGAAGGCGCGGTAACGGCGGCTAAATACACTTGGATTTGGACTGGACACTGCGCGGCTTCCTCATGGGCTGGGCCCCTGCAATCTACGGATCACCTCGCCGCTTGTAAACGCCGAGACCTGGCCCGTCAGCGCCAAGGCAAAAATGACGAACTTGTCATCATCCTGTTGGTTGGCTGTTGGGGTCGCCTGGTTACCGTGAACTCACTACCAACCCGGAACGTGAGACACCACCATGAAACTGTTCGCCTTAGGCTTCGCCGCTTTGCTCGTCACTGGCTCGGTATTCGCTGCCGACGCCGCCCCTGCTGCCAACGTGATCCATGACAAAACCGGCTTCTTCGTCCATCTGGATGTCGCCAAGGTGCTGTCGAGCACCGACACCTACGGCCAATGCGGGGTTGTGCCGGCGCAACTGCGCTACCTGGACCACCAAGACCGCGAACATGTGCTGGATTACCAAGTCCAGGGCACCGGTTGCACCAATGACAATTGATCGGGCTACACTGGCGCAACTTATTGAAGCAGAGCACTTCCCATGAACATCCTTGTAGTCGAAGACGAACCCAAGGCCGGCAATTATCTGCTCAACGGCCTGCAGGAGCTGGGGCATTGCGTGAGCCTGGCCCGCGATGGCGTGGACGGTTTGCACCAGGCCCTGGAGACGCCGTTCGACGTGATCGTACTGGACGTGATGATGCCGAAAATGGATGGCTGGGAAGTACTGCGCCGCCTGCGCAAAGAAGCCGATACCCCGGTGCTGTTCCTCACCGCCCGCGATGACATCGCCGACCGCATCAAAGGCCTTGAGCTGGGGGCCGACGACTACTTGATCAAGCCCTTTTCGTTCGCCGAACTGGTGGCGCGCCTGCGCACCCTCAACCGACGCGGCCCGAGCCGGGATGAAGAACAACTACAAATCGCCGACCTGCACATTGACGTACTCAAACGCCGAGTGACCCGCGCCGGCACGCGCATTACCCTGACTAATAAAGAATTCGCCCTGCTGCATCTGTTCGCCACGCACCAGGACCAGGTGCTGTCCCGCTCGCTGATTGCTTCGCGGGTGTGGGACATGAATTTCGACAGCGACACCAACGTGGTGGACGTCGCCGTGCGCCGCCTGCGCCTGAAAATCGACGACCCGTTCCAGCTCAAGCTGATTCACAGCGTGCGCGGCATTGGCTACCGCTTCGATACCCAGCCATGAACCGCGGGCATCCTTACTCCCTGACCCTGCGCCTGGCGCTGATCTTCGCCCTGCTCGCCTTCGCCCTGCTGGCAACCCTGGGCGTGGCGCTGTACCGGGAACTGGAGCGCGAACTGATCCGCCGCGATGACGCCGCGCTGATATCCCGAGTGGATCAGCTACGCAACTTGCTCAACGACAGCAATACCCTGGACCTGATCAAGACCAAGCCAGAGCTGTTCCAGAACATGTTGGGCAACCGCGAATCGGTGCTGAGCATCGCCGCACCCGGCCAACAGCCGCTGCTGCTGGTAAACCCCGGGAACATTGCGCTGCCGTCGATCCAGCCGCTGCCCAAGGATCACAAGCTCATGTTGAACGACGTACAACATTTACCCGGCCTGAACGGTATTCCCTTCTCGATGGTGGCCGTGGCCATCGACTCCGGCGACCTGGGCAGCCTGCAAATCACCAGCGGCCGGCTGATGACCGAGCGCACCGCGGTGCTCGCCAGTTACCGACTCAGCGTATACATCCTGGCGAGTATCGCCGCGATTATCCTGGCGCTGGTGGGTTACTTGCTGGTCCATCGTGGCTTGTTGCCGTTGCGCCGCCTGGCCCGGCATGCCCATGGGATCGGCGTCAGCAATCTGGCCGAACGGCTCGACAGCCACGGCGCACCGAAAGAATTGCTGCCCATGATCGACTCGTTCAACACCATGCTTGAACGCCTGGCCAAAGGCTTTGTACAACTGGGCCAAGTGTCCACCGACATGGCCCATGAACTGCGCACCCCGATCAACAACCTGCTCGGCGAAACCCAGGTGGCCCTGCAACAGCAGCGCAGCATCGAGAGCTACCAGCAACTGCTGGCCTCCAATGTCGAAGAGCTGGAACGTCTGGCGCGGATGCTCGACAACATGCTGTTCCTGGCCCGCACCGACCCCGCCAGCGCACTGCGCCAACGCCAGGCGCTGGACGCGGCGGATGAAGTGGAACGCATCGCGGATTACTTCGAAGGGCTGGCCGGTGATGTGGACATGCACATCACCGCCCTGGGTGAAGGGGTGATCTGGGCTGAACCGATGCTGCTGCGCCGCGCCTTGGCCAACCTGTGTGCCAACGCCATCAAGTATGGCGCGCCGGGCTCGGAGCTGAGTATCAAGGCAGTGCCGGATGGCGCGGGTATCAACCTGAGAGTCAGTAACCAAGGCCAGACGATCCCAGCCGAGCACCTGCCACGACTATTCGAACGGTTTTACCGGGTGGATGAGTCCCGCGAGCGGTCGTCCCAGTCCAACGGACTGGGACTCTCGATCGTGGCGACCATCATGCAGCTGCATAACGGGCGGTACCGCGTCAGCAGTGAAGATGGCGTGACCTGTTTTGAGTTGTTTTTTCCTGGCCGTGAAGCCTGAGGATGCTGCAACTCAATCAAACGCGCCGTTAAGGACTTCGTAGATGATGCCGGTCGCAATGGTCACCAATATCAAATCGGTTCCCGCTTGCTGCCACTCGTAACCGTCGTAGCGAGGCAACTGCCCCAGCAAGCGGCCATCGAGTTTCTTGGCAATACCCGGCGGCAGTGGCTTTCCGCGTGCCAGGTTTTTCTGAATGCCAGGCGGCAAGGCAGGGCCCGGGCGCCAATAATCGCGGTGGCCGCCCAACACATTTAGCACACGACCTCGATCAACGCTGAAGTCATTGCTGGATGGGCCGCCCTTGTCTTTGCCCTTACCTTGCCCACCCTGGGCATTACCTTTGTTATTACCGTGACCTTTGCCGGTGTCCTGCCCACCATAGGCATCACCTTTGTTGTTGCCTTGGCCTTTGCCATTACCTGGATCTGCAAATGCAAGGCCACTGGTGACAGACAGTGCAAGCGACAACGCAATCGATACGAATTTCGTACGCTTTAGCATGGCGACTTTCCAAGGCGAGGGTGTGCTGGAACTGTAGTTGAAATTGCAACACAGCGTATAGCCTCAGCTGATCTGGCCACCGGCAAGGACGACATCCGCCTGGGTTTGCCAGGCGGCCAGCGCCGCAACCCGCAACCCCTCCACGGTCGTCAATAACGCCATCGAAGGCTCGCCCGACTCAGGCAAGCCAGGTACATGAATAAACCCACTGCGCACCCCAGTCCCCGCCAACGCATGCTGCAAGCGGTAAAACACCTGGTTACACACAAACGTCCCCGCCGTCTGCGACACCGAGGCCGCAATGCCCGCGTCACGCACTGCCTTGACCATGCCCTTGATCGGCAGCGTCGAAAAGTACGCCGCCGGGCCGCCCTCCACCACCGCGGTATCAATCGGCTGCGCGCCCAGGTTGTCGGGAATACGCGCATCGTTAACGTTGATCGCAACGCGCTCGATGGAAATATCACTGCGCCCAGGCCCCAGGCCCGTGGCGATGACCATTGCTGGCTGCAGTTCGTTGATCAACTGCAGCAAGGTCTCGGCAGCGGTGGCAAATGCGCAGGGCAAGCAACGCGCAACCATCGTCACGCCCTCGCTCAATGGCACACCGTCCAACTGGCGCACGGCCTCCCAAGAGGGGTTTACCGCCGCCTTATCAAAGGGCTCGAAGCCCGTCAGCAATACGCTTTGCACAATGACCTCACATCAACAGGTAAAGCAGCACGATATTGACCACCAGCATCATCAGCGCCGTGGGTATCTGGGCCTTGATCACCGCGTTTTTGTCCGGCAGTTCCAGCAGCGCCGCCGGTACGATATTGAAGTTGGCCGCCATCGGCGTCATCAACGTACCGCAATAGCCCGAGAACATACCAATGGCCGCCATCACCGCAGGGTTGCCACCGTAAATTCCCACCAGCACCGGCACGCCGACGCCACCGGTCATCACTGGAAAGGCCGCAAAACCATTGCCCATGATCACGGTAAACAAGGCCATGCCCAGCACATAAACCATCACCGCCACCAACTTGTAGTCCAGGTTGATGTAAGTGGTGGTGACATGAGCGACCGCCGTACCCACCCCGGCCTCATTAAACAACAGCCCGAGCATCGCCAGCATTTGCGGGAGCACCATGGCCCACCCCAGGGCTTCGGTCAGGCGCCGGGATTCGCGCAACGCTTGCACCGGCGTATCACGGGTCAGCCAGCAGACCAGGCCAAGGGCGATCAGGCAACCGATGCCGAGGGAGACAAAGGTGGTGTTCTTCGGGTCCAGCAGCGGTACACCGCCGATTTCGGTGTGTTTGAGCAACACCGAACCAATCACCGTGGTCAGCGGAATCGCCAACGCCGGGATGAACAATTTATGGCCCAGGCGCCCAGCACTGGCGCGAGACGCCTTGTCGTGCAATTCGGCGTGCTGGCCACGACCTACGCCGCCCAAGCCCGCAATCAATGCCATCACCACCACACCCACCCCGATGACCACCGAAGGCAGGCGCTCACCTATAAGGAACGGCACCGCAAACAACAACCAGAACAGCGCACTAGACCAACGCTTGGGGTGGGTACGGTCGAGCAGGATCATGCCGGCGGTGATCAGCAACAGCACGCCCGCCAGCCAGTACAGGTATTGAATGGAAATAATCATTGAGCGACCTCCACCGGGGTGGTGGCCGAACTCATTTCGCGGGTCAGGCGCCGGTCGAAACGATGCAACCGGATAGCGTGAATGATAAAAGCACAGATCGCCGTCGGGATGCCCCACACCGCAATGTGCAGCGGTTCCACATCAATCCCCGAGCCGAGCAGGAAGGTGTGCATCAACGCAATCGCACCAAAGGCCACGAAGATGTCCTCACCAAAAAACAACCCGACATTGTCGGTAGCAGCGCACATGGCCAGTACCTTGTGACGCAGCTTGTCCGGCAGCTTGCCATAGCGTTTTTCCGCCGCGCCCTCGGCCATCGGCGCCAGCAGCGGCCGTACCATCTGCGGATGCCCACCCAGGCTGGTCAACCCCATGGCCGCTGTGGACTCACGCACAAACAAATAGATGATCAACAAGCGCCCGACCGTGGCGCGTTCGAAGCGGGCGATCCAGTTCTGCGCATGCAGACGCAGGCCATGGCGCTCCAACAGGCCAATCACCGCCAGCGGCAATAACAGAATCAGTTGCAGGGCACGGGTCTGAAGGAAGCCATCACCCATGGTGGCGAGAATTTTTTCCAGCGGGAACTGGGCGGCAAGCCCGGTGGCGATGGCGGCCGCGGTGACCACCAACAGCGGATTGAAGCGCAATACAAAGCCGACCACGATGACAAGTACGCCGATCAACGGCCATAAGTTCACAACAGTTTGCATGGCGGGGAGGTCCTTTAGTGCGCGCTGCGGCGCCATTACAGCAGGATGTGGGCAAAGGGCTCACAGCTTGAAAGTGGCGTGCAGTCGGCTCGGTTTTTTATTGTTGACCTGGAAGGTCGAGCGTCAGTGGCGGCAACTTTGCTGCCTGGGGCCTTGGGGTGTCCAACAAGAAAAATTGTTGCTGCAAACCAATAATTTTTGTGGGGGGAAGACACTGTGCGGTACGGTGCCTGGAAGGAATTGAACCCAGTTTTTTTTGGACAAATCGCGTGGGTGAGCTCGCTATGGCGTCGGAAGTGAAAATTCCTGATCAGCACCTATACTCCACGATGCAGCTGTGTGTACTTGCAGTTCATTCACGGCGTCATGCCGACAATGAGGGGTTCCCGCTATGTATGCCGGACAAATGAGTAATATGGCGACCACGCTTGGCGAGATACGCTGCCAACTGTTCGCCCAGGTAATTTGCCTGCTGGCGGTGGCGACGCTGTTCGCATGATTGGACTTTCTAGCCCTGAAAGGACGCCGCCAGGCGTCTTGGCTTTGTTGTGCCCAAATTTCGACGAGACTCTGACGCCCACTGGCGGCACAACCTATTCGGCTCTTGATGGCGTGGTTATTCGCCACTTACTACGGCTTCGGCTGACTTCTGCAGGTTCATCTCGTCGCCTCTCGGCACTTGGTAGCACAACGGCAAAACTCCAAATCTCCCAGGGTAATTCGCTCGACCTTCCTGCTTATGCCTGTCGGATTTACGTCACAGCGTTCCGTGCAAGTATTGGGCTTTGGCGACACCACGCCGTGCCGCCTCATCCGCTTCCTGTTCGTCAGGCCAGCATTTTGTCTCGGGCTTCCCTCATGTTCGCAGTTCACCCGCGCCCCCCCCTTGCCTCTGGCTAACACTCCCCTCTTGCCGGGTGTGTAGAGGACTTTCACCTCCAAGTCACCAGCGAGGCCACCACAGCCAAGCTGGTTGCGCTTGCGCGCAACGCTCCATGCCTGGCGCACCATAAAAAACTTCGGCATGGCCGAGGTTGGTTTTTCTTTGATATAAGCGATCCAGGAAATAGATCGAGTTTCCTCTATTCCGGGGACTTCCCGTTGTTAGAGCTCGCGAGGTCGAACAGTTTTTTTAGCTCGGCAAGATCTTTCTTGGCTCTTGTAATTTCGTAAAGCCGATCGTTTCGCTCTTCCTCTGCAATCAACGCGAATAATTTGGCAACAAGCCCGTCCGGAAGCTGATGCTCGTCGTCACTGTGCCCGCTGCGAATTGATAATTTAGCCTCTCCTTCCGAAGAAGCTTTTAGGTCATCAAAGAACGCTTCGTTAACCCCCAAATCATGATCATTAGGAGTAATCCCCTTTTCACCAAGTTCTTTGATGACAGGATCAGCAACACATCGAGCGAGCGAGGCAAAATCCCGTTCGCTCATCTCCATGAGATTAAGAACGTCTCCTCTCTCGAGCTTCTGAGGCAGGGACTTACCGGCTGGCAGCCAAGCTGAAAGATCTAGCGAGCGAGACAGCCCATCGTATTTGAGTTCAGAACTTAGGACGGTGAATGGCACAAGTCCTTCAGATAGCACTCGCACGGACCAAGAACTACCCTCATATTCTTGATAAACCTTAGCGCGCGGCCGCTCCTTTTCAGCCTGTTTCGATGATTGAGAAAGAGCCACCCAAACTGCTGCGAATGTGCCTGCTGCCGCCAACCAATCACCCAAACTGCCCAAATTAGGAACAAAACGAACTGTTGATTGAGGGTTCATATTAATACCGACAACCAACCCTAAGAGGGCAAAAAGCGCCCCTCCGATGCAAACCCCTGTCACCGTCTTCCAATGCATAAACCCTCCTTAGGTAGAAGGCATTTATATCAAACAATACAATCAAATCGCCACTACTCTATACGACAACCTGCAATCCTCGCATGATTAGGTAATCGGCAAACTGCGTCCTGCTCGGTGCGTATGGAGGCGGACGCATGCGTAAACCGGACGTATCGCGGTTCAGTAGCGTCCGCCGGCCGCTTGGCTCAGTGCAGATCAGTCACTGATACGGAACAAAGCGCAGAGCTAAAATGGTATCTGGCCCAAGGCGATAAAACAGCCTGGGACTACTTCATCGCCGAGCAGTCAGCTGCCTGATCAGCCGCCACCGATTGCGCTGAGCGCAGCTTAAAAATCAGCAGCCCTGATTACCTCGACCCCGCCACTATATTCGTCTGCAAAAGAAGTTAAGCTCACTAAAGCCTTTTCGGGGGCGCCGTGGAGTATCCACAAAGACTTTAGGCTTTCATCAGACTGATACCCTTGAGTGGATATTTGATCTAGAACTTTGTGCATTCGATTTGCGTACAGGGCTATGTTCTGCACTTCCCTAGCGACCAAAGCTCCAGGGAGTTCGTAAATAGGAAGCCTTGCAATCCATAGCGCTGCGGCCTCAAGAGCTTCCCTATGTAGGGGTGCACTCCCCTCAATGATGATGTCTGGCATCTTCCTGGCTACCTCAATGACGCGCCTGGCAACAATTTCAGCAACCTCGACTGTAGCCCTCAGCGACGCAATACGCTGAAGCCTTGCTTCTTCCGATACGTGGTTCACCTGGTCTCGAAACAACTTTTGCGACTGGCGTCCTTGCTGCCGTGCAACGCCTATAGCAACACCCAATGCCAAGAGCGATCCAATCGCCTGAACCCATGACGCTAATCCTGGGTGATGTTCGATCCAAAAAGAAATACTTTCCCAGCTCATCGCCCGCTCTCCTGCAAATCTCGGAACTATAACCGGCGAGGGTCCCCTATGTCCGCACAACAGAAATTACCTCAGTTCATCCATGACCAGCCGAGCATGGGCCTGCCGTTCGAAAAGGAACTGCTAGTCGGCCTGTCCGCCGGCAATGCCGGCACCGACACCGGCATCGCACGGACATACCGGAGCCGGACGTGGCCGTGAACCACAACCAAATCGCCCTGGCTGTGCATCGCCAACCACCCAAACACAGCGCATTACGTAGCCGACGTGTAAGAGGTTACCCACTGAAAGCCACTAGTGGGCACACAAGCACACATGGCGTGGATGAATCCGTATCGGCCAGCAGCGCAGGCGGTACCCATCACGAAGAACAACCGCTGTTTGGCCACAAGTTCGGGAAGCGCGAGAAAACTCACTGGATCACGTTCATGAAGAGGGGGAGGAAAAAATAGTCGGGAAACCGACACTCCGGTACATGAACTATTGAGGCTCATCTAACTAGGAATGCCTCATGAGATATTTTGCAGAAGTACTCATCGCAGTCGCCCCTACACGCACTCGCAAGTCTAGGAATCGCTTCTTTCGAGAATACGACCGATGGTCCGACCGTCTGCTTCGGCTGGGCTTGATAGATCTTGAAGAACGCCAAAATCTGCGGCGGCAAATTGCAGGGGCATATTTCGCCACATCTATGTAAAAGCTGATCCTTCTTAATAAGCCTGCCAAAAAGCGGGAGGCCTCCTACTGCCGCCCAACGCGGCAAGGAAGGACACCAATGTTCGCTATGACACTCACCCTGATAGTACTTGGTGCTTTGCTGTATCTGCTAGGAACGCTCGGCTGGTTCGCCATAAGGGTTCCTGACTTGCTGGAAAACGGAACCGTGGAATAACTGCTGTACACATTTTCCGGGAGTTGCGCCTGGCTGCTGATCACCTTTGGCCTGGCTATCCACATCATCAAGACAGTGCAGTCCACGGCCGGCGGGAGGTAGCTATGGCAAAGGTCCTGGCGCAAATTACGGTCGAGCTTCCACACATCATGGAGGCCGACAGGTAAAGGCTGTATGTATTTCGTCGACGTGCAGGCGGCGGTCATTAGATCGAGTGCCCCACAGCGGACCAAGATGCTGGAGATTGGGTGATGGCTGCCCGGCCCCGCGCGCTGCAAAACAGAAAGTTTCCGACAAGCCTACCCGAACGGGAAGTACTGACGATCTCGCAACCGGTGGGCGCCGAGTTGGCGTTTTGAGGTGGGGGTTTTGCAAAAGTTTTGCAAAAGTTTTGCAAATCGCAGAAAGCAAAAAGGGGTCACCGTTTCCGATGACCCCTCTAGACCGCCCAGCAGAGCGGATTTTGTTTGGTAGGCGCGATTGGACTCGAACCAACGACCCCCACCATGTCAAGGTCTGCTAGGAGTAGGCTCCTAGCCCTGCTGCTCTTGGACTTCACAGAACGCCCATTCACATCTATGAGGCGTCAACAATGGCAAATTTCCGCTTACTTCCGTCCGGCAACTGGAATGCTCAGGTACGGGTTAAAGGCAAATCCCCCCAGTCGAAAACCTTCAGCACCAAGGCCGAAGCAGAGTCATGGGCGAAACAAATCGAAGCCGTGACGTTGGATCGCAAGCACCACACTATCTATACGCTCGGGATGATTTACTGCGAAACCATGCTCAAGGGTAAAGGCAGCTACAACCACGCCCTAAAGATCGTTGAGCACCTAGGCAGGTATTTCACCCAGCCTATTCATGAGATCACGCCGCAGTTGATCAATGACTTCAAGATTGTCAATGGCCATTAATTTTGACCCACTTTTGGCCAATAGAATTGACCCACTTGCTCACCGCTAACCGCCGGTTTTCTGCTTCAAACGATAGCTCTCACCTCCCAGCATAAAGATGTGTGAATGGTGGATCACGCGGTCGATGATGGGCACGGCCACGTTGTCGTCATGGAAGAACTCGCCCCAGCTGGTGAAGTCCTTGTTGGTGGTCAGGATGACCGAGCGGTACTCGTACAGGTTGTTGATTAACTGGAACAGGTTGTACCGGGCTTGGCGCGTCATCGGCAGGTAGCCCAGCTCATCGATGATCAGCACGTCGTATTTGCTCAGCTGATTAAGGCGCTTCTTCAGCTCGCCCTTCATTTCCGCCAGCTCCAGATCCTCGACCAACGCCAGAGCCGTGCGGAACAGCACCTTGTAGCCCGCCTGAACCGCCTTGTGGCCAATCCCAATGGCCAAGTGGGTCTTGCCCACACCCGGTGGTCCGATGAACACCAGGTTGTCGCGGTTGTCGATAAAGCTGAAGTCCAGCAAGGTGCTGACCTGGCGCTTGGTGATGGTGGTCTGGTGCCGGTAATCGAAGGCCTCCAGATGCTTCTCCGAGGGGAACTGCGCCTGCTTGAGGTTGCGGCTTACGCGGCTACTGGAGCGGGCGTTAAGCTCATGCTCGACCAGTGACTGGGCGAAGCTCAGGTAGGACAGTTCATTGGCTTCGGCTCTGGCCAGCAGGGTGGCCAGCTCACCCGCGGTCGCGCTGAGGCGCAGGCTTCGGTACTGCGCGATAGTGCTGTCGAGCAGGCTCATTGGGTCACCCCGTGGCCAGTCGACTGGCCAATGCGGGCATAAGCGTTCAGGTCGGCGTGACTAACCTGGCTACCGGCCTCTGGCGCATAGTCATGGTCGCCGATGATCCGGCCCCGCGCCTTGGCTTGCTGCCATGCTTCGAGGTAGCGCTTGAGCCCGGTGGCGGTCAGTTCACTGCGCTCGCACAACTCGCCGAGCAACGCCGTATCAACCGGCGCATGGGCCATGAGCAGGTCGCGTGCAGCAACCAGCTGATCCTTGTAGATACGCGGCGAAGTACGCTTGAGCAGTTGGCACAGGGTTGCCCCAAGGGCATCGGGCAGGATCGAGTCGATGCCGCGCTCCAGGTCGGTAATGCGCTGGGCATGGTCTCGGTAATGGTTGTTGTTCTTGATCATCCGGCCCTTGGCCTTGCACAGGTCATGGGTGGCTATGAGTTCACCGCTCTCCAGGTCATGGATCAGCAACTGGTTGTCCTGTGCGCTGACACCGACACGGGCTTGCTGCCAGGCCATGGGTACCGAGTACTTGTTGGCCTGCCATGAGATCAAGCCGGTCTTGTCGACCTTGCGGGTCTCCCTTGTCGGCGCCACGTGCAGCAGGTTCTGCGGGACGAGATAGGGCTTGAGCTGACTACGCTCCAGTGCCTCGAAATGCGCTCTTGGATGCTGCCCCGTCGTGCCGTGCACGCGTGCGTTGGCGACAGTCTCGAGCCAATCATTCAGGTGCTGTCGGACGGCGGCCTCGTCCTGGAAGTGCTCGCCGTAGAAGCAGTCACGCTTGACGTACTTGACCCCGGCCTCCACCTTGCCCTTGCTCTCCGGGTCATAGCCCTCGCAGGCATGGATGCGGTACCCGACGGTAGTCGCATACTGGTGGAAGCGCTGGTTCAGCGTCAGCTCACGGTACTGCTCGTTGATCACCACCATCTTGGTCTGATCGTAGATGCACTCCTCGGTGACGCCGCCGAAGTAGCGGAAGGCCTCGTCGTGCATCTGGATAAACCGTTCGGTATCCAGCGGCCGGAAGTTCAGACCGACATACATCAGCCGTGAACAGGACAGCACAAACACCACAAAATGAACGACACGCTCCAGGCCGCCAATCATGACGCCTCGCAGCTCACCGGGGTCGACCTGACACTGCACGCCAGGCACTGACTCAACGACCGGCTCGTAATAGCGCAACTGGCCACTGGCAACCTGCTGCTTGAGCGCTTGCACATAGCGGCGAATGCTCCGGTCTGACACCGCCAGCTCGGTGGTGCGCTCCCTCAGGCGACGGGCCAGCTTGACTGCGCTCAGGGCTGGAAACTGACCCAACTGATTAATCAGATAATCGCGGTGCTCGTCGAGCACCTTGGTGCGTGAAGGGTCAGCAATGGTAGCGCTGATCTGCATCTCATCCAGGTGGAGATACTTGCGTACGGTGTTCCGGGAAATCCCCAGCTCACGACTGATGGCACGGACCGACAGGCCTCGGCCCTGGTCATACAACCCCTTGATCTTGTGAATCACAACCCACTCCTTCAATGATCTGTCCCCGGCCTGTGCATAAGGCGGGTGACGCTACATGGTCGGTGGCCAATGCCACTATGGGTGGGTCAAAATTGTTGGCCAGAGGTGGGTCAGTTTAATTGGCCATTAACATCAAGATCATGCGATTGAAGAAGGTCAAGCCGTCCACGTGCAGAACGCAGCTCGCATTCATGTCACGTTTCTATCGATTCGCTAAACGCGGATTGCTGATCGACATTCACAACCCCGTGAGTGATATCGCACTCCCAAAGCCTGATCGGTCTTCTGACAAGGTGATCCGTGCGAGTGAGCTTGAACGACTGCTTGAGAAACTATCACCAACCATGAAGCTGATTGTTGAACTGGCATATGAAACTGCCATGCGACGATCTGAAATCCTGAAACTGACGAAAGACTGCTTACACCTCAAAGATCGTATTGCCGATGTTATCGACGGAAAGAACGGCACACGATCAGTCCCTCTCACCCGCCGAGCCGTTGAGATTCTTGAACTCGCCCAACTATGTGCCACTGTGGAACGCTACCCACACGGCATACTCTTCCAAGTTACTCCACACGCAGTATCACAGGCTGTACGTCTGGCGCGTGTAAAGGCTGGACTTGATAGCAGCGTAAGGCTGCACCAGCTCAGGCATACCAGAATCACTAATGTGGCGAAGAAAGGATTCAACAACGCACAGATCATGATCGTATCGGGCCACAGGGATACTCGATCCGTCGCACGATACTCGCACCTGAACGTCAGGGACGTACTGCACCTCATCGACTGATCAACCGAACAGACTGCCAACCTTGACGAACTTAGGGTTGCCAGCTCTAGAAACTTACCCAATACCCCCGAAAACCACGTCAAAACCAGCTCTAGATTCGCCTGCTCTCGACGAGCACTTCTGTTCTACCTAGTGTTTACGGGCTTGCATGGGTGCATGGACTAAGCAGGGGGCGTTCTCTCCCGCTCAAAACCGGTTTTCGAAGTACTTAACAACTGAGAAAGTCAATAGAGTGGATTGACTTTTTACCTAGAAAGTGTATGATGTTCGCCTGTCTCGACGGACAGACCGACACCTCGAATAGCCTCTCACGAACACTGTTACGACAGCGTTTTAGAAGAGGCTTTTTTGTGGGCGTCATTTACCAACACTAACCGGCAATACCCGAGGTAACGCCAATGAAAACAACTTGAACAAGGAGAATGAACAATGAGCAACGCAATCGAACAAAAAGCTGTCGAGCTACGCCAAGCAGGCATGTCCTATGCCAACATCATGAAAGCTACCGGACTGCCAGAACGACAAGTCAAGGCGTTAACCAAGGGAGTCGCCAAGGTTAAGCAGATCGTTACACCATTTGCTAAGGCAGCGGAATGCGTGTTCACTTTGGCTGTAAGGCCGTGTGGTATTCGTGACTACGAACTACGTGACATCTTGCACCGCGAGTATGGCAGTACCTGGGACACCACTACAGGCCGGTACGTCAGCGACTACGACAACAACGTCATCAAGCGCGTCCGAGAGAATGTGAGACTCCGAGCAGCCAAAGAAGGTTGCAATGCCCTGTTCGTAATGGATTGGGTAGATGAAGAAGCACCGACTGCGGGTAGGGAGTTTCTAGAAGCTGCCGCTGGCGACTTAATGAGCCGAATTGAAGACTACGTCAACGAGTACATGGAACGCCACGCCACACGCTGGAGAGAAGACAGCGAGGAAGCCGGCCATGCCCAACGCAAGCAACTGTATGCGGCAAGGCACCACCTGCTGAAGTTGGCTATTCAGGGTTATAGTAAAGAACCACTGGACAAGCTGCTGGAACGCTCTGTAGCTCTCACTGACGCTCTTGAAGGGACACCTGACTCACTTATCCCCCAAGTACGAGCAAAGGAGTCTGATGGTCATTACAGACCTGATGCAGACGCTCTGAAGTATTACCCGGAGCCGTCACGTACTGACCCGTTCCTCGATTTCGTCGCATCTCAAGGCTGGATGAAAGAAGTTGAAGGCAGGCTTGCATAATTGAGAATTAGTTTCGTTTGTCCAGCCCGCGACCACCATACTTTAGAGCCGGACAGGCGAGACAGTATGCAGGGCGAAAGCGTGAGCTTTCAGCCTGAGCACCGAAGAAGGAACTTCTCGATTCGAACTTCAACATGGCTGAAAGCCGGATGTCACGCACAGTTTAAAATTGATTCTAACAAGATAGTAAGGGCCATTTAATGAATGAAATGAATGGCCCAAATAAAGTTGTTACTACAAAAGGCTAGCCTTAGATGCTGATCATATTTGTGAACGCATGTTCACGATTAGCACAAGTCAGACGAAGTCTGAAAATTACTACTCCAAATACAGGATTCACTAACGTTCATTAATTCCTGTTTTAAAAATTCGATAGGGAATCCTGAAGGGCGATTCAGTACTACAGCTTGCCGCTGTACCGTGCTAAATCTATGGCGTTGCCATTCTCCGTACTAGCTCATGATCGCAGCCGTTTTCGGTGCGAGCAGTCCAGTGAGGAGTTACGAACACTTCAGTACATACTTCATGACTTCCGGTGCAACCATTTCAATCGAAGTATTCATTAGTGCATCATTGCTCTGGAAACCATCCCCTTTTAAATAGTCAATCAGAGTACGTTGATAGGTGTCATAATCAGGGTGACGAGGAATTGTGCAGTTCTTGCTCTTGTCTCTAATGACATCTACGGCTCTAATGACTTGCTTGCGACACCCGCTGTCTCGAAGATACTTTGTTAAATCATCACTTCGGCGTTCGGCAAATGGAAGAGCTTGAGAGTTATCATACACCTCTTGGTAGTCTGGATTGTAACTTGCACACGTCCGATAATAGCCAGCAGTGGTCTGAGCTTGAGCAACTGAACCCCCAGCAACTCCAAAGATAATCAGTGTAGAAAAAACCAATGCTTTTACTGACTTCATATTACGTATTCCTTGTTTCGGTTGAGGAGGTACTGCTTTCGGTGTGCAACGACTATCGCAGGTAGAAATAAAGGAATACGACCACCAGAACGACAAAAATCACCCGACCTTGAAATACATCAGCGTTCAGTTCGTCGCTCTTAATCTGTTGGTAAGTTTCGGCATCACTCAACCCTTGAGTCTTATAGTGCATGATCCGATTGATCTGCTTGTCGAGTTTCTTGTTGTGGGCGTCATTGCTTCGCATGATGATGCCCCACACGATCAACCAAATCCCTCCAGTCAGCACAGTCATGATCACATGCAGGATGTGATTAGTTTTCTTTTTCTGGGTGGTGAGTACAAATAGTTCTTCGTTCACGGGGCATCCTTCTGGGTTGCTTGCTAGCAAACGCTGAGGATACCAATGTATCAGTTGGTGTGTCATCACCCAGTGTGTTCACGATCAAGATACAACCGACCATCATTCGGCGATGCAACCAAATCAGAATCTACGAAAGGGCTTCGGCCAAAGAATCCGAGAGCTACGCAACAGTCAGGGCTTCAGTCAGGAGGCTTTCGCTGATCGGTGCGGGTTCGTTCGAACGTATATGTCGCGAATTGAGACGGGCACAGCCAACCCCAGCCTAGATGCGGCAAAGGTGCTTGCCGATGGATTGGGAATGACCTTGTCAGAGCTGCTACAAGGGCTCTAGGGATCGCCAAAAACCAAATCAAGGAATGAGCCGTGTCAGAAAATACAGAAGCCCATATAGCCACAGCGGACGTTCTAACCCTATTACTGCATAACCAGTATGCGTTAGCCGCTGCAATCGAAGAAGTAGCCCTGTGGGCGAAAGCCAGTGGCTCAAGCGAAGCCCATGAGCGCACCATCGCAGCTATGGAGGCTCTCGATGCGAACGCATCCGCCATCACCGCTGGAATACTCAAACTCCGTCAATAAGTACCGCTGAGACGGTACAAGTCGACTTAAGTTAACTACTTCGTAAGGAGCTGCACAGAAGATGAGTTACCTGTGCAGCTCCTCCTCAAAATAACGTATCTAAAAATAAAATCCTATAACTCAAAAATAATCAAGTTTTTATATAGTCAATCAGTGATCGAATTTTTCCATCAGCAAAATTATCAGTCAGAAATCTGAATACACTATCCTGATACTCTGAAGTTATGACATAGAACTTATCAACATTCTTTTCAACCAGCACTTCAATCAAACCATACTTAAGCAACAAATTAAAATTTCGTTTCCCTAGCTTTTCTACGCGATCAGAAAACGTCATGTAGATCATTTTTTGATCAACAAATGACGACCCCTTGTAGAAGCTCCTCAAAAACCTTTTAAGCTCCGACTCACAAAGCGCCTTATTACTCTTCGCTGACCCAGTCACATAAGCCACAGTTTCATTTAGGTCACCAAGCTTACATGTACTATCAAACATTTGTGGATCAAAGCTTTCAGACGTATACGTACCACCGGTACTCGAAAATTCACTGTAATAAAATTTTGAACTTGTAAATTTCGAGGTCACAAAATTCTCATAACTGAAGAAGCCACTGTTCCAAACTTGCATATTTGAAAAATCCAGCGAGGGAAAGTCACCATATATAAATAGGCTCTCTAATTTCCCAGTCGTCTCTAGATCTGGAGCAAGCTGATATATATCTCTAATTTTCCTAGACAAGTCTTTTCTAGAAAACTGCCCACTTTTAGCGTACAAACTTAACAGCGAACCGATGGCTTTCTTGATTGACTCTATCTCTTTTGGCTCTACTTCCTTCCGGACCAAAACGCTTCGTGCTAGCCTAATCATCTCTTTTGCTGAGCTGTGAAACTTATCCATTCTGCGACAAAAATAGTTAACCACTTCAGAAATAGATTGATGATCTGCCGATTTTGAACTGGCTAAACACTGGATCATATCCTTACTGAAAGACGCCCTCAGTATCCCCGCAATTACGTACAATGATTTAAAATAGTCATTTAGGAAATGATATCGAAACCTGAGAATATCACCATCCTGTACAAGTAAAGGATTCACGACAACTTTTGAAAACAACGTATCGGCGCTATCATCAAAATAAATCATAAGCTTTTCACGAAGCTTCTCAACTGGCATGGATTCACCATACTCAACAGCAAGCTCTGAGAAAAGGTCGATGAACTCTTTGGTTTCTAACTCAATATCATGGCGGGTTTTCTCCCTCCTTAATACTGAAAATATCATTAAGTCAGTTAGCGTAGAATTACAAGCATAATCCTTATCTTCCGATGCTATCTCAAAAGATACTCTCTCACTATTTTCCAGTTGTTCTTCAAAAATCGTGGAAATAATATCAATGAAAAACGGAACGATACGTTTGTGTCTGTCCCCAAACTTTTCCATCTGCTGAATATACTTACTAAACATTTCAGCAATTTCTTCAGCCTTATGATATCGACCAAATCGCTTTCTAATATATTTTTCCCTTGCGCTCTCATCAAATCCCAGCAACTCATGACAATGAATACCAACCTCATCCAAAGCGATACTTTCAATAAACGCCATATTTCGTGACGTAAGCAGAACTTGGCTTCTACCCATTTGCTGGTGTGACTCATGAATCGAAGTCAAAAACGCTGACAAATCGAATCTCTCTTGCAGAATAGATACAAACTCATCCAGCCCATCGATAACAATAATAATCCGCCCGCAGAGCAAACATAACTCAAACTGATTGCGGTCATACACGGCCTCCATCTTTCCGATCTGTGTATAAAGCTCGTAAAGATCGTAGACGCTTTTAATCTCAATATTAGATAGCAACTCGACAGAGAGATTATTTCGAAGCGACTCAGCCTTAATGAGAATTACTGAGCTTCCCCCATCCAACTTTTTATTAAGAGCAATTGCCACCTCGTGGCACAAAGTGCTTTTTCCCATTCCGCCAGTTGCGATAACCAACTGCCCGGAAGAAATGCTCTCCGAGGAAAGTTTGTCGACTAAATATGTTATTGCAGAATCACTTTTCGCTACCTCGCCAGATGCATCTTTCATATGCAAGATAGTCTGATCAGTGTAAAATTTATTTGCTCTAACTAGAGAAGAGGTTCTCAGACTTTCATCTATACAGTACTCCCAAACAAATTCAGAGTACGTCAACTCCGCAACCTTGATGTCTAAGTTGTTTTTCTGAATTGTGCGTTGGACAAGTGACTCGTCCCCTCTCGAGGGTCGCAGCAGCACTAGCTCGTTAATTTTTATATTCTTCTGCTTTACAATCTCGCAGAATCGCCCAATGGTCTGACCAATTGTGATATTGGGGTATAGTATTAAAAAATAGGAACTGAAGGGATTTTTAGCTTCCCACAATTCAAACTTTACTCTATTACCAACCGAATAATCCGTCCCTGCTGCTGAATCAATAATGGCCGTTCGCTTAGAGTAATTAAGCTTTAAGATATCTTCAGCACGAGTAAAAGTATAATTTTGAGCACCTTGCTCGATTGATTTATTCTTTTCTGGCCTTGCAGTCTTCGAGGTCATCGTTAAAGATTTTAGAAGAAAGCTAACGCTTTTTTGATATAAGTCATCTTCATGAAAGTCGATCCTAATTTTACCCTTGAGATAAAATGGCGTACTGTATTTTTCTCGAGAAGCAACCAAAATCTTGCTTGCTCCGCCACCTTCAGACTCTTCCCAATGTCTAATAGCCGTAAGATAGGTTTCTATACCCACACCACCTGTACGATTATCTGCTTTCTGCCGATAAATCTCAGTTGTCACAACAATGATTACGTCCGCCTCTTGAACAGCCTTCTCCATAAATAAGTTTTTATCAGAAAAGTTGTCGAGATCGAACATATCAAAAGTGACATGCAACTCCTGAAATTGGTCTAGATCATTTGCTAATTTCTGCACCCAAGCGCGATGATCTTCGCCATCCCAACTGTAAGAAATAAATACATTTATGGGCTTCATATTTTTCATCAGTCCCTGAATGGGTGCAAGATTTCGCCAAAGGCAAGGCGTCCAACAGCTATCGTTACACACACAGGGAGCTTGATGCCATAGTGACATGATCTACCATCGTAATCCCGCCTCCCTCTCGAACCGCCGGCAAGCCTGACACCACATGCCTTACCGATACAGAGCACTACTCCACAACAGCTCTTAACTCCCTTATCCCTCCTAAGGGAGAATATCGAAGGCATACAACCAGAAAAAACCAACTCTGTTGACTCGCACATTCAAGTTTTGTCCGAATCGGTGTGCAGCCGAAAATTATCATTTGCTGGAATGGTCGTTCTTCGAATTGACAAATATGGACCTCAGTCTGACAATGGAACCTCAGCCAGCGAGCCAAGGATCAGAAAATGAAAGTCGTCGCCTACATTCGAGTCTCTACAAAAGGCCAAGGTGATAGTGGTCTGGGCCTGGATGCACAACGCGACTACATCACTCGTGCTGCTGAACAGAATGGATGGCACATTGTTGGCGAGTTCATCGACGTGGTATCGGGCAAGCTGGCAATCGAGGATCGCCCTGAAGGTGCTAAGGCTCTGGCTCTGTGCAAGGAACAGAACGCACAGTTGGTGGTAGCCAAGCTGGATCGACTCTCACGCTCGGTCCACCATATCGCAAGACTGATGGAGCAGACAGAATTCAAAGTCGCCACCATGCCGCAAGCCAAGACCTTTGAACTCCACCTATTCGCCGCATTGGCACAGCAAGAACGTGAGTTCATCGCTAGCCGTACCCGTGAGGCTCTGGCGTCCCTTCAGAAGCGTGCTGACGATGGTGATGCCGTTGCAGTACAGAAGATCAACAACCGCTCTCAGGCGCTCGCCAAAGGCCGTGCTGTCGCTGATATTACAGTCGCCAATGATCAACGCATGAAGAACATGAACGCGCATCAAGCGGCGGTACAGCCCCACCTACTGGCTTGCCTGTACAACAAGTTGAATACGCTTCAGGCCGTAGCTGATTGCCTCAATACCAAAGGCTTGCGTACGGCCCGTGGCGCCACGTTCACCCCAACAGCAGTACGTCGCCTTATGCTCGCCTTCAACGTCTCATTCTGAGGCCGTGAGAGCTTCAGAGCCGCCCAACTTATTTCTATTTCCCGCAGCTTGCCATTTGGCCTACTCGTGACGTGCTTAGCACCTGGGACATGCCGGCCATTTTCAGAAGGGGGGAACCTCCCAAACTCGGATCCATTATTTTTGGCGGGATTTGGGGAAACTTAATCAGAAGTGCCATCCCGATTTTCGCGGGATTTGGAAAATCATGCCGAAAAGGCATTAACGCATGAGCGAGAAATCACGACTAATCAAATTTAGGATGCACTTGAATACTCTCTTTAATAAGCTGTGCATATTCTACGAGTGTACGAAAGTAACCTAACATTGGATCATGATATCCACCATTAGGATTGCCATTTATATCGTATGCCGGGAACTCAAAAAGATCGACAAGATTATTACCTTCATGTGGCATGAAGTGGGAATCAATATATTTTCTGACAGCTTTGATATCCATATCAGCAAGGTCCGCCTGCACTTTGTTCTGCAAACTTTGGAGGTCTTCGCAGTACCCACCAAAGTGAACAATTGCATGACGAAGTTTTTCGATAATTACAAGAACCACCCGATAGTTTCTGCCGTTCAGGTTCTCTGTTTCGTACTGTGCAAAGTGTTGAGAACCTTGCCGGAATGCCTTCAACTGCCTATGAGGAGTCCTCACTTTCCCTTTAAACGGCGCCTTGATGTAAGCGTCTATATCCTTTTTATCGTCACGCACCCAACCATCGGGCTGCACCCAAATACTCAGGCCTTTCAGGCCGCAATAGGCATAAGCCCCCTCGACGAAATCCTCAAAGACCTCATATGCATCAACCAAAAGCCATTGGTACGTTTTGAGCTTTTGCAACGAGTTAAGCTCAATCTCGTCTTTGATCTGATATGACTTCGGGGGAACCAGAAGATCACTGCCCGTCGAGGGAGATTGATAATGAAGAAAATACGAACTGCCTTCTGTGCGCTTCAAGCTCCATTCAGGCAGAGCCTCGTGAACCCTGACAACTTCCTCATGCTGGGCACTGAATACCTCGCTCGCTACATTCTTGAACTGGTTAAGTTTATTGATCTTGGTTGCAAGTACTTCAAATGCGTTCGCAAGGTACTCATCAGCCATTACAATTACCTCTACCCCAAGATGTAATCAGTGCAATCGTTATCGCCGCCTCGACGCTCATTGCTTTTGTTTCCTATGGAGTTCGACCATAGCACTCACAGCGGCAGCATTGAATGTATTCAACGGATTTGCTCGGCAGTAATTCTCCAGCCACAACTGGACGCTTTTTGTGTCAGTGCCTTTGAAATAGTCGATATTGGATTGACCGCTTGCCATGGTGGCGTAACCTGAAAACCACGTCATGTAAGCTTGAATTCCGTATTGCTGGCCTGCCCGCGCTTCCTCAGCAGCCGTAACAAATAAACCGCATGTCGTTGTGCCAAGGCCGTACGTCATTGCCTCAGCCATTGCACTCTCGCACACGATCAAACCCACCAACCCAGCTATCGCCATCCATGCCTTCATTGAGGGAGTCCTATTCGTAGATCGCTTGAGCTTACCGCCTCGATCGGCTCGCCGTCATCAACACATACAGAACGACGCACGCACACAGCACAAACCGGAGTATTGGCGCCCACGCAATGCAAAACTGATGATTGGAAGGATTGGTCATACAGAGGCAGAGCCGCCCCGCTGAAAGGACATTTTCGCCGTTCACATTGCCCAGTGTGAACGAACCCGATATTTTGTGAACGTTCTGCATGAAATCCGAAGCACAAAAAAGGGCCCACCTTTCGGTGAGCCCTTCTAGACCGCCCAGCAGAGCGGATTTTGTTTGGTAGGCGCGATTGGACTCGAACCAACGACCCCCACCATGTCAAGGTGGTGCTCTAACCAACTGAGCTACGTGCCTGCTGTGAGGCGGCATTCTACGGAATTCCGAAGGGGTGTCAACATCTTTTTTGCAGCTAACCCTATGAATATGCGAATTTTTTATTTTCGACGGGTCCACCCGTGATTTACGGGTGGCTGGCAGGCAATTTTCAACTCAGGTAGGATCGGCGCACTCGTAAAAAATATAAAACAGAGGTTCCAGGATGGCGAACACCCCCTACCCCCAGTCGTATTACGCAGCTTCTGCGAATGCAGTTGCGCCCCGTCCTGTGTTGCAAGGTGAAGTCGAGACCGATGTGTGTGTGATCGGGGCTGGCTATACCGGGCTTTCCAGTGCGCTGTTTTTGCTGGAGAACGGCTTTCGCGTCACGGTGCTGGAAGCCGCCAAGGTGGGTTTTGGTGCTTCGGGCCGCAACGGCGGGCAGATCGTCAACAGTTACAGCCGCGATATCGATGTGATCGAGCGCAGTGTCGGGCCTCAGCAGGCGCAGTTGTTGGGGCAGATGGCGTTTGAAGGCGGCAGGATCATCCGTGAGCGCGTGGCCAAGTATCAGATCCAGTGCGACTTGAAAGACGGCGGCGTGTTCGCCGCCCTCAACAGCAAGCACATGGGCCACCTGGAGTCGCAGAAGCGCCTGTGGGAACGCTACGGCCATACGCAACTGGAGTTGCTGGACGAGCGCCGCATCCGCGAAGTGGTGGCCTGTGACAACTATGTGGGCGGCCTGCTGGACATGAGCGGCGGCCATATCCACCCGCTCAACCTGGCGCTCGGTGAAGCCGCGGCCGTGGAATCCCTGGGCGGTACGATTTATGAGCAATCGGCAGCAGTGCGCATTGAGCGCGGTGCCAATCCGGTGGTGCACACTGCTGAAGGCAGGGTCAGGGCCAAGTTCATTATCGTCGCGGGCAACGCTTACCTGGGCAACCTGGTGCCGGAACTGGCGGCCAAGTCGATGCCGTGCGGCACCCAAGTGATCACCACAGCGCCACTGGGCGATGAAGTGGCCAAGACGCTGTTGCCTCAGGATTACTGTGTCGAAGACTGCAACTACCTGCTCGACTACTACCGCCTCACCAGCGACAAGCGCCTGATCTTCGGCGGCGGCGTGGTGTATGGCGCGCGGGACCCGGCGAATATCGAAGCGATCATCCGGCCAAAAATGCTCAAGGCATTTCCACAACTCAAGGACGTGAAGATCGACTACGCCTGGACCGGCAATTTCCTGCTGACCCTGTCGCGCTTACCCCAGGTCGGTCGCCTGGGCGACAACATCTATTACTCACAAGGCTGTAGCGGCCATGGCGTGACCTACACGCACCTGGCGGGCAAAGTGCTGGCGGAGGCCTTGCGGGGTCAGGCTGAGCGTTTTGATGCGTTTGCGGGCTTACCGCATTACCCGTTCCCAGGTGGGCAGATGTTGCGCACGCCGTTTGCGGCGTTGGGGGCTTGGTACTACGGGTTGCGGGATAAATTCGGGATGTAACCACTGTAGGAGCGAGCTTGCTCGCGAAAAACTCACAGCCGCCGCATTCATTCAGAATAAACGCGTTATCGTTGAAGTTTTTCGCGAGCAAGCTCGCTCCTACACCTACAGGGCTGCGCTTCAGAGCTGGTCGCGGGCAATCCCGCTACGAATCCGTACGATATCGGCCAATACTGCCAGCGCAATTTCCGATGGCGTCCTGCTGCCCAGGTTAAGCCCGATGGGCGCGTGTATCCGCGCCAATTCAGCCTCCCCTAACCCACCGATACGGCGCAGTCGCTCAAAGCGTTTCTGCGAGGTCTGCAACGACCCCATCACGCCAATGTAGAACGCGTCGGTACGCACCGCTTCCATCATCGCCAGATCGTCGATACGCGGGTCATGGGTCAGCGCCACCACCGCCGTATCACGGTGACAGCCGCCGTCGGCAATAAACACCGACGGCAACTGGCGACGAATCTCCACGCCATTGAGCACCACACCTTCCAGCACTTCATCGCGCGGATCGCAGAGGATCACCTCAAAACCGAGGCCCACCGCAAACTCGGCACATGCCTGTGCCACACTGGAGTACCCGGCCAGCAACAGACGCTGAGCCGCACCAACACGGATGCGCACCCGCTCACTGTCACGCTCGATGCGCGCGCCCTGCTTGCGGTCAACAAACAGGCTGCGCGCCTCGCTGGCCAGGCCCACCTCGCGAATCAAGCGGCGCTGCCCGAGCAGCGCCGACTCCACTTCACGCAGGTGCGCCTGCACCTCGCAGTCTGGCTCGAGCTTCTCAACCAGGACATCGAGAATGCCGCCACAGGGCAGGCTGACCCGCGAGCGCGGATCGTCCCCTGCGCCATAGCGCACCACGTTGACCGCATCGAGAAACGCACCGTCGGCGACGCGCTCGAGAAAGTCTTCCTCGACGCAACCACCCGACAACGAGCCAATCCACTGCCCAGCGACGTTCACCGCCAGCAGCGAACCCGGCGCACGCGGCGCCGAGCCGTAGGTGGCCAGCACCGTACAGAGCCAGATGCGCTGCCCGGCCACCGACCACTCCAGCGCCCGTCGCACCACTTGCAGATCCAGATGCTGCATGTCAGTGCGCCTTGTGCTCGATGGACGGCGCCTCAGCCTGCAGCTTCTGCACGTCGCTCACCGCCAGCTCCGCCGATTGCCCGCCCCAGCCTTGGCGCAGGTAATTGACCAGGTCGGTGAGTTGCTCCGAGCTGAGTTTTCCAGCGAAGCCCGGCATCGGTTGCATGTGCTCGAACCCGGAGAACTTCTGCTCGCCGATCCCGTCCTCGATCACCCGCACCAGGTTGCGCGGGTCTTCCAGACGCAGCGTGGTGTTGCCGCGCATCGCCACCGCGATGTGCGGCTTGCCTTCGCCACCTGCCGCATGACAACCGGCACAGACGTTCAAGTATTCCTGACGACCGCGCTGGGCGCTCGGGCCAAGCTTGTCCACCGGCACTTCGACCAACGCCTTGGCTGCCGGCGATTTATCGCCGAGCAGGAAGGTCGCCATCGCAGCCAGATCCGTATCGCTCAGGCCCTGGGTGCTGTTGTGGAACACCGGGAACATCTCGTTGAACATCGTGCCTTGAGCGCTCATGCCGTGCTTGAGGAAGGTGCTCAGGTCCTGCTCATTCCAGCCGCGTGCGGCCAGGTCCGTGGCGAGCAGGCTGGGCGCCAGATAGCCATTGAGGATGCCGCCGGTCAGGCGCTTGTCCAGCTCCATCGCACCGGGCAGGCCGCGTGGCGTGTGGCATTCGCCGCAGTGGCCGAGCACTTCGACCATGTATTGGCCGCGCTTCCAGGCTTCGCTCTTGCCTTGGGCCGGTTCCAATTTCAGCGCTTTGCCGTACAGCACGTTCCAGCCCATCAGGCCCAGGCGCACGTTGAACGGAAAGCTCAGGCTCGTCACCGGCGCTGCGCGCTCGATCGGCTCGATGGTCTTGAGGTACGCATGAATCGCGTCCGAGTCTTCACGCGGCATCAGGTGGTACGAGGTGTAGGGCATCGCCGGATACAAGTACGCGCCGTCGCGACGCTTGCCTTCAGTCAACGCGGCGAAGAATTCGTCATCGTTGTACAAGCCGATGCCGTGCTCTTTGCTTGGCGTGATGTTGGTGCCGTAGATGGTGCCGAACGGCGAGACAATCGGCAGGCCGCCCGCAAACGGCGCGCCGCCCGGTGCCGTGTGGCAGGCCATGCAGTCAGCGGCGCGGGCGAGGTATTCGCCGCGCTTGGCTTGATCATCAGCGTGGGCAAACAATACCGGCGCAGCCAGGCCGACCGCCAAGGCCAGGCGGGTCAGAAAAAGCTTCATGCTTAACCCTCCTTGACCAGGCCGAGATCGGTCAGCACGTTGCGGGTGGCGTTGTAATAACGCACGTACCCGGTACAACGGCAGACATGATGACCGAGGCTGTCCTCGATGACTTGTTCCAGCTTGCTGTGCACGGTCGGCTGGCGTTGCAGTTTCTCCACCAACACGGTGGCCGCATTGACGAAGCCCGGCGCGCAGTAACTGCACTGAAAGGCGAACTCATCCACGAAGCGCTGCTGGATCGGGTTGAGCTCAGTGACCTGGCCCGACTCATCGCGCTTGGCGTGGCCTTCGATAGTGCGCACTTTTTTGCCTTCAAAGTAATGCGCGCCGGTGATGCAGGTGCGCACTTCTTCGCTGGTGCCGTCCGGGTTGTCGACGATCACCACGCAGGCGTGGCAAATGCCTTGGCCGCAGCCCAGCCGCGAGCCAGTGAGGTTTTTGTATTCGTGCAGGTAGTCGATCATCGGCAGGTCATCAGGGATGTCCACCGGGCCGACGGATTGACCATTGAGGGTCAGTTGAAGCGGACGGTTAGCCATTGAGGGCCTCCTTGATGCGGGCAGCCGTGATTGGCAGGTCGCGAACACGTTTACCGATGGCGTGCGCCACCGCATTACCAATGGCCCCGACAATCGGGATCATCACCACTTCAGCGATACCTTTGGACGGGTCGCTTGGCGACAGCGCCGGCAGAATCTCCGAGGTCTGTTTCCACACGGCAACGTGACGCGCCATTGGCAGGCGGTAGCGGTTGAAGTTCCAGTCACCCTCCCCCGGCCCGCCCTCGTACAGCGGCATTTCTTCCATCAAGGCGTGACCGATGCCCATGGCCACACCACCTTCGAGCTGGCCCTTGACCAACTCTTCAACCAGCACCCGCCCGCACTCGATCCACGAATGGTGATTGAGCACTTCGACCTGCGCCGAACCCTTGTTGACCTTCAACTCCACCAACGTGGCGACGGGGCTGTAGTACGTCACCGCAGCGTTGTTCAACTGGGTGGCGGGATAGCTGATGTTCTGGCGATCGAGCAGGTGGAAACCGGCCGTGCTCATCAGCGCCTGCTTGGCTTTCGGTGCGCCGTCGCCGTACTTCACCGCCAGACCGTCGAGCGGCAGGCGCTCGCGCACGCCGTCGATGCTGTATTCGGCTTCGGCCCAGCTCCAGCGGTTGAACCCGTGGACCGTGGCAGCGGTGACCAGGCCGCGCTCGTGCGCGCGCTTGGCCAGTTCTTCAAAGCTCAACGGCTGCATACCGTTGGCGGTGAGCTTGCCGTCCACCCAATGCGCGTCTTCGCGGCGCACCACGTAGGGGTTGGCCTGGCCGCCGAACGGGCCCTGGCGCCAGATCTCCAGCGCTGCTGGCCACAGGCCGTGGTTGAACAGCACACGCGCCGCTTCACGGGTGGCATGGCTGAAGTAGTACGCCGAGTTGGTCGCCGAAGACGCCGACGCGAGCTTGCCCACCCAACGCGGGTTGCGCAGCAGGTTGTCCTGCTCGGCCTGGCTCATGGTGTAAGGGTTGCCGCCGGTGACCAGCTGCATTTCCTGCCACTCTGTTTCGCCAGTCTTCACTTCGTGGGCCGGGCTGCCGAGAAAATCGGCGACCACCAGCGATTGCGAAGTGGACATGCCGGTGCCGATTTCGATCCCGATATGACGCAGGCTGATACGACCGTCAGCGCTGAATTCGACACTGGCCATCGGCGCTTCGGAACCGGTGCCGAAGTCTTTCTGGCAGATGGCGAAACCAACGCCATACCAGTTATCCGGGTCTGCGGCTTCGCGTTGTTGCTTGATCGCGTCGCGGTTTTTCCATACCTCATGCACAGCGGCCTTGTCGAGAATTTCGTGCAGGCGCAACGCACCGGCAGGGATCGCGCCCTGGGTGTTCTTCATGCCCGAACGCAGTGCGTTCTTGCGCCGCAATTCAATGGCATCCACACCGAGGCGACCGGCGATTTCGTCGACCATCATTTCGGTCGCCGCCATGCTTTGCAGGGTGCCGTAGCCACGCATCGAACCGGCTTCAACGCCACGGGAGTGGTACGCGGTCACTTGCAGGTCATTCTGCGGCATGTAGTAGATCGACTGCGCCGCCGTGGCGCCGACCGCAGCCACCGATGGGCTGTAGTTGATACGGCCACCGCCGTCGACGCTCATGTCGGCGAGGAAGATTTTGAAGCTGTGGTCGTTTTTGTCGACCGCCAACTGATAGCGGATATCGAACGGGTGGCGCTTGATGCCGCTCTGGAATTGCTCGTAACGGTCATTGGCCAGACGCACCGGCACACCAGCGCCATACAACGCAGCGAGGGCGGCGTAGTAGACGAAAATATTGTGGTCTTTGGAACCGTAACCCACGGTGTAACCCGGGTGCATGTTCAGATGGGCCAGGCCGAAGCGCGACGGCGAGATCATCTTGGCGGTCTCGGTCGCCACTTCCAATGGGCACTGGGTGGCCACCACAAAGTGCAGGGTCTTGGTCGCCGGATCGTACCAACCGTTGCCGTTGTCCGGCTCCATGGCGGCCGGTTCGATCGATGGGGTTTTGTAGCGCTCGTCAAACACCAGCCAGTTGTCCGGCGGCGTGCTGATCTGGCTCTTCATGCGCTCGGCGTAGAACAACCCGCGCTCAGTCAGGTTGCCGTGCAGGTTCGGCTGGGAATTCCACACCGGGCGACGGTTTTTCAGCATCGGGAACAGGATCGAATCCTTGAGGCTGGCGAATTCGTCTTCATCGGCCGAGGTCGCGCCACCCACGCGCACATAACGGAAGCTGCCGTAGGGGTCACCTTCGTAATACGGCACTTTGGCACCGTAACGAATCGCCTTGTCATTGAACTTGAGCTTGTTCTTGGCCTGACGGAAACGCTCGAAGTCGTTCCAGATCAGGATCGCCACCGGGTGACCGATGAACATCGGCACTTTGCCCTCGGGCAGCAACGGGTCCGGCGCATGTTCTTCCGGAAAGACGATACCGTCCTTGTCCAGGTCGGCAGCGGTGACGATACGGTCCGGCTGCAGCTCGGCGCCAAGCCACGACAGGTCGTAGCCTGCATAGATGTGGTCGGCCTTGATGGTTTTGAGCAACATGGCGTGGCCTTGCTGCTGGGGCCAGCCCGGCATGTCCTTGGATCGAATGTCGCGGGCAAACACCTTGCTGCCGCAGACTTTCGACAAGGCATCGTTACGCTGGCGCGCCTTGCCGTTATGGCCGAGCCACTTTTCAGACGGCACGGTCACGCTGTTTTCCATCAAGGCAGCCAGCGCCTGGGTGCTGAGCGGCGTGAGCGTGACACTCACACCCGCTACCAGCCCGCCCTGGAGGAACGAGCGCCGGGTTATTTCACGGTTGGACATAGATCATCCTCTGAGCGGTTATAAATCCGCCCTTATGGTTAAGTACACCGAATCTGGAGACTTGCAGAAGCCTTTCTCGACGAATCAAAAGGCCATGATGACAGCGCAAAGTTGACCGAAGGGTTAACTTTAAAGGTTTCTGCGCCTGCGGCAAATAACCACATTGAAATTTTTTGACACAAGAACGCAAAACGGCCGACAGAATCGAAAAGATCTGTCGGCCGTTTGCCGATAATGAGCACTGGTGGCAGCGAAGAAGATGAGGTTTTTTCCAAACCCCAGACACAAAAAACCCCGGTCTTTCGACCAGGGTCTTTGCTATCGGATCAAGGTGAGCCAGTGGCTTTCCTTGTGCTTCAAGGCGTTCAGTGGGCCTTGAGGCAGATATGGCGCAGCGGACGGGACTCGAACCCGCGACCCCCGGCGTGACAGGCCGGTATTCTAACCGACTGAACTACCGCTGCGTATCGCTTGGCTGATTGAGCATGAACCCTCAACCACCTTTAAACATCTGACCGATCAGCCTTGGCTGTTCAATCTCAAGCCCGACATGTCGAACCTGGAAAATATGGCGCAGCGGACGGGACTCGAACCCGCGACCCCCGGCGTGACAGGCCGGTATTCTAACCGACTGAACTACCGCTGCGCGTCGGTGCAACCTTTAACGTTGCGTCTTGCCCTAAGGCAAAACTCTCAAGAAGTGGTGGGTGATGACGGGATCGAACCGCCGACCCTCTGCTTGTAAGGCAGATGCTCTCCCAGCTGAGCTAATCACCCTTTGCTTCGTTGAGGCCGCGAAATTTACGCAGGTAGCGGACCTAAGTCAATAGCCTGCTTGAAGTTTTTCTGAAAAAGACAAAATGACTTCAAGACGGCCACCGGCTCTACTCGCTGTAAATCATCTTCTTGCTCATGCCACCGTCCACCACGAACTCTTGCCCGGTGACGAACCCGGCCTGGCGTGACAGCAACCAGGCCACCATCGCGGCCACGTCCTCCACCGTCCCCACCCTGCCCGCCGGATGCTGGGCATGGTCGGCGTCGGTGAGCGGCTCTGCACGCCGCGCCGCCGGGTCACGCGCGTCGATCCAGCCAGGGCTGACCGCATTGACTCGCACTTCAGGCCCCAGGCTCATGGCCAGGGCGTGGGTCAGGGCCAACAACCCGCCTTTGCTGGCCGCATAGGCTTCGGTGTCGGGCTCGGATTGGCGCGCCCGGGTCGAGGCCAGATTGACGATGGCACCGCCATGGGCACGCAGGTAAGGCGCGCAGTGCTTGGCCAGTAGCATCGGCCCACTGAGGTTGACCGCCAGCACCCGATTCCAGTACGCCAGGTCGAGGCTTTCCAGGGTGATGTTGCGCGGGTCGGCCACCGCCGCATTGCACACCAACGCATCCAGGCGCCCGAACTGCCCCAGCACCTCGGCAACACCCTGGGCCACTTGTTTCTCGTCGGCCACGTCCATGGTGATAAACCAGGCATTGTCGCCCAGCACCTTGGACACCTTGGCACCGCGCTCGCGGTCCAGGTCGGTCAGCACCACCTGCCAGCCTTCACTGATCAGCCACGCGGCAATCCCGAGGCCAATGCCTCGCGCCGCGCCCGTCACCAACGCCACGCGCCCGTTACTGGCCCCCGCGGCCTCCATGGACCACTCGATCACAAGGCCGCCAGCCCGCGGGCCAGGTCTGCCTGCAAGTCAGCAACGTCTTCCAGGCCCACCGCAATGCGGATCAGGCTGTCACGGATGCCGGCCGCTTCCCGCTCCTGCGGCGCCAGGCGGCCGTGGGAGGTGGTGCTCGGGTGGGTGATGGTGGTTTTGCTGTCACCCAGGTTGGCGGTGATGGAGATCAAGCGCGTCGCGTCGATAAAGCGCCAGGCGCCGTCTTTGCCGCCCTTCACTTCAAAGCTCACCACCGCACCGAAACCACGCTGCTGGCGCTGAGCCAAGGCGTGTTGCGGGTGGCTCTTGAGGCCGGCGTAATGCACCTTCTCGATACCGTCCTGCTGCTCCAGCCACTCGGCCAGGGCCTGGGCGTTGGCGCAATGGGCTTTCATGCGCAGGCTGAGGGTTTCCAGGCCTTTGAGGAAGATCCAGGCGTTGAACGGGCTCAGGGTCGGGCCGGCGGTGCGCAAAAAGCCCACCACTTCCTTCATCTGCTCGCTGCGACCGGCCACCACGCCGCCCATGCAACGGCCCTGGCCGTCGATGAACTTGGTTGCCGAGTGCACCACGATGTCCGCACCCAGCTTCAGCGGTTGCTGCAAGGCCGGGGTGCAGAAGCAGTTGTCCACCACCAGCATCGCGCCCTTGGCATGCGCGACTTCCGACAGCGCGGCGATATCCACCAGCTCAGCCAGCGGGTTGGACGGCGATTCGACGAACAACAGCTTGGTATTGGCCTTGATGGCCGCTTCCCAGCCGGACAGGTCCGCCAGGGGCACGTAGTCCACTTCAATACCGAAACGCTTGAAGTACTTCTCGAACAGGCTGATGGTCGAGCCAAACACGCTGCGCGATACCAGCACATGGTCGCCGGCGCTGCACAGGCTCATCACCACGGCCAGGATGGCCGCCATGCCGGTGGCGGTCGCCACGGCCTGCTCGGCACCTTCCAGGGCCGCAATGCGCTCTTCGAACGCGCGCACGGTCGGGTTGGTGTAGCGCGAATACACGTTGCCCGGCACTTCGCCGGCAAAGCGCGCAGCGGCGTCGGCGGCAGTACGGAATACGTAGCTGGAAGTGAAGAACATCGGGTCGCCGTGCTCACCTTCCGGGGTACGGTGCTGGCCGGCGCGCACAGCCAGGGTATCGAAAGCTACGCCGTCGAGGTCGCTGTCCAACCGACCGGCATCCCATTCCTGACTCATGCTGCGACTCCTTATTCAATTCTTTATTTAAGATACAAAACCGGCCCCTCAGGGCCGGTGTTTACTCAGTTGTTATACAGATCGATGATCGCGCTGACCGCCTGGGTCTTGATCTTCGACGAGTCGTTGCGCGCCTGTTCGATCTTGTTCAGGTAGGCCTCGTCCACATCGCCAGTCACGTACTTGCCGTCGAACACGGCGCAGTCGAACTGCTCGATCTTGATCTTGCCACCGCCAACCGCTTCGATCAGGTCCGGCAGGTCCTGGTAGATCAGCCAGTCGGCGCCGATCAGGTCGGCCACGTCCTGGGTCGAACGGTTATGGGCGATCAGCTCATGGGCGCTCGGCATGTCGATACCGTACACGTTCGGATAACGCACTGCAGGCGCGGCGGAACAGAAGTACACGTTCTTCGCCCCGGCTTCGCGGGCCATCTGGATGATCTGCTTGCAGGTGGTGCCGCGCACGATGGAGTCATCCACCAGCATCACGTTCTTGCCGCGGAACTCAAGCTCAATGGCGTTGAGCTTCTGGCGTACCGACTTCTTGCGCGCCGCCTGGCCGGGCATGATGAAGGTACGGCCGATGTAGCGGTTCTTCACGAAGCCTTCGCGGAACTTGACGCCCAGATGGTTGGCCAGCTCCAGCGCAGCGGTACGGCTGGTGTCCGGGATCGGGATGACCACGTCGATGTCGTGCTCGGGACGCTCGCGCAGGATCTTCTCGGCCAGCTTCTCGCCCATGCGCAGGCGCGCCTTGTAGACCGAGACGCCGTCGATGATCGAATCCGGACGCGCCAGGTAGACGTGTTCGAAGATGCATGGAGTGAGTTTCGGCGCTACGGCGCACTGACGGGTGTGCAGCTTGCCGTCTTCAGTGATGTAGACAGCCTCGCCCGGCGCCAGGTCGCGGATCAGGGTGAAGCCCAGCACGTCCAGGGACACGCTTTCGGAAGCGATCATGTACTCGACGCCTTCGTCGGTGTGACGCTGGCCGAACACGATCGGGCGAATGCCGTGGGGGTCGCGGAAACCGACGATGCCGTAACCGGTGATCATCGCCACCACCGCATAACCACCGACGCAACGGTTGTGCACGTCGATCACGGCAGCGAACACGTCTTCTTCGGTCGGCTGCAGCTTGCCGCGCTGGGCCAGCTCGTGAGCGAACACGTTGAGCAGCACTTCCGAATCGGAGCTGGTGTTGACGTGGCGCAGGTCAGATTCGTAGATCTCCTTGGCCAGTTGTTCAACGTTGGTCAGGTTACCGTTGTGCGCCAAGGTAATGCCGTAAGGCGAGTTGACGTAGAACGGTTGAGCTTCGGCCGAGGTCGAGCTACCAGCGGTCGGGTAACGCACATGGCCAATGCCCATGTGCCCGACGAGGCGCTGCATGTGACGCTGATGGAACACGTCACGCACCAGGCCATTGTCCTTGCGCAGGAATAACCGGCCGTCGTGGCTGGTCACAATACCGGCAGCGTCCTGGCCGCGGTGCTGGAGGACGGTTAGCGCGTCATACAGCGCCTGATTGACGTTCGACTTACCGACGATACCGACGATGCCACACATGCGACGCAACCCCTACTTAATGAATCTTGACTGAACACAACTTACTGAGGCGTTTTGGCCGGCAAGAGATGTTCCTTGAACGGAAGATCAGCGGGTACGCTGATTCCGCTGGCCAGCCACTGACTGCTCCACCCCAATATGAGGTTCTTGGACCAGTCTGCAACCAATAGAAATTTTGGCACGAGTACCGACTCCTGCCACCACGAATCCTGCTGTACCGGCCCCAGGCTCAACAACCCGACCGCCACGACCACCAGCAGCGCGCCACGCGCAGCCCCGAAGGCCATGCCGAGAAATCGATCGGTCCCGGAGAGGCCGGTGACACGTATCAACTCGCCAATAAGATAATTGACCATTGCCCCCACCAGCAGCGTGGCGATGAACATGATGGCGCAGCCCGCGATGACGCGAGCCGAAGGTGTCTCTATGTACCCGGCCAGGTAGACCGACAGTGAACCACCGAACATCCAGGCTACGACTCCTGCGATGATCCAGGTCAGCAACGACAGTGCTTCTTTTACGAAGCCGCGGCTCAGACTGATCAAAGCGGAGATGGCGACGATTGCAACGATCGCCCAATCAACCCAGGTAAATGGCACAGTGCAGCCTACGTACGGATAAGGCGGCGCATTTTAGCAGAGCGCCGGGCTATCGGTAAGCGGTGATTGCGGGTGCTTTGCAAATCAATAGATTGTGACGGGGCGATCGGATTTCAACCCCGGCACAAACCAATGTGGGAGCGGTATCTACATAGCTTAGGGCCGAGGCTGAAGCTGTGGCGAGGGAGCTTGCTCCCGCCCGTGACGAACCGACAGCTGACACCCCACGATCCAACTGTGGGAGCGGGCTTGCTCGCGAAGGCGGCCTAGCAGTCAACACAGTTGGATTGTGTACATATCCATTGCTGCGGTAACGGCCACTTAGGGTTCCGCTCTGACAGCGGGTCACTTTTGGAAAAGAGCCCCAAAAGTAACCAAAAGGGCTCTTGCCCCACCACTCGGCACCTCGCTTAGGCTCGGTGTGCCCGTAATCCGCCAGTGATTTGGGGGGTCGCCGCCACGCGCCATCCATGGCGCGGGGCGGCTAAACCGGCATCCCTGCCGGTTTACCCCCCAAATCCCTGTCGAATTCCGGCCAGCGTGGTTTAACGGGGCGCCTAAGATCAAAAGCAGGTCAAGATCAAGAGCGGCTCGCTTCGCATCGTGGAGTGTGTGCCGGGCGCGGTCGACTGTGGGAGCTGGCTTGCCTGCGAAGGTATCGACTCGGTGTACCTGAATCACCGAGTTGACTGGATCGCAGGCAGGCCAGCTCCCACATTCAGGCCGTATTGCAGCCAAAGCCGGCAGTGGTTCAGCCGCGCTCGGGCTGGAAACGCACCACAAAACCGTTGAGGTTCTGCTGGCGACCCAACAAGTCGCGCAGGCGATCTGCCTCGGCACGCTCGATCAGCGGCCCGACAAACACACGGTTCTTGCCGTCGGCGCTGCGGATATAAGCGTTATAGCCTTGGGCACGCAGCTTTTTCTGCAAGGCGTCGGCACTTTCGCGATTGGCCAGGCTGGCCAGTTGGATCGACCAACTGATCGGCAGGCCATTAGGGTCGATGCGGCTCTGGCCCACATCCGGCTTGCCCGGTGCCGCAGGCTGCGGCGCTACCGGTTTGGGCGCTGGTGCCGGTGCGGCCGGCTTGGCAGCAACGGCCGGTGCTGGCGCCGGCTTGACCACCGGGACACTTGGCTGCACCGGCATCGAAGGCGCCTCTTGCGCGGCAACCTCCTCATCGGTGGGCACAGGCTCTTGCGGCAACGCCTGGGGCTCAGGCACCACCACCGGCTCGACCTGAACCTGCGGCACCACAGGTGCCTGGGGCGCGGCGGGGGCTTCAACCACCACCTGGCGCTGTTCGTCCTGGCGGGAAAACAACATCGGCAGAAAGATTACCGCCAACGCCACCAGCACCAGGGCCCCGACCATTCGCTGCTTGTATGCGCTATCCAGTAATGCCATGTGCAGCTTCCTCCGTGGAGCGCCGGGCCAGCCATTCAAGCGCCTCGGCAACACAATAAAATGATCCGAACAACAGGATTTCGTCCTCGGCCGTCGCTACTGCGCACTGCGCCTCCAGGGCGGCAGTGACGCTTGCATACGACGTCACCGGCGCGCCAAGGTTCTGCAAGGCCGTTTCCAACTCAACCGCAGGACGGCTGCGCGGCGTATCCAGCGGCGCAACGGCCCACGACTGGACGTTGGCCAGCAGTGGCGCAACCACGCCGTCCAGGTCCTTGTCGACCAATAACCCGAACACCGCCAGGCGATTCCCCGCCAGCGGGCTACGCGCCAGACGCTGCGCCAGGTACTGCGCAGCATGGGGGTTATGGCCTACGTCCAACATCAGGCTCAGGCGCTTGCCTTGCCAGTCGAAGGTTCGGCGATCCAGGCGGCCCACCACTTTGGTTGCCAGCAAGGTCGCGGCAATCTGCGCGGCATCCCACGGCAGGCCCAGCAACAGATAGGCTTGCAGCGCGAGCGCGGCGTTTTCCATCGGCAGGTTCAGCAACGGTAAATCAAGCAGCTCGACCCGTTGGCCACGTGCATCCTGCCCACGCCATTGCCAATGGGTCTCGCCGATGTCCAGAGTGAATTCGCGACCGCGCAGGTAGAACGGGCAATCGAGTTCACGCGCCTTGTCGAGCAAGGGTTGCGGCGGGTCCAGGTCACCGCACAGCGCCGGACGGCCCTGGCGGAAGATCCCGGCCTTTTCAAAAGACACCGATTCGCGGGTATTGCCCAGGTAGTCAGCGTGATCGACACCAATGCTGGTCACCAGGGCCAGGTCGGCATCCACCACGTTGACCGTATCCAGGCGCCCGCCGAGGCCGACTTCCAGCACGACCACATCCAGTTGCGCACGCTCGAACAGCCAGAACGCCGCCAGGGTGCCCATCTCGAAATAGGTCAGGGAAGTGTCGCCACGCCCGGCCTCCAGCGCAGCAAAGGCTTCGCACAGCTGGGCATCAGTGGCTTCTACGCCATTGAGTTGCACCCGCTCGTTGTAGCGCAGCAGGTGCGGCGAGCTGTACACGCCGACTTTGAGGCCCTGGGCCTGCAACAGCGCGGCGACAAAGGCACAGGTGGAGCCTTTGCCGTTGGTGCCGGTGACCGTGATCACACGCGGTGCCGGCCGGCCCAACCCGAGGCGGGCCGCTACCTGTTGCGAGCGCTCCAGGCCCATGTCGATGGCGGACGGATGCAACTGCTCAAGGTAGGCGAGCCATTCGCCCAGGGTTCGTTGGGTCATAGGTTTGCAGGCACCGGCGGCACGACGATCGGCTCGACCTTAGGCGCAATGTACACAGGCGTCGGCAGGCCCATCATTTGCGCAAGCAAGCTGCCCAGGCGCGGGCGCAGTTCGCCACGCGGGATGATCAGGTCGATCGCACCGTGCTCCAGCAGGAACTCGCTGCGCTGGAAGCCTTCCGGCAGTTTTTCCCGCACGGTCTGCTCGATCACACGTGGGCCAGCAAAGCCGATCAGCGCTTTTGGCTCGCCAACGATCACATCGCCCAACATTGCCAGGCTGGCGGATACGCCGCCGTAGACCGGGTCGGTCAGTACGGAGATAAACGGGATGCCTTCTTCACGCAGACGCGCCAGTACCGCCGAGGTCTTGGCCATTTGCATCAGGGAAATCAGGGCTTCCTGCATACGCGCACCACCGGAGGCGGCGAAGCAGATCATCGGGCAACGGTTTTCCAGGGCATAGTTGGCAGCGCGAACAAAGCGCTCACCGACGATGGCGCCCATGGAACCGCCCATGAAGGAGAATTCGAAGGCCGAGACCACCACTGGCATGCCCAGCAGCTTGCCGCTGACCGAAATCAGCGCGTCTTTCTCGCCAGTCTGCTTCTGCGCGCCGACCAGACGGTCCTTGTACTTCTTGCTGTCGCGGAACTTGAGACGGTCAACCGGCTCCAGGTCGGCGCCCAGCTCATTACGGCCGTCGGCATCCAGGAAGATGTCGATACGGGCGCGTGCGCCAATACGCATGTGGTGGTTGCACTTGGGGCAAACGTCCAGGGTCTTTTCCAGCTCCGGGCGATACAGCACCGCGTCGCAGGATGGGCATTTGTGCCACAGACCTTCAGGAACCGAGCTTTTCTTCACCTCGGAACGCATGATCGAAGGGATCAGTTTGTCTACTAACCAGTTGCTCATGCTTTCTTTTCTCCAGTACCGGTGGCTTGAACACAGCCCCGCGTATGCCCTTGAGCTAAATTCATATGTGGCGATGACACAGGCGGGACGGGGTCAGACGTTGGACCTGCCATTTCCCGCCCGTATCCTCAGCCTTCCAGACAACCTGCCAGCGCAGGGTTGCCACTTCGTTTCCGGGCCACCCACAGGCGGCGCCGGGCTGTTTTACACAGTGGTAGTTATGGACGGCGGCAGACTGCCAGCCGTCACATCCCACCCCTGCTGTTGCGCACGGCCTGCATGAACGCGCGAATCTTGCTCGGGTCCTTGATCCCCTTGCCCTGCTCCACCCCACCGCTGACGTCCACGGCATACGGCCGGACCTGCTCGATGGCCGCCTGGACATTCCCCGGGGTGAGCCCACCCGCGAGAATAACCGGCTTGCTCAAACCCTCGGGAATCAGCGACCAGTCGAACGCCTCGCCCGTACCACCGGGTACACCTTCGACGTAGGTGTCCAGCAGAATCCCGCGAGCGCCGGTATAGGCGGCGCAGGCTGCGGCAATATCGTCCCCGGCCTTGACCCGCAACGCCTTGATGTACGGGCGCTGATAGCTTTCGCATTCCTCAGGCGACTCGTCGCCGTGAAACTGCAGCATATCCAGCGGCACCGCATCCAGGGTTTCGTTGAGCTCACAGCGGCTGGCGTTGACGAACAACCCTACGGTGGTCACGAAGGGCGGCAACGCAGCGATAATCGCCCGCGCCTGCAGCACATTCACCGCCCGTGGGCTCTTGGCATAAAACACCAGGCCAATGGCATCCGCCCCCGCTTCGACTGCCGCCAGCGCGTCTTCTATGCGGGTAATCCCGCAAATTTTGCTGCGAACGGCTGACATGTCGTAGGAACCTCAGGGTTGGACCGAGAAAGTCCCGGATGGTAACAAAAGCTTTTCCGGGCGTCAGCCGCCAAGTTCGCTGAAACCGGTGAGGAAGTGCGGCCCGATAAAGCGTTCCGGCAGTTCGAACTCATCGCGGTACTCCACATCCACCAGGTAAAGACCGAACGGATGTGCCGTGACCCCGCCCGTGCGGCGGATGCGGCTTTCCAGCACTTCCTTGGCCCACTCCACCGGGCGCTCACCGGTGCCGATGGTCATCAGCACCCCAGCGATATTGCGCACCATATGATGCAGGAAGGCCCCGGCACGGATATCCAACACAATCATCTTGCCGTGGCGCGTCACCCGCAGGTGGTGGACTTCCTTGATCGGCGACTTGGCCTGGCACTGGCCGGCACGGAAGGCGCTGAAGTCATGCACCCCCACCAGATGCTGCGCGGCTTCGGCCATACGCTCGGCATCCAGCGGGCGGTGGTTCCAGGTGATTTCTTCATTGAGGTGCGCCGGGCGGATCTGATCGTTGTAGATCACGTAGCGGTAACGCCGGGCGATGGCCTTGAAACGCGCGTGGAAATGCGCCGGCATGACCTTGGCCCAGCTGACACTGACGTCATGGGGCAAATTGATATTAGCCCCCATCACCCACGCCTTCATCGAACGCTCGGCCTGGGTGTCGAAGTGCACCACTTGGCCACACGCGTGTACACCAGCGTCGGTACGCCCGGCGCACATCAGCGACACCGGCGAGTTGGCGACTTTGGACAGGGCGTTTTCCAGGGTTTCCTGCACCGTCAGCACCCCGGAGGCCTGACGCTGCCAGCCGCGATAGCGCGAGCCTTTGTATTCCACGCCCAGGGCGATGCGGTAAAAGCCTGCGGCCGCCATTTCGGCAGCCGCGTTATCTATATTTGCCAAGAACTGTGAGCCTGATGAGTTGCGCAAAGGCGGGCATTATAGGGCGTCAGGGTGCATGAGAGGGGGCTTTAATCTGGGGTTTTTGTGGCGAGGGAGCTTGCTCCCGTCCGACAGCGCAGCTGGAGCCGGCTTTTCAGGGGCGCTGCGCACCCCAGCGGGAGCAAGCTCCCTCGCCACAACAAGCCCGCTCCCACATTTTCTGCGTCGGCCGTTAGATTCGGCCGAGCATTTCCTTGGCTTCGCTACGCTGACCCTCGTCGCCTTCGGTCAGCACTTCGGACAGGATGTCACGCGCGCCGTCAGGATCGCCCATGTCGATGTAGGCCTGGGCCAGGTCAAGCTTGGTGGCCACTTCATTGGTGCCCGAGAGGAAGTCGAAATCCGGCTCATCCTCAGCACCCAGCGCGGCATCTTCAGCCGTGAAGGAAGGCTCGATCGGCGGATGTTCCAGGCTCTGGGACAAGCGATCCAGCTCAGCGTTGACGTCGTCCAGCTCCGAAGCGAAGGCATCGGGCTTGGCCGCAGGCGCGCTCGGCTCGTCCGCCAGCGACAGGTCAAAATCTTCCGGCAGATCGAATTCGTCCAGCGCGGCCGGCGTCAGGGTCGGCGGCTCTACCGGCGGCACATCCTTGATCTGCCCTTCCAGGCCCGACAGGAAGTCGTCATCAGATTGCGACGCGGGCGGGTCCAACTGCAGATCCAGGTCAAAGTCCGACAGGTCCGGCGCATCGGCCTTGGGCTCGGTCTGTTGTTTGAGCAGCGATTCAAAGGTTTGCTGGTCTTGCGCGATCTCGGCCGGTGAGGCGGCTTCCAGGTCATCCAGGCTCAGGTCGAAATCGGTGTCGAAGGTATCTGCCTGCGGGGCCGGCTTGTCGTCGAGCAGGTCCTTGACGTACTGCGCATCCAGGGCTGCGGCGGCCACTGCGGCACTGACACCCGCCGCCAACACGGCCATGGCCGGGAAGCGCGCCTTGAGCTGCTCGACCTGGGCATGGTTCTCACCGTTGGCCACCAACTGGCGCTCCTGGGTGACGAACCCGTCCTTGTTGTTCTGCAGACCATAGACTTCCATCAGCTTCAAACGCAGGTCGCTGCGCTTGGGCTCGCGCTTGATGGCTTGTTCAAGCACATCCGCCGCCTGGTTCAGGTGGCCACGATCAATATGGGATTGGGCCTGGGCCAGGGCGTCGCTGGAGTTTTCCTGAGCCACGGCAACCGCCAACGGCGCCAGCACGGAGGCGACCGTCGGTGCCACAACCGTCTCAACCACCGGTGCAGGCGCAGGTGCTGGCGGCGTTGCGGTGTCGAGCTTGACGCTCGGCGGCGGCACTTCAAGGCCCTCGAAGCTGTCAGGCGGCAGGTCTTGATCGATATTGGAAACGAACCCAGGCTCTTCGGCCAACGCCCGCGCCATGCGCAGATGCTTCTCTTCTTCACGGCGAGCATTGCGATGGCGCGCCCACAGCAGCAGAAGCAACAGCACCACCAGCAGGGCCGCACCACCAAGGATGCCGAGCACAATCGGGTTGGTCAGCAGGTCGTTGAACTTGCCTTCAGTGCTGGCCGGCGCGGCAGCTGGCTTAACCGGCTCAGGCGCTGGCGCGGGTGTTGCAGCGGGAGCCGCAGGCTCGGCTGCAGGTTCACCCGGTAACTGCACGGGCATCGCGGCGGTCTGTGGCTCACCCGTTTGCGCCTGCAAACGAGCCAACTGGTCATTCTTCAGTTGGATCAGCTTTTGCAGCTTGTCCAACTGGCTTTGCAAGTCGGCGGCACGGCTTTTCAGTTCTTCGTTGTCGCGCCGCGTGGTGTCGAGCTCTTCCTGGGTCATCGCCAGCTTGTCGCTCAGGGCGCGGCTGTCACCGACGGTGCCCTTCGCGCCTTTTTTGGCGGCCTCTGCCGACACCAGGCTCAAGTTGTCCTTGGCCTGGGTGCTCGACGGCGCATTGCCGGCCTGGGTGCGTTTGGTCGCATCCAACTGCGGCTTGCCGGCCACTTGGCTCTGAGGGCCACGGCGGCCCTGGCGCCAGGCGGCGTTCTGCGCGCTCACTTCGGCAATCGCTTGCGGCTGCGCCAGGGCGGTGCTTTGCGTAGCGTCCGGCAGGCGCAGGACCTGGCCGGTTTTCAGGCGGTTGATGTTGCCGTCAAGAAAGGCATCCGGGTTAAGCGCCTGAATGGCCAGCATCGTTTGCTGGACCGAGGCGCCATTGCGGTTCTTGGCGGCAATTTCCCACAAGGTGTCGCGGGATGTGGTGGTGTGCTGGGCAGGCGTGCTGGCGGCAGGTGCAGTACTGGCCGGCGCGGTGCTGGCCGGCGCACTCGCCGTCGGGGCCGGCTGGTCGAACTTGGCCGGGTCGAGCAGCACGCTGTAGTCACGCATCAAACGGCCATTGGGCCATTGCACCTGCATGAGGAAGCGCACATAGGAATCGGGCAGCGGCTTGCTGGAGGTCACGCGCACCACGCTGCGACCTTCGGGGTTGATCACCGGGGTGAACGTCAGGTCATCGAGGAATGCCTGGCGATCGACACCCGCGTCCACGAAGGCCTGGGCCGACGCCAGGCTGGGCGTGATCTCGGACGCCGTGAGCCCGCCCACATCGCGCAATTCGATTTCCACCGACAGCGGCTGGTTCAACTTCGACTTGAGGGTCATCTCCCCAAGTTGCAGCGCCTGCGCCATACCGGAGGACAGCGCCGAGGCGGCCGCTATTGCTAACACCAGTTTGCGAACTTGAACCATAGCCTCATCCTTTGTTTGAACGCTTCCCGCCCTGCGAGAAGGTTGGTAACCGCTGCCATTAGGCATGGCGAGCCGATAGGTCACCGACGCGCTTGTGTTTCACTTGGGACCAAGCATAGCGCCTGGTTAGAATCAATCTACAAATTGCCGCCAAGTATCTTTTACACAAGGCCTTTTATCAACAACTGCGCCAGCTCCACGGCGTTCAGGGCCGAGCCTTTGCGTACGTTATCTGACGTCAGCCAAAGATTTAGTTCCGCCGGGTCGTCGATACCCGCGCGAACTCGCCCTACGTACACTACGTCTTGGCCAACGGCATCGCCTACGGCCGTGGGGTAATCGCCCTCCTCGACCAGCTCGATGCCCGGCGCAGCCTCGAGGGCGCGGTTCACTGCGGCCAGGTCGACCGGCGCGGCCAGTTGCAGCGACACAGTCAGGCTATCGCCGAAAAACACCGGGGCTTGAACGCAGGTGGCGGAAATCTTTAGTAAAGGTGTTTCCAGCACGGCACGCAGTTCGTGTACGAGACGTTTCTCCAGGGCGGTATGACCTTGGGCATCCGGCGTGCCGACTTGCGCCAGCAGGTTGAACGCCACTTGCCGATCGAAGAACGCCGGCTCCAAGGGGCGCACGTTCAACAGTTCGGCGGTCTGGCGCGCCAACTCGCTGACGGCCTCGCGGCCCTGGGCAGAAATCGCCAGGTTGGCGGTGACGCTGACGCGCTGGATGTCCACCACACTCCGCAACGGCGCCAGCACCACCGCGAGGTAGGTGGCACAGGGGCTCGGACTGCCGAGCTGAAAAGGTTTCTTCAACGCTTTCAGCACATGGGCGTTGGCCTGGGGTACCACTTGCGGCGCCTGCTCGGCGGGCAATGCGCCAGACAAGTCGATCACCGCGCAGCCAGCGGCGGTGGCACGCGGGGCGAAGCTCAGGGTCACCGCCGGGCCTGCGGCGAAGAACGCCAACTGCACCTTGCTGAAGTCAAACGTGTCGACCTCTTTGACCCGCACGTTCTTGCCCCGAAACGGCACCGAAGCCCCCGCCGAGTTGCTGCCCGCCAGCAGGTACAAGGTGCCCACCGGGAACTCCAGCTCTTCGAGGATCTGCACCAGGGTTTCGCCAACGGTACCGGTGGCGCCGATCACGGCGATTTCAAAGGTCTGGGTCATGGGATTGCCTCGGGCATTACGGGGGAGCGGCACTTTACCGGGTGGTAGAGGGTGAGGCAATTACAGCTCCCCAGATCGTTCCCACGCTCTGCGTGGGAACGCCTCCTGTGACGCTCCGCGTCACGCATCTAAAGCCGACGCAGAGCGTCCAGAGCTGCGTTCCCACGCAGAGCGTGGGAACGATCACAAAGGCAACAAAAAAACCCGCGCCTGTCACCAGAACGCGGGTTTCTGTTATTGCCTCAAGCGATCAACGCTCCAGCAAAATCCGCAACATGCGACGCAACGGCTCAGCCGCGCCCCACAGCAGTTGGTCGCCGACGGTGAACGCGCCGAGGAACTGGCTGCCCATGTTCAGCTTGCGCAGACGGCCCACCGGTACATTCAGGGTGCCGGTGACCTTGGTCGGGCTCAGCTCCTGCATGCTGATATCACGGTTGTTCGGCACCAGCTTGACCCAAGGGTTGTGCTGGCTGATCAGCCCTTCGATATCGGCGATCGGCACGTCTTTGTTCAGCTTGATAGTCAGCGCCTGGCTGTGGCAACGCATGGCGCCAATGCGCACGCAGATACCATCCACCGGGATCGGGTTCTTGAAGCGACCCAGGATCTTGTTGGTTTCGGCCTGGGCCTTCCACTCTTCGCGGCTCTGGCCGTTAGGCAGTTCCTTGTCGATCCACGGGATCAAGCTACCGGCCAATGGCACGCCAAAGTTCTCGGTCGGGTAAGCGTCGCTGCGCATGGCCTCGGCCACACGGCGGTCGATGTCGAGGATCGCGCTGGCCGGGTCAGCCAGTTGATCGGCGACAGCGGCGTGGGTCGCGCCCATCTGCTTGATCAGCTCGCGCATGTTCTGCGCGCCGGCGCCGGAGGCCGCCTGATAGGTCATGGCGCTCATCCACTCCACCAGGCCCGCTTCGAACAGGCCGCCCAGGCCCATCAGCATCAGGCTGACGGTGCAGTTGCCGCCTACGTAGTTCTTGGTGCCGGCGTCCAGTTGCTGGTCGATGACCTTGCGGTTGACCGGGTCGAGGATGATCACTGCGTCGTCCTGCATGCGCAGGCTCGAGGCGGCGTCGATCCAGTAACCCTGCCAGCCGGCTTCGCGCAGCTTGGGGAAGACTTCGCTGGTGTAGTCGCCACCCTGGCAGGTCAGGATCACGTCGAGGCTCTTCAACTCTTCAATGCTGTAGGCATCCTTGAGCGGGGCAATATCCTTGCCCACGGACGGCCCTTGGCCACCTACGTTCGAAGTGGTGAAAAACACCGGCTCAATAAGATCGAAATCCTGCTCTTCCAGCATCCGCTGCATGAGCACGGAACCGACCATACCGCGCCAACCGATCAGACCTACACGTTTCATCGCAACTACACCTTGTTAAAAAGTGGGCCGCCTTGCAGCAACAACTGCAAGCGGGCCCGAGAGATTACAGATTCCGCAGCGCGGCGACTACTGCGTCGCCCATTTCTTGCGTCCCGACCTTGGTGCAACCCTGGGACCAGATATCGCCGGTGCGCAAGCCCTGATCCAGCACCAGGCTGACGGCCTTCTCGATTGCGTCCGCCGCATCGCCCAGGTTGAAGCTGTAGCGCAGCATCATCGACACCGACAAAATCGTCGCCAGCGGGTTGGCAATGCCCTGCCCCGCGATGTCTGGCGCCGAACCGTGGCACGGCTCGTACATACCTTTGTTGTTGGTGTCCAGGGACGCCGACGGCAGCATGCCGATGGAACCGGTGAGCATCGACGCCTGGTCGGACAGGATGTCGCCGAACAGGTTGTCGGTGACAATCACGTCGAACTGCTTGGGTGCGCGCACCAGTTGCATGGCGGCGTTGTCGACGTACATGTGGCTCAGTTCGACGTCCGGATAATCCTTGGCGACTTCTTCGACAATTTCACGCCACAGTTGGCTGGAAGCCAGCACATTGGCCTTGTCCACCGAGCAGACTTTTTTGCCGCGCACGCGCGCCATGTCGAAACCGACACGGGCGATACGGCGGATTTCGCTCTCGCTGTATGGCAGTGTGTCATAGGCCTGACGCTCACCATTTTCCAACTCGCGCACGCCCCGTGGCGAGCCGAAGTAAATACCGCCGGTCAGCTCACGCACGATGAGGATATCCAGGCCCGCTACCACTTCCGGCTTGAGGCTCGACGCGTCAGCCAGTTGCGGGTAGAGGATGGCCGGGCGCAGGTTACCGAACAGGCCCAGTTGCGCACGAATTTTCAGCAAGCCGCGCTCAGGGCGGATGTCACGCTCGATCTTGTCCCATTTCGGCCCACCCACGGCGCCGAGCAGCACGGCATCGGCAGCCCGGGCACGGTCCAGGGTCTCGTCGGCCAAGGGCACGCCGTGCTTGTCGATGGCCGCGCCGCCGATCACGTCGTGGCTCAGCTCGAAGCCCAGGCTGTACTTGCTGTTGGCAAGCTCAAGGACCTTGACCGCTTCGGCCATGATTTCCGGACCAATACCGTCGCCAGGGAGAATCAGAATCTGCTTGCTCATGCGTTCCTCATTTCATCAAGCGACCCGCCCGTGGGCAGGTCGGGAAAAATCAATCAGCGTTCGGCGAAGACCACCAGCACATCGGTGCTGAAGGTGCCGTCGGCTTGAATTTCGTAATAATCGCGTACTTCCTGGCCCATCGCCTTTTGCAGCTCAAGGATTGCTGCCCGCAGTACCTCTGGCGTGCGCATGCGCTCGACCCACGAGGTGTATTCCAGGCGCAAGCGCTGGCGGCTGCTGTTGCGTACGTGCAGGCCGGCCTCACTTAATTGGCGCATCCACTCGGCGCCGGAGTAATCACGCACGTGGCTGGTGTCGCGCAGCACTTCGACGGTTTGCAGGTAAGTGTCCAACAGTGGGCTGCCCGGTGACAAGACATCCACAAATGCCGCCACGCCGCCCGGCTTGAGCACCCGGCGCACTTCACGCAGGGCCAGGCCGAGGTCGCTCCAGTGATGGGCCGAATAACGGCTGAATACGAAGTCGAATTCACCGTCAGCGAAGGGCAGGCGCTCAGCGGCGCCGTGCACGGTGCGGATGTTGGTCAGGTTGCGGTCTTTGGCGGCAGCGGCCACCACGTCGAGCATAGGCTGGGACAGGTCGTAGGCCACCACCTCTTTGACCAGAGGCGCCACGTGGAAGCTGACATGACCGGCACCGCAGCCCAAGTCCAGCAGTCGCGCAGCGCCCTGCCCGGCCAGCTCGGCCTGTAGCACAGCGAATTCGGTGCCCTGGGCGTGTACGGCACTGCTCAGGTAGGCCGAGGCTTGCTCGCCGAATTGTTTTTGCACGACTTGGGTGTGGGCGGTGGTGGTCATGGTGGCTTTCCTTGAGAGTTGTGTTGCTTGTACTGCCGCCTTCGCGAGCAAGCCCGCTCCCACATTTGATTGCATTTCAACTGAAGAAACTCGTTCGAATGTGGGAGCGGGCTTGCTCGCGAAGGGGCCAGTGCGGCCTACATAACGTCAGGCATCGCGAAACAGCCAAGGCTGGCTCGCCCGGTGCCGGGTTTCAAACGCAGCAATTGCATCGCCGTCCTGCAAGGTCAGGCCGATGTCGTCCAGGCCGTTGATCAGGCAGTGCTTACGGAAGGCATCCACTTCAAAGTGGTACACCTTGCCATCCGGGCGGGTCACGGTTTGTGCGGCCAGGTCGACCGTCAACTGGTAGCCGACATTGGCCTCCACTTGCTGGAACAACTCGTCCACTTCAGCGTCGCTCAAGATGATCGGCAACAGGCCGTTCTTGAAGCTGTTGTTGAAGAAGATATCGGCGTAGCTCGGCGCGATGATGCTGCGAAAGCCGTACTCTTCCAGGGCCCAAGGCGCGTGCTCGCGGCTGGAGCCGCAGCCGAAGTTTTCCCGGGCCAGCAACACGCTGGCGCCCTGGTAGCGCTCGGCGTTGAGCACAAAGTCCTTGTTCAGCGGGCGCTTGGAGTTGTCCTGGTAGGCGTAGCCCACGTCCAGGTAGCGCCACTCGTCGAACAAGTTAGGGCCGAAACCGGTGCGCTTGATCGACTTCAAGAATTGCTTGGGGATGATCTGGTCGGTGTCTACGTTGGCACGGTCCAACGGCGCTACAAGGCCTGTGTGTTGGGTAAAAGCTCTCATCGGGTTTTCCTCAGATCAATTCGCGAACGTCGATGAAACGACCGTTGACGGCAGCAGCGGCGGCCATGGCCGGGCTCACCAGGTGAGTACGCCCACCCGCGCCTTGGCGCCCTTCGAAGTTACGGTTGGAGGTCGAGGCGCAATGCTCGCCCGACTCCAGGCGGTCCGGGTTCATCGCCAGGCACATCGAGCAGCCCGGCTCACGCCATTCAAAACCGGCTTCGAGGAAGATCTTGTCCAGGCCTTCGGCTTCCGCCTGGGCTTTAACCAGCCCGGAACCTGGTACCACAATGGCTTGCTTGATGGTCGAGGCCACCTTGCGGCCCTTGGCGATCACCGCCGCAGCGCGCAGGTCTTCGATCCGCGAGTTGGTGCAGGAGCCGATAAATACGCGGTCCAACTGGATATCAGTGATCGCCTGATTAGCGGTCAACCCCATGTATTTCAAGGCGCGCTCGATGGAGCCGCGCTTGACCAGGTCGGCCTCTTTGGCCGGGTCCGGCACGTTCTGGTCAACGGCCAAGACCATTTCCGGCGAAGTGCCCCAGCTGACTTGCGGCTTGATCTGCGCAGCGTCGAGTTCGACCACGGTGTCGAACACCGCGTCGGCGTCGGAGACCAGGTCTTTCCAGGCTTCGACAGCGGCGTCCCAATCGGCGCCTTGCGGCGCGAACGGGCGACCCTTGACGTATTCGACGGTCTTTTCGTCCGCCGCCACCATGCCCACGCGGGCACCGGCTTCGATGGACATGTTGCAGATAGTCATGCGGCCTTCGATGGACAGGTCGCGAATCGCGCTGCCGGCGAACTCGATGGCATGGCCGTTACCGCCGGCGGTGCCGATCTTGCCGATCACGGCGAGCACGATGTCTTTGGCGGTCACGCCAAACGGCAATTGGCCTTCGACACGCACCAGCATGTTCTTCATTTTCTTGGCCACCAGACACTGGGTGGCGAACACATGTTCCACCTCGGAAGTGCCGATGCCATGGGCCAGAGCGCCGAACGCACCATGGGTGGAGGTATGGGAGTCACCGCAGACCACGGTCATGCCCGGCAAGGTGGCGCCCTGCTCCGGGCCAATGACGTGGACGATGCCTTGGCGCACGTCATTCATCTTGAATTCGGTGATGCCGTATTCGTCGCAATAGTCGTCGAGGGTCTGCACCTGCAAACGCGAGACCTGGTCGGCAATGGCTTCGATACCGCCCTTGCGCTCAGGCGTGGTGGGCACGTTGTGGTCCGGCGTGGCGATGATGGAGTCGACGCGCCAAGGCTTGCGCCCGGCCAGTCGCAGGCCTTCGAACGCTTGGGGCGAGGTCACTTCATGGATGATGTGACGGTCGATATAGATCAGCGACGATCCATCATCGCGACGTTTCACTTCATGGGAATCCCAAAGCTTGTCGTAAAGCGTTTTGCCGGCCATCAGTCGGTCCTCATCAGCGGTGCTTCTATACGCCGGGCTTTTCAATAACCCTTTGGCTTGTGAGGCTGATGGTATGGCGCTACATTAAATAACTCAAATTCATATTTTTTATGCTTTGGATTACCAACTGGAATAGCACCATGGACCTGGCCAACCTCAACGCCTTTATCGCCATCGCCGAGACCGGCAGCTTCTCCGGTGCCGGCGAACGCTTGCACCTGACCCAGCCGGCCATCAGCAAGCGCATCGCCGGCCTGGAGCAACAATTGAAGGTACGGTTGTTCGACCGCCTGGGCCGCGAAGTCGGTTTGACCGAGGCCGGACGGGCCTTGCTGCCCCGCGCCTATCAAATCCTCAACGTGCTGGACGACACCCGCCGCGCCCTCACCAACCTCACCGGCGAGGTCAGCGGGCGCCTGACCCTGGCCACCAGCCACCATATCGGCCTGCACCGCCTGCCACCAGTCCTTCGCACTTTCACGCGGCAATATCCGAATGTGGCGCTGGATATTCAGTTTCTGGATTCAGAAGTGGCCTACGAAGAAATCCTCCACGGCCGTGCGGAAGTCGCGGTGATCACCCTGGCGCCAGAGCCCCACAACCTGGTACGCGCTACCCGCGTGTGGGACGACCCCCTGGATTTTGTAGTGGCGCCAGAACACAGCCTGATCAGCAACGGCTCCGTCAGCCTGGCCGATATCGCCGGGCATCCGGCGGTGTTTCCCGGCGGCAACACCTTTACCCACCATATTGTCAGCCGCCTGTTCGAGGCCCAGGGCCTCACGCCCAATATCGCGATGAGCACTAACTACCTGGAAACCATCAAGATGATGGTCTCCATCGGCCTGGCCTGGAGCGTGCTACCGCGCACCATGCTCGACGATCAGGTGGCAAGTATCGCTTTGCCGGGCATACAGCTCAGTCGCCAGCTAGGCTATATCGTGCACACCGAAAGGACGCTGTCGAACGCTGCGCGGGCTTTCATGAGCCTGTTGGATGCACAGGTCGATCTGCCAGGGTTACCGGCATGACACTGTGTGGGCCAGGGGTTTAGGTCAAACCGCGCGATTTTCTCAATGAGCCAAGGCCCTTTGATAATGCGCAACCCCGTTGACCCGGTTCCACCCCTGCCCCGCATCTATGCCCTGGACCCCCAAGCGGCGGAACAGAGCTGGGACAGCGCCCCGCAACTGCTGACGGCCCTCAATGCCGCGCGGCTGGGTGCCTGGTCCTGGGAAATCGACACGGGAAGAATCAGCTGGTCGCGGGGTACCCAGGCGTTATTCGGCTTTGACCCGCGCCAGCCTCTGCCCAAGGACCTCGACTACCTCGACCTGCTGGCCCCGCAAGACAGTGCGCGGGTGGTGCGCGGCTTTCATGCGGTGCTCGCCGGAGAGCCGCTCGACCGCGCCATGCATCACCGCATCCAATGGCCGGATGGCAGCCAGCACTGGCTGGAAATCAGCGGCAGCCTGGTTCCCGACAAGGCCGGGCGGCGGCGCATGATCGGGGTGATCCGCGAGATCACTCACCAACGCGACCGTGAACACGCCCTCAGCCATTCGGAAAAACGCTTCGCCACCCTGTTCCACCTGTGCCCGAACATGGTACTGCTGACGCGCCAGGCTGACGGCTTGATCAGCGAAGCCAACCAGTATTTCGAGATGCTGTTCGGTTGGCCAGTGGCCGATGCCATCGGCCGCACCACCCTGGAACTGGGCTTGTGGCGCCACCCGGAACAGCGTGCGCTGCTGGTCAAAGCCACGCAGCGCAAGGGTGAACCCATCACCATGGAAGTGCAGTTCTGCGCCAGCAACGGCCAGATCCATGACGGCACCCTCAGCGCGCAAAAGGTCGAACTGGACGGCGAGGCGTACCTGATCAGCACGTTCCTGGACACCACCGAACGTAAAAACGCCGAGCAAGCACTCAAGGACAGCCAGGAGCGCCTGGACCTGGCCCTGGACTCCGCGCAACTGGGCACCTGGGATTGGCACATCCCCAGCGGCATGCTTTACGGCTCAGCGCGTGCCGCCCAGCTGCATGGGCTGGAGCCAGCGCCGTTCCATGAGTCTTTCGAGGCATTTTTTGAAGGCATGTCCGATGAGGACCGCGAGGGCATGCGCCATGCGTACCGCAGCTTGCGCGAAGGCCCGGAGGGCAACTATCAGCTGACCTATCGCGTGCAAATGGAAGACGGCAGCCCGCGCTACCTGGAGAGCCGCGCACGCCTGTATCGCGATGAGTCGGGCAAGCCCCTGCGCATGGCCGGCACCTTGCTGGACATCACCGACCAGGTCGAGCGCGAGCAACGGCTGACCGCCTCGGAAGAAAAGTTCGCCAGCCTGTTCCAGGCCAGCCCCGACCCGATCTGCGTCACCTGCCTGGAGAGCGGCGCGTTTATCGAGATCAACCCGGCGTTTACCCAGACGTTTGGCTTTACAGCCGCCGAAGTGCTGGACAAAAGCGCCGAACAAATCGGCCTGTGGGACGACTCCAGCAAGCGCCTGCAGCGCATCGAGCAGGTGATACGCGAACAGGCCCTGAGCAATGTGGCGATCGTGGTGCATCACAAGGACGGCCAAAGCCTGACCTGCATGATTTCCAGCCGCTTGATCAAGGTCAGCGACCAGCCGTGCATCGTCACTACGCTGCGCGATATCACCCAGCAGCAACGCTCGGAAGCCGCACTCAAGGCCAGTGAAGAGAAGTTCGCCAAGGCGTTCCACTCCAGCCCCGATGCGATATCCATCACCGAACGCGACACCGGCCGTTATGTAGAGGTCAACGACGGCTTTTGCCGCCTGACCGGTTACCGCACCGAAGAGGCCATCGGCCTGACCTTGTACCAGATCGGCATCTGGGCCGACGAGAACCAGCGCGCCGCACTGTTGGCCGAGTTACAGATCAAGGGGCGCATTCACCACCTGGAAATGCTCTGGCGCAACAAGCGTGGCGAGGTGCTGGCGGTGGAGGTCTCGGTGGAGCCGATCACCCTGAATGAAACCCCCTGCCTGCTGCTGACCGCACGGGATGTAAGCCTATTGAAGAATGCCCAGGCGCAGATCCGTCACCTGGCCTATCACGACCCGCTGACCAACCTGCCAAACCGGGCACTGCTGATGGACCGCCTGAGCCAGCAGATCGCCCTGCTCAAGCGCCACAACCTGCGCGGCGCCCTGCTGTTTCTGGACCTGGACCACTTCAAGCACATCAACGACTCCCTCGGCCACCCCGTTGGCGACACCGTGCTGAAAATCGTCACCGCGCGCCTGGAAGCCAGCGTGCGCATGGAGGACACCGTGGCGCGCCTGGGCGGCGATGAGTTTGTGGTATTGCTCAGCGGCCTGGAGGGCACCCGCCAGACGGTCAGCAGCCAGGTGCAAGCGCTGGCCGATACCCTGCGCGAATTGCTCTCGGAGCCGATGTTTCTCGACGGCCATCGGCTGCAGGTCACGCCGAGCATCGGCGTGGCGTTGATCCCCGACCACGGCACCACCCCTGCCGATTTGCTCAAGCGCGCCGACATCGCCCTGTACCGCGCCAAGGACTCCGGGCGCAACACCACGCAGATGTTCCACAACAGCATGCAAAAAACCGCCAGCGAGCGCCTGCGCATGGAAACCGACTTGCGCCTGGCCTTGTCCCGCGGCGAATTCAGCGTGCACTACCAGCCCCAGGTGGATGCGCGCGGCGACAGGATAATCGGCGCCGAGGCTCTGGTGCGCTGGCAGCATCCACAATTGGGCGCGCAGTCGCCGACGGAATTTATCAAGGTATTGGAAGACAGCGGCCTGATCCTGGAGGTGGGTACTTGGATTCTCGATGAAGCCTGCGGCGCCTTTGCCCAGTTGATTGCCGACGGCTTGGTGGACCCGCTCAATTTCAGCCTGTGCGTGAACATCAGCCCCCGGCAGTTTCGCCAGAACGACTTTGTGGAACGGGTGGAGCACAGCCTCAAGCAACACGGCTTGCCGTTCAGCCTGCTGAAACTGGAAATTACCGAAGGCATCGTGATCCAGAACCTCGACGATACCGTGGTGAAGATGCGTCGCCTGAAAAAACTCGGCGTGAGCTTTGCGATGGATGATTTCGGCACCGGCTATTCATCCCTGACTTACCTCAAGCGCCTGCCGGTGGACGCGCTGAAGATCGATCAATCGTTCGTGCGCGATGCGACCCACGACCCCAATGATGCGGAAATCATCCGCGCCATTGTGGCCATGGCCCGCAGCCTGAACCTGGAAGTCATCGCCGAGGGGGTGGAAACCCTGGAGCAGTTGGCGTTCCTGCAAAAGCTCGGCTGCCACTTATTCCAGGGGTATTTGCACAGCCGACCGCTGCCAATCGAGGGGTTCAGGCGGCTGCTGGATGCGGCATACCCAGCAGGCGGCTGACTTGGTTCAAGTCCGTCTCGCGGCGCAGGGCGGTGAACAACTCCACTGCCTCCGGGTAGTTACGCGTGAGCATCGCCAGCCACTGCTTCAAGCGGCCGGGCGCCTGCTTTTCCGTGAGTTGCGCCACCGACTGGCGCCAGAACTCCTGAAGCATGGGCTGCATCTGCGCCCAAGTCATCTCGACCACCTCTTCGCCGGCTTTGGCCGCCACAATCTGCCGTGCCAGGTCGGGCCGCGCTACCAGGCCACGGCCCAGCATGATGTCTTCGGCGCCGCTGATTTCGCGGCAGCGCTTCCAGTCTTCGACGCTCCAGATATCGCCATTGGCAAACACCGGCACCTTGACCACGTCCTGCACCCTCGGGATCCACTCCCAATGGGCCGGCGGCTTGTAGCCATCGGCCTTGGTGCGCGCATGCACCACGATATGCGCCGCGCCGCCCTCGGCCAGGGCCGTGGCGCACACCAATGCACCATCCGGGCTGTCGAAGCCCAGGCGCATCTTGGCGGTTACGGGAATATGCGCGGGTACGGCGCGGCGCACGTGCTCGACGATCTGGTTGAGCAGCTCTGGCTCCTTGAGCAGCACCGCGCCACCTCGGGATTTATTCACGGTTTTGGCCGGGCAACCGAAGTTAAGGTCAATCACCTCAGAACCCAATTCACAGGCCAGGGCGGCATTTTCCGCCAGGCACACTGGATCGGAGCCGAGCAACTGCACCCGCAACGGCACACCGGCCGCCGTGTGGGCACCGTGCAGCAGTTCAGGCGCGAGCTTGTGGAAATAGGCAGGCGTGAGCAGGCGGTCGTTGACCCGGATAAATTCGGTCACGCACCAGTCGATACCGCCCACGTGGGTCAACACGTCCCGCAGGATGTTGTCGACCAACCCCTCCATGGGCGCCAAAGCAATTTGCATGGAAAACACTCAACAAAAATCGTGGCGCAGTTTACTGGGTTTCCAGCGACAACCGTTAACCCCCTGTCAGGGCGGGGCCGTAACCGTCGATAAACTCGGCGGGCATGCGCTTGGGCTTGCCGCTGGACAATTCAATGCACACGAAGGTGGTTTGCGCACGCAGCAGGGTCGCACCATCACGGGGGCGTACCAGCTGGAAACGACGGGTCATTTTCAGGCGTTGGTCCCAATCGACGATCCAGGTGGCCAGTTGTAATTCGTCGCCCTCATAGCCTGCCGCCAGGTAGTCGATTTCATGGCGCACCACGGCCATGGCGCGGTCCAGGCGGCGGTATTCGGTGAGGTCCAGCCCCAGGCGCTGGGAGTGGCGCCAGGCGCAACGCTCCAGCCATGAGACATACACCGCATTATTGGCGTGCCCCAGGCCGTCGATGTCCTCAGCCGCAACCTGCAGATCGATGATGAACGGCGTTGCCAAATCCCAGCCCATGCCTTGCTCCAGTCGATTGATGTCGGCGGGGCAGTGTATCAGGCGCTCTGGCGCTCCTGTAGACGGCAGCCGGCCAATAGGGCGAGTACAGCGTCGATCACCTGCGGGTCGGCGAGCACTTTCTGGTGGCCGCCCTGCTCCAGGCGCAGCAGGCGGCTGTCGAACCAGGCTTCGTGAATGGCTTGAGCCGCCCTGACCGGAACGAAGGTGTCGTCTTCGGCGTGGACGATCAGGCCGGGAATGTTCATTTGGTAGTGGGCCACGTCCAGGTGCTTGAGCGGCATGCCCATGCTCAACTCCACTTCCTGGATAAAGGCTGAGCGCGCCCGTGGTGGCAAGCCGACCATACGGGTGAACCCGCGCAACACATCCAGAAAGCGCGACGGCGCGGCAATGCTGACCAATGCCTGTGTACGCAACCCCAACTGCACCGCCAACATCGCACTGGCGCCGCCCATGGAATGGCCGACCACCGCGTACAGCGGCGGCAACTCGGCCGCCGCCTCAAGCATGGCGCGGGCAAACAGCAGCACATGGGCTTCACGCCCCGGGGAACGGCCGTGGGCGGGACCGTCCAGGGCAATTACCGAATAGCCGTTGTCGACCAACGCTGTGATCAAGCTGGCGAATTGAGTGGGCCGGCCTTCCCAGCCATGCATCAGCAGCACCGCCGGGCCATGCCCCCATCGCAACGCCGACAGGCCGAAACGCAGGGTAATGCGCTCCGATTGCGCCAACAACGGCAGCTCCCAGTCACGCGGCGGCAGATCGCGCGGGGTCATGAAGGTGCGACGCATCTTGCTGGCGACCGCATGCGGCGCAAGGCGCCCCACCGTGCCATTGAAACCACGAACCCAGGTCAATGCGCCCATCTTGCGTCCCCTTTTTCAGCGTACCGCCGACTTGGCCGCACGTATCACCCGATCCGATAACTCGCCCGGCCCCAGCGCCCGCGCCAGGGTCAGCCCTCCTACCATCAAGGCCATGTCCGCCAGGGCCTTATCGATCTCTTCGGGGCTGCCGGCCAATTGCGCGGCCATCAACTCGACGTGTTCGTTCAAGACCTCGCGAAAAGCGTCCGGCAAGCGCCCCATCTCCCCCACTGTCGCGGGCAACGGGCAGGCCTGGGTCGTGGAGTCGCGGTGCTTGCGTGACAGATAAAACGCGGCGACCAGCGTGCGGCGCTCTTCGCCGGTCAGCTGTTCGTCCAAGTCATCGATGGAGGCGCGGCGCTGCGCCAACAACTGGTTGAACGCTTCCAACATCAAGGCGTCTTTGCTTTCAAAGTGCGCGTAGAAGCCTCCGACCGTCAGCCCAGCCGCCCCCATCACTTCACCCACACTAGGCTCAGCCGGGCCACGCTGGATCAACGCCGCGCTGGCAGCCTGCAAAATACGTTCGCGGGTTTGCGCTTTTTTATCGCTCATCGAAGCCTCCGTCTCTCATGGGTTGAATATTATTACCATAATAATATTTGGCAAGCGACAAGCACGACCGCCGGTCAGAACAGAAAAATGAGTAATAAGGAGGGAATTGGCCAAACGCCAGACAAACAAAAGGGCCATTCAATAATTGAATGACCCTTAAAAATCCCGCAGAGCGGGTAATCGTGGCGTCCCCTAGGGGACTCGAACCCCTGTTACCGCCGTGAAAGGGCGGTGTCCTAGGCCACTAGACGAAGGGGACACAAACCTTCTATACAACTGATCAGCGCTGAGAACTGATCGATTCAAGGACGGTGTGGCCGGAACCTTGAACCTGTAAAATTGGTGGAGCTAAACGGGATCGAACCGTTGACCTCTTGCATGCCATGCAAGCGCTCTCCCAGCTGAGCTATAGCCCCGGATTTTTCGTCTCGCGACGCAGCAGACCTTTCGAGCTGCTTGTTGAAACTGGCGTCCCCTAGGGGACTCGAACCCCTGTTACCGCCGTGAAAGGGCGGTGTCCTAGGCCACTAGACGAAGGGGACAAAACCTTCTGTACATCTGATCAGAGCTGAGACCTGATCAATTCAAGGACGGTGTGGCCGGAACCTTGAACCTGTAAATTGGTGGAGCTAAACGGGATCGAACCGTTGACCTCTTGCATGCCATGCAAGCGCTCTCCCAGCTGAGCTATAGCCCCTCATCGGTGAGGACGGGGCGAATCTTAATGGCGGTTTGGAAACGTGTCAAATTTATTTTCAACAATTTCCAAAATTTTTTGCCGGGATAACAATCACTTACCGACGAAACCCCGGAAAACCGGGGTTTCGTGCCGCAAGCGGCCTGCTTAAGCGATAGCGCCCAGCAGCTTTTCCCATTCCTTGTTTTCTTTCTTCGACACACCACCAAGCAAATCAAGGGCTTGGCGCAGGCGGAAACGGGTCAGGTCCGGGCCGAGAATTTCCATCGCATCCAGCACCGACACCGAACTGGCCTGCCCGGTGATTGCGGCAAACATCAGCGGCATGGCATCGCGCAGTTTCAGCTCAAGGGATTCCACTACCGCCTGGATGGTCGCGGTGATCGCATCCTTCTCCCACTGACGCAGGCTTTCAAGCTTCCACAGGATCAACTGCATCAGCTGGCGAACCTGGTCACCGGAAAGCTTCTTGGACTCGAACAGCTTGGGATCGGGATTCACGCCACCAGCAAAGAAGAAACTGGCCAAGGGGGCGACCTGGCTGAAGGTCTCTACCCTGCCCTGCACCAGCGGCGCGATCTTCATCATGTACTCGGGGTTCAACGCCCACTGCTGCACACGGCTGGCAAACTCCTCCACCGGCAGGTCACGCAGCCACTGGCCGTTGAGCCACGAGAGTTTCTCGATATCGAAGATCGGCCCGCCGAGGGAGACGCGGGACAGGTCGAAGTTGTCGACCATTTCCTGCAGCGAGAACTTCTCGCGCTCGTCCGGCATCGACCAGCCCATGCGGCCCAGGTAGTTGAGCATCGCCTCTGGCATGAAGCCCATGCGCTCGTAGAACGTCACCGACGTAGGGTTCTTGCGCTTGGACAGCTTGCTCTTGTCCGGGTTACGCAGCAGCGGCATGTAGCACAGCTGCGGTTGCTCCCAGCCGAAGTATTCGTACAGCAGGATGAGCTTGGGTGCCGATGGCAGCCACTCTTCGCCGCGCAGCACGTGGGTGATGCCCATCAGGTGGTCATCGACCACGTTGGCCAGGAAGTACGTCGGCAAGCCGTCGGTCTTCATCAGCACCTGCATGTCCATGCGGTCCCACGGGATCTCGACGTCACCGCGCAGCATGTCCGGCACCACGCACACGCCTTCGCTTGGCACCTTCATACGGATGACGTGGGGCTCACCAGCCGCCAGGCGCGCAGCCACTTCTTCCTTGGACAACAGCAACGCACGGCCATCGTAGCGCGGGGTCTCGCCACGGGCCTGTTGCTCGGCGCGCATCTGGTCCAGCTCTTCGGCGGTGCAGAAGCACGGGAAGGCATGGCCCATATCGACCAGTTGCTGGGTGTACTGCTTGTAGATGTCGCTGCGCTCGCTCTGGCGATACGGGCCGTGAGGGCCGCCCACGTCCGGGCCTTCAGCCCAGGTAATGCCCAACCAGCGCAGGGCATCGAAAATCTGCTGTTCGGACTCACGGGTGGAGCGCAGTTGATCGGTGTCTTCGATCCGCAGGATGAACTCACCGCCATGCTGCTTGGCAAAGCAGTAGTTGAACAGGGCGATGTAAGCAGTACCGACGTGGGGATCCCCAGTGGGCGATGGCGCAATGCGCGTGCGGACGGTGGTCATGGCAGGTCTCGAATGGGCGATATAACTGAAAATTCAAACAAGGGGCGAATGGTAACAGCCTGGGGGATATCTGGAAAACCGAGGCGCGGCCATCGCAGGCAAGCCAGCTCCCACATTTTGAGCGCATTCACAGATCAATGTGGGAGCCGGTTGCCCGCGATGAGCATAGGTATCTACATAACTTTGGGGATGACGCCGAACCTGTGGCGAGGGAGCTTGCTCCCGTGGCGGCCTGACAGCCGACGCTTATCTACCTGACGCGCCGCAGTCCGAATGTGGGAGCTGGCTTGCCTGCGATGGCGGCCTGACAGTCAACACCGTTGGACCGGGTACATATCCGTTATTTAGGTAACGGCCACTTAGGGTTCCGCCCTGACGGCGGCTCACTTTTGAAAAGCGCAAAAGTAAGCAAAACGCTCTTGCCCCACCACTCGGCACCTCGCTTAGGCTCGGTGTGCCCGAACACAGGCTTGAATCCGTGGGCCGCCGCCACGCGCCATCCATGGCGCGGGGCGGCTAACCCGGCGTCCTGCCGGGTTACCCACGAATTCAAGCCTGCGTTCGGCCAGCGTGGTTTAACGGGGCGCCTGAGATCAAGATCAAAAGCAGATCAAGATCAAGAGCGGCTCGCTTCGCATCGTGGTTACCGTCTGCGCTTACCGCCCACAGAGTTGTGTAGATACCTATGCCGCGATGAGCGCCAGCCCAATCAATACAAATCAAACAGCCAGCAGGCGCTCACGCAACTTGCCAATCTCATCGCGCGTCTGCGCCGCCGCCTCAAACTCCAGATCCCGCGCCAACTGGTACATCTTCTCTTCCAGTTGCCGAATCCGCTTGGTGATCTCACTCGGTGAGCGCAGTTCGTTCTCGTACTTGGCGCTCTCCTCGGCGGCCTTGGCCATGCCCTTGCGCTTCTTGCTGCGCGAGCCGGGCACGGTGGCGCCTTCCATGATGTCGGCAACGTCCTTGAACACACCTTTGGGGGTAATGCCGTGCTCCAGGTTGAACGCGATCTGCTTGTCGCGACGACGCTGGGTCTCGCCAATCGCCCGCTCCATGGAGCCGGTGATGCGGTCGGCATAGAGAATTGCGCGGCCATTGAGGTTACGCGCTGCTCGGCCGATGGTCTGGATCAATGAACGCTCGGAGCGCAGGAAGCCCTCCTTGTCCGCATCCAGAATCGCCACCAGCGACACTTCCGGCATGTCCAGGCCCTCACGCAGCAGGTTGATCCCCACCAGCACATCGAAGGTGCCCAGGCGCAGGTCGCGGATGATCTCCACGCGTTCCACGGTGTCGATGTCCGAGTGCAGGTAACGCACGCGTACGCCGTGGTCGGCCAGGTAGTCGGTCAAGTCTTCGGACATGCGCTTGGTCAGGGTGGTAACCAGCACCCGCTCTTCCAGGGCCACGCGCTTGTTGATCTCCGACAGCAAGTCGTCGACCTGGGTCAAGGCCGGGCGAATTTCGATTTCCGGGTCCACCAGGCCTGTGGGGCGTACCAGTTGCTCGATAACGCGGCCCGCGTGCTCGGCTTCATAGTTGCCCGGCGTGGCGGAGACGAAGATGGTCTGCGGGCTGATGGCTTCCCACTCGTCAAAGCGCATCGGCCGGTTGTCCAGCGCCGACGGCAGGCGAAAACCGTACTCCACCAGGGTTTCCTTGCGTGAACGGTCGCCCTTATACATAGCGCCCACTTGCGGCACGCTGACGTGGGATTCGTCGATCACCAGCAAGGCGTCCGGTGGCAGGTAGTCATAGAGCGTCGGCGGCGGCGCCCCGGAGTCACGGCCCGAGAGGTAACGCGAGTAGTTTTCGATGCCGTTGCAGTAGCCCAGCTCCAGGATCATCTCCAAGTCGAAGCGGGTGCGCTGCTCCAGGCGCTGGGCTTCCACCAGCTTATTGTTGGAGCGCAGGTATTCCAGGCGCTCGGCCAGCTCGACCTTGATGCCCTCGATGGCGCCCATCAGGGTTTCGCGCGGGGTTACGTAGTGGCTTTTGGGGTAGAAGGTGAAGCGTGGCAGCTTGCGGATCACCTCACCGGTCAACGGGTCGAAGGCTGACAGGCTTTCGACTTCATCATCGAACAGTTCGATGCGGATGGCTTCCAGGTCGGATTCGGCCGGGTAGATGTCGATCACATCGCCGCGCACTCGGAAGGTGGCGCGGGCGAAGTCCATGTCGTTACGGGTGTACTGCAGGCTCGCCAGGCGGCGCAACAGTTCGCGCTGGTCGAGTTTGTCGCCACGGTCGACGTGCAACACCATCTTCAGATAGGTTTCCGGGCTGCCCAAGCCGTAGATGCACGACACCGTGGTGACGATGATCGCGTCCTTGCGCTCAAGCAACGCCTTGGTGGCCGAGAGGCGCATCTGCTCGATGTGGTCGTTGATCGATGCATCCTTCTCGATAAAGGTATCGGAGGACGGCACATAGGCTTCGGGCTGGTAGTAGTCGTAGTAGGAAACGAAGTACTCCACCGCGTTGTTCGGGAAGAACGCCTTGAACTCGCCATAGAGCTGCGCCGCCAGGGTCTTGTTCGGCGCCAGCACCAGGGTTGGGCGGTTGGTCTGGGCGATCACGTTGGCGATGCTGAAGGTCTTGCCGGAACCGGTCACCCCAAGCAGCGTCTGGTGCGCCAGGCCGGCTTCGATGCCTTCGACCATCTGACGAATGGCTTCCGGTTGATCGCCGGCGGGTTCAAAACGGGTAACGAGCTGGAAATCCGACATAACGTACCTCGTGAAGTCACCCCAGACTCGACACCGCCAGGGACGAAATAGCTCAGCAACCCGCGAATAATCATCGCAGGTTGCAGGAAAAAACCATGATAGCTGTAGAAGTGGTGTCGAATGTGACGGGTTTCAAGGCCGTCGTCCTACACGACCTTTCTCGTCAATGTTGCAATAAGACTAACGGTCAGCAAATAAACCGAAAAACATGGCCGAAAAGCCGTTTCCGTTGTCGCTCTCAGCCGTGATGGCCTCTATACTAGCTCCCCGTTTGTGCACCGCTCTAGTGCATTCGGCTGGAGCGCGACACGTCCCTCCTACCCCCCATAGAGCTGCCGCAAAAATGAGCCTGTTCTCCGCTGTCGAAATGGCACCACGCGATCCAATCCTGGGCCTCAACGAAGCATTCAACGCCGATACACGAACCACCAAGGTGAACCTTGGCGTGGGCGTTTACTGCAACGAGGAGGGGAAGATTCCACTCTTGCGTGCCGTTGCCGAAGCGGAAGCCATTCGTGTGGCGCAACACGCCGCCCGTGGCTACTTGCCGATCGACGGCATCGTGGCGTACGACCAGGCCGTGCAAAAACTGCTGTTTGGCGCTGAGTCGCCGCTGTTGAGCGAAGGCCGTGTGATTACTGCCCAGGCCGTGGGCGGCACGGGCGCGCTGAAAATCGGCGCCGACTTCCTCAAGCAACTGCTGCCCAACGCCGTCGTCGCCATCAGCGACCCGAGCTGGGAAAACCACCAGGCGCTGTTTGAAAAAGCCGGTTTCCCGGTACAGACCTACCGCTACTACGAAGCCGCCACCCACGACGTAAACCGTGCCGGCCTGCTCGAAGACCTCAACGCCCTGCCGCCACAGTCCATCGTGGTGCTGCACGCCTGCTGCCATAACCCGACCGGCGTCGACCTCAGCCCGGCCGACTGGCAAGACGTGCTGGACGTGGTCAAGGCCAAGAACCTGGTCCCGTTCCTCGACATGGCCTACCAGGGCTTCGGCGACGGCATCCACGAAGACGCCGCCGCGGTGCGCCTGTTCGCGGAATCGGGCCTGACCTTCTTCGTGTCCAGCTCGTTCTCCAAGTCGTTCTCCCTGTACGGCGAACGTGTTGGCGCGCTGTCGATTGTCAGCGAGTCCAAGGAAGAAAGCGCGCGCATCCTGTCCCAGGTCAAGCGTGTGATCCGCACCAACTACTCCAACCCGCCCACCCACGGCGCAGCCATCGTTGCCGCCGTGTTGAACAACCCTGAGCTGCGCGCCCAGTGGGAAGCCGAACTGGCTGAAATGCGCTTGCGCATCCGCGGCATGCGCGAACAGATGGTGGCTGAGCTGGCCAAGGCGGCTCCAGGTCATGATTTCAGCTTCGTCGGCCGCCAGCGCGGGATGTTCTCCTACTCCGGCCTGACCGTTGAGCAAGTCACCCGCCTGCGCACCGAGTTTGGCATCTACGCACTGGATACCGGGCGTATCTGTGTGGCGGCACTGAACCAATCGAACATTGGTGCAGTGACCAAGGCGATTGTCGAGGTGCTGTAAGCAAGCCGGCAAGCGTTATACGAAAGGTGGAAGTCATGGGCTTCCACCTTTTTATTGGCGATGATTTATCGGCAACTGCTCACACATGCACTTTCGCTGCCGCCTGTTTGCATGCCCAGCGAAGAAAAGGCAACACTCTGCTATGTTTTCAACTCAACAACTTTGCAACTTTTCCCATCATGAATAATTTTCAACGCTGGACGATTAGAAATGATTCGCTCCATACCCGCAGGCGCCCAAGATAAGACCGGGTAATAAAAGGTCACTTCCTTACTCCCCCAACCGTTGTACTGCCAAGACACGGGCGCAGATCCAACTTGGGCCTGAATAGTTAACTTGGCCACTGCCGGATCTTCGGTTGCGATATGAACCATAGCATCGCTAGGAAGATCCCCTCCTTTGATCGTCCAAGCTATAATTCCTCGCCCGTCCACTCCATTATCTAGACAACGGGACAAACTTTCATCTATAACCAACTGCCGTTCGAAAGGCTCAGGCAAAATACAGTCGATATTAGTTTCATTAGCAGCTGCATATTCATGTTCCGCCTCACGTGCATTTCGTGCATGTTCACCTTCAAGACTTTGCACCTTAATATGATAACGACCATTTTCAAAAACCCAATCATCTGCATTTAATTGAGTAATACTTCTTCGAGCAGCCACGCGAGCCAAGCGCTCACTTAAACGGCCTAATGCGGCCTGCGCCTCCTCGCTCGACGGCGGACTATTTAGATAAGTATGCATATCATTATAAATATTTTGAAGTTGATGCAGCCTATTTGGACCTATAATTGTTCCCGCATTTTCTTCAAAGCTACTATGCGGATCATCTGAGCGTACAGCACCTGTGGGGCCAATAAATAAATTGCCAGGCATATAGGCAAAAAACTGACGAAACGTATCAAGCAGATCTTCCATGGGTGCACCAGGCACAACATTATGCACAACTCCACCGTTCGCCATTCCAGCCAAAACGACGCTCGTATGATGATTGTCCTGCTCATTACGGAAAGTACAGCTCGCACCCGCCCCACCCGGCCCGCCATAGTACGCTAAATTATTAGCAAACACAGTCAGAAAACCAGAAAGCCTACTAATTTCAGCTCGATCAATTACGGTATTGTAAAATCGAGTTAATAGTTCATTTGGAATCACGTGATGACGATCCAGCTGAACGGTAAATCCCGGCCCCGTTCCTGTGGCTTGCAGGTTAGCTTGCGCATTGGGTAGCTGGTTATAAGGTTGTCCAGGGCGAGCAGTAGGAAGATGCAGATCATGATATTCTGGCGCAGCGCTTGCAGCCGTAGAAATTACAAATACAATCGACGCCACTACATTTAAAACGCCTTTACCCACCCACGATTTTTTATACATGCATGAGTACGCAATTTCACTCATACCCCTATCAAACTTACTCAACTGGTGCTTCATCGTGATACTCCTCGGTAGAATCCGAAAGCGCACATGAGGCTCAGCCGCCCTGGCTCACGGATTATTATTTGACGACTGAATGACTATACAACCAAGATCTGATGCCCATACTTTCCCCTGGCAAACAACTTTCAACAACTGTGAACCTTGACAGGTTCTCCAACCTTTTCGCTATAAGCCTTATTCCGAACGACAGCCTTGAACAGCTGCCCACTCTATATTTCAGCTATGTCACCCTGAACAAGGTTTATACCTTCCGACACATTTCCCGGAGGGAGTAATGAACACGAGAAAAAGGCAATCTATCGAACTCAGGACTCTGCTCAAACCAAACAAATGGTGGAGAATCGGTGCAAATACATAACAGCGAACGGCCTCACCGGGCGTTTTTAGGCTGAAATGGGTGAAAACCTGTTTCAGGACTGGATACGAACACCTAGACTGAACACCGACTGCCCCTTGCTGTGAGAGCTTTATGAGAAACGACGACCTGGACCTGCGCGCCGACCGCGACGAACTGCATGACTACGCCCCACGTGCACCGCAAGCCAAGCGCCAGAAGAGCCTGGTGTTGCAAGTGGCGTTGGGGGTATTTCTGGGTGGGCTGGCCTTGTGGCTGGTGCAGTTGGGTGCAACGGCGATCATGGCCAAGCTGGCCATGGGCACCCTGCAATTTGGCGGCTGATGAAGTTCAAGCCCCTATACCTGTAGGAGCGAGCTTGCTCGCGAAAAACTCACAGACGCCGCGTTTATTCAGGAAGCACGCGTAATCGTTGACGTTTTTCGCGAGCAAGCTCGCTCCTACAGGTATCAGGGCTTGCCCCTTTCACATTGGATTTAGGTTGCCACCAGATCGCGTTCTTCCAGTAGCTTTACGAAACTATTCAAACTCTGCGACACCGTGCCCCGCCGCCAGATCAGCCAGGTATTCAAAATACGAAACGTGTCGGGCAGCGGCCACACACTCACCGCCGCACACCCCGGCATACTCTCCAGCATACTGCACGGCATCAGCGCCAGCCCGGCCCCGGCGCTGACACAGGCCAACATGCCGTGGTACGACTCGATCTCGAAGATCCTGCCCGGCACCGCGCCATCCTGTGAGAACCAGCGTTCGAAGTGATGCCGATACGAGCAGTTGGAGCGGAACGTATAGATGTTCTCGCCATTCACATCCTGGCCACGGGTGATCGGCGCGTGATGCAGCGGTGCAATCACCACCATCTCCTCCTCGAACACTGCCACACCCTCTAGCGTGGAATGCAGCACTGGCCCATCGACAAAGGCCGCCGTCAGCCGGCCCGACAGCACGCCTTCGATCATGGTGCCCGAGGGGCCGGTGCTCAGGTCCAGCTCGACCTTGGTGTATTGCTGGTTATACGCCGCCAGTAACGCCGGGATACGCACCGCCGCCGTGCTCTCCAGCGAGCCCAGGGCAAAGGCGCCCTGGGGCTCCTCCCCCGCCACCGTGGCGCGGGCTTCCTGTACCAGATCGAGAATGCGCCGCGTGTAGCCGAGGAAATTCCACCCCGCCGGAGACAAACGCAAGCGACTCTTCTCTCGGATGAATAACTCCACGCTCAAATCCTGCTCCAGTTGTTTGATGCGCGTGGTGAGGTTCGATGGCACGCGATGAATCAACTGCGCGGCGGCGCTGATGCTGCCTTGCTCGGCAACGGCCTTGAAAATTTCCAGCTGCACCAGATCCAAATCATTCTCCATTCATGAATGTATTGCTTAATATTATTCAGTTTTCAGAAAACATGCAGCCCCGTACGCTGGCCCCATTCCACTCATTCAGCCGGACGGTGCCATGAACAACCCTATTTCCCACCAGACCCACGCCCTGTCGATCAACCCCGCCAACGGTGAAACAGTCGGCAGCTACCCCTATGAAAGCGCAGAACAACTGGATGCCGCCCTCACCCGCGCGACCGAGGCCTTCCGTACCTGGCGCCGCACTTCGGTAAACCAGCGCGCCGAATACCTGCTGGCCCTGGCCGCTGCCCTGCGTGAACAGGCTGAAGACATGGCGCAAATGATCACCCTGGAAATGGGCAAACCCATCGCCCAGGCCCGCGCCGAGATCGAAAAGTGTGCACAACTGAGCGAGTGGTACGCCGCCCATGGCCCGGCGATGCTCGCCCCGGAGCGCACCCTGGTGGACAACGGCAGCGCGCACATCGAATACCGCCCACTGGGCCCGATCCTCGCGGTGATGCCGTGGAATTTCCCGGTGTGGCAAGTGCTGCGCGGCGCGGTGCCGACCCTGCTTGCCGGCAACACCTATGTGCTCAAGCATGCGCCCAACGTGATGGGCAGCGCCTACCTGATCCAGCAGGCGCTGCGCAAAGCTGGTTTTGCTGAAGGCGTATTTGAAGTAATCAACGTCACCCAGGACGGCGTGTCCACCGCCATCGCCGACCCACGCATCGCCGCCGTGACGCTCACCGGCAGCGTGCGCGCCGGTATCGCCATCGGCTCCCAGGCCGGCGCCGCCCTGAAGAAGTGTGTACTGGAACTGGGCGGCTCCGACCCGTTTATCGTGCTCAACGACGCCGACCTCGACGCCGCTGTGCAAGCCGCCGTGATCGGCCGTTTCCAGAACAGCGGCCAAGTCTGCGCCGCCGCCAAGCGCCTGATCATTGAGGCCGGTGTGGTGGACGCCTTCACCGCCAAATTCGTTGAGGCCACCCGCGCCCTGGTGATGGGCGACCCAGTGTCAGCCAACACCTATGTGGGCCCGATGGCTCGCTTCGACCTGCGCGACGAGCTGCATGGCCAAGTGCAGGCCACGCTGGAAGAAGGCGCTACCCTGTTGCTGGGCGGCAACAAAGTCGTTGGCGCTGGCAATTACTACGAGCCGACCGTGTTAGCGAACGTCACCGACCAGATGACCTCGTTCAAACAGGAACTGTTCGGCCCTGTGGCGTCGATCATCACCGCCCGCGATGCCGAGCATGCCGTCGCCCTGGCCAACGACAGCGAGTTTGGCCTGACTGCGAGCATCTTCACCAGCGACGCGGCAAAGGCGCGGGGTATCGCCGATCAGTTGGAAACCGGTGGGGTCTTCGTCAATTCGTTCAGCGTGTCAGACCCTCGGGTGGCATTTGGCGGCGTGAAGAAGAGTGGGTTCGGTCGCGAGCTGTCGCACTTCGGCATACGCGAGTTTTGCAATGCGCAGACGGTGTGGCTGGATCGTAAGTAGCTCGCCAAGAGCCACAAATCAGCCTTGGCGCACTTCAACAATTTATGTGCCGCCGCACGCACTGCACCAACCCGTCCAGTGCCGGGGGATTCACCGGCGCGAGCACACAGACCGTGTGCTCACGCTTGCCCTCCGCGACTGTCAGGGTGTAATGCACCCGGCCTGGGTTGCCAGGCTCGGGATCGGTACTTTGTGGCAACTTGAAAAAATCGGCAGCTTCGATCAGTTGCCGTAACTCCTGCTGGTCGGGTTCGGGCAGCGAGTCCAGTTCCACCGTACGCGGCTTGGCCAGCCCCGGAAAATACGCCGCCCCGCCGCTTTCCTTGATTGAAATTCGCATGGCTGTTCCTCGCCGCCCAGGCGGCTTCGTCAAACGTTTATGCCCACCGCTTTCCAGCCTGCCTTGACCGCCTTCTGTTCATCCTTGTTCACGCCATAAAGCTGGCCGGCAATGTCGTGGGTGATGCGCGCAAAACGCAAAAACCCGGAGTTGGGCCGCAGCCGCGAATCGCGCAGTGCGTCGTACCAGATACGCCCGGCACGCTCCCAGGCGAACCCGCCTATATTGATCGCCACCTGATAGAACGCATGGTTGGGAATGCCGGAATTGATATGCACCCCACCATTGTCCTCGTAAGTCTGTACAAAATCATCCATATGCCCCGGCTGCGGGTCTTTGCCCAGCAGCTTGTCATCAAAGGCGGTGCCTGGCGCTTTCATCGAGCGCAGGGCGGTGCCTTTGATCTTTTTGGTAAACAGCCCCTTGCCGATCAACCAGTCGGCGTCCTCGGCCTTTTGCTTTAACGCGTACTGCTTGATCAACGAGCCGAAGACGTCCGACAACGACTCGTTCAGCGCGCCGGACTGGTTGAAGTACATGAGCTTGGCCTCATCCTCGGTCACGCCATGGGCCAACTCATGGCCGATGACATCGAGCGCCACCGTGAAGCGGTTGAACAACTGCTGGTCGCCATCGCCAAACACCATCTGGGTCGAATTCCAGAATGCATTGTTGTAGTCCTGGCCGAAGTGCACAGTGGCATCCAGGGCCATGCCCGCGTCGTCGATGGAATTGCGGTCGAACACTTGGTCGAAAAAGTCGAAGGTTGCGCCCAGGCCGTCATAGGCCTCATCCACCGCAGCATCGCCACTGGCGGGCTGCCCTTCGCCACGGATCAGTTTTCCGGGCAGGCTGTCGGTGTTGTTGGCGCTGTAGATCGAGCGCTGTTTTTCGCTGCCCGCCGCCAATGCCATCCGCGCGGGGCTTTTGGCGGGTTCGGCGACCATGCGCAACGAGCGGAACGTGCTGTCCTTGGCACGCGTGCGTAACGCGACCTCCCGTTGCGCTTTGTCGCCGTGGCGTGCGATCTGGTCGAGCATGTACGGCGGAATCAGGCAGAAAATCGGATTGCGTGGTTGGCGAACACACATGAGCTGGCTCCTTTTTGGCGTGTGATGAACGTCCGGGTAACGTTTTTCAGGATAGCCCTGGGATCGCCACCCGGGCCAAATTGTCATGAGTTTGTGTTGCAGTGGTGTTTATCCGAGGCCCATAAGGAACATGCCCATGCCCGCCCGCACAGTCAAAATCGACCTGTCGCACCGCCCCAGGCTCGCCGATCTGCGACCGTTGATCGCGCCCAGCCCCACCCTGCTGGAAGCCAGAGCCGCGACGTCGCGTGTCACAGCGGCCAAGGACCTCAAAAACCGCGTTGGCTACGTCGACGATTTCCTCAGTGACTTCGTGGTGCCATGGCCCACGGTTGGCGAGCCACTGGCGGGCGACGTGCAACCCAAGCGCCTGGACTACACGCATTTCTCCATCACCATGTCGCGCTCTCGACGACTGGCGCTGTACGTGGGGGTAAATATCGACGGCGCCAAGCATGTGGACATCGTGCGCAGCAACGACTCCTGGGCCTACGATGGCCGCCTGCCCACCGACGCGCAGGTCGGTGAAGACCTGTACGCCGGCAACGGCCTGGACCGCGGCCACCTGGTGCGCCGCCAGGACCCCAACTGGGGCGACGACGCGACCACGGCCAACCTCGACACCTTCCACTTCACCAACTGCTCGCCACAGATGAGCGGCTTCAATCAGAAGACCTGGCTGGAACTCGAGGACTATATCCTCGACAACACCCAGCGCTGGAAAGCCCGGGCCACGGTGTTCAGCGGCCCGGTGTTCAGCGACAACGACCGCGTGTATCGCGGGGTAAAAATCCCCCAGGCGTTCTGGAAAGTGGTGGCCTACCTCAGCGACGACGGCAAACCGTCCGCCAGCGCCTACATGATTGACCAGCGCCGCGAGCTGGACCAATTGGACCTGGTGTTCGGCCAGCTCAGGACCTACCAACGCAGTGTGATTGCGATCGAACAATTGACCGGCATTCGCTTCGGCCAACTGGCTGACTACGACGGCTTCAGCAACGAAGAGCGCGCTACCGGCACGCGCATCGAAGCCCTGATCCGCGGCCCCCAAGACATTCGACTCTAACCACTCCGCCTGTAGGAGCGAGCTTGCTCGCGAAGACCGTCAACGATAACGCAGGGGCGCCTGATGGCCCGCGGTGTTCTCAAGTTCTTCGCGAGCAAGCTCGCTCCTACAGGGCGTGATCGCTTACCATACCGGCGCCGGTTCCCACGTGGGACTAATAGGGAATTCGAAACGCCGCCCAGGCGTCAATCGAAACTGCCCCCGCAACTGTAGGTGCTGAGCCTGCCCCTGAATGCCACTGGACCTCGTCCGGGAAGGCGGGGGCGTGGCGATGACGCATCAGTCAGGAGACCTGCCGGCCCAGCAACATCACTAACCGGCGGGGTGTCCGGGAAGGACATCCTGGCCCTGCGCACCTGTAGCGTCCCAGGGCGTATTTCCGAGCCGTAACTCCCCAGCTGCACCCCTGGTTCACTCGGAGATCGCCCCATGCTGCCACGTGTTACCGCCCTGCTCGCAGGCTTGAGTGCCTGCGCCCTGGCCCACGCCACGCCAAGCCACTACCCGCTGATCGTGGAAAACTGCGGCAGCAGCCTGACCTTCCAGCAAGCACCCGCTCGCAGCGTGAGCATCGGCCAGGCCGCCACCGAGATGCTTTATGCCTTGGGCGTGGGCGATAAAGTGGTAGGCACCTCGCTGTGGTTCAACAACGTGTTGCCACAGTACAAAGCACAGAACGACCGCATCGAGCGCCTGGCCAACAACGAGCCAAGCTTTGAAGCTGTGATCGCCAAGCGCCCGCAACTGGTGGCCGCCGAACTGGAATGGGTGGTGGGCCCGCAAGGCGTGGTCGGCACCCGTGAGCAATTTCATGAGTTGAAAATCCCCACCTATGTGCTGCCCTCTGACTGCGAAGCCAAGGACAATCTGGTCGGCGCCGACGGCACGCGGTTGCAACCGTTTCGCATCGAGACGATTTACCAGAGCATCCACCAGCTTGCGCAGATTTTCGACGTGCAGGCGCGCGGCCAACAGTTGAACGATGAGCTCAAGGCGCGCCTGGCCACATCCATCGCCACCGCCCAGGGCAAAGGTTTGAAGCAGGCCAGCGCACTGGTGTGGTTCTCCAGCGCCGAGATGGCCAGCGACCCTTATGTGGCCGGCCATAAAGGCGTGCCGCAATTCATGCTGCAAACCCTGGGCCTGCACAACGTGGTGCAGTCCGATGAAGAATGGCCCGCCGTCGGCTGGGAAACCATCGCCAAGGCCAACCCCACCTTCCTGGTGATTGCACGCATGGACCGTCGCCGCTACCCCGCCGACGACCACGAGAAAAAACTCGCCTTCCTGCGCAGCGACCCCGTCACCCGCAACATGGACGCGGTGAAACACAACCGCATCATCATCCTCGACGCCCTGGCACTGCAGGCCAGCCTGCGCACGTTCGACGGCCTTGAACAACTCGCTACGGCCATCGACGGCTACGACCTGGGCCAATGATGCGCACCCTCATTGCCCTCGCCCTGCTGTTGCTCGCCCTGCTCGCCGGCGTGGCCATCGGCGAAACCGCCATCGAACCGCAGGTGGTGCTGCAGGTGCTCGCCAATAAGCTCTGGGCCGCAGGCTACGCGCTGGACCCGATCGATGAAGGCGTGGTGTGGAACTACCGCCTGACCCGCACCCTGGTGGCCGCAGCCTGCGGTGCCGGGCTGGCGACCTGCGGGGTGATCCTGCAATCGTTGCTGCGTAACCCGCTGGCAGACCCGTACCTGTTGGGCATCAGCGCTGGCGCCTCCACCGGGGCCGTGCTCGTCGTGCTGATCGGTGTGGGCGGTGGGCTGGTGTCGCTGTCGGCAGGGGCGTTTGTCGGCGCCATGGCCGCGTTTGCGCTGGTGATTCTGCTCGCCCGCGCCAGCGGATCGTCCAGCGGCACCGGGCAGATCATCCTCGCGGGCATCGCCGGTTCGCAATTGTTCAATGCCCTGACCGCGTTCCTCATCACCAAGTCGGCCAGTTCCGAACAAGCCCGCGGCATTATGTTCTGGCTGCTGGGTAACCTCAGCGGCGTGCGCTGGCCGTCGGTGTGGCTGGCGGTGCCGGTGGCGGCGCTAGGGCTGGCGGTGTGCTTGTGGCATCGCCGTGCATTGGATGCGTTCACCTTCGGCAGCGACTCGGCGGCCTCCCTGGGCATTCCGGTGCGCCGCGTGCAATTTGTGCTGGTGGCCTGCGCCGCGTTGGTCACGGCGGTGATGGTGTCTATCGTCGGCTCCATTGGTTTTGTCGGGCTGGTGATTCCCCACGCTGCGCGCCTGTTGCTCGGCACCGGGCATTCGCGGTTACTACCGGCCAGTGCCTTGGGCGGCGCGCTGTTTCTGATCGCCGCCGATGTGCTCTCACGCACCCTGATCAAGGGCCAAGTGATTCCCGTTGGGGTGGTCACGGCGCTGGTAGGCGCGCCGGTATTTGCGTTGATTTTGATTGGCCGGAGGAACGCCCGATGAGCGTGCTCAGTTGCAGCGGCCTGGGTTTCAAGGTGCGTGAGGCGCAGTTACTGCACGGTATCGACCTGGACGTGCAGGCGGGCGAGACCCTGGGCATCGTCGGGCCGAACGGCTCGGGCAAGTCCACCCTGCTCAAACTGCTCGCCGGTTTGCGCCCGCCGGCCAGCGGCGAAGTGCGCCTGGGTGGCAAGCGCCTCGGTGAGTTGTCGCGCCGCACCATCGCGCAACAGCTGGCGGTCGTGGAGCAACAGGCCGACACCGACGACGCCATCCGCGTGTTCGACGCCGTGGCCCTGGGCCGCACGCCATGGCTGTCGGCGTTGAGCCCGTGGTCGCGTGAAGACGACGCCATCGTGCATCAGGCGCTGCACGACGTAGACGCTACCCACCTGAGCCAACGCGCCTGGCGCAGCCTCTCTGGCGGCGAACGCCAACGCGTGCACATCGCCCGCGCCCTGGCGCAGCGCCCGCAGATTTTGTTGCTGGATGAGCCGACCAATCACCTGGATATCCAGCATCAACTGGCGATCCTCAAAGGCGTGCAAGGCTTGCCGGTGACCACTTTGATTGCGCTGCACGACCTGAACCAGGCACTGACCTGTGATCGCCTGGCCGTGCTGGATCGTGGGCGACTGGTGGCGCTGGGTACGCCACTGGAAGTGCTGACGCCACAGCGTTTGCAAGAAACGTTCGGAGTGCAGGGGCATTACCTGACGGACCCGTTCGACGGCGCAAAAATCCTGCGCCTGCGCTCCAACTGAAACTGAACCTGTAGGAGCGAGCTTGCTCGCGAAAAACCCACAGGCGCCGCGTTCATCCAGGAAATACGCGTTATCGTTGACGTTTTTCGCGAGCGAGCTCGCTCCTACAGAAGGCGGTGCATATGGGTGGTTTGCCAGAGCGGGTCTGCCTCGACATCCACCACCTCGAAGCCCTGCCGCCGCCAGAAATCAATCGCCCCGGGCAGAAACGGATGGGTGTGCAGGTAAACCACTTTCACATCCGCCTCCCGCGCCAGCGCCTCCAACGAGCGGTATAACTGGCCCGCCAGGCCCAAGCGACGGAACGCCGGGCGCACATACAGGCGCACCACTTCCACTGTCTTGCAGCCCCGGTAGTCCAACTGGGGAAAACGACTGTCATAAGGCCGATAGCCCACCGCAGCCACGATTTGGCCGTCGGCGCGGGCAATCAGAAACTGCCCGCCACCCTGAAGGTAAACGGCTTCGAACTGCGCCAGATCATGGGGCATTCCGGTTGCGCTGAGCGTTGGAAACAGCTCATCGCGAGCCTGCAAAGCGAAGCTCAGCACCTCGGGAATGTCAGCGGCTTTGGCCGCCTGAATGCTAACGCCCATTGCCAAGGATTCGACCTGTTATCCACTGGCGGCTGTACGCCAACACCCTGTCGGCCATCGCCACCGGAAAATGAATAAACCCATGAGCCGCCTCCGGCAGCAGGTGCGCCTCAACGCCCGCCCATCGCTCGGCGATCAGCAGGGTGTCATCCTTGAGCGGGTCCAACTCGCCCACAAACATCAGCGCAGGCGGCAACCCTTCAAAGTCCCCATACAAGGGCGACAACGGCGCTTGCTGGCGCGCTTCATCGGTGAGCCCCGGCGTCAGCAGGCGCAGCGCGTCGACCATGCCTGGCCCGTCCAACAACAAGGTGTCCGGCCCGGCGGTGCGCACGCTCGGAGTGCCGGTCAAGTCGTAGACGCCGTAATACAACACCGCCCCGCTCACCCGTTGCAGCAACTCGGGCCATTGCTTGAGCGCCAACAAAGTGGCCGCCGCCAAGTGCCCGCCGGCCGACTCACCGACAACAATCACCGGCAGGCCGGCAAACTCCGGGCAGTCGGCCAACAGCCAACGCGCCGCCACCAGGCAGTCGTCCAGCAGCCCCTCAATCGGTGTATCGACCGCCAGCCGGTAATCCACCGACACCACCGCGACGTCACAGGCGTTGACCATGCCGAGGTTCAAGTCGTCATCCATTTGCGCATTGCCGATCACCCAGCCACCGCCGTGGATATCCAACACCACGCCTTTGGGCTTGCCGCTGGGGCGCAGGATGCGCACGGGCACCGTGCCTACCTTTTTCAGCTCCGCCACAGGCGCCTTTTTGAACGTCTGGCTGGCGCGCAGCAGCGCCTGGATCAGGCGCGGCGTGACGCGGTTGCGGATCTTGAACCGCGGCGTCCACGCCAGTTTCTGATTGAAGCGGCGCATCTGTGCCAGTTCGGGCTCGCTGGCGGGCCAATGCTGGTAGGCCATCAGCGGTTATTACGCAGGATCGAGAAGTTCAACGCTGCGGCCATGCACAGCCACACCAGATACGGGAACAGGATCAGGCCGGTAATCAGGTCCAGGCGCACGGCCAGCAGCACCATCGCTGCTACGGTCAGCCACAGCAGCACGATAATCACCATCCCGGCGAGCAACCGATGGGCGCCGAAGAACACCGGCGTCCACAGCGTGTTCAATGCAATCTGCGCCGCCCACAGGGCCAATACCATTTCGCTGCCTGGGATCAGGGTCAAGCGGTAACCGGCCCAGGCCAGCAGCAGGTAGATGATCGTCCAGGCCACTGGGAACAGCCAATTGGGTGGCGTGAAACTGGGCTTGACCAGGGATTCGTACCAGGCGCCGGGTTTGAAGATCACCCCGGTACTGGCGGCAGCGGCGCAGGCAAGCAGGAAGATGAAGAAAGTCATGGTCGGTCCTTGAGGTCGAGTGGGTGGAAAACAACGCTCTGCTTTCAGTGACTCAAATCAGCGCGCATAAATTCAATGTGGGGCGCAAAAATGACATGCGGGCGGCCTCTTCTACGCGTCATAAAAAATGGTTAAGGTTCTGAAACCTATCGCTCTGCGCTGGATTGAACAGCTCGCCCCGAGGCATCCCTTGCCCCCTATCGCCGATCACCGTAGCAGCCCCTGGTCAGTATTTCTGATCTTCCTGCGCCTGGGCCTCACCTCCTTTGGCGGCCCGATCGCACACCTGGGTTATTTTCGCGAAGCGTTCGTCATTCGGCGCCAGTGGCTGAGCGAGCGCAGCTACGCCGAACTGGTCGCCCTGTGCCAATTCCTCCCCGGCCCGGCCAGCAGCCAGGTCGGCATCGCGCTGGGCCTTTCACGGGCGGGTTATGGCGGCGCCCTGGCGGCCTGGGCCGGGTTCACCTTGCCGTCGGCCATCGCTCTGATTCTGTTTGCCTTGGGGCTGGCCCACTACGGCGGCGCCCTGCCCAATGGCGCGCTGCATGGTCTCAAAGTTGTCGCCGTGGCCGTGGTGGCCCAAGCAGTGTGGGGCATGGCGCGCAGTTTGTGCCGAGGCGCTTTGCGGGTGGCGTTGATGTTGATTGCCGCAAGCGTGGTGCTGCTGGCACCCTCCGCCTGGGCTCAAGTCGGGGTCATGATCGTCGCAGGCGTGGCCGGCCTGTTGTTGTTCAAGTACGAGACCCGTGCCGAAGCCGACGCCCTGCCCATCGCCATCAGCCGCCGTGCTGGCGCCTTGTGGTTGATGCTGTTTGTGCTGTTGCTGATGGGCTTGCCGATCCTCGCCGGCTGGGTGTCCAACCCCACGCTGGCACTGGTAGACGCCTTCTACCGCACCGGCTCACTGGTGTTCGGCGGCGGCCACGTGGTGTTGCCCTTGCTGCAAGCCGAAGTGGTGCCCAGCCAATGGGTGAGCAACGACGTGTTCCTGGCCGGCTACGGCGCCACCCAAGCCGTGCCGGGCCCGCTGTTCACCTTCGCCGCGTTCCTTGGCGCCTCCATGAGCCACGCCCCGAGCGGCTGGCTTGGCGGGGTGATCGCCCTGCTGGCGATCTTCGCGCCGTCGTTTCTGCTGATCTTTGGCGCGCTGCCCTTCTGGGCCAGCCTGCGCAAAAGCCCGCGTACCCAGGCGGCGCTGGCCGGTGTCAATGCGGCGGTGGTCGGCCTGCTGTTGGCAGCGCTGTATCGACCAGTCTGGACCAGCGCGATCTTCAACGGCTACGACCTCGCCCTGGCGTTGCTGGCACTGGTGGCGTTGATGGTGTGGAAACTGCCGCCCTGGCTGGTAGTGATAAGTGGCGGCCTACTCGGCACGTTACCGAACTTGTAGGAGCGAGCTTGCTCGCGAAAAACGTCAACGAAAACGCGCTCCTCCTGAATAAACGCGGCGCCTGTCAGTTTTTCGCGAGCAAGCTCGCTCCTACAGTATTGGGGCTACAATCTTGAGCCACGGCCAACGCGCCTGATAACTCCTGGCCTTGTGCAAAAACAGCTCCGGCTCCGGATGCAAAGGGTTGATACGCAACAGCCCCTGCTCCACATCCTCCAAGCCATAAGGCGCATACACCTCGCCCGAGGCAATATCCAACGCAATGCACGTACCCGCCACCAGGTAACGGTCAACCCCTTGCCGGGCCGAATGTAACTGCGGGTAAGGCCGGCCAAACCGCTGGCCGTACCAAAGGTGAACCCGCGCCTGATTCCTGACCTCCACGTTCACGCCCAGGTCTTGGAATAGCACCTGCGCCGCACGAATTACCGCGTCTTCCGCCTCGTAGGACAGGTCCTCGTCAAAGTAAAAAACGTCGTAGTCCTTCACGCCCTGAGCCGCCGGCAGATTCGCCTGATGATTCCACACCGCCTGGAACAAACAGCCCGCCGTGAGCATGCACTGCTGCACACCAAGCTCCGGCAGCCGCGCCGTGATTTGCGCATTGATCGGATTGGCCATCGCCAATTCAAGCAGGGTGTCGACACTCAATGTCATGTTCAATCCTCCATCGTCAGCGCCAACCATAACACCGGAATATGGCACTCCTGTAGGAGCGAGCTCGCTCGCGAAAACCCCAAACGATCACGCAGCGCCTGAAGGCAAAATCCGATTCCCTTGCCGCACCTTGCTCCATTGCCTACACGTGCATCTGCCGCCGGGCGCCGATACTGCTTATCCCTACCTTTAGTCGGATATTGCTGAGGGTTTTAGCGCAACGGCTAGCCTTCAGCCTATCGTAAGGGATAACGCTGAACTATCGGTCCATGAAGGGCCAGTACGCCTCGTCGTCCCGACGCTTTATCTGCTGAGGAGACGATAATGAAAATAACCTTGAAACGGTTGGCGTGCCTGGGTGCAAGCTTCACCAGCGTGCTCGCCATGGCCGATGCGGCCAGCCCGCCAGTGCTGTCACCTGCGATTCCCTTCGACGTCACCGCCAATGCCCCCTTCACCCTGGACAACCTGCAACACGATTTCGACGTGCTGTCGTGGCAGACCTTCGTCGCCCTGAACTGGCCCGCCAACGCCGACGGCAGCGCCAACACCTCGGCGCAGATCGGCGCGCCGGGGCAGACGGTGTGGGAGTCGTGGAAGGAGAGCTACGCGATTTTCCTGCCCCAAGGCCAGAAGCCGCTCGCCTGGGACCAGCACACGCCGCCACCCGCCGCCTGCCAAGGCAAGGGTGACCTGCCCGTATTGCAACAGATGGGCAAGGTTGCCGGTGTGCTCGACGAATTCATCCAGCCGTTCAAGACCGGCCCACTGGTGGACCAGAGCGGCACTTACACGCGCAACGCGATCATGGTCAACCAGCCAATGTTCGACAACATCGTCAACAATGGCCTCTATAGCAAGGAAGGCCAGCAAGCGTTCCTGAGCAAGGCCGACAACCGCATCGCCTTCTCCTGCGGCGTGAAGGACAAGCAGGTCGGCGCGATCATGGTCAAGTCGGCCTGGAAGGTACTCGGCGGCAATGACAACCCGCAGGACTTCCACGCCATCGACGCGCTGGTCTACACCCCAGGCAACGCCGACCCGAGCAAGGGCGCGGTGATCCCCGAATCGTGCAACGCGCAGAAGGTCGGGCTGGTCGGCCTGCACATCGTGCACAAGACCAAAGATGCGCCCCAGTGGGTGTGGTCCAGCTTCGAGCACGTGCGCAACGTGCCGGAAAAAACCACCCCCATGAACGAGCGCAAGGGCCCCTACCTGTTCTACAACGCCCAAGCCAGCAACCTCCCGGTGAACGAGCCGCCCGCACAGCCGTGGGACCCGTCGAAGAAAGCCACGCCCTCGCAGATTGTGCGAGAAATACCGCTCACCGCCGCAACCCACCAGCTCAACGCGCAGTGGCAAGGCGCGCTCAAGGGCACGGTGTGGGCCAACTACCAACTGATCAGTACTCAATGGCCAACCGCCCCCGCCGATGACTGCCTGGTGCCGTCGCCAACCAACCCGCTGGGTACGCCTGCGCCGAACTTTCTGGCCAACGCCACGCTGGAAACCTACAACCAGGGCACTACGCCGCAGGCTTCATCCAGTTGCATGGAGTGCCACAACAACGCGACCACCCGGGTGACCCAGTCACCGCGCACCAGCTTCGCCGATTTCACCTTTCTGCTTGAACGTGCCCAATCCACCGGTGCCAAGGAGTGATGCCATGAGCGACCCGAACCTGCAAGACTTCGTCGACCTGTCCGCCGTGCTCACTGGCCTGTCAGCCAAACTGCTGGCGCCCTCCCTCGACCCGATCAAACTGCCGCCGCTGTTCTTGGCCACAGCCCAGCAAGGCATGGGTACCGCAGCGTTGAACAACCTGCTGGGGCTGTACGCCAGCATCAAGAGCCAACCGCCTGAGCAAATCGCCAGCACCGTGCTCGGCAACTCAGACCCGCAAATCACCCAGGGCGCCCGCTCGATCATGAAGCTGTGGCTGCTGGGCAGCTGGTACCAACCTTATGACCAGGGCACCGCCCACAAGGGTGACATCCGTGTGGTCTCCGACCAGGCTTACAAGGAAAGCTGGGCGTGGAAGATCGCCCAATCCCACCCCATGGGCTACAGCGAGTACCACTTCGGCTACTGGGCCGAGCAACCACCGACCCTCAAGCAATTCACCGGTGTCGACGCCAAGGAAGGGCAGCAGCCATGAGCACTCTAAACACCCAGAACATTGAAACCGCCGATGTAATCGTCGTGGGCGCCGGCATGGCTGGTAGCGTCATGGCCTATCAGTTGGGCCTGGCCGGCTTGAAAGTGCTGGTGCTCGAGTCGGGCCCGGCGATACCGCCTAACCGCAGCGAGTACCTGGAGCGTTTCTATACCGCCGTGCTCAAGGCGCCCGAGTCGCCCTACCCACCGGAGCAGAGTGAGCAGACCCCGGCCAAACAGTTCGCACCGCGAGCGACTATCCAGGACTTGATCACCGCCGGCAGCCACGACAAGGACAAGGTGCAGAAGAGCTATCTGGTACAGAACGGGCCGCAACTGTTCGCCAGCACCTACGAGCGGGTAGGCGGCGGTACCATGTGGCACTGGATGGGCACGGCCCTGCGCCTGTTACCCAACGACTTTCGTATGCAGACCAAGTACAAGGTCGGGGTCGACTGGCCGATCAGCTACGACGACCTGCAGACCGCCTACTGCCGCGCCGAGGAAGAGATGTGCGTCTCTGCCGATGTGGCGTCACAGACCTACCTGGGCGTGACCTTCCCCCAGGGCTACCAATACAGCATGCACGGCATTCCTGCGTCGTTGGTCGATCAGGGTGTGGGCAAGGCCATCAATGGCACGCAGTACCAGGGCATCACCCTCAACGTGCGGCAAACGCCAGCCGGGCGTAACTCGCAGAACGACAACGGCCGCCGGGTATGCGCCGGCAACACCAGCTGCACGCCGATCTGCCCGATCCAGGCCAAGTATGACGCCACCGTGACCATGGCCAAGGCGCTGGATACCGGCAACGTGCGTATCCTCTATCAATGTGTGGCGAGCCAGGTGCAGGTCGATGCCAATGGGGTCGCGGGGATCGATTTCATCCAGTACCAGAACGATGGCACCCGCCAGAACGGCACGGCTCAGGGTAAGCGCTACGTGATCGCCGCCCACGCGATCGAAACGCCGAAGCTGCTGCTTAACTCCATCGGCCCGCACAGCCCCAACGGCGTGGCCAATAGCAGCGGCCAGGTCGGCAAGTCGCTGGCCGACCATCCGGTGTACCTGGCCTGGGGCCTGATGCCTGAAGGCAAGCCGGTGTTCCCGTTCCGTGGGCCATTGTCCACCTCGGGGATCGAGGACATGCGCGATGGTGCGTTCCGCAGCACGCGTGCCGCCTGGCGTATCGAGATCGGCAACGAGGGCTGGAATTGGTCGGCGAATGATCCGTACGCTGCCGTATGCGACTTCATCGACGGCACCAACGAAGGCGGCGCCAACCCTGGTAAAAAGGCGTTGTCCGGCGTGGCGCTGGTGCAGCAGCTCAACAGCGTGCTGACCCGCCAATTCCGCCTGGGCTTCTTGATTGAGCAGGTGGAGAAAGAGCCCGACGAAGCGCTGTGCCGGGTGGAGAGTAGCAAGCATTTCACCGACGGCTTGGGCCTGCCTCGGCCACAGATCGCCTACGAACTGTCCGACTACACCAAGGAGGGCTTCAAGCAGGCGCGCCTGGCCGCCACTCATATCATCACCAAACTGATGGGTGCCACCGAGCTGACCAACCTGAACCCCACGCTCGACCCCACGCTCGGCTCGCAAACGGTGTTCAACTACGATCACCAGAACTACGCCTTCTACGGCGCTGGCCACCTGATGGGCACCTACCGCATGGGCTCGGACCGCAACAAGTCGGTGGTGGACAAAGACCAGCGCAGCTGGGACCACCCCAACCTGTTCCTGGTCGGCGACGGCGTGTTCCCCTCCACCGGCACCGCCAACCCGACCTTGACCATCACCGCGCTGACTTTTCAGGCCGCCGACGTGGTCGCCAGCGACCTGCTCAAGCGTACCGTGCAGGTGCAGGCCAGAGACCCCTGGCAGGGCACAGGCGTGCAGGTCAACGGACAGAGCTGGCAACTGGCGGTGTGCACCGGTGGGCAGTGGACGGCCAACCCGGGCACCGGGATGGTCGGCGCGGCAGGCCACCCAGGCCTGACCGCCAAGCCCGGCTATACCCTGCCCGGTCAACCGGAAGGCGCGTTGATCGGGCGTATCGGCCCCAGCGGCGCGCCGTTCCTGGTGGGCAACCAGGCGCAATTGCCGCGTGGCCAGCAGGGGGAGTTGCAGTTGTGCATCAATGACGACCTGGCCGGGCGTTACGGGGCTGGCCTGAGCGATAACCAGGGCAGCCTGTCGGTGGAGGTGCGTTTCGGGGCGGTGTAGGCGCTGGCGTAGCAACCCCACAATGCCGCGGTATTGTGGGGTTGTTTTCTGTCGGCAAGTTGGCTTTTGATGAAGTTGGACGCGTGGTTACCGTGCGGTTGCCGGCAACTCCTGGCACCACTTGATAGAACGCAGCGCTTCCTCGGCAGGCACAAGCGCGTAGCGCGAGTAAAACATGGTTCCACTGAAACGACGGCCGTCGACTTCACCCAAGGTCTGCCCATCCTTGTAGTCAGAGGTGCTGAGTTGGTCGGCGATGTAATACACCTTGCCATTCTCGACGGTGATATCGAAACGCTGGTTAACCATACCGCTGATGATCGGTGGCGAGGTGGAGGCGACGCTGTGTTTGCCGGCGGGAATGCCGGCCTTGAAAAAACTACCGGAAGGCAAGCTGCCGACAGTACGGCCATCGACCTGAATAGTCGGGGCGACCCCGCCACCGATGCTCGCCGCCGTGCGATAAAAGTAAACCGTGGCCTCATCCGCACGGGGCTCTGCCGGTGATGTGAAGAATGGTTGGCCTTTGAGGTCCGGACCGCTGATGCAGCCGGTCAGTGAGACCAGGCCTGCGAACAGGCTGGCCCAGAGTAGCGTACAGCGCATGGCATGAAACTCCTTGAACGTGGATCAATGGGCGGCGGGGGCGACGACTGTCACCGTTACCGGATTCAGATCGTGCACAGCCCTTTACCGAAGTCAGTGGCATCAGAACTCGGCCAAGGCGCAAAACCGCTCTTCGGCGTCAGATTCACGATGTTCCGGTCCTTGAGCATCGGGTACTTGCGCTTGAGCGCCGGCACCGTGTCCTCAGCATTGTTCACGTTGGACAGGCAAAAGCGCAGGGCATCGACGCGCAGATCGCCGATATAAAGGGTTTCCCCGGCCTTCACCGAGAAAACCGCAGGCACCGGGCGCGGCATCGACTTACCCGCGTAATATACGTAATGCCACTGCGTGTACTCATACTCACCCGGCGGCACTTCATACATGAAGTAATGGCCCAGCACAGAGGGGGATGGCTGATCATCTTCATTGCCCAGCGTCGTCAGCCGTAATGCGGTGCCTGGGGCTCCCTGTTGCTTGATCTCAACCACCAGCCCATGAGGCTGCATCATCGGAAAGCTCTCACCAACCGAACCCACGATGATCGCCTTACTTGGGTCCGGTGCGTGCTTGCCGTCGTAGCGTGACGTAGCGCACCCGGACAGAAGCGTCGCGCAAAGTGCGATCGCGGCCCAGACGAGATGTTTACTGCTGACTTTCCCTAGCATTGGTCTTTTTTCCGATCAGTAATCTTGCAGTTCGTATAGCCCAGCGGAGCGAACCAAAAGTTCGCACATCTGATGCTTCGTTGCTGGCTCGTCGGCATCTATTGTCCGGCTACCCGCCCCTTGATAACAACCCACTCTTGACCCACTCCTGTAGGAGCGAGCTTGCTCGCGAAAAACTCAAACGATCACGCAGCGCCTGAAGGCAAAATCCGATTCCCCTTCCTCACCGCCAGGCTCCTGGACCGCGAAGCGCCCTGCCCTGGCTGATGATCAGCCCTTCATTCAATATTTCGATAACTCGCCGCGTCGTCATAAACCACGTATAACGCCTCGGCGAGTTGGCTTTTAGAGAGCCTTGGTGAGAATTACCTGATTGTTACCCGTAGCTGATGATTCCAAGTTGTTTTGCCATAAACAGTTCGTTCCGTTCAACGATCTCCTCGATCACCTTACCCTCCTTGTTGAACCGAAAATATGTCAAGGCCGTCCACGTCAAGCTCTTGCCTTCTACGTTAAAACCGTGCCATGTATTGGAGCCCGTTGCACAGTGTGTCAACGCAACGACAACAACGTCATCTGTAACAACTTCCTTACTGAAGGAAGTTTTAATTGTCTCATATCGCTCAACTACATTTGCGCTCAAGGCTCGCTTGAAATTTTCCAACCCGCCTATCGGGGCATCGCAGTCCGGTCGATGCACGACTACATCGACATCGAAATACTCAGAAACCCGCTCAACATCCTTACCATCCACACAGTGCTTAAAATAATTTTTTACCGTCTCTAGATTTTTTAAGTTCATACGCAACTTACTCCTCTTGCATTGATAATATGCAACCATTACAACCATCTTATAAAAGACTGCCCCACTTAAAAGAAGTCATACCCTGTGAAAACCCATCAATACGGACAGAACTCTCTCGCACACTTCACATGTGTTTAATGGGAACAACCCAGCGGTCAAGCACAGTCTAAAAGAGGTTCTGATATTCGTAAATCTATAATATAGTGCATGTGATATCGGCGATAGGAATACCACATGAGTCTGGAACGGTTGGAAAAGTGGGCGACAGTGAGGCACTTCCGCTTGGCGATTGCATTGTTTGAATATGGCAGCATTTTGCACGCCGCACGCTCGCTGCACCTCTCACAACCTACAGCGAGCAAACTGCTACAAGATCTGGAGGAGGCGGTAGAGGCTCAGCTCTACACTCGCAATCGCAGGGGGGTCACACCTACAGAGCTTGGCCGGGACTTTGTGCAGCGCAGCCGGATGATCCTTGCCCAGCTGGATCATGTATCCCAAGCGATCGACGCGCTGGGAAAAGGGCATGCCGGGCGTGTTGCCATAGGAAGCGTGTTAACGGGGTCAAGTTATCTTGTGCCTGCCGCCATCGCGCGACTCCAGGCAAGCCGACCAAGCATCCGCATCAAAATTGTCGAGGGTGTGAGCGCAGAACTGGTACCTCGGCTTATCTCAGGCGAGTTGGACTTCTTGATTGGAAGACTTTCTGATGTCAGCTCAAGCGTCGTTGTTACTCAGGAGGCGCTCTTCAGCGAAAACGCCATCATCGTTGCGCGCCGCGACCACGCTCTTGCTCAGCAACCTGGGGTTAAACTGGAAGAGCTCGCGCGCCAAGCATGGATTCTGCCGCCAATAGAAACGACTTTACGCAAGCAGTTCGATAGTGTCTTTCATCAAAAGGGAATTGAACCACCCCATGCAACGATAGAAACAGCCTCATTCTTCAATATACTTTGGTTATTAAAACAAACCGATCTTCTTGGCATATTACCTCAATCAATTATTTCTGACCCCGCGCACAGTAATGAGCTAGTTCGCCTCCCCGCTTTCGAACCTCTTATTCTTGAGCAAATCGGTGTTTCACGATTAAGAGACGCTACATTATCACCTGCTGCATCGGCTCTATTGGATGCACTAAGAGAAGTCATGCACCGCGCGCACAAACGGGAGAGCACTAGCTAACAATCCGCCGAGCCTGTTGAAAACAGTTGAATATTCAGTTTGCCCTTAAAGCCAATAACCGGGTAACGAGAGCGGTGATTGCTTTCGACCAGAAGTTGTCAGTCGACTGGCTAGCGTGGGACGGTTAGGCTAACGCTTTTCGCATGACTGGAAAGCGTATGAAAGAGGTGTACCTAGGAAGCTGCTTATGCGCAGCCGTCACTTACGAGCTATCCGCCACGCCCAAATCAGTGAGCCATTGCCATTGCCGCCAGTGCCGCAAGAGTCACGGGGCCGCATTCGCTTCTTACGGCAGTGTTCCCCGTAACGCATTACGCCTACTTTCCGGTGCCAACAGCATCAAAACCTATGCATCCTCAGAGGCGGTGTTGCGCGAATTTTGCACGCACTGCGGCTCGGCATTGTTCTGGTCGCGGTCTCAAGGGGAATTCGCCGACTGGGTGTCGATAGCGCTGGGCACGCTCGATACGCCCTTCATAGCTGAAAAGCAAAAACACGTTCATCTCGACTCCGCAGTCCACTGGTGCAGCTACCCGCCTCAGAAACCGCCAAGCTGCATGATATGAGTCGCCTGGGCATCATCTGTTCGCTTGAAGCCACAGCGCTCATAAAAGGCGCTTCCTTGAGCCGTATCCGTGAAAAGACGCACGACCTGAAACCTGAGAGCGGCACGTTCAACAAGCGCCTTTACCAGCGCCTGCCCGACGTGTTGCCCCCTTGAGGAAGCTGCGACATACACCCGCCGCAGTCTGGCCACATTATTGTCAGCATAGGGATCAACTGAAAGACCGCCAATGCCGATCAGTTGCTGATTCAAATAGGCCGCCATCAGACACTCGCCGGGTGCATCAAAGCGGTTTGCTCCAGAGTGCCATTCGTTAATCAGACGAGTGAGAAACCTGAAACCCTCCCCAACGGCTTCCTTTTCCAGCGCCTGTATCTGGCGCGGAAGGTATGTGATTGGTTGAACCTCATATCGTTTCATTCCATCCCTGCCTCCAATATGAAACGCGTTCAATGCTAACAATCTCGTTTGAGGTGATGAACACTCCTGTAGGAGCGAGCTTGCTCACGAAAACCCCAAACGATCACGCAGTGCCTGAAGGCAAAATCCGATTCCCCTGCCGCACCTTGCTCCATTGCCTACGCCTGCGTCAGAATCCGCCGGCTTGTGCGCTGAGGTGGCCGTCTCTAAGGTGGCTCAGTCGCTGAATTGTTCAGTGATTCGGGTTTAGTAGCCTGAATTTGGGTATCTATAAGTGCATGAGCGTCACCAATCAGACAGTGCGTCTGTGCTCGATGGTGGCTGTGCGTAGGGCGTCTTCGGGCGCGCCGGCTTTAGATATCCACCGGTCTACTAACCTGCGTACAGCTGCCACCCACTGTTTAGTAGCAGCGAGGTGCTGGCATCACTCAGGATGTCTACTCATGTTAAAAGCAGATTCAACCACCCTCTTCACCGTCGCCCCCAACGCCAGCAACGAAACCCTCATCACCAACAGCTACGAAACCTTCACCAGCGTCAGCACCCTGCTGCTCGACCTGTCCGAAGACCTCAACGGCAAACACCGCGACATCGCCCTGGCCATCCACCAACTGAGTGAGCTGGGCGTACTCCTCACCGCTAGGCTCCTGGACCGCGAAGCGCCCCGAGCTGGCTGATGATCAGCTCTTCGACTCATTAAACCGATGACTCGTCGCGTCGTTGTAAGCCACATACAACGACTCGACGATTTGGCGCTTGATGGCTTTGGTGGATTCAGCCTCAGCACAAAGCCCTCTGCGATGACGAGAGCGACGACTGCTTTAAAAGTGCGCTTGTACTTTCGCTGGCTCGAAACTGATGGGCGATGAGTTTGCTAATCCGCTCAAGTACTAGCTGGCTTCGCGATGCGGTATCCTAACCAACTCGTTAAACAAGGAAGAATAATGCGCTCGTCGTCATTTCTGTCGTATCTCAAACTCCCAGCTGTTCTGCTGATTGCCGGTCTCACAACCGCTTGTTCCAACTACCACTACAAGGATTACCAAGGCGATTGGGCACCGGAGTTGATGACGCCATATGACCTGTCCAATAACGCGGCCAATGCGCCAGTGGTGTATTTCGCCACCACCCGTTTTCGCGGATTGGGAGTAAAATTCCATCGATTGCTGCTGGCCACGCATGTGGACGACCAACTACTAGAGGGTTCCGGGCGGCGCTCAATCCTTGACGTTTCCGGCAAGCAGGCACTGCGCTTGACCCCAGGCAAACACTCCTTGAGCTGGTGTTGGGTATCGATGAATGCCTTGGGTACCGGTGGCGCCAAGTGCGGCTTCGTTGCTCGCGATGTGGAATTCCGCGCAGGCCAGCGATATGTCGTGGACTTCACCACCCGCGACGACATCAATGGGCCCCCGGGGCGTCAGGTCTCGACCATTACTATCGAATCCGAGATTCGAAATCTGGACACCCATGAAGTGATCTATCCGGTGAGAGGTATTGCAGAGCTGGAGAAGGAATAACGATTGCGACGATCACCGTCACAAACTGAGTTGGGCGGTGATCGAATGCTACGAGGCAAAGGAGAGCATCCGACGCTAACCTGCCCTCCACGAAGGGCAGCAATCGGCCGAAGCAGACGTTCAGCGATTGGGGCTAAACGATGTCTGCGCCCCCATCAGGAGCTTGAGAAAGCTTTCAGCCTCTGAGCGGTTCTGGAACATTAAAGTGAAGGTGCCCAGAGTAAGCAAGCAGCAAGGGGGAGATTCGATTTCTTCGAAAACGATTTTCACAGACGTCCTCCAGTCAAACCTTAATTACGTAGTTACAGGACGTAGCGGTTTGACCTGCCTTCCATCCTGAAACACCCGATCCTTACCATCATGCTTCGCTTTATACATATTGCTGTCGGCGCATTTGAGCACTGCGGACATGTCCGATGTCGCTCGGAACTGCGCGACGCCCGCGCTGCAAGTGAACTGATGCGGAGGCAATACACTGCAACGGATGTTGCCCAGCAGGCGCAATGCGTACTCATGAGCAACCGCATCATCTTCGCCCAACAACAAGACACCGAATTCCTCACCTCCAATCCGCCCGACACTGTGGCTGCCAGGGGTGGATTTCAGGCACGCGGCCATGGCACACAAAATCTTGTCACCGACATCGTGACCGTACTGATCGTTTTTTAATTTAAATTCGTCAATGTCCAACATTATAAAGTAGCCGCTGCGGCCTTCTGCCAATGCATTTTGGAAGAACCCCATAAAGGCCCGTCGATTAAGTAAGGATGTGAGAAAATCCGTCTCCGCCAATGTCCTGAATTCACTTTCGACCAACAACACTGAGCGCATGTTTCTTAGATAGGTAAAGCTGAGAGTAAACCCTATGGACATGGAAGCAACGCAAAAAATGACCAGATAAACTTCCAGTTCCCGGTAAAAGCCAACGTCCAAATTGGGCCACATCAGTATCCAGACCAGCAATGTAGAGAGAAGATAGTCCTGAACCGTGACGAATAAGATAGCACTGCTTACCACGATGATCACAGCTAGGGGCAGCGTAAAGACGCGCAGCTGCACATTGGTGTCAATCACATGCGCAAAGCCGAGTGATAAAATCAATATATACACGCCGCCGAGTATTCTCCATATGCGAAAATCAGCAACTACGCGATGAACGTACCATATAATCAACAACGATGCTGTAACCAACATATTTAACAGATTTAACGTTGTCGCAGGCTCAATCAGCAACACACAAAGCCAGGAAACAATTCCCGCCATTTCAATCTTGGTTACCGCTGGTGACAGCAGTGTTCGCATTCTTGGTCTGATTTTGAAATTCGCCGGCATCCCTAAACTCCTTTTCCGAAACGGCCTGAATGTGATGTCAACGTCTGGGCAATACCTAATCAATGAATTAAGTGTGCTTTGGCATCCAAATTCCTGTTATCAATCGGAAAAACCGTACGCAAAAACTTCCATATTGCTTTCACCAAAGGAGGAGGCGTTACCGCGACGCAGATAAAGCGTTCAATGCAGATCGCTGGTGACTCTACCAATGGCTTTCACTACTTGCTTTGCGCCTGACTGGATAGCTGCCATCGCCATACCTGCCTGTTCGGACAGTTCCAATAAAACGTTGGCTTGGTCTCTGCTGCACTGGACATGCAACGCGGCTTCGCCGGCCAATTCTCGATTTTGCCTGACCACACCGTTAATCTCCTGGGTGGCCGCACTGGTACGGCCGGCGAGCTTGCGCACTTCATCCGCCACGACAGCGAATCCTCGTCCATGCACTCCAGCGCGTGCAGCTTCGATAGCGGCGTTAAGCGCCAAGAGATTTGTCTGGGTGGCAATGGCGCCGATCGTGTCGACGATGGAAGCGATCAACTGCGACTGCGATTCAAGCGCGGTCATGCTGTCGGTCACCAAGGCCATCTGTTGGGAAATATTCTGTGTGCCGAGCACGGAGTCGGCGACCAGTTCCATCCCTCGGTTAGCTTTCACATCGGTATCTAGCGACACGTCGTAAGCCATGGTCGCTGCTTGTTTGATTCCGTCGGCTTTTTCAACTTGCTCGGTCACTACGCTGGCGAATTTGGCAATTTTATAAACCCGACCGGAAGCGTCTCTGATGGGATTGTAAGTGGCCTCCAGCCAAACCACTTTTCCGCTTTTATCTACCCGGCGAAAGCGACCAGCGTTAAACACGCCCTTGTTCAGACTCTTCCAGAATTCGTCGTAATGCGCCGACGCCACGTCCTCCGCCAGGCAGAACAGACGGTGATGCTTGCCCTGTATCTCCGCAAGGCTGTAACCCATCGCCTGGACGAACGATTCGTTGGCGTAGACGACCTCACCCGCGAGACTGAACTGGATCATCGCCATCGAGCGGTTCAGTGCGCTGAACATTTCGATAACCTCCTGTTCGTCCCGCGCCAGCGGAGGTGCAACCATGCCGTAGCCTTGAAACGTCCGGTTCGCTGCAGCGATCCAGCCTATATTGAGTGTCACAGCACGGCCGTCGGAGGCACGATAGCGTTGCCGTTCGATGGCGCACAGGTTGGGTGCAAAATCATTCTGCGGTTGCGCGTTGATGTCACTCATTACCATTTTTGAAAGCTGTTCCAGCGAGTATCCCAGCGTTTGCGCAAACTGCTGGTTGGCCGAGATAATCCGACCAGCTCCATCGACACGTACTGAAAGAAACACCGCTTCGACGTCAGCGACTGTCCCGAGCGCCAGGCACAATTGCTCTTGGCAGGTAAAAAGAGCATTCTTCAACTGGCGATTAAACACGCTAAACTCCGGCATAAAAATTACAACAAAAAGGACATTGCTTAGTGATTAAATCGCTCCCCAGAATAACAAGCGAACTCGCGCTAACGCTCACACACACAGCGAATACCGCCAGGCTCGTTTCCTACTTCGCTCTTATCAACTCCCAACTCCATGCTGACACGGGCAATTGCAAAGTAGATTGACATGGCCCGCCGCATCAATTCGAGAAAGGCCGGACTCAACCCCACCAAACGTTTGTCGCATTTGAAATAGCCCTGTAACTGGCCTTCTTTGATCATGCGCTGCATGTGTGTTTTGGACACGCCCAGACGCGATGAAAGCTCCACGTAAGAGGATACGTTGTAGCCGGTCTCTAACGAGCCGGTGCGCAGGGCATCGGCATAGAGTGCGAGCATCGGCAGATGACCGCCGTCCCGATTGAGAATCCATTTCGCTTCAGGCAACAGCTTGTCGAGCAGGAAGTCCCCTTCAAGTATCTTGGCAAACCCTCGAAAAAATACGCGCAATAGATCAACATTCTTCCCCACAACCGATAACCCACTGTCGTATGGAGAGATCATCTGCGAAGGCAGCAAATAAGATTTAATTAGCTGCACGGTATTGCTTAGCGCTTTTTCCGTAGGTCGGAAACTACGTTGACGCCCGTCCTGCACATGTAACCGAACATCCAGATATCCGGCAATGGACAAAAATGAACAATAAGAATCCAGGCTATTTCGAGACATATAGCCACGTTCGTAGCAGAATGCCTTTACTCTGGACAAAGGAACTTTCTCGTCTTTGTAGCTGAAGCTCAATAAAGACAGGGCAACCATGAATCGGTCATATTTCAACAAATTTTTATAAAACGAAGGCTTTTCTCGATAGCTTTCCATGACCAAATCGAAATGCAGCAGAACAGCTTCATCTATATTGTCTCGGGTCATTTCCGAACTGGTCTCTTTCAAATACTCAAGCAGATCAGTCTTGTTCATCGAAGTTACACAACCTTTAGCCGGCAATATCAAACTGCTACCATTCGCAATACGCACAGTATATGCGTATTCGAACCGCTGGCAGGTTCACCCCAAAAATGTTTTATGACCTGACGCGCTTCGATCGCAGCTCACCCGAGCGTGTCTGATCGATGCCCACCGGCCTAAAGGTGAGCTGCGTGCAAGAATCTCTTCGACCAATAGCAGCCATCAACGCGTCACTATAATTCCCGCCCTTGCATCATGATGCTCGCCACGATCCCCTCGTGGCACCGAACTATAGTTGGTGCATCTAACCCATCTTGGAGTGGGCCAGCGCGAATTCATCGTCCAGGATCCCGACGGTTATCTCATCAGGTTGGTAGAGCGGTTGGGTGAGAGGCGGATTTGCTCAATCTGAATTTGAATCTGAGCCAAGCCGATATTCAGGTTTGGGGTTCAGCGGACGTAGTTCAACGTCCGCTAATGGCCGATTTCTGCCGTTCGTGCAGGCCAGCAATCGCAAACCCGATGCCCAGAGCTAACCCCCCGGTATCTGATACACAACCGAATCATATTTTTCCGCCGTCCGCCTTTCGATGACGACTCCCCCCAGAGCTTCAGCAATACGTCGACTCGCACGGTTCTGCGTCGCAACAGGGTAAATGAAGTGCTTGGCTGCCACCCACTGGCTAGCCCATTGAACAACCGCCCGCACCGCTTCACCACCAAAGCCCAGCCCGTGTTTATCTTCACGGATCCAGATCCCCAACTCCGGCGTTTCACTGCCGGTATGATGCAGCCCGACCAAGCCGATAAAACGAGCACCTACCCGCTCCCTGACTGTGAACACGATGTCGCTGCCATCCGCTATCGCAGGCAGCCACTGCCCCCAGACTTGCGCGTACTCTTCCAGTGAGGCAGGCGGTTCCCAGGACATGTAGCGAGTCAAAGACGGTGTGATACAAGCGAAAGACTCAACAGCGTCCTGCTCGCAGAAGGGCTCGATGCTCAGGCGTTGCGAGAGAATACGGATTGGGTGGGTATCCACTGGCATTGCACTTTCCTTCCTAGGGTCCGTTACTCCATGTATGCCGTGAACATATAATGCGGGTCGCTTCATCAGTATCAGGCTCTCTATACTGAGCCCCCAGGATGGTAGTTGGAGCACCCAATATGCCCGTCGCACCCAATCAAAACTCCCCCATCATTTTGGTCCCTGCTCAACAAAGCGACTTGGATAATCTGGTAGCCATTCGAATTGAGGCCATGCGCGAAAGCCTGGAGCGTGTTGGGCGATTTGATCCAGCCCGTGCGCGGGAGCGGTTTGTTGGCGGCTTTGAAGCTCGCGACACACGCTATATCGAGGCAGCTGGAGAGCGGGTGGGTTTCGTAGTGGTGAAACGTCACCACCATGAACTCTTGCTCGACCACTTGTATGTCAGGCCGAGCGCGCAAGGGTCAGGGGTAGGGTCTGCTGTTCTCTCTCAGATTTTCAAAGAGGCGGATGCGGCTGCGCTGCCTATCAAAGTAGGGGCTCTCAAAGAAAGCGCTTCGAATCGCTTTTATACCCGCCATGGCTTCCAGTTCATCGAAAGCAGTGACTTCGACAATTATTATGTTCGCCAGCCTATTCCGGCGATTGGCGCTCATTCCGGAACCATGGGCTGACTGGTACTAGCCCTTCAGTTCACCAGCCCGATTGCTCGCCGCGTCGTCATACGCCACATACAACGACTCTGCGATTTGGCTTTTGATCGCCTTGGTAGACTCCAAACCCAGCACAAAACCCTCGGCTTTACCGCCGGCTCGGTTGAGTTCTTCATGGGTGGAGGCGCCAGTAATAGCGTCAAGCAGCTTGGCGGCGTGGGGGCCGACGCCTTTGGGGAGGGAGATCTGGTCGATGGACATTATCGCTACCTTGAAAAATGAAGTTCGGGAGCGAGTGAAACCACTGCCGGGGCTGGCATGGTAGACCTGTTTGCCTTGAAAGGGGTCGCTTTACGCGCAGCGGCGCTATTCTTTGCGGCTACGCAGGCAGATGGGCCATTGGTAAATCTGGAGGGGTTTATGGAGTATTGCGTTGAGGGCTACTGCCTTCGGCCATTGCGGGGCGACGATTTCGAGAGGGTCAGCCGTTACGAGCGGGTCAATCGCAGGCATCTGCAACCCTGGGAGCCGCTCAGGGATGAGGAGTATTTCAGCATTGGCAGCGCCAAGGCCAGGGTGGAGCAGCAGGTCAACAATATGCAGGCTGGCAACGCTCTGTGTTTCCTCTTGCTTGAACCCGAGAGCGGAGAGGTTCTAGCGCGTTGTAACTACACGAACATTGTGAGAGGCGTTTTTCAGGCCTGTCATCTTGGCTTCTCGTTAGCGGAATCTGCCCAAGGCCGTGGCCTGATGAAAAGAACACTTCAGGTCACTAACCGTCACTGCTTTGAGCAGTTGGGTCTTCATCGGATCATGGCCAATCATTTACCTCACAATGTGCGCAGTGAACGTCTCCTGGAATCGCTGGGGTTTGAGAAGGAGGGACATGCGCGGGCCTATCTGAAGATTGCTGGCGTTTGGGAGGACCATACGTTGAGATCATTGATCAACCCTGGAGAATAAGCGCGCCATCCACCGCACTCGGGAAAAAGCTGATGCCTACCGACCCCCTCTGCCTGGTTTTCGTACCCTCCCTGGCAGCCGTGCTGACAGCCGCCGAATCGAAAAATGGCGCCCCACTCTGCGAAGTCGAAGTGTGCGATATCCGCGACCAGGCCACTTGCATTGCGGTAACCTTCTCCACTGCGCTGGCGATGGAACAAGAGCGGGGTTACCCGGATATCGTTGCCGAGGATTGCTGGAATGAGTGGCAACGCTTGCGTCCCTCGCTTCAATAGCGCCCGCTCTGATCAGCATAGGTATCTACACAACTCTGTAGCGCTCAACGGTAACCACGATGCGAAGCGAGCCGCTGTTGATCTTGATCTGCTTTTGATCTTGATCTCAGGCGCCCCGTTAAACCACGCTGGCCGAACGCAGGCTTGAATTCGTGGGTAACCCGGCAGGACGCCGGGTTAGCCGCCCCGCGCCATGGATGGCGCGTGGCGGCGGCCCACGGATTCAAGACTGTGTTCGGGCACACCGAGCCTAGGCGAGGTGCCGAGTGGTGGGGCAAGAGCGTTTTGCTTACTTTGCCGCTTTTGCAAAGTGAGCCGCCGTCAGGGCGGAACCCTAAGTGGCCGTTACCGCAGGAATGGATATGTACTCGGTATAGCTGTGTCGCCTATAAGAAGGCCGCCTTCGCGAGCAAGCCCGCTCCCACAGTTTGATTGCGGGGTGTCAGGTAGATTGGCGTCGGCTGGCAGGCCGCCATCGCAGGCAAGCCAGCTCCCACAGTTGGATCGCTGAGTGTCAGGTAGATTGGTGTCGGCTGGCAGGCCCCCATCGCAGGCAAGCCACACACACATTTGAATTTCGGAGCGTCAGATGGATATGCGCCGACTGTCAGGCCGTCACGGGAGCAAGCTCCCTCGCCACAGATTTAGCGTCGTGCCGAAGTTGTGTAGATAGCTATGCTCTGATCAGCGCCCCAACCCACTCCCAGGACTCCTTTATGCCACCTGCCTCACGCGACCACGCCCGTATCGAACGCCATCTCATCGCAGCCCTGACCGACGCCTGCGAGATCGCAAAAGCTGAAATCCCGGGCTTCGAATGGCTGACGCACACCGTCGACTACCGCGCCTTCCCCCAAAGCCTGCGGGTGATCTGGGTGTTCGACAGCGTCGCGAGCAAGGCTCACGCCCTCGCGACCGGGGCGGACGCCCGTATGCGCGAGCTGACTACCGCCGCGCTGGATGACGTTGACGTGCACGTCCCGAACATCGCCCGCTGCGTCAGTTTCGACTCCGAAGAGGAATGCCACCTTCGGCATGCCGGCGATTGGCGTCGGCGGCTGGCTACTCTCCGGGCGATCTGAATCGTGCCACGGGTTGCTGACTTCGCTATTGCACCTTACACGTCAGCCAAGCCCCCCAGAACAGGCTGCTGAAGAAACGGGTCGCGTCGCCGAAGCCAGCGTCGTGCAACAGCTTCTGCACTGCGGCCTCGGAATGTGGAGGGTCAGCGCCTTGAAGGATTTTGCCGAGCTTGGCCGTCACTTCGTCCGGGGTGGCGCCATGCTGACGCCAGCGTTGGCCCCATGCCGCCAGCAGCAACGGCTGGCTGGCATACGCATAGTGATTGCCCGCGACGATCAGCGGTGCCCCAGGTTTCAGGTGCGCCCGAATCGATCTCAGCATCCGATCCTTGGCGCCGTCGCCCTCCAGATGGTGGAGCACACCGATCAAGGTGGCGGCGTCGTATGAAGCGTCTGCTGCCAGGTCTTCGAGCTGCCCGAGATGCAGGGTGGTTCTATCAAGCAAGTGGTTGGCTTCCAACTGCTGCCTTGCCGCGTCGAGCATCGGCTGGGAGGGATCAACCGCCATAAAACGCCAGCCCGGTTCAAGGCTGGCCATGGCGATGATCTCCTGCGCCGTACCGCCGGCGCCGACCACAAGTACCTTGGCCGAAGGGGCATCGCCAAGGCTCGCCGCGAGCATGCAAGCTGCCAGATCCTGGCACGCGTCATAGCCCGCCAGCGCGATACGACTTTGTCGCGCGTATTCGTTGGCTCTTGAGGTATCGAATTTGTCAGCAGGGTTGGGTGAGGATGAGTTCAAGGCGATTCTCCGTGGCCTTGACGCAAATTACGTTAACCGTGGCAGTAAGAAAAATGCATTAATTTTATGTGCTGCATTCCCGTGGGGAATGCGGGGGCGTACGAGTGGAGAGGTTGCAGGATCGTACAAGCCTCTGGCCCGTCGGCCCAGATAGTCTGGCCTTCTCACCGACAGGAAGGCTCAGCATGACTCACGTACAGCAACCCGCACAACCGATAAACCTCGCGCAAAAAGCCTCGCTCATCGACCAGCAATGGAGCCCAAGAGTGGTCGCCGAAATGAACGACTACCAGTTCAAGGTGGTGCGCATCGAGGGCGAATTCATTTGGCACTCGCACCCGGAAACCGATGAAGCCTTCCTGGTGCTCGAAGGCACGCTGCGCATCGACCTGCCGGACGGCCCGGTGTATGTGAAGCCGGGTGAGTTGTATGTGGTGCCGCGTGGCATTGAGCACAGGACGGCGGCCGAGGGAGAGGCCAAGCTGATGATGATTGAGCCACGGGGCATTCTGAATACCGGGCATGAAGGCGGTGAGCGTACCGCGTTGAATGACCAGTGGATTTGAGTATGCCGCTGAACCCTGTAGGAGCGAGCTTGCTCGCGAAAAACGGCAACGATAACGCGTGCTGCCTGAATGAACGCGGCGCCTGTGAATTTTTCGCGAGCAAGCTCGCTCCTACAGGGGGCAAGCGGGCAAGCCCTATCGCCTCTGAATCTGCACCGTGGCAAACGTCGGCTCATCACGCGCCTGCTCCAGTGCATTCCTGGGCTGTTGCGGGGCCCGGGATTGCCCCTCTGGCCGTAACGCAGGCGGCGGATGCAGGCGCATGTCCGAACGCTCATCGCTGGGCGCGACGCCGAAGAAATCCCGATAGCACTTGGAAAAATGCGGCGTGGACACAAAGCCGCAAATCACCGCCAGCTCGACAATCGAAATGGGCGTCTGCATCAGCAACTGGCGAGCACGGGTCAGGCGCAGTTTGAGGTAATAGCGCGATGGCGTGCAGTACAGGTGCTTCTGGAACATGCGCTCCAACTGGCGTCGGGACACGTGCACGTAGGCGGCCAGTTCGTCGAGGTCGATGGGTTCTTCCAGGTTGGCTTCCATCAGGGCGACCACTTCTTGCAGCTTGGGCTGTTGCGTGCCGAGCAGGTGTTTGAGCGGCACGCGTTGGTGGTCGCGCTCGTTGCGAATGCGCTCGTACACGAACATCTGGGAAATCGCCGCCGACAGCGTGTGCCCGTGATCGCGGCCGATCAGGTGCAGCATCATGTCCAGCGGCGCAGTGCCGCCAGAGCTGGTAAAGCGGTTGCCATCGAGCGTGAATACGCTGGAGCTGACTTTGACGCGGGTAAACGCCTCCTGCATCGACGCCATCAGCTCCCAATGCACGCTGCACTGGAAGCCATCGAGCAACCCCGCCTGGGCCAGTGCCCAACTGCCGGTGCACACCGCGCCGAGGCGTTTGCAGTACAAGCGCGCCTGGCTGCGTAACCAGGCGATGAGCGCAGGGCTGATAGCCTGTTGAATGCCCACGCCGCCGCACACGATCACCGCATCGAAGCCGCGCTGGTCCTGCGCGCACGCATCCGGGGTCACCGACACGCCATCGCTGGCCCACACCGGCTGGCCGTCCAGGCTGAGTGTTTGCCAACGGTAGAGTTCTTCGCCCGCCAATTGATTGGCCATGCGCAGCGGCTCGACCGCACACGACAGCGATATCAGGGTGAACTGGTCCAACAGCAAAAAGCCGATGGTCTGGCAAACAGGTGCCTCGGTTTCCATCACCGCTACCCCACAGGCGTGATCAGGAATGTTCCAGCGCCACCGGCTTGGGTGCCCGGTTGTGCTGACGCGCCGTGACCAGGCCGATAAAGGAAATCACCAACGCTAGGCCAATGGTCGAGGACACTTCGGTGCGGTGCTCGGGCGTCACCATCATCACCCCCAGGGCCAGGCAGATGAACACGATTACCAGGTAAGTCAGCCACGGAAACAGCCACATGCGAAAGGTCAGCTCAACCTTTTGCCGCACCAGCAACCGACGCATGCGCAGTTGCGAGATAGCGATGACCAGGTACACCAACAACGCAATCGCCCCGGAGCTGGCGAGCAGGAACTGGAACAACCCGGCAGGCATGAAGTAGCTCAGCAACGTAACTCCCGCACCGATGATGGTGCTGGCGATCACCGCCGCCCGGGGCACGCCCGCCTTCGAGGTGATTTTAAGCGCCGCTGGCGCATCACCGCGCTTGCCGAGGGAGAACAACATGCGCGAGGAAATGTAGATTGAAGAGTTCATGCAACTGGCCACCGCAATCAACACCACCACATCGACCATGAATTTGGCGTTGGGGATGTTCATAATTTCCAGTGCGCGCTGATAGGAACCCACAGAGGCCAACAGTGGGTCGTTCCAGGGCACCACGGAAATCACGACGGAGATCGACAGCAGGTAGAACACGCCAATGCGCCAGATCACCGAGCGGGTGGCCTTGGCGATGTTCTGCGCGGGGTTGCTCGATTCGGCTGCGGCGATGGTCACCGCCTCAGTGCCGATGAAGCTGAACATGATGGTGATAAACGCCCCCACCACCGCAGACAAGCCGTTGGGGGCAAAGCCGCCGTGTTCCGCCATCAAGCGGCTCAAGCCGCTGGCTTCGCGATCCGGGATCCAGCCCATGAGTACGCTGAAGCCCAGGCCGATAAAACCGACGATGGCAATCACCTTGGCCATGGCGAACCAGAATTCGAATTCGCCGTATTTGGCCACGCTGAACAGATTGGTGATCACCAGCAAAACGATTGAGATCAACGCAAACAGCCACGCATCCACCTGAGGGAACCACTGGTTGAGCACATGCCCGGCGGCCAACGCCTCAATGGGAATAACCAGCACCCAGAACCACCAGTACAACCAGCCAATGGTGAACCCCGCCCAAGGGCCGATGGCCTGGTCGGCGTAGGTGGAAAACGAACCGGTGTCCGGGCGTGCCACCGCCATTTCCCCCAGCATGCGCATGACCAGTACCACCAGCAGGCCGGAGAACAGATAGGCCAACAACACTGCAGGCCCGGCGGCGGCAATCGCATGACCGGAGCCGACAAACAACCCCGCGCCGATGATGCCAGCGATGGACAACATGGTCACATGGCGCGGCTTGAAGCCCTGCGCCAGCTGACCGTTGGAATCGTTGCAGTTGAGGCTAGTCATTGTTTTTGTTGTTCTCGGGCGGCCAATGACCCTCACCTTAAGTGCCCGAGGCCAGGCACAAGTAGCCTGGTTACGCCATCATCGAGTCTGATATCGACATGGGTGATGCCGATTGAGCGCCGCATGTAGCCTCACCCAACGCCCAGCATCTGCCACAACGACGCGCCTACTCCGGTAATGCTCTCACCGGCGATCAGCCCCGCCGCTGCCGTGATCGCAAAGCGCTGCGTCACGCTCGGCCAGCGACAGCTCACCGCCCAGGTCATGATCGCGCCAAGGGCCATCATCAGCGACACCGACGCTGGCAAAACAAACGCCAGTCCCAAGGCTGCCGCACTCGGCAGGTAGCGGGCGCGATGGGTAGGTAATGTGCTGTCGAGTATGCCCAGCAGCACACCGAACAAGCTTGCAATGCCGATGGCCCAGCGGATGCTTGGGGACAGTGAATCCAAACCGTGGGTCAGGGTTTGGGCCACGGCTTTCCAGGTGGCGACGGCCGGGGCTGGCCATTGTTCGGTGAGCAGCATGGTTTGAGGGTCGGGGATCAACGCCAGGTAGGCGAATACACCGACAATACTGCCGACGAAAATCCCCAGGATTTGCGCGATGACCTGCTTATGAGGCGTAGCGCCAATCGCCTTGCCCACCTTGAAGTCATTCATCAGGTCCGTACATTGCCCCGCCGAACCGCCGGCGGTGTTGGCGCTCATCAGGTTGATCGGCACCTGGCCCGGCGCAACGATGCCAAAGCTCAGCTGGGACAGTTGCCCGATGGCGCCAATCGGCGGAATACCGGTTGCCCCCACCACCCGCGCCGCCACGGCGGCCAGGCAGATCGCCAGGGGAATGGTCAGCAGCGCCATCCCGAGGTTGATACCGAACAACAGCGCTTGCAGGCTCACCACCAGCACGATCGCCAGGGCAAAACCGGCGGCAGGCCCAGGCTTGGGAACCGCCCAGGGCGTGCCGCCAGCCGCTCGGGTTGAGCGATGCAACGCCCACAAGCGAATCGCCAGGGACGCCAGGGTGGAACACACCATAAGGCTTACTCCCGGCCACAGCAGCCATTCCACCAGCGCGGCAAATTGCGGGCCGCTGCTGTCGGCGGGCAGGCTCACCAATCCATTGGCCAACAGCCACGGCCCCAGCCCGCCCCAGGCCAGCAAGGCGCCGAGCAGCAGGGTCAGGCCTACGCGAATGCCAATAATGCCGCCAAACCCCAGCAACAGCAGCGAAGGGTCTGCGGTGAAGGTCAGGCGCTCCAACTGGGCGTTCGGCGACCAGCGCGGGAAGGCCCACATGAAGGTATCCACCCACTTGACCAAGCCGGACAATAATGCCGCGCCGAGCAGTACTTTTAAACGCGTGGCGGCTTCGCGGCCATGGTTGTAGATGTGCAGCAGGGTTTCCAGGGTGGCCATGCCTTCGGGAAATTTCAGCGCCTTGTCATTGAGCAATGAAGGCCGCAGGTACCAGGCGATCCAGATCCCCAGAAAACTCACCGAGAACACCCAGGCGATCATCGGCAGCGCCGCCAGTTGGTTGCCGGTGAGCAAGGTATACGCCGGGATGGGCGCTACCAACCCGCCGGAAATAATCGACGCTGCGGCCGAGGCCACGGTCTGGTTGATATTGCTTTCGTGGAGGGTCCACGGCAGGTGTTCACCGGAGCGCCGGGCCAGGCCTTGCCAGATGCCATAGCCAATCAGCAAGGCGATGATCGACATATTGAACGACCAGCCGATCTTCAAGCCCGCGTACACGTTGGAAGGGGTGAGCAGGATACCCAGCACAATCCCGGTGATGACTGCCCGCAGGCTCAGTTCGCGCTCTACGGGGACGCTTGAGGAGGTGGAGTGCATGCAGATTCCTTTCGAGAAAAGCCAGTGCCACCTTTTAAGTGAGCACCGGGAGACTCGAAGGTTCACCTGGCGAAGCGGGTTGTAAAACCGGCAAGAGGGGAACCCTGGTCACCTTTTGTAGGAGCGAGCTTGCTCGCGAAAAACCCAAAGGCGCCGCGTTCATCCAGGAAGCCCGCGTTATCGTTGACGTTTTTCGCGAGCAAGCTCGCTCCTACAGGGGGCGGTGTGTCGGTGGGCCCGCTATTTGGCGAACGCGTATTCCCCGCCCCGCTCCACCGCCTTGCGGTATGCCGGGCGTGCCTGGAGCTTTTGCAGCCACGCGGCCAGGTTCGGGTAGGCCTGTAATTTGCCTTGGGCCTGGGCGATTTCGCCGATAAAGCTCATCTGGATATCCGCACCGGTGAGGTCGTCGCCCACCAGATACAGCGTCTGCCCCAGCACGTCGTTCAGATAACCCAGGTAATTGGCCAGCTCCGATTCAATCCGCGGATGCAGCGGTGCGCCCGCTTCACCCAGGCGGCCGACGTAGAGGTTGAGCATCAACGGCAACATGGCCGAGCCTTCAGCAAAATGCAGCCATTGCACATAGCTATCGTAGGCGTCGGTGGCCGGGTCGGGTTGCAGTTGGCCGTTGCCGTGGCGGCGGATGAGGTAGTCGATGATTGCAGCAGATTCGATCAGCACGCGGGAACCGTCTTCGATCACCGGGGACTTACCCAGCGGGTGGATGGCCTTGAGTTCAGGCGGCGCCAGGTTGGTCTTGGCGTCGCGCTGGTAGCGCTTTATGTCGTAGGGCAGGCCCAGTTCTTCAAGCGCCCACAGGATACGTTGCGAGCGGGAGTTGTTGAGGTGGTGAACAGTGATCATCGAGGCAACACCTTGGGGGATTTAAGAGAAGACTACAGCGTAGCGGTGAAGTGCCGCGAATGTCGCTCAGGCGAGCAACTGATCGATCCACTTCACCTGTTGCGCGATCTCCTGCACCTTCTGCTCGGGCACCACCTGCCGCGCTTGTTCGAGGCTGGCCAATGTCTTGCGTTTCTCGCGCACTATACGTTGCCACTTCGCCAGGAATTCCGGGCTACGCGCCTGCATTTGCAGCGGGCCGAAGTACAGCTGCTCGGCGGTATAGGTCATCGCCTCGGTGCGTTCGGCGACGATGATTTCGTAGTAGAAGCGGTTTTCCCGCAGCAACTCTTCATGGAGGATCTGGTAGCCGTTGTCCATCAACCATTGGCGCAGCGGCTGCTCGCCGCCGTTGGGTTGCAGGATCAGGCGCTCGCGGCCGTTCAGGTGCGCCTTGCCGCTGTCGAGGATGTCGCGGATGGTCTCGCCGCCCATGCCGCACAGGCTGATGGCGGTAATGTCATCGCCCGCTTCAATCGCCGCCAGGCCATCGGCTAGGCGCACGCTGATGCACTTTTCCAGGCCGTTATCGCCAACGGTACGGTTGGCCGCGTGAAACGGCGTGGCGGCCACCTCTCCCGCCACCGCTGCTGTGATAACGCCACGGCGCATCAACGCCACCGGCAGGTAGGCGTGGTCCGAGCCGATATCGGCCAGGCGGGCACCGGCCGGCACATGTGCGGCCACGCGCTCCAGGCGCTGGGACAAGGTGTGTTCGTTCAACGGTGGTTCCTTAAGATTGCCCGGAAAATCGATCCCGGCTGTTGGTCAAGTGCAGCACCATGGCCGCCCGTGCGGCGTCCGGGTCCTGGCGCTTGATAGCGTTGTAGATGGCCTCGTGTTCCAGGTTCGCCAACTGCCCCAGTTGAGCAAAGTCCGCGCCGCCGCGCTCGACGGCATTCACCTGGGTACGCGGAATCATCGCCGTGCCCAGGTGCTGCATGATGTCGGTGAAAAACGTATTGCCGGTGGCCTCGGCGATCAGTTGGTGAAAGCGCTTGTCCTCCTCCACGCAGCTGTCGTTGTTGGCCAGGGAGGCTTGGTAGTCGTCCAGCGCCTGGCGCATGTGGGCCAGTTGCACTTCGCTCCTGCGCAGCGCGGCCAAGGCCACCGCTTGCACTTCAAGGCCCAGTCGCAATTCGAGCATGTTGCGCACGCTGGCGACTGTGTCTACGTGCAAGCGCAGGCCTGGCTGGGTGTGCTGCTCGAGCACAAAGGTGCCGATGCCGTGACGCGTCTCCACCAGCCCCGACGCCTGCAGCTTGGACAAGGCTTCTCGCACCACGGTACGGCTCACCCCATGCTCAAGCACGATGGTGGATTCGGACGGCAGTTTTTCACCCGGCTTGAGCTGCCCCAGCTGGATGCGCTGGGTCAGTGCCTCGACCACACCTTGGGCCAGGTTGGCGGAACGTTTACGCACAGGCGGTGTGCTTTTAATCGGCATCGAGACGGGTCCACGGGTTGGGCTGGGGGGAGCTTATCACCCTGAGCGCACGGGGCGACGGGTGGCGGCGAAAAACACTCAACTTGTATGACAACACACTCGTACCACCTCACCGGACTATGTCTTCGCTTTGAGAGAAGCGCATACGCCGAGCCGTCACCAACGGGGTTAAACCCAATGAAATCTGGCAAATAACCAAAATAGCCAACCACAACACCGGCTTATAAGAACAAAATCACCTCTCACAGGATTGCGGCCTTTAAAAAACAACTTGTATGATGTCTGGCAACAAAACACCAAACCCGCATAAAAATAATCAGGGGGAGTTTTCATTCGTGAAGCATTCAAGCCCAGCGTCAGCCGCACCCGAAAATGATTCAGCACTCACCCGCGCCGTGAGCAAAGTGAAGGGCCATGTGCTCCCACTGTTCGTGGTCATGTTCATCCTCAACTACATCGACCGGGTCAATATCGGCTTCGTGCGCACGCACATGGAGCATGACCTGGGCATCGGCGCAGCCGCCTACGGCTTCGGCGCCGGGCTGTTCTTCATTGGCTATGCGTTGTTCGAAGTGCCGTCCAACATGCTGCTGCAAAAAGTCGGCGCGCGTATCTGGCTGACCCGCATCATGTTCACCTGGGGCATCGTCGCCACGCTGATGGCGTTCATCCAGAACGAAACCCACTTCTACATCCTGCGTTTCTTGCTGGGCGTGGCCGAAGCGGGGTTTTTCCCTGGTGTGATCTATTACTTCACGCGCTGGTTGCCCGGCGTGGAGCGTGGCAAGGCCATCGCGATCTTCCTCAGTGGTTCGGCGGTGGCCTCATTGATCTCTGGGCCGTTGTCGGGCGCGTTGTTGCAGATCGAAGGCTTTGGTTTGCATGGCTGGCAATGGATGTTCGGCATCGAGGGCCTGGCGTCGGTGGCGCTGGGTTTCTTTGTGTGGTTCTGGCTCGACTCCAAACCCCATGACGCCAAGTGGCTGAGTCGCGAAGAACAGGATGCGCTGGTGGGCGCTATCGATCAGGAACAGCGTGATCGCGAAGCCCTGACCACGGTCAAACCTACCCTCGGCAAGCTGCTCAAGGACCGCCAGATCCTGCTGTTCTGCGCTCTGTACTTCTGCATCCAACTGACGATCTACGCCGCCACCTTCTGGCTGCCCAGCATCATCAAAAAGATGGGCGACCTGAGTGATGTACAGGTGGGGTTCTTCAACTCGATCCCGTGGCTGATCTCGATCATTGCCATGTACGCCTTCGCCTCGTTGTCGGGCAAGTTCAAGTTCCAGCAGGCCTGGGTCGCGGCGGCGCTGTTGATCGCCGCGGTGGGGATGTTCATGTCCACCACGGGCGGGCCGATCTTCGCCTTCGTTGCGATTTGCTTTGCGGCCATCGGTTTCAAATCCGCGTCTTCGCTGTTCTGGCCGATCCCCCAGGGCTACCTGGATGTGCGCATCGCCGCCGCCGTAATCGCGCTGATCAACTCCATCGGCAACCTGGGCGGTTTTGTTGCGCCGACCACCTTTGGCCTTCTGGAACAAACCACCGGGTCGATTCAGGGCGGGCTGTATGGCCTGGCCGGCACCTCGGTGCTGGCGGCCATCCTGGTGTTTTTTGCCAAGACTTCACCTTCTGCCGTAACGGCCGTGCCCAGCGGCGCGGCCATCAGCAAACCTCTTTGAACTCAGCCAGGAACGCGCCATGAATACCCCTGTAGTCACCCACTTCCAAGTCATTCCCGTCGCCGGCCACGACAGCATGCTGCTCAACCTCAGCGGCGCCCACGGCCCTTTCTTCACGCGCAATATCGTCATCCTCAAGGACAGCAGCGGCAACACCGGCGTGGGCGAAGTGCCCGGCGGCGAGCGCATTCGCCAAACCCTGGAAGATGCTCGCAGCCTGGTGATCGGTCAGCCGATTGGCCAATACCAGCGCGTGCTCAACCAAATGCGCAGCACCTTTGCCTCGCGGGACGCCGGCGGTCGCGGCCTGCAAACCTTCGACCTGCGCATCACCATTCACGCCGTCACCGCCATGGAGGCCGCACTGCTCGACTTGCTGGGCCAATTTCTTGAGGTGCCGGTGGCGGCCCTGCTCGGTGAAGGACAACAGCGCGATGCGGTAAAAATGCTCGGCTACCTCTTCTATGTGGGAGATCGCAACGCCACCGACCTCGCCTATCGCAACGAGGCCGACGCCGATGACGACTGGTTCCGCCTGCGCCATGAAACAGCCCTGAGCGCCGACGCGGTGGTGCGCCTGGCAGAAGCGGCCAAAGCCAGATACGGGTTCAACGATTTCAAGCTCAAGGGCGGCGTATTGAGTGGCGACGCAGAAATCGAAGCCGTCACCGCGCTAGCCGAGCGCTTTCCCGATGCACGCATCACCCTTGACCCCAACGGCGCATGGTCGTTGAAAGAAGCCATCCGCCTGTGCCGCGACCAGCATCATGTGCTGGCCTACGCCGAAGACCCCTGCGGCGCAGAAAACGGCTACTCGGGCCGCGAAGTCATGGCCGAATTCCGCCGCGCCACGGGCCTTAAAACCGCCACCAACATGATCGCCACCGACTGGCGCGAAATGGGCCACGCCATCCAGTTGCAATCGGTGGACATTCCCCTCGCCGACCCGCACTTCTGGACGATGCAAGGCTCGGTGCGCGTCGCGCAAATGTGCAACGACTGGGGCCTGACCTGGGGCTCGCATTCCAACAACCACTTCGATATCTCCCTGGCGATGTTTACCCAGGTGGCGGCGGCCGCGCCCGGCGAGATCACCGCCATCGACACCCACTGGATCTGGCAGGACGGCCAGCGCCTGACCCGGGAGCCGTTGAAGATCGAAGGGGGCTACGTAAAGGTGCCGGCCAAGCCGGGCCTAGGTGTGGACATCGATATGGACGCGGTGGCCAAGGCTCATGAACTGTACAAAAGCATGGGCCTTGGGGCGCGGGATGACAGTGTGGCGATGCAGTTTCTGATTCCGGGTTGGAGCTTTGATAACAAGCGGCCTTGTTTGGTGCGGTAAATCGGCTTTAGGAATGCTCAGCGCCATTTGAGCGTGACGCAAAAAATCCGATGCCCAAACAGGCATCGGATTTTAGTCAGATCAGAAGCTTAGCGATTTGACCTCTGGCACGTCTGCCAGAGGTCTCTTTGCGCTACTGCCGATTGGCGACCGCCAGATCCGCCGCATCCTGTTCCAGGCCAGAGAGAGCAGTGCCATTGATCAGCGGCCCATAACGGCGGCTGAATTCCCAGTTGTAGGGCACGTGGTCTTTGTTGATGCCGTTGTCCCAATTCACCGACCAGGTCATCAGTCCCTTGATCGACAATCTTTTGTCGTGCAAACGCTTGAAGGTATTGGTCACGGCTGTTGGGTCGATCACATAACCAGTGGCAGCCGCGTCGACGTTCGCGGGCAGGCCAATGACGAACTTGTCTGCCGGGATTTTGGTAAACCCGCGCGTTCCGCTCACTAGGCTTTCGGTGAGGTAAAACAGGAAGTCCTCTTTCATCGCGTCGTTGTTCTGAGCAATCCAGGCGCCGTTGCCCTTGTTGACCTCCTGCACCCAAATGCCGTCGCCCCCCTGGTTGTAATACTGCGGGGCAATGAAGTCGTAATAACCTTCCAGCGCCTGGATGTAACCGACGTATTTGCCGGCAGTGGTCAGATACGGAAACTCCGGCGCCATGCTGATGATGAAGTGTTTGCCTTGACCTGCGTAGTGGTCCTTGACCAGTTTCAACGCGGCGGGCAGGACAGTCTTGTTGTCGGCGAAATCAATCGCGCTCTGTTCAAGATCGATATCCAGGCCATCAAAGCCATAGGTTTCCACCAAGCGGATAATCTCGTTGGCCAGTGGCTGTTCGTTGCCTTTATGCAGTTCGATGTGTGCATCGGCGCCGCCAAGGGAAATCAGCACCGCCCTGCCCTGGCTGTTCAGCACGCCCACCTGGCGACGAAACTCGGCGTCGGGCAGGTTGTACGGCTTGAAGGTTGGGATACCGTTGCCCTTCATGAAGGCCACGGCCACCACGTTGTAATCCTTGGGTACATCCGCCAGGCTGATATTGGAAAATTGGCCACGCTGGTAGCCATCGCTCGGACCGGCAGGCCAGTTGTGCCAGAAGCCCATGAGGATCTTTTTGCCAGCAATGCTCGGCATCAGCGAAGCGGCATCGTTGAGCGGCGATTGCAGTGAGGTAAAGTCAATCTTTGACATGTTCTAATCCTTCAGAACGCGTGGGTTTAACGGTGCGGGCTTATTTGAAGTCCACATCGAAGGCTTGATAGAAGGCGTTGCCGGTGTTGGCGACAATCCACATCAACACAATCACATGCTGGCCCTTTTTGTTGGCCGGCAGTTTCACTTCATGATTAACCTTGGCCTTCAGTTCGCCTGCATGGCTGTAGTAAGGCACCTGGGCATAGAAGTCTTCAGCGAACGGCTGGGTTTCCAGTTGTGCGCGGGTGATGCGCTGTTTCGGGTCCCAGCCATCCTTGGTGATCAGCCAGCGATAGCCACGGGTGGTGTGCGGCGCGGTGTATGCCCAGGTGACCTTGAAGGTCTGGCCCGGCTCGACATTGAGCAACGGCCAGGTGAAGGCGCGGCCGAGTTTCTTGGCCATTTCCTCGTGGGTGAAGTTGACGCAGTCACGGGCATCGGTCTTGCCACCGCTGAGGATAAAGCCGTCGGCGGGAGGGGTGACGCTGTCAGTGTCGGTTTGATAAGGCGCCGGGAACGAACCGGCCGTCAGTGCCGGGAAGTTCTTGCCGCCTTCCATTTCATTGACCTGCCAGGTCTCCAGCAGGCCGAGATCCACGGCGACTGCGCCACGGCTGGAAGGGGATGTGACACGACCATGGCGAAGAGGTGTCTGGGTTTGTGGTTTGTTCATTTTGTAACTCCATTGGTTTGATTAAGAACTCTCCTTTCTTGAAGGAGAGGACCTCAACCTAACGGAGTGGCTTTTTTTTGCCACAGGCCCATTTTTCACTCATTTTCGGTTCATGAGCGCGCAGACCTGCAAACACTGGATATATAAACAGTATTATAGGAAAACCCTTACGCTTCCAGAGGTCGATTTCCTACAAGACCATGCGCATTTCAATACAGCTTCTCTGTACCGATGGCAGCCGTTTTTTTAGGGGGGGTCGCGGTAATCGGTCGTACCGTCAGTTCCACCCCCAATGCCAGCATCAGCTTCTGGACCGTCTCATAACGCGTCTTTGAGCCGCCTTTCAGGGTTTTATACAGGCTCTCCCGATTCACCCCCGCCGCTTCGGCAACCTTGTTTACACCCAGGGCCTTGGCAACCTCGGCCAGCGCCTTCATAAGGACTTGCGGGTCATGGCACGCCATGCTTTGCGCAAGATAAGCACTGATGGTTTGCGGGCTATCAAGGAAGCGCGAAGCCTCATAGGCACTGGTGCCGGATGTATCCAGCTCGAGGACCGGCATGTCCTCTGGTTTGAATGTTGACTTACTCATGTCATTGACCTCTCAAGGCATCGAGAATCTCTTTTGCCCGCTTGATTCCTCGTTTCTGGTCGGTTTTATCGCTTCCCCACAGCATCAGGTAAGCGGTGATGCCCGTGCGCACAAAGTAAATCCTGTAGCCGGGCCCGACAAACACACGCATTTCACTCATGCCATCGCCTACAGGCTGGCAATCGCCAAAATTGTTTTCTTCGGCTCGATCCAGGCGGATCAGCACAGCCGTTTTTCCCCACACATCCCTCATACCGTCGAGCCATGTATCGAACTCGGGCGTCCTGCCAATCGTATTGATCACAGAGTCACATGTAGCCTACTGGCTACTCCTTGTAGATGCCAGTGAATTTTTAATGTTGGTGTGCACCGCAAGAAAAAATCCTAGTCCAGCCGCCGCGCAGGCAGCCGAGCAATACTATTAGCGCTTGTGTCCTCAAGACCGAAACGTTGCGTCGCGACTGAGGCATCCTCTCTGTAGGAGCGAGCTTGCTCGCGAAGAACGTAAAGATAATGTGTTCATCCAGAATGAACGCGGCGCCTATGGTTTTTCGCGAGCAAGCTCGCTCCTACAGGGAGGTGAGTGGGCCGGCGTTGATGTAGACCCGTCCTACAGCAAGCTGCACCACCTTGCTCCATTGCCTACAGTTGCGTCAGAATCCGCCGGCTTGTGCGCTTGGATGGGCGTCTCTAAGGTGGCCCGGTCGCTGACAACTCAGTGATCGGGTTTAGTAGCCCGAGGGTCAATTACACTTAGTGCATGAGCTTCATCTATCAGACGTTCCTGTCTGTGCCTGATGGTGGCTGTGCGTAGGGCGCCTTCGGGCGCGCCGGCTTTGTGTAATTCCCCGGTCTACTAACCTGCGTACAGCTGCCACCCTTTCGTTTAGTAGCGAAACGGTGTCGGCCCCATTCAGGAATTACGCATATGTACAAAGTCACCCCAAACCCTCCAAACGATCCAAACCTGAAGCTTGATCAGGCAGTCCGTCGTGCGATCGATCACGCCCTCAACCCCAACGCCGAACCCTCTCCTCCACCCTCGACACCGCTGTTCAGCGTTGCCGACGATGCCAGCAATGAAATGCTCGTCGCCAATAGCTATGAAACCTTTTCCTCAGTAACCGCCCTGCTGCTCGACCTGTCGGATGAACTGACCGGTAAACAGCGCGACGTCGCGTTGGCGATTCATCAGTTAAGTGAGCTGGGAATGTTGTTGGTCGATAAGTTGATGGAGCGCGAGGCGGCTGTAGCAGCTGGCTAAACGTTCAACACGCCCAAAAAAAGCCGAGCCGTCGCGCCCCAAGACGACTCGGTTTTTTTTGCCAAAGCAGGGGTTGACCTTAAAGCGAGGTTTAAGGTGAGCATGCACCAACCGACAGGATTACTGGACCCTGGATCATGCTCAAAACCCTTATTTCTTTTGCGTTGGTAGCGATAGGTGGCGCGCTTATGACATTTGCACAGGCTGAACCCGGCCCTTCCACGGCCGCTGCGAACAATCGCCAGATCCTGGTGATCATGACCAACCACGCCAGCTACCCCTCAAGGACCGATACCACGGGCCTGTGGCTGACCGAGCTGACGCATTTCACCGAGGTCGTGGAAGCGGCTGGCTACACGACGGTGTTTGCCAGCCCCAAAGGGGGTGCTGTGCCTCTGGATGAGCGCAGCCTCGGCTGGCTGTACATGGACAAGCCGGCGCGTGAACAGCTGCAGTCCCCAGCCTTTCGCGCCCGGCTGCAACACACGCTGCCCATTGCCGATGTCGATCCGGCGCAATTTCGCGCGATCTACTTCACCGGCGGCCACGGTGTCATGTGGGACTTCCCAGGCAACCTCGACCTGCAACGTGTCGCCCAAACCATTTACAACCAGGGCGGCATCGTCTCGGCCGTGTGCCACGGTGTGGCGGGCCTGCTGGACCTGAAGGATGAACAGGGCAACGCGATCATCAAGGGCAAAAACATCACCGGCTTCTCCAATCGCGAAGAACTGCTATCGGGCATGAAGCGTGAGGTGCCGTTCTTGCTTGAAGACCGGCTGCTGAGCCAAGGGGCGCGTTACCGCAAGGGCTGGGTGCCGTTCACCTCATTTGTCATCACCGATGGCCGCCTGATCACGGGCCAGAACCCGCAATCGCCCAAGGCCGTCGCACTCGCCGTGATAACCGAGCTGTCCCACGAACGATAGCGCCTAGCCCCTCCCTGGAGAAAACCGATTGAACATTCCAAGCGCCGTGTTAACCGCATTGCTGCTCACCCCTTTTGCCAACCTTGCGTTGGCGGGAACACCCGAGATGCCCAGCCCGAACGACACAACCCACATCGATATCGCCGGCCAACAGGTGCCCGTCGTCAAAGGCGGCTTGTACGACCGCTTTCGCTCCAATCCGCCGTTGTCGGTGATTGCGGCTGAAGTGCCTGGGGTTGATTTAAGCTGGTTCAAAGGGTTGCAAAAGCACAAGGTCGACATCGGTTTTGAATCCTACTCGCCCAATTTTTACTACCAGAACAGTCGGGTAACAGCAGTCTATACAGCCGACATCGATAAGCTGCGGGCGTTGATGCCGCCGCAGGTACTGGCCGCCGTGCAGCCCTTGCAAGTCTGGCCGGGTCGCGGGCTGATCGCGTTTACTGCGTATACCTATGAGCATTGCGATAACGACGCCTATAACGAAGTCGCCGTGTCGATCATCACGAACAAACCTGGCAAAGCCAACCTGGGTCCCTTCACGCTGGTGGGCCAGTCGATGTCGCAGGATTTTTGGGGCTATGTGCTCAAGCTGCCGGTGAATACCGAACTGGCGCGGGTGCGCGGGGTGGTCGGTTACAACCTGCCGAAATGGCTCACCGGCATTGATCGCAAAGAGGATAGGCACTCGGTGGTGTATGACATTACCGATAGCCAGACCGGCAAACTGGACGTGTCGTTCAAGGTTAAAAAGCTTGAGAAACTGTCCCGTGATGTGGACCTGGTCACCAGCAGTTTCACCAATCTGGATCACCACGGCCAACTGGCTTATGGGTATGCGGTTTCCCGCCAGCTCAGCCATGGCTCCAGCCGTGACGCAGACTCAGCTACCCTCACGTTGGGCGATGGTAGCCTGTCCAATTACCTGCGCGCCCTCAAACTGGGGAAAATGCTGAAATACGAATACGTACCCGAGTTCCAGAGCGCACTCTATGCGCCAGAGCCGCTCGTCAACCTGATTGGCGAACGCTGACCCTTGTGCGCCGGTCAGGCCCTCGGGGCCCGGCGGGCGCTTTTTCTCTTGGATAAGGCTGGAGCTCCCCCTTCCTCGCGCAGACGGTTAATCAGCATCTGCGCATTCTCCGCACAGGCCATGCCCTCGGGCTTGCCTTCGATGCCCTTGATGACGTTCAGCAACTGCGCCTTGTTCTGGGCCAGCCGTTGTTGCAGAACCTCGATTTCCTCGACCTTGTGCTTGAGCCCGCAGAGCAGCTCGTCATGCTGCCAACCACCGGCACTGCGGGGCATTAACTGCCGGATTTCTTCCAGAGAGAAACCGGCTGCCTGGGCACCCTTGATGATCTCCAACACCGCCTCGGTGCCGGGCGAATAGTCCCGATAGCCGTTGGATTTACGCTCAACCGATTGGATCAGGCCGCTCGCTTCGTAGAAACGGATACGTGAGGCCGCCAACCCGCTGATTTTTGCCAACTCGCCTATTCTCATGTACCACCCACAAAAAACCATTGACCTTAAAGTTGACTTTAAACCTAAAGTCATTGGGCGGCCAAGGCGGCAATTGGTAGGCGGCGCGCTTGCCAGACACGCATGGGCCGCAGTGGGTCAATCCAGCGCCATGATCGCGGTTCGATCAGGCCATCATTTCATTTGGGAGAGGCGAACATGGGCTACGTCACCACGCGAGACGGTGTTGAAATTTTCTACAAGGACTGGGGCCCACGCGATGCCCAGGTCATTTTCTTCCATCATGGCTGGCCACTGAGCGCAGATGATTGGGACGCGCAAATGCTGTTTTTCCTGGGCGAAGGTTACCGGGTCGTTGCCCACGACCGGCGTGGCCACGGGCGTTCCAGCCAGGTCTGGGACGGGCACGATATGGACCACTATGCCGACGACGTTGCGGCGGTGGTCGAGCACCTGGGTATACAAACTGCGGTGCATGTCGGTCACTCCACCGGCGGCGGTGAAGTGGTTCATTACATCGCCCGCCACGGTGAAGAGCGCGTCTCGAAGGCCGCCATCATTAGTGCCGTCCCTCCTTTGATGGTCCAGACCCCGAGCAATCCTGGTGGCCTGCCCAAGTCAGTGTTCGACGACTTGCAGGCGCAGCTGAAAGCCAACCGCGCACAGTTCTATCAGGACGTTCCCGCCGGACCTTTCTACGGCTATAACCGCCCAGGCGCCAAGCCGTCCGAGGGCATCATCCTGAACTGGTGGCGGCAAGGCATGATGGGCTGTGCCAAGGCGCACTATGACGGGATCGTGGCGTTTTCCCAGACCGATTTCACCGAAGACCTGAAGAGCATCCAGATTCCCGTATTGGTCATGCATGGCGACGATGATCAGATCGTCCCCCATGAAAATGCCGGGGTGCTGTCCGCCAAATTGTTGAAAAACAGCACGCTGAAAATCTACCCGGGCTTCCCGCATGGCATGCCTACCACCCATGCCGATACGATTAATGCGGATTTGCTGGCGTTTATAAGGAGCTGATTGATTGGGGGCGGGTAACCGCCCCTTCTTCAGGGTTTTAGATTCTTCATCCATTTGAGTAAATGCCCAGGCCAGAGCCGTTGCGCACTGGACTGGTCTTGGTTGACTGCAAGGGTGTCTACAAGAGAGCGCGTCGTCAGGGCGTCTGCTACAGCACCCGCAACGCCACTGTGCGCCTGTCGTTCGTCGACCGTCGGCGCAACGGCCCGACGCGGCTTGCCGGTCGCCGAGTCCATCGTGTAGCCAGCAGCCTTGCCTTTTTCGGTAATCGTCCATAGGCCATCCGTGTTGATAAGCACGGGGTCATCGAATATAAGCGTCACCTCTTCGGCCACTGTGACTACCATGTTGTCCTTGATACTTGTCGGCACGTAAGTGGTGAACTCGCGGCCCAACGAAGCTTGCGCGGCGCCCTCGCTGGAAAATCTCAGCACCATCTGTTCAAGGAAGGCAATGCTCCCCATGTTGCTCAATGCGCCGAAGTCCGGGTTCAGGACATGCCGCAAAAAACCCTGATCGAGCCGGGTTGAGCTAATCGCCGAACCGCTCAGAATGCGTGAGGCTGTCGCTATATCGTGTGCCTTGAAATTGAACGTCACCCTACGCCCCTCTTGGTTGTAGCCTTCATTGCCACTCAACAGTTGGCGACCGTTATCATGATGACGATAGTTACCGAGGTCGTAAGCCAACATATCGACATACGCCAAGTCGGCACCGTGTTCCTGCGCATAAGCGTACATATCAGACAGCAGAGTGCGATCCTCGCGAGTGAGAAAATCGTAGTTGCTTTGGGCCATGTTGCTGCGGTTCAGGGTGCCTTCGGCCACCGCAGGTTCATGCCCCAGAAAGAGGCGAGAAATCATCAGTTCACGACCTATGGTAGAACCTGAAGAAGCGCTGGCCCTCTGCTCATTCAAGCGAGCCTCTTGCCAGGCAGCCCGCCGTTCGTTGACGGTGAACGCACCGCTGTCGTCGCGGGCAATCAGAGTCAATTGATCGACCGTAAGGCCTGTGAATGGGTTACTGGCAGAACCGTTGGCGAAGGCGGTGGCTTGCTTGGCGCGCTCATGCAATTCCAAGAACGGTGTATCGGGGACCTCAGCATCATGCTGAGCCTTGTTGGCGAAATATTGTTCGTCACTTATCCCATCGAGCGGACTGAGGGCGTTATGCCTTGGGTCCAGCTGGCGAAGGCGGACTTCACGGCTAGCAGCATCACTTAATTGCCCCGCCAGGATCGAAACGGTGCTGACGGTACTGGCTTGAACGTTATCGCTAGAGGAGCCGGTATTGTCTTGAATAGACGACACAGAAACCGGGCTAGGGCGGGTGGGAACAGCACTGCCCAAGTGGTTATTAGTTAACGATGTATAAACACTGACGTTCATCATGATTACACCCGCCATCGACTAAGAATGTTTTCTGATCGGCAAGTAAGCCCTGCATACGGACCTCACGCGAGGCTCGCAACTTAAGTTAAAAAGCACACAACTCAGATCATCATCGATACGGCAGTAGGACTCACGCTCCGACAGTGCACGATTCATAGCGCCAAGTAAGCCGGCCACTTCCTAAAAACATGAAGTCCCCATCTGTAATACCCGAAAGTAGGAATTCGTAGGCCACCTCCTAGTCCCGCCTGCCCTCTACCTAAGCCGCCCATTTCAGTTCATGCTGCGCACCTCATTTCAAGGACGATAAAAACAATGAAAGCCCCCTTTGCCGCCCTGCTCCTGATAAGCCTCACCGCGCCTGCACTCGCCAACGACAACCCCATCGGCTTCCAAACCACCACCCTCCCCGATACTCACAACATTCGCCCATTGGAGATGGCCGTGTGGTACCCCGCCGCCACCACCGCCCAACCCAAGCTGATCGCTGACAACCTGGTGTTCATCGGTGTGCTTGCGGTACCTGATGCCGCACCGACGCCCGGCAAACACCCGGTGGTGGTGCTCTCCCACGGCTACGGTGGCAATTGGGGTAAACAGGCGTGGCTGGCCAGTGCACTGGCCCGGCGGGGTTATATCGTGGCGGCGGTCAACCACCCTGGCACCACCAGCCAGGATCGCAGCGCGCAAGCCGCCGCGCAGTTGTGGCAACGGCCCAGGGATTTGAGCCGGGCCATTGATGCGCTGCTGGCGCAGGCCACGCCATTTGGCGCGGTAGATAGCAGCCGGATCGCGGTGATAGGCCATTCCCTGGGCGGCTGGACGGTCATGGAGAGCGCAGGGGCGCGTTTTGACCCGGCGTTGTTTGCCCGGGATTGCGAGGCTCATCCGACGTTGGTGGCGTGCACGGCTTACCGTGAGATGAACCCTGAAGGTACGCCGAGCGGGAAGGCTCAAGTGGCCGCGGACTTGAGCGACAAACGCGTGAGCGCTGTGGTGTCCCTGGACCTGGGCCTGTCGCGCGGTTTTACCGATGCGAGCCTGGCGGCGTTGCCAGTGCCGGCCCTGGTGATCGCCGCCGGTGTGCCGTCAGCGGATTTGCCGGCGCAGATGGAATCGGCCGACATGGCCAAGCGGCTGCCAAAAACGTCGACTCAGTACGTGGAGATCCAGGACGCCAACCACTTCAGTTTTATGTCTCAGTGCAAACCGGGCGCGGCAGCGGTGCTTGACGCTGATGTGCCCGGCGACAGCATCATTTGCCAGGACGGCAAAGGCGCGCGGCCACGGCCCGTGATCCAGCAGCAGGTGATCACACTGATCAGCGAGTTCCTGGCAAGCTGAACCGGTAGTATCATCCGCGCCTTTCCCCTTCAGGCAACGGAACATGAACCGCCAGAAAAAACTTCAGCAACTCTTCAAAGCCAAAGCGAAAAAGGCCAGCGCCAAGCTGGCGCCTAAAAGCAAAGACAAATACATCAGCAAGGCGGACCGTTTGAAGCTGGCCACCGAGGCCGGTCAAGAGCCGGTCACGGCTGTCGAGACGCTTGCTGAGTAAAGCGCATGGCTGAAGGGGTGGCCGCGTCATATTTGCTCCAGATACGCCGTAGATGCCGCGCCGAGCCAAAGCCTGCGCGCTCGGCGATGGTTTCTATGTCCAGGGCCGACTCGGCCAGCAGTTCACGGGCCACGGCCAGGCGCAGGCGGTGCAGGTAATCCAACGGGCTGATGCCGACATGCTCCTGGAATAGGCGCGCCAGGTGTCGGCTGCTGGTGCAGGCCAGGCTTGCCATGCGGGTGAGCGTCCAGGCCTCGCAGGGGGCGGCGGCGATGGCGTCTTGCACGCGATGGACCGCCGGGTGCAGGTGATTGCGCCCGCTCACCCAAGGCGATAGCTGTGGGTCGCTGCCGCTGCGGCGCAGGTACACCACCATGTCCCGCGCCACGGCGCACGCCAAGCGTGGCCCGGCCAGTTCGGCAACCAGGTGCAGCATCAGATCGATACCCGCCGTGATACCGGCGCTGCAACTGACCGGGCCATCGGTGACGTACAGGCGGTTTTCCAGAACCCGGGCCTTGGGGGCGAGGGCCTGCAAGGTGGCACACAACGAATGGTGCGTGGTGCATTGGCGCCCATCGAGCAGCCCGGCCCTGGCGGCGCTCAACGCGCCGGCGCACACGCACACCAGGCGTTCGGCCGAGGGCGCGAACACGTTTTGCAACCAATGGGTGAGCTGATGGCAGGCCGATTCGAAAGCCTTTTGGTAGGCCTTTGATACGTTCATCGTGGAGCCCACCAGCACCACCAGCGTGCCGGGGGCCAGGGTCGGTGGCAGGGGCGCCAGCCCGGTCAGTGGCAAGCCGATGGAGCTGTACAGCGACTCCACCGGGCTGACGTAATGCAAGTCGAAATCCACCGCCGCCGGGTCCTCGGCTTGCGCGGCCAGGCGTAATACTTCGGCAGGCCCCGCCAGGTCGAGCATCAGCACGTTTGGCAATAGCACGAACAGCACCGGTACGCTCACGGCTTCACTCCTCCAAGGCCTGGGCGACCGTGACGATGCGCGCAAAACGCTCTTCCAGCACCAGCTCCGTGCGTTCGCGAATCTGCGCCGGGGTGTACGCCCGGCCGCTACGCAGGTGGGTCATGGGGAATGTCAGTGTGGCTTCACTGACAAAGTCCACCTTGAAGCCGCTGTCCGACGCCTGCCGTGTGGTGGTCTCGCAGCATTGCTCGGTCCGGATGCCACTGATGATCAGCGTGGTGACGCCCATCTCCGTAAGGCGAGCGGCCAGAGGCGTACCGGCGAAGGCGCTGTGGTAGCGCTTATGGATCACCAACTGTGGATTGATCGACAGCTCGCTCAAGGCCCTGACGTTGCCCGATTGCATGGAGAAATGCCCTTGGTCTTCAACATGGAAGACTTGTATCACCGGGATGCCTTGCTGAACACAGCCATCGATGAGGGCCTGCTGTTTTTCCAGATAATCGGGCAGGTCATTTTCGGACCAGTAGGTTGAATGACGGAAGGAATGTTGGGCGTCGATCACGATCAGGGCTTTATGACTCACGGGTTGTCCTTCTGGCTTGTGTCTATGGGGAGACGATAGAGCCATGGTAAGGACAACGCTCGGAGGACGACAGGCAAGAGGAGGACTACTTCAGGACGGATTCGGACATACCACTTTGTACGCCATGGCACAGCGGCTGCCAGGGACGAAACCTTGGGCGTATTCATCCGCCAGGGTATTTTCCAGGCGCTGATCGGTATGGGGCTCAAAGCCCAGGCGCCGATAGAACGGCGCATTCCAGGGCACATGCTTGAAGGTGGTCAAGGTCACCGCACGCAGTTGCTGGGCGCGTGCGTGGTGGATCGCCGTTTCCACCAGCCTGCGTCCCCAGCCCTGGCCTTGCAATGGCTGGGCAACCGAGACTTCATGGATATGCAGGTCGTCGCCAAAACGTTCTGCGCTGAGGAAGCCTTGGAGCTGGTCATGGGTGTCGACCACCACCCAGCAGGTCGATAGCGCGATCCACTGGCGATGGCACTCGACACTGATCGACGCAGCATCCGCCAGCCAACCCAGGCCTTCAATGGCCCGGAATGCCTGGGCAGCGCAATGCTCGATGGCGGGTAATAACCCGGCATCTTGCGCTCGCGCCAGGCGAATGTGAGTGCACGGCTCAGCAGCCACTCAAGGCCACCTTGGGCCGTTCACCCGCGAAGAAGAAGGGCCGCAAGCGCACGCCCACGCCGTTGCCGATAAAGGCCGCCACCAGCCACACCCAGCCATGCAGGCTGCCCGAGGCGATGCCGCTGAAGTAGGCGCCGATGTTGCAGCCATAGGCCAGGCGCGAACCGTAGCCGAGCATCAGGCCGCCGATCACAGCCGCGATCAACGAGCGCAGCGGGATGTTCAGGCTGGGAGCAAAACGCCCAGCCAGGCCTGCGGCCAACAACGCACCGAGAACAATGCCGATGTCCATGACGCTGGTGATGTCTTCCCACACAGGTGCAGCCAGGGCCTTGGCATTGCCCGGCATCTGCCAGAATGCCCAACTGGCGACGTCCACACCCAGCCCGCTCGCCACCTTGGCGCCCCACAGCGCGAACGCCGAGGTAATGCCCCACGGCCGCCCGGCCAGGGCCAGGGTGGCGTAGTTGAGCAGCGCCAGGCCGATCGCGCCCCATACCAACGGCCATGGCCCGCGCAGGAAGCGGCGCAGCCCTCGGTGCTCGCTTTGTACGCCTTGTTCAAGTTGGCCGTGACGGCGTTTTTCCAGGCGCACGGTGACCATTGCAATTAGCGCGAACACCGCCAGGCTCAGGACCAAGGCCGGCAGCACACCGAAGGTTTTGACGATGGAAACCGCCGGGAACGATGGCAGTGCAAACCACCAGTCGACGTGATGGGTGGCGATCAACGAGCCACAGATAAAGAACAGCAGCGTCACCAACATCCGCGCATTACCGCCGCCGACGGTGAACAAGGTGCCCGACGCACACCCGCCGCCCAGCTGCATGCCGATCCCGAAAATAAACGCCCCGAACACCACCGACACACCCGCCGGCGCCACCAGCCCGGTCACCGGCTGGCCAAACAAAGTGCCCGCGCCCAGCGCCGGGAAAAACAGCACCACCGCCACCGCCAGCATCACCATTTGCGCACGCAAGCCGGCGCCACGCCGATCATTGATAAACACACGCCAGGCTGAAGTAAAACCGAAGGCAGCGTGATACAAGGTCAGGCCGAGCGCGGCGCCGACCACCAGCAACAACACCTGGCGCGCGCCCACCGTGTTTTGCAGGAACAGAGCGCCCGCCACCAGGATGACAAAAGCGATCAGTGGCGCGACGGGCTTGCGCACTGGCGACAGGGAAAGAGAGGTGCTCATGGGGATCTCGATTGGTTGGAAGGAGGCAAGTATAGCCTCAGAGGGAATTTGATCAGGTGTGGGCATTGCCCAAAGGCTCATTATTTGACCCACCGCTTTCGCAGCCTCGCTAAAGCTCGACAGCTCCCACAGGGGATCGGCGGTGTATGTGGAATCACGCTTTGCAGGGCCACCGCGCCAAACACAACTCCCGACAACAACACCGCTCAAAATGTGGGAGCTGTCGAGCCCCAGCGAGGCTGCGATGGCGGCGGCACAGGCAACACTTTCATCGCCTGAACCACCGCTTTCGCAGCCTCGCTAAAGCTCGACAGCTCCCACAGGAGATGAGCAGGCCTGACTAACCCAGGCTGATCGACTTCCACGCCGCTTCAGCCAGCAGTTCGCGGTATTCAAATGGACTCTTTTTGACCTTCGCCGACAACCACGCACGCGAGTAACTTTCCGCCGCGCCGATAATCAACGAGGGAATCAGTTCTGCCGGCAAGTGGCTGAAATGCTCCTTGCGCCCTTCCCCGCTCATCCATTCCTTCAACTGCTGGTTGCGCTGTTTGTTGCGTGCAAGCAGCTCTTCCTTGAACGGGCCGCTGGACACGGCAAAGCGGCTTTGGAACACAAACCGCGCCCAATCCGGCTGTTCAGTCACCCATTCAACATAGCTGTACACCAGCCCGACGACGCCCGCGTGGGCGGTATCCGCCGCTTGCAGATAGTGGTCACGCAGGCTGGCCTGGTCCTCCAGCGCCGCAAAAAACAGCGCAGCGACCAGGCCCTCTTTATTGCCGAAGTGGTGATAGATAGCGCCCACGCTGGTGTCGCAGCGCGCGCGAATGGTTTCGATAGAGGTCGCCTCGATGCCCACCTCGTTAAAACACGCCAGTGCTTCGCGCAGGATGATGCGCTTGAGGTCGCTGCGCCTGCCGGGGAAGGTGCGCTCGATAAGATCGGTGGAGTGCATGGAAGAGGGCCAAATCAAAACAGTTTATAGGCTGAGCGCCCGGCAGAGAAAGCTCAGGTTGACAGACATGGAATTTACAGAATATTGTTCCGTTACAGAATATTATTCTGTAACTGACCCCTGAGGATACTTCGATGAGCCAAGCCCTGAGAATGTTCAATAGCGTAGGCCCCGCCGCATTCAGTAACCTGGCCTGCCAGATGGCCCCCTACTTCAGCACCATCACGCCTCAGATCGCGGAGCTCAAACCCAACCATGCGGTGGTCACTGTGCCGTTTCGCAAGGAAATCACCAATCACCTGGCCTCCGTGCACGCCATCGCGCTGTGCAACGCCGCCGAACTGGCCGGTGGCATGATGACCGACGCGTCGATCCCCGCAGGCGCACGCTGGATACCCAAGGGCATGACTGTGGAATACCTGGCCAAGGCGAAAACCGATATCCGCGCCGTGGCCGATGGCAGCGCGATCGACTGGCAAACCGCGGGGGACAAGATCGTCCCGGTAGAGGTGTTCGATGCGGACGGCATCAAGGTATTCACCGCCCACATCACCATGAATGTGAAACTCGCTTAGGTACTCGCTCGTTCAGTGCCCCGCCACCGCGCAGGCAGGCCAGCTCACTCACCCGGTGAAATGCACAGCCTGCCTCTACCCTACCGACTCCACAGCCCGCAACTTCACCACATCAAGCATGACCGTAAACCGCTGCTGCTCACGAATCACCTCAATCTGCCAGCCCAGCTTTGCGCATAACTCGCGCATCAACTGCAACCCCAGCCCATAGCCAAAATCATCGGACTCCTGCTGCGGCCCTGTCTCCCTGATGTGATTGGCAATCATCAGCCGCGGGTATTTGAAGCGGATTTCCACGGTGCCTTCTTCGGCGTATTGCAGCGCATTGCGCAGGAAGTTGCCGATCACAATGCGGCAGGCGGTAGGAGGCAATCGGCAAGGGCCGTCGTGGATGTAGATGCTCAGCTCAATATCCCGGTTACCGATCAGGTAGCGGTGTTTTTCAATCAGCTCGCCCACCAGCTCGCTCAGGTCAACGTCTTCTTCCGGCAGCGGCTCGGGACGCTCGCGGCTCATCCACAGCAATGTCTCGGCGATCAGTTGCATGTTCATCACCGAACGTTCTATGCGCTGCAATGAGGGTGGCAGCGCACCGCCCGATTGCAGGGCCAACAATTCGATGGTGGCCTTGAGCACCGCCAGGGGCGTGCGCAGTTCATGGCTGGTGTAACGCAACAAGCGGCCTTCTCGTTCGCTGGCGGCCTGCACCTGCTCAACACTTTTGGCCAGGGCATCGGCCAGCATATTGAACTCCTTGAAGCTGAAACCCGGCCGTGAGCCAGTCAGTGCCTCAGGGTCTTTGAGTGTGCCGGACCATTGCACCAGGCGCCCCAGCGGCCGAACCAGCCACCAGACCAGCAAGGCGATGATGATCAGCGCCGGCACGAATACCGCCAGGCTGATGAACTTGACACTCTCTATGACCTGATCGAAATAGGCGTCAGACAACGGCGTCTCCACCTCCCCGCCTGCTTCCTTATCGTGGTCGATGTCGTACATGTAGAGGGTTTTGCCGTCACCCAGGGGCTGTTCGAGGATGATCTGGAACGGCTCGTCGTCGTCATCGGAATAGAGATCGCCGAAGATATTCACCGCGCCGAAGGACAGGCTCGGCGATGTCGTGAGCAACTCGCGCACGTCCTGCGGCAACGCCTCCTTGCCGATGACGCTGGTATAGAAGTAATTGTGCGGCGTCGGCGTGGTCGGGTCCTGTTTGTAGTGCCGGAGAAAATACTGAGCCTCCTCCTCCATCATCGCGCTGGCGGTGTAGAACAGGCCGCGCACGGTGAATTCAGGCAGCAGCTTGCTGTAGATCACCAGCACCACCGCAATCAGGCACAGGAAACTGCCGCTGATCACCCACTTCAAGCTCAGGCCGTTACGCATGGGGTTTTACCTGAATACCGACACCCGCCAGGGTATGGATCAATGGCCGGCCAAACGGTTTGTCTACCGCCTTGCGCAGCCGGTGCATATGCACTTTGAGGGTATTGCTGTCGGGCGGCTCATCGCCCCAGATTTTGCTTTCCAACCGCTCCCTGGGAACAGGCTCGGGACTGGCACGCATCAGGTGCTCCAGCAAGGCCCAGCAGATGGGTGACAGATGCAGCTCCTGCCCTGCCCGGCTGACTTTGCGGGTGGTCAGCTCCATGACCAGGTCGTCCACTTGCAGGCGGCTGGTCTGGCCGCTGCGCCGCAGGCTCAAGGCGCGAATCCGCGCCACCAGTTCGGCGAGTTCGAACGGTTTGACTAAGTAGTCGTCGGCGCCCGCGGCAAAACTGGCGAGCTTGTCGGGCAACGCATCCAGCGAGGTCAGCATCAGGATGGGGGTCTGGATGCCTTGCTGGCGCAACCCTGCGCACACCTGCTGGCCGTCCAGTCGAGGCAGCATGATGTCTAGCAGAATGACGTCGTAATGCTGGTTGAGCGCCAGGTTGAGCCCGGCCTGGCCATTGCTGGCATGGTCGCAGACGATGCCGCTGATCTCCAGGTACTCGATGACGGTGGTGGCCAGGTCCAGGTTGTCCTCGACCAGCAGCAGATGAATATGCACGGAAAAAACCCCTCGGGCAGGCAGTGCGCAGCGGTGTGAAGGATAGCGGAAGTCGGGCGCTTTCCCCTGATGTTTACCTGACGTTAACCCCGTGCTGCTTAGGCTAAGGCTCTTCTTATCCAGAGCTCGTCACCGTCATGAACCTGTATTCGATGATCAAAGGGGTGCTGTTAGCCGTGATTTTCCTCGCGCTGATGGTGGGCATCCTTCCACAGCAAACGCAGTTGGTACGCATGGGAGGCAATGGCTGGTTTCTGGTTGGCCAGAACGTTGAGCAGACAGGGTCGTGTGATGTCGCCCGTGCGTCGTGATGAGATTGGCGCCAGCTATACCGGCCAGTTGGTCGCCTGCGTGGTGCTGGTTATTGGTGTGGCGGTTTCGATGGGTATCTATATCGCGCGCTTGAATGCGCACCTCGATGAGCAACGCGACCTGTCCTCGGTGTATCTGCCCGACTGCCCTGACGGCCGCGGTGGTTTTATGGTCTATCCCGATGACAGGCGCAGCGGTGACCAGTGCTACACCGCCGGTGAGGATGAATCGATGGAGGTCGATGAGGCGCAGCGGCTATCAGGCTCGAACCTGGCGCAATGGTTCGACTACCTCCTGCCTGCAATTCAAACCCCGAGCAGGCTCTAGATCCGTTCAGTGACCTCTGTAGGAGCGAGCTTGCTCGCGAAAAACGTCAACGATAACGCGTGCTCCCTGAATGAACGCGGCGCCTATGAGTTTTTCGCGAGCAAGCTCGCTCCTACGAGCCTATTGCGGCCGCCAACATCACGTTGCTCGGGATTGGCGGGGCGTTTTGGGGGCTGCTGATTGGGTTGGCGGCGTACGTCGTGCTTAATGGGCGGTTGCCGCGTCGGGAGCTTGATACTCGTGAGAACGCGGCTAACTGAGGCTCCACGACCTGGGCTCAAACCCTGCCCGCCTACCACGCAAACGCTTCGATATGACATTCGGTCATGTCTATACACGCCTTCCGACAAAGAAAACAGAACATGGCTACGTAAACAGACGCCCGTTGCGCACGGAAATCCGCAGGCAATCTCTGCAAGATCAAGCTCCAACTGATCGGAGGGAAAATGGCGTGTGCACGATATAGATCGTCACAGCCGATCATCCTGCCTGATCGTCCATTCATCGCTTTTTTATACATATAAAATATGCATAATGAAAACTTTCATGGTTCAATTCGATAACGCCAAAAACATCGCTAATCAGCGCAAGCATAAAGGCGTAAGCCTTGCTGATGCCGAACCGGTGTTTTACGACGAGGCAGCCCTGGCCATGCAAGATCACGATCACGGAGAAGAACGCTGGGTGATCATGGGCACCGACGCAAACGGAGTATCTGGAGGTTTGAGCCATGAAAGACGAATACGACTTCAGTAACGCCAAGCGCGGCGCCATCGCCAGCAACAAAGGCAAAACCCGTATCACGATCATGCTGGACGATGCTGTGATCGAAGCCGCCCGTGAACGTGCCCAGAGTGCAGGCACCGGCTATCAGACCGTGATCAACAATCTACTGCGACAGGCATTGGTTTCCCAGGACACCTATAACCTAGCGCCAGCCTCGAAGAAGCAAGCCAAAACCTTGCAAGTCCTCAACAATGGCATCAGCGTCTCAGAGGTCGAAGCGTTGGAACAGCAGTTGATAGCGCTCGCTGGAGAATTGAATCGAATGCTTGTTAATCCACTGCCTGCCAAATCAAAAAGCAAACCTGTCTGAATCGAAGGGCTAGAGTTTGCTTCTTGCGAATCGCGCCATGCAGGCCAAATCCAAGGCAAAAAAAGCCTGCATCTCTGCAGCGCGCCTTCCGAGCAAGAGTCTCTCCCCGGTATCCTGGCTGAGCCAGACGCTACCAAGGCGGCCAGGAAAAAATTCCGTTTTGTGGAAATTGTTTCTATCAGGTCGATGTAATTCATAGGAAATGAAAGCCATGTACTTCAAGTTCATCACTCTGCTCGCACTCGCATTGCTCACTGGCTGCACGACAATCCCCTACGAAAAACCGCAAGACCGGTTGAACATCCAGAAAGATCTGTCTTTAAAACCTGAGGAAATCGTCACAATGACCCAGGTGAATTGGTGCGCCTACGCCTATGGAGAAGTGACGCCTTGCCACCCTCAGGAAGCGCTGGGGGTTCAGACTCGCACGAAATTGATATTGGCCAGTTACGACAAGCCCCACTACAAAACAATGGTTGAAGTACAAGCCAGCGACGTCATGTGCGCGCACTTACAAACGCCGGTAGATACCGCTCCAAATCTGTTTTTGTTCACCCAAGACTACGCCGTGCAGATTTGGCCAGTAGAGCCGAGTTTTAAACCGGATATCGCGAAGAAAAAGCTCATTGTGGAAACCCTGCTCCAACCAGGAAAGCGAACCTTGGTGGGCACTGAAAAGGATTATGTAAGGGACACGGGGCGAGGGAGAGCGGGGATGACGATGACCTCCATCGTAAACCTGGTCAATCCTTGTTCGATTTGAAGGGTAACCGTCCGGCTCCCCCACCTTAAGCGTCTACCGAACACATCTTGCACTAGTCCGTCTTGGTGCGGAGTCAGCCTATGAGCCAAGGTTAGTGCGCGGTGAACCAGTTGGGGTGTAGCACCGGAAAATGCTCCCTCAGCCAATCCACAAATGCCTCGACCTGAGGCGCAAGATGCGTTCTGCTTGGATAAAGCACGGAAACCAGACGAGGCTTTGGACGAAATGCCTTGAGCACCTCAACCAGTTCTCCGCTTGCGAGGAATGTCTCAACGGCAATTCCAGGCGCTTGAACAATGCCGAAGCCTGCAACACCGCATTGAACGTAGGCATTCGACTCATTCACGGTGATTCCACCCCGAGGCGTATGTGGACGATCTTCGCCGTCTACCGAGAAGTGCCAAGGCAGCGGTCTGTTATTTTGACCGGAAAGGAAGCTGACACATTGGTGGTCTACTAGATCTTGTAGGGTTATGGGTGCACCGCAGGCTTGGAGATAACCTGCAGACGCACAGGTCACCATGGTGGCGGTGCCAATTTCTCTAGCCACCATGCTTGAATCCGGGAGGTCACCAATGCGCAATACACAGTCGATGCCCTCGGCTACGAGTTCTACCGTACGGTCGGTCACGCCTAGCGCAAGCTCGATGTCGGGAAATGCCTCGGTAAATCTCCTGAGGCTTTCCATGAAACTGTGCTGGGAAAATGCAGTGGGGATGTCAATTCGAAGCCGCCCACGCAACGTCGACCCACTACGGTCGAACATGGAAGTGGTTTCTGCGATGGTTGCCAAAATCTCTTTGACGCGTTCGTAAAACCGCTCGCCCTCAGCAGTCAGTTTTACTTTACGCGTAGTGCGCTGGAACAGACGAACACCCAGCGAGGCTTCCAAATCCTGAATGGTGCGTGTGACGTGAGGGCGCCCGGCCTGCATTGCCTCAGCGACTTTGGTGAAGCTCCCCAGCTCCGCTAGCTTGGCGAATACTTGCATCGACTGTAGAAGCTCCATAAGTCTCTTCTCGTGAAGCGTGTTAACGGGATGATTGTTGCTGATCAGGATAACAATCCTGTTGGTTTCTGCACATTTATCTAGAGCCGCGAAACCTCAACAATGTCCTCAGCGTAAAGGAGGAGCGTTCCTCCCCTGCACATTCAAAATTGTTGGAGACAGAAAATGAAAGCGTGGCTTCTGAAAGATTTCGGCTTGGATAATCTGGTGCAGGGCGAAACGGAACCCCCCGCGCCCCAAGCGGGTTAGCTGCTGGTAAAAGTAGGCGCCGTATCACTCAATTTCCGGGACAAGGCCATCGTTGACGGCATCTATGAACCGCACATGGTGCCCAAGCCGCTGATCCCCATCAGCGATGCGGCGGGGACTGTCGTGGCAGTAGGTGAAGGTGTCAGCCGCTTTGCTATCGGAGATCGGGTCAACTCACACCTCTACTCACGTTGGTTGGACGGCATGCCTGGGCCAGATGAACCCAACTACTGCTTCGGCTCGCCATTGCCTGGTGGTCTGGCGCAATACATGATCATCCATGAAGACAGCGCAGTACGTGCCCCCGACAACATGTCAGATGAGGAAGCAGCGACCCTTCCCATTGCGGCTCTGACGGCGTGGTATGCGCTCGTCGATTATGGCCAGATCGAGGCCGGCCAAACCGTCTTGGTTCAGGGATCTGGAGGTGTTTCTGTGTTTGCAGCACAAATTGCTACGGCTTTGGGAGCCAAGGTTATCGTCACCTCCAGCCGTGATGACAATCTTGAAGCTGTAAAAAAACTGGGCGCGGTTGCGGGTGTGAATTATCGCACTACCCCTGAGTGGGCAGAGGAAGTTTTGAAACTCACTGACGGCAAGGGAGTGGATCTCCTGCTGGATGTGGCAGGCCGTGACGGCATCAATCAATCGATTGCTGCAACAAAGGCAGGTGGACGTATCGCACAGATCGGCTTTCTGACAGGCCAGACCTCTGCCTTGAACCTGATGCCTATGATTTTCCGGCAAACAACGATCCGCGGCATAGCCGTTGCTCCACGCTCGTCATTTGACCGAATGAACGAATTCATGAATGAGCACAAGATTCGCCCGGTCATCGACCACGTGTATCCGTTCGATCAAGCACGCGAAGCGTACGAACATTTGGCCAGAGGCGCCTTTGGCAAGGTAGTAATCAAAATCGCGTAGGACCGGGCCGCTTCAATCTCACTCGCCCGCTGCGACGGCAGGCGCGTGAGCACGGCCTTCAAATAAGCATGCGGATCATGCCCTCCGCCCTTCTCCAGCCCACTCAAGATTAATCAAAAGTGACAAATTCATAAATTCTCCAAAGCTCTCAGGCGCTGATAGTCCTATACACTCAGCCTACTCACGCACGCTGCCAGTCGATTGACACTGAGACGCTGATAGCCGAAAATTGGACCCAATAGCGCCCGATCCTCTGGGGCTGGCTCGTCCAGCTCTATGTTCGGGCCTTCTTGTTTATGGAACATGGCAGTTGCAACAGCTCTCGCCACCGAAGCCCTTTCGGACTTACCCAGACCTCGTTGCGTTACTGATTGAACGCGGTATGGGCATTGCCAACCCAGCCCGTTCGGAACGCAAACTTGCTCAGGTAGGCTACTACCGTCTGAGTGGTTACTGGTTCCCGGCGCGGGATTTTGTACGAGACAACTTGCAGAATGTTGTGCTCTGCGATGTGACCCAAAAGCCCCTTCGACAAAACTCCTTCCTTCCCGATACCACATTCGACGACGCGTTTAGCCTTTACCTTTTCGACAAAAAGTTGCGCCAATTAATGCTTGATGCCATCGAGCGAATCGAGATCCACGTTCGAACTGTCACTGCCCATGAAGTCGGGTATTACGGGGCGTTGGCCTATACGGATCCCAGTTTCATCGTCCCAAAGCAGACCCAAAACTGGACGGATAGAAGCAAAAGGCAACGCAACACTTGGCTAGAGTGGCTTGAAAGACAAAACGGTCTAGTTGCCCGCAGCCAAGAGGACTGCATTGAGTGGCACAAACGAAATCGCAAGGCGATTCCTTTCTGGGTAGCCATTGAGGCCTGGGACTTCGGTACGCTCTCCAAGTACTACGAGATACTCAAGGGCAACCACCAAAACCGTATCGCACAGCGCCTGGGCGTCTCGAACACCAGGACACTCAAGCTTTGGCTGCAAGAAATTAACACTCTTAGAAATCGCTGCGCACATCACAGTCGTATTTGGAATCAGGTATCAGCGAATGCGCTTCCTGATCTTCCTGCAGAGCCTTACTTCCAAACGTTGAAGTTGGATCACAGTGCACTCACCCGTCTTTACGGACAGATCGCTATCATCTGGTTCCTGGTACAACGTATCGGACCAAGCTCAGACTGGATCCGACATGTTGCGTATGTCATAGATTCCAAACCTAACCTTCCTGGGTGCCCGTTCGGGTCCCTCGGGCTTCCTTCTGAAGATGGTTTTCCGCGGCATTTGTTCGGCATCTGAAATCCCGTCTTTACCGTCCGGTGTCAGCAATAACAAGCACCATCACGCGCCTCAGGCGCTATCACTGCGCATAGCGTTACATCGATCTAACCAAACACGCCCAGTACACGGCTCAAATGATCCCGGAAACACTAGTCGTTGAGATGCGCGAGGAAGCGAAGATCCCGCAAGAACGATTAGCCGCAGATTCAGCAGCTTTTTCTCGTCCTTATTTGTGAGCTGGCACGATCTGCCCGGTCCGAGAAGTTGGCTGCAACGGATATAAACGACTACGCGCAAACCTTGTAGGCCTGCACGTAGCTTACCGATTGGCGGCACGCAACCAGGTTCACAGATGCCGTGCCCCCCCCCCTCATCCGTCAGATAGCCTCAGGTAAGTTCTGAGCCTTTTCCGGCGGCTTGATTGAGCCGATGTACACCGCGAAGATAGTCAGTAGCGCGCCGGCGATCTGTAGCGAGGAGCTTGCCTTGCCGAGAAAAGCGACGTCGATGAAGTAAGTGATCACCGGTTCGAGCAGCAGGATCAGTCCGGCCAGCCCCAGGCTGAGGGCGCCGATCGAACGATTGACCAGCAACCAACCGACGAATTGCACCAGTACCCCGTAAATCACCAGCATCACCAAGGTTTGTCCGTCCACAATGGCCAGGCTTTCCCCGGTCGCCAGCGCGTATACCAGCAATACCAGGGCTGCCCACAGACTCAAGTTGAGCATCTGCGCAATTTTGTCACCGCCACCATCAGGCAGCTGAGTATTGAGCTTCAGGAAGTACACGCAAATGGCATACGCCAGCCCCGACAGCACCCCATACACCACGCCTTTGATCCCGACTCCGCTGGTCATTTCCGGCAACAGCAACAGGTACAGCCCGACGAAGGCCAGCGAGATGGAAATCAGGAAGTAGATCGAGGGCTTTTCCTTCAACAGGTACAGCCCCAGCAAGGTCATGAAGAACACCTGGCAGTTGGTCAGGATCGATCCGATGCCCGGACCAACGATGTAGATGCTCTGATGCCACAGCACCAGGTCGATCGCCAGAAATACTCCGGCCAGTGCAGTGTAGAGCTGGGCCTTGGCGCTTTTGAGTCGCACCGGCGTCTTGCGCACCTTGAGGAGCAGGAAGAACAGGATCGAGGCGATCAGCATCCGATAGAATCCGGCACCACCGGCGCCGATATGGGCGAAAGCCACCGCCAGTGCTGACAGGCTGAGCATCAGCCCGCCGATGGTCAACTCGATGATTGCCCGGTTGTTATTAGTCGACATGGGAGACCTCATTGGTAAAGCGCAACGTATCTGTATCCGTGTCCGATTCGCTGGACGAGGGGTATTCCAGTACCTGCTGCATGGCCTCAAAAATACTCGCCAGTCCGGTCTGCAGGGTTTCTGCGTCGATGGTCAGGGCCGGCATCAACTTGAGCACCTGATCTTGCGGGCCGCAGCGCTCGATGATCAATCGGCGCGTAAAGCACGCGCGCGTGACCGCGGCGGTCAATGACGCATCGTAGAACTCGATGCCATAAAACAGCCCGCGCCCACGCACCTGCTTGATATGCACAGCGAAGCGCTCGGTGACCTTGGCGAACCAGGACTTCAGGAGTGTTTCATTGGCCTGGATGTGCTTGACCAGACGGTCATCGCTCCAGAATTCCTGCAAGGTTTTGGTCGCGGCGACGAAGGCCAGGGTGTTGCCACGGAAGGTGCCGTTGTCTTCGCCGGGCGACCATTGATCCAGCTCTGGACGATGCAGCAGCAGGGCGAACGGCAGTCCGTAACCACTGAGGGATTTCGACAGGCAGACCATGTCCGGGGTGATACCGGACGGCTCGAAACTGAAGAAGGTCCCGGTGCGGCCGCAACCGGCCTGGATATCATCGATGATCAGCAGGATGTCGTGCTCAGCCGTCAGTTTGCGCAAGCGCACCAGCCAGTCGGCGGACGCTACGTTGATCCCGCCTTCGCCCTGAATGGTTTCCAGAATCACCGCCGCCGGAAGATCCATGCCAGAGCTGTTGTCGTTCAGCAAACGTTCGAAATACTCGACGGAATCCAGACCTTTTAGGTAACCGTCGTAGGGCATGCGGAACACATAGGGATCGACGCCAGGTTGGCGATTATCGCGGTTTCCGGTCAGCCCCAGCGAGGTGTTCGACATCCCGTGAAAGCCATTGGTGAACGCGACGATGTGCTGCCGCCCGGTGACCTTGCGCGCCAGTTTGATGGCCGACTCCACCACGCTGGTGCCCGTGGGCGAGGTGAACTGCATTTTGTAAGACAGCGCCCGTGGCTCAAGAATGATCTTGCGCAAGTTGAAGAGAAACTCCTGCTTGGCCCGGCTGTGCATGTCCAGCGCCGCCTGGATCCCGTCACGTTGCAAGTAGTCGATTACCGCTGCCTTGACCGGTTTAGGGTTGTGACCATAGTTGACCGAGCCGGCGCAACTTAGAAAGTCGATGTAGGCCTGCCCCTTGAGGTCGTACAGATAGCTGCCCTGAGCCTGGTCGAAGACCACGGGGAAACTGCGGCAATAACTTCGCGCCTGGGACTCGACCTCGGCAAATATACCCAACTCATCCATTCCTGAAATTTCCATTTACGGCCTACTCATATAAGGGGTCGAGGTGCGTGCGATCAAAGGCGACTCAGGCGATTTTTTCTGCGGCGTCTTCCAGCCCCAGTTGTTCGCTCAACGACGTGAAAATTTCCCGGGCCCGCAGCGACAACAGGCTGAAGGAGCCTGCATCGCCGTAGCCGTGGGACGACTCGCACAAACCGTTGAGGTAAAGCGCCGGTAAGTTGCAGCCTGCGCGCGCAGACAGGCGATAATCACGTCCGATGCGAATCACGCCCTGGGCATCACAGTCCAGGCTTTCGGCCAGGTCGCGCAGAATGGAGGGGAAATGTTCGTCTTGGGCGCCGGTGCCCAGGTTGCGGAATCCGGTAGCCAGCACGACAGCGTCCAACTCAGGCAGTTGTTCGGTGGTCCCGGCCTGGGTGTCGAGTAGCGTCAGCGAGTAGCTGTGGCCGGTGGCTGTGCAAGCCTGGATGTCACTGAAACTCTTGATGGTGGTTCTGTTTTTACCCTGCAACTTGTCTTCATACATGCCTACATACAACTCCGAGATCACGTCGGCGTCGGCAGCGGAGTAGTTGGTGTAATGCAAGTGGCGGTTGATGTTCTTCTTCGCTTCGGCGGAACTGTTGTAGTACTGGTCAACAAAGGACGGGAAGTACACATGCTCGCTGAACTGGCTGGTGTCCTTGAGGCGGAAACCGTAGCCGCGCTGGATGTTGATGATCTCGAGGTGTGGGTAGCTATGGCGCAGGTGCAGCATGATCTCGATCGCACTCTGGCTGCCGCCTACTACCGCGACCCGCTTCAACTCGCGCTGTTGCGCTAGTTGCGCCAACCGCCCGAGGTACTGGGTCAAATGGAAAACCTGGTCGGCGGCGCAGTCGGTGAATGCCTGCGGGATCACGGGTGTCCGCCCGGGTGCGACGACCAGCGAGCGGGCAAAAAACTTGCTCCCGGTTTGCGTAGTCACGCAATACAGGTTGCTGACAGGGTCTGCCTGAATCGATGTCACGGCCTGGTTGTAAACCACGTCCTTGGCAAAGAAACCCGCGACCCAGCGCACGTACTCGGCGAATTCGCTGCGCAGCGGAAACTCCAAACCAAGATTGAGGTGCTCGAAAAGCCGATCATTTTCGAACAGGAAGTTGGTGAAGGTGTAGCGGCTGCGCGGGTTGCGTGGCGTCACCAGATCGCGGCTCGGATGATTCTGGATATCGCTGCCCGACAGCATCATCTGCGGTTGCCATTTCGTACTGCCCTGGCGCTCCAGGAACAGGCGTGTTCCGGCAAAGCCTAATTCTTCCAAGGCAATGGCCAAGGCGATGTTCGCGGGCCCAAAACCTATACCGATGACATCGTAGACTTGCCCGTCACGCCCTGAATCACTGGTATTAACGTTATGAACGCTCACAGCTTTATCCCCATTTATTACAAAAGTCAGACTCAGCAAAGCAGAAAAGCCCCTGAGGTCTTTCCTGCATGCGGTCAACAAAAGTTGTTTGTCGTTATCTTTAATCGATATCGGTAGTGCTGTTCTTTAAACTTCTTGTGCCGCCAGCTTCAACCATTGTTGTACCGGTGCATACGCCAGGATGTTGTCGACATATCCCTGCACTTGTGCCGGTATGGCAATGCCATAACGACGGAAACGAAATACCACCGGAACAAACATGGCATCGACAATGCCGAAGTCGCCGCAGAGGAACTGCTTCGAACCGCTCAGCGCGCGCAGGTTGTTCCAGATATCGAACACGCGCATGACTTCTTCACGCGTCTGGGCGGTAAGCGTTTCAGGGGTATCACCGGTGTTCAGGCCGAACGACATCTGTGTGCGCAGGTGCGTGAAGCCGGAGTGCATCTCCGCCGCTGCGGCGCGCGCGAGTGCTTTGACCTGCGGGTCCTGGGGCCAGAGGTTGGCGCCAGGATAGGCGTCGGCAACGTATTCGCTGATGGCCAGGCTGTCGTTGATCACTATGCCATTGAGTAACAGTGCCGGGACTCGGCCAGAAGGCGAGTGTTCGAGGATTTGCTGGCGGGTGTCGCTCTGTTCCAGTTTCAGCTGAAGGGTTTCAAACGAAACGTCGGCTGTCACAAGAACCAGCCACGCACGAAATGACCATGACGACTTATTAAAATCCCCAATTACCAGTTTTGTAGACATCGCATCCCCTAGCTTGTTTTATGAAATAGATGCTAAATTTAGCGACCTTTTTTTCATACGTATTGCACAAAACTGGACAATGGATGGACGGGATTCGCAGTGAAAAAGCCCCTCAAAAAGATAAGGATTTTGTTCAATTCTGGCGTATACCCGAAGGCGACTGCGAGTTGCTATCTGCGCGTTATAGCACCCAATCTTTCGGCCGACATTCACATGACAGATACGCTATCGGCGTTATAAGTAGCGGTGTTGAAAAGCTATTTTATCGCGGCAGTTACTACATGGGTGTCGCTGGCAGTGTGGTCACCATTACCCCTGGGGAGATCCACGACGGCTTGCCAGGCCACGATGAGGGCTGGATGTATCGAATGCTCTATATCGACCCCGAGTGGGTCAATCGTGCGGTGTTTCAAGGGCGCTTTTCAGAGGATCATATTCATCTTTTTCAAACAGCTCTGAGCCAGGCCCCCGACTTCGCCCGCATCTTTTTGCATCAGCATCAACTCATTGAAAAATCCCCACCCAGCCTTGAGCGGGAAACTATCCTTCTGGATCTGGTGACAGAGCTTTTCGAGCGCAGCGGAGCGCCCATCGAACCAGTCAGTGCGGCTGAGCAGCACGCCGTGCAAAAGATCAAGAAGAAGCTCGAAGACGAGTTCGACAAACATCTGTCGCTGGAAGAGCTGGCGCAACTGGTGAACCTCGACCCTCTTTACCTGATCCGGGTGTTCAAAAAAAGCGTTGGCATCTCCCCCCACAGCTATCAAATCCAGAAAAGAATCGCCCAGGTCCAAAAACTGCTGCGCACCGGGTCCAGTCTCGCAGAAGCGTCATTCACTTGCGGCTTCTTCGATCAAAGCCACATGACCCGGGCCTTCAAAAAAGTAGTCGGCATTACACCGGGCAGTTTCCGTAACAGCAGTGCCTGAGCCTGTAAGTGCCATCTTGGATGTTGATCTTGCCGTAGTGCTCGGCCTCACGTTTTAAGCGCGTTAAGCCGGCCAAAAAATGGCCTCGCGCAGCCGCATGCCGGTGGCTCACTTGCGCAGAAGCGGGCGGGTGGAGACTGCATTGGCTGACGAAACCGTAACCGGCCAGCAAACACACCTTTCTGACCCCACCGCCAAAGGCGATGGTGTCCACCTATTTAAGTGGACACCACTTCTAGCCTTTTAAGAGGGTCTTTCATGCAGCCACAACGCCGTTCCTATTCCAGGTCGTTCAAGGCCCAAGTCATTCAAGAGTGCGCCCAACCTGGGGCCTCGATTGCCAACGTTGCGCTGAGCCACAGCCTCAACGCGAACCTCGTCCACAAGTGGATTCGGCTGCAAACGCAGAAAAGCATGGCGCTGCATCCCGCTTTTGTTTCACTGCCCATGCCACTCGCCAGCACTGAGTCGCAATCGGCATCATCGACTATCAGCGTTGAGATCCAGCATCCGCGCGGCACCGTTAAAGTGAACTGGCCAACTGAAAGTGCTGCTGCCTGTGCAACCTTTCTTCGAGACCTGTTGCGATGATTCGTATCGACGCCATCTGGCTCGCCACTGAGCCCATGGACATGCGCGCCGGCACTGACACAGCGCTGGCGCGGGTGGTGGCCGTGTTCGGTGCGGCGCAGCCGCACTGTGCTTATCTGTTTGCCAACCGCCGCGCCAATCGCATGAAAGTGCTGGTGCACGATGGGTTGGGCATCTGGCTGGCGGCGCGCCGACTGCATCAAGGCAAATTTTTCTGGCCGGGATCTCGGCACGGCTCGCAGATGGAATTGGGTGCCGAACAACTGCATGCCCTGGTGCTGGGTTTACCTTGGCAAAGAGTTGGGCAAAACAGTGCGATTACCCTGATGTAATCACTGCCATGGCCAGCGTCGCCGTGCAATTGTCCGATGAGCCTATCGTCAGTGTTGGCCTGTTCTGACAAAATCGGCGGCATGACTTTGCTTCCTGATTTCGACCAATTAAACCCTGAACAACTGCGCGCTATCGCCGCGCAGCTGATGCAGCGTGTCGAGACTCTCGATCAAAAAGTCGAGTCCATGGACAAGCAGATCCATCACTACAAAACGGTCAACGACAAGCTGACCCACGAGATCGCACAGCTCAAGCGTTTCAAGTTTGCCAAGCGCAGCGAGCAGCTAAATCCGTATCAAACCAGCCTGCTCGATGACGTGATCGATGCCGATATCGCGGCCATCGAAGCCGAGCTTGAGACGTTGCAACCCGCTCCAGCCCCGACCGTGGCTCGGCAAAAACCTAAACGCACCGCCTTGCCGCCCGAGTTTCCACGCACGCCCATCCATCACGAACCGGACAACACTCACTGCCAATGCGGCTGCGCCCTCAAGCGTATCGGCGAGGATGTCAGCGAGAAACTCGACTACACGCCCGGCGTGTTCACGGTTGAACAACACATCCGTGGCAAGTGGGTCTGTGAGGACTGCGAGACCCTGATCCAGGCACCTGTTCCTGCGCAGGTCATCGATAAAGGCATCCCCACAGCAGGTTTGCTGGCTCAAGTGATGATCGCCAAATACGGTGATCATTTGCCACTGTACCGTCAGGAAAAGATCTTTGGCCGGGCCGGCCTCGCCATCCCGCGCTCGACCTTGGCGCAGTGGGTCGGCACTTGCGGTGTGCAACTGCAACCACTGGTTGATGCTCTGCGCGAAGTGGTGCTTGGACACAACGTGGTGCACGCCGATGAAACGCCGGTACAGGTGCTCATGCCTGGCTCGAAGAAAACCCATCGGGCCTACGTCTGGGCCTATGCAACCACCGCGTCTGCCGATATCCGCGCAGTGGTGTACGACTTCAGCCCCAGCCGCTCGGGCGAACATGCACGCAACTTCCTGCAAGACTGGAAGGGCAAGCTGGTCTGCGATGATTTTGGTGGTTACAAAGCCAGTTTTGCACTCGGTGTCACTGAAATCGGCTGCATGGCCCATGCGCGGCGTAAGTTCTTCGACCTGCACGCCACGAACAAAAGCACGCTCGCCGAGCAAGCTCTGCGCTATATCCAGTTGCTGTACGAAATCGAAAGTGAAATCCGCGATTTGGAGCCCGATGTACGGCGACGAATACGACAAGAAAAAGCCGTCCCCGTGATGAACATGCTGCACACTTGGATGATCGCCCAGCGCGAGCTGGTACACGAGGGTGTGGCCATCGCCAAGGCCCTGGATTACAGCCTGAAACGCTGGACGGCGTTGTCACGTTATCTGGATGACGGCGCGGTGCCTATTGATAACAACCACATCGAGCAGCAAATCCGGCCATGGGCGCTCGGACGCAAGAACTGGCTCTTTGCAGGGTCGTTACGCAGCGGACAACGCGCGGCTGCGCTGATGAGTTTGATCCAATCGGCCAAGCTTAACGGGCATGATCCGTATGCTTATCTCAAGGATGTGCTGATGCGGCTGCCGACGCAGCGCGCCAGTGAGATCGCCGAGTTGTTGCCGCATAACTGGCTGCCGTTACGCAACCTGTAATGCCCGTTCGCTTACACGAAACCGGCGCCGCGAGATCCTGAGTCGGGTGAAGGCCGTGAAGCGATGACCGGGCCATGCCTGACTGTCAGTCAGGTGCACTCCATTGCGTGGGCTGCAGCCCCCTTATCTGTATCGCCGTTGCGGGTGACTTCGGTGTTTGTCACGCCGATTTTTACGAGGGGGGATGCCGCAAAGCCTTGTAAGAGTAATTACAGCGATAGACTTACAGAACACCAGTCATAAATCTAAGGCGGAGCCACAGGCAAATCGGATCAATTTGGCTGTCATTAGCTCCCTCCAACGGGTCCAGAACGCGCAGTTCACTAGATGCCGCACATTCCCTACAAGATTCCAAGAAACGTCTGACTGGATCGCCATAACGTTTAAGTCGATTATCTGGACTGGTTCGCTGTCGTAGACAGCACTTGCCGAGGTGACATGGATCTTGAAGGTCACCACGCTATCCGTGTTGATCAGCTGTAGTTCGCAAAATATTCGGTAGCGCGGACAGTCGTCGACATTCTCGCCGACCGAATGCACCAACCCTCACTGTGACGGGAGCCTGCCGTCAGGTGGGGTCTTTACGTCACTTGCCAATCGCAGGAGACATGATGAAAATATCGCTTGCCTTATATGACGCGCTGACATCCATCAGTGTGCCAAATAACAAAGCTAAAGCTGTTGTAGATGCATGGGAGGACGATGTGAAAGATTTCGCTTCAATATCCGACTTAGAGCGTACCGAGTCGCACCTTCAGGGTTCGATCACTGCATTACGTACTGACCTCACCGCCTTGATTAAGGAGCAAGGCGCGGATTTGCGAACACTGGTCGAACGCCAAGCCAGTCAATTTCAAAGCTCAGTGTCAAAACTAGAATCAAACATAACGGTGCTTCGTTGGCAATTCTGGCTCCTGGTTCTCTGTTTTGGCTTCCCCATTTTAAAGAGCCTTTACGAGGTTTACGGGAAAGTCGTCACTTCTTGATCCATCGCGACACCCTCAGCCATCAGTAACCAACCGGTGGCCTATTAGCTTTAAGACGCCGGCCTTGTCCGTGTCCTGATTTGTAGCTATTCAGCCATGCGGGGAACACTCGCCGTATGGGCGACGTGTCTCGCCGTTTTGGGCTTTTTGCGGAGAGACACATGAAACTCGAAAACCTCACATCGTTGCAAACCCAGCTGTTCAAACTGCCAGTCGTCTTCACAGAGTGCGCTTGGTATGAGGCTGCCTACCTAGAGCAACCTGCGAGCTTCGGCGACTTGGACAGCCGCTTAGGCGACACCCTCGAAGCTGCCTATACATGCCTCTTCCCCCCGGTGTCGACAAGGATCAAATCGAAATCTTGAGCGAACGCCGGTATCAAATTCTTGAGGCGAAAGCGTCCATCAGCAGCATGAAGCAACAAACGTCCAAGCTGATTTAACGGATCATTGGAATGGATCAGTGAGAGATTAGGGATGCAGGTCTTGGAAATGACCTGTAAGCGTTTGGATTGCTGGGTCAAATCCCAAGCAAAAAAAAGCCTGTATCTCTACAGGCTTTTCTCTATCTGGCTCCACGACCTGGACTCGAACCAGGGACCCAATGATTAACAGTCATTTGCTCTACCAACTGAGCTATCGCGGAATGCGCCGTATGTTACTGATTAAAAAGAAGAAGTCAAGCATCCTCTGACACTTTCCGTAAATCGCCCCCCTGCTCGCTTGAATACGACGGTTCCCTGGCCAGCTCCAACCAGGCCCGCGCTGCCGGTGGCAGGTGGGCGCTGGCGCGCCAGGCCAGGGCGATGTGCCAATCGGTATGAGGCTCGTCCAGGGGGATCAAGGCGATGCCGGGGTGTTGGTGTTTGTGCGCCAGCATCCGCGGCAGGAAGGCGACGCCCAGCCCGGCGGTGACCAGGTCGACGATAAAATCTATCTGCCCGCTGCGGGCGGTGACTTTGGGGGTCACGCCTTTACGCTCGCACGCGCTGAGGATCTTGGCGTTGAGGGCAAAGCCGGCTTCGAACAGGATGAACGGCGAGTCGGCCAGATCAGTGAAGTCGATGCGCTCGCGCCGGGCCAGTGGGTGGCCCATGGGCAACACGGCGATCAATGGCTCGTTGCGCACCGGTTGGTAGTCGAAGCCTTCATCAACCGGTAGCAGCAAGGCGGCGAGGTCCACCTCCCCCGCTTCCAGGCATTCGCGCAGTCTTTTACTGCCGTACTCGGTCAGTTCGATGTCGATGCCTGGGTAGCGGCTGCGGTAGGTGGCAAACATGGCCGCGAACAGCACGCCGCAGCCTACCGGCGGCAGGCCGATGCGCAGCACGCCGCGCTTGAGGCCGCGCAGGTCGTTGATTTCGGCCATCAGGTCGGTGCGTTCGGCGAGCATTACCAAGGCGCGGCGGTAGGCAATTTCACCGGCGGCGGTGAGTTCGTTCTTGTGTCCCAGACGATTGAGCAGTGGCATGCCCAACTCGTCCTCCAGGGTCTTGACCGCTTTGCTGACGGTGGACTGGGTCAGGGCAACCACTTCGGCTGCTTGGGAGAAGCCGCCCTGGCGCACCACTTCGACAAACGCACGCAAGGTTCGCAGGTTCATCAGTATTCCTTTTGCGACTGGATGGCAGTGATAAAAGTTGTTTTCATCATGGCATAACTTTGCTTAGGGTGTAGCACTTTGCCCTGTGGAGACACCGTCGATGATCATCTCGTCCGCTTCCGACTACCGCGCTGCGGCCAAGCGCAAGTTGCCGCGCTTTCTGTTCGATTACATCGACGGCGGCGCCTACGCCGAGCACACGCTGCGCGCCAACAGTTCGGACCTGGCCGAGATCAGCCTGCGCCAGCGCATCCTGCGCAATGTCGATGACCTGAGCCTTACCACCCAGCTGTTCGGCACCGAACTGGCGATGCCGGTGATCCTCAGCCCGGTCGGCCTGACCGGCATGTACGCGCGGCGCGGTGAAGTGCAAGCGGCCAAGGCGGCGGCCAACAAACATATCCCCTTTTGCCTGTCGACAGTGTCGGTGTGTTCGATTGAGGAAGTGGCTTCGCAAAGCCCGCAGTCGATCTGGTTCCAGCTGTATGTGCTCAAGGATCGCGGCTTTATGCGCAATGCTCTGGAACGGGCGCAGGCCGCCGGGGTGACCACGCTGGTGTTCACCGTCGATATGCCCACACCCGGCGCACGCTACCGCGACGCTCACTCGGGCATGTCCGGCCCCTACGCGGCGCAGCGGCGCATGTTGCAGGCGGTGACCAAGCCGCAATGGGCCTTCGATGTGGGCTTGATGGGTCGCCCTCACGACCTGGGCAATATCTCCAAATACCTGGGCAAACCCACCCACCTGGAAGACTACATTGGCTGGCTGGCCAACAACTTCGACCCGTCGATCAGTTGGAAAGACCTGGAGTGGATCCGCGAGTTCTGGAAAGGCCCGATGATCATCAAGGGCATCCTCGACCCGCAGGATGCCAAGGACGCGGTGAGTTTCGGTGCCGACGGCATCGTGGTCTCCAACCATGGCGGCCGCCAGCTCGACGGGGTGCTCTCCACGGCCAAGGCGTTGCCGCCGATTGCCGAAGCGGTGGGCGATGACCTGACCGTGCTGGTGGATTCGGGCATTCGCTCCGGGCTCGACGTGGTGCGCATGCTCGCCCTGGGTGCCAAGGCGTGTTTGCTGGGGCGCGCTACCGCCTATGCGCTGGCCGCCGAGGGCCAGCATGGGGTGGAGAACCTGCTGGACATCTTTGCCAAGGAAATGCGCGTGGCCATGACCCTGACCGGGGTCACCTCCATCGCGCAAATCGACCGTACCACCCTGGTCTAGTGGTGATGGGTGCGGTGTACTTTGTTCACGAATAACCGAAGCGTTGTTTATTTGCGACAAGCAACTCGCCCCACCGAAACAGTTACGTTAACCGGGCCGGCAGCAACGCTGGCCCAAATCAGCCAAATAACTGGCGCCATGCTTTAACGGACTTTTCTTACTTAAAAATTAGTTAATTGATTTCTAAAGAATTTTTCCAACTAAATACACTTGGCATGAATCTCGCTCTAGTACTGTTCAAGCAGGTTCGGCGATGACAAGACGTGCGGCAGTGCCCCGGGGTTATAACCCAAGGAAAAGCGGTTTAAACTGTTTCCGATGTTTTACGGAACTGACGGATCAGTAAGACGCTTGGCACTCGCCACTCTCATCCCGCCTGTAAGACAGCCCAGTGCTTAGAGGCCACGCGCTTATGAAAACCCCCACCCAGACCAACGCAATTGACTTTGACAGTGCCAAATTGCAACGCCTGGGATTTGGCCAGCCATCCTTACGCCCACGCCGCCCCGCCACCCTCGCCGAACTTCGCCAGCAACTGAACCAGCAGTTGCAGACCAGCCTGGAGCCGGAGCGCATCCTGGGCCTGTTCTTTCGAGAGGTACAGCGACTGGTGCCGCTGGACGCATTGCAATACCGTCACGCCGCCAGCGACCTGCGCCTGGAGTTCGGCCACCGGGGTCATCACTCCGTCAGCTACACCCTGAGCCATGAAGGCGAGCACCTGGGGGAACTGGTCTTTCGTCGCAACCAGCGGTTGCTTGAAGAGGAGTTGAGCCAGCTTGAACTGCTGCTGGTGACCTTGCTTTATCCGATGCGTAACGCCCTGCTCTACCGCGCCGCCACCCGCAGCGCCCTGCGTGACCCGTTGACCGAAACCGGCAACCGTGTGGCCATGGACCAGACGCTGCAGCGAGAAATCGACATGGCACGCCGGCACCTGCACCCGCTGTCGTTGTTGATGCTGGACATCGACCACTTCAAGAAAATCAACGACACCCATGGGCATGCCGCCGGTGACAACGTCCTGCGCGCCGTGGCCGGGGCGATCAAACGCCAGCTGCGCAACGTGGACATGGTGTTCCGGTTTGGCGGGGAAGAGTTTTTGATCCTGCTGTCCAACACCGGTCGCGATGCTGCGAGGATGGTGGGAGAGCGCCTGCGCCAGGCGGCACAAGCCCAGGACTACTGGGTGGAGGGCACGCGAATCGAACTGACCGTGAGCCTCGGTTGCTCGACGTTGCTGGCGGCAGAATCGGCTGAAAGCCTGCTGCGTCGGGCCGACAATGCGTTATATGTGGCCAAGCGCGAAGGTCGTAACCGCCTGGCTATGGCGGGGTAAGGTCAGTTGTGGAGAGGGAGCTTGCTCCCTCTCCACTGTTACCACTACGCCTCGCTGGCGATGCGCACAGGACGCTCGCGCACGGCTGGCGCCTTGTCTTTCTCCGCATTCTCTAGACGCATGCAGCTTTCCAGGAACAAGTGCATGTAGTCGTAGCTCTTGCACACCGCCTGGCGCAACTCTTCCTGCAGGGCCTTGCTCGGGTTGGTCCCGGCAAGGGTGCAGATGATTTCCAGGGCTTCCCAAGGGTGGGCGTCGTCGTACTGGGCGTGCATCTTCAGCCACTTCATCGCCCGCTTGCGATCTTCCTCCGGGAAGGCGGCAGCATACACACCGGTAGAGCAGACCACGGCGGACCACTCCCCCGTCGCCCCCTCGATCGCGTAGTTGGTGGCGGCAATCGCGACGATCAACGCATCCGCCGAGCTGGTGTGCCAGCACCAATGGCTCAGGGCGTGCAACTCGGGCGGCACCTCCTGCGCTTGCAGCTCTTCAAGGCTGACGCCGTGAGCCCGTGCCCAATTGACCCAGTAGTCGGCATGGTTGAGCTCCACACGAATGTTGCGCATCAGCCAACGGCGCGCCATATCCTCCCCAGGATGACGGGCAAACTTGGTCTTGGTCAGGTTCTGCGCCATGTACAAGGCAAACTGTTCCACCACCGGCCAACCACCAATGAGGTAGTGGCGCAGGGTCTTGGCGCTGAGGGCGTTGTCACGCATGCGCTGATACAGTTCGTGCTCGACAACCCGGCGCTTGCTCTCGCTACAGTCCTGGATCAGCTGTTGCGCCCAGGCAGGGTAACTCGAGGCTTCCATAAGCGGGCCGGTTCTGTTGAAGGTGTCGATCACTGTGGGGCTCCTTTTCAAGTGTGATTGTACAGACCAGCAAATGTTTCAGCGGAAAGTGCCGGGCGCCTTGAATAACAGTGGCTGCGGCCGCTCAGGGCGGCACTGCAGGCTATCAAAGGTAAACAATTGCGGGCGTTCAATCAGGTAGCCCTGAGCGTAATCCACACCTATCTCAAGTAAAGCCTGTTCGATCTGCGGTGTTTCAACAAACTCGGCAATTGTGCGCTTACCCATGACGTGGCCGATGTGGTTGATCACTTCGACCATGGCGCGGTTAATCGGGTCGTCCAGCATATCCTTTACGAAACTTCCATCGATCTTCAGGAAGTCTACAGGTAAATGTTTCAAATATGCGAATGAGGACATTCCGGCGCAAAAGTCATCGAGGGAAAAATGGCAGCCTAACGCTTTGAGTTCATTAATAAATCGAATCGCGCTGCCCAAATTGGCGATAGCGCTGGTTTCAGTTATTTCAAAACAAATCATTTCCGGTGGAATGTTGTAAGTATCGAATTTCTGACGTAAAAATCCTAAAAAGTCATCGTCGCCAATGGTTATTCCTGACAGATTAATCGCACACATGGCCATGGGTCGGCCCGGACGCTCATGCATGCAGCGGGCGATAATCTTGAATACGTTTTCCACTACCCAACGGTCCAGGGACGTCATCAAACCGTAACGTTCGGCGGCCGGAATAAAACTGTTGGGCAAAATGATCCGCCCCGCTTCGTCATGCAAGCGCAAGAGAATTTCAATGTGCCCAGTGCCGGCGTCGGTAGTGCCCAACGGCGCAATTTCCTGGGCGTAGAGGCAAAAGCGGTCTTCCTCAAGGGCAATATGCAGCCGCTGTACCCAGGCCATCTCGCCAAACCGCAGAGACAACTCCGAGTCATCGACGTGGTAGACCTGCACGCGGTTGCGCCCTTTTTCCTTGGCCATGTAGCACGCCATGTCGGCGGCGCGCAGGGAGGTTTCCAGGGTGGTCGGGGTTTGCGAGATATGCACCAGGCCGATGCTGACAGTGGTCATGAAGGGCCGGCCCTTCCACACGAAGTGCAAGCTCTGCACGGTATGGCGCAGGCTCTCGGCGATTTTTTCCGCCACCGGCGCCGGGCAGTTTTCCAGCAGGATGCCAAACTCGTCGCCGCCCAACCGAGCCAGGGTATCGCCCTCGCGCAGGTCCGACTGCAGCAGCGCGCAGATGTGGCGCAGCAATTCATCGCCCGCCGCGTGGCCACAGGTGTCATTGACCAACTTGAATTGGTCGAGGTCGAGGAACATCAAGGCATGGCGCCCACTTTGCTGGCGCGCGACCTGTTGCAGCACCTGTTCAAGCCGGAACTCGAACTCGCGACGGTTGGCCAGGCCGGTCAAGGCGTCGTGGGTGGCCTGCCAGGAAAGGTTGGCGATGTACTGGCGTTCCTGGGTCATGTCGTGCAGCACCAGCACCGCACCGCTGATCTTGCCGGCGCTGCGGATCGGCGCGCCCACCAGGGTCACCGAGACGGTGCTGCCGTCCAGGCGCTGGATCAGCTTGGAATGCTCGCTGCCGCCGCTGAACTGGCCCTTGACGATGTGTTCAATCAGGGTGAAGCCGTCGGGCTCGGCGTTTTCATCCAACAGCTTGAACAGCGCCGCCAGCGGTAGGCCCTGGGCCTGCTCCGAGCGCCAGTGGGTCAAAGCTTCGGCTGCAGGGTTCATGTAAGCAATGGCCCCGTCGACATCGGTGGTAATCACCCCGTCGCCAATCGACTCCAACGTGATCTGCGCCCGCTCCTTCTCCGCTTGCAGCGCATCGGCAAAGGCATGACGCTGGGCCAGCAACTTGTGGGTGCGCAGCAACGCCAACACGATCAGGCCCAGGGCGGTCGCCAGGTTGGTGATCAACAACAGGCGCAGGATCATCCGCGAACCTTCGCCCAGGGCATCGCTGAACGCCTTGGCAGCGGGTGTCACCCCTTCATTGATGGCCGTGATGCGCGCCTTCCAACTATGGACATCATCATCGCTGACGTAGCCGGAAGTAATGGCGCCGTGCATCTCCTGGGCCAGCTCATCCAACTGCACCAGGTAGCCGTCGCCCACCGTCCACAGCTCAATGGCTTTTTCCAGGTAGCTGAAATGACGGAAGTTGAGGTACAGCCAGATCAGGCTGGAAACGTCGTCCGGATGGTTGCCGCCCTTGAGAATCCCCAGGCGCGCGGCCTCCATGTCGGGATTGGGACGGTCCAGGGCAATGCGCAATTCATGCCCGCCCTGGGGCACGGCAATGGCCTGCTGGTATTTGAGGTAGGTGGCGTCGTTGCGGTTATCGGCGTAGAGGGTCAGGTAGTAAATGGCATCTTTCTGGCCCTTGGACCACAGGCTTTCGCCTGCCACATAGCCCCGCACTGCCGACAGCACGTAGAGACTGACGCAGCCTAACAATGCCTGGAACAACACGACGGCGATAAAGGGCCAGACAATACCCAACAGGCGTGGCGTTCCGAGAGTCCGCTTTTGCTTCATGAAGTCCCTTGCACATGCACAGCTTGATACGCACGCGAAAATCCGCTCCCGATAGCACAGCCTAAGCTAAATCAACGTACTTGTTGCAAGTGTCCGTACAGTTTGGCGTACAACCCGCCATCGGCAATCAACTGCTGATGGTCGCCGTCCTCGGCAATGTGCCCGCCATCGAACACCAACACTCGGTCAGCCTGCTTCACCGCAGACAGCCGGTGGGCGATGATCAGTGTAGTACGCCCACTGAGAAACCGCGCCAGTGCCTGGTGCAGGTTGTACTCGGTGGCCGCGTCCAATGCAGACGTGGCCTCATCCAGAATCACCACTTTAGGCTCGGCAAGCACCATGCGGGCAATGGCCAGGCGTTGGCGCTGGCCCCCGGAAAAACGCACGCCCGAGCGCCCGACCACGCTGTCCAGGCCCAAAGGCAGTGCTTTGACAGTAGCATCCAGTTGGGCGATTTCCAACGCCTGCCAGCAGGCTTGATCGGTGCGGGTACGGCCCATGGTCAGGTTGGCGCGCACGGTGTCGTTGAACAGCGCCGGGTGTTGCAGCACCACCGCGACGTTCTCGCGGATGGTCTCCAGGCCGATCTCCTGCTGGGTGGCAGCGCCAAAACGAATACTGCCGGCCTGGGGCGTATAGAGCCCCAGCAACAGTTGCACCAGGGTGCTTTTGCCGCCGCCGCTGGCGCCGACAATTGCCACCTTTTCACCCGGTGCGATGGCCAGGTTCAACTGGTTGAGCACCAGGTCTTCGCCGTAGCCAAAGTCGAGGCCACGCACTTCGATGCCGACCGTCTCGCGCCCGCTGAACGGGTCTGCGCCGCCTGGGTATTGCGGTTCATCGGCACGCGCCAGCAGCTCGTTGATCCGCGACAGCGCGCCGCCTGCCGCGTAATAGGCGTATTGCAGGTTCAGCAGTTGTTCCACCGGGCCGATCATGAACCACAGGTAACTGAATACCGCGAGCATCTGGCCGATGGACAGGTCGGAAAACAGCACGGTGAGCATGGCCGCGGCGCGGAAGATGTCGATGCCGAACTGGAACAGCAAGCCACTGGCGCGGCTCGACGCGTCGGTTTTCCACTGGGAATGGATGGCGTAGTCACGCACTTCCTGGGCACGCTGGCCCAAGCGCCCGAGGAAAAAGCCCTGGCGGTTGCCGGCGCGCACTTCCTGGATGGCATCCAGGGTTTCGGTCAGCGCCTGGGTAAAGCGTGAAGTACTGTCGTTTTCCAGCTTCTTGAGATGCTTGACGCGCTTGCCCAACTGCACCGTGGCGTAGATCACCAACGGGTTGAACAACAGGATCAGCAAGGCCAGTTGCCAATGCATCCACACCAGGATCGCCGAAGTGCCAACCAGGGTCAGCATCGCCACCAGGAAACGGCTGAGGGTTTCGCCGACGAATTTGTCCAGGGTGTCCAGGTCGGTCACCAGGTGGGTGGTGACCGTACCGCTGCCCAGGCTTTCGTACTCACCCAGGGAGATACGCTTGAGACGTTCGATCAGGCGCACGCGGATGCGGTACACGATGTCCTTGGCCAAGCGTGCAAACAGCCGCGCCTGCACCACGTTGAACACCAGCGCGCCGCAGCGCAGGGCCAGGGTGACCATGAGCATCAGGCCGATATAGCCAGCAGCTTTTTGCCAACCCAGGGGCAGCGCGTGGTTCATCACCTTGAGGGCCGCATCGCCATGGCCCAGCAGCACTTCGTCCACCAGCAACGGCAACAACAGCGGGATAGGCACGCTGCACAGGGTGGCGAGCACGGCGACGCCGTTGGCGACCCACAGGGATTTCTTGTGACGCAGGGCCAGGCGGCGAATTTCCGCCCAGGTCAGCCGGTCGGTGCGTGGAGGCTGTTCATACACAGGCAGCTCGCTCCAGCCATCGACCCAGTAACGGCGACAGCTCGGACAGCGGCTGGTAACCATTGGTCAGCAAGGCCAACTGGCCGTTGCGCTCGGCCAGCAGGGTCGGGAACCCGGCAATGCCCAGGTCCTGCACCCAGGTAAAATCAGCCGCCGTGGCCGCGTGCTGATCGGCACGGTCGAACTCGCCGGCAAACTCGATGCGTGGAATACCGGCCTGCTCGGCCAGTTCCACCAGCACAGGGGCCAGGGTCACGTCCCGACCTTCGACATAGAACGCGCGCTGGATCAGCCCCAGCAGCTTCCAGGCACAATCCGGCGCCAGGCTGCGTGCGGTGACGATCGCGCGGCACGCAGGCTCCGTGTCGTAGACAAACCCGTCGGGCAACGCGCCTTCTCGCTTGAACGGCTGGCCGGTGGCGTCGGTGACGGCCTGCCAGTGTTCAAGGATGTAGCGCCGGGTAGTCGGCTCCAGCGCCGCGCCGCTGCCGGTGCGCAAGCCGCCCACCACCAGGTGCACGTCCACGCCGGCCGCCTGGGCCTGCTCTACCAGCGCTTGTGCCACCGGGGCAAAGCCCCAGCACCAGGAACACATCGGGTCCATTACATAGAGCAGGCGCGCAGACATGGCTCAGGCCTCGGAAGGGGTTTGCTTGTAGTTGTAACCAATCGGGTGCGGCATGTTGCGGGCCTTGGCCAGTTCGATCTGCTTCTGGCGGTCGATCGCACTGCGACGGGTCTTCTCCGGCAGCTTATCCCAGCAATGGGGGCAACTGATGCCGGCCACATAATGCTCAGAGGTGCGGTCTTCTACGCTCACGGGTGTGCGGCAGGCATGACATTGATCGTAGTCGCCTTCGCTCAAGTCGTGGCGCACGGTCACGCGATTGTCGAACACAAAGCAGTCGCCCTGCCATTTGGTTTCTTCCTGGGGCACCTCTTCGAGGTACTTCAGGATACCGCCCTTGAGGTGGTAGACCTCATCGAAGCCTTCGCTGAGCATGTAGCTCGACGCCTTCTCACAGCGAATGCCGCCGGTGCAGAACATGGCGACCTTCTTATGCTTGGCCGGGTCGAAGTTGGCTTTGATGTAGTCGGGAAATTCGCGAAAACTGGTGGTTTTCGGGTCGATTGCGCCTTCGAACGTGCCAATCGACACCTCGTAGTCGTTACGGGTGTCGATCAACAACACTTCCGGGTCGCTGATCAGCGCGTTCCAATCCTGCGGGTCGACGTAGGTACCGACCTTTTTGTTCGGGTCGACGCCTTCAACGCCCAGGGTCACGATCTCTTTCTTGAGTTTGACCTTGGTGCGATAGAACGGCTGGTCGTCGCAGTAGGATTCCTTGTGGTCGATATCGACCATGCGCGGGTCTTTTTTCAGCCAGGCCATCAGGCCGTCAATGCCTTCGCGGCTGCCGGAAACGGTGCCGTTGATGCCTTCTTCGGCGATCAGCAAGGTGCCTTTGATGCCGTTGTCGACCATCGCCTGCAACAGGGGCTCGCGCAGGGCGACGTAATCTTCAAGGGTGACGAACTTATACAGTGCCGCCACGACAATCGGTTGAGTCATGGGTGTTCTCTCCAGGTGGCTACCCTCGTAAGGGGTGAACCGGATGCAAAAAGGCGTCGGCCAAGGCGACGCGGCGCGCATTCTAGCAAAACCACGCCGCCACCGCATCGGCATGCAGCCGCTGATATGCCCTCAACGGTGTGGGTTACGTACCCCCTCCACGCGGTACCGCGGGCCACCGAGATGGCTGAACATCAATCGATAGGCACCACGCCCGCGAGAAGAGGCGTAGCCATGCAAATCAGCGGACCATAGTTGGTCTCTGTGAGCATGCCAATGAACCGCGCCGAACCGCCCTTCACGCAAGTGGCTGAGGGTAAGGGCAATACTGCGACGCTCGCGGCCCGATAGTTGGGTATCTACAAGCCTCGCGGTGTCGAACTCCATCTGCGGGGCAGCGGCTCTCGCTGCTGCCGGCGCTACCCACGGCACCTGCGCCTGTGCTTGCCGACCACCGCGTGCGCGACTTGGACCGGCCACCTGTGTCGTCACCCCAACCTCGAACGCCCTTGACCCCGCCTGCTGACTGCTCACGGCAGCGGACTCACGCTCTGGGCTTCGCAGCACTATCGCGCCATAGCCCATGCGTTTCAACTCAGGCATCGGGTTACGATTCGCCCTCAGTGCGCGTTCCATGTCTCCCGACTGGTCCACAGGCCCCACGTAGCCACGCAGGGTCCCCTGATGCCGATGGACCATAAGGGTAATGCCTTCTTCACCATGACGGCGCGCATAGGCAAAACTCACCAGCCGCTCCGTTTCTTCGTGACTCAGCCCCGCATCCTCCGCCGCAGCGATTGCCGTCTCCGAAACAGCCCTGGCGAAATTTTCTTCCTTTTGTTGCGCTGCGCTAGCCATGGCCTGCGGTTGCCTGCTTTGATAGGCACTGAAGCGGCTGGCACCAAACAGTAAGCCTCCCACCAGAGCCCCCACGGCAGCCCCCGCCCCCCCATTGCCCAGCAGCGCTCCCGCCCCCAGGCCCAGCAAGACCAGCACCAGGATCATCACGATTTCGTCCTGTAACTTGATATTTTCCATGGCGGCAGGCTGCAACCCCATTGAATCAACGAACGTGACCGGGTTGTTAAACGCCATGAGATAAGGATTGAGCTGCGCGCCTCCCCCTGCGGGGTCGGGGTTTATCCAGCGCTGCAACCATGGGGCGTAGTAGCGCAAACCGTAGTAATACAAACCGCTGCCATCACGCTCCTTGCCGGAGTATCGGCGGGTTTTGTAGCTGCCCTCCACCGCGTTGCGCGATGCCCACCACGCCGTCCCCCCATACGGAAAATAACTCTCCTGGCTCAGTAACTCAGCCTGTTCGCCCACCTCCAACCCATGACTTGACTGCTGATCCTTCAGGCAAAAGCGCAGGGTCTCATCGGCTGCCGCCTTGTCGAGTCCCACCTCCCATTGCAAGACCTCCACCGTGCAACATGCCACTTCAAGACGCACTACATTGAGCTTACGCAACGGCCGATGGCGCAGTTCCAGGCCTGGCAGGTAATACACACGAGCCGTTTGCAGACTGCCAGCAACCTTCTGGCGGGTCAGCTTGAGCGCACGCTGGCCGTCGCTTGCATACACATAAGCCTCCTCATCCGAGTCCTCTTTCTCGCGCTGAATTGTCGTGACCCTGGACAACTGATTACGCACATTCCACGCCATCGGCAAACCACGCCCAAGCTGTTTCTGGTTGCCATTGGCATCAAAACCCTGCGCCAATTCGCCAACCGGATGCTCGCTCGACAACGCGCGATTACTGCCCGTTGCGACTTGCATGTCGCGGGTGTAGCCGACACCACTGGAGGGCACGTGGCGCAGCCGAGTCAGGTTGCCCCCCTCGTCATAGGCATAGTACTGGGCGTAGGTGCGCCATAGACCGGTATCGGTTGAACCGAACGAAATACGCGAGGGGAGCGCCGGCCCAATGGCGGCGGCGACACTTTCCCGGCCCGCCGCCTGGGTCAATTGGTACAGCGAGTCATATTCGTAGTGATATGAAGCCTCCACTTGCGTGTTGTGGCTCCATTTCGTCGGTTGCGCCTGATCCTGCAGGTTTGAAATATTTCCCACCGGATCATAGTCGTAGCTCAAATCCTGTAACGGCGCCGCCCGCTCATTTTTGCGATGGGCCACCAGTCGGCGCATACGGCCATCCTCGGCCCGATAAGTGGCCAGGCTGCTCACGCCATTGCTGTTAATGGCCAATTAAACTGACCCACCTCTGGCCAACAATTTTGACCCACCCATAGTGGCATTGGCCACCGACCATGTAGCGTCACCCGCCTTATGCACAGGCCGGGGACAGATCATTGAAGGAGTGGGTTGTGATTCACAAGATCAAGGGGTTGTATGACCAGGGCCGAGGCCTGTCGGTCCGTGCCATCAGTCGTGAGCTGGGGATTTCCCGGAACACCGTACGCAAGTATCTCCACCTGGATGAGATGCAGATCAGCGCTACCATTGCTGACCCTTCACGCACCAAGGTGCTCGACGAGCACCGCGATTATCTGATTAATCAGTTGGGTCAGTTTCCAGCCCTGAGCGCAGTCAAGCTGGCCCGTCGCCTGAGGGAGCGCACCACCGAGCTGGCGGTGTCAGACCGGAGCATTCGCCGCTATGTGCAAGCGCTCAAGCAGCAGGTTGCCAGTGGCCAGTTGCGCTATTACGAGCCGGTCGTTGAGTCAGTGCCTGGCGTGCAGTGTCAGGTCGACCCCGGTGAGCTGCGAGGCGTCATGATTGGCGGCCTGGAGCGTGTCGTTCATTTTGTGGTGTTTGTGCTGTCCTGTTCACGGCTGATGTATGTCGGTCTGAACTTCCGGCCGCTGGATACCGAACGGTTTATCCAGATGCACGACGAGGCCTTCCGCTACTTCGGCGGCGTCACCGAGGAGTGCATCTACGATCAGACCAAGATGGTGGTGATCAACGAGCAGTACCGTGAGCTGACGCTGAACCAGCGCTTCCACCAGTATGCGACTACCGTCGGGTACCGCATCCATGCCTGCGAGGGCTATGACCCGGAGAGCAAGGGCAAGGTGGAGGCCGGGGTCAAGTACGTCAAGCGTGACTGCTTCTACGGCGAGCACTTCCAGGACGAGGCCGCCGTCCGACAGCACCTGAATGATTGGCTCGAGACTGTCGCCAACGCACGCGTGCACGGCACGACGGGGCAGCATCCAAGAGCGCATTTCGAGGCACTGGAGCGTAGTCAGCTCAAGCCCTATCTCGTCCCGCAGAACCTGCTGCACGTGGCGCCGACAAGGGAGACCCGCAAGGTCGACAAGACCGGCTTGATCTCATGGCAGGCCAACAAGTACTCGGTACCCATGGCCTGGCAGCAAGCCCGTGTCGGTGTCAGCGCACAGGACAACCAGTTGCTGATCCATGACCTGGAGAGCGGTGAACTCATAGCCACCCATGACCTGTGCAAGGCCAAGGGCCGGATGATCAAGAACAACAACCATTACCGAGACCATGCCCAGCGCATTACCGACCTGGAGCGCGGCATCGACTCGATCCTGCCCGATGCCCTTGGGGCAACCCTGTGCCAACTGCTCAAGCGTACTTCGCCGCGTATCTACAAGGATCAGCTGGTTGCTGCACGCGACCTGCTCATGGCCCATGCGCCGGTTGATACGGCGTTGCTCGGCGAGTTGTGCGAGCGCAGTGAACTGACCGCCACCGGGCTCAAGCGCTACCTCGAAGCATGGCAGCAAGCCAAGGCGCGGGGCCGGATCATCGGCGACCATGACTATGCGCCAGAGGCCGGTAGCCAGGTTAGTCACGCCGACCTGAACGCTTATGCCCGCATTGGCCAGTCGACTGGCCACGGGGTGACCCAATGAGCCTGCTCGACAGCACTATCGCGCAGTACCGAAGCCTGCGCCTCAGCGCGACCGCGGGTGAGCTGGCCACCCTGCTGGCCAGAGCCGAAGCCAATGAACTGTCCTACCTGAGCTTCGCCCAGTCACTGGTCGAGCATGAGCTTAACGCCCGCTCCAGTAGCCGCGTAAGCCGCAACCTCAAGCAGGCGCAGTTCCCCTCGGAGAAGCATCTGGAGGCCTTCGATTACCGGCACCAGACCACCATCACCAAGCGCCAGGTCAGCACCTTGCTGGACTTCAGCTTTATCGACAACCGCGACAACCTGGTGTTCATCGGACCACCGGGTGTGGGCAAGACCCACTTGGCCATTGGGATTGGCCACAAGGCGGTTCAGGCGGGCTACAAGGTGCTGTTCCGCACGGCTCTGGCGTTGGTCGAGGATCTGGAGCTGGCGGAAATGAAGGGCGAGCTGAAGAAGCGCCTTAATCAGCTGAGCAAATACGACGTGCTGATCATCGATGAGCTGGGCTACCTGCCGATGACGCGCCAAGCCCGGTACAACCTGTTCCAGTTAATCAACAACCTGTACGAGTACCGCTCGGTCATCCTGACCACCAACAAGGACTTCACCAGCTGGGGCGAGTTCTTCCATGACGACAACGTGGCCGTGCCCATCATCGACCGCGTGATCCACCATTCACACATCTTTATGCTGGGAGGTGAGAGCTATCGTTTGAAGCAGAAAACCGGCGGTTAGCGGTGAGCAAGTGGGTCAATTCTATTGGCCAAAAGTGGGTCAAAATTAATGGCCATTGACAATTGCCCAACAGGGCCTCCTCCACCTGACCGGCGGCGTTGTAGACGTAGCGCTCTATCACGGTCTTGCGCGCGCCACTTTTCAAGGTCAGATGAATATGTTTCACCTGTCCGTCCAGACCATAGGCAAAGTGCCGAACATTACCCTTGGCGTCGACCTGTTCCAAGGTGCCGCCAAGGACGTCAAACGCCCAGCGTGTAGCGTAATGCGCGCTTTCCAACTGCGGGTTCTGATCGGCCTGGGCAAGCGGCCAGTCAACATCGCCAGGCGCCTCGCGAAACCGCCGCGTTTGCCCAAGCACTTGCCCAGTGATCCCATACTGGTCGTACACCTGCGTGCCCGCCGGGTCGGCATGGTGTACCAAACGGCCGCTGCGGTTAAGTGCGCGGTGCTCGGGTGTTGGCGTGGCATACACCAGGCGTTCGACACATCGGGGGCGCGCTTGGTCGCCAGCTTGTTCGAACACTGCCACCGGACGCTGCAAAGCATCGTAGTCGTGGCGCTGATAAGCACCCCGCCCGTCCCAGGCATGCAACAGTTGCCCGGAGGGCGCCGACAGCATCAGCCGCATGCCTGCATCCACATCGTTGCGGCGGATCAGCGTACCGGACAGGCTATACACCGACACCTGATTCGCCTCGGTCAATGGTTCGCGGGATTTAAGGGTATGCAGACGAGGGTCCCACTGCTCAAGCATCAGGCCGCTGGCCCCATAGACTTGACGCCTGATACGGGCCGTCGGAGCAGCCTGAGGGGTAGCGCGCAGATAAGCGACACTACGGACCGCCAACCCACGGGGGTCAAATGCCACAAGCGAGGGTGTGTTTCGATGAAGTGAAGTAGACATGATCACATGACCTGAGTTGCACAATGGTCAGAAAGCCTAGGACTCATGTCTTGCAGCGAGGTGGTATCGGTGTACGGGCACCTCAACCGGCGGGCGCCGACGCTGCCTGTAAATACCTATACCTGACGCCATTAACCTGCGTGATAGCGTTTTTCATTGCCCGCCGGCCCCATCGGCGGGCGTGAAGGAACGTATGAATATGCAAACCGACAACAGCCCGTTGCTCGCTCAACTGATTGATCACTCACGCCCGCCCGCTCCCGGTCGGGACGATTTCAAGACCGCCCTGCGGCGCCTCAACATTCACTCGATATTGGACATCGTACGTTTGTCCGAAGAGGCCTTTACCGAGCAACTGAAAAAGTACAACGATGACGATGCCCACACGGTGTATCTCAAGGCCCAGAACGCTGCCACGCAACTGGAAACCTTATTTCGCGAACAGCAAGTCTCGCCTCCCGCGTCTTCACCGCGCAATAAACGCAGTATCCCCCCCAAGACCAGCGCAATCTACCAGGCCTTGTTCCAGGAAAAGTGGGACCAGTTCTGCTCCAGTTCGTCTATTGCAGCGGTCGATTCGCCGATTGCCTACCTGCGGGCGCTCTATTTATTCGCCCTGCAGCTGGAAGAAAACACCAAGGACACCCGCGCACTCAAGCTGTCGCAGCGACGCCCGGAACTCAAAGACCTGGTACTCAACCAACATAGCGTTTCGGGCCAGGTTCCCATGTTGTCGATCGTCAACCAGATCCTGCTCAAAAATATCGCGCAAGCCAAAGAAGAAGATACCTATAAGGTGCTGAGTGAAACCTGGTACCCGTTTTCTCTGCCCTATCACTTCCACCATCAGCAATGCCAACAGGGCTTGTCGGGCGACAAGCCGGCGCTGGGTGAGTTGAACTATCGCATCAGTCGCCAGTTGCCGCTGGCGGAAGAAACCAGCAGTTACGGGCAGGTCGGCGAACAGAACAACGAGGTCCAATGTCAGTTATCGGGGTTGAGCCCTCAACAACAGACACTGCTGAAAAGTAGCTGGGTAGCCGAAACGGGCGCGAAAGCGTTCTATCACAACTATTACAACTGGAAGTCTGATCTGATCGGACCGGCAAAACTCACTGACTTTCTGAGCCACACACAACTGGATGCCGACCAGCTTCAGGCACTGCTTGCACTACAGACTCAGTCACCACGCCAATCGCCTAACTGCAAGCAAAAAACCAGCCTCAGCTACGGTGCGTGCTACATCAACGGCACGACCACACCCGCTATCAGCCTGGACAACGCCAAGCTGACCAACATCAGCCTTGAGCGCTTTGACAGGCTGCAACGCATGATTCGTCTACAGCGCTGGCTCGGCCTGCCTTTCGCGCAATTGGACACCCTGATAGTCAGCGCCATGCGCTGCGAAGGCAATCGCAACAACACGCTGCTGATCACCCATAACACCCTCCGGGCGCTGGGGGTCTTTTGCTATTTGAGCAAACGCTACACATTGCAAGCCGAAGAGTTTGCTGCCTGGCTTCATCAATTACCCGTTCATGCCTCAGGCGACCGCGTGTCATTGTTCGACCAGGTATTTAATCGCACCGGGTCTGCCCTGCCGCCCCTGTATCTGGACAGTGCCAGGTTCGACGATACCACCCGGCAACAGCTCTGCGCTGGGTTGGGCCTGCAAGACACCCAGGATTCGCTTCAACTACTGATCAACCCCAACAAGCCTGCAACCCGTACGATCGAGACAGTCAGCGAGATCTATCGGCAAGCAAGAATCGCTCGCCTGTTTGGGGTATCGGTCGTGGAATGCCGACAACTGGTGCAAATGCTCGGGAATGCGAACCTTCTCATGCAGTTGCGCAACCCAACGTTACGCAACAAACCGAAGGGCATGACTGACTTTCTCGATGTGCTCATGCAACTGGAATGGGCCAGCCGTTGGTTTAAAGAAAACGGCAGCAGCCTGGCGTTGCTCAGATGCCAGCTATTGCTGGATCGCCAGGTCCAGGACCCGGTCATCAATCAGCTATTGAAGGAGTTCGCTCTCTATGACCAAGCGTCCCTTTCCAAAGCGTTGCAACCGCTTGATCTTCCTCAGCAACCCATTGACGAAAAAGATCGTTTACCCGCCGTTGACTGGGAAGCCTTGGCCTATATGGCGCTGCAACAGATGCGTCCCAGTAACAACATCGAGACAGCGCTCGATCACGTGCTCTCTTCCGTTCAAATCAGCACGGCGCCTGCCCGTACGACACAGTTGATCAACCAAGCGAAGTCCAAGCTCCACACATTGCTGAGCACGGTGCGTGATGAGTTGTGGTCTTTATATCTACGCCTTAAAGCAATCATCCAAGCCGTCCCACAAGCCCCAAGCGATGCCAACGGCTATCAGAAATACGACAATGACCAGCATTTCCTGCGTTTATATGCCCCCGCTGCTGCGCCGCTGCAAACCCTCAGTTATCTGATACTGCTGTTACCTCACGCCGCCGATATTCTGCAACTTCCCCTTAGCTCACAAGCCCTTCACCAGTTCCTGGTCAATCCGCACTGGCTCGCGCGCAAGTACAAGATGCCCTCGCTGCTTGAACTGACCCCGTACAACCTCTACCTCATGCAGCAGTTCAAACACTGCATCCACCACTGCGGCCTGACGGAAGAGCAGCTTCTGAACTACTTCGAACACGCCAATGCCCTGCCCAACAGCACTGCGCAAAATACCAGCGAAGACACGAACGAGCATCTCGCTCAACTTTTAGGTTGGAGTGCCAGTGAAATCGATGTGTTCAGCAACCAACTCAAACCTCCACGCATTACCTCAATGAACCGCCTGGACTGGGTGCTGCGCTGCCGCCGAGCCAGCATCGACACAGGCCTGCCTGCCCACATGCTGATCAAAGCCAGCGAACTGAAAGCCGATTCTGCGTTTGCTGACTGGAAGAGCGTCGGTGAGGCGATCACCAGTGCGTATCCATAACCCATTCACACACTACTCACATTCGACCTGTTCAAGGATTGATCATGTCTCACTCGCTTAATCAACAGCTCAATGAAAGCCTGCGCGACGCCATGCTCGCGTACTACCTGACCTACAAGGTACCTACCGACTTAAAGGAAAAGATCACCCTTGCCGACGACCTTTACGAATACTGGCTGCTCGACGTACAAGTCAGCCAAGCCGTACCGACCAGTCCGGTAGCCTGTGCCATCTCCAGCCTGCAGCAGTACATCACGCGCATCCAGCTCGGCCTGGAACCGGGCTATGAAAACCAGGGCATGACCGCACCACAAGACAAATTATGGCGCGAACAGTTACACACCTACGCACTCTGGAACGCCAATCAGCAGTTGCACTATCACCCCGCCAACTACTTGGACCCGACATTACGGCGTGACAAAACCGACAGCTTTGAGCAGTTGGAAAACGACCTGAGCCAGTATCGAATTCAAGCGGATACCGTCACCACGGCGGTTCAGAATTACCTGGCCAGGTTCGAGGAAACCGCCAACATACGCACGATCAACGGTTATATCGACGCCGACGTGGGCAACCTGTATGGCGGCATCTATTACTTCGTCGGTAAATCGAGCTCGGCAAACACCTATTACTGGCGCTCCCTCGACCTGTCCAAGCGCGCAGGCTCGGTACTTTTCCAGGACGCTTGGTCAAACTGGGAGAACATCAACTTGTCGGTGTCTGACGCCACCGCCGAGCAAAGTATCCGGCCGGTGTATTTCAATAACCGGCTATTTTTCATCTGGGCCGAATGCATCAAACCCGCCCCCACCAGTTCCGTCCCACCGGCGCAAACAAATTCAGAGGAAAAAAAACAGCTGGCCGAATGGATCAACAGCCGCTACGTCAAGTTTCGCCTCAATTTTTCTTATAAAAAGCACGATGGCAGTTGGAGCGCACCCAAAGCGTGTATTGAGGAGCACTGTGCCACCGAAGACGTCAACGCATTGACCTCTGCCTTCCTGAAAACCATTACACAGACAGTGGCTATCGTCGACAGTAACGGCCCCCCTGTCCTATTTTTAAGTGTCCTGGCCACCAGCCGTAAAGACCCCAAACAGCAGGAGAATTTTATTGGCAAATTTTTCCAGGCTGTCCACATCGATCAGTCCTTCAATATCACCACCATCGCCGATGGCGGCAGCCCCGAGCGCTACAGCGTGCTGCCCGGCTCACAGGTGGAGGAGGAGATAAACCGGCTCCTGGAGCACTTCGATCCGTCGCAGAAGAAAAAAGTGCAGGCTGTGGTTCAAGGCGAAGATCAAAGCGTGAGTGGATACTACAGCGAATTGCTGCCTGACACCGCTCGGCAGTACCTCACGTTCTTTGCTCATAAAAACCAAGACAACTTGCAGTTCAAGGTAATGTCCCCAAACAAACACTCGATTTCCCCCACAGAGGAAACAATTACCGAAAACAACAACCATTGGAACTTTGAAAAAAATCGAGAAAAAATAAAAACCCCTGACGCCAGTGACGTCTCTTTTGATTCAAACACCAATGAACTCGTATTTACTTCCACCCTCAATGGCAATTTTCGGCAATCGTACAGTGTGACACTAACAAAAGCAGCGCCTAAAAATATCCGCATCGTACTGATAGTAGACGACGCTCTGGATGATCCGACAGCCACTCAGCTTAAACTGACCAGCGGCTCTCAAATTACCGGCCCAACTGACACGTTAAAAACTGATTTTTACGCTCTTTATTTTAAAAACACGGCCACGCATGATGAGTTCCCCAACGCTGTCCATACCGCGAGCGGGTTACTCATCGTCGCTCAACCCAAAGACACAGACACAGACACTAGCTCGCTAGAAGATCATTACATCGATAAGAATGCGTTCATCAGCTTATATACAAGTACAGAAAATTCCATCCAGATCGCCATTGACCGTTACAGTAAATACACAGATGCAGACGCAGACAAAAAGACGTCACTGCACTCACAAAGTACGTTGACTATCAAAAGGCCCAAAGTGAGCACCTCTGATTTGCGTGCCTACAAGCACATTATTATGAGAGCCAACTTTAAAGACTATCCATTCACCGAAAAAATCAATGCCAACTCACATAAAATCACCAACTATCAGGACGCTGTCCACGAAAGCCTCACCGGATCAACTCCCGAATTACCCACCGGGCATCGGGTCACGGCGCGTATTCCAGTGACCACGAAGGAAATAACGTCGGGCATCACCTTGATACACGGAGTGATGACGCTTGAGCCTACCAAAGAAGGCGACTCCACAATTCTCGGGTATAGCCTGAAAGCGACCACCTTGAAGTTGGCCGATTCCACCTCTGGCACTCCGCTCACCCAACAACTGGCGCCGATGATCAAAAGGCTGACATCGGAAACACTCGGCACCGCCGAATTTATTGATTTCCCAACGAACACCTCTACCCCACCTGCCGACACCCCGCTGCGCATTCGCATGAATACCTGTTTTGCCGGCAAGCTGGTCAAGGAGACCAATGTCAGCCTTGAGCATTTGTTTTCGTTAACGCCCAAAACGTGGCAAGAACCTCCACTCACGCCAAGTGGCGCGGCAGACGACATTGACTTTAACGGGGCTCACGGCAAGTACTTCTGGGAGCTGTTCCTGTACGTGCCCTGGCTGGTTGCCCACCGCCTGAATCAGGAGCAGCAGTATGTCGAAGCCCAAGCCTGGCTCAAATACATCTTCGACCCAAGGCGGTTGGCCGATAAGGCCAGCGAACGCCCTGCATTCTGGGGGTTCAACGAGCTCGTTCGTACAGCTCCGCTCGAAGGTTGCGTCAGCCACGACCCACACAAACTGGCGATTCGCTCACCGGTGCATTTTCGCAAAGCAATCTACCTGTTTTATCTCGATATACTGCTTAATCGTGGCGATGCCGCCTATCGGCAACTCACCCCCGACAGCCTGACCCAAGCCAAACTCTGGTACACGCGAGCCAATCACTTTCTGGGGCCACGCCCCCGCGTCACCACCACTGAACCGTGGGATGAAATCACCCTCGAAAGTTTGACGACGACGCGCTCTAAAGCCCTGGAAAAACTGGAGCAGGAAAACCCACCCATCAATGTCACCCCTGCGACCGAAGGCGCCGCACTGGCTTCGCTCACGGACACCGATAATCTGTGCCTACCCTTCAATACCGAGCTGGTAGCGCGCTGGGACAAGCTCGAAAGTCGCCTGCATAACCTACGGTACAATCTCGACATCACCGGCAAACCCTTGCGCCTGTCGCTGTACGCAACTCCACTTTCACCGCTCAAACTGTTGGCCAGCCGCAACAGCGGTGCCTTCGGCGCAGGCGGCGCGGCGCCGTTCACTGACGCGCAAGTCGGCCATTATCGCTTCCAGATCATGCACGGCCACGCACTCACGGCAACCGAGGCGGTGATTCAATTCGGCAACACGATGCTGAGCCTGATTGAGCGCAAGGAACAGACTGAATACCTGGAGTTGCAGCAACAACAAGCCTGGGACTTGGCCAATATCGTCGTAACCCAGCAACACCAGGCATTGTTGCTCGACGAGAAAAACCGCCAGGCACTCGGCGCCAGTCGGAGCATGATCAAATCGCGGATGCGCCACTACGAACACCTGCTCACCGAAGGCATCAGCCCCGCAGAAGCGCATGCAGGCCAACTCTATCTGATCAGTAGCGGATTCGAGACCGCAGGTTCCGCCGCCGCTGCAGGGGCCGGCATCGCGATGATAGCGCCGAACATCTTCGGTACAAGTACCGGCGGGTCGCGCTGGGAAGGCCCGTTCTATGCAGCCCAGGCCTTGGCCCAAGGCGTCGCGACGGCGTTGCGCGGCACTGCCGCAGACCTGGACCGCTCCCAGCAATTCAACCGCCGGGAGCAAGAATGGGCGCATGCCCAGGATCAGGCCCGACTCGAACTGGCCCAGGTCGACGCCCAGTTACAAGCCTATGCCGAGCAGGAAAACGCCACGCGCCTGCAATTACGCCTGGCCGAGACCTCCCTGGCCCAGGCCTGGTCGAACTACCAATTGCTGGCCAAGCGTTTTACCAGGGCCCAGCTGTATGACTGGCTCAACGCACAACTGAGCAAGTTCTACTATCAGGTTTATGACCTGAGCCTTTCCCTGTGCAGCACCGCACAAGCGTGCTGGCAGTACGAAGTCGCAGACTATGCGAGCACGTTTATCCAGCCCGGTGCCTGGAACAACAACTACCGCGGTTACTTGGCGGGTGAGGCCCTGAAGCTGTCGCTGTTGAAGATGAATGCGGCCTATTTGAACCATAACGTCCGGGACCTGGAGATCGTCAAGACCATCTCCCTGCGTCATCGCATGATCGATTGCAAAGTCACCACGCCCACAACCGGCACAACCGGCACTCAATCATCGAGTACGCAAAACAAATGGGCCGAGCATAAACGACAACTGGTCGATACCGGCACGCTGTGCTTCATGTTGTCCGAGGTTCTGTTTGAAGAGGATTACCCCAACCACATCCTGCGGCGAATAAAAGGCATCAGCGTGTCGTTGCCCGCGACGCTAGGCCCCTATGAGGACATTAAGGCGATACTGACCCAGACCCACAACGAAATCGTATTACCCACAGGCGAACGGCGCCGCGACATGCGTGCCCATCAGCAAATCGCACTGTCCACCGGACTGGATGACAACGGCCTGTTCACCCTCAACTTCGAGAGCAACGATCGCTACTTGCCTTTCGAATACACCGGAGCCATCTCCAACTGGACCTTGGAGTTCCCCAATCACAACCTGCAAAAAGCCGTACTCGAATCGATCAACGATATCGTCATCCACCTGCGTTACACCGCTAGGGTGCCGACGGTCAGCGGGGGCAAGGCATGAACGACGATACGCTCAACCTCCAGGTCAATACCCCGGCCCTGCCAAAAGGCGGCGGTGCCATTCAAGGCACGGGTAAGGGCTGGGGCGATATCGGCTCCAGTGGTACGGCAAGCTTTGAGATTCCCTTGCCGATCTCTCCCGCGCGCGGCTACGCACCCGCCATGTCGCTGACCTACCGAAGCGGCGCCGGTAACGGCCCCTTCGGATTGGGTTGGGAGGTTGCCCTGCCGGCCGTCAGCCGGCGTACCTCCCATGGCGTGCCGGCCTACACGGAGCACGACGTACTGGTGGGCCCCGACGCGCAAATATGGCTACCCGAGCGCGACGCTGAAGGGACGATCGTCAGCCGTTCCACGTCCTCTTTCAATGGTTTGCCACTGACCATCGCCTACACGGCCACCCGGTATTTCCCCAGGGTCCAGAGCCACTTCGACCGTATCGAACACTGGCAAACGGCAACCGACACGGCGGGTTTCTGGTTGATACAGAGTGCCGATGGCAGCCAGCACTTTTACGGAAAAACCTCGCTGGCCCGGATTGCCGACCCGGACCAGACGCACCATGTGGCGCAGTGGTTGTTGCAGGAAAGCCTGAATGCCCACGGCGAGCACATTTATTATCACTACACAAAAGAAACCGACAACGCGCGCTATCCCAGGGATTGTCGCGCCCGGCATTACCTGGAAAGTGTCTGCTACGGCAACTTCACCGCCAGGGAGCAAGAGCAGCTGTATCTGTGGCAGACCGAGGATAAACCGGACGTAGGCTGGCACTTCCAATTGCTTTTTGATTATGGCGAACGCTCCCTTGATCTGGAACAGCGGCCCACGTATCAGAAAACTCAGCAATGGCCTGTGCGACCCGATCCCTGCTCGGATTTTGCCTTTGGCTTCGAGTTACGCACCCTGCGCCGCTGCAGCCAGATTCTGATGTTTCACCACTTCCCTAAAGAAAAAAAAATGGGCCTCGACCCCGTGCTGTCCAAGCGCCTGCTACTGCAATACCACACATCCAGCCATGTCAGCCTGTTAAGCGGGGTGCATGAGCAAGCCTTCGACAGCGCGGGCAATAGGGTGAGCCGCCCGCCGCTGGAGTGCCTTTATCAGTCGAGCCAACTCAACGTCGACCCGAGCCGCTACCAGGCATTTGGTGCATTTCCCAAGCTGCATGACGGCGCTCGTTATCAACTGGTGGATCTGTATGGCGAAGGCTTGCCCGGTGTGTTGTATCGCGCAGATAAAAGCTGGTATTACCGCGAACCGCAGCGGCCGCAAAACCCGCAAACCCGCGACCAGGTGAGCTACGGCGAGGCCGTGGAATTAACGCGGGTGCCGGTCGCCGACAGCACTCGCCCCCTCCATCAGGCGCTGGCCGATGTGGATGGCGACGGGCGTTTGGAATGGCAGGTGGCCGGGCCCGGGATGAACGGATTTTTCAGCCTGGACGAACAGCGCAACTGGTCAGCCTATACACCGTTCGATGCATTCCCCTCGGAGTTCTTCCACCCCCAGGGCATGCTTGCTGACTTGATGGGGACAGGTCGTCATGACTTTACGATGATCGGCCCGCGCAGCGTGCGCCTGTATGAAAATCGCCGAGCATCCGGCTTCGCCCCCGCCATCGAGGTACCGCACACGCCCGACGATGGCCTGCCGATCATTTCCGCCTCGCCCAACGAACTGGTGGCGTTCAGCGATGTACTCGCCACAGGCCAACAGCATCTGGTGCGTATCCGGCATAACGAAGTGAAATGTTGGCCGAACCTGGGTCGCGGCCGTTTTGCCCAGGGGTTTGTATTGGCCACATTGCCGTTGCGTTATCAAACGTTCAACGCGGCGCATGTACTGCTCGTCGACCTCAATGGCGGCGGTGCCGCAGACTTGCTGTATTTGAGCACCACTCATCTGAGTATTTTCCTCAACAAAGGCGGCAACGGCTTCGAGACAAAGGCGATCAACGTGCCGTGGCCAGAAGGCGTGCAGTACGACGACCACTGCCAGGTCAGCATTATCGACGTGCTCGGCCTGGGCTGTCCGAGCCTGATCCTGACCGCCGCCCACCAGACCCCCATCCATTGGCGCTACGACTTTTACAGCCAGAAGCCCTGGCTGCTCATACGCACCGACAACAACATGGGCGCTCAGGCTTCGATCAAATATCGCAGCAGTGCCCAGGAGTGGCTGGACGAAAAACGCGAGCTGCATGCCAAGGGCCAGCCTGCGATCAGCCAGTTACCCTTTGCGCTGCTGCTGGTCAGCCAACAAGCCCAACGGGACGAGATTACCGGCAACCAGTTGACCCAGCGCGTGAGTTATCGCCAGGCTTATTACGACCGCGTGGACCGTGAGTTTCGTGGCTTTGGGCTGTTGCTGCAAACCGACACCGACAGCCGCAAGGACGCCCCCCTCACGCAGGGTTCCAGCGCACCCTTGCTCAGCAAAACCTGGTTTCATACCGGGCGATCCCTTGACATGCCCAGCCTCGACCAGAGCACTCATGACCCGCACGCCAAGGCTCTCGGCCGCACGCTGGTCAGCCGCTACAGGGGGACGGTTCAGGCAGAGCCGCTGGAGCATCATGACGACTTGATCAGCGACCCCGCTCCGGCGCTGGCACGCGAGGTGGCCCGTGCACTCAGTGGCAGGGTGCTGCGGGTCGAGCTGATGGCGGCGGAGCCGGCGCAAGGCGTCGTGCCCTACTCAGTTCACCACCAGCGGTATCTGGTCCGCGAACTCGCGCCGGCCAGTGCCCATACCCCTTACGCCCGGTTGCTGCCATTAGCCCTGGAGTCGATCAGCTACCAGTATGAAGGCGTGAAAGACGATCCCCTCTGCCAGCACCAGATCAATCTGCGCTGGGATGCCTATGGTTACCTGGTGCATGGCGTGTCCCTGCATTATGCCCGCCGTAGCACCGCCGACAGCCCGCCGCCCGCCGTGCTGGTGGATGAGCACCAGCAGCGCTGGTGGCGCGACACCCATGACAACGCGCAACAGTTCTATTACCTGAGCGAAACGCTGGCGCAGCCTATTCATCTGGACGACGCACAGCAGTGGTGCCTGGGCTTGCCCTACCGCCAACGAGACAACGCCCTGGTGCTCGGCAAGGCACCGGCGCCTGGCGGGCTGGACCCTGCGCGTATCACCTATGAGGTGTTCATCGACACCCACGACGGGCCACTGGCCGCTGGGGCCAGGCGCACACTGAGCGGCTTGTCGGTGCAGCACTACCGGCAGGCCGGTGGCCTGGGTAAAACCCTGGCACCAGGCGTCGCCACTGCCCAGGCATTGACTGACTACCTGGAAACCGCCGAGCTGGATGACCAAGCCCTGAGCGCCTACAACGACATCCCGGCCATGCCCAACCAACCCAAGGTGGACCTGGTGCAAAAGCTCACCGACAGCGGCTATCACACCATGGAGCTGTTTTTTCTCTTCGACGGCGAGGCACCGCTCAAGGAAAACCGCCTGTGGTCGATTCGCCGGCATTTTCCCCGCTATGGCAAGGCCACCCAGTTTTATCGGATAAGGGCGCTGCGGGCCACCGAGGCCCATGGCGAAACAACGCTCAACTATGACCCCTATACGTTGCAAACCGTGCGCGTAAAAATGCCCGACGGTTGTGTGACCACGGCCGAATACGACTATCAAGTGATGCTGCCGATAAAAGTCGTCGACCCCAATGGCACTGTTCAAGAAGCGCTTTATGACGGTTTTGGGCAGTTGCTCGCCAGCACGTTTTACGGCAGTGAACAAGGCCTCAGAGTGGGTTTCGCTGCCCTGGAAAGCTACCGCACGCTCAACCATGTGACGCCCGAATTAGCCATCGAACAGGCGCAAAGCGTGTTGCAAGACATGGCCAGCGCGCACTGCTACGCGCCGTTCAGTTGGATGGGCAGCATCGACTTGGCCGTGGTCAAGCCTGAGTGGGTCACCAAGAACTATCTGCTCCCCAGCGGGCATATCCGCATGAGCGCGCGGGCGCGTCTGAGTGGTGGTCGCCAGCCCCTCGGCGACAGCGAAAAACAACTCAAGGCGTTGATCGATAAGGCCAGCCGCGTGCCGGTACACGGGCTCATGTCGCAAGCCGACCGCTACCCCGGCGATGCCGACCAACAGGTTCGCATGACCCTGACCTGCTGGGACGGCTTCGGCCGCTCGTTACAGACCAAGCAAAAGACCGAACCAGGCAAGGCCTATGCAGTGGACGACAAGGGCAACCTGCTGGTCGACGAGGTGGCGGATGCATCCGGCACCTTGAGCAAACAGCTGCGCCAAGTGGATGCCGACCCCCGCTGGCGCGTCAGCGAGCGTGTCGAATACAACAACAAGGGCTTGGTCATACGTGCCTATCGCCCCTATTTCGCCAATAACCACACCTACGTCAATGATCACTCCATGCGTGAGCTGGGCCACAGCGACCGGCAATTGTATGACCCCCTCGGACGCCCGACGCAGACGTTCACTGCGGGGGGATTCATGCGGCGTACCACCTATTGGGCCTGGTACACCGTCAATGAGGACGAAAACGACACCCATGAAGAGCTGAACGCAAGCCAAACTACTGACTGAGGAACCATGGGCCGCGGCGCCGGCCCATTCATCTTCTCCTCAGGATCGCCGGGCTGCGCCCCAGCGCGAGGCCAAAGTTGTATACCCGCGCCGGGCAAACGTTACGAAAAAGCCGCGCCATTCGGTCAGTGATGCAATCACGCCGCGGGCCGCCATGACAATCGTTCGAGTGGTCCGGCTTTGGGCGGCCTGGGGCAGGCCCGTCAGCGCAACGGCCAATGCCTCGACACCGGACGCGGCCCAATGCGTCCACACCTGATTGAACATTCGGCTCAACCCACCGTGTATCGTCGCGGCAGGGTCCGGCAGTTGCAGGGTCTGGCCATGGGGGTCGTGGGCAGCGGTCAGGTGACCGCCGCGAATCATCGTTCCCACCGCCCCGTCGTAGGCTTCTATTGCAGGTGAGACATTGGGTTGCATCAGCGCAGGCACTTGCCCGCCATAAACAGCATTGGCCACGGTAGCGAGGGCATAGGCCGCCGTCGTTCCGGCGGTACGCGTGACCCTGCCGCTCAGGGGCGTGCTGCCCCAGGAGATGCCAGTACCGTGCCCACGCAAGACTTGCTGCACCAGTTCCCTGGAGAGCGCGCGAACATGCCCGCCCAAACGCTGAACCGCCACCGGGTCCCAGCTGTGCTCGGCTTGATCACCTATCGAGTCGCCATACATGGCATAACCCATACCTGCGGCACCTGCAAAAACAGCACCGACCTGTGGCGCATAGTGCGTCCAGTTAGCGACGATACCGGTGCTCATATGTGCCGAGGACACGGCATCAAGCACCGCTACGCTAATACGCAAAATCTGGTTGCGTTGCGCCGTGGGCTGCAGGTTGCTGAAGATCGCCAGATCGACGCCCGTTGCGATTGCATTGGCGATATAGGTGGATAATCCATCGCGAATCGCGGCCGACGAGGCTGCTTGTATCCTGGGGCGCATAACCCGCCCTACATTCGCGAGCCTGCGACTGACGGAAAGCCTGCGTATTTGTTTGTCCTGCGGCTCCTCCAAAGCCGGTGTGGCGGCCAGCCCTTGCACATCGACCTGGGTGACTGGGTTACCGCCAACCATGGCGTACAGATTCAAGCCATCAGCATCGCCGGTCGGGTCCGGGCTGATCCAGCGGCATAACCACGGCGCGTAATACCTGAAGCCGTAGTAAGACAGCCCACTGGCATCGCGCTCCTTGCCCGAATAACGGATGAACCTGTAACTCGCCTCGCTGGAGCTTTTCGCCGCCCACCACGCGGTCCCGCCGTAAGGGTAATAACTTTCCTGGCTGAGCAGTTGCGCCTGCTCGCCCAACTCCAGGCTGCTGCTGCCCAAGTGGTCCGACAAGCCGTAACGGATCTGCGCCTCTTGGCGCCCTCCCGAAGGGTGGCGATCCCAAAGCAGGATGCGCACCGTGGTCGTACCGGCATCAAGGTTGAGTACATTCAGTTGCTCACCCGTTGCGCTGTCATGCCGAATTTCCAGCCCCGGCAAGTAGCGCACCTGGGCCGTATGCACCACGCCCCTGGCCTGGGAGACCCTGCGTTTGAGGATGCGCTGGCCCGTGGCATCGTAGGCGTAGCGTTCTTCATCGTCATTGCCGCCCTCGCGTCGCACCTGCGTGAGGCGCACCAGTTGATTGCGCACATCCCAGCTCATCTTGTGATCACCTGCCAACGCTTGCAGATTGCCGTTGCGGTCAAAGCCCTGGCCCAACCCCGGCGCGGTCTTGCCATCAGCCTGCGGCAAAAAATGATTGCTGCCCGCGGCCACGCTCATCTGCCGCGTGAAGCCGGCGCCGCTGCTGGGCACATGTTGCAACTTGAGCAAATTGCCGGCGGCGTCATAGTAAAATCGCTGGGTGTAGCGACGCCATACGCTGTCGTCAGTCGAGCCAAACGTCACATTCGCCGGCAACGCCGGGCCTCCCGTGTTACCGGCGGTTTCGCGGCCAGTGGCTTTGGTCAGTTGCGATAACGAGTCGTACTCATAGAGGCTGGCCGAACTGATTCGGGTGTTGCTGGACCATTGCGTCGGCTGGGCAAGGTCGTCGATCCGCACGATGTTGCCAACGCCGTCATAGTCGTAGCGCAGGTCTTGCAACGCTGCGCCCGGTTGTGCGGGTAGATGGGCAGTCATTTGCAGCAAGCGACCGTCAAACTCACGGTATTGCATGGCACGCACCACGCCGTTGCCGGCGCGTTCGCTGAGCACCTGACCCGCTGCGTTGTAGTCCCGCTGGCCCAGCACCTGCGTACGCACGCCGCCCTTGGGCGTCACAACAATACTCGCCGGTTGGCCGTCAATGCCGTAGGCGTAGTCAAAGCGATTGCCCTTGGCGTCCGTGTGATGCAGGCGCTCACCCAGCGCGTTAAACCCAATGGATGTCTGGAACCTCTCGGGCTCCAGGCGCACCTCGCGTTGTGCAGCGGGCTGCGGCCAATCCAGCGCGGCATCCGCCTGCCGAAAGCGTCGGGTCTGCTGAGCAACTTCTGCGTGCAGCCCATACCGCTCGTGGAACAACGAGCCGCCGCCGTCATCATGGCGAACCACCCGGCCACAGCGGTTGCGCGCAGCCTCCTCATCCGAGGACACGGCATAGGCAAGACGCTCGACGCACAACGCTTGCTCGTCACTGGCCGCCTGCTCGAAGACGGCGATCGGCCGCAGATATTGATCATAGTGATGAGCCTGGTGAGCACCCCGCCCATCCCATTCTTCGAGTAAATGCCCGGCTTCCCCCATCAGCGTCAGTCGCCAGCCGGCATCCACGCTGTGGGTGCGCAACGCTTGTCCACCAAGGCTATAGACCGTGCGTTGATTAGGCGCGGTGTCGGGTTGTGAGCGTGACAACTGCAACAGACGTGGGTCCCATTGTTCAATCATCAAGCCTGTACTGCCAAAGACCTGGCGATGAATGCGCACCTGCGGTTCATCCTCCGCGCTTGAGCGGTGGTAATTGACGTTACGAACAATTAACCCACGTGGGTCGACTGCGACCAGGGACGGTGTGTTTCGATGGATGGAAGCAGACATGATCTCAAGACCTTATTGCTGAATAAGTAGTCCTGAAAGCCTAGGGACGGGGGGGCGAGAAAGGTGGTGCAGGAGGATGCTTTTGTGTGTCCGGGTACTGGCATCGCCCCGCCCCGCTCACGCGGGTCGAGGCGGCGCTCTTGAAGATCAAATGTGGCAGGGGCCCGCTCCCATAGGGTATGTGCTCACAGGCCGAGGCGTTTGGTCAGCGTGCCGCCCGCCCTGATACCCCGGGACGCCGCGGGGTGTAGCGACGCCAAGCAGACGCGTTTGACTCCCAAGGCGCGTCGACCCGTTGTTGGTTTTGATAGAACCTCACGCGGCCTGCCAGTTGCGTCCTGTGCCGATAGAGCCAGCGCAGCTCGGAAGCCGTAGCAGATACCCCCTGCTTGCTGATGACGGCTCCTATGTCCAAATTGTCGAGAGCGAAATGGACCACCGCCGCACTGTGCAAGCTGGTCAAGGTTTCCAAAGCGGATTTGCTGCTTCGAGTGACGATCTTTTGCTGGATGGTCAAAAGGTCTGTGCCAATGTATTGGTGAGCCGTCGCTACAAGTGAATATTTGCCTGCGCCAAGATCACTGACAAACTTCCTGGCGAATTGCTGGTTGCAGGCAGTTGACGTACACCCTGAGTACTTCAAAACAATGCCCTCGTAAAACGGCCGGACGCCGACCGAAAGCTGCTCAATGAGCTCAGCCTTGAGTTCGTTAGCTTTCGCTGGATCGTCTGGGTTTTGCGTCAAGTCTCTGAAGAGGTCCGCATTCGCGTTGCGAAAAGCAGAGAAGGCGCGAACGGGAGACGCCAGCCCGGCAGTCCAGCGCTGCAGTTCCGCGCCTGAAAAATAGGCCACCATCGCATCCCCTCGCGCACTCAGCTTCGACCAGAAACTCCTGTAGGCAGTAATTGTGGCGGCCAGGCCGAAAATGATATCCCCTCGACTGGGCTGGAATTGCTCGCCAAACGTCGTTTGCGTGCCACCGGCATCCCTGAACCCCACGGGATTGCCCCGGACCATCGCATACAGGTTCAAGCCGTCCACATCGCCCATCGGGTCCGGGCTGATCCAACGCTGCAACCACGGCGCGTAATAACGGGCGCCGTAGTAATACAAGCCCGTGGCATCGCGCTCCGTGTCTGAGTAACGACGAACCTTGTGGTCCCCCCGAATACTATTGCTGGTTGCCCACCACGCCGTTGCGCCATAAGGATAGTAATGCTCCTGGCTCAACAACCGAGCCTGTTCGTCCAGTTCCAGCGCACAGCTCTTGAGGTGATCCAGAACGCTGAATCGCAACTGATGGGTGCTCATCTCGCGGGGCTTACCCGACTCCCATTGCACCACGGTGACTCGCCCACCGCCCGTATCGATGTCCAGCACATTGAAGCGCTGTGTGCTTTGCTTGTGGACCTGCAGGCCTGGCAGGTAATAGGTTCCCTGGGTGTAGGGTTTTGTACGCGCTTCGCGGCTGCGCACCTTGAGTGCGCGCAGGCCTTGACTGTCATACAGGTAACTCTCCACATCCGGGTCACCGTTCTCACGCTGTACCTGGGTGGTGTAGGTCAATTGGTTGCGCACATCCCAGACGGCTTGCTGTACGCCGTCGAGCGACAACTGATTGCCATTGGCATCGAACGCTTCATCCCATTGAACCTGCCGCCCTTGCACCGCAGGCACGGCGCGGTTGCTGAACGCAGCCACCTGCATTTCGCGGGTATAGCCTGTGCCGCTGGAGGGCACGTGTCGAAGGCGCGTCAGATTGCCCGCCGCATCATAGGCATAATGCTGGGTGTAATTGCGCCAGAGCCCCCGATCCGTCGCCCCGAACTGCACCGCGGTCGGGAACTTCTGGCCGCCAGTGTTGGCGCTGTTTTCCCGGCCGCTGGCCTGGATCAACTGATAAAGCGTGTCGTACTGGTATCGACTGATTGCGTCGATCCGGGCGTTGCTGTGCCATTGCGTCGGCTGGACCAGATCGCTAAGACTGAGAATGTTGCCCACTGGGTCGTATTCATAAACAAGCTGCTGCAACGGCGCGGCGGCCTGCCCTTTACGATAGACCTTAAGTTCCAGCAACCGGCCATCTTGCTCGCAATAACGGGCGACTTTAGTGACATCATTACCCGCCCGCTCGGACACGATCTGGCCGCCGGCATTATAAGCGCGCTGATCCATTAACACCTGGCGCTCGCCATCCTTCAACGTCAGCGCCACTTCCGCCGGCCAGCCCTGTTGCCCATAGCGCCACTGTTGGCGGTTGTCCTTGGCGTCGGTCTGCTCAAGCAGCGCACCCAATGCATCGTAACGCCAAGTAGTGGTATAGGCCTGGCGTTCCACTAGCTCATCTTGGGCCTCATCGCTTTGTGGCCAGTCGACCAGCGCGGTGTCGGCGCGAAACCGCCTGGTTTGCTTGATGACGCGTTGATCGATCCCGTACGCCTCCATCAGCAGAACGCCTGCCGGGTCGGTATGCCGAATCAGGCGTGCGCAGCGATTACCGACGGCCTCGGCAGGGACTGCGGGCGCGTACGTCATACGCTCGACACAACGGGGTGACGGGTCCTCTGCCGATTGTTCGAACACCGCCACAGGGCGCAGCGAACGGTCATAGTGAAACGCTTGATGGGCGCCACGCGAGTCCCAGCTATGCAGGCGCTGCCGCGCTGCGCCGTGCAAGATCAGGCGCCAGCCGGCATCCGCACTCAGGGTACGCACGGCCTCGCCGGAGAGGCTATAAAGGTTCGATTGCGCCGCCACCCCGGTCGAGCCGAGGGCGAACTGACGTGGGTCCCACTGTTCCAGTAAGAAGCCACTGGCCCCAAACACTTGGCGATTGACGCGCGGCTGTGGGGAGTGCGCAAGCGTTGCGCGGTGATACTGCACAGTGCGCACGGCTAACCCGCGAGGGTCAATGGCCGTCAAGGTAGGTGTATTTCGATGAAGAGCGTTAGACATGAATTCATGACCTGTTTGCACTAAGGTCAAAAAATCCTAGAGGTCTCGGCATTGGGAAGGGGGTATTGAAGACGGCCTTTTGTAACCAGATCCTGATAGCACCTATCGAGACCAGCAGGCTGGCACCTGCCGGTCTCAAAGGTTTTCAGTGCCCGCCGGCGCAGGTCGGCGAGGCCGGGGCTGCGTCGATTGTCGCCCATTCTTCAGGCGTGTAGGTATGCAGCGCCAGCGCATGGAACTCGCTCATCAGGCTACCCAGGGTGGCGTAGACCTTCTGGTGGCGCTTGACGCGGTTGAGCCCCGCGAACTGCTTACTGACCAGCACGGCCTTGAAGTGGGTCTGCAACCCACGGCTGTGCATATGGCTTTCATCCAGCACGCTCAAATGTTCCGGCTCCAGGGCGGCAAGGGCCGTTTCGATACGCTGTTGCATGCTCATTCCTGCTTACTTCTTCTTGGCCGGTGCGGCGGCTTTGGGCGCCAGCTCGTTGGTCATGTCTTCCAACAGCTTGTTCACCACCGGTACGGCGCTTTCCAGCTTGGCCTGGGTCATCTGGGCCGATTGCTGGGTCAGCTGGGGCATTTTTTCCAGGACTTTCTTACCCAGTGGCGACTGGTAGAACGCTACCAGGTCCTTGAGTTCGGATTCGCTGAAGTTGGTGGTGTAGAGCTTGACCATGTCAGGCTTGAGCTTCGGCCAGCCGATGGCCTGGTCCAGAGCGGCGTTGGCCTTGGCCTGGTAGCTGTCCAGTACGGACTGCTTGGCGGCAGGCGCCTTGGTCTGTTCGAAACGCTGGGCGAACATTTGCTGCACTTGCATGTACACCGGGGTACCCAGCTTGTCAGCATGGGCCAGGGTAAGGAAGGCTTCGGCACTGGCGTTGTGGCTGGCGGTATCGGCAAGAACCTGGCCGCTGGCGCAAACCAGAGCAACCGCGGTACAGATGGCACGAAGACGAGTCATCGAGTTTCCTTTTCTAGCAGGCGAGGTAAGACCCCAAGGGCGACCATTCTGCGCCTAAAAAACCTCGCGGCTCAACCCCACCCCATCGCAAGCCCCGGTTTCACGGGGCGCGGTGACACAAAAGCGCTTTTAGGGAACCCACGCTGGCCGCCAGGGCCTAAACTGACCAATCACGACAGCATAAGGAGGGTGACCGATGAGCCGTATCGAAACCGACAGCCTGGGGGAAGTACAGGTCCCTGATGACGCCTATTGGGGCGCGCAAACCCAACGTTCGCTGGTCAATTTCGCGATTGGCGAGCAGCGCATGCCGCTGGCGGTATTGCATGCCCTGGCCTTGATCAAGAAGGCTGCGGCACGGGTCAACGACCGTAACGGCGACCTGCCTGCCGACATCGCCCGCCTGATCGAACAGGCTGCCGACGAGGTCCTGGACGGCCAGCATGACGACCAGTTCCCGCTGGTGGTCTGGCAGACCGGCAGTGGTACCCAGAGCAACATGAACGCCAACGAAGTGATCGCCGGCCGCGCCAACGAGTTGGCCGGCAACAACCGAGGCGGCAAGAGCCCGGTACACCCTAACGATCACGTCAACCGCTCCCAGAGTTCCAACGACTGCTTCCCCACCGCCATGAGCATTGCTGCGGTGCAAGCGGTGAACAAGCAACTGCTGCCGGCGATCGCCACCTTGTCCGGCGGCCTGGCGGAATTGGCCGCGCGGCATATGAAGCTGGTCAAGACCGGCCGTACCCACATGATGGACGCTACGCCAATCACCTTCGGCCAGGAGCTGTCGGCGTTTATCGCCCAACTCGATTACGCCGAGCGGGCGATCCGCAGCGCCCTGCCCGCGGTGTGCGAGCTGGCCCAGGGCGGCACCGCCGTCGGCACCGGCCTCAATGCACCCCATGGCTTTGGCGAGGCGATTGCCTCCGAACTGGCCGCATTGTCAGGCTTGCCTTTTGTAACCGCGCCGAACAAATTCGCCGCCCTCTCCGGCCATGAGCCGCTGGTGACCCTGCACGGCGCGCTGAAAACCCTGGCCGTGGCGCTGATGAAGATCGCCAATGACCTGCGCCTGCTGGGTTCCGGCCCTCGCGCCGGGCTGGCCGAAGTCAAGTTGCCGGCCAACGAACCGGGCAGTTCGATCATGCCGGGCAAGGTCAACCCCACCCAATGCGAAGCGCTGTCGATGCTGGCCTGCCAGGTGCTGGGCAACGACGTGACCATCGGCATGGCCGCCAGCCAGGGGCACTTGCAGTTGAATGTGTACAAACCGGTGATCATCCACAACCTGCTGGAGTCCATCCGCCTGCTGGCCGATGGCTGCAACAACTTCCAGGAACATTGCATTGCCGGCCTCGAACCCGACGCCGAGCAAATGGCCCAACACCTGGAACGCGGGCTGATGCTGGTTACCGCGCTGAACCCGCATATCGGCTACGACAAGTCGGCCGAGATCGCCAAGAAGGCTTACGCCGAGGGCCTGACACTGCGCGAGGCCGCGCTGGAGCTGGGCTACCTCACCGATGCCGAGTTCGACCAGTGGGTACGCCCGGAAAACATGCTGGGTAGCTGACTACACCGCCGTACGCAGCCGCCGGGCCTTGAGCCCGGCGAGCAGCGAAGGTGCCAGCGCCACGGTCGCCGAACCCAGCACCACCACCAAGGCGCCGAAATACCCCAGGGCATTGATCTGCTCAGCCTGCACATAGTCCGGCCACAACCACGCCGCCACGGCCACGGCCACAAAGGTCACCAAAGGCGTCAACGCCAGGGTTGCACTGACCCGCGAGGCTTCCCAATGCGCCAGGGCTTCGGCAAATGCCCCGTAGGCCACCAGGGTATTCATGCAGCACGCCAACAACAGCCAGCCTTGCAATGGGCTCAACTGCAACGCCTCCAGCGGATGTGCCCAGGGCGTGAGCAACAGCGCACACGACAGGTAAATCACCATCATCACCTGCAATGAATTCCACACCGTCAGCAACTGCTTCTGCCCCAGTGCATAGAACACCCAGATGGTGGTAGCGAGCAGGATCGTCAGCACACCGGCGGTGTAGGTACCCATGGAGGTCAGTAGTTCCACCAGGCGTTGGTTGAAGAACAAGCCAAAGCCTGCGATCAACACCACCAGCCCGATAACTTGCCCCAGGCTAAAGCGCTCCTTGAACACAAACACACTGGCAACCATCAAAAAGATCGGCCCCATCTGCACCACCAACTGCGCCGTGCCTGGGCTGAGCATTTTCAGGCCCACCAGGTACAACACGTAGTTGCCCACCAGGCCACACACCGCCATGCCCACCAGCCAACCACCCTTGGGGCCAAGCACTTTGCGGCTGGGCAGGCGTTTGGTAGCGGCCAGGTAAACGAACAGGCAAGTGCCCGCTACCATGAGGCGAAACCAAGTCACGGTGATCGGGTCCATCACCTGCAACACTTGCTTGAGCTTGATCGGAAGAATGCCCCACAGAAACGCGGTCAGCAGGGTCAGGAAAAAACCGTAGACCCAGCGGCCGGAAGAAATGTGCATGAGAGCCCCAGATGCCAGAGGAAGTGGAGCAGGCATTCTAGGGGCAAGTCACTGAATTGGGATACGTCACAGTTTTGAATGTGGGAGCTGACTTGCCTGCGATGGCCATAGGTACAACGCTGTCGCGATCAACGGTAACCACGATGCGAAGCGAGCCGCTCTTGATCTTGATCTGCTTGTGATCTTGATCTCAGGCGCCCCATTAAACCACGCTGGCCGAACGCAGGCTTGAATTCGTGGGTAACCCGGCAGGACGCCGGGTTAGCCGCCCCGCGCCATGGATGGCGCGTGGCGGCGGCCCACGGATTCAAGCCTGTGTTCGGGCACACCGAGCCTAAGCGAGGTGCCGAGTGGTGGGGCAAGAGCGTTTTGCTTACTTTTGCGCTTCTCAAAAGTGAGACGCCGTCAGGGCGTAACCCTAAGTGGCCGTTACCTAAATAACGGATATGTACCCGGTCCAACTGTGTCGCCTGTCAGGCCGCCTTCGCGAGCAAGCCCGCTCCCACAATTGGATCGTGGGGTGTCAGGGAGAGAAGTATCGGCTGGCAGGCCGTCATCGCAGGCAAGCCAGCTCCCACAATTGGATCTTGGGGTGTCAGGGAGAGAAGTGTCGGCTGGCAGGCCGTTATCGCAGGCAAGCCAGCTCCCACATTAGCCCTCCCACACTGGCGCTATTCCAACCTGAGTCAGCGCACGGCTTCGAAAAGCCCGGTGGCCCCCATCCCGCCCCCCACGCACATGGTGACAATCCCATAACGCAGATTGCGCCGTTGCAACTCCCGCACCAGATGCCCCACCTGCCGCGAACCAGTCATGCCAAACGGATGCCCAATGGAAATCGAACCCCCGTTGACGTTGTACTTGGCGTTATCAATCTCCAGGCGGTTACGCGCGTAGAGGCACTGAGAAGCAAAAGCCTCATTGAGTTCCCAAAGGTCGATGTCCGCCACCTGCAAGCCCTTGGCCTTGAGCAACTTGGGCACCGAGAACACCGGGCCAATGCCCATTTCATCCGGCTCGCAACCAGCCACGGTAAAACCACGGAAGAACGCCTTGGGCTTGAGCCCCAGCTCCAAGGCTTTTTCCAGGCTCATCACCAGGGTCATCGACGCACCGTCGGAAAGCTGCGAGGAGTTACCTGCCGTCACCGAGCCATCCTCGGCAAATACCGGCTTCAAGCCGCTGAGGCTGGCCAGGGTGGTGTCCGGGCGGTTGCAGTCATCCCGGTCGACCACGTCATCCAGGATCTGCACCGCGCCAGTGTTCTTGTCCTCGACCTTGTACTTGACCGCCATCGGCACGATTTCATCGTTGAACAAGCCATCAGCCTGGGCCTTTGCGGTGCGCTGCTGGCTTTGCAGCGCATAAAGGTCCTGGTCTTCGCGGCTGACGTGATAGCGCCGCGCAACGATTTCGGCGGTCTGCCCCATGGGGAAGTAAATGCCCGGCACCTGTTCTTTAAGCAGCGGGTTGATCAGGTTATCGGTGTTGACGCTCTTCATGGTCAGGCTGATGGACTCCACGCCACCGGCGACAATGATGTCGCTACAGCCCGAAGCGATCTGATTAGCGGCAATGGCAATCGCCTGCAAGCCCGACGAACAGAAACGGTTGAGGGTCATGCCCGCCGTACCGGTGCCCAGTTGCGAGAGCACCGCCACGTTGCGCCCGATGTTATAGCCCTGGGCGCCTTCGTTGGAGCCGGCACCGACGATGCAGTCTTCCACCGTCGCCGGGTCGATACCATTGCGGGCCAGCAGCGCATTGACACAATGGGCCGCCATGTCATCGGGACGGGTCTGGTTGAACTTGCCGCGAAAGGATTTGGCCAGGCCGGTTCGCACGCTGTCGACGATCACTACTTCACGCATGGGCTACCTCGATCTTGTGGTTGTGGATCGAGGATAGATCCATGCCTGGCCGACCGCGATGATCATTCACTGCGTGGATGCAAAAGCATGGGCTATTTCTTTTTCTTTTTGTCGTGCTTATCGCTTTTATCAAACGCCTCTTCCAGCGCACGGTTGATGGTGCGCAGCACCTTGACCCGCGCCCAGCGCTTGTCGTTGGCTTCTACCAGGGTCCAGGGCGCCACCTCGGTGCTGGTGCGGTCAACCATGTCGCCCACCGCCGCACGGTAGTCGTCCCACTTGTCGCGGTTGCGCCAGTCGTCTTCGGTGATCTTGAAGCGTTTGAAGGGGATCTCCTCTCGGGCCTGGAAGCGCTCCAGCTGCGTCTCCTTGTCGATGGCCAGCCAGAACTTGACCACAATCACCCCCGCATCGCGCAGTTGCTCTTCAAAGTCATTGATCTCGCCATAGGCACGCATCCAGTCCGCCGGGGTGCAAAAGCCTTCGATGCGCTCCACCAGCACGCGGCCGTACCAGGAGCGGTCAAACACGGTGAACATGCCGCGCGCCGGGATTTTCTGCCAGAACCGCCAGAGATACGGCTGGGCACGTTCGTCTTCGCTGGGCGCGGCAATCGGCACGATGTGGTACTGGCGCGGATCCAGCGCGGCTGCCACACGACGGATCGCCCCGCCCTTGCCCGCCGCGTCGTTGCCCTCGAACACGCTTACCAGCGCGTGCTTGCGCATGCGTTTGTCGCGCATCAGCCCAGAGAAGCGCGCCTGCTCGGTAATCAGTTGTTCTTCGTAATCGTCCTTGTCCAGGCGCAGGGTCATGTCGAGGCTGTCGAGCAGGCTCTTGCGGTCCACCGAGGCCAGCAACGGCGCCGGGTTCATGCCGCTGGCCTTGACCTTGGCCTGCTTCAGGGCACTTTGCAGCCCATCCAGCAGGATCTTGCCCACCGTCAGCCCACGGTAATGCGGGTCGACACCTTCGATCACATGCCACGGCGCGTAATCACGGCTGGTGCGGCGCAGCACGCGCTCACCGAAATGCACGAACTTGTCGTAGGTCTTGGACTGCTGCCAGTCCAGCGGGCTGATGCGCCAGCTGTGCAGCGGGTCGTCGGCCAAGGCCTTGAGGCGCGCCTTCATCTGTTTTTTGGACAGGTGGAACCAGAACTTGAAGATCAGTGCACCTTCATCGCAGAGCATCTTTTCCAGGCGCTCGGCGCCGGCGATGGCCTGGTCCAGGCGCGCATCCTTGATCTGCCCATGCACGCGGCCTTGCAGCATCTGGCTGTACCAGTTGCCGAAGAAAATACCCATGCGGCCCTTGGCCGGCAGTTGCCGCCAGTAGCGCCAGGCCGGCGGGCGCGCCAGTTCTTCGTCGGTCTGCTGGTCGAAGGTGCGCACTTCGATCAGGCGCGGGTCCATCCATTCATTGAGCAGCTTGACGGTTTCGCCCTTGCCTGCGCCCTCGATGCCGTTGATCAGGATGATCACCGGGAAGCGCTTCTGCTGTTGCAGCTCGTATTGAACCTCCAGCAAGGCTTCCCGCAGGGCCGGCACTTCGGCGTCGTAGGTGTCTTTGTCGATGGCGTGACCGATTTCGGCGGATTCGAACATGGGCAGCTCCGTTTCAAGATGGCTCAAGACTAGCGGATTGGGCCCCGACACGCGCAAGGAAATACAACCCAGCCTTGCCATGGATCAATTCAATGCCTGTTGATCGGCTAGAATGGCCGCCTTGTCTTTGCCCGCTTTCATTTTATGAGTCGCCATGAACCCCATCACCCACGCCCAGCTCGACTGGGATGATCAAGGCCGCCCGCATTCGCGGGTGTTCGACGATGTGTATTTCTCCGACCAGTCGGGCCTGGAAGAAACCCGCTACGTGTTCCTGGAGCAGAACCGCTTGCAGGAACGCTTCGCCGCCTTGCCGGCAGGTGGGCGCCTGGTGATTGGTGAGACCGGCTTCGGCACCGGCTTGAATTTCCTCTGCGCCTGGCAGTTGTTCCAACAGCACGCGGTGGCCGGTGCGCGGCTGCACTTTGTCAGCGTGGAGAAATACCCCCTCAGCCACGCCGACCTGCAACGCGCCCTCGCCCTCTGGCCCGAGCTGCAACCCTTGGCTGAGCAACTGCTGGCGCACTACATTGCCATCCACCAGGGCTTCCAGCGCCTGGTACTGGACAACGGCCGAGTGACTCTGACCCTGTTGATCGGCGATGCGCTGGAACAGTTGCCGCAACTGGACGCCCAAATCGATGCGTGGTTTCTCGACGGGTTCGCCCCGGCGAAAAACCCCGACATGTGGACCGCCGAGCTGTTCGCCGAACTGGCACGCCTGGCGGCACCGGGCTCGACCATCAGCACCTTCACCAGCACCGGCTGGGTACGGCGGTTGATCAATGCCGCCGGGTTCAAGATGAAACGCACGCCGGGCATCGGGCATAAATGGGAGATCCTGCGTGGGGAGTTTGTCGGTTGGCCCGAGGACGCTCCCGCGCCAGCCCCACGTAAACCCTGGTTCGCCCGGCCTCCCGCCATCGAGGGTGAACGTCACGCCCTGGTCATCGGCGGCGGCTTGGCCGGCTGTGCGACCGCCGCCAGCCTCGCCGCCCGGGGCTGGCGTGTCAGCCTGCTGGAGCGCCATGCCGGCTTGGCACAGGAAGCTTCGGGCAACCCACAGGGTGTGTTGTACCTCAAGCTTTCGGCCCATGGCACGGCCTTGTCCCAACTGATACTCTGCGGTTTTGGCCACACCCGGCGTCTGCTGGAACACTTGCACCGAGGCGTCGATTGGGACGGCTGTGGCGTGTTGCAGCTGGCGTTTGATGCCAAGGAGAGCCAGCGTCAGGCTCAATTGGCACACGCCTTCGCTCCAGACCTGCTGCACCTGCTGGACCGCGAGCAGGCGCAGCACAAGGCGGGAATCGAACTGGCCCACGGCGGGTTGTTTTTCCCACAGGGCGGTTGGGTGCATCCACCCGCGCTGTGCCAGTGGCAGGCGAAACATCCCCTGATTGAAGTGCTCACCCACCACGAGGCACTGGAACTGCACCGGCTCGACGACCAATGGCAAGCCCGCGCCGGTGACCGCGTACTGGCCAGCGCCGGTGTCGTGGTGCTCGCCGGGGCTGCGGAGATCAAGCGTTTCCCCTTCAGTGCTGACATACCGCTCAAGCGCATCCGTGGGCAGATCACGCGGCTGGCGCAAACCCCGGCAAGTAAGGCCCTGGCCACTGTCGTCTGTGCCGAGGGCTACGTCGCACCGGCTCGGCTTGGCGAACACACCCTGGGCGCCAGTTTTGACTTCACCAATCAGGACCTCACGCCCACGCCGGCCGAACACCACGGCAACCTGCAGATGCTGGGTGAGATTTCTACCGACCTGCTGCAGCGCCTGGGTGCTGATCGCTTGGCGCCCGAACAGCTGGAGGGGCGTGCCGCGTTTCGTTGTACCAGCCCTGACTACTTGCCCATCGTTGGGCCACTGGCTGACCATGCGGCGTTTGAGCAGGCTTATGCGGTACTGGGCAAAGACGCCCGGCAAGTGCCGCAAACGCCATGCCCGTGGCTGCCGGGTCTGTTTCTCAATAGCGGCCATGGCTCGCGTGGATTGATCACTGCGCCGTTGTGCGGCGAACTGCTGGCTGCGTGGCTGAGTGATGAGCCCCTGCCAGTGCCAACCAGCGTAGCCGAGGCTTGCCACCCCAACCGCTTTGCCCTGCGGGCTCTGGTTCGAGGCCAAGCCGCGCCTCGCAAAGAGACCGATTGATGGCAAAGTGATTAGCCGCCTTATAACTTATCGGTCTAAAACTCCACGCATAGCACTGGGTCAGTTTCTGGGTACGCGCCCTTTTGGGCGTATTGAGTGTTGACCCCTCCCCAACGGAAAAACCGGTAAGGAATTTATGTGTGGATTAGCTGGCGAGTTACGCTTTGATCATCAACCTGCCGACCTGGCAGCCGTAGAACGCATCACCCATCACCTCGCCCCCCGAGGCCCCGACGCCTGGGGTTTTCATGCCCAAGGGCCGATTGCCCTGGGCCACCGCCGCCTGAAAATCATGGACCTGTCGGACGGCTCCGCCCAGCCGATGGTCGACGCCCATCTGGGGCTGTCCCTGGCGTTCAATGGCGCCATCTATAACTTCCCGGAGCTGCGCCAAGAGCTGGAAGCCCTGGGTTACGCCTTCTATTCCGGTGGCGACACCGAAGTATTGCTCAAGGGTTATCACGCCTGGGGCGAAGCGTTGCTGCCCAAGCTCAACGGCATGTTCGCCTTTGCCATTTGGGAGCGTGATGCCCAGCGCCTGTTCATCGCCCGCGACCGTCTGGGGGTCAAACCTCTGTACCTGTCGCGCACCGGCCAACGCCTGCGCTTTGCCTCGGCGTTGCCCGCGTTGCTCAAGGGTGGTGACATCAACCCGATCCTCGATCCGGTCGCCCTCAACCACTATCTGAATTTCCACGCCGTGGTGCCCGCACCGCGCACGCTGTTGGCCGGCATCGAAAAACTGCCGCCTGCCAGTTGGATGCGCATCGACGCCAGCGGCAAGACTGAACAGAAAACCTGGTGGACCCTGCCCTACGGCCCCCATGAGGACGAAAAACACCTGACCCTGGAAGACTGGACCGACCGCGTGCTCGACAGCACCCGCGAAGCCGTGGCCATTCGCCAACGTGCGGCGGTGGATGTGGGCGTGCTTCTCTCTGGCGGCGTCGACTCGAGCATGCTCGTCGGCCTGTTGCGCGAAGTGGGCGTGGAGGATTTGTCGACCTTCTCCATCGGTTTTGAAGACGCTGGCGGTGAGCGTGGCGATGAGTTCCAGTACTCAGACCTGATCGCCAAGCACTACGGCACCCATCACCACCAACTGCGCATTGCCGAAAGCGAGATCATCGAGCAACTGCCGGCAGCCTTCCGCGCCATGAGCGAGCCGATGGTCAGCCATGACTGCATCGCCTTCTACCTGCTGTCGCGGGAAGTGGCCAAGCATTGCAAAGTGGTGCAAAGCGGCCAGGGCGCCGATGAATTGTTCGCCGGTTACCACTGGTACCCGCAAGTGGATGGCGCCAGCGACCCGTATGCGGCCTATCGCGAGGCGTTTTTCGACCGCAGCTACGACGACTACGCGGCCACCGTCGCGCCCAAATGGCTGACCGCCAACGACGCTGCCGGCGACTTCGTGCGCGAGCATTTCGCGATGCCGGGCGCCGACGCGGCCGTGGACAAGGCCCTGCGCCTGGACAGCACGGTGATGCTGGTAGACGACCCGGTCAAACGCGTAGACAACATGACCATGGCCTGGGGCCTGGAAGCGCGCACACCGTTCCTCGACTACCGCCTGGTGGAACTCTCGGCCCGAGTGCCGGCCAAATTCAAGCTGCCCGACGGTGGCAAACAGGTGCTCAAGGAAGCGGCGCGTCGGGTGATCCCCAGCGAAGTCATCGACCGCAAGAAAGGCTACTTCCCCGTGCCCGGCCTCAAGCATCTGCAGGGCGATACCTTGAACTGGGTGCGCGAGTTGCTGCTGGACCCGAGCCAGGACCGTGGGTTGTTCAACCCGGCCATGCTCGACCGCTTGCTCACCGACCCGCAAGGCCAACTGACCCCGCTGCGCGGCTCCAAGCTGTGGCAGCTGGCGGCGCTGAACCTGTGGCTGAGCGAACAAGGAATCTGATCCATGAAACCGAATGCCGCGGCTTACAGCCAACGCTTACTCAAAGGCCAGGCGCCGACCTACGAGCGCCTGCAAGCGCGCCTGGCCGAAGATGGCAGCGCACTGGCCGCCGACCCGATTGCCGTGCATTGCGGCTGGGGCCGGTTGTTGATCGGCCACACCTTTCCCGACCCGGCAAGCCTGGCCCAGGAACTGCTCAACGAGCAGCCCGGCGAGCGCGATATCGCGCTGTACGTAGCCGCGCCCCAGCAAATCCTGGGCATTGACCCGCAGCAACTGTTCCTCGACCCGTCCGACACCCTGCGCCTGTGGTTCACCGACTACCGTCCGGCCACCCGGGTGTTTCGCGGTTTTCGCATTCGCCGGGTGCAGAGCGAGGCCGACTGGCAAGCGGTCAACCACCTGTACCAGGGGCGCGGAATGCTGCCGGTTGACCCGGAACGCCTCACCCCACGTCATCAAGGCGGCCCGGTGTATTGGCTGGCCGAAGATGAAGACAGCGGCGCGGTGATTGGCAGCGTGATGGGCCTCAACCATCACAAGGCCTTCCACGACCCGGAGAACGGTTGCAGCCTCTGGTGCCTGGCCGTCGACCCTCAATGCACACGCCCTGGGGTCGGTGAAGTGTTGGTGCGCCACTTGGTGGAACACTTCATGAGCCGAGGCTTGAGCTACCTGGACTTGTCGGTGCTGCACGACAACCGCCAGGCCAAGAGCCTTTACGCCAAGCTCGGTTTTCGGGCGTTGACCACCTTTGCAATCAAGCGCAAGAACGGCATCAATCAACCGCTGTTTCTAGGCCCGGGGCCGCAGGCGGAGTTCAACCCTTACGCGCGCATCATTGTCGAAGAAGCCCATCGGCGCGGCATTGATGTGCAGGTCGACGATGCCGATGCGGGCCTGTTCACCCTTAGCCACGGCGGGCGTCGCGTGCGTTGCCGTGAGTCCCTGAGCGACCTGACCAGCGCCATCAGCATGACCCTGTGCCAGGACAAGAGCCTGACCCACAAGGTACTCAAGGCTGCTGGCCTGCAGGTGCCGGTGCAACAGTTGGCGGGTAGTGCCGACGACAACCTGGAGTTTCTCGACGAACACCAGCGCATCGTGGTCAAGCCGCTGGATGGCGAGCAAGGCCATGGCGTCGCCGTGGATTTGCAGAGCATCGAAGAGGTGCAGCAGGCGATTGAAGCGGCGCGCCAGTTCGACAGCCGCGTGTTGCTGGAAAGCTTCCACGAAGGCCTGGACCTGCGCATTCTGGTGATCGGTTTTGAAGTGGTCGCGGCTGCGATTCGCCGCCCTGCCGAAGTGATCGGCGACGGCCAACATTCGATTCGTGCGTTGATCCAGGCACAAAGCCGTCGTCGCCAGGCGGCCACCGACGGCGAGAGCAAAATCCCGCTGGATGCAGAAACCGAGCGCACCCTCAAAGCCGCAGGTTACGACTACAACAGCATCCTGCCCCGTGGCGTGCAACTGGCCGTGCGACGTACCGCCAACCTGCATACCGGGGGTTGCCTGGAAGATGTCACGGCGATCCTGCACCCCACACTGGTGGATGCGGCCGTGCGTGCGGCCCGTGCCCTGGATATCCCTATGGTCGGCCTGGACCTGATGGTGCCTGCGGCCGACCAGCCGGAGTATGTGTTTATCGAAGCCAACGAACGGGCCGGCCTGGCCAACCATGAACCGCAACCTACGGCTGAGAAGTTTGTGGATTTGTTGTTTCCACACAGTCAGCCGACTACCTGACTACCGATCATTCCCACGCTCCGCGTGGGAATGCAGCCTGTGACGCTCTGCGTCACCACAGCGGACGCAGAGCGTCCCTGAGGCGTTCCCACGCAGAGCGTGGGAACGATCGCCCTCAACTCATCAGGAGTTTCCATGACCCGAACCATTCCCGAACCTGATCTGGCGTACCTGCAAAAAGTGCTGCTGGAAATGCTCGCCATTCCCAGCCCCACCGGCTTTACCGACACCATCGTGCGCTACGTCGCAGAACGCCTGGAAGAACTCGGCATTCCGTTTGAAATGACCCGGCGCGGCACCATTCGCGCCACCCTCAAGGGCCAGAAAAACAGCCCTGACCGCGCCGTCTCCGCGCACCTGGACACCATCGGCGCCGCCGTGCGTGCGATCAAGGACAACGGGCGTCTGACCCTGGCACCGGTGGGCTGCTGGTCGAGCCGCTTTGCCGAAGGCAGCCGCGTCAGCCTGTTCACCGACAACGGCGTGATTCGCGGCAGCGTATTACCGCTGATGGCTTCCGGTCACGCATTCAACACCGCCGTGGATGAAATGCCGGTGAGCTGGGACCATGTGGAACTGCGCCTGGACGCCTACTGCGCCACGCGCGCCGACTGCGATTCCCTGGGAATCAGCGTCGGTGACTACGTGGCGTTCGACCCATTGCCCGAGTTCACCGAGAGCGGGCATATCAGCGCCCGCCACTTGGACGACAAGGCCGGCGTCGCCGCCCTGCTCGCTGCGCTCAAGGCCATCGTCGACAGTGGCCAGCCCCTGCTGATCGACTGCCACCCGCTGTTCACCATCACCGAAGAAACCGGCAGTGGCGCAGCGGCCGCCCTGCCCTGGGATGTGAGTGAGTTTGTCGGCATCGATATCGCCCCGGTCGCCCCCGGCCAGCAGTCCAGCGAACATGCAGTGAGCGTGGCCATGCAGGACTCCGGCGGCCCCTATGACTATCACCTGTCCCGCCACTTGCTGCGCCTGGCCTCGGACAACGACCTGCCGGTACGCCGCGACCTGTTCCGCTATTACTTCAGCGATGCCCACTCGGCGGTCACCGCCGGCCATGATATTCGCACCGCGTTGCTGGCCTTCGGTTGTGACGCCACCCATGGCTACGAGCGTACCCATATCGACAGCCTGGCCGCCCTGAGCCGCTTGTTGGGCGCCTACATCCTCAGCCCGCCGGTGTTTGCCAGCGATGCGCAACCGGCGCAGGGTTCACTGGACCGGTTCAGTCATCAGATCGAGCATGAAACGCAAATGGAGAGCGACACCCGTGTGCCGTCGGTGGACAGCCTGGTCGGCCAGAAGTCCTGACGCGGTGAGTTGATACTGGCAACAAAGGTCCCGGCGCAGTAGCATCGCCGGGACCTGACACCTGAGGCTTGTATGCTGATTCCCTACGATGCACTTGAAGTCGACACCCTCACCCGCCTCATCGAAGACTTCGTCACCCGCGACGGCACCGACAATGGCGACGACACGCCCTTGGAAACACGCGTGCTGCGCGTGCGCCAGGCGCTGACCAAAGGCCAGGCGCTGATCGTCTTCGACCCCGAGAGCGAGCAATGCCAGTTGATGCTCAAGCACGATGTGCCCAAGCACCTGTTCGACTGAACAGCGGCGCCTAAGGGTTGGGCGCCGGCACGGGATGGGTAGCCTGGCCCTCACCTTTGAGTATCTTGCGGTACACCTCGGCGCGGTGCACGTTGACGCCCACGGGCGCCTCGATGCCGAATTTCACATGAGTACCGTTCACTTCCAGGATATGCACGGTGATGTCATCGCCAATGGCGATGGCTTCGCCTGTGGCACGGCTTAAGACCAGCATGGCGGTTGTCCTTTTCCAGTAGCAGGACCTTGACCATGCCCCCTTGGCGCTGGGCCGGCAATGGCTTGCGGGAAAATCAGGCACTGCCTACGCAGGTAGGTAATTTGTCTGACAGACCCCAGCCGAATCAGCCCTTCACAGCCTGCGCCTTGGCGCGCATCTTGTCGGCCATCAGTGTCATTTCGTCATACAGCAGTTGCGGATTTTTCTGCTTTAACGCCCAAGCCATGCGGCCTTGCTCATGGGGCAGAATCATGAATTCGCCTGCGGCCACGCGCTGGTAAATGTGGTCGGCGATATCCGCCGCCGAGATGGGCGAACTCTCAAGCAGTTTGCCCACCTGGGCCTTCATGGCTGGGGTTGGCCCACGGAAGGAGTCGAGCAGGTTGGTCTGGAAAAACGATGGGCACACCACATGCACACCCACTTCCTGTTGCTTGAGCTCCACCAGCAGGCTCTCGGACAATGCCACCACCCCCGCCTTGGCCACGTTGTAGTTGCTCATGGCCGGGCCTTGCATCAGCGCGGCCATTGAGGCGATGTTGATGATGCGCCCCTTGCTCTTTTCCAGCAGCGGCAGGAACGCCTTGCAACCTTTGACCACGCCCATCAGGTTGATTGCGATCTGCCAGTCCCAATCCTCCAGGGACAATTCAGCGAAGAACCCACCCGAGGCCACGCCGGCGTTGTTGACGATCACATCGATGCCGCCGAGCTTTACTTCACAGGCCTGGGCAAAGGCTGTGAGCTGGCTGTAGTCACGCACGTCACACCGCTGGGTAAAACCATCACCGCCCGCCTCGCGAACCTGCTTGAGGGTTTCCTGTAAACCGGGCTCGCTGACATCGGACAACGCCAACTGCCAGCCTTCACGGGCCCAGCGCAGAGCGATTTCGCGACCCAGGCCAGACCCGGCGCCAGTGATCATCATGCGGTTTTGCATAGGAGGTAGCCTTGTGGTTCACGAAGAAGTGACCGGCAGTGTAGCGAAGGTTTTTGCTCCACCCACGCACCATCAGGGTGATGAATGCCCCAGGCAAACCACGGGCTCGGTCGCAGCTGCGCGCATAGACTAAGTTCAATTTTTTTCAACTAATTAGTTCAAGTTGCGTACGCGTTAAAAGAAATAAGCAACGCATCAAAATGTTTTATAAAAACAATGAATTTTCTACGAAGCGGCAGAGTCGGAAGGGGTAAGGCGTCCCACTGTACATGGACGAACCAACGGTTAAACAGCCGGTTTTTACAAAGAACCTATAAGGAATAAAACCATGAGCCTCATTCTGATTATTATCCTGATCCTCCTGCTGGTCGGCGGCCTACCGGTGTTCCCGCACTCGCGTAACTGGGGTTATGGACCGTCGGGTATCCTGGGTGTGGTACTGGTTGTTCTGCTGGTGCTGTTGTTGCTCGGCAAGATATAAACGCCGCGGTTTTGTAGGAGCGAGCTTGCTCGCGAAAAACTTGCAAGCGCCGCGTTTACTCAGTACGCGCGCGTTAGCGTTGAGGTTCTTCGCGAGCAAGCTCGCTCCTACAATTGAGAAGCAAAAAAAAGAGGCCTTCTAGAAGGCCTCTTTTTTATTGCCGGTCAGTTAGTCCGGCTTACCGTCCACCACACCTGCGGTGTTATCCAGCAGGCTCTTGGTCGCGGTTTGCAGGAACGACTCAAGTTTCTGCTTGAGTGCGGCTTCGTCCGGCGACTCAGGAATCACCTTGCCAGTCGGCTCGGCGCCCAGTGTGTATTCCCACAACTTGGGTGGCATTTCCTTGGGCAATACCAGTACGCGGTCACCGGTGAGCAAGGCCACGGTCTGGTCGCTGCCCGATGGCTTGATCACGCCGAAACCTTTATCACCTTCCGGCAGGTTCAGCAGGTCACGGCCCCAGCACTGGTGCAAGGTGTCGCCGCCCAGGCGGCCCATGATGGTGGGCACGATGTCGATCTGGGTGCCCACAGTGTGGTCACGCTCACCGAACTTCTCGCGCATGCCCGGTGCGATCATCAGCATCGGCACGTTGAAGCGGCCCAGGTCCATCTCGGTAATCTGCTGCTCGTTGCCGAAGCCGTGGTCACCGACGATCACGAACAGGGTTTCCTTGAAGTACGGTTCCTTGCGGGCCTTTTCAAAGAACTGGCCCAGGGCCCAGTCGGAGTAGCGCATGGCCGTCAAATGCTCGTTGAGGCTGCCACGGTCGGTGACTTTCTCAACCGGCAATGGGGTCGGCAACGCGTACGGCGTGTGGTTGGACAGGGTTTGCAGCAGTGCGTAGAACGGCTTGCCGCCTTCGCGTGCCTTCAGTTCTTCCAGGCCACGGTTGAACATGTCCTGGTCGGACACGCCCCACGTCGGGTCGGAGAACACCGGGTTGACGAAGTCATTACGGCCGATGAAGTTGGTCATGCCCTGGTTGCTGAAGAAGCCCGACTGGTTGTCCCAGGCGAAATCGCCGTTGTAGACATACACGTCGTCGAAATCACGCGCACTGAGCAACTGCGGCAGGCCCGACAGCTTGTGGCTGCCTTCCGGGGTCTGCATCAGGTATTCGAAACCCGGCAGGTTCGGGAAGCAGGCCATGGTGGCGAACATACCCTGGTGGGTGTGAGTGCCGTTGGAGAAGAAGCGGTCGAACAGCAGGCCCTCTTGGGTCAGCTTGTCGAAGTACGGGGTGATATTGCCCGGACGTCCCAATGCGCCCACCGAGTGACCGGCGAAGCTTTCCATCAGGATGACCACGACGTTCTTGATCGGCAGGGTTTTCTCGGCCGGTGGCGTGAAGTCACGGCGTACGGCAGCGGTGTCGGTGTCTACCAGCTTCTCTTGCGGCAGCACCAGCATGTCGCGCACGGTCTGGGTGGCCAGCGGTTGTTCCAGAGTGGCCTTCCAGATATTGGCGCGGTCTTCACCAAAGCGCGCCTTGGCCGCCGCGATCAGCGACAAGGTGCCATTGAGGCCCAACTGGTTGGCGAAGTTCGAATCGGTGGTGTAGACGTCACCCCAACGCAGCGGTGGCCCCTGGCGCAAGGTGCCACGGATGGCGACCACGGCAACCAGCAGGCAGACCATGAACACCGCGATGCGGCTGTACCACGGCGCCACCTGGCGCGTGCTGATCGTGCCGCCGCTGAAGGGGCCGCGTGGGCGCGTTGCGCGGTCAGCGCCCTTGAAGGCCATGCTCAGGATCAGCGTGCCCACGGCCCAGGCCAGCAGGTAGCGCACCACCGGGAAACCGTACCAGAGCATGCTCATCACGGTTTTCGGGTCTTCCTTCACATACTGGAAGACCAGGCCATTGAGGCGCTGGTGGAACTCGCGATAGAAGTCCATCTCCATCAGGCCCAGGAACAAGGCGATGCTGGACGCGACGGTCAGCCACAAACGGAAGAACCCACGCGCCGCCATGGCCCGCACGCTGAACAGCGCCAGCAGCAGCGGAATCAGCAGGTACATTACCAGGCGAATGTCCAGGCGCAGGCCGTTGGCGAACGCTTCAAGGAACGTCGAGGCCGGCGTGTCCAGGATCATCTCGCGGTTGTAGACCAGCAACGCCAGGCGCAGCAGGGAAAACATCACCATCATGACCAGTGCGCAGAGCAGCGTGTACGCCAGATGGGATTTGACGGTCGGTTGCAGCAGGCGATTTGAAGCTCGCTGCTGATTCAGGGCGTCCGGGTTTGCCATGTCGTTTTAGGACCCATTGGAAGTTTAAGTTGCGAAATAATGCAGTGGCGTCCGTCCCTCGCCCAGGCTGGCTGGGGTAGGCGGTTAACGCGGTGGCACAAATGGTGCCCGATCAAGGCCGGCAAGGCTATTAATTACTGAACGTAAGGCACGGCCATGCCTTTAAGGGCACTGGAGATAGAGCCCTGGCAGCCGGTTAAAGCCGGCGAATTGTCTTGGATGGGATGTGAAAATTTCGTGCGGCGAATAGTTTCGACACACAAATCTACTTAATGCCGTGAAACCCGTGTGGGAGCTGGCTTGCCTGCGATAGCGGTGGGTCAGCTCGCATTGTCTTGGTTGACACACCGCAATCGCAGGCAAGCCAGCTCCCACATTGACGGTGCCCACCGCAAATCGAGCAGGTCGTCAGATCCGCACGTTACCGCGCGGCCCGGCGATAGCCCAGATGATCAGGCCCAGCACTGGCAACAGCAGGATCAACAGAATCCACAGCACTTTGGCACCGGTGCTGGCGCCGCTTTTGAACACGTTGATGATCGCCCAGATGTCCAGCGCGAGGATGATCAGGCCAATCAGGCTATTAAACGTGGAACCCATGGTGTCGCTCCTAAAGTGAGGGCATGCCCTTGTAGGATAGTCAGCCTTGGCGGGGGTTCCGTTTTATTTCAGACGTGTACGGCAATCTTCAAGGCTTCAAGCGAGGGCTCGGCCTTGATGCCGACTTCGGCACACAGTTCCAGCACTCGTGGCAGGTCGTTGCCGAACACCAGCACCGCCTGGATCTCGTCGTCCAGCAACTGGCTGAAGTTCACCAGCACATAACCGCCGTCTTCCGGGCTCAGGGCGCTCATCTGGATCTGGATGCGGTTGAGCGCGGTCAGGTCTTCGGTCTTGGCCAGTTGCTTGGGCTTGAGGTTGAACGCCACACCCGGACCGAACGACGCGACGATCTGGGCAAACAGGTCGCCATAGGTATCAGCCTGGAACAACACCGTGTCCGGCAAGCTACCCACCACCACCCACTCCCCTAGCGGGATCGTGAAACTGTCGTCGTAGTTGATATCCGGGTTGGCCGCCAGGAACGCTGCCGGGTCCGCATAGGCCTGGGCCGCTTCGTCGGCGATACGCGCTACTTCGTCCTCACCCATGACGCCGGCGCTGATTTTGCTGATGAGTTCGACGAGGGCGGTTTTCATGGGGCGATCCTGTAACGGGCAAGTTTTGAAGGGCGCGTAGCCTACACCAGTTTCTGCAACTTCGCCGCCGTATCCACCGCACCCATGGTCTGGGCCGCAGCCAGCGCCGTCGCGCCCTGTGCATCAGTGGCCTTGGGGTTTGCGCCTTTACCGAGCAGGTAATCAACCATCTCAACGCGGTTGAACATCGCCGCCATCATCAACGCCGTACGCCCATCCGAGGAGGCCGCCTCAACCGGCGTGCCGCCTTCGATCAACGCCTGGACCACCGGCAGGTTGCCTTTGAACGCCGCACCGGCAATCGGCAATTGGTTCTTGTCGTTGGCGATCAGGGGATCGGCCTTGAACTCCAGCAGCACTTTGACCGCCTCGGCATGGCCGTGGTAAGCCGCGAGCATCAACAAGGTGTCACCATTGTGATTACGAAAGTTGGCCGGCAGGCCTTTGGCCAACAGTGCGGCAAGCATGGCGGCGTCGCCGCGACGGGCCACGTCAAAGACTTGCTCGGCAAATTCGGCGGCTTCGTCTTCGGTCATTTGTTTAGGCTGTTGTGACATGGGGGCTCCTTGCTGAGGCGACTGATATAACTGTTTAAGGCGCCCAGTGTCGCGAGGGAGTTCCCCGGTGTCATGGCTTTTTTGTCAAAAGCCGCCATAGCCAGAATCAATAACGGAAGTGGCCGCCCTGGATCTGCGCCAGCAATTGCCCGGTCACCGGCACATAGCTGTCCGAACCCGGCAACCAGGCATAAACCGGATCATTGCCGGCCTTGTCCGGGTCGAACCCTTGCTCCTTGAGCGTCACTTTCTGGTACTTGAACGTGCCGGTGGTTTCCATCTTCACCTTGATCCGCAAAAACAACGGCACCGCATAAGGGGGCAACTGGCCGTGGGCGAATTGCAGCAGTTCGCGCATGTCCAGGCTGGCCAGGGATTCGCTGGGGGTGATGGCGACCATGCCGGCGCGGCCGTTGGTGTTGTCGATCTCGACGCCATAGGCCACCACTTCAGCAATCTGCGGGTGTTGCAGCAAAACGTTTTCCACCTCGGTGGTCGAGACGTTTTCGCCCTTCCAGCGATAGGTATCGCCCAGGCGATCGACAAATTGCGCATGGCCGAAACCGATACTGCGCACCAGGTCGCCGGTGTTGAAATAGCGGTCGCCTTTTTCGAACACGTCCGTTAGTACCACCTTGCGGTTCTTTTCCGGGTCGGTGTAACCGTCGAAGGGCGACTTTTCATCAATGCGCGCCAGTAACAGGCCCTGCCCGCCGGTGGGCACCTTGACCATCAACCCATTGCTGCCGCGCAGGGGTTCGCCAGTGTCATGGGCGTAATCCACCAGCGCCCAATGCTGCAGGCAAAAGCCGATGGTGTTGTCAAAGTTCAGCACGTTGGTAAAGCCGATATTGCCGTCGCTGGCGGCATACAGCTCGCAGATATGCGCCACACCATAACGCTGCTTGAACTGCGCCCACACACCGGGGCGTAAGCCGTTGCCGACCATCTTGGTCACGTGGTTATCGCGATCCTGCGCACTGGCAGGCTGGTCGAGCAGATAGCGGCAAAGCTCACCGACATAACCCAGGGTGGTCGCCTTGAACTTGCGCGCGTCATCCCAGAACTGGCTGGCGCTGAATTTGCGTCGAATGGCAAAGCCCGATGCGCCGATAATCGCCGACCCCCAGCACACGCACAAGCCAGTGGCGTGGTACAGCGGCAAGGTGCAATAGAGGACGTCCTGCGGGCCCATGTCCAGGGCGATACTGCCGAAGCTCACGGCGGTTTTGGTCCAGCGCCCGTGCTTCATGATGCCGGCCTTGGGCAAGCCGGTGGTGCCGGAGGTATAGATATAGAAGCAGGGATCATTGAAGAACACCTGCGCGGAACTCACCGGGTTGTCCACCGGGCTTTCGGCACTGGCGGCCATCAGGTCGATATAGCCATCGGGCACTGCACTGCCGGGCTGATCGGCCACGAACCAGGTGCGCTCGGCCGGGATCTGCACTTGTTCACGCACTGCTGCGTAAGGGCTCAGCAATTCGGCACCGACCACGATGGCAACCGGGTTGACCAGGGTCAGGCTGTGTACCAGTGCCCCTTGAGTTTGCGCCGTGTTGAGCATGGCGCAGATGCCGCCCAGCTTGGCCACGGCCAGTACGTTGAGCAGCAACTCGGGGCGATTCTCGATAAACAGCGCCACCACGTCACCCTTGCCGATGCCTTGGGCTTGCAGGTGGTGGGCAAGACGGTTGGCGCGCTGATTGGCGTCGCGGTAGCTGATCACGCTGTCCCCATAAAGCAGTGCAGCACCGTCCGGGTTGCGCAAGGTGGCTTGTTCGAAATGCCAGCCCAGGCCGCAGGGTTGCCTGGGGTCGGTGACGTTGGCCGCGCGCATGCCGCGCACCACGCGTGGGAGGGCTCGAACGATGGCAGGCACCTTACGCAGCATCATGCTCCAGGTGATCATGTCGTTTTGCTGGTGAGTCATGGCGGGACGTCTCTTTTCTTATTCTTGGTCGGGTCCAGGTACATCGACTGGTGTAGCGGAAAGTACGTCAGCGGTTCTTTGGCTGTACATGCGGGATTTGAAAAGTTTTGTATCCCGTGGCGGCCGGCCGATGCTTATCTCCCTGCCGTCCCGCGCTCCAACTGTGGGAGCTGGCTTGCCTGTGATGACGGCCCGCCAGCCGCTCCATATCTACCTGACACCCCACAATCCAACTGTGGGAGCTGGCTTGCCTGCGATGACGACCTACCAGCCGACACTTCTCTACCTGACATCCCACGATTCAATTGTGGGAGCGGGCTTGCTCGCGAAGGCGGCCTGACAGGCGACACAGTTGGATTGTGTACATATCCATTGCTGCGGTAACGGCCACTTAGGGTTCCGCCCTGACGGCGGCTCACTTTTGAGAAGCGCAAAAGTAAGCAAAACGCTCTTGCCCCACCACTCGGCACCTCGCTTAGGCTCGGTGTGCCCGTAATCCGCCAGTGATTTGGGGGGCCGCCGCCACGCGCCATCCATGGCGCGGGGCGGCTAAACCGGCATCCCTGCCGGTTTACCCCCCAAATCCCTGTCGAATTCCGGCCAGCGTGGTTTGACGGGGCGCCTAAGATCAAGATCAAAAGCAGATCAAGATCAAGAGCGGCTCGCTTCGCATCGTGGTTAGGGCGGGGGATACCACCAATATCGTGTAGATGGATTTTTCCGAGCAAAAGGCGGTCAGTATGATTACAGCCCTCCCGCTCCTTGCGGAAAATCGCCGGGCAGATAGCGCAAAATGCAGGATGCACGATGGCCCTTCATGCAAATTGCACGAAAATGAAAATCCTATAAATTTATAAGCTGCTGATTTATAAGGATTTTTTAGAAAATCCAATACTGGCACAATCACTGCACCTATCACTCCATGCTTGCCAACTTGAGCCAATGGAGCTGATAGACATGAGCCTGATCCAAGATAAATTCGCTTCGGTATTCTCCAACTACGACGTCACCACCCAGCCACGTCCGGACGGCGGCATCCTGTTGACCCTGCGCAACAGCGAAGGTAAGCAGGTCAAGCGCTCGATCTCTTATCAGCAGCTGCACACTGCCGACCAACTGACTTGGGTGATCAGCGCCATTCGTCGTGACTTGGCCGAACAAGCCAGCGAACTGCCGCAGATTTCGATGTTGCAAAGCCAGAACCGCTTTGCGCTGCCGACTTATCACTCGGCCTAAGCTACACATCTGAAGAAGGGCCGCGACGCTACTCAGCGTCGCGGCCCTTTTTCATGTCGTTAACATAAGCCCTGGCGGGCGGCCTCATTCTTTGCCTGTACGCGGTTGGTGACATCCAACTTGCCGTAGATGTTGCGCAGATGAAATTTCACCGTGGCTTCAGAGGTGGCGCGAATCTGGCTGATTTCCCAGACCGTCTTGCCCTCGGAGGCCCATCGCAGGATTTCCAGCTCTGTGGCAGTCAGGGGCTTGCCGCACAAGCTCAGGCGTTTTCTGATAGCCGTCGGCACAATAACCAACGGGCGATACGTCTCCTCGGGGCCACTCATTGTTCTCTCCTTTATGTCTGCTGATGCGCTGCCACTTTTCGGATTCCTCCTATTGACAGATGGCATAAACATTGACGTTAAGCAGAGAGTTACATAATCAGTGGAATCAAAGCGCACAGCACAGAACAAACAGCTTTGCCCTACAAATAATTAAGTTTCTTCCCACAGCAACTTCCAACTTGCCAGGGTTGAACATTCAGTTATCTGTGCTTAGTCATCGAGTCCTGGAAAGCGTGTGGCAATCTCATTGCCCGTCAATGAGGGCACGCTGCCCTGGGCTGTGTTGAACAAGCGCAGTGTCACACAGTGCGGGTTTTCGCCCATGTCGAACCAGTGCGGTACACCGGCCGGGATGATCAGCAGGTCATTCTTCTCACAGCGCAGGCTGTACACATAGTCGCCTATGTGCAGCGTAAACAGCCCCTGGCCTGCGATAAAGAAACGCACCTCGTCTTCACTGTAGGTACGTTCATCCAGGAACTGCGCACGTAACTCGTCCTTCTGTGGATGGTCTTGGGTCACGCGCACCACTTCCACAGCGGCGTAGCCGAGGGCTTTGATCTGAGCCTGGTAGGCGGCAATCATTTGAGCATCCGTGGCGCCCTTTTCTAGTGGGCTGGGCTGCCAGCGTTCGAACCGCACACCGTGGTCGGCCAGGGTCGACTGGATGTCGTCGGCATGGGTCAACACTTTGTTTGGGGTGTCCGGGGTGGCGATGGAGTAGACGGCTACATAGCTCATTGCACGGTTCCTTGGTTCGGCTCTTGCAATCGAAGGCCAATGATAATGGCGGCGGCCAGGGCCGCGAGGCTGGCGATACTGAACGTGAGGGTTGGCCCCAGCAGGTTCCAGCTGTAGCCGGAATACAGGGCGCCGAGCGCGCCGCCGGTGCCGGCCAGTGCGGCATAAAGGGCCTGGCCCTGGCCTTGCTGGCGGTCGCCAAAGCTGCGTTGCACAAAGGCAATCGCCGCCGCATGGAAGCTGCCAAACGTGGCGGCGTGCATCAGTTGCGCCACCAGCAGCAGCCAGAAAACCTCGGCAAATGAACCCAGCAGCCACCAGCGCAGCGCGGCCAGCAGGAAACTGGCGAGCAGCACCCGGCGCACCGAAAAGCGCGTAAGAATACGGCTCATGGCCAGGAACATCAGCACTTCCGCCACCACCCCCAGCGCCCACAGCAGGCCGATCACACCACGGCTGTAGCCCAAGTGCTCCAGGTGCAGGGTGAGGAAGGTGTAATACGGGCCATGGCTCATTTGCATCAGCGCCACGCAGGCATAAAACGCGAGCACGCCGGGGCTGCGCAATTGCTTGAGAAAGCCATCGCCGGCCAGGCGGTTGCCGTGGCTGGCCGGCTGCGCGTTCGGTACCCAAAGGCTGGCGCCGATGATGCCGGCCATGATCACCACGACCGCCATCGGGTAAATATCCAGGCTCAGCCAATCGAACAGGCGCCCCATGACCACCACGGTGAGGATAAAACCAATGGAGCCCCACAGACGGATCTGGCTGTAGCGCGAGGTTTGCCTGTGCAGATGGGCCAGGGTGATGACTTCGAACTGCGGCAGCACCGCGTGCCAGAAGAACGCATGCAGGGCCATCACCAGCGCCAGCCAGGCGTAGGTCTTGCTGACAAAAATCAGGCAGAAGCTGGCCAGGGTGCACACCGCGCCGAATCGCACGATGGCCAGGCGCCGGCCGGTGTAGTCGCCGATCCAGCCCCACAGGTTGGGGGCCACGCAGCGCATCAGCATGGGGATGGCTACCAACTCGCCGATGCGTGCGCTGGAAAAGCCCAGGTGATCGAAGTACAGCGCCAGGAACGGCGCGGTCGCCCCCAGCAGGGCGAAGTAGAAGAGGTAGAAGCTGGAGAGGCGCCAGTATGGGAGGGCTGGGGTCATTTTATTCAGGGCTGCTTCGCAGCCCAGCGCGAGCAAGCTCGCTCGCCACAACAAGCGCGCTCATTGCCCCAGGCGATCACAGCTGGCCCAGTATCGGGGTGCTCACGCGCACATCGGCATTTTGCCCACGGTTACGCAGCAGGTGGTCCATCAGCACGATGGCCATCATGGCTTCGGCAATCGGTGTGGCGCGGATGCCGACACACGGGTCGTGGCGGCCCTTGGTGATCACGTCCACCGGGTTGCCGTGTACATCGATCGAACGGCCTGGCGTGGTGATGCTCGACGTCGCCTTGAGCGCCAGGTGCGCCACGATCGGCTGGCCGGAAGAAATACCGCCGAGGATGCCGCCCGCGTTGTTGCTGAGGAAACCTTCAGGAGTCATCTCATCGCGATGCTCGGTACCGCGCTGGGAGACGCAGGCGAACCCGGCGCCGATTTCCACGCCCTTCACCGCGTTGATGCTCATCAGCGCATGGGCCAGTTCGGCGTCGAGGCGGTCGAAGATCGGCTCGCCCAGGCCCGGCTTTACGCCCTCGGCTATTACGGTGATCTTCGCGCCGACCGAGTCCTGGTCGCGGCGCAACTGGTCCATGTAGGCTTCCAGTTCCGGCACCTTGTCCGGGTCGGGGCAGAAGAAGGCGTTGTCTTCGACGCTGTCCCAGGTCTTGAACGGGATTTCAATCGGGCCCAACTGGCTCATGTAGCCACGGATGACGATGCCCTGGGTGGCCAGGTATTTCTTGGCGATGGCGCCGGCGGCCACGCGCATGGCGGTTTCCCGCGCCGAACTGCGGCCACCGCCACGGTAGTCGCGTTCGCCGTATTTGTGGTGGTAGGTGTAGTCGGCATGGGCCGGGCGGAACAGGTCCTTGATCGCCGAGTAGTCCTTGGACTTCTGGTCGGTGTTGCGGATCAACAGGCCAATGGCGCAGCCCGTGGTGCGGCCTTCGAACACGCCCGAGAGGATTTCGACTTCATCCGGTTCCTGGCGCTGGGTGGTGTGGCGGCTGGTGCCGGGCTTGCGGCGGTCGAGGTCACGCTGCAGGTCGTCCAGGCTCAGCTCGAGGCCTGGCGGGCAGCCGTCGACAATGGCGACCAACGCCGGGCCATGGCTTTCGCCCGCGGTGGTGACAGTGAACAGCTTGCCGAAGGTATTGCCGGACATGCAGGGCGCTCCGTGAAATCAGTTGAATCAAGTCAACCGTAATAACTTAAGGCGGCCAGTATACGCAGGCTAACCGACTAGTTCATCCTCGAAACCTTACCGGTAGACGTTGGTCCAACCGGCACCTCTCCAATGATGGCGCTATGATGCTGCGAGTTCTGCTGTTCACCCTCACCCTGTTTACCGCCGTGGCCCAGGCCGCCTCCCCTGTGGTGCTGCAACGCCCGATCAGCCTGGACACCGGCAGCGGCCAACTCTTTGGCTCGTTGCTGTTGCCGCAATCGGATAAACCGGTGCCGGTGGTGCTGATCATCGCCGGCTCCGGCCCCACCGACCGCAACGGCAACAGCGCCGACGGCGCGCGCAATGACAGCCTCAAGCGCCTGGCCTGGGTGCTGGCCAGGCATAACATCGCCAGCGTGCGCTACGACAAGCGCGGCGTGGCCGCGAGCCTGGCGGCCACGCCGGACGAGCGCAACCTGACCCTGGAGGCCTATGTGGCCGACGCCGTGGCCTGGGGCAAGTTGCTCAAGGCCGACAAGCGCATGGGCCCGCTGATTGTGCTGGGCCACAGTGAGGGCGCGCTGGTCGCCGCCCTCGCCGCGCCCCAGTTGGAACCGGCCGGGGTCATTTCCTTGTCTGGCAGCGCCCGCCCGGTGGACCAGGTCATCCGCCAGCAACTGGCCGATCACTTGCCCCCTGCCCTGCTGCTGCGCAGCAATGAAATCCTCGATCACCTCAAGGCCGGCCAGGTGGACGCCGATGTGCCGCGCCCGCTGGAAGGCATTTTCCGACCCAGCGTGCAGCCGTATCTGATCAGCCTGTTCCGCGCCGATCCGTCGGCCGCTTTTGCCTGCCTGGATATGCCGGCGCTGATTATCCAGGGCACCAACGATATCCAGGTTGGCGTAGGCGATGCCAGACAACTGAAGAAGGCCAAGCCCGACGCGCAGTTGACGGTGATCGAAGGCATGAACCACGTGATGCGCATCGTGCCCAATAACGTGAAGCAGCAACTGGCCTCCTACAACGACCCGAAACTACCGCTGGCTGCGGAGCTAGGCCAACGTATCGTCAGCTTTATCGAAGGACTTCAACCCCGTTAAGCGGCAATTGGCCTCCAGTCCTGGAAAAAACGGCCGATAAGTCCAGAGTCGACAGTAAAAAGACTGTCGGCTCGCAGGGCTTGGACAGGATCGCGCCGCATGACAACCACCGAAACAACACCCGAATCGACCGCCGAGACCCCGGCCGCAACCGAGGCTAGCGCAGCAGCGGCACTGCCGTGGGCCGACGTTCACGCCGAACATTTCAAGATGCTGCGCCTGGCCCCACTGGCCACCGACCGCGCCACCGGCGCACGGCCCTTGCGCTTTGTGCAGTTCGGCTATGCCGAACGCCATGACAAACACCACAGCCTGTTGCGCATGGTCATCCAGTTACCGGGCCAGCGCGTACGGCGCGAGCAGAACCATTTGGATATCTGGGTGGATCACGATAAACACCGCGTGCACTTCGGCCCCGGCAACAGCCTGGAAATCGAGCCGGCCAACCGCGGTATCGGGCGATTCCTGGTGGCCCAAGGCGCTGCCTGGGCGAAGAAGAAGTGGTCCCACTACCGCGTCGACGGCGTGGACCTGGCCAACAAAGACGCCCTCAACGAAGCCACGCGCCTGCGCCGCGATCACTTCCTGCGCATCCAAGGTTTCGATGTGGCCTACGCCGATGTGCAGCACCTCAAAGGCAATGTGCAACCGGGCAAGGTCAGCGACGTGCTGGACAGTTGGAACACCGAGAAAGTGCAGTTCGTGGAGATCCTGGAAGCCGCGCAAATGCTGCAACAGGCCGAGCAGAACCTGGCGGAGCAGGAAGTGAAGCTGCGCAAGGAAGAGGAGAAAGTCACCAAGTTCAAGCGAGAAGACAGCGGGCTGCGCTTTACCATCACCTGCCTGGTGGCGTTTACGGTGTTCCAAGCGGGGTTGTTGATCTGGATTGCCACACACCGTTAACAGACTGAAATACGATCCAATGTGGGAGCTGGCTTGCCTGCTCCCACAGTTAACCGCGCCCGACCACACACTCCACGATGCGAAGCGAGCCGCTCTTGATCTTGCTTTTGATCTGCTTTTGATCTGAAGCGCCCCGTTAAACCACGCTGGCCGGAATTCGACAGGGATTTGGGGGGTAAACCGGCAGGGATGCCGGTTTAGCCGCCCCGCGCCATGGATGGCGCGTGGCGGCGGCCCCCCAAATCACTGGCGGATTACGGGCACACCGAGCCTAAGCGAGGTGCCGAGTGGTGGGGCAAGAGCGTTTTGCTTACTTTTGCGCTGTTCAAAAGTGAGCCGCCGTCAGGGCGGAACCCTAGGTGGCCGTTACCGCAGCAATGGATATGTACCCAATCCAACTGTGTTGACTGCCAAGCCGCCTTCGCGAGCAAGCCCCCACAGTTGGATTGCGGAGCGTCAGGTAGATAGGCGTCGGCTGACAGGCCGCTATCGCAGGCAAGCCAGCTCCCACATTGACCGCGTTTGTGCAGTTATACCCGCGCGGCAAATACTGCCTGGTGCGCACGGCACTGTTCAGCCGTGAGCATGAACACCCCATGCCCACCGCGCTTGAAGTCCAGCCAGGCAAAGTCCACTTCCGGGTACAGCGCCTCGACATGCACCTGGCTGTTACCCACTTCGACAATCAGCAAGCCCTTCTCGGTCAGATGGTCCGCCGCTTCAGCCAGCATCCGACGTACCAGGTTCAGGCCGTCGTCACCGCAGGCCAGGCCCAGTTCCGGTTCGTGCTGGTATTCATCGGGCATGTCGGCGAAATCTTCGGCATCCACGTAGGGCGGGTTCGACACAATGAGGTCGAAACGCTGGCCGGGCAAACCGTCAAAACCATCGCCCTGCACGGTGTAGACGCGCTCGTCGACGCCATGGCGCTCGATATTCTGGTTCGCCACTTCCAGGGCTTCGAAGGACAGGTCTCCCAGCACCACTTCGGCCTCCGGGAATTCATAGGCACAGGCAATGCCGATGCAGCCGGAGCCGGTGCACAGGTCGAGGATGCGTGCCGGCGGCTGGGCCAGCCAGGGTTCAAAACGGTCTTCAATCAGCTCGCCTATCGGTGAACGCGGAATCAGTACGCGCTCATCGACGATAAACGACATGCCGCAAAACCAGGCTTCGTTCAACAGGTATGCGGTAGGCACTCGCTCATGGATACGCCGATGCAGCAGGCGCTGCACGTGGGAGATTTCCTCTTCTTCCAGGTTGCAATCCAAATAGCTGTCGGCGATTTCCCACGGCAGGTGCAAGGCGCCCAGCACCAATTGCCGGGCTTCGTCCCAGGCATTGTCGGTGCCATGGCCAAAAAACAGGTCTTCCCCATGGAAACGGCTGACAGCCCAACGAATATGGTCGCGCAAGGTGCGCAGGCGGGAAGTGATCACGGGGCAAGCTCCTGGAAAAAACGACTGGCGATTCTAACAGCCTTCACCTGTACCGACGATGTACGAAACACCTGGCACCGTACGTCGGATTTCATCCAATTTGCCCGCATTGTGTTAAACAGGCCTGCCTCTTGACATGGCTGCACGCCAGCAACGGCGTACCTTACGATAGTAGCGATTCACAGAAGCGCTCAGCCAGTGGACAATGTCGCAAAAGCCCCACTCACAGGAGCCCCAGAATGTCCGTTCCAAAGACGATGTTTCAACTCAGCGGTCGCGGTTACGCAGCAGCCAACCTCAATCATGCGACCCTGGTGATCATCGACGCCCAGAAAGAATACCTCAGCGGCCCGCTCGCCCTCTCGGGCATGGACGCAGCGGTGCAGAACATCAAGCAACTGGTGACCGCAGCGCGCAGTGCCGGGCGCCCGATTGTGCACGTGCGCCACCTGGGCACCGTGGGCGGCCTGTTTGACCCCCAGGGCGAGCGCGGCGAATTCATTCCGGGCCTTGAGCCTGAAGGTGACGAAACCATCATCGGCAAACTGCTGCCCAGCGCCTTCCATGGCACCGGCCTGGAAAAACACCTGCAAGACCTGGGCTCACTGGACCTGATCGTCTGCGGTTTCATGAGCCACTCCAGCGTCAGCACCACCGTGCGCGCCGCCAAGAACCTGGGCTTTCGCTGCACCCTGGTGGAAGACGCCTGCGCTACCCGCGACCTGCCGTACAAAGGCGGCATCCTGAGCGCCGAGCACGTGCAGCAAACTGAAATGGCCATCATGGCCGACAACTTCGCCACCCTGGCGCTGGCCAAAGATCTGATCTGATCCCGTTGGCGGTGAGCGGCGTGTTTATTGCTCCGCTCATCCGCAAAGCCCTTTCATTTGGCGCATTTACCCCTCCCCCCGGAACAACCTGTGTATCTTCCGGTCGAAGGGCCGATACCCTGGAGGAAAGGTCGGAATGAAGATATCCGATGGTTTTGATGCTCGTCGCTTGCGCCCCAAGGGCCCGAGCAATTGGCGTCTGCGCCTGGTAGCGTGCATTGCCGCGTTGCTGGCGATAGTAGGCTTGTTGTTGGCGGGCGCTGGTGGCGCCGGCCTGTTTGGACGTTCGCCGGCACTCGGCGAACTGAATGCCAGCCCGGGCGGCTCGGCGCTCCTGCTGGGTGTCGGCTTGCTGGTGCTGTGGTTGGGTGTGTGGCTGTGGCGTCGCAGCCGTCGGAAAATGCGCCAACCGCTGTCGTTGAATATCGCCTCTCACCTGATGAAAAAGCACGACTGATGGCGCTTGGATAGCGTTTCCTGCGCCCTGGCCGCCGCGATTTAGGTAAACTGCCCGCCCTTCGCGGAGGCTGACATGCAAGACGACGATTTTTCCCTGTTCAAAAACGAGCTGCGCGGCGTCAAGCCGATCAAGCACGACCGCGCCGACACCGGCAAACCCAAGACTGACCGGGCGCAGATCGCCAAGCTGCGCCAGGCCGCGACCGTGCGCACCGATGCCACTACCGTGGACGGCCTGTCAGACCAGTTTGTGATCGACGTCGGCCCTGAAGATGAACTGATGTGGGCCCGCGACGGCGTGCAGGAAAGCCAGATGCGCAAGCTCAAGGCCGGCCAGATCCCCTTTGAAGGCAGCCTCGACCTGCACGGCATGACCGTAGAAAAAGCCCGGGAAACCCTCTGGGCCTTCCTGGCCGAAGCGACCAAATTCGAAATTCGCTGCGTGCGCGTCACCCATGGCAAGGCTGTGCGGCTGGACGGCAAGCGGCCGATGATCAAGAGCCACGTCAACACCTGGCTGCGCCAGCATGCCCAGGTGCTCGGCTTTACCTCCTGCCAGGCCCGTCACGGCGGTGCCGGCGCGGTGTATGTGATGCTCAAGCGCACCATGATGGAAGGGCGCGACGAGTAACAAGTGCCATCGTCAGGCTTGCAGCGATGTGTCCGCCACCGTAACCTTGCGCTTTGCGAAAATCCCACAGGTAGTTTCATGTCCCTGGAACAGAATTACACAGAGATTCTCGGCCAACTCGGCGAGGACGTGTCCCGCGAGGGCCTGCTCGACACGCCAAAGCGTGCCGCCAAGGCAATGCAGTACCTCTGCCGCGGCTATGAACAGACACTCGAAGAAGTCACCAACGGTGCCTTGTTCAGCTCTGACAACAGCGAAATGGTGCTGGTCAAGGACATCGAGCTGTACTCGTTGTGCGAACACCACCTATTGCCGTTTATCGGCAAGGCCCACGTGGCGTATATCCCGAGCGGCAAAGTGCTGGGCCTGTCGAAGGTCGCGCGCATTGTCGACATGTATGCACGCCGCCTGCAGATCCAGGAAAACCTCAGCCGCCAGATCGCTGACGCCGTGTTGGAAGTGACAGGCGCCCTGGGCGTCGCCGTGGTGATCGAGGCCAAGCACATGTGCATGATGATGCGCGGTGTCGAGAAACAGAATTCGTCGATGATCACCTCGGTGATGCTGGGTGAGTTCCGCGAAAACGCGGCCACCCGCAGCGAATTTCTCAGCCTGATCAAATAACCGGCCAGGCAGGAAAAAACCGGCGTTCATCGCCGGTTTTTTTTCGCCTGCAGAAATCAGGTAAGCTGCGCCCCCTCAGTCATGGGCAAGAGGTTTCAGCCATGTTCGTCAAAGCACTTCGAGTGGGCCTCGGCCACGTCATCATCGCGGGCGACTTTCTTACCCGCCCACGCAAAAAACAACGCCCTGCCGAACAACAGGCCAAGGTCAATGCTGCCGCCAAGGACCTGACCCTGTATCAGTTCCACGCCTGCCCGTTCTGCGTGAAGACCCGTCGCACCCTGCACCGCCTGAATGTGCCGGTCGCCTTGAGGGACGCGAAGAACAACGAACAGGACCGCCAGACCCTGCTGGAGCAAGGCGGCAAGATCAAAGTGCCGTGCCTGCGCATCGAAGAGAACGGCCAGACCACCTGGATGTATGACTCCAAGGTGATCATCGAGTATCTGGACAAGCGCTTCGCGGCGATCTGAAGCACACGGCCACACACTCCACGATGCGAAGCGAGTCGCTCTTGATCTTGATCTGCTTTTGATCTTAGGCGCCCCGTTAAACCACGCTGGCCGAACGCAGGCTTGAATTCGTGGGTAACCCGGCAGGACGCCGGGTTAGCCGCCCCGCGCCATGGATGGCGCGTGGCGGCGGCCCACGGATTCAAGCCTGTGTTCGGGCACACCGAGCCTAAGCGAGGTGCCGAGTGGTGGGGCAAGAGCCTTTTGCTTACTTTTGGGCTCCTTTCAAAAGTGAGCCGCCGTCAGGGCGGAACTCTAAGTAGCCGTTACCGCAGCAATGGATATGTACACAATCCAACTGCGTCGCCTGCCAGGCCGCCTTCGCGAGCAAGCCCGCTCCCACAGTTGGACCGTGGGGTATCGGGTAGATAAGCGTTGGCTTTCAGGCCGTCTTCGCAGGCAAGCCACCACATTTGCTCTGCGGTGTTCTTAAGTCGGTATTGCCAGGTCTAGATCCAGCAGTGCCGAGCCCAGGCACTTGCCGTGGGCATCCAGCGCCAGCGAGCGGGTCACGCCGCCACGCAGGATGCCCGGCAACACGAAGTTAAGCGCCTGCACGTTCGGCAATTCATAACGCCGAACCGGCTCAGCGCCGGGTTCCAGTAAATCCGCGAAGAACGCTGCCACGCGCTCGGCCGTCAGCTGTTCGCACAGCAACGGATAGTCTTGCACGCGATAGGCAATGATCGAGATGTTCGACGTATCGCCCTTATCCCCGGTGCGGGAATGGGCCAGCGTATGCAGTTTCATTCTTCAATCCTCGGTTTGACCGCTTCACGGGGCAACAGCAACGACGCCACCGCCACCACCTGGCGCACGCTCTTGCTCGCCCCACCGCCGCCGGCCGGGCCGTTGGTGTAGAGGGTCTCTACTTCATTGCCAACCCGTACGGCATCGCCGCGCTCGTCACACCGGGCGGCGACCCGCAGGCGCACCTCCCAAGGCTCGACGCTGCTGCGTGGGCCGTGCAGTGAGTCCATGCCGATCAACTCGGCGCGCAGGTCCTGCATCTTTACGCCGATCAACGCCAGGCGCTTGAGCACCACTTCCCGCGCCAACTCGGCCCGTGCGACAGCACCGGGACCGCCGTAGGACATCTGCCCCTCACCGATCCAACCGTCCAGATAACCGACGCTGACCTTCAGTAGATCAGGCCGGGCACGCCCACTGGCTCCCTGGGCGCGCACCCGGTCCACGCCCTCCTCGACAAACCCCACCCCGGAAAAATCAGCCGTCACATCCGGGGTCAAATAGGCTGCCGGGTCGTGAACTTCGTAAATCAGTTGTTCGGCGCAGGTCGCGCGGCTGACCCGCCCACCGGAGCCTGCCACCTTGGTGATCACTGCATTGCCGTCGGCGTCGACCTCGGCCAGGGGAAAGCCCAGGCGTGCCAGATCCTCCACATCCTTGAAGCCGGGATCGGCGAAGTAACCCCCACTGACCTGCCCCGCGCACTCCAGCAAATGCCCCACCAACGTGCCCCGGCCCAACCGCTGCCAATCATCGAAGGCCCAGCCGAATTCAAACATCTGCGGCGCCAGGAACAGCGAAGGGTCGGCCACGCGCCCGGTGATCACCACATCGGCGTCGGCGCGTAGCGCCTCAACAATGCCCTCCACGCCCAGGTAAGCATTCGCGGAAATCAGCCGCTCGCCCAGCGCACCCACGGTCTGGCCGTTATCCAGCATCTGCTCGGTAGGCAAGGCGTGCAGCACGTCATCGCCGACCACGGCCACAACCTTGAGGCCCAGGCCCAGCTCGCCCGCAATACGCCGTACTTCCCTGGCCGCCGCCAGCGGGTTGGCCGCGCCCATGTTGGTGATCACCCGCAGGCGTCGACGTCCCACCCGCTGCCCCACAAAGGGCAAGACACGGCGCATGCGCTCAGCCAGCAGCGGGTCATAACCGCCCTGCGGGTCGCTGATACGCGCCTGTTGCGCCAGGGCGATGGTACGTTCGGCCAGGCATTCGAAGACCAGGTAATCCAGGTCGCCGTGTTCGGCCAGTTCCACGGCAGGTTCTATACGGTCGCCGGAGTAGCCGGCGCCGGAGCCGATGCGCAAGGTGTTCATCTCAAATCACTCCCAGGAGCAACGCCGTCAGGGTCATCAACACCGAAGCGGCAAACAGGAAAGGAATGGTGAAGCGCTGGTGATCGGCCAGTTCGATCTTGCACAGGCCCACCAGCAGGAAGGTCGCAGGCGTCAGCGGGCTGACCGGAAAACCGGTGGTGTGCACGCCCAGCAGCGAAGCCTGGGCCACTTGCAGCGGGTCGACGCCCAGGGCCTTGCCGACTTCGGCGATCACCGGCATCACGCCGAAATAGTAAGAGTCGGGGTCAAACAACATGCTCAGGGGCATGGACAAAAAACCCACGACGGCCGGGATCAATTTGCCGTGGCCCGCCGGGATCTGCGCCACCGCCACTTCGGCGATGGCCTTGAGCATGCCGGTGCCTTGCATGATGCCGGTAAATACCCCGGCGGCGAGCAGGATACTGGCCATGGTCAGCGCGGTTTTCGCATGGGCGTCGATGCGCGCACGCTGGGCGTCGACGTTGGGGTAGTTGATGCACAACGCAACCACCGTGCCGAGCATGAACATCACCACCGGGTCGACCCAGCCGGCGATCATTACCACCATCACCAGCACAGTGAGGATCAGGTTGACCCAGAACAGCCGTGGACGACGCAGCTTGATGTCGTCATCGCTGAGCACTCGTTGCGGTACCGCCTCCACGCTGGAACCCGCGCCCAGGCCCAAGCGTTTTTCTTCACGATGGCCCAGCCACCAGGCGCAGGCGAAGACAAAGATCAGCCCGACGATCTGCACCGGGATCAATGGCTGGAACAGGTCGGCCACCGGCACATGCAGCGCCGCCGAAGAACGCAGCACCGGGCCGGTCCAGGGCAGGAAGTTGACCCCGGCGGCCATCGCACACACGCAGGCGAGGATGCGTTTATCTATGCCCAGGCGCGTATACAGCGGCAGCATCGCCGGCACTGTCACCAGAAAGGTCACCGCGCCAGAGCCGTCCAGGTGTACCAGCAACGCCAAGGTCGCAGTACCGACGACAATCCGTGTAGGACGGGTCCCGACCGTGCGCAGGATGCGATCAATAATGGGATCGAGCATGCCCGCATCGGTCATGATCCCGAAAAACAGGATCGCGAACACAAACATGCCCACCACGGGGGCGACGTTCTTGATACCGGTAATGATGAAGGCGCTGGTCTGCAGGCCGAAGCCACCGAGCAGTGCAGCGATGATCGGCAAGGCGATCAGGGCCACCAGCGGCGAGAGGCGTTTGCTCATGACGGCAGCGAGCAGGCACAGGATGGTGATGACACCCAGGGTTGCGAGCATGGGTTACTCCAGGGCGGCCTGGTTGGCCGGTTATTGTTTTCCCTGGAGTATTGGAATCGCGCTAGGCTTTGTAAATTGCAATATTCAGTCACCAGCGTTCGGAAAAACAAAATGAAGCGACGCTTATGAAAAACAGCATCCAGCACATTCAAGCCTTCCTCGCGGTTGCCCGTACGGGCAGCTTCACCAAGGCGGCCAACGAACTGCATCTGTCGCCGTCGGCCCTCACCGTGCAGGTGCAGCAACTGGAAGACTGGCTCGGCGTCGCCCTGCTCGACCGCAGCCCGCGCCATGTGAGCATTACCGCTGCGGGCCAGGACGCGCGCGGGCCCATGGAAAAACTGCTGCTGGACCTGGACAACATCGTCACCGGCTCCCGCGACCTGGCCGCCTTGCGCCGTGGCGTGGTGACCATCGCCGCCCTGCCCTCAGTTTGCGCCGGCGCTCTGCCCCCGGCCTTGCGCCTGTTCCGCGAACGCTTCGCCGGCATCGAAGTGCGCCTGCATGACCTGGTGGCCCAACGCATTCACGCAAAGGTTCGCAACGGCGAAGTGGATTTCGGCATCGGCGTGCGCGCCCGCCTGAGCCACGGCCTGGACTTCGTGCCGGTGCTCAATGATCGGCTGTGCGCGTTTGTGCCGTCGGGTCATGCGCTCGCCCATCACCGCCAATTGACCCTGGAGCAACTGGCAGACCAGCCGATCATCCTGACCGGGCGCGACAGCAGTGTGCGCGAGCAAGTGGATACGTTGTTCGATGAGACACGGCTGACGTTGAACGCCGGCATGGAAGCCAACTACATGTCGACCGTATTGGCCCTGGTGCGCCAGGGGTTGGGCATCAGTGTGCTGCCGGAATCGGCGGCGGATAGCCTGGAGGGTTTGCAGCGGATCAGCATCGATCATCCCGGGGTGAATCGGGAGATCGGCTTGATCAGCCGCAGCGGGATGGGCTTGAGCCCGGCGGCGCAGCGCTGCTTTGAACTGCTAAATAGAGAATTATCTGACTCACCATTGAGCTAAATGTGGGAGCGGGCTTGCTCGCGAATGCGCAGTGTCAGTCACTGAATACTGAGACTGACCCACCGCATTCGCGAGCAAGCCCGCTCCCACAGTTTGACGGCGTTAACTCAGTCGAGCATCGCCACGTACTTGGGATGGCTGGCCACCCGCTGCAACCATGCCTGTACACCCGGATAAGCATCCAGATCAAAGCCGCCCTCTTGGGCCACATGGGTATAGGCATACAACGCCACATCGGCGATGGAGAATTGGTCGCCTACCAGATACGGGGTCAACTGCAGTTGGCGCTCCATCACCTTAAGGGCCTTGTAGCCGCCTTTGTGCAGTTTCTTGTATTCCTCCAGGCGATCTTCCGGCAGCCCCAGGTAGAACTGAATAAACCGCGCCACCGCAATGTAGGGCTCATGGCTGTACTGCTCGAAAAACTGCCACTGCAATACCTGGGTACGCAGGCGCGGTTCGGTGGGCAGGAATTCGCTGCCATCGGCGAGGAAGTTGAGGATCGCGTTGGACTCCCACAGGCAGGTGCCGTCTTCAAGCTCCAATACCGGGACCTTGCCATTGGGGTTCTTGGCCAGGAACTCAGGGGTCTGGGTATCGCCCTTGAGGATATCGATATCGATCCATTCATACGGGATGCCCAACAGAGTGAGCATCAATTTGACCTTGTAGCAATTGCCCGACTTGTAATCGCCATAAACCTTGTACATGGGGCTCCCCTTTTCGCCGCGCTGACCGAATGCTTGCGCCCACAAGGTGCGGGTATCGAGAGCTTGTTTCAAGGCGTGCCGCAGAATAAATCCCCTGGCGTGGGCCTTTCATCCCTTTTCGCCCAGATAATCGAAAACATTATTTGCTTTATTTGTATACAAAAGCATAATTCGCTTCGTGCGAGTTCCTGACCTTTTGGTCAACAAACCCGCCAGTACCTCAAAGCGCCGTTGCCCACTCATGTAACCGGCGCTGGAAATAACAATAAAACGATTGAGGAGTACTCGCTGTGGATAGCCGCAAAACCGAAGCCCCTACGTTGGACCTGGCCGCGCCCCGAGGCGGTTGGCTGGAACGCCTGTTCAAACTGCGCTTGCATGGCACCACAGTGAAGACCGAGCTGATCGCCGGCCTCACCACCTTTATCACCATGGCCTACATCATCTTCGTCAACCCCAATATCATGGCCGATGCCGGTATCGATCACGGCGCGGCCTTCGTCGCCACCTGCATCGCGGCGGCGCTGGGTTGCCTGCTGATGGGCCTGTACGCCAACTGGCCCGTGGGCCTGGCGCCGGGCATGGGCTTGAACGCGTTTTTCACCTACACCGTGGTCGGCACCATGGGCTACACCTGGGAGACCGCCCTCGGCGCGGTGTTTATTTCCGGCGTGCTGTTCATGATCCTGACGCTGTCGCGCATCCGCGAGTGGCTGCTCAACAGCATTCCGGTCAGCCTGCGCCATGCCATGGGCGCCGGCGTGGGCTTGTTCCTGGGGGTGATCGGCCTGAAAACCGCCGGCATCATCGTCGACAGCCCCGCCACGCTGATCAAGCTCGGTTCCCTGCACGAGCCGGCACCGCTGCTGGCGGCCGTGTGTTTCCTGCTGATCGCCATCCTCAGTTATCACCGCGTCTTCGGCGCCATCCTGATCAGCATCATCGCCGTAACCCTGGCCGGCTGGGGCCTGGGCCTGGTGCACTACAACGGCATTCTCGCCACCCCACCGAGCCTGGCACCGACCTGGATGGCAATGGACGTGATGGGTGTGTTCAATGTGAGCATGATCAGCGTGGTATTTGCCTTTCTTTTTGTACACATGTTCGACACTGCCGGTACACTGATGGGCGTTGCGCAACGCGCAGGCCTGGTGAATGCCGATGGCAAGATCGACAACCTGTCGCGCGCATTGAAGGCTGACAGTGCGTCCAGCGTGTTCGGCGCCATGGTCGGTGTGCCGCCGGTGACCAGTTATGTGGAAAGTGCCGCGGGTGTGGCTGCCGGCGGCCGTACGGGTTTGACTGCAGTGACCGTGGGTGTGCTGTTCGTGGCGGCGATGTTTTTCGCGCCGCTGGCCGGCATGATCCCTGCCTACGCAACGGCCGGCGCGCTGATTTATGTTGCGATGCTGATGATGGCGAGCATGGCCCATATCAATTGGGATGAGGCTACCGACAGCATTCCGGCGATCGTCACCGCGATCATGATGCCGCTGACGTTTTCGGTCGCCGACGGCATCGCCCTGGGCTTTATCACGTATGTGGCGTTGAAGGCCGGCACCGGCAAGTACCGCGAGATTTCCATCAGCCTGTGGGTGCTGTGCGCGATCTTTATCGCCAAGTTCATCTTCCTGTAGTTCGGGAACGGCTGAAAAACCGCCTCACCTTCGGGTGGGGCTTTTGCATGAAGGGAGGACTGTAAATGACCTTGGAAACCTGGCTTCTGTTCAGTGGTGCTGCGCTGGTGGTAATCCTGATACCTGGCCCGCTGTCGCTGTTGATGATCAGCAACAGCCTCAACTACGGCCTGCGCCGCTCGTACCCTGCGTTTCTCGGCGGCGTGTTCGCCTCGATCTGCCTGTTGAGCGCCTCGGCCCTGGGCCTGGGCGCGCTGTTGCTGGCCTCCGAGCAGTTGTTCAGCGCGCTGAAGATCGTCGGCGCGCTGTACCTGTTCTACCTCGCCTGGCAGAGCTGGCAACAGTCGCGCCAGCCCAGCCAAGGGGCGCAAGTACCGCAGACGCCAGCCGTGCCGCGCTTTCGCGCCTTGTTTGGCCGTGCCTTTGTACTGGGCGCCAGCAACCCCAAGGACATTCTGTTTTTCGCCGCCTTCCTGCCGCAATTTCTCAATGCCCAGCAGGCCTTTTTACCGCAGTTGCTGATCATGATCGCCACCTGGACGGTGCTCGACCTGCTGTGCAAGCTGGCTTACGGCCTCGGCGCCCATGGCGCGGCGCGGTACTTGCGTTCTGGCGCAGGCCAGAGCTGGTTCAACCGGGTCAGCGCCGCGCTGTTCGGCGGCGCCGGCGCGGTGTCGCTTATCGGGGCGAGGGGCTCACTTTGACGAAATAGACGGTGGGAGAAAGCGTCCTCTTGGTCGGCCATTGAATGCCTGCCACGATCCGAACCAGGCGCCCTTCGTCCAGCGCGAGCTTGACGCCCTGCAATGGAAGCGCATTGGAGTGTTTGCTGAGTGCGTCGCTAAACCAAAGATCCGAGAGTCGGGTATTTAGCTGAATACTGCCCTCCTCCACCCAGCTGGGTGACACGTAGTACAGCTGGTTTGAGTTGGGGTGAGTCGCGATCAGATCATCCATTGCCCTACCGTGCTTCACTTTTACTTCGCGGACATTGAAACCCTGCTGCTCCAATACGCTCTTGATCGCCGCGCGTTGGGCAGTGCTTCGCTCAACCGCGACCGACCGGCCACCGAATAAAAGCGATGGGTCTAATCCCGCCACGTTAAAGTCAACGCGGGTGAAACCAGGCGCCTGGTCTTCGTAACCGATGTGTACCCTGGTGTACGGCTTATCAGTGGGCCGCAACATTCGCAATAAATCATCTGTCTGGCCAATGTTCCCCTGGGTCGGGGTTAACCACGTATCGAGCGTCGAACGCACATTAAGTAAGTGAGTGGCCGTTACCTGGCGCGTAGAGCCTGACAACTCAATCAGCCTTTCGGCGGCGAACCTTTGGCTATTGACGGTCATGGTAGGGAATGCCGTACCGATATACTGCTGCAGCGGCCTGTCAAACAAGCGCGCATGGAACCGCCATTGGTTCGTCAGGGTGTTATATGACGCCGGAAGGGGTTGTTCCGCGAGTTCAGTGGCTGTCCAACGCCCAATATCAACCCGTGCGGCTGAAACCGGCGTCCAGTCCCTGGTGATAAACACGATACCCGTCAACGGCGCCTGATCACCTTGGGGCAGCAACCTGTAATAAACGTTCGAAGGGTCCCTTATGTTGGTATAAACAGGAGCCACCCTGAGAACGTGGTGCGGCCCCCTGCGGGCATCCTTCCCGATGTAAAAAACCCCAGGAGCGGCAGAAGCAAAATCGGCATCCAACCCAGGTGAAATACGCCAACTGAACCAATGGTCCCCCATTGCAGACGACTGAAGAATGGCGCTTTCAGTCACCCCGCGTGCAGTGGATGGCCGCCAGGTCGGCACGGCCGCAGGCCACGGCTGACGGGCCGCCGAACTGCTTCCCGCCACCGGTTGAGGCGTATCGGCCCCCAGTAACCACTCTGGGGGCTGATGGATATTCAATACCAGTTCATTTTGCGATTCTTTAAAGCGCACGACTGATTCGGCCTTGCGCTGATACACCGTGTAGAGCTCGCCCCCCTCGGCAAGCAACTGCTGGCCATTCTTCACGTACTGAGTCTTGCTTGCTGGCCCCTTCAACTCAACGGCGCCTTCCAATACGTCGGTTGATTTGAAGCGCGCAAGCAGATGAGTCGGCTTGGTCGACGGCGCCTTCAGGCCTGTGAGAGCGAGTGTGTTGCCTTTATAGCGAGGCAGAGCGCCCCGTGCGACGCGAGCACCCTTGGGGCCTGGGGCAAAGGTAGACAGCACATCAATAAATGCAAAGAGCGTCAAAGCCACCACATCTACCGCGTCATGACCAGAACCGCTCAAATGATAGCGCCGCGCCGCCAGCAGCATCTCATACAAGCTGATGCCCACCCCTAGCACTGGAATAAATGCCAGTAACCCACGAATCGTGGCCTCGAACTGTTCTCTCAGGCGTCGCTCACGGTACTCCCCCAGTGCCTGGGAGGAATTGGACCGAGCCTGCGTACGTCGTTGCAGCTCGAACACCCGGGCATGGGCCAGCAGCGCCGTGGGATTGGAATGGGAGGTGGTCACAACCTCCAACCAACTTTCTGGTTGCAGCGCAATCTGCTCCTCGATTTGCGCTTCGACAGCTTCAAGCCCGGCAGCCGGGTCTTTATGCTTGAGCAGGAAAAACTCAACGAGAACAGCGATCAGGTCGACCCCGCCGGTGAGACGATGCTGGGCCGAGTCAGGCAGCCTGGGCTCTACCTGGAGGCTTTCGCCGGGATAATCTTGCACCGCCTGATGCTCCCAGCCGGGAGCCACCAGGCGCGCCAACTCTTTCAGGTTGGCAGGTAATGCGCCCAACCGATTCAGGGCTTGCTCGGCCTCGGCCAAACTGGGGTACCCGACCAGCACCCGACTTGCCACTGCCGTGGGCCAGTACACCACGCATTTCCCCGTGGGCTTGTCATGAATCACCAGTACCCCGGCGATGTGGCGATCATATTCCAGCGTAACGCCCACCAGGCGCAGGACAGCCAGTTGCACGTCAAACTCGTCGTTTTTCAAATCGCCCGCCTTGCGCGCGGCCATGGCGAAGGTAAACAGACGCTGACCCCAATCCTTCAAGCCTTGTCGTACCGCCGAGTACAACTGCATCTCGGCGCGCTGTTTAAAGCCTCGATCAATCAGCGCCTGAGACAACCCGAAGGACGAGCCAGGGCTCGGATAAAAAGCGCTACGTATCTGCTTGTCGTATTCGCCCCCCACATTCAGGGATGCGATCGTTTTGATCAGGTAGCTCACACTCAAGCGTTCTTTCCAGGCGGGTTCCAGCCAGCGCGCCCGGTTCAAGCGCCAGCGGGTCCAAGGCGCTTCAGGGTCGAGGTTGTGCAACGCCAATTGCAGCATGCTGAAGGTGGTACGTTCCTTACTGACCACCGTTTTAATCTGACGATCACCCAACGCCCCCTGGCTCGTCCAGCCCTCGTAGTGAGTGCTGACATCATCGGGCATGTCGAACAGGGGGGTATCGATATCCAATTGCGGGTAGAAACCGTCCTCGGTCAATTTGGCAATCAGGGCTTTGCGAGCAAAGGGCTCCAAGTCAGGCAAGTCCTGCCAGAGCTTGGTTTCCAGTGCAAAAATGCTGACCAGATAGCGGCGTAACAAACGCTTATAGTGTTTGCGCTCAGCGGGCGATGCGATGCCGAGCCAAGAAGGGAGTTTTTTGGCCTGAGTGGCTGCCGCCTGCAACAAGTCGATGTTGGCCAAGGCCAGTGTTCGAGCATCATTGTCAGGTACTTGCAGACACTCGAACAGCTCCCGAGCCAGCAACATCCGGCTAAGCTGCGGATCACTCACTTCGCTGAACAGTCTCTTACCCTTGTCAATACGCTTGTTCAGCGCGATATGGTGTACCGTCAGTTTCATGAACAGGTCTTTGAACATGTAACGCTCGATCGCGGTGTAGCTCACCACCAGTGCAGCCGTCTGCGGCAGCAAACCGATCGACGTGCGCACCGCCTCGCGCCGGTGACGCTCGATGCAGCGCCATAACACCGAGCCATCGCGGCTTTTCAGGCTGGCTTGCAGGCCCGCGACAAAGGCGTTCAAGCTATCGAACGTCACCAGCCCGCCGTGCTGGCCCATCACATATAACACTACGGGATACAGGGCCCCCGGCTGAGTCCGAGCCGCTTGGGTGGTTACCACTACTGCGCCCAGCAATGGGTACAATTTGGTTGCCTTGCCACCCACGGATACTTGCAGTACACAGCTGTCCGTGGACTTGGCCCCGGGTACCCATGCTTCATTCAACACAGCATCCAGACACTCCAGATGGGCGCGACTCATCAGGCCCAAGCGGTGTTGCATCTGCGCCTCCCCAAGCAGGGCGTCACGCTGTGCTTGCATTACCAACGAACCACGTGTGCGTGAGCCCTCGGGTTTCTCCAGCCAGTAATCACTCTGAAACACGCGTTCAAGCGGGCTTTGCGCCCACTTGCGCGCCACCGCAACCTGGTCCTGCCATTGGCGTTCAAGGCGCAAAAATTCCTGGTAGTCCGCGCTGGGGCTGCCCACATCCTTGGCGTCCAGCAAGCCCATCAGTTTTTTTTCGTAACGCTTGAGCTGTGCTTGCTGGGTTTTGAACGCGAGGTCCGGCGTCAGGCGCCCAAGTACAATTTCGTCACTGCGGCGCTTGTAATCCCACTCCAACAAGGCATCCAGGGTGCGGCCCAACCGAGTGAACGCCACCACACGCTGGCGCCCTTTTTGGATAAACCTGAGAAAGCGTTGGATACCGGCGATAGCTGGCTGTCCCGCGTCCTGAATGCCCATCACCCCATGATTGATCGATAACGCACACGCCAGCTCATTATCCCATTGCCCGTCCAGCAATTCGCGCGCACTGTTTTGCAACGCGTCCCCATGTTGCCGGACGAATGTCATGGGCGTTGCGCCTATGGTGTTACACGCCTCATGCCTACGACGCAGCGGCAGGCATTGCCATAAAGCGCTGCTCAAGGGGCCGTTGACCAATAGCGGCAAATCACACTGCATCTGGTTAAAGGAGTCGAACTCATAGAATTCGCGGAACAGACCGGGCAGATAAATAACCTGGGGCGTCCCCCCGACGACGCCATCACGATAAATATGCAGAGCCCCTGGGATGGCCACCATGGCCCGATTAGTCCCAGGCCACATGATGTGGCTCACCTGAATCGCAGCCCATTCGCCGCCGGCCTTCTGACGCAAGCCGGCGTCAGGTATTTGCAGCAGTTTGCTTAGCATGTCATAGCCACTGTCCGTCAGTTGAGACGTGCGATGGGCCAAAAACGCATTTTCGGCGAACAACGATGTGCGCAATTGCACCCAGCGCTCTCGACGTGTCAGCCAGGAACCGTGGGCCAACTGCTGCCAATACTCGGCTACCGCGCGCTCGAACCGAGCGAGCAGCGCCAAGTCCTTGACCCGAACCAATGCTTCCCTGGCGGTAAACGTTAGACGCTTGGTCGGATCATCCTTGAGGCTCAATGAGGTGAACTGGTTGATATTGAGCGGTACATTGGGCTGGATCAGCAACGCCAGGGCCCGCTCGGTCAAGCTGTTGACCTTGCGCGCGGGAGCCGGGGGCAGAGGTTCGGTGAACAGTAAGGTGTCAGGGTCGAGGGAGAAGGCTTCGCGCAATGCGCCACGAATGACCCCCAGTATCCTCGGTGCGCGTCCAATCAGGCCGCTGAGGGCTTTGGCCGATTCGCGTCCCCTGACCTGAGCCTGGTGGATCTGGTTGATTTCGTGGCTGGGGTGCGCGACCGCATTGAGCCGACGGGTCAGCAACACGCGAATGGCCTCGTCACGCTCCAGGGAAGAGGTGTGTGGGTCATCGAAATCAAGCTTGTCGGCCCAGGCCGTGGTGTCGGTGCTCATAGCGACTATTCCGTTCAGAAAAGCCGAGACTAGGCACCGCTGCCGCCCAGGGTGCGTTACATACTTGAGCGGCCAATTCACAAGCCACGGGCAAAAAAAAGCCCGCAGTGTGCGCGGGCGAAACCAACGAAGAGCATTTGGGGGTGTGAAGCGAGGTGACGACTCAGCTACCGCGATAGGTGGAGTAGCTGTAAGGCGAAATCAGCAAAGGCACATGGTAATGGTCCTGTTCGGCACTGATGCCAAAGCGCAGTACCACCACGTCCAGAAAAGCCGGCTCGGGCAACTGCACGCCACGGGCACGGTAGTAATCACCGGCGCTGAACTGCAGTTGGTACACGCCGCTGCGGTAGTCGTCGCCTTGCAGCAGCGGCGCGTCGCAACGGCCATCGCTGTTGGTGGTGGCGGTGGCAACCAGTTCCAGCTGCGCGCCTTCGACGCGGTACAGCTCAACCTTGATGGCGCTGCCGGGGCAGCCGTGCGCGGCGTCCAAAACGTGTGTGGTCAAACGTCCCATGGCTTTTATGCGCCTCCCGAAGTCAGTCATAGAAAAACCCGCACTCTTTCAGGGCAGTGAAAAAGCCGGCGATGGCTGATTAAGACATTTTCAAAGAAAATTGTACACAATAAATTTCACAGCGCTTCAACCCCCCGTAGGAGCGAGCTTGCTCGCGAAAAACGCCAACGATAACGCGGGCTCTCAGGATGAAAAGTGGCGCCCTCAGGTTATTCGCGAGCAAGCTCGCTCCTACAGTGGGCTTTTTGATCTTAACCTGACCACTTAGGCAAGTTTCTTGCAGAGACCCGTAGAGAGCCCGTTCAGAAAAAATGCAGAAATGCAGGCTTACAAAGTTCGCGATAAGTTGTATACAATCACTTATCGCTGTGACGCCACTCAGTCATTCCACTGCCCGGCCGCCACACATTTGCTACCACGAACAAGAAGGAAGACTGCAGTGAGCGCTGACTACCCACGCGACCTGATCGGTTACGGCAGTAACCCTCCTCACCCCCACTGGCCGGGCAAGGCACGCATTGCGTTGTCGTTCGTACTCAACTACGAAGAAGGCGGCGAGCGCAACATTCTGCACGGTGACAAAGAGTCAGAAGCCTTCCTCTCGGAAATGGTCTCGGCCCAGCCGCTGCAAGGCGAGCGCAACATGAGCATGGAGTCGCTGTACGAGTACGGCAGCCGTGCCGGCGTGTGGCGCATCCTCAAGCTGTTCAAAGAATTCGACATCCCGCTGACCATCTTCGCCGTGGCCATGGCCGCCCAGCGTCATCCGGATGTGATCCGCGCCATGGTCGAGGCCGGCCATGAGATCTGCAGCCACGGCTACCGCTGGATCGACTACCAGTACATGGACGAGGCCCAGGAGCGCGAGCACATGCTCGAAGCCATTCGCATCCTCACCGAACTCACCGGCGAACGCCCACTGGGCTGGTACACCGGCCGCACCGGCCCCAACACCCGCCGTTTGGTGATGGAGGAAGGTGGCTTCCTGTACGACTGCGACACCTACGACGACGACCTGCCCTACTGGGAACCCAACACCCCCAACGGCAAGCCGCATTTGGTGATCCCCTACACCCTGGACACCAACGACATGCGCTTCACCCAGGTGCAGGGCTTCAATAAGGGCGACGACTTTTTCGAGTACCTCAAGGACGCCTTCGACGTGCTGTATGCCGAAGGTGCCGAGGCGCCGAAGATGCTGTCCATCGGCTTGCATTGCCGCCTGATCGGCCGCCCGGCACGCCTGGCCTCGCTCAAGCGCTTCATTGAATACGTCAAAGGCCATGACCAGGTGTGGTTCACCCGCCGCGTGGACATCGCCCGTCACTGGCACCAAACCCACCCTTTCCCGGGAGCGGCGAAATGACTGCGTTCCAAACCCTGAAACCTTCGACCTTGAGCCGCGACGCCTTCGTCCAGGCCTTCGCCGATATCTACGAACACTCGCCATGGGTGGCCGAAAAGGCCTTCGACCTGGGCCAGGACGCATCGATCGACCAGATCGAAACCCTGCACCAGCGCATGAGCGATATCCTGTTGAGCGCTGATCACGCCTCGCAACTGGCGCTGATCAATGCTCACCCGGACCTGGCAGGCCGTGCGGCCGTCCAGGGCCAACTGACCCAAGCCAGCACCGATGAACAAGCGGGCGCGGGTATTCACCAATGCACGGCCGAAGAGTTTTCTCGCTTCACCGAGCTGAATGAGGCCTACAAAGCCAAGTTCAAGTTTCCCTTCATCATGGCGGTAAAAGGCAGCAACCGGCACCAGATCCTCGCCGCGTTCGAAACGCGCATCCACAACTCGGCAGACGCTGAGTTCAAGTGCGCGCTGGACGAGATCAACAAGATCGCGTTGTTCCGTTTACTGACCCTCTAGCAGTCCATCCCCAGCCACTCTATCTAAGGCAGACAAGAAGAATGAAAGCTTACGCCGTACCTTTCGAAAAGTTCGTCAACCTGGCCGACGCCCGCCTGGGCACCAAGATCATCTCGGTGACCGATGACTGGTTCGCTGACGCCAACCGCCTGTTCCAGCCGACCCCGGCCGTGTGGAAGGAGGGCGTTTTCGATGACAACGGCAAGTGGATGGACGGCTGGGAATCACGCCGCAAGCGCTTCGAAGGCTACGACAGCGCGGTGATTCGCCTGGGCGTACCGGGCTCGATCAAAGGCGTGGACATCGACACTTCATTCTTCACCGGCAACTTCCCGCCGTCGGCCTCCCTGGAAGCCTGCTTCCTGGCCTCGGGCGAGCCGGATGCCAACACCCAGTGGGTGGAAGTGCTGTCGGCCGTCGAGCTGCAAGGCAACAGCCATCACTACCACGAGATCAACAATGACCAGGCGTTCAGCCACCTGCGCTTCAACATCTACCCGGATGGCGGCGTAGCGCGTCTGCGGGTGTACGGTGTGCCGTTCCGCGACTGGTCTTCGGTGGGCGACAACGAACAGGTCGACCTGGCCGCCGCGCTCAATGGGGGCCGTGCCCTGGCCTGCTCCGACGAACACTTCGGCCGCATGAGCAACATCCTCAACCCGGGCCGTGGCATCAACATGGGCGACGGCTGGGAAACCGCGCGTCGTCGCACGCCAGGCAATGACTGGGTGATCGTAGCTCTGGGCCACCCGGGCGAGATCGAGAAAATCGTGGTCGACACCCTGCACTTCAAGGGCAACTACCCGGACACCTGCTCGATCCAGGGCGCCTTTGTGAAAGGCGGCACCGACAGCCAGATCGAAACCCAATCGCTGTTCTGGCGCGAACTGCTGCCGGCACAGAAGCTGGAAATGCACGCCGAACACACCTTCGCCGAGCAGATCAAGGCGCTGGGGCCGATTACCCACATCCGCTTGAACGTGTTCCCGGATGGTGGTGTGAGTCGCCTGCGTGTCCTGGGCAAAGTGTCGAAATAACACCCGATCGTCCCCACGCTCTGCGTGGGGATGCACCCCGTGACGCTCCGCGTCACACAGCGGACGCAGAGCGTCCAGGGCAGCGTTCCCACGCAGAGCGTGGGAACGATCTATAGACAAGACAAGAAGACAGCCATGCGCACACTGATGATCGAACCTTTGACCAAAGAAGCCTTCGCCCCCTTCGGAGACGTTATCGAAACCGACGGCAGCGACCACTTCATGATCAACAACGGGTCGACCATGCGCTTTCACAAACTGGCCACGGTCGAAACCGCGAAGCCGGAAGACCACGCCATCATCAGCATCTTCCGCGCCGATGCGCAGGACATGCCGCTGACTGTGTGCATGCTGGAGAGACACCCGCTGGGCAGCCAGGCTTTCATCCCGCTGCTCGGCAACCCCTTTCTGATCGTGGTCGCGCCACTTGGCGATGAACCTGTATCGGGCTTGGTCCGTGCCTTCGTCACCAACGGCAGGCAGGGCATTAATTACCATCGCGGCGTCTGGCACCACCCGGTGCTGACGATCGAAAAGCGGGATGACTTCCTGGTGGTTGATCGCAGTGGCACAGGCAATAACTGCGATGAGCATTTTTTCAAAGAGGATGAGCGGTTGATCCTCGCCCCCCACCAATAAGAGAAGGTCTGATCACCCGACAACAAGGGTGACAGGCGAGAGGTAAAGACTGTGGAAGCACATCTGTTGGAATGGCTGAACCTGAGCGTGCGCTGGGTTCACATGATCACTGGCGTCGCCTGGATCGGCGCTTCTTTCTACTTCGTCTGGCTGGAAAACAACCTTAATCGCGTCAACCCCAAGAACGGCCTGGCCGGCGACTTGTGGGCGATCCACGGTGGCGGTATCTACCACCTGGAAAAATACAAACTGGCCCCACCGACCATGCCGGACAACCTGCACTGGTTCAAATGGGAAGCCTATTTCACCTGGATGTCGGGCGTCGCGCTGCTGTGCGTGGTGTTCTACCTCAACCCCACGCTGTACCTGCTCGCCCCCGGCAGCAGCCTCAGCGGCACCGAAGGCGTATTGCTGGGCATCGGCTCACTGTTCGCCGGCTGGTTCATCTACTCCTTCCTGTGCGACTCGGCCCTGGGCAAACGCCCTGCCCTGCTCGGTTTGATCCTGTTCGTGCTGTTGATTGCAGCGGCCTACGGCTTCAGCAAGGTGTTCAGCGGCCGCGGTGCCTACCTACACGTGGGTGCGGTGATCGGCACGATCATGGTCGGTAACGTGTTCCGCATCATCATGCCGGCCCAACGTGCGCTGGTGGCGGCCATCGCCGAGAACCGCACGCCCGACCCGGCGCTGCCGGCCAAGGGCCTGCTGCGTTCACGCCACAACAACTACTTCACCTTGCCAGTGCTGTTCATCATGATCAGCAACCACTTCCCGAGCACCTATGGCAGCCAATACAACTGGCTGATCCTGGCCGGGATCGCGGTGGCGGCGGTGTTGGTGCGCCACTACTTCAACACCCGGCATGACAGCCAGAAGTATGCGTGGACCTTGCCCGTGGGCGCCTTGGCGATGATCAGCCTGGCCTACGTGACCGGGCCCAAGCCCGCTGAGCCGATTGCCAAGGCACCGGCTGCCATCGAGTACCAACCCCTGCCGGAAACCGCCTTGGGCGGTGGCTTGAAACCGGCCGCGCCTGCCGCACCCGCCGCTGAACCGGCACCGGCCCAGGCCACCACGGACTTCGGCCAGGTGCACCACGTGATCGAGCAACGCTGCACCGTGTGCCACTCGGCCAAGCCCACCAGCCCGCTATTCAGCACCGCTCCGGCTGGGGTGATGTTCGACACACCGGCGCAGATCCAGCAGCAAGCCGCGCGCATTCAAGCGCAGGCCGTGGCCAGCCAGATCATGCCACTGGGCAACATTACCCAGATGACCCAGCAGGAGCGGGATTTGATTGGCACCTGGATCAACCAGGGGGCGCGCACCAACTGACAGTCTGACGCAGATCCAAATGTGGGAGCGGGCTTGCTCGCGAATGCGGTGTGTCATTCAACCCTTAAGGTGACTGAACCGGCGCTTTCGCGAGCAAGCCCGCTCCCACAGGGGATACGCGGTGATTTGAAATCGCGTTCCAAATGGCAATTGAATGCCAAACAACACAAAAATAAAAAGATTCGAGGTGTTGCATGTCCCAGTTAGAAACGCAGACTCCTGCCGCGCCCGCCATGGTGCGGCTGCCCCTCTTGCAATTGATTCTGGTAGGCCTGCAACACGTCTTGCTGATGTACGGCGGTGCCGTCGCCGTGCCTCTGATCATTGGCCAGGCCGCCGGCCTGAGCCGTGAAGAAATCGCCTTTCTGATCAACGCCGACCTACTCGTAGCCGGTATTGCCACCATGGTGCAGTCGTTCGGTATCGGCCCGATGGGGATCCGCATGCCGGTGATGATGGGCGCCAGTTTTGCCGCCGTGGGCAGCATGGTCGCCATGGCCGGCATGCCCGGTATCGGTTTGCAGGGCATCTTCGGCGCGACCATCGCCGCCGGGTTCTTCGGCATGCTGATCGCGCCGTTCATGTCCAAGGTGGTGCGCTTTTTCCCACCGCTGGTGACCGGTACGGTGATCACGGCCATCGGCCTTTCGCTGTTTCCCGTGGCCGTGAACTGGGCCGGCGGAGGCAGCGCCGCCGCCACGTTTGGCTCGCCGGTCTACCTGGCGATTGCCGCCCTGGTACTGGCCACGATCTTGCTGATCAACCGCTTCATGCGCGGCTTCTGGGTGAACATCTCGGTGCTGATCGGCATGGGCCTGGGTTACGCGCTGTGTGGTGTGATCGGCATGGTCGACCTCAGCGGCCTGGCCCAGGCGCCGTGGGTGCAGGTGGTGACGCCGTTGCACTTTGGCATGCCCAAGTTCGAGTTGGCGCCGATCCTGTCGATGTGCCTGGTGGTGGTGATCATTTTTGTCGAGTCCACCGGCATGTTCCTCGCTCTGGGCAAGATCACTGGCCAGGAGGTCACGCCGAAGATGCTGCGGCGCGGCCTGCTGTGTGATGCCGGCGCGTCGTTCTTTGCCGGCTTCTTCAACACCTTTACCCACTCCTCCTTCGCGCAGAATATCGGCCTGGTGCAGATGACCGGCGTGCGCTGCCGCTCGGTCACGCTGATGGCCGGGGCATTCTTGATCGTGCTGAGCCTGTTGCCCAAGGCGGCCTATCTGGTGGCGTCGATTCCGCCCGCAGTGCTCGGCGGCGCGGCGATTGCGATGTTCGGGATGGTGGCGGCGACCGGGATCAAGATCCTGCAGGAAGCCGACATCGCTGATCGGCGTAACCAGTTGCTGGTGGCGGTGAGCATCGGCATGGGACTGATCCCCGTGGTGCGCCCGGAGTTCTTCGCACATCTGCCGTTGTGGATGAGCCCGATTACCCACAGCGGCATCGCCATGGCGACCCTCAGCGCGTTGTCGCTGAACATTCTGTTCAACATCCTTGGTGGCGCTGAGCGCCCCGAAGTCGCCCATACGCATTGATTCCTTTGTTAGTACAAAAATAACAACAAACAGGGAACACCCACATGCACAGCCTTGACGTGGGGCCGGCCATACGCCGCGCCCCATTCTTGCCCCTCGCGCTCTGTTACAGCGCACTTGAGCCCAGGCCTGGGAGCCAGTATTCTCCGCGCCCGCTCGAATCGACTCAAAAAAAAACAGCGAATGTAAAAGCTGACCTCAAGGCCAACTTATCCCGGCCTGATGTTTGCTGCCAAAGTGCGCAAAAGTCCCCTGAATTCGACTGCATTCGCTGCAGCCGACGGGGATTTTTTGGCTTTTTGAACACCTTGGCGCAGCTCTTGCTAAAAGCATCAAAGCTGACCGAACAGACGATTTTTGCAGCGAACCAAAAGGCGCCACACCAGAGCGCCTGCGTAGAAGAAAAACCATAAAACTTTAACTCGGGAGCAACCGAATGAAACCTATGTTCAAAGGCCTGATGCTGGCAGGATCGCTGTTGGCCGGTGGCCAAGCCGTGGCTGGTGACTTGTTGCAGTGGCAAAACAACAGCCTGACTTACCTATGGGGCAAGAGCTTTACCGTCAACCCGCAGATCCAGCAAACCGTCACCTTCGAACATGCCGACGCGTGGAAGTATGGCGACAACTTCTTCTTCCTCGACCGTATCTTTTACAACGGCAAGGAAGACGGCAACGTCGGGCCCAACACTTACTACGGCGAGTTCAGCCCGCGCTTGTCGTTCGGCAAGATCCTGGACAAGGACTTGTCATTCGGCCCAATCAAGGATGTGTTGCTGGCCTTCACCTACGAGTTCGGCGAAGGCGATAACGAGTCCTACTTGCTGGGCCCGGCATTCGATTTGAACATCCCCGGTTTCGACTACTTCCAGTTGAACTTCTACCAGCGCCAGACCGAAGGCAATCGCCCAGGTGACGGCGTATGGCAGATCACCCCGGTGTGGTCTTACACGATTCCGGTGGGCAATTCCGACGTGTTGATCGACGGCTTTATGGACTGGGTGGTGGACAACGACAAGAACGCCCGTGGCACTTACCACGCCAACCTGCACTTCAACCCACAGGTCAAATACGACTTGGGCAAGGCGCTGCATTGGGGCGATAAGCAGTTGTATGTGGGTTTTGAGTACGACTACTGGAAGAACAAATACGGGATTGAAGACAGCGGCGCCTTCAAGACGACTCAGGACACAGCAAGCTTCCTGGTCAAGTACCACTTCTAAAGGTTGATCGCGGTTCCCTGTGGGAGCTGGCTTGCCTGCGATCGCGGTGTGTCTGTGCCAGAAGTGTTGGCTGGCATACCGCTATCGCAGGCAAGCCAGCTCCCACAGTCAGTTCGGCATCAGGCCGAGGAACCGGGTGATTTCTTCGCGCTTGGCCAGCGCATCCTTGCGCCCCAGCTCGATCAACTCGCTGCAATACCCCGCCTCGAACAACAGATAACTCAACACCCCCGCCCCACTGGTCTTGGTCGCCCCAGGCCCTCGCAAAAACACACGCAGTGCCGCCGGCAATTCCTGGCGATGTCGCGCGGCGATTTCATCGATGGGCTGGCTGGGGGCAATCACCAGCACCTCTACCGGCGCCAGGCCCTGTACCGCCGCATCCGCAGGCACGACGCGGCTGAACTGGTTCAAGCGCTCCAGCAGCTCGATATCGCTTTCCAGGCTGTCAATGAACGTGCTGTTGAGCATGTGCCCGCCAATTTGCGCCAGGGTCGGTTGCTGGCCGGTGTAGGTGCGTTGCACCGACGGTTCATTGCCCCGTGGGTTGCCACTCACCCCCACCACCAACACGCGACTGGCACCCAGGTGCAAGGCCGGGCTGATGGGGGCGGACTGGCGCACCGCGCCATCGCCGAAGTACTCCTGGCCAAGCTTGACCGGGGCAAACAGCAGCGGAATCGCCGAACTGGCCAGCAGGTGCTCCACAGTCAATTGGGTGGGCACGCCGATACGCCGATGGCGCAACCAGGCATCGATGGTGCCGCCGCCCTGATAGAAGGTCACCGCTTGCCCGGACTCATAGCCAAACGCGGTCACCGCCACCGCCTGCAAATGCTGGCGACGGATCGCCTCGTCGATGCCGTCCAGGTTCAAGCGCTCCTGCAACAGCTCGCGCAGCGGTGAGCTGTTGAGCAACGCCACCGGCACCTGGGCGCCCAGGCCCAGCAGGCTGTGGATCAGGAAACGACTGGCCTGGCGCATCACCCCCGGCCAGTCGCTGCGCAGCACCTGATGACTACGAAAGCCCTGCCAGAAGGCCGTCAGCCGTTGGATGGCCGCGGAAAAATCGCTGGCGCCACTGGCCAGGCTCACCGCATTGATCGCGCCAGCGGAGGTGCCGACGATCACCGGAAAAGGATTCGCTGCCCCCGCAGGCAGCAACTCGGCAATCGCCGCCAACACCCCCACCTGATACGCCGCGCGCGCCCCGCCGCCGGAAAGAATCAGGCCTGTGACCGGTTCCGCTGGGCGCATTGCGTCACTCCATGTGAGAAGGGGTTGGGGTTATCGACGGCGCTTTTCGTACAACTTGGGCTCACCCGCTGGCCGGCTCTTGAACCGGCGGTGCGTCCACAGGTATTGCTCGGGGCATTCGCGCACCGAGGCTTCCACCCACTGGTTGATGCGCAGGCAGTCGACCTCGTCGGTTTCACCCGGGAAGTCGGTCAGCGGCGCATGGATCACCAGGCGGTAACCGCTGCCGTCAGCCAGGCGCTCCTGGGTAAACGGCACCACCAGCGCCTTGCCCAGGCGGGCGAACTTGCTGGTGGCGGTGACGGTGGCGGCCTGGATGCCGAACAGCGGCACGAAGATGCTTTGCTTGGCGCCATAGTCCTGGTCTGGCGCGTACCAGATGGCCCGGCCGGCGCGCAGCAGCTTGAGCATGCCGCGCACGTCGTCACGCTCCACGGCCAGGGAATCGAGGTTGTGGCGTTCGCGGCCACGGCGCTGGATAAAGTCGAACAACGGGTTGCCGTGTTCGCGGTACATGCCGTCAATGGTGTGCTTTTGCCCCAGCAGCGCCGCGCCGATTTCCAGGGTGGTGAAGTGCAGCGCCATGAGGATCACGCCCTTGCCTTCCAACTGCGCCTGCGTGAGGTGCTGCAGCCCTTCGACATGGGCCAGGCGCGCCAGGCGCGGCTTGGGCCACCACCAGCTCATGGCCATTTCAAAGAAGGCGATGCCGGTGGAAGCGAAGTTTTCCTTGAGCAGGCGTTTGCGTTCCTTGGCGGATTTTTCCGGGAAGCACAGCTCGAGGTTGCGCGCCGCGATACGGCGACGATCACCGGCCACGCGGTACATGCCCGCGCCCAGCAGGCGACCAATGGTCAACAGCGCCCGATACGGCAATTGAGTGACCAGCCACAGCAGGCCGAGCCCCAGCCATAACAGCCAAAAACGCGGGTGAAGAAATACAGCTCGAAAACGCGGGCGATCCATTACAGATTCCGGTAAAGACAAGGGCCGCGCATTCTACAACGGTTCGACTCGGCTTGCGGCGGGTGAGTGTTCTCGTTATAAGTCTCGACACTTTTCGTGACAAGCCGCTTTCGCCGACCATGAGCCAAACCGAACCGCTAGACCAAGATCCCGTGTTCCAGCTAAAAGGCAGCATGCTCGCCATTACCGTGCTGGAACTGGCCCGCAATGACCTCGACGCCCTGGACCGCCAACTGGCCGCCAAGGTCGCCCTGGCGCCGAACTTCTTCAACAACGCCCCGCTGGTGCTGGCCCTGGACAAGCTGCCGGCCGGCCAGGGCGTGATTGATTTGCCCGGGCTGATGCGCGTATGCCGCTCCCATGGCCTGCGTACACTGGCCATCCGCGCCAGCCGCATCGAAGACATTGCCGCCGCCATCGCCATTGAACTGCCAGTACTGCCACCGTCCGGCGCTCGCGAGCGTGCGCTGGAACCATCGGTCGGCGAAGAAAAGAAAAAACCGGAAAAACCGCCCGAGCCTACGATCAGGCCTACCAAGATCATCACCTCGCCGGTGCGCGGCGGGCAGCAGATTTACGCCCAGGGCGGCGACCTTGTGGTGGTCTCCTCGGTCAGCCCGGGGGCGGAACTTCTTGCCGATGGCAACATCCATGTATACGGCCCGATGCGCGGACGCGCCCTGGCCGGCATCAAGGGTGATACCAAGGCGCGTATTTTTTGCCAGCAGTTGACCGCTGAGCTGGTTTCCATCGCGGGTCAGTACAAGGTTTCCGAAGATTTGCGCCGCGATCCACTGTGGGGCGCTTCGGTACAGGTCAACCTGTCGGGCGATGTGTTGAACATCATCCGTCTTTAACGGATACTGCCGCATTTTCCAAGCATCTCTAGACTCTGATAGCAAAGCGAAACCGGCAAGACTTGTGTAGGACTTTTTTGAAGTTGGTGTTTTCCCATGGAAACCCCGGCTTTTTCCTGCAAAGGCTGTCCGCCTGCGGCGAGTTTCAAGAGATGTTTTTCAGGGACCGAAAGTCCTTTTTCCTTAGGGGTGAAACACCTTGGCCAAGATTCTCGTGGTTACATCCGGCAAGGGTGGTGTGGGTAAGACCACCACCAGCGCCGCTATCGGTACCGGCCTCGCTCTGCGCGGCCACAAGACAGTCATCGTCGACTTCGACGTCGGCCTGCGTAACCTTGACCTGATCATGGGCTGCGAGCGCCGCGTGGTGTACGACTTCGTCAACGTGGTGAACGGCGAAGCCAACCTGCAACAGGCCCTGATCAAGGACAAGCGCCTTGAGAACCTGTACGTGCTGGCCGCCAGCCAGACCCGTGACAAAGACGCGCTGACCAAAGAAGGCGTGGGCAAAGTCCTGGCCGAGCTCAAGGAAACCTTCGAATACGTAGTATGCGATTCGCCGGCCGGTATCGAAACCGGTGCTCACCTGGCGATGTACTTCGCCGACGAAGCCATCGTGGTGACCAACCCGGAAGTGTCCTCGGTACGTGACTCGGACCGCATGCTGGGCCTGTTGGCCAGCAAGTCCAAGCGCGCCGAAGAAGGCCAGGACCCGATCAAGGAACACCTGCTGCTCACCCGCTACAACCCGGAGCGCGTCAACAACGGCGAAATGCTCGGTGTTGAAGACGTGAAGGAAATCCTCGCCGTGACCCTGCTGGGCGTGATTCCAGAATCCCAGGCCGTGCTCAAGGCATCCAACCAGGGCGTACCGGTGATTCTCGACGACCAGAGCGACGCCGGCCAGGCGTACAGCGATGCCGTGGATCGCTTGCTGGGCAAGACCGTGGAACACCGCTTCCTCGATGTCAAGAAGAAGGGATTCTTCGAGCGTATCTTTGGAGGCAACTAAACAATGAAATTTCTCGACTTCTTTCGCGCCAACAAAAAACCCAGTACCGCATCGGTCGCGAAAGAGCGTCTACAGATCATCGTGGCGCACGAACGCGGCCAACGCAGCACCCCGGACTACCTGCCAGCCTTGCAGAAGGAACTGGTCGAGGTGATCCGCAAGTACGTCAATATCGGCAACGATGACGTGCATGTCGCCCTGGAAAATGACGGCAGCTGCTCGATTCTGGAACTCAATATCACCCTGCCCGATCGTTGATCGAACGGGCGGTCGCCACGGCGGCTCTGCTACCTGGCCCCTGTACTGCTGTTGTAGGAGCGAGCTTGCTCGCGAAGAACTCAACGGCACCGCGTTCATTCAGGTGAAACGCGGTGCTCTGAGGTTCTTCGCGAGCAAGCTCGCTCCTACAGGGTGAGGGGGCAGTCAGCGGAGCCGCCGTTGGCGTTTGTTACGAGGCTGTTTAATGCCGCTGTCCAATATCCATATCCTGCATCAGGACGACGCTGTCCTGGTGGTGAACAAGCCCACCCTGCTGCTCTCGGTGCCTGGCCGCGCCGATGACAACAAGGACTGCCTGATCACCCGCCTGCAGGAAAACGGCTACCCCGAAGCCCGTATCGTCCATCGCCTGGACTGGGAAACCTCAGGGATCATCCTGTTGGCCCGGGACGCGGATAGCCACCGCGAGCTGTCCCGCCAGTTTCACGACCGCGAAACAGAAAAGGCCTACACCGCCCTGGCCTGGGGCCAACCGGCACTGGACAGCGGCAGCATCGACCTGCCCCTGCGCTACGACCCGCCGACCAAGCCCCGCCATGTGGTCGACCATGAGTTCGGCAAACATGCACTGACCTTCTGGAAAGTGCTGGAGCGTTGCGGCGACTGGTGCCGCGTGGAACTGACACCGATCACCGGGCGCTCGCACCAGTTGCGCGTGCATATGCTGTCCATCGGGCATCCGTTGCTGGGTGATGGTTTGTATGCCCATGAACAAGCCCTGGCCGCCTGGCCACGCCTGTGCCTGCATGCAAGCATGCTCAGCTTCACCCATCCGCAAAGCGGCGAGCGCCTGCGCTTCGAGTGCCCAGCACCTTTTTGAAGGCACAGACGCTTACCTGTAGGAGCGAGCTTGCTCGCGAAGAACCTAAGAACACCGCGTACAACCCGAATGACTGCGGTGCCATTGAGTTTTTCGCGAGCAAGCTCGCTCCTACAATGAATCGGCGGGGCCAATACGGTAAACTCCGCGCATTGCTGTCTGGAGCTATTTATGCGCGAAGCGTTGAATCAAGGCCTGATCGACTTCCTCAAGGCCTCCCCTACTCCTTTTCATGCCACTGCCGCCCTGGCCCAGCGCCTGGAAGCGGCCGGTTACCAGCGTCTCGACGAGCGCGACACCTGGGCCACCGAGGCCAACGGGCGCTACTACGTGACCCGCAACGACTCCTCGATCATCGCCTTCAAGCTCGGCCGCCAATCGCCGCTGCAAGACGGTATCCGCATGGTCGGCGCCCACACCGACAGCCCATGCCTGCGGGTCAAGCCCCAGCCGGAGCTGCAACGCCAGGGCTTCTGGCAACTGGGCGTGGAAGTTTACGGCGGCGCGCTGCTGGCGCCCTGGTTCGACCGCGACCTGTCCCTGGCCGGGCGTGTCACCTTCCGCCGCGATGGCAAGGTCGAGAGCCAACTGATCGACTTCAAGCTGCCGATCGCCATCATTCCCAACCTGGCCATTCACCTCAACCGTGAAGCCAACCAAGGCTGGGCGATCAATGCCCAGACCGAGCTGCCGCCGATCCTCGCGCAGTTTGCCGGTGACGAGCGCGTGGACTTTCGCGCCGTGCTCACCGAACAGTTGGCCCGCGAGCATGGGTTGAATGCCGATGTGGTGCTCGACTACGAGCTGAGTTTCTACGATACCCAGAATGCTGCCGTGATCGGCCTCAATGGCGACTTCATCGCCGGCGCGCGCCTGGACAACCTGCTGTCGTGCTACGCCGGTTTGCAGGCTTTGCTCACCAGCGACACCGATGAAACCTGCGTGCTGGTGTGCAACGACCACGAAGAAGTCGGTTCCTGCTCGGCCTGCGGTGCCGATGGCCCGATGCTGGAACAGACCCTGCGTCGCCTGTTGCCCGAAGGTGAAGAATTCGTACGCACCATTCAGAAATCCCTGCTGGTGTCGGCAGACAACGCCCACGGCGTGCATCCTAATTACGCCGAGAAACACGACGCCAACCACGGCCCGAAACTCAACGCCGGCCCGGTGATCAAGGTCAACAGCAACCAGCGCTACGCCACTAACAGCGAAACCGCCGGGTTCTTCCGCCACCTGTGCATGGCCCAAGAAGTGCCGGTGCAAAGCTTCGTGGTGCGCAGTGACATGGGCTGCGGCTCGACCATCGGCCCCATCACCGCCAGCCACCTGGGCGTGCGCACGGTGGACATCGGCTTGCCGACCTTTGCCATGCACTCGATCCGCGAGCTGTGCGGCAGCCATGACCTGGCGCATCTGGTCAAGGTGCTGGGAGCGTTCTACGCCAGCCGCGATTTGCCCTGATAGCGCACTGTGGGAGCGGGCTTGCTCGCGAATGCGGTACATCAGCCAACAGATTCAGTGACTGGCACACCGCATTCGCGAGCAAGCCCGCTCCCACATTTAACGCTGAGTACACCTGACCTGAATCATCTGCAACTTTTACAATCCGGCCTAGACTTGTCAGAACTTCCAATCCGACAAGGCCGCCCCCGCCATGATCTCAATGTCCTCGTTCCACGCCATGCTGATCCCCATCCTGATCGGCATGATCATGCTCGCGGTCGGCTTCAACTTTCGCGACAAGCCTCTGGGCGTGTTTGGCATGTGGATCGGCATGCTGTTGATCCTCGGCACCGTGCTCTACAAGATCCTCGCCAAACTGGCGCAGTGACAAATGCGCTCGCATTGGGCATAGCGGCCTCGTACACTCGGTCAATTCGTCGTTTTCAAGGTTGACCGCCTCGTGTTCTCCCGTCTGTTTGCCCTGCCCTGCTACCTGCTGATCGCCCTGCTCACGCTGCTGCCGCTAACGTCCGCCCAAGCCGTAGGCTTGCCGGGGATGCTGGGCGGTTCCAGCAAGACCCAACCCCAGGCCGAAGTGCCCCTGGGGCAGTCGCTGGACGAAGTGATCAAGACCCTCGAAAACGACCAGCAACGCACCCAGTTGCTCAGCGACCTGAAGAAGCTGCGCGCCGCCACGCAAAAGGCCCAGCCCGCCGCCGAACTCGGGGTACTCGGGTTGATCGGCAGTACGTTGTCGGGCTTTGAGCAGCAGTTTTCCGGCGCCGACAGCCCGCTGGGGCGCTGGTCCAATGAAGTCGACCTGGCCAAGGATGAACTCGCCGCGCTGATGTTGCCGGCCAGCGAATGGCTGCCGATCATCTTCGGCTTTGCTGTGATTCTGGCCGTTTGGAGCCTGCTGGCCGCCGCGCTGATCTGGCTCAGCCACCGGGTGCGCGAGCGCTTCGGCCTGCCCGAAGAGTTGCCGCAGCATCCGCGCACCTGGGACATGCTGCGCTTCGCCCTGCGCAAGCTGGGCCCCTGGCTGATCGCCCTGGTGATCACGGTGTACCTGAGCTACGCCCTGCCCTCATCCCTGGGTAAATCGTTGGCCATGGTGCTGGCCTATGCCCTGGTGGTCGGCACCTGCTTCTCGGCTATCTGTGTGATTGCCTTCTCGCTGCTCGACGGCCCGCACCGCCACCGCGCCTTGTATATCCTGCGCCACCAGGCGTTCCGCCCGCTGTGGTGGATCGGCAGTTTTGCCGCCTTCGGTGAAGCCTTGAGCGACCCGCGCCTGGTTGCCGCGCTCGGCCAGCATCTGGCCCACACCGCCGCGACCGTGGCCAATGTAATGGCGGCGTTGTCCACCGGGGTGTTTATCCTGCGTTTCCGCCGACCCATTGCGCACCTGATCCGCAACCAGCCGCTGTCGCGCCGACTGACCCGCCGCGCCCTCACCGATACTCTGTCGATCATCGGCACCTTCTGGTACCTGCCGGCGCTGTTGCTGGTGGGCATTTCGCTGTTCGCCACCTTCCTGTCCGCCGGCGACACCAGCACCGCCCTGCGCCAGTCGCTGCTGTGCACGGTGTTGCTGGTGCTGTGCATGGTGATCAACGGCCTGGTGCGCCGCCATGCCCTCAAGCCGCAACGCGGGCACAAGCGCCACGCGCTGTATTCCGAGCGCCTCAAAGGCTTCGTCTACACCCTGGTGCACCTGGCGGTGTGGCTGGTATTCATCGAGCTGGGTTTGCGCGTATGGGGCCTGTCGATGATTCGCTTTGCCGAAGGCGACGGCCATGAAATCGCCGTCAAGCTGGTGGGCCTTGGCGGGACCTTGCTGTTTGCCTGGTTGATCTGGATCCTCAGCGACACGGCCATTCACCACGCCCTGACGCGCTCGCGCAAAGGCCTGGCCAACGCCCGTGCGCAGACCATGATGCCGTTGATCCGCAACGTGCTGTTCGTGACCATTTTCATCATCGCCGCCATCGTCGCCCTGGCCAATATGGGCATGAACGTCACGCCCCTGCTGGCCGGTGCGGGTGTGATCGGTATCGCCATCGGTTTTGGTGCGCAGTCGCTGGTGGCGGACTTGATCACCGGCCTGTTCATCATCATCGAAGACTCCCTGGCCATCGACGACTACGTGGATGTGGGCGGCCACCTCGGCACGGTGGAAGGCCTGACTATCCGTACCGTGCGCCTGCGCGATATCGACGGCATCGTGCACACCATCCCGTTCAGCGAAATCAAGAGCATCAAGAACTACTCCCGTGAGTTCGGCTACGCGATCTTCCGCGTGGCGATCCCCTACAACATGGAAATCGACGACGCGATCAAACTGATGCGTGAGGTCGGCCATGCCATGCGCAACGACCCGCTGCAACGCCGCAATATCTGGTCGCCGCTGGAGATCCAGGGCGTGGAAAGTTTCGAGTCCGGCAGCGCGATCCTGCGCGCACGCTTCAAGACCGCGCCGATCAAGCAGTGGGAAGTGTCGCGGGCATTCAACCTGTCGCTCAAGCGGCACCTGGATGAAGCCGGGCTTGACCTGGCAACGCCGCGTTTGAGCGTGCAGGTGCTGACCGCCGGCAGCGTGCAGGAGAAAGATCCACAACAATAAGCAAGGAGAGGTTGGTATGCGTATGAACGGTCTGACACACCAATGGGTATTGGGTTTGCTGTGCGCGGTGGCGAGTAGCGCAGTGATCGCCGCCAACAGCGGCCAGGACAACGCCCGGGAGGAAATTGCCGCCCAGGCGAAAATCCTCGAACCCAGCCTGTTGGAAACCCGCCGCGATATCCACGCCCACCCCGAACTGGGCAATACCGAAACCCGCACCGCCGAGCTGGTCGCCAAACAGTTGCGCGAACTCGGCCTTGAAGTGAAGACCGGGGTGGCCCGCACCGGCGTCGTCGCCATCTTGAAAGGCGCCCTGCCCGGCCCGACCGTGGCCCTGCGCGCCGACATGGATGCGCTGCCGGTCAAGGAAGTCGCCGACCTGCCCTTCGCCTCCAAAGCCAAGGGCACCTACCTGGGCAAGGAAGTCGACGTGATGCATGCCTGCGGCCACGACGCCCATACCGCTATCCTGCTGAGCACTGCGAAGATTCTTACGGGGATGCGCGAGCGCCTGCCCGGCACCGTGGTGTTTTATTTCCAACCGGCGGAAGAAGGCCCCAGCGACTTTATCCCTGACGGCAAGAACACCTGGGGCGCGAAGATGATGGTGCAGGAAGGCGTGATGAAAGCGCCCAAGCCCGACGCGGTGTTCGGCCTGCATGTGTGGGCCGGTGTACCTGCCGGGCAAATCGCCTACCGCCCGGGCCCGACCCTGGCCAGTTCCGATGACCTGCGCATCAGAATCCTCGGCAAACAGACCCACGCCGGCCGCCCCTGGGACGGTATCGACCCGATCACCGTCGGCGCGCAAACCATTGTCGGCCTGCAGACCGTGGTCAGCCGCCGTACCGATATTTCGTCATTCCCCTCTGTGGTGAGCATCGGCACCATCAACGGCGGCACCCGCTACAACATCATCCCCGAGTCGGTGGACATGAGCGGCACCATTCGCTCCTACGACTACGGCATTCGCCAGAAGCTGCATGCAGACGTGCGTCAAACCGTAGAGAAAATCGCCGAAAGCGGTGGCGCCAAGGCCGAAGTGACGATCATCGAGAAGTACGACCCCACCATCAACAACCCGGCGCTGACCGAGAAGATGCTGCCAAGCCTGCGCTGGGCGGCTCAGGATGACGTGGTGCAAGGCCCATTGGTAGGTGGCGCCGAAGACTTCTCGTTCTATGCCAAGGAGGCGCCGGGGCTGTTTGTGTTCCTGGGGGTGACCCCAAGGGACCAGGACATGAGCAAGGCGGCGCCGAATCACAACCCAGGGTTCTTTGTGGATGAATCGGCGTTGGTGGTGGGCGTGAGAACACTGGCGTCGTTGGCGACGGATTACCTCTACACCCACCCTCCCCTGTAGGAGCGAGCTTGCTCGCGAAAAACTTCAGAACGCCGCGTTTATTCAGGGTAAACGCGGCGTTCTTGCGTTCTTCGCGAGCAAGCTCGCTCCTACAGGGTATTGGGGTGAATCAGTTGGCGAGGGCCGCGCCATCCATTTTCTGGCGCAGGCTCAGCGGGCGCATGTCGGTCCACACCTCCTCGATGTAGGCCAGGCATTCCTTCTTCATGCCGCTCTTGCCCACGGTGCGCCAGCCTTCCGGCACGGCTTTGTAGTCGGGCCAGATCGAATACTGTTCTTCGTGGTTGACCACTACCTGAAAGAGGATGTCGTCGCGGTCAAATACTGAGGTCATTGCTGTTCTCCGTCGCTCAAAGGCTGGCTGCGCACCACGCGCAGCACTGATATCTGTAGAAACGTACCAAGGGCCTGGAAAATTAGACGCTGGCTACGGCCGCCGCCAAGGCGCGCCCGAAAATCTCGGCCACCTGGTCGACTTCGCCAGCGGTGATCACCAGCGGTGGCAAAAAGCGCACCACACTGCCATGGCGCCCGCCCAGTTCCAGGATCAGCCCGCGCTTGAGGCATTCGCGCTGCACCAGCGGCGCCAACTGGCGATGCACCGGTGGGTGGCCCTGACTATCAGGCGTGCCCGTCGGGTCTACCAGCTCCACCCCCAGCATCAGCCCACGCCCACGGATATCCCCCAGATGCGGGAAATCGCGCTGCAGGAGGCGCAGGTGCTCACCCAGGCGCTCGCCCATGGCCGCCGCATGGCCCGCCAGGTCGTGATCCTTGAGGTAGCGCATCACCGCCGAGCCCGCCGCCATCGCCATCTGGTTGCCACGGAAGGTCCCGGCATGGGCGCCCGGCAGCCAGGTGTCGAGCCAGTCGCGGTACACCACCACCGCCAGGGGCAGGCTGCCGCCAATGGCTTTGGACATGACCACCACATCGGGGGTGATGCCGGCGTGTTCGAAGGCAAACATTTTGCCGGTGCGCCCAAAACCACTCTGGATTTCATCGACAATCAACGCCACCCCCGCTTGCGCGGTGATACGGCGCAGGCCACGCAGCCAGTCGAGGTCCGCCGGGATCACACCGCCCTCACCCTGGACCACCTCGACAATCACCGCCGCTGGCAGCAACACGCCGGCTTCCGGATCGTTGAGCAGGTTTTCCAGATAATGCAGGTTGACCCGCACACCCTCAGCGCCACCAAGACCGAACGGGCAACGGTAGTCATACGGGAAGGGCAGGAATTGCACGCCATTGCCGAGCAAGGCGCCCAAGGGTTTCTTCGGCCCCAGGCTGCCCATCAAACTCAGCGCGCCCTGGCTCATGCCGTGATAGCCGCCCTGGAACGACAGCACAGTGCTGCGCCCGGTGGCGGTGCGCACCAGCTTCAACGCGGCTTCCACCGCATCGGTACCGGTGGGGCCGCAGAACTGGATTTTCGCTTCCCGCGCCAGCTCCGAAGGCAGCAAACCGAACAGGTCCTGCACGAATTGATCCTTGACCGGCGTAGTCAGGTCCAGGGTGTGCAGGGGCAGTTCGTCGCTCAACACTTGCTGGATGGCCTGGATCACCACCGGGTGGTTATGCCCCAGCGCCAGGGTGCCGGCACCGGCCAGGCAATCGATGAACCGGCGTCCCTCAACGTCTTCCACATAAATGCCCTTGGCGCGCTTGAGCGCCAGGGGGATGCGCCGTGGGTAACTGCGGGCGTTGGATTCCTGCTGGCGCTGACGGGCCAGCAGCGGGCTTTCGTCAAACTGATAGAGCGTTTCCGCGGCCTGCACCGGGGCGTCTTCGATACGGCTGGTAGCGACTGACATCTCTGGATCCCTCAATACGCTGATGATCGTGACCAAACTGCCGATCCGTTGGCGTCTGGCCCAAGGGCATGCGCACGGATTTCCTGTTGTGGAGACGCTTCAGATGCATAGGGATTTAGGAGGTTGGTCGGATATTTACCGACTATGCAGTTCGCCGCAGCCACCGCTAACCACGATGCGAAGCGAGCCGCTCTTGATCTTGATCTTGATCTGCTTTTGATCTCAGGCGCCCCGTTAAACCACGCTGGCCGAACGCAGGCTTGAATTCGTGGGTAACCCGGCAGGACGCCGGGTTAGCCGCCCCGCGCCATGGATGGCGCGTGGCGGCGGCCCACGGATTCAAGCCTGTGTTCGGGCACACCGAGCCTAAGCGAGGTGCCGAGTGGTGGGGCAAGAGCGCTTTGCTTACTTTCGCGCTTTTCGAAAGTGAGCCGCCGTCAGGGCGGAACCCTAAGCGGCCGTTACCGCAGCAATGGATATGTACACAATTCAACTGTGTTGACTGTCAGGCCGTCTTCGCGAGCAAGCCCGCTCCCACAGTTTGATTGCAGGGTGTCAGAGAGATAGGTGTCGGCTGTCAGGCCGACACGGGGGCAAGCCCTCCCCCACATCGGGCCCCACATTTGAACAGTGCTCGGCATCAAATCCCACGGTACTTTTCGTTCAGTGCATACAAGATCGCGCAAGTCTCTGCATCCAGAAACCCACAATAATCCCGTGGCCGAAAGTGCATCTGGAACGCTCGGGTGCGCTGCTCAAAGGCTCTGCGATTCTGCGCGGGCTTGTAACCATACCGCTGAAACGCCCGCTCCACCTCCACCTCCGGCGGCAAGCCAACACAAAAGCGGCGCTGGTACATTGCCCGGGTCGACTCATCAAACCAGGCCCCGATGCCGGCTTCATGCAGCACCCGCCAGGGCAGCCGAGGCCCTGGGTCGCTCTTGCGCCAGTAGGCCACGTCCGAATGCCCGAGCCAGTCCGTAGGGCCGACCTGCGGATAGCGTTCCAGCAGGTCGCGAAGCAATGCAATCAATACATCAACCTGCGCCGGTGCATATTCAGGAAAGGTAAAGACGCCCGCGTCATCGCGCGCCAGGTTGACGATTTCAATGCCCATCGAGCGGCTGTTGAGGTCGGCCTTCCCCGCCCAATAACTCACGCCTGCATGCCAGGCGCGCTGCCCCTCGTCCACCAGGCGAAACACCCGCAGCTCTTCATAACCGGCAGCGCGGTAGCTGGGTTCATCGGGGTCGGGCAGCAGATAGTGGGCGCTGACGCCATCTTGGGTGAGGGTGCGCAGCGAGCAAGCAAAGGGCGAAGCGGTGTAGTGCAAAACCACCTGTTGCACGGTTTCGCCGCGGCGGTCGTTGAAATCCCTGGCGGGGAAACTGGTGTCGATCACCAACATAAGAACGGTCCTTTTCAATTCAGGCCGACTCATTCGGCCCGTTCAAACGCAAAAAAATTACCGCCATCCTGAAGGCTTGAGCCTCAGGCGGGCGGTAATTATTTGCCACGTGAAAAGTCAGTTCAGCGCCGCAATGGCATACCCAGGTCGACCCGCATACCATCGGGCTGGCTGTCAAAATGCAACGAGCAAGAACAGCGCTGCACGATCGCCTGGACAATCGCCAAGCCTAAGCCACAGCCTTCGCTGCTGCCATTGCGCCAGAAACGTTGGGTGAGGTATTGCAGGTCTTCGCTGGAGATCTGCTGACCATGGTCACGCACGCGGAACACCACGTTATCCGGGGTAGAAAACACCTGCAGTTCCACGCGGGTATCGGCCGGGGTATGGCGCAAGGCGTTGTCCAGCAGGTTACGCAAGGCCGCGACGGCCAAGCCCACGGGCATTGCCACTGGAACAGGGGAAAGATCCGGCGCCAGGATCAGATCGATGCGTGAATTGTCACCGGCGTTGGCATCCTGGATCGCCAACCTGGCGACTTCCTCGGCACTGGATTGCAGGCCATCATCAAACGACAGGCTGCCCTCCACCCGCGCCAGCAACAGCAGTTGCTCCAGGGTGCGATGCAAGCGGTCGGCGCCCTCCTCGGCGTGCGCCAGAGACTGGTCGCGGGCCGCCCCCTCGGTCATGCGTGCGACTTGCAGGTGGGTCTTGATCGCGGTCAACGGGCTGCGCAGTTCATGGGCGGCGTCACCGGTCAGGCGACGTTCGCGCTCGATGGTCTTGGCAATGCGTTGCAGCAGTTGGTTCTGGGTGTCGAGCAACGGTTTGAGTTCGCTGGGCAATGGGTGAATCTGCAAGGGTTCGAGGGAATCGGCACTGCGCCGCATCAGCGCGTCACGCATCCGGTTGAGCGGCACCAGGCTCTGGCCGATGCCCAACCACAGCAGGCACAGGCAGCCCAGCAACGCCACGCCGACCGGCACCGACGCCGCCAGCAGGATCGACAGGTTCAGGGCCTCGCGCTCCACCTGGCGGTCGGCGGTGGTGATCAGCAAGTCGCCACGGGACAGGGTAAAACTGCGCCAGCCCACGCCGTCGATGATCTGGTCGCGAAAGCCGCTGCGGCGCGACTCCAGCCCTTCCTCAGGCGTGGTATGGCTGCGCGCCAGGATCTCGCCGCGCAACGAACTGACCTGGCAGGCCATGCCGCCCGGCACATTCAGTTGTTCGGTGCGCAAATGCGCGCCACCGCTGACACTGGCCAGGCCCGGCATCTGCTCGGTGAGCCCGGCCACCATGCGCGCCGAAGCCACCAGGCGCTGGTCGAGGGAAAACATCATCTGGTTGCGCAAATCGTTGAGCATCCAGGCAGCCGCCAGCACCCAGATCAGTACAAAAGCGGCGCCCAGCTTGAACGTCAGGCGCAGACGCAAGCTCATCACGGGGTGTTTTCTCCCCCATCAGCCGTGCCCAGGCGATAGCCCAGCCCCCTGACGGTTTCGACAATGCCGTTGCCCAACTTGCGCCGCAGGTGGTGGATATGCACGTTGAGGGCGTTGCTTTCCAGTTCGTCGCTGAAGCCGTAGACGCTGTCCTTGAGCTGTTCGCTGGACAGTACGCGGCCCTTGTTGTGCAACAGCGCCTGCAACAACGCCTGTTCACGCCGAGACAGGTCCACCGGCTGGCCGCCGAGGAAGGTCTCGCGGCTGCTGGGGTCGTAGGCCAGGCGGCCATGCTCGATCAGGTTGACGCTACGCCCCGCCACCCGGCGCAGCAGGGTTTGCAGGCGCGCGGCGAGTTCACGCAGGTCGAAGGGCTTGAGCAGGTAGTCGTCGGCGCCGGCTTGCAGACCGTCGACGCGGTTGGTCACCGAGTCCCGCGCGGTGAGGATCAGCACCGGAATCTCCAGCCCCTGGCTGCGCTGTTGTTGCAGCAGCTTGAGGCCGTCCTCGTCGGGCAAGCCAAGGTCGAGCACCATGATGTCGAAGGCGGCGGCCTTGAGCATCGCCCGCGCAGCCGAGGCCGTGGCCACGCGTTCCACGGTAAAACCCTGGGCGGTCAGGCCGGCCACGATGCCACTGGCGATCAGTTCGTCGTCTTCACAGACCAGTACGTGCATGGTTAACCCTTCATGAATGATGGCGCGATTAGAAAAGCCACGGATTAAGCGCGCATTATGCCGTTAAAGTTGGCAACACCGGATAATCCCTACACTCTAGAATAGCGGCGTTTAATCATCGGTTAATCAACGCCACACATTGTGTGCCTCACTTGCATCGAACTAAGGCTTGACCATGCGGCATCTGTTTACCTTTCTGCTGGTGTTGTTCGCGGGATTCGCCCAGGCAGCGCCGGGCAACCCCTTCGAAACCAAACCCGACTTCCTCCCGGTGGGCAAAGCCTTCGCCTTTACCTCCGAACGTCTTGAAAGCGGCGAAACCCAGCTGTTCTGGCAGATTGCCGACGGTTATTACCTGTACCAGCAGCGCATGAAGTTCGACGGCCTGGCCGAAAAACCCGTGCTGCCCGAGGGTGAAGCCCATAGCGACGAGTTCTTTGGCGAGCAGCAAGTGTATCGCCAGGGCCTGGAAGTGAAGATCCCCGCCGGCACCACCGGCCAGGTCAAGCTCGGCTGGCAGGGCTGCGCCGATGCGGGCCTGTGCTATCCGCCGCAGTCGATCACCGTGGACCTGGGCGGCAACCCGGCCGTCGCCGTCACCGCACAAGCCCAGGATCAAAGCCTGGCCAGCGGCCTGCAGCAGCGCAGCCTGGGGTGGAGCCTGCTGGTCTTCTTCGGCCTGGGCCTGCTCTTGGCGTTTGCGCCCTGCTCGTTGCCGATGCTGCCGATCCTCGCCGGCCTGGTGGTGGGCAGTGGCGCCAGCCCGCGCCGTGGCTTTGCCCTGGCCGGCAGCTACGTGGTGTGCATGGCGCTGGTGTATGCCGCCCTGGGGGTGATGGCCGCGTTGCTCGGCGCCAACCTCGCCGCGCTTTTGCAAACGCCGTGGATCCTCGGCAGCTTTGCGGCGTTGTTCGTGCTGCTCGCCCTGCCGATGTTCGGCTTCTTTGAACTGCAACTGCCCGCCTTCCTGCGCGACCGCCTCGATAACGTCAGCCGCCAGCAAAGCGGTGGCAGCCTGGTGGGTGCCGGTGTGCTCGGCGCGTTGTCCGGCCTGCTGGTGGGCCCGTGCATGACCGCGCCCCTGGCTGGCGCCCTGCTGTACATCGCCCAGAGCGGCAATGCGCTGCACGGTGGGCTGATCCTGTTCGCCATGGGCATCGGTATCGGCATTCCGCTGTTGCTGCTGGTGACCGTGGGCAATCGCTTCCTGCCCAAGCCGGGCACCTGGATGAACGTGCTCAAGGGCATCTTCGGTTTCCTGTTCCTGGGCACCGCGGTGCTGATGATTCGCCCGGTGGTCGGCGACAGCCTGTGGATCGGCCTGTGGGGCGCCTTGGCGCTGGTGATGGCGTACTGTGGCTGGGCGCTGGCCCGTGAGTCCGGCCTGGCGGCCAAGGTATTCGGCGCCGGTTCCCTGGTGCTGGGCCTGTGGGGCGCGGTGCTGGTGGTGGGTGCGGCCGGTGGCAGCGATGAGCTGTGGCAGCCGTTGAAGGTCTACAGCGGCTCGCGGCTCGCCGCTGCACCCAGCGCTCACGATGCCTTCACCACCGTAAGCGACCCGGCGGTATTGCAAAGTCAGCTCGACAGCGCCAAAGCCCAGGGCCAGTGGGTGCTGTTGGACTATTACGCCGACTGGTGCGTGTCGTGCAAGATCATGGAGAAACAGGTGTTCGGCAAACCCGAGGTGATGGACGCGCTCAAAGACGTGCGCCTGTTACGCCTGGACGTCACCGCTGACAACGCCGCCAGCCGCGAGCTGCTGGGCCGCTACAAAGTGCCAGGGCCACCGAGCTTCGTGTGGATCGGCCCGGACGGTGAAGAACGCCGCGCCCAACGCATCACCGGCGAAGTAGACGCCGCCGCGTTCCTACAACGCTGGACCCAGACGCGGGACGCTCTCTGATGCTGACCCTCACCATCGGCACCTTCGCCATCGCCCTGAATCACCTGCTGCTGATCAGCGCGCTGATTCTCGCCACCCTGGTGGGCTGGCGCGTGGCCAAGCGCGGCGGCGAAAACCCGGAGTCGGTGCTGTTCAGCCTGTTCCTGCTGGGCCTGCTCGCCGCCCGGGTCAGCTTTGTGCTGATGTACTGGAGTTATTACAGCAACGACTGGGTGGAGATGGTCGACCTGCGTGACGGCGGCTTTCTCGCCTGGCCCGGGATCATCGCGCTGATCCTTGGCGCGCTGGCGTACGGCTGGCGTCGCCCAGCCCTGCGCAAGCCCCTCAGCGCCGGGGTGATCACCGGCCTGTTGTTCTGGGGCATGACCAGCCTGTCCCTGAGCCTGTATGAAAAAGGCACGCGCCTGCCGGACATCACCCTGCGCAATGCCAATGGCGACGTGGTGCAACTGGCGGATTATCAGGGCGGCCCGTTGGTGATCAACCTGTGGGCCACCTGGTGCCCGCCGTGCCGACGCGAAATGCCGGTGCTGGAAAACGCCCAGCGCATGCGCCCCGACGTGACCTTCCTGTTCGTCAACCAGGCCGAAAGCATGCAAAGCGTCAGCACCTACCTGGCCACCCAGGGCCTGAACCTGGACAACGTGCTGTTCGACGCCAGCGGCCGCCTTGGCCAGGCCGTGGGTTCCATGGCCCTGCCGACTACGCTGTTCTACCAAGCCGATGGGCGCCTGATCAACAGCCACCTGGGCGAACTCTCCGAAGCCAGCCTGGCCCGCGCCATGGAACCCTTCGACAACGCCACGATAAGGAAACCGACATGCCTCGCCTCCGCCACCTGCTGACCCTGCTGCCTTTGACGCTAGCCGCTGCGCTGGCCCAGGCCGAAGACCTGCCGGCCCCGATCAAACAGATCGAAGCCAAGGGCGCCAAGATCATCGGCAAATTCGATGCCCCCAGCGGCCTCACCGGCTACGCCGCCCAGTACCAGAACCGTGGCATGGCCCTGTACTTGACCGCCGACGGCAAAAACGTCATCGCCGGCAACCTGTACGACGCCCAGGGCAATGACCTGAGCACCGCGCCCCTGGAAAAACTGGTGTATGCGCCGATGGCCAAGGAAGTCTGGGCCAAGATGGAAAACAGCAGCTGGATCCAGGACGGCGACAAAAACGCCCCGCGCACCGTCTACCTGTTCAGCGACCCCAACTGCCCGTACTGCAACATGTTCTGGGAACAGGCCCGCCCGTGGGTCAAGGCCGGCAAGGTGCAGTTGCGCCACATCATGGTCGGCATCATTCGCGAAGACAGCCCAGGCAAATCCGCCGCCCTGCTCGCCGCCAAAGACCCGCAAAAAGCCCTGCAAGAGCACGAAGCGGCCGGCAAGGGCAGCAAGCTCAAGGCCTTGGAAAAGATCCCGGCCGAGGTCGAGGCCAAGCTTGATGCGAATATGAAGCTGATGGATGAACTGGAGTTGTCGGCGACGCCGGCGATTTTCTATCTGGATGACAAGGGGGGGTTGCAACAGCAGCAGGGGGCGCCGTCGCCGGATAAGTTGGTGAAGATTTTGGGCAGTCAGTAGACGCAAAACGCTCCCGCCAATGTGGCGGGAGCATTTTCGATCAAGCTTTCATCAAGGCTATACGTCCTCGATCAAACAATCCGTCATCGCGAAGTCGTTGCCGCTGGCTCCCGAACCGACGTCAGATAGAATTTGCATCTGCATCGAGGAGCGGGAAGCGACGAAAACCAACGCTATTTCTCTCCATGCCATGGCTGTGAACGTTGTTACCGCGCCAACGTTACCTGCATCAGTACGCAGATATAACTGTGGTAACGGGGCGGCCCCATTATAGGTGCAGCCGAGCATACTGAAGCGATAGCTACGGCCCACCTCAAGCCCAGTCAGATTTTTGTACAGAATGACGCCAGCGGTGCCCGAGGAAGCCGTGCCGTTGGCTATGCAAGGCTTGCCAAAGAACGTGGCGCTTCTGTTTTCGCCTTGAGATGCCGCTCCGTCTAGCCAACCGTTTCGATTGCCGCCTGCAAACGATGTGAAATCTCTGTACTGATAGCGGGCAATCAGCCTTAACGATGGAAACTCGACCTCAACACCTTGATCGGAACGAGGGTTGGGCCTGGCAAAAAATGTAAACGTCAGCGCAGAGTTATTCTTCAAAACCGCCAAGTCAGATCGCCTGACGATATCTGATAATCCTACGCTGGTATCTGTCACTGGTTTTTTCAGATATACATCAAACACATATGGACTGCCGTTTTGCCGCGTTCCTTCTGCGTGCATCCTGCCTTTTTGCTGCAGCAGGATAAACCACCATTTCTCTATGTCGATATCGGCGTTACCGGCAAAGGTACTTAGATTCAAGACACCGTCCTGAGTAGCGACGGGTGTTGCCTGGCGCACCACAGGCGTCGGTAAACGGTGAGGCACCAGCACCTTCAGGGGCAGGCTCTCGGACGTCGTAGTCCCACAGGAGGTGGTCACTGTGTACCTGATTTCCACCATGGTACCGATGGCGGCAATCACCGCGTCTACCGGTATATGGAAGCTTACGGTACCTGTTGCGTTACCTTTTTGAGGGGCCACCGGCCAATAATTGCCTTCATCGTCCTTCCAGCAGAGTTTGATGGTTTGCCTGTCACTCATACGCTGGTAACTCACTACCACATCAACGCCATCTTGGGCGTTCCACGGCTCCAACTCGTCGCCCTCAGCCTTGTCCACTTCAGGTGCGGGCAACACTAGGTATTCCTGGATGACATGGAAACTCGCCGGCGGAGCCTCAATGGCTTCTGATCGATCGGAACCCTCGCAGAACGACACGGCAAAGCACAACGTAAAGTCGCTGCAATCGGCCAGTTGCTGCAGCTTATGCCTGGAGACCAATACTTCTACCCCTTTAGCCTGCCATTCTTCAGTGACGGGGGCCCCGGTCAAAATATCGAAACGGTAGTCACTCCCGTCCTCATGTTCGCCCGTGACCCACATCCAGCAATATGCGGAGCAGGTGGCATAGTCCCCTAGATGAACAAACGCCGTTGCGTCCTCTGAAAAAATATTGAGGTTAATCTTACCGTGAGTGGCCTCTGCGATCTCAGACATGGAAAGTCTAGGCTTCAGCACATCGACCACCCGCTCCGGCGACTGAGGCTCTGGCCCCATCAGATTAGGAAATTGAACGGTATAGCTCAGCGTCATCGATTTATTAAAGAAACAAGCAATCACACAGCGCGGTAACTTGACGGACGCCGGGTCCCCATCGTTTTTAATCTCCACACAACCCAGTAACTTCGATCCATAGCCGGGCCCGCTGACATAGAAGCAGACCTGATCACCTGCATAAGTGTCCAGCTGCGGCGCGTCCACATCGCCCCCGTTTTTGGTGAGTTCCGGGTTAAGGCACCACTTATCGTCGAAAAACGCAGATTGCCGCAAATGGGGCGGCTGCAAATTCTCCAGGCCTTGATCCCCAATGAAAGCAGCGGTACGACGATGTTGGATTTGAAGAGCGTTCCTGGGAAGACGGGTCTCTTCATCAGGATTTTCAACTTCAGCCGGCGGTTGGGGCTCCTCGCCACTGGTGATCCAGGCAGCCTGACAAGTAATTGATTCGTAAAGTGGCTTTTGACGTGCCAGCCAACCACGAGGAATCTCAAATTCAAGTTTTTTTCCTGATGCTATATCTTTGAGCGTTAATGCATCCCCGTAAGCCACGATATAGAAAACGGGTTTTCCACTGAATTGCTCAATAACGACACTGCAATAAATTTTATCTCCAACCTGGGCGAGTGGAGGAATAGGTATTTCAACTATCTCATCGCCTTGGTGATCGTGCATGTCATAGGTTGGCGTATTTTGGTATATATGTTCATCTTTTAATCGAGGCGCTAGCGCTTTACTTTGTTCTGCCGAGTAAAAAGTCACCCCCACTTCCTTGGTCAGTGAAACAGCTGGTTTACCGCTCACTGTGCCCTCGTACCATACGACCAGCGTGTACCCCATGGACATGGTCAGGTATTTCTGCGGAATCAGGATTTCCCTGGCACCCGGCTGCCCGCTTGAGTCAACAACATCATTCAAGCGGATCTCTGGCGCCTCCTTTATGCTGAACTTTATGGTGATGTCCAACCTGTCCATGCGCGAGTCGACAGTCAGGTATGAGTCCTTCTCCATCGCTTCTGCCGTAATCGTCCCGTACAGCTCACTGGAGATGATGGGCGCGTCGACTTCCAGCGCCTGCGGCTGTGGCGTAATTGAAGGCGTTGGCGCATTGTCGGTATTTGAGGGGGTTTCACGCGTGGAGGTTTGCTTGGCCATTTTCAGAACTCCGTGTTCAAGAGAGGTAGGTATCCTCGACCAGCCCAATCCGGCCAAGGCACTCCCTTAAGTGAGTCCTATTTTTTCGACCCCGCCTACTGTCAGAATTGACAGTTCGCGCTGAAAAAACGGCGCTGCCCGACCAACGGACAGCGCCCTTTGCGCCTTAGAACCCCTCCAGTTCAGCCATCAAATCACTCAACCGATCCACCTTCTCGGCACCGATTTCATTGGCGGCCAACCCCTCGATATACCCGGCCAACTCCGCCACCGTGCTGCACTCGAACATCGCCCGCAGCGGCACATCCCGCTGCAACGTCTTCTGCACCCGCGAAGCAATCTGCGTAGCCAGCAGCGAGTGCCCGCCCAGTTCGAAGAAGTTGTCCTGCACCCCGACCCGCTCCACCTTCAGCACCTCGGCCCAGATAGCCGCCAAGGTGATTTCCAGTTCAGTGCGTGGCGCCACATAGTCCTGGCTGTGCAACTGGCCGATTTCCAGGGCCGGCAGGGCCTTGCGGTCGAGTTTGCCGTTGGCGTTGAGGGGCAGGCGGTCAAGCCAGAGCCAATGCAGCGGCACCATGTATTCGGGCAGTTCGGCACGCAGGCGTTGCTTGATGCGCTCCAGCTGTTCATTCGGTTCCAGCGTGGCATCGGCTGCCACCAGATAGCCGACCAGGTGCTTGCCGTTGGCCCCCTCTTGCACACCCACCGCCGCGTCACGCACATGGGGTTGTTCATGCAGGCGCGCTTCGATTTCACCCAGTTCGATGCGATAGCCGCGAATCTTCACTTGGTGGTCGATACGCCCGACATACTCCAGCACGCCATCGCTGCGGCGCCGTGCCAGGTCGCCGGTACGGTAGAGCCGCTCGCCAGGCGCGCCAAAGGGGTTGGGTACAAACACCTGGGCAGTGCGCAGCGGATCGCTGACGTAGCCGCGACCGACACCGGTGCCGGCGACGCACAACTCGCCCACCGCCCCTTGGGGCACCAACTCCAAGGCGCCATCGAGCAGGTACAAACGGTTGTTGTCGGTCGGCGTGCCAATCGGCAGGTAAGTACCACGGGTGGAGGCCAGATCGACGCGGAAGAACGCCACATCATCGGAGCATTCCGCCGGGCCGTAGGCGTTCACCAGGCCGATCTGCGGATAACGCAGCAGCCACTGATGGGCCAACTCCGGCGGCATGGCCTCCCCGGTCGGCAACATCCAGCGCAGGCCGTCGAGGCTGATGCGCTCCTGGGCCAGCATGCCCTGAATCAGCGATGGCACACTTTCCAGCACGGTGATGCCCTGTGCTTGAACGTGAGCCAAAAGCCCTTGCGGATCATGGGCAATGGCAGGCGGCACGATGTCCACCCGCGCACCAAACAGCGGCGCGGCGAGGAACTGCCAGACGGAAATATCGAAGCTTTGCGAAGCGGTCTGGGCGATCACATCGGCATCGCTCAGGTTCAGGTACGGCACCTTGCTCAACTGGTTGTTGAGCATGCCGCGCTGTTCGACCATCACGCCCTTGGGCAAGCCGGTGGAGCCTGAGGTGTAGATCACGTAGGCAAGGTTGTCCGGGGCACTGTAGACGCCTGGGTTTTCGCCACGGGCGGGGATTTCCTCCCACACCAGCAACTGGCAGTCGAAGCCTTCAAGCAGTTCGATCGCCTGTTCCCGGCATGCTTCGGTGCACACCAGCAACGGCGTGCGGCTCATGCCGATGATACGACTCAGGCGCGGCCCAGGCAGCCCAGGATCCAGCGGCAGATAACCGGCACCGGCCTTGAAGCTGCCGATGATCATGCCGAGCAAGTCCAACCCACGTTCAGCCAGCAACGCCACCGGTTGGTCTAGGCCCACACCGGCCGCAATCAACGCGTGGCCGAGGCCGTTACTGCGGCGGTTCAGCTCGTCGTAGTTCCATTGCTGGTCGAGGCAACTGGCGGCGATGCGCTGCGGATGCTGCGCGACCTGCTCCTCGAACAACTCGATGTAGCTGCGTTCCAGCGGGTAGGCATGTGCGCTCTGGTTACAGCCTTCCACAAGGAATTCACGCTCCTGCTCGCCAATCAATGGCAGCTCGGCCATGTCGCCATGGAAGCCCTGCACCAGCGCCAGCAACAGGCGTTTGAACTCAGCGAGCATGCCTTGCACGGTGCTTTCGTCGAAATAACGCTGGTCGTAGGACAGGTGCAAACCGAGGTCATCGCCCGGATAACACACCGCCGTCAGCGGGAAGTTGGTGTGGGTGCGGCCAGAATCCGAGGTAGCGTTCAGGCTTTGCGCTCGGTCCAGCACCGAGACTTCCACCGGCGCGTTCTCGAACACGAACAGGCTGTCGAACAGCGGCTGGCCCTTGGGCAATTCGCTGTGTTCCTGGATCGTCACCAAGGGCAGGTATTCGTACTCGCGCAGTTGCATATTGCTGTCGAGCAAGGCGCTCAACCACTGGCGCACGCTGCACGTCTGGCCGTCCTCGGGCAGTTTTACCCGCAACGCGATGCTGTTGATAAACAGGCCGACGGTGCGTTGCATCTCGGGCATGTCCACCGGGCGCCCGGCCACGGTGACGCCGAACAGCACGTCGCGATCGCCACTCAAACGCCGCAGCACCAGGGCCCACGCCGCTTGCGCGAAGGTGTTGACGGTGAGCTGATGCGCCTGGGCCAGTTCGCGCAGTTGCGCACCGTCGCGGGCATCCAGGCGGGTGTAGCAGTCGCCCACCACCATGCCGCCGCTGCCACCGGCGTGTTCGCGCAGGAACGGGCGGTCGCTCGGGATCGGCGTGGCGCGCTCGAAGCCTTGCAAGTTTTGCTGCCACCACTGGCGCGCTTCGTTGAGGTCCTGGCGTTGCAGCCAGGCGATGTAGTCGCGGTAGCGCGGCGGCGTCGCCAGTTGCGCGTCGCGGCCTTCGCCCAGGGCCGTGTAGATATCGAAGAAGTCATTCATCAGCAGCGAACGGCACCAGGCATCGATCAGGATGTGGTGGTTGCTCATCATGAACCAGTAGCGCGCCTCGCCCACGCGGATCAGGCGCAAGTGGAAAGGCGCCTGGTTGAGCAAGTCAAAACCGGCTTCGCGTTCGGCCTTGAGCAAGGCTTGCAGACGCGGCTCCTGCTCGTCCTGCGGGTCGGCGCTCCAGTCCAGGTACTCAATCGGCGTGCTGCCGGGCTTGTGGATCACTTGCAGCATGTCTTCGCCGACGTTCCAGCAGAACGAGGCACGCAAGGCTTCGTGGCGGGCGATCACCGCTTGCCAGGCCTGGGCAAAACGCTCCGGGTCCAGGGCGCTGTTGATGCGGTAGCGGTCCTGCATGTAATACAGGCCGGTGCCGGGCTCCAGCAGGGTATGCAGCAGCAGGCCCTCCTGCATCGGGGTCAGCGGGTAGACGTCTTCGATGGCGCTGGCCGGAACCGGCAAGGCGTCCAGTTGCACCTGGGTCAGGTGCGCCAGGGGGAAGTCGGACGGTGTGAGTCCACCGGCATCGTCCTGTAGGCAATGGGCGATCAGGCTGTGCAATTCGCCCAGGTAAGCCTCGGCCAGATCGCGAATCACCTGTTGATCATGACGCTCGCGGCTGAAGGTCCAGCGCAGCACCAGCTCGCCGCCGTAGACCTGGCTGTCGATACTCAGTTCATTGGGCAACGGCGCATCCGGGTCATGGGCCAGGCCGGCGGATTCCTCCAGTGGATGGAACAGCGCCTCAGTGCCAAAGCTCTGGTCGAACTGGCCCAGGTAGTTGAAGGTGATCTGCGCGCTCGGCAACGCGGCCATGCTCTGCTTGCACAGGTCATCGGCCAGGTAACGCAGCACGCCATAGCCCAAGCCTTTATGGGGCACACCGCGCAGTTGTTCCTTGATCGCCTTGATCGAGTCGCCCTGCTCGGCCTGGGGCGTCAGACGCAGCGGATAGGCACTGGTGAACCAGCCCACGCTGCGGGTCAGGTCGATGTCATCGAACAAGGTTTCGCGGCCATGGCCTTCCAGTTGAATCAGCGCCGAGGCGTGCCCGCTCCAGCGGCATAGCACGCGGGCCAGGGCGGTCAGCAACAGGTCGTTGACCTGGGTGCGATAGGCACTCGGCGCCTGTTGCAGCAACTGCCGGGTGCGCTCGGCATCCAGGCGCACGCTGACCGTCTCGGCATCACAGTTTCGCAATGCTCCTTGTGGGCGCTGCACCGGCAAGGCCACGGCCGGGCCAGCCAATTGCGCTTGCCACAGGCTCAGCTCTTCGCGCAGGGATTCACTGTGGGCATAGGCGTGCAAGCGCGCGGCCCAATCGCGCAGCGCGCTGGTTTTGGCCGGCAGGCTGACGGACTGGCCTTCACTCAGTTGGCGATAAACGTTTTGCAGGTCTTCCAGCAGGACGCGCCACGACACGCCGTCCACCACCAGGTGATGGATGGCGATCAGCAAGCGTTGCTGGCCTTGCGGCCCATCCACCAGCAAGGCGCGCAGCAGCGGCCCCTGTGCCAGGTCGAGGCTGCGCTGGGTGTCGGTGAACAACGCCGTGCACGCCTGCATGTCGCGCACCTGCGCCTGCAGCAGCACGCCACCTTCCGGCACGCCCAAGTGCTCGGCATGCCATTGCGCGCCACGCGGGGTAAAGCTCAAGCGCAGCGCGTCGTGGTGTTCCAGCACGGCCAGCAGCGCTTGCTCCAGGCGATGGGCATCGAGCAGTTGCAGTGGCTTGAGCACCAACGCCTGGTTCCAGTGCTGGCGAGCCGGGATGTCGGTGTCGAAGAACCAGTGCTGGATCGGCGTGAGGCCCGAAGGACCGGTCAGCAGCCCTTGCTCGGCGATGACGCGCTCCGAGCGGGTCGCCACGGCCGCCAGGCTTTGTACAGTCTGGTGCTGGAACAGGTCACGGGGACTGAAATGAATCCCGGCCTGGCGCGCACGGCTCACCACCTGGATCGACAGGATCGAGTCGCCGCCCAGTTCAAAGAAATTATCGTCGAGGCCGACTTGCTCCACGTTCAGCACCGCGCACCAGATGGCGGCCAGGCTGTGTTCCAGCTCACTGCGAGGGGCCACGTAGGCTTGGCGATTGGCCTCTGGGTCCGGCTCCGGCAAGGCGCGGCGGTCGAGCTTGCCGTTGGCGGTCAGCGGCATGCTTTGCAGCACGATCAGATGCGCGGGCACCATGTAGTCCGGCAGCTGCGCCTTGAGGTGCGCCTTCAACGCGTCGCGCAAGGCGACGTGCTCGGCATCGCTGACCAGGTACGCCACCAACTGTTTGCCGCTCGGCGCATCCAGAGCCAGCACCACTGCTTCGCGTACAGCTTCATGTTCGAGCAAGCGCGTTTCGATTTCGCCCAGCTCGATGCGGAAACCGCGGATCTTCACCTGATGGTCGATACGCCCCAGGTACTCCACCAGGCCATCGGCACGCTGGCGCACCAGGTCGCCGGTGCGGTACAGGCGCCCGCCCTTGGCGGCAAACGGGTCTGCGACAAAGCGCTCCGCCGTCATCCCCGGCCGCTGATGATAACCCTGGGCCAGGCCGGCGCCACCGATGTACAGCTCACCGCTGGCGCCCCGGGGCACCAGCGCCAAGTCGGCGTCTAGAATATAGGCCACGCGCTCGCCGACGATGCTGCCAATCGGCACGCTGCCGGCGCCCTCCTCTAACTGCTCGGGCGCCAGGCTGGCCAAGGGCATCACCACGGTTTCGGTGGGGCCGTAGGCGTTGAAGAACAGCTGGGGCGTGAACGCCGCACGGATGCGTTGCAGGTGTTCGCCGGTCAAGGCTTCGCCACCGGTGATGCACATACGCACCGGCAGCGTCTGTTGTTGGGTCGCCAGCCACTGCGCCAGCTGGCTGCCGTAGCTGGGGGTAAAACCGAGCACATTGATGCGATGGGTACGGATCAGCGCGCAGATTTCTTCGGCATCCCACTGGCCCTGGGCGCGCAATACCACCCGCGCCCCGCACAGTAGCGGCACCAGCAAACGCTCGGTGGCAGCGTCAAAGTTGATCGAGTAAAAGTGCAGCTCGCAGTCATCCGGGCGCATGTCAAAGCGCTCGATCACCGCCTGGCAGTGCATGGCGATCTCACCATGGGACACCACCACGCCTTTGGGCTTGCCCGTGGAACCCGAGGTGTAGATGAGGTACGCCTGGTGTTGGGCCAGACTCACGAACGGCAGCGCCTCGGCGGGGTAATTGGCCAGCACCGGCGAGTCATCCTCCAGGCACCAGCACGCCACCGTCGCCGGCAATTCACCCAGGGCTTCGAACAGGGCCGCATCACTGAGCAGCAGGCCGATGCCACTGTCTTCGATCATGTAATGCAGGCGGTCCAGCGGGTATTCCGGGTCCAGCGGCACGTAGGCGCCGCCGGCCTTGAGGATCGCCAGCAAACCGATGACCATTTCCAGCGAACGCGGCAGCGCCAGGCCCACGCGCACCTGCGGGCCCACGCCACGCTCGCGCAGCATCCAGGCCAGGCGGTTGGCGCGTTCATCCAGTTGCGCATACGTGAGAGTCACACCGGCAAAGGTCAGCGCCGGGGCATCCGGCCGCTGGCTCGCCTGCTGGCTGAACAGCTGATGGATGTACTGGTCGAGGCGATGCTCGCCCTTCTCCACCCCCATGCTGTCTTGCAAGGCGCGTTGCTCATCCGCGTTCAGCAACGGCAATTCGCTGAGGCGCTGGCCGGGATCGGCGATCAGCGCTTCGAGCAGGTTGCACCAATGCGCGGCCATGCGAGCAATGCGCGGCTCGTCGAACAGGTCGGTGCTGTAGGTCAGGCAGCAACCCAGGCGATGGTCGAGGTCGGTGACTTCCAGGTTGAGGTCGAACTTGGTCGCCCGCGCATCGTTGGCCAGGTACTCCACGGTCATGCCGGCCAGTTGGCGGCTTTGCTGGAATTCCCAGCGCTGCACGTTGCACATCACCTGGAACAACGGGTTGTACGCCGCGCTACGCGGTGGTTGCAGAGCCTCTACCAGATGGTCGAACGGCAGGTCCTGATGGGACTGGCCCTCGATCACGGTGTGACGCACCTGCTCGAACAACTCGCTGACCTGCATCTGCCCAGTGAGCTGGCAACGCAGCACCTGGGTATTGAGGAACGCGCCAATCAAGCCTTCGCTTTCCGGGCGGATTCGGTTGGCCACTGGCGCGCCGATGCGCAGGTCGGTCTGGCCGCTGTAGCGGTACAGCAACACCGCCAGGGTCGCGGTCATGGTCATGAACAGCGTGAGGCCGTGTTGCGCGTTGAAGGCACGCACGCGGGCGGCCAGTTCATCGCTTAAATCAAAACGGTAAAGCTCGCCCCGGTGGCTTTGCACGGGTGGCCGTGGACGGTCGCCGGGCAGTTCCAGCAAAGGGTGTTCGTTGCCCAGTTGCGCGGTCCAGTAGTCCAGCTGGCGCTGGCGCTCACCGGCTTCCATCCACTGGCGTTGCCACACGCTGTAGTCGAGGTACTGCACCGGCAACGCTGGCAACGGCGAGTCGCGCTCGTCGATAAAGGCTTCATACAGGGCGCTGAGTTCACGGGCAAAGATGTCCATGGCCCAGCCTTCGGTGACGATATGGTGCAGGGTCAGCACCAGGTAATGCTCTTGCTCGCCGGCCTTGACCAGGCAGGCCCGCAACAGTGGCCCGGTTTCCAGGTTGAACGGCGTGTGCGCCTCGACATCGGCCAGTTGCTGCAAACGCTGCTGGCGCTGCGGCTCATTCAGCGCGGAGAAATCCTGCCAACCCATGCGCACAGTGGTTTGCGCCGAGACCTTCTGGCAGGCCACGCCGTCGACACTGGGGAAGGTGGTGCGCAGGGTTTCATGACGCATGATCAAGGCTTGCAAGGCCGCCTCGAAACGCCCCACATCCAGTACCCCGCGCAGGCGCGCCATGCCACCGACGTTGTAGGCCGGGCTGTCCGGCTCCATCTGCCAGAGGAACCACATGCGCTGCTGGGAATAGGACAAGGGGACCGGCTGGCTGCGGTCGACTTTGGCGATGGCAGTCTGTTGGTTCCTCTGGCCCGCCGCCTGGATCAGCCCGACCTGCTCGGCAAAATCGCCCAGCTCGCTGGCTTCGAACAAGGTGCGCAGCGGCAGCTCGACGTCACAAGCCTGGCGGGTGCGAGAGATGATTTGCGTGGCCAGCAACGAGTGCCCGCCCAGTGCGAAAAAGTCATCGCGCAGGCCGATGCGTGGCAGGCCCAGCACCTCGCGCCAGATCGCGGCGATTTGCAGCTGCAAGGGGGTGTGCGGTTCGACGTGTTCGCGGGTTTGCCATACTGGCTCTGGCAAGGCACGCCGGTCGAGCTTGCCGCTGGGGCTCAGGGGCATGGCGTCCAGGCGCATCAGCAGCGCGGGCACCATGTACTCTGGCAACTCGGCGGCCAGGGCGATTTTGACCGTTTGCTCATCCAGTTCGGCGTCGGCGGTGTAGTAGCCGATCAACTGGGCATCACGCACCAGCACCACGGCTTGGGCGATGCCTGCGAGGGCCAGCAGGCGCGCTTCGATTTCTTCCGGTTCCACCCGGAAACCCCGCAGCTTGACCTGCTGATCGAGGCGCCCGAGGTATTCGAGGACGCCATCGGCGTTCCAGCGCGCACGGTCACCGGTGCGATACAGGCGGGTGCCCGCCGCGCCCAACGGGTCGGCGACAAAACGTTCGGCCGTCAACCCGGCACGGCCCAGGTAACCCCGCGCCAGGCCGATGCCGCCGATGCACAGTTCGCCCGGCACACCGACCGGCAGCGGGTTGAGCTGCTCGTCCAGCACGCGACAGATCACATTGCCCAGTGGCCGGCCAATCGGCGAGCGCTCGCCATCCGAGGCGGCGCATTGCCAGTGGGTGACGTTGATCGCGGTCTCGGTCGGGCCGTAGCGGTTATGCAATTGCACCGCTGGCAAGCGCGCCAATACGCGGTTACGCAACTCGGCGGGCAAGGCTTCGCCACCGGAGAACAGGCGACGCAGACTGGTGCATTCGGCCACCAGCGGCTCGTCGATAAACAGCTGCAACAGCGGCGGTACGAAGTGCAGCGTGGTCACCCCATGTTCCTGCACAAGCTGCGCGATACGGTGCGGGTCGCGATGTTCGCCCGGCCCGGCCAGTACCAGGCGGCAGCCGGTAATCAATGGCCAGAAGCACTCCCACACCGACACGTCGAAACTGATCGGCGCCTTTTGCATCAGCACATCGGTGTCGTTCAGTTGATAGGTGGCCTGCATCCACTGCAACCGCTCGGCCAGGGCGCCGTGGGTGTTGCCCACGCCTTTGGGTTGGCCGGTGGAACCGGAGGTGTAGATCACGTAGGCGAGGTTATCGCCATGCAGGTGCAAGCCGGGCGCCTGGGTCGGCCAGCTGTCGAGGTGCAGGCTGTCCATGGCGATCACGCACACGCCTTCGGCACTGGGCAGTTGGGGCAGCAAGGCGGTCTGGGTGAGCAGCAGTTGCACGCCGCTGTCCTTGAGCATGTAGGCCAGGCGCTCGGCGGGGTAATCCGGGTCCAGCGGCACGTAGGCGCCACCGGCCTTGATGATGGCGAGCAGGCCGATCAGCAGTTGCGGCGAACGCTCGGCGGCGATGGCCACGCACACGTCCGGGCCCACGCCCTTGTCGCGCAGGTAATGGGCCAGGCGGTTGGCCTGGGTGTGCAGTTGGGCGAAGGTCAGGCTGCCGTCTTGCCAGACCAGCGCGGTGGCGTCCGACGTCCGTTGGCTGAGCAACTCGGGCAGCCAGTGCCGGGCCGGCGCGCAGGGGGCTTCGCTCCAGGGTTGCTGTTCGTCAGCCTGCATCAACGGCAGGTCGCCGATGGCGTGTTGCGGTTGCGAACACACAGCTTGAAGAAGATGAATGAACTGCTCGGCCAGGCGCTGGATGGTCGCGCAATCGAACAGCTCGTCGGCGTAGTCGAACGACAGGCTCAAGCGTCCATTGCGATCTTCTTCGCTGTGCAGTTGCAGGTCGAACTTGGCTTCGCGGCTGTGCCAGGGCAACTCATCGGCCAGCAGGCCCGGCAGGCGGCGCAAGGCACTGAGGTCACGTTGCTGGTGGTTGAACATCACTTGGAACAGGCCCTGTTCGCGGGCCTGGGGGAAGGCTTCCAGCAGTTGCTCAAAGGGCAGGTCCTGATGGGCCTGGGCAGCCAGTGTGGTCTCGCGAGTGGCGGCCAGCAACTGGTTGAACGGCAGGCGCCCGTCCAGATCGGCGCGCAGCACCAAGGTGTTGATAAAGAAGCCGATCAGGCCCTGGGTTTCCTGGCGCGGACGGTTGGCATTGGGCACGCCGATACGGATATCGCGCTGGCCACTGTAGCGATAGAGCAAGGTCTGGAACGTCGCCAGCAGCAGCATGAACGGCGTCGAGTCATGGGCCTGGGCGGTCTGGCGTATCGCCGCACTGAGGCGCGCATCCAGGCGAACGCTATGGCGCGCGGCGCTGTGCCGGTGCTGGCCGGCACGCGGGTGATCGGTGGCCAGGTTCAGGGCCGGATGCTCGTCACCCAACTGCGCTCTCCAGTACGCCAGCTGTCGTTGGCCCTCGCCTTCGGCCAGCCATTGGCGCTGCCAGCTGCCGTAGTCGGCGTATTGCAAGGCCAACGGCGGCAGCTCCAGGGGTTGGCCCTGGGCGGCAGCGGCGTACAGGCGCGAGAACTCGTCGATCAGGATATTCAGCGACCAACCGTCGGCAATGATGTGGTGCAAGGTCACCAGCAATTGGTGCTCTTCATCGTCCAGGCGCACCAGGGTTACCCGCAGCAACGGGCCTTTTTCCAGGTCGAACGGGCTGCGCGCCTGCTCTTCGCGCACCTGTTGCGCACGGGCTTCGCGCTCGGCGTGGGGCAAGTCGCTGAGGTCGATGATCGGCAGTTCGAAATCCGCCGACGCCTCGACACGCTGGAACGCCTGGCCGTCGCGTTCGTAGAAGCGCGTGCGCAGGGCTTCGTGGCGCTGGATCAGTTGCTGGAAGCTGTGGCGCAGTGCGTCTTCATCCAGCTCGCCGCGCAGGTGCAAGGCGCCGGGAATGGTGTAGGCGCTGCTGTTGGGGTCCAATTGCCAGGTGATCCACAGTCTGTTCTGTGCCAGGGATTGGGGCAGGTCTTCTTGACGCGACAGCGCGTGGATTGCGCCTTGGGCCACGCCGCCGTCCTGTTGCAGTTGCGCCACAGCCGCAGCAAAGGCCGCGAGGGTCGGCGCATCAAATAGCAGGCGCAGGTTCAACTCCAGCCCGAGGCTTTCGCGCAGGCGGGCGACCACTTGGGTCGCGGTGATGGAGTTGCCACCCAGCAGGAAAAAGTGATCATCGCCCGCCACATGAGCCAGTTGCAGTTGCTCGCACCAGATCGCCGCAATCTGCTGTTGCAGGTCCGATTCCAGCGCCACTTCGCTCGCCGGCCCCTGCAGCCCGGGGAATTGCGCGTAGCTGTCGAGGCTGCCATCGGCATGCCGAAGCGCACAGGCTGCACGCTGCACTTTGCCGCTGGAGGTCTTCGGCAACGCGCCGGGGTTGAGCAGTACCACAACGCTCGGGGCTTGCTGGTAGGCCTCGGCCACGGCTTGGCGAATCGCCTTGATCAGCGCTTCGGGCGGCAGGATTTTCTGCACGCTGCGGCTGATTTCCGCAGCGATGCCGATGCCTTCCACGCCCTGGTCATTCACCGCAAACGCGGCGACCCGGCCCTTGCGCACCACTTCCACTTCGCGCTCGATGGTCTGTTCGATGTCCTGGGGGTAGAGGTTGTGGCCGCGCACGATCAGCAGGTCTTTCAGGCGCCCGGTGATATACACCTCGCCGTCGCGGATAAAGCCCAGGTCACCGGTGCGCAACCAGGTGCGGTCAGCATGCTGGACGAAGGTCTTGGCACTGGCTTCAGGGTTGCGCCAGTAGCCGTGGGCGATGCTCGGGCCGGCGGCCCAGAGTTCGCCGACGCACTGGTCGGGCAGCTCGGTGAGGGTGTGCGGGTCGGCGATCAACACGGCGTGGTCCGGCTGGCTAGTGCCGCAACTCATGATCGCAGGGCCCTGCCCCGGTTCGGCACGGTTGGCGGCCAGCGCCTGTTCGTCCAGGCGCAGGGCGGGAATGCCACGGCCACGGCTGCCGCCAGCGACAAACAGGGTGGCTTCGGCGAGGCCGTAGGAGGCGAAGAAATTATTCGGGGTGAAACCACAGGTGGCGAATTTTTCCGCGAAGCGTTCCAGGGTGTCGAGGCGGATCGGTTCGGAACCCGAATAGGCGACGCGCCAGCGGCTCAAATCCAGGCGTTCCAGGGCCGACTCACTGACCCGTTCGCTGCACAGGCGGTAGGCGAAATCCGGGCCACCGCTGATGGTGCCGCCGTATTCGCTGATCGCCTCCAGCCAGCGCAAGGGCCGGCCGAGGAAATAGGCCGGCGACATCAACACGCAGGGCACGCCGCTGAAAATCGGTTGCAGCAGGCCGCCGATCAGGCCCATGTCGTGGTACAGCGGCAACCAGCTGACGATCACGTCGTCAGGGTTGAGGTCGATCCCGAAGCCGCGACGAATCAGCACTTCGTTGGCTACCAGGTTGCCGTGGCTGACTTGCACGCCCTTGGGCAAGGCGGTGGAGCCGGAGGTGTATTGCAGAAACGCGATGTCGTCGGCCTTGAGGTCGGGCTCGACCCACTGGTCGGCCTGCTGCGCCTCCAGGGTGTCGACGCTCAACACCGCGGGCGCATTTTCAATCTGCGCCAGGCCTTCGCTGAGGCTGGCAATAGTCAACAGCAGCCGCGGCTCGGCATCGCTGATGATCGACAGCAGACGCTCCTGGTGATGACGGCGCGTGGATTCGGGCGGATACGCCGGCACCGCGATCACCCCGGCGTATAGGCAACCAAAGAACGCCGCCACATAGTCCGGGCCACTGGGGAACAGCAACACCGCGCGCTCGCCCAAGCCAGCATTGGCTTGCAAGGCAGCGGCGATGGTGCGGGCGCGTTGGTCGAGGTCGCGATAACTGAGCACCACACTGTGCTCGGCGCTCTCGGCGAGGAAGCGCAACGCCACCTGGTCCGGCGTCTGCGCAGCACGCTGTTGAAGGGACTGGACCAGGGTGCGGGGGAGTTCGAAGGCGTCCATCATGGGGTTCCTGCCTGAAATCGGCTTACGGGAAATTCGGGAAACGGTGGAGTTCAGCCGGCGGCGAGCTGCCGCGCCGCGCCAATGCGCCAGCGCGTCAGGTGCTCGTCGGCATAGCGACGCACACAGCGCAGCACCGCGCTTTCGTGCTGCACAAGGAAGAAGTGGTGGCCGTCAAACATGTCCAGGGAAAACCCACTGGCGGCATCGAGTTGCCAGTCGAGCAACTGGTCGGCACGCACGCTGTCCTGCTTGCCACCGAACACATGGATCGGCAGCGCCAGGGGCTGGCGCTCGCCATAGGTGAAACTGCCGCACAGCAGGAAATCGGCGCGCAGGATCGGCAACATCAGTTGCATCAACTCAGGGTTGGCCAGGGCTTCTTCGGCGGTGCCCTGCAATTCGCGCAGGCGGGCTACAAGTTGGGCATCGGTCTTTTCGACGGCGTACTCGCTCACATCACGACGCGCCGGGCCCGCCGTGCCAGACGCGAACAACGCCAGCGGCGCAGGCAGACTGCGTGCGTTTAAAGCGTGGGCCAATTCAAACGCCAACAGCCCGCCAAGGCTGTGACCGAACAAGGCATAAGGGCCATCCAGATCACGGCTGATCTCTTCAGCAAGCTGCGCGGCCAAGGCCTTGATATCGCGCTGCAACGGCTCGTCCATGCGCATGCCGCGCCCCGGCAATTCCAGCGGGCACACCTGCAGCCAGTCCGGCAGCACCCGGCGCCAGCGCGCATAGACCGAGGCGCTGGCGCCTGAGTGGGGCAGGCAAAACAGGCGTAGCCGCAGGGGCGTACTCATCCGGCGAGTACTCCAAACTGAAACACGCTGAATGCACGATAAAAACCCATCTGGTCCTCCTGCGGGTGCTGATCCTTGGCCGTTGTACTAACGAACCTGTCACCCATGAGAACGGACGGAGCCTTCAAATAATTAGTCGCCGGGGGCGAGCGAGACGTGGTTCACACCTTTGCCCAAGGCATAAGATTAGTTCGTCTTCTCATTTGACAATCATTATCATTCAGCATAATTTGTTGCCCGATGTGTAGGAGGCCTCAGCAGGGAAGCCCTCCCCTAACCTATTAGCAACAAGGTGATTTCCATGACGGAACAAGTATCCACAGGCAGGTGCGATTCACCCCTTCTTCAGGCGTTCGTCGACAATCGGCTGATCCTGGTGAAGATCGCGGCCCGCATCACCGGGTGCCGCTCCCGCGCCGAAGACGTGGTGCAAGACGCCTATTTTCGGCTGCAGTCGGCACCGACCATCACCTCATCGTTCAAGGCCCAACTGAGTTATCTGTTCCAGATCGTGCGCAACCTGGCGATCGATCACTACCGCAAGCAGGCCCTGGAGCTCAAATACTCCGGGACCGAAGAGGAAGGCTTGAATGTGGTTATTCACGGCGCTTCACCGGAAACCTCGCACATCAATTTCAACACCCTGGAAAACATCGCCGACGCCCTGACGGAGTTGCCACAGCGCACCCGCTACGCGTTCGAGATGTACCGCCTGCATGGCGTGCCGCAAAAAGACATCGCCAAGGAGCTTGGGGTGTCGCCGACGCTGGTGAACTTCATGATTCGCGATGCGCTGGTGCATTGCCGCAAGGTGTCGGGTAGCCATAGCGATACGTTTGCGCGGCGGGTTTGAGAGAAGCGCAAAATGTATGGGCGGCAGCTTCCAACGGTAACCACGATGCGAAGCGAGCCGCTTTTGATCTGCTTTTGATCTGCTTTTGATCTTGATCTTAGGCGCCCCGTTAAACCACGCTGGCCGAACGCAGGCTTGAATTCGTGGGTAACCCGGCAGGACGCCGGGTTAGCCGCCCCGCGCCATGGATGGCGCGTGGCGGCGGCCCACGGATTCAAGCCTGCGTTCGGGCACACCGAGCCTAAGCGAGGTGCCGAGTGGTGGGGCAAGAGCGCTTTGCTTACTTTCGCGCTTTTCGAAAGTGAGCCGCCGTCAGGGCGGAACCCTAAGTGGCCGTTACCGCAGCAATGGATATGTACACAATCCAACTGTGTTGACTGTCTGGCCGCCTTCGCGAGCAAGCCCGCTCCCACAGTTGGATCGTGGGGTGTCAGGTCGATAGGTGTCGGCTTTCAGGCCGTCATCGCAGGCAAGCCAGCTCCCACACTTTTGATCGTGGGGTGTCAGGTCGATAGGTGTCGGCTGGCAGGCCATCATCGCAGGCAAGCCAGCTCCCACAGTTGATCCCGCTGGGCCCGAAGGCTTTTATTTATTGAGATTTCAAGGCAGTGGCGTCACATCAATACGATACGGCTCGAAAATCTTCAACATCTGACCATTATCACGCAGCCCCTTGAGCAACCCGGCAAACGCCGGCCCGGTGATCGGTGCCTTTGGCCGCAGCAACGCATAGTGGTGATACACCTGGTCAATACGCTCCGACACCAAAAACTGCCCCGCCATGTCCGCGTTGCGCACCATGAAATCACTCAGGTACGAACGGGTAACCAACGCAATATCCGCACGCCCACGAGCAACCATCAGCAGATTACTGTCATGGGAATAGGTCAACGTCGCATTGAAACGCTCGGCCATGTTCTTGGGATCAGGATTGAAGTCAGCAAAGGCATAGTGATACCCACTGAACACCGCCAGACGTTTACCGGTAAGGTCGGAAAAATAACCCTGGTCGCGCCCGGGCTGACGCTGAGCGACAAAAATCTCCGCATCTTCCAGCCCCATATCAACACTGGTATGCGCAATATTCTGCCAACCCCAGGCCGGGTTTTCGAAGATCGCCATGTCGACCCGGCCTTGCTCGAAGTCGCGAAAACGCCGGGGGATCGAGGTAGGCACCACCACAAACTGGTAATCGGTTTGCGCAGCGTTCAACGCTTCGACCAATTGCGGCAACAACCCGGTGTCGGCCCCTTGCTCGGGGCGCACGGTGTAGGGCGGAAAATGCGCAGCGCCGATTCTCACCAACTGCGCGGCACCGGCCTGCGTCCACGCGGCGGTGCCCAGTGCCCATAAAGTAAGTCCTGCAGCCAGCCGCCATGGCGAAAACATCGAGGCACACACCGTTGAAGAGTTCAATGCCGATAAGCTAGGCGTTTTTACCGGGGGAGACAACTTTCGCCAGCAAATTAATGGCTTGCGCCTCAGTCCGCCTTCAGCACCATCAACAAGGCCTCTTCGGCCAACTCTTCAAGGGTCAGGCTGCCTTGGGCGCGAAACCAGGTGGTGGTCCAGGACAAAGCGCCGGTGAGGAAGCGCCGGGTGATAAACACATCGCCCCGGATGTAGCCAGCGGCCTTGGCCTCGCCCAGCACCTGCAACCAGATCTGCTCATACACGTCACGCAGGGCCAGCACGTGCGCCTGGCCTTCAGCCGACAGCGAGCGCCATTCGTAGACCAGCACCGCCATGGCCTCGCCACTGCCGCCCATGATCGACTGCAACTCGCAGCGGATCAGCGCCAGCACGCGCTCGCGCACCGTGCTCGCCTCCTCCAGTGAGGCGCGCATCATCGCGGTGTTGTAATGGATGGTTTCCTCCATCACTGCGCGCAGGATCTCATCCTTGCTCTTGAAGTGATGAAAGATGCTGCCGGACTGAATGCCCACGGCGCTGGCCAGATCTCGCACGGTGGTGCGCTCGAACCCCTTGTTGCGAAACAGATGAGCCGCGGTTTGCAGCAACTTGCCGCGGGCGCTCTCGGGGTCGGTCAATTGGCCACCATCGACCATGGTGCGCATCACCCCCAGGGCTTTGTGCTCATCCATGCTGCTCTCCTTCACGTCTACTGTCGTCTTGGCCGGCAATTTAGGCCGTGACTGCCACCCAAGCAAGCGCTTGGGTAAAACTTGTGACTGGAGTTTACAAACCAAGCGCTTGCTTGGTAGTCTCGACGCCAGCCCTTGGAGGAAGGATTTCTCATGAGCAAGACGGTACGTATCGGCTGCGCCAGCGCCTTCTGGGGCGACACCTGCACCGCCGCCGCCCAATTGGTGCAGGGCGGCGCCCTGAATTACCTGGTGTTCGATTACCTGGCGGAAGTCACCATGTCGATCCTCGCCGGTGCCCGCCTGAAAGACCCCAAGGCCGGTTACGCCACAGATTTTGTCGAGGTGCTGACGCCCCTGCTGGCGGATATCCAGCGCCAGGGCATCCGGGTGATCAGTAACGCTGGCGGCATCAACCCGCAGGCCTGCGCCGCTGCCCTGCAAGCGGCCTGCGATAACGCGCACATCCCGCTGAAAATCGCCGTGTTGCTCGGCGATGACCTGCACCCTCAACTCAAACACCTGCCGCCTGTCACCGACCTTTACAACGGCGCCCCACTGCCGCCCCTGTGCGTGTCCGCCAATGCCTACCTCGGCGCACCGGGCATTGCCCAGGCTTTGGAGCTCGGCGCCGATATTGTCATCACCGGCCGGGTGGTCGACAGCGCAGTGGTCAGCGCGGCACTGGTGCATGAATTCAACTGGTCGTGGCAGGACTACGATCACCTGGCCCAGGCCGCCCTGGCCGGGCATATCATCGAGTGCGGCGCGCAGTGCACCGGCGGTAACTTCACCGACTGGCGTGACGTGCCCGACTACGAACACATCGGTTTCCCTATCGTCGAAGTCAGCGCCGACGGCCAGTTCACCGTCAACAAGGTCGAAGGCAGCGGCGGCCTGATCAGCGAACTCAGCGTGGCCGAACAACTGTTGTATGAAATCGGTGACCCGCGCGCCTATGTGCTGCCGGATGTGATCTGCGATTTCAGCCAGGTCAAACTGCAGCAACAAGGCAAACACGCGGTGCGCCTGCACGGCGCCAAGGGCCTGCCACCCACCGATCAGTACAAGGTCAGCGCCACCTACCCCGATGGTTTTCGCTGTACCGCCAGCTGCCTGATCGCCGGCATCGACGCGGTGGCCAAGGCCGAGCGGGTCAGCCAGGCGCTCATCAACAAGACCTCGGAGCTGTTCAGCCAGCGCGGCTGGGCGCCCTACACCGACGTCAACATCGAACTGCTGGGCAGCGAAGCCACCTACGGCGCCCATGCCCGGCGTGCGGATTGCCGTGAAGTGGTGGTGAAGCTGGCGGTGCGGCACCCGAGCAAGCAGGCGCTGGTGCTGTTCGCCCGCGAGATCGCCCAGGCGGCCACCGGCATGGCGCCGGGCCTGACCGGCATTGTCGGCGGGCGGCCGACGGTGTATCCGCTGATCCGGCTGTTTTCGTTCCTGGTCGACAAATCGTCCTGCTCCGTCGCCATCGATTACCAGGGCCAACGTCATGCCGTTGAGTTGCCCGCCTGCGCGCCTATGCTCACACCTGCCGCGCCCATCGAGCCGGCCAAGCCCCAGGGCCGTGCCGACGCCAGCGTGCCGCTGGTCAAACTCGCCGTGGCGCGCTCCGGTGACAAGGGCAACCACAGCAATATCGGGGTGATCGCCCGCCACCCGGACTACCTGCCGTGGATCGCCGAAGCCCTGACCCCGGAGGTGATCGTCGACTGGATGGACCACGTGCTCGACCCGATCCATGGCCGCGTCGAGCGCTGGTACTTGCCCGGCACCCACAGCCTCAACTTCCTGCTGGAAAATGCCCTGGGCGGCGGCGGCATCGCCAGTTTGCGCATCGATCCCCAAGGCAAGGCCTTCGCCCAGCAACTGCTGGAAATCCCCATCGCCGTACCGCAACACATTGCCGATCAACTCAGCTAAAGGACCGTCGCCGTGGCCTTCGATTCGATCTTCAAAGCCGACCTGTTCCAGGGGCACACCCTGATCGTCACCGGTGGCGGCAGTGGCATTGGCCGCTGCACCGCCCATGAACTGGCGGCCCTGGGCGCCCGCGTGATCCTGGTGGGGCGCAAGCCGGACAAGTTGCAGCAGGTAGCCCAGGAAATTACCGAAGACGGCGGGGTCGCCCATTGGCAGGCCTGTGATATCCGCGATGAAGAGGCGGTGAAGGCACTGGTCACGCAAACCCTGCACGACCACGGCCCCATCCATGGCCTGGTGAATAACGCCGGCGGCCAATACCCGTCGCCACTGGCCGCGATCAACCAGAAGGGCTTTGAAACCGTGCTGCGCACCAACCTGGTGGGCGGTTTCCTGATGGCCCGGGAGGTGTTCAACCAGTCGATGAGCAAGCACGGCGGCGCAATCGTCAACATGCTCGCCGACATGTGGGGCGGCATGCCCGGCATGGGCCACTCCGGCGCGGCGCGCTCCGGCATGGACAACTTCACCAAGACCGCCGCGTTTGAGTGGGGCTATGCCGGGGTGCGCGTCAACGCCGTGGCGCCTGGCTGGATCGCCTCCAGCGGCATGGACACCTACGAAGGCGCCTTCAAGGCGGTGATTCCCACCCTGCGTGAGCATGTACCGCTCAAGCGCATCGGCACCGAGTCGGAAGTCAGCGCGGCCATCGTCTTCCTGCTCAGCCCGGCTGCGGCCTTTATCAGCGGCAGCACCCTGCGCATCGACGGCGCCGCCAGCCTGGGCAGCCGCGCATGGCCGCTGCACAAGGCGCAGGCGCCGAGCGAGCCGTTCAATGGGTTCCACCGCGCCTACCTGCCGGATGTGCTCAAGGCGGAGCAATAACGCCATGCCAGTCATTGAAACCCTGATCGACCCCAACAGCCCAGCGTTCGCGCAAAACCGCGAAGCCATGCTGGCGTCCATCGCCCAGTTGCGCCAGCTGGAACACACCCTGCTGGCCAAAGCCCAGGAAGCCAAGCCCAAGTTCGACAAGCGCGGCCAATTGCTGCCCCGCGAGCGCCTCAACCTGCTGCTGGACCCCGGCGCGCCGTTCCTGGAGCTGGCCAGCCTGGCGGGCTACAAGCTCCACGACGACAAAGACGGCAGTGCCGCCGGCGGCGGGCTGATCGCCGGTATCGGCTATGTCAGCGGCGTGCGCATGCTGGTGGTCGCCAATAACAGCGCGATCAAGGGCGGCACCATTTCCCCCTCCGGGCTGAAGAAATCCCTGCGCCTGCAACAGATCGCCATGGAGAACAAACTGCCGGTGGTGACCCTCGCCGAAAGCGGCGGCGCCAACCTCAACTACGCCGCCGAAATTTTCGTCGAAGGCGCGCGCAGCTTTGCCAACCAGGCGCGCATGTCGGCCATGGGCTTGCCGCAGATCACCGTGGTGCACGGCTCGGCCACGGCGGGCGGTGCGTATCAGCCGGGCTTGTCGGATTACGTGGTGGTGGTGCGCGGCAAGGCCAAGCTGTTTCTCGCCGGGCCACCGTTGCTCAAGGCCGCCACTGGCGAAATCGCCACCGATGAAGAACTGGGGGGCGCGCAGATGCACGCGCAAACCGCCGGCACCGCTGAGTACTTGGCCCAGGACGATGCCGATGGCGTGCGCATCGTGCGTGAGATAGTGGGCCTGCTGCCCTGGAATGACCGCTTGGCGCACGAGCCCCAACGCGCCTATCGCGAACCGCTGTACCCGATTGATGAGCTGTTGGGGCTGATCCCCGATGACCCGAAAAAACCCTACGACGTGCGCGAGATCCTGGCGCGCCTGGCCGACGGTTCCAACCTGCTGGAATTCAAGGGCGAGTTCGACCCCCACACCGTCTGTGCCCATTTACACATCCAGGGGCGTGCCGTGGGGGTGATTGGCAATAACGGCCCCATTACGCCGAAGGGCGCGAGCAAGGCCGCGCAGTTTATCCAGCTGTGCGACCAAAGCCGCACGCCGCTGCTGTTTTTGCACAACACCACCGGTTTCATGGTGGGCACCGAGTCGGAACAGCAAGGGGTGATCAAGCACGGCGCGAAGATGATCCAGGCAGTGGCCAATGCCCGTGTGCCTAAACTCACTATCGTGGTCGGTGGTTCCTACGGTGCGGGCAACTACGCAATGTGCGGCCGCGGCCTGGACCCGCGCTTTATCTTCGCCTGGCCCAACAGCCGTACTGCGGTGATGGGCGGTGCACAGGCCGGCAAAGTGCTGCGCATTGTCACCGAGGCCAAGCAACTCAAGGACGGCCTGGTGCCCGACCCCAAGGTGCTCGACATGCTTGAACAGGTCACCGCGCAGAAGCTCGACAGCCAGTCCACTGCCCTCTACGGCAGCGCCAACTTGTGGGACGACGGGCTGATTGATCCACGGGACACCCGCACCTTGCTCGGGTTTTTGCTGGATATCTGTCACGAAGCCGAACGGCGGCAACTGCAACCCAACACCTTCGGCGTAGCGCGCTGATCGTTCCCACGCTCCGCGTGGTAACGCCAACCAGGACGCTGCGCGTCCCAACCGGGAGAACAATAAAAATGATCTTCACCCAGGAACACCAGGAACTGCGCCGCACCGTGCGCGCCTTCGTCGACCGCGAGATCAACCCGCACGTGGATGAATGGGAAAAAGCCGGGCGTTTTCCCATTCACGAGATCTTCCGCAAGGCCGGCGACCTCGGCCTGCTGGGCATTTCCAAACCAGAAAAATTCGGCGGCATGGGCCTGGACTACAGCTATTCCATCGTCGCCGCCGAAGAGTTCGGCACCATCCGCTGCGGCGGCATCCCCATGTCCATCGGCGTACAGACCGACATGTGCACCCCGGCCCTGGCGCGCTTCGGCTCCGATGAGCTGCGCGAGGAGTTCCTGCGCCCAGCCATCAGCGGTGAACAGGTCGGCTGCATCGGCGTCTCGGAAACCGGTGCCGGCTCCGACGTGGCCGGGCTCAAGACCCATGCGCGCAAGGATGGCGACGACTATGTGATTAACGGCAGCAAGATGTGGATCACCAATTCGCCCAGCGCCGACTTCATCTGCCTGCTGGCCAACACGTCCGATGACAAGCCGCACATCAACAAGTCGCTGATCATGGTGCCAATGAACAGCCCCGGCATCAGCGTCAGCCCGCCCCTGGAAAAACTCGGCATGCACAGCTCCGAGACCGCCCAGGTGTTTTTCGACGGCGTGCGCGTGCCGCAACGCAACCGCATCGGCCACGAAGGCGCAGGCTTCATGATGCAAATGTTGCAGTTCCAGGAAGAACGCCTGTTTGGCGCGGCGAATATGATCAAGGGCCTGGAGCACTGCATCGACAGCACCATCGAGTACTGCAAAGAGCGCCAGACCTTCGGCAAGGCGCTGATCGACAACCAGGTGATCCACTTTCGCCTGGCAGAACTGGCCACCGAAATCGAATGCCTGCGCGCCTTGGTCTACCAGGCCACCGAGCAGTACATCAAGGGCCAGGACGTCACGCGGCTGGCCTCCATGGCCAAGCTCAAGGCCGGGCGGCTGGGCCGTGAGGTCAGCGACAGTTGCCTGCAATATTGGGGCGGCATGGGTTTCATGTGGGACAACCCGGTGGCCCGCGCCTATCGCGACGTGCGCCTGGTGTCGATTGGCGGCGGTGCCGACGAAATCATGCTGGGCATCATCTGCAAACTGATGGGCACCCTGCCCGGTAAAAAGCCATGAATACCTTGCTGCTCGAAGCCCATAACGGCGTGCTGCACATCACCCTCAACCGCCCCGAATGCCGCAATGCGATGAGCCTTGAAATGGTCAATGAACTGCGTGCGGTACTGGCGCAGTTGGACAGCCAGGTGCGTGCCGTGGTGATCAGCGGCGCGGGCGGGCATTTTTGCGCGGGGGCCGATGTGAAGGATCTGGCCGGCGCCGGGGATCAGTTGCAAGCATTGAACCGTGCGTTTGGCACCTTGCTGCAAGAGATTCAGGCGCTGGCGCAGGTGGTGATCGTGGTGCTGCAAGGCGCGGTGCTAGGCGGTGGGTTCGGGCTGGCGTGCGTGAGTGATATTGCGATTGCAGCGGGCCAGGCGCAGTTCGGCTTGCCCGAGACCCGCCTGGGGTTGCTACCGGCGCAGATTGCGCCGTTTGTGGTCAAGCGTATTGGCCTTACTCACACGCGGCGCCTGGCGCTGACGGCGGCGCGGTTTGATGGGGCGGAGGCTGGGCGGTTGGGCGTGGTGCATTTTGTCGAGCACGACCCGCAGGCATTGGCGCAGCGTGTGGATGAGGTGTTGGGGCAGGTGTTGCAGTGTGCGCCGGGGGCGAATGCGCGGACCAAGGCCTTGTTGTTGGCCAGTGCGGATGAGCCGCTTGAGACCGTGCTGGATCGCGGGGCGCAGTGGTTTGCCGAGGCGGTGAGGAGTGAGGAAGGGGTTGAGGGGACGCAGGCGTTTGTGCAGAAGCGAAAGCCGAGTTGGTCTGGATGACGCCATCGCAGGCAAGCCAGCTCCCACAGGGGAACACATTTCAAATGTGGGAGCTGGCTTGCCTGCGAAGAGGCCCCAACGCACGCCGCATTCATCAAGGGATAACCCAATGCCCGCATTCACCAAGATCCTGATCGCCAACCGCGGCGAAATCGCCTGCCGCATCCAGCGCACCGCCCAGGCCCTGGGCTACCGCACCGTGGCCGTCTACAGCGACGCGGATTCCGATGCCCTGCACGTGCAGATGGCCGACGAAGCCGTACACATCGGCCCGGCGCCCGTGCATCAGTCCTACCTGAACACAGCGGCCATCCTCACCGCCGCCGAATTGACCGGCGCCGACGCCATTCACCCCGGTTACGGCTTCCTCTCGGAAAACCCTGACTTCGCCCGCGCCTGCCAGCAGGCCACTCTCACCTTCATCGGCCCCAGCGTCGAGGCGATCGAACTGATGGGCAGCAAACGCCTGTCCAAACTCGCCATGCTCGACGCCGGCGTGCCCTGCATCGCCGGCTACCAGGGCAGTGCCCAGGATGACGCCACCTTGCAGCAGGAAGCCGAGCGCATCGGCTTCCCACTGATGATCAAGGCCAGCGCCGGTGGCGGCGGGCGTGGCATGCGCCTGGTGCACCAGCGCGAACAGTTGCTGGAGCAACTGCGCACCGCACGCTCGGAAGCCATGAATGCGTTCGGCAGCGACGAGCTGATCCTCGAACAGGCGCTGATCGACCCGCGCCACGTGGAAGTGCAACTGTTCGGCGACCGCCATGGCAACCTCATCTACCTCGGCGAGCGCGACTGCTCGATCCAGCGCCGCCATCAAAAAGTCATCGAAGAAGCGCCCTGCCCCGTCATGACCGCCGAACTGCGCCAGGCCATGGGTGACGCCGCGCTCAAGGCTGGGCGTGCGGTGAACTACGTGGGCGCCGGCACTGTGGAGTTTCTGCTCGACCGCAACGGCCAGTTCTATTTCCTGGAAATGAACACGCGCCTGCAAGTGGAGCACCCCGTCACCGAGATGATCACCGGCCTCGACCTGGTGGACTGGCAGTTGCAGATCGCCGCCGGGCAAGCGCTGCCACTGACCCAATCACAGGTGTCCCTGACCGGCCACGCCATGGAAGTGCGCCTGTACGCCGAAGACCCGGCCCAGGGCTTCCTGCCGCAAACCGGTGACGTGTTGCGTTGGGAACCCGCCCCCGGCGTGCGCATCGACCATGGCTTGCGTGAAGGCCAAACCATCAGCCCGTTCTACGACCCGATGCTGGGCAAGATCATCGCCCACGGCGTCAGCCGCGAAGAAGCCCGGCGAAAATTGCTGCGCGCCGTGGAAGACACGGTGTTACTCGGCGTGGCGTCCAATCAGCGCTTGCTCATCGACCTGCTCAAGCACCCGGACTTTATCGCCGGCGACTTCAGCACGGGCTTGATCGCCGAACATTTCAGCGTCATCCCACAGCACACAGCGAGCGCTGAACAGCTCTCGCTGGCCGCCGCGCTGTTTTATCAACACAGCGCCAACCAGCACTCACACCCCCTCGCACGCTGGCGCAACACGGCGAGTGCCCCGGTGACATACCGCCTGGAGGTCAACGGCCAAGTCCACAGCGTCAGCGTTGACGACCTGCCACTCACCACCGACGGTCGCCACGCCACCTTTGTCATCAAGGGGGTTCGCCGCCGCATCGCCTATCACCTGGACGGCAACCGGCTGTGGCTGCCAGGGCTGACCGTCACCGACCGCACCCAGCAAGTCGCCAGCCGCCCGGCCGATGCCAGCAGTGGCACGGTCCAGGCGCCCATGGACGGCGCCATCGTCGATATACGGGTGTGCGTCGGTGAAAGCGTCAGCAAAGGCCAGCTTTTGCTGGTGCTCGAAGCGATGAAAATGGAGCACCCGTTGAAGGCCGGTATCGATGGCACGGTCAAGGAACTGCGCGTCGTGACGGGCGATCAGGTGCGCAACCGCCAGGTTTTGCTGGAGATCGAATAACGCCCCTAGGCGGAACTACAGGGCCGGGCTACGCTCTATCCCCATCAGGAAGGGACGAGTACGGGAACCTGCACCATGCCTCATTGGCTGATTATTGACCTTGAAGCCACAACGGATGACGGCGGCTGGCCCGTGACGGAGATGGAAGTCATCGAGATCGGCGCCAGCCTGGTCAACCGCCAAGGCCGCGAACTGGATCACTTCCAGCGCTTTGTGCGGCCCTTGCGGCGGCCATTGCTGACGCCCTTTTGCCGCAAACTCACCCATATCACCCAGGCCAATATCGACATGGCCGCGCCGATCACCGAGGTGTGGCCGCTGTTCGAGCGCTGGCTGGGCCAACATCAGCCACGCCTGGAAGGCTGGGCCAGCTGGGGGGATTATGACCGCGTGCAGCTTGAGCTGGAGTGGCAGCGCCATGGCCTCGCCAGCGCCCTGGGCGACACCCCGCATGTGAACCTCAAGCAACGCTTTGCCAAGGCCCGGCGCCTGGACAAACCACTGGGGCTCAATGGGGCGCTGCAATTGGCCGGGATGCAGTTCAATGGCCAGCAGCATCGCGCCCTGGAGGATGCACGCAATACCGCGCGCCTGCTGCCCTTGATTTTGCCGGTCTAGGCAGCGCTTGCAGCCTTGGGCATACTGGCCAACCATTTTCCTGCTGCCCTGTAGGAGCGAGCTTGCTCGCGAAAATCGCCAACGAAAACGCAGCGCCTCTGCTTAAACGCAGTGTTCTCAGGTTTTTCGCGAGCAAGCTCGCTCCTACAGTGGTTGGCGTAAGCCTTGACCTTTTTCCGAGGATTCACCCATGTTCAAAGTCAACGAGTACTTCGACGGCACCGTCAAGTCGATCGCTTTCGGCACCGCAGAAGGGCCAGCGACCATCGGCGTGATGGCTCCGGGTGAATACGAATTCGGCACCGCCCAGCGTGAAATCATGCATGTGGTCTCCGGCGCCCTGACCGTGAAGCTGCCTGAGAGCAGCGACTGGGAAACCTTCGCCGCCGGCAGCCAGTTCCACGTACCGGCCAACAGCAAGTTCCAGTTGAAGGTCGCGGTGGACACCGCTTACCTGTGCGAATACCGCGGCTAAGCAGTACCCGCCCCACAAAAAAGCCCGTCTCCCACGAGACGGGCTTTTTTTATTCCAGCACCGTTACCGGCATGCCGACTTCCAGGCGCCCAATGCCATCGTTGACCAGGTTCTGGCCGAACATCGCGCCCTTTTCGGTCTTGCGGTAGGTTTCCAGCGTGGCGAAGGGCTCGCGGTCGGGGCTGCGTTCGCCGGTCTGGGGGTCGATGGTGGTGAGGATGCACCGCGAGCACGGCTTGACCACCCGAAACTCCACGTCGCCGATGCGCACGCGCTTCCAGCCATCTTCGGCGAAGGCCTCGGCGCCTTCGATGACGAGGTTGGGACGAAAACGCAGCATCTGCATCGGGCGGCCGATCTTTTCACACAAGTCGTCGAGGGAGCCCTGGCCGATCAACAGCAAGGGGTAGCCGTCAGCGAAGCCGACCTTGTCGTCATCCTTGCCATACCCGGCTTCAGTGGTGCGCGCTCGCTCCAGGGGCAGTTGCACCAGGCGCGTCGGCTTGCCAATGAACTCGCTGACCCAGGCCGCAGCCTCATCGCCAGCATCCGGCACGCGCAGGGTGTCACGCCAGATGGTCACACCGCGCAGTTCGCTGGCGCTGCCCGGCAATGCCACGTCCAGCGGCGCGTAGCCCGGCGAACTCAGGGTCAGGCCCCCGCTGCTGTTCCACAACGCGATGAGCTGGCTCATCTTCGCAACGGCCCGCTGCGTCAGGAACCGTCCGCTGGCTTCATCCACCAGCATCCAGCGTCGATCCCCGTCCAACCCGAGTTTATCCAAGCCAATCTGCTGCAAGGCTTCGGCCTTGCCGGACTTCAAGGGGTAACGGTACAACGCGCTGAGACGCAGCATGGGCCTGCCTTCCTAGGAAACAAAGTGTCATCCTAAAGTCAGGCGGGCATTTCGTCCAACATCAGACGCTGACGCACCACATCCACCAGCTTGTCCGGCTGGAATTTGGAGAGGAAATTGTCGCAGCCGACCTTCTTGACCATCGAGTCGTTGAAGCTGCCCGACAACGAGGTGTGCATCACCACATAGAGGCCACGCAGGCGCGGGTCATTGCGGATCTCGGTGGTGAGACGGTAGCCATCCATTTCGGGCATTTCGGCGTCGGTGAAGATCATCAGCAGTTTGTCGGTCATCACCTGGCCGCTGTCGGCCCAGGCCTTGAGCATGTTCAGTGCCTTGAGGCCGTCGCTGGCAATGTGCATCTTCACGCCCAACTGGCCCAGGGTGTCACGCAACTGCGACAAGGCCACGTTGGAATCATCCACCAGCAGTACTTCGCGACCACGGGCTCGCTCCAGCACCGGGTCTTCAAGTTTGTCCCGGGAGACCTTGGCGTTGTAGGGCACGATCTCGGCGAGGACTTTTTCCACGTCGATGATTTCCACCAGTTGCTCATCGACCTTGCTGATGGCCGTGAGGTAGTGCTGGCGACCGGCGCTGGTCGGCGGCGGCAGGATGGCTTCCCAGTTCATGTTGACGATGCGGTCCACGCCGCCCACCAGGAACGCCTGCACCGAGCGGTTGTACTCGGTGACGATAATGGTGCTGTTGGGGCCCGGCACCAAAGGCCGCATGCCGATGGCCTGGGAAAGGTCGATCACCGGCAGGGTCTGGCCACGCAGGTTGACCACGCCGCAAACAAAGGGATGGCGCTGGGGCATCAGGGTCAGTTTGGGCAGTTGCAGCACTTCCTGCACCTTGAACACGTTGATCGCGAACAACTGCCGTCCGAAGAGGCGGAACATGAGAATTTCCAGGCGATTCTCACCCACCAATTGCGTGCGTTGATCTACCGTGTCGAGAATGCCGGCCATTGAAAGCTCCTGGTGTACACGCAGGTGTGCGCTGAAGGGATGTGCGGTTCGTATAGGCGGTTATCGGCGGCAAGCGCCAAACCTTGACCCTGTTAAAATGCCACGCAAACACATTGATGTCACACTGACATCATGCTTTACTGCATTCACCCCTCAGAACGCTTGCAACGACCCCGCACGACACTCGAATCGGCGCGCGGTTCCGCCTTGTAAGGGATTCCCCTATGCGCAATCGGGCCCAACCTGATATTCGCGATATCTAATAGCCATTAATGTGACGCCATTCTCATTGCATGAATGGAGTCAGGCTTTTGTTTGCCAACCCAAGCCCTTGGTCTACGGGCCTTTCAGGCACTCACGTATCGGCAACTGAAGTTGCGTCATCTCGCATAACAGCGGCTAAAGGCGGCATTCGTGAGCGATTCAATAAACGTCCTACTGGATTATCGGAAGCAGCCTACACGCCCCAGTCGTATTTCAGCGCTAGTTTTAAGCCATTCACCCGGTGCGACATCTCATCACCCGACCTTAAGTTGTGGAGACTTGCATGATGAATAGCGCGAACGAATGGCAAACCGCACTTCCCGAGTTTTTGCTGGAAGCCGAAATGCTGCTGGCCAAGTCCGAGGAATGCCTGAACCACCTGCATTTGATCCGCAATGACAGCGACGCCATCGACTGCATGAAAACCAGCCTGGCCAAACTGGCTGAAAAGGCCGACGGCCTGGCCCTGCAGGCGATCAGCGAATTCTCCCGGCATATTCAATACCTGATTGCCAATGCCGTGAGCCCGGTGCAACTGCATGACCAAGCCCTGGATGCGTTGCACGACTGCCTGACGTTGCTGGCCTGGCAACTGGAACTGATTGACATCCGTACCGGGGAACTGGGCCTGGATGAGAGTGAGCAAACTTCGCTGATTGCCACGGTGACTTCGCAGATTCCGCAAAAAGACTACTGCCATCAGCCGCGTTTACAGCAGAGGTCTTAAAGCAAAAAGGTCGTATTTAATATCAGAGTTATCTAAAAACGACCCTTTACGTCAACTATGAAAGCGCTTTTAGAGCTTGAAGAAGTATCAATTAGCCAGCACCTTAAAAATTGTACAAACCAGGCTAACTAATACAACTCAATAGCGCTGGCCGGGCTGCCAGGGCATTTCCGTGGTTAATATATCGACCGAGGAATATGCCAGGCGACCAACGGTAACAGGGGTGGTACCATGCCCCGCTCGAAATGAAGCAACTTCATTATGGATAACCACGATCCGGCACCGCACGCTCGACAGAGCCCAGTCAACCGCCGTGACCGGTCTTCGCGCAGTGAACCCTCATTGGCTCCATCCGCTATGTACGCCAGCCTCAAGTCACTCATCGCAAGGTTCGTGTCCCACTGCCATGCGCGCAGCCTCATCCTTGCCCTGTGCCTGTGTTCATTGCTGGTCAGCCTATGGGTTTACCTGCAAGGCGCGCCGTTGCCGTTACTGATTGTGCTGCTCAACCTGGTCACGTTGGCGGTGGTAGCCCTGCACCAGTGGCGCTCGCGCAACGCCATCAAGTTCCAGCCCCAGGAACTGGCCGACCGCTTGCTGCAAGTCCAGGAAAACGAGCGCCACCGCCTCAGCCGCGAATTGCACGATGACATCGGCCAATTGCTGACCGCCGCCAAGCTGCAAAGCGAATGGCTGCAGCGTCGCCTGCCCCAAGACCTGCAAAGCCATTGCTCGGTGCTGTGCAACACCCTCAATGAAACCCTGGCCAAGGTGCGCGACGTGTCCGCCATCCTCAACCCGCGCCAACTGGCAAGCCTGGGGCTGGAAGCGAGCCTGCGCGCGCACCTGCTCAAGACCCTGGAAAATACCCAGGTGTGCTGGAGCCTGGAGTGCCAGCAACGGCTCACCGGCATTCCCGAAGAAATGGCCGTGGCGGCCTTTCGCATCACCCAGGAAGCGGTCACCAACATGCTGCGCCATGCCAACGCGCACAACCTGCTCGTGCGCCTGCAACGCTTGCCTGAAGGGCTGTCGCTGATGATCTGCGATGACGGCCAAGGCTTCGAACCTGCCGCCGACCCCGCCAAGGTAGGCCAACGGGGCATGGCCGGCATGTGCGAACGGGCGCACCAATTGGGCGGCACCTTGTCCGTCAGCAGCCAGCCGGGCAACGGCACACGCATCCACGCACTTTTCCCCTGGGCACCCCGCGCCCTCGAACGGGCCAGTGCCCATAAGGTTCTGCAGTGACCTGCAATTTGCTCCTGGTCGATGACCATGCCTTGATCCGCGCCGGCGTGCGCGCACTGATCCTGGATATCCCCGGGTACGCCGTGGTGGGCGAGGCCAGCGATGGCGCACAACTGCTTGAGGCATTCAGCGCCCTGCAGCCCGACATTGTGCTACTGGACCTGTCGATGAAACACACCGGCGGCCTGGATGCCTTGCAGCAACTCAAGCGCGCCTACCCCAAGTGCAAGGTGCTGATCCTGTCGATGCACACCGACCCCGAGATGATCATGCGCGCCCTGGAGTCTGGCGCCCACGGCTACCTGCTCAAGGACACCACCGCCAACGAGCTGGAACACGCCCTGCAGGCGCTGCGTCACAATGAACGCTACCTGAGCCCCGCCATTGCCCACACGGTGATCAATCAGGCGCTGGTTCGCAGCCAGGGCCCGAGCACGCCTGTTGCCCACAGCCACAACCTGACGGCGCGGCAACTGGAGATCCTGCGCTTGATCGTGCGCGGCAAATCCACCCGGGAAATTGCCCACGGCCTGGGCCTGAGCATCAAGACCGTCGAAGCCCACCGCTCACAGATCATGAAACGCTTGCAGATTTTTGACGTGGCGGGCCTGGTGTTATTTGCCGTGCGTGAGCAGATCATCAGCCTGGACGACTAACGGCGAACCCAGCGGCAAGTGCACGCGCAGGGCCTTGGGCAGCGCCTCGAAATGCAGGTCGTCGCCCTCCAGCGGCTCACCGTCGAGGTTGATGTACAAGCCCTGCGCCACCTTGATCTTCACCCACGGCAGGCGTGCGCGCACAAACATGGTGTCCAGGCCCCAGCCGTTGTTCATCAACTCACGCAGCGTGCCAACCACTTCCTGCGGCGCCGGCAGGATGCTGACATCCAGCAGCCCGTCATCAGCCAATGCACCGGGGCACAACACATGCCCACCACCGGCCTGGCGACCGTTGCCGATGCCCAGCGCGAGCAACTCGCCTTTCCAGTGGAAATCCGGGCCTTCCAATTCACCATAGGCGGCTTTCAATTCACTGAAGCGGGTTAAACCGGTAAACAGGTAAGCAGCACCGCCCAAAACCTTCTTCAAATCTTCGGAGGTATTGGCCGTGACCTGGCTACCAAACCCACCGGTGGCCATGTTCAGAAAAATTTGCCCACCCACCTGGCCAAGGTCGATGGCCCTAGGCTGCACGTCCAGCAAGGCCAGGGCGCCAGCCGGCTCCAACGGCACGCCGGCCGCCTTGGCGAAATCATTGGCGGTGCCCAGGGGCATCAGCACCAGGCTGGCATCAGTGTTGGCATGGGCCATGGCTTCAGCCACATCGCGCAGGGTGCCGTCGCCACCGCCAGCAATGATGTGGGTGTAGCCCGCGGCCAAGGCTTCATTGACCAGGCGCTGAGCATCGCCGCCCTCCCACGTCACCCGCACGGCCAACTCCCCACCCTGCTCCCGCCGCGCCAGCACGGCAGCACGCACATCCTCGTTGAGGGCTTGTTTGCCGTGGAGGATCAACAGGGCTTTGGGGGCGGTCATTTGAGGGAATCTCCTGGGTCAAGGTGCATGAAGGATGTTGACCCTTGGGGCACCGGAAAAGTCTGTGGGCTGAAGAAAATTGATTGAAGTACACCAATCAACCTGTGGGAGCTGGCTTGCCTGCGATGGCGGCGGCTCAATCGACAAACATCTCAAACCTGCCACCCAACGGTAACCACGATGCGAAGCGAGCCGCTCTTGATCTGCTTTTGCTCTGCTTTTGATCTTAGGCGCCCCGTTAAACCACGCTGGCCGAACGCAGGCTTGAATTCGTGGGTAACCCGGCAGGACGCCGGGTTAGCCGCCCCGCGCCATGGATGGCGCGTGGCGGCGGCCCACGGATTCAAGCCTGTGTTCGGGCACACCGAGCCCAAGCGAGGTGCCGAGTGGTGGGGCAAGAGCGTTTTGCTTACTTTTGCGCTTTTCAAAAGTGAGCCGCCGTCAGGGCGGAACCCTAAGTGGCCGTTACCGCAGCAATGGATATGCACACAATCCAACTGTGTCGCCTGTCAGGCCGCCTTCGCGAGCAAGCCCGCTCCCACAGTTGGATCGTTGGGTGTCAGGTAGATAGGCGTCGGCTGTCAGGGCGTCATCGCAGGCAAGCCAGCTCCCACATGAACCAAGCAAGCCCAGCCCCAATCAGCTCTTGTGCAACTTGCTCATCAACTGCGCCTCAGCCTGAGTCAACCCACACGACTGGGTCAACTCATCCACCGTCGCCCCCATGCCCACCAGCTTGGCCGCCTGGGCAAACGACAGGTTCGACGGATCACGCTGCTCCAACTGCACCAACCTGTCCGGCAACGGCGCAAGAATCGCACGCAATTCATGCACCTCATCCCCCACCCGCACCGCACTTTGCTGGAAATGATCAACGCGCTTGACCAGCTCCAGAATGCGCCGGTCACGCACCGCATCGCGCTCGGCCTGTTGCAAGGCCAACTCCCGCTGCTGGCGCAGATAGCGCAGCACAAACGCCAAGGTCCCGGCCCACAACAGGGCCAGGACAATCACCGCTGCCTCAAGGAACAATCAGATGCTCTCCAGTTCCGACCACTCTTCTTCGCTCATCATCTTGTCCAGCTCAACCAGAATCAGCAGTTCGCCGTTCTTGTTGCACACGCCCTGGATGAACTTGGCCGACTCTTCGTTACCGACGTTCGGTGCGGTTTCCACTTCCGATTGGCGCAGGTAAACCACCTCGGCCACGCTGTCGACCAGGATGCCGACCACTTGCTTGTCGGCTTCGATGATCACGATACGGGTGTTGTCGCTGACTTCAACCGTGTCCAGGCCGAACCGCTGGCGGGTGTCGATCACCGTCACCACGTTGCCGCGCAGGTTGATGATGCCCAGCACGTAGCTTGGCGCACCTGGCACCGGGGCGATCTCGGTGTAGCGCAGCACTTCCTGCACGCGCATCACGTTAATGCCGTAGGTTTCGTTGTCCAGCTTGAAGGTCACCCATTGCAGGATCGGATCATCCAAACCTTGTGCGGACGCTGACTTGTTCATTCATCTGACCCCTTCAAATGCCGCTATCGACGGCGTGTGTGCAAGTGGGCCGCGCAACCGCACGGCCCTTATTGTTCAATCAACTGCGTTTGTTCTGTGGCATTGCCTTCACCGCACCGCTGGCGATCAACTCGGCCAGTTCGGCGACATCCAGCAACGCGCACATGTGTTCGATCACAGTGCCCGCCAACCACGGCCGCTGGCCACGGTGGCTGCGCCATTTGATTTCATTGGGGTCCAGGCGCAACGAGCGGCTGACTTGATGCACTGCCAGCCCCCACTCGTAGCCCTGCACCGAGATCACGTATTGCAGGCCCTGGCGAAAATCATCGCGGTAGCGGTCGGGCATCACCCAGCGCGCGGTGTCCAGCACTTTGAGGTTGCCGGCCTGGCTGGGCAGGATGCCGAGGAACCACTCTGGCTGCCCGAACAACGGCGTCAGCTCCTGGCCTTCCAGGGAATAGATCGATCCCAGGCACACCAACGGCACCGCCAGGGTTAACCCGGCAACGTCGAACAGCAGGCACTCGAACGGCTCGGCAGCCCACGAAGGGCGACCGTCGCCCGTCACCGGTGGCGGCGTGATGCTGGGCGGCAGGTGCACGTCCACCAGCGGTTCGACCACCGGCGGCGCCGCCACTGCCGGGGCGCTCGGCACCACGACGGGCGCCTCCACCACCTGCGCATCCCGCGCCTGTTCTTCCATCACCGCCTGCTGAAACTCATCCAGCGGGCTGTCGGGCTCGACAGCAGGCTCGAGTACCAGAATAGGTTCGGGCATTTCTTCGGCCGTCGCATCCTGCAGCAAGGCATCCAGGTAGGATTCCAGTGCCAGTTGCGGGCGGGTCTTGAATTGGACAGGACGGTTCATCACGCCACCTGCGCCACAAGCTGTTGCGACAGCAGGTGCTTGAGCAACGCACGGTAGGCCAGCACGCCACGGCTCTTGCCGTCGAACTGCGACGGTGTGAGCCCGGCACGGCTGGCGTCACGCAGGCGCGTGTCCACCGGGATGTAACCGTTCCAGATGGTGTCCGGGTAGGCATCGCGCAACACGCGCAACGTGCCGAGGGACGCCTGGGTGCGACGGTCGAACAAGGTCGGCACGATGCTGAACGGCAGCGCCTGCTTGCGCGAGCGGTTGATCATCGCCAGGGTGCTGACCATGCGCTCCAGGCCCTTGACCGCCAGGTGCTCGGTCTGCACCGGGATCACCAATTGCTGGCTGGCCGCCAACGCGTTGACCATCAGCACGCCGAGCAACGGCGGGCTGTCGATGATCGCGTAGTCGAAGTCCTGCCACAGTTGCGCCAGGGTCTTGGCGATCACCAGGCCCAGGCCGCTCTGGCCCGGCGACTGACGCTCCAGGGTGGCCAGGGCGGTGCTCGACGGCAACAGCGAAATACTCTCGTTGCTGGTGGGCAACAGCAGTTGCCCAGGCAGATCCGCTGGCACGCTGCCCTTGTGCAAAAACAGGTCATAGCAGCTGTGTTCCAGCGCATCCGGGTCGTAGCCGAAATAGCTGGTCATGGAACCGTGGGGGTCCAGGTCCACCACGACCACACGCTTGCCCGCTTCGGCCAGCAAGCCGGCCAAGGCGATGGAAGTGGTGGTCTTGCCGACTCCACCCTTTTGATTGGCAACTGCCCAGACTCTCATTCGGTTGGTTCCTCCCGGCGGGCACAGGCGCGACCGAGACATTGCATACGGTTATTGAGCCGGCGACGGAGAATTGACGTTACTCGGTCGGACCGGCGGCTTGACAACGGGCGGTGCAGTTTGTGTGCCAGCACGCTTCAACGCTGCATCCGGGGTGGCATTGGCGGTGCCGGTACCGGTCAGGCTGCGACGCACATCCAGGTTGCGCGAGACCACCAGCACCACCCGGCGGTTACGGGCGCGGCCTTCGACCGTGGCGTTATTGGCCACCGGCTGGAATTCACCATAGCCCACAGACGCCAGGCGCTGGGGGTTCACACCCTGCATCGCCAACATGCGCACGATGCTCGACGCACGGGCCGAGGACAGTTCCCAGTTGGTCGGGTACTGCGCGGTGCTGATGGGGAAATTGTCGGTGAAGCCTTCCACGTGGATGGGGTTTTCAAACGGTTTGAGGATCGCCGCGACCTTGTCGATGATGGTGAATGCCTGGTCACTGGGCAACGCATCGGCACTGGCGAACAGCAGGCTGGAGTTCAGTTCGATCTCCACCCACAGCTCATTGCCACGCACGGTCATCTGGTTGGAACTGATCAGGTCGCCAAAGGCGGCACTGATATCGTCGGCGATGCTTTTGAGCGGGTCGCTGGTGCCTTGGATGCCAGCGGCGGTTTCATCACTGTCATTGACCAGAGGCTTGGCCGGGGTCACGGTCTTGGGCCGCTCTTCGCCGATAGGAATGGGCTTGAGCGACCGCTCGGCATCGTTGAACACACCGACCAGCGCCTGGGAAATGATCTTGTACTTGCCTTCGTTGATCGACGAGATCGAGTACATCACCACGAAAAACGCGAACAGCAAGGTGATGAAATCCGCGTAGGACACCAGCCAGCGCTCATGATTGACGTGTTCTTCAGGCTCGCGACGGCGACGGCTCACGGGCACTCCCCCCCACACACCCACCCCACCGTAGGAGCGAGCTTGCTCGCGAAGATCGTTAACGAAAACGCGGGCATCCTGAATGCACGCGGCGCTCTCGGGTTCTTCGCGAGCAAGCTCGCTCCTACGGGGGGACGGGTGTTCATGTGCATCAATCCATGAAGCCCTGAAGCTTCAATTCGATGGAGCGCGGGTTTTCGCCCTCGGCAATCGACAGGATGCCTTCGAGCAGCATTTCGCGATAACGCGACTGGCGCATGGCAATCGACTTGAGCTTGCTGGCCACCGGCAGCAACACCAGGTTGGCACTGGCCACGCCGTAGATGGTGGCGACAAACGCCACGGCAATGCCGCTGCCCAGTTGCGAAGGGTCGGCCAGGTTGCCCATCACGTGGATCAGGCCCATCACCGCACCGATAATGCCGATGGTCGGCGCGTAGCCGCCCATGCTTTCAAAGACTTTGGCCGCATTGATGTCACGGCTTTCCTGGGTGTAGAAATCCACTTCGAGGATGCTGCGGATCGCTTCCGGTTCGGCGCCATCGACCAGCAGTTGCAGGCCCTTGCGCGCGTAGCTGTCAGGCTCGGCATCCGCCACACCTTCCAGGCCCAGCAGGCCTTCCTTGCGGGCGGTAAGGCTCCAATTGACCACGCGGTCGATGCCGCCTGCCAGATCGACCCGTGGCGGAAAAATGATCCACACCAGAATCTGCATGGCACGCTTGAACGAGCTCAGGGGCGACTGCAACAACGCCGCGCCCACGGTGCCACCGATCACGATCAGCGCTGCCGGGCCGTTGGCCAAGGCGCCGAGGTGGCCGCCTTCCAGGTAGTTGCCACCAATGATGGCGACAAACGCCATGGTGATGCCGATCAGGCTCAACACATCCATCAGAGGCAGGCCTCCACCAGATGCTTGCCGATGTCGTCCAGGCTGTAGACCGCATCGGCCAGGTCAGCCTTGACGATGGCCATGGGCATGCCATAGATCACGCAACTGGCTTCATCCTGGGCCCAGATGGCGCTGCCGCCCTGCTTGAGCAAGCGCGCGCCTTCACGGCCATCGGCGCCCATGCCGGTGAGCACCACCGCCAGAACTTTGTCGCCATAGGATTTGGCTGCCGAGCCGAAGGTGATGTCCACACACGGCTTGTAGTTCAGGCGTTCATCGCCCGGCAGGATTTTGATCGCGCCACGCCCGTCCACCATCATCTGCTTGCCGCCCGGCGCCAGCAGGGCCAGGCCAGGACGCAGGATGTCGCCATCCTCGGCTTCCTTGACGGTGATGCGGCACAGCTTGTCCAGGCGCTCTGCGAAGGCTTTGGTGAACGCCGCAGGCATGTGCTGCACCAGCACAATCGGCGCCGGGAAGTTGGCCGGCAGTTGGGTCAACACCCGCTGCAAGGCCACCGGGCCGCCGGTGGAGGTGCCGATGGCGACCAGCTTGTAAGCCTTGCGCTTGGGCGCGGGCGAATGGGCACTCGGCGTTGCGGCGGCACGTACCGGCGCTGCCGCAGGCCGGGCCACGGGCGCAGGCGCCGGGCGCGCAAACGACGACGTCGGCGCCGCTGCTGCGGGCGCAGGCGTGGGGGCTGGCGCGGGTGTGCTGAACAGGCTGCGACGGTTACTGCGGGAAATGCTGTGCACCTTCTCGCACAGCATCTGCTTGACCTTGTCGGGGTTGCGCGAGATGTCTTCGAAATTCTTCGGCAAAAAATCCACCGCGCCGGCATCCAAGGCGTCGAGGGTCACCCGCGCGCCTTCGTGAGTCAGCGAGGAAAACATCAATACCGGTGTGGGGCAACGTTGCATGATGTGGCGCACGGCCGTGATGCCATCCATCATCGGCATCTCGTAGTCCATGGTGATCACGTCTGGCTTCAAGGCAATGGCTTGATCGATCGCCTCTTTGCCGTTAGTGGCCGTGCCGACCACCTGGATCGTTGGATCAGCGGAAAGAATTTCCGAGACGCGGCGGCGGAAGAAACCCGAATCGTCCACCACCAGGACCTTGACTGCCATAAACACTCCGTTAGGCGGGGCGGGCATGACCGCCCTGCCCCACCAGAATCAAATACGCCGTGCGGCGTAACGCTTGAGCATGCTCGGAACATCGAGAATCAGTGCGATGCGACCGTCACCGGTAATGGTTGCGCCCGACATGCCTGGGGTGCCCTGCAGCATCTTGCCCAAAGGCTTGATCACCACTTCTTCCTGGCCCACCAATTGGTCGACCACAAAGCCGATGCGCTGGGTGCCCACGGACAGAATCACCACATGGCCCTCGCGCTGTTCTTCGTGGGCAGCCGAGGCCACCAGCCAACGCTTGAGGTAGAACAGCGGCAACGCCTTGTCGCGCACGATCACCACTTCCTGGCCGTCCACCACATTGGTGCGCGACAGGTCGAGGTGGAAGATCTCGTTGACGTTGACCAGCGGGAAGGCGAACGCCTGGTTGCCCAGCATTACCATCAGGGTCGGCATGATCGCCAGGGTCAACGGCACCTTGATGACGATCTTGGAGCCCTGGCCCTTGGTCGAGTAGATATTGATCGAGCCGTTGAGCTGGCTGATCTTGGTCTTCACCACGTCCATGCCCACGCCACGCCCGGACACGTCGGAGATCTCGGTCTTGGTCGAAAAGCCCGGGGCAAAGATCAGGTTGTAGCACTCGGTGTCGGTCAGGCGGTCGGCGGCATCCTTGTCCATCACGCCGCGCTTGACTGCGATATTGCGCAAGATGGTCGGGTCCATGCCCTTGCCGTCATCGGTGATCGACAGCAGGATGTGGTCGCCCTCTTGTTCCGCCGCCAAAATCACTTTGCCGTTGCGGGACTTGCCGGCGGCTTCGCGTTCTTCCGGGGTTTCTACGCCGTGGTCGACCGCGTTGCGCACCAAGTGGACCAGCGGGTCGGCCAGGGCCTCGACAAGGTTTTTGTCGAGGTCGGTTTCTTCGCCCACCAGTTCCAGGTTGATTTCTTTCTTGAGTTGGCGTGCCAGGTCGCGAACCAGACGCGGGAAACGGCCGAAGACTTTCTTGATCGGCTGCATCCGCGTTTTCATCACCGCGGTTTGCAGGTCGGCGGTGACCACGTCGAGGTTCGACACGGCCTTCTGCATGGCTTCGTCGCCGCTGTTCAGGCCCAGGCGCACCAGGCGGTTACGCACCAGCACCAATTCGCCCACCATGTTCATGATGTCGTCCAGGCGCGCGGTATCCACGCGCACGGTGGTCTCGGCTTCGCTGGCGGGTTTTTCCGCTGCTGCCGGCGCCGCTGCACGCGCAGGGGCCGGGGCGGCGGCAGGTGCAGGCTTGGCAGCCGGCGCAGGTTTGGCAGCAACCGGTGCCGCAGTGGCAGCGGCTGGCGCTGCAACCTGGGCGGCAGCGGCCGGGGCCACTTCGCTGAACTTGCCTTTGCCGTGCAACTCGTCGAGCAGGGCTTCGAATTCGTGATCAGAGATCAGCCCGTCGCCGGCCGGTGCGGCACTGGCCGCTGGCGCAGCGGCGGCCGTGGCAGCAACCTCGGGCAGGGCTTCGGCCACAAAGGTGCCTTTGCCATGCAGTTGGTCGAGCAGTGCCTCGAATTCGTCGTCGGTAATATCGGTGCTGGCGTTGGCAGCGGGCGCTTCTGGCGCTGCGGCAGGCGGTGCCACGGCATCTGCTGCGAACTGGCCTTTGCCGTGCAACTGGTCGAGCAACGACTCGAACTCAGCGTCGGTAATGTCTTCACTGCTCGGCGTCGCGGCAGGCTGCACCGGCGATTCAGCTTGGGCCTTGACCGCGCTGAGGGAGTTGAGCAGTTGTTCGAACTCGCTGTCGGTCACGTCCGGCTCGGCTTGCGCCACCGGCTCCGGCGCGGCCTCGACCACCGGCGCAGCCGCGGTGTCGGCAGGTTCGGCCAGGCGCGCCAGGGCGGCCAGCAGTTCCGGCGTGGCGGCGGTGATCGGTGCACGTTCACGCACCTGGCTGAACATGCCGTTGACCGCATCCAGTGCTTCGAGAATTACGTCCATCAGTTCCGAGTCGACGTGACGCTCACCCTTGCGCAGGATGTCGAAAACGTTCTCGGCGATGTGACAGCACTCCACCAGCTCATGGAGCTGGAGGAAGCCGGCGCCCCCTTTTACAGTGTGAAAACCGCGAAAAATTGCATTGAGCAGGTTCGCATCATCCGGTCGGCTTTCCAGCTCGACCAGTTGTTCGGACAGTTGCTCTAGAATTTCGCCGGCCTCTACAAGGAAATCCTGAAGGATTTCTTCATCGGCGCCGAAGCTCATGTGGGTGCTCCTTAGAAGCCTAAACTGGATAACAGGTCATCTACGTCATCCTGACCTGACACAACGTCTTCACGTTTATCGGCATGAATCTGCGGACCTTCACCCTTGGCGAGATGTTTTTGTGGATCTTTTTCCGAGAGGATCGCTTCGCGGTCATGTTCGATGCCGGCAAAACGATCGACCTGGCCGGCCATCAGCACCAATTTGAGCAAGTTGCTTTCCACTTCGGTGACCAACTGGGTCACGCGCTTGATCACCTGACCGGTAAGGTCCTGGTAATCCTGGGCCAGCAGGATGTCGTTGAGGTTGCTGGCCACCGTGCGGTTTTCCTGTTCGCTGCGCGACAAGAACCCGTCGACGCGACGCGCCAATTCACGAAACTCTTCAGCACCGACTTCGCGGCGCATGAAGCGGCCCCAGTCCTGGCTCAAGGCCTGGGCTTCGGTGGCCATGCCATTGACCAGAGGCGTGGCGTTTTCCACCAGGTCCATGGTGCGGTTGGCCGCCGCCTCAGTCAGCCTGACCACATAGGACAGGCGTTCAGTGGCATCGGTAATCTGGGAAATTTCTTCGGCCTGGGGCATGCGCGGGTCAATCTGGAAATTGACGATTGCGCTGTGCAGCTCGCGTGTGAGCTTGCCCACTTCCTGGTACAGGCCGCGGTCACGGGTCTGGTTAAGCTCATGGATCAACTGCACCGCATCGGCGAACTGGCCTTTTTCCAGGCTGTCGACCAACTGGTGAGCATGTTTTTTCAGGGTCGACTCAAAGTCGCCCTGTGACGTTTCGTTATGCTCCATAGCTCCCCCGCGATGGCATTAGCCGTGGATGCGTTCGAAGATTTTCTCGATCTTCTCTTTCAAGGCCAGTGCCGTGAATGGCTTGACCACGTAACCGTTGACCCCGGCTTGGGCGGCTTCGATGATCTGTTCACGCTTGGCTTCGGCGGTCACCATCAGCACAGGCAGGCTGCGCAGTTTTTCATCGGCGCGCACGTGGCGCAGCAGGTCGATACCAGTCATGCCCGGCATGTTCCAGTCGGTCACCAGAAAGTCGATGCTCCCGCTGTTGAGAATCGGAATGGCCGTCAGGCCGTCATCCGCCTCGACCGTGTTGGTGAACCCAAGGTCACGCAACAGGTTTTTAATGATCCGCCGCATCGTTGAGAAGTCATCAACGATGAGGATTTTCATGTTCTTGTCCAATTCGACCTCCAAGCAGTCTTAAACGCGCCCAGCACCTGGACGCGCCATTTCAATCAACAGGCGTTACACAAAAAGGACTGCCCAGGGCACCACGGTACTCACCCGCAAAACCCTGCGGTTTCACGGTAGCGTCTGCAGTGTCCCCACACTGCCTGTCAGCGCGCGCGCCACTCGGCCAATCGCCCCCGCAAGCGGGCTGCGCACTGGCTATGCAACTGGCTGACACGCGATTCGCTGACCCCCAGGACCTCACCGATTTCCTTGAGGTTCAGCTCTTCGTCGTAGTACAGCGCCAGCACCAGCCGCTCACGCTCCGGCAAGTTGGCGATTGCATCGGCCAACGCGCCCTGGAAACGTTCGTCTTCCAGGTCGCGCGACGGCTCCGTATGGGCGCTCGCGCCGTCCTCGTGCAGCCCTTCGTGTTCGCCGTCCTGTAAAAGGTCGTCGAAACTGAACAGGCGGCTGCCCAAGGTATCGTTCAAAATCCCGTAGTAATCGTCGAGACTCAATTGGAGTTCGGCCGCAACTTCATGATCTTTAGCGTCACGACCGGTTTTTGCTTCAATTGCACGAATTGCATCACTGACCATGCGCGTATTGCGGTGTACCGAACGCGGCGCCCAATCGCCTTTACGCACTTCATCGAGCATCGCGCCACGGATACGGATACCCGCATACGTTTCGAAACTGGCGCCCTTGCTGGCGTCGTATTTGGTCGAGACTTCCAGCAGGCCGATCATGCCGGCCTGGATCAAGTCTTCAACCTGCACACTCGCGGGCAGGCGCGCCAACAGGTGATAGGCAATGCGCTTGACCAGCGGCGCATAGCGCTCGATCAATTCGCCCTGGCTGTCACGTGCCGACTTTTTGTAAAGGTTGTAGCCGCTGGATGTCATAGCACCGGTCCTGCGCTCGTCTGATGCACCAAACGCTCGACGAAAAACTCCAGATGCCCCCGCGGGTTGGCGGGCAACGGCCAGGTATCGACCTTCTGGGCAATGGCCTTGAACGCCAGTGCGCATTTCGAACGAGGGAACGCTTCATAGACCGCACGCTGCTTTTGCACGGCCTTGCGCACACACTCGTCATAGGGAACTGCGCCGACGTATTGTAAAGCCACATCGAGGAAACGATCCGTGACCTTGGTCAACTTGGCGAACAGGTTGCGCCCTTCCTGCGGGCTCTGGGCCATGTTGGCCAGCACGCGAAAGCGGTTCATGCCGTAGTCACGGTTAAGCAGTTTGATCAGTGCGTAGGCATCGGTGATCGAGGTGGGTTCGTCGCACACCACCAGCAGCACTTCTTGCGCGGCGCGCACAAAGCTGACCACGGATTCGCCGATGCCGGCGGCGGTGTCGATCACCAGCACGTCGAGGTTGTCGCCGATGTCGCTGAACGCCTGGATCAACCCGGCATGCTGCGCGGGGCTCAGGTGCACCATGCTCTGGGTGCCCGAGGCCGCCGGCACGATGCGAATGCCTCCGGGGCCCTGGAGCAGCACATCGCGCAGCTCACAGCGGCCCTCGATCACATCGGCCAGGGTATGTTTGGGTGTCAGCCCCAGCAGAACGTCCACGTTCGCCAAGCCCAGGTCAGCATCCAGCAGCATGACGCGACGGCCAAGCTCTGCCAGCGCCAGGGACAAATTCACTGACACGTTAGTTTTCCCGACGCCACCTTTGCCGCCGGTCACCGCGATCACCTGTACGGGATGCATGCTGCCCATTTTATTTCTTTACCTTGTCTTGCTTAGACGCAGGCTACATGGCTTGGCCGCGTGAATCGCTTGCAGACCATCGATGTAGGTACATTTCACGGTGTTCATCCTGCCTCAACCCACCCGTTTTGCGGGGTGGTGGTAAAGGTCGGCGAACATATCGGCCATCGCTTCCTCGCTAGGCTCGTCTTGCATTTGCACACTCACGGCACGGCTGACCAACTGATGACGGCGCGGCAGATGCAGATCATCCGGGATCCGCGGCCCGTCGGTGAGGTAGGCAACCGGTAATTCATGGCTGATGGCCAGGCTCAATACCTCGCCCAGGCTCGCGGTTTCGTCGAGCTTGGTGAGGATGCAGCCGGCCAGGCCGCAACGCTTGTAGCTGTGATAGGCAGCGGTAAGAACCTGTTTCTGGCTGGTGGTTGCAAGCACCAGGTAATTTTTCGACTTGATGCCACGCCCGGCCAGGCTTTCGAGCTGCATGCGCAGCGCCGGGTCGCTGGCTTGCAGGCCGGCGGTGTCGATCAGCACCACGCGCTTGCGCAGCAACGGCTCGAGGGCATTGGCCAGGGACTGGCCCGGGTCGACATGGGTCACCGGCACATTGAGGATGCGGCCCAGGGTCTTGAGCTGCTCCTGGGCACCGATGCGGTAGCTGTCCATGCTCACCAGCGCGATATTCTGCGCACCGTACTTGAGCACATAACGGGCGGCCAGCTTGGCCAGGGTGGTGGTCTTGCCCATGCCGGCGGGGCCGACCATGGCGATCACACCGCCCTCTTCCAGGGGTTCGATTTCCGGCGTGGCGATCATGCGCGCCAAGTGCGCCAGCAACATGCGCCAGGCCTGACGGGGCTCTTCGACTTCAGCGGTCAAGGCCAGCAGGTCGCGGGACAACGGGCCGGACAGGCCGATGCGTTGCAAGCGACGCCACAGGTTGGCTTGCTGCGGCTTGCTGCCTTGCAGTTGGGTCCAGGCCAGCGAGCCGAGCTGCACTTCGAGCAATTCACGCAGGCCATTGAGTTCAAAACGCATCGAGTCGATCACGCGCTGGTCAACTGCGGCAGCCGGGGCAGGCGCTGCAGGACGCGGCGGTTCGACAAAGGTGGGTTCAACCAGCGGCTCGGCGGCGGTCAGCGGCAGGCCGGCGAACAATTGGCGATTGGTGCTGGCATCGCTGTCGCCACGCATGCTCAGCTCAGCCTGGGCCGACACAATACGCGAGGCGGTCTTGCGCAGCTCGTCTTCGAGTTCCATGTTCGGCACGCGCGGGGCCAGCGCCTGGGGTGTGTAATCCAGGGCAGCCGTCAGCTCGACACCGCCGGCAATCCGACGGTTACCGATAATCGCGGCATCGGCGCCCAGCTCATCGCGGACCAATTTCATGGCCTGACGCATATCGGCGGCGAAAAAACGCTTAACTTGCATAACCCACTACCTCAGCCATTGGGCCCAACTGTCGCGACGATAGTCACTTGCTTATTGTCAGGAATTTCCTGGTAAGCCAACACGTGCAAATTCGGTACAGCCAGGCGTCCAAACCGCGACAACATCGCGCGAACCGGGCCGGCCACCAGCAGGATCACCGGGTTGCCTTGCATTTCCTGGCGCTGTGCGGCGTCGATCAACGAACGCTGCAGCTTTTCAGCCATGCTTGGCTCCAGTAAAACGCCCTCTTCCTGGCCTTGCCCTGCCTTCTGAATACTATTGAGCAATATTTGTTCCAACCTGGGTTCCAGGGTGATCACAGGCAGCTCGGACTCAGTGCCTACAATGCTTTGCACGATTGCGCGGGACACGCCGACACGCACCGCCGCCACCAGAGCGGCAGTATCTTGACTCTTGGCGGCATTGTTGGCGATGGCCTCGGCAATGCTGCGAATGTCGCGCACGGGCACCTGTTCGGCCAACAGCGCTTGCAGCACCTTGAGCAACTGCGACAGCGACAGCACGCCCGGCACCAGTTCTTCGGCCAGTTTTGGCGACGATTTGGCCAGCAAGCCCATCAATTGCTGGACTTCCTCGTGGCCGATCAACTCGTGGGAGTGCTTGTAGAGAATCTGGTTGAGGTGCGTGGCGACCACGGTACTGGCATCCACCACGGTGTAACCCAGGGACTGCGCCTGGCTGCGCTGGCTCACTTCGATCCACACCGCTTCCAGGCCGAAAGCCGGATCTTTGGCGGTGATGCCGTTGAGCGTACCGAACACCTGCCCTGGGTTGATCGCCAGTTCGCGGTCCGGGTAGATCTCGGCTTCGGCCAAAATCACCCCCATCAGCGTCAGGCGATAGGCGCTGGGGGCCAGGTCGAGGTTGTCGCGGATATGCACGGTGGGCATCAGGAAGCCCAAGTCCTGGGACAGCTTCTTGCGCACGCCCTTGATCCGCGCCAGCAGTTGCCCACCCTGGTTGCGGTCGACCAGTGGGATCAGGCGGTAGCCGACTTCCAGGCCAATCATGTCGATGGGCGTGACGTCGTCCCAGCCCAGCTCCTTGGTTTCCTGGGCACGGGCCGGGGATGGCAGCAGCTCCTGTTGACGGGCGATCTCCTGCTCGGCCTGGACCTTGACCTGGTTCTGCTTCTTCCAGAACAGGTACGCCGCCCCCCCCGCCAGGGCCGCCATGCTCAAAAACGAGAAGTGCGGCATGCCCGGCACAATACCCATGATCGCCATGATGCCCGCCGCCACGGCCAGGGCCTTGGGCGAAGCGAACATCTGCCGGCTGATCTGCTTGCCCATGTCTTCGGAGCCCGAAGCACGGGTGACCATGATGGCCGCCGCTGTGGATAACAACAGTGATGGCAATTGCGCCACTAAACCGTCACCGATGGTCAGCAAGGCGTACACCTTGCCAGCATCGCCGAATGTCATGCCGTGCTGGAACATACCGACGGCCACGCCGCCGATCAGGTTGATGAACAGAATCAACAGGCCGGCGATGGCGTCACCGCGCACAAACTTGCTGGCACCGTCCATGGAGCCGTAGAACTCGGCCTCCTGGGCGACTTCGGCCCGGCGAGCCTTCGCTTGGCCCTGGTCGATCAGGCCGGCGTTGAGGTCGGCGTCGATGGCCATTTGCTTGCCGGGCATGGCGTCGAGGGTAAACCGCGCGCTCACCTCGGAAATCCGCCCGGCGCCCTTGGTCACCACGACGAAGTTGATGATCATCAGGATCGCGAACACCACGATACCAACCACGTAGTTACCGCCGATCACCACCTCACCGAACGCCTGGATCACCTTACCGGCGGCGGCGTGGCCGTCCTGGCCGTGGAGCATCACCACCCGCGTGGAGGCCACGTTCAATGCCAGGCGCAGCAGGGTCGCCACCAACAGAATGGTGGGGAATACCGCAAAATCCAGTGGTCGCAAGGCGTACACGCACACCAGCAACACGACGACGGACAGGGCAATGTTGAAGGTAAAGAACACGTCGAGCAGGAACGGCGGCATCGGCAACATCATCATTGCCAGCATCACCAGCAACAACAACGGCACACCCAGATTGCCCCGCGACAAGTCAGTCAGGGTGCCACGGGCCGTGTTGAGCATTTGAGAGCGATCTACCACCGGTATTCCTCGGGTCCTTGAAGCAAAGTTTTGACGCTGGAGGGCGACTTGGAGGCGGGGTTGCAAGAAGCCTTCCAACTTTGCTTTTGGGGCGATTTTCGGGTGGTAACCGATTCAAGTGTGGGAGCTGGCTTGCCTGCGATTGCGGTGTGTCAGCCACTGGGATAGTGGCTGCGAGTCAGCCATCGCAGGCAAGCCAGCTCCCACATTTGGATTTGTGTGCATCGTGGATATCGAGGAAATTTCCGACATGGATTTGGGGTTGCCCCTAGGAAATGTGATCTCTAGTCTCCGTACACCGCTGCAAACGCAGCGGACGGGCGTCGCGGCCCGGTTCACAAAGGAGCAAAAGCACCATCTCCCTTTCAGTAAGCGGTTTTTTATCGTCTACTGTGCGGCGCTATGGCGGCTGTGCGCGGGATACCTTCGGGTATGCCGGGTTGCTCCTTCACCGGTCCGCGAACCTGCGTACAGCTGCCACCCTCCATCGCGTCGCGGCGATCAGTGGCGGCTTCACTTTCATAAGGAGCTTCACAGTGATCAAACCTACCCCAAATCCCCCCACCCGGCTGTTTACCGTAGCCGACGGCATCAGCAGCGAAGACCTGCTGGTCAACCTCAGCGAAACACTCGCTTCGGCCAATGCCTTGAGCTGCGACCTGGCTTTTGATCTGGAAGGTTCCAAACGAGAGGAATTGCTCGGTGTTGCGCAGTTGATCGAACTGGCGCAGTTATTGGCTGATCGCTTGCACGGTGAAGGCGGAATGTTGGACACCGCAAACAGCGGATAACGCGGCCCCCTCGATCGTTCCCACGCCCCGCGTTGGAATGCCGCCTGGGACGCTCCGCGTCCCGAGCCAGGCGCACGACTTGAGCACTGCGCAAGGGCGACGCAGAGCGTCACGCAATGCATTCCCACGCGGGAGCGTGGGAACGATCATGCCCCCACCCGGCTGTTTACCGTAGCCGACGGCATCAGCAGCGAAGACCTGCTGGTCAACCTCAGTGAAACACTCGCTTCGGCCACTGCCTTGAGCTGCGACCTGGCCTTTGACTTGGAAGGTTCCAAACGAGAGGAATTGCTCGGCGTTGCGCAGTTGATCGAACTGGCGCAGTTATTGGCTGATCGCTTGCACCTTGGCGCAGCAATGGCGGGCAAAGCAAGCAGCGGATAATACGGGGCAAGGGTGGGAGCTGGCTTGCCTGCGATGCGGTGTGCCAGTCGCTAAGGGTATTGGCTGTGAGTTAGCTATCGCAGGCAAGCCAGCTCCCACATTTGGACTGTGTCCTGTCTTGAAATAAGCGGTTATTTGGGCGCTAGAGCAACTGTATACGTTCGGCCTGCGGGCCTTTGGGGCCTTGAGCAACCTCGTATTCTACTTTTTGGCCCTCATCCAGGCTCTTGTACCCGCTAGTCTGAATAGCCGAGTAATGAGCGAACACGTCCGCCCCTCCATCCTCCGGGGTAATAAAACCAAACCCCTTCTCCGTGCTAAACCACTTCACAGTACCCGTTGCCATTGCCGCTCTCCTTACCCTTACTCAGAACCCAATCCACCTCGATCATGCCCCCTGACGGGCACCGCATAGATGCCCTTGGGCCGATGGACCATTTGAAACCTCAGACGCTTACCCACCGACAGCGCGGTGCAGCGCCAATCCTTGCGATTGATAAATACCTCTTCTGTCCCCTCATCCAATTCGACCAGCCAATCGCCCCTGATCCAGTCGTAGGATCTGACAGTCCCTGTGACCTCGTTCAATCCCGCTCTCCCTGCATCTCGTTGACTACGTACGCGCAGTGTTTGGTTCATCCATAAAACAACGGGGAAACGAGCTTTGGCTACTGTCAGAGTTGACAGGTAGACGCGAGCTGCCGATGGGTGGTAGCGGTGGAACAGCAAGCGATTCATGCATCCGATGATTTCTTGCGTTTGCGGGGTTTTCGCAGCTTGGGAGGATTGGGTGGCAGGTCACTGCATTGCGTGCCTGCCGATTGGACGGCAACCGGGTTGCCATCACGATCCCGGGCAATAAAGCCGATGCCTTTGACCGCATCAAACCACCTGACCGTACCCCTATCCATCACCGCCTCCCGAGTCGCGCAGGGCTGCACGTCTCATCGCTGTATCAAACAGTGAAGGCGGCGTATTGGCTACTGTCAAAGTTGACAGGTTGTAGGAGCGAGCTTGCTCGCGAAGGTGGTAAAGATAACGCGGGGAGTCAGGATGAACGCGGCGACGGTGAGTTTTTCGCGAGCAAGCTCGCTCCCACTAGGAATCGCGGCGCAGGTCCGGCGGGATCGGCAGGTCTTTGAGCGGATCAGGCCGCTTGCCCTTGCCGGCGCGGTATTGGCGGATCTGGTACACGTAGGCCAACACCTGGGCAACAGCCAGGTACAAGCCGGCCGGAATTTCCTGGTCCAGGTCGGTGGAGTAGAAAATCGAGCGCGCCAATGCTGGCGACTCCAGCAGCAGAATGTCGTTGGCCACCGCGATTTCGCGAATTTTCAACGCGGTAAAGTCGCTGCCCTTGGCCAGCAGCATCGGTGCACCGCCCTTTTCGGGGTCGTACTTGAGGGCCACGGCGTAGTGGGTCGGGTTGGTGATGATCACGTCGGCGTCGGGCACCGAGGCCATCATCTTGCGCTGGGACATTTCCCGCTGCAGCTGGCGGATGCGTTGCTTGACCTCGGGGCGGCCTTCCTGGTCCTTGTGCTCGTCGCGCACTTCCTGCTTGGTCATCAGCAGTTTCTTGTGGCTTTCCCACAGTTGAATCGGCGCATCCACGGCGGCGATCAGGATCAGCCCGGCCGCCATCCACAACGCACTCCAGCCCACTACCTGCACGCTGTGGATGATCGCGGACTCCAGCGGCTCATGGGCGATGCGCAGCAAATCGTCGATGTCGGACGACAACACCGCCAAGGCCACGAACAGAATCAAGAAAAACTTGGCCAGGGCCTTGAGCAATTCCACCAGGGCCTTGACCGAAAACATGCGCTTGAGCCCTGCCCCCGGGTTCATGCGGCTGAACTTGGGCGCCATGCTGCCCGCCGCAAACAGCCAGCCGCCCAGGGCCACCGGGCCTATCAGCGCGGCGAGCAGCAAGGTGATCAGGATCGGCTGCACCGCCAGCAGCGCGATTTTGCCCGAGTGCAGCAGGTATTGGGCCATGGCGTCGGGGTTGAGCAACACTTCGCGCGGCAGGCTGAAGTTGTGTTTCATCATCTCCAGCAGGTCCAGCGCCAGACCACCGCCGTAGATCAGCAAGGCGCCTGCGCCGGCGATCATGGTGGCGAAGGTGTTGAGCTCTTTGGAGCGCGCGATTTCGCCCTTTTCCCTGGAGTCCTTTTTACGTTTCTCCGTGGGGTCTTCTGTTTTGTCCTGACCACTCTCGCTCTCGGCCATGGCTCAGCGCGCCCGTGCCAGATCACGTAAGAACTGCAAGGCTTCGCTCGCCAGCGGTTGATACTGATTGAGAATGTCAGCCAGGCCGACCCAGAAAATCCCCATGCCCAGCACCAGGGTCAAGGGAAAACCAATCGAGAAGATGTTCAGTTGCGGCGCCGCCCGGGTCATCACGCCAAACGCGATATTGACCACCAGCAGCGCGGTGATCGCCGGCAGCACCAGCAACAGCGCTGCGCCCAACACCCAACCCAGGCGCCCCACCAGTTCCCAGAAATGGTTAACCACCAACCCCGAGCCCACCGGCAAGGTGGCGAAGCTTTCGGTCAAGACTTCAAACGCCACCAGGTGACCGTTCATGGCCAGAAACAGCAAGGTCACCAGCATGGTCAAAAACTGCCCGATCACCGCCGCCGACACCCCGTTGGTGGGGTCGACCATGGACGCAAAGCCCATGCCCATCTGGATCGAAATGATTTGCCCGGCGATCACAAACGCCTGGAAGAACAACGTGAGGGAAAACCCCAGCATGGCGCCGATCAGGATCTGTTCGGCAATCAGCAGCAAGGCGCTCAGGTCGAGGGCGTTCACCGGCGGCATCGGCGGCAGGCCAGGCACGATCACCACCGTGATCGCCACGGCAAAATACAGGCGCACGCGACGCGGTACCAGGGTGGTGCCGAACACCGGCATGGCCATCAGCATGGCCGTGACGCGAAACAGCGGCAGGATGAACGAGGCCACCCAGGTACTGATCTGGGTGTCAGTCAAGGCCAGCAAGGATTGCATCGGCTCAGCCGATCAACTGCGGAATACTGCCGTACAACTGCAGGATGTATTCCATGAAGGTTTGCACCAGCCACGGGCCGGCGACAATCAGGGTCACCAGCATTACCAGCAGGCGCGGCAGGAAGCTCAAGGTCTGTTCGTTGATCTGGGTGGCGGCCTGGAACATCGCCACCAGCAGGCCGACCAACAGGCTCGGCACCACCAGCACGGCGACCATCAGGGTGGTCAGCCACAGCGCTTCACGGAACAGGTCGACGGCGACTTCTGGGGTCATGGCGCTATACCCCTCCGAAACTGCCGGCCAGGGTGCCGATAATCAGCGCCCAGCCGTCCACCAGCACAAACAGCATGATCTTGAACGGCAACGAGATGATCAACGGCGACAGCATCATCATACCCATGGCCATCAGCACGCTCGCCACCACCAGGTCGATGATCAGGAACGGGATGAAGATCATGAAGCCGATCTGGAACGCGGTCTTCAATTCTGAGGTGACAAACGCCGGCACCAGGATGGTCAGCGGTGCCTGGTCTGGGGTGGCGATGTCGGTGCGCTTGGACAGGCGCATGAACAGTTCAAGGTCGCTGGAGCGAGTTTGCGACAGCATGAAGTCCTTGATCGGGCCCTGGGCCTTGTCGATCGCATCCTGGGCCGTGAGCTTTTCTGCCAGATAAGGTTGCAGGGCTTGCTGGTTCACCTTGTCGAACACCGGCGCCATGATGAACAGCGTCAAAAACAGCGCCATTCCGGTGAGGATCTGGTTCGACGGTGTCTGCTGCAGGCCCAGGGCCTGGCGCAGGATCGAGAAGACGATGATGATCCGCGTAAAGCTGGTCATCAGCATGACGAACGCCGGGATGAAACTCAGCGCCGTCATGATCAGCAGGATCTGCAGGCTGACCGAATATTCCTGCGCGCCGGCCGCGTTGGTGCCCAGGGTAATCGCCGGGATCGACAACGGGTCGGCGCCCAGGGCCATCGGCGCGGCCAACAACAGCATGAGCGTCAACAAAACGCGCATTACTTCTTATCCTTCTGATCCTTGCCCAGCAATTCCATCAGGCGCTGGGCGAATTCTGGCGTGGCGGCTTCGGTCTTGACCGCATCCACCGGGGTCTTGAGTACATGCAGCGGGGTGATGCGACCAGGGGTGATGCCGAGCAGGATCTGCTCCTCGCCCACCTGCACCAGCACCAACCGATCACGCGGGCCGAGGGCGCGCGAGCCCACCAGCTCGATCACCTGGCCGTTGCCCGGGCCGATGCGCTGTACGCGGCGCATCAGCCAGGCCAGCACAAAGATCAGGCCGATCACCAGCAACAGGCCCAGCACCAGTTGCGTCAACTGCCCGCCGACGCTGCCGACCGCAGGTGCCGTGACTGCCTGCGCCACCGGTTCAGCCGCCAGGGCGCTCAATGGCAGCGCCAGCAACAGTCCCGCCATCGCGTACTTCATCTCAGCGCAACTTCTTGATGCGTTCGCTCGGGCTGATCACGTCAGTCAGGCGGATGCCGAACTTCTCGTTGACCACCACCACCTCGCCATGGGCAATCAGGGTGCCGTTGACCAGCACGTCCAACGGCTCGCCGGCCAGGCGGTCCAGTTCGATCACAGAGCCCTGGTTAAGCTGCAAGAGGTTGCGGATGTTGATTTCGGTGCTGCCCACTTCCATGGAAATCGACACCGGGATGTCGAGGATCACATCCAGGTTCGGGCCATCAAGGCTCACCGGATCGTTGTTCTTCGGCACACTGCCGAATTCTTCCATGGCCAGGCGGTTGCCGGCCGGTGCGGTGGCGGCGTCGGCGGCCAGCAGCGCGTCGATGTCGTCCTGGCCAACATCGCCGGTTTCTTCCAGGGCCGCAGCCCACTCGTCAGCCAGGGCCTGGTCTTCGGCGGAAGTGTTTTCGTGTTCGGTAGCCATTACATGTCCTCGGCGCAGCAAACAATCATGAATTAGGGTTGAATCAGCGGCGGTTGATCGGCTCAACCACTTGCAGCGCCAGGTTGCCCTTGTGGGAACCGAGCTTGACCTTGAATGACGGCACGCCGTTGGCGCGCATGATCAACTCTTCCGGCAAGTCGACGGGGATGATGTCCCCAGGCGCCATGTGCAAAATGTCCCGCAGGCGCAACTGGCGGCGGGCCACAGTGGCGCTCAGCGGCACGTCGACGTCCAGCAGGTCTTCGCGCAGGGCCTTGACCCAGCGTTCGTCCTGGTCGTCGAGGTCGGACTGGAAACCGGCATCGAGCATCTCGCGCACCGGCTCGATCATCGAATACGGCATGGTCACGTGCAGGTCGCCGCCACCGCCATCGAGTTCGATGTGGAAGGTCGACACCACAATGGCTTCGCTGGGGCCGACGATGTTGGCCATGGCCGGGTTCACTTCCGAGTTGATGTACTCGAAATTGACTTCCATGATCGCCTGCCAGGCTTCCTTCAAGTCGATGAAGGCCTGCTCCAGCACCATGCGCACCACGCGCAGTTCGGTGGGGGTGAACTCACGCCCTTCGATCTTGGCGTGACGGCCGTCGCCACCGAAGAAGTTGTCCACCAGCTTGAACACCAGTTTGGCGTCGAGGATGAACAGCGCAGTGCCGCGCAACGGCTTGATCTTGACGAGGTTGAGGCTGGTGGGCACGTACAGCGAGTGTACGTATTCACCGAACTTCATCACCTGCACACCGCCCACGGCCACGTCCGCCGAGCGGCGCAGCATGTTGAACATGCTGATGCGGGTGTAGCGGGCAAAACGTTCGTTGATCATCTCCAGGGTCGGCATGCGTCCCCGCACGATGCGATCCTGGCTGGTCAGGTCGTAACTTTTGACGCTGCCGGGTTCGGCAGCCATTTCGGTCTGTACCAGACCATCGTCCACGCCATGCAACAGCGCGTCGATTTCATCCTGGGACAGCAGGTCTTGCACGGCCATGTCGTGATCCTACTGCAATACGAAGTTAGTGAAGAGCGCCTGCTCGACCACGACTTTGCCGAGTTCTTTCTGGGCCACTTCCTGCACGCTGGCAGTGACCTTCTGGCGCAGCATTTCCTGGCCGACGGGCGTGGCCAGGCTGTCGAAGCTCTGCCCGGAGAACAGCATCACCAGGTTGTTGCGGATCACCGGCATATGCACCTTGAGGGCATCGAGGTCCGCCTGGTTGCGCGCCAGCAAGGTGATGCTCACCTGCAGGTAGCGTTGGCGACCATTCTGGTTGTAGTTGGCGACAAAGGCCGGAAGCATCTGCTCGAAGATTGCCGGTTGCTTGACGTTAGTGGCGGTTTCGGCAGCGGGCGCCGGTTTGCTCGCACTGCTGTGCATGATGTACCAGGTGCCGCCCACCGAGGCACCGATGGCCAGGAGCAGGCCCAGCACAATCAACAGGATCAGCTTGAGCTTGCCTTTGCCTGCGGGGGGAGTTGCTGCGTCGTCGCTCTTCGCCATGCCAATAATCCGTCACTATTCGGGGATTCGTAGATCTATGGCAAGGCAAGAGCAAGTGTTATGCCAGAGTTGGCTGGTAATGAGGGAAGAGCGAACACCACAAAACAAATGTGGGAGCGGGCTTGCTCGCGAATGCGGTGTATCAGTCACACATATACTGACTGACACTCTGCATTCGCGAGCAAGCCCGCTCCCACATTCAGGCCTATACAGCCCTCAAGTCAGGCGTAGTAGTCGACGGCGCTGGAGCCGATCACGCTCTGGCTCACGGGCGCTGCCACTTCGGCCACATCCACAGGGCCACCGGCGTCGCCGTTGTCAGCACGCCTGCCGCTGCCACTGATGCCCCGCGCCTGGCTCTGCTGTTGCTGCTGGTCCTGCCCCCGCGATTGGTCGGAGACATTCACATCCACCTGCCCCATGCCCTGCTGGGCAAACATCTCCCGCAAGCGGCCGGACTGGCTCTCCAGCGCTTCACGCACCACCGCATGGCCGCTCATGAAGTTGACCTGGGCCTGCTGGTCCGCCGTCATGTTGACCTTGATGTCCAGGCGCCCCAGCTCAGCGGGCTGCAACTGGATCTCGGCCGACTTGAGGTTGGCGCTGGACAGGTACATCACGCGGTTGACCACCTCTTCGGTCCAGCCGCTCTGGTGCATGGCCAGGGGTGCATTGGTGACGGGCGGCAAGGCATTCGCGGTTTTCGGTGTGGCCGCCTGGGTCAGCGCGGCCAGGCGGTTGGCGAAGTCATCTACGCGGGTGTCGCTACTGGCGTTCTTGAGGTCCTTGAGGCCGTCATCGATCAGCGCGCCGAAGGCCTTGTCACCGCCTTGGTCGGTGCTGTCCTTGGTGGCTTGCTGGTCAACCATGTTGGCCAGGCCAGCGGCAAAGTTCTGCGCGGCGGTCGGTTGGTCCTGGGTGGTGGGCGCGGCTTTCTGCGGCGCCTGGCTGCTGGCCGAGACGTGACCGCCCTGCTCCATCGCCAGGCGCACGGCCGGCATCGAATCCAGGGGATCAGCCTGCGGGTCGAAGGCCGGCTGCTTGGGCTCCTCGGTCACGGTAATGAGCGGCAGGGCCTGGTCATCTTCGGCAGCGACGGCAGGCGCTTGTACGGGCACAGGGACCGCCACGGGCGTCACGGCGGCGACCAGCGCCGGGTCGGCCACCGGGTGCTGCACCAGGGACGGGTCGGCCGGTGGCTCGCCTTCACTGTCTGCGCTGTCGTCGCTCTTGGCCGGCTTGGCAGGCAAGGGATTGCCGCTATCGGCAACCGCTGGCGCGCTGGCGGCAGGTTTATCGCTGGCGTCAGGCGCTTTGTCGCGCACGGGTTTGGCTGGCGCGTCGTCGCTCTTGGCCTGCGGCTTGGCAGCTTGGTTGGCAAACACTTGAGCGAAGCCAGGGCCCTTTTCCCGCGGGGCCACAGGCGCTACCGCAGGCGTGGCGGCCGGCGCTTGAGGCTTGGCTGCGGTGGCAGCCTGAAGGAGCGAATTGGGGGCGACTGGCATAAGTAAGGGTCTCCACTGCATGGGGTCGGGGATGCAGTCTGTGGAGGTACAGCAAGAGTCGGGCCAGGTTTACAAAATGCCTGGACATATCCGATTCAATGTAGGAGCGAGCTTGCTCGCGAAAAACTCACAGGCGCCGCATTCATCCAGGAAGCACGCGTTATCGTTGACGTTTTTCGCGAGCAAGCTCGCTCCTACATTCATACAGTGGCTTGACCAGCGCGAACTCATGATCAATCTGATCAACCAGTGCACCTAGATCAGAGGCCGCCTCGACGGCCTCGGTCTCCAGCAGCTCACACAATCGGGCCAAACGCACCGCCCCTAGATTGCCGCTACTGCCTTTGAAGCTGTGGGCAATCCGTCCCAACGTTTTGGCGTCGCCCCCAGCCTTGCGCAGTGCTGCGACGCGCTTTTGCGAGTCCTCGATAAAGGTGTCGAGCAACGTCGGGTACTCGCTCTCCATCACTTCCTGCAAGTCCGACAACACCTCGGGGTCCAAATGAATCTCAGCCACTTGCTCGCTCCTTGATCAAGAATCGGCGGATTATGCCAGAGCCTCCCAACAAAACTCCACGCAGACACTGCGCCCGCCATCGGACCAGCCTACAGCGCTGCTCAGTTGACGCACCAGGCTAAGGCCCCGACCAGACAGACGGTCGATGTCCACGGGGCGTGCCAGCTCCTGCTCCACATCAAAACCCTGCCCGCTGTCTTCGAGGCGCAAGGTCAGTTTGCCGCCCTTGTCGGTGGGTACCACCTGAACATGCACGCGCACGTAACCGCTGTCCAACTGCGCCAGCCGCTCATGGCGCTGGTGATAATACTGCGCAAACCCCTGGGCATCGCGCTTGAGCCGTGAGTCCAGGCCCAGCACGCCATGCTCCAGCGCGTTGGAATACAACTCGGCCATCACGCTGTAAAGCGCCCCGCTCTGCTCACGCAGGCCGTGGATCTCCAATAGCAGTTGCAGCAGGTACGGCAGCGGGTTGTAGGTTCTGAGGGTCTGGGCGCGAAATTCGAAACTCACCGACCAATCCAGTGGGCACGACTGGCCGCTGTCGGCATACATCGGTTCGGCCGCCCGCAAGGGCTGGCCCGCCTGCAAGGTGATCTCGACCATGCTGACGTCATCGCGCGCCTGGCCGCGAAAGGCCGCCAGGGCCTGCTCGATGTCCTCGAACAGGCGGTCAGGCTCGCGGTTGGCGGCGAACACCTGCTGCAAGCGCTCGGCGCCGAACAGTTGATCATTGGCGTCAGCGGTGTCCAACACACCATCGGAGAGCAAAAACACCCGGTCGCCCAACGCCATGGGCCAGACCTCGGTGCTGTCATCGAACGCCTCTGCCGACAACACCCCCAGGGGCAGGTGCCGCGACATCAACGGCGTGCGCCTGCCGGTGGCGACTTCATGCACATAGCCTTCGGGCATGCCGCCGTTCCACACCTCCACCGCCCGCCGCTGGGCGCTCAGGCACAGCAAGGTGGCGCAGCAGAACATGTCCACCGGCAGGATGCGCTTGAGCTTGGCGTTCATTTCCCGCAGGGTCTGCGTGAGGCCGTAGCCCTTGGCAGTCATGCCGTAGAACACTTCGGCCAGGGGCATGGCGCCGATGGCGGCCGGCAAGCCATGGCCGGTGAAATCACCGAGCAGCACGTGCATATCGCCGGATGGCGTGTAGGCCGCCAGCAACAAGTCACCGTTGAATAGCGCATAAGGCGATTGCAGGTAGCGGATGTTGGGCGCGGCGTTGATACAACCCGAATGGGCAACCTTGTCGAACACTGCCTTGGCCGCCCGCTGTTCATGCATCAGGTGTTCGTGGTGTTTGGCGATCAGGTCACGCTGTTGCAAAACCGTGGCCTGTAGGCGGCGCAGGCGATCCATGGCGTTGATCTTCGCCGCCAGGATCAAAGGGTTATAGGGCTTGGGCAAAAAGTCATCGCCACCGGCGTCCAGGCACTGGGCCAGGGCTTCGCTTTCGCGCAGCGACGTGAGGAAGATGATCGGCACCAGCGCCTCCCCCGCCAGTTGCTTGATCTGCCGCGCGGCTTCAAAGCCGTCCATCACCGGCATCAGCGCGTCCATCAACACCAGTTGCGGGCGCTCGCGGGCAAACACCTCAATCGCTTCGGCACCATTGCTCACCGTCAGCACCTGGTGGCCCTGGCGACGGATGATGCTCGCCAGCAACAGGCGGTCGGCGGCGCTGTCTTCGGCGATCAGGATGGTCAGCGCTTCAAGAACAGGGGCCAAGGCGCTCAACTGATGTCGAACAGCTTGTCGAAGTTGGAGATGGCGAGGATCTTGCGCACGTCGGAGTTGCTGTTCGTCACGCGGACCTCGGCGTCATCACCGCCGGCATGATCCCGTAGCAACAGCAGCATGCCGAGGGCTGAACTGTCCATGTAGGTGGCCTCTTTGAGGTCGACGATATAGGTCTCGGGGACCTTGTAGAAACGCTCGTACGCATCCCGAAACGCCTGGTGGCTGCCGAAATCGAACCGGCCCCTGATTGCGATCGTCAACTTCTTCCCATCCAGGGATACTTCTGACTCGACTGACATGTGACTGCTTCCTTGTCATTGCGCTAGACACAAGGTGTAGCAGCTGAAGAGCATCTGAGCAACACGGTGGATCAACTGTGGGAGCTGGCTTGCCTGCGATGGCGGCCTGCCAGCCGATACTTCTCTCCCTGACACCCCACAACCCAACTGTGGGAGCGGGCTTGCTCGCGAAGGCGGCCTAACAGTCAACACAGTTGGACCGGGTACATATCCGTTATTTAGGTAACGGCCACTTAGGGTTCCGCTCTGACAGCGGCTCACTTTTGAAAAGAGCCCAAAAGTAAGCAAAAGGCTCTTGCCCCACCACTCGGCACCTCGCTTGGGCTCGGTGTGCCCGTAATCCGCCAGTGATTTGGGGGGCCGCCGCCACGCGCCATCCATGGCGCGGGGCGGCTAAACCGGCATCCCTGCCGGTTTACCCCCCAAATCACTGTCGAATTACGGCCAGCGTGGTTTGATGGGGCGCCTAAGATCAAGATCAAAAGCAGATCAAGAGCGGCTCGCTTCGCATCGTGGTTACCGGTGAGCGCTACGGAGTCGTGTAGATACCTATGCCCATCGCAGGCAAGCCAGCTCCCACACTTAGAACTGTTCTGGGCGGGGAAGGCGCTGGGAGAGTTCATCGAGCAGTTTTTGCTCGCGCTTGTCTTCGATGGCTCGCGCTTCGTCGATGTAGCGCTGCACCAGTTTGCGCAACCCCTCAACCCGGGCAAACGCCGCTTGCCAGGCCTCGCGGGCTTTGTCGAGGTTGGCCTCGTGCCAGGCCAGGCTTTGGCGTTGTTGGCCGACGGCGGTTTCAAGCTGGTTGAGAAAGCCCTGGTATCCCATGAGCCACTGGCCGGACACGCCCTGGCTGCCGCGCTCGATCCACTGTTGCTGGTACTCGCCTCGAAAACGCTCCAGGTCGCCCAGCTTGCTTTGGGCCAAACGCACCTGGCCCTGGAAGTAGCCAAGGCGCTGTACGGCGGCTTTCTCGGCCTTTTCGGCCATGTCCACCACCGGGGCCAGGCGGGCGGCGCGGCTGTTGGCCATGGCTTAGCCGCCCGGCGCCGGGGCGAAGATGGACTGCAAGTGCGACTGGCTTTCGCCCATGGTGATCTTGTCGTTGAGGCCTTGGCGCAGGTAGGTCACCAGTTGCGGCTGCAAGGCGATGGCCAGGTCGGTGTCGCGGTCGCCACCGGCCACATAGGCGCCGACGCTGATCAGGTCACGGCTTTGCTGGTAGCGCGACCACAGCTGCTTGAACTGCTGCGCACGGGCCATATGCTCCGGCGTGACCACCGCCGGCATCACCCGGCTGATGGACGCTTCGATGTCGATGGCCGGGTAATGCCCCTCTTCCGCCAAGCGCCGCGACAGCACGATGTGGCCGTCGAGCACGCCCCGCGCCGAGTCGGCAATCGGGTCCTGTTGGTCGTCGCCTTCGGACAACACCGTGTAGAACGCGGTGATCGAGCCGCCGCCGGCTTCGGCATTACCGGCACGTTCCACCAGCTTGGGCAGCTTGGCAAATACCGATGGCGGGTAACCCTTGGTCGCGGGCGGCTCGCCGATGGCCAGGGCGATCTCGCGCTGGGCCTGGGCGAAACGCGTGAGCGAGTCCATCAGCAACAGGACGTTCTTGCCCTTGTCGCGAAAATATTCGGCGATGCGTGTGCAGTACATCGCCGCACGCAAGCGCATCAGCGGTGCATCGTCTGCCGGAGAAGCGACGACAACAGAACGCTTGAGCCCTTCTTCACCGAGGCTGTGCTCGATGAACTCCTTCACTTCGCGGCCCCGCTCGCCGATCAGCCCCACCACGATGATGTCGGCCTCGGTAAAGCGCGTCATCATGCCCAGCAACACCGACTTACCCACACCGGTACCGGCGAACAGGCCCAGGCGCTGGCCGCGACCGACCGTCAATAAACCGTTGATGCTGCGAATGCCCACGTCCAGCGGCACGCTGATGGGGTTGCGCTTGAGCGGGTTGATGGTGGGGCCGTCCATCGGCACCCAGTCTTCGGCCTTCATGCCGCCCTTGCCGTCCAGCGCACGGCCGGCGCCATCGAGTACGCGGCCCAGCATGCTCATGCCCATGGGCAGGCGGCCAGTGTCGGCCAGTGGCACCACGCGGGCACCCGGGGCAATGCCGGCGAGGCTGCCGACCGGCATCAGGAAGATCTTGCTGCCAGAGAAGCCCATCACTTCAGCTTCGACTTGCACCGGGTGGTAACTGTTGTCGTTGATCACCAGGCAGCGGCTGCCCATGGCGGCGCGCAGGCCCTCGGCTTCGAGGGTCAGGCCGACCATGCGCAACAGGCGCCCTTCGAGGATCGGCTGGCCGGGCAACTCGGTGACCTCGGCGTAGCTGCCCAGGCGCTTGGCGAAGCTGGTGCGGTCAAGACGCATCGGTGGCGTCCAGGTCAACGCTCAGGTCCGGCTCAGCGGGGTGCAGGGCCTGTTCATGCAGTTGATCGAACAGCTTGGCCATGATCTGGCTGATGCGGGTTTCCACCGTTGCATCGATGCGGCTGTGTTCGGTCTCGACGCGGCAACCGCCGGGCTGCAACGAAGCATCTTCGACGATGCGCCAGGTTTCTTCATGGCGCTCGCGCAGGGCTTTGACCTGTTCGAAATCCTGGGGGTTGATGTACAGCCGCACATTGCCGACGCCCAGGGGCAGCAGCTTGAGGGCTTCACGCATCACCGCTTCGATCTGGCTGGAATCAAGCACCAGTTCGCGCTGGATCACCTGGCGCGCGATGTGCTGCACCAGGCCGACCATGGATTTTTCCAGCTGTGAGTCCTGTTCGGCGATAGGGTCGAACAGGTTGCCCATCAGGCGCTCCAGGCTGCCCAACTTGGAGGCCAGCGCCGCCTCGGCTTCCTGGCGAACCTTGAGGGTGGTGCTGCGAAAACCGTCTTTTTCCCCCGCGGCAAAACCTTCGTTGTAGGCCTCCTGGCGGATGGTTTCCAACTCTTCGAGAGTCAGTGGCTGGACTTCATCCAGCGGCACTTCTTCCATTTCCGCTGGAGGTTCCTCCACCGGTTCAGGCTCGGGCTCCGGCACATGGGGGTCGAAGCTGGGCAGCGACCAGATGTCGAAACCGCCGACATCCCGCGCGCGAATCAGATCGCTGGGCGCCTCATCTTTATTCGACATGCAAGGCGCCTTAGATCATTTCTTCGCCGCCCTTCCCGCCGAGAACGATTTCTCCGGCTTCGGCCATACGGCGGGCAATGGTGAGGATTTCTTTCTGGGCGGTTTCCACGTCGCTGACGCGCACCGGGCCCTTGGCTTCCAGGTCGTCGCGCAACAGCTCCGAGGCGCGCTTGGACATGTTCTTGAAGATCTTTTCTTTGACGTTTTCGTCCGAGCCCTTGAGCGCCAGCACCAGCACGTCCGAGGATACTTCGCGCAGCAACGCCTGGATGCCACGGTCGTCGACATCGGCCAGGTTGTTGAACACGAACATCAGGTCTTCGATCTGGCCGGACAGGGTGTCGTCGATCTCGCGGATCGAGTCCATCAACTGGCCTTCCACCGAGCTGTCGAGGAAGTTCATGATGTCGGCCGCGCGCTTGATGCCACCCAGGGTGGTGCGCGAGGCGTTGGAATTGCCGGAGAACTGCTTCTCCAGAATGGTGTTGAGTTCTTTGAGCGCCGCCGGCTGCACGGTGTTGAGCGACGACACGCGCAGGATGATGTCCAGGCGCACTTTATGGTCGAAGTGGCCGAGCACTTCACCGGCCTGGTCCGGGTCGAGGTAGGCCACCACGATCGCCTGGATCTGCGGGTGCTCGTAGCGGATCACGTCGGCCACTGCGCGCGGCTCCATCCACTTGAGGCTGTCCAGACCGCTGGTGTTGCCACCCAGCAGGATACGGTCGATCAGGCCGTTGGCCTTGTCTTCGCCCAAGGCCGAGGTGAGCATCTTGCGAATGTAGCTGTCGGAGCCGACGCCCAGGCTGGTCTGGTCGCCGACGATCTCAACGAACTCGCTCATCACCTGCTCGACTTGCTCGCGGTGCACATTGCGCATTTGCGCCATGGCCACGCCCACTCGCTGGACCTCTTTAGGGCCCATGTGGCGCAGCACTTGGGCAGCGTCGGTTTCACCCAGGGACAGCAGCAGCACGGCGGCTTTGTCGACCCGGGACAGCTTGGCCACAGCGGCTCGATCATTCATCTGCGTTAATCCACTCTTTCACGACCTGAGCCACACGGCCCGGGTCTTCTGCCACCAGACTCTTGATTGCGTTCAACTGAGCGTCATAGCCTTCGCTCGGGCTTGGCAACAGAATGCTTTGCGGGCCGCCGAGGCTGACGCGGTCGTTGGCCAGTTCGCCGTCCAGGCCGCCCATGCCACCCAACTCGACGTCGCCACCGGCCAGCGCCAGTTGCTTCTTGCTGCCGCCGGTGATGTTGTTGAGCACCGGGCGCAATACGCCAAACACCAGCACCAGGATGAACAACACCCCGAGCACTTGCTTGACGATGTCCCAGAACCACGGCTGGGTGTAGAACGCAGGGTCAGCGATCACTTCACCGCGCTCGGCGGAGAACGGCATGTTGATCACGCTGACGCTGTCACCACGGCTGGCATCGAAGCCAACCGCGTCCTGCACCAGGCGGGTGAAACGCGCCAGCTCGTCAGCCGTCCAGGGCGCACGGGTCACCGCGCCGTCTGCGGGGTTGACCTTGACCTGGTCATCGACTACCACCGACACCGACAGGCGATTGATCTTGCCCTGTTGCTGCTTGGTGTGGCTGATGGAACGGTCGAGCTCGAAGTTCTTGGTGGACTGGTTACGCTTGTCCGCAGGGTACGGCGCAAGCATCGGCTGGCCGGTGGCCGGGTCCATGATTTGCTGGCCGTTGGCGTCCAACAGCGGCTGGCCAGGCTGGATCGCCCCAGCGGTAGCGGCGGCGCCACCGGTGGTCTGCGGTGCCGAGGCCGGCGCAGGCGGCTGGTTGCTCAGGGCGCCCGGCACACCTTGGGGGCCATTGCTGGCGGTGCGTTGTTCGCTGGTCGACTGCTCGCTGCGCAGGGCCGGTTGGTCGGGGTTGAACTGCTCGGAGGTGGATTCGACAGCGCTGAAATCCACGTCGGCCGACACTTCAGCCTTGTAGCGGTCGTTGCCCAACACCGGCTGCAGAATGTTATGCACGCGCTGGGTGAGCATGCTTTCCATGCGGCGGCTATAGTCGAACTGTTTGCCGGCCTGGGTCAGCGCGGAGTTTTCGGCCATGTCGGACAGCAGGTTGCCCTTCTGGTCCACCACGGTGATTTGCGACTTGCTCAATTCGGGAACACTGGTTGCCACCAGGTTGACGATCGCCAGTACCTGGCCAGGCTCCAGGGAGCGGCCAGCAAACAGCTCGACCAACACCGAGGCGCTGGGCTTGCGTTCGTCACGCACGAACACCGAGCTTTTCGGAATCGCCAGGTGCACACGGGCGGCCTTGACGTTATTCAGGCTGGAGATGGTGCGCGCCAGTTCGCCTTCCAGGCCACGACGATAACGGGTGGCTTCCATGAACTGGCTGGTGCCCAGGCCCTGGTCTTTGTCGAGGATTTCAAAACCGATATTGCTGTCGGACGGCGCCACGCCAGCGGCGGCCAGTTTCATCCGTGCGCGGGCCACGTCATCGGCCTTGACCAGCAAGGCCCCGGAGTTGGGCTCTACGGTGTAGGCGATGTCGGCGGCGGCGAGGGTTTCCATGATCTGCTTGGAATCCATGCCCGACAGGCTGCCGTAAAGGGGGCGGTAATCGGGTTGCTGCGACCACAGCACCACGGCAAAACCAATCGCCACGCTGGCTGCCAGGCCCACCATCAGGCCCACCTGACGCAGCATGGTCATTTCCGAGAGGTTTTCCAGGAACGACAGGCCAAACAACGGCGGTTTGCCGTCGGCCTTGGCGGGGAGGTTGTCGGAGAGTGCTTCAGCCATGACTTAAATCTCGTCCTTAAACCGGCATCTGCATGATGTCTTGATACGCCTGAACCAGCTTGTTACGCACTTGGGTCAAGGCTTGGAAGGACACACTGGCCTTTTGCGAGGCGACCATCACATCGGTGAGGTCCACGCCGCTTTTACCGATCTCGAAAGCCGTCGCCAACTGGCTGGATGCCTGCTGGGTATCGCTGACTTTATTGATTGCCTGACCGAGCATGTCGGCAAAATTGCTTTGGCCCAATTCCGGCGCTGGCGCGACGGATTTCGGTTGAGCCATGGCATCCATTTGCATGGCGCGCATATCCAACATCAACCGATTGAACTCAATACCCTGGCTCATGACCTTCTCTCTCCGACGACCCGCAATTTTTTGACACTACGCAGCGGTTACCAGGGGTGGTAGCAACAAGGGTGCCAGCTCTGGAGCAACTCGTAAGAAAAGGCGACAAAGCTTGTCAAACTTGTTACCGCAGATTTTTTGGCCCTTCTTACCGCCCGCTTTTTTGTAGGAGCGAGCTTGCTCGCGAAAAACGTCAACGATAACGCGTGCTTCCAGGATGCCCGCGGCGCCTATGGGTTCTTCGCGAGCAAGCTCGCTCCTACAGACGGGATTGGCGCGAGGTCAGGTGGCGAAAAGATAGGCTTCCACGTCCATCCCGGCGTCGCGCATCTGCGCCAGCTTGTAGCGCAAGGTGCGCGGGCTGATGCCCAGGCGCTCGGCCGCTTCTTTGCGGCGGCCGCGTTCGGCGCGCAGGGTGTCGATGATCATCTGGAATTCGCGGCGGCGCAGGTCATCGCCCAGGGCGCCGGCCGATTCCGCCTCGGCGACCACGGGAGCCGGGGCTAGGCTCGGCAGCGGCGCAGCCCCATTGCCCATGGCCAGGCAAAAGTCTTGCGGCTGGATCAAACCGCCCTGCTGCAAAATCAACGCACGCTGGATCGCGTTGTCCAGCTCGCGCACGTTGCCCGGCCATGGGTAACTGACCAGGCACGCCTGGGCCTCAGGCGATAAGCGCGCCTGGGCATGCTTCATTTTTTTGACGTGGTTGTTCAGCAGGCGCTCGGCCAACGGAATGATGTCCGCCGGGCGCTCACGCAATGGGCGCCAGGCCAGGGGGAACACTGACAGCCGGTAGAACAGGTCTTCACGGAAGCGCCCCGCCGCCACTTCGCCCGCCAGGTCGCGGTTGGTGGTGGCGACCACGCGGATATCCAGCTGGATCGGCTTGCGTGCGCCCACGCGCTCCACTTCCCGCTCCTGCAGTACGCGCAGCAACTTGGCTTGCAGGCCCAGGGGCATTTCCGAGATTTCGTCGAGCAGGATGGTGCCACCGTCGGCCTGTTCGAACTTGCCGGCCTGGGCCGCGATGGCGCCGGTGAACGAGCCCTTTTCATGGCCGAACAAGGTGGCTTCGAGCATGTTGTCGGGGATCGCCGCGCAGTTAATCGCAATGAACGGTTGCTTGGCACGGCCCGATTGCTGGTGGATATACCGCGCCAGCACTTCTTTACCGGTGCCGGACTCGCCGGAAATCAGCACGGTGGAATCACTGCGCGCCACCCGCGCCGCCAGTTCCAGCAATTGCGCGCTGGCCGGCTCAAAGGCAATCGGGCCATCGCCGTCGGCTGCGGGCATCACGCCAAGGGCATGCCGGGCGACCAGTTCGATCAACGCCTTGGGCTCGAACGGCTTGACCAGGTAATCCGCCGCGCCTTGACGCATGGCATCCACCGCCCGCTCCACCGCGCCATGGGCGGTCATCAGCAGCACTGGCAGTTGCGGCTGGCGCACGCGCAGCAGGCCGAGCAACTGGTGGCCGTCCATGCCGGGCATGTTGACGTCGCTGACCACCAGGCTGAAGGTTTCCTGTTCGACCGCCTCCAAGGCTTCCTCGGCAGAGCCGACCGCACGGTAGTCATGGCCCGCCAACAGCAGCGTGTCTGCCAATGCTTCACGCAGGGCGCGATCGTCTTCCACCAATAAAACCTTGATAGCCATCATCCTCTTACTCCGCGCTTGCCGCGCTGGAAAACAGCGGCAAGGTCATCAATGCACAGGTGCCACGCCCCACGCGGGAACGCAGCTGCAATTGTCCCTGATGGGCACGGGCCACTGCCTTGACCACGGTCAGGCCCAGGCCAGTGCCGTTGGTCTTGGTGGTAAAAAACGGCTCGCCCAGGCGTTGCAGCACTTGCGGGGCAATACCGCTGCCGCTGTCGCTGATGCACAGGCGCAGGGTTTGCTCGCGGGTGTACAAGTGCACCTTCAATCGCGCACCTGGGCCGCTGGCCTGGGTGGCGTTTTCGATCAGGTTGAGCAGCGCGCCCACCAGGGTGTCGCGGTTGCACAGCAACTCGCCCTGGTGGCTGTCGCACTGCCAGCGCAGGTTGGCCTCCTGCACATGGGTCGCCGCTGCCGCTTGCAGCGACTGCATCAAGCCGGCAGGGGTAACGCGATCGGTCAGCGGCAGTTCGCCACGGGCAAACACCAGCATGTCGCGCACCTGGTGCTCCAACTCATGCAGGCGCTCCTTGAGGCGCCCGGCAAAGCGTTGATGGGTGGCCGCCGGTAATTGCTCGTCAGTCAAATGACTGGCGTAGATCAATGCCGCCGACAATGGCGTACGAATCTGATGCGCCAAGGAAGCGACCATCCGGCCCAGGGACGACAACCGTTCATGGCGGGCCAACTGATCTTGCAGGTGCCGGGTTTCTGTCAGGTCATTGAGCAGCACAAGCTGGCCAGGCTCAGCGTCCAGGGAACGGGTGGCGATGGACAGCCGGCGCCCGTCCTTGAGGGAGACTTCGTGGCCGTCGTCTTCACGGGGGGCAAAACAGCGAGTGATGACTTCACGCCACAGCTCGCCTTCCAGCGGCAGGCCGAGCAGGTCGCAGGCGGCCGGGTTGGCTTCGCGCACGCGGCCCTGGTCGTCGATGACGATTACGCCACCGGGCAACAGGTCCAGCAGGTTTTGCAGGCGGTTGGCCAGGCGTTCTTTCTCGGCCAGCTCTTGCATGCGCTGGGCGCTGACCACCGCCAGTTCGCCTTTAAGCTCGGAAACCCGAGCCTCAAGCAGGCTGTAGGAGTCGGTCAGCTGGCTCGACATCTGGTTGAACTGCGAGAACGCGTGCTCCAGGCCCTGGCGGGTCGGCGGTTCTACAGGCGGAACCAGCCCCTGGATGGCAGGGGCCGAAGATAGTTGGGCGGCGTGGGGCATGATGCTCTCTCGCTTGGCTGACCGTCAGTTAAACGGAACGTTGCGAGGGCTGTAGCAATACCCGTGCCGAAAAAAATCTACCTATAAATCAGGCAGTTGAAAAACAGGCGTCAATCATCCGCCTGTTCATCACCTTCTTTGCGGCTCATACCGTACTTGCGCATCTTCTCCACCAGGGTGGTGCGACGGATGCGCAGGCGCTCGGCGGCGCGGGCCACGATGCCATGGGCATCGTCCAGGGCCTGCTGGATCAACCCTTGTTCCAGGCTGCCGAGGTAGTCCTTGAGGTCCAGGCCTTCGGGCGGCAACATCGCGGTGGCGCCGAAGTCCGGGGTATGGCCGTTGATCGCCACGCGCTCTTCCATGTCAGTGCGCAGGCTGTCCATCTGTTCGTCTTCGTCGTCGACGTAACGGAATTTCTTCGGCAACTCGACCACGCCGATCACCCCGTACGGGTGCATGATCGCCATGCGCTCCACCAGGTTGGCCAGCTCGCGGACGTTGCCCGGCCAGCCGTGGCGGCACAGGGACATGATTGCCGCGGAGTTGAAGCGAATGGAGCCACGCTTTTCGTGCTCCATGCGCGAGATCAGTTCGTTCATCAGCAACGGGATGTCTTCCACGCGCTCGCGCAGCGGGGCCATCTCGATAGGGAATACGTTGAGGCGGTAGTACAGGTCTTCGCGGAAGCTGCCGACCTCGATCATGCTTTCGAGGTTCTTGTGGGTGGCGGCAATGATGCGCACGTCCACGCTCTGGGTCTTGTTGCTGCCCACTCGCTCGAAGGTGCGCTCCTGCAACACGCGCAGCAACTTGACCTGCATCGGCAGTGGCATGTCGCCGATTTCGTCGAGGAACAGGGTGCCGCCATTGGCCAGCTCAAAGCGCCCGGCACGGCTGGTGATCGCCCCGGTAAAGGCGCCCTTCTCGTGGCCGAACAATTCGCTTTCCAGCAGCTCTGCCGGGATCGCCCCGCAGTTGACCGGCACGAAGGGCCCGTCGCGGCGCTTGGAGTGATAGTGCAGGTTACGCGCGACCACTTCCTTGCCGGTGCCCGACTCGCCGAGGATCAGCACGCTGGCGTCGGTGTCGGCCACTTGCTGCATCATCTGGCGTACGTGCTGGATGGCACGGCTGGTGCCGACGAGGCTGCGAAACAGGTTGGGCTCACGATGACGGCCGCGCTCGCGGGCCTGGTCGTACATCTCGCGATAGACCTGGGCGCGGTGCAGGGAATCGAGCAATTTGCTGTAGCTGGGCGGCATTTCCAGGTTGGACAGCACGCGGCGGCGCTGGTCTTCCGGCAGGTCCACGGAAGAAATATCGCCCATTAGCAACACCGGAAGGAACTCATCCCAGGTAGACAGTGTCTTTAACAGGCCCAGAACTGCGCCAGGAGCGTTTACCGTCCCGATCAATACGCAAATGACTTCACGGCTCGACGACAACGAGCTGACCGCCTGCTGCCAATCGTGGCTGCCGCAGGGTAAATTTTCTTCACCGAGAAAATTTAAAATCACCGCTAAATCGCGGCGGCGGACGCTATCGTCATCGATCAGCAGAATTTTGGTTTCACGCCACATGCAATAGCAACTTCCCTAGTAAAACTTCCTGCCCCGGAATGAGGGCAATCTAGACGTCTGTAAGATTTCTTACCTTCTAGACGTCTGAAATCTGAAAACAGCACTAGTTAAGTCAAAAATGTTGGCACAGTCAAATATATGACGCGCCGTTCGGATTAACTGCGCCCGTTCAACCGAACAGATGGTAAACCTTTGACGCATTTTTCGCTTGGTTGATCTGCGACATCTCTTCGAAAATCGCCTGGCGCTCGCCGGTCGTCACCTCCAGCAACTGCCGATACACCACCAGCAGGCTTTCCAGTTTCTCGCGCAGTGCATCCTCATCTACCGGCGCCTCGCTGAGCACCTCATCAATCACCGCCCGGCACCCCAGGTCCAACTCGCCGACAGCTTCCCAGTTGCGCTCGGCCAGCGCGCCGATCAGGGCTTCGCGGGTTTCGTCGATGCGTTGCAGTGCGTGGCTCATGATGTGTACCTCAAGGCAATCGGCCTTATTGTGGAGCGATGGCATCCCAGCCGGTCTTGACGGTGATCAGCAGACGGGCGACTTCGTCGATCATCTCGACATCATTGACTCGGTTGGCCTCGACCAGGCGATTGCCCATGTAGTTATACAAGGCATCCAGACGCTGGATCGCGGCTGGATCTTCGGCTTTCTCCGGCTCCAGGCCATCGCGCAGGCCCGAAATGATTTCGATCGCCTTGCCCAGCATCAGGCCTTTTTGCGCGATGTCCCCGCGACTCAACGCACCCTTGGCCTGCGCCATGCGGTCCAGGCCACCTTCCATCAGCATCTGCACCAGGCGGTGCGGGCTGGCTTCAGAGACCTGAGCGTGGGCATTGACCTTCTGGTACTGGCGAAGGGCTCTCATCGGGTTCATGTTGCTACCTCGTTACTGGCGACAATCGAATAGGTTTGCTTAACCAGTTTTTCGACCACGGCGATAAAAACTTTAATCCAGCACCCTGCGCGAGAGCCCCTGGACAGGGCCCTGGCGCGCACCGCTCATCAGTTCGACTTAGGATTGTTCAGCGAGTTGAGGGTGGTCAGGATGCTGGAGCTGCTGGCGTTGATCTGCGCGATCATGGTGTCCATCGCCGTGTACTTGGCGGTCAGGGACTTCTGCAAGGCATCCATGCGCCGCGTCAGGTCGTCGGTCTCTTTGTTCAAGTCGGTCAACTTGTTATTGAGATCGGTGGCCCGTGTCGCCAGGGTGCCGGTGGTGCCGACGTAGCTGTTGGTCGCCTTGTTCATACGGGTGATCAAGCCCGTGTCGCCGGTGAACAGCTTGGCAATGTCGCCAGCGCCCTTGACCACGGCCTTGTCCCAGGTTTTGTCATCCAGGCTCAGCAGGCCGGTTTTCTGGTCGGTGGTAATGCCCATCTGCGCCAGGCTGGTCATCGTGCCCGCGCCGGAGCCGTTGACCAACTCGGAACGCAGGCTGTTCACCAATTGACGCATCGACGCATCGCCGGTCAATGCACCTGCGGTGGTGGTGGAGGCATCACCGGTTGCGGTGACCTTGGTTTGAGTGTTGATCGCCGTCATCAGCGTGTTGTAAGCGCTGACGAAGGACTGCACCGAGGTTTTCAAGGTGTCGGTGTTGCTGGCCACGGTGATGGTGGTCGGTTTGGTGATGTCTACCGTGTCCAGCAGATCAAGGGTCACCCCACTGATCGCCGAGGTGATCTTGTTGCTGTTCGATGACATTTGAATGCCGTCGATGGAGTACTTGGCATTGGTTGGCGGCGTGCCTTTGTCGTAGCCGACAGCCAGCTGCGAATCACCGCTGAGGGTGATGTCGGTGCCCTCGCCCATGGTGGTCGAGGTCAGTACCAGCCGCGCGCCATTGGAGTCACTCAGTACGTTGGCACTGATGCCTTGGGACGAGAGCTGGGTGTTGATCGACTCGCGCACCTGTTGCAAGGTCGCGCCGCCAGGGATCACCACGTCGTAGCTTTTGCCCGACTGGTTGATGGTCAGCGTCTGGTCTTCGTCGGTGCTGTTGGCCTTGCCCGATGCGCCTTCGGCATTGACTGCCGTAGTGACTTTCGAAGCAGTGGCCAGGTTGGCAATTTCCAAGCGGTACTTGCCGCTGGACGCACCGTCGGTCAGGGTGACCTTGGCGTTTTTCTCTTCCGAAGAAGTCGCCGCCAGCCCGTTGAAGGCCGAGGCATTGTTCAACTTGGTGATCGCCGCCTGGTAGGCTTCCAACGCCGTCTTGACCGAGCCCACGGCAGACAACTGCACGGTGGCTTTCTTCTGCTCGTTGGTGATCTGAGCCTGCTTGGGTGCCTGCTCGGCCCCGACCAGCGCCTTGACGATTGCTTGGGTGTCGTAGCCCGAACCTGGGCCGGAAATCGTTGAACTAGCCATTTGCCATTCTCCTTGTCCTGCAGCGGCCGTTTTTTGGCGCTTATACGCCTAGACCGCAATCAGAAACATGTTTCGTGCCAACTCAAGCCTTGCTATCAAACAACAGGCTGCCGGCATCGCTCAGGTTCTGCGCCAATTTCAGCGCGGTCTCCGATGGAATCTGTCGAATCACTTCACCACTGTCAGTGGCGATCACCTTGACCACTACCTTACCGGTAGAGTCATCGATGGAAAAATCCAGGTTGCGCTGTGAAGCCTGCACAAACTCACGCATATCGGTCACAGCCTTTTCCAGCGCAACGCGCTGAGGCTCTTCACTTTTGATCGGCTCATTGCTGGCCACAGGCTTGGCCTGGGTCACCACTGCGCCAAGGTTGGCCGGGGCCGGGGCTGCGGGGTAAGACGAGGTCAGCTTGATGCTCATGTCCATGTCACCACCTCCAAACTGAAAAAACGGAAGGGCACGTTGTTAAACGCACCCTCCCGTTATTTAACCGCTAGCGCTATTACTGAAGCAGCTTCAGAACAGACGATGGCAGTTGGTTGGCCTGGGACAGGATCGCAGTGGAAGCCTGTTGCAGGGTTTGTTGCTTGGTCAGCTCAGCGGCTTCAGAAGCGAAGTCAGCATCTTCTACGCGGCCTTTGGCAGCGGAGGAGTTCTGCGAAATGCTCTGCAGGTTGGCCACGGTGCTGGCGAAGCGGTTTTGTACGGCACCCAGCTGCGAACGCTGGCTGTCGATCTGCTGCATGGCGTCGTCCAGAGCCTGGATGGCCTGCTGCGAAGAAGCGGCAGTCAGGATGTTCAGGTCGGAAACGCTGGTTTCCATGGTGACGGCGGTTTTGGTGCCGTTGCTAGCAACGGTAGTCAGACCCAGTGCAGCCAGGCCAGTACCGGCGCTGCCGTCCTTGATGGTGATGTCTTTGTCGGCGAACAGGTTCAGGGTGCCGTCAGCGTTTTTGCTGGCTTGAACACCGGTGCTGGCGCTGTTGATCGAAGCTACAACTGCGTCAGCGGTGTCACCCTTCTTGAACTTGACTTCAACGCCGTTTACGTCAATCGAAGTGTCAGCGGTCAGTTTGGCTTGGGTAGTGCCGGCCGACAGACCCAACTGGGACAGCGAACCGCTCGAAGTGTTGGACAGCTTGATGTCTGCACCGTCACCCGAAGTCAATTTGACACGGCCGTCGGTGAACGTGGCCGAAGCGCCTGCAGCAGCACCACCTGCCGCGTTTTCAAGCTTGGTCAACACGGTAGCCATGGTGTCATTAGCAGCCCAAGTCACGGCAGTGCCATTGACAGAGATGGCACCGTCAGCTTTAAGGTTGCTGTTGGAAGGAACGGTGGCTGCTGCACCCAGACCGAGCTTGGCCAGACCGTCTGTTGCACCAGTCACGCCCGAAGTACCCAGAACGATGTCATTCTTCGAGGTCAGGGTTACGACGCCAGCGGCATCGGCAGTAGCGGTAACGCCAGTGGTTGCGGTTTGAGCGTTGATGGCAGTCAGTGCAGCAGTAGCTGCCGGAACACCTGCGGCGGCAACACCGAGAGCAATTTCAGTACCGTTGATAGTGAACGCGTCGGTAGCAACGGTAGCGGATGCTGCGGCTGCGCCAATTTTCATTGCGCTATTGCCCAATACCGAACCAGTAGCGGTAGCGGCCAGGCCTTTCATCGCAGCGCCATCAACCGCCGCTTCTTTGTAGTTACCCTTCAGCGCAGTCGAGCTGATGTCGGTCATACCGAACGAGATAGTCTCGTTGGCGTTGGCGCCGATCTGGAATGCTACGTTGCTGAACGAACCGTCCAGCAGGTTACGACCACCGAAGGTGGTGGTGCTGGCGATACGGTTCAGCTCGCCCACTTTAGCGGTGAATTCTTGCTGCAGGGAAACACGGTCAGCGTCGCTTTTATCACCGTTGGCCGCTTGCAGGGCGAGTTCACGCAGACGCTGCAGGGTGTTGGTGGATTCTTGCATCGCGCCTTCAGCGGTCTGGGCAATCGACACGCCGTTGTTGGCGTTGGCGATGGCAACGTTCAGGCCTTTGACCTGGTTGTTCAGACGGTTGGCGATCTGCATGCCGGCAGCGTCATCTTTGGCGCTGTTGATTTTCAGGCCGGAGGACAGACGGTTCATCGACTGGCTCAGAGCGTCGGAAGCTTTGTTCAGGTTCTTCTGGACACCCAGGGAGGTGATGTTGGTGTTTACTGATAATGCCATGACGAAATCCTCGTGGTTTGGATACTGCGGCTTCCGGCCCTGGCGACCGCCGGGTGTGGCCTAGAGAACCTACGTAATAGTTATCGTCGTGGTAGCCGGTTGCTTGAGGATTTTTTTGATTTTTTTTAGTAGCCCTGTGCCAGCCCTTGTATTTCAAGGCCTTATAAAGGCGTGAAACGCCCCAATCACGGGTTACTGGCGCCAAAACTCCGCCCTTGTAGGAGCGAGCTTGCTCGCGAAGAACGTTAACGATGACGCGGGTATTCAGGATGCACGCGGCGTTCTCAGGTTCTTCGCGAGCAAGCTCGCTCCTACAGGGAGGGGGCGAAAAAAAAACGCCGATGATCGTGGGATCATCGGCGTTTTTTTGTACAGCTGCTAAAGCATCACGGACGATAGAGAATCGCCGAGCCCCACGACAGGCCCACGCCAAAGCCGCTGATGGCCACGCGCTTCCAGGTGGCGTCCATCACGTGCTTTTCCAGCAGCAGCGGGATGCTCGACGACACGGTATTGCCGGTCTCGACCATGTCCTTGATGAACTTGTCCACCGGCGCCTCTTCAAAGCGGCGCGCCACGGCGTCGACGATGGCCGCGCTGCCCTGGTGGATGCAGAACGCATCGATGTCATCGGCCTTGAGGTCCGACTCATTGAGCAGCTCGTGCAAGTGCGCCGGCACCTTGAGCAAGGCGAAGTTGAACACCTGGCGGCCATTCATGAAGAACACACCATCGCTGACCTTCAAGTGCGGCGCGCCGGAACCGTCGGTGCCGAACTTGGATTTGCCCAGCAGCCATGGTGCGTCCTCGCCCATCCAGGTGGCGGTGGCGGCATCGCCGAACAGCATGGTGGTGTTGCGGTCTTCCGGGTCGACGATCTTGGAGTACGGGTCTGCGGTAATCAGCAGGCCGTTTTTAAGGCCCGCGGCTTCCATGAAGCCCTTCATCGCGTAGATGCCGTAGACGTAGCCGGAGCAGCCCAGGGAGATATCGAAGGCGGCCACGTGAGTCGGCAGGCCCAGTTTGTCCTGCACGATGGCGGCGGTGTGGGGCAAGCCCTCTTCATCGCCGTTCTGGGTAACGACGATCAGCGCGTCGATGGACTCGCGCTTTAAATCCGGGTTATTGGCGAACAATGCGTTGACGGCTTCGACGCACAGGTCGGACGTCTCCTGTGCAGCTTCCTTGCGCGGCAGAAACGCCGAACCGATCTTGCCGATGATGAACTCTTCATCCTTGGCGAATTTGGCACCCTGGGCGTAGTTATCGATCCCGTCTGCCGGCACGTAACTGGCGATGCTTTTTATGCCAATCATTGTGGCTTCCCAATACTAAATAGCTGGAGAACACCCCTCGGGCTACGCCGGGAGTGCTGACAATAAAGGGGATAACCCCATGAAAAACTCGCTGAAAGCCGCCCGATGAAGGCCCTGTGACGACTTATCCTTTTCACACGATACAGTGAAGATGCGCTTTATGACTCACAGGTCACTCAATTTTGCGTGGTTTATGCAAAACGTTTCAACAATTAACCCCCAGAAACGACAACGGCCCGCCCTGTTTCCAGAGCGGGCCGCTTGACTGAACGCCGTTTACATCTTGTTGAACAGGCTCAACTGCGAGATTTTCACGAAGGCCAGTTGCGAAGCCTGCAACATGGTTTGCTGCAAGCTCAGGTTGACGGCGGCTTCGGCGAAGTCGACGTTGCCCAGGGCATTCATGGTGGTGGTATTGGCCAGGTCCAGGCTGACGTTTTCCTTGGACTGAATGTCCAGGCCATTGAGGCGCGCGCCCAGGGAGCCACGCGCCTGGTCGATCTGCCCGTAGGCATTGGTCAAGTTGCCAATCGACTTGGCCACCACATCCTTGAGCTCCTTCTGCGCCGCTGGGTTGCCGTCTGACGGCGTTTCCAGAATTTTGCGCAGATGGCTCAGGGTATCGAGAACGTTCTCGTTTTTGTTGCTGGTGGCACTGATCGCAAACTGGTCGCCGGCGGCCGGCGCCGGTGCGGTGGTGACATCAAAGGTCACCCCTGCCGCCGTGATGGTGGTTGCGCCGGCCGCCAGGGTGCCACTGGCGATGGATTTGCTGTCTGCGCTATACGGCTGCGCATACAGGTCATAAGCACCGGCCGCGCCAAACTTGACGACGACACCCGAGTTGGGAAAGGTGCTGGCGTATGCCGCCGGATCGCTCACCGTGCCGCCGCTCAGTTGCGCGGTGGAAGGATTGCTCGGGGTGCGCGAAACGCTGAAGGTGTCTGGTTTGACCGACAGGCTGAACTCTCGATCCTTGACGATGGCGTCCGACGGCGCGCCAGGCAGTATGTCCTTGCCCAGTGCGTCTTTGCCCAGGTTCAAGCCGATGTCGAACTTGACCCCGCGCAGGCTGACAGTCGAACCGCCTTCCTTGGTGGCATCGAAAGTACCGTTGCCCGGGATCTCCGAGGTGATGTCCTTGCCGGCATTGTCCGTGACGACGTATTGGGTGCTGCTGGTGAAGGTCAGTTTATACGGCTGGCCATCGGAAAAACTGCTGTTATAGCTGCTGTTGGCCGCGATCAGCCCGGCAGAAACGGTGACCTTGCCATCGTCGACCGCTGGCGGCACGAGGATTGGCGCGGTTTGCGTACGGCCCGTATTCGCCGAGCTTTCAAGCATGCTCTTGGCGGTATTGCCCATGGCAACCGACAGGTTCTCTGCGATCTTCAAGCTCAGCGGCGTGTCATCGCCCTGGTAGCTGTAGGTGCCGTCATTGTTGCGGGCGTAGGGCGGCGTGTCGGTCTTGCTGCCGGAGAACAAGTAATTGCCGCTGGCGTCCTTGGTATTGAGCAGGCCCAAAACCTGGTCTTCAATGGCGCCAATCTCGGCGGCCGTCGACTTGCGGTCGGCGTCGCTGATGCCGACGTTACCCGCCTTGAGCGCCAACTCACTGGCTCTTTGAATCGCGATATTGATATTTTCCAGCACGCCGTCCTGGGTGGTCAGCGAGTTCTTCAAGGTGTCGATGTTGCCATTGAACTGCGCCAGCATGTCTTTCTGCTGCTGCAGCATCAACAACCGCGCCGCCGCCACCGGATCATCCGCGGCGGTTTGCACGCGCACGCCGGAGCTGGCCTGGTCCTGGGCCTTGACCACGCTGGAATAGTTGCTCTGGTACTTGGCAGAGCTGGTCTCAAAATACTGCTGTGTAGAAATACGCATCGTCCCAGCCTCCCTTAAAGAGCATTCATCAGTGTGGTGAAGGTTTCCTGCGCAGCCTTGATGATCTGCGACGACGCGGTGTAGTACTGCTGGAACTTGATCATGTCGCCCGCTTCATCATCCAGGTTGACCCCGGATACCGAGTTGCGTGCTTCCTTGTTGGCGCTGAGCAACGCGCCGGTGGCGGCGGTGTCGACCCCGGCCTGGCTGGCCTTGGCACCTACGGTCGAGACCAGCTTGCTATTGGCGCCCACCAGGCTGGTGCCCCCGTTGCCGTCGCCCATGCCGACGGTGGCCTTGGTTTGCAGGTTCAGCAGTTCCTGGGCGTTGCGGCCGTCGGACTTACCGCCACTGTTGAAGGCAAAGGTGGTGCTGTCGCCGTCTGCCGGCGAGCCGTTGACGGTGGTGTCGAACTTGAAGCTCTTGCCGGGAATGGCGGCACCGCTGGCGTCGCGCATCGGCACGTCCACGGTGATCTTGTTGCCCTGCCCCGGAATGATCGAGCCAGTGCCAATCGGGTTGCCCTTGGAATCGTTGATGGTATAGGACTGCGTACCGTCGGCGGCGGGCTTGCCGAACACCATCTTCACCGGCATCGAGTTTTCAATACCGGCGCGCAGCTGCGCGGTGTCGGTGCCGCCATGGATATCCAGCGGCACCGTCAAGGCCGGCTGGGTGAAGGTACCCGTGCCGCTGTTGGTCGTGCTGCTGGTACCTGCCAACGGGCCGGCGAACGCCAGTTTGTTCGCATCGGTGAGCGCCACGCCAATACCGCTGGCGCCCGTGGCGGTGGGGCTGACCTTGAAGCTGTCGCCAAACGCCATGGTGCCCTTGCCGTCCAGCGCCAGGGTGAAACCATCCATGGTCGGCGGCGGTGTAGCGCTCATGTCAAAGGTGCCCATGGCCTTGCCGTCCGAACGCAACACCGTGATCTTGTTAGGATCGGTCTTGTCGTTGAAGGTCACGGTGTAGTCAAACGTGGACAACTGACTGCTGTCCTTGATCGTCACGTTCAGGTTGCCCGCCCCGGCGCTGTTGCCCGAGGCACCCTGGCTGCGCGAGGCAATGGCGGCGGCGCTGTTGATGTCTTTGAACAGCGAAACACCAAAGTCACCGTTGAGGTCCAGGCCCTGGCCCAGTTGGTTGTTGAGCGTATCTGCCGTGGCGATGGCGATACGGCCCAGTTCATTGATGGCCGGCATCAAGGCATCGCTGCGATAGCGCAACAGGCCGCCGATGCTGCCGCCGCTGATCACCGAGCCCAGGTCCAGGGTGGTGCCGTTCATGTCCAGCTGGATGGTGTATTGGCTGTTATCGGTTTTGCTTGGCGCGGCGGAAATCTTGTTGGAGATCCCGCCCTCTACCAGGGACTGGCCGCTGCCTGTGGTCACGCTGAACTGGCCGTTTTTCTCGGTGGCCGTCACGCCAATCAACTCATTGAGCGAGCGTACTGCCTCGTTACGCGAGTCCAGCAGGTTGGCCGGGGCGCTGTTGGAGCTGCCTTGGGCCTGGGAGATCTGCTGGTTAAGGGAGGCAATCGAGGCGGTCAATTGGTTGACCTGGTCACTCATGCTGCTCAGTTGGTTGTTGATCGTCTCTTTCTGCTGGGTCAACTGCGTGGAGATCGCGTTGAAACGGCTGCTCAGGGTCTGGGCGTTGGTCACCAGCAATTGGCGGGCCGACAGGTCGCTGGGGTTGGACGCGGCGGTTTGCAGGGTGGCAAAGAACGAACTGAGCACCGAGGACAAGCCGGTGGTTTTGTCCGACAGTACTTTGTCGACGGCCCCCACCTGGTCCAGGTATGCCTTGGCATCGTTATTGAGCGCCGTGCTGTTCTGGTAAGCGGTGTCCAGGTACTCGTTGTACACCCGGCGCACATCGGCCAGGGTGGTGCCGCTGCCGATGTACACGCCGCCGAACGGGTTCGACGCGTTGGTATTTTGCGTGGTCTGCTGACGCGAGTACCCCGGGGTATTCACGTTGGCGATGTTATTACTCAAGACCGACAACGATCCTTGAGCGGCATTGAGCCCTGACATCCCGATACTGAGCAAACTCATGGTTCAGACCTTATAAATGTGTGGTTGCGCCAGCGGCAGCGTAGTTCTGGTAACTGTTCATGTTTTTTGCGATCTGCGAAATCTTGCTGGCGTAATCCGGGTCGGTTGCATAACCGGCTTTTTGCAACTCGCGTACAAACTGTTCCGGGTTGTCGGCTGATTTCACAACTTCTTTATAGCGATCATGGCTTTGCAGCAGGGTCACGAGGTCGTGGAAGCTGTCCTGGTAGGAGCTGTAGGAACGGAATTGCGCCGTTTCCTTGACCATCGCCCCATCGCGAAACTCGCTGGTGATCGCCCGGGCCTGACCGCCCTGCCAGCTCTGCCCGGCCTTGATGCCGAACAGGTTGTGGCTGCTGCTGCCGTCTTCGGCACGCATGACTGATTTGCCCCAACCGGTTTCCAGTGCCGCCTGGGCCACCAGGTATTTGGGGTCGATACCAATCCGTGCGGCGGCGGCCTTGGCCATCGGCAGCATGGTGGCGACAAATTCATCCTGGGAGCTGAAGGCTTTCTTGGCCGGCGCCAGCGGTGGCTGGGCAATGGCGCGGCCATACACTTGCATGCGCCCGCTCGGCACGGCAAAGCTACGCGCACTGCTGTTGATGACCGTATCGTCGGCAGCGCTGTTACGCAGGGGCGCGGCTTTGGCTTCGACCGGGGCGTTCGGCACGATGCCCGCCAGCAGGCGGTCGGCCAACTTGCTGGGCAAGGCGATACGGCGCTGGTTCATCAGCTCCATGTCGTTGGCATGGGTACTGGCCCCCTCAGGCACAGCCACGCGATACGCCCACAAAGGCCGCTGGCCATTGGAGCGGCCCAACGGGCCTTCAGCCTGGGTACCGGCGGCAATCTCGGTCGGCACATCGACTTTCTTCACCGGCACATCCGCCGCCGGGCCTTGCAAGGTGGCGGCCTGGGCCTCCACCGGTTTGTTCTTCTGCATCTGGCGCATCAGCACATCGGCCAGGCCGATACCGCCGCCTTCGCGGGACATCGACACCGCCAGTTGCTGGTCGTACATTTCCTGGTACTGCTTGGCGGCCGGGGTGTTCAGCGGGTTGTCCTTGCCCAGGGCCTCGGTGGCCGAACGCATGGACTTGAGCATCTCGTTCAAAAACAGCGACTCGAATTCCTGCGCCACTTTGCGCAGGTTGCCTTCGCTGTTTTTGTCGTCGCCCACCTTGAGCTGGTTAAGCCGGTTCAGGTCGGAGTAAGACCCCGAGTCCGCCGTGCTGCTGATGCCGCTCTTGCGCATATCCATGGCCATGGCCTCAGATCACGATCAGGTCGGCTTGCAACGCGCCGGCCTGCTTCAAAGCTTCGAGGATCGCCATCAAGTCGCCGGGCGCAGCGCCCACCTGGTTCACCGCACGGACAATCTCGTCCAGGGTGGTGCCCGGGCCGAACTTGAACATCGGCTTGGCTTCTTGCTGGGCATTGACGCGCGAACGCGGGACCACGGCAGTCTGGCCACCGGACAACGGCCCAGGCTGGCTGACGATCGGGTCTTCGGTGATGGTCACCGTCAGGCTGCCGTGGGTCACCGCCGCTGGCGAGACCTTGACGTTCTGGCCGATCACGATGGTGCCGGTGCGCGAGTTGATGATGACTTTGGCCACGGCCTGGCCGGGGTCCACCTCAAGGTTTTCCAGGATCGACAGGTAGTCCACGCGCTGGCTTGGGTCCAGCGGCGCAGTGACACGAATCGAGCCGCCATCGATGGCCTGGGCCACGCCAGGGCCGAGCATGTCATTGATCTTGTCGACCACGCGCTTGGCGGTGGTGAAGTCGGAGCGGTTGAGGTTCAGGGTCAGGCTGTTGCCCTGGTTGAAACCACTCGGCACGGTGCGTTCAACCGTGGCGCCACCGGGGATACGCCCGGCTGACGGCACGTTGACGGTGATCTTCGAACCGTCGCGGCCTTCGGCGTCAAAACCGCCCACCACCAGGTTGCCCTGGGCGATGGCGTAGACGTTGCCGTCGATACCTTTGAGCGGCGTCATCAGCAAGGTACCGCCGCGCAGGCTCTTGGAGTTACCCATGGACGACACGGTGATGTCCACCACCTGCCCCGGCTTGGCGAACGCAGGCAGATCGGCGCTGATCGACACTGCTGCGACGTTCTTCAACTGCACGTTGCCCGAGCCAGGCGGTACCTTGATACCGAACTGGGAGAGCATGTTATTGAAGGTTTGCAGGGTGAACGGCGTCTGGGTGGTCTGGTCACCCGTACCGTTGAGCCCCACCACCAGGCCATAGCCGATCAACTGGTTGGAGCGCACGCCGGAAATACTGGCGATGTCCTTCAGGCGCTCGGCCTGGGCCGCAGCGCTCAAGGCCAACAAGAGCGCCATCGCCATCAGCTGTTTGAACTTCAAAATGGCCACCTAGAAAGGGAACAGCGGGCTGAGGAAGAAGCGGTCGAACCAGCCCGGCTGGCTCGCATCGGCAAACGAACCGGTGCCCGAGTAGGTAATGCGTGCATCGGCAATGCGCGTCGACGGCACGGTGTTGTCGGTGGAGATGTCATCGGCGCGAACCATGCCGGCGATGCGCACCAGTTCGTCGCCGGTGTTGAGGGTCATCCACTTTTCACCGCGCACGGCAATGATGCCGTTGGGTAATACATCGGCGACGGTTACGGTGATCGAACCGGTCAGGCTGTTGCCCTGCCCTGCCGCGCTCTTGCCGTTGGTGGCACGGTCGCCGCTGTAGCCGGCGTCCAGGCTCAGGTCACCGCTGCCCAGCGGGTTATTGGTGTTCAGGCCACCGCCGAACAGCGAGGTCAGGCCGATGCTGGTCTTGCTGTTCTTGCCGATCTGCGAGTTGGCGTTCTTGCTGGCCTGCGTCTTCTCGTTCAGGGTGATGGTGATGATGTCACCGACCCGGAACGCCTTGCGGTCGCTGTACAGGTTCTGCTCGAACCCGGCCTGGTAGATCGAGCCATTGTTGGCCGCCGCCGGCAGCGGCGTGCGTGGCAACACCGGCGCGTAGTACGGGTCATTAGGCTTTGGCGAGGGGGCGACACAGCCCGCAAGCACGGCGATCCCACTCAATGCCAACACACAAACATAGCGATTCATGACCCTAACCTCACGGTGTTGCAGGCACCCTCAAGGGCGCCCCATAGACTGATTACAGATTCTGCGTAACGAACGAAAGCATCTGGTCGGCGGTGGAAATCACCTTGGAGTTCATCTCGTAGGCGCGCTGGGTGGTGATCATGTTGACCATCTCCTCAACGGTGCTGACGTTGGAGGTTTCCAGGGTGCTTTGCAGCGTGGTGCCGAAGCCGTTCAAGCCAGGGGTGCCGATTTGCGGCGCGCCACTGGAGGCGGTTTCCAGGAACAGGTTGTTGCCCATCGCCTGCAGGCCGGCCGGGTTGATGAAGTCGGCGGTTTGCAGGTTGCCGATCACTTGGGAGGCCGGGTTGCCAGCCACGGTGATGGACACGGTGCCGTCGTTGCCGACGGTGAAGGTCTTGGCGTCTGGCGGCACCACGACAGCAGGCTCCAGGGCGAAACCGTTGGCGGTCACGATCTGGCCGTTGGAATCCAAGTGGAAGGTGCCGTCACGGGTGTAAGAGGTGGTGCCATCTGGCTGCAGCACCTGGAAAAAGCCGCGGCCATTGATCGCCATGTCCAGGGGCTGGCCGGTTTGCTGCAGGTTACCGGCGCTGAAGTTTTTCTGGGTGCCGACGATCTGCACACCGGTACCCAGTTGCAGGCCCGACGGCAGTTCGCTGTCCTGGGTCGATTGGGCGCCCGGTTGCTTCTTGATCTGATAGAGCAAGTCCTGGAACTCGGCGCGGTCACGTTTGAAGCCCGTGGTCGACACGTTTGCCAGGTTGTTGGAAATGGTCGTCAGGTTGGTGTCCTGGGCGGACAGGCCTGTCTTGGCAACCCATAGAGCCGGAAGCATGCTGTTCTCCTTCGTGCGCCGGATGGTTGGCGCTGCGTTGCAAATTAGTTAGTGGGCTTGAATCAGCTCATCTGCATGACGCGCGTCATGGCCTGGTCGTCTTCTTTAGCGCTGTTCATCATCTTGATGTGCAGCTCGAACTGCTTGGCCAGCGCCAGCACCGCGGTCATTTCTTCCACGGCATTGACGTTGCTCGCCTGCAGGAAACCCGAGGTCAGCCGCACGTTCGCGTCGGCCTGGGCCGGCTGGCCATCCTTGGTGTGGATGGTGCCGTCCAGGCCTTTGGTCATGTTCTTGAGGTCTGGCTGGACCATCTTGATACGGTCCACTTCCGCCATCACCCGCGGGCCTTCGCCCATGGCACGGATGCTGATGGTGCCGTCCGAACCCACTTCGATTTTCTGCTGGGGCGGCACGGCAATCGGGCCACCGTTGCCCATGATCGGCATACCGTTGCCGGCCCGCAGCACGCCCAGGGCATCCACGTTCATACTGGCGCTGCGCACGTAGGCTTCGCCGCCATCGGGGGTTTGCACCGCCATCCAGCCGTCGCCGCTGACGGCTACGTCCAGGTCACGGCCGGTTTCGATCATCGCGCCCGGAGAAAAGTCAGTGGCCGGCCGCTCGGTCATGGCAAACGCCCGCGCCGGAAAGCTGTCACCGAACACCGGCATCGAACGCGCCTGCTCCAGGTCGCGCTGGAAACCGTTGGTGGAAATGTTCGCCAGATTGTTGGCATGGGCCTTCTGCGCCAGTGCATTCTGGCTGGCGCCGGTCATTGCCACATAAAGGTACTTGTCCACGCTCTATCCTCTTTCTGACGGACGCTTGCCGCCCACCGCTGTACTGAGGAGGCTTAAGCAATTTGCGAACCAACTTTTTAAAAGAGGCGCAAATCCAGGCGGGGCGGGGGTTTCGTGGAGATAGGTGAAAGCGGTGATGGGAAAAACAGTCGAAAAAACGGCGGACTACTGCCGCCTGCGGCAAACACCGGCCTTCAAAGCTGTAGAGATCAAAGGTGGAGCTTGCCTGCGATAGCGGTGGTTCAGTTGCAGATTAATTGACTGACCCTCCGCCATCGCGGGCAAGCCCGCTCCCACAGGGGATTGATGCCGGGCGCTGATTCCGTGGGCAATACCCAACCAATGTGGGAGCTGGCTTGCCTGCGATAGCGGTGGAACAGGCACCGATATGCCAGCTGACAGTCCGCTATCGCAGCATAGGTATCTACACAACTTTGTGGGCTGTAGCAGCAGACGGTAACCACGATGCGAAGCGAGTCGCTCTTGATCTGCTTGTGATCTTGATCTCAGGCGCCCCGTTAAACCACGCTGGCCGAACGCAGGCTTGAATTCGTGGGTAACCCGGCAGGACGCCGGGTTAGCCGCCCCGCGCCATGGATGGCGCGTGGCGGCGGCCCACGGATTCAAGCCTGTGTTCGGGCACACCGAGCCCAAGCGAGGTGCCGAGTGGTGGGGCAAGAGCGCTTTGCTTACTTTCGCGCTTTTCGAAAGTGAGCCGCCGTCAGGGCGGAACCCTAAGTGGCCGTTACCTAAATAACGGATATGTACCCGATCCAACTGTGTTGACTGTTAGGCCGTCTTCGCAGGCAAGCCAGCTCCCACATTTGGATCACGGTGCGTCAGTTAAATCAGCGCCGGCTGTCAGTCCGTCACGGGAGCAAGCTCCCACCGTTTTAACTGCGATCAGCCTTGAGCACTTCGTAATCACGCAGCTTGTTGGCAATGGTGGTGTGCGACACCCCCAGGCGCTTGCCCAACTGGCGACTGCTCGGGTGTTCGGCATACAGACTTTCCAACACCGCCTTCTCAAAGCGCCCGACGATCTCCTCCAGGCTGCCCTCCAGGGAAAAATCACCCAGCGGCTGGCGCACGCCATAGTCCGGCAAGCGAATATGCTCAACCTTGACCGTACCGCCTTCACACAATGACACCGCCTGGAACAGCACGTTTTCCAGCTGCCGCACATTGCCCGGCCAGTGGTAGTGGCTGAGTTTGTCCATGGCCGCAGGTGCCAGCTTGGGCAGTGGGCAACCGATCTGCCGGCTGGCCTGATCGAGAAAGTGCTCGACCAACGGCGCAAGGCCATCCAGGCATTCGCGCAATGGCGGGATATGCAACGACAGCACATTCAGCCGATGATAAAGGTCCTGGCGAAACTCACCCCGAGCGCAGAGCTCCGACAAATCCACCTGGGTCGCACAGATCACCCGCACATCCAGGTACACCTCTTCATCACTGCCCACCCGACGGAAACAACCGTCCTGCAGAAAGCGCAGCAGCTTGACCTGCAAGCGCGCGCTCATTTCCCCCACGCCATCCAGAAACAAGGTACCGCCCGCCGTCAGCTCAAGCAGGCCCAACTTGCCTTCCGCTCGCGCGCCTTCAAATGCGCCGGGGCCGTAGCCAAACAGTTCGGTCTCGGCCATCGACTCGGGCAACCCCGCGCAGTTGAGCGCCATCAATGGCGATTGCCCGCGCGGGCTGGCCAAGTGGCAGGCCCGGGCCAACAGTTCCTTGCCGGTGCCGGTTTCGCCTTCTATTAAGAGCGGTGCATCCAGCGGCGCCATGCGCCGCGCTTCCCGCACCACCGCGGCCATGACCTTGGAGCTCTGGAAGATGCTGTCGAAACCGCGCAGCTCTTGCTTGCGCACGTTATAGATACGCTCACCGACACGGTCGGCGCGGTGCAGGGTGAGCACGGCGCCGGCCATGGCTTCGCTGTCATCGTGCTCGGAAGATTGCAGGGGCGCGATGTCCGCCAGAAATACGTCGCCCTTGACCTTGACCCGCAGGCCATTGATTCGCGATTTGCTGGCGCGCACCAGTTCCGGCAGGTCGAAATCCTCGGCGTAACGCGACAGGGGAATCCCCGGCACTTCATCCACCCGTACGCCCAGCAACTGCGCCGCCGCACGGTTGGCGGCCACGATGGAGCCGCCCATATCAATGGACAGCACCGGAAATTCCAGGGCGCCGAGCAATGCATTGAGTTCCATATGCCGACGCTCGCTGGGCATCAGCCCTACCCGCTTGACGCCAAACACCCCGGCAATCGCCTCGAACTGCGGGCGCAACGCCTGAAATTGCATATTCACCAGGTTAGGGCAAAACAGGTAGATGGCGTTGCCATGCTCACCGCCGACTTCGCCCTTGGCGACGTTGACGCCGTACTCCACCAGCAGGTTGAGGATGTCCCGCAGGATGCCGATGCGGTTCTGGCAGTGCACTTTGATACGCATGGAAAAACTCGAAAAGGGAGTAGGCGCCGCGTCTTTTTGTCGCTGGGCGCAGATAGTCGTCAAGATTATGTGACAGCGCGGTGACTTTTCCCAGCCCATAGCTGCGACGAGCGGGCCTATCGTAACGAATACTTTACGATAATCGGTAATTTTTCCTACGCTAGTCCGTTAAGGCTGATGGAAACCGGCGCCTATCCGGTTATCAATAGGAGCATCCCAGGACATAACAAGAACGAATGCCTAGCAGGAGAGCCGTATGAAGCAGACGCACTACGTGGCCCGCGAGCCCGATGCGCAAGGTTTTATCCACTACCCGCCAGAAGAACATGCGGTGTGGAACACCCTGATCACTCGCCAATTGAAAGTGATCGAGGGCCGCGCCTGCCAGGAATACCTGGACGGTATCGACAAGCTCGGCCTGCCCCTGGACCGCATTCCCCAACTGGGCGAGATCAACAAGGTGCTGGCCGACACCACCGGCTGGCAAGTCGCCCGCGTGCCGGCGCTGATCCCCTTCCAGACCTTTTTTGAATTACTGGCCAGCAAGCAGTTCCCGGTGGCGACTTTTATTCGCACCCGTGAAGAACTGGACTACCTGCAAGAGCCGGATATTTTCCACGAGATCTTTGGCCACTGCCCGCTGCTGACCAACCCCTGGTTCGCTGAATTCACCCACACTTACGGCAAGCTCGGCCTGGCGGCCACCAAGGAGCAACGGGTGTACCTGGCGCGCCTGTACTGGATGACCATCGAGTTCGGCCTGGTGGACACGCCCCAGGGCCGGCGTATCTACGGTGGCGGCATCCTGTCGTCGCCTAAAGAAAGTGTGTATTGCCTGTCGGACGAGCCTGAGCACCAGGCCTTTGATCCGCTGGAAGCGATGCGCACCCCCTATCGCATCGACATCCTGCAACCGCTGTACTTCGTCTTGCCCGAACTCAAGCGCCTGTTCGACGTGGCGCAGGAAGACATCATGGGCATGGTCGAGCGCGGTATGCAGCTGGGTCTGCACGCACCGAAATTCCCACCCAAGCCCAAAGCCGCGTGAACCTCACGTTTTAAGGCCAGGTGAGTCTGTTCCCTGGCCCCGCGTTGCTTTAGGGTAACGCCACTGACCTTCAATCATTCGAATTCAGGACACCTTCCATGACCACCTTGAACCAAGCCCACTGCGAAGCCTGCCGCGCCGATGCCCCGCAAGTCAGCGATGAAGAACTGCCGGTACTGATCAAGCAGATCCCTGACTGGAACATCGAAGTGCGCGACGGCGTGATGCAGTTGGAAAAGGTTTTCCTGTTCAAGAACTTCAAATTCGCCCTGGCTTTCACCAACGCGATGGGTGAAATCTCCGAAGCCGAAGGCCATCACCCTGGCCTGCTCACCGAGTGGGGCAAAGTCACCGTGACCTGGTGGAGCCACTCCATCAAGGGTCTGCACCGCAACGACTTCATCATGGCCGCGCGCACCGACGAAGTGGCCAAGACTGCCGAGGGCCGCAAGTAATGCATTTCGATGCCATCGACCGCGTGCCCGGCGACCCGATCCTCGGGCTGATGGACCTGTATGCCCAGGACGCCAACCCGAACAAGTTCGACCTGGGCGTAGGTGTCTATAAAGACGACCAGGGCCTGACGCCGATTCCCCACTCGGTGAAGCTGGCGGAACAGCGCCTGGTCGACACCCAAGTGACCAAGACCTATATCGGTGGCCATGGCGATGCAGCCTTCGGCAGCCTGATCAGCGAACTGGTGCTCGGCGCCGACTCGGCCTTGCTGCGTGACCGCCGCACTGGCGCCACGCAAACCCCCGGCGGCACCGGCGCCCTGCGCCTGAGTGCCGACTTTATCGCCCACAGCCTGCCGGGCCGTGGCGTGTGGCTGAGCAACCCGACCTGGCCGATCCACGAAACCATTTTTGCCAAGGCCGGGCTCAAGGTCAGTCATTACCCTTACGTGGGCAGCGACAACCGCCTGGACGTGAAGGCGATGCTGGCAACCCTGTCCAGCGTGCCCAAGGGCGACGTGGTATTGCTGCACGCGTGCTGCCATAACCCGACCGGTTTTGACCTGTCCCAGGACGACTGGCGCCAGGTGTTGCAGATCGTGCGGGAACGCCAGTTGCTGCCGCTGATCGACTTTGCCTACCAGGGCTTTGGCGACGGCCTGGAGCAAGACGCCTGGGCGGTGCGCCTGTTTGCCGCCGAACTGCCGGAAGTGCTGATTACCAGTTCCTGCTCGAAGAACTTCGGCCTGTATCGCGACCGCGTGGGTGCATTGATTGTGTGTGCGGCGGATGCTGAAAAGCTCACCGATGTACGTAGCCAACTGGCGAATATCGCGCGCAACCTGTGGTCGACGCCACCGGATCATGGCGCCGCCGTGGTGGCGACCATCCTCGGTGATGCACAGCTGAAAAAGCAGTGGAGCGAGGAAGTCGAGGCCATGCGTTCGCGGATCGCCCAGTTGCGTTCCGGGTTGGTGGAAGCGCTTGCGCCCCATGGGCTGGCCGAGCGCTTTGCGCATATCGGCGCGCAGCGGGGGATGTTTTCCTATACCGGCTTGAGTGCCGAGCAGGTCAAGCAACTGCGCGAGAAGCACAGTGTGTATATGGTCAGTTCGGGGCGGGCTAACGTGGCTGGGGTTGATGCGACGCGGTTGACGTTGCTGGCTCAAGCCATTGCTGACGTTTCCAACTGAAGAAACGGGATTAGGTGTGGGGGCTGGCTTGCCTGCGATGGCGGTGGGTCAGCCGACGCATATCTACCTGATACCTCGCGATCTAACTGTGGGAGCGGGCTTGCTCGCGAAGACGGCCTAACAGTCAACACAGTTGGACCGGGTACATATCCGTTATTTAGGTAACGGCCACCTAGGGTTCCGCCCTGACGGCGGCTCACTTTTGAAAAGCGCAAAAGTAAGCAAAACGCTCTTGCCCCACCACTCGGCACCTCGCCTAGGCTCGGTGTGCCCGTAATCCGCCAGTGATTTGGGGGGCCGCCGCCACGCGCCATCCATGGCGCGGGGCGGCTAAACCGGCATCCCTGCCGGTTTACCCCCCAAATCCCTGTCGAATTCCGGCCAGCGTGGTTTAACGGGGCGCCTGAGATCAAGATCAAAAGCGGATCAAGAGCAAGATCAAGAGCGGCTCGCTTCGCATCGTGGTTACCGTCGATCGCTACAGCGTTGTGTACATACTTATAGCCATCGCAGGCAAGCCAGCTCTCAGGTTCAGCCAGCAACCATTTCAGCCTTCAGCAGTGCCTCTTTAGCCTGCGCATCCGCCAATCGATACAACTCGATATGCCCATCCCAGTGCTCGATCAAGGCCGTGCACGACTCCACCCAATCCCCGCAGTTGAGGTAATCCACCTCGCCCACCTTGCGAATCTCGGCATGGTGAATATGCCCGCACACCACGCCGTGCAATTCGCGCTTGGTTACTTCGTGGGCGATCGCCTCTTCGAAATCGCTGATAAAACTCACCGCTGTCTTGACCTTGTGCTTCAGGTACGCCGACAGCGACCAGTAACCGTAGCCGTACCGCGCGCGCCAGTGATTCAACCAGCGGTTCAGCGTCAGGGTGAATTCGTAGGCCGAATCGCCGAGGAAGGCGAGCCAGCGGTGATAGCGCGTGATCACATCAAACTGGTCGCCATGAATCACCAGCAAGTGGCGGCCATCGGCGGTGACGTGCACGGCTTCATCCACCAACTGGATATTGCCCAGGATCAGCTTGGAATAGCGGCGCAGGAACTCGTCATGGTTGCCGGTGACGTAGATGACCTCGGTGCCACGCTTGGCCATGGTCAGCAGCCGCCGGATTACGTTGGTATGGGCTTGAGGCCAATACATGCCGCCGCGCATTTTCCAACCGTCGATGATGTCACCGACCAGGTAGACCTTGTCGGCGTGATAGCCCTTGAGAAAGTGCGATAGGTGTTCGGCCTGGCAATCCCGGGTGCCCAGGTGCACGTCGGAAATCCACAGGGTTCGCACCCGTTGCTTGCGGCTGGGCTTGGTGAACTCGGCACGGGTCATGGGCATCCCTCGACGCTGTTTTGGCGAGCTTGCGCCTTGGCGATTAATAGCCCATGACAAGCGTGCGTCAGTCTGATGACAGCGCTCGTCGCTCGCCAAGCGTTGTAGACTGACAGCTTGCCGCCCTGGAGACCGCGATGAGCCCGACCCTCACGCTACGCCACTACCTCGAAGCGCCCATTGCCCACAGCCATGACCATGCGCAGTTGGTGTTCGGCCTGTCCGGGCACCTGGACCTGGAAGTCGATGGCCGTGGCAGCCAGGTGCGCGAAAGCAGCGTGATGGTGCTGCCCTTCTCCACCCATCATGCCTGCATCAGCCGCGATGGCAGCCGCTGCCTGGTGCTGGATGTGCCGACTGAAAACTGGATGGTGCAATCCTTGGGCGAACATGCCGATGCCAGCCGCCGCTTGCTCGACCAACCCGCGCGCCTGGCGCTGGATGCCCGGCAACACCAACTGGTGCAGTGGCTGGCACAAAGCCCGGTGCACGACCCACTGATCGTCCAGCAAGGCGCCGTGTTGTTATTGGCCAGCCTCAACCATCCCCTGGCCCAACCGCTGCCGGGCCGGCGCCTGCCTTACGCGGCGTTCAATGCCCATATCGAGCGCCATGCGGCGCACCCGCTGCAGGTGGCCGACCTGGCGCGGATCGCCGATTTGTCCGTGCCGCGCCTGCATGCACGGTTTATGGCGGAGTGCGGGCAAACGCCGATGGACTATCTACGCAGTCGCCGCCTGCACATGGCGCTCAGGCTGTTACGCGAAACCTCCCTGCCCATCGGCGAGATTGCCGAGCGCGTCGGCTACGCCTCACAAAGCGCATTTTGCGCGGCCATGCTACGGGCCTTTGGCGCCTCGCCCGGGGCGTTGCGTCGGGCGGGCTAGCAAGAGTCTTGCGCTAAAAATCACCCCGTCCGCGACAGACGCCCACCCGCCAACCCTCTAGACTGCGAGGCTGTCACCCCCTGTTGGATCAAGGATCGCAATGACTCCCCGCTCAGCCCTTGGCGCCCTGCATATCGGCGCATTGATGTTTGGCCTCACCGGTGTATTCGGCAAGCTGGCGGCTGCCTCCCCCGCCATCATCGTATTTGGCCGGGCGGCGTTTGCCGTGCTGGCGCTGGCGGTATTCGCCCGCTTTGCCAGCAACGCTCCGTGGAAAAAGCTAGAGATGCGTGACTGGCGCCGGCTGCTGGTCAGCGGTGTGTTGTTGGCCGCCCATTGGGTGACGTTCTTTATTGCCGTCAAGGTCGCGGGCGTGGCTGTGGCGACCCTGGGCTTCACCGCCTTTCCGGCCTTTACGGTGATCCTTGAGGGGCTGATTTTCCGCGAGCGTATTCGGGCCAACGAAGTGCTGCTGGTGGTGCTGGTTACCGTTGGCCTGGTGCTTGTGACTCCGGATTTCAATCTCGCCAGCGAGGCTACGGGCGGGCTGCTGTGGGGTATCGCCTCGGGCTTGTTGTTCTCGTTGTTGTCGCTGAACAATCGCGCCAGTTCCGGGCGCATTCCTGCGGTCCAGGCCGCGCTGTGCCAGAACGTCGTGGTCGCCGCGCTCCTGCTGCCCGTGGCCGCGCCGGGGCTGGCGGATGTGCGTGGGATAGATTGGTTGTGGATCGGGCTGCTGGGGGTGTTTTGTACCGGCTTGGCCCACAGCCTGTTTGTCGCCAGCCTCGCGGTGATCAAGGCGCGCACCGCGTCGGTGGTGTTTGCCATGGAGCCGGTCTACGGCATTACCGTGGCCTGGCTGTTGTTCGCCGAAACCCCGACCTTGCGCATGCTGCTGGGCGGCGCGTTGATCATCGTCGCCATCGTGCTCTCCGGCCTGATGGGCAGCGCCAGCCAGGCCAAACAACCGGCGCCGGCCTGACTTCAGGCGCTACGGTCGTTATGCCCGAGGTCGCGCTGCGGGTCGATCTGGTCGCGCACTCGCTGCTTGAGCACCTTGGCCTCGGGAAAACCGCCATCGGCCTTGCGCTCCCAAATCTGCACGCCATCACAGGTGATGCGAAACGCGCCGCCAGTGGCCGGTTCCAGCGCCACGCGCCCCAAATCATCGGCAAAGGTGCTGAGCAACTCCTGGGCCAGCCACGCGGCGCGCAGCAACCACTGGCACTGGGTGCAATAGGTGATGACGATCTCGGGTTTGCATGCAGACATCATTAAGCGGCTCCTGGCGTAACAGGCTCAGCGAATCGGGTGGCTATAATAGCGGCCTTTGTCGCCCAGCCACGAGATTGATGATGCGCCGCCTGCTGTCTTGCCTGTTCCTGTGCCTTGTTCCCCTACTTGCCGACGCGGTAGAAGCCCCCCGCCCGAAAATCGGCCTGGTGCTGTCTGGCGGTGCCGCCCGTGGCCTGGCGCACATCGGCGTGCTCAAGGCGCTTGAGGAGCAAGGTATTCATATCGATGCGATTGCCGGCACCAGCATGGGCGCGGTGATTGGCGGGTTGTACGCGTCGGGCTACAAGATCGACGAGCTGGAGAAATTGGCGCTGGGGATCGACTGGCAGCAGGCCCTGTCCGACGCGCCACCGCGTGAAGACGTACCGTTTCGGCGCAAGCAGGATGACCGGGATTTCCTGGTCAAACAAAAACTCAGTTTCCGCGACGATGGCAGCCTCGGCCTGCCGCTGGGCGTGATCCAGGGTCAGAACCTTGCACTGTTGCTGGAGAGCATGTTCGCCCACAGCAGCAACACGCGTAACTTCGACAAGCTGCCGATCCCCTTCCGCGCCGTGGCTACCGACATCACCACCGGCGAAAAAGTAGTCTTCAGCAAAGGCCACCTGCCCCAGGTGATCCGCGCCAGCATGTCGATCCCGGCGGTGTTCGCCCCGGTGGAGCTGGATGGCCGCCTGCTGGTGGACGGCGGCATGACTGACAACATCCCGTTGGACGTGGCGCGGGAGATGGGCGTCGACATCGCGATTGTGGTCGACATCGGCACCCCGCTGCGTTCGCGCAAACAACTGGCCACCGTGGTGGACGTGCTCAACCAGTCCATCACCCTGATGACCCGGCGCAACTCCGAGGAGCAACTCAAGGCCCTGTACCCCAAGGACGTGTTGATCCAACCGCCGCTGGCCGCTTATGGCGTCACCGATTTCGGCCGCGCCAAGGACATGATCGAAGCCGGTTACCGCGCCACCCGTGCCCTCGACGTACGCCTGGCACACCTGCGCCCTGCCGAACCCATCGACGCCGACCTGATAGCTGCGCGCACGCCAGGCGAACGCACCCCGGTGATCACCGCAATCCAGGTGGAGAACGACTCCAAGGTCAGCGACGACGTTATCCGCTACTACATCCGCCAGGACCTGGGAGAACCGCTGAACCTGGGCCGCCTGCAATCGGACATGGGCACCCTGTACGGCCTGGATTACTTCGAGCAGGTGCAATACCGCGTGGTGAAAAAAGGCCAGGACAACACCCTGGTAATCAGTGCACGCGGCAAGCGCAGCGGCACCGACTACCTGCGCCTGGGCTTGAACCTCTCGGACGACATGCGCGGCGACAGCGCCTTCAACCTCGGCGCCAGTTACCGCGTCAACGGCATCAACCGACTCGGCGCGGAATGGCTCACGCGGGTGCAGATCGGTGATCGGCAGGAACTGTACAGCGAGTTCTACCAACCCATGGACACCGGCTCACGCTACTTTGTGGCCCCCTACATCAGGGCCGAGGCACAGAACGTCGAGCTGATCCTGGATAACGACCCCATCTCCGAATACCGCCTGGAACGCTATGGCTTCGGTTTGAACGTGGGCCGGCAGATCGGCAACAGCGGCGAGATCCGCTTTGGCGTGGGCGAAGCCTGGGGCAAGGCGGACGTGCGCATTGGCGACCGCGATCTACCGAGTGTGAGCTTCAGCGAAGGCTTCTATGAGCTCAAATACTCATTCGATTCCCTGGACAACGTGTACTTCCCCCACAGCGGCGAAGACATCGGCCTGGCCTTTCGCGAGTTCGAACCCGGCCTGGGCTCGGACCAGCGCTACCGCCAATGGGAGTTCAAACTGGACAAGGCCATGAGCCACGGCCCGGACACGCTGATACTGGGCGGCCGCTATGGGCGCACCCTGGATGATTCGGATGTAGTGATTTCCAGCTTCTTGCTGGGGGGCGCACGGCAATTATCGGGCTTTCGCCAGGATGCGATTTCGGGGCAGAACATCAGCCTGATGCGCGCGGTGTATTTCCGCAGGCTCACCCCGCGCTCTTACCTGCCACTGGACTTCCCGTTGTACTTGGGTGCATCCCTGGAACGGGGCCGGGCGTGGAACAACGATAACGAGTTCGACAGCGGTTATATCAACGCCGCGAGTATTTTCCTGGGGTTTGATACGCCATTGGGGCCGCTGAATTTCAGCTATGGGTTCAACGATGATAATCAGAAGGCGGTGTACTTGAACCTGGGCCAGACGTTCTAGGAAAGCCAAACCCACATGCGGGAGTGGATTGCCAAGGTTTTTTTGTAGGAGCGAGCTTGCTCGCGAAAAACCCACAGACGCCGCGTTTATTCAGGAAACCCGCGTTATCGTTGACGTTTTTCGCGAGCAAGCTCGCTCCTACAGAAGGCTTTGATCGTCCCCACGCTGGAGCGTAGGGACGATCAAATGTAATTGAAGATCAGGACTTTTCCAGGTTCGCCAGGATGTGCTCATGCACCCGCATGCACACCCGCAGGTCTTCTTCATTCACGCCCACGAACAACTCATGACGCAACGCCGTGGCAATGGTTTCGATCTGGTCGATCAGCGGTTGGGCGGTATCGCACAGTAGGATACGTTTGGCACGACGGTCTTCCACCACGGCTTGGCGTTGTACCAGGCCCTGGCCTTCCAGGCTGTCGAGCAGACGCGCCAGGGTTGGCCCTTCCACGCCGACACTTTGGGCCAATTCACGCTGGGTGGGTGCTTCGACAAAACGGGCCAGGTGCAGCAGCACCAACCAGCGCGCCTGGGACAAGCCCAGCCCCGCCAGGCGGCGGTCCAGTTCGGCGCGCCACCCTCGCGACATTTGCGCCAACTGCATGCCAAAACGGTGTTGATCGGTTAACGGCATAAAAAACTCGTGTTTAAGACTGAAAATAAAGTATGGCTAATTATTAGTCAGCTAAGCATGAGCCCTGCCCGTAGGCAAGGCCCGCTATGTACTGATTCGTTACATTGTCGTAATTGCCACACTAAATTTCGAATTCCGACTGCAAAGCGGCACGCACGCAGTACAAAACGCCTTCCGGAACACGCCCGGTAAACAACGGCGCAATCTCCGTCACAGCTGGCAATTCGCCTTCTCCATCGAGAAAGGCGTCCTGGATTTCACCGAGCAAATCCTCTGGCAAATCAAGGGCCTGCTCCAGGGACAATTGCTGCTTGCCGATGGCTTCGGCGAGCAAGGTGTACACGTTTTTTTCCGAGCATTGCAGCTGGCCAGCGATCTGGACCGGGGTCATGCCGGCGCGGGCCAGGCTGATCAGTTCGTGGCGAATATCAGCGATTTCCTTCGGCGCTTCGGCCTGGCCGCCGAGCACTTCCAGGAAGGCCTGGCCGTAGCGCTCCAGTTTGCGCGCGCCCACGCCGCTGACCCGGGCCATCTCGGCCATGGTGGTGGGCTGCTCGCGCAGCATCTCCAGCAAGGTGGAGTCGGGGAAGATAACGTAGGGTGGCACGCTGTGCTCCTGCGCCAGTTTGCGCCGCAGGGTGCGCAAGGCTTCCCATTGTTCGCGCTCCTCGCCCCGCACCAGTTGGCTGGCCTGGCTGGTGCTGCTGCTCTTGGCGGTGGTCTGCGGCTTGAGGTCGCGGCGCAGTTCCAGGCTTACTTCGCCCTTGAGCAACGGCCGGCAACTGTCATTCAGGCGCAGCCCGCCGTAGCCCTCGATATCGATGTCGACCAGACCACGGGCAACCATCTGGCGAAACAGCGAACGCCACTCACCTTCGGCGCGGGCTTTGCCGACACCGTACACCGAGAGTTTTTCGTGGCCGAAGCTGCGGATTTTTTCGTTGTCCTTGCCCAGCAGAACATCCACCAGATGGCCCACGCCATAGCGCTGGCCGGTGCGATAGATCGTCGACAACGCCTGGCGCGCCGGTTCGGTGGCGTCCCAGGTTTGCACGCCATCGATGCAGTTATCGCAGTGGCCGCAGGGCTCAGGCATGTCTTCGTCGAAATACGCCAGCAGGGTCTGGCGGCGGCAGCGGGTCTCTTCGCACAACGAGAGCATGGCGTCGAGCTTGTGCTGCTCCAGGCGCTTGTGGCGCTCGTCGCCTTCGGAGTTCTGCAGCATCTGCTTGAGCATCACCACGTCTTGCAGGCCGTAGACCATCCAGGCATCCGCCGGCAGGCCATCGCGGCCCGCACGCCCGGTTTCCTGGTAATAAGCCTCAAGGGACTTGGGCAGGTCCATGTGCGCCACGAAACGCACGTTGGATTTGTCGATGCCCATGCCAAAGGCAATGGTCGCCACCATGATCAGGCCTTCCTCGTTGAGGAAGCGTTTTTGGTGCGCTGACCGCGTTTCATTGGGCAGGCCGGCGTGGTAAGGCAGCGCCGGGTAGCCTTGCTCACAGAGGAACGCGGCGACTTCGTCGACTTTCTTGCGCGACAGGCAGTACACGATGCCCGCATCACTGCGCCGTTCGGACAGAAACGCCAGCAACTGCTTGCGCGGCTGCTCTTTGGGCACGATGCGGTAGAAAATATTGGGCCGGTCAAAACTCGACAGGAAGCGCTCGGCGTTCTGCAAATGCAGGCGCTCGACGATCTCTTCGCGGGTCCGCTTGTCGGCGGTGGCGGTCAGCGCAATGCGCGGCACATCGGGAAACAGCTCGGCCAATTGGCCAAGCTGCAGGTATTCGCGGCGGAAATCGTGGCCCCATTGCGACACACAGTGGGCTTCGTCGATGGCAAACAGGGCGATCTCAAGGCTCTGCAAAAAGGCCAGCATGCGTGGCTGCACCAGGCGCTCCGGCGCCAGGTAAAGCATTTTCACCTCGCCACGCTTGATGCGGGCGGCCAGGTCGCGCTGCTGCTCGGCGCTGAGGGTGGAGTTCAACGACGCGGCAGCGACTCCAAGTTCTTCAAGGGTGGCGACCTGATCGTCCATCAGTGCAATCAGCGGCGACACCACCACGGCCAGGCCATTGCGCAACAGCGCCGGCACCTGGAAGCACAGCGACTTGCCGCCACCGGTAGGCATCAGCACCAGGGCATCGCCGCCACTGGCCACGCGCTCAATGATCGCACCCTGGCGGCCACGAAAACTGTCGTAGCCGAAGATGTCCTTGAGGACGCGTTGAGCCTGCTCGAGCATGTAAAACTCCAAAATGGTGCCGAAATCCCTCTATACAGGCTGGCCGAAAAAATCCGCGTTCACGAAAAATAATCCGTAAGCGAAGTTTTCCCGGATTGGCGCTGGGCCTGCAGGGGCATCACAAAACGCGGCAGTATACCCGAGCGTTATCCACCAAAGGGCGCGACTGACGAATAGACGCACCAGGCTAAAACCGGGCAAATATGCCGTGCGGCTGGCCTGGGCGCTCAAGAAAGCCTAGAATTCAGCATCGTTTATTCCCAAGGTAGCCCTTCAATGTCCTTCGCTGAGCAACTAACCCGCCTGCAAGCCTTCCTCGACGCCGATGAGCTGCATGACGAGGCGCTGGACTACGTGGCCGCCCACGGCTACCTGACCGCCCTGTCGATCTGCTCCGACCCCGTCCCGGACCGTGAATGGATCGATGCGCTGTTTGCTGAAGAGCCTCACTACAGCGACGACGCCCAGCGCACAGAAATCGAATCCACCCTGCTCGCCCTCAAAGCCCACATCGCCCGCCAACTGGCCTCCGACGAAGAGTTCGAGCTGCCGTGCGAGCTGGACCTGGGCGACGATCCGGATGACTCCGACCTGCGCGGCTGGTGCATCGGCTTCATGGAAGGCGTGTTCCTGCGCGAAGCCGCCTGGTTCGAAACCGCCGAAGAAGAAGTCAGTGAAATGCTGCTGCCGATCATGGTCGGTTCGGGCCTGTTCGAAGAGGAAGCAGAGTTCTCCGACATCGCCGCCGACGCCAACCTGATGGACGACATGATCGTGCAGATCCCGGAAGCCCTCACCGCGCTGTACCTGCTGTGCAACGCGCCTGACGAAAAACCGGCGATCCTCAAGCCACGTCACCACTGAGTCGCTTGCCCGTGGCACCCATGGGCAACCGTCCACTGCTCCTGCGCTACGCGCTGCTGGCCATCGGCTGGCTAAGCGTAGCGCTAGGCGTCATCGGTATTTTCCTGCCGGTGTTGCCGACCACACCCTTCCTGCTACTCGCCGCCGCCTGCTTCGCTCGCAGCTCCCCGCGCTTCTACCACTGGCTGGTGGAACACCCGCGCCTGGGGCCTTGGGTGCGCGACTACCTGGACGGCAATGGCATCCCGCTCAAAGGCAAGGTCTACGCCATTGGCTTGATGTGGTTGAGCATCTCGATTTCCTGCTACCTGGTGCCGCTGCCGTGGGCAAGGGGCTTTATGCTGACCAGTGCGGTGCTGGTGACGATCTACATCCTGCGCCAGAAAACCCTGCCACCCCGCTGAGCGCCGCCTGCGACATTCGATCCCACACGACCTTGGTCGACACTGACTAACATCAGGCATCATGCGAGACTGTCCAGCCGGGCCTGGAATGCCCGGGTGTTCTTATGCTCGGAGTTACCATGACGCTGTCCAGCGGGCTGATCGCCGCCGTTGCCCTGGCCTATATGGCCACCATGTTTGCCATCGCCTTTTACGGTGACCGCCGCCATGCGCCGCTGCCACCGCGCGTGCGTGCGTGGGTGTATAGCCTGTCGCTGGCGGTGTACTGCACCAGTTGGACCTTCTTCGGCGCCGTGGGCCAAGCGGCCGAACAACTGTGGGCATTCTTGCCGATCTACCTGGGGCCCGTGCTGTTGCTGGTGCTGGCCCCCTGGGTGCTGCAGAAGATGATCCTGATCAGCAAGCAGGAAAACATCACCTCCATCGCCGACTTTATCGCCGCCCGTTACGGCAAGTCCCAGTCCTTGGCGGTGGTGGTGGCACTTATTTGCCTGGTCGGCGTGCTGCCCTATATCGCGCTGCAGCTCAAAGGCATCGTGCTGGGCGTGAACCTGCTGATCGGCGCCGGCCCCGACACCACCGGCACCCGTGCCCAGGACACGGCCTTGATTGTGTCGCTGGTATTGGCGCTGTTTACCATCGTGTTCGGCACGCGCAACCTCGACGCCACCGAACACCACCGCGGCATGGTGCTGGCGATTGCCTTTGAGTCGCTGGTCAAGTTGTTCGCTTTTCTGGCCGTCGGTGCGTTTGTCACCTACGGCTTGTACGACGGTTTCGGCGACCTGTTCAGCCAGGCCATGCTCGCCCCGCGCCTGGAGGAGTACTGGAAAGAGACCATCAACTGGCCATCGATGGTGGTACAGACCGGCGTCGCCATGATGGCGATCATCTGCCTGCCACGACAATTTCATGTGACGGTGGTGGAGAACATCGACCCCCAGGATTTGCGCCTGGCCAAGTGGGTATTCCCGGCCTATTTGATCCTAGCAGCACTGTTTGTGGTGCCCATCGCCCTGGGCGGCAAGATGCTGTTGCCAAGCTCTGTGCTGCCGGACTCCTATGTGATCAGCCTGCCGATGGCCGAGGCCCACCCGGCGCTCGCCGTGCTGGCGTTTATTGGCGGTGCGTCGGCGGCCACCGGCATGGTGATCGTGGCGAGCATCGCCTTGTCGACCATGGTCTCCAACGACATGCTGCTGCCGTGGCTGTTGCGCCGATCCAGCGCCGAGCGGCCATTCGAAGTCTTCCGCCACTGGATGCTGTCGGTACGCCGGGTGAGCATTGTGATCATCCTGCTGCTGGCGTACGTGAGCTACCGCTTGCTGGGCTCCACCGCCAGCCTGGCGACCATCGGCCAGATCGCCTTTGCCGCCGTGACCCAACTGGCCCCGGCGATGCTCGGCGCGCTGTATTGGAAGCAGGCCAACCGGCGTGGCGTGTTTGCCGGTTTGGCCGCCGGTACCTTCTTGTGGTTCTACACCTTGGTCCTGCCGGTGACGGCGAAAAGTCTGGGCTGGTCGCTCAACCTTTTCCCCGGCCTGACCTGGATGCACTCCCACCCGTTCGGGCTGTCGGTGACGTCGCTGACCCTGGGCACCGTGTTCTCCCTGGCCGGTAACTTCACCCTCTTCGTGTGGGTGTCGATGCTGTCGCGCACACGGGTTTCCGAGCACTGGCAGGCAGGTCGTTTTATCGGCCAGGAAATCAGCCAGCGCGCGAGTGCGCGTTCCATGCTGTCGGTACAGATCAGCGACCTGCTCAGCTTGGCGGCACGCTTCGTCGGGGAAGAACGGGCCCAGCAGAGCTTTATTCGTTTCGCCTATCGCCAGGGCAAAGGCTTCAACCCCAACCAGAATGCCGATAACGACTGGATCGCCCACACCGAACGCTTGCTGGCTGGCGTACTCGGCGCCTCCTCGACGCGGGCGGTGGTGAAAGCGGCGATTGAAGGGCGGGAAATGCAACTGGAGGACGTGGTCCGTATCGCCGACGAAGCCTCGGAAGTGCTGCAGTTCAACCGCGCGCTGCTGCAAGGCGCCATCGAGAACATCACCCAGGGCATCAGCGTGGTGGACCAGTCGCTCAAGCTGGTGGCCTGGAACCGGCGTTACCTGGAACTGTTCAACTACCCGGACGGCTTGATCAGCGTTGGCCGGCCGATTGCAGACATCATTCGCTACAACGCCGAGCGCGGCCTGTGTGGCCCCGGTGAAGCGCAAGTGCACGTGGCGCGTCGCCTGCACTGGATGCGCCAGGGGCGTGCGCACACCTCCGAGCGCCTGTTCCCCAATGGCCGGGTGATCGAGTTGATCGGCAACCCGATGCCTGGCGGCGGGTTTGTCATGAGCTTCACCGACATCACCGCGTTCCGCGAAGCCGAACAAGCGCTGACCGAGGCCAACGAAGGCCTGGAGCAGCGGGTGACCGAGCGCACCCATGAACTGTCGCAACTGAACGTGGCCCTCACCGACGCCAAAGGCGTGGCCGAATCCGCCAGCCAGTCGAAGACGCGGTTCCTGGCGGCCGTGAGCCATGACCTGATGCAACCGCTGAACGCTGCGCGGCTGTTTTCCGCCGCCCTCTCCCACCAGACCGATGGCCTGTCCAGCGAGGCACGGCAATTGGTGCAGCATCTGGACAGTTCACTGCGCTCAGCTGAAGACCTGATCAGTGATTTGCTGGATATTTCGCGCCTGGAAAACGGCAAGATCAATCCGCAACGCCAGCCCTTTGTCCTCAACGAGTTGTTCGACACCCTGGGCGCAGAATTCAAGGCGCTGGCTCAGGAGCAACACTTGCGCTTCCGCTGGCGCGGCAGCCGTTTACGGGTCGACAGCGACATCAAGCTGCTGCGGCGGATTTTGCAGAATTTTCTGACCAATGCCTTCCGTTATGCCGACGGCCCGGTGCTGCTGGGCGTGCGTCGTCGCAAGGGCGAACTGTGCCTGGAAGTCTGGGATCGCGGCCCTGGCATTGCGCCGGATAAACAGAAGGTCATCTTCGAAGAGTTCAAGCGCCTGGACAGCCACCAGACCCGTGCCGAAAAGGGCCTGGGCCTGGGCCTGGCGATTGCCGACGGCCTGTGCCGCGTACTGGGCCATCGCCTGAGCGTACGCTCCTGGCCGGGCAAAGGCAGCGTCTTCAGCGTATGCGTGCCGCTGGCCCGCAACCAGGCCAGCGTGCAACCCAAGGCGCCGGCAGAAACCGGCCTGCCCTTGAGTGGCGCACGGGTGCTGTGCGTGGATAACGAAGACAGCATTTTGATCGGCATGCGCAGCCTGCTCACGCGCTGGGGCTGTGAAGTCTGGACAGCCGCCAACCAGGCCGAATGCGCGGCGTTGCTGGCCGAGGGTATCCGCCCGCAACTGGCGCTGGTGGATTACCACCTGGACCATGGCGAAACCGGTACCGAGTTGATGGGCTGGCTGCGTGCGCAACTGGCCGAGCCGATTCCCGGTGTAGTGATCAGTGCCGATGGGCGACCGGAGATGGTGGCCGAGGTGCATGGGGCGGGGTTGGATTACCTGGCCAAACCGGTGAAGCCGGCGGCGTTGCGGGCGCTGTTGAGCAGGCATTTGCCCCTGTAACGGCATAGGTATCTACGCAACTTCGGTATGACGCCGAACCTGTGGCGAGGGAGCTGGCTCCCGCGACGGCCTGACAGCTGACGCATATCCATCTGACGCTCCGAAATCCAAATGTGGGAGCTGGCTTGCCTGCGAAGACGGCCTCACAGTCAACACAGTTGGAGCGGGTACATATCCGTTATTTAGGTAACGGCCACTTAGGGTTCCGCCCTGACGGCGGCTCACTTTGCAAAAGCGGCAAAGTAAGCAAAACGCTCTTGCCCCACCACTCGGCACCTCGCTTGGGCTCGGTGTGCCCGTAATCCGCCAGTGATTTGGGGGGCCGCCGCCACGCGCCATCCATGGCGCGGGGCGGCTAAACCGGCATCCCTGCCGGTTTACCCCCCAAATCCCTGTCGAATTCCGGCCAGCGTGGTTTAACGGGGCGCCTAAGATCAAGATCACAAGCAGATCAAGATCAAGAGCGGCTCGCTTCGTATCGTGGTTACCTTTGAGCGCTACAGAGTTGTGCCTATGACGGGGCCGAACTCGATCTATGTGCGCGGGCTTGCTCGCGAATGCGTAATGTCAGTCAGCACATCTAACACTGAAACACCGCCTTCGCGAGCAAGCCCGCTCCCACAATTTAGGTCCGTGTTTATTCCGGGAGATGCGCCACGCCATCCGAATCGGTCATTGCCCGCTCCAGCAGATCTGCCGGCAAGCTCTTACTGGCGCGGGCGCCGAGCAACCTTAATTGCTCGGTACGGCTGACCAGGTTCCCACGCCCATCCGTCAGCTTGTTGCGCGCCGCGCTGTAGGCCTTGTCCAACTGTTGCAGCCGGTTGCCCACTTCGTCCAGGTCCTGGATAAACAGCACGAACTTGTCATATAGCCAACCGGCACGCTCGGCAATTTCCCGGGCGTTCTGGCTCTGGCGTTCCTGCTTCCACAGGCTGTCGATCACGCGCAGGGTGGCGAGCAAGGTGGTGGGGCTGACAATCACGATATGGCGGTCGAAGGCTTCCTGGAACAGGTTGGGCTCGGCCTGCAATGCGGCAGAAAAGGCGGCCTCGATCGGTACGAACAGCAGCACGAAATCCAGGCTGTGCAAACCCTCCAGGCGCTTGTAGTCCTTGCCGGCCAAGCCTTTGACATGATTGCGCAGGGACAGCACGTGTTGCTTCAAGGCGGCCTGGCCAATCACCTCGTCATCCGCCGCGACGTACTGTTGATAGGCGGTCAAGCTGACTTTGGAGTCGACCACCACCTGCTTGTCGCCCGGCAACATGATCAGCACGTCAGGCTGGAAACGCTCGCCGTCCGGGCCTTTGAGGCTGACCTGGGTCTGGTACTCACGGCCCTTCTCCAGGCCCGCGTGCTCCAGCACCCGTTCAAGAATCAGCTCACCCCAGTTGCCCTGGGTTTTTTGGCCCTTGAGGGCACGGGTCAGGTTGGTGGCTTCGTCCGACAAACGCAGGTTCAATTGCTGCAGGCGCTCAAGTTCCTTGGCCAGGGAAAAGCGCTCACGGGCTTCGTTCTGATAGCTTTCTTCGACACGTTTCTCGAAGGACTGGATACGTTCCTTGAGCGGGTCCAGCAGTTGACCGAGGCGTTCCTGGCTGGTTTCGGCAAAACGTTGCTCACGCTCGTCGAAGATCTTGCCGGCCAGTTCGGCAAATTGCGCACGCAGCTCGTCTCGTGAGCCTTGCAGGTCGGTGAGGCGCTGCTGATGACTCTCTTGCTGCTCGCGCAATTCGGCGCTCAGGGCCGCGGCCAAGGCGTCGAGGCGACGCAGTTCGGTTTCCTTGGCGCTGCGGTCGAGGTTCCAGGCGTGCGCGGCGTCGCGGGCGTTATCGCGGTCGATCTGCAACAGCTCGACTTCACGGCGCAGCGCCGCCAGGTCGGCTTGCTTGGCGGCATTAGCCTGGCTCAGGTCACTGATCTCATCGCGGCTGGCGTCCAGTTGGGCGGCGAGCCCTTCCTGGGCCAGTTGGGCGGTCGCCAGGCGTTCCTCCAGCAGTTCCCAGCCGGTGGTGCGTGCGGTCAGGCGCCGCTGGAGTTGCCAGCACAGCGCCAGTAGCGGCACGGCTGCGCCTACAAGCCCCAAGGCGATACTGGTCCAGTCAAACACCATAGCCATTTCTGCCATCACCGAAAAAGAGCAAGGGTAACCAAGCCTAAGGCCGCAGGACAGCTCAGTCTTCGACCTGGCCCAGTTCGCGCTGGGCGCAACGGTCGCCGGCGCGAGCAGCCGAACGCAACAAATCGTGGCCGATGCGCCGGTCACGGGCGTTTCCACACTCGCGACACATCAGTTGGCCGAGACGGCTCTGAGCGGCCACCACGCCTTCGCGGGCAGGCTGCTTGAGCAAGCGGCCGGCGATATGCTTGATATTGGTACTCTGCCCCAGGCGCGGGCTGTCGAGCAGCCACAAAGCAACCTTCAAGGAAAAACGCTTGGGCGCGGTAACAGTTTGGGGCGTGTCGGTAACAGAAGGTGATACTGAGCGAAACTTCATAAAGCACTGTGGGGCAGAACGGAAGGCGCGCCACTCTACTCTTTTTTTCGTACAGGTAAAGCTGAAAAAACCGTGCACGCCCGTCCTAGAGCAAGCGCTCGGGACAATCCACAGAAGCTGTGGATAACTCAGTGGACAACCCCCCTTGAACAGGCGCAAAGCCCCATGGAACGGGGGCCGCAGTCAAACTGACGATTTTTTCACCAATAAAAAAAAGCGAGATTTTTCATTGACTTAAATTTTGATTACAGGCAAATGGGCGCGCTTGCACACCAGTGACAGCAGGGTTACACCCTTGGCAACGAATGTGCACAAGTCCTGATCGGCTGGTTATATCGACGGCGTTTTTTGATTCAACATCGGTTAAACATGTTACTGAGCAGGCAAACTCGAGGGCTTTTCAAATCTGCCTCGGCTCGCCACACTGCGCCACCGACAATGCAAACCAGTAGGGCCGATGAAAGGAATTCTGTTATTCGCCGGGCTGCTGCTGGCCATCTGCGCGACCTCGCTTGGGATCAATGCCGCGCTCCCCTCGCCGGACGGCGCACTGTTTGCTATTGCTATCCTGCTATCGGCCGCCTTTACCGCTGTGATCCTGTGCATCGAACTCAGTGATGGCAGAATCAACGACATGGGCGATGTGATCCGCATGATCGAGACCGGACAGTCTTTGCGACTGACGCTCGCCGCCTACGGGCTGGGATGCGCCCTGGCTGCGGCCATCACCGTGCTGGTCTATCGCGAGTTGCTCGGCGGCTGATCGAAGTTTTTTTGCAATCGGCCTTCCCTTCCCTGTTTCAATCCGTTACTATCCGCGGCGTTAGTACCAAGCTGAAAGTCAATTCTGGTCGAACACGTCCCCTGAACCACATGGGATCGACCACCTCGATGGTTTCCAGGTATTCCTTGCGACGACACTGCCTTTGAACAAGCAAAGGGTGGCGCGAAGTTCCAATACTCTGACCGAACCAACCTGCAAATTGATCAGGATCTTCACCCCGGGCCCAGAACCTTTGCCCCTGTTGTGTTGCCTGCCCTCCTAAGTACCTACCTGCCAGCCCAAGCGCGCCTAATTTAATAGCGCTTCAAACTGGCTGCTTTGTTCCAGTCGGGTTCTTCGTTTGATCAATGGTGATCAGCGTTACTGGAACGTTTTAACGTTGCACGGTTCTTATCCGTGTCATTTGTAGGAACACCAATAATATGAACGCTCAAATCCACACTCAGGATGCCATTCGCACCCTCACCAACGCTTTTGCCCCAATGAACTGCCTGATCATGGCCGCTCGCAAAGGCTGCTTCAGCTTCACCCTGGTCAACGAACACGGCATCGCTCGTCACAGCGAACGCCTGTACCCCGATCAATACTCCAGCGCAGAACCGCTGCAGGCCGTGATCGATCGTACCCGTCAGGCACTGACTGCCTGATCGACCCGCGTCGCTGAAACTCAAAAAACCCTGTTTGAATAACAGGGTTTTTTATTGCCTGGAATTTGGCACTGAGCACCTGGTGCTAAGTACAAATCGATATAAACGTTATAACCGGTTGCAGAAGATGTTTTAAAAACAGTCCTTTACATCGTAAATATGACACTACACTTCAACTCAAGCGGCATGATCCGCTTACGACGGGCCTGAGATCCGATTCACCGCTGCCAAGCTCCCCTTCTCAGGCTCGTCCACTCTTTGCATGGACTGAGGCTCGTATGGGTATTGCCGCCAGTGAATTGTGTCGTTATGTGATCCGGCCGACGCTGATGTACCTCGGTCGTCACAGCCCAACAGCCGAATCCCTGCTGCTGGGCATTGCCGCCAGCCAGTCCGAACTGGGCTCGGCGCTGCATGACCGGCGCGGCCATGGCCTGTACAGCATCACCGAACCCCGCCACCGCGCCCTCTGGGATGATTACCTGGCGCTGGACCCGGAACGTGCCAGCCTGGTGCGTGGGCTGGCCAGCCAACATGCGTTCCTCAGCGCGCCCCAGTTGGAGTTGACGGTAAACCTGCGCTACGCCACGGCGATCGCCTGGCTGCTGGTGGAACAACATCGTCCTGCCCTGCCCGCGCCCGGCGATGTACTGGCCATGGCGCGTATCTGGAAAGAAATATTCCACCCCCAGGGCCGCCTGCGAGATTTCACCCACGCCTGGGAAACCTGTGTAATCCCAATGAAACAGGCAACTTGCTGACCGGGCAAATTGCAAGATTCGCCAAAAAACAGCAATTTTGGTCGGATTGTCCTACAAAACCGCTCTATCTCCAGCATTACAGCCTATAGCGCGATCTGAAATTTATTGATACTTTCCGCAGCGGTGATCACACGGAGTTCTAATAATGAAAAAAGTAATGCTCAAGACCACACTTAGCCTCGCCGTTGCCATGGCATCCTCCCAACTGTTCGCTAGCGGCTTTGCCCTCAACGAACAGAGCGTGAGCGGGATGGGTACCGGTTTCGCAGGTCGCTCTTCTTCTGCCGATGATGCGAGCACTGTGTTCGGTAACCCTGCTGGTATGGCACGTCTGGAAGGTCAGCAGGTCACCGGCGGCGTTGCAGCCATTGATGCCTCCACCGATATCAGCAATGTCAGCGGCCGTTCCGCTGGCAGCAATAAAGGCGATATGGTGCCTTTCACTGCCGTGCCTTTCGGTTTCTACACCAATAAACTCAACGACCAGTGGGCTGTCGGCTTCGGCGTTTATGCGCCGTTCGGCCTGGTGACCGACTACGAAAGCGGCTTCCAGGGCCGTGGCTTTGGCAGCAAGAGCGAAGTGAAAGTCATCACCTTGCAACCGACCGTCAGCTACGCCTTCAACGATCGCGTTTCCGTGGGTTTCGGCCCGACGATCAACCGCATCGCCGGCACCCTGGAATCGGACCTGACGCTGAACCCTCGCGCGCCAGACACCAATATCAAGATCAAGGGTGACGACACCGCACTGGGCTTCAACATCGGCGTGCTGGTCCAAGCCACCGATACCACCCGTGTCGGCCTGACCTACCACTCCAAGGTCAGCTACAAGCTGGACGGCCATACCGAAGTCACCGCACCGACCGCGACCTCGCCGTTCCTGCGGAGCAACCGCTACGACGCTTCGCTGAAAATCGACACGCCTGAGTCCTACGACCTGTCCGTCACTCAAGACCTGACCGACGCGTGGAAACTCTACGCCGGTGCAACCTGGACGCGCTGGAGCCGCCTGAAAGACATCACCGTCAAGAACGAAGGCGTCAGCGGCGCTACTGGCGGCGCGCTTGCCCCGGGCCTGGTCAGCACGATCAAGGAAGACCAGAACTGGCACGACACCTGGGCCTACGCCGTGGGTACCTCGTACCAGCTCACCAAGCAGGTGGTGCTGCGTACCGGCCTGACGTTCGACCAGTCGCCTACCAACAACACGGATCGCTCGCCGCGTATCCCGACCGGCGACCGTACTATCTTCAGCCTGGGCCTGGGCTATCAGGTCATGGATAACATGACCATCGACCTGGCCTACTCCTACCTGAAGGAAGAGGACGTCAAGGTTTCGCGTTCCAACCAATTGGCCAGCTACAACGCCAAGTATGAAAACAGCGCCAACGGTTTCGGCTTGGGCATGACCTACAAGTTCTAACCCGCAGCCGTATAAAAAAGCCCCGCTCTCCTGTGAAGGAGGCGGGGCTTTTCAGTGCTCGCCCATCAGGGTTTTGACGCTATGGCCTGCTCCACCGCCTTGATCAGTTCCGGGCTGTCCGGCTTGGTCAGGCTGGAAAAACTGGCCACCACATTGCCTTGGCGATCCACCACATACTTGTAGAAGTTCCACTTCGGCGCCGCGTCGGCCTGCTGCGCAAGCACCTTGAACAGGTGCACCGCATCCGGCCCCTTGACCTTCTGCGGCTCGGTCATGGTGAAGGTCACGCCATAATTCACGTAGCAGACCTTGGCGGTTTCTTCACCCGTCTTGGCTTCCTGCTTGAAGTCATCGGACGGCACGCCAATCACTTCCAGGCCTTCGCCCTTGTAGCGCTGATATAACGCTTCAAGGCCTTTGAACTGCGGAGCGAAGCCGCAGAAACTCGCCGTATTAACGATCACAAAGGGTTTGCCAGCAAATTGCTGGCACAGGTCGATGGATTCCTTGGCCCGCAGCTTGGGCAGTTGGCCCTCCAGCAACGGTGGGCAACTGGCGGCCATCGCCACGCTGCCAATAGCCATCAGGACGGGTACAGCGAGCCAGCGCATCTGCATGTCAAAAGTCCTTGAGTCGGTTCAGACCCACAACTTAACAGATCGCCATGCCCAGTTGCATCAACGCCAGGCCGCCCCGCTGCCAGCCCCACCAGGCCAGCAGCAACAGCACCAGCCCCGCCGCCAACAGCATAAGACGCGCCGTCATGCTCATGCTGCCTCCATCTGCGCCTGTATACGTGCCACCGGCCGCTCACGCACCGGCCAATTCAGCGCGGCGGCGAGCAGGCTGAGCAAAATTGCCACCTGCCAGATCAAATCGTAGCTGCCAGTTCGATCATAGACCACCCCGCCCAGCCACCCGCCGAGGAACGAGCCAAGCTGGTGGAACAGGAACACAATCCCGCCCAGCATCGAGAGGTTGCGCACACCAAACAGGGTCGCGACGGTGCCGTTGGTCAGAGGCACGGTGGACAACCACAAAAAGCCCATCGCCATGCCAAACAGATACGCCGTGACTTCGGTGACCGGCGCCCACAGGAACAACACGATCACCACCGCCCGCAACAGGTACAAGCCGGTGAGCAGGCGCGGCTTGGACATGCGCCCACCGAGCCAACCTGCCGTGTAGGTGCCAAATACGTTGAACAGGCCAATCAACGCCAGCACCGTGGTGCCCACCGTGGCCGGCAGGTGCTGGTCGACCAGATACGCCGGCAAGTGCACACCGATGAACACCACTTGGAAACCGCAGACAAAAAAGCCGAAGGACAGTAGCCAGAAGCCGGAGTGAGAACAGGCCTCTTTGAGCGCCTCACCCAGGGTTTGCTGGCCCACCGTGACCGCCAGCGGCCGGTCCTTGAGCATGGCGACCAGCGGCAGGATCAGCGCCACCATCAAGCCCAGCGCCAGCAAGGCGGCCGACCAGCCGAGCCAGCCAATCAGGCCCAGGGTGCCGGGCACCATGGCGAACTGGCCGAACGAGCCGGCCGCACTGGCAATGCCCATGGCCATGCTGCGTTTTTCGGGCGCTACGGCGCGGCCGACCACGCCGAGGATCACCGAGAACGAGGTGCCGGACAGGCCAATGCCAATCAGCAAGCCTGCGCTCAATGACAGCGACCACGCGGAGTCGGACATGCCCATCAGCACCAGGCCGACGGCGTACAACACCCCGCCGACAAACACCGCCTTGGTCGCGCCGAAACGGTCGGCCAAGGCCCCGGTAAATGGTTGCGCCAAGCCCCAGATCAGATTCTGCAAGGCGATGGCAAAGGCAAAGGTTTCACGCCCCCAACCGAATTCGCTGCTCATCGGCGCCAGAAACAGGCCAAAGCCATGCCGTACGCCCAAGGACAACGCCAAGATCAGCGCACTCCCTAAAAGGACCCAACCACTGGTGCGCCACATCGAGGTCATTTCTTATTCTCCGTTCGCGGGTATATACCCGCTTGTAGTCGAACAAACCGCCGTTCAGGCGAGTTCATCCAGCAAGGCCAACAACATTTCGCGCTTTTCGGCGCCAAGCTTATCAATCAGTTTCTGTTGCGCTGCTTCCCACGCCGGCAACGCAGCGGCCAGCCGTTCATGGCCGGTGTCAGTCAACACCACTAGGCGGTTGCGCAAATCGTCGCCCTCCACCAACTGCACCAGCCCCTCGCCTTCCAGGACACGCAGGTTGCGCCCCAGGGTGCTGCGATCCAGGCCCATGGCGTCCGCCAGGCTGGAAATGCTCGGCTGGTCGAGACGCTGCAGGTTGCACAGCAAAGAATACTGGGCAACGTTGATCCCGAAGCCGTCGAGAGCGCCGTCGTAGTGCCTGCTGACGCCACGGGCGGCGCGTCGCAGGTTAGTGCATAAACATTGGGAGGCAAGCATAGAGCGTGTATATACCCGGAGTTAACCAATTGCAAGAAAGCGTTACAACGCCAGCCCGACCAACACCGCGACTTCAAGCAGCTCCAGCAGTGCGCCAGCGGTATCGCCCGTGGTGCCGCCCAGACGCTTGACCATCAACTGGCGCAGCCACACGAAACACAATGCCGCCAGCAACACCGCGATGCCGCCGTTGAAGCCGCCGATCAGGATACAGGCCAACCCGCTGAGGATCAGCACCTGTTGGCCGACAATTCGCGGCAGATGGTCTGACAGTGCCTGGCCCAATCCGCCCGCCCGCACATAGCGCGTGGTGAGAAACAGCGCCAGCATCGAGGCGCGTCCGATCAGGGGCGCCAGGATCAAGGCGGCGCCATTGTGTTGCTCGATCAACGCCACCAAGGCGCTGAACTTGAGCAGCAGCACCAAGCCCAGGGTGACCACCGCAATCGGGCCGCTGCGCGGGTCTTTCATGATGCTGAGGGTGCGCTCGCGGTCGCCAAAGCCACCCAGCCATGCATCGGCGCTGTCGGCCAGGCCGTCCAGGTGCAGGCCACCGCTGAGCAATACCCAGGCCGTGAGCAGCAACGCGGCATGCAACAGCAACGGTGCGCCCAGCAGCACATAGTTGAGGCCCCATAACAGCACGCCGAACAGCAACCCAACCAGCGGATAAAACAACAACGAACGGCCCAGTTCTTGAGGCTGCGGCATGCCCGGCAAGCGAATGGGCAGGCTGCTGAGAAATTGCAGGGCGATCCAGAACGGCAGCATCATCAGCGCCCTTCCTTCAGCACGCCATCGGCCTCTACCTGCAGGCCGAACAAGGCACCGTGACCCACTTCGACATTCAGCAGTTGCTCACGGGGCAAGCCTCGCGCCCGGGCCAGCAGCAGGCGCATTACACCGCCATGGCTGACCAACAGCACGCGCTGGCCAGCATAGGCCTGATGCAGCCGGGCGACAGCGCCAAGCACCCGCTCTGAAAACCGGATGACCGGCTCGCCCTGCGGTGGCGTGAAGGCATAGGGGTTGGCCCAGAACAAGCCCAGCCCTTGGGCATCGGTGTCCATCAACGCGGCCGCACTCTGCCCTTCCCAGGCGCCGAAGTGCAGCTCCTGCAAGTCAGGCGCCAGACTCACCGGCACATCGAGCTGCGCCCCCAATTCCTGGGCAAACAGAGCGCAGCGTTGCAGCGGTGAGCTGATCAGCCGATCCCACGGCCCCTGCCCCACCACTGCGTCGCGCATCTGCTGCCAGCCGTTGGCCGTCAGCGCATCGTCCAGGCTGCCACGCAGGCCACCGCCCAGTTCGGTTTCGCCGTGGCGCAGCAGGTCCAGGCGCAAGGTCATGCGGGGCGGTCCGCCACGGCGGCTTCGGCGAAGGTCGCCATCTGCCCGTGCAGCGCACACGCCAGGCGCAACAAGGGCACCGCCAACGCGGCGCCGCTGCCTTCGCCCAGGCGTAGGCCCAGTTCCAGCAACGGCTGCGCGTCGAGGCTGTACAGCACATGGCGATGGCCCGGCTCGGCGCCCCGATGGCCGAACACCAGCCATTGGCGGCACGCCGGGTTCAAGCGCACCGCTACCAGCGCGGCCACGCTGCAGATGAACCCATCCACCAACACCACGATACCTTCCTGGGCGCAGGCCAGGTAAGCACCGACCAGCGCGGCTATTTCAAAACCGCCGAGATTGAACAGGGTTTGCAGCGCATCGCTGCGCTGGCCGGCGTGCAACGCCAAGGCGCGTTCGATGACCGCGACCTTGTGGCTGACCCCTGCGGCATTCAAACCGGTGCCAGGGCCTGTGAGGTCACTGACCTGGCAATCCAGCAATGCGCAAGCCAGGGCGCTGGCGGCAGTGGTGTTGCCGATGCCCATCTCACCGCCGATAAACAGCTGCGTGCCGCTTTCCAGGGCGCGGCGTGCGCTGTCTCGTCCAGCTTGCAAGGCCAACTGCCCTTGGGCTTGGGTCATCGCCGGGCCATGGATGAAATTGGCCGTGCCCGCGCCGATATTCAGGTGACGAACGCCGGGCAAATCCAAGGACGGCGTGACGGTGCCGAGGTCGACCACTTCCAATTGCGCTTGCAGTTGCCGCGCCAGCACGCTGATTGCCGCACCACCGGTGACGAAGTTTTGCAGCATCTGGCCAGTGACCGCCTGGGGAAATGCCGACACACCTTCAGCAACCACGCCGTGATCGCCGGCAAAAATCGCGATCCATAGGTGATCTACCGAGGGTTTGGCCTGGCCCTGCAAACCTGCCAGCTGCACCGCCAGCGCTTCCAACTGGCCGAGGGAGCCAGCGGGTTTGGTCAACTGCTGCTGACGCGCCAGCGCCTGTTCGTGGGCCGTGGCATCAATGGTCTTGCAGGGGTTGAGCCACCAGGAATCGGTCATAACGCAGTACCTTTCAAAGTCAGGGGCAGGCCGGCAACCGTCAGTACAACGCGCTGACATTGCTCGGCCAAGGCTTGATGCAGCCAACCGGCTTCATCCACATAACGGCGAGTCAATTCGCCCAGCGGCACGACACCCAGACCGGTCTCGTTGCTGACAAAAATGATTTCCCCCGGCAGCGAGGCCAGGGTTTGCAGCAGGTGATCGCGCTCGGATGCAAGGCGGGCCGGGTCTTCGAGCATCAGAAGATTGGTGAGCCACAAGGTCAGGCAATCCACCAGCAGGCAGCGATCAGTGGCGGCGTTTTCGCGCAGCACGCGCGCGAGGTCGATGGGTTCTTCAACCAGGCCCCAATGGTCGGGGCGGCGCTGGCGGTGCAGCGCGACGCGCTCGTTCATCTCACCGTCGAGGGGTTGGCTGGTGGCGATGTAAATGACGGCAAGCCCGCTCTGTGCGGCAAGCTTTTCGGCCAGGCGGCTCTTGCCCGAACGGGCGCCGCCGAGGATCAATTGATACATGCAAAGGTCTCTGGCGAACAGTGTGGGAGTGGGTTTGCTCGCCAATAGGGTGTGTCAGTGAATGCACTTATGGCTGGCCCACCGCGTTCGCGAGCAAGCGTGCTCCCGCGACGGCCTGACAGCCGACCGGGATGTTGGATTAGACCGCGTGCATATCCGTTATGTAGGTAACGGCTACCTAGGGTTCCGCCCTGACGGCGGCTCACTTTTGAAAAGCGCAAAAGTAAGCAAAACGCTCTTGCCCCACCACTCGGCACCTCGCCTAGGCTCGGTGTGCCCGTAATCCGCCAGTGATTTGGGGGGCCGCCGCCACGCGCCATCCATGGCGCGGGGCGGCTAAACCGGCATCCCTGCCGGTTTACCCCCCAAATCCCTGTCGAATTCCGGCCAGCGTGGTTTAACGGGGCGCCTGAGATCAAAAGCAGATCAAGATCAAGAGCGGCTCGCTTCGCATCGTGGTTACCGTTGAGCGCTGCAGAGGTGTGTAGATAGCTATGGCTATCGTAGGCGTGCCAGCTGCCACAATTGGGTCGTGTGAACACCTTCAGATTCCACATAGCTTGCGCAACAACTCGGTGTCCAGGTGGTGCTCCACCAAGTCCGCCAAGCGCTCGATATCGCGCTCGCGCAGGCCGTGATAATCCACCTCTTGCACGTCCTGCAACCCGGCCCAACGCAGCAACGCGCTGCACGCTGCCGGGGTTTCGAATAAGCCGTGCAGGTAGGTGCCTAGAATTTGCCCATCGGGGCTCTGCGCGCCATCGCTGCGGCCATCGTCCAGCAGCACGGCAGCGCTTGCCAAGGCAGCGCCGCAGGTTACCCCCGCATGGATTTCATAACCGCTGACGTCGGCGTCTTCCAACACCAGGCGTCCACGCACGTTGCGCAACTGCTTCTCTTGTTCCAGGGTGGTGCTGAACGCCAGTAACCCGAGGCCGTCGCTGGAGCCCGCAAGCCCTTCCAGGCCCAGCGGGTCATGGACTTGCTCGCCGAGCATCTGCAAGCCGCCGCAGATCCCCAGTACCTTGCCGCCATAACGCAGGTGCCGCGCCACGGCGGTGTCCCAGCCATTGGCACGCAGGTAGGCCAGGTCACTGCGCACGCTTTTCGAGCCCGGCAGGATGATCAGGTCAGCAGCCGGTATCGACTGGCCCGGCCCGACGAACTGCAAGTCCACCTGGGGATGCAAGCGCAGCGGGTCGAAGTCGGTATGGTTGCTGATGCGCGGCAGCACCGGCACCACTACCTTGAGCACTTGGGCGGCCTTGTCGATCTGGCGTTGGTCGATGCCGTCTTCCGCCTCCAGGTGCAGGTCCATCACGTAGGGCAGCACGCCGATCACCGGTTTGCCGGTGCGCGCTTCGAGCCAATCCAGCCCGGGTTGCAGCAACGCGATATCACCGCGAAAACGGTTGATGATGAAGCCCTTGACCCGCGCCTGCTCACTGGGTGACAGCAGTTCCAGGGTGCCAACCAGATGGGCGAACACGCCGCCGCGATTGATGTCTGCGATCAACAGCACCGGGCAGTCCACCGCTTCGGCGAAGCCCATGTTGGCGATGTCATTAGCGCGCAGGTTGATCTCGGCCGGTGAGCCCGCGCCTTCGACCATCACCACCGGGTAGGCCTGGCTCAAACGCGTGTGGGAGGCCAGCACGGCTTGCATCGCAATGGCTTTGTAGTCGTGGTACGCCACGGCATTCATGCTGGTAACGGCACGGCCATGGATGATCACCTGGGAACCGGTGTCGCTGTTGGGTTTGAGCAACACCGGGTTCATGTCAGTGTGGGGCGCCAGGTTGGCAGCCTGGGCCTGCACCGCCTGGGCGCGGCCGATCTCGCCGCCTTCGGCGGTCACTGCGCTGTTGAGCGCCATGTTCTGCGGTTTGAACGGTGCCACTGCGATGCCCTGGCGTACCAGCCAGCGACACAGCGCGGTCACCAGGGTGCTTTTGCCGGCGTCAGAGGTGGTGCCCTGCACCATCAACGTGCTCATGTGGCGTCCTTGTAGGCGGCCAGGGCTTCGTCAAGGCGCAGCCAGTCGGCGTCGGTGTCGGGCAGGCCGAAGCGCACGCTGCTGTTGTGCACAAACAGGCGCAGCAGGATGCCGCGCTGGGCCATGAATTCGTACAGCCGTTCAGCGTGGGGGGTAATCAACCACTGGAACAATGCGCAGCCGCCGTGGGGTTGAAGGCCGCGGCGCTCAAGCAACTCGAACAGACGCTGGCCGGCTTCGATGCAACGACTGCGCTGGCGCGCATGCCCGGCGGTATCGCGCAGGCACACTTGGCCCAGCACCCGCGTCGGCCCGCTGACGGCCCAGGGCCCGACTTGTTCGGCCAACAGCTTGAGCAACTTGCGCTCGGCCAGCACGAAGCCCAGGCGCACACCGGCCAGGCCGAAAAACTTGCCGAATGAGCGCAGCACGATCAAGCCGACCTGGTCGGCATGCCTGGCCAGGCTCAAGTCCGGGGTTACGTCAATGAACGCCTCGTCCACCACCAGCCAGCCACCGCGTTGGGCCAGCCGCGCATGCCAGTCCAGCAGGCGCTGTGGGCTCAAGCTCAATCCCGTGGGGTTGTTGGGGTTGACCACCACCAGCACGTCGAGGCTGTCGAGAAAGAAGTCGACTTCCTGCTCCTGCACTTCGCGCACCACATAACCGGCGCGGCGCCAGGCTTCGGCGTGCTCGGCGTAACAGGGCGAAAGCACGCCGACCTTGCCGGAACGACGCAGGCGCGGCAGCAGTTGGATCGCTGCCTGGGAGCCCGGCACCGGCAGCAACGGGCCGGCGCCGTAATACTCGCTGGCAGCCTTCTCCAAACCGTCATCGGTTTCCGGCAAACGCGCCCAGGCACGCAAGGGAATCTCGGGAATCGGCCACGGCCAGGGCGCCAGGCCGCTGGAAAGGTCGAGCCAATCCGCTTCGGCAATGCCGTACTCAATCGCGGCCTTACGCAGCCGACCACCATGTTCAAGCATAGATTTGCGCCCCCACGCACAGGACCAGCAGCCACAACCATACGCCGCGCTGCACCAGTTGCCAGCCGCGATCAATGGAATCGGCGTCGGCCGGCGGGCCTTCGCCCAATGGCGGGCGCTGATGCACCTCGCCGTGATAAATCGCCGCGCCGCCGAGTTCCACACCCAAGGCTCCGGCCCCTGCCGCCATCACCGGGCCGGCGTTGGGGCTGTCCCAGGTCGAGCCCTGGGTGCGCCAGCATTTGAGCGCCAGGCGGGTTTTACCCAATAGCGCGTAGGTTAAGGCCACCAAACGCGCAGGAATATAGTTGAGCACATCATCGATTCTGGCGGCTGCCCAGCCGAAACGCTCAAAGCGCTCATTGCGATAGCCCCACATGGCGTCCAGGGTGTTGCTGAGGCGATAGAGGACCACGCCTGGCACACCGGCCACCACGAACCAGAACAACGCAGCGAATACCGCATCGCTGCCGTTCTCCAGCACCGATTCGGTGGCCGCGCGGGCGACTTCAGTGTGGTCCAGTTCGCTGGTCTGGCGGCTGACCAGGTAACTCACACGCGTACGCGCTTCGTCCAGGTCATCACGGCGCAGGGCCTGGGCCACTGGGGTGACGTGCTCACCCAGGCTGCGCATGCCCAGGGCGCAGTACAACGCCATAATCTCCAGCAGCCAGCCAATATAGGGCGCCCACGACAACGCGGTGGCCAGCAGGGTCAGCGGCACCACGGCGATAAACCACGCGGTCACGCCATGGCTGCGCCAGCCACGCCCACCGCTATTGAAACGTTGCTCGATGCGCCCGGCGAAATTGCCGAATGCCACCAGCGGATGCCAGCGCCTGGGCTCACCCAGCAGCGCATCCAGCGCCACCGCAGCCACACACAGCAAGGCCACACTCATTGACTCACTCCCCACGTGTTTTCATACAGCATGTCACTTAGCGGTCGCGGCTCGGCCCAGCCTTCTAGCTGCAACATCGGTGCCGGGTAAAACTCGGCCACTGGCCCCAGGCACAACACTGCCAGCGGTTTTGCGCCGGGCGGCAAGCCCAGCAGCTCGGCCAGGGCCTGGGGGTCGAACAGCGAAACCCAGCCCATGCCCAACCCTTCCACGCGCGCCGCCAGCCACAGGTTCTGGATCGCGCAAGAGAGCGAGGCCATGTCCATTTCCGGCAAGGTACGGCGCCCGAAGATGTGGCGCTCGCGGTCGTCCATCAAAGCGGCGACCAATACCTCGGCGCAGTCGTTGATGCCTTCGACCTTGAGCTTCATGAACGCATCGGAGCGCTCGCCCAACGCTTCGGCAGTGCGCACGCGTTCTTCTTCTACCAACTGTTGAATCTGGCTGCGCAACGGGCGGTCGCTGATGCGGATAAAACGCCACGGCTGCATCAGGCCGACGCTGGGCGCCTGGTGCGCGGCGTGGAGCAGGCGTTGCAGCAGTTCAGGCGCGACACTGCCGCCGCTGAAGTGGCGCATGTCGCGGCGTTCGGCGATGGCGCGGTAGACGGCTTCGCGGTCGGCTTGGGGGAATGCGTTGTCAGTCATGGCCTCTTCGCGAGCAAGCCCGCTCCCACATTTGAAATGCATTCCCCTGTGGGAGCGGGCGCAAACAACGCGGCCACCGCGCCAGGATTCGACGGAAAATAAAAGTGTACGTAGGAGGCTGTCAATCGACCTTGGCGATAGACCGCTTCAGCCCCGCGCCCGCCGTTAGGGCTCAGGCCACGGGCAATCGGCGCCCATTCGGTACTGGTCAGGGAATGGTGATAGGTATGCCCACGCAACGTCCCCTCCGGCAGTTCAACGCTTTGCAGTGCAAGGGCCGCGAGTTTCTTCTGCATCACCGCATCGCCTTGCAACAAGCCAACCAGTTCGGCGCGTGTACCCTCCACATCGGTCAAGGAGTCGAGCAGATAGAGCATGCCACCGCATTCGGCGAGCAGCGGTTTACCAGCGGCGTGATGAGCACGAATGGCGTCCAGCATCGCGGTATTGGCCGACAATGCCTGGTGGTGCAATTCTGGATACCCACCGGGCAGATAGAGGCTGTCAGCTTCAGGCAGCTGGCGATCATGGATCGGTGAGAAGAACTTCAGCTCGGCGCCCATTGCCCGCAACAGATCCAGGCTGGCGCCGTAGGTAAAGGCAAAGGCTTCGTCACGGGCCACGGCAATACGCACACCGGCCAGCAAAGGTTCGGCTTCGATCACCTCGGGCGCGGCAAAGGTCACCGGCGGCGGCAGGGCCACTTCGCAACTGCTGCCCAACGCCTGGGCGGCGGCGTCCAGGCGCACGTCTAGGTCGTTCAATTCGCTGGCTTGCACCAGGCCCAGATGACGGCTGGGCAGTTCGATGCCGGTCTCGCGGGACAATGCACCGTACCAACGCAAGCCCTCGGTGAGGCTGCCTTCGAGCAATTGCGCATGGCGCAACGTGCCGACGCGGTTGGCCAGCACGCCGGCGAACGGCAGGTCGGGTTGATAGCGCGCCAGCCCCAGGGCCAAAGCGCCGAACGTCTGGGCCATGGCGGTGCCATCGATCACGCCCAGCACCGGTACACCGAAGTGCCGCGCCAGGTCAGCGCTGGAAGGCGTGCCGTCGAACAGGCCCATCACGCCTTCGATGAGAATCAGGTCGGCCTCCCCCGCCGCCTCCCAGAGCAGACGGCGACTTTCCTGCTCGCCCACCATCCACATGTCCAACTGGTACACCGGCGCGCCACTGGCACGCTCGTGGATCATCGGGTCGAGAAAGTCCGGCCCGCATTTGAACACGCGCACCTTGCGCCCCAGGTTGCGGTGCAAACGCGCCAGCGCGGCGGTGACCGTGGTTTTGCCCTGGCCGGACGCCGGAGCGGCGATCAATACGGCCGGGCAATGACGGGGCTGATTCAAAGTTCGACGCCTTTTTGTGCCTTGATACCGGCCTGGAACGCGTGCTTGAGCATGCCCATTTCGGTGACGGTGTCGCCCATTTCGATCAGCTCAGGCTTGGCGCCACGGCCGGTGACTACCACATGCTGCATGGGCGGGCGGGCTTGCAGGTCGCTGAGTACCTGGTCCAGGTCGAGGTAACCGTGCTTGAGGGCGATGTTCAGTTCGTCCAGCACCACCAAGCCGATGGAGGGGTCATTCAACATGGCCCGAGATACCGCCCAAGCCGCTTCGGCGGCGGCGATATCGCGCTGGCGGTCCTGGGTTTCCCAGGTGAAGCCTTCGCCCATCACATGAAAGCGCACCTGCTCGGGGAAGCGGCGGAAGAACAATTCTTCGCCGGTGCTGTTACGCCCCTTGATGAACTGCACCACACCGCATTGCATGCCATGGCCCATGGCTCGGGCCAGCATGCCGAACGCCGAACTGCTCTTGCCTTTGCCATTGCCGGTCAACACCAGCAGCAGGCCACATTCGTTGGGGGAATTGGCGATGCGCTCGTCAATCACGGCTTTTTTGCGCAGCATGCGCGCCAGGTGGCGTTCGTCGCGTTCGGGGGAATCAGTCATGGCAGCTCTCCGTTGGGGCTGGACAAAAACGGCGGGCAGGAAAAAGAAAAAAACAGACAGCCAAGCATCGCCCACCGTGATGCTGTTGGATGATCCAGGCCGGTCTCCGGGCTCATGAGTGGCGCTTTTGATAGCAAGCAGCCGAGGGTGCGCCTTCCCATATCGCACGCGATACAGTGGCAAACAGCACCGTCTTGACTCATTTACCGTTGCGGGGGCAGCGCCGGAATCGCGGCAGCACTGTGTACAAGTGCGCTCACTCACCGGCTTCCCTGTTTCACTCCGTCGACGCGTACGCCACAGAGCACCTGGAACAAGCCGCGAAGGTTAGTGGGTTGGGGGTGGAGCGTCAATTAAAGCTGGCCTTGTACTTGAACCATCCGCCGTTCGTGCTTCTCTACCCCTACAGGTATCAAGGAGAAAACCATGCCTAAAACCCGACTCGCCCTAATGATCATGTTCGCCGGCAGCCTCGCTGCGTGCGGCGAAAGCTCGACCCTGCAGGTCGCCGACGGCACCGGGCCCTCGCCCCGGCTGCCGGAGCCGAACAAGACGCTGATCCCCACTGTCAATATCGCCCCGGCCATCGGCTGGCCCGAAGGCGCCAAGCCCGTCGCCGCCGCCGGCACCCAGGTGGCCGCGTTTGCCGAAGGCCTGGATCACCCGCGCTGGCTCTACGTATTGCCCAACGGCGATGTACTGGTGGCCGAGACCAATGCACCGCCCAAGCCGGACGATACCAAAGGCCTACGCGGCTGGGTGATGGAAAAAGTCATGGACCGCGCTGGCGCCGGCGTGCCGAGCCCGAACCGCATTACCTTGCTGCGCGATGCCGACCATGATGGCGTGGCAGAAACTCGCACGGTGTTCCTGGAAAACCTCAATTCGCCGTTTGGCATGACCCTGGTGGGTAACGACCTCTATGTGGCCGATTCGGATAAATTGCTGCGCTTCGCCTATCAGCCGGGTGAAACCGCGATCACCTCCCCCGGCACCAAGGTGGTGGATTTACCCGGTGGCCCTTTGAACCACCACTGGACCAAAAACGTAGTGGCCAGCCAGGACGGCAGCAAGCTGTACGTGAGCGTCGGCTCCAACAGCAACGTCGGCGAAAACGGCCTGGAAGCCGAACAGGGTCGCGCCGCCATTTGGGAAGTCGACCGCGCCAGCGGCCAGCACCGCATTTTTGCTTCTGGCCTGCGCAACCCCAACGGCATGGCGTGGGAGCCACAGAGCGGCAAGCTGTGGACGGCAGTCAACGAACGCGATGAGATTGGCAGTGACCTGGTGCCGGACTACATCACCTCGGTCAAGGATGGCGGCTTCTATGGCTGGCCGTTCAGCTATTACGGCCAGCATGTGGACGTACGTGTCACCCCGCAGAACCTGGACATGGTCGCCAAGGCCATCGCTCCCGACTATGCGGTAGGCCCTCATACTGCGTCGCTGGGGCTGACCTTCGCCAAGGGCAGCAAACTCCCCGCCCCCTTCGTAAACGGCGCATTTATCGGCCAGCATGGTTCCTGGAACCGCAAGCCGCACAGTGGCTACAAGGTGATTTTCGTGCCGTTCGAAGGGGGCCAGCCGAAAGGGCAACCGGTGGATGTGCTGACGGGGTTTCTTGATAGTGATGAGAAAGCCATGGGCCGGCCGGTTGGCGTGGTGATTGATCAGCTGGGGGATTTGCTGGTGGCCGATGATGTGGGCAATAAGGTTTGGCGAGTGTCGGCTGCTAAGTAGATCGCCACACACCAATGTGGGAGCGGGCTTGCCCGCGATTACGGTGGCCCAGCCAACTAACCCGTTGACTGACACACTGCATTCGCGGGCAAGCCCGCTCCCACATTTTGAGTTTTACTGATTCAGGGATTACGCGCCAGGTTCCCCGGCAGCACCCGCTTGGCACTCAGATAGGCATTCTGCCAATACGCTTTGGATAGCGTATCCAGCTTCACCGTACCGCCGGTTTGCGGCGCGTGTACGAAGCGCCCCTCCCCCACATAAATGCCCGCATGGCTGACCCGCGAACCACCACCGGTGGCGAAGAACAGCAAGTCGCCGGTTTGCAGGTTTTGTTCGCTGACGTCCTGGGCACGCATCACGATCAATTCACGGGTGGTGCGCGGCAATGAGATGCCGGCAGCGTCGCGGAATACAAAGCCGATCAGGCCGCTGCAATCAAAACCCGAGTCCGGTGTGTTGCCGCCCCAGCGATAAGGCGTGCCGACCAGGCCTAGCGCACGAAAGAGCACGTCTTCGGCAGCCGGCGAGAAATTCTGGGTGGCATAGTTGAACACCGGCTTAGGCTTGACCGCGACGGGCGCGGGCGGCGGTGTGCGACTGGCGCAGGCGCTGAGCAGCGCGGCGCAAACAACAAGCATCAGGCGGGCCGAGGTCGACATGTGCAGAACAATCCTGGTCTGGATGCGGCTTTCGCTGCCGAACGTTGAAAACCAGAACGCGCAAGCAAAGCTCGCGCGAACGGATGACAACAATGTCCAGGGATTCTAGCGCTTACACGTCAAACTTCAAGTATCACTTTAACTTTACTTACTAGCGGTAACCGTCGTCGGGGCCATGGCGAGTGCGCGCTTGGCTTCGATGAAGGTTTTGCTCCAATAGCTGTCACCCAGGTTATCGACCCGAACACCACCACTGCGGCGGCTGCTGGAGTGAATAAACTGGTTATCGCCCAGGTAGATACCGGCGTGGCTGACACGACCGCGGCCACTGGTACTAAAGAAAAGCAGATCACCGGGCTTGAGGTTGTTTCGTGCGACCAACGGTGCATTCACGTTGATCATCTCGCGCGTGGAGCGCGGCAGGTTCATACCGGCTTCTTCACGAAACAGGTAGCCAATGAACCCGCTGCAATCAAAACCGGCTTCCGAGGTGCCGCCAAAACGGTAACGGGTACCGATCAAGGACATGCCGCGCTCAAGGATGCTGTCGGCCAGAAGTGGCAGTTGGTAAGGCTTGCTGTCGGAGAACTCGGCGAGTTCTTTTTCGGTTGCCACCTCTTCTTCATAAACAGAAGCAGACTGTGCAGCAACGAACTTTGCCTGATTATGAACCTGTGGTTTTTGCTGTTCTGCCACCTGCTGAGGGTGGGAGGCACAACCAAACAACAGGGTAACGAGTGCGAGAGGCACGAGGGGTGCGAAGCGATTTAGCATGGGCACGACCGTGGCTGATGTGTAAAGAAGCCGAGACTATGCCCTCTATCACATCGATTTGCAAATTCAATCGTGATCTATGTGACTTCCGGTTTCGACCATGACATCTAAGCCGTGATTCCATTTTTTGCTTCAGTTGCGTAGCCCTTAAGGCTCAAACGCAGGTTTTCTGACGCCTTGAAAATGCCGACATATGGAAAATCAAGGCCTTACCAACCCAAGGTCTCTTTCAGAAAAGGGATCGTCAATTTTCTTTGCGCCTGCAAAGAAGCTTGGTCGAGCTGTTCAAGCAAATCGAACAGCGCGCTCATGCTCCGGGTACCACGGGTGAGAATAAAGTGCCCGACTTCGTCGGTCAGGTGCAGGCCACGGCGGGAAGCACGCAGTTGCAGCGCACGCAGCTTGTCCTCGTCGGACAACGGGCGCATCTGGAAGATCAGCGCCAGGGTCAGCCGCGACTTGAGGTCGGCCAACTTCACCGGCAGCTCGCGGGGCGAGGTAGAGGCCGCAATCAGCAGACGTCGGCCGCTGTCGCGCAGGCGGTTGAACAAATGAAACAGCGCCTCTTCCCACTCCGCCTTGCCGGCCACTGCCTGCAAGTCGTCGAGACACACCAGTTCGTATTGCTCAAGGTTATCGAAGATGCCGATGCCGCGGTCCATCAACTCTGCCAGGGGCAGGTACACCGCCGGTTCGCCCATCTGTTCGAAACGCAGGCACGCGGCCTGCAGCAGGTGGGTACGCCCCACGCCATGCTTGCCCCACAGATAGATCAGGCTTTCAGTCCACCCGGCGTCGGCTTCGCAGAGCCGCTCGACATAGCCGAGTGCAGCGGCATTGGCGCCTGGGTAGTAGTTGATAAAGGTAGCGTCATCACGCAGACGCACACCTAGGGGCAGCTGAATCGGTTTCATGCTGACTGAACGGCTCCCATCGAACCGTTAGTGGCCTCTGTGTAAAGTTTGCAAAGTTTATACCCGTGACGCCGGGCGCACAATGCAGCAGACCACAAGCAAAATCAAAGGTTTGCGTTAACTCGCAGGTTTACGCGAATTTGTTTGACGCCCCCGGCGCCAATAACAACAAACCCGGCCAGGGCCGGGTTTGTGACATTGCGATTACAACTCGGGCTCATCCACTCCTGTGTAAACGTCTGAATCCTTGTACAGGTCGTGCACATGGCGCACCAGCACCATGATCACCGCCGCCACCGGCAGCGCCAACAGGATGCCGGTAAAGCCGAACAGCTCGCCACCCGCCAGGATCGCAAAGATTACTGCCACCGGGTGCAGGCCGATTCGATCGCCCACCAGCAGTGGCGTCAGCACCATACCTTCCAAGGCCTGGCCCACCATGAACACTGCGACAATCCCCAGCATCGGGTACAGGTCGCCGCCGAACTGGAACAGCCCGGCCACCAGCGCCGCACCGATGCCAATCACAAAGCCCATGTAGGGCACGATGGCCGCGAGGCCCGCAATCAAGCCGATCAACAGCCCCAGCTCAAGGCCGATCGCCATCAGGCCGGCAGCGTAAATCACGCCCAGGGCCAGCATCACCAGCAACTGCCCGCGCACGAACGCACCCAGCACCTCATGACACTCCGCCGCCAGGGAAACCACGCGTTCTTCACGATCACGGGGCAGCAGGCTGCGGATCTTGGCCATCATGATGTCCCAGTCTCGCAGCAGGTAGAACGCCACCACCGGGATCAGCACCAGGTTGGTCAACCAGCCGATCAGCGCCAGGCTGGAAGCGGTCGCTTGGCTGAGCACCACCGTAACGATGTCGGTGGTCTTGTCCATATGTTCGCTGATGGCCGCCTTGACCTTGTCGAACTTCCAGAAGCCATCTGCCAGCCCGAACTTGGACTGGGCCCACGGCATTGCCGTGTGCTGCAACCAGTCGAGCATCTGCGGCGCCAGTTCATAAAGGCGAAACAGCTGCTTGGCCAACATCGGCACCAATATCAACACCAGCGCCGTGATGATCAACGTGAACAGCGCAAACACCGTGATCACGCCCCAGGTGCGCGACATGCCGACTTTTTCCAGGCGATCCACCACCGGATCGAACAGGTAGGCGAGCAGTAGCGCTACCAGGAACGGCGTCAGGATCGAATGCAGCAAGAACACAAAAACGCACAGCAGGACAATCCCGCCAAGCCACACCCAACGACGCGTATCCGCCATATACCACTCCATCTGTTATCTACGCCCTTCTTCTATATAGAAGGAGGAACACCGTTTACCAACGAAAACGCAGTTGCGCCTGAGGCTCAGGTGCAGCAGCCGGTTGCGCGCCATCGACCACGACGGGCTGGGCCAAGGCTTCGCCAGCAGGAATTTCCTGCAGCTTGGCCAGGCTCAATTGGGTGCGCAGTTGTTCGGCGCTGCCATTGACGCGATACACAATCCGGTTGCCATCCACTAACTGCGGCTGGCCGCCAAAGGGCTCGAGCAAGCGACCCAGGGCGGCGTAGCGCTCCAGGTTCATGCCTTGCACCTCAAGCAGTTGCTCAGTGCTCACCCCAGGTTTGACCGCAAAACGCGGGGCCAGCTTTTGGCTGACCGCCAGCAAGACAGCATCGGCGAGCGCGGCAGTGTCAGCGCCTTGGGCGGTGCCCTCCTCAGCCTTGTCGCCCAGCCACAAGCGCCATTTGGCCTGCCATTGACTGCCTTCCTGACGCGCATGCACCGCCAGCAACGCATCGGCACCGTAGCGCTCGGACGCTGCACGCAAAGGCGTGGCGTCCGGGCTTTCAAGATTCGGCGCGGTGGCGACTACCTGTTCATCCAGGTCTCCCAGCGGCAAGCGCAGCGGCAGACCCCGGTGTTGCGCGGCCCGGCGCAGGGCCTGGGCCACGGCCTGGCCATCGCCGACCAGGCTGCTGCCTTCGGTTGAATCGTTCAACCACCAACCCAGGATCGACGGCCGGTTGCTGCCCCAGATCGACAGGCCCGCATCACGCAAGGCGCGGTCGGTGCTGACCGGGTCGAAGTCCACTTGCAAGCTTTCCGGCGGGCCGGCGTCGTAGCCGTACTGGCTGATGATTTGTTGCGGATCTTTGCGGATCGCCGCCAGGCCCGGGCCATCGGCGGCCTTGGCGTCGCCGGTCAGGCGGATCACCAGGGTCTGCACGGCACGCTGTGTGGCCTGGTCGCGCTCTTGGGGCGACTGGCTGCTGACCGGTTCAAGTACTTGATAGAGGCCATTGAGGGTTTCGGCATGACTCGCCAGGCTGACCAACGACAAGCAGCCTACAAAAAAGAATTTACACAGACGCATGGAAGATTCCCGAACGACAAATTTAGCGGTTGGAACAGACCGCGTGATCTCGGTTTGGCAAGGCTGTGACACAGCGACCGGTAAAACATTCACAGGGTCCCGGTAAGTTTTCATACTGTCATAACGCTAGCGAGCTCAAGGCTATACCTTAATACGCACGATTACCGGCCCGATTTGCATTTTTTTGAGCTCATATGCCCTGCCCGTCGGCCCGAGGATGGCCGCTGCCCCTCAAGCCTGATAAAATCGCGCGCCTTCGCAGACCGTCAACGGCAGGGCCCTTTCCAAAAGCCCCCGCCCGCCCGGTCGTTACCCAGAAATCCCCCCTAAAGGCCTGGATCATGAGCAAGCAACCCTCCCTGAGCTACAAGGACGCCGGTGTAGACATCGACGCCGGTGAAGCATTGGTCGAACGCATCAAGAGCGTCGCCAAGCGCACTGCGCGCCCTGAAGTCATGGGTGGCCTGGGCGGTTTTGGCGCCCTCTGCGAAATCCCGGCCGGCTACAAGCAGCCTGTATTGGTGTCCGGCACCGACGGCGTGGGCACCAAGCTGCGCCTGGCCCTGAACCTGAACAAGCACGACAGCATCGGCATCGACCTGGTCGCCATGTGCGTCAACGACCTGGTGGTGTGCGGCGCCGAGCCGCTGTTCTTCCTCGACTACTACGCCACCGGCAAGCTCAATGTCGAGACCGCTACCCAGGTTGTGACCGGCATCGGCGCTGGCTGCGAACTGTCGGGTTGCTCCCTGGTGGGCGGTGAAACCGCTGAAATGCCAGGCATGTACGAAGGCGAAGACTACGACCTGGCCGGCTTCTGCGTGGGCGTGGTGGAAAAAGCCGAGATCATCGACGGCTCCAAAGTAGCCGCTGGTGACGCCCTGCTCGCCTTGCCATCGTCCGGCCCGCACTCCAACGGTTACTCGCTGATCCGCAAGATCATCGAAGTGTCCGGCGCCGACATCGAGAACATCCAGCTCGACGGCAAGCCACTGACAGACCTGCTGATGGCGCCGACCCGCATCTACGTCAAGCCACTGCTCAAGCTGATCAAGGACACCGGCGCCGTCAAGGCCATGGCCCACATCACCGGTGGCGGCCTGCTGGACAACATCCCGCGCGTCCTGCCAAAAGGCGCCCAGGCGATTGTCGACGTAGCCAGCTGGCAGCGCCCGGCAGTCTTCGATTGGCTGCAAGAGAAAGGCAACGTCAACGAAACCGAAATGCACCGCGTGCTGAACTGCGGCGTGGGCATGGTGATCTGCGTTGCGCAGGAACACGTTGAAACCGCGCTGAACGTGCTGCGTGAAGCCGGCGAGCAACCTTGGGTCATTGGCCAGATCGCCACTGCTGCCGAAGGCGCAGCCCAGGTTGAACTGAAGAACCTCAAGGCTCACTGATGCCCCAGACCTGTGATGTCGTGGTGCTGCTTTCCGGCACCGGCAGTAACTTGCAGGCCCTGATCGACAGCACGCGCACCGGCGACAGCCCGGTGCGCATCGCTGCGGTGATTTCCAACCGCAGCGACGCCTACGGCCTGCAACGCGCCCGTGACGCGGGTATCGATACTCGCTCCCTGGATCACAAGGCGTTCGACGGTCGCGAGGCCTTCGACAGCGCCTTGATCGAACTGATCGACGCCTTCAAGCCCAAACTCGTGGTCCTTGCCGGCTTCATGCGCATTCTCAGCGCAGATTTCGTCCGGCACTACGAAGGGCGCCTGCTCAATATCCACCCTTCCCTGCTGCCAAAGTACAAAGGCATGCACACCCACCAGCGCGCCCTCGACGCCGGCGACAGTGAGCATGGCTGCAGCGTGCACTTTGTGACCGAGGAACTCGATGGCGGGCCTCTGGTCGTACAGGCAGTGGTTCCGGTAGAGTCAGGCGACTCGGCGCAGACGCTTGCGCAACGGGTTCATACCCAGGAACACAGGATTTACCCACTGGCTGTTCGCTGGTTTGCCGAAGGACGGTTGATTCTTGGCGACCAGGGTGCATTATTGGACGGCCAGTTACTCGCGGCCAGCGGCCACTTGATTCGAACCTAGGAGATTTTATGCGTCGCGCCCTGCTTTTCGCTTTTGCGCTGTTCGCTTTGCCTGCCGTACAAGCGGCAGACCTTCACCCCTTCTCCGTCAGCTACACCGCCGACTGGAAACAACTGCCCATGAGCGGTTCGGCTGAACGCAGCCTGGCCAAGAATGGCGACGGTACCTGGACCTTGAATTTCAAGGCCTCGATGATGATTGCCAGCCTGACCGAAACCAGCGTGATCCTGTTCGACAAGGACACCCTGCAACCCAAGAGCTACAGCTTCGAACGCGGCGGCCTGGGCAAGGCGAAGAAGATCAACCTGGATTTTGACCAGAGCGCCAAGAAAGTCACCGGCTTTGAAAACAAAGACCCGGTCAATGTCACGCTCGAAAGCGGCATGCTCGACAAGTCCACCTATCAACTCGCCCTGCAGCGTGATGTGGCTGCGGGCAAAAAGAGCATGAGCTACCGCGTGGTTGAGGGTACCGATACCGATACCTACGACTTCCGCGTGATCGGCTCGGAAAAGGTCCAGACCAAAGTCGGTTCGATCGACGCGATCAAGGTCGAGCGCGTGCGCGACCCGTCGCAGAGCAAGCGCATCACCCAGATGTGGTTTGCCAAGAACCAGGGCGGCATCCTGGTTGCCCTGCGTCAGGTTGAGACCGATGGCAAGGAATACAACATCATGCTGCAGGATGGCACCGTTGACGGTAAGGCCGTCAAAGGCAGCTGATTGCTGATGCACCGGAAAAGAGCCTCGCTGAATGCGGGGCTTTTTTTTGCCTGCAATTTTAGGCGCGGCCACTACCGCTATCGCAGCATAGGTATCTACACAACTTTTGGGCTGTAGCAGCAGACGGTAACCACGATGCGGAGCGAGTCGCTCTTGATCTTGCTCTTGATCTCAGGCGCCCCGTTAAACCACGCTGGCCGAACGCAGGCTTGAATTCGTGGGTAACCCGGCAGGACGCCGGGTTAGCCGCCCCGCGCCATGGATGGCGCGTGGCGGCGGCCCACGGATTCAAGCCTGTGTTCGGGCACACCGAGCCTAAGCGAGGTGCCGAGTGGTGGGGCAAGAGCGTTTTGCTTACTTTTGACTGGGCCGGCATTCCGGCTTTTCAAAAGTGAGCCGCCGTCAGGGCCATCCCTTTCAAGGTCTTCGGTAAAATCCCCTGAAATTTCATTCAGGGATCCCAAACGATGTGGGCCGATGTTCTAGCGCGTTTCGAGAAAAAAGCACCTGCCAGCGTCATGGCCAAATTGGCGCTGGAACAAGCTATTGCCCCTGAGTGGGTCGATCAGGTCTTCGAAGAACATCGGCAACGGCAGTATTCTCGTGAACTACTGTTCTCGACCATAATCAAGCTGATGTCCCTTGTTTCATTGGGTTTGAAGCCATCCCTGCACGCCGCCGCGCGGCAACTGGAAGATCTCCCTGTCAGCTTGGCGGCGCTTTACGACAAGATCAGTCGTACTGAACCCGCGCTATTGCGCGCTCTGGTCACCGGTAGTGCGCAACGACTGACTCCAACCATCAAAGAACTGGGCTGCACGACGATGCTGCCGGACTGGCAGGTTCGCGTGGTAGACGGCAATCACCTGGCATCCACTGAGAAGCGTCTGGGGGCTTTACGCCAGGAGCGAGGTGCGGCTCGTCCCGGTTTTTCGGTAGTGGTCTACGATCCCGATCTCGATCAGGTTATCGACCTTCAGGCATGTGAGGATGCCTACGCCAGCGAGCGTGTTTGCGTGTTGCCTCTGTTGGCTAATGCTGAACCTGGCCAGGTGTGGCTGGCTGACCGACTCTACTGCACGCTTCCGGTAATGGAAGCTTGTGAGCAGGTCCAGACGTCCTTTGTCATTCGCCAGCAAGCCAAACATCCACGCCTGATTCAAGAGGGTGAGTGGCAAGAACCCGTGCCTGTGGAAACAGGCTCTGTGCGTGAGCAGATCATCCAGGTCAGAGGCGGTTACCAATGTCGGCGCGTCGAACTGACGCTTCATTCGCCAACAGACTCGGGTGACAGCAGCTTGATGTTCTGGAGCAACCTGCCTGAAAGCGTCAGCGCTGAGCAGATCGCGCAACTCTATCGCCGCCGCTGGAGCATTGAAGGTATGTTCCAGCGACTGGAAGCGATCCTGGAAAGTGAAATCGAAACTCTCGGCAGCCCAAAGGCCGCCTTGCTCGGGTTCACTACGGCAGTGTTGGCCTACAACGTCCTGGCCGTACTCAAGCGAAGCGTGGAGCAAGCCCATCGGGAGACCCAGCCTGATGGCTGGGAAGCCTCGATCTATCACTTGGCGGTCCAGGTCAGGAGTGGTTATGAGGGAATGCAGATTGCACTGCCCTCGGAATATCTTCCCGCCATCCCTGTGGAAAAGTTGGCCCAGCGTTTGTTGGAGCTGGCCAGAAACATCCAACCCAAACAAGTTGCGAAAAGCCCCCGCGGCCCCAAGGTGCCTAAACCCAAGACATGGGTGCAAGGCAAGGCGGTGAATGCGCATGTTTCAACGGACAGGGTAATCAAGGCTGCCAAAACGAAAAGACCTTGAAAGGGCTGGCCGTCAGGGCGGAACCCTAAGTGGCCGTTACCGCAGGAATGGATATGTACTCGGTATAACAGTGTCGCCTGCCAGGCCGCCTTCGCGAGCAAGCCCGCTCCCACAGTTGGATCGTGGGGTATCAGGTAGATAGGCGTCGACTGTGAGGCCGTCTTCGCAGGTAAGCCAGCTTCCACAGGGGAATGCATTTCAAGGTGGGAGCTGGCTTGCCTGCGATGGCGGTGCCGAGGTCAACCTGGCCGCCCCGAACATGAAACTTTTGTCATAAAGCCTCTGCCATGGCGACGTAATGCCTCGGTTTACGCGGCCTCCAGCATTGTTGCGCTTCCTGCAATGAATTATTGCGCGCAAAATCAGTTTACTTAGCAAGCTAACAAATCATATAACAGAGGCCTGCGACGACTTGCCGCAGATCAACCAGAGATTGGAGCAAGCAGATGACTGTAAAAGTAACTGAACGCGACGATGAACATATGTCCCATGAAGCCGTAGGCCACGGGATTCACATCTGGGATGTCCATCAGCAAGACGTATTGGTCGGCATGTTTCACAACGAGAGCGACGCCAATAATTATAAAAACGAGCTCGAAACTCTCGAACTGCAACGCCAGGCAAAAAGCTCCTGAAGCTCTGAAATCATGTTGACGCCCGGCCCACGCAGCCGGGCCGTCTACAAGAAACCGCGCCTTTTGAGCGCGGTTTTTTTGTCATAAATTAATGTAACAAAAACACACACAAATAATGATTCTCGATATCATTCGTTCGCTTTTCATTCAGGCTCACGAATCAGGGAATCAATTTGATGCATGGAAACAGCAGCAAGCCGGAAAACGCGTTACTGAAACGCTGGAGCGAAGCACTTGCCACCGCGCAATTTCAGGCCAGCCACATCAGCCTCCAAGCCCTGATCAAAACGCTGGCACCCGCCGCCGAACGTAGCTTCCAACGCCTGATCCAAGCTTTGTTTCGTGAAAGCCTGCTGGACCCCAGCACCCTCATTTATGACGAACATGGGCATTGCTCACTGACACTGCCTTGCCAGGCCCGACTGCGTTTCGAACATTTGCGTCCTGGCCGCATGGCAAGCTGGGACCTGCGCGGCGAAGTCATCCTGTTGCGCCAAGGCCAGCCCGAACAGAAAATCCAGTTCCCCTCACAGTTGTTGACGTTGCTTAACGCCAGCCTTGATTCGCCTGCCGACCGGGAAGTGCTCAACCGCCTCAACGTTGAGATCGACGACAGCTTCATCAACGACACCTTGTGCCTGGCCTTCCATGAGCAATGGACGCTCAAGTTGCAGGCGTCCATGGACCCGGTGCATCAAGACAACCTGCTGAGTCATCTCAAAAACAGCCCGAGCGTTATCAACCCGACTTCCGTGCTTGAACAGTGGGGAACATTGGGTCACCCATGGCACCCCAACTACAAGACCAAGCTGGGCCTGAATACCGAGCAAGTCATCGACTATTCGCCAGAGTTCGAAGCACGCTTCCCGGTGCTGCTGTGTGCGCTACATCGCCAATTTGCCCATGTCGAAAAGTTGGTCGGTACCGCCGATTACTGGCAGTGGTGGAGCGAGCACTTCCCGCAAGCGGCACAGCAACTGACCGCAGTCCTGCAAGCACAGGGTCTTGAGGCAGGCGATTATCTGCCATTGCCCGCCCACCCTTGGCAGGCACGCCAGGAACTGCCCCAACTGTTCGCCAACGAAATCGGCGACAAGCTGCTGGTGCTGACCGATATCGTCGCGTTTACCGCCCACCCCACCATGTCATTCAGGACCGTGTTACCTGAGGGCCGTCGCGATGCGCCGATGGTCAAGCTGCCCGTGTCACTACGACTGACCAGCGTACAGCGCACCGTCTCGCCGCGTTCAGCGCGCATGGGCCCACGGATCAGCCATCTGCTGCTGAGCATCCTGGAACGCGAGCCTGCGATTCAACAACGCCTGAACATCGTTCCCGAACGGATCGGTGTGCATTTCCAGCCACAACCGGCCAATGACGAGCACTCCCGCCACTTGGCAGTGCTCTATCGCGACAATCCCCAGAGCCAGCTCCAGCCAGGGGAAATGGCCGTGCCAGTGGGCAGCCTGTTTGCCATTGATCAACACGGCCAGCCACTGCTACGTCAGTGGGTGCGCCTGAGCCAAGGCAAGGATGACGCGGCGGCCATGCTCGCGTTCTTCCATGACTACGCAGCGATCACCGTGCCAGCTCTGCTGGGCATGTACTTGCGTTATGGCATCGCTTTTGAGGCCCATCAGCAAAATTCCTTCATGGTGATGGCCGCAGACGGACAATTGAGCCGCCTGTTGCTGCGCGACTTCGGCGATATCCGAATCGACCGCAAGACCTTGCACGCCCACGGCCTGGACATTGAACTGCACGACCCGAAGATGACGCTGTACGACGACGCCGGTTTCGTACGGGACAAACTCCTGCACACCGTATTCATGTGCCATCTGGGCGAGCTCATCCTGCTCGCTGCGCGCCACTTCGACATCCCCCAGGCGCTGCTCTGGGATGAACTGTCGGCTCAGGTCAGCCAGTGTTTTGACGACCTGCGCACGCAGGTTGATCCACAGCGCTGGACCACCGAGCGCGAAGCACTGCTGGAGCACGCGTGGCCGGCCAAGTCGTTCATGCGCATGCGCCTGCTGGAGAGCCATGCCGATATCGTCGGGCGCCTGCCTAACCCGTTGAGCGCGGCCGCCAATGCCGACTAACAACACAGCGCTGCGGCTGCTGGTGGTGATTCAGTTGGTGTCGATGGGAGCGATGGAAATGAGCGGCCCGTTTTGGCCGCTGCAAATCCAGAAGCTGCTGGGCGTTGCCAATGCCCAGTACACCGGCCTGCTGTCTTCGCTGGTGTATGCAGGGCCAATGATGGCGGCGATGATCCTCACGCCTATGTGGGGAAGACTGGGCGACCGCACCGGCCATAAGCTCATGATTATCCGCGCGCTGCTGGCGTTGGCGGTGTGCCAGGCGCTGGCTGCGATTACGCCTGATCCATGGTGGCTGGTGGCTATCCGTGTGGTACAAGGCGCATTGGCTGGTTTCATCGCCGCTGCCCAAGCTTACGCGCTGGCCTGCTGCGGCGACGGCGGACGGGGGCACATTCTTGCCCGGCTGCAATCAGCCACCGCCGTCGGCTCCCTGGCCGGGCCGGTGTTGGGCGGCTGGCTGATGGACATATCCGGTTTCGCATTGCTGTGCTACAGCGCCACCGGCGTCTGCCTGTTGTGCGCGATAATCAGCGCGTTCTTACCCAGCGACTCACCACGATCGAGACCCGCCCGCACGTCCAAGCCTGCCGCACTCCCCAAAGGCTGGATTGGCGCGATGCTGGGGATCATCGTATTGATCCAGGCAGCCAGGATGATGCCGCAACCGTTTTACGCCTTATATGTCGCCCAGGTTTTGCACGCGCCCGCGTGGCTGATCGGCGCCAGCTATGGCGCCAGCGCCTTGACCCTGGCACTGTCCGCGCCGTTGTGGGGCCGCCTGTTCGATCGGCATCAGCCAGCCCATACCCTGCGCATCATTGAGTGGGTCACGTGGGCCTGCGCCTTCACGCTGGCCTGCACGGCGCTGGCCAGTGAATGGGTGGGGTTCATCGCCAGCCGGCTGCTGTGGGGCGTGTGGCAGGGCGCGTTGTTGCCCGTAGCCTACACCCTGATCGCCACTACCGTAGCGCACAGCCAGCAGGGTTTTGCCCTGGGCATGGGCAATAGCGCCGCCAAAGCCGGTGCGCTGTGCGGCGCCTTGTTGGGCGGTATCGGCATGGGGTGGGTGGGCTTGGCGCACAGCTTCTGGCTGGTGGCACTGACCTATGCCCTGGCCGCCGCGAGTATCCGAGTCATCCGTGCATTTGCGCGAGCGCCTGAGACATCCGATTTTTCTGTCAATACTTTTAATAACTCTGAGACATGATCATGAACACATCGCAATGGGCAGTACTGCTGCCACTTCTTGGGTCGATAAGCGCCCCTGCCTGGGCCGATCAGACCGAGCAGACACCGGCAACGCCGACCAGCCTGCAACTGCAGGCGACAGTGGTTTCGGCCACGCGCAGCGAAACCAGCATTGCGCAGATTCCAGGCTCGGTGCAGGTGATCAATGAAACGCAAATCCGCCAGCAGACGGGTGCAGGACGTCGGGTCGCCGATATCCTCGGCCAACTGGTGCCTGGCATTGCGCCTTCCAGCGGCGGCATGAGCAACTTCGGCCAGACGCTTCGCGGGCGTAATACCCTGATCCTGATCGACGGGGTTTCGCAAAACGCCACCCGCGATAACTTCCGCCAGCTCAACAGCGTGGCACCAGAAAGCATCGAGCGTATCGAAGTGATCTCTGGCGCCAGCAGTGTCTACGGCGCAGGCGCATCGGGCGGCATCATCAACATCATCACCAAACGCAACCAAGGTGAAGACCTGGCGTTCAGCAGCAAGATCGGCATGACCGCCGGCAACAACTTCAGCCACAAGGGTTTCGCTTACCAGGCGTTCCAAAGCGCCACGGGCCGCAAGGGCCCGGTGGACTGGTATCTCTCAGGCAATACCGTACAGCGCAACGATCAGTTCGACGGTAATGGCAAGCGCATTCCCCAGGACACGTCCCAGGGCAGCAACATGGACACCGATACCTACGACCTGCAAGGTCGCTTCGGCTATGAGCTTGATGACGACAAGAAGATCAGCCTGTCGCTGCAAGACTACAAGGACGAACAAGACACCCGCTACACCAAGAACCCACGCATCACCAGCGACGCAGTCGCCGTAAAAGGCCTGGACCTTGGCGACCAACCCTACACCCATAACCAGGCGGTCAACCTCAACTACGCCGACAAGGATTTTTACGGCCAGGGTTTGCAGGTCGAAAGTTACTGGCGGCGGGCGGATGCACTGTTCTTCCCAGACCTGTCCCGAGGCCGGGCAGGCGTGTCAGACAACAACAGCGTGCAGGACGTCTACGGCCTGCGTGCAGCGGTCGATACCCAGATGCCGGACATCGGCCCGGCAACGGGCAACCTGGTATGGGGCGCGGACTACGACCATGAAACCTCACGCCAGCGTGGCGACCAATACCGGGTCAATGGCCTGACCTACACCAAAACCGGCACCACGTTCGAACTGGGCCCAGATATCGAGACCACCACCAAAGCCATCTTTGGCCAGCTGTCCTACGACATCGACAACTGGACCTTGCGCGGTGGCGTACGTCGCGAGTGGATTGAGAGCAAGGTCTCCGACAGCATCGCATACGGCGAAATCGTCCAGACCGGCAACCGCGCGACACTGCCCGGTGGCACGCTCAAATACGATGACACGCTGTATAACCTCGGTGCGGTGTACCACCTGACCGACAACCAGGATGTGTTCGTCAACTTCAGCCAGGGCTTTTCCCTGCCGGATATCCAGCGCTTCCTGCGTGATGTGAACAGCAAATACGATATTCAGGATCTCAATGCTCAGGCCCTGAAAGTCGACAGCTACGAGCTGGGCTGGCGTGGCGACTGGGACAAGTGGCAGGCCAGTGTCACCGCGTATGAAAACACCTCGGATGTCACGCAGTTCTATGACGCCAATGATCGTGTGCTGCGCCTGATCAATCAGAAAGAGCGCGTGCGTGGCGTCGAAACCGGCTTGACCTATAACGTTACCGACCAATGGTCCGTCGGTGGTACTTACGCTTATGCCAAAGGCGAGACCCAGCAGAACGGCAAGTGGATCGACCTGCCTGCCACCCGCATCTCCCCCGCCAAGACCACAGCCTTTGTCGGCTATGAGCGTGACGACTACAGCCTGCGCTTGCAGGGTATGCGCCTGGCCAATTACGACGCGGCGGCCAAGGACAACAACGGTCGCGATATCCAGGGCTACACCCTGGTCGACCTGCTGGGCTCGGTAAGGCTACCGGTAGGCCGCCTGGAAGGTGCGGTGTACAACCTCACCAATCGCAACTACCAGAACATGTTCGCCCAGGCCAACGCCCGCGCACCGTACCCGAATGCCGAGGGTCGTACCTTCAGCCTGAGTTACGCCGTGGATTGGTAACAGGCTGACGCTGCACGCTTAAAACACAAACCCCGCCATTTGGCGGGGTTTGTCGTTTCTAGATGCTTACCACATCAGATCATCTGGGATCTGGTAAGCGGCGTACGGATCATCCTCATCCGGCACCTGGCTTTCGGTGAGGATGTTGAGCTGCACGATACGTTCCGGCGCGCGCTCCTGGATTTTGAGCGCCGCCTCGCGCGGGATCACCTCGTAGCCGCCACCGTGGTGCACGATCGCCAGGGAGCCGTTGCTCAGCTTGTTGCGCATCAGCGTGTTGACCGACAGGCGCTTGACCTTCTTGTCATCCACAAAGTTGTAGTAGTCCTCGGTGGTCAGCTTGGGCAGGCGCGAGGTCTCGATCAGTTGCTTGACCTGGGCGGTACGCGCCTTGGCCTCGGCTTTTTCCTGCTGCTGACGGTTCAGCTCCTGGTCGCGCTTGACCTTCTCGGCCTGGGCCTCGGCGGCCAGGCGCGCCTGGGTGTCATCGACTTCGGCCTGGCCTTTGTGGACCAGGCGCTGCTGTTTCTGTTTCTCTTTGCCGACCTGCTTGGCCTGCTTTTGGTTGACCAGACCTGCTTTGAGCAACTGGTCGCGAAGGGAAAGGCTCATGGTGCTTACTCACTTAGGCAACTGCTCAACCGCAGCTGGACACATTCTTTTCCTGACGTTTGGCTTCACCCCAGAGGGCGTCCAACACTTCGAGGGTGCAATCTTCTATGGGTTGGTGTGTATCGCGCAATGCCTGTTCGATAAATCGGAAACGTCGTTCGAACTTGGCATTGGCGCCGCGCAAGGCGGTTTCCGGGTCGACCTTGAGGTGACGCGCCAGGTTGACCGCGGCAAACAGCAGGTCGCCGACTTCATCGGCAATGGCTGCCGAGTCGTTATCGGCCATGGCTTCGAGCACTTCGTCCAACTCTTCGCGCACGTTGTCCACCACCGGCAACGCGGACGGCCAGTCGAAACCGACCTGGCTGGCGCGCTTTTGCAATTTGGCCGCACGGGACAACGACGGTAAGGCGGTGGGCACATCATCGAGCAGGGAGAGTTGCTCGGGGGCGTCGGACTTTTCTGCGCGCTCCTCAGCCTTGATCTGTTCCCAGCGCTGCTTGACCTGTTCTTCGCTCAACTGCGGGATATCCAGCGGCGCGTACAGGTCGCCGGTTGGGAACACGTGAGGATGCCGGCGAATCAACTTACGGGTAATGCTGTCGATCACGCCGGCAAATTCGAAGCGCCCTTCTTCGCGGGCCAGTTGGCTGTAATACACCACTTGGAACAGCAGGTCGCCCAACTCGCCTTGCAGGTGATCGAAATCGCCGCGCTCGATGGCGTCGGCCACTTCATAGGCTTCTTCCAGCGTGTGCGGGACGATGGTGGCGTAGGTTTGCTTGATGTCCCACGGGCAGCCGTACTGCGGGTCGCGCAGGCGGTTCATCAGGTGCAGCAGGTCTTCGAGTGAATACATCGTATCTCTTTCCGCTGAATATCTTATGTGGGAGCTGGCTTGCCTGCGATGCCGGCGACTCGGTGCTTGAGTTAAACCGAGGTGATGCTATCGCAGGCAAGCCAGCTCCCACAGAACACAGCTCCACATGTCAGTCAGCAATCATTCTGCTATTCATGGGGTGCGGTTGCGCCGGGTTTCGATGATGTTCGGCAACTGGGAAATACGCCCCAGCAACCGCCCGAGTGCGTCCAACCCCGGAATCTCGATGGTCAGCGACATCAACGCAGTGTTGTCTTCCTTGTTCGAACGGGTGTTGACCGCCAACACGTTGATCCGCTCGTTGAGCAGCACTTGCGAGACGTCACGCAACAGGCCGGAACGGTCGTAGGCACGGATGATGATGTCCACAGGATACGTGAGCACCGGCACCGGGCCCCAGCTGACCTGGATGATCCGCTCCGGTTCGCGCCCGCCCAACTGCAGCACCGAGGCGCAATCCTGGCGGTGAATGCTCACGCCACGGCCCTGGGTGATGTAGCCGACAATCGCGTCGCCCGGCAACGGCTGGCAGCAGCCGGCCATTTGCGTCATCAGGTTGCCCACGCCCTGGATCTGGATATCGCCACGCTTGCCCGGCTTGTAGCCAGTGGCTTTGCGCGGGATCAGCTCCAGCTGTTCGTTGCCGCGCTCCGGCTCGACCAGTTGCTGGGCCAGGTTGACCAGTTGCGCAAGGCGCAGGTCGCCCGCGCCGAGGGCGGCGAACATGTCTTCGGCGATCTTCATGTTGGCCTTTTCGGCCAGCTTGTCGAAGTCCACCTGAGGCAGGCCCAGGCGCGCCAGTTCGCGTTCAAGCAAGGTCTTGCCGGCGGCGACGTTCTGGTCACGCGCCTGCAGTTTGAACCAGTGGACGATCTTCGCCCGCGCCCGCGAGGTGGTGATATAGCCCAGGTTCGGGTTCAGCCAGTCGCGGCTCGGCGTGCCGTGCTTGCTGGTGATGATCTCGACCTGTTCACCGGTTTGCAGGCTGTAGTTGAGCGGCACGATGCGCCCGTTGATCTTGGCGCCGCGGCAGTTATGCCCGATTTCGGTGTGCACGCGGTAGGCAAAGTCCAGCGGCGTGGCGCCCTTGGGCAGGTCGATGGCGTGGCCGTCGGGCGTGAAGATATAGACTCGGTCTGGCTCGATATCCACCCGCAGCTGTTCGGCCAGGCCGCCGATGTCGCCGAGTTCTTCGTGCCATTCCAGCACTTGGCGCAGCCAGGAAATTTTCTCTTCGTACTGGTTGGACCCGGCCTTGACGTCGGTGCCCTTGTAGCGCCAGTGCGCGCACACCCCCAGCTCGGCCTCTTCGTGCATGGCGTGGGTGCGGATCTGCACTTCCAGCACCTTGCCTTCAGGGCCGATTACCGCCGTGTGCAGCGAGCGGTAGCCGTTTTCCTTGGGGTTGGCGATGTAGTCGTCGAATTCCTTGGGAATGTGCCGCCACAGCGTGTGGACGATACCCAGCGCGGTGTAGCAGTCGCGCATTTCCGGCACCAGCACGCGCACCGCACGCACGTCGTAGATCTGGCTGAAGGCCAGGCCCTTGCGCTGCATTTTGCGCCAGATCGAATAGATATGCTTGGCGCGGCCGCTGATGTCGGCGTCCACGCCGGTGGCCTGCAACTCCGAACGCAACTGGCCCATCACGTCGCTGATAAAGCGCTCGCGGTCCAGGCGCCGCTCATGCAGCAGCGTGGCGATCTGTTTGTATTGGTCGGGTTCCAGGTAGCGGAAGGACAAATCCTCCAGCTCCCACTTGATATGGCCGATGCCCAGGCGATGGGCCAGCGGCGCGTAGATGTCGAAGACTTCGCGGGCCACGCGGTTGCGCTTTTCGTCATCAGCGGTCTTCACCGCCCGGATCGCGCAGGTGCGTTCGGCCAGCTTGATCAGGGCGACGCGTACGTCGTCGACCATCGCCACCAGCATTTTGCGCAGGTTCTCTACCTGGCCCTGGGTGCCCAGCACCATCGACTGGCGCGGGCTGAGGCTGGCGCTGATGGCCGCCATGCGCAGCACGCCGTCGATCAACTTGGCCACCACCGCGCCGAAACGCTGGCTGACCAGCGGCAACGCAATGTGCCCTTCGCGCACGCCGCGATAGAGCACGGCGGCGATCAGCGAATCCTGGTCCAGCTTGAGATCGGCGAGGATCTCGGCGATTTCCAGGCCAGTGCGAAAACTTGAAGTGCCTTCGGCCCACAGGTTCTTGGCCGCATTGTCTTGCTGTTCAGACTCACGAGCGAACTCGCAGGCTGCTTTCAAGGCTTCACGGTCCAGTGCCGGGTCGACACTGACGGCATGATCCAGCCATGCCTCGAGATTGATACTGCCGTCGGTGTTGATCGGCTGGTGTGCTCTCACCTGTACCATCTTGCTTACCTTCCCTACGACGCACCTTCGATGCGCCAAAATCATCGCCGACTTTTACTGCGAGCTCCGTGGCAGTGTTCAGGCCCTGGAGAACGCAGGCCAGTCGGATTAAACGGGCATCCTAGCCCGCTTCAAATAACGCCATGGCCTCGACATGCGCGGTCTGCGGAAACATGTCGAGGATCCCGGCACGCTTTAGCCGGTAGCCTTGCTTGACCAACTCAACCGTGTCCCGCGCCAGCGTGGCTGGGTTGCAGGACACATACACCAGGCGCTTGGCCCCCAAGGCTGCAAGTTTGCGCACAACCTCCAGAGCACCATCGCGGGGTGGGTCCAAGAGTACCGCAGAAAAGCCCTGTTTGGCCCATTCTGCGTCGGTCAAAGGCTGGGACAAATCGGCCTGAAAAAACTGTGCGTTATGCAAATGGTTGCTGACGGCATTGAGCGCCGCACGCTCCACCATGGCCTGTACGCCCTCCACCGCCACCACTTCGCGCACATTGCGAGCCAGTGGCAGGGCAAAGTTGCCCAAGCCGCAAAACAGGTCCAGTACCCGTTCGTCGGCTTGTGGCGCCAGCCATTGCAGGGCCTGGGCGACCATCGCCTGGTTGACCCCGGCGTTGACCTGCACAAAGTCACCCGGCCGGTACGCCAGCTCCAGGTCCCAGGCATCCAGACGGAAGCCCAGGGCCTGACCCGGTTCGACGGGCTCCGGCTGCCCTTCCCCGTGCAGCCACAATTGGGCGTCATGGAAGGCGCAGAATTCCTTGAGGATCTGCAGGTCAGCCTCGGACAACGGCGCCATATGCCGCAGCAACACGGCGATGGACGAACCGCTGAACAACTCGACATGCCCCAACGCCTGCGGTTTGCTCAAGCGACGCAGCATCGTTGGCAAACGCTGCATGATCGGTTGCAAGGCCTGTACCAGCACCGGGCAATCATCGATAGCGACGATGTCCTGGCTGGCCACGGCGCGAAAACCCACTTCGAGTTTCTTCGCCTTGGCGTCCCAACGTACGGCCACGCGGGCGCGGCGCCGGTAACCGAACTCCGGCCCGCTCAACGGCGCTGCCCACTCCTGTGGCTCGACACCGGCCACCCGGGACAATTGCTCGGCAAGCATGCGCTGTTTCAGGGCGAGTTGTTCTTCATGGGGCAGGTGCTGCACGCTGCAACCGCCGCAGCGGCCAACATGGGCGCAGGGTGCCGGGCGACGCAACTCACTGGCCTGGAACACCCGTTCGGTACGCGCTTCGACCACTTTGCCATGGGCGCCCAACACCCGTGCTTCCACCTCTTCACCGGCCAACGCGCCATTCACAAACCAGGTGCGGCCTTCAAAGAACACGATGCCCCGGCCGTCATTGGCCAGGCGCTCGATGGTCAGGCGCTGTTTCTTGCCCACGGGTATCTGTGGGGCCCGGCTGCCGCCCGTCGGTTGGAAGCGCAGGCCTCTCTCGTGCTTGGCCATCAGTTGGGTTCGTCGAAAATGCCGGTCGACAGGTAACGGTCGCCTCGGTCACAGATGATCGCGACGATCACCGCGTTTTCCACTTCTTTGGACAAGCGCAACATACCGGCCACGGCGCCACCGGAGGACACGCCGCAGAAGATGCCTTCTTCACGGGCCAGGCGGCGGGTGGTGTCTTCGGCTTCGCGCTGGGCCATGTCGATGATGCGGTCTACCCGCGTGGCGTTGTAGATCTTCGGCAAATACTCTTCGGGCCAACGGCGAATACCCGGGATGGCCGCGCCTTCCATCGGTTGCAGGCCGACGATCTGGATCGCCGGGTTCTGCTCCTTGAGGTAGCGCGAGTTGCCCATGATGGTACCGGTGGTGCCCATGGAGCTGACGAAGTGGGTGATGGTGCCCTGGGTCTGGCGCCAGATCTCCGGGCCGGTGCTGGTGTAATGCGCCTCGGGGTTGTCGCCGTTGGCGAACTGATCGAGCACCACGCCACGGCCTTCGGCGGCCATGCGCTCGGCAAGATCGCGGGCGCCTTCCATGCCTTCTTCCTGGGTAACCAGGATCAGCTGGGCGCCATAGGCGGTCATCGCCGCCTTGCGCTCGGCACTGCCGTTGTCGGGCATGATCAGCACCATCTTGTAGCCTTTGATCGCTGCGGCCATGGCCAGGGCGATCCCGGTGTTACCCGAGGTGGCTTCGATAAGGGTGTCGCCGGGCTTGATCTGCCCACGCAACTCGGCGCGGGCGATCATCGACAGCGCCGGGCGGTCTTTGACCGAGCCGGCCGGGTTGTTGCCCTCGAGTTTGAGCAACAGGGTATTGCTGGTTTCACCCGCCATGCGTTGCAAGCGGACCAGGGGCGTGTTGCCGACGCAATCGGCGATTGTTGGGTACTGCAAGGTCATGGCGTATTCGCAATCCAGACTGCGGGGCGCACATCATACCGGGAAAGGCCGGCGGGCCATATCACGCAAAGTGTGGTGCTTATGGCTTAAAGGCATAAGCAGGGTTTATGTCGGGTCGCCATGGTTACGCTGGAAGACTTCCTCGCCCATCGCAGCAATCTGCCCTTCGATCAGCGCTTCAAAAGGTTTGAGCAGTGGCTCGAACGACGTCGGCGCTTCCAGCACCTGCAACGCTTGCGTGATCGCTTCGACCGTCGACAAGGCGCCAGGCCCCGGCGCCTTGCGCAAGCGATAGCGGGAAACGCCGCCTTCGGCCAATGTCACCCGGGGCAACGCTGCCAGCAAAGGGTTGAGGTGCAACAGCTTGCGTGCCTTGCGCCAGGTGCCATCGGGAACCACCAACAGCAGTGGCTGATCGTCAGGGGCATAGGCGTGCAGCGGCTCGGCGTCATCCGCCGGGAACAACAGCCGTGCCCGATAGCCAGGCGGGTTCAATAGCGTCGCCAGGTCATCAAACACCTCCCCCACCACCAACTGCGCATTGTTCAGGCCCAACGCCGCCAACCGCGCCGTATTGAGCGCATGGCCGACCTCGCTCGGGTGCTGCAACAGCAACACGCGGGTGCGGCTGTCGAGGTGGGGGATCAGCGCACAGAGGCAGTGCGTGGTTGGGCGCAGGCAGCGCGGGCAGTGGGGTCGGGACATGGTGTTTTCAGGCCTGGTTGAGCTGGGTCTTGAGCAAATCGCGGAAGGTCTGGATCAGTGGCTCGCGGCTGCGGCCACGGCGCATGATCATCGAAAACGGCGCCTGGTAACCAAAAGTGGCCGGCAGCAAAACACGCAGGTCACCCTTGTCTGCCCAGGCCTGGGCGTAATGCTCCGGCAGGTAGCCAATATAAGCGCCCGACAGCACCAGAATCAGTTGCGCTTCCATACTTTCCACCGTCGCAGCGCTGTGCTTGAAGCCGTGGCGCGCCAGCTCGGCCTGGCTCCAGTAACCTCGCCCGACCATGCGTTGCTGGGTGATCACTTGCTCCGGGATGCGCCGCTCGTTGAACAGCGGGTGCCGGGTGCTGCAATACAACCAGTGCTGTTCGCGGTACAGCGGCATGTAGACCAGCCCGCTCATGCGGTTGGAAAACGCGCCGATGGCCAAGTCCAGGCGGTTGTCCTGCACCCCCAGTTGCAATTCGTAGGGGCTCATCACCGACAGGTGCAAATGCACAGCCGGGTGCTCCAGGCTGTAGGCGCCAATCACTTCGGCAAACGGCAAGGCCTTGTCGCTGACGGTGGAGTCGAGCACCCCGAGCTTGAGGGTGCCGCGCAATTCGCCTTTCAACGCTGCGGCGTATTGCTCGAAACCTTCAAGTTCGCCCAACAGGCGCAGGGTTTCCTGATGAAACAGTTCGCCCTTGCTGGTCAGGCTGAAGCCGCCACGGCCACGATGGCAGAGCACCAGGCCCAAGGCAGATTCGAGTTGGCTCATGTAGGTGCTGATGGCCGACGTCGACAGGTTGAGTTCGTGCTGGGCGTTGGCGAACCCTTGATGGCGCACGACGCTGACGAAGATGCGCAGGAGTTTCAGGTCGGGCAAGGCGTTGGCCATGGGGGCTCCAATGAAGCGTGACGCAGAGCATCACAGGATGCATCCCCACGCAGAGCATGGGAACGATCAACTGTAGGAGCGAGCTTGCTCGCGAAAAACCTGAGGACGCCGCGCACATTCTGGGCGTGCGCATCATCGTTGACGTTTTTCGCGAGCAAGCTCGCTCCTACAGGATCCAGGGAGTTTAACCCAGGCTTTAGTTTAGAAAAATCTGAACTAAGTATTTGCGTCTGCCGATTCTTCATACGCCAGGCTTTTCGCAGAATCGGCCATCAATAAACAAAACAACGATGAGGCAATCCCGTGGACAAGATTCTCCACCAACCACTGGGCGGCAACGAAATGCCGCGCTTCGCCGGCATCGCCACCATGATGCGTCTTCCCCACCTGCAAACGGCCAAGGGCCTGGACGCCGCCTTTATCGGCGTACCCCTGGATATCGGCACCTCGCTGCGCGCCGGTACGCGCTTCGGCCCTCGGGAAATCCGCGCCGAGTCGGTGATGATCCGCCCCTATAACATGGCCACTGGCGCCGCCCCGTTCGACTCACTGTCGGTGGCCGATATCGGCGATGTGGCGATCAACACCTTCAACCTGCTCGACGCGGTGCGCATCATCGAAGAAGCCTACGATGAGATCCTCGAGCACGACGTCATCCCCCTGACCCTGGGCGGCGACCACACCATCACCCTGCCGATCCTGCGGGCGATCCACAAGAAACACGGCAAGGTCGGGTTGGTGCACATCGATGCCCACGCCGACGTCAACGACCATATGTTCGGCGAGAAAATTGCCCACGGCACCACCTTCCGCCGCGCCGTGGAAGAAGGCTTGCTCGATTGCGACCGCGTGGTGCAGATCGGCCTGCGTGCCCAGGGGTATACCGCCGAAGACTTCAACTGGAGCCGCAAGCAAGGCTTTCGCGTGGTCCAGGCCGAAGAATGCTGGCATCACTCCCTCGCGCCATTAATGGCCGAAGTACGGGAGAAAGTCGGCGGCGGCCCGGTGTACCTGAGCTTCGACATCGACGGCATCGACCCCGCCTGGGCGCCCGGCACCGGCACCCCGGAAATCGGCGGGCTGACCACCATCCAGGCTATCGAAATCATCCGTGGCTGCCAGGGCCTGGATCTGATTGGTTGCGACTTGGTAGAAGTGTCGCCGCCCTATGACACCACCGGCAATACCTCGCTGCTGGGCGCCAACTTACTGTACGAGATGCTCTGCGTACTGCCCGGCGTCGCGCATCGCTGATACAGCGTCTTCACATTAACAACCAAGGGGATCTAACAGGTCCCCACAACGATGTACCTGACTTTCGCTCGCGTGCTTACCGAGCCAGCTGCCGCCTGATCGCCCATAAAAAATATAATCGGAGAACCGCCGTCATGGCTTTGGATTTATTCGTCGTACTCATCTACGCCGCCGGCATGCTGGTGCTCGGCTACTACGGTATGCGTCGCGCCAAGACCCACGAAGACTACCTGGTCGCCGGCCGCAACCTCGGCCCATCGCTGTACATGGGCACCATGGCCGCGACGGTGCTGGGCGGTGCCTCCACCGTCGGCACCGTGCGCCTGGGGTATGTGCATGGTATTTCGGGTTTCTGGCTGTGCGCCGCGCTCGGCGCGGGCATCATTGCCCTGAACCTGTTCCTGGCCAAGCCTCTGTTGAAGCTGAAAATCTTCACCGTCACCCAGGTCCTGGAAAAACGCTACAACCCCATGGCCCGCCAGGCCAGCGCGGTGATCATGCTGGCCTACGCGCTGATGATCGGCGTGACCTCGATCCTGGCCATCGGCACGGTGCTGCAAGTGCTGTTCGACCTGCCGTTCTGGATGTCGGTACTGGTGGGCGGTGGCGTGGTGGTGGTGTATTCGACCATCGGTGGCATGTGGTCGCTGACCCTCACCGATATTGTGCAATTTGTGATCAAGACCGTCGGCCTGATGTTCATCCTGCTGCCGATCTGCCTGTACCGCGTCGGTGGCTGGGATGAGCTGGTGGCCAAGCTGCCAGCGTCGAACTTCAGCTTCACCGCGATCGGCTGGGACACGATCATCACCTACTTCATGATCTACTTTTTCGGCATCCTGATTGGCCAGGATATCTGGCAACGGGTGTTCACTGCCCGTGACGAAAAGGTCGCCCAGTACGCAGGCACTTTCGCCGGCTTCTATTGCATCCTGTACGGCCTGGCCTGTGCGCTGATCGGCATGGCTGCCCATGTGCTGATCCCGGATCTGGACAACGTCAACAATGCCTTCGCCGCGATCGTCAAAGCCTCGTTGCCGGACGGCATTCGCGGCCTGGTCATCGCCGCCGCGCTGGCCGCCATGATGTCCACCGCCAGCGCCGGCCTACTCGCCGCCTCCACCGTGTTGACCGAAGACCTGCTGCCCCGCCTGCGCGGCGGCAAGGCGTCGAGCCTGCGTATCAACCGCCTGTTCACCCTGTTGACCGGAGTTGCCGTGCTGGGTATCGCCTTGGTGGTGAACGATGTGATCAGCGCCCTGACCCTGGCCTATAACCTGTTGGTCGGCGGTATGTTGGTGCCCTTGATCGGCGCGATCTTCTGGAAGCGCGCGACAACCTCGGGCGCAATCACGTCCATGAGCCTGGGCTTTGTGACCGCGCTGGTGTTTATGTTCAAAGATGGGTTGGATGCAAACACGCCGATCTACTACAGCCTGGCGGTGGCGCTGGTGAGCTTTGTGCTGGTGAGCTTGCTGTCACGTCGACCCGAGAAAGTGGCGGCTGCGGTGGTTTGAGCTATAACAAGGACAGGAATATTTTCTTCAGCGGGCGCGACGTCGGAGGTCGCGCCCGTTTTTTTCGCCGGGTACAAAATAATTGTGGGAGCGGCGGTGCGACGATTCGACTTGCTCGCGAAAGCGGTGTGTCATTCAACCTTTTCGTTGACTGATACACCGCTTTCGCGAGCAAGCCCGCTCCCACATTTTTTAGCGGCGACGTGGCCGACGCTGCTCGTCATCCGTGCGGATCGGCACCGGTTGCAGTGGAGGCTCGATCAAGCCCAATGCAACACCAAGGTCGTGGAGCCAGTTTTGGATTTTCTCTTTCATGATTGCCCCCTTTGAGGGTAGTGCTGGCCGGCGTGAGTTCTGTCGCCGTTTCCTACAGTGATAGTAGCCCTAAGTCCTAGGTAATGCTTGAAGGAAACCACAACTAACTATTACTGAATTGATCCGAATCCTGACGGATCGTTCAAGCAATGGCACGTGTGTCTTGCACGCATCGCGGATTACCGTCTTGCTGCAGGTCGATCCATGCATTGAGGTTAGCGCCGAGCATACCCTTTCGCCACATCAGCCAGGTGGTCGCAGTGGCAAAAGGCCCGGTCAGCGGATGAACGGACACGCTGTCCTTGCCGGGCAGGCTTGCGAGCATGGACTCAGACATCAACGCCACGCCGGAACCTGCGATCACGCAGGCGAGCATGCCTTGGTAGGACTCGATCTCGATGGCTCGCCCCATCGCCACACGCTCGTGGGAAAACCAGGTTTCCAGGCGCGTGCGGTAGGCGCAACTGCGCCGGAACGTGAACACCGCACGGCCTGCCACATCCTGGGGGCCGCGCACCGGCGGATGGTCGGCCTCGCAAATCAGCACCAGGCGCTCTTCGCACAGCGGTACGCCATCCAGGGTGGCGATGGTCAGCGGGCCGTCGACAAAGGCTGCGTCCAGGCGCCCGGTAATCAGCCCTTCCAGCAACTCGCCACTGGGCGCCGACTGCACCTGCAGGTTCACCATGGGGTAGGTCTTGTGATAGCGCGCCAGCAGCCTCGGCAAATGCACAGCGGCCGTGCTGTACATGCTGCCCAAGACGAAATCACCGGCCGGTTGCCCGCCTTGTACGGCGCCGTGGGCTTCGTCGTGCAGCGCCAGCAGGCGGGTGCTGTAGTCCAGCAGTACTTTGCCCGCCGGAGAAAGCTGCAAACGCTGGCGCTCGCGCACGAACAGGTCGACGCCCAGTTGCTCTTCCATTTGTTTAAGCCGGGTCGACAGGTTGGAGGGCACGCGGTGCAGGCGCTCGGCGGCGCGGGTAATGGAGCCCTCTTCCGCCACGGCCTGGAAAATGCGCAATTGACTGAACTCCATTACTTTCTCCAAAACTGAACAAGTTACTCACTATTATTCAATTTTACAGAAAGTCAATCCGTCTTAGCCTGCAAGGCATTCGCTTCTTTGCAGGAAACCTGAACATGTCTCCGCTGATTCGTTTACTCGCCAGCTTCGTCGCCCTGATGATGGCCATGGGCATTGGCCGCTTCGCCCTGACCCCGCAAATGCCGCATTTGCTCAGTGAAGGCCAGATCGATCTGACCGGCGCCGGCCTGCTCGCTGCCGCCAACTACCTGGGTTATTTCGTCGGCGCGGTGGACTCGATCTTTGCCCGTAGCCATCAGCATGTGCGCGGGCGCCTCTACGGCGGGTTGTGGCTGTGCGTATTGCTGACCCTGGCGTCCTCCTGGGCTAACGGGTTCTGGCCGCACTTGTTGCTGCGCTTTGGCACCGGGGTCGCCAGTGCCTGGGCCCTGGTGATGATTACCAGCCTGAGCCAGCCACTGGCGATTGCCGCCGGGCGCCCGCGCCTGGGTGCGTTGGTGTTTGCAGGGCCGGGGTTGGGGATTGTGCTGACGGGGCTGCTGGCGTTGGTTTCCAACCTATTAGGGCAAAGCTCTACCACGCTGTGGTTGCTCTACGGGACGGTGGCGCTGGTGATGCTGCTGGCGATCCTGCCGTTTTTACCCAAACCGGCCGTCACGGTTACCCAGGTCGCCAGCGCGGGGAGCAACGGCAGCATCGCGCACCTGTGCTGGATTTATTTCCTGTACGGCCTGGGCTACATCATCCCGGCGACCTTTCTGTCGCAGATGGCCAGCGCACAATTCCAAGGCGCCTGGCAGGCCGATCTGTTCTGGCCCTGCTTTGGCTTGGCGGCCGCGTTGGGTGTAGGGGTGGCGAGCCTGCGCCGCAAGCACCCGAATACCACCCGTCGCTGGTTGATGGCGACTTTATGGCTGCAAGCGGCCGGGGTGTTCGCCTGCCTGCTTGGCAATGGCTGGGGCTTGGCGCTGGGCGTGTTGCTGTGCGGTGCGCCATTTCTGGCGTGCATGCAACTGGTGATGGCGCGGCTCAGAGAAGTCGCGCCCCATGGCTACCAACGCAGCACGGGGTTGCTGACCGCCAGCTTCGCCGTCGGCCAATTGAGCGGCCCCCTGTTGGCGTCGGTCAGCAGCCACCTCAGTGGCGGCCTGCAACCGGCGCTGGTCGTTGCCGGTACCGGGTTGCTATTAGCCGGGTCAGTACTGATCAACCGGCCGCTACCGGCGCAGCCGATTTGCACACAAGTGGCCAACGGTGCAGCAAATGGCGGTTAGGCAGGTGCCCCACGCCATATCCATCAGTGCCAACCCGGCAGACCAGCCTTGAAGCGTGGCCCAGTTGCTCAGGTCATAGGTGCCGTAGGCCACCAGGCCAAGCAAGGCGCCCAAACGCGCAGCGCGCTGCCAACTGGCGCTGGGCAAGATCACCAATACTACGCAACCGAGGACATACAGGAGATAGAACAATACCGCAGGCAGCAGGCGTGGCTGATCAAGCATCAGCGCGCCGAGCAGGGATTTGTAGGTAGGCCCCATGAGCACGCCGAGCCAGAGGCCGTCGAGGACCAGGAAGGCGAGCAAGGTGCCGAGGTAGGCAAAAACCGTTCTTTTCGACATGACACAACCCTGTAGGAGCGAGCTTGCTCGCGAAAAACGTACATCCGACGCCACACTGCGCCTGGAATATTTTCGCGAGCAAGCTCGCTCCTACAGGAGAGCAGCGTGTACTCAGCTTAGTTCAATGCGGTCCGCATGAATCACGATCTGGCCCTGCTTGTAGAGCGCGCCAATGGCCTTCTTGAAGTTGCCCTTGCTCACGCCGAACAAGTTGCTGATCACCGCCGGGTCGCTTTTGTCGCTGACCGGCAGGGTGCCGTTGTTGTCGCGCAACTTGGCGAGGATCTTCGAGTTCAGGCTGGAGGCCGCTTCCTGGCCCACCGGCTGCAAGCTCAGGCTGATGTTGCCATCGGCGCGGATCTCTTTGATAAAGCCCTTCTCTTCCTTGCCCGGGCGCAGGAACTTGAACACTTCGTTCTTGTGGATCAGGCCCCAGTGCTTGTTGTTGATGATCGCCTTGAAGCCCATGTCGGTGGCTTCGGCCACCAGCAAGTCGACTTCCTGGCCCACCTGGTAGTTGGCTGGCGTCTTGTCCAGGTAACGGTCAAGGCGAGCGGTGGCGGTGATGCGCTTGGTGTGCTTGTCGAGGTAGACGTGCACCACGCAATACTCACCCGCGGTCAGCTGGCGTTTTTCTTCCGAGTACGGCAGCAGCAGATCCTTGGGCAAACCCCAATCAAGGAACACGCCAATGCTGTTGACTTCCACAACTTTCAAACTGGCGAATTCACCGACTTGAACTTTGGGTTTTTCGGTGGTGGCGATAAGTTTGTCATCGCTGTCCAGATAAATGAAAACGTTGAGCCAGTCTTCATCTTCACTGGGAATATCTTTAGGGATATACCGATTAGGCAAGAGGATTTCCCCATCTTGCGCACCATCGAGGTACAAACCAAAGTTAGTGTGCTTGACCACTTGCAAGCTGTTGTAGCGCCCGACTAAAGCCATTTCCAATACCCTCATTGCGTGGGCGGCATTCTACCCGAGTTGGGCCCTGCACGCGCACGCGCCTGAAAAATCGCGGGCTGGCATGGCGTTCCAATGGCAGCGCCCCACTCGTCTGATCGTTCGGTTCACTTTGAGCAGGCCACCAACGGGCCACCCAACCTGTGGTTTCCAGCTAAAACAGTAAGTTAGCGCGTTATTTCGGCGCTGAACTTCGGCTATTTCCAGCGCTGCGTATTAATCCTGAGGGATATTTGCCAAGCAATTGTCAAGTATTTCCTGTACGATGCCTGGCCAAGTTAATTTTCTACAGGTTAGTGGCCGCCATGCGTGTAAAAGCATCCAACAGCAAAGCAAAGCCAGCTCCCGCCGTTGAAACCAGCGAATCGATCAACAGCCAGATTGCTGCGTTCCTCAAGTCCGGCGGCGAAATCCAGCAAATTGCCAAGGGCGTGAGCGGCCAGACTTTCGGCCCGTCCAAGCAGATCAGCCTGGGCAAGAAGTAATAGTCTTACCCGCGCACTGCATCTGGTCCCTAAGCGTCTTGCCTTCAAGGCGCTAGGACTAGAGTTGTAACCCCCTCCTGACACCTTCAATACGCAGCTAATCGACGAACGGGCCTCAACGCCTGGCATTCGCCGGTATCCTTGCACACGTCTAGCACGGGCATCCGCCTGAATCCTTCCGTTACTGCTCCTCGCTTTTCATGGAGTGAAGCATGCTTAAACGCTGTATTTTCGTGGTCAGCATTCTGGTCGCCAGTCCTTTGGCCCAAGCGCATATCTTCCAGCGCGAATTGGGTGACTTCGACCTGAAGTTAGGTACAACCCCCAGCCGTACCATGGCCCAGGGCCTGGTCAAGCCGACCACCCCTGGCAGCGACTCGTTCCATGGTGGCCTGGACCTTACCCACGACAGCGGCCTGTATTTCGGCCAGTTTTCCCCAAACATGGGCCTGTCGTCGGCCAATAACCTTGAAGTCGACTCCTACATGGGCTTCAAGCGTCCGTTCGACCAGACCCTGGGCTACGAAGTCGGCTTGATCCATTACAGCTACCCCAAGGTCAGCCCCCTCGACAGCCAGGAGTTCTACGGCGGGCTGAACCTGTTGGGCAACCGCTTTGGCGTGTCTTTCAGCAACGACCCCGACCGCCAGGACAGCACCCTGTTTGCCGATCTGGGCGGCACCCAGCCTTTTGGCATCGGCGTCAGCATGAAGTACACCACCCATCAACTGGGCACGCCGGTCTCGGTAGAGAACGGCGCCATCAGCAGTTTCAGCGATTGGTCGGTGCAATTTTCCCGGGCCTGGAAAGGCATTGACCTGGATCTCATCTACAGCGGCTCCAGCCTCAGCGGCAGTGACTGCTCGGCCTACTCCGGACACAATTCGCAATGTGATGGGCTGTTGACCTTGAAGGCTGCACGGTCGTTTTATTGATGGGCTGAACTGTCGCGCCCCGCGCAGGTTCACATGCATTAACGCCCTCCATGCAAGGACCTGCCCATGTTGCGCCGGCTTAAATTCCTGGTGGTACTGCTGACCCTGAGCCTGGTGCTCGCCGGCTGCAATCGCGTAGGCCTGGCCTACCGAAACCTCGACGTGATCATCCCCTGGACCCTCAACGATTACCTGGACATGAATGCCGGGCAGAAGAGCTGGTTCAACGACACCCTCAAGGAACACCTGGCCTGGCACTGCACCACGCAATTGCCTGGCTACCTGGACTGGCTCGACCGCCTGCAGCAGATGGTCGACAGTAACCAGGTCACCGACGCCGCATTGCAAACCCGTACTGTCGAAGCCAAAAAGGCAATTGCCGAGATCGCGCGGGAAATCACGCCCTCAGCCGTGCAATTGCTGCAAGGCCTGGACGATCAGCAGGTCAAGGACATGAGCGATGCCCTGGCCAAGGACCTGCGCAAACGCCAGGACGAATACCTCAAACCGCCGCTGGACCAGCAAATCAAGGAACGCGCCGAACGCATGAGCAAGCGCCTGGACGCCTGGATCGGCCCGTTGAGCCCAGGCCAGCAAAACCGCGTGACGGCCTGGTCTGCCGAGTTGGGCACACAAAACCAGGCATGGATCGGCAACCGCGCCCATTGGCAGGCGCAATTTATCGAGGCACTGCAACAACGCCACAGTGCCGATTTCCCGCAGAAAATCCAGCAACTGCTGGTGGATCGCGAAAGCCTGTGGACCGCGCAATACCGCACCGCCTACGCCCAGACCGAAGCCGCCGCGCGCAGCTTGCTCGTCGACGTGATGGCCCAAAGCTCTCCAGCGCAGCGCCTGAAACTCACCCAGAAAATCGACAAGGTCCGCAGCGACTTCCAGGCACTCAAATGCCTGAAAAGCGCACAGTCTTGATGCGAGCCTCCCGTCAGAACCACAGGCGCACGCCAACCACCCAGCGCAGTTGGTGAACGTCCTCATCGTCGTCCCGTGCATATTGCGCGGTCTGGCCATAAGCCCGGTTCCAGCTGACCCCAACGTAGGGCGCAAACTCGCGGCGAATTTCGTAGCGCAAGCGCAGGCCCAGTTCACTTTCTGACAAGCCCGAACCGACACCCCGTTGCGGATCGTTCTGCGCATAGAAATTGAGTTCTGCGGTAGGCTGCAGGATCAGGCGATTGGTGAGCAGAATGTCGTAGTCACCTTCCAAGCGTGCGGCGGTATGCCCCGATTCGCCGACAAACAACGTGGCTTCGGCTTCGAAGTTGTAGAGCGCCATGCCTTGTAGGCCAAAGGCTGCCCAGGTCTGGCTGTCACCGGGTTTGAAGTCCTGGCGCACGCCGCCGACCACGTCCCACCACGGGCCGATAGCGTGCCCCCATAACGCTTGGGCTTCGGCGCTTTCAGTGCGGCCAGCGCTGCGTTCGCCTTCACTGCGTAGCCACAGCCGGTCGATGTCACCGCCGACCCAACCCTTGATGTCCCAACTCTGCGCGTTGCCGTCGCCGCCCTGCCATTCCAACTGGTTGATCAGCAGCATCGAGTTCACGCCGCTGTCGTGCACCTGATGCCCTCCCGGCGCGTTGTAGACCGCTGCACGGTCTGCGTCGGTCAGCGCCGGAATCGGCGTACGGCTTTGCGTCAGCGCTGGCGTCGCCGGGCTCATGCCCTGAAATTCCTCCTCGACCGCCAACGCCCATGGGGCGAACCCCAGCGCGGCGAAGGCGATGCAAACGGGTAGAACGCAACGGTTCATGCTCGCTTCCTTATTCATGCACGCGCACCTCACGGAACATGCCCATTTCCATGTGGTACAGCAGGTGGCAGTGATAGGCCCAGCGCCCCAGGGCATCGGCGGTGACGCGATAACTGCGACGGGAGCCGGGAGGCATGTCGATGGTGTGTTTGCGCACCTGGAACTGGCCGTTTTCGTCCTCCAGGTCGCTCCATAAGCCATGCAGGTGAATCGGGTGGGCCATCATGGTGTCGTTGACCAACACCACCCGCACGCGCTCGCCATAGGTCAGTTGCAGAGGCTCGGCATCGGAAAACTTCACGCCATTGAACGACCAGGCGAACTTCTCCATATGCCCGGTGAGGTGCAATTCGACGGTGCGCGAGGGGTCGCGGCCATCGGGGTCTTCGAAGGTACTGCGCAGGTCGGCATAGGTGAGCACGCGGCGGCCGTTGTTGCGCAGGCCGATTCCAGGGTCGTCCAGCTTGGGCACCGGGTTCATCGCTTGCATGTCCACCAGCGGGTTGTTCTGCTCGCTGGCGGGGTGTTTCTGCATCGCCATGCCCATCGCACTGTGATCCATGCCTTCCATGCCTTCCATGCCTTCCATGCCTTCCATGCCTGGCATATCGGCCATCGCGCCGTGGTCCATGCCGCCCATGCCCATATCGTCCATGGTCAGCCACGGGCGCGGATCAAGCGGCGGTACCAAGGCCGTCGCTCCCACCTGCCGGGCGAGGGTGCCACGGGCAAACCCTGTGCGGTCCATGGACTGGGCAAACAGGGTGTAGGCCTCTGCCACGGGCTCGACCAGCACATCGTAGGTTTCCGCCACGGCGATACGGAATTCATCGACGCTCACCGGCTTCACCGGCTGCCCATCCGCGGCGATCACGGTCATCTTCAGCCCGGGAATACGCACATCGAAATAGGTCATCGCCGAGCCATTGATAAAGCGCAGGCGAATCTTTTCCCCCGGCTTGAACACCCCGGTCCAGTTCCGCCCTGGCGGCTGGCCGTTGAGCAAGTAGGTGTAGGTCTCGCCGCTGACGTCCGCAAGGTCGGTGGGGTTCATCTTCATTTGTGCCCACATCAGCCGGTCGGCAGCGGTCGCCGACCAGCCCTGCTCACCCACATCCCGGATAAAATCGCCCAGGGTGGGTTTGTGCAGGTTGTAGTAATCGGACTGCTTCTTGAGGGTCTTCATCAGGGCGACGGGATCTTCATCGGTCCAGTCCGACAGCATCACCACGTAATCGCGCTGGTAGCTATAAGGCTCGGGCTCCTTGGGGTCGATGACCAGCGGGCCGTACACGCCCTGCTGCTCCTGAAGCCCGGAATGGCTGTGGTACCAGTAGGTGCCGTGCTGCTTGACCTTGAACTGGTAGACATAAAGACCGCCCGGCTCGATGCCCTTGAAGCTCAGGCCGGGCACGCCGTCCATGGTCGATGGCAGCAGGATGCCGTGCCAGTGGATCGAGGTGGGCTCCCCGAGGCGGTTTTTCACGCGCAGGGTCACGGTGTCGCCTTCGCGCCAGCGCAACAGCGGGCCGGGCAGGCTGCCATTGACGGTCAACGCGGTGCGCGGTTGGCCTGTCAGGTTGACGGGGGTCTGGTCAATAAACAGGTCAAATTCGCTACCGGCGAGTACCGTGGGCTGGCCGGGGCTGGTCAGCGCCCACACCGGCGGGCGCCAAAGCCCGAGCCCGCCCAGCAGGCCGCCTGCGGCCAGGCCTTTGACGAATGTGCGTCTGGAGGTTGTGGAGTGCATGCCGATTCAAGTCCGTGAGTTGAATGGCAGCAGATTAGAAGTCGCCGGCTGTCAGCAACCTTAGCGGCAGATTACCGATTCGACAGGTTCACCCGGCACCCTCGGGGGCGCCGGGGCATAAGAGGATCAGGCGATCTGGGCTTTGGAGGCCACCTCAGCGAACGTTGCCGGATCAAGCGCGTCAGCCTGCTCATCCAACACCTGGCGCGGATGATCATTGCCCGGAATCGAGCTGTCGATCAGCGCCAGCAGTTGCGCACCCAGGCCCGTGAGGATGAAGTTCTCGCCATTGCCGCCCTCTTCCTCCGGCCGCGACTCGATAAAGCCACGCTTGAATAGCAGCGCCTCGTAATCGGCAGCGGTCTTCTTCAGCGCATCCAGGTTGCCAGTGTCCTCGCCGGCCGTCGCCTTCTCGGCAGCCTCCTGCTCGGCGTATTTGCGCGGGGCAAAGCTGCCCTCGCCGTTCTGCACTTCATGCAGCAGACGTTCGATCAGATCCCAATTGTAAGCCTTCATCCTGATTCCTCCTGCAGGCCGATGGAGTTAGCCCGTCTAAGGGAGTGACACGTCCTGGCACTGGCCGTTCAACCGAACGGACGGGCGTCATTTCTCTGAACTTTCCAGAGGTTCGCCACCTCAACTGCACATCACTGCCAAGGAAGTCCGACCATGAAAACCTTGCTGAAGCTGACCCTCGCCGCCACGCTGTTAAGCGCCCTGCCCGCCTGGGCCTGCACCCCCGAGGAGGCCACCGCCAAGCGCGAAGAACTGGCCAAGGAAGTGACCAAGCTCACAGAGCAGGACCCGACCAAGGCCAAGGAGATGAATGACCAGCTGCAGAAGATGGACCTGGATACCGAAAGCGCCGAGTTTCCCGACAAGTGCCAGTTGATCGATGCGCGGCTCAAGGAGCTCAGAGAAGCTGCGGGGAAGCGTTGAGCACAGCGGGACGCTGATGGCGAAAAAAAACCGGACATCGTCCGGTTTTTTTAGGCCCGCCTGCTTATTCGGCAGCCGGTGCTTCTGGCTTGCGGCGCTTGAGCGGCGCCATGCCGTCCTTGCTGACGAGCGACAGGTTGTCGGTCTTCGGCCGGTTGGCGATCTTGCGCTTGGTCGGCGACTTGGCGCCGGTTTTCTTCTTGTCGCCCTTGGCGTCGGTCTTTTTCTTCTTCACGCCAACGGCCTTGCCCGATGCCTTGACCTTCTTCGGCCCGGTGTACGTGCCTTTGACTTCCTTGATGGTGCGGCGCTCGAACGACTGCTTCAGGTAGCGTTCGATGCTCGACATCAGGTTCCAGTCGCCGTGGCAGATCAGCGAGATGGCCAGGCCATCGTTGCCGGCCCGGCCAGTACGGCCGATGCGGTGCACGTATTCGTCGCCGCTGCGTGGCATGTCGAAGTTGATCACCAGGTCCAGGCCGTCCACGTCGAGGCCGCGTGCGGCAACGTCGGTGGCCACCAGGATCTTCACGCCGCCCGCCTTGAGACGGTCGATGGCCAGCTTGCGGTCCTTCTGGTCTTTCTCGCCGTGCAGCACGAACGCCTTGTATTCCTGCGCAACCAGGCGCCCGTAGATACGGTCGGCGGCGGCACGGGTGTTGGTGAACACGATGGCCTTCTGGTAGGTCTCGTTGGCCAGCAACCAGTTCAGGATCTGTTCTTTGTGCACGTTATGGTCAGCGGTGACGATCTGCTGACGCGTGGTGGCGTTCAGGTCGCTGACGTTGTTGACCTGCAAGTGCTCAGGGTTGTTCAGCACCTTGGCGACCATGTCGCGCAGGGTCGAACCACCGGTGGTGGCGGAGAACAGCATGGTCTGCTGGCGGTTGACGCACTCGCCGACCAGACGTTGCACATCATCGGCAAAGCCCATGTCGAGCATGCGGTCGGCTTCGTCGAGCACCAGCACTTCGACTTCCTTGAGGTCAAGGTTGCCAGCGTTGAGCTGCTCGATCATGCGCCCTGGGGTGCCGATCAGAATATCCGGCACCTTGCGCAGCATCGCGGCCTGGACCTTGAAGTCTTCGCCACCGGTAATGATGCCGGACTTGATGAAGGTGAACTGCGAGAAACGCTCGACTTCCTTCAGGGTCTGCTGGGCCAGCTCGCGGGTCGGCAGCAGGATCAGGGTCTTGATGCTGACGCGCACCTTGGCTGGGCCGATCAGGCGGTTGAGCACCGGCAGGACGAAAGCGGCGGTCTTGCCGCTGCCGGTTTGCGCCGTCACCCGCAGGTCACGCCCTTGCAGCGCGAGCGGGATGGCCGCTGCTTGCACAGGCGTAGGCTCGACAAATTTAAGCTCGGCCACGGCTTTGAGCAGGCGTTCGTGCAGGGCGAATTGGGAAAACACGGGTGCTACCTCGAAGAAATACAAAATATCAGCTGCATAGGTTACCGGTTTCGCGCGCCCAAACCGAGTTTCTTTACGCGAACGGGGCTAATCAGCTGCTTTTTTGTCAGCGATTTTGTCCAGAGCGTCAACTTTGTTGCACTTAAATGCTCTAATCGCCCCGTGTTGTCTTAAAGAAGAATCGGTTCACTCATGGATATCAAACAGCTCTGGCTCAACGTCAAAGACCTTTGGGGCACCCTCGATGAACACCCGGTCCTGCATTCCAGCCTTGGTTTGCTGGTGTTGCTGGTGGTGGCATTGGTGGTGGGACGGGTCGCCCGTTACCTCATCCTGCACGCGGTCAAATTGCTCGGCCGGCAACCGGCGCTGCACTGGCTGAACGACCTGCGGCACAACAAAGTCTTCCATCGCCTGGCGCAAATGACGCCGTCGCTGGTGGTCCAGTTCGGCCTGTACCTGGTACCGGACCTGAGCAAGACCGCCATCCTGTTCATCGGCAACGTGGCCCTGGCGATCAGCATTCTGTTCATGGTGCTGGCCATGAGCGCCCTGCTCAACGCGCTGCTGGATATCTACGCACGCACCGAACACGCACGCACCCGCTCGATCAAGGGCTATGTGCAATTGGCGAAAATGGTGCTGTTCGTGTTTGGCGCGATCATCATCGTCGCCACCCTGATCGACCGCTCGCCGCTGTTGCTGCTGTCGGGCCTGGGTGCGATGTCGGCGGTGATTCTGTTGGTGTACAAGGACACCCTGCTGTCGTTCGTCGCCAGCGTGCAATTGACCAGCAACGACATGCTTCGCGTGGGTGACTGGATCGAAATGCCCCAGGTCGGAGCCGATGGCGATGTGGTGGATATCACCCTGCACACGGTGAAGGTGCAGAACTTCGACAAGACCATCGTCTCCATCCCCACCTGGCGCTTGATGTCCGAGTCGTTCAAAAACTGGCGTGGCATGCAGGCCTCCGGTGGGCGCCGTATCAAGCGCAGCCTGTACATCGACGCCAGCGGCGTGCGCTTCCTGAACGATGAGGAAGAAGTGCGCATGACCCAGGTGCACCTGCTCAGCGGCTACATCAGCCGCAAACAGGCCGAACTCAAGGCCTGGAACGAGGCCCAGGGCCACAGCGCGCAACTGTCGGCCAACCGTCGGCGCATGACCAACCTCGGCACCTTCCGCGCCTACGCCCTGGCGTACCTGCAAAGTCACCCGGACATTCAGCCGAACATGACCTGCATGGTGCGCCAGATGCAAACCACCGCCCAGGGCGTGCCGCTGGAGATCTACTGCTTTACCCGCACCACGGCGTGGGGCGATTACGAGCGGATTCAGGGCGATATCTTCGATTACCTATTGGCCGTGTTGCCGGAGTTCGGGCTGAGCCTGTATCAGCAGCCGAGCGGCAATGACCTGCGCGCCGGCGTGCTGCCGGCGTTGGCTGGGGCCATGCCGGTGCCCGTCGCCGAAACGGCATGAGGTGATGCGAACGGGATTACGGCAGTGATGCCGTAATCTCCTTGCGGCACACTTCAAGCACTTCATCGGCCAGGGCGGAATCATCCGGGCACGCCCGCGACAGCATGATTGCGCCGATGGCATGGGCCATGCTGTCGAGCATTTTCGCGCGCACGCCTTCTTGTGGCGTTTCATGAGCCGCGTTGTACTTTGCTTCCAAGGCTTGCAGGGTGTTTTCCAAGCCGTTGGCAAAGGTCGCCTTCAGCGTGTCCGATTGACGGGCAGCATCGGCACACAACGCCGCCAAGGTGCATCCGCCGCCGCGATGATCGCGGTGCTGACGGGACAGGTAAACCTCGAAAAACTGCTCCACCTCCATCTCTGCGCTGTCGGCCAATGACTGCGCCAGGCTGTTGGCGGCGGCTTCCGCCATCAGGTCCGCCTTGGAACCGAAGTGCTTGTAAAAGCCGCCCTGGGTAAACCCGGCCGCGGCCATCAGCTCGGCCACGCCCACCCCATCAAAACCCCGCTCGCGGAACAGCTCGGAAGCTGTCGCGACGATATGGGCTCGATTGTTCTGTGACTGCGCCTTGGTGATCTTCATGTCAGTGGTCCTGCCAGCGTGCGAGATAGGCATATTACTATGATGTCGATCATAATCAAAACCGTTGACAGCTTTGATTATGATCGACATCATAAAACCTCCTCGCACTCACAGAGCATCACACCATGAGCACTTCCAACACTGTTCTGATCACTGGCGCTTCGACCGGCATTGGCGCCGCCTATGCCGAACGCTTTGCAGCACGCGGCCACGACCTCGTACTGGTCGCCCGTGACGTCACGCGCCTGGAAGCGCTCGCCGCCCGACTGCGTGAACAGCATGCCGTCAGCATTGATATCCTCCCGGCCGACCTGACCCAGAGCGCGGACCTGGCAGTGGTTGAAGCCCGCCTGCGTGATGACGCCAGCATTGGCACCCTGATCAACAATGCCGGCGCCGCACAGTCCGGCGGTTTTATCGAACAATCCACCGACAGCGTCGCGCAGTTGGTCGCCCTCAACACCACCGCGCTGGTACGCCTGGCCAGTGCCATCACCCCGCGCCTGGCGGCAGCGGGCAACGGCGCTATCATCAACATTGGCTCAGTAGTGGGCCTGGCCCCGGAATTCGGCATGACGGTCTACGGCGCGACCAAGGCGTTCGTGCTGTTCCTGTCCCAGGGCATGAGCCTGGAACTGGCGCCCAAAGGCGTGTACGTGCAAGCCGTGCTGCCCGCCGCCACGCGTACCGAGATCTGGGAACGTGCGGGCATCGATATCAACACCCTCACGGACGTGATGGAAGTAGGTGATCTGGTGGACGCAGCGCTGGTGGGGTTTGATCGCCGCGAGCCGGTGACCATTCCGCCGTTGCAGGACGGTGCCCGCTGGGATGCGTTGCAAGCTGCGCGACAAGGCCTGCTGGCGCAGATCAAGCAGTCCCAGGTTGCCGAGCGTTACCTGGCCAACGCCTGATCAACCGGTAGCAGGCGTGCTCCGCGCCTGCCCTTCTCAGCCAAGCAACGAGCGTTGAACCATGAAGGCATTTTCCATCGAACGGTACGGCAAACAGCCCGGCCGCCTCATTGAGGCCCCCGCGCCTATCGTGGGTGAGCACGACGTGCTGGTTCAGGTGCGGGCCAGCAGCGTCAATGTGCTGGATGCAAAGATCGCCAAGGGCGAATTCAAACTGATCCTGCCGTATGCGTTGCCGTTGACACTGGGCAATGACCTGGCTGGCATGGTGCTCAGCGTCGGCGCGGCGGTACAACGCTTCAAGCCGGGGGACGAAGTCTACGCCCGCCCGCCCCAGCAGCGTATCGGCACCTTCGCCGAGTTGATTGCCGTGCGCGAAGACGCACTGGCGCGCAAACCCGACAACATCACCATGGAGCAAGCCGCGTCCTTGCCCCTGGTCGCGCTGACGGCGTGGCAGGTGCTGGTGGAAACCGCGAAGCTGAAGAAAGGCCAGAAGGTGTTCATTCATGCCGGCTCAGGCGGGGTGGGCAGTGTCGCCATCCAACTGGCCAAGCATTTGGGCGCTTTTGTCGCGACCACCACCAGCACCGCCAATGTGGAGTGGGTCAAGGCGTTGGGCGCGGATGTGGTGATCGACTACAAACAGCAAGCCTTCGAGGCCGTGTTGCGAGATTACGATGTGGTGCTGAACAGCCTTGGCGCGGATGCGCTGGCCAAGTCACTGAAGATTCTCAAGCCCGGCGGTCAGCTCATCTCCATCTCCGGGCCGCCGACGCCCGCCTTCGCCCGTACCCAGAACCTGCCATGGGTATTAGGCCTGGTCATGGGTGTGTTGAGCAGCGGTATCCGCAGGAAAGCACGCAAGCAAGGCGTGAGCTATGACTTTGTCTTCATGCGTGCCAGTGGCGCACAACTGGATGAAATCACCGCGCTGGTCGAGTCCGGGATTATCCGGCCAGTCATCGACCGAACCTTCCCGTTAGAATCCACAGCCGCGGCCCTGGACTATGTGGAACAAGGCCGCGCCAAAGGCAAGGTGGTGATCACAATGGCGACGGCAGCGCCCGACGCACACCCAGCCGGCTGATCCACACCGCCCCCAGAATCACCAGACCGCCCAGGGCCAAGCGGCCCAGCGGTTCGTGCTGGTTCCAGATCAGCAGGTTCAGCAGCAACCCCACCGGCACATGCAGGTTGTTCATCACCGCCAGGGTGCCGCCATTGACCAGGCAGGCGCCCTTGTTCCACCAGTACATGCCCAGCGCGGTGCTGACCAACCCGAGGAACACCAGCACACCCCATTGCAGCGGCGCTTGCGGCAGGAAGTCAGCCTTGCCGAACAGCAGGAACGCCGGCAACACCACCAACAAAGCGCCCAGGTAGAAATAACCGAAACGCCGAAAGTGCGGCTGGTCACTGGGATAACGCGCCACCAGGTGCTTGTACATGACTTGCCCGGCGGCGTAGGTGAAGTTGGCCAATTGCAGCAGCAAGAACCCCATCAGGAAGTGCGGGGTGATCTGATCGAAACGAATCACCGCCGCACCACCCACCGCCACCAGGGCCGCGACCAGCGCCCAGGGATTGAAGCGGCGATTAAGCGCGTCCTCGATCAGCGTCACATGCAGCGGTGTGAGGATGGTGAACAGCAGCACTTCCGGCACCGTCAGCACGCGAAAGCTCAGGTACAGGCAGACGTAGGTCACGCCGAACTGCAATGCACCGATCACCAACATGCCGCGCATGAACGCGGGCTCCACCGAGCGCCAGCGTGTCAGCGGAATAAAGATCAGCCCGGCCAGCACCACACGCACCAGCACGGCAAAGTAGCTGTCGACGTGACCGGCGAGGTATTCGCCGATCAAGCTGAAGGAAAATGCCTGAATCAGGGTGACAACCAGTAGATAGCCCATGCGCGCCTCGTTTCGAATGGGCGCGACATTAAAGCTTTTTGGGGTTTGAAGAAACTCGGCACAAAAAAACCCGACCTCGCTAAAGCGGCAGTCGGGCAGGAGCACTCAGGAGCAAAAAGTGCAAAGGGAGGTTCGATACGCGTACTTGAAGGGTTTGCGTGGGGCTATATAAGCAGCACGGGATTATCTGACGATTAACGCCTCAGGCCACCTGGGCCAGCAGTGCCTTGGCGTGGTTGACACCCTTCTCCTGGAAGTCGCCGCCCAGGTTGACGCCTTCGGCGTGAATGAAGGTGACGTCATGAATGCCGATAAATGCCATGACCTGGCGCAGGTACGGTTCCTGGTGATCCGAAGTGGCGCCGGTGTGGATACCACCGCGCGCGGTGAGCACGATGGCGCGCTTGCCGGTCAACAAACCCTGGGGCCCGGTGGCGGTGTACTTGAAGGTCACACCGGCCCGCAATACATGATCCAGCCAGGCTTTGAGGGTGCTGGGGATGGCGAAGTTGTACATCGGCGCGGCCATCACCAACACGTCGGCGGCCAGCAGTTCGTCAGTCAACTCGTTGGAGCGGTCCAGGGACACCTGTTCGTCGTCGTTACGCTGCTCCGCCGGCTTCGTCCAGCCACCCAGCAGGTTGGCATCCAGGTGGGGTACCGGATTGAGCGCGACGTCACGCACGGTGATGCTGTCTGCCGGATGGGCGACTTGCCATTGGCTGATGAACTGTTGGGTGAGCTGGCGGGAAATCGAATCCTGCTGGCGCGCACTGCTTTCGATGATCAGGACATTGGACATGGCTTCGTAGGCTCCATCGGTAATTGCTGTAAGTCGATGGAGAGAAGGTTAACCAGGGCCCATTCGATAAAAAAGCGCAAAAAACTGCTACAACCCATCTAGAAATTTGTTTATATGCGGAGTATTCCTGTGGGCATGCTCCGCTGCTGCTTTATTTTGGCGCGCAGTCCAGGGCAATACGCATCTTGATGATGGAGCGGTTGAACTTGGCCGTGGTGTTGGTGCTTTTGCCGGCTGGCACGGTCACGGTGCGGCGGCGTGGCGATTCCGGGCCGTTGGTGAAGATTACCGAACACACAGCATCCCGGGTGCCGTAGTTGCTTAGCTGGATGGAACTGATGTCTGCGTCCACATCGGACGCGGTGTAATCAATGCTGACGCCATCGATCTTTTTCGTCACGTCGATAGGATAGGCAAACGCGCTCATCGGCAGCAGCGCCAGCAACACACAACACAATTTTCTCATTCGGCAGTCTCCAATAAGGACCGCCAGCTTAGGACAAGAGGAGCTCATCTTGAAAGCGCCCCGCGTTACCCTCGATCAATGGCGCACCTTGCAAGCCGTGGTCGACCATGGCGGCTTTGCCCAAGCCGCCGAAGCGCTGCACCGTTCGCAATCTTCGGTGAGCTACACCGTGGCGCGCATGCAGGACCAACTTGGCGTCCCGCTGCTGCGCATTGACGGGCGCAAAGCGGTGCTGACCGAGGCCGGTGAAGTGCTGCTGCGTCGCTCCCGCCAGTTGGTGAAAAACGCCAGCCAGTTGGAAGACCTCGCCCACCATATGGAACAGGGCTGGGAAGCCGAAGTGCGCCTGGTGGTGGATGCCGCCTACCCCAGCGCACGTCTGGTTCGCGCGTTAACCGCCTTTATGCCGCAAAGCCGGGGCTGCCGGGTGCGCCTGCGCGAAGAAGTGCTGTCTGGCGTCGAAGAGTTGCTGCTCGACGGCATGGCGGACCTGGCCATTTGCGGGTTTATCATCCCCGGCTACCTGGGCACGGAAATGAGCGATGTGGAGTTTGTCGCCGTGGCCCACCCCGATCACTCGCTGCATCGCCTCAACCGTGAGCTGAGTTTTCACGACCTTGAAAGCCAGATGCAGGTGGTGATCCGCGACTCCGGCCGCCAGCAACCACGCGACGTCGGCTGGCTCGGCGCCGAACAGCGCTGGACCGTTGGCAGCCTCGCGACCGCCGCCACCTTCGTCGGCAGCGGCCTGGGCTTTGCCTGGCTGCCCCGGCACATGATCGAGCGCGAACTCAAGGAAGGCGTGCTCAAGCAGTTGCCCCTGGAAAAAGGCGGCAGTCGCAACCCGACCTTTTACCTGTACTCCAACAAAGACAAACCCCTGGGGCCCGCCACGCAGATCCTCGTGGAATTGCTGCGCACCTTTGACACCGCCCCCTTGGACGCGCCCTTTGCCGCCCCTCAACAAGCCTGAAACGGAGTTCACCCATGGCCTGGTTCGACCATGAAGGCTGCAGCCTGCATTACGAAGAATATGGTCATGGCAACCCGCTGATCCTGATCCACGGCCTGGGCTCCAGCAGCCAGGATTGGGAACTGCAAGTACCGGTACTCGCCCGGCACTACCGCCTGATCGTGGTTGACGTGCGCGGCCATGGTCGCTCGGACAAACCCCGGGAGCGCTACAGCATCAAGGGGTTTACCTTCGACCTGATCGCGCTGATCGAACACCTCGACCTGCCAGCGGCCCACGTGGTGGGTTTATCCATGGGCGGCATGATCGCCTTCCAACTGGCGGTGGATGAACCCCTGCGGGTCAAGAGCCTGTGCATCGTCAACAGCGCGCCTGAGGTCAAGGTGCGCAGTGCCGATGACTATTGGCAGTGGGCCAAACGCTGGACCCTGGCCCGCGTGCTCAGCCTGGGCACCATCGGCAAGGCCTTGGGCGATCGGCTGTTCCCCAAACCTGAGCAGGCCGACCTGCGCCGCAAGATGGCCGAGCGCTGGGCAAGAAACGACAAACGTGCTTATCTCGCCAGCTTCGACGCCATTGTGGGCTGGGGCGTGCAGGAACAACTGTCGAGAATTGCCTGTCCAACCCTGGTCATCAGCGCCGACCATGACTACACCCCCGTGGCGCAGAAAGAAATCTATGTAAAACTGCTGCCCGATGCGCGACTGGTGGTCATCGAAGATTCCCGCCATGCCACGCCCTTGGATCAACCCGAGGTCTTTAACGCGACCTTGCTCGATTTTCTAAAGACCGTCGAAACCACTACCAGGATCACTGACCCATGCTGAAAAAAATCGCCTTCTTTGCCGGTTCCGCCTTGTTCGCTGCCAACCTGATGGCGGCTGAGCCGGCCAAGGCGCCACACGTGTTGCTCGACACCACCAACGGCCAAATTGAAATCGAACTCGACCCGGTCAAGGCGCCGATCAGCACCAAGAACTTCCTGGCCTATGTCGACAAAGGCTTCTACACCAACACGATCTTTCACCGCGTGATCCCGGGCTTCATGGTCCAGGGCGGCGGGTTCACCCAGCAAATGTCGCAAAAGCCGACCGAAGCCCCGATCAAGAACGAAGCCAGCAATGGCCTGCATAACGTGCGTGGCACGTTGTCGATGGCTCGCACCAATGACCCGAACTCGGCCACCAGTCAATTCTTCATCAACGTGGCTGACAATGCCTTCCTCGACCCGGGCCGCGATGCCGGTTATGCCGTGTTCGCCAAAGTGGTCAAGGGCATGGACGTGGTCGACATCATCGTCAACTCCCAGACCACCACCAAGCAAGGCATGCAGAACGTGCCTATCGATCCTGTGATCATCAAGTCGGCCAAGCGCATCGACTGAGGTCTGCAGGCAGCTTTGCGCGGTGCCCACACGGCACCGTGCACCTTTGAAAGGAGAGCCCGCCCCGCGGGCGTCAAACCTAATGCTCTATCGTCGTTTTGAACAACTGATCGATATTTTCCGCGACGCCCCCAGCGCGGCCCCTCCCGAAAAAGTCCTGCCCTTCTATCTCTATTACCTGCGCCAGGTGTGGCCATGCTTTGCCGCGCTGCTGGTAGTGGGACTGGTCGGCGCCCTGATCGAAGTCGCGCTGTTCAGCTATTTGAGCCGCATCATCGACCTGGCCCAGGGCACACCGCCGGCGAACTTCTTCCAGATCCACAGCGCCGAGCTGATCTGGATGGCCGTGGTCGCCCTGTTGTTGCGCCCGCTCTTCAACGGCCTGCATGACTTGCTGGTGCACCAGACCATCAACCCTGGGATGACCAGCCTGATTCGCTGGCAGAACCACAGCTACGTGCTCAAGCAGAGCCTGAATTTCTTCCAGAACGATTTCGCCGGGCGCATCGCCCAGCGGATCATGCAAACCGGCAACTCCTTGCGTGATTCGGCAGTGGCGACGGCAGAAGCCATCTGGCACGTGTCGATCTACGCCATCAGTGCCCTGGTGTTGTTTGCCGAGGCCGACTGGCGGCTGATGATCCCGCTGATCACCTGGATCGTTTGCTACAGCCTGGCCCTGCGTTACTTCGTACCTCGCGTGAAAGAACGCTCGGTGGTCTCCTCGGAGGCGCGCTCCAAGTTAATGGGCCGAATTGTCGACGGCTATACCAACATCACCACCTTGAAGCTGTTCGCCCATACGCAGAATGAACAGGAATACGCCAAGCAAGCGATCATCGAGCAGACCGAAAAAACCCAACTAGCCGCCCGCGTACTCACCAGCATGGACACCGTGATCTGTATTTTGAACGGCCTGCTGATCGTCACCACCACTGGCCTGGCCTTGTGGCTGTGGACGCAGTCGCTGATTTCCGTGGGCGCAATTGCCCTGGCCACCGGCTTGGTGATCCGCATCGTCAACATGTCCGGCTGGATCATGTGGGTGGTCAACGGCATCTTCGAAAACATCGGCATCGTGCAGGACGGCCTGAAGACCATCGCCCAGCCACTGGCCGTGGTCGATCGTGAAAACGCGCCGCGCCTGACCGTGCCCCACGGCCAGGTGCGCTTTGAGCAGGTGGACTTCCACTACGGCAAGAAGAGCGGAATCATTGGCGGCCTGAACCTTGAGATCAAGGCCGGGGAAAAGATCGGTTTGATCGGCCCATCCGGCGCAGGCAAATCGACGCTGGTCAACCTGCTGCTGCGCCTTTACGACCTGCAGGGCGGGCGCATCCTCATCGACGGCCAGGACATCGCCGAAGTGGCCCAGGAAAGCCTGCGCGCACAGATCGGCATGATCACCCAAGACACCTCGTTGCTGCACCGCTCGATCCGCGACAACCTGTTGTATGGCAAGCCCGACGCGACTGATGAGGAACTGTGGGCGGCGGTGCACAAGGCCCGCGCCGATGAGTTCATCCCGCTGCTGTCGGACTCCGAGGGCCGCACCGGGCTGGATGCCCATGTGGGTGAACGCGGGGTAAAACTCTCCGGCGGGCAACGCCAGCGTATCGCTATCGCCCGCGTGCTGCTCAAGGACGCGCCGATCCTGATCATGGACGAAGCCACCTCTGCGCTGGACTCGGAAGTGGAAGCGGCGATCCAGGAGAGCCTGGAAACCCTGATGCAGGGCAAGACGGTAATTGCGATTGCGCACCGGTTGTCGACCATCGCACGCATGGACCGCCTGGTGGTGCTGGAAAAAGGCCAGATCGCCGAAAGCGGCAGCCATTCGGAGTTGCTGGCATACGGCGGGCTTTATTCGCGATTATGGCAGCATCAGACCGGAGGGTTTGTCGGTATAGACTGATTTTGCTGGGTAAAGCCCTGCTCAATTCCGAACAATTCTGACAGCTTTCTCTATCTGACTGGTCTTGCGGCACAATCCTGCTGTACTGCAATCAGGCCCCAGGAGGGCCCTGATTTAAGGCGGCAGGGAAGCCACACAGACCGTTAATCAGATAGAGCAATCTAAGGAAGTGTTCATGTCACTGTTCAAACGTTCCGTAACGGAAGGACTGGGTACGTTTTGGCTGGTGTTGGGCGGCTGCGGGAGTGCGGTGTTGGCCGCAGCGTTCCCCAATGTAGGCATCGGCCTGCTCGGTGTGTCACTGGCTTTCGGGCTCACGGTACTGACCATGGCGTTTGCCATCGGGCATATCAGCGGCTGCCACCTTAACCCGGCCGTCTCGGTGGGGCTGGTGGTCGGCGGCAGATTCCCGGCCAGGGAGTTGCCGGCCTACGTCGTGTCGCAAGTGATCGGTGGCGCCATCGCCGCCGCACTGCTGTACTTCATCGCCAGCGGCAAGCCTGGGTTCGAACTGGCCTCCGGGCTGGCAAGCAATGGTTACGGCGAGCATTCACCCGGTGGTTATTCCATGGCGGCAGGCTTTGTCTGTGAGCTGGTAATGACGGCGATGTTCGTGCTGATCATCCTTGGCGCCACCGACCGTCGAGCCCCGGCAGGCTTCGCGCCCATCGCCATTGGCCTGGGATTGACGCTGATCCACCTGATCTCCATCCCGGTGACCAACACCTCGGTCAACCCGGCCCGCAGCACGGGGCCTGCGTTGATTGTCGGCGGCTGGGCGCTGCAGCAGTTGTGGCTGTTCTGGCTCGCGCCGATCCTCGGCGCGGTGATCGGCGGCATCACCTACCGATGGTTAGGTGCAGAGAAAACAGCTTGACCCAATCCCTGTAGGAGCGAGCTTGCTCGCGAAAAACGCCAACGATGACGCAGTGCTTACAGCTGTAAACCCGCGTCGCCTGTACGTTCTTCGCGAGCAAGCTCGCTCCTACAAGGTGTTTTACGGCTTGACCTCTATTGAATGCGCTTCAACCCTGGTGGGCTTGCATGTACTGACGCAACAATTGATTAATACGTGTCTGATATCCGGTGCCTTGACCTTTGAACCACTCCAGAACATCGGCATCCAGTCGAATGGTCACCGCCTGCTTAACCGGAACACGTAACTCGGCGCGTCGGAAAAATTCGGCGTCCAGCTCAGGAATATCGCTGGTGTCGATTTCTTTATCATTCATGTTGGCCAGGCGCTCCCAATCAGTTTTCGATGTTTGCGTCATAGTATTTGGCCTCCTTCTTGGTTGCTTTTCGCGCAGAGATGATACGGATCACATCACCACACCGCTCGGTATATACGACCACACCCATTAACAATTTGATCCAGCCAATACTGATCCAACGCTCTTCGCCATAATCTGCCCGATCATCGCGCAAGGCCAGCATTGGATGCCGAAAAATATCTGGGACGTCGTTAAAGTCGATGCCGTGTTTAGAAATATTGGCTTTGTTCTTAGATTCATCCCACTCAAAATGCATGGCACATTCTGTATGTACGTTTGTACATACAAATTAGCGATTTTATTGTTAGTCAGCACGGTTGCCAGACCGATGGTTCAGACCTGCCGATAAGGCAAAGCCGCCCTCGCCTCTTCGGCATACGCCAGAACCCCCACCCGCTCTCGCTCAAGAAAATCCTCCACTGCACTCTTCAACCCCGGGTGGCGCAAATAGTGCCATGAGCGCGTAATCACCGGCTCAAACCCGCGAATCAATTTATGCTCCCCCTGGGCACCGGCATCGAAGCGTTGCAGGCCGTGGGCGATGGCGTAGTCCATGCCTTGGTAGAAGCAGGTTTCGAAATGCAGGCGGTCGAATTCCGCCAGGCAACCCCAGTAGCGGCCATAGAAGCTGTCGCCACCGATCAGGCTGAAGGCCATGGCCACCGGGCGCGTGCCTTGTTTGGCCAAGACTACGCGGATGGCTGCGGGCATGCGCTCAGCCAGCAGGCTGAAAAACGCGCGGGTCAGGTAGGGCGATTGCCGGCGCACCGCGTAGGTATTGGCGTAGCAGGCGTAGACAAAATCCCATTGGGCTTCGCTCAGCTCGTGGCCTTGCAACCACTCGAACTCGATACCCTGCCCTGCCACCTGTTCACGCTCTTTACGCATCTGTTTGCGCTTGCGTGAACTCAAGGCGTCGAGGAAATCCTGGAAGTCGCGGTAGCCTCGGTTCTGCCAATGAAACTGACACCCCAGGCGTTGCAACCAGCCGGGGTGTTGGGCCATGGCTTCATCGGCGAGGGCATCGGTAAAGTTGATATGGGCGCTCGACAAGCCCTCGATCTCCAGATACCCCGGCAGGCTATTGAGCAACTCAAAAGCGTCTGCGGCACTGGCAGCCAACACGCGCGGCCCACCGACCGGGCTGAACGGCACGGCCGTCAGCAACTTGGGATAGTAGTCGATGCCAGCGCGCTCGCAGGCGTCGGCCCAGCCGTGATCGAACACGTACTCGCCGTAAGAATGCCATTTGCGATAACCCGGCAATGCCGCCATCAGCCGGTCGCCTTCCCAGTGCAGCAAATGCTCCGTCTGCCAGCCCGAATGCGGGCCGACGCTGGCGCTGTCTTCCAGCGCACTCAGAAACCCATGCTGCATAAACGGCTGGGCCGTTGGCATCAGGGCATCCCACGTGTGCGCAGCGATATCGGACAGGCTGTCCAGGCGTTGCAGCGGCATCGGCATCCTCATTGTTTCTTGGCATGAAAACCTGGCGAGTATCGCTGATCACAGCCGCGCGCACATCCTCAAAACACGCGGACAGACCTCAAAACCCTTAGTTCCGTAGCGAAACGATTTGTCATCTAGATGAAATCACTTAGCCACTACTCCGTCATAAACGGTCGCGATACTGACGCCAGTTTTTAGAGCGTCCGGGTCTACCGGGCGACATTTTTCCGCCCGTCATGGGTCGGTTGTGTCCTGGAGGGTGTTGCCCTCCCTCCTCACTTTCGGAGATTGATATGCGTCTTGCTTCCACTAAAACTGCGGCGGTCCTGTGTGGCGGCCTGTTGCTGGCACTGAGCGTTCCGGCCAGCGCTGCAGTCGACGCTAAATTGCTCGACATGCTCAAGGCCAACGGCCAGATCACCGCGGCGCAGTACACCGAACTGCAAATGGAGCTGGCCAGGGATCAGAAAGAACAGCAGATCGCCCGCCAGGCTCAACAAGAGACCAACGAGCAGATCGCGGCCACTGCGAAAAAAACCAACGAGCTGAGCAGCTTCGACCAGAAATTGGCTTGGGCAGCCAAGACCCAGTTCAAGGGTGATGTGCGCTTCCGTCAGGAAACCATCAAGATCGACGGCGAGCCCAACAACGGTGGGCGTGACAAGGACCGTCAACGTATCCGTGCGCGCCTGGGTGCCTACACCGAAATCAACCCGCAAGTGGACACCGGTATCCGTATCGCCACCGGCGGCGGCGACGATGCACGTTCCACTAACCAGGACCAGGATGGTTACTTCGATAAGAAATCGATCTGGCTGGACCTCGGCTACATCGACTACCACCCGGACCAGATCAAGAACCTGCACGTGATCGGCGGCAAGATGCTGCAACCGTGGGTGAACATGGGCGACGTGATCTGGGATAGCGACATCAACCCTGAAGGCCTGGCCGTCACCTACAAATACCCGCTGGGGAGCAGCGCAGAACTGTTCGGCAGCCTGGGTAACTACAACCTCAAGGACAACGTGGACGGTGACGGCGTGCAATTTCGCCATGACCTGCGCCTGACGTCCGGCCAGTTGGGTACGCGTTTCTCGGTCACCGACAACCTGAAAATGACCTTGGGCGGCAGCATCTACGCCTACAAGAATGACGAAGACAGCCGTTGCACAACCACCACCACGCCTTGCGCATTGGCGGTCAACGGCAACTCGGCCAACAACGAATTCCGTTTGTACGAAGGCTTTGCACAAGCAGACATCGGCGGCCTGGCCGTGCCGCTGTCGTTCTACGGTCAGTACGTGAAAAACAACGATGCGGTGACCGACCAGGACACCGCCTGGTTGCTGGGTGCCAAGTCCAAGGTGTTCGGTTTGAACCTGGACTACAACTACCGCGACGTTCAACGTAATGCCGTCGTAGGCGCCTTCACCGATTCGGACTTCGCCAACGGCACCACCGGCTCGCGCGGTCACAAGATGAAAGTCAGCTACGACATCGACAAGAACTTCGCCATCGGCGCCACCTACTTCCTGACCAAGGCTGACTTCGCCAGCCGGACCCAGCGGGATGCCGACACCAACACCTTGCAGCTGGATGCTGAAGCCAAGTTCTAATGCCTAACATGTAGGAGCGAGCTTGCTCGCGAAGAACCCACAGGCAACGCGTTTATCCAGAATACCCGCGTTATCGTTGACGTTCTTCGCGAGCAAGCTCGCTCCTACATATCCTTACGCCGTTCGGCCACCAGTTGGTCGGCCAACGCATCCACACCCTCCACCGGCTCCTGCGGCATACGCTTGAGCGTTGCCTGCATCAGGCGCATCTGACGGATAAAGCGCCGGCAGTTCGGGCAAAACATCAAGTGATGACGCACCATCAGACGCTCGCGAAAGGTCAATTGCCCATCGAGATAGTCACTGGAACGCGCTACTTGCTCTTTACAGGTCAACATTCGCCCGTTTCCTCAAAATGCTCCACCGTGGCGAAGACTTTAAGCCGTGCTCGATGCAACAGCACACGGACGTTGGAGAGTGAAAGGGTCAGAAGATTACAGATCTCTTCCAGCTCCAGGCCTTGGCGTTCACGCAACACCAGCACACTGCTTTGCAATTCGGACAAACTCAGAATCGTATGCTCCAGGCATTTGCGCAATTCATCTTCGGTCAGCAGCGCTTCCGGGGTGTCCTGGTGCCAGGCATACGGGGCGACAGCCCAATGGCCATCATCCGGGCTGAAGCGGTCATCACCGATAGTGCCGTGGGGTGAGGGCAAATCATCGAGCAGCACTTCCCGACGATTTTGTTTGTAACGACTCTTTGCGGAGTTGGCAGTAATGGTCAATAACCACGTCTTGAGGCTTGATCGCCCTTCGAACTTGGCCAGGTTGCGCACCACGGAAAGCCAGGCGTCTTGCACGACTTCGTCGGCATGGCGCTGGCCGACGATGGCATAGGCCACTGCCCGCATTGCACTCTGGTAGGTGTTGACCAAATCCTTATAAGCCCGCTGCTCACCCTTGAGCAGGCGTTGAAGCAGGTGCGTGTCGTCCGCTGCTGCCATCGTTTACCTCAATCTTGCCGTGGAAATACGGTCAATGTGGGAACTGGCTTGCCTGCGATCCAGACAACTCGGTAAATCACGCACACCGAGCCGATGCCTTCGCAGGCAAGCCAGCTCCCACAGTTGACCGCGTCCGGCCACACACTCAGCGTTTGCGCAGGATCACACTGCCAATCGAATACCCGGCGCCAAAGGAGCTGAGGACGGCAACCGCGCCCTTGGGCAGGTCATCTTGATAAGTGTGGAACGCAATCACCGAGCCGGCCGAACTGGTATTGGCGTAAGTATCGAGGATCACTGGCGCTTCTTCCACCGACGCGTCGCGCCCCAGCAGTTTCTTCACGATCAGGTGGTTCATGCTCAGGTTGGCCTGGTGCAGCCAGAAGCGCTTCACATCGGTGACACTCAGCTGGTTTTCTGCCAAGTGCTCGCCGATCAATTCGGCCACCATCGGGCAAACATCCCGGAATACCTTGCGGCCTTCCTGCACGAACAGCTTGTCGGGGGCGCCGATACCCTCTTCCGCCGTGCGGTTGAGAAAACCGAAGTTGTTGCGAATGTTGTTGGAGAACTTGGTCAGCAGCTTGGTGCTCACCACGTCGAACTGATGTTCGGACGTCGCCAGGTCAGCACGCTCCAGGATCACCGCCGTGGCGGCATCGCCGAAGATGAAGTGGCTGTCACGGTCACGGAAGTTCAGGTGGCCGGTGCAGACTTCTGGGTTGACCATCAGGATCGCCCGGGCCTGGCCCAACTGGATGCTGTTGGCCGCGTTCTGGATGCCGAAGGTGGCCGAGGAGCACGCCACGTTCATGTCGAAACCGAAGCCCTGGATACCCAAGGCTTCCTGGACTTCGATGGCGATCGCCGGGTAGGCGCGTTGCAGGTTGGAGCAGGCGACGATCACGCCGTCGATGTCGGCGGCGGTCTTGCCGGCGCGCTGCAAGGCTTGTTCGGCGGCACCGATGGCCATCTGGCAAAGCACCGACCATTCGTCGTTGCTGCGCTCGGGCAGGCGTGGGGCCATGCGCTGAGGATCGAGGATGCCGTCCTTGTCCATCACAAAACGGCTCTTGATGCCGGATGCTTTTTCGATGAATGCCGCGCTCGACTCAGTCAGCGCCTGCACATCGCCACGTTCGATAGCGGCGGCGTTGTCGGCATTGAACTGTTGTACGTAGGCATTGAAAGACTGCACCAGCTCTTCGTTGGAAATGCTGTTGGCCGGGGTGTACAGGCCAGTGCCGCTGATGACGACGTTATGCACGGTCGTTCCTCTAAATCTGTCAGGCAGAAGATATTGGTACCGTCGTACCAAACTTAAAGTGGTTTGATGTCATCCAGCGGGCATCAAACTGGCAATGCTTTTATTCACTCTTGTAACCGCGAAGTTTGCCACAACCCCGGGGATTTGGCGCTATAGGCCAAACAAACATCCCATTTGGGGCGGGGCTCGCCCTGATGCCTGTAGGAGCGAGCTTGCTCGCGAAGAACCCACAGGCAACGCGTTTATCCAGGATACCCGCGTTATCGTTGACGTTTTTCGCGAGCAAGCTCGCTCCTACAGGGGTTCAGGGCTCTACCTGGCTCCATTGCTTGCTCAAACGCTTGTCGGAAATCGGCACTTTGGTGCCCAGTTGTTGAGCAAACAGCGACACCCGGTATTCCTCCAGCCACCAGCGGTACAGCTCCAACTGCGGGTCGCGCTTGCCTTCCTGGGTGTGTTTGTTCAAGCGGTTCTGGTACTGCGCCCATAGGCCGCCCAATTCGCTGCTCCACACCCGGTCCTTTTGCACCTGGCTCGGCAGTTTTTCCAGGCGCAGTTCGATGGCCTTGAGGAAACGCGGCAGTTCCTTGAACCACTGGGCCGGGGTTTCCCGCACAAAGCCTGGGTACACCAGGTTGCTCAGTTGCTGCTTGATATCGTTCAAGGCCACGGCCTGGGCCAGGTCGATCTTGCCCTTGAAGCGTTTTTGCAGGCCGTGCCAGAGCTTCAGCACCTCCAGGGTCAGGCGTGCCAGGCGTTCGGCGTGCTCAGTCCAACTGCCGCGCTTGCGTTCAGCCAAGGCCGCCAAACCCGCGCCATCGCGTGGCAGGCTGTCTTCGCCTTCGAGTACGCAGGTATCGAGGCTGGCCAGCAAGATGTCTTCCACCAGCGCGTCAATGCGCCCCAGTTCGCGGTACATCAAGCCCAACTCGGTCAAGCCCGGCAATTTTCCGCGCAGGAATTTCGCCGGTTCCGCCAATTGCTGCATCAGCAGGCGCTGCAAGGCGCGACGGTGCTGGAACTCGGCTTCGGCAGCGGTAGAGAAACGCCCCTCCTTGACCGTGCCGTTCTCTTCCACCAGGGCCGGGTACACCGTCATCGACAGGCCGGCGATGTTCTGCTGGGTCTTTTGCGCCACCGCCGCAAACACCTTGGCCTCTACCGGCTGCTGGCTTTTCGCGGTTTGCGGCACGGCCAAGGCGGCCTGGCTGGCTTCGGCGAACCGTGCGGTGAGCTCGGCCAGGTCGCGGCCTTCGCCGAGGAACTTGCCCTGGCCGTCGACCACTTCCAGGTTCATCTTCAGGTGGTTTTCCACCTGTTGCGCCGCCTCCGCCCACGCCTCATCGCTGACCCGCGCACCGGTCATGCGCAGCAATTCACGCCCCAGCGCCTGGGGCAGCGAGCCCTGGCCGAATTCGATGCGTTGCAGCGCGGCCTTGACGAAGTCCGGCACCGGCACAAAGTTTTTGCGCAGCGCCTTGGGCAAGTTGCGCACCAGGGCGATGCACTTGGCTTCGATCAACCCCGGCACCAGCCACTCCAGGCGCTCGGCTGGCAACGCTGGCAACAACGGCGCCGGCACCCGCAGGGTCACGCCATCGCGAGGGTGGTTGGGTTCGAAGTGGTAACTCAGGGCCAGGGCGAGGTCGCCCAGGTGCAAGGTGTCCGGGTAATGCGCGGCGGTGACTTCACTGGCCTCGCGGGCCAGTACGTCTTCTTCGCGCATGATCAGCAGTTGCGGGTCTTTCTGGCTGGTGACCTTGTACCAACTGTCAAAGGTGGCGGTCTGGTGAATCTCTGCGGGCAGGCGTGCATCGTAGAAGGCGTAGAGGGTTTCTTCATCGGCCAGGATGTCGCGACGGCGGGCCTTGGCTTCCAGCTCGTCGAGTTGCTCCAGCAGTTTCTGGTTGGCCGTCAGGCATTTGGCCCGCGACTGAATCTCGCCGCGCACCAGGCCTTCACGAATAAACAACTCACGGGACACCACCGGGTCAATCGGCCCGTAATGCACCGGCCGACGCCCGACCACGATCAACCCGAACAGGGTGATCTGCTCAAACGCCACCACCTGGCCGCGCTTCTTCTCCCAATGGGGTTCGAAGTGGTTTTTCTTGATCAGGTGCCCGGCCAGCGGTTCGATCCAATCCGCGTCGATTTTCGCCACCATGCGTGCATAGAGCTTGGTGGTTTCCACCAGTTCGGCGGTCATCAGCCATTGCGGGCGTTTCTTGCCGATGCCCGAAGACGGGTGAATCCAGAAACGTCGCTGCCGCGCCCCGAGGTAATCGCCGTCTTCGGTCTTCTGGCCGATCTGGCTGAGCAGGCCGGACAACACGGCTTTATGCAGCTTCGGATAATCGGCGGGCTCTTTGTTGAGGCTCAGCTGCATGTCGCGGCAGATCAGGCTCAATTGGCGATGGGAGTCGCGCCACTCGCGCAAACGCAAGTAGTTGAGGAAGTTCTTGCGGCACCAGTTGCGCAACGGGCTGGCGGTCAGTTCCTGGCGCTGCTCCTCGAAACCGCGCCACAGGTTGACCAACCCGGCGAAGTCCGAATCCGGGTCTTTCCACTGTGCGTGGGCCTGGTCGGCCGCTTGTTGACGCTCCGGTGGGCGCTCGCGCGGGTCCTGGATCGACATGGCGCTGGCGACGATCAACACTTCCTGCAAGCTGCCGAGCTTGGCCGCCTCCAGCAACATGCGGCCCATGCGCGGGTCCACCGGCAAGCGGGCAAGCTGGCGGCCCAGGGGTGTGAGCTGGCTGTTGCGGTCTACCGCCGAGAGTTCTTGCAGCAGGTTGAAACCGTCGCTGATGGCCTTGCCATCCGGCGGTTCGATAAACGGGAAATCGGTGATCTCGCCCAGGCGCAGGTGCAGCATCTGCAGGATCACGGCCGCGAGGTTGGTACGCAGGATCTCCGGGTCGGTAAATTCCGGGCGCCCGATAAAATCTTCTTCGCTGTACAGGCGTACGCAAATACCCGGCTCAACCCGGCCGCAACGGCCTTTACGCTGGTTGGCGCTGGCCTGGGAAATCGCCTCGATGGGCAGTCGCTGCACTTTGGCGCGGTAGCTGTAGCGGCTGATGCGCGCCGTGCCGCTGTCGATCACGTAGCGAATGCCCGGCACGGTCAGCGAGGTTTCCGCGACGTTGGTCGCCAGTACCACGCGCCGGCCCGGGTGGGACTGGAAAATGCGCTGCTGCTCGGCTGGCGACAGCCGTGCGTACAACGGCAAAATCTCGGTGTGCTTGAGCTGAGCCTTGCGCAGCATGTCGGCCGCGTCACGAATCTCGCGCTCGCCGGGCAAAAACACCAGCACGTCGCCAGGGCTGCGCCGTTCGCTGCGCTCATAGGCGGCGATTTCATCGAGGGTGGCGAGGATCGCCTGGTCGACGGTCAAGTCGTCCTCGACGCGGTTACCCTCCTCGTCCTGTTCCAGGGTGAGCGGGCGGTACCAAGTGTCCACCGGGAAGGTACGGCCCGACACCTCGACAATCGGCGCATCGTCAAAATGCTTGGAAAAGCGCTCCAGATCGATGGTGGCCGAGGTGATGATGACTTTCAGGTCGGGGCGACGCGGCAACAGGGTCTTGAGGTAGCCGAGCAGGAAGTCGATGTTCAGGCTGCGTTCGTGGGCTTCGTCGACGATGATCGTGTCGTAGCGTTCCAAGTAACGATCATTCTGGGTTTCGGCCAGCAGGATACCGTCGGTCATCAGCTTGATCAGGGTGTTGGCATCGCTCTGGTCTTCAAATCGCACTTGATAGCCGACCAGAGCGCCTAGCGGCGTGGCCAATTCTTCAGCGACGCGGCTGGCGACACTGCGCGCGGCGATCCGACGCGGCTGGGTATGGCCGATCAGGCCGAACTGGCCGCGGCCGATTTCCAGGCAGATTTTTGGCAACTGCGTGGTTTTACCCGAGCCGGTCTCACCGGCGATGATCAGCACCTGGTGCTTATTGAGCGCGGCCTTGATCTCATCGCGCTTGGCGGCAATCGGCAGGCTGTCGTCATAGCGAATCACCGGCAGGCTGGCGCGCCGCGCCGTGACCTGGGCGCAGGATGCCTGCATGCGCGCCACCCACTGCGCCATTTTGTCCTCGTCGGGCTTCTTGCGCAGCTCAAGCAACTGGCGCCGCAAGCGGTGGCGGTCGGCGAGCATGGCGTGATCGAGGGTTTTGAGCAGTTGGTCGAGGGTGGGTGCTTGGTCTGTCATCAGCTATTTCGACGGTCATCTATTTATGCACGGCCGGCAAGTGTGGCAGAAAAGCAGCCCATCTGGCAGGCGGTTGAGCTTCAACGGGTGTAAACCGAACCAAAATGTGGGAGCGGGCTTGCTCGCGAATGCGGTGGTTCAGTTGATCCATCTGTGACTGACACACCGCATTCGCGAGCAAGCCCGCTCCCACAAGGGGGAGAATGCGTTACAGGGGGTCTTTGCGGCGGTAGGGGAAGACGTCGATCACCTTGCCGGCACGAATCGCGTCCTGCAGGCCCTTCCAGTAATCAGCGTTGTACAACTCGCCATGCAGCTCATCGAACAACCGGCGCTGCCCGGCGTCGGCAAACAGGAACGGCGGGAACTCTTCGGGGAACACGTCCAGCGGGCCGATGGAGTACCAGGGCTCGGAGGCCATTTCATCCTCGGGGGTGCGCGGCGCGGGGATATGGCGGAAGTTGGCTTCGGTGAGAAAGCAGATTTCGTCGTAGTCGTAGAACACCACGCGGCCATGGCGGGTAACGCCAAAGTTTTTCAGCAGCATGTCGCCGGGGAAGATATTCGCCGCCGCCAATTGCTTGATCGCCAGGCCGTAATCCTCCAGGGCTTCGCGCACCTGGGCGGGGTTGGCGTTGTCGAGGTAGAGGTTGAGCGGGGTCATGCGTCGCTCGGTCCAGCAGTGGCGGATAAGCACGGTGTCGCCCTCCACTTCGACAGTACCGGCGGCGACTTCCAGCAACTCGGCCAGGCACTCGGGCTCGAATTTGCTCAAGGGGAAGCGGAAGTCGGCGAACTCCTGGGTGTCGGCCATGCGCCCTACCCGGTCGACGCTTTTCACCAGGCGGTACTTTTCAATCACCGTGGCGCGGTTGACGTTTTTTGACGGTGAGAAGCGGTCCTTGATGATCTTGAACACCGTATTGAAACCCGGCAGCGTGAACACGCTCATGACCATGCCGCGCACGCCGGGGGCCATGATGAACTGGTCGTCGGTGGTAGCCAGGTGGTTGATCAGCGCGCGGTAGAACTCGGATTTGCCGTGTTTGTAGAAACCGATGGAGGTGTACAGCTCGGCAATGTGCTTGCCCGGCAGGATGCGCTTGAGAAAGCCGATGAACTCGGCGGGCACCGGTACATCGACCATGAAGTAGGAACGGGTGAACGAGAAGATGATCGACACGTCGGCTTCGTCGGTGATCAACGCGTCGATCTGAATGCCACGCCCTTCGCGGTGCAGCAGCGGGATCACCAGCGGCCATTGTTCGTCGCGGGTGTAGATGCGCCCCACGAGGTAGGCGCCTTTGTTGCGGTAGAGCACCGAGGAAAACAACTCGACTTTGAGGTCCGGGTCCTTGCACACCCAATCCGGCAGGTTTTCCCGCAACTGGGCTTCGAGGCGGCGCAGGTCGGCGGGCAGGTCGGCGTAGGGCTCGCTGAAGCTGTAGTCAGAGAACACCTGCGCGAGCATGTCCGAAATTTTACCGGCCGGCGTATAGATGCGGGTTTGCGCCGCCCGTGCCCGGCGCAGGCTCGGCCGGGTGGTGTGGATGAACATGCAGCCGTCGCTGATCAGGTCATGGCTGAACAGGCCGCAGAAGATCGAGTTGTACCAAGTCTCGGACAGCTCATCGTCAAAGCGCAGGTCGATCAAGCCGATATAAGCGCTTTTTACCAAGGGCCACTGGCCGATGTCCTGCAACGCCGCAGCGTCAAAACTGGCGCGCAGGCGGGTCGTCACCTCAGCGACTTTCTCTTCATAGAGGTTGATGCGCGCCGACGACGCGGCCTGCCCCTGCTGCCACTGGGCCTTCTCGAAACGCTCACGGGCGCCATCGGTGATCTGGCGGAAGTGCTCACGGTAATCGTCGAAACCGTCGAGGATCATCCGGGCGATAGCGAGGGCAGACTGCGACATGCGGGAAACCTCGAACGGGTATCTGGAAGCCCAGAGCTTAGCCAGTGAACCGAGGCAGGAGAAGAATGATTTTGCACGGGGGCGAACTGACTGCAATTAGCCATTGTGCCGACCTGCCCGCTGGGCAACACTTCTGCGCCTGATTGGCGTAGGAGTTTTCCGTGAGACCTGTTGACACCCTGTATCTGCTGGGGCTGGCTGCCATTTGGGGGGCGAGTTTCCTGTTCATGCGCATGATCGCGCCGGAAATCGGCACGCTGCCCACCGCGTTTTTCCGCGTGTCGATTGCCGCCGCGGGTTTATTGGTGATCCTGGCGATGCTGCGCGTGAGCTGGGATTTCCAGGGCAAGTTCAAGACGGTCTTGCTGCTGGGGGTGATCAACTCGGGGATTCCCGCGACGATGTACTCGGTGGCGGCGCAGGTACTGCCGGCGGGCTATTCGGCGATTTTCAACGCCACCACACCGTTGATGGGTGTGTTGATTGGCGGATTGTTTTTCAGCGAACGCCTGACGCCGTCGAAAATCGCGGGTGTCGCCTTGGGGCTGTTTGGCGTTGCCGTGCTCACACGTGCGGGGCCGGTGGCCTTTGATCTGGAATTACTGATGGGCGCCCTGGCGTGCCTGCTGGCAACCACCTGCTATGGCTTTGCCGGTTTCTTGGCGCGGCGTTGGCTGGACCAGCGCGGCGGGTTGGACAGCCGTCTCTCGGCCTTGGGCAGCATGTTGGGGGCGACGTTGTTCCTGTTGCCGTTGTTTGCCTACAGCGCCATCAGCCATCCACCCGCGAGTTGGGGCGGCTGGCAGGTGTGGTCGTCGCTACTGGGATTGGGGCTGGTGTGTACGGCGTTTGCCTACATCCTGTATTTCCGCCTGCTGTCATCCATTGGCCCGGTCAAGTCGATGACCGTGACCTTCATGATTCCGCCGTTCGGCGTGTTGTGGGGGGCGTTGCTGTTGGATGAGCCATTGTCCATGGCTCATCTGTATGGCGGAGTGTTGATTGCCGGGGCGTTGTGGTTGGTGCTGCGCCGGTCCAAATGACCACTTCACTATTGTAGGAGCGAGGGGGTGGGTTTCAATGCTTACGGAATACAAACACCAAGCCGACGATGATCAACGCCATCCCCAGTACGCTCAACAAGGCCAGGCGATTGCCGAAGATCAGGTAGTCCATCACCGCGGTTACCGCCGGCACCAGATAAAACAAACTGGTGACATTCACCAGGTTGCCCCGGGCAATCAGGCGGTACAGCAACAACGTCGCCAGCACGGACACCACCAGCCCCATCCACAGCACCGGCAGGTAAAAGCGCGCACTGTGTTCAAAGTGGAACGGCTGGAACGGCACGAACACCGCGCATAGCAGCAACCCGGCCAGGTATTGCAGGGGCAACGTACCCAAGGGGTTGTCGGTGATGCGCTTTTGCATGATCGAGCCAAACGTCATGCTCGCCAGCGCCAGCAATCCGAACAGCATCCCCGCCAGGGACATGCCCGCCAGCCCGATGCCTTGGTAAACCACCATGATCAGGCCCGCCAACCCCAACCCCAGGCCAAACAGCCGGCGCCAGGAGCGTTGGCGCTCCATCAGCACCACGGTAAGGATCGGCTGCACGCCCATGATGGTGGCCATCACCCCGGGGGTGACGTTGAGGTCCAGGGCCAGCAGATAGAAAATCTGGTAGGCCCCCAGCAATACCAGGCCCGTCGCCGCCGCATACAGCAGGGGCTTGCCGGGACGTGGCAGCTTCAACTTGAGGATCGGTACCAGCACCACCAACCCCATCAGGGCGATGGCAAAGCGGATCAGCAGAAAGGCAAAGGGCGAAGCATGGGCCAGGCCCAACTTGGAGAATATCGCCCCGCTGCTCCACAGCAGGACAAACACGCTCGTCGAGGCCGCCGCGGCCACGGATTGTTTCGAAAGCACAGACATGGTTACCACCTGTTATCAGGCCAAAAAGCCGACTCAGTAGAAACTGAAATTCAGTAGGTTTTTTTCAGGCAGGCACGGGGCAACAGCGGATTGCTGATCAGCCCGAAATGCCAACACCCGGCGGTGATACGACTGCGTACACCGGCGTGCTACTGACAGGTGGGGGGTAGTGACTGATCTGCGCAGGCTGCTTGCCACGGCACGGCACGACCACAGCGTTGACCGCTGAATCGACTACCGCTATGCGCTGGGAAGCTGGCATGTGCTGATCTTTTTGAAGGGATGACGACGCGACGACTATAACCAGCCGCAAACATACTTTGCAATCCTTTCCCCCTTGCCTTGTACGTGGAGGCGTTTTCATGCCCTAGAACCTGGCCACTCGCTATAATGCCGCCCGGATTTTTCGAAGGATTTCACATGATTGCTTTGCCCTGGCTGTACCTCACCCTACTTTCCATTGGCTATGTCGTGGCTTTGATCTACGGCCAACTGGGCGTACTGGCGGCGGTCTCCATCGCACTGCTGCTGGTGGCCGGGTATGCCGTACGCCAGCAACGCAACCCTTGGGCGCGCTACCTGGGCCACGGTTTGTTTATCGTCCTGGCCCTGGGCCTGGCGATGCACTGGCTGCCGGGTTTCTATAACGGCCGCGGTATTGCGCCCCAGCGTTTCACTCCGGACTCAGTGCCCTTCTCGATGTACCTGAACCAGGACAAACCCCTGATCGGCTTCTGGCTGTTGCTGGCCTGCCCGTGGATTGTGGCGCGACGCTCGTTGCGCCTGTCGATCTGCGTCACGGCCGTGGCCGTGACCCTGGCCGCTATCGCCGCCTTGGGTGGCGCGGCCCTGCTGGGGATGATCAGTTGGGCGCCCAAGTGGCCGGACGAGGCGTGGCTGTGGGTGTTGAATAACCTGCTGCTGGTGACGCTGGTCGAAGAAGCGCTGTTTCGCGGGTATATCCAGGGCGGCCTGAGCCGACGCTTCAAACACCTGCCCTATGGCGAAAACCTCGCGCTGCTGCTGGCCTCACTGTTATTCGGCCTGGTGCATTTTGCTGCGGGTTGGCAGTGGATGCTGCTGGCGAGTATTGCCGGCGTGGGTTACGGCCTGGCGTATCGCTTTGGCGGGCTCGGCGCGGCGATTGCCACGCATTTTGGCTTGAATCTGCTGCACTTCGGCCTGTTCACCTACCCGATGCTGGCCGGCTAAGCCTTCCTCACTGTAGGAGCGAGCTTGCTCGCGAAGGACTTCAACGCTAACGCGGGCATCCTGAATGAACGCGTTGCCCTTGAGTGCTTCGCGAGCAAGCTCGCTCCTACAGGGGCAACGCCGTTCCCAGGATTGTTGCAAAAATAAGTTAAATAAATGCCCCGCATGGCCGATACCCCCTGAAAGCCTTGCGGATTGAACAATCATGCGTAATAACCAACCCGTTACCCAGCGCGAACGTACCTTCCCCGCTCAGCAACGGTTGATCTCCACCACGGATGCCAAGGGTGTGATTACCTACTGCAACGACGCCTTTGTCGAAATCAGTGGGTTCACCCGTGAAGAACTGATCCGCGCCCCACACAACCTGGTGCGTCACCCGGATGTGCCGCCGGCCGTGTTCGCGCATATGTGGTCCACGCTCAAACAAGGCTTGCCATGGATGGGCATCGTCAAGAATCGCTGCAAGACCGGTGACCACTACTGGGTTAACGCCTATGTGACGCCGGTCTTCGACGGTAACCAGGTGATCGGCTACGAATCGGTGCGCATCAAACCCACCGCCGAGCAGATCCGCCGGGCCGAAGCGCTCTATCAACGCATCAACCAGGGCAAGTCGGCCGTTCCCCAGCGGGACAAGTGGCTGCCGGTGTTGCAGGACTGGCTGCCGTTTATCCTGGTCAGCCAACTGAGCTTCATGATCGGCGCCACCCTCACCTCCCAATGGGGCTTTGCCCTGGCAGCGGCGCTGTCGGTGCCGTTGGGCCTGCTGGGCCTGAGCTGGCAGCAGCGCGGCCTCAAGCGTTTGCTGCGCCTGGCCGAACAGACCACGTCCGACCCGTTGATCGCGCAGATGTACACCGACAGCCGTGGCGCACAAGCGCGCCTGGAAATGTCGATCCTCAGCCAGGAAGCGCGTCTGAAGACCTGCCTTACCCGCCTGCAAGACACCGCCGAGCACCTCAACGATCAGGCGGCGCAGTCCAACACCCTGGCACACAACAGCTCCAGCGGCCTGGAACGCCAGCGCGTGGAAACCGAACAGGTGGCCACTGCGGTGAACCAGATGGCGGCGACCACCCAGGAAGTGGCCAGCCACGTGCAGCGCACCGCCGATGCCACCCAGGAAGCCAATCGCCTGACCGGGCGCGGCCGCGATATCGCCGGGGAAACTCGCGAGGCGATTCAGCGTCTTTCGGCAGCCGTTGGGGAGACCGGTGTGACCGTCACGCAACTGGCCAAGGACAGCGATGAAATCGGCGGCGTGGTCGATGTGATCAAAGGCATCGCCGACCAGACCAACCTGCTGGCACTCAACGCCGCCATCGAAGCCGCGCGGGCCGGTGAGATGGGCCGTGGTTTTGCGGTGGTCGCCGATGAAGTGCGCCAACTGGCGCAACGCACCGCTGAATCGACCGGGCAGATCCATACCCTGATCGCCAAGCTGCAGCAAACCGCCAGCGCCGCCGTGCAAACCATGGACGCCGGGCACCGCCAGGCTGAAGAAGGTGTAGCGCGGGTGATGGAAGCGGACCAGGCCTTGGTGGGCATCAGTGAGGCGGTGGCCAATATCACCGACATGACCACCCAGATTGCCGCTGCTACCGAAGAGCAAAGCGCGGTGGCCGAGGAGATCAGCCGTAACATCAGCACCATTGCGCTGTTGGCGGACCAGACCTCGGAGCAGGCGATGAACTCGGCGCAGTTGAGTGAAGAACTGACTCATACGGCGAATACTCAGTACTCGCTGGTGGAGCGTTTTAACCGGTAGAACTTCAGGGGCTCACTTTCTCCAACAAGTGAGCCCCTTGCAGATGGCTATCACTCATAATTTCTTTATCGCCAAGCGCTCTATAAAACTGTCAATTCTCACAGTTAATTCTTGAACGTCTCCCCCTTTATAGTGTGAACCTGTCAAACAGGAGCACACCGCCATGTCCCGGTCTACCGACTCAAATAGCGCCCTGCATCTATTCCCAAAAACCATGGGGCGTGTGCAATGGACTGAAAAATCATCAAACAACCAAAGAACATTGGAAGGCTGGGCCCTCCCACTGCACCTATCCGAACGTAACAATCAGTACTGGATTAAGTTAACGCTCCAGTCCTCAGACACTCAACAATCACTGTTACTGAAAATACCTTGCGCCTCCAAAAGCACATCACCTGGCACATCAATCAAGCAAAACCCAGAAACCTTCACCCACCTTTATATTAAAGGTGCAGACATTAACGCGCCTGAAACTGAAGAACACTTTAAATCTGTTGGCGACAGTGAGATAACCGTTGACGAAAGCACAGGAAAAATAACGCTAAGTTTCGAAGGCTCTTTCAATGACACAGGGTCAGCATTACGCGAAATAAAATGCTGCTGTGAATGGCCTGAAACTACCGCTGCCTCACAACATTCGATCTTTGAGTGGACAGAGGAACACACTCAATACAAAGCGCAGGGCTGGCTGGCCTACTCCGATTCAAGCAAGGCATGGTATCTGACCGGCGAGGAGGGAGAATGGGGTACGCCTCAATACCGTTACTGGGCTATTTATATTTACAGCGACGATGAAAATGAACAGATCATCGATAAAACATTTAAACAGGGTGATGAGAAATCCAATTTTTACTATATTCCCTTCGACGGTGGCACCCATGAAGGAATATACGAAGTAGCACTTACACTGACTCAGCAGCCATTGCGCTGCAACGCCACCTTTAAAAATAAAATCGGCGAGCTTGTAGACATGACGGATGGCACGTTTAAGCCCATCACATACTGAGCTTAACCTCCCCATCGTAACAGGGTTCGACAAAGAGACTTGAAACACACCAGGTATCACGCCTTAGCCGAGCACAACACATTCAAGCTGGTTTTCTGTCAAACATCATATAACGCAACCCCCACAAACAAAGAGGCTTCACCATGAACCCAGACATTATCTTCATCCCCGACTTCAATCTTTCTCAAACTCCAAACAACCATTTTGAATGGACATTCAAAAACTCTCCTACGCCAATCACTGCAGAACGAACAGCGTTCGGCCCTGTAGCACATGAACCTCTCTGGCTATTTTCAGGGGCCACAGGAAGCCAACAACAAAAGAACTCCTCTTCATTTGTTTTTCATATTCCTTACCTAGGAGAAGCGCCAATAGACGAGACATACATACTTGACGGAATCTTAAGATATACTCATTACATCTCCGGCCCCGGGGGAATACCTGGCATTACAGTGATCCCTGCCAGAAAGGCAACACTGACAATCAAGCTCAACCCCGTTGAACGCACGGCCGTTGGCAACTTCGAGGCGTTCTTCGACAGTGAGTATGCTCAATACGACGCGACAGGACACTTCTCGCTCACTAGGGACCGCTAGTGTTAGATCTCACGAAAACACTAGCCGAAATATCCCAACATAGAGGAGCCTGCAAAGCGTCCGGCGAGAAAACCTGACGCTTTGATGGCCGCCGCCTCCAAATGCTGCTCATGACTGAACCCCGACGCCTTCAACGGCTTCAAATCATGATCCCCTGCCACCAGCCACATCACCTCGATGCTCGGCGATAACGCATACCCCTGCACCGCCGCTCGATTGCCCAAGGCATCACGTTCGCCCTGCACTATCAACGTCGGCGTCGCAAGCGCAGCCAAATGCTCCACCCGGGGTTTCTCTGGCTTGCCCACCGCATAAAACGGATAGCCCAGGCACACCAACCCATCGGCGCCCAATTCATCGGCCAACAAACTGGCCATGCGCCCGCCCATCGACTTGCCGCCAATCGCCAGTTTCCCAGCGACATGACGTCGCACCTGGGCATACACCTCACGCCACGCCTCCAGCAGTTTCGGCGCCGGATTCGGCGGGCGTTTGCCGCCGTCCACACGGCGCTGGGCCATGTACGGGAACTCGAAGCGCAACACGCTCACGCCATGCCCGGCAAGGCGTGCAGCCATGTCGTTCATGAATGCCGAGTCCATCGGTGCGCCGGCGCCGTGGGCCAGGATCAGCGTGACCGGCTCACCCGACGTCGTGCCCGTGGCGACATCCCACAACCAGCCATGTTCCCGTACACACTGCGCCCATTGATCCCCGTCAATACTGGCCTTGTGCTCTTTGCCCATGCTTGCCTCGCTTTTTAGTCTGCCTATAACTCCAGCCCAAGTGCCGCACTTGCTTGGGTTGAACCGTGGATGGGGAACCATGAACACTACTTTAAGTACCGCCTATAACTACAAGGTGGTCCGCCAATTCGCCATTATGACGGTGGTGTGGGGCATCGTCGGCATGGGGCTCGGGGTTTTTCTCGCCGCCCAATTGGTTTGGCCTGCGCTCAACTTCGATTTGCCTTGGACCAGCTTCGGCCGCCTGCGCCCTTTGCACACCAACGCGGTGATCTTCGCGTTCGGTGGCTGTGCGCTGTTCGCCAGCTCCTTTTACTCGGTGCAACGCACCTGCCAGACACAGCTGTTCGCGCCGAAAGTCGCCGCGTTCTGCTTCTGGGGCTGGCAGCTTGTGATCCTGCTGGCCGCGATCAGCCTGCCACTGGGCTACACCAGTTCCAAGGAATACGCCGAACTGGAATGGCCGATCGACATCCTGATCACCATCGTCTGGGTCGCTTACGCCATCGTGTTCTTCGGCACGATCATGAAACGCAAGACCAAGCACATCTATGTGGGCAACTGGTTCTTCGGTGCGTTCATCATCACCGTGGCCATTTTGCATATCGTCAATAACCTGGAAATCCCGGTCAGCCTGACCAAGTCCTACTCGCTGTACGGCGGTGCGACGGATGCCATGGTGCAGTGGTGGTATGGGCATAACGCAGTAGGCTTTTTCCTCACTGCGGGCTTCCTCGGCATGATGTACTACTTCGTGCCCAAGCAGGCCGAACGCCCGGTGTATTCGTATCGCTTGTCCATCGTGCACTTCTGGGCGCTGATCACCCTGTACATCTGGGCCGGCCCGCACCACTTGCACTACACCGCCTTGCCAGACTGGGCGCAGTCCCTGGGCATGGTGATGTCGCTGGTGCTGCTGGCACCGAGCTGGGGCGGCATGATCAACGGCATGATGACCCTCTCGGGCGCCTGGCATAAGCTGCGCAGCGACCCGATCCTGCGCTTTTTGGTGGTCTCCCTGGCGTTCTACGGCATGTCGACCTTCGAAGGCCCGATGATGGCGATCAAGACCGTCAACGCCCTCTCCCACTACACCGACTGGACCATCGGCCACGTACACGCCGGCGCGCTGGGTTGGGTGGCGATGATCTCCATCGGCGCGCTGTACCACATGATCCCGAAAATCTTCGGTCGCGAGCAGATGTACAGCCTCGGCCTGATCAACGCGCACTTCTGGCTGGCCACCATCGGCACCGTGCTCTACATCGCCTCGATGTGGGTCAACGGCATCGCCCAGGGCCTGATGTGGCGTGCGGTCAACGAAGACGGCACCCTCACCTACTCCTTCGTCGAAACCCTGGTGGCCAGCCACCCAGGCTTCATCGTGCGTCTGGTGGGCGGTGCGATCTTCCTCAGCGGCATGTTCCTGATGGCTTACAACACATGGCGCACCGTGCGTTCGGCGCAACCTGCCGAAGTCACCGCTGCCGCGCAGATGGCCTGAGGAGTCGATGATGAAACACGAAACGATTGAAAAGAACGTCGGCCTGTTGATGCTGCTGATGGTGCTCGCCGTGAGCATCGGTGGCCTGACCCAGATCGTCCCGCTGTTCTTCCAGGACGTGACCAACAAGCCGGTCGAAGGCATGAAGCCCTACACCGCGCTGCAACTGGAAGGCCGCGACATCTACATCCGCGAAGGCTGCGTACAGTGCCATTCGCAGATGATCCGCCCGTTCCGCGCCGAGACCGAGCGCTACGGCCACTATTCGGTGGCTGGCGAAAGCGTGTGGGACCACCCGTTCCTGTGGGGCTCCAAACGTACCGGCCCGGACCTGGCCCGCGTCGGCGCACGCTACTCGGACGACTGGCACCGCGCGCACTTGTACAACCCGCGCAACGTGGTGCCGGAGTCGAAAATGCCGGCCTACCCCTGGCTGGTCACCGCCGCCGTCGACAGCAGCCACACCGAGACCAAGCTGAAAGTGATGCGCACCCTCGGCGTGCCGTACACCGACGACGACATCAATGGCGCCGTCGCCAGCCTCAAGGGCAAGACTGAGATGGACGCGCTGGTTTCCTACCTGCAAGTGCTCGGCACTGCCATCAAGAGCAAGAGGTGAGCCATGGGATTTGAATTCGATGCAGGCACCATCCGCGGCCTGGGCACGCTGGTGGTTGCCATCGCCTTTATCGGCCTGTCGCTGTGGGTATTCAACAACCGCCGCAATGCGGAATTCGAGCAGGCGCGCCTGCTGCCGTTTGCCGATGAACCTTCCCCACCCGACGCTCAAGCAGAGCCAGCCACAAGGAGCACTCGGCCATGACTACGTTCTGGAGTACATGGATCTGCGTATTGACCCTGGGCAGCCTCATCGGCCTGACCTGGCTGTTGGTCGGCACCCGCAAGGGCGAGACCAAGGGCAGCGTCGACCAGACCATGGGCCACGCCTTCGACGGTATCGAGGAATACGACAACCCGCTGCCCCAGTGGTGGTTCATGTTGTTCGCCGGCACCCTGGTCTTTGCCGTCGGCTACCTGATCCTCTACCCGGGCCTGGGCAACTGGAAAGGCGTGCTGCCGGGCTATGAAGACGGCTGGACCCAGACCAAGGAATGGGACAAGGAAATGGCCAAGGCCGACGCCAGGTTCGGGCCGATCTTCGCCAAGTTCGCGGCCATGCCGGTGGAAGAAGTCGCCAAGGACCCGCAAGCGTTGAAAATGGGTGGTCGCCTGTTCGCCTCCAACTGCGCGGTGTGCCACGGCTCGGACGCCAAGGGCGCCTATGGCTTCCCCAACCTGGCCGACAACAACTGGCGCTGGGGCGGCTCGGCTGAGGCTATCAAGACCACCATCCTGAACGGTCGCCACGCGGCGATGCCGGCCTGGGGTGAAGTGCTGGGCGAGGACGGGGTGAAGAACGTCGCCGCTTACGTGCGCCACGACCTGGCCAAGCTGCCGTTGCCTGCCGACAACAGCGCAGACCTGGCAGCCGGGCAAGCCGCGTTCAACACCACCTGCGTGGCCTGCCACGGCCCGCAAGGCCACGGTGTGGAAGCCATGGGCGCACCGAACCTGACCGAGCCAGCAGGCTTTATCTACGGCACCAGCCTGGCGCAGTTGCAACAGACTATCCGCCATGGTCGCCAGGGCCAAATGCCGGCACAGGACGTGCTGCAAGGCAATGACAAGGTGCACCTGCTGGCAGCTTACGTGTACAGCCTGTCCCACAACGCTGAAGGTGCAACGCCAGACAGCGCGACCGAGTAACCGCTGCCCCGGCCCGGGGCGGCAACCCGTTTCACTGTAGGAGCGAGCTTGCTCGCGAAGAACTTCAGAGCGCCGCGTTTATGCTGGATAAGCGTGGTGCCCTCAGGTTCTTCGCGAGCAAGCTCGCTCCTACAGGGATCCGGTGTTGTTTTCATTTGCGCGACCAAGTGTCGCACCTCTTCCAAGCCTACCTTTCCCCTCCTCCTATTCGGGTCTACGCTTGTTCCCACAGTGGACCATTCCTGGCCTACGCGACGGTAGCCGTTGCGCCCCTGAAATTTCCTGTCCACTCGATCAGCTTTCTATTTTGGATTTTGTCCCTACGCCAAACATGGAAAGGGCGCAGAATCTGGCGTGGAACGCATTGATCCAGGTCAGCCATTGCGTTGCAATGGCCCCTCGCTTTCTACATACTTGCGGCCGATTTTACCTATAAAAAAACCTAAACCGTGGAACCTTAGAATGAGCACAGCAATCAGTCCGACTGCTTATAACTATAAGGTAGTCCGCCAGTTCGCCATCATGACGGTGGTCTGGGGGATCCTTGGCATGGGGCTCGGGGTGTTCATCGCCTCGCAACTGGTTTGGCCGCAATTGAATTTCGACCTACCCTGGACGACTTTCGGCCGCCTGCGCCCGCTGCACACCAACCTGGTGATCTTCGCCTTCGGCGGATGTGCACTGTTTGCCACCTCCTACTATGTCGTGCAGCGCACCTGCCAGACGCGACTGATCTCCGATGGCCTTGCCGCCTTCACCTTCTGGGGCTGGCAGGCGGTCATCGTCGGCGCCATCATCAGCCTGCCCCTGGGCTACACCACCACCAAGGAATACGCCGAGCTGGAATGGCCGATCGCCATTTTGCTTGCCATCGTGTGGGTGACCTACGGCCTGGTGTTCTTCGGCACCATCGTCAAGCGCAAGACCAAGCACATCTACGTGGGCAACTGGTTCTACGGCGCCTTTATCGTGGTCACGGCGATGCTGCACATCGTCAACCACGCCTCCCTGCCGGTGAACCTGTTCAAGTCCTATTCGGCCTATTCCGGCGCAACGGACGCGATGATCCAGTGGTGGTACGGCCACAACGCCGTAGGCTTCTTCCTCACCACCGGTTTCCTGGGGATGATGTACTACTTCGTGCCCAAGCAAGCCGAGCGTCCGATCTACTCGTATCGCCTGTCCATCGTGCACTTCTGGGCGCTGATCACCCTGTACATCTGGGCCGGCCCTCACCACTTGCACTACACCGCCTTGCCGGATTGGGCACAGTCCCTGGGCATGGCGATGTCGATCATCCTGCTGGCGCCAAGCTGGGGCGGCATGATCAACGGCATGATGACCCTGTCGGGCGCCTGGCATAAGCTGCGCACCGACCCAATCCTACGGTTTTTGGTGGTGTCCTTGGCGTTCTACGGCATGTCGACCTTCGAAGGGCCGATGATGGCGATCAAGACCGTCAACTCGCTGTCCCACTACACCGACTGGACCATCGGCCACGTGCACGCCGGCGCGCTGGGTTGGGTGGCGATGATCTCCATCGGCGCGCTGTACCACATGATCCCCAAACTGTTCGGCCGCGCGCAGATGCACAGCGTCGGGCTGATCAACGCGCACTTCTGGCTGGCCACTATCGGCACTGTGCTCTACATCGCCTCGATGTGGGTCAACGGCATCACCCAGGGCCTGATGTGGCGTGCGATCAACGATGACGGCACCCTCACCTACTCCTTCGTCGAAGCGCTGCAAGCCAGCCACCCGGGCTTTATCGTACGTGCCCTGGGCGGTGCGTTCTTTGCCAGCGGCATGCTGTTGATGGCCTACAACGTGTGGCGCACCGTGCGTGCCAGCGACCCTGTTGAAGCCGAAGCCGCCACCAAGATCGCCGTTGTGGGAGCTCACTGATGAAGCATGAAGTAGTCGAGAAGAACATCGGCCTGCTGGCCTTCTTCATGGTCATCGCCGTGAGCATCGGCGGCCTGACCCAAATCGTCCCGCTGTTTTTCCAGGACGTGACTAACAAGCCGGTCGAAGGCATGAAGCCGCGCACCGCCCTTGAACTGGAAGGCCGCGACGTCTACATCGCCAACGGTTGCGTGGGCTGCCACTCGCAGATGATCCGCCCCTTCCGCGCCGAAACCGAACGCTACGGCCACTACTCGGTCGCCGGTGAAAGCGTGTGGGACCACCCGTTCCTGTGGGGTTCCAAGCGCACCGGCCCGGACCTGGCCCGCGTGGGTGGGCGTTACTCCGATGACTGGCAGCGTGCGCACCTGTACAACCCGCGCAACGTCGTGCCTGAGTCGAAAATGCCGGCGTACCCGTTTCTCGTGGAAAACAAGCTCGACGGCAAGGACACCGCCAAGAAGATGGAAGTCTTGCGCACCCTGGGCGTGCCCTACACCGACGAAGACATCGCCGGTGCGGCCGCCGCCGTGAAGGGCAAGACCGAAATGGACGCATTGGTGGCCTACCTGCAAGGCCTTGGCACCATCATCAAAAGCAAACGGTGACCTTCATGGATATCGGGATGATTCGTGGCCTGGGCACCGTTGTGGTGATGGTGGCCTTTATCGGCCTGGCGTTGTGGGTGTTCAGCCCACGGCGCAAGTCGGAGTTTGACGACGCGACCATGCTGCCCTTCGCAGATGACCCCGAAGCCATCAAGCACGTCGAGCAAGCTTCTAGGAGTAACAAAGAATGACTACGTTCTGGAGTCTGTACGTCACAGTCCTCAGTCTGGGTACCATCTTCGCCCTGACCTGGCTGCTGCTGTCGACCCGCAAGGGCCAGCGCACCGAGCAGACGGACGAGACCGTCGGCCACTCGTTCGACGGCATCGAGGAGTACGACAACCCGCTGCCCAAGTGGTGGTTCATGCTGTTTGTCGGCACCATCGTCTTCGCCCTTGGCTACCTGGTGCTCTACCCTGGCCTGGGCAACTGGAAGGGCCTGCTGCCAGGCTACAACTACCTCGACAACGACAAGCAAACCCCGTTCGCCAACGGCCAGACCGGCTGGACCGGCGTGCACGAATGGGAAAAGGAAATGGCCAGGTCGGAGGCCAAGTTCGGGCCGATCTTCGCCAAGTTCGCGTCGATGCCGATTGAAGAAGTCGCCAAGGACCCGCAAGCCTTGAAGATGGGCGGCCGCCTGTTTGCCTCCAACTGCTCGGTGTGCCACGGCTCCGACGCCAAGGGCGCCTACGGCTTTCCCAACCTGACCGACGCCGACTGGCGCTGGGGTGGCGAACCCAACACCATCAAGGAAACCATCATGAAGGGCCGCCACGCGGTGATGCCAGGCTGGGCCGAAGTCATCGGCGAGCAGGGCGTGGCCGACGTAGCAGCCTTTGTGGTGACCAACCTCGACGGCCGCAAACTGCCGGAAGGCGCCAAGGCCGACGTGGCCAACGGTGAGAAACTCTTCGCCGCCAACTGCGTGGCCTGCCACGGCCCGGCGGGTAAAGGCACCCCAGCCATGGGCGCGCCCGACCTGACGCATCCAGGTGCGTTCATCTACGGCTCAAGCTTCGCGCAACTGCAGCAGACCATCCGCTATGGCCGCCAGGGCCAGATGCCGGCGCAAGAGCAGTTGCAAGGCAATGACAAGGTGCACCTGCTTGCGGCGTATGTGTATAGCTTGTCTCATGGGGATAAGAAGACTGAGGAGCAGTAAGACCTCTGAAACAATGGAGCCCCGCGCAGCGAATGCTGGCGGGGCTTTTTTGTTCTGGCACCGAACCTTGCAAAGCCAACTCTACCGTTCGTAACCTCAACCTTGCCGTGCGCACTCGCCAAGTAGTAACGTAACTACATTCAGTCCAGCGAAGGGGGCCTACCCCATGACCATCACGACCATTTCCAGCCGCGAATTCAATCAAGACACAAGTGGTGCCAAAAAAGCCGCCCGCAAAGGGCCGGTTTTTATCACTGATCGCGGCAAGCCTGCCCATGTACTGCTAAGCATTGAGGAGTACCAGAAGCTGACAGGTCTGAACGCCGACATTGTCGACCTGTTGGTGATGCCGGAAGCGGCCGATATCGACTTCGAAACCGAACGTGCCGTGATCATTCATCGACCCGTGGACTTTTCTTGATGTATCTACTCGACACAAATGTGATCTCTGAACTGCGTAAACCTCAGGCTGATGCAAATGTCGTGGCTTGGGCAAAAAGCGTAGTAGCGCCGCGCATGTTTATTTCGGCGATCACGCTGAAGGAACTGGAAACCGGAGTCCTGCGAATTGAACGGCGAGACCCGGTTCAGGGGAAGGTGTTGAGAACCTGGCTCAAGCGTCATGTAATGCCCGCCTTCGATGCCAGAATCCTGCCCGTCGATGCAGCAGTCGCGTTGCGTTGCGCGCACTTGCATGTACCCGACCGGGCCAACGAAAGCGATGCATTGATTGCCGCAACCGCGCTGGTTCACGGACTCACCGTAGTCACGCGCAACGTCAGCGACTTCAAATCGAGTGGCGTGCCACTGCTCAATCCATGGGACGAATGACCGGCTTACCGGCAAAAACCGTCCATACTTGCCAAGTCAATTGATCCAGATCACGTACACCATCAATTGATTTCCCCCAACGCGACCAAAGGTCGCACCCTTTGCGCACCATCGGGGGCGTATCATTAGGCCACTGCAACACCCTTAATTTGACCCCGGTTGGCACGTACTGGCCGAGGCAAATCTCCACCGCCGTGGGATGCAATGATGAGCGACCAGATACCGGTACATGACGTTACCCCGCCTGCCAAAACCGTCGACCTCTACGCTTCAAGAGAGAAGATCTACACCCGCGCCTTCACTGGCTTGTTCCGCAACTTGCGCATGGTCGGCGGTGCCGCTCTGTTCCTGTTGTACTTCGGCACCGTGTGGCTGAACTGGGGCGGTCATCAGGCGGTGTGGTGGAACCTGCCGGAGCGTAAGTTCTTTATTTTTGGTGCGACGTTCTGGCCCCAGGATTTCATCCTGCTGTCGGGCATTCTCATTGTCGCGGCATTTGGCCTGTTCTTTATCACCGTGTACGCCGGGCGCGTGTGGTGCGGCTATACCTGCCCGCAAAGCGTGTGGACGTGGATCTTCATGTGGTGTGAAAAGGTCACCGAAGGCGACCGCAACCAGCGCATCAAGCTCGACAAGGCGCCGATGAGCGCCAACAAATTCCTGCGCAAGTTCAGCAAGCACAGCCTGTGGCTGCTGATTGGCTTTGCCACCGGCATTACCTTTGTCGGCTACTTCTCGCCGATCCGCGAACTGGTATTCGATTTCTTCACCGGCCAGGCCGATGGCTGGTCGTATTTCTGGGTGGGTTTCTTCACCCTCGCCACCTATGGCAACGCCGGCTGGCTGCGCGAGCAGGTGTGCATCTACATGTGCCCCTATGCGCGCTTCCAGAGCGTGATGTTCGACAAGGACACCTTGATCGTGTCCTACGACCCGCGCCGTGGCGAAGTACGTGGGCCACGTAAAAAGGGTACCGACTACAAGGCCCAGGGCCTGGGCGACTGCATCGATTGCACGATGTGTGTGCAGGTGTGCCCTACCGGTATCGATATCCGCGATGGGCTGCAAATCGAATGCATCGGCTGCGCCGCCTGTATCGATGCGTGCGACAACATCATGGACAAGATGGAGTACCCGCGCGGCCTGATCAGCTACACCACCGAACACAACCTGTCAGGGCAGAAAACCCATAAGCTGCGCCCGCGCCTGATCGGTTACGCCCTGGTGTTGCTGGCGATGATCAGCCTGTTGGTGGCCGCCTTCTTCATGCGCTCGCTGGTGGGTTTCGACGTCAGCAAGGACCGCGTGCTGTACCGCGAGAACGCCGAAGGGCGCATCGAAAACGTCTACAGCCTGAAGATCATGAACAAAGACCAGCGCGACCACACCTACGTGCTCGACGCCGCCGGCCTGCCAGACCTCAAGCTGCAAGGCCGTCGCGAAATCAAAGTGGCCGCCGGCGATATCGTCAGCATGCCAGTGGAGTTGTCGAGTGCGCCGGAGCAGTTGCCGTCGAGCACCAACGAGGTGACCTTCATCCTCGAAGACGCCGATGACACCAGCGTCCATATTGAAGCCAAGAGCCGATTCATCGGCCCACAAGTCCGTTAACAGGGAACATACGCATGCCCGCAACTACTGCCGCCAGCCCTTGGTACAAGCACCTCTGGCCCTGGATCATCATCGCGATTCTGGCCTGCTCGGTGACCCTGACCTTGTCCATGGTGACCATCGCGGTGAATAACCCGGACAACCTGGTCAACGACAACTACTACGAGGCCGGCAAAGGCATCAACCGGTCCCTGGACCGCGAACGCTTGGCCCAGACCCTGCAACTGCGCGGCAAGCTGCACCTGGACGAACTGACCGGCGAGGTCGAGCTGCAACTTACCGGCTACAGCAATCCAAATACCCTGGAGCTGAACCTGATCTCCCCGACCCAGCCAGAGAAGGATCGCAAGATCAACCTCACCCGCAGCGACAGCGAGCCCGGCCGCTACATCGGCCAGGTCACCGACAAGGTCGAAGGTCGCCGTTTCGTGGAACTGCTTGGCGTGGAGGGCGGCAACACCTGGCGCCTGTTCGAAGAAGAAGAGGTCAGCCACGACAAGGACTTGCTGCTGGGTGACGAACCGTTGCAGGGCGCTGAAGACCTGAAGAAGTAGACGATGATCGTTCCCACGCTCTGCGTGGTAACGCCTTGCTGGACGCTCTGCGTCTGCTTTGTGACGCAGAGCGTCACGGGCAACATTCCCACGCAAAGCGTGGGAACGATCTACGGAACTGAGCAATGACCCAACCCACCCCCTGCTACCACTGCGCCCTACCCGTCCCCTCCGGCAGCCGGTTCACCGCCCAGATCCTCGGCGAACGCCGCGAACTCTGCTGCCCGGGCTGCCAGGCCGTGGCCGAGGCAATAGTGGCCGGCGGGCTGGAAAGCTATTACCAACACCGCAGCGAAGCCTCGGCCAACCCCGAGGCGCTGCCCGTGCAGTTGGTGGACGAACTGGCGCTGTACGACCGCGCCGATGTGCAAAAACCCTTTGTGCGCCATCAAGGCGACCTGGCCGAAACCACCCTGCTGATGGAAGGCATCAGTTGCGCCGCCTGCGGCTGGTTGATCGAGAAACACCTGCGCAGCCTGCCCGCCGTAGCCGAGGCGCGGCTGAACCTCTCTAACCATCGCCTGCACGTGCGCTGGGCCGATGGGCAATTGCCGTTGAGCCAACTGCTCAGCGAGCTGCGCCATATCGGTTACGCCGCCCACCCTTACCAGGCCGACCGCGCCGCCGAACAATTGGCCAGCGAGAATCGCCTGGCCCTGCGACAGCTGGGGGTCGCTGGTTTGCTGTGGTTCCAGGCCATGATGGCAACCATGGCCACTTGGCCAGAATTCAATATCGACCTGAGCCCGGAGCTGCACATCATCCTGCGCTGGGTGGCGATGTTTCTGACCACGCCCATCGTGTTCTACAGCTGCGCGCCCTTCTTCAAAGGTGCCCTGCGTGACCTGCGCACGCGCCACCTGACCATGGACGTCTCGGTGTCCCTGGCGATTGGCGGCGCGTACCTGGCCGGCATCTGGACCGCGATCACGGGCGTAGGCGAGTTGTATTTCGATGCCGTGGGCATGTTTGCCCTGTTCCTGCTGGCCGGCCGCTACCTTGAGCGCCGCGCCCGGGAGCGCACCGCCGCAGCCACCGCCCAACTGGTCAACCTGTTGCCCGCCTCCTGCCTACGACTCAAAGACGATGGCCAGAGCGAGCGCATCCTGCTTAGCGAATTGGCGCTGGGTGATCGGGTGCTGGTGCATCCCGGTGCGGTGCTGCCGGCGGATGGGGTGATTCTCGACGGCCAATCCAGCATCGATGAATCCCTGCTGACCGGCGAGTACCTGCCGCAACCTCGGCGCACGGGCGACAACGTCACGGCCGGCACGCTGAATGTCGAGGGCGCGCTGACCGTCCAAGTGCGCGCATTGGGCCATGACACGCGCTTGTCTGCCATCGTGCGCCTACTGGAGCGCGCCCAGGCCGAGAAGCCGCGCCTGGCACAGATTGCCGACCGCGCTGCGCAGTGGTTCTTGTTGTGCTCGCTGATCGCCGCCGCGCTGATCGGCCTGCTGTGGTGGGAGCTGGACCCGTCGCGGGCGTTCTGGATTGTACTGGCGATGCTGGTGGCGACCTGCCCATGCGCGCTATCCCTGGCCACGCCCACCGCGCTCACCGCCGCCACTGGCACCTTGCACAGCCTCGGCTTACTGCTGACCCGCGGCCATGTGCTTGAGGGCCTGAACCAGATTGATACGGTGATTTTCGACAAGACCGGCACCCTCACCGAAGGGCGCCTGGCGTTGCGCACCATTCGGCCCTTGAGTGCGCTGGACAGCGACCAATGCCTGGGCCTTGCCGCCGCCCTGGAGAACCGTTCCGAACACCCGATTGCCCGTGCCTTCGGCCGTGCGCCGCTGGCCGCCGATGAAGTGCTGAGCACCCCAGGCCTGGGCCTGGAAGGTCGTGTGGGCGAACTTGTGTTGCGCATCGGCCAGCCGGGTTTTGTCTGTGAACTCAGTGGCTGCGCGATTCCCGCCTCACCGGATGAAGCCGGGCAATGGCTGCTGCTGGGCGACCGCAGCGGGGCGCTGGCCTGGTTCGTACTGGATGACCGCCTGCGCAGCGATGCACCCGCATTGCTCGCCGCCTGCAAGGCGCGGGGCTGGCGCACGCTGCTGCTCTCCGGCGACAGTTCGCCGATGGTGGCCAGTGTCGCCTCTGAGCTGGGTATCGACGAAGCCCACGGCAGCCTGCGCCCTGACGATAAGCTGCAGGTGCTGCAAACCCTGCACAAGGAAGGTCGCAAAGTGCTGATGCTGGGCGATGGGGTCAATGATGTGCCAGTGCTGGCCGCCGCCGATATCAGCGTGGCGATGGGCTCGGCCACGGACCTTGCGAAAACCAGCGCCGATGCGGTGCTGTTGTCCAACCGCCTGGATGCGCTGGTGCAGGCCTTCAGCCTGGCGCGGCGTACTCGCCGAGTGATCATCGAGAACCTGCTGTGGGCCGGGTTGTACAATGGGCTTATGCTGCCGTTTGCCGCCCTGGGTTGGATCACTCCGATCTGGGCGGCGATCGGCATGTCCCTCAGTTCGTTGACCGTGGTGCTCAACGCGTTGCGCCTGACTCGCCTGCCGAGCGCACAAGCCCCGGGCACCGCCCCCGTAACCCGCCCGCTGCCGGCCTGAGCCGCGCGGGCATGGAGTACAGATGCCAGCTCTCTATGTGATGATTCCGGCGGCACTGCTGTTAGTGGGCGTGGCCATCTACATCTTCTTCTGGGCCGTAGACAGCGGCCAGTACGAAGACCTCGATGGCCCGGCCCACAGCGTGTTGTTCGACGACCAGGACCCGAACCACCTGGCCGCCATCGACGAAGCCAACAGCCCCGAGCAACCGCCCAAAGAGCCCCCCCATGCTTGAGCTGGCGCCCTTGCTGGTCTCGGCGCTGATCCTCGGCCTGCTCGGCGGCGGTCATTGCCTGGGCATGTGCGGCGGACTGATGGGCGCGCTGACCCTGGCGATCCCCAAGGAACAACGCAGCCGCCGCTTTCGCCTGCTGCTGGCGTACAACCTGGGGCGCATCCTCAGCTATGCCACCGCCGGTCTATTGATCGGCCTGGCCGGCTGGGCGGTGGCCAACAGCGCGGCGGCGATGTTTATGCGGGTGCTGGCCGGGCTGCTGCTGATCTGCATGGGCCTGTACCTGGCCGGCTGGTGGAGCGGCCTCACCCGTATCGAGAGCCTGGGGCGTGGCCTGTGGCGGCATCTGCAGCCGGTGGCCAACCGTTTGCTGCCGGTGTCCAGCCTGCCGCGAGCCTTGCTGCTGGGCGCGCTGTGGGGCTGGCTGCCGTGCGGGCTCGTCTACAGCACCCTGCTCTGGGCGGCGAGCCAGGGCAATGCGCTGGACAGTGCCCTGCTGATGCTGGCGTTCGGGCTGGGCACCTGGCCGGTTTTGCTGGCCACCGGGCTGGCCGCCGAACGGGTAACGGCGTTGTTGCGCAAACGCAGCGTGCGGGTGGCCGGTGGCGTGCTTGTGATGATTTTCGGCCTCTGGACCTTGCCCGGGCCCCATCAGCACTGGCTAATGGGGCATTAACAGGGCCTGTGGCATAGCGCCGCTCCCCGTTGATGCAAATCAAGATGCCTGCACCTCCCTGCCCCTAGACTCGGCCCACTAGCCAATCCGGGGGACCGCCCGCATGCTCGACGCCATTCGTTGGGACACAGATCTGATTCACCGCTACGACTTGGCGGGGCCGCGCTACACGTCCTACCCCACCGCCGTACAATTTGACAGCCAGGTCGGCACCTTCGACCTGCTCCACGCCCTGCGTGACAGCCGCAAGGCCGTGCGGCCACTGTCGCTGTATGTGCATGTGCCGTTCTGCGCCAACATTTGCTACTACTGCGCCTGCAACAAGGTGATCACCAAGGACCGTGGCCGTGCCCAGGCCTACCTGCAGCGCCTGGAGCAGGAAATCCAATTGGTGGCCTGCCACCTCGACCCGCAGCAGCCCGTGGAACAGTTGCACTTCGGCGGCGGTACGCCAACGTTTCTCAGCCACGATGAACTGCGCCAGGTAATGAAATGCCTGCGCCAGCATTTCAATTTGCTGGATGACGATTCGGGCGACTACGGCATCGAAATCGACCCGCGCGAAGCCGACTGGGCCACCATGGGCCTGCTGCGCGAACTGGGCTTCAACCGCGTGAGCATCGGCCTGCAAGACCTCGACCCCGAGGTGCAACGGGCGGTCAATCGCCTGCAAAGCCTGGAAGAAACCCGCGCCGTGATCGATGCAGCGCGTACCTTGCAATTTCGCTCGATCAATATCGACCTGATCTACGGCCTGCCCAAGCAGTCGCCGTTGAACTTTGCGCGCACCGTGGAAGAAGTCATCCGCTTGCAGCCTGACCGCCTGTCGGTGTTCAACTACGCGCACCTGCCGGAACGCTTCATGCCCCAGCGGCGGATCAACACCGACGACCTGCCCTCGCCGGCAGAAAAACTGCTGATGCTGCAAACCACCATCGAACAACTGACCCAGGCCGGTTACCGCTACATCGGCATGGACCACTTTGCCCTGCCCGACGACGAATTGGCGGTGGCCCAGGAAGAAGGCAAGCTGCAGCGCAACTTTCAGGGTTACACCACCCACGGGCACTGCGACCTGATTGGGCTGGGGGTGTCGGCGATCAGCCAGATCGGCGACCTGTATTGCCAGAACAGCAGTGACCTGAACCAGTACCAGAACGCCTTGGCAGGCGCGCAGTTGGCGACCAGTCGCGGTCTGGTCTGCACCACGGATGATCGGTTGCGCCGGGAGGTGATCCAGCAATTGATCTGCAATTTCAACTTGGCATTCGAGGGGATCGAACAGACGTACAACATCGATTTTCGCGGCTACTTTGCCGAGTTATGGCCGCAGCTGGAAACGATGGCCGCCGACGGCCTGATCGAGTTGGACGCCCAGGGCATTCGTGTGCTGCCGGCTGGGCGCTTGCTGGTGCGTTCCGTGTGCATGGTGTTCGATGTTTACCTGGAGCACCAGAACAGGCAGCGGTTTTCGCGGGTGATCTAAAAGCGTTTACTTCATGGCCAGGCTGGCGGCCTTGACTGCATCACCCGCACTCATGTCTTTCATCGCCTTGGTCAGGGACGCCTGGGCGCTGGTCAAGCTGGCTTGCAGTGCGCTCAACGCTGACTGCAGCCCGGAGAGTCGGGCACGGGCTTGTTCAGGACTGAGATTTCTGTCAGCCATTACCGCAGCCATCTCGGCCTGTTTCTCGGCGATCTGTTTTTTGATCTCACGGATCATCTTCAGCAGGTTCTTGACGTTGTCCGCCAAGCCACTGTCGTCGATATCACTGTTTGAGGTCTTCTCAGCCGCCGCCGCTTTCATCGCAGCACCGGAAATGGTCACTGACACCGCAGGCTTGGCTTCATCCGTCGGCGCAACCGCAGCAGCATCGGTCGCGGCAGCCTTCTTGGTTTCGGGCAGTGCCTGGATCTGGGTGCGTGAAGCCAGTTGTGTACTGAGGGATAACATGGTCTGAGCCACCGTGTTGGTATTCGATGGCAGTGCTATCGGCCGTTTCGGGCAAATCTTTACTTCGCGACAGGTTTTTGTACAGGCTGGCCTCCGTGGCCCCCAGTGCGTTACCCTTACGTCTTATGTGTGTTTTCCCACAAGGATTTAAGAAATGTCCGAGCCAGTCAAACTGCGCGCTCACAGCCAGGCCCATTGCAAGGATTGCAGCCTGGCCCCCCTCTGCCTGCCACTTTCGTTGAATCTGGAAGACATGGATGCGCTGGACGACATCGTCAAACGCGGCCGCCCGCTGAAAAAAGGCGAGTTTCTGTTTCGCCAGGGCGACAAGTTTGATTCCGTCTATGCAGTACGTTCGGGCGCACTGAAAACCTTCAGCCTCAGCGACGGCGGCGAAGAGCAAATCACCGGTTTCCACCTGCCCAGCGAGTTGGTCGGCCTGTCGGGGATGGACACCGAGATTCACCCGGTGTCGGCCCAGGCCCTGGAAACCACGTCGGTGTGCGAAATTCCTTTCGAGCGCCTGGATGAATTGGCCCTGCAACTGCCACAGTTGCGCCGCCAGTTGATGCGTGTGATGAGCCGCGAGATTCGTGACGACCAGCAAATGATGCTGCTGCTGTCGAAGAAAACCGCCGATGAGCGCATCGCCACGTTCCTGGTCAACCTGTCGGCGCGCTTCCGTGCCCGTGGGTTCTCGGCCAACCAGTTCCGCCTGAGCATGTCGCGTAATGAAATCGGTAATTACCTGGGCCTGGCGGTGGAGACCGTGTCCCGCGTGTTTACCCGTTTCCAGCAGAACCAGTTGATTGCCGCAGAAGGTAAAGAGGTGCATATCCTCGACCCGATCCAGCTGTGTGCCTTGGCTGGCGGTTCTCTGGAGGTCTAATCCAGGCTGCGGCCGCGCCAATCGGTGAGGCCGCAGGTATACTTCGAGTCCGTTTTCCGCTCTGGACTCCTCGACGATGACCTTTGATTCGTTCGACATCAAATCCCTGATTCGCCCCGTCATCGACTTCCCCAAGCCTGGGGTGATCTTCCGTGACATCACGCCGCTGTTCCAATCGCCCCGCGCCCTGCGCCTGGTAGCCGACAGCTTTGCCCAACGCTACGTCGAAGCCGACTTCACCCATATCGGTGCGATGGATGCCCGTGGCTTCCTGATCGGCTCGATCATCGCCTACCAGCTCAACAAGCCGCTGATCCTGTTTCGCAAGCAAGGCAAGCTGCCGGCGGACGTGCTGGCCGAGGGTTACCAGACCGAGTACGGCGAAGCCTTCCTGGAAGTGCACGCCGACAGCCTGTGCGAAGGCGACTCCGTACTGATGTTCGATGACCTGATCGCCACCGGCGGCACCCTGATTGCGGCGGCGAACCTGGTACGGCGCATGGGGGCAAAGATCTTTGAAGCGGCGGCGATTATCGATTTGCCGGAGCTGGGTGGCTCGCAGCGGTTGGCAGACATGGGGATTCCGACGTTTTGCCTGACGCAGTTTGGGCTGACTGAAAGATAAAGATCGTCAATACTGCCGCCATCGCGGGCAAGCCCGGCTCCCACCTAGGACTGCATTCCCCTGTGGGAGCCGGGCTTGCCCGCGATGAGGCCCGAAAGAACACCCTGAACGTCAAAGCCCCATCTGCTTACTGATGATCTCATTCATCACTTCACGCGTCCCGCCACCAATCGACAGAATGCGGTTATCACGATACAGCCGCTCCACCAAGCTGCCACGCATATACCCCTGCCCACCCAGGATCTGCACCGCGTCATACGTCACCCGATCAGCGGTATCGGTGGCGAGGTTCTTGGCCATGGAAATCTCTTTAATCACGCTCTTGCCGGCGGCCATCTTCGCGGCCTGGCGATAGGTGAACTCGCGGGAAACTTCCACGGCGGTAGCCATTTCCGCCAGGCGATGCTTGAGCACCTGGAATTTGCCGATAGGTTTGCCGAATGCTTCACGCTGGGCGGCCCACTGAAGGCTTTCCTCCAGGGCCAGCTGTGCAGTCATATTGGCCATCAGCGCCAAAGCCAGGCGCTCGCTCTGGAAGTTGCCCATGATGCAGGCAAAGCCCATGTTCTCGACGCCGATAAGATTGCCCACGGGCACGCGGCAATCGTCGAAGAACAACTCGGCGGTGTCCGACGCCCACCAGCCCATCTTCTTCAGTGGCTGGCCGACGGTGAAACCCGGGGTGTCTTTTTCGATCAGCAGCAGGCTGATACCGCCAAAGCCCGGCCCGCCCGTGCGCACGGCCACGGTGTAGAAGTCAGCGCGAATACCGCTGGTGATAAAGGTCTTGCCGCCGCTCACGCGGTAATGCTCGCCCTCACGTACGGCACGGGTTTGCAGGTTGGCTACATCTGAGCCGCCGCTGGGTTCGGTGACCGCCAGGGCGATGATCTTCTCGCCAGCCAGCACCAGAGGCGCTATGCGCTCACGCACGTCGGGCCGGGCCCATTTGACGATGGGCGGCAGGCCGATATCCAGCGAGCCGAGCCCTGCCACTACGCCACCAGAGCCGCAGCGCATCAGTTCTTCGCTGGCGGCGACCTTAGCGAACAGATCGCCTTCGTGGCTACCACCCAGGGTTTCGGGGTAGCCAATGCCTAGAATCCCCGCCGCACCGGCCTTGAGGTAGAGCTCGCGAGGAAAGCTTTCTGCCTCCTCCCATTGCTCGATGCTGGGCAACATCTCACGCTCGACGAAGCGGCGCACGCTGTCGCGGACCAATTGGTGGCTGGGATCGAAGTATTCCTGATAGGCAGACATCGGCAAGCTCCATGGCGGGATGGAGCGAACTTACCAAGCGCTTGCTTGGTTATCAAGCCATGCGTCTGCGCTAACCCTGTAGGAGCGAGCTTGCTCGCGAAAACCGTCAACGATAACGCGTGCTTCCTGCGTGAACACGGCGCCTATTGGTTTTTCGCGAGCAAGCTCGCTCCTACAGGGTTAGGAAGTCCCAGATTGCAGTGGGTTTTAGAGGGCGATGGGTTTGCGGCCTGCGAACGAGTGCGCCAAGGTACCGCCATCCACCAGCTCCAACTCCCCTCCCAACGGCACGCCATGGGCAATCCGCGAAGTGATCAAGCCTTTGTTGGTCAGCAGTTGGGCAATGTAGTGCGCCGTGGCTTCACCTTCCACCGTCGGGTTGGTCGCCAGGATCACTTCAGTAAAGGTGCCCTGCTCCTGGATCCGCGCCACCAGCTGTGGAATACCGATGGCTTCCGGCCCCAAGCCATCGAGCGGCGACAGGTGGCCCTTGAGCACAAAGTAACGCCCGCGGTAACCGGTCTGCTCAACGGCGTATACATCCATCGGCCCTTCCACCACGCACAGTAACGTGTCGTCGCGACGCGGGTCGGCGCATTGTGGGCAGAGTTCTTCTTCGGTAAGGGTGCGGCACTGGCGGCAGTGGCCCACGCCTTCCATGGCCTGGCTCAGAGCCTGGGCCAGGCGAGTGCCGCCGCTGCGATCACGCTCCAGCAGTTGCAGCGCCATGCGCTGGGCAGTTTTCTGGCCGACACCGGGCAAAGTGCGCAAGGCGTCGATCAGTTGGCGAATCAGGGGGCTGAAGCTCATGAGCGAAGGGTCCGACAAAACAACGAGACGCGGTTTATACCCGCGCCCCGGATTAGCGTCAAATACTCAATCCTGCGCGACGCGCACCACCAACTTGCCGAAGTTGCGCCCTTCGAGCAGGCCGATAAAGGCTTCGGGCGCCTGCTCCAGGCCATCGACCACGTCCTCGCGGAACTTGATCTTGCCCTCGCGCACCCAAGGCGCCATGGCGCTGAGGAACTCCGGCTGGCGGTCGCCATAGTCGTCGAACACGATAAAGCCCTGGATGCGCACCCGCTTGGTCAGCAAAGTGCGTTGCAGCGCCGGCAAACGGTCAGGGCCGCTGGGTGCTTCATGGGCGTTATAGCCGGCGATCAACCCGCACAGCGGCACGCGCGCCTTGGGGTTAAGCAAAGGCAGCACAGCATCGAAGACTTTACCGCCGACGTTTTCAAAGTAGATGTCCACGCCCTTGAAACAGGCCAGGGCCAGCTCATGGGCGAAATCTTCGCTCTTGTGGTCGATACAGGCGTCAAAGCCCAACTCATCCACCACATAGCGGCACTTGTCGGCGCCACCGGCAATGCCCACCACGCGCAAGCCCTTGAGCTTGGCCACCTGGCCCACCACCGACCCCACCGCGCCAGACGCAGCCGCCACCACCAGGGTTTCCCCGGCCTTGGGCTGGCCGATATCCATCAGGCCCATATAGGCGGTCATGCCCGGCATACCCAGTACGCCCAAGGCCATCGACGGACTCGGCAGGCCCTTGGGCAGCGGGATCAGGTTATGGCCTTCGCAAATACAGTGGCTTTGCCAGCCAGTGACGCCGACCACCAGGTCGCCCACTTCGAACTTCGGGTTGCGCGATTGCTCGACACGGCTGACAGCCCCACCGGTCATCACTTCACCGATTTCCACGGGTGCGGCGTAGGACGGCGCGTCACTCATGCGTCCACGCATGTAGGGGTCCAAAGACAGGTAGAGGGTCTTGAGCAGCACCTGGCCGTCTGCCAGGTCCGGCAGGTTTACACGTTCCAGGCGAAAGTTTTCCGGCGTGGGTGCGCCCTGAGGGCGTGAGACCAGAACGATGCGTTGGTTGAGCGTCATTTCTTGAGGCATCAGCGGGGCTCCTTTATCGGTGAATGGTTTCAACGGTATAGGGTGCAGACCATCGGTGAAGGCTAGGGGTTCGATGTTTCGACCGCGCAAAAAAAATGCCAGGCGCGATGCCTGGCATTTGAGTCTAGCTAAAAGCGTGTGTCAGAACGGCAGTTTCATGCCCGGTGGCAGTTGCATACCAGCGGTCACGCCGGACATTTTGTCCTGGCTGTTGGCTTCGATCTTGCGCACAGCGTCATTGACGGCTGCGGCGAACAGCGCTTCGAGCATTTCCAGGTCATCTTCACCCACGCCCGGCAATACGCTTGGGTCGATGCTGACACGCTTGATGTCGTGACGACCGGTCATCACCACGCTGACCATATCGCCACCGGCTTTACCGGTGACTTCGGCGTTGGCCAGTTCTTCCTGCATCTTGGCCATTTTTTCCTGCATCTGCTGCGCCTGCTTCATCAGGCCGGCCATGCCACCTTTCATCATGGGAATCACCTCAAAAGTACGTGGATCAATGAGTAGCCCGGAGTCATGACGCTTGGGACACCGGGGCTTCGACAGGTTCAATAGTATCGTGGCGGACGACCGCACCGAACTGTTGCATCATTTGTTGGATAAGCGGATCTGCGTGGATCGAATCCTCAGCCTCGCGCTGGCGGTTAAGGCGCCGACGGGTCGCGGCCTGGGCCGGGGTTTCCTGCTCGGGCTTGATCAGTTCGATGGCGATGGTCAGCGTGCGCCCGTGGTACTGGTTGAGTGCATCGTTGAGCCGGCGCTGCTGGGTGGCATTAAACAAGGCGCTATGGGCCGGGTCCAGGTGCAGCAGCCAGTGGTCGCCTTCGATGGAAATCAGGGTGCAGTTGGCAGCGATACTGCCGGTCATGCCGGAGATCGGCAATTTCGGAAACAATTCCAGCCATTGCAGGGCCAGGCCGGTAGCCGGGGCCGCGGCAGGTTCTGCCTCGGGCTCGGGCGCAGGTTCGGCGGTGTGCTCGCTGGCCAAGTCGTCCAGGTAGCTGTAAGCCGAATCCATGTCTGGCTCGATGTAGTCTTCGTCCAGCGGCGGTTCGTCGTCCAGGTCAATGCCTGGGGTAGCCGCATCAACCTGGGCGACCGTCGGCTCAGGAACCGGGGCCGATACCCACTCAGGGGCATCCGGCACCACGCTGTCCGGAGTCGGCGCAGGCATCGGCGTCAGCTCGGGCTGCTCGCCGGTGGTTTCCAGCACGGGTTCTACAGCGGGCTGTTGCTCGGGCTCTACTTGTGCTTCGACCGGGTCATTCCAGGGCAGGTCGACCACGGGCGCGGGCTCAATGACCGGCTCGGGCTCGACCACAGGCGCTACGGCAACCGGCGCAGGTTCGGGCTCAGGTGCCGGCGCAACCGGCTCAGGCGCAGCAACTACTGGCGCAACAACGGCCGCGCCAGCCACTGGTTTGGCGGAATCAACTGTGGCCTGGCTGATCCCCACTGGCTTTAGCGGCTGTCTCGGCGCGTCTGCCGAATCTGCTGGCCGGAACGCCAGCATGCGCAGCAGCACCATTTCAAAGCCACCCCGCGGGTCGGGTGCCAGGGGCAGGTCGCGGCGGCCGATCAGGCCCATCTGGTAGTAGAACTGCACGTCCTCGGCCGGTAAAGCCTGGGCCAGGGCCAATACGCGATCGCGGTCGCCGTGGCCGTTGTCCACGCCTTCCGGCAGGGCCTGGGCGATGGCGACGCGGTGCAGTACGTTGAGAATTTCGGAGAGCACACCGTTCCAGTCCGGGCCTTGCTCCGACAGGTGGCGCACTGCTTCGAGCAACGCCTTGGCGTCCCCCTCGATCAGCGCGTGCAGCACGTCGAACACCTGGCCGTGGTCCAGGGTACCGAGCATGGCGCGCACGTCGGCGGCCATGACCTTGCCTTCACCGAAGGCGATGGCCTGGTCGGTGAGGCTCATGGCATCGCGCATCGAACCATCGGCGGCGCGGCCCAGCAACCACAGCGCGTCGTCTTCGAACGGTACGTTCTCGACGCCCAGCACATGGGTCAAATGCTCGACCACGCGCTCGGGGGTCATGTTTTTCAGGGAGAACTGCAGGCACCGCGACAAAATCGTTGCCGGAAGTTTCTGCGGGTCGGTGGTAGCCAGGATGAACTTGACGTAGGGCGGTGGCTCTTCCAGGGTTTTCAACAAGGCGTTGAAGGAGTGGCTGGACAGCATGTGCACTTCGTCGATCAGGTAGACCTTGAAGCGGCCACGGCTCGGCGCGTACTGCACGTTGTCCAGCAGTTCGCGGGTATCTTCGACCTTGGTGCGGCTTGCGGCGTCGATCTCGATCAGGTCGACGAAACGCCCTTCGTCGATCTCACGGCACACCGAACAGTTGCCACAAGGCGTCGAGGTGATACCGGTTTCACAATTCAGGCACTTGGCGATGATGCGCGCAATCGTGGTCTTGCCCACCCCGCGTGTACCGGTGAACAGGTAGGCGTGGTGCAGCCGTTGGCTGTCCAAGGCATTGATCAGAGCCTTGAGCACATGGGTCTGGCCGACCATTTCGCGGAACGAGCGCGGGCGCCATTTACGTGCAAGAACCTGATAACTCATCGAAAACCGTCGCAACTGGGAAGCGGAAGCCGGTAATGCTAGCGGAGCAAGGGGGAAATTGCATCCGGCACGCTCGTCTAATCTGACGAAGCCTGTTCAATTGGCCTCCCAGAGGGCACCGGCGGGCGTTCTGCCAGCACGCTTGAACACCCGCGCCTTTCCAGGCTGATAGCGGCGACGCTGGCCAGCACGATCACCGCGCCCAGCATCACCTGCAGGGCAACGTGTTCACCGAGCAGTGTGGCGGCCATCAGCATCGCAACCGGTGGAATCAGGTACATCGCCACCGACGCGCGACTGACCTCGACGTGCTTCAACACGTAACCCCAGGCCAGATAGGCCAAGGCGCTGGGGAAAATGCCCAGCACCAGCACGGCGAGATTCTCCGCCATCGGCGCCTGCACGATGGCGCCGGGCAGGCCCGGCAGGTGCACGCACAGCATCAGGGTGCCGGACCACACCATGTAGCACGCCATCGTCAACGGGCTGTAGCGCTGGGCATGATGCCGCTGGATGGCGAAGTACACACTCCATGAGCAGGCCGCCAGCAAGATCAGCAAACCTCGCGGGTTGAGATCGCCCATGCCCTGGTCGCCCCAGATCACCACCAGTACGCCGGCCAACCCCAGCAGCACGCAGCCCCAACGCCAGGCGCTGACCCGCTCCTTCAAGCAGAAAAACGCGATTAGTACACTGAACAGCGGCGCCGACTGTGCCAGCACACTCGACGCCGCCGCCGTCACCCATTGCTGCCCATAATTGAGACTGGTGTGGTGCAGGAACACCCCGAAAAAACCCAACACCAACAGCCACGGCACGTCGCGCAACGGTGGCCGTCCAATGCCCACCACCCAGGCTACGCCGCCCATGAATACCGATGCGATCAGAAACCGCAGCAGCGCCAATTGGCCGGGGCTATAACTGTGCAGCCCCATGTGCACGCCGATCGGCGAATACGCCCAACAGAGGATAACGCTGGCAATGACTAGCGTAAGCTTTAGAGGTGACGGAGTATTCATCGACAGCATCCACGCAAAAGGAATGCTGCCAGTCTTGGCCCAGGCCAGGCATAGGACAATTAAGCGTTTCTGACTTCTGAAATCATTGGAACTGAGCAATGGAACTGGCCCAACTGAAAATGGTGCGAGCCGTGGCGCAAACCGGCAGCGTGGCCCAGGCTGCGCTGCAATTGCACTGCGTGCCGTCCAACATCACCACGCGCATCAAGCAGCTGGAAAGCGAGTTGGGCACGCCGTTGTTTATCCGTGCTGGCCGTGGGCTGGCGATCAGCGCCGCGGGAGAGATCTTCCTGGATTACTGCGAACGTATCCTGGCCTTGGTGGATGAATCCAAACGTGCGGTGGATGCCAACGCCATTCCCCGTGGCACCTTGCGCATCGGTGCGGTGGAATCCAGTGCCAGCGGGCGCCTGCCGCCATTACTGGCGGAATACCACCGGCGTTATCCCGATGTCAGCCTGGAACTGGTCACCGGTGCCTGGGCGCAACTGCTGGACGATTTGCAGCACCACCGCCTGGATGTGGCGCTGGTGGCCGCCGGCGGCAAACGCACAAAGCTGGAACAGAGCGTGGTCTACAGCGAGCGCCTGGTGCTCATCGCCAGCGCGTGCAGTGCCCCCATCAACAGCGCCGAGGACTTGGCCGGCCGTACATTGCTGGTATGGCCGCCGGGCTGCCCTTATCGCGCCGCCCTGGAAAACTGGCTCAAGCCCCACGACGTCAAGCCTGCGATCGCCAGCTATGCCAGTTGGGGCACGATCATCGGATGCGTCAGTGCGGGGATTGGCGTGGCGTTGGCACCCGAGGGGATCCTGGCGCGCTATGAACAGGCCAATCAGCTGGCGTCGTATCGCTTTGAAGCGCTGGCGCCCGTGGATAACCTGCTGTTCTGGCACACGGACACCCAGCGGCACCTGGCGCGAGATGCGTTTGCCGGGCTACTGCGCGAGACCTTCGGCTGACTTGCCCTAATCGCCCTAATGTAGGAGCGAGCTTGCTCGCGAAAAACTCACAGTCGCCGCGTTTATTCAGAAAGCACGCGTTATCGTTGACGCTTTTCGCGAGCAAGCTCGCTCCTACAATTCAGGGCTTGGGCGCGGCCAACCGTGCGTACTGGCCCTGGCTGATCCAGCCCGTGAACGAACGGTCGTCAGCGTTGATAAATTCCACCTGCGCCCAGCCGTCTTTGAACGCCAGTACGCCCACCACGTCATGCTTGACGATGTAGGGCCGCTTTGCCGCTTTGGCGCCCGGCGTTTTCAGCAGGTAAGCCTTGTCGGCAGACACCGTCACCAAGCCGATCCATTGTTTGCTGGCGGTCTGGCTCAGCTCCAGGCCGGTGGCGATCTCCGGCATCAGCACATTGATGCAGCCAGGGTGTTGGCGGCCCTCCTCCACCGTCAGGGTCACCCCGTCGGGCGCCACAGCCACACTGCCTGGGTAGGCAGCGTCCAGCCAGGTGGTGAGCGCCTCTGGCTTGCCTTGGAGGTAGAACGTGCAGCCACGGGCCACACCCTCGCCCATCGACTCCTGGTAGAAACCTTCGACCTGATGCCCAGGCGTCACCGCCAGCATCAGCCCTTCATATTTACCTGAATGCAACGCCGCCGAGCCGGCCAACGCGGGCGCCACGGCGCACCACGACAACACTCCCATCGCCAGATAACGAATCATCTTATTTCTTCCCTTCAAAGGCTTCGTAGGCTTGTTTCATCAGGACGTCATAGTTGCCGTAATCATCGCCGTTATAGTTACGGGCCATGGCGGTAAAGTCCTTGTTTTTCATCGCGCTCAACAATGCCGAGTTGTGGCTGCAGAGGCTGAGATAGGCCTTGAGTTGGTTACCGGCATTGATCTTCAATGACGCCACGAACTCAAACACCGTCTTGAACCCACATGCGGCGAAATTGAACCCCATGATCTGAAACATGCCCCAGGAGGCTGACATCAGCGCGGCTTCCTGGTCCAGCGCAAAGGCGGTGGCCATGGTCTCCCAGGCCTTGACCTGATCCTTGTTGTTCGTCTGCCATTGCGGGCCGGCTTTTTTCTTGTAGACATACGACAGCAGCGGCTGCGACTGGTCGTAGATGTGATTGGTGTACTTGCGAAAGTGGTGCCCTTCAAAGGCGATGATCGGCAGCTTGGCGGGCCCGAAACCCACCTTACCGCCCGACTCCACCGTGGCGAACGCCTTGACCACATTCACTGAAATGCCGTTGCCCAATAGCTTGGCGGCATTCTGGAAATCCGTATCGCTCAAGGTTGTCCCGCCGTCGCAGGTGGACTGCATCATCAACTGCCGGTTACGCCGCTCAGCCTCGATCACCGCACGCACACGGTCCAGGTACACATTGACCGTGGCCTGCACCGCATCGACGTTGTTATTGCCGAAGATATTGAGAAACGTCGGAATGCGCGTAGTGGGAAAACCCCGCACCGGCACCTTCAGCGCCTCTTCGATCAGACTGTTGAACGTGCGCCCGGTAGGGTCGATCACACCATCGGGATGGGCGTACTTGAGATGGCGAAACTGGTACTGGCTGATGCACTGCACCAACTGGCCGTCGCACTTGCCGTTTTCGAGCAAGGCAAAACCCATCTTGGGAATGATCAAATTGAATAAATACTGGATGCACTGAACATCGGCGGGCAAGTTGCGAGCTTTGCCGGGCGTCCCTACCGGAGCACTGATAAGACGAGGCAACCCTTGCAGGCTTTTCATGACAGACATCCTTGTGAGTGAAAGAAGCGATAGCACTTCAATATCAAATCCATGCCCTTGTCATACTCTGAAACAAGTGGCCGGCGCAAGCTAACAAGGCGGTCTGTGGGTTGTCCAGAGAGCTTTATGAAAGTTGTGAAACAGCCGGATTAAATCCGTCAGTAACCGTGGGACTCACGGGTCTTTTGATACTTGTGGTAGTCGAGCCACTCGACCACATCATAGGGCAGGTACAACTGCACCCTCGCCCGTGAGATCGCGATATACACCGCACAGAGTCGTTGATCGAAGGCGTAGGCGTCCTGGAACTTCACATTGGTCAACAGTTCCGGAGTGAGCAGTACCCGGTCGAACTCCATGCCGCCCGCGTCCTGCGCCAGCATCAGCAGGACGCGCTCCTCCGGATGGCCAATCAACCTGTTTAGACGCGTGACATCCGCCACGTTAAAGCCTTTTTCCAGCTCGGCCTCGACCCACACAAACGCCTCATCGAACTGGCAGGCTTCGCGCACCTGCTGCCAATCGGCCATGTCGCTGAAAAACGGATGGGGGCCGAGGTCATTGAATTCATTGCTATAGAAATCGGGTTTGAACAACGCGATGACCGTGTCCATGAAGTGCTTGAGCGACTGCTGGGCCTCTTTGCTCGCCAGGCCGAACGCACAACGGGCGTGGCTCAGTTGGATCGCCCACTGCATGGTGTCCCAATGGGAGGCGGTCAACACCACGCAACCTTGCGGGGGCACAAAACCCTGGGGGTAAAACTCAATACCCACGTCGGCATCGCGGGCGCCTTCGAAAAGCGATTTGGTTTTTTCCGAGTGCAAGCTGATCAATGGGTTGACCAGGCGCTCGACATTGCGTCCGGAACGCACGGAGTAGCACACGTCGGTATGGCGAACCTCACGGGCACGCTTGACCACGCCGCCGCTGGCCTGCTGATACTCATCCCCCAAGGTGATCAGCACCTGGCGGCCGCGCTCGATGATTTGCAACAGCGGCGCCGGGATGTCCTGGCTCTCATCGATGAGCACGTGGGTATAGCGCTCGGGCACCACGCAGCCTGCCAGGCTGGCGCGTTTGATCATCAACAAGGCTTCAAACCCCGTGTGGCGGCCCCAGGCCGGGTTCGCCTCTAGGTAGCCCCATAACCGGCTGGCATATTCGAGCAGCACCCTGGCATCGACGCCGGCGAGCGGTTGCTTGAAATGCGGCAAATGCTGGGCTGAGAGGCTGTACTCCCAGGAACAGCAGTAGGCCTCAAGTACCTTGAGGCACACCTCCACCACCGCCTGCCCTTCCAGGCGGCGAAAACCAAAGATATTCAATTCTTGAGCGAGCGCCTGCTTGGTCGGCACCCTCGCCGGTGTATTCAACGGCTGTGGCCTCGGCCCATGCAACAGGGCATGGGCAAAGCCCTGGAAGGTATGCCCAGCCTTACGCTCCCGTACACCCACCATGCGGGCACGCAGGGTTTCGAGTTTTGCCGGGGTACGCGCCAGCAACAAGGTCTTTTCCGGGCGCAGGTGCTCCAGCAAGGCCACCAGCAGGTGACTCTTGCCAATGCCGGCATAGCCTTGCACATGCAGGTCTTCGTTCAGGTTGGCGCGGAAGGTTCTGAGCAGCTTGTCCTGCTCGGCGCTCAACCAGCGCTCGCGGTGCCTGGGCGTGATCACCTGCTGGCTGAACGGGTCATTGGCCTTGAGGTGGCGGACTTTATACTCGACGTCCCATTTGCCACTGGGCAACAGATAGTCCCGCGCTTGTACTTCCTCCTCCAGCAGAAAGCGCAGCTTCAGGCTTTTGACCACATTGAGGCCGAAGTACAGCTTCCTCTGATCGAACAGCCGCTGCGCTTCAGACAGCAGGGACACACTGGCCGAATGGCTGGCATCGACTGCCCAGTCAATCAGCTTGGCCAACACTTTTTCCGCACCGCTGGCGCTCAGGTCGCTTTCCGGCATCTGCGCCAGGTTCTGGATCACCAGCACCGCCGCCAATTGCGGCTCACTCAGGGCTACAAGCGCATCGCAACCCTCGCTGCCCAACAAACCCGCACAGGTGTGCTCCGTGATCGGCAAGAAAACAGGGCTGGATAAGTCGAAATGTTCCGAGTGCATAGAGCCTCGTAGCCAGGGGGAAGAGACGCTTGGGAGTATGCCACTAGATGCGAAATGACCGTCATGCACTGTGCAATAAGCATCACAGATGACTGGCTGAAAATAACTTGGGTTTTAGAAGGGACTGCAGAAGGGAGCGTTATGGAGGCAACCCCACCAGCCACACCCCGGCACACAATGTTCCCGCTGTGGCTGCTGCCTTCCGGCTCTGACCAGGTTCACGGGTAATCGTTGCGGGGGGACCGATGGGGTCACCATAACGACGCTGCCTCTCGGCAAGCCGCGCCATTGTACCCATCTCATCGGAAGTTACAACCGTTGGTTCCGGATTAAAAAATGAGAAGGCTCAAGCACTTGCCATAACCCCATCGGCCCTGCCGCCTTCTTCCTGGATGACCAGGTGAATAAAGTGCAGCTTGGCAATCACCGCGGACGGCAGCACGAAGGGGTAGAAATCCGGCTGGCCCATGGCACGGGACAGTTCGTTGAGCATGCCGGCCAGTTCGATCCAGGCATTGACGAAGCAGAGAAATGCCGGGCCGCCAGGGTGTTGGGGGTCGTAGAGCGTGGTCAAGGGGAATGGCTGGTAATCCAGGTCCATTTCGCGGGCGCTCATGCCAAAGCCCAGGGCCGTGTCCACAGCATCCATCATGTGCAGGTAGTGGGCCCAGGTTTCGGCCCAGTCTTCCCAGGGGTGCATGGTGGCGTAGGCGCTCACGCAGGTGAGTTGCCAGTCCGGGCGCGGGCCGTTCTGGTAGTGCTGCTCGAGGGCCTCGGCATAACTGGCGCGTTCGTCGCCGAACAGGTTGCGAAAAGGTGTGAGCCAGTGACTGTTGGCGATCAGGCGGTCCCAGTAGTAATGGCCGACTTCATGGCGAAAATGGCCGAGCAAGGTGCGGTACGGTTCGCGCATCTGTACGCGGACTTTTTCGCGGTGGGCGTCGTCAGCTTCCTTGATGTCCAGGGTGATCAGCCCATTGGCGTGGCCGGTGGTGGGCGCATTGCCTTCCAGGTCGATGCCGATGAAGTCGAAGGCCAGGCCAGTCTCTTCGTCAACGCTCTTGGGCACCACTTGCAAGCCCAGGCTGATCAGTTGCGCCACCAGTCGGCGCTTGGCGGTTTCGACTTTGCGCCAGCGTTCGGGGTTTTCCGCAATCGATAGGTCAGGGATGGTGCGGTTCAGGCTACAGGCCACGCACAACGGCGCGGTGCTGTGGGCAGGTATCAGCCAGTTGCACGCGGCCGGTGAGTCGAGGTTGGCGCAGCGCCGGAAAGCGCCGGCATCGAGATTATCGTCCGCCAGCCACGTACCGACCACCGGCCCAGGTTGCAGGGACGACAGGCGGCTTTGCTGCGGCTGGTAACCCAACGCCGCCTGGCAGGCCAGGCATTGGCTGTTGCGAAAAAACAGCGACTGGCCGCACCGGCATTGCCATACCTTGCTGTTGCGCGAGGTTTCGGCCATGAACGGTGCGGCGATGCGCGTGCTGAGTTGCTCGAAGTAGCGGAACATGGCGATCTCTCCCTGGGGTGACAGAGACTAGATCATTTCTCGCTCGGGATCGTTCAACTGCTCCCTGTAGGAGCGAGCTTGCTCGCGAAGCTCGTCAACGATAACGCGGGGCGCCTGGTTCACAGCGGCGCCCTCCGGATCTTCGCGAGCAAGCTCGCTCCTACAGCGTTGAGAGCTCGTTCCCACGCTCCGCGTGGGAATGCCGCCTTGGACGCTCTGCGTCTGCGCGAAGGCCGTGACGCGGAGCGTCATAGGATGCGTTCCCACACGGAGCGTGGGGACGATCAATCAGACGGTGATGTTGTGCTTGGCCAGGAAGGCGACGAAGGCCTCTTCGTCCAGTACTTTCAGGCCCAGCTCATTGGCCTTGGCCAGTTTCGAGCCGGCACCCGGTCCCGCCACCACACAGTGGGTTTTCGCCGAAACGGAACCGGCCACCTTGGCCCCCAGGCTTTCGAGCTTGTCCTTGGCCACATCGCGGCTCATCAGCTCCAGGGAGCCGGTGAGTACCCAGGTGTGCCCAGCTTCAGGCAAGCCTTCGACGAGCTTTTTCTCGCTCTGCCAGTGCATGCCGAAGTCCTTGAGCTGTTGCTCGATGGCCAGGGCATGGTTGGCGTTGTCGACATTGTCGAAAAACTCCCGTACAGCCTTGGCTTGCTTCTCGGGCAGCGCCTGGCGCATATCGAGCCAGTCAGCCTTGATGATGCCTTCCAGCGAACCGAACTTGTCCGCCAGTTTCTGCGCCGCGCCCGGCCCCACCGACGGTACGTGCAGCTTGTCGAGCAAACCGCCCAAGGTGGTGCTGGCGGCGAATTCGGCGCTGAGCTCGCCCTGCTCCTGCAATTGCAGGCCGCATTCGTCCGGCGACAACAGTGCGCCAATCACCTGCTGGTTGTGGCCGTCTTCAAAGAAGCTATGGATCTCATGGGCCACTTCCAGCCCGACATCCGGCAAGTACGTCAGCACCTCTGGCAATGCCTTTTGAACACGCTCCAGGGACGCCAGCGAGCGCGCCAGAACCTTGGCCGTTTCCTCGCCCACATCGGGAATGCCCAAGGCGTAGATAAAGCGTGCCAGGGTCGGGGTCTTGCTGTTTTCGATGGCGCTGATCAGCTTCTTGCTGGAAATATCGGCAAAGCCTTCCAGGTCGATGATCTGTTCGTACTTGAGCTTGTAGAGATCGGCCGGCGAACCGATGAGCTTTTCATCCACCAGTTGCTCGATGGTCTTGTCGCCCAGGCCGTCGATGTCCATGGCCCGGCGCGAGACAAAATGAATGATCGCCTGCTTGAGCTGCGCACCGCAGGCCAGGCGCCCGACACAACGGTATACCGCACCTTCGCTGACGGTTTCCTTGCCTTTGCTGCGTTTAACCAGTTGCGTGCGCTCCACATGGGATCCACACACCGGGCAATTTTGCGGGATCTGCACGGCGCGCGCGTTTTCCGGGCGGCGTTCGGTGACCACCGAAACCACCTGCGGAATCACATCACCGGCGCGGCGGATGATCACGGTGTCGCCGATCATCAGCCCCAGGCGTGCCACTTCGTCCATGTTGTGCAGGGTGGCATTGGACACGGTCACGCCGGCCACCTTGACCGGCTTGAGGCGCGCCACCGGCGTCACCGCACCGGTACGGCCGACCTGGAATTCCACGTCGAGCAGTTCGGTGAGTTCTTCCATGGCCGGGAATTTGTGCGCGATCGCCCAGCGCGGCTCGCGGGCGCGGAAGCCCAGTTCACGCTGGTAGGCAATGCTGTTGACCTTGAACACCACGCCGTCGATTTCATAGCCCAGCGCATTGCGGCGCTCGCCGATGTCGCGGTAGTAGTCCAGGCACTCCTGGATGCCCTTGGCCAGCTTCAATTCGTGGCTGATCGGCATGCCCCACTGCTGCAACTGCTTGAGGTTGCCGATATGGGTGTCGCTGATATCCGCGGTCACTTGGCCGATGCCATAGCAGCAGAATTCCAGCGGGCGACTGGCGGTGATCTTCGAGTCCAATTGGCGCAGGCTGCCCGCAGCGGCGTTGCGCGGGTTGGCGAAGGTCTTGCCGCCCACTTCCAGTTGCGAGGCGTTCAATCGCTCGAAACCGGCCTTGGACATGAACACTTCACCGCGCACTTCCAGGGTGGCCGGCCAGCCCGTGCCGTGCAGTTTCAGAGGGATATTGCGCACCGTGCGCACGTTGACGCTGATGTCCTCGCCGGTGGTGCCGTCACCCCGGGTGGCACCGCGCACCAACTCGCCATCCTGGTACAGCAGGCTGACCGCGAGGCCGTCCAGCTTCGGCTCGCAGCTGTATTCCACCGCCGCGCCAGCGCCAAACAGATCGCCCACCGGCAGATCAAGGCCCTCGGTGACCCGGCGATCAAACTCCAGCATGGTGGTTTCATCGAAGGCGTTGCCCAGGCTGAGCATCGGGATCTCGTGCTTGACCTGGGTGAACGCCGACAGCGCCGCACTGCCAACCCGCTGCGTCGGCGAATCACGCGTCACCAGCTCCGGGTGCTCGGCCTCCAGGGCCTTGAGCTCGTGGAACAGGCGGTCGTATTCGGCGTCCGGAATACTCGGCTCGTCGAGGACGTGGTAGCGGTAGTTGTGCTGATCCAGTTCAGCGCGCAGTTCGAGAATGCGGGTATGGGCGGCGGTCATGGGTGTTCTCTCATAAAGCAAAAGAGCAGCCGAAGCTGCTCAATATGTTAGTGCACGGATTCTACAGACAACGCTTAAGATCAATCCTCAGCGTTTCTGTGTCAGGGCGCGACGCTCGAACTCGACGATGCGCTGACGGTAGTGTTCGATGGTCTGGGCGGTGAGCACGCTGCGTTGGTCGTCCTTGAGCTCGCCGTTGAGTTCCTGGGACAGCTTGCGGGCGGCGGCCACCATCACGTCGAACGCTTGTTTGGGGTGACGCGGGCCTGGCAGGCCAAGGAAGAAGCTCACCGCCGGGGTGCTGAACAGGTCGATATCGTCCAGATCGAAGGTGCCCGGCTTGACCGCGTTAGCCATGGAGAACAGCACTTCGCCGTTACCGGCCATGCTTTCGTGACGATGGAAGATATCCATCTCGCCGAAACGCAGGCCGCTTTCGAGGATGTTCTGCAAGAGTGCCGGGCCTTTGAAACCGCCGGCGTCGCGGCAGATCACGCTGATGACCAGGACTTCTTCGGCCGCCGGCTGATCGTTCACCGATTGGCGTGCCGCGCTCTTGCTGGACGTCTCGTCCGGGAAATCGTCATCGCGGCTGCTGAAGCTCGGGCCATCATCGACGTCGAGGTTCAGGTCGCCCTGATGCGGCTCGGCAACCGCCGCGCTCCCGCGCTTGCCACGCTTGGACGACGGCTCGCGTGCTTCACGCAGCGGCGCGCTCATCGACGGCAGGTCGTGCTCGTCCAGTTGCGGCTCTTTATGGGTATCCAGCACACGGGGCGGCCCCAGCAGCTCGGCGGCGCCGTCGTCGTCAGGCAAGTTGGACAGGTTTCGGTCCAGACGGAACTTGAGCTTGCCCTTGCCACCGCGCATGCGGCGCCAGCCATCAAAAAGAATACCGGCAATGACAATAATGCCGATGACGATCAGCCACTCGCGCAGACCGATTTCCATGTAATCCCGTGCCTCTAATAAAAAATGCTGAAAAATAAGGGGTTTAGCACCGTGCAAACCGCTTTAAAACGTGGCGCCAACTCTATGTTCTGACTGACGTTTTGCCCACGCACACGAAAAATTGACATTAAACTAGCACGACCAAAGATAACTTTACACCGTCTGTCAAAATGCCTTGAACAAATATGTCCATTTGCCACTTTCCCCAGACCGGTAAATCGCCCTACGCCGCGCTGTAAATTCTCTCTCCGGCATGGCTCAGGATTCCACCATCGCCATCGCCTCTTCCACATCCACTGCTACCAATCGCGAACATCCCGGCTCATGCATCGTCACGCCCATCAACTGGTCGGCCATTTCCATGGCGATCTTGTTGTGGGTGATATAGATGAACTGCACGGTCTGGGACATCTCTTTAACCAACCGAGCGTAGCGTCCAACGTTAGCGTCATCCAGCGGTGCGTCAACTTCGTCGAGCATGCAGAACGGCGCCGGGTTCAACTTGAAGATGGCAAATACCAGGGCCAATGCGGTCAGGGCTTTCTCGCCACCGGACAACAAATGGATGGTGCTGTTCTTCTTGCCCGGAGGCCGCGCCATGATCGTTACCCCTGTATCGAGTAGATCTTCGCCCGTCAGTTCCAAGTAGGCGCTGCCACCACCGAAAACTTTTGGGAATAACGCCTGTAAACCGCCATTAATCTGATCAAAGGTATCTTTGAAGCGGTTACGGGTTTCCTTGTCGATCTTGCGGATCACGTTTTCCAACGTGTCCAGGGCTTCAACCAGATCGGCGTCCTGGGCATCCAGATAACGTTTACGCTCGGACTGCTGCTGGTACTCATCAATGGCGGCGAGGTTGATCGCGCCCAAGCGCTGAATACGTGCGGCAATCCGTTCAAGTTCTTCTTCGGCGTCTTTCTCGTTGGCCTGGGCGGTCAGGGTGTTGAGTACGCCGTGCAGGTCATAGCCGTCTTCCAGCAATTGGTCTTGCAAGGTCTTGCGGCGCACGCTGAGGGCTTGCCATTCCATGCGCTGTTGTTCGAGCTGGCCGCGGATCAACTGGGACTGCTGCTCGGCCATGGTGCGGCGCTTTTCGGCGTCGCGCAGTTCGCGGTCGGCGTCTTCCAGGGCGATCTGTGCGGTCTTGAGTTCGACGTCGACGGTCATGCGCTTGTCGAGTAATTCCTCAAGCTTGAGGCGCAGCTCTTCCAGCGGCGCCTCGCCCTCCTCCAGGTTGAGGCTCAGTTGCTCGCGCTTTTCGGTCAGGCGTTCGGACTGCATCTCCAGGCGTTCAAGGGCCTGGCGCGTGGAATCATGCTGGGCGCGCAACGAGCCCAGGCGTACGGCCAACTGATGGGCGTGATCCTTGTGCTGCCGGGCTTCCTGGCGCACGCGGTCAAGGCGCTCGCGCAGGCTGTCGCGCTGGGCCAGCAGCAATTCGCGCTGTTCGGTGTCCAGGGCCATGCTGTCGAGGGCTTCCTGCAAGTGCAGGCGCGCTTCACCGATCTGTTCGTGTTCCAGGGCGCGCTGTTCGCCCATCTCTGCTACTTCTTCGTCAAGACGGGTGCGGCGCAGGGTCAATTGTTCGACCTTGGCCCTGCTCGCCGACAGTTGGGCTTTCAACTCGCCTTGCTGGCGCGCTTCGTCCTGCAACAGACGGCGCAGGTGTTCGCGGCCGGTTTCCTGCTGGCGCTGGGTGGCGCGCAGGGTTTGCAATTCAGTTTCCAGGCTTTCCAGGGTGGCTTCGCGTTCTTCACGCTCGGCGCTCAGGTTGACGATTTCCTGGCCACGGGCCAATACGCCACTTTCCGCTTCACTGGCGCGGCGCACGCGCAGGAAGTGGCGGCTGACCCAATAACCATCGCGGCTGATCAGGCTTTCGCCAGCCGCCAATTGCCCGCGTTGGGCCAGGGCTTGCTCAAGGGACTCCACCGGCCTGACCTGGCCCAGCCAGGGCGACAGATCTATCGCCGCCTCGACCTTGTCCAGCAAGCTGCCCGGCATCCGCGCACCATCAGCCGCCGGGCTGAGCAGGCGCAAATCACCCTGGGCAAACCCGGCCAGGTCGAAACCGCCGAAATCATCCACCAGCACCGCTTGCAGATCGGCGCCCAGCACGGTTTCCACCGCCAGTTCCCAGCCGGCTTCGACTTTCAAGCCTTCGGCCAGGCGCGGGCGCTCGGCCAAATGCTGGTCGCGCAGCCATTCGGCGGTGCCGGTGCCGGGGTCGAGCGCGGCTTGCTGCAAGGCTTCCAGCGAAGCCAACCGACCATTGAGCCGCTGTAAATCGCCTTGGGCCTGCTGCTGCGCCTGGGTCGCGGTGTGCAATTGCTGACGCAGTTGCTCCAGGCGCTCCACTTGCTGTTCTTCGCTGGCCTCCAGCTCTTCCAGGGTCATTTCGCTTTCGGCCAGTTGCTCGCTCAATTGCATGATTGCCGCGTCTTCCGGGTCGGCGGCGAGCAGTACGCGCTCTTCCTGCAGCCGGCGCTGGCGTTCGGCCAGGCGTTCCATGCTGGTTTCCAGCTGCTGGATGCGCGACTGCTGCACCTCGGCCTGGCGGCGTGGCTCGGCGGATTGCAGGTTGAAGGCGTCCCACTGTTCCTGCCAACCGTGCATGGTGGTTTCGGATTCTTCCAGGGCGGCGGCGGCTTCTTCGGCGGCGGCGCTGGTGATTTCCTGCTCGGGGGTGAGCATATCCAGCTCTTCGCCCAGGGTCAGCAGCAAGGTGCGGTCATGGCCCAGGTGCGATTCGGTTTCCAGGCGTGCGCGTTCGGCTTCCTTCAAGTCGTCCTGCAACTGGCGCAAACGTTGCTGGCCGTGCTGGATGCTCTGCTCGACCCGAGCAATGTCACCGCCCACCGAATAGAAGCGGCCCTGCACCAGATTGAAGCGCTCGGACAACTCATGGTGGCCGTCACGCAGACGTTCAATGCTGGCGTCGGCGTTACGCTGCTCGGCCACCAGTGCTTCAAAGCTGACTTCCTGGGTTCCAATAATCGCTTCGCGCTGGCCCACCTGATCATTCAATGCCTGCCAGCGCAGGGCCGACAGTTGCGCCTTGAGCTGGCGCTCCTCGCCCTTGTATTCCTGATACTTCTCGGCGGCCTGGGCCTGGCGGTGCAGGCGTTCGAGCTGGCGCTCCAGCTCCTCGCGCAGGTCGGTGAGGCGGGCGAGGTTTTCATGGGTGCGGCGGATACGGTTTTCAGTCTCGCGGCGGCGCTCCTTGTACTTGGAGATGCCGGCCGCTTCTTCGATAAAGTTACGCAGGTCTTCGGGCTTGGCCTCGATCAGCTTGGAGATCATGCCCTGCTCGATGATCGAGTAGCTGCGCGGACCCAGGCCGGTGCCGAGGAAGATATCGGTGATATCGCGACGACGACACTTGGTGCCGTTGAGGAAGTAACTGTTCTGGCTGTCGCGGGTGACTTTACGACGGATGGAGATTTCCGCGTAGGCCGCGTATTCGCCGATCAGGGTGCCGTCGGAATTATCGAATACCAGTTCGATACTGGCCTGGCTCACCGGCTTGCGGCTGGTGGAGCCGTTGAAGATGACGTCGGTCATCGACTCGCCGCGCAGGTTTTTCGCCGAGCTCTCGCCCATCACCCAGCGCACGGCGTCGATGATGTTCGACTTGCCGCAGCCATTGGGCCCCACCACCGCCGCCATGTTGCTGGGGAAGTTCACGGTGGTGGGGTCGACGAAGGATTTGAACCCCGCCAACTTGATGCACTTGAGCCGCACGCTTAGACGTCCGCCAAGGCTGCGATGACCAGCGAACTGCTGCGCTGGCAATAGGCTGTGAGCACCAGGCGAATCTGCACCAGGTCACGGGCAAGCACCGCAGCGAGCAATTGCGCGAACAGCGCCTGGAACTCGCTCATGGACGCCTTGCGCTGATCCAGGGCCAGGTAATAAGCGCGGTTCATCGCCGGCTGCAGGTTTTCAACGGTTTCCTGCAAATACGGGTTGTTGGCGAAGGGGTACGCAGCGCGCATCACGTTGAAGCTTTCTTCGACGAAGGCGCGGATGTCCTCGCGCTCCAGGCTCAGTTGCAGGCGTTGCTGGATCTGCAGGAACGGCGCCATGTCGGCCTGGGTCTGCCAGCCTTCGGCAACCGCATTGCCGAGCAGGATGTACATCTCGCCCATCAACGTACACAGGCTCTGCACCTTGTGCGCGGTGAGTTCGGTGACGTGGGCGCCACGGCGCGGCAGGATCGCAATCAGATGGCGGCGCTCAAGGATCAGCAAGGCTTCGCGCACGGAACCACGGCTGACGTTGAGCGCCAGCGTGACCTTCTGTTCCTGGATCCGCTCCCCAGGCTTGAGATCGCCGCGAATGATACGTTCGGCGAGGTGGTGAGCAATTTGCTCGGCGAGACTGTCCGGCGCCTTGAACGTCATGTTTTCCCTTCAAAATCTGCTATCGGTACAAGCGCGGCAGTGTAGCGCATTGGCCCGCTGATGGCGCTACGCCCACCGTGGCGAATTTGGCATGAAATAAGCAACGTTGAAAGCCTGCAAGCCGCCAAAAACGCCGGTTCCAGAAGACTGGACCATAATTGAACGTGTTGCGACCGCATTTTCTTGACCCTTAGGTCAGAAAACCATTGACCGAAAAGTCAGACATGACTAGATTCGGCGCAAAGCGGTTAACAACAATAATGAGTCTGCGAGGCCTTCCGTGATCCAGTTTTTACTTAACCAGGAACTCCGTAGCGAGCACGCCCTGGACCCCAACCTGACCGTGCTTAACTATCTGCGCGAGCACGTGGGCAAACCCGGTACCAAGGAAGGCTGCGCCAGTGGCGACTGTGGCGCGTGCACCGTGGTGGTCGGCGAGCTGCACACCGACGAGCAAGGCGCCGAGCAGATTCGTTATCGCAGCCTCAACTCCTGCCTGACGTTCGTTTCGTCACTGCACGGCAAACAACTGATCAGCGTCGAAGACCTCAAGCACCAGGGCCAACTGCACAGCGTGCAACAGGCCATGGTCGAGTGCCACGGTTCGCAGTGCGGCTTTTGCACCCCAGGCTTTGTGATGTCGCTGTTTGCCCTGCAAAAAAACAGCGACGCCCCCGACAGTCAGAAAGCCCATGAAGCCCTGGCCGGCAACCTGTGTCGCTGCACCGGTTATCGCCCGATCCTCGCGGCCGCTGAACAGGCCTGCTGCAACAAGCCTCAGGATCAATTCGACAGCCGCCAGGCTGAAACCATCGCCCGCCTCAAGGCCATCGCGCCGACCCAGACCGGTGAACTCAACAGCGGTGACAAGCGCTGCCTGGTGCCGCTGACCGTCGCCGACCTGGCCGACCTCTACGATGCCTACCCGCAAGCCCGCCTGCTGGCCGGCGGTACCGACCTGGCGCTGGAAGTCACCCAGTTCCACCGCACCCTGCCGGTGATGATCTACGTGGGCAACATTGAAGCCATGAAGCGCATCGAGCAGTTCGACGACCGCCTGGAAATCGGCGCGGCCACCGCCCTCTCCGATTGCTACGCCGCGCTGCACCACGAATACCCGGACTTCGGCGAACTGCTGCAGCGCTTCGCCTCCCTGCAAATTCGCAACCAGGGCACCCTGGGCGGCAATATCGGCAACGCTTCGCCCATTGGGGATTCGCCGCCGTTGCTGATAGCTCTGGGCGCGCAGATCGTACTGTGCAAGGGCAACACCCGCCGTACCCTGGCGCTGGAAGACTACTTCATCGATTACCGCGTCACCGCCCGCCAGGACAGCGAGTTCATCGAGACCATCATCGTGCCCAAGGGCCACACGCTGTTTCGGGCCTACAAGGTGTCCAAGCGTCTGGACGACGATATTTCCGCCGTGTGCGCAGCGTTCAACCTGAAGATCGACAACGGTGTGGTCAGCGCGGCTCGCGTTGCCTTCGGAGGCATGGCCGCTACACCAAAACGCGCAAAAAATTGCGAGGCCGCGTTGGTGGGCGCCATCTGGAACTTGGCCACGGTCGAGAAAGCCTGCGCCGCCCTGGCACAGGACTTCACCCCACTGTCGGACTTTCGCGCCAGCAAGGAATACCGCCTGCTCAGCGCGCAGAACCTGCTGCGCAAATACTTCATCGAACTGCAAACGCCGCACATCGAGACTCGGGTGACCGCTTATGTCTAACCATCACGCCGTGGTAAAAACCCAGGCCGAACTTGCCGCACTGTTTGCCCAGGACCTCACCACCGGGGTCGGTCGCAGCGTCAAGCATGACAGCGCCGCCAAGCACGTCAGCGGTGAAGCGCAGTACATCGACGACCGCCTGGAATTCCCCAACCAGTTGCACCTGTATGCGCGCATGTCCGACCGCGCCCACGCCCGCATCATCAGCATCGACACCGCGCCCTGCTATGCCTTCGACGGCGTACGCATAGTCATCACCCACGAAGACGTGCCAGGCCTGAAAGACATCGGCCCGCTGATGCCCGGCGACCCGCTGCTGGCCATCGACACCGTGCAGTTCGTCGGCCAGGTGGTGCTGGCCGTGGCCGCCCGCGACCTGGAAACCGCACGCAAAGCGGCGATGGCGGCGGTGATTGAATATGAAGACCTGGAGCCGGTGCTGGATGTGGTCGAGGCGTTTCGCAACAAGCACTTCGTGCTCGACAGCCACACCCACCAACGCGGTGATTCGGCCACTGCGCTGGCAAACGCCAAGCACCGCATCCAGGGCACCTTGCATATCGGTGGCCAGGAACATTTTTATCTGGAAACCCAGATCTCTTCGGTGATGCCCACCGAAGACGGCGGCATGATCGTCTACTGCTCCACGCAAAACCCCACCGAAGTGCAGAAGCTGGTGGCCGAAGTGCTGGATGTGTCGATGAACAAGATCGTGGTGGACATGCGCCGCATGGGCGGTGGTTTTGGCGGCAAGGAAACCCAGGCTGCCAGCCCGGCGTGCCTGTGCGCCGTGGTGGCGCGCCTCACCGGCCAGCCGACCAAGATGCGCCTGCCACGGGTCGAAGACATGCTGATGACCGGCAAGCGCCACCCCTTCTATATCGAATACGACGTGGGCTTTGACGACACCGGCCGCCTGCACGGCATCAACCTGGAGCTGGCAGGTAACTGCGGCTGTTCGCCGGACCTGTCCAACTCGATTGTCGACCGCGCCATGTTCCACGCCGACAACTCGTATTACCTGGGCGACGCCACGGTCAACGGCCATCGCTGCAAGACCAACACCGCCTCCAACACCGCCTATCGCGGCTTTGGCGGCCCCCAGGGCATGGTCGCCATCGAAGAGGTGATGGACGCCATCGCGCGCCATCTGGGCCAAGACCCGCTGGCGGTGCGCAAGGCCAACTACTACGGCAAGACCGAGCGCAACGTCACCCACTACTACCAGACCGTCGAGCACAACATGCTCGAAGAAATGACCGCCGAACTGGAAGCCAGCAGCCAATATGCCGAGCGCCGCGAAGCAATCCGGCTGTACAACGCCCACAGCCCGATCCTGAAAAAGGGCTTGGCGCTGACCCCGGTGAAATTCGGTATTTCGTTCACCGCCAGCTTCCTCAACCAGGCGGGCGCACTGATCCATATCTACACCGACGGCAGCATCCACCTGAACCACGGCGGCACCGAGATGGGCCAGGGCTTGAACACCAAGGTCGCGCAAGTCGTGGCCGAAGTGTTCCAGGTAGACATCGACCGCGTCCAGATCACCGCCACCAACACCGACAAGGTGCCCAACACCTCGCCCACCGCGGCCTCCAGCGGCGCCGACCTGAACGGCAAGGCCGCGCAGAATGCGGCCGAAACCATCAAGCAGCGCCTGGTGGAATTTGCGGCGCGCAAGTACGACGTGAGCGAGGCGGACGTGGAGTTTCGCAACGGCCATGTGCGCGTGCGCGAGCAGATCCTCAGCTTCGAAGCGTTGATCCAGCAGGCGTATTTCGCCCAGGTGTCGCTCTCCAGCACAGGCTTCTACAAGACCCCGAAAATCTTCTACGACCGCAGCCAGTCACGCGGGCGGCCGTTCTACTACTACGCGTTCGGCGCGGCTTGCTGCGAAGTAATCGTCGACACCCTGACCGGCGAATACAAAATGCTGCGCACCGACATCCTGCACGATGTGGGCGCCTCGCTGAACCCGGCCATCGACATCGGCCAGGTCGAAGGCGGCTTCATTCAGGGCATGGGCTGGCTGACCATGGAAGAGCTGGTGTGGAACAACAAGGGCAAGCTGATGACCAACGGCCCGGCCAGCTACAAAATCCCGGCGGTGGCCGACATGCCGCTGGACCTGCGAGTGAAGCTGGTGGAGAACCGCAAGAACCCGGAGGACACGGTGTTCCACTCCAAGGCCGTGGGCGAGCCGCCGTTCATGCTCGGGATTGCGTCGTGGTGTGCGATCAAGGATGCGGTAGCGAGCCTCGGTGATTATCGCCATCAGCCCCACATTGATGCGCCGGCCACGCCGGAGCGGGTGTTGTGGGGGTGTGAGCAGATGCGGCAGTTGCAGGTGGCGAAAGCTGTCGAGGCTGACACTGAATTGGCTTCGCTCTAGACCCAGGCGCTGCCATCGCGGGCAAGCCCGGCTCCCACATTTTGAGGTGCGAACCCGATCAAATGTGGGAGCTGGCTTGCCTGCGATAGCGGCCGAACTAACAGCAGAAATGTTGAGGTAGACATGGACAACTGGATCAGCGCCCTCGCCACCCTGCAAAACCAGGGCGAACCCTGCGTACTGGTGACCATCATCGAAGAACTCGGCTCCACCCCGCGCAACGCCGGTTCCAAAATGGTCATCAGCGCCGCGCAAACCTTCGACACCATCGGCGGCGGGCACCTGGAATACAAGGCGATGCAGATCGCCCGGGACATGCTGGTGCGTGGCCAGCAAAACACCCATCTGGAGCGCTTCAGCCTCGGTGCCAGCCTGGGCCAGTGCTGCGGCGGCGTCACCGTGTTGCTGTTCGAGCCCATGGGCCAGGCGCAGGCGCACATCGCCGTATTTGGCGCCGGCCATGTCGGCCGTGCGTTGGTGCCATTGCTGGCAAGCCTGCCCTGCCGGGTGCGCTGGATCGATTCCCGCGAGCAGGAATTCCCGCAGCATATCCCCCAAGGCGTGCGTAAAATCGTCAGCGAAGAGCCGGTCGACGAAATTGCCGACTTGCCGGCAGGCAGTTACTGCATCGTCATGACCCACAACCACGCACTGGACCTGGAACTGACCGCCGCCCTGCTCAAGCGCAACGACTTCGCCTACTTCGGCCTGATCGGCTCGAAAACCAAGCGGGTCAAATTTGAACACCGCCTGCGTGACCGTGGCTTTGATGCCACGCAGTTACAGCGCATGCGCTGCCCCATGGGCCTCCCCGAGGTCAAGGGCAAGCTTCCGGTGGAAATCGCCATCTCCATCGCCGGCGAAATCATCGCCACCTATAACGCCAATTTCGGCCAGCACCTTGCCGGCGCCGAACCTATTGCCAAACTGCTGCCGGCTTCGCGCCGCAGCCACGCTATCTAAATCGAGACGATCATGCCTTTGACTCGCAAAGCCTACCGTGCCGCCATCCTGCACAGCATCGCCGACCCAGCCGTGGTTGGGATCGAAGCCTCCTATGAATATTTCGAGGACGGCCTGCTGGTGATCGACAACGGCCAGATCAGCGCCCTTGGTCACGCCAGCGACCTGCTGCCGAGCCTGCCCGCCGATATCGACATCACCCATTACCAGGACGCGCTGATCACCCCCGGCTTGATCGACACCCATATCCACCTGCCGCAAACCGGTATGGTCGGCGCCTATGGCGAACAGTTGCTGGACTGGCTCAACACCTACACCTTCCCCTGTGAAAGCCAGTTTGCCGACCAGGCTCACGCCGAAGAAGTCGCGGATATCTTCATCAAGGAACTGCTGCGTAACGGCACCACCACCGCGCTGGTGTTCGGCAGCGTGCACCCGCAATCGGTGAATGCATTCTTTGAAGCGGCCGAGAAACTCGACCTGCGCATGATTGCCGGCAAGGTGATGATGGACCGCAACGCACCGGACTACCTGACCGACACCGCCGAATCCGGCTACCAGGAAAGCAAGGCACTGATCGAACGCTGGCACGGCAAGGGGCGCCTGCATTACGCGGTGACGCCCCGCTTCGCGCCTACGAGCACGCCGGAACAACTGACGCTGGCCGGGCAGTTGCTGGGCGAATACCCGGATTTGTATATGCAGACCCACATCAGCGAGAACAAGCAGGAAATCGAGTGGGTAAACGAGCTGTTCCCGGAGCGCAACGGCTACCTGGATGTCTACGACCACTACAAGCTGCTCGGCGAGCGCTCGGTGTTTGCCCACGGCGTACACCTGTGTGACGACGAATGTGCACGGCTGGCAGAGACCGGCTCGGCAGTCGCGTTCTGCCCGACCTCGAACCTCTTCCTCGGCAGCGGCTTGTTCAACCTGCCGATGGCCGAAAAACACAACCTAAACGTGGGCCTGGGCACCGACGTGGGTGGCGGCACCAGCTTCTCGCTGCTGCAAACCCTGAACGAAGCCTACAAGGTCATGCAGTTGCAAGGTGCGCGCTTGAGCCCGTTCAAGTCGCTGTACCTGGCCACCCTGGGCGGCGCACGGGCGCTGCGCCTGGAAGACAAGATCGGCACCTTGCAGCCGGGCACTGATGCGGACTTTTTGGTACTGGATTACAACGCCACGCCGCTGCTGAGCTATCGCCTGAAACAGGCCAATAACATTGCCGAGACGTTGTTTGTGCTGATGACGCTGGGGGATGATCGGACGGTGTTGCAGACCTATGCAGCCGGGCAGCTCGTGCACCAGCGCTGATTTCGGATACACCATCGAAACAAATGTGGGAGCGGGCTTGCTCGCGAATGCGCAGTGTCAGTCTCTAGGTATATTGACTGATCCACCGCATTCGCGAGCAAGCCCGCTCCCACAATTTTGTTCTCAGTGAGCCAGGGAAACTAGAGTTTTACTGAAGAACGCCCTGGCTTCTTGGTCTGCAACAAATGCGAAAACACCGCATGCAAATCATCCGACGCGCTCTCTTCATCGAGGTTGAGCTTGCTGTCGATGTGATCCATGTGATGCATCATCAAGTTCACCGCCAACGTCGCATCCCGGGCTTCGATCGCATCGATCAACTGGGTGTGTTCATCGTAGGAACAGTGCGAGCGGTTGCCGCTTTCGTACTGGGCGATGATCAATGACGTCTGCGACACCAGGCTGCGCTGGAAGCTGATCAGCGGCGCGTTCTTCGCGGCTTCGGCCAGCTTCAAGTGGAATTCGCCGGAGAGGCGGATACCGGCGCCACGGTCACCACGGGAGAAGCTGTCGCGCTCGTCGTTGACCATCTGGCGCAACTCGGCCAACTGCTCGGCCGTGGCGTGCTGCACCGCCAACTCCGTGATCGCCCGTTCCACCAGGCGCCGGGCCATGAACACCTGGCGCGCTTCTTCGACGCTTGGGCTGGCAACCACCGCACCGCGATTGGGCCGCAGCAGTACCACGCTTTCATGGGCCAGGCGCGACAGCGCGCGGCGAATGATGGTGCGGCTCACGCCGAAGATCTCGCCCAGTGCCTCTTCACTCAATTTGGTTCCGGGCGCCAGGCGTTGTTCAAGGATCGCCTCGAAGATATGCGCATAGACGATATCGTCCTGGGTTCCGCTGCGACCGGCCTTGCCGGCTCGCGGTTGTTTCTTGAGAGGTTGCAACTGTTCGTTCATGGGCACTCGGGTTTGAGAACGGCGAATTAACGGTAATACGGCAACGGCGTGTCGCTGGCAAGTATCACCTAAAAACAGCGCACATTGTACACAACCCATTGCGCCAACACACTGTACGGCTGTTTGCGGGCTCGGCTGTATTGCAATGACTCGTTACGTTTGAGTTTAGGCTTGATTCCACGATTTCCCATGAACGACATCCCACTGTAGGAGCGAGCTTGCTCGCGAAGAACCCAAGGGCGCCGCGTTTAATCTGATTGCCCGCGTTATCGTTGGCGATTTTCGCGAGCAAGCTCGCTCCTACAGCGTGCGGAGTCAGGTAAAAGGAACACCTCTCCATGACCGACGCCACCCAAGCGCCCTTGCGCCCACTGGCCGACACTTCTGCGTCGGCCGTCGTCGCCGGCTTTATCGCCATGATGACCGGCTACACCAGCTCCCTGGTGCTGATGTTCCAGGCCGGCCAGGCCGCCGGCTTGACCACCGCGCAGATATCTTCATGGATCTGGGCAATTTCCATCGGCATGGCGGTGTGCAGCATCGGCCTGTCCCTGCGCTATCGCACCCCCATCACCATCGCCTGGTCCACCCCTGGCGCGGCGCTGTTGATCACAAGCCTGGGCGGCGTGAGTTATGGCGAGGCCATCGGTGCCTACATCACTTGCGCGGTACTGGTGACGCTCTGCGGGTTGACCGGCAGCTTTGAGAAGCTGGTCAAGCGGATTCCGGCCTCACTGGCGGCAGCGCTGCTGGCGGGGATTCTGTTCAAGATCGGCAGCGAAATTTTCGTCGCCGCCCAGCACCGCACCGGGCTGGTGCTGGGGATGTTCTTCACCTACCTGATCATCAAGCGTCTGTCGCCGCGCTATGCCGTGCTGGCCGCCTTGCTCATCGGCACCGCCTTGTCAGGGCTGATGGGGCTGTTGGACTTCAGCGGCTTTCATCTGGAAGTGGCGACGCCCGTATGGACCACGCCGCACTTCTCGCTGGCGGCGACCATCAGCATCGGCATCCCGCTGTTCGTGGTGGCCATGACCTCGCAGAACATGCCCGGCGTTGCGGTGCTGCGGGCCGACGGCTACACGGTGCCGGCTTCGCCGTTGATCACCACCACTGGTCTGGCGTCGTTGGTGCTGGCACCGTTCGGCTCCCACGGCATCAACCTGGCGGCGATCAGCGCCGCGATCTGCACCGGGCCCCATGCCCATGAAGACCGCAACAAACGCTACACCGCGGCGGTGTGGTGCGGGGTGTTCTACGGCATTGCCGGGGTGTTCGGCGCCACGCTGGCGGCACTCTTCGCGGCGCTGCCCAAGGAGTTGGTGCTGTCGATTGCGGCGTTGGCGTTGTTTGGCTCGATCATCAATGGCCTGAGTATCGCCATGAATGAGCCGAAGGAACGGGAAGCGGCGCTGATCACCTTTATGGTCACCGCGTCAGGCTTGACGTTGTTTTCCATCGGGTCGGCGTTCTGGGGGATTGTGGCGGGGGTGTTGACGCTGCTGATTCTGAATTGGCGCAAGGCATAAAAAAACGGCGACCCTCAGGTCGCCGTTTTTTTCAGTATCACTTAGCCGCGTTGATCGGCTTTTCCGGATACCACACGTCCAGCAACGGGCTGACTTCAGCCTTGGTCAGCTCGGAACGGGTTTTCAGCCAGGCTTCGACCGCAGCACGCTGCTCTTCGGAGACCGAGCCACGCTTCTGCAGGCAAACCAGACCGTAGTCATCGCCGCCCACATAGCCCAGGCCGTTGGCTTCCATGGCTTCTTTGATGAATGCTTCGAGGAAAGCGTCGATAGCTTCTTCACTCAGGCCTTCGTTGAAGTCCAGGTTCAGTTCGAAACCCAGCTCTTGAAATTCATCAACGCACAGTTTTTTGCGCAGACGCTGGGAACGGTTAGTCGCCATTGGAACAATCCTCATAAGTATTAACGGGCGGCACTTTAGCAGTTTAAGGCGGCAATTGCCCGACTCTCTGGGACCGACGGGCAAATGCGCGCAAAAAAACCACGATTAGCAGCTATCGTTCAGCTACACGTGGCGCCAGCTTGGGGCATAATGCCGACACTTTCGTGACCACTGAGGGATTTTCTTCCATACCCCTCGCCTTTTTCACCCTCCTCAGCAGTAGGGTTTTATTTCTTATGATCAAATCTTTGCGTTCAGTGTTACTTGCCAGTGTTGTCTTGCCCCTGGCCTTTTCCGTTTGCGCCGCGCCCGTCAATAACACCCTGCCACCCAGCGTTGCCCAGGCCTTGCAGAAGGCCAAGCTGCAAAATACCGCGCTGTCCCTGGTGATGCTGCCCCTGAACGGCCCTGGTACCCCTACGGTTTTCAACGCCGACGTCTCGGTGAACCCGGCCTCCACCATGAAGCTGGTCACCACTTACGCGGCCCTGGAAATGCTCGGCCCCAACCATCAGTGGAAGACCGAGTTCTACACCGATGGCACCCTCAGCGGCGGTGTGTTGCGCGGCAACCTGTACCTCAAGGGCGGCGGCGACCCCAAGCTGAACATGGAAAAACTCTGGCTGCTGATGCGCGACCTGCGCGCCAATGGTGTGCAGCAAGTCACCGGCGACCTGGTGCTGGACCGCAACTTCTTCAACCAGCCGCAATTGCCCGAGTTCAACGACGACGGCAACGATGAGAACAAGCCATTCCTGGTCAAGCCCGACGCCTTGCTGGTCAACCTCAAGGCCCTACGCTTTGTAACCCGCAATGATTCAGGGCGGGTGATCGTGTCGGTCGAGCCGCCGATTGCCAGCATTCGCATCGACAACCAGGTGAAAGTCACCAACGCCAAACAGTGCACCGGTGACGTGCGCTACAGCCCGGTGACCGCCGCCGATGGCAGCGTGACCGTGACCGTCAGCGGCCAACTGGGTGATGGCTGCAGCTCGCAGACCTACCTGTCGCTGCTCGACCACGCCACCTACACCGCAGGCGCCGTGCGGGCGATCTGGAAGGAGTTGGGCGGCACCATCCAGGGCCGTGATATCCAGGCACCGGTGCCCAAGGATGCCAAAGTCCTGGCTCGCGCCTTCTCACCGGACCTGGCGGAGATCATCCGCGACATCAACAAATACAGTAACAACACCATGGCCCAGCAGTTGTTCCTGAGCCTGGGTGCACAGTTTCGCAACGATGCCGATGGCGACGATGCCAAGGCTGCGCAACGTGTCGTGCGCCAGTGGCTGGCCAAGAAAGGCATCACCGCGCCGCACCTTGTGATGGAAAACGGCTCCGGCCTGTCCCGCGCCGAACGGGTCAGCGCCCGCGAGATGGCGGCCATGCTGCAAGCCGCGTGGAAAAGCCCTTATGCCGCTGAGTACATCAGCTCGATGCCGATCGCCGGCACCGACGGCACCATGCGTAAACGCCTGAAAACCACCGCCCTGCGCGGCGAAGCCCACGTGAAGACCGGCACCTTGAACACCGTACGCGCCATCGCCGGCTACAGCCGCGACAACAATGGCAATACCTGGGCGGTAGTGGCGATTCTCAACGACTCCAAGCCGTGGGGAGCCTCGTCGGTGCTGGATCAGGTGCTGCTGGACCTGTATCGCCAGCCGAAGGCCGTTGCCGCCGCGCCGATCCTCTAAAGCCTCCCTCTGATCGTTCCCACGCTCTGCGTGGGAATGCTGTTTTGGACGCTCTGCGTTCGCGCTCAAGGCTTGACGCGGAGCGTCTCAGGATGCGTTCCCACGCAGAGCGTGGGAACGATCAGCGCGTCTCAGCGACCACACACCTGCACCCGATCTCTGCCCGCCTGCTTGGCCACGTACACCGCCGAATCCGCGCGCAGCAACAACCCATCGATACCTTCATCGACCCGCCAACTGGCCACGCCAAAACTGGCGGTAACCACCCCCACCGGTTCCATCGCCGCATCGCGCAGCGACTGCCACAACTGCATCGCCAGGCTGTAGGCCTGGGCGCCATCGGTGTTGGGGCACAGCACCACGAACTCTTCCCCGCCGATCCGGCAAAATACATCGGTGCGGCGCAAGCGTTGGCCGATACGCTTGCACAACTCCTGCAGCACGCCGTCGCCCACGGCATGGCCGTGCTGATCGTTGATGCGCTTGAAGTGGTCGATATCGAGCATGATCAACGACAGCGCGCCAGACATACGGTTGAGCCGGAGCATTTCGCCCTTGAGGCGATCCTGGAAATAGCGACGGTTATAGATCCCTGTCAGGGAGTCGGTGATGGACAGTGCACGCAGTTCTTCCTCGACCCGTTTGAGATCAGAAATATCCGACACATAACCGTGCCAAAGCGTACCGCCGCCCGGTAACTCTTCCGGCGTCGCTTCGCCGCGAATCCAGCGCAGGCCTCGCTGGGGTAATTGCACGCGGTATTCTTCGCGCCAATGGCTCAGTTGCAACGCAGACAGGCGTATCGACGCACGTACGCGCTCCAGGTCCAAAGGATGAATGCGCTCCAGCACCTTGCCCGCATCCTGCTGCAACACGCCCAGCTCGATTTCATAGATATCGCGCATGCCTTCGCTGGCATAGATGAAACGCCAGGTGTCCTGGGGCTCCAGAGTGAACTGGAAGATCCCACCCGGCACGTGGGCGCTGAGTTTTTTCAGCAGGCGGTCGCGTACGGCAAGGGCCTCATAGGCACGCTTTTGCTCGGTGACATCCAGGTAAATCGCCAGGTGCCCGACCCACAGGCCATGGTCATCCAAGAGCACGGTCGGCAACATGTTGACCGTCAGCTGGCTGCCATCCTTGCGCACCAGCGTCCACTCACGGCCTTCATGTTGACTGTCCGGGCTCTCCACCAGCATCGCCTGGCTCGCGGGGATGCGCTTGCCCAGCGCCCTGCTCAACGGCTCAGCGCGGGCGTCGAGTTCCATGGCTACGTGCAGACGGTCCAAGGTCATATGCCCCAGCACCTCCGCGGCCGTAAAGCCCAGCATCTGTTCGGCACCAGCATTGAAGGTGTTGATCACGCCGCGCAGGTCCGTGGCAATGATCGCCACTTGAGTCGCCGCATTCAGCACGCTGCGCAATTGCCCATGGGCGCCACGCAACTCCTGCTCACGGGCGCGCAATTGCACGGTGCGTTGCTCCACCAGTTTCAGTGCGCGTTGGCGCTGGCTCACCAGCATGTAAAGCAGCGCACTGAGCAAGGCGCTGAGCAGCACGCCCATCGCCAGAATGGTGTGCATCGAAGAATGGTTGGCCCTGTCGAACACTTCGCTGGCGCTCAGGCTCAGGGCGTAGACATGATCGCCCAGGGTGAGGCGGCGCGCAGCCGTCAAGCCACTGCTGCCCAGGGCGTTGCTGGAGGCATACAACACCCGTTGCTGGGTGTCGGAGGTGTCTACGATCTGCATCACCAGGTTGTCCCGGTTGGGCCTGGGCAACCCCTCGGCTACCAGCTGACGCATGCTGATCACCGCCATCACATAGCCGTAGGGCTCGGCACCTGGGAGTTTACTCACGGGCGCCACCAACAACACGCCTGCGGCATAAGCGGGTTCCACCCCCACCAACTGCATGGGTTGCGACACCGCCAACTGGCCGCTTTGTTGCGCACGCTCCAGGGCTGAGCGACGCAGGGGTTGGGCCAGCAGATCAAAGCCCAGCGGCGAGCCCAGCAGACTTTGTGTCTGGCTGTACAGCACCGGTACGTATTCATCGCGTTCGGCCGCTGGCGCCAACTCACCTGCAGTATTCAGTTCGCGGATACTGAAGGGAATGCCGCGCTGGCGAGAAATGTCCTGCTCAAACAGGCTGCGCTGCGTGCGAAATATCCGTGGAGCCCAGGCATAAGCACGGGCATGCAACAACAGCGGTTTGGCGAAACCATCGAACTCGGCGCGGGACACCTCGCCGGAATTGACGAAAAAGCGCTGCAAGCTGCCCAGGCGTTGCTCCTGGTCTTCGAAACGTTCCTGGATGCGGGTGTAGCGCTCGTTGACCAGCAACTGGAACCGCTGGCGCACCTGTTGCTGATATAAGTCGGATGCCGCCCACGCGACGACCACCGTCAGCGCGCTACCGATCAACAACACCATCAATGCCACCAGCCAAGCCGATGCCTGCTCACTGATAAAACCAAGGATTTTCGGGCGAACGACTTGCATCGGCATAGGCAACACTCACAGCGCCAGTGTGCGGGGGTGTCACTTTGGCTAGGGCTTAAGTTATAGCCATCGGCAGGGTGTTTGACCAGCGTAAAACCGTCACGGACTTATTGTGGGCGAGGGAGCAAGCTCCCTCGCCACAGAGGCTTACTGTAGGAGCGAGCTTGCTCGCGAAAAACTCACAGGCACCGCGTTCATCCAGGATATCCGCGGTATCGTTGACGATCTTCGCGAGCAAGCTCGCTCCTACAGGGGAGAATCAGCGTGCGGTGATTTTCCAGGCGCGGTGGATCTTGGCATTGCGCGCAAAATCCGGGTCGATGGTCTTGTCGCTGATTTCCTCGACCGCGTAGCGTTCGCTGAGGTTGTCTTCCAGCTGGAACTTGCGGAAGTTGTTGGAGAAGTACAGCACGCCACCCGGCGCCAGGCGCGCCATGGCCAGGTCGAGCAACTGCACATGGTCACGCTGCACGTCGAAGATGCCTTCCATGCGCTTGGAGTTGGAGAAGGTCGGCGGGTCGATGAAGATCATGTCGAATTCATCGCGGCTCGCGTCCAGCCACGCCATCACGTCACCCTGTTCCAGGCGGTTCTTGTCGGAAAAGCCGTTGAGGGAGAAGTTGCGACGCGCCCAGTCCAAGTAGGTCTTGGACAGGTCGACACTGGTGGTGCTGCGCGCGCCGCCCTTGGCAGCATGCACACTGGCGGTGGCGGTGTAGCAATACAAATTGAGGAAACGCTTGCCCGCCGCTTCCTTCTGGATGCGCATGCGCATCGGGCGGTGGTCGAGGAACAGGCCGGTGTCCAGGTAATCGGTGAGGTTGACCAGCAACTTCACGCCGCCTTCGCTGACCTCGGTGAATTTACCTTGGGCACTCTGACGCTCGTATTGCTTGGTGCCGCTCTGACGCTCACGGCGCTTGACCACTACACGGCTCTTGTCGACGTTCAGTGCCTGGGGAATGGCCGCCAGGGCATCGAACATACGGGCCGAGGCTTTTTCCGGGTCGATGGATTTTGGCGCGGCGTATTCCTGCACGTGCACCCAATCGTGGTACAGGTCGATGGCCATGGAGTACTCAGGCATGTCGGCGTCATACACACGGTAGCAATCCACGCCTTCGCGCTTGGCCCATTTGCCCAACAGCTTGAGGTTCTTCTGCAGGCGGTTGGCAAACATCTGCCCGCCTTCGCTCAAGCGCGCCTGCTCCACCACAGGGGCCGGGGCGGGTTTGATCGGGTTGCCGTTCTTGTTGTACTGACGCTCTGCCGGCTCGCTCGGGGCCTGGTCGTAAGCCGCTTGCTCACGTTCGGCCTGGCGCTGCTCCGGGGTACGGCGCTCGCCCGTGACGAACTGATCCGGGTTGACCTTGATCAGCAGCAACTTGCACGGCAATGCGCCGTTCCAGAACGAATACTGTTTGTGGCTACGGATACCCATGCGCTTGCCCAGGTCTGGCGCGCCGGTGAACACCGCCGCTTCCCAGCCCATGCAGGCCTGGCGCAGACGCTCGCCGAGGTTCTGGTAGAGGTACAACAGGCTGGCTTCATCACCCAAGCGCTCGCCGTAAGGTGGGTTGCAGATGACCAGGCCTTTCTGGTTCTGGTCCGGGCGCGGCTCGAAAGTACCGACTTCGCCCTGGTACACCTTGATCCAATGACTCAGCCCGGCGCGCTCGATGTTATTGCGAGCAGGCTGGATCAAGCGTGGGTCGGCTTCATAGCCACGCACCCACAGCGGCGGCTTGTTCATGCCGATGGCGGCACGCTCAGTGGCTTCTGCGTGCAGTTTTTTCCACAGCGCCGGGACGTGGCCCAGCCAGGTAGTGAACCCCCAGAGTTCACGGTTGAGGTTGGGAGCCATGTCGGCGGCGATCATCGCGCCCTCGACCAGGAAGGTACCCACACCGCACATCGGGTCGGTGAGTGCGCCGCCTTCGGCTGCAATACGCGGCCAGCCGGCGCGGATCAGGATCGCCGCCGCCAGGTTTTCCTTCAGCGGTGCCGCGCCCTGCTGCAGGCGGTAGCCGCGCTGGTGCAGGCTGTGGCCGGAGAGGTCCAGGGACAGGATGGCTTCGCCACGGTCCAGGCGCAGGTGAATGCGCAGGTCAGGGTTGATCTTGTCGATGGACGGACGTTCGCCGGTCGGGGTGCGCAGTTTGTCGACAATCGCATCCTTGACCTTCAGCGCGCCGAAGTGGGTGTTGTCGATGCCCGAGCCATGGCCGCTGAACTCCACCGCGAGGGTACCGTCGGGGACCATGTGGTCAGCCCATTCGATGTCCAGCACGCCGTGGTAAAGATCCTCGGCGTCCTTCATCGGGAAGCGCTTGAGCACCAGCAACACACGGTTGGCCAGGCGCGACCAGAGGCACAAGCGGTAGGCGGTTTCCATGTCGGCCATGCCGCGTACGGCCGAGGTGTGCTCGCGGGCTTCCTCAAGGCCAAGCCCGACGGCTTCCTCGATCAGCAGGCCTTCGAGGCCCTTGGGGCAGGTGAGGAAGAGTTCAAAACGGTCCGACATGGGGCATTCCAGGCTTTTCAGCAATAAGTGAACAGGCGACGCATCGCCGGTTCGGTTTTCAATCAAGCACTTTTCTCGAAGAGTGCTCGCGTGGCACGAATGTGCCGTTCCACCCCGTCTGGCGGGCTCTTGAGCCTTTATGGGCGAGGCAGAAGAAGAATGTTGCGCAACAAAAAGAAATATTCCGACCCTTCGTCGAATAATAACCGACTGCAACAGGCGGGCATTCTCACTAAGGAATTAAACCTTTCCTCTTTGCAGGGCACATCATAGCTGGCTTTGCCCTAAAAAAGGGGCGAATAACCAGCCCAGCTTATGGCTATAGCATCGTTATCGTTACGTGCTTATGACAAAACGATCATTGAATACATGTGACCTATTGGTTAGAACTCAACACAGGTTGGCGCCGTAACGGTGCCAACACATCGGCTCGCCACGCCGGCAGCGAGCCCACCAACGGCAGAAAAACTCTGCCCGGCCTTGGACAAGGCCGAAGGATATCTAGACAGTCAACAAGTGAGGGAAACACCCTATGAGAAGACTTAAGCGTGATCCGTTGGAAAGAGCATTTTTACGCGGATATCAATATGGCGTTCATGGAAAATCCCGTGAGCTTTGCCCATTTACTCTACCGTCGGTACGCCAAGCCTGGATCAACGGCTGGCGAGAAGGACGCGGCGACAACTGGGACGGTATGACTGGCACTGCGGGCATCCACAGACTCAACGAACTTCACGCCGTCGGCTAATCAGGGGATCTATCTAATTGCGACACACACATCTTTGATTTTGTAACGACTTAACCACGCGCGCCCCATCCGGGCGGCGGGCTTCGGCCCAGGGGCTCCTTTACGGAGCCCTTTTTATTGCCTGCTCAGCGCAAGGCAGCGATGGCATCCACCGACTGGCGAATCAGCGCCGGGCCTTTGTAGATAAAGCCGGAGTACAACTGCACCAGGCTGGCGCCGGCCGCGATCTTCTCAGCCGCGTGTTTGCCTTCGGTGATACCGCCCACCGCGATGATCGGCAAACGCCCGGCCAACTCGGCCGCCAGCACCTTGACGATATGGGTGCTCTTGTCACGCACCGGCGCGCCCGACAAGCCGCCCGCTTCGTCACCATGGGCCAGGCCTTCGACGCCCACGCGGCTAAGGGTGGTGTTGGTCGCAATTACCGCATCCATCCCTGAATCCACCAGGGCCTGGGCCACCAGTACGGTTTCTTCATCGCTCATGTCCGGCGCGATCTTGATGGCCAGGGGCACACGCTTGCCATGACGCACGGCCAGGTCTTCCTGCCGCTGGCGCAAGGCTTCGAGCAGTTGCTTGAGAGAATCACCAAATTGCAGGCTGCGCAGGCCCGGGGTGTTGGGCGAGCTGACGTTGACGGTGACATAGCTGGCGTGGGCGTAGACCTTGTCCAGGCAAATCAGGTAGTCATCCACGGCACGCTCCACTGGCGTGTCAAAGTTCTTGCCGATGTTGATACCCAGGATGCCGGTGTACTTCGCCGCCTGAACCCGCGACAGCAGATGGTCGACCCCGAGGTTGTTAAAGCCCATGCGATTGATGATCGCCTCCGCTTCCGGCAGGCGGAAAATGCGCGGCTTGGGGTTGCCCGGTTGCGGCCGCGGCGTCACGGTGCCGATTTCGACAAAGCCGAAACCCAACTGCGCAAACCCGTCGATGGCCGCGCCGTTCTTGTCCAGGCCGGCTGCCAGCCCGACCGGGTTGGGGAAGTTCAACCCCATCACCGACACCGGCACTTTCGCCGGTGCCTTGCATACCAGGCCATTGAGCCCCAGGCGGCCACCGGCACCGATCAGGTCCAGGGACAGATCGTGGGAGGTTTCCGGGGAGAGTTTGAACAACAGCTGGCGGGCCAGGGTATACATGGGCGGGCTAGACTCGGATGGCGACAAAAGGTGGCGCTGATTATAGCCAGGGTGGCGGCCTGCATGCGAGGCGTGCCACCTGATCTCATTGACGTTGCGCCGTCAACGCCTCATAACGCACCCAGATCCTTTCGGCGTAGCGCAGACGCAATGCCTCACGCTGTGGCCCGGGCCCCGGCCCCACGTTGTAAGCCCCCACCGCCGTCCAGTTGTAGCCAAAACGCTGGATAAATTCGGCAAGAATCGAGGCGCCTACTTCCACCGACAGGCAAGGCTCGCTCAACAGCCGTTCTTCGGTAATGCCCTGCTTGAGCAAGCGCGGCAAGTGGATGCTATTGATTTGCATCAAGCCGATATCGCGCGTGCCATTGCGGTTGGTGTAGTTCATCGCTTGCGCCCGGTAACCCGATTCGACCGAGGCGATAGCTTGCAGCAATTCCGGCTCAAGGTCGTAGCGGCTGGCCGCCTCTTCCCAGCAAAAGGCCCAGGCCTGGCTGCTGCCCATCAATACCCCGACCACCAGGCCTTTGCCCCATGCCTTAACCCTGGACATTGCTGGCCTGACCACAGACGGCGCACACGTGTGCCACTGCCCTGGGTTGATCACCTGTGCGCACCGGGCAGGTAAAGCGATAGCCCTTGCCATAAATCGTCTTGATAAAGCCTTTGTCGGCTCTCAAGTGCTTGCGCAGGGAATAAATACACCGCGTGAGTGACTCTTCGGCCACTTCGCCCCGAGGCCAGGCCAGTTCCAGCAAACGGTCCTTGGTCATCAGCGCGCCACCGGAGGCCAGCAGCAACCGCAGCACGTGCCCCTCCTTGGGAGGCAACTGAATATCCGCCTCCACGCCCGTCAACCGGCCGTCGCCATGCAAGGTCCAACGCGCGAAAACCAGGGACGTCGTCGTTTCACCCGTCACGACGGCCATACGCACCTCTGTAGTCGACTACTGACATTCAAATCCTTATTGTGTGACCAGCTCATCTGCCATTGGCACGACTATAAAAAACCGGCTCGAAGACCCGCGTTAGGAAAAAACCCATTCATTCGCCTTTTTTTGGCCACTGCCGGTCAGACAATTCGCTAACGCACCCTTATCGCGGCATAGGTATCTACACAACTTTGGTGCGACGCTGGACCTGCGGCGAGAGAGCTTGCTCCCGTGACGACCGGATAGCCGACGCTGTTCTAACTGACGCCCCGCGATCCAAATGTGGGAGCTGGCTTGCCTGCGATAGCGACCTGACAGTCGACACAGTTGGATTGTGTACATATCCATTCCTGCGGTAACGGCCACTTAGGGTTCCGCCCTGACGGCGGCTCACTTTTGAAAAGCCGGAATGCCGGCCCAGACAAAAGTAAGCAAAACGCTCTTGCCCCACCACTCGGCACCTCGCCTAGGCTCGGTGTGCCCGTAATCCGCCAGCGTGGTTTAACGGGGCGCCTAAGATCAAAAGCAGATCAAGAGCAAGATCAAGAGCGACTCGCTTCGCATCGTGGTTACCGTCTGCTGTTACAACCCACAAAGTTGTGTAGATACCTATGCTTATCGCGGCAACCACTCCTGAAACGTCTCCTGCAATTCAACCCCTAGCCGATCCTCCAACTGCACCAACTCTCCCACTGCCATCAGTTGTCCATTGACCCGCACCTCCACACAGCGGGTGACGCCTGGGTCCAAGGGCAGCACCTTCCCCGGTGCGAATGCGGCCAAACGCTTGCGGCTGATCAGTTGCTCCTGCAGCAATATTTCCAGGTGCATGGACAAACGCCTTTTTCAGGGGGAAAACTCAGGGTCCGCTCCCAGGAACGCACGTCGCACACGCTCGTGTTGCGCGGGGCTCAACTGAGGTGGGCCAATCCAGGGCAGTCCGTCGCCACCTACGCCAGCCTGCCCTGGCGAGGCGTCATCCAGCGGCTGGGCGACATCCAGCTCGGCCACCAGTTTTTCGATAACCTTCACTTGGGCGGGAGGGCCCTTGATCAACAGACTGTTGGTATCCGGATAGGCCATCAACACAATGCGGCCATCGGCCAGTTGGTCCTTCTGCGCCGGGGATAGCCGAGCTTCGAGCATGGAGGCCATGCCCGGTACCTGGACCTTGTTGGCTCCCGCGCCCTGCAGGTGATCGTCCACGAGGACATTGATCACTTTCACCACGCCAAATACCGGGGCGCGCTCTGGCACCTTGCGAGGGGGTCGGTCCATCCGTTGGGCGAGACGCAACACCTGGTCGACATAGCTGGAAGGGCCGGTTACATAGAACGTACGCCCGCCGTGTTCACGCAGTGGGTAACGCGGCTCTTCCAGCCCCGCACGGCGCATGATGCCGCGCAGCTTACTGACGGAAATATGCCGCAGCACCACCGCCGAGCTTCTCGTGTCGTCGAAAGCGTAGAGCTGCAACACCTCGCCACAGGCCGTGCGACTGCCCAGCAACAGCGCGGCGCACAGCAGCGCGCTGAACAGCCAGCGACAATTGAGGGTTGCGAGGTAATCAGCGTGCACCGTGGGTATGCCTGGCGGTCTGGTCTGAAGAAGCGGCCATACTGCGAGGCGCACGAGGATCAATCATGATGGAAAGTTGACGGACAACTGCGACGTCCTGCCCATGGCATGTGCCTTGCTTTGCACTCTGGATCAGGCTCGCACCAACGGCGGCACGGGCCTACGGACAAAGGCGTCGTTCCCCTGCAATGGCCTATACGCCAACCTGGGAAACGGCGCTTTTTTTTCAGAAAAAGGCAGGTATTGATGAACGATCCGCTGGCTTGGGTAAACGGCAGCGATGCCCCGGAAAAGAGCAGCCTGGACCTGGGGTTCATGGCCCTGACCGATTGCGCCTCGCTGGTGGTCGCCGCCACCCAGGGCTTCGCCCAACCCTACGGCCTCACACTCAACCTCAAGCGCCAAGCGTCCTGGGCCAACCTGCGCGACAAGCTGGTCAGCGGTGAACTGGACGCTGCCCACAGTCTCTACGGGCTGATCTATGCCGTGCACCTGGGCATCGGCGGCGTCGCCCCCAGCCCCATGGCGGTGCTGATGGGGCTGAACCAGAATGGCCAGGGCATCAACCTGTCCCATGGCCTACAACAGCAAGGAGTGATCACTCCTGAAGCATTGAAACGCCACGTGCACCAAAGCCGGACAAAACTGACCTTCGCCCAGACGTTTCCCACCGGCACCCACGCCATGTGGTTGTATTACTGGCTGGCGAGCCAAGGCATTCATCCCTTGCAGGATGTGAACAGCGTAGTAGTGCCGCCGCCACAAATGGTCGCGCACCTGCAAGCCGGACGTATCGACGGCCTTTGCGTGGGCGAACCCTGGTGCGCCAGCGCAGTGCAACAGCACCAGGGCTTTACCCTGGCGACCAGCCAGGCGATCTGGCCGGACCACCCGGAAAAAGTCCTGGGCTGCACCCAAGCCTTCGTTGACGCCTACCCCAATACCGCACGCGTGCTGGTCATGGCGATCCTGGAGGCAAGCCGGTTTATCGAGCAGAGCCGTGAAAACCGCCGCTCTACCGCCCAGTTGCTCAGTGCCCCTGAATACCTCGATGCGCCTGTGGCCTGCATCGAACCGCGCTTGCTGGGCCACTATGAGGATGGCCTGGGCAACCAGTGGCAGGATCCCAACGCACTGCGCTTTTTCGCCAACGGCGAGGTGAACCTGCCTTACCTCAGCGATGGCATGTGGTTCATGACCCAGTTCCGGCGCTGGGGCTTGTTGCGTGAAGACCCGGACTACCTGGGCGTCGCCCGGCAGGTGCAGCAACTGGCGCTGTACCGCCAGGCGGCCGAGGCGCTGGGCATTCCCGCAGGCGACTCGGACATGCGCCGCAGCCAGTTGCTCGACGGCAAGACGTGGGACGGCAGCGACCCCGCTGGCTATGCGCGCAGCTTCCATCTGCATGCCCTGGCCGATGACACTAACCGTCAAGCGCTGCGCTGACAGGAGCCCGACGATGCTGCGAATCCTGTTGATCAACGACACCCCGCGTAAGGTCGGGCGCCTCAAGGCCGCATTGACCGAGGCCGGCTTTGAGGTGATCGATGAGTCCGGCTTGACTATCGACTTGCCCGCACGCGTCGAAACAGTGCGCCCGGATGTGATCCTGATCGATACCGAGTCACCCGGGCGCGATGTGATGGAGCAAGTGGTGCTGGTCAGCCGCGATCAGCCCCGGCCCATCGTGATGTTTACCGACGAGCACGACCCTAATGTGATGCGCCAGGCCATCAAGTCCGGCGTCAGTGCCTATATCGTCGAAGGCATCCAGGCCCAGCGCCTGCAACCGATCCTCGATGTGGCCATGGCGCGCTTCGAGAGTGACCAGGCCCTGCGCGCCCAGCTGCATGCCCGCGACCAGCAACTGGCCGAACGCAAGCGCATCGAATTGGCCAAGGGCCTGTTGATGAAGATGAAGAGCTGTAACGAAGAAGAGGCCTACACCCTGATGCGCCGCCAGGCCATGAGCCGTCAACAGAAACTGATCCAGGTGGCAGAGCAGATTATTGCCATGAGCGAGTTGCTCGGCTGATGTGGCTCAGCTCTTGCTAAAGAATTATCACAGGTAGCCAACGGCGGTTGCCCCCTCCACGACAAAGACGTCGCCCACCCGGTTTGCCCTCGCGAACCCGGTGGCGGCGTTTTTTCGTTTCTAGACCCCCAACCGTTGAGGTGCGTGATGAAATCAAGCTTCTGGAAATCCGGGCACACCCCGACCCTGTTTGCCGCGTTCCTGTATTTCGACCTGAGCTTCATGGTCTGGTACCTGTTGGGCCCCCTGGCGGTGCAGATTGCCGCTGACTTGCACCTGACCACCCAACAGCGAGGCCTGGTGGTGGCCACGCCGATCCTGGCGGGCGCGGTACTTCGCTTCTTGATGGGGATGCTGGCCGACAAGCTGTCGCCCAAGACCGCCGGGCTGATTGGCCAGGTGATTGTGATCGTGGCCCTGTTCTGCGCCTGGAAACTGGGGATCCACAGCTACGAACAAGCGTTGCTGCTGGGCATGTTCCTGGGCATGGCCGGCGCGTCCTTTGCGGTCGCCCTGCCCTTGGCGTCCCAGTGGTACCCGGCGGAGCATCAGGGCAAGGCCATGGGCATCGCCGGCGCCGGCAACTCCGGCACCGTGTTTGCCGCGCTGCTGGCGCCCGTGCTGGCGGCCGCGTTTGGTTGGAGCAACGTGTTCGGCTTTGCGCTGATCCCACTGGTGCTGACCCTGATCGTGTTCGCCTGGCTGGCGCGCAATGCCCCTCAGCGCCCGAAAGCCAAAGCCATGGCCGACTACTTCAAGGCCCTGGGCGACCGCGACAGTTGGTGGTTCATGTTCTTCTACAGCGTGACCTTCGGCGGGTTTATCGGCCTGGCCAGCGCCCTGCCCGGCTACTTCAACGACCAGTACGGCCTGAGCCCGGTGACTGCCGGCTACTACACCGCCGCCTGTGTGTTCGGCGGCAGCCTGATGCGCCCCTTGGGTGGCGCCCTGGCAGACCGGTTCGGCGGGATCAAGACTCTGCTCGGCATGTACAGCGTGGCGGTGATCTGCATTGCGGCAGTGGGGTTCAACCTGCCAAGTTCCTACGCGGCGCTGGCGCTTTTCGTCTGCACCATGCTCGGCCTGGGCGCCGGCAATGGCGCGGTATTCCAACTGGTGCCGCAGCGTTTTCGCAGTGAGATCGGCGTCATGACCGGCCTGATCGGCATGGCCGGTGGCATCGGCGGCTTCGCCCTAGCAGCGGGCATGGGCGCCATCAAGCAGAGCACCGGCAGCTATCAACTGGCCCTGTGGTTGTTCGCCAGCCTCGGTGTGCTGGCCTGGTTCGGCCTGCATGGGGTGAAGCGGCGCTGGAGAACCACCTGGGGTTCGGCCGCCGTGACCGCCGCCCGCGTCTGATGAGCTTACAACTGAGCGTCGCCCAGGCCAGTGCCATCGGCCCACGCAGCGAGAACCAGGATGCGCTGCGGGTGGTCACGCCCATGGCGGAACTGGCCGCGAGCAAAGGCTACCTGTGCGCACTGGCCGATGGTGTGAGCCAATGCGCCGACGGTGGCCTGGCCGCACGCTCGACCTTGCAGGCCCTGGCCCTGGACTACTACGCCACGCCACAGACCTGGAGCGTGGCCCAGGCGCTGGAGCGTCTGTTACTGGCGCAGAATCGCTGGTTGCAAGCCAACGGCGGTGGGCAGCCTTTGCTCACCACCCTCAGCGCCCTGGTGTTTCGCGGCCAACGTTTCACCCTGGCCCATGTCGGTGATTGCCGGGCGTATCGTTGGCTTGACGGCGAGTTGCAACGCATCAGCGAAGACCATGTGTGGGAACAGCCGGGCATGCAACATGTGCTCAAGCGCGCCCTCGGCCTGGATCAGCACCTGGTGCTGGACTTCCTCGATGGCCAACTGCGCGAGGGCGAAAGCTTCCTGCTGCTCAGCGACGGGGTATGGGCCACGCTGGGCGATCACAACATCGGCGCGATCCTGCGCGAGCAAAGCGACCTCGACCTGGCCGTCAACACCCTGGTCAACGCGGCCCACCTGGCGGGTAGCCAAGACAACGCCAGTGCCTTGCTGGTGCGCATCGATCAACTCGGCGCCGCCACCCTTGGCGACGCCCTGGTGCAGTTGCAGCAATGGCCACTGCCGCCACCGCTGAAAGTCGGGCAAACCTTTGAAGGCTGGCAGGTGCAAAGCGTGCTGGCGCAGAGTCGCCAGTCGTTGCTCTACCGCGTGCACGATGCCCAGGGGCAACCCTGGTTGCTCAAGACCTTGCCGTTGCGTTGCGAGGATACCGATGCGGCCCAGGCCTTGTTATCGGAGGAATGGTTTCTGCGCCGGGTCGCAGGCCGCGCCTTTCCCGAGGTGCATGCCGCCAGCGGTCGTCAACATTTGTACTACGTGATGCGCGAATACGCCGGGCAAACCCTGGCCCAACTGTTCCAACAACAGGGCCCGCTGCCGTTGGCGCAATGGCAGTCGATTGCCGAACGCTTGCTGCGCGCCGTGGGCCTGTTGCATCGCCGGCAGATCCTGCACCGCGACATCAAGCCGGAAAACCTGCTGCTGGGAGAAGATGGCGAACTGCGGGTGCTGGACTTCGGCCTGACCTATTGCCCCGGGCTCTCCGAGGACCGTGCCCACCTGCTGCCCGGCACCCCAAGCTTCATCGCGCCCGAGGCGTTCGCTGGCGAGCAGCCTACGGCGCAACAGGATTTGTATAGCGTCGGCGTGACCTTGTATTACCTGCTGACCGGGCATTACCCCTACGGTGAAATCGAGGCCTTCCAACGGCCCAGGTTTAACCAGCCCGTCAGCGCCAGCCGTTATCGCCCCGACTTGCCAGAGTGGTTACCACACAGCCTGGAACGAGCGGTGACCGCTGCCCCGGCCCATCGTTATGAAACCGCCGAAGAATGGCTGTTGGTGCTGGAGCAGGCCGACCGCCGCGAATTGAGCCTACGCCCACGGCCTTTGCTCGAACGCGAACCCTTGAAGGTCTGGCAAACCCTGGCGGTGGCTTCGCTGCTGCTCAATCTGGTGCTGCTGTACTGGCTGCTGCACCACTAACGGGCAGAATCCGCCGGTTCTCTGTGTAAACGCCCAGTAAAACTGGGGCTATAGGGACTTGGCACAGCTGCTGCATTAGCTTTTCCAACACCCCACATATAGCCGCTCCTTCAACGACGAAGGGCCGAGCTTCCCGAGAGAACGGGACCAGGACAAAGGCGTCCTCGCTAGCTGACTAGCGGGGACGCCTTTTTTGTTTGCGCACGATTTGTCGAGCCATTGCGGAGAACGACATGAAAAAACTCAAACTGGTGATGATCGGCAACGGCATGGCCGGGGTTCGCACCCTGGAAGAACTGCTCAAGCTGAGCAACGAGCTGTACGACATCACCGTGTTCGGCGCCGAGCCTCACACCAACTACAACCGCATCCTGCTGTCGCCGGTACTGGCCGGTGAGCAAACCTTCGAAGAGATCGTGCTCAACGATCTGGATTGGTACCTGAACAACAACGTCAAGTTGCTGCTCAACCGCAAGGTGGTGCAGATCGATCGGGTCAAGCGCAAAGTCATCGCCGAAGACGGCACCGAGGCCGAGTATGATCGCCTGCTGATCGCCACCGGTTCCACGCCGTTTATCCTGCCGATTCCCGGCAATACCCTGCAGGGCGTGATTGGCTACCGCGACATCGCCGACACCCAGGCGATGATCGACACCGCCAAGACCCACAAGCATGCAGTGGTGATCGGCGGCGGCCTGCTCGGCCTGGAAGCGGCCAACGGCCTGATGCTGCGCGGCATGCACGTGACGGTGGTGCACATCGGTGAATGGCTGCTGGAGCGGCAGCTGGACAAGACCAGCGGCCAGCTACTGCAAACCGAACTGGAAAGCCGCGGCCTGGTGTTCCGCCTGTGCGAGCAAACCCAGGCCCTGCACGATGCCGGCAACGGCCGCGTCGGCTCGGTGCAGTTCAAAAATGGCGACATCATCCCCGCCGACCTGGTGGTGATGGCTGCCGGCATCCGCCCCAACACCGAACTCGCGGAAAAGTCCGGCATCCCCTGCAACCGTGGGATCCTGGTCAACGACACGATGCAAACCTACGACCCGCGCATCTATGCCATCGGTGAATGCGCCAGCCATCGCGGCATCGCCTATGGCCTGGTGGCGCCGTTGTTCGAACAGGCCAAGGTCTGCGCCAACCACCTGGCCCAACTGGGGTTTGCCACTTACAAGGGCTCGGTGACCTCGACAAAACTGAAAGTGACCGGCATCGACCTGTTCTCCGCCGGCGACTTCATGGGCGGCGAAGGCACCGAGACCATCACCCTCTCCGACCCGATTGGCGGCGTGTACAAGAAGCTGGTGATCAAGGACGACATCCTGGTCGGCGCCTGCCTGTACGGCGATACCGCCGATGGCGGCTGGTATTTCCGCCAGATCCGTGAGAACCACGCCATCGGTGAAATCCGCGATCACCTGATGTTCGGTGAAAATGCACTCGGCGATGTCGGCCACCAAGGCCAGGACAAAGCCATGAGCATGGCCGACAGCGCCGAAGTCTGCGGCTGCAATGGCGTGTGCAAGGGCACCATCGTCAAGGCGATCCAGGAACAAGGGCTGTTCAGTGTCGATGAGGTGAAAAAACACACCAAGGCCGCCAGTTCCTGCGGTTCCTGTGCCGGGTTGGTCGAGCAGATCCTGATCAACACCGTGGGCGGCGCCGCCGACGTCAAACCCAAAAGTGAAAAAGCCATCTGCGGCTGCAGCGACCTCAACCACGGGCAGATCCGCCAGGCCATTCGCGAGCAGCACCTGCTGACCATCGACAGCACCCTGCGCTACTTGAACTGGCGCACCCCCAATGGCTGCGCCACCTGCCGCCCGGCGCTCAACTATTACCTGATCTCCACCTGGCCCGGCGAAGCCAAGGACGACCCGCAATCGCGGCTGATCAACGAACGGGCCCACGCCAATATTCAAAAAGACGGCACCTATTCTGTGGTGCCACGGATGTGGGGCGGCGTGACCAATCCTTCGGAGCTGCGCCGCATCGCCGATGTGGCCGACAAGTACAACGTGCCGATGGTCAAGGTCACCGGCGGCCAGCGCATTGACTTGCTCGGTATCAAGAAGCAGGACTTGCCAGGGGTATGGAAGGACCTGGATATGCCGTCCGGGCATGCCTATGGCAAATCCATCCGCACCGTCAAAACCTGTGTGGGCAGCGAGTTCTGCCGGTTTGGCACGCAGAACTCGACGCAACTGGGCATTGAGCTGGAGCATGACCTGTTCAATATGTGGTCGCCCCACAAGGTCAAGTTGGCGGTGTCCGGGTGCCCACGCAACTGCTCGGAAGCGGGCATCAAGGATGTGGGCATTATCGGTGTCGACTCGGGCTGGGAGATGTACATCGGCGGCAACGGCGGGATCAAGACCGAAGTCGCGGAGTTCTTCGTCAAGGTGAAAACCGCAGAGGAAGTGCGCGAATACAACGGCGCGTTCCTGCAGCTGTACCGCGAAGAAGCCTTCTACCTGGAGCGCACCGTGCACTACCTTCAGCGAGTGGGCATGGAGCATATCAAGAAGGCCGTATTGGAAGACCCGGCGCGCCGCCAAGCCCTCAATGAGCGTTTGCAGTTCTCGCTGTCATTCGAGCAGGACCCGTGGAAGGAACGCCTGGAACAGCCGCTGCTGAAAAAGGAATTCGACGTGATCCCTGTCAAACACCTGGAGGTCTCGCTATGAACTGGCTGGATATCTGCGCCCTCGACGAAATCAACGCCCTGGGCTCGCGCATCATCAGCGGGCCCAAAGGTGACATCGCGATTTTTCGCACCAGTGACGACGAAGTCTTTGCCCTCGACGACCGCTGCCCGCACAAGGGCGGGCCGCTGTCCCAAGGCTTGATCTATGGCAAGCGTGTGGCCTGCCCATTGCACAATTGGCAGATCGACCTTGAATCCGGCCAAGCCCAGGCCCCGGATATCGGCTGTGCCCACCATCACCAGGCACGGGTCGAAAACGGCCGGGTGATGCTGGCCCTGCGGGACGCGGGTTGATGAACCGCCAGACCACCGCGTCCACCTGCTGTTATTGCGGAGTGGGCTGCGGCGTGCTGATCGAGCATGACGGCGAACAGATCCTGGGGGTGCAAGGCGACCCCAGCCATCCGGCCAACTTCGGCAAGTTGTGCAGCAAAGGCGCGAGCCTGCACCTGACCGGCGACGTGAGCGCCCGTGCCCTGTACCCGCAATTACGCTTGGGCAAAGCACTGGCACGCACCCGCACCGACTGGGACACCGCCCTGGAGCATGCGGCCAACGTGTTCGCCGATACGATTGCCGAGCACGGGCCCGACAGTGTGGCGTTCTATATCTCCGGGCAACTGCTGACCGAGGACTACTACAGCTTCAACAAGTTGGCGCGGGCGTTGGTGGGCACCAACAATATCGACAGCAACTCTAGGCTATGCATGTCTTCGGCGGTGGTCGGCTACAAGCGCAGCCTGGGCGCCGATGCGCCGCCGTGCAGCTATGAAGACCTGGAAAACAGCGACTGCGTGATGATCGTCGGCAGCAATATGGCCTACGCCCACCCGGTATTGTTCCGACGCCTGGAGCAAGCCAAGGCGCAACGCCCGCAGATGAAAGTGCTGGTGATTGACCCTCGGCGTACTGACACCTGCGACTTGGCCGACCTGCACCTGGCGATTTTGCCGGGAACGGATGTGGCGTTGTTCCACGGGATTTTGCATTTACTGCTGTGGGAAGACTGGATCGACCGTGCGTTTATCCAGGCCCATACCGACGGCCTGGCCGAACTCAAGCGCCTGGTGCATGACTACACGCCGCAGATGGTCACGCAGCTGTGCGGTATCAGCGTCGAACAGTTGCGCCTGTGCGCGCAGTGGGTCGGCACCTCCAGCAGCTTTTTGTCGCTGTGGTGCATGGGGCTTAACCAGTCCACCGCTGGCAGCGCCAAAAACAGTGCGCTGATCAACCTGCATTTAGCCACGGGGACCATTGGCCGGCAGGGCTGCGGGCCGTTTTCCCTCACCGGCCAACCGAACGCCATGGGTGGGCGCGAAACCGGCAGCCTGTCCAACTTGCTGCCGGGCCACCGCGACGCGGCCAACCCTGAACACCGCGCTGAAGTGGCGGCCTATTGGGGCGTGGAACAACTGCCCGCGACCACCGGCCTTACCGCCATCGAACTGTTTGAACAGGTGCAGGCTGGCAAGATCAAGGCGTTGTGGATCGCCTGTACCAACCCAGCCCAATCGCTGCCCGACCAGAACGCGGTGCGCGCAGCCTTGGCCGCGTGTCCGTTCGTGGTGTTGCAGGAAGCATTTCATACCACCGAAACCGCCGCCTATGCCGACCTGCTACTGCCCGCCGCCAGTTGGGGTGAAAAAGACGGCACGGTGACCAATTCCGAGCGGCGTATTTCCCATGTGCGCCGCGCCATCAGCCCACCGGGTGAAGCGCGCGCGGACTGGGCGATCACGGTGGATTTCGCCCAACGCCTGGAGCGCCGTCTGCGTCCGGGGTTGCCGAGCCTGTTCGCCTTTGAACAAGCGGCCCAGCTGTTTGATGAATTCAAGCCACTGACTCAAGGCCGTGACCTGGATATGTCCGGCATCAGCCATGCCCTGCTCGACCGGCTCGGCCCGCAGCAGTGGCCGTTTCCCGAGGGTGCGCAGGCGGGTACGTCGCGCTTGTACACCGACGGTATTTTCCCCACTGACAGTGGGCGGGCGCGGTTTGTCGCCGAGCCTTATCGCGCCGCCAAGGAACAGCGCGATGCGCGATTCCCGTTGACCCTGATCACTGGTCGCCTGCGTGATCAATGGCACGGCATGAGCCGCACCGGCACCGCCGCCCAGCTGTTCGGGCACGTCAGTGAGGCGCTGCTGAGCCTGCACCCGGACGAGCTGCGCCGTCACCGTTTCAAAGAGGGTGACCTGGTCAGCCTGAAAAGCCGTCGCGGCAGCGTGATCGTCGCCGTCGGCAGCGATGACAGTGTGCGCCCCGGCCAAGCGTTCCTGCCCATGCACTGGGGCGACCGTTTTCTCAAGGGCGGCGTTAATACCCTCACGCAACCGGCGTTCGACCCTTTGTCCAAGCAGCCGGAGCTCAAGCACAGCGGCGTGCGCCTGGAAGCAGTGCAACTGCCATGGCAGCTGTTTGCGCTGATCGAAGGCGATGTGCAGCAGCACTTCGAAGCCTTGCGCCCACTGTGTGAAACCTTTGCCTACGTCAGCCTGAGCCTGGCTGGCCGTGAACGCCCCGCGTTGCTGGTGCGCGCCGCGCATACCGAGGCGCCCGACCTGCAACTGTTGACCCGTATCGACCACCTGCTGGGCCTCAACGACGGCCCGGTAATGGCCTATGACGACCCCCGCCGCTCAATCGGCAAGCGCGTAAAAATCGAGAAAGGCCGCATCACCGCCCTGCGCCTGGCCGGCGAAACCCTGGCCCGTCACTGGCTGCAAAGCCTGTGGCTGGAAGGCCGCGCCGACGAGCAACTGCGGCGCTGGTTGCTGGCGCCCTTGAGCGCGCCACCGGGCGGTACCACGGCCAGCAACAAGATTGTGTGCAACTGCAAGAACGTCAGCGAAAACGCCGTGTGTGCCGGTATCGGCAGCGGCCTGGACCTGGATGGCCTCAAACAGGCACTGGGCTGCGGCACCCAATGCGGCTCCTGCGTGCCGGAAATCAAACGTCTTTTGGCCAGCAACCCGCAGCCAATCGCCATCAGTGTGTAAGGGGAACAACATGAGCGCAAAAGTATGGCTGGTAGGCGCAGGGCCGGGTGATCCGGAGTTGCTGACCCTCAAGGCGGTCCGGGCTCTGCATGCAGCGGATATTGTGCTGATTGATGACTTGGTCAACCCGGCAGTACTGGAACACTGCGCCAGCGCCCGGGTGATTACCGTTGGCAAGCGTGGGGGCTGTCGCTCCACCCCGCAGGAGTTTATTCACCGCCTGATGCTGCGTTATGCGCGCCAGGGCAAGTGCGTGGTACGCCTCAAAGGTGGCGACCCGTGTATTTTTGGCCGCGGTGGCGAAGAGGCAACCTGGCTGCGCGAGCGTGGCGTCGAGGTGGAATTAGTCAATGGCATCACCTCGGGGCTGGCGGGAGCGACCCAGTGCGATATCCCGTTGACCTTGCGTGGCGTGAGCCGTGGAGTGACCTTGGTCACCGCGCATACCCAGGATGACAGCAGCCTGAACTGGCGTGCGCTGGCGGAGGGAGGCACCACGCTGGTGGTGTATATGGGCGTGGCCAAGCTAGAAGAAATCCGCGAGCAGTTACTCAACGGTGGCATGGCTGCGGATATGCCGGTGGCAATGATCGAAAACGCTTCGTTGCCCCAGCAACGCGAATGCCGCAGCTCCCTGGCGGCCATGCATGAAGCTGCAACAGCCTTTGCGCTCAAGAGCCCGGCCATCCTGGTGATTGGCCAGGTTGCCGGCGCCGCACAGATGGATGGCATCGCCGCTGCGGCAAGCGCCTGAGGCAAATCGCAGGCGAAAAAAAGCCCGGCCTGAGCCGGGCTTTTCTTTACTCAGTAATTACTGAGCTTGAGCTTCAACCGACGCTTCTACGCGACGGTTAACAGCGCGACCAGCTTCAGTTGCGTTGTCAGCAACTGGGCGGGATTCGCCGTAACCAACAGCAGTTACACGGTTAGGAGCAACGCCGTCTTTAACCAGGACTTGCTTAACAGCGTCAGCACGACGCTGGGACAGCTTCTGGTTGTAAGCGTCTGGACCTACGGAGTCAGTGTGACCAGCAACTTCTACGTTGGTAGCTGGGTACTGAGCCATGAAGTCGGCCAGGTTTTTAACGTCGCCGTAGCTGTTAGGCTTAACAACGGCCTTGTCGAAGTCGAACTTAACGTCCAGCTCAACACGAACAACCTGAGCAACCGGAGCTTCTGGCTCTGGAACTGGCTCTGGAGCTGGTGCTGGGGTAGGAGCTGGAGCAGCTGCGCCAGCGTTACCGCCGAAGTTCACGCCCAGGCCAACCAGTGCGGAGTAGTCCCACTTGCCGTTGTCCAGACCGTAGTCAGCTTCAACACCAGCACGAGCGTACAGGTTGTTGGTGAAGTAGTACTTCACGCCGGTACCGATGGTAGCGAAAGTGGTCTGGTCGCGACCGCTGTGGCCGTCAACCTTAACGTTGGTACGGCTCTGGTGGCCGAAACCGCCTTCAACGTATGGACGCAGGCTATCAACGCCAGCCTGACCGAAGTGGTACTGAGCAACGAGGCTGCCAGTGTCACCTTTGATCTTCTGGTTGCCAGTGCCGTCGTTCGAACGGGTGTGGTTGGTCTTGTCGTACGACAGATTCAACGACAGATCGTCGGTCAGGAAGTAACCAATGCGAGCGCCTGGGTTGAAGCCGTCTTCGATGTGCTTAACGCTATCGTTGTACTGCTTCTTGTAGAACAGCTCGCCTTCAACTGCGCCTTGGCCTTGTGCCAGAACGCCGAAAGAAGTAGCGGCAATAAGAGAACCAATGGCCAAGCCCAAGGTGTTTTTCAGTTTCATCCGTTAAATCCCCATCTGGTGATTGTAAAGCAGTCCCACAAACCGGGGGACAACTCGGCGACAAGTCTAACAGAACTTGCCTACACGTAAGAGATATTTGCTACGCACTAAGTTTCAGTCTCGCCCGCAAATTTCTCACGTAATTTATCAAGAGCACGTTTGTACCGCATTTTTGTAGCACTCAAGCCCATATGCATGATGTCAGCGATTTCCTGGAATTCCAGCTCTGCGACAAAGCGAAGCACCAGAATTTCCCGGTCAATCGGGTTCACATGCACCAACCAGCGATCAAGTCCGCCCTTCTCCTCGGGTGCCGGCGCCTTCTCTTCAGACGCCTCCTCAAGGGGGTCCAGACTCAAAGCGTCCATCAAGCGACGCTTTCGCCGTTCCTTACGATACTGCGTGATGCACTCGTTGTACGTGATGCTGTACAGCCAGGTCTTGAACTTCGATTTGCCCTCGAAGTTCTTCAGGCCGTATAGCACCTTGAGCATCACTTCCTGACAGACATCATCCGCGTCTCTATCGTTCCCCAAATACCTTGAACAAACGTTGAACAGAGTGCGTTGATACCTGCGCATCAATTCTTCGTACGCGCGTGTTACGTGAAACAGCTCCGTGTGCGAGCGCGCGACCAACTCCTCATCAGAGAGCTCACGGGGGTCATAGCGCGTGGACAGCGTTTGGGCTTTATTCAAAACAAGTCGTGCCGACAGTCAGGTCAATGTCCGCTGCAACCCGGTCACCCGGGTTTGCGGCGGCGTACATTAGCAGGATTTGCCGGATTAGCGGCTACTGACCTGCTGCTCCAGGAGAATCCGGTTAGACAGCGACACCAGTTCCCCGTCATCGGTCAGCACGGTTGTCTTGACTGTGCCGATCTCCTCGATTTGCCCTTCGACCTCGCCCACACGCACCTGTTGCCCAACTTGATACAGCTCACGCACATAGATTCCCGCAAGAATCTGACCGGCAATTTCCCGGCTTCCCAACCCCATGGCCAGCGCAACTGCCAGACCAACGGTAATCAAAACAATCACAATCACGTGGTTGAGCAGGTCAGTTTTGACCTCCAACTGGCTGATCGCGACAGAAATACTGATGATGATCACCAGCCCCTGGGCGATTCGCCCCAGGCCCGCCGCGTAGTCCAACCCCACGCCTTCGGCGGCCCCGCGCACCAGCCCGTTGGCCAATTGCGCGAGTAAAACCCCCACCAGCAGCACCAGCGCGCCGCCGAACACTTTCGGCAAATACAGTGCCAGCATGTCGAGCGTAGCTGAAACTCGCTCAAGTCCAAGGGACTGCGCCGCAGAAACCAGAAAAATAAGTAGAACGAACCAATAGACGATCTTGCCGATCAGGGTCGAAATCGGTACTTGCAACCCCGCGCGGCCAAGTAACTTGGTCAGGCCGGTGCCGGCCATCAGGCGATCGAGGCCCAGTTTGGCGAGCAATTTGGACAGCAGGGTATCGAGCAGCTTGGCCACGACAAAACCCAGCAATACCAGGACCAGGGCACCAAACAGGTTGGGAATGAAATTCGCCACCTTGGTCCACAATGCGGTCATCGCGGTGACCAGGCTCTGGGTCCAGAGATCAAGTTCCATATTCAATCAGCCTTATCAGCAGTGCTAGCAAGAGGTTTACGACGGGAAACCGGTGACACATGGGCCGAACCGTTGTTCAGGGCCATCATCAATGCCGGCAACCAACGCCCGAGCAGACCGAACAGGTCACCCGCCCCTACCTGACGGTTGGCGGTTTTCAGTACGCGGCCCAGGCAAGCATCGTCATCACGGTTGGATGGCGAAGCATTGAGCATGTCACGCAAAGACTGTTCGAACGGATCGTGCATAGAGACCTCTCGCAAGTGATTTAAAAGACGAGGGTAAAATTCATCGGGTCACATCGGCCCTTTCTTACGTTCAGGTCATATTCAGGTCAAACCCAGCGCAATCGTCGAAATAACCACCATTGCCCCAGTGCCACAGACACCATCAACAGGCACGCAATCATGAATCCATAAGGGCTGTCGGAGAACGGGATGCCTCCCACATTTATACCGAGCAGACCGGTGAGAAAACTCATCGGCAAGAAGATCCCGGTGATGATCCCGAAGCGGTACATGGTGCGGTTCATACGCAGGCTCAAGCGCCGGTCTTCGGCCTCAAGCACAAGCCCCACGCGCTCTCTGGCCAATTCCAGCTCTTCCAGGTAACGGGTCAGGCTGTTGTGCAATTCATTCCAATAGTCGGCATCGTCGTCGCAGAACCACGCCAATTTGATTCGCGTAAGCTGGGCAAAAATATCCCGCTGGGGGGCCAGGAAGCGCTTGAGCCCGGCAGCCCTTCGACGGATCTGCAGAACGCTGCCGTGCTCCGGAGTATACCGTTCGTCGGCATCGAGTTTTTCTTCCTCGGAATCGACGATTTCAGACAACCCAGCAACCAGATCCTGCACTTTATTGGTCAGGTACTGAGCCATATAAAGGATGAGTTCAGACGCCGTCTTGGGGCCTTTGCCGTCTGCCAGCTGCACCAGCAACTCATCGGTGGCGCGCAAGGGGCGTAAACGCAGGGAGATCACTCGGTTGGCGGCGGCGAAGATGCGCACCGACACCATGTCTTCGGGCTCGGCGCCTGGGTTGAGATTGATCCCGCGCAGAAACAGCAGCAATTCGGCGTCCGGCAGCGGCAATAGGCGTGGACGAGTGTTCTCCTCCAGCAGCAGGTCACAGGCGAACTCGCTCAGGCCGCTGGATTTACGCAGCCAGGTCTGGGTTTGAGGATGGCTGCGATCCCAGTGCAGCCACAGGCTTTCCTGGGGCTGCAACTGCAAGTCGTCGAGCTCAGTCCGGGCAATCGAACGCGCACCGCCTTTACCGTCCAGCACCAGGGCATGCACCAGCCCCCATTGCGCGTTTTCTTCTTCGAACATCCTCACCCCAATCGGTTACGGCAGTTTATTCAGGTATTTTCAGTGGGCTGGGCGACACGATCACCCCGTTGTTGTCGGCATAAATGTACTCACCAGGGCGGAACGTCACGCCCCCGAATGTCACCACCACGTTCAGGTCGCCCAGGCCGCGCTTGTCGGTTTTTTTCGGGTGCGAGGCCAGGGCCTGCACGCCCAGGTCGGTCTGGGCGATGACGTCGACATCACGGATGCACCCGTAGATCACCAGTCCTTCCCAACCGTTTTTCGCGGCCTTCTCGGCAATCATGTCACCCAGCAACGCGCAGCGCAGGGAGCCGCCGCCGTCGACCACCAGCACTTTGCCAGCGCCCGGCAGGTCAGCCTGCGCCTTGACCAGGGAGTTATCCTCGAAGCATTTAAGGGTGACAATTTCGCCGCCAAAGGAGTCTCGGCCACCGAAGTTGCTGAACATCGGCTCCACTACCTGCACCAGCTCCGGGTAGGCGTCACACAGGTCGGGGGTCACGTAATGGTTCATCGAGAAACTCCTGTCATCAAAGAAGAGGTCGAACATCCACGGTGTACATCAAGAAAACGCCCCGCGACAGGCATTCTTTAAGTGCCCGCGCCTTGGCGGCGGCCATGATCAAACCCTGATCAGCGCAACGCAATACACGTTACGCGACTGAATATGACCAGAAGCGCCTGGCGCGTCATATCTTAGCCGCAACCCTTCAAGAGTGAAACGCCCCTGGCAGGGCGTTTCGTCAAACCGTTGCAGCCACCTCGGGCTGCGTGCCGAATACGGGTGTCAGCGGGTCGTTCAACCAACGCTCCACCAATGGCCACACTTGGGCCTGGGCGGCTTTGCTGACCAGCATCTGCACATGGCCGAAATCTTCGCTGAAACCTTGCTGACGCCCCAGGCACAGGTACTGGCGATGCTCGCTGCCCACTTGCTCGAAGAGCTTGCGGCAGGCCCAGTCCGGGTCTTGCCGGTCGCCCGCTGCGCTCACCGCCAACAGCGGCACATCGACCTGCGCCAAGCCTTTCCACCAGTCATGCTCGGCATCGCCAAACCGGCCGAACAGACCGTTCCAACGCATCGCCTCGATCATCACCCCGGCCGGTTCGTCCTCGGGCCCACGTTTGAAGCGCGGGCCGGACAGGTGGCCAAGGCGCTTGAGAATAAAGCGCCCACCCCACTGCACCGGTGGGATTTTCAACGGCCAATGGTTACGACTGACCTGGCAGCCGAACAACGCCACCGATGCCACCGCAGATGCATCCAAGTGCTGCCCGCCCAAGGCCGCAGCCAAGGTGGTGGCGCCGAGAGAATGCCCGATCCAGTGCGGAACCTGCCCGCTTTGCTCAGACACAAACGCCCCCACGGCCGGCAAATCGTAGCGTGCGTAATCGGCGACACGGTTTCTGGCGTAGTCGTGATTGCGCTTGGACAAACCATGGCCGCGCATTTCCGGGATCCACACATCAAATCCGCGACGCGCCAGGTAAGCCCCCAAGCCAATGCCCTTGGGCGAATACCAGAAGCGCCGGTTGGAAAAACTGCCATGCAACAAAATAATTGGCGTGCCCCGGTTTTCCGGGACATCGGCCAGGCCCAAACGGGTCACCGCCAGCTCGACGGTGCCGTCAGGACTGTTACCGGGCTTGAGCCGATAGACGTCTTCACTCAGATCGCCGCGACGTTCAGCGCTGATCAGGGCGACAGGAAATAGATTGCTGCTGCTTTGCATAATGCTCTTGCACAAAAAAGGGCGGCGTCCGCAAGGATTCCCGCCCTGTACAGATAAGAATGCCGGTCACCCGCAACGAGTGACCGGCACTTTTGACCACGCGATCTTAGGCGGACGCTTGGCCTTCAGCCAGGAAGAACCAGGTTTCCAGCACGGAATCGGGGTTCAACGAAACGCTCTCGATCCCCTGCTCCATCAGCCATTTGGCCAGGTCAGGGTGGTCCGAAGGGCCTTGGCCGCAGATACCGATGTACTTGCCAGCCTTGTTACAGGCCTGAATGGCGTTGGCCAACAGCTTCTTGACCGCCGGGTTACGCTCGTCGAACAAGTGGGCGATGATCCCCGAGTCGCGGTCCAGGCCCAGGGTCAACTGGGTCAGGTCGTTGGAGCCGATGGAGAAACCGTCGAAGAACTCCAGGAACTCTTCAGCCAGGATGGCGTTGGACGGCAATTCGCACATCATGATCACGCGCAGGCCGTTCTCGCCACGGGTCAGGCCGTTTTCGGCCAGCAGGTCCACCACTTGGCTCGCCTCGCCCAGGGTGCGCACGAACGGCACCATGATCTCGACGTTGGTCAGGCCCATCTCGTTGCGCACACGCTTGAGCGCACGGCATTCGAGCTCGAAGCAGTCACGGAAGGCTTCGCTGATGTAACGCGAGGCACCGCGGAAGCCCAGCATCGGGTTTTCTTCTTCTGGCTCGTAGAGCTTGCCGCCGATCAGGTTGGCGTATTCATTGGACTTGAAGTCCGACAGGCGCACGATGACCTTTTTCGGGTAGAACGCCGCAGCCAGGGTGCTGATGCCTTCGACCAGTTTCTCGACGTAGAACCCTACCGGGTCGTTGTAGCCGGCGATGCGCTTGTCGACGCTTTCCTTGATGTCCAGTGGCAGGCCGTCATAGTTCAGCAGTGCCTTGGGGTGCACACCGATCATGCGGTTGATGATGAACTCCAGGCGGGCCAGGCCCACACCGGCATTCGGCAATTGCGCGAAATCGAAGGCGCGGTCCGGGTTGCCGACGTTCATCATGATCTTGAACGGCAGGTCGGGCATGGCGTCGATGGAGTTTTGCTTGATATCGAAGCCCAGTTCACCTTCGAAGATAAAGCCGGTATCGCCTTCGGCGCAGGACACGGTCACACCCTGGCCATCCTTGAGCAGTTGAGTGGCGTTGCCGCAACCCACGACTGCCGGAATCCCCAGTTCACGGGCGATGATCGCCGCGTGGCAGGTACGCCCGCCACGGTTGGTGACGATGGCACTGGCGCGCTTCATCACCGGCTCCCAGTCGGGGTCGGTCATATCGGAAACCAGTACGTCACCCGGCTGGACCTTGTCCATCTCGGACACGTCCTTGATGATCCGCACCTTGCCTGCGCCAATGCGCTGGCCAATGGCACGGCCTTCCACCAGCACGGTGCCGGTTTCCTTGAGCAGGTAGCGCTCCATGACGTTGGCCGAAGTGCGGCTCTTCACGGTTTCGGGGCGCGCCTGCACGATGTAGAGCTTGCCGTCGTCACCGTCCTTGGCCCACTCGATGTCCATCGGGCACTTGTAGTGCTTTTCGATGATCATCGCTTGTTTGGCCAACTCGCTGACTTCAGCGTCGGTGAGGCAGAAACGCGCGCGCTCGGCCTTGTCGACGTCAACGGTTTTGACCGAACGACCGGCCTTGGCCTCGTCGCCGTAGATCATCTTGATGGCCTTGCTGCCCAGGTTACGGCGCAGGATGGCCGGGCGACCCGCTTCGAGGGTGCCCTTGTGTACGTAGAATTCGTCCGGGTTGACCGCGCCTTGTACGACGGTTTCGCCCAGGCCGTAGGCGCCGGTGATAAACACCACGTCACGGAAACCGGATTCGGTATCGAGGGTGAACATCACGCCGGCCGTGCCGGTTTCCGAACGCACCATGCGCTGCACGCCGGCAGACAGGGCCACCAGCTTGTGGTCGAAACCCTGGTGTACGCGGTAGGAAATCGCACGGTCGTTAAAGAGGGAGGCAAACACTTCCTTGGCCGCGCGAATCACGTTTTCGACGCCGCGAATGTTGAGGAAGGTTTCCTGCTGGCCGGCAAAGGAGGCGTCCGGCAAGTCTTCGGCGGTGGCCGAGGAGCGCACAGCAACGGCCATGTCCGGGTTACCCGCAGACAAGGTGGCGAAGGCGGTACGAATTTCTTCGTTGAGCTTCTCGGGGAACTCGGCTTCCATGATCCACTGGCGGATCTGGGCGCCGGTCTTGGCCAGGGCGTTGACGTCATCGACGTCCAGGGCGTCCAGCGCGGCGTGGATCTGGGCGTTGAGGCCGCTCAGCTCGAGGAAGTCGCGGTAAGCCTGGGCCGTGGTGGCGAAACCACCGGGCACCGAGACACCAGCGCCTGCAAGATTACTGATCATCTCGCCGAGGGATGCGTTCTTGCCCCCCACATGCTCTACATCATGGACGCCGAGCTTATCGAGGGAAACTACGTACTCTACCAAGGTGATCTCTCCACTTTCTGTGTTGGAAAAGCTCAGGACGCGGGTTGCTCAGTAGGAGCTAACGCCAGCGCTTGTGGCCTGGACCTGGAAAATAAGTGAGAATGCGGCCCACTGCGGGACGGCAAAATCGCGCCTATCATATCCAAGATTCGCCATCAGCTTAAGGCCCAGGGCTCAAATGAAACGATCTGCTTTCTTTATTTCCGACGGCACCGGCATTACAGCCGAAACATTGGGTCAGAGCCTGCTCGCGCAGTTCGAAAACATTACCTTCGCCAAATTCACCCGGCCTTATATAGACAGCGTGGATAAAGCGCGGGCCATGGTACAACAAATCAATCTGGCGGCTGAAAAAGACGGTTTTCGCCCGATCATTTTCGACACCATCGTCAATCAAGACATTCGTGAGATTCTCGCAACGTCGAATGGTTTCATGATCGATATTTTCTCTACCTTCCTGGCGCCACTGGAACAGGAGTTGAGTGAACATTCGTCCTATTCCGTCGGAAAGTCCCACTCCATCGGGCATAACTCCAACTATATGGAGCGTATCGAGGCGGTGAACTTCGCCCTCGACAACGACGACGGCGCCCGCACCCACTACTACGACAAGGCCGACCTGATCCTGGTGGGCGTGTCGCGTTGCGGCAAGACCCCGACCTGCCTGTACATGGCCATGCAGTTCGGTATTCGTGCGGCCAACTACCCGCTGACCGAAGACGACATGGAGCACCTGACCCTGCCCGCCGCCTTGCGCGCGCATTCCCACAAGCTGTTCGGCCTGACCATCGACCCGGACCGGCTGACCGCCATCCGCAACGAACGCAAGCCCAACAGCCGCTATTCCAGCTATGCCCAGTGTGAATTTGAAGTGCGTGAAGTAGAAAATCTGTTCCGCCGCGAGAATATTGCGCACATCAATTCCACGCATTTTTCGGTGGAAGAGATCTCGGCGAAGATTTTGGTGGAGAAAGGGGTTGAGCGGCGCTTTAAGTGATCTTGTGATCGTTCCCACGCTCTGCGTGGGAACGCCGCCTGGGACGCTCCGCGTCCCGCAATAGCGACGCGGAGCGCCGCAAGATGCATTCCCACGCAGAGCGTGGGAACGAGCGCGGTCTCACAGATGAAACCGCCCGCCCCCCTGCCCCAACGCCGTCGCCAGCGCATCAAACCCTTCGCGCAATAACTGATCATCGCCCGACGTGTTGCAGATACTCGCCCGAATAAACTGCGGCACCGCCGTCTGCCCCACGGCAAACGCCTCGGCGGTGGCGATCAGGTAATTGTTCTGCTTGAGCTCTGCCTCGATTTCCGACGCCCGCCAGGGCTCGGGGACTTCGATCCAAAAATGCGGACTGTTAAGGTGGGTGCGATAGGCCAGGCCGGTCAATAAATCTTCGACCAGCGTCTTGCGCCGACTGATCTCATTGATCTGCTGACGCAACAAATATTCCGCCGTGCCGTTTTCGATCCACTGGGTCGCCAGTTCCAGGGTCACAGGTGTGGCCATCCAGCAGGTCGAACGGATCGCCGCCGAGATGCGGCTGACCAGCGCCGGTGGCGCATGCACGTAGCCCACCCGCAAACCGGCTGACACCGCCTTGCTCAGGCTGCTGATCAAAATCGTACGTTCAGGCGCGAAATAGCTGAGGGGCGGCGGACGGTCCTCCACCAGCACACCGTGGGCTTCGTCCTCCAGAATCAGCAAGTTATGTTCGCGACACACCCTGGCCAAGGCTTCGCGGCGCGCAACTGACAACACGGCGGTCGTCGGATTCTGGATAGTCGGCGTGCAATACAACGCCGAAATCCGGTGATTACGACAAACCTCATCCAGCGCCGTGGGCAGCACACCTTCCTCGTCCATCTCCAGGCCGATCAGCCGCACCCCCAGCATACGCGCGGCGGTAATCAGCCCTGGGTAAGTCAACTGCTCGGTCACCACTGTATCGCCAGCACGCAGCAACGCCATCATGGCGCACAACAAGCCGTGCTGGCCGCCGTTGACGCAGATGACCTGCTCGGGAATCGGATGAAACTCGCGCTGCACCAGCCATTGCGCGCCTGCTTCACGGTAGCGCGGCAGGCCGGCGTCCGGGGTGTAGGCGCTGATGTCCTGGAGGAACTTGGCGTTGGTCGACAGGGTTTGGAAGCTCTGGGCGAGAAACACCGTCTCTTGCCCAGGAATGTGCATGTTGCGGCTCATGTCGAAGTACTGGCGCGGCTCCTCGCTGAAATTGCGAAAACCTTCATCACGCTGGCGCTCCATCCCACGCTTGCGCACGAAAGTGCCGTCACCGACTCGTGCAACCACCAGGCCCAGGCGCTCCAGCTCACCGTAGGCCCGGCTGATGGTGCCGATGGTCACGCCTAAATTGTCGGAAAGCACCCGATGGGGCGGCAGTTTTCGTCCCGGTTCAATCAAGCCTTCGAGGATGCCCCGTTCCATCACATCGGACAGGCGCTTGTACTTCACGCCCTGCCCGTTGGACAAGCCCTCACGCATAATTGACACCATGTCAATATTTGTTTTGACAGCCATCTTTCGCCCTAATAGTGTGCTTTTACGGGTTCAATCGCCGATAAACATAACTCATTACAAGTTCAATATAGAGTTCAATTCCGGCTCAGGGAAGCAATAAACGATGCCAATGTCCGCCGTTCTCGAAAACACTGCAAAAACAAAAACGCAAAAACAGTGGCTCGCCGGGCTGGTGACCAGCGTGATGTTCCTGATCGTGTGCCTGAGTTGGGGCACCACCTGGCTGGGCATCAAGATCGCCGTGGAGAGCGTGCCGCCGCTGACATCCGCCGGCCTGCGCTTTCTCATCGCGTTTCCGCTGTTCCTGTGTTTTGCCATGGTGCGCCGTGAGCCGATCCTGTTTCCCCGGGAAAGCCGCTGGTTCTTCGTATTCGTGACCCTGTCTTACTTCAGCGTTCCCTACTATTTGCTCAACTATGGCGAAATGCATGTGTCGTCGGGCCTCACCGCCCTGCTGTTCAGCTGCATGCCGGTGTTCATCCTGATCTTCTCCGCGCTGTTCCTGCGCGAGCGCATCTATTTTTCCCAGGTGGTCGGCATCGGCATCGGTTTCGGCAGCCTCTACATGATTATCAAGAGCCAGGGCCTGCACCTGGACCACGCCGAGTTCCTGGGGGTGCTGGCCATTCTGAGCGCCGCAATCATGCACGCCTTGTGCTATGTCATTACCAAGCAAAAAGGCAGCGCCATCAGCGTCATCACCTACAACACCCTGCCCATCGGCATTGCCGGGCTGATGCTGTTCCTGGCCGGTCTGTGGTTTGAAACGCCGACGTTCGACGCCATCACCCTGCGCTCCTGGAGCGCGCTGTTCTACCTCGGGCTGGTGGCCTCGGTGGGCGGGTTCATTGTGTATTTCATGCTGCTCAAGCGCCTGAGCCCGATCATCCTGTCGTTCGTCTTCATTATCTTCCCGGTGTTCGCGGTCATCATCGGTGCCTGGTACGAAGGCGTGGAAATCTCCCGCGACCTGATGCTGTACTCGGCAATCCTGCTGGCCGGCTTTGCGATCACCAAATTGCCGATTGAAAAACTCATGGCCAAGAAAAAGTGACCCTCAACCAACGCGAGAGAAACATGGACGTCCTCCGCCCCACCGCCCTGGAACAGATCTACGCCCACGCCAGCCGCAGCTACCCCGAGGAGTGCTGTGGTTTTGTCTTCGCCGACGGCAGCGTGTACCTGGGCAGCAATATCCAGAATGAGCTGCACCGCAAGAACCCCCAGATGTACCCACGCAGCGCGGCCAACGGCTACACCTTTTCGGTGGCCGACACCCTGCTGATGAACAAGGCGTTTCGCAGCGACAACCCGGTGGTGGTGATCTACCACTCACACCCGGATGTGGGCGCCTATTTCAGCGACGAAGACCAGGACAAGGCGCTGTTCCTGGGCGAGCCGATTTTCCCCGTCAGTTACCTGGTGGTGGATGTTCGTCAGGGCCAGGCCCTGGGCTCCAAGCTGTTTGCCTGGGATGGCAAGCATTTCTCCCTTCAACCTTTCAACGACCTGCACACGGAGTTGTCCATGAACGCTGTCTCTTTCCCCGACATTCTGGTTCGCGTGGCCAAGCTGCCGGAATCGACCCTTGAGGGCGCCGGATCGACATTGCGCGAAGTCATTGAAAATCTCTGCACCCATCACCCCCAATTGCGTCAGCACCTGTTCCATGAAAAGAACGACCAGCTCAAGGAACACTTCCTGTTTACCGCCGAGGAGGAGTTGATCGACGCCGATGAACCGCTGCCAGCAAAAGCCCGGATCGAAGTATTGCTCGCCACCTCCGGCGGCATGGACATCGACACACTGAGCAACGAAGAAGTGCAGCGCTACGTGCGCCACATCACCCTGCCGGGCGTCGGCCGCGAGGGCCAATTGAACCTGAAGAAAGCCAAGGTGCTGGTCATCGGTACCGGCGGCCTGGGCTCGCCCATCAGCCTGTACCTGGCGGCGGCCGGCATCGGCACCCTGGGCCTGGTGGACTTTGACGTGGTGGAAAGCAGCAACCTGCAACGCCAGATTGTGCATGGCAACAGCACCCTGGGCATGCCCAAGGTCGAGTCCGCCAAGCAGCGCCTGCTGGACCTCAACCCCTATATCCAGATCAACGCGCACAACACCGCGCTTGACACTGACAACGCCCTGGAACTGGTGGGCGCCTATGACCTGGTGATCGACGGCACCGACAATTTCGACACCCGCTACCTGGTCAACGACGCCTGTGTGCAGTTGGGCAAACCTTTGGTGTACGGCGCCATCTACCGTTTCGACGGGCAGATCAGCGTGCTCAACTATAAAGGTGGGCCGTGCTATCGCTGCCTGTTCCCCAAGGCACCGCCCGCTGAGCTGGCGCCCAATTGCAGCGCGGGCGGTGTGATCGGCGTGTTGCCGGGCGTGGTCGGCATGATCCAGGCCACCGAGGCGATCAAATTGCTGATTGGCATTGGCGAACCCTTGTCCGGCCGCTTGATGCGCTTCGACGCACTGGCGATGAAGTTCAGCGAGATCCGCTTCAAGCGCCGCGCCGACTGCCCCTGCTGTTCGGACCTGCGCCACAGCGAAACCGTCGCGCCGGCCACCTGCGCCGATGCCGTACCGAGCCAGCCCTCCCTGGCCGCAGAACGCTACATCAAGCCCCAGGTGCTAAAGCAAGTGCTCGAACACCCCAGCAGCGCCGATGTATTGCTGGACGTGCGTGACGCCAGCGAACTGGAGGTCTGCAAATTACCCGGCGTGGTGCATATCCCGCTGGCAGAACTGGATGGGCAGCTCGCCAGCCTGAGCCGCGACAACACCCACTACCTGATCTGCTACGCAGGCACTCGCGCCGAGCAAGCCGCCAGCACCCTGTTGGCAGCCGGCTTTGCCAACACCAAAGTCTTGCAGGGCGGCATGAAACATTGGGTTCGCGACGTCGAACCTGACATGCCGTTGTACTGAAGGTGGGGACGTACTGATGCTGCATAACTCCATCCTCGACGTGATCGGCCAAACGCCGATCGTGCGTCTGGCCCAGTTTTCCGAAGACCTCGGCATCGAGGTCTACGCCAAGCTGGAGTCCCTCAACCCCGGCGGCAGCCACAAGGCGCGCATCGCCTTGGGCATGATCCTGGATGCCGAGCGCCGCGGTGTGCTGATCCGTGATTCCGGGCAGACCATCATCGAACCCAGTGGTGGCAACACCGGCATTGGCCTGGTGATGGCCGGCAATGTGCTGGGCTACAAAGTGGTGCTGGTGATCCCCGACAACTACAGCCCGGAAAAACAGAAGCTGCTGCGCCTGTACGGCGCCAGGGTCGTGCTGTCCGACAGTCGCCTGGGCAATAACTCCCACGGTGAAAAGTGCATGGAGCTGCAGTTGGAGAACCCCAACTACGTGATGCTCAACCAGCAACGCAATGGCGCCAACCCCCAAACCCACCGCGACACTACCGCCCCGGAAATCCTGCGCGCCTTCGGTGAACAGCGCGTTGACTACTTCGTCAGCGGCATAGGCACCGGGGGCCACATCACCGGTATCGGCGAAACCCTCAAGGCCGCCTGGCCGGCACTGCGAGTGATGGGCGTAGAGCCGGAGGAATGCGACTTGCTGAAAGACCAGCACGCCGCGCACGCGATCCAGGGCCTTTCAATTGGCTTGATCCCCAGCATCCTCAACCTGGATGTGATCGACGGCATGCTCAAGGTGTCGCACGCCGATTGCCTGGACATGATCAAACGCATCATGCGCACCGATGCCATCAGCCTGGGGCTGTCTTCGGCCGCCAACATGGTCGCCATCGCCCAACTTGCCCCCGAACTGCCGCCCGAAAAGGTGGTGTTGACCATGGTCTACGACAATGCCGACAGCTACCTGCCCAGCTTCGAATAACCGGGCTTTTAACCATTCAACATACGGGGGTGTCTCCATGGGGGGCTTTATCGACATGCAACAGCTGCACGATGAGTTGCTGACCCACCTCATCACCACCCTGACGCCCGGGCAGATGAAGCAGCTGGAACCGCACCTGGCGCCGTTGATCCAGAACGCCGCCCAGGCAGTGGCCGAGGACCTGATCGCCTATGCCTATCGCGACCCGGCGTCCCGTGGGCGCGGTGAGTTGATCCTGGAGTCCTACGCCTCGTTCAAGGCCGTGCTGTTCTACCGCCTTGCGCACCTGGTGTGGCATTTCCAGGCCGCTGACAACGGCGAGTTTTCGCGCATGGCCCTCAAGCTGAGCAACCAGGGCAAAATCCTCTCCGGCGCCGAGATTCACCCGGCAGCGCGTATCGGCCGGCGCTTTGTGCTGGACCATGGCTACGGCACGGTCATCGGCGAAACCTGCGTGATCGGCAACGATTGCTACATCCTCTGCGGCGTGACCCTGGGCGCGCGCGGTATCGCCAACAACCCGGACGGCAAACGCCACCCGCGCCTGGGCAATAACGTCGAAGTCGGCGCCGGCGCCCGGGTGCTGGGCTATGTTTCGATCGGCGACAACGTGTTTATCAGCCCCTCCTGCGTGATTACCCAGGACGTGCCGGCAGGCACCAAGGTCAAGGTGGTCAACCAGATCCAACTGCAAAAAAACGATGAATCGGACCACAGCAACTACCTCGGCGCTTTTGCCCTGGATGAGCGCTTGCACGTGGTGGGCGAAGTGAGTGTCGGCCACAAGGTCACCGTGCTGGACGCCGACTTTCATCCGCTGCAAGGGCTGATGCTCGAACCCACGGTGAAAGAGCGCCACCACCTGCAGTTTCGCCTGCGTCGCCTCGACAACGACGAACAACTGCCACGCCTGCCGCTGAACCTGAAGGTATGCGGGCCGGAATTTGAAATCACCCTGCTCTCTCCCCCTGGCTTGAGCGCACTGGTGCGCCACCTCTTGCAAGCCACCCCATTGATCGTCGGAGGTTGAACATGTCCGTGCATACCATGGAAACCCTGGCGCTGTTCGACAGCGCGCCCTACCAGAACGCATTCAGCGCCCGGGTGATTGCCGTCAGCGAACAGGGTATCGCCCTGGAGCACACCCTGTTCTACCCCACCGGCGGCGGGCAGCCGGGCGATACCGGCCACCTCACCCTGGCCGATGGCACACGGGTGCAAGTGACCGGCACCGTGCGCGACCCGGTATTGCGCTCGATCATCTGGCACCAGGTGGACCACTGCCCCGAACAGTTGGCCGCTGGCGTCCAGGTCGACGCCGGGCTGGATTGGGAGCGGCGCTACCAGCACATGAAGATGCACACCTGCCTGCACTTGCTGTGTTCGCTGATCGACGCGCCCGTGACCGGTTGCAGCATCAGCGCAGATAAAGGCCGCCTGGATTTCGACCTGCCGGAAATGACCTTGGACAAAGACCGCCTCACCCACGACCTCAACGCCCTGATCGAGCAGGCCCACGCGGTCAAGACTCTGTCGATGCCCGCCACGGAATACGCGACCCTGCTGCAGATCACCCGCACCCAGGCGGTTGCGCCGCCGGTGGTCTCGGGTTCGGTGCGAGTGATAGAAATCCCCGGCATCGATATCCAGCCCTGCGGCGGTACCCACGTGCTCAACACCGAGGAAATCGGCCGGGTGTTCTGCGAGAAGATCGAGAAGAAGAGCAAGCACAATCGCCGGGTGATACTGCGGTTTGAACCTGCGTCATTGCCTTTGTAGGAGCGAGCTTGCTCGCGAAAAACGTCAACGACAACGCGTGCTTCCTGAATAAGCGCGGCGCCTATGGGTTTTTCGCGAGCAAGCTCGCTCCTACAGGGGTTAGGGCAAACCAGGTCCAACAGTGAACGTGTTGTTTTTTCAGATCGTGAGCAGGTCCATGAAACGGTTCACAGGCGTCGCCTCAAGCCGTGCCTGATCCTTGCACAATGCAAAAATCTCAGCGCTGCGTTGCGCAGTAAACCGCGTGGCCAGGTTGGCTTTGAACTTGTCTTCCAGCAGTGGAATGCCGTCCACCCGACGGCGGCGATGGCCAATCGGGTACTCCACCGCTACCTGCTCGGTGCAGGTGCCGTCCGTGAAAAACACCTGCACCGCGTTGGCAATCGAGCGTTTGTCAGCCTCCAGGTATTCGCGGCTGTAGCGCGGGTCTTCGACGATGACCATCTTGTCGCGCAGCTCATCGATGATCGGGTGGGCCGCGTGGAAATCATCTTCATACTGCTCGGCCACCAGGTTGCCGAACGCCAAGGGCACGGCGGTCATGTATTGCAGGCAGTGGTCGCGGTCGGCAGCGTTGGCCAATGGGCCGACCTTGGAAATAATGCGAATCGCCGACTCGTGGGTGGTGATCACGATGCGCTCGATTTCATGCAGGCGATGCTTGACCTGCGGATGCAGGGCGACTGCCGCTTCACAGGCGGTTTGCGCGTGGAACTCGGCCGGGAAGCTGATCTTGAACAGCACGTTTTCCATCACGTAGGTGCCGTAGGGTTGGGGCAGGCTGAAGGCGCGCTTATCCTCGGGCTTGAGCGCCAGGTCCTTGTTGGTGTGGCTGAACAGCACGTCGTAGAAGCCCCATTGCGGCGCACTCAGCACGCCGGGGATGCCCATTTCGCCACGCAAGGCGATGTCTGCCAGGCGCACGCCGCGGCTCGATGCATCGCCTGCGGCCCAGGATTTGCGCGAGCCGGCATTCGGCGCATGGCGATAGGTGCGCAGCGCCTGGCCATCGACAAACGCATGGGACAACGCCGATAACAGTTGTTCACGGTTGGCGCCCATCAGCTTGGCGGTGACCGCCGTGGAGGCGACTTTCACCAGCAACACATGGTCGAGGCCTACCCGGTTGAAGGAGTTTTCCAGGGCAATCACACCTTGGATTTCGTGGGCCATGATCATCGCTTCCAGCACCGCACGCACGGTCAGCGGCGCGTCGCCATTGGCCAGGCGCTTTTGCGACAGGTGATCGGCCACGGCGAGGATGCCGCCAAGGTTGTCCGAAGGGTGGCCCCATTCAGCGGCGAGCCAGGTGTCGTTGTAGTCGAGCCAGCGCACGATGCAACCGATGTCCCAGGCGGCCTTGACCGGGTCCAGGCGATACGAAGTGCCCGGCACCCGTGCGCCGAACGGCACTACGGTGCCCTCCACCATCGGCCCCAGGTGCTTGGTGCACTCGGGGAAGCGCAGGGCCAGCAGGCCACAGCCGAGGGTGTCCATCAGGCAGTTGCGGGCGGTATCCAGGGCATCCTGGGAGTCGATGCGGTAGTTGAGGACGTAGTCGGCGATGTCCTGCAACACCGGGTCGTAGTCGGGGCGGTTGTTCTGGTCGACGTTGGTGCTCATGGCAGTTCTCCTAAAAGTTGGTTGTTCCATCCTCAGGGTCAGGGTTTACGATCGTTCCCACGCTCCGCGTGGGAATGCATCCCGTGACGCTCCGCGTCACAGCGGGACGCAGAGCGTCCCAGGCGGCGTTCCCACGCGGAGCGCGGGAACGATCAAGCTAGAAGGCGTCGCCGGGGATGCGCACGTAGCCTTCCATCAACACTCGCGCACTGCGGCTCATGATGGCTTTCTTCACCACCCATTCACCGTCCACCTGGCTGGCCTCGGCGCCGACTCGCAAGGTGCCGGACGGGTGCCCGAAGCGCACGGCATTGCGCTCCACGCCGCCCGCCGCCAGGTTGACCAAGGTGCCAGAAATCGCCGCCGCGGTGCCAATCGCCACCGCCGCGGTGCCCATCATCGCGTGGTGCAGTTTGCCCATGGACAAGGCGCGCACCAGCAGATCCACATCGCCGGCCTTGATCGCCTTGCCACTGGAGGCCACGTAATCGGCAGGCTTGGCCACGAATGCCACCTTAGGCGTGTGCTGGCGCTGGGCGGCTTCGTCCAGGTGTTTGATCAAGCCCATGCGCAACGCGCCATACGCCCGCACGGTCTCGAACATCGCCAGGGCCTTGGGGTCGCTGTTGATCGCGCCTTGCAGCTCGGTACCGGTGTAGCCCAGGTCTTGGGCATTGATGAAAATCGTCGGGATACCGGCGTTGATCAACGTGGCCTTGAAGGTACCGACGCCGGGTACCTCCAGGTCGTCGACGAGGTTGCCGGTGGGGAACATCGAACCCCCACCGCCCTCTTCTTCCGCCGCCGGGTCCATGAACTCCAACTGCACTTCGGCGGCCGGAAAGGTCACGCCGTCCAGCTCAAAGTCGCCGGTTTCCTGCACCGCGCCGTCAGTGATCGGCACGTGGGCGATGATGGTCTTGCCGATATTGGCCTGCCACACCCGCACCACGGCCACGCCGTTGTGGGGCACGCGGGCCGCATCGACCAGGCCGGCGCTGATGGCGAACGAGCCTACCGCCGCCGACAGGTTGCCGCAGTTGCCGCTCCAATCGACAAATGGCTTGTCGATGGAGACCTGGCCAAACAGGTAATCCACGTCGTGATCGGCGCGGCTGCTTTTGGCCAGGATCACGGTCTTGCTGGTGCTCGAGGTGGCCCCACCCATGCCGTCGATCTGCTTGTCATAGGGGTCGGGGCTGCCAATCACCCGCAGCAACAAGGCGTCGCGTGCAGGGCCTGGCACCTGCGCCGCTGCGGGCAGGTCCTGTAGGCTGAAGAACACGCCCTTGCTGGTGCCGCCACGCATATAAGTGGCGGGGATTTTGATTTGCGCTACGTGTGCCATGGTTATCCTCTTCAGGCGGTCGCCTTTGATTCCAGGAAGTCCTGGGCGAAACGCTGCAACACGCCACCCGCCTCGTAGATCGACACTTCTTCGGCGGTGTCCAGGCGGCACGTCACCGGCACCTCGACACGTTCGCCATTCTTGCGGTTGATCACCAAGGTCAGTTGCGCACGCGGGGTACGCTCGCCGACCACGTCATAGGTTTCACTGCCGTCGATCTTGAGGGTGTGGCGGTCGGTGCCTGGCAGAAACTCCAGAGGCAACACGCCCATGCCCACCAGGTTGGTGCGGTGGATGCGCTCGAAGCCTTCAGCGGCAATCGCTTCCACACCGGCCAGGCGTACGCCCTTGGCCGCCCAGTCGCGGGACGAACCCTGGCCATAGTCGGCGCCCGCGATGATGATCAGCGGCTGTTTGCGCTCCATGTAGGTTTCAATCGCTTCCCACATCCGCGTGACTTTGCCTTCCGGCTCGATACGCGCAAGAGAGCCCTGCTTGACCTTGCCGTTTTCCTGCACCATTTCGTTGAACAGTTTCGGGTTGGCGAAGGTGGCGCGCTGCGCCGTCAGATGGTCACCCCTGTGGGTGGCGTAGGAGTTGAAGTCGACTTCCGGCAAGCCCATTTTCGCCAGGTATTCACCGGCGGCGCTGTCGAGCATGATCGCGTTGGACGGCGACAAGTGGTCGGTGGTGATGTTGTCCGGCAGCACCGCCAGCGGGCGCATACCTTTGAGCGGCCGTGCACCGGCCAGCGCGCCTTCCCAGTACGGCGGGCGGCGGATATAGGTGCTTTGTGGGCGCCAGTCGTACAGCGGCGTGACCTTGGGGCCGGTGTCTTCGTGGATGGCGAACATCGGGATATACACCGCACGAAATTGCTCGGGTTTTACCGAAGCCTTGACCACCGCGTCGATCTCTTCATCGCTCGGCCAGATGTCTTGCAGGCGGATTTCCTTGCCGTCGGCGTCCAGGCCGAGCACGTCCTTCTCGATGTCGAAACGGATGGTGCCGGCAATCGCATAGGCCACCACCAGCGGCGGCGACGCCAGGAAGGCTTGCTTGGCGTAAGGGTGAATGCGCCCGTCAAAGTTGCGGTTACCCGACAACACTGCGGTGGCGTACAGGTCGCGGTCGATGATCTCTTGCTGGATCACCGGGTCGAGCGCGCCGGACATGCCGTTGCAGGTGGTGCAGGCAAAGGCCACCACGCCAAACCCGAGTTTTTCCAGCTCATGGCCAAGTCCCGCTTCTTCCAGGTACATGGCCACGGTTTTCGAGCCCGGCGCCAACGACGACTTGACCCACGGCTTGCGGGTCAGCCCCAGCTTGTTGGCGTTGCGTGCCAACAGGCCGGCGGCGATCACGTTGCGCGGGTTGCTGGTGTTGGTGCAACTGGTGATGGCAGCGATGATCACCGCGCCATCGGGCATTTGCCCCGGCACGTCATCCCATTGGCCAGCGATGCCTTTTGACGCCAGGTCGCGGGTGGCCAGGCGGGCATGGGGGTTGCTCGGGCCGGCCATGTTGCGCACGACGCTGGAGAGGTCGAAGCTCAGGCTGCGCTCGTACCGCGCGCCTTTCAGGTCGTCGGCCCACAGGCCGGTGTGACGGGCGTATTGCTCGACCAGGGCGACCTGTTCGTCTTCGCGGCCGGTGAGTTTGAGGTAGGCAATGGTCTGCGCGTCGATGTAGAACATCGCGGCGGTGGCGCCGTACTCCGGGGCCATGTTGGAGATGGTCGCTCGGTCACCCAAAGTGAGTGCCGCAGCCCCTTCGCCGAAGAACTCCAGCCAGGCGCCAACAACTTTCTGCTGACGCAGGAACTCGGTGAGCGCCAGCACCATATCAGTGGCGGTGATGCCCGGTTGCAGCTTGCCGGTCAGTTCCACGCCCACGCTTTCCGGCAGGCGCATCCACGACGCGCGGCCGAGCATCACGCTCTCGGCTTCCAGGCCACCGACGCCGATGGCGATCACGCCCAGGGCATCTACGTGAGGCGTGTGGCTGTCGGTGCCGACACAGGTATCCGGGAAGGCCACGCCGTCACGTACTTGAATCACCGGAGACATTTTCTCCAGGTTGATCTGGTGCATGATGCCGTTGCCTGGCGGGATCACATCGACGTTCTTGAAGGCCTTTTTGGTCCACTCGATAAAGTGGAAACGGTCTTCGTTACGACGGTCTTCAATGGCACGGTTTTTTTCGAAGGCTTGCGGGTCAAAGCCACCGGCTTCGACGGCCAGGGAGTGGTCGACGATCAGTTGGGTGGGCACCACCGGGTTGACCTGCGCCGGGTCGCCGCCTTGCTGGGCGATGGCATCACGCAGGCCGGCGAGGTCGACCAGGGCGGTCTGGCCGAGGATGTCATGGCACACCACGCGGGCCGGGAACCACGGGAAGTCGAGGTCGCGCTTGCGCTCGATCAGTTGGCTCAGGGACGCGTCGAGGGTAGCCGGGTCGCAACGGCGCACCAGGTTCTCGGCGAGCACGCGCGAGGTGTAGGGCAGCGTGGCGTAGGCGCCGGGGGTGATTGCTTCGACAGCCGCACGGGCGTCGAAAAAATCCAGGCGGCTGCCGGGGAGCGGTTTGCGAAATTCAGTGTTCATCGTCAGGACTCGGTCACGGTAAGTGCAAAAGAAGCCGGATCCAGAGTTGGAATGAGACCTAAATGTGGGAGCGGGCTTGCTCGCGAAAGCGGCGTGTCATTCAACACACTCGGCGACTGTTACACCGCATTCGCGAGCAAGCCCGCTCCCACACTTTGATCGGGTTTCCAGCCCGAGATAGTAGTTTTTCAGCGACGTTCGATTGGCACGAACTTGCGCTGCTCAACGCCGGTGTACTCGGCGCTTGGACGGATGATGCGGTTGTTGGCGCGCTGCTCGAACACATGCGCAGCCCAGCCGGTCAGGCGCGAGCACACGAAGATCGGCGTGAACAGCTTGGTCGGAATGCCCATGAAGTGGTACGCCGAGGCATGGTAGAAATCGGCGTTGGGAAACAGCTTTTTCTGTTCCCACATGGTCTTGTCGATGGCTTCGGAGACCGGGAACAACACGGTGTCGCCCACTTCGTCAGCGAGTTTTTTCGACCAGCCTTTGATCACCTCGTTGCGCGGATCACTGTCTTTATAGATCGCGTGGCCAAAGCCCATGATCTTGTCTTTGCGCGCCAACATGCCAAGGGTGCCTTCAACCGCTTCCTGGGCCGAGGAGAAACGCTCGATCATTTCCATTGCCGCTTCGTTGGCACCGCCGTGCAGCGGGCCGCGCAGGGAGCCGATGGCGGCGGTGACGCAGGAATACAGGTCGGACAAGGTTGATGCACACACCCGTGCGGTGAAGGTCGAAGCGTTGAATTCGTGTTCGGCATAGAGGATCAGCGACACGTTCATCACTTTGACGTGCAGCTCGCTCGGCTTCTTGTCATGCAGCAGGTGCAGGAAGTGGCCGCCGATGCTCGGCTCGTCGGTCACGCAGTCGATGCGCTGGCCGTCGTGACTGAAGCGGTACCAGTAGCACATGATCGCCGGGAACGCGGCGAGCAGGCGGTCGGTGACATCGCGCTGCACGCTGAAGTCTTTCTCCGGCTCGATATTGCCCAGGAACGAGCAACCGGTGCGCATCACGTCCATCGGGTGGGCGTCGGCGGGGATGCGTTCGAGCACTTCTTTCAGGGCTTGGGGCAGGTCACGCAATTTGCTCAGCTTGTTGCTATAGGCGGCCAGCTCGGCCTGGGTCGGCAGTTCGCCGTACAGCAGCAGGTAGGCGACTTCTTCAAACTGGGCGTCGGCGGCCAGTTCGCGCACGTCGTAGCCACGGTAGGTCAGGCCAGCGCCGGCCTGGCCCACGGTGGACAGTGCAGTCTGCCCGGCGACCTGGCCACGCAGGCCAGCACCACTCAATACTTTAGCTTCAGCCATGTTCGTTCTCCAATTTTGTAGTTGTTCAGGGAACCACAGGGTTTATTTTTTCGCGGCGAACAGCGCGTCGAGCTTCTGCTCGAAGGTGTGGTAGTCGATGCGATCGTAAAGCTCCATGCGCGTTTGCATGGTGTCGATCACGTTCTGCTGAGTACCGTCGCGACGAATCGCGGTATAGACATTCTCGGCGGCCTTGTTCATGGCACGGAAGGCCGAGAGCGGGTACAGCACAATGGAAACATCCGCAGATTTCAACTGTTCGGTGGTGTACAGCGGTGTGGCGCCGAATTCGGTGATGTTCGCCAGGATCGGCGCCTTCACGCGGGAGGCGAACAGCTTGTACATCTCCAGTTCAGTGATGGCTTCCGGGAACACCATGTCGGCACCGGCCTCGATGCACGCGGCGGCACGTTCCAGGGCAGACTCCAGGCCCTCGACCGCCAGGGCGTCGGTGCGCGCCATGATCACGAAACTGTCATCGGTGCGCGCATCCACGGCGGCCTTGATGCGGTCGACCATCTCCTGCTGGGACACGATTTCTTTGTTCGGGCGATGACCGCAACGCTTGGCGCCGACCTGGTCTTCGATATGGATGGCAGCGGCGCCGAACTTGATCATCGACTTGACGGTACGCGCCACGTTGAACGCCGAGGAGCCGAAACCAGTGTCCACGTCCACCAGCAGCGGCAGGTCGCACACGTCGGTAATGCGGCGCACGTCGGTGAGCACGTCATCCAGGCCGGTGATGCCCAGGTCTGGCACGCCGAGGGAGCCGGCGGCTACACCGCCGCCTGACAGGTAAATCGCCTTGAAGCCGGCGCGCTTGGCCAAGAGCGCATGGTTGGCGTTGATGGCGCCCACCACTTGCAAGGGCTGTTCGCTGGCGACGGCGTCACGGAAACGTTGGCCGGGAGTGCTGTTGTTGTTGGAACTCATGACTCACCTCGTGATGAAGGCGCACCGTCCGGGAAGTGACGGGCAATGTTGCGTTTGGAGGCGCCGATGTGCCGGCGCATCAACAGTTCGGCCAGTTCACCGTCGCGATCGGCAATCGCGTCCAGAATGCGGTGATGCTCGGCAAAAGCCTGGCGTGGACGATTGGGGGTGGCGGAGAACTGGATGCGGTACATGCGCACCAATTGGTACAGCTCGCCGCAAAGCATTTGGGTGAGGGTGCGATTACCGGCACCTTGAATGATGCGGTAGTGAAAATCGAAGTCGCCCTCCTGCTGGTAATAGCCGACACCAGCCTGGAACGCCGCGTCCCGTTCGTGGGTGTGCAACACCTGGCGCAGCTCTTCGATTTCCGCGTCGGTCATGCGCTCGGCGGCCAGGCGACAGGCCATGCCTTCCAGCGACTCGCGAATTTCATACAGTTCGACCAACTCGGCGTGGCTCAAAGACACCACGCGCGCGCCGACATGAGGCACCCGCACCAGCAGGCGCTGGCCTTCCAGGCGATGGATCGCTTCGCGCAGCGGGCCGCGGCTGATGCCGTAGGTGCGCGCCAGCTCCGGCTCGGAAATCTTGCTGCCGGGGGCGATTTCGCCTTTGACGATGGCGGCCTGGATACGCCGGAAGACGTTCTCCGACATGGTCTGGGAATCGTCTGGTGCCACGGCTGGTTTTTCGAGTTGCTCCAACATATTGTCGACACCTTTAAAAGCAATGCCGCAAAAACTAGTCAATTAGCCCAGCATAGTCAAAGAATAAATACACATTGTCGACAATCGTCTAATAACCCCCTCATTCGCTCGCCAAGGCATGGCCGCCTGCCAGCGCTGGCGCCAAAAAAGCATCATGTTAGAATGCCCGCCGCTTTTGCCTGACATCAGATGATGAAAGGGCGCACCCGAGATTGCGCAGCAATGCCAGTCGCCTTGAAATGAACAGTGCACTGCCCTGCCTCAGGATTTATGAGACTCAAGCCTTACCTACTAGTGATGTGCCTGCTGTGCATACCGAGCCTTGGCGCTGGCGCCGAGAAGACCGTGTACGGCCTGAATGAATACGCCAAGCTTGCAGGTATCGACCTGGAAGTGGCGGCCAAACTCGACACCGGCGCCAAGACCGCCTCGTTGAGTGCCCGCGATATCAAGCGCTTCAAGCGCAATGGCGAATCCTGGGTACGCTTCTACCTGGCCATCGACACCGCCCATTCCCACCCCATCGAACTGCCCCTGGCGCGTGTCAGCAAGATCAAGCGCCGCGCCGGCGACTACGACCCCGATGAGGACAAGAACTACACCGCCCGCCCAGTGATTGCGCTGGATATCTGCATGGGCAGTGCTTTACGCAGCATCGAAGTGAACTTGACTGACCGCAGCGCATTCCAATACCCGCTGCTGATTGGCTCCGAAGCCTTGAAACGCTTTGATGCGCTGGTCGACCCCAGTCTTAAATATGCAGCAGGCAAACCCGCCTGCGCCGCCGACGCTTAATACCGCCGAGTAAACCGAATGCGCTCTCTGACCCTGCACCTGAAAATCCTGATCACCTTGCTGGTGGTGCTGGGCATTTCGGTCACCGCCTATCAGATCTTCGTGCTGGGGATTCCCGTCACCGAAGATGCCACCGACGACTTGTGGAACATCGACGCCAAGGTCGAGTTCGTCGCCAACCCGAAAGACCCGGTCAAGATCCAGATGTTCGTGCCGCCCCTGAGCCGCGACTTCGTCAGCCTCAATGAAAGCTTTATCTCGAACAACTACGGGGTGAGCGTCAACCGCATCGACGGCAACCGCAAGGTTACCTGGTCGGCGCGTCGGGCCAAGGGCAACCAGACCCTGTATTACCGCCTGGTGCTGACCAAGCGCTACAGCGGCGAGAAGGTCAAGATCAAAGGCCCGACCTTCCGCGACAGCATCGCCGTGGAAGGCCCCGAGAAGATCGCCGCCGAAGCCCTGCTGGCGCCAATCCGCCAGCACTCGGCCGACGTCGAGACCTTTATCAGCGAAGCCATCAAGCGCACCAACAACCTCAACGACGACAATGTGAAGTTGCTGCTGGCCGGCGACCCCTCGACGCCGCACAAAGCCAAGATCGTCGAGCTGCTGCTGTCCATCGCCCACGTGCCGGTAGAGAAAGTCCATACCATCCGCCTGGTGGCCGACCAGCCGCAAACCCCGGAACTGTGGCTGCGCAGCTTCAACGGCAACGACTGGCTGTACTTCAACCCGGAGACCGGCGAACAAGGCCTGCCCGCCGACCGCCTGCTGTGGTGGACCGGCGATGAAAACCTGATCACCGTCGATGGCGGCAAGAAAGCCATGGTGACCTTCAGCCTGAACAACAGCGAGATGAACGCCATCCGCCTGGCCAAGCTGACGGACGAAAACACCGACGCCAACTTCCTCGAATACTCGTTGTACGGGCTGCCGCTGCAAACCCAGCAGACCTTCATGATCATGGTGATGATCCCGATTGGCGTGCTGGTGATCTTGATCCTGCGTAACCTCATCGGCCTGCAGACCCTGGGCACCTTCACGCCGGTGCTGATCGCCCTGGCGTTCCGCGAGACCCAGTTGGGCTTCGGGATTGTACTGTTCACGATTATCACGGCGCTGGGCCTGTCGCTCAGGTCGTACCTGGAACACTTGAAACTGCAAATGCTGCCGAGGCTGTCGGTGGTGCTGACCTTCGTGGTCGTGCTGATTGCCGCCATCAGCCTGTTCAGCCACAAGTTGGGGCTGGAGCGGGGCTTGTCGGTGGCGCTGTTCCCGATGGTGATCCTGACCATGACCATCGAACGCCTGTCGATCACCTGGGAGGAACGTGGTGCCAACCATGCGCTGAAAGTCGCGATTGGCACGCTGTTCGCCGCGTCCCTGGCACACCTGATCATGAGCGTGCCGGAGCTGGTCTACTTCGTGTTCACCTTCCCGGCGATCCTGTTGATTCTGGTGGGCTTCATGCTGGCCATGGGTCGCTATCGCGGCTACCGCCTCACCGAGCTGGTGCGTTTCAAGGCGTTCCTGAAGGCTGATTCTTGATGTTCGGCTTCTGGAAGACCTGGAAGGCCCTGGAAGCGCGGGGGATCATGGGCATCAACCGGCGTAATGCCGACTACGTGCTCAAGTACAACAAGCGCAGCCTGTACCCTATCGTGGATGACAAGATCATCACCAAGGAACGGGCCCTGGCGGCCGGCATCCACGTGCCGGAAATGTACGGGGTGATCTCCACCGAAAAGGAAATCGACAAGCTCGACGAGATTATCGGTGGGCGCAGCGACTTCGTGATCAAGCCCGCCCAGGGCGCCGGTGGTGACGGCATTTTGGTGGTGGCCGACCGTTTCGAGGGGCGCTATCGCACGGTGTCCGGCAAAATCATCAGCCATGAGGAGATCGAGCACCAGATTTCCAGCATCCTCACCGGCCTGTATTCCCTCGGCGGCCACCGAGACCGCGCATTGATCGAGTACCGCGTGGTGCCCGACCAAATCTTCAAAAGCATCAGCTATGAAGGCGTGCCGGACATCCGCATCATCGTGCTGATGGGCTACCCGGTGATGGCGATGCTGCGCTTGCCCACCCGCCAATCCGGCGGCAAGGCCAACCTGCACCAGGGCGCGATTGGCGTGGGTGTGGACCTGGCCACCGGCCTGACCCTGCGCGGCACCTGGCTGAACAACATCATCACCAAGCACCCCGACACCACCAACGCCGTGGATGGCGTGCAACTGCCCAACTGGGACGGTTTCATGAAGCTCGCCGCTGGCTGCTATGAGCTGTGCGGGCTGGGCTATATCGGCGTGGACATGGTGCTGGACCAGGAAAAAGGCCCGCTGATCCTTGAGCTGAACGCACGGCCTGGGCTGAACATTCAGATTGCCAACGACTGCGGCCTGACGTTGCGCACCCATGCGGTGGAGGCACGACTGGAAGAACTCAAGGCGGCCGGGGTGACAGAAACGCCGGAAGAGCGTGTGAAGTTCGTGCAAGAAATGTTCGGGCATATACCGCCCGTGGAAGGCTGATCCGGTCTTCGAACTGTCTATCCCCGACATCCCCTCTAGGAGCAAATCCTACAGGGGACTACAATCCCTCCCCCGCGCCACTGGCTGATCCACCCCCGCATGTCGACCTGTTCCGTATACCCGTTGCCCTACCGGGCCAATCCCACCGAGTTCTTTGCGGTCATTCGCCACGCCCCTGGTGCGGTGCTGCTCGACAGCGGCCGCCCGATGGCTGTTCGCGGCCGGTATGACCTGCTCAGTGCCTGGCCCGAAGCGACCCTGACGGTAGGGCCGGACGAAAGTGGCGGTGATTTCCTGCAACGCTTGCGCAAGAACCTGACGCAGTTGGGTCAAGCGACATTGCCTGACGGCTATGAATTACCGTTTGCCGGGGGTTTGATCGGTTCCCTGAGCTATGACTTTGGTCGGCACCTGGAGCAGGTTTCACACCTGGCCGTGGACGATTTGCATCTGCCCGATGCGCGTTTCGGGCTCTATGCCTGGGCGCTGGTCAGCGATCACCAGGTGCAAACCAGCCAGTTGGTCTTTCACCCTGCGCTGGCCGACAGCGAGCGGCAACGCTTGATCAACCTGTTCAGTCAGGCACAAAGCGATGCGCCGACGACCTTCAAGCTTCACGGCCCCATGGTCCCGGACCTCAGCGCCGAGGCTTATCACCAGGCCATCATTCGCATCCAGGATTACATCCAGGCCGGCGACTGCTACCAGGTCAACTTTGCCCAACGCTTTCGTGCGCCGTGCATCGGCGATCCGTGGGCAGCCTACTGCGCGCTGCGCGAAGCCTGCCCGACGCCGTTTTCCGGGTTCCAGAGTTTGCCCGATGACGGCGCGGTGCTGAGCCTGTCGCCGGAACGCTTTGTGCGCATCAGCGAGCGTCAAGTGGAAACCCGCCCGATCAAGGGCACCCGCCCTCGCGGTTTAACACCCGAAGAGGATGCCGCCAACGCCGCTGAGTTGCTCGCCAGCCCCAAGGACCGCGCAGAAAACCTGATGATCGTTGACCTGCTGCGCAACGACCTTGGCCGCAGTTGCCGTATAGGCTCAGTGAAAGTGCCGGAACTGTTCAGCCTGGAAAGCTACCCCAACGTGCACCACCTGGTGAGCAGTGTCACCGGCATATTGGCCGACGACAAAGACGCCCTCGACCTGATCGCCGGCAGCTTCCCCGGCGGCTCCATTACCGGCGCACCGAAGATTCGTGCGATGCAGATCATCGACGAGCTTGAACCCACCCGTCGCGGGCTCTATTGCGGCTCGCTGATGTACCTGGACGTGCGCGGCGAGATGGACAGCTCCATCGCAATTCGCAGCTTGCTGGTCAAGGACGGGCAAGTGTGTTGCTGGGGTGGCGGTGGGATTGTGGCGGATTCAGAGTGGCAGGCGGAGTATCAGGAGTCGCTGACGAAGGTGCGGGTGTTGTTACAGACATTGGAAGGTTTGTAGGGCCTGTACCGGCCCTATCGGGGGCAAGCCCCCTCCCACTTTCGACCGCGCAGCGATCAAAGGTGGGAGCTGGCTTGCCTGCGATGGGGCAATCAGCCGCGCCACATAACTTACAGGCTCAACTGCCGATTCGACGCCTTGATAAACTCTTTCTTCAAGTCTTCAAACGTATGCACCGCCGGGAACTGCGGGAATTCGCGAATCACATTCTCCGGCGCATGGAACAGAATCCCGCGGTCAGCTTCACCCAGCATGCTGGTGTCGTTGTAGGAATCACCGGCAGCGATCACGCGGTAGTAGAGGGTTTTGAATGCCAGCACCGATTGGCGCTTGGGGTCTTTCTGGCGCAGTTGGTAGCTCACCACCCGGTCGTTTTCATCGGTGATCAAGCGGTGGCAAAGCAAGGTCGGGAAGCCCAGCTGACGCATCAGCGGTTGGGAGAACTCGTAGAAGGTGTCGGACAGGATCACCACCTGGAAGCGCTCGCGCAGCCAGTTGACGAACTCGATGGCGCCGTCCAGCGGCTTGAGCGTGGCGATCACGGCCTGGATATCGGCCAGCTTGAGCCCATGCTCGTCGAGGATGCGCAGGCGCTGTTGCATCAGCACGTCGTAGTCGGGAATGTCACGGGTGGTGGCCCGCAGGGACTCAATGCCGGTTTTCTCGGCGAAGGCGATCCAGATCTCCGGAACCAGCACCCCTTCCAGGTCAAGGCAGGCAATTTCCACACGACACTCCTATTAGATGTTGTTAGTTGAGCGAGCAAAAGGACTGCCGAACTCTAGCGACTCACGCCCGCCGCCGCAACGCGGGACAGATTTTGATACCATCGCCCTCCTAGAGAGCGCTCAGCGCCACTGACCTGTAGGAACCGTCCTGATGAACCAAGCCTTCGACGTCGTTGAACTCGCCACGACTTATGCCAACAAGTCTGCCCAGGACATTCTCAAGCTGGCGTTCAGCCAGTTCGGCGATGACCTGTGGATTTCCTTCAGCGGTGCCGAGGATGTGGTGCTGGTGGACATGGCCTGGAAGCTGAACAAGAACGTCAAGGTGTTCAGCCTCGACACTGGCCGCCTGCACCCGGAGACCTACCGGTTTATCGAGCAGGTGCGTGAGTTCTACAAGATCGACATCGAACTGATCTCGCCGGACCCGAGCAAGCTGGAGCCCTTCGTCAAAGAAAAAGGCCTGTTCAGTTTCTATAAGGACGGCCATGGCGAATGCTGCGGCATCCGCAAGATCGAACCGCTGCGCCGCAAACTCGCAGGTGTGAGTGCCTGGGCCACCGGCCAGCGCCGCGACCAGAGCCCCGGCACTCGCAGCCAGGTGGCGGCGCTGGAAATCGATACGGCGTTCTCCACGCCAGAACGCACCCTGTACAAGTTCAACCCGCTGGCGCAGATGACCAGCGAGGAGGTGTGGGGTTATATCCGCATGCTGGAACTGCCGTACAACAGCCTGCATGAGCGCGGGTTTATCAGCATCGGCTGCGAACCGTGTACCCGGCCGGTATTGCCCCGCCAGCATGAACGTGAAGGCCGCTGGTGGTGGGAAGAAGCCACGCAGAAGGAATGCGGGCTGCATGCGGGGAATATCATCAGCAAGGCTTGAGCCTCTGACGCCACCGCCTCTGTAGGAGCGAGCTTGCTCGCGAAAAACGTCAACGATAACGCGGGCTTCCTGAATAAACGCGGGGTCGTTAAGTTTTTCGCGAGCAAGCTCGCTCCTACAGAAAGCGAGATTTGCTTTGTGGCCCGGTAAATCTTGTACACAACCTTGCAACCATAGGTGCCATTTTTGTGTGCAACTTAATGTACAGCGCACCAAAACGTAACATCTCTCTGCGCCGATGGCGCTGTCTATAAATAGCCCTGCAATTAACAAATAAATAAATACCTGTTCAAACGGTCAATTTATAACGTTTGTAATTCAGCAAGTTATTCCCAACCTATATAAAAACGAAATTAGCCAAGATTTTCATATATCGAGAATTGGCACGCATATGGCTTAGGCAGAAGTACGCTTTGTATACAATCAATACAAAACCTACATACACTTTGCCATCCGCCGCTTTGCTGCAGATGCGCTGGAGCCTGCCGGAATGCGTACAAGCCTCTCGAACACCCTCGCACTGGATGTGCCCTCCTCCCCATTAAACCCTGCAGCCACAGGCCCCGGCCCGCTGGTGCTCAGCCCGCGCCTGCACAACAAGGACCTGGCGCCCACCAAGGTCGAAGGCCGACGCTGGGGGCGATATAGCATCTTTGCGTTGTGGACCAATGACGTACACAACATCGCCAACTATTCATTCGCCATTGGGCTCTATGCACTGGGCTTGGGCGGCTGGCAAATACTGCTGTCCCTGGGGATCGGTGCGGCGCTGGTGTACTTCTTCATGAACTTGTCCGGCTACATGGGGCAGAAGACCGGTGTGCCGTTTCCGGTTATCAGCCGCATTAGTTTTGGCATTCACGGGGCGCAGATTCCGGCATTGATCAGGGCGGTAATTGCGATTGCCTGGTTTGGTATCCAGACCTACCTGGCCTCGGTGGTTTTCCGCGTGCTGCTGACGGCCATTCATCCAGGGTTTGCCGATTATGACCACGACTCGATTCTCGGCCTGTCGTCCCTGGGTTGGGCGTGTTTTGTGGCGATCTGGCTGGTGCAGTTGGTGATCCTCGCCTACGGCATGGAAATGGTACGTCGCTATGAAGGCTTCGCCGGGCCGGTGATTCTGCTGACCGTGGCTGCGCTGGCCGGGTGGATGTACTTCCAGGCGAACGGGCAAATTGCCTGGTCGATCCGCGAGCCCCTGAGTGGCGGCGAGATGTGGCGCAATATCTTTGCCGGCGGCGCGCTGTGGCTGGCCATCTACGGCACCCTGATCCTCAACTTCTGCGACTTCGCGCGTTCGTCGCCGTGCCGCAAGACCATCCAGGTCGGCAACTTCTGGGGCCTGCCGGTGAATATCCTGGTGTTCGCCGCAATTACCGTGCTGCTGTGCGGCGGGCAGTTCCAGCTCAATGGCCGGGTGATCGAAAGCCCGACCGAGATCATCGCGGCGATCCCCAACACCTTCTTTCTGGTGCTCGGCTGCCTGGCCTTCCTGATCGTCACCGTGGCGGTGAACATCATGGCCAACTTCGTCGCTCCGGCCTTTGTACTGAGCAACCTGGCGCCCAAGTACCTGAACTTCCGCCGCGCCGGGTTGATCAGCGCTTTTGTTGCCGTGCTGATCCTGCCGTGGAACCTCTACAACAGCCCGTTGGTGATCGTGTACTTCCTCTCTGGCCTGGGCGCGCTGCTAGGGCCGTTGTACGGGGTGATCATGGTCGATTACTGGCTGATCCGTAAAAGCCAGGTGGATGTGCCACAACTGTACAGCGAAGACCCCCAAGGCATTTATTACTACAGCCGTGGGGTGAATATGCGTGCGGTGGCGGCGTTTATTCCAGCGGCGGTGATCGCCATCCTGCTGGCGCTGTTGCCGGGGTTTGCCAGCGTCTCGCCGTTTTCCTGGTTATTTGGCGCAGGCATCGCCGGGTTGCTGTACCTGCTGATTGCCAAGCGTCAACCGCACTACGCCGATGTCAGCGGCGAAAGCATTGCCGTCGATAACGTCAGTCACTAAACAAGGACTTTCCATGCGTATCCTCGTGGTCAACGTCAACACCACCGAATCCATCACCGAGACCATCGCCCAGCAAGCACGGGCCGTGGCGTCACCGGGCACCGAGATTGTCGGGCTCACCCCGTACTTCGGCGCCGAATCGGTGGAAGGCAATTTTGAAAGCTACCTGGCCGCCATCGCTGTGATGGACCGGGTGATGGCCTACGACCAGCCCTTTGATGCGGTGATCCAGGCCGGCTATGGCGAACATGGCCGTGAAGGCCTGCAGGAACTGCTCAATGTGCCGGTGGTGGATATCACCGAAGCGGCGGCCAGCACCGCAATGTTCCTGGGGCACGCCTACTCGGTGGTGACCACCCTGGACCGCACTGTGCCGCTGATTGAAGACCGGCTGAAACTCGCCGGCCTCTACCAGCGCTGCGCTTCGGTGCGCGCCAGCGGCATGGCGGTACTGGAGCTGGAAGAAGACCCGCTGGGCGCCATGGAAGCCATCGTGCGCCAGGCGGAACTGGCCATCCGCGATGACAAGGCCGAGGTGATCTGCCTGGGCTGCGGCGGCATGGCCGGGCTGGATGAGCAGATTCGCCAGCGCACCGGGGTGCCGGTGGTGGATGGAGTGACGGCGGCGGTGATGGTGGCCGAGTCGTTGGTGCGGTTGGGGTTGTCGACGTCCAAGGTCAGGACGTACGCCACGCCGCGACCAAAGAAGGTCATCGGCTGGCCGGGTAAGTTCGGGCGGTAGACCGATGCGCCTGCATCGCGGGCAAGCCCGGCTCCCACATTGGATCGCGATCACTGTGGGAGCCGGGCTTGCCCGCGATGGCCACAACTCGATATACCGCCCTGCTCAGATAGCACTGAACCGTTGAGCCAGTTTTTGCTCGGCAAACTGCTCAATAATGAAATCCACAAACGCCCGCGTCTTGCCCGGCAGCAACTTATGCTCGGCGTAGTAGATGGAAATATTGCCGTCGTCCACATACCAGTTGGGTAACACCCGCACCAGCGCCCCGCTGTCCAGGAACGGCACGGCCATTGGCATGCTCACCAGCGCGATGCCAAGGCCCTGGGCACTGGCGCAGCACGCGGCTTCGGAGTCGCTCATGGTCATCGCCGGTTTCAGCACTAAAGGGCTGTGCTCGCGCTCACGATTGGTCAGTTGCCACGAACGCACCCGGCCAGTCTGCGGCGAGCGGATCAAGATGCCGAGGCAGTGCGACAGGTCCTCGGGCACCAGTACCGGAAGGCGTCGCGCCAGGTAATCCGGCGACGCCACCAGCACCCGGTGCGCCGGCGTCAACTTGCGCGCTACCACACCTTGGGGCAACTCGAACCCGCCGCCGATGGCCGCATCGAAGCCTTGGCCGATCAGGTCGACCTGGCGGTTATCGAAGTGCCAGTCCGGGCTGATATCAGGACAGCGCCGCATAAATTCGCCCAACAACGGCACCACATACCGATTGCCGAACACCGGCCCCATGCTGACCTTGAGCGTACCCACCGGCCGCCCTTCGGCACTGGCCAGGTTGGCGACCGCATTCTGAATGGTGGTTAGGCTGCCACTGACTTCCTCCAGGAACACCTTGCCGGCTTCGGTCAGCGCCAAGCGCCGAGTGCTGCGCTGGAACAGCCGCACACCGAGGCGCGCCTCCAACTTGGCAACGCTTTTACCCACTGCAGCAGGCGTGAGGCTCAGGTGCCGTGCAGCCTCGGCAAAGCTGCCACCCTCGGCGCTGCGCACAAAGCATTCGATACTGCCAAAGCTTTCCATATCGCCCCACTCTAAACTTTTGGTTTACACAGACTATAGCAACCACGGGCTACCGAGCTGGGCGGGTGAGGTCGATACTCGCCCCATCAACTACCTCGGAGATCGACATGACCACACACAACCTCACCGGCAAAGTCGCCTTGATTCAAGGCGGTTCCCGCGGCATCGGCGCCGCCATCGTCAAGCGCCTCGCCGCCCAGGGCGCAGCGGTTGCCTTTACCTACGTCAGTTCGGCCGCCAAGGCCCAAGCGTTGCAGAACGAAGTGATCAGCGAAGGCGGCAAAGCCCTGGCGATACAGGCCGACAGCGCCGATGCCACGGCGATTCGCGCGGCGGTCAACGCTACAGTCGAGGCGTTTGGACGCCTGGATATCCTGGTGAATAACGCTGGCGTGCTGGCCATCGCGCCGCTGGAGGAATTCAAGCTGGAAGACTTCGACCAGACCTTGGCGATCAACGTACGCAGCGTATTTATCGCCACCCAGGAAGCCGCCAAGCATATGGGCGAAGGTGGCCGGGTGATCAATATCGGCAGCACCAACGCCGAACGCATGCCCTTTGGCGGTGGCGGGCCCTACGCCATGAGCAAAGCGGCGCTGGTGGGGTTGACCAAGGGGTTGGCACGGGACCTGGGGCCACGGGGTATCACCGTCAACAACGTACAGCCTGGGCCGGTGGACACCGATATGAACCCGGCGAACAGTGATTTTGCCGAAAGTCTGATCGGGTTGATGGCGGTAGGTCGGTATGGGCATGTGGAGGAGATCGCCAGTTTTGTGGCGTATCTGGCCGGGCCGGAAGCGGGCTATATCACGGGCGCCAGCCTGACCATCGATGGTGGGTTCAGCGCCTGATTCTTTGCAGAACCGCAACCCAAATGTGGGAGCGGGCTTGCTCGCGAAGGCGGTGGGTCAGTTGATAAATCTACTGACTGACACCCTGCATTCGCGAGCAAGCCCGCTCCCACATTTTTGACCGTGCGGGGTCAGGCCATGGGAGGCAAGCCGTAGGCGGCCAGGTCAAAGTCGGCGAGTTTGCGAATAATCAGGTCAGCATGCTGGTACTTGCTGTCAGCCATCGCCTCATCGGGCACCGCAATAGCGGTCATGTGCGCAGCCTTCGCCGCCGTCACGCCGAACGGCGAGTCTTCGAACACCAGGCAATCCTCAGGCGCTACACCCAACCGACGCGCGGCGGTGAGGAAGATATCTGGCGCGGGCTTGGCGGCGCCGACTTCCGGGTCGTCGGCGGTGACGATGGTGTCGAACAGGCCAAACCATTCACGGTGCAGGGTGGTCTTGTGGCCAAACGAGTTACGCGATGAACTGGTGCCCACCGCAATCGGAATATTGTGCGCCTTCAAATGCCGCACCAACGCCTCGGCGCCGGGCATGCCCAGGGCCTTGGGAAAACGCTCGCTCATCAGCGGTTCACGAATTTCCAGAAACTCGGCGGGCGTGATCGGCAGGTCCAGCGCCTTGACCACATAGTCGGCCAAATCCTGGGCCCCCCGCCCGATGATGTGCTGTTTGATGCTCCAGTCGTAGGTACGGCCATAGCGTTCGGCAATGATCTGCGTCACTTCGGTATAGATGCCTTCGGTATCCAGCAACAACCCGTCCATATCGAAAATCACGGCCTTGATCGGGACAGCGGTACGCGGTGCATTCATCACAACACAACCTTGGGGCGAGGACTAAAAGGATTCAGCACAATAACGGCCCTCGTTGCCTGCAAGCAACCTTCGTGGACCAACCATTGATTCATACCACGCAACAGTTTTAACCGTCGGCGCTGACGGCGGCCAGCTAGGGTTTGAGAGGACAACGTCATGACCCGTCGACACGGATCTGAAAATACCGATTGCAAACCTTATAAAAGACTTATTAACCTCCATGAACTCAATCCAATGGACGCGAAAAGCCGTCAAACAATTGCTTCGGTTGCATTCGTATCATCAGCAACAGGTACGCGATGCCGTGTCCGCTCTTGAACACATGCCCGATGCAATCAACGTCAAGGTGCTGGTTAACCATCCTCACAGCTATCGCTTGCGGGTAGGCCATTACCGGGTCCTTTTCGACTGGGACGGCAGCATCCAGGTCGTCAGCATCCAAGAGGTTAAAAAACGTGACGAGCGAACCTACTGCCGTACAGATCATCCACAATACGCAGGGCAAGCCAGCCTATGTGGTGATTCCCTATGAACACTATGTGGCGCAGCAAAAAGATCCAAACCTGATCCCCCATGCGGTAGTCAGCCGCCTGGTGGATGGCGCAACACCTATCCGCGCGTGGCGCGAGCACCTGAGATTGACCCAGGAAGAAGTCGCCCAACGCCTGGGTATTTCACAATCGGCATTTGCCCAGCAGGAGGCGGTCAGCAAACCTCGCCGCACCACGCGGGAAAAGATAGCCAAGGCGTTCGGTATCAATGCCAGTCAACTGGAGCTATAACGTCACCCGGCAAGAATTCACGTATTCCTTTACTCAGATCGAGCTCAAACATGCTCTACCGCCTAGCCGCCGACGGCCTCGTGCTGTTCCACCTGGCCTTTATCCTGTTCGTGCTGTTCGGTGGCCTGCTCACCCTGAAGTGGCCGCGAGTGATGTGGCTGCACTTACCCGCCGTCGCCTGGGGCATCGCGGTAGAGGTGCTGCACCTGCCCTGCCCACTCACCCGTTGGGAAAACCTGTTTCGCCAACTGGCCGGGCAGGACGGTTATGGCGGCGGGTTTATCGAGCACTACATCCTCACGCTGATCTACCCCGCCGGGCTGACTGCCAATATCCAATTGCTGCTGGGAGCCGTGGTGGTGGTGATCAACCTCGCGGTGTATGGGCGGGTTATCCGGCGTTACGTACAGGCTTGAGACAGTTGCGCTGGTGAAGAATCAGCGCACCTCAATCCGTCGTGGTTGCATCTATGACACGCCGAAGCGCAAATGTGGGAGCTGTCGAGCCCCAGCGAGGCTGCGATGGGATCACCGCAAAGCACGCGCCAGACTGAGCCATCTGCATCCCAGCCTCGCTGATCGATTTCAATCTGCCAGCTGAGCGCTTAGAGTGTCGCCCCCGAGAATTGAATCTCGAGCTTGAATCTATGGAGTTATAAGTGAAATACCTCAGTAAAGTCGTAGCAGCAGCCGTACTTGGTTTCACCCTGGCAGGTTGCACCGGCACCGCCATGAAAACCCAGCAATACGACGCCAGCCAGTACACCGTGCTCGGCCACAGCGAAGCCAGCGCCACCGGCATCATGCTGCTGGGCGTCATCCCCATTGGCCAGAACAACCGCTTCGTGCGCGCCCAGGATGCAGCCATCAAGGCCAAAGGCGGCGACGCGCTGATCAACACCCAAGTGCAGGAAAAGTGGTTCTGGGCCTGGGTATTGAACGGCTACACCACCAAGATCTCCGGTGATGTGATTAAGCTGAAAACCGCGCAATAAGTGTGAAAAAGCCGCTTGATCTCGGTATGAGACAGCGGCTTTTTTAACGACAGTTTTAGGCTGGCGTACCACTTCGAGATAGGATTCAGCAAATACGCTTTGAACCCGTATTTAATCCTCATGGATGCCCAGGGTAATGTGCAAGGCGAAGGCTTTGGCAAGGCGACCGGCATAGTCGGAGTCATCAACCAAGCCTTGACCGGTACAGTGAAAAACAGCGGTACTTATTACCTCATCGTCGCCGCAGATAATCGGGCGCCGGGAGAGACCATTGTTATCGACAATGTCCTGCTGATCGGCGCTGCTGCTAGCCCGATAGCGCCTTTGCGTATTGGCATGAACAGTTACCCATTTGGCTCAGTCGGACCGTTTCTGAGTACCGAAGAGTCGCCTTGAAGCGGTGACAGATCTGCCTTCGAATCATCGGCGCGCCCCCTGAAGCTCATTGGGGTAGCCAACCCCAAACACTACAGTGCAGGCGAAGGCAGGTATGATCCAGGCTAACCCGGCCCGACTGGACCTACACACATGCCTGCCTCCGACACCCGCCCTACCCCCGCGCCATTCCTCAAGCCCGGTGAAACCGTGGTGTTGTTCGACGGGGTGTGCAAGCTGTGTAACGGTTGGGCAAGGTTTCTAATCCGCCACGACCACCAACGGTGCTTGCGACTAGCCGCCGTGCAGTCACCCGAGGGCCAGGCGCTGCTGGCGTGGGCGGGGTTGCCGCTGGAGCAGTTCGACACCCTCGCAGTGATCCGCGATAAGCACTGTTGGCAGCGTTCGGAGGCGGTGTTCGAAATCATTGCGCAACTGCCTGCCCGATGGCGCCCAATGCTGCTCCTGCGTGGCATCCCGCGCTTTCTTCGGGATTGGGCTTACGACCGCATCGCGCGCAATCGCTATCGGCTGTTCGGGAAATACGATACCTGTCTGTTGCCGAACGCGGATCATGAACAGCGCTTTTTAAAGGATCAGCCATGAATCCCCTTTTGCGCATCAACTGGATCGCCCGGGGCGGCCTGGCTTTCATGTTTGCCTACCATGGGCTGGTGCCGAAGCTGTTGTGGCTAAGCCAGGGTGAGCGGGCAATGATCCAGGCGCACGGGATCGAGCAGGTGCAGTTGTTCGCCACGCTGGCGGGGGTTGGGGAAATTGCCCTGGCGATATGGATACTGCTTTCGCCACGCAGTGTCTGGCCGCTTGTAGTGGCTGCGACTGCGCTGGCGGGGCTGCTGGTGGATGTGGCGGTGTTCAGCCCGTCGATGCTCAGGGAAGCGTTTAATCCTGTGTCGCTGAATGTGGCGGGTTTGGCGTTGTGTGCGGTGGCTTGGAATACCAAGCCCTGAACAGCATTTATTTCAGCCCGAGTGCCTCAAGTGCAACGGCCAGCGCTGATGTCAGCCATCCAGCAACAGCCCAATCAACTGCCATGGCGTCATCTTCGTCACCATGATCAGCACGATCACAAACATCCCAGAGAAACCCAGAACACCCATCCAGAACCATTGCCTATAGACGCTGCGGTATCCATCACCAAGCGCCCTGCTCGTCTCAACCGCGCTGAGCGCCATTTGTTGCAAACGCTTCTGCAGCACCAGCACCGGCAGCCAAAGAGCCCCCACACACAGGAAGATGATCAGCGAAGTCAGCACCCATTCGGTGGTCAACCCAAGTCCGGCAAGCTTGATCAACACAAAGCCGGTAAGGATCTGAATGCCCCCCGCCGGCGTAGTGATCCAGGTATCGAACCGCACCACCATCCGCGCCACATGGGCAATCACTTGCGGGTTGGCCGTACGGCTCGCGGCGATCAGAAACAGATACGAGCCCATGCCGAAGCCAAACAGGAAAATCGCCGCGATGATGTGGATGTATTTCAGGCTCAGATAGAGCATGGTCAGCCCTGCCCGTCGGAGAAATGCACGGTCAGGCTAAGGTTCGCCGGGTCGTTGATGGCGGCCATGTATTCGTCGACGGTGATTTCGCCAACGCACGGCCGCGCACCGGGTTCAGGCCCATAGCCTTGGGCGACTTTGAGGGCCAGAGCAACGGCGGCACAGCTGGGAATTTCCGGGCCTTTGTCATTCAGCGCCGTCAGTTGCACCGCCAGGGACAGCGGTTGCCCTTCTGCGCCGAGGCCGTTCACGTCGATGTACATCGCGCTTTTGCCATCGCCAAAGCGCTCGAACCAAGTACCCAGCCGATGCAGCCGCGCAGCCCAGGCAAGAGGGTCACGCACGACGCCCCACCGCAGCGCCTGGGCCAGCAGATAGTTGGCGACACCGCCAAGCTTGAGCCCCGCACCAGCCTTGAAGCTCAGGGTGTGGGCACCATAGCGGCCAGCAAAGATGTCCATGTCGGGCACATCCACATTGGCCAACACCCGCGTGCCAAGCCCAGGCATTTTGCGCAGCGTCAGGTCCTGCCAGCCCAGCACTTCATGCACCTGGCCATGCCTGAGCTGCTTGATGGGTTTGCCCGCGTAAGCCAGCACACCTTCGACGGTGGACAGGCCCGGCATCTTGGCCGAGGAGGAAATACCGTGCTCGATCGAGTCGATACGGGTGAAGCGATAGCGATACTGATCGATGATGGCGCACGACAGCGTCGGCACTGAGCTGCACCCGCTAAGGATCGCCACGCCTGCCTGCCGTGCTTGTGCATCCAGCACGCTCACGCCGTTGACGAAGGTGCGGCAGTCGGACAAGTCGCAGTAGTTCACGCCAGCGTCGATGCAACTCTGGGCGACAGCATAGGACTGCCCCTGGAACGGGCCGCCGGTGTGGATCACCCACTTGATGTTCATCGAACGCAAAACGGAGGCGAACCCGGCGCCCATGGCATCGCCACACCAACCCTCGCAAGCGGTGTTCGACTGGCTTTTCAGCTCATCCACCTTGCGCTGCAGCTTATGTGGATCGCGACCCGAGATCACCAGTTCAATGCCCGGCGCCACCACCAGATGCCGGCAAACGATGCTGCCGAAATTGCCGTAGCCACCGACTACCAACACCCTGAGTGTCATTCCATTCTTCCCTAAACAATCGATCATGCGCTGAGCCTGAGGAAAACTGGCGGCTGAGTCGGCTAAAGATACCCGATTTGTTCAGCTTCTTGAGCCAGGATCAACGGGGAGCCTCGAGGAAATGGCTACGGTTGTGAGTCAATGCAACGGGTCATGATCACACCACCCGTCGCCATAGTAGGTTCGAGCTACATGTGCGCCTTCAATCGCACAGGGGTTGGTGGCTTTGGGCAACGTCCTACACATTACTCAGAAGCGACAGGCTGCCGTTTTAAAACCTCAATGCCTATAGTCTTCTGGTCGCCCATATGGCGACCGGGTTTGGCGACTCGACTATAAGATGGCAAAAGCCTCCCGGCTGATTTGCGGGATGCCCCTGCACGCAATAAGCTGCTCAATGGTAGCTGTGCGTGGGAGACCCTCGGGTCTGCCGGTCTTTGTCCGTTCTTATGCCGGTTCGCCAACCTGCGTACAGTTGCCACCTTTTGTTTGGCGACTAATAGGTGGCTTCTCCCCCTCCAAGCGAACGGACTTTACGCATGAACCAATACATAGCACTTACCAGCAACGACAGCGCCACACCTGCCCTTTTTGTCGATACCACCGTGCCATTGGAAATACTCCTCGACGCTGCGACCTATCGACTTCGTGCTGTTACACAAGTCCTCGAGAACCTCGCACTACGCAGTGAGATCGGTAGTGATGCGGTTGTACTCAGTGATTTTGCGTTGCTTTGTTCAATCCCTTTGCGCGACGGCTGCGATTTGCTGGACGTCATAGGAAGGCGAATGGATATGCCAAGCGCGTGACCTGATAAAGCTGGACTTTTCAAACCCCAGAAATCACAAAACCCCTGGTTTCTCTCGAAACCAGGGGTTTTGTTTACATCGAATTTGGCGGTGAAGGAGAGATTCGAACTCTCGATACAATTTCTTGTATACACACTTTCCAGGCGTGCTCCTTAAGCCACTCGGACACTTCACCGTATCTCGTCAAACCAGTTCAGTCTGTCGAGGCGCGCTAATGTAGTCGAAAGCCTTTCTGATGGCAAAGGTTTTTTTCAGAATTTTCATGCGGTTAGACCGTTATGCCATTCACCGCCCGACAGGGGGTGGTGATTGTGCCATTCTCAGGCAGCGGCGGCACGTGTCTGGAATGCTTGCTGCGCCCTGCTGCGGGGTGTCTACCCTTGGGGATGAGGCAAAAGCCTGACTGGGTAGTCAGTCACGGCGCTTTACCCGCGGGGGCGTGGTGAGTAACGTCTGTGCATCTATCTCTATAACAAGCCCTACAAGGAACCGCGTCATGAGTGAGTTGATTGCCTACCACTTCGAAGACGGTATCGCGACCCTGACCCTGAGCAACGGCAAGGTGAATGCCATTTCTCCGGCGGTGGTCAGTGAGTTTAATGCGGCGCTGGATCAGGCCGAGAAGGATCGGGCGGTGGTGATCATCACGGGCACGCCGGGGATTTTGTCGGGCGGTTATGATTTGAAGGTGATGACCGCCGGCCCTAAAGAGGCAATCAGCCTGGTGACCTCAGGCTCGACCCTGGCGCGGCGGATGTTGGCGCATCCGTTCCCGGTAATTGTGGCCTGCCCCGGTCATGCAGTGGCCAAGGGCGCGTTCCTGTTGTTGTCGGCCGATTACCGTATCGGCGTCGACGGCCCGTTCAGCATTGGCCTCAATGAAGTGGCGATTGGCATGACCATGCACCACGCCGGTATCGAGTTGGCGCGCGATCGCCTGCGTAAGTCGGCGTTTCAGCGTTCGGTGATCAATGCCGAGATGTTTGATCCACAAGGCGCCCTGCACGCCGGTTTCCTCGACAAGGTGGTGGCACCGGAAGAACTGCACGCGGTTGCACTGGAAGCGGCACGGCAGTTGAAGAAGATCAATATGAACGCGCACAAGCACACCAAGTTGAAAGTGCGCCGCGCACTGCTCGAAGCCCTGGACGATGCAATCATCCAGGATCAGGGCCATAGCCTGAGTTAAGTCCTACACCAGCTGCGCCTGAGCCCGACCTTGAGTCGGGCTTTTTCTTACCTATAAATGTGAAACGTCCGTAGCCGCTCTAGTTAGCCGTTATCGGCCCATGTGGAAACATGCGCTTAAACATCGGCTATCTCCTACGTCTGTAGGGGCAATTGCCGAATACAGTGCACATCCGTACACTGCGCCACCTTTTGTCCCGATGGGCCGTGTCGATGCTTTTTCTGTTGCGTATGTTGTTGATGGGCCTGCATTTTATGATCGCTGGCGTGCTGGGTGTGCTGGTCGGTGTGTGCCGGCCGTTCAATCCGGACAACAGTCGCCTTTGTGCTCGCCTCTATGCGTTGCCAGCCATGCGGATCCTGGGCTTGAACGTGAAGGCCGACGTCGACTCGCTGCGCAACAAGCCCGGTACCTGCGTGGTGATCGCCAACCATCAGTCCAACTACGATCTGTTTGTGCTCGGCAATGTAGTGCCGCACCGCACGGTCTGCATCGCCAAGAAAAGCCTGAAATGGGTACCGCTGTTCGGCCAGCTGTTCTGGCTGGCGGGCAATGTGCTGATCGACCGTGGCAATGCTCACAAGGCGCGGCGTGCGATGCTGACCACCACGCATACCTTGCAACATGAGGACACGTCGATCTGGGTGTTCCCGGAGGGCACGCGCAACCTGGGCAAAGGGTTGTTGCCGTTCAAGAAAGGTGCATTCCATATGGCGATTGCGGCCGGTGTGCCTATCGTGCAGGTGTGTGTCAGCAATTACGTAACGCAGATGAAGCTCAATCGCTGGAACAGCGGTGAGGTTCTGATACGGTCGTTGCCGCCGATTCCTACCTGTGGCTTGACGGTGGATGACATCCCTCAGTTGCTGCTGACGTGTCAGACGCAGATGGCTGAGTGCATTGCACAGATGGATCGCGAACTGCAACGCGCGTAGGCGCCCGCTTAGGGTGACGCGGAGCGTCACGGGCGGCATTCCCACGCAGAGCGTGGGAACGATCAGTGACAGGGGAGTGGGCGATGTCGGTGAGCAACAACGGAACGCCAATCAGGCTAAGCTGCCCAACACCTGTCCTCTTGATAAGAAGTGATCAGCACCATGGGTAGAGTTGTTGCGGCTGCCGTTTACAGCGCCGGTAAGAAAGTCTCGGATATTACTCTCGATGAAGGCGCGGCCTGGGCCGCCAAACCTGGGCACTTTGTGTGGATCGGCCTGGAAGAACCCAGCGCTCAGGAACTGAACAACCTGCAACGCCAGTTCAACCTGCACGAACTGGCGATCGAAGACGCCATGGAAAAACACAGCCGTCCGAAGCTGGAAACCTTCGGCGACGCGCTGTTTATCGTCACCTACTCACCGGTGCGCGAGAACGGCAAGCTGGAGTTTATCGAAACCCATATCTTTGCCGGCAACGGCTACATTATCACCGCACGCAACGGCCACTCGGCGTCCTACGGTTTTGTGCGCCAGCGTTGTGAGGCGCGCCCGTTGTTGCTGGAGCATGGGGAAGATTTCGTACTCTATGCGCTGCTGGATTTTGTCACCGAAAACTATCAGCCGGTGAGCGAGGCGATCCACGCCGAGATCGATGAGCTGGAACGTAACGTGCTGTGCAGTTCACTCAACGAGCGTGATATCCAGCATCTCCACGGCCTGCGCCGCGATGTGTTGCGGCTCAAGCGGCATGTGGCACCCATGGTCGAGATCAGCCAGGAGTTGCAGAAGCTCAGCTTCCCGTTTATCGACAAGAACATGCGCCCGTATTTTCGTGACGTGCAAATCCACGTTACGCGGCAGATGGAAGACCTCACCACCTTGCGCGATATAGCCAGCCAGACCATCGAGATCGGTGTGCTGCTGGAGGCCTCGCGCCAGAGCGTGGTGCAGCGCAAGTTCGCCGCGTGGGCGGCGATCCTGGCGTTCCCCACGGCGGTGGCGGGGATTTATGGGATGAACTTCCAGAACATGCCCGAGCTGCAATGGCACTACGGCTATTTTGCGGTGCTCGGGTTTATTACCCTGGGCTGTACCGGTTTATGGGCCAGCTTCAAGCGTTCGGGCTGGCTTTAAGCCTTGGCTTCAGGCTGATGCGCAACGAAGCGCATCATCCATTCCGCCACGGTTACGCCGTGGTGGTCGCGTTCCAGGCTGGCCACGCCGTTGCTGTAGACCTTTTCACCCAGGGTTGTCTGAAGGATTTCCAGCAACTCGCGGGAATAGTCGTGAACAAACTCCGGATGGCCCTGGAAGCACAGCACCTGGTCGCCGATGTGGTACGCGGCAAACGGGCAGAATTCGCTGGAGGCGATGACCGTGGCATTGTCCGGCAATGTAGTGACTTGGTCCTGGTGGCTGATCAACATCCTCAGTTCAGGCACCTCTGGGCTCATCCACGGGGCCTTGGCGTCCAGCTTGTAGTCGTGGGTGCCCATGCCCCAGCCCTGGCTGGCCCGTTCGGCCTTGCCGCCCAGCAGCAGCGCGAGCAATTGATGGCCGAAGCACACACCCAGCAGCTTGTCGCCACGCTCATAGCGCGTGAGCAGGTAGGTCTTGAGGGTCTGGATCCAAGGGTCGGTCCCGAACGAATCGGCCTTGCTACCGGTGATCAGGTACGCGTCAAACACTTCGTCATCCGGCGGGTATTCGCCCTGCACCACGTTGTAGACCACAAACTCGGCGGCAATCGGTTGCTTGGCGAACAGGCGCTTGAACATCTGCCCATAGCCTTGGTACTCATCGATCAAAGCGGGACGCAGAATATCGGTTTCCAGGATGCAGACGCGTAGCGACATAAAAAATACCTGACACGGCGATGGGAATATTGCACACCCCAGAGCCTGCCCTGAAATCCCCCCCCAAAGCAAGCCCTCAATGGGCGCCCCCACACACTTTAGGAGCGAGCTTGCTCGCGAAAAACGTCAACGATAACGCAGGTATCCTGGATAAAAAGCGTTGCCTGTACGTTCTTCGCGAGCAAGCTCGCTCCTACAGTGAAGCGTTTAAAACAGTGCGCCTTTTGCGGCTTTTTCCAGTAATAACGCCGGTGGCGAGAAGCGCTCCCCGTACTCCTCGGCGAGGTAGCGGGCGCGGGCGATGAAGTCGTTCAGCCCGTACTGGTTGATAAACTGCAACGCGCCGCCACTCCATGCAGCAAAGCCGATGCCGAAGATTGAACCAACGTTGGCGTCCGCCGTGGACATCAACACGCCCTCCTCCACGCAGCGCACGGTTTCGATGGCTTGGATAAATAGCAAGCGGTCACGTACATCCTGGGCTGAGATTTGCTTGCCAGGCTGTTCGAACCGGGTTTTCAGCTCAGGCCACAGGTGCTTCTGGCCGCCAGCGGGATAGTCGTAAAAACCAGCGCCTGCCGCCTTGCCCGTGCGCTTGTATTCGTTCACCAACAGATCGATCACCGCCGTCGCCGGGTGGTTCGGCATGGCCTTGCCTTCGGCCTGCAGGTCCTTGGCCGTTTGCTGTCGGATATGGCTCATCAGGCTGAGGGACACTTCATCGGACACCGCCAGCGGCCCCACTGGCATCCCGGCCTTGCGCGCTTCGGTCTCGATCATCGGCGCAGCCACACCTTCGCCAAGCATGGCGATGCCTTCGTTGGTAAAGGTGCCGAATACCCGCGAGGTGAAAAAGCCGCGACTGTCGTTGACCACAATCGGGGTTTTCTTGATTTGCAGTACGAAGTCAAACCCTCGGGCCAGGGTTTCGTCGCTGGTGCGCGCGCCCTTGATAATTTCCACCAGGGGCATCTTGTCCACGGGGCTGAAGAAGTGCAGGCCGATGAACTTGGCTTGATCGGGCACCGCCGTGGCCAGGCCGCTGATGGGCAAGGTGGAGGTGTTGGAGGCGATCACAGCATTGGCCCCCACCACGTTTTGCGCCGCAGCCGAGACCTTGGCCTTGAGTGCGCGGTCTTCGAATACGGCCTCGATGATCAGGTCGCAGCCGGCCAGGTCGGCGTCATCTTGGGTAGGATGAATGCGCGCCAGGGTGGTTTCGCGCTGTTCGGCGGTCAGTTGCCCACGGCTGACCTTCTTGTCCAGCAATGCAGCCGAATGGGCTTTGCCTTTTTCGGCGGCGGCCAGGGTGATGTCTTTGAGCACCACCTCGATACCCGCACAGGCACTGACATAGGCGATGCCCGCCCCCATCATCCCGGCGCCGAGCACACCGATCTTACGCGTGACGTAGGGCGCATAGCCCTGGGGGCGTGAGCTGCCGGCATTGATTTGGTTGAGCTGGAACCAGAAGGTGCCGATCATGTTTTTTGCCACTTGCCCGGTCACCAGCTCGGTGAAGTAGCGGGTTTCGATCAGGTGAGCGGTGTCGAAGTCCACTTGGGCGCCCTCGACGGCGGCACAGAGGATTTTCTCCGGCGCGGGGAAGCAGCCCTGGGTCTTGCTGCGCAAAATCGACGGTGCAATGGCGAGCATCTGCGCGACTTTAGGGTGGGACGGCGTGCCGCCGGGAATCGCGTAGCCCTTGTTGTCCCAGGGTTGCCTGACTTCGGGATTAGCCAGAACCCAGGCGCGGGACTGGGCCAGCAATGCCTCGCGATCCGCCGCCAACTCGTCAATCAAGCCTGCTTGCAGGGCCTGGGCAGGCCGGACTTTTTTACCTTCGAGCAGATACGGCAAGGCTTTTTCCAGGCCGAGCATGCGCACCATACGCACCACGCCACCGCCCCCAGGCAACAGGCCAAGGGTCACTTCCGGCAAACCCAGTTGCACGGACTTGTCGTCCAGCGCGACCCGGTGGTGGCAGGCCAGGCAAATCTCACAACCACCGCCCAGGGCCGCACCATTGATCGCAGCCACCACCGGTTTGCCGAGGGTTTCCAGGCGGCGCAATTGCGCTTTCAACACCAACACGCTGTCGTAGAACGCCTTGGCCTGGGCTTTGTCGACCTTGATCAGCTCATTGAGGTCGCCGCCGGCAAAAAAGGTCTTCTTGGCCGAGGTGATCACCACCCCGGCGATCTCGTCCTTTTCCGCTTCCAGGCGCGTGAGGGTGGCCGCCATGGCTTCACGGTAGGCGGCGTTCATGGTGTTGGCGCTCTGGCCGGGCATGTCGAGGGTCAGCACCACGATCTGGTCCTGGCCTTTTTCGTAACGAATGGCATCGGTCATGACAAATTCCTTAGGCTCAGAGGCGTTCGATAATGGTGGCGATACCCATGCCACCGCCGACACACAAGGTGGCCAGGCCGTAGCGTTGCTGGCGCACCTCCAGCTCGTCGAGCAAGGTACCGAGGATCGCGCAGCCGGTGGCGCCCAAGGGGTGGCCCATGGCGATGGAGCCGCCGTTGACATTGACCCGTGCGGGGTCGATGCCCATGTCCTTGATGAACTTGAGCACCACCGAAGCAAAGGCTTCGTTGACTTCGAACAGGTCAATGTCTTCAACCCGCAGGCCGGCCTTGGCCAGCGCCTTGCGAGTGGCCGGTGCAGGGCCGGTGAGCATGATGGTCGGGTCGGTGCTGGTCACCGCCATGGCGACAATGCGCGCACGCGGTTGCAGGCCCAGCTCGCGGCCTTTGGCCTCGGAGCCGATCAGCATCAGCGCGGCACCATCCACGATCCCGGAGCTGTTGCCCGGTGTGTGCACATGGTGGATGCGCTCCACGTGGCTGTAGACCCGCAGCGCGGTGGCGTCGAAGCCCATCTGGCCCATCATTTCGAAGCTGGGCTTGAGCTTGCCCAAGCCCTCAAGGGATGAATCGCCACGGATAAATTCATCATGGTCCAGCAGCACGATGCCGTTCTGGTCGTGCACCGCGATCAGCGACTTGTTGAAGGAACCGTCTGCCCGCGCCCTGGCGGCTTTCTGCTGGGACTGTAGGGCAAAGCTGTCGACATCCTGGCGCGTGAAGCCTTCCAGGGTGGCGATCAGGTCCGCGCCAATGCCTTGGGGGGTAAAGTGGCTGTGCATATTGGTTTGCGGGTCGAGTACCCAGGCGCCGCCATCGCTGCCCATGGGCACGCGGGACATGGATTCGACACCGCCAACCACCACCAGCTCTTCGAAGCCGGAACGCACCTTCATCGCCCCCAGGTTCACCGCTTCCAGGCCCGATGCGCAGAAGCGATTGACCTGCACACCGGCCACGCTGATGTCCCAATCTGCCACCAGCGCGGCGGTCTTGGCGATATCGGCGCCTTGGTCCCCCACCGGTGTGACGCAGCCCAGGACGATGTCATCCACTTGGCGGGTGTCGAGGTCGCTGCGTTGCGCCAGCGCCGTAAGCAGGCCAGCCACCAGGTTTACCGGCTTGACGCTGTGCAGGGCACCGTCCGCCTTGCCTTTACCCCGGGGCGTGCGTATCGCATCAAAGATCAAAGCTTGGGTCATGACATCCTCGAACCGCTGTGGGTGTGTGCCCCTACCTTAGGCCCGATTGACACGGTTTCAATGACGGATGCGCTCATTGCTTTTGACCCCCTCGCTCGGACGAACGGTAGGTCCCTATGGGAAAACCCTGATTAATCGTTTTAGCGGTCTAGCCCTAGGGTTGGCGCCAAGATGGCAATAAGCCTCATGCCGTTTTTAGCGCAAATACTTATTAGCTGATATGAAATGGGTCTAAGCCAGAAAGAACGGGCGCTCTAAGGTTGAACCTGTAAGACGCTGCTGCCGGGTTTTGCTGGAGCAGCTGTAAGAAAAGTGCAACGTCACCTCGCGATACTGGATACAACGGCACGCATTTGACGCTCAGGAATAACAACAAAAGAAAAGGCAGTCAGCCATGTTCAAACAATCGAAAGTACGTCAGGCGGGACTTATTCTGTTCGCCACCACCCTGATTCTGATCTTGCCCAATTTACCCAAGGTTATTGGGTGACGATTGCGCTCCCACCTGTGGTGAACGCACCGCACCAGGCCAGCCGCTTTTGGCAGCACCTGCCAGGATATTGCGCTTAGCGCGCCTGTTGCAGGGGCTGTCTTTTTACCTGCCGTTTTCCGTTATCGTGTGCGCCCTTACTCTCTTGCAACGGGCCTGTGCCTTGAAACCGATCCTCGCCCTTTTTGCCCTGCTGCTCAGCCTGCCTGCGGCGGCGGCACCCTTGACCATCGAGCTGGACCACAGCCAAAAGACCTGGCAGACCGCCGAGTTGCTCAAGCACCCCGACGCTCAGACGGTGCAGATCGTCGATGATGTGTCCTACAAGCGCACCATGACCTATCGCGCGGTGCCCCTCGCGGTGCTCTTACCGGGCCTTAAGCCTGCGAACCACCTGCAAGCCGTTGCCCTTGATGGTTTTGCCGCCGAACTTGCCGCCGCGCCGTTACTGGAAAAAAACGGCGCCCGCGCCTGGCTGGCCGTGGAAGACCCGGCGCATCCATGGCCACCGCTGGCGCAAGGCAAGCCCAGCGCCGGGCCGTTCTATCTGGTCTGGACCCACCCTGAAGCCGGGCATATCAGCCCCGAACAGTGGCCGTTCCAGGTCTCCAGGTTCAAGCAGTTGCAGACGGTTGGCGAGCGTTTCCCGGCGTTATTGCCCGACCCGAAGCTGGCGCCGAACGACCCGGTCAACCAAGGCTTTGCGTTGTTCCAGAAAAACTGCCTGGCGTGCCATCGCCTCAATGGCGGCGGTGATGCCCAGATGGGCCCGGACCTGAATGTGCCCTACAACCCCACCGAGTATTTCAGCGGGGATTTCCTCAAGCGTTATATCCGCGATCCGCAAAGCCTGAGGCATTGGCCACAGGCGAAGATGCCGGCGTTTACAGCCAGTGTATTGCCAGACAATGAGTTGGATTTGCTGGTGGGGTACCTGCGGCATATGGCGGGCCGCAAACAGCAACCTTGAGCCTGCGCTGTATCGATCGTTCCCACGCTCCGCGTGGGAACGCCTCTTGTGACGCTCTGCGTCACGCTTTGGGACGCGGAGCGTCCTCGGCTGCATTCCCACGCAGAGCGTGGGAACGATCAAGCAACGCAGAGCGCGGGGGCGATCATTGCTGCGGCGCCACGAATACCTTGGCATGCATCTGCTCATGCCCACCGCCACGGCGCATGCCGCGTACCGGGCAGGCGTCGAGGTAGTCCAGGCCCACGGCCAGCTTCAAGTGCCGCTCCGGCCGCGCCAGTTGGTTGGTTACGTCAAAGCTGTACCAGGCGTCATCCAGCCAGGCTTCGGCCCAGGCATGGCTGGCCAGGTGCGTGCTGTCTTCGGTGTACAGATACCCCGACACATACCGCGCGGGGATCCCCAGGCTGCGGGCGCAGGCCAGGAACGCATGGGTGTGGTCCTGGCACACCCCGGCGGCACCTGCAAAGGCCTGGGCGGCGCAGGTATCGACGTCGGTCGCGCCAGGGGTGTAGGCCATGGTGTGGTTAAGCGCCAGCATCAGGTCGATAAGCGCCGTGCGGTCGCGACGCTGATGGCAGTGTTGTTCGGCAAAGCCGCGCAGGGCGTCGTCGGGCTCGGTGAGGCGCGTGGCGCGCAGGAACGGGAAGGCAGACTGGCTTTCGTGTTCGGCCTCGCGCAACTCATCGATCTCCACCACGCCCCGGGCGCCAATGATGATGGCGTCATGGGGCTCGTCCAGGGTGAGCACATGCAAGATATTACCGAAAGGGTCCACCTGGGCCCGCACCGGGCGTGGCAGGTCGAGTTGCCAGCTCAGCACGTGCTGGCGCTCGCTGTCATGGGGTGTCAGGCGCAGGTACTGGATGCTGGCGCGCACCTGGTCTTCGTAGTGGTAGGTGGTGTCGTGGCTGATGGAGAGTCTCATGCCGCCTCCAGGTAGGAACTGTAGATGGCGTCGCCCAACTGGCGGACCAAGGGGATAAAGTCGGTCAGCCAGGCATGCAGGCCTTCCTCGAGGATTTCGTCGATGGCGGTAAAGCGCAGGCGCGCATCCATCTCGGCGGCCAGGCGCTGGGCCGGGCGGCCGTTGATGCCGGGCAGGCTGGCGAGGATCTGGTCGATCTCTTCGCTGCAAGCGCGCAGCGAACGCGGCACATCGGCGCGTAACAGCAGCAGCTCGGCCACTTGCCGAGCCCCCGGTGCATCGCGATAAATCTCGGTGTACGCCTCGAATGACGACAGGGCGCGCAGCAACGCACTCCATTGGTAATACGCGTGAGCCGTGCCATCGCTGACCGCCTCAGCCTGTTCGCCGGCCATTTCGTAGCGGGCATCCAGCAGGCGCAGGGTGTTATCGGCGCGCTCAATGAAGGTGCCCAAGCGAATAAAGCGGAAGGCATCGTTGCGCATGATGGTGCCGTAAGTGGCCCCGCGGAACAGGTGTGAACGCTCCTTGACCCACTCACAAAACCGGCTCATGCCGTAGTGGCTCAGCCCCTGCTGGGCGATATCGCGAATGTCCAGCCAGGTGGCGTTGATGTTTTCCCACATGTCGGCGGTGATGCGCCCACGCACCGCATGGGCGCTGGCTCTCGCGGCACCGAGGCAGCTGTAGATGCTGGCCGGGTTGGCCGCGTCCAGCGCAAAAAAATGCAGCAGGCGCTCGGCATGCAGTTCGCCATGAAGGGCGTGGTAATCCTCCAGCGTGCCGGTGATCAATAACGGCATGGCCAGTTCATGTAGGCCATCGCCGCGCCCGTCCTGGGGCATCAGCGACAGGGAATAGCTGACATCGAGCATGCGCGCGAGGTTTTCGGCGCGTTCCAGGTAGCGCGACATCCAGTACAAATCCGAGGCAGTTCTACTCAACATGGCATCAGTCCTCGACCACCCAGGTGTCTTTGGTTCCGCCGCCCTGGGACGAGTTGACCACCAGCGAGCCTTCGCGCAGCGCCACGCGGGTCAGGCCACCCGGTACCACGCGAGTCTCCTTGCCGGACAACACGAAGGGGCGCAGGTCGATGTGGCGCGGGGCGATGCCGTTTTCGACAAAGGTCGGGCACGTGGATAAACACAGGGTCGGCTGCGCGATATAAGCGTGTGGCTTGGCCTTGATACGCGCCCGGAACGCTTCGATTTCTGCGGTTGTAGACGCCGGGCCGACCAACATGCCGTAACCACCGGAGCCTTGGGTTTCCTTGACCACCAGGTCGGGCAGGTTGGCCAGTACGTGGGACAACTCGTCAGGCTTACGGCATTGGAAGGTCGGAACGTTCTGCAGGATCGGTTCTTCGTCGAGGTAGAAACGGATCATCTCGGTAACGAACGGGTAAACCGATTTATCGTCCGCGACTCCGGTGCCAATGGCATTGGCCAGCACCACATTGCCGCAACGGTAAGCAGCGAGCAGGCCGGGTACACCGAGCATGGAGTCCGGGTTGAAAGCCAGCGGGTCAAGGAACGCATCATCGAGGCGACGGTAGATCACATCGACAGCCTTGGGCCCGTCGGTGGTGCGCATGAATACACGGTCATCGCGCACAAACAAATCTGCGCCTTCGACCAACTCCACGCCCATCTCTCGGGCCAGGAAGGCATGTTCGAAGAACGCGCTGTTGAAACGCCCGGGCGTCAATACCACCACACTGGGGTTATCCAGGGGGCTGGCGCTTTTGAGGGTGTCGAGCAGCAGGTTGGGGTAATGGTCGATGGGTGCGATGCGCTGGGCCGCGAACAGTTCGGGGAACAGCCGCATCATCATCTTGCGGTCTTCGAGCATGTAGCTGACACCGCTGGGCGTGCGCAGGTTGTCTTCGAGCACGTAGTACGTGCCGTCGCCATCGCGTACGAGGTCGACCCCGGAGATGTGCGAATAGATATCGCGGTGCAAATCCAGGCCCTGCATTGCCAGTTGGTATTGTTCGTTGGCCAGTACCTGTTCGGCAGGAATGATGCCGGCCTTGATGATGCGTTGGTCGTGGTACAGGTCGGCGAGGAACAGGTTCAGCGCCTTGACCCGCTGGATGCAACCGCGCTCGACAATCCGCCATTCACTCGCCGGAATGCTGCGGGGGATGGTGTCGAAGGGGATCAGGCGCTCGGTGCCTTGTTCGTCCCCGTAGAGGGTGAAGGTGATGCCGGCGCGGTGGAACAGCAAATCGGCTTCACGCCGACGCTGAGCCAGCAGTTCGGCAGGGGTATCGGCCAGCCAACGGGCAAACTCGCGGTAATGGGGGCGAACCTGCCCTGCCCCATCGTACATTTCATCGTAATAAGTGCGGATCATGCCGTACTCCTTGTCACCCGGACGCAAGAACCTTCGCAAGGCCCGTGCCAGCGGCATAAACACTTAATAATCAATCAGTTAAATAATCCCAGCGCAAGCAGCGCACCGTCCTGGTGCGCGCAGTTGCCTGGGGCAGACCGTGCGCTTCATTGCAATGCGGTCTTTGGCTATCAACAGCATAGTCAGAGTTGATTTCACTGCCCGCCTGCACATACGGATAATCGCCCACATCGGTTGAACAGGACACGTCCTACAGCCAAACCCTTTGCACATTCAGTAACGTGTTAATTCGTGTACTGATGCCTCTTCAGTCTTCCCTTTCCGCCACCCTATCCGGGTGGCTTTTTTTTGCGCGTAAAACGGCAGTTCCCTTTGCGATGACCGCCCAAACAAAATCGGCCGACCCAAAGGTCAGCCGATACGCTGTGCTGCTCATAAATACCAACTACATGGGTAACCCACGCACCTCCTGCTTGACGCCCCATCCCTCGATAATCCCACCCAGGGGCTCCACCACTGCCTCAAAGTCTTGCTCGAAATCTCCTATGCCGTCGTAGGTTGCGAACATGATTTTGCTCAGTTCCAGGTACCAGGCGCCATCGTCGCGCGCGCTGACCTGGGCATTGAGGGACTCCCCACGAAATCGACCCGCAGCCCTGCGCGCCCGTTCCTCATCCGGGAAAATGGCGTAGAACTCGATGGGGTGAAAACGCGAGAAATCAAAGCCGCCTTCTTTCATGCGGCGCAGTACGTTGGTGCTGATGTCTTCTTGATAGGCTGTGCTCATGAAACGTCCTCCTCAAACCGATGGATAGACTTTCCGTGCTTCCTGAAGCCCCGCGCCCTGCTGGCGCGGGCACCACGGCATAACAACGCCGCAGGAAAACAAGCATGTAGCTGACAAGACCAGACCTTAGCGATTCATTCGCTGATCTCGATTGCAGAGTAGCGCGAAGCTATCACCTCCACCAGAGGTGCTCGTGTGGCGTGTGAAAAATGTTTAGACGGAGGGAGAAATATCGAGAATCTGGATACTGTTCTGATCTTTGAGAATCTTGACCGTCGGCTCGGGTTTACGGCCTTCCAGGTCATTGAGATCGAGTTCGGCAGCAATCGGCACCAGCTTCGCACGAATCATATGCGCAGCGTCTTCGAGGCTGGGCTTTTGTTCGCAGGTGAACTGCTGCACGGACTTTTCACCGTGATCATCAACGAAGGTAATTTGCCACGTTTGCATCGGTGCCTCCTCGATAAAACCCATAGGTGGGCTTACAAGTATCTGGACCTTGGCGGCGCGCAAAACGTTCCGCTCAAGCCCGGAGGCACCGGATCAACTGCACTTATTTTTCAGCGTGTTCTTTCAAGGCTTTCAAGGTGTTGAACGGCGCGTCCACCACGAACTTGTTGGCCAACCACGAAGGTACGCTGCCGCCTGGCTCGGTGTGTACCTGGTAGGTGACTTCGGTCTGGTTATCGCCCTTTGGCACCAGTTTCCAGAAACCCTCCACCTGGGCGACCCGCACGTAGCCTTTTGCTTCGGGCTTGTAGGTCGGCACACCTTCCAGTTTGCGCGTGACGGTGCCGTCTGCGGCTTTGGTGGTGGTGACGTGGATGTACGAGTCGCGGTCCGTCACGGGGAACGGCGCCTTGAACTGGGTGTAGGTCCAGGCCTCGTCGCCTTTCTTGTCGACGAGTTTCTGGGATTTGCATTCGTGGATCCATGCGCAAGCACCGGCCACATCTTCCTGCAGCGCCTGGACCTTGGCCAAAGGCGCCTTGATCAGAGTCACACCGCGATACGCCTTGTACTTGGAACCGGCAATCTCGCTCAGGGACACCTTGATACCGTCTTCGTCCTTGGCGACTTGCCAATCTTCAGCCTGGGCAGTGGCCGCAAACAACAGCGTAAAACCGCACAGCACAGCCACTCGTTTCAGCGAACCCATCATTGTATTCCTTATTGTTGAAGTTCCGATAGTAAAGCCCATCAAGCCGCCGTCATCTGTTCCCACCAGCCGATCAGCCGGATGGCATCGGCCTGGTCGTTGCCACAGACGTCGATATCCGCCTTGAAATCACTGCACACGGCGGGCCGCTGCGGTTGACCGAACAACTGGCACAGTTGTTCCGCCGACAGGTGCACGCAGCGAACGCCAGCGGGTTTGCCCAGGGGCATTCCCGGCAATGGTGAACTGATGGAGGGGGCAATGCAGCATGCGCCACAGCCTTCACGGCATTTCATGACCAGCAGGTCCTCGACGACTCAATAGGGATGGCCGGGCTAGAGTACGCCCTTAAACAGCCGTTTTAAAATGGCCCAACAGGGGTTTTTCGCACAAAACAAAAGTGACCGACCAGTCTGCGACAGATGGTCGGCGACTCGGGTCACCTGAGCTCAGAAAGTTTATTGCTTGAATTCGAAATCCAGCGCAGCGCCTTCAACATCACGGCGCTCTTCGTTACGCAGTTGCAGCTTCATCTCATTGCTGAGCAAGCGGCCGTTGATCTGGAACGCGCTGTTGTCGGTGGGTTTTTCGCCAAACATTGGCGGCAACAAGGGCACGCTCTTGGGCTTGGGCATGGTGCCGATAGGCTGCAAGTGCCTGACCATGTCCGAAGGCAGGGACAGATCCAACTGTGCCGGTGACAGTTTGGTCTGGGCGACTTCACGGGCCGACTTGGACTTGCTCGCCACGGGTGCACGCTTTTTGGTCGAGGCGGCTTTCTTTTGTGCCGCGGGGGCTTTTTTCGCAGGCGCTGGCTGCTTGGCTGAGGTCTTCTGCTCGGCACTCATAGCAGGCTTGCCATCAGCCACCGGCGCTGCAGCCAGCACGCTGCCGGCATTGCACAGGCTCAGCAGACCAAGCATCAACGTAACGCGAAAAATAGAAGTCATATCGCCAACAGCATTAACGGCAGAAGGCCATATGCTCGCTTGTTGTGCGCGGCATGACAAGGGCACAGATCAGTCTTGTCCCCTTTGCATACCTCAAAAACCCGCTGCGGCCTCTTGGCATAGCTGGCTGGCAAGCATTCCCAGGGTCATCAACGCCCGCTCTGCCTCGCGGTTCCACGGCGTGCCGCAATTGAGGCGAATACAGTGGTTGAACTGTTCGGTATTACTGAAGATCAGCCCTGGCGCAATGCTGATGCCTTGTTGCAGGGCACGCACATGCAGTTCCTGGGTATTGACCCGCCCCGGCAAACTGACCCACAGGATAAAGCCGCCGGTCGGGCGGGTCATCTGGGTGCCTTCGGGAAAATACTGCTGCACCGCCAATTGGAAGGCGCTGAGGTTCTTGCGGTATTCCTGGCGGATGTAGCGCAAATGACGGTCGTAGCCACCGTTTTCCAGATAGGCCGCGACGCCCATTTGCGTGACGCTGCAAGCAGAATGGGTGCTGAACATCTGCAGGCGCTGGATTTCCTGCTGGTATTTGCCGGCAATCATCCAGCCAATGCGCACGCCCGGCGACAAGGTCTTGGAAAAGCTTGAGCAATAGATCACCCGGTCAAGGCGGTCGTAGGCCTTCAGGGCTTTGGTGCGGCCAAGTTCGAACATCAACTCGCCGTAAATATCATCCTCGACGATCTGGATATCGAAGTCCGACGCCAGGCGTAGCAACTGTTTCTGCCGCTCCTCCGGCATGGTGCCGCCCAGCGGGTTACTCAGGCGCGTGGTCAGCACCAGCGCTTTGATCGACCATTGGTTGGCGGCCAGTTGCAAAGCCTCCAGGCTCATGCCCGTGGCCGGGTCGCTGGGGATCTCGATCACCTTGAGGCCCAGCAGGTCAGCCAATTGCAGCAAGCCGTAATAGGTGGGTGATTCAGCCGCGATCAGGTCGCCAGGGCGCGTCAGCACGCGCAGCGACATCTGCAATGCATCGACACAGCCGTGGGTAATCACCACTTCGGAAGGGTCCACGACCACCCCGGCATCGCGCATGCGGATCGCCACCTGGCGGCGCAGGGGTTCAAAGCCAGGGCTGAACATGTAGCTGAACGCCCGTGGGCTCTGGAAACGCGTGACCTTGGCCAATTGCTGATGCAATGCCCGCACCGGCAGGTAGTCGACACTCGGCACCGCCGCACCCAAGGGAAACACCCCTTCACGGCGCGACTCGACCAGCACCTGCTGGATGATGCTGCTACGGGTGACCAACCCTGGGCGCTCGACCCGTGCGATATCGGGCGTAGGCGCCGTGAGTGCTGGCGTCTGGTGCACGTAATAGCCCGACTGCGGCCGCGCCCGGATCAGCCCCTGGTCTTCCAGGTTGGCGTAGGCCTGCAGCACCGTGGCATGGCTCACATTGAGCTGGGAGCTCATTTTGCGCACCGACGGCACGCGCTCCCCCGGTTGGTAGACACCGCGCCGGATGTCCTCAGCCAGTTGCTGGGCAATACGTTGGTAAAGCAACAGATTGGTCATGACGCAGCACTCGATTTCACGGGTATTTTATTTTTGTGTGAAACATACCGGCACAGTTTAGAAGTGTACGGGGACAGTTGCCACAATAGTCGAGCGCGGGCGGGAGTGACAGTAAAAACTGTAAGGGTGTAGGCCTAATAAAATCTTGCAGGGGACTGCCCCGTGTAGGAGCGAGCTTGCTCGCGAAAAACTCACGGGCGCCGCGTTCACTCAGAAAGCACGCGTTATCGTTGACGTTTTTCGCGAGCAAGCTCGCTCCTACAGAGGCGACGGCTGTCAGCGGGAGGCGCCCAATTCAGAGGCGATGGCTGTTAGCGGGCGGCGCCCAATTGGCCCTTCTCGTCAGAGAATACAATTTCCACGCGGCGGTTCTGCGCACGACCACGCTCGGAGGCATTGGCTTCCACCGGGTATTGATCGCCATAACCTTCGACTTCGATGCGCTTGTCATCGATACCCAGGTCCATCAACAGATCGGCCACCGATTGAGCGCGGTCGCGGGACAGTTTCAGGTTTTCCTGCTCGCCACCAGTGTTGTCGGTGTAGCCCTCGACGCGCACCCGACGCTTGGGGTTCAGTTGCAGGAATTGCACGATCTTGAGCACTGTGCGGTTGGCCGAGTTCTGCAGCTCAGCTTCGCCAGTGTCGAACAGTACGTCCCCCAGGGTCATCACCAGGCCACGATCGGTCTGGGTGGTGAGGCTGGCGATCTGCGCTTCAACCCACTTGCCCTGCTGTTGCACGCTGGCCAGCTTGTTTTCGCGCAAGGCCAGTTGCAGACGCTGACGCTCCAGTTCCAGTTGGGTACCGCGTTCGGCATTCAGGCCCTGCTGGGTGTGTTCTCGGGCGATGGCGCTGTAACGCTGGCTCAGGTAGGCGTAATGCACCACGTCGGCGCTGCTGCCCCAGTAGCTGGACAGGCGATCGGCGCGTGCCAGTGACTCGCCGGCGCGGATCACGTCCTTGGGCGCAAAGCGCAGCACGTTGGCGTCTTCCTTGACCTTCTGAAAGTCATCGCCGGCCTGCTGCAACGCCTGCTCGCTGGTGGGTTGGCTGGCACAACCGCCCAAGGCCACGCTGCCCAACAGCAGTACACAGCTCAAACTACGGATCATCGGGCTCATTGTGCCTCTCCCAACTGCAGCTGCTTACGCAGGCGAGTGATACGGGTATTGAGCACGTTCAATTGTTCCTGGCTCTTGCCGGTCAGCACTTTGGCTTCGGCCAGGCGTGCGTCCAGCTCCGCCTGCTCGGCGCGCATACGCGCACGCTTGTAGGATTGGTCGGCCATATTGCCCTTGGCCCGGGCGAATTTTTCTTCGGCCAGTTTCAGTTCGGGGGATTCATCGGTGTTGGCCCCGACCGCGGTGGCTTGTTCCAAGGCTTGCTGGGTCAGGCGCATTTGTTCGATCGGCGCAGGATCGGTTGCACATCCCGCCAGCGCGACAACGGCGAGGGCCGTGAAAAGAGCTCGAAAAATCACTGTAAATCCCTACTTTGTTGGGGTGCCGACAGGTTGTTGCAGTTGCGCTTTCCAACGCTCCAGATTGCGCTGCAGCGCGGCTTGCGCGACACCGGAGGCGGACAATTCTGTCATCTTTTTCGTCAGCTGTCCGCGCAGCCACGGATCATTGCAGGCCGAGTTGTGGGAAATCGCCAGGTACAGGCCGGGCTGATCGACAGGCACCGCATGGGCCACGAGGTCATTACTCATGCCCAGCGTCTGGGCCATGGCCATGCCGGAATAGCGCCCAGCCAGCACGTAGTCCACCTCACCCAACAGCAGTTTCTGGAAGGCCGGCGTCAAGTTGGGCAGGCGTTGCAGGTTGAGCTGCTGGCCAGCGAAGGTCTCGAATTCGGCGCTCAAGCGCGCACGTTCCGAGACTGCGCCTTTGTGGCCGTGCAGATCGGCGACGGTGGAATAGACCAGGGCGGAATCCTTGCGCGTCCACACCAGGTAGTCGGTCTGCATCAGCGCCGGATGGATGTAGTCGAAGTTATCCAGCTCGCCCAGGTTCAGCGGTGCGTCGGCGAGGATGTCCATGCGCCCGCTACGCGCTTCCTCCAGGGCCAGGGAGCGCTTGCCGCCGTAGAGCAGGTCGACTTTCAGCCCGAGGTCCTTGCCCACTTGTTGCAGCACGTCAGCGGTGGCACCGATCAGGTGCGTGGGGTCTTGGGGGTCGCGCCAGAGTAACGGCGGTGCGTCCGGGCTGCCGGTGATCACCAGGCGCTCGCATTTGCCGGCGGCGAGCGTCAGGCTCGGCAGCAGCGTAAGGCCCAGCAGTACAGTCCAGGGGCGCAGCGCCATGGCATGTTCCTTCCTAAAGTGCTCGCGAAAAACGTCAACGATAACGCGTGCTTTCTGAATAAATGCGGCGCCTGTGGGGTTTTCGCGAGCGAGCTCGCGAAAACCCCACAGGGAATAAAAAAGCCCGGTCATAAGACCGGGCTCTTTATAAGTGAAGCAGCTGGATTAGACCAGCTTCTCCAACTCCGGTACGGCTTCGAACAAGTCCGCTACCAGGCCGTAATCGGCTACCTGGAAGATCGGCGCTTCTTCGTCCTTGTTGATCGCTACGATCACTTTGGAGTCTTTCATACCGGCCAAGTGCTGGATCGCGCCGGAGATACCGACGGCGATGTACAGCTGTGGCGCCACGATCTTGCCGGTCTGGCCGACCTGCATGTCGTTGGGTACGAAACCTGCGTCAACGGCTGCGCGGGAAGCGCCGACCGCAGCGCCCAGCTTGTCGGCCAGGGCGTACAGGTGCTTGAAGTTGTCACCGTTTTGCATGCCACGACCGCCAGAGACGACGATCTTGGCAGCGGTCAGTTCAGGACGGTCCGACTTGGCCAGCTCTTCGCCGACAAAGCTGGAAGTGCCAGCATCGTGGGCAGCGGAGACGGCTTCAACGGCAGCCGAGCCACCTTCGGCGGCAACCGGGTCGAAACCGGTGGCGCGCACGGTGATGACCTTGACCGCAGCATTGGACTGTACGGTCGCGATGGCGTTACCGGCGTAGATGGGGCGCTTGAAAGTATCGGCGCTTTCTACCGAGATGATCTCGGAGATCTGGTCAACGTCCAGCTGCGCGGCAACGCGTGGCAGGATGTTTTTGCCGTTGGAGGTGGCGGCAGCCAGGATGTGGCTGTAGCTCTTGCCCAACTCTGCGACCAGTGGTGCAACGTTTTCCGGCAGCTGATGCGCGTAAGCGGCATTGTCAGCGTTCAGGACTTTGCTCACGCCCGCAATTTTCGCAGCGGCTTCAACCACGGCGCCAGCGCCCTGCCCTGCTACCAGGACGTGGATGTCGCCACCGATTTTAGCGGCGGCGGCCACGGTGTTGAGGGTGGCCGGGGCCAGCACCTTGTTATCGTGTTCGGCGATTACGAGGATAGTCATGATCAGATCACCTTCGCTTCGTTTTTCAGTTTCTCGACCAGTTCAGCCACCGACTTGACCTTGATGCCCGCGCTGCGCGCAGCCGGCGCTTCGACTTTGACGGTCTTGTTGGTAGAGGCGGTGGAAACGCCCAAAGCATCCGGAGTCAGCGTCTCCAGGGGCTTCTTCTTGGCTTTCATGATGTTTGGCAGGGACGCATAGCGCGGCTCGTTCAAACGCAGGTCGGTGGTGACGATGGCCGGCAGTTTCAGGGAAACCGTCTGCGCGCCGCCGTCGATTTCACGGGTGACCGCAACGCTGTCGCCGCTCACTTCGACTTTCGAAGCGAAGGTGCCCTGGCCGTAACCGGTCAGTGCAGCCAGCATCTGGCCAGTCTGGTTGTTGTCGCTGTCGATGGCTTGTTTGCCAAGGATCACCAGTTGTGGCTGTTCCTTGTCGACAACGGCCTTGAGCAGCTTGGCCACGGCCAGGGAGGTCAACTCTTCAGCAGACTCCACCAGAATGGCGCGGTCGGCGCCCAGGGCCAGAGCGGTACGCAACTGCTCTTGGGCAGTGGTCGGGCCGATGGACACCACGACGATTTCCGTCGCCACGCCTTTCTCTTTCAGGCGTACGGCTTCTTCCACAGCGATTTCGCAGAAAGGGTTCATCGACATCTTGACGTTAGCAAGGTCGACGCCGGAATTGTCCGCCTTGACGCGAACTTTCACGTTGTAATCGACAACGCGTTTGACAGCTACAAGAACCTTCATGGATTCCTCGTTACTCTCCGGTGAAAAGAAAGTCGCCTAGGCGAACCTGGCGGTTGATGCTCATCGGCACACAAGGGCACCTCCAAAGACCTCGGCAGTGGCCTTGCACACGGGAAATGACGACCGTTCGTCAGTGGTGACTGAGAGGTCATTCTTTATCGCGGCGTGTAAACTGCGCCCCAACGTTTGGGTGCGCATCACCTTTATTGCCTTCGGCCTGTCTTTGGACGTGCTCTTGAAACCTGCAGTCTGCCTACGGGAAGCGCAAAACCGACCGTATCTTGACCGGAACGCCTATTCTGGTCAATACGGCAAAATGGTCAGTCATAAGCCCCGTTGCTTTGATTTATCTAGGCTGCAGGCAATTCAAACAAACGTTTGTATTGGACGCTGTCAGTGGTCTATATATAATGCGCCACCTAGAGAGACAGGTGGGTGCTGCCTTCGCGCAGAACCACACCGAACCTCCACCCATTAGAAAAAAAAGCCTGTTGAGCCTTGAGTAGGAGATAGCCTGTGGAACGCGAATACATGGAATTCGACGTGGTCATCGTCGGCGCTGGCCCGGCGGGCCTGTCTGCCGCCTGCCGACTGAAGCAGAAGGCCGCCGAAGCCGGTAAGGAAATCAGCGTCTGCGTGGTCGAGAAAGGCTCCGAAGTCGGCGCCCACATCCTCTCCGGTGCCGTGTTTGAACCACGTGCCCTGAATGAACTGTTCCCGGACTGGAAAGCACTCGGCGCCCCGCTCAACACACCGGTGGTGCGCGACGACATCTATGTGTTGCGCAGCCCGATAGCCTGCACCAAGGTGCCCGACTTCTTTGTGCCCAAGACCATGCACAACGAGGGCAACTACATCATTTCCCTGGGCAACCTGTGCCGCTGGCTGGCCCAGCAGGCCGAGAACCTGGGCGTGGAAATCTACCCAGGCTTCGCCGCCCAGGAAGCGCTGTTCGACGAGAACGGCGTGGTGCGTGGCATCATCACTGGCGACCTCGGCGTTGACCGTGAAGGCAAGCCAAAAGACGGCCTGTACACCCCGGGCATGGAGCTGCGTGGCAAGTACACGCTGTTCGCCGAAGGTTGCCGCGGCCACATCGGCAAGCAACTGATCCAGCGCTTCAACCTGGACAGCGACGCCGACGCCCAGCACTACGGCATCGGCCTGAAGGAAATCTGGGAAATCGACCCAGCCAAGCACCAGCCGGGCCTGGTGGTGCACACCGCCGGTTGGCCGCTGGACATCATGGGTAACGAGAACACCGGTGGCTCATTCCTCTATCACCTGGAAAACAACCAGGTGGTGGTCGGCCTGATCGTCGATCTGTCCTACAGCAACACCTTCCTGTCGCCGTTCGATGAATTCCAGCGCCTCAAGCATCACCCGGTGCTGGCCCAGTACCTGGAAGGCGGCAAGCGCATCAGCTACGGCGCCCGTGCGATCTGCAAAGGTGGCCTGAACTCGCTGCCGAAGATGGTCTTCAAGGGCGGCGCGCTGATCGGTTGCGACCTGGGCACCCTGAACTTCGCCAAGATCAAGGGCAGCCACACCGCGATGAAGTCCGGCATGCTCGCCGCCGACGCCGTGGCCGACCGCCTGTTCGCCGAATCCGAAGGCGGCGACGAACTGACCACCTATGTCGACAGCTTCAAAGCCAGCTGGCTGTACGAAGAACTGTTCGCCAGCCGTAATTTCGGCCCGGCCGTGCACAAGTTCGGCGCAATCATCGGCGGCGGTTTCAACTGGCTCGACCAGAACATTTTCGGCGGCAAGATCCCTTTCACCCTGCACGACACCAAGCCGGACTACGCCTGCCTGAAGCTGGCCAAAGACAGCCAGAAGATCGACTACCCCAAACCCGACGGCAAGTTGAGCTTCGACAAGCTGAGCTCGGTGTTCATCTCCGGTACCAACCACGAAGAAGAGCAGCCGTGCCACTTGAAGCTCAAGGACCCAAGCATCCCGATCGGCACCAACCTGCCGCTCTACGATGAACCGGCGCAGCGCTACTGCCCGGCTGGCGTGTACGAAGTGGTGACCAAGGAAGACGGCGAGAAGCGCTTCCAGATCAACGCCCAGAACTGCGTGCACTGCAAGACCTGTGACATCAAGGACCCTTCGCAGAACATCACCTGGGTAACGCCGGAAGGTGCGGGCGGGCCGACTTACCCGAATATGTAAGTCGTTCGCTTAACCAAAAAGGCTCCCGAGACGGGGGCCTTTTTTGTGGGCAATATCGATCAAAATGTGGGAGCTGGCTTGCCTGCGATGGCCATAGGTATCTACACAATTGTGTAGTTCGCCGCAGCCACCGGTAACCACGATGCGAAGCGAGCCGCTCTTGATCTTGATCTGCTTTTGATCTTAGGCGCCCCGTCAAACCACGCTGGCCGGAATTCGACAGGGATTTGGGGGGTAAACCGGCAGGGATGCCGGTTTAGCCGCCCCGCGCCATGGATGGCGCGTGGCGGCGGCCCCCCAAATCACTGGCGGATTACGGGCACACCGAGCCTAGGCGAGGTGCCGAGTGGTGGGGCAAGAGCCCTTTGGTTACTTTGGGCTGGGCCGGCATTCCGGCTCTTTTCCAAAGTGACCCGCCGTCAGGCGGAACCCTAAGCGGCCGTTACCGCAGCAATGAATATGCACACAATCCAACTGTGTTGACTGACAGGCCGCCTTCGCGAGCAAGCCCGCTCCCACAAGTTGGATCGTTGGGGTGTCAGGTAGATAGGGGGCGGCTGGCAGGCCGTCATCGCAGGCAAGCCAGCTCCCACAATGACCGCGTGGAGTCAGGCGGCCCGCTCTTCGCCTGGGTTGCGCAGGAAGTAGCGTTTGTACTCCCGACTGAACTGCGACGTACTCTGGTATCCCACCTTGTGCGCCGCCTGCGCCACGCTCATGCCCTCCACCAGCAGCAACTGTTGGGCCTTCAATAACCGCAAGCGCTTGAGGTACTGCACCGGTGACAACAAGGTGCAGCGTTTGAAATGCTCATGAAAGGTCGAGGCACTCATGTGCGCAAATCCGGCCAAGGTCTCGATATTCAGCGGCTCGGCGTAATGGGCATGCAGGTGATTCAATGAGGTGGCGATGCGCGAAAACTGCCCCTGTTGTTCCACCAGCGCACGCAACACATCCGCCTGAGGCCCACGCAAGGCGGTGAACAACAATTCGCGCACCCGCGCAGGCCCCATGATCCGGCTTTCCAGCGGATCGTGCAGGCACTGCAACAACCGCTCGACGCAGCCGCGCATCGCATCGTCCAGCACCACCGAACTCATCGACTCCAAGGTCTGCGCGGTCGGCGGCGGCCCGGCCTGCATGCCCATGGCAATCACCAACTCGCCCAACACCACGCGGTCGATGCCTACCGTGACGCCATACAGGGGCGCCTCGGGGGCCATGGCAAAGGTCTCGCATTCGAACGGCACCGGCATGGCCTGGATCAGGTAATGCCCGGCGCCATACTCCAGTGTGCGCGGGCCAAGGTAGGCGACTTTGCTGCCTTGGGCCACGAACATCAGGCTTGGCTCATAGATCTGCGGCCCACGCGCCACATCGCAACTGGCGCGCAGCACCTGCACGCCGGGCAGGTGAGTCGGGGAAAAACCGTCGCGGGGCGTGAGCCCTTCGATCAAGGCAACCAGCGTGGCATTGGCGTCCAAATGGCGGGTCAACAGCATGGCAAAAAACTTCGCGAATGAGGGATGACAGCATCATCGCAGGTCTGGCGGCCAATATATCCAAACCTCAGGCACTGCCGGACGAATAGGCATGAGACTCGGAGCAATTGCCATGTTCGCACCAGGGGTCGGCGCGCAGAATTTGCCGCCTCTGCAGTCCAAGCTTTTGTGAGGTTTACTATGTACACCGCCATCGGTTACGCCGCCCAGTCGGCCACCACGCCCCTCGCCCCGATGTCATTTGAACGCCGCAGCCCGCGCGTCGATGACGTGGCCATCGAGATTCTCTACTGCGGCGTGTGCCACTCCGACATCCACCAGGCGCGCAACGAATGGGGCATCGCCGTGTACCCGCTGATGCCAGGCCACGAAATTGTTGGCAAAGTCACCGCCGTCGGCGCCAACGTCACCGCGCATAAAGTCGGCGACTTGGTGGGCGTAGGCTGCATGGTGGACTCGTGCCGCCACTGTGAAGCCTGCCAATCGGACCTTGAGCAGTATTGCCTCGAAGGCCCGACCATGACCTACGCCACGCCAGACCGCGTGGATGGCAGCAACACCATGGGCGGCTACTCCGACAGCATCGTGGTCAGTGAGCACTTTGTGGTGAAGATCCCGGCCAAGCTCGACCTGGCCAGCGCTGCGCCGATCCTGTGCGCAGGCATCACCACCTACTCGCCCCTCAAGCACTACGGCGTGAAGGCCGGCGATAAAGTCGGGATCCTCGGCATGGGCGGCCTGGGCCACATGGGCATCAAGTTCGCCAAGGCCATGGGCGCCGAAGTCACGCTGTTCACCCGCTCGGCCAGCAAGGCTGAGGAAGGCCGTCGCCAGGGCGCCGACCATGTGATCGTGTCCACTGATGCCGAGCAGATGAAAGCTGCTGCCGGGCACTTCGACTTCCTGCTGGACACCATCCCGGTGCAGCACGACCTGAACCCCTACCTCGATGTGCTGCGCTTTGACGGCGTGCATATCCTGGTCGGCCTGATCGAGCCGGTGGACCCGCCCGTCAACGCCGCCAAGCTGGTGCTGGGCCGTAAAGTGTTGGCCGGTTCGCTGATCGGCGGCATTGCCGAAACCCAGGAAGTCCTGGATTTCTGTGCCGAGCATGGCATTACCTGCGACATCGAGATGCTCGACATTCGCCAGATCAACGAGGCTTATACGCGCATGATCGCCGGTGACGTTAAGTACCGCTTTGTCATCGACATGGCGAGCCTCAAAGCCTGATCAGGCCTTGGCGCCCAACTCCGCTGACAGCCGGGCTGCGACCTGTTTGATCACAGGGATCAGCTCGGCCATTTTCTCCAGCGGCATGTAGGGCACCGTACTGGCGATGCTGATGCCGGCGACAATGCGCCCGCTGGCATCGCGCACCGGTGCCGCCACGCAGCGGATCGAAGGCTCGTTGTCTTCAAGGTCAAACGCGTAGCCACCCTCGACATACTCATGCATGCGCTGTTCGAACTGCGCCCAGGATTGCTCCGGGTGCTGCGGCCATTGCAGGCTCTTGCCCGCCGCCGGCAAGCTCGCCTCGTACAAGCGCTGCCACTCCTGCGGCGAATCATCCAGCATCAACGCCTTGCCGATACCGGTGCGCGCCAGCGGCATACGATGGCCGACCCGCGAGCGCATTTCCGGGCCGTTGCGGCCGGGGTTCTTGTGCAGGTAAAGCACCTCGTCGTATTCACGAATCGCCAGGTGAATGGTGTCGCCGGTCAACGCCGACAACTCGTCCAGGTACGGCACTGCCAGGTTCACCAAAGGCAACTCTTCACGGGCCTGGAACCCCAACTCGATCAGCTTGGGGCCCAGCAGGTAACCGACCTGGGGCACCACGCGCAGGTAACGCTCGTCCACCAGGCAACTGGCCAGGCGGTGCGTGGTGCTGCGCGTGGTGCCGATGCGCCGGGCGATCTCCTTGAGATCCCGCGCACCAGCCGCCACCGCTTGCACCACGCCCAGGCCGCGCAACAGGGTCTGGGTGCCGGTGGGGGCGGCGTCTTTGACGGGGGTGTGGGCGTTTTCCTGCATATCGGGCCTATAAGTATGAAAGCGGGGGCATTATGGCAAATACCGCCCTCCTGAACACAGGAGATCCAATGTGGGAGCTGGCTTGCCTGCGATGGCGGTGGGTCAGTTAAAGATAGGTTGGCTGACACACCGCTATCGCAGGCAAGCCAGCTCCCACAGTTTGATGTTCATAGGGCGAACATTAGCGTTGCTTCATGCGATCGATGATGACGGCCAGCAAGAGGATCGAGCCACGAATCACATATTGGTAAAAGGTATCGATGTTCTTCAGGTTCATCGCGTTCTCGATGATCGCCAGAATCAACACCCCAGCGATCACGTGGCGGATCATGCCGATGCCGCCGCTTAACGACACCCCGCCCAGCACGCACGCCGAAATCACCGTCAGCTCGAACCCCTGGCCAATCATCGGCTGGCCCGAGGTCATGCGTGACGCGAGGATCACCCCGGCCAATGCGCCGATCAAACCGTGCACGGCAAAGATGATGATCTTGGTGCGATCAACATTCACCCCCGCGAGCAACGCGGCTTCCTGGTTGCCACCAATGGCCATGGTGTTGCGCCCGTAGGTGGTGTAATTGAGCAGCCAGCCAAAGAACACAAAGCACAGCACGGTGATGATGATCGGCACCGGCACGCCCAGCAGTAGGCCGTTGCCGAATACGAAGAACCCTTCATTCATCACCCCCACCGCCTTGCCGTTGGAGAAGATGTAGGCCAGGCCGCGCACGATCTGCATGGTCGCCAGGGTGGCAATCAACGCGTTGATGCGCAGCTTGGCAATCACGATGCCGTTGATCAGCCCGACCACCAGGCCCATGGCCAAGGCCGCCGACACGCCGAGTAGCACGCTGTCGGTGTCACGCATCACAATGCCCGCCACCACCCCGGCACAGGCGATCACCGAACCCACCGACAAGTCGAAGTGCCCCGACGCCAGGCAGAACAGCATGGTGCACGCGGCGATGCCCACGGTGGAAATCGCCAGGCCCAGACCGCGCATGTTCAGCGGCGACAGGAAGTTGTCGATGAACACCGCGCTGAGCACAAAGATGCCCAGCGCCGCCAACAGCATCACCCAGTCATCGAGAAATTTGCGCTGATTGAAACCCGGCCAGAAGCCCTTTGCAGTTTTTACCTCAGACATAGCCAAACCCTCTTGTTCTTGTTCAAGCCCGCGACTGTGGCAGCGCCTGTTGCAGCAGGCGCGCTTCATCCGCTTGGGCGCGGGGCAACTCACCGGTCAAGGCGCCTTCACTCATCACCAGGATACGGTCAGAGATGCCCATCACCTCCATCAGGTCGCTGGACACCACAATCACCGCGATGCCGCTGGCCGCCAGGTTATGGATGATCTGGTAGATCTCCGACTTGGCGCCGATATCGATACCGCGAGTAGGTTCGTCGAGCAGCAACACCTTCATGGGCATCGACAACCAGCGGCCAAGGATGGCTTTCTGCTGGTTGCCGCCGGACAGGTAGAGGATTTTCTGCTCGGCGTTCGGCGTCTTGACCTTCATGGCCTGGATCTGCCGCTCGGCGTTGCCCTTCTCCCAGCCGTCGCGCAGCAGCCAGCCGAACGAGGCGTGGGCGCTACGGGCGCTGATGTTGATATTTTCCGCCACGCTGGACAGCGGGATGATGCCTTCCTTCTTGCGGTCTTCCGGGCACAGCAGCACGCCAGCGGCGATGGCGTCGCGGGGTGAGCGCAACTGCAACGGCTCACCACAGAGTTCCAGGCTGCCGGCACTGGCGCGCTCTAAACCACTGAGCAGGCGAAACAGCTCGGTACGCCCCGCGCCTACCAGCCCGAACAGGCCCAGGATCTCGCCCTTGCGCACCTGGAAACTGATGGGTTCACGCAGGCCCGGACCGAGCAAGCCGTCCACCTTGAGCGCCACTTCGCCCTGTTCGCGCGGGCGGTAATCGTAGATATCCTGGATATCGCGACCGACCATGCAGGTCACCAGTTGATCGTGGGTCAGCGTGCTCATGTCCTCGAACGTGCGCACATAGCGACCGTCCTTGAACACCGTCACCGCATCGCAAATACGGAACACCTCTTCCATACGGTGCGACACATAGAGCACCACTTTGCCCTCGTCGCGCAGGCGCGCGATGATCGCCATCAAGCGGTCGATTTCCCGCGCCGATAAACTGCTGGTGGGTTCATCAAAGGCAATCACGTTGGCGCCACGAGACAGCGCCTTGGCGATTTCCACCAGCTGACGCTGGCCCAGGGACAGGCGCCCCAGTTTCTCGTCGGGGTCGATTTCATCGGCCAGGCCCTTGAGGCAGGCCAGGGCCTGCTTGCGCAGCAGGCCCCGGTTGACCACGCCAAAGCGCGTGGGCAAATGCCCGAGGAACAGGTTCTCGGCCACGCTCATTTCCGGCACCAGGTGCAGCTCTTGGTGAATCACCGCCACACCGCTGGCGATGCTATCGGCGGCGCATTTGAAGGCCATGGTTTGCGCGCCGATCTGTACCGTACCGCTGGACGGAATGTAGGCGCCGCCGAGGATCTTCAGCAGGGTCGACTTGCCGGCGCCGTTCTCGCCCATCAGCGCGTGCACCGAGTGCGGCCGCGCTTCAAAGCTGATCTGCGCCAGGGCTTTCACACCGGGAAACTCCTTGCCGATGCCATTGAAACGCAGAGCCGCGCCGCTCATTTCCACAGGCCGATCTTGGTCAGTTCTTCCTGGAAATTGGCGCGGGTGATCAAGGTCACTTCGTCCATGGCGGTGTATTTGGCCGGCTCCTTGCCGGTGGTGACCCACTCGTACATCGCCAGCGCGGTGTTATAGCCCTCGATATGCGGGCTGGGCAGCATGGAGCCGAAGAAGCCACTGTCGGCTTTCTTCAATTCGCCGATGGCGTCAGTGCCATTGATGCCGATGCCGATCACGTGGGCGGCCTTGAAGCCGGCGCTCTCAGTGGCGCGCACGCCGCCGAGCACGGTGTTGTCGTTCATGCCGCCGATGATCAGGTTCTTCGCCCCGCTCGGCAGCTTGACCAAGGCCGAGTTGGTGGCGTCCATACTGCCGGGCACGTCGAGGGTTTTCAGCGCAGCGGTGAGGATGTGATCCTTGGGAATACCGGCCTCCTCCAGGGATTTGATCGAGCCGTCAGTGCGCTTCTTGCCGGTGTCGAGTTCGTTGAAGGTGTTGATCACGGCGTAGGTGTCCTTCCAGTCCCAACCGCGTTTTTTCGCTTCGGCGGCCATGGCGGCGCCCTGCTTCTGGCCGACTTCAAATGCGGCCATGCCCAGGTACGGCACGTCTTCCATGAAGTTGCCCTTGGCATCGACAAAGCGATCATCCACGGCCATTACTTTCAAATCGTTGACCTTGGCCTTGGCAACGATGGCCGGGCCCAGGGACACGTCTGGCGGGCAGATCACAAAGCCTTTCGCGCCGTTGGCAGCCAGGCTGTCGATGGCCGACAAGGTCTTTTCGCCATCGGGCACGGCGATCTTGATCACGGTGAAACCATGCTCCTTGCCGGCTTTCTCCGCGAATGCCCACTCCGTTTGAAACCAGGGTTCCTCGGCCTGTTTGACCAGGAAACCAATCTTCACTTCTTCAGCCGATACCCAGCCGCTGAACGCCATCGCCAGTGCCACGGCACCGAGTGTTTGCTTGAACATGGACCACCTCCTTCTTGTTATTGAAAAACGCTTTAGTCGTGGTACATCACAGACCGCCCGCCATCGATCGTCAGGCAAGTGGCATTGATAAAAGGCGCCTCATCGGTCGCCAGGAACAGAGCCGTCATGGCCACTTCGATGGGCTGGCCAATGCGTTTGGGCGGGTGCAGGTCGAACGCGCGCTGGCGTTCGGCGTGGGGGTCTGGGAAACCGTTCCAGTAATCGACGTTGAGCTGGGTTTCGATATAGCCGGGGGCGATGGCATTCACGCGGATGCCTTTGGGCGCGTACTCGATGCCCAGGGCACGGGTGAGGCCGAGCAGGCCGTGCTTGGCGACAGGGTAAGGAAAACAACCGGGAATGATGTGGCTGGAATGGGTGGACGCGATATTGATGATGTTGCCGATGCCCTGCTCGATCATGTGCGGCAACACCGAACGGCAGCCGTACCAGGCGCCGTCGAGGTCGATGGCGAAACAGCGGCGCCAGTCCTCGTCGCTCATTTGCAGCGGGTCACGGAACACATTGACGCCGGCACAGTTGACCAGCACATCCACGCGGCCAAAGCGCTCGATGGCCAGGTTGACCAGTGCCTGCCATTGATCCTTGGAAGTGATATCAACCGGTTGGGCGTAAATCTGCGCGCCGCGTTCGCGCCAATGAGCGGCGACTTTCTCGACTTTTTCGCCCTGGATATCGGCAATGATCAACCGCGCCTGCTGGGCCTGGAAACAGGCAACGATGGCTTCGCCAATGCCTTGGGCGGCGCCGGTGATGATCACCACCTTGTTCTTCAGCCGCTCGCCGTAAGTGGGCTCGGGCACGGCGGGTAGGGACAACGGTTGTGCCTGCATCGCTTCACCTTTTTATTTTTAGTAGTGAGTGCTGATGCTGGCGACTATAAACCCATCGCCTGAAATATCTCAATATATAAATTATCATCCCATATAATGGACAAAGCTTAAAAAAATGTGGGAGCGGGCTTGCTCGCGAATGCGGTGTGTCAGTTAAAGCATGTGCTGACTGACACACCGCATTCGCGAGCAAGCCCGCACACATTCGATCTTTGGTGCCTATAGAAATGCGGCTTCAGCCCAGGGCGAAGTCGCGCAGGGCATCGCCTTCCATGCGATAGCGCACCCACTCTTCCTGAGGCTGGGCGCCGATGGATTTGTAGAAGGCAATCGCGGGCTCGTTCCAGTCCAGCACGCTCCATTCAAAGCGCCCGCAACCGTTGTCGCAGGCGATCTTGGCCAGGTGACGCAGCAACTTCTTGCCCGCCCCGCCGCCGCGTTGCTCCGGGTTGATGTACAGGTCTTCCAGGTACAGGCAGTTACTGCCCAGCCAGGTCGAGTAGCTGAAAAAGAACACCGCAAAGCCAATCGGCAAGCCGTCGCGCAAGCAGATCAGGCCATGGGCCGTGGCGCCTTCGCTGAACAGGCTGCGTTCGATATCCACCACGCTGGCGATCACTTCATGCCGGGCTTTCTCGTACTCGGCCAGTTCAGTGATAAAGGTCAGGATCTGCGCAGCATCGCTGGGCACGGCGGGGCGAATCTCGATGGTCATGGGCGAGCCTTGGGCAAATTCAAAGGCCACATACTAAGACGGTTTGATTGCCGTTTGCAGTGCAATTGATGCCACGAGCGCGTTTCACTCCGGTGCGGGGTGATGCAAGCATCGGCAACCACAGAACAAAGCCTGCGCACGCCCATGGTAAACAATGGGCCTAAATCCAACGATCAGAGACCTGCACATGCACGCCACGCCACCCGTGGGCACGAAGACATTCGCGCTGTTCTGCCTCGCCAGCTTCCTGTTGTCGCTGTCTTACGGCTCGACCTTTTTGTTGTCACTGCTGATCCATGCCCGTGGCGGTAATGAACACGACGCGGGCAGTGTCATTGCCACGGCGATGCTCAGCACTTTTGTGGCGGTGGTGTTTTCCGGGCACTTGGCTGATGCGCTGGGCGCAGCGCGAGCAATTGCGAGCACCGGCCTATTGTTGGTGGTGGCCTGCCTGGGGTTTGCCCTGACGCCGGGGTTTGGCCAGGGCTTGATGCTGTTTGGATTGTCCCTTGGCTTGGGCTGGGGCGTGTTCTATACCCTGGGCCCAATCATCGTGACGCTGCTAGTGGAACCGCGCCAGCGGGCCAAATATTTCGCCTTGCTCTCGGGCAGTATGTTGAGCGGCATAGGTTCCGGCCCTTTGCTGGGACGCGCCGCCACTGCGCTGGACCTGCCCCTGACCACCGCGTTCTATATCGCCGGGCTCGCCAGCCTCGCCGGGGTGGTGATGTTCTGGCGCATGGGCTCCCGGTTGAGACAGCACGCTAATGTACCGACCTCCAGGATTTCCTGGCGTGCAAGCCGCCGCGTACTGTCTTCCAAGGCGGCGTTCGCCATCCTGATGGTCGGCCTGGGTGGCTGCGTATTCGGGGGGCTGTCTTCGTTCCAGACCAGTTATGCCGTGGCTCATAAGCTCGACTATTCACTGTTCTTCGCGGGCTTCCTGACAGCAGCAATCACCAGCCGCTTGCTGATCGCAGGCTTCGTGGTCAAGCGCGATGCGTACCAGGCTGCCTGTGTGTTATCGGGGGTGATGTTCGGCGCGATCGCGCTGTTCGCGTTTGGTGTCAGCGGTAACCTCAGTTATGTGCTCGCCGCCGCCACGCTAGGGATCGGGTATGGCCTGACGTATTCAGTGATCAACGGCCTGGTGGCCAACGAAGCGCCCAGCGGCACCACTTCCCAGGCGTTGTTGTTGTTCAGCCTGGCGTACTTTATCGGCGTCTTCGGGTTTCCCTGGCTCGCAGGCAAGATCATCGTCGACTTCGGCCTTGCGACAATGATGCTGAGCGTACTGGTGATCGCGGCCCTCAACTGGGCGATCACAGTGGCACGCTTGATAGCGCGCCGAGTATCGGCACACAAAGTGATACAGGTGAGCTGATACCGTTCGTCGCCCTCCCGGCACGATCAACAATCGCGGGCAGACCAATACAGGGTAAGGACATTAATCATATGGAGACACCCTGATGAAAAATTCCAAATTTGCTGCCCTCGCCCTCACTGGCCTGTTGTCTGCCGCGTCCCTGAGCGCCTTCGCGGCCAACTCGACCACCGGCCCCACCGATCCAACGCCGGACGCCACCACCGAGTCGCAAAAATCCATGGGCACCGGCATGGACACCAACGGTGGCGCGATCATCGACAACAGCGCCGACCCGCGCACCAAAGGCAACGACACCCAGCGCCAGGCACCGGCGGCCGTGGGCAACGGCAAGATGGGCCCTGGCACGAGCAACAATGAGCCGAAGATCAACAAGGGCGACGACTCGAACATCCCCGGCGCGCAGAAACAACCCGCGCCTTGATGCCCCCTTGCTACGACCAACACCCGACCATTTCCCCGTGAAGAGGTACGCATGAACGTCGATAGAAACCTTGAAAAAGAAGTCCTCACCCGCCTGCTGCACGCTCACCCGCAAGGCTTGGGCAAGGAGGTGCTGGACAATTACCGCGGTGAAAAAGAGGTCGCCAGTGTCTTGGCGTTCCTGCAGGACCGCGGGCTGATCAAGGATGGGCATGTGACCACCGACGACGCTGGCGAATACGCGTTGAACCTGCCGATCAAACTCACCGCCTCTGGTGTGGATGAGGCACGCAAGCTCGACGCCCAAAGTACTCAGTAATCCATTTCTGGCCTGGCCCCGCGACTGGGGCCAGAAGGAGTTTTAGCGATGCCTCGTGGAAGCAAAGCCAAATACACCGACGAACAGAAACGCAAGGCCGCTCATATCGAAGACAGTTATGAGCACAAAGGGTTGCCCAAGGATGAAGCCGAAGCCCGTGCCTGGGCCACCGTGAACAAACAGTCTGGCGGTGGTGAGAGAACCGGCGGCTCAGGCAGGCGCAAAGCACCGGCCAAGAAGGCCCAGGACCGGCAGGAATCAGCCAAGCGTGCCGCTGCCAGCCGTGAAGGCCACCCGCGCAGCAGTCGCGTTTCATTGGGTACGCAGACCAAGGAAAGCTTGATGAAAGAAGCGCGAGAAAAGAATATTTCAGGACGCTCAACCATGCGCAAAGATGAGTTGATCCAAGCCCTGAAAAAAGCAGGCTAAACCCAGAACCCCTTGTGGGGGCGGGCTTGCTCGCGAAGGCGGTGTATCAGTCAGCATATGCTTTAACTGACACACCGCATTCGCGAGCAAGCCCGCTCCCACATTTTTGGGCCTCGTTTATTACGTCACTAATGCATCGACCTCAGCAGTGCCAGGCGAGGTCGCTGGCCCCCAGCGGGTTACCGCCAATGCCGCCGCTGCGTTCGCTCGACGCGCTGCCTCAGCCGGGTTCAAGCCCTTTGCCAACCCAGCAATAAATACGCCAGCATGTGCATCCCCCGCGCCATTGCTGTCCACGGCGTGAACCTTGAAGCCTGGTACATGCTCGGTCTGCGCCCCACGCCCTACCCAGCAGCCATTTGGTCCATCGCGCACCACCAGCAGTGCCTGCATGTGCTGATTGAGCATGGGCAGCGCCTGATTAATATCCGTCGCCCCGGTAAACGCCAACGCTTCAGGGCCATTGCTGGTCCAGATGTCGATACGCGGTAACAACGCGCGCATCAACGCGGAGTCCGGCGCCTTGACCAGCGGGCCTGGGTCGAACACCACCACGATCTCTCGCGGCAGCGCCAGCAGCCAGTCGAGCAACGGCTGCGCCTTACCTTCAAGCAGCAAGCTGTAGCCACTGACGTATACGTAGTCATCGACACGCGGGACGATCTGAGCCAAATCGTCGGCGCTCAGTTCACCCTCGGCGCCAAGATGGGAGATGAAGGTGCGTTCGGTGCTCGCTTCAGTCAGCGACACGCACAAGCCGGTATCTTTGCCAGCGCTGGCCGCCAAGGCCATTTCAATACGCTCGGCCTGCATCGCGGCACGCGCCAGCTCGCCAAAGCGCCCCTCGCCATGGCGGCCCAGGTAAACCACCGGCAACCCATTGCGCCGCGCCGCAGCCATTACATTGAAACCGCCACCGACTTGGAAACTGGCGGAGTTGGCCAGCACGTCACCGCCGCTTGCCGGCAGGGTGTCGAGGCCCATGACCAGGTCGACAATGACCTGGCCGCTATGCAGCAATCTAGACATTGGCGCTCTCGACTAAAGCCGGACGACGGTCAGACGCACCGCCCAATACTGCATATATGCCGCCCGCCACCAGGAAGGTCACGATCCAGCCCAGGCCGTTATGGCCTAGCCAGGAGTCAGACAACGGCCCGGCAAACCAGATGTTTTCGGCGGTGGTGCCGATAGTGGTGAAGCTGAAACCCAGCACAATGGCTACCGCCCAGGCGCCAAATGCACGCCACTCCACGCCGCCGCGATACCAGTAGGCACTGCTGGGGCTGACGTCCAGCAGGTCGGTGGGGCTGTAGTAATGCCGGTGAATCAAGTCGACCACGAAGATCCCGACCCACGCCGTGATCGGCACCGCCAGCAGCGAAATGAAGGTAATGAACGGGCCATAGAAGCTGTCGGCGATCAGCATGAAGTAGATGGAGCCGGCAAAGATCGCGACGATATCGACGATCACCGCATGCACGCGTTTGACCTTCAAGCCCAAGGTCAAGGTAGTAAGACCGGCCGAATACACCGACAGGTTATTCGACAGCAACAGCCCGCCGAACGCGGTGATCAGGTACGGCACGGCCATCCAGGTGGGCAGCATGTCGCGGATCGCGATGATGGGGTCGGTGGCCGACGCCAGGTCATTGTTGCCCACCGACAACAGCCCGCCGAGGGTGATCAACAGCACCAGCGGGATGCCTGCGCCAAACGCGGCGGAGGCCACCAGGCGCACGGCCTTGACGCTGCGGTGCTGGTAACGCGACATGTCTGCACCGGCGTTGGCCCAACCGATACCGGTACCGGCAGCCATGGTGCCCACGCCAATGATCATCGCGCTCAACGGCGCCGGGGTGGCGTTGAACACCGCGCTCCAGTCGATGGTGGCGCACAGAAAGCCGCCCACCAGAATGTTCAAGCCGCCGAAGACGTAGGTCGCCCACTTCTGGATCACCAGCAACGTGGCGTGGCCCAGGCCCGATACGGCCAGGGTCAGCAGCACGAAGATGGCAATGAAGATCAGGGTGAGCAGCGGCGCGCTCTTGGCCTCCACTGCCGAGCCGAACAGGATGGAGCTCAACGACAACAACACGAAGGCTGCGGTGGTGGTGTTGACGGTTTCCCAACCCAGGCGGGACATCAGCGACACCAATGTCGGGCCGATATTGCCGCGCACGCCGAAGATGGCGCGGGACAAGGTCAGGCTGGGCGCGCGACCACGGCGGCCGGCGATGGAGATGATGCCCACCACGGCGAAGGAGCCCGCGGCGCCGAGGATCGCGACGATGATCGCCTGCCAGATGGCCAGGCCACGAAACGCCACCAGCGTCGCGCCGAGGGGCAAACCGAGGATGCTGATATTGGCGGCGAACCATACCCAGAACAGTTGCAGCGGATGGCCGTTGCACTCACCTTCCGGGACCGGCTCGATGCCGCGTGTTTCCAATTGCCCAGCGCTTTGGCCGGAAGAAGGGCTGCTCATGAAAGGGTGCTCCTGGTGCCTGTATTGTTGTGGTTGTGGCAGCGAGTCGAATCTTTATCCGGTCTTCCTGACCCAACGCTTTTTAATGTGGGAGCTGGCTTGCCTGCGATTGCGGTGGGTCAACCAGCCCCGCAGCCACTGGAAAACCGCTATCGCAGGCAAGCCAGCTCCCACAGTTAGTTCCGTGTTTATCGCAAGGCCAATACCCCCTGGACCAGCGGCTGCAAGTCCAGGCCATTGACCCGCTTGACCTGTTCAACCATCACCTCAGGCCAGCATTGCATGCCCAGGCACGCCCCCAGCATGGCGCCGAGGATCGCGGCAATGGTGTCGGTGTCGCCGCCCAGGCTGGCGGCCAGGCACAGGGCTTCGAAGGCATTCATATCACCCGAGGCCACTTGCTGGGCCAGGGCAAACGAGACCACTACCGATTCCTGGGAAGCCACCGAAGTACCAATCAACTCGTAGAGCAGGTCGGCAAACAACGCTTTATCGCCGCTGCCGACGCTTAGAGTGCGAGCCCAACTGATGCGGGTAGAAATGCGCCCGCCCGCGATCCAGTGACCATGGCTTTCGGCCTGTCGGGCAATCTGAGTGCCGATATTCAGGGCTTCCCCCAGGTCCACGCCATTGATGCCAGCCGAGACCACTGCCGCCACGGCCGCAGCGCTGGAAATGCCCAGGCTGGTGTTATGGGTGACCTGGCACGCCTGGATCACTGCCTGGATAAACCGCATCGGGTCACTGACATCGGCGGCGATGCCCACCGGGGTGATGCGCATGGCCGCGCCATTGGTGGTGCCGTAGCGCCCGGATTCTTCCGGGGTATGGCCGGCGAGGATCATGTCGATCGCGCGTTTGGTGGACGGCCCGAGCAAGTCCTGGGAGCCCTTGGCGCGCATCTCCGCTTCCCAATCGATCAGGCGTTGGGCAAGCACGGTGGGCTCGATCTGGCCCTGGCCTTGCACCAGTAACTCGGCGACCAGGATGGCTTGCTCGGTGTCATCAGTGATGGAGCCGGCAGGCATGTTCGGTGCAATGGGCTGGTCGGCGTCGGCGTCTTCCAGGGCGGTGATGGCACCGAAGCGCTTCTGTACCTGCTCGCGGCTCAAGGATTGGGTGGGCATGCCCAAGGCATCGCCCAGGGCCAGGCCATAAAAGGCGCCCAGCGCGCGATTTTCGCGGGTCATTTCGACGCTCCAAACTGCAGATGCAGGCGAAAGTGCAGCGGGTCGAGCAGGCTTTCGACATGCTCCATGAAACGCTCGCGACGATCGTAGGTGGTGCGCGAAGCCTTGAGAAATACCGTGCCGCTGGGGCGCCCGAGTAATTCGGCATCTTCATCACTCAGGGGTTCGGCACCGATCCACTGATCGCCGTCGGCCCCGACGTAGCCGTAGGCGGCCAGGGTGATGGTCAAGGAGTTGTCGATCAGGCCAATGCGCGGCAGGCTTTCCAGGTCGCCAACGGCCGGCATCAACGAGCGCTCCAAAGACACCGCTGTGCCGTCTGCGGTGCGCCGCAGGCGGTCGAGGGTAATGAACTGGTCGGTGCCGAAACGGCTGAACAGATCCGGGCGCGTGACGGCCTCGAAACGCAGGATGTCGGTGCTTACCTGGGCGCCCGTATCGGCCAAGGCCTGGGCCCAACCGCTGCGTTGGTCCAACACCATGCCGTCAAAGGTGACAATCGAGCCGACCCCACTCTGGGTGGCGATGTAGTTGCGACGCTTGAGCTCGGCCAGCGCCTCGCGCAGCGTACCGCGGCTGACCGCAAACTCCTCGGCCAGTTGATGCTCGCCCGGCAACAGGAAGCCGTCGGCCATGACCCCAACCTCGATACGGCGGATGAGTTCGTCGACGACGCGTTTTTTCTTATCAAATCGAACATGTCTAATCATGTACAAATTGATAACCGAAAGCGCGCGTTTACCGCAAGAGGATTATTTCAGGCTGAAGACAAAAACCGCCTCAGGGCTCCAGGCCGATGGGGAAAAACTCCCCGCCGCTCCAGACGCCAAGCCAGTTCTGACCGTTGATCGGACGGCTCACGGCCAGCTCCACCAACTGGTAAAAAGCGTTGCGATGCACGAGGGCTTCAAGATTGGTGCGAACGCGCACGTAGGGCGCGGGTTCCTGGGTGACGGGGTCGATCACCACCCGCAGCGGGTGTTCGAGGCCTGCTTCAACCTGTTCGTCGACGTTGGTGGTAAAGCGCAGTACCTGGCTTTCACCATGCCCTTGCACGTCCAGGGTCACGGCGACAAAGGGCGCATCATCGACGCGGATGCCGACCTTCTCCACGGGTGTCACCAGAAAATAATCATCGCCATCGCGGCGGATGATGTTGGAGAACAGCTTGACCATCGGCTTTCGCCCGATGGGCGTGCCCTGATAAAACCAGGTGCCGTCGCGGGCGATGCGCATGTCGATATTGCCGCAGAAAGCCGGGTTCCACAGATGCACCGGTGCCGGCCCCTTGCCCTTGGGCAGTTGGGCCAATAAATCATTGGCCTTGGCGGAATCGGTCATGACGGGCTCCTCTGTTTACTGATTGCTCATACCCAGCAAACCGCGGGCATATTGCGCCAGGGGACGGGCAATCAAATCTTGTGGCGATGTATCGTGGAACGTCAGTAAACCGCCACGACTGCGAATACGTGCAGTATCAATCAAATACTGGGTGCTGGTCTCGATCAACATGACTTGGATCACCCCGCTGTCCAGGCCAAGGCGGTCCAGAGCTTGTTGGTCGGTCCACTCGTCGGCGTTGCCGATACGGTCATCGGCTGCCGCAAAGCGGCAATACAGCAGGTAGTGAGCACCGGCGTCGCGGGCTTCGGCCATGGCCTGTTCCAGCCCTTCCGGCTGACGGGCGCGACGCACCATGGGGAAATATTCGACGAAGCCATTGAATGCTTCCTCGGCCACCACATTGGGCCGCGGGTAAGCGCTGCCCGGCGGCACGAAGGCGCCTTGGGCGATAAACACAAAGGAGTCCGGCTGTATGCGCACCGAGGCAGTACGCCGCGTATCGCTGTGGTCGAGCAGCCCGGCATCGCTCATCTGATAGCGGGTGCCTTCGGCCATATCGCTGACGGTCATGCAACCGCCCAGGGCCAATGACGCCAGCAGCAAAACCAGACTACGCATCCTAATCCTCCAGAAGCCGGTGACAGGAAACCGGCGAATGGGGCGTGGGATGCAGGTTCTACGCCAGTTCGAGCAGCGCATGACAAATGTGGGGCTTGCCTGCGATGCGCATAGGTATCTTCACAACGTCGCTACGACGCTGGACCTGTGGCGAGGGCTCTTCATCCATCAATTGACAGCCAAAAAAAAGGGCGACCGAAGTCGCCCAAAATGCCTTGCGTGCTCATGTAACCCGGAAAAACTTAAGGTTTTTTACGCTTGTTCGCGTCTTTCCAGATAAAAAATCCAAACCCTACAAAAAACAGCACCATGAGGCTAACAGTCAGCACTCCGGCAAAAACCACATTATCGAAAAACATGACCGGCCTCCTGCACTTGCCCTGTTGCGATAGGGCTAAGTTAATGGAGAAGGCGCGGTGGGAAATTGACCAGGATCAATGTCGCCCACAACGGGGCGTAAAGAAGGGGAATAACTGACCTGCATCAACGGATGCAGGGCGTTTCAACGCTTTTTCGGCTTGTTCTTGGGCTTTTTCTTGGGTTTGCCCAGGGGCATGGCTTGTTCGAAGGCTTGGCGCACTTCATTCAGGCGTTTGTCATTGAGGTCGTGCACGCGCTTGGCGCGTTCGGCGTTCAGGTCGATCAGCTTGTCGTCATCACTCATGGCTTGGCTTACGTCGTGGCGGTAATGCCTCAATAATGCGGCCTGCCTCGCCCGACGGCAATTAAGCGGGCGACAAAATGCAGGCCATCGACCAGAATCGGCACTTTCTACCCTGCCCAGGAGGCGCATCCAGGTGGCCTTGCACAACGACCTTCCGCCACTGTTGGCCCTGCGCGCCTTCGAAGCCGTGGCGCGGCACTTGAGTTTTATCAAGGCGGCCAACGAGTTGTCGGTGACCCAAAGTGCGCTGAGCCACCAGGTGCATAAGCTCGAACACCACTTGGGCAAGCCGCTGTTTATCCGGCGAACCCGTGCGATTGACCTGACGTTGGCCGGGCAAGCGTACTACGAGCAGATCCGCCCTGCCCTCGACGCCATCGCCGCTGCGACGCGCAACCAACGGGGTGCGCCCAGCGCCAATGTGTTGCGTATCGGCTTGCTGGCGTCCTTTGCCACGCTGTGGCTGGCGCCGCGCCTGGCCGAGTTTCTACAGCGCTACCCGCATATCCAGGTGGAGATGCTGCCCGCGATTCAATTGGCCAATGTCGCCACGGCCGAGGTTGACCTGGCCATCCGCTACGGCAAGGGCGACTGGCCCGACGTGCACGCTACGCGCCTGATGGCCGAAACCCTGTCACCGGTGTGCAGCCCCGCGTTCAAAGCCCGGCAGGTCGCCAGTGGCCCGCTGTTGATGGCAACTTCGCACCGCCCTTTCGAGTGGACCGATTGGTCGGCCCATTACCAAGTCAACCTCGAGCGCCACCCCCGCGTGATGCTGCATGACTACAACATCGTGGTCGAAGCGACCGTGGCCGGCCAGGGGATCGCCATGGGCCGCCATCGCCTGATCGAACGCAGGCTCCAGGACGGCAGCCTGGTGGAGGCTTTTGACTGGCCGCCCTATCACAGCGACATCGGCTATTGGCTGATCGCCCCCCAGGGCCCGCTCAGTGAGGCGGCTGAATGCTTCAGCCAGTGGCTAAAACAAGCGTGCGCCGACGCGTGAGTTTTTTCGATACGTCGAGTGAGATCTATCCGTTTGTCGCCCCTCGCCACCGCCAACATGCTGGAACCTTCTGACACCAGAGGGTTTCACCATGACCGACTCCATCCGCCAGCGCGTACACGCCCTTGGCCTGACACTGCCCACGCCCAGCCAACCCGCGGCCAACTACATCAATCATGTGAGCAGCCAGCATCAACTGTTCATCTCCGGGCAAATTCCCCTGCTCGATGGCAAACCCGCCTACCTTGGCCGCCTGGGTGACTCCCTCAGCGACGAAGACGGCGCCCAAGCGGCAGAACTGGCGGCGCTGGGCCTGCTGGGGCAACTAAGCGATGCGCTGGGCGATGACCTGTCGCGGGTGGTGCGTATCCTGCGTCTGGGTGTGTTCATTGCCAGCAGCGCCGATTTCCAGCGCCAGAGCGTGGTCGCCAATGGCGCCTCGAACCTGCTGGTCAACGCCCTCGGCGACAAGGGTCGACACGTTCGCACTGCCGTAGGCGTCAACAGCTTGCCGGCTGGCGTCGCCGTGGAGGTGGATGCCATTTTCGAGCTGCAGCCATGAGCCCGCTGCAAGTGCAGCACTTGCGGGATGCCACGCCCGGTTGCCAATCCGGCATCGTGCACTTCAATCACGCCGGGGCGTCCTTGCCCAGTCAGGCGACGCTCGACGCCATCATCGAACAGTTGCAACGCGAAGCCCGCGACGGCCCGATGGAGGCCGGCGAACAAGGTGCCGTCTTAGTGGAAAAGGCCCGCCGCGCCGCCGGGCAACTGCTCAATGCGCCCGCCTCAGCGATTGCCTTCGCCAGCAGTGGCTCCACGGCCTGGAGCATGGCCTTCCAGGCGCTGGGGCCGTGGCAGCCGGGCGATCGAATTCTGGTGGGGCGCCACGAATGGGGCGGCAACCTGGCGAGCATGGAACTGGCCGTTCAAGCCGGGGCGCGGGTGGAGGTCATCCCGTGCGATGCCAGCGGCGCCGCCTGCCCGGTGGCACTGGAGGCGATGCTCGATGCCAGGGTGAAGCTGATCGACCTCACCTGGCTGCCGGCCAACGGTGGTTTGATCAACCCAGCCCAGGCCATCGGCGATGTGGCCAGGCGGCATGCCATTCCCTACTTCATCGACGCGGGCCAAGCCGTCGGCCAACTGCCGGTGGATGTGCAAGCGTTGCAGTGCGATGTGCTCAAGTCCGCCGGCCGCAAACACCTGCGCGGGCCTCGCGGTACCGCACTGCTGTACATCCGGCCGGAGTTTCTCCCGCACCTGAACCCGGCCCAACGCGACGTGTTTTCAGCGCCCTGGACCGCCGAAGGCTTCGACCTGCGCAACGACGCGCGACGCTTTGAAACCAGCGAAGTGTCCTTCGCCCTGCTGGCCGGCCTGGGCAATGCGTTGCACGAGATCAATCAACTGGGGATTGAGCGGGTATGGCAAAGAGTCTTGCAGACCAGCGCGCGAATCCGCGAAGCACTGCGTCAGATACCGGGGATCAGCTTGCACGACTTGGGCAACACGCATTCAGGCTTGATCGCGTTCAACCTGGCCGGCTGGGATAGTTTTGAACTCAAGCAACGCCTGGGGTTAAAGCGCATCAACATCGGCGCCAATGGCGTGGCCTACACCCCGCTGGACATGCAAGCGCGTGGGTTGAGCAGCGTTGCGCGCATCTCCGTCAGCCCGCTTAACACCGATGACGAGATTGAGTGGCTGGTGAAGGCCTTGCGCGAACTGAAGGGTTAAACCTCGATATCCACCCACAGGCCCTGGCGCGGCGCGTCTTCGATCAGCGGCGCCACGGGCACGGTGTTATCAGCGTTGAGCAAGTCGCCGGGAATCGGCAAATGCTGCTGCTCGTCGTCGTCAGCTTCGCGCCGACGCTTCTGTTGCTCCTGCTGGCGCCGCTGCTCTTCGCGCAACAGAAAGGTCGATTGCTCGGCATCGCCTTTTTTCAGGTCGATCGTGCTCTCGTTGGAGCCCGCTTGAACGGGCACCACCGGCGGAATATCCGGCTTCTGGCGTGCCGGGTCGAGTTGCGACGTGACCGGCACAACACTGACGGGCAGCATGGGTGGCAGCATGATAATTATTCTCCTGATCAACAGGCTGTCGGCGGGTAGCAGGGTGACTTGAGCACCCGCGTGCCAAGCTGTGACTCAGTCGACACTCTCAAGTGCCCGCCATCCGTCGATTCAATTTCCGCCGGCCCGTATAAACAGCGTAGTTTTTGTCAGAGTTCTTGGGCGCCGGGCCGTGTTCCGTTAACATAGTCGGCTTTTTCACGGCGGGAGTCAGGCAGCATGGCGCAGCAGTATCAACCGGGGCAACGCTGGATTAGTGACAGCGAAGCAGAGCTGGGGTTAGGCACCGTTCTGGCACAGGACGGCCGCTTGTTGACCGTGCTCTATCCGGCCACTGGCGACACGCGCCAGTATGCGCTACGGAATGCGCCCCTCACTCGCGTGAGGTTTTCGCCGGGTGACACCATCACCCATTTCGAAGGCTGGAAAATGACCGTACAGGAAGTCGACGACGTCGATGGCCTGCTGGTCTACCACGGCCTCAATGGGCAAAACGAGCAGGTCACCCTGCCGGAAACCCAACTGTCCAACTTCATCCAGTTCCGCCTGGCCAGCGACCGTCTGTTCGCCGGGCAGATTGACCCGCTGGCGTGGTTCTCGCTGCGCTACCACACCCTGGAACACACCAGCCGCCAGTTGCAGTCCTCGCTGTGGGGCCTGGGTGGCGTACGCGCCCAACCGATTGCCCACCAACTGCACATCGCCCGCGAAGTCGCGGACCGTATCGCGCCACGGGTGTTGCTGGCGGACGAAGTAGGCTTGGGCAAGACCATCGAAGCGGGCCTGGTGATCCATCGCCAACTGCTCTCGGGCCGTGCCAGCCGCGTACTGATCCTGGTCCCGGAAAACCTGCAGCACCAATGGCTGGTGGAAATGCGCCGCCGCTTCAACCTGCAGGTTGCGCTGTTCGATGAAGAGCGCTTTATCGAAAGCGATGCCACCAACCCGTTCGAAGACACCCAGCTTGCACTCGTTGCCCTGGAATGGCTGGTGGACGACGAGAAGGCCCAGGACGCGCTGTTCGCCGCCGGTTGGGACTTGCTGGTGGTCGACGAAGCCCACCACCTGGTGTGGCACGAAGACAAGGCCAGCGCCGAATACTCGCTGGTCGAACAACTGGCCGAGGTGATTCCCGGCGTGCTGTTGCTGACCGCTACCCCGGAGCAACTGGGCCAGGACAGCCACTTTGCGCGCCTGCGCCTGCTGGACCCGAACCGCTTCCACGACCTGCAAGCCTTCCGCGCCGAGAGCGAAAACTATCGCCCGGTGGCCGAAGCCGTGCAGGAGCTGCTGGACAAGGGCCGCCTGTCGCCGACCGCACACAAGACCATTCAAGGCTTCCTCGGCGACGAAGGCGAAGCCCTGCTCACCGCCGTCAACGATGGCGACACCGAAGCCAGTGCCCGCCTGGTCCGTGAGCTGCTGGACCGCCACGGCACCGGCCGCGTGCTGTTCCGTAACACCCGTGCTGCGGTGCAAGGCTTCCCCGAGCGCAAGCTGCACGCCTACCCGCTGCCGAACCCGGACGAATACCTCGAACTGCCCCTGGGCGAACACGCCGAGCTGTACCCGGAAGTCAGCTTCCAGGCGCAACCGGACATCGAGGAAGAGAACCGCTGGTGGCGCTTCGACCCACGGGTCGAGTGGCTGATCGACCAGTTGAAAATGCTCAAGCGCACCAAGGTCCTGGTGATCTGCGCCCACGCCGAAACCGCCATGGACCTGGAAGACGCCCTGCGCGTGCGCTCCGGCATTCCGGCCACGGTGTTCCACGAGGGCATGAACATCCTGGAGCGTGACCGCGCGGCGGCTTATTTTGCCGATGAAGAGTTCGGCGCCCAGGTACTGATCTGCTCGGAAATCGGCAGTGAAGGCCGCAACTTCCAGTTTTCCCATCACCTGGTGCTGTTCGACCTGCCGTCCCACCCCGACCTGCTGGAACAACGCATCGGGCGTCTGGACCGGATCGGCCAGAAACACGTGATCGAACTGCACGTGCCGTACCTGGAAACCAGCCCGCAAGAGCGCCTGTTCCAGTGGTACCACGAAGCGCTCAATGCCTTCCTCAACACCTGCCCAACCGGCAACGCCTTGCAGCATCAGTTCGGCCCACGCCTGCTGCCGTTGCTGGAAGCCGCCGACGACGGCGAGTGGCAAGCGCTGATCGACGAAGCGCGTGCCGAGCGTGAGCGCCTGGAGCAGGAGCTGCACACCGGTCGCGACCGTTTGCTGGAACTTAATTCCGGCGGCGCCGGCGAAGGCGATGCGCTGGTCGAGGACATCCTCGAACAAGACGACCAGTTCGCCCTCCCGATCTATATGGAAACCCTGTTCGACGCGTTCGGCATCGACAGCGAAGACCATTCGGAAAACGCGCTGATCCTCAAACCCAGCGAAAAAATGCTCGACGCCAGCTTCCCCCTGGGCGACGACGAAGGTGTAACCATCACCTACGACCGTAACCAGGCGCTGTCGCGCGAAGACATGCAGTTCATCACCTGGGAGCACCCGATGGTGCAAGGCGGCATGGACCTGGTGCTGTCCGGCTCCATGGGCAACACCGCCGTGGCGCTGATCAAGAACAAGGCGCTCAAGCCAGGCACCGTATTGCTTGAGCTGCTGTATGTCAGCGAAGTAGTCGCCCCGCGCTCCCTGCAACTGGGCCGCTACCTGCCACCGGCCGCCTTGCGCTGCCTGCTGGATGCCAACGGCAATGACCTGTCGGGCCGCGTGTCGTTCGTGACCTTGAATGACCAGCTGGAAAGCGTGCCACGGGCCAGCGCGAACAAATTCGTACAGGCCCAGCGCGACCAACTCACACCGCGCATCAACGCCGGTGAAGAGAAGATCGCCCCACGTCACGCCGAGCGCGTGGCCGAAGCCAAGCGTCGCCTGGCGGCAGACACCGACGAAGAGCTGGCACGCCTGACCGCGTTGCAAGCGGTCAACCCGACCGTGCGCGACAGCGAGCTGGTTGCCCTGCGCAACCAACGCGAGCAAGGCCTGGCCATGCTCGATAAAGCCGCGTTGCGACTGGAAGCGATTCGAGTGTTGGTGGCAGGTTGATAATCCGCTGAACATAAAAGGCCCGCGCAATGCGGGCTTTTTTATTGGCCTTGCAGGCGTCATCGCGGCATAGGTATCTGAAGCGATCCACGGTAACCACGATGCGAAGCGAGCCGCTCTTGCTCTTGCTCTTGCTCTGCTTGTGATCTTGATCTCAGGCGCCCCGTTAAACCACGCTGGCCGAACGCAGGCTTGAATTCGTGGGTAACCCGGCAGGACGCCGGGTTAGCCGCCCCGCGCCATGGATGGCGCGTGGCGGCGGCCCACGGATTCAAGCCTGTGTTCGGGCACACCGAGCCTAAGCGAGGTGCCGAGTGGTGGGGCAAGAGCGTTTTGCTTACTTTTGCGCTTTTCAAAAGTGAGCCGCCGTCAGGGCGGAACCCTAAGTGGCCGTTACCTAAATAACGGATATGTACCCGGTCCAACTGTGTTGACTGTCAGGCCGCCTTCGCGAGCAAGCCCGCTCCCACAGGTTGATCGTGGTGTGCCAGGTAGATGGGTGCAAGCCCGGCGCCCACAATTGACCACACAAGGTTCAGTCAACTCGGTCAAAGGTGGGAGCTGGCTTGCCTGCGAAAGGGTCACCTCGATCTCAAGCTGTAGCCGCAACCGCCGGCACCTCAACCGCACTCAACCCTTCCTTCATCCGCTTGGCATCGCGCACAAAACTGCGCGAGGCTTGGAACAGAAACAGCATGGTCAAGAACAGCGCCACCGGAATCAGGTACATGGCGTCATGCAAGCCCACTGCTTTATAAGCCTCCGTCATCTGCTGCGCCCCGTCCGCATACATCGCCGAATGAGCAAAGTGATCGGACAATGCCCCGACCACCACCGGCCCCATGCCACCGCCGAGCAAATACAGCCCAGCAAAAAACAGCGCCATCGCTGTCGCGCGCAAACGCGGCTCGACCACGTCCTGGATCGCGGTATACACGCAGGTGTAGAAGTTGTAGGCAAACAACCAACCCACACTGAACAGCGCCACAAACACCCCGATCTCGACACGTCCGGCGTGCAATGCCCAGGCGGTGGTGACCGTGGAGATGATCAAGCTGAACGCAGCAAACAACAATCGACCATTGGCGACCCGTTGGTGAATCTTGTCGGCAATCCAGCCACCCAGCGTCAATCCCACCAGGCCGGTCAGGCCGACGATGACGCCGGTTGCGACGGCCGCGTCCTGCAACGGCATGAGGAAATAGCGTTGCAGCATCGGCACCAGGAATGAGTTGCACGCATAGGTAGCAAAGTTAAAACACAACCCGGCCAGCACCAGCCACAGAAAAGTCGGCACAGCCAGCACGCGGCGGATCGGGCGGTCGACGCGCTCCTGGGAGACTTGCACGGTTTCCGCTGCCCCCCGCTTGGGTTCTTTTATGTAGAACATGAACACCGCCAGGATCAGCCCCGGCACCGCCGCAATAAAGAAGGGCGCGCGCCAGCTGTCGAACGCCTTGACCATCGCACCGATGGTAAAGAACGCCAGCAACAGGCCCAACGGCAAGCCGAGCATGAAAATCCCCATGGCCCGGGCGCGGCGGTGGGCGGGAAACAGGTCGCCAATCAGCGAATTGGCCGCCGGTGCATAGCTGGCTTCGCCGATGCCAATGCCCATGCGCACCAACAGGAAGGTCCAGAAACTGCCGACCATGCCATTGACCGCCGTCAGCCCGCTCCAGGCGAACAAGCCCCAGCCCATCAACTTGCTGCGTGAGCCGGTGTCGGCCAGGCGCCCCAGCGGCAGCCCGGCAATGGCGTAGACGATGGTAAAGGCGGTGCCGATGATACCGAGCTGAAAATCGCTCAAGTGCCATTCCATGCGGATGGGCTCGATGATGATCGCGGGAATGGTACGGTCAAAGAAATTGAACAGGTTGGCGAGGAACAGCAGGAACAGAATGCGCCAGGCATTCGCCGCTTGGGTCGAGTTCTGCATGGGTCCGTCTCTTTTATTGTTATGAGAGCTGCGATGCCCGATGCATCCTGCTCAGGTCACTGCAACATAGTCAGGCTGGCGGTGATTGTCTGTAATGATTCGTAAAGCTGATAGGGCATGATTTCACCCAGGCAACCGGGGATTTTGCCCACGAAAATATAAGTGCGTGCCCCTCTTCCCAACGGCCATGGCACGGATAGAATGGCGAGCCTTTCGCAGCACCCTCCTCCTACTTTTCTTATTGATGACGCCCATGTCCGAAGCCAGTCCGTGTCTGAATTGCGGTGCCTGCTGTTCACACTTTCGCGTGTCTTTCTTTTGGGGTGAGTGCGCCTCGTCCGGGGGCACGGTGCCCGATGAGCTAGTGGTGCAGATCAACCCCAGCCGCGTGGCGATGATCGGCACCGACCGCAAGCCGGCACGGTGCGCCAGCCTTGAAGGTGAAGTCGGACAGGCCACCAGTTGCTCAATTTATGAACAACGCTCCAGTGTCTGCCGTGAGTTCGAGGCGTCCTGGAGCCAGGGCGTGCAAAATGTCGATTGCGACGCCGCCCGTGCCGCATTTGGCCTGGCCCCGCTGGAGGCCCCGCACTTCGAACTCGACCTGCCCATCAGCGCTTAGCACCAAACGCTATGGAAGGCATATCAAAATAATTTGAGATCAAAACGCCATTAGTGATAGCAAAGCTCGAGAGACTCCTATACTCGAGCTCATAGGTCATCGCCGCTGGCAGTGACAGGGCTCTGTGACGGGATAAGCTATGGAATGGCTGGGGCAGCATTTTTTTACCGACCTTCCAGGCAGCGGGCATTTATTGCTCAATTGCAGTCATAACCCGTTTCTGGTGCTGCTGGCGTACCTGGTCGCCTGCGCGGCGGGTTTCGGTACCCTGGACATGGCCGAACGTGTCGGCCATGTCGAAGACCCCACCGCCCGCCGCCATTGGCGCTGGCTGGGTGCGGGATGCCTGGCAGGTGGCATCTGGTCGACCCACTTCATCAGCATGTTGGCCTTCCAGGCCCCCATTGCCATTCACTACGAATTGATCTTGACCTTCGCCTCGCTGCTGATCGCCCTGATCGCTTCGTTGCTCGCCATGCAGACCCTCAGTCATACCCACCTGCGTTTTCATCAGTACCTGGTGGCTTCGGTGTGGATGGGGCTGGGTATCGCGCTGATGCACTACGTGGGCATGTCAGCCATGCGTTCCCAGGCCCAGGTGTACTTCGAAACACGGCTGTTTTTGGCCTCGGTGGCGATTGCCATGGGCGCCAGCCTGGCGGCGTTGTTGCTGTCCAGTTACCTGCGCAATGGGGCCGGCGTGTTTCACCAACTGCTCAAATACGCCGCCAGCCTGGTGCTGGGTGCCGGGATCCTGAGCATGCACTTCACCGGCATGGCGGCCATGCAAATGCTGGTGCCCAGCGGCACGGACCTGTCGTTGCGGGCCGATGACAACCCGATTCAACTGGGCCTTTCAGTCGCGATGATCACCTTGCTGGTGATCGGCAGCAGCGTCAGCGCAGCCCTGGCCGACAAGAAGCTGCAACACAAGGAGCGCGACCTGCGCCGGGTCAACGCGCTGCTCAGCGAACTCGACCAGGCCCGCGCCTCGCTGCAGCAAGTGGCCCATTTCGACGCGTTGACCAGCCTGCTCAACCGCCGTGGTTTCAATCAGATCTTCGCGGAGAAAGTCGCGGAAAAAACCCGCACTCAGGGCATGATGGCGGTGATCTTCCTCGATATAGATCACTTCAAACGTATCAATGACAGCCTGGGCCATGATGCGGGCGACCAGCTGCTCACGGTGCTGGCCGGGCATATCAAGGGTTCGATACGCAGCCATGAAGATGTGGTGGCACGCTTTGGCGGCGATGAGTTCTGCATCCTGGTCAATATTCATCACCGCGACGAAGCCCGAAACATGGCCCAGCGCATCATGCAGAAGATGAAAGAGCCCATCGAACTGGCCGGCCGGCGCATGGTGATGACCACCAGCATCGGCATCAGCCTGTTTCCCGAAGACGGCCACACCTGCGAAGAACTGCTTAAAACCGCCGACCTGGCGCTGTACCAATCCAAGGATGCCGGGCGCAATTGTCTGAACTTCTTCAGTTCCAACCTTAAAACCCGTGCCTTTCTTGAGCTGCAACTGGAAGAAGAACTGCGCGCCGCCTTGCGTACGCGCAGCCAGTTGGTGCTGTTTTATCAACCCATCTTTGACATGAAGCTGGGCAAGGTCACGCGCCTGGAAGCCCTGGTGCGCTGGCAACACCCCCAACACGGGCTGCTGGCCCCGGACCGCTTTATCGGCATTGCCGAGAACAACGGGCTGATCGCCGAACTGGACCACTGGGTATTGCGCCAGGCCTGTCACGACCTGAGCCTGTTGTCTGACCGAGGCTACACCGAGTTGATCATGGCGGTGAACTGCTCGGCGTTGAACCTGGCGCGTGACGAACTGGCCGATGAAATCGAAGACGCCCTGCGCTTCGCCGGCATCGGCACCAACCGCCTGGAACTGGAAGTCACTGAAAACGCGTTGATGGGCAATATCAGCAGCACCCTGGCCCTGTTGCGGCAGATTCGCGCCCTGGGTGTGTCACTGGCCATCGATGACTTCGGCACCGGCTATTCGTCGCTGGCTTACCTCAAGCGCTTGCCGCTCAACACCTTGAAGATCGACCGCTCGTTTATCCAGGACATCCCCAAATCCACCGCAGACAGTGAAATTGTCCAGGCGATTATTGGCATGGCCCACACCCTGCACTTGCAGGTGGTCACCGAAGGCGTGGAAACCCAGGCGCAGTTCGAGCTGTTGCTCAAGCATGGCTGTGACTACATCCAGGGCTACCTGCTCAGCCCGGCGGTGCCCTTCGACGCCATCATCGGCGTGATGCAGGGGATTGCCATGCGCAATCCGCTGTACCCGCTCAGCGTGGAAACCAACAGCGAAACCCCTGCCCCCAAGGATCCTGCTACGGAACGAATGGGTTCGCAGTCTATTGTCAGGCCGATTCGCTGATAGCGTCTGCTGCCCAAAACAAGCCGTGTGCAGGGGAGACACCTAGAACCAAGCGCTAGGTATCCAACCTGATAATGAACAGCTGGGAGGGCTGGACGCTACGCCTGTTGTGTTGGAGTCCGCCAATCAGATTCATGACCTTTTGGTGATGCAGCGCCGTACCGAAGTCCGTATTTGTGAAACTGGTGTACTGCAGCCCAAATTGCCCCCTATTCACCCCCCGATAGTCCAGGGATCGATGTAAGGTTCTTCGGAACGCCCGGTCAGCGATAAACGCCCCCGACGTATCGACCAGGTGCAAACAATACAACCTATCGTCCCCTGCTCGCCTGAACAGCAGTTTGGTGCCTGACACCTCCAGAAGCTCTCCATGGGCAACCTTGGCCATTACTTCGGTCATCAATGCCCGCAGCGTCACCGGCCCCGGACGCGTGACGGCGTGATTGAAGTGCGGTTCAAAGCGATCCGAAGCAAAATCCACACGCCGCCAGGCTGCTGGCTGCGTACCTTCGTGCGCGCGCCCCAGAGGAATCCTCGGGTTCGATCCTATCGTGTGCCGCGTCGGTTCGAGCAGTGACAAAGGGGTATCCAAGGCTGTCTGCCCAGTACGCCATACCCGCAGCATGTCCACATACTTGTAGTCCTTGCGATACTTATTGAATACAGCCCGAGCGATCTGCGTGTGGCTCACTGAAGTCAAGTCTGGAAACGCCTCTTGAACATAGGCCGTGATGGTTTTCTCAAACGGTCTTCTTTCGATGACCTCCCAGCTTTGTGCTCCCCGTAAGTAGGCGGCCCGATCATAGGTGGCGATCATCGGTTGTTCGGTGGGGTTGTTGCGCAACATCAGTTCAAAGCTGTCAAAGTCGTCATAGGTGGTACCCGGCTTGTAGATACTTACATTGTCGGCAAACCACAGCGGATTCTCATGGGTGCGATAGTAAAGATCATCGATTTTAATAAAGTTGCCTTCGAGCTGAGACCAACCCGATTGCTGGCTGTAAACCGGTTTGTACTCCCAGATACTGAACATATCAGACTTACGTTGCAGCAAGGCAGGATCAATCTTCGTGCCCCAGGACTTCCATTGCTGAGTCACGATGACACTCGCGCGCGCCGCCGGCAGGGCAACAGGGGCGGTACGCCCTGGGTCTATACCCTGTAGCCGCAGCCTGGCCTGATCGAGCGTCGTGGTCGCATTGAGGTATTGACGAAATTCGACAGGAATATCGCGCAGCCCAATGGCTTGCAATTCCAGCGGGCCATCCCCCAGACGCCGCACCAGACGAAGCTCCATGGCCCGTTCCCGCCCGGCGGGAAACTCGAACGAATCCAGGACCCGTGCCGCTTGCACATCACCCAGGTCTGGGTAGAGCCGCATCAGGTCATCACGTGCCATACGCGAGTGATAACCGCCCCTCAGGCCACTCTCGGGCGAGCGTATGATCCATTCGTTAGCCGTGTTGCGAGTAATAGGCGGCAGGTGATAGTGATGCCGACCGTCTCGACGAGGGCTCTGCAAACGCCAGGTTCCGATTGACGTCGTCTCGTCATAGATGACCTTGAACCACTGGTCCTTTTCCTTGAGGAAATGCTGTCCGGGCGTCGAGCCTTTTCCCGCGCGGGTATAAAACCCTTGGCTTTCCCAGCCGGCCAATGGCGTGACGTCCTTGGGCGCCGCGTTGAGCGCCATCTGGTGCGGCAAGCCTGGCCGCGCCGAAGGAAGGCGCACAGGCGCGAACCCCACCGCACCGTCAATCAACGCCCCCACCATATAGCCGAATGCCCTGACAAACTCATGAGTCGCCCCCACGCTGTCATCATTTTGCAAAGCATCCAGGGCGGCACTCAACGCCATTGCGCTGCGCACCAAGCCAATGACAAACGTCACCTTGACCGGGAAAATCGCTAACGCCACTTCAACCAACCCTTCGATTACCGTCCAGGTGCTGCGCACATTTGACTCATGGGTACTGGTGGTCTTGCGGTCAGCCTGAGCGATGGCAGCGCGGGCCTCGAAATCGTAGGCCCGCTCCAGAAAATTGCCCTTGATTCCCCACAGAGAGATCTCGCTTCGGAAAATCCCTCTTCTGAATGTGGTTCGCAGTCGTGGCAGCGCAGAACCATCCATGCGCTCAAATAAATAATCCTGCCACGCATTGTTATTGACGAATTGATCCAGCAGTTGGGTCATACCGGTGTATTCGCGAAAGGCGCGCCCATCCGGGGACCGTGGGGTATACAAGGCGATCACATTGTTTTTCGGGTTGGCGCAGGTAACCGCCAGGACACCGCGCACGTGAATATCACGTATATAAAGCGCCGAAACGCTGACTTCATAGCCCCCCACCTTGGCCCGCTCCGCAGTCTCAGTGGGGTGGTCAAGCACGCTTTTGACCCGTGCATAACTGTCGCTCGTAAAGTCCTTGGCAATCTTGGCTTCAATCCCATCGACCCTGAGCTGCTTGCACATGACGTCGACGAAACTCTGCTTGAGCTGCTTGGCTTCGGCCGATGTCAGAAGACGTTTATTGAGAAACTCAATGTAGGAGCCGCCAATATCCACGTCACGTACCAGATCCTTGACCTGTTGCGTGGTCAACGCCGTGTAGGGTTCCCCGTACAGGCTCAATTGGGACTTGGCCACAAACACCTCGTCCAGATAGTCGACATTTTCCAGGGCCAGCGCCGCCAGGCTTTTAGTGTCAGTGGAATAGTGCGGCTGGCCACTCTGCGGATTGGGCCTGGCGCCGGGAAAATAAAGACCAGACGCGGGGTTGGGCCGACGAACAGTGACCTGAATATCGCACGGGTCCGTCTCGATGCCGTACTGGTTTTCCAGCGCCTGGGCCAGTTGCTCACTGCTGTAGGCCAATAGCGTCTGCTGGTCACCATACTGTAAAACCGAGGGCAGCCCCTCCCCGGTATAAGCACGTTCAAGTTCGCCCAGGTAGTCACGCGCGGCCGCTGCCCAGGCCAGTTTATCGGCCTCTGAGGCCGCGCTTAAAAACTGCTCGAGTTCGGCCTTGGAGCGTTTGGTTTCACGAGCGCGCAACACCTCGCTGACGCCGAAGCACTTTTGCATGTCCATGGTTCGATCCAGGCTGACTGGCAGCTGGCTGAAGTCTTCATCGGTGCCCCTTCGCTGATACCGACTCACCATGAACGCAAAATCATCGACCAGCTTTTCATACTGCGCCGCTACGCTGGCGCTGAAGACTGATTCAAGGATTTCTTGGTAGTCAAAGCAACCGGTGGTCTGTGCCTTATCACGCAGGGCCGTCGCCGGCTCGTAGTGTTTGTCCGCAAGCAGGGAGAAGAGGCCATCGAACTCGTAGTCGGTGTTTAATCGCCGATGCAGTTCCTGATCCAGAAGCGCCAAGGACTGGAACGCCTCGAGGCCGCGATTAGGTGTAAACAAAACGACGATACCCACATTGACGCTGGTTGTTACCGGGCGAGCCACCAGCGGTGCAAGCGGCTTACTCCTGTTGGAGGACGAATCGAAAGGATCCCTAGCGGTCAGCATCACCGCACCCTGCAAAGGCATATCAGCGCCAGTACCTGCGCCCTTCAACACCACGGCGTAGGCCGCTGGCCTGTTGGGCCTTGCTTGCCGCGCGACCGCATCGGGATATGCCACGAACGTCTCGACCAGGCGCAAGCCGTTGGTGTTCAGCGTTCCATCGGCCCTGAGCAACGAAGCCTCTACGCTTATCTGTTTGCTACGTGCCGAGATCACAGAATCCTGGGGCAAGCGCGGGTCGGTCGTACTGACTGCCTGTTTCCAGAAAGTATCCAGGCACGCCCGGTAGGCCGTCTGCAGCGAAGCCGACAGTTCATCGAGAAACGTGTCAAATGCAGCCGGTGTCAGCGATGAGGGCAACTGCTCGTCGGCTTCCTCGTCGCGGTCAAAGGTAAAAGTAGTGCTGCGGCTGGCAAAAGACGCGGGTTGCTGGTCAACGATTCGTCTGATGACAGCATCCATCACGCTAGGAAGCAGCCGAGTCGCCTGAACGGCGTCCTGCGCAACCACAACGTCGCTCGGATCGCTTTTGATAAATACCCGAGACGCGTCCAGGTTTGCGGTGGACGTGAACGTCGCATTTACCCGTTCATTGATAAAAGCCGAGAAGGTGGGGCGAGACCGCAGGAACTGCAGTGTGGTGTCGATGCCCTGGAGTTGGTCGCGGTAATGGGTCTTGTATTCGTTGTCCTGCGTCGCCGCAAGGCTTGCGGCAGGCGTGGAGGACAATCGGTAAGTCGGTTGCATGGTCGAGCCCTGAGTCAATGATTTCAGGGCTGAGAATTACGGATGTGTCGCTGGAAACAGCGTTACATACTTACCGGGAAGATCCTGACATACCCTATAACAATTAAAACGGCGTGGCAGAAGGCATACAACTGTGCCCGTGACGTTAACGTCACCCTGGCGTGTGACGTTTCTTCACGGCAAAGAGCCATCACGCTACTCGATTACACACTTTAACCCTCCGTAAGTTCGCGCCAAATAAGTGCAGCGCCTCAGAGTCGTGCCCTTTCCTGGATCAGTATCCAGGGCGAGACCACCACCGCCCATAAACTCGGATCCCGTTCAACCAGGTCCAATGCCCGCGTCGCAGACACTTCGCCAAGGCTCCCGGCGGCTAGCCAGGTGGCGACTTTGTCACGGTTGTCTTCGGCCATTCCCTCGGCTGCCTCGATCAAATCCAGGCTGGCATCGACCCACAATAGGGCACCCTTGGCAAAGAACGGCTCAAGCTCCTTCCAGGAAATTTCGGCGGTTTCACCGAGCAGCTTGGCATAGAGGGTGCTTGGTTCTTGCGTCATGGGAATTCACCTGAGTAAAAAATCGGCGCAATCATAGCCCCGTCGCTCAGGCAGAAAAACCCAGTAGCAAATGAAGTAGCGATTGAAAGTGCCAGGAAAGCCAAGGAATGCCTTGAAAGCTGTTCGCAACCCGCCGCGATTCTGTCTTTTTCTTTCATTTAAGCGACATACCCAGGTTTTGCCCCCAGCTGCCAGCTTTTCAAGCCATCAGCCAGCGCTCTACACTGTACCGGTACAGTTGCCAGGGCAATGCCGGGGGGATATCCGCGATATCTGATCCGGTTCTGCAGCTCACAAGGCCGCTAGAACTATAAAAAATACAACAGTAAGAGTGGAGCACTATGAATAAGGCTACTAAGCAGATTTCCAAACTGTTTGCCGCTATGGTCCTGGCTGGGGTTGCCGGCCATTCGTTCGCAGCCGACACCATCAAGATCGGCATCGCCGGTCCCAAGACCGGTCCGGTGACGCAATACGGCGACATGCAATTCATGGGTGCCAAGCAAGCCATCAAAGACATCAACGCCAAGGGCGGCGTAGACGGCAAGATGCTTGAAGCCAAGGAATACGACGACGCTTGCGACCCTAAACAAGCCGTGGCCGTTGCCAACAAAGTGGTCAATGACGGCGTCAAGTTCGTCGTCGGCCACCTCTGCTCCAGCTCCACTCAGCCAGCGTCGGATATCTATGAAGACGAAGGCGTCATCATGATTACCCCGGCTGCCACCAGCCCTGAAATCACGTCCCGTGGCTACAAGCTGATCTTCCGCACCATCGGCCTGGACAGCGCGCAAGGCCCAGCGGCCGGCAACTACATCGCCGACCACGTGAAGCCGAAAATCGTCGCCGTACTGCACGACAAGCAGCAATACGGTGAAGGCATCGCCAGCGCCGTGAAGAAGACCCTTGAAGAAAAAGGCACCAAGGTTGCCGTCTTCGAAGGCCTGAACGCCGGTGACAAAGACTTCTCCTCGATCATCCAGAAACTCAAGCAAGCCAACGTCGACTTCGTCTACTACGGCGGCTACCACCCTGAGCTGGGCCTGATCCTGCGCCAAGCCAAGGAAAAAGGCCTGAACGCCAAGTTCATGGGCCCAGAGGGCGTGGGTAACGACTCCATCTCGCAAATCGCCCAGGGCGCTTCCGAAGGGCTGCTGGTAACCCTGCCGAAATCCTTCGACACCGACCCAGCCAACAAAGCCATCGTTGAAGAGTTCGCCAAGAACAAGCAGGACCCAACCGGTCCGTTCGTGTTCCCGGCCTACTCGGCAGTTGAAGTGATTGCCGGTGGTATTGCTGCGGCCAAAAGCGAAGACACCGCCAAAGTGGCCGAGGCCATCCACGCCGGTACCTTCAAGACCCCTACGGGCGACCTGAGCTTCGACGCCAAGGGCGACCTGAAGGACTTCAAGTTCGTGGTCTACGAATGGCACTTCGGTAAACCAAAAACCGAAGTTTCCCCTCAGTAAGCCAGGCGTTACTGGTCAACAAGCCCACTGTGCAAGCAGTGGGCTTTGTTTTACGAGGTTTATGGGCCATGTCACCCGCGATCCGGGCGCTGGCTCACCTGAAAATCTTAAAACCGTCACCAGCGGTTCGCTGGCAAACGCTTTGTGCAACCTGGTCACAGAACAGGGCACCGAGCCGGAAATGACTCCACCAGTGAAATGCGTATCGGGTTTTTAGGAGCGCTGTAATGCCTGAGATCTATCATTTTTTCCAACAGCTGGTTAATGGCCTGACCATTGGCAGCACCTATGCCTTGATAGCCATTGGCTACACAATGGTTTACGGCATCATTGGAATGATCAACTTCGCCCATGGCGAGGTGTACATGATTGGTTCCTACGTGGCCTTCATCGCCCTTGCCGGGCTGGCCATGATGGGGATCCACTCCCTGCCGCTGTTGATGACCGCTGCGTTTTTGGCATCGATCATCGTAACCAGTGCCTATGGCTACAGCATCGAGCGGGTTGCCTACCGTCCCCTGCGGGGCAGCAACCGTTTGATCCCGCTGATTTCTGCCATCGGCATGTCGATTTTCCTGCAGAACACCGTATTGCTGTCCCAGGACTCCAAGGACAAGTCCATTCCCAACCTGATTCCGGGGAGCATCTCCTTCGGCCCGGGTGGCGCACAAGAAGTGCTGATTTCGTACATGCAGATTCTGGTTTTCGTGGTCACCCTGGTGGCCATGCTGGGCCTGACGCTGTTCATCTCCCGCTCCCGTCTGGGGCGTGCCTGCCGGGCCTGCGCCGAAGACATCAAGATGGCCAACCTGCTGGGCATCAACACCAACAACATCATCGCCCTGACCTTCGTCATTGGTGCTGCGCTGGCGGCCGTGGCGGCCGTGTTGCTGAGCATGCAATACGGCGTGATCAACCCCAACGCCGGCTTCCTGGTGGGCCTCAAGGCCTTTACCGCAGCGGTATTGGGCGGCATCGGCAGCATTCCGGGCGCCATGCTCGGCGGGCTGGTGCTGGGTGTGGCCGAAGCCTTTGGTGCCGATATTTTCGGTGACCAGTACAAGGACGTCGTCGCGTTCGGCCTGTTGGTTCTGGTGCTGTTGTTCCGTCCGACCGGCATCCTGGGCCGTCCGGAGGTTGAGAAAGTATGAGCAGATATCTTAAATCGGCGTTTTTCAGCGCCTTGCTGGTCTGGGCCGTGGCCTTTCCGGTACTCGGTCTCAAGCTGAGCATTGTCGGCATCAACCTGGAAGTGCATGGCACCGGGCCTGTCACCCTGACTGTCATCGCGCTGTGTTCGGTGCTGATGTTCCTGCGTGTACTGTTCACCCAGCAGGTCGGAGCCTTGTTCAAGGGCAACCGTGGCCCGTTGGTGTCGCCCAAGGTCAGCCAATTTCTGACCCTGCCGCGCACCCAGCGCTACATCATCATCGGGCTGATCATCGCAGCACTGATCTGGCCGTTCTTTGGCTCGCGCGGCGCGGTCGACATTGCCACGCTGATCCTGATCTACGTGTTGCTGGGCCTGGGCCTGAACATCGTGGTGGGCCTGGCCGGCTTGCTCGACCTGGGTTATGTGGGCTTTTACGCCGTGGGTGCCTACACCTACGCGCTGCTCTCGCATTACCTGGGCTGGAGCTTCTGGATCTGCCTGCCACTGGCCGGTATGGCAGCGGCCACGTTCGGCTTCCTGCTGGGCTTCCCGGTGCTGCGCCTGCGCGGTGACTACCTGGCCATCGTGACCCTGGGTTTCGGCGAAATCATTCGCCTGTTCCTGCGTAACCTTACCGACATCACCGGTGGCCCCAACGGCATCAGCAGCATCCCCAAGCCGACATTCTTCGGGCTGTCGTTCGACCGCAGCGCCGCCGAAGGCATGCAGACCTTCCACGAGTACTTCGGGATTGCCTACAACCCGGTGAGCAAAGTGGTGTTCCTGTACCTGGTCGCGCTGTTGCTGGCATTGGCGGCCCTGTTCGTGATCAACCGCCTGCTGCGCATGCCCATCGGGCGCGCCTGGGAAGCGTTGCGCGAAGATGAAATCGCCTGCCGCGCCCTGGGCCTGAACCCGACCATCATCAAGCTTTCCGCATTCACCCTGGGCGCTGCGTTCGCAGGTTTCGCCGGCAGCTTCTTCGCCGCTCGCCAAGGCCTGGTGACGCCGGAATCGTTCACCTTTATCGAGTCGGCGATCATTCTCGCCATCGTGGTATTGGGTGGCATGGGCTCGCAACTGGGCGTGATCCTGGCGGCCATCGTGATGATCCTGCTGCCGGAAATGATGCGTGAGTTCAGCGAATACCGCATGTTGATGTTCGGCGCCATGATGGTGCTGATGATGATCTGGCGCCCTCAAGGCCTGCTGCCCATGCAACGTCCACACATGGAGCTGCGCAAATGAGCCGCGAGATCCTGAAAGTCGAAAACCTGAGCATGCGCTTCGGCGGTTTGCTGGCGGTCAATGGCGTGGCCCTGACCGTCAAAGAGAAGCAAGTGGTAGCGCTGATCGGCCCCAACGGCGCCGGCAAGACCACCGTGTTCAACTGCCTCACCGGTTTCTACAAGCCCAGCGGTGGCAGCATCCTGCTGGACGGCCAGCCGATCCAGGGCCTGGCCGGCCACGAAATCGCGCGCAAAGGCGTGGTGCGGACCTTCCAGAACGTGCGGTTGTTCAAGGACATGACGGCGGTCGAGAACCTGTTGATCGCCCAGCACCGTCACTTGAACACCAACTTCTTCGCCGGCCTATTCAAGACCCCGGCGTTCCGCAAGAGCGAACGCGAGGCCATGGAATACGCGGCGTATTGGCTGGACAAGGTCAACCTGACCGAGTTCGCCAACCGCCCGGCCGGTACCCTCGCCTACGGCCAGCAACGTCGCCTGGAAATCGCCCGTTGCATGATGACTCGCCCGCGCATCCTGATGCTCGACGAACCCGCTGCCGGTCTGAACCCCAAGGAAACCGAAGACCTCAAGGCGCTGATCAGTGTGCTGCGTGAGGAAAACAACGCCACCGTGCTGTTGATCGAACACGACATGAAACTGGTCATGAGCATCTCCGACCACATCGTGGTGATCAACCAGGGCACGCCGCTGGCTAACGGGACGCCGGAGCAGATCCGCGACAATCCTGAAGTGATCAAAGCCTATTTGGGGGAAGCGTAAAATGCTGCAATTCGAAAACGTTTCCACTTTCTACGGCAAGATCCAGGCCCTGCACAGCGTCAATGTGGAAGTGCGCCAGGGTGAGATCGTCACCCTGATCGGCGCCAACGGTGCCGGCAAATCGACCTTGCTGATGACCTTGTGCGGTTCGCCGCAAGCCTACAGTGGCAGCATCCGCTACATGGGTGAAGAACTGGTAGGCAAGCACTCCGCCGAGATCATGCGCAAGAGCATTGCGGTGGTGCCCGAAGGCCGTCGGGTGTTCTCGCGCCTGACCGTCGAAGAGAACCTGGCCATGGGTGGGTTCTTTACCGACAAGGGCGATTACCAGGAGCAGATGGACAAGGTGCTGCACCTGTTCCCCCGCCTCAAGGAACGCTTCAGCCAGCGCGGCGGCACCATGTCCGGCGGCGAACAGCAAATGCTCGCCATCGGCCGGGCGCTGATGAGCAAGCCCAAGCTGTTGCTGCTGGACGAGCCTTCCCTGGGCCTGGCACCGATCATCATCCAGCAGATCTTCGACATCATCGAACAGCTGCGTAAGGACGGTGTGACGGTATTTTTGGTAGAGCAGAACGCTAACCAGGCGCTGAAAATCGCTGACCGCGCCTATGTGCTGGAGAATGGCCGGGTGGTGATGCAGGGCACCGGTGAGCAATTGCTGACCGATCCGAAGGTGCGGGAGGCGTACCTGGGCGGCTAGAAAGAGTGAGTTCTAAAATGGGAGCTGGCTTGTGTGGGAGCTGGCTTGCCTGCGATAGCATCACCTCGGTGTATCTGAAGCACCGAGGTGCCTGCATCGCGGGCAAGCCCGACTCCCACACAAGCCAGTTCTCATTTTTCTGGTAAAAATAAATATGTGTTGTTTGCAATTTTTTTCGATGGCCTTGTAACGAATTCCCTCCCCCTTTCTCTAGTGGTGCATGCAGGCAATCAAGCCTGCGCATTCAACCACTGCTGGAGACACACCATGACCACCAAACTGTCCGCTGCCACCCTCGTTCTGGCCCTTGGTTCTGCCCTGAGCCTGTCCGCCCTGACCACCACCGCCCACGCAGCCGACGACATGCAGAAATGCTTCGGCGTGGCTGAAGCCGGCAAGAATGATTGCGCCGCGGGCGCCGGTACGTCCTGCGCTGGCACCTCCAAAACCAAAGACCAGGCCAATGCCTGGAAACTGGTCCCTGCCGGCACGTGCACCCAGACCCCAAGCACCACCTCGCCAACCGGTTTTGGCCAGGAAGCGGCCTTCACCGCCAAATCCTGACCCCCGCGCAGCCTGAGTATTGATGATGACGCTTACAGCCCAACACGCGGTCTCACCGGCTCAGGCGCCCGGCCTGCCCTATCGGGCCGGGCTGGGGCTTAAGACCGAGCACTTCACCGAGGTGCTCGAGACCTGCCCCGACATCGGTTTTTTCGAAGTACACGCCGAAAACTACATGGTGGCCGGCGGCCCGTTTCATCACTACCTGGGGTTGATTCGTGCGCAGTACCCCCTGTCACTGCACGGCGTCGGCCTGTCCATCGGCGGCGAAGGCCCTCTGGACCGCGAGCACCTGGCACGCCTGGCCACGCTGATCGAACGCTATCAACCCCAGTCTTTTTCCGAACACCTGGCCTGGTCCAGCCACGGCCCGGTGTTTCTCAACGACCTGCTGCCCCTGGCCTACGACGCCAGCACGCTGGAGCGGGTATGTGCACACGTCGACCAGGTACAAAGCACGCTCAAGCGCCCGATGCTGCTGGAAAACCCGTCCACTTATCTGCAGTTCCAGCGCTCTACCCTGGACGAAACCGACTTCATCAGCGAGATCGTCCGCCGTACGGGTTGCGGCCTGCTGCTCGACGTCAACAACGTCTACGTGTCCTGCATCAATCACCAGCGCGACCCGCTGGCCTACATCGATGCCCTGCCATTGCACGCAGTGGGTGAGATTCATCTGGCCGGTTTTGCCGAAGACACCGACAGCCTGGGCGACCGCCTGCTGATCGATGACCACGGCGCGCCGATCGATAACGCCGTGTGGCAGCTGTACGCACAGGTATTGGCGCGGACGGGAGCGGTGGCAACACTGATCGAGCGGGATAACCAGGTGCCCGCGTTCAGCGTGTTGCAAGCAGAGGCCCGGCAGGCCGAAGGGTATTTGTCGCAGGTGGCCCGATGAGTATTCAGCAGGCATTTGCCCAGGCTTTACTGGCCCCGCAAGCAACCTGCCCCGAGGGCGTGTTCAGCAGCAACGGTGCCGAGCCGGCGAGCCGCTTTGCGGTGTATCGAAACAATGTGCATAGCGCGTTGATCAATGCTTTGGCAGCCGCCTACCCGGTGGCGCGGCAACTGGTCGGCGATGAGTTTTTCCGCGCCATGGCCGGCCTGTATGTCCAGGCCTACCCGCCTACCAGCCCGTTGATCAGTGAGTACGGGGGCACGTTCGCTGACTTTATCCAGGCTTTCGAACCGGCCTCAAGCGTGCCCTACCTGGCCGATGTCGCTCGACTGGAACGCTTACGGGTTCGCGCTTATCACGCGGCGGATTGCCAGGTCCTGGATCAGCACAGCGTACTTGAGCAACTGCAAGGTTGCGCGCAACTGGGGCAACTGCGTGTACGACTGCATCCGTCACTCGCCACGCTGGAATCGTCCTACGCGGTGGTATCGGTTTGGGCGGCGCACCAGACCGACGGGGCCGTCGCCAACTTGAACCCCTGGCATGCCCAAGGCGCGCTGGTCTTGCGCCAAGGGTTGGCGGTCAAGGTATTCGCCGTCGACAGCGGATCAGTGACCTTTATCAACCGCCTCAACCAAGGCGCAGGGCTGGAAATGGCCATCGCTGATGCTCTGGAAGCCTCCACCGAATTCGATTTGCACCAATGTCTCACGCTGTTGATCAGCCACGACGCCATCACCCATTTGCACCTGCAACCCGAGGTATTGCCATGAACACTTCCGCTCCCTGCCTGGTAAAGCGAACCGTCGCACTGTTTGAAAAAATCCCCTACAGCCTGATCGCCTTTATCGCGCGCTTCTCCATTGCGGCGGTGTTCTGGAAGTCCGGGCAGACCAAGGTCGAAGGCTTTGCCATCGACCTGATCAGCGGCACCTTCCAATGGGGCGAGCCCAAACTTGCCGCCTCGACCCTGTTTTTGTTTCGCAGCGAATACCAGCTGCCTCTGCTGTCGCCGCAGGTGGCCGCGCACCTGGCAACCTTTGCCGAGCACTTTTTTCCGGTATTGATCCTGCTGGGGTTCGCCACGCGCTTTTCGGCCCTGGCCTTGATCGGTATGACCCTGACCATCCAGCTGTTCGTCTACCCCGACGCCTATCCCACTCACGGCACCTGGCTTGCGCTGTTATTGCTGTTGCTTGCCAAAGGGCCGGGTTGGCTGTCCATCGACCACCTGATTGCCTGTCGCTATCGCTGAAGCCGATCCAGTGCCTCGCCGCTGCGCTTGAACCCGTCCACCAGGTAGTCGGCCAACACCTGGGTACGCCGTGGCAGGCCGCCCTGATAGGGATGCACCAGGTACATCGGCATGCTGCGTGTCTGATAGTCGCGCAGCAGCCAGCGCAATCGGCCGTCAGCCAGTTCCGCGGGTAGAACGTAGGACGGCAGGCGGGCAATACCGGCGCCGACCAACGCGGCTTTTTTCAGCAGGTTGTAGTGGTTGGAGGCGAAGGTGCCGCTCACTTTTACCCGCAGCAGTTCGTGTTGCTGGTGGTACAACCATTCCTCGCGGCCGCTGTAATGGCTGTTGAGCAGACAGCTGTGCGCCGCCAGGTCCGCCGGGGTCTGTGGTTCGCCATGCTGTTCAAGGTAGGCCGGGCTGGCGCAGGTCATTTCATGCCAGGCCAGCAAGGGTTTGGCCACCAGGCGTTCATGTTCGATGGCGCCGGAGCGTACGCCCAAGTCAAAGCCATCGCGTGCCAAGTCTCGGTAGCTGTTATTGAGCTCCAGCTCGATCTGCACCTGGGGATATTGCTTGGAGAATTCCAGCAACAAACCATCGAAGAAGGTTTCGCCCAACGACACCGGAACGGTCATACGCACAGGGCCAGCCAAATCATCTTTGAGTCGCGCCAAGGCCTGGCGGGCGCGTTCCACCTGCACCACCAACGCTTGTGCCTGGGGCAGCAACGCCGCGCCGGCAGCGGTGAGGCTCAGCTTGCGCGTGGTGCGGTGCAGCAGTACCACGGCGAACTGTGCTTCCAACTGGCTGATGCGCTTGGACAACTGCCCTTTGCTGCAGCCCAATTGTGCAGCCGCCACGGTGAAACTGCCGGCTTCGATCAGCACGGCGAACGCCGCCAGGTCATCCATTTCGCTCATGGATTGTTTCCATTTGAAAACCAAAGGTTGCCTATTAGCGCGTTTATCCAGCTAAAAAGCCACACTAGACTGAATGCGAACCCATACCCCTGTAGGAGCGAGCTTGCTCGCGAAAAACTCAAGATCGCCGCCGTGTAGTCATTTTTACCGCGTGATCGTTGACGTTCTTCGCCAGCAAGCTCGCTCCTACAGGCAATCAGCCCAGAGGAACAGCACGATGAAAATCCTATTGATCGGTGCCAGCGGCACCATCGGTTCAGCGGTCAAGGCGGAACTGGCCCAGCGCCACGAAGTGATCAGCATCGGCCGCACCAGCGGCGACTTTCAGGTGGATATCAGCGATAGCGCCTCGATCCGCAGGCTGTTCGAGCAGACCGGCAAGTTCGACGCCCTGATCTGCGCGGCAGGCAACGTCAACTTCGTGCCCCTGGCAGACATGAACGACAGCGATTTCGAACTGGGCCTGCGTGACAAGCTGATGGGCCAGGTCAACCTGCTGTTGATCGGTCGTGAGTACGCCAACGATGGCGCTTCGTTCACATTCACCAGCGGCATTCTGAACCGTGATCCGATCCGCACCGGCGCTTCGGCTGCTTTGGTCAACGGTGCATTGGACGCCTTCGTCAAAGCGGCGGCCATTGAGTTGCCACGCGGCCTGCGCATCAACTCGGTCAGCCCGACGGTGTTGCTGGAAGCCATGGGCAGCTATGCCCCTTATTTCCGCGGCTACAAACCTGCCCCCGCCGCCGATGTGGCGCTGGCTTACGCCAAAAGCGTCGAGGGCCTGCAAACCGGTCAGACCTTTATCGTAGGTTGAAGGTGATATCTGTAAGAAACGCCTGAAGCTGGCAAGCGGGCTTGTGATGCACGGCCAGCCTGCGTAACGTGGCGGCACTTGCCTGGAGACCCGATAATGCGCGCCGCCCGTACCCTCGCCCTGTTTGCCTTGCTTCCTCTGTTCGCCGCCTGCCAATTGTTTGAAAGCGAGCCGGCCAAGCCATCGACTGTCGGGCTGACCCGTATGCAGGGTGAGTTGACGGCGGTGGACGGCAAACTGCTGTTCCAGCCGTGTGGCGACCAGCGTAGCTACGTGGTCAACGACACCGGCGGCACCAGCGTCCTGCAGGAAGCGGCCTCGCTGGCCGGCCAGCAGGGCATGCTGTTTGCCGACCTGCGTGGCAAGTTTTCCGGGGTCGCCAGCGGCACCCAGGGTGCAGTGGACCTGCAACAGCTGTATCGCGTCGAACGCTCGACCTCAGCGTGCTCCGACCCGGACTTCAAGCGCATGATCCTGCGAGCCAATGGCCATAAACCCGCCTGGGCAATGAATGTCACGGCCAAGGGCATGGTGCTGGAACGCGAGGGCCAGCCACCTTTGGCAGTGCCGTACGTCGAGGAACAACTGGGCGACGGCCGTTTCAACCTGATGACCGAAGCCAATAACCAGCACATCGAACTGTGGGTGGCGCCCCAGCGCTGCGTCGACAGTGTGAGCGGCAGCCTGCAACACATGAGCGCCGAGTTGCGTGTGAACGGCCAGGTGCAGCGTGGTTGCGCGGCGTTCGGCGGCTCGCGGGACGATTAACCTGACGGAAAGTCGCCATTGGGGCTTATAATCGCCGGTTTGCAAAACAGCCGGCCTCCTTGCCCGCCGCCTACCGGATCCTGTCATGTTACGAATCACTGAACTCAAGCTGCCCATCGACCATCCCGAAGAAGACCTGCGCACTGCCATCGTGCAGCGCCTGGGCATCGCCAGTGATGACCTGCTCGATTTCACCCTGTTCAAGCGCAGCTACGATGCGCGTAAAAAGACCTCTGAGCTGTGCTTCATCTACACCGTTGACCTGAATGTGAAGGGCGAAGCCGCCCTGCTGCTCAAGTTTGCCGACGACCGCAACGTCAACCCGGCACCGGACGTCAGCTACAAGGTGGTGGGCCAGGCGCCGGAAGGCCTGGCTGAGCGGCCAATCGTGGTGGGCTTTGGCCCCTGCGGGATTTTCGCCGGGCTGCTGCTGGCACAGATGGGCTTCAAGCCGATCATCCTCGAGCGCGGCAAGGAAGTACGCCAACGCACCAAGGACACCTGGGGCCTGTGGCGTAAAAGCGTGCTCAACCCCGAATCCAACGTGCAATTTGGTGAAGGCGGCGCCGGTACCTTTTCCGACGGCAAGCTGTACAGCCAGATCAAGGACCCGAAATTCCACGGTCGCAAAGTGCTGCACGAGTTCGTCAAGGCCGGCGCGCCGGAAGAAATCCTCTACGTCAGCAAGCCGCACATTGGCACCTTCCGCCTGACCGGCGTGGTGGAAAACATGCGCGAGCAGATCATCGCCCTGGGCGGTGAAGTGCGCTTCGAACAGCGGGTCACCGACGTGCTGATCGAAGACGGCCAGTTGAACGGCGTGGTCATCGACGGCGGCGAGCAGATCCTCTCCAAGCATGTGATTCTTGCATTGGGCCACAGCGCCCGTGACACCTTCCGCATGCTCCACGAGCGCGGCGTGTACATGGAAGCCAAGCCGTTCTCGGTGGGTTTCCGTATCGAGCACCCGCAGTCGCTGATCGACGCCGCGCGCCTGGGCAAATACGCTGGCCACCCGAAGCTGGGCGCTGCGGACTACAAGCTGGTGCACCACGCCAAGAATGGCCGTTCGGTCTACAGCTTCTGCATGTGCCCGGGCGGCACCGTCGTGGCCGCGACCTCGGAACCCCATCGCGTCGTGACCAATGGCATGAGCCAATACTCGCGTAATGAGCGTAATGCCAACTCGGGCATCGTGGTAGGCATCACCCCGGAGGTGGATTACCCGGGCGGCCCGCTGGCCGGTATCGAGTTGCAGGAGCGCCTGGAATCCCACGCCTACATCCTCGGCGGCAGTAACTACGAGGCCCCCGCGCAACTGGTGGGCGACTTCATCGCCGGCAAGCCCTCCACCGCGCTAGGCAGTGTGGAGCCGTCCTACAAACCTGGCGTGTCGTTGGGCGACCTGGCCCTGGCCTTGCCGGACTTCGCCATCGAAGCCATCCGCGAAGCCTTGCCGGCGTTCGAGAAGCAGATCAAAGGCTACTCGTTGCACGATGCGGTGTTGACCGGCATCGAGACCCGCACCTCGTCCCCATTGCGCATTACCCGCAATGAGTCGATGCAGAGCCTGAACGTCAAAGGCTTGTTCCCGGCCGGTGAAGGCGCGGGGTATGCCGGTGGGATTCTATCGGCGGGTGTCGACGGGATCCGGATCGCCGAGGCGCTGGCGCGGGATATGCTCGGCATCGAGGCCTAAAGCACACTGGCGGCAAGCATACATCCAATGTGTGGCTTGCCTGCGATGAGCATAGGTATCTACACAACTCTGGTGCGACGCTGGACCTGTGGCGAGGGAGCTTGCTCCCGTGACGACCCCGGCGGCCAGTGCATATCTACTTGACGCCCGGCGATCCAAATGTGGGAGCGGGCTTGCTCGCGAAGGCGGCCTGACAGCCGTTCAAGATGTTAGGTCTGACCGCGTACATATCCATTATTTAGGTAACGGCCACCTAGGGTTCCGCTCTGACAGCGGCTCACTTTTGAAAAGCGCAAAAGTAAGCAAAACGCTCTTGCCCCACCACTCGGCACCTCGCTTAGGCTCGGTGTGCCCGTAATCCGCCAGGGATTTGGGGGGCCGCCGCCACGCGCCATCCATGGCGCGGGGCGGCTAAACCGGCATCCCTGCCGGTTTACCCCCCAAATCCCTGTCGAATTCCGGCCAGCGTGGTTTAACGGGGCGCCTAAGATCAAAAGCAGGTCAAGAGCAAGATCAAGAGCGGCTCGCTTCGCATCGTGGTTACCGTCGGTGGCTACAACCTAGATAGTTGTGTAGATACCCATGCTGCGATGAGGTCAGTGCAGGTCACAAAGCCGGAAAGTGAATCCTGAACGCCGCCCCACCCAACGCTGAATCCGCCAACGTCAACCGCGCGTGATAGCTTTCGATGATGTCCTTGACCACCGCCAGCCCGATCCCCTGCCCCGGGTGCTGGCGGTCGAGCCGTTCGCCACGCTGCAGGATCCGTGCACGCTGGTCCGATGGCACACCAGGGCCGTCGTCTTCGATACACAGCTCAATGCCATCCAGGTTTTCCACCAGGCTGATACGCACTTGCTTGAGGCACAGGCGGTAGGCGTTTTCCAGCAGGTTGCCGAGCATTTCAAGCAACGCGCCCTTTTCGATGGGCACCTCGCAGGCCTGCGGCAGATCAAACGTCACGGTGACCCGCTTGTCGCGATAAACCTTTTCCAATGTATCGCACAGGCTTTGCACCACCGGTTCCAGGCGTACCTGGTGACGCACCAGGCCACTTTTTCGCAGGCTGGCACGCTGCAACTGGTAACCGATCTGCTGGCTCATGCGTTCGATCTGCGATTGCAGCACCCACGCCTGGCTACGTTCTTCGGGGCGCTGGGCCATGTCTTCACTCACGCCCTGCAACACCGCCAGCGGGGTTTTCAGGCTGTGGGCCAAGTCATCGAGGGAGTCGCGGTAGCGCGCACGTTGTTCGCGCTCGCTGTGCAGCAAGCGGTTCAGGGAGCCGGTCAGGCGCAGCAGTTCGCGGGGGTGTTCTTCGCTGAGGCTTTCGCGGGTGCCGCCTTCGATCTGGTCGAGTTCATGGCTCAGGCGTCGCAGGGCTTGCAGGCCCCAGGTCAGGCCCAGCCACAACAGCGTCAACAACACCAGCAACGCCGCGCCGAACCCGAGGTAGAGGTTCTCGCGCAGACCTTCGAGGGTCAGTTGGTATTCGCGTACCGGCTGCAGGGCGACAATGCTGAACGCCGCGCTCTTGCCTCCCAGCAGCCGCACCTCGACGTCATACACGAAGAATTCCTGGCCATTGGCCTCGCGAATCCGCGCAAACTCGTTGCCGCGCCCGTCGTAACGCGGTTTGTAGTTGATGTTTTCTTCCTGGGTCGCCCGCGAGCGCCATACCAGATGGCCTTCACGGTCGTAGATATAGCCCAACAGCCGACTGTCGGTGAGGTTGAAACGCTCATCGGGCAACTGTGCCGGCATCAGCAGGCGGTTATTGTCGACCCGCGCCGCAGAAATCAGCGTTGTCACATCCGACGCCAGGCGCTGTTCGATGGAATCCTGCAGCGCCAGGCTGAACGCGCCTTGCATGGCCGGCAACAAGCCGAGCATAAACAGCACGGCCAGGGTGGCGGCCGCCAGCATCAGGCGCACACGTAGCGAACGAATCAACGGCAGCGCTCATTGAACAGGTAGCCCAGGCCACGCACGGTATCGATCGGCTTGAACCCAGCCGGGCCTTCCAGCTTGCGGCGCAGACGGCCGACCAGCACTTCGATCACGTTTGGGTCGCGCTCGTCGTCATCCGGGTAGAGTTGCTCCATCAAGCGGTCCTTGGCGACCACTTGCTGATGATGACGCATCAAGTATTCGAGGATCCGATACTCATAGGCGGTCAGTGCCAGGGGTTGCTCGTCCAGGGAGGCTTGCTTGCGGTTGAGGTCCAGCAGCAGCGGCCCGGCAACGATGGTCGACTGGGTAAAACCGCTGGAGCGGCGCAGCAAAGCGTTCATGCGCGCCTCCAGCTCTTCGAACTGGAACGGCTTGACCACGTAGTCGTCGGCCCCGGCCGCCAAGCCTTCAACCTTGTCCTGCCAGTTGCCGCGGGCGGTCAGGATCAGGATCGGGAAAGTCTTGGTCTGGGTGCGCAACTGGCGAATCAGGTCCAGGCCGCCCATGCCGGGCAGGCCAAGGTCGATGATCGCCAGGTCATGGTTGAACTGGCCGGTCTGGTACAGGGCTTCCTCGGCATTGGCCACGGCTTCGACCACATGCCCGCTGTCGGTCAGGCGGGTAAACAGGTGATGACGCAGCAGCGCCTCATCTTCCACCACCAGCAATTTCATAAGGTTCTCCACTGCAATTCAACTAGCCGACAGGGGGATATCATAGCGGCCCTGCAGCTCTTGGGGGCGCAGTTTTATGCCATTGTAGTGGCCGGTCAGGTGCGCGTAGCCGCTGCGATAGTCGGGTTGCGCAGGGGTAGCGCCCAGGGCCTGGCCCCAAGGCGCGGCCTGGGTGCCGGCGTCTTCGAAGCTGACACGATGGATCAGGTTGCTGGATTTCTTGGTTTTCTCGCTGCCAAAGGCTGCAAAGGCGCCATCGGACGCCTGCACGCCGGCAGTGGCGCCAAGCATGGTCAAGGCCAACATCAGCTTTTTGATCGCAGTCATGGTGGTTACCTCATACGCGTTTAGGCTGTGGGGTCCAGACTACGCAGGCGCCCCTGAACTCCCCCTGAACAGGCTCTGAACCGCAGCTGAACCGCACCGGGCTATTCACTGGCCCGCCAACTCGGCAAAATACCGCGCATGACGCCCCTACCCGCTTGCTGCACCCCACTCGATGATCATTGGCCGTTGCCGGTTCCCTTGCCGGGCACGGTGTTTTTGAGCACGCGATTCGACCCGGCTTTATTGAGCCCCGACGATTTCCAGCGCTGCGATGTGCCGCCGCCCGCGAGCATCCAGCGCTCGGTCGCCAAGCGCCAGGCGGAATTTCTCGCCGGCCGCCTGTGCGCGCGCGAAGCGCTGCAACGACTCGATCATCTGCACTGCATCCCGGCCATCGGCGAAGACCGCGCCCCGGTCTGGCCAGGGCATATCAGTGGTTCCATCACCCACAGCACCGGGCACGCTGCGGCGATTGTCGGGCACAAGGCTCAATGGCGCGGGCTGGGCATGGACCTGGAGCATCTGCTGTCACTGGAGCGGGCCGAACGCCTGGCCGGGGAAATTTTGACCGCCAATGAGCTGCAGCGCATGGCTGCCCTGCCCCGTGAGCAACAAGCCTTGCTGGTGACGCTGACGTTTTCGGTGAAGGAAAGCCTGTTCAAGGCGCTCTATCCGATCGTGCACAAGCGCTTTTATTTCGAGCATGCCGAGGTGGTGGAGTGGTCAGCGGCTGGGAGGGTGCGGTTGCGGCTGCTGACCGATCTTTCGCAAGAATGGAAACATGGCAAAGAGCTGGAAGGGCAGTTTGTGGTGCAAGGGGAGCAGTTGTTGAGCCTGGTGGCTGTCGCAATGTAGGAGCGAGCTTGCTCGCGAAAAACTCACAGGCGCCGCGTTTAGTCAGGCAGCACGCGTTATCGTTGAGGTTTTTCGCGAGCAAGCTCGCTCCTACAGTTGGGTTTCAGGGTTTATCTTGATCCCTGGGCCAGCTCAGGCTGAAGCACGCCCCGCCCAGGTTGTTGCTCTTGCTGATCAACGCCCGCCCGCCGTGCCAATAGATAATCCGCCGCACGATCGACAAGCCCAGGCCATGCCCGCCCGAGGCGCGGGTACGGCTGTCGTCCAAGCGCAGAAACGGCGTGAAGATCCGCTCCCAGGCGCTTTCCGGCACGCCCGGGCCGTCGTCTTCTACGTCGATGCGACAACGCACCTGCCCTACCTGATAACTGATCAGCACCTGGCCCTTGGCATGGCGCATGGCGTTACTCACCAGGTTTTGCAGGGCGCGGTGCAGGTAGCGCGGTTCGGCATCGACCCAGGCGTCATCCCAATGTGCCGAGGACAGGCAAATGCCACGGGTGACGGTGACCTGCGGGCGCAATGGCGATAATTCGCCAATCACCTGGTCGAGCAATGCATTAAGGTCCACGCGCTGGAAATTCAGCTCCGGCGCGCCCTGCTCCAAGCGGGCATAAGTGAGCATCTCGTCCACCAGGCCATCGAGGTCCTGGATATCGCCGTCCATGCCTTCCAGGTATTTGCGCCGGGCTTCGGGCGTGGCAGCGTCACCGATCATCTCCAGGCCAAAGCGCAGGCGCGCGACCGGTGTGCGCAGCTCGTGGGAGACCGCGCGCACCAGCTCGCGCTGAATCGCCAGCAATTGCTGCAAGTGCTCGGCCATGCCATTGAAAGCTGCCGCCAGGCGCCCAACCGAGTCGGCACCGCGAGCGGGTACGCGCACTTCCAGGTTGCCCTTGGCGATACGCGTGGCCGCCGCCTCCAGGCCTTTGAGCCGGCGCTCCAGCTGACGCACCAGCAGATACACGATCAAGCCGATCAGGGTCAGGCCAATCAAGGTGATCAGGATCAGCCATTGAGCCGGGTATGGGTTCATCTGGTACAGCGGGCCGATCTCCAGTACCCAGGGGGTGCCGACCATGCCGGCAAACACGCGAATCGAATCGCCGCCCTTGCCCAGCGCCATCACCGTATCGCCTTCCGCCACACGACGACGCTGGTCGTCGTCCATGTCGGCCTGGTCAAGGGCCGTCAGGTGCATCTCAAAACCAAAACCCTTGGCGTGTTTAATATCGGCCAGGCGCTGGGGCTGTTCGGCCACCGGGAAACGCACCAGTTCGTCGGCCAGCAGGTAAATAGTCGCACGTGCCAATTGCTCGCTGATCTGCTGCACTTCGCCGGTAAGCACCAATTGCTCTTGCTCGCTGACCAACCGCAGCACCCGCGCCGCGTGGGGGCCGGTCTGTTCCACCAGGACCTGGCCGCGTTGCAGGCGGTTGCGCTGGCCCAGGTCCAATTGCGCGTCGGTGAACGTGTGCAGCTCCAGCGGAATGCCCAGCAGACGCTCCCACACCGCCAAGGCGCGCTGGCGTTCAATGGCGCTCATGGGTTGCAGGTTATCGCCCATCAACGCAAAGGTGCCGTGGGCCAGGCGCTCACGGTACTGGCCGCTGCGCACGTCGTTGAGCAGATGCAGCGCCAGGGCGCCGAGCAACGCCACCAGGATCAGCGCCGCGCACATGCCGCCGTAGATGCGCAGGAAGATCGAGTTCACAGCGGCATATCGGCAGCGGCTTCGGGGACGAACAGGTAGCCTTTGCTGCGAATGGTCTTGATCAGGCGTGGATGGATCGGATCGTCGCCGATCTTTGGCCGAATGCGCGAGATACGCACGTCAATAGAGCGATCCTGGCCGTCATAACCAATACCGCGCAGGGCGATGAAGATTTCTTCGCGGGACAGGATGCGCCCGGCGTTCGCAACCAGCAGCCACAAGAGGTCGAATTCCGCGCTGGTCAGTTCGATGCTGCCTTCCTGCAACCAGGCTTCGCGCAAGGCATTGTCCACCACCAGCGGGCCAAACTGCAGGCGGCGCTGGGTTTCCACTGCAACGGGCAACACCGGTTCGCTGCGGCGCAGCAGCGCCTGGATACGCGCCAGCAACAAGCGCGGGCGCACGGGTTTACACACATAGTCGTCGGCGCCCATGTCCAGGCCCAGCACCTGGTCCATGTCGTCGGTGCGCGCGGTGAGCATCAGGATCACGCCGTCATAGCGCTCGCGCACCTTGCGGCAGATGCTCAGGCCGTCTTCGCCGGGCAGCATCAGGTCGAGGATCACCAGGTCCGGCTGCTCGGCGATGATGCGCGCCACGGCCTTGGCACCATCGCCTTCCACCGACACGCGCAGGCCGTTGCTTTCCAGGTACTCACGGGTCAACTCGGCGAGTCGCTCGTCGTCCTCGACGATCAGTATCTGCCAGGCTTCTTGCTCCATGCGCTACCTCGTTGTTATTAGAATTTCTTTGGCTCACACGGTCGGATGTGGGAGCGGGCTTGCTCGCGAAAGCGGTCGGTCAGTCGATGCATGTGCCAACTGACCCACTGCTTTCGCGAGCAAGCCCGCTCCCACAATTAGACCTCCACCGCCCCATAGCCTGTTTGTCATGTTTTGAGGGCATAACAAAGGCCGATTGTAGCCATGCACAGGCCCTTGAACACAAGCCGGGAAATCCATTCGGTCATGGCGGTTTTTTGTGGTAGGGTTCGCGCCCTCAAAATTCCCGCTGGCAGTTTCTACCCGGGAATATTCGGTGACAAACGGTGTAATCCAGTAGTAATGCGGCCTACACGGGTGTTCCATGATTCATACACATTTTACCCACAGCGTTATCCACAGGTAGTGCGTTGCTAAGCCCCCCAAAACGCATTATCTTGTACCTCGGCGCTAAAAAAACCCTACATGTAGGGTTTTCAGCGAAAAGACCAAACACATATCCGGCAAGAAACTCAAGCGCTTTCTTGCTCGCGTCTGGTTGAACCAAAGCATTTTTTGAAAGCCCAAACCGCGCACGCGGATGGCAACCGTTTTCCAGCCCGATTGGCAGAAAACGGTACGGGTGTTGCAGGGCTTGAATGGGGCCACTGTCACCCACCAGGAATACGGCGAAGGGCTCCCCGGCCCCGAACCAAAGACTTCGGCATGGAAGCGGCGCGATGAGCTCCCTTCCTCCTGTCCCGAAGTTGTTATGCCAGGCCAAGGCCTGCTGTAAGTGCTTCAGGACGGAACGGTGGGCACCGTGATGGTGCCCAAATAAATATAGAATGTGGAGACACCCCCTCATGCAAACCGACACAACTCGCGAGAACCCGCAAGGCTCCGTGCCGCAGGCCGCTGATTCGAACCTGGATCTGTCCGCCACCGCACCTGGCCAACTGCGCGTGATCAAGCGTAACGGCACTGTCGTTCCTTATACCGATGACAAAATCACCGTCGCCATCACCAAAGCGTTTCTTGCAGTTGAAGGCGGCACCGCTGCCGCTTCGTCGCGCATCCACGACACCGTTGCCCGCCTGACCGAACAGGTCACCGCGACCTTCAAGCGTCGCATGCCATCGGGCGGCACCATCCACATCGAAGAAATCCAGGACCAGGTTGAACTGGCCCTGATGCGTGCCGGCGAGCAGAAAGTGGCCCGCGACTACGTGATCTACCGTGATTCGCGCGCCAAGGAACGTGCCGTACGTTCCCCGGCCGAAGAAGCCGCCGTTCAAGCGCACCCGTCGATCCGCATCACCCTGGCCGACGGCAGCTTCGCACCGCTGGACCTGGGCCGCCTGAACACCATCATCACCGAGGCCTGCGAAGGCCTGGAAGAAGTCGACGGTGACCTGATCCAGCGCGAAACCCTGAAGAACCTGTACGACGGCGTGGCCCTGACCGACGTCAACACCGCCCTGGTGATGACCGCCCGTACCCTGGTCGAGCGTGAGCCGAACTACTCGTTCGTGACCGCCCGCCTGCTGATGGACACCCTGCGCGCCGAAGGCCTGGGCTTCCTGAAAGTCGCCGACAGCGCCACTCACCACGAGATGGCCGACCTGTACGCCAAGGCTCTGCCGGCCTACATCGCCAAAGGTATCGAATTCGAATTGCTGAACCCGATCCTGGCCACCTTCGACCTGGAAAAACTCGGCAAGGCCATCAACCACGAGCGTGACCAGCAGTTCACCTATCTGGGCCTGCAAACCCTGTACGACCGTTACTTCATCCACAAGGACGGTATCCGCTTCGAACTGCCGCAAGTGTTCTTCATGCGCGTGGCCATGGGCCTGGCGATCGAAGAGAAGAACAAAGAAGACCGTGCGATCGAGTTCTACAACCTGCTGTCGTCCTTCGACTACATGTCGTCGACCCCGACCCTGTTCAACGCCGGTACCCTGCGTCCACAGCTGTCGAGCTGCTACCTGACCACCGTGCCGGATGACCTGTCGGGCATCTACCACGCGATCCACGACAACGCCATGCTGTCCAAATTCGCCGGCGGCCTGGGTAACGACTGGACACCGGTGCGCGCACTGGGTTCGTACATCAAGGGCACCAACGGCAAGTCCCAGGGCGTCGTACCGTTCCTGAAAGTGGTGAACGACACCGCCGTTGCCGTGAACCAGGGTGGCAAGCGCAAAGGCGCTGTGTGTGCCTACCTGGAAACCTGGCACATGGACATTGAAGAGTTCATCGAGCTGCGCAAGAACACCGGTGATGACCGTCGTCGTACCCACGACATGAACACCGCCAACTGGATCCCTGACCTGTTCATGAAGCGCGTCTTCGATGACGGCAAGTGGACCCTGTTCTCGCCATCCGAAGTACCGGACCTGCACGACCTGACCGGCAAGGCCTTCGAAGAGCGCTACGAGTACTACGAAGCCCTCACCGAGTACCCAGGCAAGGTCAAGCTGTTCAAGACCATCCAGGCCAAAGACCTGTGGCGCAAAATGCTGTCCATGCTGTTCGAAACCGGCCACCCATGGTTGACCTTCAAGGACCCATGCAACCTGCGCAGCCCGCAGCAGCACGTGGGCGTGGTCCACAGCTCGAACCTGTGCACCGAGATCACCTTGAACACCAACAAGGACGAGATCGCCGTTTGCAACCTGGGCTCGATCAACCTGCCGAACCACATCGTCAACGGCAAGCTGGACACCGCCAAGCTGGAACGCACCGTCAACACCGCCGTACGCATGCTCGATAACGTGATCGACATCAACTACTACTCGGTGCCACAGGCGCAGAACTCCAACTTCAAGCACCGTCCGGTTGGCTTGGGCATCATGGGCTTCCAGGACGCTTTGTACCTGCAGCACATTCCTTACGGCTCCGATGCAGCCGTCGAGTTCGCCGACAAGTCCATGGAAGCGGTCAGCTACTACGCGATCCAGGCTTCCTGCGACCTGGCCGACGAGCGTGGCGCCTACGAGACGTTCCAGGGTTCGCTGTGGTCCAAGGGCATCCTGCCGCTGGATTCGCAACAGATCCTGATCGAAGCCCGTGGCCAGAAGTACATCGACGTTGACCTGAACGAAACCCTGGACTGGGCGCCGGTACGTGCCCGTGTGCAGAAAGGTATTCGTAACTCCAACATCATGGCCATCGCGCCGACCGCCACCATCGCCAACATCACTGGCGTGTCGCAGTCGATCGAACCGACCTACCAGAACCTGTATGTGAAATCGAACCTGTCGGGCGAATTCACCGTGATCAACCCGTACCTGGTTCGCGACCTCAAGGCCCGCGGCCTGTGGGACTCGGTCATGATCAACGACCTGAAGTACTACGACGGTTCCGTGCAGCAGATCGAGCGCATCCCGCAAGAACTCAAAGAGCTCTACGCGACCGCGTTCGAAGTGGACACCAAGTGGATCGTTGACGCCGCCAGCCGTCGTCAGAAGTGGATCGACCAGGCCCAGTCCCTGAACCTGTACATCGCCGGCGCTTCGGGCAAGAAGCTGGACGTGACCTACCGCATGGCGTGGTACCGTGGCCTGAAAACCACTTACTACCTCCGTGCCCTGGCCGCCACCAGCACCGAGAAGTCGACCATCAACACCGGCAAGCTGAACGCAGTGTCCAGCGGCAACCACGGTGATGACTCGGTACTCGCAGCGCCAGCCGGCCCGGCACCTGTGCCAAAGGCCTGCGCGATTGACGAGCCCGATTGCGAAGCTTGCCAATAAGCTGAGCCAGTCCGGGGATATTGTCCCCCTGGATTGAAAAAGCCCGATAGACCCCGACTGCATAGGGTTTATCGGGCTTTTTGCTTATCGTCTTAGAGAAACGCGTACGCAATACCCTGCTTTGGCGCGCCACCTCGGCGCCCCCACAACTCCACGCGCCCGTCGATGACCGCCATCGAATGGCGATCGTAGGCCACAACACCGAGCTTGCCGCTCGCCAGCTCACCGCTTGAAGACTGCCGGTAAAGCCCTTTCAACCCCAGGCGGTCCAATGCTTCGTGGGGCATTTCGCCGTTGTTCAAACTTTGCATCGCATGGGCGAAGCTTCTTTTGGATTGACTCGGGTTGTCGTCCAGGCCATTCCCTTCCATCTGTGCCCGCTTGGCGCTCGCTGCGAACATGAAGTTGGCATCGGTCAGCATGCCCGGATTGTCACCCTTGAACTGTGCATACCTGGCCGCTTGCTTTAATTCAACCTTGGAGAGATTAAGTTCGAAGCCGTCGCGCATCTTCACGTGATAACCGTCGGCGGTTTCTTTTACCTCCTTGAAAACGTCGGTGGGTTTCTGGCCAAACTTCATCATTGCACCCTTTATCGCCGACACCGTGACGCAATTGCCATCGGGCCCCTGGCTGAATCCGCTCCAGATGTTGTCCGGCTTTTTCCCTGGGTTACTTTGATCAGGCTTGTAGTTGAAGTGCTTGGAGCCTTCGGTAATCGGCAGATTACTCATGGGCTCACTGGGCCCGAAATTGCCGGGGCTTGGCCTGCCACCACCGCCTCCGCCACCTCCCCCACCTGGCGACGGGCCAGGAGAAGGTGGCGAAGGTTTGGGTGATGTATCGTCGGTTTCCGGAAACCATTCCCTCATCAGACGCCGCAGCATCTCCAGCCACGAGACGTCCGCCTTCGCGATCAACTCCTGCATGATCTCCTTGAATTTTTCGTCACCCAGTTCTTCGCGCTTCTCGTTCAACTGGTCACGAAGGTATTGGACGGTCTGGCTCTTGGATGTTTTCTCGGCATCCCTCAGTTGATCGAGCAGTTGCCTGACCGACTCAGCATCAGAGGACTTGCCTCCCCCGGGTTCATCCGACTGACTTTTGCGTCCGTATACACCGGCGCTGAAATCACTCGGGACAAACCAATGGCTGCCTGCTGTTGCCCCTTCCCACTGCTTGTACATCGCCATGCCTCTCTCCCGCTGGTCGATGGGCGACAGGCGCCCGTGCCCCGTGCGTGGCGCAATGGGCGCTGGGCGTTCCAGCAGCAAGGCGAGATGAAACAGGCGGTAAACTATTAACGCGCGCGCACAAAAAAGCCCCTCGATCGAGGGGCCTTTTTGTGTGCGGGTATTAGCGCGGTGGCATCAGGTCATCTGAATGATGGTCTGCATGATAGTGCTTTGGGTGGAGATGGTCTTGGCGTTCGCCTGGTAGTTGCTCTGGGCCTTGATCAGGTCAACCAGCTCGCTGGTCAGATTGACGTTGGAATTCTCCAGGGAGTTGGCCACGATCGAACCCAGGGTACCGGCTTGCGGGTTGTCATAACCCGGCTGGCCCGAGGCGAAGGTCTCTTTCCAGGTGGTCGCACCGGCTGGCTGCAGGCCCTGCTCGTTGTTGAAGCTGGCCAGGGAGATCTGGCCGATAGCCTTGCTCTGCTGGTTGCTGAAAGTGGCGAACAGGACGCCGCTGCCGTCGATCTTCAGGCCGGTGATCTGGCCGGTGGCATAGCCATCGGTGACCGGCGGGTTACGGTAGGTGGCCGAGTTGTACTGGGTAATGTTGGCCATGTTGATGGCGATACCACCCGGGTTGGCATCTGCACCGTTAGCCTTCCATACGCCGTCAGTCACCTTGCCGGGAACCCAGCCGGCAACGGTCAGGGTCTTGTCGGACACACCATTGGTGACGACGGTAGTCAGATTGCCAGCGCCGTCAAAGGTCAATGTCGACGGCACAGGTGGCGTCGAAGGGGTGCCGGTCGGTGCCGAACCATCAGGGTTACGACCGTCGATCAGGGTATAGGCATTCCACTTGTTGCCGTCGGTTTTCACCAGGTACTGCACCATCGGGTGCGCGTTACCTTGGGAGTCGTACAAGGTGGTGCTGTACTGGGTAGTGAAGGTGTCGGTCTTGGTTGGATCAAACGGCTTGGCCGCCTGGTCGATCACCGGCTCCGAGGAGTTCAGGTTGCTGGTGGAGTCGACCTTGGTGGACGCTTTGGGTGGCAGGTTCGCCAGGTTCAGTTGCAGGTCGACCAAGCCACCCTTGCTGATCTTGCCATTATCGTCCGCGGCATACCCTTGCAAGCGGGAAGTGCCGGTGTTGTTGGTGATGTAGCCGTCCTTGTCCGCACGGAAAGCGCCGCTACGGGTGTACTCCAGCGAACCGTCGCTGCCCTTCTGTACGAAGAAGCCACCGCCCTGGATCGCCATGTCGAGGATGCCACCGCTGCCGTTGACGTCGCCCTGGGTGAACTGCTGGGACACCGCCGCCAGGTTCACACCGTTGCCGATGCTGTTCTGGCCAGTGCCCAGCTTGGAAGCCGCGTAGATATCGGCGAATTCCGCACGGGATGACTTGAAGCCAGTGGTCGCGACGTTGGCGATGTTGTTGCCGGTCACGTCCAGTTGTTTGTTGGCCGCATAGAGGCCGCTAAGGCCGATATTAAAAGACATGTTTCTCTCCCTCTGCCGTATTTAGCCGGCTCTATGTACCGATAGTCTGAATTTGCGACAGCTTGACGCTGCCCATGCCACCTGCAAGGTTGAGCAGCATTTCGCCGCCGGTCTTGCTCAGGGTCACGCTGGTGACCGTGGCGGGCAGCGAAGTGGTCAAGGCCACTGCGTCGCCTTTGTCGTTCTTGGTGGTGGCGTTAAAGGTGTAGGTGCCCGCTGGGGCGACCTCGCCCTTGTCGTTCTTGCCATCCCAGATAAAGCTCTGGGTACCGGCACTCTGGGCGCCCATGTCAACGGTGCGCACCACATTGCCGTCTTTGTCGGTGATCTTGACGGAGACATTGCCCACCGCCGAGGTTACTGCCACCGAACCGGTCATGCTCTTGCTGGTATCCACCATGGCCTTGTCGGTCTGGATGATGATCGAGCGCCCCACCAGCGACGAAGCCTGCAGCGCCTGCGACGAGCTAAAGTTGCTGGAGATGTTGTTCACCGAGTCGTTCAGGGTGTTGATGCCTTCCAGGCTGCTGAACTGTGCTAGCTGCGCGACGAACGCGCCGTTGTCCTGGGGCGACAGCGGGTTCTGGTTTTTCAGTTGGGTGACGAGCAGTTGCAGGAACGCATCCTTGCCCAGCGACTGGTTGCCCGTCGCCGTCTTGGAAGCGTCGCTGACGCTGCTGTTGTTCGTCGCGGTCTTGACCTTGGAATTGAAAAGGTCCTGAACCGCCGTGTTGTTTGACGTATCAACGATGGCCATTATTTGGCGCCCCTTATCACTGACCCAGGGTCAGAACCTTCTGCATCATGGTTTTGGCGGTGTTCATCATTTCCGCGTTGGTCTGGAACGAGCGACTGGCGGAGATCATGTCAGCCATTTCCTCGACCACGTTGACGTTGGGGTAGTAGACGTAGCCCTTTTCGTTCGCGGCCGGGTGGTTGGGCTCGTAACGGGCCTCCAGGTTGCTCTGGTCTTCGACCACGCCCAACACCTGCACACCGGAGCCGGCGGCGTCCTGGTTCTGGAACAACGAATCGCTGCCGCTTGCCTGCCCCCCTTGGAACATGGTGGCGAACACCGGGTGGCGGGCGCGATAGGTCTGGTCAATGCTCGAGGAGACGGTTTCGGCGTTGGCGATGTTACTGGCGACGGTGTTCAAACGCGTGGTCTGCGCGCTCATGCCACTGCCGGCAATATTGAAAACACTGGACAGGGACATGGCTTACTCTCCACGCAGGGCTGACATCAGCCCTTTGAATTTGCTGTTGAGCAGGGTGAAGCTGGCCTGGAAGTTCACCGAGTTTTCGGCGTAGTTCGATTGCTCCAGCTGGGCGTCGACGGTGTTCTGGTCGATCGACGGCTGCATCGGTGTGCGATACAGCAGCGACTCGTCACCCTTGCTCAGGCCTTGCGCTTCAATATGACGGCTGTTGGTCATATTCAAGGCGAAGGTGCCGTTCTTGGTCTTGTCCTGTTGTGCGGCGAGCACAGCGGAGAAGTCCAAGTCCCGAGCCTTGTAGTTCGGGGTGTCGGCATTGGCAATGTTGTTGGCCAGGACTTCGGCACGCTGGGCGCGGAAGCCCAGGGCTTGTTCGTGGATACCGAGCGCTTTATCGAAGCTGATGCTCATGGCGGAAACCTTTAGGCTGACCTGCTGTTCGTTAGCAGGGTTATAGCAAGGTGCATGCCAATCTTGCGGGAGCCCGTATATCAAGGGTTTCGAGGGGAGTTGCCGGCGACTCTGCCAGAAAAGCGGCAAGCGATTTCCGCGTAGTGCCATTAAAGCGGCAATCGGCAGTTGCCGCTTTCAGTAGGGCTGGCGCATAACAAATGTGGGAGCGGGCTTGCTCGCGAATGCGGTGGGTCAGCCAATTTATCTCTGGCTGACAGAACGCATTCGCGAGCAAGCCCGCTCCCACATTTTTGATCGCGTGCGGCTTACTTGGCCTGGTAGATGATCCCAGGGCTGCATTGCACCATCTGGAAGTGATCCGGCAGCCCATTGAGCGCCTCGGAAGCACCGAGGAACAGATACCCTCCGCGCTTGAGGGTGCCGTGGATGCGCAACAGGATGTCTTTCTTCACTTCAGCCGAGAAATAGATCAGCACGTTGCGGCAGAACACCATGTCGAACTTGCCCAGGCTGGCGTAGCTGTCGAGCAGGTTGAACGAGCGAAATTCGACGCGGTTCTTGATCGGCGCCTTGATCGCCCAACGCCCTGCCCCTTTGGGATCGAAGTAGCGTTGCAGCCGTTCCTGGGACAACCCTCGGCCCAGCGCCAGGCTGTCGTACTCACCGGTCTTGCAGTTGGTGAGCATGGTGCCGGACAAGTCCGTGGCCACAATTTGCGCGCCGGCTTTCAACTGGCCCATGTTGGTCCGCTCGAACTCGTCGATGGACATCGAGATCGAGTACGGCTCCTGCCCCGAAGAACAGGCCGCCGACCAGATACGCAGGCGCTGGCCCGGGCTGGCCTTGATGGCTTCCGGCAACACTTTGTTCTTGAGCACTTCAAAGGGATAGGTATCGCGAAACCATAAGGTTTCGTTGGTGGTCATGGCATCGACCACCATTTCCTTGAGCCCACTGCGCGGCTGACCCTGGATCCGCTGGACCAACTCACCCAGGGATTTGATGCCCTGCTGTTCCATCAGCTTGTTGAGGCGGCTGGATACCAGGTACTGCTTGTTTTCACCGAGCAATATGCCACAGGCTTTTTCCAGGAAGACCCGGAACTGTTCGAAATCCAAATTACCCGTAGACAATGATGCCGCCTCTTAAATCGTGTGACCGCCAGGGGACATCCCCTAGCCGTGATCTGCTGCCTTGATCCGGTCGACTACCCGGGATGCGAGGTCATCAGGACGGAATTTGGCAAGAAAGTCATCCGCACCGACCTTCTTGACCATTGCCTGATTGAATACCCCCGACAACGAAGTATGCAGGATGATATGCAATTTTTGCATGCGTGGATCGTTACGTATCTCGGCCGTGAGCGTGTAGCCATCCATTTCCGGCATCTCGATGTCAGAGATCATCATCAAGAATTCTTCTTCAGGCTTCTTGCCTTCGTCCGCCAGCTTGCGCAGGTAATCCAGGGCTTGGCGCCCGTCATTGAGGGCTACCACCTCCACCCCGACGGTTTGCAGGCAACGTGTGACCTGCTTGCGCGCCACGGAAGAGTCGTCCACGGTCAACACGCGCAGCGAAACCGCCTTGTGTGCCGTTTCGGCATCCACCACACCGACGGAAATAGTTTCCGAGGTGGGGGCCACTTCGGCGAGGATCTTCTCCACGTCGATGATTTCCACCAACTGGTTATCGACCCGCGTCACCGCCGTCAGGTAGTGATCGCGCCCGGTGCCCTTGGGCGGCGGATGGATCTCTTCCCAGTTCATATTGACGATGCGCTCCACCGAGCGCACCAGGAAACCCTGGGTCTTGGTGTTGTATTCGGTGATGATCACGAAAGGGTTCTGACGGTCTTGCAAACCCGCAGCCCCCGTGGCCATTGCCAGGTCAAGAATCGGAATGGTCGCGCCACGAATGTTGGCCACGCCACACACTACCGGACTGGACTTGGGCATGATCGTCAATTTGGGACATTGCAGCACTTCACGCACTTTAAACACGTTGATGCCATACAACTGATTGCCATCCAGGCGGAAAAGCAACAACTCCAGGCGATTCTGCCCTACCAGCTGTGTGCGCTGGTTTACTGAATCCATTACACCTGCCATGCCCAGACTCCTAAATCCTAGGGGTACGACGCGTACCCAACACTAAACGGCACGAGCTTTGCTATTTACTGAGTATGGATATTAAAACGACAGTTTCCCGACACCCTGGCCGCTCACGCTCACGCTCACGCTACCGCAGACTGCTCTGCGCCGCGATGGCGCTGCTTGTCTCGGGCCTGGGCGTCACGGCCCGCGCCGACAACGTTACCCTGCCTGATCTACTTATCGGCGTCACCCAAGGCTTTCTTGAGTTCACTGTAGAAGATTATCTGGCGACCACCCAGACGCCGGGGCGTTATGAAATCCAGGTCAACCAGTTGGACCCACGCTTGCGCATGCCACTGTGCGACAAGGAATTGACAGCCACCCTGGAAAGCCCCGCCCAGCCCATCGGCCGTGTGACCGTAAAGGTGCGCTGTGAGGGCGCCTCGCCCTGGACGGTTTTTGTACCGGCTCAGGTCAAGCTGTTTCGCGACGTGGTGGTCGTGGCGCGACCGTTGAAGCGCACCGGCATCATCGGCTACGACGATGTGGCGTTGCGCGAGCGGGACATCAGCCTGATCAACCAGGGCTACCTGACGTCGCTGGACCAGGCCGTCGGGCAGAAACTCACGCGACCGGTGGTCACCGACCAAGTGCTCACGCTGGTTCATCTGGAACAGGCCGAGGTGATTCGCAAAGGTGACCAGGTGGTGATTTCCGCCAGCAGTGGCGGCCTGAACGTCAGAATGCCGGGCGAGGCGTTGTCCAACGGCGGCATGAGCGAACAGATCCGCGTCAAGAACCTCAACTCCAATCGCGTGATCAAAGCACGGGTCACCGCGCCAGGCCAGGTCGAGGTGGCGCTATAGATGACTGGAATCAAAAGCCGGCTTTTCCTACACTGTGTACTGGATATTGAGCCGAACAGGTTTATTGTCAATCGAGCCTAAAGTTTGCCCGGGTATGGCCGAAAACATGGCAAGCGTCCAAATACCCAGAGGTTTTTTAACATGGTCATTGATTTCAGTCGTTTGAATAACGCCCCGGCCTTGCCCGGCAATACGCGCACCGGCGGTGCCAAGGACAGCGTAGAAGCCAAGCCGCAGCCCTTGCCTGCCAAAGCAGAGCAGGCCGCCGCCAGCCAGAGTGGGGAATCGGTACATCTGAGCAATGAGGCTCAACAGTTGCAGAAGGTCACTGACTCGCTGCGCGATCAACCCGTCGTCAACAAAGCCCGCGTGGCCGAGTTGAAACAGGCGATCGCCGATGGCAGCTATAAAGTCGACAGCAACCGTGTAGCCAGCAAGCTGCTCAACTTCGAAGCCGAGCGCTAGGCAAAGGCCTGCGCAGGGCTTTTGGACGCTTAAAACCCAAGGCCAGCCATGCACCACGACGAACATTTGCTCCAACTGATCATTGATGATCTGGCACCGACGCAACAATTGCTCGAGCTGCTTAAGGAAGAATCTCTGGCCTTGTACGGCCGAGATATGCCCTTGCTGGAAGAAATCCTGGCGCGCAAACAATCGCTGATTGTCTTGCTCGAACAGCATGGCAAGAAGCGTAGTGAGATTCTGATCAGCCTGGGCCTGCCTGCCGATCATGATGGCCTGGCACAACTGGCCAGCCACTCTTCAGTTGGCGATCAACTGCTGGCACAAAGCAAAGAGCTCAATCATTTGCTTGCCCAGTGCCAGGAAGCCAACCTGCTCAACGGTCAGTCGATCCAGCTTCAGCAAGCCACGACCGCCAATCAGCTGCGCATATTGCACGGCGGAGAGCCTCCGGCCCTGTATAACGCCCAAGGCTCCACCTCACGCCTGGTCAAGCCAAGCACCCGCAGCCAAGCCTGACGCCGGTTTACAGCGTGACCTATCCAAGGCGCGCTACATACTGGCAAAATGCCGGTTATTGCGTGTAGTCGTATTTTGCCTGGAGATGGAAGAACCGTGTTCAACGCCCTTAATGCGGAAGATGCACCGCAGCCACCCAAGGTGCTCACCACGCCTCTGGAAATCGCCAGCACGTTGCGGATGCTGCAAGAAAGTCATGACCCGCTGATCATCACTTTCCACGAACGCAGCCAGCGCTTCCAGAGCTACCTGGTGGACATCGACCGGGACAGCAAGACGCTGGTACTGGACGAAATGATTCCCCGTGACGGTGAACGCTATCTTGAGAATGGCGAAGCTTTCCGTATCGAAGGTTTCCATGAGGGTGTGCGGGTTGCCTGGGAAAGCAATGGCACGTTGACCATCAGCGAAAAAGGCGGCCACCGTATCTACAGCGGCAGCCTGCCCGGCGAAGTGGTTTACCATCAACGACGTAATGCCTTCCGCGCCGCTCTCAAGCTCGCGCAATTGGTGGACATTCAGCTGGGTGGCGAGAAGCTCAAGGCGCCTATCAGCGGTAAGCTGCTGGATATCTCGGCAACCGGCTGCAAATTGCGCTTTGAAGGCGATATCTCCGAGCGTCTGCAGTTGGGCCAGGTCTATGACCGCTTTATCGCTGCCCTGCCCTTCGGCAGCATGACCACCTCCGTGGAACTGCGCTACCTGCACTTTGAAGACAAGATCAACACCACCTTTGCCGGCGTGCGCTTTCACAACATGAGTGGTTTGGTGCAGCGTCAAGTGGAGCGCTTTGTCTACCAATTACAACGTGAAGCTCGGCGCTTCGATAAAGACGACGATCTTTAAGCGTTAGACGCTGAGATAAAAAACGGGCAGATCCTGATGGGATCTGCCCGTTTTTTCGTTCAGGGGCGTGCCCTGCTCAAGTCATGGGGATGTTCGTCCGGGTCGGGTGGCTCGTGCGGTTCTTCGCTCGTCGGCTCCTCGGTTTCAGGGGCAGGCTCTGGATCAGGCACAGTGACTTGCATCTGCTCCTGTACCACCTGCTCATCCACCCGCGGATCAAGGGCAGCCACCAAGGGCGAACTGGACATGCTGTCGGGCATTGCCACGTGATGCAGCGGTGCGTCGTCGACCTGATGCAGGTTGGTCACAGCCTTGGGTCGAATGCGCCACACCAGGATCAACGCACACAGGCTGAAAAACGCGTAGAGCATCTGGCTGCCGAATAGCTTCATCACCACGCCGGCCAACAGCGGCCCCACGCTGGCGCCGATCCCGTAGGTCACCAGCAACATAGCCGTCAGTGACACCCGGCGATCGCCTTCCACGTGGTCATTGGAAAAGGCCACTGCCAAAGGGTAAAGGCAGAACTGCACCAGCGAACAGAAGAAGCCGGCCACGAACAACACTTCCAGCGGAACCTGCGTCATGATTGCCAACGGCAAGGCCGTCACCGCCAGGCACAAGGCAAAGCAGCGAATCAGCAGTGCGCGGTCATAGCGGTCCGACAACCAGCCCAGCGGCCACTGCACGACCAATCCAGCAAAAATGCAGCTACCCATGAACAGGCCGACTTGCTCAGTCGTCAGGCCCTGCTGAGAGGCGTAGAGCGGTGCCAAGCCGTAGAACGAACCGACGATCAACCCGGCGCCCAACACGGTGCTGAGCGACTGCGGCACGCGCTTGATAAAGAAGCGCGGCTCCATCGGGGCCGGGTGCAGTGGGGCCGGGTGAATGCGTCGAGTCATCGCCACCGGGACCAGGCACAGCGCGAAGCACAGCGCCACGAGCATTAACAGCTCAAGCCCCAGATGGGGATGCATGACCAGGATCAACTGGCCCAGTACCAGCCCAAGGTAGGACGCAATCATGTAGCCGCTGAACACTACGCCACGCTGCTTGGCATCCGCCTGCTCATTGAGCCAACTCTCGATAACCATGTACTGGCACATCATCCCCAGGCCCACGATCATCCGCAGCACAATCCAGGCTGGCAGCCAATCAACCAAACCGTGACCCAGCACTGCTGCGCCGACGATCCCCGCGCAGGTGGCGTAGGCACGAATATGCCCGACCCGGGCAATCAGGCGGTGCCCGAGCTTGCCGCCCAGCACCAAGCCAAAATAGTTGGCAGCCATCAGTGCACCCACCCACAGGCTGTCGACATTGTCTGCTGCCAGGCGCAAAGCCAGATAAGTACTAAGCAGGCCGGAGCCGATCAGCATCATCAAGGAGGCGAAATAAAGGGCTCGAAAAGATTTCCAGATCTGGCGCATCGGCGTTCCGAGCGGCTCCTTGCGGTAAGGGGTAGGGCTATCAGCATGATAGTCCGGGGCAGTTGAATCCGGACAGGCGGCAGGGCCTGTTTACGGGGATTATTTTGTTTCACAGCTCAGACGCTACGTGAGTGTCTGTGAGGTACATAACCGTGGAGATAAATACACGGCGCACCACCTGTGAACCTTGATCACACGCAAGGTTCGACTGGTATTCGGGTATCTGTACAAAAGGCTTCAATGGAACGCTATGCAGGCTTTGGAAGTAGGCGTTCTTTTCGAGCGCCCAAAACAAAACCCCAACTGCTTTCGCAATTGGGGTTTCGGAATTTAATCTTGACGATGACCTACTCTCACATGGGGAAACCCCACACTACCATCGGCGATGCATCGTTTCACTACTGAGTTCGGGATGGGATCAGGTGGTTCCAATGCTCTATGGTCGTCAAGAAATTCGGGTACTGAGTCGTGGCCAGTTGGCCTCGCTTCAGCAAATTGGGTACGTGATAGATCTCGGTGTTTTGTGAGCGTCGAACTTTCGGTTCATTTTCGTCTTCACACACCGCAATCTGATGCTCGTTAGAGTAGTCAAATTGCTTGGGTGTTATATGGTCAAGCCTCACGGGCAATTAGTATTGGTTAGCTCAACGCCTCACAGCGCTTACACACCCAACCTATCAACGTCGTAGTCTTCGACGGCCCTTCAGGGAACTCAAGGTTCCAGTGAGATCTCATCTTGAGGCTAGTTTCCCGCTTAGATGCTTTCAGCGGTTATCTATTCCGAACATAGCTACCCGGCAATGCCACTGGCGTGACAACCGGAACACCAGAGGTTCGTCCACTCCGGTCCTCTCGTACTAGGAGCAGCCCCTCTCAAATCTCAAACGTCCACGGCAGATAGGGACCGAACTGTCTCACGACGTTCTAAACCCAGCTCGCGTACCACTTTAAATGGCGAACAGCCATACCCTTGGGACCGGCTTCAGCCCCAGGATGTGATGAGCCGACATCGAGGTGCCAAACACCGCCGTCGATATGAACTCTTGGGCGGTATCAGCCTGTTATCCCCGGAGTACCTTTTATCCGTTGAGCGATGGCCCTTCCATACAGAACCACCGGATCACTAAGACCTACTTTCGTACCTGCTCGACGTGTCTGTCTCGCAGTCAAGCGCGCTTTTGCCTTTATACTCTACGACCGATTTCCGACCGGTCTGAGCGCACCTTCGTACTCCTCCGTTACTCTTTAGGAGGAGACCGCCCCAGTCAAACTACCCACCATACACTGTCCTCGATCCGGATAACGGACCTGAGTTAGAACCTCAAAGTTGCCAGGGTGGTATTTCAAGGATGGCTCCACGCAGACTGGCGTCCACGCTTCAAAGCCTCCCACCTATCCTACACAAGCAAATTCAAAGTCCAGTGCAAAGCTATAGTAAAGGTTCACGGGGTCTTTCCGTCTAGCCGCGGATACACTGCATCTTCACAGCGATTTCAATTTCACTGAGTCTCGGGTGGAGACAGCGCCGCCATCGTTACGCCATTCGTGCAGGTCGGAACTTACCCGACAAGGAATTTCGCTACCTTAGGACCGTTATAGTTACGGCCGCCGTTTACCGGGGCTTCGATCAAGAGCTTCGCGTTAGCTAACCCCATCAATTAACCTTCCGGCACCGGGCAGGCGTCACACCCTATACGTCCACTTTCGTGTTTGCAGAGTGCTGTGTTTTTAATAAACAGTCGCAGCGGCCTGGTATCTTCGACCGGCATGAGCTTACGGAGCAAGTCCTTCACCCTCACCGGCGCACCTTCTCCCGAAGTTACGGTGCCATTTTGCCTAGTTCCTTCACCCGAGTTCTCTCAAGCGCCTTGGTATTCTCTACCCAACCACCTGTGTCGGTTTGGGGTACGGTTCCTGGTTACCTGAAGCTTAGAAGCTTTTCTTGGAAGCATGGCATCAACCACTTCGTTATCTAAAAGATAACTCGTCATCAGCTCTCGGCCTTAGAATCCCGGATTTACCTAAGATTCCAGCCTACCACCTTAAACTTGGACAACCAACGCCAAGCTGGCCTAGCCTTCTCCGTCCCTCCATCGCAATAACCAGAAGTACAGGAATATTAACCTGTTTTCCATCGACTACGCTTTTCAGCCTCGCCTTAGGGACCGACTAACCCTGCGTCGATTAACGTTGCGCAGGAAACCTTGGTCTTTCGGCGTGGGTGTTTTTCACACCCATTATCGTTACTCATGTCAGCATTCGCACTTCTGATACCTCCAGCAAGCTTCTCAACTCACCTTCACAGGCTTACAGAACGCTCCTCTACCGCATCACTTACGTGATACCCGTAGCTTCGGTGTATGGTTTGAGCCCCGTTACATCTTCCGCGCAGGCCGACTCGACTAGTGAGCTATTACGCTTTCTTTAAAGGGTGGCTGCTTCTAAGCCAACCTCCTAGCTGTCTAAGCCTTCCCACATCGTTTCCCACTTAACCATAACTTTGGGACCTTAGCTGACGGTCTGGGTTGTTTCCCTTTTCACGACGGACGTTAGCACCCGCCGTGTGTCTCCCATGCTCGGCACTTGTAGGTATTCGGAGTTTGCATCGGTTTGGTAAGTCGGGATGACCCCCTAGCCGAAACAGTGCTCTACCCCCTACAGTGATACATGAGGCGCTACCTAAATAGCTTTCGAGGAGAACCAGCTATCTCCGAGCTTGATTAGCCTTTCACTCCGATCCACAGGTCATCCGCTAACTTTTCAACGGTAGTCGGTTCGGTCCTCCAGTTAGTGTTACCCAACCTTCAACCTGCCCATGGATAGATCGCCCGGTTTCGGGTCTATTCCCAGCGACTAGACGCCCTATTAAGACTCGCTTTCGCTACGCCTCCCCTATTCGGTTAAGCTCGCCACTGAAAATAAGTCGCTGACCCATTATACAAAAGGTACGCAGTCACCCAACAAAGTGGGCTCCCACTGCTTGTACGCATACGGTTTCAGGATCTATTTCACTCCCCTCTCCGGGGTTCTTTTCGCCTTTCCCTCACGGTACTAGTTCACTATCGGTCAGTCAGTAGTATTTAGCCTTGGAGGATGGTCCCCCCATATTCAGACAAAGTTTCTCGTGCTCCGTCCTACTCGATTTCATGACTAAGAGATTTTCGCGTACAGGGCTATCACCCACTATGGCCGCACTTTCCAGAGCGTTCCGCTAATCTCAAAGCCACTTAAGGGCTAGTCCCCGTTCGCTCGCCACTACTAAGGGAATCTCGGTTGATTTCTTTTCCTCAGGGTACTTAGATGTTTCAGTTCCCCTGGTTCGCTTCTTGCACCTATGTATTCAGTACAAGATAACCATCTTATGATGGCTGGGTTCCCCCATTCAGACATCTCCGGATCAAAGTCTGTTTGCCGACTCCCCGAAGCTTTTCGCAGGCTACCACGTCTTTCATCGCCTCTGACTGCCAAGGCATCCACCGTATGCGCTTCTTCACTTGACCATATAACCCCAAGCAATCTGGTTATACTGTGAAGACGACATTCGCCGAAAATTCGAATTTCTCAGTTAAGAGAACTCACAAATTTTACCTTAGCCTGATCCGTTACCAGTGAAAGTAACGTTCAGTCTATCTTTCTATCACATACCCAAATTTTTAAAGAACGAACTAGTCAAAGACTAGAAATCAACATTCACCATCACAACGATGGAATGCTCATTTCTAAGCTTTATACAAACAGAAGCAGTAGTGGTGGAGCCAAACGGGATCGAACCGTTGACCTCCTGCGTGCAAGGCAGGCGCTCTCCCAGCTGAGCTATGGCCCCGTATTTCTACAGGCGTTTCCCACACAAAATTGGTGGGTCTGGGCAGATTCGAACTGCCGACCTCACCCTTATCAGGGGTGCGCTCTAACCAACTGAGCTACAGACCCAATTTCGGGCTGCTTCTTTTCGTCTTCTTCAATGAATCAAGCAATTCGTGTGGGAACTTATGGAGCAGCTGATGTCGTCGATTAAGGAGGTGATCCAGCCGCAGGTTCCCCTACGGCTACCTTGTTACGACTTCACCCCAGTCATGAATCACACCGTGGTAACCGTCCTCCCGAAGGTTAGACTAGCTACTTCTGGTGCAACCCACTCCCATGGTGTGACGGGCGGTGTGTACAAGGCCCGGGAACGTATTCACCGCGACATTCTGATTCGCGATTACTAGCGATTCCGACTTCACGCAGTCGAGTTGCAGACTGCGATCCGGACTACGATCGGTTTTATGGGATTAGCTCCACCTCGCGGCTTGGCAACCCTCTGTACCGACCATTGTAGCACGTGTGTAGCCCAGGCCGTAAGGGCCATGATGACTTGACGTCATCCCCACCTTCCTCCGGTTTGTCACCGGCAGTCTCCTTAGAGTGCCCACCATTACGTGCTGGTAACTAAGGACAAGGGTTGCGCTCGTTACGGGACTTAACCCAACATCTCACGACACGAGCTGACGACAGCCATGCAGCACCTGTCTCAATGTTCCCGAAGGCACCAATCTATCTCTAGAAAGTTCATTGGATGTCAAGGCCTGGTAAGGTTCTTCGCGTTGCTTCGAATTAAACCACATGCTCCACCGCTTGTGCGGGCCCCCGTCAATTCATTTGAGTTTTAACCTTGCGGCCGTACTCCCCAGGCGGTCAACTTAATGCGTTAGCTGCGCCACTAAAAGCTCAAGGCTTCCAACGGCTAGTTGACATCGTTTACGGCGTGGACTACCAGGGTATCTAATCCTGTTTGCTCCCCACGCTTTCGCACCTCAGTGTCAGTATTAGTCCAGGTGGTCGCCTTCGCCACTGGTGTTCCTTCCTATATCTACGCATTTCACCGCTACACAGGAAATTCCACCACCCTCTACCATACTCTAGTCAGTCAGTTTTGAATGCAGTTCCCAGGTTGAGCCCGGGGATTTCACATCCAACTTAACAAACCACCTACGCGCGCTTTACGCCCAGTAATTCCGATTAACGCTTGCACCCTCTGTATTACCGCGGCTGCTGGCACAGAGTTAGCCGGTGCTTATTCTGTCGGTAACGTCAAAATTGCAGAGTATTAATCTACAACCCTTCCTCCCAACTTAAAGTGCTTTACAATCCGAAGACCTTCTTCACACACGCGGCATGGCTGGATCAGGCTTTCGCCCATTGTCCAATATTCCCCACTGCTGCCTCCCGTAGGAGTCTGGACCGTGTCTCAGTTCCAGTGTGACTGATCATCCTCTCAGACCAGTTACGGATCGTCGCCTTGGTGAGCCATTACCTCACCAACTAGCTAATCCGACCTAGGCTCATCTGATAGCGCAAGGCCCGAAGGTCCCCTGCTTTCTCCCGTAGGACGTATGCGGTATTAGCGTCCGTTTCCGAACGTTATCCCCCACTACCAGGCAGATTCCTAGGCATTACTCACCCGTCCGCCGCTCTCAAGAGAAGCAAGCTTCTCTCTACCGCTCGACTTGCATGTGTTAGGCCTGCCGCCAGCGTTCAATCTGAGCCATGATCAAACTCTTCAGTTCAAACATCTTTGGTTTTTTAAGAAACCCTAAACTTGGCTCAGCAATCGTTGGTTACATCTTTGATTTCTCGCGGAGTAACTTGTGATGCTGATAATCTTGTTGACTATCAGTCTGACTCCACAAGCACCCACACGAATTGCTTGATTCAGTTGTTAAAGAGCGGTTGGTTAAGATCTTTCGTCTCAACCGAGGCGCGCATTCTACAGCAGCCTCATTTGCTGTCAAGTGGTTATTTTCAGAAGTTTTCGAAGATTTCTTCAACAACTTCAACCACTTGCGCTTGCGATCTCTCGTAAGCGGGAGGCGAATTCTACAGGGATCGCCATGGACGTCAACCCCTTATCTTAAAAAAAGCGAAACACTTACTCGCCTATAAAAATCAGGGTACCCCACCGCCTCTTCTATATAGAAGGAGCGCACAACCTAAGGACGTGCATTATCCCCACCCACACAAATGCATCTGGATCTCAACCGAAAGAAGCGCGGTTGGATCCCGCACAGGCGAGGAACGAGGATGACTGTTGTTGAGACCGGCGAATACCAGGAGGGGGAAGCTTTACAGAGATGGTGTCCCAGGGCCGGTTCGAACGGCCAACCTTCCCCTTAGGAGGGGGATGCTCTATCCAATTGAGCTACTGGGACAAATGCCACGCTTACCCTGAAGGGCTAGCGACAGACGGCGTGCATCTTAACGGCCGAGGCTGGTTTTGTCATGTCGTCCGTTGGCATTTTGACTGTAGGCCAATCCTTGCGCGTACGTTCATCGCCTCATCCAGCATGCCAAGACCTTCACCGTTATCGTGCAAATTGCACTGCGCCAATGTGCCATCATTGCAAACTGCAACCCAGCCCCCTGAAAAAACAAACTTAACCCGTTGTTTTTATTGGAATAATAGATTGGCACGACATCTGCAAAGTCATAAGCACAAAACCAATCGTTCCAGGCACCGTGGAGACAATGATGATGAACAGCGCCCTTCTACTCGCACTGAACGCTGTGGCACTGGCTACGGTGGTGACGTTTCATTTTCAGCCGACCAATACTGAAGACGGCGCGCAAATCAGCCAAGCCATTCCCCACCATCTGCAACAGCGCCCTCAGTTGGCACTGATGACTGCAACCCCCCAGTCTCCCATCCGCCTGACCCAAGATACACAACCAGCGCCAGCGGCCGAGCATTGGGTTTTCTGAGAACACTATTCATGTCTAAATCTGCCTGGTTGTTTCTGTGCCTGACGCTCCTATCTGTTGCGCTAGGCCTGGGAGCTACATCACAACAAACTCAAACCCTAGCCTTTGTCGCCAGCGCCGTGCTGGGCAGCCTACTGGTACTGACGCTCATCAAGGGTCGCCGAATCAAATTCGATCCGCTCCTGCGTTAACCCCCCCTTCCCCACCTCCCTCCCCTACCTTATGTCGCCTGACACTCGTAAATAGGCGAACAGCTACTAACCTTAAGCTTGAGGGCAAAAGGCCATATCGCTATAGGACGGGCGCCCTTCAACCCAGAGGCGGTGCAGGCTTGAGCGAAAATTGACGAGCTTCGCTGCACTCGCGGGATTTTTTCCAACCAGTCCGCAAAAACGCAAATCAGTACTGGCATAAAGCCTGTAGGCGGTTCAATATTTGTCACAGAATTGACGCCAATGAAATGTCAAATCTGAGGCATGATGCGGCCTCTTTGCAATTCGGGTTGAACTTTGGTCGTGAGCCTTGTCTTAACACTCATCTTGCGGCCAATTCCAGAAACCGCTCCCCTGAACTAACCGGTTAAATATATGCGCCCATTGAAACAGGCAATTTATTCCAGCCGTACGGCTGACAAATTCGTCGTACGTCTGCCAGACGGAATGCGGGAACGCATTGCCGAGGTGGCTCGCAATCATCACCGCAGCATGAACTCCGAAATCATCGCACGCCTGGAACAAAGCCTTATTCAGGAAGGTGCCTTGGGTGAAGAGTTGAGCATGCGCCTGGACAGCCCCGAGCTGTCACTGCACGAACGCGAACTGCTGCAGCGTTTTCGTCAGCTCTCCCACCGCCAGCAAAATGCTCTCGTCTCGCTTATCGCGCATGACGTGGAGGCGGCCGCAGAAGCCAATTGATTGACACCTGAAAGCCGAAGCCAGCCATGTGCTGGCTTTTTTTTGCCTGGAATTTGGGAAATAAGAAGCAAAGCGAGGGCAGGTTTGCCCCCGCTGGAAGGGTCAGAGCAGGAAGATCGTTGCCAGGCCCAAGAAGATGAAGAAGCCACCACTGTCAGTCATGGCCGTGATCATCACACTGGCCCCCATGGCGGGATCGCGACCTAGACGCGCCAAGGTCATTGGGATCAACACCCCCATCAAGGCCGCCAGTAACAGGTTAAGGGTCATGGCCGCAGTCATTACCACGCCCAGGGACCAACTGCCGTAGAGCAAGTAAGCCACCACGCCAATCACACCGCCCCAAACCAATCCGTTTATGAGGCCTACCGCCAGTTCCTTGCGCAGCAGTCGTGAGGAATTGGCGGTACTGACCTGGTCCAGCGCCATGGCGCGTACGATCATGGTGATGGTCTGGTTCCCGGAGTTACCGCCAATGCCCGCCACAATCGGCATCAACGCCGCCAACGCCACCAGCTTCTCGATAGAGCCTTCAAACAACCCGATCACGCGAGAAGCGATAAACGCGGTAATCAGATTGATAGCCAGCCAGGCCCAGCGGTTATGCAGTGAACGCCAGACCGACGCGAAAATATCTTCCTCTTCACGCAAACCTGCCATGTTGAGGACTTCGGTTTCACTTTCTTCCCGGATCAAGTCGACGATTTCATCGATGGTCAGACGACCGATCAACTTGCCGTTCTTATCCACCACCGGAGCCGAGATCAAGTCGTAACGCTCGAATGCCTGGGCCGCGTCATAGGCATCTTCGTCCGGATGGAAGCTCACGGTATCGCTGGCCATCAGGTCAGCAACTTTCTTCTCCGGATCATTGACCAACAGGCGCTTGATCGGCAAAACGCCCTTGAGGATCCCCTCATAGTCGACCACAAACAGTTTGTCGGTGTGGCCGGGCAATTCTTTGAGACGGCGCAGGTAACGCAACACCACTTCAAGGCTGACGTCTTCGCGGATGGTGACCATCTCGAAGTCCATCAGTGCGCCGACCTGGTCCTCGTCGTACGACAGCGCAGAACGCACACGCTCACGCTGCTGCGTATCAAGCGCCTCCATCAACTCATGGACAACATCACGGGGCAGCTCAGGGGCCAGGTCCGCCAGCTCATCCGCGTCCATCTCCTTGGCGGCAGCCAGGAGCTCGTGGTCATCCATGTCGGCGATGAGCGTCTCACGCACCGAGTCCGATACTTCCAGAAGGATGTCACCGTCGCGATCGGCCTTGACCAACTGCCACAGGGTCAGTCGGTCATCCAGCGGCAAGGCTTCAAGAATATAGGCGACGTCGGCGGAGTGCAGGTCATCGAGCTTGCGTTGCAACTCGACGAGGTTTTGCCGGTGAACCAGGTTTTCGACGCGGTCGTGGTTCGGACCTTCCTGGCGATGCGTGAGGTCTTCGACCACGCGCTGGCGCTGCAGCAGCTCGATAACTTGAGCCAGACGATCCTGCAGGCTTTCTTGTGTTTTCTTTACTTCTACTTCGGTCATAGGCGAACTCCACTCCCAGCAGCGGGGCACGCCGGAAGGATCAATCAGTCAATTCATGATTGGTAAAACGGGGTACTGAGTAACTACTGGGTAAGTCCATGGAGGTATTCCACAAGCCCCGGCGGGGCTGACGGGCGCATGATACACCGCCCGGACGTTTTAAACGTTAAAAAACTGGAAAGAACAAGCGCTTGCACGCCAAAGCTCAGTATTGGCTGCATCTATGAACTGCGACGACCCAAGCGCGGGGGAAAACACATGAGGAGGGAGAAAAAGGAGAACGCCGGATAAAACCTACACAAACCCCAGACGGCAAAAAGCCCGCACTAGGCGGGCTTTTTGTTTGTATGGTGCACTCGACAGGATTCGAACCTGTGACCGCTCGGTTCGTAGCCGAGTACTCTATCCAGCTGAGCTACGAGTGCAGATTGTGTTTTTAGACCAGATCACAACTGGTTGAAGCCAAGCTACCTGCATCGCTGCAACTAACTCTTAAATGGTGCACTCGACAGGATTCGAACCTGTGACCGCTCGGTTCGTAGCCGAGTACTCTATCCAGCTGAGCTACGAGTGCATTTGTTGCCGCGCATTATAGGCCGTTCAATCTCTATGTAAAGCTATTTTTTCGAGTATTTTCAACAACTTACCGAAAAAACCAGATTGCAACGTACTAAGCAAATAATGGCGGAGAACGGGGGATTCGAACCCCCGACACCCTTTTGAGGTGTACTCCCTTAGCAGGGGAGCGCCTTCGGCCACTCGGCCAGCTCTCCGCAACACGGGGCGTATATTAACCACGTTCCTCCCCGTTTGCAAACATAAAAAACGATAAAAATTAAAGGCTTGGTTCTTCGTCCTTCTCTTTCTTGATCCGCAGGTAGATTTCCTCGCGGTGGACCGCCACCTCTTTCGGAGCATTAACCCCAATACGTACTTGATTGCCTTTGACGCCGAGCACGGTCACGGTGATTTCGCCATCACCGATAATCAGGCTTTCTGCGCAACGACGAGTCAGAATCAGCATACCTTTCACCTCACGCATTTCAGTTCAGGAACAACAGTCTGCAAAAAAAAAGCATTCAACCTACAACCAAAAGGTCGTAGCCCTACTCGCTAAGTATTGTCGAGCCCATGCAAAAGACCATGTACCCCACAAAAAAATGAAAGGCGCGGTAAACCGCGCCTTCCTGGCAACGCATTACTCGCCCTGTCGGGCCGGAGCATCCAGCTCAAAAGCGGTATGCAGCGCGCGTACAGCCAGTTCCAGGTACTTCTCTTCGAGCACTACCGAGACTTTGATTTCCGAGGTGGAAATCATCTGGATGTTGATACCTTCCTTGGCAAGGGCCCCGAACATACGGCTGGCAACCCCAGCATGGGAACGCATGCCCACCCCGACGATCGACACCTTGGCAATCTTGGTATCGCCGACCACTTCACGGGCGCCAATCTCGCTCGCCGTGTTCTGCAGGATTTTCAATGCTGCATCGTATTCGTTGCGGTGCACGGTGAAGGTGAAATCGGTGGTGTTATCGTGCGAAACGTTCTGCACGATCATGTCGACTTCAACATTCGCATCGCTGACAGGGCCCAGAATCTTGAAGGCCACGCCCGGGGTGTCTGGCACGCCACGGATCGTCAGCTTGGCTTCATCGCGATTGAAAGCGATGCCGGAAATGATCGGCTGTTCCATGGATTCCTCTTCATCAATAGTAATGAGGGTGCCCGGACCCTCCTTGAAGCTGTGCAATACGCGCAGCGGAACGTTGTACTTGCCGGCGAACTCCACCGCGCGGATCTGCAACACCTTGGAACCAAGGCTGGCCATTTCCAGCATTTCTTCAAAGGTGATCTTGTCCAGGCGCTGGGCCACTGGCACCACGCGTGGGTCAGTGGTGTAGACGCCATCCACATCGGTATAGATCTGGCATTCGTCAGCCTTTAGCGCTGCCGCCAGGGCCACACCGGTGGTGTCCGAACCGCCACGACCCAGCGTGGTGATGTTGCCGTGCTCATCCACGCCCTGGAAACCCGCTACAACTACCACGCGCCCTGCTTTCAGATCAGTACGAATTTTCTGATCATCAATTTGCAGGATCCGCGCCTTGGTATGCGCGCTGTCTGTAAGAATGCGCACCTGGCTACCCGTGTAGGACACCGCTGGCACGCCACGCTTGTTCAGCGCCATGGCCAACAGCGCAATGGTCACCTGCTCGCCCGTAGAGACGATCACATCCAGCTCACGCGGCAGCGGCTGTTGATCACCACTGATGGCCTTGGCCAGATCGATCAGGCGATTGGTCTCGCCACTCATGGCCGACAGCACCACTACCAGGTCATCACCGGCATCGCGGAACTTCTTAACCTTGTCGGCGACCTGCTCGATTCTTTCGACAGAACCGACCGAGGTGCCTCCAAATTTCTGTACGATCAAAGCCATTTCCAAGCCGCCTCAGCCCGTAAAGGGGCGCCTAATATCCAATCCACCCGCACTGAACAAGCCCGTGACTAGACCACGGGCCGGTTAACAGTGCCTTAAATACCTGCCTCGACAAATGGCACGGTCAAGGCCAGCGCCGCGTCCAGAGCTGCGGCATCGACACCACCGCCTTGCGCCATATCCGGACGACCACCACCCTTGCCGCCCACTGTCGCAGCGGCTTGCTTCATCAAATCACCGGCTTTGAGTTGGCCAGTCAGGTCCTTGGTTACACCAGCAACCAGAACGACCTTATCCTCATGGACACTGCCGAGCAGGATCACTGCGCGGCCGAGCTTGTTCTTCAACTGATCGACCAAGGCCAACAGCGCCTTGCCATCCTGGCCGTCCAGGCGCGCCGCCAGGACTTTTACATCCTTGACGTCAACCGCCGCGGCCGACAGGTCATCACCTGCAGCGCTGGCCGCCTTGGCCTGCAACTGCTCCAGCTGTTTTTCCAGCGCACGGTTGCGCTCCAGCACGGCGGACAGCTTGTCGATCAGGTTGTCGCGGCTGCCCTTGACCAGGCCGGCCGCTTCCTTGAGTTGTTCTTCGGCTGCATTGAGGTAAGCCAGGGCCGCAGCACCGGTCACCGCTTCAATACGACGCACACCCGAGGCCACACCGCCTTCGCTGATGATCTTCAGCAGGCCGATATCGCCGGTGCGGTTGGCGTGGATACCACCACAGAGTTCTACCGAGAAGCTGCCGCCCATGCTCAGCACGCGGACTTCGTCGCCGTACTTCTCGCCAAACAGCGCCATGGCGCCTTTGTTCCTGGCGGTCTCGATATCGGTTTCTTCGGTTTCAACCGGGGTGTTCTTGCGAATCTCGGCGTTGACGATGTCTTCCAGGGCCTTGATCTGCTCAGGCTTGATCGCTTCAAAGTGGCTGAAGTCGAAACGCAGGCGCTGGCTGTCCACCAACGAACCTTTTTGCTGCACGTGCTCGCCCAGTACCTGGCGAAGCGCGGCATGCAGCAAGTGAGTGGCCGAGTGGTTCAACGCGGTGGCGTGCCGCACGTCGGCATCGACCTGGGTGTCTACCGGCGCGCCCACGGTCAAGTTGCCCAGCACCAGCACACCGTGATGCAGGAACGCGCCACCGGTCTTGGTGGTGTCGCGCACGTCAAAACGACCGGATGTCGAGCTCAGGAAACCGCAATCGCCAATCTGGCCACCGGACTCGGCATAGAACGGCGTCTGGTCCAGCACAACAACCGCCTCTTCACCTTCGCTCAACACGTCGACCGACTTGCCGTCTTTATAGATAGCGACGATCTTGGCCGAGCCCGCAGTGGCTTTGTAGCCGGTGAACTCGGTCGGTACGTCGACCTTGACCAGGGTGTTGTAGTCCAGGCCAAAGGAGCTGGCAGAACGTGCACGCACGCGCTGGGCTTCCATTTCACGCTCAAAACCGGCTTCGTCGACGGTCAGCTCGCGCTCGCGGGCGATGTCGGCAGTCAGGTCCATCGGGAAACCATAGGTGTCGTACAGCTTGAACACCACATCACCCGGCACCACGGAGCCTTTGAGCTCAGCCAGGTCCTGTTCCAGAATCTTCAGGCCGTGCTCCAGGGTCTTGGAGAACTGCTCTTCTTCAGCCTTGAGCACCCGCTCGATGTTGCTTTGCTGTTGCTTGAGTTCCGGGAAGGCATCGCCCATCTCGGCAACCAGTGCGGCCACGATCTTGTAGAAGAAGCTGCCGGTAGCGCCCAGCTTGTTACCGTGACGGCACGCGCGACGGATGATGCGACGCAGCACGTAGCCACGACCTTCGTTGGACGGCAGCACGCCATCGGCGATCAGGAAACCGCAGGAGCGGATGTGGTCCGACACCACCTTGAGCGAAGACTGGCCTTCATTGGCGCAACCAATGGCCGCCGCCGAGGCGCTCAGCAGGTTGGTGAACAGGTCGATCTCGTAGTTGGAGTGAACGTGCTGCATCACCGCACTGATCCGCTCCAGGCCCATGCCGGTGTCCACCGACGGTGCCGGCAGCGGATGCAACACGCCGTCGGCGGTGCGGTTGAACTGCATGAACACGTTGTTCCAGATCTCGATGTAACGGTCGCCGTCTTCTTCTGGCGAGCCTGGCGGGCCACCCCAGATATCGTCGCCGTGATCGTAGAAAATCTCGGTGCACGGGCCGCACGGGCCGGTATCGCCCATGGTCCAGAAGTTATCGGACGCGTAAGGCGCACCTTTGTTGTCGCCGATACGGATCATGCGCTCGGCAGGGACACCGATTTGCTGGGTCCAGATGTCATACGCTTCGTCGTCCGTCGCGTACACGGTGACCCAGAGTTTTTCCTTGGGCAGCTTCAGCACGCCGGTGAGGAAGGTCCAGGCGAACGTGATCGCGTCTTTCTTGAAATAGTCGCCGAAGCTGAAGTTACCCAGCATCTCGAAAAAGGTGTGGTGACGGGCGGTATAGCCGACGTTTTCCAGGTCGCTGTTCTTGCCGCCGGCGCGTACGCACTTCTGGCTGCTGGTGGCGCGGGTGTAGGCGCGCTTTTCCTGGCCCAGGAAGCAGTCCTTGAACTGGTTCATCCCCGCGTTAGTGAACAGCAGGGTTGGGTCATTGCCTGGGATCAAGGAGCTTGAGGCTACACGGGTGTGACCTTGCTCTTCGAAGAAGCGAAGGAAGGCTTCACGGATTTCTGCGCTTTTCATTAGGTTCTTCCACGGAGGCTGCGGCCAAAGGCCAGTGCGCAACATCATCAGACGGAGCGACGGCAAAGGGCCGCATTATATCGGCCCTTTGCCGGTGGTACAGCGTGTTTATGTGATAGAAACAGTCAATTAGACGGCCTGCACTGTCATTTCTGCGAAAACGCGACGAATGTCTGCACCACTTGCTCGATCTGCGCCCGGCTCACATCCAGATGGGTGACCATGCGCAGGCGCGGCGCGGCACTCAACTTGACCCCACGCTCGGCAGCAAAAGCCTTCAGCGCCTGAGCCTGATCGCCTACCTGCACATACACCATATTGGTCTGCACCGGCTCGACGCTGTAGCCGGCATTGCGTAACTCATCGCCCAGCCATTGGGCGTTGGCATGGTCCTCAGCCAGGCGCTGTACCTGGTGGTCCAGGGCGTACAGCCCCGCTGCCGCCAGGGAGCCGGCCTGGCGCATGCCGCCGCCGACCATCTTGCGCAGTCGCCGTGCCTTGGCGATCAGTGCCGCGGAGCCGCACAACACCGAGCCGACCGGCGCGCCGAGGCCCTTGGACAGGCACACCGACACCGAATCGAAATGCTGGGCGATTTCTCGCGCATCCACGCCCAGCTTGACTGCCGCGTTGTAGAGGCGTGCGCCATCCAGGTGCAGGGCCAGGCCATGCTCGTGGGTAAATGCACGGGCCTTGGCCAGGTAATCCAGCGGCAGCACTTTGCCTTGCATGGTGTTTTCCAGCGCCAGCAGGCGTGTGCGGGCGAAGTGGAAGTCGTCGGGTTTGATGGCTTCAAGCACCTGGTTCAGATCAAGGGAGCCATCGGCTTGGACTTCCAAGGGCTGCGGCTGGATCGACCCCAGCACCGCCGCGCCGCCGCCTTCGTATTTGTAGGTGTGGGCCTGCTGGCCGACGATGTATTCCTCGCCGCGTTCACAGTGAGCCATCAACGCCAGCAGGTTGCTCATGGTGCCGGTGGGTACGAACAGCGCCGCGGCAAAGCCCAGGCGCTGGGCCAGTTCGGCCTCCAGGCGATTGACGCTGGGGTCTTCGCCGTAAACATCATCGCCACTGACGGCGTTGGCCATCGCGTCGAGCATGCCGGGGGTGGGTTGGGTCACGGTGTCGCTGCGCAGGTCGATCACGGTCATCAAGGGGGCCTCTAACGGAGTGGATAAGTCCTTTTGTGTGTGATTACTGCGGGCAAAGCCACGGAATATCAAGCCCCGATTACATTCAATCGAATACCAACCAAACAAACCGATATAAGTTATCGAGACGGCAACCGTGCAGTTTTTGAAAAACCATGTTAAAAACTCTGCGCCGCCAGGGTTCTGGCGGCAACGTTCTCAGGGCGGGGTGCAATTCCCCACCGGCGGTAATTGCACGCAATGTGCATAGCCCGCGAGCGCTTGGCGCCTTGAACTGCTCAGGCAGGACGGCGACGAGGTCAGCAGACCCGGTGTGATCCCGGGGCCGACGGTCATAGTCCGGATGAAGAGAGAACGGGATTGGCACCTAAGGGCCGCGCGCCTGTTTGCGCATGCGTACCCTTAAATCCCATTCGATTCATAACGCCCTGTTTTTTTCTTAAACAGGAGTCAGAACATGCAACCCACCGCAATTGACAGCAAAAGCAAAAACCATCACGGCGAGCGCGTCGCGTTTATCCAGGCCTGCTGGCACAAGGATATTGTCGACCAATCGCGCAAAGGCTTCCTCGCCGAAATGATCGCCCAGGGTTATCAGGAATCGGACATCGACTTCTTCGAAGTCGGCGGCGCCTTTGAAATGCCCCTGCACGCCAAGCTGCTGGCCAAGACCGGCCGTTACGCCGGCATCGTCGCTGCCGCGCTGGTGGTGGACGGTGGCATCTACCGCCACGAATTCGTCGCGCAATCGGTGGTCAGCGGCCTGATGCAGGTGCAGTTGGAAACTGAAGTGCCGGTGTTCTCGGTGTCCCTGACGCCGCACCACTTCCATGCCGGCAGCGAGCACACCACATTCTTCTACGAGCACTTCGTGCACAAGGGCCAGGAAGCGGCGCGCACCTGCGCCGATACGCTGCACAAGGTGCGTGCGATCCGTCGTAGCGAGCCACGTGCGGTAGCGGTCTAAACCCAGTGTGGCTTGCCTGCGATGCAGACACCTGGGTGTATCAGTGATACCCAGGTGATGCTATCGCAGCATAGGTATCTACATAACTCTGTGGGCTTTAGCAGCAGACGGTAACCACGATGCGAAGCGAGTCGCTCTTGATCTTGATCTGCTTTTGATCTCAGGCGCCCCGTTAAACCACGCTGGCCGGAATTCGACAGGGATTTGGGGGGTAAACCGGCAGGGATGCCGGTTTAGCCGCCCCGCGCCATGGATGGCGCGTGGCGGCGCCCCCCCAAATCACTGGCGGATTACGGGTACACCGAGCCTAGGCGAGGTGCCGAGTGGTGGGGCAAGAGCGCTTTGCTTACTTTCGCGCTTTTCGAAAGTGAGCCGCCGTCAGGGCGGAACCCTAGGTGGCCGTTACCGCAGGAATGGATATGTACACAATCCAACTGTGTCGGCTGCCAGGCCGCCTTCGCGAGCAAGCCCGCTCCCACATTTGAATCGCGGCGCGTTAGTGAGATCGACGCCGGCTGTTAGGCCGTCACGGGAGCAAGCTCCCTCGCCACAGGTTCAGCACCACAATTGTGTAGATACCTATGGCTATCGCACCACATTTACATATCGCACCACATTTACATCGGGTCAGGCCTTGAGATCTACGCCAGGCCAGCATCCGTGGTTGGCACGATCAGTATCCCGGCGCGCAAGCCGTTCTTCACCTTAGGGTTGGGGAAGATGATGCGGGCGCCCTCCTCCTCGATCACCCAGCGGGTCTTGGCCACGTCTTCGGCCAGCAGGTAGCCCTTTTCCAATTCCGAAAAGTTTTCCACATCTGCGGGCAGGTGCATCAGGAAGGCGTCGCTGTGCTTGATCACTTCTCGCGCAACGGCGAAGAGTTGCAGGCCGTCGAGGCTATCGGTCTCAGGCTCGTTGCCCTCGATGATCTGCTTCAGACGCGCTTCCAGGCGCGACACGTCCACACCGTCGTTCTGCCCGAACGGGCGCGCCTTGCCCAACTCCAGGGTGAACGCCTCGGCGCCGAGTTGCTCGTAGGTAAACGCGGTGAAGGTAATCGAGGTTTTATTCTGCAACAGCACCGCCTGCATGCCGGCAGCGTTCAAGCGCTCCAGCTCACGGCGCGAATGCTGTCGGTCTTCCTTCCACGGGTACAACGCGAACTGCTCGATTTTCGAACCACGAATCGCGGTATGCAGGTCGTAATGCAGGCGCGAGCGGCCAGGCAGGCTGAAAAAGCTGCGGGCCAATTGCTCAAGCTCGGCGGCGCGCATGGCTTCGGGGCCGATGTTTTGTTCATGACGGCCGTTGAACAGCCGGTTGACGTCCAGTTCGAGGTAACGCTCACCGCGGCGCATGGCCTCGGTATTCCCGAACAGGAACAGAATACGGGTGCGGGGTTTGATCTCCCCGCGGGCAATTCCATGCAACAGGCGGTCGAGCAGTTCGATCGGCGCGGTTTCGTTGCCATGGATGCCGGACGACAGCAGCAGGTCGCTGCCGTTGTCCAAAGCTTCAGGAGGACGCACTTCAAGCGCGCCTTCGCTGAGCCAGCGCATCTGCACGCCGTCGACAGTCAGTTGAATTTTTTGCGCCGGTTCACGACCGGCGAGGGTCAGTTCAAGCAGTTTGCCGAGGGCGAGCATAAGCAGCTTCCTTAGTGGTTGCAGCCTGGGCCGTGGACGTGATCGTCGTCGTCACCTTCAACGTCGGCCGGTTCCATTTCCAGTTGCAGGCTCATCAGGTTGGTGGCCAATGGGCGCATCAGCAGGTTGGCGTACTCGGCGTCGCCTTCTTCTACGTCCACGCCAATCAGCAGTTGGCCGCGGCCATCGTGCTGGATCCAGATCTCCTTGCCCTGCCAGACCACGGCGACGCGGGTGCAGGAGGTTTCCAGCTGGGTGCCGTCGGTGTCTTCAAGGATGAGTTTCAGGGTGTCGGTCATAAATAAAATATCTCAGCCGTGTGGCATTAATTGATCTGGAAAGGATAAACCGAGCCCAGTTTAAGGATTTGCGTCAGTTCATCCAGTGCCGTCCGGCACTCAAGCAGTAACTGCGGGTCAGCCAGGTCGGTTTCGCGCAGGCTGTCGCGGTAGTGCTTGCCCACCCACTGGGTCAGGGTTTCGTACAACGGCGCGGTCATGATAACCCCTGGGTTCACGGCCGCCAGCTCGGTTTCGTTCAACGCCACACGCAGGCGCAGGCACGCCGGCCCACCGCCATTCTGCATGCTTTGCTTGAGGTCGAAGACCTTGACCTCGCGAATCAGCCCGCCGGAAGCGGTCAGGCCTTGCAGGTACTGCCACACGCGCTCATTGGCGCGGCACTCTTCCGGCACGATCAGCAGCATCGAGCCGTCAGGCCGAGTCAGCAACTGGCTGTTGAACAGGTAGGAACGCACCGCGTCCTCGACACTGACCAACGCGCGAGGCACACACACCGACTGGAAATTGCCGCCCAGCTTGCCCAACTTGCCGTGCAGTTCGGCGAGCATCTGTTCAGTGTTGAGGAACGCATCCTCGTGATAGAACAGCACTTCGCCGTTGCCCACCGCGATCACATCGTTGTGGAACACACCGGCATCGATCACCGCCGGGTTCTGCTGGGCGTACACCACGCCGCCATCCTTCAAGCCATGCAGGCGCGCAACGGCCTGGGAGGCTTCCAGGGTCTGGCGCGCCGGGTACTTCTGCGGGGCTGGGTAACGGGGATCGAAGGCACTACGGCCGAACACGAAAAACTCGACACCCGCCTCACCGTACTCACGGCAGAAACGCGTGTGGTTGGCCGCGCCTTCATCGCCAAACTGCGCGACGGCCGGCAAGGCGACGTGGTGAGCGAAGTGCTTGCCATCGGCGAACATCGCCCCCAGCACACGGCTGGTGGTGGGGTGTTCGATGCTGCGGTGGTATTTGCAATTGAGGTTGGCGGCAGTGAAATGCACGCGGCCATCTGCGGTATCGGCGCTTGGGCTGACGGTGGCGGCGTTGGCTACCCACATGCTGGAAGCCGAGCAGCTCGCTACCAGCAAAGGCATGGCCTGCTTGGCGGCGTGCTCAATCACCTGGGCGTCGGTGCCGCTGAAACCCAAGCTGCGCAAGGCGGCCACATCCGGGCGTTCCTGGGGCGCCAACACACCTTGCACAAAGCCCATGTCCATCAAGGCTTTCATTTTCTGCAGGCCCTGCAACGCCGCTTCCTTCGGGTTGGAAGACTGCTGGCTGTTGCTTTGGGACGCGACGTTGCCGAAGGACAAACCGCCGTAGTTATGGGTCGGCCCCACTAGACCGTCAAAATTGACTTCACAGGATTTCATCGGCGAGGCTCCACGAACATCTGTTTTTATAGGCATCAAATCACTTGAATACACCACAGATCCATTGTGGGAGCGGGCTTGCTCGCGAATGCAGTATGTCATTCAACATTTGAAGTGACTGAACCACCGCTTTCGCGAGCAAGCCCGCTCCCACATTTAGATCAGCGTTATACCTGGCGTGAGCGTTGCCGGGACTATCAGGCTCGGCGTCTCCAGCGACGCCACCGGGTACGCGCAATAATCCGCCGCGTAATAGGCGCTGGCGCGATGATTGCCCGACGCCCCGACACCACCGAACGGTGCGGTACTGGCGGCGCCGGTCAACTGTTTGTTCCAGTTGACGATACCGGCGCGGCTTTCCAGCCAGAACTGCTGGTAACGCGCTTCGGAATCCGACAACAGGCCAGCGGCCAGGCCGTATTGGGTGTTGTTGGCCTCGGCGATGGCACCGGCAAAATCCGCGTAGCGGATCACCTGCAGCAGCGGGCCAAACAGCTCTTCGTCTTCACGTTCCGTCACAGCGGTCACGTCGATGATGCCAGGGGTCAGCAACGCGGCCTGAGCCTGAGGTTGGGTCATCTCCAGCAGCGCCACGGCGCCATTGGCCAACATCAGTTCCTGGGCTTGCATCAGCGCTTTGGCCGCAGCAAGTGAAATCACCGAGCCCATGAACGGCGCCGGTTGCTGGTCGAAAGCACCGACTTCAATGCTCGCACTCACCGCCACCAGGCGCGCCAGCAAGGCATCGCCCCAGGCACCTTCAGGCACCAGCAAGCGGCGGGCACAGGTGCAACGCTGGCCTGCCGAGATAAACGCCGACTGAATGATGGTGTACACCGCCGCATCCACGTCGGCGACTTCGTCCACGACCAGCGGGTTATTACCGCCCATTTCCAGGGCCAGGATCTTGTCCGGGCGCCCGGAGAACTGCTGGTGCAAGTGGTTGCCGGTGCGGCTGGAGCCGGTGAAGAACAGGCCGTCGATGCCTGGGTTGGCCGCCAGGGCGATGCCGGTTTCCCGCGCGCCTTGCAGCAGGTTCAGCACGCCCGCCGGCAAACCGGCTTCGATCCAGCACTGTACGGTCAGCTCGGCGACCTTGGGGGTCAGCTCGCTCGGCTTGAACAGCACGGTATTACCGGCCAGCAACGCCGGAACGATGTGCCCATTCGGCAAGTGCCCAGGGAAGTTATAAGGACCGAACACCGCTACCACACCGTGGGGTTTGTGGCGCAACACAGCGGTGGCGTCGCCCAGGGGGCCGCTCTTCTCGCCGGTACGCTCGCGGTAGCTTTGCACCGAGATCGCAATCTTGTTGGCCATGCTGGTGACTTCGGTGGCTGATTCCCACAGCGGCTTGCCGGTTTCTTCGCCAATGCAGCGGGCGATTTCATCGGCACGGCTTTTGAGCGTGGCGGCGAAGGTTTCCAGCACGCTGATGCGCTCTTCGAGCGAGCGCTTGGCCCACGCCGGGAATGCCTGGCGCGCAGCCTGCACGGCGGATTCGACCTGTTCAGCGCTGGCGCCATTGCCGGCCCACAGCACTTGCTGGGTCACCGGGTTGCGCGATTCAAACAGTTCACCCTGGCCAGCCAGCCAGCTACCTGCGATATACAGCGAATTCATTATTTCGACTCCCGAGCAGCAGACAACGCAACAGCACGCACTTGATCACCCACCACCAGTTGCAGGCGCTTGGCGGTCTGCGGATCGACCACCAGGGTGCCTGCCGCCAGCCGGGCCGGAGCGGCGGTGATACGGCACTCCTCGCGCTTGCGGTTATGAATCAGGAACGGCGTGGCGTCGTCCCCCGGTGTGCCGATGGCCAACACCAGTGACTGGCTGTCGCGCACCGCACGAATCTTGCTGGTTTCACATTCCACCGCCGGGCCTGCGTCGAAAATATCCACATAGCCCTGGTAGCTGAAGCCTTCGCTCTTGAGCATGCTTAAGGCTGGCTCGGTGTCCGGGTGGACCTTGCCGATCACATTGCGTGCGTCTTCGGAGAGAAAGCAGCTATACAGCGGAAACTTGGGCATCAGCTCAGCGATAAACGCTTTGTTGCCCACGCCGGTGAGGTAGTCGGCCTGGCTGAACTCCATCTTGAAGAAGTGCCGGCCCAGGCTTTCCCAGAACGGCGAACGCCCGGCGTCGTTGGACACACCGCGCATCTCGGCAATGATCTTGTTACCAAACAGTTGCGGGAACTCGGCGATAAACAACATGCGCGCCTTGGCCAGCATGCGACCGTTAAGGCCGTTGCGGTAATCGGCATGCAAAAACAACGAGCACAATTCGGAATTACCAGTGAGGTCGTTAGCCAGGAACAGCGTCGGAATCTCACGGTAGATATTCAGCTCCTGGGACGCGCTGACGGTCAGCCCCACCCGGAAGTTGTACCACGGCTCGCGCAGGCCGACGGCGCCAGCGATGGCGGAAATCCCCACCACACGGCCTTCATCGTTTTCCAGCACGAACAGGTAGTCGGCATCGCCGCGCCCGGCTTCGCCGCGAAAGGTTTTTTCCGCCCAGCCCACCCGGTGGGTCAGGCGCTCTTCGTTGGCCGGCAAGGTGGTAAGGCCGGTGCCAGTGCTGCGCGCCAGATCAATCAGGGCCGGTAAATCGCTGCTGCGTACGGGACGAACGATCATGCTATCTCCTCGAACGGGCCGCTGTTGTCAGCCACCCGCGAAACTCTCTTTTTAAACCGCAACCAGGCGCACGCTGGCGCCTTCGCCAACACCCAGCGCTTCGGCGGCCGCCAGGTCCAGGGTCACCGGTTTGCCGGGCGCGTAGTCCAGTTCCAGCATCACCGCACGGTAATCCTGCAACTGCGCGTTGCTCACCAGGTACTGGCGGCCAACACCCTTGACCATCTCGCCGATCTTCACCGGCACCACGCGGCTCTGAGCGATCGAGCGAATGCCCGAGACCCGTGCGTGCAACGTCGGGCCACCGTCGAAGATGTCGATGTAATGGTCAGTCTCAAAGCCTTCACGCATCAGGATGTCGAAGGTGATTTGCGCACGCGGGTGCACCTGGCCCATGGCCTCTTGCGCTTCGTCCGGCAGCAGCGGCACGTAGATCGGGTAATGCGGCATCAGCTCAGCGAGGAAGGTACGGCTTTTCAGCCCGCACAGGCGCTCGGCGGCGGCGTAGTTGAGGTCGAAGAAGTTGCGGCCGATGGCATCCCAGAACGGCGAGTCACCGTTCTCGTCGCTGTAGCCGACAATCTCGGTCACCACCGAGTCGGCAAAGCGCTCGGGATGGCTGGCAACAAACAGCAGACGGCCACGGGAGTTGAGTTCCGACCACGGCGAACCGACCAGCTCCGGCACCACATAGAAGCTGGTGAGCAGGCTGTTGCCGGTAAGGTCGTGGCACTGGGAAAGCACGTGGATCTTGTTGTGGATCTTCAGCTCGCGGGAGGCGTGCACGAAGGTCTCGTTACGGAAGCTATAGAACGGCTCGGAGTAACCGGCCGAGGCCACGATGGCCGAGCAGCCGGCAAGCTTGCCGGTCTCGGTGTCTTCCAGCACGAAGAAATAGCTCTCTTCACCGTTGAAACTTACCTCGGCGGCGAAGGACGCTTCGCTGGCCGCGATCTTGTCGCTCAGGCGTTCCACATCATCCGGCAAGGAGGTGACACCAATCGGGCTGTCCGCAGCCAGACGCTGTACCTCGCCCAGATCAGCCATTTGCGCGGGGCGCATCACCAGCATGGTGTCACTCCTTAACTCGAAAACTCACAGAGGAAAAAATACCGGACACGGGCTCCGGATACACATCGGTCTCAATGTGTAAGCAGATCCATGTGGGAGCTGGCTTGCCTGCGATACAGACAACTCGGTCTATCAACGGCACCGAGGTGATGCTATCGCAGGCAAGCCAGCTCCCACATTTGTTCAGGTCCGGCCAATAAAATGTGTCGCTATCAGGCTTGCGTCAACGTCTTCACAGCACGCTCAAAACGATCCAGGCCTTCATTGATGTCCGCCTCTTCCACCACCAGGCTCGGCGCAAAACGCACCACGTCGGGGCCGGCTTGCAGGATCATCAAGTTTTCTTTTTCGGCCGCGTTGAACACGTCCTTGGCCTTGCCTTTGAACGCATCGCTCAACACGCAACCGATCAGCAGGCCCATGCCGCGAACCTGAGTGAAGATGCCGTACTGCTTGCCGATCTGCTCCAGGCGCGCCTTGAACAGGTCGTGCTTGGCATTCACACCCGCCAGCACTTCTGGGGTGTTGATCACGTCGATCACCGCTTCCGCTACCGCGCACGCCAGCGGGTTGCCGCCGTAGGTGGTGCCGTGGGTGCCGACCACCAGGTGCTTGGCCAAGTCTTCACGGGTGAGCATCGCCGCAATCGGGAAACCGCCGCCCAGGCTCTTGGCACTGGTGAGGATGTCGGGCGTCACGCCGTAATGCTGGTAGGCAAACAGGTGGCCGGTGCGGCCCATGCCGGTTTGCACTTCGTCAAATACCAGCAGTGCGTCGTGAGCGTCGCACAGCTCGCGAGCGCCTTGCAGGTAAGCCAGCTCGGCCGGCAGTACACCGCCTTCGCCCTGGATCGGTTCCAGCACCACGGCGCAGGTCTTATCGGTCACCGCCGCTTTCAGCGCAGCCAGGTCGTTATAAGGAACGTGGGTGATGCCGGTGATTTTAGGCCCGAAACCATCGGAGTACTTCGACTGGCCACCGACGTTGACGGTGAACAGGGTACGGCCGTGGAAGCTGTTCAGCGCGGCGATGATCTCGTACTTCTCGCTGCCAAAACGGTCGAACGCCACGCGACGGGCCAGCTTGAAGGCGGCCTCGTTGGCTTCGGCGCCGGAGTTGCAGAAGAACACGCGCTCGGCAAAGGTGGCATCGATCAGCTTGTGGGCCAGACGCAAGGCCGGCTCGTTGGTGAACACGTTGGAGACATGCCACAGCGTGTTGGCCTGTTCGGTCAGTGCACCGACCAGCGCCGGGTGCGCATGGCCCAATACGTTGACCGCGATGCCGCCGGCAAAGTCGATCAGCTCGCGACCGGCCTGGTCCCACACGCGCGAACCTGCGCCACGTACGGGGATGAAGGCAGCAGGTGCGTAGTTGGGCACCATCACTTGGTCGAAATCGGCACGTTGCACCGGGGCTTGCTCAACGGACATCGGAGTCTCCTGAAGAGGAACGCCTGCCTGGAACTGGCGGGCGATGCAGGGATTGTAAGGACAGTTTTCAGCGCCACCTTGTCGCCAAGCGACAACTTCTTATAGCGCCAACCCCGGTTTTACGCGGGTTTACGGCAATGCGACATATTGCATCGCAATGGCGCAGTGTAAACGCTGCGTTCAGTGAGAGGCAGAGGCACGGCCCGCTGATTTTCGCCTAATGCCTTAACTATCTGCTGCCCATGAACCCATCAGGCTTGCTGTGATGACAGTGACTCACCCCCACTGAAGGATCAGCCCCGTGCCCACGACAATCAGCCAACGCCTCGCAGTCGCCGCCACCCATGTGCCTGCCGGGTTTCACACACGCCTGCCGGCCTGGCTGGCAAACGCCTCGGATGACAAGCGCCAAGCGTTGAAAACTGCGCCACTGGATGTCGCCGACTGGCAGGCCGACGCCAGCCGCCAGCAACACGCGCCCCTCAAGCAGGCGGTGGAGCAGAGTTGGACCGCGCAAAGCAAAGTAGACGCGGCACTGGCCGACCTCAAGACACCGCAGGCCTTCGCCGCACCGCTTTTGCAACAGGCGCTCAAGACCCGCTGGGGCGTGGACATCGATGTCAGCACCACCCATCTGCGCCTGTATGCGCCCCTGACGATCCCCCTGTTCCCCATAGAAACCGGCGGCGTCAAAGCCTGGACCGTGTCGCTGGTGGATGCCGCGCTGCACAACTTTGATGCAGCAGAAAGCAAGAAAGCGGCCTACACCGCAGACTCCAGCTTCATCACCCAACCCTCTGCCACCGGGCAATTCGACACCCTGCCCTCAGTAAACAGCAAAGTCAGCATCCAGGCCTTCATCCGGCTCTGCCGTGAACTGGACATCGGCACGCAATACCAGGCCTACCTCAAGACATTTTTCGGTTTCCAGGACGCCACCCGCAAGAGCGCGCTGCGCAGTACCGTCATCGAAAGCCTGAAGGCCGAGGCACAAGCCGCCGTGCACCTGGCGCGCCTGAAAAAGGACGGCAGCGAAGCCGTACTGCGCACGCTCCAGGCCCAGCTCAAAGGCATCAGCAGCCTGACACTGGAAGGCAAGACCCTGCTCAGCCACGACCTGAGCCTGATGGACGCGCCGCTGGCCGGCATTGTGCTGTTCGCCGCCGACCTGGAACTGCACCACAGCGCAGTGCCCGTGGTGGCGTACATCCCCGGCGATCCGCAGGCACCGCTCAAGTATTACCGCGACGGCATTGCCTTCATTCAAGACCTGACCCGCAAATTGCGCGACGCCGATTACCAAGCGTTCTTCAGCCGCTTTATCAGCCACGAACACCGCGCCTACTTCTTTGCCAACCTCAATAACCGCTTGTCCCAGATAACCTGGCACTCCCCCATCCCTGGCGACCCCAGGCCGACCTGGCGAGCTGAACCGGTGGCCAACCCCAAGCTGCAATTGCACGCGACCAAAATCACGGGCGAGCTGTACGAACACCTCTACGAAAGCAAACTCAACAGGCTGCTCAATGACGCGCGCAATATTGCCGTGTCCACCGCAGACGCCGACAGCAAGGCACGCTGGCAACGTTGGGACGTCGTGGCAAAAATCGGCAAAACCCTGCTCGAAATCGTCGCCTTCATCGCCACGCCGTTCATTCCCCCCCTGGGCCTGCTGATGCTTGGCTACACCGCCTATCAACTGCTCGACGACGTGTTCGAAGGCATCATCGACTGGGCTGAAGGCCTCAAGCGACAGGCGTTCGGGCACCTGATGTCGATCCTGGAGCAAATGGTGCAATTGGGTATGTTCGCGGTCGGCGCACCGATTGCCGAAGGGCTGCTACGCCAGGCACTGCCTCGGGAAGTCTGGGCGTTTTTCGAGCGCCTGCACCCGGTCACCTCGCACGACGGCAAAACGCGCCTGTGGAACCCGGACCTGAGCCCCTACACCCACGACCTTCAGTTGCCCGCCGCCTCACGCCCCCAGGCCGATGGATTGCATACCTACGGGGACAAACAGATCCTGCCCCTCGATGGGCAACACTTCGCCGTCAAGCAACAAGCGGACAACACCGTGCTGGTGCACCCAAGCCACATGCATGCCTACCAACCGCCCATTATCGGTAATGGCAAGGGTGCCTGGTTGACCCCACTGGATCGCCCGCTGACCTGGGACCGCAGCACCTTGCTGCGCCGCCTCGGCCCGCCCGCCGAGAGCCTCAGCGAAACCGGCCTGGAACAGGCACAGCGCATCAGCAGCACCGACGATGGCGCCCTGCGCAAACTCTACATGGACCGCCAGCCGCCACCGCCGTTGCTGGCCGACAGCCTCAAGCGCATTCACATCGACCAGCACCTGCAAGACTTCATCGACCAGATGAACAGCGACGACCCGCAGGTTTATCGAAAAGCCGACACGCAGACCCAACTCTGGCTGCTCAGCCAGACCGGCCTGTGGCCCGAAACCAAGACCCTGCGTTTTCTAAACGCCAAAGGCGAAACGGTATGGGAACACCCTGGCCGAGAAAACGCGGCAGTGGCGCAAATCCATGAAGCGCAGATGAACAACGGCGACCTGCTCAAGACCCTGCTGGAAACCCTCGACGAGCCAGAGCGCAAGACGTTGCTGGAAGAAGACTTTGGCACCCCCACCACCCAATTGCATGTGCGCGCCGCCAAGCTGCGCAAACAGCTGGCACGCAGAGCCGCGGATAAACGCGCTTCGATGTTCGACTCACGCTACCGAGGCCTGGAGCTGACCACCGATGCGCGCGTTCAGAAGGTCATCGACAGCACGCCAGGCCTGCCGGTCAGCGCGGCCGAGGAAGTGCTGCGCAGTGCCAGCGGCCAGGATCTGCTCGACATCGACCAGGGCACACTGCCTTCGCACCTGGTCGAACGTGCACGCTGGGCGGCCCACCAGGTTCGAATCAGCCGGGCGTATGAAGGCTTGTACATGAGCGCGCTGGAGAGCGGCGACACCCACCGACTCGCCCTGCACTCCCTGGAAAAACTGCCGGGCTGGTCGCCCCAGGTGCGCCTGGAAGTGCGCGACTTCAAGCGCGACGGCCAACTGCACGACGCCATCGGCCCTGCCCAGGCGCCCATTCGACGCCTGTTGGTGCGCACCATCGAAGGCGACTACATTCCCGAAGACAGCAAGGGCACCCTGCTTGGCGAAACCGACTTCTACACCGCCGTGCTCCAGGCATTGCCCGATGCGCAGCGCGACGCGCTGAATATGCAGATCGGCCAAGGCCCGCACCTGCGAGAAACCCTGCGCCAACATGCGCTGGCACGTGACGAGCTTGGCCCTCTGCTGGCCGAAGTGCCGCTGCTCAAACCCTCCTACGACCCCACCCTGATGCGCCTGCCCGGCGGCATGGAAGGTTACGATGCCAGCCCATCCACTGCCGGTAGCAGCAGCGGCGCTGTCTCGCTTGAGGCGCGGCTGCACGAGTTGTACCCGCAACTGAGCCCCAACGAGCTGACCGCCGTACTCGCTGCCATGCACAACGACCCCGGTACGCCATTGGGTACCCTTCAATTCCTGAAGAACGAGTTCTCGCAGTTGGACGCCAGCCTCAGAGCCTGGCAGCAGAACGTGCCACAAACCCTTGTGGGCACTGACCTACCCCTGAGCCGCTGGCGAATTGCTTCTGAACAGCAGAATCGTCGGCTCTGGGCGCAACGGCTGATCAGCGCCTGGCGCCACGACACACCCCGGGACGCCGCGTTTGATAACGGGCATCTGTTGCAACTCAACCAACCCATTTACGGCGAACTGCCGACACTGGAGGCCAGCTTCGGGCACATCACCAGCCTGGAGTTGCTGGGCTACCTGACCACCCGTGGCACGCCGGCCTTCCTGGGGCGCTTTCCCGGGCTACGCCGGCTGGCTATCAGCGACATCGCCCTCAGAACACTGCCCGAGGAGGTCAGCGCATTAACTCGCCTCAATGCACTGGTATTGCGCAATTGCGAACTCAACCTCACCACCCCAAGCCGTACAGCCCTGGCCAACCTGGCCGAGCTGCACACCCTGGACCTGTCCAACAACCCGCTGGCGCTGGCGCCCAATCTGGAAAACATGGCCAACCTGCGTACGCTCAACCTTGCGCGCTGCGGGATTTCCGTCTTCCCCTCCGGCCTGCTCAGTCGACCTCGGCTGGTCAGCGCCAACCTCAGCAATAATCTCCTGCGCAGACTGCCCGACGCCCTGTTTTCCCTGCCCGTCGACGCCGCCAGGGCCTTCGACCTTTCCGGCAACCCCCTCTCACGCACGACGCTTGAACGGATAAAAACCTACTGCCAGAACACCGGGCAACACTTTGGCGCCGACGCCAACCCAGCCGAGGTGCGCCTGGCCCAAGCGCTTTACCCGACCTACAGTGCCTACGAGGCCAATCAATTTATCTTCAGGTTGCCAGGTGGGCTGGACGATTCAATGGCGATACTGGTGCGCCTCAAGGCCGACTACGAACGCCTGCAGGCCGACCTGCAAGAATGGGTAGCGGATGTGCCCGCGCGCTATCCGTTCACGGACCTGCCCATGGATGAACAGGTTCGCGCACAGCAGCAGCTCATGCGCGGGGAAATCAAAGGCGTGCTGGAGCAAGTCTGGCGACGCGAGAGCGACCTGGACTTCAGTCATGACACGCTGGCCCAAACCCATCAAATGGTCCTGACGTTGCCACTGTTGGGCGACCTGCCGAAACTGAATGTGGATTTCGAGCACGTTTCCAAGCTGGAACTGAGAGCGCAAGAAACTACCTCGATACCCGAAGGTTTTCTGGAACGCTTCCCCAACCTGGAGAGCCTGCTGATTGACCGCTATGTCCTCAAAGACATTCCCGCTGCCGTGTTCAAGCTGCCCAAGCTCAATACACTCAGCCTGACGCAATGCCAACTGCGGCTGACCCCCGAAAGTGTCGCAGCGTTGAGCGACCTGCACGACCTGAACTACCTGGACCTGAGCGATAACCCACTGGGGCTGCCCCCCGATGTCAGCAACATGTCCGGCCTGGAGACCTTGATGATGGAAAACGCCGGGCTTACTGAAGTGCCGCGCGGCGCATTCAACCTGACATCGCTCACCCAACTGAACCTGAGCGATAACCGTATCACCGAGTTGCCCACCGACCTGATTGAAGTGGACCCGGACGCAGCGGCAGGTTTTGATCTGAGCGACAACCCCTTCTCACCCGAGGCGATTGCCATCCTGCGTCGCTATTACAACCGCACGGCGGTGGATTTCGACGTCGCGCAAGCCAGGCAACCGGCGCGAGACGACTCTGGCTCAAGCTCCCCGACTTCATCCGAAACAGACAACGAACCCTGAGCGCCGCTCAACCGCGCTCAGAGGGCACCGACGATAACTCGAACGGGCTGCTGCTGCGGCGCTGGTTACGGTCTTCGCGAGGGGTGGCGCCGAAAAAATTGCGGTAGGCGCTGGAGAAGTGCGGCCCTGAGGAGAAGCCGCACGACAGGCCGATCTGGATGATCGACTTGCTGGTTTGCATCAACATCTGGCGCGCCTTGTTCAGGCGCAATTCCAGGTAGTACTGGCTGGGAACACGGTTGAGGTATTGCTTGAAGATCCGTTCAAGCTGTCGTCGTGAGACGCACACGTGCTGGGCGATTTCGTCGGTGGTCAGCGGTTCTTCGATATTGGCCTCCATCAGCAAAACCGCCTGGGTCAGCTTCGGATGGCTGGAACCCAGGCGATTTTGCAATGGAATACGCTGGCGCTCGCCGCCTTCGCGGATGCGTTCTACTACCAACTCTTCGGACACCGCACCGGCCAGCTCCGCACCGTGGTCACGGGCCAATACCGCCAGCAGCAGGTCGAGTACCGACATGCCGCCGCAGGCAGTGAGGCGATCACGGTCCCAGTCGAACAAATGGCTGGTGGCAATGACCTTGGGGAACCGCTCGGCGAAATCGTCCTGCCAGCGCCAGTGCACGGCGGCGCGGTAGCCATCGAGCAGGCCCAGTTGGGCCAGCGGGTACACGCCCGCCGACAAGCCGCCGATTACACACCCTGCCCGAACAAGCTGCTTGAGCGCGGAACTCAGTGGCGAAGCGATGACCGTCGGCGGTTCGTCGGCCAACAGGAACAGCTTCTGAAAGCCCTCCAGCTTACCGGCCCACGGCTCACCCGGCAGTTGCCAGGCACCTTCGACGGCGGGCTCGGCGAGCAAAAACGACAGCTCGTAGATCACATCCGGATGCACCCGCTGGGCAACGCGCAAGGCCTCCTCAGCCAGCGCAAGCGTAAGGGCTTTTGTGCTGGGCCAAATCAGGAAACCAATTTTGTGGGCGGTCATGGAGTGCTATCCAAAGCGAAAACAGTGAAAGAAGCTGTGGGCCAATGCTAGCCCGTAAACCAACACAAATCTCAAAAACAATGAAGACCTGCTTCCCTGTAGGAGCGAGCTTGCTCGCGAAAAACCTGAGAACGACACGGGGTATCAAGCTTGCCGCGTTATCGTTGACGATCTTCGCGAGCAAGCTCGCTCCTACAGGGGGTGGGTGGCAGTCTTGATTATTTCAAACTGCCAGAGAGGAACTGCTGCAAACGCTCCGACTGCGGGTTGACCAGCACTTCCCGCGGGTTGCCACGTTCTTCAACCACGCCTTTGTGCAAAAACACCAACTGGTTCGAGACTTCACGGGCAAAGCCCATTTCGTGGGTCACCACCACCATGGTGCGGCCTTCCTGGGCCAGGTCCTGCATCACCTTGAGCACTTCGCCTACCAGCTCAGGGTCGAGCGCCGAGGTCGGTTCGTCGAACAGCATCACCTCTGGCTCCATCGCCAGGGCGCGGGCAATCGCCACGCGCTGTTGCTCACCACCGGACATATGGCCGGGGAACGCATCCTTACGATGGCCCACGCCGACCTTGGCCAGGTAGTGCTCGGCCTTTTCACGCGCTTCTTTCTTCGACACGCCCAGCACGTGCACCGGCGCTTCCATCACGTTTTCAAGCGCGGTCATGTGCGACCACAGGTTGAAATGCTGGAACACCATGGACAGGCGCGAACGCATGCGCTGCAACTGCTTGGGGTCGGCGGCCTTCATGGCGCCGTCTTTGTTGGCGACCAGTTTGAGCTCTTCGTTATTGAGCAGAATCTTGCCGGCGTGGGGTTGCTCGAGCAGGTTGATGCAGCGCAAAAAGGTACTTTTGCCCGAACCGCTGGAGCCGATGATGCTGATCACATCGCCGGCGGCGGCGGCCAGGGACACACCTTTGAGCACTTCATGACTGCCATAGCGTTTATGCAGGTCTTGGACTTCAAGCTTGTACATGCGGTCGGTTCTCACAAAAACAGGTGGTCAGTCGTTGAGCAAGCGCCCGCAGCGCAGCGCTTCGCGCCCCGCCACCTTGGCCAGCCAGAAACCCGCTTGGGCATAACGTAGCCGTTCAACGGCAAACAACACCCCCGAGGTGCCCGCGCAAATAGTGCTTACGCGGTCGGTGAGGGGGTCAATCACTTCAAAAATCTCGTCGCCGGTTTCTACCCAGTCGCCAGCTTTACGCAGGTAACTGATCACCCCGGCGTGGGGCGCGAACAACAACTCGGTGCCTTCGAACGGCACGCCTTCGCACGGCTCAAACTGCGGCGCAGGCCATTGGCCCTTGATCAGGCCTTGCTCGGCGAGAAAGGCCAGGATGCCTTCGGCGTGGAAGATCGCTTCATCACGGCCGGTATCAGCCTGGCCGCCCAGTTCCAAGGTCGTCGCCAGACAGGCCAGCGGAATCTGCGCCTCGGGGAACATGCGCGACAACCGCAGCCATGGCAACGAGCACGCTTCGTCAAATGAACTGCCGCCGGAATCTTCCGCCAGCAGGCCGACCTTCACATTCAAATGTGCCGACAACGAACGCCACTGGGGCCAATGCTGGGGCAGCGCGTACATATGCAGCGCGGCTTCAGCGTCGCAATGCAGGTCAAGCACCACATCGGCGGTGCAGGCGTGGCTCAGCAGGATGCGTTGCATGCCTTGCAGCTGGCTGCTCGGTTCGGGCAAGGCATTGAGCGCATCGCTCATGGCCTGGCGGATCAGGCGCACATTGGCGTGCGGGTCGTCCCCCAGCTTGCCTTGCAGCAACTCGGCCACCGGCTCGCTCAGTTCGACAAAATCGCGGTTGAAATTCTTGCCGCTGCCGACTTCGAAACGCCCCTGGTGGCTGCCCTGCAACAACTGGCCGAGACCCATCGGGTTGGCGACCGGCACCAACTCGATCACGCCGTTGAGGGCGCCTTGCTGTTCCAGCGCCACAAGGCGCTTTTTCAGTTCCCAGGCGGCGCGCATGCCAGGCAATTCATCGGCGTGCAGGCTGGCCTGGATATAGGCCTTGCGCTCGCCACTGCCGAAACGAAACACGCTCAGCTGGCGCTCGCAGCCCAGGTGCCCCCAGGGCAGCAGATGGTCGATACGTTCCATATCAGTGCTTCCGTGGAGCCAGGTAGCTCAGCCAGCGGCGCTCGGCCAACTTGAACAGGCGCACCAGGATGAAGGTCAGGCACAGGTAGAACACGCCGGCGGTGATATAGGCTTCGAACGGCAGGTAGTACTGGGCGTTCACCGTGCGCGCGGCACCGGTGATGTCGATCAGCGTGACGATGGAGGCCAGGCTGGTGGTCTGCAGCATCATGATCACTTCGTTGCTGTACTGCGGCAGCGCACGGCGCAGGGCCGACGGCAACAGGATGCGGCGGTACAGCTTGTAGCGCGACATGCCCATGGCCTTGGCCGCTTCGATCTCACCGTTTGGCGTGGCCTTGAGGCTGCCGGCGATAATCTCGGCGGTGTAAGCGCTGGTGTTGATGGCAAACGCCAGGCACGCACAGAACGTGGCACTGGACAGCAGCGGCCACAGGAAGCTCTCGCGCACCACTTCGAACTGCGCCAGGCCGTAGTAGATCAAAAACAACTGCACCAGCATCGGCGTGCCGCGGATCACATAGGTATAGAGCCAGGCCACGCCGTTGACGACAGGCTGCTTGGACACCCGCATCAAGCCCAGGGGCAAGGCGGCGAGCAGGCCGAAGAACAGCGAGATGGCGAGCAGTTTCAGGGTGGTCAGCAAGCCGCCAAGGTACAGCGGCATGGCCTCCCAGATGACGTTGTAGTCGAAGATCATAGATCAGCCGCCCTTACGCCTACCGAGTAGCGCTTCTCAAGGTAACGCAAGGCCAGCAACGACACGCTGGTGATCACCAGGTACATCGCCGCCACTGCGAGGAAGAAGGTAAAAGGCTCGCGGGTGGCGTCTGCCGCCTGCTTGGCCTTGAACATCATGTCTTGCAGACCTACCACCGAAATCAGCGCGGTGGCCTTGGTCAATACCAGCCAGTTGTTGGTAAAACCAGGGATCGCCAGCCGAATCATCTGCGGCACCATCACCCGGAAAAACACCTGAAAACTGCTCATGCCATACGCCAGGCCGGCTTCGGCCTGGCCTTTGGGGATGGCCATGAAGGCGCCACGGAAGGTTTCCGAGAGGTAGGCGCCAAAGATGAAACCCAGGGTGCCGATACCGGCGGCCAAGGGGTTCAAGTCGATATAGTCGTCAAAGCCCAGCAACGGCGCGACGCGGTTAAGCAAGTCCTGACCGCCGTAGAAAATCAGCAGGATCAGCACCAGGTCGGGGATCCCGCGGATCACCGTGGAGTACAGGTCGCCCAGCCAAGCCAGCCAGCGTACCGGCGACAGGCGTAGCGCGACCCCGATCAGACCCAGAACAATGGCCAAGGCCATGGACGACAAGGCGAGCTGAAGCGTCAACCAAGCGCCATCGAGGATAACGGCCCCGTAGCCTTTCAACATGATTCAGGTCCTCGAAAAGGGGGATGAAAAAATGGCGCAAACTTCAGGATGACTGTTGCTTGCGCCATTTCGGACAGACAGCTGCGATGAATTACTTGGCGTCAGCGCCGTAAATATCGAAGTCGAAGTACTTGTCCTGGATTTTCTTGTATTCGCCGTTGGCACGGATGGCAGCGATGGCCGCGTTGATGCGCTCCAGGTTTTCCTTGTCGCCTTTGCGCACTGCGATGCCGATACCGTCGCCGAAGTATTTGGCTTCGGTGAACGATGGGCCTACGAACGCGTAGCCTTTGCCGGCGTCGGTTTTCAGGAAACCGTCTTGCAGCAGGGTGGCGTCAGCCACGGTACCGTCGAGACGACCGGCAGCCACGTCCAGGTAGATTTCGTTCTGGGTGCTGTAACCCTTGATTTCCGCACCTTTAGGAGCCAGGACTTCCTTGGCGAAACGATCGTGGATCGAACCGCGCTGCACACCGATCTTCTTGCCTTTGAGTTCATCCAGGCTGTCGCTGACGGTGGTGCCTTCCTTCATCACCAGGCGCGCTGGGGACAGGTAATAGCGGTTAGTGAAGTCCACGGATTTCTTGCGGTCTTCCGTGATGGACATGGACGACAGGATCGCGTCGATCTTGCGCACTTTGAGTGCCGGGATCAGGCCATCGAATTCCTGCTCGACCCAGGTGCACTTGACGTCCATCTGCTTGCACAGGGCGTTGCCGATGTCGTAGTCAAAACCGACGATGCTGCCATCCGGCGCCTTCGAGGCAAACGGAGGGTAAGCCGCTTCGATACCAATTTTCAGCGGCTTGCCTTCGGCGAAAGCCTGCATGGACAGCACGGACAGCGCCAGGGCGCCCAACAGCACGAGTTTCTTCATCTTGGGACTCCATCGGTATAGGGCAAAAACAGCAGTATGAGCCATGGCCCACGATGCGGCGAAGGTGTAACCGAATAGCGGTGCTGCGTCCTGCGCGGGCGACACCTGCGACGACGAGCGAGTGATCGGCATTCTAACGACAGGCCGGAAGCCGATATTTCCTCAATGCGACAACAATTTACAGAAGCACTGAGAAAGCGGTTCCAACTCATTGACAGCCTCTGAATTTTATGCAGAGACAAAAGATATTAAACCTGATGATGCTGCAAATTGCGGGCCTATTATTCGCAAACCCTTCTAGCACGGCAAGTCTGGCGTTTAATCTTATTTTTTGGGGTGTCTAGAACGCGGTTTTTCGGGGCGTGGGCGTGGTCCATTGCCCCAGGTTTGTGGGGGCGGTTACACATTTGAGCGAGGCGGTAACATTCAGAAACGTCCTACGATGAAAACCGATATTTATTGGTTTGGTGGATATACAGGTGTGTCAGACCGCCACCACTGCCTGCTATGGAAAGCACCCCAAATGTGGGAGCGGGCTTGCTCGCGAAAGCGGTGGGTCAGCTAAATATGAGCCAACTGACCCACCGCTTTCGCGAGCAAGCCCGCTCCCACAGGGAATTGGCCTCGGCTCGAACGCCTACAAAAAAGCCCCACCCGGCTTGCACCGAATGGGGCTCTGTCCCACCTACCCCGCTTACGCGACGTTCATGGTCTTGTGCGTTTCAATCAAATGCGCCACAACGCTCGGATCTGCCAGGGTAGAGATATCCCCCAACCCATCGTACTCAGCCGTGGCGATCTTGCGCAAAATGCGCCGCATGATTTTCCCCGAGCGCGTTTTCGGCAGCCCCGGTGCCCACTGGATGACATCCGGCGAGGCAATCGGCCCGATTTCCTTGCGCACCCAGTTCTTCAATTCCAGGCGCAGCGCTTCATTGGGCTCTTCGCCATTTTTCAGGGTGACGTACACATAGATGCCCTGCCCCTTGATGTCATGGGGCACGCCCACCACTGCCGCCTCGGCGACTTTGGGGTGGGCAACCATGGCGCTTTCGATCTCGGCGGTGCCCATGCGGTGGCCGGACACGTTCAACACGTCATCCACACGACCAGTGATCCACCAGTAACCGTCCTCATCGCGACGTGCGCCGTCACCGGTGAAGTACATGCCGCGGAAGGTCTTGAAGTAGGTGTCGACAAAACGGTCATGGTCGCCGTACAGGGTACGCGCCTGGCCTGGCCAGGAATCCAGAATCACCAGGTTGCCCTCGGCGGCGCCTTCGATGATGTTGCCCAGGTTGTCCACCAGCGCCGGCACCACACCGAAGAACGGCCGCGCCGCCGAACCCGGCTTCAGCGCATGGGCGCCCGGCAGCGGACTCATCAGCGTGGCGCCGGTTTCGGTCTGCCACCAGGTGTCGACGATCGGGCAACGGGATTGGCCGACGTTCTTGTAGTACCAGTCCCAGGCTTCCGGGTTGATCGGCTCGCCCACCGAACCGAGCAGGCGCAGGCTGCTGCCGTCGGCGCCTTCGCAGGCTGCGGTGCCGGAGGCCATCATGGCGCGGATCGCGGTTGGTGCGGTGTAGAGGATGTTGACCTTGTGCTTGTCGACGATCTTCGCCACGCGGGTGATGTCCGGGTAGTTAGGCACGCCTTCGAACAGCAGCGTGGTCGCGCCATTGGCCAGCGGGCCGTAGACGATGTAGGTGTGGCCAGTGACCCAGCCAACGTCGGCGGTGCACCAATAGATTTCGCCCGGACGGTAGTCGAATACGCGCTCGTGGGTCAGTGCCGCATAGAGCAAGTAGCCACCGGTGGTGTGCTGCACGCCCTTAGGCTTGCCGGTGGAACCGGAGGTATAAAGGATGAACAGCGCTTCTTCGGCGCCCATCTCTTTTGGCGCGCAGACGGTGCCCGCCACTTTCATCAGGTCTTCGTACCAGATGTCGCGATGCTGGTTCCACTTGATCGCGCCATTGGTGCGCTTGCACACGATCACCTTCTGGATGCTGCTGGTTTCCGGGTTGGTCAGTGCGTCGTCGACGTTAGCTTTCAGCGGAATCTTCTTACCGGCACGGATGCCTTCGTCAGCGGTAATCACCACTTTCGACTTACAGTCGATGATGCGACCAGCCAGGGCTTCCGGCGAGAAACCGCCAAACACCACCGAATGAATCGCGCCAATGCGGGTACAGGCCAGCATGGCGACCACGGCTTCGGGGATCATCGGCATATAGATAGTCACCACGTCGCCGCGATGCACATCCTGGCCGCGCAGGGCGTTGGCGAACTTGCAGACTTCTTCGTGCAGCTCGCGGTAGGTGATGTTGCGGCTCTCGGCAGGGTCATCGCCCTCCCAGATGATTGCGATCTGGTCGCCCCGTTCGGCGAGGTGACGGTCCAGGCAATTGTAGGAAACGTTCAGGGTGCCATCGGCGAACCATTTGATGTCGACATGGTGGTCGTCGAAAGAGGTCTGCTTGACCGCGGTGAAAGGCTTGACCCAGTCAAGGCGCTTGGCTTGCTCACGCCAGAAGCCGTCGGGGTTGACCACCGACTGCTGGTACATGGCCTTGTAGGTCGCCTCGTCGGTCAGCGTGTTGGCTGCTACTTCGGGGCGAACGGGGTACAGGGAAGCCGCACTCATCTTTCTTACCTCGGTGACATAGTTGTTGTTGTATGGCCCCTGTTGTAGCCGGGGTGGGCCTATAGAACCATTCGACGATGGTAGTAACAAGACCCTACAAATTGCCCTGCTATGCCGTTTTACCGCTCTGGCCCGCGTGCTGCGGCGCCCGGCAGGTTTCTGAAAAAATCTTGATTGAGGGATTGTTACAAAAACCGCCAAAAGTGTTTATCAAAAGCACGGGTATATGAATATAACCGAGGCGCCTAAAATCAGCTCCGCCAACAAGGCACTCTGATTAACAACGCAACAGCCCCCACGAAGGCAACGTTAATCCGAACTTCCCAACTTTTAAGTGACACACGCGGCCTCACAAGGGCCCCGTGCCCCCTTTCGCCCTGAAGAAGGTAATGAAGCAATGAAAGCGTTATTAGTGATGGCCCTGAGCAGCCTGTGCGCCACCGCCGCCCTGGCTGACGAAGCCCCGACTGAACTGGCCGGCCAGAACGCCCCGATCGTTGAGGACTACACCTACAGCACACACTTGGATGTGGCCAAAGTCTTGTCCATGAGCAGCATTCCAGAAGTCTGCGAAGTTGTACCGGCGAAGATGGAATATGAAGACTCGCAAGGCCAGCGGCATATTCTTAACTATCAAGTGATGGGCAATGGTTGTTCTAACGGCTAACAACTTCTGAAGTTGGATTCTTAATTGCCGCAAGAAATCGTTCTTGCGGCCAAGAACCCGCTTTGAATACACCCCACATCAATTGTGGGAGCTGGCTTGCCTGCGATGGCGATTTCAGCCACGACCACTCTTTTTACGCCCGCTTCCCCTGCCCCAAAAAAAACATCCCCGCCCGTCAAAAAACCCCACCCCCTGCAAAGCCTTGCAAACACTCGCTTTGGCCGAAAACCACTTCATTTTGGCGCTCCCAAGTGACCATCCGCCGCAACACAAACCCAATTTTTTCCCTATAATGCGCGGGTAAATCGGGCCTGCAATATCCCTTTACACAGGGATAAAGAGCCAGACCTTGAGCCTGCGCTGCAGCAAGCACGCATCGCTGCGCCCCTCAAGCCTCATGCAGCACCCGTAACCTGATTCCGTTTATTTGCCTGCGCGAGCTGTTGCAACAAACGATTCCTTAAGATCCACCGCGGCCCAAGGGCCGTGTGAACACCCAACCATCCGGTTTCACACGGGCACCTTTGAGCCCTCACGCAGGAGACGACACGTCATGCTGAGCTGGGACGAATTCGACAAAGAAGAAGAAGGCGAAGTAGCCGCTAAAGGCGCCAACGCCGGCCACGCCACCGAAGCCAACATGGACCGCCTCGACGGTGCCGGCGCCGCTGCCGCCGTGGAAGCCCGCGCCGTTACCGCCAACGACTCCGCCGCCATCGTGCGCGCCAAGGCCGCCCTGGACAAACTCGACGTCGCCGAAGGCCTCGCCGAGCTGGAAGGCGCCTCTGCCCGCGTCGCCGTTGACGAAAAGCGCATGATCAACTGCCGCGCCGACCTCAACCAACTCGTGCCCTTCAAGTACGACTGGGCCTGGCAGAAGTACCTCGACGGCTGCGCCAACCACTGGATGCCGCAAGAGGTCAACATGACCGCCGACATCGCCCTGTGGAAAAACCCCGAAGGCCTGACCGACGACGAGCGCCGTATCGTCATGCGCAACCTGGGCTTCTTCTCCACCGCCGACTCCCTGGTGGCCAACAACCTGGTGCTGGCCGTGTACCGCCTGATCACCAACCCGGAGTGCCGCCAGTACATCCTGCGCCAGGCCTTCGAAGAAGCGATCCACACCCACGCCTACCAGTACTGCATCGAATCGCTGGCCATGGATGAAGGCGAGATCTTCAACATGTACCACGAGATTCCATCGGTCGCCAAAAAGGCCGCCTGGGGCCTGAAATACACCCGTTCGATCTCCGATCCGAAGTTCGAAACCGGCACCGTCGACACCGACAAAGAGCTGCTGCGCAACCTGGTCGCTTACTACTGTGTACTGGAAGGCATCTTCTTCTACTGCGGCTTCACCCAGATCCTGTCCATGGGCCGCCGCAACAAAATGACCGGCGTGGCCGAGCAGTTCCAGTACATCCTGCGCGATGAGTCGATGCACCTGAACTTCGGTATCGACGTGATCAACCAGATCAAAATCGAAAACCCACACCTGTGGGATGCCGAGATGAAGGAAGAAGCGACCCAGATGATCCTGCAGGGTACGCAGCTGGAGATCGAATACGCTCGCGACACCATGCCTCGTGGGGTGTTGGGTATGAATGCGGCGATGATGGAAGATTATTTGAAATTCATCGCTAACCGTCGTTTGACGCAGATTGGCCTTAAAGAAGAATACCCTGGCACTACCAACCCGTTCCCGTGGATGAGCGAGATCATGGACTTGAAGAAAGAGAAGAATTTCTTTGAGACTCGGGTGATTGAGTATCAGACGGGTGGGGCGTTGAGCTGGGATTAATTCAGACTAAGCACTAAAGGAAGCCCTGATATGTTCAGGGCTTTTTTTCGCCAGTGAAAAAGGAATTTCGCCAGTCACAACGCTATGAAACCGCCCTACCTGATAAGGACCACCCGTGAACCCAGACATGCTCGAAGCCGCCCCTAAGAGCTGAATACTCTCTGCCTCCGATAAGCCTACGATCTCTCTATTTTTTTCATTCAAAACCAGCGCCTAACCTTCCACTTCATCGGAAGTGCAAATCCGTGAGCCAATATGCCGAAAAAGGCAATCCACTCGATGATCGGATATTGAATAATAAAATCAGTCCTAATTCCAAAAAAAGGAAACTCGCCATACTTAATCACCTCAATATAGGACACTACGAAAAAACCGTTAAATATCACACATGAAAATAACTTTAAGGTATTAAGATCCTCCCCCGAAAGCCTTGCCCTTAAGGCATACGCACCGACCACGCCAAAAACCACAAATACCAAAGCATAGAACACAATCAATCTACCACCCCCTTATACACCTGCTTCCCTGTCTCATAATCGATATACATCTCAACACCTAATGGAAACTTCCCCATTTTTTTGTAAGCCCTTTCTTTATCTGATCGTATATATCTGAACAACCGCCAAGCATCCGATTTCAATACAAGTCTACGCAGACTGTAAAAAGACATAATCATATCTGTGCCACCGTAAACTAAGTCACCTCCACTTTCGCTATACCCTAGGGACTCTGCAGTGCCGCGATATCCATCTCTGACCGGCCCAACTGTATCGGAATGCCCCTCGATCAGATTCCTACCATTTTCGTACATGTTATTAGCGCCGTGTGCCATGATCGGGATGCCAGCCAGCAAACACAGCGTACCGACTGAGGCGTAGCAAATTCCTGCTCCCGTCGCAAACTGGAGCGCGCCCGCGATAACCCCGATGCCTTTCCTCCCCACCTCCAGAGATTGGTTTATGAGGCTTTCTTGTTCATGCTTTATTTCTTTCAATCCCTGATCAATAGTTTTCCTACCTTCCTCAACATCTCTAACAATACTTCGCGCGTAATAAGCCACCTCCCGATTGAACTGTAACCGAACAACCCCATCATTAATATTCCGAGCACTTATGGTACAAGCCTGGTTAGTCAGATACACCGCAGCCTGACTAACCACCCAGAGGTCTTGAAAGGTAGGTTTCCGTTCTTCATCTTTTGTGGTCACCGGCCTGTCTCCCAAGTACTGAAGCCACTTGTTCCCGCCTGATGGTGAGTCCAGATTATTTCGCGATATTTGAGCGCAACATGCTCTTGTGCCTCGGCATCAATATGCAAAACAGAATGGGGGACGTCGACGGTGAGGTCGGTGATGATGCAGCCGCGAATATCGACGCTGTAGTATTTTTCTTGCCTGCCCGATGGGGAGATACGGTAAAAATTAATCACACAGTTGAGCTCTTCTCTATTGGAAAGCGCTACTGCCAGTAAGGGAGACGATTTGTCGATGTTTTTGGTGATTGCAATAGGCCCATGACTCGACGCCCTGACGTTGCCTCTGTTGGCCATATTATGGTGGAAGGACAGCACCATTATCTCGTCGCAGTGCCCCTCTTGCCACTTGTTGCCTATAGAGTCGTGAGTCGAACATTTTGCAGAAATGAGACCTTGGGATTTGCCGTTGATGGTCATGTAGCCGTGGTTTGCCATGGGATTAACGCCTTGTTGTTTTTGGCATTTACCATACGAAAAATTGCAAATAGGAAATATCGGAAAGTTCGCTTTAAGTGGTACGAGCGGTATGTAGGAAATTTAACCCACACTCCGATCAGTCAGCCAAAACACTTGTAAGAACTACCTGCACTCGCTTTCGAGTGAGCATGCCGGAACCTCAGAAGCCCCACTCCTGGCTCAGGGGTAGTAAACTCGTATCGCCATAAACGCATGGACCGTCGCACGCACACAGAAGAGCGCAGAGGCTGACCCGCTGAACCGTCAACCTGAACCCCGACAGGCAAGCGCCAGTCACAACGCTATGAAACCGCCCTACCTGATAAGGACCACCCGTGAACCCAGACATGCTCGAAGCCGGCCCCGCAGACGCCAAAGTACTTTCCGTCTTTGACTTCGACGGTACCCTCACCCACCACGACAGTTTCGTGCCCTTCCTCAAGTTCGCCTTTGGCACCGGTGAGTTTTATGGCCGGATGGTCAAGCTGGCAGTGCCAGGGCTGCGGTTTTTGGTGCGGCAGATCAGCCGGGATGAGTTAAAGGCGCAGTTGATTTGCACCTTCATGACCGGGGTGGAGAAGGCTTGGGTTGAGCAGCAAGCGCAGGAATATTGCCAGGCGCGCTGGAGCAAGTTGATGCGTCCGAGTGGGTTGCAGTCGGTGGCGGATGAGGTGAAGTCCGGGGCGGTGGTGACGCTGTGTTCGGCGTCGCCGGCGTTGGTGTTGCAGCCGTTTGCCGACCGGCTTGGCATTCGTTTGATCGGCACTGAGCTTGAGGTGGTGGATGGGGTGCTGACCGGCAAGCTCACCGGGAATAATTGCCGTTGTGAGAACAAGGTGCTGCGGCTTGAGGCGGTGTATGGGGACCTGGGGGAGTATCGGCTCAGGGCCTGGGGCGATACGCGCGGCGATCGAGAGTTGTTGGCGGCGGCGCAGGATGCGCATTTTCGGCATTTTCATGCGAAGAAGAAAAAGCGGGCTCGGTTGCAGCGGTGATGCGGGTGGGCGGGGTTAACGGGTGAACCGAGGCGATCCCATCGCAGCCTCGCTGGGGCTCGACAGCTCCCACATTTGAGCTTTGTTGAGGCTTAGGCCGACGTCTTCAGGTCTACACCCAGTGCTGTGGCAAAGGCTTTCACCATCGGGCTTCTCGGCGCGTTGTGGCGCAGGATCAGGTTGAACGCGGTGCTCAGCTGTACCTGCTCCGGGCACAGTGCGCGCAGGCGTCCTTCCCTTACCAGTGGCGTGGCGTAGTGTTCCGGCAGAAAACCCAAAAAGCGGCCAGTCAGGATCAGGATGGCGACGGCTTCCACTTGTGAGGCCGAGGCGGACTGGCTGTCGTGGTTGACGAAGTTGGCCTTGTCGCGATGGATCGCATACCGATGGTTCACCACTTCATATTGGCGAAGGGCGTCGGGGGTGATGTCGCTGGCGGTGAACAGTGGATGCCCTACGGCGCAGTAGGCGTGGGCCTTTTCTTCGTAGAGCGGGAAGTAGTCGAATTCTTCACGGCGTTGGTACACCGGGACGATGCCGGCGACCAGGCGCCCTTCCACGACGCCGCGTTCAACTTCGTCCAATTGCGAGGCATGTAGGCGCAATCTTATTTTTGGCGATTGGCGATGTAAGTTGCCCAGGGCGGTAATCAGCGGCGAGTTAACGTCGGAGACGGTGTTATCGATAACGCCCACACTCAGGTCGCCGATGAGTTCATTCTGTGCCGAACTAAGCTTGTCGCGAAAACTGTCCACCGAGGAGAATAACTCGATGGACGCTTGATACACCAACTTGCCTTCTTCGGTCAGCCCGAACCCTTCGCGGCCCCGTGTGCACAGGCGCATGCCGATGCGAATCTCAAGGTCAGAGATCTGTTTGCTGATGGCGGCCAGGCCCACGTTCAACTCGTTTTGCGCAGCACTGAAGCCGCCGGCTTCGACCACGGCCATAAATACCCGCAGCAATTTAAAGTCCAGCCCACTCAGTTGCAGCGGTGCTCGTGTGCCGGGTTTTGGCGGCAGGTTTCCAGAAGTGGAAAGTGGGGTTTCCATAATGCGCGTTGACCTCGAGTGCCATATTCAACAGGCTTGAACCCAATCCTTGAACATAGCCAGGCGGCGATAATGAACATAAACATCCGCCCTTGGCAACCTTGAATACGGCGCGTCAGATGCCGGTTCTACACCGATAAACTTCTGTTGAAACTGCCTCCGACTCTTCTAAAAACAAGCGTGAGGAATACCCATGTCCCAGCCCACCGACCGCCTTTGGGGCGCTCGTTTCAAGACCGGTCCGTCTGCGGCGTTGGCCGCGTTGTCGCGCTGCCCTGAGCGTTATTTTCGCCTGACGCCCTACGACCTGGCCGGCTCCCGCGCCCATGCCCGTGAGTTGCAGCGCGCCGGTTTGCTGGATGAGTCAGAAACCCTACGCACCCTCGAAGCCCTGGACCGTATCGGTGAAGATTTCGCCGCTGGCCAGCTGCATCCCACCCTGGATGATGAGGACGTGCACACCTTTATCGAACGCGTATTGACCGAACGCCTGGGCGCCCTTGGCGGCAAGTTGCGCGCCGGGCGCTCGCGCAATGACCAGACGGCCAACGATCTGCGCCTGTTCCTGCGTGACCATGCCCGCACCATCGCCACTGAGGTGTTGGGCCTGCAGCAGGCGTTGGTCGAGCAGGCCGAGCAACATGTAGAGAGCATCTGCCCGGGCTTTACCCATTTGCAGCAGGCGCAACCCATTGTGTTCGCCCATCACTTGTTGGCTCACGCACAGTCGATGCTGCGCGATGTGCAGCGCCTGGTGGATTGGGATGCGCGTACGGCGCTGTCGCCATTAGGCGCGGCAGCCATGGCAGGTTCCGCGATAGCGCGTCAGCCAGAACACTCAGCCAAGGAAATGGGCTACACCGGGCCCTGCGAAAACTCCATCGACGCTGTCGCCAGCCGTGACCATGTGGCGGAGTTCCTGTTTGTGGCGGGCATGCTCGGGGTGAATATTTCGCGACTGTCGGAGGAGTTTTGCCTGTGGTCGTCGCGCCAGTTTCGCTGGGTGGTGTTGGACGATGCCTACGCCACCGGCAGTTCGATCATGCCGCAGAAAAAGAACCCGGACATTGCCGAACTGGCGCGGGGCAAGGCCGGGCGTTTGATTGGCAACCTGACCGGGTTGATGTCGACGCTCAAGTCGTTGCCGCTGTCGTACAACCGCGATTTGAGTGAAGACAAGCACAGCGTGCTGGACAGCGTGGACACCTTGCTGCTGGTGTTGCCGGCGATGGCCGGGATGGTGGCGACCATGAAGGTGCAGGTAGAGGAGTTGCGGCGCCAGGCACCGATGGGTTTTACCTTGGCGACGGAGGTGGCGGATTGGTTGGCCACCCGTGGTGTGCCGTTCAAGGAGGCCCATGAAATAACCGGCGCGCTGGTGCAGGCCTGTGAACAGCATGAGATTGAGTTGTGGCAAGCCTCACCGGCGATGTTGGCCGAGGTGGATGGGCGGCTCACCCCGGACGTGCGCGATTGCCTGACCCTGGAGGCGGCGATTGCGGCGCGCAGTGGCTGGGGTGGTACGGCGCCGGAGCGGGTGAAGGAGCAGATTGGGCGGTTGACGGTGGCGTTGGCGGCTCAGCAGGAGTGGGCTGAAAGTTATCAAGGATTTCGAATTTAAACCGGTGACGATCGTTCCCACGCTCTGCGTGGGAATGCATCCCGTGACGCTCCGCGTCGTCACGTTACGCGCCAACGGCGGGACGCGGAGCGTCCGAGGCGGCGTTCCCACGCGAAGCGTGGGAACGATCATGCATCAAGAATAATTTTGGAGTAGCAGCATGAACCAAACCCCGGCAGAGCGCTTGGAAGCCGAGCGCAAGTTGTCCGAGAACCAGTTCGATATCACGCAGTACGAGCATGTGCCGCGGCGCTATTACGGGCGGATGTTTTTTGCCACCCTGATCGTGATTGTGTTGGCGGCGCTGTTGCGCGCGTTTGCCAATGGCCAGATCGAATGGTCCTACATTGGCCAGTTCCTCACGTCTGAGGCGATCCTCTGGGGCCTGGTGAACACCATCGTCATGTCTATCCTGGCGATGGCGCTGGGCGTGGTGATCGGGGTGATCACGGCGATCATGCGCATGTCGGCCAACCCCATCCTGCGTTACGTGGCCATCACCTACACCTGGCTGTTTCGCGGCACGCCGCTGATTTTGCAGTTGCTGCTGTGGTTCAACCTGGCGCTGATCTTCCCGGTGATCGCGATTCCGGGCCTGTTCAGCATCGACACCGTCGACCTGATGACGCCCTTCGTGGCCGCCCTGCTCGGCTTGAGCATCAACCAAGGCGCCTACACCGCCGAGGTGGTGCGCGCCGGTTTGCTCTCGGTGGACACCGGCCAGTACGAGGCGGCCAAGTCCATCGGCATGCCGAGCCTGCAAGCGCTGCGCAGGATCATTCTGCCGCAGGCCATGCGCGTGATCATCCCGCCGGTCGGCAACGAGTTCATCAGCATGGTGAAAATGACCAGCCTGGCCAGTGTGATCCAGTACTCGGAGCTGCTGCACAACGCGCAAAACATCTACTACGCCAACGCCCGGGTGATGGAGCTGCTGATTGTGGCGGGCATCTGGTACCTGGCGGTGGTGACTGTTCTTTCATTTGGTCAAAGCCGCCTCGAGCGTCGTTTTGCCCGCGGCGCCGGCAAGCGTTCGTAAGTCTGGGTTGAGGAGATTTGCCCCATGAGAAGCATCGTCAAGGCTGTCAACCTGAACAAGTATTACGACCAGTATCACGCCCTGCGTGACATCAATATCGAGGTCGAGCAAGGCGAGGTGATGTGCATCATCGGCCCGTCCGGCTCGGGCAAAAGTACCCTGCTGCGTTGCGTCAACCAGCTGGAAAAAATCGACAAGGGCGGCCTGTGGGTCGATGGCGAACTGGTCGGTTATCGAGTGGTCGGCAACAAGCTGCACGAGATGAACGAAGCGCAGATCGCCCGCCAGCGCCTGGCCACCGGCATGGTGTTCCAGCGGTTCAATTTGTTCCCGCACATGACCGTGTTGCAGAACATCATCGAAGGCCCGTGCCAGGTGCTCAAACGCTCGCCCAAGGAAGCCATCGAAGATGCGCTGGAACTGCTGGCCCGCGTTGGCCTGGCGGACAAGCGCAATGCCTACCCGGTGGAATTGTCCGGCGGCCAGCAACAGCGTGTGGCAATCGCCCGGGCCTTGGCGATGCGCCCCAAGTTGATGCTGTTTGACGAACCCACGTCAGCCCTCGACCCGGAGCTGGTAGGCGAAGTGCTGTCGGTGATGCGCGATTTGGCCACCACCGGCATGACCATGATCGTGGTTACCCATGAATTGGGCTTCGCTCGCGAAGTGTCCAACCGCATGGTGTTTATGGACGCCGGCCAGATTGTGGAAGCCGGCAGCCCCGAAGACATTCTAATAAGCCCACAAAACCCGCGTACCCAAAGCTTTATTTCTGCCGTTCGCACTTAACTAAAAAACTAACGAGAACGCCCCCATGAAAAAGATGTTTATCCCTACCTTGCTTGCAGGCCTGATGGCCTCCTCGTGTGTATTCGCAGCCTTGCCGCAAGCCATCAAGGACAAGGGTGAGATCAGCGCGGCCATCGTGCCGAACTACCCGCCGATGGACTTCAAGGACCCGGCCACCAACAAGCTCACTGGTTTTGACTTCGACCTGGGCAACGCCCTCGCCGAACGCCTGGGCGTGAAGATCAAATGGCAGGAAACCGGCTTCGAGCAGATGCTCAGCGGCTTGACCACCAAGCGTGTGGACATCGTGCTATCAGGCATGACCGACACCGCCGAGCGCCAGAAAGCCGTGACCTTCATCGACTACTTCACCAGCGGCCCACAGCTGTACACCCTGGCCAAGCGTGAAGAGATCAAGGAATTGACCGACCTGTGCGGTAAAAAAGTCGGTACCAGCCGCCGCACCACCTGGCCGTCGGAAATTACCGCGTGGAGCAAGGCAAACTGCGAAGCGGCGGGTAAGCCGGCAATCGTGGTGATCGGCACCGAAGGCTCGGCAGATGCCCGGGCGCAGTTGCAGCAGAACCGCCTGGATGCGGCGATGCAGGGCAGCGAGACCATTCCTTATTTGATGTCGTTGGACAAGGGTAAGTACAAGCCGGTGGGCCTGGCGATTTCCAAGCAGTTCACCGGGCTTGGGATTGAGAAGAGCAATACCGAGTTGGTCACGGCGATCAGTGAAGCGTTGCAGGGCATGATTGATGATGGGACGTACGGCAAGATCCTGAAGAAGTGGGATCTGGAGCAGGGTGCGGTCGAGAAGATCAGCATCAACGCAGGCCAGTAAACACTGCAAAACCCTGTGGGAGCTGGCTTGCCTGCGATAGCGGTGGTTCAGCCAATGACGATGCAAACTGGCCCACCGCTATCGCAGGCAAGCCAGCTCCCACACTGGTTCTGTGTTCACATTTAAGTTGTGTTGTCGTGAAGGTATAACAAGGATCCCACCCCACCGTGGCCACCTACTCCCTGGTAATCCGTCGCCTGATGATCTGCTCGGTGACCATCGTGGTCAGCCGCGCCATGACCAGCCCGTTGCTGGCCCTCTGGCTGAGCACACGCCTGGGCCTCAACCAGCAGGACATCGGCCTGCTGATGGGGATTGCCGTGTTCATCGCCACGCTCCTGGGGTTGTACGGCGGCTACATCATCGACCGCCTGGAAAAGCGCAAGCTGCTGATCCTGGCCATGCTCTCCAGCTCCATCGGTTTTTTGTTGCTGACCTTTGCCAGCAACCTCTACCTCACCACCCTGACCCTGGTGATCACTGAGGCCGCGTCGGCGTTGTTCCTGATCGGCTCCAAGGCGATCATCAGCGAGAACCTGCCGGTGGGTGAGCGCGCCAAAGTGTTTTCACTGCGCTACACCCTGACCAATGTGGGCTATGCGACGGGCCCGATGTTGGGCGTATTGATTGCCGGCCAACTGCCGTGGGCGCCGTTCCTGATTGCCAGTGCCATTGCCTTTGGCAGCCTGTTCCTGATGATCGGTATTGCGCCGACCCAACGGGACGACAGTCACAAACCCCAGAGTTTTCTCAGCACCCTGCGCACCTTGCGCAACGACCGCACGTTGATCCTGTTCACCAGCGGCAGCCTGTTGAGCACCATCGTCCATGGGCGCTACACCCTGTATCTGTCGCAGTTTCTGCTGGTGGCCTACACACCCGACCAGGCACTGAAAATTCTGTCGGCGGTGCTGGCCTGTAACGCAATCACCGTGATTTTGATGCAGTACCAAATCGGTCGATTCCTCAAGCGCGAGCAACTGCGCCATTGGATCGTGCTGGGTACCTTATTGTTTATTGCCGGGTTGGTCGGCTTCAGCCAGGCGAACAGTCTGCTGAGCTGGTGCCTGGCGATGTTCGTGTTCACCTTGGGCGAGATGATCATCTACCCCTCGGAATTTCTGTTTATCGACACCATTGCGCCGGATGCGCTACGGGGCAGTTACTACGGTGCCCAGAACCTGGCCGCGTTTGGCGGGGCCATGAGTCCGGTGATTTGTGGCTACCTGCTGATCAACGCGGCACCCACCAGCATGTTCTTTGCCCTGGCCGCACTTACTGCCATAGGCGGCACCCTGTGTTTCTTGAGCGGGCGCCGCGTGGCAGGTTCTTGCTGATATTTACCCAAGATCCGGCTATTAATAGCCAAACCTCTGACGGACCCGAGCCCCATGAAATTCGACACGGCCTACAGCCTGAGTCTCGACGACAAGCTGTCGATCTACGACGTGCGAGACCTGAATTTCGACGAAACCACCGGCTTCGATTCCGACAAGGACAGCTTCCTGTGCCCCAACGACGCCTGCCGCGCGGCCTTCGATAGCGCCAATGCGTTGAGCACTTTCAACGCCAAGAACGTCAACTACCAGCGCACGCCGCACTTCAAGAACAAACCCGGCACTCGGCATATCGATGGCTGCCGCTATGCCGGCAGCCATAAATCGGCGACGGGTGAAAGTGATGACGAGCGTGAGGAAAATTTCCCATCGGAGTTTGTGCTGACGCGGCGACTGTACGCGCCTAAAACACCGGTAGTCAGCACCGATGCAAGCGCCCTACAGGCACCGACGAAAGCGCCTGCAAACCGCGCTACGACATCCTCTGGCAGTAATGACACAACCCCGGACAAAACCAGCGTGTTCGCACACCCGGTGGAGTGCTACGTGTCCAACATCGATGACAAGGACAAGCTCAAGGCCATGCCCTTGAAGATCGGTGAACACACGGCGACCTACTGGGCATTCTTCAAGAAGATCGAATACCTGCAAGACAACCAGGGGTTGATTTACTGGGGCAAGATCAAGGCTATCAAGGACTACACCAGCAGCTTTCGCATCGACTTCGAGAAGAAGGTGTGGCTCGACAAAAAGCCTTATTCGGTGAACGTCTACCTGAGCAAAAAACTCATCGAAAACTACCGCAAGCGCACGGCATTCCTGGAGCAGATCAAGGCGGCGGCCAGCAGTGAACGGCCGCTGTATTGCTTTTTCTATGGGGTCACACCGCAGCTTATGCAGGTGCCCAGTAAGACAAACCCCGAGCAAACGTTCGGGGTATTCAGCGCCAAAATCGAGAACCTGGACCACCTGATTATTCGTGAGGCGCCAGGGCTGGAATCATAAGGGGTTGCATCGCCAGTGGATGAGCGGTAGAAACAACTGTACAAAAACACAGTATAGTTGCACCTCCCCTGTCGAACCTGGAGAAAACCCCATGTCCTCTCTGGCAATGAGTTCTTTCGTAGAACAACAGATCGTCCTGCATCAATTCACCGCCAAACACTGCGCGCAGGCGCGCGTCATGCTGGGCTGGAGCCGCGAAGAGCTGGCTCGCCAGGCTGGCGTGGCGGTGCAAGCAATTGAGCAATTGGAAGGCCACGGCGACGTGGACGATGAAACCCGTTTAGTCCTGGCGTTTCGCCTGGAGGCCGAAGGGCTGGTGTTTTTCCCGGGGTTCGCACCGGGGTGGGGGATGAGTGCGCGCCGGTTTGATACCCCGGCGGCGCAACCTTCTGTGCAAGGCCTCATTTCTCACTTGATGGGTTCAACAGTGGCAACCAGCAGAGGCTGACGCAATTTCAGCCGTTGGTGGCCTCAACTGTTTTATCTGGACTGGCTGGTATTTGCGTAAAAGGAATACCTGGGAGAAAAGCCGGTTCTCGGATGGCCTGCGAGGCTTGTTCATAACCATAGGCGACAGAGAGCAAGGTGGCTTCACTATTGCCGGAGCCATAAAAATAAAGTGCTGTCGGCATGCCTTCATCATCCATGCCTGATGGAACGGATATACCGGGGTACCCGGCCGCAGCACTGTAAAAATAGTTGTGGGACAGAAAGTTCGACACCATGGCGTCGAGCTTGTGCTCCTTCATGGGGTCATCAACGGTTTTCTGAAATACAGGAAGGATCGCTTCCCACAACGCCTCGCGTTTTTGCGGGGTGGTCTCCAGGTCATTGATCATTTCCAACAGTTTCTGGTCTGGCTCACCCGCTTTGTGCGTGCGTTTGATAAAAGCAATCAGCTCAGAAAGTGATTTGACCGGCAATCCCTCCCGCCCGGCCAGATAGTCGTCCAGTTGCTGCTTGACCTCGGAGAAAAGCGCTTCGTTATATTCTTCAAAAGCTTCATCTGACACGCTATCTTCCAGCGCCTCCACTGGCACCAGGATCGCACCCTGGGCCTTCAATACCTCCAGCGCCTGCTCATAGTGCTTGCGGTCTGCTCGCTTGGCTGGGTCCTTGGCATCCTCAGCAGACAGCTCAGGTAAAGGGGTATAGCCAATTCGCTTACCCTTCAAGGCGTCGGAACGCAGGCCTTTGGTGTAGACAGTGGTCTCGGTCATTGCATTAAGCGCTTCTGCCGCATCGCAGATATTGCGGGTGAAAGTCCCCACTGCATCCATCCGTGTGCTGGTCATGACGCCTTCGGTGCTGACCAGGCCCGTCGTGGTTTTCAGGCCAAACACACCGTTGTGGGCTGCTGGGCTGATGATCGAGCCGTTGGTTTCCAGCCCTAACGCCACCGGCACATGCCCTTGCGCTACAGCTACTGCCGAGCCAGAACTGGAGCCTGCCACCGGCCCGCCAAGTCGATGCGGGTTCAACGTCTGGCCACCTCGCGAACTCCAGCCATCGACAGCTGATAGTGAGCGAAAGTTGGACAGCTCACTCATATTGGTTTTGCCTACAATCACCACTCCGGCTTTCAGCAAATTGTCGACGACCTTGGCATTTTTAGTGGCCGGCGCGCCTACCAAGGCCTTTGAGCCTGCGCTGGTCTGCATGCGGTCGTTGGTTTCAAAGACATCCTTCAGCGCTATCGGCACACCATGCAAATGCCCGCGAACACGGCCATCGGCACGCTCCTTATCGCGGGCCTTCGCCTCACTGAGGGCATCCGGGTTGGTTTCCAAGAATGCATTGCCGCCCTGTAGCCCGCGATCAATATTGGCAATTTGCTTGAGCGAGTCCTTCAACAGTGACTCTGAGGTGACGCCGCCTCCTTGGCCCATCTCCACTGACATCTGGCAGGCACTTTTGAAGCCTTGCACAGGGTTTGAAAGCTCCTGAAGCAGGCCTGTCGCCCATCCACCTGCCGAAACTGGTCCGATCATCAAATGCCCCTCTGTTTGACTGAGTGTGAGCGCTATCGGTCGATAACACCGCACCAGTCTAAGAGCCGGCACCCCACCACTATTTCAGGCGAATCTTGCCACCGCGTCCTACCCTTCCCAGCCCGGTGTAGGCATCTATACCGTCTATGGCCGAAGCTGGCGGTAAGCGCGCACCAGTGCCGCCAAACCATCACCTGCCCAGCGCGCACCGTAAAACCAGACTCGGGAGCCATCCTCCAGGGTTTCACACACAAAGGGGTATCCGCTTCTTATGGCATGATGAAAGGCGGCCTGGGGATCCTCGGACACCAGGGCATCCAGGCGAAGACCTGCCACCTGCTCATCGATTTCACGACAGGCCTGCTGGCTGTCGCCACTGCGCTGCATGTCCACCGCTACCCATTGCACACCGGCGTGACGCAGGGTGTCGAAGACCCGCTGCAAAGCCGCACTGCGCTCAACCGGCGCTACCTGATTGCCCTGCACATAGTGCTCGGCATAGCCGATCCGATACCCGGTCAACGCCCGCGTGGCGGTGAAGGTGGTGTTATTCAATACTAGCGGTACTTCGACCATTACCGGTTCGGTAGGGTCCACGCCGCTGATGGCGACAAGTGATAGCGCCGGGTCACGTACTGGTCGTATATGGGGCGCCAGGGCGTTATACCCAGGGACGAGCGTGGCGCCCGCAGCCTGTTCGGCGCCAAAGACAATAGAAGTAGGTACTGCATGGGGTGGCGAAGCGGGCACGTCGGCGGCGTTTATTGGCGCGGGCAGCGGCTGGGCTGGGGCACAAGGCAACCCCATTCTCCAAAGCTTCTTACAGTGGCTGTCCATCGAAACGTCCTCCCGGAGATAAAATTCCCGCGGGATCATCGCACTCTCATTTGGCGTTTGTCGCAGAGCTGAAATCCGCTGAAAAACTCTTTTCCAAGCGGGTTTCGGCTCAGCCTGCTGCGTGTTCGTTAACCGGTTGAGGCTCCACTTCCAGCCACCAGGCATGCCCACGCTCGGGCTGGTTCAAGCGAAATGCCTGGCCCATTGCCGGGGTAGTGATCGAGACATTGCGCTCCCAGGCCAGGGCCATGATGCGGTCGAACGGTTCGTGCCAGGCGTGGAAGGCCAGGTCGAAGGTGCCATTGTGAATCGGCAACAGCCAGCGCCCTTTCAGATCGATATGCGCCTGCAGTGTCTGCTCCGGCTGCATGTGCACATGGGGCCAATCGACATTGTAAGCGCCGGTTTCCATCAGGGTCAGGTCAAACGGCCCGTATTGCTCGCCGATGCGTTTGAAACCGTCGAAATAGCCGGTGTCGCCACTGAAAAAGATACGTCGCGTGTCGTCGATCATCACCCAGGAGCACCACAGGGTCTGGTTGCCATCAAACAGGCCGCGCCCGGAAAAGTGCTGGGCCGGTGTGCAGACAAAACGAACGCCATCGACTTCGGTGCCCTGCCACCACTCCAGTTGGCGCACTTTGCTGGCGTCTACGCCCCATTTGACCAGCGTGTCACCCACGCCTAGGGGCGCCAGGAAGTAGCGGGTCTTTTCGGCCAATTGGACCACTGCTTTGCGGTCGAGATGGTCGTAATGATTGTGGGAAAGGATCACCGCTTCCAGCGCTGGCAGCTCTTCAAGGCTGATAGGCGGCTGATGAAAACGCTTGGGGCCGGCCCAACTGAAGGGCGAGGCGCGCTCGGCAAACACCGGGTCGGTGACCCAGAATTTACCGCGCATTTTCAGCAACACCGTTGAATGGCCCAGGCGATACACGCTGTGATCAGGGGCGGCCAATAACTGCTCGCGAGTCAGTGGCTGTACCGGAATCTGCCCCACCGGCCGAGTGGTGCGCGGTTTGTTGAACAGCATGTTCCAGAAAATACGCAGGGTCTTGCCCAAGCCACCGTGCTGCACCGGGGCGTCGTTGCTGAAGTGCCCCAGGCCCTGCTCGGCAGGTTTGGGCGCCGAGGGCGCAGGGTCGAGACGGGTTGAAATAGTGGCCATGACGAAGTGACTCCTGCGGTCCGCTCAAGTATTACACTGCACAGTGTAGTTTCTAGATTGCAACAAAATCCGGAGCAAGTAAACTGCCCGGTGTAATTTCATTGTTGAGTCGAATACCTTCCATGACTGCCCCCAAACGCCTCACCGAGCGTAAACGCGAAGCCATCGTGGCGGCGGCGATTGCCGAATTTCGCGAGAACGGCTTCGAGGTCACCAGCATGGACAAAATCGCCGCCACTGCGGGCGTTTCCAAGCGCACGGTGTACAACCATTTCCCCAGCAAGGAAGAACTGTTCGCCGAGATCCTCCACCAGTTGTGGGCCAGCAGTGTTGCCCAACTGGACGTGATCTACACCAGCGACCGCCCGCTGCGCGACCAACTGCGCACGTTGCTGGAAGCGAAAATGCAGATGATGTCGGACGCCAACTTCCTCGACCTGGCACGCGTGGCCATTGCTGCCACCATCCATTCGCCGGAGCGTGCGCAAGACATGGTCAACCGCCTCAGCGCACGGGAAGAAGGCTTTACCCAATGGGTACGCGCCGCCCAGGAAGACGGCCGCCTCACCTGCACCGACCCGGCGTTCGCTGCCCATCAGATCCAAAGCCTGCTCAAGGCCTTTGCATTTTGGCCGCAAATCACCCTCGGCCAGCCCACCCTCGACCTTGTCGCACAGGCCCACGTCATCGAATCAGCCATCGACCTGTTCCTCGCCGGTTACGAAGCCAGCACGCAACGCCCGCCCCAGTAAGCCCTGTTGCAGGCGCGACATTTAAGGTCGTTTCTGGCGCTTTTACCCGCTGTTTTGCGCAAATGGCCTGGAAGGACACTGATTATTCCCACGAGAATAATCGACAATTCACCGTTCTTATCCGACCACCGGCTCTGCCCGTTGACGCGTGCTGTTGCACCCGCAAAAAAAAGTTGACCCAGGACACTATGGAAAACAGACGAGGCAAAGGGCTTTCATTTGCCAGGCGAATCTACACGCCAAGGATTATCGGCCTGGGTATCGGCAGCATCAGTGTGATCGGGGCTTTGTATCCCTTGTCGATGCCCGGTTGGGTCTGGGCGTTGCTGCTGTTCAACGGCATTGCCTGGCCGCACGTGGCGTACCTGGTTTCCACCCACTCGCCGTTTCCCTACCAGGCCGAACAACGAAACGTGATGTATGACTCGGTGCTGGGCGGATTCTGGGCCGCAGCCACTCAGTTTTCGCCACTGACAGCGGTGACCATTCTGTCGATGATGGCCATGAACAACGTCGCAGCCGGTGGTAAACGCCTGTTCCTGCGCGGGTTGCTGGCACAGGCGGCCGGTATCGCGGTGGCCTGGGGCCTGTTCGGCGTCAAGTTCGACCCCAGCGTCAGCCTCACCGAGGTCTACACCTGCCTGCCGATGCTGACGCTCTACCCGATGGCCATCGGCATGGTCTGTTACCAGTTGGCGATCAAACTGTCGGAACACAAACGCGCCCTCAGCGCCCTGAGCCGCGTCGACAGCCTTACCGGCCTGCTCAACCATGGTTCGTGGAAAGACCTGCTCAACCTCAAGTTTCACAAGTGCCAGCAGCAACAAGGCCAAGCGACCATTGCCTTGATCGATATCGACCACTTCAAGCACATCAATGATGTGCATGGCCACACCGTCGGTGACGCGGTACTGCGCCAGTTGAGCCAGGCGCTGCGCGAACACTTGCGCGAAGAAGACCTGGCCGGCCGCTACGGCGGCGATGAGTTCTGTGTGATTCTGCCGAAAATGCCCCTGCACGCCGCTGCGCAGGTGATGGAACATCTACGCGAAACCTTCAGCGGCTATCGTCATGCGCAGATCCCCGACCTGCGCGTCAGCCTGAGCATTGGCCTGGCGGATTTCCACCCGTCGTTCAAGGACGCGGTCATGTGGCTCGATGCGGCGGATCGCGCGTTGTACACCGCCAAAAACAGCGGCCGCAACCGCGTCAAGGTCAGCGAATGCAAGCCCGCTCATTCAGCCTGAGTTGTCTGATGACACCTCGTCCGAATCTTGCTCCGCCCACCTGCTGCAATAGCATAATGCCGCCATTGGTCGCCTGGTCAAAATAGTCCTGCCTGATGGGCGAACTTCCAGGCCGATTGATCACTCTGAGACCGTTGTTCCACCCCCCTCTGTCAGCATCAGGAAGCTGGCAATGAGCAAGTCAACCGTAAGGCCAAGGGCCCTACGGGGTCAGGCGCAAATACATGGACCCCGCATACGCTTGCATGCCCGAGCCCTCCACCATGCTATTTCACGCTCATAAGAAAACCATCAGTACCCTGCAACACAGCCTTGCCCAACAGACCAGCCTGCTGGACGCCATTGAGCGCTCCATGGCCGTGATCGAATTCGACCTGCAAGGCACCGTGCTGCGCGCCAATGACAACTTCTTCAAGACCATGGGTTACCGCGCCGAACAGATCCTGGGCCAGCCCCACCGGATGTTCTGTACCCCGGCGTTCGCCCGCAGCGCGGATTACAACCAGCTGTGGACACACCTGCGCAACGGCCAATTCCAGTCGGGCACCTTTGAACGAGTAGGCGCCAACGGTGCCTCGGTGTGGCTGGAAGCCAGCTATAACCCGGTACGGGATGAAGCGGGGAACGTGATCAAAGTGGTGAAATACGCCATGGACGTCACCCCACGCCTGCAGGCCGAAAGCGAAGCCAACGCCAAGCTCGAAGCCATCGACCGCGCCATGGCGATGATCGAGTTCAACCTCGACGGCACCATCATCACCGCCAACGGCAATTTCCTGCAGCGCATGGGCTACAGCCTGGCGCAGATCCAGGGCAAGCATCATCGCCTGTTTTGCACGCCCGAGCTGGCCAACAGTGCGGCCTACAGCGAGTTCTGGAAGCGCTTGAACCAGGGCGAGCTGTTCAATGGCCAGTTCGAGCGGGTGGACAAACACGGCCAGGTGGTGTGGCTGGAAGCCAACTACAACCCGGTGTACGACGCCAGCGGGCGCCTGTGCAAAGTGGTGAAGTTCGCCTCGGACGTCACCGCCCGCGTGCTACAGCATGCCGCCGACGCACAAAGCGCCGCACAGGCTTATCACCTGTCGTTGAACACCCAGGAGATGGCGGAAAAAGGCGCCGAGGTGATTCAGAAAACCGCCACTGGCATGCGCGAAATTGCCGTGGATATCGACGCCTCTTCGCAACTGATCGCCAAGCTGGGCGAGCGCTCGCAACAGATCACCGCCATCGTCAATACCATTCGCGGCATTGCCGACCAGACCAACCTGCTGGCCCTCAACGCCGCCATCGAAGCCGCCCGCGCCGGCGAGCAGGGCCGTGGCTTTGCCGTGGTGGCCGATGAAGTGCGGCAACTGGCGGCGCGCACCAGCGGCTCCACCGCCGAAATCTCCGGCATGATCGCCATGATCCAGGACGAAACCCGCCAAGCCATCGACAGCATGGACGCCACCCGCGACCGCGCCGCCCAAGGTGTGGAACTGGCCAACCAGGCCGGCACGGTGATCCTGCAAATTCGCGAAGGCACCGGCGAGGCGGTACAGGCAGTGAGCGCGTTTGCGAACGAGCGAGGTAATCGCTGAGCCATTGGCGCTGGCTGTCTGGAGGCTAACTTCGCAGCCAGCGCACATGCCGCCCCAGCTCATCAAACAGCGTCACCACCGAGCGCAACGCCCGGCAATCAGGCCGCGTCAACAACCACAGCGCCGTATCGTGCCCTGCCAGCGCAGGGCCCAGCGGTTGCAGGCCATCGCCCATGAGAAAATCCGGCAGTGCCGCCACGCCCAATCCAGCCCTTACCAATTCGGTCACCGACTGCATGCTGTTGCACCGATAACGGGGACGCACGCCCGGCAAATGTTCACGACGCCAGATGACGGTGGGGTGATCGGGTAAAAAGTCATCTGGCGCGATCCAGGCCAGGTCGGCCCACTCGTGGCCTGCATGCTGGCGCGCATAGTCGGCACTGGCACACACCTGATAGGTCACCGGCCCCAGGCAGCGTCCGACAAGATGCGCTGGCGGTGCCTTCGTCAGGCGCAGGGCGATATCCGCATCGCGGCGGCTGAGGTTCGCGAAGTCATTGGAGGTGCTCAGTTCCAGGGTCAACGCCGGGTAGGCCGGCATGAACTGCGCGAGGGCCGGCAACAGCAAGCCTTGCAACACCGAGTCGGTGCAGGTCAGGCGCACGGTGCCGCTGATCACTTCACCGCCCTGCTCCACGCCAATGCGCGCCGCCTCCAGCGCCTGCTCGGCACGCTCGGCCTGTTGTGCCAGGTTGCTCGCCAGGCTGGTGGGCAAATAACCGGCACGGCTTTTTTCAAATAGGGTCTGGCCCAGCGCCGCCTCCAGCCGCCGCACCGCACGGAACACCGTGGACACATCCACCCGCAGCAACGCCGCCGCCCGCGCCAGAGTGCCGCCGCGCACCAGGGCCAGGATCAATGACAGGTCGGCGTAGTCGATTTGATAGTGCGTGGCTGCATTGAGCATGTGGGCAAATGCCAATATTGATTGCGTGAGCGCCAATCTATAGTGGGTATCAACCCACCACAAGCCATGGGACGTACACGATGCCAACCCCCGCGCTGCACCTTGCCCTGATCGGTGACTACAACCCCGATGTGACCGCCCACCAGGCCATTCCCGTGGCCCTGCAACAGGCCGCCAACGCCCTGGGCCTGAGCGTCAAAGTGCAATGGCTGGCCACCGACACCCTCACCTGCACTTCTGCCCTGCACGACTTTGACGGCCTCTGGTGCGTGCCCGGCAGCCCCTATCGCGATATCGACGGCGCCCTGCGGGCGATCCGCTTTGCCCGCGAACAAGGTCGCCCTTTCCTCGGCACCTGCGGCGGTTTTCAACATGCCGTGCTGGAATATGCCCGCAACGTGCTCGGTTGGGCCGATGCCCAGCACGGCGAATTAGTACCGGATGCTGAGCGCGCCGTCATCACGCCGCTGGACTGCTCCCTGGTGGAAGTGAACGACACCGTACGCCTGGCCCCATATACGCGCATTGCCCAGGCCTACGGCAGCCTGGATATCCACGAAGGATACCGCTGCCGCTACGGCATCAACCCCACCTTCGCCGACGCCCTGCTGCAAGCCAACCTGATTCCCACCGGCCACGATTCGGCGGGCGACCTGCGGGCGGTGGAACTGCTCGACCATCCGTTCTTCGTCGCCACCCTGTTCCAGCCCGAACGCGTCGCGCTCAAAGGCATCACGCCGCCGCTGGCGATCGCGCTGCTCAAAGCCTGCCAGGAGGTATCGGCATGATCGCCAAGACACCCGCCCCACCTTATTACGCGGTGATTTTCAGCTCGCTGCGTACCGATGGCGATCAGGGTTATAGCGAAGCCGCCTCACGCATGCTGGAACTGGCCAGGCAACAACCGGGGTTTCTTGGAGTGGAATCAGCGCGGGAGGATGGGCTGGGAATCACCGTGTCCTATTGGACCAGCGAGGCGGCGATCCTGGCCTGGAAACAGCAGGCCGAGCATCGGCAGGTGCGCGAGCAAGGGCGGGCCACCTGGTATGCAGCGTTTCACACGCGGGTGTGCAAGGTAGAGCGGGCCTACACCTTCCCCACTTGAAATATTGCCCTTGTGGGAGCTGGCTTGCCTGCGATGGCCATAGGTATCTACACAATCTTGTAGGTTGTAGCAGCCAACGGTAACCACGATGCGAAGCGAGCCGCTCTTGATCTTGATCTGCTTGTGATCTTGATCTCAGGCGCCCCGTTAAACCACGCTGGCCGAACGCAGGCTTGAATTCGTGGGTAACCCGGCAGGACGCCGGGTTAGCCGCCCCGCGCCATGGATGGCGCGTGGCGGCGGCCCACGGATTCAAGCCTGCGTTCGGGCACACCGAGCCTAAGCGAGGTGCCGAGTGGTGGGGCTGAGCGTTTTGCTTACTTTTGCGCTTTTCAAAAGTGAGCCGCCGTCAGGGCGGAACCCCAAGTGGCCGTTACCTAAATAACGGATATGTACCCGGTCCAACTGTGTCGCCTGCCAGACCGCCTTCGCGAGCAAGCCCGCTCCCACAGTTTTGACCGCGGGGTGTCAGGTAGATAAGTGTCGGCTGGCAGACCGCCATCGCAGGCAAGCAGCCACATTTGCTCGTCATCGCTTGCAAAATGGCGGACGACTAACTCACCAAACTACGCAACGCGCTGATCTGCGGGATCTCTACCCGGCGCATATACACGCGCAGCGGCTCGGTGATGTTGATGCGGTCGTCGATATTCTGGTCGAGCAACAACTGCAGGCGCGCTCGGCACAGGGTCATGGTGTGGTCGGCGGCCGGCAGCCAGACGAACTCGGCTGTAGGGATGATGCCGTCATCAGCCACGTCCATGCCAAATGAGTCTTCGCTGAAACGTACGATGTACTGGCCGGTCTTGCGGTTGAGGCCGACAAATCCCTGGAGTTGGTCGGCGGCCTGGCAGATAAGCTCGGAAGTGATGCGCATGGTAAACCTCACTGAAAAGTCCCAAAGGAACTGGAAAGATGGTTTACACGCGTGGCAGAAATTACCGCCCTCTGACGGGGCAGCTACCCGTAAGAATACTGCAACGCCCTGCAAAAAAGCCCACAAAATTGGCCGGTGCGCACGTTAATGTCGGTTTGGTGATAGCGCCGTTCGCAATCAATTGTTAAAAAGGACACCTTCTCAAAGTTACCTCCACGAAAGGACTTCGCATATGCCTGTCACGTTTTCCAAAAGCGCCTTGCTGCTGGCGCTGATGCTCGGCCTTGGCCAGGCACAGGCTGCCGAGCCGGTCAGCCCGGCCGAATTGGCGACAAACGAAGGCATCCCCTACCCTGCCGTGATCGCTCACCGTGGCGCTTCCTACGACGCGCCTGAATCCACCGCCGCGGCCTACAAGGTTGCGCGCGACCTGGGCGCCGACTACCTGGAACTGGACCTGCAACGCAGCAAGGACGGCGTGCTGTTCGCCCTGCACGACAACAACCTGCAGCGCACCACCGACGTAGCCACCAAGTTCCCCGAGCGCAAAGACGCGCCCGCCAACGAGTTCACCTGGAAAGAACTGCAAACCCTCGACGCCGGCAGCTGGTTCAACGCCGCCTACCCGGACCGCGCGCGCTCTGGTTTCGTCGGCCTGAAGATTCAGAGCCTGGACGACATCATCAAGATCGCCGAAGGCAACCCCTCGCACAAACCCGGCCTGTACATCGAGACCAAGGAGCCCAAGCAGTTCCCGGGTATCGAAGCCGACCTGAAAAACAAGCTGCTGGACAAAGGCTGGCTGAGCTCCGCCGGTTCCAAACTGGGTAAGAGCAACACCGGTGTCGGCCAGGGCAAAGGCCGTGTGGTGCTGCAAACCTTCGAAACCGCCAGCCTCAAAGAGCTGCAGAAAGAAATGCCCAACACCCCGAAAATCCTGCTGTTGTGGGTGGGTGAAGGCAGTATCGAGCCCAAATCCAAAGTGACCTTCGCCGAGTCTGGCGAAACCACCAAGGCCGCCTACTACGCCAAGCAAGAGCCCAAAGACGCCGCCGAATTCGAAAAGTGGGTCGATGAAGCCAAAAGCCTTGGCGCCATCGGCACCGGCCCGTCGGCAGAATTGACCGACCACGGCGACCAGAGCTACACCGACCTGGTGAAGCCGGAAATGAACAAGCTGACCCACGACAAGGGCCTGCTGGTGCATGTGTATACCGTGGATGAGCCGGTGGACTTCGAGAAAGTCATGAAGGCCGGCGTCGATGGCATCTTCACCAACCGCGCCGCCGAGCTGTTGAAGTTCTACAAACGCTGGCCGTCGTCCAGCGTGCAAGACCTGCTCAACGACCATAAGTACTAAAAGCATTGGTGTCAGTGAGCCATTAAGGATGAGTTAAGTTGCGCCGGTTAATCTGGCGCCACTTAAACAGCTCAACCTAAGAAGGACACACACCATGAAAACTTTGACTGCCCTGTTCGCTGCTACTGCCCTGACTTTGACCGCCGGCCTGGCCCAGGCTGATGTCCGTCCGGACCAGATTCCTAGCCTGCTCAAGTCCGGTGAAGTGATGGCGTTCGAAAAGCTCAACGCCGCCGCCGTCGCCCAACATGCCGGCGCGACCATCAACGATACCGAGTTGGATCACGAAGCGGGCAAGCTGGTCTACGAAGTGGACCTGACCGACACTACCGGCAAGAAATGGGATGTGAAGCTCGACGCCAAGACCGGTGCAGTGCTGGAAAACAAGCAAGACACCTGAGTTGAACCTTGAAAAAACGCGCCACCTTCGGGTGGCGCGTTTTTTTATGCGCGCCTCAAACCGTCACATAACCGTCATACCGCCTTGCAATGATTCGCCTGGGAACCTGTGAAACGTCCTACAGGCCCTTTCTCTGCGAGTCGCCATGAACCACAGCATCGACCACGCCCACCAGGATTCCGATCTGTTTGGCCTGCTTTACGGTTTTCGTTTTCGCCCCGGCGAGAAAGGCCAACAAATTGATTCCGCCACAGCCCTCGCCGCCTTGCAGCAACCGCCAGACCCGGAAGAATTCCTGTGGCTGCACCTGAACCTGGCCCACGCCGCCTGCGAGCGCTGGATGCAGGCGCATTTGTCGCTGCCGGAAGAGTTTTTTGAAGCCCTGCACGAGGGCTCGCGCTCCACACGCATCGAGCATGTGGACTCGGCCTTGTTGGCGGTGGTCAACGATGTGGTGTTCAACTTCAGCAGCATGGTGTCGTCGGATATTTCCACGCTGTGGGTGTGTGCGCGCAGCCGCTTGCTGGTGAGCGCACGCCTGCAGCCGTTGCACTCGGTGGATAAATTACGCTCGTCGGTGAAGGCCGGCGAACACTTTCGCTCGCCGTTGGAGCTGCTGGTACACCTGCTGCGCGACCAGGGCGAAGTGCTGACACAGATCGTGCGCAAGACCAGTATCAGCGTCGACCATATCGAAGATCAGCTGTTGTCTTCGCGCCTGTCCACCAACCGCGCCGAACTGGGTGCCGCCCGCCGCGTGCTGGTGCGCCTGCAACGCCTGCTGGCGCTGGAACCGGGCTCGCTGCTGCGCCTGCTCAATCGCCCGCCGCAATGGCTGCAAAAGGAAGACGTGAAAGAGCTGCGCAAATCCACCGAGGAGTTTGCGCTGATCATCAACGACCTGACCGCCCTGGGCGAGCGCATCAAGCTGTTGCAGGAAGAGATCGCCGCCAACCTCAATGAACAGAGCAACCGCACATTGTTTACCCTCACGGTGGTGACGGTGCTGGCGCTGCCGATCAATATCATTGCCGGCTTTTTTGGCATGAATGTGGGTGGGGTGCCCCTGCCTCAAGACCCGGAAGGCTTCTGGATATTGGTGGCACTGGTTGCCACCTTCACCTTGATCGCCGGGCGCTGGGCCTTTCGCAAATTCTCAAATTGAAATAAGCCCCAACTGTGGGAGCTGGCTTGCCTGCTCCCACAGGGGTTATGCGTATGTTCAGTGATTGAAGAGTCCAGCCATCGCTTTGAGCCGCTTCTTGTATACCCGCCGCGCCTCCAGGGCCTCCTCCAGGCTTACCGCCACAAACCCCGCTCGCTGGTTGGGCTGCATCTGCCCAATCAAGTCCAGGTCGGCGCTGATCACCGTGCCAATCATTGCGTAGCCACCGCCCGACACCGCATCGCGGTGCAGCACAATCGGCTCCAGCCCCGCCGGTACTTGAATCGAGCCAATCGGGTAGCAACTGTCGACGATGTTGGACGGATCGGAGCCCGCGCCAAACGGCTGTTCCCGTGGCTGGAAGCTCAACGCGCTGCCGCCCTTGAAGCGATAGCCGATGCGATCGGCCTCGGAGCCCACCGTCCACGGTTCGGCAAAAAAACTGCTTTTGGCCTCGTCAGTCAAGCGCTCGTAATACAGCCCCGGCACCACCCGCAAGGTCACATCGCCGCCGACCGAACGCCGCAACGCCATCGGCAAGCTATTGCCCGCACGCCCGGTACCGCTGGCGGTACCGATCGGCAATTGATCGCCCTCCTGCAAGCGCCGGCCATTAAACCCGCCGAGGGCACCGAGGGTGTAGGTGGAGCGGCTGCCGAGCACCAACGGCACGTCGATACCGCCGGCGACGGCAAGATAAGTGCGTGCGCCGGCCTTGGGAAATTCGAACCGCAGCACCTGCCCGGCGCGCACGGCAAAGGCGGTGTCCTGGTGCACCACTTCGCCGTCCAGGCGCGGCGACATCAAGGCGCCGCTCAAGGCCACCAGCGCGTCCTGCTGGAACTCCAGCTCCGGTCCGATCAGCGTGCATTCCAGGCCCGCCGCGCCCATGGGGTTGCCCACCAGGTGGTTGGCCGCACTCAACGCGTATTGGTCCAGCGCCCCCGACGGTGGGATGCCCAAGTGGTAATAGCCTTCGCGGCCCAGGTCCTGCACGGAGGTGGCGAGGCCAGGTTTGAGGACCTTGATCATGCCAGCGCCTCCTGCAGGGTTTTCGGATAGCCGATGGGGTCGGCGAGAAAGGCATCCAGGGAAAATTCCACCGGGCGAATGCGCAAGTCGAAACGCCCGGCGTCCACCTCGGCGACGGCCCGGTCATAAGCCTCGCGGTCTATCGGCTTGAACTGCACGATATCGCCGGGGCGGAAGAACACCATGTGCGCCTTGAGGTACGCCAACTGCTGCGCCGGGTCGTAGATCGGTGCCGGGGTGACGCCGAACATCTGGTAACCGCCCGCCCCTCGCACTGAGTAGATACAGCCAAAGCAGCCGCCATGGCCCAGGGTCAGTTTCGGTGTGTCGGTGCGTGGTCGCAGGTACTTGGGCACCTGCAATTGCCGCTCGCGTTCGACCATCTGGAACATGAACGGCAAGCCCGCGACAAACCCCACCATCGACACAAACCACGGCGCGCCACTGTGGGCGGCAATGAACGCGTTTACGTCGGCCAGGCCATTGATGCGTGCGGCGTATTCCAGGTCGGTGCCGCTGGGGTCTTGGTGGCGGTCACGAAAGCGCATCAGGGTTTCGTGAGTCCAGGGGTCGTTATAGAGCACCGGGATTTCGATGATGCGCGTGCGCAAGGTGCGTTCGGCCACGGCCTGGGCTTCGGCGCTTTGCACGGCGTCGAGCAGTACATGGGGCGCGATGCGGTCGGGGTCGAAGCGAATCTGGAACGATGCGTTGGCCAGGCAGACATCCAGTACGCCTTCCAGCGCCAGGCGCTCCACGGCGCGGGTCACCGCCATGCCCTTGAAAAAAGCCTCCAGGGACATGCTGTCGCTGACCTCGGCAAACAGGTGTTCATCACCGCCGAAGCTGTAGCGGATGGGGGACGTTTCAGCCATGTCTGTTCCTCTTGGAATCATTGTAGAAAGGCAGGCAAAAAAGTAAGGGGTGGATCTTATTGGGGTGTTCTGACGTCGATACCCGCCTGGTCCAAGGCTGCACGGGTGGCCTCCACCAGTTCCAGGGCGCCGGGGGTGTCGCTGTGCAGGCAGATGGAATCGAATTCGATGGCCAGGTCTTCGCCTTCGACGGTACGCACCAGGCCGGTCTGGCAGGCGCGCAAGACCCGCGCGGCAACCGTGGCGGGGTCCAGCGCCCGCACATTGCGGGTAAACACGATGGAGCCGCTCAGGTCGTATTCACGGTCGGCATAGAACTCGCGCACCACCGGCTGCCCCAGTTCCTTGGCAATGCGCCAGATCACCGAGTTGGGCATGCAGTACAGCAACAGCGTGGGCTCAATGATCTGCAGGTTTTGCACCAACAGCCGCGCAGCTTCTTCATCGCGGGCCAGGTGCATGTACAGCGCGCCGTGAGGCTTGATGTGTTGCAGGCTCATGCCTTGGGCACGGGCTATTTCGCGCAGGGCTCCGAGCTGGTAGAGCATGTCGTCCACCAGCTCCTGGGCCGGTGCGTTGATATGCCGGCGACCGAAACCCACCAAGTCACGAAAGCCTGGGTGCGCGCCAATCGCCACACCCAGTTGCTTGGCGCGCTCGACGGTGCGGCGCATGGTGCCGGGGTCGCCGGCGTGAAAGCCGGTGGCGATATTGGCCGAGCTGATGTAGGCCATCAGCTCTGCGTCGACGCCGTCGCCGATGGTCCAGGGGCCAAAGCCTTCGCCCATGTCTGAATTGAAATCCACTGCCTGCATCGAGGTCGCTCCGCCAAAGGTGATGCCCGCAAAGTAGGCTGGGGCTTGACCCCTTGGGAAGATCTATTATCAGATGGCCCATCTTCTGAAAATCAGATATCGCTCATGTCCCTCACCTTGCGCCAGGTTCGCTACTTCGTCGCCACCGCCGAGATCGGCCAGATTTCCCAGGCGGCGATTCACTTGAATATTTCCCAATCGGCGGTGACCACGGCGATCAAGGAGCTGGAAGCCATGCTCGGCGTGCAGCTGTTTGTGCGCTCGGCCCAGGGCATGAACCTCACCGATGCCGGGCGGCATTTTCTCAACCGTGCCTATGTGATTGTGCGCAGCGTGGACGACGCCCTCAACAGCCCGTTGCCGGACTACCGCGCCAGCGGCGTGCTGCGGGTGGCGGCCAGTTACACCGTGCTGGGTTATTTCCTGCCGCACCATTTGCAGCGCATGGAGCATTGGCATCCCGACGTGACCATCGAGGTGTTCGAACAGGAACGCCAGGCCATCGAACAGGGCCTGCTCGACGGCCAGTTCGACATGGCCGTGGTGCTCACCGCCAACCTCACCCACGCGGATATCGTCTCGGAAATTCTGTTCAATTCCGAACGCCGCCTGTGGCTGCCCAGCCATCACCCGTTGTGCGAACGCGGTGCCGTGAGCCTGGCGGACGTGGCCCAAGAACCCTACATTTTGCTTACCGTGGATGAAGCCGAACACAGCGCCATGCGCTACTGGGAACAGGCCGGGCAAACCCCCAAGGTGCGGCTGCGCACCAGTTCGGTGGAAGCGGTGCGCAGCATGGTTGCCAACGGCAGCGGCGTGGCGATCCTGTCAGACCTGGTGCACCGGCCCTGGTCCCTGGAAGGCAAGCGCATCGAAACCCTGACCGTCACCGACCCGGTCACGCCCATGAGCGTCGGCCTGGCCTGGCACCGCGAGCGTGACTTCACCCCGGCGATGCAAGCGTTCCGGGACTACTTCCACGACGCGTTCCTGGCACCGCAGCAGTTGTCGGCACGCCGCTAAAGATGGGCGTGCAGGGTGGCGGCCAACCAGTCCATGAACACCCGCACCCGCAACGGCAGATGCCGCTGGCCGGCGTACAGCAACGACACATCCAGGGGCGGCGCCTGGTAGTCGGGCAACACCGCCACCAACTCGCCGCTGGCCAACAAATCACGTATGCCGAGCTGCGGCACCTGGGTGATGCCAAACCCGCCCAGGCACGCCGACTGATAGGCGTCGGTGCTGTTGACCGTCACCCGGCCTGCCATCGGTAACCGCTGCACTTTATTGCCCACCAGGTATTCGAAACCGGCCGAGCGTGCGCCCAGTGGCCGCACGTAATGCACCAACTGGTGATGCGCCAGGTCTGCCAGGGTTTCGGGCACGCCATACCGTTGCAGGTACGCCGCGCTCGCGCAGTTGACCATCGGCATGCTGCACACCCGCCGCGCTACCACGGTTTGATCGGGCTGGGCGCCGACGCGCACCACGCAGTCGAACCCTTCGGCGATCAGGTCCACCTGGCGGTCCGAACAACTGATCTCCATGTCGATCAGCGGGTGGCGCGTCATGAAGTTAGGCAGGTTCGGCAAGATCACGCTGCGTGCCATGACATTGGGCATGTCCACCCGTATGCGCCCGGCCAGTTGGGTTTCATCCTGGCGAAACAAGCCCTCCAATTCCTCCATGTGCGCCAGCAGGTCCTTGCTGCGTTCGTACAGCACACGACCATCCTGGGTCGCCTGCACCTTGCGTGTGGTGCGTTGTAACAGCCGTGCGCCCAGCAGTTCTTCCAGCGCCTGCACATGCTCGGACACGGTGGAGCGCGGCAGGCCGAGACTTTCACCGGCCTTCGTGAAACTCGACAATTCCGTCACTCGCACAAAGGTACGCAGTAGCTCTAGCTTGTTCATAGATTGTTCGCCTTATCCGGCCAGTGATTCCGTTATAGCGCTGTTTATCACGTAATGGGCGGACAAATACACTCAGTCCCACTAACCCCGTTCGAGGACTGCACCATGACCCGTAAAATCGCACTCATCACCGGCGCCAGCCGTGGCCTGGGCAAAAGCGCCGCTCTGCACCTGGCTGCGCAAGGCATCGACATCATCGGTACCTACCACAGCGCAGCGGCCGAAGCCCAAGCCGTGGTTGCTCAAGTAGAGGCCTTGGGTGGCCGCGCAGCCATGCTGCAATTGGATGTAAGCCAGAGCGCGACCTTCGATGCGTTCGTTGGCCAGATCGGTAAGTTGCTCAAGGATGTGTTCGCCGTGGATCGCTTCGATTTCCTGATCAACAACGCCGGAGTCGGCACCCACGCAAGCTTTGTCGAGACCACCGAAGCCCAGTTTGACCAGTTGGTGGCGATCCACGTGAAGGCGCCGTTTTTCCTCACGCAAAAACTGCTGCCGTTGATCAACGACGGCGGGCGCATCATCAATATTTCCAGCGGCCTGGCACGCTTCAGCCTGCCGGGTTATGCGGCCTACGCGTCCATGAAAGGCGCGGTGGAAGTGTTGTCGCGCTACCAGGCTAAAGAGCTCGGCCCACGGGGGATTACCGTGAACACCCTGGCACCGGGTGCGATTGCCACCGACTTCGGCGGCGGTGCGGTACGCGATAACACCGACGTGAATACGATGGTGGCCAACAACACCGCCCTGGGCCGCGCTGGCTTGCCGGACGACATTGGCGGCGCGATTTCGATCTTGCTGGCCGATGGCAGCCACTGGATCACCGGCCAGCGGATCGAGGCGTCGGGCGGGATGTTCCTCTAAACGGCGGCCTCCTCTGTAGGAGCGAGCTTGCTCGCGAAAAACTCAAGCGCGCCGCGTGTTTCCAAAGGCTCCGCGTTATCGTTGGCGATCTTCGCGAGCAAGCTCGCTCCTACAGGGTGGCTGGGGTTTTACCGGCGAATTTCTCGCGCAACACGTCATAACCCCAGTGGTACACGTAGGTGTACGGCAGGAAGAACAACAACACGCCAATGTCGAGGATGAAGGCTTCCAACAGGCTGATCTTCATCAGGGCGGCAATCAACGGCACCGCCAAGAGGATCAGGCCACCTTCAAACAGCAGCGCATGCAGCACACGGGTCCAACCGCCGTTGGCCAGTTGCAGGCGGGTTTTAAGGCGGTCGAACAGGCTGTTGAATACCACGTTCCAGCTCAGTGCCAACAGGCTGATGCCCAAGGTCACTGCGCCCATCTCCAGCGCCGGCCGGCCGGTGATCCACACCAGCAGTGGCGTGCAGATCAACAAGGCCAGCCCTTCGAAACCAAGGGCTTGAAAAACGCGTTCAGTAAGGGATTTGGTAGGGGTCATGACCCGGCTCCGTGAGTGACGATGGTTGCCATGTTCAGGCTTTGTCTCGATACTTCATAACCAATAACCATCGATCAAGGCGATAGTCATGGCCTCCCATGAAGTGCTCCAGGCGTTTGTCCAGGCGGCCACCCAAGGCTCGTTTTCCGCGGCGGCGCGCAAGCTGGGCAAGAGCCAGTCCACCGTGAGCGCGGCGGTGGCAAGCCTTGAGATCGACCTGGACGTGGTGCTGTTTGACCGCAGCAGCCGCAAACCGACCCTTACGCCTGCGGGGCATGTTTTGCTGCAACGGGCTGAGCAAGTGCTGGAAGCCAGTAGCCGCCTGGAGCTGGCGGCCAGTCAGTTATCGCAAGGCCTGGAGCCGAAGCTGAGTATCGCCATGTCCGATACTTACCAATCCGATCGGTTCGAGGTCGCCCTCACCGCCTTCGAACAACGCTACCCGGACCTTGAGCTGGAATGCCTGATCGCGGAATGCGAAGACCTGATCGCGCTGGTGCAAAGTGGCCGGGCGCAGATCGCGTTTATCGAGCAACAGGAAGTCTACCCGCCGGACTTGACGTTTTCCCCCGTGGAGGAACGCACGGAGATCGCGCTGTTCGTCTCGCCCAAACACCCATTGGCGAACCTGGACAAGGTTACCCCGCACACCCTGCAACAACACCGGGAGTTGCGCTTGGCGAGCATCATCAGCCCCAATGAAAACCGCAGCACCCAGCGCGTGTGGTCGGCACCGAGTTACCTGATGCTGATGGAAATGGCCCAATTGGGTTTTGGTTGGGCACCGATTCCGCGCTGGCTGGTGGAGCGCTTTGGCGGCAACCAGTTGGTTGAACTCAAGGTGCGCAGTTGGCCACGCTCGGTGGCGGTGGATGCGTTGTGGTCGCGGCAACAGCCGCCGGGGCCTGCGGGGAGTTGGTTGCTGGAGAAGATGCTGGAATGAGCCTGTAGGAGCGAGCTTGCTCGCGAAGAACGTCAACGATAACGCGTGCTTCCTGAAGAAACGCGGCGTCGGTGAGTTTTTCGCGAGCAAGCTCGCTCCTACAGGTATTAGGCTTACGCCCTCCCACATTTGGATCGTCACTGTCTGGGGGAATTGAGTTCGGCGAGGCGTCCCGTGATGAAGCGTTTTTCTGGCGCTTGCTGGGTCAAGGACAAGGCTTTTTCGTACGCGCTGCGGGCTTCGTCAAACCGCCCCAACTGCCGGCAAAACTCCCCACGCGCCGAATGCGCCAAGTGGTAGTCCTGCAACTCACCGCGCTGCAAAAGGTTGTCTACCAGCGCCAACCCCGCCAACGGCCCCTGCTCCATCGCCACCGCCACCGCACGGTTCAACTCGATCACCGGCGACGGCACAGCCCTGAGCAATACATCGTAGAGCCCGACAATCTGCCGCCAATCGGTTTGCCCTGCGTTGGGCGCCTCGGCGTGTACGGCGGCAATCGCCGCCTGCAGGCAATACGGTCCAAAGCGTGGCGTAATCAGCGCCTGCTCCACCAATGCGCAGCCTTCAGCGATCAAGGCGCTGTTCCAAAGCGTACGATCCTGAGCGTCCAACAGCACCAGTTCGCCGCTGGCAGAAGTGCGGGCGGGCCGGCGCGACTCGTGTAGCAGCATCAACGCCAGCAAGCCCATGACTTCCGGCTCGGGCAGCAACTCCAGCAGCAAACGGCCCAGGCGAATGGCCTCCAGGGTCAGGTCTTCACGGGTGAGGTCGGCGCCCGCTGAGGCCGAATAGCCCTCGTTGAACACCAGGTAAATCACCCGCAGCACACTGTCCAACCGCTCGGGCAATTCGGCCCGGGACGGCACTTGATAGGGGATTTTCGCCTCACGGATCTTGCCCTTGGCGCGCACGATGCGTTGGGCAATGGCGGTGGGCGTGGCAAGAAAAGCGTGAGCGATGGCCTCGGTGCTCAGGTCGCAGATCTCGCGCAAGGTCAGCGCAACCTGGGCGTCGGCTGCCAACGCCGGGTGGCAGCAAGTGAATACCAGGCGCAGGCGGTCGTCTTCCACGTCTTCATCACTCCACGGCGCGGCTTCCAGCGCGTCGGCCTGCTCCTCCAATAACGGGGTAAACCGCGACTGACGCCGCAGGCGGTCGATGGCCTTGAAGCGGCCGGTGGACACCAGCCACGCCCGAGGATTATCCGGCACGCCATCCTCGGGCCAGCGCTGCACGGCGACAAAAAACGCCTCGTGCAGCGCCTCCTCGGCCAGGTCGAAATCCCCCAGCACGCGAATCAACGTCGCGAGCACGCGGCGTGATTCGCTGCGGTAAATGGCGTCGATCTGCGCGGTCAATCGACCATGCCCTCGGCCACCCACTTCACCAGGCGGTCCAGCCTCTGGCCCCAGCCGTCATGAAAGCCCCATGGCCTCGTGGGCTTGCTGGACAGTTCACATTCAGCGGGTTGAGTGTTCACGGGGAAACCTCCTCACGTCTTTTGATTATTGTGTTGAGAGATCCAATTGGCGCACGGGGCGCACTTCCACACTGCCGACCCGGGCCGCCGGAATGCCGCCCGCCACCTGGAGCGCTTCATTGAGGTCCTTGGCGTCGATCAGGTAGAACCCGGCGAGCTGCTCCTTGGTTTCGGCAAACGGCCCGTCGGTGATCGACAGCTTGCCGTTGCGCATGCGCACGGTAGTGGCGGTGGTCACCGACTCCAGCGGCTCGGCGGCCAGCATGCGCCCGCTGGCCTGGATGGCCTCGGCGTAGGCCAGGCATTCCGAGTCATGGGGGCTGTCGGGCGAGGTGTGCAACACCTGCTCGTCGCTGTAGATAAGGCACAGGTATTTCATGGCGTTCTCCGTTTTCGGACTACTGACTATAGTTCGCGGTGCTCAAGGTTTCAGGTCGAACAACGCCGTGCCGCTTTGCATATCAAACGGTGCCGACCAGTGCTCGTGCACCACCTTCCATTGGCCATCGATGCGCTGGTAGCCAGCGGTGACGCGCATCCAGCAGGCCTTCACCTCACCGTCCGGCCCGGCACCGCCGCAATGGGCCAGCCAATGGGCGAATGCGCTGTCTGGCGCTTCGACGACATGCAGTTCATGAAACTCGAAGATGCCGGGGCCGGGGCAGTGCTCCATACACGCTTCCCAGTGCGCGCGGTAGGCCGCCTTGCCCTTGAATTGCAAGGCGGTTACCGCGTCGAACGAGACGATATCGTCGGCGTAAAAGCTGACAATCTGGTCGATATCGCGGCTGACAACGGCGTGTTTCCATTGCTCGATCAAGCTCTTGATTGCAGTGCTCATGGCGATGACTCCTTGGGGTGGAAAATCACGGAAGACATCCTTAGTCGAATGGCCCGAAGGGAAATCGACATCCCCCTGAAAAATAATTTCCCGTGGCCCAAACCCGATAAACTGCCACTTCCCTTGCAGCCGTTCGGACAGCCCCATGCAAACCCGCCTCGTTGCCTACGAGGCGCTGAACGCTGTGCAACAACAGCACGTCGGCGCCATCGAAGTTCACCCTGAGCAACTGCCGTTTTGCGGTGATATGTATTGCGCGCTCAACACTCTGCTCGCCAAGCCAAGCCCTGGGGTCAAGGGCTTTGCGCTGTTGGCCGATGACCTTCCCGTGGCGTTCCTGCTGCTCAAGCGCCCACCGTGCCTGCCTCATTGGGCCGATGAACACAGCGCCACGCTCCACGCGCTACAGGTAGACCGGCATCAGCAGGGGCGTGGATACGGCAAGGTGTGTTTGCAGGCGTTGCCCGCCGTGGCGCGTGAGGCGTGGCCGCAGATCAAGGGGTTGGAGTTGTCGGTGGATACCCACAACCTGGCGGCGATGGGGTTGTACCTGGGGGCGGGATGGGTGGATCGCGGTGAGGCGTACAAGGGCCGCGTGGGGTATGAGCGCCGGTTGAGTTTCAGGTTTGATCCATAGCGGCAATGTCACGTAAACATGTTCTGTTTACGTGACATCCGGTGCAGTGTCAGCCCCGCTCCCCGATCGGCAGCCAGATTTCCACCGTCCCCGTGCCCTTCCTGGCATCGAAATCCGCGCTGTAGCGCTCGAAATCTGCGCCCATGACCTTGTAGCCCGAATGCGGCAGCCATTCAAACATGATGCGCTCGTAGGTTTGCTCAAGCGCCTGCACCGGCCCGTAGTGGGGGAACACGGCATAGTTGAGCGGCGGGATTTCGATGTACTCGAAATTGCTCGGCACATCCTTTTTAGCCGGGACTTCAACCCCTGCCAGGTAATCGAATTCGCCGTGGTGCGGGTTATGGCACACCCCGTAGGTCACACCGCCGACGCGCTTCTTGAGGTATTTGATACAGGTATCGAACAACTCCCACAGCCGTGGGATATCGCCCACGGTGGCCTTCGAATATCGCCCTTGCACCCCGGCGATCACCAGGGCTTTGCCGGCTTCCAAGCGTAACTCCAACGGTTTTTTTGTCTGCTGATCCATACGAACAGTCTCCTTCTTATGAGGGAACAAACCCGCATCGAGTATAGGGGCATATCTGCGTTGCACTCCATGTAGAAAAATTTCCTACGCATCTAGACAACTGGCCATCATCGCCCGTATTGTCTGCCCCGCAGGCCACCGCAGTGGCCGACGTCGCTCGGACGGTTCCGGGCGCTTACGTACCTCGAGGCAACAATGGCAGACCAAGGTTCGCCGCGCCGCTTTGCGCGCATAGATCGACTCCCCCCGTATGTTTTCAATATCACTGCCGAGCTGAAGATGGCTGCGCGTCGGCGCGGCGAAGACATCATCGACTTGAGCATGGGTAACCCTGACGGCGCCACGCCTCCTCATATCGTGGAGAAAATGGTCACCGTCGCCCAGCGTGAAGACACCCACGGCTACTCCACCTCCAAAGGTATTCCGCGCCTGCGCCGGGCGATTTCGCGCTGGTACAAGGACCGTTACGCGGTAGATATCGACCCGGAGTCCGAAGCCATCGTGACCATCGGTTCCAAGGAAGGCCTGGCGCACTTGATGCTGGCCACCCTGGACCAGGGCGATACCGTACTGGTGCCCAACCCCAGCTACCCGATTCATATCTACGGCGCAGTGATTGCCGGCGCCCAGGTGCGTTCGGTGCCGCTGATACCCGGCGTGGATTTCTTCGCTGAGCTGGAGCGCGCGATTCGCGGCTCGATCCCCAAACCGAAGATGATGATCCTCGGCTTCCCGTCCAACCCGACCGCGCAGTGTGTGGAACTGGACTTCTTCGAACGGGTGATCGCCCTGGCCAAGCAGTACGACGTACTGGTGGTGCACGACCTGGCCTACGCCGACATCGTCTACGACGGCTGGAAAGCCCCCTCGATCATGCAAGTGCCCGGCGCCAAGGACATTGCGGTGGAGTTTTTCACCCTGTCCAAGAGCTACAACATGGCTGGCTGGCGCATTGGCTTCATGGTGGGCAACCCGGAACTGGTCAACGCCCTGGCGCGCATCAAGAGCTACCACGACTACGGCACCTTCACCCCGCTGCAAGTGGCGGCAATTGCGGCGCTGGAAGGCGACCAACAGTGCGTCAAAGACATCGCCGAGCAGTACCGCCAGCGCCGCAATGTGCTGGTCAAAGGCCTGCATGAGCTGGGCTGGATGGTGGAGAACCCGAAGGCGTCGATGTATGTCTGGGCCAAGATTCCCGAGCAGTACGCGGCCATGGGCTCGCTGGAGTTTGCCAAGAAACTGCTATTGGAAGCGAAGGTGTGTGTGTCGCCGGGGATCGGCTTTGGTGAGTATGGCGACGATCATGTGCGCTTTGCGCTGATCGAAAACCAGGACCGGATTCGCCAGGCCGTGCGCGGGATTCGCGGGATGTTCAGGGCGGATGGGTTGGTCAGCAAAGCCTGACCTGCCTTACCTGAAGAAACCCAATCAATGTGGGAGCTGGCTTGCCTGCGATGGCAGTGTTGGATTCACTACCGCTATCGCAGGCAAGCCAGCTCCCACATTTGATCAGCTCCCACTCTTGCTTTGGGGTGTGGCTTACACCACCAACGACAGCAACATGATGAAGATCAGCGCCACGATCGACAGAATGGTCTCCATCGCCGTCCAGGTCTTGAACGTCTCGGCCACGGTCATGTTGAAGTACTGCTTGACCAGCCAGAACCCCGCATCGTTGACGTGAGACAGGATCAACGAACCCGCACCCGTCGCCAGCACCAGCAACTCGCGGTTAACCCCAGGGATCATGCCGACCACTGGCACCACAATGCCCGCACCGGTAATGGTCGCAACCGTCGCTGAACCGGTAGCAATCCGAATCACCGCCGCCACCAGCCACGCCAGCAGGATCGGGTTGATCTGCGCGTTCACCGCCATATGGCCGATCACGTCACCCACACCGCTGGTCACCAGCATCTGCTTGAAGCCACCACCGGCACCGATAATCAGGATGATCGCCGCGGTCGGCGCCAGGCTGGCGTCGAGCAACTTGAGGATCTGCTTGGAGTGGATGCCCTGGCGATGGCCAAAGGTGTACAGCGACAACAGCAACGCCAGCAGCAGTGCAGTGATCGGGTGGCCGATCATGTCCATCCAGTTGCGCACCACGTTGCCTTCGGCAAACGCGATATCGGCAAAGGTTTTGAGCAACATCAAGAACACCGGCAGCAGCACGGTGATCAGGGTGATGCTAAAGCTGGGCAGCGACTTGTTATCGGTCTCGCGGGCCAGTTGGTCCACCAGTTCCTGGGACGGGTTACCGGGGATGTACTTGGCGATGAACGTACCGAAGATCGGGCCGGCGATGATGGCGGTCGGCAGCGCGACGATCAGACCGTACAGGATGGTCTTGCCGATATCGGCACCGAACACGCCGATGGCCAGCAGCGGGCCCGGGTGCGGTGGCACCAGGCCGTGCACCGCCGAGAGGCCAGCGAGCAGCGGAATACCGATCTTGATCAGCGACACGCCGGTACGCCGGGCGACGATAAACACCAGCGGGATCAGCAACACAAAGCCGATCTCGAAGAACAGCGGGATGCCCACCAGGAACGCGGCGAACATCATCGCCCACTGGACCTTTTCCTTGCCGAAGGCGCGGATCAGGGTCTGGGCGATCTGATCGGCACCGCCGGACTCGGCCATCATCTTGCCGAGCATCGTGCCCAGCGCGAGGATGATGCCGACAAAGCCGAGCACCCCGCCGAAACCGTCCTGGAACGCCTTGATGATCTTGTCCACGGGCATGCCCGAGGTCAGGCCAAGGAAGCCGGCCGCGATGATCAGTGCAATGAACGGGTGCACCTTGAACTTGGTGATCAGTACGATCAACCCGATGATAGTGACTACTGCATCTAGCAGCAGGTAAGACTCGTGGGACATGCCAAACATGGGGGGTCTCTCCTGTTTGTTGTTGTTATTAAAGCGGGTGTTGAACTTCCTGCCGGGGATAGCGCTATCTTTTCCGGCAAAAAATTAATGAGTAGGTTCGAAGCCGTGCTTGCGCCACCAGATATTGGTCTGCTCGGCCAGCTCCTTCACGCTGTCTTCACTGGCGTTGAGCGCCAGGGTCAGCGGCTCGCCCTTGGGCGATTCGAGGGTGGCGAACTGGCTGTCGATCAGGCTGGCCGGCATGAAATGGCCGGGCCGGTGAGACACGCGGTCGGCGGCGACTTCGCGGGTCAGCTCCAGGAAGACAAAACCCAGGCCCGGCGCGGCTTCGCGCAGGTGGTCACGGTATTTTTTCTTCAGCGCCGAACAGGTCAGTACGGGATGCTCGCCGGCTTTCAACGCGCGGCGCAGTTCATCGCACAGGATGTCGAGCCAGCCGGCGCGGTCGTCGTCGTTGAGGGGGTGGCCGGCGCTCATCTTTTCGATGTTCGCGGCAGGGTGAAAGCTGTCGCCTTCAATGGCAGTGGCGCCGTTGAGGGCGCACAGGGCTTGGCTGACGCTGGACTTGCCACAGCCGGAAACACCCATGATGACCAGGGCGGTAACAGGTTGACTCATGAAACACCTCAGGACGCAGATAGCGCTACCTTTGCATAGCGTAAGGCTAGTGCAAAAACAGGCTTTTCCCGCGCCGACTTGTCATTTTTATGGAGTGACGCGTGCATCCGCTCCAATCATTCGAACCGGATCAGGCAACCCTAGGTTCAATAATTTGCAGCCCTTTGGAGACAGCGCTACCTTAGTGCCTCGATTTTTGTTTGGCAAGCCGCCTGATGACCTCCAAGAACGATAAAAATACCCGCACAACGGGCCGCCCTACCCTCAATGAAGTGGCGCGCCTTGCTGGCGTCAGCCCGATCACCGCCTCCCGTGCCCTGCGCGGCATCAGCACGGTGGCCACCGAACTGGTGGAAAAAGTGCAACAGGCCGCCGCCGAACTGAGCTACGTGGTCAACCCCGCTGCCCGCGCCCTGGCCTCGGCGCAGAGCCATTCGGTGGTGGTGCTGGTGCCGTCACTGTCCAACCTGCTGTTTATCGAAACCCTGGAAGCTATCCATCAGGTACTGCGGCCCAAGGGCTTTGAAGTCCTGATCGGCAACTCCCATTATTCGCGCGATGAAGAAGAAGACCTGTTGCGTAACTACATGGCCTACCAGCCACGGGGGTTGTTGCTGACCGGCTTTGACCGCACCGAAAGCGCGCGACGAATGGTCGAGGCCAGCAATGTGCCCTGTGTGTACATGATGGATCTGGACCCCAATGCTGGGGTGAACTGCGTGGGCTTCTCGCAACTGGCCGCCGGTGAGACAGCAGCGGCGCACTTGCTGTCCCGGGGTCGCAAGCGCCTGGCCTATATCGGCGCACAACTGGACCAACGTACTTTGCTGCGTGGCGAAGGCTTCCGCCGCGCCTTGCAGCAAGCAGGCATGTACGACCCGGCGCTGGAGCTGCTGACACCACGCCCGTCTTCCGTGGGCCTGGGTGGCGAACTGTTTTTGCAACTGCTGGCCGCCCACCCGGATGTGGACGCGATCTTCTTCGGCAACGACGACCTGGCCCAGGGCGCCCTGCTCGAAGCCCTGCGCCACGGCATCAAGGTGCCGGAACGTGTAGCCGTGCTGGGCTTCAACGACCTCCCTGCCTCGTCCTTCATGGTGCCGCGCCTGAGCAGCATCAGCACGCCACGGGAAGCCATCGGGCGCCGAGCGGCGGAGCATCTGCTGACAATCATGGCGGGCAACAAGGTGGCCAAGCCGGTGGTGGATATGGGGTTTGAGTTGCAGGTGCGCGAGAGCACCTGAACGTCGAGCCGAACGTAATCAATGTAGGAGCTGGCTTGCCTGCAATGGCGGTGTGTCAGGCCACGATATGTTGGCTGATCCAACGCCATCGCAGGCAAGCCAGCTCCCACATTGGCCATGTATTACCCACAGGGGTCGGCGCTTTAGTGACTGACCATAACCTGCCCGCCTTGTTTTAATCAGACGCAGGGAGCCGGTACCCACTGCCCTGCGCACCTTCGTGCAACGATGCCTGGACACGCTCATAGAGCGCATTGGCCTCTTCGGAACTGATGGAACGCGAACAATCGCGCAATACGATACGAAGCAGGATATTTTCCTGCCCAGGCAATAACCCCAGGCGAGCAATTGCTTGCGCCGGCAACTCATCTCGAGACCAGCGCCCCTTGATCTGCATCTCTTCCACCCACACAGCATCCTCACCGGCTGCGAGCAGCATCTTTTCGGTGATGGTTTCTTCGCTTTGCCCTGGCGTGACCGCGAGGGAGATGTCCCGAGTGATACACGGCAGTCGAGAGATCGGTTGCCAGGGTTTCAAATCAAACATTTGGGCCCTGACACGGGGATGGTTATCACGCAGGAGCCGAATATCCGGAATGCCCTTGCGCAGCATGGTCAACCGGTCCAGCCCCATGCCCAATGCCAAACCACCGTGCTGCAGGGGATTGATGTTCAAGCGCTCAAGAAGTGATTGAGCAATACAACCACACTCCAGCACCTCAATCGGTTTCCCATCAAGCATCAGGTTCACCTCGATGCCCCCCTCGGTGTAATGGTGAGGGCTGTCCGAGAAAACCCAGGCCATACCGGGTACCGCAGCGTCCAAAACATCCCCAACCAGGCGCAGGAGGTGATCTTGGGTAGAAAGCTGCGGGTCACCTAATACCCAGATGTCCATCTGGTGGGGCTCAGCACAGTGCCAACGATCTCGGCTGTCACGTCTAAATGTCATGCCTGGGGCGGCTAACATCATAATCTGCCCAGGTTGGCGGACTGTGCTTGAGTGCTGTAATGCAGCTGGGATCAAGCTGGTTGTTTGCGTACGAAGCAGGCTCAAGTTATCGACCCAGCGCGTATGAGCACTGCCCAATGTGATTTCATCCCCGTCATAACCAAGCAAGCCATAGTTATCTTGAGCCGTTACCACTCGCGGCCCCTCGAGGAGTTGAGGTTCAGGCCAGTGACGCCGAGTCAGCTCGCAGAGTATTTCATCGAGCAGTAGTCGGACCGCGTGAGGCTCAGGCGTCACATCGGTGAGGTCCGTAAGTGTAAGTGCCCTCTGTAGCTCGCTGGCAGTTATTACCTTTTTGAATAAACGCATGATCACACCTCCACTATCCGCACCATCCTACTGCGCAAACGAAAGTTAAAAACTACGCTTAAAAAACAAACAGGGTCAACAACCCGCGCTATAAAAACTACATTGTAAGATCGAACTTACAGACAACTCTTACAGAAACCCTTACTCCTTATAAAAAACTCCTCCTTAAAAATAATCGATATAAAAAATACAAATCAGCAGTATCCTTCACCACCTATCTAGCGCTTTAATGATCCCGCCCTACCAACAGGGCATCCAATCAATTCTTACAGGAGGTGAAAATGAAAGCTTCAGAAACCACTTCAGTAGTTGAGCCATTCGAACCAAAGCTCAATCACATAACATCCGACGCTGAAGGATTTACTTGGCCACCACTCTCGTGGCCTTAACTAGAGCACGAACGCGCCAAGGCCAATGCTTTGGCGCCCTTGCCCAGGAGGAGTGAACATGACGCTTTCCCAACTACCATTTTTGGACATAACCCGTTTTGAAGTACTCTCAGATTCCGAACCGTTTTTGAAACGCTGCGCTCAACAAAACTTCGTTACGCAAAACATAATGCAGGCTAAGTCACTGGCTCGAAACAGCATTGTGTTTTCATTCACTGACAGAGCTGCAAAAAAAACGTTTGAACTGGCGAAACTTACCACCCAAAAACGCTGCATCTTTTGCCCAGTACATGTATTTGAGGCGTCCATAGACAATGCCATTTATGGTTTAGAACAACTCAACAAAAGCAACATCGCACACGCCTTGACAGAACAGAGAAAAATGGTAGAGCTGGTTAACTGCAAGACGCCTCTAAAACTGTCTGGCCCCATGACTCACTCGAACGTAACCCTTTCAAAGGATGCCGTTCCTTATGCTGTTTTTGAAGAAGACTTGCAGGATGATTTCGTTCATTCAGTTGCAGAGCTTTTCGAGGTTCATTTCGCCCATATGAAACCTCAAGATCCCTGTCCGTTTTATGTAGATGGCAATTTTTATGTTGCGGGAGTTCTGACGGTGTGCAGAAAGACGGAGAATGTGAATCGGGCCCTCAAAAACTCACTTGATAGGTTGCTCGAAGAGGTTGCCTCCAAAAAAGCCTTACTCAAAATCAGTGGCAACACGGTCACGTCATTCAAAGTAGATGGCCGGGACTACATAGACCTCATTCAGAACGCGGCGGGGCCCAGGGCTGCGAAGCTCACTGAGTTCGCAATCGGCGTAAACCAGGCAATCACCCCACTGATTGATTTCAAGATCAACTCCCAAATGAACGAAGGCATCAGCGGAGTCCATGTGGCAGTTGGGGATGGAACAACGGGGTATCACATTGACTTCCTATGCCCGGGTGTCGTCGTCCAGTCATCATAAAAGTGAGTTGATGCCATCCCCCCTCGGCAGAACTCCTTTCCCACGAAGAACTGTGGGAATCATAAGACGAACGTAGGATCGTCGTAGGACGCAGCTTACTTTGCAGTAAGCGCCTTGCTCCGCTGCCTACGCTTACGTCAGAATCCGCCGGCTTGTGCGCCTCGGTGGCGGTCTCTAAGGTTTGACGGTCGCTGAATTTCTCGGTGATCGGGTTTAGTAGCCCGAGTTCGGTCACTCTAAGTGCATAAGTCTGCCCGCGTTAATGGCGGCTGTGCGTAGGGCACTTTCGGGTGCGCCGGCTTTGAGTGTCCACCGGTCTACTAACCTGCGTACAGTTGCCACCCTCGTTTAGTAGCGATACGGCGGCAGCCCATTCCAGGATGCTCTAATGATCAAACAAATCGATACGCCGCCAACCACCCTCTTCACGCTCATCCCCGGTATCTCCACCGAAACCCTACTGGCCAACAGCTACGAAACCGTCTGCTCCGTCAGCACCCTGCTGCTCGACCTGTCCGATGACCTCACCGGCAAACACCGTGATGTAGCCCTGGCCATTCATCAATTGAGCGAGCTGAGCGTATTGTTGGTGGGCAAGGCCATGGACCAGCACACACCACGCTGCTGAAGCAATACACGATCCCTGTGGGAGCTGGCTTGCCTGCGATAGCCATAGGTATCTACACAACTTTGTGGGTTGTAACAGCAGACGGTAACCACGATGCGAAGCGAGCGGCTCTTGATCTTGACCTGCTTTTGATCTTGATCTCAGGCGCCCCGTTAAACCACGCTGGCCGAACGCAGGCTTGAATTCGTGGGTAACCCGGCAGGACGCCGGGTTAGCCGCCCCGCGCCATGGATGGCGCGTGGCGGCGGCCCACGGATTCAAGCCTGTGTTCGGGCACACCGAGCCTAAGCGAGGTGCCGAGTGGTGGGGCAAGAGCGTTTTGCTTACTTTTGACTGGGCCGGCATTCCGGCTTTTCAAAAGTGAGCCGCCGTCAGGGCCATCCCTTTCAAGGTCTTCGGTAAAATCCCCTGAAATTTCATTCAGGGATCCCAAACGATGTGGGCCGATGTTCTAGCGCGTTTCGAGAAAAAAGCACCTGCCAGCGTCATGGCCAAATTGGCGCTGGAACAAGCTATTGCCCCTGAGTGGGTCGATCAGGTCTTCGAAGAACATCGGCAACGGCAGTATTCTCGTGAACTACTGTTCTCGACCATAATCAAGCTGATGTCCCTTGTTTCATTGGGCTTGAAGCCATCCCTGCACGCCGCCGCGCGGCAACTGGAAGATCTCCCTGTCAGCTTGGCGGCGCTTTACGACAAGATCAGTCGTACCGAACCCGCGCTGTTGCGCGCTCTGGTCACCGGTAGTGCGCAACGACTGACTCCAACCATCAAAGAACTGGGCTGCACGACGATGCTGCCGGACTGGCAGGTTCGCGTGGTAGACGGCAATCACCTGGCATCCACTGAGAAGCGTCTGGGGGCTTTACGCCAGGAGCGAGGTGCGGCTCGTCCCGGTTTTTCGGTAGTGGTCTACGATCCTGATCTCGATCAGGTCATCGACCTTCAGGCATGTGAGGATGCCTACGCCAGCGAGCGCGTTTGCGTGTTGCCTCTGTTGGCTAATGCTGAACCGGGCCAGGTGTGGCTGGCTGACCGACTCTACTGCACGCTTCCGGTAATGGAAGCTTGTGAGCAGGTCCAGACGTCCTTTGTCATTCGCCAGCAAGCCAAACATCCACGCCTGATTCAAGAGGGTGAGTGGCAAGAACCCGTGCCTGTGGAAACAGGCTCTGTGCGTGAGCAGATCATCCAGGTCAGAGGCGGTTACCAATGTCGGCGCGTCGAACTGACGCTTCATTCGCCAACAGACTCGGGTGACAGCAGCTTGATGTTCTGGAGCAACTTGCCTGAAAGCGTCAGCGCTGAGCAGATCGCGCAACTCTATCGCCGCCGCTGGAGCATTGAAGGTATGTTCCAGCGACTGGAAGCGATCCTGGAAAGTGAAATCGAAACTCTCGGCAGCCCAAAGGCCGCCTTGCTCGGGTTCACTACGGCAGTGTTGGCCTACAACGTCCTGGCCGTACTCAAGCGAAGCGTGGAGCAAGCCCATCGGGAGACCCAGCCTGATGGCTGGGAAGCCTCGATCTATCACTTGGCGGTCCAGGTCAGGAGTGGTTATGAGGGAATGCAGATTGCACTGCCCTCGGAATATCTTCCCGCCATCCCTGTGGAAAAGTTGGCCCAGCGCTTGTTGGAGCTGGCTAGAAACATCCAACCCAAACAAGTTGCGAAAAGTCCCCGCGGCCCCAAGGTGCCTAAACCCAAGACATGGGTGCAAGGCACGGCGGTGAATGCGCATGTTTCAACGGACAGGGTAATCAAGGCTGCCAAAACGAAAAGACCTTGAAAGGGATGGCCGTCAGGGCGGAACCCTAAGTGGCCGTTACCTAAATAATGGATATGTACCCGGTCCAACTGTGTTGACTGTTAGGCCGTCTTCGCAGGCAAGCCAGCTCCCACAATTGGATCGTGGGGTGTCAGATAGATAGGCGTCGGCTATCCGGTCGTCACGGGAGCAAGCTCCCTCGCCACAGGTCCAGCGTCGCACCAAAGTTGTGTAGATACCTATGCTGCGATAGCGGTGTATCAGGCAACCCCCTCATTGACTGACACAACGCTATCCCAGGCAAGCCCCACATTTTCGACCGTGCCCGCTTCACACCCTCGCCGCCGTGCCCGGCCCCTGCTAGATTGGTCATTCTCTTAGATGCCAGGGAAGCACCATGGGCCATTCACTGAAAATCCTGGGCCGCACCTCCTCCATCAACGTGCGCAAAGTACTCTGGACCTGCCAGGAGCTGGGCATCGACTATGTGCGCGAAGACTGGGGCATCGGTTTCAAGCCTACCCAATCCACCGATTTCCTCGCCTTGAACCCCAACGCCCAGGTGCCGGTGCTGATCGACGACCATGGCGTGCTGTGGGAGTCCAATACCATCTGCCGCTACCTTGTCGGCCTCTATCAGCGCCATGACTTGCTACCCGCTGAGCCTGCCTTGCGTGCACGGGTCGAACAGTGGATGGACTGGCAGGCCACCGAACTCAACCCTTCGTGGGGCTATGCGTTCCACGCACTGGTGCGTCAAAACCCGGACTATCAGGACCCGCAACGCATCCAGGCGGGCGTGCAGGCCTGGAATGACAAGATGGCCTTGCTGGAACAACAGTTGACCAAGACCGGCTCCTATGTGTCCGGCGAAGAGTTCACCCTCGCCGATATTCCGATCGGCCTTTCGGTACACCGCTGGAAAATGACGCCCATGGAGCATCCGCCCTACCCTGCAGTCGCAGCCTACTATCAACGCCTCAGCCAGCACGCTGGTTTCCAGGCCTTCGCCCTCGACGGCCATAACTAAGCGGGCTATTCAGCTATAGGCCGATGGTCATCACCATCGGTCTGAAAATTACCCTACCTGTCATATCTGACAGTAGATCTGTTTTGCACCTTCGCCTATTCATAAACCAGAGCAAGGGCAATGCCTTGCTCATCCCTGAATATGGAGAAGCAGTCATGAGCAAGAAGATTGGTGAGAACGACAAAATTTCCGGAGTCATCGATGAATGGGGTGAGCCCTTTGTCACGTCCTTCGTCGCCCATTTGAACGGAGAGTCAGGGTTCAATTCGACAGTCGGAATCATGTCCGGCTCCGGCTTGATAAAAATGAGCATCGACCAGAATATCAAGGCAGGTGAGACCTACGACATCGATGCAACGGGGAGTGATAAAAAAGTAAGGCTTGAGTTTGACGACACGCGACAAGGCGAGTCCGGCAACTATATGGCAACCAGTGGCAAATTTACCGTATTGCAACTGCAAGGCAATATTCTGTCAGCGTCCCTCCACTTTGAGGCGCAAAACGCGCAAGACCATCAAAAGAAGATGAGCTTCACCCAAGGCGCTTATAAGGTTGAGGACTTCAAGCACGACTAGAACACCCTCGCAACGGGGAAGGTATTACTCCCGCCAGAAGCTGCCTGCCGATAGCAACCTTCGGCAGGCAGCCTTCGCGCGATAAACCTCTGAAACAGAGTCGCCGTGCGCAATTAATCGGCGAATGTACGGGCTACCGCCCGCAACTTAACAAACCCCGATTTCCGTTAGCCAGCTAAGATTCCAGGTGACTGCCTATGGAATTTACTCATGTCCACACTCCCCGCCTCCGCCACAGACACCCTCGCCCCCCACCGTGCCGCCCACATCAGCGCCCGCATCGACCGCCTGCCCGCCGTCGCCACTATTTGGCGCTTGGTGGCATTGCTCTCCATCGGCGGCTTTTTCGAGCTGTATGACCTGTTCCAAACCGCCTATATCAGCCCTGGCCTGATCAGCGACGGGATTTTTCATACCGGCAGCGAAGGTGTGTTCGGCTTCTCGGACCAGGCCGCGTTCGCCTCGGCCACATTCCTGGGCCTGTTCCTTGGGGCCAGCCTGCTCAGCCCCATCGCCGACCGCTTCGGGCGCCGCGCGATCTTCACCTTTGCGTTGGTCTGGTACACGGTGGCCACCGTGTTGATGGGCATTCAAACCTCGGCCGTGGGCATCATTTGCATGCGCTTTCTGGTGGGCATTGGCCTGGGTATCGAACTGGTGACCATCGATGCCTACCTCTCGGAACTGGTGCCCAAGCGCATGCGCAGTTCGGCATTTGCCTTTGCATTTTCTATCCAGTTTCTGTCGGTGCCGGCCGTGGCCTTGATGTCGTGGTGGCTGGTGCCACAGGCGCCGTTCGGTATCGCGGGCTGGCGCTGGGTGGTGCTCTCAAGTGCGGCGTTTGCGCTGTTTATCTGGCAACTGCGCAAGCGCCTGCCGGAGTCACCGCGCTGGCTTGCACAACAGGGCCGCTTCGAAGAGGCCGACACGATCTTGAACAACCTGGAGGCACGCTGCCAAAAGGATCACGGCAAGCCGCTGGACGAGCCGGAGCCCGAAGCGATCAGCGTGCAAGGCAGTGGCCGTTTCGCCGATATCTGGCAGCCGCCCTACCGTCGCCGCGCCTTGATGCTGATCGTGTTTCATGTATTCCAGGCCATCGGCTTCTTCGGCTTTGGCAACTGGCTGCCGGCCTTGCTCTCGGGCCAGGGTGTCAGCGTGACCCACAGCCTGCTCTATGCCTTCATCATCACCCTCGCCTACCCGCTGGGCCCGCTGTTGTTCGTCAAGGTGGCCAACCGCTTTGAAAACAAATGGCAGATTGTCGGCTCGGCCATGGGGGCAGTGATCTTCGGCAGCCTGTTTGCCCTGCAAACCACGGCGTTAGGGCTGATTTTCTGCGGGGTGATGATCACCTTCTGCAACGCCTGGCTGAGCTTCAGTTATCACTCCTACCAGAGCGAATTATTCCCCACCAATATCCGTGCACGGGCGGTGGGGTTCTGTTATTCGTTCAGCCGTTTATCCACGGTGTTCAGCAGTTTGTTGATCGGTTTTATCCTCGAACACCTGGGCACGCCGGGTGTGTTGGCGTTTATCGCCAGCAGCATGTTGATCGTGATGATTACCATCAGTTGGTTCGGGCCACGCACGCGCAACCTGGCGCTGGAGAACATCGCTCACTGACGGCAACGGTTGGCCGCATAAGGAGAAGGCTTGCCGCGCCGACGACTCCCGCCCCAGTAAACACTGGGGTCCGGCACCCGGCACAGTATTTGCTCCAGCTGTCGCACGTCTGTTTTCATAGGTGACCGATCATGCTGGTTAACAACTCTCAAGCGGCGTCAAACGTGCAACAGATCACGCGACCCGACATGGACCCCGCCAACGCCGCCGCCAGTGCGCTGTACAGCGGCGCTTTGCAGGCTGCGCAACACAGCGTTACAGTGCCGGCCGCGCAGAGGGAATTGGACAAGGCCAGCGATCGCATCGACGAAGCCTTCGCCAAGACCCGCGTGCAGTTACAGGCCACGACTAACGGGGCGCGTGCCGAGTTCACCGAATACATGAGCAAATCCCCAGCCGAACGTATTCGTGAACAGTTGCTCAGGGAACAAGGGCTGACCGAAGAACAAGTGCAGGCAATGCCCCAGGAAAAACAAGACGCCATCGCCAAACAAGTGGCCGAGCGCTTGAAGGAGCAGCAACAGCAGCAGGTAGCGGCGAAGGCCACTGCTTCGCCAGCCCAGACACTGAAAGAAACCTTGGCCGCGATCTGAGCCACACAGCAGAGCAACTGTGGGAGCGGGCTTGCTCGCGAAAGCAGAGTGCCAGTCACTGATAAGTTGGCTGAAGCACCGCATTCGCGAGCAAGCCCGCTCCCACACTTGGACCTTTTTTACATGGGATCAGCTCAGTGTTCAGTTATTGCAATTGCAACGTCGAATTGAACTGACTGATCGCATCCACCACATGCCGTGACCCTTCCTGGATCTCGAGGATCACCTGCCCCGCCTCGTTCGCCAACTCCACGCCCAGGCCCGTGCGGCTCAAACTCGACTGCATGCTCGACACTGCGCTCAGCGACAGGTCGTGGTTCTTGCGTACCACGTCCACGATCTCAACGGTGGCCTGGCTGGTGCGTGCGGCGAGGCTGCGCACTTCATCGGCCACCACCGCAAACCCACGCCCGTGCTCGCCCGCGCGCGCGGCTTCAATTGCCGCATTCAGGGCCAGCATGTTGGTTTGTTCGGCAATGCTGCGGATGGTTTGCACGATGGCACCGATGATGTCCGACTGCTTGCTCACCGCATCAATGCTCTGCGCCGCCTGGTTAAGGTCGTGGGACATGGCTTCAATGATCTGCACCGTTTGCTGCACCACCTGCGAGCCCTTGCGGGCGCAGGCATCGTTCTGTACCGAAGTGGCGTGGGCCGAGTCGGCGGCCGTGCGCAGGGTGCTGACTTGCTCGGTGATATCGCTGGCGAACTTCACCACTTTGTACAAGCGCCCATGCGTATCGAAGATGGGGTTGTAAGAGGCTTCCAGAAACAGGGTCTTGCCGTATTTGTTTTTACGTTCGAAGCGGTGGGAGTGAAACTCACCGCGATTGAGTGAAGCCCAAAACGCCTTATACGCCGGGGACTCCACTTCGCTGCGGTGGCAAAACATGCTGTGATGCTGGCCGATGATTTCTTCGCGCGTGTACTGCACCGTGCGCAGGAAGTTGTCGTTGGCATTGAGGATCTGGCCCTGTGGCGTGAATTCGATCACCGCCATGGAACGACTGATGGCGTCGATCAGACTTTGGTTTTCGTGTTCGTGATGGACCCGTGCGGAAATATCCGCCGCCACCTTGATCACACTGCGTACCTGATGGTCGCTGTCCAGCACTGGCAAGTAGCTGGCTTCCAGCCACACTTGCTCACCGCGCTTGTTAAGGCGCATGAAGGTGCCGCTGAGCGCCTCGCCTCGCGCCAGGTCGCGCCACAACTGGTGGTAGGCATCGGTGTGGGTATACGCCTCCTCGCAAAACAGACGGTGATGTTTGCCACGGATCTCCTCGACGCCGTAGCCCATGGTTTGGCAAAAACGTTCGTTGGCATTCAGGATCACTCCCGTGCGGTCGAACTCGATCATCGCCATGGAGCGGCTGATGGCGGCAAGCTTGGCGTTGGCTTCGGTGAGGGCACAGGAAAAACGCTGGATTTCTTGCAGGTCGGATTTGTGCTGGCGGTTGAACATGGTCAGATCACCCTAGATTCCCGGCGCCTGGAGGGCGCATTCCATTCATACGTTGGATATTTCTGGTACACCTGCATGGGGAAATAACCATTGGAAACGCTTTATCGGCCAAGCGTCGTTAACGGTTCTGGGTGAGCATAGACAGGCCTTGGCACTCTGCAAGGCCACTAATCCGCCAGCATTGCTGCTCAGGGATGACCAAGGGGCTTAAAGACAGCCTGCTGCACATCGACTTTTTTCGGAATCAGGCCGTTGGCAAAAAACAGGTCGGCGGTGCGTTGCTGGTTGGCAATGTCGATGGCCTCCAAGGGGCGGATCGGTTCAGGGGAGCGATGTTCAAAGTAGCTTTTGACCACCGCCGGTTGCAGCCCCAAAGTGCCGGCCATCAGCGCGATGCTCGTGTCGGGCTGATCCAGCGACAGGCGCTGGGCCTTGCCTAGTGTCTGGATAATCGTGGCGATGGCCTCGGGGTGCTGCTTGGCAAACGGGTGGTTGACCACAAAGAAACTGCCCGCAGGGTTCAACCCTTGCCCATCCCCCAGCACGCGTGCCGAGCCGTCGATCACGGCGGCCGAGTAGTACGGGTCCCACACCACCCAAGCGTCCACCTTGCCTTGTTCGAATGCGGCACGGCCGTCGGAAGGCGACAGGTACACCACGTTCACATCCTTCCACTGCAACCCGGCGCGCAGCAGGCTCTTGAGGAACAAGTTGTGTGCACTGGAGCCTTTGAGCAACGCCACGCGTTTGCCCTTGAGTTCGGCCACGATCTGCACGGTACTGGCCTTGGGCACCAGCACCGCTTCGGTCTTGCCCTCGTTAGGCTCGACGGCGAAGTATTGCAAGTCGATCCCGGCCGCCTGGGCGAAGATCGGCGGGATATCGCCAATGTTGCCGATGTCCAGGCTGCCGGCGTTGAGCGCTTCGATCAGCGGCGGGCCGCCGAGAAATTCGGTCCACTGCACCTGGGTGCCGGGCAGCGCTGCTTCAAAAAGCTTGTGCTCACGGGCGAGCACCATGCTGACCGAGCTTTTCTGGTAGCCGATGCGCAGTGTCGAAGGTTCGGCCGCCAAGCTGGGCTGTGCCAATACCGCCAATGCCAGCAGCGCGCCGCCCAGCAGGTGTTTGATTGCTTTCATAAGTTGCCTCTTGGTGGTTCGATTCACAACAGGTTCAGAGTGGGCACAGCCAGGGCGGGAGGTGCATGGATTTCAGGGCCGGTAACAGGCGATGTCTTCGGCGTGAGCACGGGAGTTGAGGGGGCGGTGCAAGCGGCGCCGGACATAGTGGCTCCTTCTTAATAGGTTGCGGGGTATGTCCGGTGTTCCGGTGAAGCGATCCTAACAAGGCGGCTTATGCTTTAATAATACTTAAAGCGTATTTTTATATAACCATATGCAAGTCCCGCAGAGGCTACAATGCGCGCCTCGCCCTCTGAGTGGTTTTGACATGCACATCGAACGGCTGGCGCCGCCGCTATGGCCCTTACTGAATAAGTTTTACCGCAGCCATGACTCGTCGATGAAGGCACTCAAGGACGGGCAATTGTGGGTGGCGCGCGACAGCGAGATTGTGGCCGGTTTGTGCCTGAGCCCGGTGGTGGGTGGGCAGTGGCTCACGGGGGTGTTTGTGGCGCCGACTCATCGTGGCCAGGGGCTGGCGGCTCGATTGATCGGCGAGGCCGTGGCGAGTTCTGAGGGGACGGTTTGGTTGCTGTGCCATCCGGACCTGGAAGGGTTGTATCAGGGGATGGGGTTCAGCCAGGACACGGTTTTGCCGCAATCGTTGAGTGAACGGCTGGTGCGCTACAAGCGCAATAAGCCGATGATTGCGATGGGGCTCAACCCAGTCCTGAATAAACGCTGATCCCATGTGGGAGCGGGCTTGCTCGCGAAGGCGGTGGGCCAGTCGACATCTTCAGTGACTGACACTGCGCATTCGCGAGCAAGCCCGCTCCCACCTTGTTGATCGGCGTTATGGCCAGAGTTATTCGTCGGCCGTTGGGTCCAGCTCCGGGAACATCACTTCAATAAATCCGAATTTGCTGAAGTCGGTGATGCGCGACGGGTACAGCCGGCCGATCAAATGGTCGCACTCATGCTGCACCACCCGCGCATGGAAGCCGTCGGCAAAGCGTACGATCGGCTCGCCTTTGGGGTCGAACCCTTCGTAGCGGATCTGCTGGTAACGGTTCACGGCGCCGCGCAGGCCGGGCACCGACAGGCAACCTTCATAGCCCTCTTCCAGCACCGGGCTGAGCGGTGTGATCAGCGGGTTGATCAGGATGGTCTGCGGCACCGGTGGCGCGTCCGGGTAGCGTTCGCTGGCTTCGAAACCGAAGATCACCAGTTGCAGGTCCACGCCAATCTGCGGCGCGGCCAGGCCAACGCCGCCCACGTGCTCCATGGTCTGGAACATATCGTCGATCAGTTGCCACAACTCAGGGCTGTCGAACATTTCCGGCGGCACCGGCGGGGCGATACGCAGCAGGCGCTCGTCGCCCATTTTCAGGATTTCACGGATCATTGCTCAGGCTCGGTCATGGGCTTGGAGTGGTCCCGGCCTAGGCCAGAGACGTGTTGTTTTTCATCGGTGTGGCCCGGCTCGCCTATTTCCTTCTCACCAGGGTCCTTGCCCTCGGCAGACATGTGTTCGATCACGGCGTTCATCTCTGCGCCCAGCAACAGTACGGCGGCAGAGATGTAGAAATACAGGAGCAAGACAATGATCGCGCCGATGCTGCCATACATGGCGTTGTAGTCCGCGAAGGTTTTGACGTAGTAGCCAAAGCCCAGGGAGGCGACGATCCATACCACCACGGCCAAGACGGAGCCTGGGGTGATAAAGCGAAATTCCTGCTCCACGTCCGGCATCACGTAGTACATGAGGGCCACGGCGAACATCAACAAGATCACAATCAGCGGCCAGCGCAGGATGGTCCACAGCGTGACCACGAATTCCTGCATGCCGATCTGCCCGGCCAGCCACTCCATCACTTGCGGGCCCAACACCATCAGCGCGGCGGCGGCCAGCAGCATGCCGGCGATGCCCACGGTGTAGAAGATCGACAGCGGAAAACGCTTCCAGATCGGCCGCCCTTCAACCACGTCGTAGGCGGCGTTCATGGCGCTCATCATCAGGCGCACGCCCGCAGAGGCCGTCCACAGCGCGATGACGATACCCACCGAGAGCAAGCCACCCTTGGACTGCTGCAACTGGTCGATCACCGGGTTGACCTGTTCCAGCGCCTGGGGAGGCAACACCAGCTCCGATTGCAGGCGCAGCCAACTGAAGAAGTCCGGCAGGTGCAGGAAGCCGATCAGGGCAATGAGGAACAGCAGGAACGGAAACAACGAGAACAGCATCTGGTAGGCCAGTGCCGAGGCGTAGGTAGGCATCTCGTCATCGACGAATTCCTTGATGGTGCGTACCAGCACCTTGTGCAGCTTGAGACCATCGAGTACCGGAAAAAGCATAGCGTCTCCTTTCGCCGCAAAGAGGTTGAGTTCGTGGGCGACTCAGGGGCCGTTTTCTACATCAAAGTAGCCCATTTGGCGACTTTGAAACAATTTCGAAAGTTTAGTTGCACCACCGGATACAAAAACGGCCATCCGTGGATGGCCGTCGGGCTGCTGGGGGCTGCCCGCCAGGACGTGTTACTCAGTGGCTTTTTTCACTGCGTCCTTGGTCTTGCCCACTGCCTGCTGCGCTTCGCCTTTTTTCTCTTGGATCACGCCTTCAGCACGCAGTTTGTCGTTGTCTGTGACTTTACCGACGCCTTGCTTGATGTTACCCACAGCTTCGTTCGCCAAGCCCTTTACCTTATCGGAAGTGCTGCTCATGGTATTACTCCTGATAACAATCAAATGGTTTTTGGTCACTACGTAGCGGTTGACCTGAAGCGCAGCGCCGGAGTTTCAATTATTTTTGCGCAAGCATTTCATCGAAAGCGGCAGGTTGGGCTTTATGTTTTGCAGCCAACCCATGAGAATGCCCGGCACATTCAGGCTGCAACGCTGAATAACAGATCCCGTAGGAAGGTTATGAAACTCAATAAAGCACAGGCCATTGCCCGCAGAAACCAGGAACTGGGCGGTGCCGTACTCGGCGTCAACAACTGCCACTTCACCGACCTGGACCGCAAACGCAACATCTGGTGGTTCGACCTGCCGGTGGGGCGCATTGCCTTGGGCCAGTACGAGTGGATCCACCTGTTGATGCACAACGCCGACACCGACCAGTTGCTGCACCTGAAGGTGCCGACCGTGTTCCTGCGTGAAAAACTCGAAGGGCTGGTGGTGCGCAATGCGGGCAAGCGCAAGCCGGAGATTACCCTGGAGCTAAGCGCGGATAAGGACTCGTTCTTGAAAGATGTTCGCCCCGCCGGTGCGGGTGTGAGCTTCGCGCAGTTCGCCCTGTAAAAACCGTGCGGGCTGCCCTGACAGGCTCTTTGTAGGAGCGAGCTTGCTCGCGAAAAACTCACAGGCACCGCGTTTATCCAGCAAGCACGCGTTACCGTTGACGTTTTTCGCGAGCAAGCTCGCTCCTACATAAAAAACCCCGCATCAGCGGGGTTTTTTATGGGTTACTTTTTGAGGCCTAGCTTCTTAAGCTCTTCATCACGCAATTCACGCCGCAAGATCTTGCCCACGTTGGTGGTCGGCAACGCATCACGGAACTCCACGGCCTTGGGCACCTTGTAGCCGGTGACGTTGGCGCGCATGTGTTCCATCACCTGGTCCTTGGTGAGCGTAGCCCCTGGCTTGACCACGATGAACAGCTTGATGTGCTCACCGGATTTTTCATCCGGCACGCCGATGGCCGCACACTGCAGCACGCCCGGCAGGCCCGCGAGCACGTCTTCCAGCTCGTTGGGGTAGACGTTGAAACCGGAGACCAGAATCATGTCCTTCTTGCGGTCGACGATACGCATGTAGCCGTCTGGCTGGATGATCGCGATGTCGCCGGTCTTCAGCCAGCCCTCGCTGTCGAGCATCTCGTCGGTGGCGTCCTGGCGCTGCCAGTAGCCCTTCATCACTTGCGGACCTTTCACACACAGCTCGCCGGTTTCACCCAGTGCAAGCTCGGTGCCGTCGTCGGCGATGACTTTACACGCGGTGGAAGGCACCGGAATGCCAATGGTGCCGATCTGGATGTGCTGGATCGGGTTGACCGTGGCCACCGGGCTGGTTTCGGTCATGCCGTAACCTTCGCAGATCGCGCAGCCGGTCACCGCCTTCCAACGCTCCGCCGCAGCCAGTTGCAACGCCATGCCGCCCGACAGGGTGACCTTCAGCGCAGAGAAGTCCAGCTTGCGGAAACCTTCGTTGTTGCACAGTGCCACGAACAGGGTGTTGAGGCCGACGAAGCCGCTGAACTTCCACTTCGACAGTTCCTTGACCATCGCCGGCAGGTCGCGCGGGTTGCTGATCAGGATGTTGTGGTTGCCGATCAGCATCATCGCCATGCAATGAAAGGTGAAGGCATAGATGTGGTACAGCGGCAGCGGCGTGATCAGGATCTCGCAGCCTTCGTTGAGGTTGGAGCCCATCAGCGCCTTGCATTGCAGCATGTTGGCGACGAGGTTGCGGTGGGTCAGCATCGCGCCCTTGGCCACGCCGGTGGTACCGCCGGTGTATTGCAACACGGCCACATCGCCGCTGGCCGGGCTGGCATCGTTGACCGGCTGGCCATGGCCCTTGGCGAGTACGTCGTTGAACTTGATGGCCTGAGGCAAGTGATAGGCCGGGACCATTTTCTTCACGTACTTGATCACGCTGTTGATCAGCACGCGCTTGAACGGCGAGAGCAGGTCGGCAACTTCGGTGACGATCACATGCTTGACGGCGGTCTTGGGCACGACTTTTTCAGCCAGGTGCGCCATGTTGGCCAGGCAAACCAGGGCCTTGGCCCCCGAATCATTGAATTGGTGTTCCATTTCCCGCGCGGTGTACAGCGGGTTGGTGTTGACGACGATCAGGCCGGCGCGGATAGCGCCAAATACAGCGACCGGGTATTGCAGAACGTTGGGCAGTTGCACGGCGATTCGATCGCCAGGCTTCAAGTCGGTATGCTGTTGCAGATAGGCGGCGAATGCGCCGGACAATTCGTACAGTTCACCGTAGGTGATGGTCTTGCCCAGGTTGCTGAAAGCCGGTTTGTTAGCGAAGCGCTGGCAGGACTGCTTCAGTACCGCCTGAATATTCGGATACTCGTCTGGATTGATCTGTGCAGCAATCCCGGCGGGGTACTTATCCTTCCAAAAGTCTTCATTCATGGAAGCCCACTCCTCAGCGACGCGAATTCATCATCGCATTTGATGCGATTATTATTGGTGTATGTTTTTAGGTGAGTCTGGCGCTTTCAAGCAGGCCTAGAAGTCACAAAGCGCGCCGAGAGTAGCAGCTTTGCCAAGGGCCGCCTAGAGCCAAAAGAGGGCCCTACAGTCATAAACATGACTCAAGAATATCCAATGGTCACTTTTAGAGCAAAAATTCTATAACGCCAGAAATGGCTCTAGAACAAGCTCTCAAGGGTGCAGAATGACAATGTGGGAGCTGGCTTGCCTGCGATAGCGGTGGCTCAGTCAATTCAACACGTGACTGAAACACTGGTATCGCAGCATAGGTATCTACATAACTTTGTAGGCTGGAGCAGCCAACGGTAACCACGATGCGAAGCGAGCCGCTCTTGATCTTGATCTGCTTGTGATCTTAGGCGCCCCGTCAAACCACGCTGGCCGGAATTCGACAGTGATTTGGGGGGTAAACCGGCAGGGATGCCGGTTTAGCCGCCCCGCGCCATGGATGGCGCGTGGCGGCGGCCCCCCAAATCACTGGCGGATTACGGGCACACCGAGCCCAGGCGAGGTGCCGAGTGGTGGGGCAAGAGCCCTTTGGTTACTTTGGGGCTTTTCCAAAGTGACCCGCCGTCAGGGCGGAACCCTAAGTGGCCGTTACCTAAATAACGGATATGTACCCGGTCCAACTGTGTTGACTGTTAGGCCGCCTTCGCAGGCAAGCCAGCTCCCACATTTTTTGCACCCGGTTTCAATTCAAGCGATGTCGCGCAGCTCCCGGCGCAGAATTTTCCCCACCGGTGTCATCGGCAACGACTCCCTCAACACAATATGCTTGGGCACCTTGTACCCGGTGAAGTTGGCCTTGCAGTACGCCTTCAGTTCCTCAAGGCTCACCCCCTGGGCCCGTGCCACCACGAACAGCTTCACCGCCTCCCCTGTGCGCTCGTCCGGCACGCCGATCACGGCGCAGTTGGCCACGGCCGGGTGGGCCATGATCACGTCTTCGATTTCGTTGGGGTACACGTTGAAACCCGAGACGATGATCAGATCCTTCTTGCGATCCACAATGCTGATGTAGCCATCGGTGTCGATCACCGCAATGTCACCGGTCTTCAACCAGTCATCGGCGTCCAGGGTTTCGGCGGTGGCGGCCGGTTGCTGCCAGTAGCCCTTCATCACTTGCGGGCCCTGGATGCACAACTCGCCACGCTCGCCCAACGGCAGTTCTTGCCCCAGGTCATCCACGACTTTCATCGCCGTACCCGGCACCGGGATGCCCACGGTACCCAGGCGCGACAGGCCGCCGTAGGGGTTGGTACTGGCCACTGGCGAGGTTTCGGTAAGGCCATAGCCTTCGCCGATGGCGCAGCCGGTCAATGCCTTCCAGCGTTCCGCCGTGGCCTTGACCAGGGCAGTGCCGCCGGAGTTGGTGATTTTCAGGTGGGAGAAATCCAGGGTCTTGAAATCCGGGTGGTCCATCAGCGCCACAAACAGTGTGTTCAGCCCCAACAGGCCGGAGAACTGCCACTGCTTGAGTTCCTTGATAAACCCGCCGATGTCCCGTGGGTTGGTGATCAGCACGTTGTGGTTGCCGGAGACCATCATGCACATGCAATTGGCCGTGAATGCATAGATGTGGTACAGCGGCAGCGGTGCAATCATCACCTCCTGCCCTTCCTTGATCAGCGGATGGCCGTCGTCGCCCAGTTGCGACATGCACGCCCGCACCTGCTGCATATTCGCCACCAGGTTGCCGTGGGTGAGCATCGCGCCTTTGGCCAGGCCGGTGGTGCCGCCGGTGTATTGCAGCACGGCGACGTCGTCCAGGGTCACCGGATGACGCGTCACCCCAAGGCCCGCGCCCATGCGCAAGGCGCGCTTGAACGACACTGCCCGCGGCAGGTGGTAGGCCGGAACCATCTTCTTGACTTTGTCGACCACGGTGTTGACCAGCCAGCCTTTGGCGGCAGGCATGAAATCGCCCATCCTGGCTTCGATCAGGTAGTCGATCTCGGTATCGGTGCACACCTCCTGCACCCGCGAACCGAACAGGTTGAGATAGACCAGCGCGCGCACACCGGCGTCCTTGAACTGGTGGCGCATCTCGCGCGGGGTATACAGCGGGTTGGTGTTGACCACGATCAGCCCGGCGCGCAGTGCGCCGAACACCGCCACCGGGTAATGCAGCACGTTGGGCAGCTGCACCGCGATGCGCTCGCCGGGCTTGAGGTCGGTGTGCTGCTGCAGATAACCGGCAAACGCCGCACTCTGGCGTTCAAGCTCGGCGTAGGTGAGGGTAATGCCCATGCTGCTGAATGCCGGACGGTCGGCAAAGGTCTTGCAGGAACGCTCGAACACCTCGATCACCGACTTGTAGGTGCTGAGGTCGATGGCATTGGGGACGCCCGCCGCGCGTTTGTCATTCCAGAAATCAGGTTGCATTATTCTTGTCCTCTATACCTGAGTGTGTCCGGCCGCTGCCATGCAGGTGTGCAGCAATAAGAAGCGGAGCTTTGGGGAAGTTAGCAGCTATGGCCAAACAGGCAAGACGCTGAACTGTGTCATTGATTGTATGAATCTTGCACCTAAGGCGTAGGCAGATACCCCGCCCAGCGGCGGATGAGCTATACAATGCAACCACCCTGAGCAAAGGAAGCCGCCATGAACCACAGCACCTTCTGGCTGACCGCGAACGACCACACCCGTCTGTACGTCAATCAATGGATGCCCGACATCCCGCCCAGAGCCGTGGTGATGCTCTCCCATGGCATGGCCGAGCACGGCGGCCGCTATGCACGCCTGGCGCAAGCATTGTGTGCGGCAGGCCTGGGTGTGTATGCACTGGACCAGCGTGGGCATGGCCGTACCGCAGAGGCCGGCACCGTTGGGCTGTATGCTGAGTCGGATGGCTGGAACAAAGTAGTGGGCGACCTGGCCAGCCTCAATCAGCACATTGGCCAACAGCATCCCGGGCTGCCGATCATCCTGCTGGGCCACAGCATGGGCAGCTATATCTCCCAGGCGTACTTGCTGCATCACAGCGCCAGCTTGCATGGCGCAATACTCAGCGGCTCGAATTTCCAACCGGTGGCCCTCTACCGTGCAGCGCAAATCATTGCGCGCATCGAGCGAGCGCGCCAAGGCCTGCGAGGGCGCAGTGCGTTGATCGACTTCCTGTCGTTCGGCTCATTCAACAAAGCCTTCAAACCCAATCGCACCGCCTTTGACTGGCTCAGCCGCGACCCGGTTGAAGTGGACAAGTACATCAACGACCCACTCTGTGGCTTTCGTTGCACCAATCAACTGTGGATCGACCTGCTGGGCGGCTTGCAGCAAATCAGCAAAGTCTCCAACCTGGCGCAGATCGATCCTGGCCTGCCGATCCTGGTGATGGGCGGCGATTGTGATCCGGTGAGTGAAGGCAAGCGTCTCAAGAACCTGGCCCACGCCCTGCGTGAAGCTGGCTGCCAGCACGTACAATTGACGCTCTACCCGCAGGCGCGCCATGAAGTGTTCAACGAAACCAACCGGGATGAAGTCACCGCCGACCTGCTGGCCTGGCTCGACCAGGCGCTGGCGTTGCGCAGGCCCGCCCGCTGCGAATAGTTTTTGCTTTAAAATCAGCCGATTAATTACCGTTAAGCCACAGGATGCACCTTGAGATGACCCAGGTAACCAACACCCCGTACGAAGCGCTTGAAGTGGGCCAGACTGCCAGCTTCAGCAAAACCGTCGAAGAGCGCGATATCCAGCTGTTCGCCGCCATGTCGGGTGACCACAACCCGGTGCACCTGGACGCCGAATACGCCAAGGCGACCATGTTCAAGGAGCGCATCGCCCACGGCATGTTCAGCGGTGCACTGATCAGCGCGGCGGTGGCCTGCGAGCTGCCTGGGCCGGGCACGATTTACATCGGCCAGCAGATGACCTTTCAGAAGCCGGTGAAGATCGGCGACACCCTGACCGTGCGCTTGGAAATACTCGAGAAACTGCCGAAGTTTCGCGTGCGCATTGCCACTCGGGTGTTCAACCAGCGCGATGAGTTGGTGGTAGATGGCGAGGCAGAGATTCTGGCGCCACGTAAGCAGCAAGTCGTGACCCTGACCGAATTGCCGCCGATCAGCATCGGCTGATCTGAATTCCAGCCTGTGCATTAAACAAATGTGGGAGCGGGCTTGCTCGCGAATGCGGTGTGTCAGTCAATACAACAGTGACTGATCCACCGCTTTCGCGAGCAAGCCCGCTCCCACACTAGGTCAAGCGTAGGTCGTACCTCAGGGCTTACGACTGAGCGCGAGCCTGGTTACGCAGGGCTTTTACCTGGTCGTGGTTGCGCTGTACACCGTGGTACTGACGCTCAACCAAGTCACGAATGCCCACCAGGTTGTGCTTGTTGATCTTCTCGATCGCTTCCTTGTAAGCCTTCAGTGCGTGGTCTTCACCGCGCTCGGCTTCGTTCAATACCGCCTCTTCGTCCTTGCCAGTGACCATCGACTTCACGTCGACCCAGCCACGGTGCAGGGCGCCGGCCATGCTGCCGGAATCTTCAGGATCGCCACCCAAGGCACGCACGGCAGTTTTCAGTTCTTCGGCAGCGGTACCGCAATCAACGGCACGCTTGGCAAACAGGGCCTTGAGTTCTGGATGCTTGATGTCTTCAGCGCATTCCTTGAAACCCTTTTGGCCGTCGATGCTGGTCTCGATCAGGTCGTTGAGTACGGAGATCGATTCTTTGTTGATATCAGTCATTTTTCAATTCCTTGTACGGGTTAGAAGGTTGCGTTGGTTATTGCAGCGCCCGTGCCAGGTTTTCAAAAATTATTTTTATGTTTAATTTCAACAAGTTACGAATTATTGAACCATCTGTATCTTGGTTATTTGCATGATCTGTCATTTGGCCTTCATGCAGAATGCCTGTATTTTCGAAGGCCTGGCCTCAACCCTGCGACGCTCATGAATCCCGAAAAACTCGAACTGCTGATCACCCGCCAAATGCCTTTCGGCAAATACAAAGGCCGGATCATTGCCGACCTGCCTGGGCCCTACCTTAATTGGTTCGCCCGTGAAGGTTTCCCCCACGGGGAACTGGGCGGTTTGCTGGCCTTGATGCAGGAAATCGACCACAACGGCCTGTCCGAATTGCTCGAACCGCTGCGCGCCAAACACGGTAAACCCGCCCCCCGCCACTAAAGAGATTCACCATGCCAAGGAATGCCGATAACGAAGCGCACTGGCAGGCCATCGCTCAGCGCTATGAGTGTGAGCCCGGCCCGATCAACCTGGAAAACGGCTACTTCGGGCGCATGAGCCGCGCGGTGCAGGCCCAATACCTTGAGCACATCAGCTTTATCAACCGCAGCAACGCGGTGCATGTGCGCCAGCGCTTTGAGCAGGGTGAAAACAACAAGATACGCCGCCAGTTGGCCGGGTTGATTGATGTCGACCCGGAGTCGGTCGCTTTCACCCGTAACGCCACCGAAGCCTTGCAGTCGCTGATCCGCAACTACAACCGCCTGCAACCGGGCGACCAGGTGCTGGTCAGCGATCTGGAGTACGACACGGTCAAAGGCGCCATGCGCTGGTTGGCAGCGAATCGCGGCGTGGAAGTGATAGAGGTGGCCCACACCCACCCGGCCACTTTCGACAGCCTGGTGCAGACTTACCACGACGCCTTCGCACAGTACCCGCGCCTGAAGCTCATGGCCTTGACCCATGTAACCCATCGCACCGGCCTGGTCATGCCGGTTGCGGCCATTGCCAAGGCCGCGCGCGAACGCGCAATCGACGTGATCCTCGACGGCGCTCACGCCTTGGGCCAGGTCGAATTCAACCTGGCCGACCTGGGCATTCAGTTCGCAGGCTTCAACCTGCACAAATGGATCGGTGCACCGCTGACCCTGGGCTTTTTGTACATCGCACCCGAGCGCCTGGCGGATATCGACCCGGACATGGGCGAGTCTCACTACCCAGCCACCGATGTGCGAGCGCGTACGTCCTACAGCACGCCGAACTTTCCGGCGCTGATGACCTTGCCCCTGGTGTTTGAAGAGCATCGACAGTTGGGTGGCGCTGCGGCCAAGGGCGCACGCGTCAATTACCTGCGCAACCTATGGGTAAACCAGGTACGGCCGCTGCCGGGGATTGAAGTGCTGACCTCGGATGACCCGCGACTGTACTGCGGGATCACAGCCTTCAAGTTCATCGGGCGTGATCAGCAGATGATGGTGGACAGGTTGCTCAAGGAGCACGGCCTGTTCACCACTACGCGCACGGGGGCGGCGTTTGGTACCTGCATTCGGGTGACGCCGGGGCTGGTGACGTCGGCGGCGGACATCAATGCGCTGGTCCACGCAATCACCCAACTAAACACCGATTAAAACTGTGGGAGCTGGCTTGCCTGCGATAGCGGTGTATCAGCCAAAGATGGGCTAACTGATAAATAGCTATCGCAGGCAAGCCAGCTCCCACCTTCAGAACGGCGATGTGTTTGAGGTTTTTACAGGCAAAAAAAAGCGGCACACCGACCAAGTGCGCCGCAAAAATGCCGTTAAGCACAGCAACAACGATTCTATAAATCAGTCCAGCAGCGCCAGCGCCTGGGCAGTGACTTCCTGGATACGCGCCCAGTCGCCGTTCTTCACCCACTCCGGATCCAGCATCCAACTGCCGCCCACGCACATCACGTTTTTCAACGCCATGTAGCTCTTGATATTGGCCGGGCCAACGCCGCCAGTCGGGCAGAATTTGACTTCGCCGAACGGGCCGCCCAGCGCCTTGATGGCGGCAACGCCACCGCTGACTTCAGCCGGGAACAGTTTGAAGCGGCGATAACCCAGGCCGTAGCCTTCCATGATGCCGGAGGCATTGCTGATGCCCGGCAGCAGCGGGATCGGGCTGTGCACCGAAGCTTCCAGCAAGTCACGGGTGATGCCGGGGGTGACGATAAATTGCGAGCCTGCCACTTCTGCCGCTTCGAGCATGTGACGATCAAGCACGGTACCGGCACCGGTGCACAACTCAGGACGTTGTTCGCGCAAGACCTGAATGGCTTTAAGGCCGAACTCGGAACGCAGGGTCACTTCCAGCGCGGTCAAACCGCCAGCGGCCAGGGCGTCGGCCAACGGCAGGATGTCCTGCTCGCGGGCGATGGTGATCACCGGCAGGATCCGCGCCTTGGCGCAGAGGCTGTCGATCAAGGCAACTTTATCCGCCATGGACACGGTCGGTTGAGGGCTTTTCATAGCGGCTGATCCTTGGCTCATGGGCACCAGTAAATCTCTAGAGTAGGTTGCAAAAACGCGCGAATCGGCATGGCAGCAACATCGTCGCTGGCCAAGGCGGCGCTCAAGGTCGTCAATTTCGAACTGCCGGAAATCGACAGCACGGTGTAGTCGGCCGTGGCCAGCAACGCACGACTCATGGTCAGGCGCTGGTGCGGCACAGTGGGCGCCAGCATCGGCCAGCAACGGCGGGTACCGTCGGCCTTCAGCGCTTCACTCAGGTTGGGGCTGTTGGGGAACAGCGATGCGGTGTGGCCGTCATCGCCCATGCCCAGCACCAGCACATCAATGGCTGGCAACTCGCCCAGCAGGCGATCGGCCTGCTCGGCAGCGTCTTCTAGGTTGGCGGCAGGGCTGTACAGGCTCAAGAACTTCGCCTTGGCCGCCGGGCCTTGCAGCAAGTGTTGCTTCAACAGGCCAGCATTGCTGTCGGCGTGTTCGACCGGCACCCAGCGTTCATCGGCCAGGGTGATGGTGACCTTGGACCAGTCCAGGCCCTGCTTGGCCAGGTTCTGGAAAAACGCCACGGGGCTGCGGCCACCGGACACCACCAACGTCGCCTCGCCACGGGCACTGATGGCCCCGCGCAGTTGCTCGGCCACGTCATTGGCCAGGCCATCGGCCAGCAGCGCAGGCGTACGGTACTCATGGGCAGTGACGCCCTGAGGCAGTTTCAATTCAGATATCGCCATACCACGACCTCCCATCCCGCGTGATCAGTGCAATGGAGCTCATCGGCCCCCAGGACCCCGCCGCATACGGCTTGGGCGCATCACCGGACTTTTTCCACCCGGCGATCAACTGGTCACACCACTTCCACGCGGCTTCGATTTCATCTTTGCGAACAAACAGGTTCTGATTGCCGCGCATCACTTCCAGCAACAATCGCTCGTAGGCATCGGGGATGCGTGCGCTGCGATAGGTATCGGAAAAATTCAGTTGCAGTGGCCCGCTGCGCAGTTGCATGCCTTTGTCCAGGCCCTGCTCCTTGGTCATCACACGCAAGGAAATACCTTCGTCCGGCTGCAGGCGGATGATCAGCTTGTTGCTGATCTGCAGGCGCTGCTCGGGGGCGAAGATGTAGTGGGACGGTTCCTTGAAGTGGATGACAATCTGCGACAGCTTTTGCGGCATGCGCTTGCCAGTACGCAGGTAGAACGGCACGCCGGCCCAGCGCCAGTTACGGATATCGGCACGCAGGGCAACGAACGTCTCGGTGTCGCTCTGGGTGTTGGAGTTGTCTTCTTCCAGGTAACCCGGCACGGCTTTACCGGCGCTGTAGCCGGCAATGTACTGGCCGCGCACCACTTGGGTAGTCAGGCCCTCGGGGCTGATCGGCGCCAGGGCCTTGAGCACCTTGACCTTCTCGTCGCGGATGCTGTCGGCGGACAGGTCGGCCGGCGGGTCCATGGCAATCAGGCAAAGCAGTTGCAACAGGTGGTTCTGGATCATGTCGCGCAGCTGGCCGGCCTTGTCGAAATAGCCCCAACGGCCTTCGATGCCAACCTGCTCGGCCACGGTGATTTCCACGTGGGAAATGTAGTTCTGGTTCCACTGGGTTTCGAAGAGGCTGTTGGCGAAACGCAGGGCGATCAGGTTCTGCACCGTCTCTTTGCCCAGGTAGTGGTCGATGCGGTAGGTGCGGTTTTCCGGGAAAAACTGCGCCACGGCGTCGTTGACCTTGCGCGACGACTCCAGGTCCGAACCGATGGGTTTTTCCAGCACTACGCGGGTATTTTCCGCCAGGCCGACCTTGGACAGGTTTTCGCAGATCGCGCCGTACACCGCCGCGGGGGTGGCGAAGTAGGCAATCAGGCGTTGATCGCTGCCGACCTTTTCGGCGAGGGCAACGTAGTCGTCGGCCTTCATGAAGTCGACATGCACATAAGCCAGGCGCGCGAGGAAACGCTGGGCCACGGCTTCGTCGAGTTCCTTGCCGACGTACTTACGCAATTCTTTTTCGATATGGGCCAGGTGTTGCTGCTCGGAGCCGGCTTCACGGGCCAGGGCCAGGATACGTGTGTCGTCGTGCAGCAACCCGGCGCCATCGAGTTGGTAAAGGGCAGGAAATAACTTGCGCAGCGCCAGATCACCCAAGGCGCCAAACAGGGCAAAGGTGCAGGGTTCCACGGTTATCGAAGGCATGATGTTTGTTCTTTTATCAAGTTAAGCTACAAATACCTTTTTTCAAGGCATCACTCAAGGAAAAATGTAGTAATAACCACAACATTTTCCGGAAATACGCATTGCGAGTGGTGGTGTTCAGCTACCCTCAGTAGGATAGGCCACCGCGAAAAGCCACTCATCGATTGGTTACCGCCTTTTTATTTGCATCGTCGCCCGAAGGAAAGACTGAATGGACCGCGTGCGAAATCTTCTGGAACAGATCCGGAACCGCCTCGAAGAATTGAACAAGGCCGAGCGCAAAGTCGCTGAAGTGATCCTGCTCAACCCGCAGCAGGCCACACGCTTCTCGATCGCCGCACTCGCCCAGGCCGCCTCGGTCAGTGAACCGACGGTCAACCGTTTCTGCCGTTCGTTCGGTGTCAGCGGTTACCCTGAACTTAAATTGCAGTTGGCGCAAAGCCTGGCCAGTGGCGCCGCGTATGTCAGCCGCGCCGTGGAGGCCGATGATAACCCCGAGGCCTATACCCAGAAGATCTTTGGCAGCGCCATTGCCTCCCTGGACAGTGCGTGCCAGGCCCTGGACCCGGCGCTGATCAGCAAGGCCGTGGACTTGTTGATCCAGGCACGGCAGATCCACTTCTTTGGCCTCGGCGCTTCAGCCCCCGTGGCCATGGATGCGTTGCACAAGTTCTTCCGCTTCAACCTGGCGGTGACCGCCCACGCCGACGTGCTGATGCAACGCATGATCGCCTCGGTGGCGCACACCGGTGAGTTGTTCGTGATCATTTCCTACACCGGCCGTACCCGCGAGCTGGTGGAAGTGGCGCGTATCGCTCGGGAAAACGGTGCATCAGTGTTGGGCGTGACCGCCGAGAACTCGCCGCTGGCCAAGGCCAGTACGGTGAGCCTGAACATCCCGTTGCCGGAAGACACCGATATCTACATGCCGATGACTTCTCGGATTATCCAATTGACGGTGCTGGACGTGCTGGCAACCGGCATGACCTTGCGCCGCGGGGTGGATTTCCAGCCGCATTTGCGCAAGATCAAAGAGAGCTTGAATGACAGCCGGTATCCGGTGGGGGATGAGTTCAACTAAATAGTCGGGCTCTATGCCAGCCGTTCCGGCCTCTTCGCGAGCAAGCCCGCTCCCACACTCGACTGCATTCCATAAGTGGAACTCGGTCTAATGTGGGAGCGGGCTTGCTCGCGAAGGGGCCATCAGCTACACCACTAAACTGCCGCCCGCGCCTGCAAACTCAAATGCGCCCTCTCCCCCGGCGCCAGGCTCGCCGCCGCCATCGCCGCCTCCACGCACACAAACCCCGACGCTTCGTTAAAGCTCACACCCAATAACGGCCGGCTCCCCGGGTGCCACACCACGGTGTCGGCAGTATCGCCCGTGTCGATGCACAGTTCGCGCTGCCAGGCGTGGTCCTTGAGCTGCAATTCACCCTCATGCTGGAACACCCGCTGGCATCCACCATCGACCCGCAATTCACCTTCCTGCTGGCAAACCTGGCGATTGAGCTGGTCATAACCTTGCGCCCCTTCGAGCCCAGACAGCGCTACCTCATCAACGTGACCAATACGCCAGTAAGCGTGCAATGCATGGCTCAACTGGCACGGCAGCTCGTCGTGATGCTCGGTACTCAGGCGCAGTTCCAAGGTGTCGCCCAGGTGCGCGTGCAAGTCCACCTGCCAGTCGCACAGTTGCAATTGCCAGTGCAGGCGCACGCCGTCGTCATCAGTGCTGCTGTCGAGCAGTTTCCAGTCGATCAAGCGGGCCCAACCGTGGGAAGGCCAGGCATTTTCGCTGGGGTGGCGGCCATACCACGGCCAGCACACCGGCACGCCGCCACGAATGGCGCCGACCTGCGGCCACTTGGCTGCGCACCACAGCCAGGGCTTCTGGCCGGTGGGCTGAAAATGCAACAGTTGCGCGCCCTGGCGACTGAACACCGCCTGGCACAGCGGATGGTCGATCACCAACACATCGCGCATCTGAAAGCGCTCCCAGGCGAACACCGGACGCTCGCGCAGGGATTTGAAAAAGCGTTGCAGCGGTTGCTCGTGCATGTGCCCAGGTCCCGAATATCACAGTGCCACGCAAAAAAAAGCGGATAGCCATGGCTACCCGCAAATGCGCACAGAGAGAGGAGCTTATCGCAACAGCGTTAGAACGTAGACTGAATTTTCAGGCCCGCTACCAGCGCGTTGTCGACTTTATCCACGCCACCAGGCTGAACAACGTACTGCAGGTTCGGACGCACAGTCAGCCAGTTGGTGACGTGGAAACCGTAGTTGAGTTCGACGTTGTATTCAGTCTCACGAATCGGCGTGTACAGCGGATTGTCGTAGTCGCTCACGCCCCTGGCGTCGTTGAGCAGCTCAGAGTTCTTCTTCACATCATTGTTGACATGCAGGCGAGCGACACCAATGCCGACGTCATCTTTTGGACGCGCGTCGAATGGGCCTTTGTACACCAGCATCAACGACTGGTAGTTGTCGACCAGGTTGGTTTCTTTGTCATGGAAGGTCGCGTTGGCTGCGATGTTCAGGCCACGGGAAGCGTCGCCGTTATGGGTGGTGAGTTGCTGTTGCGCAACGAACCAGTAGCCTTTCTTGCTGCTGCGGGTACGGAAGTCGGCGCCGCTGAGGACCGCATCGTTACCGTTGACGTCTTCACGTACATCCGGAGCATCGGCCGCACTTTTATAGAAGCCCACACGGTATTCGCCCGGCAGGTTATTAACCTTCGGCGACCAGACCAATTCCACCGGGATCACGGTGCCCTTGGTACCGCTACCGCTGAGTTTGAAGCCGTTGCCATGCTCCAACTGCGACGGGTTCTGGTTGTAGGCACCGATCTGCGCATACAGCTCAGGCGTGATGTTGTACTTCACGCGGATAGCGGCCTGGGCGACCGGCCAGTTGTACCAGGTATTGACGTAGTTACCGACCTGGGAGCCGCAGAACGACAGGTTCTGGAAGTCGCAAGGGAAGGTGTTGAAGTCTTCGCCCTCACCGAAGTAACCGAGCTTCACGTCCAGCTTGTTGTCGAACATCTGGTGCTGAATCCAGAACTGGGTCAGACGCACCATGTGGCCACGGCCATACACTTCTTGCGAGGAGCTCAAGGTGCCGGCACGCGGGTCGCCAATGCGGTCATTGGAGATGTTCTGGCCATTCCGGTTGGTCAACTGGATCTTGGCCTGGGTGTTATCCCAGCCCCACAGTTTTTGCAGGTCCAGTGCCACGCCCAGACCGAACTGGTCGGAGTAACGACCGGTCTTGTCGTCGTTGTAGCCGCCGTGGGCGTTGTAGCCCATCTCGCCCACGTAGTCGGCCTTGATGTCGATACCTTGCTCGATCAGCTTGGTACGCTCGCCGCCCCAATCGCCGGTCATCCACTTGGAATCGGCGCTGAATGCATCGGCCGCCATCGCATTGGCGGACAATACAAGGGCTGCTGCCGCTGACAGTTGGCAGATCAGCCGGGTGTTGTTGTGTTGCTTTTTCATCCCTACATCCTCGTCTTTATTGTTATTAAACTGTTTTTATCTAACGCGGGTTACATTTTTTAACTAAAACAATCACTTATCTTGCTTAACGGCCCTTGAACTGGGTCACATTGTCGGCATGCCCCTGTGCCGGCAATGAAGCCGCTGTGCCCAATCGCTCACCGGTCTTGGCGTCAAACAGCAATACCTTGGCCGGGTCGAACTGCAAGGTCAGGGTCTCACCCACTTGCGGTGCCACGTCCGGCGCCAAACGGCAGCAGACCTTGGTGTCGTTGAGCTGCACAAACACCAGGGTGTCCGGGCCGGTCGGCTCGGTTACCTGCACTTCGGCACGAATGCTCGACGAGCCATTACCCTCGCCCGCTGCCAGCACGATCTGCTCCGGGCGCAGGCCCAGGATCACATCGCGGTCTTCCAGCCCGGCGTCATTCATGCCCAGCGCCAACTCGCAACGGGCCTGGCCGCTGTCGAGCACCGCCACCAAATCACCGTTCTGGCGTTTTAGGCGCATGGGAACGAAGTTCATCGGTGGTGAACCGATAAAGCTTGCCACAAACAGGTTGGCAGGGTCGTTGTAAATTTCCTTCGGCGTGCCGAATTGCTGGATGATTCCGTCCTTCATCACCGCCACTTTGTCGCCCAGGGTCATCGCTTCGATCTGGTCGTGGGTCACGTAGACGGTGGTGGTTTTAAGACGCTGGTGCATCAGCTTCATTTCGGTACGCATCTCGACGCGCAGCTTGGCGTCAAGGTTGGACAGCGGTTCGTCGAACAGGTAGATCTTCGGCCGGCGCGCCAAGGCACGGCCCATGGCCACGCGCTGTTGTTGCCCCCCGGACAACTGGCCCGGCTTGCGGTTGAGCAAGTGCTCGATTTGCAGCAGCTTGGCCACGCGCGCCACTTCAGCGTCGATGTCGGCTTGCGGCATCTTGCGGATCTTGAGGCCGAACTCGATGTTCTCGCGCACGCTCATGGTTGGGTACAACGCGTAGGACTGGAACACCATGGCGATGTCACGGTCCTTGGGGCTCATGCCGCTCACGTCTTGATCACCGATCATGATCGCGCCGCCGGTGATGGTCTCAAGGCCGGCGATGCAGTTCATCAGCGTGGATTTACCACAACCCGACGGGCCGACCAGGATGAGGAACTCGCCTTCCTTGATCGACAGTTCGATGTTCTTCAAGGTGTCGGGCAGGCCGGCGCCATAGGTCTTGTTTACATTGCGAAGTTCAAGCGTAGCCATGATTACCCCTTGACCGCGCCGGCCGTGAGGCCGCGCACGAAATACTTGCCTGCGATCACATAGACCAGCAGGGTCGGCAGCCCGGCGATCATCGCCGCCGCCATATCCACGTTATATTCCTTGGCCCCGGTGCTGGTGTTGACCAGGTTGTTCAGCGCCACCGTGATGGGCTGGGAGTCGCCGCTGGAGAACACCACACCGAACAGGAAGTCGTTCCAGATCTGGGTGAACTGCCAGATCAGGCAGACCATGATGATCGGCGTCGACATCGGCAGGATGATCCGGCGGAAGATGGTGAAGAACCCCGCTCCGTCCAGGCGTGCGGCCTTGATCAGCGCATCCGGGATGCTCACGTAGTAGTTACGGAAGAACAGCGTGGTGAACGCCAGGCCGTAGACCACGTGGATAAACACCAGGCCGGTGGTGGTGCTGGCCAGGCCCATCTTGCCGAGGGTGAACGACGCGGGCAGCAGCACGGTCTGGAACGGCAGGAAGCAGCCGAACAGCAGCAGGCCGAAGAACAACTGCGAACCGCGAAAGCGCCAGAACGACAGCACGTAGCCGTTCAAGGCGCCAATGGCGGTAGAGATCAGCACAGCAGGAACGGTGATCTTGATCGAGTTCCAGAAGTAGCCATCCACAGTGGCCCAGGCCTTGACCCAGCCGATGCCGCTGACCACGGTGGGCCAGCTCAGCAGGTTACCGGTGCTGATGTCTTCCGGGGTCTTGAAGCTGGTGAGCAACATCACCACCAGCGGCACCAGGTACAGCAGCACCGCCAGGATCAGCACCGCGTAGATCGCGATGCGGCTCAGGCTGATGGCAGGTTTGGCGGCGAGACTAGTCATTGCGCTTGGTCCTCAGCTCGGAATACAGGTACGGCACGATGATCGCGAGGATCGCACCGAGCATCAGGATTGCACTGGCCGAGCCCATGCCCATCTGGCCGCGACTGAAGGTGAACGAGTACATGAACATCGCCGGCAGGTCGGAGGAGTAGCCCGGGCCGCCTGCGGTCATTGCCGCCACCAGGTCGAAGCTCTTGATCGCAATGTGCGCCAGGATCATCACTGCACTGAAGAACACCGGACGCAGGCTGGGCAGCACCACGCTCCAGTAGATACGCGGCAGGCTTGCGCCGTCGATCTGCGCAGCACGAATGATCGATTGATCAACGCCGCGCAGGCCAGCGAGGAACATCGCCATGATAAAGCCGGAGGCTTGCCACACAGCGGCGATCACCAGGCAGTAGACCACGCGGTCCGGGTCGATCAGCCAATCGAGACGAAAGCCTTCCCAGCCCCAGTCCCGCAGGAGTTTGTCCAGGCCCATGCCCGGGTTGAGCAGCCATTTCCAGGCGGTACCGGTGACGATCATGGAGAGCGCCATCGGGTACAGGTAAATGGTGCGGATAAAGCCTTCGCGGCGGATTTTCTGGTCGAGGAAAATCGCCAGCAGCACACCGATCACCAGGGTGATGCCGATGAACATGCCGCCGAACACGGCCAGGTTCTTGCTCGCCACCCACCAGCGGTCGTTATCGAACAGCCGCTGATACTGCGCCAGGCCCGCCCATTTGTAGCTGGGCAGGAACGTCGAGGTGGTGAACGACAGCACGAACGTCCACAGGATGTAGCCATAAAAGCCCACCAGCACGATGAACATGCTCGGCGCCAGCACCAGTTTAGGGAGCCAGCGCTGCAGCACATCGAATGGCGAGGCCTTGCTGAACACAGCAACAGAACTCATGGGAAAATCCAGTACAGGGAAAAAGGACTATCAGCAGAACCGAACCCTGTAGGAGCGAGCTTGCTCGCGAAGGACTTCAACGATAACGCGTGCATACAGGATGAACGCGGTGACCTTGAGTTTTTCGCGAGCAAGCTCGCTCCTACAGTGGCTGTGTTACTTGGCCGACTTGATCGCCGCGCCAAGCTTCTTGGCGGTGTCGGCCGGGTCGGCTTTCGGGTCGTTGATGAAGTTGGTCACGACATCAAAGAACGCACCCTGCACTGCCAGGGTCGTGGCCATGTTGTGGGCCATGCTTGGCTGCAGGCCACCGGTCTTGGCGTCGGCCAAAAAGTCCTTGGCGGCGGTCTGGGCGCAGGAGTCAAAACCGTAGGATTCCATCTTGGTCAGCATGTCGTTACGCACAGGGATAGAACCCTTGTTGATGCTGAACACCTTCTGGAAGTTTTCACCCAGCACGACTTTGGCGATGTCCTGCTGGCCCGCAGCAGTGCCTTTGTCTTTCTGCTTGAACACCGCCAGGGAGTCGATGTTGTAGGTGAAGGCTTTGTCGGTGCCCGGGAACGCTACGCACTCATAATCCTTGCCGGCGACTTTCTTGGCCGCAGTCCATTCGGACTTGGCCCAGTCACCCATGATCTGCATGCCGGCCTTGCCGTTGATGACCTTGCCAGCTTCCAGGTTCCAGTCCTGGCCCTTGCCGTCGACGTCCATGTAGGTCGCGACTTTCTTCAGCTCGGTGAGGGCCTTGACCATCTCTGGGCCAGTCAGGGCGCCGTTATCAAGGTCGACCAGGGCTTTCTTGTAACCATCAGCACCCATGACCGAGAGCACCACTGCTTCGAACACGGTGCTGTCCTGCCAAGGCTGGCCGCCGTGGGCGAGCGCAATGAAGCCTGCGGCCTTGAGCTTGTCGCCGGCTGCGTAGAATTCTTCGAGGGTAGTTGGGTTCTTGGTGATGCCGGCTTTCTTGAAGACTTCCGGGTTGATCCACAGCCAGTTTACGCGGTGGATGTTCACCGGCACGGCGACGTAGTCACCGTCGTATTTCACGGTGTCGGAGACTTTCTTGTCGAGCAGCGAGTCCCACTTTTCTTCTTTGGCGACGTCTTTGAGCACGTCGGTGTCGAGCAGGCCAGTCGACGCCCATTCCTGGATGTCGGGGCCTTTGATCTGGGCAACGCCTGGCGGGTTGCCAGCGACCGCGCGGCTTTTGAGCACGGTCATGGCAGTGGCGCCACCGCCGCCTGCTACAGCACCGTCTTTCCAGGTGAAGCCGTCTTTCTCAACTTGGGCCTTCAGGACATCCACAGCCGCTTTTTCACCGCCGGAGGTCCACCAATGCACCACTTCCACCGTACCTTTGGAGTCGGCGGCAAATGCACTGAGGGGGAACAACGAGGCAATGGAAATAGCGACGGCGAGGCGATTAATCGCGTTCATCTGAGTACCTTTTCTTGTTGTTATGCATGCAAGTCTAGAGCTTGCGCTGCACGGAGTTTAAACATGGATTTTCAGGGCGCAGGTAACAAAGGGACGCACAAATGTCACCACTTGGTGACATAGCATCCGCTGCCCAATGCGCTGGCCAAACTGGGTGCCAAGGGCAGTGCAGGCAGCACAACCGCTTGCCAGGCATGGTACAGGTCAGGTTTGCCGCCCCAGATTTTACTGCTGGGTTGGTTGTGCGGGCTGAGTTCGTGGTGCCAACTGCCCTGGAGCCGGTCGATGAAGTGGGTTTCGCAAAATTCCCAGAAGCGTCGGTACCAGGTTTCGTAATGCAGTTCGCCGGTACGTTTGAGCAGCGCCTGAGCGGCGGCGCTGGCTTCAGCATGGGTCCAGTGCAGGCGCTCGCGTACCACCGGGCGCTGGTTCCAATCCAAAGTGTAGACAAGGCCCGGCGCACCATCCACCGCCCAGGCGTACTCGCAGGCACTGGCGAACAGGTCTTTGGCGTCGCTCACCAGCCAGTCTGGCGTGGCCAGCTTAGCCTTGAGGCGCGCAGCTTCCAGGTGCAGCAGCAACCGCGCCCATTCAAAACCATGGCCGGGTGTAATGCCGTATGGGCGAAAGCCATCGGCGGGGTTGTCTTGGTTGTAACCGAGCAAGGGCTTCCACTGCGCGTCGAAATGCTCGATGACCATTAACTGGTTGCCGGCGGCATGGGTGTGGATCACTCGCTCGACAATGCGCAGCGCGCGGTCCAGCCAGCGTGTATCACCGCTGACATCGGCCAGCGCCAGGAAGGCTTCGGTGGCGTGCATGTTGCTGTTGGCGCCACGATAGGCTTCGACGCCGCTCCAGTCCTGGGCAAAAGATTCGAGCATGACGCCCTCCTCTTCGCTCCAGAAGAACTGGTCGATGATATGGATAGCGTCGTTCATTAATGTGCGCGCACCCGGCGCGCCGGCCACCACGGCAGAGCTGGCCGCGAGGGCCACGAAGGCGTGCAGGTAGGCGGCCTTGCCGGTGTTGCCATCAGCCGCGTGGGGCGCGGCGAACCAGCCACCGTGCTCGCTGTCGCGCAGCGGGCCGCTGAGCGCCGCCACACCGTGCGCCACCAGCTCGGCATAGCCCGGCAACCCCATGGCATGGGCCATTGCAAAGCTGTGGGTCATGCGCGCAGTGTTCATGGTTTCGGCGCGGGCGTTGGCCGGCAATTGGCCTTTATCGTCGAGATTGCCGAAACCGTCCGGCAGGCGCGATGCCTTGGCGAACGCCAGCAGCCGCTGGCCTTCGGCGGCGAGCCAGGCGTGATGGGCAGGTGCATTCAGCCAACTGCTGGCAGGCAGTGGATGGGTGGTCATGGGTGGCCCTTATTGTTTTTTTGGGATGACCGGAGTCTAAACAAGGGCGTGGGATGGGCAAGTAACGAAAGGGAGGGTAAATGTCACCAAATGGTGACAATCAACACCCTAATCCTAATGTAGGAGCGAGCTTGCTCGCGAAAAGCCAACAAGCGCCGCGCTTATCCAGGAAACCCGCGTGATCGTTAACGTTTTTCGCGAGCAAGCTCGCTCCTACAGAGGACGATTTGCGGTCATTGGCCCAGTGGGGTGGCCGCAGCCGGCGCATTGAGACGCTGATTCAAGTTCTGCACCTGGCTCTGCAAGGTGGTGATATTGCGCGTGGTCTGGATGCGGAACACGTCGAATTCCTTGTTGGTCGGCGCGTCGACGTTGGCCGGCTGGTTTTCCTGGGCGCTCTTGAGTACCAGTAGGTCCTGCTCGAGACGGGCGATGGCCGCGCTCGGGTTGCCTTGCTTCTTCAAGGCCGCCACATCGGTGGCCAGGCCCTTGACCTCGGCCTGCGCTGCCGTAAGGCTGGCGACCGCGTCAGTGAGGGCCTGCACCTGGCCTTGCAGCTTGGTGTTGGCCGCTGTCAGTTCGGTGGTGCTGGCACTCATCTGCGCCAGGCGGCTGTCCAGTTCGGTGGCTTGGCCCGCGACGCCCAACTGTTGTTTGCCCTGCTCCTGCAACTGGGCTTCCAGCTGCTTGATCTGCAGTTTCAAGGCTTCGCTGCCGTTGTTCACATTGGCTTCGCTGGCCACGACCTTGCCGGAAATCGCCTGCAGGCGCCCCGCCGCTTCCTCGCTGATGCGGGCAAAACTCTCCTGGGTGGCGACCAACTGCTGGCCCATCAGGGAGATCTGCTGAAAGCTCCACCAGGCCAGGCCCGCGAAGGCGATCAACAGCGCGCCAACCAGTGCCCACAACGGCCCAGTGCTGGCGCTCTTGACCTTGACCACGGGCGTCGTTCGCGAACGCACCGACGTCGCGGCGGTCGGCACGAAATCATCGTCATCCCCACTATCGGCCCGCAGGCTGGGAACGTTGTCGAAGTCGTCTTTAGCATCGTTACGCATGAATCTACCCTGAATCAATGAGATGGCTGGCTGCAAAGCCGAGCGGCAGGAGTATAAACCGCACTCCCGGCGCATGGATCGACTCGGAACCTGGAATTGGGTTCCCGAAGTGTTGCTGCTTATGAGCTTATTGGCGGCCCGGGTTCTGGGCTTTCCACCAGCTGCAGAACTCGTCAAGCGCGGCCCACAGGCTGACCTTGGGCTCGTAGTCGAGATAATGCCTGGCGCGGCTGATGTCGAGGGTGAAATCTTTGTTCATCACCTGCATGCCCAGGCGCGACAACGCCGGTTCCGGCCGCCCCGGCCATATCGCGCAGAAGGCTTCATTCAAGGCTGCCACGCTGTAGGCCACACCGTAGGAGCGGTAACGGGTCACCTGGGGCAGCTCCATTTGCCGCATCACGTAGTTCACCACATCCCAGATCGGCACCGGTGCGCCGTTGCTGATGTTATAGGCTTTGCCCAGCGCCGAGCCGGTGGCGAGCAAACTGCTGAGCAGCGCCTCGTTAAGGTTGTGCACACTGGTGAAGTCGACTTTGTTCAAGCCGTCGCCGATGATCGCCAGGCGGTTCTTGCGCTGCATTTTCAGCAGGCGCGGGAAGATGCTCATATCGCCGGCCCCGGTAACAAACCGTGGGCGCAGGGCTATCACTTCCAAGCCGAATTCCTGGGCGCCGAACACCTTCTGCTCGGCAAGGTACTTGGTGGCGGCATAGGGATGCTTGAAACGCTTGGGCACTTGTTCTTCGGTGAGCCCCAGGTGGTCCCTGCCGTCAAAGTAGATCGACGGCGACGACAGGTGCACCAGGCGCCCGACGCGCTGTTTCAGGCAGGCTTCGACGACGTTTTCGGTGACCAGCACGTTGTTCTGGTGGAAGTCCTGATACTTGCCCCACAGCCCGACGGCGCCGGCGCAATGCACCACGGCTTCGACATCGCGGCACAGGTCACGCACCAGGTCGGCGTCATTCAAGTCACCCTGGATAAACTCGGCACCACGCCGTACCAGGTGTTCCACACCCTCGGCGCGCCGCCCGTTGACCCGCACGTCCAGGCCCTGCTCAAGGGCGAAGCGCGCAAAGCGCCCGCCGATGAAGCCGCTTGCGCCGGTGACCAGAATTTTCATGTAGTACTCCGTGTTCTTTCGTTTTTCATCGCTGTTGCCTTGACGCGCGCCATCACTCCAACGGCACCAACCAATGACCACACACATCGGCCAGATGGTCGGTCAACAAGCCCAACAGTTGTCCGCCACTGCGCCAATGATGCCAGTACAGCGGCACATCGATGGGCTTATCTGGCAATAACTCGACCAATACGCCGGTTTCCAACTGGTCGCGCACCTGCAATTCAGGCACCAGCCCCCAGCCCAGGCCGGCTTCCGTCAGGCGGATAAAGCCTTCGGATGACGGGCATAGATGGTGTTCGAAACCACCGTCCACTCCCAGGGATGCCAGGTAGCGGTGCTGCAGGAAATCATCCGGGCCGAACACCAGCGCAGGCGTGCGCGCCAATTGGTCGGCCCGCACGCCCCCAGGAAAATGCCGCGCCAGAAAGGCCGGGCTGGCCAGCGCCCGATAACGCATGGCGCCCAGCAACAGGCTGCGGGCACCGGCCACGGGGCGCTCGCTGGCGCAAATGCAGGCCGCCACTTCACCAGCGCGCATGCGTTTGAGGCCCACGGTCTGGTCTTCGACCACCAGGTCCAGCAGCAAATGCTGTTCGGCGCAGAAGTCGCTGACCGCCTCGGCCCACCAGGTGGCGAGGCTGTCGGCATTCAGGGCAATGCGCAGGCGCTCGGGCATGCCCTCCTCGTCCAGGGCCGGCACCTGGCTTTGCAGGTCACGCTCCAGCAAACGCACCTGCTGCACATGGTTGAGCAGGCGCCGGCCGATATCGGTGGGCGTTGGCGGCGAGGCGCGTATCAACACCGGCTGGCCGATGCGCGCCTCCAATAGCTTGATGCGTTGGGAGATGGCGGACTGCGATAGCCCCAACACTTGGGCACCGCGCTCAAAGCCGGCTTGTTCCACCACCGCCGCCAGGGCGGAAAGCAATTTATAGTCGAACATCAGTTTCTCTAATGAGCGATCAGCAATATTGGTTTTTCTTATACAGCCCCGACCCGCACCATAGCCAGCATCGTTTGAGCATCAACAAGGATCTCCCTCTATGTGGCAAAGCTATATGAACGGTTTGCTGGTGGCCCTCGGGCTGATCATGGCAATCGGTAGCCAAAATGCATTCGTACTCGCGCAAAGCCTGCGCCGCGAACATCACTTACCCGTGGCGGCGCTGTGTGTGATCTGCGACGCACTGCTTGTGGCCGCAGGGGTATTCGGGTTGGCCACCGTGCTGGCGCAAAGCCCGATACTGCTGGCGGTGGCACGCTGGGGCGGCGCTGCGTTCCTGCTGTGGTACGGCGCATGCGCGCTGCGCAGGGCCTGCTCGAAACAGAGCCTGGACCAAAGCGACAGCCTCAAGACGCGCTCATTGCGCGCCGTATTGCTGAGCGCCCTGGCAGTGACCTTGCTCAACCCCCACGTCTACCTGGACACCGTCCTGCTGATCGGCTCCCTGGGCGCGCAACAAACCGAACCGGGTGCCTACGTAGCCGGTGCGGCCAGTGCTTCGTTTCTGTGGTTCGCCACCCTGGCGTTGGGTGCGGCATGGCTGGCACCCTGGCTGGCACGCCCGGCCACCTGGCGCCTGCTGGACCTGCTGGTGGCCGCGATGATGTTCTCGGTGGCCTATCAACTGATCAGCGCCTGAGCAATATTCCAAAACGCGCTGGAACCTCTATCCCACACAGTTGTTGCGTGGTTATGCCGCACCCCCGGTGCTATGATCGGACCCCTGCGCCGCAAAGAGTACAAACTCCCCGGCGCATGTTTGGCCGCCCGTGATCGGCCTTGCGCTCACCGCAACTGACCTGATTAGGAGAATCATCATGGCTTTCGAATTGCCGCCGCTGCCCTACGCACACGATGCCCTGCAGCCGCACATCTCCAAGGAAACCTTGGAATACCACCACGACAAGCACCACAACACCTATGTCGTGAACCTGAACAACCTGGTGCCTGGCACCGAGTTCGAAGGCAAGACCCTGGAAGAGATCGTCAAGTCTTCCTCGGGCGGCATCTTCAACAACGCCGCTCAAGTCTGGAACCACACCTTCTACTGGAACTGCCTGGCGCCAAACGCCGGCGGCCAACCCACCGGCGCGCTTGGCGACGCCATCAACGCTGCGTTCGGTTCGTTCGACAAGTTCAAGGAAGAGTTCACCAAGACTTCGGTCGGCACCTTCGGTTCCGGTTGGGGCTGGTTGGTGAAAAAGGCTGACGGTTCCCTGGCCCTGGCCAGCACCATCGGCGCCGGCAACCCGCTGACCAACGGCGACACCCCGCTGCTGACCTGCGACGTCTGGGAACACGCCTACTACATCGACTACCGCAACGTGCGTCCAAAGTATGTGGAAGCGTTCTGGAACCTGGTCAACTGGAAGTTCGTGGCTGAGCAGTTCGAAGGTAAGGCCTTCACTGCCTAAGCAACGCTTGCCGCACTGCTGGTCATTTGAGTGATTATCAAATAATCCGTGATCCGTTCAAAAAACCGAAGTCCTTTTGGATTTCGGTTTTTTTATGCCTAGTCACCTCCCAACATATACTTATAAACAACCCAAGCCATAGCCAATCATTATAAACAACTGTCAGAACTCACAGGTTCTAACCGGTTGATTCTTCCATACGCTCATATCTCCATACCCCGTTCTGAACGGTCAGGACTATCACGTTATAAGGAGATTAACCATGGCGCACAACCCAATGGGCAAAGACCCGGCCGACTACGAAAGCGAGCCAATCTTTAATGCAACCACACAAAAATCCAATATGGTGAACACCCGCACTGGGTTGTTTGAAGCTTATATAAAGATGCCTGCAATTATCGGTAACTCAGGCAATGGCCCCGTATTCGAAATGAACCTATTCTATAGCCCTCTGACCAACAACCAAGCCGCCCTGGGCGACGGCTGGGAATTCAGCCCTACCCTCTACAGTGAGGAATATGAAAGGCTGACGCTCCATAGTGGAGAAACACTGTCCCTGAAAAAGGGCAAAAACTTGAACACCCCTACGATCGACGCTGAATGGGATAATGATGGAAAACTAAAGGTCCGGCGCGGAGGTAGAGTAGAGCTCCTATCAAAATTGGAAGACACGTTATTTTATTTTCCAGAGTGGCTGACCGACGATGGTTACAACAAACTGCATTTTAACTGGATAGCCACACCTCATATCATAGAGGGTAAAACCTATTACCAGACAAAATTACAAAGTATTCGCGACGGTGACGGCGAGGGAGACCCCCTGATCGAAATAGAATACACACTTGCCAATGACACCGACCAACCAGCGATAACCCCCGTCACCATGACCTACTGGCCGACCCACCCCGCTGAAAAACTGCGTTATCAACTGAACATTGAGGACTACGCCCTCACATCCGTAGTGCTCGCCGACGATATCCAAACCAAGCTTGAGTATATGGACCATGAGACCGCTGGTTGGTTACTGAACAAATTCACCAATTGGGACGGCCTCGTCGAAGTGTTGTTGTATAGCGACAATGGGTTGAGTTTTCCGGACAATCCGAAATTAACAAAACTGCCATGTGTGAACGAACATTACATCTACCCTAGTAATGGCGTCCTACCATTTGTTCACCGTTATGAATACGACCGCTCAGACAGGCTTGATTACTACATAACCACCAAATTTCACGAAGCGATAACAGAATACAAATACGACTACAAAACCAATGAAATCGTATTGGAAACCGTGACAAGATCCAGCCGCAACGTACCTTTCATTATCACCACAAGCCACACAATTTCTGCTGACTCAACCGCTATAAAAAACGACCGAACTATTACGTACAGCCACAACACCAAGAGCCGAAAGATAGAAATTCAAAATCGACTTAATCAACATGCCGCCTTGATCGAGAACATACAACCGGGAAAGGCAACTGAATATAATTACGACCCTCCTGTCAATGGCCATGCTCCTCTCCCCCGCCAAGAAACTCAGTACTCATTCAGCTCATCTCCCGGAGTTAAGATCGTCAAACAGTTCGATTATGTTTCAATAAATGGCATGAGCGAGCAAAAACTTAGCCGATTAACTCAAATATTTTCGCCCTATAAACTTTTCAAGCAACGCATAACCTACCAACTCATTAATTATTACGAAGAAAACAGCTTTCGAAAAGGAAAACCAAAAAAAATCACTCAGAACGACGGCGAATTCCGCTTACCCGTTCGAGACTTCAATTACGCTCTTGGAGGCACAAACAATACCGAGCTAACCACCACAACCACCGAGAGCATCGGCACCCGGACGCGCGTTTCCTCAAGCACTCAAAGCGTGCTTAGCGGGCGACTTATACGCCAGGTAGACACGGACGGTAATCGTGCCGAGTACACTTACGACGCGTTCGGAAGGTTAGCGACCCTCACCTTATGTGCGCAGAGCCCAACGTATAAGCAAATCACGGCCTATACCTACCCTGCCCCAGGCCAAGTCATGATCACTGAAGCTAACGGGCAGGTTCGCTTAGAAGTATACGATGGGCAGGACCGACTCCTCAGAGAGTACGACTACCCCGAACCAGGCACTCAACGCCTGCTCAAGGAGGTCAGCTACGACATTTACGGAAGGGAGAAGCGCAGCACCCAATATGATTACCACGCAGACGGCACGCAGTTCAGTGAGTGGAGTGAGGTGGTCTATGATGGTTGGGGTGAAGTCGAGCAGCGAAACTATAGCAGCGGCCGGCGAGACGTTAACCGCTACGACCCCATCGCGATGACACGCACAGAGTGGAGCGGAACACCCACTGATAAACATAGAAAGATAACCACCTACAACGAGGACGAAACAATCAAGAAAGTTGAGTTTCGCGATCAGAATGGCGCGGTCTATCAGACTCAAACCGCTACCTACACAGAGGAGCGACTCCTTGAGCAGTTGCAAACCGATGGCGAGTTCGGGGTCACCACCATCACCTATACCCGCGATTCTTTCGGACGCGTACTCACGGAGGCCCATGTTGAAGACGATAAAGGCTTGCTACCCCTTTTAAACCTTGCCTACACCTACCATTACACCTACCCCGCTCTTTCTCCGAGCAACGAACCTAAAACCATAGACATCAGTTTCTCCCTGCTTGGCCTGCAAAGACGCTCGCTGGGTAAGCGTACGTTTGATGCGTGGGGCCGCGTCACTAGCTTGACCCGGGGCGACGCGACCGAAACCTATACCTATATTGGCGCCAGCACGGTCCCTGCCTCGACAAAAACAGCGGACGGCCACGTCCTCAAACATGAGTACATCCCGGAACTGGGCAATAAGCTGAGCAAAATCACTAACGAAGACGGCAGCAAACAGAAAACGTTCAGCTATGCCCATGCCAGGCAAAACATCTCCACCGCCAGTGAGGGAGAGCGTATTCTGAAACACCACCATGACAGCCAACTGCGCGTGACGCAACAACACGCTCAGACGCAGTCTGGCAAAACCAAAGAAGTATCCTGCAGTTACTCGCCCGCAGGGCGTTTACTCACTGATACCGACGTATTCGGCGCGACAACGAAGTTCCTATACAACTCAGGTGGACAGCGTACCTTTAGCAAAAAAGAGTTCGTCACCTCCTACACATACAATGACCAAGGGCTCGCAGAGAATGAACGTCTAGAGGTTAAGACCGACGCAGCGAAACACGTTGATCTCAAATATGAATACGACGCTCAGCAACGTGAAATCATGCGCGAGTTTCACCCCGTCAATACCTCCATCATCCTTAAAATAATGACATCTTATTATAGTGATGGCCGGTTCAAACAGGTTCAGTTGAAAGGAGACAGCGACGTCCTGGGCTCACGCAGCTTCACCTACACAGCTGCTGGGAGGCTTAAGTCATGCACGACAACAGGGGTATGGAGGCCACAAAACCCGAAAGGAAAACTCATAGACAAAGAAGAGTTCACCTACGACGCACTTGGCAACGTCAGCCGGTGTGTCAGCACCTTCGCTGGCGCGCGCAATACCGCGACCTATACCTACGACAGCTCAATGGGGGTTCGCCTGGAAAAGATCGAGAACACGCATGCGGACTACACAAAATCGGCCACTTTGACCTATGACGCCGCCGGCCGCATCTCTCAAGATCAAAAAGGCAGAAAATACCACTATGACTGGTTGGGACGCTTGACGCAGATAGGGAGCAGGCTATACGGCTATGCCCCCGATGATAGCCTGATGACAGTAGGTGAGGGGCCGGACCAACGTCAGCTCATCTATAGAGAGGGCCAGCTCAACGGCGAATATGCCATTGAGAATGAAAGCAATTTCCGGCAATTGCAGCCCGGCAGCGCCAGTTGCATCGCCCAACAAACCAGGATTTCAGGGGTGGACAGGATCCTGTACGAATGGCGAGACCTTAATGGCACGGTGTGTGTCACCTACGACGCAGTGGCTGAAACCACAAAGTTTCATGCCTATACCGCGTTCGGCGAACACTTCTTCGAAGATACCCACTCCTTATTGGGCTACCAAGGAGAATACGATGACGCCACGAACGGCCAAATCCCCTTGGGCGAACGCGTCTACCTGCCCCAGATACGACAGTTCCACGCCCCAGACACCAGCAGCCCATTTGGCATCGGTGGCCCACACGCCTACGGCTATTGTGTCGGTAACGACCCGATCAACTTTCATGACCCCAGCGGTCACTTCTCGGTTAGCCGGGCACTGAGGAACATTTGGGGAGACAATCTGCCCGAGCCTCTCGGCCTTGGTGAGAGTGGCAAGGTGATTTCCACCATAATATTTAGCGGTATAGGGGTGCTCACCGCAATTATGACGGCCCCGGCGTCGCTGATAGTAGCAGCGGCCTTGGCCGCTCTTACTTCAGCAGTATTGGCGGTCACCGCAGTAGTTATTGCAGAGAGCCATCCGGAATGGTCCCAAGGACTGGCCTGGGCCTCACTATTCTTCGGTATTGCCTCTGGAGCTACGGCACTGATCAAGAACATGCCACAGAGATTTGCAAGACTTTCCAACTACCTGGGGAATACGACACGCACTGTCGGCAAGAACGTCTTTCGACGCACGGCAGCTGTTTCGCCGGCCCAAAAAATAGTGCGAGCCGGCCTTGGCGAGCTGCCGGAGAATATGGATCCTATATCTAAGCTGCGCCTGATAGAGCCTTATCAATACACTGGGGTCCTCAAGGAAACACCGAGCATCGAACTATTCCAAGACTTTAACACCCTGCTATTTGGTGTTACCGGCGTATTGAGTAATACCGGGGCGCTGAGTGAAATGGAGAAAGTGGACGGTTTGAATACGCTCATCGGTAATGGTACTTGGTTGCCGAATGGTAGCTGGCACAAGTTATGGACTAGTATCCGGAAGTAAACCGCCCTCAGCGCAGCAGCGCCGGGGCACTGGCCTCGCCCGATACTGACATCAATCGCCAGCGATCGACTGGCGTACCGTCTCAGGGCATTCGCTGAACTTGAGCCCGGCAATCGCCGGGCTTTTTTATGCGCGCCAGGCAGACAGCCCAGAGATACCGGAACTTAACCGTAACAATTGACCACACAACCGTCAGGAGGAATAACCCTCCTGAATGAATGTGGAGAATGACGATGGATCCTATTTCGATGGCAGCAGGCGCAATCCCGATGGTATCGGGCCTTCTCGACAAGGGCCTGGATGTGGCAAAAGGCGCTCTGGACTTGGCGAACAAGCTCGTAGACACGGTCGGCAAGGACGCAAAGGTCGCTGGGGACGCACACCAGTCAGAGGGTAAGTGCAATTATTAAGAGAGTCGTAGAACCGGAAGGCGGATCTGCTCCGCCTTCTCCCCTGCCAAGCCTGCTGCGCACGTCGTGCCCTTTTGCCCGCCTGTGAAAGCCCCACCATAAGTTGTCGCCGCGGCACCTTTAATCAGCAACACCCTCAATTTATCCCAAGCCCCAATGTCCCTTTGACTGCCATCACCAGATTGCCAATACTCATGGCATATTGACGGCCACCCGCATGAGACAAGGAATGCCCCTTTGAAGCTGGAACTCAAGAACAGCTTGTCGGTGAAGTTGCTACGGGTTGTGCTGCTGTCGGCCTTGATCGTGGGTGTGGCGCTGAGCGTGGCGCAGATCGTTTTTGATGCCTACAAGACGCGCCAGGCCGTGGCGGGCGATGCCCAGCGCATCCTCGACATGTTTCGCGACCCCTCGACCCAGGCCGTGTACAGCCTGGATCGCGAGATGGGCATGCAGGTGATCGAAGGCCTGTTCCAGGACGACGCTGTGCGCATGGCCTCTATCGGCCACCCCAACGAGACCATGCTGGCGGAAAAAAGCCGCCCTTTACAGCAGTCCCCCAGCCGCTGGTTGACCGACCTGATTCTTGGCCAGGAACGCTCCTTTACCACTGCGTTGGTGGGCAAGGGCCCCTACAGCGAATATTACGGCGACCTGAGTATCACCCTTGACACCGCCACCTATGGCCGAAGTTTCCTGGTCAGCTCGGTCATCATCTTTATCTCGGGCGTATTGCGCGCCTTGGCCATGGGGCTGGTGCTGTACCTGGTGTATCACTGGATGCTGACCAAACCGTTGTCGCGGATGATCGAGCACCTGACCTCGATCAACCCGGACCGCCCCAGCGAGCACAAAATCCCTCAGCTCAAGGGCCACGAACGCAACGAACTGGGGCAGTGGATAAACACCGCCAACCAATTGCTCGAATCCATCGAGCGCAATACCCACTTGCGCCACGAGGCCGAATCGAGCCTGTTGCGCATGGCCCAATACGACTTCCTGACCGGCCTTCCGAACCGCCAGAAGTTGCAGGCGCAACTGGACAAGATCCTCACGGACGCTGGCCGCCGGCAACGCCGTGTCGCGGTGTTGTGCGTGGGGCTGGATGACTTCAAGAGCGTCAACGAGCAGTTCACCTACCAGGCCGGCGACAAACTGCTACTGGCCCTGGCCGACCGCCTGCGCGCCCACAGCGGCCGCCTGGGTACGCTCGCCCGCCTGGGCGGCGACCAGTTCGCCCTGGTGCAAGCCGATATCGATCAGCCCTACGAAGCCGCCGAACTGGCGCAAAGTATTCTCGATGACCTGGAGGCTGAATTTGCGCTCGACCATGACCTGATCCGCCTGCGCGCCACCATCGGCATCACGCTGTTTCCGGAGGATGGCGACAGCACCGAGAAGTTGCTGCAAAAAGCCGAGCAGACCATGACCCTGGCCAAGAGCCGCTCGCGCAACCGCTACCAGTTTTATATCGCCAGCGTCGACAGCGAAATGCGCCGGCGCCGTGAATTGGAGAAAGACCTGCGCGATGCCCTGAGCCGTGAGCAGTTGCACCTGGTGTACCAACCGCAAATCAGCTACCGCGACCATCAGGTGGTGGGCGTGGAAGCCCTGCTGCGCTGGCAGCACCCTGAGCACGGGCTGGTACCGCCGGACTTGTTTATCCCGCTGGCGGAACAGAACGGCACCATCATTCCCATTGGCGAATGGGTGTTGGACCAGGCGTGCCGGCAATTGCGCGAATGGCATGACCAGGGCTTCACGGCGCTGCGCATGGCCGTCAACCTGTCCACCGTGCAACTGCACCACACCGAGTTGCCGCGGGTGGTCAACAACCTGATGCAGATCTATCGCCTGCCGCCGCGCAGCCTGGAGCTGGAAGTGACCGAGACCGGCCTGATGGAAGACATCAGCACCGCCGCCCAGCACCTGTTGAGCCTGCGCCGCTCCGGGGCGCTGATCGCCATTGATGACTTCGGCACTGGCTACTCATCCCTGAGTTACCTCAAGAGCTTGCCCCTGGACAAGATCAAGATCGACAAGAGCTTCGTCCAGGACCTGCAGGACGACGACGATGACGCAACCATCGTGCGCGCCATTATCCAACTGGGCAAAAGCCTGGGCATGCAGGTGATTGCCGAAGGGGTGGAGACTGCCGAACAGGAGGCCTACGTCATCTCCGAGGGGTGCCATGAGGGGCAGGGTTATCACTACAGCAAACCGCTGCAGGCCCGGGAGTTGACGGCTTATTTGAAGCAGGCCGAGCGCAATAACGCCGTGAGTCTTTGAATTTACACTTCGATACTCAATATTTCCCGCGTATAAGCCTTTACACAAAATGCAAATCTTTCGCATTATGTCGCAGCGTTTGCGCTCCCCGCGCGCCCTATCAACAACCGAAGCAGGATGTTCGCCATGATTCGTATGCCCCTGGCCACCGCCAGTCTGCTGGCAATTGCCATTTCTCTCGCCGGTTGCGGCGAAGGTAAAGACAAGGCCGCCGCGCCCCAGGCACCCGCTGCCGCCAGCACTACCGCACCGGCGGCTGCCCCGGCAGGCCAGGTCGACGAAGCGGCCGCCAAGGCCGTGGTCGCGCACTACGCAGACATGGTGTTTGCGGTGTACAGCGATGCCGAATCCACCGCAAAAACCCTGCAGACCGCAATCGACACCTTCCTCGCCAACCCGAACGACGAAACCCTGAAAGCGGCCCGTACCGCCTGGATCGCCGCGCGCGTACCCTACCTGCAGAGCGAAGTATTCCGCTTCGGCAACACCATCATCGACGACTGGGAAGGCCAAGTTAACGCCTGGCCCCTGGACGAAGGCCTGATCGACTACGTCGACAAGTCTTACGAGCACGCACTGGGTAACCCAGGCGCCAACGCCAACATCATCGCCAATAACGAAATCCAGGTGGGCGAAGACAAGGTTGACGTCAAGGACATCACCCCGGAAAAACTCGCCAGCCTCAATGAGCTGGGCGGTTCCGAAGCGAACGTCGCCACCGGCTACCACGCCATCGAATTCCTGCTGTGGGGCCAGGACCTCAACGGCACCGGCCCAGGCGCGGGCAACCGCCCGGCGTCGGACTACATGACCGGTGACGGTGCAACCGGCGGCCACAACGAGCGTCGCCGCACTTACCTGCGTGCGGTCACCCAACTGCTGGTCAGCGACCTGCAGGAAATGGTCGACAACTGGAAGCCCAACGTCGAAGACAACTACCGCGCCACCCTGGAGTCGGAACCTGGCACCGACGGCCTGCGTAAAATGCTGTTCGGCATGGGCAGCCTGTCCCTGGGCGAACTCGCCGGGGAGCGCATGAAAGTGTCCCTGGAAGCCAACTCGCCGGAAGACGAGCAAGACTGCTTCAGCGACAACACCCATTACTCGCACTTCTACGACGCCAAGGGCATCCGTAACGTCTACCTGGGCGAATACACCCGTGTTGACGGCACCAAGCTGACCGGCGCCAGCCTGTCGTCCCTGGTGGCCAAGGCCGACCCGGCAGCCGACGCGGCCCTCAAGGCTGACCTGGCGGCAACCGAAGCGAAGATCCAGGTGATGGTTGACCACGCCAACAACGGCGAGCACTACGACCAATTGATCGCCGCCGACAATGAAAAGGGCAACCAGATCGTACGTGACTCGATCGCCGCCCTGGTCAAGCAGACCGGCTCGATCGAAGCCGCTGCCGGCAAGTTGGGCATCAGCGACCTGAACCCGGACAGTGCTGATCACGAGTTCTGATCAAGCGCAGTTGAAAGAGGCGACCTGCGGGTCGCCTTTTTCATGCGCGCAATAACTGCTGCACCTATCTCTGTGGGAGCTGGCTTGCCTGCGATCCAGACAACTCGGTGATTCAGGCACACCGAGTCGATACCTTCGCAGGCAAGCCACAGTTGACCGCGCCCGGCCACACACTCCACGATGCGAAGCGAGCCGCTCTTGATCTTGATCTGCTTTTGATCTTGATCTTAGGCGCCCCGTCAAACCACGCTGGCCGGAATTCGACAGGGATTTGGGGGGTAAACCGGCAGGGATGCCGGTTTAGCCGCCCCGCGCCATGGATGGCGCGTGGCGGCGGCCCCCCAAATCACTGGCGGATTACGGGCACACCGAGCCTAAGCGAGGTGCCGAGTGGTGGGGCAAGAGCCCTTTTGGTTACTTTTGGGGCTCTTTTCCAAAAGTGACCCGCTGTCAGAGCCAGCCCTTTCAAGGTCTTTTCGTTTTGGCAGCCTTGATTACCCTGTCCGTTGAAACATGCGCATTCACCGCCTTGCCTTGCACCCATGTCTTGGGTTTAGGCACCTTGGGGCCGCGGGGGCTTTTCGCAACTTGTTTGGGTTGGATGTTTCTGGCCAGCTCCAACAAACGCTGGGCCAACTTTTCCACAGGGATGGCGGGAAGATATTCCGAGGGCAGTGCAATCTGCATTCCCTCATAACCACTCCTGACCTGGACCGCCAAGTGATAGATCGAGGCTTCCCAGCCATCAGGCTGGGTCTCCCGATGGGCTTGCTCCACGCTTCGCTTGAGTACGGCCAGGACGTTGTAGGCCAACACTGCCGTAGTGAACCCGAGCAAGGCGGCCTTTGGGCTGCCGAGAGTTTCGATTTCACTTTCCAGGATCGCTTCCAGTCGCTGGAACATACCTTCAATGCTCCAGCGGCGGCGATAGAGTTGCGCGATCTGCTCAGCGCTGACGCTTTCAGGCAGGTTGCTCCAGAACATCAAGCTGCTGTCACCCGAGTCTGTTGGCGAATGAAGCGTCAGTTCGACGCGCCGACATTGGTAACCGCCTCTGACCTGGATGATCTGCTCACGCACAGAGCCTGTTTCCACAGGCACGGGTTCTTGCCACTCACCCTCTTGAATCAGGCGTGGATGTTTGGCTTGCTGGCGAATGACAAAGGACGTCTGGACCTGCTCACAAGCTTCCATTACCGGAAGCGTGCAGTAGAGTCGGTCAGCCAGCCACACCTGGCCAGGTTCAGCATTAGCCAACAGAGGCAACACGCAAACACGCTCGCTGGCGTAGGCATCCTCACATGCCTGAAGGTCGATAACCTGATCGAGATCGGGATCGTAGACCACTACCGAAAAACCGGGACGAGCCGCACCTCGCTCCTGGCGTAAAGCCCCCAGACGCTTCTCAGTGGATGCCAGGTGATTGCCGTCTACCACGCGAACCTGCCAGTCCGGCAGCATCGTCGTGCAGCCCAGTTCTTTGATGGTTGGAGTCAGTCGTTGCGCACTACCGGTGACCAGAGCGCGCAATAGCGCGGGTTCAGTACGACTGATCTTGTCGTAAAGCGCCGCCAAGCTGACAGGGAGATCTTCCAGTTGCCGCGCGGCGGCGTGCAGGGATGGCTTCAAACCCAATGAAACAAGGGACATCAGCTTGATTATGGTCGAGAACAGTAGTTCACGAGAATACTGCCGTTGCCGATGTTCTTCGAAGACCTGATCGACCCACTCAGGGGCAATAGCTTGTTCCAGCGCCAATTTGGCCATGACGCTGGCAGGTGCTTTTTTCTCGAAACGCGCTAGAACATCGGCCCACATCGTTTGGGATCCCTGAATGAAATTTCAGGGGATTTTACCGAAGACCTTGAAAGGGATGGCTGTCAGAGCGGAACCCTAAGTGGCCGTTACCGCAGCAATGGATATGTACACAATCCAACTGTGCTGACTGCTAGGCCGCCTTCGCGAGCAAGCCCGCTCCCACAGTTTTGATCGTGGGGTGTCAGGTAGATAAGTGTCGGCTGGCAGGCCGCCATCGCAGGCAAGCCAGCTCCCACAGTTGGATCATGGGGGTGTCAGGTAGATAAGTGTCGGCTGGCAGGCCGCCATCGCAGGCAAGCCAGCTCCCACAGTTGGATCATGGGGGTGTCAGGTAGATAAGTGTCGGCTGGCAGGCCGCCATCGCAGGCAAGCCAGCTCCCACAGTTGGATCATGGGGGTGTCAGGTAGATAAGTGTCGGCTGGCAGGCCGCCATCGCAGGCAAGCCAGCTCCCACAGTTGGATTGTGGTGTGTCAGGTAGATAGGCGCCAGTGGGTAGGTCGTCACGGGAGCAAGCTCCCTCGCCACAACTTCAGCGTCACTGCGAAGTTGTGTAGACACCAAGCCACCGCAGCCCTTGGTTTACAAGACCTGCACCGCAGGTAGAATGGCGCCTCTGCCCAATCACCCGAGCGAACTTCATGGCGTTGCCGACCCTGCGTATCATCGGTTTCATCATCGGCATCTTCCTGATCACCCTTGCGGTCGCCATGGTGATCCCGATGGCGACCCTGGTGATCTTCGAACGCACCAGCGACCTGCCCTCGTTCCTGTGGGCCAGCCTGATTACCTTTATCGCCGGGTTGGCGCTGGTCATCCCTGGCCGCCCCGAACATGTGCACCTGCGCCCCAGGGACATGTACCTGCTCACGGTCAGCAGCTGGGTAGTGGTGTGCATCTTTGCCGCCCTGCCCTTTTTGCTGACCCAGCACATCAGCTACACCGACTCGTTCTTTGAAAGCATGTCCGGCATCACCGCCACCGGCTCCACCGTGTTGAGCGGCCTGGACAGCATGTCGCCAGGCATTTTGATGTGGCGCTCGCTGCTGCACTGGCTCGGCGGTATCGGCTTTATCGGCATGGCGGTGGCGATCCTGCCGCTGCTGCGCATTGGTGGCATGCGCCTGTTCCAGACCGAATCTTCGGACCGCTCGGAAAAGGTCATGCCTCGCTCGCATATGGTGGCGCGCTTGATCGTGGCGGCGTATGTGGGCATCACCATCTTCGGCAGCCTGGCCTTCTGGTGGGCCGGAATGGGTGTGTTCGATGCGATCAACCATGCCATGTCGGCGATCTCCACCGGTGGGTTTTCCACTTCGGACGAGTCCCTGGCCCATTGGAAACAACCGGCGGTGCACTGGGTCGCGGTGGTGGTGATGATCCTCGGCAGCTTGCCGTTCGCCCTGTACGTGGCCACCTTGCGCGGCAACCGTCGGGCGCTGATCAAGGACCAGCAAGTGCAAGGCCTGCTCGGCCTGTTGCTGGTGACCTGGCTGGTACTCGGCACCTGGTACTGGTGGACCACCAACCTGCATTGGCTCGATGCCTTGCGTCATGTGGCGCTGAACGTGACATCGGTGGTGACCACCACCGGCTTTGCACTGGGGGATTACAGCCTGTGGGGCAACTTCTCATTGATGCTGTTCTTCTACCTGGGCTTTATCGGTGGCTGCTCGGGCTCCACCGCGGGCGGTATCAAGATCTTCCGTTTCCAGGTGGCCTATATCCTGCTCAAGGCCAACTTGAATCAGTTGATTCATCCGCGCGCGGTGATCAAGCAGAAGTACAACGGCCATCGCCTCGATGAAGAGATCGTGCGGTCGATTCTAACTTTTTCGTTTTTCTTCGCCATCACCATCTGCATGATCGCCCTGGCCCTGTCACTGCTGGGCGTGGACTGGATGACCGCGTTGACCGGTGCCGCCAGTACCGTATCCGGCGTGGGCCCCGGCCTGGGCGAAACCATCGGCCCGGCCGGCAATTTCGCCACCCTGCCGGATGCCGCCAAGTGGATCCTATCCCTGGGCATGTTGCTGGGGCGCCTGGAGATCATCACCGTGTTTGTGTTGTGCATTCCGGCGTTCTGGCGTCACTGACCGACGACATTTGCTGCAACCGCGCCCGGTATTCGCCGGGCGTGGCATCGAACCAGCGGCGAAAGGCGCGGAAAAAGTTACTCGGGTCGGCAAAGCCCAGCAGGTAGGCGATTTCCAGCAAGGTCATGTTGGGTTGTGCCAGGTACTGCTCGGCCAGTTCGCGCCGGGTGTCATCGAGCAAGGCCTGGAAGCTGGTGCCCTCTTCCTGTAGCCGCCGCTGCAAGGTGCGCTGGGACAGGTGCAACGTCTGGGCCACCGCTTCGCGCTTGGGTTCGCCCTGGGGCAGCAGGCGGCACAGCACCTGACGCGCCTTGTGGGTCACGCGGCTTTCGGAAAAACGCGCCAGGTATTCACCGGCAAAGCGATCATGCAACAGCGCCATGGCTTCATTGGCTGTGGGCAGCGGCGCCTCCATGTCGGCCTGCTCGAAAATCAGTGCGTCATAGGGTGCATTGAATTGCAAAGGCGCGTGGAAGGCGTGTTGGTAGGGCGCCAAGTCCGCCGGCTGATCGCCTTGCAGCAGCACTTTGCGCGGTTGCAGGGTGCGCCCGGTAAGCCAGCCGCACAGGGCCAAAGCGCTGGCCAGCGAGGCTTCGGCGCTTTGACGGGTGGGCGGCAGGTGATCGCCATGCACTGTCAGAATCAACGCATAGCCTTCGGGTAAAAGTCGGAAACTCAAGTCAGCGCTTTCGGCGATGATGCGCTGGTAACGCACCAAGCGCATAAAACCTTCGGCCAGGGTGTTGCTGGACATCAACGCATAACCGGCAACATGAAACGAGGCAGGGCGTACCACCTTGCCCATGTTCAGGCCAATCGCCGGGTTGCCCGACACCTCGACCGCACGCTGCCACAGGCGGGTCATGGCGTCTTGCGGGAAGCGCGCATCGGGGTCAGTGAGGGACGCATAATCCAGGCCCAACTGCTTGAACAAGGCCCTGCAATCCAGGCCATCCATTTCCAGCGCCTTGACGATGCCCATCGCCCAGCTTGCAGAAGTTGTTCGTTCGCTCATGGCGTCTTCTTATTGAAAGCAGGCTCCAACGGCAGCCAGGAAGCCAAGGATACTAACCTGTAGGGGGTAATTCACAGCCCTTTAATATCAAGGGCTCCAGCGCGATAGAAATTTCGTGCTGGGGCTTCATAGGGCCTCTTGGGGTCCGCAATGCCAACATAATGACAGCTTGGCATTTCCTGCGGCGTCCTGCCGACCGAACACAATCCCTATCCCCCCAACCCATCATAAGCTCGCTCGCACGTCACTCCACGGCCTCGGCTTTGATCAGCATCTGCCGCCAGGTCTCCCGCTCTTTGATCAGCGCGCTTGAGCACGTCGGCAAACACCATGACGGCGCGGGTAGCTGCCTGGCTTGCGGCAGCAGTGCAGGAATGGCCGCCGGCTTGACTGGCTGCGACTCTACCGGCAGTTGCGTCGGCTGCGTCCCGCAAGCTGCGATCATCGCGAGAAGCGGCAGCATCAGCATATGCCTGATCAATGACTTTCTGACCATCTTGGATCACCTTGTTGATTGTCTGTTGGCGGGCCTGCTCTTTGGCGCGCTCAGTGGATTCGTTCAGAGCCTTCGCCGCGGCGTCGTTGGTGTCTCGGGCGTTCCACTTGGCCTGCCACTCAGCATCGGTGACCGACTGGCCGTGACTGTAGGCGAGGAACAAACCGGCCAGGACGACGGCAACCGCTGCTATATAAGGAAGGGCTTTCGGCCACAGGGCGTTCATGCCAGCACCTTCAAGGCAGCGTTATAGAAGGCAATGCGCTCGGCCAGGCCGTTTACGCCGCCATTGATACGACGGGTGATCATCTCGAACGATCCGGAGTCGGCCAGCTTGTTCAGGTCGCGGGAGCTCCAGAACCATGCAGCCGTCTTGGCCGCCCACTCTGCCTGCTCAAGTAGCTCAGGGGTGCGCAGCAGGCGGTCATCACCAAACAGCGCCTTACTGCACGCCAAATAGTTGTCGCGGCCCGTAACCTGAATCAAGCCCTGCCACGGTACTTTTGGCCGTCACCGTCTGCTTCTGGCGTATTGCCCAGGCGTTTGGCCAGGGTGCCGGTGTCGTACTTGCTCAGGTACTGATCGCCTCCCAGTTCCCGAACGTATCGGAATTGGCCCGACTCATGACCGACCTGGGCAATGAACGCGGCCATTCTTAGCCTGGTATTGATCTGGTACCGCTCCATAGCCAGATTTAGTGCAGACGCAAAAACGCCGGCATTGCGGCCGGCGTTCGGGAGGATCTGCAGCAACTGCTGCTCTGTGATCGGCATGCTTTTCTCCAGGCGAAAAAAAGCCCGGCTCAGTGGCCGGGCTCTGTCAGTTAAATATCTAGCTACTGCACTTTCAGATCCTTCACAATTACCGGCACTAGGGCCGTCCTTGCAAAGAACTCAGATGCCTGTGACGTCAAGTGCCCGACGTCAAAGGTCACAAGCCCGGATTTTCGATCATCTCCCAAGTAGGTCATGCAGCCTTCAGAGTTACAGAAAGAATCCAGCGCAGACACGTATTCAAAGCCAGCGGTACTGGCTCGTTTTTTTCAGCCAGGTATCAGTTGGGAACACATCGCCGGCAAAGTTCTCATTGACTCGCTTCGGTGTGTTAAACCAATACTTCCTAATTACCATCTGGTGTAGTGCTGTGTTGTACCTTGGTACCGGCCCGACTACAACTACATGTTTAACACCGTATTCCTTCGCTTTCGCAACCAAGGCCGCTAGGTTGTTGAACATATCATGCCCCCCAATCTGCGCTATCACTAGAACCTGCGGCGCAACCTTCTGAATCACTTCAAGTGCAACCGTGTTTGAGCGATCACAGTACTTCTTATCTGGCGCTTGCGGATTGGGTATATTCGCGATGCAGCCTGAACTGGCGACCTGTATCAGCGAAACATCACTCGGTAGATCCTGTTTTAAGCCATATAGCAGTTGTTGGGCGTGCGAGTCCCCCCAAACCATGACAACAGATTTTGAAGTTGGGGTGTAGCAGGAAGGGTCAATTTGCGCTCTGGGCTCGTTTGTGGCGCTACCAGAAAGATGACTGTCCATATCATAGAAGTCACAATCATAGCGGTAGGTCTCAGATGTATTGTGAATCTTGAAATATTTCCAACTCGGTGCGAAATTATTGAAATACTGCGCATATTCTTCGCGATCCACGACGGCCGCCCGACCCGGCAACCCATCCTTGTAAAAGGACAGCGTTCCTGATATAGCCACAATAAAGCCTAGGAAAACTAGAACTCCAGTTTTTGAGAGTTTCAACTTGGCAGCCCTGAATGGCAGCTCAATAAATTTATATGTAACAAATGCAAGCAAGAAGCTTGCAGCGATTGCAATTACGCCCTCCCAAACGCTCAGTTCGTCTGCACCAACAATCCTCATGAATGTGATGACAGGCCAGTGCCAAAGGTACAGCGGATAGCTTATCAACCCAATACCGACAAATACGCGATTGGCTAATACTCGATTATTAAACCAGGCTCTCGATCCGGCAAGTATAAGCAGAGCCGACCCCATTACCGGCATCAAAGCCCAAGCGCCAGGGAAGGATTTGGTTTTATCGATAATTGCTACCGAGGCGATCAGAAGCGAAACACCTAATAATGAAATCGTATTGAACGCTGTCTTCCGTGCCGATGCACTGGTGTTGCTGCAAGAAATCAAGGCCGGGTGGAATACGGCAACGTAGGCAAGCACACTTCCTACCAAAATCTCCCAGAACCGGTACTGCGGAAGATAGAATGCTGCCGATGGATCCGTCTTCAATTTTTGTACATCTGCACCGAACGACAACACAGCCGCAATTACCAGAAGTGGTAAAGCCCATTTCCTATAGCGCCACATAGCCCAGGCGATCAAAGGAAACAGAAAATAAAACTGCTCTTCAACACCGAGCGACCACAGATGCAAAAGCGGCTTAAGCTCTGACGCAGTATCGAAATATCCAGACTCCTTATACAGAACTATGTTTTGTACAAAGCCGATACTGGAAATTATGTGCTTGCCTAGCATCTTAAACTCAGATGCCATAAGCGCGAACCAGCCAAAAAGATAACAGGCAGCAAGAACAAGAATCAGGGCAGGAAAAATCCTTTTAATGCGTCTTTGGTAAAAACCAGAGAAACTAAATCTACCTTCGTTAAGTTCTCTAAAAATGATACTTGATATCAAGTACCCAGATATCACAAAAAATACATCTACACCAACAAAGCCGCCAGGGATTATCAGAGGGAAGGCATGAAAAAGCAAAACTGCAATAATTGCAAATGCCCTAAGACCGTCGATATCTGGGCGATAAGAAATGTGCGATCCTAAGTTTAATTTTGCTTTGTCTTTTATTGATTCTGATGATTCTGATAGTAGTCTGCGCTCACCGTCAGCCTTTGTGTATTCCATAAAAACTTCTCATTGATGTGATATTTTGCGCTTGAATCATGAGTAACACGATAACTCCTTGCGCCTAAAGGACGTGCATCCTAAAGCCTCAGGGTAGCTAACCGCAAGAATACAGCGTAAACCCGTGAATTTCCGACGCCTTTACACGGCCGATATCGGCACCTAGCGCGAGAATAATCTCCTTGTTTTGAAGCGCATCTGGAGCGCCAGAAGCGCGGCCAGTCCTTGGTCGCGCAGCCGGATAGGAGGTTAAGATATATCTGTTAAGTACCTACCCAGCCGCCAAGGGCAGTGATGTACTGGAGGTGCTTCTGCGCCCTTGCCGCAGAAAATGGAATCGCGGCCCCTGATCCATTCACAACGGTTCCTGCTGGGATGATATTGATAGCGCCAGCTACATCATCTCGGTAAAGGTCGAGATACTGCCCTTCCACGCCAGGCTCCAAATATACCGTATGCGTCCCTCCGGTAAACGCATATGCCCTGTGCGCTAATGAACCGGCACCGAGGGTTATGTCATAGTTGATTAGATCTGAACAGCTACCCTGAACCGGCCCGCTAATACGTAGACCATTATAAACCGCATTACCTTCAATCTCCTTTCCGCTGATAACAGTTCTGATAACAGAACCAACATTCATTGGAGGATAGTGTGAGATGATACGATTTAACAGGAAAGGGTTAACGAAAAACAGTGTCGCGCCTTCAGAAGATCTGAATGTAATCTCCATGGTGGCGTCAGAGTCGTCAGCCCCCACATAGGTAAATGTACTTCCGACTCTTAAGAAGTTTGAACCCGCGCCTAGCATAGTATCGTGCGAGCTTTGAAGTGTTCCGTCCGACCTCACAATGCGTATTTTTATTTCAACAGACCCTGCCGTGCAAAGTGCAAAGTACCCGAAACTAATTGGCCCGGTTTGCATTAGAAGACCGGACTGCCCTTTTCGATAAATAGCATCATCGGCAGCCAGAGCAGGAAGCACAATCTGCGTGCTTGTCAGATATCCTGCGTCAGCCATCGATACGTTGGAAGCCGTAGCCACGCCGGTCCAGCTAGCTCCGCCCGTCGCCGAAGTTGTCCAGCTAGCGCCAGTGAGCAGGGCGCTATCCTTTACAACATTTCGTGCGCTATGGGTATTCCGAATAAATGTCGAGAAACCATTAGGCCCGGTAATAATTCCCGTCCCTGCGGTAACAAGCTTTTGCAGTGTTAAGAACACTAATGATTCGGTTCCAGTAGTACCAGGAGACCTATTGTAATAATCAATCTGGGTTTTAAAGTGGAGGTGGCATGTGTCTCCTACGAAATATCCAGATGAGTCGGCGCGCTGCGTTTTACCGCCAGCAAGAACCTCGTAATAACCACTTTTTCCTTCACCGTATACGTTCCAGCCGGAGCAGGTTTCAGTGTATCCAGAGAACCGTGTGCCAGAGCCATTATCAAGCAGTCCGATTGAGCCTGACGATCTGCGGCAGTACTCAATCGTGCCTTGTAAAACGTTGGCAGCGCAGTCGACCCCTACTCGCACGCCGATTTCACAAGTAGTTGGATCGATCAGACCAATCGGAGGATTGCCAGTAGAGTAGCGACCACCAACATGCATGTGTGGAATAACGTTGGCATTACTGCCAATGAAGTCTACTCCGATGACGCAATCATCTACCCATCCAAGGCTCAAGGTATTGGAGAAAGACTGATTAAATTCAAAGCCGGTACGGAAACCGCTAATTTGGTTGATCGTAATGACGTTCCCGCCCTGTCCAAGCGCCTTTGCCCCAACCAGGGTACCTCCAGTATATCCTGGGCCGTCTAGCCATCCGATCGTAAGACGGGCGATTTGACTTTGCATGAACACGCCGATGCCTGCGCTCATAGTAGGTTTTAGATGCCGAATTGTGGTTGCGCTGCGGTTTAGGTCGCGCTGCACGGCTGGCTGAGTGCGGTACGTCGGGATATCTAGGGTTGTCGAGGACGACAGGGTGACATCGCATTGAGTCTGTAGGCCGTCGGGAACCGCCATATCCATGACTTTTTGTGCGACTAGCCCATAGTCATAGCCGGCGATAACACCTGCGTACTCAAACCATACAGGCCCGGTGAAGATCCGTAAGAAGCAACCGCTTCCACTTGCATCAGTTTCACCGCCGGAATTCATATAACTGACAACAGTATTTTGGTCTGCTGCGGTAATTCCAGCTGTAGGAACTGTGGGGCTGAATATGCGTACCCCGTCGTGCTTGGACTTCAATACGGTCGGCGACCATACGAGCGTCCCGCCGCCTGTGCCAAGCCCTGCGTGCCAGCTCTTCAAATAGAAAATTAAGCTGGAGTCCTTCTTCTGGCTGGCAAGATCCTTGACAGATTCCAGCGCAACAACACCTCTACCTGTTAGCGCCGCACCCTTTAGCGGGTCTAAGGTGTTCCCCATATCCAGTATCAGTTGCTGCACGCCTTCGTTCAGTGGCACCCAAGCGCCACCCACGCGGGAGTAGCTCAGGTTGTCGGTCGTGTTCTGATACTGATCACCGTCCTGCAAAGGATCGCCGTCATCGCGCACCAAGGGTGCGGTGGCGGATGGAAGGAGGAATCTCGCAGATTCCGCCGACGCAGAGGCAGCAGAGGCAGCCGCCTCATCGGCGCTCGCTTCTGCAGAAGCCAGGGCTTCATCAATTGACTGAGCGGTTAGTGCTCGCTTGCCGGTGTCTACAGCTGCGCCGGATTCTTTTTTCCACACCTCGTAAATTTCATTTTCTTCGCCCGACACCACGAGAAACATCCCGCCCTCAGGCACGTCTGAGTTAGGGGTTGTATTGGATTGCCACACAGAATCAGGAACAGCGGGAGCCGGAGAAGAAGTGTCACCGGTAGTCGTTGGCAAGTAGTGATCATGAATCTCTAAAGACTGCCCCTACGGAAATCCGGGCGACCGGCTGTGGGTGCGCGAGACCTGGGCGGCAGACGCACAGGTTGATGCGGTAGCGCCGCGAGACCTGAGCCAAGGCGAGCCGATCCAGTACCCGGCAGATGGGGCGGTCCGGCAGACAGGATGCTCGATGATCGCGCCAGGCAAAGGCCGCCCCTCTATACACATGCCGCGCTGGGCCAGCCGCATCCTGCTGGAGATCACCGACGTAAGCGTCGAGCGGTTGCAGGACATCACCGAGGAGCAAGCCAAGGCTGAGGGCGTGCGGCTCTACACCGATCATGCCGAACTGGGTGATTGGTGGCACGTCGAGGGGATTGATACGTACAGCGCTGATCCGCGCAAATCGTTCGAGCTGCTCTGGTCGTCCGTCGGCGGCGACTGGGGCGCCAACCCGTGGGTCTGGGTGGTTTCCTTCCGCCGGGTGACGCCATGATCGCCACCCTCTGGTTCGCCTACGTCTTCATCTACAAGGGGCCGAGGCCATGAATCCCTTCCTGATCACCGGCCCGGCCCAGATCGGCGTCTCCGGAGGCCGAACCAGCGGGCAGATGCTACGCAAGATCCTCGACGCCCACGGCGGAAAGCTCCCTGCTGATGTTCACGCCTTCTTCCAGAATACCGGCAAGGAGAGCGAAAAAACGTTGGTGTTCATTGATCAGATAGACAAGCGATGGAGCGTCGGCATTGTCTGGATGGAGTGGTGCCGAGTGTACGGCCAGCCTGACGATGCGCCGTGGTACAAGCTGGTGAATTTCGAGACGGCCAGCCGCAATGGTGAGCCCTTCACGATGATGCTCGAGTACTACGCGGCATACCGAAAAGACGTCAAGAACCTTCCGCCGGTGTTGCCGAACTTCTCGAACAACATGTGCACGGCGTACCTGAAGGTGAAAATCGGCGAGAAGCACATGCGCGCCCTGGGCTACGACGAGTGGGACTGCGTTGTCGGCATCCGCTACGACGAGCCTAAGCGCTATCACCGCATGATGGCTGCCAACGCCCGCGGCGGCACACGATGGGACAACCTTTGCCCCTCTTACACCGCAGGCATCACGAAGGAGGACGTCGCGGAATTCTGGAATGCCCAGCCGTTCGATCTTGGCATGGATTCAGACTTCGGAAACTGCGACCTGTGCTGGAAGAAAAGCGAAGGAAAGCTGATCAAGACAATCATCGACGACCCGTCCCGGGTGATCTGGTGGTCGGGCACCGAAGAACGCTTCGGTCAGGTATTCCGCCAAGACCGAGCAGATTACAAAACGATGGGCTGGTCAGCGGAGCAACGCTCCAGGCAAACCGACTTCGACTTCGACTATCTCGCCGAAGACATCGACTGCTTCTGCGGCGACTAACCCCAATCCCCCTACATGCCTGCCGGTGAGCGGCGGGCGAGGTATGCACGCATGAAAAAAGATCAGTTGCCTGACTTGGTCGCCGCAGTCTCGCGCGCCATTGAATCCGGCAAGGCGTCGGCAAAAGCTGCTCCGGATGACGGCGGTAGCGCCAATCTCGACCGGGTCTATCTCCGCGTCGGTCTCCTTCGGGAAAAGACCCTGCACGATGCCGGCCTTCAAGGCTGGATGCAGTCGGCGAGCACCTACCACGCTCGCGCCTTTCACCTCAGCGCGCCCTCGATGGCCAGGGTAACCGGCGCTACGCCGGCGTGCAGGCGATGTACAAGTCGCTGACTGCCGAGGGCATCGACTGCGGCGTCTGGTACCAAATGGATTAACCCACCTTCTGCCGCCCAGCGCGGCAAGGAACCTCCCATGTCTCGCATTGAAGAAATCGAAGGCTGGAACCTGGCTGATGAGCTGATCAAAGCCGGGCGGCAGATTGACCCGATCCTGGGTGGTGCTGGTCGTGTACTTGAGAACATCGAGCGCACTGCGGCGGAACGGCCGGAGAGCTACCGGGTGGGGATTCAGAAGCGCATTGAGGTGGAACGCCATGGCCATTGCTGAGCTGCACGGCCGGAGCATTACCCCGTTTGAGCAGGGCTTCCTGGCCTTCATCAAGGGTATCGGCCCCAAAGAAAACCCATTCGACGGGGATAAATCACCCGTCTCTAACCATCGCTGGGCAGCCGGCTGGAACAAAGCACAGCGTGAAGCTGGTAGGAAGGCATGAGTCTGTTTCAATGTGAGGTATGCGGTTGCTGTGAGAACACAGCGCTGGCATGCCAGGATTTCGTTTACATGGCTGACTGTTTCGACTGGGCGTATGCGCCAGAACGTGAAGGCAAGCGCCTTTGCAGCGCGTGCGGCCCCGTAAGCTACAAGACCGAAGGGCCAACAGAGTACGGGAAATGGCATGACCAGTTCGAGCGTATCTACCTACCGCTGGGCATGTTCCGCACCAATGAGCGAGGCAACCTTTCCCACATCGAAACCGGCAGAGAGGACTTTAAGGCTCACGCAATTACCGTAGAGGCCCAGCCATGACCACCCACCGAATCAAAGACAACGCCGGCCGATGGCACCGCGTGTCGAAGTCAACCGCCAAGTCAGGGAGCCATGGGAAGAGTCTGGCCGCATCCGTAAAATACTTTGGCTGCCGGCCATGAAGAAGTCAGGAGTTCGCTACCGGCGCCCATACCAAACTCGTCACACCTACGCCTCTATGATGCTTTCTGCGGGGGAGCATCCAATGTGGGTGGCGAGCCAGATGGGGCACAAAGACTGGACCATGATCGCAAGGATTTATGGTCGCTGGATGCCGTCGGCGGACACCGGGGCAGGCAGTAAGGCAGAGGCTCTTTTCGGGGGTAATGCCAGGGTTATGACAACATTGCCTCTACAGCCCGCTATTTACGCACCTATCTCCAAGGATACTAAAGTGGCATCTATTGTCACTGGCTGTTAGCACTGTTCACTCTAGACTCAAATAAGCTCCCCGCCGCGCACCTGTTGGCGGCACAACAACCAGAGGACCGGTGACCGTGGAAAACATCAAGAAATTCAACAGTTTTGCCGAGTTCTACCCGTACTACCTGGCCGAGCATGGCAACAGCACCTGTCGGCGCCTGCACTTTATCGGCACCACCCTGGTGATCGGCATTCTCGCCTATGCCATCGGCAGAGGCTCATTGGTCCTGCTGCTGGCGTTGCCGCTCGCGGGCTACAGCTTTGCCTGGATAGGCCACTTCTTCTTCGAAAAGAACCGCCCCGCCACCTTTCAGCACCCGTTTTACAGCTTGCTGGGGGATTTTGTGATGTACCGCGACATGATCCTGGGCAAGGTGCCGTTCTAAATCCCTTGTAGGAGCGAGCTCGCTCGCGAAGCACCCACAGACACCGCTGGCTACCTGACGCACTGCGTTATCGTTGACGCTTTTCGCGAGCAAGCTCGCTCCTACAGTCTTTTAGGAGAAAAATGAACGAGACAGTCGAGATAAAAGTCTTTTTGTCATTTACGGTGCTGTATCCTGCCAAGGCTTTTTGAGAGCGCGGAATCACCTGCGATTGAAAAAACAGACCTTGCGAGGAGCGACCACGATGCACGAGATACCTAATCTCCCCTTCCCAAGCCTGCACCCAACTGAGCAGCCAACACCGCAGCAGGCCAGCGACAAGCAGCCTGAGGCCAAAGAAGCAAAACCAGTCGAGCGCGAAAGCCGGGACTGACGCCGTACCAGACCGTGTGGAAAGCGCGCCTTTGAGCGCTTTCCACACTGCCTGAATCATCCGAGACCTTCCCTATGACCACTTCCCCTTCCGACACGCCGGACGCCGCTGTACTCGACGCTGCCTTGCAGATGGTCGAAGTCTGGAACCGCCTCAGTGCCGACAAGCAAGCGGCACTGCTCAAGCGCTTTGGCACTCAGGAAAACGCCCTGGCGGCCCTGGTGACCACCCAATTGCTGGCCCCCACGCAAGCTTGATCTTCTTTAGATCTGACGTTTTACATTTTTGCCGCCCTGCCCGGCCTGCGCGCCGGTATCATTAGCAGCCTATCTTTACCTGCTGCGACAGTGGATCTCTCCCATGCCAGATACCCAGCGCCCCATGGCGGTCACGCTGCAAGTCGTTTCCATCGTGCTGTTTACCTTCATCGGCTACCTGAATATCGGCATCCCCCTGGCCGTATTGCCCGGTTATGTGCATAGCCAACTGGGCTATGGCGCCGTCATCGCCGGGCTGGTCATCAGCGTGCAATACCTGGCAACCCTGCTGAGCCGCCCCTATGCCGGCAAGATCATCGACAACCTGGGCAGCAAGCGCGCCGTGCTGATCGGCCTGGTGGGCTGCGGTTTGAGCGGGGTGTTCATGTTGCTGGCGGCGTGGTTTTCCAGCCTGCCGGCCTTCAGCCTCGGCTGCCTGCTGATCGGTCGGCTGGTGCTGGGCAGTGCTGAAAGCCTGGTGGGTTCAGGCGCGATTGGCTGGGGTATCGGCCGTGTCGGCGCGGCGAACACGGCCAAGGTTATTTCCTGGAACGGCATCGCCAGCTACGGCGCGCTGGCGGTCGGTGCGCCGTTGGGGGTGCTGCTGGTCAGCCAGTTGGGGCTGTGGAGCATGGGCGTCAGCATCATTCTATTGGCCGTGCTGGGCGTGCTGTTGGCCTGGAAAAAACAAGCCGCGCCGATTGTACCCGGCGTCCGTTTGCCGTTCATGAATGTGCTGGGCCGCGTGCTGCCCCATGGTTGCGCGCTGGCGCTGGGCTCCATCGGCTTTGGCACCATCGCCACCTTTATCACGCTGTATTACAGCACCCAGCACTGGGATAACGCGGTGTGGGCCTTGAGCCTGTTCGGTGCCAGTTTTATCGGCGCGCGTTTGCTGTTTGGCAATTTGATCAACCGCATTGGCGGGTTTCGCGTCGCCATCGCTTGCCTGTCGGTGGAAGTGCTGGGCCTGCTGTTGCTGTGGCTGGCGCCGGATGCCCAGCTGGCGTTGGCGGGTGCGGCGTTGAGCGGTTTCGGCTTTTCCCTGGTGTTCCCGGCGTTGGGGGTAGAGGCGGTCAACCTGGTGCCGGCTTCCAGCCGTGGCTCGGCGGTGGGCGCCTATTCGCTGTTTATTGATTTGTCCCTGGGCATCACCGGGCCACTGGCGGGCGCCGTGGCGGCAGGCTTTGGCTTTGCCTCGATCTTCCTGTTCGCCGCCCTCGCCGCTTTCGCCGGTTTGCTGCTGAGCGTCTACCTGTACCGCCAGGCGCCCAAGGCCCGGGAAACACGCGACGCCTAGAAGTCGACCTTGCCGCGCCCGGCCTTGATGCTGCCGCGCTTGGTCTTGGACTCCAGGCGGCGTTTCTTCGAGCCCAGGGTAGGCTTGGTCGGACGGCGCTTTTTCTCGACCTTGGTAGCGCTCTGGATCAACTCCACCAGGCGCTCCAGCGCATCGGCGCGGTTCTGCTCCTGGGTGCGATATTGCTGGGCCTTGAGCACCAGCACGCCTTCGCTGGTGATCCGGCTGTCGCGCAACGCCAGCAGGCGCTCCTTGTAGAACTCTGGCAACGACGAGGCCGGAATATCAAACCGCAGGTGCACCGCACTCGACACTTTATTGACGTTCTGCCCACCGGCACCTTGGGCACGAATGGCGGTCAGCTCGATCTCGGCATCGGGCAAGTGTACGTTGTTGGAAATCACCAGCATGGAAAGCGCGAGCCTTGTTAGGAGAGCTTAGAGATACGCCCCCTCAAGCCGAGCGCGGTCAAAAATGTGGGAGCGGGCTTGTGTGGGAGTCGGGCTTGCCCGCGATGCAGGCACCGAGGTGTAACAGGTACACCGCGGTGATGCTATCGCAGGCAAGCCAGCTCCCACACAAGCCCGCTCCCACATTTAGCGCAGTATACGGCCTTACTTCGCCGTCAAGGCTTGGACTGCGACGGACTGCTGCGCCCGCCTGTTCTTGACCCAGTAACAAACGCCCATGAACGCCACCCACACCGGGATCGCGTACACCGAGCGGTCAATGCCTGGAATCATCAACATGGTGCCCAGGATAAACACCACGAACGCTACACAGATGATGTTGCCATACGGGTACCACAGCGCCTTGAACAGCGGCACCTGGCCGATGCGGTTCATGTGCTGGCGGAACTTGAAGTGGGAGAAGCTGATCATCGCCCAGTTGATCACCAACGTGGCCACCACCAGCGACATCAGCAGTTCCAGCGCGTCATGGGGCATCAGGTAGTTCATCAGCACCGCCACCAGGGTGATCGCCGCCGAGGCCAGGATCGAACGCACCGGCACGCCGCGCTTGTCGATCTTCGCCAGCGCCTTGGGCGCGTCGCCCTGCTCGGCCATGCCCAAGAGCATGCGGCTGTTGCAGTAGGTGCCGCTGTTGTACACCGACAGCGCGGCCGTCAGCACCACGAAGTTGAGGATATGCGCGGCCGTGTTACTGCCCAGCATCGAGAACACCTGCACGAACGGGCTACCGCTGTAGGCATCGCCGGAGGCGTTGAGGGTCGCCAAGAGGCTGTCCCATGGTGTGAGCGACAGCAGTACCACCAGGGCACCGATGTAGAAAATCAGGATGCGGTAGATCACCTGATTGATCGCCTTGGGGATCACGGTACGTGGCTGGTCGGCTTCGGCAGCGGTAAAGCCGAGCATTTCCAGGCCGCCGAAGGAGAACATGATGATCGCCATGGCCATCACCAAACCGCCGACGCCATGGGGGAAGAAACCACCATGCTCCCACAGGTTGCTGACCGAGGCTTGTGGGCCGCCGCTGCCGCTGACCAGCAGGTAGCTGCCCAGTGCAATCATGCCGACGATCGCCACCACCTTGATGATGGCAAACCAGAACTCGGCCTCACCGAAGACTTTGACGTTGGCCAGGTTGATCGCGTTGATCAGCACGAAGAACGCCGCCGCCGAGACCCAGGTCGGGATCTCGGGCCACCAGTAGTGCACGTACTTGCCGACGGCCGTCAGCTCCGACATACCCACCAGGATGTACAGAATCCAGCAGTTCCAGCCCGACAAAAAGCCGGCGAAACCGCCCCAGTACTTGTGGGCAAAGTGGCTGAAAGAGCCAGCAACCGGCTCCTCGACAATCATTTCGCCAAGCTGGCGCATGATCATGAAGGCGATAAAGCCGCAGATGGCATAGCCCAGGATCATCGACGGGCCGGCGGATTTGAGCACCCCGGCCGAGCCCAGGAACAGGCCGGTGCCGATGGCGCCACCGAGGGCGATCAACTGGATATGCCGGTTTTTCAGGCCGCGTTTCAGCTCGCCTGAAGAAGAATGGGGTCCACTCATGAAAAGGGTCTCACGCAAGGTTTGAAGAGTTGAATGCAGGTTGCTGCCTTGAATTACCGACTCAAGCAGCGCCGCTCAAACCCCAGCGCAGGCACCAGGAGTACAGCGTCTTTCTAATGGTCATGCGTCACCTGTTTGTTTTTATCTGTGACGAAATCGAACCCGTCCGGCTCGTGGCCAGGCGGAGTGATCAGGGGGATCAAACCCTGAGGTCTTGGCCTTTTGCGTGGGTACGCAAGGGGGGTCACAGTAAAACGCGGCGCATTGTACACCGCTCGACAGCTTCGGCACGCACCGGGAAAGTGCACAGGCGATTCTGTCAGCTAATGCTTACATCAGCGCAACCCCCAACAAAGCCAGGACATTTGCGTAAAGCTGTCGTTACACCCCGGAAAACCTGCGTTACAGCCAGACTTCGGCAGCCCTCAACGGAATTCTGTCGGTAAGCAGCGTCTGAAGAATCGCTTCAGCCAATGCACTGTTTTGCCTGAATAAAAAAATCCGCCAAAAAACAGAAGAAAAAATCCAAATGAAACCGTGTCAATAAATTTTTTGCATTTCGAAACACTCTCTTCTAGGTTCTTTGCACTTGCCCGCGAAGCCCGTGGGTGAGCCGTTCTCAATCAACGTCCTCTAGGAGATACACCATGCAAGCACTGGAAAACGACCTGGAAACCGAACTGCAACTCGACGATTGGTTTGAAGCGCCGACCCATGAGGCCGCCGTTGAAATGATGCAAGCCGATGCCGTTGTGCCTTTTGGCACCGCGATGTGGCCTTTCTAATACCCGGCAGGCATCCGGCAGGCGCTGTGCACGGCGCCTGCCCCCTTACCCAAGGCACAGAAGGACACCCGTCATGGACAAGGCCCGCGCCGTCGAACACTTTCTCTACTACCTTGCGCACCACCCGGCCCTCAACGGCCTGAACCGCCCCACCGTGTTGCTGGGCCATACCGCGCGCTATGACGCCATCGCCCAGGCGATCACCCACGGCAGCGCCGCCCGCTTCAACTTCCAACTGCAACGCCTGGACCTGGCGCCCAGCGACACCCTGGCCCAGGCCATTCAAACCTGTGACCTGTACCTGTTTCTCTACGACTCCTCCACGCTGCCCAACCCACGCGCCGAAGGCCCGGACTTTATCCGCGCCCTGCAAGGCGTGATGGCCGAACACTGGAAAAAATCCCTGCTGTTCAAGGATTACGGCGACTATTTCTACGACACCTTCAGCGTCGAGCCCCAACGCATCGCCGACCTCAACGCCACGCTGATCCGGCGCATGGCCCAGGCCCACGTGCTGAGCTTCACCGACAAACACGGTTCGCGCCTGGAAGCGCCGATGAGCAGCATCAAGAAGTGGACCAATATCAACGGCGTCGGCAACCACGACCTGGCCCCCGGCGAAATCGCCACCCACAGCGAAGCCATCAACGGCCAGGTGCGGTTTGTCGGCACCTTCCTCAGCACCATCCCCTTTGCGCGCAAATACGGCGTGCTGCAATCGCCGCTGGAGTTATGGATCGAAAACTCCACCGTTTGCAGCGTGGCCAGTGATGTGCCGGGGCTGGCGGATGATTTCAACAAGTACCTGAATGCCAACCCGTCCAACCGTCGTGTGGAGGAGTTGGGGATTGGTACCAATGAAGGGGTCAAGGACCTGTATGCGCGCAATGCCGGGTTTGAAGAGCGCCATTGCGGGTTGCACCTGGGCTTGGGTGGCGGGCAGAAGGGCAGCCATCACCTGGACCTGATCTTCGCCAGCGGGGTGTTGGCGCTGGATGACAAGCCGGTGTTTGATGGCGCCTTTGCCTTCTAAGCCCCCTTTCGAAACAAATGAAGCTTCAAATGTGGGAGCGGGCTTGCTCGCGAAGGCGGTGTATCAGTTGACACATACATCGACTGACTCACCGCCTTCGCGAGCAAGCCCGCTCCCACATTGAACTGGGTTACCAAAGTTGAGATAAAAAAAACGCCAACCTTAGGGTTGGCGTTTTTGTGCAGCGCTTAACGCATCACTGCGGCTTCTTGCGACCAAAACCAGGGCGCTGGCCGGAACCGGCCGGGGCGCCACGGCGCTTGCCCGACGGCTCGTCCGCGACCAGTTTCGGGCCAGGACGCTTGTTCGCCGCTGGCTTGGCTGGACGCTTGGTGCTGGCGTTGTCGGCCGGGCGATCCGCTTCGCCACGGTTGCTGCGCCCACCCGCCGGCGCAGGACGCGGCGTACGTGGCGCACGCTCACCTTCTTGACGCGCTGGCGCGGTGGGGCGGCGCTCGCCTTCAATGTGCGGCTGACGCGAGATACGACCGCCGGTGGCCGGTGCATCCAGCGCAGGGCGCAGGGTGCGGGCAACACGTTCGGTACGTGGCACCGGGCGCGACGATTTACGCTGCATGCGCTCAAGCTTGTCTTTGCTCTTGGCGTTCATCTGCGGCATGGCAACCGGCGTCAGGCCCACTTCGGCGCTGAGGATATCGACTTCGTACTGGCTCATTTCGCGCCAGCGGCCCATCGGCAGGTCGGAGTTCAGGAACACCGGGCCAAAACGCACGCGCTTGAGGCGGCTGACCACCAGGCCCTGGGACTCCCACAGGCGACGCACTTCACGGTTACGGCCTTCCATCACTACGCAGTGGTACCAGTGGTTGAAACCTTCGCCACCCGGCGCCTGCTTGATGTCGGTGAACTTGGCGGGGCCGTCTTCGAGCACAACGCCCGCCTTGAGGCGCTCGATCATCTCGTCATCGACTTCACCACGCACACGCACGGCGTATTCACGGTCCATCTCGTAGGACGGGTGCATCAGGCGGTTGGCCAACTCACCGTCAGTGGTGAACATCAGCAAGCCGGTGGTGTTGATGTCCAGGCGGCCGATGTTGATCCAGCGGCCTTCTTTAGGCTTGGGCATCTTGTCGAACACGGTCGGACGGCCTTCCGGGTCGTCACGGGTGCAGATCTCGCCGTCGGGCTTGTTGTACATGATCACGCGGCGCACCGATTCGGCGGCCTCTTCACGCTTGATGACCTTGCCATCAATGGTGATCGCATCGTGCAGGTCGACGCGCTGGCCGAGGGTGGCCTCAACGCCGTTGACCTTGATGCGCTTCTGGGTGATCCAGGCTTCCACGTCGCGGCGCGAGCCCACGCCGATACGCGCCAGCACCTTTTGCAGTTTTTCGCCTGCTGGGCCGATTTCCTGGTCTTTCTGGTCTTGGTCATTCATCGTAAGCACCTCCCGGTGGGTCGATTCAGGCGTGGCCTGAAGGGTATTGAAAGCTGGGCCTTGGCCGAATAGGTCGGCAAGGGGTCGCGAATCATACGCGCATGGCGCGTGTTGCGCATCACAGACTAGCCGATAACGCCCAGCTCATTTGCTTTTCCGCCGACCGGTGGCCCCCAGGGCCAGCAATCGCAGCTCGGCTTCGGCCAGAACCGTGCGCTTGTCGGCTTTGTCGAGTTTCTTCCAGGCACGGATTTCACGCTTGCTGCGGCCACAGCCGACGCAGATGTCGTCGTTGAATTTGCAGATGCTGATGCACGGGTCTTTGGTCGAGCTCATACACTTCCCCTGCCGACGCTGATTAAATGTGGGAGCGGGCTTGCTCGCGAATGCGGTGGTTCAGTCAATGTATCTGCAAGCTGATACACCGCATTCGCGAGCAAGCCCGCTCCCACATGGGGTATTGCGGTGTTTGGAAATACCGGGTCAGTCTTCGAGCTGACGACGTTCGTTCTCGATGGCCTCGGCCAGCGCCCGGGCTTCGTCTTCTTCGTCACTCAGGGGCGGCTGTTCGAGGGCGGCGACGGCGGCCAGGAGCTTTTCCCGGGCTTGGGCCACGCCAAGCACATCGTCTTCGGCTTCGACCTCAGGCGCGGACTCAACGTTCACCTGGGTTTCTGGCTCTGCCGCACCATCACGCAGCAAATCGTCGAAGTCGGTCTTGATGCCCTGCTCCATGTCGTCCAGCTCCAGCAACAACGTATGGAAACTGGTCTCGTCCTTGGGCTCCTCCGGCTCGGCGCTGGCGTCGGCCAGTTCCTGCAGGCTTTGCGGCACCGGCGCGTCATCGAAGTCGAGCACCGGCTCGGCTTCCATTTCCCGCAGCTCGGCCAGGGGCGGCAGATCGTCGAGGTTTTTCAGGTTGAAGTGATCGAGGAACACCTTGGTGGTGGCGAACATCGCCGGTTTGCCCGGCACGTCGCGGTAGCCGACGATGCGGATCCACTCGCGCTCCAGCAGGGTCTTGACGATATTGCTGTTCACCGCCACGCCACGCACGTCTTCGATCTCGCCCCGGGTGATGGGCTGGCGATAGGCGATCAGCGCCATGGTCTCCAGCATCGCCCGGGAATAGCGCTGCGGGCGCTCTTCCCACAACCGCCCGACCCACGGCGAAAACTTCTCACGGATCTGCAGGCGGTAACCCGACGCCACTTCGCGCAGTTCAAAGGCACGCCCCTCGCAGGACTTGCGCAGGATCTCCAAGGCCTTCTTGAAGACCGGTGGCTCCGGGCGTTCGGCTTCTTCGAAAAGCTCGAACAGGCGCTCCAAAGATTGCGGTTTACCCGAGGCAAGGAGAAAGGCCTCCAGCAAAGGGGCCAGTTCGCGGGGTTCAGTCAGATTCATCGATTCAGCTCGTTATTCGGCTCGCGCCCGCACGTGGATAGCCGCAAAAGGCTCATTCTGCACCAGCTCGACCAAGGACTCCTTGACCAGCTCAAGGATCGCCATAAAGGTCACCACCACGCCCAGGCGCCCTTCTTCGGCGGTGAACAGCTCGACAAAGGGCACAAACCCACCGCCCTTGAGGCGCTCCAGCACATCGCTCATGCGCTCGCGGGTAGACAGCGCTTCACGGCTGACCTGGTGGCTCTCAAACATATCGCCACGGCGCAGGACTTCGGCCATGGACATCAGCAATTCTTCCAGGCTCACGTCTGGCAGCAACTTGCGCGCGCGCGCCTCGGGGGCGTCGAGCTTGGGCACCACCACATCACGGCCCACACGGCTCAGGCCGTCGATGCCTTCGGCGGCAGCCTTGAAGCGTTCGTACTCTTGCAGGCGGCGGATCAGCTCAGCGCGTGGGTCATCCTCTTCGGCTTCCACCGTCTCCGAGCGCGGCAACAGCATGCGCGACTTGATCTCGGCGAGCATGGCCGCCATCACCAGGTACTCGGCGGCCAGTTCCAGGCGCACCGACTGCATCAGCTCCACATAGCCCATGTACTGGCGGGTGATTTCTGCCACCGGAATGTCGAGGATATTGATGTTCTGCTTGCGGATCAGGTACAGCAGCAAGTCCAGCGGGCCTTCGAAGGCTTCAAGGAATACCTCAAGGGCGTCCGGCGGGATGTACAGGTCCAGGGGCATTTCCATGACCGCCTGGCCGTACACCATGGCAAACGGCAGTTCCTGCTGGGCGCCGGCCTGGGGATCAGCGGTTTCCACGGCCGACATTCAGGCCTCGACCATGAACGGAGCCGGGTCGCCACAACCCACACGCACCACTTCTGGCTCACCGTCGGCCAGGTTGATCACCGTGGAGGCCTTATTGCCGCCGTAGCCGCCGTCGATGATCAGGTCGACGTGTTTTTCCAGCAAACGGCGCATTTCGTAAGGGTCGTACAACGGCTCGGTTTCGCCGGGCAGGATCAACGACACGCTCATCAGCGGTTCGCCCAACTCGGCCAGCAGCGCCAGGGCAATCGGGTGTTCCGGCACGCGCAGGCCGATGGTGCGTTTCTTGGGGTGCAGCAACAGGCGCGGCACTTCGCGGGTGGCGTTGAGAATGAACGTGTAGGGCCCCGGCGTATGGGCCTTGAGCAGGCGGAACGTACCGGTGTCGACCTTCGCAAACAGACCAAGCTGGGACAAGTCGCTGCAGATCAGCGCAAAGTTGTGCTTGTCGTCCAGCTGGCGCAAGCGTCTTACCCGCTCGACCGCGCCCTTGTCGCCGATCTGGCAGCCAATGGCATAGGAAGAATCCGTCGGGTAGATCACTACCCCACCGGCACGGATGATCTCCACGGCCTGCTTGATCAGGCGCGCCTGAGGGTTTTCCGGATGAATCTGGAAGAATTGGCTCACGTACTCTACCTGTTCAGACGGTGGCAATAATGGGGTCATGCTTGAATCGCCCCCACAACAGCGGCAGATCTTCCGGAACCTGGCGATACTCGCCAATCTCGGACCAGCCGCCTGGGCCATGAAAGTCACTGCCGGCACTGACCAGCAGACCAAATTCGCGGGCAAGGATCGCCAGGCTGCCGACCTGTTCGGCGGGTTGATGCCCGTTGACCACCTCGATGGCGTGGCCACCCGCTCCAATATAGTCGCTGATCAGCTTGCGGCGCTTGCTGCGGGTGAAATCGTAATGCCAGGGGTGCGCCAGGCTCACCCAGGCCCCGGAGTCCCGCAGGGTCTGGACGGTGTCTTCCAGGGTCGGCCAATGCAGCTTCACGTCGCCCAACTTGCCGGCGCCCAGCCATTTGCGAAAGGCTTCGGCGCGATCCTTCACATAGCCTTCACGCACCATCCAGTCGGCAAAGTGCGGACGGGCCGGTGCGTTGCCGCTGTCGCCCAGCTCTTGCTGGATAGCCCGGGCGCCATCTAGGGCACCCGGCATGCCTTTAAGGCTGAGCTTGCGGCTTATTTCTTCGGACCGCAGCCAGCGGCCATCGTGCAATTGGGCAATAGCCGCCACCAAGGGTGGGGCCTTTTGATCAAAACCGTAGCCCAGCACATGGATGGTGGCCCCGCCCCAGGTGCAGGACAATTCCACGCCATTGACCAGCTGCATGCCCAGGGAATGCGCGGCCTGGCGGGCTTCATCGAGGCCTTCGAGGGTGTCGTGGTCGGTCAATGCCAAAACTCGCACGCCTTTTTCAAACGCACGCGCAACCAGTACCGCGGGCGCCAGGGCGCCGTCGGAGGCCGTGCTGTGGCAGTGCAAATCAACATTCACGGGAGTGTGTAACCTCAAGTCAGCTGGCGCTATCGCAACCAAGGATGTTTGTTATTATGCCGCCACATCCAGCTTCTGGCTCTTACTGTGAAACAATTCATCGACTTCATCCCGCTGTTGCTGTTTTTCATCGTTACCAAACTCGACCCCAGGGTCATCGAAATCGCCGGCCACGAGCTATCGTTCGGGGGCATCTACAGCGCCACCGCCGTACTGATCGTCAGCTCCATCGTGGTCTACGGCGCCATCTTCATCTCCCAGCGCAAGCTGGAAAAAAGCCAATGGCTCACGCTTATCGCCTGCCTGGTATTCGGCGGCCTGACCCTGGCCTTCCACAGCGAAACGTTCCTCAAATGGAAAGCCCCGGTGGTGAACTGGCTGTTCGCCCTGGTGTTTATCGGCAGCCACTTCATCGGTGACCGCCTGCTGATCAAGCGGATCATGGGGCACGCGCTGACCTTGCCGGAGCCGGTGTGGGTACGCCTGAACGTGGCCTGGATCGTGTTTTTCCTGTTCTGCGGTGCCGCCAACCTGTTCGTGGCCTTTACCTTCCAGGACTACTGGGTCGACTTCAAAGTGTTCGGCAGCCTGGGCATGACCGTATTGTTTTTGATCGGCCAGGGTATCTACCTGTCGCGTCACCTGCATGACACCGCAGCTACCACACCAAAAACCGAGGACTGACATGCTCTACGCCATCATTGCCACCGACGTTGCCCACTCGCTGGAAAAACGCCTGAGCGTACGCCCGGCCCACGTCGAGCGCCTCAAACAGCTGCAAGCCGAAGGCCGCATCGTACTGGCCGGCCCGCACCCGGCCGTCGACAGCAATGACCCGGGCGACGCCGGGTTCACCGGCAGCCTGATCGTGGCCGAGTTCGCCTCCCTGGCCGACGCCGAGGCCTGGGCCAAGGCAGACCCTTACGTTGCAGCAGGCGTCTACGCCGATGTGGTGATCAAGCCGTTCAAGCAAGTCTTGCCTTGAGCCCGGCTGCGTCGAACCTAATCGTTTCGGCGTACTCATAATGGCTCACGGCGTCACCGGTGGGGCCTTCGCCGCCGACAATGGCTAAATTGAGTGAGTCATGAGCGAGCTGTTACTGATAGATGATGACCAGGAGCTCTGTGAGCTGCTGACCAGTTGGCTGAGCCAGGAAGGTTTCCAGGTGCGCGCCTGCCACGATGGCTTGAGCGCCCGTAAAGCCTTGGCCGACAGTGCGCCTGCGGCCGTCGTGCTCGACGTGATGCTGCCCGACGGCAGCGGCCTGGAGCTGCTCAAGCAATTGCGCAACGACCACCCGGAGCTGCCGGTGCTGATGCTCTCGGCCCGAGGCGAACCCCTGGACCGCATCCTCGGCCTGGAACTGGGCGCCGACGACTACCTGGCCAAGCCCTGCGACCCGCGTGAGCTGACGGCGCGCCTACGCGCCGTATTACGCCGCAGCCACCCGGCCGCGGTGTCGACCCAACTGGAACTGGGCGACCTGTGCTTCAGCCCGGTGCGCGGCGTGGTCAGCATCGATGAACAGGAGTTCGCCCTCACCGTCTCCGAAAGCCGCCTGCTCGAAGCCCTGCTGCGCCAACCGGGCGAGCCCCTGGACAAACAGGAACTGGCGCAGATCGCCCTGGGCCGCAAGCTGACCCTGTATGACCGCAGCCTGGACATGCACGTCAGCAACCTGCGCAAAAAGATCGGCCCACACCCCGATGGCCGGCCACGGATCGTGGCGTTGCGTAGCCGTGGTTACTACTACAGCCTCTAAACACAATACAGCCCCCTGTAGGAGCGAGCTTGCTCGCGAAAAACGCCAACGATAACGCAGGCATCCTGATTAAACGCGGTGCCTATACGTTCTTCGCGAGCAAGCTCGCTCCTACAGAGACCGGGTTTTGTCAGTGCCTATCAACCCCGTCTTTACCGAAGCTTTACCCTCCCCTGACCGCCGCTGACCTTGCTCTGCGTAACCTACTCACATCCGGACTCACCGGAATAGAGACAGGAGAATCACCATGCGCAAGACCCTTATCGCTTTGATGTTCGCCACCGCCCTGCCCACCGTTGCCATGGCAATGCCGGAAGGCCCAGGCCCGATGGGTGGGCCTGAAAGCCGCATGATGGGTGGCCCAGGCCACGGTGAACACGGCCCGCGTGGCAAAGGCGGCCCGTTCAGCCAGCTGGACTTGAGCAAGGAACAGCGTGAGCAGATCCGCAAGCTGATGGGTGACCAATGGCACGCCCGCAAAGACCTGACCCAAAAGTACCTGGACAAACTCCCGGCCGCCGACCAGAAGGCCATGCAGGACGAAATCGCCGCCGGCAAGCAGAAAACCCAGGCCGATATTCGTGCGGTGCTTAAGCCCGACCAACAGAAGAAGTACGACGATATCGTCAAGAAGCAAGCCGAGCGCCGCGCCGAATGGAAAGAGTTCCAGGCCTGGAAAGCCCAGCAAGCGCAAAAAGCGCAATAATGGCCTAGCTTCACCCCCAGCCCAGTGGTTCACGCCGCTGGGCTTTTCCTGTTTGAGGGTTTCCTGTGCGTTCATTGTTCTGGCGTATCCTGGCGAGTTTCTGGCTGGCCATCGCCCTGGTTGCCGGGTTATCGATCCTGCTTGGGCACATGCTCAACCAGGACGCCTGGATTCTCAGCCGCCACCCTGGGCTCAACAACCTGGCCCAGGAGTGGACGCAGCTCTACGAAACCCAGGGCGAAGACGCCGCCCAGGACTTGTTGCAGCAGCGCAAACGCCAGTACCACATCGACGTGCAAGTGCTTAACGAAAGCGGCGACCCGGTGGTGCGCGGCACCTTCCCGCGTCGCGCCGCCGCCTTCGAAGCCCGCCAGAACGACAGCCAGGACGGCCACCTGCCCTGGCGGCGCCTGACCGCCGAGTACACCAGCGCCAAAACCGGCGATACCTACCTGCTGATTTACCGTATTCCTCACCCGGAGCTGGACGCCTGGCACCGCAGCAGCCTGCTGTGGCCGCTCAGTGCATTGGCGATTACCCTGGTGGTGCTGACCCTGTTCAGCCTGCTGGTGACCTTGTCCATCACCCGCCCGCTCAGCCGTCTGCGCGGCGCAGTGCATGACCTGGGGCAAACCACCTATCAACAGAACAGCCTGGCGCAACTGGCCAACAGGCGTGATGAGTTCGGCGTGCTGGCCAACGACTTCAACCGCATGGGCGCGCGCTTGCAAAGCCTGATCGGCAGCCAGCGCCAGTTGCTGCGCGACGTCTCCCACGAACTGCGCTCGCCCCTGGCGCGCTTGCGTATCGCCCTGGCCCTGGCCGAACGCGCCAGCCCCGAAGAACGGGAAAAACTCTGGCCGCGCCTGACTCGCGAATGCGATCGCCTGGAAGCCTTGATCAGCGAAATCCTGGTATTGGCACGGGTCGACGCCGACAACGCCAGCGCCGAAGACATCGACCTCAACCCGTTGCTTAAAACGCTGCAAAAGGACGCCCAACTCAGTGCCCCCGAGCAAGTGGTGCAACTGACGACTGCCAATGATTTGCAGCTCAAAGGCTGGCCGACCATGATCGAACGCGCCGTGGACAACCTGCTGCGCAATGCCCAGCGCTTCAACCCGGCTGGCCAACCGATTGAATTGCAGGCCCAGCATCAAGGCGGGCGCATTCTGATCAGCGTACGCGACCACGGCCCCGGCGTTGAAGCCGAGCACCTGAGCCAATTGGGCGAGCCGTTCTACCGTGCGCCCGGCCAAACCGCCCAAGGCCATGGCCTGGGCTTGGCCATCGCCCGTCGCGCTGCCGAGCGCCATGGCGGCAACCTGATCCTGGCCAACCACCCCGAAGGCGGTTTTATCGCCAGCATCGAACTGCCCTTGATCCCTGGGGTTGCCACACCAGCGGGATGATCTTCTATAGTGGCCCTTCTCTTACGGAGGGCCTTTGATGACTGACCTGCTGACTCCCATCCAAGCCGCACTCGCTCTACCGCACGCCCCACTGCCCCAGACACAGGCCGGTGCCTTGCCCTCGACCTTTGCCGTGACTGACTTGGCGGCCGCCAGCATCGGCGCCGCCGGCCAGGCCGTCGCCCAGTTGATTGAGCAACAAACCGGGCGCCTGCCCAGTGTCAGCGTGGATCGGCGCCTGGCCTCGTTGTGGTTCTCCTCGTCGATTCGCCCCGTGGGTTGGCAAGTGCCGCCGTTGTGGGACCCGGTAGCGGGTGACTACGCCAGCGCCGATGGCTGGATTCGCTTGCACACCAACGCGCCCCATCATCGTGCAGCGGCCGAGCGGGTATTGGGACCTGCCGCTGATCGCGCAGCCATGACGAGCAAAGTCGCAACCTGGAAAGCCGCCGAACTGGAACAGGCGGTGGTCGATGCGGGCGGTTGTGCGGCGCAGATGCGTAGCTGGCAAGCCTGGCAGCAGCATCCTCAAGGCTTGGCAGTGAACGCCGAGGCGTTGATCCAGCGCCAGGTCTTCGAACCCGGCATCGACAAACCCTGGCTCGGTTCCGCAGCGCGCCCACTGGCCGGCATCAAGGTGCTGGATTTGACCCGGGTGCTAGCCGGCCCGGTGGCCAGTCGTTTCCTCGCGGGCTTGGGCGCCGACGTACTGCGCATCGACTCGCCCACCTGGAACGAACCTGGCGTGGTGCCGGAGATGACGTTGGGTAAACGCTGCGCCCGTCTTGACCTAAAGAGCCAGGAAGGCCGACAGGTGTTCGAAGCATTGCTCAAGGACGCCGACATCCTGTTCCACGGCTACCGCGCCGATGCCCTGGAGCAACTGGGTTACACCCTTGGCGAGCGGCAACACATCGCCCCCGGCCTGATCGACGTCAGCCTAAACGCCTACGGTTGGAACGGCCCATGGCGCAATCGTCGTGGCTTTGACAGCCTGGTGCAGATGAGCAGCGGGATTGCCGAGGCCGGCATGGCCTGGAAACAGACGGATAAACCACTGCCGCTACCGGTACAAGCGCTGGATCACGCCACCGGCTACTTGATGGCCGCCAGTGCGATCCGGGCGTTGACCGAGCGCCTGGAATCCGGACGCGGCGGGTCGGCGCGTTTGTCGTTGGCGCGCACGGCGAAGTTGCTGGTGGAGGCCGGGCAAGTGCCACAGCAAGCGGCATTGCGCGAAGAAGACATCAATGACCAAGGCCTGGTCGTGGAGCAGACAGCCTGGGGCCAGGCCCATCGGCTACTGGCGCCGCTGAGTATCAGTGGCACGCCGTTGCAGTGGGATTTACCGGCGGTGGAACTGGGCTCGCACCGGCCTCAGTGGTGACTAATACCCTGTAGGAGCGAGCTTGCTCGCGAAGGTCGCCAACGATAACGCGGGAAACCTGATACACAGCGGCGTTCTCAGGTTTTTCGCGAGCAAGCTCGCTCCTACAGGGTTGTCCACAAATGCTGCGCCGCATACGCCCTCAACGGCCGCCACGCCTCGGCCCGCGCCAATAACTGCCGGGCCGACACTGGCCCACCTTCCAAAGCCGCCAAAGCATTGATCAGCCCGATGTCCCCCGGCGCAAACGCATCCGCCTCGCGCAACTGGCGCATGGCGATGTACTGCGCGGTCCACTCTCCAATCCCCGGCAACGCCACCAGCCGTGCCACGCCATCCTTGAGGCTGGCCTTGGGTTCGAAAAGCTGAGGATCATCCAACAGCGCCTGGGCCACACCAGACAAGGTGCGGCCCCGCGCCTTGGGCATGCCCAGTGTGGCAAGGTCCGCCGCCGCCAGCACTTCAGGTGTCGGAAACAGGTGGGTAATACCGGCGTGCGGGGTTGGCAGCGCCTGGCCATACTGCGCCACGAGCTTGCCCGCCAGGCGAATCGCCGCCACCACGGTGATCTGCTGGCCCAGCACTGCACGAATCGCCAGTTCCAACCCATCCCAGGTGCCAGGCAACCGCAGGCCAGGGCGAGCCACAACCAGTTGCGCCATCAGAGGGTCCTGCGCCAATTGCGCGTTGATTACCTCAGGCACGGCATCCAGATCAAACATCCTGCGCAAGCGCCGCTCGATCTCAGGCATGGCGGCAGGCTCGGGAAAGTCGACCGTCACCTCCAGCCAATCCCCCGCCCCCGGTTCGACGCTGATCCAGCCATGGCGCCCTGCCACACTGATGCTGCGTCGATACACGCCGGCGACCACGGTTTCCAACCCGGTAATCGCCCGCGCCGACAGGAACCCCAGCATCGCCGCCCAGTCGTAGGGCGGTTGATACGCCAATCTCACAGTGACAATACCCCGCTATACAGCCCATACGCGGCGAACCCGGCGCCCGCGATCACGCCGCTGAAAATGCCTTTTTCCACGGTGGTAAACAAGGGTTGGCCCTGCTCGCGCTTGGCCAAGGCAAACAGGATCACACCCGGTGCGTACAACAGCGCCGACAGCAGCAAGTACTTCAAGCCCCCCGCATACAGCAGCCAGATCGCGTAGCCAAGGGCAACCAGCCCCACCAGCAGATCTTTCATGCGCCGGCGCTGCCAGCCGGCATAGGTTTCGCCGCGCGCGCTCAATAGCACCGCATAGGCCGCCGACCACAAATAAGGTACCAGGATCATCGACGATGCCAGGTAGATCAGGGTGGTGTAGGTGCTGGCTGAAAACAGCGTGATCACCAGGAATGCCTGGATCATCACGTTGGTCAGCCATAAGGCATTGACCGGCACCTGATTGGCGTTTTCCTTCTTCAGGAACGCCGGCATGGTCTTGTCCTGGGCGGTGGCATAGAGGATTTCCGCGCACAGCAGCGCCCAGGAGAGCAACGCCCCGAGCAACGAAACCGCCAGGCCGAGGCTGATCAATACCGCGCCCCAAGGCCCGACGATATGCTCCAACACACCGGCCAGGGACGGGTTCTGCAACTGTGCCAACTCCGGCTGGCTCATGATGCCCAGGGACAGCACGTTCACCAGCACCAGCAAGGCCAGCACGCCCACGAAACCAATCACCGTGGCGCGCCCCACGTCCGAGCGTTTCTGTGCTCGCGCCGAGTACACACTGGCACCTTCAATGCCGATAAATACAAACACGGTGACCAGCATCATGTGGCGCACCTGCTCGACCACGCTGCCCATCTGCGGGTTGCCCAGGCCCCAGATATCGCGGGTGAAGATATCCGCCTTGAATGCAACCGCAGCGATCACGATAAACATCAACAGCGGCACGATCTTCGCCACCGTCGTCACCTGGTTGATAAACGCCGCCTCTTTGATGCCGCGCATCACCAGAAAATGCACCGCCCACAGCAACAGCGACGCGCAGCCGATGGCCAGCGGGGTATTGCCCTGGCCGAACGCCGGAAAAAAGTAGCCGAGGGTGCTGAACAGCAAGACGAAATAACCGACGTTACCCATCCACGCACTGATCCAGTAACCCCAGGCAGACGAAAATCCCATGTAGTCGCCGAAACCCGCCTTGGCGTACGCATACACCCCGGAATCCAGTTCGGGCTTACGGTTCGCCAACGTCTGGAACACAAAGGCCAAGGTCAGCATGCCGATGGCGGTGATTGCCCAGCCGATCAGTATGGCGCCCACCTCGGCACGGGCGGCCATGTTCTGCGGCAACGAAAAAATCCCACCGCCAATCATCGAGCCCACCACCAGGGCGATCAGGGCACTGAGCCGAAGTTTCTGGGCGGGTTGGGACATGCAGGTTCCTCAAAATAAACGGTTGGGCGACAACTGCGCACACAAGTAATTCAGATTAATGACGTTGTCATAACATAAGGATATGTAAAGGCCGGAAGTTTAGGCTTATTTAGAATTTAAATACGTCAATTATGAAGCGATAGTCAAACAACGTACAAAAAATTTGCACATTCGCAAATAAGAACTAGCGTCAACACCCATGCCCTCGACCAAATGATTAACCACAAAGCAGATAGCCCTCTAGCAAGCGCCTTTGCGGGACTTGCTCGCCCGCAAAATCTCACCCTAAGTCGTTAATTCACAATGGAATGTGCCAATGAAGTGATCTGAGTCAGCTGTTTGATTAGCGCACGGAATTATTCTGTGGTCTCTCTTCTCCTGCATTGGAGTCATGCAATGTCTGAAACTCCCGGAAAACTTCGATTAGGCGCCCTGGTCGCACTTGTCGTCGGCTCGATGATTGGCGGTGGCATCTTTTCATTGCCACAAAACATGGCCGCCAGCGCCGATGTCGGTGCGGTGTTGATTGGCTGGGTGATTACCGCCATCGGCATGTTGACCCTCGCCTTCGTGTTCCAGACCCTCGCCAACCGCAAGCCCGACCTCGACGGCGGGGTGTACGCCTACGCCAAGGCCGGTTTCGGCGACTACATGGGTTTTTCATCCGCCTGGGGTTACTGGATCAGCGCCTGGCTGGGCAACGTCGGCTACTTCGTCTTGCTGTTCAGCACCCTGGGCTACTTCTTTCCGGTCTTTGGCGAAGGCAATACGCCTACGGCGGTGATCGCTGCGTCAGTGCTGTTATGGGCCGTGCATTTTCTGGTGCTGCGCGGGATCAAGGAAGCCGCATTCATCAACCTGGTCACCACCGTCGCCAAGGTGGTGCCGCTGCTGCTGTTCGTGCTCATCGCGCTGTTCGCGTTCAAGCTGGACATCTTCACCGCTGACATCTGGGGCGTGAAAAACCCGGACCTGGGCAGTGTGATGAACCAGGTGCGTAACATGATGCTGGTCACCGTGTGGGTGTTTATCGGCATCGAAGGCGCGAGCATCTTCTCGTCCCGTGCCGAAAAACGCAGCGACGTAGGCAAGGCCACCGTGATCGGCTTTATCACCGTGCTGCTGTTCCTGATGCTGGTGAACGTGCTGTCCCTGGGGATCATGACCCAACCGGAACTGGCCAAGCTGCAGAACCCGTCGATGGCCGCCGTGCTGGAGCATGTGGTGGGCCACTGGGGCGCGGTGCTGATCAGCGTGGGCTTGATCATCTCGCTGCTTGGCGCGCTGCTGTCTTGGGTGCTGCTGTGTGCGGAGATCATGTTCGCCGCCGCCAAAGACCACACCATGCCGGAGTTCCTGCGCAAGGAAAACGCCAACCATGTGCCGGTCAACGCGCTGTGGCTGACCAACGCAATGGTGCAGATATTCCTGGTGATCACGCTGTTTTCCGCCAGCACGTACCTGTCGCTGATCTACCTCGCCACCTCGATGATCCTGGTGCCTTACCTGTGGTCGGCGGCCTACGCCCTGCTGCTGGCGGTGCGCGGCGAGACCTACGAGAACGCCCTCAAAGAGCGCAAGAAAGACCTGTTCATCGGCGCCATCGCCCTGATCTATGCGATCTGGCTGCTGTATGCCGGCGGCACCAAATACCTGCTGCTCTCCGCCCTGCTCTACGCCCCTGGCGCGATTCTGTTCGCCAAGGCCAAGCGTGAACTGGGCAAACCGATTTTCACCCCCGTCGAGAAGCTGATTTTCGCCGCAGTGGTCATTGGCGCCCTGGTGGCGGCCTATGGGCTCTACGACGGCTTCCTGACCCTGTAATTGTTGTTCACTGGAGGATCTGTAATGACCACGGAAAAAGTGAAGTACGGCGTACATTCCGAAGCCGGCAAACTGCGCAAAGTCATGGTGTGCTCCCCAGGCTTGGCCCACCAGCGGCTGACCCCCAACAACTGCGACGAACTGCTGTTCGATGACGTGCTGTGGGTGGCCCAGGCCAAGCGCGACCACTTCGACTTCGTGACCAAGATGCGCGAGCGGGACATTGATGTGCTGGAAATGCACAACCTGCTCACCGACATCGTCGCCAACCCCGAAGCGCTGGACTGGATCCTGGAGCGCAAGATCACCGCCAACACCGTAGGCCTGGGCCTGGTCGACGAAGTCGGCTCGTGGCTGCGCAGCCTGGAGCCGCGCAAAATCAGCGAGTACCTGATCGGCGGCGTGTCGGCCGACGATCTGCCGAGCAGCTTCGGTGGCAAGACCATCGAGATGTTCCGCGATTTTCTCGGCCACGCCAGTTTCATCCTGCCGCCGCTGCCCAACACCCAGTTCACCCGCGACACCACCTGCTGGATCTACGGCGGCGTGACGCTCAACCCGATGTACTGGCCGGCGCGACGTCAGGAAACCCTGCTGACCAGCGCCATCTATAAATTCCACCCGGAGTTCACCAACGCGGACTTCCAGATCTGGTACGGCGACCCCGACCAGGAACATGGCGCCGCGACGCTCGAAGGCGGCGACGTGATGCCGATTGGCAACGGCGTGGTATTGATCGGCATGGGCGAACGCTCATCCCACCAAGCCATCGGCCAACTGGCGCGTAGCCTGTTCCAGAACAAAGCCGTGGAGCGCGTCATCGTGGCCGGCCTGCCCAAATCCCGCGCGGCGATGCACCTGGACACCGTGTTCAGCTTCTGCGACCGCGACCTGGTCACCGTCTTCCCCGAAGTGGTCAACCAGATCGTGCCGTTCACCCTGCGCCCGGACGAGAGCAAGCCCCACGGCATCGACATCCAGCGCGAGAAAACCAACTTCCTCGAAACCGTGGCCGCAGCCCTCAACCTCAAGGCCCTGCGCGTGGTCGAGACCGGCGGCAACAGCTTCGCCGCCGAACGCGAGCAATGGGATGACGGCAACAACGTGGTGGCCGTGGAGCCGGGCGTGGTGATTGGCTACGACCGCAACACCTACACCAACACCCTGCTGCGCAAGGCCGGTGTGGAAGTCATCACCATCAGCGCCGGTGAACTCGGCCGTGGCCGTGGCGGCGGCCACTGCATGACCTGCCCGATCATCCGCGACCCTATCGACTACTAAGGAGATTCCATCATGGCTTTCAATATGCGCAACCGCAGCCTGCTGTCGCTGATGCACCACACCACCCGCGAGCTGCATTACCTGCTGGACCTGTCCCGTGACCTCAAGCGCGCCAAATACACCGGCACCGAGCGTCCGCACCTGCAGGGCAAGAACATCGCGCTGATCTTCGAAAAAACCTCGACCCGCACTCGCTGTGCCTTCGAAGTCGCGGCCCACGACCAAGGCGCCCACGTCACCTATATCGACCCGGTGTCGTCGCAGATCGGCCACAAAGAAAGCATGAAAGACACCGCCCGCGTACTGGGCCGGATGTTCGATGCCATTGAATACCGTGGCTTTGAGCAGGAAATCGTCGAAGAACTGGCCAAGTTCGCAGGCGTGCCAGTGTTCAACGGCCTCACCGCCGAATTCCACCCGACCCAGATGATCGCCGACACCCTGACCATGCGCGAACACAGCGACAAGCCGCTGCATGACATCAGCTACGCGTACCTGGGGGACGCCCGCTACAACATGGGTAACTCGCTGCTGATGATCGGCGCCAAGCTCGGCATGGACGTGCGCATCGGCGCGCCGAAAGCGCTGTGGCCCCATGAAGATTTCATCAAGGAGTGCCAGGCGTTCGCCGAGGAAAGCGGCGCACGCATCACCATCACCGAAGACCCTGCAGAGGCCGTGAAGGGCGTGGACTTCATCCACACCGATATCTGGGTGTCCATGGGCGAACCGGTGGAAGCGTGGGACGAGCGCATCGAGCAACTGCTGCCGTACCAGGTCAACGCCAAGATGATGAAAGCCTCGGGCAACCCTCGGGTGAAATTCATGCATTGCCTGCCGGCGTTCCACAACAGTGAAACCAAGGTCGGCAAGGACATTGCGGCGCGCTATCCGCACCTGGCCAATGGCGTGGAAGTGACCGAAGAGGTGTTCGAGTCGCCAGCCAATATCGCCTTCGAGCAGGCGGAAAACCGCATGCATACCATCAAGGCGATTCTGGTGTCGGCGTTGGCAGACATTTAATTTCCACGGTGTGAACACCGTCAGTGTGGGAGCTGGCTTGCCTGCGATAGCGGTGGGTCTGGCAACAGCAGGTCGCCTGCCAGGCCCTCATCGCAGGCAAGCCAGCTCCCACATTGACCGAGGTGTTCATGCGTTCCCTGAAAGGACATTCTGTATGCGCATCGTCGTAGCCCTGGGCGGCAACGCCCTCCTGCGTCGTGGTGAACCCATGACCGCAGACAATCAACGGGCCAACATCCGTATCGCCACCGAACAGATCGCCAAGATCCACCCCGGCAACGAACTGGTGATCGCCCACGGCAATGGCCCGCAAGTGGGCCTGCTGTCGTTGCAGGCAGCGGCCTATACCAGCGTCTCGCCTTACCCGCTGGACGTGCTGGGCGCCGAGACCGAGGGCATGATCGGTTACATCATCGAACAGGAACTGGGCAACCTGCTGGACTTTGAAGTGCCGTTCGCCACCCTGCTCACCCAAGTGGAAGTGGACGCCAAAGACCCGGCCTTCCAGAACCCCACCAAGCCCATCGGCCCGGTGTACGCCAAAGCCGAAGCCGAGAAACTCGCCGCCGAAAAAGGCTGGGCCATCGCGCCCGACGGCGACAAATACCGCCGCGTGGTCGCCAGCCCGCGCCCCAAACGCATCTTCGAAATCCGCCCGATCAAATGGCTGCTGGAGAAAAAAGCCATCGTGATCTGCGCCGGTGGTGGCGGCATCCCGACGATGTATGGCGAAGATGGCAAGCTGCGCGGCATTGAAGCCGTGATCGACAAAGACCTGTGTTCCTCCTTGCTGGCCACGCAACTGGAAGCTGATTTGCTGGTGATCGCCACCGACGTCAACGCCGCCTTTATCGACTTCGGCAAGCCCACCCAGAAGGCCATCGGCCAGGCCCACCCGGACGACATGGAAAAACTCGGCTTCGCTGCCGGCTCCATGGGCCCCAAGGTCCAAGCCGCCTGCGAGTTCGCCCGCCAGACTGGCAAAACCGCGGTGATCGGTTCACTCTCGGACATCGAAGCCATCGTCCAGGGCAGCGCCGGCACCCGCATCAGCACGGCAACACCTGGCATCACCTACCTGTGAAGTTGAGGAGAAACGCCTATGGCTATCTTTGAACCCGGCCACCTGCATATCGAGCGACACGCGCTGAACAAGGACGATGTCAGCTACGACCTGTGCCTGGACTACGAAGTCTTCACGGATGAGCGCGAAGGCAAAGGCATGCAGTTCACTCTGCATGGGAGCATTCAGGGCAAGGCCATGAAGGAGACCTTTTTCCTGCCCAAGGACCAGGCCTACAACTTCGCCAGCAATGTGACCAAGATTGTCGAAAAATACGGCATTCCCAAGACCCATAGCAGCGTCGGCTCGCAGCACAAGTATTACGATCAGATGTTCGAGGATGTGCGCAAGCAGTTGGATATGAAATCCGGCGACCCGGTCAAACCCGAACACCTGGAATAAAAACACCGCAAATCCCTTGTGGGAGCGGGCTTGCTCGCGAATGCGGTGGATCAGTCAATAACCGGTTGACTGACCCACCGCATTCGCGAGCAAGCCCGCTCCCACATTTTGATCTCCACTCGCTCCAAGGCATACTTGCCGCCTCTGCTCTTCAGAATTGCCAATCGCCCCATGCGTATCCACGTCAGCTTCATCGACCGCGTCGGCATCACCCAGGAAGTCCTGGCCTTGCTCGGTGGGCGCAATCTCAATCTGGATGCGGTGGAGATGGTGCCGCCCAATGTCTATATCGATGCGCCGACCCTCAGCGCCGAAGTGCTCGAAGAACTGCGCGACGCGTTGTTCAGCGTGCACGGCGTGCAGGCGGTAAAGGTCGTCGACATTCTTCCCGGCCAGCGCCGCCACTTGCAACTCGACGCCCTGCTGGCGGCCATGACCGACCCGGTACTGGCCCTGGACAGCGCGGGCAAGATTTTGCTGGCCAACCCGGCATTGATCGCCTTGTACGGCCGTGAACCGGCCGGCGAAAGCATCGCCGAGCTGTTCGATGATGCGGCCTTGCTGGAGACCCTGCTGGAGCAGGGCTTTCGCTTGCCGCTGCGCGAGATCAGCGTCAACGGCCAGACCTTGCTGCTGGGCGCCACGCCGATCACCGACGCCGGCGCCCTGCTCACCCTCTACCAGCCCAACCGTATCGGCGAACAACTCTCTGCGCTGCACCATGACCACGCCGAAGGGTTTGATGCACTGCTGGGCGAGTCGCCGGCGATCCGCACGCTCAAGGCGCGGGCGCAACGGGTGGCGGCGCTGGATGCACCGCTGCTGATCCAGGGCGAAACCGGTACCGGCAAAGAGCTGGTGGCCCGCGCCTGCCACGCCATCAGCACGCGTCACAGTGCGCCGTTTCTGGCGCTGAACTGCGCGGCACTGCCGGAAAACCTCGCCGAAAGCGAATTGTTCGGCTATGCGCCCGGCGCCTTTACCGGCGCGCAACGCGGTGGCAAACCGGGGCTGATGGAGCTGGCGAACCAGGGCACGGTGTTTCTCGATGAGATCGGTGAAATGTCGCCGTACCTGCAAGCCAAGCTGCTGCGCTTTCTCAATGACGGCAGCTTTCGCCGCGTGGGCGGCGACCGCGAAGTAAAGGTCAATGTGCGCATCCTCAGCGCCACCCACCGCGACCTGGAAAAGATGGTCAGCGAAGGCACCTTTCGCGAAGACCTGTTCTACCGCCTCAACGTGCTCAATGTCGCCGTACCGCCCTTGCGTGAACGCGGCCAGGACATCCTGCTGCTGGCGCGCTACTTCATGCAGCAAGCCTGCGCGCAGATCCAGCGCCCGGTCTGCCGCCTGGCGCCGGGTACTTATCCAGCCCTGCTCGGAAACCACTGGCCGGGCAACGTGCGGCAGTTGCAAAACGTGATCTTCCGCGCTGCCGCCATCTGCGAAAGCAGCCTGGTGGACATCGGCGACCTGGACATCGCCGGCACCTCCGTGGCGCGCCAGAGCGATGGTGAAGTCGACAGCCTGGAACAGGCCGTGGAAGATTTCGAGCGCAGCCTGCTGGAAAGCCTCTACAGCCGCTACCCCTCGACCCGCCAACTGGCCAGCCGCTTGCAAACCTCCCACACGGCGATCGCCCACCGCCTGCGCAAGTACGGCATACCCAACAAACCCTGAGCCATGCTTTATCCACTGTAGGAGCGAGCTTGCTCGCGAAAAACCCGAGGGCGCCAGGTTCATCCAGGCTTCCCGCGTCATCGTTGACGATTTTCGCGAGCAAGCTCGCTCCTACAATGGGCGCATTACAGTTTTGGTCTGAGAACGACATTCCGTGTACTGAAAGCGCTACAGCGTAACGATATCGCTACAACCCCGTTTTTTGCGCGCCATGCAAGGCTTTGATCCACATAGGCTTTTTTTCCTGCGCCCAACTGTAGCGAAATCGCTACAGCTCGTTACGCCCACTTTATCGCCGAATCCTTTAAGCACTTGATATATAACGACTTAATAACATTGGCCGCGATATTGCTAAGCAACTCCCCATCATTCCAATCCCGTCCACCAGACGATTCTGGCCCTGAGGAGTTTCCATGAGCGAGTTGCGTTTCACTGAAGATCACGAATGGCTGCGCGCCGAAGCCGATGGCAGCGTCACCGTGGGTATCACCGCGTTTGCGCAGAACGCGCTGGGTGATGTGGTTTTCGTGCAACTGCCGGAGTTGCAGGCCTATGCCAAGGGCGCCGAAGCCTCCACCGTGGAGTCGGTCAAAGCCGCCAGCGGTGTGTACATGCCGTTGGACGGTGAAGTCCTCGAAGTCAACGACAAGCTCGATGGCAGCCCGGAACTGGTCAACGAAGACCCGATGGGCGAAGGCTGGTTCTTCCGCTTTAAACCCGCCGATGCCGATGCAGTGGCTAAGCTGTTGGATCAGGATGCGTACGACCGCCTGATCAAAGCCAACGCTGAAGCTTGAGGAGCGCGCCATGACCGTTAATCTGACCACCGCCAACGAATTCATCGCCCGCCACATCGGCCCGCGCCAGGCAGATGAGCAGCAAATGCTCGCCAGCCTGGGGTTTGATTCCCTCGAAGGCCTGAGCGCCAGCGTGATCCCGGAAAGCATCAAGGGCACCAGCGTACTCGGCCTGGAAGACGGCCTGAGCGAAGCCGAGGCCCTGGCCAAGATCAAGGCCATCGCCAGCCAGAACCAACTGTTCAAGACCTACATCGGCCAGGGCTACTACAACTGCCACACGCCGTCGCCGATCCTGCGCAACCTGTTGGAAAACCCGGCCTGGTACACCGCCTACACGCCGTACCAACCCGAGATTTCCCAAGGCCGCCTGGAAGCCCTGCTCAACTTCCAGACCCTGATCAGCGACCTCACCGGCCTGCCGATCGCCAACGCCTCCCTGCTCGACGAAGCCACTGCCGCCGCCGAAGCCATGACCTTCTGCAAGCGCCTGAGCAAGAACAAAAGCAGCCACGCGTTCTTCGCATCGGTGCACAGCCATCCGCAAACCCTCGACGTGCTGCGCACCCGTGCCGAGCCACTGGGCATCGATGTGGTGGTGGGCGATGAGCGCGAACTGACCGACGTCAGCCCGTTCTTCGGCGCCCTGCTGCAATACCCGGCCAGCAACGGCGACGTGTTCGACTATCGCGAACTGACCGAACGCTTCCACGCCGCCAACGCACTGGTCGCCGTGGCCGCCGACCTGCTGGCCCTGACCCTGCTGACGCCGCCAGGCGAATTCGGCGCCGACGTCGCCATTGGCAGCGCACAGCGCTTTGGCGTGCCACTGGGCTTCGGTGGCCCACACGCGGCGTACTTCTCCACCAAGGATGCGTTCAAGCGCGACATGCCAGGCCGTCTGGTCGGCGTTTCCGTCGACCGCTTCGGCAAGCCGGCCCTGCGCCTGGCCATGCAGACCCGCGAGCAACATATCCGCCGCGAGAAAGCCACCAGCAACATCTGCACTGCCCAAGTGCTGCTGGCCAACATCGCCAGCATGTACGCCGTGTACCACGGCCCCAAAGGCCTGACCCAGATCGCCCAGCGCATTCACCAGTTGACCGCGATCCTGGCCAAAGGCTTGACGGCCCTGGGCCAGAAGGTCGAGCAGGCCCACTTCTTCGACACCCTGACAATCCACACCGGCGCTCACACTGCCGCCCTGCACGACAAGGCCCGCGCCCAGCGCATCAACCTGCGTGTAGTGGACGGCGAGCGCGTTGGCCTGTCGGTCGACGAAACCACCACCCAGGGCGATATCCAGGCCTTGTGGGCGATCTTCGCCGACGGCAAAACCCTGCCAGCCTTTACTGCCACCGACAGCACCCTGCCGAGCGCTTTGCTGCGCCAGTCGCCGATCCTCAGCCACCCGGTGTTCAACCGCTATCACTCGGAAACCGAGCTGATGCGCTACCTGCGCAAACTGGCCGACAAGGACCTGGCACTGGACCGCACCATGATCCCGCTGGGCTCGTGCACCATGAAGCTCAACGCCGCCAGCGAAATGATCCCGGTGACCTGGGCCGAGTTCGGCGCCCTGCACCCATTCGCCCCCGCCGCGCAAAGCGCCGGCTACCAGCAACTGACCAGCGAACTGGAAGCCATGCTCTGTGCGGCCACCGGTTACGACGCGATCTCCTTGCAGCCCAACGCTGGTTCACAGGGTGAATACGCGGGCCTGTTGGCCATCCGTGCCTATCACCAGAGCCGTGGCGAAGAACGTCGCGACATCTGCCTGATCCCGTCGTCAGCCCACGGCACCAACCCGGCCACCGCCAACATGGCCGGCATGCGCGTGGTGGTCACCGCTTGCGACGCCCGCGGCAACGTCGACATCGAAGACCTGCGCGCCAAGGCCATCGAGCACCGCGAGCACCTCGCCGCGCTGATGATCACCTACCCGTCCACCCACGGGGTGTTCGAGGAAGGTATCCGCGAAATCTGCGGGATCATTCACGACAACGGCGGCCAGGTGTACATCGACGGCGCCAACATGAACGCGATGGTTGGCCTGTGCGCACCGGGCAAGTTCGGCGGCGACGTGTCCCACCTGAACCTGCACAAAACCTTCTGCATCCCCCACGGCGGTGGCGGCCCGGGCGTTGGCCCGATTGGCGTCAAGTCGCACCTCACGCCGTTCCTGCCCGGCCACGCAGCCATGGAACGCAAGGAAGGCGCGGTGTGCGCCGCGCCGTTCGGCAGCGCCAGCATTCTGCCAATCACCTGGATGTACATCAGCATGATGGGCGGCGCCGGCCTCAAGCGCGCGTCGCAGTTGGCGATCCTGAATGCCAACTACATTTCCCGTCGCCTGGAAGAGCACTACCCCGTGCTGTACACCGGCAGCAATGGCCTGGTGGCCCACGAATGCATCCTGGACCTGCGCCCGTTGAAAGACAGCAGCGGCATCAGCGTGGACGACGTGGCCAAGCGCCTGATCGATTTTGGTTTCCACGCGCCGACCATGTCGTTCCCGGTGGCTGGCACCTTGATGATCGAGCCGACCGAAAGTGAATCCAAGGAAGAACTGGACCGCTTCTGCGACGCCATGATCGCCATCCGCGAAGAGATTCGCGCGGTGGAAAACGGCACCCTCGACAAAGACGACAACCCGCTCAAGAACGCGCCGCACACGGCAGCGGAACTGGTGGGCGAATGGAGCCACCCTTACAGCCGTGAACAAGCGGTGTACCCGGTAGCATCGTTGATCGAAGGCAAGTACTGGCCGCCGGTTGGCCGGGTCGACAACGTGTTTGGCGATCGCAACCTGGTGTGTGCGTGCCCGTCGATCGAGAGCTACGCCTGATAATGCCCCACCTGTAGGAGCGAGCTTGCTCGCGAAGAACCTGAGATCGCCGCTCAAACCTGATTGAACGTGGCGCCTGTGAGTTTTTCGCGAGCAAGCTCGCTCCTACAGAGAAAGGGTGGATTGGGCTTCCAATAATAAGAAACCGGAGAACAACCATGTCCCTTAGCGTGTTCGACCTGTTCAAGATTGGCATCGGCCCCTCCAGTTCCCACACCGTCGGCCCGATGCGCGCCGCCGCTCGATTCGTCGAGGGGCTCAAGCGTGACAACCTGCTGGAGGCCACCACCGGCATCAAGGTGGAACTCTACGGATCGCTGGGCGCCACCGGCAAAGGCCACGGCAGCGACAAGGCCGTGCTGCTGGGCCTGGAAGGCGAACACCCAGACACCGTGAATACCGAAACCGTGGCTGCACGCCTGGCGCAGATGCGCAGCGACGGGCGCCTCAACCTGCTCGGCGAACACAGCATTGCGTTCAACGAGAAAGAACACCTGGCGATGATTCGCAAGCCCCTTGCCTACCATCCCAACGGCATGATTTTTCGTGCCTTTGACGCCGCTGGCATCCAGATCCGCAGCCGCGAGTATTACTCGGTCGGTGGCGGTTTCGTGGTGGATGAAGACGCCGCGGGCGCCGACCGTATCGTCGAAGACGCCACACCCCTGACCTTCCCGTTCAAACACGCCAAGGACTTGCTTGGCCATTGCACCACCTATGGCCTGTCTATCAGCCAGGTGATGCTGACAAATGAAAGCGCCTGGCGCCCGGAATCGGAAACCCGCAGCGGGTTGTTGAAGATCTGGCAGGTCATGCAGGACTGCGTCGATGCCGGCTGTCGCAATGAAGGCATCTTGCCCGGAGGCTTGAAGGTCAAGCGCCGGGCAGCGGCCTTGCACCGGCAGCTGTGCAAGAACCCGGAGTCGGCGCTGCGCGACCCGCTGTCGGTGCTCGATTGGGTCAACCTGTATGCGCTGGCAGTCAACGAAGAAAACGCCAATGGCGGGCGCGTAGTCACCGCGCCCACCAACGGCGCGGCCGGGATCATTCCCGCCGTGCTGCATTACTACATGCGTTTTATCCCCGGCGCGAACGAAGACGGCGTGGTGCGCTTTTTGCTCACCGCCGCCGCCATCGGCATTTTGTACAAGGAAAACGCTTCGATCTCAGGCGCCGAAGTCGGGTGCCAGGGCGAAGTCGGCGTGGCCTGTTCCATGGCCGCAGGCGCACTCTGCGAAGTGCTGGGCGGCAGCGTGTCCCAAGTAGAAAACGCCGCCGAGATCGGCATGGAACACAACCTCGGCCTGACCTGCGACCCGATTGGCGGGCTGGTGCAGGTGCCGTGCATCGAGCGCAATGCCATGGGCTCGGTGAAGGCGATCAATGCCGTGCGCATGGCCCTGCGCGGCGACGGCCAGCATTTTGTGTCCCTCGACAAGGTCATCCGCACCATGCGCCAGACCGGCGCCGACATGAAAAGCAAATACAAGGAAACCGCCCGTGGCGGTTTGGCGGTCAACATTATCGAGTGCTGACGCCCACAAGCGCGTCGGCACGTTTTTCAGGAGCTGAATATGTCCACCGAAACCCTGTTGAAAACCCCATTGCATGCCCTGCACCTGGAACTGGGCGCGCGCATGGTGCCCTTCGCCGGCTACGACATGCCGGTGCAGTACCCCTTGGGCGTGATGAAAGAACACCTGCACACCCGTGAACAGGCCGGGTTGTTCGACGTGTCCCACATGGGCCAGATTCGCCTCACCGGCGCAAATGCCGCCAAGGCCCTGGAAACCCTGGTACCCGTCGATATCATCGACCTGCCGGTGGGCATGCAGCGCTATGCGATGTTCACCAATGAGCAAGGCGGCATCCTCGACGACCTGATGGTTGCCAACCTGGGTAACGACGAGTTGTTCCTGGTGGTCAACGCCGCGTGCAAGGACCAGGACCTGGCGCACCTGCGCGCACATATCGGCGACCAATGCACCATCGAACCGCTGTTCGAAGAACGCGCCCTGCTGGCCCTGCAAGGCCCGGCGGCGGTGAAAGTATTGGCGCGCCTGGCCCCTGAAGTCACCCAGATGACGTTCATGCAATTTGCCACCCTGCGTTTGCTGGGCGTGGACTGCTACGTCAGCCGCTCCGGCTACACCGGTGAAGACGGTTTTGAAATCTCCGTGCCAGCGGCCAATGCCGAGAGCCTGGCCCGCAGCCTGTTGGCCGAAACCGAAGTGCAGGCCATCGGCCTGGGTGCCCGCGATTCGCTGCGCCTGGAAGCCGGCCTGTGCCTGTACGGCCACGACATGAACACCGACACCACCCCGATCGAAGCCAGCCTGCTGTGGGCGATCTCCAAGGCCCGGCGTGCCGATGGCGCGCGCGCCGGCGGCTTCCCCGGCGCCGACCGCATCTTCACCCAGCAGCAAACCGGTGTGGCGCGCAAACGCGTAGGCCTGCTGCCGCAGGAGCGTACCCCGGTGCGTGAAGGCGCAGAAATCGTCGATGCCCAGGGCACTGTAATCGGCAGCGTGTGCAGCGGCGGCTTTGGCCCCACCTTGGGCGGCCCCTTGGCGATGGGTTACCTGGACAGCGCATTTGTCGCACTGGATACCGAAGTTTGCGCAATGGTACGTGGGAAAAAGGTGCCACTACGTGTAAGCAAAATGCCATTCGTTCCGCAACGTTACTACCGCGGTTGATTGACTGTTTCTATAAGTAACGCGGTTGCGTTAACGTGCACTAAACTGTAACGCAACCGCCATAAAACAGTGCATTCACGATAGGCGTTTTTATAGCTGATGCCCTATAACAAGTGAGCAACTCTATCGAATAAGCCGACACCCGAACATTCAACAAAGTGTCAAGACCCAGTAAAATCAAGGCCTTCCCCAGGGCTTGTTTTTTTCATCTTAGTTGGCGTAGAGTTTGCCCACTGTGTTTGCATGGGTCGCTTGGAACCTGGACCTGGGCAGTAGCTGAAGTAGTTGCTACAACCCGTTCGACGTCTCTTAACTTTCCTGCAACCCAGCCCAGTACTCTTTCGTGTGAAAGGGGCTGTCATTAATTTTTAGCGTCAAAGGAAAGAAGAAAATGGCTGAGCGTCAGAGCGGTACCGTCAAGTGGTTCAACGACGAGAAAGGGTTTGGTTTTATCACTCCTGAAAGCGGCCCGGATCTGTTCGTGCATTTCCGTGCTATTCAGGGCAACGGCTTCAAAAGCCTGAAGGAAGGCCAGAAGGTCACCTTCGTTTCAGTTCAAGGCCAGAAAGGCTTGCAGGCTGACGAAGTCCAAGCAGAAGGCTGATCCTTCCTGCGACAAAAAGCCCCTGATATGACATCAGGGGCTTTTTTATGGGCGCCATTGCGTAAACTGCGTGCTTTCTCCAGAGAGCCCTGCCATGTCCAAACCCCTGTTGAGCCCCCAGGGCGAATTCCCCGCCGTTGGCCTGGGCCGTCGCCTGGCAGCGATGTTCTACGACTTTCTTTTATGCACCGCCCTGCTGATCGTCACGGCGTTTATCTACAAGCTGGTGTGGATCGCCTTCGTGGGCGAAGCGAAGATGCGCACGCTCACCGAATCCGGCGCGCTGGACGGTGACCCGTTGCTGTCGACTCTGCTGCTGTTCGTGCTGTTTGGGTTCTTCGCCAAGTTCTGGACCCATTCCGGGCAAACCCTGGGCATGCAGGTGTGGGGCGTGCGCGTGCAAAACGCTGACGGGTCACGGATCAGCCTGTGGCAGGCATTGTTGCGTTTTGTGGTGTCGATTGCGTCATGGTTGTGTGTGGGGTTGGGGTTTATCTGGTCGTTGTTCGATAAACATAAACGCAGCTGGCATGACATCTATTCAGATACGCAACTGGTGCGGATCCCGAAGCAAAAGAAGTAATTCAAGCGCATCGCAGATCAACTGTGGGAGCTGGCTTGCCTGCGATGACGGCCTGACAGCCGCCCCATATCTACCTGACACCCCACGATCCAACTGTGGGAGCGGGCTTGCTCGCGAAGGCGGCCTGGCGGTCAACACAGTTGGACAGGGTACATATCCGTTATTTAGGTAACGGCCACTTAGGGTTCCGCCCTGACGGCGGCTCACTTTTGAAAAGCGCAAAAGTAAGCAAAACGCTCTTGCCCCACCACTCGGCACCTCGCTTAGGCTCGGTGTGCCCGTAATCCGCCAGTGATTTGGGGGGCCGCCGCCACGCGCCATCCTTGGCGCGGGGCGGCTAAACCGGCATCCCTGCCGGTTTACCCCCCAAATCACTGTCGAATTCCGGCCAGCGTGGTTTGACGGGGCGCCTAAGATCAAAAGCAGATCAAGATCAAGAGCGGCTCGCTTCGCATCGTGGTTACCGTCGGCTGCTACAGGCTACAAAGTTGTGTAGATACCTAATGGCTATCGCAGGCAAGCCAGCTCCCACATTTTGATCAGTGCTCAGTCTCAGATCAGGCGTTGCCGGCCAGCTTTAACCGGGCTGCCTGGGTAAAGTCGAGCATGCGCTTAAGCGGCCGTACCGCCTGCGGAATTACCGCCGGTTCCACGAAGATCTCATTGCTGCCCTCACGCAAACACTGCAGCGTGCGCTCCAGCGTATTCATCGCCATCCACGGGCAGTGCGCGCAACTGCGGCAGGCTGCGCCGTTACCGGCGGTAGGCGCTTCGACGAAGACTTTGTCCGGGCACAGCTGCTGCATCTTGTAGAAGATGCCGCGGTCGGTGGCGACGATAAAGGTCTTGTTCGGCAAGCGTTGCGCAGCGGCGATCAGTTGGCTGGTGGAGCCCACTGCGTCCGCCAGTTCGATCACCGAGGTTGGTGACTCGGGGTGCACCAGGATCGCTGCATCCGGGTACAGCGCTTTCATGTCTTCAAGCTGCTTGGACTTGAACTCTTCGTGAACGATGCAGGCACCGTCCCACAGCAGCATGTCGGCGCCGGTCTGGCGCTGGATGTAAGTGCCCAGGTGTTTGTCCGGGCCCCAGATGATGGTCTCGCCGTTGTCCATCAGGCTCTCGACGATTTCCAGCGCGCAGCTGGAAGTCACCACCCAATCCGCCCGGGCTTTGACCGCCGCCGAGGTGTTGGCATACACCACCACGGTGCGCTCGGGGTGCTGATCGCAGAACGCGGAAAACTCATCCACCGGGCAACCCAGGTCCAGGGAGCAGGTGGCTTCCAGGGTCGGCATCAGGATGCGTTTTTCAGGCGTGAGGATCTTGGCGGTCTCGCCCATGAAGCGCACGCCGGCTACCAATACGGTTTTGGCCGGGTGGGCGGCGCCGAAGCGGGCCATCTCCAGGGAATCGGAAACACAGCCACCGGTTTCTTCGGCCAGGGCCTGAATCACCGGGTCGCAATAAAAGTGGGCAACCAGCACCGCGTCCTGAGCTTTGAGCTCGGCGGCGATGGCGGTTCGCAGGCTCGCCTCTTCGGCAGCGCTGAGCACCTTGGGCTGCTTGGCGTCGAGGTGGGCTTGAACCAGTAGGCGTTCGGAAATGTGCGTCATGTTCGCAAGACCTGCAGGCGCAGTAGCGCGAAAGTCGAGTGTACCACCGGCTCCGGAGCCCTTCGGGCGCCGCCGGACGAAGTGTTTTTGTTCATCAAGCACGGGTAAAGCTAAAGCTGCGCAAGGCTACAGAATATCCAATGGATTCAAAAGCCTAATCTGGTGACCCGGCAAAGTGCTCAATCCCTGGCCGTGAAACGCCGATTAGGTGACGCTCGCACAACAATCAAAACCGCCCCGGCCCCTCTCCCGCCTCTGAAAAATCAGGAATATCAGGTCCCCTCACCCCGACGCGCACTAAATTTGTGCATTTATGCACTGAATTACGCGATTTTTCTTACGTCTTGTGTAATAAATCCTACAGCGATGTAACAAACCGTCGACCACTCACTCAAGTAGGGCAATTACCGCTGAGTTCAACGTTGGCTCAGACGGTATGGATCGTGTGTATTTCTACGTTAAGGATGTCGAGTGCCAAACCTGCTCTCAACCGGACACTTGTGCTGTACCCGGAACCTGGGCATCGCCCTGCTCTGCTTGTGGGCGCTGCCCGTGGCTGGCGCCGAGGCGCCGCAGCCAGGCCAGGAAGCCCTGCGCTTGCAGCAGCAACAGCAACGCGACCTGCAGCAATTACAACTGGAGCAGCGCCAACGCCAGATGCAACGTGGCAGCTTCGGTACACCAGCGGCCACACCGGCCTTGCCCCCGGACATCGCCAAGGATGAACACTGCTGGCCCTTGAGCGGTACACGCCTGGCCGGGGTCACACTGTTCAGCCGTGCCCAGTTGAATAAACATATTGAGCCCTACGTGGCGCCTTGCATGGGCGTCACGCAGATCAACCGCCTGCTGGCCGAGATCACCCGGCTGTATGTCGAGGCCGGTTATATCGCCAGCCGCCCCTACCTGATCAGTGCGCCCGCCGCCGGGCAACCGTTGGATATTCACGTCGAAGAAGGCTACCTGGAAGCCGTCGAACTGGCCGACCAGAGCCTGCCGGTTTCATTGGGCGGGGCATTCCCCGGCATGCTCGGCAAACCCCTGAACCTACGAGACCTGGAACAGGGCCTGGACCAGCTCAATCGCCTGCGCTCGGTGGACCTTACCGCCGACATCGCCCCAGGCAGCACGGCGGGCGCGTCGCGCATCATCCTGCGCTCGCGCAGCAGTGCCTCGCGCTGGGCCCTGGGCCTGGGGGTGGATAACCTTGGCAGCGCTGGCACCGGGCGTGATCGCAATGCCATCAACTTGAGCCTGGACAGCCCGCTGCAAATCAACGACTCGCTCAACCTGAGCTTCAGCGACACGCTCAACCATGGGCCGCGCTACAGCCGCAGCCACAGCCTGTTTTATTCCATCCCCTACGGCTACTGGACCTACAGCCTGTTCGCCAGCCATGCCGAGTACCGCTCGCCGTTCAAGCTCAGCCGCACCACGTTTTACAACAGTGGCCGCACCGATCAGGTCAGCCTGCGCAGCGACCGGGTGTTGTGGCGCGACCAGGGCCACCAACTGAGCGCCAACCTGCAACTGGCCTACAAAGACGTCGACAGCTACCTGCAGAAGGTACACCTGGACATCCAGAGCCCCACGCTCACCGTGGCCGAAGCGGGCCTGAACCTGTTCTGGCTCAACAGCGCGGTGTGGAACCTGGACGTCAACTACGCCCAGGGCCTGACCTGGTTCGGCGCCGACCGGGATGCCGACCAAGTGCAGAAAAACCGGCCCAAGGCGCAGTTTCAAAAGTACCGCGCCAACCTCACCCAATGGCGCAACGGCCAATGGGCAGCGCAGCCGTGGCAGTGGCAAAGCCAGTTGTCGGTGCAATACAGCCCGGATGCATTGCCCGCCATCGAACAGCTGCTGATCACCGATGACTCGGCCGTGCGCGGCTACCGCGAAAACAGTACTTCCGGTGCCATTGGCGCGGTATGGCGCAACACCTTGCGCCTGCCGCTCAACACTGACTTGCCGGTGAAGCTCACCCCGCGCCTGGGCCTGGACAACGGCTGGGTCAAGCATGAACACGGCGCCCGGAGCCAACGCCTGAGCGGCGCCAGCGCGGGGCTCAACCTGAGCTGGAAGAACGTGCAGCTCGATGTCGATTACCAACGCAACCTCAACACCCCCACAGGTTTTCGCCAGGAGCCGGAGGTCTGGCTGACGCGCCTTAGCGTACAGATATGAGCCCACACCCGTGTTTAGCCTGAGTCACCGCCGTACCTGACCACTCCAGCAGCGTTGCAACGAACAACGCGCGTGGTGGATCAGCCAACACAGAGCGAGATTATTTATGCCGACTACTCCACACAGCTTCCACCTTTCACCCCAGGGCAAACTGCGCTGGGCCATCGCCAGCCTGTTCCTGCTGCCGCAGCTCGCGCTCGCCGCAGGCTTGACCGTCGTCGAAGGGCCTGGCGGCACACCGCAGCTGCAAAACCAGGGCGGTGTACCCATCGTCAACATCGTCGCGCCGAACGCCGGTGGCCTGTCCCATAACCAGTTTTTGGACTACAACGTCGACCGCCAGGGTGTGGTGTTGAACAACGCCTTGCAGGCTGGCCAATCCCAACTCGCCGGGCAGCTGGCGGCCAACCCGCAGTTCCAGGGCCAGGCGGCGAGCGTGATCCTCAACGAAGTGATCAGCCGCAACGCCTCGACCCTCAACGGCGCCCAGGAGATTTTCGGCCAGGCGGCTGATTACGTGCTGGCCAACCCTAACGGCATTTCGGTGAATGGCGGCAGTTTCATCAACACGCCCAATGCCAATCTGGTGGTCGGCCGCCCTGAACTCAACGACGGCAAGCTGCAAGCCTTGAGCACCCGCGATGCCAACGGCCAACTGACAGTGCAAGGCCAGGGCCTGCAAAACCGTGAAGGCTCCATCAACCTGATCGCGCCGCGCATCGACAGCGAAGGTCGCCTTAGCGCTCGCGATCAATTGAACCTCACCGTCGGCCGTAACCAAGTCGATTTCGCCAGCGGGCAAGTGCGCCAGGTGGACCCGGCCAGCAAGACCCAGGACCAACGCATCGACGCGCGCCTGTTCGGCGCCATGCAGGCCGGGCGCATCAACATCATCAGCACCGCCGAAGGCGCCGGTGTGCGCGTGGGTGGCGTGCAGGTGCAAGGCACCGACGGGGTGAAGATCAGTTCGGCGGGCGACCTCGATATCAGCGGCCAGGTGCGTGCCGACAGCCTCGACGCCACCCGCGCTGGCGTGCACAGCCGCCAGGGCGATATCGACTTGCACAGTGCCAAGGATTTGAACCTGGCCGCCACCGACGTCAGCGGGCGCAACGTCAAACTCGACGCCAGCCGCAACCTGACCCTCAGCAGCCTGGAAAGCCGCAAGCTCCAGGAAAAGCGTGAACAGTGGAACAACAGCAACTTCCTGTTCACCTACGAAACCTACGACCGCACCATCACCGACAAAGACTCGCGCCAGCACGGCAACCAGGTCGTGGCGCAACAGGATGCCGCGCTGTCTTCCGGCGCCAACACCGAGATCAAAGCCAGCCATGTGGAAGCGGGCAACACTCTGCGCGTCGACAGCGGCGCCGACCTGGACGTTAACGCCGCCACCGAAACCCATGAAACCCGCGACCAGGGCAACCATCGCAAACACCTGTGGAAAGCCAACTGGGATAAATCCAGCAGCGAACAACGCAGCATCACCAGCAGCCTCAAGGCCGGCAACACGCTGGAGCTGACCAGCCAGCAAAAACTGCAATTGCAAGGCGCCGAGCTGAAAACCCCCGGCGATATTCAACTGGCCGCCCGGCAGGTGGAAATCACCAGCGCCAGCCGCACCCAGAGCAGCCGCGACAACGCCTACTCCGGCGACCTCACCGGCGGCAGCTTCTTCGGCAAGAACGGCGACGGCAACCAGGGCAAGACGTCGAACACCGGCAGCAAGGTCAACGCCGACGGCAAGCTGATCGTCAGGGCCGACGACGTGCGCATCAGCGGCAGCCAGGCCCGTGGCGGCAAGCAGGCCAGTGTCATCAGCGACAAAGGTTCGCTGGTGATCGACGGCGTGCAGGACACCTCCCACGACAACCGCTACAGCAATGACAGCAAGTTCTTCGGCATCTCCAAGGATGAAAGCCGCAAGAACCTCAAGGACAGCACCGTGGTCGCCAGCGACCTGCGCTCGGACAGCAACCTCAAGCTGCAAAGCGCTCAGGACATCCGCGTCAGTGGCTCGCAGGTGTCGGCTGGCGGCGAACTGCAGGCGGATGCCAAAGGCGATATCAAGGTCGTGGCCGCCGAGAACACCACTCACGACACCACCGGCACCCATACGCGTGGCTTCGATGGCTACGCCAAGGAAACCGAGGGTGTCAGCCGCCAGTACCGTGCGGGCCTGAGCTATGAAGACCAGCAGCAAACCCGCAAGACCGACACCACCCAGCAGCAGGCTTCCAGCCTCAAGGGCGGCAGCGTCGTGGTAAAAGCCGGTGGCGATGTGAGCATCCAGGGTTCGGACCTCAAGGCAACCGCAGGCGATGCCACCGTCAGCGGCAAAAACGTCGAGCTGTTGGCTGCCCACGACAAGCGCACCGAAGCAGTCGACAAAACCACCACCGGCGGCAGTTTCTACTACACCGGCGGCATTGATCGGGCAGGCAGTGGCGCTCAGTTCAGCCACCAGAGCAGCCAAGACACCGCTGAAAAAACCACCGCGCAAACCAGCACCGTGGCCGCGACCGGCAAGCTGACCATCAACGCTGGCAATACCTTCACCAGCGAGGGTGCACAGGCCAAGGCCGGCGCCGAGCTGCAGGTCAACGCTGGCCAGATTAACAACCAGGCCGCCCATTCCACCGAGACCAGCACCCACAAGGAAAACGGCTGGACCGCCGACGTCGGCGCCAATGTCGAATACCGGGGCATTACCCGCCCGATCGAAAAAGCCGTCGAGGGCGTGGCCCAGGCCAAGTTCCATCAGCCCGGTTTGCTGGATGCGTTCGAGCAACCCAATGTCGGCCTGGATGTGGAAGTCGGGCACACGAACAAAACCGGCACTACGCAAGACAGCACCGCCGTGGTCAGCCAGTTCAGTGGCGCCACGGTGCAGGTCAATGCAGTCGGCAAATTGCAGGACGAGGGCACCCAGTACCGCGCCACCGAGGGCGGGCTGAACATCAAGGCCGGCGAGCACCTTGCCACGGCAGCGGCCAACACCCACAGCAGCAGCGAGCAAAGCGTGGACGCCAAGGCTGGCGTGCGGGTCTACACCACCACCGGTGAAGACGTGAACGTGCGCGGCAGCGGCCTGGGCGGCAGCAGCGATGTGCGCGAATCCACCAGCACAGCAGTAGTCGGTAGCTATGTGGCCAGCCAAGGCGTGAGCATCGAGGCCAAGGGCGATGCCCGTTATGAAGGCAGCCAGTTCGACGGCGGCCAGGCTGGTGTGAACCTCAAGACCGGCGGTGAGCTGGCGCTCAACCAGGCCACCGACACCCAGAGCAAAAACAGCAGCACGCTGCGCGGCAACGGCTCACTGACGGTGGGCACCGCACCCGGCGCCAATGGCAGCAACGTCAACCTCGGTGCCGGTGTGCAGCTGGATAACAAGCGCCTGGACACCCAGGACAGCCAGGCCCGTGTCGCCACGATTCAGGGCAGCGGCCCCGTGCAGCTCAGCAGTGGCGCTGACATGACCCTGCAAGGCACGCAGATCGGCAGCACGGGCGCAAAGGCTGGCGATATCAGCCTCAATGCCGGCGGCAAGCTGAACCTGCAAGCCGCCACCGACAGCCACGTCAGCAATGGCAGCAACCTGGGCGGCGGCCTGACCCTCGGCGCCGGCAAGACCAGCAGCGCCGAAAGCAGCAGCAAGACCGGCAGCCTCAGCGCCAACTTCAACATTGGCAAAGTGGCAGAAAACGACCAGAGCGCCGTCGTCGGGCAGTTGCACAGCAGCGGCAAGGTCAGCCTCGCCAGCGGCGCTGAGGCAACCGATGCCATCCACTTGCAGGGCACTCAGGTCAGCGCAGCCAGCGTTAGCCTGGATGCGCAAAACGGCGGCATCCTGCAAGAGTCCGCGCAATCGACCCAAACCCATAACAACTGGGGCGTGACCCTGGGCGCAGGCGGCAGCGTCGGCAAAACCACCCTGGCCGACGCTGGTGAACATGAGACACCCAAGACCCAGCGCGGCATCAATGCGCGGGCCAAGGTCGATGTAGATCACCTGCAAGGCACCACTCAGCACAACAGCCTGATCACGGCGGGTGACGTCACTCTCAATAGTGCCGGCGATACCCATCTGGCCGGAGCGCGTATCGACGCCGACAAGGTGAGCGGCACGGTGGGCGGCGACCTCGTCGTCGAAAGCCGCAAGGACCACGTCAACAGCACCCAGGTGAATGTCGACGCCAGGCTGGATGTCGAGAAGAACCAGCCGGGGGTGGTCGATAAACTGGCCAAAACCACCGGCCCGCTCAAGGACAAGGTACAAGCCAAGGCCGAAGGCGCGTTCGACAAGCATCGCGACAAGCTGGAGAACGTCGTCGACAAGGGCGCCGGGCACCTGGCTTCGGCCAAGGACAGCGTGGTCAACAGCGTGGTCAATGCCAAGGAACGCCTGGGCGAAAAACTCACCCGCAGTGGCAGCTACGACGTGAACCCAGAACCCCGTGGCGCCTTCGGCACTCGCGTGGACAAGGCCAAGGCTTACCTGGCAGACAAGACCGATGCCCTGGGCACGCGCCTGTCTGGCTTCAAGGATAAGGTCTGGCCAAAAACCAGCGACAGCTACACCGTCAGTGGCAAAGACACCACCGGCAGCACGGTGGCCAATACTGCCGAGAACGTGTTGTTCGGTGACAAGAGCGGCAACACCAGCTACACGCCGACCTTGTACCTGGATGTCAGCCATGTGGTCAAAGACAGCGTCACCCAGGCGTCAGGCATTCGCGCAAGCCAGGGCGTCAACCTGCAGGTCAAGGGTGACACGCAGCTCACGGGCGCGCGGATCAGTGCGCCCAATGGCAAGGTCGAGCTGGGTGGCTCCAAGGTGACTGCAACCACACTGGCCGGCAGCGACTACCGTGCCGATGTCGGGCTGAACGTTTCGAAGTCACCGGTCAACCTGGCCCTGGGTGCCAAGGACGAACTGACCCAGAAACACGACGACGCCACGCGCAAGGACCAAGCCTTCAACCTGGGCCCGCTGCGCGCGGGTGGGCACAGTGAAAGCCAGGCCTTGCAGGCGGGCATTGATCAGGCCATCAACTAAAAGGTAATCCCCACCCCACTGTAGGAGCGAGCTTGCTCGCGAAGAACGTCAACGATGACGCCGGCATGCTTGGAGTACGCGGCGCCCTCAGGTTTTTCGCGAGCAAGCTCGCTCCTACACCTAGGCACATTTTCAGTGTGTCAGTCAGTTGAAGAGTGCCTGTAGGTTCTTCATCGCATCATCGGCAAAGCCTTGCAGGAAGGCTTCGAACGCCGGTACGTCCTCCTGGCTGCCCGCGTAGGGCTGGCCAATGATCGTCCAGGTCGCCAGGCTCTGGGTCGGGCCTTGTGGCACCACCTCCATCAGCGCCCACAGGTTGCCAATGTTCAGTGAGGTGTAAATCAGTGACCAGGTCATGGTCATGGCTTGGTCGTCATGGCTGTTGAGTTGTTCCATCACCACATTGCCGTCCTTGAACAACTTCTTGCGTACCGAACGCACACCCTCGCCGGTCATTTCGATATGGGACAACGCTGGAATAAACTTCGCAAAACCAGCGAAATCGCCGACCACATTCCACACACTGCGAGCATCGCCGTTCACGCTGACGCTGGCGACGACAGGGTTACCCACCGGGTTACGGACCAGGGTATCGGGTTGTTGCATGAGAGCGCTCCTTTTTTCCGGGGGGCGGATAGTGGGCTCCTACACAACGCAGTGGGCTGTACACATTCAACACCTGCTTGGCGTGGTTATGCGTTTTTGGCTGACTGCCGTAATGCCAGGGCCGCGACACCGCACACGATCAACGCGACACAGGCCACGTAGAACGCATCGCTGTAGGCCATCAGGTACGCCTCGCGCCGCACGGTGTGGATCAAGCCGTCGATCACCTGCTGTTGAGCGGGTAAGAGCTGGTTGAAGATGAAAGCCTCGCTGTCGGCCATGCTGGCGCGCAGGCGTTCCTGCAAGGACGGGGAAAACAGCGTGATCGACTCCCCTACCCGCTCAGAATGAAAGCGCTCGCGCATGGCCACGATCTGCGTCAGACCTGCCGTGCCCACGGCGCCCCCTAGGTTACGCAGCATGGAGAACAAGGCCGAGGCCGATCCGGCTTCATCTTTGGCCAGGCCAGACACCGCCAGCACGGAAAGCGCCACCATGATCAGCGGCTGCCCGATGCCCCGTACCACGGTGGATGGAATAATCACGTTGGCGGCACTGTCCACGTCCAGGTGCGCGCCGAGGTAGCACCCCAGGGCCATGATGAAAAAGCCGCTGGCGACCATCAGTTTCGGGTTGAGCCACTTCATCAGGCGCGGCATGAACGGCGCCAGTACCAGTTGCACCATGCCGTAGGCGATCAGGCTGATGCCAATCTCCCGGGCGTTGTAGCCCTGCAATTGGGACAGGTAATTGGGCACCAGGAACACCAGGCCGAAGGTGGCCCCGCCGAAGATAAACATCGCTGCGCTGGCCACGCCGAAGTTGTAGCTCTTGAGCAGGCGCAGGTTGATGAAGGAGCGACTGCCATACAACTGCGACAGCACGAAGTACACCAGGGCAACGCCGGCAATCAGTGACATCCACACGATGAAATCGGAGCCGAACCAGTCCTTGCGGCCGCCTTCTTCCAGCACGATCTGCAAGCCACCCAGGCCGACGATCATGGCGACGATTCCGCCCCAGTCGCCGCGCTTGAGCAGGCTTAGTTGCATGGGTTTGGCATCGATGGACCATGCCACCGCCAGCAGCAAAAGAATGCCGGGGGCCAGTTGCAGGTAAAAGATCCAGCGCCAGGAATAGGCATCGGTCAGCCAGCCGCCAATGGACGGCCCGGCGGCCTGGGCGACGCTGTTGGACAGCGCGAACAAGGCCATGCCCATCGCGATTTTGCTGGGCGGCAGCTCGGTGATGATCAACTGGAATGACAAGGGGATCAGCACTGCGCCGGCAGCGCCCTGGATCACCCGAATGATGATCATCACTTGCAGGTTGGGTGCCCAGGAGCAGGCAATCGACGCCACCAGAAACACAAACGAGCCGACGAGCATCACACGCCGCAGAGAGAACACCTGCACCAACCAGGCGGTGAGCGGAATCATCACGATTTCCGCGACCAGGTAGGCGGTGGAAATCCACGAACCTTCCTCGAACGTCGCCCCCAGGGAGCCTTCGATCTCCGGCAGCGCGGCGCTGGTCACGTGTACGTTCATGCCGGCCATGAAACAGCCGAACAGCCCACCGATCACCGCCACCCAGGCGCGAAAGGAGACGCTCTTTTCCGCCGCTTCAGTCATGGGCAGCGCCCCGCTCAACCGGGCGGGTGTCCACCGTGGTGATGACCGACATGCCCGGCAGGATAGGTCCGCCTTCGTCATGCTCATCAATGGCGATCTTCACTGGAAAGCGTTGCACGATCTTGGTGAAGTTGCCGGTGGCGTTATCCGACGGCAACAGTGCGAACACCGCCCCGGAACCCGGCGAAAAACTCACCACATGGCCTTTAAGCTTGCGCCCCGAATAACTGTCGACGCTGATATCCACCGGTTGGCCGGCACGCATATCGCGCAATTGGGTTTCCTTGTAGTTGGCCACGACGTAAGCCTGCTGCAAAGGCACCACCGCCAGCAGCGGCAACCCTGGCGCGACGTATTGACGGGTGCGTACTTTGCGCTGCCCCACTACGCCGTCGATGGGCGAGCGGATCAAGGTATCTTCCAGGGCATGCGTCGCCAGGTTCAACTGCGCCTCGGCCTGGCTGCGCCGGGCTATCTGCTGCTGGAGCGAAGCCTGGGCCAATTGACGGCGGGTGACGGCCACGGTCAAGCGGGTTTCCTGCTGAAGTTGCATCGCCTTGGCAATCTCCACCGCAGCATTGGCCTGGGTGTAACTGGCGGCGGCCGTTTCCAAGCGCTGGGCGCTAGCGGCGTGTTCGCGCACCAAGCCTTCGTAGCGGCGCTGATCCAGGCTCGCACGGCGCAATTCGGCGGCCACGCTGCGGGCGTGAGCCTCAGCCTGGGCAACCCCGGCCTTTTGCTGAGCGATCAGGCTGTCAGTGACTTTCAAGTTGGCCTCTTGCGCTGCCACCGAGGCCTGGGTCTCGGCCAATTCTGCGCGGGCTTGTGCCAAGCGGGCCTGGTAGTCACGGTCCTCGATGCGCACCAGCACATCCCCTGCCTTGACCGGCTGATCGTCCTCTACCATCACCTCGGCCACATAGCCTGAGACCTTCGGGCTGATGGGAATCCAGTCGGCCCGCACATAAGCATCATCGGTCTGCTCCAGGTAGCGGCCGACCGTCATCCAGTACAGGCCGAACACCACCGCCGCGATCAACAACCCAGCGCCGCCCAGGATGAACAGATGCCTTTTGCGGCGTGAGTTGCGCGCAGGCACCTGCTCATCTTGGACAGCAGTTTTTTCATCAACGGCGATATTCATGGCTGGGTACCGGAAAAAGGGGTGTAAGCGTGGGTGGGCGCTGAAGGCTGCCAACCACCGCCAAGGGCACGAAACAGACTGATCTGGCGTTGCAGCAATTGACCATCGGCGTCGGCCCGCGTGGCCTGCAAACGGATCAGCTCACGCTCGCTGTCCAGCACGTCGAGAAAGTCGATAGCCCCCGCCTCATAGTTGAATTGGGCCAATGTGTAAGCCTGGCGGCTGCTCTCCAGCGCCTGGCTCAGGGCCGCGTGGCGCTGGCGTTCGCCGTCGTATAACGCCAGGGCCTGGCGCACCTCCTTGAGGGCCTTGAGCACGCTGGCCTCGAACTGCGCCACCTCCACCTGCTCAAGCGCTCGCGCCTGTTTGACCCGCGCACGGTTGGCCTGCCAATTGGGGAACTGCCAGGTGATCAGTGGGCCGATGCCGAACATCAGCGCGCTGCTGTCGCCCAGTTCATGGGGCTTGTTGGCCGAGGAAGACACGGAAGCGCCGAAGGTGACCTTGGGGTACAGGTCGGCCTGCACGATATCCACTTGCAGCGTGGCCGCCTGCAATGCGCGCTCGGCCTGACGGATGTCGGGGCGGCGCGCCAATAATTGCCAGCCATCGCCCACCGGTAACTCGGCATTGAGTTGTGGCACCACTTCACACGTCGCGGCGCCAGAGTCCTGTTCAAGATCAGCGACGCCGGTCAGCATGGCCAATTCGTAGAGCGCGGCTTGCCGACGCGCCTCGAGCATCGGCAGCAACGCCTGGGTTTCGCCTTGCAGGGCTTGCATGCGGCTGTATTCAAGGTCTGTCACCACACCGGCCTGGCGCTGGCGATCGGTCAACGCCAGGCTATGCCTGACCACTTCCAGCGAGTGGCGCTGGACCTTGGCACGCGCACCCAAGGCGCAGGCATTTACATAAGCGCGAGTGGTTTGTGCCGCGACCGTGATGCGCAGCAGGTCTTCGGCATCCTGCGCCGCCGCGGCTTGCACCTGAGCCCGTTCAATGGTGCGCTGAACCTGGCCCCAGACATCCACTTGATAAGCCAGCTCGAAGCCCGGGTTGAATGCCCACTCTGACGGCGCATGGCTATCGGTAGCCTTGGCCAGGGTCTGGTCATCGGCGGTCTTGCCGTAAGCGGCACCCACTGACGCCTGGGTGGACGGCCAGCGCTCGGCATCGGCCTGCAGGATGCCGGCCAGCATCGCCTGCACATGGGCCTGGGCCGCTGCCAGGTCGCGGTTGTGCAGCAACGCCTTTTGCACCAGCGCATCAAGGTTCGGATCGTTATACAACTGCCACCAGCGTTCAGGTAATGCTTGGGCCGAGACACCTTGGGGGAGGTGGCTGAGGGCATTGATGCGTTCCGGATGGGGCTGTGCCGGTGTATGGGCGACCCAGGACGAACATCCCGCCAACAACGCCACCGCAACGCCGAGCAGCGAGAGACGGCCATGCCGTGGGAAAAAAGAAGGCGAACCCATCGAAAAAATCCAGAATGCCAAGTAGAGACGCAGGGTAAAAGCGCAACGGGGTGCGAATCTCCCGAGTTCTGGACAACCGTCGTTTTGATTGGGACAAGGTGGGACGGCGCTGCTGAATCGCGCGTCGAACTCGTTCAGAAATGTGGGAGCGGGCTTGCCCGCGAAGGCGATGTGTCAGTCGGTGCATCTGTTACTGCACTAACGCTTTCGCAGGCAAGCCAGCTCCCACAACCGCTGTGAATTTAGACCAGGCGGCAGTGACTCGGCGTGTAACCCATGGTGCGCTTGAACATCGCGGTAAATGCACTCGGGCTTTGGTAACCGTGCTCCAATGCCACCTCCAGGATGGAGGCACCACTGGCCAGCCGCTGCATGCTGAGCAGCAGTCGCGTGCGCTTGCGCCACTCGCCGTAACTCATGCCCAGCTCTTTCTGGAACAGCCGCGCCAGGGTGCGCGAACTCATATTGAGTTGCACCGCCCAACTCTCCAGTTTCGACTCCTGAGACGGGTTGTCGATGAAGTCCGCACACAGTGACTTGAGCCTCGGCTCGTCCGGTATCGGCACGTGAGCCAGCACCCTTTGCGCACGGTCAAGTTCCGAGAAAATCAGCTCGACAATCTGTACGTGACGCAACGACGCCGGCTGGGTGTCAGGCTCATCGCCCGCCGCCACAATCAACTCGCGCAGCAAGGGTGAAACCCTGATGACCTCGCATTCCTCCGTCAAACGACGGTGCGCTCCCGGCGAGATCAACAAGGTGCGCATGCGCACCTCCCCGGTCATACGGATCTGATGCTCCAACCCTGAAGGCACCCACAGCGCATGCCCGGAAGGTACCACCCAGGTGGTCTCCTCCACCGACACAAGCATCACACCGTTGATGGCGTAGACCAGTTGACCTTCGTCATGTCGATGCGAGGCCACTATGTCACCGTGGCCATAATTACCGGCAAGTGCCGCCAATGCGGTATGCGCGTTCATCTCAGGACGGCACCGCAGCATTCACCACGCTGAGCAGCCCCAGGCGCGATGCGCGATTGACCGCACTGGTGACCGCTTTGAGGGAAGCGAGCAGGCTACTGCCATCGCGAGCGGCGCCGAACAGCAACTGGTTGCCCACGCGAATTTCCACATAGGCCAACGCCTCAGCCTGGGCACCGTCACGGGTGGCATGTTCGTGGTAATCGGCGATATCAAAATGAATGCCACGCTGGGCAAACGCATCGACCAGTGCCGCCAGCGGGCCGTTGCCCTCGCCACTCAAGTCGATGCGCTGCATACCTTGTTCAAGGGTGGCCTCCAGATAAGTCACATCGCCCTCGCTCACCAGTTTGGGGGCTCGTAACGCGTAAGGCTTGCCCTGCTCCAGGTAATGCCGGGTGAAGCAGGCAAGGATCATCTCGCCACTGATTTCCTGGCCGGAGCCATCGGCCTCCTGTTGTACCAGGCTGCTGAACTCCATCTGCAAGCGACGCGGCATCACAATGCCGTGCTGCTCCAACAGATAAGCCACGCCCCCCTTGCCCGACTGGCTGTTCACGCGAATCACCGCTTCATAGCTACGGCCCATATCGGCAGGATCGATAGGCAGGTACGGCACTTCCCACATGCCCTGGGGGTTGGCCTGGCGCGCCGCAAAACCTTTCTTGATCGCGTCCTGGTGCGAGCCGGAGAATGCGGTAAACACCAACTCACCGGCGTAAGGGTGACGAGGATGGGTCGGTAACTGATTGCAGAACTCCACCTCACGCTGGACGTGCAGGATGTCGGAGAAATCCAACTGCGGATCGATGCCGCTGGTGTAGAGGTTCATCGCCAACGTGAGGATATCTACGTTGCCGGTACGCTCACCGTTGCCGAACAACGTGCCCTCGACACGCTCGGCACCGGCCAGGCACGCCTGCTCCGCGGTGGAAACCCCAGTGCCACGATCATTGTGCGGATGCACGCTGATGACCACACTGTCACGGCGACTGAAATGCCGGCAGAACCATTCGATCTGGTCGGCGAAGACGTTAGCGGTAGACACCTCCACAGTGGTGGGCAGATTCAGGATCATCTTGTTGCTGGGGGTCGGCCCGAACGTATCCGTTACCGCCTCACACACCTGCAGTGCAAAATCCAGCTCGGTGAAGCAAAAGGTTTCCGGGGAATACTGGAACGTCCACTGCGTATCGGGGTTCGCGTCCATGTGCTGCTTGATCTCCCGAGTTGCCTGGGTAGCAATCTCGATGCAGCCCGCCTTGTCCACATTGAAGACAACGTCCCGGAACACCGGCGCCGTCGCATTGTAAACATGCACGATGGCGCGAGGCGCTCCCTTCAACGCCTCAAACGTGCGTTCGATGAGGTGGCTGCGCGCCTGGGTCATGACCTGAATCGTCACATCATCAGGAATCGCACCGCTTTCAATCAGCTCACGGACATAGTCAAAGTCGGTCTGCGAAGCGGCAGGAAAGCCCACCTCGATTTCCTTGAAACCGACCTTCACCAGCAAGTCGAAAAAACGCCGCTTGCGCTCGGCATTCATCGGCTCGATCAACGCCTGGTTGCCGTCACGCATATCCACACTGCACCAGGTGGGAGCGGCAGCCTGGACAGTACCAGGCCATGTGCGATCCGGCAGGTCGACCGTGGTGAAGTGGCGATATTTGCGGGAAGGGTCCTTGAGCATCATGGCGTTTCTCCTTTTTCAGCAGTTTGTTTGTGTCAGACACACCGTCAGCAATGCCGGCTGATTGGATCCAATACTAAACGAACATAGTTTGATACAAATTGCGTTGTTGAGTTGGTGGAGTGAAAAAACCCAAAGAAAAATCCAAATCGCTGGGAAAAAACTAAAAATTATTGCGCAAAGACATAAAAACCGACAATAAAAGACCTAAAACCAGGAGTTATCGGCAAAATCAGTAGAAAAAAACCCTATCGCTTGGATGAACGGCTGAGGGAGCCAGTGAAAACATTTTTGACGGGCAAAAAAAACCGAGAGCCTTACTTGTGTAAGGCGCTCGGATTTTCTGAACACACTAGATTCGATACCTGTGGGTTCCGCTCAGGACGGGACAGGGTTAGCAGCTATCACCGTGGATCAAGGACGGTCTTTTATTTTTCTTTATTCATATCAGCCGATTAGCTCCGCTGCTTTTGTCTTGTTCTCTCTTTCAAAGGTACTGACAGGACCTTTTTTGGAGAACAGAGGGAATCTGAGCAAGGGATGACTCAGCGTCGACTCGGACCTGCCAAATGACAGGCAAAAAAAAACCCGGAAATCCTCACTTACGTGGGCCTTCCGGATTTTCTAAACCGCCAAAAATGGTGGGTCGTGTGGGATTCGAACCTACGACCAATTGGTTAAAAGACAATTGGTTTTAGTGCTTCATAGCCCAGGATCGTGTTCGCTACACATAGCTGTTTCCGTGGCCTCGCAGCCTCTAATGAACCCACATTAGAGGCTCCAAACCATGAAAATCTCTGCGGTCGTTTCGACCAAAGGCGGCGTAGGCAAAACTACCATCGAGGCCAACCTCGGCGCTTTTTGTGCGGATGCAGGCCTGCGCGTGCTCATGATCGACCTAGATCCTGCACAGCCTTCGCTCTCCTCGTATTACCAATTGGTCGATGAAGCTCAAGGAGGCATCTACGACCTGCTGGCATTCAATATCACCGAATCAGCCAAGATCATATCCAGCACCACGATACCAAACCTGTCGCTTGTCATTTCCAACGACATCAACAACCAACTGAACAGCCTGATCCTGCAAGCACCTGACGGACGGTTGCGACTCGCCAACCTGATGCCGGGCTTCAAAGATCATTTCGACCTGGTACTGATTGACACCCAAGGCGCCAGGTCGGCAATGCTCGAAATGGTGGTCCTAGCCTCTGATTTGGTCATATCCCCACTTCCGCCCAATATGCTCGCTGCACGGGAGTTCAGCCGGGGATCCATGCAGATGCTGGACGGCCTGCGCGCCTATGGGCGCCTGGGCATGAAAATCCCTCCTGTGCGGATCGTCGTCAACAATCTCGACCAAACCACCGACGCGCAAATGATCGAGCAGTCGGTACGGGAAATTTTCCAGGACAATGACGAAATCAACGTTCTGGAATGCGTCGTCCCCTCCGCAGTGGTGTTTCGTAACAGTTCATCCCTGGGCGTCCCAGTACACCGCTTGGAATACAGACAGCCTTCCAACCGCATATCCCCTGCAGCCCTTGTCGTGATCCGCCAATTGGCCATTGAGCTTTTTCCAGAATGGCGTGACCGCTTCGAGGCCATGACCGAGGAAAAGGTAGCTAACTTGGTGAGGGAGGGTCGTTGAAATGGCGAAGCCCTCCATTACCGACGCCCGCAGTATTACTGCAAACCTCATCCTAGAGGTTGGCAAGTACTACAGCGCTCAGCAATTGCGCAGCTTGCAAGCCAAGCTCAGTGGAACCGCACGAGAAATCCGAGCCCTGACAAGCGGTTACCAATTACCCGGTCGGATTGGCGCTCAGTTGAGCGTTGACCAGCTTCAGCTTTTGCAGGACGCCGCGAAGCTTATCGAGTCAGTGAACTCGAACATTAAGCACGCGAAGGAAAAGCGCGGCCGCGACGAAAACCAAGCCAAACGCCGTCAGCAAAGTCGATATGCCGAAGCCAAACGCCTGGTAGCTGAAACATATTTAGAACCCTTTGCTCCTGAGCCAACGGCTTTGGACCCTCTTCTAGATATTCTTAAAACAGCGCTGACGCTTAATCGAGCAGACGTTTTCAGGAATGGTTATTCCCCTAGGGAGTTCAATCTCAGGCTCCGTGATTACCTGTCGCCTGCCAGAACTCGAAAGCTCATTGGCTGGACCAGCCCAAGTGCTTTTTGGATAAGCACGGTTCTCTCTCTTCGTAATGACGTTGTGCAAGCTGTTGAGCAAGAGATTGCTTACGACGATGGGTCAAGTGTTCAAGACCGCCTTGATGCCCTGAAACAGAAGGTTGCGGACTGCCTTGCCCGGACTCACCTCTCTGCTGATGAGGAAGAAACACTTCGCCTGTGGTCAGAGGCGCTCTCCCCCCGCCTCCAACAGGAAGGGGGTGAATGATGGACAAGCAAAAAGTCCTCAGCAAGGTCGCCAAACTCATGGCGCTGGCCAAGTCACAAGGCGCTGCCCCAAACGAAGTGGAAATTGCACTTCGTCAAGCTCGCCATTTGATGAATCAGTACAACTTGGAACACACCGAAGTCGCTGCCCATACAATCGAAGAATCCATTGTGGGTACCAAAACCCGTCGGGCACCGCAGGATTGGCTGCACAACCTGGCCTCAATCTGTTCCCAAGCCTTCGATTGCAGCCACTTGGCGTATTTCAATCCGCTACTTGGCTGGTCCTTCAAGTTCTTGGGGAAAGGTATTTCACCCGATCTGGCAGCTCACACCTATTCAACGCTGCATCACCAGCTTGTCGCAGCCCGACGAGCTCATGTTGCCCAGCAGAAGCGCTGCCAACTGAAAACCAAACGTCACCGCGGCCAACTGTTTGCCGAGGGCTGGCTCAATGCCGTCGCCTCTAAGGTGAACCAGTTTGCAGGTGGGATAGACGAAAACACTGCGCTGGAGATCCAAGCCTACCTGGAATGGCATCATCCAAAACTAACGCTAGCCATTATCAAGCCCATCGAAGCCAAAGGTCATGACACCCGCTCTTTGCAAGCGGGATGGGACCAGGGCAAGCATGCCAGGCTGCATCGTGGTGTCGGACAGCAGTCACAAGGAGCCCTTGGGCATGGAGGGAGCCAATGAGAACTCATTCGCTTTCACCTTTGGCCATGGCGGCGCTGGAACAAGCCAGATCCCAACTTGGGCTTGCCCCGGTTCACAAACACCATGTTTGGAGTGAGGCAGAAGAGCGCTCGCTCATTGCCCGCTATCCCAATGAACCGACTCAGGTCCTAGCCGCCGAATTGGGGCTCAGCGTCTATCAGGTCTATGCCAAAGCCAAACGGCTGGGCTTGAGCAAAAGCGCCGAGTTTCTTCGCAGTAGTCTCTGTGGCCGGCTTGACGGCAAGTTGGGCGCAGAATTCCGCTTTCCCAAGGGATCCGTCCCATGGAATAAGGGCCTTAAGGGGCTCCCCTCCTCTGGCCGTATGACTCAGACGCAGTTTAAGGCCGGCAATAAACCGGGGAACTGGCTGCCTATTGGCAGCCTGCGCACAACTCCTGACGGTTATCAGCAGAAGAAAATCACCGATACCGGTTACCCACCCGTTGACTGGAAAGCCGTGCATGTACTGCTTTGGGAGGAGCATCACGGACCAGTCCCTATAAACATGTGCGTGTGCTTCAAGGACGGCAACAAGGCCCATATAGCCCTGAATAACCTGGAGTTGCTGACGAGAGCAGAACGTATGCGTCGGAACACCATTCATCGGTATCCGGAAGAGCTGAAATCCGCAATACGCGCTATCGGCAAACTCAAACGCACCATCCGGGAGGTTGAACATGAAGAACAAGATTGAAGATCTACGTAATCACCTGTTCGTCGCGATCGAGAGCCTCCTGGACCCAGAAAGACCAATGGAAATCGAACGGGCCAAAGCGGTTGCCGAGGTTGCTCAGGTCATGATCAATTCAGCGAAGGTTGAAGTCGACATGGTCAAAGCCCTGGGGGCACGCAACGGGAGTGGTTTTCTTCAGATAGGCCAGGAGTCTGGGAAATGAATCACCTTGACCTCTCACCTCCCTACTCCGTAGAGGCTGAACAAGGTGTGTTAGGTGGGCTACTGCTCGACAACAACACCTGGGATCTCGTCGCAGACAAACTGGATGCCTCTGATTTTTTCCGACACGACCATCGGTTGCTGTTCCGGACAATGGCAAGCCTTGCTGACAAGTCCATTCCGTTCGACATCGTCACCGTCCACAACGCGTTGGAGGAGCCAGACGAAGCCGGAGGGCTGAGCTATCTGGGCGAGCTGGCCAAAAACACGCCGTCTGTAGCCAACATCGAGCATTACGCATCCATCGTGCGTAATCGCTCTCGGCTCAGACAGCTCATGTCCCTTGGATACCAATGCTCTCGCGAGGCGACAGACCCGTTGGCAAGTGCGGAGGATGTTCAAGAATCAATTGAACAGCAACTGTTCGCTCTGGGTGAAGGCAAGAGCGCAACGGAATTCGTCAATATCAACCAATGCCTGACGAACGTCGTCGAACAAATAGACGAACATTTCAACGGCAATATCACCGTGACCGGCCTGCCTTCAGGCCTGGAGGACCTGGACGAGCTGACGTCGGGTTTTCAAGAAGCCGACCTGATCATCCTCGGCGCGCGCCCGTCTATGGGGAAGACCTCTCTGGCCTTGAACTTCATAGATACGGCTCTGCAGGCAAAGCTTGATCGTACAGTTCAGGTTTTCAGCATGGAAATGCCGGCCAAAGCACTGATGTATCGATTGATGGGCATCCTAGGCCATATCGATCTGGGCAGGCTATTGAAGGGCAAGCTCGATGATGATGATTGGCCGAAGCTGACTGCAGCGGTTTCTCGTATTAATGGCTATGGAGAGCGGCTGGTCATCGACGACTCATCAGCGCTCACGCCTGCAGTAATCAGAGCTAAATCTCGTCGAGCAGCTCGTCGCTTCGGACACCCGAGCTTGATCCTGATCGATTACCTGCAGCTCATGCGCTGCCCAGGTCAGGAAAACAGGGCCAACGAGATCAGCGCTATATCCCAGTCCCTCAAGGCCCTAGCGAAAGAGATGAATTGCCCGGTGGTTGCGCTTTCCCAGCTCAACCGAGAACTGGAGCGACGGCCAAATAAGCGTCCGATCAACGCAGACCTGCGTGATAGCGGTGCGATTGAACAGGACGCGGACCTGATTATGTTCGTCTACCGGGACGAGGTGTACCACCCTCAGAGCGAACACAAAGGCATTGCAGAAATCATTCTCGGCAAGGCGCGTAACGGCCCAACTGGGACCGTACGAACAGCCTTCATCGCCAATCAGACCCGGTTTGCCAACCTCAGTCCCAACGCCGGCTGGCAAGGGGCTCAACTATGAAAAAGCACACCTCAGCGATGAATACTCTCGTACGCATCACTCACTGGTGCCTTCAATGCGATAGCCACCACCCGAAACATCAAGTGAGTGGCGCTCCAGCCTTACCCGGCGGTGAAGTGGACGAGCTTATTTGCCCTACTTGCAATAGCTATGACATCGAGGAGCTTCAGGAGGTGTCGGATGCACAGTAGCGCCGAGCTATTTCCTAGTATCCATGCCGGTGCCGTGTTCGAAGCCTCTGCTGTGGCTCATGCCCATAAATCTGGGATCAACCCGGTGGAGCTCGACGCATTAGCTCAAGCGATCGGCCGCCTTGCTCGTGACCACAGCACCGTGGTCCCAATGAGCATGCGTGAGGATCTGTTGGAGTTTGAGAAGCTCGGCTACGTCGAGCTGACCAACACGCCCAGCGCAACAATTACCGTTGAACTGCTCTGTGCGGGCGCCTTGCTATCCAGCTACTTCTGGTCGGTTTGGGTGCCCCGCTACCTCCAGTGCTGCTCGCTGAAAGTGGCCGTCATGTCTCACCTGCAACACCCCGCGGAAGTTCAGCACTGCAGCGTGGTGTTCCGCGTGCCTGGAGCACGTGAGGCTACGCGTCACTTTTTGCATGAGCTCGGTACCAAGTTTCCTGGCGATCAGGCTGAAATCATCGCGATCCAGACCGGTAACGTTCTGGCAGACAGGGATGCAGAGCTATGACCACCAATCTCCTACGCGGAAAAAGCGAGAGCCTTCGTGTACTCGTGAAGTTTGCTGAAGCGAATGGCTGGACGGTGTCTCGCACTCAAGGTGGCCATATCAAGTTCACGAAATCTGGCCTTGGATCGATTTACACCTCATCAACCGCAAGCGATTACCGCTCAGGCCTCAACGCCAAAGCCCGTATTCGTCGTGCTGATCGAGCTCAAACCCTACACTCGCAGGAGGCAATCTAATGCCTATCCGTCATTGCATCGTCCACCTGATCGACAAAAAACCCGATGGCACACCTGCTGTTCTCCAGGCACGCGATTCGGAGCTATCCGAATCGGTCGCCATCGAGAACATGCTTGCCGACCTCAACGAGAGCTATAACGCCAAACAAGGCAAGGCCTGGGGTTTCTTCCATGCCGAGTCCGGCGCGCACCCGTTTAGCGGCTGGTTAAAGCAGTACTTTGAAGGTGACCAGGACTTCACCGCCTTCAGCCACACGGCGGTCGAGCATCTGCAAAAGCTGATGGAAGAGTCCAACCTCTCCACCGGTGGCCACGTACTGTTTGCCCATTACCAGCAAGGCATGACCGACTACCTAACTGTCGCCCTGCTCCACCACAGTGAAGGCGTGGTGGTTACTGACGATCTGGACGTCACTCCTTCACGCCACCTGGACGTTGGCCAGTTGCACCTGGCAGCGCGTATCAACTTGTCCGAGTGGCAGAACAACAAGCAATCCAAGCAGTACATCTCGTACATCAAAGGCAAAAACGGTAAGAAGATCTCGGGGTATTTCAGCGACTTCATTGGCTGCATGGAAGGCGTCGACGGCCCGGGCGAAACCCGCGCCCTCCTCAAGGCGTTCAGCGACTTCGTTGAAAACGAAGACCTGCCAGACGAATCGGCCCGCGAGAAAACCAAGGCCCTGGTGGACTACGCCACCAGCCAGGCCAAGCTCGGTGAACCCATGGGCCTGGAGGAACTGTCAGGCTTGATCGATGAAGATCGCCCCAAGGCGTTCTACGACCATATCCGCAATAAGGACTACGGCCTGTCGCCGGAAATCCCCCTGGATAAACGCACTCTCAACCAATTCCGTCGGTTCACCGGCCGTGCCGAAGGCTTGTCCATCAGTTTTGAAGCGCATCTGCTAGGGGACAAGATCGAGTACGACGAGGCGTCCAATTCATTAGTCATCAAGGGGTTACCTACCCAACTCACTGATCAGTTGAAACGTCGCTGAACACACTTTCTACCCTAGGCATCGGAGCCCACCATGAGTAACAAACCACAGCGTCTGCATGAAGAAAAATTCGTTATTCGCCTGCCCGACGGGATGCGCGAACGCATCGCGTTGGAAGCACGTGAAAACGCCAGGTCGATGAACTCAGAAATTGTTTATCGGCTGGAGACAACTGCCGAACTTGAAGCTGCTCTGGATCGTGCTTTGAAAATCATTGACCAGCTTTTGGCGGCAAGCCCGGCTTATGAGCAGCCAGGAGCCAGAGTATGAAAGCGTCTTTGGCCCAAACCATGAAAGATAAGCTGTTGCTGCCGGCGTTTGAATCGAAGTCGCCGGTGGCAGCGCGAATGAGCGACCCCATCGTCGATACCCCCATGCTGTTGACTCTCGACGAAACGCTGCCGTATGACGAAAACCCAAGGACGACTCGTAACCCGAAGTACGATGAAATTAAAGAGTCGATACGAAATCGGGGACTCGATACGCCACCTCCCGTCACTCGTAAACCTGGGGAAGATAAGTACCGGATCCGCAACGGCGGCAACACTCGCCTGGCAATTTTAAACGAGTTGTATCGTGAGACCGGCGACGAGAAGTACTTCAAGTTTCACTGCCTATTTCGACCCTGGGACGCCGTTCGGGGCGAAATCATCTCGCTCACCGGCCACTTGGCTGAAAACGACCTCCAAGGCCAGCTCCTGTTCATTGAGCGGGCTATTGGGGTCGACAAAGCGAGAGCGCTGTATGAAACAGAGGCAGGGGAGTCTATCTCATTACGTGAGCTTTCACGGCGGCTGTCAGCGGATGGCTACCCGGTCTCCGCGTCTCACTTGAGTCGTATGCACGACACCATTCGGTACTTACTGCCAGCAATTCCAGGCGCGCTGTACTCTGGACTGGGAGTAGACAGAATCATAAAGCTTCTGTCTTTGCGCAAAACAGCTCTTCAGTGCTGGGATCGCAATTATCAAGAGCAGGAGCAGCACCTTGATTTCGATACGCTTTTCCAAGATGTACTGTCCCAGTTTGAGGGCGACGCTGAAGAATTTCTATTCCAGCGATTTCAGGACGAACTGATAGATCACCTTAAAAAGCCGCTGAACCTCGGCTACGAGCAAATACTGTTGGAAATCACTCAGAACCAGGACCAATTGCGCCGGTCTACGCCGGTTCTTGAGCTGCCACAGTACCCTGCATCGCAATTTGAGGGGGGGACTCAACTTAACGTTTCGAACAATGGCATTGAGGCTAATCAGAACCCTCTACAACTACCCCCTACTACTTCGGGGGGCAGCACACATAAGACGACGCCCTCCAAAGAGAGTCCTTCACCTCAAGGGGTGCAACAGCAACTGGCCCCAACTCCGCAGGAGCAAATGAGCCCACAAGAGCGCCAAGCACGTATCGATGGGCACGTTGCGAGCCCTGTGAAGACTTCTCCCAGAGTCGACAAGATGAAACGGGAGCTCGCTGCGCTTGACGGTGAGGTCTTGCCCGACTTCGCCTCCAATGCCTTGGTGGCCATCCCTGTTCAAGCTGGCGGACTCAATCCCATTTCTGACCTTTGGTACATCGAACGCGAAATAGACAATACCGCGACCCTGCGTCAGCACATCGCTCAATTGGCTCGCGAAATAGCCAGCTCGGTCAAAGCCCCAGGTCAATTTATCGATATCGATGGTGGCGTCGGGTTCAGCTACCGACACCCCGAAGCGGAAGTCGAAATTACTGCCACAGCCCAACATACCTTGACGCTGCTCCAGTCTTTGAGCGGCTCGATGGCCATCGTACTGAAAATGATTCAGCAGCAACCCAAGCTTCAAATCGACGCGTTGGCTGACTTTGAGTTCGCAGCCGGACTGGGCCAGATCTTACTGGGCCAGCCTCACACAAAAGATCAGCCCCCTGAAAGTGAATGCCGTCTCAGCGACGGCGCTCTAGTGAAGCTGTTCCGCATTATTCGTCTCGCAAGACGTTTGATTGACCTGGAAATCCAGTCAGTCGCCAACAACGGTCCGAATTCAGCCAGTTAACACACGGACTCTACAAGGGGGAGTCGTCATGTCCAAGACACCAATAAATGAAGCAATCCTGTCACAGGTGCTTCATCACATGCGTAATGGCCAACTTCGGCGCTGCATCGAAATGGGCCTGGAGCCAGAGATATTGGCTCAGCTCCAACAACCTTCAGTACTGAGCTTGCTGCTTAACACTCCCGTGTCTTGGTGCAACGTCACCATTGATGGGGACATGGTAAAAAAACTACTGTCAGGCGCGCAGCGTTCTGATGAAGAAGTGCGCATGATTGAACGTGCGCTGCGACTTGGCGCGACCACTCAAATGCTGCAACAGTTCTTCGGGCTGTCTCCGCAGGATGTGGCCCTTCAACGCCTAATGATCGGCGTGACGGCACGTCGTGGCCGTTGGCGCGAATTCAGTGAGGAGATGGACGCTCAGCTTTGGTACCGATGGACGCACCTAATGCAAGAGCATCAGGTAGAGCTTGGCGACAGTCTCGCGTTGCTGGACATCGCCATGTTGGTCGCCGAGGAACTCAATGCTCCACAGGATACTAGCCCAGATGAGACCCACGAAAACCTCAGCCTGGCCATCATCTGGCATCGCATTCAGTCCTGGATAAAGGAAGGGCTTTACCCTCCTGCAAACCCTGGCCTTCCGAGAAGGCTACAGCTTGTGTCTTCTCAACGACTTGCACAGCCTGCAGCGACATCGGTGGAAGGTGACTCTGTATTATGAGGTTGTCTCGGCTTCCCTTGTCGACGCTTTTAGACTCGGCCTCGGGTCACCTTGAAGCTCATTTGCTTCAGAAAAAAGAGTCGGCGCCTCCGGGGATTGAAGGGTCTTCCCCCTACTCCGGAATTATTTTCAGCGGGAACCCACACGAAACGGTTCCTCGCCGATTGCTTTTGGATGATCGCTTAACCCCGCTTGAAAGAAACACCTGGCAGGTATTTCGCCTACTGATCAATGACGACGGCCTTACGGCGTTCCCTACCTATGACCAACTGCGGCCATATTTGGGTATGCAACCCGGTAGGCCTGCCTCGCGTGAAACTGTATCAAAAGCATTAGTGACCTTACGTCTCACCCGTTGGCTTAGCCTGGGGCGACGGGTGCGCAATGATCTGAGTGGACAAGTGCAAGGCAACGTCTACCTGCTTCACGACGAACCGGTCACACCGGCCGAAGCTATAGAGTTCGACAAGGACTACTTGCAGCTACTCGCGCAGTCAATGCAGCACCAGACCAAGGTGATTCGCGAAGTGGCAGAAATTGCCTGGAAGGAATTTGCAGCTGATCCTGATGTTGGCCAACGCTTACCTAGCAGGCTGGACATCATCGAATCCCGCATGAATAGCCAGGCCTGGACCAAAGCGCAGGCTCCAGTCGTTCTTAAAGCGACTGAGTTCGGAATCCGAACTCAGCAAAATATAGCTCTATCTCCACTGAGTTCGGATACCGAACTCAGTGAAAAAGGCGAAGAGCGAATCGCTTTGGAGCAGAGTTCGGATGCCGAACTCAGCCGTAAATCACTGAGTTCGGACTTAGTTCGGCATCCGAACTCATATAGTACGTATACAGATACACACAAAGATGTTTGTAAAAGCTCTGTACATGTACCGCCCACACCAAACGACATCGCTGCCGATTTGCTCGGTGCACTGCATCGACTACCGGTCGAGCAAAAACAGAACGCGGTCCTGGCGCTGCAAAAGGTTCCAGCAGAGTTGAAAACCGCGCTCATCAAACAATGGGTCCACCGCTGTGACTCGGGAGGGGTCCGAAACCCGCTTGGATACTTAATGACGCTCGTCGGCATGGCCGTTCGCGGCGATTTCAACAGCCAATGGAACCCTGACGACAAGGCAAAAGCGAGCCCCGAGCGTCAAGACGCTTCAGCCCCGCCAGAGGGCGCAGAGCAGCCGACGAAGACGCTAACGCAGACGCGTAGCCCTGAGTCGATACAAACCGCAAAACACACACTCAGCGGAATGCTGCATCTGCTGAAGCCTAATCGGGGTACACATCCATGATGTCAGGTGGACAACCAGAATATCGTGGTAACGCGGCCCAGAGCGAAGCGGTCGTGACCGGAATCTGTGCCAGCTACACAGCAAGTGTTGCGGCCCGCAACACCCTGACAGGAACCGAAATACGCCGCGGCCGCCACGCAAGTGACTCGGCCCAAATCACTTGCCCAGGATCCGGCATTCGTGCCAGCGACACGGCAAGTGTTGTGGCCCACAACACCCTGACAGCATCCGGCACCGGAGGTGGCCGCCATATAAGTGGTGCGGCCCGCACCACCTTGGCAGGATCCGGCATCCGTGCCGGCGACATGGCAAGTGTTGTGGCCCACAACACCCTGACAGCATCCGGCACCGGAGGTGGCCGCCATATAAGTGGTGCGGCCCGCACCACCTTGGCAGGATCCGGCATCCGTGCCGGCGACACGGCAAGTGTTGTGGCCCACAACACCCTGACAGCATCCGGCACCGGAGGTGGCAGCCATATAAGTGGTGCGGCCCGCACCACCTTGGCAGGATCCGGCATCCGTGCCGGCGACATGGCAAGTGTTGTGGCCCACAACACCCTGACAGCATCCGGCACCGGAGGTGGCAGCCATATAAGTGGTGCGGCCCGCACCACCTTGGCAGGATCCGGCATCCGTGCCGGCGACATGGCAAGTGTTGTGGCCCACAACACCCTGACAGCATCCGGCACCGGAGGTGGCCGCCACGCAAGGGATTCGGTCCGCACCGGCGAGTTTCAGCTCTTCCTATATAGAAGCCTCAACAAATCCCCTTCCATCGGGCTACGTATTTAATGCTGCGTCTCCTATAGCCAAATTGCAGCATGGGTACGTCAATCCTCTTCCCAAGGAAACACTGCACCATGGCTGATAACTTCCGGCTCAACATCGGTTCACTGCGCAGCGATGTGAAGCTCACCCTTCACACTCACCACGCCGCTCGTATATGGATGGGGCGCCCTAAAAATGACCTCAAAGCCGGCATCATTGGTCTGTCAGGGTTCTGCACTGTCGTCAATCGAATGTCTCGAGGCGCCCAACAGGATGATCCCTACTCTGACTGGTGGATGATCCTCCTCGAGGAAAAGATCAACGATTCCAAGGAAGCGTTAAAGACCATCGAAGATCGCCTGGACACAGCCATGGCCTCTCTTCCACCGGCCATCAGCATTAGCGAAAACCTCTCGATCCAGCCTGTCAGCCTCCCGCTGTACATCTCCAATCCCCTGGGATTTCAGGCTGTGTACCTGCTGACGAACTACGACGAAATTGTCAGACGCATTCTGTTGGCCCAGCACGTTGGCCTTGTCGGGCGCCACGATATGGAAACCTGGATCGACGAAGGCGCAGCGGTACTGCGGAGACTGTTTGGTCTGGCCCAGATCTATAAGTACTCAGGCGCTGCCCGCGACGACTTCGCTGCAAACAATGCCAAGGCTGAAGCAGCCCGCAAAATGTACGAGCGGTACGGTGAGCTGCCACAAGACATCCTGGAAGGCACCCGCCGTTCGAATTTCGCGCCACCGATCATCCGCGGTCAGCAGCAAACCGAGACGGATGATCATCTCGATGACCCCGTTGAGGGTTAAAGAGCATGGGCCAGATTCCCTCCAATGATGGGTCGCTGCAACAGACCGCCTTCCGGCCACTGCAACAGGAAGCCTTTCAGCGACTGCAACAGGCTGCCTCACTAAAGGGCCTTTTAAAGCCTTTTAAAGGTAAGGGGGAGCTGACCCAATTTGCCGATCTTTGCCGAGCTCAAGAATCGGACTTAAAAGCTCTTGCCCAGGAAGTGCTGAGCCAGGCCCGCCGATATCCATTCACCCTAGTTCCAGTGCGGTTGACTGAGCAGAACACCCAAGCCGGCACCCAGTTTTTGAGATGGCAGCAGGTGACAGATCGGCGGATGGGCGTAGGGGTTTGGGCAGAAATGATGGGCTCACCCAGAACACCGGAATCCATGCTGCAGGATCTTTACGTGATGGAGCTGCAGCGCATCACCTTGAATATGCAAATGAGTTTGCTGCACTCGATCACCAAACAGGCCGCCGAGTGCGCAGAAAAAATGGGCCAGGCAGAGGCCGTGTATACCGCTCGCCTGCAGCAGCTCAACAACCCAACGCAACACCAATAACCTCGGAGAATACTCATGGGCACGCCCGTACAAGGCTGGGAAGGCAATATCGGTTCTGCACCGGAATTCAAAGAATTCCCCAACGGCAATAAAGACCCACGTCGACTCATGCGAGCCAACGTTTACTTCGACAATTCGATTCCGGATGGCAAAGGCGGCTACGAAGATCGTGGCGGTTTTTGGGCGAATGTGGAGTGGTGGCACAAGGACGCCGAGCATTATTCGCAACTGTTCCAGAAAGGTATGCGAGTGCTGGTTTCCGGTCGCGCCGTTATGGACCGTTGGAAGAACGACGATGGCGAATTCGAAGCTTTGAAAATCCAGGCCAGCCGGGTCGGCATGCTGCCACACCGCGTGACCATGGTGAATCTGGCGCCTTCGCAAAACCAGAATTCGCAACAGTCCAACAGACCCGAATCGCGGCCGCAGCCAGCTCCAGGCCCGGATGAATATCCAGATACCGATCCACCGCAATTCTGAAAACAGGGGCTTAATTTTTCGGCCCATTCGTGTAGCTGTCGGTGTTGGGGGAAACAGCTCATCGTTTCCCCCGACCTCATTAGAGAACCACTACAAATTAGGACGTGCCGATGGATGAAGTTTTGAGGGACCCAACAGGGTACGTTGTCATTGGCGCAGAGCACCCAGCTTTAGGCCGTGTTTACTGGGCTTACTTTGATGAAAGCGAGGTGAATGCTCCGGACTACTACGGGCTCACCCTGGACATAAACCGAGCATCATGGGCTCCAGTTGGGTGGCGAACGGGAGAGTATCTGATGGGGGGCCGTGGAGAGACAGACCTTGATACCTGGCAAGCCCGCCGATTTATCAACACCTTGCTCGATGAATACCGCTTAGATACTGAATACCGCGTCGACTTTGACGACGACGACGAAATGACTGAACACTTATACGGCAAGCTGGAACAACTACGTGTTCAAAGCGGACAATCCACTCAGGACTTCATCGCGTGGATCAGAGTTGCGAACTGGACGGACGAGCCAGCTTCGAATTGACATCAAACCGCCAATTGGTTGGCAAAAAATCGCGCCATTCGTTAACTTTCAGGTTGAGTCACACTTCCATTCGGCTATCTCAAGCACAGAAGTTTAAAACTTCCGTTTTTGATGCAAAAAAATGCGCTATTCGTGATGTTACTGTCTGATAGATCTGTTCTTCGGGGACCGATAGCCAATGGCGCAATCTCGAACTTCTTTGAAACCAGCAGATAGGCGGCAATTCAATAACCCCCATACTGCCGTTCAAATAGCCGGTGCTGACGCCGCCCGAAAAGGGCTACGGGTGTATGACTGCCCTTACCACCATCCTGCGATGCGCGCGTCGTGGCTAAAGGGCTTTGCCCAGGAACAGCAGCTGACGCTGGACCTCTAGCCGCTAAAAGCCTCCCGTTGTGCATTGACCATTTCCCATTGAAGCCTTACCTGCCATGACGTGACAGTCCCGCTCTGCATAATTGAGAAGGGGCACACCGTGAAGCTATTGATCATCGAGGCACCTGGGAAGCTGAAAAAGCTTCAGCCAATGATGAAGAAACTGCGCCCAGGCGAACACTGGTTGGTTGTCGCCAGTGGTGGGCACATACGTGACTTGCCCGCCAGAGGGCAGGACGACAGCATGATCACCACAGGCGTCCGCAAAAATTACACACCGGTGTACGAGATCCTGGATAAGAGCGCCAAGGCCGTGCGGACCATCAAGGCCGCAGCTAAACAGGCCGATGAAATCTACCTCGCAACCGATCCGGATCGCGAAGGTGAAAGCATCAGCTGGCACATCCAGCAGGTACTGGCGGTCAAATCCTACAAACGCATCACCTTCAATGAAATCACCCTGAAGCGTGTCGCAGAGGCTCTAGCCAATCCTCGCCAAATCGATTTGAACAGAGTCGCGTCACAAGAATGCCGGCGTGTACTTGATCGTTTGGTGGGTTACCTGGTGACTCAGGAGCTACGCCGACTGATGGGCAAGCCCACCTCTGCAGGCCGCGTGCAATCGCCTGCCGTATACCTGGTGGTTTTGCGCGAGCGCGAGATCCGCAACTTTCAGGTAATCAACCACTTCGGTGTGCGTCTGAACTTTGTGGATATGAATCAGGGCACCACCTGGTATGCAGACTGGCAACCGGTACCGGATTTCGCGAGCAAAGACTTTCCTTACGTTCAAGATGCCAACCTGGCCCGACTCGTCGCCGGCACACGTAATGTCGTCGTCGAGTCCTGTGAAGACCGCAAGGCCGAGCGCCACCCACCCGCGCCCTTCATCTCTTCCACCCTTCAACAAGCAGCCAGCAACGCCTTGAAATGGGACCCGGACAAGACCATGCAAGTCGCCCAGCGATTGTATGAACAAGGCGTGATCACCTACCACAGGACGGATAATCCCAACGTACCAGACGAGGCCATGGAGGATATTAGAACCGTAGCTAGATCTATCGGATTGAAGACCGTCGACGAGCGACGTACATTCAAGGCCGCCGAAGGCGCGCAGGAAGGCCACCCCGCTATTACCCCGACGCATTGGGCTGATACAAAAGCTGGTGAGAACGACGAGGAACTCGCCCTGTACAAGTTGATTTGGGTCCGGGCGCTGGCCAGCCAGATCGAAGCGGCGGTATTCGACGTGCGTGCTGTAAAACTGCTCGCGGTTGGCCCAAATGGTAAGGCTTTGCGATTCAATGCAACTGGTGAAACCCTTTTTCATCCTGGGTGGCGGAAACTGCTCAAGGGCGATGACACAGACGATGAGGAAGATGGAGCAGCGAGCAACCCAGTTCCTGCACTCACACCAAAACAGATCATCTCTGTGCACAACGGAGAACTGCTGAAGAAGAAAACTCAGCCGCCATCCCGCTACACCAAGGCCAGTCTAATCAAAGAAATGGAGCGCCGCGGTATTGGTCGTCCCAGCACGTTCGCCTCGATCTTGAAGAACATCACCAGCAAAGGAATGATTGAGGAAAAAAGCCGCAAGCTGGTACCGGCGCCGCTGGGGGAGGAAACAATCGCGAAGCTGGAAGGGTTCTACAGTTTCGTGGAGCTCGATTTTACGAGGGAGCTGGAGCGGGATTTGGACAAAGTCGCCCAGGGCCAAGACACCTATGGAGCTGTCGTTGCGCGTCTGCATAGACGCCTGGAAGAGGAACTGTCTCAGCAACGTGGAATGCCGAGTGTGCCGATGGCGTCCGCTCCACGCCCAGCCACAGCAGGTGGCGCTTTCAACTGTCCCAAGTGCAATCAACCCCTCGCAAGGCGACAAAAAAAGGGGGCGGTGGCTATGACTTTTGGGGTTGCACAGGCTTCAAATCGAATGGATGCAAGGTGAGTTTTCCAAACTTGAATGGCAAACCAGATCTCAATAAACCCAGAGGGGTGTGACTTCTGCCATTGCCGATATAAATCACCGACAACGCCGTTACGCATTAACCCTAGAAGCCCACCATTCCTATACCTGACAGTCCTCTGCGAAATTGCAGAGGAGGTCATGGGTGAGCGTACAGAAGAGACAATCGGTGGTGGGGCTGCGCATCTTAGCGCCGAAGCTGGAGAAGTTCTCAGACCGGCAAATTGAAGTCGCCCAGACCTGGGCTTTACAATTTAACGTACCGCCCTCCCAGCTGACCTCCTTCATCGATACCTATCTGAGTTCCACTGTCCATACTCGTTGCTGGTGCGTAGCCCTGCCCTCTACAGATGATCAAACACGGCGGCTCCTGGCCAGAATCGGCGATCACCTCCAGTACTTCGATGGTCATCAGGTTAAGGCCTGCAAAATCTTCAGCAAGGACCGCGTGCATAAGAGAAAACCCACCGCAATGGTGGCCCAGCAGCTACTGCTCAGGTTTGAAAAACGCTGGTATGCAGACGTCCTACTGACCTCCTTCTGCAAGTCTGCTGGAGAGAGGGCGAAAGCCCTTTCGATTGAAGATCTAGGAAGCTTTAATCGCCGCGGCTTCGATTGGACGGCGAGCAACAATCGGTACTTCAATCCCCGCACCCGATTTTACCTGAAGCAGATTGGCAGCACGCTGAAGCAGTTTTGCCAGTGTCTGGACCAAGAGCTTTTATTCGCCATTCGTTCAGCGCAATGTCCCTCACCCAAGCTCTATAACTGGCTGGCTCAAGGTGACCGAAAACGCCGCCTTCAGGCCCTAAAAGCCCAGCCAGTACTGATTCCACTTCTGGTACTAGCAGATCAATGGCCGTGGCCGTGGGATGGGCAGCAGCAGGTATACATGAACTGCCCATGGGATGAACTTCAGGCGTGGCGCCCATACTGGAGTGAGGACCGTTATTTGATTTCCGCTGAAGAGTGCCTGGTAGGTCGCATAGCCGACGCGGGCCTCCCCCTTTCCGACACACTGGCTTGGCTGCTACAGGCGCCGCGCGCTGCAGTGCGCTACCTGGGTCAACAGCGGGTATTCGATACCGGCAGTGCATTGACCCGTATCAGCCGCGAGGGGCCACAAGGACCCTGGCATCGACTGCTGCTGGGAGCCTCACTGGGCAATCGCCGTCCTCTTAAAAAAGCGCACTGGATCACTCTCTTCGCGCTGCTGGATAAAATCCCGTATCAACTGCTGGATCAAACGCAGGACTGGAACAGGCTGCTGTCAGGGTGTCCAACTGATTGGTCGGACGACAATTGGTCCAAAATCGCCGACGACTTTCGAGACCTGAACGAGCTCTTTAACAACGTTGATGAGAGCGACGGACCAGCTTCTGGTGAAGCACTGCAGAAACTCAAAAGCTTCATTGCTACTGCTTCCTATCACCAGATCGCCAGCTTGGTGAATGGCTTTCACCTCGCGTTGATAGACATCCGTGAGGCTTTAGATGCAGTAGATCCACAAACAAGAACAGACTCTTTAACGCCCTGGAAGCCGCTGCTTTATTCAACCAGCACACCCCTCGTGAGTCCAAATGGGCTGCAAATTATCGAACTGAAGTGCCCCGCCGATCTTGATGCGGAACATCGAGCGCTGGGCCATTGCATTGATGGTTACGACTACAGTGCTTATCGGGGCATCTGCCGTCTTTTTTCGGTTCGCGAAAACGGGAAATCGTTGGCCTCTGCAGAAATCCAAATGGATGAAAGTGCCTGGGGCGAAACGTTAGCAAAATTGACTCCCAAACACCTGGTGACGATACAACTGAGAGGGCTCCGCAATCGCACACCTAAGTCGGGCTCCAGGGTTGACCGGGCCTATCAATGGTTTTGGGCAAAGATCAAATCGGGTGAGCTCGCCATTAACCTGGAATGGCCCGACCAAACACTATCCATGTCGCGCTATACAAATCGAAACCGGAAAAAAATGCATGCCCAGGCCTGTGCGGAATGGATCAACCAACGATTGAGCAGGACATGAGTCGTCCACGTCTGATGAACCGCCGGCAGGACCTGGTCGAAAAAGTCATTTTTGACGGCTATGACTTCGGGGTCTTAATGCAATACGTTGAGGGTGCGAACCGGCTGTTTCTCGAACGTAATGGTTTCTATATTCGGCGTGCCGAGCATCCTCAACATCGCTATTGGCGATTACCAAAAGGCAAGTTGCTGGATGACCTGGATGTGCTCTTCCACCGTTTGATGGAGTTGTCCGAGGACCGTTTCAATGAAAGTTGGGAGACGTTTTCACATAAAATCACAGCCGCACAAAACGACCCAGATCGGCAGGCATTCACGTGGGGGCTGACCTTTCGGATAGCTCCACTCGTTCAGGGCGGGATCCTGCTGTCAGGTGACTACCATCCTGGCGCGGTCGCCGTTTCAAGGCGCATGCACGGCGTGTTTCTCGGGCATTCCAAGTCCTGGCGCATTGACGCTGGTGCGGAAGTGGTGCGAAGCAACTTGATCCTGGAGCTTGGATTGTCGGAGGATCAGTTCGAAATCCTCGACACCGTGCAAGAGCTGCTGACCGACGGATCCGTTGTTCCAGCTGATGAAATCACCCGCATCAGTCTTGGTGGACCGCCACAAGAGCGCGCAGCAAAAGCGGCTGACGATAGCACCTCAACCGATGTGTATTTAGCCGCGGTGCCCTCAATCGAGCGCACCGGGTCCACTACCGAACAGATTAACCAGGCATTGGCTGGTTATTCTTTACTGGACCATCAACCGGCAGGCATCCGGCACTTGCTACAGCGCACAAGCGCCTTGCTTGCGGATGACATGGGGCTTGGTAAAACTCGCCAAGCAATCATTGCCGCTGCAATCCGAGCAGCTAATAGACCCATCTTGGTTATCACCCTGTCGACGTTGATCATCAACTGGCAACGCGAAATCCAGATGGTGTATCCCAAGGCCACTATCGGCCAACAGGTCTTTGATCCCTCTTCGCAATGGATTATCACCAACTACGAACGCCTTGGCGATTTTGTTCTGCATGCAGGACACTTTGAAGTGATGATCATCGACGAGGCGCACCGCCTGAAAGAGCCGACCGCCGCGTGGACACGTCACGGCTTCGACATTGCCGCCAAGATACCCAACCGTTACCTGCTGACGGGTACGCCAGTCCTCAACCGAGAATCTGAGCTGCACACGCTGCTACGGCTATCCGGCCACCCCGTTGGGAAACTGCCCTTGAAAGAATTCTGCGAACAGTTCGCCGGCAGTCAGGATTTCCGCATGAATCTGCGGGGCGCAATCGGCGATTGGATGCTCCGTCGACGCAAGGATGTCTTGCCCGGTCTCAAGGGCAAACAGCGCCAAACTTTACCCATCGAACTCACTGCTGAAGAGCGCAAGCAATACGATCAAATTCGGCTCGAAGACAGGCCTAGCCTCGCCAGGTTGGGATCACTGCGTCAGTTGCTTGAGCAGGTAAAGATTCGTGTCGTAATGGATCTGCTGTGCGAACTGGACGCGGAGGACAAAGTAATCTTGTTCTGTGAGTTCAAGGATACGGTAGGAACACTTCGCACTCGGTGCAAGCAAGCTGAGTACGGGTGCGTCACGGTTGTCGGCAGTGACTCTGTAGGCAAACGGCAGAAGGCGATCGATCAATTCCAAAGTGATCCAGAAACCCGCGTCTTTGCCGCCACTACCTCCGCTGCCGGCACCGGCAACAACCTCACTGCGGCCAACTATGTGATGTTCCTGGGCCTCCCCTGGACGCCTGGACTGCAGGACCAGGCTGAGGACAGGGCCTACCGCAATGGGCAATTGCGCATGGTCGTGGTGAAAATCCCGCTGGTGGAAAACACAATCGACCAGATGCTTTGGCAAATGCTGCAGGATAAGCGTCAGTTGGCAAGTGACCTCATTGAGCCCGACGCGGCCGGCAACGCGAGACAAGCATTGGCGACCAATTTGTAGATCTGCGGTATATCACTGCTTCTTAGTGGCTGAGACCTTGTAAACGTACTTGGAACCATTACTTTTGTTTTCTGGAATCTAATAGGCCTCCCCATCGGCAACAATAGTTTCGTTCGATATCTGCAAACTTCCGAAAGTGGCAAATCTATTTCGATTTTACCCACTTTGCTCGTATTCATTTCGAGGAGTCGAACATAATTGACTTTGTTACGTATTAGAATCTTCCCATCGCTCATAATGGCCGTCGAGACCCATTCAGAAGAGACTGATCTCACTGAAAGGCACGGACAGTTTTGGCGGACTCGTTGAATCCAGCGCGATACGCCAATATCCAACATCATGCCAAGCGCCATGCTTGAATCCTACTTCTGGATACGTACCGATGTGAGCGAAGCCTAGTGCTTCATGCAGCCCCACGCTGCCATCGTTTGGCAGCGCGATCCCGGCAAAGGCTGCGTGAAACCCTTGCCTTTTCAATGTCGGCAGCAACACGCCATACAGTGCCCGGCCGACCCCGCTACGGTGCGCTTCTGGCGATATATAAACGGTGACGTCGACCGACCAGCGATAGGCCTCACGAGCCCGGTGCTGACTGGCATATGCATAGCCGATGAGCTGGCCGTCTCGCTCCGCTACCAGATACGGGTAAGTCGGCAAAGTCGACCCAATCCGCTTGGCCATCTCTTCGACTGTGGGCGGCTCAAGCTCAAACGAAATCGCCGTATGCTCAACCATCGGTGCGTAAATTGCCTGGATGGCTTGAGCGTCCGAAATCTGCGCAATCCTTACTGTGGTGTTGCTCATCCTCTATCCCCTTGGTCGCTCAAATCGATCTTTGATTGACTCGTTTCGAGAGTGCTTCGGCGCTTTCCTTGCGCTCCGAATAGCGGTCTACCAAATACGTTTCCCGGCCCCGAACCATCAGCGTGAACTTCATCAGTTCCTCCATCACGTCCACAACACGGTCGTAGTAGGCGGATGGCTTCATACGCCCTGCGTCGTCGAACTCCAGAAAGGCTTTGGGTACTGACGACTGGTTTGGGATGGTGATCATCCGCATCCAGCGCCCGAGGATCCTAAGCTGGTTTACCGTGTTGAAGGACTGTGATCCACCGCAGACCTGCATGACGGCCAACGTCTTGCCCTGGCTGGGGCGGACAGCGCCCAACGTGAGAGGTATCCAGTCTATTTGGGCTTTGAATACAGCAGACATTGCACCGTGACGCTCTGGCGAACACCACACCTGTCCCTCTGACCACAGAACCAGATCCCGCAGCTCTTTAACCTTTGGATGGTCTTCCGGAGCGTCATCAGGGAGAGGCAGACCCGAGGGATCAAAGATGACGGTCTCGGCTCCCATTAGGGTCAGGATGCGCGCGGCCTCTTGGGTCAGCAGCCTGCTGAAAGAGCGCTCACGGGTTGAGCCATACAGCAACAAGATGCGTGGTTTGTGAGTCGGTTGCTCGTTGCCTTGCAGGCGATCCAGTGTGACGAAGTCGATTAGCGACTGATCCAGATTAGGTAGATCCAGGCTGCTTTCCGAGGAAAATTCGTCCATTACAGTTCACCTATTTGATCTAGCTCGCGCTTCAGTTCCTGCGGTGTGAGCGCCGAATGATCCAAGCTGAAGAATGCCTCGAAACGCTTTTTAATCTGGACGACGGTCGCGTCAAATGCGGCTTGGATGTCGCTGTCTGTGCCTTCTACATCGGAAGGGTCGGCGAGGCCCCAGTGGCTTTTGACAGCAGGCCCGAAATAGACCGGGCAGGGTTCGCCTCCAGCCTTATCACACACGGTGATCACCACATCCGGTGGTGAGTCCGAAAACACCTCTGAGCCTTTGCTGTAGAGATCTGTGGTGTCGATACCAAGCGCTTGCAACGTACTCACGGCGCGTGGATTCAGTTGTCCGCTTGGGAAGCTGCCCGAACTGACGGCGTTAAAACCGCTCGGGGCCAGGTGGTTGAACAACCCCTCCGAGAGAACGCTCCGGCAGCTGTTTGCCGTACACATAAATAGCACTTTCATGGGTTTCTCCTAGACAGGGATGCTCAGCCGCGACGCCAGTGCCACCAGCGTTACCAGCAAGATAGGGAGGGTGAGGATGCTGCCGACTTTGAAGTAGTAACCCCAGGTGATGCGGATATTTTTCTGCGCTAGCACATGCAGCCACAGCAACGTGGCCAGGCTTCCGATGGGCGTGATCTTGGGGCCAAGATCGCAACCGATGACGTTGGCGTAGATCATGGCCTCACGTACCAGTCCTGTAGCGTCGCTGCCCTGAATGGACAGAGCGCCGATAAGCACACTCGGCATGTTGTTCATGATCGAGGACAACAGCGCAGCGGTGATACCGGTGCCCAAGGTAGCGGCCCATAGGCCATGCTCGGCAAATATGTTCAGCAGCCCCGAGAGCGAGTCGGTTAGGCCAGCATTACGCAGGCCATAGACCACCAGATACATGCCCAGCGAAAACACGACAATTTGCCAGGGCGCGTCCTTGATGACCCTTCTCGTGGAGATGATTTGGCCTTTACCTGCGATGACCAGCAGGATCATTGCACACGCAGCAGCAACAGCGCTGATGGGGATACCTAACGGCTCCAGTGCGAACAGACCAACCAGCAGCAGGCCAAGTACCCACCAGCCAGCAATGAAGGTCGCCCGATCTCGAATCACCGACTCCGGGGCCTCAAGCTGATCCGCGTCGTACTGGGCGGGAATGTCCTTGCGATAGAACATCCAGAGCATGAACAGTGTCGCGGCCACGGCCACTAGGTTCACTGGCCACATGACAGAAGCGTATTCACCGAAACCCACGCCAAAAAAGTCTGCCGAAACGATGTTCACCAGGTTGGACACCACCATCGGCAGACTGGCGGTATCAGCGATGAAGCCTGCGGCCATCACGAATGCCAAGGTGGATGCCGGGCTGAAGCGAAGCGCCGTCAGCATCGCGATGACGATTGGGGTCAGAATCAGTGCGGCTCCATCATTGGCGAACAGTGCCGAAACGGCTGCACCGAGCAGGATCATCAGCGCAAACAGACGTCCGCCTTTGCCCCGACCCCAGCGAGCGACATGAAGCGCCGCCCATTTGAAGAATCCCGCTTCATCGAGCAACAAACTGATGATGATCACAGCAATGAAGGTCGCGGTAGCGTTCCAGACGATGTGCCACACAACCGGCACATCCCCTAGACTTACGGCGCCAGTCAGTAGTGCCAGAACGGCACCCGCTGCCGCGCTCCAGCCGACACCTAACCCCTTGGGTTGCCAGATAACAAAGACGAGCGTAACTACGAAAATCGATGCTGCGATGAGCATGAGTATGTTCCAGATCAGGATGTCAGCAGCAGGAGGCTTGGCGCACGGGTCTGTCTTCCATGGAAGCCAGCCGTCCTTGATGGTCGTTAACCCAGGACTGGTGTGCCTGCGTAGTGACGTTCAGAACATCCAGTGCCCACTGTTCAAGCTCGGGATGCAGCCGGTAGTAAACCCACTGACCCTGCCTCCGATCTGCGAGTAACCCGCAAGCACGCAGTTGGGCAAGATGCCTGGAGACCTTCGACTGGTTATCGTCCAGTGCCCAGATTAACTCGCACACGCACAACTCACCCTCAGCCGAAAGCATGAGCATGATCCGGGCGCGAGTTTCATCACCCAAGCACTTGAAGAATGTGTGTGGTGTAAGGCTCATAAGCAATCGCTCTGCATATGTGGATAATCGAATATGCAGATTTAACCACGTTCAGCCTGCTTGCACAAATGCCTGTGGCGGGAGTTAACGATGGGGATCAATGCTCACCGGTCGACCACAGGGTAACGACCAGGAGGGATTAACAATCGCCTCAGCACGCGGACGGAGATTTGATGTTCGAATGGATGTTCGCTGAACGCGATTTTGGATTCATTACTCTAGGCGTAATGGCAGGATAGCTGGTCAGGTCGAATGCAATTGAGTGGTCAGCGTGAATGCAAATGAATGCTCAGCGTGAATGGAAATGGGTGATCAGATACTAGGTAATTTTCCACCTCGGTCGCGTCATCTTTGTATAGCCTATAAATACCTATAGACGTAGTTTTCTATTTCCTACTGCGCAGCTGGTACCAGCCTGTCACCGTTCCCCTATCATTACAGGGGGCCTCTCGGCACATGATCAGGCACGTCACCACGCTCTCGCTTCTAGCGTTAATCGCCAGTTGCACGACCCAAACGGCGCAGACACCCAAGCCCGCTTTCGACAGCAGTCGCAATCCGGACATGTTGACGCCAGACCTCTATCCTGGCGGCGCCGTTCCTGAAAAAGAACCAGTAGTGCGCTATGGCCGCTACACCCTCGTCAGCACGCTGCCAGATTCTGGCCAACGTGACCTGATGGCTCAGATTATCGACATCAGCATTCCAGCCAACATGCACCCAAATGTGCATGAGGCCATGCAGTACGTGGTGGACCGTTCAGGTTATACGCTTTGCTCGGCAGACTCTGGCCACGTCAACATCCTTTACACCCGACCACTCCCAGCAGCCCAATATAAACTTGGCCCTATGACCCTGCGTAACACCCTGCAGGTGCTCGCAGGTCCGGCCTGGCAGGTGAAGGTCGACGAGGTCAACCGTCAGGTGTGCTACGTCCTGCGCCCTGGCTACCAGCTCCCGGACTCTCCACGTCCTGCATCAACTCAGATTGCTCAACTCAACACATCGACAGCTGCACAGCCTATCGCAGCGAAGAGCAATAACAATGATGCGGGCAGCCAAGTAGTAGTCGCCGCCGTTCCCCAAACAGCGCCTTTCACAACAACGGCATCAGCCGCTACCCCTGTGGCGAACGCTGCACCAGCCAAAACCGTGGCCCCTCCTACGGTGATTACCAAGGATGGCTCTACAAAACAAACGTCTGCCTTGCCGACTCAGAGTCCGGCCTCGACTTCGTCCAGCAACCCAGATGCCAAGGCCGCTTCAACTCCGAAACTGGTCACCGCGCCGTCCGCAGTTTCTGCAGCGCCAAAGCCGGTTGCGACGGACATTGCAGCGCCGAAGCCGCTGGCCCAGACATGGACGGCTTCAACTGGCTCAACCCTTCGTCAAACCGTCGAAGGCTGGGCTGAAAAAGCGGGCTGGAAACTGATGTGGCAGGTCGATGATTTGGATTACTCAATTGACGCTCCACTTCGATTTGAGGGCAGTTTCCAAGAAGCCATTGGGTCGATTTTCCCTCTCTACGACTCGGCTCCACGGTCCTTTCTGGTCGATGTGGTCGACAGTAACTCCTCACAGCGGCTGATTTTTATTACAGAGAGGAACAAATGATGACTGCTCGTCTCTGGATCAAAAGCACAGCCTTGTCACTTATCGTCGCACTGGTGAGTTCCTGTTCGCTGCAGCGTGTGAATGAATCGGCCAGCCGAGCTGAAAATGACGCTGCGACAGCCTCTCAATACAGCCGATTTCTGAGAAATCAGCAGCAAGAGTCCGCGCGCGCTACGGTGGTGTTCAGCGACAAACCATGGGTGTCCAAAAAACCGCTGGTCGCCAAGCGTGGTTTACCGCTGACCATGGATTGCGACATCACCTATCGCCCCTCATATAACGTTGGGATCGCTGAGATCGCGCAGTACATCACTAGTGAATGTGGTGTACCGGTCATCGTAGCCCCTGACGCAATCGACCCAAGTGTCCTTTCCAGTTCGACGCAGGGCAACTCAGGACCTGCAGTTCCACCTGGTTTGGGCTCTGCCGACAACCTGACCAACTTCATGCCCGCCGGCGTCATCGGCAATGTTCCGAGCAACGCCCGCTCAATGAATTCGATTGGGCTGACTGCACCCAACACATTCCCCATTAAGTACAGCGGCAAGCTGTCAGGGTTGTTGAATCAAGCGACCTCCCAGTTGGGCTTAGCGTGGAATTATTCCTCCGATGATCGAAGCGTGCATGTCACTTACTTCGACACCAAGACGTTCGACGTCTGGGCATTTGGTGATGACCAGGTCATTGAAAGCACAGTGAAGTCGGGCTTGCTGACCGCTACAGGCAGCGGGAGCAGTTCCGGTGGTGGTGGCGGCGGATCTTCGTCGACAGGTGCATCGGGTGAATCAGGCAGCAACCAGAGCACCACCGTTACCATCAAGACCTCGCTGATCGGAGACATTGAAAAAAACGTCAAGGCGATGCTGAGCCAACAGCCCCAAGGTCGGATGTTCCTCTCGCGTTCCACTGGCACCCTGACGGTAAGTGATCGACCAGAAGTACTCTCAAACGTTGCTAAATACCTGAATTCGATCAACAGCAGTATCACCCGTCAGGTGTTGTTCAACGTCAAAGTTTTCGAGGTAACTCTCACCGACACAGACCAGACCGGCCTGGACTGGACGGCTGTCTATACGTCCTTGAGCAACAAATGGGGCTTTTCGCTGAAGAATGCCACCACCGGCATAAGCACGGGCGCGGTGTCGGGCTCGTTGAGTATTTTGGACACGTCGAAGTCTCCTTGGGCTGGCTCCAACTTAATCATCAAAGCACTTTCCGAACAGGGCCGAATCTCGAACGTTCGCTCGCCGTCGGTCACCACGCTGAATCTGCAGCCGGCACCCATCCAGATCGGCAACGTAAAGAGCTATGTCGCATCAAGCTCGACAACCACTACGGCTTCCGTTGGATCGTCTACTTCGCTCACCCCCGCGACTATCACCAGCGGCTTCAACATGATGTTGCTCCCTCGAATCATCGACCAGGACAACATGTTGCTGATGATCACCCTGAGCATGAGTAGCAAACCGACCTTCACCACTTTTACGAGCAACGGCTCCAGTGTCCAGACAGCGGATTACGACACCAAGAATCTGTCGCCCAAGGTCAAATTGCGCAGCGGTCAAACCCTCGTACTGACTGGTTTTGAGGAGAACAGCGAAAACGCAACCAAGTCTGGCGTAGGGGATCCTGGATTCTTCGGTTTGGGCGGCAGCCGTGTCCGCACCACAGGGCACAGCGTACTCGTAGTGCTGATTACTCCTGTTGTTGATAGCGACACAGGCAGCCCCAGCGCGGTGATTTCACCTGCTGCCAACGAGCCTTGGGGCTCTTGCCCTACCCCACTGCTGCATTGCACAGGTTCCAAGGGGTAAGCCATGGTTGCGGAAACCTCAAAAAATGCACGCTCTGCTCGAGTCCAGGTACTCCAGTATCGTGGAAAATCATTTGTCACCGGTCTGCGCTGGCATCCGCTGGGTAGTGTCACCGGGCACATGAAGGAAGCGCGCCAGTACGGTCGTGAGCACCACCTCGACATTGTCGCCATTAGAAGAACACCAGCCATTATTCAGGCAGGTTTTGTAGCGCGCAGCGAGGAGGTCATCAAAGGGATGTACTCGCTCGCGGCCACCCTGGCTGGACAGCTGGGGGACTCATGGATCGCGGCCTGGAAAACTGAAAGCGAGATTGACCAATATGCCCTCGTTGCTGTGTATCAAGGTGGCGTGATCTCTGGCTGCGACATGATCGGCACTGGTGCTGAGGTCCGCCGCCGAGTCGCGCAACAACGCAGTCGTGGGATCAACTTCGACAACGAGTACCTGCCCCCAGAGTTCGATATGGGCGGTCAACCACTGGACGTGGCAGAGCTGCTTCAGCCGTCGCATCTAAAACGCGAGTACCGGCTACGGCCACTCGTCTTTGGGCTATCCAAACCAGAACTTGTACAGCTGGCGGTTCTTGGCGTGCTGATCGCTGCCGGCATCATCGGATGGGCTCAATGGCAGAACCATCAGGACCAGATAGCCAAAGAGGCGGCTTTCCAGGCTGAACAGCAACGCCTGGCAGAGTTGGCCAGACTGCAAAAAGAATCCGGTATGGAACAGACGCCCCAAGCGCTTGAACACCCTTGGGCCAAACGTCCATCTGTTGCAGATTTCCTGGAGGGTTGCAGCAACGTCATTTATCAGTTGCCTCTGTCCATTCAGGGATGGCAGTTCACGAGTGCCGTCTGCGACGGCGCACAGGTTTTGTCCTCCTATAAGCGCTCGGGCAATAGCACGGCCGACAAACTGATACAGGCGACGCAGGGCCACTTTTCTGATCGGCCGGCCTTCTTTGACGAGGGCAACTCGGCCACGTTGAAATTCGACATCTCTCTACCCGCAGCCGGTGATGAGCCTCTAAAAGACGCCATCGTGATGTTGGCGAACCTGTCGTCTTGGCTGCACAGCTTCACTCAAACCCCAGTGCTGAAAGAAGTGCCGGTCGTTGTGCCCATTCAACCAGCGATACCGGGCCAACCTGCGCCACCGCCGCCCCCACCGCCTCAATGGAAGCAATTCGAGCTGAGCTATGCCACTGGCATTACGCCGCTGGACTCATTATCCGGCGCACCCAGTCAGGGCTTACGGCTGCGCGAAATCACAACCAAATATGAGACCGGCCACCTTGTCTGGTCAGTAATAGGTGACCTATATGCGAAATAAAGCGCTGTGCTTTTTGTGCTCCATCCTTGCGTTAGGGGCACCATCGAGCTGGGCAGATGAGAACACCCTATCTGGGGTGAACGTCGGCGAGCTGGCCCAGATTCAAAGCCAGACGATCTTGTTGAATGCCAAAGCCGAGAAGGCCAAGGCCGAAAGATCGATCAAGGGCGAAGACCAAAGTGCGACGACGCAGCCGTCAACTGTGTTTTTTTCTCAAGGAAACCTCACACAGCCGGCTGCAGCCTCGGCGCACAGCAGTGATACACAGTCTGACTTGCCTGTCGTGAAAGCGGTATTCGGCTCAGCAAAACGGCTGCGTGCGACTCTGCTCTACAGCAGCGGATTTGAAGTAGACGCAGATGCCTCATCTCGGGAGTTACCCGGTGGCTATCGCATGGCCATCCTCTCCGTCGAAAACGTGACCCTCGAGCGTGGCGGTAAGCGCTACCCCCTCGGCTTTTCCAGTACGCCCCCGGCCAGCTTGAGCAACGTTAACAATTCAGCCCCCAGCATTACCCCATCAGCACCTATGCCGCCTGGGCTGATCCCTGGCCAACGTTGATTGAGAAGTTCGATGACGATCCTGACTGAAAAACCAGATGTCATAGAGCCTGACAGTGATGAGTCTGCTGCAGTCCTACTGACGTCGCACCAAATACTGCTGACGGCCCCTGGTGGACCGTTTGAGCTGAAACCCGAGCTGCGTCAACTATGTGCGTTGACCAGCGATGGGATTTTGTATGTGTCAGCCCAACACCAAACGGATGCCTATGTCATGGCATTCGAGGACCAGCTGGAACACGAAAATCACCACTTTGAGGTCAAGGTCTGCTCGATGAGCACAATCAAGGCACTCTACCGCGCCAATGATGATGCAAATGGTAAAGCACTATCGGCGACTGAGACGAAGCGCCAGGCCCAGGTGGTGCAGCTTTTAGGAGAAGCCCACCGGCGCAATGCCAGCGACGTCCACTTTGTCGTAGGTCACGATATCACTCGAATCTTCTTTCGCATCCACGGGCTCTTGTGGGAGGCAGAACAGCACCAGAGCCAGGTGGGCATGGAGCTCTGCTCGTCCCTCTACAACAGCATGTGCGATGTCGCGAAAGACCACTACCAGCCGCAGGTGAGCCAGGACGCCAGGGTAAAACGCGCCTATGTCGACCAACTCGGTTTGTTCGGTGCCCGAGTCGCCACTCGGCCGCTCGTAGATGGCCCTCTGATGGTTTTGCGTCTGCTGTATGACGACAAAACCAAAATGACGCTTAGTGATCTCGGTTTCCTGACGCAGCAAATTGATGCATTCAGCCGCATCCGCAGCTTGCCTTATGGGGTGAACCTGATCACTGGACCCACCGGTTCCGGCAAATCGAAGTCGCTGCAGGTAAACCTGAACCTCTTGCACGAAGAGTGCGGTGGAACAAAACACATTCTGACGATGGAAGATCCACCTGAATATCCACTTCTCGCCAATCAGTCACCGCTGGGCGCCGGTGAAACCTGGAATGACGGGATCACCAATTCCATGCGACTCGACCCTGACATTCTCATGTATGGGGAGATCCGGGACCTTGCATCAGCACAAGCGGCTTTCCGCGGCGGTATGACTGGTCACCTGGTGCTGACGACACTGCACACCAACAACGCTGTAGCAGCTCTTCAACGACTGATCGACATGGGTGTAGACCGACACCTGGTTACTGATCCTGCACTGATGACAAGCGTGGTCAATCAATCCCTCTTGCCCGTGCTGTGTTCCCACTGCCGCGTCCCCGCACGCGAGCATCTCGGGCAGCTCAACAGTGCGCTGGTGCAGCACTTGCGCGATTTGGAAGCGATTGATGAGACCTACCTCAAAGGACCGGGATGCCCGCATTGCAAAGGCTTGGGCATCACCGGTCGCACGGTGGTTGCGGAAACTTTGCTCACCGACCTTGAATTCATGCGCGTTTTCAATGGGCAGGGTGCAAGTGCGGCACGTCGCCACTGGGTCAAGGAAATGGGCGGTATTACCAAGACCGCACACACGATCATCAAACTGAAACAAGGATTAGTAGACCCCCGCCACGCCGAAATGACGGTGGGGCCGTTGGACTTTGACCGGCAAATCCTGGAGCTCGCTCATGCTGAGTGACGTCAGAGCGATGCTGAATCGTTGGGCAGAGACCTTCTATGCCAAGCAGTTTGGCAAAAACGAAAGAATCCAGTTCTACGAGAGCCTGATGGGCATCCTTGAGGATGGTGTGTCGCTTGAAGACGCACTGCACACGGTGGCCAGAGCATTCAGCGATAACGGGCAGAAGCTCCATCCAGTGTCCCTTGCCTGCAGGGATATCGCGCAATCGGTAAAAGGTGGGAAATCGCTGAGCATTTCCTGCGAAGGCTGGGTTCCCTATGACGAGAACTCTTTGATCGCTTCCGGGGAAGACACCGGCAACCTGGTGCAGGCATTTCGGGACTGCGTGAGGATCATCGAAGTACGTCAGCGGATCAGCAAACTCGTAGCGTCCGCCACCGTTTTCCCCTCCATGGTGTGGAGCGTCATGGCGGCGTTGCTGTATGTGATTGCAGTGTGGATGGTGCCCTCCATGACACGACGCTCCAACCCCGAGGCGTGGACCGGCGTGCCGGCCTTCCTCTATGCCCTATCGAATTTCGTGACCCACTACGGGCTAGTGACGCTGATAGCTGTAATCGTCTTTATCCTCATATCGATCATCACTCTACCCGTGTTTTGCGGCCTTCAGATTACGGCCGCCAGCCCTTCGTGGAAGCTGCAGTTGAACAAGCTGCTCCAGGTCCTGCGAGTCCGAGCAGAGAGGCTCCCGCCTTGGTCAGTCTACAAGGCGCTCCACGGATCGATCTTTCTGCTCAACATGGCTGTGATGCTGCGCTCCGGCATCAACCAACTAGATGCGCTGACCTCTCTTCAACGCAATGCCTCTCCATGGTTGAAAGAGCGCCTGAGCGCCATTCATTACGGAGTGAGCGCCGGCAAAAACTTCGGTACCGCATTGAAGCTTGCGGGTCATCAATTCCCAGACCCCATGGCGATGCATTTTCTGGAAGTGCTCGCCACCCGCAAAGGCTTCGCTGAGTCGATGGAACGGTTTTCCAACCGGTGGCTGGAGCAAACGCTTCAGCGCGTCGAAGCCATCGCCAAATCTCTTATCGGCATGTCCTCCATGGCCATGGGGGTCATGATGATTCTGGTAGTGGTCGGGATCTTCCAGTTGGCCGGCAATGTGACTGCAACGCTTTAAATCAAACCTAAATGAGGTACTGGAAATGCCAACAAACACTCAAAACAACCAACGCGGATTTCTCTCCCTGGACGGGATGTTCTGGTTGATGCTGATCGCGGTGGCACTTGGTTTCATCGTGTTCATGGGCTACAGAACGTTCGGCAGCTCGGACGTCACCATTGAACAGAGCAATCTCGGCACGTTGCTGAGCAATACCAAACGACTGAAAAGCACCACGGGCTACGCCACGGCAGGCACCAACTTGGCGCCTTCTTTGATCAACCTCGAGGCAACTGGCGGCATGAGCATCAACGGTAATGCCCTGTCCAACCGCTGGAACGGCGCAGTGACCGTAATGAGCAACGGCATGACCTTCACCATCACAGAATCCAACCTTCCGAAAAATGCCTGCATCACCCTTGCCTCGAACATGGCCAAGGACAAACAGACAACGACGGCGATCAATGGCGGCACTGCAATTGCCGGCGAAATCACTGCGGTGGCAGCTGCGACCAGCTGCTCCTCGGACGCCAATACCATCGCTTGGACTTCGTACTAAGGAACTCAGTGTGAGCGTGATCTCTGATGCTGAATTCGTCGACCTGTACCTCGGCGATGGATTTGCCGACGCCAAAGGTCTCCCTGGGCAGGCACGAAGGGTTGAAGCGCCCGCCGAATGGCGGGCAGACCTTGAGCGCTTACGGGCGCAGTGCGAGGAAAAGCACAAGGCAACCCAGGATCCAGAGTTCGCCCTAATTGAAGATGGCGTCGTCCTTCGTGTAACCCAGTTGCTGGATTTGAATGGCAAGCCTGTGTTTGTCGTAAGCAAATCCTCAGTCCAGATCCGTCCATTGGACATGCTGGGTCTGCCCGACTATCTGCAGGACGCGCTGATGAGCGACACGGTACGCGGCCTGATATTTATTTGTGGGGAAATGGGCACAGGGAAAACCTCAAGTGCTGCATCACTGGTGAAAGCACGTCTCGAGGCCTGGGGAGGCATTTGTGTGGCTGTAGAGGATCCTCCAGAACCATTTTTGAATGGCAGGCATGGGAGTGGGCGCTGCATTCAAGTTCCGGTCTCTCGCCGGATGGGGGGATACGAGGAAGCTTTGATCCTAGCGCTGCGCACAAGAGCCGATTTCCTGTTCGTGGGAGAAATTCGCGACAGCTCGACAGCAGCACAAGTAATTCAAGCCTCGATCAATGGCCATCTCATTATCAGCACAGGTCATGCCGGCAGCGTTACTCAAGGCATTGAACGTATATCAGCCCTGGCTCAGCCGTTACTCAATAACGCCCGAGAGCTGCTCTCCAAGGGGTTGGTGGCTGTTCTTCACCAGTCCTTATCAAGTGGCAACGAAGGAAGTCGTCGATTAACCCTGCAGAGCCTGCTTTTCACAGGCGATGACGGACCGGGCATCCGAGAGAAAGTCCATGCAGGAAAGATCACGATGCTCGATCACGACATCGCTCACCAATCATCAAGGAGTCTCTGGAATGACCAGTAGGATCAAGCAGCGGGGGTTCTTGAGCTTGGACATGGCGATCGGATTGGCCGTTTTCTCCGTTGTCGTCACTTTGGCGATCGCATGGCAAATCAAGCAGATGGATTCTCAGGACTATCGAATTGCGGCTGATCAACAGAGAACCATTTCAGAGGCATTGGCCAAATATCTGAAGGATAACTACAGCGTGGTGCTGGCCAACGCGGCAGCAACCGTACCGGTGCAAATAACCGTTCCGATGCTCGTCAACACCAACTACCTTCCTGCAGGTTATAGCCCCACTAACGCCTTTGGGCAGACCATTGTCGGCCTCGCCCGGAAACCCAACGCCAATCAACTGGAAGTGATTGTGGTTACTACAGGTGGGCAGACGATTCCTGAAATGGGTATTCGAACCATCGCTGAAAATCTCGGAGGACCTGGTGGGTTCATCTCTTCTGCCAATCCGAACATCGTCCAGGGCGTGCGGGGTGGATGGCAGGTAGCACTAAGTAACTATGCTATAGCTCCTGGCCCAGGACATACAGCTAGCGCACTTTTTCTTATGGATGGAGCGTTGGCTAATGACTATCTATATCGAAACGCAGTGCCCAATCATCCAGAATTCAACACGATGAATACTGATATCACGATGGGCAACCACAATATTAACAACGCAGGAAGTATCACAGCGTCAGGCAACATAACAGCTAACGCCGACATTACAGCTCGAAACGTTATCGCCACAGCCAATGTTAATGCCGCTACTGCAACCATTACCGGTGATACCAGCACAGGTGGTTGGTTCAGAACACGTGGTGACACAGGCTGGTACAGCGAAAAATGGGGAGGCGGGATTTATCAAAATAGCCCCAACTGGGTCCAAGTTTATAACGACAAAAACTTTTCAACCGGAGGTGAACTATGGGGTGGAAAGATAACCTCGACGGGCAAGATAACGGCCTATGATCGCATTCAGACAAATGAATATTTGTCCCTGGGAGGCATAGCTACCGAGGGGCAACAGTGCAGTGACCGAACCCTTCTTGCAAAAAGCGCCGCGGGAATAACGTTGTCCTGCGAACAAGGCTTATGGAAAAGACCAGGTGGGTGGGAATTCCAGCTGATCCAGGGCACCTGCCAGGCGCCTGCCAGAGGAAGTGTGACCTGCTCCCTTGGCGACACTACATGGAAGTCATGCTCTTTAACTGGCGCTTTTGGCATCGGGGATAGTGAGACTGGGTACATCTTCAGAAATGCAAGTGGATGGTTTCTCTCCACATCTCGACTTTCCTGGCCAGGTCTTTTCTATTGGAGCTGCTTCAAATAAAGCATCCATTTATAAAATTTCAAAAACGTTTTATAGTATGTTTATGGGGATTATTGCAGTGCAGACGCTTGAGAATAACGTTGAGTATAGTGCTGGAGAATTACAGACCTGGCTAAGCACCCGAAGCAGGATATGCTCAACTGTGCTATGGCGTCGCGCACTAGAAGAAAAAGAGGCATTCGAGGTCGGCGAGTTCACTTACAAGTTACAACCAACGGCCTCTGGTCGTTATTTAGTAAAAAAGATCGCCACTATGGAATTAATCAATCCACAACGCAAACCAATGAGCATCAAGCGAGCCGCAAAGTGGACTGTCATTGCGCTTGGCCTAGTAGGAATTTGCTTAACATTGATTATCCTCACGAAATAGTTTTGTTATTGACGCGTAGGTGGTAACAACCACCATTTTGTGGATGGAGCTCATATCATGACAATGCAATGGCTCGTTTTGATGATTGTGCTCATTGCCTCCAGCATTTTCATGGAGAACCAACATCAGGACCAACGTACATCCGACTACGCTACCCTCGACTCACTGGGTCGCGGCTTTCTGGTGTACCGATCTGCCGCTACCGAATATGCCCAGGCCAACCCGGGCTTCAGCGGAGTACCGAGCGATTCTGCGCTCAACCTACCTGGGTGGTTTGTGAAACCTGTGGGCGTAGGTTCTTACATCTCATCAGGAACGGCCTATACTTATTTTGATGGGGTTGCACCGTCAGGCTTGCCTTCTGTGCTGGTAGACCTGACAAAGACAACTACCGTTGGTTTAAAGCGTTCAGGAATGCTGATTTCACAGATAACTGGGGCGACCGGTATAGCAATTCCGTCCCCTGTTCCCGAAGGTGCGGTCGTCGCAGTCAATTAGTCTGAGTCGACCGACTTTGAAAGGCGCCGGGTTGCATAAGCTCCGGCCTATCAACATAATGATCACAACAACGTTTCCACCCCGTTGGCTACTGGCGGTCATCAGTAGCGCCCGGTGATGCGGCTTGCCTCATCACCAACCCCAAAGCACGCATAGCTCCGGGAAGGGCGTGCGGACCTGGTTCAGAGCTCTCCCTGTGTCTCCCTGTTCAAGCCAGACACGCAGCCGTCTAACTCGTGAATTGCGAGTTCAAAGGCACATAGGGCTCTGTTGAGGTTCGAAGCACCGTAGTCTAAGGGCCACACTGGTGTTGTGGCCCACACTTTTTAAAGCTCACACAATAGGTAGCCTGATCATCTTGCAAAGGATGATCAGGCTACCTATTGGTAGCTGCTTTTCCTTGCCGGTGGCCCGCCGGCGAAACGCAGGGCTCCCTTTGTGCGCGGATGCGTGCCTTATGCTAGCTGGCCTCAGCCACGATAATCGGCCAGGTGTTGGAAGTAAGACGTTCAGATCACAGCCCAGGGATCAACAACGCCTTCATCCCGCACAGGTGGTATTTTTTTCTGAAAGACGCTACTTACTACATCCGAGAGTGACTGTTGACCCAGCTACTCTCGGTAGCTTCTCCTGTCGACCTGAACCTTCTTTGCCCTCCGCGAAATATCCCTCTCCGCTTGACACATCACCATCCCCCCTTCGATGATATGGACGTGCTTTGCTGACGTCGTCAGCATCATGCCCAGGCAGTCAGGATCTTGAAGACTGCGACACGATGTTCGTGTCAGATCCGCCCAAGACCGCTGAGCTTCTGGTAGCGCGGTCGGTCGACAATCGTCGATGGAAGCACCTTATGCAACTCACCTCGCGGGGAATCACTTCCCCAACGGGGTCAGTGGGTTCTCCGCATTCAACCTGCAGGAGAATCACCATGTCCAAACTTGCTTATGGCTTCGGTTTCGCGCTTGGCACCATCACGCGACAGTTTCTGCGTGCGGTAAAGAAAACCAGCGCTGCGCCCACAGCTATCCATACCAAAGCAGCTCCGTTGCTTCCACCGCCCTGCGTACCTGAGCGTCTCGTACGTGAGATGGATCATGTACCGGCAATAACTCGTAAAGGTGTCGACCTGAACCTTTGGTACGCGGCTAACACTCGAGTGGTCGAAAAGCCAGCTCGGAAACCGCGTAAGAAGCCAGCTGCACGCTCGTTGGTGCCAGCAACTTGCTAAGTCTGCGTCCTTCGCCTCTGTAGGGAGCCTTCCCAAAGGGAAGGTTTCCTCAGAGTTTTCACGGTAGGGGCTTGACAAGCGACAATCGTATTTCCATGATCTGCACATGTATCGCTGACGTCGTCAGCAACATGCCCAAGTAGTCTGGATCCGCAAGACTACGATGCGGTTTTCTGCATTGATCCACTCCCAAGATCGCCATAGCTTCCGGTAGCGCGATCAGTCGACTTAGTCGATGGAAGCACCTTTCCCACCCATGACGGGCCTACCCCGTCAGGGCAGGCCTCTCACTTTTGGAGGTCTGATGAAAACTGAACTGGCTCTCTACCAGGCGTTGATTTCGATTAACGTCCCGGAACAGAAGGCAAATGCTGTTATTGAAGCTTTGGAGACCGACATGCTTTCACGTTTGGCTACCAAGGCAGATTTAACTGCTCTTGCTGCAGAGTTCAAATCTGAGATTTCACAGCTTGAAGTCAAGCTCACCATTCGCATGGGCGTCATGTTGTCTGCAGCTGTCGGTGTAATGATTGCTGCAATGAAGCTGATGCATTAAACAACCTTAAGCTCCACCCACCCTCGCGGGGAATACTTTCCCCCTAGGGCGAAGTGTTTCTCCGCTTTCTGTTATTTCGAAACTGGAGAATCACCATGAGCACTAATCAATCCAACGAAGCAAAATTCTTCGACCTTCACACCACTGGTATCGGTTATCTCAACCGTATCCGTGAAGTGAAACCTCGCGGCAAAGGTAAGCCATTCATGGCAGTTACCGTTGCGGCTCTGCGCGGCTCGATGGATGATGCCGAGTATTCCTATATCGACTGCAACGTGGTCGGCGCTGAAGCTGAAAAGCTGATTCGTCGCAGCCAAGCAGCCGTTGAAGCCGGAAAGAAGGTCCTTGTGAGCTTCCGCATCGGTGATATCTGGACCGACGCATTTACCTACGAGAAAGGCGATAAAAAAGGTCAACCTGGAGCAAGCCTCAAGGGACGCCTGTTGTTTATCGGCTGGATCAAGGTGGATGGCCAAACCGTCTATGAAGCAAAGCCTCGTGAAGTAGAACCAGTTGTTGAAGACGGCGAAGCGGAACCTGAAGCACAGCTCGCAAGCGAAGAAGCATCCGAGCCAGTAGCAGAGGAACAATCCAAGCCAACGCCCGCTAAACAGCAGCGTACGGCATCTTGATTCACTTTGTTGAAAGGCACCCTTCGGGTGCCTTCATTATTATCAAAGTCCGCAGGGAACACCTCCCTTCCGGGCACGGTGATTCTCGTCCGTTGGAGACTCACCTTTATGAACACGTTATTTACGCAATCTCTCGATATACGCGTTGCTTATGCAAAAGCGGAAATCTATGGCGACGAGATTACCCAATATGAGGCTGAGATCGAGGCTCATATTCTGGGTGCCGACGCGTACCGCGCCGGCCAGCCGATCGTACCCGAGCTGTTCAAAACCGTTCCTGCGCTCAGTCGAGCTTGGGGCGAAGGAGTGAACGCGGCCATTAATGGTGGCGGTTGGTCACGCTTTACTGAAGAAGACCAGCAGCAGCTAATAACACCGGAACCATACATTGTGTCGGATTTTGCATACGGGAAACTTGCATTCGCCGAGTGCGGTATCGAGTACCCCCTCCAAATACTGAAGAGCGCTGCGGGCTATTACATTGGTACCGCTGATGAGTTTGAACCGGTATCAAGGGAGTCCGAAGAATACTACCGCAGCGAATATGCCGCGAAACAAGCTTTTGACCTCAACCTCTGGACACAACGCCACGTGTGCTGGTCCTGACATAACCAAAACATACCTAACCGGGAAACCACTTCCCGGACGGGCCGGGTGGTTTCTCACACCTGGAGATAAACATGCAAAGCACCACTAACCTCGTGTCGTCTGACCTGCTCAAGCTCCCGGTCGTTTTAACACCCCGGGCCTGGCAGGAAGCGGTGCATATTGAAAACCCTCAGGATGCAAGTGTTGTCAGTGAGCGACTGGGCGAAGTTGTCCTGGAGGCCTACCGAGAACTGCACTTGCAACCTGACAGCACACAGATCCATTTCGGCCTCTATCGTTTATTGCCTGCCGGCAATAGCACTGATCGAGTCTGGCTGGACCTAAAACTTGACCGTATAGAATCACCGCCAGGCGTTTTCTATCTGTACATCTCACTCAAGGAAGAAACTCATACTTCTTGCCCGTAATCCTTCGACAATCACAGCACTGCCCAAAGCCCGACACCTGTCGGGCTTTTTTCATTCGTAGCAGTGTGGAGCTGCCCATGATCAACATCCCCGGCCAACTGGCCATCCGTACCATCAGCGGCCGTAATGGCGAATTCAACGTCGGACGGCTTTCGACCTCTATCGGTGAGTTCGTGATCAAAGACGCACTCCTCGATCAGTACGATGAAGGCAAATACCGAGGCGACTTTCTGATAACGGAGATCCGTCCTTCGTATTACTCCACAGCAGGCCGCCTGATCGTTGAGATCCGTGCAAGGCTGGAAAGCATGAGCCTCGACGACGTCGACAATCTGACACCAGAAGACGCCGCCAGGCTCTCGCCAAACGAGCCTGACCCTATGGATGAAGAGTCTTCTTCCAACCTCTCCAAGCCTGTGCAGCGTAATAATCCGCCCGCCCTACCGGCCACCAATAAACAGGTATCAAAAGAGGATGCCCCGTTCGGGATGACCCCGACCGGCGCAACCAACGACCTCGAGGCAGATGCCGAGTTGTTCGGCACAATCTGGCCTCTAAGCTATACAGTCAGGCTGGACACAACTGTTGATCGTCAGCAACTACGCCAACAGTGCAGTCGGCTCTCGGAGCTCGGCTATTTACACAACTTCAAACTGCAGGTATGGAATATCTCCAATACCTAACGATGCCGGCGATACGCCAAGCCAATCGGCACATTCATGAGAGGCTCCCTCCTGGGCGCTCCTCGACTCAACAGGAGCAGCACATGAATCTAATCTTCAATAACCTGACCCAACAAATCCTTGAAAACATCGAAGATCAGCTCGCCAATAACGAGGTATCGACGAATGAGGAGCTTTGGGACTTCTTCGTAGAGGAGCTCGAAATGACGGCAGAACAAGCCGATGGCGCCGTTGCCCTTCGCCCCAAATACCTGGGGCAAATCTTTCTCACTGGGCACAGCCCACTATTTCAAAACGAGACGGTCTAGTTTGGCGCGGGGAGTCAGATCGATCTGGAGGGCATCACCATCAGGCTTTGTGTTAACGACAGAAAAGCCCTCCCAAAAAGGAAGAAAAGTATAATATCGCACATAAGAACGCCGGTTTGTTAGATGTGTTTGCTCGCACGAACATCATCAATCAAATCGGCGTTCTTGTTTCTGTGTTGCCCGGAATTCCTTGAAGGTAAGCGTCCGGTAAACACGCCTTCCTGACGCCAACGCCTTAATAGTTGAGATCGGTAGTAGACCACGCCGCACGCTTGCGACGCTTTAGCTGGCGCTGAGATTGAGCGGATGCTTGAACAACGTGACGTGGCCTAGGCCGCGATACAGGACAGGTTAGGAAATTCGCGGCCTCATCCAGACGCTGAGTTAGGCACGCGTCTGCAGTGCCCTGTTTACGTAAAGAGATGAGTTTAGCGACTAGATCAATTAGGCGAAATTCTAGCAAAGAATCCCGCCTAATCCGGTAGTCAGGCCGTCCTAGCGCGATTTGTGGCAACAATTTGCTCATCTGTAAACTGACTGCCGGGAACCATAAATTTTGCGATAAGTGCGTCTCGGTTTTGAGGTGCCCGTACCTTGTCTGCCGCCTCCAGCGCCATCTTCAGCTCCGGCAATGTTAGCTCGGTGCAGTAGGCTGGTGTTCCTGGTTGCTGACGCCACGAATCTTCAAGGCTACCAGCGGCAAGCGCGATAAAGCCCGTATCCTCAACGAGATCCTGCGCGACGGCCTCTGCATGAGTGTCATCCCCTGCTACATGTAAGCCAATGCGTGTCGAAGATCCAGTTGGTTGCCGATTGTCGGCAAGAGTCGCTGCAAGGACGGCGTTCCAAGCCTTAATGACCGGGCGGCTAAACTGCTCGCTTACCCAAACGTTCACGGGCTTGCCGTCGTCAACTTCTATGATTGCCCCGTCGCGTCCCGGATAGTAATTGGACGTGTCAATGACAACGACTTTCTCGGGGACATTCTTTAACGTCTGTTTGAGATCTGGATATTTTGGGAAGGGTATCGAGAGGATCACAACGCCTACCTCGGACACTGCCTCTTCCTTGGTCACAGCGTGTGCGCCGATTTCACTGACCAGGTTTTGAAGGCTTTCGGGGCCTTTCGAATTTGCCAGCTTAACTTCATGGCCGCACGCGACGAGCTTGCGGGCAAGGGTAGCCCCAATATTGCCGGCGCCGCTAACTCCGATTTTCACTTCAATAACCTCCTCACCCACAACCAATATTCAAGTTGCTACCTGGCTAGGTGTGCGAATGAATCAAGCGTGTCGCAAAGCCGCTGCGATCTGGGGTGAGCACGCATGTCGCTTGACTCAGGTAAATACGACTCTTCAAGAATGAAAGGTTACGCTGTCGGTAATCGGCACACGATGCCAGCGTCTAGCGGCATCCAAATTACCGCCATTCGCCCCTTTTGGGTCGGTAGCGACGACCACTTTCGACAATCGGTGTTAATGGTTAAGCCTCAGTCCGTTCCGCATCTCAACGGTGTCATCGACCTAACCCCTCACATCGAACGGCACTCTCGAGCTCCGTATCGCCGAGCATCATTTCAAAACCCGCGGTTTCTTCCTTACGAGATAGTTCAGTGATTAAGGAATCAGAATTTGCGATGAAAATATTGACCGCGGCCGGCGTTAAAAAACTAGGTAATTATGTTACTCAGCAGCGTTGCGAGGAGTTTGAGGTAATTTCGTGTCTGTGCTTAGCGACACCGCTACGTAGCGTAAATTTTTAGCTAGCCGTATTATTTTTGACGACGGATAACGAGATAGCTACAGCAGAATTACAATTCTGACACAATCCCAGCGGAACCTTCTTTTTTTGAGCCGTGTCAAAGTAGGCTGTTGACTAGCACCGTATCGCCGGCTAGAGGAGACGCAGGTCTGCAAAAAATCGCATACCAACAACATACTTTCATCCTAAACTACAATTAGTTTAAATGAGTTTTATTAGCCGTTCTGAAAGGTAGGATCCATATTTGTGTTTTTGTTTGTAGCGATGAGAATCTAGATTGAAGCCAACCACTACATTAGGCAAGGAGAAGCATGTGGGATCCAATCACGCTCATGGCGGTGCCGCTCTACGTGAAGGACACCAGAAAAAACTACTCATGGCGCTTGCCCTGACTGGTATTTTTATGATTGCGGAGGTTATCGGAGCATGCGTTACCGGCAGCCTAGCCCTGCTGTCTGATGCATCACATATGCTCACAGATACTGCTGCTCTGGCAATTTCACTGATTGCTCTCCAAATAGCCAAGCGGCCAGCGGACCAGAAACGGACTTTTGGATATGCTCGCATAGAGATCCTAGCCTCAACGTTCAATGCCTTATTACTCTTTATGGTCGCTGCCTACATTTTGTACGAGGCGTATCAGCGCTTGCTAGTACCGTCGGAGATTGCTACCGGTGCGATGATGTGGATCGCAATTGGGGGTCTTTTTGTGAACCTGATATCGATGCGTCTGCTCTCCTCTGCCAGCAGTGAAAGTCTGAATCTCAAGGGAGCCTATCTTGAAGTCTGGAGCGACATGCTTGGTTCATTGGGCGTGATCATAGCGGCACTTGTCATCCGATTTACAGGTTGGAGCTGGGTCGATACGATTGTCGCCGTAGCAATCGGTATATGGGTGTTTCCACGTACTTGGCAGTTGTTGCGCGAAAGCTTGGGGGGTACTTATGGAAGGGGTACCCGACAATCTCAATATTGCGGAAATAGAGTCCCTGATACTTGGAGTAGATGGGGTCATGGAGGTCCATGATCTGCATGTTTGGGCTCTAAGTAGTGGCCGCAATATCCTGACGTCGCACGTAGTCGTGCGAGATTCATTAAATCGAGATGTTATTCTCGCATCAGTCATTGACGCGGTGAGTAAATCGTTCGAAATTCATCACTGCACGATTCAAATGGAGCAAGCAGCCTTTCATGATAATGCTCCGAAGCCTTCACACTAGTCGTTTTTTTGATGACGCTAATTGTTGTATTTGCAGGCAGAAGCCCTAAGAAAAATCGACTTAAGATGCGTTCCCCAAGACTATACGCGCTTTTAAATATGCATTACTGCCACCTCTAAATTTAACGACTAATCGAGTTGACCGGCGGCCAATATTAAAGGAGCCTTCAGGCAGATTCGCCTGCTACGCGCACTGAAGGCATCCGCCAGCTTTGGCCTTAAAAACCTTACCATTGACAGATTCTCGATTATTCCAAACAATCAATTTATCATAACTATCAATAATATTGCGCAAAAATTACAAATTTGCAAAGCTTACGCGCATTTAGCCAATTCGCGCTAGGATCAGTTATTATTGAGTTAATGTAATGCGCATGAAAATAAATAATGAAATTAAACACCAAGCACACAGCAGTACTACCAATCAGCGTATAACCACACTGGCGGCCGATTGGACTATTATTTTACTCACATCCTGAGATAAGTTATGCGCGTTCTAGTTGTGGAAGACGAAACCAAAAACGTAGAATACCTTCAGCAGGGCCTTTCTGAAAGCGGGTACATCGTAAATATAGCAAACAATGGTGTTGATGCCGCTCACTTATTCAATACTAATATTTATTCGTTTCTGCTTCTCGATGTGAACCTCCCTGACATCAATGGCTTGGACCTTTTGGAAGTCATTAGAGAAACCAGCCGGGTCCGCGTCATTATGCTGACTGCCTGGGGACGAACCAACGACAAGCTCAAGGGTTTGGACGGTGGCGCAGATGACTACCTCGTCAAGCCCTTCGAGTTTCCCGAGCTGCTTGCTCGCATGCGCTCGCTGCAAAGACGTGGCGACGAGCTTTTTGAGAAAAACGCGCTGAGAATTTCGGATGTAGAGCTCGACTCTGTGCGCCATCGGGTGTTCCGTGGATCTACACGCATAGACCTCAACACCAAGAAATTTGCTCTCCTGCACCTTCTCATTAGTCGAGCTGGCAAAGCACTTACACGCTCTCAGAGCATCTGGCTGATATGGGACATGAACTTTGACTGCGATAATAACGTTATTGACGTCTCTATCCGGCGATTACGCTCGAAGATCGATGATCCATTTGAGACCAAGCTCATACATAAACTTCGAGGCATAGGGTACGTTCTGGAGGAGCGCGCATGAGGCCGTTCAGTCTGGCTGTGAAGCTGGGATTCAAAGTCGGTTTGATGAGCGCAGCGCTGCTCCTCCTTTTCGCCACCTTTGGGTATGTGATGGTGAGCCAAGCTCTCGAGAGAAACTCCCGAATGGACCTCGAAGTGAAAATGGCGGGTATGACTCACAACCTATCCGCTATCACTAGTATCGCTGATGTCAATCCAGACGCGCACCAGCTAGTTGACTTGGTCATGGGGCACAATAATCTGTACGTCAGCATCTTTGAGTCAGGACAAACGCAAACTCCACTGCTCTCAATAGGTTCGAAGGCAGTCAACCTGGAAGTGCACAAGTTCAAGCCAACCGAGCAGGTTAAACAGCACGAGTGGCGTGACTCCACGGGTCGCCCGCTACTTAGCGCTTCGCGAGTAATGAATCTAGGCGATGGAACCGAAGTTAGTGTGTTCATGACCATGGACCAGTCAGCCAACCAAGCCCTGCTCGATGCATTGCTAACCTGGGCGCTGATGGTCTCGCCTCTTATTCTCTTGCTGATCTTGGCCATTGGATGGTGGACTGTGCGCAGAGGACTACTGCCTCTGACCAAGTTCTTGAGGATTGCCTCGAAAATTTCCACCGAGAGCCTTGATCATCGCCTACCAACGAAGGGGATGCCGGCAGAACTGAAGAAGCTCGGCGATGGAATCAATATCATGCTGATGCGTCTAGATGATGGGGTTCAGCAGCTATCGCAGTTCTCGGACGATCTTGCTCACGAACTGCGTGCACCTTTGTCCAATCTCATGGGTAAGGCTCAGGTTGCGCTGACCCGGGAAAGGTCTCTTCCTGAGTACCGAGAAGTCTTGGAGTCGTGCACGGAAGAGTTGGACCGCATGAGTCGAATGGTTTCCGACATGCTATTTCTAGCCCAGGTCAGCCACCCCGCGTCAATGGTAGAATTCGAAAATGTCTGTTTGCTCGACGAAATTCAGCGGGTCTGCGACCTCTTCAGCATTACGGCCGAAGAAGGCGAAATACAACTCCAGCTCACAGGAAATGGCGTGGTGCGTGGCAATCAGATAATGATTCAACGAGCCATCTCGAACCTTGTCTCGAACGCGATTCGCTACTGCCCAAGAGGCCGGACGGTTTACGTGAAAGTTCAACGCGGTGCTAACGGAACTACCTTGAGTGTTGGTAACCCGGGGCGCGGAATCGCCAAGGAACACCAGGTGCATTTGTTCGAGCGGTTCTACCGTGTAGACAAAAGCCGAGCACGAAATGAAGGTGGTACGGGTCTGGGCCTAGCTATAGTACAGTCAATTATGGGATTGCATCAGGGTTCTGCGAGCGTAGAAGTGACTGATCAGAATTTTACCTGGTTTCACCTCAACTTTCCCGACACCCAAATGAAGCAAACGCAAATGGGCGCAGCCTAGGTCCCGTATATGGAGGGGGCCGATTTTAGAAGAGCTCTCTTTTTTACTTGAAAGCTTTAATGCCTGAGGGCTGCCGTATTGTTTTGGTCTTTAGCTCGACGTCTAGAGGGGAAGGCAGCCCTACCCGAAAATATGGCGAGCAGCCACATATAACGCGACCTTATCGGCACGCCCCCCCCCCCCCCCGCCTTAAACTCTTTCACGCCCCTCTGAGTGAACCACAGACGGAGTCAAAAAAATTCGACAGCCAGTTTGACTAACCGCCAACGGCGCCGCATTTGAGATGCCAGCTAATCTAGCCGTTAGCTTCGATGCGTAAACAAAAATATCCAATCGCTGCTACACAGTCTTTAGATCGTTTATGGCTAGCTTCCACTAGTGGCAAAAAATCCAAAAACATCAATGGCTTAGATATCACATTAAAGGTTATGAAAGAAAAATAGCCTGCTTCGGAGCTTTCACAAACACAAAATTTATACCGTTTCACCAAACGCATAAATTACGAAATTGTAATGATTCCCTCACCCTGCTGTTAGCTTCAAAATCCTAAACTATCAAACCACAAAGGCTGCTAGTTAAGCAGACCTAGTAAACATCGAGGGCACAATGAAATTCATAAAACTCCTCTCTATTGGTATCGTACTGACTGGATTTATGAGTTCCGCTTTTGCTGAAGACGGTTTCGAGCGAACCAAAAATTTCAAAGATAACTTCCGAGCCGAGCAAGCTCGTCTATGGGGTCCTGATGTATCGGAGAAAAGTAAGCAGAAAATTGCTCAAGAAAAACAGAAAGAACCTAAGGGCATTAGCAGCAAGTCGACAACTAAGAGACAGTAAAAAACAATTAACACGATCAAAGCCATCGACAAAAAGCCAGATTAATATCTGGCTTTTTAGCAACCTCTCCCTAATTGTACTTATTAAATAATTTTTCAGCATCAAAGATAAATCCTGAGATGGATTATTCACTTTAAACTGAAAAGCAGCTAGAAATTTAAATACTCTCTTCGCCGGGCTCTTACTTTCAACGGGAGCCAGTAGCACTATCTCCTAGAATATTTTCACCATCCTGTGCAGTGTCCTTCCAGCGGCATAGAAGCAGTTGGCTCGCGTTCGTTTCAGTGATTATTTTGCAACCAACGTCTACAGGTAGATCAGAATCGCTGTCGCGCAAACGCCTGGAAAGGTAGAACGATCTGTCGCGAGGCCACTTGTCAGGATCTTTGATGCTTTTGGACATTCCCCGGCTATAAAACTCCGACGAATACGAGCGGCGGCCAGGATAAATCAGGGGGCCCGATTGAGACGACTGCACATCCAGCCAGGCCTGCACTAAATCTCGCTGGTTCTGAGGACGATCCTCAAGCACACCGTTATAGATAATACCGGCGCCCGCGACTGGCAGCATCAGAGCGCTCGCTGCAGCAGCCCAAGCAGTCTTTCTGCCCACTTCGCTGATACATTCGGCAAGGAGTAGCGTCCATGCAGGCAGAGCAGGAAGAAGATAGGTCCAGAGAATGTTACCAGAGAAAGTAAAGAAAACAGGTGTCGCCAATGCCCAAAGCCAAAGGTATACATCGAAGCGCTGCATCGTCCCACGCCTGCTAATAACGAGGGGTAGAAAGAAAGTCCAAGGAAGCAACGCTAAGCCAAGCTGAATCCATATGGTGCCGTAGGGCTTGGCGTGAGCACTCCCGTAGAGATCCCCGGCCCAATCACTTACAACATATCGGCTCCAGTGCTCGCCGACAAAAAAATACTCAAGGAAACCCGGCGTCTTCATTTCGGCTGCAATGTACCAAGGCACTGATATACCTAACATGAGAGCAATCCCCGTTACCCAAGGAAGCCTCAATACCCGATTCCATTGCTTGTAGATGACGATCCAAAAAAATGCTGGCGCGCCCATCAGTACCAAGGTCAGTGGCCCTTTAGCAAGCAGGCCCAAGCCGAGAGCTAAGAACATAAGGTAGGCATCCCCTTTGCCTGCGCACTTCATCCAACGCCAGAAACCATAGCTGGCCAACAGGATCGAGAACGATAAAACGGGGTCAGTCAGCACAACACCACTGGACACCAAGCCCAGCGCCGTGCCGGAAAAGATGATGGCTGCCCAAATGCCCGCCTTGCGCGATACCTCCTGTGTCGCGAGCCTGATGATGATGAAGCAGCTTGCCAAGTGGAGAAACCAGGCTGGGAATCGAGCAGCAAACTCATTGGTGCCGAATACCGTCATGCTCGCCGCTTGGGTCCAGAAAGACAGCGGTGGCTTGCCCCAAAATGGAACTCCGTAATCGAACATCGGAGTCACCCAGTCACTCAGTTCAACCATCTTGCGTGCCATTTCAGCGTAGCGTGCTTCAGAGGTATCCATCAGGGGATATACGCCCAGCCCCAGGAGACGCAAAAGCAGAATCGAACTCAGGATGAACCACAATGTTCGCTCGCTTTTCAAATTCAGCATTTCTTACCCTCGAGTGAGGAAGCCGGAGGATGAATAGTCATGGGTCGCGCTTCATTATTACTATTTAGAAAATAAAGGGGGCGGCGTTTGACCTCCGCGAGCGTTACGCCTACGTACTCGCCCACCAGTGCAACACCCACGCACATGAATGAAGCAATTCCGACAAGCAGGTGATGGATGTCAAAGGAGCCTGCTACCAGTACTGCGAGCAGGTAGCAGATGCTGGAGACAAAGAAACTGAAGCTAATGAGACTGAATATACGAAGCGGCTTGCGGGAGAAGCTGAGAATACTTTCGATGGCTAGGTCCAGCAGGCTAGCGGCGTTCCACTTGGTATTGCCGGCATGACGGGAAGTGCGATTGTAGGGTAACTCAATGGTGCGAAAGCCTACCCAGCCGATCAAACCCTTAAGAATTCTGGAGCGTTCGTCCAGCGCTCTTAAGGCGGCCAATGGAGCAGGACCAATCAGACGGAAGTCACTGACATCCACCGGAAGATCAACTTTCTCCACCAGGCGCTGCATGATCCAGTAATAGCTACGTGCACTCGTGCGTTTTAGCCAGGAGTCGCCAGTTCGCAAGTCGCGTTGCATGTTCACAACGTCGTAACCCATCTGCCAATGATATACCATACTCGAGATGAGTTCAGGTGGATCCTGAAGGTCGACATCAATGAAGATCAATGCGCTACCGCGTGCATGGTCGATCCCTGCACTTAACGCAGCCTCTTTTCCGAAGTTCCGACTTAGGAACAGGCATCGTACATTTGATCCATCTTGATAGTGTCGAAGTAGGTCTGCAGTTTGATCGCTACTACCATCGTCGACATAGAGAATCTCGCACGAAACAGGCAGGCGCTTTACAACTCTGGTGATGCGCTTGTGAAATTCCGGAATGGTTTGCTCTTCTTGAAAGCAAGGAACCACTATTGTTAACAAGGGGTCAGCGCGTTCGGAAAGCCGATGTGATGTCCGCATGATTGAATGTCCAGAAACGATGCGCAGTGAATCCGAGCGCAGTTAGGGTTAAAGTCACTAAAATCTGAGAGACAAGCGGTGAGAGATTGAATTTAATCAGAACCCACATACCTACACCATTACCGATATTAGTTGCCAACGAGACAAGTACAAACCTGATAGGTTGAAGCTTATAAATTCCCGTCGCCACGAAACTGAGCCTTCTATTACCAATATAGCTAATAATAGCGCCTATCACGCCTCCGCCAACGCTGGCTAACACTGGATCAGTAACTCCATTTACAATAAGCAGGAGAAATACAAAATAGTGCCCCCCGGTTGCTACGAATCCAATGCCTAGATAACGAATAAGCAAAGCTATGATCGACATGCTTGTATTTTCCATCTACAAAGACTAAACAACCCGAAGTGAAAAAAAAGTGAACTGCATGTAATTTCAGAACTAAATAATGCAGCACCTCGACAATAGCTGTGCCACCCAACAAACACCAAAAAACCCTAATAATAAACTGAACAAATAACTCTAGCATGATCCAGAGATTACAATTCTGATAAGAGCATATACATGATGGCACTTTAGATCTTGGACAATTAAGCACTTTCTCAAAACATGAAAACCAGTAACGACACCAATAATTACACCAATTAAGTATCAACTTACCAACCAGTGATCCATTTTCTCACGAGCGCCCATCAGTTTAAACAAGAAGCAACCTGCTAAACGTACGTGTCGTCGAGCTAAGCCCATATATTCAGTGTTTATTTTTGGTTGGGTAGCAAGCTAGTACGACCCAGAACTTGCTGCCACACCATCGACTTTCGTTTTTCGTTCAAAGCCTGAGGACTCACCTAAAGCAATTATCCGGAGTTAAGTCTTTAAGTAAGCCTAAGCCCCGAGCCAATTATAAACTTTCCAATAAACACCCTTATCAAGCCGCACTTCGACTGAGTCAGTGCTCATGCTTTGCCTGGATGTCACAGAAATCAGTTTTTTTCAAAATTCGCTGCTTCTGAGTGCAAATTCGCCGGCCTAAATTTTTTAGCTGGACTTGACTTACTTTTGGGGAGGGGGGCAAGGACTGACAATCTTTGGTTAAAACATGTCAAGGACCATAGAAAACGCCAGGCATCGCCTGGCGTTTTTCTATGGCCTCTAAAAATCCTATCGATGCATTCAATTTTTGTTGTTGACACATTGGGAAAACAAAGAATAACGAATCGTATTAAGCTCACCCCGCGAGTCTTCGTAGGTCATCAACCGTTGATACACCTCGCAAGTACGGGGATCCTGGGACTGACGCACAAATTTTGCAACATCAATCTTCATTCCATACTTGTAGTCCTGAATCTCTGGTATTGGCTTATTATTTTTCGCCGCATAGCTAGCCACGGCGTTCTGATGTTCCTGAATATATTGCAACTGCTTCTTTTCGGAAAACGTAGTAGCTTGTGAAACTATAGGCAAAACAGCTAGGGCTGCCGCAATGATAAGCTTTTTCATAAGGTCCTCTCAATATCAATCTTATTGGGAGTAACCTTATCAACTCACAGGCATCACCGGCATGACGGTAAACTTACAATTTTGAAAGGTGACAACAATATCCAGAATGAAAAGCCCACAACGTTGCTGTGGGCTTCTGTTATGGGCTATCAGCTACCCGCTTCATCACCATCATCATCTTTGCGGTGTGCCCATTGATACAGAGCAGGAAGCACCAACAGAGTAAGCACGGTAGACGAAAGAATCCCGCCAATCACCACTGTCGCCAGTGGCCGCTGAACTTCAGCACCGGTACCTGTTGCGAGAGCCATCGGGATAAATCCGAGGGATGCGACTAGGGCTGTCATCAGAACGGGCCTTAACCGTGTCAACGCGCCTTCATCTACCGCTTGCCGGAGGGTACGTCCTTCCTCCCGCAGCCCGCGGATAAAAGAAATCATAACCAGGCCGTTTAGAACTGCCACACCGGACAGCGCAATGAAGCCAACTCCCGCCGAGATAGACAGCGGGATATCCCGCAACCACAGTGCAACTACACCGCCGGTGAGTGCGAATGGAATTCCGGTGAAGACCAGCATGCCATCCTTCAAGTTGTTGAACATCAGGAACAGCAGTGTCATGACCAGAAGCAATGCGACTGGAACAACGATCTGCAGACGCTTGGCTGCTGATTGCAACTGCTCAAACTGGCCACCCCAGGTAGTCCAGTAGCCTGCTGGGATCTGCACAGTAGCCAGCGACTTAGTCGCTTCTTCAACGAACGAGCCTAGGTCACGGCCTCGAACGTTTGCACTAACTACTACCAGCCGTTTCCCATTTTCGCGGCTGATCTGGTTCGGGCCCAACTGCAAGTCAAGATTAGCGACTTGGGACAGAGGAATGAACCCTATCTGATTAGCATCCTGAGCAACATTAGCAGGCACAGGAATCAGCAAGCTGGACATACCCGCTACGTCAGTGCGCACGGTCTCAGGCAGTCGCACCACCATATCGAACCGACGATCGCCCTCATACAATGTACCTGCCTGGCGGCCACCCACAGCAATAGCAATTGAGTTTTGCACATCCGCGATGTTCAAACCGTAGCGTGCTGCTTTTTCGCGGTCGATGTTGATGGTTAACACAGGAAGGCCGGAAGTCTGCTCAACCTTGACCTCCGATGAGCCCGGTACCGCTTTAAGCGATGCCGCGATTTTGTTGGCGGTGCTGTTGAGCGCGTCCATGTCATCGCCAAAAACTTTCACCGCAACGTCACTACGCACGCCCGAAATCAGCTCGTTGAAACGCAACTGGATCGGCTGGGACAACTCATAGTTGCTTCCCGGGACACCTGCTGCGGCTTTCTGCACCTCAGCGATCAGCTCATCACGAGGCTTATTGGGATTTGGCCACTGATCCTGAGGCTTAAGCATTATGTAGGCGTCAGAGGCGTTAGGCGGCATTGGATCAGATGCGATTTCTGCAGTACCCGAGCGTGCGAACATCCGCTCTACTTCTGGGACCTGCGCTATTACCGCTTTCTCCAGGCGCTGTTGCATCTCGACGGACTGAGTAAGGCTCGTTCCGGGCACTCGCATAGCCTGCATCGCAAAGTCGCCCTCACTAAGGCTGGGAATGAACTCGCTACCCATACGACTTGCAAGTATACCGCTAAGTACGACCAGAGCTACTGCAGCCGAGAACGCAATGTTCCGGTGCCCAAGAACCCATTGCAGTATCGGCTCATAGCGCTGTCGGGCGGTGCGCATTACCACGCCCTCCTCTTCCTTGACCTTGCCAGTGATGAACATGGCGATAGCAGCAGGAACAAAGGTTACGGAAAGAATCATTGCCCCCAGCAGCGCCATTACGACAGTGAATGCCATGGGGTGGAACATTTTTCCTTCGACGCCGGTTAGGGCGAAGATCGGCAGATACACTACCATGATGATCAACTGGCCAAATATCAGTGGCCGGCGAGCTTCACCTGCAGCGGCAAAGACTTCATGGAAGCGTTCTGCTTTGGTGAGTATGCGACCATGCTTGTGTTGCGCATGAGCCAGTCGGCGGATCGCGTTTTCTACTATAACCACGGCACCATCTACAATAATGCCAAAGTCGAGTGCTCCCAAACTCATTAGGTTTGCACTAACCTTGTTGTTGAACATACCTGTGAAGGTAAATAGCATGGACAGCGGGATCACCATTGCGGTGATCAGTGCTGCGCGGATGTTGCCGAGGAACAGGAAGAGAATAGCAATTACCAGAATCGCGCCTTCCACCAAGTTCTTCTTCACCGTCGCAATGGCTTTTTCAACCAAGTTGGTACGGTCATAAACGGTCACAGCAACCACGCCCTTCGGCAGGGTGCGGTTGATGTCGGTCAATTTGGTGGCCACAGCTTGGGACACTGTACGACTATTTTCACCAATCAGCATAAATACGGTACCGAGTACTACTTCGCGACCATTCTCAGTAGCAGCCCCCGTTCGCAGTTCTTTACCGATGCTGACTTCAGCAACGTTGCTGATGCGAATCGGCGTGCCATCTACACTGGTAATTACGATGTTGGCAATATCTTCGATATTGCTTACCTGACCCGGCGCACGAATGAGCAACTGCTCACCATTACGCTCGATGTAACCGGCGCCCACGTTGGCGTTGTTGCTTTCCAATGCAACTACCAGGTCATTAAGTGTCAGCTTGTAGGTAGCCAACCGCTTCGGGTCCGGCGCAATCAGAAACTGCTTGGCGAAGCCACCGATGGTGTTGATCTCGGCAACACCAGGGACGTTGCGCAGCTGCGGCTTGATAATCCAATCCTGGATCACTCGCAGGTCGGTGGGAGTGTAAGGAGTACCATCTTCTTTGAGTGCGCCATCTTCCGCTTCAACGGTCCACAGGAAGATTTCACCAAGCCCGGTGGATACAGGCCCCATGACGGCCTCGACCCCATCTGGCAACTGTTCCTTTGCAACCTGCAAACGCTCGTTAATGAGTTGGCGGGCAAAAAAGATGTCAGTACCGTCTTTGAAGATCACGGTGACCTGTGACAAGCCGGAGCGAGATAGGGATCGGGTTTGCTGAAGGCCCGGAAGACCGGCCATGGCCGTTTCAACTGGAAACGTGATCCGCTGTTCGGTTTCCAACGGCGAGTAACCAGGGGCGCCAGTGTTAATCTGCACCTGGACGTTTGTGATATCAGGCACCGCATCAATGGGCAGTTTTTGGTAGCTGTAGATACCTATACCGGCCATGATTAGAACTGCGATCATTACTACGATGCGCTGCTCAATGGCGAATCTGATGATACGTTCAAACATAAGAAATCATCCTGTAAATTCGCATCAGTGGCCATGCTCGGCAGACGCTTTGCCAAGCTCAGACTTGAGCGTGAAGCTGCCACTGGTTGCCACTTGGGCACCCGATTGGAGGCCTTCGGTTATTTCCACATAGCCACCGGCACGGCGACCTAGAGTTACCCTGCGAGTGTCGAAGCCCTCAGTGGTCCTCACGAAAACTGCAGTTTTTTCCTCGACGGTCTGCACCGCTGACTCTGGAACAGCTACAGCAACTTGATCAGTTTGTGACGTGACTGCGATGCTCACGAACAGCCCCGGTCGCCAGGCCCCATTGGGATTGGTCAGAGTGACACGGACGGGCGCTGCACGATTCTGCTCGCCCAAAAGGCTGCCTACGTAACCCACCTTGCCCTCGACCTCAGCCTTCATGTCAGGAGAAGAAACCTTTACCGAGCGGCCAGTCACGACCTTTCCGAGATCGCCAGGAGGAACCGCGAAAGTTGCCCACACCTGATTAAGATCGGACAGGATGAAAGCATTGGTTGCCTCGCTGACCACCTCACCGACGGTCAGGTGCTTTTCCACTACAACTGCGTCGAAAGGCGCACGCAGTTCATAGCGGTTACCGCCTGCAGAATTGACCGAAGCGCCGATTGCTCCGACCTTTTGCTTAGCGTTGGCCAGTGATATTTCAGCTTCTTGCAAAGCTTGTCGCGCCTGAAGGTAATCTTGCTCGGCGGAGATTTTGTCCTGCCACAACTGCTTCTCGCGGTCAAAAGTCAAGCGTGCCAACTCAACACGTCGCTGTGCAGCTTGTTGCTCACTGCGCATATCCGAGATCTGTTGACTGGCAATCACCGCAAGGACTTGGCCCTTCTTGACCGACTCGCCCAGGTTCGCCTGAACGCTTTCAACAACTCCAGGAACGCGAGGTACCACATGTGCGGTGTGGTCCTCATCAAACCGTATTTCGCCAGGAAAAGTCACAATAGTGCTAATCTCACGGGGAGCAGCTGCTTCCAGAACGACGCCCGCAGCCTCAATCTGCTCGGCGCTAAGCGTCATCTTGCCCTCTTCCTCATTGGCATTTTCGCTGTGGCCTTCCTCACCGTGACCTTCATCCCCCCCGTCTTTAGCAGGTGCTACAGCAGTTCTCTCATGGCCATCTTCAGTGCCATGTTCGGCCTTACTGACTGGAGGCTGCTCGGAACTGGAGTTCCAGGCGAAACTGCCAAATCCGAGGACTGCCACAGCGATTACCGCGAGCGCGATCTTGCGTTTGTTATCCATTGCTACTCCTGCTGATCTTAGGTACCGGCTTATTCAAAGACGCATACAAGGAAAATGCCTGGCCTGTTCAGCGCGTATTGGCAGTCAAGCCGACGTCGCCATACACCCTTTCCACTTGAGCACGCGCATTGGTCGCAGCCGCCAAAGAGTCGAGGTACTGGCCACGAGCAACTATCAAGGTGCGCTGAGCATCCAGCACTTCGATGAAACCGAATTTGCCCATCTCAAATCCACGAGTTGCGGTATCCACGGCCTGTTGAGCTGAAGGCAGGATCGTCTTGTCATAGGACTCGACCTCCTGCATGGCGGTAGCCCACTGATTCACTGCGGTTTGAGTTTCGGAACGTAGCCTGAGCTCAACAGCGTTTCGCTGGTCTCGGGCCTGATCTGCGCGGCGAGAAGCGGAAAGAATGTTGCCCTGATTGCGATCAAACAGCGGTAAAGGCATCGACAGCCCCACGACATTGACCCTCTCGCGAATAGAGCGGTCGTATTGGCTACCAACACTCACGGTGAGATTCGGGATGCGCTGCGCCTTTTCCGCGCCTAGTGAGGCATCGCTCTTATCTATTTGAGCAAGCGCTTGACGCATATCTGCGGTTTGATCGAGCTTCGCCAGTAATTCTGTAGCTTGCGGCGGCTTGCCGGGAGATAGGTCTGGCGAGTCAAGACGATCAAATGCAGTGACCGAACTGCCTATTAACTGGGCCAATTGCTGGTAAGCCGTTGACTTCAAGGTTTCAGCGCGCCTTACCTGTAACTTGGCTTCAGCCAGTTGCACCTGAGCGCGCGTGGCTTCCACCGGCGAGGACTTACCGGCACGCACCCGTCCATCGACGATGCGCAGACCGCGTTCGGTGAGCTCCAATGATTGTTTTGCCAGATTCAAGCCGGTCTGAGCTCTCAAAGCAGCGTAGTAAGATTGAACAACATCTGCACGAAGGCTATTGACTCGACGGTCCAGCTCTAACTGCGCGACGCTTTGACCGTAGGTTGCAACCTCGACACGAGCACGTCGCTTGCCACCCAACTCTAACGGCTGACTAAGCGCGACAGTCGTCGTGCTGGTATTACGACGGGTGTCTTCTACTTGATAAGAAATTTCAGGATTGGGGATGAGTCCAGCCTGCTTGCGCACTCCTTCAGAGATTCCGATCTCTTGACGTGCTGCTGCAAGATCGGGGTTAGCGTCTATTGCCGTCGAAAGCGCTTCAGCCAGACTGAGACTCTGGGCAAATGCGGCAGGCACCCACAATCCAGACAAGACCATACAGAACACAAAGACTTTCAAAGGAAAGATGGGGGTTTTAGATAAAGCAATGTGATTATACCAGGGCACTTTGATAGTCCTCATGCACAAACTTTGATAAAGCTTGGCGAGAACGCCTAAACAGCTGCCAAGCTCCTCTGGATCAGGTGATGGCACTCTAATCAGCGATCACTATCAGAGGGGTGGCTATAAAATTACAATTTCGTTAGAAACCCTGGGGGGATAGTCGAAATAGAAAGCTTTCAGGCGAAACGCAGGGATTTAGTGAAAAAGATTCTGGAAGCCCTGCAACGGTGGAAATACCTGATAACAGAATTGTAATCACCCCGTCACCGACTCGTTATCTTTGATCTGCAAATATGACCCAGGCGCTATTCTAAGTGCTCCACCGGGCCAAAACAACAGACTATACCCGCGTAGGTAAATCATAATAAAAACTGCCGTAATCAAAGGAGCATCGCATGAGACACAAAGTAACTTTGTATTTGGCTGCGGTTTCAGCTTTTTCTGGAAGCTATGCCCTCACGGCACAAGCGGAAGGTAAACCAGAAGGTTTTATTGAAGGTAGCAGCCTTACTGTTCTAAACCGCAACTTCTATTTCAATCGTGATAATCGTGATGCATCTGCGCCGACTTTCAACAGCGGCAAAGGCAATACCAACGGTTATTCCGAAGCTTGGGCACATGCGATAATCACTAAATTCAACTCTGGTTTTACGCAGGGCACTGTGGGCTTTGGTATAGATGCGTTTGCAATGATTGGCATCAAGCTTGATACTGGTGGCGGGCGCAACGGTGGCCGTAGCAGCTTTGACGTGCTGCCTGTTAACGGTGACGGCGAAGCACGTGATGAATACACTAAGGTGGGTGGAGCAGCGAAGTTTCGGCTGTTTGATACTGTCGTAAAGGTTGGAGATGTTTTCCCCGCAACACCCGTCGTGGCATCGGGAGATTCTCGCTTACTCCCTGAAAGTTTCCGCGGCGTGACGGTCGAAAATAGTAGCATTCAAGGCCTAACCTTGCAGGGTGGTCGACTGCATGCGATGAGCCAGCCTGGTTCCAGCAACTTGAACGATAACTTTGCCACATTTTATGCCGGCCCGGTCAACTCGCCTTGGATTGGGTACGGCGGCGGTGATTACCAAGTCAACGACAACATCACGGTGAGCCTTTACGCCAGCCAATTGAAGGATGTTTGGAATCAATACTATGCCGGTAGCAGCCTCACTTACCCACTCAGCGATGATTTGACGCTTATCGGCGGATTCAACTACTACAAAGCTGTAGATGAAGGCAAGAAGCGCCTGGGCGAATTCGACAACAATATATGGAGCGCCAAGCTCGGCGTCCGGTACGGTGCGCATACTCTTGCACTGTCTCATCAGCGAAACAATGGCGATGACGACTTCGACTACCTTCGTCAATCAGACTCAATCTTCGTTGACAACTCAATACAGTACAGCGACTTCAACTCACCGAAGGAACGCTCTTGGATGCTGCGCTACGACTTGAACATGACCAGCTACGGTATTCCGGGGCTATCGTTCATGACTCGTTATGCCAGAGGTTCTGGTGCAGACTATTCGAACGCCAATCAATTCTATATGCGCACTGATGGTAACGGCGATCCGCTCACGAATCAAAAACGTTGGGAGCGTGATATTGAAGTCAAATACGTCGTACAAACAGGTGCGGCGAAAGATCTTTCCTTGCGATTACGTCAAGCAAATACTCGTGCCACTGCATTCGAATCGGACTTGGATGAAGTACGCCTGATCGTTGAATATCCACTTTCGATACTGTGAGCCCTAAACAAGATCGATTTATTCATGTGACTCGCCTAAAACAAAAATAGCGAGCTTAAAGAATTCACCTTGAGTTGCTTAAATGCTCCTTTGGTAAAAGGTGAATATTTTGCGCCCCCCTGGGGCGCTTTTTTTTACCTAAAATTCGAGTAAATCTTCGAGTACGCGCACCGCGTCCCGATGGAGTTCATGACTGCACCAGTGACCGCCTTCTTCAGCATGAGAAAAATCGCCCTCATCTGCACGGAATAAAATGGCCATAATAAAAAAAACAACCCAACATTTCATAAGGTCAATTCAGCAGTAGAGAAATAACCCGCAACTGGTTGGTCCGAGCCACGATATAATATATCGCGATGTTATCAAGTGTATTGCTCACTGATTACAAGTACGTTATTTAGCCCCCACCCAAGTGGTTTTGAATTATCATTCCTGCCAATGATGACAGCGCATTCGCGTAGTTAAAACAGCTCAGTCATATCGAGACAAAATCCAATGCGAATTCTGGTAATTGAGGACGAAGTAAAAACTGCCGAATATGTGCGCCAAGGCCTTACGGAGAGCGGTTATATCGTGGATTGCGTACATACCGGATACGACGGGCTTTTTCTGGCCAAACAACATATGTACGAGTTAATCATCCTAGATATCAACCTGCCGGAGATGGATGGGTGGCAGGTACTTGAATTGTTGCGAAGAAACAATTGTCTTTGTAGAATTATGATGCTTACTGCTCGAAGTCGCTTGGTTGATAAAATCAGAGGACTAGAGAATGGTGCAGATGATTACCTAATTAAGCCTTTTGAATTCCCGGAACTGCTTGCTCGAGTTCGCGCACTGATGCGCAGGTCTGATAATCCAGCATCTGTTGAGATCATTCGCGTAGCCGATCTGGAGCTGGATCAAAGCCGTCATAGGGCGTTTAGAGACGGTCAGCGTATCGACTTAACAACGAAGGAATTCGCACTTCTGCACTATTTAATGAGAAATACGGGAATTGTCCTGAGTCGTACACAGATCATATCTCAGGTATGGGACATGAATTTCGACTGCGATACAAATGTTGTAGAAGTTTCAATTAGAAGATTAAGAGCCAAGATGGATGATCCTTTTGAAAACAAACTGATACATACACTCAGAGGCGTAGGATATGTTCTAGAAAAACGCTAGCGTGCTGTTCTTGAAGCAATCACATACGCTCCTGTGATTTCGCCGACTCACGGGCACTTCAGGTTTCATCCAAGTTTGTCTTTCACTTGGCGCTTCTGGCCTACCGCGTCGGATATACATTTCGGCGCGCAAAAAACTTGCTAATCGAAGCTTTCAACTCGCCTACCGGTCCAAAACCGTGGTGCGAAAAAACACCATACCCCCCCGAAACAGCGCTCGATAATGCTTATCCACAAGCTGGATTTCAGTGTCCAATGTATGTGGAAGCGTTCAGACCCGCTTTCACTTTAGGTATTTGTGAGTAACGTAGTTGCCGATGATAAAGTGTAGTTCAAGGAACGTGGATTTTTATCAGTTGATACTCTCATAATCTGGTGAGACGAACTACGTGACGGTGCCACGGCGCACATATCCATGTAGTTGCGTGTGGATATGATAAATCTACCGGGGCATGAAGCCTAAGCATGCCATGGAGTGGACAATACGGTCGTGACTTAAAGGTCGCATACTCTATGATCTCTGAAGGCGAGCAAGTGAATCACTCCGGCTCTCTAGATACCTTGCAAGCTCATTGCATAACGCTTTTAAACTCTACAGTGAAAGCTACATATTGAAACGATTACGGCGTTTTGCGTTGATGGTTGACGATATTCGACACCTCCCCTTGCCGTCGGGTTAAGCCGTCACACTTGCTCAATCGTCAGAACTTTTGCATTAGCTTGAGTATCGCCATAAGCGTCCGGGCATCACGCCTTGCGTGATTAAAAAGATTGCGGCAGCAACTGATCGATTTCACTCGCCCGCTGCGTCGGCAGCCGCGTGAGAGCATCCTTCAGATATGCATACGGATCATGACCATTCAGGCGCGCAGACTGGATCAGACTCATGATCGCTGCCGCACGTTTTCCGCTGCGTAAGGCCCCTGCAAAGAGCCAGTTCTTGCGCCCAAGGCCCTATGATCGGATCTGGTTCTCTGCCCAGTTATTGTCTATGGGTACAGCCCCGTCATCGAGGTAGCGCGACAGCGCTGCCCAGCGTTCGAGACTGTAATCGAGTGCTCTGCTGATGGCTGAGACTTCAGGCACGAGGTCACGCTAGGCAATCAACCTGGCGTGCAGCATATTCATCACCCGTACAGCTTTTTCTTGCCGTATTCGGAGTCGTAAATCCGGCCCCAGATCGCGACTTCGCTTTCAATTTCGTACAACAACTGGATATAACGCAGAGCTTGCTCCGCAAGCGTGCTTTTATTCTTAGCGTGCAGCTCAAAGAAATTACGTTGCGCATGAGCCATTCACCCGATCTCGGTCACGTCTAGTTCGAAGCTGGCTTTGTAACCGACACAATCATCGCAGACCAGCTTGTCCTTCCAGTCATTCAGGAAGTTGCGAGCGTGTTCTCCGGCGCGGCTAGGGCTGAAGTCGTGAACCACCGCTGCCGCGTCCGAGAACTGGCTGGTGGCATAGGACCAAATATAAGAACTGTGGGTTTTCTTAGTTCCCGGCATGAGCATTTGCACAGGTGTCTCATCGGCTTGAATAATCTGCTGCCCGAGAACCACGTCGCGCAGCGCATCAACCAGCGGCTGGAACTGAACCCCAGTCACGGCCATCTGGCCACCGTCGGTGAGGCTATGCACGCTAACTCCTCCTCTCTTTCTCTTCGTTAAGTAGCATCAGCCATGAATTCATTCAAAAAGACCGTTCAAGTCATTGCACTCGTTGCAACGCTAAATGCAGCCTCATTGTTACAGGCAGCGTAATCAATTGCCGTCTACAAAGCCCCTAACTGTGGCTGCTGGACCAGGTGGATCGCTTATCTGAAGGAGTGGTCGACTATATGGAAAACAACATTAGCGATATGAACGAGAAGCTCGGCGTACCCGTAAATCTGGCGTCGTGCCACACGGGAGTTGTAAGTGGGAAATTCGTCGAAGGCCATGTTCCGGTCACACAAATTGCTGAACTAAGTCGACGAGCCAATCTGGACGGAATAGCTGCCTTCGGTATGCCCGTGGGATCGCTCGGAATGGAGTCAGGTGACCGACGCAGCGCCTACCCGGTAATTGGGATGAGCAAGTCAAGGGGAGAGACGGTTTTACAGGATTTTCGGGCCCGCTAGTGGCTGAGGAACCGCTCTACTAAACTGGTTGAATACCGGATACCGGGTTTCGAAAAAGCTACAGCCGGCTGATCAAATCTTCCGGCTGGAGTCTGATTAGCGGATCGCTGTATCCAAGCAAATATTAGTCGAAAATTTCCCGTAAAAACGATTTCTTATGATAAACCTGCTCTTCCTGATGCCTCGACTGATTCTGATGGCCGTTCTGATATCCGTCCCGCCAACCACCACCGTGACCAGGCTGCGGCGCGGAGTGGCCGTGCTTAGTGCCGCGTTTGTTGTCATGGTGGCCAGAAGACGGCTGGGCATACACAGGTTCAGACGGAGGTGTACCTTGCAGCGACTGAGATACGCTCTGTGGAAGAAAACGAGCTTCTTGTTCTTCCTGCTGGCTACGCTCGATGATCTTGTCGAGTTCTCCCCGGTCAAGCCAAACACCTCGACATTGCGGGCAATAGTCGATTTCAACGTTTTGACGTTCCGACATTACCAACAGTACTTCTTTGCAAACTGGGCAGTGCATGGTTCTCTCCTCCAGCGAATGAGCTATATAAAACGCAGCAGCCATTTCACCGACGCAGCAGCCGCAAGCCATTGAATACGACGAGCAAGCTCGCCCCCATGTCGGCGAAAACGGCCATCCACAATGTCGCGAAACCAGAGAGAGCCAACGCCAAGAAGACAACTTTTATGCCCAGAGCCAAAATGATGTTTTGCTTTAGAACCGAGGCGGATCGGCGACTCAGGCTGATAAAGTACGCGATTTTTCGAGGGTCGTCGTCCATGATCGCAACGTCAGCTGTTTCGAGAGCTGTCGCTGTCCCTGCGGCTCCCATTGCGAAACCTATATCGGATTGCGCTAAGGCGGGGGCGTCATTAACGCCGTCACCAACCATCCCAACGGCGCCATATCTGCGTTTGAGTTCAGCGACTGCAGTCTGCTTGTCCTCTGGCATCAGATTTCCACGGGCATCCTCGATGCCCAATTGCTCAGCGATCGACCTCGCCGTCGCAGGATTATCCCCAGTCAGCATTACTGGAACCACGTTCAAAGCCTTCAAAGCAGCCACAGCTTCAACACTCTCCGGTCGGACTGTGTCTGCGACCGCGAATATCGCGGCGGGGCCGCTATTGCCGCATAGCACGATCACCGTTTTGCCAGTTTCCTCAAGCCGTGAAAGTCTGGCCTCCAGCTCCGAAGAACACACGCCCAACTCCTCAACCAAACGATGGTTGCCTAGATGCCAAAGATGACCGTCGATCGTGCCTTTCACGCCTCGGCCATTTAGCACACTGAAGTCACTGACAGGCAGAGCCACAGCGCCAGGCTGCTGCGATTTCCACCCATTGACCAATGCTTTCGCTACTGGGTGGGTACTTTGCTCATCAAGACTCGCAGCAATCAAAGTTGCCTTCTCGATAGACAAGTCACTGAATATATCTGAGTCAGTCAGAACTGGCTTGCCCTGAGTCAACGTGCCTGTTTTATCCAGAGCAACCACCTTCAGCAGGCGCCCGCTTTCCAGGTAGGCACCACCCTTGATCAAGATTCCATGCCGTGCGGCTGCGGCAAGACCACTCACAACAGTGACAGGCGTTGAGACGACCAAGGCACAAGGACACGCGATGACCAACAACACCAGGGCCTCATACAACCATTCACCCCACGTACCACCAAGCAGCACTGGGCCTAAAACGGCAACAAGAAATGCCACCGCCACTACGGCTGGGGTGTAATACCGTGCGAACTGGTCAACGAACCTCTGCGTCGGCGCCCGCTGAGACTGCGCATCCTGAATCGCGGCAGCAATACGAGCGAGCGTACTTTCGCCAGCGACTGCCGTGACAGTCGCCTCCACGACGCCGTCTGTCACGATACTGCCAGCATATAGCGGATCCCCCTCTGCCTTATCTACTGGCAAGCTTTCACCAGTGATAGGGGCTTGGTCGAGAGCAGCACGACCAGATTCCACCCTCGCATCCAGCGGTACCCGCGACCCTGTGCGAACACGAATACGGCTGCCGAGAACGACATTCTCAACCGGGTGTTCTTTCCAGCCAGCTTCGGTCATGACTTCCGCAGTCTCAGGAGCTAATGCAGTCAGCGATTTAATCGCGTTACGCGCTCGCTCAAGTGAGAGTGCTTCGATGGCTTCGGCAATAGCGAAAAGGAAAACCACCATCGCGGCTTCCGGCCACTTGCCAATCACCATGGCACCCAAGACAGCCAAAGACATCAAGAAGTAGATGTTCAATGTGAAGTTCTTTACAGCGATCCACCCCTTCTTCAGAGTTGGTAGACCAGCAGTAAGAATGGACAGCGCAGCCAAGGACATTACAGGCAAAGAACCCTCCTGTCCGGTCGTCCAAGCGATCACTTCAGCGGCGATGGCAGCTAGACCGCTGACCGCCAGCAGCCCTTTCAAGCGCGTCGTCAGAGCAGGTGAAATGGCATTCGGGGTTGCGCCGGCCTCGATGAGATTGGGCCCCATATCCAGCGCGGTCAAAGCGATGACTATCGCCTTCGGATCATCCAAGCGATGATGCACTGTCAGCTCACGATCCAACAGATTGAAATCAAGTCGTGCGATGCCAGGCATCGGCTCTAAGCGATTACGAATTAGCCGCTCTTCGGTAGGGCAATCCATCTTATCAATGCGATACCGAACCAGGGTCGTGCCTTCTGGCTCAGCCATGGCCGAATGTGAAGTCACCGCCCCTGCGGAATCCACTTTGCTCAAACAGCAATGGTCGGCATCGGAATGGGCTTGAGCTGAAGTGCCATGATCGTGTGCGCTATGGTCTTGATTATGGTCGGTGGACTTGGCTCCACAAGGCTGAGAATCCTTCGAACCGCACGCATGCGATCCCGTTCTGCCCAAGCTCTCGGCGTGATCAGGCCCATGCTCAACATGATGTGCACGAGAATGAACCTGTTTGGCGAAGGTCTCGCGGGGGTCAGCAGAACAGCAATCGTCCGACTTCGGCACGAGGTGCAATTTGGCTTTCGACGGGTTTTCCTGGCTCATGACGCATCTACCAATAAGGATATGGCGTCATTGAACAGCCTGTAGTAGCTACAGTGTCAAGCAATGAGTTTGAAATTTCGACTGGGCCGAGGGCGCCGCTCGAGTCTACGTCCCTCAGTGCGAGCGCCTGATAGCTGCATGCTGCGATGCATCAGCCAGGTTGGTCAGCACCTCAAATGCCCACTCAGCTTTCACCCTGGGAGTCATGCATATCGAGCAAGTCGTCAATCGCGTTGTGAAGCCTACGAGTAAACGTTTGGAGAAATCCGCCATGATGGTTTTCGACGCCATTGGCATGTGTCGGCTGTAGACCTCTCTAAGCGCTCATTACCATCGGTAGCCGACAGGGTTAAGGGTAGAAATATCCAGAAAGCTCCTCGACACAGTCGCACCAGCATGTCCTCCTCAACAACCCTACTACAAGCTTTTCGGCATTAATTAGGAGATGCCCACTGGAAATCCGGTGACACCTGCTAACCGAGAATAAAACCCCGCCATGTCTGGCGGGGTCTCATCAATCACCCTTCTTGTGCTTATGCACGTCCAGGTCGGGATGCTTAGGCTTGTTCTCGGGGGTTACACGGCGACGCTGGTCTGTCTTGCCGGTTGATTCGGCAATTGGCTTGGGCCCAGGTTTGATGGCCATAGAACTTGCTCCTTCAGTTGATAGGTATATGCCCTGGCAAACGTCTGCCGTGTAAGCGTTCGCTCAGTACGGTCACGAGATTGAGGGCCCCAAACACTATAGCTTGATATTTTTATGCCAGCAGTGGCGCACCACTTTAGTAAGCGTCTGCCGAACACATCTTGCACCAGCCCGTTTGGTGTAGACGGACGCTCGAAAGACCCTGTCGAGACTATCGCGCTATTCGGTTTCAATGGCAGCTTGCTCCCCTATGCTCTTGACTCGTCTAGGAGCAGCAACCAGAGCGAGCCCCAGCAGCGGGTTCGAACAGTGACTCAATAATCGTACAGTCTGGAGTGTTCGAGCCTAGGCATCTTGACTCACACGTGCCTGCCATTGAGAGCAGCTCTATCCGGATCTGCAGGAGCTTAGCTACCTTAGATTCCACTTCTGCCAAGTGCTTCTTGACCACCGACAACGCATCAGCACACGGACGATCAGCATCTGCCGCGAGCGCAATGAGTTCGCGGATATCGTCGAGTGGAAAGCCCAGTTCACGATTCTGCCTGATGAAGATGAGTCGTGACCGATGCTTTTCGGTATAGATTCGATGCCGCCCTGTCGACCGTAGGGCCGGAGGGAGAAGGCCTATTTTCTCGTAGTAGCGAATCGTTTCAATGTGGCAACCCGTTGATTTCGACAGCGCTCCGATTCCTGACATCCAAACTCCCCAAGCATTTTCTTGAACCTGTAGTAGCTACAGATATTAACCTGCTCAATCGAAAAATGATTTCACGCGTTTTAAGGGCATTCCGTGGACAGAGAACAGCTAGAGAAGAACCAGATTCCCGTTTACTTCGTCGCGGTCATTGTCGCGGCTATCGGGGGCCTGCTCGCACCTGATGCCTCTCAAGCGTTAGGTGCGTTGGTGACACCAGCCATCGCTGTGCTGATGTACGCCATGTTTCTGCAGATCCCATTCTTGGATCTTCGCAAAGGGCTTGCAAACAAGCGTTTCATGACCGCGCTGCTGACCGCCAATTTCGTCGCCATCCCCCTGTTGGTTTGGGCGTTGACGATGGGCCTAGCCGACCACCCGGCGATTTTGGTGGGCGCACTATTGGTCTTGCTGACGCCTTGTATCGATTATGTTGTTGTGTTTACCCATATCGGTAAGGGCGACTCCAAACTGACTCTGGCGGCAACACCATTACTACTCGTGCTTCAGCTTGTGCTACTACCCCTCTATCTAGCCTTCATGGTGAGTGATGACTCGGCGGTGGTTATATCGGTCGGCCCATTTGTTGAGGCCTTCGTAGTGCTGATCGCTTTACCCTTGGTCTTGGCAGTAGCAACAGCTGCCGGGGCAAAGGGGTCACGCATCGTTGAGGGCTGGAACAATGTATGGGCTTGGATGCCTGTGCCAGCTATGGCGGCTGTATTGGTCGTAGTGATCGGCTCTCAGATTTCAACGGTGGTCAGAGACATGGACAAGCTGCTGCCTGTTATTCCCGTCTACATTGGTTTCATGCTCTTGGCACCCGTGGTGGGTGCGCTGGTGGCTCGGGCGTTTAAGTTACCGGCTAGCACGGCAAGATCTGTCGCTTTCAGCAGTTCGACACGAAACTCATTGGTAGTTCTACCATTGGCATTGGCCTTGCCCGAGGAAATCAGAGGGCTCGCTGCGGCAGCAGTGATTACTCAAACGCTGATTGAGTTGGTCAGCGAACTAATTTACATCCGAGCAATTCCTGCTTTGGTGTGGCGCAAAATGTAGATGCCAGGGAAGACATAAGCACAAAACACCCTGCGCGATTAAACAGGTGCCCACCTGTGCGGCAGCAGCTTGTTAATCTCACTCGCGCGCCGCGTCGGCAGGCGCGTGAGAACATCCTTTAGATAGGCGTACGGATCATGGCCATTCAGCCGCGCTGACTGGATCAAGCTCATGATCGCCGCAGCCCGTTTTCCGCTGCGTAGCGACCCGGCGAAGAGCCAGTTCTTGCGCCCAAGAGCCCATGGCCGGATCTGGTTGTCGGGTAGTCAGACGCGGTTGCCCGCGTCCAACCCCCTAAGAACCGTGCATGCGAGTTTCCCAGCACACGGCTCAAGCCTCTGCTAAGGCGCCATTGGGCACCCGGTTATACATCGTCGACATTGGCAAATTGCACATCTCGTGGGCAACGCAGGTGGTAAATCTCAAGATTAGCCGCAGCGTCCGTCCCGCCATGACCTAGCTTCACAATATGGCGACTGTGCCACGGTGTGTCTTTGGTCACCGGCTTGAAGCAGGCGCAGCACCTGCCGCCCTGTTGCACCCATACCCGATACAGCTTGGCTCGACCTTTAACGGAAGTGAGCATCTTCTTGCCCCAGCGGGACTCGAAGTACTCATCCCATGCAGGGTCGTGAGGGTTGGCAGCAGCCTTAATCTTGATATGTCGCACAATCGGTGTGTCTGAGGCGTCTACTAGCGTGTACTGACGCTTCCGACCATCGGCGGATTTTTCAGTACACGAGAACACCCAACGGCGCGCCCCTTGTACTTTGAAATACCGATCCTTCACCCATCGGCGTGTCTTGCGAGGGTGGCGACGTACCGCCCATCGCCAGAGCATTTCCCACACTGCGCTGTCCACCTGGTTGAAGACCTTCTTGGCGACGACATGACTGTGATAGTTCGCCCAGCCCCGTAGAACCGGGTTGAGCAAACCTATCAAGTTAGCCTGTCGTATCGTTTTGTTGGTCTTGATCAACTCTCGCAGCTTGGCAAGTAGAGCCCCGATGTTCGCCTTGGACGGCTTGATCAGGAGCTTGCCGTTGTACTTGCGCAGGTTCCATCCGAGGAAGTCGAACCCGTCCCCTATGTGCGTTATCTTGGTTTTTTCCGGAGAGAGGACAAGTCCACGCTCTGCCAGAAATTCAACCACGGCGGGCCTGACTTCATTCTCCAGCCATTCTTTCGAACAACCAGTGATGATGAAATCATCTGCATAACGCACCACGCGCATTTTTCGGGCTGTCCACTTCGCGTTGGGAAATCTCTTCGCCAGCATCGCTTCCAACCCATCCAGCGTCATGTTCGCCAACCCCGGGGATATGATGCCTCCCTGCGGGGTTCCGGCGTGGCTGGGGAATAGCTGCTTTTGGTAGACATAACCAGCCCGGAGCCATTTCTGCAAAATCGCCTTGTCCATGGGAATGTTGGCGATCAACCAGTCATGGCTGATATTGTCGAAACAGCCTTGAATGTCGCCCTCTAACACCCATTCCGCGTTTGCTTTTCGTGACAGCACACCAAAGCACTGTGCGACGGCATCCGCAGTTGAGCGTTCCGGCCTGAACCCATAAGAGTTCGGGTCGCCGGTAGTTTCCGCTATCGGTTCCAGAGCCAGCAGATGAAGCGCCTGCATGGCCCGGCATTTCATCGCGGGAATTCCAAGAGGTCTCGTTTTGCCGTTTTTCTTCGGAATAAGCACTCTCCGAAGCGGGAGCGGCGAGTAACCTCGCCGCGTCAACGACTCTATCGCGCCGAGCTTGGCCCTAGGCGTATTCCAAGTAACCTTGTCCACGCCGGGGGTATTTTTGCCTTTGTTTTCAGACACCCGTTTCACAGCAAATGCCTTGCCACTGAACGAGTGAGTCAGCAGCCATTGCAGGGCTTTCACCTTGTTATGTCTGCCATCTTGTACAGCCTTCACAATACGCGCTTGCAGCCCTCTGACACGACGTTGTACGGCGATCCAATCGATGCTGTCCCACGACGTGCCGGAAGGTGCACACGCCAATGCTGCTGCGTTCATTTGCTCTCCTTCCGTTGAAAGGGTTCTACCTACTCTCGTGTGAAGAGAGACCATGAGGACGTCTGCCCGCTTTCGCGTGAAGTGATGTTTCAACCTCTATCCAACCCATTACAGGACGGCGTTCGCTTTTTCCTCGTTCCTTCGCCCGCACCGCCATGGGCAATTTTTACAAACGGCTTTCCCTGACGGGAGCGATACGGGATTTCCACGTTCCGCTTACTGAAGTGCGTCGGGTTAGGTGCCTGCTATCGACCGGGAGGCATGTGGGTCACGAATGCGTAGTAGAAAGACGCAGTTCCCACCTCCATTACCATTTTGGTTCGAGCGTGTAAGCCATTTCCGCTCGCTTAATTTAACGATCGTTGCGCAGATTCACGTGTGTTCACCATACCAACTATCTAGCACTTGTCCGGCCATGGCTGCCAGAAGGGTACGCCTCTCACGATTGGTACCCCGCACCTTGCGGCGCCTCGTAACATTGTCGAAGGCGCTCTTGATTCAGCCTTCTAGATTCACCCGGTGACACGGGTGGTTCCCACCAAGGGGGAACAACTTCATTAAGCGACTTCGTGTCGCACCTCCGCCCAATTATTATCAATGGGAACCGCCCCGTCATCGAGGTAGCGCGACAGCGCTGCCCAGCGTTTAAGGCTGTAATCGAGCGCTCTGCTGATGGCCGAACCTTCGGGCACAAGATCACGCTGCGCGTTCATCCAGGCATGCAGCCTATCCTTCACCGGTACGGCTTTTTCTTGCCGTATTCGGCGCCGTAAATCCGGCTCCAGGTCTCTGACTTCTCTTTCGATTTCGTACAACAACTGGATATAGCGCAGGGCTTGCTCGGCGAGCGTGCTTTTATTCGTAGCGTGCAGTTCAAAGAACTTGCGCCGTGCATGGGCCATGCAGCCGATCTCGGTCACGCCGAGTTCAAAGCTGGCCTTGTAGCCGCCAAAATCGTCGCAGACCAACTTGCCATTCCAGTCCTGAAGGAAGTCGCGAGCATGCTCTCCGGCGCGACTGGGGCTGAAGTCATAAACCACCGCTGCCACATCCGAGAACTGGCTGGTAGCGTAGGACCACACATAGGAGCGGTGGGTTTTCTTTGTTCCCGGCATGAGCATCTGCACCGGTGTTTCATCTGCGTGGATGATTTGTTGCCCAAGCACTACTTCGCGCAGCGCATCGACCAGCGGCTGCAACTGAACTCCGGTCACGCCAACCCATTGAGCCAAGGTTGAACGTGGAATCGCCAAGCCCGCTCGACCTAAGATCGATTCCTGACGGTAAAGCGGCAGATGGTCAGCAAACTTGGCGATCATGACGTGTGCGAGCAGGCCCGAAGTCGGGATGCCCTTATCAATGACCTGCGGCGGAACCGGTGCCTGGATCAGCGTTTCGCAGTTATCGCAGACCCACTTGCCACGGACATGGCGTTCGACGGTGAACACGCCGGGCGTGTAGTCCAGCTTCTCGCTAACGTCCTCACCGATGCGCTTCAGGGCGCAGCCGCATGGGCGGTGAGTGTTGTCCGGTTCGTGATGGATCAACGTTCGCGGAAATTCTGCCGGCAATGCCGTGCGCTTGGGCCTTAGCTTTTCCTCGGTCGCCTCTGGTGCTATTTGCAACGCCTGAAGCTCGGCCTCAATCGCCGCGATATCAGTATCGATCAGGTCATCTAGCAGGCTGGCCTGTTCAGGATTCATCTGCTCGCTGCGCTTGGCAAACTTCAAACGCTTGAGCTGGGCGATCTCGTGGGTCTGTTTCTCAATGACTGTTTGATCACGGTTGATTTTCTTGCCCATAGTGTCGACTTGCGAGAGCAACTGCGCTGCGAGGACGCGCAGTTGATTGGGAGACAGTTGGTCGAGATTGGGCGAAGAAGTCATACGCCGGACTTTGCCAGAGCGGGCGTTTCGCGACGATAGACCGATAGGCTAATGGCTGCCGTTAAAGCAGTGTGATCGAGCCTCCAGAACCTGCGCGTTGCCATGGCAGCCCCAGCAACAACGTTTGAAGTTGCTCGGCATCCAGTTCCATCTCAGGACCATGGCGGATGCCAGGCCAGTGGAACTTGCCTTGGTTTAACCGGCGCGCCGCCAGCCATATTCCGAAGCCGTCATGCACCAGCACTTTCATGCGATTGGCGCGGCGGTTGGCGAACAGATAAGCGCAGTGCGGCTGCGCCGCACCGAACACCGCGATCACCTTGGCTAGCGCCGTTTCGGTGCCTGCGCGCATGGCCATCGGTTCGGTGGCGAGCCAGATGGAGTCGATGTGAATCATCGCAGAATATCTCGAAGAAAAGTCGCGCAGGCGGCAGCACTTTCAGTGGGCCAGTCCACTTTGATGATGGCGCGCGGGTGCTGTATTTCAACGCAGATATTCGATGATGCTGGATGGGAGTTCGCCCCCGCCAGCGGCATGGCTAACGGAATAAATGCAGGTGGGTGTGCCGGAATTTTCTGCGTTTGCAGCCGAATCCATTTGTGGACGAGGTTTGCGTTGAGGCTATGGCCGAGCGCGACGCTGGCAATCGAAGCGCCTGGTTGGGCGCACTCTTGAATGATCTGGGCTTTGAAGGATTTGGAATAGGAACGGCGTGTTGGCTGCATGAAATACCCGCTTGAAAGGCTAGAATTTGGGCAATTGCATGAACTTGACCAGCCATTTGCATTCGACTTGACCAGTCGTTTGCATCCGACTTGACCAGTGCGCATGATGCCAGTGTGAATCCTGCCCGGGTGGCAATGACGGCTGCCGGGCTTCTGTCCTATCAAATAATCAGCACGCGCTTAGGAGAGGAACATGAAAGGTTTTCTGGTCACTTTCTTTACTCAACAGAATCGTCGCTATCAGGGAAAGATGCTCGGCGACTGGATCGTTGATTTGGCGAAAGAAATGGGACTGCGGGGTGCGACTCTGTCCACAGGTATCGAAGGCTTTGGGCATACCGGCCGGCTGCATTCCTCGCATTTTTTTGAACTAGCGGATCAGCCTACCGAAATTCGTATGGCCATTACCGAGGACGAATCTGTGCAGTTATTCAAGCGATTGGAGCTTGAAGATATCTCGTTATTTTACATAAAAACCCCAGTTGAGATGGGCTTCGCCGGAACAGAAGTCACCTAGTCTGGCCTGCTTTCATAAGCGGTGACTCGAAGACGCCTACGCTTGCCTCGTGCTCCGAAACACGATTTTACATTTTGGACAGAGCTCGCTAAGATCGGCTCATTGGAGATGGCATTCCTCCATTAACCAACCGCTGTGCCCGTAGCAGCTGATGATGCCTACAGAAACCTGATCAACCAGGTCTGTAGGCGTTCGCGCCCAGAATCCCCTTTTTGGTCAGGCCCACTTACATTTTTGTGGCTGGCCAAATGTCTAAATTTCGACGACCTGAACAACTCGACTTACTGCCCTATATTGCGAAATGGCTTGCGCTTGCTGGTCTTGTAGCTCTTTTGGCAGGCTCTGCCTCTGCGTTATTCCTCCTTTCTTTGGATCATGCCACCCAGTGGCGAGAAGCCCATCCCTGGGTGCTCTGGCTCCTGCCAGTTGCTGGCTTTGCCGTGGGACTTGCGTATCACCTGATAGGCAAACCAGTTGATGCCGGAAACAACCTGATCATCGATGAGATCCACGATCCTAAAAAGACTATTCCCTTGCGCATGGTGCCGATGGTGCTAATCGGAACCGTGGTTTCCCACCTCTTCGGTGCATCTGTGGGACGTGAGGGAACGGCGGTGCAGATGGGCGGCGCTCTTGCGGATCAATTGACGCATGTCTTTCGGCTACGCCGCGAAGATCGCCGGGTGATTCTCATGGCCGGTATCAGTGCTGGCTTTGCGTCCGTCTTCGGCACCCCTCTTGCCGGGGCTTTGTTCGGACTTGAAGTGTTGGCCATCGGACGCATGCGTTACGACGCGCTTTTCCCTTGCGTGGTTGCGGCAATCGTTGCTGACCAGGTGGGGAAAGCCTGGGGAGTGGTTCATACGCATTACGTCATTGGCGAAGTGGTTCCCGTGCAGCTCTGGAGCGTCATGGCTGTGGTCGCCGCTGGGATTATCTTCGGCCTCACTGGCCTGCTATTCGCGACGACCACCCATAAGCTAGGGGCTTTCGTTAAACGACTTATCTCCTATTCGCCATTACGACCATTCGCCGGCGGCCTTCTGATCGCAGTGGCAGTGTGGGCGCTTGGTAGCAACCATTACACCGATGTCGATAAGTACATCGGACTGGGGATTCCGAGCATCGTCCAATCCTTTCAAATGCCAATGGCTCCTTGGGACTGGCTTGGAAAGATGTTGTTCACCGTTGTCTCCCTGGGGACTGGATTCAAGGGCGGCGAAGTCACTCCGCTGTTTTACATTGGAGCCACCTTGGGGAACGCGCTAGCGCCCCTCTTACATCTTCCCTTCGGCATGCTGGCTGGTATCGGTTTTGTCGCTGTCTTCGCTGGTGCAGCTAATACGCCACTGGCAACCATTGTCATGGCCATGGAGCTCTTCGGGCCTGAAATTGCTCCGCTTGCAGCCATTGCCTGTATCGCAAGTTACCTCGTATCCGGGCATACCGGGATCTATCACGCCCAGCGCGTCGGTCACAGCAAGCATCACCGTCCTCTGCCGAAGGAAATCCGGCTCTCCGATATCAAGCAATTTCATGCTCAAAGTGAATCCGCCAGCGAGCGCAAAGTGACTTTTATTGGGGAAGAGAAATGACCGAACATCGCCAAGATCGCCTGACAGCTTTGCAGCTCTATTTCCCTGGCGCTAGTCGGGCTCGAGTTACAAATTTCTGGCATCACCTGAGTGCGCCCGCACTTGCCCAACACCTTCTTAAAGTCGCGCAGAAAGCCAAGATTGATCAGGTCATGCTCAAACCGATTTCTGCGGGCTATTTGACGGGCCATCGCATTTCCCATCATCACCCGGAGCTTGGTGATATGCGTCATCCGCAGTGTCTGGAATTGCTGGATACAGAGGTCAAGCTGCGCACCTTCCTGCGCGACCACGCTGACGAGTTGCGCAAGGTGCGAGCAGTTCTTCTCTTATGCGAGTTACCGCTCAGTGAAGCCTTGTAATTCAGTTCGAAGAAACAGTTCGCAAATGAAGAGGCATAGCCGACTAACCGTTGGTCGCTCTCGCCACATTAGAGGATGTTGCCATGAATGGCTTTCAACTGACGTTTTTCACTGAACAGAGTACCAACTACCAGCATCTTCCACTCGGGGAGTGGCTGGTTGAGTTCGCCAAACGAGAGGGCATGTTGGGAGCGACGCTGGTGAGCGGTACGGAAGGCCTGGATCATTTAGGACATTTGCATACCGCGCATTTCCTCAGCGGTGCTGATCATCCGGTCACAGTGACGATATCCACTGATGAGCCCGGGTGCGAGAAGTTGCTGGAAGCATTGGCCAAGGAGGCGTTTTCGCTGAGCTTTATCAAATTGCCCATCGAGTACGGTCGAGTGGGCCAGGCGAAAAGCTGAAAACCACGGTTTGTTGGACAACCAGTAAAAAGGATAAACGCCATGTACCGAATTTATAACCTGCGTCCACAGCCAGCCCCCGTCAACTGGGCTCGTGACAACAGGCCGCTCCTCGTAGGACTGGTTTTTTGGGCGCTTTTTTTGGCGGGCATTGCAGGCAGCCAAAAGGTATCGAGCGAGGGTTGGTACATCGTCACCTCGCTCGAAGGCGCCTTGGTCACGATGCGCATGCCCAGTGAGAAATCCTGCAAGGCAGACGTGACCATCACCTGCGTACCTGGCTACGAGCTGAGAGCACAGCAACGTTGAACGTTACGAGCGCGATGGTGGTGGGCAATCCAAAGATGAGATTGCGAAATGGAACTCACCGACGTCGGCTCATCAAAACCACTTTAGAGAAATGGGATACCACATGAGCGCAGTGATGCTGAGCATCGTATTCGGGCTTGTGATGGGCAGGCTTTTTACAGGATCCGTCTATGAATTCGTCGCGCTTTTCATCGTAAGCATTGGAGTGTCGTTGCTGACGTTTCATCTGCTAGATCAAAGGCGGGCCATGCTACAAGCCCAGACTGCGTACTGCTGTTCTGTGATGGTTGCGTCAAACCAAATGCTGGAGCTTTTCCAGATGGCAAAGGGAGGGCAATTCATGCCCTTGGTGGGAGAGATTCCTGAGCTAATTATTGGAGGCTTCTTGGTTCCCGCAATTGCGGTGTCGGCAGTGCAGCTGTTCAGAATACTCATGGAGAGCTGACTTCCGAAATCGAGGCCTCTCGACTTATTCACATGGTTAATGACGTTCCCGAATCGTCCCTTGGAGAAAATCAATGAAAACGCAAATCCAGGCTATTCATGCACGTGAAATTCTCGATTCACGCGGTAACCCTACCGTTGAAGTCGACGTCACCTTGGAGTGCGGAACACTGGGCCGGGCTTCAGTCCCGTCCGGTGCCTCTACAGGCGCTCACGAAGCTGTTGAGTTGCGTGACCATTGTCAATGGCCATTAATTTTGACCCACTTTTGGCCAATAGAATTGACCCACTTGCTCACCGCTAACCGCCGGTTTTCTGCTTCAAACGATAGCTCTCACCTCCCAGCATAAAGATGTGTGAATGGTGGATCACGCGGTCGATGATGGGCACGGCCACGTTGTCGTCATGGAAGAACTCGCCCCAGCTGGTGAAGTCCTTGTTGGTGGTCAGGATGACCGAGCGGTACTCGTACAGGTTGTTGATTAACTGGAACAGGTTGTACCGGGCTTGGCGCGTCATCGGCAGGTAGCCCAGCTCATCGATGATCAGCACGTCGTATTTGCTCAGCTGATTAAGGCGCTTCTTCAGCTCGCCCTTCATTTCCGCCAGCTCCAGATCCTCGACCAACGCCAGAGCCGTGCGGAACAGCACCTTGTAGCCCGCCTGAACCGCCTTGTGGCCAATCCCAATGGCCAAGTGGGTCTTGCCCACACCCGGTGGTCCGATGAACACCAGGTTGTCGCGGTTGTCGATAAAGCTGAAGTCCAGCAAGGTGCTGACCTGGCGCTTGGTGATGGTGGTCTGGTGCCGGTAATCGAAGGCCTCCAGATGCTTCTCCGAGGGGAACTGCGCCTGCTTGAGGTTGCGGCTTACGCGGCTACTGGAGCGGGCGTTAAGCTCATGCTCGACCAGTGACTGGGCGAAGCTCAGGTAGGACAGTTCATTGGCTTCGGCTCTGGCCAGCAGGGTGGCCAGCTCACCCGCGGTCGCGCTGAGGCGCAGGCTTCGGTACTGCGCGATAGTGCTGTCGAGCAGGCTCATTGGGTCACCCCGTGGCCAGTCGACTGGCCAATGCGGGCATAAGCGTTCAGGTCGGCGTGACTAACCTGGCTACCGGCCTCTGGCGCATAGTCATGGTCGCCGATGATCCGGCCCCGCGCCTTGGCTTGCTGCCATGCTTCGAGGTAGCGCTTGAGCCCGGTGGCGGTCAGTTCACTGCGCTCGCACAACTCGCCGAGCAACGCCGTATCAACCGGCGCATGGGCCATGAGCAGGTCGCGTGCAGCAACCAGCTGATCCTTGTAGATACGCGGCGAAGTACGCTTGAGCAGTTGGCACAGGGTTGCCCCAAGGGCATCGGGCAGGATCGAGTCGATGCCGCGCTCCAGGTCGGTAATGCGCTGGGCATGGTCTCGGTAATGGTTGTTGTTCTTGATCATCCGGCCCTTGGCCTTGCACAGGTCATGGGTGGCTATGAGTTCACCGCTCTCCAGGTCATGGATCAGCAACTGGTTGTCCTGTGCGCTGACACCGACACGGGCTTGCTGCCAGGCCATGGGTACCGAGTACTTGTTGGCCTGCCATGAGATCAAGCCGGTCTTGTCGACCTTGCGGGTCTCCCTTGTCGGCGCCACGTGCAGCAGGTTCTGCGGGACGAGATAGGGCTTGAGCTGACTACGCTCCAGTGCCTCGAAATGCGCTCTTGGATGCTGCCCCGTCGTGCCGTGCACGCGTGCGTTGGCGACAGTCTCGAGCCAATCATTCAGGTGCTGTCGGACGGCGGCCTCGTCCTGGAAGTGCTCGCCGTAGAAGCAGTCACGCTTGACGTACTTGACCCCGGCCTCCACCTTGCCCTTGCTCTCCGGGTCATAGCCCTCGCAGGCATGGATGCGGTACCCGACGGTAGTCGCATACTGGTGGAAGCGCTGGTTCAGCGTCAGCTCACGGTACTGCTCGTTGATCACCACCATCTTGGTCTGATCGTAGATGCACTCCTCGGTGACGCCGCCGAAGTAGCGGAAGGCCTCGTCGTGCATCTGGATAAACCGTTCGGTATCCAGCGGCCGGAAGTTCAGACCGACATACATCAGCCGTGAACAGGACAGCACAAACACCACAAAATGAACGACACGCTCCAGGCCGCCAATCATGACGCCTCGCAGCTCACCGGGGTCGACCTGACACTGCACGCCAGGCACTGACTCAACGACCGGCTCGTAATAGCGCAACTGGCCACTGGCAACCTGCTGCTTGAGCGCTTGCACATAGCGGCGAATGCTCCGGTCTGACACCGCCAGCTCGGTGGTGCGCTCCCTCAGGCGACGGGCCAGCTTGACTGCGCTCAGGGCTGGAAACTGACCCAACTGATTAATCAGATAATCGCGGTGCTCGTCGAGCACCTTGGTGCGTGAAGGGTCAGCAATGGTAGCGCTGATCTGCATCTCATCCAGGTGGAGATACTTGCGTACGGTGTTCCGGGAAATCCCCAGCTCACGACTGATGGCACGGACCGACAGGCCTCGGCCCTGGTCATACAACCCCTTGATCTTGTGAATCACAACCCACTCCTTCAATGATCTGTCCCCGGCCTGTGCATAAGGCGGGTGACGCTACATGGTCGGTGGCCAATGCCACTATGGGTGGGTCAAAATTGTTGGCCAGAGGTGGGTCAGTTTAATTGGCCATTAACACTTAGGGTACGTTCGAGTGATTCGACTGTTTAGCTCATCAACCCAGTGTAACCGGCCAGCAAACACACCTTTCTGACCCCACCGCCAAAGGCGATGGTGTCCACCTATTTAAGTGGACACCACTTCTAGCCTTTTAAGAGGGTCTTTCATGCAGCCACAACGCCGTTCCTATTCCAGGTCGTTCAAGGCCCAAGTCATTCAAGAGTGCGCCCAACCTGGGGCCTCGATTGCCAACGTTGCGCTGAGCCACAGCCTCAACGCGAACCTCGTCCACAAGTGGATTCGGCTGCAAACGCAGAAAAGCATGGCGCTGCATCCCGCTTTTGTTTCACTGCCCATGCCACTCGCCAGCACTGAGTCGCAATCGGCATCATCGACTATCAGCGTTGAGATCCAGCATCCGCGCGGCACCGTTAAAGTGAACTGGCCAACTGAAAGTGCTGCTGCCTGTGCAACCTTTCTTCGAGACCTGTTGCGATGATTCGTATCGACGCCATCTGGCTCGCCACTGAGCCCATGGACATGCGCGCCGGCACTGACACAGCGCTGGCGCGGGTGGTGGCCGTGTTCGGTGCGGCGCAGCCGCACTGTGCTTATCTGTTTGCCAACCGCCGCGCCAATCGCATGAAAGTGCTGGTGCACGATGGGTTGGGCATCTGGCTGGCGGCGCGCCGACTGCATCAAGGCAAATTTTTCTGGCCGGGATCTCGGCACGGCTCGCAGATGGAATTGGGTGCCGAACAACTGCATGCCCTGGTGCTGGGTTTACCTTGGCAAAGAGTTGGGCAAAACAGTGCGATTACCCTGATGTAATCACTGCCATGGCCAGCGTCGCCGTGCAATTGTCCGATGAGCCTATCGTCAGTGTTGGCCTGTTCTGACAAAATCGGCGGCATGACTTTGCTTCCTGATTTCGACCAATTAAACCCTGAACAACTGCGCGCTATCGCCGCGCAGCTGATGCAGCGTGTCGAGACTCTCGATCAAAAAGTCGAGTCCATGGACAAGCAGATCCATCACTACAAAACGGTCAACGACAAGCTGACCCACGAGATCGCACAGCTCAAGCGTTTCAAGTTTGCCAAGCGCAGCGAGCAGCTAAATCCGTATCAAACCAGCCTGCTCGATGACGTGATCGATGCCGATATCGCGGCCATCGAAGCCGAGCTTGAGACGTTGCAACCCGCTCCAGCCCCGACCGTGGCTCGGCAAAAACCTAAACGCACCGCCTTGCCGCCCGAGTTTCCACGCACGCCCATCCATCACGAACCGGACAACACTCACTGCCAATGCGGCTGCGCCCTCAAGCGTATCGGCGAGGATGTCAGCGAGAAACTCGACTACACGCCCGGCGTGTTCACGGTTGAACAACACATCCGTGGCAAGTGGGTCTGTGAGGACTGCGAGACCCTGATCCAGGCACCTGTTCCTGCGCAGGTCATCGATAAAGGCATCCCCACAGCAGGTTTGCTGGCTCAAGTGATGATCGCCAAATACGGTGATCATTTGCCACTGTACCGTCAGGAAAAGATCTTTGGCCGGGCCGGCCTCGCCATCCCGCGCTCGACCTTGGCGCAGTGGGTCGGCACTTGCGGTGTGCAACTGCAACCACTGGTTGATGCTCTGCGCGAAGTGGTGCTTGGACACAACGTGGTGCACGCCGATGAAACGCCGGTACAGGTGCTCATGCCTGGCTCGAAGAAAACCCATCGGGCCTACGTCTGGGCCTATGCAACCACCGCGTCTGCCGATATCCGCGCAGTGGTGTACGACTTCAGCCCCAGCCGCTCGGGCGAACATGCACGCAACTTCCTGCAAGACTGGAAGGGCAAGCTGGTCTGCGATGATTTTGGTGGTTACAAAGCCAGTTTTGCACTCGGTGTCACTGAAATCGGCTGCATGGCCCATGCGCGGCGTAAGTTCTTCGACCTGCACGCCACGAACAAAAGCACGCTCGCCGAGCAAGCTCTGCGCTATATCCAGTTGCTGTACGAAATCGAAAGTGAAATCCGCGATTTGGAGCCCGATGTACGGCGACGAATACGACAAGAAAAAGCCGTCCCCGTGATGAACATGCTGCACACTTGGATGATCGCCCAGCGCGAGCTGGTACACGAGGGTGTGGCCATCGCCAAGGCCCTGGATTACAGCCTGAAACGCTGGACGGCGTTGTCACGTTATCTGGATGACGGCGCGGTGCCTATTGATAACAACCACATCGAGCAGCAAATCCGGCCATGGGCGCTCGGACGCAAGAACTGGCTCTTTGCAGGGTCGTTACGCAGCGGACAACGCGCGGCTGCGCTGATGAGTTTGATCCAATCGGCCAAGCTTAACGGGCATGATCCGTATGCTTATCTCAAGGATGTGCTGATGCGGCTGCCGACGCAGCGCGCCAGTGAGATCGCCGAGTTGTTGCCGCATAACTGGCTGCCGTTACGCAACCTGTAATGCCCGTTCGCTTACAACCCAGTAGCTGATTTTCTCGTTGAGCTCTTCTAAGGAAAAAAAGGTGCTCGCTCTCAGCCTTGCGAGAACGAATCTTTGTACCAGTTGAACAGCAATCTCACCTAGCGACTTGTCTTGCGGTTTACGCGGTCTGGCGGGGTAAATTTGAAATCCGTAGTGCTCAGAAAACTCGGCGTAGGCACGATTTAGGGTCACCACATCTCTCGTGTTTTTCGTCACTGCTGACTTCAAATTATCAGGCACAACGAACCGTGGAACCCCGTCGAAGAACTCCAGGGCCAGAATGTTGCATCTGAGCCAGTCTGGGATCGTTTGACTTCTCACGGCGGTGGCAAAAATGTATCCCGAGGCACCTAGCGTTGCCACGAACACCTGAGCTTGGCTGATTGCTCCAGTATCCGGGTTGGTCACAGGCATTGTCCTGCCACAAAAGTCCACGAAGCACTTGTCTCCGGGGAGGTGAGTCTGTCGCATGCTCAGCTTTTGCCTATTGACCCATTCACGATAAATCCGTGTGAACTGAGCATAAGACACGCCTTCTGGCTCGCTTGTACGAAACTCTTGCCATAGGAGTTCCAAGGTGATGTCAGGAAGTTTTAGCTGTTCATGGATGGCAGGCCATGACGGGTAAGCCTTCCTTTGAGATGAGACTTTTGGCTGGGTATGCAGACGCTCCGCCAGCGCTTTGTCGTCAAGGTGCTTCAGTTCTTCCCAGCTTTGTCCACACTGTGCCAACTGATCCCGAATGGTGCGAACAGTGTTATGGGACACTTTGGCTAATAGGCCAATAGCCCTATTCGACAGCTTGGGGTCGCTCGTAAGGCGTAGCACCTCGCGCTGCGTACTTATTGGCAGCCTCATATGTTCTCCTCGCGACAGGTGTGTGAACACCTCACAGGTCGCGCCGTGTGAAAATTGCAGACAAACGGAATGTGATCGACTTGACGCCGAACGCGAGGGAACACAGAATGACGGCGCGTAGGGCTGAAACCTAACACCATCAAAAAAGCCTAGGGCTCCACCCCTGGGCTTTTTTGTGCTCCAAATCCACCGGCTAGCTCCTATCCTGATCTCATTGTGATACTCCTCATATGCTTAGTTCATACGGCCTGCTGCCGTGCGCAGCGCTGCGTAGCAATCCACCAAGCGACCTCTTTGGACAGAGCAAAGAACCCCCGACGATTAGGCACTTCAAATAGCGGCACCTCAATTGTCCCTCGCTGTTTAGCTTTACGAAACGCGTCGTACGATGTGTAACCCAACTCTCTCCACAGCGCGCTGCCACCCACCATCAGGCCATATCGCTGTTTGAGGTCGAGCTCTAATTCGAATGACAGAAATTGGATTTCAAGGGGCTCGCGCATCGCACTTAATGTCCGGTTTGGTCACAGTTGATAGTAATAAACCGCCCCCTTGCGCTCCAGCCGTAAGACTTCTACATTTTTTACGGTACAAAGATCGTTCGGGGATTTTTAAGTGTCTGATTTTAAGAGAATTGCAAACATTTATTCGGAGTTCGCAGGCAGCTTGCGCGAACAAATTCCGGAAAATAGCCGCCCCCGAAGCAACACAGTGGAAATGCTCGCAGTGGGCTACTGGTTCGAAGGACTGAGGCAGCGGACAGGCCTCAAAACTGCCTATGCCCTTGAGCTGTATTTCGAAAAAGAGTCATTTCGAAGAAATACGAATGGCACGATCCGGCATTACCGAAGCAAGTGGTCTAGGTACGAACAGAAAATGATCTCCCCCAAGGCCAAGACCTTGAGTAGGGTGGAACTGCTAGCACCTGGATCGTCCCGCGACCTGAATCATCCCATATGGACTTTGATGAAGCTGATCTCCCGGCAACAGAAAATCAGCTTCGACAGCTACTTCCGTGCGTTAAATACCGATGTCCAACTGGTGCTTTATCGCAGCACCAGCAACATGATTTGGGACAGTGTTCAGCGCGAACCAATCACTCAAGTTCTACTCGAAAAACTCGAACGCAGGGCAAGCTTGGATGCCCTCGCTGCGTTGATCGCGATAGTGGTCGAAGCAGATCTCCTAGGTCGAAAAACCGTTGCTATCAAGGCAGCAGGCACCTTGCACAAAGTACTTCTGATGCTGGCAATGGAGCTTCAAGCGCGCGGTGTTGCCGTTGGCCTAATCGATTGGCTCGTGTTCAACGTCCTACCCCTTGGAGTGCCTGCCCATCTGCATATCTGGATGAGCAGCGCTGACTACATCCACGCGTCGGCGCATTTGAACACCATGGTTTACCAGCATCCGGAAAGGCGCGGAAAAGCCCTACCTTGGAAGCTTCGTAATAAGCTGATGTGCAAGCTGCTTGCCGGGGACATGGGAATTGACGTTTTGCACGCAATGCGCCCTCAGTTCGAGTTGCGGACGGACATAGGGGAAATTGCGGCCGAGCTGGTCGAGGAGTTTAAGAAGACGTCGGCACTGAGAACTTGGGGATGGATGTGCATCATCGATGGCGCGCCACAGACAGTGCCACCAGTACCGCTGCTTTAGCCTTTCAAATGACTCGCTAGGCGAGTGGTCAAGTCCAATGCAAATGCCTGGTCACTTCCGATGCAAACGACTGGTCAAGTCGAATGCAAATGGCTGGTCAAATGGGTTGCAATTTCCCATAGAATTGGTGTCCACTTAATTTAAATGCACACCATGTCTTCGCTTTGCAGAGCTGGGTAGATGACCTGGCCGGACGGTTACCCACTTTATTCTGACTCCGCAGATCATTATCACGGGTTTTTAAGACTTTACTCCGCGCAGTGGGGCTACGGTATATGGCTTTACCCAACACCTTGCAACAGGCATTTCGACGGTGATGGCGGATTGGGCAAAAGCAGCCAGTGAGGGTGTTTTTTTGGCTATGCCGGCAGCTCTCAGATTACTTGCCTGCAGTTGATGGCCAAGAAAATCGCCGTGATTCAAAGCACGTCGGGAGATGTGCCAGATTCTGGTCTCGACTCGCTGAACCAAGATGGTGATTCAGTTGAAATGACACTTGCAAGGCAGCTCATTGCTTCATAGTTTGACGGCCACCTTCGGGTGGCCATTTTTTTATAACGATCCCAATTTACCAGCGGCCAACTCGACACTTCAAAAACCATGCGTCCTGGAAAACCTATTTCCTGATGCACCTAAGAGACTGGTTTGAGAGGGTGTATTCGCTTTTGCGCGAGGACGCCCATGAACCTACCACGCCCTACTCGAACCACAGCGATACTCAGTCTGTGCCTTGCATTATTGGCAGGCATTCTGTGTTATGAGCATCATCAACTCTCCCAACTCCGCACCAGCTTGGCTGCGACTGCAGACAAAGAGTCGCTCGATGCGTTGTTGACGCGGCTTGGCAAAGTCGATGAGCGACTGGGCACGGTAGCCGGCAACCACCTGGTGACCAACGAGGACTTCCGAGCCGGGCAGCAGGCTTTATCGAATCGAATTGATGCCGCACAAGCGTATGCAAAGCAAGCGACGGAGTCAGCGCAAGAAATCTCTCAAAATGCTGCGTCTGCTGGTGAATTGCTAGTCCTCAAAGCCAGCGTCGAAACACTCGATAGCCGTCTTCAAGAACTCAGTCAGTCACGCATCAAACAAACCACTGCTGTGCCCCTCAAGCCCAAGCCTAAGCCCGTTGCCCGCCAACCAAAGCGGCCAAAACCGCCCGCTACCGCCACTGTCACACCGCAAACACCCCCTTTTACCGTTGTCGGTATCGAGTATCGCGGCGGTGAACGCTTTTTGTCCGTAGCACCGCCTGGCAGCACGCAGTTGAATCAAATTTACCTTATCCGACCTGGTGACGCTGTGGCGGGCACCGCCTGGCGACTCAACGCGCTGGACGGAAGATCCGCACGCTTTGACGTGGCCGGAACACCTCAAACCGTAACCGTCGCGCAATAGGACCTCCTTTATGCACTCCCCTACCACTTCCTCGAAAACAATGAAGCCCAGGAACATTTTGGGTTTCATTGCAGGCTTGGCCACCTTCGCGTTTGCATACGGCTGTCATGCGGCTTCGGGGCAATCAACGTCGATCTCGAACACTCAGAACAGTGAAGTTCACAACTCTTCTCAAGGAGCAAGTCAGACAGAACTCGCCCGCGAGTGGGGATTGACCCCCCAAGAATGGTCCCGTTTTCAAACTGTGATGGAGGGTCCTCGCGGAATCTATTCGCCAGGCCTGGATCCTCTGACAGCACTTGGCATCGAAGCGAAGTCGGAGGAGGAGCGGCGACGCTATGCAGAGCTGCAGGTGCGAGCCGAGCGACAGCGTATCGATAAGGAACTGGCGTACCAAAGGGCCTATGACCAAGCCTTCGCACGTCTTTACCCCAATGAAAAAGTCATCCAACTATCGTCCAACCCTGCATCTGCTCCTGGCTCGGGAGCGTTAACTGCTGTGAAAGGCACTGGACGACTAGCCGTTTTTGTTCAAGACAGTTGCAACGCATGTATTGACCGCGTCAAAGACTTACAAAACCAGAAACAGTCCTTTGATCTGTACTTCGTTGGTAGTCAAGGTGATGACGAAATAATTCGCCGCTGGGCCATCTTGGCTGGAGTCGAACCGGCCAGCGTGAGAAGCCGACAGATCACATTGAATCACGATGCCGGTCGATGGCTTGGCCTTGGACTCGGCGGTGAGCTGCCGGCCGTGGTACGCGAGGTGAATGGACAATGGCAGCGTCTGTAATTCGCGCGGCTTTAACGGGGGGGCTACTGCTCACCGCGGCATTTGCTAACGGTGCCGAGGTTCCGCCACCGGCCTATCAGTTGATTGCCCTGCCTGCCGGCGTTCCGTCCGAGGTGCTGTACTCCGTTGCACTGCAAGAGAGTGGCACCCGACTTCGCGGCCAGATCGTCCCCTGGCCCTGGACGTTGAATGTCGCCGGCGCCGGATATCGCTTTGCGACACGCAGCGATGCTTGCAGAGCGTTGATGATCGCCCTTCAGACCGCAGGCCCAAATAGAGTCGACGTCGGGCTTGGACAAACCAACATCGGTGCCAACGGCCACCGTTATAGCTATCCCTGCGAAGGGCTGGATCCGTACAAAAACCTCTCGGTTACGGCCCAGATCCTGGCTGAGCAAAAAGCCAAAGGAGGCGACTGGATCACCGCTGCTGGTCGGTACCACCGCCCTGCCGGAGGCGAACCCGCTGCCCGATACCGACGAGCTTTTGCCAAACACCTCAGCCGGGTCACCGGTATCAACCTGATGGCGAATAATCCATGAATAGATTGCTGCATCTGCCTGTTTTGCTGTCTTTGGCCTCCCCCATGGCAGTGCATGCCACCTCGCTGATTGTTGTTGAAGACCGAGGGGGTGTTTCCGCTCTGCCCTACTACCAGTACTTGGCTCCAGAACCTACTGAGCAGTCAGCACAGTCAGAGAATATTGGTGTGCGTGGGCAAGGCTCGTTTCCAGTGCGCTCTGACCAACTGACACCCGGGCAGGTACAGGGCCGGGTAATCAATGCACCTGGCCTGCAACCATTGTTTCTTGTAGGCGACGATGAAAGCTCCAGAAAGTGGTTATCACAGCGCCGCGATCAGTTACAGCAACTGCAGGCAGTGGGCCTTGTGGTTAACGTGGCCAGCGCCGAGCGGTTTGCCGAAATCCAACGATGGGCAGGAAATCTACAGTTGGTCCCGGCTCCATCAAATGATCTGGCACAGCGCTTGGGAGTCCAGCATTACCCGCTGTTGATCACTGCCACAACGATCCAGCAGTAACCAGGGTATGGCCTCTCTTACGCACATCACCTTGGTCATCAAGCAACCAGATGACCCACGAGCAGGCCAACTGCTTTTTGAACAGGTCACCTATGTCGCCAAGCTCTATGGCGGCACCGTCATCGCCCGCGTACCTGGTGACGAGGTGGAGCTATGTCAGCGGCTAAAAGAACGACTGCCCGAGGCAGTTGAGCAAGCGAGGCAAGAGTTGGCCAATTCATCATCACGCATGAAAGGAGGATCCCGGCCCCATGAAGCTGACCAAGAAGCAACGCTGCGAGCTTCACGCTAAATTCGCGGGCCATTGCGCATACTGCGGTGTGCTGTTGGGTGACCGGTGGCATGCGGACCACATGGAAGCAGTATGGCGAGAACCAGAGAGGGTGGACGGCAAGTACTCCGGTGCCATCATTTTGGGGCGGCCAGAGAACCACGCCATCAGCAACATGATGCCCGCGTGCGTGCCGTGTAATTTGAGCAAGGCAGCGATGCCACTAGAAGTCTGGCGAGAGCGCATTGCTGGACACGTCAACTCCCTTAACAGCTACCACCCCATATACCGCCTGGCCAAGTCCTATGGGCTGATCGCTGAGACAGGCAAGCCAGTCGTTTTCCATTTCGAAACAGTGGGGCCATTGTCCCCTTTCACTCATAGGAAGTGATCCATGACCACCTCCTACACCATTGAGTCGTTACTACGCCCTGCTGTTGAGCTGTACACAGTTTGCGTATGTGCCGCTGCGGCGTTGCTCTGTATTTTCGCGCCCTGGGCGGTTGCTCTGACGCCTTTATTCGGCATGGTTGCCGGTACAGGCTTTCTGGGTCTAGGGTTCGTCCGCCTCAAACAAGCGTTGGTAGTGCTGCGTTACCGGCGCAATATTCGGCGCCTACCCCACTACACCATGACCAGCAAAGACATGCCGGTCAGCAATGAGCGGCTATTCATCGGTAAAGGCTTTCGCTGGACCCAAAAACATACTCAGCGGTTGATGGAGACTTACCTCCCAAAGTACGCCGAGTATGTCGAGCCCACGTCTATCTATACCTTTGCTCGCAGAATTGAGGAGCGTCTGGAGTTCGCACCCTTTCCACTCAAATTGCTGTCAAAGGCTACCTCGTGGGATGTGCCATTTAACCCGGCGCGTCCACTTCCTCCAGTCGGGGGGCTACCGCGCTTACACGGTATAGAGCCGAACGAAGCGGATGTCAGCCTGCCACTGGGTGAGCGGGTTGGACACTCCCTTGTATTGGGGACTACTCGTGTTGGAAAAACCCGCTTGGCAGAGTTGTTTATCACCCAAGACATCAGGCGTACCCGCCGTAGCCCCCGGCGCCGCGTTCATATGGGGCGCCGCGTGCAACCCGTTCATCGAAGCCAGCGCAATGTAGAAATGGACCTGGACCGCGAAGTGGTGATTGTCTTCGATCCTAAAGGCGACGCAGACCTCCTGAAGCGCATGTACATCGAATGCAAGCGCGCAAACCGACTGGAGGAATTCTACGTGTTCCACCTAGGCTGGCCCGATCACTCCGCTCGCTACAACGCCGTCGGCCGGTTTGGTCGGATCTCGGAGGTTGCCACCCGCATTGCCGGCCAACTTTCGGGGGAAGGCAATTCCGCGGCATTCCGGGAATTCGCCTGGCGTTTCGTCAACATCATCGCGCGCGCCCTCGTGGCACTGGGACGTCGGCCGGACTATGAACAGATCCTCAAGCATGTGACAAACATTGACGCGCTGTTTATTGAGTATGCGCAGAAGCACTTTGCTGAAAATGATCCCAAAGCCTGGCAAACCATCGTTGAGCTGGAAGGAAAGATCGATCGTAAGAACCTCAGTTTCGCCATGAAGGATCGACCGCTACGCGTGGTGGCCCTGGACATGTACCTCACTCAGCAACGCATCTCCGACCCAGTGATGGAGGGTCTGCGATCAGCCGTACGCTATGACAAAACCTATTTCGACAAGATCGTGGCCAGCCTTCTGCCATTGCTGGAAAAACTGACCACAGGCCGGATTGCAGAGCTGCTATCTCCCGACTACATGGATCTTGAGGACCCACGACCAATCTTTGACTGGATGCAGATCATCCGCAAACGGGCAGTGGTCTATGTCGGCCTGGACGCTTTATCTGATACAGAGGTAGCTGCAGCGGTGGGCAACTCGATGTTCAGCGACCTGGTGTCAGTTGCGGGTCACATCTATAAGTTTGGCATCGATGATGGCTTGCCCGGGGCCACCGGCGGCAAGGTAGCAATTAACGTACATGCGGACGAATTCAACGAACTGATGGGCGATGAATTCATACCGATGATCAACAAAGGCGGTGGTGCCGGCATGCAGGTCACGGCCTATACCCAAACCATGAGCGATATTGAGGCAAAAATCGGTAACCGGGCTAAAGCTGGCCAAGTCATCGGTAACTTCAACAACCTGTTCATGTTACGTGTACGTGAGACTGCAACCGCCGAGCTGCTGACCAACCAGTTGCCAAAGGTCCAGGTGTTTACCAGTACACCAGCAAGCAGTGCAAACGACGCTATTAACGGCAACACCGCTTTCACCTCTAACACTCACGATCAGATCCAAAGTGTCAGCGTACCGATGATCGAACCGGCGCATGTGGTTGCCCTACCCAAGGGGCAATGCTTTGCCCTGATAGAGGGCGGGAATTTGTGGAAGATTCGTATGCCGTTGCCGGCAAGCGATCCCGATGAAGTGATGCCCAAGGATCTTCAGGCCTTGGTTGAGGGCATGCGTAAAGGATCCGGAACCAGCAGCGACTGGTGGCAAGCACCGGGATATGACGCACTAAGTGAGTCGCTTCCTGATGACTTGGTAGACGACTTCCGCCAGATGGCCAATAACGGAAAAGCCGCATAGGCTTGAAGGAACAGAGCCATGGCCGATATCGCGGAAAAAGCCCAGCAACAGCAGGAAGGTCAAAAAAACTTCCTGGGCATGCTGTTCTCTACCCCTTTTCATTTCTTGGGGGTGATGTTCGGCTCCTTGCTCGGCGCCATCGTCGTTGAATGGCTTTGCATGTACACGTTCTGGCCGGATGCCGGCTGGAAACATGCTCAGCAGATGTTCCAACATGAACTGGGCTGGCTGTCCCAGGATCTGCTGCACAGCGTTGTCATCAAAGAACCGGGGCGTACGGCAACCTGGCTGGCACAAACGGTCTATGACTGGCTGATGGTGAAAACCGGCATGCAGGACAATATAAATGCACTGACACAGTACGCTCGCTCAACATCACCACAACAAACGGGAACCTTGAACCTTCGCTACGAACTCGGTCGGGCGATGATCAAATTCCAGGACTATGGCTTAGCCGCGTTATACACAGTCCTGACCTTCTGTGTGCGAATGGTCATTCTGACGTTGACGATTCCGCTGTTCGCACTGGCGGCGTTCACTGGCTTGGTCGATGGCCTGGTGCGGCGTGATCTACGAAAATTCGGCTCCGGCCGCGAGTCAAGTTACCTGTATCACAAAGCCCGGGGGACGATCATTCCGCTGACCATCGTGCCCTGGACGGTCTACCTGGCCATCCCCATCAGCATCAGCCCCCTTTTGATTCTGTTGCCCTGCGCCGTGCTGTTGGGTGTGTCCGTTTACATCACCGTTTCAAGCTTCAAAAAATACCTTTAGGAGCTGCCCATGCAGTGGACACAAGAACAGCAGCCCATCATCCATTCCACGGCTGACAAGCTACTGGTTCAGGCTTTTGCCGGTACCGGCAAAACCACCACACTGGTGGGCTACGCCACACAACACGCCTCGGTGAAAATGCTCTACCTCTGCTACAACAAATCCGTCGAGCTCGCTGCCAGGGGCCGCTTTCCACGCAGAAACGTGGTGTGTAAGACGGCGCATGGCCTCGCATATGCAGTCTATGGCAGTCAGTACGCCACCAAGCAGACCAATAACTTACGCCTGACGGACATCGCAAGGGCCATCAACACCCAGGACTGGGAGCTCGTGCGGGATGTCCTCAGCACGCTTAACAACTTCATGGCCAGCGCCGATGACGAGTTGGGCCGTGTGCATTTTCCCAGATTCCAGGGGCAACGAATGCTCACAAGTGCCCAGGAACGTTTCCTGAACAATGCTTTAAACGTGGCTAAAACCATCTGGAACCGGATGATCGATCTGCAGGACACAGCAATGTCGATCACCCATGACGCTTACTTGAAGCTGTATCAGCTAAGCAAGCCCGACCTGAGCGAACGATTTAACGCCATTCTGCTCGACGAAGGTCAAGACGTGAACCCAGTTATTGCCGACATAGTAAAAATACAACGGGTCCGCAAGGTGGCAGTCGGCGATCCCCACCAGCAGATCTATCGCTTCCGCGGCGCAGAAGATGCGCTCAACAGCGACTGGATGGCCGACGCCGAACGTCACTACCTGACCCAAAGCTTTCGCTTCGGCCCTGCCGTCGCGCATGTGGCCAACATCATTCTTTTTTACAAGGGTGAGACACGAAAGCTGCAGGGGTTAGGTTGCAATACCCTGGTTAAACGGGCTCTGCCTGAAGAGCTACCGCATCGCACGTTTATCCATCGTACCGTGACCGGCGTCATCGAGAACGCCCTGCAGCTGGTCGCAAGCAACCCCAAGATTTTCTGGGTCGGCGGTATCGACAGCTACTCGCTACGCGATCTGGAAGATTTATACCTATTCAGCCGCAACCGTAACCATGAGGTGCAGAACCGCAGGCTGTTGAGAGATTACCGGGACTTTTCACAGTACGTGGAAATAGCCGAGGTAAGCCAGGATACGGAGATGTTGCGATCGATCAAGATCATTACAGCCTATCCGGACCTGCCCCAGCGGATCCAAACCCTACGTTCCCGCTCTGTAGATAACGAGCTCGACGCCACCGTGACACTCACGACTGGGCACAAGGCCAAGGGGCTGGAGTGGGACTTTGTCAGCCTGTATGACGACTTTAGCGCTGATCCGCTTTCACCCGATATCGATCAAGGTCGTAAAGATGACGAGTTGAATTTGCTGTACGTGGCGGTGACGCGAGGGATGAAGATCCTAGCGTTGAACTCAATGGTGCTTTCTATCATGCAGCGCTATGTCGATGCTCGGACCTCTGCACTCCAACCTCAGAAATCACGCGCTTAGCAACAAACTATTTCAGATTGCTGGCACGCGCTTATTATTGAAACCCTGGTAGCTCTGCACATTGAGGACGTCGCCATGGGCCGTCAGAAATTTGAATACCACACTGAGTTCTCTCCCTTTCAGTACGTTGTCAGAACCAAAAAGCTCTTCATGTTCAAGTCCGAAGAGCCCACCACTGAACCCGACACCCAGGGTTTTCTGGAAGATTCTGAACGTCAAAACCGCCTTGCTCAATTAGGCAGCGAAGGCTGGGAGCTGGTCAGCGTGCAGCCCGTGGTCAAAGGAGAAGTCAAGGTTGGCAATCAAAACGCCCAAGGCTGGGCTTACGGATTCGCCTTGCCCATCGGGTATCTGCTGTTCTTCAAACGCCCTATCCACTGTGATTGATGGTGTCAGTACCGTCAGAAGAAATCCTTACAGTCCTGAATATGGTTTTCTTGCGGCGACCATAGCTTGATCACGGCAAGCTGACGGCATCAGGAATGACTAGAGCCCAGCCGTGATCCAGTACCCGCGTCTCACTGCACTCACTTGCCGACTTGCCTTGCCAGGCCTCATCGCACTTTTTGGATGCGGCCTGCCTGTCTCTCATGCGACCGCTGCTTCAGCCTCCGAACAGGCCAACCTGGACGTGATGATCCGCCAGTTGAATGCCTTAGAGGACACCGCACGTCGTAGCGCTCAAGTGGCCGACGAACCTGGCAAGCGTTACTTCTTCGATTACCAGCGTCTAGCAGGTGATATCGCTCGAATTCGTCATGGGTTGGAGGGCTATCTAACCCCAACCCGAGCCCAGCCTCGTGATCCTGTTGAGCTGTCAGGCCAATACACGACCGAAGGACGCAAGCCATGAGCATGAGCGGCGCTCAGGCTGCTGCGTTTCAAGCGGCAGGAGGATTTCCTGCCTCGACGAGCTACCTGTTTTTCGTCGGCGTCGCTGTAGCCATCATCTTTATGTGGGGCGCCTGGGCTATCTGGAGCTGCTACCGAGGATGGGCCACTGGCAACCTTGATCGAACGATTGCCTCGACCTCGCTCGTCCGCATCCTACTGCTTTGCATGATCCTCACCACATTTGTTCTTAGTTGACCCTATGGGAGATACACCATGACTTCATTCTTAAAACCGGGCCGCATGCTGATCGGGTTGCTTGCTCTCCCCCAACTGGCCATGGCGGCTCTTCCGCAGTCTCAGCCTCCTACCCGGGGGGAAGGCTCTAACCTGATGCAAACCATGCAGAACTACGCCTTTGACGGTTTTACTTTGCTTGGCCTCATCATCTGCGCAGTCATTTTCAGTGGCGTTGCTTGGCATGCCTTCGGCACCTACCACGAAATTCAACTTGGCAAGAAAAAATGGGGAGATCTGGGGGCGACAGCCGCCGTTGGCGTCGCCATCCTCGGTGTCGCCATTTTTCTGGTCACCAAGGCTTCAAATATTCTTTAAAAGAGCCGTGGCCATGACAGAACTCTCAGACGATGGGACCCTGATTTTCCTCCCTGTGCGATTGAACAATCAGCCAGTCATCATGGGCGGCCTTACCGCTGACGAAATGTGGGCCACCTTGGCGTTGAGCACCGGCGCAGGGCTGGTTATCGGTATTCCGGCCGCGATATTGACCCAGATTTGGGCACTTATCATCGGCGCCGCCATGCTCTGTGCTGTCCTAGGGCTGTTTCTTGCCAGTCGTTTCTTGCGTCGGTGGAAACGCGGCCGACCTGATACATGGCTATACCGCCAGATGCAATTGAACATCGCGCGGTTCTTTCCTACCTGGAATAAAGCCCTGCTGATTACTCGTACAGGTGCGTGGACCTGTCATCGAACGGAGGTTCAATGACTTACCGTAAAAAAGTAGACGCCCAACTGGCCCACATTAACAGCCTGCGCATGGTCATTGGTTTTCTCATTGCCCTGGGTCTGTACATGGCTTATGGCTGGCAGAGCGCACCGCGTGACCTAACTGTTCATGTACCTCCAGATCTACGTTCAGGTAGCACCCGTAAGTGGTGGGATATTCCACCGGAGTCGGTATACGCCTTCGGTCTGTACATTTTTCAGCAGATGAACCGTTGGCCCGTTGACGGTGAAACCGACTACGAGGACAACATTACCCGCTTGGAAAGCTACCTGACTCCCAGCTGCAAAGCCTACTTGCAGAAAGATTTCGAGCTACGCCGCAATAGCGGGGAACTGCGCAAACGTGAGCGGGGTGTATTTGAAATTCCAGGCAGAGGCATCGACGATAAGTCTGAGCAACATATTGAACAGCACAGCATCAATGACTGGACCGTCAACCTGGACATCACCGCTGACGAGCACTACGGCGGGGAGCGCGTAAAGCGGGCATTTGCTCGCTATCCGTTAAGAATTATCCGATTCGACGTCGATCCCGAAAAAAACCCATTCGGCTTGGCCTGGGACTGTTATAGCAGTAATCCACAACGCATCGAAGTCTCCGCAGAAACGACCAGAGCAGGAGGCAAATGATGACACGCCGCCTACTGATCATCGGGCTCGTAGCCCTTCACTTCTGCGGGTTGGCCAACGCCGTCGAAATCCTGCGCTGGGATCGTATCCCTATAGCACTGCCCTTGATCGTGGGTCAGGAGCGTATTGTCTTTGTGGACCAAAACGTACGGGTGGGTCTGCCTCGTAACCTCGTCGACAAACTGCGCGTGCAGAGCACCGGTGGTGCCCTCTACCTGTTGGCGAAAGAGCCGATTGAACCGACTCGCTTACAGCTGCAGAACATGAACTCCGGTGAGATCATGCTCGTGGATATCATCGCAACGGTAGGGAAACCAAATCAGGTCGCATCCGAGCCGGCTAAAATTGTAGCCGGGGACAGTCCCGCCCCGCGTTACGGCCAAGTCAACGCCAAACCTACAAGCAACCATTCAACTTCTTCCACGGCCCAAGCCAGCGCTCAAGCCGAGGAGGATGAGGACGCGCCGAAACCGCGTCGTGAGACCCCTCTTCCGGTGGTCATGACGCGCTATGCCGCACAGATGCTTTACGCGCCCCTACGCACCGTTGAGCCCGTGGAGGGGATTGCTCAGATCAATCTGAAGCGCGGTTTGGACCTCACCACCCTAATGCCGATATTGCCGGTCGAAGCCTCTGCGTTGGGGTCGTGGCGGTTAGACGAGTATTGGGTCACGGCGGTGAAGCTACGTAACACAAGCGCCCAAAACCTCACATTGGATCCGCGTGACCTGATGGGTGACTTTGTCACCGCGACTTTTCAGCATCCCTACCTTGGCGCCAAAGGTGATTCCAGCGACACCTCGACGGTCTACTTGGTGACCCGTGGTCATGGTCTAGCCGAATCGTTATTGCCGGCCGCCATCAGCCAGATCGATCCGAAGGGAGGCCGTCGTGAAGAGTAATCCACTTGTTAAATACCTGGTCATACCGTTCGCGATCCTGGCGATATACGTAGTGGTCAAATTATTCAATCGCGAAAGTGCCGACCAACAGGTTCATGCGCCGGAAACGGTTGTACTTAGTACGAAGGAGGCTAAAAAGCTTGGGGTTGACGGAGATACACCCAGCGACACATTGCGCACCATTGTCGTGGAAAGCAGACAACTCAAGGACCAAGTCTCCAATGCTTTGAAGAACAATGACGAACTAAAGCAACAGAACATCGAGCTGCAAAAACGCCTGCAGAACATCGACCTCAACGTCGATAACAAACTGCAGAACGTTCAGCAAACGATGAAGCAGGAGGCGCAACAACAGAGCCAAACCCTCTTGGACACACTGCAGCAGCAGTACAATACCCTGAGCAGCAAATCGGGCAGTGGCAATGAGTCTGGATCTGATTTGCCGATCGGCTTCGGCGTTCAGCCAGGTGACGGTCAAGGCTTCAAAGGCGGACCTGGCGCGGACGTTGTTTGGATAGAGCCGCAGGACGCAACGCCGGTCGATGTCAACGGCAAGCCCATCGCTGCAGGGACAAATCAAACGGCAAGCGGCTTCAACTTCCCGACCTCTTTTGGCGAGTCCGTGGACCGAGGACAAAATGCACTGCGCACGGGCGCTCAAAGTGTTGCGAATGAAATCTCGCCACAGGAGGCCCGCAAACAGGTGCGCAAGGTCTACACCTTGCCGCAGAACTCGACATTGATGGGTTCGGTGGCCATGTCCGCGCTGATCGGCCGGGTGCCCATTGACGGCACTGTCAACGACCCCTACCCGTTCAAGGTATTGATCGGGCCGGACAATCTCACGGCCAACGGCATCGACTTGCCCGACGTCGCCGGCGCGGTGGCCAGCGGAACGGCTTCCGGCGATTGGACCCTGTCTTGCGTACGCGGTCAGATCAAAAGCCTGACGTTCGTCTTCAATGACGGCACTGTGCGCACGCTGCCACAACCTCAGGAAGAAACGAATAGCAGTCAAAATAGTAACAATCAGAACAATGGCAACCAAACCACCATTCAGGGTGGCCTGGGCTGGATAAGCGATGCCTATGGCATTCCTTGTATCAGTGGCGACCGCAAAAGCAACGCCTCGCAATACATTGGCTCGCAGGTACTGATTACCGCCGCCGGCGCAGGTGCTGCCTCCCTCATCAAGTCAGATGGAAACAGCGGCTCTTTTATAAACCCTCAGTCCGGGACCATCGGTTCTGTCGGCGGCTCGGGCAGTGAAGCCATGGGCAAAATTATTGGCCAGGGCGTCAATGACGTCTCCAGCTGGGTCAACAAACTCTACGGGCAAGCCTTCGCAGCGGTGTATGTACAACCCGGGGCAAAGATAGCTGTGCACCTGGACCAGCAACTGACCATCGATTACGAACTCAATGGCCGCAAGGTCAACTATCGCTCAGGAGCCCGTCATGTTTCGACTGCGCTTGACTAATCATGGCTTAAAACTAGGTGCATACCTGGCCATCGCCCTACTCGCCTCGGCCTGTTCCACCAACAAAGACGAATTGCTCCCCCATGGGGACCGCACAATGATGGACGTTTGGGATCAAGGCTCCAGCGGCTCAAGCAGCTCGAGCAGCCGCCAATTGCTCGATGCACGCCAAGATCTTCGTCGGCCTCTGGAGACGAGGGAAACAGACAACACCATGTTCACACGTACCGCACAAAACGAGATCTACAGCCAATTTAAACGCCTACCCAATCCCGACCTGGTGATGTACGTCTTTCCTCATTTAGCGGGTTCAGACCCGGCACCGATCCCAGGCTACACCACGGTGTTTCCGCTGTATCAGCGGGTGCAATACGCCATGCCTGGCGAACGCACGGAGGCATATTGATGGGTTTTTTTGAACGATTCAAAACGCGACGGGCGACAGAGCGTGTGGAACCTGGCGTAACACCAGGTTCGCCGTTATCTGACGATGTGCAGGGACCAGCAACCGAGACGTTTGAGGCTGCTACAGAGCGTTACTACGAACGCCTTGCTGCCATGGGTATTCCCTCGCCGAGCGATTGGCGTAACCCAAAGAAAAAGCCAGCCACAACCGCTGATGCTGACCGTCTATACCACGTCAACCCCTCCTTCGTAGACCTACTGCCGTGGGTAGATTACCTGCCTGCAGAAAAAGCCATGCTATTGGAAGACGGCGTGTCTCGTGCTGCCTTTTTTGAGCTGACACCGATTGGTACTGAAGGTCGGGATCCCGAATGGTTACGCAAGGCCCGCGACGCCCTGGAAAACGCCCTCCAGGACTCCTTCGACGAGCTTGAAACCTCACCCTGGGTGGTTCAGCTCTATGCCCAGGACGAAACCAGCTGGGACGATTACCTTCAGCAACTGCATGACTACGTTCAACCACGCGCACAAGGCAGTGCATTCACCGAGCTTTATTTGAAGCTGATGAAGCAACACCTGGAATCCATCTCCAAACCAGGCGGGCTGTTTGAAGACACCAAGGTCAGCCAACTGCCCTGGAGGGGCCAACAGCGCCGCGTCCGTGTTGTTGTCTACCGCCGTACCCAAGGCGCGCAAGCGGATGTGCGAGGCCAGGCACCAGGTCCTTACCTGAAAATCATCTGCGATCGCTTGGTGGGCGGCTTGGCGAACGCCGGCATTAAAACCCATCGCATGGATGGCCACGCCATTCGCCATTGGCTGATTCATTGGTTCAATCCACGTCCCGATCATCTTGGCCCTGCCGATGCAGATATTCGCCGCTTCTACGAATTGGTGTGCAAGCAAGCACCTGGTGCTGCAGAGGGCGAGCTGCCGCTCGCCAGCGGCACTGACTTCTCGCAAAACCTGTTTTATCGCGAACCACTGTCAGATATAGAGAAAGGTCTGTGGTATTTCGACGGCCTTCCCCATCAGGTGGTGATGCTTGACCGCTTGAGGGATGCTCCCAAGACCGGGCACTTAACCGGTGAAACCCGAAAGGGCGGTGATGCGCTCAACGCACTGTTCGACAAAATGCCAGAGGACACCATTCTCTGTATCACTCTCGTGATCACCCCGCAGGACATTCTCGAAGGGCATCTGGAACAGCTTTCACGCAAGGCAGTTGGAGACACTCAGGCCTCGATCCTGACACGCGAAGACGTCGCCACCGCCCGTCAGTTGCTCGGGCGCAAGCACAAGCTGTACAGAGGTAGCGTAGCGTTTTACCTGCGGGGTAAAGATGATGCCCAGCTGCACGAACGCAGTTTGCAACTCAGCAGCGCATTGCTGGGTGCGGGCATGGAGCCGGTGGAACCTCGGGATGAAGTGGCACCGCTGAACTCCTACCTTAGATGGCTACCCGGCAACTTCGACCCCAATGCGCGCAAAGCACTGGAGTGGTACGCACAACTGATGTTCGCCCAACACATTGCGAACCTGGCCCCCGTCTGGGGTAGGTCGACCGGAACCGGGCACCCGGGTATTACCCTGTTTAACCGTGGGGGAGCGCCGATAACCTTCGACCCGCTGAACAAGCTGGACCGGCAGATGAACGCGCATTTGTTCATTTTCGGGCCTACGGGTTCAGGTAAATCGGCCAGCGCGACAAACATCCTTAGCCAAATCATCGCCATCTATCGGCCACGTCTATTCATTGTGGAGGCTGGCAACAGCTTCGGCTTACTCGGTGATTTCGCCAAAAAGTTGGGTTTGACGGTAAACCGGGTTCGACTTGCACCTGGATCGGGTGTCAGCCTCGCGCCATTCGCTGATGCCGTGAAGCTCATCGAACCCAGCCAAAACGTGAAGATTATCCAAGCTGATGATCTTGAGGCGTCGGACGAACATCTGACTAGCCAGACCGAGGATGAACAACGCGACATCCTGGGCGAGATGGAAATTGCGGCCAGGCTGATGATCACCGGTGGTGAAGAAAAAGAGGATGCCCGTCTTACTCGTGCCGACCGTAGCGCCATCCGCCAATGCATACTGAATGCAGCGAAAAAATGCGTGACGGAGCAACGTATCGTTCTGCCGGAAGATATCCGTGAAGCGCTGCGAGAAATGGGACTCGAGCCCGGTATTCCAGACGCCCGAAGCTCACGATTCTTGGAGATGGCGGAAGCCTTGTCCATGTTCTGTATGGGCACCGAAGGCGACATGTTCAACCGTCCTGGCACCCCATGGCCAGAAGCGGACATTACCATTGTCGACCTTGCCACCTATGCGCGAGAAGGCTATAGCGCACAGATGGCCATCGCTTATATTTCCCTGCTCAACACGGTCAACAACATTGCCGAGCGTGACCAGTTTAAAGGCCGTCCGCTGATCTGCTTCACCGACGAAGGCCACATCCAGTTGAAGGTCCCACTCCTATCCCCCTACTCCGTCAAGATTACCAAAATGTGGCGAAAGCTCGGCGCCTGGTTCTGGATGGCCACCCAGAACGTTGACGACGTGCCGCCAGAGGCCTCAGCCCTGCTCAACATGATCGAGTGGTGGATGTGCTTAAACATGCCGCCTGATGAGGTGGAGAAGATCGCGCGGTTTCGTGAACTGACTCCTGCACAGAAGTCGATGATGCTGTCAGCGCGTAAAGAAAGCGGCAAATTCACCGAGGGCGTCGTGTTGTCCAAAAGCATGGAAATGTTATTCCGGGCGGTACCACCGAGTTTGTATCTGGCCCTGGCCATGACCGAGCCGGAAGAGAAAAAGCAACGCTTCGACATCATGCAAGCCAAAGGCTGCAGCGAGCTGGATGCGGCCATTGAAGTTGCTGCAACGCTTGACCGCTATCGCGGTATCGAACCTCACATCATTACTTTCCCCGAGCAAGTCACGGCCTTGGAGCGCCAAGCATGAGAGCATTGAATTCCCTGACCCAGAACCTTATAGAAAGTCTGACCCAGCTGCTTGAACAACCGGGTGAAGACGCCCTTCAAACCCTTGAGGTGTGTGCCCCCGTTTTGATAGAGCAACTGCAACAGGTTTTGGTTCGTGCGGTGGATCGTCGTGACATCGAGTCCCAACTTCACGCGGTGTTAGCCAATTGGCTGCTACAGCACCCACAACCCGAGAATGCTGAGAACGCTCTTCTTGAGGCCCTTCGTAAACAAGCGCTGCTTTCATCGAAGCCAGCAGAGGCTCGGGCATGATAGGCCTTCGCAAATATTGGTTGATGCTGGGGTGCGTTTTGGCAGGCACATCGATGGCCTGCTTAGCCCTCACTCGAAGTGAGATACCATCCCCGCACAACACAGGCCCGTGGTTGTTTGGTCCTTCCAAAGCACGCTGGACTGTGACTGAGTTCGCGGATCTGGAGTGCCCCTACTGCAAGACGTACACACCTGCGTTGAAAACCTGGATACAGCAGCAGAAGGATGTAAACCTGCAGTGGCATCATCTGCCACTGGATGTGCACGGTCCGACCGCATTACACGAAGCCAAGCTCGCTGAATGTGCGGGGGCGCTTGGTGGCGCACCTGCCTTCTGGCAAGCCATTGACCAGATTTTTGACCGGACCCGTAGCAACGGTGAGGGTTTCAATGGGCATCTGAACGTCGTTGATGTTACTTACCAGGACTTATTGTCCTGTGCAGCTACCGACAAAGTGATCGCCCGGCATGTTGGCCAACAGGTCGAGGAGGCCCTCAAAGCGGGCATTACGGCAACTCCTACTGTGATAATTAAAGACAACACGACTGGCAGCTCCGTAAAGCTTGAGGGACCAGCTGACGGGGTATTGTTATTATCAGCTCGTGATTGGCTGGCTCAAAAAAAGAGCTGCGACGCTCTGCAAAAGTCGAACGTTAAATCACTTAGCCATTGTCATTAAATGAGCTTGCATTCCATTCATACATTTTCATGCCCGGCATGTCCTACGCGTGGGCCGAAAGAGACAGCGCAAATACGGTGTTTGCAACTGCAATCAGGGTCAGTTTCATACGACTTTTTCTTGAGGATTGATGGGCTCAACTGAGAGGTGCCGGCGACGCATCAGTCGATAGGCTGCCGGAATGACAAACAGCGACAGCAAGGGCGCGGTAATCATGCCTCCAACCATGGGTGCCGCAATTCGGCTCATCACCTCGCTGCCGGTCCCGCTGCCCAGCAAAATGGGTAACAAGCCAGCAATGATGACAGCCACAGTCATGGCTTTGGGCCGAACGCGCTGGACAGCGCCTTCACGAATCGCGGCCATCAGCCCGTGCTCGGTCCTATCGCCGAGGTCTTCACGCTCAGCCCAGGCGTTCTTCAGATAAAGCAGCATAACTACGCCAAATTCGGCAGAAACACCGGCCAAAGCGATAAAGCCGACACCAGTGGCGACCGACAGGTTGAATCCCAATAGATAGAGAAACCATACCCCACCAGTCAGTGCGAATGGCAGAGTGGCCATGATCAGCAAGGCCTCATCGAAGCGAGCAAAGGTTAAATAAAGCAGCACGAAGATGATCAACAGCGTGGCAGGCACCACCAGCTTGAGTCGTGCGTTGGCCCTTTCGAGAAATTCGAACTGTCCTGCGTAGCTCAGGCTCATACCAGGCTGCAACTTAACCTGCTCGCTGACGACCCGTCGTAGATCGGCGACTACCGAAGCAATATCCCGTCCCCGCACGTCGATATACACCCAGCCTGAAGGTCGGGCGTTCTCACTCTTAAGCATCGGCGGACCATCGCTGACCTTGATCTTCGCAACGGTGCCAAGAGTGATCTGGCTGCCTAGAGGGGTATAGATAGGTAACTGCTCCAGAGCGCCGAGTGAATCCCGCCACTCACGAGGGTAACGTACGTTAATTGGGAAACGAGCCAACCCTTCAATCGTCTCCCCGACGTTTTCACCGCCGATTGCGCCGGCCACGATCGATTGCACATCGGCAATATTTAACCCATAGCGGGCCGCAGCTTTACGATCGATATCCACATCAATATAGCGGCCACCGGTCAGTCGTTCGGCCAACGCTGAACTCACACCTGAGACATCCTTGGCAACACGTTCGATGGCTTGGGTGACGGCATCGATCTCCGTCAGGTTGGTACCGGCAACCTTCACACCAATAGGGCTTTTTATGCCAGTGGCCAGCATGTCGATGCGGTTACGAATCGGCGGTATCCAGATGTTGGTCAATCCTGGGACACGCACCGCTTGGTCTAGCTCCTCAACGAGCTTTTCCTGGGTCATGCCTGGGCGCCACTGTTCGTGTGGTTTGAATTGGATGGTGGTTTCGAACATTTCCAAAGGTGCTGGGTCAGTCGCGGTTTCAGCGCGGCCGGCTTTGCCGAAAACGTGTTCGACCTCTGGAACTGTCTTTATCAGACGGTCAGTCTGTTGAAGCAGTTGCGCGGCCTTCTGCGCCGATAATCCAGGCAGAGCTGATGGCATATAGAGCAGGTCCCCTTCGTCCAGCGGGGGAAGAAACTCACCACCCAGACGAGAGATCGGCCACAACGCGCTGACAAAGACTAGCAACGCAACCAGCAGCGTTATTTTAGGTCGATGTAATACGGCGTCCAGAGCGGGTTCGTAGATCCGGATCAACCAGCGATTTAGCGGATTCTGCTGCTCATTGGGAATTCGTCCACGAATCCAATACCCCATCAACACCGGTACGAGAGTTACCGACAGTCCAGCCGCTGCGGCCATAGCGTAGGTTTTGGTGAACGCCAATGGACCGAATAGACGTCCTTCCTGAGCCTCCAGCGTGAACACCGGAATGAACGACAGGGTGATGATCAGCAGACAGAAGAACAATGCAGGTCCTACCTCGGCAGCCGCTTCAGTCATCACGTGCCAATGACGTTCACCTTTCAGTTCCTCCCCAGGATTGGCCACGTGCCAAGCCTCGACCTTCTTGTGGGCATTTTCAATCATCACCACGGCAGCGTCGACCATAGCGCCGATGGCGATGGCAATCCCGCCAAGGGACATGATGTTGGCGTTGATACCCTGATAGCGCATCACGATGAAGGCGATCAGCACCCCAACCGGCAGGGAAATGATTGCCACCAGAGATGAACGCAGGTGCCAGAGAAAGATTCCGCAGACCAACGCGACGACGATGAACTCTTCGATCAGCTTGTGGCTGAGGTTTTCCACGGCACGATCAATCAACTTGCTGCGGTCGTAGGTGGTGACGATTTCAACCCCCGCCGGCAGACTGCTTTTCAGCTCGTCGAGTTTGGTTTTGACCGCCGCAATGGTTTCACGAGCATTCTTCCCGCTGCGCAGAATCACCACGCCGCCGACGGTCTCACCTTCACCGTCGAGTTCGGTAATGCCTCGACGCATCTCAGGCCCTAACTGAATCGTGGCAACATCGCCCAACGTGACCGGCACACTGCCCGCGCCCAGTTTGAGCGGGATGGCGCGAAAGTCATTGAGCGTCTTTAGGTAGCCGGAAGCTCGTACGATGAACTCTGTCTCCGCCATTTCCAGCACGGCTCCACCGGTTTCCTGATTGGCTTTGCCGATCGCCTCGGTCACCTCAGACTGCGTGATACCCAAGTTCGCCAACTTTAGCGGATCGAGCTGGACCTGATACTGTTTGACCATGCCACCTACGGTGGCAACTTCCGCAACGTTCGGCAGCGTCTTGAGCTCGAATTTGAGAAACCAGTCCTGTAGGGCTCGCAGTTGCGCCAGATCGTGCCCACCGCTGCGATCAACCAACGCGTACTGGAAAATCCAGCCAACGCCAGTGGCATCAGGTCCTAAGGCTGGCTTAGCACTGGCTGGTAGGCGGCTTTGTATCTGGCTCAGGTATTCCAACACCCGCGAGCGGGCCCAGTACAAGTCAGTTCCGTCTTCGAACAGCACATAAACGAAGCTGTCGCCAAAGAAGGAGTAACCGCGCACAGTCTTGGCCCCAGGTACCGAGAGCATGGTGGTTGCCAGTGGATAGGTCACCTGGTTTTCGACGATCTGTGGGGCTTGGCCTGGGTAAGGTGTACGGATAATTACCTGAACATCCGACAGGTCTGGCAATGCATCGATGGGCGTACTTTGAACCGCCCAGATCCCCCATGCCGTGACGAACAGCGTCGCCAGCAACACAAGAAAGCGGTTGGCCACCGACCAGCGAATAAGGGCCGCAATCATGGCTGGCCCCCAGAGCGTTCCAGACGTTCAACACGCAGACCATCGTCCGTCTGGCTAACAGCGATCCGAACCTTGTCGCCCGTTTTTAGGCCCTTCATCAGAGCAGGAGTGGCGAGAGGGAAAGTCATCGTCATGCCTGGCATACCCAATGTCTTGAAGGGACCGTGGGCGAGCGTGACTTCTTTGTCGTTGATCTCAACGATCTGACCATCGGCCTCATGCAAAGCGCCAACGGGCATAGTAGATGGCGAAACGTCCAATGAGCTTGCGACAACGCCCTTGAGACTGGCCTCCGAGTCGAGCAGGAACTGGCCAGAGGTCACCACTTTCTGCCCCTCTTCCAAGCCTTTCAATATCGCCGTCTTGCCATCGTTATCCTGGCCTAGCTGCACCTCCACCGGGCGATATCGACCAGCGTCTTCAGAGAGCATGACCAACGCACGTCGACCGGTACGAATGACGGCCTCGCTCGGCACCCACAGAACACTTTGCTCCGTTGAACGATTGAGGCTTACCTGTGCGGTCAAACCTGGTCTGAGTCGGCCATCTGGATTGGGTAACTCAACTCGAACGCGAAGTGTGCGACTGTCCGAACTGGTTTCCGGAAGAATCGCACTGACGACGCCCTTGAGCACAACTCCAGGGAATGCGGATAAACGCGCTTCAGCTGCTTGCCCTACTACGATTGACCCAGCTTCCGCCTCTGGTACAGCCACGGCCAGCCAGACACTGCTCAAACCATTAACACGAGCCAACGTCTCGCCTGCGGCCACCGTCATACCTTCACGCACACTCAGCTCTTGAAGCACACCACCAATAGGGCTGGTCAGCGTCAGGTTCGATTGAACTTTGCCAGTGCGCTCAACTTGAGCAATTAACGTAAGTGGCATTCCGGTTAGCCGCAGTCGCTGCCGGGCCGCTGTCAGCAAGCCAGCATCGCCACTACGCTTGAGGGCGAGAAATTCCTCCTGAGCAGCTGCCCACTCCGGCACCAAGATATCTGCCAAGGCGGCATTCGCTTTCAGCACATCACCAGGTGCGTGGGCATACACACGCTCGACAAAACCCGCTGTACGGGCCTGAATGACTGCAACGTCCCGTTCGTTGAAGGCCAGCACACCTACCACGTTCAGTGTCGAGGCAAATACGCCTCGACTGACACTAGCCAGTCGCACACCAAGGTTCTGAGTCAGGCTTGGATCAATTCGAATGGCAGCGCTGTCCCCCTTGGTATCTGCGTATTGAGGGATCATCTGCATGTCCATGAAGGGTGACTTACCCGGTTTATCGAATTTCTGTTGTGGGTACATGGGATCATACCAATACAGAACTTTTCGATCGGCAGAGGCTTTGGGTTCATGATCCGGTACGACACCAGCTACTCCGCTCATTCGCGGTTGGGCTAACCAGTAACCCCCGGCAACACCCAAGGCAATCGAGATGCCGATGATTAAAGTCCCTTTCCATAATTTAAAAATCATTGAGCGGACTCCCCGTAAGAGAAATACAGGCGAGCGCTGGTCAGGGCACGTTGCTCTTCAACGTCAACCTGCTTGAGACGGGCTTCGATGAGTTCGCGTCGGGCGGCAACAACCGAGTTCAAATCACCCTTGCCGGAGCGGTAGCTGGCCATCGTGAGTTCGACCTTTTCTTTAGCCAACGGCAACAAGCTTTCCTGATTACGGCTGACTGCACGATTGAGGCGCTCGTAGTCAGCCAACTCATCCTCCAGTTGCTGGGTATGCTCGCGTGACAGGGCTTCGCGCTCAGCCTCAAGCTGGTTTAGTTCGGCGTGCTTGGCCGCAATCTTGGGGTTTTGCCGAGAGTTAGGGAACAGCGGGAGATCCCATGAAAACTGCACGCTGACCATGTCACCGAATTGTTGGCCTCGGTGCTGATAATCGAATTCCCAGCTCCAGTCAGACTGCTTTTCCGCCTCAGCTTCACGGATCTTGGCTTGTGCTTCACGGGTCATCGGCACAAAAGCCGCTAATTCGGGGTGATGTTGCAGCTTATGGGAGTAACCTGAGGTCTCAATAGGCCAATCAGGCAAACCGCCTACCGGTTTGTCATCGGCGGCAGGGCCAATCCAGCGCTTGAGGGCGGCCCGGGCCTGTGCACGTTGACGAACTAAATCATCCTGCTGCTCAGCCAGTTGAGCAGCTTCCTGTTTAGGTGTCACCGCATCGGCGGGTTGGGCTCGGCCACCCGCAATCTGAGCTCTGACGGTATCGGTCAGAAGACGGTTTTCTTTGTAGAAGTCCTGGAACAACGCATCTTTACGCTCAACCGAGTAGCTTCTGATCCAGGCTAATGCCGTGGACTGTCGGACGTTCAGACGCGCCACTCGACGCTCGGCTGACGCTCGATCAACAGCCGCATCCGCGACCTCGATACGTGCTTTGCGCTTGTCGCTGTTGGGCATCTCCTGCCTAATCCCGACCACTTGCATGGTCATGAAGTCCTGGTCGATGCTCCATCTGTCGGGTCCACCAATGGGGTAGTTCTGCACGCCCAGCAGTAGCTTGGGATCGGGTAGTTCGCCGGCGGGAATGGCCGCGCTAGTGGCTGCTTGAATTTTGGCGTCTTGTGCGGTCAACGATGGTGCATTGTTTTCGGCCAGACGCAGCGCTTCATCGAATGTCAATGCGCTAGCGAAGCTCGGCAATGCAAGTACGCTTGCCGCCAGGCCGGCCAGGAAGGACCAACCTGTGCAACAGCACTTGGAGTTCATGTTCACGATTCCTGTGATGATCCACCGCGCGCTTCATAAGACATGCGCGCAGATATGCCATCCCGCTAACGCGGAATGAGGCTCAGTGTGGTACAGGAATCAAGTACGTGGGGGTCGCCATACCCCTGAAGAGGTTTGTACGAGCGGGAAATGGCTGGAGAATGATAGAATGAGAGGACTGGACAGGGTGATAGGAGGCTTGATGATCGATACTTGCAACATGCCGCCAGTTTTGCATTCCTGACCGGGCTTACAAGGTTTGCCATGCTCGGTGGGACTTTTCATGTCGTGGCAGCAGTCTTGCCCCATACCATCCATCATCGCCATGCCCATGGTTTTCATCGGGCATGGTTCAATCGATGTCTGAACACCCGCCATCCCGCTGAGGGGAAGCGCCAAGCTAATCAGGAAAATTAGGCAAAACCGCAGGTAGCGTTTCATGAGCTGGAGTGTAGACGGTGCAAATGGCCCTTACAATTCACCCTTGAGACTCCTTAGTCGGCCATCACCAACCGCTATGCCGCGCTCATTTCCATGACCGGGCTTAAAGTACCTAACCATGCGACTAGACAAATAATGATGACTGCCATTGAAAATTCGAGCTTCATGCTACGGCGCAAGGCATTGACCGCGACAGCATAGTCTCCATTTCGAACAGAACGTTCCAAGAGCGGGCTTAGGTGAAAACGGTTGAGCGTCGCTAATACGATCATCCCGGCAAAGAGCAGGACCTTCAAAAATAGCAACTCGCCATAAGTGCTGAGCATCACCTCATCGAGATTTGGCCCAACGATAAATAGGTAGTTCGCCACTCCCGTAATGCTGATGATCACTACAATCACCGCGCCGGCCGATTCAAACCCTGTCAGTACCCGAGCAAGAATTCGTGCTTCTCGCTCACCTTTCAGTGATTTCAAACGCAGCAGCAGGGCAAATGCCGCTAGCGCACCCAACCAACCGCCTGCGGCCAAAAGATGGAAGATATCGCTAATAAAGTGCCAGTAGCGACGGCTCCCCTCGTCCATTGCTCCGTGCCCTGTCCATGCCAGCGTCGCTAGCGCAATCGCGCCACAGACAGTGACAATCCAAAGACTCAGTGTTGGAAAGCGCTTGTTCAGGGAAACGCCAATAATGGCCGTCACCAACGCCCCTATTCGGACCATCCAGGTCAAACCGACGTCAGTCCCCATGAGAACCATTTGAAAGATATGGTGATGTAGCTCCATGAAACCCGACACGCCACTCATTGCTTTCGCAAGTAACAACATGGCGGCAAGGGACAGAGCTACACCTACAGCAGAAGTACTGTAAAGAAGCGACTCAAAATTCAAAACTGTTCCCGATATTCTTTCTTTTCCCCTGAGGCTATAAAGACCAAAAATTGCCAGTCCAAATAACAGCATCAGGTCGAAATAAAGAGCAAAGCGAACAACGATATTTAATGAGTCGCTCATGAATCATTTCACTTTGAAAGAAAAGTTGCCGGTAATCGGGTGAGTGTCCGAGGAAACGGCACGCCATTCGACTTTGTAAGTACCCGTGGTCAATGGCGATGCGGGTGTAATAACCATCGTCTTCGGATCACCGCCACCTGCCACGTTAGCTTTTACGCCCATAGGTGAATTCGGCATACCAGGCATATCGGTCATAATCAGCTTTGCACCAGAGAACTGAGTCGTTAGATTCTCAGAAAAGTGCAGTTCGATTTTAGACGGAGCCGCCGCATCCGATCCTTCAGCGGGAGTAGAAGAAACCAGCTTTGGATGCGCCTGAGCAACTGCACTCAGAAGCAAACCCGCAGTCAGCGCAACAGCTACGGTGGTAGTTTTAAGGAATGACATGCAAGACTCCTGACAGCAAAAGCTGTTGGTTCTAGGTTTTTAGGGAATATCTAGTTTTTTACTTTTTGACGCTCGTTAAAACCACTGACGAATACCTAGCAAATTCCGTGTTCTAGGGCCGGCTGGACAGGGAGGAATCACAAGATTTCCAACGTCACAGTGCGAGTACACGATGCCACATGAACGCAAACTGTTCGATTACATTTCAGTCAGCTTGGGGCGGGTTTTTGGCACTGATCTGCCCGGATACGGCGCCAAATACGCGACTTTCTTTGGAACGCTCCAAGAGTTTTCTCTCATCCAAAAACGATCCTATTGAGCTAACCACATGTTGCCTGCATACATATGAACAAGGTGTCTTAGACCTTTCTTGCATCAGCACATGGGAGTTCAATATGAAAGGCTGTTATTCCGTTTAACGACGTACACCATATTTTTCCGTCATGCGCTTCAATGATAGATCGAGTAATCGATAAACCTAGCCCTGCATTACTTGGACTTCCTTCTCTGCGAGCTGGGTCCACGCGATAAAATCGATCAAACAGCTTTTCAAGATGCTCGGACGCAATGGGCTCTCCCGGGTTCTCCACAGAGACTGATATTGAAGTTCCTTTCTGCCGAATATCGACAGTAATACACTTTCCTTCGGGGGTGTACCGGAGCGCATTTGAGAGCAGATTAGAGATGGCCCTGTCGAGCATGAGTACGTCACCTCGGACGCTACCCCTGCCTGTGACCTTCAGGTCGATCCCTCGCTCATCAGCCAGCAAACGGTAGTACTCGAGTAATTTCTCTACTACTGCTACCAGGTCAATCGGTTTGTTTTCATGTGTAATTAGACCGTTATCTGATTTCGCTAGAAAAAGCATGTCATCAATCATACGTCCCATACGTTTCAAGTCATCAAGATTTGAGTACAGATTGTCCTCGTAGTCCTCAATATTTCTTTTTCTAGATAAAATCACTTCAGTGTGAGTCATCAAATTGCTAACGGGTGTCCGTAATTCGTGAGCAATGTCCGCAGAGAAGTTCGATAAACGAACAAACGCATCGTCCAGTCTAGATAACATTGCGTTGAACGAGAGCACCATCTGCTGGAGCTCTTGGGGAACGGGACCTAATGGAATACGCTCTTTGAGCGATTTAGCTGACATCGAAGCTGCTACCTGAGTGACTAGGCGAATAGGTCGTAGTCCACTACGCGCTACCATCCAGCCCAGTGCAGCACTGACCAGCGCGCTTATCACCAGTCCTATCCAAAACCATCGTTCAAGCGTCTCGAAGAAGGCCATATGTTGAGTAACATCAAAGATCAACATCACTGTCAATGGCTTGTCCTGCCCCGTCACTATGGCTTGCGCCGTCACGCCTCGAAATATCTGCTCCTGGTCTCGCCACTCCCAGACATTGCTGTTTGTGACCGTTCGGAAGTCTTCAGGAACTACGATCGGACCTGGGTCAGCAAACAGGAGCTTACCGTCACCATCGATGATAAGAGCTGTCAAATCACGATGAGCACCAAGCAGTGCCTCCAGCTCAGGCTTAACATCACTGAATTGATCAATGCTGTTCAACCCAGTCAAAATTCTTTGCGTCGAGTGAAGCTTTTCGTTCAGCGCCTGCTGATCCAGCATCTTGAAATGATGCCGGCTGAGGTTGTTAAAACTGAGTCCAGCGACGGTGAGCACAGCCGTTACAGCTAGCATGAACATCAGGCTCATGCGCGTAGTCAGGGACATTCGCTTCATTCCGACCCCGTCCCCGAATCCGGCGCATCCAGCATGTACCCCATGCCTCGAGAGGTGTGGATAAGCTTGACCTCAAAATCATCATCAATCTTTGCTCTGAGCCTCCTGACAGCAACCTCGATGACGTTAGTATCGCTGTCAAAGTTCATGTCCCAGACCTGGGAAGCAATAAGCGACTTGGGCAGAACCTCACCTCGACGACGGAGCAGCAATTCGAGCAACGCAAACTCTTTGGCCGTTAGATCTATACGTTTGCCTGCGCGGATAACCCTGCGTTTGAGGAGGTCCACCTCCAAATCAGCCAATTTCATATGGGTTTGGGAGGGGGCAGTGGTACCTCTACGCAGCAGCGTTCTGACGCGAGCCAGCAATTCAGAAAATGCGAAGGGTTTGATCAGGTAATCGTCAGCCCCCAGCTCAAGTCCTTTTACCCGATCCTCAACTCGGTCTCGCGCCGTGAGGAAAAGCACAGGGACATTTTTTCCGGATGCTCTCACTTTCTGAAGTACTTCCCAGCCATCCAGCCCAGGCATCATCACATCGAGAATCAGCAGGTCATACGCCTCGCTCAAGGCGTGCTGAAGCGCGTCTTTGCCATTGGTAAAACGATCAACATTGAACCCCGCCTCGGTGAGTCCTTGCTGCAAATAAATACCTATTTTGGGTTCGTCTTCCGCAACCAGAAGTCTCATGGGGATGGCTCTCGAATAATTGTGAGGCTGAGTCTGCAATGAAATGCCTCTGCCAACCAGCAACTGACAGAAAAGTAATATTGGCTTCAGGTAGATGTCAGCGAGTGCTGTCTAGGGTTCGAGCATGAGTACTTTCTGGTGCTCGACCGACTCTTAACCATGAAAGCTAGAGGAGCCGGAAAACAAATCAAAAAGGAGCTTCCTCATGAACCGTTTAAAAGTCCTATTCTTTGCTAGTTCGATACTCATCTCAGCATCTGCGTTGGCTGAAGGTGGTGCAGATCGGATTATGGAGCGCATGGAAAGCCTGCGCGATAAAGCCGAAGCGACCTTGGTACAAGCTGAAAAAGCTCCTGAAGGGCAGCGCCATGTTCACATGGCCGAGCATATGAAAATACTGGGCGAGATCATGGGCCAGCTTCATCTAGATCATCCAAAAGCATCAATGTCACCTCAGGAACATCTCGCCTGGATGGAAAAACACGACGCCATGGTTGATGACGTTTTGAACCAAATGCAGCGCGAGCACAAACTGATGCTTTCTGAGAACCATCAGTAACCGAATAACTCCTACGGGGCTCTCTGAACCGCCCACTAGACACGGCGTCATCTGGGCGCCGTGTTTTCTCAGGAAAACTGACAGAAATGTAGTGTTCAAGTCAGTTAACGCTCAGCTCTATCCCTTTAGCATAGCTAGTATTTTCCACTGGCTCTCGAGGTCACCATGAAAACTAAGCTCATTACTCCAGTTATTGCGGCAATCACCCTACTCCTCGGCGCTACGGCGATGGCCAGCGTAGGTCATGGGAAAGAGGATATCGGTCAGCCTGGAGTCGCCTCAGAGGTCACTCGCACGGTTGATGTAGAGATGGGTGATATTTTCTTCAAAACTAAAAGCATCGACGTAAAGCCCGGTGAAACGGTTCGCTTTGTACTTCACAACAAAGGGGCGTTGCTGCACGAGTTCAATATCGGCCAAGCCGCTGCTCACGCGGCGCACCAAAAAGAAATGGCGAGCATGTTCCAGAATGGAACGCTTACACCCACCGGAACTGGAAAAATGTGGGGCAACATGGGCCATAGCATGGGAGGCATGAAGATGGTTGGAATGGAACACAACGACCCGAATAGCGTGCTGATCGAGCCAGGGGCAACCAAGGAGTTGATCTGGACCTTCAACAACACAACTGGACTTCAATTTGCCTGCAACGTGCCAGGTCATTACCAGTCGGGGATGGTCGGTCAATTTGACTTGAAGTAAGCCTGAACCGACCGCTAAAACCGCGTCGACGCAAGAGTTCGCTATGCTCTGAGGCAGAGATCAGAGCAACACGCTCACACACGGGGTCTAGATCATGGATAAGCATCAGCATCCGGCTGGAAGCACCTCCCCACCATTTTGGAGGCGCAAAACAGGCGTTGTACTGATCATGCTCATTGCGATCGGTGCCTTTTACGGGGTGCGGGAACATTTCACCCACGTTTATCCGTATTTGCCCTACCTCATCCTGTTGATCTGTCCATTGATGCATTTTTTTGGACATGGACATGGCGGACATGACCATGGCGATCAGGCAGGAACCAACAAGGAAGAGAAATAGCTATGCCCACTCCACCGAGCCACCACGATCACGGTCCCGCCCACGCTGCCTCACCCAATGACGGTGGTCTACGCGACCCGGTGTGCGGTATGGCGGTTATACCTCCAAGTAAATTTGGCGAGTCTTACCAAGGACAGACGTATCAATTTTGTAGCCAGAAATGCCAAGAGAAATTTCGGGCAGATCCAGAACGCTACATTGGTAATCATCCCAGCGCTGAACCCAGCAGCGCCGCTATAGAGCCCACGCTACAGGTAGCCACTGAGTTTACCTGTCCTATGCACCCGGAAATAAGACAGCCAGGGCCCGGCAATTGCCCTAAATGTGGCATGACATTAGAGCCCGTCATGCCCGCGCTTGATGACGATGACAAACCCGAGCTCCTGGATTTCACCCGCCGCTTTTGGTGGTCGCTGCCTTTAACCGTAATGGTGGCCCTTCTAGCCATGGCGGGTCACTCATTACAAATCTTCCATGGTTCGGTTCAAAACTGGATCGAGTTCGCTCTTGCCACTCCGGTCACCTTATGGGCAGGTTGGCCCTTTTTTGTAAGAGGCATAGCATCCGTTAGAAATCGCAGTCCAAACATGTGGACTCTGATTGGTTTAGGTACTGCCGCAGCCTATCTTTACAGCGTCGCGGCAACCCTATTTCCCCAAAGTTTTCCCACCACCTTCATGCAAGATGGACGCATCGGCGTCTACTTCGAAGCCGCTGCGGTCATCATCTCGCTCACCTTGCTTGGGCAGATTCTTGAGCTCAAAGCACGGTCACAAACCTCCGCCGCCATTAAGTCCCTTCTTGGCCTATCTCCCAAGACTGCACGCAGGATCAACGCCGATGGTCAGGAGGAAGACATTCCTCTTACCCATGTTCACTTGGGAGACCATTTGCGGGTCAGACCTGGTGAAAAAGTGCCAGTTGATGGCTCTGTACTCGAGGGAGAAAGTGCGGTGGATGAATCCATGCTCACTGGTGAACCTGTGCCGGTCATGAAAAGAGCAGGGGATAGTCTGATCGGTGCCACGCTTAATACTCATGGAAGCTTGGTGATGGAGGCGCGAAAGGTCGGCGCTGACACCATGCTGTCGCAGATAGTACAAATGGTCGCACTAGCCCAACGCTCCAAAGCGCCCATGCAACGAATGGCCGACTCGATCGCCGGCTACTTTGTGATGGCGGTTATCGCGATTGCGTTGCTGACCCTCATAGGTTGGGGACTGTTCGGCCCGGAACCCAGCTGGGTCTTCGGCCTGATCAACGCTGTCGCCGTGCTTATCATCGCTTGTCCCTGTGCTCTGGGTCTGGCAACGCCCATGTCGATCATGGTTTCGACGGGTAAAGCCGCCAGTATGGGTGTGCTGTTCAGAGATGCCAGTGCCATCGAAAACCTTTGCAAGATCGACACACTGATTGTCGATAAAACGGGAACCCTGACAGAGGGACGGCCGGTATTTCACAGTGTGGAGGCCACACCAGATTTCAACCCACGCGATGTGCTTCAACTGGCCGCTAGCCTTGATCAAGGCAGCGAACATCCTTTGGCACACGCCATCGTCGATCACGCCCGAACTGAAAATATTGCGCTCACCAAGCCTGAATCGTTTGAGTCCGGCTCAGGGATTGGGGTGAGTGGTCTCGTTGATGGCAAGAAAGTACAGCTGGGCAACACTGCACTGATGGAAGCTGCCGGCGTGAGCACAAAGGTCTTACAAGAACGTGCAGAGTTGTTGCGCCTTGAAGGCATCAGCATCATCTATCTAGCAGTTGACGGGGTCTTGGCAGGATTACTAGCGGTCTCAGACCCGATAAAACCGACCTCTAAAGAAGCAGTCACCAAGCTTAAGGCTGATAACGTAAAAATCATCATGGCCACGGGAGACGGGCTCACCACCGCACGTGCTGTCGCCAAGGAGATGGGTATTGAAGAGGTTCATGGTGAAGTGAAACCTCAGGACAAGGAGCGCCTGGTGGCGGACCTCCAGCAATCCGGTCGAAAGGTTGCCATGGCCGGCGACGGTATCAACGACGCACCGGCCTTGGCGCGAGCAGATGTGGGCATTGCCATGGGTACAGGGACTGACGTCGCGATGAATAGCGCGCAGCTCACGCTGGTAAAAGGCGACCTGATGGGGATTTTACGGGCACGGGCACTTTCGGTTGCAACGGTAAAAAACATGCGGCAAAACTTGGGGTTCGCCTTCCTTTACAACTCAATGGGTATTCCCCTCGCCGCAGGCCTGCTCTATCCACTGACGGGGCACCTTCTGTCTCCAATGATTGCTGCGTTAGCCATGAGCGTCAGTTCTGCGTCTGTAGTTTTCAATGCTTTGAGGCTGAGGAATACCCGAATTGAATGAGCGTAACCGATGCTCACAGCCCGCTATACATAACTCTTGACCTTACCGTGGTGTCAACGTTGATCTGTAAGCGTCCGAACTACACCGCCTTGCATCTCAGACCTTAATCCCCTTTAACCGCTGATTGACGCGCTCACACTCAAAAACTGCGAAATTGCACCCCACTTGACCACCCATTTGCGTTGCAACTGACCAATCATTTGCATTCGAAGTGATCAGGACTCTCGGCTCTGTAGGGTAAGAGCGTGGCTAAAAGCAGACCGTAGGTTTGGCCAGTCAACGGGGCTCATTGAGCGCCGCTCTTTTCCTGTTCAAGCCGACAAACAGGGGGGCAATGAAACGGGAAATCGTAGGCTAAGGCGCGAAGTTTTCGTGGCTATCTATTCCATGCAGCGAATCGATCAGCGGGCAGCTAACCGTCCCGTGGCTCGCGCAACAGTCATCAACCAACTGCGCCAGGACCAACTCGATCCGCCGCAGATCCGCAAGTTTCCCCCGCACGTCTTCGAGCTTCTGCTCGGCGTGCACACGCGCATCATTGCAGTGCGTACCGTCATCGAGCCGCAACAGTCCGGCCACTTCATCGAGGCTGAAGCCCAGCCGTTGTGCGGACTTCACGAATTTCACCCGTGCAATATCCGCCTCGCCGTAGCGACGAATGCTGCCGTAGGGCTTGTCCGGTTCGGGCAACAGCCCTTTGCGTTGATAGAACCGAATGGTTTCCACGTTAACCCCGGCTGCCTTGGCAAAGACGCCAATGGTCAGGCTTTCCGCAGTGTTTTTCATACCGCTTGACTCCGTACCTGACTACGGAAATAACCTTAACCCATCGATCAAACATTCGAAAGGTTGAACCCATGTCTGAATCACAAAAGGGCCGTGGTGCACTCCTCGCTGGAGGTCTGGCGGCGATCCTTGCGTCCACCTGCTGCCTGGGCCCGCTGGTGCTAATTGCCCTGGGCTTCAGCGGCGCCTGGATCGGTAATCTCACCGTTCTGGAGCCCTACCGCCCGTTTTTCATCGGCGCGGCATTGTTGGCGCTGTTCTTCGCTTACCGGCGCATTTTCCGCCCGGCTCAAGCCTGCAAACCCGGTGAGACCTGCGCAATTCCGCAGGTACGAACTACCTACAAGTTCATTTTCTGGCTCGTGATGGCACTCGTGCTGGTCGCGCTCGGTTTCCCCTACATCCTCCCGTTGTTTTACTGATCAGGCAGGAGTCTCCCATGAAAAAGCTGTTTGCCGCTCTCGCGCTCATTGCCGTGGTTTCCCCGGTGTGGGCCGCCATCCAAACCGTCACCCTGTCGGTACCGGGCATGACCTGCGCCGCCTGTCCGATCACGGTCAAGAAAGCGCTGACCCAGGTCGAGGGCGTGACCAAGACCGAGGTGAGTTTCGAGAAACGCGAAGCCATCGTGACCTTCGACGATGCCAAGACCAACTCCGAGGCCCTGACCAAGGCGACCGAGGATGCCGGCTATCCATCTACCATCAAGCAATAGGAGGAAATACCAATGAGAAATCCTCTGAATCTGTTCACGCGGATCGGTGACAAAGCCAGTTCCGTCGGTGTGCTGGTTTCAGCCCTAGGCTGCGCCGCGTGTTTTCCTGCTCTGGCTAGCTTAGGCGCTGCAATCGGTCTGGGCTTTTTGAGCCAGTGGGAAGGCCTGTTCATCACCACGCTACTGCCCTTGTTTGCGGCCCTGGCGCTGCTCGTCAATTCCCTTGGCTGGCTCAAACATCGGCAGTGGCAGCGAACTGCACTCGGCCTGATAGGCCCTGTCCTGGTCTTGGCTGCGGTGTTTTTGATGCGGGCTTATGGCTGGCGGAGCGGTTGGCTGCTCTATATCGGTCTGGCCCTCATGCTTGGGGGCTCGATCTGGGATCTCGTGTCGCCCGCCCACCCCCGTTGCGCCCCGGGTGCCTGCCCACCACAGCCAAAACAGTAATGCCGCAAAGAGACCCATTTGAGGAAGTAAACGCTATGACCACACTGCGAATCCACGGTATGACCTGCGCCTCCTGTGCCGACCGCGTCAGAGATGCTCTGGAGGGAATCTCCGGCGTGCACCGGGCGGACGTCTCCTACGCCGGTGGGAAGGCCGAAATGACGGCCGACGCGGCTGTCAGCCGTGAACAAATGCAAGCCGCCGTCGAGGCCCTTGGGTATCAAGCGTCGTTCGAAGTCGCCTCGCTACAACCGCGCCCCGGCCAGCTCGATAAGGCGCTGGGCTGGTTGCGCAGCGACACCGAGGTCGGCAAAAACGGCGACGCGCTACACATTGCAGTCATAGGCAGCGGCGGTGCGGCAATGGCGGCCGCCTTGAAGGCGGTGGAAGCCGGCGCCCGCGTCACTCTGATCGAGCGCGGCACCATCGGCGGCACTTGCGTCAACGTCGGCTGCGTGCCGTCGAAAATCATGATTCGCGCCGCGCATGTGGCTCATTTGCGCCGCGAGAGTCCGTTCGATGACGGAATGCCCGCCACGCCGCCGACCGTCCTGCGCGAGCGGCTGCTCGCGCAACAGCAAGGCCTTGTCGACGAACTGCGTCACGCCAAGTACGAAGGCATTCTGGAGAGCACACCAGCCATCACCGTGCTGCGTGGCACCGCTCGCTTCCAGGACGGCCACACGCTCAGCGTCGAACTGGTCGAGGGGGGCGGGCGCGAAGTCGCGTTCGACCGCTGCCTGATCGCTACCGGCGCCGGTGCGGCCGTGCCGCCGATTCGCGGGCTGCAAGACACCCCCTATTGGACCTCGGAGGAGGCACTGGCCAGCGCCAGTATTCCGCAACGGCTCGCCGTGATCGGCTCATCCGTGGTGGCCTTGGAGCTGGCGCAAGCCTTTGCCCGGCTGGGTAGCCGCGTCACCATCCTGGCGCGCAACTCGCTGTTCTTCCGCGAAGATCCGGCCATCGGCGAGGCGCTGACCGCAGCCTTCCGCATGGAGGGCATCGACGTGCTTGAGCAGACACAAGCCAGTCAGGTGACCCACGCCAACGGCGAATTCGTACTGACCACCAACCACGGTGAACTGCGCGCCGACCAACTGTTCGTCGCCACCGGCCGCACGCCCAACACCCAAAGCCTGAACCTGGAAGCGGCGGGTGTACTGTTGGATGAACGCGGCGCCATTCAGATCGATCAGGGCATGCGCAGTAGCGCAGTGGATATCTATGCAGCCGGCGACTGCACCAACCAGCCGCAGTTCGTCTACGTCGCGGCGGCGGCTGGCACCCGTGCGGCGATCAACATGACCGGCGGCGAAGCTACGCTTAATCTCGATGCCATGCCGGCGGTGGTGTTCACCGATCCGCAGGTGGCCACCGTCGGTTACAGCGAAGCGGAAGCACAGCGCGCAGGCCTCGAAACCGACAGTCGCACGCTGAGCCTGGACAACGTGCCGCGTGCGCTGGCCAACTTCGACACGCGAGGGTTCATCAAGCTGGTCGCCGAAGCGGGTTCTGGTCGGTTGCTCGGCGTGCAGGCGGTGGCCCCGGAAGCGGGCGAGCTGATTCAGACGGCGGTGCTGGCTATTCGCAACCGCATGACCGTGCAGGAGCTGGCCGACCAGTTGTTCCCCTACCTAACCATGGTCGAGGGCCTGAAGCTCGCGGCGCAGACTTTCACCAAGGACGTAAAGCAATTGTCCTGCTGCGCTGGATGAATGGAGAGCACCATGAAATTTGCCCGCTACATTACCGAGATCGCCGAACGTCTCACCCCGACCAACCGGCCCAAAGGTTTTGCGGAGTTCTTGGTCGCGCTACTGGGTGAACTTGCCAAGGGACGCCCGATTTCGCGAACTACGCTTGCCAGGACTCTTGGCTGGCCCGCTGAGCAAGTGGCGGCTGTGCTCGAACAAGCCACCAGTACCGAATACGACAACGATGGGAACATCATCGGCTATGTCCTCACCTTGCGCGAGACGTCGCATGTCTTGGAAATTGACAACCGCCGGCTGTATGCCTGGTGCGCGCTGGACACCCTGATGCTCCCGGCGTTAATCGGCCGTACAGCTCGCGTCTCGTCGCATTGCGCTGCAACTGGAGCACCCGTTTCGCTTACGGTTTCACCCAGCGAGATACAGGCTGTTGAACCTGCCGACGTGGCAGTGTCACTGGTATTGCCGCAGGAGGCGGCCGACGTTCGTCAGTCCTTCTGTTGCCATGTGCATTTCTTCGCATCTATCCCAGCGGCAGAAGATTGGGCCTCCAAGCATCAAGGATTGACTATCGTAAGCGTCCAAGAGGCGTTCGGCGTGGGCCAGGAGCTTAATCGACATCTGTTGCAGACCCTTCCAATGAGAACATCGTGATTGGATTTCGACTCAATGTCCTACGGAGTGGGCATCGGATTTCTCTTTCCGACTTTGATCCGGTGATCCCAGCCATCGCCAAAGTCATAGACCTAGCGGAATGTCCTTTTCCCGTTCAACGCTTTGATCAGAGTCTTGCGGGTCTCCGAGTTCACGGGAGGCCCCCATCCATCGGAGTCGGGAATACCGTAACTCTCACCAGCTATTTCAAACTCATGCAGATGGTCATCGTGCCAGCCCATTGCGATCTGGATCACCGCGTGCAATTTGCCTAAGGTGATGTTCTCGGGCACCGCCACACGGCGCCAGATGGCAGGTTCGATCCACTTCAATTCAATGTGCAGTAGCAACAAATCAGGTTCGGGTTTTGGCAAGCGAACAGTTTTGACCATGGATCAGGCGGCCTCGCAGAGTTCCGTGGAGGCGAGAGAAACGTTCCAGGGCAGCAGTTCGTCGACCCGATTGATCGGGTGGTCGGCGATGCGCTCCAGCACGTGTGTCAAATAGGCTTGCGGGTTCAGGTCGTTGAGTTTGGCTGAACCCACCAGGCTGTAAATCGCAGCCGCTCGTTCGCCGCCGGCGTTGGAACCGACGAACAGATAATTTTTTCTGCCTAGCGCGACAGCACGTAGCGCGCGTTCGGCAGCGTTGTTGTCGATCTCAATTCGCCCGTCATCGCAATAGCGCACCAAGGCCTGCCACCGATTGAGGGCATAGAGAATCGCACCGCCCAATGCCGATTTTTTCGACAGTTGAGTCAGCGTCTGGTTGAGCCACGCGTGGAGTTGTTCCAGCAGCGGACTGGCTCGGCTTTGCCGAACCACTTTTCGCAGGTTGGGCGGTTGCCCTCGAATCTCGCTTTCGATGGCATACAGGGCCGCAATCCGTTGCAGCGCCTCGGCGGCAAGTGGTGAAGCCAGGTCTTTGTAGACCTCGTAAAACTTGCGCCGGGCGTGAGCCCAACACGCCGCTTCCTCAATGGTGCCCGTGGCATATAGTTGAGCAAAACCGGCATAGCCGTCCGCCTGCAAGATCCCGCTGAAGCGCTTGAGATGCGCGCGGGGATGTTGCCCCTTGCGATCCGGCGAGTAGGCAAACCAGACCGCCGCCGGTGTCGCGTCCCCCGTAGGTCGGTCGTCCCGCACGTACGTCCACAGGCGCGCCGATTTGGTCTTGCCGTTGCCCGGCGCGAGCACGCCAATCGGCGTGTCGTCGGCATGGACTTTGTGTCCGCTCATGACGTGGTGCTCAAGGGCGTTGATCAGTGGTCGCAGCAACTGACTGCTCTGGCCAACCCAGTCGGCCAGGGTTGAGCGCTCCAGCTCCACGCCCTCACGGGCGTAGATCTCGGACTGCCGATACAACGGCAAATGATCGACAAACTTCGAGACCAGCACATGGGCCAACAACCCTGGGCCGGCAAGACCTCGGGCGATCGGGCGACTCGGTGCCGGCACCTGGGCGAAGTGCTCGCAGCAGCGGCAAACCCACTTCGGACGGACATGGCGAATGACTTTGAAACGTGCCGGAACGTACTCCAGCACTTCGGACACATCCTCACCTAAATGGCGAAGCGTCCCACCGCAGCCAGTGCATTGCGACTCGGGCTGATGAACGTGGGTTTCGCGAGGTAGGTGTTCAGGCAATGGTTTACGGCGCGAAACTGCGCAAGGTGCCGGCTCGACTGGAGGTGTCATTTCGGCTTGGCTGATTTGCAGCTCATCAAGGCTCAACTGGAGCTGGTCGATCATCGCTTCCAGTTGCTCGGAGCTGCGACCGAACTGCGTACGACGCAGCTTGGCGATCATCATCTTCAAGCGCTCAATCTCTGCGTGCTGGGCAGCGATCAGCGCCTTCAAGGCTTGAAGATCATTCGGCAGGGAGTCGGTCACGAGGGTCATGCCCGAATATTACTGGGGATTTTTTCAGCGCGGCAAGTCAGACCGCGAGGACGGGTGCTGTACGAATTGGCCGGCGCCAATCAATGCCCTCCAACAGCATCGACAACTGCGCGGTCGTCAGCGACACGCTGCCGCTGGTTGCTTGCGGCCAGACAAAGCGTCCTTGCTCCAACCGTTTGCAAAACAGGCACAAGCCGTCGCCATCCCACCACAACAGTTTGATCCGGTCACCACGCCGTCCGCGAAAGGCGAAGATCTGACCGGAGAAGGGATCGGCTTCCAGTTGAGTCTGCACCATGGCCGCCAAACCGTCGAAGCCACGACGCATGTCCGTGACGCCAGCGGCGATCCAGATACGGGTTCCAGCGGGAGGGGCAATCATCGCACTAACTGCTGCAAGACGAGTTGCAGCGTCTGCGGGTCTGGTGCTCCGGTGATACGCAACTTGGCTTTTCCTACCTCAACTGCGATCTCGGAATGACACTCTGCCTGTGGCTGGAAGACTGGCGGCAGATCCATTGGCGCCTCGATCACCTGGACTGGCAAAAACGAAGCACTCTGGCTGACCGGGCCGAATAGCCCTTCTTGGTATTGCTGCCGCCAGCGAAAGACCAGATTGGCATTGACGTCATGTTCGCGAGCGATCAATGACACGGAGGCGCCAGGCTGGAAGGTGGCCTCGACGACTTGGCGTTTAAAGTCCAGCGGAAAGTTGGGGCGGCGACCGGCTCGACGGGCTGGGGCAACTGTATCCAAGATAGTGTCCACTAAAAAATGGTGTCCACTATCTTGGCCAATTTGGAGGGCTGTCAGGAGAGGGTGCTGGCCGGACGGTTACGTTGATCTTGTTGTTGCGGTGAAAATAGACTGCTCAGCACAAGAGGAATAACCATGTTCGTCTTAAACGTATCAGGCATTGGTTGCGGTAGCTGCGTCAGCAAAATCACCAAAGCAATTCAGTCACTGGACAGCGAGGCTATGATTTCCGTGGATCGCGCAGCAGGTAAGGTAAGCGTTGAAAGCAGTGAAAACCCAGAGCAAGTCCGTAAAACTGTCGAAGCACTCGGTTTCCCTTCCCAAATCAGCGCCTGAGGCGCTGATTCCCTCGCTGGGTAAAGTTTATTATTCACCTCGCAGAGCTTTAAGTAGCCCCTTAAATGCTCCATTTAATCTAGTAAAGGCGGTTTCGAAATGAATTTCATTTTCCGTATACTTTGCGACCTCGACCTGTTGATCCACAGTATTTTGATCAATGGAAGGTTGGTTCGGCGTACTGTAAAGCAAAGCACCGCCGTGAATATCACTTACTAATTCGTTTACGGCAATATGTTTTGGGTTTGTTGTTTTTAAAGAGAACGGAGTAGCCAAACCTCCTTTTGTTTGGCTAGCCAGTACAGCAGAAAAGTCCAAGTCCCTGGCCTTAAAGTTAGGAGTGTCGGCATTAGCGATATTATTGCTAAGTACCTCAGCTCGTTGGCTGCGAAAACGTAATGCTCTTTCTGCGGAGCCAAGCGCTTTGTCAAAATTAATACTCACCGGTGGCCACCTTTAGTTACGCTGCCATTTAATTCCCACCTATCGAACACTCAAGTGCTTAACGTAGTGCGTCCGAGCCGATGTATGATTTCAGCGAAAAACTCAAAAAACGCCACGCCATCGTGCAGTGACCGGAAACTTACAACGCCGCACAGGTAAATTTTAGATGGTGGATGGAGGTTATGTGTCGTTGGATAGCTTAGACCTTACGGACTAATCACTCTGCATCTCAAGAGAAATATCGCAACCTGACACAACTGTAATATTGGCCTAAGCTTCCTGACAGGGGATGAGTCTTATAGTCCTATTGAGCCTCAAGCTCACCCCCTAGAGTCAACGATTGATGTGGATTCAGGGGTCACCAATAATCATCCGAGGCCCCCCAAATGAACCCTATCAAAACCTTGTTCGTCATCGCGGCTCTGACCGTCTCTTCTTTGGCTATGGCTGAAGGGGGTGGTGACCGGACTTTCGCACGCATGGAAGTGGCCAGGAATAATTCGATGGAATCGTACCGAGTAGCTCAAACGCAAAATGCCCAACATCCCGTCGCTGAAAGCAAAGCCAAGGCGATGGATCACAAGAATTGCTAAATAGCTAGCCCTCCAAGCTGACAGAAATGTAATCACTGCGGTGGTTTAAATGTGGCAATTTCTGAGCTCGCTTGCCGTAAGAGTTTGTCTTTTGTGACGGTGGGCAAAGCTGATCCGGGCAACTCATGATCGGTTGTTTCGCACGGCTTCCCTTTTGACTGATTGGAAATAAACGGCATGCATTCCAAAACCTCTAGACGGACATTCGTAAAAGGCTTGGCCGCTGGTGGCATTCTCGGCGGCTTTGGCCTTTGGCGCACTCCAGTATGGGCGGTGACAAGTCCAGGTCTGCCGAGCGTACTCACCGGCAATGAATTTGATCTGTTTATTGGTGAAACACCTGTAAACATTACCGGCTCGCCGCGAACAGCCATGACCATCAATGGATCATTGCCAGGACCTTTGCTGCGTTGGCGCGAAGGAGAGACAGTCACCCTGCGTGTAAAAAACCGCCTGGACCAAGACACCTCAATCCATTGGCACGGGATCATTCTGCCGGCCAATATGGACGGTGTACCTGGCTTGAGTTTCCATGGCATCGCACCCGACGGCATGTACGAGTACAAGTTCAAGGTTCATCAGAATGGTACGTACTGGTACCACAGCCACTCGGGCTTACAGGAGCAGGCAGGGGTTTACGGGCCAATCGTTATCGACTCGAAAGAGCCTGAACCTTTTCAATACAACCGCGACTATGTGGTGATGTTGACTGATTGGACCGATGAAGATCCTAGTCGCGTCATGGCCAAGCTTAAGAAACAGTCGGGCTACTACAACCACCATAAACGCACCGTTGGTGATTTTATCGACGATGTCAGTAAGCAAGGTTGGTCAGCTACAGTAGCTGACAGGAAGATGTGGGCTGAAATGAACATGAGCCCAACCGACCTTGGAGACGTCAGCGCAGATACTTACACCTATCTCATGAATGGCCAGGCGCCAAACGGTAACTGGACCGGTATTTTCAAGCCGGGTGAGAAGCTACGACTACGCTTTATCAACGGCTCGGCGATGAGCTATTTCGACGTCCGCATTCCTGGTTTGAAAATGACCGTTGTGGCCGCCGACGGCCAACACGTCAACCCAGTGAGTGTTGACGAATTCCGCATCGCCGTAGCTGAAACGTATGACGTGATCGTAGAGCCTGCCAGTGAAGAGGCTTACACCATCTTCGCCCAGTCTATGGATCGGACGGGTTATGCACGCGGAACCCTCGCTCTTCGTGAAGGGCTAGTTGCTCAGGTACCTGCTATAGATCCACGTCCAATCGTCACTATGGATGACATGGGGATGGGCGGTATGGCTGGTATGGACCATGGCAGCATGGCTGGTATGGGCGGCGCAGAGAAGACACCAGGTGACATGTCCGGCATGGCGGGCATGGCGGGCATGGACCACAGCAAGATGACCGGTATGGACCAAAGTGACATGACCGGGATGACCGGCATGGACAGCGGTGACATGACTAACATGGCGGGCATGGATCACAGCAAGATGGCTGGGATGGGCAATGGTGATATGTCAGGGATGGCTGGCATGGGTGGTATGGGTGGAGAAATGCAGACACACCCTGCCTCTGAAACCAACAATCCCCTGGTTGATATGCAAGCCATGAATCCAACGCCAAAGCTAAGTGATCCGGGCATAGGCTTGCGGAACAATGGTCGTCGAGTGCTCACTTACTCCGACTTGAAAAGCACTTTCCAAGACCCTGACGGCCGCGAGCCAAATCGTACCATCGAGCTTCATTTGACCGGTCACATGGAGAAGTTTTCGTGGTCGTTCAACGGCATCAAATTCTCTGACGCCGAACCGCTGCGCCTGAAGTATGGCGAGCGTCTGCGCATCACCTTGGTGAACGACACCATGATGACACACCCCATCCACCTTCACGGCATGTGGAGTGACCTTGAGGACGAGAACGGCAAGTTCATGGTGCGCAAGCACACGATCGATATGCCACCAGGTACCAAACGCAGCTATCGAGTCACCGCTGATGCCTTAGGCCGTTGGGCATATCACTGTCACCTGCTTTTCCATATGGAAATGGGCATGTTCCGTGAAGTACGGGTTGATGAGTAAAGGAGACGATCTGTGAGCACATACCGAAATCGTAATTCCCTCGTGGGTTGCCTCTTTGCCGCTGTCCTGCTGGGTGGACTCTCGTCCACGGTGCTGGCAGAGGAAAATGGCAGCGACCATTCAACCACTGTTCCTGTTACAGCAACGGACAAGCCAGCAACGGCAAACGATTCGAAGCTAGATCACGGGGCGATGGACCATAGCCAGATGAGCCATGAGTCGATGGATCATGACCAAAAAACCAAAAAGGCAGATTGAGATCATGACCAGTAAGTTTTTACGCCCAACGCTGATGGCACTTGCAGTCTCTACCGGTCCAGCATTCTTTTTCATGGCTCAAGCCGCTGAAGAGATGGATCCGTCGATGGCGATGCCATCAAGTGCGGACGCAAAGTCTTCAACTGCACAAAAATCCAAACCCGCCAAACCGAAAGATGCCGCGATGGATCACTCCAAGATGGACCACGGCTCAATGGGAGCCATGGACCATAGCAAGATGGGGGCTATGGATCACAGCGATAACGGGCAAATGGACGGTATGGAAAGCATGGATGGAGGGGCGACTACCACAAGCCGAACCCCAATCCCCGTACTTACCGACGCTGACCGGGCCGCCGCTTTTCCAGACTTACCAGGCCATGGTGTGCACGATAAAAAAATTAACTCGTTCATCCTCCTGGATAAATTTGAGTACCAAGACGCTGACAACGGTAGTGCGCTGGCTTGGGATGCAAAAGGGTGGATCGGCGGTGACGTCGATCGCCTATGGTTGCGTTCGGAAGGCGAACGTACCAATGGCGTAACCGAGAACGCTGAACTTCAGGCTCTGTGGGGACACGCCATCGGTCCTTGGTGGGATGTCGTCACCGGCATTCGACAAGACTTCAAACCTGGGTCACCTCAAACATGGGGAGCGCTCGGTATTCAGGGCATGGCCCTCTATAACTTTGAAGCTGAAGCGACTGGTTATATTGGTGAGAACGGTCAAACCGCAGCTCGGTTTGAAGGCGATTACGACATCCTGTTGACCAATCGCCTGATCTTGCAGCCGACCGCCGAAGTAAACTTGTACGGGAAAAATGATCCTCAGCGCGGCATAGGATCTGGATTGGCCAACACCGAACTAGGCCTGCGGTTGCGCTACGAAATTACTCGTCAATTCGCACCCTACATTGGTGTTAGCTGGAATCGCTCATATGGTAAGACGGCTGACCTAGCCAGCGATGAAGGGGAAAAGACAAACGAGGCCCGGTTTGTAGCTGGTATTCGGATGTGGTTCTGAGCGATTTGAGCACTAGCCCTACGAATTCAAATGATCGGGGAGTTGGCTCCCCGACTCTAAAGTAGATCCTTCAATGTAACCTTTGCAGCGGCATGAACGCTTGAGTGGGGTTCTATTGCTTCGTAGAACATCTCGCCGTCTCCAAGGGAAAAGGAAATATTCATGACAGGTAGCTTCCGACTTTCAAGTCGATTTCTGCGTATTGCAACATTCGCTGCGCTGTTCATCGGCTCAACGGCTCAAGCGGCGCAGGCCCTGACCATCGATGTGCATCGAGATGCAAACTGCGGATGCTGCAAAAAATGGATTCAGCATCTTGAGGCCAATGGCTTCACCGTCATTGATCATGTAGAAACCAACATGAGTGCTGTCAAACAAGATCTAGGTGTCGCTCCACGACTCTCGTCTTGTCACACTGCGATGATCAACGGGAAGTTTGTTGAAGGTCATGTGCCAGTTGAGCAAATAATTGCGATGAGTAAGCGTGACGACCTTCTCGGGATCGCTGCTCCTGGAATGCCAGCAGGTTCTCCAGGAATGGAAGTCGACGGAGTACATGAGACCTACCAAATAATCGGCCTGACCAAAGCCGGCGTAGATCAGGTCATTGCTGAATACCCCGCAAACTAATCCCACCTCATCCATTCGGCCACAGCATGGTCCCAGCTCATGGCCATGCAGCGGGACATGCTATGTTGATTTCATTCTCAAGCAATACGCAAAGGACGATCAGCAACAAGCTGTAAAGGCGCGCCTGCGCCGAATCGGATAACCCCGTACCGCTGTCCTCAATAACAATTTGAGATGACGCCATGCTCCGTCTGCTGACAAGCACTGCGCATCTGACCACGATAGTGCTAAGTTCGGGTGGCGTTGCCACTCAGCTTGCCTTTCCGAATCTGGACATCTGTCTCGGCTGAAAGCGTAGAAAAGTTAAATTACAGTGGTTTGAGAGTTCTTTTTTTGCAGGCTTTTCAGACGCAGGGTCGCGCGTTGTACAGCGGCCATTTTTTCTGGACGCTTCATTCGTTTCCATTTTCTGATGTCTTCCTTGGTGCGACCGCAGCTGACGCACAGTTCGCTGTTCAACTGGCAGACAGAAGTACACGGATTCTCGATGTCCTTGGCCATTGGTCAATTCCTCGGCGAACTTATGCGAACTACGGGCTCATTGCTAAGCCTGAACGGCGACCTGATCGGGTGAAACAGCGCCCGGCTTCGTGCGGTACTCAACTGTCAGATGAGTGATCTCATGAACTGTCGCAAGCCGTTCTCGTATGTTTTGTGCATTCACTGCTGGGCTGCCTAGAACACTCACAATAGCGGCGCGGGCTTGCGGCCCTACCTGCCAGACATGAAGATCTATGATCGAAGCATCTCCCTGTCGCTCAACCAGTTCACGAATCTCTTCAGCGACATGATCATCTGTCTGGTCTAGCAATACACTCGCAGTCACCCGCATCAACGACCAAGCCCAGCGTGCGATGACAACTGCACCCACAATCCCCATTGCAGGGTCGAGCCAGACCCAACCAAGGTAACGACCAGCAAGCAGTGCTGCGATGGCCAGAACCGAAGTCAGTGCATCTGCAATGACGTGAATATAAGCAGAGCGCAGATTATTGTCATGACCATGTGCATGGTGAGATTCATCTTGGCCGTGGTCATGCCCATGGTGATGATTATGACCGCCAGACAGCAAAAGCGCGCTCACCACATTCACTGCTAATCCGACAATTGCGATAAGAGTCGCTGTCCCGAATTGCACTTGAGTCGGTTGAAAGAGACGAAATAGCGACTCTCCGGCAATTCCCAAAGAGACCAGTCCCAAAATCAGAGCAGATGCGAAGCCACCCAAGTCTCCAACCTTGCCAGTTCCAAAACTGTAGCGAGCATTTGAGGCATGTCTTTTTGCGTAACCGTAAGCAGCTGCGGCTATGCCAAGTGCTCCAGCGTGTGTTGCCATGTGAAATCCATCAGCAAGCAACGCCATTGAGCCAGTGAGATAACCTGCGGTGATTTCAGCAACCATCATTACGACGGTCAGAGCCACTACCCACAAGGTTCGCTTGGCGTTTTCTTCATGTGATTTCCCCAGGAACATATGGTCGTGGGAATAGTCGGTGTACGAATTACTCATCTGGGCAAATCCTATTTGGAATAGCGGCGAATGGCTTCGAGAAGCTCATCGACGCCTTTCGCTCTTTCTTCGTTGCTGAGTGTCGGATTCGCAACGTGTTCACGAGCGTGGTCTTCGATAATTTCATCCATCAGCCCATTGATAGCGCCACGGGCAGAAGCGACCAAAAGCAGGGTTTTCGAGCAGTCATCATCAGAGTCGAGTGCTCGCTCAATCGCCTGGACTTGCCCAGCGATTCGCTTTACACGCTTAAGAAGATTGTCTTTGCTTGATCTCATATGACCCATACCATACCCCCCCTACCTATATTGAGAGTATGTTCACACGTTCCAATCAGCCATACAACCCCAGGGACGCTCGCCGCCGGGATGGATATACCAACAGTTTCTTCAATCCACAAAAAAAGGCGCCACTAGGGCGCCTAAGCCGTCTCCAAACCAAAGGAGAAACAAGGAGACGGGGTGTATCGGGGATACCGGACAGTTGATGCCGATGGCTAATGCCCGTTAAAGGAGTTGCAGTGGATATTCAACAATCAGTCTGACCTCGTCCAAATCAGATTCGAAATCGGTAGCTCGTGTCGTTGCTTGGCGGACACGTAAAGACATGTCCTTCAGTGAGCCTGACTGGATGACATACTTAGCCTCGATGTCTCGCTCCCAACGCTTTTGGTCCTGCAATGGGGCACCGTCCGCTCCGCGACGCATGTACACGCTGTTTGCGTTGGAATAGTCCGCATCCCAACCCTTAGCGTAGCGGGTCATGAAGCTCAGACCGGGGATGCCGAAAGCCTGCATATCTAGATCGTAGCGCAGCTGCAAGGATTGCTCTTTCGGTGAGTTGAAATCGCTGTACTGAATGGAGTTATCCAAAAAAATTGAGTCGGACTGGCGAAGGTAGTCAAAGTCGTCGTTACCATTATTGCGCTGGTAACCAACGGTCACGGCGTGCGCTCCGAATTTGACCCCGGTCTTGCCGCTCCAGATCTTGTTATCGAAGCTTCCCAGAAGTTTTTCACCCTCATCAACCGCTCGGTAGTAATTAAAGCCGCCAATTAGCGATACGCTTTCTGAGAGTGGATAGCTCAATGTGGTGCCCGCGTAGTATTGGTTCCACACATCCTTGAATTGGCTGGTGTAAAGACTCACACCTACGTGTTCATTGACCGTGTAATCGCCCCCTAGATAAGCGATCCATGGAGCATCTACTACACCGGCGTAAAAAGTTGAAAAGCCGTCACGCATGCTACTGGAATTGGGTTGGCTCATCGCATGCAGCCGGCCCCCCTGAAGGGTCAGGCCTTTGATGCTGGTATTAGTGAACGTTGCACCCCGGAAACTCTCCGGGAGAAGTCGGGAATCCCCATAGGCAACGACAGGCGTCGATGGAAATACGTCGCCTACCTTGACGACTGTATCCAGGAAACGCACTTTTGCGGCCCCGCCTACTTTTGAGTAGGAGTCTTCAGGTTGGCCTTTGCTATTGTGCGGCAAGACATCGACTGAGCTACGGGCTCCCGAGCGACCATCACCTGAATCGAGCTTGAGGCCTTCCATTGCAAACGCATCAATGCCGAAGCCTACGGTACCTTGAGTAAAGCCTGATTCGAATCGGCCAATGATGCCATGAGCCCATTCGGCTGAGTAACCATTGCCCGTGGGGCTTGATTGACCCTTTCGATAATCACGATTGAGATAGAGATTCCGATTGAGAATACTAAAGGTGCTCCCCTCAATGAACCCTTCAGGCTTTTGCTCCACAGCTACTGCAACTTGCCCCATGCTCATGCCAAGGGAAATGAGAGAAAGACCATAAATGCTTTTATTGTTCATTTAACACTCCAGGCTTTAGCTTGGCAGAGTTTCTTTATGAAATATTTTTTATAATTATAAAAGCCACCAGCACGTGAGGATTTCTCCTACGTGCCGGCAGACATAATTTCATACAATAGATAACTCCAGCGTGACCTGAAAATTACTTCTGTGTCAGCGAACAGCAAGCAGGCTCAAAACATACCGAACAACCTTGCGCAGTCAGGGCTAACGCTAATTAACTTCCGTGAGGGCAGTTAGTACCCATAACCTTGTATTCCAAGGTGTTGAGCTTGCCCGCCGAATCTTCATAGGTCATGCGCGAAGGGGCTACGCCACAGGTTTTATTGGCTTGAGTGGTACTGATTACCTTCTGGACATCGAGGTTCATTCCGTATTCATAATGAACAACTTCAGGTGTCGCCTTTCCGTTTTCTAAGGCGTACTGCTCCATCGCCTTCTGGTTCTCTTGCATCATTCGACCATAAACACGGTCACCACCTCCTTCAGCCATGGCCAAAGAAGACATGGTCAAGATGGAAGCGGCAAAAACAACTTTTAATAATTTCATGATTTTCTCCTAGTGCTCACTTACTTCTGACTAGAGGATAACCAGTGATGCCTTTCAGGAAGCTGCCGCGAATATTACATATCTGTAAGGCCTCTCGTAGAGCTCGTGAGTTCAACTATTTAAAGTTTAGCTTTATTGGCAGAGCACGCTGAATGCATCATACGACCATCAGAAATCAACTCGTATCCCACCTGGAGCATCTAGAGATTTTTTATAAAAATGCATATCTTCCTATTATGAAAAGCGGCTTTGACCGCTACAGGCGGATGAATCGTTTGGGCGTAGCTAAATGAGACTACGAACGTGTCACAAAAGCCTCATGGGCTGCGGAAATTAGGCACTACGTAGAGCACCGAAAACGCAATCGGCAGGATGGTCTTTAACAGCAATACGGTCTCGGAGGATAGGTTTTTATCTTATCCTTAACGTCATCGAAGATGACATTGAAGCTGTGCAGCAGGCGCTCCGTTTGCAACATTTGATCGTGAAGGATCTCAAGCAGGACAGCACAAACTACTGCCTGCCCAAGGATAAAGATAAAGCCTTCGAATCTTGAGGTTGTTTTCTCCAGCACGACCAAACCCGCTGACGATATCGGCAGGGCGAGCATTTTGCCGTTGATGTCGCCCGAAGCTTCAATAGAAGTGATTTTTCGTTATGTCGTGGGGCGGTGGCGAGACTCGTCCGACTGGCGTACTGTGGACCATCGGCGGCGATGGGGCCAAGAAGGGTCGCCTCATAAACTTGGCTTGAACTCTTGCTGTGTGGATAGCCAGTTAACTGCGTACTCACTGCGTCGTCAATTTGAGCCGACCAAGTGCCATCTCTAATCCAACCCACACGAATTCGTCGCTCTCAAATACCCAAAGCTTCCAAATTCCTATTTCTTACTGCGCTCAAGACAGCCATCCGGTCTTCTGTACCTGAATCCATATCAGGTACGGTGCCATGCTCCAGATCCTTACCCACATTAGCGAAACGCGGCGCTGGCTGTTTTCACTGCTACTGTTCTTGTCAACTGCGTCCCACGCGGAGACGTGGGTCATTACAAACCGAGCACATCCAGTATCCGCACCTTCTGGCGCTCGCGTCATCTTCCTGGATGATCAGCAGCGCCTTGAAGAACAACTTTCCAACCAACTACCCGCCGATCCACGCCAGGCAGAAGCGGCCATTCAACGCTACCTTGTCAGCCCTGCAGGGAAGCATCTGCAAAACGAGTTGGCCCAAGCCCAGCAGGGCGTCATAGACGCCTGGAGCCTGCGAGTCGAAAAACTCCCAGCCGTGGTCGTAGATCGTCGCTACGTCGTGTACGGCGAGCCTGACGCAGCTAAAGCCGTCGCGTTGATTGAACGAGCACGGAGCCTGTCACGATGAGACGCTCACGTTTTGCGATCCGGCCTTTGTCGCTGGCTATCACTTTCAGCCTGTCATTCAGTGCATCGGCTGCGATCAACTCGGCAGCGATTATTGCCTCGACCCTGTCACCAACCTGCCTGGAGTACAAAGTGGTCGGCATCTGCTATTGGCTGCTCTGCACGCCATTCGGATGCAAAGTCAAAACCTCGACCAAGGTTCGTCACTACGTACCGGACGCTGTGGTGTCTGCATATGCGAATACCGGGATGAACCCTTGGATAGAGATGTCACCTCTTGGCACCCCGAATCCGATGGCCCAAGCGGGCAACGACGGCACTACCAATCACGTTGCAGAGAACAACATCATCAAATTTAAGGAAGCCGATGTCATCGGCCATCCAGGTGGTGCGGCGTTGAGTCAGTTTGCCAGCGCCTCGGGCTATGTATGCAAAGGCGCAACCTTACCGCTTGTGCCTTACTTTCTGAGCACCCTTGACCCCATTGCTTGGCGATACGGCGTCCCGGAATCCGTATACCCCGAAGCACTCATTCCGGGCATGCGCGAAGTCGGTAGCCTGCTCTCAGCAAGCAGCTGGGGGAACGTCTACCCGCGTAGCGGCTTCCTTAACCAGACTGACGACTACAAAACGGGCGCAGTTATTGCGCAGCGTGCCGGCGACGTGGTTACCCGCCCAGGCCAGGTCCATGTCTACTTGCCGATGCTCGCCCTTCCCTACCCCGGTTACTGGCCCGCAGGGCCGCTACGCGAAGGTGACGCCTCCACTGGTAAGTGGCAAGAGCTCACCCCAGTCCTCAACCCGACTTGCGCAACCTTTCCCACCATCGATCCGAACATCGATGCGCAGGATGGCGGCTACGCCTGGGCACTCTGGCGCCCTTATTCGTGTTGCCAGCGTCGAGGACAGACCTTCCTCGGCAGTACGGACTTCCAATGAAACAGCGATCGGAGCAAAGCATGAAACTCACTACCTTGGCGATAGGGCTCGCCTGCAGCCTCAGCAGTGCAATAGCGCTCTCTGCTGATCCAATCAACGTCTCCTCCTCCGGAAGCGTCATTGGGGACAACGTGCTGTATAGCATTGGCGGCGGCAACGCAGTCACCATGGGGAGCGCAGGCAACATGGATAGTATTTCTGTGGGAGGCGGTTGGAATACCAATCTAATCTGCGGAAACATGAGCCTGAGCACAACCCTTGAAAACCAATTGAATGGTGCCACTTCCGGCTTCAAAAACATCATGAGCTCGGTGGTACAGAGCGCCACCAGCGCCGTGGCTTCGCTGCCGGCACTGATTCTTCAACGTGCGAACCCGGCGCTATACAACCTCATCACCAACGGCATTTTGCAGGCCCGCCTGGACTTCGACCGCTCCAAAGGCACCTGCCGCGCCATTGGCGAAAAGATGGCGGATATCGCCGGTAACCAAATGGGCTGGGGCAAGCTTGCTGAAGGTCAGGCTATGAGTCAGGCGCTAACATCCAACACAGACGCAGTGTCGGCGGTGGAACAAGTCGAAAAGAAAGGTGGAAACGATGGCGTCACTTGGGTTGGTGGTGATAGAGCAGGTGGTTCCGGTCAGAAGCCAATTCGTATCGTAGGCGACGTCACCAAGGCGGGCTACAACCTTCTGAACAAGCGCGCGGCCGGCGACACCGCATCCATCAGTAAAGCGAACTGCAACAACGGCATGGTGTGCAATGTCTGGTCATCGCCCCAGGAAGCCACCACCTTTGCCAATCGTGTCCTGGGTGAACAACAACAGCAGACCTGTGACAGTTGCCCTAAAACGGTGACAGCCGCAGGCGTCGGCCTCACGCCGCTGATCCAGGAAACGTACGACACCAAGCTGAAGGCCCTGCAGGAACTGCTGAGCGGAAGCAAAACGCTGTCGCTAGAAAACCTGGAAGCAGCGAGCAGCAACTCGTTACCCATCACCCGAGGCGTTGTAGCAGCACTCAAGGATGAGCGCGACCAGGACGTACTCGCTCGCCGGCTTGCCTCCGAAGTCGCGTTGTCCGATGTGTTGGAGAAAGCTCTGACCCTACAGCGCACCTTGATGGCAGGCAGTCGGGAACCGAACGTCGCGGCTAATGACCTCGCCGTCCAGGCAGTCGGCCAGCAGAGCTCCTCGCTGCAACAGGAGATCGGCAACCTCAAAATGGAACTGGACATGCGTCAGCAGCTCGCGAAGAACTCGCCTCTGACCATCATTGAACGCAGCAAAGCACGGGCAGAAGACTCTCGTGGCGTGTCCCCGGGAGCCCCAGAAACGAATCGATTGGACCAGTTGCAGTCACCCGCCCAGAACAAACAGTGAGAAAGGCCATGACCGAAATACAGGAGCCTGTCGCCGCTCCCAACCGTTCGCTGGTTCGACGAACCGGGAGGAGCATTCTGCTTGTTCTGGGTGTTTTGCTCGCGACTGCCGCCCTCGTAGTCCTACTCAGCGCTGTCCTGATGAACATGTTCGACAGCGCCGAGCAATGGCAAGCCTGGCGCACCGACCACTATTGGCCGCTCTTTACCTGGCGCCTAATGCTTTATATCGCACTGACCGTTGCCTGGTTCAAATTCAAGGTACGGTTATCGAACTCAGAACGCTCGAAACGGCGCAAAGGCCTGTTGAAGATCGAGATAATGGTGATCTTATTATTTCTGATGGTTGAACTGAGCAAGGTGCTGTATCAGGCAGGGGGTGTTCTGTGACGCTCTACACCAATGACTATTTAGAGTACTACCTGACGTTGGTCGGTTGGATCATCAACAATGGTATCTGGGCGATGATTTCAGATACCGGTCTATTCGCCCTCCCCTTCTGCATCATCGTTATTCGAGAGTGGCTGAAAGTCCGTGGTGAGGGGGCCGATGAGGGCAACAAAGGCGTTCTCTCACTGGCACGTATCGAAACCAATATCTACGTTGGCTACATCGTAGTCGCATTCTTCGCTGTACCAGCCGTCAATGTGAGTTTTGATACCTTGGCATTTGACCAGAGTAGAGCTCAGCAATGTCAATACAACTTACCTAAACCCACAGACACAGGCTGGAACACAACATTCAGCTCACTGGCAGGAAAGAGTGCCCAGATGCCCATGTGGTGGGCATTAATGCATGCATTATCAAAGGGATTAACCAATGGCGCTGTAGCAGCAATTCCCTGCGGGACTGATTTACGGCAAGTACGCATGGAAGTTAGCAACACCAAGATCAACAACCCGCTATTGGCTCAGGAAATTGGCGACTTTACGCACGATTGCTATGGACCCTCCCGTGCCAGATTATTCATGCGCCAACCCGAATTGGGAGCGCAAGGGAATGACCCTCGTTTTGCGCAGGAACTCAGCTGGATTGGTTCGCACTATTTATTGAACACCTCGGGTTATTACGACACGGACTACTCCAAAACTCCAAGGGCATCATGGCCCTATAACGCATCTCGTGATGTGGGTTTACCACAAGTGGGTGGAGGTGGGGGCTATCCAACTTGCAAACAATGGTGGTCAGATAGCGGAGTGGGACTGCGGGACCGTATCAAGGCTCAAGTGTCGCCGGACCTCATGACCAAAATGCTCGGCTGGGCAAAGTGGTTGTCCCCGGACGAAGTCACTGACTCGCTTGTCCGGCAACTGGTCTCGCCGTCGAACCAGGTGAAAGGGGATGTTTATACGGACTACGGGGGACAAATCGACGGAACTGTGTGGAATGGTGCAGCCCGGGCAGCGGGGACTCTCGGGGTTGCATTAGGATCTATGGCCTATTTTCCAGCGATGGACATGGTTCGCCAGGCGCTACCGATGGTCATGGCGTTCTTGAAAATGGCGATGGTGATTTGCATTCCCTTGGTGCTAATCGTCGGGGCTTACCAACTAAAAGTGGCCATGACTATGTCCGTTGTTTTTTTCGCTCTGATATTCGTGGACTTTTGGTTTCAACTGGCTAGATGGGTCGATACCACGATATTGGACGCTTTATATGGAGCCGGTTCTCCGCATTTATCATTTGATCCTGTGATGGGTTTGAACACTGCCACCCAGGACGCAATCTTAAACTTCGTGATGGGCTCGATGTTCATCATCCTGCCAGTGTTTTGGATGGGCGCGCTGGGATGGGCAGGGGTGAGCGCAGGAAAAGCATTGGAAGGCCTTACCAGCGGAACAAAAGATGTTCAAAAGGCAGGTCAGGAAGGGGTGAATACTGTCAAACGTAGCGTTATGTAACGTAAGGGTCTCATATCATTGATATGAGACCCTTAATCATCGTCGTCTACACGTTGACCAGCAACATAGTACCCATAGCCATCGGGGCCATAGCATTGACCATACTCTATCTGGTTTCTGCGAGGCGTAGGTCTGTGATTCAACGCCCAGAGCCCTCCACCCAAAACCAAGGTAAATACTGCAACGCTGATAATCCCGCTGAAAATGTCTGCAGAAAAATATAGGAGTACGGCAGCCACAACCAGACGCTTGACCCAACGCAGGGTACGGTTCTGACTGCACCAAACGAGGCGCGCAGCCTGACCCAGGCCATAGCCTAAGCGACTTGCTACTCCCTGAGAGGTCTGTGCGGTCATGGTGCGTCTCCTTCTTACCCGGTCTAGGGGCGATTTGACATTACTTATAATACCGATTTTTCTATGCTGCAAGATCATGAGACAAACGGCCTTTGCCTTCAGCACCAGATGCCCCCCTTTCACAACAAAAATGGCCCAAAAGGTAAAAGGTTTTGTAGAAGCGAATGGAATGGTTCACAAGGGTAAAAGCCTTACCCGAAAGGGCCGCTTTCAGCGGGAAAAAGGTCCAATCTCATCAACGCATCTCGCGAGTCGAATAAACTTCAACTAACTCGTCTTCTGTAAAATTACTAAGCAAAGAAAAGTATTCAGCTCTGGACTCAACCGTCAACGGTTGGATAGAACCTAAATTAATAAGAGTTGAAACAGCCTCGTCAGGAGTCATTTCGCTAGTAAGTGGGGCTCTCTGCCCAGAGTAATAAACCTTGTCAGACGCAATAGCTACATCCAGCAGTTCACGTACTTCACCATAACGAGCGGAACGCGCAGCGGTTAGAAACACTCCATCAAAAATGATCAAGACGCTATCAACGTGAGGAATAATATATTTAGCTAAGGCGACAACCAGAGGAAGGTTGTTGTCCCACCTTGCTTCCTCATCATCAAGATCATTCCCTACACTAGCAAAAAGAATGATCTCATCACACTTATTGTCACGTATCAAATCACAAAGTGCCCAAACATTATCTGAGGTTGATTTCGTAGCGTAGCGAAGTGAAACCATCATTTTTTCCTCACATAGTCGATCTGCGGCCCCGTGCCCTTAGACCCAGCCCTTTCAAGGTCTTCTGTAAAATCCCCTGAAATTCATTCAGGGGGTACCTAAACGATGTGGGCGGAAGTTCTAGCGCGTTTCGAAAAAAAAGCACCTGCCAGTGTCATGGCCAAACTGGCGCTGCAGCAGGCTATTGCCCCCGAGTGGATTGATCAGGTTTTCGAAGAACACCGGCAACGGCAGTATTCTCGTGAGCTATTGTTCTCGACCATCATCAAGCTAATGTCCCTTGTTTCATTGGGCTTGAAGCCATCTCTGCACGCCGCCGCGCGACAACTGGAGGACCTTCCGGTCAGCCTGGCGGCTCTCTACGACAAGATCAGTCGTACCGAGCCTGCTCTGTTGCGCGCCCTGATTACGGGCTGTGCACAGCGCCTGGCTCCAACCATCCGGGAGCTGGGCTGCACGGCGATGCTGCCGGGTTGGCAGGTTCGGGTAGTGGACGGTAATCACCTGGCATCCACTGAAAAACGTCTGGGAGCTTTACGCAACGAGCGCGGCGCCGCTCGTCCCGGTTTTTCGGTTGTTGCATACGATCCCGATCTGGATCAGGTCGTCGACCTTCAGGCGTGTGAGGATGCCTACGCAAGCGAGCGCGTTTGTGTGCTGCCTTTATTGGCCAATGCCGAGCCAGGCCAAGTGTGGCTGGCTGACCGGCTTTATTGCACGCTCCCGGTTATGGAGGCTTGTGAGCAAGTCCAAACTTGCTTTGTCATTCGTCAGCAAGCCAAGCATCCACGCTTGATTCAAGAGGGTGAGTGGCAAGAGCCAGTACCTGTGGAAACTGGCACTGTGCGTGAGCAGATCATCCAGGTCAAAGGCGGTTACCAATGTCGGCGTGTCGAACTGACGCTTCATTCGCCAACGGACTCCGGCGACAGCAGCTTGATGTTCTGGAGCAACCTGCCTGAGAGCGTCAGTGCGCAACAGATCGCCGAACTGTATCGCCGCCGCTGGAGCATTGAAGGTATGTTCCAGCGACTGGAAGCGATCCTGGAAAGTGAGATCGAAACCCTTGGCAGCCCAAAGGCTGCCTTACTGGGGTTTGCAACGGCGGTATTGGCTTACAACGTCCTGGCTGTTCTCAAACGCAGTGTTGAACAAGCTCATCGGGATACCCAGCCTGAAGGATGGGAAGCCTCGATTTACCATTTAGCGGTTCAGGTCAGGAGTGGATATGAGGGAATGCAGATTGCGCTGCCCTCGGAACATTTTCCTGTCATTCCGTTGGAAAAACTGGCTCAGCACTTATTGGCGCTTGCCAGAAATATCCAACCTAAACAAGTTGCGAAAAGCCCCCGTGGCCCCAAGGTACCCAAGCCCAAAACATGGGTTAAAGGCACCGCGGTGAATGCGCATGTTTCAACGGACCGGATAATCAAGGCTGCCAAGACGAAAAGACCTTGAAAGGGCTGGCCCTTAGACCGAAACGACGATAATTCTGCATTCCTTTCTCCGTCACCACCATAGAAAGATGGCTCTTCGCCAAAAGAAATACCCGAGGCAACCAGTGATCCTTTCCCCTTGCTCGCCCCCCCTTTGATAGGAGAAAAGCCTGCCCCATGAATCATTTACGGAGCAGGCGATGTTCTCTATTTTCCGCCGCAATAAAGCGCTACCCGCCCAAAGCCCCTCCCCTAACGGTTTTATACAGCCGGCCTCTAGCCAAGCACTACTGGCATCGCCGCGCCGTCAGAAACTACTGGAGAACATTTGGCAGCGCGCATCGTTATCTCGCTCACAGTTTGTCGAGCTCTATAGGCGTCCACTTGAGCGCTACGCGGAGTTGGTCCAGCAGCTCCCTGCTTCGCAAAACCACCATCATGCACACCCTGGCGGCATGCTGGATCACGGGCTTGAAATCGTCGCCTATGCCTTGAAAATTCGACAGAGCTACCTGCTTCCTATAGGCGCACCGCCGGAGTCTCAATCAGCACAGGCTGAGGCCTGGACTGCCGCCGCGGCTTACGGCGCTCTGATACACGACCTCGGCAAGATCGCCGTCGACGTGCACGTCGAGCTGGCAGGAGGTAAAACCTGGCACCCGTGGCACGGCCCAATCGATCGTCCCTATCGATTCCGTTACGTGAAAGGACGCAACTACCAACTTCACGGAGCCGCTGCCGCACTGATCTACGCGCAGATCCTCTCCTCAGAAATCTTAGATTGGCTCAGTAATTTCCCCGAAGTGTGGTCGCAGTTAATCTTCATTTTGGCTGGTCAGTACGAACATGCCGGCATTTTGGGAGAGATCGTGGTCAAGGCCGATCAGGCGTCCGTCGCACAGGAGCTCGGTGGAAATCCAGCCCGCGCGCTGTCCGCGCCCAAACAGTCTTTGCAGCGTCAATTAGCAGATGGGTTGCGTCACCTGGTCCGAGATACATTCAAACTGAATCAACCCGATGGACCGTCAGATGGATGGCTGACACAGGATGCTCTTTGGCTGGTTAGCAAGCCTATTGCTGATCAATTGCGAGCCTATTTGCTGACCAAAGGCGTTGAAGGTGTACCCAGTACGAATGCGCCTTTCTTCAACATGCTGCAAGATCAGGGGGTAATCCAAACCAATGCCCAAGACAAGGCAATCTGGAAAGCCACGATAGACAATGGTCGTGGCTGGCGAAACACCTTCACCCTGCTGAAGCTCTCACCGGCACTGATCTGGAATGATCCAAGTGATCGGCCCACAGCTTACGCTGGGACTCTTGAGGTAGAAGCTGGCAACCCGGTAGAAGACTCTGCAGCTGAAAATACCGTCGCCACACCGGCCAAAAAGTTGCCTTCGGAAATTCAATCCAGCCCTGTGCCGGCGCCTTTAGCACCGGCACAGCCATCACCGTTCGAACTACCTCAGCATTCCTCGAGCAGTACAGATGAATTTGACGAGCTACTGGCGCTCCTTGGTAACATCAATGAGCCATCAGAAGACACCAAAAACAAAGCGGTCTCAGCGGCACATACCGCGCCTCCGAAACTGGATGAAATCCAGCCTTCCCAAACCTCCAATCAAGGAGGTGCGCCTTTAGCAATAATCGAAGAAGTCACTCCGATGCCTAGCAATAACACCGAGATCGGTCAGGGATTTGTTGAATGGCTTAAGAAAGGCATCGCATCCCGGACCATCATTATCAACGATACCAAAGCGCTGGTTCATACCGTAGCAGGGACCGCTATGCTGGTAACGCCTGGAATTTTCAAACGCTACGTCCTTGAATTCCCCCATATCGAACAGCAAGCCAAAGTACAGCAAGTCAGCGCCTGGCAGCTGGTTCAACGTAGTTTCGAGAAACAGAAACTTCATCGAAAAACGCATAAGAGTTTGAATATTTGGACCTGTGACGTTGTTGGACCTCGAAAATCCAAGCAGCTCAAGGGGTACTTACTACTAGACCCGCGAACAATCTTCTCTGAGGTCCCTTTCGACAATATCAGCCTGTCCTTGAAGTCAGAAGCAACGGAGCCGCCACAATGACGACGCCCTCGAATCTGACGGAGGAATACATCTTTGCCCATGATCTGCGGCCTGCCAGTGCAAAGATCTATCGCGCCTCGACCAAAGCACTACTCAAGCATTTCCGAACGGCCTCAGTTGAGGAGATCGATCATCGTGCGGTTCTGACATGGCGAAAAAAAGTCCTTGAGAACGGATTATCCAAACGCAGCTGGAACACCTATTCAAATCACCTTCGAACTGTTTGGGGCTACGCCATAGAACACGGCCTGATGACCCATACCACGATCAACCCATTCAAGAAAACCAGCGTTATCCCACCAAAGCGAGCCAGCAAGACAATCAATGGAGACGCCATCCAACGAGCACGCAACTGGCTCATATCCCTTGTAGGCCAAGAACGTTGTACGCATGAACGTAGCCAGATCACACCTGCCTGGTTCTGGCTCAGCGTCTTCGAGATGTTTTATTACACAGGCATACGTCTGAATGCCCTGCTGTGCCTGCGTTACAAAGATATCGACTGGGACAGCCAGATGATCTTGGTCCGCGGTGAAACAGAGAAGACCCATCGGGAGTTTTTCCTCCCCATTATGGAAGGACTCGCTCCACACTTATCCAGGATCTTGGGGGAGGCCGAGAAAATCGGTTTTTCACCAGACGATCAGCTGTTCAACGTCAACAGATTCTCTCGTCACTTCCATGGCAAGGAAATGAACATCGACCAGGTGGAGTCAATGTACGGCAAGCTCACCGATAAGATCGGCGTGCGCATGACCCCTCACCGCTTCAGGCACACATTAGCAACAGACTTGATGAAGCAGCCTGAGCGAAACATTCATCTCACGAAAAGCCTGCTGAATCATTCGAATCTAGCGACAACGATGAATTACATAGAGGCGGACTACGACCATATGCGTGCTGTTCTACATGAGCGGAGTCGGGCTCAGGGCGCTCTGAGCCGAGTGACACGGGTTGATCCAAGTGGCAAACCCTCTGCCCCCTTACCCGCCAAAATAGGTGTGCATTCACAGGAAACCGCTCAACCAGAGCCCAAGAAGCTGCCAGCTCCACAACAATCTAGCAGCACAGAGGTCAGTATTGATCGGCGGACCAAGTCGACTGGCCGAAGCGCGCTACAGAAGGCTCTCGAGCTCGCATCTGCGCAACTGCATCGCGAGTCAATGACATGCTCTATGGACCCACCAGTAGATCAAGTAGAGCAGAGTCTACTATTGACGCTAATGGCGAGCGGGCTTGGTGTCGGCACATTCAGGAAACGCACCTCAACTGAGCATTCAATGCGAAGCTCATCATTTTCCAGAGCATCGCCCTAGTACGCTCATAATCAAAGCGCACTGGCTATAGGGAATTCTGGTTGGCCAGAGGCTTTCGCATGCCCGGAATAAAGAACCAGGTCGAAATCCGGATTTTTTCCAGACGAACGGTACGACTTTGCTCAAGGCACAAAAAAAGGCGTCATAAAGACGCCTTTTTCATTAAATATGGTCGGGGTAGGGGGATTCGAACTCCCGACATCCTGCTCCCAAAGCAGGCGCGCTACCGGACTGCGCTATACCCCGGAATGCGCATCGCAAAGCCTATGCACATTGACATCATGACGAACCGAAACTACTGTTCGCCTCAGACGGCTGCATGTCTACGGCGATATCTAAGTGCTGTAACACTTTCCAAAACCGTAAAACCGCCTCTATCAGAGCTAGAACCTCTGATTCTAAGATTTGATTCCAGCGTCAACTGGTCTCAAAAATGGTGGGTCGTGTGGGATTCGAACCTACGACCAATTGGTTAAAAGCCAACTGCTCTACCAACTGAGCTAACGACCCGCTGTGTGGTGGCGCGTATAATACTGATTTCTAAGGATTATTCAACACCTTATTTTAAATAAATCAGAAAAAACGCATTTGAACGGTAATTCGGTGGGTAGAACGCGTCTCGCAGCCGCCTGATCAGCGCCCCGGCTCGTCGTTCCACAGGTACTTGTGCAGCTGCAATTGCAGGCGCACCGGCAGGTTGTCCGCCACTACCCAGTCCGCCAGCTCCCGGGCGTTCAGGTCGTGATGGCTGGGCGAGAACAGCACCTCGCCCGCCCGACGCTCCAGGCCATACTGGATCAGCTTGGAGGTGGCCCAGTCATAATCGTCGCGAGAACAGATGACGAACTTGACCTGATCGTTGGCCGTCAGCAAGTCGATGTTCTCGTAGCGGTTGCGGTGGGCTTCCTTGGAGTCCGGGGTCTTGAGGTCGACGACGCGGCTGACGCGCGAATCGACCGCAGAGATGTCCAGGGCGCCGCTGGTTTCCAGTGAGACCTCGTAGCCGGCGTCACACAGTTGCTTGAGCAATGGGATGGCGTTGGGTTGCGCCAAGGGCTCGCCGCCCGTCACGCAGACGTAGCGCGGCCGGTAGCCGGCAACCTGTTCCAGGATGTCGTCGAGGGTGCGCACGGTGCCGCCACTGAAGGCGTAGGCGCTGTCACAGTACTGGCAGCGCAATGGGCAGCCGGTCAACCGTACAAAGACAGTGGGCAGGCCAGCAGTGCGCGTTTCACCCTGCAACGAGTAAAAGACTTCGGTAATACGTAATGTGTCTTGCATAGTCGCCACGGGCGTAACAGCTAAACAGGCTGTCCGCCTCCGTCAGGCACTTCAAGGGATTGCGCCAACGCGTCAACCCCAGGAAGCGTGTTTCATAAAAGGGCGTGGATTCTAACGAAAAAACCCGCGACAAGCGCGGGTTTCTTCTAAACGGCTGCATCGCTTACAAGCGTTGCAGGTCCCGTTGGGCCAACTGAGCCGCGGAGGTACCCGGGTACTGGGCAACCACCTGCTGCAGAATGCCTTTGACCTTGTCGGTATGACCCAGGCGGCGCTCTACGTCAGCGAGTTTGTACAGCGAATCCGGAACCTTGGCGTGCTTGGGGTACAGCTGGCTGACCTTGGCAAAAGCCTGGCCCGCCGCTTGCAAATCACCCTTTGCCAGGTTGACCTCACCCAACCAGTACTGGGCATTGCCCGCGTATTGGCTGTTAGGGTATTTGCGCAGGAAAGCGGTAAAAGCCTGGCTGGCTTTATCGAAGTCCTTGGCCTTGATCAGGTCGAAGGCTGCATCGTAATACAGTTTTTCCTTCGCAGGATCACCCGGCTCGCTGCTGGCAGCAGGGGCAGCAGCAGCGACCCCCGCTGCGGCGCCACCGGCAGCGGCACTGGGTGCGCCACCGGCAGAAGAATTATCAGGAGTAGCGGCAGGTGCAACACCGGCTCCAATACGACGATCAAGATCCTGGTATCGCTCCAGGCCTTCTTGCTTCAGCTGACGCACTTCATTTTGCAGAACTTCAATGGTGCCTTGTTGCTGCGCCAATTGATCCTGCATGCGTTGCAGCTGGTTGAACAGCTCGCCCTGTGCCGAGGGAGCGGACGTAGCCGCTCCCCCCGCATAGGCGCCGTTCGTGCCATAACCTGCTGGCGGATAACTGCTCCCGCTATTGTTATAGCCTGAGTTGCTATCCGTTACAGGAACCGCAGCCCACACCGCAAGCGGTGCGAAGCTGAGAGCCAATACAGTTAGAGCACGACGGCACGTTCGCATGACGAATTACTTACGCAGTTCGACGCGACGGTTCTGAGCCCACGACTGTTCGTCGTTGCCAGTTGCAACTGGACGCTCTTTACCGTAGGAAACCAGTTCCAGTTGGCCTGGAGCAACACCTTGCAGTACCAGGTAGCGCTGAACGGCTTTCGCACGACGCTCGCCCAGAGCCATGTTGTACTCACGAGTACCACGGGCGTCAGTGTTACCTTCCAGAACAACGCGAGCGCCGTTAGCTTTCAGGTCCTTGGCATGAACGTCCAGAGCGCGCATGGCTTCTGGCTTCAGGTCCGAACTGTCGTATTCGAAGTAGAAAGTGGTGATAGCGCGCAGAGCAGCTTCTTCGCTCAGGGAGCCGTCGACCGCACCAGTGTTGGCGCCGTAACCAGCGTTTGGATCAACAGCTGCGCCTTCACCGGCATTGTCGCCGCCTTTAGAGGAGCAACCAACGGCTACGGACAGAGCCAGAGCCAGAGCAGCAAACTTACCAAACTTCAGCATTTCCATCGTGAAACTCCTAATGAACCCCAGTGTGTTAAGTACTTCTTTTTGTAGCGCCGCGTCAGTTCAGGTAAGGGGACCAGGATGGTTCTCTGACTTCGCCTTGTGCGGTAGGAAGTGGGAGCCTTACGCGTCCATTGATGGACACGAGCATCAAGACTCCCCGGCCCTGCTGGCGGGTGGCGTAGATTACCATGGTGCCGTTGGGCGCAACAGTGGCTGACTCATCAAGGTTGGTATCTGTAAGGATTTTTACGGTTCCGCGCTGCAAATCCTGGGCCGCAACCCGGAAATTAGTGAAACCATCCTGACGGTGAATCATCACCAACGTCTTTTCATCGGCCGAAAGCTTGGGGTTGGCGTTGTAGTTACCAATAAAGGTCACACGTTCCGCACCGCCGCCGTTCACATTTGCCTTGTAGACCTGAGGCTTGCCGCCACGGTCGGAGGTGAAGTAGATAGTCGAGCCATCCTTACCCCAGAACGGTTCGGTGTTGATGCCCGGGCCGCTGGTCACACGCGAGAGCTGACGCGAGGCCATGTTCATCACGTAGATATCCGGGTTGCCGTCCTTGGACAGCACGAAAGCCAGGCGTGAACCATCCGGCGACCAGGCTGGCGCACCGTTGAGGCCTTCGAAGTTGGTGATCTGCTCACGACGGCCAGTATCAATGTGCTGCACAAAGATGCGCGGGCGACGCTGTTCGAACGATACGTAGGCAATACGCTTGCCGTCTGGCGCAAAACGCGGCGACAGGATTGGCTCACGGGACTGCAGCAAGGTCACTGCACGTGCACCGTCGTAGTCCGAACGCTGCAGGGTGTAGCGGGTGTTGTCTACAGAGAAACGCTCAGCCGTGACATACAGCAGGCGCGTCGAGAACGCCCCTTTGATACCGGTGAGTTTTTCAAACGACTGGTCCGAGATGTAGTGGGCCATGTCGCGCAATTGCTCGGCGGTACCCGATACGCTGCCGGTCAGAACCTGCTGCTCGGTGGCCACGTTGAACAACGTGTACTGGATCTGCAGGCGACCACCGGCCGGCGTGATGCTGCCGACCATCAGGTATTGGGCACCCACCGCCTTCCAGTCACGGAAGATGACTTCGCTGGCCTGGGTTGGCTGGCTGATCATGTTGCCTTTTGGAATCGGCGCGTAGTAACCGGAGTTACGCAGGTCGTCGCTGACGATCTGGGCCATGTCGTCCGGCAGCACGCTGCCGCCCTGCCAACCGAACGGCACGACTGCAATCGGGGTGGCCCGATCACTGCCGCTGGTTACCAGGATGTTCTTTTCATCCGCCGCCGCTATCCCTGCCATACAGCAAATAACGACAAGCATTCCTCGAAGAAGGTTTCTCACAAGGCTAGATCCTCAGGTGTGAATGTCATCTTGAATGAACGATAGGGAGCGAAGTCACTTGGTTTCATTCCCTGCATCTCGGTCAACCGGCCAATATTCTTGACCGCGGCAACCGCCGAACTGTCGAACGAACCGTCACCACTGGACTTGGCCACGCTGACCGAAGTCACCGTACCGTCCGGCAACATGCCGATCTGCAGCACTACTGTCATGCCCTTACGTGCCGAAGGTGGACGTGTCCAACCTTCTGCTGCCCGCGCCCGAATCAGGTCGTCGAAACTGCCCGCGACTTCATCGCCACGCTCATCGGCCAAGGCTTGCTGACGCTGCGGCGTGTCGGAAAGCAAATCTGCCAGGGCCTGGGCCTTTTTCTCTTCGGCGGATTTGCGTGCTGCTTCCTGGGCCTTCTTCTTGGAGGCGTCGGCGGCAGCTTTCTTCTTCGCTTCGTCGGCGACTTTCTTCTTCGCCTCGTCTGCTTCAGCTTTTTTCTTGGCGTCTTCGGCGGCTTTCTTCTTCGCGTCTTCGACGATCTTTTTCTTGGCTTCTTCAGCGGCCTTTTTCTTGGCCTCTTCTTCGGCAGCCTTCTTGGCTTCTTCTTCCGATTTCTTCTTGGCTATATCAGCCAATTGTTTCTCTTCGGCCTTTTTCGCTTCGGCAGCTTTCTCGGCTTTCTTGGCTTCATCAGCCTTTTTCGCCTCGTCGGCCTTCTTGGCTTCGTCAGCCTTTTTCGATTCCTCGGCCTTTTGAGCCGCCTCTTCTTTCTTTTGTTCCGCAGCAGCCTTCACCGCTTCCTGCTCGACCTTCTTCTGTTCCATCTGCTCGACTTCAGTCTGGCGCGCGGCCGACTTCTGGGCCTCACCCGCAATCTTCTGATTGGTCTGGGTGGTGGCCTGGCTTTTCGATTTCAGCTGATACAGGGTCGCCTGCACGATCGGCTTGGCTGGCGGCAAATCCGGCGTCATGGCAAAGCTGACGAACAGCATGCCGAACACCAGGACGTGCAGGGCAATTGCCCACACGCCAGGCCAGAAGTAGCTTTCCGAGGCGGACGGCTCTCGCTGTTGCTGCATCAGGGCGCCTCGGTAATCAAGCCAACGTTACCGACGCCGGCCTTCTGCAGCCCGCCCATGGCACCCATGACGGAGCCGTAGTCGACCGACTTGTCACCCCGGATAAACACCTGGGTGTGCTTGCCGCCTTCGTTGCCGGAGCGAATGATCTTGGTCACCGCGTCGGTCATGGCCGGCAAGGTCAGGGCCTTGTCCTGCTGCTTTTGCGTGTCGACTTCGCTGCCAAGGTTCCAGTAATAGGTCTTGTCAGCCTTGATCGAAATGGTCAGGACCTGAGTGTTGTTGTCCTGCGGCAAGGCTTCACTGGAAACCTTGGGCAGATCAACCTTCACGCCCTGGTTGAGCATCGGCGCGGTCACCATGAAGATCACCAGCAGTACCAGCATCACGTCGATGTAGGGCACTACGTTCATCTCGGCGACCGGCTTGCGCTTTTTGCGAGCTCGAGCGATTAAAGCCATTGGGAATTACCTGCTTATTCTTCGCTGGTGTGCACTTTACGGTGCAGGATCGCCTGGAATTCATCGGCGAAGGTGTAGTAACGGCCGATCAAGGTTTCGCTGGTGGCGGCAAAACGGTTGTAGGCGATTACTGCGGGGATAGCGGCGAACAGGCCGATCGCGGTGGCGATCAGGGCTTCGGCAATACCCGGGGCCACGGTGGCCAGCGTGGCTTGCTGCGCCTGGGCCAGGCCGCGGAAGGAGTTCATGATGCCCCATACGGTACCGAACAGGCCGATGTACGGGCTGACGGAACCCACGGTGGCGAGGAACGGCAGGCCCTGCTCAAGTTTCTCTTCTTCGCGGGAGATGGCAACGCGCATGGCACGGGCCACGCCTTCCATCACCGCTTCCGGGTCTACACCAGGCTGCTGGCGCAGACGGGAGAATTCCTTGAAGCCGGCACGGAAGATCTGCTCGACGCCCGAGTCCGGGTCCGGGTTGCTGCCGGCCTGGCGGTACAGCTTGGACAGGTCGATACCCGACCAGAAGCGCTCTTCAAAGCTCTCCAGGGCACGTCGACCGGCACGCAGCATGTTGCTGCGCTGAAAAATCATGACCCAAGAGGTAACCGATGCGGCTACCAGGGTCAGCATGACCAGTTGAACCACGACACTGGCATTGCTGACCAGGCTCCACATGGAGGAATGGTCGACGACGGTAGGTTCCACGCTAAATCTCCTGCTTTGATTGTTGACCCGCGCCGCTCACGGCGGCAAAGGCCGCACGTAGAGTTTCGGGAATGGCCCGAGGTTTCAAGCTGTTGGTGCGCACACACGCCACCAGGAACTGCCCCTCACAGAGCAGCGTTGCATCCGTGGCCCGCCTGACCTGCTGTTTGAAACGCAGGCTGGCACGGTTCAATTCGATGACTTCGGCACTGACCAGCAATTCGTCGTCCAGTCGCGCCGGTGCGTGGTAACGCGCCTCGCTGGAATGCACGACGAATAACAGGTCCTCGCCTACCAGCTCGGACTGGGCAAAACCCAACTCCCGCAGCCGCTCGGTTCGAGCCCGTTCCATGAATTTCAGGTAATTGACGTAATAAACGATGCCGCCGGCATCGGTGTCCTCGTAATAAACGCGACAGCGATGTGCGAACGACTGATCCCCGTTTTGCGCGCGCATACTCTAGTGCTTACTCCTCAGGTTGCCAATTGGCTGGGCAACTGTTTTTTCATTCCTGAACGCTTTCAAATGACGACGCCAGACACTGGGACAGCACAAAGCTCGGATAAATCACCCCACATGACAAATACCCTGTAGGAGCGAGCTCGCTCGCGAAGAACCTGAGCGCGCCACGTATAACCAGACATACCGCATTATCGTTGGCGTTTTTCGCGAGCAAGCTCGCTCCTGCAATTTTTTAATCGTCTACTGCATCGAGGAATTCGTCTACCACGGGCATCTCTCCCAATCGTGACGGAATGTTTAGCCCAAAGTGCAGGTAAGCATGACGCGTCACCACCCTGCCCCGCGGGGTTCGCATGATGTAGCCCTGCTGGATCAGGTAGGGCTCCAGCACATCCTCAATGGTATGGCGTTCTTCACTGATGGCTGCGGCCAGGCTGTCCACGCCGACCGGGCCACCGTCGAATTTCTCGATCATGGTCAAAAGTAGGCGCCGATCCTGGTGATCAAAACCATGCTCGTCCACGTCCAGCAGGTTCAACGCCAGGTCCGCCACCGCCTTGGTGATGTGGCCCTTGGCACGCACTTCGGCAAAATCGCGCACGCGGCGCAGCAAGCGGTTGGCGATGCGTGGCGTACCGCGGGCGCGCCGGGCGATTTCAAAGGCGCCTTCCGGGTCCAGGGGCAGGCCAAGGATACTCGCTGACCGGCTGACAATGGTCGCCAGATCGGCGGTGCTATAGAACTCTAGACGTTGAACAATGCCGAAACGGTCTCGCAGCGGGTTGGTCAACATGCCTGCGCGGGTGGTCGCGCCCACCAGGGTGAATGGCGGCAGGTCGAGCTTGATCGAGCGGGCCGCCGGGCCTTCGCCGATCATGATGTCGAGCTGGAAGTCTTCCATGGCCGGGTACAGCACTTCCTCGACAATCGGCGACAACCGATGGATTTCGTCGATAAACAGCACGTCATGGGGTTCAAGGTTGGTCAGCAGCGCCGCCAGGTCACCCGGCCGTTCCAGCACCGGGCCGGAGGTGGACTTGATCGACACGCCCATCTCCTGGGCGATGATATTGGCCAGGGTGGTCTTGCCCAACCCCGGCGGGCCGAAGATCAGGGTGTGGTCCAGGGACTCACTGCGCCCGCGCGCGGCTTGGATAAACAGCTCCATCTGCTCGCGCACGGTGGGCTGGCCGATGTATTCGGCCAGGCTCAGGGGGCGGATGGCCCGGTCCTGGACTTCTTCACGGTCACGCGGGCCGGTGGCCGCGATCAGACGATCGGCTTCAATCACTTAAATCATTCCCTTCAGGGCACGGCGAATCATGTCTTCAGCGCTCAGGCTCTTGTCCTTGATGGCCGATACGGCCTTGCTGGCTTCCTGGGGCTTGTAGCCCAGGGAGATCAGCGCATTGACCGCATCGCTTTCCGCGCTGGCAACCTGGGCCGCCGGCATATCCGGCTGGTTCGGTACCAGGGCGAACATGCTCGGTACCACCTCCCAGGCTTTGAAGCGGTCCTTGAGCTCGACCAACAAGCGCTCGGCGGTCTTCTTGCCCACCCCCGGCACCTTGGTCAGGGCCGAGGTGTCCTGGGCGGATACGGCACGCACCAATTCATCCACTTCCAGGCTCGACATCAAGGCCAGGGCCAATTTGGGCCCCACGCCATTGAGGCGAATCAGCTCGCGGAAGAAATCGCGGTCGCGCTTGCCGATAAAACCATAGAGTAGTTGCGCGTCTTCGCGCACCACTAAATGGGTGTGCAAGGTTATCGGCTCGCCGACCGACGGCAGGCGATACAGGGTGGTCATGGGCACTTCCAGCTCATAACCCAACCCATTCACATCCAGAATCAGGTGCGGCGGCTGTTTCTCAGCCAGGGTGCCGCGCAAGCGTCCAATCACGGTTCAGATCCTTAAAGCTTGGGGGTCAGTGCAAGGCCTGACCGCAAAAATAACGATTGCGCTGATGCTATCAGAGACGCAGGCGCCCGCCACGACTACGTGCTGCTCCCAAGCCATGAGGCAGCAGGCTGGAGCGGGTATGGGCATGGCAAATGGCGATGGCCAGGGCGTCCGAGGCGTCGATCTGCGGCTTGGACGTGAGCTTGAGCATATGCATGACCATCATCTGCACCTGCTCCTTGTTGGCGCCACCGGTGCCGACCACGGCCTGCTTGACCTGGGTCGCGGTGTATTCAGCGATCTCCATGCCCTCCTCGGCACCCGCCACGATGGCGGCGCCACGGGCTTGGCCGAGCTTCAGCGCCGAGTCGGCATTCTTGGCCATAAACACTTTTTCGATGCCCATGGTGACCGGGCCGTAGGTCTGGATGACTTCACGCACGCCGCGATAAACGATCTGCAGCCGCTCGGCCAGCTCGCCGGCACCGGTGCGGATGCAACCCGAGGCGACATACACACAGCCGCGTGGGGTTTGCTGCACCACGCCAAAACCGGTGATGCGCGAACCGGGGTCGATACCTAGGATTAAAGTCATAACGCCTGCGGGTTTATCAGTTGAGGCGTCAGAAGCGACGCTATTCCACTGTAGGAGCGAGCTTGCTCGCGAAAAACTCGATAGCGACGCGGGGTGTCAGATACCCAGCGTTATCGTTAACGACCTTCGCGAGCAAGCTCGCTCCTACAATGGTGGGTGTCAGGTGAGTTGTTCGGCTACCGATTCCGGGATGTCGGCATTCGAATACACATTCTGCACATCATCCAGATCTTCAAGCATGTCCAGCAGCTTCAGCACCTTTTGCGCACCGTCCAGGTCCAGTTCGGCACTGGTGGTCGGCAGCATCACGATTTCCGCGTCGGTGCCGTTGAAACCAGCGGCTTCCAGGGCGTTACGCACGGCGTAGAAGCTGGCGAACGAGGTAAACACATCGATGGAGCCGTCTTCGTTGGTCACGACGTCATCGGCATCCGCTTCCATCGCAGCTTCCATCAGCGCGTCTTCATCGGTGCCGGGTGCGAAGGTGATCTGCCCCTTGCGCTCGAACAGGTAGGCTACCGAGCCATCCGTGCCGAGGTTGCCGCCGCATTTGCTGAACGCATGGCGCACGGCTGCCGCGGTACGGTTGCGGTTGTCGGTCATGCATTCGACCATCACCGCCACGCCGCCCGGGCCGTAGCCTTCGTAGGTCAGCTCGACCATGTCGTCGGTATCGGCTGCGCCAGCACCACGGGCCACGGCACGGTCAATGATGTCGCGGCTCATGTTCGCGCCCAGGGCCTTGTCCAGCGCCAGGCGCAGACGCGGGTTGGAGCCCGGGTCACCGCCACCCTGGCGGGCTGCGACGGTCAGTTCGCGAATCCACTTGGTGAAGATCTTGCCTTTCTTGGCATCCTGACGCTCTTTGCGGTGCTTGATGTTCGCCCACTTGGAATGGCCAGCCATAACACAACTCCGAAATTCTCTAAAAAACTTATCAATCCCGCCCTTCCGGCGTAATGCCGTTCAGTTAAGCGTATATCGCCCTCTGTAGGAGCGAGCTTGCTCGCGAAAAACGTCAACGATAACGCGTGTTTCCTGATAGAACACGGCGCCGGTGAGTTTTTCGCGAGCAAGCTCGCTCCTACAGAAAGCCTTAACTGAACGGCATTACGCCCCAGGCGAGATTTCCCTCTTTTAAACGCAAAGGCGCATCCGAAGATGCGCCTTTTTGACTGCCTACCACTTTATCGCGCTTTCACGCAGCAGCCTTACTCAGCCTTCGGCGTCTCGCGCAGACGGATGTGCAGCTCACGCAAGGCCTTGGCATCCACCACACCCGGCGCCTGGGTCATGACGTCCGCAGCGCTCTGGGTTTTCGGGAAGGCGATCACTTCACGGATCGACTGGGCGCCGGTCATCAGCATTACCAGACGGTCCAGGCCGAACGCCAAGCCACCGTGCGGCGGCGCGCCGTATTTCAGGGCGTCGAGCAGGAAGCCGAACTTCTCTTCCTGTTCCGCTTCGTTGATGCCCAGCAGGCGGAAGACCGCTTGTTGCATCTCTTTGCGGTGGATACGGATCGAACCGCCACCCAGTTCAGTACCGTTGAGCACCATGTCGTAGGCACGGGACAGCGCGCCTGCCGGGTTGGCTTCCAGCTCCTGCGGGGAGCACTTCGGCGCAGTGAACGGGTGGTGCAAGGCGCTGAAGCTGCCGTCGTCGTTCTCTTCGAACATCGGGAAGTCCACAACCCACATCGGTGCCCATTCGCAGGTCAGCAGGTTCAGGTCGTGACCGAGCTTGATACGCAGCGCGCCCAGGGCTTCGCTGACGATCTTGGCCTTGTCGGCGCCGAAGAACACGATGTCGCCATCAACCGCACCGACGCGATCAAGGATCGTGTTCAGGTTGGCTTCAGGGATGTTTTTCACGATCGGCGATTGCAGGCCGTCGACACCGTTGGCGCGCTCGTTGACCTTGATGTAGGCCAGGCCCTTGGCACCGTAGATGCCGACAAACTTGGTGTAGTCGTCGATCTGCTTGCGCGGCATGCTCGCGCCGCCAGGCACGCGCAGGGCGGCGATACGGCATTTAGGGTCGTTGGCCGGGCCGCTGAACACCTTGAAGTCGACATCCTTGAGCTGGTCGGCCACGTCCACCAGTTCCAGCGGGTTACGCAGGTCTGGCTTGTCGGAACCGTAGCGGCGCATGGCTTCTTCGAAGGTCATGTGCGGGAATTCGCCGAACTCCAGGCCCAGCACTTCCTTGAACAGGTTGCGGATCATCTGCTCGGTCAGGCCCATGATCTCTGTTTCATCGAGGAAGCTGGTCTCGATGTCGATCTGGGTGAATTCCGGCTGGCGGTCAGCGCGCAGGTCTTCGTCACGGAAGCACTTGGCGATCTGGTAGTAACGGTCGAAGCCGGCCACCATCAGCAGTTGCTTGAACAGCTGTGGCGATTGCGGCAAGGCGAAGAAGCTGCCGGCGTGGGTGCGGCTCGGTACCAGGTAGTCACGCGCGCCTTCCGGGGTGGCCCGGGTGAGGATCGGCGTTTCGACGTCCAGGAAGCCGTTTTCGTCGAGGAAGCGGCGGATGCTGGTGGTCATGCGCGAACGCAGGCGCAGCTTCTCGGCCATTTCCGGACGACGCAGGTCCAGGAAGCGGTAGCGCAGGCGGGTTTCTTCGCCCACGTCAGAGTATTCGTTGAGTGGGAACGGCGGGGTTTCCGACTCGTTCAGCACTTCCAGCTCATAGCCCAGCACTTCGATGCCGCCGGACGCCATGTTCTTGTTCACGGCACCGGCCGGACGCAGGCGTACCTTGCCGGTGATCTTCACCACGTATTCGCTGCGCACGCGGTCGGCGGCGGCGAAACTCTCGGCGCGGTCCGGGTCGAACACCACCTGGGCCAGACCATCACGGTCACGGATATCGAGGAAGATCACCCCGCCGTGGTCGCGGCGACGGTGAACCCATCCGCAAAGGGTGATTTCCTGACCTTCCAGGGTCTCGTTCAGTTGGCCGCAATAGTGGCTGCGCATCATGGTCGTGGTTTCACTTCTCGTAATTCGAAATTCGGTGGCAGGCCTGCCTCGTCACCGTGCAGTTAAGCAGGGGACGGATAATGCAGGAGCCTGCGCGTAGAGTTCAACTCAGTCTGCTTTGTCGCCGCCCGCCAGGTTCTTCTTGGCGCCGGTCTTGAAATCGGTCTCGTACCAGCCGCTGCCGCTCAGGCGGAAGCCCGGCATGGACAACATCTTCTTCAACTCAGGTGCCTGGCAGGCAGGGCAATCGACCAGCGGCGCGGCGCTGATCTTCTGAATGGCTTCCAACTGATGACCACAGGAAGCGCATTGATAGTCGTACATGGGCATGGAGATGTCTCGGCGATCAGATCGTTACAGCGCCACGCCCTGCCCTGTGCATAAAGCTCGGCATGCGCAGCAAAGCGCGGGATTATATCTGGTAAATCAACACAGCGCAGCCGGCTTTGTGCCCAGGGCCCGGCCCGCCGGGATGACGGGCCGACCATCGGACTACTGCGTGAGCGTATCCCCCGTCGTGAGGGCGCCCCGGCCTTTGAGCACATGGACCACGCACACCACCCTCACCAGCCCACTGAAGTTCTTTACGCCTCCGTAACGCAAATGCACTTCCCGATCGACATAGGACAACAACGCACTGACCGAACAGGTATTGAGCCTGGCGATTTCCGTCAGGATGTTCCAATAGATCTGTTCAAGGCGCAGGCAGGTAGAAAACCCATTGAGCCTGACCGACCGGGACAGTGGCTTGGCCAGTCCCATATCAAACCCCTTCGAAAAAGGGTCAACTTTTATCTTGTGAAAACCACAGGCTTCCATCACTCCCTTACCCACTCCACGTGACATACACCTGACACTCCATTGCCAAACAGCAGCCAACAGGTTTCTCCCATTGGACGATGGGCCTATAAAACAGCAGCCAGCGCAGAGCAGCCAGAAGACGGGGAGTAGTTAGTCGTAGGACAACGCCAGGAAGCGCAGGGAAACCAGCAGGCAGCGCCCAAAAGGCGCCGCCTGGGTTTAACCGTTACTGGTTTTCGAGCAGGGAGCGCAGCATCCACGCGGTTTTCTCGTGAACCTGCATACGCTGGGTCAAGAGGTCCGCCGTCGGCTCATCACTGACTTTGTCGAGCAATGGGAAGATGCCTCGCGCGGTACGTGTGACCGCTTCCTGGCCGGCCACCAACTGTTTGATCATCTCTTCGGCGCTCGGCACACCCTCTTCTTCCTTGATGGAAGACAGGCGCGCGTAAATCGAATAGGCACCCGGCGCCGGGAAGCCCAGGGCACGGATACGCTCGGCAATGGAGTCCACTGCCAGCGCCAGTTCGTTGTACTGCTCCTCGAACATCAGGTGCAGCGTACGAAACATGGGGCCCGTGACGTTCCAATGGAAATTGTGGGTCTTCAGATACAGAACATAGGTATCGGAAAGCAGGCGGGAAAGTCCGTCGACGATGGATTTACGGTCTTCTTCACTGATACCAATATCGATTGCCATGTGTTTCCCCTTCAATTGACGAGCATTCATTGATCAGGTGCAGCTCCACTCTAGCAAGAGAGTGCGCCATGTGCAGCCCGACACACCCGAGCGACATGCGGCAAATCGCCCCGCACCGCCTACGGGATCTGACTTGGCAAGCCTGTTTACCTGTGGGAAGAGTCTCGGCATGCCAATGAAAAATCCCGCACCTGTCTAGGACAAGCGTTTGGCGCAGAAATGCCCTGGCCGTGGCAACACCCCGAAATGCTTGATTTGAGTAGGCACAGCCTTTGCTGTTAAATAGACGCGGTGTGGCTGCCGTTTATTCCTGCGGCACGTCACATAGGCTGATACCCGCGCACGTGCTCAACGCCTCCCATTGTTCAGAAGCGAACCGTGCCAGTCAGCTCTTCCTTGTGATCCGTCTTAACGTGAGTTAACCAAAATGTTGAAAATCGTCCACCTGCTAACGGGCGTTGCAGCGTTGCTGCTGTCCTTTATTCCGAGCCTGCAGCCTGAAAGCCTGCCCTATCTGGAACAACACGACGCCCTGTACCTGGCCTTGTTCGGCCTTCTTAACCTGACGCTCGCACCGGTAATCCCTTACTGGAACAAAGGCACGCGTCATCAACTGCAAAACCTGGTCAGTGCGCTGCTGGTGCTGACTGTTGTCGTACAAACCCTCACCCTCCTGGCGCCCATGCCTGAAGTCGGGGGCCATCCGGCCATCCTGCTCAGCCTGGTGATTGCTGTGGTCGCCATCGTTCTTCACCTGGCCATCAGCTTCTACCGCTCGTCTCCAGCGGCCGCGTCGCAAAACTATGACATGACCAACCGGGATACCGGGACCGTCAAGTGGTTCAACACCTCCAAGGGCTTCGGCTTCATTTCCCGCGATTCGGGCGACGATATCTTCGTCCACTTCCGAGCCATTCGTGGCGAAGGCCATCGCGTCCTGGTCGAAGGCCAGCGCGTGGAGTTCTCGGTGATGAACCGTGACAAGGGCCTGCAAGCCGAAGACGTCATCGCTGCCCTGCCGCGTCGCTGATTCCTAGCCTTCGCAGCAAAAAAAACCGCAATCCAGCCTTGGCTGGGTCGCGGTTTTTTATTGCCTGCACATTCAATAGTGGGGCGGCGGCGCTTCTTCTTCGGATGACTCGAACTGCCCGCCCATCTCTTCCTGGCGCTTGAGCAGTGCAGTCATCTGCAATTGCAGGCGTTCGACGGCCCGCTGCTGGGCAACCAGGATGTCGTTGAGGGTTTCAATGGTGTCGTCCTGGAAGGCCAGGCGGCTTTCCAGGTCGGTAACGCGTTCTTGCAGGTCCATGGTTCAGTCCTGGGTAAAGATGAAGTCGGCAGGCAATAGCTCGCGCAATCGGCTGCGAATCGCGGCCACCTGCGCTTCGGTGTAGGGCCGGGCTGGATACTTGCCCCACACAGGGGCTGGCCAGGCGGCGTCGTCGCGCTTGCGCACAATCACATGCACATGCAACTGGCTGACGACGTTACCCAGCGCGCCGATGTTCATCTTGTCGGCCGCCAAGCCCTCGTTGAGCAACTGCGCCAAGGCCGTCGTTTCTTGCCACAAGATTTGTTGATCTGCGACATCCAGTTGAAACACTTCGCTGATACCGTTGACGCGTGGCACCAGGATGAACCAGGGGTAATTCGCGTCATTGGACAGCAGCAGGCGACAGAGCGGGAAGTCCCCAATGGCCAAGGTATCTTGTTGCAGGCGTTGATCTAAGGCGAACACGTGGCACTCCGTTCGGCAGGTCGGTAACAGGTGCCCAGCATACCTTCGAATGCATAAGGCTTCACGGGCAATGCTGGCGGCCTTGAGGCAGTCGGGCAAAAAAATGCACCCTTTAGAGGCAGTAACTCAGAGGAGCAACGCTAGACCGGGCCTCAACGGGATGCACCAAAATGACCCACCTGTGCCTCAAAGGGATCCGCCGATTACCCACCGATAAGGGTCAACCGGTAACGTTTTACCCAGGTACAGGATTCAGGTGCCACCGAACCTGGGTAACACCCTGGCGTCAAGCCCAACCCAAATGGCGTAAAACCCCCGTGCTTATGCGGTTTTTACAGGCTCATCACATTTTTCACGAAAAAATGACATTCGGTCGGCGGTTTGAGCACGCTTGTTGCATTCACCCCCCTATCGTCGACAACGGCACCCGTTTGGACACAGGTGTTTCGCGATAAAAATAGTGGCGTTTCAATGTGTATCAGGGATGTGTTCAAACTTTGAAAGAAGTCTGAAAACAGCATTGAAGTTGTCAGCCTGGATACATTTCAGGCTGTGAATTTGCGACATGGATCTAGCGATTTACGACAGCCTCGTAAAGAAGCTGAAAGGATAGTTGAGTAAGTATCGTCAATAGGGTCTGCGTGAGCTAACTTTGCGCCGACACAAAAAGAAAGAGCCGCCCAGATAAAAATACAGGTGGGACGGCAGTACTCTTCCTAAAACCAAAGGAGCAAATCACGATGCGCGTGATGAAGTGGAGCATGATCGCCCTGGCTGTTTCAGCAGGCACCTCGCAGTTCGCAATGGCGTCCGCCCAGGACGATTCCAAGGGCTTTGTTGAAGACAGTACGTTCAGCATCAATACTCGCGCGCTGTACTTCAGCCGTGACTTCCGTAACAACCCGTCGGGCCCAGGCTCCAAGAGCCGTGCTGAAGAAACCGGCCTGGGCTTCAATGCCCTGTACGAATCGGGCTTCACCCAGGGCACCATTGGTGTCGGTGTCGACGTGATCGGCCTGATGGGCCTCAAGCTCGACAGCGGCAAGGGTCGCGCCGGCACCGGCCTGTTCCCTACCGGTTCCGACGGTCGTTCGCAAGATGACTATTCCAAAGGCGGCGGCGCGGTCAAGTTCCGCATCTCCAATACGGTGCTGAAAGTCGGTGACCAATACACCACAGCCCCAGTGTTTGCCTCCGATGACAGCCGCCTGCTGCCAGAGCTGCCACAAGGTATCTCGATCACCAGCAACGAGATCAAGGGCCTGAAGCTTGAAGGCGGTCACTTCACTTCCAGCGTCGCGCAGAACCAGACCTACCACGACAGCCTGGGCCTGACCAAAACCGACTTTGTCGGCGGCGTGTATGCCTTCACTCCGGAATTCACCGGCAGCCTGTACTACGCGAAAACCGAAGATTACTTCCGCAAGTACTACAGCAACCTGAACTGGACCCACGCCCTGAGCGATGATCAGTCGTTTGCCCTGGACTTCAATATCTACGACACCAAGAGCGATGGCGCCGGCCTGCAACGCGCAGAGAAAGACGGCGTGACCAAGCTCGACAACCGCGCCTTCAGCTTGCAGGGCGCGTACACCATCGGCGCTCACACCTTCACCCTGGCAGCCCAGAAAGTCACCGGTGACGGCGACTACGGTTACGGCGTAGACGGCGGCGGCACGGTGTTCCTGGCCAACTCCATTGCCCGTTCCGACTTCAACGCCGAAGGCGAAAAGTCCTACCAGGCGCGTTATGACATCAACATGGCAACCTTCGGCATTCCGGGCCTGAGCTTCATGACCCGTTATGTCACCGGTAGCGGCGCCAACACGGGCACCACCAGCAACGGCAAAGAGTGGGAACGCGACATCGAGGCCAAGTACGTGATCCAGAGCGGCCCGGCAAAAGACCTGAGCCTGCGTCTGCGTCAAGCGACTTACCGTTCCGGTGATGGCGTGTACTACGGTTCGCCGTCGATCGATGAACTGCGTCTGATCGCCAACTACCCGCTGAACATCTTGTAATTGCTGGTTCAATTACAACGATGACTTGAGGCTTAGGCCTTAAATAAAAAGCCGCTCCTCTGTTCAACAGGGAGCGGCTTTTTTATTGCAGTTTTATTTCAATCAACCAAACAACTAGCAAGCTAAGTAACTAGTTTGTCAAAGCTGACCTTTCGGCCAAGTTCGATAGCCTCATGCCAAGTTATTTCGTCGCACTTTCCTGCATCACCCGAATAACCCGTTGCGGAAACGGAATATCAATCCCGGCCGCTTTCAAACGGTCACGCGCCAGTTCATTGAGCATAAACACCACGTCCCAATAATCCGGGGTGTTGGTCCAGCAACGCAGGGAGACGGTGATGGAACTGTCGCCCAAGGTCGATACCACCGCGACGGCGGCAGGGTCTTTCAGTACACGCGGGTCTTCAGCCAAAGCCAGCAATACTTCACGGGCCTTCTGCAGGTCCGCCTCATAGTCCACACCCACGTCAAACACAACCTTGCGGGTCGGCTGGCGGTTGGTGTTGGTGATAAGGCCGTTGGACAGGCTGCCGTTGGGAATGATCACCGTCTTGTTGTCGCCGGTACGCAACACCGTGTGGAAGATCTGGATGCTGTCGACGGTACCCGAGGTGCCTTGGGCTTCGATCCAGTCACCGATGCGGAACGGGCGGAACAACAGGATCAGCACGCCGCCGGCAAAGTTCGCCAGGCTGCCTTGCAAGGCCAGGCCGATAGCCAGGGTAGCGGCACCGATCGCCGCCACGAACGAGGTGGTGGCCACACCGATCATCGAGGCCACGTTGACCACCAGCATGACTTTGAGCGCGATGTTGGCAAGGCTGGTGATGAAGTGTTGCAACGCCATATCCGCGTTACGCATGGCCAGCAGGCGGCCCACGCGTTGCGTCAAGACATTGATCAGCCACCAGCCGATGGCCAGGGTGACCAACGCCAGCAATACGCGGCTGCCGTATTCCATGATCATAGGGATCCAAGACTGGGAGGTCTTGATCAGGTGATCCATTTCAGCGTTCAAATCCATCTACTTTCTCCTGTTGTGCGGCGATAAGGCTCGACTGACTGCCTGAAAACGCAATTGAGCCCCGAAGGGCTCAATTGTAGGCAATGATGCTGGGGCGTGGGACGTCAAAAGTGCCCACAGGTTCCCCAAAGTGCCATCAGTCGCGGAAGTTATTGAACTGCAGCGGCATATCAAACGTCTTGGCGCGCAGGGCCGCGATGGCCTCTTGCAGGTCGTCACGCTTCTTGCCAGTGACGCGAACCTGCTCGCCCTGGATGGCGGCCTGGACTTTAAGCTTGGCGTCCTTGATGTGCGCGACGATTTTCTTGGCCAGCTCTTTGTCGATGCCTTCCTTGAGCACGGCTTCCTGCTTCATCAGCTTGCCGGAAGCGTAGGCATCCTTGACTTCCAGGCACTGCACGTCGATCTTGCGCTTGACCAGGGCCAGCTTGAGGATCTCGATCATCGCTTCCAGCTGGAAATCGGCCTCAGCGGTCAGGTTGACGGTCAGTTCCTTTTCCTTGAATTCGAAGCTGCCCTTGCCTTTCAAGTCGTAGCGACGGTCCAGTTCCTTGACGGCGTTCTCGACGGCGTTGGTGACTTCGTGTTTGTCCAGTTCAGATACCACGTCGAACGAAGGCATGTGATTTCTCCAATATAAGGGGCGGGCTCAGTAGAGATGGAGCGCGCCCGAGCTAAAATGCCGGGGCATTATAGCGGTTCTTTCGCGCCGTTCACCGCTGGCGAGCTTATGGAGTACACACTGATGGCGACCCCCTGGCATATTCTTGGCGCCGGCAGCCTGGGCACCCTCTGGGCCGCACGGCTGGCGCGCGCGGGCGTGCCCGTCAGGCTGATCCTGCGTAATGAGGCGCGCCTGGCCGACTATCGAGCCGGCCAAGGGCTGACCCTGGTCCAGCAGGGTGTGGAACAGACTTACCCGGTAGTCGGCGAAACACCTGACAGCCCAGAGCCGATTCATCGCTTGCTGGTGGCGTGCAAAGCCTACGACGCCCAAGGCGCCATTGCCCAGCTGCAACCTCGACTGGCGCCCGACGCCGAACTGATCCTGCTGCAAAACGGCCTCGGCAGCCAGGACGCAGTGGCCGCACAAGTACCGTCGGCCCGCTGCATCTATGCCTCCAGTACCGAAGGCGCCTTTCGCGAAGGCGACTGGCGGGTGGTATTTGCCGGCCATGGTTTCACCTGGCTGGGGGATGCGAGCCACCCCACGCCACCGCTGTGGCTGGACGACCTGCAAGCAGCCGGCATTCCCCACGATTGGGCCAGCGATATTCTCACGCGCCTGTGGCGCAAGCTGGCGCTCAATTGCGCCATCAATCCCCTGACCGTGCTTTACCAGTGCCGCAACGGCGGCTTGCAAGCCCACGCGTGTGAAGTGGCGACCTTGTGCGCTGAACTGGCCGAGCTGCTCGAATGCTGCGGCCAGCCCGCCGCCGCACAGGACCTGCACAGCGAAGTGCTGCGGGTGATCCAGGCCACGGCGGCCAATTACTCGTCCATGCACCAGGACGTGGCCAACGCACGGCGTACCGAGATCAGCTACCTGTTGGGCTACGCCTGCCAGGCGGCCGCCCGCCATCAATTGGTGTTGCCGCACCTGCAACAGTTGCAAGCGCGCCTGGTCGAGCATTTGCGTGCACACGGATTGGCCAGCGACTGAGGCACGCGCTACCCTGCCTACCTGTCTATCACCTGGGAAAACCCTGATGCCACTGCGCCAGCGTCTTGAAAATCTACCGGTAGGGCAGAAACTGCTGGCCGCCCTGCTGGTGTTGTTGACCACCGTATTACTGGTGGCCAACCTGACGTTTATCAGCGCCGCCTACTGGATCTCCCAGGAAAGCATGGCCCCCCAGGCCTTGCAGTCCATCGGTCGACTGGTGTCCAACCCCGCGCTCGCCGCCGAGGCCCTTGAGTCTCCGACCAAGGCCGAGGCGCTGCTCAATGAGCTGACCAGCTATTCACCGTTGCGCGCCGCCGCGCTGTACGACGGCGAAGGCAACCGACTGGCGCAGATGCAGCACGGTGACCGCCTGCACCTGCCGGACCACTACCGCCATATCGAAGCGTGGCGCCTCACCGAATTTCGCAGCAACCAGGTCATCACCCTGCCCCGCGGCAACCAGCCTTCGGGGCATTTGTTGCTGGTGGCCAGCAGTGAGCTGCCGGTGGCGTTCTATACCGGCACCCTGACCGCGAGCCTGGGCATCCTGATTTTCAGTGTGTTGCTGTGGCTGGTCATCGCCCGGCAGATCAAACGCCTGATCACACGGCCGATTCATGAACTGGAAGAACTGTCTCGCCAGGTGACCCGCGAGGAAAACTACGCGTTACGCGCCGGGCGTGGCAACCGTGATGAAATTGGCAGCCTGGCCGAAGCCTTCAACACCATGCTGTCGCGTATCGAAGCCCGTGAGCAGCAACTTAAACGTGCGCGCGACGATTCCCAGGCTGCGTATGACCAGGCCCAAGGTTTGGCCGAAGAAACCCGGCATACCAACCGCAAGCTGGAACTGGAAGTCCAGGTGCGCAGCAAGATCGAGAAAAAGCTCACGGGCTTCCAGAACTACCTGAACAGCATTATCGACTCGATGCCCTCGGCGCTGATCGCCCTGGACGAACAACTCTATGTCACCCAGTGGAACCAGGAAGCCACCGCCCTATCCGGCACGCGCCTGGACGAAGCCTTGAACCAGCCGGTATTCCTGGCCTTCCAGCCGCTCAAGCCGTACCTGCCACAGATCAAGGCCACCGTGGAGCAACACACGGTGGAGCGGATCGAGCGGGTCACCTGGATCAAGGACGACGAGCCCAAGCATTATGCGCTGACGTTCTACCCATTAATGGGCGGCGCCGGGCGCGGTGTGGTGATCCGAATCGACGACATCACCCAGCGCCTGTCCCTGGAAGAAATGATGGTGCAATCGGAAAAAATGCTCTCCGTGGGCGGCCTGGCGGCGGGTATGGCCCATGAGATCAACAACCCGCTGGGCGCGATCCTGCATAACGTGCAGAACATCCGTCGGCGCCTGTCCCCCGAGCTGCCCAAGAACCTGGAACTGGCCGAACAAGTGGGCATCGAGCTGGAGACAGTCAACCGTTACCTGCAAGGCCGCGAAGTCCCGCAACTGCTCGACGGCATCCAGCAGGCCGGCGCACGTGCCGCGAAAATCGTCACCCACATGCTCAGCTTCAGCCGCCGCAGCAATCGGCAGATGGCGCCCTGCGATTTGCCGGCGCTGATCGACCAGGCTGTGGAAATCGCTGGTAACGACTTCGACCTGACCATCGGTTTCGACTTCAAGGGCCAGGCGATTATCCGCCAGTTCGATCCGCAACTGGGCCCGGTGCCAGGCACTGCCAACGAGCTGGAGCAAGTGCTGCTCAACCTGTTGAAGAACGCCGCCCAGGCCATTCACCTGCGTGAAGACGACAGCGAGCCGGGGCGGATTATCCTGCGCACGCGCCTCAACCCGCCGTGGGCAGAAATCCAGGTAGAAGACAACGGCATCGGCATGAGCGAAAACGTGCGCAAGCGCACGTTCGAACCGTTCTTTACCACCAAGGAAATCGGCCAGGGCACCGGGCTAGGCCTGTCGGTGTCGTATTTCATCATCACCAACAACCACAAAGGCCAGATGGAAGTGCATTCCACCCTGGGCCAGGGCACCTGCTTTACCTTGCGCCTGCCCCTGGCCGGCAGCCAATTGCCCCCCACTGAACTTACCCAACTGGAGCACTGACCATGGGCTTTCGCCTGTCGAAGATCTACACCCGTACCGGCGACAAAGGCGAGACCGGCCTCGGCGACGGCCGCCGCGTGCCCAAGGACCATCCACGCGTGGAAGCGATTGGCGAGGTGGATACGCTGAACAGCCAGTTAGGCCTGCTGCTGGCCAACCTTGAAGAACAAAGCGGCAAGCACCCGGCGTTGAAGGATGTGATTGAAGTGCTCACCCCTTGCCAGCACCGTCTGTTTGACTTGGGCGGTGAACTGGCGATGCCGGTGTACAAGGCACTGAATGCAGCGGAAGTGGATCGACTGGAAGCAGCGATTGATCGCTGGAATGAGGAAGTCGGGCCGCTGGAAAATTTCATCTTGCCCGGCGGCTCAGCCCTGATTGCCCAGGCCCATGTGTGTCGAAGCCTGGCGCGCAGCGCAGAGCGCCGCTGTCAGCACCTGAATGCGGTGGAGCCGTTGGAGGGTGTGGGGTTGGCGTATATCAATCGGTTGTCGGATTTGCTGTTTGTGGCGGCCAGGGTGATTGCCAAGCGCCAAGGTGTTGCGGAAGTGTTGTGGCAGGCGGCGGCCAAGCCACACTGAGCAGATCGTGACGCAGAGCGTCACAGGAGGCGTTCCCACGCAAAGCGTGGGAACGATTATCAGAGCTGCGGCCAAAACGCCCGAATACCTGCCACACCTTGCGCACCAGCCTCCCAAGCCTGCTCCCGCTGCGCCGGCCCAACCCCGCCCAACAGAAACACCGGCTTGCTGAACCCGGCGATCAACTGCTGCGCCTGCTCCCAGCCCAACGGCTGGGCATCCGGATGAGTCTGGGTGGGCTGCACCGGCGACAGGGTGACAAAATCCACGTCCATCATTTCTGCCAGCGCCAGCTCTTCAGCGTTATGGCACGAAGCCGCCAGCCAACGGTCTTTGGGCAGCGGGCGGCCCTTGCTCGCGTATTTGCGCAACTGCGCCGAGGTCATGTGCCAGCCGGCGGCGGGGAAATCCCCCAACCACTCGAACGGCCCCTTGAGCATCAGTTGCGCCTTGCCGGCACACAGGCCCACCGCATCCACCGCCAGGTCGCGGTATTTGGGGTCGTAACCGTTGGGGGCACGCAGTTGAACCAGCTTGATGCCACCGGCGATAGCCTTCTGGATACCGCGCAACAGCGTCGGGGTTTCCAGCTCGCCCGGGGTGATCAGGTACTCGGCGGGCAAGCGTGCCGCCGCGACAATCGGCGCATTCGCCGCCGGGAATTCATAGTTGACCAGGTCACGCGGTGCCACCCATTCCAGCGGCTGCCCTTCGGCGCCATGGGGCTCGCCAGTAAAGGCCGAGACTTCCCAGACATCCAGCAATACCTGTTTGTCCGGGTAGTCATGTTGCACCTTGATCAGCGGCCGCGCCGTGGTGACCTGGATGCCCAGCTCTTCCTGCAATTCACGGGACAAGGCGGTGGCAACCGACTCATCGGCCTCCACCTTGCCGCCGGGGAACTCCCAGAGGCCGCCTTGATGCTGGGTATCGGCACGGCGCGCCAGCAGGATCCTGCCATCGACACCGCGGATCACCGCTGCTGCTACATGCACTCGTTTCACGCCACTGCTTCCTCTCGTTATAGCCCTTTGTAGGAGCGAGCTTGCTCGCGAAGAACGTCAACGATAACGCGTGCATCCTGGATAAACGCGGTGGCCTTGAGTTTTTCGCGAGCAAGCTCGCTCCTACAGGGGGAGGGTCATTTTCAGGTACGGTATTCCGCGTTGATCTTCACGTACTCGTGGGACAGGTCGGTGGTCCAGATGGTTTCGCTGCACTCGCCGCGACCCAGCTCGATACGGATGGTGATTTCTTCCTGTTGCATCACCGCCGAACCCTGGGCTTCGGTGTAGGTTTCGGCGCGGGCGCCACGGCTGGCGATGCACACGTCACCCAGGAACACGTCGATCTTGCTCACGTCCAGGTCCGGCACGCCAGCACGGCCGACAGCCGCGAGGATACGCCCCCAGTTCGGGTCCGATGCAAACAGCGCGGTCTTGATCAGCGGCGAGTGCGCCACGGTGTAGCCCACATCCAGGCATTCCTGATGGTTGCCGCCGCCGTTGACTTCAACCGTGACGAACTTGGTCGCGCCCTCGCCATCACGCACGATGGCCTGGGCCACGTCCATGCACACTTCGAACACCGCCTGCTTCAACGCCGCAAACAACGGGCCTTCGGTAGAGGTGATTTCCGGCAGGTTGGCCTGGCCGGTGGCGATCAGCATGCAGCAGTCGTTGGTGGAGGTGTCACCGTCGATGGTGATGCGGTTGAACGACTTGTTGGCGCCGTCCAGCATCAGGCGTTGCAGCACATCGCGGGAGACTTTGGCGTCGGTGGCGATATAGCCGAGCATGGTCGCCATGTTCGGGCGAATCATGCCTGCGCCTTTGCTGATACCGGTAACGGTAATGGTCACGCCGTCATGCACGAACTGGCGGCTCGCGCCTTTTGGCAAGGTGTCCGTGGTCATGATGCCGGTGGCCGCAGCCGCCCAGTTATCCACAGACAGATCATCAAGCGCGGCTTGCAGGGCGCCTTCGATTTTTTCCACCGGCAGCGGCTCACCGATCACACCGGTGGAGTAAGGCAGCACCTGGCTGGCATCGACGCCGGTCAACTGGGCCAGCTTGGCGCAGGTGCGCGCCGCCGCGACCAGGCCTGGCTCGCCGGTGCCGGCGTTGGCATTGCCGGTGTTGGTCAGCAGGTAACGGATCGAACCGGCCACGCGCTGCTTGGCCAGAATCACCGGTGCGGCGCAGAAGGCGTTGAGGGTGAACACACCCGCCACGGTCGAGCCTTCAGCACAACGCATCACCACCACATCCTTGCGCCCCGGGCGCTTGATGCCGGCCGAAGCGATACCGAGTTCAAAACCGGCAACCGGGTGCAACGTGGGCAAAGGACCAAGACCAACAGCCATGAATGCGCTCCTTAAAAATAGGTGATGTCTGTGCCGTCGCTATCGACGGTGGGAATTAATGGCAAAACGCCGCGACGGCAAAGGCCGGTCGCGGCGCGGGATGTTGCAGCGTCAGGCGAAAATCTTATTCGATCTGGCCGTGGCAGTGTTTGAATTTCTTGCCCGAACCGCAGTAGCACAGCTCGTTGCGACCCAGCTTCTGGTCATTGCGAACCGGGGTCTGGGCCAGTGCCACATCGACCTCTTCACCCAAGGCTTCAGGCTCATCCAGGCCCGGCGCTTCGTCGTGCTGGAACTGCATGCGCGCCGCCAGGGCCTCGGCTTCCTGACGCAGGCGTGCTTCTTCCTCGATCGGGTCTTCGCGACGCACCTGAACGTGGGACAGCACGCGGATCGAGTCGCGCTTGATCGAATCCAGCAATTCGGAGAACAGCGTAAACGACTCGCGCTTGTACTCCTGCTTCGGGTTCTTCTGGGCGTAGCCACGCAGGTGGATACCGTGGCGCAAGTGGTCCATGGTCGACAGGTGGTCTTTCCACAGGTCATCCAGCACGCGCAATACGATCTGTTTCTCGAAGGTGCGCAGTGCTTCGGCACTCGCTTGCTCTTCTTTCTCGTTGTACGCAGCCAGCAGCTCGGCCATCAGTTTTTCGCGCAGGGTTTCTTCGTACAGGTGGTCGTCTTCGTCCAGCCATTGCTGAACCGGCAAGTCCACACCGAAGTCGCTCTTCAATGCCGCTTCCAGGCCGGCAACATCCCACTGCTCAGGCAGCGATTGTGGCGGGATATGCGCGCTGACAGTGGCGTTGAGCACGTCCTGACGGAAATCAGCGATGGTCTCGCCAATGTTGTCGGCGGCCAGCAACGTGTTACGCATGTGATAAATCACTTTACGCTGTTCGTTGTTGACGTCGTCGAACTCGAGCAGTTGCTTACGAATGTCGAAGTTACGGCCTTCTACTTTGCGCTGGGCCTTCTCGATGGCGTTGGTCACCATGCGGTGCTCGATCGCTTCACCGGACTGCATGCCCAGGGCTTTCATGAAGTTCTTCACCCGGTCCGACGCGAAGATACGCATCAGGCTGTCTTCCAGCGACAGGTAGAAACGGCTGGAACCGGCGTCACCCTGGCGACCGGCACGGCCACGCAGCTGGTTGTCGATACGACGCGATTCGTGACGCTCGGACGCGATCACCTGCAAGCCACCGGATTCCAGCACCGCCTGGTGGCGCTTCTGCCAGTCGGCTTTGATCTGGGCGATCTGCTCAGGCGTCGGGTTGTCGAGCGAGGCCACTTCCACTTCCCAGTTGCCGCCCAACAGGATGTCGGTACCACGACCGGCCATGTTGGTGGCGATGGTCAGTGCGCCTGGGCGACCGGCCTGGGCGATGATCTCGGCTTCTTTTTCGTGGAACTTGGCGTTCAGTACCTTGTGCTCGATGCCTTCCTTGTTGAGCAGGTTGGACACGTGCTCGGAAGTCTCGATGGTGGCGGTACCCACCAGGATCGGGCGGCCCTTGGCCATGCCGTCCTTGATGTCATTGATGATCGCCGCGTATTTCTCTTCGGCGGTCAGGAACACCAGGTCGTTGTAGTCTTTACGCGCCAACGGCTTGTTCGGCGGAATGACCATCACGGCCAGGTTGTAGATCTGGTGGAATTCGAACGCTTCGGTGTCGGCCGTACCGGTCATGCCGGACAGCTTGTTGTACAGACGGAAGTAGTTCTGGAAGGTGGTGGACGCCAACGTCTGGCTTTCAGCCTGGATGTTGAGGTGTTCCTTGGCTTCGATGGCCTGGTGCAGGCCTTCGGACAAACGACGACCGGGCATGGTACGACCGGTGTGCTCGTCGACCAGAACCACCTGGCCTTCCTGCACGATGTATTCGACGTTGCGGTGGAACAGCTTGTGGGCGCGCAGGCCGGCATACACGTGGGTCAACAGGCCCAGGTTGTGCGCCGAGTACAGGCTTTCACCTTCGGCCAGCTCGCCGATCTGGGTGAGCATCTCTTCGACAAACTGGTGGCCGGCTTCGTTGAGTTCGACCTGGCGGGTCTTCTCGTCGATGGTGAAGTGACCTTCTTTGGTCACCACGCCTTCCACTTCCTCGATGTGCTGCTCCAGGCGCGGGATCAACTTGTTGATCTCGGTGTACAGGCGCGAGCTGTCTTCGGCCTGGCCGGAGATGATCAGCGGGGTACGGGCTTCGTCGATGAGGATGGAGTCGACTTCGTCGATCACGGCAAAGTTGAGTTCCCGCTGGAATTTTTCATCCATGCTGAACGCCATGTTGTCGCGCAGGTAGTCGAAACCGAATTCGTTGTTGGTGCCGTAGGTGATGTCGCAGGCGTACGCAGCGCGCTTCTCTTCCGGCGGCTGGAACGGCGTTACCACGCCGACGGTCAGGCCGAGGAATTCATACAGCGGGCGCATCCAGTTGGCGTCCCGGCGAGCCAGGTAGTCGTTCACCGTCACAACGTGCACGCCCTTGCCGGACAGTGCGTTGAGGTAGACGCCCAGGGTTGCCACCAGGGTCTTGCCTTCACCGGTGCGCATTTCGGCAATCATGCCTTCATGCAAGGTCATGCCGCCGATCAACTGGACGTCGAAGTGGCGCATGCCCATGACGCGCTTACCGGCTTCACGGGCGACCGCGAAGGCTTCGGGCAGCAGCTTGTCGAGGGTTTCACCTTTGGCTATGCGGGCCTTGAACTCTTGGGTCTTGGCGCGCAATTGCTCGTCCGACAGAGCAACCATCTGCTCTTCGAAGGCATTGACCAGCTGCACCGTCTTGAGCATGCGTTTGACTTCGCGCTCATTCTTGCTTCCAAAAAGTTTCTTTAACAAAGGCGCAAACATATCGGCAGGTTCTTCCACACATAGGGATGGAGGGCGCACCGTGAGTGGCCCGAGCAGCCCTCACGGCCGCATTGCGAACGCGCATTCTACCCGGAATCGTGGGTGAGGAAAGTGGCGTTGTTCCCCGAGGCAGGCACGGCGCTGTGAGAGGGCTTGTTTAAAATAAGGGCTTTTGCGCGAACTTCAACCCATGGAGTGCAGAAGTTACTTATTGATTTCATGGGCAAAGCCCAGCCGACGCAGAGCCTCGGGGTGTGCAGGCGCTTTCTGCTAAGATAGCCGCTCTGTTACCTAAGGTGTCTAAACATGGCATTTCGCCCTCTTACAGCCCGCGCTCCCGGCGTGTTGCTTCGCGAAGCCAAGCCGTTGAAAGCCATCTTTGGCCATGCCAAGCGCCTGGGCCATTTGCAACGCCTGCTTGAAAGCCAGCTGCAACCGGCCGCACGTGAGCACTGTCACGTGGCGTCCTGGCGTGAAGGCAATCTGCTATTAATTGTCACCGATGGTCATTGGGCCACGCGCTTGCGTTATCAGCAAAAACGCTTGCAGCGCCAGTTGATGGTGTTTGAAGAGTTCGCCGGTTTGACGCGCATTCAGTTCAAGGTACAGCCACCCACCGTGCCGCAAGGCGCGGTGGGGCATACCATGGACCTGTCGGAAACGGCCGCCGAAACCCTTCAGGCCACCGCCGAAGGGATCAACGACCCGGGCTTGCGCGCCGCCCTGGAACGGCTGGCCGCCCATGCCCGGCCCAAAGCCTGAAGCGCTATTTGCGTTTGCTGCCGCCCAATAACGAACCCAGCAGCCCCCGCACCAACTGGCGCCCCATCTGATTGGCGGCCTGCTGCATGGCTGATTTCAACGCCTTGCCCGCAGTGGTCCCCAGGAAGGCACCCGCCTTGTCGGTGAAGCTCGGCTCTTCGGCGGCCGGAGCGGCCTGCTCGGCAGCCCCAAGTTCCTTGCGCGCCATCAGCACTTCATAGGCAGACTCACGATCCACCGGCTTGTCATAGCGCCCCAACAGCGGCGAACTGGCGATCAACGCTTTGCGTTCGGCTTCGGTGAGCGGCCCGATCCGCGATTGCGGGGGGGCAACCAGTACGCGCTGGACGACTTCCGGCGTGCCCTTTTCCTGCAAGGTTCCCACCAATGCCTCACCGGTGCCCAACTCTGTGAGCACTGACAAGGTATCGAATGTCGGGTTGGGCCGGAAACCATCCGCCACTGCCCGCAGCGATTTCTGTTCTTTGGCGGTGAACGCACGCAAACCGTGCTGGATGCGCAGGCCCAGTTGCGCCAGTACCGTATCCGGCAAGTCGCCCGGCGATTGGGTGACGAAATACACGCCGACGCCTTTGGAACGGATCAGGCGCACCACCTGCTCCAGGCGTTCCTGCAAGGCCTTTGGCGTATCGGCGAACAACAAGTGCGCCTCATCGAAAAACAATGCCAACAACGGTTTGTCGGCATCGCCGCGTTCCGGCAATTGTTCGAACAACTCTGCCAGCAGCCACAACAGGAAGGTCGCGTAGACCTTCGGCGCTTCATGCACCAAGCGGCTGGCGTCCAGCAGGTGGATGCGCCCACGTCCATCGCTGGCGAGCTGCAAAATATCTTCCAGTTGCAGGGCCGGCTCGCCAAACAAGGCTTCGGCGCCCTGCTGCTCCAGCACTGCCAGGCGCCGCAACAAAGCCTGGCTGGAACCGGTGGTCATCAAGGCGGCGTCTTCGCCCAGCAGTTCCGGGTGATAGCGCAGGTGATTGAGCAGTGCCTTGAGGTCCTTGAGATCCAGCAGCAACAGGCCTTCGCGGTCGGCCACTTTGAACGCCGCATAGAGCGCCGATTGCTGGCTGTCGGTGAGTTCCAACAGGCTGCCGAGCAACAGCGGGCCCATTTCACTGATGGTGGTGCGCAGTGGGTGACCGGATTGGCCGTGGATATCCCACAGGGTGACCGGGTACGCCTGGGCGGTGTAATTAAGGAAGGGCATACCAGCGATGCGCTCGGCCACTTTGCCCTGAGGGTTGGCGGCGGCGCCCAGGCCGCAGAGGTCGCCCTTGATGTCGGCAGCGAACACCGCCACACCCGCATCACTGAAGGCTTCTGCCAGGCGCTGCAAGGTGACGGTCTTGCCGGTGCCCGTGGCGCCAGCGATCAACCCATGACGGTTGGCCAGGCGCATGGACTGGGCGATGGGCTGGCCGTCAAGGCCGGCACCGATAAGCAGTTGTGTGGAGTCAGGCATTTCGTCACCTATGGTTAATCTTTAGTGCCGCGAGGTCGATATAGACGGATGTAAGCCCGACAAAGACTAAAAAACGGTCAGATAATTCCGATACGGACCAACGGAGCTATCACCAGAAATACCACACCTTTTTTGACGCTGCCATTTTGCGCCTCCCGCATAGGATGCGCCTCGGATATTAAGACCTTAGCGGACCCTTCAAGCCATGAACAAAAATCTGCGCTTCAGCCACAAGATCCTGCTTGCAGCCTCCCTTATCGTCATCGCCGCCTTTGCGTTGTTTACCCTCTACAACGACTACCTACAGCGCAACGCGATTCGTGACGACCTCAACAACTACCTGCACGAGATGGGCGACGTCACCGCCAGCAACATCCAGACCTGGCTCACCGGGCGTATCGCCCTGGTGGAAAACGCCGCACAGAACATCGCTATCAACCCTGAAAAAAGCGTGGTCGCCAGCCTGCTGGAGCAGAAAGCGCTGACCTCGTCATTCATGGCCACCTACGTCGGTGACAGCCAGGGCACATTCACCATCCGCCCTGACACCAAGATGCCCGACGGCTTCGACCCGCGTGTTCGCCCCTGGTACAAGGGCGCCCAGGCCAGTAATGGCTCGACCCTGACCGAGCCCTATATCGACGCGGCGACCGGCCAACTGATCATTTCTGTCGCTACGCCCAGCGCCAAGGGCGGCCAGAGCATCGGCGTGGTCGGCGGCGACCTGAGCCTGCAGACCTTGGTGGATAACATCGGCGCGCTGGATTTTGGCGGCATGGGCTATGCGTTCCTGGTCAGCGCTGACGGCAAAGTGCTGGTGCACCCGGATAAAGCCCTGGTGATGAAGACCCTGGCGGACGTTTATCCAAAAGACACGCCAAAGATCAGCGGTGACTTCAGCGAAGTGCAAGCCAACGGCAAGACCAATATCGTGACGTTCATACCGATCAAGGGTCTGCCCTCGGTGAACTGGTACCTGGGCGTTTCGGTGGATAAAGACAAGTCTTTCGCCATGCTCAGTGAGTTTCGCACCTCGGCGGTGATCGCCACGATCATTGCGGTGGTGATCATCATCGCCCTGCTCGGCATGCTCATCCGCGTCTTGCTGCAACCTTTGCACCTGATGACCCGGGCCATGCAGGACATTGCCGACGGTGAAGGCGACCTGACCCGCCGCCTGACCATCCAGAACAATGATGAATTCGGCACCCTAGGCAATGCGTTCAACCGCTTCGTGGAGCGCATTCATACCTCGATTCGCGAAGTGTCTTCCGCCACCGAGCACGTCAATGAAGTGGCCCTGCGAGTGGTCAGCGCCTCCAACTCGTCGATGGTCAACTCCGACGAACAGGCCAACCGCACCAACAGCGTCGCCGCCGCCATCAACCAACTGGGGGCCGCGGCCCAGGAGATCGCACGCAACGCCGCCCAAGCCTCCAGTCAGGCCAGCGATGCACGGCACCTGGCCGAGGACGGCCAGCAGGTGGTTGAACGCAATATCAAGGCGATGACGCAGTTATCCAGCATGATCAGCACCTCAAGTACCAATATCGAAGCACTTAACAGCAAAACGGTGAATATCGGCCAGATCCTTGAGGTGATCACCAGCATTTCCCAGCAAACCAACCTGCTGGCGCTCAACGCGGCGATCGAAGCGGCGCGCGCCGGGGAAGCCGGGCGTGGCTTTGCGGTGGTCGCCGATGAAGTGCGCAACCTGGCCCATCGCACTCAAGAGTCGGCGCAACAGGTGCAGACGATGATCGAAGAGCTGCAGGTGGGCGCCCGTGACTCGGTGACGACCATGAGCGAAAGCCAACGCCACAGCCTGGACAGCGTGGAAATCGCCAACCTGGCCGGCGAGCGCCTGAACAGCGTGACCCAGCGTATTGGCGAGATCGACGGCATGAACCAGTCGGTCGCCACCGCCACTGAAGAACAGACCTCGGTGGTGGAGTCGATCAATATGGACATCACCGAGATCAACACCCTCAACCAGGAGGGGGTGGAAAACCTGCAATCGACCCTGCGCGCCTGCTCGGACCTGGAACAACAGGCCTCGCGTTTGAAGCAGTTGGTGGGCAGCTTCCGGATCTGAAATTCACCTGTAGGAGCGAGCTTGCTCGCGAAAAACGTCAACGATAACGCGGGCTGCATGAAGAAACGCGGCGTCTGTGAGTTTTTCGCGAGCAAGCTCGCTCCTACAGCGTGGGTTTGTCCGCTCCCGCCACCGTCATGCTGCGAATCTAAACCGAACATCTATCCTTACCTCAGGTCCATCTAGGGAGAGCAATGGATCGGAGGGATGTTCATCGTGCATATCGCTGACATAACCATGTTCTACGCCCCGGCCAGCGGTGGCGTACGCACTTACCTTGACGCCAAGCACCGGCGTCTGACGCTCAAGCCGGGCATTCGCCACAGCCTGTTGATCCCCGGCGCACATTTGAGCGAACAGGACGGCATCTTCAAAGTACCGGCGCCCGCCCTGCCCTTCGGCAAAGGCTACCGTTTCCCCGTTCGCTTGGCGCCATGGCGAAATGTCCTGCACGATTTACAGCCCGACCTGATCGAAGTGGGCGATCCTTACCTGACCGCCTGGGCAGCCCTGGACGCACGGCGTCAGTTGGATGTGCCGGTCATCGGCTTCTACCACTCCGACCTGCCACTGCTGGTGAGCAACCGCATGGGGCCTTGGTTTACTCCCAATGTTGAAGCCTACGTACGCAAACTCTATGGGAATTTTGACCGGGTGCTCGCCCCCAGCCAGGTCATGGCCGACAAGCTCACCGGGCTTGGCGTCAGAAATGTCTTCGTACAACCCCTGGGCGTAGACCTGCAAACCTTCACCCCCGAGGTACGTGACCCCGGCCTGCGCGCCGAACTGGGGATTGGCGAAGACACTCGGCTATTGATCTTCGCCGGGCGCGGCTCCAAAGAGAAAAATCTGCCGGTGCTGCTCAACTGCATGAAGCGCCTGGGGGATGGCTACCACTTGCTGCTGGTGGGCTCCGGCATGCCCGCCAGCGTGCCAGACAATGTCACCGTCATTGATGGATTCCGGCCCGCCCAGCATGTTGCGCGGCTGATGGCCAGCGCCGATGCCTTGCTGCACGGTGGCGACCAGGAGACCTTCGGGCTGGTGATCCTGGAAGCCATGGCCTGCGGTATTCCGGTGGTCGCCGTGGCGGCCGGGGCCTTTACCGAGATTGTCGACGAGCGTTGTGGCCTGCTGTGCGCGCCGAACAACCCCAAGGCCATGGCCGATGCGGTGCGCGAGCTGTTCAGTACCGACAGCCGACGCCTGGGGGCCCAGGCTCGGCACCATGTCGAGCGGCATTATGCGTGGGATACGGTAGTCGACAGCCTGCTGGGGCATTACTACGCCGTGCTGGGCAGCCATGAACCGATGCTCGCCCATGGCTGAGCGCGCGCTGATGCTGGTACTGCACGACGTGGCACCGCACACCTGGGCCGACTACCGGCCCTTCGTCGAGGCCGTCGATGCATTGGGCAACGTGCCCATTACTTGGCTGGTAGTGCCGGACTTCCACCACCATGACGACCTGGCCGCCCACCGCGATTTTCGGCGCCTGCTCGATAGCCGTGTCGCCAAGGGCGATGAGCTCACCTTGCATGGTTATTACCATTGCGACGACCAACCTCGGCCGCGTACGCCAAAAGAATGGTTTATGCGACGCATCTATACCCACGAAGGCGAGTTTTATCAGTTGTCCGAGGCCGAGGCGTTGCGGCGGCTGACCGCCGGCATTGAGGTGTTCCAGCGCAATGGTTGGCCGCTGCATGGCTTTGTTGCGCCCGCCTGGTTGATGAGCGATGGCACCCGGAAGGCATTGCGCCAGTTGCCGCTGAGCTACACCAGCGACCCGCAACATTTTTATCGCTTGCCTGACTTCACGCCCATCGACGCTCCCGGCCTGGTGTGGAGTGCCCGCAGTGCCTGGCGCCGCGGGCTGTCCAAAATCCTCAGCGACCGCCGTGAACAGCGCTGGCAGACGGCTCCGCTGATCCGACTCGGATTGCACCCGGTGGACATGCGCCACAGGTTTTCTCGCGATTATTGGCTGCACACCCTGCAACGCCTGCTCAACGCGGGGCGCGTCCCCCAAACCAAGGCCGCCTGGCTGGCGACGCAGCCATGGGGCGACTGATCTGGCTGGTGCTGGCCCTCCTGGCGGCACTGGCCATTCCGGTGTGGCTGGGCGGCGGCGAAAGCATTGCGCGCCTGCGCCAGTTTCCGTTGCCCCAGTTGCTGGGGATGTTCGCCATGATCATCGGCTGCTGGCTGATCAACAGCCTGCGCATCCGCCTGTTGCTTGGCGAGCATCGCGCCCAGTTAGGGCCGCTTAAAAGCCTTGGCGTGGTGATATCCACCGAGTTCGCCATGTGCGCCACTCCCGGCGGCAGCGGCGGGCCGTTGACCCTGATGGCGCTGCTGGCACGTAACGGCGTGCGCCCTGCCCACGGCAGTGCGGTGTTCGCCATGGACCAATTGAGCGACTTGGTGTTTTTTCTCTGCGCACTGGTGGGGATCCTGCTGTATGCGCTGTTTCATAGCCTCAGCCCGCGCATGGAGTGGTTGCTGGGGCTCAGCGCCGTGTCGATGGTGGGTGGGGTGATCAGTGGCTGGGCCGTGGTGCATTTTCACCGGCGGCTGATTCGCCTGGCGGGTTTGGCACTCAAGGCCATGAAGGTCGGCGCTACCACCCGCCGACGCTGGGCGCGCCGGTTGCTGCGTTTTCTTGCGGCGTTCAGCGCCACCCTGAAGCTCCCCCGGAGTACCTTGCTTGGGGTCTTTGCGCTGACCAGCCTGCATTGGCTGCTGCGTTACAGCGTGCTGTACCTGGCGCTGCGCGGGTTGGGCGGTGAGGTGCAGTGGGCCTGGAGCTTTCTGATCCAGATGCTGTCGCTGACTGCCGGGCAGTTCAGCCTCGCGCCAGGCGGGGCCGGCGCAGCGGAGCTGACGTCCGCGGCACTGCTGGCGCCCATGGTGGGCACATCCACAGCGGCGGCGGCGATTCTGATCTGGCGCGCGGTGACCTATTACTTCTATTTGCTGGCCGGTGCGCCAGTGTTTCTATTGATGGTCGGCAAACCGCTGCTCAAGCGTCTTTTTCAGGGGCGGCAGGCGGCTCGTCCTGCGCCTGTGTCTGTTCCCATAAACGCGCCGCGCCTGGAAAATCAGTTCCATCCTCGGCATCCAGCGCGTCCGGGTCGTAACGACTCAAACAGCCCTCGCCCAAGGTAGCAGGCGCCCGTGAGGTGGCTTTATCGAGCGGGTCGCTCATGGGAATCTCCTGAAACAGAAATAAAAAAAGGGCCTGGAGAGTTTTACCTCCAGGCCCCGGTGTCTTTCAATCAAAACCGCTGAGTCAGAAAACCACGGTCTTGTTGCCGTGCACCAACACGCGGTCTTCCAAGTGGTAGCGCAAGCCACGGGCCAACACCATTTTCTCGACGTCACGGCCGAAGCGCACCATGTCTTCAATACTGTCGCTGTGGCTGACGCGCACCACGTCTTGCTCGATGATCGGGCCGGCGTCCAGCTCTTCGGTCACGTAGTGGCAGGTTGCACCAATCAACTTCACGCCACGCAGGGAAGCCTGGTGATACGGCTTAGCACCGACAAAGGACGGCAAGAAGCTGTGGTGAATGTTGATCACTTTGCCCGCGTATTCGCGGCACAGCTGCGGCGGCAGGATTTGCATGTAGCGCGCCAGCACCACCACATCCGCGTCGTGCTGCTTGACCAGGCGCGACACCTCGGCAAATGCCGGCTCCTTGTCCTGTGGGTTGACCGGCACATGGTAATAAGGGATGCCATGCCATTCGACCATGCTGCGCAGGTCGTCGTGGTTGGAGATCACGCAAGCAATCTCGCAATCGAGTTCGTCGCTGTGCCAGCGGTGCAGCAGGTCTGCCAGGCAGTGGGATTCGCGGCTGGCCATCAGCACCACGCGTTTCTTCTGCTCTGTATCAGTGATGTGCCAGCTCATCGAAAACTCTTCGGCAATCGGCGCAAACGCCTCGCGGAAGGCTTCCAGGCCAAAGGGCAGCGTATCGGCACGGATTTCGTGACGCATGAAAAACCAACCACTGAGATCGTCCGAGTGATGGCTCGCCTCAGTGATCCAGCCATTATGGGAAGCCAGAAAGTTACTGACCTTGGCAACGATGCCAACCCGGTCCGGGCAAGCAATCACCAGCCGAAAAGTGCGCATTAGGGGGAAACTCCAGAACTTCACAAAGGCGGCTATTCTAGCGATTGCGCAAAAAAACTGCAGTATTCCCTTGCACCTGATCTTGAGCCCTTGCCGTGGCAACACCCCTTAATCGTGTAAGGTTTTACCACCGCTATATGACGATACAAGGGCATGCTCAGGCCAGTAGCAAAAAATTAACGCGATTATCTTTGCGCATAACGCTTACTAATTAACTCATCGGCCAGGTTTTCTCACACACATTCAATGTCATTCACCTGAATAACGTCTTAAATGTTTACTTGATGAAATTGGCTGACTATTATTAGGCCACTCACCCTGTCAATCAGCGTTCTACATAAGGTAGTCCACATGTCACTGATCAACGAATACCGCGCCACCGAAGAAGCTATCAAAGAGCTGCAAGCCCGTTTGAAGAACCTGTCCGAAGACGACAAGCTGAAAACCGAGCTGGAATTTGAAGGCAAATTGCGCACCCTGATGGGTGAATACTCCAAATCCCTGCGTGACATCATCGCGCTGCTGGATCCAGAGTCGAAAGTTAAAGCACCGCGTGGCGCTGTGAAAACTACCGGCACCAAGCGTGCTCGCAAGGTCAAGCAGTACAAAAACCCGCACAACGGCGAAGTGATTGAAACCAAAGGTGGCAACCACAAAACTCTGAAAGAGTGGAAAGCCAAGTGGGGCGGTGACGTAGTTGAAGGTTGGGCAACCCTGCTGGGCTAAGCCCGGTCGGACGTTCACCCGATACGTCACACATGAAAAACGCCAGCTTGCTGGCGTTTTTTATTGTCGGAATATTCTGTAGTTATGCGCCTACAGATTCAGGCGCGCCGCTAAGGAATCTACATAGTCCTGCCATTGCGCCAGTACCTGACACTGAAACGATGTAGCACTAACCGCTAACTCCTCACACGCCTGCTTAAACCCCAACAGGGTATTCGGCGCCCCCCACTGCGCATCCGACAAACGTTGCTGACAGAAAAGTTTCCAGCGTTGTTGCTCCTCATTGTTCAAGGTTTCAGGAAAGTTACGCGCCCGGTAGCGAAATAATAATTCCGGCAAACGATGATCATCGAACGGCCACTGCTGACGGGCCAACTGCGCGGGCTCTGCCATGCGAACTTGCTCACATAAACGACGGTCACGGTCACCAATAAAACCATCGTAGAGCTGCTGCTCCGGGTCCGCGTTCGGCGCAAAGTCTTCCTCGGCATAAATGGCCGCTAACTTGTCCCGCCAAACTTCCTGTGCGTCAGTTAGCCGCAGCGCCCGCGCAAGGCAAGCCTCCTTATCCAATTGCAGGCGCTCCAGGTCTTGCGGACGCAGCACCTTTAACGGCGCGACCACCGGGCAACGGTTGATATGCAGCAACTTGAGCGGAACCGGCAGCTCACCTTCGGCCAACTCATCGCGGCGCGTGTAAAGACGCTGGCGCAGGGTCGCCGCATCCAGGTCCAACAGCCCTTGTGGATCGAGCCCCAGGTCACAGACGATCAAGGCATTGCGATTGCGCGGGTGCCAGGCCAGGGGCAAGACCACGCCCAAGTAATGGCGCTCGGCAGAAAAACGCCCGGAGATATGCACCATCGGTTGCAGCAACCGCACCTGATCCATGACCCGTTGTTTGCTGCGCAGTTGAAACAACCACTCATATAACTTCGGTTGTTTCTCCCGGACCAACCGCGCCAGGGCGATGGTTGCACGCACATCCGACAACGCGTCATGGGCCTGGCCATGGTCGATGCCGTTGGCCTCGGTCAAGCGTTCGAGCTTGAGGGTCACGCGCCCTTCCTGCTCGGGCCAGTTGATGCCCTCCGGCCGCAGGGCGTAGGCGGTGCGCATCACATCGATCAAGTCCCAGCGGCTGTTGCCGCCCTGCCACTCGCGCGCATACGGGTCGAAAAAATTGCGGTACAGACTGTAGCGCGTCATTTCATCGTCAAATCGCAGGGTGTTGTAGCCGGTGCCGCAGGTACCTGGCGCGGCCAGCTCGGCGTGCACCCGAGTCATGAAATCGGCTTCGGCAAGGCCCTTCTCGGCGAGGATACCCGGCGTGATACCCGTGATCGCGCAGGCTGCCGGATGAGGCAGGATATCGTCGCTGGGCTGGCAATAAAGATTGATCGGCGCACCGACCTCATTGAGCTCAAGGTCGGTGCGGATCCCGGCTACCTGGAGCGGACGATCGTTGCGCGGGTTGATGCCGGTGGTTTCATAGTCGTACCAGAAAATCGAGGTCACGGGCTATTCCTGTGCTGAAGACCGACAAAGTCTAGGCGCTGCAAGGCGTTCGGGGCCAGCGATACCTTACTGTATAAATATCCAGAAAAACCTCGGGTGGTTGCTTCCATCCTCGACACTGCTAGCATCCGTGTTTCTAAGTCGCCTCGCACTGCCAAGGATCGCAATGCCATCAACGCCTTTGGATACCCACTATCAGATAGAAACGCCGGAGGGCATCGACCTGCCCCTGCGCCCTGCTGGCCTGCCCTCCCGGGCATTGGCCTTTGCATTCGACCTGGGCGTGCGCGGGATCATCATGGGTATCCTGCTGGTGCCGCTGGCGTTGCTCGGCAATGTGGGGGTCGGGCTGGGTTCGCTGCTGCTGTTCCTGGTGAGCTGGTGGTACATGGTGTTGTTCGAAGTGCTCAACCAGGGCTGCTCGCCGGGCAAGCAGGTCATGGGCCTGCGCGTGGTACAGGATGACGGCACGCCCATCGGCTGGTCGGCATCGCTGATCCGTAACCTGCTGCGTTTTGTCGACATGCTGCCCTTCGGTTATTTCCTCGGCGCGATCAGCTGCCTGCAGCATCCGCACTTCAAGCGGCTCGGCGACCTGGCGGCCGGTACGCTGGTGGTGTACCGCGAACTGCCGCTGGCACGCCCAAGCATCCCTCAAGCACCCGCCCTGCGCCTGCCCTTCGCCCTGGCGTTGAGCGAACAGCGGGCCATCCTCGGTTTCGCCGAACGCCAGGCCGAGCTCTCGGCCGAACGGGTGCATGAACTGGCCGCCATCCTCGCCGAGCCCCTGCAGGTGTCTGCGCCGCGTGCCGTGGAGCAACTCAACGGTGTAGCCCGTGGTTTGTTGGGGCCAACATGAAACAGAGCCTTTTTGAAAGCCGCCACCAGCACCAATGGCAAACCTTCGCCGAGCAGTTGACGCAACTGGAGCAAGGTAAAGCCAAGGCCGCCGATGTTGCCGACTTCCCGCATCAATATCGACGCCTGTGCCAACACCTGGCCCTGGCTCAGCAGCGGGGCTATAGCAGTTACCTGGTCGACCCGTTGCAACAGCTTGCACTACGTGGCCATCAACAACTGTATCGCCATCGCAGCCAACTGACGGCGAACATACTGGCGTTTCTTCTGGCCGGCTTCCCGCGCCTGGTACGCGAACAGTGGCGCTTTGTGCTGATCGCCGGCCTGCTGTTCTTTGGCAGCCTGGTGGGGATAGCCCTGCTGGTGTACCTGTTCCCGGACCTTGTCTACAGCATCATCAGCCCCCAGCAGGTGGCCGAGATGCAGGGCATGTACAACCCCGACGCCAGCCGCTTGGGCCGCGCGGCCGAACGTGCCGCCAGCGAAGACTGGATGATGTTTGGCTATTACGTGATGCACAACATCGGCATCGCCTTCCAGACCTTTGCCGCCGGCCTGTTGTTTGGCCTTGGCAGTGTGTTCTTCCTGATTTTCAACGGTCTGGTCATAGGTGCGGTCTCCGGGCACCTTACCGACATCGGCTATGGCCAGACCTTCTGGTCGTTTGTCATGGGTCACGGCGCATTCGAGTTGACCGCCATCACACTGGCCGGTGCCGCAGGCTTGCAACTGGGCTGGTCACTGGTCGCCCCCGGGCGCTTGGCGCGCAGCGAGGCCCTGCGCCTGGCCGCGCGCAAAAGCGTACGGATGCTCTGCGGTGTCATGGTGTTTCTGTTGATCGCAGCCTTTATCGAAGCCTACTGGTCCTCAACCACTGGCATTGAGCCCTGGATCAAATACGCAGTAGGCGTCGCGCTCTGGCTGCTGGTGGCCGCTTACCTGACCCTGGCCGGGCGGAGTCGCCATGCGCCTGACTGACGCCAGCGTGGTGATTCGCCCGCGCACTTCCTGGGAAGCCATGGACCTGGGTGTGCTCATGGCCAGGGAACACCGCGCTCTGCTGATGGGCAGCTGGGCGCTGGTGAGCCTGCCGGTATTCAGCCTGTTGACAGTGCTGCTCTGGAATTACCCGTCTTTGGCCATGTTCCTGTTCTGGTGGCTCAAGCCGGCCTTCGACCGCTTGCCGCTGTACATTCTGTCCAAGGCCCTGTTTGGTGAGCCCCCCAGCCTCAAACAGGCCGTTCGCCATTGGCCGCAGTTGCTCAAGGGGCAACTGTTCGCCAGCCTGACCTGGCGGCGGCTGAGCATGAGCCGCAGCTTCACCCTGCCCGTCAGCCAACTGGAAGGCCTTGACGGTGACGCACGTCAACGACGCCTTGGGGTGTTGCTGCAACGAAACGCTGGCGCCGCACGCTGGCTGACGACGATCGGCGTGCACCTGGAAATCGGCCTGTGGTTTGGCGCCATGGCCCTTTTCTATCTCTTCATCCCGCAACAGATCGAACTGGACTGGGACTGGCAACGGCTGGTATTGGCGTCAGGCTCGGACGTGCTTTGGCTGGAGCACCTGGGCAATGCCTTCTATGCCCTGATCCTGGTGTTCTGGGAACCTATCTATGTCGCCTGTGGCTTCAGCCTGTACCTCAACCGCCGCACGGTGTTGGAGGCCTGGGACCTGGAACTGGTATTCCGTCGCCTGCGCCAGCGCCTGAGCAACGTCGCACCGCTGTTGTTGCTGGTCGTCGGCTTGGCGCTGCTACACGTCAGCCCACCCGCCATGGCAGATGAAGCCACAGCCCATAAGCCCCTCAGCACCCAGGCCGCCAGCCAATCCATCCAGGCATTGCTGGAAAAGCCCCCCTTCAAGAACCCGGAAACCGTCACACGCTATCGGTTTGGTGAAGAAAAAGCGCCGGTTAAAAACAAGGCCAAGGGCGACGGTAAATTACCTGGCTGGCTCCAGACACTACTCGACAACTTCAACAGCGACACCTTCAAATACGTCGCCAAAACCTTGGAAATACTGCTCTGGAGCCTTGTGATTGGCGGCCTGGCTCTGGTGTGCTGGCGTTACCGTGAATGGTTGCGCACCTTCGTCAGCCGCCTTGGGCCCACTCGCACGGCCGCTCCCTCGCCCGTTCCCGCTCAGTTGTTCGGGCTGGAGCTGGGCACCGAGACATTGCCCGAAGACATCGCCAGCACCGCCGAACAGCTATGGCCCACCCAGCCCCGGGAAGCCCTTGGCCTGCTGTATCGCGGGTTGCTCAGCCGGCTGTTGCATGAGTTCGACCTGCCACTGACAAGCGCCGCTACCGAGGGGCAGGTACTGGAGCGTGTTCACCATTTGCAACAACCGCAGTTACTGGCGTTCAGCGACGAACTGACACGCCACTGGCAAAACCTGGCCTATGGTCACCGTCTGCCGCCCTCTTCAGCCCAACAAAAACTGTGCAGCGACTGGCGCGCTCTCTTCAGTGACGGAGCGGGCCAATGAACCGGGCGTTATGGTGGGTAGCGCTGCTACTGGCATGCCTGTTGGGTGCGGGCGGCCTATATGCCTGGCACAAGGCAATTCCCTACGACGAAGTGGTAGATCGCGGCCCGTCGCCAGAGGCACGCGCCAACCCTTACCTGGCCGCCGAACACTTTCTGCGCCAGCAAGGCGTGATGGTGGCGCATGCCAATGGCCTTGAACGACTCGCCGAGCTGCCCGCCAAAGGCCATAGCCTATTGCTGCTGGGGGAGCGCAGCAACATGACCCCACGCCAGGTCGAACAACTGCTGGGCTGGGCAAAAGCCGGCGGCCACCTGCTACTGGTCGCCGAGGCGTTATGGGATGAAGAAACCGGCACAAGCGGTGACCTGCTGCTTGATCGCCTCACTGTCCGCCAAACCTTGAGCGACACCTTCGACGAACCCGCACCACCGCGTAAAAAAACCAAGCCGGACCTGACCAAGCTGTATGTCGACAACGAAACGGCACCGGCGTATTTCAGTTTTGACACCGACTTCAACCTCACCGACCCCAAGCATCTGGCGCAGTTTTCCGCCAACAGCGCCAAGTCCAGCCACCTGATGCAACTTGAGCTGGGGCAAGGCCGCGTCACGGTGATCACCGACAGCGACCTGTGGAAAACCGCGGATATCGGCAAACATGATAACGCCTGGTTGCTGTGGTATCTGAACCAGGGCACTGACGTCACCTTGCTGTTCAACAGCGACACGGACGATCTGTTTACCCTGTTGCTCCGTAATTTCCCCCAGGCCCTCGTCGCCTTGGTTGCACTGCTTGCCCTGGGGTTGTGGCACGCAGGCATGCGTCAGGGCCCGATCCAGGCGCCGGCGCCCAAGGCCCGTCGCCAGCTGCAGGAACACTTGAAGGCCAGCGCGGATTTCCTGTTGCGCCGCAGTGGCCAGGGCACGTTGTTGAAAGCCTTGCAGAACGACATTCTGCGCGCAGCCCGGCGACGCCACCCCGGTTTCGAACACCTTGATGCGCCAGGGCAACGCCAAGTGCTGGAGCACCTTACGCGACAACCCCCTCATATCATCAGCCAGGCGTTAGAGCCCGTTGCGCTGAAGCGGCTTTCCAGCGCCGACTTCAGCCGACAGGTGGCGTGCCTGCAAACCCTCAGGAATGCCTTATGAGCGACTCTCCACTGGCCACCGCCCTGACCGCCGAGAACCTTCAGCATGCCAGCCAGCAGGCCCAGGCGCTGCGCGTGGAATTGCGCAAGGCCGTGATTGGCCAGGACGCGGTGATTGACGACGTGCTCACTGCCCTGATCGCAGGCGGCCACGTACTGCTGGAAGGCGTGCCCGGCCTGGGCAAGACCTTGCTGGTACGCGCCCTGGCCCGCTGCTTTGGCGGTGATTTTGCCCGTATCCAGTTTACCCCGGACCTGATGCCCAGCGATGTCACCGGCCACGCCGTGTACGACTTGCAGACCGAACAGTTCAAACTGCGCAAGGGGCCGTTATTCACCCACCTGCTGCTGGCCGACGAGATCAACCGGGCACCGGCCAAAACCCAAGCAGCGCTTCTTGAAGCCATGCAGGAACGTCAAGTGACCCTTGAGGGTGAGGCATTACCCATCGGCCAACCCTTCATGGTACTGGCGACCCAGAACCCCATCGAGCAGGAAGGCACCTACCCACTGCCCGAGGCCGAGCTGGACCGGTTCATGCTCAAGGTGCGAATGGACTACCCAGATGCTCTACAAGAGCTGGATATGGTCCGCGAAGTGACACGCTCGTCCAAGGCCGACATGCTGGAGGTACAGCCGTTGCGTACGGTGCTGCAAGCCGAGGACGTAGTAACGATGCAGCAAATTGCCAGTGACCTGCCGTTGGATGAGCAGGTGCTCGACTACGCCGTGCGCCTGGCCCGTGCCACGCGCAGTTGGCCGGGGCTGGCCATCGGTGCCGGCCCCAGGGCCTCCATTGCCCTGGTACGCGGCGCCCGTGCCCGTGCGTTATTGCGCGGTGGCGAATTTGTCACCCCCGATGACATCAAGGGCTGCGCCCTGGCGGTACTGCGTCACCGGGTACGCATCGCACCCGAACTGGACATCGACGGCCTTGAAGTCGACCAGGTGCTCCAGCAGTTACTCGACCAGATTGCAGCACCAAGGCAATGACGCGGCCATGAAACCGACTCGTCTGCTGCTGACCTGGCTGGGCGTTCTGCTCGGCTTGAACATCTTGCTGGGCGCCTCGGCAGCGTTGCAGTTGAAAGTGCCCGCCACCTTGCATTCCCTGGCCTGGGGCCTGCTGCTGGCCCTGTTGCTGCTGGCGATGCTGGATGCTGCACGCTTGCGTCGCCGCCCTTCGGCCCGCGTGTACAGGGCATTGCCCGGTAGCCTGGCGCTGGGGCGCTGGGAAGAAATACGTCTGTGCCTGGAGCACGACTACCCGCAACCACTGACCGCGCAGGTGTTCGATCACGTGCCCGATGGCCTGGCGGTGGATAATCTGCCTCAATCCATTCAACTACGCCCCGGTGAACGTGCTGAGCTGGGCTATCGCGTGCGCCCCTGGCGGCGCGGGCACTTCCATTTCCGTCGCTGCGAGCTGCTGCTGCCCAGCCCATTGGGGCTGTGGTCGGCACGACGCTGGGTCGAGACCCACGATGCCACCCGTGTTTACCCGGATTTCGCGCGCTTATACGGCGCGCAGTTGCGGGGTGTGGATAACTGGCTAAGCCAACTGGGCGTGCGCCAACATCAGCGGCGAGGATTGGGCCTGGAGTTTCACCAGCTGCGCGAGTTTCGTGAAGGCGACAGCCTGCGTCAGATCGACTGGAAAGCCACCGCCCGCCAACGAACGCCCATTGCCCGGGAATATCAGGATGAGCGCGACCAGCAAATCGTGTTCATGCTTGATTGCGGCCAGCACATGCGCAGCCAGGATGATGAGCTGTCCCATTTCGATCACGCCCTCAACGCCTGCCTGCTGCTGAGCTATGTCGCCTTGCGCCAGGGCGATGCCGTAGGGCTGTGCACGTTCGCCAGCGACCAGCCGCGCTACCTGAAGCCGGTCAAGGGTAGTGGCCAATTGAACCTGTTGCTCAATGCGGTCTACGACCTGCAGACCACGCGAAAAACCGCCGACTACCAGGCTGCCGCCAGCCAATTGCTGGCACGGCAAAAACGCCGGGCACTGGTGATCATCGTCACCAACCTGCGGGATGAGGAGGATGAAGCCTTGATGGCCGCCGTCCAGCGTATCGGTAGGCATCACCGCGTACTGGTGGCCAGTCTGAGGGAAGAGGTCCTCGACCAACTACGCCAGGCCCCTGTGCAAACATTGCCCGAAGCGCTGGCTTACTGCGGCACGGTCGATTACCTCAATACCCGCAACCAACGCCATGATCGCTTGAGTGCCCATGGGCTCTCGGTGCTGGATACCTTGCCATCGGCGCTGGGTGCCGGGCTCGTCACGCGCTATCTGGAGTGGAAAAAGGCCGGGGTATTCTGAGGATGACTGCGCAGGGCCATGGCCAGGAAACAGCCACGACCCCACGCATAATTCAGACAGAGGCCTGCAAAGGATAAAAGCTGAAGTACTGCAACAGCGCGTTGATCAGATGCCGGTACTCTTCGGGCGCCTCGAGCACGCTGAACCCCGAGTCGTAATGCTGCGGGGTGACATCTTCGTGGCTCCACAAGCAGGTTGCCGTGAGGTCAATCGCCTTGAACTCGCCTTGCGCCGCCGGCACTTTCAAGCGCAGCTCGAAATCCACCTCGGTCATCATGGGTAACGAACTGATCAGCATCAGCCCGTTTTCAGACACATTTCCAAGAAAGCCGATTGGCTTGTCAGTAATACGATTGAACACCTGCAAAAAATACGGCAGTTGATGCCGTTCGATCCGTCGTTCGGTAAACATGGTGAAGTCGCCATCCAATAGCCAAAAATCTGGCCGTGCCAGTGATTCGGAACAAGCAACCGCTTGCTCTCCCTGGATCTCGGTGTGACAACAGGTACCGCTTGCCACCAAACAGCTGCCGAATCCGGGCCTTGCATCCGTTCGAATGGGAAACTGCACAAACAGACATTCAAAGAATAGCGCAAGACTGGCGACCGGCCAGCTATGACGCGACAAATACCCTTACAGCGACGCAGGCCGTGGTTTTGCCAGGCCTGCAGCTGGTAGATGCCCCAGTTGCTGCAAGGTATCGAGCCGGGCGCGGGCTCGATAGGCGTACTCGCTCGACGGATACTGGCCGATGATGAACTGATAGGTCTGTGCGGCATCGACAAACAGTTTCTGGCGCTCCAGGCACTGCCCGCGCAACATCGAAACCTCCGGTTGCACGTAGCGGCGGGTACGGCTCTCGCGATCGACCTGGGACAACTCCAGGGTGACACGCTGGCAATCACCGACCCCATAGGCGCGGTAAGCGTTGTTCAAATGGTGGTCCATCGACCAGCGGGTACAGCCGACAACACTGACGGCCAGGGCAGCAACGAGCAAAATTCGCATGGGGTTCTCCTGTCTTGTGCAGTGTATCGACCCCTGGTCGAAAATCTTCAAGGCGTTTGCCCATTCAACCGCAGCCAAAACAAGCCAATCGTCGATAAGTAGTGCAAACGAACAATGACTACAACGAAAGAGCATAGTAGCCTTCCCCAGCGCTTGAACTCAGGAGTCCGTGCATGTCCGTCCGTCGTACCAAAATCGTCGCCACCCTTGGCCCGGCCAGTAACTCGCCGGAAGTCCTCGAACAGCTGATTCTGGCTGGTTTGGACGTCGCCCGTCTGAACTTCTCCCACGGCACCCCGGACGAGCACAAGGCTCGCGCCAAGCTGGTGCGTGACCTCGCCGCCAAGCATGGCCGCTTCGTTGCACTGTTGGGCGACCTGCAAGGCCCGAAAATCCGTATCGCCAAATTCACCAACAAGCGGATCGAGCTGAAGATTGGTGACAAATTCACCTTCTCCACCAGCCACCCGCTGACCGAAGGCACCCAGGACGTGGTGGGCATCGACTACCCGGACCTGGTCAAGGACTGCGGCGTCGGTGACGAGCTGCTGCTGGACGACGGCCGTGTGGTGATGCGCGTCGACACCGCCACGCCAACCGAACTGAACTGCACCGTGATCATCGGCGGCCCGCTGTCCGACCACAAAGGCATCAACCGTCGCGGTGGTGGCCTGACGGCGCCGGCCCTGACTGAAAAAGACAAGGCCGACATCAAGCTCGCCGCCGAAATGGAAGTGGACTACCTCGCCGTGTCCTTCCCGCGCGACGCCGCCGACATGGAATACGCTCGTAAGCTGCGCGACGAAGCCGGCGGTACCGCCTGGCTGGTAGCGAAGATCGAACGTGCTGAAGCCGTGGCCGACGATGAAACCCTCGACGGCCTGATCAAGGCTTCCGATGCCGTGATGGTTGCCCGTGGCGACCTGGGCGTGGAAATCGGTGACGCCGAGCTGATCGGTATCCAGAAGAAGATCATCCTGCACGCACGCCGCCACAACAAAGCGGTGATCGTGGCGACCCAGATGATGGAGTCGATGATCCAGAACCCGATGCCGACCCGTGCCGAAGTGTCCGACGTGGCCAACGCCGTGCTCGACTACACCGACGCCGTGATGCTCTCGGCTGAAAGTGCTGCCGGCCCGTACCCGCTGGAGGCCGTGCAGGCCATGGCGCGTATCTGCGTCGGTGCCGAAAAGCACCCGACCAGCAAGACCTCCAGCCACCGCATCGGCAAGGTCTTCGAAAGCTGCGACCAGAGCATCGCCCTGGCTGCCATGTACACCGCCAACCACTTCCCGGGCGTGAAAGCGATCATCGCTTTGACCGAAAGTGGCTACACGCCGTTGATCATGTCGCGCATCCGCTCCTCGGTGCCGATCTACGCGTTCACCCCACACCGCGAAGCCCAGGCCCGCGCGGCCATGTTCCGTGGCGTGTACACCATCCCGTTCGACCCGGCGTCGCTGGCGCCGAACGAAGTCAGCCAGAAGGCGATCGACGAGCTGGTTAAACGCGGCGTCGTGGAGAAAGGCGACTGGGTCATCCTGACCAAGGGCGACAGCTACCACACCACCGGTGGCACCAATGGCATGAAGATCCTGCATGTAGGCGACCCGCAGGTCTGAGTGACAGGCTGAAAAACAAAAGCCCCGCCATGTGAATGGCGGGGCTTTTTGCATTTCAATGCAGGCCAATGTGTTGAACTTCAGGGCCTGATCGCAGCATAGGTATCTACAAAACTCTGTAGCGCTCAACACTAACCACGATGCGAAGCGAGCCGCTCTTGATCTTGATCTGCTTGTGATCTTGATCTTAAGCGCCCCGTCAAACCACGCTGGCCGGAATTCGACAGGGATTTGGGGGGTAAACCGGCAGGGATGCCGGTTTAGCCGCCCCGCGCCATGGATGGCGCGTGGCGGCGGCCACCCAAATCACTGGCGGATTGCGGGCACACCGAGCCTAAGCGAGGTGCCGAGTGGTGGGGCAAGAGCCCTTTTGGTTACTTTTGGGGCTCTTTTCCAAAAGTGACCCGCTGTCAGAGCGGAACCCTAAGTAGCCGTTACCGCAGGAATGGATATGTACACGGTTCAACTGTGTTGACTGTTAGGCCGCCATCGCAGGCAAGCCAGCTCCCACAGTAATCCGTGCCTGGTCAGACAACTCGGTCTACTGTGGCTGGCTTTTCATAAAGTGGGAGGGCGGGACAGAAACACATCCGCCAGCAGTTGATTACGCGGCAGTCCCGCCAGGAACAAGCGTTTGGAAAAGGCCTCGACGCTGGCCGGGTGCCCGCAGAGCAAGGCCAGGGTTTGGCGGGAAACCAGTCGCAGTTTTGCCAATGCCGGCTGCAACTGCGCTGTAGTCCATAGCTCCACGGTCAGGTTCCCATGCTGCGCGGCAAGCGCCGCCAGAGGTTCGGCCAGATAATGAGCCTCGGCCTCATGGGCCAGGTGAATCACGCGAATCTCGCCTTGATGATCCTGGCGCAGTGCCTCGCGCAACACGCCCCACAAGGGGCCCAGGCCGGTACCGGAAGCCAGCAGCCACAATGGCCGAGATTGCCAGTCAGGATCATAGTGCAGCACTCCACCCCGCAGTTCGCCCAGGCGCAGAGGCTCACCGACCTTGAACTGTCGCGCCGCATCGCTGAATGCACCAGGCTGGCGGCACTCGATATGAAACTCCAGGTACGGCTCTTCCTGGGGCAAGCTCGCCAGGGAATAAGGGCGCGCCACCTGCCCCGCCCACAGCACCAGATGCTGCCCGGCGCTGTACCGCAGGGCACGTTCCGGTTGCAGGCGCAGGCGCAGTACCGTCGAACTCAGCCAATCGGCGCCCACCACCTGGGCGGGCAGGCCATCGCGCTGGGGGTCAAACGCTTCGACCTTCAGGTTTGCACTGACCCGGCACTGGCACGCCAGGCGCCAACCTTGCTGGCGCTGCGTCGGGCTCAGGGCATCGGGCTGCTGGTCGTCAACCTCACCCTCGCAACGCACCAGGCACGCATGACAACTGCCGGCCCGGCAACTGAAGGGCACGGCCACGCCGGCCTGATTCAAGGCATCCAGCAGGTTGCTGCCGGAGGTGACCGACCAGTGGCGTTCGCCGACGTACAGTTCAGGCATAACGCCGTTACCTCTCTAGGTAGGAGCGAGCTTGCTCGCGAAGAGCGCCAACGATAACGCGGACAACCAGATGAAACCCACCAGATTCACGTTTTTCGCGAGCAAGCTCGCTCCTACAGATAACCGGGCCGGGCATTCGTGACCATAGTCGGGTGTATCGGCCACCGTGCCGGGTTATACTGCCGCGCCTTTTTAGCGTCGCGCCTGCACCATTCTGGCGTGCCTTGGAAAGATGGCGTCAGCCGACCGATGCAACACTGACGCCATCTTTATTGAATGTTCCCTTATAGAGGAGCGCGACTCATGACCGTGATCAAGCAAGACGACCTGATTCAGAGCGTTGCCGACGCCCTGCAATTCATTTCCTACTACCACCCCGTTGACTTCATCCAAGCCATGCACGAAGCCTACCTGCGCGAAGAATCGCCGGCAGCCCGTGACTCCATCGCCCAGATATTGATCAACTCGCGCATGTGTGCCACCGGCCATCGGCCGATCTGCCAGGACACCGGTATCGTCACCGTGTTCGTGCGCGTGGGTATGGACGTGCGTTGGGACGGCGCCACCATGGGCCTGGACGACATGATCAACGAAGGCGTGCGTCGCGCCTACAACCTGCCGGAAAACGTCCTGCGCGCCTCGATCCTCGCCGACCCGGCTGGCGCCCGCAAGAACACCAAGGACAACACCCCAGCGGTCATCCACTACTCCATCGTCCCGGGTAACACCGTGGAAGTGGACGTGGCGGCCAAGGGTGGCGGTTCCGAGAACAAGTCGAAAATGGCCATGCTCAACCCGTCCGACTCGATCGTCGACTGGGTGCTCAAGACCGTTCCGACCATGGGCGCCGGCTGGTGCCCACCGGGCATGCTCGGCATCGGCATCGGCGGCACCGCCGAGAAAGCCGCGGTAATGGCCAAGGAAGTGTTGATGGAGTCCATCGACATCCACGAGCTGAAAAAGCGCGGCCCGCAGAACCGTATCGAAGAAATGCGCCTGGAGCTGTTCGAGAAGGTCAACCAGTTGGGCATCGGCGCCCAGGGCCTGGGTGGCCTGACCACCGTGCTCGACGTGAAGATCATGGACTACCCGACCCACGCCGCTTCCCTGCCGGTGTGCATGATCCCCAACTGCGCCGCCACCCGTCACGCGCACTTCGTGCTCGACGGCTCGGGCCCGGCGTCGCTGGAAGCGCCACCGTTGGACGCCTACCCGGAAATCGTCTGGGAAGCCGGCCCATCGGCCCGTCGCGTCAACCTCGACACCCTGACCCCGGAAGAAGTGCAGAGCTGGAAGCCGGGCGAAACCGTACTGCTCAACGGCAAGATGCTCACCGGTCGCGACGCGGCGCACAAGCGCATGGTCGAGATGCTGAACAAGGGCGAAACCTTGCCGGTGGACCTCAAGGGCCGCTTTATCTACTACGTCGGCCCGGTTGATCCGGTGCGCGAAGAAGTGGTTGGCCCAGCAGGCCCGACCACCGCGACGCGGATGGACAAGTTCACCCGCCAGATCCTCGAGCAAACCGGCCTGTTGGGCATGATCGGCAAATCCGAACGCGGCCCGACCGCCATCGAAGCGATCAAGGACCACAAGGCCGTGTACCTGATGGCCGTGGGCGGCGCCGCTTACCTGGTGGCCCAAGCCATCAAGAAGTCGCGCGTGGTTGCCTTCGCCGAACTGGGCATGGAAGCCATCTACGAGTTCGACGTCAAAGACATGCCGGTCACCGTTGCCGTGGACAGCAAAGGTGAGTCCGTCCACATCACCGGTCCTGCCATCTGGCAGAAAAAGATCAGTGACAGCCTGGCGGTAGAAGTGCAGTAAGCACTTTCTCCACAAGCATAAAGGCGACTGCGGCCCCATGGCCCAGTCGCCTTTTTTATGCCCTACCCACGATGCGAAGCGAGCCGCTCTTGATCTTGATCTGCTTGTGATCTTGATCTCAGGCGCCCCGTTAAACCACGCTGGCCGGAATTCGACAGGGATTTGGGGGGTAAACCGGCAGGGATGCCGGTTTAGCCGCCCCGCGCCATGGATGGCGCGTGGCGGCGCCCCCCCAAATCACTGGCGGATTACGGGCACACCGAGCCCCAGCGAGGTGCCGAGTGGTGGGGCAAGAGCGTTTTGCTTACTTTTGCGCTTTTCAAAAGTGAGCCGCCGTCAGGGCGGAACCCTAAGCGGCCGTTACCGCAGCAATGGATATACACACAATCCAACTGTGTCGCCTGCCAGGCCGCCTTCGCGAGCAAGCCCGCACACATTGCGATCGTGGGGTGTCAGGTAGATAGATGTCGGCTGGCAGGCCGTCATCGCAGGCAAGCCAGCTCCCACAGTTGGATCGCGGGGTGTCAGGTAGATAGCCGTCGGCTGGCAGGCCGTCATCGCAGGCAAGCCAGCTCCCACACAAGCTCCTTGGCCACAAGATATGTGCCGCCCATGCTATGGTGCTCGCCCCTTACCGTGCCTGTTCATCATCGTATGATCGTGATCCCTCGCCCCCTGCGCCTGACCTTCTACTCCCTGTTGATCATCGCCGGTGCGGTGCTGGCCGCCGCCTTGGCCACGCGCCATGCCGAACGCCAGGCCCTGGTGGACGACGCCGCCCGTGCCAATCAGCAGCTCGCGCTGTACGCCAACTCGCTGCACACCCTGATCGAACGCTACCGTGCCCTGCCTGCCGTGCTGGCGCTGGACTCGGAAATGATCAGCGCCTTGAAGGGCCCACTGGACGCCGCCACGCAAGACCGGCTCAACCGCAAGCTGGAGCGTATCAACGGCGCCGCGCAGTCTTCGACCCTGGAATTGATGGACCGCACCGGCCTGGCCGTGGCCGCCAGCAACTGGAACCTGCCCAGCAGTTATGTCGGCCACAATTACGCGTTCAGGCCGTATTTCAGCCAGACCCTGAGCCAGGGCACCGGGCGCTTTTATGCGGTGGGCGTTACCACGGGTATTCCGGGCTACTTTCTTTCCAGTGCGGTCGTGGATGAGCACGAGCAGTTCCTCGGCGCCATGGTGGTCAAGCTGGAGTTCCCCGAGCTGGAGCGCGAATGGGCCCAGGGCAATGACCTGCTGTTGGTCAGCGATGCGCGGGGCATCGTGTTTATCGCCAACCAGCCGGGCTGGCGTTATCGCAACCTGCGGCCGTTGTCCGAAAATGACCTGGCCGAACTCAAGGCCACCCGCCAATACGACAAGAAACAACTGCAGCCACTGGACACCCAGCCCCTGCAACGCTTTGACGAAAACAGCCACTTGATCCGCGTCAACGGCCCCGACGGCAACGCCAATTACATCTGGGAGTCGCTGCCGCTCAAGCGCGAAGGCTGGACTCTGCACCTGTTGCGCAAACCCCAGTTTGCCTTTGAAGACCAACGCAACGCGGGCCTTGCCGCTGCGGGTTCGTGGCTGGCACTGGTGTTTCTCGTGCTGTTCCTCAGCCAACGCTGGCGCCTGGCCCGCTTGCGCCAGCGCAGCCGAGAAGAGCTGGAGCAATTGGTCGAAGAACGCACCCAGGCGTTGCGCACCGCCCAGGATGGCCTGGTGCAGTCGGCCAAGCTGGCGGCATTGGGGCAGATGTCGGCCGCCCTCGCCCATGAAATCAACCAACCACTGACCGCCCAGCGCATGCAACTGGCGACGCTGCGGCTGCTGCTCGACCATGGTCGCGTGGACGATGCCTACAAGGCCCTCACACCGCTGGATGACATGCTCACGCGCATGGCCGCGCTCACCGGCCACCTCAAGACGTTCGCCCGCAAGAGCCCCAGTGGCCTGCGCGAAAAGCTGGACCTGGCGACGGTGGTCGACCAATCCCTGCACCTGCTCGATGCGCGCCTGCGTGACGAAGCCATCGGTGTGGTGCTGGACCTCACCCGCCCGGCCTGGGTACGCGGCGACGCGATCCGCCTCGAACAGGTGCTGATCAACCTGTTGCGCAACGCCCTCGATGCCATGGCCGACAAACCGCGCAAGCGCCTGGAAATCCGCCTGCACGCCGATCAGCAGCTGTGGCAGTTGAGCGTCTGCGACAGCGGCGGCGGGATTGCCGAAGAACATTTGAGCAGCGTGTTCGACCCGTTTTTCACCACCAAACCGGTGGGCGACGGGCTCGGCTTGGGGCTGGCGGTGTCCTACGCTATCGTGCATGAACTGGGCGGCCGCCTGAGTGCCGCCAACCGTGGCGATGGCGCGATCTTCACCTTGACCCTGCCTATCGCCCTGGAGACGCCAGACCTATGTTGAACGCGGTGATTGTGGTCGATGACGAAGCCAGTATTCGCACGGCCGTCGAGCAATGGCTGAGCCTGTCGGGGTTTGACGTGCAGTTGTTCAGCCGCGCCGAAGAGTGCCTGGCGCAACTGCCCAAGGACTTTGCCGGGGTGATACTGAGTGACGTGCGCATGCCGGGGCTCAGCGGCCTTGAGCTGTTGGCCGAGGTGCAGCGCCGCGATGCCGATTTGCCAGTGATTTTGCTCACCGGCCATGGCGACGTGCCAATGGCCGTCGAAGCCATGCGCGACGGGGCCTACGACTTCCTGGAAAAACCCTTCAGCCCCGACGCCTTGCTCAACAGCCTGCGCCGGGCGCTGGACAAGCGCGGGCTGATCCTGGAAAACCGCCGCCTGCATCAACAGGCCGATCATCGCGCGCAGTTGGAGTCCAGCCTGCTGGGCGTGTCCAAGGGACTGCAAAGTTTGCGCCGCCAAGTGCTGGACCTGGCGAGTTTACCGGTCAATGTGCTGATTCGTGGCGAGACCGGCAGCGGCAAAGAGCTGGTCGCCCGCTGCCTGCACGACTTCGGCCCACGCGCCAAAAAGCCCTTCGTGGCCCTCAATTGCGCGGCGATCCCCGAGCAGTTGTTCGAAGCCGAGCTGTTCGGGCATGAAAGCGGCGCCTTCACCGGCGCCCAGGGCAAACGTATCGGCAAGCTGGAATATGCCCACGGCGGCACCTTGTTTCTGGATGAAATCGAAAGCATGCCCCTGGCCCAACAGGTGAAATTGCTGCGTGTGTTGCAAGAGCAGAAGCTGGAGCGGCTGGGCTCCAACCAGAGTATCCAGGTGGACCTGCGCATCATCGCCGCCACCAAGCCCGACCTGCTGGAAGAGGCCCGTGCCGGGCGCTTTCGCCAAGACCTGGCCTATCGGCTCAACGTCGCCCAACTGCGCCTGCCGCCATTGCGCGAACGTCGCGAAGATATTCCACTGTTGTACGAGCATTTTGCGCAAAGCGCCGCCGAACGTTTGGGCCGCCAGGTCGAGCCCTTGAGTGGGCCACAGCTGGGGCGCCTGCTCAGCCATGACTGGCCGGGCAATGTGCGCGAACTGGCCAACGTCGCCGAGCGCCAGGTGTTGGGGCTGGACGAGCCGGAACCGCAAGGGATCGAAGCCGGGCAGTCGTTGGCAGCGCAGCAGGAGGCGTTCGAGGCCCACTGCCTGAAGGCCGCGTTGACGCGTCACAAGGGGGATATCAAGGCGGTGCTGGCCGAACTGCAACTGCCGCGTCGTACCTTCAATGAGAAGATGCAGCGGCATGGGTTGGTGAGGGAGATGTTTCTCTGATCCCGCTTCTGATCGTTCCCACGCTCCGCGTGGAAACGCAGCCTAAGACGCTCTGCGTCGCTTTTTAAAGGCGCGACGCGGAGCGTCACCACAGGCGTTACCACGCAGAGCGTGGGAACGATCACTGCAGTCATAAGCGGATTTCCGCTCATCACCCCAAAATCATCAGCGACTTTCCGCTCAAAAAAATCCCGCAACCCTTCTATTCCGGGCCTTCCTCTACCTGGCACAGCTCCTGCTATAGCCCCAACAGGCTGCGCACGCGCCGCTCCATAAAAACAACTAGATGAAGGATCCTTCAATGGATAACTCCAACACCGTGCCTCTGGGATCGACGGCCGCAAAAGCGCAGGAGCGCACCACCTCCAGCCGCATCAAGTCGATTTTCAGCGGATCAGTCGGCAACATGGTCGAATGGTACGACTGGTACGTCTACGCCGCCTTCTCGCTGTATTTTGCCAAAGCCTTCTTCCCCAAAGGCGACACCACTGCCCAACTGCTCAACACCGCCGCGATCTTCGCCGTGGGCTTCCTGATGCGCCCGATCGGTGGCTGGCTGATGGGCCTGTACGCCGACAAAGTCGGGCGTAAAAAAGCCTTGATGGCCTCGGTGTACCTGATGTGCTTCGGCTCGCTGCTGATTGCCCTGAGCCCCGGCTATGAGGTCATTGGTATCGGTGCGCCGATCCTGCTGGTGTTTGCCCGCCTGCTGCAGGGCCTGTCGGTCGGCGGCGAATACGGTACCTCTGCCACTTACCTCAGTGAGATGGCCACCAAGGAACGTCGCGGTTTCTACTCCAGCTTCCAGTACGTGACCCTGATCTCCGGCCAGCTCATCGCGCTGGCGGTGCTGATTGTGCTGCAACAGGTGCTCACCACCGAGCAGTTGTACGCCTGGGGCTGGCGTATCCCGTTCGCCATCGGTGCCTTGTGTGCCGTGGTCGCGCTGTACCTGCGTCGTGGCATGGAAGAAACCGAGTCGTTCACCAAGAAAGAAAAAGCCAAGGAAAGCGCAATGCGCACCTTGATGCGCCACCCCAAGGAACTGCTGACCGTGGTCGGCCTAACCATGGGCGGCACCCTGGCGTTCTACACCTACACCACCTACATGCAGAAATACCTGGTGAACACCGTCGGCATGAGCATCTCCGACTCCACCACCATCTCGGCGGCGACGCTGTTTCTGTTCATGTGCCTGCAACCGATCATCGGCGGACTGTCGGATAAAATCGGCCGCCGCCCGATCCTGATCGCCTTCGGCGTGCTTGGCACCCTGTTCACCGTGCCGATCCTCACCACCCTGCACACCATCCAAAGCTGGTGGGGCGCGTTCTTCCTGATCATGGCAGCGCTGATCATCGTCAGCGGCTACACCTCGATCAACGCCGTGGTGAAGGCCGAGCTGTTCCCGACCGAAATCCGCGCCCTGGGCGTAGGCCTGCCGTATGCCCTGACCGTGTCGATCTTCGGCGGTACCGCTGAATACATCGCGCTGTGGTTCAAGAGCATCGGTATGGAAACCGGTTACTACTGGTACGTGACCGCGTGTATCGCGGTGTCGCTGATGGTTTACGTGACCATGAAGGACACGCGTAAACACTCGCGGATCACCACCGAATAAAAATGTGGGAGCGGGCTTGCCCGCGATAGCGGAGGATCAGTCAAAGTTGTATCAACTGACCCACCGCAATCGCGGGCAAGCCCGCTCCCACATTTAGTCTTAGGACAACTCTGCGGCCTCACTCCGTCCATAACGCCGCTGTGCATACGACGCGCCCGCAATCATCACCACCAGCACCGCCGCCAACACCGCCGATGAACCGACGGTGCCAAAATCCAGGCCGCCCTTTTCATGGGGTTTGGTCAGGAAGTCCCCCAAGGTCGCGCCAAACGGCCGTGTCAGTACAAACGCCACCCAGAACAACAGCACCGACGAGATGCGGGTGAAGTATTTGAGCGCCACCACCGCGGCGATGGTCGACCCGATCAGCAATGCGCCACCGGCGAAGCCCAACCCCGAATCGTCCGCGAGAAAATCGCCCAATGCGGTGCCCAAGGTGTTGGAAAACAGGATCGCCATCCAGTAAAACAGCTCGCCCCGGAAGGTCTGCACCTTGTTTACGTTCAGCGAGTCACCACTGAGGTGCCACACCGCAAAGATGATCATCAAGATCACGATCAGGATCATCGACCCCGTGGCGTAGCCCAGCCCCAGCGTGCGGTCCATAAAGTCGGACATCGTGGTACCCGCGGTGCTGGTGGACAAAATCACGATCCAGTACAGCACCGGGTTGTAGGTTTTCGACCAGAGTTGCGTCACCAGGGTCACCAGGAACACGCTGATGAGGATCATGGAGCTGATGGCGTAGCCAACGTTCAAGGTCATCGACAGCAAGTCCCCAGCGGTTTCGCCCAAGGTGGTTGCGCAGATTTTCATGACCCAGAACGCCAGGGTGATCTGAGGAAGTTTGTTCATGCAGTAAATGGCTCCAAGGCTCAGTCTTATAGGGGGTATTGACCTTGGGCGCAGACTGAAGGGAAAGCTGTGAAAAATAGGTGGCCTATGTATGAAAAATCCATGGGCACCGTGGAAATTCACTGCCATGAATTGCACTATGACGGTCTCTCAAACCGCGTAGCAGGAACCCCGGCCATGTCCGACGATATCCACTTTTATGAACCCGCCAATGGCCACGGCCTGCCCCATGACCCGTTCAATGCCATCGTCGGCCCACGCCCGATTGGCTGGATCTCCTCCCACGACCGCGAAGGTCGCCTGAACCTGGCGCCCTACAGCTTCTTCAACGCCTTTAACTACATTCCTCCGATCATTGGGTTTTCCAGTGTCGGGCGCAAAGACAGCCTGAACAATATCGAACAGACCGGCGAATTCGTCTGGAACCTGGCCACCCGCCCGCTGGCCGAGCAGATGAACCAGAGCTGCGCGCCGGTATCGCCCGAGGTGAATGAATTCGAACTCTCCGGGCTGACGCCAGTGGCTTCGAAAATCGTCGGCGTACCACGGGTGGGCGAGAGCCCGGTGTCGTTCGAGTGCAAGGTGACGCAGATCATCCAACTGCAACGTGCCGACCAACAGTTGGTGCCAAGCTGGCTGGTGCTGGGCGAGGTGGTTGCGGTGCACATCGCCAAGTGGTTGCTCAAGGATGGGATCTACGACACCGCTGCCGCCGAGCCGATTTTGCGTGGGGGTGGCCCGGCGGATTATTTCCAGCTGGGGCCGGAAGCACTGTTCAAGATGTACAGACCTCAATAGCCCCTGTAGGAGCGAGCTTGCTCGCGAAGATCGCTAACGATAACGCGGGGCACCAGGCTGAACGCGGTGCTCTTGAGTTTTTCGCGAGCAAGCTCGCTCCTACAGTGCGGCGGGAGCCCAGGCCAGTTGGCCTTCTGCATCCACATCGACCAGATGCTCAAGTTGCAGCGTCGCCGCATCATCGGCATCCGAAGCCGTCTTGAACGTCTGCCCATCAAGGATCTTGTGAAACCTGGGTGCGCCCATGCCATCCAGTGCCTTGACGGCGACGGCGGCGCTGTAGCCACCTTCGCCCGGTACTACGGCGGAAACGGCTTCGTGGTGGGCAAATTGTTTACGTGCCATGTTGCAGGTCCTGGCCAATGGAAAGTCGGCCATTCTAACCGTTAACCGGCCAGTTGCAGGTACTCGCCGTAGGCCTGTACGGCCGATGCGTCGGTAAAGGTCTGGAAGTCCATGCTGCGCACGACCATGTCGTTCAGCAGCTCAGTGAAGATCATCAGGGCCGGAGAGCTGAAGTAGGCGCTCATGGCTTGCTCGCTGCTCCAGAACCCGGACACCAGCCACACATCGGGGTCGACCTGGGAGTGCTGCAACGAGAATTGCAGGCAACCCTGGGCCTGGCGACCCGGTTCAATCAAACTGCTCAAGCGTGCACCGAGTTCGGTGCTGCACCCGCTACGGGCACGGATAAAGGCCATATGGCTCGCGGGAATGGGGGTGGACATATTCGACTCTCCCGTTGAGAAGTGATGCTCGGCAAGCACAATGAGGGCGTGTTGCCACAGGATCAAAGATAACGGCGCGGGGGTGGGCGCGGTTAGTCAATTCCTGCAGGCTTATTGCACAATCCTGCGAGAAGCGTAGGGAGGACGTTCGGCCTCAGGATTTATTCCAGGCCCAGGCCCCATGTTTCAGGCAGATGACAGGCTGCGCACTTGCCTGATTCACGCTATCTCGCAGGATCAGGCAAGGATGCTGCAGAATCGACGTAACACTATTTGAAAAGCCGCCGCTAAGCTGAGCCCATCAAAGCCGCGTGTAGAGGACGCCCCATGCCGTCGCCCGAATCCAAGCCCGTTCCCCTCGATGCCGAGATGGAGAAACAACGCGCCGAGCTGGCCAGTATCGTGCACCGCCATACCTGGGAGGACGGTTCCTACGGCACGGCGATCACCTCGCTGTACCTGAACCGCCACAATGCGCCACGGGACTTCATGCCGGTGTTGGTGGAACCTGCGCTGTGCATCCTCGCCAGTGGCAGCAAGGAAGTGCGCCTGGCCGACGAGATCTTTGCCTACGACCCGCTCAACTACCTGGTGTTCTCGGTGGCGATGCCGGTGGCCGGCCGCATCATCGACGCCACCGCCGAGGACCCGAACCTCTCGGTGCGCATCAACATCGACCCGGCGCAGCTCACCGCGCTGATCGCAGAGGCCGGGCCGATGGGCGTGCCCTCACGCCCGACCTCGCGAGGCATGTACGTCGACCGCATCGATCACGCACTGCTCGATGCGGTGCTGCGTCTGACCCGCTTGCTGGACACGCCTAAAGACATCGCGATGCTCGCGCCCTTGATCAACCGTGAAATTCTCTACCGTTTGCTGCGTGGCCCGCAGGGTTATCGCCTGTATGAAATTGCTGTGGCTAACAGCCAGAGCCATCGGGTGAGCCAGGCGATCACTTGGTTGAACGGTAACTACGAACAGCCGCTGCGTATCGACGACCTGGCCAAGGAAGTGAACCTGAGCGTCTCGACCTTGCACCACCGATTCAAAGCGATCACCGCCATGAGCCCGCTGCAATACCAGAAGCAACTGCGCTTGCAGGAAGCCCGGCGGCTGATGATCGCCGAAGGGCTGGAGGCTTCGGCGGCGGGGTATCGGGTGGGGTATGAAAGCCCGTCGCAGTTCAGCCGGGAGTACAGCCGGTTGTTCGGTGCGCCGCCGCTGCGCGACCTGGCCCGGCTGCGTCAAAGCATCTGATGCACGCGTAGCAAAATGTGGGAGCTGGCTTGCCTGCGATGGCGGTGTGTCAGTCACTATTGTATTAACTGACCCACCGTCATCGCAGCATAGGTATCTACACAACTTTGTGGGTTGTAACAGCAGACAGTAACCACGATGCGAAGCGAGCCGCTCTTGCTCTTGATCTGCTTTTGATCTTGATCTTAGGCGCCCCGTTAAACCACGCTGGCCGGAATTCGACAGGGATTTGGGGGGTAAACCGGCAGGGATGCCGGTTTAGCCGCCCCGCGCCATGGATGGCGCGTGGCGGCGGCCCCCCAAATCACTGGCGGATTACGGGCACACCGAGCCTAAGCGAGGTGCCGAGTGGTGGGGCAAGAGCGTTTTGCTTACTTTTGCGCTTTTCAAAAGTGAGCCGCCGTCAGGGCGGAACCCTAAGTGGCCGTTACCTAAATAACGGATATGTACCCGGTCCAGCTGTGTTGACTGTTAGGCCGCCTTCGCAGGCAAGCCAGCTCCCACAGTAGTCCTGCGTATATTCAGTCTAATCCGCGGGGAAGTTGCAAGGTGACGCGCAGGCCGCCTTCGCGCAGGTTCTGCAAACTCACTTCGCCCCCATGGCTGTGGGCAATGTTGCGCGCAATCCCCAACCCCAACCCGTAACCCTGCTGCTGGCCGGCCAGGCGAAAGTGCGGTTCAAACACTTGCTCCAGTCGCTGCTGCGGCACGCCTGGGCCTTCATCATCCACGTGCAGGATGAACTGCACGCCATCGTCCTCGATATGCAAATGCGCGTTCTGCCCGTACTTGAGCGCGTTGTCGATCAGGTTGCCGATGCAGCGCTTGAGCGCCAGCGGTTTGCCTGGGTAGGCTGACAGCGCCGCGCCATCGAGGGTCACTCGGCCATTGCCATGGGGTGCCAGGTACGGCTCCACCAGGCATTCGAGGACGTGGTTGAGGTCCACCGGCTGGATGTTTTCGTGGATGTCGGTGTCTTTCACGCATTGCAGTGCGCCTTTGACCAGCAACTCCAGCTCATCCAGGTCACGGCCGAATTTGTTTTGCAGGTTCTCATCTTCCAGCAATTCCACGCGCAGGCGCAGGCGGGTGATGGGTGTGCGCAGGTCATGGGAAATCGCGCTGAACAACTGGCTGCGCTCGGTAAGGTAACGGCTAATGCGTTCACGCATGGCATTGAACGCACGGCCCACTTCCACCACTTCACTGCCGCCGCCTTCCGCCACAGGCTCCACATCGGCGCCCAGGGACATGTCCCGCGCCGCTCGCGCCAGGCGCTTGAGCGGCCGGCTTTGCCAGTGCACCAGCAGGCCGATGAACAGCAGCAGAAAACCGCTGGTGAGCACGATAAACCACACCTGCTGGGACGGCAGGCCTTGTTCTTCCAGGCTGGTGTAGGGCTCGGGCAACAGCGAGGCGATGTACAGCCATTCGCCGGGCGCCAGTTGAATCTGGGTGACCAGCACCGGCGGGTTCACCGGCTCCAGGGTCAGCGCGTAATGGGCCCAGGAGCGTGGCAGTTCGTCGAGCTTCAGGCCGGCATTGAAGATGCGCAGGTCTTCGGCGCTGACGAACTCTACCGAGATGTGCACGTCGGCACCCAGGGTCTGGCGCAGCACTTCATCCACCGCCACCAGTACCGCTTGCTTGCGCGGGGTTTCGGGCAGTATTTGCATGTCCAGCGGGCGATCGTTGAGGGTCACCACAAAACGCGTGCCACCCATGCTGCGCAATTGGTCCAGCACCAACGGGCGATAGGCCACCGGCAGCGACCGGAAGTAACTCACGCTGGCGGTCATTGAATGCGCGAGGCTGCGGGCGCTGGTGACCAGGCCCTCAAGCTGGGTGGCGCGCAATTGCGACACCCAGATCACGCTGGACAGCGCCTGGGCGAACAGCACCGCCAGCAAGGTCAGCAGCAACATGCGCCCCAGCAGCGAGCGGGGTACCGGCAAGCGGCGACGGCGTTCGTTCAGCGGTTCAGTGGGCATTGCCGGCAACCACGCTGGCTGCCAGTTGATAGCCGCTGCCACGCACGGTGCGGATCAGCCGCGGAGGTTTCTCGGTGTCGCGCAGGCGCTGGCGCAGGCGGCTGACGGCCATGTCGACGATCCGGTCCAAGGGCATCAGGTCGCGGCCACGGGTGGCGTTGCCGATGGTGTCGCGGTCGAGGATCTGCTGCGGGTGGTCGAGAAACAACTTGAGCAAGGCAAAGTCGGCGCCGGAGAGGATCACCTCTTCACCGTCCACATGAAACAAGCGGTGGCTGATCATATCCAGGCGCCATTCATCGAACACCCACACATCGCCGCCACTGCTGCGCTCCTGGCCAAACTGGCAGCGGCGCAGCAGTGCCTTGATGCGCGCCTGCAACTCGCGGGGGCTGAACGGCTTGCCGATATAGTCATCGGCGCCCAGCTCCAGGCCGATCACGCGGTCGGCTTCGTCGGAACTGGCGGTGAGCATGATGATCGGCACCTGCGCCTGGCGCGGGTGCTGGCGGATCCAGCGGCACAGGCTGAAGCCGTCTTCGTCTGGCAACATCACATCGAGGATGACCAGGTCGCACGGTGCCTCGTTCATGGCCTGGCGGAACCCCGCGCCGTCGGACACGCCACGGACCTGGAAGCCGGCGCGACTGAGGTAGGTTTGCAGCAATTCGCGGATTTCCTGGTCGTCGTCGACGAGGAGAATGGATTTACTGATTACGCTCACGGGGGCCTCCTTGTTGTTATGGCCTGGCTTAAATCATCGGGTGCCCTTTAGGCCGCCATCGCAGGCAAGCCAGCTCCCACACTTGGAATGCATTCCAGACGGTGGGAGCTGGCTTGCCTGCGATGGCGCCATTATGACCTATGCAAAAGCTTGCTCAAGCGCCACACCCGCCCCAGTCAGCCCGGAATACGGCGCCGTCACCAGCCACACCGGAATACCCTTGAAGTAGTCGCTCATGCAGCCTTTATCCGCAAAGCTTTTGGCGAAACCGCTGTTGATAAAGAAGTCGGCAAACCTCGGTATCACCCCGCCCACGATGTACACGCCACCGCGCCCACCGGTGGTCAAGACGTTATTGCCCGCCACCCGGCCCAGCCAGATGCTGAACTGGTCCAAAACTTCCATGGCCACCGGGTCACCGGCCAGGCCCGCCGCCGTGATGGCTTCGGGGGTGTCCAGCACCGGCGCATGCCCATCCACCGCACAAATAGCCCGGTACAGCCGTGGCAAGCCGCCACCGCTCAACGCGGTTTCGGCGCTGACATGCCCGATCTCGCTGTAGATGTGTTGCCACAATTGGGTTTCCCGTGGGCTGCTCAGGGGCAGGTCGACATGCCCACCCTCCCCCGGCAGCGCTGCCCAACGGCCTGCGCCCAGGTCCAGCAAGGTGCCGACGCCAAGGCCAGTACCCGGGCCGATCACCACGGCTGGGCGCAAAGGTTCCGGCGTGCCTTCACAGACCACGCGAAATTCGTCGGGCTTGAGCCGGGTCATGCCCAGGGCCATGGCCGAGAAATCGTTGACCAGCAACAGTTCATCCACCTGCAGGGCCTGGCAAAACGCGGTTTTGCTCAGGCGCCAGTGGTTGTTGGTGAACTTGAATTCATCGCCGCTCACCGGCCCGGCCACCGACAGGCACACCGCGCCGATGTCGCCGATTTGCAGGCCTTCTTCTTTGAGGTAGAGCTTGATCGCCTCTTCAGGGCTGCCGTGATCCGCCGTGGCATGCACGCGGATCGAATGCAGTTCCTGATCCCGCCATAACGCAAAACGGGCGTTAGTCCCCCCGATATCACCGACCAGCGCAAGCTTCACTTAAGCGTCTCCAAGGCAGAGGTAAAGGCGCTGGCGCCCTGCTCTGCGGAGCTTGCGGCCAAGCGCATGAATGCAAACAGCTCGCGACCAGCCCCCACGTTATTGCCCAACAGGCCCGTGGCAGGCGTGCGCGCTGCAAATACTTCGGCGTCCACCTTAAGCTCCAGGGTGCCGGTAACGCCATCCACACGGATGATATCGCCATCCTGGACCCGCGCCAGCGGCCCGCCGCTCTGGGCTTCGGGGTTGACGTGGATCGCGGCAGGGATCTTACCCGACGCGCCGGACATTCGCCCATCTGTCACCAGTGCCACTTTGAAACCACGGTCCTGCAACACGCCCAGGAACGGCGTCATCTTATGCAATTCCGGCATGCCGTTGGAGCGCGGCCCCTGGAACCGCATCACCGCGACAAAGTCTTTTTCCAACAGCCCGGCCTTGAAGGCATCGGCCAGGTCCTGCTGGTCCTGGAACACCACCGCCGGCGCTTCGACCACCTGATGCTCCGGCGCCACCGCCGAAACCTTCATCACGCCACGGCCAAGGTTGCCTTCCATCACGCGCAAGCCGCCTTCGGGCGAGAACGCACGGGCCACCGGGCGCAGGATGGTTTCGTCGAGGCTTTCGATCGGGCCGTCGCGCCAGACCAGTTCGCCATCCACCAGGAAAGGTTCCTGGATATAGCGGCTCAAGCCCTTGCCGGCCACGGTGTTGACATCTTCGTGGAGCAGACCGGCTTCGAGCAGTTCGCGGATCAGGAACGACATGCCGCCCGCCGCCTGGAAGTGGTTGATGTCAGCTTTGCCGTTTGGATACACGTGGGACAGGGTCGGCACCACCTCGGAAAGGTCGGCCATGTCCTGCCAGGTCAGGATGATGCCTGCCGACATGGCGATGGCCGGCATGTGCAGGGTGTGGTTGGTGGAGCCGCCGGTGGCGTTGAGCGCAACGATGGAGTTGACGATGGACTTCTCGTCGACAATCTCGCCAATGGGCGTGAAGTTGCCATTGGCCTTGGTCAAACGCGTGACCTGGTGCGCGGCTTCGCGGGTCAACGCATCGCGCAGTGGCGTGTACGGGTTGACGAACGAAGCGCCGGGCAAGTGCAGGCCCATGACTTCCATCAGCAACTGGTTGGTGTTGGCGGTGCCGTAGAAGGTGCAGGTGCCGGGGCTGTGGTAGGACTTCATCTCCGATTCCAGCAGCTCTTCGCGGCTGGCCTTGCCTTCGGCATAGCGCTGGCGCACATCGGCCTTCTGCTTGTTGGAGATACCCGACGGCATCGGCCCGCCCGGCACGAAGATCATCGGCAAGTGGCCGTAGCGCAGCGCGCCCATCATCAGGCCCGGGACGATCTTGTCACAGATGCCCAGCATCAGCGCGGCGTCGAACATGTTGTGGGACAGCGCTACCGCCGTGGACATGGCGATAACTTCACGGCTGAGCAGGCTCAGCTCCATGCCCGGCTCGCCCTGGGTCACGCCGTCGCACATGGCGGGGGTGCCGCCGGCAAACTGGCCGACCGAGCCGACTTCGCGCAGGGCCTTTTTGATTTGTTCGGGGAAATGCTCGTAGGGCTGATGCGCGGAGAGCATGTCGTTATAAGAAGAAACAATTGCCACGTTGGCGGCATTCATCATGCGCAGGCTGTTTTTGTCTTCGGTGCCGCAACCGGCCACGCCGTGGGCGAAGTTGGCGCATTGCAGCTTGCCGCGCATCGGACCGTCGCTGGCGGCGCCGCGAATGAGCGCAAGGTAAGCCTCGCGGGTGGCGCGGCTGCGGGCGATAAGCCGTTCGGTGACCTCAAGAACGCGGGGATGCATGTATAGAACTCCAGGCTAACGGATGTGGCGACCTGAGAGTCTATGCTGATCAAACGCCCACGGCTCATGGGATGGCAGGGGGTCGTTTGGATCATCGGACCAGTTGATTCAGGTCACTCGTTGTAGATTGAACAAAATATTGCCACTAAAAAGGCTTGTTTTCTATTTTTATGCGAATAATCTTGTAATTCTTACAACAAATCGACGACAGGCACTTTCCGATGACTCTTCGAATCGCAATCAATGGTTTTGGCCGTATCGGCCGTAATGTCCTGCGCGCACTGTATACCCAAGGCTATCGCCAGGATTTGCAGATCGTCGCCATCAACGATTTGGGCGACAGCTCGATCAATGCCCACCTGCTCAAGTACGACACCGTACACGGCACTTTCGACGCAGAGGTCGCCCACGATCAGGAAAGCCTGACCGTCAATGGTGACCGGATTGCCGTGAGTGCCATTCGCAACCCCGCCGACCTGCCGTGGGCTGCGCACAAGATTGACGTGGTGTTCGAATGCACCGGTCTGTTCACCGACCGTGACAAGGCTGCCGCCCATATTAGCGCCGGCGCGCGCAAGGTGATCATCTCCGCCCCGGCCAAAGGCGCGGACGCCACGGTGGTCTACGGGGTAAACCATGACATTTTGCGTCAATCCCACCAGATCATTTCCAACGCGTCGTGCACCACCAACTGCCTGGCGCCGGTGGCCCAGGTGCTGCATCGCGAGTTGGGCATCGAAAGCGGGCTGATGACCACCATCCACGCCTACACCAACGACCAGAACCTCACCGACGTGTACCACACCGACCCGTACCGCGCGCGTTCGGCCACTCAGAACATGATCCCGAGCAAGACCGGCGCCGCTGAAGCGGTGGGCCTGGTGCTGCCGGAACTGGCAGGCAAGCTGACCGGCATGGCGGTGCGTGTACCGGTGATCAACGTGTCCCTGGTGGACCTCACCGTGCAGCTGAAAAAAGAAGCCACGGCCGATGAGGTCAACGCCCTGCTCAAACACGCCAGCCAGCATTCGAAGATCCTCGGCTACAACACCCTGCCGCTGGTTTCCAGCGACTTCAACCATAACCCGCTGTCGTCGATCTTCGACGCCAATCACACCAAGGTCAGCGGTAAATTGCTCAAAGTGCTGGCTTGGTATGACAACGAGTGGGGTTTCTCCAACCGTATGCTGGATAACTGCGTGGCGCTGTGTAACGCCGAATAAGCCCTGGGCTGGATTGCGTGCACTGACTTGTGTGGGAGCTGGCTTTTGTGGGAGCCGGGCTTGCCCGCGATGCAAGCGACTCGGTCGTTCAGTCAAACCGAGGTGATGCTATCGCAGGCAAGCCAGCTCCCACACAAGCCCGGCACTCACACGATCTCCAAGGCATCTCAAAGTGCCACTTGCCATTTCAGTTGATGATAAGCATTATCATTCACTGCAAATCGGTCTGGTATCACTGTGAGCCAATCTCGCTTCAACCACGTCTTCCTCACCCAACGGGTGATCCTGCTACGAACTCTGCAACGCATGGTGCATAACCACAGCACTGCCGAGGACCTGTTGCAGGAAACCTACCTGCGCGTGACTCGGGCCCTGAGCGAGCGGCCAATCGACCACCTTGAACCTTTTGTCTACCAGACAGCGCGTAACCTGGCGCTGGATCATTTGCGCTCGCGCAGGATTCAGGCGCGTACCCTGCAGGAGGATGTGCCGCTGGATGTCCTGCAAAGCGTCGCCGCGCCGGCCAGCACGCCGGAGGAAGCCACCCAGGCCGAGCAACTGCTGGAGCACCTGAGTGTCAGCCTTGGCCAGTTGAGCGCCCGCCAGCAGCGGATTTTCATCCTCAGCCGCCTGCACGGTTGCAGCTACCAGGAGATTGCCGATCAGTTGGGTGTGTCATTGAGCACGGTGCAAAAGGAACTCAAATTGATCATGGCCATCTGTGTGGGTGTGGCCGAACGGCTGGATCAGCCTTAAGCTTCACCCGACAGAGGTGTCGATCCAAGCTGTAGGAAAAATGAATAGAACGTGGCGAAGACCCGAGGAACACCGTGACGGACCCGAATAAACTGCGCCCCCATGCGTTGGCTCATGAGGTGTTGCAAGACGCGGCCATGGACCAAGCCCTCGATTGGCTGATCGCCTTGCAGTGCCCGCAACCTGGGCAGCAGGCCGCATTCGACGCCTGGCTGGCCCAGGATCCGGCCCATGTCCACGCCTTCAGCAAGGCCCAGGCCGCCTGGGGTGACGCACCGGTGCACAGCGCCGCCGTGGCCCTCGCCGCACCGCGCAAGCCCAGCGGTTGGCGCCGGATCAAACCGCACTGGAAACCCTTGGCCACCGCCGCCGTGTTGCTGATCGGCCTGTTCAGTTTCAGCAACCTGCCGGTGCGTTTGCAGGCCGACCATCTGACGGTGGTCGGCGAGCGCCAGCGCCTGCAACTGGACGATGGCTCCAAGGTGCTGCTGAACACCAACTCGGCGTTTTCCAGCACCATCAAGGATCACCAGCGCATTGCCCGCCTGTACCAAGGCGAAGCGTTCTTTGAAATAGCACCCTCCCGTGGCCTGCCCCTGGAGATCGACGCCGGCCCGGTGCGCGCCAGCGTGCGTGACACCGCCTTTGCCGTGCGCTACCTCAATGGCGAAGCCCAGGTCCAGGTGCAGCGCGGCGATGTCGACCTGAGCAACACGTTCGACGATGCCCGTGTGCGCCTGAGCGCCGGTGAAAGCATCCGCATCGGCCCCAAGGGTTTCGGCCAACCGGCCAAGCTCGATGCCAGCAAGGACCTGGCCTGGGTGCAGGGCCGGCTGGTGTTCGAAAACTGCCCGATGAGCGAAGTGCTGGCTGAGCTTCGCCGCTATTACCCCGGCTGGATCGTCAACAACAACGAGCAACTGGCCAGCGTCGCGGTCACCGGCAACTACCGCCTCGACCAACCCCTGGACGTGGTGCGCTCCCTGGCCCATATCACCTCGGCCAAGCTGTCGGAGTACCCGGCGCTGGTGATCCTGAACTAAATGAGAATTATTTTTACTCGATGTTAACCGGCGATACGTCTCGTTATAGCCAATGCAACTGATTCCTATTTGGTTCGGTTCGCAACTATAAGATTCGTATCCCGGAGCGCTCTCGATGTCCTCTCGTTTCAACCGCCGGTCTGCTTCGCCCGTTTTGTCCTTGCTGACCGCCGCGATCCTGCTGGCTGGCGCGCCCGTCATGAGCGCCACCGCCGCCGAACCTGCCGCTCGCAGCCACGCCAATTACACCTTCAGCATTGAACAGCAGCCACTGGTGTCGGCGCTTAACGCCTTTACCGCAGTGACTGGTTGGCAAGTCGGCCTGCCGGCCGAACTGGGCCAGGGCGTTTCGTCCCCGGGCGTGCGCGGCCCGCTGCCAGCGGAAAAAGCCCTGGAGCGGCTGTTGGTGGGGACCAACCTGAGCTATCGCAAACTGGGCAGCAACAACATCGTGCTGGAAAAACGTAGCGCTGGCAGCGCCCTCGCCCTGCAACAGGTGACCATCAGCGCCACCCGTAACGAACAAGATGTGAACAGCGTACCGAGCACCGTCAGCGTGCATGATCGCGAAGAGCTGGACCGCCAGAACGTCAACAACATCCGTGAACTGGTGCGCTACGAACCCGGCGTCTCTGTCGGCGGCGCTGGTAGCCGCTCGGGTAACGCCGGCTACAACATTCGTGGTATCGACGGCGACCGCGTCCTCACCCAGGTGGATGGCGTCGAAGTGCCCGACAACTTCTTCAACGGCCCTTACGCCAAGACCCGTCGCAACTACGTCGACCCCGAAATCGTCAAACGCGTGGAGATCCTGCGCGGCCCGGCCTCGGCCCTGTACGGCAGCAGTGCCATCGGCGGCGCGGTGAGTTATTTCACCCTCGACCCGGACGACATCATCAAGCCAGGCCAGGACGTCGGCGCCCGCCTGAAGACCGGCTATAGCTCCGCCGACGAGAGCTGGCTGACCTCCGGCACCTTCGCCGGGCGTGTACAGGACTTCGACGGTTTGCTGCACCTGAGCCAGCGCAATGGCCACGAAACCGAATCCCACGACGGCAATAACGCCACCGGCCTGGCCCGTACCGGCGCCAACCCGGAAGATGCGCGCACCACCAACGTGCTGGCCAAGCTGGGCTGGAACTATGGCGATGACAACCGCCTGGGCCTGACCTACGAGAAGTTCAAGGATGACCGCGACGTCAATCTGAAAAACGCAGTGGGCGGCCCGTTCATCGGTGGCCGGGGCATGAACCTGTACCGCGATCGTCGCGGTAACGACACCATCACCCGCGAGCGCTTCGGCCTGGAAAACACCTTCGCCCTGGAGTCGCCGATTGCCGACCGTATCAAGACCAGCCTCAACTACCAGATCGCCAAGACCGACCAGACCACCGCAGAAATCTACCAGGCCGGCCGTCGCGTGCTGCGCACCCGCGACACGCTTTACGAAGAAAAACAGTGGGTCTTCGACGCACAGCTGGACAAAGCATTCAGCCTCGGTGAAACCGAGCACCAGGTGACCTACGGCACCACCCTCAAGCAGCAGAAAGTCACCGGCTCACGCGAAGGCTCGGCCTCGTGCCTGGCCATTGGCGCCGGCTGCACCGCCATCGGCGGGCCCAGCCCGTCAGCCGGCGACAGCGTGAAGAAGGCCAGCGACTTCCCCGACCCGACCATCAACACCTACTCGCTGTTCGCCCAGGACCAGATCACCTGGGACAAATGGACCTTCCTGCCCGCCGTGCGTTATGACTACACCCGGCTCAAGCCCAAGCTGACCCAGGAGTTCCTCAACACCGTCAACCCGACCGGCGAGTATGCCGTCGACGGCAAGGACAAAACCTGGAACCGCGTAACACCCAAGTTCGGCCTGACCTACGCCCTGACCGACAACTACACCTGGTTCGGCCAATACGCTGAAGGTTTCCGCACGCCGTCTGCCAAAGCCCTGTACGGTCGCTTCGAAAACCTCAACATCGGCTACACCGTCGAACCCAACCCCGACCTCAAACCGGAAACCAGCAAAGGCATCGAAACCGGGATTCGCGGCAAGTTCGACGAAGGCTCCTTCGATATTGCGGTGTACTACAACAAGTACCGTGACTTTATCGACGAAGACAACGCCGTGGTCGGCGGCACCGTGGAGCAGTTCCAGGCGGTCAACATCAAGCGTGCCACCATCAAGGGCGTGGAAGCCAAGGGCCGCCTGAACCTGGATACCTTCGGCGCGCCGAAGGGCCTGTATACCCAAGGCTCGGTTGCCTACACCTACGGTCGCAACGACGACAATGGCGAACCGCTGAACAGCGTCAACCCACTCAAGGGCGTGTTTGGCCTGGGCTACGACCAGGACAACTACGGCGGCCTGCTGAGCTGGACCGTTGTGAAGAAACAGAACCGCGTCGACAGCACGACCTTCCACGCGCCCGACGGCGGCACCGAAGGCCCGTTCAAGACCCCAGGCTTCGGCATCCTCGACCTGACCGCCTACTACAAGGTGAGCAAAGACGTGACCGTCAACGGTGGCCTCTACAACCTCACCGACAAGAAGTACTGGAACTGGGATGACGTGCGCAGCTACGACAGCGTCGGCGAGGCCGGTGTGACCGGCCCGGCCAACCTTGACCGCCTGACCCAGCCCGGTCGCAACTTTGCGATCAACGTGATCTGGGACATCTGACCCATGCGCCTCACCTCGCCGCCCATGCATCTGCGGCGAGGTGAGGATTTTTTACTGTGCCGCGTCTTCTTGTTCGTCTAGTTGATAACAGCTCTCTTTAAGGGCACCCAGGCGCTTCTCTTCTCAAGGACTTTTTTCATGACCGCTTCTTCCACCGCAGAACGCCCAAGCCTGCGCTCCCAACGCCTGAACCAGATCACCAACGCGCCGCACACCAAGCTCGACGCATTGGTGAAGGCTCACGCGCCGTTCGAAACCCAGGCCAACTTCGCCCGCTTCGTGGTGGCCCAATACCTGTTCCAATCGGAACTGGTGGCCCTGTACAACGATGCCGAGCTGAACCAGATCATCCCTGACCTGGCCGCCCGCTGCCGCGCCGAAGCGGCCAAGCTCGACCTAGCAGACCTGGACACCGAAATCCCGGCCCCGGTTGCCGGCGCGGTGAACACCCCCAGCAAAGCCGAAGCTTTGGGCTGGCTGTTCGTCTCCGAAGGCTCCAAGCTGGGCGCTGCGTTCCTGATCAAGCGCGCCGTGGGCTTGGGCCTGAGTGAAACCTTCGGTGCGCGCCACCTGGGCGAGCCAGCCGGTGGTCGCGCCGAGGGCTGGAAGAGTTTCACCCGCACCCTCGACGGCCTGGAGTTCAGTGCCGAAGAAGAAGCTGCCGTGGAAAAAGGCGCGATTGATGCGTTTGTGCGCTTCACCGTGTTGCTGGAACAGGCGTACGCTAGCGCCCCGGAACTAGCATAAGTATTCCGGTAGACAGCGGTTCAATGTGGGAGCTGGCTTGCCTGCTCCCACAGTTGAGTGCATTTCATGGCTAACAATGTGTAAACCTTCCCACCAGAAAACTGCAGCATGACCGGCAAACCCCAATCCTCCTCGAAAATCGCCCAAGCCCTCTTTGGCCTGCTGGCCTACGTCAGCCTGGGGATCGGCTTGGTGGCGATTGTGATACCGGGGTTGCCCACCACCGAATTCATCCTGCTCGCCGCCTGGGCCGCCACCAAAAGCTCGCCGCGCCTCAGCGCCTGGCTGGAAAACCATCGCCTGTTCGGCCCGATCCTGTCCAACTGGCGCAATGGCAAGATTATCGCCCGCCGCGCCAAAGTCAGCGCCACCGTGAGCATGTTGCTGTGCGCCGTGTTGATGCTGGTGATGCTCGATCACGGCTGGCCGGTGTACCTGGCGATTGTCGGGATGAGCCTGGGCAACCTGTGGATCTGGTCCCGCCCCGAACAGCTGGCACGGCCCGTCTGAAGCTGCGCGTAGGCGTTTTCCTACCGCTCATCGCCTATTTCTCATGAATTGATGTGTGACGCCGATGTTTCAGGCATGACGCCGAAGGGACTTGGCGCGTTTGCGTGCATTCCAACAAGTCCATTCGTGAGTGAACCTATGTTCGACACCCTCTCCATCCGCTTGAAAATCGTGTTGCTGTCCGGCCTGTGTCTGCTGGGTGTGATTGCACTGGTGGTCGGCATCAATATTTACAACACCAACCAGAACGATCGACTGGTCAGCGATTCAAGCTCACGAATGCTCACCGCCAGCGTGGAGCAACTGCTGCAATCCAAAGCGGCCGAACAGGCCACGCAACTGCAGAAGACCTTCGGCGAAAACCTGCTGGTGGTCACCGCCCTTGCCGACCAGATCAAAGACCTGCGTCAGTTGGGCACCCAGCGTTCCCTGGAAGCCGGAGCCCTGCGTGAAGAACTCAACCGCAGCGTCAAAACCGCGTTCGAGCGCAACACCAAAGTGCTGGGCATCTGGTTGTCGTTCGAACCCAACGGGCTGGATGGCAAGGACAGCGAATTCATCGACGACAAGGCGCGCGTCTCCAATGAAAAAGGCCGGTTTTCCAGCTATTGGAGCCGGGCTGGCGGCGAAGGCCAGAACACCATCATGGTCGAAGATGACCTGACCAAGACCACCCTCAACCTCAGCGGTACGCCCTACAACATCTGGTACACCTGCCCACGGGACACGCGCAGCACTTGCCTGCTGGACCCGTACGAAGACACGGTGGCCGGCAAACCGGTACTGATGACCACCATTTCCTTGCCGCTGATCGTCGACGGCAAAGTCATCGGTGTGATCGGCGTGGATATCGCCCTCACCGCCCTGCAAGCGACCACCGATGCGGCGCAAAAAGACCTGTTCAACGGTGCCGCCCACCTGGAGATTCTGTCCAGCACCGGCCTGATCGCCGCCTACAGCGGTGAACCAGGCAAAGTCGGCAAGAACCTGATCGACAGCATCGGCGCCGAAGGCAAGGAGATCGTGCAACTGCTGGCCAATGACCGGCCGGTTATCCGCGAACAGGAAGACACCATTCGTGCCGTGTACCCGCTCAAGCCGATTGCCGGTGCCAAATCCTGGGGCGTGGTGATCAAGCTGCCCAAAGCGGTGATGTTGGCCGACAACGAAAAACTCCAAGCCGTGCTCGACGAGGCCCAGGCCACGGGCACGCTCAAAGCCCTGCTGGTGGCCGCCGCCGCTGGCCTGCTGGGCTTGCTGCTGATCTGGCTGACCGCTACAGGCGTGACCCGCCCTATCAATAGCGTGGCCGCCATGCTCAAGGACATCGCCAGCGGTGACGGCGACCTCACCCAGCGCCTGGCCTATGCCAAGAAAGACGAACTGGGCGAGTTGGTGAATTGGTTCAACCGCTTCCTCGACAAGCTGCAGCCGACCATTGCGCAGATCAAGCAAAGCATCACCGAAGCCCGCGGGACGGCCGATCAGTCGTCCGCCATTGCGCGCCAGACCAGCGAAGGCATGCAAGTGCAGTTCCGTGAAATCGACCAGGTCGCCACCGCGTCGAACGAAATGAGCGCCACCGCCCACGACGTGGCCAACAGCGCCTCCAATGCCGCCAGCGCGGCACGCGGCGCCGACCAGTCGGCACGCGAGGGCATGTCGATCATCGAGCAGAGCACCCGCGATATCACCACCCTCGCCGACGAAGTCAGCAAAGCCGTGGGCGAAGTCGAAGCCCTGGCAGTCAACAGTGAGCAAATCGGTTCAGTGTTGGAGGTGATCCGCAGCATTGCCGAACAGACCAACCTGCTGGCGTTGAATGCGGCGATTGAAGCGGCACGCGCCGGGGAAAGCGGGCGTGGTTTTGCGGTGGTGGCCGACGAAGTCCGCAACCTGGCCAAACGCACCCAGGACTCGGTGGAAGAAATCCGCCTGGTGATCGAACGTATCCAGAGCGGCACCCGTGGCGTAGTGGCGACCATGCACTCCAGCCAGCATCAGGCCCAGAGCAATGCCGGGCAGATCCATCAAGCCGTGCAAGCCCTGGGCAAGATCAGCGACGCGGTCACGGTGATCAGCGACATGAACCTGCAAATCGCCAGCGCGGCCGAACAGCAGAGCGCGGTGGCCGAAGAGGTCAACCGCAACGTCTCGGCGATTCGTACTGTGACCGAAACCCTCACCGGCCAGGCTACCGAGTCAGCGGCGATCAGCAGCCAGCTCAATGCGCTGGCCAGCCAGCAAATGAAGTTGATGGATCAGTTCAGGGTCTGATTCGGTCCTGAAAACATTGCCCCTGTAGGAGCGACCTTGCTCGCGAAAAACGTCAACGATAACGCGTGCTTTCTGAATAAACGCGGCGTCTGTGAGTTCTTCGCGAGCAAGCTCGCTCCTACATATAGAGCAGAATGGGGGTGAATTACCGGCCGGGCCAGGCCTGGACGAACGGCGTCAGGTCTTCCTTCGGCGCCGTGCGCGGCGGGTTCTGCGGCGTGCCCAGGTACAGAAAGCCAATCACTTCTTCATTCGCCGCCAGCCCCAGGCCTTTGGCAACGTGAGCTGAGTAGGATAATTCGCCGGTACGCCACACCGCGCCAATACCCTGGGCATACGCCGCCAGCAGAATGCCGTGGGCCGCGCAGGCGGCGGCCAGCAATTGCTCGGACTTGGGCACTTTGAAATGCTCTTGCAAGCGTGCAATCACCACCACCACCAGCGGCGCACGCAGCGGGCCGTTCTGGGCTTTGTCGATGGCGGCTTGCGGTGCGTCGGCGTCCTGCAGGCGGGCGGCTTCGGCCAACAGCGTGCCCATCTGCTCACGCGCTGCACCTTCCACGGTAAGGAAACGCCACGGGCGCAGTTGGCCGTGATCGGGCGCGCGCATGGCGGCGGCGAACAGCAGGTCGCGCTGCTCCTGGGTCGGTGCCGGGTCGAGCAAACGGGGCACGGAAACACGGTTGAGCAAAGCGTCGAGAGCCTGCATTGGCCACCTCCATAAAAAAATGTGCGGTCATTCTAACGGGAAAGAATCGGGATGCCACCAAACGATAATTGCTCTTATTCAATCTGCCCTGCCCTGTTAGACTTTGCGCCTTAATTTTCTGCCCTCGTCCAGGAATCTCGATGTTCCGTGCGCTTTTGTACCTGCCTGCAGCGTTGATGGCTTTAAGCCTGACTGCTTGCGATGACGCCCCTCGCTTCACGAAAGCAGAGCCGGGTGAATCGCGGGCCGGTGGCGCGGCGACGGTAAACAAGCGCGACCAGAACGCCTTTTCCCTGCCCTCGGCCAACCTGGCGCCCACGCGGCGCCTGGACTTCAGCGTCGGCAACAGTTTCTTTCGCAACCCGTGGGTGATTGCGCCGTCTACCACCACGGCGCGCGATGGCCTGGGCCCACTGTTCAATACCAACGCCTGCCAGAACTGCCATATCAAGGATGGCCGTGGCCACCCGCCACTGCCTGACGCGCCCAATGCCGTCTCGATGCTGGTGCGCCTGTCCATCCATCCCTCTATTGCAGAGCAGTCAGCCTACGCCAAGCTCATCGAACAGATTGGCGTAGTGCCCGAGCCGGTCTACGGCGGGCAACTCCAGGACATGGCCGTGCCCGGCGTCGCGCCGGAAGGCAAGGTGAGGGTCGACTACACACCGGTCAACGTCAGGTTCAAGGACGGCACGCTGGTTGAATTACGCAAGCCCGACCTGCAGATCACCCAGCTCGGCTACGGCCCGATGCACCCCGACACACGCTTCTCGGCGCGTATCGCCCCGCCGATGATCGGCCTGGGCCTGCTCGAAGCGATCAGCGATGCCGATATCCTGCGCAATACCAACCCCAAGACCGCCGACAAAGAGGCCATCGTGGGCCGCGCCAATTGGGTCTGGGATGACGCCCAGAACAAAACTGTCCTCGGGCGTTTTGGCTGGAAAGCCGGGCAGCCCAACCTCAATCAACAAAACGTTCACGCGTTTTCTGGTGATATGGGCCTCACCACGTCCCTGAGACCTTTCGATGACTGCACCGACGCCCAAGTGGCCTGCAAACAGGCGCCCAACGGCAATGGCCCCGAGGGTGAGCCGGAAGTCAGCGATAACATCCTGCGCCTGGTGCTGTTCTACACCCGCAACCTCGCAGTGCCCGCACGCCGCGACGTTGATACACCGCAAGTGCTGGCCGGCAAGAACCTGTTCTACCAGGCCGGTTGCCAGGGCTGTCACAAGCCCACGTTCACCACGGCCGCCAACGCCGCCGAACCTGAACTGGCCAACCAGGTGATCCGCCCCTACAGCGACCTGCTGCTGCACGATATGGGCGAAGGCCTGGCCGACAACCGTAGCGAATTCAAAGCCACCGGCCGCGACTGGCGCACCCCGCCGCTGTGGGGCATCGGCCTGACGCAAACCGTGAGTGGCCACACCCAATTCCTGCATGACGGCCGCGCCCGCAACCTGCTTGAAGCCGTGCTGTGGCATGGCGGTGAAGCCCAAGCGGCGCAGCAACATGTGTTGTCGTTCAATGCCGAGCAGCGTGCCGCGTTGCTGGCGTTCCTGAATTCTTTATAAGCTTTGCCCCACTTACAGAAGGGAGCTCGACATGTTTCGTCCCAAGTTGTTGTTCACCAGCCTCGCCGCCCTGGCCTTGGGCGCCTGCTCGCCCCAAGACCCGCAAGCCGTGACCTCGGCAGCCATCGCCAAGCAAGTGATCCTGCCAACCTACAGCCGCTGGGTTGAGGCCGACCGTCAACTGGCAGTCAGCGCCCTGGCCTACTGCCAAGGCAAGGAAAGCCTGGACACCGCCCGCGCCGACTTCCTGCACGCACAAAAAGCCTGGGCCGAGTTGCAACCGCTGCTGATCGGCCCGCTGGCCGAAGGCAACCGGGCGTGGCAGGTGCAATTCTGGCCAGACAAGAAGAACCTGGTAGGCCGTCAGGTCGAGCAACTGGTCAGCGCCCAGCCGCAGATCGACGCCGCCGCTCTGGCGAAATCCAGCGTGGTGGTACAAGGCCTGTCGGCCTACGAATACATTCTCTACGACGCCAAGCCCGACGTCGCCGACGCCGCCCAGAAAGCGCGCTATTGCCCGCTGCTGATGGCGATCGGTGAACGCCAGAAAGTCCTGGCCGAAGAGATCCTGGCCAGTTGGAACAGCACCGACGGCATGCTCGCGCAGATGACCAAGTTTCCGAACCAGCGCTACGCTGATTCCCACGAAGCCATCGCCGACCTGCTGCGCGTGCAAGTGACCGCCCTGGACACCCTGAAGAAAAAGCTCGGCACCCCGATGGGCCGCCAGACCAAGGGTATCCCGCAACCGTTCCAGGCTGATGCCTGGCGCAGCCAGTCGTCCCTGCAAAGCCTGGAAGCCAGCCTTGCCGCCGCTCAAACCGTATGGGTAGGCGTCGATAACAAAGGCCTGCGTGGCCTGCTGCCGGCGGACCAGAAGCCACTGGCCGAGAAAATCGACGCCGCCTACGCAGCGTCCCTGAAACTGTTCGCCAGCAACCAGCGCACCCTCAACGAACTGTTGAATGACGACGCCGGGCGCCAGCAACTCAACGACATCTACGACAGCCTCAACGTGGTCCACCGCCTGCACGAAGGCGAACTGGCCAAGGCGCTGGGCGTACAACTGGGCTTTAACGCCAACGACGGTGACTGATGATGCTCAGGCGACAGGCTTTGGCGGTGGGCAGCGTGCTGCTCAGCGCTATCACCTTGGGTGGCTGGACGCTGTTCAAGCACAAAGACAAAGGCCCGCTGCTGCTGTCGGCGCGCGATGATGCCGACGGCAAGCACTACGCTGTCGGCTATCGCCTGGACGGCAAGCCGGTATTTGCCACCCAGGTCGGCCAGCGCTGCCATGACATTATCAACCACCCGACCTTGCCGATTGCGCTGTTCGTCGCCCGTCGCCCAGGCACCGAGAGCTACCTGATCGACCTGCGCGATGGCGCGCTGCTGCAAACCATCACCTCGAACGCCAACCGCCATTTCTATGGCCATGCGGTGATCCACAAGAGCGGCGACTGGCTGTACGCCACCGAGAACGACACCTCCGACCCTGGCCGTGGCCTGTTGGGTGTGTATAAGTTCGAAGGTGAGCGGCTGGTGCACAGCGGCGAGATATCCACCCACGGCATCGGCCCGCATCAAGTCTCGTGGATGCCCGACGGCGAGACGCTGATCGTGGCCAACGGTGGCATTCGCACCGAAGCCGAAAGCCGGGTGGAGATGAACCTCAATGCCATGGAGCCGAGCCTGGTGCTGATGCGCCGCGACGGCAGCCTGATCAGCAAGGAAACCCTGGCCCAGCAGATGAACAGCGTGCGGCACATGGGCATAGCCAGCGATGGCACCATCCTCACCGGGCAGCAGTTCATGGGCCCGTCCCAGGAGCGTTCCGAGTTGCTTGCGATCAAGCGCCCGGGGCAGCCGTTCGTGGCGTTCCCGGTGGCCGATGAGCAGTTGCAGGCGATGGGGCATTACACCGCCAGCGTGGCGGTGCACAGCGAACTGCGCCTGGTGGCGTTGACGGCACCGCGGGGCAACCGCTTTTTTATCTGGGACATGGACACCGCCGAACTGCGCCTGGATGGGCCCTTGCCGGACTGTGCGGGGGTGGGCGCGGTGGCGGATGGGTTTGTGGTGACATCGGGTCAGGGGCGTTGCCGCTTCTATGACTGCCGCCAGGAAAAGTTACTGGCAACCCCCCTGGAGTTACCGGCGGGGTTCTGGGATAACCACCTGCACCTGGTCTGAAACTACCCTTTGGTGGCTGATCGGACGAGACGCAGAGCGTCTCAAGAGGCATTCCCACGCAGAGCGTGGGAACGATGACGCGCCCATCCTGAATGAACGTGTCGTCTGTGGGCTTTTCGCGAGCAAGCTCGCTCCTACAACAGTTGAGGTGTCAGACACAAAAAAGGGCCTTGCATCGCAAGGCCCTTTTGGGGTCAATCGTTTCAACTTTGCGGCCTCATCGCTTGAGACATGCCGAACATGAATAACAGCAATTCATGGTCGGGCTTGGCCGCCACACTCGTCTTGGCAATGCGTGGCAGCAGGCATTGCCCGCCACCGTCTACCGCACTCAACACTTGTGTACGAGGTTGTTCCCATACCGCCAGGGCCAGGGCTGCAACACCCAATGCCCCGACCAGAAACAAACCTCGTGCTATTTCTAGCTTCATCTGGTTAAACCCTTGATAGCGCTGCCAAACGCCGTCTCGTAAAAGTAGCTGAGTTTTTTCCAGTCGGTATCATTCCACGACGAATGGCGGCGCAATTGCAGCATGTCGTGGGACGCGGCCCGATAAGCGGTCAGGCGCTGGCGGCATTTCTCAAAGTCCAGCAGGGCCACTTCCACTGTCGCCGCATCAGGCTCACCGGTCACCCGCACGAAAATGTGCTTGATATACAGGCAACCGTGTTGCCAGCGGCCTTTGTGCATACGGGCCAAGGTGCCGGCCAACTCTTGCAGCAGACGCTCGTGGACCGCCTCGCCATACTGTTGGCGGCCACCGGCGGCGTACCAGTTTTCAATCTCGTCGAAACCGTCCAGGGACGCGGTCACCAACAGGGCTTTCCATTGGTGCTCCGGGTCGCGACGTGCTTCGCAAAACACCAGTTCCGGCACACGCACATCCAGCAAACGCAGGCCTTTGAGGGCATCACGCTCACGCAGCACGGTCGGACGCCCAAAGGGGTGCAGCCAGCTGCGGTAAATGTGGCCGGTCTGGCGCTTGCAATAGAGCAAGCGACCGTTAGGGCTGATCACCCGCTGCACGCCACTTTCACCACCACGGCGACGGTTGGGTTCTTCCACCCATTCACCTTGCTGACGCCAGAAAAAATCAAATCGTTCTTCGGGAGCTACATGACTGCCTACTACGCACTCAACTGCCATCCTGTTACCTCTTGCGCAATACATACACTCGCCACATGGCGTAGAGCGGTATGAAGTCCAGGGATTCCTGAACACGGAAACCGGCCTGCTCGAATTCTGCCTCGACAGTAGCAGCCGGTAACACAAACCGGTTTTGGTAACCTTCCTGCTCACCTTTTTTGCGACGACGCACTTCGCTGCGCTTGCGCTTCCAGGCCTTGAAATTGCCGTCTACCCACAGCGAAATAATCACGCTGTCGCGGGTAACACGTTGAAACTCGCGCAGTATTGTCAGCCTGTGCTCCGGCTCACCAATGTGGTGCATCAAGCGCATGCAGAAAATACTGTCGACGGAATTATCTGGCAAATCGATATCAAAGGCAGACGTCTGCAAAGGGCGTACCCGTTTCACCACCTCTGCCGGTTGGGCAGCGGTGGCGATCTTCAACATCGACGCCGAATTGTCAGCTCCGATAATCACACGGTTGGGTTTTTCGGCCAGTAACGGCCAGAAGCGTCCAGCGCCACACGGCAGGTCCAACACCAGGCCCGGCTCACCGGCCATGGCCAATGCGCCGCGCGCCAACTGCTCGTCGCGTTTGTGGGACAACCGGCGAGCCAGATTGTCCTGATGCTTGAGCAAATATTTCTGCGCGTGTTGATCGTCGTACTTGTCAGAAAATTCCAGCTTGATCGGGGAAGGCATCTTACGTCTCCAGTAACTGATGCCTACGACCTTAAGCAGCGAACTGTGATCAACAGGTCAACTCGTTGTGAAAATCTTGTCCTGTCCAACTGCATACATTTCAAGACTTTACAGAAACATTCAGTAGCACCGGGCCATCTTCGCCGAAAAGCAGGCAGTCTGCATCAGCAAAACGACAGACTGAAGGGTCAGGTTTTGACTGGGTTGAGCTCCACATGAAAACGGCAGCCATTGGGCTCCATGGTGCTCAGGCTTACGCTCCAGCCCTGGCTTTCGCAGATCCGTTGCACCAGCGACAGGCCAAGGCCGAGGCCCTCGCCACGTTTCTCGCTACCGCGCACGAACGGCTCGAACATCGCTTCGCGCTTCTCCTCGGGGATGCCGACACCGGAGTCCTCCACCACGAAGCCACTGGGCTCCAGTGTCAGGCGGATAAACCCGTGTTCGGTGTAATGCAGGGCATTGCGCAGCAAGTTGCCCATCACCGCATGCAAGAAGGTGGTGTTGTAGCGGGTGTCCAGGGGGTTGCCCGGCAGGTAGATCAACGCCAGGCCTTTTTTCTCGATGGGCTCGCGCCAGATACCGAGCAGGTCTTCGGCCACCTGGGTGAGGTTGCCCTGGGGCGAACTGGCAGCGTCGTCGTGTTTGGCGCGGGCCAACATCAGGAAGGTCTGCACCAGCTCGCGCATTTCTTCACAGGCACGGGCAATGCGCTCGACCTGGTTGCGACCACGTTGATCGATCGCCGGGTTTTCGCGCAGCAGTTCGCAAGAACTGGCCAGGACCATCAAGGGCGTGCGCAACTCATGGCTCACATCGCTGGTAAACAGCTGCTCGCGCGACAACGCCTGGCGCAAACGGCCGAGGGTGGCGTCGAACGCCACCGCCAGCTCGCCTACTTCATCGGCCGCGTAATCCGGCGCCAGGGGCGGAGCCAGGCCTAACAGTTGGTCACGATGACGGACCTGGCGAGCCAGGCGTACCACCGGCGCCATCACCTTGCGGGCCAGCACCCAGCCGAGGAACGCCGCCAGCGCCAGGCTGAGCACGAAGCCCACCAGCACCACCGCAAACAGCACGCGCTCACGCTCTTCGAAATCGCTCTGGTCTTGCAGCAACACATAACGCCGACCATCAACCACTTCAACCATGGCGTGGTACGACAGCGCCTCGCGAAACACCTCATGAAACCCTGGGTCCAGATGGCGCAGATCCTTGGGCAGTTCAAAATCGCCACGCCCGCCGCTGAAATAAAACAGCTGGTCCGGCTCTGGCCGGTGGCTCCAGTCTTCGACGCTGTCCATCAGCAACAGGCGTTGCAGGTCACCGCCCAGGCCCGCCGAGATCAACTTCTCCTCCACCAGGTGCACCGTCGCAATGATGCCCACGGCGAAGGCCCCCGCCACCAACGCACTCATCAAGGCGAAAGCGATGATGATCCGCTGGGCAAGGCTTTGCTTAAACTCCATCACGACCCTCGGCCAGGCGATAACCCACACCGTGCACCGTTTGCAGCAACGGTTTGGCGAAAGGCTTGTCGATCACTTGGCGCAGTTGATGAACGTGGCTGCGCAGGCTGTCGCTGTCCGGGCAGTCGTCGCCCCACAGGGCTTCTTCGAGAACTTCACGGCGCAAAACATGCGGGCTTTTCTGCATCAGCACGGCGAGCAGTTTCAGGCCCACCGGGTTGAGCTTGAGCAGGCGCCCTTCGCGGGTAACTTCCAGCGTATCGAGGTCGTAGTTCAGGTCACCCACTTGCAGCGCACGACGCCCGCCGCCCTGAGCACGGCGCAACACCGCTTCGATACGCGCGGCCAGTTCCGACAAGGCGAACGGCTTGAGCAGGTAATCATCGGCGCCAGACTTGAAGCCCTGCAGCCGGTCGTCTAATTGATCGCGAGCGGTGAGCATGATCACCGGTGTGTCGCGGCGCGCGTCTTCGCGCAGGCGCTTGCACAGGGTGTAACCATCGATGCCGGGCAGCATGATATCGAGCACGATCAGGTCGTAATGCTCGGTGGCCGCCAGGTGCAGGCCCGACAAACCGTCCTGCGCACAGTCCACTGTGTAGCCTTTGAGCCCCAGGTAATCGGCCAGGTTGGCGAGGATATCGCGGTTGTCTTCAACCAATAGAATTCGCATGGGCAGTGTCTCCGTACGCGGTAACGGCCGTGTTGGCTCGCGCAGCTTAAGGCCAAGCGGGGCTCAGGGATAGAGGTGAGAGCCCCGTCGATAAAGGTTTTCAACTGTTTGTAAAGCCAAACAAGTTTTTCACTATAGCTTCACAAACTAACTACAGTGCCAGGACGAAGATCGCCCCCCATTGATATAAGGAACTTAGACATGGGTTTTTTCAAAACAGCGCCAATGCGCTATTTGCTGTTGATCACCGGTGCCTGGTTACTGGTTTTCCTGCTCACCCGCAGCGTGCTGCTCATTACCCACCTGGATGAAGTCAGCGGCAACCTGTTGCCGGTGTTTGGCGTGGGTTTGCTCTACGACTTGGGTTTCCTGGCCTATGCAGCCTTGCCGCTTGGCCTGTATCTGCTGCTCTGCCCGCCTGCCTTGTGGCGCCGCCGTGGCCATCGCTGGTTCCTGCAAGCGGTGCTGACCATCAGCCTGTTCGCCATGCTGTTCACCTCGGTGGCCGAATGGCTGTTCTGGGATGAGTTTGGCGTGCGCTTCAACTTTATCGCCGTCGATTACCTGGTGTACTCCGATGAGGTACTGAACAACCTGCTGGAGTCTTACCCGATCGGCAAGCTGCTGAGCCTGCTGGCGATGCTTGCACTGATTCTGAGCGTGGCTCTGCGCAAGCCCTTCAATGCCGCGCTGGCAGCGCCCTTGCCTGCGCTGCGTGGCCGTTTGGTCAACGCCCTGGGCCTGCTGGTGCTCGCCGGCCTCAGCCTGCAACTGGTCAGCCAGGACAGCCCGCGCACCCAAGGCGGCAACGCGTACAACAACGAATTGGCCAGCAACGGCCCCTATCAGTTCTTTGCCGCGTTCCGTAACAACGAATTGGACTACACCCAGTTCTACAAAAGCCTGCCGACCGATGTGGTCGCCAAGCAGTTGCGCGCCGAACTCAGTGAACCCAACGCCCGCTTTATCGACCAGGACCCGCTGGATATTCGCCGTGCCATCACCAACCCCGGCACACTGCGCAAGCCCAACATCGTGCTGGTGACCATCGAGAGCTTCAGCGCCAAGTACATGGGCAGCAATGGCGATGCGCGCAACCTCACGCCCAATCTGGATGCGTTGCGCCAACAGAGCCTGTACTTCAATAACTTCTATGCCACCGGTACGCGCACCGACCGCGGCCTGGAAGCTATTACCCTGGCAATTCCACCGACGCCGGGGCGTTCGATCGTCAAGCGCATCGGCCGCGAAAGCGGGTTCGCCAGCCTGGGTCAACAGCTCTCGGCCATCGGTTATGACAGCGTGTTTGTCTACGGCGGGCGCGGTTACTTCGACAATATGAACGCGTTCTTCAGCGGCAACGGTTATCGGGTGGTGGACCAGAGCAGCGTGCCCGAAGCAGAAATCTCATTCAAAAACGCCTGGGGCATGGCCGACGAAGACCTGTTCAAACAGACCTTGAAACTGGCCGACGCTGATTACGCCAAGCAACAGCCGTTCTTGCTGCAACTGATGACCACCTCCAACCATCGCCCCTACACCTACCCGGACGGGCGTATCGACATCAAGTCCGGCAAGGGCCGCGACGGCGCGGTGAAATACACCGACTACGCCATCGGCCAGTTCCTTGAGGCGGCGCGCCAGAAGCCGTGGTTCGATAACACGATCTTCGTGTTCGTCGCCGACCACACGGCTGGCAGCGCCGGCAAGGAAGACCTGCCGATCACCAACTACCAGATTCCGCTGTTTATCTACGCGCCCAAGCTGATCGACGCACGGGAATCCGCCCAACTGTCCAGCCAAATCGACCTGGCGCCGACCTTGCTGGGCCTGCTCAACCTGAGCTACGAATCGACATTCTTTGGCCGCAACCTGCTGCAAGACAACCCATTGCCTCCACGGGTGGTGGTGGGCAATTACCAGCACCTGGGTTTGTTTGATGGCAAGGACCTGGCGATCCTCAGCCCGCGACAAGGTTTGCGTCGCCACGACCAGGCCCTGGGCGAGAGCCAGGAGCTGCGCGTCGGTAGCGATGACCCCTTGATCCAACGGGCGATCACCTACTACCAGGCCGCCAGTTATGGCTACAAACAGCAACTGCTGAGCTGGAAAGCGCCCAAGGAAGAGACTCCTGTCTTAAGCAAACGCTAATCAAAAAGCCCCGTGCAGGTAGCACGGGGCTTTTTCACCAAGGTTCGAGATGAAATCCCCCTCCTCTTTACCGGTTTCCAAACCGCTTAATTTTTGGCTGTGCCTGGGCCTGCCTGCCAGCGCTGCAGTGGCCTTGCTGTTGCTGGAACTGACGTCACTGGACATGGACCTGGCCAGGCATTTCTACAGCGCAGAGGCGGGCGGCTTCATTGGCCGCTATAGCTTCTTTCTTGAAGACATCCTGCATGACCGTGCCAAGCAACTGGTGATCCTGTTTTCGGTACTGGCGATTCTGGGGCTGGTCGGCAGCTTCATCCTGCAGCGGCTCAAACCGTACCGCCGTGAACTGGTGTGCCTGGTGCTGTCGCTGGGTATGGCAACGGCGTTCGTGTCGCCACTGAAAACCATCACCGCCGTGCAATGCCCCTGGAGCCTCAAGGAATTCGGCGGCCAGGAAACCTACAGCGAACTGCTCAGCCCGCGCCCGCCTACCGACAAACCCGGCCGCTGCTGGCCCGGCGGGCATGCCGCCACCGGGTTTGCCTTGTTCGCCTGGTTCTTCGCTCTGCGGGATCGACGGCCACGGCTGGCGCGCTACGCGTTCATCTTTGCTGTCAGCCTGGGCAGCGTGTTTTCCGTCAGCCGTATGCTGCAAGGAGCGCACTTTTTTTCCCACAACGTGTGGACAGCGATCTTTTGCTGGTTGATTTGCCTGGGGCTGTACTGCTTGTTGCTGTACCGGCCTGCACGGCAACGGTCATAGCTTTCTGTAGGAGCGAGCTTGCTCGCGAAAAGCTTCAACGATAACGCGTGCTTGCTGAATGAACGCGGCGCCTTTGAGTTTTTCGCGAGCAAGCTCGCTCCTACAAAAAAGCCATTAGGGCTGCCTGCGAAAGCCAACGGTAACCACGATGCGAAGCGAGTCGCTCTTGATCTGCTCTTGATCTGCTCTTGATCTGCTTTTGATTTTGATCTTAAGCGCCCCGTCAAACCACGCTGGCCGGAATTCGACAGGGATTTGGGGGGTAAACCGGCAGGGATGCCGGTTTAGCCGCCCCGCGCCATGGATGGCGCGTGGCGGCGGCCCCCCAAATCCCTGGCGGATTACGGGCACACCGAGCCTAGGCGAGGTGCCGAGTGGTGGGGCAAGAGCCCTTTGGTTACTTTGGGGCTTTTCCAAAGTGACCCGCCGTCAGGGCGGAACCCTAAGCGGCCGTTACCGCAACAATGGATATGTACACAATCCAACTGTGTCGCCTGCAAGGCCGCCTTCGCGAGCAAGCCCGCTCCCACATTGGGATCGCGGGGTGTCAGGGAGATTGCCGTCGGCTGGCAGGGCGTCATCGCAGGCAAGCCAGCTTCCACAGTTGGATCGTGGGGGTGTCAGGGAGATCTGCGCCAGTCACGGGAGCAAGCTCCCTCGCCACAGGTCCAGCACACAGCCGTGCATAAAAAAGCCCCGCCTGCATCACTGCAGGCGGGGCTTTTTATAGCGCCGGGTAAGACTGGCTTACATCATGCCGCCCATGCCACCCATGCCGCCCATGTCTGGCATACCGCCGCCAGCGCCTTCAGCCTTAGGCTTGTCGGCAATCGCAACTTCGGTGGTCAGCAACAGACCAGCGATCGAAGCGGCTGCCTGCAGAGCCGAACGAGTCACCTTGGTTGGATCCAGGATGCCCATTTCGACCATGTCGCCGTATTCGCTGGTAGCAGCGTTGTAACCGTAGTTACCTTTGCCGTTCTTCACTTCGTTGACCACAACACTTGGCTCGTCGCCGCTGTTGGAAGCGATCTGGCGCAGCGGTGCTTCAACGGCACGACGCAGTACAGCGATACCGACGTTCTGATCAGCGTTGTCGCCGGTCAGGCCAGTCAGGGCTTCCAGAGCACGGATCAGCGCAACGCCACCGCCAGGTACCACGCCTTCTTCAACGGCTGCACGGGTTGCGTGCAGGGCGTCTTCAACGCGGGCCTTCTTCTCTTTCATTTCAACTTCGGAGCCAGCGCCAACCTTGATCACTGCAACGCCGCCAGACAGCTTGGCCAGACGCTCTTGCAGTTTTTCACGGTCGTAGTCCGAGGAAGTCTCGGCAACCTGGGCACGGATCTGAGCGATACGGGACTCGATGTCGCCTTCAACGCCAGCACCGTCAACGATGATGGTGGCTTCCTTGGACAGGGTCACGCGCTTGGCGCTACCCAGGTTTTCCAGGGTGGCGCTTTCCAGGCTCAGGCCGATCTCTTCGGAGATAACGGTACCGCCGGTCAGAACGGCGATGTCCTGCAGCATGGCCTTGCGACGGTCGCCGAAGCCTGGAGCCTTGACGGCTGCAACCTTGACGATGCCACGCATGTTGTTCACAACCAGAGTCGCCAGGGCTTCGCCTTCAACGTCTTCAGCCACGATCAGCAGTGGGCGGCCGGCTTTGGCAACGGCTTCCAGTACTGGCAGCATTTCGCGGATGTTGGAGATCTTTTTGTCGACCAGCAGGATCAGCGGGCTGTCCAGCTCGGCAACCATGGTGTCCGGCTTGTTGACGAAGTACGGGGACAGGTAGCCACGGTCGAACTGCATGCCTTCTACAACCGACAGTTCGTTTTCCAGGCCCGAGCCTTCTTCAACGGTGATCACGCCTTCTTTACCGACTTTTTCCATGGCTTCGGCAATGATGTCGCCGATGGAGCTGTCGGAGTTGGCAGAGATGGTACCTACCTGAGCGATGGCCTTGGTGTCGGCGCATGGCTTGGACAGGTTCTTCAGCTCTTTGACGATGGCGATGGTCGCCTTGTCGATGCCGCGCTTGAGGTCCATCGGGTTCATGCCGGCAGCAACGGACTTCAGGCCTTCATTGACGATCGACTGAGCCAGTACGGTCGCGGTGGTAGTACCGTCACCTGCGTCATCGTTGGCACGGGAGGCAACGTCTTTGACCAGCTGCGCGCCCATGTTTTCGAAACGGTCTTCCAGTTCGATTTCTTTGGCTACGGAAACGCCGTCCTTGGTGATGGTCGGAGCGCCGAAGCTCTTCTCGATGATCACGTTACGGCCTTTCGGGCCCAAGGTCGCTTTTACTGCGTCAGCCAGTACGTTGACGCCAGTGAGCATTTTCTTGCGGGCGGAGTCGCCGAATTTAACTTCTTTAGCAGCCATGATCGATATTCCTTAAATACTTTGTAGTAACGGGAAAATGAGCGAGGAAATCAGTCTTCCAGAACGGCGAGAATTTCGTTCTCAGCCATTACCAGCAGGTCTTCGCCGTCTACTTTCACAGTGTTGCTGCCGGAGTAAGGGCCGAAAACAACCTTGTCACCCACTTTCACGGCCAGTGCGCGTACATCACCGTTCTCCAGGGTTTTGCCTGGGCCAGCAGCGACGATCACACCGTGGTTGGCTTTTTCAGCAGCCGAACCTGGCAGAACGATCCCGCCAGCGGTTTTCTTTTCTTCTTCGCTGCGACGGATTACGACGCGGTCGTGCAGAGGACGAAGCTTCATTGTCGATCTCTCCTAATTGTGTTTTTCATCGGCCGGTATCAATTCCGGCGGGTTAAATTCCGGCGGTGCCGGTCGCGGCTCGCTGGGCGAGACGCGGAAGTCTGTCTGATGTCACCACCAGAAACCTTGCGGTGACCGTTACATAAGGGCGCCCAGGCTTATTACAAGGGGCCGGGGATGAAATTTTTTGTGTCGGTTCAAGGGCAAATGCAACACGGCACCCGAAGGTGCCGTGCCGGTGAAACGGTTATTTGTTGTCGCGGTGTTCGAATTCGCCTTCGATCACATCACCTTCACGCCCCAGGGGTTGGCGCGGAGCCGGGCCGCCACGGGGTTGCAGGTCGTCGGCGAACGCACGTTGGCGCATCGCGGCCTCTTCGGCACGCTGGCGCATCTTGCCGGCCAGCAGCTTGCGGGTGAACGGCAGCAACAACACCAGGCCGAGCACATCGCTGATAAAGCCCGGCAGGATCAGCAGGCCACCGGCCAGGGCCATCATCAGGCCCTCAAGCATGGTCTGGGCCGGCAGTTCGCCGCGGTTCAGGCTTTCACGGGCACGCAGAGCGGTCGCCAGGCCGGCGACACGCAGCACCAGCACGCCAAGCATGGAGCCTACGATGATCAGCAGCAGCGCCGGGAAGAAACCGATCGCACCGCTGACTTTAACGAATACGAACAGCTCCAACACCGGAAACAGCAGAAAGAGCAATAAAAAAGGGCGCATCAAATGGTTCCTCAACGCAAGAATGCCTTGCCAGTTCACCTTAGATGACGTCGCCATTGCGTGAATTCAAGCAGTAACCGCGGTTTTTTTCGGCCAGACCTCGGCGTGCGCCAATGAAACCAGGGCTTCGCGTACTTGTGTCGGCGTATTGCAGGGCTCGGCAAACCCTAGCCAATGTAACGACTGACCAATGCGCAGATGCATGCCTTCGCTGTCGATACCGGCCAGTTGCGCAGGCTCGGTGGTGGGCAAGCCGCCCAGCTCGACGTAATGGGCGATGGCCTTGGTGTGATCGCTGTTCATGTGCTCGATCATGCTGCGCTCGGCCTTGCCCGCAAAGGGGTTGGCCAAGGTCAACTGGTCGACCCAATGGATCGCGCCGAACCCACCGATATAACGGTGGCGCACCGGCTTGAGTACCCAGAAATCGAAATCATGGGCCTTGTGGTAGTTGGCCGAATCAGGGAAGTAGCGGTAGTAGCGCTCGGCAGCGGCTTCGATGGCGGCGGCATCTTCCAGCTTCTCGGCTTCGGCCAGGTAGGTCAGGCGCCCGACGGCTTGCACATCATCGGCCTCACGCTCCCCCACCAGCAGCGAACACTTGGGGTCTTTTTGCAGGTTATGGGTGTGCTGGGCAATGCGGCTGATCAGGATCAGCGGGCGGCCCTGCTCGTCCAGGCAGTAGGGCACCACCGAGCCGAAGGGAAAGCCGGGCATAGCTTTGGACTGTGTGGCGAGCGCCCCACGGTATTCCTTGAGCAACAGCTCTCGGGCGTTCTTGGCAACCTGCGTGCTCAATATAGGATTCCTCGGATGTTCCGCCGCCCATGGCATATGGGAATGGATCTCAACACAAGGTAATCAATATCCGCGCAGGTTGCCAGAGGGGCCGACGCCGGTTTACCAGGCCACGCCAAAGCCTGCGGTGTAGCGGGTCTTGCTCAAGCTGCTGTCGGAGTCGCCGCTGATGATGTCACGCTCGGCCTTGAGGTTGAGCGATGCCCATTCGGTGACTTTGTAGCGCAGGCCCATCTCGGCATCCAGGGAGTAATCGGCCGGGCCGTCCAGAGGCTTGCCCAATTCGCCGTTGGTGAAGAACTCCACGGTCTTGCCCACCAGGTAGCGGTTGTAGTTCCACTTCATGGCCAGGGAATAGAAGTTGTCCTTGCCGCCGTCGGCATATTCGTAATCGGTGCGGTTGACCAGCGAACCAAGGGAGAACGCGCCCAACTCATCGTCCCAGAACTGGTAGCCCGGGCCGGTACCCACGGTGCGCTGGCGCGCCAGGTCTTCGACCTTGTCGCGCTTGTAGGTCAGGCGACCCTGCCAGAACCAGTGTTCTGTAATGAAGCGGTCCAGGTCGTATTCCAGGGCCCAGTTGTCGGTGGTGGTGACGTCGTCCTGGAACTCGCGGTTGTATTCGCCCTTGCCCGTATGACGCCACTGGCCGTGACGGGCCGAGGTCTTGAAGTCGATGTCGTAGTCGTTGGTGTCTTTGTCGGCGCGCTTGTAGTCCAGCGCCAGGTCGACGTTGCCCTTCCACACCAAGTCTTCGATCACCGGCTTGGGCTTCATGATCTGTTGGATACTTGCCAGTTCCACCGTCTTGGGCGCCTCGCCATTGGCCAGCACCACCTTGCCGTCATCCGCTGCCTGCAAGGACTTGGCCTTTTCACCGGTGTAGGCGTCCTGCTTGACCAGCAGTTCCTGGTCACTTTCCAGGGTTTTAACCTGCTTCCAGTCCACCGGGATGGAGCCTGCGTAGGAGGTTTGGATCAGCAACTTGCCACCGTCGAAGACTTTGATCTTGCCGGTGAGCCGGTCACCGTTTTTCAACCAGACGGTATCGGCAAGCAAGGGCGTGGAAGCACTGAAAACAGCAAGGCACAACAGGGTTCTGGACAACATAAGCAAGTACGGGGCTCAGGGTAGGCAAAAAAGGGGCGTTATAGTGTTACATGGCTAGAACTGACTCAAGGATTTATATTGAGTTCAATACTCATCGCCATGTTTACAGACGTTTCTGACAAAACAACGACGATCTCAACGGATATGCCCACAGTGATCTCACCCGCCGATACGCCACAAAGCCCCGCCGAGATGCGCCGCACTGCCCTGTACCTGACGCTGTCGCAGGTGCCCGAAGGCTGCGTGGTGAGTTACGGCGAGCTGGCACACCTGGCGGGTTTGGGGCGTGCTGCCCGCTGGGTCGGGCGCACCCTGAGCCACCTGCCGCAGGACACGCGATTGCCCTGGCATCGAGTGCTGGGTGCCGGTGGTCGGATAAGTCTGCCGGTGGGCAGTGCCTCGGGTGACGAACAACGTGCGCGTTTACGTAGCGAAGGCGTCACTATCCTGAACAATCGTGTTGATATTCAGCGTCATGGCTGGCGCCCGGTAGAGCACAGCGGTTAGAGTGCGCGCTTTGTTTCCGCAAATCTGAGGCAGACTCCAGCCCATGCCCCGTAAAACCTGGCGCGCCGCGCTCGCCGCCTATGCCAGCCCTTCGACGTTAGTGCTGTTGTTGCTCGGTTTCGCCGCCGGCATGCCTTACATGTTGGTGTTTTCGACGCTTTCAGTGTGGCTGCGTGAAGCCGGTGTGGCCCGCGAGACCATTGGCTATGCGAGCCTGATCGGTCTGGCCTACGCCTTCAAATGGGTCTGGTCGCCGCTGCTCGACCAATGGCGCCTGCCGTTGCTGGGCAAACTGGGGCGCCGTCGCTCGTGGCTGGTGCTGGCCCAATCGTTGGTGATCCTCGGATTGATCGGCATGGGTTTTTGTGACCCGCAAAAACATCTGTCCTGGTTGATCGCCATTGCGGTGGTCGTCGCCTTCGCGTCGGCCACCCAAGACATCGCCGTGGATGCCTACCGCCTGGAAATCGCCGACGACAGCCGTCAGGCCGCCCTGGCGGCAAGCTACATGTCTGGTTATCGCATCGCCGCCCTGCTGGCCACGGCCGGTGCGCTGTTCTTTGCCGAAGGCTTCGGCTCCACCGGCTTCAACTATAAACACTCGGCCTGGACCGGCACCTATGTGCTGTTCGGCGTGTTGATGGTGCCGGCGCTGCTCACCACGTTGTTTATGCGTGAACCCGATGTGCCACTGCGCACCCAACTGCAGGCCGGGCGCTACAGTTTCATGCACCAGTTGGTGTCGGTGTTTGTCCTGATCGTGCTGTTGGTCTCGGTGCCGGCGATGTTCACCCAGCTGTACAACACCGACTTTGCCAGCGTGCTGTTCCAGGGCGTGAGCCTGTGGGAACTGCTGATGGAAGACCGCGCCTTCCTGCGTGCCATCCTCTATATAACGCTCACTGCCCTGTGCCTTTCGGCCATGGGCCGCCGGGGCCTGGCGCCCGTGCTCACGCCGGTCAACGACTTTATCCTGCGCTACCGCTGGCAGGCGCTGCTGCTGCTCGGGCTGATTGCCACCTATCGCATGTCCGACACAGTGATGGGCGTCATGGCCAACGTGTTTTATATCGACCAGGGTTTCACCAAGGACCAGATCGCCGGGGTGAGCAAGATCTTCGGCCTGATCATGACCCTGCTCGGTGCCGGCATGGGCGGGCTGTTGATCGTGCGGTTCGGGATATTGCCGATCCTGCTCATCGGCGGCATAGCCTCGGCCGGCACCAACCTGCTGTTCGTGATGCTCGCCGACATGGGCCCCGACCTGCAGATGCTGATTGTCACCATCTCCCTGGACAACTTCAGTTCGGGCATGGCCACTTCAGCGTTCGTGGCTTACCTGTCGAGCCTCACCAACCTCAAGTTCTCCGCCACCCAATATGCGCTGCTCAGCTCGATCATGCTGTTGCTGCCACGTTTGATCGGTGGGTATTCGGGGGTGATGGTGGAGAAGTTCGGTTACCACAACTTCTTTATGATCACCTGCCTGATGGGTGTGCCGACGCTGTTCCTGATTGCGCTGCATTGGTTCCAGGAGAACCGCCGCGCCCGGCTGAATCCCCCTGAAGAAACGGACCCCTTGTAGGAGCGAGCTTGCTCGCGAAAAACGTCAACGATAAAGCGGGCTTCCTGAATGAACGCGGAGCCTGTGAGTTTTTCGCGAGCAAGCTCGCTCCTACAGGCATCAGGGCCAGTCACGCTACAGTCAGATCCCCCGCAACGTCACGCCTGTACTCCGGCGACAAGCGCCCGTACAATCCCAAGTCATTTCAAGTCCAAGCAACCGACAACGGCCTACCATGCGTACCAGTCAATATTTGCTCGCCACACAGAAAGAAACGCCTTCCGACGCGGTTGTGATCAGCCATCAGCTGATGCTGCGCGCCGGTATGATCCGCAAACTGGCCTCGGGCCTGTACACCTGGTTGCCCATGGGCTTGAAGGTGATGCGCAAGGTCGAAGCCATCGTTCGTGAAGAAATGAACGCTGCCGGCTCTCTGGAAGTGTTGATGCCGAGCACCCAACCGGCTGAGTTGTGGCAGGAATCCGGGCGCTGGGAAGAGTACGGCCCTGAGTTGCTGCGTTTTAAAGACCGTCATGGCCGCGATTTCTGCGCCGGCCCGACCCACGAAGAAGTCATCACCGACCTGATGCGCAATGAGCTGAGCAGCTATAAGCAGTTGCCGCTCAACCTGTATCAGATCCAGACCAAGTTCCGTGATGAAATCCGCCCACGCTTCGGCTTGATGCGTGGCCGCGAATTCATCATGAAGGACGCGTATTCGTTCCACGCCGACCAGGCTTCCCTGCAAGCGACCTACGACCGCATGCACCAGGCCTACTGCAACGTGTTCACGCGCCTGGGCCTGAAGTTCCGCCCGGTTGAAGCGGACAACGGCTCCATCGGCGGTGCCGGCTCCCACGAATTCCACGTGCTGGCCGAGTCCGGCGAAGACGATATCGTGTTCAGCAACGGTTCCGACTACGCGGCGAACATCGAGAAGGCCGAAGCCATACCACGTGAAACCTCGCGCCCTGCTCCCACCGAGGAGCTGCGCCTGGTCGACACGCCAGACACCAAGACCATCGCGGCCCTGGTGGAGAAATTCAATCTGCCGATTGAAAAGACCATCAAGACCCTGATCGTGCGCGCCGAAGAAGAAGGCAAGCTGATCGCCCTGGTGATCCGTGGCGACCACGAGCTCAACGAAATCAAGGCCGCCAACCAGCCTGGCGTCGCCAGCCCGCTGGTCATGGCCACCGATGCCGAACTGCGCGACGCCATTGGCGCCGGTGCCGGCTCCCTGGGCCCGCTGAACCTGCCGCTGCCGATCATCATCGACCGCTCGGTGGAGCTGATGAGCGACTTCGGTATCGGCGCCAACATCGACGACAAGCACTACTTCGGCGTGAACTGGGAGCGCGACCTGCCGGTTCCGACCGTGGCCGACCTGCGCAATGTCGTGGCCGGCGACCCGAGCCCGGATGGCAAGGGCACCCTGGAGATCAAGCGCGGCATCGAAGTCGGGCACATCTTCCAGCTGGGCAACAAGTACAGCAAGGCGATGAAGTGCGAAGTACTGGGTGAGAACGGCAAGCCGATCACCCTGGACATGGGCTGCTACGGCATCGGCGTGTCCCGCGTGGTGGCTGCTGCCATCGAGCAGAACAACGACGAGAAAGGCATCATCTGGAGTGACACCCTGGCGCCGTTCCAGGTGGCCCTGGTGCCGTTGCGCTATGAAACCGAGCAAGTACGCGAAGCCACCGACAAACTGTACGCGGAACTCACCGCTGCCGGTTTTGAAGTGCTGCTCGATGACCGGGACAAGAAAACCAGCCCGGGCATCAAGTTCGCCGACATGGAACTGATTGGCATCCCGCACCGGATCGTGGTCAGTGACCGCGGCCTGGCTGATGGCAATCTGGAATACAAGAGCCGGACCGAAGCCGAAGCCCAACCGTTGCCGGTGGCTGACGTGCTGTCTTTCCTCCAGGCGCGTATTCGTCGCTGAAAACCAGATCAAGAGAAGTCATGTTCAAGCGAAACACCAGAGCCCTGGGGGGCGCCGCCTTGTGCGGCGCCCTGCTGGTCAGCGGCTGCGCCAATCAGATGTCGCAACGCAGCGAACACGAGGAGCGGGTCGAGCGTAAGTTGCTCGACCACAGCCTGCAGATCGATGTAGGCGAGCCTAAAGTGCTGGAGCTGCCGCAACGCCGGGTTCGCATTCATGAGCAGAAGACCTTCGAGGTCACCGAATTCGAAGTCACCCGTCGTTATGACCGCTACACGCCCTACCAACCCTGGCGCAAACTCTATGAGATACCGCTGGGTGCCGCGGCGCTGGTGGCGGGCGTGGGTGCCAACGTGGTGAATATCTTCGCCCTCGGCAACCTGCCCACGAGTGTGACCCATGACTGGTTGAGCTACGGCGTGGACGGCATCAACCCGTTCATGAACGTGCAATCCCACGGCCGTGCGCAACAGAACCTGGCGGCTATCGATGAAGTCCAGCGTGACAAACGCCTGGAGTATTCGAGCCTGCCCTGGAGCGAGCGCCCGGTACAAGTCACCGCCGGCAAGCAGACCCACGAACTGACCACCGACCGCAACGGCATCCTGCGCCTGAACCTGTTGGACAGCCCCTTTGCCGAGCAAGACCTGAACCGCGTCACCACTTTGAAGATCAGTGTGGAGGATGGCCAGGACGACGTGCATACCGACTCGACCCTGGCGGTCAGCAACACGTTGCGCAGCAAGCTGCTCGAAGCCCATGCCCTGATCTACGACGATCTGGAAGATGACGAAGTGAACCAGTGGGTACACCGAGTCAAACGCCTGTCGGAGCTGGGGCTGGAAGAAGAAGCCAGCGAGCTGGAACAAAGCCTGATCGAACTGACGCGCAATGACCCGGAGCTGCAGCAGGAGTTTGTGCAGGCGTTGACCAAGGATGCGGGGCGGTTGGTGGCAGACCCTGGCGCACGCTGATCGCTCAATGCTTGTGAAGATCAAACGGTTGGAGCTGGCTTGCCTGCGATAGCCATAGGTATCTACACAACCTTGGTGCGACGCTGGACCTGTGGCGAGGGAGCTTGCTCCCGTGACGACCGGATAGCCAACGCTTTTCTAACTGACGCACCGCGATCCAAATGTGGGAGCTGGCTTGCCTGCGAAGACGGCCTGACAGGCAATACAGTTGGACCGGGTACATATCCGTTATTTAGGTAACGGCCACTTAGGGTTCCGCCCTGACGGCGGCTCACTTTTGAAAAGCGCAAAAGTAAGCAAAACGCTCTTGCCCCACCACTCGGCACCTCGCCTAGGCTCGGTGTGCCCGTAATCCGCCAGTGATTTGGGGGGCCGCCGCCACGCGCCATCCATGGCGCGGGGCGGCTAAACCGGCATCCCTGCCGGTTTACCCCCCAAATCCCTGTCGAATTCCGGCCAGCGTGGTTTAACGGGGCGCCTAAGATCAAAAGCAAGATCAAGATCAAGAACGACTCGCTTCGCATCGTGGTTACCGGCGTTTTTCAAGGTAGTTGTCGCGTCCACCGTCGCGCTACGCGATTTTTATTACCACGGTCAGCTCCCTTTCGGGGTTCAGATACACCGTCCCGATAGGGTTCCAGTTGCGTGTCTCTCCTGACCATCGTTCCGGTCTTTTCTCTCTGGCCTGCCGGTATATCGCATCTCGACTAGCCAAGATTTCTCGGTCTTTTCCTTCATGACGTTGAGCCGGTGTTACGAAGCGGATCCGGCTATGACGGTGCACGGTGTTGTACCAGGTCATAAAATTCCTCACCCAGATACGCGCATCATCCAGGCTGGTAAACCCTGCCTGTGGCCACTGCGGGCAGTATTTCAGTGTCCTGAACAGTGATTCCGAGTACGGGTTGTCGTTGCTAACCCGTGGTCGACTGCGAGACGGCGTGATGCCCAGGTCATACATCTTGGTCAGTAACGTCACCGATTTCATTGGTGCACCATTGTCCGAGTGAAGCACCAGCGGCTGGCGCCAACACTTCTCCTGAGTCACGCTTCGTTGCAGCAACGCTGCCGCCTTTTCCCCGCTCTCGGCTTCATAAACTTCCCAGCCCACGGCTTTTCGGCTGTAGATGTCTTCGATCAGATAGAGATAGTAAAATTTCCCGCGAACCGGGGACGGCAGGTAGGTGATGTCCCATGACCACACCTGATTAGCTGAAGTCGCTGCGTAAGTGGTCGGTGCCTCATGGCGATGCGGTCGCTTGGCTCTGGATCGGTGATGCTGCTGACCTGCCGCATGCAGCACACGATAAAAAGTCGCCTCCGAGGCTACATATCTTCCTTCATCGGCCAATTGCGGCACGATCTGGCTTGGCGGGAGGTGCGCGTAAGCTTTGCTGTTGCACAGCGTCACGATGCCTTGTCGCTCAAGCTCACTGAGCGCGTTGTTCGGTATCGGCCTGAGCGTCGTCGTGCGTCCATCTGCCAAGAGTTCTTGCGGCAAGCTCCAGCGTTGCAGCGTCCTCAGTGAAATGCCTACCTCCTGACAAGCAGGCGCCCTGCGGGCGCCCGCCAGAATGGCTTCATTAAGCCAATCAACGAGTAAATACCGTTCTGGCAACAAGGTCAGGTGGCCTCGTCGTCGCTCCCCCAGTAGGCATTGAGCTTTTTTCGTAGTACCAGTAAAGCCGCTGTTTCAGCCAGGGCTGCATCTTTGCGGCGCAACTCACGTTCAAGTTCACGGATACGATTTTTATCATCCCGTGACTGTCCGGAGCTTGCAGTTTTCGCGGTTGACTGTTTCGTGCTGCCGGCGATAAAAGCGTTGCGCCAATCGGTTATTTGCTCGGGAAAAATACCTTTTCGTCGGCAGTACTCACCGATTTCCAGTTCCGATAGCGAACCTGTTTCTATGATGATCGCCAGCTTGGATTCGGCTGACCAATTTTCGGCCGGTTGCTTGGCATCGGACAATTGCGTTCCTCTGGCGGCAGCTTGTTTGCGCCAATAATGGAGAGACATATCGCTGCAACCTTCGCGCCGAGCGACCTCCGCCGCCGAGAGGCTCAGGGGCGGAAGCATCATTTTCAGCAGCGCAGCTTTACGTTCTTCTGAATAGAAAGGCATGACCATACTCTTGCCGCCCCCGGAATGCTTTTCAAAAAGCGGGGGACACGACAACTACCCTGACACCGGGGGTTACCGTCTACCGTTAGAACCCACAAAGTTGTGTAGATACCTATGCTGCGATAGCGGTGTATCAGTTACAACATTCGTGACTGACACTCCGCCATCGCAGGCAAGCCAGCTCCCACATTTGCTTCGTGGTTTTTACCAGGAAAACTCGAGCTGTTCGTTGCCGCCACTCAGGTCCAGCAACCGTACGCCTATCCCCAGCAACCGCACCGGCTTGCCCCCGCGATTGAACGCCTGGGTCATCAACTGCTCATAACTCTCCAGATCCCGCCCTGCCCCGGCCTGTTCCAGCGTCGTCTGGGTAAAGTCATGAAACTTCACTTTGACGAACGGCTTGCCCGCCCGGTAGCTGCTGTCGATACGCGCCATGCGCCCGGCCAGGGTTTCCATCAGTTGCGGCAGTTTCGCCAGGCAACTCGGAAGGTCTGGCAGGTCCACGTCGAAGGTATTTTCCACACTGATGGACTGCCGCCGGCTGTCGTTTTGCACCACGCGGTCATCAATCCCACGGGCCAGGCTCCAGAGGCGCTCGCCGAAACTGCCGAATTCGCGCACCAGTGCCAGTTTGTTCCAGTCACGCAATTGCAGGCAGTCCTCGATGCCCAGGCGCGCCAGCTTGTCGGCGGTGACCTTGCCCACGCCATGCAGCTTGCTGACACGCAACTGCGAAACAAAGTCTTCGACCTGATTCGGCGTGATCACAAACAACCCATTGGGCTTCTTCCAGTCGCTGGCGATCTTAGCCAAAAACTTGTTGGGCGCTACGCCGGCAGACACGGTGATATGCAACTGGTTGGAAACACGGCGCCGAATGTCCTGGGCAATACGCGTGGCGCTGCCGCCAAAATGCGGGCTGTCGGATACGTCGAGGTAAGCCTCATCCAGCGACAACGGCTCGATCAAGTCGGTGTAGTCGCGAAAAATCAGCTGGATTTCTTTTGATGCTTCTTTATAGGCATCCATGCGCGGCTTGACGATGGTCAAGTCCGGGCACAGCTTCAAGGCATGACGTGACGACATCGCCGAACGCACCCCATACGCCCGCGCCTCGTAGTTGCAGGTGGCGATCACGCCGCGCCGATCTGCCGAGCCACCGACGGCCAAGGGCTTTTGCGCCAGGCTCGGGTCGTCGCGCATCTCGATGGCGGCGTAGAAGCAATCACAGTCGACGTGGATGATTTTGCGCTGCGTCATATAAACGGGGTGTTAACCAACGGGTGGCCAGTATCGCACTCACCCCTGTATATAGCACCAGTAGTTTGAATCTTCCGCCTCAGCGGTAGGAAATTTCATAGATGAATATATTTTCTCAATCGAATCTAGCATCCCAATAGAGCTGAAAGCCTTGTCCTGCCTGGCCTGGAACCCTCTCAAACCGCCCTTTTAAGCGCTAACCGATTGAAGCACAAGCGCTTTTCTTCAGTTTACGGGTTGACACACTCGCGTTCCTCTGTAGAATGCCGACACACAGACGCGGGATGGAGCAGTCTGGTAGCTCGTCGGGCTCATAACCCGAAGGTCGTCGGTTCAAATCCGGCTCCCGCAACCAAACATCAAAAAAGGCTACTCGAAAGAGTGGCCTTTTTTGTGCGCGCTTGTTTTGCCTGCACAATGCAGCCAACACCTTGATTTCAGAATAATTAGCGCTTATTTCAGCGATCGGCTCATTAACGGTTGACACCCCGCCGTTGGGCTGTAGAATGCCGCCCACAGACGCGGGATGGAGCAGTCTGGTAGCTCGTCGGGCTCATAACCCGAAGGTCGTCGGTTCAAATCCGGCTCCCGCAACCAAACATCAAAAAAGGCTACTCGAAAGAGTGGCCTTTTTTGTATCTGGCGAAAAAGTTCTTCTGAAACAATGGCATGGCATCTTTCATGAAACCGTAGACGGTTTGCACAGTCCATCTCATTGCACGCTAGGCTCAATGCTCAAGCGCTACCCCTCTACGACCAATGGCCGCAGTCGCCGCGCCCGGTGATCCGCGTTAATATTTGTAATTATTTTGTCCATAGGGATTGGTAACTTGGCTGGATACCTCCATCCTGTCGCGCACAATCCACGAGGTGATTGATGCGCGCCAACTCGTCTGAACCACAAGACACCGTCACAGCAGAACAACCGATCACTCCCACCCGTTTGCGGTGGCTGGACCTGTTGAGCAAGTACCGCCAGCCCATCGGCCTGGCCGTGACGCTCCTGCTGTTTGCAATCGCCCTGATCGCCTGCCGGCACCTGCTGCTGGAGCTGGACCTCTACGCCCTGCACGATTCGATCCTGGAAGTGCCCAAGCCCGCCCTGTTGGGTGCCTTTGCGGCAGCGGTTGCCGGCTTCATTATCCTGCTCGGCTATGAGTTCTCCGGCGCGCGGTATGCTGGCGTGCAATTGCCCGCCAAAACCCTGGCCCTGGGTGGTTTCACCGCCTTTGCCATTGGCAACGCCATTGGTTTGTCGATGCTCTCGGGCGGTTCGGTGCGCTACCGTTTATATGCACGGCATGGCATCGGCGCCTCGGAAGTGGCGCACATGACCGTATTCGCCAGCCTGGCCCTGGGCTGTGCCCTGCCGCCGCTGGCCGCGCTGGCCACGTTGAGCAACTTGCCGGCCGCTTCCACTTACCTGCATTTATCGCAAAGCCTGCTCGGTGGCATTGCCGGCGCCGTGCTGCTGTTGTCGGTGCTGCTGTGCATCGGCATCTATCGCCGCCGCCTGCCGGAGCAGCCCTACCCCGACAACCTGCTGGTCAAGGCCGGGCGCCGTACCCTGCGCCTGCCAGGCCGACGCCTGACGTTCCTGCAACTGATCATCACCGCACTGGACGTCGCCGCAGCCGCTACCGTGCTGTATCTGCTGTTGCCGGAAGCGCCGCCCTTCGGCCCGTTCCTGTTGGTGTACCTGCTGGCGCTGGCCGCGGGTGTACTCAGCCATGTGCCGGGCGGCGTGGGTGTATTCGAAGCGATCCTGCTGGCGGCCTTTGCCGACAAGCTCGGTGCCGCGCCCCTGGCCGCGGCTTTGCTGCTGTACCGCATGATCTACGTGGTGCTGCCGCTGCTGATCGCCTGTGTATTCCTGCTGGTCAACGAGGCCCAGCGCCTGTTCCAGACCCAGCAAAGCCTGCGGGTGGCATCAGGGCTGGCAGCGCCAGTATTGGCCGTCCTGGTTTTTTTGTCCGGCGTGGTCCTGCTGTTTTCCGGCGCCACGCCAGAGATCGACTCACGCCTGGAAAACATCGGCTTCCTGATCCCCCATCGTCTGATTGACGCGTCGCACTTCGGTGCCAGCCTGATCGGCGTGTTGTGCCTGTTGCTCGCCCAGGGCCTGCGTCGGCGGTTGTCGGCGGCCTGGATGCTGACCATGGTGCTGCTGCTGGTCGGCGCCCTGCTCTCTCTGCTTAAAGGCTTCGACTGGGAAGAAGCCAGCCTGATGACCATGACCGCAGTGCTGCTGGCGATCTTCCGCCGCTCGTTCTACCGCGCCAGTCGCCTGACCGAGTTGCCGTTTTCGCCGCTGTACCTGGTGGCCAGTGTCTGTGTGCTCGGTGCCTCGATCTGGCTGCTGCTGTTTGCCTATCAGGACGTGCCCTACAGCCATCAACTCTGGTGGCAGTTCACCCTCGATGCCAACGCCCCGCGTGGCTTGCGTTCGCTGCTCGGCGCCGCCGTGTTGCTGGTGATCGTGTCGCTGACCTGGCTGCTGCGCACGGCACGCCCGGTCATCCACCTGCCGACCCCGGAAGAACTGGAGCGCGCCAGCAAGATCCTGATGGCCTCGTCCCAACCCGACGGCGGCCTGGCGCTCACTGGCGACAAGGCGCTGCTGTTTCACCCTAACGATGAAGCTTTCCTGATGTATGCCCGTCGCGGGCGTAGCCTGGTGGCGCTGTATGACCCCATCGGCCCAACCCAACCGCGCGCCGAGATGATCTGGCAGTTCCGCGACCTGTGCGACATCCACCACGCCCGCCCGGTGTTCTACCAGGTACGCGCCGAGAACCTGCCGTATTACATGGATATCGGCCTCACCGCGATCAAGCTGGGTGAAGAAGCCCGCGTCGACCTGAAACGCTTTGACCTGGAAGCCAAGGGCAAAGAAATGAAGGATTTGCGCTACACCTGGAACCGTGGCACCCGGGACGGCCTGTCCCTGGAGATCTGCGAACCAGGCAAGGCGCCGATGGATGAATTAAAAGTCATCTCCGATGCCTGGCTTACAGGTAAGAATGTGCGGGAAAAGGGCTTCTCCCTGGGCCGTTTCAGCGATGACTACCTCAAGCACTTTCGTATCGCGATCATTCGCTTCGAAGGGCGCCCGGTGGCCTTCGCCAATTTGCTCGAAACCTACAACCATGACCTGGCCAGCCTCGACCTGATGCGTGCCCACCCGGACGCGCCCAAATTGACCATGGAATTTATGATGGTGGGCCTGATTCAACATTATAAGAGCCACGACTACGCGCGCTTCAGCCTCGGCATGGTGCCGTTGTCGGGCTTGCAACCGCGCCGTGGCGCACCGCTGACCCAGCGCCTGGGCTCGATGGTGTTCCGCCGTGGCGAGCAACTGTATAACTTCCAAGGTTTGCGCCGCTTCAAAGACAAGTTCCAGCCCGACTGGGAACCCCGTTACATGGCCGTGCCCGCAGGACTGGATCCGCTGGTGGCATTGGCCGATACCGCCGCCCTGATCGCGGGCGGCTTGACTGGATTGGTGAAACGCTGATGATTCGACGCTCCTGGCGGTATGTATTGGCTTTAGTGGTGCTGCTTGCGCTGATCGCGGCGGGTGGCTTCTGGTACTGGAACCGCCCTGCCCCGCAGCCGACCCTGGAGCATTTGCCCCAGGCCGACGGTTCGGTAATGACCCGCGTAACCCCGGCCAGCAACGCAAAAGCCCGCGTGGCCGTGGCGGTGATGGCCGACGAAACCTTGACCGACAGCCAACTGATGGCCCTGAGCCAGGGCGGTGCTGCGCAACTGGTTCAGGTGGTGCTGCCCAAAGATGACTGCGCATTGCAGGAAAAAGCCCTGCAAGGCGCCCTGGCCCAGCTCAAAGGCCCGGCGACCCTGGTCAGCGGCATCGGCCCTGGCGCCGCACTCGCCTGGCGCTGGCTGGCCACCCAGAACGACGACAAGGCTAACGCCATCTCTGTAGGCTTCGCCCTGAAACAGGAAGGCTGCAACGACCCGCTGCCGAAAACCGCCGCCCATGGCAACTGGCTGGTGGCGTGGAACGATAACCCCGACGATGAAAGCGCCAGTTTCGTACGTGACACACCGCGCGCCACCACCAGTATCAGCGACTACGACATTCATTACCCACAGGTGCTGAACAACGAACTGCGCAAGCAACTGGTCGGTTCGGACAACGGCGGCCTGGCGATTCCGGTGGTAGAAGTTCCCGCCGGCCAAGCCAAGGACACCGTGACCCTGTTCCTCTCCGGTGACGGCGGCTGGCGCGACCTGGACCGCGACGTGGCGGGCGAGATGGCGAAGATCGGCTACCCGGTGGTGGGCATCGACACCCTGCGCTACTACTGGCAGCACAAAACGCCTGAGCAAAGCGCCAAGGACCTCACCGAGCTGATGCAACACTACCGGCAAAAGTGGGGCACCAAGCGCTTCGTGTTGACCGGTTACTCGTTCGGCGCCGACGTATTGCCGGCGATCTACAACCGTATGCCAGAGAACGAACAGCAACGGGTAGACGCGATCATCCTGCTGGCCTTCGCCCGCACCGGCAGCTTTGAAATCGAAGTGGAAGGCTGGCTGGGCAACGCCGGCAAAGAAGCCGCCACCGGCCCGGAAATGGCCAAGCTGCCGCCTGAGAAAGTCGTGTGCATCTACGGTGCCGAAGAAGTCGACGAGAGCGGCTGCACCGACAAGACCGCCGTGGGCGAAGCCATGAAGCTGCCGGGCGGGCATCACTTCGATGAGAACTACCCGGCGCTGGCCAAGCGTCTGGTGGAGATTATCGTCAAGCATCAGGCCAAAGCCGAGTAATCCCGCGCCACACACAAAACAAAATGTGGGAGCGGGCTTGCTCGCGAAAGCGGTGGATCAGTCACAGCCGTATTGACTGATCCACCGCTTTCGCGAGCAAGCCCGCTCCCACATTTTTGATGTGTGGTGTTGCTAATAATCAGCGCGGTTCGATGTGCGCAATCATCAGTTGCACCGTCTCATTGCCACGAAATTCATTCACATCCAGCTTGTAGGCCAATTCCACCCAACGCACCGTCGGGTTCGGCCACACTTCGCGGTCCACGCCAAAGGCAATGCCATCGAGCTTCACCGACCCGCATTCGCTCTTGAGCACCACTTTCAAATGCCGCTCGCCCACCACCCGCTGCTCCACCAACTGAAATACCCCGTGAAACAACGGCTCGGGAAAATGCTGCCCCCACGGGCCGGCATGGCGCAGGGCGCGGGCCAGTTCCAGGTGGAACTCTTCCACCGCCAGGGTACCGTCTGAAAGCAGGCGGCCAGTGAGGTCTTCTTCGCGCAGTTGACGACGCACTTCGGCATCAAAGGCTTCGGCGAACAACGGGAAGTTGGCTTCAGGCAAGGTCAGCCCCGCCGCCATGGCGTGGCCGCCGTATTTGGTGATCAGGTTGGGGTGCTGGCTGGCGACGACCGCCAGCGCATCGCGGATATGAAAGCCCTGCACCGAGCGTCCAGAGCCCTTGAGCAGGCCATCGCCGGCATCGGCGAAGGCGATGGTCGGGCGAAAGTACCGTTCCTTCATACGCGACGCCAGGATACCGATCACCCCTTGGTGCCACTCCGGGTCGAACAGGCATAAGCCGTACGGCATCGACTCCACCGGCAAGTCCTTGAGCTGGGCCAGGGCCTCGCGCTGCATGCCTTGTTCGATGGATTTACGGTCCTGGTTCATGCCGTCCAGTTGCGCGGCCATTTCCCGTGCGGCGGCGAAGTCGGTGGTGAGCAGGCATTCGATGCCCAGGCTCATGTCATCCAGGCGTCCGGCGGCATTCAGGCGCGGGCCGAGGATAAAACCCAGGTCGGTGGAGGTGATACGCGCATGATCACGCTTGGCCACTTCCAGAATCGCCTTGATCCCCGGCCGCGCCCGGCCGGCCCGAATACGCTCCAGGCCCTGGTGCACGAGGATGCGGTTGTTGGCGTCCAGCGGCACCACGTCAGCGACGCTGCCCAGGGCCACGAGGTCGAGCAGTTCACCGATATTCGGCTGGGGCTTGTTGTCGTACCAACCCAGGCTGCGCAACCGCGCACGCAGGGCCATCAACACGTAGAAGATCACGCCAACGCCAGCCAGGGCCTTGCTGGGGAACCCGCAGCCCGGCTGGTTCGGATTGACGATGGCGTCGGCGGCCGGCAGTTCATCGCCGGGCAAGTGGTGGTCGGTGACCAGCACCTGCAACCCCGCCGCCTTCGCCGCCGCCACGCCTTCGACACTGGAGATGCCGTTGTCCACGGTGATCAGCAACTGCGGCTCGCGCTGCAGGGCCACCGCAACGATTTCCGGGGTCAGGCCATAGCCGTATTCGAAGCGGTTGGGCACCAGGTAGTCGACGTGGGCCGCGCCGAGCAAACGCAGGCCCAGGGTGCCCACGGTGCTCGCCGTGGCGCCATCGGCGTCGAAGTCACCCACGATCAGGATGCGCTGACGCTGCTCCAGGGCCGTCACCAGCAAGTCCACCGCCGCGTCGATGCCCTTGAGCTGCTGATAGGGAATCAACCGCGCCAGGCTCTTGTCCAGCTCGGCTTCCGATTGCACCCCGCGTGCGGCGTAAAGGCGGGTCAACAACGGCGGCAGTTCACCGAGAAAAGGCAGGACGGCGGGCAATGGGCGGGGATCGATACGCATACGGTGGTGATAACTTCTCTTTAATTGTAGGAGCGAGCTTGCTCGCGAAAATGGTTAACGATGACACATGTGCCTGGGTGATCGCGGTGCCCTGGAGTTTTTCGCGAGCAAGCTCGCTCCTACAGGGAGCCGGGCTCAGCCAAGATTCAACCGCGTTCGCCGACCAGCCATTGCAGTTGCACTTCATGCTGGCCACGGTCATCGGTCACAAAAATCGTGCCTTCGCTGATCATCACGTCCCACTTGATCACTCGCGGCATGTCCTTGGCCAGGGTCTCCAAGACTTCCTGAGGCACCGCAGCGATGTGCACGTTTTTCAGGTTGTTGGCCACCGGTACCACCTTGCCTTCCCACACGCGCAAGCTGCCATAGGCCAGCAGGCTGGTGCGTTCGGTGCGGCGCGAGCACCAGGTGAGGCGGTCGGCATCCGGCTGGCCGACTTCGATCCAGTGCAAAACCCGATCATCCAGGCTTTTTTCCCACAGGGCCGGTTCGTCCACATCCGACAGGCCACGCCCGAACGCCAATTGCTCGTTGTACCAGAGGGCGTAGGCCAGCAGGCGCACGGTCATGCGCTCTTCGGTTTCCGAAGGGTGGCGGGCGATGGTCTGTTTGACGCTCTCGTACACCGAGCGGTCGAGGTCGGTGAGGTTGAGTTCGAATTTGTAGGTCGTGGACGGCTGGGCCATGAACGGGCTTCTAAAGACAAGGAAAGGCGGCCAGTCTAACCGATGGCGAGGGCATTGAACGAATACTGCGCTGCATCCGCGCCGCTCGCCTATGTTAAAAAGCAGTACATCATCGTCCCGCGCTTGTAAGGATCCCCATGTCGCTCACTGCCAAACCACTTGCCGGCCTGAAAGTCATCGAACTGGGCACTCTGATCGCCGGCCCGTTTGCCTCACGCATCTGCGCCGAATTCGGCGCCGAGGTGATCAAGGTCGAATCCCCGGACGGCGGCGACCCACTGCGCAAATGGCGCAAGCTGTATGAAGGCACTTCGCTGTGGTGGTTCGTACAGGCCCGCAACAAGCAGTCGCTGACACTCAACCTCAAGCACCCTGAGGGGCTGGCGATCCTCAAGCAACTGTTGGCCGACGCCGACATCCTCATCGAAAACTTCCGCCCAGGCGTGCTGGAGAAACTCGGCCTGAGCTGGGAAACCCTGCACGCCCTCAACCCCAAGCTGGTGATGGTGCGCCTCTCGGGCTTCGGCCAGACCGGGCCGATGAAGGACCAGCCGGCGTTTGGCGCGGTGGGCGAGTCTATGGGCGGCTTGCGCTATATCACCGGCTTCGAGGACCGCCCGCCGGTGCGCACCGGCATTTCCATCGGCGACTCGATCGCCGCGTTGTGGGCGGTGATCGGCGCGCTAATGGCGCTGCGCCATCGCGAGGTCAACGGCGGCCTCGGCCAAGTGGTGGATGTGGCGCTGTATGAAGCCATCTTCGCCATGATGGAAAGCATGATCCCCGAGTTCGATGTGTTCGGGTTTATCCGTGAGCGCACCGGCAACATCATGCCCGGTATCACCCCGTCCTCGATCCACACCACCGCAGACGGCAAGCATGTGCAGATCGGCGCCAATGGCGATGCGATCTTCAAGCGCTTCATGCAGGTGATCGGCCGTGACGACTTGGCGAACGACCCGGCACTGGCCAGCAATGACGGGCGTGACACTCGCCGCGACGAGCTCTACGGCGTGATTGATCGCTGGGTCAATTCGCTGTCGCTCGACCAGGTGATTGAGCAACTGAATAAAGCCGAGGTGCCCGCCAGCCGTATCTACAGCGCCGAAGACATGCTGGGCGACCCGCAATTCCTGGCCCGGGAAATGTTCCTCAAGGCGCAGTTGCCAGGCGGCAAAGACTTCAAGATGCCCGGCATCGTGCCCAAGCTGTCGGACACACCGGGCAGTTGCGAATGGGTTGGGCCGCAATTGGGTGAACACAACGGCGTGGTGCTCAATGCCCTGGGCTACGACGCGGCGGCTATCACTCGCCTGCGCGAGGATGGCGCGATCTGACAAATTGCAGGCAAAAAGAAACCCCGAGCAGTGGGGAGACAACTCGGGGTTAAACGTGGCCTACAAAGACCAGTACAGCAAGCTACAGACACCGGAGCACAATGCCTGCTCTTGCTGTTACAAACTCTGACTGAACACCTTGTAGGAAGGTTCCGAAGAAAAATAATGTTTCATGCCAGTGCGCCGCCACGGGTCTGGGAGGCGTTGCGCAAGGCAGCGATGACTGAAGGTTCCAGGCGCCCTTCGGCGATTTTCAGGTCGCGAAGCAGGCAATCCACCACATCCACCAGCGCGCGCTTGTCGCTCAATTGCGCACGATCGACTTCACGTTCAACCACGATGGCGCCACCGGGGTTCTTCACGGTTACCAGGCAGTCGTCGCGCATACCGGCAGAGGTCAGCGTAACCTGATAAGGGCTCAGTGCTTGGCTGAGCAATAGGTTGATACTTTCCATCTCGATCACCACTCAATCATTCGAAAAAGGTTCGAAAAACAAAAATGTCACGAAGAGGCTGACATTCAAGTGACCCGTGCTCAAAGCAGAAAGTTCTACCTTTTGTGTAATCCACTGCTTGAGGAAAACGAGCATGCACGGAAAAGATGACAGAGAAAAAACAACGGCGCACAGGCTAGAATCCCTGGATTATCCCGGGAGCCTGACTTGAGAGCTGCGTCTGAACCGCCTTTGCGTATCGTGATTGCCGACGATCACCCGATTTTCCTGATCGGCCTGCGCGCCGTGCTCGAACGGGACCCGCAGATCAGCATCGTCGGTGAGGCCAATTCCCCTCAGGCCCTCAATGCAGTGTTGCAACACTGTGCCTGCGATGTGGTGGTGACCGACTTCATGATGCCCGTCGAGCCCCAGGCCGACGGGCTGCGCTTGATCGAGCAACTGCGCCGGCACTATCCGCACCTGCCCATTGTGGTGGTGACCATGCTCAACAATGCCGGCTTGTTTCATTCCATCCTGGCATTGGGTGTGATGGGTTTGCTGAGCAAGGCCAGCCTCGCCGATGAGCTGCCCCAGGCGATCCGCCAGGTGCGCCAGCAACGCACCTACGTGGCCCAGACCATCCGCCAGGCGCTGAGCCTGGCCGGGGAAGTCGGCGCTGATCGCCTGCATTCCCAGGAACACCTGTCACCCCGGGAGCTGGAGGTGATTCGCCTGTTGGCCAGTGGCATGACTGTGGGCGAGATCGCCGCGCACCTGCACCGTAGCAAGCAGACCGTCAGCGCGCAAAAAGTCAGCGCCATGCGCAAGCTCGGGCTGGTCAACGATGCCGCCCTGTTTATTTACGTGCAGGAACACGGGCTGGCCTAGCCTGGAACGCGATCCATTGCTTGAGCGCCTCGGCCTCCATCGGCCGGGCGATAAAACAGCCTTGCAGCCACGCCGCGCCCAGTTCGCCCACGGCGTGATAGTCGGCGGCGGTTTCCACACCGGTGACCACCACGGCGACGTCCAGACGCGCCGCCATGCTCATGGCGCCCGCCACCACCGCGGCCTTGCGGTCATCATTGGCCATCCCACAGGCAAACGCCGGGGGGATTTTCAGTTCGGTAAAAGGTAGCTCCAGCAAATGCTGCAGGCTGGTGCCGCCCATGCCGAAGTCGCCGATGGACAACTGGCAACCCAACATGCGCAAGCGCAGCAACCCGGTGACATGGGCGCTGTCGGTTTTCAGCGTCGAGGTTTCCACCAGCTCCAGGGTCAGGCTATGGGCGGGCACGCCGTGCAGTTGCAGCAAACCTTGCAGTACTTGGGGGAAGTGCTCGCGCTCCAGCATGCGCCCGGGGATGTTCACCGCTACCGGCAGCACCTGGCCGCTTTCGCCCATCACCTGGTTCGCCAAGCCAAGCGCCTGCTCCAGCACATGCCAGGTAAACGCCTCTTCCATGCCGGCAAACTCCAGCACCGGCAGGAACTCGTCAGGCAGCAACAGTTCACCGTCCTGCAACTGCCAACGCGCCAGCGCCTCCACCCCTTGCAACACCCCGGCCTGACTGACGATGGGCTGGTACCAGACCCTGCCACACGCCGCGATAGTGGCCTGGCTGACATCCGCCGAGGGCGGCAGTTGTTCCTGCTCGCTCAAGCCCAACAGTTGGCGCACGCGCTCCCAGGACAGCACCGGTGGCCCCGGGCGCAAGTGCTCCTGACAGTCGCTCAGCACCTGCCCGATCAGCTTGGCCGAGGCCGGCTTGGGCAAGCACGCCAAGACCTTGAGCCCCAATTGCCGAGCCATGTTCGCCACGCCTTCCAGCACGTCGGGCTCGGCGTTGCTGAGCAGGATCAACACCTGGGCCAGACGGCGCTCGGCCAACTCACGGATCAACGCCAGGCCATCGCCCTGCTCCAGGTACAGATCGCAGATGGCGATGTCCACCGGGCCTTTGCTGTCCAGGGACTGACGTGCGGTTTCGACCGTTTCCGCGGCGCGTACATTGAACACGCCGTTGGCATTGAGCATCTGGTGCAGGGCCATCAGTTGAAACGGGTTGTCTTCGAGGATCAGGACGTTCAGGGATCGCATGGGTAAGTGGTGTCGGTACAGGGAAAGTCCTGCACAGTAGTCATATGCTGCGGTGTGCCCCATAGGACGTGTCCTAAAAGCGTCCTTAAATGTGGGAGGGGCAGATCCCCTGTGGGAGCTGGCTTGCCTGCGAAGACGGTGTGTCAGTCGCTACATCTGTTACTGCACTACCGCTATCGCAGCATAGGTATCTACACAACTTTGTGGGCTGTAGCAGCAGACGGTAACCACGATGCGAAGCGAGCCGCTCTTGATCTGCTCTTGATCTGCTTTTGATCTTGATCTTAAGCGCCCCGTTAAACCACGCTGGCCGGAATTCGACAGGGATTTGGGGGGTAAACCGGCAGGGATGCCGGTTTACCCCCCAAATCACTGGCGGATTACGGGCACACCGAGCCTAAGCGAGGTGCCGAGTGGTGGGGCAAGAGCGTTTTGCTTACTTTTGCGCTTTTCAAAAGTGAGCCGCCGTCAGGGCGGAACCCTAAGTGGCCGTTACCTAAATAACGGATATATACCCGGTCCAACTGTGTTGACTGTCAGGCCGCCTTCGCGAGCAAGCCCGCTCCCACAGGTTGATCGCGGGGTGCCAGGTAGATGGATGTCAGCTATCCGGTCGTCATCGCAGGCAAGCCAGCTCCCACATTCAGATCTCGGCGCGTCAGTTAGATCAGCGTCGGCTGCAGGGCCGTCACGGGAGCCAGCTCCCACAGGGAATCTTCGTTGCCTTGAGCATCGCGCTCGCTTAGCTGACCGGCATTAGGGTGTCAGGCATCCAGATAGGGTTGCAGATCGCGACGAAACGCCTTGAGCACCTCGGACAAGCGCAACCAGGGTGCTTCAAGCTCGGCGCCGCGCTGCTCACGGGCGCACTGCTCAAGGGCGACGCAGGCCTTGGCGAGTGGCAGTGCATCCACCAAGGAGCAAATGCCCTTGAGCCGGTGCAGCGACGCATTCAAGCGTGCCATGTCACGCTCGGCCAGGGCGCCCGCCAATACCTCGTGTTCGTGGTCCAGGCTCTTGGCCAGCTCCTGCAACATGCTCTGCAGCACCGGCCCGTCGGCCTGGGTCATGATGCGCAGGGCCTGGATATCGAACGAACGCTGGGGCGCCACGCGGGCCAGCACTTGGGTCCAGTGTTCCAAGGTCACGGGCTTGACCAGCAGTTCGTCCATACCAGCGTCCTCGCAGCGGCGTTGTTCATCTTTCATGGCGTTGGCGGTGCAACCCACCAGCGCACTCCGGGGCCGTTGCTCCTCTGCTTCCAGGCGCCGGATCGCCGCACTCAGGGCATAACCGGACATGCCGGGCATCTGGCAATCGGTGACCAACACGTCAAAACGCTGCTCACGCCAGCGTTGCAGCGCGGCCTCGGCTGACTCCAGGGCGACCACCTGGTGACCGAGGAACTGCAACTGCTGCGCCAGCACCAGGCGGTTGGCCGCCAAATCGTCCACCACCAGCACCGACAGGCTACGCCCCGTCGATGACAACGTCGCGGCAGGCGTTGCCGGCACATCGTCGGTGCTGATCCGATCCAGGCGCAGGTCAATGCACACCACCGTCCCCTCGCCCACCACACTGTCGAGGTGAATGCTCCCGCCCATCAATTCCACCAGTTGCTTGCAGATACTCAGGCCCAGCCCGGTGCCGCCGTGCTGCGCAGCGGTCAAGGCGCTTACCTGGGTAAACGGCTTGAACACCCGCGGCTGTTGCTCGGCGCTGATGCCCGGGCCGCTGTCCTTGACGCACAGGTGCAGGTATTCGGTATCGCGCTCATCCCGCTGGCAGGTCACGCTGAGGTGAACCCCGCCCCGCTCGGTGAATTTGAGCGCATTGCCCAACAGGTTGTGCATCACCTGGCGCAACCGCAGCGGATCGAACCAGTAATAGCCCTGAGCGGCCGGATCAAACGCCAGGGTCAGATGCAGGCCCTTCTGTTGCGCGGTGGCTTCGAACAGACTCTGGATACCCTCGAAAAAACTCTTGAGCTCAGTGGTCTGTGGCGCCAGTTGCAGGTGGCCGGCCTCGATCTTGGCCAAGTCCAGGCTGTCGCCCATCAGCGCAATCAGCTCGCGCGCCGAACGATGGGCCACTTGCAGCGCCTCGGAAACCGGTTGGCCGCTTGCCAGGCAACGCTCTTGCTCCAGTTCGAGCAAGCCAATGATGGCGGTCATGGGGGTGCGAATCTCATGGCTCAAGGCCGAGAGAAATGCACTTTTGGCGTAGTTCGCTTCATCGGCGGCCTGGCGGGCGTCCATCAACTGGCGCTCCAGGTCTTTGCGTTCGTTGATATCGATCCAGCCGCCCAACAACCCCTGCAAGCGGCCCTGAGCATCGAAAAAGGGCACGGTCCACTGATAGACGTGATAAGTGCCGCCGTTGAGTTCCAATTGCCGGTCGACAAACAACGGCTGCTGCGTGGCCAATTGCTCCATGTGCCCTTCGTGCAGGCGCGCCGCTGTGGCGTCGGGCACCACCTTGCTTTCCATCAGCGTCAGGCCCTGGATCAGCTCCAGCCGGGTCGCCAGTTGCTGTTCATAGCTTTTGTTGCAGGTTACCAGGCGCCCGTCCAGGTCGCGGACGAACAGCGGGTTGGGCATACCGTCGAGCAATGCGCGCTTGAACGCCAGCTGGTCATTGAGCCGTTGCTCGGCCTCCAGCCGTTGGCGAATCTGGCGCTTGAGCCGGCTGTTCCACACCAGCGACACCAACACAAACAGCAGCGCCGTGGCCATCGTCCAATAGGCCCAGGGCGGTACACGCTGCCAGACGGGCGGCGGGATCACCACGGCACCGATCCAACGCAGGCGCAGGGCACTCAACTCAGCCACCGGCAACGCCTCCAGGGCTTTATTCAGAATGTTCAGCAATTCAGGCTGGTCCTTGCGCACCGACAGGCAGTTGGACGACCACCGCCCGTCGACACTGCGGCCCATGCGCAAGCCATCCTCTGCGTAACTCTGCACTTCCACTTCAGTCTGTAGGGTGGCGGCGGCCTCGCCCCGTCGTACCAGCTCACGGGCCTGGGTGTAATTGTCTACCAGGCGCAACTTGATGCGCGGATGGTCATGGCGAATCTGGCTCTCCATGACGTGGCGCGCCGGCAATGCCAGCACCTTGCCGTCCAACTGGTTCAAGCCCATCAGGGGCGCGGCATCGGCACGTTCGATAAACACCCAGCCGGACCCGCCAAAATCATGGCTGAAGTTGAGCAGCGCACTGCGCTCCTGATTCACTGCCAGGGTGGTGTTCATCTGCGCCCGGCCGGTTTCCAGCCATTCCAGGGTTTGTGCGGTAGAACCCACCTCTTCATAGATAAACTGCAAACCGGTCATGCGCGAGATGCGATTCAACAGGTCGACATTCAAGCCAACCCAGTGGCCGTCCTTGTCCCTGAAGATATAAGGCGACATTTGCTGGGCCACCACCACGACATGGGGATGCTCGCGCACCCAGGCCCGTTCCGATGTCGACAACGCAATGCGCTCACCACTGATGCCGACACCCAGACCGGTGGTCCAGCGTGCGAGGATTTCGCGCTGCACCGACTCGTCGAGGCTTGCCAGCGCGCGGTTCATCATGGCCCCCAACAACGGATCGGCCTGGCGGGTGGCAAAGGCAAAACCGATGGGCGCCAGCCGGCTTTGCTCCTTGATCTGCAACCCCAGGTAAGGCCGCAGCGATTTATAGGCGCGCACGATCACTTCATTGCCGATAAACGCATCGACGTCGCCCTGCTTCAAGGCTTCGAGGCCGCTGTAGAGGTTGGGCGCGAGCATGATGTGGCTGTCCGGATACGCCGCGTGAACCTTCTGCACGTTGGCGTAGCCGTCGAGTAACACCAGCTTCTTGCCGGCCAGGTCGTCGCCTTGGGTATCATCGCGGCGCAGCACCACCACTGAACGGTCGGGCATGTAGTCCGGGGTGAACTGCAGGCCGGGCACATCTCGCTCGTAGCCATTGGCACTGGTGAGAATATCGATGGTGCCGTTGCGCAGCGCTTCAACCGCCTGGGCGCGCTCGGAGAAGCCCAGCACTTGCATGGGCACGCCCAGCCGCGCGCCGACCAGGCTCAAGTAATCGGCGCTGATGCCCTGGTAGCGATTGCGGTCGCGGGTGATGTCGATCGGCTGGTAGTCATCTATCGAAATGCCCACCTTCAACGTCCGATGCGCCGCCAACCACTGCTGCTCGGTCGGCGCCAGGGGCATAGGTTCAAGCGCGATAAACGCCGGCACCAGTTTGAACGGCAGGCTGACGGCGGCCAGGCTCATGGGTACCTGGGTGAGCCACAACAGGCACACCAGCTTCAACGTCCATTGGATCAACACCTGCACCGGTTGGGTTTCCTTGATTGGGCGAATGGGCAAGTATGGCTCGCCAGAATGAAAAAGCCCGTCACGAGGACGGGCTTGGCCGACTGCAAAAAAAGCTGACTGTTGCCCCACCATGTCTTGGGTGGATGAAATCAGCTTGAATGTGGGGCAGCACAAAGATGCCCCTCGGCCGTCAGGCAGCCCTGTCGATCAGAGCGGCTTGCCCCGATTGCCATGCTGGCTGACGAACGCCTGCACCGCCTTCAGGTCGTTGGCCAACACGGTGCAGCGTTCTTCACGCTCGAACAGGTCGGTCAAATGTTCCGGCAGTTCCAGCGCCTTGCCAATGCCGGCCTTCTCCACCGCTTCCGGGAACTTGACCGGGTGCGCGGTACCGAGGATCACCATTGGAATATCCAGGCTGCGGCGGCACTCGCGGGCGGCTTTCACGCCGATGGCCGTGTGCGGGTCGAGTACTTCGCCGGTCTCGGCATAGACCTGCGCGATGGTTTCGCAGGTTTGCGCGTCGTCCACGGCCAGGGAATCGAACAGCTTGCGGGTTTCGGTCCAGCGCTCTTGTTCGACGCTGAAACCGCCACCTTGCTTGAAGCTGCTCATCAGCTCGGCCAGGGCTGCGCCGTTGCGACCGTGCATGTCGAACAGCAGGCGTTCGAAGTTCGACGACACCATGATGTCCATGGACGGCGACAGCGTGGCGTGCAGGGTTTCCTTCACGTACTGGTTGCCGCTCATGAAGCGATGCAGGATGTCGTTACGGTTGGTGGCGACGATCAACTGGTTGATCGGCAGGCCCATGTTGCGCGCCAGGTAACCGGCAAAAATATCACCGAAGTTACCGGTCGGCACCGAGAACGACACCGAACGCGCCGGGCCGCCCAACTGCAGCGAGGCGTGGAAGTAGTAGACGATCTGGGCCATGATCCGCGCCCAGTTGATCGAGTTCACCGCCACCAGGCGCGTGCCCTTGAGGAAGCTCTGGTCAGCGAAGCTGTTCTTGACCATTTCCTGGCAGTCATCGAAGTTGCCTTCGATGGCGATGTTGTGGATGTTCTCGCCGAAGATGGTGGTCATCTGGCGACGCTGCACTTCGGAAACACGCTTGTGCGGGTGCAGGATGAAGATGTCGACGTTTTCGCAGTGCTTGCACCCTTCGATGGCCGCCGAGCCGGTATCGCCGGAGGTGGCGCCGATGATCACCACGCGCTCGCCGCGTTTTTCCAGCACGTAGTCGAGCAGGCGGCCCAGCAGTTGCAGGGCGAAGTCCTTGAACGCCAGGGTCGGGCCGTGGAACAGCTCCAGCACCCACTCATTGCCGTTCAGTTGACGCAGGGGCGCGATGGCGTTGTGGGAAAACACGCCGTAGGTTTCTTCCAGAATCTTTTTGAAGTCCGCATCCGGAATGCTGCCGGTCACGAACGGGCGCATCACTCGGAAAGCCAGCTCGTGATACGGCAGGCCGGCCCAGGAGGCGATTTCTTCCTGGGTGAAGCGTGGCAGGTTTTCCGGCACATACAGGCCGCCGTCGGTGGCAAGGCCTGCCAGCAGAACGTCTTCGAAATTCAGGGCCGGTGCCTGGCCGCGGGTGCTGATATAACGCATGACTGGCTCCTCTAAAACATTCTCGAACAGGGGCCGCCGAATGGACGGGGCCCCTGGAACAAATCGGTTAGTTCAAGTGTTCGACGCGAATCCGCACCACCGGGCCCACTACGCCTTGCAAGGCTTCCAGGGCATGGATGGCATCGTTGATGTGCTGTTCGAGCACGCGGTGGGTCAGCAGGATCATCGGCACCTGGCCGTTTTGCTCCTCGACTTCCTTCTGCATGATCGACTCGATGTTGATACCGCGCTCCGACAGGATGCTGGCCACCTGGGCCAACACGCCTGGATGGTCCTGGGCCTGGATGCGCAGGTAGTAGGCACTTTCACAGGCTTCGATCGGCAGAATCGGGTGGGCCGACAGCGAATCCGGCTGGAAGGCCAGGTGCGGCACGCGGTTTTCCGGGTCGCTGGTCATGGCGCGAACCACGTCCACCAGGTCGGCGATCACCGACGAAGCCGTCGGCTCCATGCCGGCACCGGCGCCGTAGAACAGGGTGGAACCGGCGGCGTCGCCGTTGACCATCACCGCGTTCATCACGCCATTGACGTTGGCGATCAGGCGGTCGGCCGGGATCAGCGTCGGGTGCACACGCAACTCGATACCCGCCGCGGTGCTGCGCGCCACGCCCAGGTGCTTGATGCGGTAGCCCAGGGCTTCAGCGTAGTTGACGTCGGCGGTGGTCAGCTTGGTGATGCCTTCGGTGTAGGCCTTGTCGAACTGCAGCGGGATACCAAAGGCGATGGAGGCCAGGATGGTCAGCTTGTGGGCCGCGTCGATGCCTTCCACGTCGAAGGTCGGGTCGGCTTCTGCGTAACCCAGGGCCTGGGCTTCGGCCAGCACGTCTTCGAAGGTACGGCCCTTCTCGCGCATTTCGGTGAGGATGAAGTTACCGGTGCCGTTGATGATGCCGGCCACCCAGTTGATGCGGTTGGCGGACAGGCCTTCACGGATCGCCTTGATCACCGGGATACCACCGGCCACCGCGGCTTCGAACGCCACGATCACGCCCTTCTCGCGGGCCTTGGCGAAGATCTCGTTGCCGTGCACGGCGATCAGCGCCTTGTTGGCGGTGACCACGTGCTTGCCATTTTCGATGGCTTTGAGCACCAGCTCGCGGGCCACGGTGTAGCCGCCTACCAGCTCGATAACGATATCGATCTCAGGGTTGGTGGCCACGGCGAACACATCGTTGGTAATCGCAATACCGGTCGTTTCGAACTGAGGCTTTGGCGAACGCGTGGCAATCTGCGCCACTTCAATCCCGCGACCTGCGCGGCGGGAAATTTCTTCAGCGTTACGCTGAAGTACGTTGAAGGTACCGCCACCGACGGTCCCTAACCCACAGATGCCTACTTTGACCGGTTTCACTGAAGAACTCCCCATGAAACGGCCGACGCTAGGTCGGCCGTGAAAACAGCCGCACAACTGCGGCTCTCAATTAATGACCCGCCGACGGTTCGGCGGGCCATGATCGTCAAAGGCTCAACGATAAATGCTTACTTGGCACCCAGTGCCAGTTTGGCAACTTGCGGCGCCGGCTGGTAGCCCGGAATCACCTGGCCGTCGGCCAAAACGATGGCCGGTGTACCGTTTACACCAATGGACTGGCCCAGGGCGAACTGCTTGGAAACCGGGTTGGCGCATTTGGCCGACTTGATTTCCTTGCCATCGACCATCTTGTCCATGGCCGCTTTCTTGTCGGCCGAGCACCACACTGCCTGCAACTGCTCGTCACCCGGCGAACCCAGGCCCTGGCGCGGGAAAGCAACGTAGCGCACTTCCACGCCCAGCTTGTTCAGCGCCGGGATCTCGGCGTGCAGCTTGTGGCAGTACGGGCAGGTGGTGTCGGTGAACACGGTGATGTGGGTCTTGGTTTCGCCAATGGCGGGGTAAACCACGGTTTCAGCCACCGGGATGCCGTTGATCAGCTTGGACACGCCCAGGCGCTCGGCCTTCTCGGTCAGGTTGACCGGCTTGCCATCCTTGAGTTGGAACAGGTAGCCCTGGACGATGTACTGGCCATCGGCACTGGCGTACAGCACGCGGCTGCCCTTGAGCTTGACTTCGTACAGGCCGGCCATAGGGCTGGCGCTGATGCTTTCGATAGGCGTGTCGAGCGCCAGGTTGGCCAGGCTCTTGCGGATGGTCTGCTCGGCCGCATCATCGGCGACCGCAAAGGTGGAAACCAACGCAATGGCTGCGGCGGCAATAATCTGGGTCAAGCGCATGGGAACTCCTGAAGGCAGAGGCAGGGACGGGAGCAGAATACTGATCTGGACCACAATGGATGCCGTCCCCTTTGCGAACCGGCAAAGCCTACCACAGTTGGGCGGGAGGGCAGCCCGCGACAGGTAAAATGGGCCATTTCTGACGGTTTTATCCGCGAGGGTGATGCTTGGCGTGCATGTCCTGCAAACGTGCGCGTGCCACATGGGTGTAGATCTGGGTTGTGGATAAGTCGCTGTGCCCCAGCAGCATTTGCACCACGCGCAAATCCGCGCCGTGGTTGAGCAAGTGGGTGGCGAACGCATGGCGCAGGGTGTGGGGCGACAGCGCCTTGCCGATCCCGGCCACTTTGGCCTGGTGCTTGATGCGGTGCCAGAAGGTCTGGCGGGTCATCTGCTCGCCGCGCAGGCTGGGAAACAGCACGTCGCTGGGGCGCCCACCGAGCAGTTCGTGGCGCGCATCGCGCATGTACCGCTCGACCCACACAATCGCCTCCTCGCCCATGGGCACCAGCCGCTCCTTGCTGCCCTTGCCCATCACGCGCAATACGCCCTGGCGCAGGTTGACCTGCTCCAGGGTCAGGCTGATCAGTTCGGTGACGCGCAGGCCGCAGGCGTAGAGCACTTCCAGCATGGCGCGGTCGCGTTGGCCGATGGCTTCACTGAGATCCGGCGCGGCCAACAGGGCCTCCACATCGGTTTCCGACAAAGACTTAGGAAGAGGCCTACCTAATTGCGGCATATCGACTTGTAGAGTTGGATCGGTCGCGATGAGTTTTTCCCGCAACAGATAGCGATAAAAGCCACGCACACCGGAGAGGAATCGCGCAGTAGAGCGCGGTTTGTAGTTCTGTTCCAGGCGCCAGGCCAGGTGATCGAGGATCAGCTCGCGCCCGGCATTGATCAGCTCAAGGTTTTTCTCCTGCAGCCAGCCGTTGAACAGCGCCAGGTCACTGCGGTACGCCTGGCGTGTGTTGTCCGACAGGCCTTTTTCTAACCAGAGGGCGTCGAGGAAGCGGTCGATCAGGGGATGGTCAATGGCAGGCATGGGCACTCAAGCAACGCAGCACAAGGCAATACGCGAATTATTTAGTGAACTGTGGCAAGAGCCATTAGTCTTTCATAGCCCGCTAATTCAAGGAACAGGAAGCTTTAATGAACGAACAACAGATTTTGTTGGCTTTTGGCGGTATTGGCGTGGCCGCACTCGGCTGCCAGTGGCTGGCCTGGCGCCTGAAACTGCCAGCGATTCTGTTTCTTCTGCTGAGCGGGATTCTGGCAGGGCCGATACTCGGATGGCTCGACCCGCAGGAAATGTTCGGCCCTCTGTTGATGCCATTGGTGTCGTTGGCCGTGGCGCTGATCCTGTTTGAGGGCAGCCTGACCCTGCACCTGTCGGAATGGAAGGAAATCGGCAGCGTCGTCCACCGGCTGGTCACCGTCGGCGCACTCTCGACCTGGGCGGTGATCACTCTGGCCACCCACTGGCTGCTGGGTTTTGACTGGATGCTGGCGCTGCTGTTCGGCACGCTGACACTGGTCACCGGCCCGACGGTGATCGTGCCCATGCTGCGTGTGGTGCGCCCTAAAGCCTCCATCGCCAACATCCTGCGCTGGGAAGGCATCGTCATCGACCCGATTGGCGCGCTGCTGGCGGTAGTGGTGTATAGCTTCATCATCGCCAGCGCATCAGGCGACGGCTTGAGCCACAGCCTGCTGACCTTCGGCGGCGTTATCCTTTGCGGCAGCCTGTTCGGCATCGCCGGTGGCTGGGTACTGGGGCAGATCATGCGCCGCCAGTGGTTGCCGGAATACCTGCATAACCTGGCGACACTAGCGGGCGTGCTGGGCATCTTCATCGCCTCCAACCAGGTGATGCATGAGTCCGGCCTGCTGGCGGTCACGCTGATGGGCATGTGGATGGCGAACATGAAAGGCGTGGATGTACGGCACATCCTGCACTTCAAGGAAAACCTCAGTGTGTTGCTGATTTCCGGGCTGTTCATCCTGCTGGCGGCACGCCTGGACCTGAACGCCATGATCGCCCTGGGCCCGTTCGTGTTGATCCTGCTGTTGATCATCCAATTCATTGCACGCCCATTGAACGTGGCGCTTTCGACCTTTGGCTCGGGCTTGAACTGGCGCGAGCGCGCGCTGCTGGCCTGGATCGCACCACGGGGTATCGTGGCGGCGGCGGTGTCAGCGATCTTTGCGATCCGCCTGGATGAGGCCGGCCACGAAGGTGCGTTGTTGCTGGTGCCGCTGACCTTTGCGGTGATCATCGGCACCGTGGTGCTGCAAAGCGCCACGGCGCGCCCCTTGGCCCGCCTGCTGAAAGTCGCTGAGCCGGCGCCCAGCGGCTTCCTGATCGTAGGTGCGAACGGCCCAGCGCGGGCGCTCGGCAAGGCGTTGCAGCAGTTGGGCAGCCGCGTACTGCTGACCGACTCAAGCTGGGAAAACATCCGCGCCAGTCGTATGGAAGGCTTGCCTACGTACTTCGGCAACCCGGCCTCCCAGCATGCCGAGTCCCATCTGGACCTGGTCGGCCTGGGTCATCTGCTTGCGCTCTCGCCTTCCGGCGAACTGAATGCCTTGGCCACCATGCGTTTTCGCCATGACTTCGGCCATCGCCTGTTCGCCCTGGCCAGCAGCCAAGAAAGCCGCCGCACCGACAAGCACAAGGCCAGCCATGAACACCGTGGCCACTTGCTGGGCAGCCAACCCTTGAGCTACACCAAATTGGCCAGCCTGCTGGGCCAAGGCGCCGAGTTGTACAGCACTAGCCTCACCGACGGCTTTGGCTGGGAGCAGTACCAGGCGTTGCACGGGGAGCGCGCCACCTTGCTGTTTGCCCGGGACACCAGCGGCTGGGTGCACGTGGTCTCGCCCGAGAGTAACTTGAAGCCTGTAGCGGGCTGGACCTTGCTGGCGGTGATTCAACCGCAGGCCAGCACCGCCGAGTAATCAGTCAACAAAGCCAGGCAGTACCGGGACAGGGCGTTTATCTGCGTCAATCGCGACGAAGCTGAACACGCCCTGGATCGCCTTTTCACGGCCATCAGCGCTCATGCTCTCCACGAACACCTCCACTTCGACCTTGAGGCTGGTGTTGCCGACTTTGATCACCCGACCGATCAGCTCAACGATAGAGCCGGCCGGGATCGCGTGGTTGAAGTCGATACGGTCGGTGGAGACCGTCACCAAAGGCAAGCGGCAGAAACGCGTGGCGGTGATGAACGACACTTCGTCCATCCATGCCAAGGCGGTGCCGCCGAACAGGGTGTTGTGGTGGTTGGTGGTGGGCGGGAACACGGCCTTGGTCACGTGGGTAACGGACAGGTCGGTGCGGCGCTGGATTTCTTCGAGGCGGGTGGTCATGGGTCAATACCAACAGATAGGCAAATTTCAGGCACAAAAAAGCAGCCCGTAGGCTGCTTTTTTCTGCATCGGGAAGCTGGACTTAAGCCAGTTTTTCCTTGATGCGAGCTGCTTTACCGGACAGGTCACGCAGGTAGTACAGCTTGGCTTTACGTACGTCACCGCGACGCTTAACGGCCATGCTGTCGATTTGCGGGCTGTAGGTCTGGAAAGTACGCTCTACGCCAACACCGTTGGAGATTTTACGAACAGTGAAAGCACTGTTCACACCACGGTTACGCTTGGCGATTACCACGCCTTCGAACGCTTGCAGACGCGAACGGTCGCCTTCCTTCACTTTCACCTGAACGACAATAGTGTCGCCCGGGGCAAAGGTAGGGATCTCTTTGGTCATCTGCTCTGCTTCGAGTGCAAGGATGATTTTGTTAGTCATGCTGTGCTCCTAAGGTAAGTCAATGGACCTACCATCGATACGTTGTTAACTATCGTCCCGCGCGAGGATGTATTCCTCGAGCAGCTTCTTCTCTTCTCCAGAAAGCGAGCGGCTTTCCAGAAGATCGGCGCGTCGTTCATAGGTCCGACCAAGGGACTGCTGTAAACGCCAACGCCGGATGTGTGCGTGATTGCCACTTAGCAATACGTCGGGAACACGCTGATCCACATACACCTCCGGACGGGTGTAGTGCGGGCAATCCAGCAAACCATCCGTGAAGGAATCTTCCTCCGCGGAGTCCGCATGCCCTAAAGCTCCGGGCAGCAGTCGTGTAACCGCATCTATCAGGACCATCGCCGGCAGCTCGCCGCCAGACAGGACATAGTCCCCAATCGACCACTCTTCATCGACATGAGCTTCAATAAAACGCTCGTCAATGCCTTCATAGCGACCGGCAATCAGGATCAAACTTTCCTCATTCGCCAGTTCGCGTACCGCCGCCTGTTTCAGCTGACGGCCTTGAGGGGACAGGTAAATTACCTTCGCCTTCTCCCCGGCGGCTGCCTTGGCCTGAACCAACGCATCTTCCAGGGGCTTGATCTTCATCACCATGCCCGGGCCACCGCCAAATGGGCGATCGTCCACAGTGTGATGTCGATCCGTCGTGTAGTCTCGCGGGTTCCAACAGGTGAGCTGCAACAGCCCCTGTTTCACCGCCCGACTGGTGATGCCGTACTCGCTGATGGCGGAAAACATCTCGGGAAACAAACTGATCACTTCAATGCGCAAATTAGCCACGCTTAGAAGTCCGCGTCCCATTCCACCTTCATCTCGCCTGCGGCCAGGTCGACGGCCAACACGCATTGCTCGGTATAGGGCAACAGGCGTTCACGGTCATCCAGGCTGCCAGCGCAAGGCTTGACCACCATTACATCATTGGCGCCGGTTTCCAGAAGATGATCGATTTTCCCCAGCAATTGCCCGAGTTGATCAATAACCTTCAGACCTTCCAGCTGGTACCAGTAGTACTCGCCGTCGGTCAATTCAGGGAACAGGTTGCGCGGCACGCAGATCTCATAACCGGCCAGAAGACGAGCTTCTTCACGGTCATCAAGACCCTTGAGCTTTGCGACCAGGAACTTGTCGCTCCCGCGTCCACTGACCAGCTCAACCTGCTTCACACTACCCTCGCGCTTGAGCGTCCAGGTCTTGTACTGCAACAGGTTTTCAGTCGGATCAGTAAAGGAATACACCTTCACTTCGCCGCGAACGCCATGAACAGAGTAAATCTTGCCGATAACGATCAAATCATCAGCAACAGCTGGCGTCGCGTTCATATTGCTCAGGCTGCGGCCTTAGCCGAGTCCTTCAACAGTTTTGCAACGCGCTCGGATGGCTGTGCGCCAACGCTCAGCCAGTAGGCTACGCGCTCTTGGTTCACGGACAGACGAACTTCTTGACCACGAGCAACAGGGTTGAAGAAACCAACCTGTTCCTTGTGCGAACCGTCACGCGGGTTGCGGCTGTCGGTTACGGTCAAGTGGTAAAACGGGCGCTTTTTGGAGCCGCCAAGGGCAAGACGGATTGTTAGCATGTGAACATCGTTCCTGTAGTCGGTGCTGCAAATCTAAATGCACAGCGGGCATAGGTGCCCGAAAGGCCGCATATTCTAAGGAATATCCGGACTTTTGCAAATGTCTTTTTCTGGCGCCTATCAGCGTGCCATTCAGATCTGCTATAGAGCCGTCGGTTAAAACGGCGAGTCAGCGCCCGCCAACGGCGGGTTTGCTGGAGATCCCACATCCTTGTGGGGCGGAGCAAAAGCAGGCTTTTGCTCGAATTCTTTACATCTTCGGCATGCCGCCGCCGGGCAACATACCGCCCATGCCGCGCATCATCTTGGCCATACCGCCCTTGGCGGAGAATTTCTTCATCATCTTCTGCATCTGCTTGTGCTGCTTGATCAAGCGACCGATGTCCTGCACCTGGGTGCCGGAACCCATGGCGATCCGGCGCTTGCGCGAACCGCTGATCAGCTCAGGGTCGCGGCGCTCGGCCGGGGTCATGGAGTTGATGATGGCTTCCATCTGCTTGAACTGCTTCTCTGCCGCGCCCTGGGCGTTGCCCATTTGCGCCAGGTTCACACCGCCGATGTTCGGCAGTTTGTCCATCAGGCCGCCGAGGCCGCCCATGTTCTTCATCTGTTGCAGCTGGTCGCGGAAGTCTTCGAGGTCGAAGCCCTTGCCCTTCTTCAGCTTCTTGGCCAGTTTGTCGGCCTTGTCCTTGTCGAGCGTGGCTTCGGCCTGCTCGATCAGGCTGAGCACGTCACCCATGCCGAGGATGCGCGAGGCGATACGCTCAGGGTGGAACGGCTCGAGCGCTTCGCTCTTCTCGCCCATACCGATGAACTTGATCGGCTTGCCAGTGATGGCACGTACCGACAGCGCAGCACCGCCACGGGCGTCGCCGTCGACCTTGGTGAGGATCACGCCGGTCAGCGGCAGTGCGTCACCAAAGGCCTTGGCGGTGTTGGCCGCATCCTGGCCGGTCATGGCGTCGACCACGAACAGGGTCTCGACCGGGTTGATCGCGGCATGCAGCGCCTTGATCTCGCCCATCATCTCTTCGTCGATGTGCAGGCGACCCGCGGTATCGACGATGACCACGTCAATGAACTTGAGTTTGGCTTCTTTAATAGCGGCGTTGGCGATGTCGACCGGCTTCTGGCTCAGGTCGGACGGAAAGAAGGTCACACCCACTTCGCCCGCGAGCATTTCCAACTGCTTGATGGCCGCCGGACGGTACACGTCGGCCGACACCACCATCACGGATTTCTTCTTGCGCTCTTTAAGGAAGCGCGCCAGTTTGCCGGCGGTGGTGGTTTTACCCGCACCTTGCAAACCCGCCATCAGCACGACGGCTGGCGGCACGGCGCTGAGGTTCAGGTCTTCGTTGGCCGCGCCCATCAGGCTTTCGAGCTCGGCCTGGACGATCTTCACAAAGGCCTGGCCCGGAGTCAGGCTGCGGGACACTTCGGTGCCGACCGCACGTTCCTTGACCGAGTTGACGAAGTCCTTCACCACCGGCAAAGCCACGTCGGCTTCCAGCAACGCCATGCGCACTTCACGCAGGGTGTCTTTAATATTGTCCTCGGTCAGCTTGGCCTTGCCGGTAACGTGGCGCAGCGTCTGCGAGAGACGGTCAGTCAAGTTTTCAAACATGCGCGATCCTTTCAGGCCCTACTCATCGAAATGCAGGTAGACCGAGGTAATGGCGGCCCAGGCTGGGGGAAATCGCTATTAAAAACAGCGTTCGCCGAGCCTGCGGCGTGGGCAGGTCGCGGATTATAGCGAAGACTGCGCCCATGCACACCCGCTGTCTGGCCCGGGAGTCTTTCGTGCAACGCAGGTGTGTGCCAAACTCAACGCCTTTCGGGCTTGCCTACCAGGATTTATGCTCCCTTTGTCACCCAGTTTGCTACCCAGCCTCGCCGCCGCCATTTTGTATGCCGCTGCGACCCTCTACCAGGGCACTCGTCTGGCCCAAGGCGCCAAAGCGGACAAACGTCTGCTCGTCGGCCTTGGCGTGCTGGCCCTGCTGGCCCATGCCGCCAGCCTGTTCACCCACCTGATGACCCCGGTCGGCCTGGGCCTGGACTTTTTCAGCGCCGCCAGCCTGATCGCCGCGGCCGTCATCGCGCTGACGCTGCTGGCCTGCTACCGGATCCCAGTGGAGAACCTGCTGGTGCTGTTATTCCCCTTGGGAATGCTGACGGTGCTGCTGGCGCAGTTCACCCCCACCGGCACCGTACAGGTGATCGACGAGGAGCCGGGCATCCTCGCCCACATCCTGTTGTCGATCCTTGCCTACGGCATGTTTACCATCGCGGTGTTCCAGGCCCTGCTCCTGCTGTTGCAGGATCACCAGCTCAAGCACAAGCACCCGTCCGGGCTGATCAAGAACTTCCCGCCCCTGCAAACCATGGAAAGCCTGCTGTTCGGGTTCCTGTGGGCCGGCTGGACCCTGCTGTCGCTGTCGCTGATCTCCGGCTGGCTGTTCGTCGAAAACCTGTTTGCCCAGCACCTGGTGCATAAAACCTTGCTGGCGTGCCTGGCGTGGGTGGTGTTCAGCGTGCTGCTGTGGGGGCGCAACCGCCTCGGCTGGCGTGGGCACAAAGCCATTCGCTGGACCCTGGCCGGTTTCTGCCTGTTGATGCTGGCCTATTTCGGCAGCAAGCTGGTTCGCGAATACATCCTGCATATCTGACGGGCAGTGATCATGGACAACTTGCCCTTAGGGCCGATGCTCGCCGTAATTGCCCTGCTGATTTTGTGGGCGGCGCTGTTTACTGCCATAGAAGCTGCACAACAACACCTGCTGGCCCTGCGCCCAGGCACACGCCAGGGCGACAAGGCGGCTGCGCGCCTGAGCTTCCCGCGCCATAGCCTGATCCTGTGCAACAGCCTGTGCCGCGCCGCCGTGGTGATTCTTTGCACGCTGCTGGCGATCTATGCCTGGGCAGAGAACGGGCCCTGGCTGGGCTGGCTGATTTCCTGCGCAGCGCTGCTGGTACTGGCCGATTACCTGCCACGCACCCTGGCCACCCGTCATCCGCAAGCAGTGCTGGGCTTTGGCAATACATTGCTGGGCGTGCCGCTGAAAATCCTCTACCCCCTGGCCTGGCTGCTCAATGGCGTCAGCCTGCTGTTATTGCGCCCGTTTGCACGCAAATCCGGCGTGGTCAAAAACAGCGACGAGCCCCTGCCCGACCATGACGACGACCCAGAGCCCGACACCGACGCCGACCGCACGCCCGGCCTGCCCGGCATCCATGCCCTGGACAACATCACGGTCAATGACATCCTGGTGCCGCGCAGTGAAGTGGACGGCATCAACCTGGATGAGCCGATAGAGGACATCATCGAACAGTTGCGCACCTCGCCGCGCACCCGCCTGCCGGTGTTCCACAGCGACATCAACCAGGTGCAGGCCGTGCTCAATACCCGGCAGGTCCAACACCTGCTGCCTGACGCCAGCCTGACCAAAGAGGCCCTGCTCGCCGCCTGCCACGAGCCTTACTTCGTGCCGGAAAGCACGCCGTTGCAGCTGCAACTGCTGAACTTCCATAAACAGCAGCGGCGCCTGGGCATGGTGGTGGACGAGTACGGTGAAGTGCTGGGCATTGTCACCCTGGAAGATATTCTGGAAGAGATCGTCGGCGAATTCGAAAGCGATCAGGCGGTGGATAACCCGCATATCGAAGCCCAGCCCGATGGTCGCTACATCATCGACGGCGCCGCCTCGATCCGCGAACTGAACAAAAGCCTGGGCTGGCACCTGCCCAGCGACGGCCCCAAGACCCTCAACGGCCTGGTCACCGAGGCGCTGGAGACCATTCCCGATTGCGCGGTGTGCCTGAAAGTCGGCCGCTATCGCCTGGAAATCCTCGAGACCGAGGACAACCGGGTGAGCAAGGTGTTGATCTGGCATACCAGCCACGTGCCAGTCGCAGCCTGACTCCAACAGGCTGAACCCGGTCACTGTGGGAGCTGGCTTGCCTGCGATAGCATCACTGCGGTGTGACTGACACACCTAAGTGCCTGCATCGCGGGCAAGCCCGGCTCCCACACAAGCCAGCTCCCACATTGATCCAGTTCCAGGCCATAGATCCTCGCCAGCCCCTTGTTGGATCCTTAGCCCCCTTCCTATAATCCCTGCGGCTTACCCAAGCCCCGCCCGACCGCGTGCTACCCGCACCCAGCGTGTCCTGGCACCGCCTTACCATGTCCGACCGGTGTTTGCTCCCATCCCGAGCCGCCCCGCGCACAGCCCTGATCCATGGGTGTTCGACCAATAATAATCCGCGTCCAAACGCGCAATAACCGTCAGGGATAACGTCATGAGCACCACCTACCAAGAGGCCGCGAGCGCCGCCCCAGCCAACTCGACCGCCCGCGTCGCCACGGCGAGCATCGTCGGCACCGCCATTGAGTTCTACGATTTCTACATCTACGCCACGGCTGCCGCCTTGGTGATCGGCCCGGTGTTCTTCCCCCAGACCTCCGGCACCGCGCAGATGCTGGCGTCGTTCCTGACCTTCGGCATCGCCTTTATCGCCCGCCCGTTGGGGTCGGCGTTGTTCGGCCACTTCGGCGACCGTATCGGCCGTAAATCCACCCTGGTGGCTTCTCTGCTATTGATGGGTGTATGTACCACCTTGATCGGCTTGCTGCCGGGCTACGACAGCATCGGCGCCTGGGCGCCGATTCTCTTGTGTGTTTTGCGCTTCGGCCAAGGCCTGGGCCTGGGTGGGGAATGGGGTGGCGCGGCCTTGCTGGCGACCGAGAACGCGCCCAAGGGCAAGCGCGCCTGGTTCGGCATGTTCCCGCAACTGGGCCCGTCGATTGGCTTCCTGGCGGCCAACGGCTTGTTCCTGATCTTGGCCATGAGCCTGAATGACGAACAATTCCGCAGCTGGGGCTGGCGCATTCCGTTCATTCTCAGTGCCGCGCTGGTGATGGTGGGCCTGTATGCGCGCCTCAAACTGCATGAGACGCCGGTATTCGCCAATGCCGTGGCCAAGGAAAAACCGGTGAAAGTGCCGCTGGTGGAACTGTTCAGCCAGCATTGGCTGCCGGTACTGCTGGGCGCCGCGTCGATGGTGGTGTGCTACGCGCTGTTCTATATCACTACGGCGTTTTCGTTGAGCTACGGCGTTTCCACCTTGGGCTACAGCCGTGAAACCTTCCTCGCCCTTTTGTGCTTTGCGGTGTTGTTCATGGGGCTGGCAACGCCATTGGCCGCCTTGGCCAGTGATCGCTACGGGCGCAAGCCGGTGTTGATCGCCGGTGCGGTCCTGGCGATTCTGTCGGGCTTTACCATGGAGCCGCTGCTGACCCATGGCTCGACCTGGGCCGTGGCGCTGTTCCTGGCGCTGGAGCTGTTTTTGATGGGCGTGACCTTCGCACCAATGGGCGCCCTGCTGCCGGAATTGTTCCCGACGCGTGTGCGTTATACCGGCGCTTCGGCAGCGTATAACCTGGGTGGGATCGTGGGGGCATCGGCGGCACCCTTCTTCGCGACCAAGCTGGTGGCGATGGGTGGTTTGAGTTATGTCGGGGGGTATGTGTCGGCGGCAGCGTTGCTGAGTTTGATTGCGGTGCTGTGCCTGAAAGAGACGCGGGATAATGACTTGAACAAGGTCACCTGACCCCATGCTCGTTCCCACGCTCTGCGTGGGAACGAGCGTGGCGGCTTAGAGTTCTACAACGACAGCCTTGGAAGCACGGGTCGCTTTAGCCCGAGCCGCTTCAATCGACTCATCCCGCGCCAACGCCACGCCCATGCGGCGCTGGCCGTTCACTTCGGGTTTGCCAAACAGACGCAACGCTGTATCCGGCTCGCTCAGCGCGGCGCCGAGGTTGGCGAATGCGGTCTGGGTGGACTGCCCTTCCACCAGAATCACCGCCGACGCCGAAGGCCCGAACTGACGGATCAACGGGATCGGCAGGCCGAGGATGGCGCGAGCGTGCAAGGCGAACTGCGACAGGTCCTGGGAAATCAGGGTTACCAGGCCAGTGTCATGGGGGCGCGGCGACACTTCGCTGAACCACACCTGATCGCCCTTGATGAACAATTCCACACCAAACAGACCACGACCGCCCAAGGCTTCGGTTACCGCCTTGGCAACGCGCTCGGATTCCGCCAAGGCAATGGGGCTCATGGCCTGCGGCTGCCAGGATTCCTGATAATCGCCCTTCTCCTGGCGATGCCCCACCGGCGCGCAGAAGGTGGTGCCGCCGATGTGGCGCACGGTCAGCAGGGTGATTTCGTAGTCGAAGTCGATAAAACCTTCGATGATCACCCGGCCCTTGCCGGCACGCCCGCCCTCTTGGGCGTAGTCCCAGGCTTTCTGCACGTCGTCGGCGCTGCGCAGCAGGCTCTGGCCCTTGCCCGACGAACTCATCACCGGCTTGACCACGCACGGGAAGCCCAGGTCCTGGACGGCCTTGCTGTAGTCTTCGAAGGTGTCGGCGAAGTGATATGGCGAGGTCGGCAGGTCCAGCTCTTCGGCGGCCAGGCGACGGATGCCTTCACGGTTCATGGTCAGCGACGTGGCGCGGGCGGTGGGAATCACGGTGAAGCCTTCGGCCTCCAGCTCAACCAATGTCGCGGTGGCAATGGCTTCGATTTCCGGCACGATGAAGTGCGGCTTTTCCGCCTCGATCACAGCGCGCAAAGCGGCACCGTCGAGCATGTTGATCACATGGCTACGGTGCGCCACCTGCATGGCCGGCGCGTTGGCGTAGCGATCCACGGCAATCACTTCAACGCCCAGGCGCTGCAGTTCGATTACCACTTCCTTGCCCAGCTCACCGCAGCCACACAGCAAAACGCGGGTCGCGGTTGGCGACAATGGAGTTCCGATTCGGGTCATCTCAGGTCCTCAGGGGAGCGGATCATGGGGGAGAAAGGCCGGCATTTTACATGAACTGTAAAAATTGGCCTCAGTTGGCGACGGCCCGCCGGCGGATGCGCCAGGCCATGATCAGCCAGACCACGGTGACCCCGGCGAATTTGGACACCAGTGCAGTGCCCGCCACCGCTGGCGTCAGTGCGCCGATCAGGCCGAAAAAGATAAAGGTATCGAGGGGAATGCTCAGCGCCGAACTTATCCACAGGCGGTCATGCAGCGGGCGCTTGGTGATGCTGAACACCAGCCAGTCGATGCACTCGGACACTGCAAACGCCGTGGCACTGGCCAGGGCGATGGACGGGTCGGAGGTGATATAGGACAGCACCAGCGCCGCCAGCATGGCGATGATTGCGCCATGGCCGAAGCGGGTTTGCACCATGTCGCGCAGGATAAATACCAGGCCGCCCCAGGCGGACCAGATAACGTCCAGGTGCGGGGCGGTGGAGAAGGCGAAGTTGATCAGCACGACGCTGCTGATGTAGGCGATCAGGAAAAACATGGGGCAGAAAACCTGTAGGAGCGAGCTCGCTCGCGAAAAACGTTAACGATGACGCGGGGCACCTGACTATACGCGGTGTTTTTGGGTTTTTCGCGAGCAAGCTCGCTCCTACAGGGCGGGGGCTGTCAGGCGCCGGATTTCCCAGGGGTCATCCACATCATCCCACTCGCCACCGCCCGCTCATGGCACAACCCCAGCACCACCCGGCGCTCGGCGTTGTCCATGCGGCTCCAGCGCGTGATCTCATCCACATTGCGCTGGCAGCCGGTGCAGATATCGTCATCATCCAGCGCGCAAATGCTCACGCAGGGCGAGGCGACCGGTCGTTCAATTGTGCTCATTCCTGCTGCTCAGCCAGGTCACGGGCATAACGCTGCGAGTTGTGCACATAGTGCGCGGCGCTGGCTTCGAGCATGCGCTTTTGCGCCTCGGTCAGCTCACGCACCACTTTGCCTGGCGAGCCCATGACGAGCGAGCCGTCGGGGATTTCCTTGCCCTCACCGATCAGCGAATTGGCGCCGATGATGCAGTGCTTGCCGATCTTGGCGCCGTTGAGGATCACTGCGTTGATGCCGATCAGGCTGTAGTCGTCGACGGTGCAACCGTGCAGCATGGCGTTATGACCAATGGTCACGCCGGTGCCGAGGGTCAGCGGGTAGCCCATGTCGGTGTGCATCACGCTGCCGTCCTGCACGTTGCTGTTCTTGCCGATCAGGATCAGCTCGTTATCGCCACGCAACACCGCGTTAAACCAGACGTTGGCGCCCTCCTCCAGCTTGACCTTGCCCACCAAAGTGGCATTAGGCGCCACCCAGCTGTGGGGGTGCGTCTCGACGCGGGCGTCGCCCAGGCGGTATTTCATGGTTTTTTCCTCACGGCTTGCCATTTGAACGATGGCTTATAGATTGATGAAGCTCTTGGGCGGCTGGTGCAGGCTGATCTGGGCATCGTCATAGAGCAGGTTGATCAGCTCGACGATCATGATTGCTGTCAGCCCCCAGATTTTGTATTCGCCGAACCGGTAGCTGGGCACATACCAACTGCGGCCCTGGTAATCAATGCGGTGGGTATGTTCGCGTGGGTCCTGTCGGAAAAAGTCCAAAGGCACGCTGAAAACGGCGGCAATCTCGGCGTCGTTGGCCAGGTATTCGACGTAATCGGGGATCACGCCCACATAGGGGGTTACGCGGATGCCGTGCAGGGAAATCAGCGGGCTCAACGGGCCGATGACTTCAACCAGCCCCGGCGGCAGGCCGATTTCTTCTTCGGCTTCGCGCAAGGCGGTAAAGATCAGGTCCGGGTCTTCGGGGTCGCGGCGCCCGCCAGGAAAGGCCACTTCGCCCCCGTGGGTCGACAGCCCGCTGGCGCGCAGGGTCAGGATCAGCTCGGGTTCGTCACTGCGGGTAATCGGCACCAGCACCGCCGCCTCGGGGAAACGCCCGTCGGTTTCCAGGGTGTGGGGGGTGTGATTGCTTACCCGGCGAAGTAGCTCGTCCAGCATGAGTCATCTCGGTCTGTTGGCTACCTTGCATCATGCACCAAAGCGTGCGAGCGCCCAACCCCAAAACCGCAGGGCTGTCGCGAAACGACAACTTGCAGGAACGCCCGGCACCGAGCCAAGATGTGCCCATTGTCCAGGAACCCCAGCATGAATTTCTGCAGCCAGTGCGGCAAACCGGTGACCCAACGCATTCCCGAAGGCGACGCACGCCTGCGTTATGTATGCGACCACTGCTCGACCATTCATTACCAGAACCCCAATATCGTCGCCGGTACCGTGCCGGTGTGGGGCGACCAAGTGCTGCTGTGCCGCCGCGCCATCGAGCCACGCCTGGGTTACTGGACCCTGCCCGCAGGCTTTATGGAAAATGGCGAGACCGTCGAACAGGCCGCCATGCGCGAAACCCTGGAAGAGGCCTGCGCCCGGGTGCGTAACCTGAGCCTCTATACCCTGATCAATGTGCCGCACATCAGCCAGGTGCATATCTTCTACCGCGCCGAACTGATCGACCTGGACTTCGCCGCAGGCCAGGAAAGCCTGGAAGTGAGGCTGTTCGACGAAGCCGATATCCCTTGGTCCGAGCTGGCTTTCCGCACGGTCGGGCGTACCTTAGAATGCTTCTTCGCTGACCGTCGCCAACAGGCCTACCCGGTGCGCAGCGAGTCCGTGCCACCGCTGTCCAAGCCCGCCCAATAACAAGCCGGCCAATGTCGCCAAAGGGATACCGTTTCAATGCGTTGGTTGCTTGCTCTGATCTGCCTGTCGTTCGCCACGCTGTCCCCGGCCTCCACGGTGCAAACCCTTGGCGGTAAAACGGTCGAGAAAGTCCTGGTACTCAAGTCCGCCCACCAGTTGCAGTTGATCAACGACGGCAAGCCGCTCAAGACCTATCGCATTTCCCTGGGCAAGAACCCCAAGGGCCACAAGCTGATCGAAGGCGACCGCCGCACCCCCGAAGGCCTCTACTGGATCGACTGGCGCAAGACCAGCGACCGCTTCAACCTGGCCATGCACATTTCCTACCCCAACATCAGCGACGCCGCCCGCGCCCGCCGCGACGGCGTGAAGCCGGGCAGCATGATCATGATCCACGGCACCCCCGACACCGAAGACTACCCGGAACAGTGGTTTCACACCCTGGACTGGACCGACGGCTGCATCGGCATGCGCAACGTGGATATGCGCGAAGTGTGGAACCTGGTCAAAGACGGCACCCTCATCGAGATTCGGCCGTAATCCCACGCCGTTCGTAAAATAATTCGAAAATAATTCCTGCCCCAGGCAGCGCCTGCCGGTGAATACCAGTTCACCGCGCGGGACCCTGCACTTGTGCGCGCCACAAAGACCTCTCTAATACCACTTGATACCAAGCCCCATTAAAGCGCCCTGAAACCGGGATTCGCACCGTTTTGGTAGCATTGACATGGTATTTAAGTGGTATTAGTTTTCGGCCATTACCGGGCGACAACACTCCAATAACGCATCGGAAACCTGACAGATGAACCCCATCCTGGCCCTGCGCCCCGACGACAAGCAATCCACGCCGCTGTACCTGCAACTGGCCCGCAGCCTTGAAGCAGCGATCCATGCCGGCCAGTGGAAATCCGAACAGGCCCTGCCTTCGGAACGCGCCCTCAGCGAGCAGTTGAGCATCTCGCGGGTCACCGCCCGTAAAGCGCTGGAAGTGTTGCTGGCTCAAGGCCTGATCCGTCGCAGCCAAGGCTCCGGCACTTTCATTACGCCGCGCCTGGAACAACCCTTGTCCCGCCTGTCGGGGTTCAGCGAAATGCTGCGGCTCAAGGGGTTTGTGCCCACGTCCCAGTGGTTGGAACGCGACATCACCCCGCCGACCCACGAAGAACTGATCCGCCTGGGCCTGTCGCCCACCGACAAAGTGGCGCGCCTCAAGCGCCTGCGCAAAGCCGATGACACGGTGATGGCGATCGAAATGACCGCCATGCCGGCGTCGGTGTTGCCCCATCCCCAGGCCATCGGCAATTCGTTGTACGAATACCTGGAAAGCATCGGCAAGCCCATCGTGCGCGCCTTGCAGCATATCCAGGCGATCAATGCCTCGGACGAGTTCGCCGCACTGGTGGGCATCGCCCCCGGCACCGCCATGCTGCTGATGACCCGCGTGGGCTACACCGCCGACAACACGCCGATTGAAATCACCGACACCTATTGCCGCAACGATTACTACGACTTTGTCGCAGAGCTGCGCCGCCATGACTACTCCGCCTGAATGCGAACTTAGAGAACTGCCCATGACTGAAGACAATATCCTCACGCCCAGCGGCTGGATGCGCGGTCGCCTGGTGCATGAACACGGCAAGGTGGTCGCCATTGACGGCACGCCGTGCGACCCGGCCGACAACGACCTGCCCTACCTGCTGCCGGGCTTTATCGACCTGCATGTGCATGGCGGTGGCGGTGCCGACATCATGGAAGGCGCCCGCGCCTTCGAGACCATTACCCGTACCCACGTGCGTTTTGGCACTACCTCGCTGCTGGCCACCACCATGACGGCGCCGGTGGAAGAAATCTCCCGCGTACTCGGTGAGCTCGGCACGTTCTGCGAACAGCGCCCAGCCGGCAGCGCCCGCGTACTCGGCGTGCACCTGGAAGGCCCCTACATCAATCCGGGAAAACTCGGCGCCCAACCCAACTTCGCCCACACCGCATTGATGCAGGAAGTGGAAGCCTACCTGCGCCTGGCGCCGATCCGGGTGATCACCATCGCCCCGGAAATCGCCGGCCACGACGGCCTGATCCGCGCCCTCAGCGAACGCGGCGTGCGCATGCAGATCGGCCACACCCTGGGCAGCTATGAAGAAGGCGTTGCGGCCCTGGCCGCCGGCGCCACCAGCTTCACCCACTTGTACAACGCCATGAGCCCGCTGCATCACCGCGAACCCGGCATCGTCGGCGCCGCGCTGGCCCACGCCCAGTACGCCGAGCTGATCCCGGACTTGCTGCATGTGCACCCCGGCGCCATGCGTGTGGCGTTGCGCTCGATCCCCTGCCTGTACTGCGTCACCGACTCCACCGCCGCCGCCGGCATGCCCGACGGCGAGTACAAGCTGGGCAGCCACACCGTGACCAAATGCCTGGGCGGCGTGCGCCTGGCCGACGGCACCCTGGCCGGCAGCACCCTGACCATGGATCAGGCGCTGCGCAACCTGGTGAAAATCGGCCTGCCTATCAGTGAAGCCTCACAACGCCTGTCGCAATTTCCTGCGGACTACCTGGGCCTGGAAGAACGCGGCCGCCTGCAACCCGGCAGCTTTGCCGACTGCGTGCGCCTGGACCGCTCCCTGACACTCACCGACGTAATGGTCGAAGGAGACACCATTGACTTCAAAAATGCTTGAAGAGGCCCTGGCCTCCTGCGACGCCGTCGCGGCCCAACTGCAGCGCCTGGACCCGATGCTGGAAGAAATCGCCGGCCGCCTGCGCCGCCAGCCGCCGCAAGTGGCGATGACCATCGCCCGTGGCAGTTCCGACCATGCCGCCAGTTACTTCGCCTACCTGGCCATGCAGCATGTGGGCATTCCGGTGGCATCGTTACCGATGTCGGTGGTGACCCTGTTGCAGGCGCCGATGAAAGTCAGCGGCCAGGTGGCGTTTGGTTTCTCCCAATCGGGGCAGAGCCCGGATTTGGTCAACAGCCTGCGCCTGTTGCGCAAGCGTGGCGCCCTGAGCATCTCACTGGTCAACGCCGAAGACTCGCCGCTGGAAGCCGCCTGCGAATTCCATGTGCCGCTGTGCGCCGGGCCGGAACTCAGCGTGGCCGCCACCAAGAGTTTTATCGCCACCCTCAGCGCCAGTGCGCAACTGATCGGCCATTGGAATCAAGAAGCCGACTTGCTGCAAGCCTGCCAGGCCTTGCCCGAAGGCCTGCGTGACGCCGCCAGACAGGATTGGCACACGGCCATCGACGCGCTTAAAGGTAGCCAGCGCTTGATGGTAATCGGCCGCGGCGCCGGGTTTGCCATCGCCCAGGAAGCCGCGCTCAAACTCAAGGAAACCTCGGCGATCCAGGCCGAAGCCTTCAGCAGCGCCGAAGTGCGCCACGGGCCGATGGCGCTGATCGACGAGAACTACCCCCTGCTGGTGTTCGCCCCACGCGGTGCCGAGCAGGCCGGCCTGTTGAGCCTGGCCGCCGATATGCGCCAACGCGGTGCCCGCGTGCTGCTGGCCGCACCGGATGACATCGCCGAACGCGACCTGACCCTGAGCCGCGCCGAACACCCGAGCCTGGACCCGATCCTGGCGATCCAGAGCTTCTACGTGATGGCCGCAGGCCTTGCCGAAGCACGTGGCATGGACCCGGACCAGCCGCGCCACCTGAGCAAAGTCACCCGCACGCACTAAAGCGGCGTTTTCCTGATGAGTACCGTGCCCATGCCCAACAACAATAATCCATTGACCCTTAGCGCCCCCTTGAGTGGGCCGGTGCTGGCCCTGAACCGCGTCCCCGACGAAGTGTTCGCCAGCGGCGCCATGGGCGACGGTCTCGCTATCGACCCGCTGAACGACTGCCTGCAGGCGCCCTGTGACGGCGTGATCATCCATGTCGCCCGCACCGGGCACGCCCTGACCCTGCGCGCCGACAATGGCGCCGAGGTGTTGATGCATATCGGCATCGACACTGTTGAACTCAATGGCGAAGGCTTTGCCTTGCTGGTGAAGGAAGGCACACGGGTGAGCCAGGGCCAGGCGCTGGTGCAGTTTGACCTGGACCGCATTGCGCGCCAGTGCAAGAGCCTGGTGAGCCTGATCATCCTCACCAACAGCGAGCGTTTTGCGCTGACGCCTCTGGCAGTGAAAAGCGTCAAGGCCGGCGAGCCGCTGATGCAGTTGGCCCCGCGTTCGGGCACCGCCGTTCAGACAGCTGTGGATAACTCCAGCGCCGAAGCCAGTGCCAGCGTGCGCATCACTCACCGTGGCGGCTTGCATGCGCGCCCTGCCGCGCTGGTGCGCAAGACGGCGCAGGGTTTCAGCAGCCAATCGCAGTTGCACAGCGGTGATAAATCGGCGCCATGCGACAGCCTGATCGGCCTGATGGGGCTGGGCATTGGCGAAGGCGACGAGGTGCGGGTGACCTGCCGTGGCGCCGATTGCGAAGCCGCGTTGCAGGCATTGGTCGCCGCGCTGTCTGTGGTGGTGCACGAAGAACATCACGCGCCGGTCGTGGCCACGCCCCGCCGCGTGAATACCGAAGCCAATGTACTGCAAGGTGTGTGCGCGGCCCCGGGCCTGGTATGCGGGCCGCTGTTCCGCCTGACGGGCATCGAGCTGCCGGAGGACACCGGCGCTCACAACATCGATGAGCAACGGCAACAGCTGGATATGGCCCTTGAGCAAGTGCGCGGTGAAATCCGCAGCACCCTGGACCACGCTCGCCAACGCAAGAACGTCGAGGAAGAAGACATCTTCGCCGCCCACCTCGCCCTGCTGGAAGACCCTGCATTGCTCGACGCAGCCACCACCGCCATCGCACAGGGCAGCGCCGCCGCCCACGCCTGGCGCGATGCGATCCAGGCCCAATGCGCCGTGCTGTTGGCCTTGGGCAAGCCGCTGTTTGCCGAACGCGCCAACGACCTGCGCGACCTGCAACAACGCGTATTGCGTGCCTTGTTGGGTGAAGCCTGGCATTTCGAATTGCCGGCCGGTGCGATTGTCAGCGCCCATGAACTGACGCCCTCGGACTTGCTGCAACTGAGCACGCAAAACGCGGCGGGCATCTGCATGGCCGAAGGCGGCGCGACTTCCCATGTGGCCATTTTGGCGCGGGGCAAAGGCTTGCCCTGTGTGGTGGCGTTGGGCGATGAAGTGCTCGACGTGCCCCAAGGCCAACGGGTGGTGCTTGATGCCGCCAACGGCCGCCTGGAACTGGCCCCCAGCGAAGCGCGCCATGCCGAAGTGCACCAGATTCGCGAAACACAAAAACTGCGTCGTAAAGAGCAGCAGGCCCAAGCCCAGCAAGCGGCGAGTACCCGCGATGGCGTGACCATCGAAGTGGCCGCCAATGTCGCCTCCAGCAGCGAGGCCCAACTGGCGTTTGCAAACGGCGCCGATGGCGTCGGCCTGCTGCGCACCGAATTCCTGTTTGTCGACCGTCGCACCGCGCCGGACGAGCAGGAACAACGCCAGGCTTATCAGGCCGTGCTGGATGCCATGGGCGACAAGTCGGTGATCATCCGCACCATCGATGTGGGCGGCGACAAGCAGCTGGACTACCTGCCGCTGCCCGTCGAAGCCAACCCGGTGCTGGGCCTGCGCGGCATTCGCATGGCTCAGGTGCGCCCGGAACTGCTCGACCAGCAACTGCGTGCCCTGCTGCAAGTCGCGCCGCTGGGGCGTTGTCGCATCCTGCTGCCGATGGTCAGCGAGGTGGATGAACTGCTGCAGATTCGTCAGCGCCTGGATGAGTTGTGCGTGGAGCTGGCACTGACCGAGCGCCCCGAACTGGGGGTGATGATCGAAGTGCCCGCCGCCGCGCTGATGGCCGAAATACTCGCCGAGCATGCGGACTTTTTGTCCATCGGCACCAATGACCTGTCCCAGTACACCCTGGCCATGGACCGCGACCACGCAGGCCTGGCCGCCCGTGTCGACGCGCTGCACCCGGCATTGTTGCGACTGATCGCCCAAACCTGTGCCGGCGCAGCCAAGCATGGGCGTTGGGTTGGTGTGTGTGGCGCCTTGGCCTCTGACCCGCTGGCCACGCCGGTACTGGTCGGCCTGGGCGTCACCGAGCTGTCGGTAAGCCCGCCGCAGATCGGAGAGATCAAGGACCGCGTTCGCCACCTGGACGCGGCGCAATGCCGGCAACTGAGCCAGGAGCTGCTCAACCTGAGCAGCGCCAAGGCCGTTCGCCAAGCCTGTCAACACCACTGGCCGCTGAGCTGAAAACAACAAGAATAGGGAGACACGCCATGTACCAACACTTTATCGAAGGCCTGCAACGCCTGGGCCGTGCCTTGATGCTGCCGATCGCGATCCTGCCGATTGCCGGCCTGTTGCTGCGCCTGGGCGACACCGACTTGCTCAACATTGCGGTGATGCACGATGCCGGGCAGGCAATCTTCGCCAACCTGGCGCTGATCTTCGCCATCGGCATTGCCGTGGGGTTTGCCCGCGACAACAACGGCACCGCAGGCCTGGCCGGGGCGATTGGTTACCTGGTGATGATCTCCACGCTCAAGGTGATGGACACCACCATCAACATGGGCATGCTCGCCGGTATCGCCAGCGGCCTGATGGCCGGTGGGCTGTACAACCGCTTCAAGGACATCAAGTTGCCGGAATACCTGGCGTTCTTTGGCGGGCGACGGTTTGTGCCGATTGTCACCGGCTTCAGCGCGGTGGGCCTGGGCGTGATTTTCGGCCTGATCTGGCCGCCGATCCAGCACGGCATCAACAGCTTCGGGGTGCTGCTGATGGAAAGCGGCAGCCTGGGCGCGTTCGTGTTTGGCGTATTCAACCGCCTGCTGATCGTCACCGGCTTGCATCACATCCTTAACAACATGGCCTGGTTCGTGTTCGGCAGCTTTACCGATCCAGTCACCGGCGCGGTGGTCACCGGTGACTTGACCCGCTACTTTGCCGGCGACCCCAAAGGCGGCCAGTTCATGACCGGCATGTTCCCGGTGATGCTGTTCGGCTTGCCTGCTGCGTGCCTGGCGATGTACCGCAATGCGTTGCCTGAGCGGCGCAAAGTGATGGGCGGGATTTTCCTGTCGATGGCGCTCACCTCGTTCCTCACCGGCGTGACCGAACCGATTGAATTTGCCTTCATGTTCCTGGCGCCATTTCTGTACCTGATCCACGCGCTGCTCACCGGCCTGTCGATGGCGGTCACCGACCTGCTGAATATCCACCTGGGCTTTACCTTCTCCGGCGGGTTTATCGACATGGTGCTGGGCTGGGGCAAGTCCACCAATGGCTGGCTGGTGGTGCCGGTGGGCCTGGCCTACGCGGTGATCTACTACAGCGTGTTCAGCTACTGCATCCGCCGCTTCAAGCTGAAGACACCGGGCCGTGAAGACATCCAGGTGGTGCAGGCTGAAGCGATGAGCGATAACCAGCGGGCGACGGCTTATATCCAGGCGTTGGGTGGGGCTGAGAACTTGCTGAGTGTGGGTGCTTGTACCACGCGGCTGCGCTTGGACATGGTGGATCGCAACAAGGCGGTGGATGCGCAGCTCAAAGCGCTGGGTGCCATGGCTGTGGTGCGGCCGGGGAATGGGGGGAGTTTGCAGGTGGTGGTTGGGCCGATGGCCGATAGTATTGCCGATGAAATTCGCTTGGCGATGCCGGGGTTTGTCGCCGTAACGCCTGTAGCGGTTGCACCTGTGGATAAGCCGGTGACGGTGAATGTGCAGGAGGCTGAGAAGTGGCTGAGTGCCTTGGGTGGCCGGGGGAATGTGCGCCATCTGGAAGCGGTAGCGATGACCCGGTTGCGGGTGGAGTTGGGGGATGATTCGCGGCTGTCTGAGGCTCAGCTCACTGCGCTGGGCTGCCAGGGTGTGAGTCAGCTTGAGAGCGGTGTTTGGCACCTGTTGATGGGTGACAAGGCATCGGGGTTGGGTGAGGCGTTGGAGCGGTTGGTGACTCGCCCGATCAATGCCTGACGGCGCTAGGGTGACGCAGAGCGTCACGGGATGCGTTCCCACGCAGAGCGTGGGAACGATCAACCAAGCGTCTTAAGTAACCGTGATCACCCATGGTTCCGAGCTATCTTGTGTATCTCTATTAACGGCCACGAACTCGTATTTCTTGGCATCCAAATTGTCCACAGTAACTTCGAAGGGGGTACCAGCCGTGGCTTGCGCACTCTCTAAGACCTGCCCTTGCGGGCCATCTTTGATATCAACAAGCCCAGAAACAGAGACACGACCGGTAAAGGTCAAAGTTCTACGAGGCGTACTGCCGCCGCTTGGAATCTCTTCGTCACCTGCCGTTTTAACGCTGGTAATAGAAACAACCATGGTCATTCTCCATCTGCGTAAGTGAGGAGCCAGTGAGCCATTATTGGCGAACAGGGGTAACTGTTAGAAATAACAGTTTCGACGAGCGGTTCGGGCCACTTTAGTGGTTGGGCGAGGCGTTGGAGCGGTTGGTCATTGGCGTTGAGGTCGGTGCCAGGCTCTAGAGATGTTGTGGCTATTCTGGCCTATTCGCGAGCAAGCCCGCTCCCACATTTGACCGCGTTGCCAAGTCAGGCACCGATCAAAATGTGGGAGCGGGCTTGCTCGCGAATGGGTTTTAACTGGCGCCGGAAGGTTTAAGCTCGGGCACTTCGTTCAAGTCCAACACCCGATCCACCATGAGCTGAATACCCTCCAGCATCCGGCAAATCGCCAAGACAACATCACGCTGCGCGCCAGCGACTTCAAACGCCAGCTGGCTGGTTAGCGCCTGCAGCGAAGCGATGTCCTGCGAGGTATTGGCGAGCAAGGTTTCGCTATCGATACTGCGTCGTACGCTGAATAACTGATCGGAAGGGGGATTGGGACTGTCTTTGATCATGGTAATGCTCCTCAAAAAATGGGAACTACCAACATCACTTGCAGATGATGGGTGGCAGCTGTGTGCGGGCCTGCAAGACCAAGGAAGGAGCATCCCGGGTAGACCCAAAGGTCTCCCGCACACAGCCACCATAAAGCGATGACCATGAAAAGCGCCACGATTATAGCGGCGCTTATGAGCTCCAACATAATTTCGGCGGGCTTGCAGTCCCGGTCGCTGAATTGGCAGCGACTGACGAAGGTTAGTGGTACCCGTTCCGAGGGACAACCTGAAAGGTTTGTCGGAAAGTTCTGAGGCGCCTGCACAGGCGCCATCGCAGGCAAGCCAGCTCCCACAGTGGGGTGATGCATGACAGGACAACACGTTCAAACTGTGGGAGCCGGGCTTGCCCGCGATGAGCATAGGTATCTACACAACTCTGTAGCGCCCCAACGGTAACCACGATGCGAAGCGAGCCGCTCTTGATCTTGATCTGCTTGTGATCTTGATCTCAGGCGCCCCGTTAAACCACGCTGGCCGAACGCAGGCTTGAATTCGTGGGTAACCCGGCAGGACGCCGGGTTAGCCGCCCCGCGCCATGGATGGCGCGTGGCGGCGGCCCACGGATTCAAGCCTGTGTTCGGGCACACCGAGCCTAAGCGAGGTGCCGAGTGGTGGGGCAAGAGCGTTTTGCTTACTTTTGCGCTTTTCAAAAGTGAGCCGCTGTCAGAGCGGAACCCTAGGTGGCCGTTACCTAAATAACGGATATGTACTCAATCTAATCCCACATCCCTGTCGGCTGTCAGGCCGCCTTCGCGAGCAAGCCCGCTCCCACAGTTTGATCGCGGGGCGTCAGGTAGATAAGCATCGGCTGTCCGGTCGCCACGGGAGCAAGCTCCCTCGCCACAGGTTCGGCGCAATACCCGAAGTTGTGTAGATACCTATGCCGCGATGAGGCCCTTGCAGACAACAAAAAACCCGCCGGCCAAACTGGCCCAGCGGGTTTCTTGTTTCACACACTTGTCATTTGACGTCCGCCTAGGCAGACGCTGCGCGTTGCTGCGCTTCGTAATGGCGGGTCTGAAAAGGCATCAAGGCCTGAACCTTCAAACCCAGTCCCTCACTCAACCCCCAAGACATTGCCAGCTCGTCACGGCGACTGCGCAACGCAACAGCGCCTTGTGGTTTCACGTATTGCCTGGAAGCTGAAAACAGTTCAAGCGCCTTCAACGCTTCCTTTACCCGATTATCTGTCGCGCACGAAAAGCGCGTGAATCGCTCAAGCAAATAACCCGCGCGACGAAGCTCCAACTCACTGGAGTGTTCCTCCATGAACGCCCTCACCTCGCCCACAAGATTCGTATCCGAATACCACACAGCCTTCGCTGCACTGACCAGGGCAGCATCATCAGCCTGGTTCAAAGGGCTTTTGACCAGTGTGTCCAAGGCGGACGAGAGGACTGGACCGTTAAAAGGCTTCGCCATCCGCAGCCTCCAAATAATGAACCGACAGCGACCGAAGAAGGCTATTGAGACAGGTTCCGAGGGACAACCTGAAAGGCTTGTCAGAAAAGTCTGAGGTGCCTGCACCACCGCCATCGCAGGCAAGCCAGCTCCCACAGTGGGTTGATGCATGACAGGACAACACGTTCAAACTGTGGGAGCCGGGCTTGCCCGCGATGAGGCCCTCACAGACAAGAAAAAACCCGCTGACCAAACTGGCCCAGCGGGTTTCTTGTTTATGCAGCCAGCCGATCAAAAATCCGCCAACTGCCACACCTCATACGCCGGTGTCTCATACGGGTGACTGAGTTTCAAAGCAGCCACGACAGCCGCAATCAACTCATCCGCCACCACCAGCTCAACCTTCCACTCTTCAACCACTTCAACCTGGCCCACCTGCCCGATAAACGGCTGGCTGCCGTCCAACGCGCGGAATTGGCCCTGGCCCAGCACTTGCCAGGCGCAGCTGTCGTAGTCGCCGATGCGCCCGCCGCCAGCGGTGAAGACGGCGGTTTTCACCGTCTCTACATGGCTGTCGGGCACGAAGAAGGCGAGCTTGTACACGGCCTTAGTTCACCCACACGCGGGCGTTGCGGAACATGCGCATCCAGGCGCCGTCTTCGTTCCACTCTTCCGGGCGCCACGAGTTCTGCACGGCGCGGAATACGCGCTCCGGGTGCGGCATCATGATGGTCACGCGGCCGTCGCGGCTGGTAAGGCCGGTGATCCCGCGTGGCGAGCCGTTCGGGTTGGCCGGGTAGCTTTCGGTGACCTTGCCGTGGTTATCGACAAAGCGCAGGGCCACAGTGCCGGACAGGTCGGCTTCAAGCAACGCTTCTTCGCTGCTGAATTCGGCGTGGCCTTCACCGTGGGCGATGGCGATTGGCATGCGCGAACCGGCCATGCCCTGCAGGAAGATCGAGTTGGATTCCTGCACCTGCACCATGGCAACACGGGCTTCGAACTGCTCGGAACGGTTACGCACAAAGTGCGGCCAGAACTCGCTGCCCGGGATCAGTTCGCTGAGGTTGGACATCATCTGGCAACCGTTGCACACACCCAGGGTGAAGCTGTCGTTGCGTTCGAAGAAGCCCTGGAACGCATCGCGGGCACGGCTGTTGAACAGGGCCGACTTGGCCCAGCCTTCACCGGCACCCAGCACGTCGCCGTAGGAGAAACCACCGCAGGCCACCAGGCCCTTGAACTCGTTGAGGTCCACACGACCGGCGAGGATATCGCTCATGTGCACGTCGATCGCATTGAAGCCGGCGCGGTCGAACGCGGCCGCCATTTCCACCTGGCCGTTGACGCCCTGCTCACGCAGTACGGCAACCTGTGGGCGGATGCCTTTTTTGATGTAAGGCGCGGCGATGTCCTGGTTGACGTCGAAGCTGAGCATGGTGCTCAGGCCCGGGTTGTCTTCTTCCAGGATTACGTCGAATTCCTGCTCGGCGCAGTCGGCGTTGTCGCGCAGACGTTGGATCTGGTAGCTGGTCTCGGCCCACTGGCGTTGCAGCAAGCGGCGCTGACCGGTAAAGACCGTGTCGCCGTTGAACGAGATATTGACTTCGCCGTTGTTGATCGGCTGGCCAATCACCGCCACGCACTCGGCCAGGCCAGCGGCGCTGAACTGCGCGAGTACGTCTGGGGTAGCGTCCTGGCGCACCTGGATCACCGCACCCAACTCTTCGTTGAACAGGATGCCGTTGATTTCGGCAGCATCCTCGGCAACGCTGTCGAGCACGATGTTCAGGCCGCAGTGACCGGCGAAGGCCATTTCGACAACGCTGGTCAGCAAACCACCGTCGGAACGGTCGTGATAAGCCAGCAGGTGGCCGTCGGCGTTGAGACCCTGGATCACGGCGAAGAAGGCTTTGAGGTCTTCGGCGTCATCGACGTCCGGGGCCTGCTTGCCGAGCTTGCCATGGGTTTGCGCCAGGATCGAGGCGCCCATGCGGTTCTGGCCACGGCCCAGGTCGATCAGGATCAGGTCGGTGGTGCCCTTGTCCATGCGCAGTTGCGGGGTCAGGGTCTGGCGGATATCGGTGACCGGCGCGAAACCGGTGACGATCAGCGACAGCGGCGAGGTGACGCTCTTGTCGGTGCCGTCTTCGTTCCAACGGGTGGCCATGGACATGGAGTCCTTGCCCACCGGAATGGTGATACCCAGCTCCGGGCACAGCTCCATGCCCACGGCTTTGACCGTGTCGTACAGGCGCGCATCTTCACCCGGATGGCCGGCAGCGGACATCCAGTTGGCCGACAGTTTGATGTCGGACAGCTTGCCGATGCGCGAGGCGGCGATGTTGGTGAGGGTTTCACCAATGGCCATGCGGCCCGACGCCGGAGCGTCCAGCAGGGCCAGCGGTGTGCGCTCGCCCATGGCCATGGCTTCACCGGTGTATACGTCGAAGCTGGTGGCGGTGACGGCAACGTCGGCCACCGGCACTTGCCATGGGCCGACCATCTGGTCACGGGCAACCAGGCCGGTGATGGTGCGGTCGCCGATGGTGATCAAAAAGCTTTTGCTCGCCACGGCCGGGTGGTGCAGCACGCGTTCGATGCTGTTGGCCAGGTCCAGCGTGCTTGGGTCGAAGTCATCGCCCAGTTCGCTTTCACGTACCGCCGAACGGTGCATGCGCGGAGCCTTGCCCAGCAGCACTTCCAACGGCATGTCCACCGGGCTGTTGCCGAAGTGGCTGTCGGTGACCGTCAGTTGTGGCTCGGCAGTGGCTTCGCCGACCACGGCAAACGGGCAACGCTCGCGTTCGCAGATGGCCTGGAAGCGTGCGAAGTCTTCAGGGCCGACGGCCAGTACGTAGCGTTCCTGGGATTCGTTGCTCCAGATTTCGTGCGGGGCCATGCCCGGCTCGTCGTTTGGAATGTTGCGCAGTTCGAAACGGCCACCACGGTCGCCGTCGTTGACCAGTTCCGGGAAGGCGTTGGACAAACCACCGGCGCCGACGTCATGGATGAAGCTGATCGGGTTCTTGTCACCCAACTGCCAGCAACGGTCGATGACTTCCTGGCAGCGGCGCTCCATCTCAGGGTTTTCGCGCTGTACGGAAGCAAAATCCAGGTCTGCCGAGCTGGTGCCGGTGGCCATGGAAGAAGCCGCACCGCCGCCCAGGCCGATCAACATCGCCGGGCCGCCGAGCACGATCAGCTTGGAGCCAACCAGAATCTCGCCTTTCTTGACGTGTTCTTCACGGATGTTGCCCATGCCGCCGGCCAACATGATCGGCTTGTGGTAACCGCGCACTTCATCGCCACGCGGGGTGGTGATGGACTGCTCGAAGGTCCGGAAGTAGCCGGTGAGCGCCGGGCGCCCGAATTCGTTGTTGAACGCGGCGCCGCCCAGCGGGCCTTCGATCATGATGTCCAGCGCGGTGACGATGCGCTCAGGCTTGCCGTACGGCACTTCCCACGGCTGTTCGAAGCCCGGGATCTGCAGGTTGGACACGGTGAAACCGGTGAGGCCCGCCTTGGGCTTGGCGCCACGGCCGGTGGCACCTTCATCGCGGATTTCGCCACCGGAACCGGTAGCAGCGCCCGGGAATGGGGCAATCGCGGTCGGGTGGTTGTGGGTTTCAACCTTCATCAGGATGTGCACCGGCTCCTGCACCGCGCCGTACTGGCGGGTTTCAGGGTCGGGGAAGAAACGGCCGGCGACGGAGCCGACGATCACCGAGGCGTTGTCCTTATAAGCCGACAGAACACCTTCGCTGTGCATCACGTAGGTGTTCTTGATCATGCCGAACAGACTTTTTTCCTGGCTTTGGCCGTCGATGTCCCAACTGGCGTTGAAGATCTTGTGGCGGCAGTGCTCGGAGTTGGCCTGGGCGAACATCATCAGTTCGATGTCGTGGGGGTTGCGCTTCAAGCCGTTGAAGGCGTTGACCAGGTAGTCGATCTCGTCTTCGGCCAGGGCCAGGCCCAGCTCGGTGTTGGCCTTCTCGAGGGCCGCGCGGCCACCGCCGAGTACGTCAATGGCGGTGAGCGGCTTGGGTTCGGCGTGGCTGAACAGGCCGGCAGCCTGTTCCAGCTGGCTGACGATGATCTGGGTCATGCGGTCGTGCAGGCTGCTGGCGATCAGCTCGGCCTCGGCGTCGCTGAACTGGCCAGCCACGTAGAAGGCGATCCCACGTTCCAGGCGCTGGATTTTGTCCAGGCCGCAGTTGCGGGCGATGTCGCTGGCCTTGCTCGACCAGGGCGAGATGGTGCCGAACCGCGGCAGAACCAGGAACAAGCGGCCAGTCGGCTCTTGAACGGGAACGCTTGGGCCGTACTTCAGAAGGCGTGCCAGCACTTGCTGTTCGTCGGCGGTCAAGACGCCGGTTACGTCGGCGAAGTGAGCAAATTCAGCGTACAGGCCTGTAACAGCTGGAACCTTCTGGCTCAGTTGCTCAAGGAGTTTGCTGTGGCGAAAGGCAGAAAGGGCAGGAGCGCCGCGCAGGATCAACATCTTCGGGACAGCCTCGGGAAGGGGTGTGCTTTGAGGCCGTGCATTCTAGCGTAAACCTTCGCCAACGGCACCCGAAACGCTACCGGTGGCCGCCGCCGAACGTCAGTTGGCACGCTTTGCCTGCGATCACGGCGTTATCCAGGGCATTGGGCGCAGTTATTTTAACCGTCACAAACCCTCGCCAAGCCCCGTTTCTGCGGGCTGCAGCACAGTTTTGCGCTGGCTAGCAGACAAGTGCGCCGCTGTCGAGATATGGCGCCGTGAGCCGTTTGCGTATACTGCGCAGATGTTCTTCCCAACTGTTTCGCGCCTGCGATGCGTCAAATGGCTCATCGCCACCTTGCTCTTCCTGATGCTCAGTGCCTGTGTTGATAAACCCAGCACACTGGAGCGAATCAAGGAGGATGGCGTATTGCGGGTGGTCACTCGCAACAGTCCCGCCACGTATTTCCAGGATCGCAACGGTGAAACCGGCTTCGAATACGAACTGGTCAAGCGCTTTGCCGACGATCTGGGCGTGAAACTGGAAATCGAGACAGCCGACAACCTTGACGACCTGTTCAACCAGCTGAGCAAACCCAACGGCCCGGTACTCGCCGCCGCCGGCCTGGTGAGCAGCGAGCAGCGCCAGCAGCAAGTGCGCTTTTCCCACCCGTACCTTGAAGTCACCCCGCAGATCATCTACCGCAACGGCCAATCGCGCCCCACCAACGCCGCCGACCTGGTGGGCAAAAAGATCATGGTGCTCAAGGGCAGCACCCACGCCGAACAACTGGCGGCGCTGAAAAAACAGAACCCGGCCATCGAGTACGAAGAATCCGACGCCGTTGAAGTGGTGGATTTGCTGCGCATGGTCGACGAAGGGCAAATCGACCTGACCCTGGTGGACTCCAACGAGGTGGCCATGAACCAGGTGTACTTCCCCAATGTGCGCGTGGCCTTCGACCTTGGCAATGCCAGCAACCAGAGCTGGGCGGTGGCGGCCGGTGAAGACAACAGCCTGCTCAACGAGATCAACAGTTACCTGGACAAGGTCGAGAAGAATGGCACCCTGCAGCGTCTGAAGGATCGCTACTACGGGCATGTCGATGTCCTCGGCTATGTCGGTGCCTACACCTTTGCCCAGCACCTGCAACAACGCTTGCCCAAGTACGAGAAGCACTTTCGCGCCTATGCCAAGGCCGAGAAAGTCGATTGGCGGTTATTGGCAGCCATTGGTTATCAGGAATCGCTGTGGCAACCCACGGTCACGTCCAAGACCGGCGTGCGCGGCCTGATGATGCTGACCCAGAACACCGCGCAAGCCATGGGCGTGTCCAACCGCCTGGACCCCAAGCAGAGCATCATGGGCGGCGCCAAGTACCTGGCGCGGATCAAGGATGAGCTGGACGACAAGATCGCCGAACCCGACCGCACCTGGTTCGCCCTCGCCGCCTATAACGTGGGCACCGGCCACCTGGACGACGCGCGCATCCTGGCGAAAAAAGAAGGCCTGAACCCCAACAAGTGGCTGGACGTGAAGAAGATGCTGCCACGCCTGTCGCAGAAGCAGTGGTACAGCAAGACCCGCTACGGCTACGCCCGCGGCGGCGAGCCGGTGCATTTTGTGGCCAACATCCGGCGTTACTACGACATCCTCACCTGGGTGACCCAGCCGCAATTGGAGGGTAACCAGGTGGTGGAAGGCAACCTGCATGTGCCGGGTGTGGACAAGACCAAGCCTGCGCAAGACACCCCACAGTTATAAAAACACCACATACCTCATGTGGGAGCGGGCTTGCTCGCGAAGGCGGTGGATCAGTCAATACATGTGCTGACTGACACACCGCCTTCGCGAGCAAGCCCGCTCCCACATTTGGATCTTCACTTGGCTTAGAGGCCGGTGAGCAGGTGGACCGCACCGCCCGGCAGTACCATCACGGCGGGTATACCCGCCGCCTTCAACGCAGACTCATCCAACCGCTGCCCCTCCTTCAACTGCACCCGCACCCGCGTGAGTGCCACGCGCTGCTGTGACGTGACGTTGCCCTCCCCGCCCAATGCGCTCAGCACCTCGGCCGACAACAGGCTGGGGGTCGACGCGGTAACCGTCTCGGCCACCAAATCAGGCGTCAGGGCTTTCCAGAACGCCCGCTGCAATTTCTCGAACATGCTCAGTGCTCCACGACAGGTGAGGTTTCAACGGTGGCCGCGTGGTACAGGCGCAGGGCCTCGCGCACTTGGTCGGCTTCTTCAAGGCCCAATACCTGGCGGGCGATGATCTGGCAGTCGTGCAGGTCCAGCTCGCGCACGGTGGCCTTGATGGTGGGGATCAGCGGCACACTGACCGACAGCTCATCCACGCCCAGGCCGATCAACACCGGCACCGCCATGGTTTCGGACGCCAACGCACCACACACGCCGACCCACTTGCCGTGGGCATGGGCCGCCTTGACGGTAATGTCGATCAGGCGCAGGACGGCCGGGTGAAAACTGTCGGCCTGGCTGGCCAGCCGTGGGTGGTCGCGGTCCATGGCCAGGGTGTACTGGGTGAGGTCGTTGGTGCCGATGGAGAAGAAATCCACATGGGACGCAAACACATCCGCCATCAGCGCCGCGCTCGGCACTTCGATCATGATGCCCAGCTTGGGCAGTTCGCTCAGGCCAAGCGCCTGAGCTTCCTCTTCGAGCATCTTGCGCGCCAGGTGCAGTTCCGACAGCAGGCTGACCATCGGCAACATGATATGCAGCCGCGCCAAGCCGGCGCTGGCAAGAATCGCACGCAGCTGTTCACGCAACAGTTCGGGGCGTTCCAGGCACAGGCGGATGCCGCGCAGGCCTAGGAACGGGTTGGTCTCGCTGTCCATCGGCACATAGGCCAAGGGTTTATCGCCGCCCACATCCAGGGTACGTACCACCAGATTGCGCTCAGTGCCGAGGGCGCGGGCGATGGCGCTGTAGGTATCGGCCTGCTCCTCTGCGCTCGGCGCACGGTTGCGTTCCAGATAGAGAAACTCCGAACGCAGCAGGCCCACGCCTTCACCGCCCAGGGTCAGGGACTGCTCCACTTCATGCAACGAGGCGACGTTGGCCGTGACCTCGACGTGGTGACCGTCGCGGGTGACCGCTGCCTGTGAGGCCTGTGCCACTTCACGCTGCAGCCGCAGCTTTTGCTGTTGGCGCACCGCCTGCAGTTGTTCGATTTCGGCCAGGTTCGGCTCCAGCTGCAGCTCACCTTTGTCGGCATTGAGCAGTACCCGCTTGCCGTTGGCCAAGGCCAGTACTTGACTGGGTACACCGCAAAGGGATGGCAAGCCGAGGGCCCGGGCGAGGATGGCCACATGACTGGTAGCGCCCCCGGCGACCGTGACAAAGCCCAGCACTTTGCTGGTATCCAGGCCGGCGGTTTGTGAGGGTGTCAGTTGTTCAGCGACCAGGATGGCGCACTCCGGCAGTTCCATGGACCGCTCTGGAACGCCCAGGATCAATTTGAGTACGCGCTGGCCGACGTCGGCCAAGTCCGCCGCACGCTCAGCCAGCAGCGTTTTACCCAAGCCTTCGAAGAGTCTGGCGGTCGCCACTGTGGCCGTGTTCCAGGCAAAGGCCGCGCTCTTGCCTTCGGCCAGCAGGCTATGGGCTTGTTCAAGCAGGGTCGGGTCTTCAAGCAGTTCCTGATGGGCGCGGAAGATCTCGGCCTGGGCGCTGCCGGCCGCCTTGGCCTGCAACGCTTGCAACGCCTCGTTTGCCGCCCGCAGGCCACGCGCCAATGCGGTACGTTCGAAGGTTTCTCCGGCACCGGCTTCGGGAATCTCAAGCGCCGGTTCAGCCACTTGGACCACCTGGCCGAACGCCGAGCCAGGCGAGGCACAGATGCCTCGCAACACGGACGCCGAAGAAGCAGGCGCAGCGGGTTTGTTGATCGTCTCGACCGCTACCGGCAGCGTCTCGCCACAGCCCTCGAGCAACAACGCCACCAGCGCCTGAATCGCCGCCTCGGCATCTTCCCCCGCCGCGCTCACTTGCACGCTGTCGCCCTGGGAGGTCTGCAACGCCATGATCGCTACAAGCGACTTGGCATTCGCGCTCAAGGTTTGCTTGTGCAGGAAAATGCTGGAACTGAACCCCTTTGCCGCCTGGGCAAACACCGCCGCAGGGCGGGCGTGCAAGCCGCTGGCATTAGGCAGGGTCACTGGCTTGGAAAACAACGCATTGCCCTCCTCCTCGTCCACCTCAGCTTTCATCGGCCCCGGTGAGACCTGCAACAGTGGCTGGCCGGACTCGACCAGCGCCTGACCGGCCACCAACGGCACAAACGGCTCGCCGCTCACAATGAGCATCAAGGTCAGCAGGCTGCGCGCATTGAGCGCGACATAGTCGGCATCGAACTCGATCAGCGGCTGCCCGGCCTCCACCCGCTGGCCCTCCTCGACCAGCCGGGTGAAGCCCTGGCCCGCCAGGTTCACGGTATCCAGGCCAATATGCAGCAGCACCTGCACACCATTATCGGCGGTGACACTGACCGCATGGCCGCTGTCCTGAATGTTGCTGATCACCCCGGTCAACGGCGCGCAGAGGGTTTGCGAGGTGGGGTCGATGCACAGGCCATCGCCAATCACGCGGCCGGAAAATACCGGGTCGGGCACCTGATCCAGCGCCAGCAAAACCCCGGACAAGGGTGCCAGCAGTTCCAGGGGTTGAGATGTGGTCATGACTTCACCTGTTTGTGTTGTTCTTTAAAAATCATTGGGGACTACCGGATTACTTCCACCAATATTCGACCTGCACACCGACGTTCGACCCATGCCGCGCCGTGCCATAGGCGCCGGTGTCGGACAACGCCGAGCCCGCCGCCAGCTCATTGGCCGCACGCTTGGCCGCTTTGTTCCAGGACGCATAGGTGTAATACAACCGCACTTCCGGCCGCGCCCAGAATTCAGGGCCTTTGGGCGACCAGGTCGGGGCGAAGGTAAATTTGCTCAATTTGCGCGTACCGCCTGTGGCCTCGACCTGATCGTGCCCCAGCTCAGCGACCAGTTTGAATTGCTCGCTGAGCGCATACGCCGGGCGCACGCCGAGGGACATCCAGTTCTGGTCCTGACGCCCTGGGCGCACATCTTTCTGGTACACCGCCTCGACTTGCCCACCAAAACGCGGAGTCACTTGCCAATCAAAGAACTCCACCGCGCGGTAACTTTTGCTGCTCTTGTCCAGCGCGGTATTGCCGGTGTAACCCAGGCCGGTGCCGGGGCCTTCGCCGTACTGCAGGGCAAACTTGTTCTTGCCGCCCAGGAAGGCCGCTTGCACATGCTGCGCCGTCAGCGCCCAGCCGCTGTTAGTGTCACGCCCACCGGCCTTGGCGATGTAGCTCAAGCCCAGTTCCAGCTCGCCACCGGGGTTGGTCTTGAAACCTGCGACGTTGAAGTCGTGACGGGTGGCGTATTCCTTCTGGTACAGGTTGTCCTTGCGCGACAGCGCATAGCTGTATTTCAAGCCGCCGATCAGCACGTCCTCGATCCCGCCACCGGTGGCGCTCTGGTTCCAGTAGTAGAAGTCGGAGATATGGATATCGTTACGCTTGTAGTAACGCCGCCCGGCCCACAGCGAACCGCCATTGAGGCTGGGCAGGTTGGACCACTGCGCATATATCTGCGGCATGCGCGCCGAGCCGTTGTTTTCACCCTGGAACTTCAGGGCGCGGTCGTACTTGTTGTAGAGGGAAGCCATGGCATCGACGCTGAGCACCGAACCGTCGTCGAGGGTCAGCAAATCCTGACGCAGTTCCAGCTCGGCGTACTGCTCGCATTCGTTACCCAGGCGGTATTTGGTTTGTGCACCTGGCAGTTGGAAACATTGCTGCTTGCCACTTCCGGTTGACGTGCCCACACCGCTGCGCAAATACCCGGCAAACTCCAGGGCTTGGGCGCCGAAAGGCACCGTGAGGCATGTCGCCATAAGGCCCAGCTTGATTGTTGTTTTCATGAAGCGCTCCTTTTATTTTTATTGTTTTTTCTTACGGTCTTGCGTGACTCGATCCCCTGTAGGAGCGAGCTTGCTCGCGAAGAACTTGCAGCCTCCACGCAACACCTGGAGGGGCGCGTTTTCGTTGGCGATCTTCGCGAGCGAGCTCGCTCCTACAGGGGGTGTTTCAACCCGTCAGGTGCAGCACGAAGGATTCATAAGGGCGTAGCACCAGCGTGCTCGTGCGCGGTGGGCAATCGGGGTAGTTGCTGATCAGCAGGCGTTGCTCGTTCGCGGCGTTGATCACGCCTTCGGGCAGTTGGATCTCGCACGGTGATCCATAGAAGTTGTTGACTACCAACAGGCGCTCGCCATGGCCTTCACGCAGGTACGCCCAGACCTGGAGATGGTCTTGCAGCAACGGGCGGTAAACACCTTGCTGTATCAGTGGTTCGCGACGGCGCAAGTCGATCAGCCTGCGGTAGTGATGCAGCACTGAATCGGGGTCATCCATCTGGCTTTCGACGTTGATCTGCGCGGCATTGGCGGGGATGCCGATCCAGGGTTCACCGCGACTGAACCCCGCATTCGCTTCAGTGCTCCACTGCATGGGCGTGCGCCCGTTGTCGCGGGACTTCTGTATGATCGCCGCCATGCTCGAGGCTTCGGACTCGCCCGCATCGCGCTTGAGCCGGAAGATGTTCAGGGTTTCCACATCACGGTATTGCGAGATGCTGTCAAAGCCGGGGTTGGTCATGCCCAGCTCTTCGCCCTGATACACATACGGCGTGCCCTGCAGAAAGTGCAGCGCCGTGGCGAGCATCTTGGCCGAGACCACGCGGTATTCGCCGTCGTCACCAAAACGCGAAACCACCCGCGGCTGGTCGTGGTTGCACCAGAACAACGCATTCCAGCCGCCACCGGCCTGCATGCCCATCTGCCAGTCGGACAAAATCTGCTTGAGTTGCAGGAAGTCGAAGTCGGCCTTCACCCACTTTTGCAGGTTGGGGTAATCGACTTTCAGGTGATGGAAGTTAAACGTCATCGACAGTTCTTTAGACGCTGGATTCGAGTAGCGAATGCAGTGCTCCAGGCGAGTAGATGACATCTCGCCCACGTTGATCAGGTCATGGCCTTCAAAGACTTCGCGGTGCATTTGCTGCAGGTATTCATGCACGTTCGGGCCGTCGGTGTAGAAGCGGCGGCCATCGCTGTTGTCCTCGGGGAAATCGGCGGGCTTGGAGATCAGGTTGATCACATCCAGGCGGAACCCACCCACGCCTTTGTCGCGCCAGAAGCGCATCATCTTGAACACTTCGGCGCGCACCTGGGGGTTGTCCCAGTTGAGGTCGGCCTGGGTGTGGTCGAACAGGTGCAGGTAGTACTGGCCGGTCTGCGCTTCGTATTCCCAGGCCGAGCCGCCGAACTTGGACTCCCAGTTGTTCGGCTGGTCGCGCCAGATGTAGAAGTCGCGGTAGGGGTTGTCGAGGCTGCTGCGCGCCTGCTGGAACCATTCGTGTTCGATGGAGGTGTGGTTGACCACGATGTCGAGCATCAGCTTGATGCCACGCTTGGCGGCTTCGCTGATTAGCAGCTCGCAATCGGCCATGGTGCCGTAGCTGGGGTCGATGGCGTAGTAGTCGCTGATGTCGTAGCCGTTGTCGCGCTGGGGCGAGCGCAGGAACGGCGTAACCCACAGGCAATCCACGCCCAGCCACTTGAGGTAGTCGAGTTTGTCCACGATGCCCAACAGGTCACCGGTGGCGTTACCCGCGTGGCTGTGGAAGCTTTTGGGGTAGATCTGGTAGATCACCGAGTGTTGCCAGGTTTGCATGGTGGGTTCCTTCAGTAGAGTTGGGTGCTGGCCCTTCTGGCCTCATCGCAGGCAAGCCAGCTCCCACACTTGAATGTGTTCACAAATCACTGTGGGAGCTGGCTTGCCTGCGATAGCGATCTTCAGGCGACCCGGTAACCAGGCCGAACGATCTTCATGCTCAACATGCACGTCAGCGCAAAAGGCACGACCATCGCCACGACCATGCCAATCACGAACATCGGAATGGCGCTCGGCACGATCGAGATAAACCCGGGCAACCCGCCGACGCCGATGGCCGAGGCCTGCACCTTGTTCAACGACAGGAAAATGCTGCCCAGCGCCGAGCCCAGCAGCGCGGCATAGAACGGAAACTTGAAGCGTAGGTTCACCCCGAACATCGCCGGCTCCGTGATGCCGAAGTAAGCGGAAATCGCCGAGGTCGAGGCCATGCTTTTGTCCCGCGCGTTGCGGGTCATGTAGAACACTCCGAGGGCGGCGCTGCCCTGGGCCAGGTTGGACATGACGATCATCGGCCAGATAAAAGTGCCGCCCTGGGTAGAGATAAGCTGCAGATCGACGGCCAGGAACATGTGGTGCATGCCGGTGATCACAAGCGGCGCGTAGAGCAGGCCGAAAATCGCGCCGCCGATCATCGGGGCGATCTCGAACAGCGTCACCAAACCCTCGGTAATCAGAATGCCAAGGTGACGGGTCACCGGGCCGATGATCGCCAAGGCCAGCACGCCGGTGACGACGATGGTGGTGATCGGCACGACCAGCAGTTGAATGGCATTCGGCACCCGCGCCCGCAGCCATTTTTCGATCACGCTCATGACAAAGGCGGCCATCAGGATCGGCAGGATCTGCCCCTGGTAACCCACCTTCTCGATCTGGAACCAGCCGAAGATATCGAAGTACGGCAGGCTCTGGCCGTCGAGGCCGGCGACCGCCTTGCCGTAGTTCCAGGCGTTGAGCAGGTCGGGGTGCACCAGCATCAGGCCCAGCACGATGCCGAGGATTTCACTGCCGCCGAACCGCTTGGCCGCCGACCAGCCCACCAGCGCCGGCAGGAACACGAAGGAGGTGTTGGCCATCAGGTTGATCAGGCTCCACAGGCCATCCAGGTTCGGGTAGGCCTCCAGCAGCGTCTTGCCTTCGATGAACATGCCCTTGGCGCCCATCAGGTTGTTCACGCCCATCAACAGGCCGGCGATGATCAACGCTGGCAGGATCGGCATGAACACATCGGAGAACACCCGCACCAGGCGCTGCATGGGGTTGGTCTTGTCGCCGCCGGCTTTCTTCACGTCGGCGATGGTGGAGGCGGCCAGGCCGGTCAGTTCGCGCAGGGCGGCGTAGACCTTTTCCACTTCGCCGGGGCCGATCACTACCTGGAACAGGCCACCGGTAAAGAACGACCCTTTGACCAGGTCGACCTGGTTCAGCGCACTGCTGTTGACCAGGCTGGGGTCCTTGAGTGCCAGGCGCAGGCGGGTCACGCAATGGGCGGCTTGCTCAAGGTTTTCGCGGCCCCCGAGGTTGTCGAGAATCTCGCGGGCAATCGTTGAATAGTCGTGGCTCATGCTCGTTTTCCACTGTGATTGTTTTTATGGGTGGCAGTCGTTGGCAGCACGCCGAGAAGGGAAAAGTACTCGTCTGTACGAGTTAAATCAACAACTCGTCTGTACGAGTTACACTTTTGTTTATGCCTGCGAGCTTTCTGTCAGATTTTTCCCCAGCTCGCACCGCTGTCCAATGGACAAACCCCACCTCTGCCACTATGGTTCCTGCCTTGAACGCGCAGTCCACCTTCATAACGCCGGGCAAGAGCCATCCCATGAGCAAATACAACCAGATCTATACGGATCTGCTTGCCAGCATCACCACCGAACGCCTGCAGCGCGGTACGCGCCTTCCCTCCGAAACCGAACTGATGGACGCCTACCAGGCCAGCCGTGGCACCGTGCGGCGCGCCATCGAACAGTTGCAGGAACGTGGCTTTGCACAAAAAATCCACGGCAAGGGCACCTTTGTGTTGTCGCCCAACCCGATTGAGTTCCAACTGGGCGGCATCGTCAGCTTCCACGAGACCCACGCCGACCTGGGTGATGACGTACGCACCGAGGTGGTCGAGTTCACCCAGATCCCGTTGGAAGGCTCACTGCTGCAACACATCGAGGCCGAGCCCGGCACCCTGATCACGCGCATCAAACGGGTACGCCGCATCGGTGGCAAACGGGTGATCCTGGACATCAACCACTTCATCAGCGACCTGATTCCCGGCCTGGACCGCGACATCGCCGAGCAGTCGATCTACGCGTTTATCGAGCAAACGCTGCAGTTGCAGATCAGCTACGCGCAACGCACCATCGAAGCCTTGCCGCGCAGCAAGGACGACCAGGCGCATCTGGATTTGGATGGGCAAAGCCATGTGATTGTGGTGAGCAACCAGACGTTTTTGCAGGATGGAAGGCAGTTCGAGTACACCGAGTCGCGGCATACGTTGGATAAGTTTTACTTTTCGGATGTGGCGCGGCGGTAAGCGTAAGCCGTGAAACCAACTGACACCACGAAAAATACCCTTCACGAAAAACCTTCTTCGTAGTGACTGCATTAACTGTTGCGCAGACGTCGTACACATTATCCGAGTCAAACCAAGGGAGAGAATACGATGTTCAGGAAGAGCTTGGTGTCGAGTATGTACGCGTTGCTATTGATCGGCTGCACCGGCAGAGGCTTTCAACCACCGTCGCCGGAATTTACCAATTGGAAGAAGATCGGGGTGTCTGAAGAGGGCGTCAAACACGCCATGACCACATGCGGCTATACCAACCTGATAGGGACGGGCGACAAAACCCCGATTGACCAGGTGCTCACGCGGTTTTATTGCATGAAAGACGCAGGTTTCAAGCGCACAGATAACATTGACCTTTGCAAGGAAGGCCGCATCGGCGAATCACCCGTTTGCGAAGGCCGCCGGTAATCCGTCAGCAAAAAGACACAAGGTGCTTGGCGATGCACAAAGCTGCCAGAATTTGCCAGACCCAAAAAGCCAAAAGCCCGCTATTACGCGGGCTCCAGGGCATTTGATGCTAGATCGTGCCGGACAATGCCGGACGCCCCATCATTCCCACTCGAACATAAACATACTTCATAAGCTGAAACACGCTCGCCTATGGGAATGACTGAACGTGCTGGACGGCAATCAAACAGTGCATAACCGCTATGAGGATGCCGGGGCCGCTTGCAAACCCTTCTAGAGCGACTCACCCTACGGCGTCTCACACTTATCCGAGTCAACCCATAAGGAAGAACGCCATGTCCACTAGGAGCCTGTTGCTGAGTTTTTGCGCTGTGTTACTGGTTGGCTGCACGGGAAGGGGCTTTCAACCGCCGCCTCCGGATTACACAAAATGGTACAAGGAGGGCGTCTCGCAGACCGGGATCATTGCTGCGATGCGTGCGTGCGGATATACCAATGTTGATGGCGCAGGAGACAGGTCGCCAATCGATGTGAGGTTAATGAATTTCTATTGCATGAAAGACGCGGGCTACAAACGCAAAGATAACTTGGACATGTGCAAGCTCGGTCGTATTGGTGAGTCTGCGGTGTGTGACGGGCGCCGGTAATCAGGCACAGTCCGGGGCGCTCATGGACATGGAGCATGTGATGTTGCTGACTCGAAATCAGTGGTTGGGCCTGAGCCTTCTGGTAGCAGTTGGGGGCTGTACCCCTTTTCAACCGCCGCCAGGGGACTACACCCAATGGAAAAAGAAGGGCGTCTCCCAGCAGGGCGTCGATGACGCAATGCGGGCTTGCGGGTATACCAATCTTGATGGCGTTGGCGACAAGTCGCCGATTGATGTGGTGCTGACGCGCTTCTACTGCATGAAGGATGCGGGTTTTATCCGCACGGACGATCTGGACCTGTGCAAGCAAGGCCGCGTTGGCGAATCGCCGGTGTGCGACGGCCGCCGTTAACCCATTACTAAAAGGACACAGGGAATGAACAATCTACGCAACGGACTGTATGGCGCCGCATTGGCCCTGGCGGCAACAGCGCTGGGCGGTTGCGCCTCCTCGGCCGCGATCACCGGCGAGCCTGGGGTAAACATGGGCGACAGCTATCAGAAGGTGCTCGCGGTGGTCAGCCGCACCAATACCGTGACCAAACAGGTCGATGGCCAAGGCTTCCGGGCGGAGGGTTACTCAGCGATGTTCAAGGACTGTCGCGTCAAATACTTTCTGTTCCAGGACGCCGATGGTTTGCAGCGCGTGAGCTATGAGCCGGCGCCACATCTGTCGGTCAACCAGAACTGCCGCCAGCCTTAACTTCCCCCTACGAGTCAATGCCTGATGAGACTGTTGCCTGTAATCCCCGCCGTGCTGCTGCTAGCGCTCGGCGGCTGCGGCCAAGTGGCGAACGTGCGTTCGCTGTCCACCGGCTACGAGCCCCCGCAGAGTGGCGAGACCGCGCGTATCCGCCTGCTCACCGACGGCCTGGTGCGCGCCGTGCCGGGGCGTGATTGCCTCGACTGGAACGTGCCCGGCGCGGGGGTAATGGCGTCGGCGAAACCCGGCTTCCCCGACCATAACGGCGAAAACCTCGGCATTCCCGGACCGATCTTTTCGTGGGCCGGTGCGGTCTCGTCGGAGCTGGTGGTGCCGGCGAACAAGCCGATCGCGTTCCATTATCTGGGGCGCCTGCAATATTCCCGGCAGTGTGCCAAGACCATGACCTTCGTGCCTCGGCCCGGCGTGGACTACATGGTGCAGGCCACCATGTCGGCGGACTGTTCGTTCCAGCTGGATGAATTGGAGGCGGGCGGCAAGCAGTGGGCCATGACCCAACCGCAGCCAGCGGGGAAGGTGTCGATGTGCAACGCGATTGATAACTTCTAGCCCGAAATCTGCGCGGGTTGAAGGCTGCGCGTGACGTTATTCAAAACACACGCCAACACCCTAGGGGAGATGGGCAAACAGTTATTGCTGACATCTGCGCTGCTAAGCGTTTTCGATACCATGCCGGCATTCCTTGTCCGGGACATGGTATCGATCTAGCTCTCTCAAATACGTACGATGGGCGCCATTAAAAACGCCATTGATGACGTATCAAACATAACTATTCAATTTTATTTTTTAAAATAAAATCAAATAGTTACTATACAGCTTTACTCCCACTCAATCGTCGCCGGCGGCTTGCTCGACACGTCATAAGTCACGCGGGAAATACCTTCGATCTCATTGATAATCCGGCCGCTGACCGTCTCCAGCAGTTCGTAAGGCAGGTGTGCCCAACGCGCTGTCATGAAGTCGATCGTCTCTACGGCACGCAGTGCAACAACCCACGCGTAACGGCGGCCATCGCCGACAACGCCAACCGATTTCACCGGCTGGAACACCACGAATGCCTGGCTCACCTTGTGGTACCAGTCGGCCTTGCGCAGTTCTTCGATGAAGATGTGGTCGGCGCGACGCAGCAGGTCGGCGTATTCCTTCTTCACTTCACCCAGGATACGCACGCCCAGGCCCGGGCCTGGGAATGGGTGGCGGTAGACCATGTCGTACGGCAGGCCCAGTTCCAGGCCCAGACGGCGGACTTCGTCCTTGAACAGTTCGCGCAGCGGTTCTACCAGCTTGAGGTTCATTTCCTCAGGCAGGCCGCCCACGTTGTGGTGGGACTTGATCACGTGGGCCTTGCCGCTCTTGGCGCCGGCCGACTCGATCACGTCGGGGTAGATGGTGCCCTGGGCGAGGTACTTGATGTTGTCCAGTTTGGTGGACTCGGCATCGAATACGTCGATGAAGGTGCGGCCGATAATCTTGCGCTTCTTCTCCGGGTCGGACTCGCCGGCCAGGTTGTTGAGGAACTGGTCCTCAGCGTTGGCGCGGATCACCTTGACGCCCATGTTCTCAGCGAACATGGCCATCACTTGCTCGCCTTCGTGCAGGCGCAGCAGGCCGTTGTCGACAAATACGCAGGTCAGCTGGTCGCCGATGGCTTTGTGCAGCAAGGCCGCCACCACCGAGGAGTCAACGCCGCCGGACAGGCCGAGCAGCACGTTGTCGGTGCCGACCTGGGCGCGCACTTGGGCGATGGCGTCTTCAGCGATTTTCGACGGGGTCCACAGGGCTTCACACTCGCAGATGTCGAGGATGAAACGCGACAGGATGCGCCCGCCTTGCTTGGTGTGGGTCACTTCCGGGTGGAACTGAACGCCGTAGTAACGACGCTCGTCGCTGAACATGCCAGCGATCGGGCAGCTCGGGGTGCTGGCCAGGATGTGGAAGTCTTCCGGCATCTTGGTGACCTTGTCACCGTGGCTCATCCACACGTCGAGGCCGAACAGGCCGTCGGCGTCGATGTGGTCTTCGATACCGTCCAGCAGGCGGCTCTTGCCGACCACGTCGACACGGGCATAACCGAATTCACGCAGCTCGGAACCTTCAACCTTGCCGCCCAGTTGCTCGGCCATGGTCTGCATGCCGTAGCAGATGCCGAACACCGGCACGCCCAGGTCGAATACCGCCTGCGGGCAGCGCGGGCTGTTGGCTTCGTGAACGGACTCGGGGCCACCGGCGAGAATGACGCCTTTAGGTGCGAATTCGCGGATCGCTTCATCGTCCATGTCGAACGGGTGCAGTTCGCAGTACACGCCGATTTCACGCACGCGGCGGGCGATCAGCTGGGTGTACTGGGAACCGAAGTCGAGGATCAGGATGCGGTGGGCGTGAATGTCGAGGGCCATGAAGTCAGTCTCGTCTAATGAATCAGAAACAACTCGGGGCTGAAGAACAGCCCCGGTTACTTAACATTTTGCTGGAAGGCTCAACCTACACGGTAGTTTGGCGCTTCCTTGGTGATCTGCACATCGTGAACATGGGATTCAGCCATGCCGGCGCCGGTGATCCGCACGAACTCTGGCTTGGTGCGCATTTCTTCGATGTTGGCGCTGCCGGTGTAGCCCATCGAGGAACGCAGGCCGCCCATCAGTTGGTGGATGATCGCGCTCAGGGTGCCTTTGTACGGCACACGGCCTTCGATGCCTTCCGGTACGAGCTTCTCGGCGCCTGCCGAAGAGTCCTGGAAGTAACGGTCGGAAGAGCCTTGCGCCTGGGACATGGCGCCCAGCGAACCCATGCCACGGTAAGCCTTGTACGAACGGCCCTGGAACAGTTCGATCTCGCCCGGCGCCTCTTCAGTACCGGCAAACATCGAGCCCATCATCACGCAGGAGGCACCGGCAACGATGGCCTTGGACAGGTCACCGGAGAAACGGATGCCGCCGTCGGCGATCAACGGTACGCCTGTGCCTTCAAGGGCAGCGGCAACGTTGGCGATGGCGCTGATCTGCGGCACGCCCACACCGGCAACGATGCGCGTGGTGCAGATGGAGCCTGGGCCGATACCGACCTTGACTGCATCGGCGCCCGCTTCGGCCAGGGCCTTGGCGGCAGCGCCGGTGGCAATGTTGCCGCCGATCACCTGCACGTCAGGGAAGTTCTGCTTGACCCAGCGCACGCGGTCGATCACGCCTTTGGAGTGGCCGTGGGCGGTGTCGACCACCACCACGTCAACGCCAGCAGCGACCAGCGCCGAGACGCGATCACCGGTGTCTTTACCGGTGCCGACTGCAGCGCCAACACGCAGACGACCTTGGTCATCCTTGCTGGCCAGCGGGTAAGCCTTGGCTTTTTCGATGTCGTTGACGGTCATCATGCCTTTGAGGGCGAATTTGTCGTCGACGATCAGCACGCGCTCGATGCGGTGCTTGTGCAGCAGTTCGCGCACATCGTTCTTGTCGGCGCCTTCCTTGACGGTGACGAGGCGCTCTTTAGGCGTCATCACTTCACGGACGGTGACTTCAAGGCGGTTCTCGAAACGCACGTCACGGGAAGTGACGATGCCGACCAGGTCGCCATCGTGCAGCACCGGGACGCCGGAGATGTTGTGCATGCGAGTGAGTTCGAACAGGTCACGCACGGTGGCGTCAGCTTCGATGGTGATCGGATCTTTCACCACGCCGGCTTCGTAACGCTTGACCTTGCGCACTTCGGCAGCTTGCTGCTCGATGGTCATGTTCTTGTGGATGATGCCGATGCCGCCTTCCTGAGCCATGGCGATTGCCAAACGGGCTTCGGTGACGGTGTCCATGGCAGCAGAAACCAGGGGAATATTCAGCTCGATGCCACGGGTTAGGCGGGTCTTGAGACTGACTTCGTTAGGAAGCACCTCGGAATAACCGGGCACTAGGAGAATGTCGTCGAATGTCAGAGCTTCTTGGCTGATACGCAGCATCGCGGGGGCTCCCGAGCGGGAAAATGGAAGCGCGCCATTATATACATGCACCCTGCCGGGCTCAATGTAAAACTCTGACAAACTTGGTAATACTGATAGATGGAGAAAACGCGCCGCTTTTTCTGTAGGAGCGAGCTTGCTCGCGAAGGAGGCAAAGGCACCGCGTTAAATCAGACTCACCCCGTTATCGTTGACGATTTTCGCGAGCAAGCTCGCTCCTACAGCTCAACTTTGACCCAGGCAATCTTCTGGTCCAACCAGTCGGCAAACTCGTCGATAAAGCTCTGCTTGAAGCCCGCCTCCGCCCAGTTGTTGAAGATGAAGCCCAGGTTGGAAAACCCGCATTCCTGCAGGAATAGAAAGCCGTTGATGTCGTCTTCATGCCCACACAGCGGGCAAGTGAAGTTATCGGTGTGACCGGGCATCCAGTCTTCCAGGCTTTCAAACAGCGCCTCGCCGACTTCCTTGAGGCACTCCGGGCAGCCGGCTTCTTCGAGAAAACCCTTGGCCGGGGTATAGATGCACCGCTTGTAGATGATCTCCAAACCGTTGACCGGCTCGTTGAATGGCAGCGCCTCGGGGTGCAGCACCACGGCGCGGGCACCATCGGCCAGGGCATAGCCCATGCGGTTGCCGGTGCGGCCGCAGGTGGTGAGCTCTTCCTTGATGATGTTCTTGCGCACCAGCCAGCGCACGATTGCCCGGGCGCGGGGTTCGTGGACGGGTAAGGTGGAGATTTTCGGGACAAGGATGCTTTGGGAATTCATGGGAGTCCTGCGGTGTGCCGTCTGACGCCTTCGCGAGCAAGCCCGCTCCCACATTCGACCGCGATCCTGCAGGATTAAATGCGGTCAACTGTGGGAGCGGGCTTGCTCGCGAAGAGGCCCTGAAGGCTGGCAGCTTAATCCCTGAAAAAATGAGGTCAAGTACTCAAATACCGCCCGATCAACGCAATACCACTGGCCAATACCAGCCAGGTCACCAACCGCACGAACGCCTCACGGGACAGCCGCATCGTCAGCCTGCGCCCACACCACAGCCCCAGGGCCATCGCTGGCAACAGGCAAACCGCCAATATCAATAACGGCCAATCGGCATACACCCCGGCAATCAGGAACAGACTCAAACGCACAACCGTGCTGCAACTGATCAGCGCGCTTTGCGTAGCCCGCGCAGCGTCCTTGGGCAAACGGCTATTGAGATAGATCGCATATAAAAAGCCGCCACTGCCAAATAGCGCACCAAACAGGCCACCCACAGTGCCCATGGGAATCGACCACCCCGCCGCCAACTGAGTCGGCCGTGCTTTCACCGCCAGGCTGTAAATCGCGTAGGCGCTGATAAACAGCCCCATCAACAACAGCAACAGGTCCGAATGCAGGTTAAGCAAAAACACCACCCCCAAGGTGCAGCCGATGGCCATGCAGGGCAGCAACCGCAACAGTTCCGGCTTGTTCACATCGCGCCGGGTTTGCAACAGGCCGCCAAACGCCGCGACAAAGTCCAGAAGCACCAGCAACGGGATGATCTTCGACAGCGGCATGAATAAAATCAGGATCGGCCCCGCCACCAGCGCGGTGCCGAATCCGGCAATGCCGAACACGATGTAAGCCACCGTCACGCCCAGGCCGATCACCAACCAATCAACACCGCCGAACGACCACTGGCTCATCAGCTCAACCGGGCTCATGACTTATTCCTTCTATTTCAGATGCCACTCACTTTAGCCATCGACGAGCGTTGCGACTAATATCTTCAAAGCTTGCCACCCATCTCAAAAAGGCATGACTTGTGATCTCCACTCGCCAACTGCGTTATTTCGTCGAAATCGCCGACAGCGGCAGCTTCAGTGCCGCGGCCGAACGTCTGTTCGTGGCGCAATCGGCGTTGAGTCGGCAGATCAAGGCGCTGGAATCCCACCTGCAAACCCCGCTGTTCGAACGCACTGCACGCCAGCCACGGCTGACGGCCGCCGGCGAAGCCTTCTACCCACGAGCGCGCAACCTGCTGAGTGAGTTGCTCAAGGCCAGCGACCTGGCGACGCAAGTGGGCCAGGGCCAGCTCGGCACCTTGCGCCTGAGCCATTCAAGCACCGTGCCGATGAGCGGCGCGTTACTGCAAGGCATCAGCATGTGGCTGGAGCACTGTCCGGGTGTGTCGATGGATATCGTCAAGCTCTCCTCCGAAGCCCAACTGGAAGAAATCGCCGAGGGGCGCCTGGACGTCGGCCTGCTGCGGTTGCCGGTGTTGCGCCAGCGCGAAGGCGTGCGCGTGGTGCCTTTGTACACCGAGCCGTTGGCGCTGGCGGTGCCGACGGGCCACCCGTTGGCACGCGGCGACGCAGCGGTGGAGTTGGCGCAACTCAAGGACCAAGCGTTTATCTCGATCCCCCACCCTCAGCGCGGCGGGCTGAGTTATCTGTCAGCCGAATTGTGCATGCGCGCCGGTTTTTTCCCCAAGGCGGCGCGGGTGATGTCGCGCAAGACCACGCAGTTGCAATTGATCCAGGCCGGTTTCGGTATTGCCTTGTTACCAAAATCCATGCAGGACATTGCCCCGCCCCATGTGCATTTTTTGCCCTTGGCCGACCCGGACTGCCACAGCACCGTAGCGCTGGCCTGCGCGCAAGCGCCGAACGCGTTGGTGGAGCAATTCTGTCAAACCCTGCACGAATGCCTATAAACTGCCGCCCATGATTAAAGATCCTTTTGCCCGTTTGGGCCTGGACCGCGAAGTCCTGACTGTCAGCCAGCTCAACGGCCGTGCGCGGGTGTTGCTGGAAGACGTATTCACCAATATCTGGGTGGAAGGCGAGATCTCCAACCTCGCCCGCCCGGCTTCCGGCCATGTGTATTTCACGCTCAAGGACAGTGGCGCCCAGGTGCGTTGCGCGCTGTTTCGCAATAACGCGGCGCGGGTACGCCAGGCGTTGAAGGACGGCCTGGCGGTGAAGGTGCGTGGCAAGGTCTCGTTGTTCGAGGGCCGTGGCGATTACCAACTGATCCTCGACACCGTGGAGCCGGCCGGGGATGGTGCACTGCGCCTGGCCTTTGATGCTTTGAAGGAAAAACTCAGCGCCGAAGGCCTGTTCAGTGCCGAACGCAAAGTGGCGCTGCCGGTGCATCCTCGGCGCATTGGCATTATCAGCTCGCCCACCGGTGCGGTGATTCGCGACATCATCAGCGTGTTCAGCCGGCGTGCGCCGAACATTGAACTGACCCTGATTCCCACAGCTGTGCAAGGCCGCGAAGCGATCGCGCAGATTGTGCGGGCGCTGAAACTCGCCGACGCACGCGGTTTCGACGCGCTGATCCTGGCCCGTGGCGGCGGCTCCCTGGAAGACCTCTGGTGTTTCAACGAAGAAGCCGTGGCCCGCGCAATCGATGCCTGCGTTACCCCTATCGTCAGTGCCGTCGGCCATGAAACCGATGTGTCCATCAGCGACTTCGTGGCGGACGTCCGCGCCCCTACCCCCTCCGCCGCCGCTGAGTTGCTCGCCCCGGACGCCAGCCACCTGGTGCGCCAGGTAGAGAACCTGCAGCGGCGCCTGGTGATGCTGATGCGCAACCGCCTGAGCCACAGCCGCCTGCGCCTGGAAGGCATGGCCCGCCGCTTGCGTCACCCTGGTGAGCGCTTGCGCCAACAGGCCCAGCGCCTGGATGACCTGGACATGCGCTTGCGCCGTGCGTTTGAGCGCAGCCTCAATACCCGTCGCGAGCGCTTGATCCGCCTGGAGACCCGCCTCGCCGGCCAGCACCCGGGCCGTCAACTGGCCCTCTTGCGCCAACGCCTGGACAGCCTCGCCGAACGCCTGCCCCGCGCCATGCGCGAAGGTCTCAAGGCGCGGCGCCTGCAACTGCAGAGCCAGGTGCAGACGTTGCAGGTGGTCAGCCCGCTGGCAACCCTGGGCCGTGGCTACAGCATCCTGTTGGACGAGCGCGGCCAGGCGATTCGCAACGCCGCACAAACCCACACCGGCCAGCGCCTCACCGCGCGCCTGGGTGAAGGCCAATTGCAAGTGCGGGTGGAAGACAACCACCTGACACCCGTCACCCTTTCATTATTGGATTGATCGATGCCACGCCTACTGAGCCTGTTGATGCTGTTGTGCCTCACGTTTAACGCCCACGCCGACAGCTACATCACGCGAACCCTGAACAAACCGGTGCCTGGCGGCGTGGCCGTCGTCGAACTAGGCCCTTCGGCCACAGCGCCGAAAGCCACCTACCAGGGCAAGCCGGTGCTGGTGGTCAAGGAGCAGGACAACTGGCTGGCGATTGTCGGCATCCCGTTGACGGTCAAGCCCGGTAACGAGCGCATCAGCAGCGGTGGGCGCAACCTGCCGTTTATCGTCGGCTACAAGAAGTACCCGGAACAGCGCATCACCTTGAAAAACAAAAGCCAGGTCAACCCCGACCCGGCCCAGCTCAAGCGCATCGAAAATGAGCTGGCCGTGCAGATCAAGGCTTACCGCAGTTTCAGCCCGAACCTGCCGAGCAACCTGGTGCTGGATAAACCGGTGAGCGGGCCGCTGTCGAGCAAGTTTGGCGTGCGGCGCTTCTTCAACGGTGAAGAGCGCAACCCGCACTCGGGCCTGGACTTCGCGGTACCGGCCGGTACGCCGATCAAGACGCCTGCGAACGGCAAGGTGATCCTGGTGGGCAATTACTTCTTCAACGGCAACACGGTGTTCGTCGACCACGGCCAGGGCTTTATCAGCATGTTCTGCCATATGTCCAAAATCGACGTGAAGGTGGGCCAGCAACTGGTACGCGGCGCAGTGGTGGGCAAGGTTGGCTCGACAGGCCGTGCGACCGGGCCGCATATGCACTGGAACGTCAGCCTCAACGATGCCCGGGTAGACCCGGCGATATTCATCGGTGCGTTTCAGCCCTGATTTTTATCCAATGCCCTGACACCGGGCATACCTCTTTCCTTACATTTGCAACCGGAACCAACCGACCATACCCCATCACTTACCTGGCGACTTACAAGGACCGTAACGACACCATTTCCATTAAGTGATGAGGTTGTTTCTATGCTTGCGCCAGCCAGTTCTACAGTCCAAAAACCTTTGGATCAGCATCAACCCTTTCCCCAACCTGCCGGAACACCGACACCCCAGCTAGAAAAAAGCCAGGCCGCCCCGGTCGTAGCGTCTTCGACCTACGCACCAGACGACTTGCCTGTACCCGATTCGCCAAGTACGCCACCTGCCACCGTCACACCTCCACGCAATAGCAGTCTCATAGAGCAACACAATGAAGCCGCCCATGCGATACAGCAGCTCTACAAAGAGCAACCGAACTTCAAGACTTTCCTGCAGCAACAACTGGCCACACTGTTTCCTGACCAGCCCCACCTCAATGTTGCAGACCTCACCTTCAAGCGTTGGGGCAAGCAAAACGATGGCAGTATAAAAACGCTGTCGGTAGAACCCTTTCTCGACGCACTGCATAAAGAAATCCAGGAACAGCTGCGTAACCCGGGGAAAAAAGCAGGCGAAGGCAACAACCTATACGGGGATTTTTTCACCCGAGGCAGCACCGGTGCGCCGCCCACCCTGATTACCCCTGCGCACTCACTGCACACGATTGCCCAGCGCATCGTCCAATACGCGACCACGCAACAGAAGTTCTGGACCACACCTCGCCAAAGCCCGCACAACCCGCACGTGCGAACCACACCACAGAACGAACTGTTGGCCTTGTACAAGCAGCAACTGGCAACCGTGGCCGCAGCGCGCGCCAACGATGGCACCTTGAGCCCGGCGAGCAAACAACTGATCGACACGGCGCTGCAATACCCCACCTTGGCCGCGCGGGAAAATGCCTTTGCTGACGGTGCCCGCCCTGGGGTGTACCCACTCACCGTGGATGACGGTACTGAACGGGGTGCACTGCTGGCGGGGACCTTCCTCATCACCCAGACCGACGGCTCCTTCGCGACTGAGCCCGCATGGCCTAAAGGTCGGTCCTTGGCGCTCGACGACAGCCACGGCCCGGTGGTTCTGTATACCCCCAGTAAAGGGTTCGAGGAGTTCGCCACACCCGCCCAAGCCCGCGAAGCATTGGCCAAGCGCCTTGATGACGGTGGAGTAGAGGCCGAACTGTTGTTGCAAACGCTGCCGTTGGCGCTGCAAAACCGAACAGAACAGCCCTCGGGAGATGACCTGACATGGCGCGTTGAGCCTGTGGCTGCGGAGGTACTGGCAGAGGGCATTCCGTGGATGCTCAAGCGCCAGCAAGAGGAAATCAATAAACAGCTCATCCAGACACTGACAGCCACTACACCAGCCAACCCACTGACAGACCCGACGTCAGCCCAAGCCATAGATGACGCCGCCGACTGGTCGTACCAGCTCGACAGCACCAATGCCCTGTTGGCTTACAACGCCAAGTTGATCGAAAAACAACAACCGCAGTGGTTGAAAAACCTGACCCCGGCTCAAGAAGCCATCTTCCTGAAACTGGAACAGTGGGAGAAAAAGAGCACTGACGCGTTACTGCCCCTGCTTGAAAAAATCCCGTCCCTGTCGGACTTCGCTCGCAACAGGATGAACGAGGCTATCAGGAAGCTGTACCCCACTGCGCAGATTGATGCCGATAAATTAACGGTGAACATAGACCAAACCACAACCCGGGACAATTCGACCAACTTCGTCCTAGCGGACGTGGCCATGTCAATAATGGGTAACCGCGTAACGACCTCGTCAGAACAAAAACAGCTTTCACTGACGGATCTGGCGCTGAAAAACCCCACCGGTTTTCTTCCAAGAAGTATTCAGAAAAAAACCACTATCACACTGACCCTGCCGTTGATTGACACCCAGGGCAACCCGATTCGCGATAGCCGTGGCAAGCCGATCATACTCAATGATGAGCAGCTAAAAGCCTTGATCAAGGCTGCAGATGTGGGCGGCCAATACGACAAGCTGCTTAAAAAAGAACTGGCACCTGATGCCCCTTCACCTCTACGGGAGGCGTGGAAATCCAACCTGAGCGATGCCATGGAGAAAGACGCCTTTCTCGCAGAGCTCAACCCTACGGCCTATACAGAGCAGGCCGCCGAAGACAAGAACAGCAAACGCGCAGCGCAATGGGTTACGGCAATCCTGGACCACCCCGACCCCGCCAACCGCCCCAAAGTCGATGGCCAGAACATTATCGCCAATGCCCTGTACGACTACGGACAGCCGGTCCATGGAGTGATGGTGATTGGCAACAAGGTCGATTCTTCATTGGTGCTCTACACGCCCAAGGCGCCCGACGGCATCGCGTTTCGCGAAGTTGCGGACCAGAAGGCAATGGACGCCTTATTGAAAAAAGACGCGTGGAAAGCCTATATCGCGGACAGAAAATCACCGGTCAAGAAAGATGATGTAGCTGAATTCGACGAGGTCGTCAGGGATATCCCCAACAATCCATTCACCGCCCTGGCGCCCGATAAAGTCCTGGACATAGCCGACAAAAGTACAAAGGTCATGCTCGGTGGCTCTTCACTCAAACCAATAAGGGGCAATGTCCAGGATCACCTGTACCAGCAAAACGTTCAGATGATCGTCGACAAGGCAGACCATCAATCCGTCAGCAGTGCAGAAGTGGCCAAGCAATCGTTCATCAATAAGGCCACGTTTGGCGTCGAAGTGGGAATGGTATTCCTGGATTTTTTGCCAGGTGCCGGCAAGGTCGCAAGCACCACTACTCATCTGAGCAAAGCCGCTTTAATCGCTTTGCGCGCCAACAGAAAACTGTTGCCCAAGCTCATGAAAAATCCCGGCCTGGCGCAGACGCTTTATATTGATTTCCTACTGGCTACAACCGGTATCAAGGGTGTGCGTGCAGGGCCACTACGGCCTGTCTTCAGACAGTCGACAACGGCACGCGCGCCTGCGCCACGTCAAGTGACCGGCACCTCGACGGGAACCCCGCCCAGCACACCGCCAGCCACCGCCTCTACCAGCAGTGGCTTGACCACCGTCGCCACCCCGGTCGCCCGGCCAACCCGCGACCTGAGCGCCTACACGGTGCCGAAT